>NZ_JABFAM010000012.1 GCF_013623775.1 Rufibacter sp. XAAS-G3-1 | reverse complement strand
GGGAAGTGAGAGGTAAAGTTTGGTCGCTTTATCCTTCAACAAACCTGGATGGCTTCATAGTTTTATAATCGCAACTTGAGTTAACATAGCATTCCACACACCTATGTCATGAAATTTATAAACCCCTATATACATCCCAGCTCTATGTCTACCATCTTTTAAACCTCCACCCCACCTTTGCGGTAAACACTTCCAAAGAGTTTTCTTCTCACGAAATCCTTCCGCAAGAGGTGGCATACAGGAAAATCACGATTCTATTCTTCTTTTGGGGGCTGGTGGGCTGCACCAATCCGAACCTTAAGACCAGAGGAGTCCTCACCCAAAAGGCGATGGTGGTGTCGGCGCACCCGCTGGCTTCTGCGGTGGGCGCTGATATTCTGCGGCGCGGCGGAAATGCCGTGGATGCGGCCGTGGCGGTGCAGTTTGCGTTGGCCGTGGTCTACCCAGATGCCGGGAACATTGGCGGAGGCGGTTTCCTGGTGCTTCGGCAAAAAGACGGCACGCTCAACACCCTGGATTACCGCGAGAAAGCTCCAGCTAAAGCACACCGAGACATGTACCTGAACGGCCAGGGTGAAGTCATTGAAAACCTGAGCTACAAAGGGCATCTGGCACCGGGGGTTCCGGGTACGGTAGACGGCATGGTGCAGGCCCACGAGAAATATGGTCGGCTCCCCTGGCCGGTGTTGGTGCAACCCGCGGTGAACCTGGCTGCCACTGGCTTTCCGCTTACCAAAAAAGAGGCGAAAAAGCTGAACCAGCAACGAAAAGACTTTCTCCAATACAACACCGTCCGGCCCGACTTCATCTTGAAAGATCGATGGCGCACCGGCGATACCCTCCGGCTGCACGACCTGGCCCATACGCTGGAACGGATTCGGGACAAAGGCCGGGCTGGTTTTTACGAAGGCCGCACCGCAGACCTGCTCACCGCCGAGATGAAACGGGGCACCGGCATTATCACCCACCAAGATTTAGCGGCTTACCGCGCCGTCTGGCGAACCCCCATTACCGGGCAGGTGGGCGACTACCGCATCATCTCCATGCCTCCCCCCTCCAGCGGCGGCATCGCATTAATCCAACTCCTGACCATCTCCCAGGACTATCCTCTGAAAGAATGGGGCTGGAACACGGTCGCCACTTCGCACCTCATGGTGGAAGCCGAACGCCGCGTGTACGCCGACCGTTCCCGGCATTTCGGCGACGCCGATTATTACGAAGTTCCGGTAAAAGGGCTCCTAAACCCCACCTACATCAAGAGCCGCATGCAAGGCTACTCGCCTAAAAAAGCCACCTCCAGCAAGGCCGTCTCGCCGGGTACGCCTCCCCTGCCCGAAGGCCCCAACACCACCCACTACTCCGTGGTAGACGCCGAGGGAAATGCCGTTTCAGTGACCACCACCCTGAACAGCAGTTTCGGGAGCAAGGTGTTTGTGGGCGGGGCTGGTTTCCTGCTGAACAACGAAATGGACGACTTCAGCATCAAGCCCGGCTTTCCCAATAGCTACGGCCTGGTGGGCGAAGAAGCCAATGCCATCGCGCCCGGCAAACGCATGCTCAGTTCCATGACCCCCACCATTCTGGAGAAAGACGGAAAGCTGTTCATGGTGGTAGGGGCCATGGGCGGCTCCACCATCATTACCACCGTGTACCAAATCATCCAGAACGTAACCGTACACGGCCACACCATGCAAGGTGCTATCTCGGCGGGACGGTTCCACCACCAATGGAAACCCAACTGGATATTGTCTGAATGGGGCGCCCTGGGTTTCGGCACGGGTCTGGGGCTTTGGCTCAAAGGTCACAAAATCGCCCCTAAAACGGGAGGCATCGGCCGCGCGGCCGGAATTCTGGTCTTACCCAACGGCCAACTGGAAGGCGGTGCTGACCCTAGGGGAGATGATGCCGCGGCGGGGTTTTAGATAAGGATTAAGCAGTTATTTTATGTAAGGGCAATACCTGGTGGTTGCCCTAAACGGCAAGAAACGCAATAGAGCTTCTGTCAGCAGATTCTCCCCTTTGGCACAACCCAACACACATGGTTCACACGCATCTCGTCCCCCTTTGAAGGGGGTAGGGGGATGACAAGGGCGCTAGAAGTACCAAAATCCTGGCTTTAGAGGAGCAAATAAAGATTCTCTTAAGTGCCATTATCAGCACGAGAAATCATCCCCCTACCCCCTTCAAAGGGGGACGAGATGCGTACTAATGATGTAAAAAGGGCAACCACAAGGGATTGCCCCTACATTACATAACGGCGATTTAAAAATCTTACGCCACCTCTTTGGCACCCAGGTCATATGCTTCATGCTCAGGTTGCTTCAGCCGGAAGAACAGTCTGATGAAGGGAATGAGCATGAGGCCGGCCACCGCAAAGGCGATAAAGGAGGTTTTTAGGCTAAAAGCATGCGCCAGGTACCCAATCATGGGCGGCCCAATCAACATCCCCACAATCCCGAAGGTGGCAATGAGGGAAATGGCGATGCCTGGCGAATAGGTTTTGGAAGCTCCTGCCAGTGTATAGGTCATAGGAATCACGGAAGCCGTCCCAAACCCCACCAGGGAAAAACCAATCATGGCGGGCCAGAAAGTAGGGAACAGAATGGCCAAAGTGATGCCCGAGAAGATGAAGACGCCGCTCAGCATGTAGGTGGTGGCCATGCCTATTTTGTCAATGATGCTATCAGACACAAACCGGGAGAGCGCCATGAACGTCATAAACGTGAGGTAGCCCACCGTGAACACATCTTCTTTCACTACCTGCTGAAAATAAATACCGCTCCAATCAAACATGCCCCCTTCGCAGACAGCGGCGAAAAACACCAGCAGACCCAAATACAGAATATACGGGTCGGGCTTTTTGAAGGAGAGTTTATTACCGGAGGTAGATTGGTCGTTGCGCAAGAGGTACTGGAAAGAGAAAAGAGTGGTCAGCACACTAATCACCGACACCGTGAGCAGGTGCGGCACCATGGGCACATCCATCAAAATCAGTAAAGTGGTGAAGCCCACGCCCAGGATGCCGCCGGTGCTCCAGAGCCCGTGAAATGAGCCGTTTATTTTCTTATCAAACTGCTTTTGGAGGGTGATGGCTTGGGTGTTCACCGAGATATTGAAGATGCGCATGCTCAGCGAGAACAGAAACAAGACCAATGACAGCATGATCGGCGTTGCCGCAAACGCAATCAGGGACAAGGCCACGGAGTTCAGCAAAAAGCCCACGGACAGCGGAATTCTGGTCTCAAAGCGGGAAACCAACCAGCCAGACAAGGGCACGCCAATCAAGGAAGAAACGGGCATGGTGAGCAGAATAGTCCCCAACTGTGCCTCGTTAAGGTCTAAGGCTTGTTTGATGGTGGGAATTCTGGAGGCCCAACTGGAAAAGTTAAATCCGGAGAGGAAAAAGAAAACACTAAGGAATATCCTTTGCTTTTGTATTAACTGCATTGTACTAACGTGAGGGCGCAAAGATGTGCTATTTTATTTATGAGTAGGCATACACGCTCAGGTACGCCTATGCCTTCACATAAAAAAGTTATAAAACAAGGATACGGATTTAGGTGCCGGACGGGTATAAATCGGGTGGTTCATTCCGGACGGTGATGGTTTCAATGGGGCGCAGGGCGCGGGTGCTGTCCAGGAAAATGAAGGCATCATAGCGCTTGGGCATCACGGAGGGCACGTAATTGCCCAGGTGTTCCAGCTTAGGGTTATACACCACGCCAATGGCCCTATGCCCCACCGGTTTGTTCAACACCTTGTTATCCCGTATGTCCTTTGACAGGATGATCTTGTCGGTAGGGCTTAACTGGTGCAGAATCTGCTCCCAACTGCCTTGGGTGGCGGGTGGCACCGCCATGGTCTTGACGGGCGCGCCCCAGCTTCCGGCCGCAATCACGGTGCCCCGGTGCGATCCGAAACCCACGATAAAGACATTCTCCTCGCCGTATTCTTTGCGCACCAGTTGGCCCACGTTCACCTCGCCGCTGCTGGCCATGTCGGTGTAGCGGGCGTCGCCCACGTGGGTGTTGTGTTCCCAGATCACGGCTTTGGCATTGGGGCCGTGGAAGTCGAGGAGGCGTTTGAGGGTTTGTGCCATGTGGTGGTCGCGGATGTTCCAGGACTCGGTGTTGCTGCTCACGGCGGCGCGGTAATAGCGTTCCCCGTTCAGGGCCACCAGGGCGTTTTGCTCTGCCACAAACTGTGCCTCAGATGACCAGGTGTTTCCTGATGGATTCAGTTTCTGCATCTCTTTCCAGAGGCGGCTGGTCTGGGCGCGGCAATTGGCCGAGGCATACGCGACGGCCTGCGCGTATTCCATGGCATCTGCACTAAAGGGCTGAAAGCACTGGTGCACGCCGCGGGCGGCTTTAGCAAGATCAGGGTTGTTTTTGACGTAGGGCATGAGCTCGGTCATGGACTCCCAGAGGCAGTACACATCCAGGCCGTAGAAACCCACTTTCTCCGCGGCCGGTTTGCCTTGGTTGTAGCCGTTGAGCCAGGTCACCAGCGAGGCCACTTCATAGTTGCCCCACATCCAGGTGGGCCAGCGGTTGTATTGTTCCAGTAGGTTTACCGTAGCTGCACTATCTTTTCTGGGCCCTTTGATGAACTGGTTTACCCGATAGGAATCGGCCCACTCACCTTCCACGGCCATAAAGTCGAAGCCTTTTTCCTGCATGAGCCGTTTGGTGATGGCCGCGCGCCAGGTATAATATTCTGCCGTTCCGTGCGAAGCTTCGCCCAGCAACACTACCCGGGCGTCGCCAATCTCCTGCAGGAGAATATCTAAATCCTGTTCATTCCGGAGCGGGTAATTAGGGATGTTGAGCGTGACAGCCTTGTCTTTTCTTTGCGCTACGGGCTGCGTGGGGGCTGATTGCCCAGCGTTTTGCGGCGGGGCCTGTTTACAGCCTATTTGCAGAAAACAGAGTAAAAACAGAACCCTGTACTCCCGCACGTATCTTTTCCACTTGTTCATACCGCACCTCCGTTTCTAGTGGTTTTTCTGGTTTTTAGGGCTAAACTGGATTCACTAACTTGGCATTTGTAGGAGACTTCATCTTAACCCCTTTCCAATTGCTGCTGCGTTTCGGGGCTGTTTTTGGGAAAACGGCCCCGAAACGCAGCAGCGGGTATATTAGGTTAAAATCGCTCTTTCGGAGTTCCACTCCGGAGGCACGCTGCCGGGGAGTTCAACCCTCCTTTTTTGCCCCTGGTTCCCGGCGGAGTGGAACTCCGCAACAGGCAGGTTCGGGAGTGGAACTCCCAAACAGCAAGAGTTTTGCCCCTGCCGTTTCGGAACTGTTTTGGGGAAAACAGTTCCGAAACGGCAGGGGCAGAGACGCTCGTAGGAGCTGCGCACACTACGAGGTCTTTGGAGCAGGCGCTATTGCTGGGCGAAACAATAAAAAGCTGGCGCGAGACTCCCGTCTCGTGACCTGGGATGAAGCGAGTCTCCAGCCTCGCCAGAAACTACTCGCAGTTCTACATCAGGCTATCTGATAAAGCAGCCAGGGCCCCCTGGCTGCTTGCTTTCATCAGGTGGTTCTTGAATTACAGGGTTCCAGGGGTAGCGCCAGTGGTACCGGGTGCTTTGCCCAGATTATCGCTGGAGGGGCGGTAGTCATCGGTTCCGCTGTTGTTGGTGCCGCTTTGGCCTACCACGCCGGTTCCGTAGATGTCAGCAGAACCGCTGGCGGCAGACGTGCTGCCGTAGCCGCCGCTGATGCTTCCTCCTATTTCAGAACGGTTGTCAATGATGATGTTTTCTGAGCTGGCAAGGGCATTCTCGGGTCTCTCGCTGGTCATGTCTGGGCTGCTCCCATGTCCTCCCGGGGTACCGCTCAGGGTGCCGGTGGTATAATCGGCGGCTACCGGATACGTGGCGGGGCTGGAAGCGGATCTTTGCCGCGAGGTGGTACCATAGCCAGAACCTTTCTTGTGCTGCAGGAGGTAATACCCCACGGCCCCGGCCAGTGCGACGCCCGCCAACACCCCGAAGGTCTTGCCTTTTTTGCTTGAATCCTCGGGCAGCCAGCCACCGTTCACCTTGTTCCAGTTGGTCATCGGCTCGTACAAATTGCCTTGGAACGAACCCGAAGGCTTGTTCTTGAAATGGTTCTGGGCGATCATCTTCTGCATGTACTTATCAAACAGCAAGGCCGGTGACACCATGCGCTGGAACCGCATCATGCGGCTCATGTTGCCTACCGTTACCTGCTCCTGCGGCTTTTTGGTGAGGCGGTAAATGGCTTTGGCCACCCGTTTGGCCGGAATCACCGGGTTAGGGGCTTTAACCGCCTTGCCCATGTAGTTACCGGCGTGCTGGAAGATAGGCGTGTCAATGACGGAGGGCAGCACGCAGCACACATGGATGTCTTCTTCATCGGCGAGCTCCTGGGTGAGGCTGATGCTCATGCCCCGTACCGCAAACTTGCTCATGGTGTACGGGATGGAGAAGGGCTGCCCCACCAGTGCCGCCATGGATGAAACGTTGATGAGCGTCCCGTAGCCCTGCAAACGGAACTGCCGGATGGCGGCCCGGGCCCCGTAGATGTACCCGAACACATTGATTTCCATCAATTGGCGGATATCCTCGGTGGGGATTTCCTCAAAGTGCCCGAACAAGCCTACCGCGGCGTTGTTCACCCACACATCAAACCCACCAAACGTGGACTGGGCGTGGAAGGCCAGCGCATGGACATCCTCCTCTTTGGAAACATCCGTGGGGACGGCCACGGCACTTCCGCCCAGGCGGTTACACTCCTCTACCACTTCGTCTAAACCGGCCCCGAAACGGGCGGCCAACACCAACTCATACCCCTTGCGGGCAAACTCAAAAGCGGTGGCCCGCCCAATTCCGCTGGATGCTCCTGTGATGACTGCTATCATATGCGTATCTTTTTCAATTGGTTAACTCCTGCTAAAGGGTACGCCCCTCCTACCGTTTTGTTAACTGAGAATCCGGAATTAGGTATTTCCCGCAGAGGAAGAGGCGTTTATGGACTGTTTTAAAGAAAAGAGGTCAAAAAGGTAGAAACCTGGGTTTACAAACTCGGAAATCAATGGGCGTGGTAACCGTCGTATGACTGCTTCACCATGTGGATTCCTCCTTTGAGGCTCATCCTACTCCATAACTCTAATACAGAAGAGCACGATATCAGATTGTCTTCCTCTGAAGGGGGTAGGGGGATGATTGCTCATGCGGATGCTGGCATTCCCAGTTCTTTACTCCTGCTGTTTCGCATTGAATGAAAGTTGCCTGCCTCTTCTTCTGCCTTCCTCATCCCCCTAAGACAGAATGCGTAAGGAATCCCTGTGGGGGAAAATCTGCGTTGAATTGACGAAGTTAGTGTTACTGAAGAATATACGTTGCCTCTAAAACCTCTTTCAATACCTGGGTTCACTTTTGGTTTAAGGCTTGTTTCAGGAAAACAGGCCTTAAACAAGATGGTTGTCTGTACACTGCCGCAGGCATCTGCTTGTACCGTCGTTTTTAGGCTATTTCTATGAAAACAGGTGTAAAACTCTAAACAGCTTCTGCGTTATGAGATGAATGCTTAAAGCTTCTTCTTCTGGTACTGTGCGTCGCCGCTGAGGAGTTCATGTTTGAAGATGTTGTCATGGATGACTCGGGCCTGTTTTCCGGCTGCTTCGGCTTTCCGGAAGAATAAGTCGGCTACTTCCTGCTGCTTCGTTTCCTTGAAGTGCTCGCCCATGTGCTCCAGCAGCATCTTGGTTTCCTCCAGGCCGCGCATGCCCTGGTACAGCATACTTTCCACCGATTCCGTGACCTCGGCCAGCAGGGTACTGATGGTGTAGGCGTGCCCCGTGTGGCAGCGGAACCGGATCAGGTTTCCCTCAATCAACTGCGTTAAGGCGCCGTGGCAATCTGGGCAGGTAAAGGCCGTGAGGGTGCCTTTGTCAATGATGCCCATTTCAAAGGCGTTGTCTTGCCGCGCGATGGTGATTTCTATCTCAATCCTTTCCAAGTCATTTTTAGGCAACTTCGGCGCAGCCGGAGCTTCTTCGGTAGTGAGGCGAACCAGCAAGGCCGAAAGCTCGGCTAAGGGGATGATGTGGTCTGCTTCCACAAACTCCAGGGCGTTGGCGGGCATGTCGGGGAAAGGGGCGTCATTAGGGTCTTGCACAATGGTTTTGCCGCCCAGCCGCTGCACCGTCCATAGCCCCGAGGTACCGTCATCCAGATACCCGGTGAGCACCACGCCAATGACGCGCGGCCCGTGCACATAGGCCGCCGACCGGAAAAGCGCGTCTATGGAAGGGCGGAATTTGTTTTCCTTCGGCCCTTTGGTCACCAGCACCTTGTCGTCTTCCAGCAGAAGGTGATGGTCTGGCGGGGCCATGTAGATAACCCCCGGCTTATATTTCTCGCCATGTTCGGGGTATTTGGCCTTCAACGCCGATACTCGGGAGATAAGGTCTGGCAGGATGCTGTGCGTGTAAGGCGCTACGTGCTGCACCACGAAAATGGGGGCGGGGAAATCGGCGGGTAAACTTTTGGTGAACTCCAGCAAGGCCGTCACGCCCCCCGCCGATGACCCAATCACCACAATGTCCCGTTTTGAAGCTCCTCTGGAGGATTTAGCGTAGTTTGGCATGGCCGAAGGTTAGGTTGGATTCTATGGCAGGCACAGGTAAGATTTTTTGGCTTCCGTTACCATAGGTTTACCTCTATGTTTACTTCAAACCCGTGGCTGGGGTTATCATCTGGAAAGTTCAAGCACATAGCCCCGCTTGGGCTTCGGGCTTTACCAATGCCTTTCTGGGCTTATATCCCTCTGGTGCAAGCATCTGCCTGTACCGCTGTTTCTGGATTGTTTTTGCGAAAACAGGGCCTAAACAGACGTAGCATCCGTCTATCACAGGCACTAGCACTTCATGTGCTAGAACAGTCCTCAAAGCCCATAATGCTCTTTCAGCACCCGCACAAACTCCGGCTGGTGATGCGACCACGGTACGTGCGACATACTTTGCGGCCGTGGGATACCGCCGCCCCACGCGCCTTCTGCTTTCACCAATACTGCCCTGGTCTCCATAAACAATGCGCGAGAGACGTCATGCCTCCCGGCACACCCGGGCCGCCGTGGAGCAATATCACCGTTTCCTGGCCGGGGTTTGGGTACGCCGTGGTAAACAGTTGCGTCTGCTTGTTTCCAATAAGCATTTCCATTTTGCGCACTTTTGATTGGACGTGTTCTGGTCTTCTGAGCAGAGACCGATATTTTATCTTCCTACTCCTAAAAAGACAGGAAGTTTAACAACAGCGTACCCTGCCCTCTCCACCGGTTAATTTCAGATACAATTCCCAACTGGAAGAACCTAGTTGAGGTAACCTCGGAGAAATCACAACCGTGTTTCTGTTTTAAGACTGTTTTGCAGAAAACAGCCCTAAAACGGTTCAAGTTGATGCCACAAACCAACAAGAGGAAACATTTTCTAAGTGCACGTAAGCCCCTGAATCTGTAATTTTGGGGACGATTTTTGAAACAGGGAGCTTAAGCCGCATTGGAAGAGACAGAGAAACCCGCCGCTGAGCGAAACGGAATCAACCTACAGAATGAACGCTCCCTGCACGCGGGCCTGAAACGGTGGTATGCGCAGCCGCAGGACAGGTTTGAGGTGCCGGTAGATGGGTTTGTGATTGATTTGGTGCGCGGCCCGCAGTTGGTAGAGATACAGACGCGTAACTTTTCGGCCATCAGGCCCAAATTGCAGACGCTGTTACAAGACCATCCTGTGCATTTGCTGCACCCCATCACCTTTGAGAAATGGGTGGTGCAGGTAGACGGCAAAGGAACGTCGGTGCTTTCGCGGCGCAAGTCCACGTACCGGGGCGCGTTGACTGATCTCTTTGAGGAACTGGTGCGCCTGCCGGAGTTGGTGAAGCACGCCCATTTCACGCTGGAGTTTCCGGTCATCCGGGAAGAGGAAGTACGCTGCCGCGATGGCAAGGGCAGCAAGCACCGCAAAAAGGTGAGCCTCAAAGACCGGAAACTGCTGGAAGTCCTCAGTACCCACCGCTTCACCCAGCCAAGTGATTTCCTGCAGTTCCTGCCGCCCACTCTTCCCCAGCCCTTCTCCAACCGCGACCTGGCAACGGCCTTGCAACTGCCTTTGCACCGCTGCCGCCAGATTACCTACTGCCTCCGCAAAATGGAAGCCATCCAACTGGCGGGCAAGAACCGGAACGAACTGCTTTTCATGGTGACTCCTTTCGCAGCAGAGACCGGGAACTTAGCGCATGTTGAAGAACCTGTTTCGTAATGAAATGGGAATGCCCCCCTTTGCGGCGGGTTCATCTATTCTTCTGCTTTCTGAAAGAGGTTCTTAAATACAAACCTGAATTATTGCGACGTTTTACGCCTGATTTTCAGAAAACAAGGTCAAACCACGTGTTCAGCAACTGGGAGCAGACGTAGACAAGATAGAACTGGTCTTTCCCATAGCTGCGTATGTTCTTCTTCGGCCTTCCTGTCCTGAAATTAACCTCCGGTTGCCGCATAACTGTCTGGCTTTTTGCCGTATGCATCATTTTGTCTAACTGTAAAGAAGCCGGCCGGATGATCACTAAAAGAGAAAACTACAATACAGGACGCCTCTCCTCTAAGTTCGGGGAACCCACTTCAGGAAAGGAGCCCACCGTGGGCCTGCAACCGCTGGGGCCGGATGGCAGCAAAGATGGGTTGCTCTACGTGCCAAAAGGGTATGACGCCGCAAAACCCGCCGCGCTGGCGATGATGTTGCACGGCTCGGGCGGCAATCCAGAGCAAGGCATGGGGTTGCTCCAGCGCTACGCCGATGCCCATAACATTATCCTCATCGCCCCGGCTTCGCGCAAATACACCTGGGATGTGATTGTCAGTGACTCCTTCGGGCCAGATGTTATCTTCCTAGACCAGGCCATCGCCCAGGTTTTGGAGACCTATGCCGTTGACTCTACGCACATGGCCCTGGGCGGCTTCTCTGACGGAGCCTCGTACGCGCTGTGTCTGGGTTTGACCAACGGCGACCTGTTCACGCACCTCATTGCCTTTTCGCCGGGCTTCTCGTTCTCCCGTGAAAAACATGGCTCGCCAGAGGTGTTCATTTCGCACGGGGTAAACGACGGCGTGCTGCCCATTGATCCTTGCGGTCGGCAGGTCAACCATGATTTACAGCGCCAGGGCTTAAATGTCAACTACCTGGAGTTTGACGGGGATCACGAGATTCCGGCCAACATCTCACAGGAGGCGATAGAGTGGTTTTTGAAAGAGCAATAGCGTCAACCTTTGGGAGGTATCTACGTTTCAAGCTTCTATTATCCCCCCTCACTGTTCAACTGTCTTTGCACTTGGTTCACGTTTCTTCCGTACTGCTGTGCCCTGTTCTCCAGGTTTTATCTAAAACCTGGAAGAAACTCCTATCCATCACTTATAAATATAATTTACCTGAACCTGAGATGACTTTCTGTAAGGCTTTACCACACCTCACAACCAAACATTCCAAATTTAGCCCAGTTACAATCACACAGAATAATTACATTATTAGACTCACTTGTTTAAAAACCCGCAAGAATATAACCTCTTGCTACTACCCTTAAAACGAGCAAGCCAATGTGAACGGGCAATATTTTGAACAAATTGGACATGACGCAGCACGAAAGGGATTACATGATTCTGCTTTACAGTTGCAATGTACTAAGAAAGTGCATTCTGCCGTTAAAATATTAACCAACCATATTTTTGGCGGAACAAGTACTTGCCAAGGCACTTCTCCCCTCTAAACTAGAACAAAATATTATTTTTTTGGAATATTTATTCAAATAGATGCCTTTACTTTTTCTGGACTGAAAACGGCTTTTTTATGGTTCTGGTGTAGTTAGCCAGTAAAACTTGCCTTCTACGGAACTCAGGAAAAAGGGTCTGAATCCTTAGATGTATTTTCTGAATTTAAGAATCTCAATATTTTATCAGATATTGTTTATAGATGGCAGAAGCAGCACTGTCAGCTAGAAGATATATCAGCAGATAAAATAAGAATATACTTATACCCATACTAACACATATGAGTACCAAGGCTCAAGTAAAAATAGGAGAAAACAATAAAGAAAAGGGCATCATGACCTGTGGGGTCATAATGCCCATCTCAGCCATAGACGGGTTACCCGCCGAACATTGGATAGAAGTACTGTCTATTGTGCAGGATGTGATCAAAGACGCGGGGTTTGAACCTTTACTGGTCAGCAATGCAGACGAGACGGGTATTATTCACAAGCGGAACGTGCATAGCATTTACACCAATCCCATCATCGTTTTTGATGTGAGCGCCAAAAACCCTAAAGTGATGTTTGAGCTGGGCCTGCGCTTGGCTCTGGACAAACCCACCATCATCATCAAAGACGATGTGACCGACTACAACTTTGACGCATCGCCCATCAAGCCCATCACCTACCCCAGAGACTTAAGGTTTACTCCCATTGTGGCCTTCAAGAAAGAACTCAGAAGTAAGATTGAGACCACCTACAGAACCTATGAAGAGAACCCCGGCGCGGTGACCTTTTTCAAGGAACTAGGAGAAGACAAGAGCGAAAAGGTATCTGCCAAGGAAGTTTCTGCGGACAAGATCATTCTGGATTCTATTGAAAAATTGACCGAAGAGGTTAAAACCATCAAAAACAACATCCGCAAGGAGTCTTCTACCGGGAGAGCCGGGGCGCCGGGCAACATTGCCGTGAACAACTTCACCGACATTTTTCTGCGGCCCGAGAATCTGGAGATTTTTGTCACCTCCAAGATTGACCAGTACGTGAAAGCCTCTGGGCTGAAAAACCGAACGGAAATAGAAAAACAACGGCTGCAGAACAAAGTGTTTGAGTTCATAGCCAGTAGTAATCCAGAGCTAGAGAACGATGTCATTGAACGCTTAATTCTGGAAGTCATTAACCGACAAATCAAAAGCAGCAACTAACTCCCCCGGTTGTCCAAACAAAAAGTCGAAAGCACTCCCCCTGCTTTCGATAAAATAAAGAAAAGCCGAAGCACTCCCCCCAGCTTTTGGTTTAGTAGCGTACCACTTGATTCATTCTTCATAACCCCGAGCAACCAACCGCCAAATCTTTAGCGGCAGGCATTACGCTGTTCATACAAATGTGACCTGTACCCGCCTTACCGGATAGGTACTGAAAGAAGCCCAGGTGTACCTTTCAGCATAGAGAATTTACCCCCCTACTGCTGCTTATACCCAAAACCAGTTATGGCGCGGAAGTACATCCGCGCCATAGCAGCTGAAAAAATACGCACTGCACGCAGGTTACAACAATCCTCTAAAGAAAGGCTCCAGTTCTGCCGCCATCACACCGTGCTCAGCCACGCTGGGGTGTCCCGAGCAGCCGCTGGCTTGCATGGGTTTAAAGAAATGGAGGGCCACCGGCTTAGAGGACGGGTACGCAGTATCTATTTGCGTTTTCACAGCGGCGAGGCAGTTTTCCAGGGTTTGCTTTCTGGGGCCGTTCAGCATGGGGCTACTCAGCAACGCAATCTGCGCCTGCGGGTATTTAGATTTAACCTTCTTCACGAACCCGACATAAGCCGTCACAAACCGTGCGCTGTCAAAAGGCAACCGCGGGGTTTTGCCGTCTCCATCACTGAAATCGTTGGTACCTAAGGCAATGCTCACAATCTGCGGCGAGAGCTTACTGAAATCCCATTGCCGGGCAGTCTTGGCCTGGAAATCTATTTTCTCATACACTTGGGGCAAGGTAGGCCCATTAGTGTTCCAGTTGCGATAGGCCCCGTAGCCACTTACGCTGCTCAACATAAAATTAGCGTTCACGGCCCGGGCCACCCGGGGGCCATAGGCCTGGTAGGCATTGTGCTGGTCGTGGTATTCGCCGGTGCCGCAGGGAACGTCTGACGGATCTGCCGCCGCGCCGCACGTAATGCTATTGCCAATGAACTCAATCAAAGGCGCTGCTGGTCTTGTCAGGGCCGCCGCCTCAGGCGCTACAATTTTCTGGATTACCAGTGCACCGGTATGGGCCTCGGTGGTTTTGTACAGCCAAACCGTATGCTTCCCGGCCGTTGGTGCAGAAATAGTTACGGTATCTGGCCGCCCATTTATTCTCACTCTTTTCTGGTAGACGCCATCCAACTCGTACTGCAGGTAACTGTGGGCACCGGCATAGGCTGCCGAGGCAATGACCCTGGCCTGCGGGCCTTCAAAGCTAAACCCTACATGGGCCGCCGAAGAAACCAACTCCAGGTGTTGCGCATTGTTCACCAGATACCTGCCCACCGGCTGCAACGCAGTAGCGGGCAACTCCTGGGGCGTCTGGTTTCCGGAAGTATTTTTCAGAGAAGTACAGCCAACGTAAAAGGCACAAAGCGCGGCAGCAAGGTAAACGTATGGAATTTTCATAAAGGTTTGCGATGGGTTTGTTCCTACAGGAGAAGCTGTTTAGTATTACAAAAATGACTGGTGCAAGCATCCGCTAGTGCCTTCCCCAACGTGCTACGCGTGCTGTTATAGGCCTGTTTTCACGAAAGCAGCCCCAAAACAGCAGCACCAGCGGACGCTTGCACCAGAAAGGGGTAAGCATTTTTCCTCAGAAGGAGATGCGAAACAGGTTCAATGTTAGGAATAAAGATATTCTGGTAAGTTTCAATGCATCAAAATAAGTCAGCCTTCCACTCCGGGCAAGTGACTTCTCCCTTTGTAAGACTGGCACAGAGAATGTAAGCTTAAAACAAGCCATTAAGCGTTTCAGGCCTATTTTAACGAAAACAGGCCTGAAACGCCCTCTACACTTCCTTACACCACTAGTGGATGTTTGGTGTGCTTTTGAAGAAGATGATGCAGAACCAGAACCCACCCCTACCCCTCCAAGGAGGGGAATACGTTTTTGCAGGAGATAGCAATGCGCGGTTGAGACAAGGCATGCCTGGTCTTTTCAAGTACTTTTTGAAGCATTATCGAAAGTCACGGAAGTAAATCCGCGCCATAATGCTATAGAAAAAGGGGAATACACCTTTCCCCAGTTCCAGTCTTCCCCGAGCGCGCCTCGCTTTTGGCCCTGGACAGGCATCAACTAAGAGCGAATATCTTCCCAGGCCGAAAGGGCAGTGCGAGAGGGGAAGACGGGGCCCCGCGGCCGTGAGCGCTTACCGCCAGAGGTGAAACAATACAGCACCTGCATCCACGCAAAAGCAGCCAAGCCAGGGGAACACCATAAGGCATGCACAAACTAATGCAGCCACGGAAACACCGTAAGGCATGCACCCACCAATCGCAATATAAAAATAACCAAGAAGGAACATTCTCCAAAGAACCCAGCTCCAGGCTGATGCCAAAGCACAGAAATAAACCAAAAGGTACATTTCCCTTCGCAAAAACACAGCAGAACTCCCTAATTACACATAACATTCTTCCCGGCAAGCACTGCATAAACCAAGTTTACACCACACCCTTTGCCTGGGCATAAGCCTTTCTCTCCCTCCTCCTCTTCCGCCCCACACAGATGAATAGATACTTTTACTGGCTAAGATCCATTGCGTAAACTACTATCCCGTTTAAGACAAATACTGATTTTTAGCCCATCCGGTTTTTTTCCTGGCAGATGCTCAACAAAGACCCCTCCCTTTTCCGTAAGGGGCAGTCTAAGGAGGTACCAGGCAGGCAAAGAAGATACTCTTGTGAAGCGAACGTGACGTTGAGCTCCACCAGCAGAAACAGCAAAGTTTCAGATCCTATTACCCAAACTGCATCATGCCGCCAATGGTGCCAGAGCAACGCAAGTACAGGGGCGCGGGCAAAATCCAGGCACCCAGACAACGCCGGCCTTGCCCATGGATTGGTGCACCTCTTACAAGTAAATTAACGTTTTTAGACCTACAGATATGGATGCAGCTGTGCGCCAGAACCAGACAAGTGAAGTATTTAGCAATTACCAGATTCCGCCTACTTTTTTAGATGAGGTTTTCCGGGCACCGGGTCAGGTTCATCCGCATTACGAGGCCGTCTACCGCCAGTTTCTGGAGTTCACCAAAGACGAATTCAAAGAACTGAATGAGCACGCCAAGATGTCCTTCTTCAACCAGGGCATCACGTTCTCGGTGTACTCAGACAAAGCCAAGGGCGTGGAGCGCATCTTCCCGTTTGACCTGTTCCCCCGCATCATTCCGGCCGCCGAGTGGGCCAAAGTGGAAGAAGGCATTCTGCAGCGCTGCGTGGCCATGAACCTGTTTATCCAGGACATCTACTCCAATCAGCACATTTTAAAAGACAAAGTAGTACCCGCTGAGCTAATCTTCTCGTCCAAGAACTACCTCAAGGCCATGCTGGACATCAAGCCCGTGGGCGGCATCTACAACCACATTTCCGGCACCGACCTCATCAAGCACTCAGACGGCGAATACTACGTGCTGGAAGACAACCTGCGGTGCCCGTCCGGCATCAGCTACGTGCTGTCTAACCGTGTAGCCATGAAACGGACGTTGTTTCAGATGTTCCGGCAGTTCAATGTGCAAACCGTACAGGAATATCCGCAGGAACTGCTGGCCACCATGCAGTCAGTGGCGCCCAACGGCATTGATGCGCCCACCTGCGTGGTGCTCACGCCGGGCGTGTACAACTCGGCGTACTTTGAGCACGCGTTCCTGGCCCTGACCATGGGCGTGCCGCTGGTGGAAGGCCGCGACCTGTACGTAGACAAGAACTTCGTGTACATGAAGACCATCAACGGCCCCAAGCGGGTAGACGTGGTGTACCGCCGCCTGGACGATGACTTCCTGGATCCTATGGCCTTCAAACCAGACTCTATGCTGGGCGTTCCCGGCATCATGGCGGCCTATAAAAAAGGCAACGTAAACCTGATCAACGCCCCCGGCACCGGCTTCGCCGATGACAAAGCAGTCTACACCTACGTACCCGACATCATCAAATATTACCTGCAACAGGAGCCTATTCTCAACAACGTACACACGTACCGCTGCGAGAAAGACGACGACTTCCAATACGTGCTGGAGAACATGGACAAGCTGGTGATAAAACCGGTAGACGAAAGCGGTGGGTACGGCATCTTAATCGGGAGCAAAGCCTCCAAGGAAGAACTGAGCGAGTTCAAGAACCTGGTAACCGAGAACCGGCGCAAATACATCGCGCAGCCTATCATGAACCTTTCCATGCACGCCACCTTCATTGAAGGCGAAGACCAGTTTGAGCCCCGCCACGTGGATCTTCGCTCCTTCACCCTTTTGGGCAAAGACCGGCAGTTTGTGCTGAAAGGAGGCTTATCACGGGTGGCCCTCAAAAAAGGCAGCCTCATTGTGAACTCCTCGCAGGGCGGCGGCTCTAAAGACACCTGGGTAATGGCCGAAGACGGCGCGGGCATGTCTATGAAACAAAGCGGCTCCCTGGAGCAAAGCATGACCATGAACGGCGAAACCATGACCATGGGCCCGCAAGGCATGTCTATGGGCACCCAAGGCGGAATAGCAGAGGGAAAAGGTATCTGATTCAGTCCCCCTTTGAAGGGGGTAGGGGATGATAAGGCCGTCGAAGATCCATCTGTCTCAGCATAAATGACAAACAGAATGATCCTCGGCAAATGCCATGATCTGCAAGAGTAATCATCCCCCTACCCCCTTCAAAGGAGGATGATCAAAAAAGTATCACCACCAAAAATCATTCGAACTCCTGACTCAGAACTCAGGACTCAAGACTCAGAACTATAAAATATGCTTTCACGAATTGGAAATAGCTTGTTTTGGATGGGGCGCTACATTGAGAGAGCCGAACACATAGCCCGGTACACCCGGGTACAATATGTCTCTTCCGTAGATGCGCCGCTGGGGCAGAACCGGGACTTGATTCTGGAGTCTATTCTGAACATGGCGGGCAGCAAAGACGCCTACTTTGGGGTACACGAGAAACTGGAAGACGACAAAGTCATTGATTTTATTTCTATCTCAGAAGCCAACCTGTTCTCCATTGTCTCCTACATTGGCCGCATCCGAGAGAATGCCCGTGGTTCGCGCGACAGTATCTCCATAGAGCTGTGGGAAGCCATTAACCGGTTTTACCACAAGGTGAATGAACTGATGACGGCAGAGATGCCCGCCGAGGAAATTGAGTACTTCGCCCGCCGCATTGAAGAGAACAGCTACATCACCAAAGGGTACATAGAAAACACGCTGCTCCACAATGATGTCTGGATGCTCATCTCGCTGGGCATGCACCTGGAGCGGGCCATCCAGGTCATCCGGATTCTGCAAACCAAGCTGGAGGACATTGAAAAGTTTGACACCCTCAAGCAGGGCACCGCGCTGGAAAACTACCAGTGGAGCACCACCCTCAAGAGCACCGAGGCCTTTGACATGTTCATGCGCTGCCATAAAACCAGCCCTACCCGCACGCACGTGTTAGATTTTTTGCTTTTAGATACCCAGTTTCCTAAGTCAGTTGCGTATAGCCTTACATGGGTAAGGGAATGCATTGAGGGAATCTCTTTTCAGCAGGAAGAAAGCAAGAAAGAATCTCTGGAGTTTATGGCCGGTAAACTGGCTTGCCGGTTCCAGTACCTCACCATAGAGGAAGTGGATGACCGCGCCACCCAGTTCCTGAAGAGAACCCTGGATGACGTGTATGAGCTTGCCCATTTACTGGACGTTAAATATTTAAAATACAATTGATGCCCGGTTGGGCCTTGCCTATATGAAGACAGAATACGAAGTGGTGTACCGCACCCATAACACGTATGCCGAAAACGTAAGGGAGGCCTTCTTTTCTTTCCTGATCCTGCCTTGCGAAAACGAGAGCCAGGTGGTGCGCAACGTGACCATGACCAACTCTCTGGACGCCGAGGTGTTTCAGCATACCAACCCGTTCGGTTTTGAAGTGACCAACCTGTACTCGGTAGAACCGTTCACGGAGTTTGAGTTCCAGATGCGGGCCATTGTGGAGAAAAGTGTGATGCCTTTTCCCTTGGAAGACACCTTGCCGGTAGAAGAAGAGCAACGCCTGCTGCATGACCATTCTTTCTACCTGGAGAATCACCTGTACCTGGGGTTTGACCATTACACCCGCATCAAAGAAGCCTACCGCCCCAAACTACTCATGCGCCAGCCCAACCAGGGCGTGTATGAGTACCTGCAGCAATTAAACAATTTTATCTTTGACCTGCTGGAGTTTGACCCCGAACCTACGCACGTGTGTACCTCGGCAAACGAAGTCCTGAAGTTGGGCCGCGGGGTCTGTCAGGATTACACGCATATCTTCATAGGCGTCGCGCGGCTCAACAAGATTCCGTGCCGGTACGTCTCGGGGTACCTGAACCAAGGCCTGGAACTGGCCGGCTCGGCGGTCATGCACGCCTGGGCCGAGGCCTATATTCCGGGTTTCGGGTGGCAGGGGTTTGACCCCACCAACAACCTGCTCGCTGATGCGCATTACCTCAAAGCAGCCCACGGCTCAGACTACTCAGACTGTAGCCCCATCAAAGGAACGCTCAAGACCAACGGCAAGCAAAAGACAAATTATGGCGTGCAGGTAACGCCCCTTCAAGGGGCAGAGAACATCCCGCAACCCGTACAAACCAGCGTGCAAGCCTAACAGCAGAAACAATCTAGTTCCTGCGAAAAACGGCTGTTTTAAGAAAACCAGCAGGCAAAGCTAACGAATTTTACTTGAATGAAGACATTTCACTGCACTTGCGGTAATAAGCTATTCTTTGAGAACTCCTTCTGTGTGTCATGCAACAGAGAAGTGGGTTGGTGCCCGGTGTGTAAAGGCATGCACGCCATAGAACTGGACGGGAAAGGCGGCTACACCTGTACCAACCCCCAGTGCCAGTCACACGTGGTAAAATGCTACAACTATTCGGCACACAATGTTTGCAACCGCATGATAGAAGCACCGCAGGGCCCTCCTCACAACTTCTATCAACTGTGCCGTTATTGTCAGCTCACCGAAACCATCCCAGATTTATCTGTGGAGGGCAACGCCCAGAAATGGTACCACCTGGAAATAGCCAAACGCCGCCTGTTGTATCTGCTGGATACCTTAGGCTTGCCCTACGGCTCCAAAGCCCAAAACTTTGAACTGCCCCTCTCCTTTGACTTCAAAGAAGACATAGAAGCTTCTCCCGTTTTAGGCTGGATAGGCTTGGAAAAGGGCGAAAAAGTATTTACCGGCCACGCCGATGGCAAAATCACCATCAACCTCAGTGAAGCCGACCCGGTAGAGCGCGAGAAACTGCGGGTGGCCTTCGGCGAAACCCAGCGCACGTTGATCGGGCATTTCCGGCATGAGGTTGGCCATTACTACTGGCAGTTGCTGGTACAGGGCAAAGACGAGGAGGCCTACAAAGCCATCTTCGGGGATCATGAAAATCCCTCCTATTCTGATGCCATGGATCAGTACTACAGAAACGGGCCTAAAGCCAACTGGGCCCTTCGCTACATCAGCGCCTACGCCACCATGCACTCCTGGGAAGACTTCGCCGAAACCTGGGGTACCTACCTAGACATGATGGCCGTCCTGGACACCGCCGATAACCAAGATCTTCTGGAATTGCCGAGTGAAGATTTGGTAGACACCCAGTTAGAGGAAATGCTGACCCGCTATGCAGACCTAAGCCTGAAAGTAAACGAAGTGAACCGCTCCCTGGGCCTCCCCGACCTGCTCCCCGAGACTTTCTCACAGCCGGTGATAGAGAAACTACGCTACATCCACCAGTTAATCCAACGGAACCGGAAAAGGAACCAGGAGTTGTAGCATAAAGTACCCCACCCTTAAGGACACGGTCAGAAATAAGAGCACCTTCTTTTCCCTGTCCTCCTGCAAGGCTCTTGGTGGCGAACTAGAATAGCTTTGATGGAGCGCTATTGCCATTCGCGACCAAGAGCCTTGCAGGAGGACAACAAAAAAAGTCTATCCAGCTAATTCCCTACTGTTACGCCATCGTGCTGGTGGTTTCCGGCGGGTCTGGAGACTCGCTTCATCCTAAGTCACGAGACTGGAGTCTCGCGCCAGTACTTATCAAACCTGTGAGGTCCCCAAGACCTCACAGGTTTTCGCGTTTTCCCCAACACCGCCTGCTCTAAAAACCTCATAGTGCGCGCAGCTCCTACGAGTGTCTGCGCCAATGCCGTTTCAAGCCCGTTTTCTGCAAAACAGCCCAAAAACGCATCAGCATGGCTCCACGGGAAAAGGAGCTGAAGATGAAGCTTACCAGGGTGGGGGGGGTGTTTTATCCCTGATTTCCCAAAAACAGGCCTATTTCTTCTGTGAGTTATACGGAATAGTATTCCGCAGGCTCTCTATCCGTTCGGGAGTGAACCGGGGCAACTGCAGATCGTTGGTCTCGCGCCAGGTTTTAACTTTTTCTTCGGCAGCCTGGGTATTCTCTTCTGATTTGCCCGTGTCGCGGCCCAGGTAAATGGTCTGGGACGGGAAGGCGAAATCGGTGCCACTGGCCGCAATCACATCCATCATGCGTAGCAGCAACTCTTCCTGAATCTCCAGAAACTCATTGAAATCGCTGGTCAAAACATACGAAAAGACCTCCAGATCAAAGGAAGACGCGCTCACCCCTACAAACCGTACCCTGGCCGACTCTGGATCTATCTTAGGATGAGCGTACAGGATGGCCCTGAGTTCCACCAACAGGTAGCGGAGTTGGTCGGGGCTGGTATCGCAGCGAACCCCGAAGGTAGGGTGAAACCAGACGCGGTCGCGGTGGGCGTAGTTTTCAATGCGCTGCGAGGAGAAATCGCCGTTGGGGATAGTGACCACCGTGCGGTCATTGGTTCTGAGGCGGGTGGAACGCATGCCAATGGACTCTACGGTGCCCACGGTTTCGCCCACCTTACAAAAATCCCCTACCCTAATGGGCTGATCGGCGATGAGGGTCACACTGCCCACAAAGTTCTCTACCGTTTTCTGCGCGCCCAACGCCAACGCGATACCACCAATCCCCAGGGCGGCAAGACCCGTGGTCACGTCAAAGCCCAGCATGCCTAAAAAGGCGATGATGCCGAAGACGATGATCGCAATCTTGGCCCCCCGCCGCAGAAACAACACCGCCGACAAAGCCGCCTGGTTCCGTTTGCGGGTCAGGCGCCGCTGCAGGTACTGCGACATCACCTCAATGAGCCGCCACAACAGCAGCAAAAACACCACCAAGCCCATGAGCACGGTAAGTTGGCTAAACTGCTGGCGCACAATAATGGAGATGCCCACGCGCTGGGTAGTAGCAATGAACAGCCACAAAGCCAGGTACAGTTGAATAGGCAAGGTGAACGCGTGGATGATCCCTGCAATGTGCTCCTCGCGGGCTTTGCGCCAGCTGCGCCGCAAGATGAACACTACCAGCCGCGTGAGCACCCAAGACGCCGTGTAGGCCAGGCCAGCAATCAGCAGCAGAAAAAACCACTGCCCCACGGGCACGCCGTTCCATTTGGTATCTACGGCGAACTCAGGCATTACTTTATTGGCGAGGGGCTTGTCTGCCTCCTCAATCACCTCTGGAATGCGCTGAATGGTCTGGGAGGAGAAAAGCCAGACGGGCCCTCCTTCCGTATCTTCGGTCTTTTCCAGAAACAAGTCAAATTCTTCGCCATTGACCGTGGCCGAACCTACCCGGTCAAGGTTTGGCCCCAGGTTATCGTCTTCCCGGCCGGTGTAGGTGTCACTGATCAAGGAATACGGAATGATCTCGCCGCCCTGGTCTAGCAGGCGCTGCAGGGCATGCGCCAGCTTGGCCCCGTGCTGCTTCTGCTGCAGGGTGCTGTCTAGGTTGAGATAGAGGGCGGCTTTGTCATAGTTCTCCTTGGCAATGGCCGAGATAAACCCCTGCACCGCCCCGCGGGGCGTACGCCGACCCAGGGTATCTTCTGCCCAATCTGGCACCACCGCCTCTACGGCGGCAGAAGTATCTGCTTCGGGTACAAGCTGCGCCTGCGCCGGAACGGCCACAAAGCTTGCCAGAAGCAACCAGAAACCCCATAGGAACCGGTACGGGTTAGACTGATTTTTCAGGAAAGGAGGCGGTAATTGGAATGGCACTGAATACGTCATGAGAAGCTGATTTTACTACGTGTACAGGAGAGCAGCCTCACTAGAAGCGTGGAAAAACGGTTGCCTTCCTCATTGCTCTGCTGCCTTAGGATGTCACCCCTGCAAGCTTTACAAACGTTTTGGCTACGCGCCTGGTTACTTCTTTTTCCGGGTAAGCTTTTCACTTCCTTTCCAGAAAAGAGGCGAAAAATGCCTTCTTGCCGCTCCTTCCCTTTTTCCTGATGTACGGGCTCCGTTCTCTCCCCATCTTTGCACGAGAAGGGGCCCGCGCCATAGCGGCGTTTTAAGACCAGCGGCGTGTTGGCCTTTCGTAAGCGGGGTTGACCTGTGTTTCCTACCTGTATAGAAGGCAAATCTTGTTTGTAAGTTGTTTTAGGGAAATCTGCCTATAAACAGGATGTACTTTCAGTTTGATTGAAGGAGCTTAAAGTATTCTCTTGTTAATTCAAGTAGTAGCTGATTTTTTTCTATCATTTCTAGCAAGCAGTCTTCTATCTCACCTTTATAAGGATTATCACTGCTGAAGAGCATACAGGCGTACACCGAAGAGGTGTTGGCGATAGTGACTTTGATCATATTCTTAACTCTGTACGGCCGGAACCATATATCAAAGAGCTTAGCCCGAACTTGTTGCCTGTCGTCTGCCTGATCATATACATACAGAAGCACGGTTCTTTTGTCTTTGAATAGTTCCCGAATGAAAGAAACAATAGTATCTGAAATCCTGGGGTCAAACTCAATGGAACGGGATTTTGTGAAAGACTGGAATGGAGATGTAATCTCTTCTAAAGAACGTTGGCTTTCACGCAGAGGCTTAAACCCAAACATAAGTGTGTGGGCAGCAAAAAGGGTACCTTCTGGAAAGTACCCTTCTGCTTCAGTTGTATATACTACGTAGGCTTTACCCTGATCCGTTAGGAACTGAAATCCACTACTTACTTCTAAAAGTTCGTAAGGATTCAGGTTTGACGAAGGTAATGCCATGGATTTGCTGCGCTTCGGGGTTTTCCAGGGAAGCATCAATGCGCTTTTTGTCAGCGGCCATTTGCTTTACAATGTTGTCCCACTCCAACTTCTTATTTGTTTCGGTTGCCATAAGGCGCTCCTTTCTTAATTGTTTGCTGAAGAAACGTTTGCTTCCCTAACAGCTTGTTTACAAAGAAAGTATATTTCTATACAATGTTGAAACCAAAGTGGTTTACATCTTACCTCTCCTGTAGCTGCTCATTTGAATTAAGCAAAGCTGTTTTTAGGCTGGTTTGGGAAAAAGAGGCCAAAAACAGAAAATACGCAGCAACACAGGCAATTGAATTCTTTTTGTACCTTACCCTACCAAACCGTTCACTCCCATGGAAATCAAACACGTAAACACGCCCACCGATGGGTACTTTGAAGCCATTGAAATAAAGGCCCAGGCGGGTCTGCTCACCTATACCTGGGCCAACCCCCAGAAGTTGGTGATTGAGCATACAGAGGTGAACCCAGCTTTTTCGGGGAGAGGCGTTGGCAATGCATTGGTCATGGCGGCCGTAGCGTATGCCCGCGCCCAAAACATCAAAATTCACCCGGTGTGCCCCTTCGCCAAAATGCTCTTCAAGAAAGATGAATCTATTAGGGATGTGCTGTTTAAAGAGCGGCTGGTAGTGGGGTGAAGTGAGATTTTGATTTTTCCGTTTTTGGCTTACTTTTGGTAAATAAGGCTAAAAAACTAAAGATAGTATGGAGTAAATAGCTTTGTGACGGCGGCTGCGGCATTGAATGATTAGAACTTGCCCATCTGCTCTGTTGGGCTTTGGAACATCAAATCTATAAAAATTTGTAAAAATACATTTAACGTCCCTTTTAATTACACTATAGAATTAACTTCTAGACCGTAAACTTTAGTGTTTTCAGGATTGGAGTTTACATATTCTAACATGACTTTCCCGAGCTCAGAATTCGGATTTTCAACTTTTAAATAAAGAGTATCAATAGCTCTAGTGAAAGCCATTAGCACCCAAGTAGCCGCAAACATTGATTTTCTCTTTTCGTTCTGAAGATTTAAAAACAAATCCTCAATCAAAAATTTTTCAGCATCAGGGTCTTCAATCTTTTGATTAAAAAATTTATCAATATCAAAACAAGCTACAGCCCAAGATTCTAATCCTCTACAAGAATCGTAATAAATCAATCTACTTTCCGAAGAGTTAGGAACTGGCAACTGACCCTTATTAATTGTCCCATCCCAAAAATCAACTTGCTGGTTTAATACTGATTTAAACTTCCATTCTACCTTATTTGTCAATTTAGCGTCCTCGATATTGCCATATTCATTTATCTTACCTTGACGAACCTCGGGACTTGTGATATTTGCACCTTTATCCTTCTTTGAATCGGAATCTACAAGAACTAGCAAACTTTCATATGTAGTACACCCATTCACTTCTCCTTTTAACAAAAGATTATTAAAAAGGGAAGTAACATCTTTTTCAGAAGGGGATTGTCTAAAATCAATTATAAGCTCACCAACATCTTCAGTATCTATAGCTTCAAGATTTAAATCAACTTGAAATCTTGAAGCTATAAAATTACAAAAATTCAATATACTCTTTTTTACTCTATAAGATTTATTACTTGTCCTTATTTTATTAAATTCGTTTTTCTTTTTATTAAAAACCTCCCAATTACATAATTCTGTATGTCTAATTAATTGCTCTTTACCTCCACTTGAAATAACTAAATTAGGCACACCATACATTCTGAATAAAATCTCTTTTTCAAAAGGATGACAATCTTGGGCCTCATCCACAAAAACTGTTCTTCTACGTTTTCTCGAACCAACTCTTCTATTTACTTTTTCAGTAAAGCCTTTTTCCGAAATCTTAATTTCGTTTCCATCTATTTCTAAGTGTTTATCTTCTAACTCTAAATGGCTACCTAATAAATCAAACTTATCAGCAACATTGTGTTTCTTATAAAAATCACTTGTATTACTTATAATTAACAAGGTGTTTTCTAATACTCCATAGTAGTCAGCTAAAAACACTTTATCAACCTCAATATTCCTAAGCAGAGATCCCTTATATTTTCTAAACACATCCATAGACTGTTCTATATTATCCAAATTTAATAAATTAGATTTGAATATATAGTTTACAAAATCAATAGCAACCTCTTTAGTTCCATTATCAAGAGACCTATCATTCTGAAAAATCTCTTTTATTAGATTGCTCTTTTTAAAGTCTAAATACTTAATATTTCTTACACAAACTAGATCTTTTGCTTTATTTAGAACTACATTAGTTCTAGTATCAAGTAGACCAATTATTTTACTTATTCTTTCCTGTGAAAGGATATGCAAAACTCCTAACGACTTTGAAAAATTGTAAAAAAATGAATGAAGTGTTACAACAGAATACTGCCCCACTTTATCAGTTGAAGAAGAATATGATTTAGAATTTAAATATGATTTAACAGTCTTTGCTATATCATTTACTAGCAATTTATTATAGGTAAGAAAGAAAGCATTTTTGCCATTATCAACGCACTTCAGCATTAAAAGCAAAAGCTCACTTGATTTACCAGTACCAGCTTTACCTTCTACTATAATTAAATTTTTGTTCAATTCATTATAAATAGCTCTTTTACTATTTACACTCTTACTTATCCTATCAATTTTTTTCTTTGTTATATATCCTGTTAAACTATCATATGAAGCCTGATTTACAATAGCTTCTAATTCAACCCCAAGGTTATCATATACATTATCAGTTTTCCACTTTCTATATGAACACAAATAATCACTTGGATATTCTTTTATATATTCTAACAAAGCATAAAAATCGAATTTTTCATAAATTAGGTAATTCCCATATAATAGATTAACGCTATTATGAACAAATACAATAGGATGAATGAACACTTCATTTTTAGAAAATTTACATTTATTCACCAGGTAATTAATCAACCCAAATTTTATACTTTTAATTTCTGAACTATAGTCTAAAACTTCATCATCAATTACTAATTCAGAATTATCAATAGACACCTTAGAATCTTTACTATTTTTTACGAAGTTCACAGGAATTATAAGATTATTCAGATACACCCACCTGTCTCCTCTTTTTATTCTAAAGTAGCTACCTTGCTTTTGCTTAACTACTAAAACGACAATTAAGTCAATCGAAGCCTCAGTAGATATGACAGCTGGGAAATTCTTAAGAAGAAAGACTGAAGCCTCATTACATGTTGGTGACAAAACCTTTCTTACAGATTCTTCAAAAGATTCATAATTAAAATTATCACAGATTCCATTTATCGGTATAAATTTTAGATTCATGATTTTAGTGATTGTTTTTTATCAAATATATAAAATTTTCAATATTTTCTTTGCCAAAGCCAAATTAATTTTATTACTCATACCTACTGCCTGTCTTTTATTCAAAATGTGCGAACTTTAACTTTGCAAACTCACCACAAAATAAACCCCTCCCCTTGCCTTTCAACCCATATACCATAGACCTGCCCGTTCGGGAAATCATCCCTGCCGTCCGGGAACACCTTGCCGCCCAGAACACACTGATTGTGAACGCGCCTCCGGGGGCGGGCAAGAGTACCCTGTTGCCGCTGGCCCTCTTAGACGAGGCCTGGCTCACCGGGCAGAAAATCATCATGCTGGAACCCCGCCGGCTGGCGGCCCGCACCATTGCCGAGCGGCTGGCGCAACTGCTGGGCGAAGAAGTGGGCCAGACCGTGGGCTACCGCATCCGGTTTGAGAACCGCATCTCAGAGAAGACTCGCCTGGAGGTAGTTACTGAGGGCATTCTCACCCGCATGCTACACTCAGACAATGCCCTCAAAGGCGTGGGGCTGGTCATTTTTGACGAGTTCCATGAGCGCAGCATCCACGCCGATGTGGCCATGGCCCTTTGCCGCGAAGCCCAGGCCCACCTTCGCCCCGACCTGCGCATTCTGGTCATGAGCGCCACCCTCAACATGCCCCAGCTCACCCGCCTGCTCAACGCCCCCGCCGTAGAGAGCCAGGGCCGGCAATACCCCATCCACGTGCAGTACGCCGGCGAGACCGATGCCCAACTGCTCCATGAAATGACGGACTGCGCCATCCGCAAGGCCCTGCAAGAACAGCAAGGCGATGTGCTGGTGTTTCTGCCCGGCGAGCAAGACATTAGAAAAGTAGAGGCCCTGCTCCGGAAAGGCCTGCGCGAGGTGGCCATCCACCCGCTGTACGGCATGCTTCCCCCCGGCAAGCAGTACGCCGCCATTATGCCAGACCGCAACGGCAAACGCAAAGTAGTGCTGGCTACCTCCATTGCCGAGACCAGCCTCACTATTGAAGGCGTGACTGTGGTCATTGACACCGGCTTTGCCAAAACCCAGCGCTTTGACCCCGCCACCGGCCTCAGCCGCCTGGAGACGGTGCGCATCTCCAAAGATGCCGCCGACCAACGCGCCGGACGGGCCGGAAGGTTAGGCCCCGGCACCTGTTACCGCCTCTGGACCGAGGCCCTGCACGCCCGCCTGGCCCCGCACCGCACCCCTGAGATACAGGAAGCCGACCTGGCCCCGCTGGTGCTGGACATGGCCGCCTGGGGCATCTCAGACATCAGGGCGCTTACCTGGCTCACTCCCCCGCCCAAAGCCGCCCTGCTGTACGCCCAGGAAACCCTGCACCAGCTCAATGCGCTGGAGAACGGCCGCATCACCGCCCACGGCCGCAAAATGCACGCCCTGCCCACACACCCGCGTCTGGCGCACATGCTGCTGGCCGCCCAGGAAAGCGACCAACTGGCCCTGGCCACCGACATTGCCGCCCTGCTGGAAGAGCGCGACCCGCTGCCCCGCGAAGCCGGTATTGACCTGAACCTACGCATTGAGGCGCTTAGAAGAACCCGCAAAGAAGGGCTGCACCAAAAGCGCTTCGCGAAGATTGAAAAGATTGTTGCCTCTTACCGCCGTATGTTTTCTATTGAACCGGAGAACACGGCTGTTGACCCCTATGAAACCGGCGTGCTGCTAGCCAATTGCTACCCAGAGCGCATCGCCTACGCCCGCCCCGGCAACAACGCCCAGTTCCAACTGGCCAACGGCAAATACGCCTCGGCCGGTCACCGCGATGACCTGGCGCATGACCCCTGGCTGGCCATTGCCCACCTGCACGCCGGCGGCGAAGGCGTGGGCCGCATTTTCCTGGCCTCGCCGCTCAACCCCAAAGACCTGGCTCCGCTGGTAAAGCAGAAAGACGTGGTCTCCTGGGACCCCGAAGAAGGCGAACTCACCGCCTCCCGTGACATGCGCATCGGCTCCATCGTGCTCCAAAGCAAGCCCCTGCCCGAACCGGATGAACGTTTTTTAATCCCCGCCATCTGCGAGACCATTAAACGTGAGGGTGAGCAATGGCTCAATTTCTCTGACGCAGTGAAGCAGTTCCAGAACCGTGTGCTCTGCCTGCGCAAATGGCACCCCACCGAAGGCTTCCCTGACCTCAGCACTCCTACCCTACTCATGACCTGCAATGAATGGCTGGCCTATCACTTAGAGGACGTGGAAATCGGCCAAGACCTGTTTGACATTGACCTGCTGCCCCTGCTGCAAAATATGCTGAGCCGTGAGCAACGGCAACGCTTGGAAGAACTGGCTCCCGCTACGCTAACGCTGCCAGACGGCCACGAAATGGAACTCTACTATCCCGGCAACGCCCAACCGCCCCTGCTGGAAATCCGTCTGCAAGACGTACTGGCCTGGGAACATACCCCTACCGTAGATGCCGGAGACGTGGGCGTTGCCCTGCACCTGCTCACCCCAGATCTAAAACCGTTGAAGGTGGTGAACAACCTGCGCCACTTCTGGCAAGAGGAGTACCCGGCGTTGCAGCCGATGCTGCTAAGGAAGTTTCCGAGGGTAGTTTGGCGGTAATGGATTTATTGGCTGAAATGGCTTGGAAATCCGTGTAATGCTAATCAGAGAATTAGCTGTCCGGAAAGTGCGAATACGTGTAACGCCAATCAGGAGATTGGCTGTACGAGGATGCGTAGAGCGCTGCCGCTAACTCTACGCATAACCTGGTGAGAGAGCCTCACTCTTAGCCCCCTCTCCAGTAGAGAGTTGACCTACTCCCATACTTCCAGCATGTGAAGAACGCTATCTGATCGTCCCCCTTTTAAGCTCATCTTGTAGGGAAAAAACAGTAGCCATTTCAATGAAAGAAAAGGCGTTTTCTACCTTCCCGCCCTTTCGGATTTATCAATCTGAAACGACTCTGTCGGGGATTTATCAATCCCCGTATCTATCCAACTGGCGCGAAGGGGATTTATAAATCCCCGACCGAGTGGTTCGGGATTGGAAATCCCGAACAGCAATGTTAGTAAAAGTTTCCCTGTAAGATCAGCTTTGAAGGGGGTAGGAGGATGAGGAAGCGGAAAAAGAGGCAATGAACTTTTATCCGATGTAAAAATAGCAGACGTAAAGCATCGGGAATGCGTGGATCTGCACGAGGAATCATCCTAGACCCTCAAAGGGGGACGGAATACGCACAAAATTTCTATGGGGTAAGATTAGCCAGCAGAGAAAGGAACCCCGCTGATGCGTTTTGGGCCTGTTTCCTGCAAAACGGGCCTAAAACGCGGAAACCTATGAGGTCTTGAAGACCTCACAGGTTTAAGAACAATTGGCACAAGGCCCCAGTCACGTACCTAGGAATGAAACAAGTCGCCGGAGTCACCAGGAACCATACTATTGTTGTGCGTAGAGTTAGCGACAGCGCTCTGCGCACCAAGGGACAGCCAATCTCCTGATTGGCGAGCTATCGGCACAGAGACGCTCGCAGATCCTCCGGACGTTACAAGGTCTTTGGAGCAGGCGGCAGGGGGAGCCAACAAAAAAAGGCGCGCGACTCCCGTCTCGTGCCACGGGATGAAGCGAGTCGCCAGCAGGAGTGCGTAACATTAGTAAATAACTCTTAGCAGGTTCAATTTTAGACAGTGAAGCTGTTTAGAGTTTTATGCCTGTTTCATAAAAATAGCCTGAAAACGGCAGTTCAAGCAGCGGCAGGCGCCAGTGTACAGATAAACTTCTTGTTTTTGGCCTGTTTCCATAAAATCAGCCTAAAAATGCATGGCACCTACAGCCGCTTGCAACAGAGGAGTTGCTTTAAAGGCCAGTTGAGAAAAACTCTAAACAGGTTCAGGAAGAGCATCTTCCTTTTCAAACAATTTTCTATTTTGCCATATCATTCAATCTCACCCGCTTGTAGGCGCGTCTTCGTCTAAGGTAATTCTGCTTCTATGCTCCAGTTGTCCCGCGTCATTCTTCTCCTTGTGCTGCTTACGTTCGCTTTCCCAACTTCTTCACAGGCTCAACAGAATGCGACAGATGGGAAAGGCCCGTGGTCGTTTGGAGTGAACGGGTACTATGGGGGGTACTTCCGTTACCGGTCTGGGCTCTCCCTCCTCAATTACTCTAATCTTCATGGGGTGGAACTCTATGCCAACAAACAAACCCTGGGCAAAAGGTACTGGGAACGGAAATACAAACTCCCGGCCCTTGGGTTTGCGCTGTCTTATTTCAATTACATGGTTCCAGATGAGTTAGGTGAATCTGTGACGGCCACCTCTTACCTGGACGGCCCCCTTGCCAAAATTGGCAAAGGTAGTTTGCGGTATAACCTTGGCTCTGGCTTGGTGTATACTACCCGCCACTACAACTCCACTTCCAACGAAAACAACAAAGCCATTGGCAGCCCCATTACCTTTTCAATCCGGGGTAACCTGAGGTATGAACATCCCATGGGGGAGCGGGTTTTTCTGAACGCTATCTTTGCTTTCCGCCACTTCTCCAATGGCAGCCTGAACCAATCCAACAACGGGATGAATATGCCTTTGCTGGGTCTTGGGGTACGCTACCAGCCAAAGGGCGCAATTACAGCGAAAACAGAACAAGACTCCACCGCGCCCCAAATTGACAAGCGTTTGCGCATGAACATTAGAATGGCGGCCGGTGTGAAGGAGGTTTTGAGGGATGACTTCAAACACCCGGTGTACACGATGTCGGGCTATGCGAGCAAACGGTTCACCTATACCAACTCCCTGCTGCTGGGAGTTGATGCCATCTTTGATACGGCCATTGGGGAAGAGTACCTGAACCAAGGAATGAATTATCCGGAGGGGTACTTAGACAAACGTTCGGCGGGAATTTTCATAGGGCATGAACTACACCTGAGCCACTTGTCTTTTGTGTTCCATTTTGGGCGGTACGTGTACCAACCGCACCACTTATTCCCTGATTTCTACCAACGGTATGGCCTGCAGTACATGATTTTCAAACACCTATCTGCCAGCGCCCTGCTCATGGCCCATGACGGCCATGCCAATGTGATTGAATGGGGACTTGGTCTTCACTTATAGGTGCTGTGAACAAGCATAAGATAACATCGGTGGCATCACATGAACCGTCAACCGTTTTAAGGGTTGTTAAAAAAACACCCTAAGCGCCTGTTTAAACTTTGCCTTTCGTGCTGCAAAAGCCCATAGCAAGAACCTGCGTTCGCGCTTTGATCGCCTTCGCAACCCTGCTACGAGGCTCAAAACAGGCTTCCGCAGAACCTTACGCTTGCCGTGTTCGCTTACGAAAGCAAATTTTAAACATGCTCTAAAAACAGGCATCGCTTCTATCTTCTACCTCAGGCAGTGAAGTTTTTCTTATTTGCACCTAAGACTATAGGGCAGGAAAGAAGGGAGTGCCTATCTTTACACCTGCAACCAACTATTGAAACGATGTACACAGGACTACAGCATGCGCACTCTTACCTGGCCTATCTGGTGCTTTTAGGGGTAGCGATCTCGTTGATCTCCGCTCTGGCCGGACTTTTCGGGGGGAAAACCTTTACTGAGGGAAGCCGGAAATTAGGTTTATTAGGACTTATCCCAACGCACCTCCAGTGGGTGATTGGGTTGATCCTGTACTTTGTATCGCCGCTGGGCGTGTCAAATGCCTCCGGTGCCGCCATGAAAGATGCCACCTCCCGTCTTTATTTCCTGGAGCATCCTTTAATGATGGTTCTGGCTGTAGTTCTGATCACCATTGGCTACTCCAAAGCGAAGCGCCAGATTGGGACTAACCGCGGCTTCAAAACCATTGCCATTTTCTACGGATTGGGTTTGATCCTTATCCTTAGCCGCATTCCCTGGAATGCCTGGCCGGGTAACTAATCGTACTTACGCTTTATAGAAAAGCCGCTCTTGCATAAGTTAAGAGCGGCTTTTCTATGGCTGGTATGGCAGCCTCTCATGCATTACCGTTTCTGGCCTATTTTACTCAACTTAAAGCAAAAACACACTAGTTTTCCGCACGGTTGGCTGCCCGGTAGTTTGCTGAGTGTCGCTGCTACGCACAACTACGTTTACCTGCAAGGACAATTGATACCACTATCAATGATTGGTGCGTGTTAAGCCCGCATTTGCTACAAAGCAGAATTCTTAAGATGGTGCTCATAGAAAAAACGAAAATCCAGAAGAAATCGTTAATTTTAAGAACAAACCCCAAAAACTGACGACATGGCCTTCGAGACTATCAAGATACAGAACGAATCTGGTTCACAGGCAATCCGGATTCCTGAAAGCCACAAAATAAATGATGACAAAGTCTATGTCAAAAGGCTTAGAAATGCCCTTTACCTTATCCCATTCCACAACCCATGGCAGAACCTCTTTGAAAGCCTAAGCAAGTTCACTCCTGACTTCATGGAGGAGAGAAGCCAGCCGTTAGAACAGAAAAGGGAAGCATTTGACTAGTGGATTACCTTCTGGATACAAACATCTACATCATAAAGAAGAAGCCCGAGATTGTACTGGAGAGGTTCAAGGAGTTGACACTTGGAAACGTTGGGATTTCAACTATCACACTTGCTGAACTGGAATATGGGATAAGAAAGAGCGGCAGCCCTGACAGGAACCTAGAGGCGCTGAACCAATTTCTTGTGCCGCTGGACATCAAAGACTTCGATTATAATGCTGCCGTAGAATACGGTAAAATTAGGGCAAGTCTTGAAAAGGCGGGGACACCTATCGGACCGCTTGACACCTTGATTGCCGCACATGCCCTAAGCCTTAATACTACATTAGTTACCAACAATGAAAAAGAATTCAACAGGGTAGCAGGATTGAGAATTGGGCAAAATAAAACAACGATGCGCACACATTGTATAAAAGCCATGCCACGGCCGACGGCCTTGCACGTTTTTTATACTAGCCGATGATGTCCTGCTATGGCGCGAAAACCATTGCCACTGGCATTATCCCAAACGTGTGGTTAAACGCTCTTTTCAGAGAATACAAGAAACTTTCTAAAGAAGTGGCTTAATGACATAGACTTTCTGTCATTCAAGCTAGTTTGTTTCTGACTACTGGGGAAGAGGTCTCTTATATTGAAAGATACAAGCGGAAGTTTCCTACCCCAAACTGATTAATTCCCCGGCAAGAGGCATCTTTCAGGCAGAAAAGCCGTACCTAAAACCTCATAAACCTTTAAAACTATGGAAGATAATAACCAAGAAACCAAAGCCCTTGCTGACCTCATCCAAAATCCGCAGGAAATCTCCAACATCATTAACAATCCGGCAGATTCAGGCATGAAATTTTATCAATCACTGCGCAACAAAGACAAGCAGTATGTAGCCTTTGCAGCAGGAATTGGACTGATTGCCTACGGCTTCTTTCTGGGTAGAGGAAGTAAAAAAGTAAGTGCCGGGCATTCCAGCGGAAAACGTAGCGGTGGCAAACACGCTGGCGCAGGTCAGACCAGCACTGCCAACACCGGAAATACCGGCGGCAACGCGAATGACGATGATGTACACAATCAGAACGTAGTAGGTGGCTACAACGGCGGCGACTACCAAGGTGGCCAAAATAACGGTTAAGCAGTTGCCTTCCGGCAGAATCATCTTTTTGAGGGGTGCGGGTTTAAACCCGCACCCTTTTTTGTTTGTCCTTTCTATACTCAAAGCATGAAGCTGTTTAGAGTTTCTGGCCTGTTTTTATAAAAGTAGCCTGAAAACGACGGTACAAGCATCTGCATGCGCAGTGTACAGCTAAACCTTTTGTTTTTGGCCTGTTTTCATAGAAATAGCCTCAAAACAAAAGTATAACCGGTTGCTTGCCCCAGAGGAATTGTTTAAAATACCGGTTAATGAAAAACTCTAAACAGGTTCTATAAGAAAAACCATTACTTGAGATTGTATATGCTTGATATTGCGGTGTTGAAGCTGTTTTGCAGATGAGGGCCTACTTCATTCTCCTATAAGTAAGAATGATACGTGCGCAGTGCATTTGTAAACCTGAGGGAGGGTATCTGATCTTCCGCAAGCGCCCCACTGATGCGTTTTGGGGCTTTTTTACGGAAAATGGGCCAAAAACGGAATGGGCGCAGACACTTGTAGGAGCTGTGCGCACTACGAGGCCTTTGGAGCAGGCGGTGCTGCGGAAAACAGGTTTGATAAGTACTGCCGCTTCATCCCGTCTCGTGACACGGGATGAAGCGGGTCTCCAGACTCGCCGCGCCGGGAACCACGGCAGGATGGCGTAAGGTAAGGTTAAGGGATAGCGTTCTTACAGGAACATGGGCGTAAAGACAATGCTTCTTTCCACATTGGTCCCTTTTCGCACTTCTTGGTTTTTAAAAGGCCGCTCTACATCAGCGTTTAAAGTCATTTCATTGGTTACTTTTGTAGAAGAAGACTTTACCGGGGAGTACATTGGCTTTCAATAAACACCATTGGCCAGCCTTAAGTAAAGATACCTACACCAGTCAATCCAACATTGCCTCTATATTTTTAAGATGATTACCAGTATACAAGAACTTAATAAGAAAGAAAAAGGCTTTTTCGCACTTGTCCTCATATTTTTTATAACCCTTTACTTCGCCCGTTTGAGTGGTGTGAACTCGGTAGTGACAGGTTTGCTGGTGGTTTACAGCTTTTCCCTAAGCACCTTGCAGGAGAAATGGGACACCTTGAAACAAAGACCACACATACAGGGCATGCTTGTTTTTTTCCTGGCGTTGGTAATCAGTACGCTGCTGTCAGAAGATGTGGCAAGGGGTATGCACCATTTGAAAATAAGGCTTCCGCTTTTACTCTTTCCCGCAAGTATTGGGCTGCTGCAACTCCAGAAAAGTTTGAAGGAAAAGATTTTACTTTCTTTTGCCGTCATCACCACCCTGGTAGCTGTTCTGTGTTTAGTTACCAGCATATATGCCGCCACTACCTTCAATAGAACAGATTATATGTACAATGATGCGCTTACTGGCGTCACAAGACAGCAATCTATTTATGTGGCATTGGCCGTCAATCTGTCCATTTTCATTTTCACTAAGAATATCCTCTTTGGAAAGACTAAGCGAAAAGGAATGATGCTGCTGGCGGTTGTCTTTCTTATTGCTTTTAGCTACTTGTTAGCCAGCAGAATCATGTTGGCGCTACTGCTGGTTACCACCCTCTGCTTTAGCTTTTACTACATTATCCGTCACCGGAAAATAGTAGAAGGCGCCGCTCTTGTTTTAGGCCTATTTTTAGGAATAATGGCGATAAACAAGCTAATGCCTTCTACTTTTAACCGGTACAAAGAACTCACCTATAGAAGCTTTGATTTTGAAAGCCGGGGCAAGGAAAGCCATTACAATATGGAGGTCACCCCAGACCAGTGGAACGGGGCGAATTTCAGATTAGCTGCCTGGACCTGCGGCCTGGAGGTATTTCAGAGCAGCCCTTTGAAAGGGGTAGACTTGGGAGATAAAGAGGCGGCCCTTCTTGAAAAATACAAAGAGAAGAACTTTTATGTAGCCATTGAAACGGACAAGAACGTCCATAGCAACTACCTGGATGTCCTTTTTAGCTTAGGGATTGTAGGGTTTCTCCTCTTCCTGATGGGTTGGCTAATCCTGCCCTTGGCTTCTGCTTACAAGCACCAGAACGGATTGGCCATAATCGTTATCCTAACCTTTGCCGCTGCCTGGATCACGGAAGTCTATTTTGGCAAGAACTTCGGAACCATGTTGGTAGGCTTCTTTATTCCTTTCTTGCTAACAGAAGGCCATAAAACAAAAGCAGCCCGGCAGTAATCTGCCGGACTGTTTGGTATTTGCAAATATTCTAGGTTTTACTGGTTATCTTCCATATAAAGTTCTATGGCTTTTTCAGTATCGCCATAGAAAACTAGTTCTCCGTGTTTCAGGAAAGCTGTTCTATTACAGTATTGCCGAATTACTTCCATGCTGTGGCTAACTAAGATTACAGTTTTACCTTCAATCCAAGAGCTTTCAAATACTTTGATTGCTTTGTCCTGGAACTTAACATCACCTACTGCAAAAATCTCATCCAGGAACATGATATCTGCACCAGCTTTCACCGCAATAGAAAAAGCTAAGCGTGCCACCATACCTGAAGAGAAGAACTTAATCTTAGTATCTACAAACTCTTCTAGCTCTGCAAACTCAATGATTTCTTTGAAGATTGCATCAATTTCCTTAATGCGTAGGCCCAGCACAGATCCAGAAACATAGACGTTTTCACGGGCAGTAAGTTCATGGCTCATGCCAACTCCCAAATTCATGAGCATTGTAGAACCATTGATACGAATTTGCCCGCTATCACTTGGATAAACCCCTGCCAAAAGCTTTACCAGAGTTGATTTCCCACAGCCGTTTCTGCCTAGCAGGCCTATGCATTCGCCCTTCAGAATTTCAAAAGACATGTTTTTAACCGCTGGCACATATCTACTCCTGGAGGGTTTAAAAATGTTAAAGAGCCGGTTCTTAACTGTATTGTGACTGTCTTCTGAAATATGAAACGTCTTACTTATATTTTTTGCTTCAATGGCAAATTCCTTCTCCATAAATATTATAACTTTTCAGCAGCTCTTGCTCCAATCTTATTCAGCATAATTAAACCTATCAGCAATAGTAACAGAGCGTATCCTAAATCAAAGAATAACAGCCCAAAATCAGGAAGACTCTTTTCCATCATAACTTTTCTGGCATTTATTATGATACCGGCAATGGGGTTGATATACGTCAAAGCAGGAAGTGACTCTTTGAATAACGCCAGCTTGTAGAAAATAGGAGAAAGGAAAAAGAGTGCGGCTGTAAACACCTGCCAGATTTGTGTAATGTCCTTTGCTAGCACATAAATACAGGAGAGAATCAAGGAAAGAGCAAGAGATAATATAAAAAGGATGACGAACAGGGGCACAATCCAAAGGTTCAATAAGCTAAGCCCTACTAGATCTGTTTCAATAAAATTCAGGAAGATAACAAACATGCTTAAGTTAAAGAAGAAGCCGATGCTGTTGCTCAAAAGCGTAGAAAGGTAGATCTCCATCTTATTCATGTTGCTGTATTCATAGAGATACTTCTTGGTCTGAAGTATCTGAACAGTACCAGAAGTACTTTCAACGAAAAAATTCCACAGAATTAATCCAATGAATAGATAAGAAGCAAATGCTGGAACATCCGTCTTCAAAATTGTTTTAAAAACAATATAATAAATAGCAACATCCATTAAAGGCTTCAAAAGCGCCCATAACAACCCGAGGTTGTTTTCATAGTATCTTAATTTGAACTCAATTTTGGCTAATAGCCATAGCCGTTCCAGTTTATTTGATCCAACTAAGAAACTGGTAATCATTTTGATCATAATACTTGTATTGATTTTACTTTACTGTAGCCCGCTAGGGCTATCTTTCGCAAAAGTGGTTGCTGCTTGATTATAGAAAACAATTTTCTGAGTACTTTATGATACTTAGAGTTTCCTGAAAATAAATGGTAGTCCATGGTAGGGTTCTCAATTTCAAACCCCGGGCCATTGGCATTTAGTAAATTAGAGATTTCAACCCCATAGTTATCATAGAAGGTCTTATGCTTTTCTGCTAAAATCTTATATAGGTAACTTTTGTTCTCATTATTGAAACCTCGGGCCATTGAATTTTTTCTGACCCTGTAATTAAATAAAGTCTCGGGCAGCACTACTCCCTTGTACCCATTCGCCACTAAGTTTATGACACTATCATAATCTTCCATACCGTACACAAACTTCTTGTCATTCAATCCACCTGCCAAAAATGATTCTTTCTTGTAAACTAAACTACTGGAATTGACCATGTTGTGAAAAAGCAAATATGGCGGTTCTGGATTGAAAGCTGGCCAAACGGAGTTTGAATTTTCAAAATACTGTACCCAGCATCCTACAAAATGAACATTGGGCTTAGACTTCAATACGTCAACCGCTTTTGAGAAGTAATTTGGGTGCACGGTATCATCCGCATCTAAAAACGCTAAAAAATCACCTTTAGCGTTTAAAGCCCCTGCGTTTCTAGCTTCAGCTAACCCTTTATTCTTTTGTGTGACTATTGTTATCTGATTATCTTGTTGTAGCTCCTGAAGAACCATCAGGCTTTCAGGTGAATCGCTCCCATCATCCAATACAATTATCTCAATGTTTTGATATGTAGAAGATTTAATGGAATCAATGGTTTCTTTTACCAAGTGTCCCATATTATAATGGGGAACCACAACAGATAAAAGGGCTTCCTGGTTTCCATTAGATTTTCCAGCAAAGTCAGATTCTATCTCAGGGCCATTATGGGTATAAATAAAATTTTTGACTGGCAAGACCTCTTGTTTACAGATTTCCAGCACTTGCATCTTTTTAGTATGATAAGCAGTGGGATCACATTCCTGAGCAACCTTATTTGCTGCGTTGTTGCCAATCACCATCAATTCTTCTTCAGACAAGGAAAAAATCTGGTTGATTTTTTCCTCTAAACTATCTGGTTGGGAGTGGTCAAATAGAAATCCATTAATGCCATCTTCTATAATTTCACGGTGCCCTCCCTGTTTTGAGGCTAACACCACTTTCTTTTCAGCCATACACTCAACCACGGTGTAAGGGAAATTGTCAACTGTGCTAGGAACCAATATAACTTTAGCATCTCCTAACTCTACCTTAACTTTGTTAGGAGGTAGTGCCCCTGTCATCTCTAACAAACCTTGCTTTACAAATTCTGAATAGGAATCTATGATGTAATCACCCATCATGCATTGTTTAGCATGATAAAAGTAATTCTTATTACCTATTAATTTCAATTTATACTTATGACCTTGTCTCCACAAACTCTTGAAAGACTGCAAAGTTTGCAATATCCCCTTGGCAGGAGAGAGCTTAGCTAAAAATATTACCTGATGACCAGCGGTGCCTTTTTCAATTGGCTCACTTTCAATTTGAAACGGATTGGGCAGCACATAAAACTTTCTATTGAAAGAATGTCTTTCTTGTAATCGGTCAATTAAGTATTGACTTGGAGATATACATACATCTGCGGCTTGTATGCAATACTTTTCCATTTCCCCAATCCAGAAGTAGGGTAACTTGTAATTATTTACGTGATTGAATTCGTAGTAAAGAAAAGAAGGCGCGTGGCAGGTTATCAGAACCTGGAGGTCTCTAAAAAGCGGATATCCAAGATGCTTTTTCTGCAATAAGAAAAAAGCAATTCCATTATATTCCTGGGCCTCCACCCAGGTTGGAACCCCCTCTTTCTCAGTATAAATTTTAACTATCTCAGCAAAAGAGTAGCTGATCATCGTTTCAAACCCTAAAAAAGAAGCAGTATTTACTAAATGCGGAGAAAATTCAACAATCCTAATACCCTCTATTGTTCTCTCAGCAAATTCAGTGATGGCATCATTAGGAAGAAAAACGGTGATCTCGTGTCCTTTGGATTTTAAAATTTTAGCCCATTGGTAACAATAAGTTCCTATTCCTCCGCCATAGAATGGAGGATACTCGGTTGTCAATAACCAATAAATCATTTATTAAGTATTTAATCTTAATCTTCTTTCGACTTTATTGAATCACAACCAATTTGTCTAATTACAACATCACAATACATTTGTGGATGAAGGGCCAAATATATTATTTCATAATCGTGATTAACACAAACTTCATTTACAGCATGAATTACTCCATACGGGAATGCTTCTTGATGAGAATAGAATATATAGTCGTTCAAGACAATATAACCAGATGATTTTACGACTCTTATCGCTTCACTTAGATCTTTAGAAACACCTGGATATTTATGATCCGCATCTAAGTAAATCCAATCAAAGTAATTATCAGGAAATTCTTTCAACATTTTCCAAGAAAATCCCCGCTTTAAAACAACTTTCCCACCATCAATATCATTTTTAAATCTTTGATTCACAAAGTCAAAGTGGTTCTTAGCATAAAACCTTTTATATTCATTACCACTCCAATCATCTATATTAAATGTATCAATTAATACCAACTGGGAGGGATTAGTTTCACGAATAATAAACTCAGAGAAATCACCAGCAAGAACACCTATCTCTGCTACGATGGCATTACTTGGAAGCTTATTTAGAATAGCATATCTATCAGGTAGTACTACACAATTAGCAAGGTGTTTATGATCTAGCTTTACTGGATTAACAAATTCTTCCATTTATATGCGATATTTAGATTATAAGGTTTATATGAAATAAACTACTGTTTATCCCCTCTAAAAAGAAGCAATCTCTGCCTATTGATAGAGCTAACATTCCCCTTCTTCCAAGTTTTTTAACTTTTCTCAAAAATAAGCCAAAAACAGAAATAAGGTTCCTTATTAGGGATACATGAGCCAGAAACCGTTGAAATACTAAGCAGGCTTAAAGTATAAAGCCAATGCATTCTCAATTAAAAAGCTTTCGCTTACCAGTAACTATCTTGATCAGGTGACCTAATCGTTTAAACCATAGAGGTAACACCTCATACTCTTGATGATACCACAACTTAATCACCTCAACTTTATCCTCATCCATGGCTGAAAACCTTCCTCCTTCGTTTGGATTTTGCGAATCCTTCTGATTAGAGTTAAGTGAGGAATAATAAGGAGTATACGTAGGATTATCAAAAAGAAAACTTGGCCCGTTAGCTTGCAACAGGTTAATTATATCAGTTGAATATTCTTTGAAAAAATCATTATGCTTTTTTGTCAATAGCTTGTAAGCATCTAAATGAATAAAAGGATTGAACGTTCGCGATAATGAATCTGGATGGATTCTATAATTAAATAATAATTCAGGAATTATGATACCTCTAAAACCATTCTGTACTAAATGAACAACTGACTGATAATCTTCATAGGCAGGCATCATGTCCATGTCGTTCATCCCTGATGTAATAAAATCTGCCCTTTTATAAACTAATGAAGAGGAGTTTACAGAATTGTGCAGCAATATATAGGGTGGTTCAGGGGTGAACGTTGGCCAAACTCCTTTAGCCCCATCGAAATATTGAGTCCAACAACCTACAAAGCTAACATTCTCATACTTATTCATAATGTTTATAGCCTTTGCATAATAATTGGAATCCACCATATCATCTGCATCTAAAAAAGCAAGATATTCCCCAGAAGCATACATTGCTCCAGTATTTCTTGCTCCAGGAAGGCCCAAATTATCCTGAGTTACAATCTTAACTGGATACTTTTCATTTACATACTCTAGGACGTGTAAACTTTCTATTTCATCTGACCCATCATTCACAATTATTATTTCTTTATTAGCATAGTTTACTAATAGAAGATTCTTAATTGTTTCTTCCAAATACTTACCTGTATTATAATAAGGAATCACAATTGACAGTTTGTTATGAGAAGAGGCAAGTTCTTTAACAGGAATCTTCCTTTGTATGACCCTTGTGAACGGATACTCATTTGAGCTAAAATGAACATAATTATTGATTATGTTCATTTTATTTTCAAAAACCACATCATAGCTACATAGGCTACAAATTCTATTGACCGCTCTTTTTGATACTAATGAGTACTCTTCGGCAGAAAGAGACAAAATTCTTTTTAACTGTTGAGAGAAGGAACTTAGTTCATTTAGATTATAAATGAACCCTGATTTTCCATCTTCAATAATCTCAACTTGCCCTCCCCCATTTGACACCAACACAACTTTTCCTAATGCCATTGCTTCTACAACAACATACGGGAAATTATCCACAATACTCGGCACTATAACAACTTGGGCTTTAGCTAATCTAGTATTTAATTTATGCGGCTCTAATTTGCCTTCAAATTGAATTTTGCCTTTATCGTAATACTTTCTATATTTTTTTATTATATACTCCTTCATACTCATTTGATAAAGATCATAGAAATGATCATCACCAATAATTTTTAAAGGATAAGCAAAACCTTCATCCCATAGTTTTGACATTGTCTTTATCAAATCTAAACTTCCTTTCTGATAAGTTAGTTTACCAAAAAAAACAATATCCCCAATTTCAATTTCATTGGATGTTTTGGGTGTATTGTCTAAAGCATAAGGGTTAGGTAATACATTATATAAATGAAGTTTATCTCCAATTTCATTAGAAGTATTATCCAGCATATACTTACTTGGAGAGATAAAAATGTCCGCTGCTCGCATTGTCCATTTCTCCATCTCACCTATCCAAAAGGTAGGCAACTTATACAATGGATCTCTACAATGATCATGATAAAAGTATGAGGGAGAATGCAGCGTTAATATAATAGGCACATTCTTAATTATTTCTTCTCCAATTTTTTTTCTTTGCAGTAGATAATAACCAATTCCTTGATAGTCCTGCACTTCTATAAAAGAGGGGATTATAACTTCACGGGCATATTGTATTATTATTTCAGAAAAATGATAACTCAGAGCAGCATGATAGCCTAAGAATTCATAATAATATTTACCAGCTGGCTTAAACCGTACAATTGTTAAATTTCCATGCTTCTCCTCCTGTAAGCGATGGCTTGAAAGCGAGTTATCTGAAACGAAAACCTTCACATTTACTCCTTTGCTGGACAACATTAGAGCAGTATGATAATTATAAGTACTAATTCCACCACCATGAAAAGGAGGGTACTCTGTTGTTAGGATCCAATATTCCATCAAAAAAGATACAGTTTTATTTTTTTAATAGTTTTTCTTTTATAACTCCAAACAGGCTTCTATTTTCATAAGTACTCTTGTACCACTTCAAAGATAGTTCTTGCTCTTCTATCTTTTGTTTCAAATAAAGAGTTTCACTATCACTTAGCATAAATTGTTCATTTCTTAAGCCGAGCATTTTATCCATAGCTTCTAGTCTGCTTTCTTTTTCAATAAGCCTTTGGCTTAAGTCCTCAACCATACTTTTCAAAAACCTATTGCTATCTTCTAAGCTCTTAGATCTGCTTACTAAGCTCTTAGATCTGCTTAGCTCAACATCAATCTTATCATTCAAAATCTTGATATTTACTGCTTGCTTATTGGCCTCTTCTTGTAAGGGATTGGTTAACTCAAGAACCGGTGCTGAAATGTTCGCTTTCTCGTTCCCGTTAAAAGGCAATGTAAACCTACCTAAACTCTGTTTAAGAAAATCATGTTCAGGAACACTCCCAACTATTGTATTACGAACAAAAAACAACTCTATTTTCCCTCTTTCAAAACCTGAAAAACATTCATATTGAGTAAGATTATCTAGTGGTTGAACAAGCTTCACTTCAACACTCATATAAATGCCCCATAATCATGCAGTAATTTCAATCTTGCATAATTCCAAACATTTACCCAATCTATATTCTTAACAGCAACTAATAGAAATTCATTATCAAATTCAAAATTACTTCCATTCCATCCTCTTATCTCCCAATCAGGATGTAAGAGAGCCCATCCTTTGATATTTCTCTCATACTCTTCAGGTAATTCTTGTTCCCCAAACCAACAATAATGAAATTTTTTTTGGAATCATTTCACCTAAAGCTATTTGCCAAAAATCTTTTCTTTTATTGTCCCAAGTAAGCTTCTTTTCTCATACGTCCGCTTATACCACTCAATATCCTGCTGTTTCCTGACAACTTCGTTAATCAACTTTTTATTAAGCTGCTTATTCCCCTCGTTATTCCTTTCAACTTCAGCAACTTTCTTATTCAAGCTTTCAATCTTTTCGTCCTTTTGCAGTAATTCAGCTTTTAGGTGGAGGATTTCTGCCTCTTTGGCGAGGATGAGTTCCTGTTTTAAAGCCAATTCGTCCAACAAGTGGTACTGAATCTTCTTTAGAGATTCATTTATATCTTCTAAATGGTCGGGCTTGGAGGTGAAATCGTGGAGTAATAATGTATTTCTCATGGCTTCTTTCTTTAAGGAAGATAGTAGATTGACTTATACAGCAGACGCTAAAAGAACACGTTCTATCTTCTTTTCACTACCCTGGTAAGCGGCCTTGTAATTTTTAAAGTTCAGGTCAACATCAAAGTTAGCGCTGCAGATGTCAAAGGAATAATCTCCCATTACCTCCAGCATTTCCTGGTTATTGAAATAGTGCAGGATTTTAACAATGGCTTCCGTCTCATTTTTGAAAACGTCACCGTTCAATCCGGTTTTGATAACATCTGAGTTTCCTACGCAATCACTCAAAAGCACAGGTTTCTTCAGGGCCAAAGCCTCTAAAACACTAAAGGAGAGTCCTTCAAACAAAGAGGTAGAAATAAACACATCTGCTTGGGCTACCATTTCTTTCACGGTCTGAGGGTCTTGCCAGCCACTAACAATTATATTTTTAGCAGTTAAGGCCGCTCTTTCTTTACCGTCACCGGCCCAGATGAATTCTATTTGGTCAAAGTCTTCAAAAAAGAGGGCAATGGCATTGAACAGAAATGGATTTTTCTGCTCCTCAATTCTGCCGGTAGTAATGACCTGAAACTTCTCGCTTTTGGCAACGGGAACACTGGCTAGTGCTGTTTCCTTCAAGGAAACGCCGTTATTGATATAGGTGGCCTTGATGCCTATTTTCTGGTATTCGGCTAACTCTGAGGCAGAGCAGCATACCACCTGTCCTCCCATTCCGTTCCCGAACTTTTCTATCTGTTTGAAGAGAAAGCTCACGATGGGGTTACCGGCCGAAAGGAAAGGGGCTCCGTTGGGAGTATAGACCACATTCTTGATTCCGGCCAATTTACAGGCAATTCTACCTAAAAGGCCGCTTTTAGAGGAGTGCAGGTGAACGGCATCTACAAAGCCTCTTTTGTGAAGTCGCTTGAGAATGCTCTGTAGTTCGCTCAGGGCCAGAAAGTCTTTAAAAGGATTAATAGACCGTTGCGCGGACTTCCATCTGATGAAGCGGACGTTCTGCCTTGGAAAAGTTTTTTTAACTTCTTTGGCAGACATTACCTGCTTCCGTTCGCCATGAATGACAATATGGAGGTCACCTGGCATCGTTTCCGTAAGAGACTTCACAAAAACGGCGACTCCTGAGGCAAAAGGTTCTATTACGTGTACTATCTTCATTACCCGGGGGATACAGCACTAAAGCAACTGTCTAAACTACAAGAGTTCCTGTTTCAAAGATAACTAAATTTCTATTGTGAGTATTCACAGAATCGTATTAAGACTATTTATCTTTTTATAGACCGATAGGTACCCCTTAACCCCTACTCAGAGATATTAAAAACATCATTTTATTTCATTAATGACATTTCCAAACAACGCACCCTGCTATAGAAATAAAATATAATATTTTACGGTCATTACTCAATCCTGAACTCCATTCATTAGATAAGCCTCTCAGATCAGTCCAAAAGTCTGGGCCAAAGGCATGGAAAAACCATAGTTACACTTTTCCTGAACTCAGCTTATTTTTAATGAGCAGTATTACCTGGTAAGGCAATAGCCTGAGCAGATACACTTTACTCTTGCCCACCAATTTTTGAAACGCATTAACCCCGAACTCAGAAATCACCCGTTGCCTTCCCTTTAACTGGGCTTTCCGGTTAGAGATGGAAATGCCTTTTGAGTTGATTTCGCAGGTGACTAAGGTTTTGTCCAGAATAGCCCCTTTGGTTTGGTGCAGCATTTTAAAAAAGAGGGCATAATCCTCTACATGAGGAAAATCTGTGGGATACAGCCCAACCAACGGAACCAGTTCCGTCCTGAACATGACGGTTGGGTGGATGAATACATTTCTGGAGTGCATTTCAGACAAAATGGCCCCATGCTGCGTGGGGGTGGTATACGTGTAGTGAAAACCGGTGGAAGGGTTTTGGAAAACACACCAACTCCCTAGCAAACCCACCTGCGGGTTTTGCTCCAGGAATTCCACTTGCCGGTAAAACCGATCTTCTTTGCAAACATCACCGGCGTCTAGCCTGGCAATGTAGCGCACCGTCAGGTTAGCCTCTATCCATCGCAAGCCGGTATTCAGGGCCTCCGTGATTCCGCTGTTCTTTTCCAAACGCACCACATAAACGGAAAAAGGAAACCCACCTGCCCCCACCAGCGCCTCTACCTTGACAGGTGACTTACTGCCATCATCTACTATCACCATGGAAAGCTTGCCAGGGTAATAAGAGACGCTCTCCACAGACGTTCTTAACCCTGCCTGGTTGTTATAACACGGCAGGAGTACACAAACGTCAAATGCAGGCTTTACGGTAGGGTTGCTTTGCTCCAAAATAGGATGATGTATTGAGATGAGGCGAAGTTAGCGAGGGGCTGGCGCTGTTTCAATTCCAAATCTACGTACCTCCGCGCGGTTCACAATAGATTCTTCTTGCCTCCGGCTAAGTTTTTATTGGCTGTTTTACCCAAATAACCAGAAAAACAAGCGCTTAAGTACATGGCCCCGAAAGGGAAAAGAATAATCTTAATCGTTTTTCCATCGTTTTCTGTAAAGGAGAGCAAAACCAGGACTCTGAGACAACGTCCTGTTACTTTAAAAGAAAAAGGCAATGCGATTTTTTGTTGAAAAAGGATCTGTGGTGCGCGAGATCTGGGGGAAAGGCGATACGGTTCTCTTTATCTTCGCGGGTTCTTCTGCGGAGTTCGCCCTGAACAAGGCGGTAGATTGGCTCTACTTCACCGGTCGGCTGCCCGCTGATCCGCTGGGCAGGCTTTTCTCTACCGTGGCCTATGCCCGGCAGATTGTTTTTTCGCCTCTGGAGCGGGCGCATCAAACCATTGACAAAATGGCCAGCATTCATGCAGCGGTTGAAGCCAAACGCGGGGCCACCATTCCAGATTGGGCGTACCGCGATGTGCTGTTTATGCTCATCGACTACTCCATCAGGGCGTACGAGGTGCTGGAGCGGGAACTTACCACTCCAGAGAAAGCCGAAGTCTTTGAGGTGTTTTACCGCGTTGGCCACCGCATGGGCTTGACGGGGCTACCCGTTACGTACCCAGATTGGCTGCTCATGCGGGAACAACATCTGCAGCAAGACCTTGCCATGAGCCATTACACCAAGGACTTGTTCCAGCAATACCAAAAGCATTTAGGCAAACTCAGGTACCGCTTATTACTGGAAGCCCAGGTGCTGGTAGTCCCAGACCGCGTGAAAGAACTGCTGGGTTTCCGGAAGGCTTCCCTGATCACCCCTCTCCTGCACGGCTACAAGGCCAGTCGGCTCCTGAAACTGGATTGGTTTCTGAAATCCATCATTCTCCCCACCGCCTACAAAAAGGAGATCAAGGATTTAGACCAGCAACCAGGGTCAGCTACTTGATCCTGCTACTTAGTACCTGATGTTACGCGGGAGCCTGGCTCCCCTCCGTAGAAGAGGAGCCAGGCTCCCGCGTTTTGGGGCTGTTTTTCGGAAAACGAGCCCAAAACGAAGAAACCTATGAGGTCTTAAAGATTCAAAGGTGTAGAACCACACTATTGTTGTGCGTAGAGTTAGCCGGAGCGCTCTACGCACCTTTGGACAGCCAATCTCCTGATTGGTGAGCCATCGGCGCAGACGCTCGTAGGTTCTCCAAAAGCTACGAGGTCTTTTGGAGCAAGCGGTATTACAGGGTGAACCAATAATAAAACCGGCGCGAGCCTCCGGGCTCGTGACAAAGGATGAGGCGCGTCTCCGGACTCGCCGGGAACCACCGGCAGAATTGCGTAACGTCAGTTTGCACTACCCGAATAAGAATACGTTTTAGACCTAGTTTCAGGAAAACAGACCTTAAACGGAATAGACAGCCAGTAGAAATTTTATTCTAATTCCTGTTTCAGGCCTAGTTTCCAAAAATCAGGTTAAAAACAGAACCTGCACAAGAATGCAGCTAACAGAACCCCTCTTTACTCTGCCCGTACACGTTGTGTCATCTAAAATCAGGGAGGCGTCCGTTTGTAAATCAGCTTTCTACCGGCCGCGTATGATACCGTAGCTAGTTTGCACTAATGATAGAATGCTGCAATTTACTGGTTAGCCTTCAACAAGTTTTATATTTCCTTAATGAAGAGAAGTTGCGCGCTTCTCACACCCACGAAAACAGCATCATGCAACATAAAGACATCTCTTTTGGATACCACTGCTCGCATGAGCAGTTTAAACCCAGCCATTTGCTAACCCTGGTGCAGCAAGCTGAACAGGCTGGTTTCGGGAACGCGCTGTCCTCTGACCATTTTTATCCCTGGAGCGAAAACCAAGGCGAAAGCGGATATGCCTGGAGTTGGCTGGGCGCCGCCATGCAGGCCACTTCCCTGCCCTTCGGGGTAGTATCGGCGCCGGGGCAGCGGTACCACCCGGCCATAGCGGCGCAAAAGGTAGCTACGTTGTGCGAGATGTTCCCGAACCGGTTCTTCATTGCGGCGGGCAGCGGGCAGTTTCTGAACGAGCGCATCACGGGGCAGAAGTGGCCCAACAAACAGGAACGGAATGACCGCCTGAAACTCTGTGTAGACATTATGCGGGCGCTCTGGCGGGGCGAAACCGTAACCCACAAAGGCTTGGTGGATGTGGAACAGGCCAAACTCTACACCCGTCCTGACTACATCCCTCCGGTCTTCGGCGCAGCCATCACCCCAGAAACCGCTGAGTGGGTGGGCAGTTGGGCCGATGGTATGATTACTATTTCTCAGCCGCCAAAGGTGTTGAAAGAGATAGTGGAGGCTTTTCACCGAGGCGGAGGCGAAGGCAAGCCCATGCATTTAAAGGTGCAGTTGTCTTATGACACCACTACAGAGAAGGCCCGGCAGGGCGCGCATGAGCAATGGAAAAACAACGTCTTCCCTTCGGCCCTGCTCTCAGACATTCCCACGGTAAAAGGATTTGATGCCGCCGGCAGCATGGTGAAACCAGAGGAACTGGATGACGCCGTCAGAATCTCAGACAGTGCCCAAGAACATATTGACTGGCTGGCAAATGACCTGGAACTCGGCTTCACGCATTTCCACCTGCACAATGTGAACCTGGCGCAAGAGCACTACATTGAGTTCTTCGGGGAGAAAGTGTTGCCGCAGTTGAGAGCACTTTAAATGAATTTGTTCACTCGCTCGCCTCTGGCGAGTGTGGGCTACCCGCGGCTTCTGGCCGTTAGCGGCGGCACGCCGGAGGTAACGCACACTCGCCAGAGGCGAGCGAGTGTGCTACTTTGGTTTATGAACTACTTTTCACCTTCTTTGGCTAAAATGAAACAAAAACGCCCCTCCACTGGAGGGGCGTTTTTGTTTCATTTTATTTATTCGGATATAAAATGTCATCAATCCTGACTAACGCATCCTGCAGATGGTATTTGGTCAAATCATTGGTATTGCGAGTGGAGGCACTTTTTAATTGTTTCTGCAACTTCACCAACTCTCCTCTCACCACCGACCGGATGTCTGATTGACTGACATTCACCTGTGGTCTGGAGGCTCCTCCTCCCTGGGCGGTTAAAGGCTGTGGGGCAGGGTTCACATTCAATAAGAAGTTTACCCGGTCTAAGTAGGCTTTTTGTAGGTTCCGACGGTAAATGTCAATCGGCTGGCCGGAATAGGCCTCGCTCCAGATGCCGCGCTGTAGTTGCCGCACCATGTCCAAGGCCGTGTAATTCACTTTGTGGGCTTCGTTCTCCATGAGACGGGCCATGCGGGCCGAAGAAAGTAAATTATCTAGGTGGCGGGTCTGCAAACTCCTGATGCTTTCTACATGGTTGGCCGGGTCAATATTTCTACTGATTTTGGTCTGGTGCAACCAAGCCGGGGACGAAAAAGCATGCGTCAGCATCCAATTAACCGAAGCGGTCTGTTCCTTGCTGCTCACCGGTGTATAGATGTACCCTTTTTGGTTCGGCTTCAGCCTATTCTCGTGCACCCCGCCCACGTTGGTGGCTACGTGCCCAATGTAGCGGCTCCATACGCCCAAAAGCTCATCGTACAACTCAGCCAAATCATCATAGTCATTGGTTTTGGCGGCCGTCCAGTTATACAACTGCGGCACCACTTTCTTTAGGTTCGCAAGGCCGTACGTACTGGCCTTCACTACATCACGGCCAATGCCTTCGGTCTGGCTATTGGGGTCATGTCCGCCGTTGCCGCTCCCGAACTGGTAAATCGGGTCCCCCGATTTTTCGTTTATCCACTTAGACAAAATAGGCACTTCCTGTTCCGGCGTTTTCGCGTCTGGCAGATAGCGGTAGCCCCAGTTGATGGCGTAATGGTCATACGGCCCCAACTGGCGCACAAACCTGATGTTCTTATCGCCCGGCTGGGCTACGTAATTATAGCGGGCATAATCCATAATGGTAGCGGCAATCCCGTACTTCTGGGTAAAAGCCCCGGAGCGCAAAGAATCTGTAGGATAGGCGGAACTAGCCATCATGTTATGCGGAAGGCCCAGCGCATGGCCTATCTCATGGGTAATCACCTCCAGCATCATTTCGCCTAAATCTTCCAAGGGGGTTTCCAGCGTACGGGCACTGGGGTTAGCGGCGCCGGTTTCCAACAGATACCGGTTGCGGTAAGACCGAAGATGGTTGTGGTACCAGATGATATCGCTCTCAATGATTTCGCCGGAGCGCGGGTCTGACACACTTGGCCCCACGGCATTGCGGGTGGTGCTGGCCACGTACCGAATCACTGAGTACCGTACATCTTCGGGGTTGAAGTCCGGGTCTTCCTGCGGGCTGGGCGGGTCTTTGGCGAGGATGGCGTTTTTGAAACCGGCGGTCTCAAACGCTTTCTGCCACTGCTCCACCCCTGCTTTGATGTAGGGCCGTAACTTGGTGGGCGTGGCCGGATCCAGGTAGTAGACAATGGGTTTTACCGGTTCCACCAACTCTCCCCTTTTATACGCGGCCACGTCTTTAGGCTCCAGACGCCAGCGTCTGATGTAGGTTTTCACATCGGCTTTCAGGGCTTCAGAACCGTAGTCAATCTGCCGGATGTTGAAATACCCTACCCTATAATCATCAATACGGGCTTGCATGGGCACCTTGGGCAACAGCACCATAGACTGGTTCATGACCATACTGATGGAACCCGTGGCCGAGTTGGAAGGCGGCTCGGCGGCGTCATACGTCAATTCCTGCCGCACCTCTATGTTCATGGGGAAGCTTTTGGCGCTTACGATGAAACTACGGGATTCATCTAGGCGGTTCACTTTGTAATCGCGGCGCAGGTTGGCGCTGAGGCCACTAAACGCTTTCACATCGCTTAAAAAGAATTTAGTGACATCAATCACATACCCGCTGGAATCCCGGCTCAAGGCCGCAATATCAAAGGCGTACAGCGTAGGCTGATAGTTGTTGGCTCTCACTGAAAGGCTGATGGGCAGAGAATCGGCGGCTACGGCGCTGTAGGATTTTGTTCTAAGCAGGAGTTTGTTGTCTACTTTCTGCCACTCTACCATCTGCTCATTCACTGACGAACCCGCATTGACGTATCCGCCGCCTAAACCGGCCGGCAAATCCGCAATCCGGCTAATCCAGAGAATATCCCGCTGCAACAACGAGTCCGGAATCTCATAGAAATACTTCTCGCCCACTTTGTGGATGGTGAAGAGACCTTTGTCAGATTTGGCATCTTTGGTGATGACCTGATTATAGCTCTTCATGCCAGATTCAGGGGCTTTTGGTCTGGCCGAGGCCTCGGGCGAGGAGGGGCTGGCGCTTTTTTGGGCAACCTTAGAACTGGTACAGGCGGAGTGGGTAAAAACCACCAGCGCTGCCCAGCCTAAAGTCTTGTACAATTTCAGCATTGCTGTCTGTTTGTTAGGCTTGGGAAAAAGGATTTGTATGCGTCTTCGGCATTCATGGTGCCTAAAGAGCTCTCAAAGTAAGAATTATTCCAGCAAACGGCACGTCATTTCTGCAAACCTTCTGAATTAGCCGCCCTTGCGCCTTTCTATTTTAGGGCTCCTTTTCAAAAACTGCCTTAAAAACAGATAAATACCTGCCTCTCTCCCACTTATCGCTAGGAATCATTTCCCATCATATTTTCTTACAGCTATGTTACCTTTGTAAATGGGCGCGAGAAATGCCGGGTGTAATTTTTATGCCTTTACCCCTACTAACTACTTACCAGATTCAAACCTTAAATAACCAATGAGATTTTTTAAACAGATGACGTACAGCCTTGTCTTTCTGGCTGTACTAATATCCTGCCAGCGGCTAGGCAAATCCAAACCCACGGCGAAGCAGGACTTTAAAGTAGACTATGAAAAGTTTACCCTGGGCAACGGTTTGACCGTGGTCTTCCACGTGGACAAATCTGACCCGGTGGTGGCTGTGGCGCTCACCAGCCACGTAGGTTCTGCCCGCGAGAAAGAAGGCCGTACCGGCTTTGCGCACTTGTTTGAGCACCTGTTGTTTCTGGAATCTGAAAACCTGGGCAAAGGCGGACTGGATAAAATGAGTGCGCGTATTGGCGGTTCAGGGGCCAACGGTTCCACCAGCCGCGACCGTACCAACTATTACCAAACCGTTCCCAATGACGCTTTAGAGAAAATGATTTGGGCCGAGGCTGACAAGTTGGGCTTCTTCATCAACACGGTGACGGAACAGGTACTGGCCAAGGAAAAACAGGTGGTGAAGAATGAGAAACGCCAGAGCAATGACAACGCGCCCTACGGCAACACGTCGTACGTGATTGACCAGAACCTGTACCCCAAAGACCATCCGTACCATTGGCAGGTCATCGGGTCACTGGAAGATTTGCAGAACGCGACGCTGGAAGACGTAAAGGAATTCTATCGCCGCTGGTATGTGCCCAACAACGTGACCTTGGTGGTTTCCGGTGATTTTGAGCCCGGTCAGGCAAAAGCCTGGGTGCAGAAATACTTTGGGGAAATCAAGAAAGGCGAGAACATTCCGGCCCTGGAGAAGAAACCGGTGGTGCTTTCCCAAACCAAGAAACTGTACCACGAAGACAACTTCGCGCGCCTGCCCGAACTGACCATGGCCTGGCCCAGCGTGTACACCTACCACAAAGATTCCTACGCCCTCAGAACCCTCGCCACTTTGCTGGCCGAAGGGAAAAAAGCTCCTTTCAACAAAGTAGTGGTAGACGAAAAACAACTGGCGGGCCGCGTAAACATGTACCAAAATAGCTCAGAGCTGGCCGGTCAGTTCATGCTCAGCATCAGGGGTTATGAAAAAGTAGACCTGAATAATATTTATACGGCCGTGGAAGAGGCGTTCCAGAAGTTTGAGAAAGAAGGCTTCTCAGACGCTGACCTGAACCGCATCAAGACCTCGCAGGAAGTGAGCTTTTACAACGGTTTGTCCAGTGTGCAGGGTAAAGGCTTCCAGTTGGCGCAGTACCAGATATTCGCGGGTGACCCAGGGTTCATCAGCAAAGACATTGAGAATATGCTGGCCGTCACCCGCGAAGATGTGATGCGCGTGTACCAGCAGTACCTCAAAGGCAAACCGTACGTGGTCACCAGTTTCGTACCGAAAGGACAAGTGAACTTGGTGTTGAAAGGCTCCCAGAAAGCCAGCGTGGTGGAAGAGAAGATTGTGGAAGGCGCTGAGGAGAAATTTGATGCCTCGGCCAAAGCCGATTATCCGCGCACCCCGTCCAGCTTTGACCGCACCAAAGAGCCGCCTTACGGCCAAGCCCCCGCAGCCAAGGTACCCAACGTTTGGGAGAGAAAGCTGGAAAACGGCCTGAAAACGCTGGGCATTGTAGACCGCGAAGTACCCTTGGTGCAGTTCAACCTCCGTATCAATGGTGGCTTATTATTAGAGGATTCATCTAAAGTAGGCGTTTCTAACTTGCTTTCTGAATTGCTGCTCAAAGGCACCAAAAACAAGACCACCGAACAACTGGAAGAAGCCATGGAAGCCTTGGGTGCTTCCATCAGCATCAATGCGGGCGAGGAAAGCTTTACCATTAGTGGTCGCACGCTGGCCCGCAATTACGCTCTTACCATGGCCCTGGTGCAGGAGATTCTATTGGAGCCCCGCTGGGACGAGCAGGAATTCAAACTAGTGAAACAACAGGTAGAAAGCCAGATTAAACAGCAGAAAGCCAACCCCAACTCCATTGCCGATAACAACTTTAGGAAACTGCTCTATGGCAAAGACCACATTTTATCCCGTAACCTTCTGGGTACCGAGGCTTCTTTAAAGGCGATTTCCATTGAAGACCTTAAAAACTACTACGCGGCCAACCTGTCACCAACGGTGGCGGCGTTCCAGGTGGTGGGCGCGGTAGAACAGCAGGAAGTGGCAAACTCCTTGGCGGGCCTGAACCAGCACTGGAAAGCCAGAGAAGTGAAGATGCCCAACTACCCTACCCCATCGGCTCCTACGGCTTCAAAAGTATACTTCTATGACGTGCCCGGCGCGAAACAGTCGGTGTTGCGGTTTGGGTACCTGGCGTTGCCGGTGACGCACCCAGATTATTACCCGGCGCAGGTGATGAACTACATTCTGGGCGGTGGCGGCTTTGCTTCGCAGTTAACGCAGCAGTTGCGGGAAGGCAAAGGGTATACGTACGGCATCGGGTCTTCTTTCTCGGGCTCCAACCTGCCCGGCCCATTTGCCATCCAGAGCGGCGTGCGGTCTAATGTGACGTTTGAATCAGCTGACCTGATCAAGCAGATTCTGCAGAACTACGGCCCCACGTACTCGGCCCAGGATCTGGAGGTGACCAAGGGCTTTCTGATCAAAAGCAACGCCCGCGCGTTTGAAACCATGGGCGCGAAGCTGGGGATGCTCAACAACATCAGCACCTATGGCCTGCCGTATGATTACGCCAAACGCCGCGAGGCTTTGGTGCAGCTAATGAGCTTGGAGAAAATCAAAGCTTTAGCCCAGCAATACGTGAACCCTAATAAGATGTATTACCTGATTGTAGGTGATGCCGCCACGCAGTTAAACAAACTGGAACAACTGGGCTTCGGTAAACCGGTTCTGCTCAAGTAATTTCCTCTACCTTCCTTAAAACAGCAGCCCTTCCAGACCTCTCTGGAAGGGCTGCTGTTTTAGGGCTGTTTTTGAAAAACAAGGGCTACAACCAAATCGCAAAAACGATCTTCCCTGAAGAAGAAGGAGGAAGAATGGCGCACCCGCCCGCCGGTGTCCATGATTACTGCTGATCTGGAATGGAATGCGTACGAACACAAGCAAACGGTCGCGCCAGAACCCTTCCTTTTTCCTGGAAGCTTTCTGGAAAGCCCTTTACAAGATTTGGTATAAAATCCACGTCGCATCTTTCTCCCTTTTCTCGTTTAAGGGCTGTTTTTCAGAAAATAGCTCTAAAACGAAGGTGCATTCTTTTAAACTCAGCCTGTTACGCATCCTGTTTTCCCTCAGATACCCCCTTCTAACAAAACCACAACAGCGTTTCTATCAGCATCTTATCAGCAAACCAGATAGCGCCTTGGTTCTTCTAAACACTGCTAAAAATAGATACCCTGGATTGCTCTTCCCAAACAAAACCCTATATTTAACCCAAACGTCTGCCTTCTTTCACCGCTGCATACGATGCTACTATACCAAGACACCCTCCTTCAGCTTGAGTATGATCCGGCTACCGATATTCTGGAGATCACTTGGCCAGATCTTGAACCGGAGGTATTGCCTGAGATAAGACAGGCTTTTCAGATGTTGGTGGAAACCATCAGAAACTATGATGTAAAGAAGCTCCTGGTAGACGGCCGCAAGGCTACCATCAACATCTCTGACGAAGAAAACTCGTTGCTCATGCTGAAGATAGCCCAGGAGTTAGACGCCACCCGCCTCCAGAAAGTAGCCAGAATTGAATCTTCTGACCTGAAAAGGGAAACCCAGGCGGCCGAAAACCGGATAAAGATCCAACATATCCTGGGCGTACATTTTGAGATGGTGAATTTCTCTGACCGAACATTGGCTTTGGCCTGGCTGAAATCCAACTCTTAACCTTTACCTACTAAGAAATGCATAGACGCACCTTGCTACAAGAGCCGCACATCAGCCTTCACCTTGATGTGATTCATGATATTCTCTATGTAGAATGGGCGGGCCCCCAAACCGAAGAAACGGCAAAAGACGGGTGCGGGAAATTGCTCAAGCATGTAGTTAGCACCAGAGCCGCCAAAGTGTTCAATGACAATACCCTGGCCACCGGAATTTGGTCTGGTGCCGCTGAGTGGGAAGCCAAAGTCTGGTTTCCGGCCCTGTACAAAGCTGGCGTGAAGTATTTCGCGTGGGTGCTCTCCCCTGAGCTTTACAGCCAGCTCTCCACCAAAGAAACCCTGAAACACACCATCAACGACATCATTGTCCTCAGTTTTGAGGAAAAGGTCTCCGCCGAGAATTGGCTGAAGGTTATGTAGGGCCCACACGTACTCCCATCGGCTGACAGCCGATAAACAAAAAGGCCCTGGCAGAACTGCCAGGGCCTTTTTGTTTATCGCTTATGAAAAAATCCTCTGCTTTAGATAGTGTCCGTAACTACCAGGAGCGCGTAGATGATACCTGGAAGTACAAATAAAAGCGTCAGCAAAAGGCTTATCCAGAATCTGCTGTTGAGCCCTTCATGCAGGAAAACAGCCAACGGCGGAATCAGAATGGCCAGGATAATCTTCACCACATCAGCGGCATCATTGGTTCCCCTCAGCGCCTCTTTCACTTCTTTCTTAAACTCCTTTTTCTCGGCTTTGGTCATGGTGGCGAGGCGGCCCTTCACAGACTCCAGAACGGTGTTCTCTTCTACGGTCAGAACAGGGGCGGCCGCTGTGGGAGTAACCTTCTCTCGCGTAGTTCTCTTGGTTTCAAACAAAACAGGTTCAGCCGTTTTGGTAGAAGCCTCTAATATTGGCTCTGCCTCTGGTTGGGCATTGGCGGCAGAGATTGCCGTTGCTTCAACCGCAGAGGCAGTGTTCTCTTGCACGGTATTCACCGGCTCAGCTTTTGCCACTGCTTTTTGGTAGGTCTCTGGCTTAGCAGACGTGAACCGATAATACTCTGTTGAACTACAGGCAAACAGGAACTGGCCCATGAACACAACAACAATGAACTGTAGTAAACCTTTGAATTTCATAGTACTAATTTATTAGGTGGAACGAATACGTTTTACTGGGTTCCTCTTCCTCCTGACCTGAACCTAGGCTCTGAGGAAGAAAGCACTTTTGCACGCACCTTCCTTAGTACTATACTTTTCAGCAATTTGTTATAGATTGTTCTACGCTCTAAAGAAAATTTCTCACAGAACCTGTTTGGTAAAGCCGAACTAAGAGCTTGTTCTCCAATAGTTTTACTTGAAGCACCTGTTTTAAGGATCTTTTATGGTTTTTCGCCCGTAAACACCTCGCTCGGTAATTGGATGGTCACCTGGGTGCCTTCGTCTAATTTACTTTTCAGCTCAATGTTTCCGCCCAGGGTTTCTACGTGGGTTTTCACCAGAAACAGGCCTATGCCTCTGCCCTTCTTATTGGTATTGGCATGAAAGCGCTTGTACAGCTTAAAAACGTTACTGCCGGCCTTGGCCATGTCAAACCCAGAACCGTTGTCTGAGAAGTCAATGCGCAGTCCTCCTCCGTTGGGGCAAACCTGGCCTTGCATCTTCACTTGCAGCTGCCGGGCTTCTGACCGGTACTTGATTGCGTTGGAAAGTAAATTATAGAAAATGCTGTAGAGGTACGCCCGGTTGGTGTTCAGTCTGATGGTGGGGTCAATGTCTACCAGCACTTCTCCGTTGTGCTGCGACAATGACTCCAGAAAGTTCAGGCGTACTTGCTCAAAGATATCGGCTAAGGCAAATACTTCCCTTTCAGAAATGTCCTGCTGGTCTCTGAGCGAGAGAATCAGGTTGAGGTCACGCAAGACCGTGTCCATCTTGAACACACTCGTCTTTAGGTGCGCCAGTGACGTGTCATACATTTCTGAATGCTTGTCTAGCTTGGTGAGGAAATCTGCCAGCCCCATGGCGTTGGCTACGGGTGCGCGCAAATTGTGCGAGACAATGTACGTGAACTGCTGCAGATCACGGTTCTGCCGGAACAGATCACGGGTCATTTCCTGCTGGCGTTCTTCGGCCTCTTTCCGGAAAGTGACATCTTTCTGGATGACAATGTGCTGGGTAATTTCTTCCTCTTCGTTATGGACGGGCGTAAAATCCATGGAGATCCACACCCTTTCGCCCGATTTACGGTAGTAGAGCACCAGAATATTGAAGGGAACACCCACTTGCAGTTTCTCCTCAATCTCTTTTGCCTTTGCCAGATCGGTCTCCGGCCCCTCCAGAAAGGTACTTAGAGGCTGGCCTTTCACTTCCTCCAACACATAACCTGTGTTGCGGGTGAATCCATTGTTCACCCATTCAATTCTACCGGCAGGATCTGTAATGATTACCCCATTGGAGATTCTACTAGCCACCAATGACAGTTTCTCCCGCTCCTGTTTGGCAATGATTGCTTCGGTAATGTCTGAGAAGTACACCAATAGGCCCTCTTCAGACGGAAACGCTTTCACCTCTAACCAGATTTTAGACTCTTCCAGGTAAGACTCAAACTTAACCGTTTGCCCGGTGCCCAGTGCCTTCTTGTAGTAATGATAGAAGCTACTGTTGATCAATTCAGGAAATACCTCCCAAATTGTTTTCCCCACGCATTGTTCCCTTTTAAGCTGGAGCACCCGCTCAAACTCGCTGTTTACCAGCTTAAAGCGCCAATCTTCGCCCAACATGAAGAAAGCATCTGTGATACTCTCAAAAATGGTGTGCAGCGTTTCGGCCTGCTTTTGAATGGTAGACTGCGCCATGTAGGCTTCAGAAACATCTTCTACAATGGAATGAACCCCAATCACTGCGCCGTTCACCAATAGGGGAATTTTGGTCACATTGAGACTCACCAGCTTATTAGGCTCTACTTTGAACTGCAGATGGAAGTTGGCAACCTCCCCCTGAAATGCCTTTTCCAGGTTAGACGCACACAACTCCCCCGCTTCGGCCGGAACGAAGTCGCACAGTTTCTTGGAAAGCACCTCGTGTTTTCCAAGCCCCAGAAAAGAAAGGAACCTGGGGTTGGCATCCAGAATGTTTCCTTCCCTATCTTCATAGATAACCAGGTCTGGATTGTTATCAAACAAAGACCGGAAGCGCCGCTCGCTTTCTGCCAGCTTTAAAGTAGTCAGTTTCCGCTTGGTGATGTCTCTGGAACTAACCACCAGTGCTTCAATCGCCGGGTTCTGTAGCTGATTGCTCACAATGGCGTCAATCCACCGCCACTCGCCGTCACTGGCCCTGAACCTAAAGTCGGGCACCTGAACCACCTCTTCTTCAGAAAGTCTTGCCAGGGCGTTTTCTACCATCCCTGCTTCTTCTGGGTGGATAAAATGGAGAACGTTGCAGCCCATTAAATGGCCCGGCTGGTAGCCCAGCTTTGTGATGGCTCCTTCCACATGAATGTAGTCCCCTGCTTGGTTGAGCAAACCAACCATGTCTGACCCATGCTGCACCACCACATTGTGCCACTCATCCTTCTCCAGCAGTTTCTGCCGGGCTGTCTCCAGGTCTGAAGCATTTCTGCCCAGGCAGGAAAGCACGTTATCTTCTGCAGACCAGGTTGCCGTCCAGGACACGGGTACTTGCTTTCCGTTCAGGTGAAGGCAATAGTTCACGAAATTCTTGATAGGCCTGCCCTGGATAGCGGCCTGCACAACTTCCCGCGTCACGGATTTGTCTTCGGGCGAAACGACACTCAGGTAATTCTTGTGCAGTAATTCTTTGTTATACCCCAGTACCTCTTCCCAAGTAGCGTTTATGTAAATAAACTTTCCGTCTCCGTCAATGGCACAAAGAAGGTCAGATGAAATGGCAGACACCTTCTGCAGGATGTTTCCGTTCCATTGATCGTCTGTTATCTCCACCTGTATATAACTCACCGTTTCTATCTAGTAATTTTCTACTTTGCAAGTTACTACACTTCACCCCAATAATAGCATTATTATCATAAAATGGGCAACATTCTTGAATTATACAATTTTAACCAAGTAGAGCAATAACTAGTAACCCTTAGCCATTATACCCTTATAGGCTAATAATATGGCAAGTTTAAGATAGGACTGATAGGTGTTTTCCATCAAAAAAGCAATTATAATTGGCTAAACACAAACATAACTATACCTATAAATATTTTGGTTTTTGCTTTAGAGTTATTGGGGCTAGATACAAAAAAACACTATAAAAATAGAAGTATACTCTATACGTTACACGTTGCCTACTACATACAAGACACTATCTAACAATGAGTTGAAGCCCAAAAGCTCATTTACAGCAGAACAGATCTCCCGTGCTAAACCAAAAGGCAAACCCCGGTTGGCAAAGCTTACAAGTGAGCTTCACCAACCGGGGGGTTAAAGCATAAGCGTTACTCCTTAAACCGGAGCAATCGCCTTTACTGGTAGATAATTGCTAGTGGCTCCAAGTCTTAGGCAAGGGAAAATCAAAGTTCTGCGACAACTTTCCTGAAGTCTGATTCGCTCAGGGGTTTCAAGAGACAGGTAGAAATGCCTAAGGAGCGCATCTGGTTCATGTCAGACGCATTGGACGAGGTGGACAGGACTACAATTTTGGTGGAGGCGTCCTTTACCTGCGGAAGTTTGTAATACTCTTCCAGAAAAGAAAAGCCATCCAGAATGGGCATATTGATGTCAAGCAAAATCAAGGGAGGAAACTCTGCCGGGCTTTTCAGTTTCTGCAGGTACGACAATCCCTCCATTCCGTTCAAAGCCACTATAATTTCCTCTGCCATCCCCGTCTCTTCAATCACGGTCTGGTTCAGAAAATTAGTTATCTCATCATCCTCAATCAGCAAAATTGATTTAATACGCTTCACTTGCAATCGGTTTCAGGGTGGTGACTTAAGAGCTTGGTTCAATTTCATCTTTGCGCTGCAAACCTCAAATTTAACCAAGCTCTAAGGGCGTAAATTAAAAGTAAACTGGCGAATATATACCTATGCACCGGGCAAGTATTCGTTGAATGTTGTAAAAAAGTGCCGAAAACCCTCTTTTCAGGCCTACCCAAGAAGAAAGCCGTTCAGGTTGAGATTGGAAAAACGCCACCTTGCGTGTAAGTTCTAAGAGCTGTTCTTACATTTGCCCAACCCCAGATAAACTAACCTTCCGCAATAAGCTTATCGTTCCCCAGTCCCTCTTCCTGAGAATTTTGCTGATGCGTTTTTTGGCTGTTTTTTGGAAAACAGGCTCTAAACGTGGAAACCGGAGGGTAGAGGCCAGGCACTGCCTTGTCTCGGGTACGCATGGCTTCTACCATTGTTTTTTTTTGCGGGGCAAACATCCTCCCTTCACCCAGCGTTTTGGGGCTGTTTTAGGGAAAACGGGCTGTAAACGGCATTGGCATAGACACTCGTAGGTCTAAAGGCACTACGAGGTCTTTGGCGTAAGCAGTATTGCCGGGTGAGCCAACAAAAAAACTGGCGCGAGACTCCAGTCTCGTGACAATGGACGAAGCGAGTCTCCAAACTCGCCGGGAACCGCCGCCGGGAGTTGAAACGGAATGCTTTTTACCTGCCACAGTGCAGACACGCTTTTCTTTGACTTTAAAGCATGTTTATCAATGGTTTATTGAAAAAAGCATAGTAGATTACTTTCTTAAACCTCTAGCCTTCTGCACCTATGAACACCTCTACTGTTTTGCCTGATTCCTTTCTATCGCAACTTCCCTACACGGTTCAGGTTGACTTGCCTACCCTTTCGCCGCAACTACAGAATGACTTCTTCTCGCAGTATGTGCAGCGGCGAAAATCCAAGGGCTTTGCGTATCTGCTTTGGGTAATATTCGGGTTGCACTATGCGTATGTGAACAGGTGGGGAATGCAGTTCTTTTTCTGGATTACCGCGGGTGGTCTAGGAATATGGTGGCTGATTGACCTGTTCAGAATGCCGGGCATTGTGCGGGAATACAATCATGCGCTAGCCTTGCAGATCTTGGGCACCGCAAGAATGGCGCACCGCATCTAAGCCCCCCTACAGGATACACCCAGCCATAGAGGAGGTGCTTAGGTAAGCGGCAACCCTTGTTTTGGCCCTGGTTTTATAAAAACAGGCTGGAAACGGCAGAAGGAGAAAAAGCCTTCCTGAAGGCCTCCGCCTTGGCGTGTTCAGAAAGTTGTCTCACGAAAAGGGAGAGCCAGAAGGAAATTCCCATTGAATTCTTAAGCACCTAAGCCCTTGGGGATATGGAGGATTTCCTCCCGGCACCAAGCTCCGCACGGGACAAATACCTATAAGGCCGAACATTTTCTGCTCACCAAAGTACTTAAAAAGCAAAAGGAAACAACTAACCCCAGACCACCATGGATACTTATAACCTAAAGCCGGAGAACATGCGGGCCCCCGAACATCTGAATGAGAAGGACATACGCAAAAGCTTAGAGGAGTTGGACGCCAAGATAAAGGTACTGCAAGGCCGCGCCCACGCCACCACCGCCGATTCCCAGAACACGTACCATGAACATATAGCCGCCCTGGAAGCCAAACGCGCCCTCATCGCCCAGAAACTGAATGACACCTCCACCGCAACTGACAGCACCTGGCAGGATATCAAGCGCGGCCTAGATGACCTAACCGAGGGGATCAAAAAGCTGTTTTAGCCAACTCACCTATCCGCTTACATCTTTGGAAACACCGGCGTTTCTGGGCTTGTTTTACAGAAATAGCCGCAAACAACGTCTCCTGTAAACGCCTGCGTCACCTAAAACCAGCGCCAACCCCAACTTTGGTAAGTGGGGCATCAAGCATGGAGACCACATTCGTTTGACCTACTTTTTTGTTGTCCTCCTGGGAGGCTCTTGGGCGCGGGCGGTACTAGCGCCCCATTAAAGCTATTTTAGTCTGCCCACAAGCTCCTTCCAGGAGGACAAGGGAGTATAAAGCATTGCTGTTTCTATGCTAGCGTGGCAGAAAGTCAATTGTTCTATCTTGGTTTTTGGCCTGTTTTCTAAAAAAAGCTCTTAAAACAACGCATACAGAAAAGAGCTGTCAGACCATGGTATACATCACCAAGAAAAGGAAGTGGGGCATAGCGAAAGGCTATGCCCCACTTTAGGCGGTGCCTTTTAGGAGAACTACGTTTACGAAGTGGCGTACTGTTCAGAGATAATCTGGAGAATATCTGAGGTTAGCGGCTTAGAGAAGAAATCGTTTACTTCTGAAAGATTACGGGCGTGGGTAATGTCATTTTTGTCTACCGCCGAGGACAGCACGAACAGCAGGCATTTCTGCGTCAGTTCAACGGGCAACTTCTTGTACTCCTCAATAAATTCCCATCCGTCCATCCCCGGCATGTTGATATCCAGAAAGATAATTTCCGGAAAATCCTGCGGAGAATTTTTCACAAAATTGCTCAAGGCACCTAACGCTTCTTCTGCCCACAAATAGCTGTTCACTTTCTGCGCGAACTGCTGGCTCTTAATCACACTTTCACATAGGAAATTGTGGATCTCATCATCATCAATCAAGAAGACGCTACGATATTTCTTCATTTCAGGGTGATACTTGAAAATATACTTCAAAAGTGGATTTTTCGCTTAGAGCGTGTTTAAATCTGAGGTTTGTCGGCAAAAATGAAATTTAAACATACTCTTACCTTGCTCTCAACAATCACCACCTGCCTATAGCTTTCAATCAGTATTTTTATTTTATGTACAAACCTAGGTTTTTTCCGGCAATCGTTCACCATAAAATTTGCAAACTGTTTCCATCAATCACCACACTGGCAGCAGATTGGATTCAAACAACAGATATTTTTGCTTCGGCTAGGGTCAACGTTGGCACTAGAAAGGCACCACATCGGCCGCATCACTTCAGAATACAACTTAAACTTTCCTTATCTGCTTACAAGAGGCACTGCAATTGATGGAAAAAACGTATTTTTAAGCCAGCATTTCTTTTACCTAATGAACAATGTCATTCAGTGTATAACTTTTACTACTCCCTAACTTACAGACAGACTTAAATCCCTGACTCCTTTTGGCAAGTAAACTTTAGCAGCACCAGCTACGGTAGAAGAAAACCCTGGGGCTAACGAATACAACAGCGTTCACCGGCTATCCTTCCATTTATATCTAACGTTCTTTTCCTTAAAAAGGAAAGTTTAATAATACAATTCCATAGCCATAATAGCAAAATAAAATCAAAGAATAGGATATACTACTTTTAGCAGGCTGCGTATGGAGGGGAGCAAAACCGCGTTGGGTTATTTTCCTGACGAGTACTCCTTCAGGTTAAACGACACTATCCCAACGCCTCTGAGAAGACTTTTACCTTTTAATCAATGAAATATCTGTACTGCCTACTTTTCCTGGTGCTGCTCAGGGGCTGGGGTTCTTCGGGTTCAATGCTTTGGGCGCAGAACATGCCTAAAACAGAACCTTACACCCTTATCTTCAAACTAAAACCGGTAGCCGCTACCGCCATGAATAAAAGTGCCGGGCCATCTGTGTTGCAGCAGGTGGTGCAACGGGCAGCCTCTGGGAAAGCGCAGCAGAAATTTCCCAGAGCGTCTTCGGCTACGGCCAGAACAACTAAGAAAAATGCGGTAGACTTGTCCCTGATCTATGAGTTACGCTACAACCCAGATCAATCTTTCGCGCAGGTTAAAAAGCAGTTGCTTGGTACCGGGCTGGTAGACTACGTAGAACCGCTGTATCTGCATGAGCCCTTGCATGTGCCCAATGACCCACAGGCAGACTCGGCTTCTGGCGGCCAGAACTATTTAAAGAAAGCCAATGCCTTCCAGGCCTGGGACGTAACCAAAGGGGACTCCACCGTGGTGATAGGCATTCTGGACACCGGCGTGCGCCTAACGCATGAAGACCTCAAAAACAATCTGAAATACAATTACGCCGATCCTATTGATGGGACAGACAATGACGGTGACGGGTTTATAGACAATTTCAGGGGCTGGGACTTAGCCGATGATGACAATGACCCCACGGCAGATGCCAACGGCCACGGCACGCATGTCACGGGTATAGCGTCTGCCCAAGCCAACAACGGGTTGGGCATAACCGGCCTGGGGTACAATGCCAAGTTTCTTCCGGTCAAGGTGTTCGCTTCTAAGGCAACGGGTTCTTTCAGAGGCTATGAAGCCATAGTCTACGCCGCCGACCATGGGTGCAAGGTGATCAACTTATCCTGGGGCGGGGCTAGTTTCCCCTCTGCCTTTGAGCAGGACGTCATCAATTATGCCGTCCTTGACAAAGATGTGGTGATTGTAGCTGCGGCCGGTAATACCAATGATGAACTGGACTTTTACCCTGCCACTTACCAGAACGTGGTGTCGGTTGCCGCCTTAGACGCAAATGATGTGAAAGGAGGTTCGCACACGTACAGCCACAACATTGACCTTGGGGCGCAAGGCGTAGGAGTATATTCCACCACTAACGGAAGCGACAACAGTTACGTGTCTGGAACCGGTTCTTCGTACGCTTCTCCGCAGGTAGCCGGTGCTGCGGCCTTACTCCGGAGCCACTTCCCTAAGCTAACCGCGCGCCAGATTGCGGAACGCCTGCGCACCACTGCCGATGATATTTACTCCCTTCCGGGCAATGCGGACTATCTGGAAAAGCTGGGGAAAGGCCGCCTGAATGTTTACCGGGCATTAACAGAAAACGCGCCTGTCTCTGTTCGGCTTACCTCCTGGAGCATCCTCAACGTGTCTGAGTTAATACCCGGCGGAGAAGGCAGCCTCTCCGGCACATTCACCAACTTCCTGAGTCCGGTTTCGGGGTTAACGGTCAGTGTTACCTCTGCCAGTCCGTACGTGCAGATGGTGCAAGGTAACTTTACCATTGCCAATTTGGGTACCTTGGCCAGCACAGAAAACCAGGCGAATCCCTTCCGGTTCAGGATAGCAGATAATACGCCCACCAATACCCAGGTAACCTTGCGCCTGGGGTTCACCAGTGGCACCTACACAGATTTCCAGTACATCAGATTAATCCTGAACCCAGACTTCTTCACCACCGACGTGAATGACCTGGCCGTGTCGGTCATGAGTTCGGGCAATATAGGGTATAATGGCCTGGACTACACCCAAGGCAGCGGAGTGGTGTACCAGGGCAGTGCGCCTTTACTGGCCGAGGGTGGTTTATTGATTGGCTACTCCCCTACGCTGGTCTCTGACAACATCAGAAACGAAAAGGGCAGCACCGACCACGATTTTTATTCGGTTAACAATCTGAAGCGCAAACAGAATTCTCCGCTCGCGGAATTCTATGCCTCCAGTGTCATGGAAGATTCGCTCACCACAACCAAGACCAAAAGCCTGCGGGTACAACAGAACGTTCTTGCCTGGGCCAATGCTCCTAACCGTGCCTTTGTGGTGCTGGAATACATTCTCACCAACCGAACCACAGACACCATCTCTGCTGCCCATGCCGGCATGTTCGCCGACTGGGACATTCTCTCGGCGGCCAGAAACGTAGCCGAGTGGGACAACGACTTGCGTTTAGGCCTCACCAGACACAAGACAGACACCAGCCTTTGGGCCGGCATCCAACTCTTGACCAGCGGAACTCCCGGGTTTTATGCCTTGGATAATTCAGCCGGGGAAGGGAGTATCAACTTGTCAGACGGGTTCTCTACGCAGGAAAAATACCAGGCACTTTCGGGCGGCGTTCAGCGCGAACGGGCCGGTTTTGAAGAAGGCAAAGACGTGTACTTCATTATTTCGTCCGCCATCAAAACGTTGGCCCCCGCCCAGACAGACACCGTTGCCTTTGCCATAGTGGCCGGGGAGACCAGAACGGCCCTTAAAAGGAACGCCAGTGCTGCCCTTCAGAAATACAAACTTCAAAGCAGGGGCTCCGTCACCTCTTCCCCTGCTCCGGTGGCTGCCAACGGCATCTCTGTGTTCCCTAACCCAACGCAAGGCCAGATTACGGTTACGCTGCCTTCCGCGTTACAGCAAAGCACCGTAACCGTGCAGTTGGTAGACAGCAAAGGACAGGTTACCCCGCAGGGTAGTTTCCAGAAGAAAGACCAGCTCCATTTTAACTTCTCCCATCTGGCCTCCGGCATTTACTACCTCCGGTTTGTTACTGCCGGAAGTGTGGTGACGCATAAGCTTTTACTTTACAGGTAAATCTGTTTTGGGCATGTTTTAGCTAAAACATGCCCAAAACGGGGGGCTGCTTTTGCGTGGGTATTGGTAGGTGCATGGAATATTCTGTTCCCTTGGCTTGGCTGTTTTGCGTGGGTGCAGGTGCTGCATTGTTTCATCTCTGGCGCTAAGCGCTCATGGCCGCGGGGCCCCGTCTTCCCCTCTCGCACTGCCCTTTCGGCCTGAACCGTTTGTCTCTCTTAGCTAAAGTTTATCCAAGGCCAAAAGCGAGGCGCGCTCGGGGAAGACTGGAACTGGGGAAACTGGAACTGGGAAAGTAAGAAGTAGCAGCGGTGATGATAGAACCCGTAGAGGCACGGCCTTGTCTCTCACGCATTCCTTTCTACTGCAAAGATGTATTCCCCTCCTCGGAGGGGTAGGGTGGGTTCTGCTTCCCACCACTATGACGCAGATTTACTTCCGTGACTTACGGACACTGCTTAGAAAGCGTGGTGACACAAAAGCTTTTACTTAACAGCTAATCTACCTATGTTTTTAGCTTATTTTGGTTAAAACAGGCTAAAAACAATCTCAAAACACTTTGGCTCCGGCTGTTTTTGAGTCTAATCTCCAGAAAGAGGCCATCATTGTTGGTGTTCTCACCAACAATCAAAGCACAGGAGCTGTCCCGCTTGCTGGTGAGAACACACAGCAAGGGCAAGAATGCGTTGCGATTCCTTCACTAAACAGGTTCCATAAAACAGAAGAGGCACCCCACTGGGGCACCTCTTCTGTTTTATGGAAAACCAACTAGCGTTTAGGCTTGTTGCTGTTGCTGCAAACGGATCAGGTTAAGGGCGGCTCCTGCTTTGAACCACTCAATCTGACCTTGGTTGTAGGTATGGTTCGCCTCAAAAGTATAGGTAGTCCCATCTTGGTGCGTCAATCTCACCTGCAACGGAACACCTGGTGCAAAGGAAGTCAAGCCAAGTACGTCAATCACATCATTCTCTTCTATGCGGTCATAGTCTTCCTTGTTGGCGAAGGTAAGCGCTAGCATACCTTGTTTCTTCAGGTTGGTTTCGTGGATACGGGCGAAGGATTTCACCAATACCACTTTCACGCCCAAGTGACGGGGCTCCATGGCTGCGTGCTCACGGGAAGAGCCTTCGCCGTAGTTCTCATCACCAACCACAACAGAACCAACACCGGCTGCTTTGTAAGTACGGGCTACTTTTGGAACTTCATCGTAGCCTTCGCCTTGCACCAACAGGTTTTTAACTTTGTTGGCTTCCCCGTTGAAGGCATTGGTAGCCCCAATAAGCATGTTGTTGGAGATGTTATCTAAGTGACCACGGTATTTCAACCACGGGCCAGCCATGGAGATATGGTCGGTGGTACATTTGCCCTGGGCTTTGATCAATAGTCTTAAACCAGTTAAGTCTTGTCCGTTCCAAGGCTCAAAGGGCTCCAATAACTGCAGACGGTCTGAGGTTGGATCTACCACCACACTTACTTGGCTTGGATCGGCGGCCGGGGCCACGTACCCCGCATCTTCCACGTCAAAACCGTTCACCGGGAACTGGATACCGGTTGGTTCATCCAGTTTCACTTGCTCGCCGTTTTTGTTCGTGAGCGTGTCTGTTAGCGGGTTGAAGGTTAAATCACCGGCAATCGCGAACGCGGTCACTATCTCTGGCGAGGCCACAAACGCGTGGGTGTTTGGGTTACCGTCGTTCCGCTTCGCGAAGTTACGGTTGAACGAGGTGATGATAGAGTTTTTGCGCTTTGGATCATCGGTGTGACGCGCCCACTGCCCGATACAAGGGCCGCAAGCGTTGGCCAATACTACCCCGCCAATCTCAGCGAAGGTTCCTAAGATGCCATCGCGCTCAGCCGTATAGCGTACTACTTCAGACCCTGGGGTAATGGTGTATTCGGCATTCGCTACCAAGCCTTTGTCTACCGCTTGTCTGGCCACCGAAGCAGCGCGGGTAAGGTCTTCATAAGAAGAGTTGGTGCAAGAACCTATCAAACCTACTTCCAGTTTGGCGGGCCAGTTGTGCTCACGCACGGCAGCGGCAAACTGAGAAATTGGCCAGGCGGCATCTGGCGTGAACGGGCCGTTCACGTGCGGCTCCAGCTCACTCAGGTTGATTTCAATCAGTTGGTCATAGAACGCCTCTGGGTTGGCATACACCTCCTCATCGGCCCGCAGGTGTTCTGCTACCTGACTCGCCAACTCGGCAATCTCGCCCCGCTCAGTTCCTCTCAGGTAATCGGCCATGGTTTCATCATAGGCGAAAACCGAAGTGGTAGCTCCAATTTCGGCACCCATGTTACAGATGGTAGATTTACCGGAGCAAGAGATGTTGGCCGCTCCTTCACCAAAGTATTCCACAATGGCACCGGTACCACCTTTCACGGTCAAAATACCAGCCACTTTCAAAATAATATCTTTAGGGGCCGTCCAACCGTTCAATCTGCCGGTCAGTTTTACGCCAATGATCCTTGGGAATTTCAGTTCCCAGGCCATTCCGGCCATTACGTCTACGGCATCGGCTCCGCCCACCCCAATCGCGATCATCCCTAAACCACCCGCGTTTGGCGTGTGGGAGTCAGTACCAATCATCATGCCGCCGGGGAAAGCGTAGTTCTCAAATACCACGGTGTGAATAATACCCGCACCCGGCTTCCAGAACCCAATCCCATATTTATTGGATACAGAGGCCAGGAAATCATAGACCTCTTTGTTCTCTGAATAGGCGTCGGCCAAATCCTGGTCAGCACCCACGCGGGCCTGAATCAAGTGGTCACAGTGTACCGACGAGGGAACGGCCACCGTAGGACGACCAGCTTGCATGAACTGAAGCAAAGCCATCTGAGCCGTGGCATCCTGCATGGCAACGCGGTCTGGCGCGAAATCTACGTAGGATTTACCCCGCTCATACGCCTCCGTAGCGGAACCATTATATAAGTGGGCGTAAAGAATTTTCTCAGTCTGAGTTAAAGGCCGGCCAACTGCCGTACGTGCTGCCGCAATCCGGTCGCCCAGTTGCGCATACACCGCCTTGATCATGTCTACATCAAATGCCATAGATCTGCTTTGTATTATTTAGGTTCAGTGCTACTAACGTCGCGCACAAATGTCGCAAACAGAACACTTTTACACAAGTTTAAAAAATCCACCTTCTGCAAAGGACTTTAGTTATCTGTCATGCAAATTCAATGGGCACCGTACTTTTACGGTATGCACAAGATTTCCTTTTCCAGATATTCCATTTTCGCCTTGCTTTCAGTGTCATCGGGCTTTCAGGCCTGCTCCTCTACTCCCTCAGGTGAGTTGAGCGGGGGCTCTTGGCGCGGTATCATTGAGGTAAGTGGCCAGGAGATGCCGTTCAACTTCACGGTTTCTGAACAGGACGGAAAACAAGTTGTCTACCTTATTAACGGAGAAGAGAAAATTTTGATCAATGAAATTTCTCATTCCCAGGATAGTGTGCGGCTGCAGATGCATATTTTTGATGCGGCTCTCATTGCCAAAGTAGACGGAGACCAACTTTCTGGCCGCTGGGAGCGGAAAGACCAGGCCCGGCCCTACCGTTTGCCTTTTACGGCGGAGAAAGGGAAAACCGCCCGTTTTTCTGAAAACCCCGCCAAACCAACCCTAGACGTATCTGGCAAGTGGGAAGTGTCTTTCACGAACACGAAGACCGGAAAAACCTACCCGGCCATTGGCGAATTCGTGCAGAAAGGAAACGCGCTTTCTGGCACTTTCTTGACCAACACCGGCGATTACCGCTACCTGCAAGGCGAAGTGGACGGAAACAAACTGAAGCTTTCTGCCTTTAACGGAGCCCACGCGTTTCTTTTCAGCGCCACTGGCCAAGAAGACGGTACCCTGGCCGGGGATTTCTACCTGCCCCAAGCTGAACACGAAACCTGGACGGCCAAGCGCAACCCCAACTTTCAACTGGCCGCCGCCGAAACGCTCACTTACCTGAAACCGGGTTATGATCGCTTAGACTTCAGCTTCCCAGACGTGAACGGCAAAAAAGTCTCTCTCACAGACCCGCAGTTCAAAGGCAAAGTGGTGGTGGCGCAGATCTTCGGTTCCTGGTGCCCTAACTGCATGGATGAGACCAAGTTCCTGGCTCCTTGGTACGAAAAAAACAAAAGCCGCGGCGTGGAAGTGGTGGGGCTTGGCTATGAGGTTAGCCCCGAGTTTGACAAAGCCAAGGCCCGTATTGAAAAGATGCGCGACCGCCTGAATGTGCCTTATCCCTTATTAGTAAGCGGAACCAAAGACAAAGAACTGGTGGCCCAATCGCTCCCGGCGCTCAATCACGTGCTGTCCTTTCCTACCACCATCTTTATTGACAAACAAGGCAAAGTCCGCAAGATTCACACCGGTTTCTCCGGCCCCGGTACCGGCAAGTATTATGACGAGTTTGTGCAGGAGTTCAACAAGACAATTGATGAGTTGGTAGCGGAGAAGTAAAGGTTTGTAGTTCTTTAAAACAGAAGCGGCGCAGGTCTTGAGATTTACGCCACTTCTGTTTGGGGGCTGTTTTTGGGAAAGGAGGCTTAAAATAGAAGTAGCTTAATACATAAAACTTATTCAGCAGAGATGTTTAGCTTGAATAATTATCTTTTTTAGAACGATTAAAATACCGCAAAACTAATTGAGCATTATCTTTTTCAGTTCTTCCTCCTTTCGAAAAGGGTATGATATGATCCACTTCTGCATCTTCAATTGACAAAATCTTTTGTTTCGAAATACTGCAATATGGATTTGCAGCGAAAAGCTCCTCCTTCAGCGAGTATGGAAAATTTCTTTGTTGGTATCCTTTGTCTCCTATTATATTCTCCAACAATTCCATATAAATTTTAAACCTCTTTTTTACGTTATCGGTATCGGAAGTCTTATACCCAATTAACTCTTGGAATTTAGTATCAGTGATCATTAAGTCTAAAAGACCTTCTCTAATTGCGTCTGCGTTAGCTAAGATTGAGTTTTTGGAATAATTAACAAAACCTACCATTTGTAAATCAAATAAAGCCATATTGATTTGGGTAAGAGCCCATTTGCCTCCTGCAAACTCATTTCCAGGCAAGTATCTCCTGAAAGCATTATTACCAAATACAGTTTTAACAAGGTCGATACAATGTTCGAAACGATTCTTATACTCTTGGGCCTTTTCAGGAGTAAGATTTCTGTTGTCTCTTAATTCTTTATTACAGAATTGAATCATAGAGGATTTGTAATTTATATATGACTTTTCAGATAGTGCCAAAAACCTTAAAATCATTCCTCTATAAATCATTCTATTCTTAAAGTTATCTTTTTGCACAAGCGAATGAAATAATTTACTTTCACTTAGCTGCGCCAAAAGCTTTATATAATTTCCTCTATAGACTGTATTCCTAATTTCGTCTTCATTTAATTTTGTAGAACCGGTATTAAGCCTCTCAAATATCTCAAACTTAATATCTTCATTAGATTCCTTCTTTATGATAATTGAATGAAGGGTTGTAGTCTTTACTTTTGTTTGCTGATCTTTAGTAAGCTGTTCATATTTTTTCCTATTTAAATCTGTTAGAACTTTTAACCCACTTAATTTAAATTCATCTCCATTCGGAAATTTACCATCTAAAAATGAGACAAAGGATGTAAGACGCTGTTGCCCATCAATAACAGAAAAAGTACCATCCCTGTCTTCAGCTAAATATATTACAGGGATTGGAATATCTAAAAGGATAGATTCAATTAGCCTACTTGCTATTTGAACAGAGGCAACAAAATTTCTCTGGTATTCTGGTTGCAAATCAAGCTCCCCATCCTGTCTCATACTTAAGAACTCTCGAATTGAAAAATCTTTTGCTTGCCAAAGTATTTTCCTCTGTGATTGCTCTATTTCTAGTGCCTCGTCGTCTTGATTATAGTATTCCTCCGTTTCAGGAATCAAAGTAACCTTTAGATTATTTATTGTTTGCTGATAATCTTCCATGTTGCTAATTAGATAAGATTTTAGAATAAGTTTCAATATACGTTTTAAGCCTACTTTCTTAAAATCAGCCCAAAAACGGAAAGCTAATTACTTCTCCCGCTCAATAGTATAGCGAATCAGTTGCTCCAGCGAGTCACGGGAAGGGGAGGCGGGGAAGGTGTGCAGGAGCTGAAGGGCCTCGGCGTGGAGGTTGTTCATGCACTGAATGGAGTACTCCAAGCCACCTGACTTTTTTACGAAGTCAATGACCGCGTTGATTTTGTCGGCTTTGCCGTTGTTATTTTTGACGTTGTAGATGACGCGGCGTTTGGTGAGCCAGTCGGCTTGCTGAAGGGCGTAGATGAGGGGCAGCGTCATCTTCTTCTCTTTGATGTCAATGCCCACGGGCTTGCCAATTTCGGCGGTGCCGTAATCAAATAAATCGTCTTTAATCTGGAAAGCCAGCCCTACTTTCTCCCCGAACAAACGTGCCCGTTCTACCACCTCAACATCGGCACCCACGGAGGACACACCTACGGCGCAGCAGGAAGCAATGAGGGAGGCGGTTTTCTGCCGAATGATGTCAAAATACACGGCCTCGGTAATGTCCAGGCGGCGGGCTTTTTCCATCTGCAACAACTCGCCTTCGCTCATCTCGCGCACGGCGTTGCTCACAATCTTTAGTAACCCGAAATCATCATTATTGAGGGAAAGCAGCAGGCCTTTGGAAAGCAGGTAATCACCTACCAGCACGGCAATTTTGTTTTTCCAGAGGGCATTAACGGAGAAGAAACCGCGGCGGTAGTTGGAGTCGTCTACCACGTCGTCGTGCACCAGGGTGGCGGTGTGCAGCAGTTCAATGAGGGCAGCGCCCCGGTACGTGGCGTCCGGGATTTGCTCCTGAATGAGCTTGGCCATGAAGAAAACGAACATGGGGCGCATCTGCTTCCCCTTCCGTTTCACAATGTAGCCCATGATTTTATCCAGCAGCAGCACGTTTGATTGCATAGACTGACGGAATTTCTTTTCGAATTCCTGCATCTCTACGGCAATCGGGGCCTGTATCTGGTCTAAAGGGCTACTCATCTTGGTTCGCAATATTACGAGGATGCGCCCTCAGAACCAAACGCCGATTCTGGTTTTACTCTTAGAGCATGTTTAAACTTTGTCCTTCGTGCTGCAAATGGCCATAGCAAGAACCTGCGTTCGCGCTTTTCTCACCTTCGTAGCGCTGCTACGAGGCTCTAAAACCACTTCCGCAGAACCTTACTCTTACCATTTTCGCTTACGAATCCAAAATTTAAACATGCTCTTATTCCCGCATTACTTTCCTGCCTTTTTTAAGATATTTGCGCTTATGATACAACGGGCAGACTTTCTTCTCTCCTCCCCGCACGGCCGGGACTTCGCGGTAGATGCCAGATGGCTGGCAGACGGGCACCCCAAACCGGTGGTGGTGTTTGTGCATGGGTTCAAAGGGTTCAAGGATTGGGGCCATTTCAACCTGCTCGCCGACTATTTTGCCCGGCACGGGTTTGTGTTCGTGAAACTCAACCTTTCGCACAACGGCGTGGAACCAGACGGCACTGACCTCACCAATCTGGAAGCCTTCGGGAACAACAACTTCTGCATTGAGCTAGACGATGTAGGCACGCTGCTGGAGTATCTGAAAAACAGCCCGGCTGAGATTCCGGCGGAAGAACTCAACGCAGACTACATTTTCCTGATTGGCCACAGCCGGGGCGGCGGATTGGTGCTGTTGAAAGCCGCCGAAGCCGCCCACGTCACCGGCGTAGCCACGTGGTCGGCCATCAGTGACATAGACCAACGGTGGTCACCCGAGGTGATGGAACGCTGGAAACAGGACGGCGTGCAGTACATCTCCAACGTTCGCACCGGCCAACAGATGCCGCTGTATTACCAGTTGGCAGAGAATTTCCAGGCGAACAGAAACCGGTTAGACATTCCGAAGGCCGTAGAGAAACTAAGCATTCCGCTGCTCATTCTGCACGGCGAGAAAGACGAGACGCTGCCGGTACAGATGGCCCATGACCTGCACGCCCTCAATCCCTTCGCCGAATTGTACCTGCTCCCAGAAGGCGACCACTCCTTCGGCGGTCGCCATCCGTATGCCCAGCCCAAACTTCCGGCCTTGGCCAAAGCCGCGGCAGATAAAACCATCCACTTCTTCCAGCAAGCCCTGGAGCGTCTGTAATGCCAAAACTCTACGTATTGCTGGGCAGTAACCTGGGCGACCGGGTTTTCTATTTAACCGAAGCCACTACCCGTTTAGCGGCTGTTTTCGGGAAAACAGCCCTAAAATCAAAATTCTACGAAACCGCCGCCTGGGGCCTTACCAATCAACCTTCGTTTCTGAACCAAGTCCTGGTATTTGACACCAGTCTCTCGCCCAAGGTTGTGCTGGCCCTTACCCAACAGATTGAACAGGAACTGGGGCGCATCAGGAAAGAGCGTTGGGGGGCCAGGGTCATTGACATTGACTTGCTGTTTTATGGCCAAGAGATACTTGAAACCCCGCACCTGCATCTTCCCCATCCGCAGCTACATCTTCGGCGGTTCACGTTAACGCCCTTGGCTGAAGTAGCACCTGAATTTATTCATCCAGTTCTCCAGAAAACTATTGCAGAACTATTGGCAGAGTGCCCGGATGAACTGGAAGTGAAGGAGTTTAGTGAGTGAATGAGAGATTGAATGGTTGAGAGAATATGTCTATTTGGACATTTGAGGCTGATTTTAGAAAAAGAGGCGGGAAACGTCATTGGCACAGACGCTCGCAGGTCTGAAGACGCTGCGAGGTCTTTTGAGCAGGCGGTTTTGCGGAGGGAGGTGCTGTTGTAGAAATGCGTGTGACCGACAGGTGTAAACATCCCCCTTCGCCCCCCTTCAAAGGGGAGTATCTGTTTTAGAAGGCAGAAGTTTAGAAGCAGAAGTACTGAACTGACAGATATAGCTATTGCTACTTTCTCCTTTCCAGTCTTTCCTGAGCGTGCCTCGCTTTTGGCCATAGACAGGCATCAGCTAAGAGCGAATACCTTCTCAGGCCGAAAGGGCAGTGCGCGAGGGGAAGACGGGGCCTCGCGGCCGTGAGCGCACGGAGGGAAACCATGCAACAACCAAGCATATGGGCACCGCATCAAACAGCTACCACGCCAGCAAAAACAAAAGGCGTGCACAAAGCCCGCTTACTTTCTTACATCAAACTTCTGATACACCGAATTCTGACTCACATACTCCGGCACCAACTGTTTCATTTTCTTGATCACCTCCACGTTGTTTTGCGAGGTAAACAAATCAATGAGCACCTGAATCTCCTGGAGTACTTTTTCGCTGTGCGCGCTAGGCAGGTTGGCAAGTCTTATTTTAGGGTGCGCCGTGGTCTGCACCGATTCATTTTCGTGGAAAAGTTCTTCTTCCAGTTTCTCGCCGGGGCGCAGACCGGTATAAATCAGTTGAATGTCTTTGCCCAGGGTTAAGCCGGAGAGCTTGATCATTTTCTTGGCCAAGTCTACAATCTTGATGGAATCGCCCATGTCAAAAATGTAGATTTCGCCACCGGTTCCCATGGCAGCGGCCTCCAATACCAACTGGCAGGCTTCCCTGATGGACATGAAGAAACGGGAAATATCTGGGTGGGTCACGGTTAAAGGGCCGCCCTCCTCCATTTGCTTCCGAAAACGGGGGATAACCGAGCCGGTGCTGCCCAACACATTCCCGAAACGTGTGGTGATAAAACGGGTGCGTTTGTTTCCAGAATCGCGGAGGTAATGATCCATGGCCTGCACGTACATTTCGCAGAGCCTTTTAGAAGCACCCATCACGCTGGTGGGGTTCACCGCTTTGTCCGTGGAAAGAAGCACGAACTTCTGGGTCTGGTATTTCACGGCCAAGTCTGCCAGTATTTTAGTGCCCGCTATGTTGGTGTTCAGCGACTCAGTCGGGTTCTCTTCCATCACGGGTACGTGCTTGTACGCGGCGCAATGGAACACCATCTCCGGACGGAAACTTCTGAACACCGCATCCATTCTGGCTTGGTTGCAGATATCCCCCAGCACCACCTCAAAGTTCAGCTTCACGTAGAGTTCCGTCAGTTCCAGCTCCATGTCATACAAGGAAGACTCGGCCTGATCTAACAGAATGAGTTGTTTGGGCTTGAATTTAATGAGTTGCCGCACCAGTTCGCTGCCAATGGAGCCCGCCGCCCCGGTGACCAGAATGGTTCGGTTCTGGAGTTCACGGTGCAACAAGGGAGAATCAATCTCTTCAGAGGGGCGGCCTAACACATCTTCAATGCGTACTTCCCTGATCTGTTTAAAGCTGAGTTCGCCGTTGATCCATTTATAGACGGGCGGCACTACCAGCACCTGCACACCCGCATTCAGACACGCATCCACCAGCTGCCTTCTTCTGGCAATAGGAAGCTGCTGCACCGCCACAATAAGCAAATCAATGTGCAAATTGGTAAGCTGATTGACCAAGTCCTGGGCCGGGCGTTGAATGGGAACCCCGTTGATGACCAGATTCTGTTTGCGGGCATCATCGTCCAGAAAGGAAACGAAATGGTAGTAGGTTCCCATGTCCTGCTGCAGCGTTTCCAGGGTGATGCTCCCTACCTCACCGGCCCCGAAAATCACGACGTTCACCTTGTGGGAACTGGCATGGCTCCACTCATAGTGCACAATCTTAGTCCAGCCCCTAAACAGAGACAGGGCCAGAATGCAGCCCAGATAATCAATCAGGAGAACCGAGATGGGAATAAAATTCTGGAACCCGAAGACTTTGTTGTACACCAGCTGCGCCATAACCAACAGGAAAGAACTGGCGGTAAGGGCAAGAAACAATTTGCGGAGGTCTTCCAGGCTGGTGTAGCGGAGAATGCCGGCGTAGGTTCTGCCGTAATAAAAGGCGGCGGCCCGCACGGCCAGCACAATCGGCAGCATCTGGGTCACCGACAGCTCGGTGTACTTTCTCAGGTCGAAATTAAAGCGCAGCAGGTACGCGATAAAAAAAGACAGGGCACATAAACAGATATCTATCCCAAACACCAGTTGTCTGGGCATTTTCTGTTTGAATAACTGCTGCATGTGCCCCATCTACAAAAGGTGCTTACTAACTAAATTTGTTCCGGCGTTCTGTTTAGCTTACCTGCCCTACTTCGGCGGTTTTGTCTATCTTTTTCACCAAGCCCTGTAGCACTTTGCCGGGCCCACACTCCATGAACAGCGTGGCTCCGTCGGCAAGCATCTGCTGCACAGACTGCGTCCAGCGCACGGGGGCGGTCAACTGCTTGATGAGGTTCTGCTGAATTTCCTGCGGGTCAAGGTGCGGTCTAGCATCTACGTTTTGGTACACCGGACAGATTCCTTTCCGGAACTTTGTATTCATAATCGCCTCCTCCAACTCGGCCTCCGCCGATTTCATCAACGGCGAATGGAACGCCCCGCCTACCGGAAGCACCAAAGCCCGCTTGGCCCCGGCTGCCTTCATGCGCTCGCAAGCTTCTTCTACCCCGGCTACAGACCCCGAGATCACCAATTGACCAGGGCAGTTGTAATTGGCCGCTACCACCACCTCAGGAATCTCCGCGCAGATTTGCTCTACTTTTTCGTCTTCCAAGCCTAAAATGGCCGCCATGGTAGAAGGCTGTTCTTCGCAGGCCGCCTGCATGGCCAAGGCTCTTTTAGACACCAACCGTAGCGCATCTTCAAAAGCCAGCACTTTGTTTGCTACCAAGGCAGAGAATTCTCCCAGAGAGTGTCCGGCTACCATCTCCGGGGTAAAATCTTCGGCCACCGCCGCCTGAATCACCGAGTGCAGGAAGATAGCCGGTTGCGTGACTTTGGTTTCTTTTAACTGTTCTTCCGTTCCGGAGAACATGATGTCTGTGATGCGGAACCCCAGAATCTCATTGGCTCTTTCAAAAAGGTCTTTGGCCGCCTGGTGTTGCTCATACAGGTCTTTGCCCATTCCTACAAACTGAGCGCCCTGGCCCGGAAAAACATATGCTTTCATGCGTTAACGTATTAGTGTTGTTTTCAGCCCGATTTCTGAAAAACAGGCTAAAAACCGTTCGTTTGGAGTTCAATAAGCGCAAAGATATAAAAATGGTGCCCATTCCTAGAAACAGCCACCATTCTTCACATCTGGTAAGATAATTCATGTTCCGCCATCCTGCCGGTGGTTCCCGGCTAGTCTGGAGTCTCGCGCCAGTAGAATCCAACCCTGTGAGGTCTTGGAGACCTCACAGGGTTCTCCGTTTTGCGCCTGTTTTCCCGAAATTAGCCCTTAAACGCCGGGCAAAAGGAAGGATGATGCCTGCCCTTGCAGGAAAAAAAGTGGCAGGAAGCAATGCGTGCCCGGGACAAGGCGGCGCCTGATCTCTACCGGAATTCAATTTACCCGGTTTCGGCGTTTGGGGCTCGTTTTCCGCAAAACAGCCTTAAAACGCATCAGCGGGATTCTCCTCTCTGCGGAAGGCTAGTAAGATAATTCAGAGTTTACCTGACAATCTCAACCCAGCCTTTAAACGTCCGGACATCTGGTACCCTGCCGAAGAATTCTACTTCAACCTGGTAGAAGTAGGTGCCTTCAGAAAGGGCTTTTCCGCTGTTGTCTACGCCGCGCCAGTTCAACCCTGGGTCACCGCTGCCTTCAAACACTTTGTTGCCCCAACGGTTAAACACCCGCAACGTAGCTGTTTTGATAAAGGTTGGCCCCTGCTGAGGCGTAAAGGTGTCGTTTTTGTCATCGCCGTTGGGCGTGAAGATGTTGGGCAAGGAGAACACAATACAGTTGTCTTTGCAGACGATGTTGCTTCGCTCCCCTTCTACCCCATCTAGTCCGGTGGCGGTCACCACGTAACAACCGGCGTAGGAGGGCAAGTTTTGGTGAATGAACTGGTACACCTGCTGACCCGTATTGTCTACCGTGCCAATCTCCACAAACTCCCCTTCATCGGTCTCTCTATAATATAAGGTAAAGAAGTCAATGGTGGCGGGGTTGCAGCCGGGGGGCAGAGACCACCTTAATGTATTGGAGAACGGCGGCGGAGTAGGCCTAAAGTCTTCATTACACACCAACTCGTCAATTTCCAGCACCGGCACGCACGGCCGGACAATACTGATCTCCTGGCTGTTGTTCAGGATTGGATCAGGTAAGAACGGGTTATCAAAAGTGCCATTGGTTTGCACATACACTCTGTACTGGTTTCCGGGAATGAGCGGCACCTCTTTGCTGAACGTACCCGAGGTGGCGGTAGCCAGTACGCTGTCATGCCGGGTAAAGACGCGGTCACCATCGGGGTCAAGCCAGATCACGTGGTATCTACGTTCTGCTGCGGGGGTGGCAGTGGTGCTGGCGTTGTTCCAGGGCACATTGTACGTCCAGTTCAGTTCCATGACCGCGCCATTGGCCCTACCAGATAAGCGCACACTGGAAGCCGAGGAGGAATCTACCAGTACGGTTGGGCTTCCGCCCGTTCCTGAATGGTAGAACTCCACCCGGTAGGTGTAAGAGGTGTCTTCGGTGTTCAGGTTATTGTCGGTGAACACCGTATCATTCAGGCCGGTGAAGGTATACCCTGGTACCGGCGCGAAAGCAGCGGTGGCGCTCCGGTTCTGGCCTTCCACCCGAACCAGGCGGTACAGGAAGGGTGCGGTCAACTGGGCTACGTTGGCAGGGCGGGGCTTGCTCCACTCTACCCTTATTTTACCGGTGGCGGTGCTGGTTTCGGTGACGCTTACTTTGGTGATGGAAATAGACTCCAGGGTGGCGCACACTTCATTAGAGGCAATACTTTCCCCTCCGCTCGGCTCCGGGAATCCGGCGTAGATGCGGTAGCAGTAGGTTTTGTTCCGTGCCAGCCCCTGTCCGTTGTTGTTGTCCAGGAACGTCACTACCCCCGCACTTACCTGCCCTATCAATATATAACCGGCAGATTTTGGAATACCGGTCTCACAAGCATCGGGTACAAAGTCTGAAGGCCCTTCGCGCCGGTAAATGTACATGGTAGAGGCATTGGGGCAGGTATAGGCGCTCCAGTTGAGCCTGATACTACTACTGGACTGCGGCACGGCCGAGACCAGCACCGGTGGTGGGCCTACCACGGTAATACGCCAAGGCTGCAAGTCCACCAATCTGAGTCTACCGCTAGGTGGCCTATCCTCGGCCCGGAATACTACCTGATACGGCTCCCGCCGCACATCCTGGCAGGCCGTTTGCCAGGTAAAGATACCGGTGGTGTCATTTGCCAGCGTAAAACTTGCCTTATTTGAGACTGGGGGCAGCATACTGCCAAGGGCCGTAAGGACAACCGGATCGCGGTTGGGATCAGTCACCGTGACCGTATCGCGCAATAATGTTCCCGCCACCACGCACGTATCCCTAGGCGCGGTGATGACCGGCGGTAAGTTGGGGTCTTCCCGCACAAAGATCTGCATGTCCCTGATGACCTGCCCAATCAAGCGGCCATTCCGCCATTCCTCCACCACAAAGGCAATATTGAATTCCCCCAGTACGCCAGGGGTATTCCAAGTCAATTGCCCGGTGTATCGGTCTAGCGTCAGTCCAACGGGTCTGGTAGCTTCCGTTCTGCCCAAAAAGTTCTCCAGCCCCCTGTACCCGGGAGCGGTTCTGCCTACGGGATTGCCGCAGGCATCATTTGAGCCAATGACCCGTGGCTCCAGCATTTTGAAAGAAAGGCTGTCTCCATCTGCATCATAGGCTGCCGGATTATGCACGAAGACTTGGTTACGCACGGCCACGTCTACCGGCGGATACTGTAAAATAGGGGAAGAGTTAATGCCCAGCAGCGGGTCTATGGTAAAGGTACTTTGTAAAAGGAAGGTCTGTTGAACAGAATTAGAGAGATTGACAATGCCTCCGTTCCTGTTTTCTCCCACAAACGTCACAGTAAAGGTACCCGGCCCCGAATAGATATGCTCAAAGCGGTAAATGTTCACGAAGGTATTGTTCTGACCGTTCTGCAGCAAAGTTCTTGACTCTCTGGGCGAGGGCGTACTGAAGGTACAGTCCCCAAAATACAGTGTGGCCTCTAAGTCTTCAAAAGGTGGCGGGGCCACACTGAAGGTCACTAACGTAAAGAAGAACCGGAGGGGGTTGCGGGCTGCGGTGGTATCACTTTTCACGTAGATGTTTCCGGCGCGCAAGTGCGTGGCTTGCACCTTTGACGAGGTCACCAGAGAAAAAAGAAACAGCCCACACAGCAACAACAGGAAGGCCCATGCTTTCCGTAAAATTAGAGGCATATAGTAGCAGTTTGCATGCAAAAACAAAGATAGAAGAATCTATAGATTGACCATGGCAAGATTTAAACAAATCCATTGCACCATGGCAATATAGGTACGGGTTTATGGCTATAACGAAAACAGAGGGCCTCTGTTGTAATTAGCCGTGTGTATTATTGTTAATAGGCTATATTTCAAAAAACAGGCTGAAAACAGAGATTTATAGAACCCAAAGGGCTTCTTTTGCGACTTAATTTAGAATTGTTTAAAATAGAGGGCACAATTGCTTGAGAAAGCCGCGGCATGTACCTTTGAAAAGATTTACCATTCCTTTACACACCTTATTTCTCAACCTTAACACAACAAAATGAGTTGGTTTTCTAAAACGTTTACCAGTAGCATTGGCCGGAAACTTCTGGTGGCCGTGACAGGTCTGTTTCTCTGCTCTTTTTTAGTGGTGCACTTGGTGGGCAACCTGCAATTGTTCAAAGGTGATGGAGGAGCTTCCTTCAACATCTACTCCCATTTCATGGCTACCAACCCAATCATCCGTACCATGGAGATTGTGCTGCTGCTGGGCTTTCTCTTCCACATCTATGAGGCCTTGGTGCTTACCCGCCGCAACAAGAGCGTAAGACCAGTAGCCTATGCCTACAACCGCCCGCAGGACAACAGCAACTGGTCATCCCGCAACATGGGCTTATTGGGCACCGTTATTCTGGTGTTCCTCATCATTCACTTGTACAATTTCTTCTGGCGCGCCCGTTTTGGCGAACCCAACATGATTCCGATTGAAGGAACGGAGTATGATGACCTGTACTCAGTAGTAGTGCAGTCTTTCCATTTGTGGTGGTATGTGTTGATCTATGTGTTGGGTCAGATTGCCCTTGGCTATCACCTGTACCACGGTTTCTCCAGCGCTTTCCACACGTTGGGGTTAAACCACAAAAAGTACACGCCGGCCATCCAGAAGTTTGGGGCGTTCTTCTCTATTGTAGTACCGGCCGGCTTTGCCTCCATGCCGCTCTACTTTTTTATTCAAAGCTTTCTGAACTAAGCAATACGCTATGATTTTAGATTCTAAGATTCCCGAGGGGCCACTGGCCGAGAAATGGGAGAAGCATAAATTCAACGTGAAGCTGGTGAACCCGGCTAACAAGCGGAAATACGATATCATTGTGGTAGGTACCGGCCTGGCCGGGGCTTCTGCCGCTGCTACCCTTGCCGAACTTGGGTACAACGTAAAGGCATTCTGCTACCAAGATAGCCCGCGTCGGGCCCACTCCATCGCCGCGCAGGGAGGTATCAACGCCGCCAAAAACTACCAGAACGACGGTGACAGCGTGTACCGGTTGTTCTATGACACCATCAAAGGCGGTGACTACCGCGCCCGCGAAGCCAACGTGTACCGTCTGGCCCAGGTGAGCGTGAACATCATTGACCAGTGCGTGGCGCAAGGCGTTCCTTTCGCCCGTGAGTACGGCGGCTTACTGGCGAACCGTTCCTTCGGAGGTGCGCAGGTAAGCCGGACGTTCTACGCCCGGGGCCAAACCGGTCAGCAGCTATTGTTAGGTGCCTACTCTGCCCTCAACCGTCAGATTGCCTACGGGAAAGTGAAGATGTACCCGCGTACCGAGATGCTGGATCTGGTAATGGTAGACGGCAAAGCCCGCGGTATCGTGACCCGTCACCTGATCACTGGCAAAATTGAGTCACACAGCGCCCACGCCGTAATTCTGGCCACTGGTGGCTATGGTAACGTGTTCTTCCTTTCCACCAACGCCATGGGTTCCAACACCACGGCTATCTGGAGAGCCCACAAGAAAGGTGCCTTGTTCGCGAACCCTTGCTTTACCCAGATTCACCCCACCTGTATTCCGGTATCGGGCGGCTATCAGTCTAAGCTCACGCTGATGTCTGAGTCCCTGCGGAACGATGGCCGGGTTTGGGTGCCTAAAGCCGTAGGCGACAATCGTGCCCCCGGCCAAATCCCCGAAGACGAGCGTGACTACTTCCTGGAGCGCAAATACCCTTCCTTCGGTAACCTGGTGCCGCGCGATGTGGCTTCCCGTAACGCCAAACTGGCCTGTGACGAAGGACGCGGCGTGGGAACCACCAAACTGGCCGTTTACCTTGACTTTGCTGATGCCATCAAACGCGAAGGCTTAGATAAGATCAGCCAGAAATACGGGAACCTCTTTGACATGTACGCCAAGATCACCGGCGAGAACCCCTACGAGCAACCCATGCGCATTTACCCGGCGGTGCACTATACCATGGGTGGACTTTGGGTGGATTACAACCTCATGACTACCGTGCCAGGTTTGTACGCCACCGGCGAGTGTAACTTCTCTGACCACGGTGCCAACCGCTTGGGAGCCTCGGCTTTGATGCAAGGTCTAGCCGATGGGTATTTCGTGATTCCTTACACCATTGGGGACTACCTGGCCCAGAACCCAACCACCAGAGTTGAAACCAGCCACCCGGCCTTCCAAGAGGCCGAAGCGAAAGTGCAGGCCGATGTGAACCGTTTGTTGAGCATCAACGGCACCAGAACGGTAGATGACTTCCACAAGGCTCTTGGTCTTTTAATGTGGGATTACTGCGGCATGGCCCGTAACGCCGAAGGCCTGCAGTACGCCAAACAGGAAATCAGAAAGCTGCGCGATGAGTTCTGGCGGGACGTAAAAATCTTGGGCGTGAACGAAGAGTTGAACATCACCCTGGAGAAAGCCGGCCGCGTGGCCGACTTCCTGGAATTGGGTGAACTGATGGTAGACGACGCCCTGAACCGCAACGAATCCTGTGGGGGGCACTTCCGCGAGGAATACCAGACCCCAGAGAACGAAGCCCTTCGCGACGATGAGAACTACACGTACGTAGCGGCCTGGGAGTACACCGGTACTAACCAACCGTCTGTGCTGCACAAAGAGGAGCTGACGTTCGAGAACGTGAAACTGACGCAAAGAAGCTACAAATAATTAAGAATTAGGAATTAAGAATTAGGAGATAAACTCCAGTAAGCTGTTTGAGTTGCTCCTCTTTCTTCCATTCCTAATTCCAGATTCTTAATTCTTAATTGAAAAGAAAATGGCTGGTAATAATCCTAACAGCAAACCCATGAACCTGACGCTGAAAGTTTGGAGACAAAAGAACTTTCAGACAGCCGGTAAGCTGGAAACATATCAAATAAAAGATATCTCCCCGGAAATGTCTTTCCTGGAGATGATGGACGTGCTCAATGAGGACTTGCTCCTGAAAGGCATTGACCCGGTGGCGTTTGACCATGACTGCCGCGAAGGCATCTGCGGAATGTGCAGCCTGTACATCAACGGACGTGCCCACGGCCCGGAGCGCGGCACCACCACCTGTCAGTTGCACATGCGCAAGTTCTCAGACGGTGACACCATCACCATTGAGCCCTGGAGAGCAGGCCCGTTTCCGGTTCTGAAAGACCTTTGCACCGACCGTTCGGCCTTGGACAGAATCCAGCAGGCGGGTGGTTACATCTCCGTGAACACCGGTGGTGTGCCAGATGCCAACGAGATCCCGATCCCCAAGAACATTGCTGACAAAGCGTTTGACGCGGCTACTTGTATCCAGTGCGGGGCGTGCGTGGCAGCCTGTAAAAACGGTTCGGCCATGCTCTTCACCTCTGCCAAAGTATCTCAGTTGGCCTTGTTGCCACAAGGGAAAGTGGAGCGCAAAACCCGCGTGGAGAACATGGTGGCCCAGATGGACAAAGAAGGTTTTGGGGCTTGTACCAACATTGGTTCCTGCGCCGCCGAATGCCCGGTTGGTATCTCTCTGGAGAACATTGCCATGCTCAACCGCGAGTACATCAACGCTTCTTTCACGTCTGAGAACGTGTAAGTTTCTCTCGTTCTTTTCTGAAAGGCGAAGCTTCCCAAAGGGGCTTCGCCTTTTGTTTTAGCTCTGTTTTTGGTGAAACTGCCGTAAAACAAGATGCTCACAACTTTAAACCTATCGCCACATCTCATAATTTGCTGTAACTTTATTCCCCTACCTGTTACACCAGCTTAACCAAGAACCTGATGATCCTCATTATATCGGGCACCAACCGACCTAATTCCATCACGCTTCAGGTGGCCAAGCTCTACCAGCAGCAGCTTACCGTTCGGGGGCAATCCTCTGAAATTCTTGATTTACAAGATCTTCCGTTGGATTTCGCCTCTCCCAACCTGTATAAAAGTGAATTGTACTCTCAGGAATTCCTCTCTTTGCGGAGCCGTGTCGCCGCGGTACAGAAGATGGTGTTTATTGTGCCGGAATATAACTGCTCTTTTCCTGGTGTCCTGAAAGCGTTTATAGATGGATTGGAGTACCCAGATGCTCTGCGTAGAAAAAAAGGAGCGCTGGTAGGTCTTTCTACCGGTAGCCAGGGTGGGAACATTGCCTTAAGCCATCTCACTGATGTGCTGCATTACTGTGGCTTGCACGTACTGGCCCAAAAACCCCGTTTCCCTTACATCCACAAGCACCTGCACGAAGGCCAGTTCACTAACCCCTTGTACCGCCAGCTTTTGGAAGAACAGATAGAAGAGTTGCTTACTTTTTAACGGGCTTTTAGGGAAGGAACCAGACTTTTCTACGTTCCTTTTAACCTCTGCCTGGAACTGGCTTCTGTAGAGAGATTGGTGGGTGCACGCCTTACGCTGTTTCCTTGGATTGTCGGCTTTTGCATGGGTGCAGGCACTGTATTGTTTCATCTTTGGCGGTATGCGCTCACGGCCGCGAGGCCCCGTCTTCCCCTCTCGCACTGCCCTTTTGGCCTGTACTGCCTGTCTTCCTTAGTGGGGGTTCATCTATGGCCAAAAGCGAGGCGCACTCGGGGAAGACTGGAACTGGGAAAGTAGTTAAAGTAGTAGCAGCAAAAGTAGCAAGGGCAGTAGCAGTTATTGTTTGCATTGCCCCTGTTCCCTACTGCTCTTCCGGAGTTCCACTCTGGAAGCCAACCTGCCGGGGAGTTCTACTCCCCTACTGCTGCAACACCTGCCCGTGGTTCCCGGCGGGGCGGAACTCCGCAGCAGACAGGTTCGGGAGTAGAACTCCCAAATACCAAGGAGCAGTAATACGGACGAGTAGTGAGCCGGATAATTCCCGAGTTCACGTAAAACCCCAGCGAAACGGAAGTAGATGGAGGGACAATCCCTTGTGGTGGCCCTAAACGGTAATGCCTCCAATTGCAGCTATTTTAGAGAACACGTAAGAATGGAGTATGCGGAAAACCATGCAGGAGATGGATTCACAGCAGCAGAAAAGCTATGTTTAAGGGCAAACACCAAGAATTTCCCCTACAGGCAACAGAAACAGGAATTCACCTAATCTGTATTCAAAAAGCGCGCTGCGGAGGCCAGAGAATCATCAGTGATGGGAAAAAAAGAAGCCCTAAGACGGAGTCGTTTTAGGGCTTCTTTTTTGAAAACAGGGCAAAAAGCCTAGTCCACGTTATCGTGCAGGAAACGGTTGTCCCCTAGTAATTCATTGTCGTCGTTCAGGTTAAAGCGGGAGATTTTCTGTTCAGAGGAAGGTACCACGTTCTCTAACTGCACATTTCTGCGCAAGTAAGCAGGAACTTCTAGCTTTTCTTTGATAGAGGCATCAGAATATGGGTCGGCGCTCAATTTCCGGAGACGCTCGCGGCGCTCATCCATTCTGTTCTGCTGGGGATCTTTGCTTTCCTGGATTGGTTCAGAAATGAAAGTTTCCTCTTCATAAGAAGGAGAGATCACCCCACTATCAGAATCCAAATCAAACACAATCCGGTTGGTGTTCTCAGCTACGGGAGCCGGCTTGCGCACGGGGTCATTCGCAACCAACTGCGTGGCTGAGGCGGGCGGAGTCACCGTATAGGTAGTAGGTACTACGGGAGCGGCTGGCTCTATAACTTCTTCAGTTACTGCCTGAGGCGCAGTTGCTCCGATGGATCCGGCCTCAACGCTCTTTTTTGGTGCTGGCAGGCTTTCAATTTCCCGCGCAAACCCAGTGGCAATCACCGTTACTCTAATGCTGGCACCCAGGGAAGAATCAATTCCGTGGCCGAAGATCACCTCAGAATCATCACCGGCTTTGTCCTGGATGTAATCTGTGATTTCGGTCAGTTCATCCATCTCCAGTTCAGCCTGGTCACCAGACATAATGGAAAGAAGGATTTTTTGCGCCCCGTGAATATCCGTGTTGTTCAGCAAAGGAGATGACAAGGACTCCTCGGCGGCACGCAAGGCACGGTTCTCGCCTTCGGTGATGGCAGAACCCATCACGGCCGCGCCGGAGTCTTTCATCACCGTTTTCACGTCTTCAAAGTCCACGTTCACCTCAGACGTTACCGTAATGATCTCGGCGATACTTTTGGCGGCGGTGGTTAAGACGTTATCTGCTTTGGCAAACGCCGCCCTAATGGGCAGGTTCCCGAACATTTCACGCAATTTATCATTGAGGATAACCAGAACGGTATCGCAGTTCTCGCTGAGTTCTTTGATCCCGTTATCAGCAGCGGTGCGTTTCTTCCGGCCTTCAAAAGCAAACGGAGCGGTGACAATACCAACGGTCAAGATGTCCATTTCCTTCGCCACTTTGGCGATGACCGGGGCGGCACCGGTACCGGTTCCACCTCCCATACCGGCGGTAATAAACACCATCTTGGTATGGGCCCCTAACAGTTCCCGTATCTCTTCTTTGCTTTCTAAGGCAGCCTGTTTGCCACGCTCCGGGTTAGCCCCGGCACCTAGCCCCTCGGTAAGGGTGGTGCCTATCTGGAGTTTGTTAGGCACACTGCTGCTTTTCAACGCCTGTTCATCAGTATTGCACACCACAAACTCCACATCCTTAATGCCTTGGTTGAACATGTGGTTCACGGCATTACTTCCTCCCCCGCCCACACCAATTACCTTGATGATGGATTTGGAGTGTGATGGCACATCAAATTTATACGATGAAAAACTCATGTTATCTCTCCTGAAATTACGCGTTAATAGTTCTGTTGCTTATCGTCAAAATCATCGATCAGCATGCTCTTGGTGCGCTCCACTATCTTAGTAAAGAAACCGCCCCCGCCACTACTTGATTTCTGAACCGGCTTTGCCTCATTTGCCGCCCGGGCTACCGGAGCGTTCGTTATTTCGGTATAGCGGTTCACCCGCTCATCCAGTGCCTGGTAACCAGCTAAGACCAAACCAACGGTAGTTGCGAACATAGGGCTTTTCACAGAGTCTATCTTGCTCTTTCCCAAATGCTCATTCGGATATCCGATACGGGCATCAAGGCCGGTCAAGTACTCTACTAATTGCACCAGGTTCTGCAGTTGCGCCCCGCCTCCGGTAATCACAACACCCGCCGCTAATTGGTTGGCATACCCGCTTCTAACAATTTCTGAGTAAACGAGTTCAACAATCTCCTCCATTCTTGCCTCAATAATGAAAGCCAGGTTTTTCAGGGAGATTTCTTTGGGCGTACGGTCACGCAGGCCCGGGATGGAAACGATCTCATTGTCAGAGGCTTCATCGGCAATCGCCTTGCCAAAGCGCACCTTCAACTGCTCTGCCTGGTTCTGCATGACCATGCAGCCTTGCTTGATGTCTGAAGTAATAATATTACCCCCAAACGGAAGAACCGCAGTATGCCGGATAATATTGTCTTTGAAGATAGCCAAATCCGTGGTACCACCTCCAATGTCAATGAGGGCAACGCCCGCCTCACGCTCTTCTTCGCTCAGCACCGACATGCAGGAGGCCAACGGTTCCAGAATCAGTTGGTCAATCTCCAGTCCGGCGCGGGCAATACACTTGGTAATGTTGTTTACCGCGTTAGACTGGGCCGTGATGATGTGGAAGTTCCCTTCCAGGCGTACGCCCGACATACCTACCGGATCCATGATGCCATCTTCGTAATCCACTTTGTAATCTTGTGGCATTACGTGGATGATCTCACTGCCCGGCGGGGTTACCAGACGGTACATGTCATTGGTGAGGCGGTTTACGTCCTCCACGGTGATCTCACTGTCCAGGGAAGTGCGCGTGATGCTACCGTTGTGCTGCAGACTTTTGATGTGCTGCCCGGCAATGCCCACGTTCACCACCTTGATATCAATACCTGACTGCTCCTCTGCCTGTCTAATTGCTTTCCGGATGGCTTCCACCGTTTTATCTATGTTGCTCACCATGCCGCGCACCACTCCCTCAGATACTGCTTTGCCCAAGCCAAGGATCTCTAGCTTGCCGTATTCATTCTTTCTACCTACCAGCGCGCAAATTTTGGTTGTTCCAATGTCTAAGCCTACAACTATTTTGTCGTTCTGCGTCATGTTATTAACTATTCACAAATAATCTGATCCTTGTATTCTACATTCAAGCGGCTGTACTTGTCCCAGCCCACTACTGGCATTACTTCTTTATAGAAGATGAAAAGCTTTCTAAACTTCTCGGGCACATGCACCGGTTTGCCAAATTCAATGCGCTGGTCTCCTACCTGCGTCAGGAAACTCACTTTGCCTTTCTGGTCAATGTCCATGTGGGCAAGTTGGGCGTTCCAGAACGGGTCTTTTTCAATGTACCGTAGCAGAGACAAATATGCCAGGCCCACCGAATCCTGAAAAAACGAACTGGCTCTGTCTGATGTCACCAATGAGGAGGTCACAGGAAGGACATGGGCCGTATAGAGCGCCGACAAAGGCAGTTGATTTCCTTCCTCGTCCAGGTATACGTCCTTCTCTGTGCTGAGCAATCTGGCTATGGGCCGGTTTTGCTGTATAGAGACATTTATATTTCCTTCCAGATCCCGGGAGACCTCCGCTTGCCTTACAAATTTATGCGATTTAATCCGCATTTCCAGCCGCTTGAGATCAATCTCCTCTTTTTTCATTCCGGTGAGAGGCTGACTCCCATTTCTAGTCAGCAGTGCCATCACTTCCGATTCGCTAAGGAAGTAATTGTTATACTCATTATCAATTTTAATATTTACTTTTTTACATATTTTCTCCTCCTGTCTTGCCTTAGAAAAACCTGCTAAAAAAACAAATCCGCCCATGCAAAATACCGCAAATAGAAGCGCTTTGACCTTTCTATTCCAATACATGCTCCATTTCCTCCAATAAAATTTTAATCTCTGGCACCAGGGTGTCTACATCACCGGCACCAATGGTAGCCAACACTTTATAATCCAAATCTTTTGCCAGTAATCCAAGCACTTCTTTTTTCGTTAGAAGAAGCTTTTTTGTCTCTAATTGTTCATACAGCAGCACCGATGTAATACCAGGAATAGGATGTTCCCGGGCCGGGTAAATATCCAAGAGCCATACCTCATCCGCGAGGCTCAGGCTTCGGGCAAATCCTTCCAAAAAGTCGCGGGTGCGAGTAAATAAGTGCGGTTGAAAAATCACTCTCAGCCTCTGCCCCGGGTACAGCGCCCTCACCGATTGAAGGAACGCCTCTATCTCTCTGGGGTGGTGAGCATAATCATCTAAATATACTCTTTTTTCAGACGCATAGACCTTTTCAAACCGTCTTTTTACGCCCGTGTACGCTGAAATTCCTAAACTAATTTTCTCAGCCGGAACCCCCAGCAGTGAAACCGCCTGCGCTGCCGCCAACACGTTCTCTACATTATGGAAACCGGGCACCTGCAAAGCGGTCTGGGGCAACAGGAAGTTCCGCCCTTTGGCTGAGAATTTCATGGCCCCACCAGCAATTTGCACGCCTTCTGCGGCTAGTTCCTCCTTCTCAAGCCCATACCCAATTACCGTTACCGAAGAATTTACCGCTTCGGCAAGGCTTTGGTCTGCGGTATGGTTGAGCAGCAAATAGCCATTGGGTTTTATTTGCCGCACAAACTGGCGGAAAGATTCTACCAACGCCTCTTTCTCGCCATAAATATCCAGGTGATCAGGGTCAGTGGAGGTGACTACGGCGATGTCTGGGTGCAGGGTCAGGAACGAACGGTCGTACTCATCGGCCTCCACTACGGCCAGCGCGCGCGCTTCTTCCCGGTGCGGCAACAACAGGTTTGAGCCTAGATCGGTGGAAATACCGCCTAAAAAGGCCGAGATGGAAACCCCGGCGTGGTGCAGCAGGTGCGCCACCATGCTGGAGGTGGTGGTTTTCCCGTGCGTGCCGGCCACTGCCACCAGGTATTGGTCTTTGGTTAAGAGCCCCAGCACCTGCGCCCGTTTCATGATGGTGAAGTCCTCCCGCTCCAGGTACTGCCGTTCTGCATGGGTCACCGGAACCGCGGGCGTTAAGATCACCAGCGTTTCTGCCTTGTTTTCCCGAAAAGAGGCTGGAATCAGAGACACGTCATCCTCAAAATGAATGGTGGCTCCCTCCTCTTCCATCTTCTGGGTTAAGGGCGTAGGCGTTTTATCGTATCCGGCCACCGCGAATCCTTTGGCTAAAAACCAACGGGCCAGGGCGCTCATGCCAATTCCTCCTATGCCCAAAAAATAGATATGGCGGTATTGGTGCAGGCTCATCTTATTAATTTGAAAAGTTCCTGGACAATCGCTTCGGCGGCCTGTGGTTTTGCTAACCGGCCAATGTTCTCGCGCAAGGTTTGTTGCCGGGCCAGATCTTGGGCCAAGTCAAAGGCGACATCCCACAGTTTCTGCGGAGCCTCCCCGTCTTTCACCAGCACGGCCGCGTCTTTCTGCACCAACGCCATCGCGTTTTTGGTTTGGTGGTCTTCGGCCACGTTGGGCGAAGGCACCAGAATGGACGGTTTCTTTGCCAGGCACAGCTCAGAGATGGAAAGTGCCCCCGCCCGGGAAACGACCACATCGGCGGCGGCGTAGGCTAAATCCATCCGCTTGATGAAATCTGAGGCTTTGATCTGGTCAGCGGGGTAGGCGCTAACCGCTGTTTCAGCCGTTGGGAAAAATGTTTTCCCGGTCTGCCAGAGGAGGTTGTAGCCCGCCTCCTGAATTTTCTGCAGCGCCAACTCGGTGCTCTGGTTTAGGGTACGCGCGCCTAAACTTCCGCCAATCACCAAAAAGGTCAACCGGTCTGGGTTCAGGCCGAAGAACTGCATGGCCTCGGTGCGTTTTCCGTCCAGTTCTGTGATGTCGCGGCGCACCGGGTTTCCGGTGAGCACGATTTTGGCGCTGGGGAAATACTTGTACATGCTGTCATAGGCCACGCAGACTTTGTCTACTTTGCTGGCCAACAGTTTATTGGTGATGCCCGCGTGCGAATTCTGCTCCTGGATCAAGGACGGAATCCCCATTTTGGTGGCTGCGTACAGCAACGGGCCGCTGGCATAACCACCCACGCCCACCACCGCATCGGGCTTAAAATCTTTGATGATCTTGTAAGACTTCCTTACACTGGAAATCACCTTCAACGGGAACGACAGGTTGTCCATGGTCAGGCGGCGTTGCAGCCCACTGATCCACAGCCCGATGATTTTATAACCTGCCTCCGGCACCCGCGTCATCTCCATGCGGCCCATTGCCCCCACAAACAGGATCTCCGCCGACGGATGAAGCCGCTTGATCTCGTTCGCGATGGCTACTGCCGGATAGATATGCCCACCCGTGCCGCCGCCGCTGATGATGAATCTATAGTTTTTCTCAGGCATGCGTCAAGACATTAGCAGGTTTGTTCACTGACGGAGCGGAAACTATTTTGGCCTCGTGCTCACTGCGGCTCACGCTCAGGATAATCCCGATGGAGATTCCGGTGAAAATCAGGGAAGTCCCCCCCATACTCAATAGCGGCAGCGGCAGACCCGTAATAGGGCCCAAGCCTACGGCCACGCCCATGTTCACCATGGCCTGGATGACCAGACTGAAACTGATGCCCGCCGACAGCAATCCGCCGAAGGCTCCCAAACTATTGGTGACCGCCATCATGCCCCGGTACAGGAAGGCCAGGTACAGGAAGACCACCACAGCCCCTCCCAGCATGCCGTACTCCTCAATGATGATGGCGTAAATAAAGTCTGAGTACGGGTGGGGCAGCACGTTGCGCTGGTCTGAGTTTCCGGGGCCTTTTCCTAAAACTCCGCCCGTAGCAATGGCAATGTAGGACTGTTCCAACTGGAAGACCGTCTGCTCCTTGTCCATGAAGTTCTCTATCCGGCTCATGGCCGTACTCCCCCGTTGGCCAAACGACAAGGCAATTCCCCCAAATATCAGCCCCACCACAATCATGGTGAGAATGGGTTTCATGGGCACCCGGCCAATGAACATGAGCAAAAGGCAGGTTAAAAACAGAAGCAAGGCCGTGGAGATGTTACTCATGGCAATCAACCCGCAGATGAGGCCGCTCCACATTACCAGCGGAATCAGCGTATTTTTGGAATCAATGTCCATCTGGCGCTTGCTCAGGATACTGGCCAGGTAGGAGATCAACGCCAGCTTAGCCAAATCTGAGGGCTGGAAGGTTTGGTTGATGATGGGAATGGTCAACCACCGCGAAGCCTCGTTGATGTTGGAACCTTTGAAGTAGGTGTAAATAAGCAGGGGCACCGAGAAAATCAAGGCCAGCAAACTCAGTTTGGCGTAATATCTATAATTGATTTTATGCGCAAACCACACAAAGGCCAAGCCAATGAAGATGAGGCTGGAGTGCTTGAACAGGTAGTACTCGGTGTTTCCGCCCATTTTCTTGTAGGCCAGCGTACCCGTGGCCGAATACACCACGGCAATACTGATGAGCCCAAACGTCAAGACGATCCCCCACAGAATAGGGTCGCCTTTCAGATTATCGCGAAGCCAATTTTTGATGGGAGTGGTCATGCTGCGGTTTGGTTAAGGGCGGCCACTGCCTCGGCGAAGGCGCGGCCCCGGTGTTCGTAATTATTGAATAAGTCAAAGCTGGCGCAGGCCGGGGAAAGCAAGACCACATCACCGGGCTCGGCAAAGTCTTTGGCCAGCTGCACTGCCTCCTGCACCTCCTGCGTCTCTACCATTTTAAGCCCGGTTTTGGAAAAAGAGGCGAAAAGCTTGCTGTTGTCTACGCCCAGGCACACAATGGCTTTTACCTTCTCCTGTACCAGCGGCAGCAACGTGGTGTAGTCATTGCCTTTGTCTTTTCCGCCCACCACCCACACAATAGGCTGCTGAATTCCGTCCAGGGCGTACCAAACCGCTTCCACGTTGGTGGCTTTGGAGTCATTGACAAAGCGCACGCCGTCAATCTCCCCTACTGGTTGCAACCGATGCTCGGCGTTCTGGAAAGAGCCCAAGGCTTCCTCTATCTGCTCCGGCGCAATGCCCACCAACAGTGCCGCACCCACGGCCGCCATGGTGTTGTACTGGTTATGCTGCCCGATCAACGGAGATCTGGATGTGTCTACTTTGGCGGCGATTTGGGAAAAAGAGGCCAGAATCGCCTGCGCTTGGTATTGAATGGCTACCCCTTCAACTTCCTTCAAACCGAAAGGCACCTGTGTTCCCGGCACCTCATGGGCGGCGCGGTATTTCTGGGTTTCGGCGTCATCCTGGTTAAACAGGAAAAAATCAGAAGAGGTCATGTTCTGCGCCAAGCGGAACTTGGCAGCCGCATACTTCTCCATTTGGTACTCGTACCGATCCAGGTGATCTGGGGTGATATTGAGTAAGATGCCGATGTGCGCTTTGAAGGCGTACATGTTATCTAACTGGAAACTGCTCAGTTCTACCACGTAGTAGTCATAGCCCCCTTCCAGCACCTTGCCCGCCAGGCTCTCGCCCACGTTTCCGGCCAAGGCTACTTTCAAACCGGCACTCTTCAGCAGATGGTAAGTAAGCAGCGTGGTGGTGGTTTTGCCGTTGGTGCCGGTGATGCAGATGAACTTGCCCGAGGCATACCGCCCGGCGAACTCAATCTCCGAGATCACCGGAATGTTCCTTTCCACCGCGCCCTGAATCACAGGGGCCATGTCTGGAATACCCGGGCTTTTAATGAGTTCTTCGGCCGCATAAATCTGCTCCAGCGTATGGGTTCCCTCTTCAAAAGGAATCTGCGCCTGGGTCAATTGCGCCCGGTACTTTTCTGCAATGGAGCCCCGGTCTGAGACGAACACGTCAAAGCCCCTGGCTTTTGCCAACAAGGCTGCTCCCACGCCGCTCTCCCCTGCTCCTAGTATGGCTATCATGCTTTAGTTGTTAGTTTTCAGTTGTTAGTTGTATGTTTTCAGGTGTTATCAGATTCTTTGGAATCAGGGACTCTTGGGGGTAATCCTTTGTAGTACTTAATGAACCCTTGGAGCAATTTCTTGCAATGCAAAACTTCTTCTAACGCTTTGTTAAACTCTGTCTCTGACAAATAATTCTCATCAAAGGCTACATATAGCTGTGTTTCAATCTCAAACAATGACCCTCTAGCGATGTAGAAGAAATTAACTGCATCTTTCGTGGTTTGCCTTCCGCAGCCTTCAGCGATGTTAGAAGGCACTGAACTGCTGCCCTCCTTATCTGCAAAGCCAAACCAAACATTTCCTCTTTAGGAAATCCCCTAGATAGCCTATACACAACACCTGCTAAAACACGGGCCTTCTTCCAAACATCCAAATCCGTGTATGACCTCATTTCTCTGTTTTCTTACTGATAACTGACAACTAAAAACTGACAACTACCTTAATTTCAAGGTCACCAAGGTCAAAATCGCCAGCATGATGCCTACCGTCCAGAACCGGGACACGATCTTTGATTCATGGTAGCCCAGTTTCTGGTAGTGGTGGTGCAGGGGGGCCATCTTGAAGATGCGTCGGCCTTCGCCGTATTTCTTTTTGGTGTATTTGAAGTAGCTCACCTGCAGCATCACCGAGAGGTTCTCCACCAGAAAGACTCCGCACAGAATGGGGATTAAGAGCTCTTTTCGTAAAATGAGGGCTAAAACGGCAATGATGCCGCCTATGGCCAGGGAACCGGTATCGCCCATGAACACCTGGGCCGGATACGAGTTGTACCACAAGAAACCCACGCAGGCCCCCACGAAGGCGGTACAGAAAATAACCAGTTCGCCCGTGTTGGGAATGTACATGATGTCAAAGTAATCGGCGAAAACGGAGTTACCAGACACCCAGGCAAACACCGCCAGCGTGGTTCCAATAATGGCCGAAGTACCCGCCGCCAAACCGTCAATCCCGTCAGTGATGTTGGCGCCGTTAGACACGGCCGTGATGATAATGATGACCAGCGGGATGTACAGGAAACGGGCGTAAGAACCTAGCAACGGACTGGCGAAGCTGAAGAAATGATGGTAATCCAGTTCGTTGTTTTTGGTGAAAGGCACCGTGGTGATCATTTTCCGGACATCCTGGTAAGAAGTGGAAAAATCTATGGCGGTGATTCCTTTGGTGGTGAGGTATTGGCGCACCACCACATCTTCAGAGAAAAACAGCGTTAACCCCACAATCAAGCCTAAGCCAACTTGCCCTAGAATTTTAAACCGACCGGCCAAGCCTTCTTTGTTCTTGCGGAACACCTTGATGTAGTCATCCAGAAACCCGATGGCCCCTAACCAAACGGTAGAAACCAGCATGAGCAGAATGTAGACGTTATTGAGGCGCGCGAAGAGTACGGTCGGCAGCAAAATGGCCAGCAAAATGATGAGACCACCCATAGTAGGCGTGCCTCTTTTCTCCAATTGCCCTTCCAGACCCAGATCCCGGATAGACTCGCCCACCTGTTTGCGATGCAGCAACCGGATGAGGCGTCCGCCAAAAATCATGGCAATCAGCAGAGACAAAAGAGCCGCCAATCCGGCCCTGAACGAGATGTAGCGCATTACGCCTGCCCCGTAGAAGTCAAATTGCCGGTCTAGAAAATCAAAAAGGTAATAGAGCATCCGTTTCTTTTTATCATCAAAAGTGAGTCTATGATCTGGCCCACTTCATTAGGTCTTTCAATTCATTTAGTGCCTCCTGACGCTATTTCTGGAGCAAGGCAAAGGATTCCTGCAACACCTGCTTGTCGTCAAACGGCGAGCGAACCCCTTTCACCTCCTGGTACGTCTCGTGTCCTTTGCCCGCCACCAGAATAATGTCCTCCGCCTCGGCCAACAGCACCGCCGTTTTAATGGCTTCGCGGCGGTCAACCACCGAAAGCGCTTTCTTCAGATCAGTTGGCTTTACGCCCGCCTGCATCTGGTTCAGGATTTCCTGCGGATCCTCGTCTCGCGGGTTATCAGAAGTCAGAATCACGCGGTCGCTCATCTTGGCGGCGATGTCGGCCATGACGGGGCGCTTGGCCGCATCGCGATTTCCGCCGCAGCCCACAATGGTGATCACTTTCTGGTCTGGCCTCCTAATCTGCTGAATGGTTTGCAGCACGTTTTCCAGGGCATCGGGCGTATGGGCGTAATCCACAATACCCGTAATCTGCCCGGCAGAAACCACGTAGTCAAAGCGGCCCGCGGCCGAAGTCAGGTTAGACAGACTCGCCAGTACTTCCTGCTTGTCTTCGCCCAGCAGGGTGGCCGCGCCGTACACCGCCAGCAAATTATAAGCGTTGAACGTGCCGATTAACCGGAACCACACCTCTTGCCCTTCCAATTCCAACTGCAAACCCTGGATAGAGTTATCCAGCAAACGGGCTTTGAAATCAGCTTCCTTGCGGAGGGCGTAGGTGTATTTGGTGGCTTTGGTATTTTGCAGCATCACCATGGCGCGCTTGTCATCTGAGTTTACCAGCGCAAAGGCTTTTTTGCCCAGATGATCGAAAAACAGCTTCTTGGCCCGGATGTACTCGTCAAAGGTGCCGTGGTAGTCCAGGTGGTCATGGGTGATGTTGGTGAAAACGGCTCCGGTGAACTGCACCCCCGTCACGCGGTGCTGCACCAGGGCGTGCGAACTCACCTCCATGAAGGCGTGGGTGCAACCGGCTTTCACCATCTGCGCCAACAGCCCCTGCAAAGTGATGGCATCTGGCGTGGTGTGCGAAGCGGGGATTACTGTTTCGTTGATCTGGTTCTGCACCGTGGACAGCAAACCGGCATTGTAGCCTAAGTCACGGTACAGTTTGTGCAGCAAGGTCACGCAGGTGGTTTTCCCGTTGGTGCCGGTCACGCCTACCAGTTTCAGTTTTTTGGAAGGGTTTCCGTAGAACTCAGCGGCCACTAAGCCCATGGCCTCGGCGGCGTTAGGCACCTGCACAAACGTGACGTGCGCTGGGGTGTTTTGGGGCAGTTTTTCGCAAAACACGGCTGAAACGCCCTGCTGCACGGCTGCCTCTATAAAATCATGGCCATCGCGGAGCGTGCCCCGGATCGCGAAGAACCCCACGCCCGGGCCTGCCTGGCGGGAATCCATGGTTAACGCAGCAAGCCCGGGGTTAGCGGGCCCGAGCAATTGCGTTGGCTGGAGTACCTGCAGCAGGTGTTCTAGTTGCGCCATGTGTCGTTAGTGTAATGGTAATGGTTGTTCCTCTGGTCACGGGCTGCCCCGGCGGAATGCTTTGGCCCTGCACCCGGCCTAAGCCGATGGCCCGTACTTTAATGCCGTGATTCCCTAGTAAGTACAAGGCATCCCGCAAGGTCATGTCCGTGACATCGGGCACCTGGCCCATCTTCACCGGCACCGGCTTCAAAGCCACTGATTGTTTCTGGGTGTCTACCCGCACCCAGTCTTCCTCGGGGTTCAAGGGGTGGGCACTCACACCCAATCTGTTGCAGAGAATGGTCAGCTCTTCCTGGTTTCCGGCGTGCAAGACCGGCAGTTTGGGCTGTACGCCCACCGGGCGGCGCACCATGGGCGCATGAATGGCTAAATCCTGCGCGTAGGCTTTGTCGGCCAGCTCACGGAACACCGGCGCGGCCACGTCACCGCCGTACTGGGCGTTTTTCTGCGGATTATCAATGATCACAATACAACTGTACTTGGGCCGGTCGGCCGGAAAGTAGCCCACAAAGGAGGTGGAGTATCTTCTGGTGTACTGTCCTTTGATCACTTTACGGGCGGTTCCGGTTTTACCGGCTACCTTGTAGTCATTGCTTTTCAGGTTTTTGGCCGTTCCGTTTTCTACTACCCCTTCCATCATGGTCTTCAATTGAACCAGGGTCTCGTCTGAGCAGATTTTAGGGTTCAGCACCTTGGTCTCAAATGACTCCAGAATCTGGTCGGCGCGCTTGATGCTTTTCACAATCATAGGCTGCACCTTCACGCCATTGTTGGCCACGGCGTTATAAAAGGCCAGGGTCTGCAACGGAGAAAGCTTCATCTCATAGCCAATGGCCATGGTAGACAGTGACGGACGGCTCCAGCTGCGGTCTTTGGGGGATTTGATGTACGGAACCGCCTCACCGTTCATCTGGAAGCCCAGCGGCTGGTGCAACCCGAATTTGTGCAGGTAATCCACGTATTTCTGCGGGTTGCTCTCAAAGGTCTTCTGGATGAGCTTGGCCACGCCCACGTTGGAAGATTTCTCAAACACCTGCTGCAGCGTGATCTTTCCGTACCCGCGGGTATCGGTTTTCACGGCCCCGCCAATGCGCTCAGAGCCCACGCCGGTATCTACGGTATCATTCAACTGCATGTCCGTCTCTTCCAGCAGGGCCATCATAGAGGCCAGCTTGAAGGTAGACCCCGGTTCGGTGCGGCCCTGGTTACCCACCGCGTAGTTGTAATCCTCGGCATACACCCCTTCGCTCTGGCGGCCCAGATTGGCGATGGCTTTGATGTGCCCGGTACTCACCTCCATCAAAATCACGCAGCCGTGGGCCGCGTCATTGATGGTTAAGGCGTGACGCAAGGCACTTTCTGCCACGTCTTGCAGGTTAATGTCAATGGTGGTCTGGATGTCAAAGCCGGGCATGGGTTTCACCTCGGTACCGTCGTTGATGGGCTTGTTACCGCCCGCCATGCGCTCGTACAGCGCCTCGCCGTCTTTCCCGGCCAGATGGCGGTTAAAAGAGAACTCCAGACCGGCGCCGTTGCGGTCTTCGTTGATGAACCCGATGGTACGTTTGGCCAACGACCCGAACGGCAGGAACCGGCGATCCAGTTTCTCAAAAATTACCCCGCCCCGGTTTTTACCGGCCCTGAAAATCGGCCATTTGGCCATCATCTTCTTGTCCTGGTAATTGATAAGGCGGCTGTTCAGGCGCACGTATTTACGGTTGGCGCTGCGGGCATTCTTGATTTTGCGCTTGTAATGCTCAGGAGAACGGTCGCCGTAGAAACGGGACAGTTGAATGGCCAGGGAGTCAATGCCCTTGGCGAAAACATCATCGGGGGAAATGGTGGGGTCAAACGCCACGCGGTAAAACGGCAAAGACGTAGCCATGATGCGGTCATCATTGGAGTAGATGTTCCCCCGGGTAGCGTAGACCGGTTGGTAATGGAACCGTTTCTCATTGGCGATCTCGCGCCAACGGTCACCGTCCTTGAACTGGATGTACCCAACTTTGTAAATAATCGCGAACGCGAAAAGACAGATGGCCAAAAAAGCCACCCGCACGCGCGTAACGATGGACTTCTTAATATTCATCTTTCTTGAGAACTACTTGAATGGGTGGGGTAGAACTTTCCATCAGGCCAAGGGGCGCCACGTTGCGGGCCACCTCAGACTGCTTGCTCGCCTCCATGTACTCAGATTTCAGCGTGGTATAGTCGGCGCGAAGGTCTTCGGTATCGGCTTTGGTTTTATCAATACGCCGCAGGGTGCGGTCGGCGTAGTGCGTGTTGCCGATGTAAAACAAGGTCACGCCCATCAGGAAAAGCACCTTGGGCAAGTACCTCACGGGCAAACCTTCGGCAAAGAACCAGTCTACTTTGGTGTAGCGGTCTAACAGTTCAAACAAACTGGTACCCTTCTGGCGCGGCGGGCGGGCCGGACGTGGTTTCTCTACCTTAGGCACTTCCCGCTGGGTGTTTGCCTTCGGCCGATTCACTGGTGGACGTACGGTATTGACTGCCATGGTTAAATCGTTAAATGTGCTGCTTCCCTTCTATCTTTCTACTTCTTTGACGATTCAGGTGTCTCTCTTTTCTGCGCCACCCGCAGCTTGGCACTGCGGGAGCGGTTATTTTCCTGTAACTCAAGCGCACCCGGCACAATGGGTTTGCGGGTCACAGAATCTAGAGGCTTGATTTCATTCCCGAAGAAGTCTTTTTCCACTTCCCCAAAAAACTTGCCTTTGGAAATATAATTCTTCACCAAACGGTCTTCTAAAGAATGATAGGAAATCACAGATAATCTTCCGCCAGGCTTCAGAACCTCTACGGCTTGCTCCAGCATTTCCTCTAGGGCTTTCAGTTCATCGTTCACTTCTATGCGAAGCGCCTGAAACACCTGGGCCAGGTACTTGTTTTCTTTTCCGCGGGGCGTGCAGCCGGCAATGGCCTGCTTGAAATCAGCGATGGTCTCTATGGTTTGCACGTTCCGAGCCGATACCAGTTCCCGCGCCAACGTTTTAGCGTTCTTCACCTCGCCATATAACCCAAAGATGCGGTGCAGTTGCTCTTCTGAGTATTCCATTATCACTTGTTGGGCAGATAAGGGAGCCTCCTTGTCCATGCGCATGTCCAGTGGGCCGTCAAAACGGGTAGAGAAGCCGCGCTCGGCGGTATTGAACTGGTGGGAAGAAACGCCTAAATCGGCCAAGATGCCGTCTACCTGGCGTACCCCGTAGAGGCGCAGGTATTTCTTGAGGTACCGGAAGTTGGCTTTGACAAACGTGAATTTATCAGAAATCAGCTTTTCGGCCTGTTTTTCGGCATCGGTGTCCTGGTCAAAGGAGTAGAGTTGCCCGCCCTGCATCTGGGTTAAGATATGCGCCGAGTGGCCGCCACCGCCAAAGGTGACGTCTACATAAATGCCGCCGGGTTTTATGGCCAACGCATCTACCGATTCCTGCAACAAAACGGGCTGGTGGTACTGCATAAGCTTTTATTCTATTGGGGGTAAGCTCGGTTGGTCACCGAGGAACTTCTGCGCCAGTTGCGAGAAATTCTGCTGGTCCTTAATTAAAAATGCGTCGTATTTGTCTGGGTTCCAGATTTCTACCCGGTTCCCCAGGCCTACCACAATGGCGTCTTTCTCAATCTCGGCGTACCGTACCATGGTGCGCGGCAAGATGAAACGTCCGGCGGCATCCAGTTCAATTTCGGTGTTCCCCCGGAAAAAATTCCGCTGGAAATGCCGGTATTCCTCATTGAACTCGTTCAGGCCCGCCACCCGGTCATAAATCGTTTTCCACTCCGTTCTGGGGTACAACACCAGACAAGGCTCAAACCCGCGGGTCAACACCACCTGATTTCCGCAATCATCGGGCAGGTTGGATTTGATTTTGGCAGGCAGCACCAATCTTCCCTTCGGGTCTAGCTTACATTCGTATTCGCCGGAGAGAAAATTCATGGTGGAGGGTGCAGTGACGACAGTCTTTGGTACAAAGCAAAAGTACTAAAGGGCGAGGCAAAGTCAACCACCCTCTCCCACTTTTTCCCACTTTGTGGATAAATCATGGTTATCCACCCCACTTATGCACATTATCCACATTTTTCCCCGCCACTTTGGGATAAGTTTTGGATAACGTTTCTAATATATTTGCTAAATAACACGTGAATACTTACGCAATTACTTGAATTAAAGCAGATTATCTAATTTCAACACCTTTTACAACATTCAGAAAACACTGGTGGTAAGAAGGTGGAGGAAAGTGGTTCAAAATTCCATATCTTTGCAGCATGAGAGGGAAACTCAGACATATTGTGCTCTTAACGCTGGCTTTTAGCCTCCTGACGGGTTCCGTTGGGATGGCGGCTACACAGCGGTTTTGTGCAATGTTGGGGATGGCTCCTTCTCAGGACGCGGCCCAGGAAATGGAGGCGATGGGTTGCTGCGAAGCCAAGAAGAAACCCGCCTGCCCCGAAGGAACTACCCAGGTAGACAAGACCCCTTGCTGCTCCGTTTTCACCACCCACCACAAACTGGACATCCCTTCCACGCTGAAACTCAGCAAGTTGGAATTAATGGCGCTTCCACCCGCCTTAACCTCGGTTTTCCTTCTTCCCACGGTAGTACTTACAACGGTTGAAGGTTCCTGGCCTAATTACTCTGATACCTCGCCCCCCTTGGCGGGCCGAGACCTGCTGCATCGTCTGCACATCCTGAACATTTAAGATTTTCATCTCTTCGCCTAGCCGAAGCCAGTTCCTGTGCTTCTGCCCCAGAACAGATGTTATACTTAAATGAAACCAACCCATGTTATCTTCTAAACGTCAGGCAGTATTCGCTTTGACTTTAACAGGGCTCCTGCTCCCTTTCCTGGGAATGGCCCAAACGCTTGCTGGCCGCGTGATAGATGCGGCTAATTCCACCCCGCTTATTGGCGCCTCCGTTATCTGGTTGGGTACCAGCCAAGCCACCAGCACCGATGCCAACGGGCATTTCACCTTATCTCCGGCTCCCAGCGGCGAAACCGCCGTTCTGATCTCCTACATCGGCTACAAACCAGATACCGTGCAGGTGCAGGGCCGCGCGCATATAGTAGTGCAGTTGCGGTCTGCTACCGCTATTCAGGAAGTGACCATTACCGGCAAGCAAGACCGGTATTCGGCCCTCACTCCTACCAACTCACAGGTCATCACCGCCATGGACTTAACCAAGTCAGCGTGCTGTAACCTGGCCGAAAGCTTTGAGACGAACGCCTCGGTGGAAGTTTCCACCTCAGATGCGGTTTCCGGCGCGAAGCAGATTCAGATGCTGGGCCTGGATGGTGCTTATACTTTGATGACGACCGATAACGTACCGGCCTTGCGCGGTTTGGCGACGCCTTATCGTTTGAACTACCTGTCTGGTACTTATATTGACGCCATTGACATTATCAAAGGCACCGGTTCGGTGCTGAATGGCTATGAGTCTATCTCGGGCCAGGTGAACGTGCGGCTGAAAGACCCGGAGAAAACGGATAAACTGTTGGTGAACCTCTACGGCAACAGCCTGGCCAAGTGGGATGCCAACGTGAACACCTCGTTTACCCTCACGCCCAAACTGAGCACCGTGCTCATGCTGCACACCGACCAGCTGAACCACCGGGTGGACAACAACAAGGACGGTTTCCTGGACTTACCGCTGGGCAAGCATTACAACGCGTTCAACAAGTGGAGATACGATACCGGCAAGCAATGGGTAGCTGAAATAGGCGTGCAGGCGCTCAGCGAAACCCGCACCGGCGGACAAGTGGGTTATCGCTCAGGCATGCCGCAGGAGGAGGGCAGTTTCTATGGCACCGAGTCGGAGACGGAACGCGTGAGCGGCTTCTCCAAGACGTCTTACACCTTCAAGAACAAGCCGTACCAGAGCATCGGGTTGATTTTATCAGCGGCCCGCCATGATTTTGACTCGCATTATGGCCCCAGAACGTATGACGGGTACCAGAACAGCGGTCTGGCGAATTTGATTTTCCAGTCGGCGTTTGGCAATACGGCCCACACCTACAAAACCGGGGTAAGCTACCAGTACGAGGACTTTCAGGAAAACCTGGCCGGGCAGCGCCTGAGCCGGAAAGAGCGGGTGCCGGGGGCGTTTTTCGAGTACATTTACCAAAACAGCACCAATCTGACTTTGGTAGGCGGGGTTCGGGCCGACCATCATAATCTGTACGGCTGGGTGTACACGCCCCGTTTCAACGTGAAATATGACTTTAATCCGAATTCCATTTTGCGTCTGGCAGCCGGAAAAGGCTTCAGGGTCGCCAATCCTATTGCCGAAAACGTGGCCTCACTCATCAGCAACCGGGCGTTCTATTTCCAGAATAACCTGCAACCCGAGAAAGCCTGGAACCTGGGCGGCAGCTTCACGCAGTACTTTGAGGTAGGCGAACGCAAAGGGGCCTTTATCACGGACTACTACTACACCACCTTCCAGAACCAGGTAGTGCCGGACATGTACAGCAGCCCGTACCAGATTACGTTCACCAACCTGAACGGTCGGTCTTTCTCCAAAAGCTTCCAGGCCGAGGTGCAGTATGAGTTGACTTCCATGCTGGATATGAAGGCGGCCTACAAGTACTTTGACGTGCGCACCACCTATAACGGTGAACTGTTGCAGCGGCCGTTCATCCCAAACCACCGCGCCTTCCTGAACCTGGGCTTCGCGACACCTTTCGACAAGTGGCGCGCCGATTTGACGGCCCAGTGGTTCGGCACAAGGCTGGTACCTTCCATGGAGCATGACATGAATCAGCACGAAAGCGCCATCATGACGCGAACTGTTCACCCGTACGCGGTGTTTAATGGACAGATTACCCGGGCCTTCAAACGCTGGGAAGTGTACCTGGGCGGCGAGAACCTGTTGGATCACAAACAAAAGAACCCGATTATCGCTGCTGACCGGCCTTTCAGCCAGGAATTTGACGCCAGTATGGTGTGGGCTCCGGTGATTGGCCGGGTGATTTACGCTGGTCTTCGGTTTACTTTGAAATAGTTGTTAGTTATTAGTTGTCAGTTGTTAGAACTCTCTGCTGAGAAGAGCAAGAACCTAGCTTAGGTCTTCTCAGCCTCTAAGCACAGAAATGTACTCTTGTATAGGGGCTCTTTTTATGAAATGAGCCCCTATACAAAACGCTTCAATCTAACAACTGAAAACTAACAACTGACAACTAAAGCAAGCGGCGTTTTTGGCCTGATTTTGGTAAAACAGGCGGTAATCCCTCAGCAAGAAATTTACTTTTAACCCATAACTTAACTTTTAAAATTCAACCATGAAAACTCTTAAAATCTGGATGCTCTCTTTGGTACTTACCGGTTTGGCCTCTGTTGGCTTTGCGCAGGGCGGCAAGAAAGGTGAAGAAGTGAAAATCAAAACCTCGGCGGTGTGCGGCATGTGCAAAGCCACGCTTGAAAAAGGCTTGGCCTATGAGAAAGGCGTGAACAAAGCCACCCTGGATGTAGACTCTAAAGTACTGACCGTATCTTACAACGGCGAGAAAACGTCTCTTGACAAAATCAAGAAAGCCGTGAACGAACTGGGCTACGATGCCGATAACTCTCCGGCCACCCCACGTGCCTACGACCGTCTGGATGCCTGCTGCAAGAAAGACGCTGTTCACTAATGTTTAGCTTACCTCCTATCTTAAAAAGCCTGCCTTCCAGCAGGCTTTTTTGTTTTTAGCTGTCTCTATTTATCGCCTCTTTTTTCAAAAACAGGCTAGAAACAGTTGCTAAGCAGCAGGACAACAAGAAAAGCAAGTCAAACCAATTTTGTCCGCATACTCGCGTACTTATCTATTTTTCCCTCTTGCCAGGGGAAGAGATAGCTTGATTTGTCCTGTTACTTAAATGGGTCAATGGGAAATCAGCTCTCTCTCAAATTCACCTATCATTTCATGTTCGGTTCACATGCCATTCAACTCAAAAGTATGACAATGAAACCATCATTTTTGGGCCTGGCATGCCCCACAAACCGGTAAGTAAATGGATTTGGGCCTGTTTTGGCGAAAACAGGCCCAAATCCATTTTTCTTTTCATCGGCCCAAAGGAAAATCACTTGAGTTACAACGGCCGGTGCGAGAAAGCCCTTACCTTTAGCGTGACGTTCTTACCTGCTACTTTCCACTGAATGCGAACCCCAAAACAACTCCTTCTTTGTGCTTTGCTGGCGTTGAGCACCAGCGCCTTCGCCCAGCAGCAACTGCCCATGCCCCGCAACATCGCGGCCGCTTACCAGAAAGGCACCCGAAGCCAGGACGGTTCTCCCGGCAAAAGCTACTGGCAAAATACCGCCGACTACACCATCAAGATTGATTTTGACCCATTTTCCCGAAAACTGGCCGGAACCGTAGACATTGACTACACCAACAACAGCCCCGATACGCTCAAGCAGATTGTCTTCAAACTCTACCCCAACCTGTACCAGAAAGGAGCGCCCCGGGCCAGCGGCATTGCCCCCGAGGATGTGAGTGAAGGCGTGCAGATTGAGCGCTTCAGCGTGAACCAGGAACCGCAGGAGGTACAGAAACTCCGCATTGATGCCACTAATCTCACCCTCCGCGTCAAACCTATTCCGCCCAAACAGAAGGCGAAATTCTCCATCGCCTACAACTACATCCTAAACGCCGGTTCGCACATGCGCACCGGGCAGGTAGACTCATTGGGTGCGGCGTTCGTGGCCTATTTCTTTCCGCGCATTGCCGTGTATGACGATGTGGACGGCTGGAACCGAATACCGTACCTGGGGCCTGCTGAGTTTTACAACGATTTCTGCTCCTTCAACACCGAGATTACCGTTCCGAAGAACTTTGTGGTATGGGCCACCGGTGATTTGAAAAATGCCTCGGAAGTGCTCACGAAGAAATACGCCAAGCGCCTGGAGAATGCCGAAAAGAAAGACGCCATCATCGCCATTATTGACAAAGACGACCTGAAGCGCCAGGGCATCACCGCCCAGAACGCCCGCAACACCTGGAAATTCCAGGCAGACAACGTGGTGGATTTTGCGTTCGCGACCTCAGACCATTACCTCTGGAACTCCTCCAGCCTGGTGGTAGACCCCAAAACCAAACGTCGCACCCGCGTAGATGTGGCCTACAACCCCGCCCACCATGATTTTGAGGAAGTCATCCATTTTGCCCGCAAAACCGTGGAGGCCATGAGCTACACGTTCCCCCAATGGCCCTTCCCCTACTCCCACGAAACCGTATTTGATGGGCTGGACCAGATGGAATACCCCATGATGGTGAACGACAATCCCGTGAAAACCCGCGAGGACGCCATCACCCTCACTGACCATGAGATCTTCCACACCATGTTCCCGTTCTACATGGGCACCAACGAAACCAAGTACGGCTGGATGGACGAAGGCTGGGCCACTCTTGGCGAATGGATTATCTCTTCCATCATTGAACCTACCCTAGTAGATGATTACGGCGTGGCCCCCTATGCCCAGATGGCCGCCACCGAGGCCGATATGCCCATCATGACCTTGACCACGCAACAGAACGGCGCACCTTTCTTCCTGAATTCCTACCCTAAACCGGCCCTGGGTTACCTGTATGTAAAACAGATGCTGGGCGATGCGCTTTTCACCAAAGCTTTGCACCACTACATCCGGCAATGGAACGGCAAACACCCCCTGCCCTGGGACTTCTTCAATGCCATGAACGCTGGCGCGGGCCGCAACCTCAACTGGTTCTGGAAACGCTGGTTCTTTGACGAAGGCTACCCTGACCTAGCCATTGCCAACGTACAGCAGCAAGCCGGGCAGTACCAAGTCACCGTGCAGGCCAAAGGCACCAAACCCGTCCCGGTAGAGCTGGTAATCACCTACGCTGATAATACCACCTCCAAAATCCATCGTAACGTGTCTGTGTGGGAGACTGGAAACACTTCGGTTCAGGTAGATTTCAAACCCGAGAAAGTCGTCAAAAAGTTGGAACTGAAAGGCACCTATGTGCCAGATTCTAACCCGAGGGACAATGTGTATGTGGTAAAGTAATGCTTCTTTTCACATTAGCACATACACTTTGTCCTCCTGAAAGAATCTTGGCAGCGAACGGTAGTAGCGCTTGTTCAGAGCCTGTCTAGTACGCCCACAGTATTCTTCAGGAGGATGAGCATTTACTGTTGGTCTTTTATCATATAAAAGCCGCTTAAAGTGAAGGATGTCTCTCTTAAAGCGGCTTTCCTTTTCTGGCCTGTTTTCCTTAAAATAGGCTCAAAACGATTGTTGCCCTTTTACCAACCGGTCTTTCTCCTGATAAAGCTTCCACCAGGGCAAATACGGTTTGTCATGGTGTTCATAATGGTATCCGAAGAAATAACAGCTGATAAAAGCCCACAGGTGGTTTCTGCCTTGGGTAGAAGATTTATGCCGGTTGTCCTGGTCGTGCTCGCCCCGGTGGGGTAGGTACGTCCCGAAGTAGAATAGCTGAAAAGTAGCCATCACCGCCGGTACCATCCAAAACAGAATGATGTTCTCCATAGGGAACCAGAGTTGCAGCAGATGATAGGTACCCGCCATGAGCAGCACCTGCACCACTGTGATGTACTGCCGCGCGAAGCTGAAGAACCACAGAAAGAAGTTGCCGCCGTGGTAGTCGGGGTCTTGGTCGGTGGCCACGTGGCGGTGGTGCAGGTGGTGTTTGGGGTAAAGCCGGCCGTAGTAGTTGTAGGCAAACAACCCTGCGCAAAAGGTGCCAATGAACGTGTTCAGCTTCTTGTTACCAGGCGCAACCACGCCGTGCATGGCATCATGGGCGGTAATGAAAAGGCCTGTGTACAGATGCGTCATCCCCAGCATCGCCAGGTAAGTTAGCGGCGAAGAAAAGTTGACTTCCCAGTGCAGCAGAAACCAGAGCACACTCCCCCAGGTCAGCAGAATGGTGATGGCAATGATGATTCCGGTATGTTTTTTGAAAAACTGGCTCAAAACGGATTTACTCTGATGATCCTATACTTACGAAGGTACCACTCTTTGTGATCACTCTGTTTGATAAGCGCAGGGACTGTTCTTACAAGTACTTGGTGGTGATAACACCATAACGCAGGAATGTGTACGACGTTACCGTGTAACGTCGCTACGGAATAACCGGCCATGTAGCCTCGTCACCCTGTAACGAGGTACTTGTGCAAGGGGAAATGCCCCCGCTTCTCCTTAGCCAGACGGCTAGGGTGAGAACACCAACAAGGGAGAAAGACAACGTAATGTTATCTTTCTATGGCGCAGATTTACTTCCGTGACTAACGAACTGCAACACGTCACGGAAGTAAATCTGCGCTATAGTAGGTTTACCCCAAAGGCCAAAAACCAGGCATCTTCTCCAATCTCTATCTTGATACCTGATACCTGAAACTTGATACTTACCCCTAAAACGTCAACAAGGCATCCCGCACTTCTTCCATGAGCCACATGGGCGTGGAGGTGGCGCCGCAGATGCCAATGGTGTTTCCGGCCTCAAACCACTCGGGGTTGAGTTCTTCTACCATAGACACGAAGTAGGTATTGGGGTTGGTGTCTTTGCAGACCTGGTACAAGACCCGCCCGTTAGACGACTTGGTACCGGAGACGAACACAATCTTGTCGAACCGTTGGGCGAAGCGCCGCAGCTCCTTGTCGCGGTTAGACACCTGGCGGCAGATGGTGTCGTTGGCTGCTACGGAATAGCCGCGGGTTTCCAGTTCGTTTTTAATGCGGTAAAAGCTGTCGGTGCTTTTGGTGGTTTGGCTGTAGAGCGTAATGTTCTGGGGCAGTTCGTGGCGGAGCAACTCATCCAGGTTCTCGAACACGACCGCTTCGTTGTTGGTCTGGCCCAACAGACCCAATACTTCGGCGTGGCCGTGCTTGCCGTAGATAAAGATCTGGTCTTTTTTGTCAAAGGAGGTCTTGATGCGGTTCTGCAGTTTCAGCACCACGGGGCAAGAGGCATCTACCAGGGTCAGGTTATTTTCCATGGCGATCTGGTAGGTAGACGGCGGCTCGCCGTGCGCCCTGATGAGCACACATTCATCGCGCAGGGTACTGAGCGCTTCATAGTTGATAATGCGCAACCCTTTTTTCTGCAGGCGTTCCACCTCTACATCGTTGTGCACAATATCGCCCAGACAATACAGGTAACCCTGTTCCTCCAAAAGGTCTTCGGCCATCTGAATCGCATAGATTACCCCGAAGCAAAAGCCTGAACTTGAATCAATATGTACCTGTAGCTGACGCATAACCTCTAAACAAGTTCTTCTACCAGATTGTTTGTGCGTACTCCTGCTTTTTACTCTAAAACCTATGTAAACAGCAGCTACAGAGAGCAAATGTTTACAGGCTGAGATTTGCCACCTGTTGTTGCTCCTGCGCAGAGAGCAAGTCTTTGCGCAGCAGGAAATCCCGCATGATCTTCACGGTTTCGGCCGAGATGCCGGAGCGCGGATGTTTTAAGATGGCGGCCATGAAAACCCTTTTATCATCCTCTAAATGGCTGCTCATGTTCAGGTACCGGGGTATGTAGTGCTCAATGGAAAAACGAAGGAAACGTACCTCGGGGTCTAGTTTATCTAAAGCCACCGCCTCCTCAAAAATCTCAGAAGACTGGCGCAGGTATTTCAGCTTGGCATAGGGGCTCCAGACGTGTTTGGCCATAAGGGCGTGCGAAACAGCCTTGTACCCCAGCTTAAGCGGGTCTTTTCCCTGGTACTTGTCCATGAGCGCCATAAACCGCGCTGCCGTCTCTTCGCTCTTGGTGGCCGTCTGGTAATAGTTCAACAGAGAAGTATGGGAATACGGATCTGACTTCTGCTGAAACGCCAGCAGAAAGAAACAGAAGGAAAGAAGCGTAGCGATTATCTGCATTACATGGTATTAAACTGGTACCTAATATACGAACTTAATAGCAAAGCCAACTTCGTATTATCAGGCACTCTTACGCGTTCTGCCAAAATTTGGGCGGCGGGCAGCTGTTTAATTTTCTTGAATAGCTTCAAATAATAGATGTAGGCCAGGTAAACCCCCAGTTGGGCCCCCTTGGGCAAGGCGATGATTCCTTTATAGGCATCATCAAAATCCTGCTGGATGTCACGCTCAATCTCTTCCTTATCTTTGTTGCAGAACGACCGGAAATCTACCTGCGGGAAATACACGCGGCCCCTATCCTGAAAATCGCTGCGGATGTCTCTCAAAAAATTCACTTTCTGGAACGCCGCCCCCAAAGAACAGGCCGAGGATTTCAGGCGATTGAACATGGCCTCGTCTTCCTCGCAGAAAACGCGCAGGCACATGAGCCCCACCACTTCGGCCGAGCCGTAGATGTATTCCTCGTACAGATCACAGTTGTACTTCTGGTCAAACAGATCCATCTCCATGCTGTGCAGGAAGGCGTCAATGAACTCCCGATCAATGCGGTACTGGTTCACCACCATCTGGAAGGCGTGCAGCACCGGGTTCAGGCTGATTTTCTCCTCCAGGGCCTGGTACGTCTCCTGCCGGAAACGCTCCAGCAAACCAGCCCTATCATACGTGTGGAACGTATCCACAATCTCATCGGCGAAGCGCACAAACCCGTAGATGGCGTAAATGGGATCATGGAACCGGGGGTGCAGCGTTTTAATGCCCAACGTAAAAGACGTGCTGTAGCGCTGCGTAATGAGTTTACTGCATTCCAGCGTGGTGTTGTCAAACAGGGTCATGGGCGCTGAAATCTTGGTCATAGCGTTAGGGTGGTTTCCTGCGGGGCGAATTCTTTCAAGACCTCGGCGGCCACTACCTGCCCCGAGATGAGGGAAGGCGGCACACCGGGGCCGGGAACGGTCAGTTGACCGGTATAATACAAGTTGCGGACTTTCTTGCTTTTCAGGCTGGGTTTCAGTACCGCCGTCTGTAACAGCGTATTGGCCAGTCCGTAGGCATTGCCTTTAAAGGCGTGGTAATCTTTTATGAAATCTTTATGCGCGTAGCTGCGCTTATATATGACATGGCTCCGGATTTCCTGCCCAATGATCTGCTCCAGCCTGTCCATGACCATGTGGTAATAGCGCTCCCTGGTTTCCTGGGTGTCCGGCAAGTCCGGGGCCACCGGAATGAGGATAAACAGGTTCTCCTTCCCTTCCGGCGCTACCGTTGGATCTGTTTTGGACGGCACCGACACGTAGAACAGCGGTTTCTTGGGCCAGGCCGGTTGCGTGTAAATCTCATGGGCGTGCGGCCCGAAATCTTCGTCAAAGAACAGGTTATGGTGGCGTAGCCCGTCTAGCTTTTTATCTACCCCCAGGTAAAAAATAAGTGACGATGGTGCCATAACGCGGGAGTCCCAGTACTTGTCTGTATAACTGCGGGATTCCTGGGGCAGCAGTTTGGTCTCCAGGTGGTGGTAATCAGAACCGCCAATGACCACGTCGGCTACGTACGCGCCTTTTGCCGTGATGACTTGGGTGATGGCGCCGTTCTGCAACTCCAGCCTTTCCACTTCCTCGCCTAACCGTATGTCCACGCCCTGTTCCTGCGCCAGGGCCACCATGCCCTCCACTATCTGGTGCATGCCGCCCATGGGGTACCAAGTGCCCAGCGATATATCGGCGTAATTCATGAGGCTATACAGCGCGGGCGTGTTCTGGGGCAAGGCTCCTAAAAACAGGATGGGAAACTCCATCAACTGAATCAATCTTGGGTGCTTGAAGTACTTGCGCACGTGCTTGTGCATGGATTGGAAGACATCCAGCCGCAGCACATCTACCAGCAGCTTCACGTCCAGAAACTCTGAGAACGAGCGGCTGGGTTTGTACACCAGGTTATTGATGCCTACCTCGTATTTATAAGCAGCCTGCTTGAGAAACGTGCGCAGTCTCGCCGCCGACCCTGGTTCCAGTGATTCAAACAGCGCCTCCAACTCAGGCATGCCCGCGGGCAACTCCATGACATCCTGCCGTCCATACAAGACCTGGTAAGAAGGGTCAAGGCGTTCCAGGCGGTAGTAATCTGCGGTGGTTTTGCCGAATTTCTGGAAAAACTGCTCAAAAACGTCGGGCATCCAGTACCAGCTGGGGCCCATGTCAAAGGTGAAGCCCTCGGCTTTGAATAAGCGCGCCCGCCCACCGGCCACTTCGTTCTTCTCCAACAGGGTAACTGCATACCCGGCCTGCGCCATACTGGCGGCGGCCGCTAGCCCGGCAAACCCGGCCCCAATGACAATTACTTTTTTTCTGGGAAGACCCTGCATGTGGATAGCATCAAAATGAATGGACAATCTTGTTGTAGGTACTTATACTGGCAAAACTGGTTAATGACCGAAACAAGATACATTCTTTTTTAAGCATAATCCAGCTTTGAACCTTTTATAATCCTATTGAAGAAATTAAACGTTAATCGGCGTAGTCGTATCCTTTCAGTTCCTGCTTCAATTCTTTGCGGGCCAGGTGAATCCGGTTCTTGACGGTGCCAATGGGCAGTTTCAGTTTCTCGGCAATCTCCAGGTACTTGTAGCCCACATAGTACATCATGAAAGGAGTGCGCAGCTCCTCGGGCAGATGGTCAATGGCGGCATAGATGTCCTTGAGGGCGAATTCCCCAGACGCGCCGTTCACGGCAATCATCCGGTCATCTGCGGGGTGCGTCTGGATGTAGTCGTTGGTGTCTACGGAGCTGGAACGCTTGGTTACCTTGTTGTAATGATTGATGAACGTGTTGCGCATGATGGTGTACAGCCACGCTTTCAGGTTGGTGCCCGCCTTAAACCGGTCGCGGTTCACGAAGGCTTTCAGCAGAGTCTCCTGCACCAGATCCTTCGCATCATCACTATCACGGGTCAGGTTGTACGCAGCTGGACGAAGGGTAGGCGCCATGCGCTCCACAATGGAAGTAAACTCTGGTGCAGTCATTTTGTTTAACGTTTAAAAACAAACATTAAACAATAATACGAATTACTGAAATCTATAGCTAACTTTTGCTGAACAAATCTTGAAAAAATATTTACAAAAGCATTTCAGCAATTGGGGAAGGAAACACCCCTCTACCCCCTGTTTTCAGGCTGGTTTTGCTAAAACAAGCTAAAAACGGTGATATAAAACTGTAAACTAACGGCACTTCAAGAATTGTCTGGCTCACTACCCACCCGTATGGCCGTGCTAAGCGCAGATTCTTCCCTTAAGAGGAGAATCTGCGTTGAATAGGTGCTTTGGCGTAACTGAGTAATATTTGCTGGCATTAAAGCCTCTCTCAATTCCTGGGTTCACGGTAAACTAGGAAAACAGAAAGTTAGTAAAACAAACTTTGTTTAACAGCCATAACATAACCTTAAACAAACCAGCACTAAAGTGCTAAGTACAAGGATTATTCGTTTTGGGGCAGTTTTATAGAAATAGGCCTAAAACAAAGAAAACAGGCTGGACTGTCCTTTGAAATGACTCCACTCGCTGGCGTCCCGCGAGCGAGTGTTAGATTGCGTAGAGGAAGGCGCAAATACGCTCCGGTTCTGGAAAACTGGCGCAGAAAGGGGTATGGACGGGCATGTAGAAAAATAATGCTCCCGAAAGCAGATCAGGCAGGCACTAGCCTACACTCCGAGAGCCATTGCGCGAACTCTTCCAGGGTCTCAAAATACCTGACTCTTGGGGGCAAGTTGTGGGGCTGGGGGTGCAAGACGTAGCCGCTGAGTAGCAACTGAACGTCTGGTAACTGTTGGAGCACTTGCCGCAGGTATTCTTCCACGTCTTCGCGGGTGGGTGCGGTAGTGAAGACCGAACAAAGATAATGGGGCTGGTACTGCTGCGAGGCTTTAACCAGGTCTTCCAATGGCAAATGCTGCCCCAGGTACAGGGTGCGGAACCCCATCGCCCTGAACTGGAAGTGGCTGTATAATAAAGACAATTCGTGCAATTCACCCTCGGGGAGATACAGCAGGATTTTGGGGGCATCTGGCAGTGGGTTCAGCCGCTGCCCGTCAATGGCCACCAGCATTTTCTGCCGGATGAGCTGGCTGATAAAATGCTCATGGGCGGGGGTGATATTGCCCGTCTGCCATAGCAGCCCTATTTTGTTCAGGAACGGGTAAATAACCTGCTGCACAGAATGGGGGAAACCCAGTTGCAACACCGCCCGGCTCAGCGCCCGCTCAAACAGGCCCTCGTCCAGCTCAACCATGGCAATAATCAGTTGGTTGATGAACTGATCCTGGCCCAGATCGGCTTGCGTTACTTTGATGACCTCAAGGGCAATCTGCTCTGGCGTAAAGTTGGCGATTTTGGAGATCTTATACCCTTCCTGGTACAGCAAAGCCACGTTGAGCAGGTTCTTAAGGTCGGCGTCGTCATAGAACCGTATGTTGGTAGCGGTTCGTTTGGGGGCCAGCAGTTGGTACCGCTGTTCCCAGATACGAAGCGTATGGGCCTTTATGCCAGACAAATGCTCTAACTCTTTAATAGAGTAATGCGCCACAGGAGAGAGTTTAGAAACGAAACGTAAAGTTAACGCTTCCGGGCGATACGAAAGAATTTAGGATGAACCCAGAGCATTCCGAAGGACTCTGAGTTGTCTTTCCCTTTGGCTTTGTGGTGTACTTTGTGCGCTATGTCCAGGGCCCGGAGGTAGGTGCTTCTCGTTTTCCCGAACAGCTTTAATCGCCGATGGATAAACAGATCATGCACCAGAAAGTAAGCCGCGCCGTACAGCGAAATGCCCACCCCAATCCAGAAACGGTAGTCCAGCGTTTCTGTGCCGTAGATAAAGCACAGGGCCGCAATGACCCCGTAGAACACAAAGGAGACATCATTGAGCTCAAAGAGATGGTTGTGCTTGGTGTGGTGCGACTTATGGATGCTCCACAGAAAGCCGTGCAACACGTATTTGTGCACCGCCCACGCCACCAGTTCCATCGTGACAAAGATTCCTATTACTATCGCCGCATTCGTCAGCATACTCTTTCAACCAGTAGGTTTGCCAATTGTTTAAAATGATCTGTAATGACGTACGGAAAAGCAGCGCATTTGGAGACGAAAACTGCCGGATGAGACCTGAAATGGTTTTCCCAAAGCTACACACAAAGCACTGGTTCTGTTTTGGGTTTGTTTTCGCGAAAACTCCCTGGAATCACTCCCCGTTTCTAAAGATGCTTGGGAGGGCCACAAAAAAACTCCCCAGCCTTAGCTAAAAGACTGGGGAGTTTTTACAAAAGGGCTGAGGATTACAGGTTCCGCAGGCTTTCCATCCAGGGAATCAAATCTCTGATCATGGGTTCCAGGCTGCTGCCGTGTCCGCCCCCCGGAACCGGGATAAACTTCAGGTTAGGCGCATTGGCGGCTTTCATGGCGTTAAAAGTCACCTCAGAATTAACATACGGCACCATAATATCGGCCGTGCCGTGGTAAAGGCGGGTGGGGCTTTTAGGAACCCAACTGCTGAGGCTATTTCTTTTTAAGGCCGCTTTCAAAGCCTGCTCCCCATCACCGCGTAAGGCTGTCAGGAACGTAGGGTTGAACAGCTTGGCCGGCTCTTTGGCCAGGGCACTATTGATGGAACTGCTGGTACGGGTGCCGTCTATCAACTCCTGAATACGGGTGGCATAAGGCTCCTGGAAAAAATCAGTTAAAGGACGGTTCCAGTTGTAGGTTTTGTTGTAGGCCTGCAAGATGAAGGCCAGGTTGGCCGGATACTCATAGGGCTTTCCGCTTAACACCATCCCCAACATGTTCTCCAGGTCGTAGCCCCCTGCCCCTGCGCCCGAGGCAGTCACGGTGAGGCCGTGCTCTGGGTGTTCCTCAATCTCTTTCTGCGTAGCCAAGGTTACGTAGCCGCCTTCAGAGTAACCCGCCAGAAACAATTGGTCAGAGGCGTTGATGCTGTTCTTCTGGAAGAAAGATTTGCTTGCTTTAATCATGTCCACCACGGCGGTGCCGGAGTGTTTAGCGTCATAGTACGGGTGCAAAATCTGCTTGGAAACGCCGTAGCCAATAAAATCGGGCACCAAGGTGAGGTAGCCGGCAGCCCCAAACGGCTCAAAGCCCGTCAACGACGTTACCTGGAAGTTGCTGGGCGCATATTTCTGGTCAAAGGTGGTGCCGTGGTGCGCGCTCAGGATGGGGGCCGGTGCCGTCATGTTCAAAGGCACCACCATCAACCCCGAAGCCTGAATTTCCTGCCCGTTGTACTGCGTCAGGTAAATCAGGCGGTACACATCCACATCGTACTTAATCAGGGCCGCTAGTTCAGACCTGCCGTTAGAGGCGGCAATCTCCTTTAAACCGGCCGCCGGAATAGTGGTTAGTTTCTCGGCAGAAACCAAGAGGTCTTTCTCGGTTTGCTGCACCGGGGTCTGCTCCATTACCTCAGATTCCTTGCAAGAGGAAAACCAGGAAGAAATGGCCAGCAGTATAGATAAAAAGATGGTTTTCAAAGTTGTAGAGCTGTTGGTTAATTTCATTTTAGTAAGGATTTGCCAGACGGTAAAGTTCCTGTCTCTGGGCTGTTTTGGGCATTATTTCGCGAAAGAACGCCTAAAACGCACCGGTTAGTTTACGCAGGCTTCCTTACCGATAATTGACTTTTTCCGTATACTTGCAGGAACCATCCAAGTAATAGCCATGGCTAAGAAATCTTTCCAGGAAATCATCAACAGTCCGGGCATGCCGGTGCTGGTAGACTTTTACGCCGATTGGTGCGGCCCCTGCAAAACCATGTCGCCCATTCTGCAACAGGTGGCGCGGCAATACGAGGGGAAACTGAAAGTGATTAAGATTGACGTGGACAAAAACCCGGCGGTGGCGCAGCAATACCGGGTACAGGGAATTCCCACGCTGTTGCTGTTCCACCAGGGCAAGCAACTCTGGCGGCAATCTGGCGTGGTGCCCGCGCACCAACTGAGCCAAGTAGTGCAGCAGCATCTGCCGTAAACAAGCGTTTTAGGTCTGTTTTAGGGAAAACGGGCCGGAAACCGCATTGGGCGCAGACACTCGTAGGAGCTGCGCGCACTACGAGGCCGTTTGAGCGGGCAGAGTCTCGTGACACGCACCGGCAAGATGGCGTCACGTCGGTTATTAACCATCAGCAATTAACCCCCTACCAACTCCTTGGTAGAGATAAGCGGCAAGGTCAGGTGGAAGGTAGTCTGGACGTAGGGAATGGAAGAAGCATGGAGGACACCACCGTGTTGCCGCACAATCTGGCGCGATAAGCTGAGGCCAATGCCGGAGCCTTCGGGTTTGGTGGTGTAGAAAGGAATAAAGATCTGCTCCTGCGACTCGGCTTCCAGACCGGGGCCGTTGTCTATCACCTCAATTCTCACCTTATGCGGCAGCTTGTGATCCAGAGCGGCCCGAAGGGTGACAACAGGCTGCTCTACTACCTCACAGGCTTCCATCGCGTTTTTCAGTAAGTTCAATAGCACCTGTTCCAGTTGCTCGGCATCGGCCGAAAGCCACAGTTGTTCCTCTGGCAATTGAACGGTGAACTGAATCTGCCTGCTTCTCATCTGAGGCTCCACCAAACGACTCACGTGGCCGCAAAGGGCCTGTAACGATAACTCCTCCAGATGCGGGGGCGGTACCCGGGTCAGGCGGCGGTAATTCTCCACGAAGTGCTGCATGCCGCGCGTCCGTTTTTCAATGGTGCGCAAGCCCAGTTGCAGGTCTTCCATGGTGTCTTCCTCCAAATGCCCCGCCTGGGTGACAGGAGTCAACTCAGACTGCACCAGGTCACTGATAGAAGAAGTAAGCGAGATGATGGGCGTCACCGAATTCATGATTTCGTGGGTGAGCACGCTTATCAGTTTTTTCCAGGACTCCAGTTCCTGCGCCTCCATCTCTGAGCGGATGTTCTGAAACGACATAATCCTGACTTCCTGCCCTTTGAGCCGCAACACCGTCACATGGACGGTCAACAGCACCTCCTCGGTAAGCTGGCGCAACCGAATCAGGCGGGCCTCGTGGTGGGGTTCAGCAAAAGCCGCTTCGGCCAGGGCCGGGTAAAGGCGCTCAATGGAATGCAGGTTCTGCAGGAAAGGCACATCCAGCAGGCGGTGGGCGGCCTTGTTCATGAGCTGCACGTGGCCCTCGGCGTCAAACGTGATGAGCCCAATGCGCAGGTGTTCCACTACGCCCTGCAAATACTGGTGGTGAACCTCTTTTTCGGCTTTTATGCGGGCGAAGGCTCCCGTGATGTCATTGAACATGCGGTGCAGCTCGCGATACTGCGCCGGCGCGCCTTCCACGGTAAAGCGCTGGGTGAAATCTGAATGCCGGATGGCCGACAGGAAACGGATGAGGTCGCGGTTGGTGCGCTGCACGTATTCAATCAACGCCAGCATTTGTCCTAGAGCCAACACCAACAGGCAGAACAACGAGATGTACCAGGCATGCCGAAGCCCCACGTACAACGCCGCTAAGAGCGTGAGCGACAACAGTACCACCCGCAACGCCACCCGCACATTGAAGTACTTATAGACCATGCTTTTCTATCCGGCGGTACAAGGCGGTGCGCGTGATTCCCAGTTCTTTAGAAGCGTGTGTAATGTTGCCGTTGTGCTTCATTAAGGCTTGCTGCACCAGGGTTTTCTCCACATTCCCGAGGGTAGCCTCTGTTTCGAGCGTGACAGAAGCATGGGCCGAAGGTTCCGCGAGGTACACATCTGAGGGGTGCAGTTGGCCCGGTTCGCACATGATCACGGCACGTTCTATGGTATGCTCCAGTTCCCGGATGTTGCCCGGCCAGGAGTAGTTAAGCATCTTCAGCAGCACCGGCTTCTCCAGGCGCAGATTGGGTTTTTGGTACTTTTTGGAAAAAGAAGCCAGAAAATGCTCGGCCAGCGGCTGAATGTCTTCTTTCCGTTCACGCAGCGGAGGCAGATGGATTTCAACGGTGTTGATGCGGTACAGCAAATCTTGCCTGAAACGGCCTTGTTTCACCATTTCGTACAGCGGCATGTTGGTAGCACTTACCAACCGGATGTTCACCGGACGGGGACGGTTAGAACCCACCGGGGTGATCACGCGGCTCTGCAACGCCGTCAATAATTTGGCCTGCAAGGGCAGACTTAAATTGCCAATCTCGTCCAGAAACAGCGTTCCGCCGGAGGCGACTTCAAAGCGCCCGGCGCGGTCTTCTTTGGCATCAGTGAAGGAGCCTTTCACGTGCCCGAACAGTTCGCTCTCAAACAAGCTTTCGGTGACGGCGCCTAAATCAACGGGAATAAACACTTCTTTGGCGCGGAGCGAGAGGCGGTGCAACAAACGGGCGGCTACCTCTTTTCCGGTGCCGTTCTCGCCTAAAATGAGCACGTTGGCATCTGTGGCGGCCACTTTCTCCAGGGTTTGGTACACGCGCTGCATGGCGGGCGAAGAACCTATCAACTCCACACCGGGCTCGTTCAAGGTTTGGTTCAGGTGTTGCTGTTTCGTGCGCAGGTGCTGTACTTCTGAGGTGGACTGCCGCAGCTTACCCGCTGAAATCATGGTAGCCAGCAATTTCTCGTTGTGCCAGGGCTTCACCACAAAATCGGTAGCCCCCAGTTTCAGAGCCTGCACGGCCAAGTCAATAGCGCCGTAGGCCGTCATCATGACCACCACCGCCTGCGGGTCTACTTCCAGGATTTTCTGCAACAGTTCCAGCCCCTCGCGGCTAGAGGTGGCCCCGGCGGTGTAGTTCATGTCCAGCAGAATGACATCAAAAGGCTCTTTCTGGAGCAAGTCTGGCAGGCGCTGCGGATTGATCTCGGTACGCACCAGTGAGAAGTGCTGTTTCAGAAAAATGCGTCCGGCGGTAAGGATGTCTTCCTGGTCGTCCACAATCAAGATGCGGCAGGTCATTTTGCTCATGGGCAAAGGTGTTCTAAGGTGAATACCGGGCAGTCACAAGTAGGGTGCCATACTAGCCAAACCACTACCCAAGTCGTGTTTACAGCCTGTTTTTCAGAAACTTAGCTTAAACTAAAAAGTAGTTCAGGTAGAAGCGGTGTACGCTTACAGACGAATAAATGTACGGAACCGTGCACTTTCAGGCAAACCAAAGCTTAGCCTCACTTAAAACAAACTATCAGTCAACAACTTACCTCTTTTGGCACTTCATTTGACTTGTTCAGACAATGGTGATACAGGTTCTTAGCCAAGCTGACAAAGCACCCTTTTAAGGCTATTTTCCTCAAATCAGCACCAAAACAGACCTATGCTAAACTAAAAAAGTTCTGAGTCTTAAGTCCTGAGTTGAGGTTCCTTTCAGTTCTGCTACTGACGCGGGCGGGCAGTTGGGGCCAACCTTCCAGGATTATTCAGATAGACAAGAACCCGAACCACCGCCCGAATTGTCAGCGATGAAAACCTTCCATTTTAGACCTACTTTTGACAAAACAGGCTTAAAACGAACCCGCGCTTTCCCTAACTTAAGACTCAGAACTATAGACTCAGAACTTTTAGGCAATGCTCAAGAACTACCTCAAAATAGCCTGGCGGAACCTGTTGCGCCACAAAGCGTACTCGGCCATTAACATCATCGGGTTAGCCACCGGCATTTCGGCGTGCTTGCTTATTTTTCTGTACGTGGGCCATGAGCTGACCTATGAGCGCAACTTCCCCAATGCCGGGCACATTTACCGGGTGGTGAGCCGCGTGAACTTCCATGGTACGGATGATCGTTTTTCGCTGTCCCCTAAACCTTTGGCGGATCACCTGCGGCGGGAGGTTCCCGAGGTGAAGAAAGTAGCCCGCCTTGCCCAAGCTGGCAAGCAGACGGTTTGGAAAAACCAGCAACCATTCCTGGAAGACCACCTGTTTTATGCCGATAGCACCTTTTTCCAGGTGGTGCCTTTTACCTTTTTAGCGGGTGACCCGGCCACGGCGCTCAAGGCTCCCAAGACCATTGTGATTTCAGAGGAACTGGCTCAGAAGTACTTCGGGGGAGTGGAGCAAGCTTTGGGCAAACCGCTGCAATTCAGCAAAAACCAGTATACCGTCACCGGCGTCTTCAAACCCGAAAAGCACTCCCACCTTGTAGCCAATGCCTTCTTTTCCATGGTTACCCATGATGAAGCAGAGCGGGCCGGGAAAGATGCCACCACCATTGCCGCTATGGAAAACGAGTGGATTCACTTTAGCTATTACACCTATTTCACCCTCCACAACCCCGCTTCTTTGCCCGCTTTTGAGCAAAAGCTAACTGATTTGGTGCAGCGGCGGGCGGTGCCCTGGATGAAGGAAAACCAGATTTCCGCGTTCATGGAACTGTCCGTGCAGCCTATTACCCAGATTCACCTCAGCAATGATTTCCAGACCGATATTAGCCCCTCGGGGAGCCGTTCGTACGTGTACATTTTCTCGGTGGTGGCGGTGTTTATCCTGCTCATTGCCTGCATCAATTACATGAACCTGGCTACCGCCCGCTCTGCCAAGCGCGCCCGGGAAGTGGGCCTCAGGAAAGTGGTGGGTGCGCATAGAAGTCAGATTATTGGGCAGTTTTTGGGAGAATCCATCTTAATCACGCTGTTGGGGTTGGTTTTGGCGTTGGCTATGGTAGAGCTATCGTTGCCCGTCTTCAACCAACTCACCATCAAAGAATTTACCCTCTCTTCTTTCCTCAATATCAACTTTGCCTTGCTGGTATTGGTCATTCTGTTGTTTGTGGGTTTGGTGGCGGGCAGCTACCCGGCTTTCGTTCTGTCTGGGTTTAAACCGGCGGAAGTCCTGAAATCTGACAAGAACCCCAGGAGCAGCAATGCCTGGCTTCGGCGGTCTTTGGTGGTGGTGCAGTTCACCATTTCCCTGGTTTTAATCATCGGCACCGCCGTTGTCTACAGCCAGCTGCAGTTCCTGAAAGACAAAAACCTGGGGTTCAACAAAGAGCAGGTGGTCGCCATTGAGGTACCCAAAGTGGACTCTGCTACCTTGCATCGTCTGCCGGTGGTCATGCAGGAACTGACCCAGAACCCAAATCTTTTGCAGGTTGCCACCTCGGGCAACATTCCGGGGGAAAAATTGTCACGATTGCTGATGCTGGTGGAAGACGAATTTGGCACAGAAACCGATAAGACCATGAACGTGATGTTTGTGAGCTACAATGCTTTGGAACTGATGGGCATTGAACTCAAAGAAGGCCGTACGTTCCAGAAAGAGATTCCTTCTGATGCGAAGGGAGCCGTGCTAGTGAACGAGGCGGGGGCCAAATGGCTGGGCTGGCAAAATCCCCTGGGCAAACGGGTGCAGGTCACCGACTATGACGCCAAGGTGATTGGGGTAGCCAAGAACTTCAATTACGCCTCGCTGCACAACCCCATTGAACCGTTGATGATTGTTCCCATCAAGGAAGGAAACGGGTACCTGCTGGCTAAAATCCGGCCGGAGCACCTGGGAAATACCCTGGCTTTCCTGGAACAGAAGTGGAATGCCTTTGCCCCCAAGCACCCCATGGACTACTTTTTCCTGGATGATTACTTCAACCGGCAGTACCAGGCCGAGGAAAAGATGCTGACCATTTTCGGCTACTTCGCAGCACTTACCATCCTGATTGCCTGTCTGGGTTTGTTTGGGCTAGCCTCTTTCACCGCCGAACAACGCACAAAGGAAATCGCGATCCGGAAGGTGCTGGGTTCCACCGTGGGGGAGATTGTGCTGCTGCTGTCAAAGGATTTTGCGCTGTTGGTGCTGTTGGCTATTCTCATTGCCTCGCCGGTGGCCTGGTACGGCATGAAGAACTGGCTCCAGGATTTTGCCTATCAGGTGAACCTGAGTCCGTGGCTTTTCCTGATGGCCGGAGTTGGTTCTCTAGCCATTGCCGTGGCTACCGTGAGCTTGCAGGCCGCCAAAGCCGCCCTTCTGAACCCGGTAAAGTCTTTGCGGAGCGAATAGCCTGATTTAGGGCTTCTTTTCCAGAAACAGGGCAAAAACCATTCTGTAAGTTTTCGGCATCCGCTACGACTAAGAAGTAGGCAAAACAGCCCTTCACGGGAGGTACCCCCGGTTTCTTCGTGAAAAGACACCTAAACCCGTTAACTTTCGTTTTCTAAGCAACCACCGCTACTTACAACTATTATATGCTCAAAAAATCTTTGACCGCGCTGGCGTTCGCCGCTCTCCTGCACTCCCCCCTGCTGGCGCAAAATCATGCCACCCCTGCGTACCGTTTCTCAGTAGATCTGGCCCAGGTAAAAGACGACAAATTACAGGTCACGCTTCTCACCCCAGAATTCAAGGAAGACGAAGTCCTGTACCACATGCCCAAGATGGTGCCGGGTACCTATGCCGTCTATGATTTCGGGAAGTTTGTTTCTGACTTCAACGCCTTTGATAAAAAAGGCAAGAAACTGGACGTAGAGCGCTTAGACCAGAACACCTGGAAAATAAAGAAAGCCAAGAAGCTGGCCCGCCTAACCTATCTGGTTGATGACACCTGGGACACGCCCAAGAAAGAAGACATTGTGTTTGAACCAGCGGCCACCGACATTGAGGAAGGCAAGGTGTTCTTGATTAATACGCACGGCTTCTTCGGGTATTTCGCGAACCTGACCAAGGCACCTTACCAGATCACGGTCAACAAACCGCAGGATTTTTACGGGGCCACTGCTCTTAGAACTGCCAGCACTACGCCTACCTCAGATACGTACCTGCTGCAGAACTACAATGACCTGGTAGATGCGCCCATGCTGTACAGCCGCCCAGACACGGCCATGCTCAAAGTAGGCAACGCCGATGTGTTGATCTCCACGTACGCCGCCGGGGGCGGAGCCCGCTCTAAGAACCTGGCCGAGCACATCAAACCCATTCTGGAGGCGCAGAGAGCCTATCTGGGCGGCACCTTGCCGGTAGACAAATACGCGTTCCTCATCTACATTGACAACAAGCAGAACCGCACCGGCGCGTACGGCGCGTTGGAGCACTCCTATTCCTCGGTGTATTATTTCCCCGAGATGCCGCCCGCTATGCTGGCCGAGCAGGTGCAGAATATCTCGGCGCACGAGTTCTTCCACATTGTGACGCCGCTGAACATTCATTCAGAGGAAATCGGGAATTTTGATTTCAGCAACCCCAAGATGTCCAAGCACCTCTGGATGTACGAAGGCGTGACCGAATACTTTGCGCACCACGTGCAGGTGAACCAGAAACTCACGGAGTTGCCTGATTTCCTGACGGAGTTGCGGAACAAGATCATCGCCTCTAAACAGCAGTACAATGACGCTCTTTCTTTCACTGAACTCAGCTTAGGCGCGCTGGACAAGCACGAGAAAGAGTACGGCAACGTGTACCAGAAAGGAGCCCTTATTGGTATGGCGCTGGACATTAGGTTGCGGGAGCTTTCCAACGGGAAATACGGCATCCGGAACCTGATGAAAGACCTGAGCCAGACCTACGGCAAGGACAAGTCGTTCAGAGACGAGGAGCTGTTTGATAAAATCACCGCGCTCACCTTCCCAGAGATCAGAGATTTCTTCCGTAGGCACGTAGAAGGCAATGAGCCACTGCCGTACTCAGAAATATTCAGGAAGGTGGGCATCACGTACCAGCCAAAGGGCACCCAGAGACGTATTTCGCTGGGCAGACCTACCCTTGGGTATGACCAGGCCTCCGGGCACCTGATGATAGCCAGCGTGGAGAACCTGAACGCGTTCGGCAAGCAAATGGGCTACAAGGCCGGTGACCAACTCTGGCAGATCAACGGCGAAGACCTGAACCTGCGCAACTTTACTGACATGATTAACAAACACGTCATGAACGGCCAAGAAGGCAGCCCTATCACCATTACCGTAGGCCGGAAAGACGCCAGCGGCACCGTAAAGCCGGTAGAACTGAAAGCCAACCTGGTTGCCGCCGAAGAACCAGTCTCTCACCTGCTCACGCCAGACCCCAAGGCCACGCCTGCGCAACTCTCGTTAAGACAAGCCTGGCTGTACTCTAGCCTGTAAGCTTTCTCCTTTCTGCCGTGCCCGTTTCTGGGCTGTTTTTGAGAAAACACCCCAGAAACGGGCACGGCTTTTTTTTACTAGTACAGGAAAACACCCCGGCCGTTTCTGGGCTGTTTTCTTCAAAACAGCCCAGAAACGGCCGGGGTGTTTTCCGCGTTTTGAAGCTGTTTTGTGGAAAACGGGGCCTAAACCCAGAAGCCCGCTCCCTTGGCCTGCCCCCAGACAGGACGCAAGAAGAACAGGGAGACGGTGAGATGGTACTTCTTCGGCTAAGTGAACCGCTCAGTTCCCGAGTTCACGTTTTTGTAGTATCTTTCAGCTAGCCTGCCAAGGCTACTTTATTGTTTGCCAGCGTACTAACCGTATCTGTAAATCTGGTTCGCTGAAAACATCTGAGTAGTTTAGGCGTTATGTTTTAAATCTGACCTCTCAAGCGTGCATCTTTTCTACAGATACCTACCTGGCCGGTGGCCGGTAACCAGGCTACTCACTCTGTTCTTCCTGCTTTTATGCTTCCTGTCAATAACTTTTGCCCACGCGCAAAACCGGGTGTCGCTTAGTGGTACGCTGCGTTCTGCGGCCACCGGCGAAGCCCTGATTGGGGCTACTGTAGCGGTGGCGGGTACTACCAACGGCGTAGAGACCAATACCAACGGGGCCTACACGTTGTCGCTGACCCCGGGCACTTACCAGATTCAGTTCTCCTACATCGGGTTCCATACCTTGACCAGGGAAGTGGTGCTCACCAGAAACACCCGCCTGAACGTGGAACTGCAGGAGAACGCAAACCAGTTGGGCGAGGTAGTGGTGGAAGCTGGGCGGAACACGTTTCAGGAGCGCCTCACCACGCCGCAGATGAGCATGGAAACGCTTTCTTCCCGGGAGGCGAAGCTGTTACCGGCACTGTTTGGTGAAGTGGACATCATCAAGACCTTACAGCTAAAACCCGGCATTCAGAGTGGCGGTGAGGGCAGCAGCGGGATGTTTGTGCGGGGCGGAAGTTCTGACCAGAACCTGGTGCTTTTAGACGATGCGTTGGTGTACAACCCCAGCCACTTGTTCGGGTTCTTCAGCGTGTTCAACCCAGATGCGGTGCGGGGCGTGGAACTGTACAAAGGCGGTTTTCCGGCCCAGTTTGGCGGCAGGCTTTCCAGCGTGCTGGACGTGAAACTGCGCGACGGTAACCGGAAGGAATACGACGTGACCGGCGGAATCGGGTTGATTGCGTCCCGCCTGTCAGTAGAAGGGCCCATTCAGAAAGACAAGTCCTCGTTCCTGATCTCGGGCCGCCGCACGTACGTAGATGTGTTCACCCGCCTGATCAACAAAACGCAGGAAAGTGACCCAGACTGGAGCCCCATCCCAGATTATTACTTCTATGACTTCAACGCCAAAGCCAGCTTTGAACTGGGGCCCAACGACCGCCTTTTCATTAGCGGGTACTACGGGCGCGACTTTTTCACCTTCGGCGATGAGAACTTTGACTTCAATTTCAACTGGGGAAACCGGGTGGGCTCGGCACGCTGGGTGCACCAGTTCTCGCCCCGTTTTTTCGTAAACAACACGTTTTCGGCGTCTAATTACAAGTACGAGATCAAAAACCAACTGGATATCTTCTCGTTCAGCCTCACGTCTACCATCACAGACCTCACCCTCAAGTCAGATTTTGAATACATCGCTTCAGACAAACACCACCTGCGGTTTGGCGGGGCCCTCACCGACCACCAGTTTACGGTAGGTCGGCTGGAAGCCGATAGCCAGGACGGGTCTGTGAACGTGGGGGCCGGCAATGATTACCGAGGGCAGGAATATGGTCTGTATGCCTCAGATGACTGGTCGTTCAGTCCGGTTTTCACTTTGAGCTACGGCCTTCGCCTGTCTGGTTTCCTGAATGACGGCAAGAACTTTCTGGGCCTGGAGCCCCGCGCCGCCGCCAGTTACCGGTTCTCTGAGACGCTTACCCTCAAGGCCAATTACACGCGCATGTTTCAGTACGTGCACCTTATCTCCAACACCGGGGCCTCGCTTCCCACCGATATCTGGTACCCGTCCAGCCCCGGCGTAAAGCCCCAACGCTCTGACCAGTTCACGCTGGGGCTTACCAAACTATACAAAGACAAATACCTGTTCAGCACCGAGGCGTATTACAAGAAAATGACCCGCCAACTGGATTTACGCGATGGCGCGCAGATCTTCGGGAACAATGAGCTGGAGCAGGAATTTGTGTTTGGTACCGGCGAGAGCTACGGCCAGGAGTTTTACGTGGAAAAGAAAGAAGGCAAAACCACCGGCTGGATCGGCTACACCCTTTCCTGGTCTAACCGCACCTTCCCAGACATTAACAACGGCAAGACCTTCCCCACCCGCTTTGACCGGCGGCATGATCTCTCGGTGGTAGCCATTCAGGAGGTGAACAAACGCATTCACGCCACGGCCACCTTTGTGTACGGAACCGGCAATGCCTTTTCCCTGCCGGTGCAGCGTTTTATCTTCCAGGATGTGCCCGGCGAAGACTATACCGTGATACCGGTGTACCCAGAGCGCAACTCGTTCCGCCTGGCGGCTTACCACCGAATGGACATAGGCTTGGTGTACAAACTTCGGCCTAAGCGCGGCACGTCTGACCTTACCTTCAGCGTGTACAATGTCTACAACCGCCGCAACCCGTATTTTGTCTTCTTTGAAACCATACGGGAAGACGAAACAAGTGAGATCACCGGGTTTGTGGCCAAACAGGTCTCTCTGTTCCCGGTAATCCCCTCCATTACGTACAACTTTAAATTCTGATGGACTTACAACGAAGCTACCGCCCTTTCCTGCTTTTACTGGCACTGATGGGCCTGCTGTCATCCTGTGACATGGAGCAGGAGATTGAGGTAAAGTTGCCCAACCTGCCGCCCCAGATGGTGGTGGAATGCTACCTGGTGAACGGCGAACCCATGAGACTGGCCTTACAGGAGTCCTCCAGCTATTTTGCGGGCCCAGAGGCGCTCATGGTAGAAGGCGCTACCGTGACCATCACCAAGAACAACGAGGCACCGGTGGTCTTGGAAGACACCCTGCTGGTGGATGCGGAAAACCAGAAAGTGTACACCCACTACAACCGCCGCAGGGTAAGGGCCGTGCCCGGCGATGTCTTCAAACTCCTGATCACCGATGCCAAAGGACGGAGACTGGTGGGCTCCACCACGGTTCTGCCTCCTGTGCCCATTGACAGCGTGGGTTATAAATTCAATGACAAACCCAAGGAAAGCCAGGAAGCTTACCTGTTGGTGCGCTGGCAGGATGACCCGGCCCAAAAGAATTTCTACCGGCTTCTGGCCCACAAAAAAGACAGCAGCGGGACTGACAGCCAGCTAGACGCCGAGGTGAACGACCGGCTGCGCAACGGCAAAAAGATCACCTACAACACCACCTACCGCTTTGACCGCAATGATACCCTCACCATCAAACTGTTTCACATGGAAGAGGCCTATTCAGAGTTTGTGAGTAGCGTAGAAGATGCCCGCAGCGCCAACGGCAACCCTTTCGCCCAACCCGTCACCATCAAATCAACCGTTTCCGGCGGCTTTGGGGTCTTCACCCATTTGAATTTCCAGACAAAGGAGATCATCATCAAATAAGGTTTTCGGTGTGTGTTTCGTCTGTTTTCGCAAAAACAAGCGAAAAACACAGTTCCCCAGTAGGGGCAATCCCGTTTGTTTTCTGGCTATTTTCCTAAAATCAGCCTGAAACGCTTTCCGAAAACCGCTCTTTCGGAGTTCCACTCCGGAAGCTTACTGCCGGGGAGTTCCACTCCCCTTCTTCTGCAACACCTGCCCGAACCTGCCTGCGGCGGAGTTCCACTCCGCCGCAGGCAGGTTCGGGAGTAGAACTCCCGAACAGCAAAGAAAGCAAGGGATTGAAAAAAGCTTTGGCAGCAAATGCCTTAAGTATCGCGTCTCTCCATTTGCGGTAGCATACATGCTACCGCACTGCCAAAGCCTCCAGTCTAAGGGAAAGAGCACCCCTATCCCTCCTTGGAGCTCATCTTGTAGGGGAAAAACAAGAAGTGCCAGTAGGTGAAATGTCGTGGGTTTTAGCGGACAACTCCAAAACCAAAAGGTGCCTCCGCTTTTCATCCGTCCTGTCCCCCGACAGGACGGATGAAAAGCGTTCAAGCCTGCCATTCAAATACTTTGGCTTGTCAGGGGACAAGCCAAGGAAAGGACTTCCTTGTTCCCTACAAGATGAGCTCCCAGGAGAAAAATAAAAAGACACTCGAAGCTTTAAATCACTCGTCCTCTACTCAGAACTCAAGACTCAGAACTCAAGACTCAGAACTCAGGACTCCTTTCTAGTCTTGCCGTTTGATCAGTTCCTTGATCAACAGGGTCATGTGGGGCTCGGCTTTGGCGGCGGCTTCCAGAATATCCAGGAGCACTACTTTCTTGATGTTGCCGGGCGAGCAGAGGTCGGTGATGACGGAGACGGCGAAGACGGGCAGGCCCAGGTGCACGGCGGCAATCACTTCGGGAACGGTGCTCATGCCCACGGCATCGGCACCAATGGTTCTGAGGTAGGTATATTCGGCTTTGGTTTCCAGCATGGGCCCCGGCACGCTGGCGTACACCCCGGTTTTCACGCTCAGCCCGTGCTGGAGCGAAATATCCAGCGCTTGCTGCACCATGTGTGCACTGTAGGGTTCGCTCATGTCTGGGAAACGTGGCCCCAGTTCGTCCAGGTTTTTGCCGATGAGCGGGTTGGTGGGTTGGAGGTTGATGTGGTCAGTGATGACCATGAGGTCTGAGGTATTGAAATTGGGGTCAAGGCCACCGGCGGCGTTGCTCACGAACAGCTTTTTAACGCCCAACCGTTGCATGACCCTGATGGGGAATACCACCTGCTCCATGCTGTAGCCTTCATAGTAGTGGAAGCGCCCTTGCATGACCACCACGGGGCGGCCACCAAGTTCTCCGAAGATGAGCTTACCGGAGTGGCTCTCTACGGTTGAAACCGGAAAATGCGGAATATCTGAATAGTTCAGGCTAAACGCCACCTGTAGGTCTTGCACCAAAGCACCCAGGCCGGTACCCAACACAATCCCGAAATCGGGCTGGTACTGGTGTGTTTTCTCACGGATAAACTGGGCGGCTTCTTGCAGGGTTTTCATTATGTCCATTGGTTAAAGGTAAACTGTTTTGAGGCTGATTTCTGAAAAACCGGCTTAAAACAGGTTGGTTCGGGGAGGCGGCAATTTCAGAAAAAAACGGTAAAGCTGGTTCTACACCAGCTGTAAAAACAGAAGAGACTGCCTGCGGGCAGTCTCTTCTTAACAAATAACTATTTGGCACTCCTTGAAACTCATATTTAACCATGAAGCTGTTTAGAGTTTTGCGTCTGTTTTCCTAAAAACACCCTGAAAACGGCGGTACAAGCGCATGCTTGCGGCAGTGTGCAAATAACGGCCTCTTGTTTTTGGCCTGTTTTCATAAAAGTAGCCTAAAAACCAGAGGTATAGCCGGACACTTGCCCCAGAGAAATTGCTTTAAATGCCGGTTAATGAAAAACTCTAAACAGCTTCCATAACAAAGCACTCGCTCGCGTCCCGCGAGTGTGAATATTCGAGTGTGAATATTTATCAGCTTACTGAATCTCTATCTCATACGGCAGACGGGCCTGAATGCCCTGCATCTGCAGCACGCGTTTGTACTGCTGGTAGTACGGCAACATATCGCCTAATTCGTTTTGCAGGGAATACGCTTTTATCTGCGACTGCGTGTCTGAGAACAGGTTGTCCATGAAGGATTTCTGGGCGGGCAACTGGCGCAGACGGTAGTCGCCCTCTTTCAGCTTGGCTTTCTGGGCGGCAATGGCAATGGCTGTTTCCATGCCGCCCAGCACGTCTACCAGACCGCGCTGTTTGGCCTCAATGCCTGACCACACGCGGCCCGAGGCTACTTTCCGGAGTTCGGCAACCGGCATGTTTCTGGATTGGGCGGCTTTGGTGGTAAAGTCATCGTAGATACGCTCTACCTCGCGCTGGATGTGCATTTTCTCGTACGGCGTCATGGCTCTGGTCACCGTAGGCACGTCTGAGAATTTACCGGTCTTGACGCGGTCTGTGGTAATGCCCAGTTTGTTTTTGAGGAAGTGCTCTGAGTTGACCATCATGCCGAACACGCCAATACTGCCCGTAATGGTGGTGGGGTGCGCCACAATGGTATCACAGGCCATGGCAATGTAATACCCGCCCGAGGCCGCCACATCTGACATAGAGGCAATCACGGGTTTTACTTTCTTGGTGAGCATCACCTCGCGCCAGATCACGTCTGAGGCCAGGGAACTTCCGCCCGGCGAGTTAATGCGCAGCACCACGGCCTTCACGTTCTTATCTAACCGGGCCTTTCTAATGGCTTTGGACATGCCTTCGCTGCCAATGGATGCGTCATCGCCTTCACCGCCCATGATATCGCCGGAGGCGTAGATCACCGCTATTTTATTGGAAGAGGAACCTTCTTTCTTCTCTGGGTCGGCGGCTTTCTTGTAGGTGCCCAGGTTCACCAGTTTCAGTTCCTGGTCTTTTTTCACGCCAACCTTGCTTTTCATGAAATCGGTGGCTTCATCATAGTAGCCCAGGTGCGTGACCATTCCTAAGCGTAAGGCATCATCTGCGTTGTGCACCAGCATGGAATCTGAGATATTCTTGATATCAGCGAAGCTTTTGTTACGGGCGGCGGCAATGTTTTTCAGCATGAAATTATTCAGGGAGTTCAGGAATGACTGGGTCTGCTCACGGCTGGGCTCGCTCATCTTGTCCAGAATAAACGGTTCTACGGCGCTCTTGTACTCTCCTACCTTGAAGATATAAGGCTGTAAATCCAGCTTCTCCAGGGTGCCTTTGAAGAACATGACCTCTGAGCTAAGGCCGTTCAGTTCCAGGGTGCCCTGCGGGTTAAGGTAGAAACGGTCGGCCACCGAGGCCAGGTAGTAGGCTTTCTCCGTGGAGAATTCACTGTAAGCCACCACAAACTTCTTTGATTTCTTGAAGTCCAGAAGCGAATTCCGGATCTCTTCAATAGAGGCCATACCAGCCTGCAGCAGATCAAGGTTCAGGAAAATGCCTTTGATGTTGTCATCGGCTTTGGCTTTCTTGATAGAGGCTTTGATCTCGTCCAGGCCAATGCCCTGCTCACCGAACACTTCCTCCAACCCTAACTCGGCGAAGGGACTACGGGGCGAGCGCTCTACCACCGGTGGGCCTAACTTCAACTCCAGCACAGACCCTTCGGCAATACTTACGGTGTCACTGGAAGAGGCCGCAGCGCCAATACCCAACAGGATCACAAAGCCCACCACCATAAATAACAGCAGGCCTACCATGGTGGCCAGCACAAATTTCAAAAACTGTCGCATATAAATATTTAAAATAACGAGGGGCGCAGGCTCTGGCCTGCGAGGTTGGGACATTAGTCGTACAACCAACAGAATACTTACAAAAACGTACGCTTCTTCTATATCTTGCCTTAGAACTCTTACCCACCAGCGTACATCAGAAGCGAAGGTTTGCACCAATGGTTCTGCTAACCTGCTCAAAAACAGCCATTAAGGTACAACTAGGTGGCTTTTTGTGTGTTCCTTGAAGGAAACTGATGTATTCCAGAAAACCTCCGTTTTACGGAATGCCGGGGAAAAGAGACAAACGCCAGGCATTTGTTCTTTTCCGCCGGTTCGCTTCTTTTGTTTCCCCGCTCAGGGGTTTGCCGTTTAAGGATAGCCAAATGTTGCCTCCGCCGTATATTGGTGTACATGAATAGATGCATTCTACTTGCGCTTCTCTTTTTAGGGACTTTCACGGCCCAGGCGCAATACAAGCGGAACCTGAATTTCAAGTATTTTGGCCTCACCCTGCACCCCAAAGGGGATGATAATGCCGATCTGATGCCCTTAAACCCCGACGGCAAAGGCTATCTGGTGTTGAACGTGGGAGCCAGCGTGGGCTACGAGCATTTCATTGCAGACAGCAAGTTCTCGGTGAAAGCGATCCAGGCACTTTACGCCGACTGCGCCCTGCGCTTTGCCGGGTTCACCCACCTGGGCCTGCGCGCCGTGATCTTCCAGGTCGGCCGGCACTCGTTAAACGGTGGCTTGGGCCCTACCTTAGTTTACCGCCGCAACTGGTCTGAACTGGAAGGCTACAACATCTCTACCTCCTTCTTCGGGGGTGACCCCGAAGACAAATGGCAGTACAAGATGATTTGGTACGCGGGCGAATTTGAGTACAACTACCGTCTCTCTGACCGGGCAGATTTCTCTACCTCTTTTGTACCGGGCTACCCAGACATCATGAGCTTATCTTTTGGGGTGCGCTACTGGCTCAAAGAGAAAGAGTGATTTTCTGCCAAGAGCTTGTTTACATTTGAGGTTTGCCGACTCAACTAACCAGAGAAAGGTTCTGCGGAAGCGTATTTTGAGCTTCATAGCAGCGCTAAGGGGCAAAAAAAAGGCGAACGCAGGTTCTTTTTATGGCCATTTGCAGCGCAAAGATGAAATTCAAACAAGCTCTAAGAAAGCAGCTACCCGTTTTGGGGCTGTTTTTTTGAAAACAAGAGTTCACTTGCCGAGAGTCCCTAGCTTAAGTTGGTACCCAGAGCGGGAACCACCTGCAACATCCGTTAATACCTGTACCACTCCCCCCACTGGTTGCGCAGGTTCTTGCGCATCTCGTTTTCGCGGGCGTTGTTGCCGGGGTTGAAGAAGATGGTGCCTTTGAGTTCGGTGGGCAGAAAGTCCTGCGGCACGAAGTTCCCCTCGTAGTCATGGGCGTACTTGTACTCGTTTCCGTAGCCAATTTCCTTCATGAGCTTGGTGGGCGCGTTGCGCAGATGCAACGGCACCGGCGGGCTTCCCTGCTCCCGCACCATTGCCCGCGCGCTCCTGATGGCCTTGTACGCCGCATTGCTTTTGGGCGAGGTAGCCAGGTAAATGGCGCACTGTGACAGAATAATATCACACTCGGGGTACCCGATCACGTTCACCGCCTGGAAACACTCGTTCGCCATAATCATGGCCGTGGGGTTGGCGTTGCCAATATCCTCCGAGGCCATGATGAGCATGCGCCGGGCAATAAACTTGGGGTCTTCGCCGCCTTCTATCATGCGCGCGAGCCAGTAGATGGTGGCATTGGGGTCTGAGCCCCGCATGGATTTGATGAACGCCGAGATGATGTCATAGTGCGCCTCGCCGCCTTTGTCATACAAGGCCAGGTTCTGCTGCGCAATCTGCTTCACCATCTCATTGGTGATGACCAGTTTTTCCTGGGGGCCGCTGCCGTCAATCACAATCTCCAGCAGGTTGAGCAGTTTGCGAGCATCGCCGCCCGAGATGGTGAGCAGCGCCTCGTACTCCTGCACCTCAATGTTCTGTTTTTTCAGGATTTCGTCCTCAGTTAGGGCTTTCTGCACCAACTCCACCAGTTCCGCTTTCTCCAGCGATTTCAGGACGTACACCTGACAACGGGAAAGCAAAGCGGGAATCACTTCAAACGAAGGGTTCTCGGTGGTAGCGCCAATCAAGGTGACCGTGCCTTTCTCCACCGCGCCTAGCAGCGCATCTTGCTGCGATTTGTTGAACCGGTGGATTTCGTCAATGAACAGCACCGTGCCTTGCCGCTTGCGGGCCTGGTCAATCACGTCCCTGATGTCTTTCACGCCGGCGTTGATCGCGCTCATGGCCACAAACGGAACCTTGAGCTGCCCGGCAATAATACCGGCCAACGTGGTTTTCCCCACGCCCGGCGGCCCCCAGAAAATCATGGACGGCACCATGCCCGCCTCAATGTACCGCCGCAGCACGCCCTGGGGGCCTACTAAATGTTTCTGACCGGCGTACTGATCCAGGTTGTGCGGGCGCATGCGCTCTGGCAAAGGGGCTTTGGTAGTTTGGAACATGGAAAGCAGAATTCAGGTGGTAGCGTTTCGCGGTGTTGAACGGACCCGAAACAAAAGGCAATTTACTTTCTTTCCGTGACTGTTTTGCGCCTGTTTTTCACAAAACAGGCGCAAAACAGTCACTGCCCGGTGGTTGCTTCCTGGATAGCGGGCTTAGCAACAGAGCAGCACCTGCGCTTTACCTGGCTCCTGAACCGGCTGACCTTCCCTGCGTATCCCCTAAAGCAGCGTTTCTGCCCCTAAAACCAGTTTACCATGATCACTACTTCACCCGGACGCACCATCTTACAGGCCGTAGCCGCCTTTACCACCGTGGGTGGTTTCCTGATGGACTGGAACAAAACGCACCTGTTCAACCCCAACTGGCCCCCGCACGCCAAGTTCCATGACGCCATGACCATTTTGTCTGGTACCCTGTTGGGTTCCACCAGCCTGTATTTCCTCCAGAAAAAAGACGGCGACCCAGAAATGAATTTAAAAGTAGGCACCATGCTCCCGGCCATCTTCTACCTGGCGCAAGCCGGAAGTTTCACCTTTCCGGGCGCCGAAGGCATGGACGCTGAATTCCCCGAGAAAATCCCGTCGGTGGGCAGAATCAAACTGAATGAAGGCCCTTTTTCCCTGGTGATGCTGGCCGCTCTAGGCGCGGGGTACCTGCTAGCGAAGAACGATTCAAAGTAGGGATTCCCTTGTTCTGTTTTTGGCGTGTTTTTAGAAAAGTAAGCATTAAACAGACTTGGTCTTTTGGATGCCTTGTTTCTGTTTACTACGGTTGCCCATTCCCTATGGCTCCATTGAAATTCGCACCTAAACTACTCCACAATCGTTTCCCTATTAACCTGATAGGGTCTTGGGGACGAACAACAGTAGCGTGAACTACCTGCATCTTTACCTTCTGAGATGTTTCCCGTGGCTGGCTTTCAAGCCACCCGTTGGAAACACTCCCGTTTAAAGCGTATTTTACAGAAAATAGCCGGTAAACCGAAAATATCTATCCATCTGCTAACAAAACATAAACATGGCTACCCTTACCCCTGAACAGAGCGTCCATAAAACAGAGGCTTACTTTGCGAACGCCCCGGAGTTTGCCCAACCCATCTGTGAGAAACTAAGAAACGCCATTGCCGTGGCAGACCCAGAGTTGAAAGCCGCCTGGAAATGGAGCGCCCCGGTGTACGGGAAAGCCGGGCCGGGCCTGGTGTGTTCCATAGGGGTCTTTAAACAGCACGTGAGTCTGGCCTTTTTCCAGGGAGCCTTGTTGGAAGACCCGCACAGGGTATTTACCAGCAGCCAGGACGCCAAAACCATGCGCAGCATCAAATTCACCAACGCCTCGCAGGTCAACGAAGACCTGTTAGTGAAATACCTGAAAGCTGCCACCCAATTAAAGGCCGGTGCTGCGGCAACCTCAACTGAACGCAGCCTCATAGAAATCCCCGAAGACCTGCTGCAAGCATTATCCCAGGCGCAACAACTGGAGAGATTTGAGCAGCTGGCGTATACGCACCGCAAAGAGTACGTGCGCTGGGTCACCGAGGCAAAACGCCCCGAAACCAGAGACACGCGCATCTTAAAAACCGTGGAGCGCATCACCGAAGGCAAGAAGTTCAGCTAATCTCCCAGAGCGCTTCTACTATGTCGCGCAGGAACTCGCGGTGGGTGCCTACGTGGTAAATATCGGTTCCTACTTCCTCCGTGGAGGCATACAGACGGCCGCCGTACTTCATGTTAAGGTACTTGGCGGTTAATTTAAACGGTACCTCAAAGCCATCGGGCAGTTCGGCGTCTGCGCCTACGGCTACCAGAAAGACGGTTTTTCCTTTCAAGTTGCGCCCCAAGGTCTTTTGCACCGTTACCAGACCGGTGAGCCGGTCAAAGAAGGTTTTCAGCAATCCGCTCATGGCGTACCAGTACACCGGGGTGGCGAACACAATGACTCGGTGCCGCGACACCCGTTCTATGATTTCCATGAAGCCATCCCCAGCCGGATAATCGTTTTATAGCGGTACGGCAAGAGGGTGTAGTTCAGCAGGTCTATGAGTTCATGCGGGGTACCCTGGAATATTCTCTGCAGGAACCGCCGGGTATCACTGTCTTTGCGGGCACTGCCCAACAGAATAAGAGGTGCTTCCTGCATAGCTTTAGGACATGTTGTAGCGTTTGCCACTGGCGCGAGCAGATCAACCTGCTATGGCTATGGCTCGGAAGTAACTTCCGGGACTTGAACTTCTGAACTGAAAATACGGGAAGTACTTCCGAGCCATAGAGGGAAAATGATAGAGTTCAGCAATACGTTTGTCGCTGCGGTGCAGCGAGGGTAGTCTGGAGACTACCCATTATCTAGAGGCACGAGTCTGAAGACTCGCGCCAGCGCAGAAGCAGATATAGAATCATTCACAAGGCACTCTCACCCCCTAAATTTCAGCAGAGAGCAAGTGAAATTCCCCTACTCCACCACGTGCGCCACAAACTGTGACAGGTTGGTGATGATGCCCCGCTCCCGCCGGAACCCGATGGCGCTGCCTTCGCCGGCCCAGAAAACCCCGGCCTGGTAGCGGTAGCCTTGGGCATCCTGCGGAAGTTCGGCCCAGGCTTGGTAGATGTGGGGCTGGTCACTGTACTCTCCGGTGGTGGAGGAGACATCTGTGTTTCCGCGTACCTGAATGTTCTGGCCCTCGCGGCCGAAGAAGGGTTTCTCCACGGCTTTGCCGGAAAAGGAGGTAAACTCGGTGCGCAGCAGCAACGGGTGGTACGGGAACTGCTGCCACAGCCAGGCCAACATGCCTTTGCTCTGGAAAATAAGCGAATACGCCGGATTGGCGATGATCACGCTCCGCGAATACTGCAGCTCAACCAGATCAGAACACAGTTCGGGTTCCAGTTGCACAAACAATTCCCAGGGCACCAGCTTGAACAGGAACGGGAAACGCCGCCACTGCTCGGCCCCAACCTGGGCCCAGATGCCGCGCTCGGCACCCAGGGTAGAGACTTCCATTTGCTCTACCGGGCAGATGTGCGTGTCAAAGCCGGCCTCGCGGGCGGCTTCGGCCAACACTTCGCAGTTGGTGTAGTCTTCTTTGCTTCCGCCCAGATACACGAGGAGAAGCGCGGGTTCCAGCTCGGGGTTTAAGCCCTGCCAGGTTCTGAACTGCTCTACCAAGGCTTCATACAACCCATTGGCTTGGTGGCTCTCGTTTTTCCCGGCGGCGGCCAAGCTGGCCCACTGTACCACCGCCGTTTCGGGGATGGAGGTGGCGGTATCGGCGTTAAACTCCAGCAGTTTCACGCCTTCGGGCGTCTGCGCGAAGTCAAAGCGGCCGTAGAGGTGCCAGTGGCGCTCATCGTTCCAGGAGTGCCGCACGGCCCGCCATATCCGTTCCGGAATGCCAATCTTCCGGAGGAAATCATCGGGTAAGTCATCGGGCACGGCTTCTACCATCATCTCATAGAGCGTAGCGGCGGCCTCCAGCAGCTCATCGGCGCTTTTCTGGCTCAGCACCACCGCCTCGCCCGACAGGTAGGTCTGGCACTCCTCCTCTACTACCCACTCCCACCCCATCTGGTGTACCATTTTTGTGACATCGCCGTGGTGCGGCATTAATTTGACCGGGAGAGATGCGTCTGACATAGAAATGAACGGGTTAGATCTGGATGGATTTTTTACAGTTTTGGATACAGTATTTTGAGGCTGTTTTCATAAAAACAGCCCTAAAACAAAGGGATTGAACAATGGAATGCCTTGACAGCGACTGCTTAGGCCCCAAAGCCACCTGACCTACCGCCGAACGTACCGGAACGGCTGTTGGAAGGAGCGGTAGAACGCACGTTGCCGGGGGACGTGGCCGGACGGCTGTATTGGCCCGTGGTTCCCCTGAACGCCGTGGCGCCTCTGGAACGCTCTGCCGCGGTTTGCTGCCGCCAGGCCTCATTGCGCTGAACGGTGTTAGGGTTGGCGTAATACGCGCGGTTGGGCGACAGCATCCGGCCGGCCATGTACCCGATTCCGCTCCACATCAGCACGTTCATCATGCTGAAACCGGTGCCGTTGTGCGGATTGGCCTGGGAGTATTCCTGCATACGGCGCTCCAGTTCCAGGCCTTGCAGGGTGTCTACTTTCCCGTCGTTGTGTTTCAGGATAGCCATGACCTGCCCTGCCTCAGCAGGACGCTCATCCGTGATTTTCCAGTTGTCCGGACTTGTTTCGGTCATTTCGGTGATCACGCCCTGGCTGTATTTGGGGGCTTCTTCCCGGGCGTTCCACTCGGTGGAAGTTTCATTTTGGGCAGTACGGTTATCGGAACAGGAAGCAAGCCCAAGGCAGGCGGCGGCACTCACCAACAGCACGTTGCGCGAGAAATCACCAATAAGGAAATAACGCTTTTTCATAAGATGGAATACGAAGCCATTTCTGGCGTGTTTATACAAAAGTAAGCCTGAAACGAAACTAAAAGATTAGTCGTCGGTTGCCCGGGTTTCTTACTCCCAGAGCGGATAATGCTTTAAATTTACCTTTTTCTGAAAGAAAAGTTGGGTGGAGGCTTCAAACGAGGCGGTGTAATCAGAAACGTAGAAGTGGGACTCTCCTGGTAAACGCGCAGAGGCGATTCCTAATTGCGTCAATACCGCTCCCACGTGCCGCGCCACCAGTTCTGAGGCATCCAGCACTTCTACCCTTCCCTTGTAATACGCAGCTATCTGTTCTTTGATCAAGGGATAATGGGTGCAGCCCAGAATCAACGCCTCAATGCCGTCCAGGGCCGGGTCTGACAGGTACGTCTGGATGACGCTCTCTGAAATGGTGTTGTTGAAGAAACCTTCCTCAATCATGGGGGCCAGCAAGGGTGTGGCCAAAGATTTCAGGCAGATGCCGGCGTTCAAATCATCTATCTTCTTTTTGTAGACATTGGAGTTTACGGTTTGTTTGGTGCCAATCAGGCCCACGGTTCTCTGCGGAAATCTTTCGCCCACCAACTGCACCACGGGGTCAATCACGTTCAGGACATGCGCTTTCCTGCCTACATATTCCCGCACCAACTCGTAGGCGGCCGCCGAGGCAGAATTGCACGCAATCAGAATTATTTTACAATTCTGCCTAATCAGCAGATCACATATTTTCACGGAGTATGCCTGTATGGCAGCGGTTGATTTATCGCCGTACGGCAGGTGGGCGGTGTCTCCAAAATACACCAACCGTTCCTGGGGTAAATGCGCTTTAATGGCTTTAGCCACGGTTAAACCGCCTATTCCGCTGTCAAACACCCCAATGGGCCGCTCTAAATTCTCTGCCTTTACCATCACTTTAAACCAAGGTGAGATGATACTAAAACAGATCATCCGTAGAAACCCCTATATTTCTATAATACAAAATCAAAATGGACTTTTACGCAACCAACCAAAATCAAGAGGCGTAAAAGAACATACAAGTTGAAACTAAAAAAGGAGGAATAAAAATGAAAGTATTATCAACCCGCGCCCACGGGATAATGGATTATCTGGTGGGTATCTTATTAATTGCAGCTCCGTTTATCTTAGGATTTGACCGTGGCGGTGCTGAAACCTGGGTACCCGTTATTGTAGGTGCCGTTATTATCTTACAAAACCTGATGACCAACTGGGAGGTAGGGGTTTTCAGAGCCATGTCTGCTAACATGCACTTGAACATGGATTACCTGATTGGTATTTTCTTAGCCGCCTCTCCCTGGATCTTTAATTTTGATGAATATGTGTACCTGCCCCATTTGCTTGTAGGTATTGTGATTTTGTTGCAAGCCATGATGACCAGGGTAGTTCCTGTTCACGGAGCGGTTACTAACCGTAGCATGCACCACGGCCACTCCCACTAAGGGAATGCCATCATGAACTAGCATGCACCTAAAAAAGGCCGGGTTGTCCCGGCCTTTTTTGCGTTCTTCCATTTTTACCGGAACCGTCTCTGGTATACGCTTTTCTGTTTGCGTACCTTTGCGCCATGAATTACCTTTCAGCAGACTCCATCTCTAAAAGCTACGGCGACCGCTGGCTTTTTCAGAACCTTATATTTGGCATTAACCGCGGCCAACGCATTGCGCTCATTGGAGCCAACGGGGCCGGAAAAACCACGCTTCTTCAGATTTTAGCGGGCACCGTTCCGCCCGACAACGGCACCGTAAGCGTGCGGAAAGGCATACGCGTGGGATACCTGTGGCAGCAGCCTGAGTTCCCGGCGGGAGCAACGGTGCAGGAAGCCATCTTCTCGGGCCAGACCGAAGTCCTGGACGCTATCAGAGACTATGAAGCCTGTCTGGAAGACCCTAACACCTCAGACAAACGCATGCAGCAGGTCATGGAACGCATGGAAACGCTGCACGCCTGGGAATACGAAGTAAGAACGAAGCAGATTCTGGGCAAACTGGGCATCCAAAACCTGGAGGTGCAGGTAGAGCACCTTTCCGGTGGGCAGAAAAAACGGGTGGCCATGGCCCGGGTACTTATTGAGGAGCCAGATTTACTTATTCTGGATGAGCCTACCAACCATTTGGATCTGGAAACCATTGAGTGGTTTGAAAACCTGCTCACCACCGAACAGACCACGCTGCTCATGGTCACCCACGACCGTTACTTCCTGGATCAAGTGGCCAACGAGATTGCTGAACTGGACCGGGGCCAGGTGTATACCTACAAAGGAAACTACAGCTACTACGTAGAGAAAAAAGCCGAACAGGAAGAAGCCAACGCCGCCGAAATGGGCAAGGCCAAGCAACTGTTGAAGAAAGAATTGGAGTGGATGCGCAAGCAACCCCGTGCCCGGGGCACCAAGTCCAAATCACGGGTAGATGCCTTTTATGACTTAAAAGACAAAACCTCGCAGAAAGACACGCGCACTTCCCTGGAACTGTCGGTGAAGAGCACCCGGCAGGGAAACCAGATTCTGGAGATTGACCACCTGAGCAAACGCTTCGGGGACAAAGTGGTGCTGGATGATTTCAGCTACGTTTTCCGGAAGAAAGACCGCGTGGGCATTGTGGGCCCCAACGGCGCGGGCAAAACCACCTTGCTGAACATGCTTACCGGCCGCCTGGCCCCTGACAGCGGCGAAATCATTGCCGGCCAGACCACCGTCTTTGGCTATTACACCCAGTCTGAACTCACGTTCAATGAGAACCAACGGGTGATTGACGTAGTCAAAGAAGTGGCCGAGGTGGTGGAAACCGGCAACGGCGAGGTCATCACGGCCAGTCAGTTCCTGCAGCACTTCCAGTTCCCTCCGGCCCAGCAGTACACCTTTGTAAGTAAGCTGAGCGGCGGTGAGAAACGGAGACTGCAGTTGCTGCGCGTGCTGATTAAGAACCCTAACTTCCTCATTCTGGATGAGCCCACCAATGACCTGGACATCCAGACGCTGAACATTCTGGAGGATTTCCTGCTGCAGTTTGGAGGTTCTCTATTGATCGTTTCCCACGACCGTTACTTTATGGATAGGTTAGTAGAGCACTTGTTTGTGTTTGAGGAAAACGGCCACCTGAGAGATTTCCCGGGTAACTACACAGATTACCGCGAGTGGGCCAAGGAACGGGAGAATATGAAACTGGATGAAGTAAAACCAAGTGCTAAATCTGCTCCAGTGGCTGCCGTTTCAAGCTCAACCCCCGCTGCTCCGGTAGCAGATACTACTCCCAAAAGAAAGGCTTCTTTCAAAGAAAAGCAGGAATACGAACGCCTGGAGAAGGAAATAGAACAGCTTGAGGCCGAGAAAGATGCACTGGCCGCTGAAATGAACGCTGGAACCGCAGGCCACGTACGCCTGGCAGAACTGGCCCAACGCATTAAAGACATCAACACCGCGGTAGAAACCAAAACCGAACGCTGGCTGGAGTTGGCTGAATTTGTCTAGTTCTTATATTTAGTATCAAGTAGTGCGTATCACGTAGCATGATTGAAGATTTCGTTTTAAGCCTGTTTTCCCGGAAACAGGCTTAAAACAGGCCCTTAAGTAGCAGTTCGTTTGTCTGTTTCAGGGCTGTTTTTCTCAAAACAGCCCTGAAACAGACAATGGGTTATACTCTAACCATCATACTACCAAAGCTTTTTCAATCCCTTGCTGCCCTTGCTGTTCGGGAGTAGAACTCCTTGCTGTTCGGGAGTTCTACTCCCGAACAGCAAGGAGTTCTACTCCGCCGTGAACCACGGGCAAAAGAAGGGGAGTGAAACTCCCCGGCAGTAAGCTTCCGGAGTGGAACTCCGGAAGAGCAGTTTGGTTTTCTGGAATTTTTAGAAACTAAATAGCCGCTCATTTTATCCTACAAGATGACAAGCCCCTTTGAAGAACCGGTACTAGCTGCTATAGAAAGAGTTAAAAGTGATTCTCGGGAATGCCTGATCAGCCCGAGAAATCATCCCCCTAGGCCTTCAAAGGGGACAAAACGTGTATAAAATAGCGGATAAGTTCAGGAGAACCAGCGCGGGCAGACAGTAAGAGGGCACTTCTTCGCCTTGGGGGGGGAATCTGCTTGGAGAATCATATGATTTCACATTGGCTTAAAGTCACTAAGCGTGTCTTCCTAAATACGTGATTTCGTTTCGGCGAAACGAGTCTGGAGACTCGCGCCAGTGAAAAGAAGCATAAAAGCAGAGCGGCCGGGTAGTAAACTCTACCCGGCCGCTCTGCTTTTATGCTTCTCTCGTGCTACTTGATACGTGCTACTACTGTGCTACTTAATACACGTTTGGCTTGCGCTGGTAGCTGAAGGAAAAGCCTACTTTCTGGGGGGTGCTCACCTGTTGTTCTTCCAGCTTCTGTTTTACGGTAATCTTCCTGATCTCTTCTACATCTGGGGCTATGAGGTCATTGTTCACCGAGGCCACCATGGCACTTTCAATGAAAAGCTTTAGGGTCTCTTCGTTGATTTCGTTTTTGGCCATGTCATTATAGGTAAGGTCTAGCTGCTTCACGCCTTCCAGGTAGAAGTGGTTTTCTATGTTGATGAGTACCCGCCCCAGCAGGTAGCCGGGGTCATTTAAACGGTTGTACTTGATAGAATCTGCCATGAAGTTGTACGCCATGATGTGGCCAAAGAACCTGCGCCGGAAATCTTCGTCTACGTAGCGGCTTTTCATTAACTCATGGTCATCTGGCAGCGTGATCACATTGGAGTGCATGATAAACATGAGCAGGTCACCGGAGAATTTGATGTGGAACTCAAAGTCATTGATGCTTCGGTATTCAATCAGGACGCTGGCATCTACCTCGATGATCCGCTTTCTTAGATTCTCCACTAAATCAATGGAGCAGCTTCTGAGTTTCTCAAAGACCTCGCGGGTATTTCTGAAAATGGTCTGTTTGGTAGTTGACTTCTGCCGTAATCCTTCAAAAATGGTCTCAATTCTATCTTCCATAGGTACTGTTCATAAGGCATATTCCTGCCAGTGCAGACAAAGTATCTTTGCTAGTACTTTCCGCAAGGCTTTTTAGTTATTCATTTTCTAAAGTGGCGGGAATATAAGTCCTTTTTGAGCAAGTTCCTGCAACTCTACGGTGGTAAGCCCCGCCTTTTCCCGTAAAACCTGCCAGGTATGTTGCCCCAGGAGAGGAGGCGAAGGAATGTCTAAAGTTTCAGAAAACGGGCCCGAAAACGCGATTTGCCGTACGCCCAGGGGCTTTGCATCTTCGTTTCTTAGTAACTGGGGCTGCACCAAGGGTTGCGCCAGCGCCTGGGGCACGTTGTGTACCGCACCGGCAGGCACATGGTGTTTCATTAGTGCCTGGAGCAATTCATTCTGGGGAAAGCCAGCCACCAACGCCTGTAACCTTTGGTTTAGAGACTCCCGGTGGAGCACCCGTTGGCCGTTGGTTTTGTACGCGGTGTCCTCGGCCAAGCCTGGCTCTCCCAAGATGCGGCACAGAGCCTGAAACTGCCGATCATCTCCCACGGCCAGTACTATCTCTTTCCCATCAGCTGTGCGGAAGATGGTTCCGTAGGGGACAATGTTGGGGTGCTCAGACCCCATCCTTTCAGGCGCCACCCCAGCCACCAGGTAATTGGTGGCCTGGTTCGCCAGTGAAGCGATGGCCGATTTTAGCAGGGATACTGCAAGGTATTGCCCCTGCCCTTTTTTCTCTCTTCTGTAAAGCCCGGCCAGTAGCCCTTCCTTTAATTGGTGGGCTGCCAGCAAGTCTATCAAAGCAACGGGCATCTTAACCGGTGGCCCGTCTTTCTCTCCGTTCAGGAACATGAAACCAGCCTCTGCCTGTAACACGGCATCATACCCAGCCCGGGCCACGTCACTCCCGTAGCCGGTAATATGGCCATACAGCAATCTTGGGTTAATCCTGGCCAGGGTGGCGTAATCCATCTTCAACTTTTCGGCATCACCGGGTTTAAAGCTGGCCAGCACGATGTCTGCTTTCTCAATAATTCCATACACCAGCGTTTGTACCCGCTTATCTGCCAGATCAAGGCAGACTGATTTCTTGCCCCAGTTGGCCGAGGCAAAATAAGCCGACACTGTATCTGCTGGGTTTTCGGGGGGCAGTTTCCAGCGGCGGGTTACGTCTCCTTGGGTTTTGGGACTTTCAATTTTAAGGACTTCGGCCCCCATTTCGGCAAAGAACTGCCCTACACTTGGCCCGGCCAGCACACTGGCGAATTCCACTACCAGCAAATCATGAAAAAGACCTTTTCCTGCATCCATCTGTTTTGAGGCTGTTTTCCCAAAAATGGGCAAAAAACGGGTAAAACAAAACTTAGGCGCACGTTGGGGAGAGGGCAAAAAAGAAGCAGGCAGCGACCAAAGATCGCTGCCTGCTTAGCATCCTATCAATCCAGTTCTTCTTACCGAACCATGATCCGTTGCGTGGTGCTTTGGCCGTTGGCCGTTACGGAGATCATGTAGATGCCGGCTTTCAAATTCAATCCTGTTAGGTTCAGTTCATGTTCTGCGCCTACGTTGCCTGCTTCCTGGGTGTGGAGTACTCTTCCGCTCATGTCCGTCAGGCGGATGGTGGCTTTTCCTTCCACTTGCTCCTGGAAGCGGAGGCTCACTTTGCCATCCTCTACCGGGTTAGGATACACGCTCATGCTGGCACTGCTGGCCGTAGCACTGTGGCTTACCGCAATCACTTTGGAGTACTCAAACTTGCTGTCAAAGTCAACTTGTTTCAAGCGGTAGTACACGGTTCCGGAGGCGGCGCTACGGTCTGTGTAGGTGTAGTCTAGCATAACAGAGGAGTTTCCGTTTCCTTTCACTTCACCCACTTTCTTGAAGCTCTTACCGTCTGCGCTACGCTCAATCTCAAAGCGGTCGTTGTTAATCTCAGAGGCCGTGCTCCAGGCCAGTTCTACTGAGCCGCTGCGCGAGGCACCGTCAAAGCTGGTTAGGGTTACTGGGAGTGCCTCACCATCGCAATCAGTTACTGTCACAAGCACTTCCTCATTCATTATGCTAGCACACTCATTTGTGGCAATTACAGTGATATAGTGAGGTCCAGCGAGTTCATCTTCAGTTTCAAAAAACGACACTACAGTTATATAATCATCACCTTGATCAATGGCTGCAAAGCCATCTGGCAATACAAATTCGTAGGTTATACCTGGCAGTGGATTAGTAACTCTAATAGTAGTTCCTTTGTCCGCAAGGTTACATATACTAGAATCTGCGACTGCCAATGGAACTACTGGTGGTGTACAATCTCCTGTTGGGCAATCTACCACTTTCATTCCTAAGCAAACTACCGCAGCACCACAGTTGTTCTTTTTAACGGCAACTACAGTTACATACAGAGAATCTCCTACTGCAGGTGCAGCTTCACCCTCTTTGACCTTAACGCTAACAAAACCATAGCCTTCTGCAACCTTCACAAATGCATCTGGAAGGAAGAATTCATACTGTACTTCACCTCTTCTATCTACGTTATTTACAGCAAACGTGTAGATTTTATCACCAGACGCACAAATTAACTTTGGATTATTTACTACTAAACTCGGCTTAGTACATGGTTCACCATCTTCCAATATCATTTCAAGTTTAGCATAACCAAGCCCGCAATACACTACATTATTATCAGAAATAGTACTTACTTGTAACTCTACTACCCCTGCCTCTGCTCCAGCTTCTACTATTAAACGATCTGTTCCATACCCGTCTACTACTCTCCAGCCAAAAGGAACTAACCAATCGTACGCATACTCTTTTCCATCTCGGTTAGGATGAGTATTCGCAGTAAAAATTACTACATCACCAGCCTTAAACTCCTCTTTACCGGGAATGGTCCCATTTTGCGTGCTAATAGTCACTGGAATTTCATCACCTATGTAAGTAGCTCTACTTTTTACAATAGTTTTTGAACAGCTACCTGAACCTTGAATATTGTTTTTTGCATCCACCATTGCGTATATAGTACCAGACACATCTCCTACTTTTACCTTTATCACATTTGTACCTTGTCCTGAAACGATCTCCCAATTAGAACCTAAGCCATCTGGCCCAACTGTGGGTACTTGCCATTCAATATTAGTATATGAGATTCCTAATTTATAAGGAAGAGCAAACTCAACTTCTTCTCCAGGACAAAGACTGCCACGTTCCTCAATATTAGGTATAGAGATAGCACATGTAGCAAGAGGTGTGATAGATTGATTCGTTGATGAAGCAAGAGGCGAAATAGTTTTACTTGATGCTGTATTTGGTTTATCTGAATTTTGAGTAGGATCTGCTATAAAATCCCGAAAACCAATACCATTATCAGTCGTTTGAACAGCAACATGAATCTTCTCCATAGTTTCGAATTCATCTCTGCTAAGAACAATTTCAATTTCCTCGGTATATACTTTTTTAGTACTTTTTGACTTCTTCCCGCCTACTGCTTCAAATTTAACTGCATGGATTGCCTTGGTGACAGGAGGCAATATCCCACTTAGCTTGTTGGTTGTAGTAATTCTATATTTTTTCGGAACTATCTCATCTTTTTTGCCTTTGCCACCTTTGCCATTAGGTGAGATATAAGAACCACTTGGGGTAATAATACTACCACTATCTGGTAATTGGATATAAATATTCTCTATATTATCAGTGTTGCTTGAAACGGAAGTTAAATTAAACTTCAGCCTAACGTAGGCATCATTCCTCGTTTTGTTTCCGAATCCAGAAGCATTCAACGGACCAGAGTATTTGATTCTAATTTTGTTTGAGGTTTGATACTCTTGGGCATTCCCTTGAGCTTGGGCCACCTGCGTTAGCCCCAAAAGGAGAAGCATAAGGGTACTAGCCCATGAAAGTAGATTTCTTTTCATGATAAAAAATTAATTCTGGATTGGATTGTAAAAAGGACGTAGGTATTCAATCACCCTGGTGTGCAGGGAGTGGGAGAAGGCAATAGAGACCACCATTATAAACGAACTTATAATGGTTTGCTTCTTGAAAAGACTAATGCGGAGTAAGTATAGATTTAATCATATGTTTGGTTTCCGTTAAAGATTCACACTCTTGAATATCTTCTATTGAGTATTCGTATACTGCTTAACGAGAGGAAAAGGTTTTAGTTACAGAGAAATTGTATTTTCAATACTAAGGTAAGACAATTTCTTTTATTAATTCTACTTAAAACAGGAAAATAAATAAAAAATAGAGGTTTTAGAGCGAATCTGTATGATATAGAATTATGAATATATTGCATATCTAATACATGGGTAAAAACTTCAGAGAAATAACCTGTAAAAAATGCAACCTTTATATCCAATTAAGCCTATATGTAAATCACCCTCAATAAACCTCACACTATCAATGTTTTACAAAACAAATTTTTATAAGATTAATACCATCAAGGCCATTCTAAGCTACTTTCATTTAGGAAGAACAATGATTAGGGGGGCTCTCGTTTGTTTTCATGCAACTTGGTGCCTGCACATACCCATATATCTCATCTTTAAGATAAAATTTCTCACTGCACAAAGCTAAAGCAAGGAGCGAAAAGGCTTTTGTGGGTTTCAAGAGAGCATAGCCGCTACCTTTTCCCATCTAACTAGCCTCTTCACTCCCTTAGTTTCCAAACAAGCAAAGACCAATACGCAGAAAAGGTTATCTTTACAAACCTTTATACAAAAGCCAGCTAAAATTCACAGCGGCTTACAAGAAGAAACAGAACAATGAGTGTTACATTTGATGATTTCAGCCTACAGCCCGACCTACTGGAAGGTATTCGGTCCATGGGTTATAAACAGGCTACCCCCATTCAGGCGCAGGCCATTCCGCACATATTAGAATCAAAAGATTTGATCGCCTGCGCCCAGACGGGTACCGGTAAAACGGCGGCATTTCTGGTCCCTATTCTAAGCAAGATCACGGAGGCTAAATTTGATTTCACCAGTACCCTGGTGCTGGTACCCACCCGCGAACTGGCCAAACAGATTGACGACCAGGTAGAAGGACTCAGCTACTTTACCGGGGCCACTTCCATTGCCATTTACGGCGGCAACAACGCCCAGAACTGGGATCAGCAGAAGAAGGCCCTCACCAGCGGGGCCGATATCATTGTCGCCACCCCCGGTCGCTTGATCGCGCACATGCAGATGGGCTACGTGAGGCTGGACCAGCTCAAGTACCTGATCCTGGACGAAGCAGACAAGATGCTGGACATGGGCTTCATGGATGACCTGATGAAGATTATCTCCCAGTTACCCAAAGAACGCCAGACCCTTATGTTCTCGGCCACCATGCCGCCTAAGATCAGAACCTTCGCGAAGCAGATTCTGCAGGAACCCGAAGAAATCAGCCTTTCCATCTCTAAACCGGCGGCTAACATTGACCAACGCATTTACCTGGTGTATGACAACCAGAAACTGCGGGTACTGCAGCATATTCTCAAAGACGCTCAGGTGCAGACCATGATTTTGTTCACCTCCCGTAAAAACGCGGTGAATGACATTGTGCGCTCCCTGCAGAAGATGGGCTTTGAGGCCGAAGGCATCAGCTCTGACCGTACCCAGGATGAGCGCGAAGCCACCCTCCAGCGGTTCCGGAACAAGCAACTGCAGGTATTGGTGGCAACCGATGTAATGTCCCGCGGAATTGACGTGGAAGGCATTAGCCACGTGGTAAACTTTGACGTGCCCCAGGATGCCGAAGACTACGTGCACCGCATTGGCCGTACCGCCCGCGCCGAGACTTCTGGCGTGGCCATCACCTTCGTGAGCGAGCAAGACCAGGAGCGTTTGGTGAAGATTGAGAAACTGATTGAGCGCGAGCTCCCCAAATTGCCCCTGCCCGAAGGCGTGGGTGAAGGCCCGGCCTTTGACCCGGTGGGTAACAGCAAAAGAAACAGTCGCGGCGGAAGACCGGGTGCTCCCGCCGGCAGAGGCGGAAGACCAGACGGCAACCGCCCCGAAGGAAGACGCCGGGAAGGCAGCGGCCCTAGAGACAATAACCGAAGAAGGGAAGCCAAACCCCGCACCGAACGCCCCGCCGGATCTGCGGCCCCAGCCGAAGGCACTGCCCCACGGCCTCCCAGAGCAGAAGGACAACCCCAAGCCCCAAGAGGCGAAGGCGAAGAAATAAAGCGGAAGAAAAAACGCCGGAAGCCAGTATCCCAAAAGCTTGCCGAAGGCGGACAGACCGCAGCCACTACGGCCCCACCTTCTTCGGGAGAATAACGCATTTGATTCACTTATCCATGAAAAGGGGCTGTTTTCTGCAAAACAGCCCCTTTTCATGGATTGATTTCCCTTGCTCGCGTCCCCTCACCCATTCTCCAGAAGAATGGCACAATTCTGCAGACTCGCCTCATCCCAAGTCATGAGGCAGCAGTCTCGCGCCAGTTGTTTCTAAACCTGTGAGGTCTCTAAGACCTCACAGGTTTTCGCGTTTAGGGCTATTTTACGGAAAACGGGCTTGAAACAGACTGAGGCCGCAGGTAGCCCACACTCGCGGGACATGAGCGAGGGTTCTGTTTTCTAGCTATTTTAACAAAAAGAGGCTGTTTTGTAGAAAAGAACCTCTTTTCGTTTATCCCTTACCTATCCAGCAGCAAGCCTATTCCCAGCAACAGCACGAAGCACAAGGTGGAGAGGGACAGTTGCTTTAAAAGCGGATCTAGCTCAGCGGGGGTTTGCCTGCGTTTCACTTCGCGGCCGTTGTAAAGGAGTAAAGGCATTGAACCCAAGAAAAGCCAGGGCCAGAGGGTGGCATTCTCGCGCACCACCACAAAAAGAGCGGTACACACCATGCCCGCCAGCAACAGCACCCAATGATACCGCCGCGCCCGTAACGCCCCCAACCGCACCGGCACCGACCGCTTGCCCGCCAACTCATCTGACTTAATGTCCCGGATGTTGTTCACGTTCAAGACCGCCGCCGAAAAGAAACCGAGGCTGGAAGCGGGGAGTAATAATTCTGAGAAAATCCGTTCGGTTTGCAGGAAATACGTGCCTAAGACCCCTACCCAGCCAAAGAAAAAGAACACCGAGATGTCGCCTAATCCGGCGTAGCCGTACGGTTTCCCGCCGTTGGTGTAGCTAATGGCCGCCCAGATAGCCCCAATCCCCAGAAGCAGAAAAAACAGGAACAAGTAAAGTCCCGAAGCACCCAGCGCCACCCACAGCAGCCCTATCCCTGAAACCAGCGAAAACAGACTGAACACAAGGATGGCCGTCCGCATCTGCCCCGGGGAGATCTGCCCGGCCTGGACGGCCCGCTGCGGGCCTTCGCGGTGCTGGCTGTCGGCCCCGTGTTTGGTGTCGCCGTAGTCATTGGCCAGGTTGGAGAGAATCTGGAGGAACAGCGTGGTCAGGACGCACAGCAGCAAGACCGGCCAGCGGGAAAGATGGTCGGCCGCGGCCAGAAAACCGCCCATTCCAATGCAAGACAAGGCCAGCGGCAGCGTCCTCAACCTGAAAGCAGACACCCACGTGCCCGCCGACGGCCGTTTTGGTCGCGTTTTTCCTAAATCCACTTAAAAACGCTTAGCTGTTGATGTCACGCAGCAACTCCTCGCTTAAAGGAGACACTTTGGAAGGGTAGAATTTAAGTAGTTTGCCGTCTTCACTGATGAGGTACTTGCAGAAATTCCAGGACGGGGCGTTGGTGTTGCTGCCGTTGGCCTCTTTGCTGGTCAGCCATTTGTACATGGGCTGCTGCTCGGCGCCAATCACAGAGCCTTTCTGGAACAGCGGGAACGTCACCCCAAAGTTCTTCTGGCAGAACTGCGCAATCTCTTCGTTGCTGCCCTTTTCCTGCCCCCCGAAATCGTTGGCCGGAAAGCCCAGCACCACTACTTTGTCGCCGTGCAGTCTGTGCAGTTTCTCCAGGTCGGCGTACTGCGGCGTGAAACCGCACTCAGAGGCTACGTTCACAATCAGCATTTTCTTGCCTTTGTATTGCTGCAGGTTGGCATCTTTCCCGTCAATGGTCTTCAACGGAATATCATAGAGCGAGGAAGCGGTAGTTGCTGTGTTCATGGTAGAGGAAGTTGGGGTCTCTTGCGAAGTGGTAGGCGGCGTGGAGCAGGCAACCAGCAAGGACAGAGAGAACATGGTTAAAACTTGTAGCATACTAGTCATCATTATTATTTCTTTAACCGCGCTTTTTAAAATATGTTCTGTGACGAGCGGTCTATTACGAAGGAGAATTGCTTGTTTTAGGGCTATTTTCACAAAAGTGGCTCTAAAACGCCTATCGCCCTTTTTCCCCGGCCTTCTTTACACAAGAGCATAAAAGTAACGGTAGCCCTAGCAAAGAGAACCCTCGCTCGCGTCCCGCGGGTGTGGGCATTACTTTTAAATGATTACTGAATCAACTAAGTAGCAGGACAGCAGTTTAAACTATCAAGTTTGTCCTCCTGCAAGGATCTTGGCCGCGAACGGCAACGGCATATTTATTCACCGCCTTTCCGGTTGGGCCCAAGATCCTTTCAGGAAGACAAAAAAGAGAAGAAGATACAGTCATTTCCACCCAATTACTTAATTCTTGCCTTTCAACATTTTCCCGTTTTCAGCGTGGTTTTCTAAAAGTAGGCCATAAACGTCTGCCAGACAAGTTTACATTCTTTCTGGTACGGCAATACCTAACAAACTCATGCTGTGCTTAATGGTCTTCGCCACCTGGGCAGACAAGGCAATCCGGAAACTTAGTTTCTTTGCATTGGGCTCCTGAAAAATAGGCACCTCGGTGTAGAAACGGTTGTAGGCTTTAGCCATATCAAAAGCATACTGCGCTATGATGGAAGGAGCATAGTTCTTCGCCGCATCGGCAATGGTGGTATCAGCGTAATTCAACAGCACCAGCACCTCGCGTTCGGTTTCATGCAGATTAGTCACTCCTTCAAATGCCGCAGCATCTGAGGCAATACTCAAGTCAGCCGCTTTACGTTGAATGGCAGCAATGCGGGCATGCGTGTACTGGATAAATGGACCAGTATTGCCATGAAATTCGATGGACTCCTCGGGGTTGAAGAGCATCCGTTTCTTGGGGTCTACCTTGAGCAGGAAGTACTTGAGCGCACCCATGGCCAGGGTGTGGTACAAGGTTTGCGCCTCCTCCGGCGTGAAGCCTTCAATTTTGCCTAGTTCATCGGTTTTCTGGCGGGCGGTGTCAATCATCTCCTGCACCAGTTCATCGGCGTCTACCACGGTGCCCTCGCGGGATTTCATTTTGCCGCTGGGCAGGTCTACCATGCCGTAAGAAAGGTGGTAAATGCCGTTGGCGTAGGGTTTGCCCAGTTTCTTCAGAATGGCTTTGAGTACCTGGAAATGGTAGTTCTGCTCATCGGCCACCACGTACACGCTCTGGTCATAGTGGAAATCCTGGTACTTCAGTTCGGCGGTGCCGAGGTCTTGGGTGATGTACACCGAGGTTCCATCGGCGCGGAGCACCAATTTCTCGTCCAGGCCTTCCTCGGTGAGGTCAATCCACACAGATCCGTCCTCTTTTCTGAAAAACACGCCTCTTTCCAGGCCTTCCTCTACGCGGTCTTTGCCTAGTAAATAGGTACCGGATTCGTAGTAGAACTTATCGAAATCAACGCCGATGTTTCTATAGGTTTCATGGAAGCCTTCGTACACCCAGCCGTTCATCTTCTCCCAGAGGGCGATGGTTTCGGGGTCGTGCTGCTCCCATTTCTGCAGCATTTCCTGGGTTTCCAGCATGAGCGGCGCCTGCTTTTTGGCCTGTTCTTTGTCCATGCCCTGCGCTACCAACTGGTCAATTTCCTGTTTGTAGGCCTTGTCAAAGGCCACGTAGTACTTGCCCACCAGGTGGTCGCCTTTGATACCGGCACTCTGCGGGGTTTCACCCTGCCCGAATTTCTCATAGGCAATCATAGACTTGCAGATATGAATGCCGCGGTCGTTGACCAGATTGGCTTTTACTACGTCATGTCCGGCGGCTTTCAGAATCTCGGCCACGGAGTAGCCCAGGAAGTTATTTCTTAAGTGGCCCAGGTGCAGCGGCTTGTTGGTGTTGGGCGAAGAATACTCCACCACCACTTTCTGTTTTGGGCCTGTTTTGGACAAATCAGCCCCTAAACCCGACACCTGATCCGCGAACTGCTGCAACCAGACTGTGTCTTTGATTTCGATGTTCAGAAATCCTTTGACCACGTTGAAACCGGCTACCTCTGGCGCCTGTTGCGCCAACGCCTCGCCCAAGGCCTGCCCAATCTGCTCGGGGCCTTTGCCCAGCGCTTTGGTCAACGGAAAGGTCACGAAGGTGAAGGTACCGGCAAACTCCTTGCGGGTAGGTTGCAGGTTGATTTGGTCAGCGGGAAGGGTATGTTGGAATGTGTCTAGCAGCGCGGTACTGATGGCCTGCGCAATCTGAGTTTCTAATTGTTTCATAGTCTATTAAGCGGTAGCCGCTGCGGAACGGGCTTCCTGGTTCAGCCGGGTTTCAATGGTCTGGGTGGTGTTCTCTAATATCTCAAAGGCATTCTGGGCCATGGTGTTTTCCGCGTCCAGCGTAGGGTTGATCTCCACCATCTCAAAGCAAACCACTTTGGGGTGATTCACCAGATGCTGGCAGAGTTCCTTGGCCTGTTCTACGTTCAGCCCCACTTCCACCGGCGTGCCGGTGCCTTTGGAGAACTTGGAATCCAGGCTGTCTACGTCAAAAGACACGTAAATAATGTCGCAGTCTTTGAGGCGGTGCAGGGCTTCTTCGGCCACTTGCTGGATGCCTTTGGCGATGACCTCGGGATAGGTGAAGTTCTTGATGTTGTGCTTGTCAAACAGATAGACCTCGGGCTTCTCATAGCTGCGGGTCACAATGTAGACAATGTGCTCATGCTTGATCTTCGGCTCTCCCGTGCCTACTCTTTTAAGCGATTCCCAGAAGAAAACCGTTTCGGGCGTGGGTTCGTTGACCTGGCAGTCTTTGTTGTCCTCGCCCAAAGAAACGGCCAAGGGCATGCCGTGCATGTTGCCGGAGGGCGTGGTGTAGGGCGAATGGATATCGGCGTGCGCGTCTACCCAAATCACGCCCAGGGTTTTGTCTGGGTAGGTGGCTTTGATGCCGGCAATGGTGCCGCCCGCGTTGGAGTGGTCACCGGCCAAGACCAACGGGAACATTCCCAGTTCTAATGTCTGTTCTACCGTATGACTTATACGTTTATAGGTCTGCAGAATGCTGTCAATATATTTGGCATGCGGAAAAAGGTTCTTTTCAAACATGACATCATTGAAGTTAGGCACCTCTACCGAGGTAAATCTTTTGAAATAGTCTGACCCTTTGTTCAGACAGGCGATTTTGAGGGCATCTACCCCCAGGCTAGCGCCTCTTTTGCCCGCCCCCAACTCAGATTTCACTTCAATCAGTCTGATTTTTTTCATTTGAAAGAGAACCTAGTTTTTGCAAAGATGGTAAATTACTAACAATTTCGCACGTCATGAGCTTCTCTGAAGCGTTAACAATCTAATGGATAAATACACCGATCTCATTCACCAAACCTTTGACTTCCCCACGGAGGAATTCACCGTACACAATAATGAACTCTATTTCAACGGTATTCCCATGATGGAACTGGTGAAGCAATACGGTACGCCGCTGCGCCTCACCTACCTACCCAAGATATCTTCCCAGATTCAGAAAGCGAAAATCCTCTTCAAGGAGTCTATGCAAAAGCTGGATTACAAGGGAACGTACACGTATTGCTACTGTACTAAGTCCAGCCACTTCTCTTTTGTTTTGGAAGAAGCCCTCAAGAACGATATTCATATTGAGACTTCGTCTTCGTTTGACATGCCTATTATCAAGGCGCTCTATGAGAAAGGCAAAGTAGACAAGAACATTTTTGTGGTGTGCAACGGCTTTAAACGCGAACTGTACCGCAACCACATCACCAGCATGATCAATGACGGGTTCAAGAACATTACCCCCATTCTGGATGACTTGCACGAGATTGACTACTACCAAGGCTATATTGAAGACACCTGCCAGATAGGCATCAGGCTGGCCTCTGACGAGGAGCCGAAGTTCCAGTTCTACACCTCGCGGCTGGGCATCAATTACAACGATGTGGTGGGTTTGTACGAGAGCAAGATCAAGGACAACCCCAAGTTCAAACTCAAGATGCTCCACTACTTCATCAACACGGGCATCAAAGACACGTCGTACTACTGGTCTGAGCTGAGCCGCTTTGTGCACAAATACTGCGAGATGAAAAAGCTGTGCCCAGATTTGGACACCATTGATATTGGCGGCGGTTTCCCCATCAAAACCTCTATTCAGTTCGATTACAACTACCGGTACATGATTGAGGAGATTCTGCGCACCATTCAACGGATCTGTAGAGAGGAAGGCGTGCCGGAGCCCAACATCTTCACCGAGTTCGGGATTTACACCGTGGGCGAAAGCGGCGCGCACGTGTATTCTATTCTGGACACCAAACTGCAGAACGACAAAGAACTGTGGTACATGATTGACGGTTCGTTCATCACCAACCTGCCAGACACCTGGGCGCTGAACCAGCGTTATATTCTCATGGCCCTCAACAACTGGGACAAAGAGTACCAGCGCCTGAACATTGGTGGCCTCACCTGTGACAGCCAGGACTACTATAACTCTGAGATGCACTCGTTCCAGGTGTTTTTGCCCAAGGTAAAAAAAGACCAGCCCGAGCCGCAGTACATCGGGTTCTTCCACACGGGCGCGTACCAGGAAAGCCTCAGTGGTTACGGGGGTGTCAAGCACTGTCTTATTCCGTCGCCGCAGCACGTGATCATTGACCGAGAGGCAGACGGCACCCTGAAATCATGGGTTTTTGCCCCTGAGCAAAACGTAGATTCCATGCTTCAGATTCTAGGATATAAGGATTAAGAAATATTTCACCAAAAGAATAATAATCCTAAACAAAAGCTGTAGATTTGAAGTAAGATATCTTATATGTTGTATTAATAATTATATGAAGAACATTTTCCTACTAGCTTCCATCTGTCTGTTGGGCTTTGCCTCTTGCAAATCGGCTACTTGCCCGGCCTATTCCCAAAAATCTGACCGCTCGGTGGAGTCAAAAGCGATGGCCAAGGCGATGGCGAAAGCTCCTGCAACCAACAGAACGAGCCGCTAACGTTCTTCTGATTTTATATGATCTTATTGAAGCCCCGGAAGATAACTTCCGGGGCTTTCCTTTTTACGCAACATCCAAAGCGAACCCATTCTCACCCACACGCTTGGGCACGAGGGTGACCTGTTTTCAGCCTCTTTTCAGGAAAACATCCCTGAAATGCTTAAGCGGACCGGGGCTGTTTTATAAGCATATCAAGTTTCTGGCCTGGTTTTGAGAAATAAAGAGGAAACCAGAACGCTGCCTGCCTCCTTTTTAAAAAGACAGGCAGTATGAATTGTCCAATTCAAAATAGGCTTATCTGCTAAGGGGTAGGTGCTTGGGCTACAATCCACTGGGCGGCTTCTAACAAATCTGGCTTCTGGTGAACGTGCGTTCCCGTGGCGTGCGGCCCCACTAGAATTCCCGCAATGCCGCATTTGGCGGCGGCCTGTATGTCGCGGGGCTGATCGCCTACGAGCCAACACAACGCCGGATCTACGTTAAATCTGGCCAGCGCCCGTTCCAGCATGAGGCTGTCTGGTTTTCTGGCAAGCGACTCAGAAACCGAGGGGTGGCCCGGTGCCATATACAGGGCATCCAGCACGTAACCGCAGGCGGCTTGCAGTTTCTCATGGCAGGCCAGTACGTCTTGTTTGGTGTACAATCCTTTGGTAATACCCGCCTGGTTGGTGACCACAATCAACAGATAGCCGTTTTGCTTGAGGATTTCCAGGGCCTGCGGCACCCCGGCGCACACCTCAAACTCTGCGGGGCGCCAGGTATAGTCGCCCCGCTCCACATTCAGGACGCCGTCCCGATCCAGGAAAACCGCTTTTCTCTTTGCGTGCTGTTTCTGCTCTTCCATAAAGCCAAAAATAAGGAGAACCCAAATGGCTTTCAGCAAACAATTCTGTTTTGGCCCTGTTTTCTCTAAAACAGAGTTTAAACGCTCTGGGCCGCTCTTGCGTACGTTAGGGCAACACATTTCTTCCCCCGCATGCGTGTCGCCATCATAGGAGCAGGTATTTCAGGATTGGCATTGGCTTACTATCTTCAGAAGTTAGGGGTACGCTATGACCTTTTTGAAAGCGAGCCTCAGGCAGGTGGGGTCATCAAAAGTGTACAGCAAGGCGCCTATCAACTGGAACTGGGGCCACATTCGCTGCAACTGAATGAAGAACTGGAAGAGTTGCTGCAGGAGCTGAAGCTGGAAGAGGAAGTGATTCGTCCGGCCACCAAAAGCCAGGATTACTACATCAGGAAAGACGGCGAGTATTACTGTATACCGTCGTCACCGCGGCGTTTGCTGTTGGATTCCTTCTTCCACTGGCGCACCAAACTTAAAATCACGCAGGAATCTACCCTGCCGCCGCAGGAAGTGCCCGAAGAAACCATCAGTCAGTTTTTCCACCGCCGGTTTGGGCAGGAAGTTGTAGACTATCTGGTCAAACCCGTGGTGGCCGGTATTTACGGCGGCGATCCAGATCACCTCTTGCTGGAGAAAACCTTTCCGGCCATAAAGGAAATGGAAACCACGCACGGCTCGGTCTTGAAAGGGATGGATCTACAGTTAGATTGGCCCAAAAAACAAACCTTCTCGCTGTTGAACGGACTAGAGACGCTGCCCGAGGCCATTGCGTCTAAGCTGGTGGCACTGCACGTAGACCACAAGGTGGAGATGATTCATAAGGTGAAGGGCAAGTACATGCTCAGCATTCAGCATGACGTGGAAGGCCTCGCCGACGAGGAGTTTGATGCGGTTGTGATTGCCTTGCCCGCGCACGCCGCCGCTGGGTTGCTGGACTACTGCACCCCGGGCTTGGCTGCGGCCCTGCACAACGTCTCTTACGCGCCCATGACGGTGGTGCATACGGCGTACCGAAAACACGCCGTAGGGTTTCCCTTAGATGGCATTGGCGCCTTGCACCCGCAGCGCGAACAGCCGTTCAGTTCAGGCACCGTCTGGAGCAGTTCGCTGTTCCCCCGCATCTGCCCAGATGACGAAGTTCTGTTTACGTCTTTTGTGGGCGGCAGTCAGGCGGCCGAACACGCCCAGTTGCCCCAAGATGAGATTCTGGTGCGGGTACACGAAGAACTTACCCACAACTACGCCATTGCCGCCAATCTGCCGGTTTTCCAGCATTGCCACCAATGGCCCAAGGCTCTTCCACAGGCAGATATTTTCATCACCGATGTGCACCAACTCCTGGATTTGCTGGCGGAAGACCAGCTGTATGCCTGTACCAATTGGGTAGCAGGCCCCGCTATCCCAGATTGCATCTCCTACGCGAAACAGCTGGCGCAAAAAATATTTTCATTGCGCCCTTCCCTCCTGTAAACCCTTATAGGTTATATTTGGGGGATGAAAGAGTCTGTGGTGGTCATCCCGACCTACAATGAAATCGAAAACATAGAAGCCATTATCCGCAAGGTTCTTTCACTGCCCCACCCCTTTGATCTGCTGATTGTGGATGACAACTCCCCGGACGGCACCGCCCAGGCGGTCATCAGCTTACAGCAGGAATTCCCAGATCGGCTTCATTTAGAGCAGCGCAAAGGCAAACTCGGTTTGGGTACGGCGTACATCCACGGTTTCAAATACGCGCTCCGGAACGGCTACACCTTCATCTTTGAGATGGACGCCGATTTCTCGCACAACCCGAACGACTTGATGCACCTTTACAACGCCTGCGCGGTAGAAGGCTATGACTTATCCATTGGCAGCCGGTACAGCAGCGGGGTGAACGTAGTCAACTGGCCCATGAGCCGGGTGCTCCTCTCCTACTTTGCCAGCCGCTACGTGCGCCTGATCACCGGTATGCCCATCCATGACGCTACCGCCGGTTTCAAATGCTACCACCGGCAGGTGCTGGAAACCATTGATCTGGACAAGATTCGGTTTATCGGGTACGCCTTCCAGATTGAGATGAAGTTTCTGGCCTATAAATTCGGTTTTAAGCTGAAAGAGGTGCCCATCATCTTCACAGACCGCACCAAAGGCCAATCTAAAATGAGCAAAGGCATTATCAGAGAAGCTTTTCTAGGCGTGATTCAGATGAAAGTGAGCAGTTATTTCCGGCAGTTCGTGCGCTAGAACCTGCCTCCCTTTCAGGGGCTTTTTTCTGAAAAACACCCTAATAACGGAAGCGGCCTTCTCCTCTACTTATGGTTTTGCGGTTGTTTAGGCGTATCTTTCATTTTCTATTTTGAGCTAGGGTTCCCCATCTGGGCGAATTGACTGTCTCTCAAAGTGTACTATTTGCATCATAAACCTTCTTAAAGACAGTGAAAACAGATCTCTTATTCTGGGTTGGGTTTAACGCGTTTGTCCTGCTTCTGCTGGCGCTAGACCTATTTGTGTTCCACCGCAAAAGCCACGTGGTGAAAATAAAGGAAGCCCTGCTGTTGAGTGCCTTCTGGATTATGCTTGCCTTGGCGTTCAACGTGGGCATCTATTTCTGGAAAGGCAGCGACCCCGCGCTTGAGTTTTTGACTGCTTACCTCATTGAAAAGTCACTGAGTGTAGACAACCTGTTTGTCTTCATCCTGATTTTCAACTTCTTCCAAGTTCCTGCGGCAGTGCAGCACAAGATTCTGTTCTGGGGGGTGTTGGGTGCCTTGTTCTTTAGGGCCATCTTTATTGTGGTGGGCGTGGCGCTCATTGCCAAGTTCCATTTCATCATTTACATTCTAGGCGGTTTCCTTGTCTTTACCGGCATTAGAATGGCTTTCTCTAAAGGCGATGAGGAAATAGACCCTGAAGCCAACCCTGTGGTAAAATTTGTGGGTCGGTACATACCGGTGACCAAAAAGCTACACGGCGACAAGTTCTTTGTGAAGATTGATAAAACCCGCTTTGCCACGCCGCTGTTTCTGGTGCTGATCATGGTAGAAACCACTGATATCGTATTTGCGGCAGATTCAATCCCGGCCATACTGGCTATCTCCAAAGACCCGTTCATTGTGTACACATCCAATGTATTTGCCTTGTTGGGTTTACGGGCTCTGTACTTTGCCCTGGCTGGTATTATGCAGTTGTTCCATTACCTGCACTACGGTTTGTCACTTATTCTGGTGTTCATTGGGGCCAAGCTGGTGCTCTCAGATGTCTTCCATCTAGACATGCGCATCGCCCTTGGCGTGGTGGCATTCATTCTCGCCACCTCGGTTATCCTTTCCCTGATCTTCCCGAAGAAAGAGAACCCTATAGTTCCTATCCAAGACCCGGAAGAAGGCCCTCTCGCGTAAGATAAGGATGGCTTTGGTTCTGTTTTCAAGCTGTTTTGGGTAAAACAGCTTGAAAACAGAATTTATAAGAGATAAGAACATAGACAGACAAGGCTATAACGTTTTTAGGCTGATTTCTTTAAAACGGCCCAAAAACACATACTAAGGAAGCTTCAAATTTTAGGTTATAAAAAAGGCAGTGTTTCTGAGAAACACTGCCTTTTTTATGGCCTCTTCCTGATCTTAGAAATCCAGCAGATCTATAGGGGCCAGTTCTAGGGTATCCATCATCTGCATTTGCGTGGTATCTGGCTTAGGAATAATAAAATTACCTGCTCTGCCACTGAGGTTCACATACGGAGAAACGCCGGCATGCTCTGACGGGGAGATCCAGCCCTTTTTCAGCATATTGCCACTGATCAATTTAAAGAAATACCTTGGGTAAGCCCGTAAGCCTCCGTAAACATCAAAATAGGTTCTGTACTGCTTTGGTTTAGGGACAATACTGGCCAGGAATAGGCATTCCTCAAAGGTAAGCTGGCTTGGTTCTTTAGAGAAGTAGAAACGGGCAGCTTCTTTTACGCCGTAGACATTGGGCCCCCATTCTATGATGTTCAGGTACACCTCAAACATCCGCTCCTTAGAGGTAAGCCGCAGGTTCTCTATGATCCAGACAATAAGCGCCTCCTCTACTTTTCTGGTGATGGTCTTCTTTCTGGTTAAGAAGGCGTTTTTCACCAATTGCATGGAAACCGTACTTCCGCCCCGCACAAACGAGTTTTCTTTGATGTTGGTGATGAGGGAATGCCGGAAAGCCCCCTCGTGGAAGCCTTTGTGGGTTAGGAAACGAGGATCTTCGGCAGTTAAGATGGCATACTTGAGATAGTCTGGAATTTGGTTGTAAGGTGTGAAGTCAGGATTGGAGGGCCCCACCTTGAACGTTCTTACTACTTTATCCTTCTCATACACGGTATGGGTGAATTCCTGTTTCAGTTTCCGGAGGTCATTCTCCCCGAAATCTGTGATTTGGAAGTTCTGGGCATCTAAATCAGAATCGAACTTCAGACTGTCTACCTGCGCCATATCTACGTAAAAGTTCAGCTTGTACTTAAAGGTGCCGGTTGCTTTTAGCCCCTGAAACGTATCAAATAACCCGGGGGGCAATGAATTGAATAAGTCATTGGCCTGAATCTCTGGTGAATCTACCTTGATCCCGATCTTACGCTTAGGAACAGTTTCATACGTTACCTGCGGGTAGAAAACGGCTTTGTTAATGCGCACTTCAGATTCAGGCTCCAACGCATAATAGTGCTCGCCTAAGGTCAAAACATACTTCATGGCGCCGTTCTGCACCGTTACATTCTCATCTGCAATCTTGGGGTGGTTCAGCACCAATCCATGAGCACTAGATTCGCCTCTGATCGTTAATTGATTGTTCTTGAATTCTTTGTCTGTAATGCTTAGCCTGAGCGTATCAAACCGCATGGTAGCCCCAAACTTCTGCTCAATATAAGGCACTTCAATACTCCCAGACTGATTATCACCGTAGAACTTAGCGGCAAGCAGGTATTTGGCAGGATCTATGACCCCATTCACAAACATGGTATTGGTAACGGCCTCGGTGGTGATGGTCATGCGGGCATCAATCTTCCCGTCTTCCATTAGCAGGGTAGGCAACTTCATGCTAATGGTATGACCATCATTCTTAAACAACACCCCCAGATTTCTGAAGTTTACGCCATCGGGGACATTTTCAAACGCAGTCTCTATCAGCCGGTTCAACAACGTACCATAGTTTGAGTTTTTACCCGCTGAGTCTACAGGTTCACCCGTATCTTTCTTTCTATACAGAAAAGAAAAGTTGTCTGTGCTGTCTTGTCTAAAGGCAGTTATATCTCCATTTGCCACATCAAACTGTTTGAAGACCATTCTCCCCAGAAAGAGCGACCTGAAGCTGACTGTGGCCTCTACCGTGTCAATCTGCATCAGTTTTGGTTGGCCAATAGGCAGTAGCGCTATATCAGTAACTAAGACGGTATTCAGATCCAAAAAGCTAGCCTTGCCAATCTGTAATTTAGCTGGATATTTATTCTCCACCTTTTGGATGACTTTGGCTACGGCAAACTGCAGAATTCTTTCCCGGTTAAACAGGAAAGCGACAAAGCCAATAATTAGTAATGAGGCGAACACCCCTAATCCAATCAGGAACTTCTTCTTATTCCTGACAATAAAATCTGTGAACTTAGACAAGGTGCTTTCTTTGGTTAGTTAACAATGGAGTGCCACGCAAATTTTACTCCAACTTGCAAAAGTAATGCATTCCCTGACACAATAAAATGAGATGTTAAGCAAGTGGTTAAATACGCGGGCGTATACACAAGGTTTAGTAAAAGAAACAAGAAAACCTACCGTATAAGTTCTGGTTGCTAGACGTTCTGATCTTCCTTTATATCTTTGAGTAAAATCTTTCCCTATGACTTTAAATGCCCTTACTGCTATTTCTCCCATTGACGGTAGGTACCGCGGGCAGGTAGCACCACTTGCAGACTTTTTCTCTGAGTTCGCGCTCATCCGTTATCGTGTGTTGGTAGAGGTAGAATACTTTATTTCGCTCTGTGAACTTCCCCTTCCTCAGTTACAAGGCATAGATGCCACTCTCTTCTCTGCTATGCGGAGTATCTATGAAGATTTTTCTTTAGAAGATGCTCAAACCATTAAAGAGACAGAGAAAATCACGAACCATGACGTAAAAGCAGTAGAGTATTTCTTGAAGGATAAGCTGGAGAAGCTAGGAATTGGAGAAAAAAAAGAATTCGTGCATTTCGGCCTTACGTCGCAGGATATAAACAACACCGCTATTCCCATGTCTCTGCAAAGAGCCATTCAAGCCGAATACTTCCCTTATCTCTTCCAGTTACGGGATACGTTAGCCGCACTGGCGGTAGAATGGAAAGAGGTACCCATGCTGGCCCATACCCATGGCCAGCCTGCCTCACCCACTAAACTTGGAAAAGAGATTCAGGTTTTTGTAGAACGCGTAGAACAACAACTTCTTTTATTAGATCAAGTCCCGTTTGCTGGAAAGTTTGGGGGAGCTACCGGTAATTTCAATGCCCATTTTGTGGCTTATCCAGAAATTGACTGGGTAAGTTTCGGGAATACCTTCTTAAAAGAGAAACTGACACTACAGAGAAGCCAGGTAACCACACAAATTGAGCACTATGACCACATGGCCGCTCTCTTTGACAACATTAAAAGGATCAATACTATTTTGATTGATTTTGCCCGAGATATGTGGCAATACATTTCAATGGGATATTTTAAGCAGAAAATCAAGGAAGGAGAGATTGGATCTTCTGCCATGCCGCACAAAGTAAACCCAATAGATTTCGAGAACGCCGAGGGTAACTTAGGAATGGCCAATGCTATCTTAGCGTACCTCTCTGAGAAACTTCCTGTTTCAAGGCTCCAAAGAGATTTAACAGATTCAACTGTTCTTAGAAACATAGGCGTTCCTATGTCACACTCATTGCTTGCTCTCAAGTCTCTGCACAAGGGAATAGGTAAGCTTCAACTGAATAGAGAGGCCTTAAATCAAGATTTAGAAGACAACTGGGCAGTAGTAGCGGAAGCCATCCAGACGGTGTTGCGAAGAGAAGGATATCCGGCTCCTTACGAAGCCTTGAAAGAATTGACCAGAACTAACGAGAAAATAACGGAATCCTCCATCAAGAATTTCATTGATACTCTTGCTATCAAAGACGAGTTGAAAACGGAGTTAAAAGAAATCACGCCATTTACCTTTACTGGTATTCAACTGTTTTAAACGAGCATTCAAACAATTCATAGAAGCTGTTTAGAGCTTTCAGGCTATTTTCATGAAAAAAGGCGGAAAGCGGCGGAGCGAGCGGATATCTGCGGCAGTGCACAGGCAAACCTCCCGCTTCCGGCCCGTTTCCACAGCGGCAGGCCCACAGCCAGCGGGGTGGGCGCTTCCGGGCATAGCGCGCGCTTCGGGGTGGGCGTAAAGGGGCCGGCCCCGCCTCCTTGTCAGGGGCGGGGCCGGCTTGCTGGGGGTTGGCGGCTACCTACTCTCCCGCGTGTGACCGCAGT
>NZ_JABFAM010000011.1 GCF_013623775.1 Rufibacter sp. XAAS-G3-1 | reverse complement strand
CCCCAGAAGGGTTCCTGCTCAAGATAGTCCTGTTCCTTTTTGCCTACACAATCAACAAATGTATTTAATCGCAACTTGAGTTAAGTAAAGAAGGTTCCAGCGGAACAGAAAAGGAAGCTTACGCATAAGAAAAGGAATGTTGTAACGTGTTGGCCAGCAGCGGCAGTTGAGTGGCTCCAGCAGATGTTTGGCATTAAGTAAAACGTGAAATACGGCAGTTGCCAGTAAGCAGCCATAGGTTCGGGCCGCTTCCGGTTCTTATCCCAGCCTTTTCAGGAAGTGGAAACCTTTGATGACAAATCCTTCCCGCAGATAGAATTTATGGGCCGCATGGTTCACCACGTACGCATCAAGCATCATGGTCTCACACTGGTGCTTTGCCGCCTCAGCCGTAAGCCAATCTAGGAGAAGTTTTCCTATGCCCTGCGAGCGGTACTGTTCATCTACCACAAAGTTGTCTATTTCCAGGTATTTGCCGCTGTACAGTTTGGTGCCTAGCCAATAGCCAGAAAGCCCAACACAGGCGGGGCCGTCAAAGACGCCCACCATGCGGTACTGCTGGGGCAGCATGAGACGAAGCAGGGTTTCGTAGCGGGAAGATTCCATGTGTGGGTTCAGGTACTGAATCAACGGAAACTGCTGCAGCATCTCAGTCAACTCGGTTATTTCCCTTATTTGGAGGTGTGTAGCCATAAAGTAGAGAATTCAAGCCCAAAAGTACGGAGTATGGCGGTGGGGTAAAACAAATACTAACGAAAGGTTAAATAAAGGCGGCTAAACTCCGGTAACGTTAAATGTCTGTTAATTAACATTTAATGTATGGTTTTAAGAAAATAGCCCTCCTATATTTGATCTGTAAAGGAGGTGATAAGGTGATTTAGGAAGACTTTTAATCTGAGAAATTCTGAGCGAAAGAATGTAAGTAGAAACATTGATTATAGATTTCTGATTTTTTATCTGGAAGACAGACGCCTTTGGCAGAAAAGCAATGGAGAGAACGAGAGGGGAGTTTAACTAGTTTTTATGCCCCATAGGGAAATATAGGCTTATAAGTGTCCGGTTTTAAGAAATATGTGTACGGCACCGGACAATGATTGATTGAGTTATTGATATTAATCAACTGATATTCAAGTATTTAATTGAATGGCACGCAACTTGTAAATAGGCTACAGGAACAAACGATTAGCCTTTGATAGAGAATTTACAGGAACCAGGTATTTGTTAACAAAACATTAACAAAATTTTTTTCAGCCCCAAGCAACCTTCTTTTAGATTCTGCATCTATTAGAATATAACACAAACATAAAGAAAACAACATAAAAAATAATAGGCGCGAAAGTGCCCTGGATCTTTACGTCCTTTTTACTAATAAAAGGTGTTTTTAGGAGGCTTAAAATTGAAAAATAGTAAGGCATTTATTTTCATCTACAACCCATTAAAATTTTAAAACCATGAAACGTTTATTCTTTATTTTCGCCCTAGTTTGCATGCAAGTAGTATCAGTATTCGCCCAAGGCCCAACCAGCCGGGTGAACTCAGAAAAAGTGAGAATGTACCGTCAGCCTGTGCTTGGGGGAGAGGTAGTGCGCGTGCTGGGTTCTGAGGACGAGATTATTGTCATGCGGAAACAAAACAATGAGTGGTCTCTGGTGCAGATTGACGGCGAAGCGGGTTATGTGCTGAATGCTTACCTCAAAGCCAAAAAAGCAAAAAAAGCGACTGCCGCTAAAACCCCAGAAGCACCCGGCAAAAGCGCGAAGCTATAATCGCGTAGACGCCCTTTTGTAATACATCACTTCCCCAGTTCTTTCAAAAGCAGAGGGCCCACACCTGTAAAGTGTGGGCCCTCTGCTTTTGAAAGAACACGCTTAAAGACTATTGTTTGGGTGTGTAGTTGTAGATGTCAATGGCCTCGGCCAGTCTGTCTTTTTTAACCAGCCTTAAAAGCTGCGGGATAAGAGAGATGCCTGCACCCACCAACAGCAGCGGAGACACGCCAGACGCAGAATTCCCGCTCCGGAACTGTTGCGTAATACCAGCCACCATTAAGCCTGCGCCCGCCACAGACATACCCGTTTGAATGTTCTGCCCTCTTTTGTAATCCTGTAGGGCTTCAATACTACCAGGGTTGTCAGACAAGGCCACCCGCAGGTTTTTGTAGGTGAGGGGTTGCAAGGGCTCATTCTCCTTCGCAAAGTAGTACACGCGCCGTTGCGAAGGGTAACCGAACCCTCCCATGCCATAGCCACCCATGCCATAACCGCCCATTCCTATGCCAATGCCCGGGGCATACGAGTTGTAATCTGTGCGGTACACGAAGTAAGTAGACACGCGCCCGGCTTGTTCCCGTTGGGCAAAGTCACTGAAGCGCCGTCCTGCATCTACCCGGGCAAAGTATCCTTCCTGGCTTTGGAAGTTTTTCACCATTTCTGGGGCATACTTGAGAGAGTCGTCCAGCAGGAAAAAGTTTTGTTTGAAGACAGGGCTTTTAAATTGGAGCCGGCTGGCGTACACGCGTTCGCCGGTCTGCAATTCTATAAAGTAAGGCTGCCCCGAGGTAGTGCCTAGTTGGGCCCAACTACATTCTGCCGCGGCCCAGCAGAAGAAAACCAGTAAATATAATTTTTTTGTCATAGCAATAAATAAACGAAAAAGTGGCTTCTCTATGATAAAGCTAGAGAAAAAAAGATAAAAGCGGTTGGTAGAGAGGAATATACGCCAGAAAGCGCAACAGCAGGCAGAAAACTGAGTAAAAGAGAGAAGCCGTATGTTTCACTTAACTTCAAGAGACCATGTTCATTGCCTTATGTATTTTATTGATTATAGCATTGTTTGTCACCGTGTACTACGTACGGGCCAACAAAGCAGGCGCTGCCCCAGAAGGAACCACAACCCGTATTTCTGGCGGTGGGCCTAACCAGCCTGCCACCCCAGGCCAGACTACCCATAGTTCTATTAACCCAGGCAGTATTCCTGATAACTCCGGGACTGGAAACTCAGCCTTGAGCAGCGGTAGACAAGGGTAAAAGTGCCCGGCCACCGGTCATAAAAAGCTTTCAAAAGTAGATAAACACAGAAAGGCACCACAACTGTGGTGCCTTTCTGTTGAAGGGTTTTCAGGCCGCTTGCTTAGTGCGTGCCGTTCTCATGCGCTAAAGTAGGCTGTTTCTTCTTAGAGGAGGAAGGGTTGATTTTTACTTCCTGCTCCAGGGTTTTCGTGTTTTCATCTAACCGCATGGTCTGGGAGTTTCCTTCCCGTATCTCAATGCGGCGGCGAGCCGTTTTCTGCTCGTCTTTAGGAACCCGAACGTGCAAGACGCCATTCTCAAACACAGCCTCAATGCTATCGGGCTTCACGGTGTCTGGGAACTGGAAAGAGCGGCTGAAAGAACCGTATTGGCTTTCAATGAGGTGGTAGCGTTTGTCTTTCTGCTCATTCTTGAATTGCCGCTCCCCAGAGATGGTCAGACGTCCCTGCTGAAAATCAAGATGGATGTCTTCTTTCTTCATGCCGGGGAGGGCCATCTCCAACTCAAAGCCGTTTTCGGTTTCACAGGTGTCTACCAGAGGGCTGAACCTGTTCAACCGCTCACGGCTGTTCACAGAATCATTAAAGAATCTGTCCAGCATGCTGCTGAACGTTTGCGGCATCATGTCCTCAAAGCCGCTTCCTAAACGTTGAGTGTTCATAATTGTACCTTCTTTAATTAGTGAAACATAGGCAGACTTGGTTTCTGCCTCCGCTAAGAATCGCCTTAGAGCATGCTTAAGCTTTGTCTTTCATGCTGCAAACCAGATACTAGCAAGAGAACCTGCGTTCGCGCTTTTATCGCCTTCGTAGCGCTGCTACGAGGCTCAAAAACCGCTTCCGGAGAACCGTGCTCTTGCCGTTTTCGCTTACCAATCCAAAAGTTAAACAAGCTCTTAAAACACGAGGGCCGTTTTAAGCCTGGTTTCAGAAAAACACGAGGGCCGTTTTAAGCCTGGTTTCAGAAAAGAAGCTCAGAAACAAGTTCTCCTGGGCTTCTCTTTTATCTTAACGTTGCTCAATCTCTAAGAACCTTGGGCCTTGGGGCAGGTATGGAATATGTACCCGCAACGCACTGCCTTCATGCACCACTGTGAGATCACTGAAATCTACGTAGGGCGGCAGCAGGAAACTCTGGTGAAACAGCGGAACCTGCATGGCCGGATGCTGCTCGCTCTGGTGCAGAGCCATAATGGTGAGTTGGTTTTTGTCCAGCAGTACCTGGCATTGCTCAGGAGACACGCCCGGCAACAACACCTGTAAAACCGCCCCTTTTTTGCGTTTCACCATGTTCACCTGCGGCTGGACAACCCCACCGCCAATGGTGTTGGTGACGTCTATATATTGCGCTATGTTCTGTAAGAACTTTTTATCTTTAATCAGCTTCATGTTGCTTCTCCTCTTCCTGTCTTATTTTCTGAAAGGCCTATTGCAAAGGGCGTACCAATGCCCGTAAAGGCACTTGTACATCCATGTCAAGACATAATGTCAATATAAAATAGGGTGATAATGTTATTTTGACAGTCTGCAAACGGCGGAAATATGACAGGTCATTGGCTATTTTCTAAGGCTACTTCTACCTGGCGCTTACCGTAAAAACAACAGGTTTTTAGGCGTAAAGAGGCCTTCCTCTCCCGTTTGTCTGCGTATATGCAGGTGTATGTTCCGCTATGTATAAGTACGATGTGGTTTCTACATAATGGCGGATTAGGCAGCACTTGAGAGGCAGAAAAGGCCAACCGTAAAGGGAGAAGTCTCTCAAGGACGTAAGGCTGCGTTATTTTATTCTGTATGAGAAAAGTTTACTTTCAATCTGGTGGCCTTACCTTAAGTTTTGACGAGGAGCGCTTAACGGCCTATGCGGTGTGGAATGGTTTCCTGGGCACTCAGCAGTTTCAGGAGGCGTCTTTGAAGTGCATTGAGCTGGTTGAAGAGAAAGGCATCACCCGCTGGTTCGCCGATAACCGTAAAATGAAAGCCATTCGGCAAGTAAACCAGCAATGGTTTCTGGAGAATATCATGCCCCGTCTGCTGCGCAGCTCTTTGCGCCGCATGGCCACCCTGGTGTCTGAAGATTTATTCAACAAGATGGCCGTAGAGCAGTTGTACCAGCGCGCTGGCAACATAGAGCATTTAGCTCTCCATGATTTCAAGGAGGAAACCGAGGCTTTGCTTTGGTTAATGGAGCCTTTGGTACCGGTGACCGCCAAAAGTAAAGAGCCACTTTAGCGCTTTCTTCTCCCGCAAATACAGCCGTGCTGAAACAGACCGCACGGTAGTAGAAAGCGCCCGCCGCCCAGGGCCACCCTGGCCGGCGCCAGACAAATTTGCAGTTCCAGACCCGCCTTCACCCCCATCCTGACTTAGGCAGGAGCGAAGACGGCCTCTCACAATCTAGTCCTGAGAAATAGAGAAAACAATCTCCTAGGCTCCTGTTTTCGGGCTGTTTTCCAGATTCTGGCCCCTAAACGGGAACGCATAGGTATAGCCGGAAAGATTTTGCCTGCTTAGCGCTAGAATAGAAACCCTCTTCCCTGGGTTCCGTTTGTTTAGGCGATGGAAACTCTTGAATTTGTTCTGGGTATTGGTGAAGAGAAACTGAACTGGTGGCAAATGTCGGCTAGGGCGGTAATGGTCTTCTTTATTTCTTTGGCATATGTGCGTATTGCCAACAAACGCATTTTTGGGAGGCACAGCGCCTTTGACATTGTGCTGGGGGTAATGTATGGTTCTATTATGAGCCGGGCAATTACGGGCAACTCTCCCTTCTGGCCTACCCTTGCCGCCGGGCTGGTGCTCATCTTGCTGCACAGGCTTATGGCGGTGCTAGCTTTCAGAACCGGAGGCAATATAAGCGACATGATCAAAGGCAAAACCGTGACCTTGGTAAGAGACGGGAAATTCCTGAAGGATATCATGCGGGCGCACAACATAACGGAAAACGATATCTTAGAGACGCTACGCACAAAGGGAAGTCCCGAAGATATAAGCAAAGTGTCAACGGCTTGTTTAGAACGCAGCGGCAGCATTAGCGTGGTGATGCAAGAAGACAAGTAAGCCACGTGCCAAGCCCTTGTGTTGGTTAAGTAGCAGGACAAATTAAACTGTCTATTTTTCCCTTCTAGCAGGATCATTTTGTGGGAAACTAGAGTAGCTGTCAATAAGCGCCATAGCCGTTCAAGACCGAGATCCCTTTCAGGATGGCAAGGAGAGGAGATGGTTGTTTCTGTCCAGTTAATTACTTGTCTGTAGAGGGCCTGTTTTGTCCGCGTACTTAGCTTTAATCAAGCGTTATCCGGTTCGCCCACAAAATTCTTTGAGGGTAACATATAATGCAAAGAACCTGCTCTAGTAAAGCACAGGAATAGACAACCCAGCCGCCCCTGTTGGTGTGCTCACCCTAGCCGTCAGGCTAAGGAAAGGCAGGTCGCATTCCCTTAGCACAAGTACCTCGTTACAGGGTAACGAGGCTACATGGCCGGGTATTCCGTAGCGACGTTACCCTGTACCGTCGTGGTTCAGGGCAATCGGCGCGGTACGGTACAGCCACCTGCCCCATGTCTAAACTGTACCCCGAACTGCTGACCACCGCCATGCATCTGATACACCTGCGTTCCGGCAAGATTGAGGAAGCCCATGACAGCCTGAAAGACATAGAAAAATATTCTGGGAAACTACCCAGCCTGATCTCCACCCTAGAAGTAAGGCTGGTATAAACCGGTAATGCCGCCGCAGAAAAAGGCTCACCAAGGTTTCTTCCCGTCCGTTTTTCCTTTATTTTCTCAATTCTCGTACAAAACACCGTCTGATTTGGCGCAACTTTACTAAACATGGTGACCACCTACTTTAAGAATCACGTTTTCACCCTGACGTATGACGATCAGTACCAATTGGGGATTGCCGAGGCGACCGGGTTCCTGAACAGCGAAGAGTTTAGAGAAGCCATTACCATGTGCGTGCGGCTGATACAGGAACACAAGCCCCTGCGCTGGCTCGCCAATAACCGTAAGATGAAAGCCATCAGGCAGGTAGACCAGGTGTGGTTTCGCGAGTTCGCCTTTCCGGCGCTCAGAGACAGTACCATCTTGCGGAACGCTACCGTGGTGTCAGAGGATATTTTCAACCAAATGGCCATAGAACAGCTTGTGAAACGCGGGGGTGACCTGGGAGACATGGTCTTGATGGAATTTGAAAGCCGCGAGGAGGCCATGCGCTGGGTTTTACAGCCTCTTGACCAATAAGCCACTTTCAAACAAGTAAAAACATAGATTGAAAAGGAAGCCTACACGGGTTTCCTTTTGCAGTTTGATGCAAGGCAGCCTGCAAAGAAGTAGGCACTGCTGCCAGAAAAGAACACCCGCTTTCGGTCTGTTTTTATGATATGAGGCCAAAAACAGGAGGGGCCTAAAGGTACGGAGAGAACGGCAGAGTGGACGGTTGGTGAGCGTACCAGTATTACAAGAACGGCTTTCCCTTATGAGTCAAGGGGTTGGTAGATAGGTTGGCCTGAGCAGGCGTTGTAGTTGGGGGTACGGCAGCAGCAATTCTGTGGGCCCAAACGCGTAGGCGTTCACCTCATAGGCGTTGTAATACAGCCTCAGCCCTTGGGCGGTAAGGGCCGCGTTCTGCGGAAAAGGAAGCTTTCCTGCTTGCGTGTAGAAACCCTGTTGCTCAAAAGACGCGGTAGCCAGTTCCCGCACTTTCCTGAACTCCTGTTCCACCAGTTTCTTTAACGCCACGGTGTCTGTGGCCATATCTGCGAGCCGAAGCGCGTGGCCGGTGCTGTCAAAGCTTTGCAGCGAAGTGACGGCATACCCGTGCGCGCCGCCGCTGTAGCCCACCGCCTGCATCTTAAGCGAAACCAGGGCCGGGGTTTGGTACAGCACCTCAGAAGAAATGCTGAGTTGCCATCCTGTGTTGGTAGACGCGTCTGGGAATTCCTCTCTGCTGGTTGCATATTGCCGCAGGAACTCGTCAGTGACCAGTTCGGCGGCGTTGCCGGGTTGGGTGAGGTCGGCATCTGGGTTGTTGGTGAGTTGTTGCCGAAGCAGGTACCTCCGGATGTACTGGTTCAGGGAGTCGCGGAGCGGAGCGGGTTTTCCTTCTGCCCTGAGATATTGGAGGTCTACTTTGGCGCAGGTGTCAGCCTGGCAAAACTCAGATTTCCGCTGCACGCGCTGAGAACTTAAGGTGACTTCCTGCCTGGTTGAGCCGGAAGCGGCGTCTGCGTTAGTGGTAGGAACGTTGGTTTCGGTAGAGTACTGGCAGGTAAACAAAAGGCTACCAACGAGCATCAGCAGCGCAAAAAGGTACTTGTGCATGAAAGGTGAGATTAAGAAATACCGTACTTATACGGATGCTTCCTTGTTTTAGGCCTGTTTTGGTGAAAGTAGGCTCAAAACAGTAGTTGTACGTTCTAGTTCCTGAATCTTGCGCTTTTTTCCGACATTAAAGGTATTCTCAAGTTCCTGATCTAATTGATCAATATCTATCAACTCCGCCTCGCCTTTTTCCAGTTTCGTTAACTCATCTCTCAACTCTTTCTGCGTTGCTGAAAAGGCATCATTCTCTTCCATAATCATAACTCTCCTTTGGTAAACATGAGTAGAGACCTCATCAAATGCTGATACGCATTACTGTTCAGTCGTGGCCTAATAGCTTCTTATTATAGTGCTTCTGTTTGATGTTTCACTTTGATATTCAAGTTGCAGATCCGTTCTGTTTTGAATCTGTTTTTCTGATTCCAGCCTATAAACGGACTAATATATAAAGACAACAACGCTAACCCTTGTTGGTGTTCTCACCAACAAGCAGATTTGGTTTCAGCCAGATAAGGCAGTTTAATGGATGTGTGTTTTAGTGCTGTTTTTATAATTACAGACCAAAAACGAGAGTGTCGTTAGAGGTGGGGAACTGCAGTTTGGAATGTTGGTGATAACACCAACATTGGCAGAAAGTCTAAAGTGATTTTTTAAATTTACTGGAGTTCGCTAAAGCTTTGTAGTTATACGGCTGATTATTTGTTTTAAGCTTTTTTTGTAAAAGCAGACCTAAAACAGCAACTACTACTCTTGTTTCTTGATAGCTTTTAAAATTTCCTGCTCTCGACAATAGTGATACAAGAACTGCCCCTTCTTTGGTGTTGGGCAAACCTTTATATCGCAACCATTTCTGGTTACTAATAGAAGGCCGAAACCATTTTTTCTGCATAACTTCTCTAACACCTCAATATGATTTCTCTTCCTCTTAAAAGGACTATTTAGCAAAAGATTATCAGTGTGTTTTGAAAAAGCTATCCACTGCTCATTTGCAGGATACTGTTTAAGTTGATTAACTACATTTATAGCTCTATGGCTATCTAAGTCTAAGAAATCAAAGATGAAAGCAGTGAAAAAGACGCCCATTATAAATACTGCTATAGCAATAAATGCGATATAATACCAAGCAATTAATGTATAGTAGCTAAAGCCTAAGACTGTTAGGAGCGTTAAAACACTTGAAACAAGTACACTCTGAAGTAGAAACTTTTCATCATTGGTAGAGGAAATCAACGCATTGAGTGTTTTGTGTGATTTTGCTTCCAAAGAAATAGTATAAGGTTTGCCTTCCTTTTCAAAGCACAAAAGACCATCAGCCCTTTTGCCTCCACTTTCTTTTCGAGTTCGCTTCTCCTTTTCACAATAGATTTCATCTCCTGCTTTTGAAAAAATTTGAGTATAATGTTTTTTGAGGAATACAAGTGCCCTGTCTTGGGTGGTTGATTCTTTTAATTTGCTCATATCTATATCAATTATAAAAAGGTGCCATTCCCTCCTCATCTATTAGGCCAAGTAATCGTAAGTAGACTTCTTCCGCCTTCAATATCTCTTTTACCTCCTCAAAAGTTAAATAAATATTCTGACTTGCACATTGATTGATAATATAATACTCCATTGCGTCATCCTCAATCTCAATGGGTAACGGAACTATAGAATCCGGATTGGTGGTAACTCCAGACTGCTCTAGAAATTCAAATTCAACTTCCAGGATAAACAAAATGTCGTCAAAGGATAATTTATGCTGAAGTTCGGCTGAAATATTTTCCTGGACGATTTTAGCAGCATCTTCCGGATAATAGATAGGTTGCTCTTCCATGGCTTTGCTTTATAGTTTAAGCAGGTGCTATCTATTACGGGGTAAACAAAAAAGGAGGCCGTTTCCAGCCCCCTTTTCCTAAATCAGATCAAAACGTAGTTCTTAACTCCCACATGCTTCACAAGCGTCTGGGTTGTCCAGGCTACAGGCCATGTCGCTTTGGTTTTGCTCGACGGCGGTGTACATGGGGGCCAGGGTTTCGGCGGCTTGTTTCTCTACCGTGAACTTGATGGCGTCGGCGGCGGCTTTGGTGCGCAGGTAGTACATACCGGTTTTGAGGCCGCGCTTCCAGCTGTGGAAGTGCATGGAGGTCAGCTTCCCGAAGTTCACGTTAGACACGTGCAGGTTCAGGCTCTGGCTCTGGCAGATGTAGGCCCCGCGATCGGCAGACATGTCAATCACCGTACGCTGGCTTATTTCCCACACCGTCTTGTACAGGTCTTTGATGTGCTGCGGAATGTTGGAGATACCCTGCACCGATCCGTTCGCGGTGATGATAGCATTCTTCATTTGGTCGTTCCACAGGTTCAGGGCAATCAGGTCATTCAAGAGGTGCTTGTTCACCACCATGAACTCCCCGCTCAATACGCGGCGCACGTAGATATTAGACGTGTAAGGCTCAAAGCCTTCGTTGTTGCCCAGAATCTGCGAGGTAGAAGCGGTTGGCATAGGCGCTACCAACAAAGAGTTACGTACCCCGTGCTCTACCACTTCCTGGCGCAACGCTTCCCAATCCCAACGGCCGCTGTCTGGCGTAACGCCCCACATATCAAACTGGAAGATACCCCGGCTGATGGGCGAACCTTCAAACGTCTCGTAAGGGCCCAGCTTCTTGGACAAATCCTTGGAGGCCGTCATGGCCGCAAAGTAAATGGTCTCAAAAATCTCCTTGTTCAGGCGGGCAGCCTCTTCGCTCTCAAACGGCATGCGCAGCAACAGGAACGCGTCTGCTAAGCCCTGCACACCCAAGCCAATGGGGCGGTGACGCATGTTCGATTTCTTGGCTTCGGGAACGGGGTAATAGTTGATGTCAATCACCTTGTTCAGGTTCTTGGTTACCGTGTACGTTACCTCGTAGAGTTTGTCGTGGTCAAATTTCTTAACCCCGTTCTCTTCTTTGATGTAGCGCGGCAACGCCAGAGACGCCAGGTTACACACCGCAATCTCGTCGGCGTCGGTGTACTCAATGATCTCGGTACACAGGTTAGAGCTCTTGATGGTACCCAGGTTCTGCTGGTTAGACTTGCCGTTGGCGTGGTCTTTGAACAGCATGTACGGCGTACCGGTCTCAGTTTGGGCTTCCAGAATGGCGAACCACAGTTCCTGTGCTTTGATGGTTTTGCGGGCTTTGCCTTCGCGCTCGTATTTCTCATACAGACGCTCAAAGTCCTTGCCCCAGGTGTCAGACAAGCCCGGGCATTCGTTCGGGCACATCAGGCTCCAGTCGCCGTTGGCTTCTACGCGCTTCATGAACAAGTCCGGCGTCCAGAGAGCCAGGAACAAGTCGCGGGTACGCATCTCCTCTTTGCCGTGGTTCTTGCGCAGATCCAGGAATTCGAAGATATCGGCGTGCCACGGCTCCAGGTAAATCGCGAACGCGCCTTTGCGTTTTCCGCCGCCCTGGTCTACGTAACGGGCCGTGTCATTGAACACCTTCAGCATGGGCACCAAGCCGTTAGACGTACCGTTGGTGCCCTTGATGTAAGAGCCGGTTGCCCGGATGTTGTGCGCCGCCAGACCAATACCACCCGCGCTCTGCGAGATCAAGGCACAGTTCTTCAGGGTGTCATAGATACCCGGAATGCTGTCTTCTTTCATGGTCAGCAGGAAGCACGAAGACAGCTGCGGCTTAGGCGTACCGGCGTTGAACAAAGTAGGCGTAGCGTGCGTGAACCACTTCTCAGACATGAGGTTGTAGGTCTCAATGGCGGAGTCGATGTCGTTCTTGTGAATGCCCACCGCCACGCGCATGAGCATGTGCTGCGGACGCTCTACTACTTTGCCGTGCAGGCGCAGCAGATACGAACGCTCCAGGGTTTTGTACCCGAAGTAGTCATAGTTGTAGTCCCGGTCATAGATGATGCTGGAGTCCAGCAGGGCCGCGTTTTTCTTGATGATGTCAAAGACATCCTTCGCAATGAGTGACGCGTTCTCCCCCGTTTTTGGGTCTTCATAGGTGTAGAGCTGGCGCATGGTGTTGAAGAACGACTTCTGCGTCACCTTGTGCAAGCTGGAGATAGCAATGCGCGCCGCCAGAATGGCGTAGTCGGGGTGCTTGGTAGTCATAGAAGCCGCCGTTTCCGCCGCCAGGTTGTCCAGCTCTACGGTGGTCACGCCATCGTAGATCCCGTCAATCACCTTTTTGGCCACCTCAATGGGGCTCACAAATGACATGTTCAGGCCGTAGCACAGTTTCTCTATGCGGGCCGTGATTTTATCAAACTTGACCGATTCCCTGCGGCCGTCTCTCTTTACAACTAACATACGCTTACACTAAATTGGTGACGGATGGTGTACCATCCAGATATTTCTCTGCCCTGCGCCTACGCGCCAGAGGGTATTTTTATTAATGGTATTCTTTGGGTTTGCCCAACCCGTTGTTGTGCGTTTCTGCCTTGTTTTCTGGAAAACGGGCCCAAAAAAGGGTTGCACTTCTGCTACTTTCTCGTCCCCCTTTGAAGGGGGTAGGGGGATGATGTACTCGTGCTGAGTTCACATTTCCGAGGTTCTTTTTTCATACCCTTTAAATCTGCTCTTCTGGAGTTCTACTCCGGAAGCAAGCTGCTGGGGAGTTCCACTCCCCTTCTTTTGCTCTCAGTTCCCGGCGGAGTAGAACTCCGCAGCAGCCGGTTTCGGGAGTAAGAACTCCCGAAAAGCGCATCTTGTTAGCGAATTAAAAGGCATTGAAGTAAACGCTACTACCGCTTGCCCACAAGTTCCTTTCAGGATGACAAAATAAGATAAGAGAAGTCGAGAGAAATGAACTTTTACTTCTACTCTGTCTTCATAAACCCAACCGGCTATTGGGCGTTTTTGACCTGTTTTCGCCAAATCACCCCAAAAACGAACGCTGGGCTGAAAGGCGGGAATTGACTAAAAGTCTTCGTCCAGGGAGAACACGTTAGAATCACGGTCGCTCATGACGCCAGATTTCTGGTACTCGGCTACGCGTTTCTCAAAGAAGTTGGTTTTGCCTTGCAGGGAGATCAACTCCATGAAGTCAAATGGGTTGGTGGAATGGTAGATTTTGCCGCAGCCTAAAGAAACCAGCAGGCGGTCGGCCACAAACTCGATGTATTGGCTCATCAGTTTTGCATTCATCCCTATGAGGTCTACGGGCAGCGCATCGGTCACAAATTCCTGCTCAATGGCCACCGCGTCGCGGATGATGGTTTGTACGCGCTCCTCGGGCAACTTGTTTTCCAGCATAGAGTACAGGAGGCAGGCGAAATCGCAGTGCAGTCCTTCGTCACGGGAGATCAATTCGTTGGAGAAAGTCAGGCCGGGCATCAAACCGCGTTTCTTCATCCAGAAGATAGAGCAGAACGAACCCGAGAAGAAAATGCCCTCTACGGCCGCAAACGCAATCAGGCGCTCGGTGAAGTTCTCAGAGTTGATCCACTTCAAGGCCCATTCGCCTTTCTCCTTTACGCAGGGCACCGTCTCCAGCGCGTTGAACAGGCGATCTTTCTCCTGCGGATCTTTTATATAGGTGTCAATGAGCAGTGAGTAGGTCTCTGAGTGGATGTTCTCCATCATGATCTGGAACCCGTAGAAACAACGCGCCTCGGGCAACTGCACCTCCTGCATGAAGTTAATGGCCAGGTTCTCATTCACGATTCCGTCTGAGGCGGCAAAGAAGGCCAGCACGTGGCTGATGAAGTGGCGCTCGCCATCGTTCAGCTTTTCCCAGTCCTTCAAGTCCGGGGACAGGTCAATCTCTTCGGCCGTCCAAAAGCTAGCCTCTGCTTTCTTATACATCTGCCACACGGCATCGTTTTGGATGGGGAACAGGACAAAGCGGTTCGGGTTTTCTTGCAATAAAGGCTCCATAGACTAAACAGTTTCTTGCTCTTACTTTATTTAAGTGGGCAGCGCAAAAAGCGCTCATCCCTTGGGCTTGGCAGCTGCTGGACTCCTGCATCAGGAACGTGGCTGCTTCGGCTTGAGATTTCAAATATAGGGACAAATACGTTGGTAGCCCGATTCAGAAAGGCGAATTTATCCATTTCTTATACAGCGGTTATCCACATTGTAAGCTGTTGATTTGCAATTAATTACGAATTTATAAAAATTAGAAACCTTAAATATATAACTTATTCTATAGCTGAAAAGGTGGTTTCTTAAAGGATAGCAACAGGCAGGCGAAACGTAGGGCACCCCGCCTCCTGAATGTGGCTGGAGCGCCTATGGGGAAGGATTCCAATGCAAAACAGCCGTCTTTAAGAGCAACAGAAAGCAAGCGGAAGCCCTGGGCAGAGAAGGGGCAAATCTGTTTCTGTGTTCTCTGCCGCGCCGGGTAAAAGCTGGTTCAGCCCGGGTGAAAGGAAGTGCTAGCCCGGCAGGCGAAGGGCAGATTTGAAATGCTGGCGCTTTGGTAGAAGCATGCCCGCTGCCGCCCCAAGCCCTGGCCCGCGCCGGAAGAAATAGGGCTGATGGCTACGCGGGCAGCTGGCGAAATGCTTGTTCTGGCGGCGTGCAGGGTTATGTAAAAACAAATCTGCGGTCTCTCTTGACTTTGCCTGATCCATTAGGTACTTTCATCTACGTTTCTGCCAGAAAGCACGCCCCTTCACCTGGTAGACATGGCCTCTCTTTTGCTCCTTTTCTGGGTGGCCTTCTTTTTCTGTGTCTTTATCCACGCGTAACTCCCTGATTGTCATTGCACATTGTGGTTATCCACGTTAGTTGTCCACATGTTGGGGGATAACTCGCAACGTGCTTTAAACCAATTCACTACCTGTAAAAACAGCTTTAAAATAACCACGGCTTGTTTGGATATTAGCTTGACTGCCCGTACCTTTGCGGTTCAATTTTTTTAAAAATATCGTAAGCTGATGTACGCAATTGTAGAAATCGCTGGTATCCAGACGAAAGTAGAGAGCGGTAAGTTCTTCTACACTAACAAGCTTTCCGGCAATGAGGGTGACGCCGTAGAGTTCGCCAATGTTCTTTTAACTGATGATAACGGAACTTTAACGGTTGGTGCTCCATTTGTGGATGGGGTAAAAGTAACTGGAACCATCCAGGGACACGCCAAAGGTGACAAAGTGATTATCTTCAAGAAAAAAAGAAGAAAAGGCTACAAGAAGAAAAACGGTCACCGCCAACAGTACACCAAAGTGTTGATTGACACGATTGGCTAATTTTTGAGGTAAAGGAAAATTATTGTAGAACCTATTCCTGGGGGTTCTTCCCAGGATTAAAATAGACTAGAAATGGCTCACAAAAAAGGTGTCGGTAGTTCTAACAACGGCCGCGAATCACATTCCAAGCGCTTAGGCGTGAAAATTTTTGGTGGTCAAACCATCAACGCTGGTAACATCATCGTGCGTCAGCGCGGTACTTCGCACCACCCAGGCGCCAACGTGGGGATAGGGAAAGACCACACGCTGTTTGCGTTGACAGATGGTATCGTGTCTTTCAAAAAAGGCGTGAAGAACCGTTCTTTCGTATCTGTTCTCCCAGTAAACGTAGACGCCGCTCCGGTGGCTACTACTCCTTCTGAAGAAGTTACTGCCTAAGCATTCCCTCGGCTTCCGCCAATGAAAAACAAAAAGGCTGCCCGCAAGGCAGCCTTTTTGTTTTTAGAACCACCCCGCCCTCTGGGCATCCCTCCTAAATTAGGAGGGGAGTTTTGGCGGTGGTTTAAAGAAAACAGGCTAAAAACGGCATTGGCCCAGAAGCTCGCAGGTCTGAAGACGCTACGAGGTCGTTGGAGTAGGTGACATTGCGTAGGAGCCAGAACCCACCCCTACCCCTCCAAGGAGGGGAATACGCCTTTACAGGAGAAGAGGGGCAATACAGCTAGACCCTAATCACTACCCTTGCTGTCCCTTGCTGTTCGGGAGTTCTACTCCCGAACCTGCCTGCTGCGGAGTTCCACTCCGCCGGGAGCCACGGGCAGGTGTTGCCAAAGAAGGGGAGTGGAACTCCCCGGCAGGTTGCTTCCGGAGTGGAGCTCCGGAAGAGCGGGATTGGGTATACTAACCACCAACTACTACTCTTCCATTACTTTCCCCAGTTCCAGTCTTTCCCGAGCGCGCCTCGCTTTTGGCCCTGGATAAACAGCTGCTAAAAGAAGAGAACCTCACAGGCCGAAAGGGCAGTGCGAGAGGGGAAGACGGGGCCTCGCGGCCATGGGCGCACGGAGGGCAGCAATGGAACAATCCAGCATAAGGGCTTCGCCTCAACCCGTCACCACGCCAGCAACAGCAAGCAGCGTGCACCTACAAACTACATGCACATCAAAGGAGGTAACCTTTATCAATGCGGTGCCTCCACAAAAGAAACCTGAGCCGGAGCCTCTGTCAACGCATACAACACCGGCTTGCTCGGGCTTGCATCCAATACCAGACTGGTCACTTGCTGCTGCAACAAATACCATCCATCCTCCACCGCATCTGGCACAAAGATCAGCTCGGTGATAGTGGCCTGAGTGCGGGTGTCATAAGGATATTGCCAGAACGCATGGTGCGCCAGCAAAGCCCCTCCGTCTTCCTCCCGGTCAACGGAAGGCAGATCCAGGAGCAGGTGCTCTACGCCGTGGCGGGCCAGAAACTCTGCCAAAGCGGGTTCCAGGTACGTAGGATTGGTGCCTGAATACTGCGCGGTGCGTTTACTTTCCAGATTGGGGAGTGTGCGCAAAACCAGGGCTTCCGGCAGGTCATTCACATCTAGCTGGGCCAACACATCTTCCAACAGGATTACTAAATCGCCGTTGTCCTGGGGCTGGGGCGTGGCCGAAACCAACTGTGCGACAAACAGGAAACGGTGCAGACAATTGTCCAGGGTGGCGTTGGGGGCTGGCGAGATATGGCCGTAGCACTCGGTGTGGGTGCCGTTGCCGTGGGGCGTGAGGTGGACGCGCTGGTAATTGGTGGAGCCGCCCTGGGCTACGCTTCCTACAAAGTCACCTACGGTAATGGTTTCCACCTGCACGGGCTCGGCCCAGAAGCAGTTCACGTTCTCATTTCCGGGCATTAGCGGCAGAGAAATGTCCAGCGGTTGCAGCGGGTTGAAGTGGTAGGTGCGGTGACGGAAGGTAATGGCGGCAGAGGAAAGCATGGGGAGCGTTTTAGGCCTGTTTTCCCGAAAATAATTGAAAAAAGGGAGAGTCGCTTACTTCAGGTCAAAAGTGGCCAGGGTTTGGGTGGTGCCTTTGCGTTGGTACCAGTCATGGCACACCAGTTCCAGGGTGTTGATTTCAGAGACGCCAAACACGCGTTTCCGGCATTCCTTCAGCTGCTGCAGGAACGCTTGTGGGCGCGCAAGTGGCCTCCTGAACCGGACTACCGTGCTGTGGGCGGTGGAGATGGTGTACCGCTGGTCAAGGGATTGCTGCAATTTAGAAGCCCGGAAAGCCTTCCGTACATTTTCCCGCAGGTGTTCCAGGGCATCGTTCTTCGGGAAGCCTTGCACCAGTACGCAGGAGGGCGAAGCCGTTAAGCCGGCATAGGCGATCTCAAGGGAGGGAATGTCCCGTAGCGCTTCTTCCAGCAGGTCTGTGTAGGCTTGCGGCTCAATAAGATCTGCCGTGAAGCCCGGATAACAGGAGATGATGGAGAGCACGGTTAAATGGATGTCTGGCGCCGGATAGTAATACTGCGCTGGTTCCAGCCTGGCGAGTTCCTTCAGCAAGCCGTGGATTTCCTTTTTCACCGAAGAGTCTGGGCGGGCCAGCAGGGTCACGCCTCTGCGGGTGTCAGCGGGAGAGTCAATGAACAGATCCAGCTCGTACCGGCCTTGTGCGAATTCTGCGGCCGCTTGTTCCCATAGGTGCGTATAATGGTCTTGTAAATTCATGAGCAGGAGACCTCAGGCCTTCGTTTTTAACCTATTTCAACTAAAATAGGGCAAAAACGGCAAAAGGGAAACGCCTTTCCTACTTCATTTCGCTTTTCTGGTTTTTTCTAGTAGTTACACGCCATCAATACGTATTTACTTAGCGGTAAACAAGCTCTAAGGGAATTTTCCTGTGGAATAGAGGGTACGACTGCTATTTCACCTCAATGTCATACTTCGCCAGCAGGCCCAGCGCACCCTGAACGGAGAACTTCGCTTTCTTGATGCGGTTAAGCTCTGGGTCTAAGGTGTAGTTGTAAGCTGTTCTGAAATCTGCTTTCTCCAGGTTGCTGCGCTGGAAAACGGTTCTGGCCAGGTCGCAGTCCAGGAAAGCGGCCTGGGTTAAGTCAGAGTCGGTGAAGTTGGCTTCCTTGATGCTGCAGCTGTCAAAGACGGTCTTTTTTAGGTTCTTTTTGCCAAAGTAAGTGTAATCCAGGGAGCAGCCTTTGAACCGTACGGCAAACAGGAAATCATGGCACTGGCTGAAATCCACGCCTACCAGCTTGCAGTTGACAAAGGTGGCATCATGCAGTTTGGAGTGGCTCAGTTGCACCATGCTGAGGTTGCAGTCCTCAAAGCGGCAATCAGCGAAGCTGTTGTTGGAGAGGTTGGTGCCGGAGAAATCACAGTTACGGAAAGTGCATTCCTCAAACTCCCGTCCGGCCACGCCTTTGCCGGTATAATTAAGCTGGTCAAAGGTCTTGTTCTGGTGCAGGGTTTCTTGCATAAAGTAAAAGGTAAGCCGATGGGTGCTTCTGGCAAATCTACCAGTTAAGTTTCTCCTGAATGAATGTGATGAGCTGGTTGGCCATGGCCTGCTGCTCTTCTACCCGCGGGTGGCCCGGTGTGTTTTTATAAGGCGCGAACAAGGTATAGACTTTCTGGTCTTGCAGCCCCGCCACGGCTTTCTCTACGTAACCCGGCCACGGGGAGCCCGCGCGGGTAATGTCCATGTTGCCCAGCATGGCAATGATGTGGGCATTGGGGTAGTTGCTCCTAATGCTTTTCACGAAGTTCTGGTACGCCGAAATCAGGAATTCCTCGCTGGGTTTGGTGCTCCCGAAGCGGCGCTTGAACTGGGCGTTGTTGGGTTGGTTCACAATCCGGGAGTCGTTCTGGAAGAGGTTGACTACCACCACATCGGGCTGTTTTTGGGAGAAGTCCCATTTGCTGGCCGCGTCTGAGGGGTTCAGCCGGTCATAGATCTCTGGCATGATGAGCGGCTCCCAACTCACCGTTACCCCGATGCCGCTTTTGCAGACACAGGTATAGTCGGCGTCAAAGAACCGGGCCGTAAGCGCGGCGTAGCTCACGTAATTGTTGGTGTTGGTGCCTTCCCAGGAATCTTTCCCCGAGTAATCCTCTGCCGCGTACCCGGCCGTGATGGAGTTGCCGTAGAATTCTATCATCCTGGTTTTCGGCGCAGCCGCAGGTAATGTTTTGCCGCCGTTTTCCAATTCAAAGCCGTAAAACGTAGTCGTGCCCTTGTCCCACTCAGTGCGCTTGAACAGTTCTACCGTGTGCTTGCCCGGCTGTAGCTGAGCCGCGAGCGTGTATAGCTTGGCCTCTTTATCTGGCTGAAGAATGGAGATGCTGTCGCCGTCCAGAATGACGTTATAGTAGCTTTTGCCGCTGCTGTCTTTTAGGCGCGCTTTGACCGAAGTACCCTCAAAATTCAGCTTCACCGACGTGCCCGACCAATACAATTCCGCTGCCTCCGGCGATGGTTTTCCCACCCGGCCCATATAGGTCACTTGTTTATCTTGCGGTGCAACGGAGATGCTTTTCTGGGTGGCGCAGCCCGCTAAAAGCAGTACCAGAAGAAAAGAAGAGAAGCGGGAAAGAACGCTTGTTGGCATGAAAACAGAAGAGTTGAAGGGTGGAAACGGGTACTGGCAAAGATGCTGAGAACCCTGTTTGTTTCAAAGCGCATTCTGGAAGAAAACCTGCCTTTCCACCCTTCAGCCTGCTGGGTAAACAGAAACGATGGGTAGGTAAGAGCGGCCTTAACGCCACTATGCCCTACCTGAAAACCATGGGGGCAGCATCTGCCTGTTGCCCTAGAAGCGGGGCAAACATAGAATAGCTGGCCAGGTTGGCGGTGGTTCCAATAGAAGGGCCTGTCACAGGAGCATCAACTCCTGTGTCCTGCACCGTAGGCGGATTCTCAAGCCTCTCGGCGGGTGCCGATTGGGGAGAGGAGAAGTCGGTTACGTGGGTGAAGTACAGAATGCCGGCCAGAAACAAGACCATCAAGCTGGCGAAAACAGCACCAAGGAAGGAAGATTGCCTTCCCTGCCCGCCCGGAGCAGGCGCAAAGCGATGGGGGTTGGTTAGTGTTTCCATAGTTAGAAAAGTTAATTTTTCCTAAGATGCGTTTCAGGCCTGTTTTCCATAAAACAACCCTGAAACGAACGCTTCCCTTACAATGAAATTCCTAACCATAAGTTACGCCGATTACCTCTGGGTGTTGTCTGTGCGGGCTTTCGGTAGTCCGCTAAAAGTAATGGTAAACGAAAAAAAAGTACTCGCTCGCCTCTGGCGCGTGTGGGCAACCCGCGGCCTCTGGCGTATTAGAGAATTGCCCTGTTTCGGGCCTGTTTTTCCAGAAACAGGCCCGAAACAGGAATCGAAAGCCTTTGTGCTATTGAAGGGAGGGCCATAAGTAATGTTCTGCCTAGCGGCCAAAGGCCGCAGGTAACCCACACGCGCTGGAAGTGAGCGAGAGAAATCATTGCTTTTTAGGACTACCGGGCTTTCTACTCAACGTCTTTCCACCACTGCTTTTGGGGAAGTTCGGCCTGCAGGCTCCAGCGCTGGCCAATAAGCGGCGTGGCTAGTTGGATGTTGTGCTGCCGCACCGCTTCAGAAAGCCGCTGAATAGGGTCTTTCCAGTGGTGCAAGGCCAGGGAAAAGGCTCCCCAGTGGGTAGACATCAAGACTTTTCCTTTCAGGTCAAGGTGTGCCTGGGCGGTTTGTTCGGGCATCATGTGGATGTACTTCCAAGCCTCGTTGTACTGGCCGCATTCCAGCATGGTGAGGTCAAAGGGGCCATATTTTTCGCCTATCTGCTTGAAGTGCGTGTCATAGCCAGAGTCACCACCGAAGTAAATGGAGTGCCCGCCGCTCTTCAGTACCCAGGAGCACCACAGCGTTTTGTCCCGGTCTCTCAGGCCCCGGCCCGAGAAATGGCGCGCGGGCGTGGCAGCCAGAAACAGCCCTTCGTACTCAGCGGTTTCCCACCAGTCCAGTTCCGTGATCTTGCTTGCCTCCACGCCCCACTTTACTAAATGCGCGGCCACGCCTAGCGGCACGAAGAAGTGTTTGGTTTTGGCCTTCAGTTTCAGAATGGAGCCATGATCCAGGTGGTCATAGTGGTCGTGCGACAGCAGCACCACATCTAGCGGCGGAAGGTCTTCTATGGCAATGGGCAGTTTCTCATTAAACCGTTTGCTCCCGATAAAGGAGACTGGCGAGGCCCGCTGCCCCAGCATAGGATCTGCGAAAACGCGTTTCCCGTTTATTTCCAGCAGCACCGCCGAATGCCCAAACCAGGTAACCCTGACTCCAGCCGCGGGAGTTGCCGCGAAGTCTTCTTTCCGCAAAGTCACCATGGGCAGTTCCTCTAAAGGCGTAGCCCCCTCTGTTCCGCCTAGGAACTTAGCAAAGATTTTCACCTTGTCCAGAAAGGGAGAATCGTCCATCATGGGCGTGGGCGATAGGTTCTGGAACTTCCCGTCGCGGTACTGCTTTGAGTTCTGGATGCGTTCCAGGCTTTGCCCGTGGGCTGCTGCGCCAAATTGCGGGGCGAACGCCATAAACAGCATACCGCCAATGGTTACAAGGGCTAGGAGCGAGAGCAAAATGTACATAAACTTCTTCATGAATTGTCAGTAACTGTGACAAGTACCTCTTAGGCGGGGAAAGGTTTTAAAAAAAGTATCCTCTGTTTTAGGGCCTTTTTCACAAAAGTAGCGCTAAAACAGAGGATGTAAGCAAAGGTAGGAAAAATGCCTGCCAGCGTAGGTTCTGGGGCAATTGCTTATTCCACTCTTAAAGATTTTGGTGCTCTTAATGCAGAAGAAATACCGCTAGGAGCTTTTCTCATATTTGCTTTGGCATCTTCATCAACAACATCATTGGTGATGTCAATGAATTCTCCTGAGTACTGGGCTCTCAGGGTTTGCCCATTTTCTAGTACTACATGACAATCTAAGGTGTAGTTGGGTGCCGTTCCAGATATGTTGACAGAACCACTTGCGATCCTTACCACTTCGGTGTTATCCAGTTGTTTATCATTGTTTAGGTCAACCACAAGGTATGAATTAAGGAAAAAGCTCTTGTTCCCGTAAGTGGCAGTTCGCTGGGCAAGTGTCAAGCCGGCGAAATTGGCGTACTCAAACCTTCCGGTTTTAAAGCTTGATGCACCTAGTGAGTACGTATAAAAAACAAGGTTCACCTTCTCTGCCCCTGTGTTCTGATTGACGTCTGTAAGCAAGAAAGCCTGAACATGGTGGGTGTTAGTTGTTGAGAATCCAGTAGCGCCCGCATCAAGGCTTGCGCCTAAGGTGAGATCATAGATAGTGTCAAAATACTCTAGCTGATTTTCCAAAGAAGGTAATTGTTCTTCATCGTCATCACCACAAGATACTGTTAGAAAACCGCATAGGAGCAGGGTCATCAATTTGAAGGAAAGGGTAGACTTTTTCATGGAAGGGAATGGCTTAAGGAAGTAAAGGTGACACTCATTTAGGTTTCGCCAAACAAGTAAGTTTAGTTCAACGGTGATAACCTACAAGGGTTTAACCTAAGCCTGTAACGCTTAGAATAAAACTTGATTTCTGGCCTAATTTACATAAAATAAGCCAGAAACAGAGTGGATAATTTACGCTTCCTCGGGCAGTAAAAACAAGTCCAGCGCAATCTCATCAGCGAGCAGTTTTCCCGCTTCGGTTAAAACCAGAACGCCTTGTTCTTTCCGCAGCAAGCCTTGCGCCTCTATTTTCTGCAGATACGTCGCGTGGAGTGTCCCTAAATCTACTCCCCATTTGGCTTGGATATACGCCGTGTCACAGCCCCAACTGGTGCGCAGGGTAGTCATCACGTATTCGTTCACGCGGTCTTCCACGGAGAGTTCTTCTACCGTGCAAGGCAGTTGCCCAGCTTCCAGTGCCTGCACGTACTTGGGGTTATGGGCAACGTTGAACTGACGGCTCACCCCATTGAACGAGTGCGCGCTCGGCCCGATGCCCAGGTACGGCACCTGTTTCCAGTAGCTGCTGTTGTGCTTGCTCTCAAAGCCTGGCTGGCAGAAGTTGGAGATTTCATAGTGCAGGAACCCGTGGGCTTTGGCCTCCAGCATCAATAACTCAAATTGCTGCGCCACGCGCTCTTCCTCGGCAGGCGTGAATTTCCCTTTCTTAAGCCGATGCCCCAGCACCGTGTTGGGTTCAATGGTCAAGGCATAGCAGGAAAGGTGCTGCACCCGCAAGGCAAAGGCTTTCGCCAAATCCTGCTCCCACAGCGCCGCATCCTCGGCCGGAATCCCGTAAATCAAATCCAGGGAAATGTTGTCGAAGCCCACCTCCTGCGCCTGTTTGATGCAATCTGCCGCCTCCGCCGCGGTATGCGGACGGTTCATTAACTGCAAATGCGGGTTATGGAACGACTGCACACCAATGCTCAGACGGTTAATCGGCGTTTGCCGCAGGGCCCGCAGTTTCTCCAGCGTGAGGTCATCGGGGTTCGCTTCCAGCGTGATTTCGGCAGAAGGGTTTACGGGGTGTTTTGCGTAAATCGCCTCTAAAAGACCGTTCAGCTCGGCCACAGATAAGATGGACGGCGTGCCACCCCCGAAGTAAATGGTATCAATGGTTTCGCCGTTCAGGTAGTTCTGCTGCAGCGCCAGTTCCCGGTGCATGGCGTGCAGCACCTGCTCCTTCAGGCCCATAGACGTACTGAAATGGAAATCGCAGTAGTGGCAGGCTTGTTTGCAGAAAGGGATATGAAGATAAATTCCGGCCAAAATATGCTGGGGCTATGGAAAGCGTTACGTGTAAATAGAACCGGCCGTACCTTTGTGGCAGAAGCCGTACCTTTAGAAACAATGAAGAGGAGGTCTAGTTCCCGTCCGTGCCAAAAGAGTCGCTGGCAAAGATACGCATTTCTGGGGCTCCTCCTGGGTTTGCTGCTTTGCGGCGGCGTGGGACAGGCGCAGGACAAACGGGTGGTAAAAGTCCTCTCGCCCGACCCCGATGCCGTCAGAATCTGGCAGCGTCTCCAACCCAAACTCACCTCCCGCGATTCGCTGGGTTTGCAGCAGGAACTCCGCGGCTGGCTTTCCCGCGTGCAGGAAGAAGGCTACCTCACCGCTTCTATTGACAGCCTGCAACAACGCAAAGATTCTCTGTGGGTGCACGTGTACGTGGGTCGGCCGTATAGCTGGGCCTCGCTCCGAAACGGCAACGTAGGCGAAGGGCTGCTGGAGAAAGTGGGCTTCCGGGAGAAACTGTACAGCGGTCAGCCTTTCCGTCCGGCGGAGTTTGCCCAATTGCAACAAGCACTCCTGCGCGAAGCAGAGAACAGCGGTTTTCCCTATGCCGCCGTCCAAATAGATTCCCTGCGCCTCTACAACGATTCCATCAGCGGCGTGTTGCGGGTGGCGCGTGGGCCTTTGATGCTCATTGACTCGGTGCAAATCATCGGCAGCAGCCGCATGCAGTTGCGCACCCTGTACCGCTACACCCAGCTTGCCCCGGGCCAGCCATATTCTCTGCAACGCATAGAAGCTGCCATGCGGGCGCTCCGGCAGTTGCCGTTTGTGCGCATCACCGGCGATCCGCAGGTCTTGTTCGCGAAAAACCAGGCCCGCGTGTATTTCTTCCTGGACGAGAAAAAAGCCAATCAGTTTGACGGTATCATCGGGTTTCTACCTGACCCTAACTCCTCGGCAGCCAAACTTTTGATTACCGGCGAAGTGAACCTGCAGGTGCGTAACCTGCGGGGCAGCGGCAAGCAGATTGGCCTGCATTGGCGCAAAGTAGAACGTAACTCGCAACTTCTGGATGTGGAATACCGCCACCCGCACTTTTTCAACTCGCCTTTTGAGGTGGCCGGGCTGTTCCATCTCTACAAGCAAGACACGTCTTTTCTGAACCTGCGTCCCCGCCTGGAGATTGCCTATCCGCTGTCTACCACCAGCCGTGTTACGTTCTTTGCCGAGGTGGTCAGCTCCCAACTACTCTCGCCGGAAGCCCTGCGGCAGCGCACCTCCGACTCCTCGGCTATTGACGCCAACTTCACCTCGTACGGGTTGTCGTATGCTTGGGGCAACTTAGATGACCTGTACTTTCCACGCCGAGGCACCCAAGCCTTTTTTCAGGGTGCAGTAGGAAACAAGCGGGTGCAGCGCAACGCCCGGGTGGAAGCCAGCTACTATGACACCCTGCAGCTGAAAACCTCCCAGCTTTCCCTCTCCGGGCGGGTGGAGCGGTACTGGCCGGTCACCAAAAACGGGGTGGTGCTCACGCGCCTGCGCGCCGAGGCCTTGGTGAATCAACGGCTGTACCTGAATGAACTGTTCCGCTTAGGCGGACTGGCTACGCTCCGGGGCTTTGACGATTACGCCTTTTATGCCTCGTCGTACGTCCTCAGTACGCTGGAGTATCGGCAGTATACCGGCCAAGATTCGTACGTTTTCCTCCTGTACGACCAAGGATATCTGCGCCGTGACCTTCAACGTGAAAAAAATATTCAGTGGGCCAGCGGCGTAGGTGGCGGTATCAGTTTCTCCACGGGAGCCGGTGTGTTTCAGCTAGTTTACTCCGTAGGAAGGACTTCTCAGGAGGGGTTTAGCCTGCAACGCGGCAAGATTCACTTCGGGATTACGGGCCGTTTTTAGAAAAACTTTCACAAAGTATTTGGAGCGAATAGAAAAAGCCCCTACATTTGTATTACAAACAGTGCGGGATGGAGCAGTTGGTAGCTCGTTGGGCTCATAACCCAAAGGTCACAGGTTCGAGTCCTGTTCCCGCTACCTAAAAACGCGAAGATTGCTGAATTTCAGCAATCTTCGCGTTTTTCTTTTAAGTCCGGACAAATCTCGGACAAACAATTGCTTTAAGGTCAGGCATTATTGCAAAAGGTGCCTGCAATGATAGTTGATGTTATTAAAGCCTTTTAAAATAATATAGGATTATTTATCTGCCTGTTTAGTCTTTAAATACAAAGGGAAGGTAGATTTATTAAAGATAATTATTACACAAGTAGTTCAGAAACTAGAAAGTCTTTTCTACCCTCTAATGTTAAAGCTCTACTATTCTCCAAAAGAATAGCCGCAATGAATTCAAATAGTCCTCCTTTAAATTTTTTTGATTCTTTTAAATAATTATCCTATAAGGCCAATTTCAGGATTGTTTGTGATGAGGGTTCTTCTGCTAGCCTTGTCTATTTCGCAGGCTAGCAAGACTTTGATCCCAACCTTGTCAAGACCTATGTCTAACCCGCCAGCACCAGAGAAGAAACTTAACGCCTTAAGCTTCTTGTGGCTGCTCGTTGAATCCAATTTAATCTGGGACTTTCTATCGCTCGGGTTTGTTTTATTTTTTCTTAACTCAATTCTTTCTGGCTCAAATGTGTTCTTGTCAATGAGCCAAGTGCTTTTAAGTCTTTGTCCCTGAATGATTCCTTCTCTTAGTAATTGTCTCACGAATTGCTCTGAGCAATTTAAAACTTGTGCCGCTTCGGCTACTGGAATCAGATTGGTAGTGTCCATAGTTTCGGATGCGAAAGTAATCTTAAACCCTGGGGAAGACAACTTTATTCCTGTAAGTACCTATATTGAATAAACCAAATATTTTATAAAGATGGCCTATACATTATACGACATTAACAACAAGGCAATTACCCATCATGACTTACAGGACAAAGGGGTTTGGTGCCAATTTGGAGTAAAGAAAGAGGAGGCGTTTGTGCAACTCTTCGGAACACAGTTGCACGTAGCGATAAACCCTGAAAAGTCTCATAATAAATATGCGCCAGATCTACTTCGTCTGCAAGATCAGCAGCTAGGAGACGTGAAAGTCCAGAATACTCCTTTCTTTCAGGCCAAATCCCGCTACGCTCTAGACCCGCAGTGGGCGGTAGTATTTAATGAAAAAGACTTTTTACGCTATAAGGCACATTACGCTAACATTGAAATATATTTTTGGGTTGACTGGCAAGCCTTGAGGTTTGAACAAGGTGCGTCACGGATCAATGTCAGTCCTATGACAGGAGTATGGCAAATCTCCTTTGCTGATATTTCCAAGTTGATTGCAGACGCTCCGCTCCATGAATACCAGCAAAGGTTCAATGACAATAAAGGGAATGCAAGAGGGAGCTATGTGTTGAACCTACAAAGCCCCGAATTCAAAAAAGTTATCTAAGCACAGAATTTATTATTTCAAAGCCATTCACAGGGTTATGCGAATAGTAGAACCTGTTTAGGGTTTTTCATAAACCGGTATTTAAAGCAATTTCTTTGCAAGCGTCCGCTGCTACTTCGTTTTTAGGCTCTTTTTCGGAAAACAGTTCAAGAACAAGAGGTCTGTCTACTGGTAAGGGCATGTTAAATTTTGGATTCATCAGCGAGAATGGCAAGAGTAAGGTTCTGCGGAGGTGGTTTCAGAACCTCGTGGCAGCGCTACGAAGGCGATAGAAGCGCGAACGTAGGGTTCTTTCTATGGCCATTTGCAGCACGAAAGACAAATTTTAAACATGCTCTAAAAGCATCTGCTTGTGCCATCGTTTTCTGCCTGCTTTTATGAAAACAGGCAGGAACCCCTAAACAGCTTCATTTGTCAACTTTTAAAAGTATTCTATAAAGTCATTATCTGCGTTCATCCAGTAAGCAAGCGATAACAACAGGACGAACGCTGATAATAATCTCTTTCTACCGCATGCTTTGTGCCGCACCCGTACCTGTGGAATACAACTGATTAAACAGCAGTTTGAAAGTGCCGTGCGCCTGACCCCGGAACGTAATCTCCGGGCCAAAGGCGTAGAAAGTACCTGCGCCCACGGGGGCGGAGAAAGCCGCTACACCATCTTTCAAATACGCCTGTCCCCAGGCCCAGCCGCTGCGGAGCGGTTTATCAGTGGAGAACCAGGCCAGTGGTTTTATGACGCCATTGGCGACGGCATCTGGGGCGAGTTTGAACACGGGGCTGTTGTCAAAATACACATCGCCTTCGGTGGGCATACCCCAAGTGGCGGGCTGGGAAGTGGCGTATTTCACGCGCAGGATGCTGCCGGGGATGTAATATTTGGTGGACGCAAGCGGTCTGGCCTGTCCGGAGGCATTCATCTCCACCAAGGCGTTGCTCACGGGGAGCTTCAGGTGATAGGCCAGGTTGGTGCTGGTGCCGATGGTGACCACGGTGCCGCCCGCTTCCATGAACTTCCGGAGGGCCGGGATAGACTTGTCTGCGGTGATGGAACCCAGCTGAGAGCGGTACTCCGCAGGAATGTCTTCCGGCTTGGGGCCTCGGCCGTCGCCGCCTCTTTCATTGTTGCCTTGCGCCGAAACGGGTGGAATGGCCCGGGTCACAAACAGAATCACGTCATATTTCTTGTTCAGGTCACCGGCGTCAATGTCCTTGGCATACACCAGTTGGCTGGGAAAATGGTATTGCTCCATAATCCAGCGCGTCCAGCCCGAGGGCATGGAACCTCCGTAGGTATCCCAAAGGGCGATGCGCAGGGGAGAAACCTTGCTGGTGGCACCAGCCGGACGTTGCCCAACTCCTTTGATGGTAAGCCCATAATCAGCGGCGGCTTTTTGCACGAGGGCTCTGGATTTGTCGGTGGCTGGAACGAAGAAATTGCCTTGGTCAGCACCGGAAGCAGGCATTCGGTACACCTCGGCACCGGCCTGGAGCAAGTCATTGACGGCAATGAACGAATGGTTGGCGCGGGCATCCAATACATAACCAGCATCAGTCGCCGAGGCTTGCAGGTTGCCTTTGGGAACTTGCAGTTCGCCGTACGGTATAGGTTGGAAGGGGCCTTTGAAGCTGTCTAAAACTCGGTCAAACTGCACGCCCATCTGGAACGCCAACGTCCACCCGGCGGCGTCATATGGCCTGATGGGAGGCCCGCCCGGGTACTGAAAATCGTTGGGGTGCTCCTGCGGTTCAAACATGTCCAGGACGTGCGGCCGAAACGCCTGATCGGTCTTCACCACGTAAGATCCGGCGGGGTAGCTTTTGCCCGCTACTTTAAATTCTTCGGTCGCCTTGTGCACCAGAATTCCAGACTTGATAAGTGCGTTCACAAAGGTGACGGCGGTAGGAAAATCAGGCTGGGCCGCCGAGATGATGTAGCCCCTTGGGTCGCGTAAGGCCGGGTCTTTGAACACCGTCTCAAAGTGCTTTACCGGAACGTTGCCTCCGCCACCGGAAGCGGCCTCACTAGTGGAGTTGTCACCCTCAGTTGATTTCTGCTCTTTCGCGTGAGCGGCGGTAATGGCTTCTACGTGCTTGGGAGAAAGAGCCCAATAGTCTTTACTGCCGCGCTCCATGGAGTTCTTGCCCATGCGGTAGATGTTATACAGCAATTCATCGCGGTGACGGGCTGCATAATCAAGCACGGCATAGTTGAGCGATACAGAATAATCAATGGACTGCTTGAAATGCCACTTCTGCGGCGTGACTGGGTTAGGCGTGGCACCATTGGGCAACAGACGTTGCGGCACCAACGGTATCTCTTCCGGCGTAGGATGCCCGATGATTTCGGTGAGCAGGCCTACCATGTTGTGGAAGTACGGCGTGGTGCGCAAACCGCCGTTCCACCAGGTGGAAAACTGGGAGCCTGCCCGCTGGGTGTAGCCGGGCTTGTCCTCGGCGTTCAGGCGGTTGTTCATGGCGGCGCCCACGGCATCAATGCTGGTCACCAGCAGCGGGTCGTACGCGTAGTTGAACGGGTCACGGTACGGCGGCCCTGCCAGCACCGACCCGGCCGGGCCGCGCTGGTGGTGGTTGTACATAATCTGCGGAATCCACTCTACAAACAGCTGGCGGCTGATGTTCTGCGACTCTTTCATGTTGTTCATGAAGAAATCACGGTTGTTGTCATGGCCCACGTATTTCTGGTACAGGCGGGGCAGATTGCTTAGGGAGCGGTCTTTTTCTTTGCGCGCGCGCATGTACCAGTTGCTCACCAGTTCCTGCCCGTCGGGGTTGGCGTGCGTCAGGAGCACAATGGTCTTGTCCAGCAGGCGCTTGGTTTCGGCATCCTGGCGGCTCACCAGATTCCAGGCGGTTTCTATCAGTTGGTGAATGCCCACGGTTTCGGTGGCGTGCAGCCCGCCGTCAATCCACACCACGGCTTTACCCTCTGCCGCTAAGGTGCGGGCTTGTGCCTCCGTGAGGTTTTCGGCCCGGGCCAGTTTCTGCGAGATTTCCTTAAAACGGCTCAGATTCCGGATGTTCTCCGGCGAAGAAACAATGAGCATGAACTGATGACGGCCTTCCTCGGTGAGCCCGATGTCCACCAACTTGGTGCGGTCAGAGGCGGCCAGTTTCTTGAAATAGGCTTCGGTCTGCGTGAAGTTTGCCAATTGGTAATCGTCTCCTATGTTGAAGCCGAAATGCTCTTTGGGCGACGGAACCGTCTGCGCGTGGCAAACCGCCACCGACAAGAGCAGCAGGAGGGTGAGGGAACGGTAAAACTTTGTTATCATAGGAACAGATTTTAGATGTAAGAGGAAGGTGATAGGAGAACGTAAAGTACTATTCAATTCCCTTCTTTTGTCATCCTGAAAGGAACTTGTGAGCGAACGGTAATAGCGTTTATTCAAAGCCTACCTAGTTCGCCCATAAGTTCCTTTCAGGATGACAAAAATAAGGGGAAGCGTTTATGAGCTGATTTCGGGAAAACAGGCCCAAAACGCAGTTTCTTTCGCAGAGCAGCTTTATCGGTCACCTCTCGGCTCACGGAAAGCTGCCGCATGATTACTGAACGGCAGACTTCTTCCCTTTGGCCATCCCGGCTTCTGACAAGAGCAGGAGCAAGGCCCGTTGGGTGCCCAGATAGGCTTTGTCGTTAATCCAATACTCGTCCAGGGCGTGGGCGCCGCCGCCTTTTCCGCCGCTGCCGATGGTCACTGCCGGTACGTTTTTAGAGAACGCAATATTGGAATTGGTAGAGCCAACGCGTAACGCAGGTTCGGTGCCCAGGAACCGGGTGGCGGCTACGCTGCGCTGCACCAAAGCCACGCTGGGGGCCACGCCACCGGCCGGACGGTCGCCAATCAGTTTCACATCTACAGTTAAGTTCGCCCCGATCCGCTTCATCTGGTTTTCTTCCTGCAAGGCCCGCTGCACGGCGGCCTGCAGGAGTTTGTCGATACCTTCTACCCGCTCGGGACTCTCGGAGCGCATGTCTACTTCCATCCAGGACTCAAACGGAATGGAGTTCACTGAGGTGCCGCCGCCAATCACGCCCACGTTGTAGGTCGTCCGGATGCCTTGTTTGGTGAATTTGTCGGCCTCCACGGCGAAGTAGTGGATGGCCCGGCCCAACGCGTTATGCGGATTCACCAGCCCGAACGCGCCGGAGGAGTGTCCGCCGGGGCCTTTGAAGGTGATGCGGTAGCGGTGCGAGCCCAAGCCTCGGTTGGTTACGCTTCCTATGCCCGTGCCATCCACGGCGATGTACGAATCGATTTTAGGGCCTTTTTCTGAAAACAGGTGCTTCACGCCGCGCAGGTCGCCCTGACCTTCTTCGCCCACCGTGCCGATGAACAGCACATCAGCTTCCGTTTCCAGGCCGTTTTGCTCTAACGTCTTCAAAACGGACAGTACCATGGCTAAGCCCCTAGTATCGTCACCAATGCCGGGAGCGAGGAGCGTGTCTCCTCGTTGGGTTACTTTCACATTGGTGCCCTCAGGGAAAACCGTGTCCAGGTGCGCTTCCATGACGACTGTTTTGGTGCCGGTTCTGCCTTTGCGGCGGGCCAGCACGTTGCCTACCTCATCCGTCCAGACCGAATCAGCCCCTGCGGCGCGCAGCATTTCGGCGTACTTCCTGCCGCGTACTTCTTCTTTGAACGGCGGGGCCGGAATCTCGGTGAGCGTAATCAGGTCTTGAAGCGTTTGCGGCTCCAACTCCAGGATGGTCTGGAAAGCAGCCTTCACCGAGGCGTTTTTAGCCAGAGCTTTTACCTCGTTTTCATAGCGCTTGTCTACGGAGATGGGCTTCGGCTTTTCTGCGGATTGCGCCAAGGCGGATAAGGTGCCGAGGGCAAAAGTGACGGGCAAAAGGCCTCGTAACAGGAGTTGGGTGGTTTTGTGCATGTGTTGTGTCTGGTGCGGTTGGTTTGGAGTAGGGCTGATAGGTACAAGTTTTTCAAAAACTCGTTTTAAGCCTGTTCTCCGGGAAACAGGCTTAAAACGAGTTTCGGTATAGCTGCTTAGGGTCTTTTCTCGCCGGGATGGTAGGTGGCTTTGGCGCGTTTCTCCACGTCTTCGCGGTAGTAGGCGGCGTCTTTGAACTGCACATCGGCGTAGCGCTGGGCTTGGTCACTGAAATGCGGGGAGGTAGGGTCGCCGCTCTGTCCACCCGCCAGCATCGTCTTTGCCTTCACCTTCGGCCCGAATTCCACGACGGCCACAAAGCTGTTGCCCGAGGTGCCGTACAGGCGCTTGGTGTTATAGGAGTTCGCCCCGTACGAGGCCAGTGCGCCCCAGTTCCCGGAGGCCATCCCGATGGGCAGGCTTGGTTTGGCATCATTGAACGGCTGTTGGATATCGCCGGTGAGGCGTTGGAAGCGGTTGATTTCGCCCCAAGGCGTGTTCCACGTGCCGAAGTCTTTTTCCAGTTGCGCGATGGTCTGGCGGAAAAGGTCTAGCCGTTCTTTCTCCGGCGACTTGTTCGCGTAATATTCGAAGCGCTCTATCAGGTTCAGGCTTTTGGGCGCGCTGCCGTTTCTGGTGGAAATGGTGGCGTAGAAGTGCGCCAAAGACATCGCCACCGATTCTTTGGCCACCGCGTAATCCCAGCGGCGCAGCACGTCCATGGCGGCCTTCAGCTTGGGGTCATTCGGTTTCTGCTGGTCGTACGCCTTCACCAAGCCGGGAATGAGTACCTCGAAACCCGGCAGGTACGGGTCATAGGCCAAGCCGATGAGTTTGTCCAGGGTCAGGTTGTTCGCGTTCTTGAGCAGGCGGACGGCATGGATGCCCCGGAAATTCTCGGCGGAGGGAGCCATGTACACGGGATAGTCTTCTTTTTTGGGGCTGTACTCCCCGGCGCTGGTAAAAGGGGTGGAGTTGCAGTTCTGAATCCAGCCGTTGGGCGGGTTGATGACCCGGATGGTTTCTTCCAAGGAATGCAGGCCCTGCCAATCGGTTTTAGGATTGCTGCCGTCTACGGGTTTGGAGTAGTCAAAGGCGGTGTCGCGGATGGGGAAGAAGTTGCCGTGATAGTAGGCGATGTTGCCCTCCGCATCGGCGTAGATGGTTCCGTTGGAGGAGTTGGTGCGCAGCTGCATCATCTCGTTGAATTCCTTCAGGTTGCGTTTCTTGGTGCGGGTGTACGACTGCGTGAGTGCCTCTACCGGTTTCCACATCATGGCCGTGGCTACCCATTTGTTTCCGTTCTGGTGCGTGATGGGGCCGTGGTGCGTTCTGTAGGTGGTGAAGGTCTTTTGCTTGGTTTCGTTTCCTTCTTTATAAGCCAGGGTAACTTCAGAAGTAGTGACCGGGCGTTGCCCGTCGCCATATTTATAGACCAGTTTGCCGTTTTGCTTGCTGATGGTTTCCTCAAATTCATCCACCACATCGGCGTACGCCGAGGTGTGCATCCAGCCGGTTTTCTCGTTGAAGCCCTGGTAAATGAAGAATTGTCCCCAGGTCACCGCGCCGTACGCATTCAGGCCTTCCTCACTCACGGCGTGTACTTCGCCTCTAAAGAAAAACGACGTGTGCGGGTTAATCAGCAGCATGGCGTTGCCCGAGGCGGTGTGTTTGCCCGAGATGGTGAAGCCGTTGGAGCCTTTGGGTTCCGCCAAGATGTTGGGCTGCGCCGATGGTTGGTGGTGGTAACCGGTAAGTTCCTGCGCCTTGTTGTCCTCATAGAACGCCTGAATCTTGTTCAGCGGAATGCTTTCTATGTCGCCGCCGATGGAACCTTCGGTGAAGTACATGGGCATCCAGGGTTCAAAGCGGGTGAGCAGTTTGGGCTTTACCTCGGGGTGCGTGTACAGGTAGTAGTTGACGCCATCCGCGAAGGCCTGGCAAAGTTTTTTCAGCCACTCGGGGCTTTTCTCATAATTCTGGATGGCTTCTTCCTGCGTCATGTAGAGTTTCGCCCGGAGGTCGCTGTACAGCATTTCCTTGCCCTCCACCTCGGCCAAGCGGCCCGTCGCCCAGAGGTAATTCCGCTCTACCCGGTTGAAATCATCCTCGCACTGCGCGTACAACAGCCCGAAAACCGCATCGGCATCTGTTTTTCCGTACACGTGCGGCACGCCAAAATCATCTCTTATGATGGTGACCCGGGCGGCCTGGGTTTTCCATTGGCCTACTTCCTTAGACGAAGCAATTTTTTCGCTGCTGGAGCAGGAGAAAAGAAGGAAGAGGAACAGGTAGAAAGCGGTCATCTTGAACAGGTGTTTCATGAACCAAAGAAGAGAAAGAGATGCGTGACCAATTTAAGGCTATTTTCCAGAAAATACAGGCAAAACGAAGGCTAGCTATACACTACTGAGAGAGTTAGCGGAAAAGGCGTTGGCTCGGGCACGCTGGGCCTTCCGTTTTACCCCTGTTTTTAGGAAATCAGGCAGAAAACAGCGCCTGAAGTTCAGGTGCGCCGCCCTGCTTTTGTAGCTTTGCTGTTTCTCTTTCCTGTTTTTCCCGTAGTACGTATAGGCTATGAAATTCTTACCTACCCAACTGCTGCTCTTCCTCAAGAACAAGCCAGACCGGCGCAACCTCATCCTGCTGGGGAAATTCATGCTGGTCTTGCTGGCCTTGATTGTGGTCTTCACCGTCATCTTCCACCTGCTCATGCTGCGGGAGGGACGCATCTTTTCCTGGATCACGGGTTTGTACTGGACGCTCACGGTCATGTCTACCCTGGGCTTCGGGGACATTACCTTTCACAGTGATTCGGGGCGGTTTTTCTCCATTGTGGTGCTGCTGTCGGGCATGGTGTTTCTGCTCATCCTGTTTCCGTTTACCTTCATCAATTTCTTCTACGCCCCCTGGATGAAAGCCCAGGAAGATGCCCAGGTGCCGCGCGCCCTTCCGGCGGGTACCAGCGGGCACGTGGTGCTCACCCAGTACGGGCCGGTCACCGAATCCCTGATCATTAAATTAAATCAGTTCGGGTACCCGTACGTGGTGCTGGTGCCAGATTTGGCCGAAGGGCTGCGGCTGCACGGCCTGGGCATCAAAGTCATGTTGGGAGATCTGGATGACCCAGAGACGTACATCCGGGTGAACGTGCAGCAGGCGGCCCTGGTGGCGGCCACGGCCACCGATGTCATCAATACCAACATTGCTTTCACCGTGCGCGAGATTAGCGGTGAGGTGCCCATCATCTCTACCTGCAACTTTGCGGCCTCGGTAGATATTCTGGGGTTGGCGGGCAGCAACCATGTGCTACAACTGGGCGAGATGATGGGGGTTTTCCTGGCACGGCGCGCCAGCGGAGGAGACGCCTGCGCCCAGGTGATTGGGGAGTTCAAAGAGTTGCAGATTGCCGAAGCCTCTGTGGCGGGATCGCCCTTGGTGGGCCTGACGCTGAAAGAAACGAAGCTGCGCGAACGGGTGGGCGTGAGCGTGGTAGGCGTTTGGGAACGGGGCCGGTTTGGGGCCGCCCAACCCGAAACCTTGATTACCGAGACCACGGTGCTGGTGTTGGCCGGGTCAAAAAGGCAGATAGAGAAGTACAACCAGGTGTACCAAACCGAAAGGCACCTGAAGGGCCCTGTGATCATCCTGGGCGGCGGACGGGTGGGCCGCGCCACGGGGCAGTCGCTGGCCGCGCGTAACTTGGATTACCGGATTGTGGAGAAAGACCCGGCCCGCATCAAGGCCAACCCCAACTACCTGCTGGGCGATGCCGCTGAACTGGAAGTCCTGAAAGCCGCGGGCATTGACGAATCGCCGTGCGTCATCATCACCACCCATGACGACGACATGAACGTGTACCTCACCATCTACTGCCGCCGCCTGCGCCCCGATATCCAGATCATCACCCGTTCCACCTTGCAGCGCAACCTGCCCACCATGCACCGGGCCGGGGCCGATTTTGTGATGTCTTATGCGTCTATGGGCGGCAACATCATCTTCAACCTGCTCAAGCGGAGCGATATTTTAATGGTGGCCGAAGGGTTGGACTTGCTCAAAGTGCAGGTTCCCCAGCAGCTGGCGGGCCGCTCCATCGCGCAATCCTCCATCCGGCAGGAGACCGGCTGCACCATCATTGCCGTAAGACAGGGCGAAGACCTCATGATCAACCCAGACCCTTTCATGGTGCTGCCGCCCGAGGCAGAAATCATCTTAATTGGCACCGTAGAGGCCGAAAACAAATTCTTCAGTATGTATGGGCACAGCGATTTCTTAGAAAGGGCAGAGTAAACGGGTTATAATAGTTGCTAGCCCTAAAGCCTCTTTCCATTGCCCAGTTCACGTTAGTGCAAGAAAGAAGAGGGTTGAGAGCAGAACTCTCCTGCTCCCCCTTTGAAGCTCATCCTACCCCACCGGATTTTGTAGGCATGGTAGGGGGATGAGAAAGGCGGAAGAAGAGGCAAGAAGCTTTCGTTCAATGCTAAACAGCCGGTGTAAAGGACAGGAACCGCCATTACCAGCAGGAGTAATCATCTCTCTATCCCCTTCAAAGGGGGACAATCAAATATCGTGCTCCTTTGTTTTAGACTTATGGGTAGGATGAGCCCAGAAGAGAGTTTTTTTGTTAGTGGACTACTCCAAAGAGAGAGCGTTTCTCCAAAGACCGCAGCGTTTTTGGGCTGTTTTCCTGAAAAGAGCCCAAAAATAGAAATTAAAGGTAGTCTTGTAAAAGGAATGGTTCCACTCGCTCGCCTCCGGCGAGTGTGGGCTACCTGCGGCCTCTGGCCGCTTCTAGGCCTTTTTTTAACGGCGGGACGCGGAGGTATCTCACCGGCGTCTGAGAGGCGAGCAAGTGGAGTTGTTTAAAACCATCAATTTTTTGGAAGGGTAGCTTGGTGGCGAAAAGTCTCGCTTTTCATGCTGTTTAGTGAAGCAAACCCACGGTCTGTTCTTATCTACGAGAACAGACCGTGGGTTTCGTTTTTAGGCTCTTTTTGGTAAAACTCGCCTGAAATGCCCTTGCCATAGATGCATGCCCTGCCAGAGAACTCCGCCGGTGCTTTCTTCCCCTCTTTTACGTGGTAGGTTTCTGCTTTGGGTGATGCCGCCACGGCCTAAAGTGTGACTTGCCTCCCCAGTAGGTAAACTCCTTAGTTACAAGCCGGTTCTGAATATATATTGTTCTTAATATAAAGAAGCAGAATGTGTTTAAAAAATATGATATTACTTTTTATTTTATAAATTTGTCTAATTATGTAGAAGTTGCATTATAGCTATTTAGTGAGATGAAGCAAAGAGGGTTTGTGCTTTCAGGTCTTCAAGAGAATATCTTATAAAATCAGCTTATAAAATAAAATTAAGTCAAATAAGTACTGCTATATGTACATCTTTACTTATAAATCATATCTATTAGTGGTAATTGGACTAATACTCCAAAAAGTGCTTAAGTAAAACTTGGGGGAGAGTGCATGAAAATACGATTACTACTACTCTTGTTCTTTCTTTTGTCTCAAGCTGGTGTTTTTGCACAGATAGCTCCTGCCTTCAAGGCATTGCAACAGGTGTCGGTGGCTGGTGGCGCGGGCTATGAAAGCAAGGGCAACAGCAAGGTGAAGAGACAGGTGCTTCCGTTTGGGATAGCATCAAAAGAGGTTTTAAATGAGATTGACAGAGTAGCTGCTGAACTGAAGCGCCAGCAACCCACTGCTACGTTGTCTGGGGCGGCTTTGACGGGTGGTAAATTGTTGCCGGGCGTGTACCGGGTAAAGGGCGATGTCCATCTTCAGAAATCATTAGAATTACTAGGCAGCAAATTCCCGAACGGGATCTTTGTGTTTCAGGTGGAAGGAAGTCTAAGGGTAGCCCCATCGGTAAACGTAGAGCTTCGGCAGGGAGCCAGGGCGAAAAATGTATTCTGGCAAGTAGCCGGGGACGTAGCGGTAGGCGCCCAGAGCAATTTCAAGGGAACCATAGTAGCCTCCGGCAATATCTCAGCTGGCAAAGCCGCCACCGTAGAGGGAAAACTGCTCACGAAGGCGGGAAGTGTGGCGCTGTCTGGCACCACGGTCACCGAACTGGGTTCTGAGCATATCTCTGACCTGGAGGTAAAACACGTGGTAAGTGAAGGCCCGTACCGGGTGGGGCTGTTGGTGACGTATACCATCACGCTTCAAAACTGGGGCCCCAGCGAAGAAACCAACGTAGTCCTCAACTTTGAAACGCCTTCCGGTATTCAGTTCCTGGGGGCCAATACCTCCATGGGCTCAGCGTTTGACCCCGTCAGAAGAGAATGGATTATCAAAAAGCTTCCCAGTGGTACCACGGCCACCATGGTGGTGCAGGCGAGCATTCTTAAGACTGAGTTCTCCACCACCGTGGTCACGGTGACCGGCGATGGCACTGACCCTAACATCAAAAACAACACGTCTGAACTATCCATCTGCGCTACGCCGTCTAAACCCGGAGAAATTACCGGCAAAACGTCTGTTTGCGTTAATACCCCCGGAAACGTTTACCAGATAGAGCGCCTCCCGGGAACCCGGAAGTACAGTTGGAGCCTTCCCAGCGGCTGGGTCATTACCTCGGGGCAGGATTCCAATGAGATTACCGTTTCAACCGGCGGGGCCGAAGCCCAAGGTACCATCTCAGTAAGGGCCGTGAACGCCTGCGGCGATGGGCCAGAATCGGTGCTGGAGGTGAGCACGGTTTCTTTTGCTCCTCCCACGCCTTCCGCCATCACGGGCCCTTTGGAAGTTTGTATCGGGCAGAAAGAAATCACCTATGCCATTGACCCCATTGCCAGTGCCATCTCCTATGCCTGGGAAATTCCCGGTGACTGGACGGTGGTGCGGGGCCAGGGCACCTCTTCGGTAGCCGTTCTCCCGGGCGCTACCAGCGGAGAAATAAAAGTAACCGCTGAAAACGCCTGCGGCAAAAGCGCCAGCAGCAACGTGCAAGTCACCATCTCCCCCGCCGCTCCTCCAAAGCCTGAGCCCATCTCTGGCCCAGCCCACGTCTGCGCGCATACCGACAACATCGTTTACCAGGTAGCCGCCGTCCTGAATGCCACTAGCTATACCTGGACTGTTCCGGCAGATTGGGACATTGTAAGCGGACAAGGCACCGCCCGGGTAGTAGTAAGAGCCGGAGCCACCAAAGGACAGGTAACCGTGAAAGCGCAAAATGGCTGCGGCACCAGCCCGGTGACCTTCTTGCCCGTTTCCATTTCTTCCGAGGCCCCAAAAGTAGGGAGTGTCTCCGGCGATGTGGCCGTGTGTTTATCCAATGCAGAGCACACGTATGCAGTGGAAGAGATTGAAAACGCGGGCACCTATACCTGGAGTGTCCCTTCCGGTTGGCGGATTCTATCGGGGCAAGGCTCTCGGCGAATTAACGTGAAAGTAGGTTCCAGCGGCGAGGTAAAAGTAATCGCTTCCAACGGCTGCGGAGACAGTGCACCGGTTGCCCTGCATGTAAGCGTTAGTGCCGGGGTTCCCGAACTTCCCAGTGCTATCTCGGGGAACAGCGCTCCTTGTAACAGTGGCAGCGAACACGTGTACTCGGTGGCGACGGATGCCAACGTGACCGGCTATACCTGGGCCGTTCCGCAAGGCTGGATTATTGTTTCGGGGCAGGGCTCGCACACCATCAAGGTGAAAGCCGGTGCCACCCCCGGCAGCATTTCTGTGATGGGAAGCAACGGCTGCGGAAACAGCCCGGTGAGAACGCTGGCAGTAACGCCCGCCACTACGGTGCCAGTCGCTCCCGCTTCTATTACCGGTGAAACGGTTCCTTGCAGTGACGGCCAGCAAACGTATTCTGTGCCTAATGCCGTGGCGGGGCTCACGTATACCTGGGCGCTGCCCGATGGTTGGAATCTGATTTCGGGGCAAGGTGGTGCCTCTATTGTGGTAAAAGCAGGAACTACCGCCGGGCAAGTAACGGTAACCGCCAGCAACAATTGCGGACAAAGCGCAGCTACCCACCTGGAAGTAACTCCAGCGGCCGGTGTGCCGGTGTTAGCTGCCACCATCCAGGGCGAAGTAGCGGGCTGCTCCAGCGCAAACCAACTTACGTACAGCATCACCTCTACCAATGCAGCGGCATCTTTCCTCTGGCAAGTGCCAGAGGGTTGGGAAATTGTCAGCGGGCAAGGAATGCGGGAAATCACGGTGAAAGCCGGAACGGGTAACGGTGTTATTCAGGTATTGGCCAGAAATGGCTGCGGGCAGAGTGTCACCCGTTCATTAGCGGTAACGGCTTCACCCACTCTCCCCGCCACGCCAGGCCTTATTTCAGGATCAGCCAACCTTTGCGCCACTTCGGGCGAAGTAACCTATAGCGTGGGTCAAGTGAACGGGGCTGCTACGTACAATTGGTCAGTTCCCACTGGTTGGGCCATCCTGCGGGGCCAGGGCACCACTTCGTTGGTCGTGCGCGTGGGGCCTTCGGCCGGACAAGTACAGGTAACCGCTGGCAATGCGTGCGGAACCAGTGCTGCCTCAGTTCTTGCGGTAAAGGTGTCTACTTCTGTTCCGCCTGCTATTGGGGCCATTACAGGAGAGAGCGCATTCTGTGCCTCGGCCGCGCCGCGCACGTACACCGTGACGGAAGCCGAAGGAATCAACAGCTATACCTGGTCAGCTCCGGCTGGTTGGGAAATTCTTTCCGGGCAGGGTACGGGTTCTATCAGCGTAAGACCCGGTGCTACCGGCGGATATCTGAAAGTAGTTGCTTCCAATTATTGCGGAACCAGCGCAGACTCTACCAGCATATCTGTTTCTCCGCCGCTCTCTGCCACCCCCCTTATCATCACGGGCGCTAAAGCTGCTTGCGTAAACGATGAACCCATCACCTATTCGGTGGAAGCGGTTGCCGGGGCTACCCAGTACACTTGGAAGGTTCCGGTCGGATGGCAGCTTGTAAGCGGGGAGAACACCACGGCCATTCAGGTAAAAGCAGGAACCGGCGCGGGTACTATCTCTGTGGCTATTTCAGATGCCTGCGGCGGCAGTGCCACAGCTAATTTGGCGGTAAGTGTAGCCAGCAGTGCGCCGTTTGCCCTAGGGCCAATCACCGGACAGTCGGCCACTTGCACTGCCTCGCGCCTGACGTATCAAGTACCCAATGATGTTTATGTGAACACCTATGCCTGGGTGGTGCCTGCGGGTTGGAACATTGAGTTAGGTCAGGGAACCCACTCCATTACAGTGGTGCCAGGAACCTCTAATGGCGTGATAAGTGTGCGGGGTGTGAACGGCTGCGGCATTACCTCAAGCGTCAGTTCGCTCCAGGTGCAGGTACAAACCGTGCCGCCTCTCCGGCCGAACCCAATGCAGGTAATAGCGGCGGCGCTTACGCCCTGTGCGGGCGAAAAAGGGCTGGTTTTTGAAATTCAGGCGGTAAACGGAGCTTCGGAGTATGAATGGACGGTTCCGGCGGGTTGGCTCATTGAAGCTGGCCAAGGCACTACCAAACTTACCGTCACCGCCGGAAGTCAAAACGGCCAGGTAAGCGTGGTGGCGAAGAATGGTTGCGGACAAAGTGAAAGCCGCGCAGTGGCGGTGGTACCCACCACGGGAGTACCGGTGATTACGGGCGAGATTACGGGGAGTACCCTGGTGTGTGTCAATGCGGGCAGCGTCACCTACAGCATCAACAGCCCCGGCGCAACCCAATACATGTGGTCGGTGCCCGCAGGTTGGTCACTGATAGCTGGTCAGAATACCAATACTATTACCGTGGTGCCGTCGGCGGCTAGTGGCGTGGTCTCAGTAAAAGCCTTCAATGGCTGCGGCGCAAGTCTGGAGAAAAGCCTGACGGTTGTCCCCAGCGTGGGGGGAGCCTTGAAGCCCGGCGTGATTGATGGCCCTATCGCTTTCTGTGCTTCCGGGGAGCAGCGGGTGTACACCGTCACCCAAACCGGAAGTGCCGCAACCTATGAGTGGAGCGTGCCTACCGGTTGGAAAATCATCAGCGGACAAGGGACTGACCGCCTTGTGGTCTCCACGCAGGCGGGTGCCGGTCTGGTAAGCGTGAAAACCGTGAACGGCTGCGGAAACAGTGCCGAGGCCAACTTATCGGTGACGGTAGCGCCCGGCTTAGGAGTAGCTCCGGTGATAAAAGATGAGAGCTCCGCGTGCGTGGGCAACCAGTTCTCTGTACCGGCCATGGCCGGGGTCTCTTACAAATGGAGCATCATTTCTGATACGCCGGGTTGGGCCATCACCTCTGGGCAGGGCGCTGATAAAGTAACCGTGCAGGCCCCAGAAAACGCGCTGCCGGGTTCTGCCAAACTAATGGTAGAGGTCAACAACGGAACTTGTGCCACCACCTCGGCTATGCTGGAGATGGTGCCTAAGTTCCTGGCCCCGCAACTGCATGTGCCCAATGTCTTCTCCCCTAACAATGACGGAAAGAACGATGTGTGGGTAGTCGCGAATCTGCTGGAATACCCAGAAAACGAGGTCGTGATCATGAACCGGTGGGGCAGCGAGGTGTACCGCATGAAAAAATACCGCAACAACTGGAACGGCGGCGGCCTGGCCGAAGGCACTTACTATTATGTGCTGCGGGTGCGTCTCTGCGAAGGCCAGGAAGAAACCAAGAAGGGCTACGTAACCATCATGCGCTAAACGGAAATGAGGAGAATGAAAAACGCGATGAAAGCTGTTTTGGTGCTGGTAACTTTGCTGGGCTTTCCGCTGGTGGGGTTTGGGCAGCAAGACCCGCAGTTCACGCAGTACATGTTCAACGGCCTGTTGCTGAATCCGGCGTATGCCGGAAGTAAAGGCTTTTCCAGCGTCAGCGGGTCGCACCGAAGTCAGTGGACGGGTCTGGAGGGGGCGCCCGTGAGCCAGACGCTCAGCTTTGACGGAAACCTGAACCGCAAACTAGCCGCCGGGTTTCTCATCACCAATGACCGGCTGGGTGCCCAGCGGTTTACCGAGGTTTCTTTCAATTCCGCGGTGCGGATTACCTTGAGCCCCCGCACCAAGTTGGCGGTGGGCATTTCCTTGGGCGCAACCCAGCAAACCTTAGACGGTACCAAGCTAGACCCCGCTGAACGGGACGATGTGGCCATCCCTATGGGGATTGAACGGGCCGTGAAGCCTAGCGCGCGCGTGGGTGCTTACCTGTACAGCAACCGGTTTTACACCGGCCTTTCTGTGGGGAATGTGGTCTTCTTCCAGGATGGGTTGCCCACCGACCCTAAGCCGCACTTATTCCTGACTTCGGGCGGGGTCTTTGATTTAAGCCGAACGGTCAAGTTCAGGCCCAGCATTTTGCTCAAAGAAGATTTCAAAGGTCCGGCCGCGCTGGATTTGAACACGTTTTTGCTGTTTCATGAGCAAATCTGGCTGGGCACCTCCTTCCGGACCACGCTGAATATCTTTAATAACCGTGAATTCGCCACGGCTACCCGTCTAGGCAACGCACTGGCGGTTTTGCTGGAACTGCATCCTTCGCCGCTCATGCGGATTGGGTATTCCTATGATTTCTCGTTGAACCAACTGCGCAGCTACTCTAGCCATGAGATTTCTTTGGGCTATAATTTCCTGCAGAAGAAGTATGGCCGTATGCTCACGCCGCGGTACTTTTGATATTACGTATCAACCTGTTTTAAGCCCGTTTTCCTGAAAACAAGCCCAAAGCAGCCTACTCTATTTACCAACTGGTGCAAGAACTGGAATTGTGAAGATTTTTTACCTCGTATCACTGCTTTGTATCAGCCTCTGGGTAACGCCTGCCGTTGCTCAGGCGCAGGCGACCCAATCCAAAGCAGATAAGCACTACACTAATTTTGATTACGCCCTGGCGCTGGAGGAATACCAAAAGCAGCTGGAAAAAGAACAGCCCACGCTGCACATCACCGAGCGTATTGCCCATTGCTACCGACTCATCAACCAGCCCAGTGCCGCGGAGTTCTGGTATAAGCAGGCGCTGGGTTTTCCGGGCACGGCGGCGGTCAATCTTTTGTATTACGCCAATGCCTGCCGCCAGAATGGTGAGTACACCATCGCAAAAAAACATTACCTGCTTTTTGCTGAAAAAGAACCCAGTCGGCGGCAGGAAGCCCTTACCCTGGCCAACGCCTGTGACCTGGCTTTAAGTTGGATTGCCCGGCCGTTGGGAATAGACGTGGTGGCCGACAGCCTGCTCAACTCCTCCTTCGCCGATTTCAGCCCCGTTTTTTACCAAGACGGGCTGGTGTTTTCCTCTGACAGAGGGCGCAGCCAGAACGGAGCCGAGCAGAAAGTCTACGGCTGGACGGGTGCGCCCTACCTGCAACTGTACCACGCGCAACGTAAAGGCCCTAACGCCTGGGGCGAAATAAAACCGCTGGAGAAATCCATCAACACGCAGTTCCATAACGCCATTGCCACGTTCTCGCCAGATTTCACCGAGGTGTTTTTTACCCGCACCAAGCAGGTCAAAAACCGGGTGTTACCCGATGAACTGGTCACCGAAAACAACTGGCAGCGTTACTCCAAAAAAGACGAATTCATTAACCGGCTGGAAATTTACAGCGCCACCTTTGCCAAAGGAAAATGGCAGGACGTAAAAGCGTTTCCGTTTAACCAAGGAGAGAAATATTCGATGGGGCATCCGGCCCTTTCGCCCGATGGGCAGGTGTTGTACTTCGTGTCAGACATGCCGGGCGGCCACGGCCAGTCTGATATTTACTTCAGCGAGCGCCAGAAAGACGGCAGTTGGTCTACGCCGGTCAATGCGGGGCCTACCGTCAATACCAGCGGCAAAGAGGTTTTTCCGGTGGTACACGCCGACGGCACCCTGTATTTCTCTTCAGACGGGCACATGGGCATGGGCGGGCTAGACATCTTTTCGGCCGAAGGCAGCCGGGCCACCTGGCGCAACGTGGAGAACCTGTACTATCCGTTCAACTCGCCGCGCGATGATTTCGGGCTGATTTACGAAAAAGACGGCAAAAGCGGCTACCTGTCTTCCAACCGCGAAGGCGATAAAGGCTCAGACAACATCTACCGGTTCAAGCCCACTGATATTCCGTGTAAGCTGGCGGGCGTGACCTACGCCCGCATCCCCAACCGGAACGGGCGTGCCCGGCAAGTGCCCGTGGGCGATGTGAAACTGGAGGTGATGGTGAACGGTGAGGCCACCAGTTCCTTTCAGTTGGAAACCGATAAAGACGGGCGGTTCCTATTCGCGGTGAACGCGAACCAGACCTACACCATTAGAGGCAGCAAGAAAGGCTACCTCACCCGCACGTTCCACGTGATGCCCGACTGCCGCATCATCACCGACACCGTGCAGATTGAGATGGTGCTGGACCGCGACACACCCAACCAACCCATTGTGCTGGAGAACCTCTATTATGACCTGGACAAGCACAACCTTCGGCCGGAGGCCATTGCCGAACTGGATAAAGTAGTGGGCATGCTGCGGGACAACCCCACCATTAAGATTGAGCTGAGTTCCCACACCGACAGCCGTGAAAGCCACAAGTACAACCTCATGCTGTCCCAGTTGCGGGCCGCCAGCGCCGTGAAGTACATTCTCTCGCAGGGCATTGACGCTAAACGCGTGGTAGACAAAGGCTACGGCGAAACCAAATTGCTGAACCGCTGCAAAGACGGCGTGCCCTGCCCTGAAGAAGAACACCAACTCAACCGCCGCACCGAGTTCAAGATTATCAAGTAACTGCTAAAGCCATTTACAAAGTAATACGGTCGTTTTTAAGCTGATTTCTGATAATCAACCCGAAAACGGCTGCCCCCTTTTCTGTTTGGGAAGCACGTTTGAGCCAGGTGAAAACCTTCTAAGGCTTCTTGCCAGATTTTTTACTCTGGTAAGGGCTTAAACGGTTGAACGATTGGTGTGTCTAAGAAAAAGATGGTGGAAAGCCAAAATCCACCCCTACCCCTCTGAGGAGGGGAATACGCCTTTGTAAGAAGAAAGGAATATGCGTGAGAGACAAGGCGGTGCCTGGTCTCTACGGGTTCTATGATCACCACTTTTGCTACTTTCTCAATTCCAGTCTTTCCTGAGCGCGCCTCGCTTTTGGCCATAGATAGGCAAAACTAAGAGCAAAGGACTTCCCAGGCCGAAAGGGCAGTGCGAGAGGGGAAGACGGGGCCCCGCGGCCGTGAGCGCTTAGCGGAAACTATGAAACAATACAGTACTTGCACCCACGAGAAAAGCAGAAAAGCCAGGGGAACAGCAAACTGCATGCACCTGCCAATAACTCGAAACAAGCTAATCCCAAGCAGAGGCTACGGACAGGAGATGGTGACTAGGATGGTATAAAATCAAATCTTCTCCTCTAGCCATAAAAATCCCAGCGAAAACAACAGGCCCAACCCCAAAATCCACAAAGGCATAGGTTCTTCCTTCGTGAACCGGGCAGCACGCATCGGCGCAGCCGAGACCAAAGCTGCTTTCTGCAAGGCTTGTTGCCGCTGGTGCAGCCTTTGCGTACGCCAGGCGGTTTCTGAATGCACGTAAAAACCAGCTTTCGCCCCGGCGTTTTCCTGCAAGGCGTACCACCCTTTGGTTTTCGGCCAGAAAGTGAACAGCTGGTGCGAAGGCAAGAGCGAAGAAACGTGAGAATACGCTCCCATGGCCGCTCCCGAAGCATCCGTCAGTGTTTTCTGGCCGGCACCGGAAGAAGTAGCCGAGAAAGTGACGGGTTGAAGAACCTGGAGAAACACTTGATGCTGATGGGGCGCAACCGCCAGCGCTTCTTCTTCGGGCTTTGCCAGGGCGGTCAGGACTGTGGCCCAGTACTGCCGGTACAGGGTTTCTTTTCCTTCCAAGGCCAGCGGAAAGGTTTCAGGCACCAGACTGACGCCCACTTGTCCCATTCCTTTCCGGTACCGCAGCACCTGGGCCTGCGTTGGGTTCTGTTCCCAAATCAAGGGTTGCTGGCCTTCCTGGGGTTGTATAACTGAATTAGGTAGTGAAAGCACCGCATTGGCACCTGTTTGCTTGGGCCATTGTACGGCTGCGTTTCTGGCCTGTTTTTCTGAAACCGTTCTGAAAACGCCTTCGGTGAAGAAGTTGATGGGTTTAGGGGCCTTTTGCGAAATAGAGGTCAAAATCCCCAGCCCCTGCTGGCGCACGGCCCGTTGCAAAGCTTGTTTCTCTGCGGCTCCCAGGCTCTGCAAGGCGACGTCATCAAGCAGCACCACATCAAACTTCTGGAGCAACGCGGGCGTGAGCCGGTTCAGGTGGAGAGCAGGTTGGTTCACCCATTCGGTGGCGTACATGCCTTTGCTCACCTGGTTCCGGACGGCCACGCGGTGCCCTTGTGCTGCCAGAGCGTTCTTCAGGAATTTGCCCTCAAAAGACGGTGCCGAGGATAGCAGCAACACCTTCAGCGGGCGCGGAGCCTTTACCGTCACCGGAAGATCTTCCTGGTGAACAGAGTCCTCTTCATCTTTCCAGCGTGCCGCATACACAAACTGCCCCGCCGTTTTAGGGGTGAATTTCAGAAAAAAGGCTTGGTCTGCCCCTTGCTTAATTTCCACGGAGTCTCGGGGCAATCCCGCCGCCTGCAAATAGATCATTATATTTTGCGCTGCTGACCCATGAAACCTGCCCTGCACGTGCACTTCTTCGCCCAGGGTGATTTCCCGCGGCCAGGAAGCTTCTAGTACGCCTGCCGGTAATTCTGAGAAATGCGGCACTAAGCGCATTAAACTCAATGCAGATAGTTCCTCGGCCGGAAGGCCATAGCCCAGCACGTGCACTGTCTTTACCGCGGGATGCTCTTGTTGGAAAGTGGCTAAATCGGTGATCGTTTCAGCTTTATTGGCTTCCGTTCCAAAAGCATACACCTGAGGCTTCGGCCGGAGGCGGTTTACGAGTACTTGAAGGGTGTCTGGATTGTAGCCTTCGGTGAGGAGAATGACTTCTGAGGCATTGTAGGAGCGGGTGACTTTGGGCGGCGCCAGAAGCAACACCAGACACGCCACGGCAACCCAGGAAGCCAGAATTCGCCAAAGGAGCCGTTTACGGTCTGGACGGCGCACGGCCAGCCAGGAGAACCACGCACCCAGCAAAACGGCTACACCTAGAAGAAGCGGAAACGGAAGATGCATGGTTAGTTCAGCCGGTTAAAGTAGTCCTGCGCCAGTTTCTTAGGTGCCCCAGCGGAAACCGGTTTTTGCACCGTTTTTGCAGAAACAGGCAGAAAACGGTGCAGGGCGGCTTCTACCCGCGTGAGGCAATCAACGCAAAGATCTCGTTGGGCCCTGATGTCTTGGGTGAGTTGCCGTACATCTTGCAGGGCCCGCAGGTAAGTACCGGGTTCCCGCACGGCCGCTTTCCCCAACTCCTGCCCGGCGCGCTCCAGCAACGCCGCGTCCATAGAACTGGGTTTAGTACCTTGTCTTAGCTGCGCCACGCGCTGCAAAGCTTGCCGGGCGGCCGTGGCGGTTTCTATAGGTTTTTCTTTGCGCTGAGCCTGATAGGTCTGCACTTTGCTTAGATCGCCGGTAAGGCGTTTCTCGGGTTCTTTTAGGGGCGGAGGCTCAAAGCCGCTTTTCTTTACGTACACCCGTGATTTCTGCTGCACATCTTTGAGCATGCGCAGGGCTTTGTACTCAAACGGCAGGGCTTCTTTAGGCCGCCCAGTGCGTAGCCGAAGTTCGGCTTCCCACATCTGGGCCAACGCGCCTTTGAGCTGGGCTTTGATGGCGGGTTCAAAAAACGTGGCGGCCTCTTCCTGGTCGTGTTTGTGCAGGTACGGGTCTAGCAGTTCGCCCATCTTCGCCTCGTGCTCAGAGGCTCCTTTTTTGGGGGAATGGTCATGACCGTCATCTACGGTGTGGCCTTCGGTTAACTCTGGGGGTAGGGCGGCGGCGCCGATGGTGGATTCAAACTCTTCGCCCAGGAACTTGCCGTAGCGCAGGCGCAATAATTTCTGGTCTACCCCGATGTTGTTAGATCGCTCCTGAAAAACCGTTTGGGTGAGGCCTTTCTGCTCCTGAATCAGTTTCTCGGTGTCAATGATAATCTGGCGCTGGCTCCGGAAATACTCGGGGTTGGGGTTCACGCCTAGCGACATATCATCCATGGTTTCCACCACCGTAGTGTCTTCAATCTCTACCAGAAACGCCTCGGTGCGGGTGTAGCCCCGATGATTGTCCTGGGCCTGAAGGTAAAAATACAGTTCATCGCTGTAGGTCATGCCCAATTGTTGCAAGTTCAACGTCTGGTTCAGCTGTACTTGCCGGGGCTGCCCGCTAAAGGAAAGGTTCAGCGGAATGCGCTGCTCCCGGAACTTCACGGCCTCCCCTTCACCTTTGGCTACCGTGGCAATCAGTTCCGCAGATTGAAGTCCGTAATCATCCCGAAGGCTGGCTTGCACCGTTACCCGCTGCGGCTCCCCAAACAGAATCTCAGTGTACTGTTTCGGTTTCTGTACCGTAATGGCCGGCGCCTCGTCTGGGATGACCTCAATGGAATAAAAGTCAGAGGCCTGCCCGTTCAGGCGCAAATGATACAGGGTAGCTTGCGTTACGGTGAGGGAAGCCGTGTAGGTGTTCTTCTGCCTCGGCACTTGCCGCAACGGAATGGGTTTCTGATTACTCAGCAACAGCTGCAAAGAAGCCACGGCTTGGTTTGTCTGCACCGTCCAGGTGACCTGCGCGCCCGCCTCTACTTTGAAGGAGGGCGTAGTCACCGCGTAAGGGGCTTTGCGCGTGTAGCTTGGCGGCGAAATGCGCAGGTGCATTTGCTCAATGGCCGGTAGAATGGCTTTAGGTTGCGCCACCGGTTCGTTCACGTTGGCCGAGGTACCGGGCCTGGTGGTAGCGGTTTTTGCTTGGGTTTGGGTGAAATCGGGCAGAAACCAGAGGCCTGCAGCTAAAGTTATTCCGGCAAACAACATTATCCAGCCCCTCTTGAAACTGACTGAAGAAGCCTCCTTTGGCGAAATCTGTTCTAATGCCGAGGCTGTCCGTTGTCGTTGCAGTTGCGGCAACAAGCCTAATTGTTCCTCGGGCTGTAGTAGTAACTCCGCGCTTTCTTCCAGTTGCGGGTACTTCCGGTTCAGGTGCCGCGCTATTTTAGGCAGGTCGGTTCTCTTTTGGAGTTCCCGCCACCGCATGGCCTGTAACCCAAGGGTAAGCAAAATTAAAAGGACAGCCGCAGTTCCGCCCCCAATTCCGCCCCAGTCGCGGTACATCCAGACCAGCAAGGGTACTACCATGCCTAGTTCCTGTAGCGCTAATATTCCCGCCTTCCGGCGAAGGTACTGCGCCTGTACCTGTGACAAGACGGTAGTAGATGGGGTGATATGGGAGGTGAGGTGGGGCAAAAGTTTTAGTTGAATTGGTTAATGAATAGAGTTAAATGTACAGAATAAGTCTAGTTGAAACGTAATGTCATTCTCTCATTTGTCATTTTTGAAAGACCTTGTGGGCGAGCTAGAAAAGCCTCGCAATAAAAGTCATTGCCGTTCGCTCACAAGATCCTTTCAGGATGACATGATATTTTCATTCTTTGGGTTTCAAGCATTAATCCTTGCTCTTCTTCCCGCCAACCACCGTTCCAATCCCAGCAAAAACGCCAACAATGCCACCAGCCACGGCTTCAAATCCAGCATCTCCTCTGTTTTAGGGCTGTTTTCTGAAATGGAGCCGGTAAACGCCCGAGGCTGTTCCATCTCTTGCAACAGCGTACGGGTGTCAAAACGCGTGCGCCAGAAGGTTTCTTCCGGGAAGAGCAGACGCAGGAGCAGTTCTGGGAAGTGTCCATTGTTGGACAAGTCGTTCCAGGTGGGGTGAAAGCGGCTGTAGAAACGGTAATGGGTTTGAAGGGAGTCCTGCTCCTGGGTGAGCATGGGGTTCCCGACGCCGTCTTGCCAGAGAATGTCTGCGGTGACTTTCTCTGGGGCGGAAGTCCTTTGGTGCAGCGGCACGGGCTGTGAAATGCCGGGAATTTGCAGCCAGCTTTCTGTTTTCTGGATACGGTCACCGGTGGGGGCATCTTGCAGGGTTTTCAGCCTCTTTTCCGGAAAACGGGCCAAAAAGGGAGCGAGCAGTTCATCGGTTAGCCAGAAAACCCAACTCGGGGCCGAGGCCGGGAGCGGCTGGGTTTCAGCGGAAGAGATCAGTTTATACGCGATGCCTTTGTAGTCCAGAGCCGTTTGCAAAGCAGCCCGCAGGTACCGGACATCGGCTTGCCGTAATTTTGAGAAACGTACCAGCACTCGCAGCGGCTGTTTGTCCAGCGGAAGAGAATTTCGGGCACCGTCTAGCAAGGTCAGGGAATCCGCAGCGGCGTGGGAAGTAAACCGGACGGCGGGTGCATCAGGCACTGAAATGGTTTGTCCGGCGACGGGTTTGGGGACTCTTCTTTCCGAAAACGTGACGTTTTGACCATCGCTCTGCCCGAAACGCAGCAGCAGTTGTCCCGAGGTAGTGTAATAAGCTTCCTGTAGCCAGGTATTGGTTTGGGGTACGCTTACGGGAACCCAGGTGATGCCGGGGCGCATGGTAGGAAGTTCACCGCGGTGGTGCCGGAGCAGATTGGTGGTGAAAAGCCAGGCTTGGGCGTTGGCGGGTAGGCTGCGGTTAAGCACGCGCAGCATGGCCCAGGCGTTGGTGGTGTCAGCAGGCAGCCTATCGGCTTGAAAGTTTTGGATAGAGGTTTCTACGTTTAGAGGCAGTTTTGGGAAACCAGGCTGTAAACGGTGGACTTGCCAGCCTTTCAGGGCTAAAGAATCTACGGTGGCGGCAATGTCTGGGAGGTAGCGGGAGTGCAGCAGCTCGGGGTGCAGGTAGGCGTGTTTCCCCGGAACGGCGGGAACTTGGTGCTTCCAAAAAGGACTGGCTAACACCACGGCAAGCAAAACCAGAAGCAGGCAGCGCAGGAGCAAAAGCCAAGGTTGGGTAAGGCGCAGCCTGCTCAGTTTCCGGCTCTCTGAAGGTTGGAGCCACCGGATGCTGCCTACCAGAACCGTACGGGGCGGCCTTTTATTCCACAAGTGAATGGCAATGGGCACTGCCACGCTGGCGGCGGCCCACCACCACGCCGGGTTCAGGAACTGGAACAAACTAGGGAAGAAGATTCAAAGCGTAAGACATAAAACAGAGCTGGTCTGCCTTCCCCAAGATAGAGACTACCGGCTGAATATCCTAGCTAGGATAAAAGCTGCAGTTAAATGGACAGAGGATTCCCCTGCTGCTGATAGATTTTGAGGTGGCGGTCATACAGCATGATGGAACCCGCTGAGGCTACGTTCATAGAGTTGGTGCCGGGCAATTGCACCAGGTGGTGACACCGCGCCCGCACCGCATTGGAAAGGCCGTGGTCTTCAGAACCCAACAGGTAAATGCACCGCTCCGGGTGCTGGAACTGCTCTACGGAGACGGATTTCGCGTCTAACTCAACGCCTACCAGCTGGCAACTGTAAGGCAAATGCCGGTAGAAATCGGCAAAGTCTGTGTAGTGGAACAGCGGAATCTCCTTCCAACTTCGGCCCGTGTCTGAGGCCTGTTTTTTATACCGCCGGCCTATGGTGAACAGGAAACTGGCCCCCAGGATAGAAGCCGACCGCCAGAGCGTGCCCACGTTTTCCTCGGTCTTCGGTTCCATAATCCCAATCCCGAAGTACCCTTCATACTGTGCCTTGTTTCGCGCCATACTGCTGTGCCTCCGCAAAATGTAGCTGCCAAAGACCGAGGCAAAGATAGCAGTACCGGGTTCCTTTCAAGGCAGTTTCTGCAAAATCAGGCCCAAAACACCTTTTCCAAACCTATTGAATCAAAGCCGATGAAATCTGACCACAACTGGAATAGGTGTCCACAACTGGACAGTTTTGATTGTGATTCTTGTGTGTAAACACTTGTAAATCAATTTATTACATATTGGCACGTCGCTTGGATAACCTCTGCTGTCAAACGTGTAAGAAAATGGACAGAGAATTATCCCAAGCCGTAGTACAGAAAGCCGAGCGCCGCCGCTGGATACAAGGTGGCATGGTTGCCGTAGCGGTGCTGCTGAGCGTGCTGGCGTTCCGGTCGGTGCTGGAGACCCGGGTGTCCAAATCTGAGCTGCGGTTCGCGACGGTGGAAGTGGGAGCGGTAGAAGCTTCGCTGACGGCGACGGGAACCGTGGTGCCAGAAAACGAAGAGGTCATCGCCAGCCCCATCCAGGCGCAGATTGAGCGCGTGCTGCACACCCCCGGCGACCATGTGGCCGCCGGTGAGCCGCTGTTGTTGCTGGACAAGCAGACTTCCCAGACGGCATTTGAGAAACTCCGCGATGAGCAGCAGTTGAAGCAAAACAAAACGGCCAAGCTGGAAAACGACCTCCAAAAGAACGTGAACCAACTCCGCTCCCGCTATGCCGTGCAGGAAGTGCGCGTGAAAAGCCTGCAGGCGGCGCTCGCCGACGAACAATACCTGCTCTCCATTGGCGGCGGCACCCAGGAAAACGTGAAAAAAGCCGAACTGGACTTGAAAGTAGCCACCCTGGAACTGGCCCAACTGCAACGCCAAATCAAAGATGAACAAGCCGCCGCCCAGATTGGCCGAAGAGAGGTAGGCTTTGAGCTGGAAATGCAACGCCGCGACATCGGGCAACTAGAGCGGCAACTGGCCCAGGCCGATGTCAAAGCCGTGCGCAAAGGCGTAGTCACGTGGGTGAACGAAGAAGTGGGCGCCACCGTGAACGCCGGTGACCCGCTGGCTCGCGTAGCCGACCTGAGCAGCTTCAAAATCAAAGCCACCATCGCAGACACCTACGCCGAGCAAGTGAAAGTAGGTGGCCCCGTTACGGTGCGGGTGAATGACGTTGATTTGCGCGGCGAAGTAGCCAACGTGCAGCCCAAAGTGGAGAACGGCATCATCACCTTCTATGTGCGCCTGCAGGAGAAAAATCACCAAGCCTTGCGCTCCAACCTGCGGGTAGAAGTGTTCGTGCTCACTGATTTCAAGCCCAACGTGCGGCGTGTGAAAAACGGCCCTTTCTTTACCGGAGCCCCAGAGCAGGCGGTGTTTGTGGTGCAGGGTGACAAGGCTATCCGCCGAACCTTGAAAACTGGAGCCTCCAACCTCGACTTCGTGGAACTGCAGGGCGACATCGCCGCGGGCGAGCAGATTATCCTCTCCAACACCAAGGAGTACGCGCAACTGAAGGAAATTCACTTGTCTGAAGACTAACCCGCGCTGACCATGAAAAAGACTCTATTATATATAGTGTGGGTGAGTTTGTTCAGCGCACCTCTGGCGCAGGCCCAAACCAACTCCTCCAACTCCCAATTTGCCCGCCAACTAACGCTGCAGGAAACCATTGACCTCGCGCTTTCTTCCTCTATAGCCGCCAAGCAGGCCAGCACGAACAAAACCAGCCGCTATTGGGAGTACCGCACGTTCAAAGCAGATTACCGGCCGCACCTTACGCTCAGCGGCACTTTGCCAGATTTCTCCCGCAGCATTGTACCCGTGATTCAGCCCGATGGCACCACCGATTTCAGGGCCGTGTCTATCAGTAATTCTGATTTGGCTTTGTCGGTAAGCCAGGCGGTGGGGCTTACGGGCGGACAGGTGTTCATCTCCTCGCAAAGCCAGCGGTTCGATGATTTCAACCAAGGCGTTCGGCGCTACAATTCTTTCCCGGCCGTCATCGGGTTCAAGCAACCCATCTTCGGCTACAATGCCCTGGCCTGGAACAAGAAAGTAGAGCCCTTGCGCTTTCAGGAATCGGAGCGGCAGTACCTGGAAGACCGCGAAACGCTGGCGACCACCGCTACGCAACGGTTCTTTGACGTGCTGCTGCAACAGGTGAATTATGAGATTGCCTCCAAAAACGTGGAAAACAACCAGGCCCTGTTCAAGGTGGCCGAAGAAAAGTTTCGGCTGGGCCGATTATCCAAAAACGAACTCCTGCAACTGCAACTCAGCCTGATGAACGCGCAACTAGCCCAGGCGCAAGCTTCTACGGAGCTGAAAACCGTAGTCCTGCAGTTCGCCGCTTATGTGGGCTTGCCGCAGGGCGAAAAAGTAGCGGTGCTGGCGCCCAACCATGTTCCGGCTTTGGAAGTGAACGAACAAGCCGCCCTGGAGCAGGCCCGTATGAACCGAAAAGAACGTTTCCTGTACGAGCGAAAAGTGCTGCAGGCCCAGCAGGAAGTAGCCCAAGCCCGTGGCAAAGGCGGCTTCAACGCCGATTTGTACGCCACCTTCGGGCTCACGAAAAGCGCCAGCAACTTCTCTGAAAGCTACGCCCAACCCGAAAACCAGCAGCAAGTCATGTTAGGCTTCAACGTGCCTATCGTGGATTGGGGCCGGCAGAAGGCGAGCGTGAAAACAGCCCAGGCGCAGCTGCAATTGACGCAGTACACCGTGGAGCAGGAGCAGACCGCCTTTGAGCAGAGCGTGTTCACGCAGGTAAACCAGATAGACCTCCTCAAAACGCGCCTCCAGATTACCGCCTCCGCCGATTCCATTGCCCAAGAACGCTATGACATCACCAAGGCTACCTTCCTGGTAGGCCGCATCAGCATCACCGACCTGAACATCGCGCTCCAGGAAAAAGACCAGGCCCGCCGCGCCTATATTGCCGCCCTGCAGGATTTCTGGATAGCCTATTACCGCCTCCGGGCCCTTACTTTATATGACTTTGAACGCGGCGTGCCGCTGCTGGCGGAGAAATGAGAAATGCGTTTCGGGGCTGTTTTGAGGGAAACAGGCTTAAAACCTAAATATCGGAGAGCACGCATTCCGTCCCCCTTCAAAGGGGGACGAAGGAGTACCTTAGATCAAACCTAGTTTAGGCTTGTTTTTGGAAAAACGGGCGCTAAACGGAAAAAGAAATCAGCATCTTAAAACATCAGCACATTATAACTATGATACAGTTACAAGACATTGAAAAAGTCTACCGCACCAAGACCATTGAAACGGTAGCCCTCAACCGCGTGAATCTGCACGTAGAGCGCGGCGAGTTTGTGTCCATCATGGGCCCCTCGGGCTGCGGGAAATCTACGCTGCTCAACATCATGGGCCTGCTGGATGAACCTACTTCCGGGGTGGTGTCCATAGACGGGCAGCCGGTGAAAACGCATTCAGACAAGCAACTGGCCAAACTGCGCAATGAGAAGATTGGGTTTGTGTTCCAGAGTTACCATTTGATTCATGATTTGTCTGTAGTGGACAACGTGGAGCTGCCTTTGCTGTACCGCAACATATCGGGCGGGGAGCGGCGCAAGCGGGCTCTGGCGGCGCTGGAGAAAGTGGGTCTGAGTACCCGCACGCGGCATTTTCCGAGTCAGTTATCGGGTGGACAGCGGCAGCGGGTGGCCATTGCCCGGGCCTTGGCCGGTGCCCCGGAGATTATCTTAGCGGATGAGCCTACCGGGAACCTGGACAGCGTGATGGGCGAGGAAATCATGGAGATTCTGCTGCGCCTGAACCGCGAGGAAGGCACCACTATTGTGATGGTGACGCATGATGAGCACATGGCCCACAAGACCAACCGGCTCATCCGGTTCTTTGACGGCCAGCAGGTGGCAGATTCATTGGTATTGGAAGCACAGATTTAACCGGTACGGCCATGTTAAAAAATTACTTCAAAATAGCCTGGGCGGTGCTGCAACGCCGCAAGTTCTTCACCTTTATCAGCCTCTTCGGCATCAGTTTCACCTTGATGGTGCTCATGGTGGTGACTTCGCTTTTTGATCACGTGTTCGGGCCGCAGATGCCGGAGCGGGGAACCGACCGGTTGCTGTTTGTGAACAATCTTCGCGAAGAACAGGGCGAAGGCTACTCCAGCAGCGGCCCGCCCAGCTATTATTTCCTGGACCGGTATGTGCGGCGCATGCAAACGCCCGAGAAAGTCTCCATCAATTCAGTGTTCAATCCGGTGAACAGCTACATCCATAACAAAAAGCTGGCGCTGGACATTAAGCACACAGACCAGCAGTTCTGGGAGATTCTAGACTTCCATTTTCTGGAGGGGAACCCTTTTGGGGCGCTGGAGGTGAAGAACGCCAGCCGGGTGGCCGTGATCAACCAAACTACCCGCAAGAACTACTTCGGGACGGGCCCGGCCCTGGGGCAGACCATTGAGGTAGACCAGGTGAAATACCGGGTCATAGGCGTGGTGGAAGACGTGCCGGTACTGAGAATACAATCGTACGCCGATGTCTGGGTACCCATCACCCTCAAAAGCCAGGATTTTAAAGACACCGGGCTGCGAGGCGGTTATTTTGCCACCATCAAAGCCCGGCAAGCGGCAGACATTCCTAAGATAAAGGAAGAATACGCCCGCATCATCCAGCAGGTGAGCCAACTGAACCCCAAAGAAAAGAAGCAGGTGCACTCCTACCCAGATACCATCCTGGAAAGTTTCGCCCGTAACTTCTTAGGCAGCGGCAAAGAAGACAAAGTAGGTTTTCTGTACACCATGTTAGCGCTGGCGGCCTTTCTGTTCATGCTTTTGCCTACCATCAACTTGGTGAACATCAACATTAGCCGCATCATGGAACGGGCTTCTGAAATTGGCGTGCGCAAGGCGTTTGGGGCCTCGTCCAATACCATCATCGGGCAGTTTGTGGTGGAGAACGTTTTCCTGACGCTCTTAGGGGGCTTGCTGGGCTTTCTACTCTCGGCGGGGGTGCTGGCGCTGATCAATGACAGCGGCATTATCATCTACGCGCAACTGGGGTTGAATCTGCGGGTGTTTGCCTGGGGGCTGTTCCTGTGCCTGGTGTTCGGGTTGATTTCTGGGGTGTACCCCGCTTTTAAAATGTCACGTTTACACGCCGTTGAGGCATTGAGAGGAGGCTCCAAATGATACGCCATTTATTTAAACTGATCTGGAACCGGAAGAAAAGCAACTTCCTGCTCATCACTGAAATGTTCTTTTCGTTCATGGTGCTGTTTGCGGTCATCAGCTTTGTGCTCTACAACTACCATAACTATAAGAAACCGCTGGGCCTTAACCACCAGAACGTATGGCAGCTATCCTTCCGGCCCAATGCAGATTCAGTGGGGCAGGCCAAGGCCATACAGGAGCAGATGATACAACGCCTTAAATCTTTCCCTGAGGTGGAGGCGGCTTCTCTGGCCCACAACAACGTGCCCTTTGCGTTTAGCAGCTGGAGCATAGATGTTTCTTACGGGAACAAAGAATCTGTGGAAACCAACAATTACGAGGTGCAGGATGCCTACAAAGACGTCTTCCAGTTGTCGGTAGACCAGGGGCGGTGGTTCGGGCCGCAGGATGCCGCTGCGCTCCATGCCTCCGTAGTCATCAACCAGGTGTTGAAAGACCAGCTTTTTGGCGAGGAAGAAGCGCTGGGCAAACAAATCAAGGGGGATGATTCTACCAGTTATACCGTGGTGGGCGTGATGCCCCATTACCGCGCCGACAGCGAGTTTGCCGTGGAGGAACCCGCGCTTTTCCGGCGCATCAATCTGGAGAAAGCCAAGCCCGATCAGCTGTATGCCAGCTTGCTCATCAAGGTGAAACCGGGCGCCGACGTGGTTTTTGAGGAGAAGATGGTGAAAGACCTCTCGCGCATCGCCAAAGACTGGACTATTGAGGTGACCACCTTGGAGAAAATGCGCCAAAGCAAAGCCAAGTTGACGTGGGTGCCCATGATGGCCATGGCCGTGGTGTGCGGTTTTTTGATTTTCAACGTGGCCCTGGGATTATTTGGGGTGCTCTGGTACAATATCAACCGCCGCTACTCAGAGATTGGCCTGCGCCGGGCGCTGGGTGCTACCACCAGACAAATCCGGAACCAGTTTGTGGGCGAGGTGCTGGTGATGGCCACCTTCGGGCTGCTGCTGGGGCTTCTGCTGGCGGCGCAGTTCCCGCTGCTGCACGTGTTTCAGCTTTCGGCAGAGATTTACTGGCAAGGCATCGGCGCAGCTGCCCTCCTTATCTTCCTGCTGGTCATTGTCTGCGCAGTGTACCCCAGCTGGCAAGCGGCTAAAATACATCCGGCGGTGGCCCTGCACGAGGAGTAATTTGCGTTTCGGCGTTTCGGGGCCGTTTTCTGAAAAACGGTTCCGAAACGCCAATATCTTGTCGCGCGCAGTTTCCTCCCAATCTCTCTGTCCATATCGTTTAGTGGCTGTTTTTTCAAAAACGGCTTAAAAACGCTACCTTCACCTATCCGCTCCCAAACCCATGATCCTGATTATTGACGATGACGTAGCCGTACGGGCTTCTTTAAGTTTGTTGCTCAAACAAGCCGGGTACGCCACGGCCCAAGCGGTCGGCCCCGTGGAAGCCTTGCAACTTGCCGCCAAGCAGATGCCCCAATTGGCCCTCATGGACATGAACTTCTCCATGGAAACCACCGGAGAAGACGGCCTGCAACTACTAGGCAAACTGAAGCAACTGTACCCGGCCCTTCCGGTTATTCTCATCACGGGCTGGGGTTCCATTAACCTGGCAGTGGAAGGCTTAAAAGGCGGCGCGGCCGATTTTATCACCAAACCCTGGAACAACGAGCATCTGCTGCAATCCATCAAAACCGCGTTGGAACTGGCACAGCCCATAGCCGAGGTTCCTTCCGGAAAATTAACCCGCAAGCAGCTGGATGAGCAGTACGATTTCTCCATGCTAGTGGGCGAAGACCCCGGCCTGTTGCAGGTGCTCCGCAACATCGGCCAAATCAGTGCCACAGACGCCTCGGTGCTCATTGAAGGCGATAGCGGTACGGGCAAGGAACTCATCGCCGAAGCCATCCACCGGAACAGCCATCGCCGGAAAGCGCCGTTTGTGAAAGTGAACTTGGGCGGAATTTCGGCGAGCTTGTTTGAGAGCGAGATGTTCGGGCACCGCCGCGGCGCCTTCACTGATGCCAAGACCGACCGGGTGGGCCGCTTTGAGATGGCGAACAAAGGCACCATTTTCCTGGACGAGATTGGTGAACTGGACATGAGCAGCCAGGTGAAACTGTTGCGCGTACTCCAAGACCGCACCTATGAAGTCCTCGGCGACAGCCGTTCCAAGAACCTGGACATACGCGTGGTCTGCGCCACCAACCGCCACCTGCAGGAAATGGTGGCCGAAGGGAAGTTCCGGGAAGACCTATATTATAGAATCAACCTGATTACGGTGAAGTTGCCCGCGCTTCGCGAGCGGAGCCAGGACATTCCGCGGCTGGTGCAGCATTTTGTGAACAATTTGAAAAAAACGTACCATAAACAGGAACTGCAGGTGAGCACCAAAGCCCTGAAATGGCTGCGTGAACTTCCTTTGCCGGGCAACATTAGGGAGTTGAAGAACCTGGTGGAGCGTACGGTGCTGGTCTCGGGGAAAAGTCTGCTGGAGGTAGAGGATTTCCAGAACCAGTTGCAGGGCGGTTCTAGAAAACTGGACGAGAAACTGCTCCCCTCGGTAGGAGCCATGACCCTGGATGAGTTGGAAGCCAATATGATCAAGAAGTCCATGGCGCATTATAGCAACAACGTGAGCAAGGTAGCCAAAGCGTTGGGCGTGAGCCGTGGTTCGCTGTACCGTAGGCTGGAGAAGTTCAATATCCCGTATGACGCTGCGGAGTAAGTTTATTTTAACGGCGGCGCTGCTGTATGCCGCTATGTTCGTGTTGGCCTGGCAACTGCTCGCGTACAACAAAGCCATGTTTGTGGCCGCCGAGGCGCTGATTCTGGTCAGTCTGGTGCTCACGGCCCGGCTTTTCACCGCGTTTGTGCGGCCGCTCCACCTCATCGCCGCGGGCGTGGAATCTATCAGAGACCGCGATTTTTCCATCAAATTCCTGGAAACGGGCCAGAAAGAGGTAGACCAACTCATTGCCGTGTATAACCAGATGATGGACGAGCTGCGGCAACAGCGCGTCACCCAAACCGAGAAACATTTCCTGCTGGAGCGCCTGATTGAAGCCTCGCCCTCCGGCATCATTCTGCTGGACACGCATGACCGAGTGGCGGGCCTGAACCCCGCGGCGGCCGTGCTGCTACAAACCTCGGGGAAAGAAGTAGTGGGCAAACCGCTGGAGGAATTGCCCAGTCACTGGGGAAGCTCCCTAGGGAAACTACCCAAGGACGAGCAGCGCGTGATTAGGCCCAACGGCATCCAGACGTACCGCTGCCGCAAAATCCGGTTCCTGGACCGAGGCTACCACCGCTACTTCATTCTGGTGGAGGAACTTACGCAGGAACTGCTGGAGAAAGAGCGCAACGCCTACGAGAAACTGATCAGGATGATGTCGCATGAGATTAATAACTCCATTGGGGCCGTCAATTCCATCCTGCACTCTTTCTCGTATTTCTCGCGCCAGCTCACTGCAGACTCCCGCCCAGACTTTGACGAGGCGCTGCAAGTCTGCATTACGCGCAATCAGAACCTGGCCGGTTTCATGGCTAATTTCGCCAATGTAGTCCGGATTCCGCCACCGGTGAAGCACCCCACCGACCTACATCAGTTGTTGCACAGCATCCATCGGTTAATGTTGCCCAGTTTTGAACGGAAGCAAGTGAAATGGGAGTGGGATTTGGCAGAGCAGATACCGTTTGTAGAGTTGGATGTGCAGCAGATGGAACAGGTGTTGATTAACGTGGTGAAGAATGCGCTGGAGGCAACGGAGGAAGGCGGTTGGGTATGTGTAAAAACCACCGCCTCGCCCCTGCAATTGCTGATTCAGGACAACGGGAAGCCCATCACCCCAGAGGTGCAGGAAAAGCTGTTCTCGCCGTTCTTCAGCACCAAAGCCAACGGACAGGGCATCGGGCTTACCATGGTGCGGGAGATTCTGCTGCACCACGGGTTCCGGTTTACCCTACAAAGCGGGGCCGATGGGCTGACTACGTTTCAGATTGCTTTTTGACCTCACCCCAACCCCTCTCCGTGGGAGAGGGGCGGTTTGCGTTTCGGAACTGTTTTTCTAAAAACTGGCCTAAAACGGGTATAAGAGGAACGCTTGAGCTTAAAACAATTGCCCCTGAACAAACTGCTGTACCTTTTGCGGACGGGCAAGCGTAAGGCTAGTCCGTTTCTCTAGTTCCTCCATCAAGTAGACTAATGCCGGTGGCGCATCCATGATGTCTTTCTGGTGCATGAAAAAATAAACCGTTTGCAAACCCTGTTCCAGCCATTGGTGCAGCCGGTTGGCCCAGGCCTGTAAACGGGTGTAATCTGAAGGCACCAGGCCGTGGCCGTTAAACCGGATCATGGCCGTGGCAGTAGTGAGGCGCATGTGCAGCACATCTCTTCGGCCCGCCACATCGGTGATGATGGTGGTGATTTGTCTTTCCTCCAGCGTGTCAAATGCTTTCTGCGTCACCTTAGATTCCTTGAACCAGTTCTCGTGCCTGAACTCAACGGCCAGCGGCACCTCTGCGGGAAATTGTAGCAGGAACTTCTCCAACACTGGCCAATCTTCTGGGCCGAAGAAGGGAGGCAACTGCAAAAAGGCCATTCCCAGGCTAGAACCCAGGCCTAAGATGGCATCGCAGAAACGCTTGGTGGGCTCACCCACGTTCTGCAGTAACTGGTCATGGCTGATGATCTGCGGCAGCTTGGGGCAAAACACGAACCCGGGCGGTACCGCCTGTTTCCAGCGGGCAATGGCGGTGGCGTCTGGGATGCGGTAGTGCGTGGTGTTCATCTCCAGCGTGTTGAACTGCCGGGCGTACCAATACAGCAATTGGGCATCCTGGGCCCCTGCCGGATAATAGGTTCCAATCCAGGGTTTGTTTGACCAGGTAGGACAGCCCAGGTAGAGGTTTGGACGGGTAGGCCGCGCCGTTCTGGCCAGTACCTGCGGCGTAGCCGGATGGTCTGGAGGCAAGCGGAAGTCTACGTTCTTGATGTCTGGAAGACGGCCGAAATCCATACAGTTAAATATTAGTTTCTATCTATATAACTGCTAATTCAGTAAGCATTTTACTTGTTTTTAAAGGGGAACGCTAAGTTTTTAAGAAAAAAAATATTTTTATTTTCGGCTTTCTATTTTTCTAAGGCAGAAACAGGTGGGGTGGGGTGTTATTTTAATCCTATTGGGGTTCAAAAATTAGCCCTATGGCGTTTATAGCTATAAATTTGCTGTTCCTAATATTGTAAATTTGGCATACCAGATTTTATGAAATAAATTATATAAGTAAAAAATATATTAGGATATTTTAAAATAAACATAGGATTATGCCTTGTTTATGAGCCCTTGGTAATACCCTGTTGACCTAGGGAAGCTTGGTGGTAAAGAAATTACGCCTAATTTTGTGCTCTTGAAATTGATGTTCCACCAACAAATCCTGAAATGGGGATACAGAAAATTTGCTATACGCTCACCGTTCTTTCAATCTTTTTCTTCGGTTTTACGCTAACTGCCAGTGCGCAGGAAATAGGTGATAAACAAAAGGGCATGGCTTCCTGGTATGGAGCCAAATACCATGGCCGGCCTACCAGCAGCGGAGAAATCTACAATCGTCATAAACTTACGGCAGCGCATAATGAACTGCCATTAGGCAGTAAAGTTAGAGTTACCAATGTGGCCACCGGCGAAAGCGTGGTGGTCAAAATCAACGACCGCGGCCCATTCAGCGGAGCCCGCATCATAGACCTCTCAGAGGCCGCTGCCCGTAGAATCAACTACCGCCGGAGCGGTTTAGCCAAGGTGACCGTAGAAGTCATAGGCCTGCCAGCATCGTTTTTAGCCAGCAGAGCCAAACGGAAAGCCTCAGAGGAAGCCATGGCCGCAGCGGTTCCCGCCAAACTAGCCCCCACCGCTTCGTTGGTAGTGCCAGCCAAGCTGGGTTCAGTTTCTGCCATCTCTGTTACAAGTTCTGTAACTCCTACCTTGGCGCAAACCCAATTCTTCGCGGTTCAGGCTGGCTCGTTCCAGAATCTGGACAATGCCGAGGATCAGGTAGAGAAATTGCGCAGAATTGACCAGAAGATGCCTATTGCTCTGGTGGAGGAAAGCGTCAACGGCCAAACGGTGCACCGCGTTTTGGTGGGTCGTTTCGTATCCCAAGCCACGGCTGAGCAGGCCCGTAAGGATTTAGGCAGGAAGGCGCGGAAGGGCGTGGTGCGGCCTGTGATGGCAGAGCCTACTTTGCTGGCCAGTGCGGTACCTGCTGCGTAGATTCCATCCGGCTGTGCTTCGGCTTCATTCCTCTTACACGGCAAATCTGTAGCTCGTATTTTTGGCTTGGTTTAAGAAAATCAGGTTAAAAACAGCTGTCACTGAATTTTATTTTCCGTGATTTGTTCTTCTTTACAAAGCAGCCTCAGAAAGGTAATTCCGGTCATGGGGTGCTGTATACCATTTGAGGAGCCAAAGGCGTTATGATTAAAATTCAGAAAGTAGAAGTCTGCTATGGGTAAGTTGAGAATCTGGGCAAAGGTGCTGCTGTGCGGCCTGGGGATTTTCTGGGGACTGCCGCAAGTGAGCCAAGCCCAAGTTATAGGCAAGGAAAAAAAGAAGCTGTTTTTCTGGCAGAAAGACAAAGCCGCTCTGGTGTCTGGCCCTATAGACACAGTCCTTCTGAACGACTCCCTGGCGAAACCGTCTTTGGCCACTGCGGCGGCAGACAGCGCTTTAGAGGCCAAAAACAAAAAAGACCAGAAAAAGGAGTCTAAAAAGAAGAAGACCTACTTCGGTTATCGGGTTAAAAAAGGCTTTGCCCGGCAGGGGAAAGGCAACAACCAGATAGTGGAGACCTTTTACTACCTGCGCGAGTACAAAGAGCCGAACCCTTATGTGCGGGACAAGCATTATTTTGACGTAAAAAAGCGCAAGATTTTCAGGGCCGCCGCCCTAGACCCTTCCAAAACCCAGATGCTTATTCTGCACGGGCCGTACACCAAAATGCGGGGCGAGGTGGTCATTGAGCAAGGCTACTTCTTTGTAGGAACCAAGCACCTGCGGTGGGAAACCTTTAGGCCAGACAGCACCCTTACCCAGCGGCAGCACTATGAGAAAGGCTTCCTGCGCGATGCGGTCATTTCTTACTATGATGCCGCCAAAACCAAGATCAAAGAAGTGATTCCCTACCAATATGGCCAAGTGCAGGGCGAGTACTACAAGTTCTACGAGAACGGTCAACTGGAATGGCAAGGCACTTACGACAAAGGCCGTAAAGTTGGCACCTGGATCAATTTCTATGATTTCAGGGGCCGCCGCCAGTTTGAGTTCGAGTACGCCGAGTCTGCGTTTGACAAACCGGTTGAGCCGGTGCTGGTGAAACAATATGACCGGCACGGCACGCTGGTATTTGAGAAAAAAAATAATAGCCGTTAAGGCGCTTGTTTAAAAGGAACTCGTTTGGGGCCTGTTTTTCAGAAAACAGGCCCCAAACGGGTTCCTTGATTTATGATACTGTGTTCTGCGTTGGTGCTATATGATAGATCTGTTTGATTCTGGTACTTTTACCTCTATTGAAAGATTTAAAATGGGAGGCTGAAGCGCTAGAACCCACCCTACGCCTCCCAGGAGCTTCTCTTGTAGGGAAAAAGGAAGTCCTTTCTCTGACCTGTCCCCTGACAAGCAAAAATACATGAATGGCAGGCTTTTCTTCCGTCTGTCGGGGGGACAGGGCCGGGAAGCGGGTTTCCACGTTTATGGCCTGTTTTCCGAAAAACAGCCCCAAAACGTGGAAACTTCGGCTCTACGGGTTCTCATCACCACTGCTACTTACATTTCCAGTTCCCGTCTTCCCCGAGCGCTTAGCGGAACAGATGAAACAGCAAAGTATTTGCGCCCACGGAAAAAGCGGACAAGCCAAGGGAACAGCAAAAGGCGTGCACAAACTAATATTCAAGCTCTAAGCAGACAAGCCAAGGGGAACAGCATGAGACTGCACTTGCACCCACGGAACAAACAACCAAGCCAAGAAACACCGGAAGGCGTGCATCTCTGCCAATTTCTCTCAAGAAGCCAATCCCAAGCAGAGCCCAAAACGCGGTAAGAACCAATAAGCGAATGCCAAAACGGAGGCAGCTAATGGAACGCGTCTTCTATGTGCAGAATCTTAGGCTTGCCCTGTTGCCATAAAACAGAGATGACATCAAACCGGACGTCATATTGCCATTGGTGCTGTTCTATGTAATAGTCTGCCGCCAGCTGGAGCATGGCCTCTTTTCGGGCAGAAACCGCCTCTTCGGGGAACCCGTATTGGTGGGTGCTCCTGGTCTTGACTTCTACCAAGACCAAGGTCTTTCCCTTCGTGACTATCAAGTCCACTTCGGCGCGCTTGTACCGGTAGTTTCTTTCCAGAACCAGGTACCCCAGCGCGGTCAGATGCGCTTCGGCGGCCTGTTCGCCCAGCTTACCTAAAGTAGTATTATGCGCCATTTTTGGTAGGTGCTGGTTTAATGAGTAATTTGCACAGTTTTCTGATAACAAAGCTTTCTATACGGGAAAAGTAGCCTTCTGTATAGGACAAGAGAGAGACAGTGCTGCAAGGCAGAGTAACATTATATATATAATAGAGAAAGGTAGCCCCGCAGAACCATGAAGCAGAACAGGAGCATTTTGTATGAGAGAATGGGCCTGGTAGATTACCAGCAGGCATGGGATTACCAGGAGCAGCTTTTAAAAGAAATAGTAGCCGTCAAGACCCAGAACAGGGCCCTGCCCGAAACAGGGAAGTTGACGACTCCTAATTACCTGCTGCTTTGCCAGCATCAGCATGTGTACACGTTGGGAAAAAGCGGGCACGAAGCACATTTGCTTTTAGACGAGCAAGGGTTGGCCGAGAAGAAGGCTGCCTTCTATAAGATCAATCGGGGCGGTGACATCACGTATCATGGCCCCGGGCAGTTGGTGGCGTACCCTATTCTGGATCTGGAGAATTTTTTCACAGATATTCACCAGTACCTGCGTTTGTTGGAAGAGGCGGTGATCCAGACGCTGGCCGAGTATGGTTTGCGGGCAGGTAGAATTGTGGGACTTACCGGCGTATGGCTGGATTTTGAAGAACAGCGCAATCCCAGAAAAATCTGTGCCATGGGCGTGAAATGCAGCCGCTGGGTAACCATGCATGGCCTGGCCCTTAACGTGAACACAGACCTGGATTATTTTGACAACATTGTGCCCTGCGGAATCTCAGACAAAGCCGTGACCTCCCTGGAGAAGGAAGTAGGGCGCGTAGTACCTATGGAAGAGGTAGAGGAGAAACTGCTTCATCATTTTGAACGATTATTTGAGGCCAAATTATTGGCGCATCAGTATGAAGAAAGACATTGATTTTCATCAGGTAGAGGGCGTATCGGTAGCCATTGCCCGTGAGTTGAATGAGTTAGGGCTTGAGGAGTGGAATGTCTACTTTATCAACAACAATGATTTTTACCTGGAGAATGTGCTTATCTCCTCCAAAGGATATGGAGAACAGGACGGGCAGGAAGTAAAAACATCGGTGCTGCGGCACATGTTTGACCAAATGAGCCCTAAAAGCGTTTTGCAGGTAGAACCTATTGACCCCGCTTTGTTTCAACTCACCAATGAGTATTGGGTGAGCTACTACATTGGCCGCAACATTCATGACAAACGGTTTGTGTTTGTGCCGGGCAGCGTGGTGGAGGAAAACCTTATTCATATTTCCATTCTGGAGAAAGAAGGTATTCTCCACTCTTAACGGCCTGCATCGCGGAATTGCTGCCAGGACGAATAAATAGGATCAGGCGCAGAATTATATATTTACTTTAGAGATGGCATGAAATTTTTCACATACCTCCTTTCTTTTAGCTGGTCTTTCTTTATTGCTTTATTTGCGATCCCTTCCATTGTGTATGTGGCGCACTTGAAGAACATCCTGGATCAGCCCAATAAGCGCACGGTGCACGTGTCGCTTACGCCAAGATTGGGCGGCCTGGGGGTATTCGCTGGTTTCATGTCGGCACTCACCATTTTCGGGGATTTGTCCAATGGGGTACAGCAAGTCCTGGCGGGTTGCATTATTCTTTTCTTTGGCGGCTTAAAAGACGATCTGGTTTCCATATCTGCTTTCAAGAAGTTTTTTATGCAGGTACTGGCCACCGGCGTGGTCATGTTCATTGCTGATATCAGGGTCACCAGTTTCCAGGGTATTTTTGGAATCCATGAACTGCCCGATGGCTTGAGTTATGGTTTTACCTTCTTTACCATAATAGGCATCACCAATGCCATTAACCTGATTGATGGTTTAGATGGCCTGGCCGGCACCATTGTGACCATAGTAGTGTCCACGTTCGGTTTCTTTTTCTGGTACGCGCACATAGAGGCCTATTCTAATTATGCTGGGGTGGCGGTTTGCTTGATTGGTGGTTTGCTGGGCTTTCTGCGGTATAATTTTTACAAAGCCAGGATCTTCATGGGTGATACCGGTTCTTTGCTCTGTGGCTTTGTGGTTTCCATCATGGCCATCCAATTCATAGAGATGCGGGCGGTGCAGTCTGCTCCGGTAGTGGCCTTAGGCGTGCTCTTTGTCCCTTTGTTTGATACCGTAAGGGTTTCTCTTATTAGAGTACTGAACGGGGTGTCACCTTTCTCGCCAGATAAAAACCACATCCACCACCGCATTCTGGCAATGGGTTTTAGCCAGGTAGCCACCGTGCTTATTTTAGCGCTCCTCAATGTGTTGGTGATTCTGTTCGTCTTTAACTTCTCACACTGGGGTACCCTGACTCTGTTGCTGTGCCTCCTGGGTTTCTCCTTGGTGCTAAGCCTAGTGCTGGGCCAATATTCCTCTAAATCTACCTCAAGCACCTAAATGCATGCGATTCTGGGGGGTAGTGATAGGTCTTTGGTTGTGGTGCGGCGTTGTTTTAGGGCAATCGGGCACCTTAAAGCCTTTGCTGTCTTCTGACTGGTTGATCTACAAAGCCAGTCAAAACAAGTTGGTGCCTTACCTTCCTGAGTTTCATGGGGAGCGCCAGGCCTTGTACCAATGGGTGAGCATAGACAAGTTCACGAACCCGAAGATAGAGTTTGCTGCCCGCCGGGAGCTTTGCCTTTTCCTAGACAACCGGTTGGTTTTTGTGGCAGATTCTACCGCGCGCTACACCATTGATTTATCTCCGTTCCTGAAACCCGGAAAGAAGTACCTGCTCTCCGTTTGGCACCCAGATCAGCAGCCCAACTATCCGTCCTTCAAAGTGCCCCAGGAGCAAATGCCCTCCTTAAGCTCCAGGCCCATTGCCGCGTACAGGCCCATACCCAAGCAACCAGACGCGCACCGGAGTGCCCTCATCTTTTTCATGGTAGTGGTAGGGCTAATCTATGGTGCCTTACGGATGACGTTCTACTCAGATTTCACCAGTATTTTCAGGTGGAGCAGTTTTACAAAACTTTCTACCCTGGAAGAAGGTTTGCTGGCCAAACCCATTGGGAACTGGTCAAGTATTCTGTTCGTGCTGGCGTTTGCCTTGTCCTTTGCGCTGTTGATTGTGGCTATCCATACCAATCTGGAGGATCTGGCACTTCTAAACCAATTGTTCACCGCTACGCAGGCAGATCTCATCTCTAAAATCTTGCTGTATTCCCTCATTATTTTCCTGTTCGTCATCTTTAAGTACCTCTTTCTGCGGCTGATGGGGTTTATTTTTGGGGTGGGAGAAATGGTGCTTTCGCAATACCGTGAATTCTTGCGTACCTTGTTGGGGATGGGGTTGTTCTTGCCGTTCGTGCTGCTGCTGTATCTGGGGTTGTGGTCTTCTACCCCGCAGGTGGTGTATTGGATTGCTAATGTGAGCATTACAGCCGTGCTGGTTTTTACTGTAATAAGGACTTTCCATACAGTTAGTAAAAAATATTCCCTTAAAAATCTACATTTATTTTCCTACCTTTGCGCCACAGAGGTGATTCCACTGATGATTTTACTTAAACTGATCGTTTTTGTGTAAAGCTCTGGCAAATAGGAATGATTACAGATTTTAGATTATAAGTTGTTAAACTACCTTCTAAATATGGCTGACGGTAAAGAAGAGCTGGGTGCTGATAGACATTCAAAGAAAATTTCTAGTATTCTAGTCACGCAGCCAAAGCCGGCAAACGATAATTCTCCGTATTTGAGTATTGCTGAGAAATATGGCATCAAAGTAGACTTCAGGGCTTTTATTGATATTGAACCCGTCTCCTATAAAGATTTCAGAAAAGACAAGGTTTCCATCCTGGATCATACCGCTATTATTTTCACCAGCCGGAACGCGGTAGACCATTTCTTTAGGATCTGTGCCGAAGGCAAGATAGAGGTGCCGGCTGAAATGAAGTATTTCTGTATTTCTGACCAGACCGCGTACTATCTGCAGAAATACATCGTTCTACGGAAGCGGAAATTATTTATTGGCGGCAAGACCTCTTCTGACCTGTTTGATGTGCTGAAGAAACATAAGACCGAAAAGTTCTTATACCCTTGCTCCAATATCAGAAAGGAAGATATTCCGGAGTTTATGCGGGCGAACAACTTTACGTTCACAGAGGCCACCATGTACAGAACCGTGGCCTCAGATCTGTCTGACCTGGCTGAGGTGAAGTACGACTGTATTGCCTTCTTTAGCCCCTCTGGCGTACACTCCTTGTTCACCAATTTCCCAGACTTTGTGCAAGATGGCACCCGTATTGCCGCCTTTGGCCCAACTACAGCCCAGGCGGTGCGTGATGCTGGTCTTGAACTAGATATTGAGGCTCCTATGCCCAACGCGCCTTCCATGACAGGGGCAATTGAGGTTTATATCCAACACCATTCTAAGAAAAAGTAAACCAGGCGTTACTTTTTAATTGGTTTGTGCGTAGCATGGCTAGAGCTTGAAGATCAGAATTAGCTTTTGGTAGTTAATAGATAATTTGCTAGCTTTTGCCAAACGACTCTTGCGCAAGCAAGGGTATTTCATTGCTGTACATGATGCACAAATCTGGTTTCCTGATTTTTTTCCTGGGGCTCCTGTGTCCTTTTTTTACGCAGGCGCAGCAGCTACCGCAGTTTAGCCATTATGGTTTTAACGGTCAGTTCATAAGCCCCGGGTACGCGGGCGTGAAAGGCCAGACCGAGCTGAATGTGCTCTACAGGTACCAGTGGCTGGGCTATGACGGTACCTTTGATGCCGGAGGCTCCCCCAAGACCGCCTTGTTCACTATTTCCGCCCCTGTCAATGCCTTAAAGGGTGGTATTGGGTTGGTGGTGATGAAGGACGAGATTGGGGCCGTAGATATCTTCAATGCCCAACTGTCTTACTCCTACCATTTGTCTATTGGAGGCGGAACCCTGGGCATAGGAGTGCAGGGAGGTTTAACCAACATGAGCAAAGGAGGGTATCGGCCAAACGAAATAGATGATACCCGTATACCTTTTAACAGTTCTGACCGTAAGTTTGATCTGGGGGGTGGGCTTTGGTACCAGCATGACAGGTGGTATGCCGGAGCCGGTCTGGTGAATCTTTTGGGAGCTAACTATCAGTTTGAGAATGAGGCTCAGGATGGGAACTTAGGGACAGTGACCGGTGAGAAGCATCTGATGGTGACCGGCGGGTATGAAGTAGAACTTTCTGATGTTGTAGACGTAACACCAACGGTCTTGCTTAAGCAAGATCTTAATGCCAGCGTTACCTCTCTGGAGGCTGGGGCCAGGGCAACTTTCAATGATAAATTCTGGGGTGGGGCCGGCTACAGATTTGGAGAAGCCATCACGGGCATGTTGGGTGTTTATCTTTTAAAGGACAACGCACTGAGCTTTGGATACTCTTTTGACTATACCGCCGTAGGCACAGATGCTAAAAGAGCCACCTCTCATGAGGTAATGTTGGGGTATAGACTACCTAAACCTAAGAATAATACAAAGCCTCCTGTTAGAACCCCACGTTACTTCTTTTAAATATTAGTTTTAAGTAACACGCATATCTCCAGCGAGGAGGGAATTGTGAACAAAATAAAATATTATTTTGTTTGCCTCGTTAGGATATTGAACTTCAAGAAAAAACACTAATTTTGTTTTTCGATTAGGACATTTAGTTGCTATCTTAAAAATTATAACTGCTTAGCGTGAACGCTACTTTTTTCAAGTCCAAGAATATGATTAAGTTTTTACAGTTTTCTGCCATTGCTCTAAGCGTAGTCTTAATGGCAGGTTGTGGTATGGGTAGAGATTCACAGGGCGATGTGATTGGGGCAGAAGACCGCCCAGAATTCAATCCGCAGGAGATTCCTTACGGAATGGTTGCCTGCCCGGGTGGTACTTTTCATATGGGCCAGACAGACCAGGACATTGCGGCCAGCATGTCTAACATGAACAAGCAGGTAACCATTGGTGGCTTCTACATGGACGAAACCGAGATCACCAATAATGAATACCGTCAGTTCATAGACGCCATCCGTCAGGACTCATTGGATATTCTAGGCGAAGAGTTCGTGATGACCCAGTTGTATCCAGATACCACGGTATGGGTGAAAGACTTCACCTACCACATGGGCGACCCGTTGATGGAGTATTACTTCTCCCACCCGGCGTTTGATGACTTCCCGGTGGTAGGGGTAGACTGGTTTGCTGCCAAGTATTTTAACAACTGGAGAACCAAGCACAAGAACAACTACAACGTAGAGAGCGGCATGGCTCCTATGCCAAGTTTCCGTCTGCCGTCTGAGGCCGAGTGGGAGTATGCGGCCCGTGGAGGCCGTGATTTGGCAACCTATCCTTGGGGTGGCCCTTACCTGCGTAACGCCAAAGGTTGTATGCTGGCTAACTTCAAACCAGGCCGTGGCGACTATTACAGCGATGGATTTACATATACTGCTCCGGTAGGGCAATATTACCCCAACGATTTTGGTTTGTATGATATGTCTGGTAACGTGGCAGAGTGGTGCGAAGATGCTTACGCTGAGGCTACTGTGCCTTTAGTATGGGATTTGAACCCTACTTATGATGATGACAATGAACCTCGTAAAATAATACGCGGCGGTTCTTGGAAAGACATTGCCCACTTCCTGGAAACTGGAGTTCGCAACTTTGAATACCAGGATTCTGCCCGTTCCTTCATCGGGTTCCGCAGCGCCATGATTTACATAGGCCGTTCTTCTGACTTTGACTTGGGAAGATAGTCTTAAAAGACCCTTTATAATTTATTTCTTAACCCGAATACTTACATTCTAAATCCTTTAAAAAATGAGTAAATCAAGAGGCAACTTCTTCTTCGATAAGGTGATGCCAAAAATCTATGGTATTGGTGCTGCAGTGGTAATTGTTGGAGCATTGTTCAAAATTCTCCACTTACCTGGAGCGAATGAAATGCTTATAGTTGGCCTTGGTACCGAAGCTGTCATTTTCTTCCTGAGTGCCTTCCAGCCAAACCCACCCCATGAGCCAGAGTGGGAGCGCGTTTACCCGCAGTTACGTGACGATTATGATGGCCCGCTTCCAACTGTGCCAGTAGCCGCTGCTGCAGCTGGCCCATCAATCACTGGCGATCTAGACAAAATGCTGCGTGATGCGAACGTAACTCCTGCCACTATCAGTTCTTTAGGTCAAGGCCTAAACAGATTAAGCGAAACAACTGCTCAAATCTCTGATTTGACAGACGCTACGGTAGCTACTAAAGAGTATGCCGCCCGCGTAAGAACTGCTACCGGATCACTGGATAAAATCAATGAAGCCTACGGTACTACGTTACAAGTGGTGTCTCAGATGGCCAGTGCAACTGCAGATACCCAGGCGTACAATGCCCAGGTGCAGCAAGTAACCAAAAACTTGGGTGCTCTCAATGCGGTGTATGAAATGGAGCTTCAGGATGCCAACAATCACCTGAAAACCATTAACAAGTTCTACGGTAGCATTGGAAGTGCCATGGAAAATCTGACCCAGGCAAGCCGCGAAACAGAACAATTTAAAGATGAGGTAACTAACCTAACCAAAAACCTGCATTCTTTGAACAACGTGTATGGCAACATGTTAAATGCCATGAGAGGATAATCTCTGCCATTCCTCTTTAAATTATAAGATCACATAAAAAGGTAAACATCTAAAAATACTATGGCTGGAGGAAGAGAGACGCCACGGCAGAAGATGATCGGGATGATGTATCTCGTTTTGACGGCGCTGTTGGCATTGAATGTAAGCTCTGCAATACTTTTAAAATTCCAATTCATTGATGAAAGCCTAATGGGCGTTAACCGCAATACGGTGAGCGACAACAACGGGACAGTTAAAGGAATTGCGGCGGCGGTTGCTGAAAATGGCAACAGAGCACAGGATGCAAGAGTAGTGGAGCAAGCGAATGAAGTTCGGGCACAAACCGCCCAATTAGTGGAGTACATCCATGGGGTGCGGAAAGAGCTTCAGGACAGAACCGGTGGTACCGATGAAGCAGGAAACTATAAAAACCCAGAAGCCAACGAGATTGTAAACGAGTTAATGCTGGGCGGTTCTAAAAATGGGAAGGGATATGAGTTAGAGGCTAAGTTAAACCAGTATGCCGGTTTTCTGCGCCAGTACAATCCTAGAGTTCCTGAAAAGATTGCCGTGAGTGGTTCTGAAGATCCACGGGTAGCTAAAAACAAGGATCAACGTAGAAAGAACTTTGCTCAGTTGAACTTTGAAGAAACGCCCATGGTGGCTGCTTTGGCCACGTTAGCCCAGAAAGAATCTGAAGTGTTGAAGTATGAAGCAGAGACATTATCGCAACTAGCTCAAAAAGTTGGGGCAGACATCATCAAGTTTGAGAACATCTTCGCCATGGCGAGTGCTGAGTCTAAAACTGTAGCGGCTGGCACCAAATACAAAGCAGAAATGTTCCTGGCTGCTTCATCTGATGCCGTAACCCCTACCATGTCAGTTGACGGCAGACCTATCTCTGTGAAAGGTGGAAAAGGTCAGATTGAGTTTACGGCTACCGCTGGTAACTATGACGCTGAAGGTAATGCGAAAAAGACTTGGAAAGGTCAAGTGCGTTTCCGTCAGTCAAGCGGGCGTGACACCACTTTCACGGTAACACAAGATTACGTAGTGGCTAAACCGGTCATGCAAATCCAGTCTGCCTCTATCAACTCTTTGTACTTTAACTGCGGAAATGAACTGAGTGTACAGGTGCCTGCTTTAGGTGCCGTATATGATCCTTCGTTCTCAGCGAATGGCGCAACGGTGGTAAAAGGAGCTAAAAAAGGCTTCCTGACTATCATTCCAACCTCAAGACAAGTGAAATTAAATGTGAGCAGCGGCGGAAACGCGATTGGCTCACAAGATTTCACCGTGAAACTGGTGCCAAGGCCACGGGTGGTAGCTTCTGCCAACGGACGCCCGGTAGATGTTGTGAAAGGCATGCCAGCGCCTGGCCCTCGTACCTTATCTGTACAGGCTATCCCTGACGAAAGCTTCAAGAACCAGTTACCGAAAGATGCCCGTTACAGAGTAACCCAATACACAGTGTACCTGGTGCGTGGTAACCGTCCGGTTGGTCAGGTGCAAGGAACAGGCCCATCCGTTAGCTTAGGAAACTTAGCGGCTCAGGCCCGTCCGGGCGATAGAATTGCCATCGACGTAAAAGAAATACGTAGAATGAACTATCGTGATCAGCAGGAAGTTGTTCCTTCTGATAACTCAAGTATCACTTTTCAGCTTAACTAGTACGTTATCCATAGTATCATGAAGAAGTTAATTGTGTTGGGTTTAGCTGGTTTGCTTAGCATACCTGTAGTAAGTACGGCGCAAAAGCGTACCACTAAGTCAACTACCTCAGCCCAGAAAGCGAAGCAGAATGCGGCTGCCCAGGCTGCGGCAGAGAAAGCGCGTCAGGCAGAGTTAGAGCAGCAGCAGGCACTTCAGAAACAATCTGAGCAGGCCCAGCAACTAATGACTACTTCTGCGGCAGCGAACCCATCTACCAGGCCAATTCCACCGTCTGACGTGATGTTCAAGAAGACTGTCTGGAGAGCGGTTGATTTGCGCGAAAAGCAGAACCTTCCTATGTTTTCCAGCGGAAAGCAAATCACAAAGCTGATCACGGAAGCCGTAAAACGCGGTGAGTTACAGCCCTACCGTTCAGATACGCTGAACACCCCTATCTCTGCGCAGGAATTTTTCGGCAACATGACCCCTGCGGAAACCAGTGGCGGATTAACAGAGGCAGAAAAAGCGGCAGGTTTTGATGCGCCGGCGGCAGTAGAAGATGATGGCTGGGGAACACCTGCCCCAGCCCCAAAGAAAACCGCTACCAAGAGCACGGCTGCCTCAACGGCTGTGGTAACTTCAGGGAACGAGCTGCTTCCTAATGAACTCTACAAGTTAGAGATCAAAGAAGACGTGGTATTTGATAAAAAGCGTTCAAGGCTTTATCATGATATCCAGGCCATCACGTTGATCATGCCAGCCAAGTACAACAGCCTTGGTTTTGAGAAGCCGATTGCCTCTTTCAAATACAGTGACCTGGCAAGGGTATTCAGAGCGCACCCAGAGGAAGCCCTCTGGTTCAACTCCCAGAACGATGCCCAGCACAAGAACCTGGCCGATGCCTTTGACTTATGGTTGTTCAGCTCTTACATCACCAAGGTTTCTAACGTAGCTGACGCCCGCCTGGAAGAGCAGTATGGTGCCGGTAGAAAAGGCTTATTAGCTGCCCAGCAAGCCATGGAAGAACTCATTGAGTTTGAGTACAGCTTGTGGAGCTATTAGATTTGTTTTAAGCACATTACAAAAAAAGGAGACCAGAAACGGTCTCCTTTTTTTGTATCTTCCTTCTTGTCATTCATTTCTTCTATTAATAATGTTCACCCAATCAATAGCATTGGAGGCGCTCACCCCTAGGCCGGCGAATCCATTTCACTCAAATATGCTGAGAGAATGCTCGCCTTCCAATAGGGGCAATCCCTGTGGATGCCCTATATTGATAGTGGTGCCCCAAGCAATTGGCTCTTACCAAGGAACCACCATAAAGGCGAGAGATGGATAAAATGGAATAGTGATGGTCTATGAGGCCTTGATTTGCGAGAAAATATAGTTCTCCCGCAAATACAAGGGCAACCACAAGGGATTGTCCCTACAGTTTAATGAGAAAGGTGAATATTACTCCCATTCTCCTATAAATTTCCACCACATTTACGCTAGTGCCAAACTTGCGATAGGGTAATCTAACCTCAGCAGAAAGCTAGCCCTATTCCAACGGAGGGGGAGCCCCGCTGAGCGTTTTAGGTCTGTTTTGCGAGAAACAGGCCTAAAACGGCAGGGATGCTGCTAATCTCCCATTAGGGAGAAGTTATCCGGGTAAATTAGATAACGGTAGAGACCAGGCACTGCCTTGTCTGCGGCACGCATCGCTTTCTACGGTTGGTTTTTTCTGCGGGGCAGACATCCTCACCTTGCTATAGCGTTTCGCGGCTGTTTTAGGGAAAACAGGCTATAAACGGCATCGGCGCAGACACTCGTAGGAGCTGCGCGCACTACGGGGCCTTGGGAGCGGGCGGCATCGCGAAAACAAGCTTTAGAATCTACTGGCGCAAGACTCCAGTCTCGTGACATGGGAGGAAGCGGGTCTCCAGAATCGCCGGGAACCTCCAGCCGGAGGGCGGAACGTCTGGTTTAAATGTAGGGGTAGCATTCTTACAGGAGAATGGGAGTAACTACCTGCTGCTCTTACTCCTTTCCCCAGTTCCAGTCTTCCCCGAGCGCGCCTCGCTTTTGGCCCTGGACAGGCATCAGCTAAGAGAAGCAAACGGCTCAGGCCGAAAGGGCAGTGCGAGAGGGGAAGACGGGGCCTCGCGGCCGTGAGCGCATATCGCCAGGGATGAAGCAATGCAGCACTTGCACCCACGCAACAAACGGACAAGCCAAGGAACAGCGCAAGACGTGCACCTGCCGATCTCTCTCCTGCCGATCTCTCTACAGAAGCCGGTTCCAGGCAAAGGACAAAGCGCAGAAAGAAACCAATAAGGATTTAACGCTAGCGGAAACGCCTGAAAAGCTTAGCGCTACTGCTTGAGAATCTAGCAAAAGTGAAATGCTGTTTTAAGGCTCTTTTCAGGAAAACAGCCTAAAAACAGCATTTTACTTTTGAGCGAAATAGTCCAGGAGCAATTTGGCTTTACTCTTGCCAATCTCACTTTCAAGTTCCTGCTGAGACAACTCAGAGATCTTCTTCACAGATTTAAACTTGCTCAGCAGCTTCTCGGCAGTGGCAGGCCCCAGGCCTTTCACCTTGGTTAACTCCGTTTGCAGGGTGCCCGCATCCCGCAGAGAACGGTGGAAGGTGATCCCGAAGCGGTGCGCTTCGTTCCGAAGCCGTTGGATCAGCTTGAGCGTCTCAGATTTCTTATCTATGTAGAGCGGAAGGGTGTCGCCGGGGTAAAAGATTTCCTCCAGGCGCTTGGCAATGCTCACAATGGCGACCTGGCCGTAGATGCCCAGGTCTTTCAGGGCTTTCACGGCCATGCCTAGCTGGCCTTTGCCGCCGTCAATGATGATCAGTTGGGGCAGGGACGCGCCTTCTTCCATCAGCCGGCGGTAGCGGCGGGTCACTACCTCGTACATAGACGCAAAATCGTCTGGGCCCACCACAGTTTTGATGTGGAAATGCCGGTAATCCTTCTTGGAAGGCTTCGCGTTCCGGAAACAGACCATTGAAGCCACCGGATTATCACCCTGGAAGTTGGAGTTATCAAAACACTCAATATGCTTGGGAAGCTCAGTGAGGCGCAGGTCGCGTTTCATGGTTTCCATGATGCGCACCTCGTTGCTGTCCTTAGACTTGTCCTGCATGCTTTCTTTCTCCTTGCGCAGGTACAAAGCGTTTTTCAAAGACAGGTTCAGGAGCTTCCGTTTGTCACCAATCTGCGGAACCGTGACGGTCACGCCTTCCAGCGGCAGCACCAGATCATCAATGTTCACCAGAATCTCCCGCGAGGAGCTTTCAAAGTCCTGGCGTAACTGCATGATCATAGAAGCCAGAATCTCCTGGTCGGTCTCTTCCAGTTTCTTCTGCAGTTCCAATGATTGGGTACCAATGATAGAGCCGTTCATCACCCGTAGGTAGTTGAGGAACGCGCATTTCTCATTGGACGTGATGGTGAAAACGTCTATGTTGGTGAGGGTGTGGCTCACCACCGTAGACTTGGCCTGGAAATCGTCCAGCAGGTCTAGTTTCTGTTTGTACTGGTGCGCCAGTTCATACTGAAAATCGGCGGCCGCCGCAGACATGGCTTCCTTGAAGTAGTTTTTGGCGACGGTCAGGTTTCCCGAAAGGATGTTCCTGATCTGCTGGATGTGCTCATTGTACTGGGTTTCGTCATAGAGACCTTCACAGGGGCCTTTGCAATTCCCTATGTGGTACTCCAGGCAGACCTTGAACTTGCCGGCCTCAATGTTGGCCGGGCTCAGGTTGTAACTGCAGGTGCGCAGCGGGTACAGTGTCCTGATGAGTTCCAGCACCACGTACATGCTGGTGACGCTGGGGTACGGGCCAAAGTAGCGCGAGCCGTCGTTGAGCTTGTTTCTGGTGCTTAGCACCCTGGGGAACCGCTCATTGGTGATACAGAGAAACGGATACGACTTGCCGTCCTTCAGCAGGATGTTGTACTTGGGCTGATGCTGCTTGATGAGGTTGTTCTCCAGCAAAAAAGCATCGGCCTCACTGTCTACAATGGTGAACTCAATGCGCTTGATCTGGGAGATCAGCTTCAGGGTTTTCTTGTTGTGCTGCTTGGAGGAGTTGAAATAAGAACTTACCCGCTTGCGGATGTCTATGGCCTTGCCCACGTAAATAATGCCTTTGTCATCATAATACTTATAGATGCCAGGGCGATGGGGCAAGTGCTTTAACTGCTCTTTCAATGATTCCTCAAAAGCCATATACAAGTCTTAAGCCTTAAAACTGGTCTTCCTCCACCTTTTGCGGTAAGGTAAGCGTTTGCTCCTGTTTTACGGAATCAGCCACGGTAGGTGCAAAGCCTGTGCCTCCGCAGTTGATATTGGTGGAAAGCGGCTGCGACGGCTTCGGGAAAGCGGCTTTAGAGACATTCAACGATTTGTCGGCGTACACTTTCTTCATGAACAGCGCATAAATAGGCATGGCCAGTTTGTTTCCTTGCCCATAGGCGGCGCTCCGGAAGTGGATACTGCGGTCTTCACCGCCCACCCAAACCCCGGCGGCCAGATCTGGGGTAATTCCCATAAACCAGGCATCTGAGTAATTGGAGGTAGTCCCGGTTTTAGCGCCAATCTCGTTTTTTAAGCCGTAGCGGTGGCGCAGCCCGTAATAAGCAGTGCCACCCCGCGTATCGGCGGGGCCTTGCAACATATTCACCATGAGGTACGCGGTTTCTTCGCTGAGGGCTTCTACGGTTTTGGGCGCATATTCATGTAGAATGGTGCCGTTCTTGTCTTCAATCCTGATCAGGTATTGGGGCTGAGTCCAGGTGCCTTTGTTCACGAAAGTACCGTAAGCGCCCACCATGTCATACAGCGTCACGTCACTGGAACCCAAAGCCAGGGCAGGAACGGGGTCTAGCGGCGTAGTAATGCCCAGGCGTTTAGCGGTAGCCACCACTTCCTCGGGGCCCAGCTTCTTCATGAGGTACGTGGTGATACTGTTCACCGAAAAAGACAGGGCTTCGCGCAAGGTCAGGCGGCGGCCCGAGTATTTGCCATCGCTGTTTTTAGGCGTCCAGGGCTTGCCGTCTGGGTTGATGATGGTAACCGGCGCATCGGTAACGGTATAGCAGGGAGAGAAGCCTTTCTCAATGGCGGCGGTGTACACGAACGGCTTGAAAACGGAACCGGGCTGGCGGGCGCCTTGCTTCACGTGGTCGTACTTGAAATACTTGAAGTTGGTGCCGCCTACCCAGGCTTTCACTTTGCCGGTGAGCGGGTCCATGGCCATGAAGCCCGCCTGCAGGTAATGCTTGTAGTACCGCAGCGAGTCCATGGGGCTCATGATGGTGTCCCGTTCGCCTTTCCAGGAGAAAACCTTCATGGGCACCTTGTGGTTGAGGTGGTATTTGATGGAATCTTCATCATTGCCGTATTGCTCTACCAGGCTCTTGTACCGGGCCGTGGTCTTCATCCTATCCATCAAAAAGCCCTTGATCTCTTTGCCGTTGTCATTGATCCAGGGGTTGCGGCCTTTCCATTGCTGGAAGAACTCCTTCTGCATCACTTTCATGTGCTGCTCCAGCGCCGCCTCGGCGTGCTTTTGCATGCGCGAATCAATGGTGGTGTAGATTTTAAGGCCGTCAGAATAGAGGTCATACCCGTTGTCACGGCACCATTGCGCGATGGATTTCCCAATTTCAGTCCGGAAATAAGGGGCTAGGCCTTTGTTCTGGTTCTCCACGTTAAAATCCAGCTTAATGGGTTTGGCACTGGCTACCTGGTGAACGGGCTCGTCAATGAAGCCGTATTTGAGCATCTGGTCTAGTACGGTGTTCCGCCGACCCATAGAACGCTCAGGCCTTAAAACCGGGCTGTAGAAAGAAGGGCCTTTCAAGACGCCCACCAGCGTGGCGCTTTCCTCCAGGGTGAGTTGCTCGGGCTCTTTGTTGAAGAAGGTTTTGGCGGCTACTTTAATCCCGAACGCGTTGCTGCCGAAGTCCACGGTGTTCAGGTACATGAGCAGGATCTCTTTCTTGGTGTAAGAACGTTCCAGTTTCACAGACATGATCCATTCTTTGGTCTTGATGATGAGCATGCGTAGGCCGGGCACATCGCTGAGGAAGCCGTTGTTCAGGTCATCGCGGGTACGGAAGAGGTTACGGGCCAACTGCTGGGTGAGCGTACTGGAGCCCCGGTCTTGCTTGCCAGTCAGTTTATAATACGGAACCGCCAAAGTACCTTTAAAATCGATGCCGGAGTGTTCCTCAAACCGAATGTCTTCAGTGGCGATAAGAGCGTCTACCAGCGTTTTGGGCAACTGCTCATAAGTAACGGGAGTCCGGTTTTCGCGGAAATACTTGCCCAGGAGCTGGCCGTCTTCTGAGTACACCTCAGACGCCAGCTCACTCTTGGGGTTTTCCAGCGTTTTCAGGTCTGGCATATCACCGAAGAGGTTCAGGAAATTGATGCTAACGGCAAAAACGTACAGCAGGAAGAACACAAATCCTCCGGCAAAAAGTAGCCAAAGCGCCGAAATGGTTTTCCGGTACTTCTTATCAGGCGTAGACGACATGCTATTGGTAATTTTTTTCAAAGAAAGCTAGATACTCTGCTAAATCGCCCAGCTTTCTAAGTAAAGCCAGGTTTGCATCAGTAATGACAAAGGTAGCAAAATTCGAGCCTTTTAAATTGGCTAGGGGAGAATTGCGGGTGGTTTGCAGTTTGGCGTACTGTTGGGCGGCTTTAAAATCGGGCAGCGCCTGGATCAGCAGGAGGGTGGTGTCGTTCCCGAAAGGCACCGGCTCCAGCTTCAACTGCTTTTTAGGGTGAAACCGGGCATTGTACGTGCCGAAGGCCGTGGTAAGTTGCCGCAGGGCCACGCTGTCGCCGGTGTGCACAATCACGAAGGAATGCGGCAAGCTTTGCTCTGCTTTGTACGTAGGAATCTCTTCTTTGGGGACAATGGGCGCGCTTGCCACGGGGGCTTTGGCCAACTCACCGGTTTCATACCGCAGGTACAGGTTCATGAAGTCCCGCGCTTTGGATTGTAAAGGGCTTTCGGGGTACCGGATAATGAATTGTTCCATGGCCGCCCTGAACGTGACCGCCGGTTGCGTGCGGCCCACTACCAAGGCCTGCAAAAAAGCGATCTGATCCTGAATGTCGTTTTGGGGGTATTTTTGGGAAAGGGACGCCAAAACGGCTAAGGTCTCGGGGTACTTTTCATCTTCATACAGCACATACGCCGAATCATAGAGGGCGTGCGCCGCCAGGTTCTCGGCCGAATACGTCCGCAGGAAATCTGGTTGGTCAATGAGTTTGCTGTACTTAGACGTAGGGAAACGCTCTTTGAGGGCCCGGGCGTACTCAGTTGCTTTCTCGGTCTGTTGTAAACTCTGCGAGAGCACATACAAACTGTAGTAGGCCTCAGAGGCATGGGGAGAGGCGGGGAACCGCTCTAACAGCTTCTGAAACGTCTGGGCCGCTCTCTGGGGTTCTCGCAGGCGCTGCTGGTAGATATTGCCTAAGGTAAACAGGGCTTCCTCTATGCGTTTGTCTGAGGCTTGGCGCTGCTCTGGCGTGACCGGAATAGCGGCCAGATAGTCTTGCTGTTTCTGCACTACGGCGGCGGCCAGGGCACTGCTGTCTACCCCCGTGCTGGTCACTATCCCTGCCGTAAGCGGAGTTGCTCCTGAGATGGCCGTGCTGCGGCGCCAGTTATCCTGCAAGGGGCGGTCTCCCCAGGTGCGCAGGAAGTCATTGCGGGCGCTCCCGAGGGCCACGGGGTTGTCAAAATACCAGGTGCTGCCCTGGGTTCCGGCTCCGCCGATGGGCAACGTGGCCGTCTGCTGGGTTAACCCGGCGGGGGCATTGGCGGCGGCTAGAGCGGCGGCGGCTTGTTGTTCCTGTTCCCGGTTTATCTGCTGGGCTACCCGCTGGGCCCGCTCAGTAGGGTTTAGTTGGCCCAAGACCTGCAAACTGTCTTCTGACCGGATGATCTCCAACTGCTGGGTAAACGCCGTGAGCACCGTGCGCCTGTCAGCCAGTTCTTCATACCCCAGCGTGGTGGGCGGCAAATACTGGAGGGTGCTGTCATAGTACGCCTGCGCCAGCCCATACTGCTGCAGGTTCTCATAGTAGATCTGCCCGGCCAAGAGATAAGAATATGCTTTCTGGATGCTATTGGTGGTGGAAGTGGCCGTAGATTGGCGCAGCAGCTTCAAAGCCTCTGGATATTCTTTCTGCCGAAGCTCCAGTTTGGCCAGGTCATAGTAGATTTTGTCGGTGTACTCTTTGTTCTTTTCGTCCTGGGCCAGTTTCTGGAGGAAGTTTTTCACTTTGGTTTGATCCGTGGCATCTTTCAGCTCCGTTACCTGGGCCAGGCTGAGGTTGGCGTAGAAGCCTAGTTCATAGGGCGGCCGCTTCTTCAAGACCGTCGCGAACTGCTCATACGCTTTGGCGTCTTGATTGGTGGCCTGGTACAACTGCCCCAGAATAAACCTGAGCCTTGACTCTTGGTCTCTTTTACGGGCGAAGGGGATGGCCTGCTCCAGGTTCTCAATCACGAGCGGCAGGTTGTTCTGGAGGCTGGCCAGTTGGGCCCTGGTCAAAAGCAATTCGCGGCCGTTGTCTTCGTTCATGCGCTCTTTCCGGAACTGCTCAGAAAGGGAGGTGAAGCTGTCATAGTCTTTTTGCCGCAGGTACAGGCGCATCATCCAGATCATGGCCTCGTGGCGGGCGTGGCGGTCTGGGCTGGTGGTCTGCACAAACCGGAACGTCTTCATCGCCTCGGCGTCTTCGCCCTGGTAGTACCGGGCCTTGCCAATCAAGACATAGCAGTCATCAATCCACCGGGACTTGGGGTGGCGCGCAATGGGGAAGGAAGCACGTTTGATGACCTCGTCCAGGTTAGGGGCCAGGGTTTTCAGCACCGTGGTGTCCAGCGGCGGCAGAATGTCCAGCACGCGGTTGTAGTCATTGACGTTGGCAGCGGCCAGCCGCGCTTCTACCTCTTCCATTTTGGTGTACGCCAGAAAATACCCGTTGAACCGGGCGTTCACGTTGCGGTACAGCCGGCCCAAAGGCTTATCTGAGGAACAGCCCGCCAAGGTGCCCAGAAAAAGAAGGATAAGGAGAAAACGTGTCAGCTTCAACGGAAAGTCAAATGATGGAATACTACTAGAACTGCACTAGGGCCTTTTTATTTTACGCCTCTTTTCCCGAAATCAGGCCGGAAACGTACGCGTAGGCACTCAAGGTTCAGTCTTTCTTAAGACTAAGAAGCAAATTTACATTATTTTAGGTTCTTACCGCACTTATACGCAACCCGCAAGCACCCGAATAAAGTGCCTGTGGAACAAAAGATCTGAAGAAATGCCTGTTTTGAGCCGATTCTCCAAAAAACAGGGCTAAAACGGGTGTCCTGGCAACAGCCTTCCCCAAAATGTCTTGTGATCTTGGTGCACATCATTCAGCAGATGGGTCACCTCATTTCTATCAGAAGATTACTATTTCTGTTTTAGGAGGGATTTCTTCTCTCCCTGACCTCCGGGCACAGGTGGTGGCACGTAAAATAAAGGTGCTATATAGCTTTTGTATATGCTTGTAAAGCTTTATCTTTCTGGTAGAAAGTGGGGTGGGTTTCTTGAGTGATCCATGTGCCTCCTTTGCCCTTTAAAAGGTTCTTCCGTTATGAAGCCACTGCTTGCCATTTCCCTCATCGGCCTGCTCCTGCTCTCCGGCTGCGACAAGGACAAAGACCCCACCAGGAACGCCAAGCTGCCCGCCGCCACGCAGGAGGGAAAGAACACGGTGGGCTTCACCCTTGAGGACGGCCAGGTGTGGGTGCCATATTACGAGTGTGCCCTGCTGGACGACCCCTGCGGGAAGGCAAGTGTAAACGTCAGCCCGCTGGCAAATACGCAAAGGCGAATAGGGCTGTCATTTAGTAAATATGTGAAAGACAAAAGCGATTTTCTCTCAATCAGAAACAACAGGACCAGTTCGGTAAACAGCACTGGCGAGAAGATTGACTCGCTCACGGTAACTTTCGTTACTGACGGCTCCCCTTGGACCGAATACGCCTTCCCTCAGCCGGGCAGCAGCTTCCTGATCACCCGCTTCGACCGCAAGAACCAAATCATCTCGGGCACCTTCCACTTCATCTTGAAGGAGTCATCCGGCAGCCGCACCATCACGCTCAGCAACGGCCGCTTTGACTATAAGTTCGGTGCCTGCGAGTGCGACTAGCGTTTGGGGCTCTTCTTCGGGAAACAGGCCGAAAACAGAGTGAACGGCCCCAACAGCAATCCCCTAAGTACCCATTGGTCGCATTTTTAACCTTTTGCCTACCCTTCCTTATGAAAGGACTTTTCCCCGCTTTCCTTCTCAATCAATCTCCTGGGTGGGCTTTTATTTGCTTTTTCATCCAATTGAATGGGGTGTCAGCTATTCATTAGGCAATAGGGCCCGGTCAATTTGTAGCGCGGCCAGTTTCTACGCTTCTGCCAGCCTCCAAAACGAACAGAATCCAATCTTAGGCGAACCCTCCCGTTTTTAGCCCGTTTTCTTAAAAGTAGGGCGAAAACAGGTGAAATCTTTCTGCCCACCGTGCGCCCCGTATGCTTACCTTTGTACAAACAGGAGCAAACGCGTATGGAACCTACCCCCAAGCAGCCAACTGAGCCAGAGAAGAAACCTGCGGTAAAGCCCTACCTGAAATATTCGGGCCTGGCGTTCCAGATGATTGCCATCATGACGGTGGCGGCCATTGGCGGCCGGAAGCTGGACGCCTATTTTGGGAACAAGACCTCCTGGTGGACGTTGGGTTTGCTGATGGTGGCGGTGTTTGCCAGTATGTATTCTGTGATTGTGACCCTTACCCGTAAGAATTAAGACAAAGTGAAGTTTATACGAGGCATGCTTTTGCTCACCGGGCTGCTAGTGCTGTTGGTAACCGTACTTAGCATAGCTACCGGAGACCAGTTGATTCATTCTTATATTTGGTACATGCTGGGCTTCTTTGTGTTTTTGACCTGTTTTGCCCATTACGTGTCAAATCTGGGGCTTGCGCATGATTCAGAGAACCTGCACGCCTACTTTTTTGCCTCTATGGGGGTGCGCATGGTTTTCTCTGTAATTGCAGTTTTTGTATACAGATATTTCCATGCCCAGCAACTGGTGCAATTTGTGCTAAACTTTTTCGCCCTTTATTTTATTTATGCCGGATTTGAAATCTACGCTTTGTTGAGTAACTTGCGCCAAAATTCAAAAAAGCATGCATAGGGCAATAAGGTTACACAAAAACCATTGCTTTTAATTAGCTCTTAATGAAGAAGATACTCGTTTTCCTGCTTACTGTACTTACTTTTTCAGCCCAGGCGGCAGAATCTCCCCAGGAAGGTAAATTCAGTCCCGGAGACATGATCATGCACCACATAGGCGATGACTATGTGTGGGAATTCGCGCATGGGGTCACCTTGCCTTTGCCGGTTATATTATACGGGGAAAATGGCCTGGATATTTTTTCTTCCTCTAATTTCTATAATGAGCAACATGAACTGCAGCCGTATAACGGCTACGTGAATGAGCACGGGCATATTTATTATGCCAATGAAGAAGGCCATCCGCGTACCCGTGTAAATGAGAAAGGCGAAGAAGAGCATGTGGGGCCAATGGATTTCTCTATCACCAAAAACGTGGCATCCCTGTTTGTGAGCGTGATTCTGCTGTTCCTGGTGTTCTTGTCCATTGCCAGTGCTTACAAAAAGAACCGCGGTAAGGCACCCAGAGGTATTCAGTCTTTCTTTGAGCCGATCATCGTTTTCGTGAGAGATGATATCGCTAAGACCAATATTGGGCCTAAGTATGAGCGTTTTATGCCGTATTTGTTGACCGTGTTCTTCTTTATCTGGTTTAACAACCTGCTGGGCTTGATCCCGGGTGGGGCCAACCTTACCGGTAACATTACAGTTACCTTAGTATTGGCGGTGATGACGTTGCTGATCACGGTGTTCAGCGGGAACAAATCTTACTGGGGCCACATCTTTAACACGCCGGGCGTTCCGTGGTGGTTGAAGTGGGGTATTCCCATTATGCCGTTGGTAGAGGTAATCGGGATTTTCACCAAGCCGTTCTCCTTAATGGTTCGGTTGTTCGCCAACATCACGGCGGGCCACATCATTATCCTGAGTTTGTTCAGTTTGATCTTTATCTTTGAGAGTATCGCCATAGGGCCGTTGAGCGTGGCATTTGCTACCTTTATGAACTTTTTAGAGCTGTTTGTGGCTTTATTGCAGGCGTACATCTTCACCTTGTTGTCTGCCATGTACTTTGGCGGCGCGGTAGAAGAGCATGATCACCACAGTGACTTAGGGCATGGCGATGCGCCCCACGCCGTACCCGCAACCCATTAATTAACCTGAATTCCTTTTTTTTAACTATATATATACTACTATGTTAGGATTATTGCTTGCATTGTCTCTTGGCTCAGGCTACGCGATCATGGGTGCCGGTATTGGCGCAGGTTTAGTGGCTCTTGGTGCTGGTTTGGGTATCGGTAGAATCGGTGGCTCTGCCATGGAATCTATTGCCAGACAACCAGAGGCTGGTGGACAGATCCAGACGGCGATGATTATCGCTTCTGCTCTTATTGAAGGTGTTGCCCTTTTTGGGGTGGTAGTTTGCCTTCTGATTTCTTTCATCGAGTAGATGAACTATCGCCTCGCCCGTCCTGACGATTGGTCTGGACGGGCCGGGGCGGTAAAAGAGCCAGTAGCCTATATAGACGTTGAAAAAAAGTACTTTCGTTAAAAATCCTACAACATGAATCCATTAGTAACCCCTAGTCTCGGATTACTTTTCTGGCAAGTGGTCACCTTTTTGGTGGTACTTTTCCTTTTGTCAAAGTTTGCCTGGAAGCCGATCATGAAAGCTTTGCGCGAGCGCGAAGACAACATTGACTCTGCCTTGAGAATGGCCGAGAAAGCCAAGCTGGAAATGCAGGCTTTGAAAGCAGACAATGAGCGCCTTTTAACAGAAGCCCGTGTGGAGCGTGACCGTATCTTGAAAGATGCTAATGACGTGGCGACCAATCTAGTGGAAAGTGCCCGCACCAAAGCCACAGAAGAAGGCCAACGTTTGGTGGAGCAGGCCCGTGAGTCTATCCAGAACGAGAAAAAAGCGGCGTTGACCGAGGTGAAGAACCTGGCGGCTACGTTGTCTATTGACATTGCTGAGAAAATTATCAGACGTGAACTGCAAGATGAGCCCGCGCAACGTGCGTTGGTGCAAAGCTATCTGCAAGAGACGCACCTGAGCTAGAAAAGACTGGCGAGCTGCTTCCCGCCCCGGAAAAGGAAGCGAATCGTTTTAAACACGCAAGAGAAAAAAATGTCAGACGAAAGAGTTGCCTCCCGGTACGCCAAGTCACTGCTGGAACTGTCTCAGGAACAAGGCTCGCTGGAGAAAGTATACGCCGATATGCTTTCCTTCACCAAGACGTTGAACGAGAACCGTGACCTGAGCTTAGTACTGCGCAACCCGATTATAAAGCACGATAAGAAGCTCTCCATCATTACCGCCGTTTTCGGCGCGAACATGACCGAGCTAACCATGGCCTTTTTCAAGATTGTGACCCGTAAGAACCGGGAAGCTATTCTGGAATCTGTGGCCCGTGAGTTCGTGAACCAGTACAACTTGATAAGCGGCATTCAGAAAGCAGCGGTAACCACTGCCGTTCCCCTCACCCCAGACCTGCGGGCTACTTTCCAGCAAATGGTGGTAGAACGTACCGGCGGTATGAAGGTAGAGTTGAAAGAAGTGGTAGACCCAGCCGTTATTGGCGGGTATTTACTGCGCATTGGAGATCAGCAGGTAGATAATACCGTGAAAACCAAGGTGCAGCGATTGAAAAATAATTTTAAAGAAAATCCATACATTACTAAACTATAATCATGGCAGAAGTTAGACCTGATGAAGTATCAGCGATTTTAAGAGAACAGCTGTCAAACTTCAGAACCGAAGCTGAACTGGAAGAAGTTGGTACGGTGCTGCAAGTGGGTGACGGTGTTGCTCGTATCTACGGCTTATCCAAGGCACAGTCTGGTGAGTTGTTAGAGTTCGAAAATGGTCTGCAAGCCCTTGTTCTTAACTTGGAAGAGGACAACGTGGGTGCGGTATTGTTGGGTGACTGGAGCGACGTTAAAGAAGGCGACACCGTTAAGAAAACAAATAAAATTGCCTCCGTTCGCGTAGGCGAAGGCATGGTTGGCCGTGTGGTAAATACCCTTGGTCACCCCATAGACGGCAAAGGCCCATTAGTGGGTGAACTGTACGAAATGCCGATTGAAAGAAAAGCACCAGGCGTAATCTACCGTCAGCCGGTAAATGAGCCGATGCAAACTGGTATCAAAGCCATTGACTCTATGATTCCGATTGGCCGTGGTCAACGTGAGTTGATCATTGGTGACCGCCAGACCGGGAAATCTGCTGTGGCCATTGATACCATCATCAACCAAGGTGAATTCTTTGACCGTGGTGAGCCGGTTTTCTGTATCTATGTAGCGGTTGGGCAGAAAGCTTCTACCGTAGCGCAGATTGTAAATGCGTTGGAGAACGCGGGTGCCATGCGGTACACTGTGGTAGTTGCCGCTCCGGCTGCTGACCCGGCTCCATTGCAATTCTACGCACCATTTACTGGTGCGGCCATTGGCGAGTTCTTCCGGGATACCGGTCGTCCTGCCTTGGTCGTGTATGATGACTTGTCTAAGCAAGCCGTAGCGTACCGCGAGGTGTCTCTGTTGCTTCGTCGTCCGCCCGGACGTGAGGCCTACCCAGGAGACGTGTTCTATCTGCACTCCCGTCTATTAGAGCGGGCGGCTAAGATCAATGCTTCTGATGCTATCGCTAGAGAAATGAACGACTTGCCGGAGTCTATCCGTCACTTAGTAAAAGGTGGTGGTTCTTTGACCGCTCTTCCTATTATTGAGACGCAAGCAGGTGACGTTTCTGCGTATATCCCAACCAATGTGATTTCCATCACAGACGGTCAGATCTTCCTGGAAACCAACTTGTTCAACTCTGGTATCCGTCCGGCTATCAACGTAGGTATCTCGGTGTCCCGCGTAGGTGGTAACGCTCAGATCAAGTCCATGAAGAAAGTGGCTGGTACCTTGAAACTGGATCAGGCGCAGTTCCGTGAATTGGAAGCCTTTGCTAAGTTTGGTTCTGACCTGGATGCCTCTACTAAATTGACCATTGAGCGCGGACGTAGAAACCTGGAAGTGTTAAAGCAAGCCCAGTTCTCTCCGGTAGCGGTAGAAGACCAGGTAGCCATGATTTACTGCTGTACCAACGGTCTTATTGATGATGTGCCGGTAAACCAGGTACGTCAGTTTGAGAGAGACTTCACCGCCACGTTGAATGCGCAGCACCGTCCGGTTCTGGATGCCTTGAGGGCTGGTAAGATTGATGATAAGGTGACCGACACGCTGAAGCAAGTTGCGCGTGACATCACCGCCAGATATCGTAACTAATTAAACCAAACAGGGGAAGAGCAGGACGGGTATTCGTGTGCTCTTCTTTTTCTGTTCATCTATAACTAACTATTAATGGCTAGTTTAAAAGAAGTACGTAACCGCATTGTCTCGGTAGGCTCAACGCAACAAATCACCAAAGCCATGAAAATGGTGGCAGCGGCTAAACTGCGTCGTTCCCAAGATAATATTATGCGCATGCGTCCGTACGCGCAACGCCTGAACAGCATTCTGTCTAACCTTTCCAATGTAAGCGGTGAAGGCGGAGAGAATGTGTACGCGCAGAAACGTGATGTGCAGCGGGTATTGATTATTGCCGTTACCTCAGACCGTGGTTTGTGCGGCGCTTTCAACTCTAACGTGATGAAAGCCGTGAACAACCTGATCAATGAGCGTTACAGCACCCAAGCGGCGGCAGGGAACATTGAGATCATGGCCATCGGGAAGAAAGGGCACGAGTACTTCACCAAGCGCAACGTGCCTACTGCCGGTGACTACACCACCATCTTCGGGAACCTGACGTTTGAAAGGGTTCGCGTAGCGGCTGAGCAAGCCATGGAAGGTTTCCGGACTGGACTGTACGACCAAGTGGATCTTGTGTACAACGAGTTCAAAAACGTAGCTACCCAGGTTATCCGGACAGAGCAGTTCCTGCCCATCCAGGAGACCCCAGGCGAGCAGAACGCCAGCCCCATGGAGTCTGATTACATCTTTGAACCTTCCAAAGAAGAGATTCTGGAGCAATTGATTCCTAAGTCGCTGAAGATTCAGGTGTACAAAGCGGTATTGGAATCCAATGCCTCTGAGCACGGTGCCCGTATGACCGCCATGGACAAAGCCACTGAAAACGCCGGTGAACTGTTGAAGCAGTTAAAACTGACCTATAACAGAACGCGTCAGGCCGCCATCACTACCGAGATCCTGGAGATTGTGGGTGGTGCCGAAGCACTTGCCGCCAGCAGATAGGTTTTATCATACCTTATTGTCCAAGCGCCCATTGAGAAATGGGCGCTTTGTTTTTGTAGGAGGTATCTTGTCACAATCGGCTACATTACCTTCCATAGAAACCGGCGCGAGCGTCTGGCTGGGGCTGCGTGTTTCCTGGCAGTTTTCCTGAAAACAGGCCAAAAACGGGTATTCCGTTTTAGATCTAACTCAAACAGGAGCTTACGCCAGGAAATGACTATTGGACGATGGAAGTAGCTTTGGAAAAGTTAGTGTTACCGGCAGATTAAGTTTTCGGCGTTCTTTTAAGAAAAGGGCATCAAAACCATATATCCTCTATATTTGCGTTTTAGGGGTGTTTACAAGAAAAGAGCCTCAAAACGAATCGGGAAAACAAAGAGAATGAAAAAAGTAGCAATGCTGGGTTGGGCCTTGATGTTGGCGCTTCTGGTGGGCATCCCCCCCGGAATGGCACAGCGCAAGAAGTCCAAAACAAAAGGCCCCGACAAACCAAAGCTTGTCATAGGAATAGTGGTAGACCAAATGCGGTATGATTACTTATACCGGTATTGGGACAAATATTCCAAAGATGGCTTTAAACGGTTAATGGGTGAAGGCTTCAACTTTAGAAACAACCATTACAATTACGTTCCCACCTACACAGGCCCGGGGCACGCTTCCATCTACACCGGTGCCACGCCCGCTATGCACGGCATTGTAGGCAATGACTGGTATAACCGCGCCACCGGACGTAACATTTACTGCGCCGAAGATAAAACTGTTGCCACGGTGGGCAGTAACTCCAGTGCGGGGCAGATGTCGCCGGTGAACATGATTGCCTCTACCATTACCGATGAACTGAAATTGGCCACCAACCAGAAGAGCAAAGTGATTGGCCTGAGCCTCAAAGACCGAGGCTCCATTCTTCCGGCGGGCCACGCCGCCGATGCCGCCTATTGGTATGACGGCAGCAACGGAAGCATGATCACCAGCACGTATTACATGAAGGAGTTACCGGCCTGGGTACAGGCTTTCAACAACCGCAAACTGGCCGATCAGTACCTGAGCCAACCCTGGACTACGTTATTGCCCATTGAGCAATACACAGAGAGCACCGCCGATGACCAATCCTTTGAAGGTACTTTCGCGGGAGAGGCAAAGCCCGTGTTTCCGCACAACATCCCCGCGTACCGTGGCAAGACGTTTGACCTGTTGCGCTCCATCCCGGCGGGCAATACGTACACCAAAGACTTCGCCATAGAGGCCATCAAGGCCGAGAACCTGGGCAAAAACACGGTTACCGATTTTCTGGCCATGAGTTTTTCTACGCCAGATTATATTGGGCACCAGTACGGGCCTAACTCCATTGAAGTACAAGACAACTATCTTCGGTTAGACCTGGATCTGGCCGATTTTCTGAAGTTTCTGGATAAACAACTGGGCAAAGAAAACGTACTTATCTTTCTTACCGCCGACCATGGTGCCGCCCACAACCCAACTTATCTGAAGCAACTGCGTATTCCGGCGGGGAACACCAACAACGGCATGATGGCCGACTCGCTCAAAAAACACCTGAACACCAGGTTTGGGACGGCAGACTGGGTGAGTTCCTTCATGAATCAGCAGGTGTATTTCAACCATGCCGTGGTGGAAAGCAAGAAAGCGAATCTGACCGAGTTACAGGAAGAGACCGCCCGGTTCATGCAGCGGTTTCCGGGGGTATTACGCTCTTTCACCGCCCATGCGCTCATGAGCACCCATTGGCAGAAAGGACTGGGCATGTTGGTAGGGAACGGGTACATGCCTTACCGTTCAGGAGACGTGATGGTCATGTTTCAGCCGGGCTGGTATGGGGGCTCTGGCCGCTCCTTGCCCAAAGGAACTACCCACGGCAGCCCCTGGGCGTATGACACCCACATTCCTTTGTTGTGGTACGGCTGGCAGATTCCGGCCGGGGAGTCTACAGTTCATACAGAAATTACGGATATTGCGCCAAGTTTAGCGGCATGGTTGCGTATTCAGGAGCCAAACGGAACCATGGGGCGGGCTTTATTGGAATATGTGCGGTAGACAATCTGCCAGAAAAATTAATTAGATACAGAAAGTAACATGTTAGAGACCACTAAAAACGCCAGCAACCCTTGGCATGATGTAAGCTTTGGAGAGGAAGCTCCCAAGATAGTAACGGGTATCATTGAAATTCCGAAGGGATCAAAGGCTAAATACGAATTAGATAAAGATAGTGGCTTACTGAAGCTAGACCGCGTATTGTTTTCGGCGGTACATTACCCGGCCAACTACGGCTTCATTCCGCAGACGTACTGCGATGACAAAGACCCGTTGGATATTCTGGTGCTCTGCTCCATTGACGTAGCTCCCATGTGCCTCATTGATGCCAAAGTGATTGGCGTGATGCAGATGATTGACAACAACGAGGAAGACGATAAAATCATTGCCGTAGCCGCCAATGACATGTCTGTGAAGCACATCAATGATATTTCTGAGTTACCGCCCCACACCCTGCTGGAAATCCAGCGCTTCTTTGAAGACTACAAGAAACTGGAAAACAAAGAAGTGATTGTGGAGAACTTCCTGGGCCGCGAAGATGCCTACAGAATCATTGAGCAGAGCATAGAGCTGTACAACACCACTTTCAGAGATAAAGAGTAAGAGGTAAAAAGATTTATACAAAAGCGCCGCTTCCCGTATAGGAAAGCGGCGCTTTCAGTTTAGGGCCTTTGGCAAACGCCGTTTCAGAAACAGAAGAATAGTGTTGCACCTATGTTTCCCGCAGACGTACTTTGCCAGAGAGATGGAGCGGAAAGCCATTGACCCCGAAGAAGCATGAACGTCCCCCGGAAAACCCTGGATTTTATTCTGTACAGCAACCTGTTCATCTCGCTGTGCGCCGCCGTGCTGGTGCTGGAGACGTATTTGCTGAGCGGGATTCCGGTTTCCCTGCGCCTGGCGGGCATTGTTTTCTTTGCCACCCTTTTTGTCTACAATGCAGACAGCCTAGTGCCCTACAAATTCAACCAAAACGTGCCCCTGGGTTCTCGCATGAAATGGGTGAAAGCCAACAGATTGGAGCTGATCTTCATTTCGCTGGCCAGTGCCTTGTGCACCATTTTCCTTTACTGGACGGCTATTTTCGAGTTGAATTTCTGGTTTTTGCTGCACCTGATGGTGGTGGCCGGGCTCTACTCCGTTCCGGTGGTGCCGGAAGGCGAGCGTTATATTCCGCTGCGCGATATTCCCTTGCTCAAAGTTTTCCTGATCGCCTACGTCTGGTCGGCGATCACCGTGCAGTTGCCCCTCATGGAAGTAGACCATGACCTGTTCGCGTCTGACAGCCTTATCCTTTTCCTGCGGCGTTTCCTGTTCCTTTTCTCCCTCACCCTGGTCTTTGACATACGCGACGTGCACAAAGACAAACTCACCCAAACCGTCACCTTCCCCACCAAATGGGGCGTGCAGAATACCAAAAGGCTGGCCTTGGTCATCTTGCTGCTGTACGCGTTGCTGGTACCCGCCGGAACCGCGCCCCACCTGCGGATTGCGTTAGGGGCAGCCGGAATAGGAGCGGCCCTGGTCGTCTGGAATGCCCACGAATACAGATCCCAGTACTACTTCATGGTGCTCGCCGATGGTATGATGCTGCTACAGTTCCTGCTGGTATGGCTCCTGATGTAAACCCCGGTAAAGCCGAATTGCCTGTTTTCTGCCAGATTTCGAAAAAGGAAGCCAAAAACGTGCCTGAAACCGAAGGATTGTTTTAGGGCTGATTTCCTGAAAACAGGGCGAAAACAGCTTGATAAGCTATTATACTAAATCTCCGTCCCTTTTGAAGCTCCTCTGGTAGGGAAACTTTGGCTGATGTCGCTGTTCGGGAGTTCCACTCCCGAACCTGTCTGCTGCGGAGTCCCACTCTGCCGGGAGCCACGGGCAAGAGAAGGGGAGTGGAACTCCCCCAACCGAATGCTTTCGGAGTGGAACTCCGAAAGAGCGGGGATGGTGTTTTGCGCGTTTTGAGCCTGTTTTGCAGAAAACGGACTTAAAACGCACCAACCTGCTTCCCCGGCCTGTCTCCCGACAGGACGGGAGAAAAGCGGTTCAAGCTGTCCTTCACCTACCTTGGCTTGTCAGGGGGCAAGCCAAGGAAACAAACGGCCGCTCTTTTCCCTATAAGATGAGCCCAGGAGGGGTAGGTTTTGCGGAGGAGCAGGGGCTATACAGCTAGTAGAACCTTAATCCCTTCCCTTGCTGTTCGGGAGTTCCACTCCCGAACCTGTCTGCGGCGGAGCGGTTTGGTTTTCTGGAATTTTTAGAAACTAAATAGCCGCTCATTTTTCCCTACAAGATCAGCTTTGAAGGGGGACGAGATACCAGCCTGATGGTGGGCCCCAAGACGGAACGGGTGCTTCTAAGCGTCCTTTGCTATTTCTGTATAGCTCTTGCCGTTCCCGAGTTCCCGTTAGTAGTTGGTGAAAAGGCGCTTTGTTACTGCTTTGCTTTTTGAAAGGCGGCACCTAAGTATTTGTACAGGTCAGAGGCGATGAGCGAGGTTTCCCCTTCTACTTCTGCGGCCAGATCTCCGGCCAGGCCATGCAGGTAAACCCCTAGCTGGCATGTCTCCAAAGCAGCATACCCCTGGGCCCGTAATCCGGTTAGGATGCCGGTAAGCACATCGCCGGTACCACCGGTGGCCATGCCTGGGTTACCGGTGGTGTTGAAGTGAAACTCGCCGGTTGGGGTTCCTATGCAGGTGTGGGCACCCTTCAGAATCACGTAACAGGCATGCTCGGCACAGAAACTTTGCAGGAGTTGCAGGCGGTGGAAATCATCGGTGGCCGGGCCGGTGAGCCGCTCGAATTCCTTGGGGTGCGGGGTGAGGATGCTGTCTGCGGGCAAGTGCTGGCGTAGCAAACGGTCAGAGGCCAGTAGGTTAAGGGCATCGGCATCCAGCACCAAGGGCGGTAGTTTCTGCCGGAATAATGTTTCCAACGCCAATCTGGAATCCTCGGCCTGCCCCAATCCTGGGCCTATGCCAAGACATTGATACTTCGCCAGATCATCGGGGAACTGGGAGAGGTGCAGTTCGTGTGCATCTGTGAGCACCATCGCCTCGGGCACGGCCGTCTGGAGAATGCCGTAGCCAATTTTAGGCACCTGTACCGTTAATAAGCCTACTCCAGACCGCAAGGCCGCGTGGGCACTCATGGTAATGGCTCCCATCTTTCCGTAGCTTCCGCCTACCAGCAGGGCGTGCCCAAACGTGCCTTTGTGGGAGAACTTTGATCTGGGACGTAAAAGGCGTTTAATGGTGCCGGGCAGCAAGAGTTGGTACGGAGAGGCCACCTGCGCTAAAAAGTCTTGGTGCAGCCCAATAGGGAGCACGTGCCATTCCCCCGCGTAGGCTCCTGAGGAGGGTAGCAGGAAGGCAAGCTTAGGCCGTTCAAAGGTGAGGGTGATGTCTGCCTGTATACTGGTGTTCCCGGGCGCGGTTGGCGCATCTGCGAATAAGCCGGAGGGAATGTCAATGGCGACGATGGTGGCAGCCTGTTGGTTCAGGTACGTGACAAGTTGGGCATACAGCCCCTCCAGTGGTCTGGAAAGACCAGAGCCGAACAGCCCATCCAGCACGATGGCCTGCGCCGGTAACTGAAAAGTGATGTCTGCCAAGCTCTGTATTCTGGTCACGGGAATGGCTTGGGGCAAACGCTCCAGGTTCTGGGTGAAATCTCCAGAGGCATTCTGTCCTGTATCGGCCAGGAATACCTGTACGTCATACCCGTCATGGTGAAGCAGGCGGGCCGCGGCCAAGCCATCGCCGCCGTTGTTGCCGGGGCCGCAGAAGATATAGAAAGGGGGTTCAGGGGAATACTTTTGCTGTAGCCATCGCACCAAGGCGCCCGCGGCGCGCTCCATTAACGCCAGAGAAGAGAGGGGTTCGTGCGCAATGGTATAGGCATCGGCGGCGCGGGTCTGGGCGGCGGTGAGCAGTTTCATTTTTTAGTTGTTAGTTTTTAGTTGTCAGTTTTTAGTTGTCAGATTGTTGGTGATTTTAGAAGAGCGTTTATTTGGTACGGGTGGCCCGAAGCGCTGGTGTTGTTCTGTACGCTGTTTTGGGTTCGTTTTGATAAAAACAAGCAATAATCAGCCATCAACCATTTCAGCAACTAAAACTGACAACCAACAACTGACAACTGATAACCAACAACTAAAACTGCAAGCCGAAGCCCAGGCCCATTTGTCCGTTGGGCAGAACCGTGGGGGTAAGGGAGGCGTTCAGCCCTTTGTTGCGCAGGAGCCGGTCATGCAAAAAGTAAACGGTGTTCACCGACAGAATGCCAATGCCGGCCCCGGCCAGCACATCGGCCATCCAGTGTTCATTGTTCAGCACCCGCATCACGCCCGTGGCCGAGGCGATGGTGTAACTGCCCACGCTGATCCATTTGCTTTTGCCTCTGAACTCTTTGTCCACCAAAGTGGCAATAGTAAACGCGAAGGCAGTGTGGCCCGAGGGGAAAGCCCGCGGTTTTCCGTTGGGCCGCTCTTGCGCCGTCAGGATTTTGGTAGGGTAAATGACCAGGGTCGTCAGTGCCCCAGAGGCTAGCAACAGTCCGGTTTGCCTTCTTATGTCATGCTTGTTCTGGGAAGAGAACAGGTCAAAGCCGTACAACCCCACAATGGGCACAAAGAAAAGATAATCATCTAGGTTGTTGCTGAAATTGGGGAAAGCCCGGCGGGCGTCTCGGCGGGCATCATAGCTACTGTAAGGGCCGTTGTCTTTGATGGTGGCAATACCAGCCGCAATTAAAATGGCTGAAGGCAGCACCGCCCGCTTTAGGTACTTGCCCGTTTTAGGCTTTTCTGCTGCCGGTGACACCGCCGCAGGCACCGGTTGGGTGAGAAGGATATCTGGGGTAGACGTCTGGGCTACTACTCCCGTAGACAAAGAAATCCACAGGAGAGAGGTGGTCAGAAAAAGTTTGATGTTCAAGGTGGGTAGAGTTATGTAATAGCGAAAAATAAAGGTGACACATGCGTAGACAAACTACCCAGCCCGTAAACCAAGCCCTTCGGTAATGTAAGCCTACTTTTCAGAAACAAGCATAAAAACGCAACTTGCCCAGAGATAGTTTTACCCTTCTAAACCAATTGGCCCGTGCTGGATTTGCAAAAGGCTAACCACCCGTTTCAGAATACGTAAAAGAGGGCTTGCATTTTCTTCACGGCGCATAGCTGGTCATGGGTTAATTTAGCGTAGCTCCTTCAGGCCAAAGTAACACCATCTGTTTCTGGCTTAAAATTCAGGTTTCGGCTTAAAAACAGATGATGCACCGCGTACTAGTCTCCCATTAACTGACCAATTTACAAGTAAATACCACTTATGCTTACCGGCCGCGTCAATGCTCCTGAAATAAACACCCGCCACGGTTGGCTAAACACAGACCGTTCCTATTTCCTGAAAGATTTCAGAGGAAAGATTGTCTTGCTGGACTTCTGGACGTTTGGGTGCATCAACTGCCAGCACATTCTGCCAGATTTGAAGCGGCTGGAAAAGGAATACGCCCGTGAATTGGTCATCATTGGGGTGCACTCCGCTAAGTTTGACGCCGAAAAACGGCAGAACGCCATAAGGCAGGCTATTCTCAAGTTCGGGATAGAGCACCCGGTGGTGAACGATGCCGATTTTGAGGTCTGGAAACAATACGCCATCAACGCTTGGCCCACCGTTACCCTCATTGACCCCGATGGCAAAGTAGTAGGCCAGAAGCCCGGCGAAGGCATCTATGACATCATCAAACCCCACCTGGATAACCTGATAGCAACCTTCGCCGATAAGTTGAACCGGGAGCCCTTCCGCTTTAAAGCCGAACCTGCGCCAACCTCGGCCCTCAAGTTTCCCTCCAAGCTGATCTTTGACGAAGAAGGCAACCTGTACCTTTCTGACAGCGGCCACCACCGGATCTTGAAACTAGACACCACCGGGCAGTTACTGGAAATCATTGGCAGCGGCCAGCGCGGCTTCACCGATGGCTCTTTTGAAGAGGCCAGTTTCCAGGAGCCGCACGGCCTGGCGCTCCACGGATCTTTCCTGTACGTAGCTGACGCGAAGAACAATGCCATCCGAAAAGTGAACCTCCACCAGAGGCAGGTAACAACAAGTGTCGGAACGGGGGAGCTGAGCTACTATTTTTTCCATGAAGAGGTGGGCGTTCCCGTCAACCCCAACAGCCCCTGGGATCTAGCCATAGACGGAAACCAACTCTACATAGCCAGTGCCGGAAATCACCAGATCCTGCGCCTGGATCTTGAGACGGAGAAAGCGTACCGGTTTGCGGGTACCGGCCGCGAAGCCCTCGCCGACGGCACCTTTCCTGAGGCGGCCTTCAACCAACCCAGCGGCCTGGCCCTGCTGGAGCGTACGCTCTACATTGCAGACCCCGAGGCCAGCGCCGTGCGGGCCCTGCACCTAGACAAAGGCACCGTGACCACCCTCATTGGGCGGGGCCTCTTTGAGTTTGGCGACGAAGACGGCGATTTTGACGAAGCCTACCTCCAGCACTGCATGGGCATCACCGCCCACGCCGGTACCCTTTACCTAGCCGATACTTACAACGGGAAAGTCAAAGAACTTAACCTCCAGAAAAAGCGCATCCGCACCGTAGTGGCAGGACTGGAAGAGCCCAATGATGTCCACTTCCACCAGGATCTCCTCTGGATCACCAACACCAATGCCCACGAACTCTGGAAAGTAAACCTGAAAACCGGTGAGCGCGAGATAGTGACCATCAAAGGCGTTGTTGCGGGAGCAGGCAGGTAGAAAATACTGGCGCGAGACTAAAGTCTCGTGACGAGGGGTGATGCGAGTCTCCAGACTTTATTGTTGTGCGTAGAGTTAGCGGCAGCGTTCTACGCACCCTTGGGCAGCCAATCTCCTGATTGGCGTGCAATACAGACGCTCGCGGGTCTTTCAGACACTACAAGGTCATTTAAGCAGGCGGTATAGTCGTATAGACGTGGATGACCGGCAATGCGCCGTGTCGCTGCTGGGCAGCGAGGACAGTCAGGAGACTACCCATCATCTGTAGGCGCGAGTCTCCAGACTCGCGCCAGCATTTAACCCCTCCATCCCTCCTTCCTTAAATTACCAAGCCAATAGGCTGAAGAGCCTGCTCTTTCGCGCGTAGGGCTTGTTGCAGGTGGCGTTGTTGGTGCAAGACAAGGAACTCCAATGCTTCTCCCAGCCGCATCTTGAGCAACTTGAGAAACTCAACCGGAACAGACTTCTTGTTGAGGTCTGCGGTAGTGGCGGTATTTAAAAGGCGTAATAGGGTTTCCTGGTGCTGTTGAAACTCGTCCAACACGTTTGGGGTGAGCTGACTGTTGTGCGGGTTCATATGTTTCAGGGTCTTGTGTTTCTTCGTACTGCTGGGGTTTACCAAGTCTAAAGACTTTTTGCCTAGCCAGGAGTACCGTACAGGCTGCAGAGTGGGTGGTGTAGAGGTAGAGGCAAGGGTGCGTTCACAATGAGGCAGATAGAAACGGCTGTAGCGGTTCAAATGCTCCACGCATTCCAGAATGCTCCAGCCAGTGGCGTGCGGCTTGAAATTGAGGGTGGCAAGGGGCAACTCCATGAACTCAGAGCAGATAATATCTTTCTGAATCTGGGCTTGCTGGTGAAGTTGAGGGAGAAAAGTGGCTGTGTCCATGGTTGTTATCCTTTTTTGCCAAAGGTAGAAGCCACTTTCAGCTAAATCCTTGATTGAAATCAAGAATTACATGATGCGGCTCAGGGTTTCCGGGGTCATGCGCAGATAAGAGGCAATGTACTTCCTGGGCACCAACTGAAAGATGTGCGGACTTCGGCGCAGCAGCCTTTCCAAACGCTGGGCCGGATCGGGAAGCTGAAGATCCACTTCGCGTTCAATCTTTCCTGCCAAAGCCTTTTCCAACTCCAGCCGCCAGAACTTCCCTATTACAGGGCGTTTTTCCTGAATCTGGTCAAAATCAGTTTTGCTGATGGCTAGTAATTCGCTTCTCCGCAGGGATTGGATGCAGTACTGCGAAGGCGTTTGGGTGACTAATGAGGGAAAAGAAGTGAGTAAGGTATTAGGGTAAGCGAAACCCACGCAAATTTCTTCCTGCGGAGTAGGTAAATACAGCCGCAGTGTCCCGCTCTCCACAAAATACAGATATTGCTCCACCTGTCCCTGCCGTATCAGAAAATCGCCTCGGTTCACAGTATATCGCTTTTTCCAGAGAGGCAGGAAAGCCTCCACGTCATCTGGAGTGAAAAGCGGAACTTGCTGAAGTAAGGCGGCCAACATAGGTAGTTTGTTTTAGGGCTGATTTCTTAAAAATAAGTGAAAAACAGAAGAAGAACTACCGTTGGGTTTTTTCCTCTGGCCGTATACAAGAGTTGCTGCTTTCTCTTTTATTTCTCGTAATTTTAAAGACTGAACCCTTTCCAAACAGCCTTTAGACAGAGGTGAACGGGAACTTTGATGAGAAAGGCAGAAGGTTTCTGAACGTGTAGATATAAATAAACGATGGCATTACTTTTTAATGATTTCGCGAGTTGGGAGCAGCATTGCCGGGCTACGGGAGAACCGTTGTACAAAGCAGTACTGGCGTATGAGATAGAGCAGAAAGGCCGCTCTGAAGAAGAAATCTGGGACGGCCTGCAGCGGGCGTATGACGTTATGCGTGATGCCGTGAAAACCGGACTGACCCAGGACATGACGTCCCGCTCGGGCATGGTGAACAACGGAGCCAAGAAAGTAGCCGCCGCCCCGGTAACAGTTCTGTCGCCCGAGTTTCAGCAGCTTATCAGTAGAGCTTTGGGAGCCAAGGAAGTGAACTCGTGCATGGGCCGGGTGGTGGCCGCGCCAACCGCCGGGGCCTCCGGGATTCTGCCCGGCATCTTGACCACCATCCAGGACTTGCACCACTTAGAAGACCGCAAAATTCTGGAGGGCCTGTTGGTGGCTGCCGGTATTGCGCTTATCATTGAAACCAACGCTTCTCTGGCCGGAGCCGTAGGTGGTTGCCAGGCCGAGACCGGGAGCGCGGCAGCCATGGGTGCCGGAGCCATTGTGTACTGCCTGGGCGGCACCGTAGAGCAGGCGTTTGCGGGCGTAGCCATCACCATCCAGTGCATGTTGGGCTTGATCTGTGACCCCGTAGCGGGTTTGGTAGAGGTGCCCTGCATTGTGCGCAATGCCAGCGCGGCAGCCATCGCGTTTTCCAGTGCCCAGATTGCCATTGCCGGCGTAAACCCAGTCATTCCGGTAGACCAATGCGTGCTGGCGCTGGGCGAGGTAGGGCAAAGCATGGAAACCAAGTACAAAGAAACCGCCCTAGGTGGCCTCGCCAATACGCCCAGAGGCCGTGAAATAGAGAAACTGGTGCTGGTGCAGGATGTAGAGATCCTCCCAGACGAAGATAGTGAGTGAGTGAGTGAGTGAGTGAGTGAGTGACGAATCCCCGTTTAAGGTCTGTTTTCTGAAAAGCAGCCGGTAAACGGGGATTCGCATTTTTGCCTTATAGGATATTGAGGTAGGGGCAATCCCTTGTGGTTGCCCTTTTACGTTTCTCACTAGGGGCAACCACAAGGGGTTGCCCCTATGGTTTACTGTTCTGGCTGGGTGGCTGTACCGTTACAATGTTCAGGAACTGCTCGTTTTCGTCCCAACTGATCCGGTAGGGGCTTATCTTGTCCAGCGTAATCACTTCTATCTTCACAATCCGTTTAACATCGGCCAGAAAACGGCTTTCGTTGACCGGTTGCCTGTTCAGCAGAACACGCAGTTGCCGTTGGGTGGGCGGTACTTCAAAGTAGTCCAGCACGTGCTCTAAGTTCAGGAGCGGTTTCTTGCTTTTAAGCTCAATAAGCAACACCCCGTGCCGGGCCTCATAACCCATGTTGGCCAAAATGGCCGAGTCTTTATAAGCTTTCACCACCTTGATTTCCTTAGGGTCTACCACCATTGAGGCGAAGTCGGTTTTCTGGGAGCCCAGAAGCAGCAACGGTTCATGAGAACCCGTGGTGACTACGGCAAGTCGTGGCATGGGCTTAGGTCTTGCTCCGGAAGAAGGCAATAATGGATCAGACAGGAATTGGCTCCAACCCGTTACCGGACCGAGGGTAACCAATATGATAACCGCCAGTACTTTTCTCATGTAGCTAAGCTATAGATTTTTATGAAATAACGCCATCATGCGTCTGTTTCATCTGGAGAAAGCAAACATGCTCTTACGAAGCAGTTGTCTTTTTGCCGGGAACGTCCCGTCTCTCAATAATCAGGAATGTCATTCACCTTGTTTTTAGTGAGCAGGAGCCCCATCATCATAAGCAGGCTGGAGAGCAACACCACAAAGAAGAGCACACTTTCATTCATACCGGCAATGTCATATTGAGCCGGAATGCTGTAGAAGAGCAGGATGGTGATAAGCCCCCTGGGGGCGATGAAGAGTTCCGGAATAAGCGGCACCCGCGCAATGTACTGCAGGTACGTAAACCGCACCAACAGGATAATACTGAAGATGGTGAAACCCAGCACCCACACATCTAGCTGGTACAGTTCCTGTAGGTTGATGGAGAACCCGAACAGCAGGAAAAAGAAAGTCCTGATCACGAAGGCGCTCTCGCCATTAATTTGCTTCAGGTGCACAATCTCAGACTGCAGAGAGGTCAGGCTGATGTATTTGCCCAGCCGGTCTTTGATAAACAGAGCCGCATTGTTCAGCATCAGGCCAAAACACAGCACCATCAAGAGCGAAGACAGGTGCAGCTTTTTGCCCACCGAGTAAAGTAGAATGAGCAACGCAATAATCAGGAAGAATTTGATGTGGCTTTTGATCTTGTCCACAAAAAACAGCAGCACAAGGCAGCACACAATAGAAATCAGGAAAATGCTGGTGAGGTCAAGGGCTAAGGAAACAAAGGAACCAACGCCAATCTGCTCATTCTGCACCGCAAAATTGAAGGCCACAATCCCAATGATATCTGAAAACGTGGCCTCGTAGACAATGAATTCCCGCTTCTGCGGTGTTAGGTTGCTCACGCTGGGAATGGCAATAGCGCTACTGATCACCGCCAGCGGAATCGCATTCACAATGGCCACCTGGTAGGGCACCTGTAGCCAGAAGTTCACGAACCACGCAATGAGTGCCGCCGTGATGAGCAAGGTAAGGGTAGCCGTAAGCAACGTTTTTCTGATGACCGGCAGCTTGTCGCGGCTCAGTTCCAGATCCAAAGCGCCTTCCAGCACAATCAAGATCAACCCGATAATGCCAAACAACTCCAGAATGTTGCGCAGGCCAGGCAGCCTCACATTGAAATAGTTGGCTACTAGCTGCAGAAGAATGCCGGTGATGAGCAGTAAGATAACGGAAGGAATTTTGGACTTCCTGGCCAAAATGTCAAACACATAGGAGAGAACAATAAGGCTGCTAAGGATGATCAGAAAAGTATAAGCGTCTAAAATCATGCGGTAAGGGTTGGTACATAGACATACGCAGGCCAGATGTTAGAGATCGAAAAGTCTGCGGGCCTGCCCGTTCTTCTTAAATATAAGAAAGTATGCCTAGAGTTAACTGTTTTATAGGCGTAACTGTTTCCCCGGTGGTCTTCCTTGAGGTACTGAAGCGCGCCCGCCTTTTGCAGGTGGAAATGAATCTGCTCTGTTGCCTTACTTTTATCCTTTCCCTCTATGACCCGTTTTAGGGGCTTGCTTAAATTTGGGATTCGTAAGCTCAACTGGCAAAAGTAAGGTGCTGCAGCTTGGTTTCTCCCTGCTCTTGTGCACAACCATCCAGGCGAAGAACCAGCAGTAGGAAAAACTTCTTCCGGTAAAAGAAGCGGCCCCAGCGTTTAGAAGTATTTTGCCAAAAACAGCGCTAAAACAGAAGTTATTCCCCCACTGCATGATTGGTGCGCCTTTGCAGGAGATGGTGGAAAGCCAGAACCTACCCCTACCCCTCCGGAGAGGGAATCTTATAGGGAAAAATTATTTCCTTGCTGTTCGGGAGTAGAACTCCCGAACCTGCCTGCTGCGGAGTTCTACTCCGCCGGGAACCACGGGCAAAAGAAGGGGAGTAGAACTCCCCGGCAGCTTGCTTCCGGAGTGGAACTCCGAAAGAGCGGGAACCACGGGAGAGCGGGTAAGAACGGCTTGGTTTTATGGAAGTTTTAGAAACTAAATAGCCGCTCATTTTCCCTACAAGATTAGCCAAGGAGGGGAATACGCTTTTGCAGGGGAATACAGGTAATGCAACTAATTACCGTTGCAGCCCCTTCTATGGTGCGGATTTACTTCCGTGACTTAAGATTACCCGAAAAGCAAGTTGCGGAAGTAAATCCGCGCCATAGAAAAAGGGTTTTGCTCCTTTCCCCGTTTCCAGTCTTCCCTGAGCGCTTACCAGAAGCTATGCAAAGAGACGCTGCACCCACGCGAAAAGCGGACATGCCAAGGGAATAGCAAAAGGTGTGCGCCTGCTCATACCCACGCAAAAAGCAGACAACCCAGGACAACAGCAAAAGGCATTCACCTATCAATCTTCCTGAAGAACCCAGTTACAGGCAGAGGCTAAAAATAGGCCGATAGAGGATATTAGCCAACCTATGCTTCACGCCTGTTTTCCCTAAATCAGGCCAGAAACGCCGCTTATTCCCAATTGATCAGCTCCGGGTGGTTGGTCATGACACCATCGGCCCCTAGTTCAAAGAGCCGCTGAATGTTCTGGGGTTCGTCCTCCGTCCAGATAAAGGTTTTAAAGCCTTGGCTGTGCAGGAGCTTGATAAAGGCTTTGGAGGCGAAGTACCGGTGTATGTTTATGGCAGTAGCCTCTGAATAACGGTCAAAACTGCCGAATTTCAGCTCATGGTCAATGAAAATGGGCAGGAACGGAATCTTGCCTACCATCAGTTTATGGGTCTGGATCACAAAATCGGCTTTCCAGATGCGCTCCAGAATGGGGTCATGGAAAGATTGCAGCACACACCATTCCTGGGCGCGGTGTTCCTTTATGATCCGGAGAGTGTTTTCCTCTAAACCCTCATAGTAGCCTTCTGCGCCCTTTTTCAGTTCAATGAGCAGCTTCTTTTTGCCTTTCACGGCGCGCAAGACCTGCGCCAGGGTAGGAATGCGGGTGCCTGCAAAGGAAGAGTCGTGCTTGATGCCGGCATCCAGTTTCTTCAGTTGCGCCAGGGTGAGGTCTGCCACGCGGCCGGTGCCGTTGGTAGTGCGGTCAACGGTAGGGTCATGGATTACGACTACCTCGCCGTCTTTGCTCTGGTGAACGTCTATCTCAATGAAATCTGCGGAGGTGTCCAGCGCTTTCTTTACCGCGGGTAACGTGTTTTCGGGGGCCAGGCCAGAAGCGCCCCGGTGAGCAATCACACTTACTTTGCGGGCAGTCTTCTTGAGGGTAATCCCTTTCTCAGGAGTTTCAGAATCGCCGCAGGCCCATAAAAAAAGAAACAGGAAAGGCAGGGTTGCCTGCCTCATCCATTTTTGACTCTTACGGGTACCATATCTTTCGGTCATAAACGCGCTGGCCTATCTGTAGACTTCAGCGATGAAAGATAATACAGTTTTCGTTTTCGGCCAATGGCCGATGAGCGCATTTACGCATTTACAGGAATTACAGGATGTTTACCTGGCGGGTAATGCTCTCTTCCAGTGAAATAAAGGTTTCTGTGCGCTCCACGCCCTCAATGGCTTGTATTTTCTCATTCAGGACTTCGCGCAGGTGCAGGGTGTCACGGCAGATGATTTTGGCAAACATGCTCCACTGGCCGGTAGTGTAGTGCATTTCCACAATCTCGGGCACTTGCCGCATGGCGGTAACCGCCGTCTGGTACGCAGAGCCTTTCTCCAGGTAGATACCAATAAAGGCGCAAATATCATATCCTACCGCGTTGGGGTTGATGAACAGGTGCGATCCTTTGATCACGCCCAAGTCCTCCAACTTTTTCATGCGCACATGTACGGTACCCCCAGAAACCTGTAATTCCTTCGCTATGTCTGTGTAGGCTCTGGTGGCATCTAGCATGAGCATGGAAAGAATTCTTCTGTCAAGATTATCAATTTCTGAAACTTGGGCCATTTTATAGGTCTATATTTAGCAATTCAACAACAAATATATTCTCTTTTTAAAGATGTGCTAAGATACGAAAAATATATTTACGAAATTATTAAATTATAATGCCAAGTATTATATTTGTGATAACTAAATGAGATAAAGTTTAACATATTTATAAAATTTTCTATGCAAGCCGATTTGGTTGAAGAGATAGCGGTAAGTTTAGAAGCTACGCTAGCCCAGTTACAGAGCCCCTCTACCGTAGATGTGCTCCAGGTGCAGCAGGCCATTGTAAGGGCTGCCCACCAGTTTATGTTTGAGCGTGGTTTGGTGCAACTTATGCCCCTCATGCTTTCGCCCATCACAGACCCCTTGAACCACGGCGTGGTAGATGCGGCCATCTCGTATGCCGGTAGCCGCTGGAGCCTCACCAAATCCATGATTTTCCATAAGCAGTTGGCTTTGCTGAACCCCGCGTTAGAGGCCCTGTATATTGTGTCACCTAACGTTCGTTTAGAGTTTGCTGACCGTGCATTTACGGGGCGTCACCTGTTTGAGTTCACGCAGATAGACTTTGAGTTCCGAAACAAAGACGGAGCCTTTGTGCGCTCCTTCATGGAAGACCTGATTAACTACGTCTTTGCCGCCGTGAAAAGAGACGTGCCGGAGGTGGTAGCCAAGTACCGCCCCCAGTCTCTGCCGGAGTTTGGTAAACTGGACGTGTACCGCACCGAAGAACTGGAGGCGCAGTACGGCCCAGACTTTGAGCACCTCAAATCCAGGGAGGCCACCGCCCCTTTCTGGCTCCTGAACCACCGCCGCGAGTTCTATGACAAGGAAGACCCTGCGCAACCGGGCACGTACCTCAACTATGACCTCATCTGGCCCGAGGGTTTTGGCGAAGGCTTGTCTGGCGCAGAGCGCGAGAACGAGTACCACCAGATATTAAAACGCATGGGAGAAACCGGCGCCGACAAAGAAGCCTTCCAACATTACCTGCAAGTAGCCAAACAGCAAGGCTTGCCCTATTCCGCCGGGGCAGGGTTTGGCGTAGAGCGCATGGCGCGGTTTATCTGCCGCATCAAAGACATCAATGACGTGACTCCCTTCTCACGTCGTCCGGGTATGCCCGCCCTTTTTTAAGGGAAGCAGCCATTTAAAAAGCGTTTTCGGGCTGTTTTTCACAAAACAACCCGAAAACGCTTTTCATTTCCCCATATCCTCCCCAATATTAGGGCACCAATCCGGGAGGGGAGGCACAACAGTAACCAGAGGTGGCGGCAGATACATCTTCCAGGGCCTCGCAACATCATTCACACGCGTATGCACAAGCACTTCATCATTGATTTTGACAGTACCTTCACCAAGGTAGAAGCCTTGGACGAACTTTGCGCTATCTGCATCCCAGACCCCGCCAAGCGGCAAAAAGTGCTCGCCGAGATTCAACGCATCACCGACCTGGGCATGGAGGGCGAAATTCCCCTGGTAGATTCCCTGGAACAGCGGTTGGCCCTGCTCCAGGCCAACAAAGACCACATAGCCACCCTTATTGAGCACCTGCGCGGCCAGATTTCCGAGTCGTTCAAACATAACCGCGCCTTCTTTGAGGCCTTCAAAGACGATATTTACATTATCTCCAACGGGTTCAAAGAATTCATTGTGCCCATTGTGCAGGAACTGGGCGTAAAGCCCGAAAACGTGTTCGCCAACAGCTTTACCTATGACCAGGCGGGCAACATTACCGGGTTTGACCGCGCCAACGTGCTCACCCAGAACCAGGGCAAAGCCAAACAGATCAAAAGCCTGGAACTGGCCGGTGAAGTGTACGTCATTGGCGACGGCTACACCGACTGGGAAATCAAGGAAGCCGGCATCGCCGATAAATTCTACGCCTTCACCGAAAACGTGAGCCGCGACAGCGTAGTCAACAAAGCAGACCACGTAACCCCCAGCCTGGACGAATTCCTGTACGTGAACAAACTGCCCAGCGCGCTTTCTTACCCCAAAAACCGCATCAAAGTGCTGGTGCTGGAAGGCATTCATGAGCGGGCCATCAACATGTTCCGGCAGGAAGGCTACCAGGTAGAGGTCATGGCCGGGGCGCTGGAAGAAGATGAACTGTGCGCCCAACTGCATGACGTGGCCATTCTCTGCATCAGGTCTAAAACGCAGGTAACCGCCAAAGCATTGGCGCACGCCCCGCGCCTGATGGCGGTGGGCGCTTTCTGCATTGGCACCAACCAGATAGATTTGCAGACCTGTACCGAACGCGGCATTGTGGTCTTCAACGCCCCGTACAGCAACACCCGCAGCGTGGTGGAAATGGCCATTGGCGAGATTATCATGCTTTCCCGTGGCTTGGTGGAGAAAAGCAACCGCTTGCACGCAGGCGAGTGGGATAAATCGGCGAAGGGTTCTAACGAGATACGGGGCAAGAAACTGGGCATCATTGGCTACGGCAACATAGGTTCTCAGCTCTCTGTGCTGGCCGAAAGCCTTGGAATGGAAGTGTACTTCTATGACGTGGTAGACAAACTGGCCCTCGGCAACGCCAAAGTCTGTCACTCGCTGGCCGAACTGCTGGCTTTGGCAGACATTGTCACCCTGCACGTAGACGGCCGCGCCAGCAACAAGAACATCATCGGCCCGAAGGAATTTGAATTGATGAAGCCCGGCGTTTTGTTCCTGAACCTGGCCCGCGGCCACGTGGTGGACATTGAGGCCCTGGCTCAAAACATAAAAAATGGCAAAATTAGAGGCTGCGCGGTAGACGTGTTCCCGTATGAGCCCAAGAACAACCAGGAAACCTTTGAATCGGCGCTCCGCGGATTGCCGAATACGTTGCTTTCGCCGCACGTGGGCGGTAGCACCGAGGAAGCCCAGGAAAACATTGCCCAATACGTGCCGTCCAAGATGATTGACTACATCAATACCGGCGGGTCTTACAACAGCGTGAACTTCCCTAACCTACAGCTTCCGGCCCTTCGCAACGCGCACCGGCTCATCCACATTCACCGCAACGTACCGGGTATTCTGGCCAAAATCAACAACACGCTCGCCGATAACCAAATTAACATTCTGGGCCAGTACCTGAAAACGAACGAAACCATTGGCTACGTGATCACGGACGTAGATACCAAGTATGACCGTTCGGTGATTAAGCACCTGAAGCAGATCCCAGACACCATCAAATCCCGGACGCTTTATTAACCATGGCCTTCCGTGGGGGGAGATCTCACCCCGGCTCCTCTCCCGCGAAGAGGGGGGCTGATGCGTTTTGGGGCTGTTTTGCGGAAAACAGGCTTGAAACGGCACTGGCGTAGACACTCGTAGGAGCTGCGCGCACTACGAGGTCTTTGGAGCAAGCGGTATCACGGAAAATAGGCCGGAAACGTAAAAACCTGTGAGGTCTTAAAGACCTCACAGGTTTAAAACCAACTGGCGCGAGACTCCAGTCTCGTGGCAAAGGATAAAGCGAGTCTCCAGACTCACCGGGAACGGTCAGGTTAATCATTGCTCCCAGATGTGGCGCCTATTAGTTAGTAAGATAGTTTAAGAGCTGTTTTTGGCCTGTTTCTACCAGAATAGGTTAAAAACAGCTTCTTTCATTCTCGCAATCATTCAACCATTCAATCAACAAAGGAAAATGGCTTCTGTATATTTCACTCCCGGCCCGGCGCAACTGTATCCTACGGTGGCGGGGCATTTGCAAACTGGCTTAGACAAACAGGTGTTTTCGCAGTCGCACCGGAGCCAGGCGTTCAAAGATCTGTACCGGCGGGCAGATGCGGGGCTACGGGCCTTGTTTCAGTTGCCCGCAGACTACGCCATCTACTTTACCGGTTCGGCCACCGAGATCTGGGAACGGAGCCTGCAAAGCTTGACGGCCCAGAACAGTTTCCATCTGGTGAACGGCTCTTTCTCCAAGAAGTATTATGACCATGCCAAAGGTCTGGGGCGTGATGCGCAAATGCTGCAGATGCCGTTTGGCCAGGGTTTCAACTTAGCGGACGTGCAGGTGCCCAGCGGAACGGAATTGCTGACCATCACCCAAAACGAGACCAGTTCTGGGGTTTGTGTGCCAGTGGCAGATATCCATGGACTGCGCCAAAAGTTTTCAGAACCCCTTCTTTCCGTGGATATGGTGTCTGGCGCACCGTATGCCGCGTTGGATTTCTCTAAAATAGACACCGCTTTTCTATCGGTGCAGAAAGGGTTCGGCTTGCCGGCCGGGTTGGGCGTGTGGCTGGTGAACGAACGCTGCCGCGAGAAAGCGGCCAGCCTGGAAGGCCGGCAGTACACCGGCGGGCACCACAGTATTGCCTCTTTGCAGGAGCAGTTCCAGCAGTTCCAGACGCCTAGTACGCCCAACGTGTTGGCTATTTATCTGCTCACCCACGTGGTGGAAGACATGCTCGCCAAAGGCGTAGGGGTAATCAGGCAGGAAACAGATGCGAAGGCGCAGCGGGTATATGCTTTTCTGGAGGAAAGTGCGCTGTTTGCACCGTTTGTGCAGGAGAAAGCCCACCGTTCGCCCACGGTGATAGTCGCCGATGTGCTGGATAAACCAGCCGCAGACGTTATTTCCCACCTGAAAAGCCAGGGTTTGGTGGTAGGAAGCGGATACGGAGCGTGCAAAGAAAAGCAGATTAGAATAGCCAATTTCCCGGCCATTTCTGAACAGGAGATGGAAATTCTACTGAAAGCCTTGCGTAGATTCTAGAAGTCTCAAACTATAATAGCAGCTAAGTGCAAAAAATAATTTGTTTAATTTAAATAAAGCCTATACCTTAGGAGTATGTAGTTGTTAACTATAAACAAACTAATATGCTTCTTATGAAAAGATTTTTACTCTCTGTATTGTTCTGCGCTTTCGCGGTATCCTTCTCTCCGGTGGCCATGGCTTCTTCAGGTAGTGAATTGGCCATGGAAAATTTGCCGTTCCTGACTAAGAAGAAAAAAGGTTCTAAAGCGAAGTACAAGCATAGTAAGCGGAACGAAACCCATGTGAAGAAGAGCGTTAGCCGCAAAAAAAGGAAGTCTGTTTACTAAGGCCCTTTAGGCAAAGGCAACTGCGCTGCCTGTAAACAATAATAACTAGAGTAGCTGTTCTTAAAGCGCACAAAAGAGCTTTCTGCATACAGAAGGCTTTTTTGTGCGCTAATCGTTTTTGCGTTGTTTTCGCCACATTTCATTGAAAGACAGCGGGGCGGCTTTGAGTGGTTCGCGACGTTTGCTCCAGGTTTCTTTCTGCACGTGTCCCAGCACGAAATTTTTAACCGAGGCAGGCGCAAAGTTCAGGAGTCGGCGGTGCTGCATGCCCTTCGCCCAGAACTTAAAGGCTAGTTTCTCATTCTTGTCTACCAGCCCTTCCTCCACGCTTTGCTTGCGATTTAACAGGAGCAGGTTGTGCAGGTTGATCTTGACCGGGCACACGCTGGTGCAGGCTCCGCACAGAGAACTGGCGTAACTTAAATGCTTGTGCTCTTCCATGCCCGCCAGGTGCGGCGTAATCACCGAGCCAATTGGTCCGCTATAGGTGGTTTCATAGGTATGGCCGCCAATGTTCTTATACACGGGGCACACGTTGAGGCAAGCCCCACACCTGATGCAGTTCAAGGCTTCGCGCTGCTCGGGTTGGGCCAGCAAGTTGGTGCGGCCGTTGTCCAGTAACACCACGTACATTTCCTCTGGGCCGTCTTTCTCGGTAGGTTGGCGGGGGCCGGTGAGAATGGTGTTGTAGATGGTCACGTTCTGGCCGGTACCGCTGGTGCTGAGCAAAGGCCAGAACAGATCCAGATCCAGCATGGACGGAATCAGCTTCTCTATGCCCACTATAGCAATGTGCGTTTTAGGGAAAGTGGTGGAAAGACGGGCATTCCCCTCGTTCTCTGTAACGGCAATCCCGCCAATATCCGCAATGAGGAAGTTCGCTCCGCTGATGCCTACCTCGGCCTGAGTATATTTTTCGCGGAGAAGTTTGCGGGCGGTGAGCACCAGTTGCTGGGCGTCATCGGTGCGCGGAATGCCCAGTTTTTTGGTAAACAGCTCTGAAATGTCTTTTTTTGACATGTGCATGGCCGGGGTGACAATGTGGTAGGGGCGCTGACCGGCCAACTGCACAATGTATTCGCCCAAATCGGTTTCTAGGGTTTCCACACCGTTCTTTTCCAGGAATTCGTTGAGGTGGATTTCCTCCGTACTCATGGACTTGGACTTCACCACCGATTTGGCACGCTTGCGCTTCATGATGGTGCCAATCTCCCGCAGGGCTTCCTCAGCGTTCTGCGCCCAGATGACTTTTCCGCCCCGTTTGGTGAAATTGTTCTCAAACTCCACCAGGTACTTGTCCAGGTTGTTAATAGTTTGGGTTTTGAGGAAAGAGGCCCGCTCCCGCGCCAGTTCATGGTGCTCATAGGCGGCCATGCCGTTCTGCACGGCGGCGTTGTACTTGCCAATGTTGAAGCGGATCTTCTGGCGGTGTTCCAGGTCAAAGGCCTTATCTTCTGCATCTAGCAGAAATTGCTTTAATTTTATGCTCAAGTTCTTATTTGAATTAGTCTTTCAGGCATCGGCTTCAGCCGATACAATGGTGCTTCTCTCTTGCTTTTTAGGCAGTTTTTAAGAAAATAGGCTAAAAGCACCTATTGGTTTCTGCCCTGTCTTTTGGAAGAAGCTGTCAAACTACAAAAATAACGTTGAACCAGCCAATAAGATATACTCCAAAAGAAAAAGGAGAGGGCACGTGCCCTCTCCTTTTTCTTTTGGAGTAGTCCTGAATCCAGAGATCTAAATCCAGAATGTTTTAACTCAGCACTCCAGACTCAGAACTCTGGACTAACGCGCAGCGTCGCGCTTATTTCTTATTGCTGTCTACTTTGATGCGCTCGGTGCGGTTGGCCAGGTCCCAGGCGGTGTAGAACACCAGGCGGGCTACTTTCTCGGCAGACGGGAAGTTGATTTTCTCCACGTCATCGGTAGGCTGGTGGTAGTCTTCATGCACGCCGTTGAAGTAGAACGCAATGGGAATGTTGTGCTTGGCGAAGTTGTAGTGGTCTGAACGGTAGTAGAACCGGTTGGGGTCGTTGGGGTCGTTGAAGGTGTAGTCCAGATCCAGCTTGGTATAGGTTTTGTTCGCGTTCTCAGAGATGGCGTGCAGCTCAGAGGAAAGCTTGTCTGACCCGATCACGTAGATGTAGTCTGGCTTGCCTTCGTGCTCTTTGTCATGGCGGCCAATCATGTCGATGTTCAAATCTGCCACGGTGTTCTCCAGCGGGAATATGGGATGGTCTGTGTAGTACTCAGAACCCAGCAGACCTTTCTCCTCGGCGGTTACGGCCAGGAACAAAATGCTGCGGCGCGGGCCGTGGCCGTTTTTCTTCGCCTGCGCGAACGCCTGGGCCAATTCCATCACCGCCACGGTGCCGGAACCATCGTCGTTGGCGCCGTTGTACACCACGCCGTTCTTGATGCCCTCGTGGTCATAGTGCGAGCTGATCACAATCAGTTGGTCTTTCAGGTCGGTGCCTTCCACGTAGCCCAACACGTTTTCAGTAGGCAACGGCTGCTTGTTACGGGCCGTCTTGATTTTTACGTTGGTGGCGGCTTTGTACGGAGAGGCCACGGCTTTACCAGCCTTGGCTACCGATGCGCCGTAGTTCAGGAGCTGCTCAGGCTTGGTGTTCAAGAGGGTGGCGGCCATAGAAGGCGAGATGTAGATGTTGGCGGCGCGCGGCTGCGCGGTAGACGCCCCAAACCCAATGGACGGGCGGGTTAACATGCCGGCGTAACGACCGGTCATCTGCTGGAACTCCGCATCAGTGGTGCCCATTACGACCAACACACTTTTCGCACCTTTTTTGGTGGCAGCGGCGGCTTTGGTGCGGGCATCCTGTGACCAGGTGCTCATTTTATCAGTGCCGCTCATTAAATAAGTGCCATCGGCTTTCTTAGGCTCACCCGCCAGCACCACCACGGCTTTGCCGGTTACGTCCAGGTTGGTGTAGTCTGAGTAGGCAGGGTCATCAATGCCGTATCCGGCAAATACCACCTGCGCAGTTTCCTCGTTCTGGTACGGCGAAGCACCCAGCACGAAAAAGTCTTTGCCCATGGTGAATCTTTTGGAACCCACGGTTACGTAGCCTTCGCCCCAGCTGCTTTTCTCCAGGTCAAACGTCTGGTAATACGGGTTAGAACCTGTTTTCACCGGGCCCGGCACGCCAATGGACTTGAAGTGATTGGCAATGTATTCGGCGGCCATTTTCTGCCCGCGTTCGCCGGTTTCGCGGCCTTCCAATGAATCAGAAGCCAGCACGCGCAGGTATTTCTCCATGTCGGCGGCGGTAATGGTGTTGGCGTATTGCGTGGGATCAGCAGCAGAACCCGTGGCTGCCGTCGCGTTGGTGCCAGTGGCCGTACCCCCCGCATTGGAAGCGGAAGGAGTTTGGGACGAGGAGCAAGCCGACAGAAAAGCGGCGGCCATGCCCAGCGTGTACAAATGCTTTTTCATGAAAATTGTTTGTTGTTCTGGTATATAACCTTAATTCTACTCAATTTCTGCCTAACGAACAAGCGATAGTCGTATTATGGCTGTTTTCGCGAAACTGAGGCAAAAACGGGCAGGTGGTAGTTTAGGCCGGAGTCTGATGAATCAGCACGGTGGCGTACGCGGCCACGCCTTCCTTCTTGCCCACGAACCCTAACTGCTCAGTAGTGGTGGCCTTGATGGAAATGTCTTCCTCCGCTACCTCCATTACCTGGGCCAGGCAGGTTTTCATAGCTGGAATATGTGGGTTCACCTTGGGCTCCTGCAGACAAACGGTAGAATCAATGTTGCCCACCTCATAGCCTTTGGCCCTGATCAGTTTCATGACCTCGCGCAGCAGGATCTTGCTGTCAATGCCTTTGTACTGCGGGTCTCGGTCTGAGAAATGAAACCCGATGTCCCGCAGGTTGGCGGCTCCCAGCAGGGCGTCGCAGATCACGTGGACTAACACATCGGCGTCTGAGTGGCCCAAGGCACCGTGGGTATGCGGAATCTGAATGCCGCCCAGCCAAAAGTCCAGGCCTTCCTGCAACTGGTGCACGTCATAGCCGAAGCCGGTTCTAATATTAAAGCTCATCTGTATGTTGATTTAGGGCTTATTTTAGGAAAATAGGCTAAAAGCGCATTTTCCTCTTTGGTCTGTAGATTTGGTTTTTTCGGGTGAACGGAAGCAGATTCTGACAAGAAGAAGAAGTCTTTTCCAGAGAATTCACCTGAGTTGACAAAGCCGTTTGGGGGCTGTTTTTTGCAAAACAGCCCCCAAACGGCTTATTCCTCCTCCAACATTTCTACTAGGTCTTCTCTTGCCTCGCTGCCGGGAGCGGCTTTGTAGAGCAGCGTGGAGCAGTTCTCGGGACGCAGAATTTCCTGGGCTTGCCGGAAAATGTCTTCGGAGGTGACCGCCTGGATTAAAGCGCCTTCTTCATTGACCAGGTTGGGATTGTCCATCAGTTTGCCCACGGCCAGGTTCAGGGCGCGGTTCAGCAGTTCAATCTCTGAGAAGACAATGGAAGTCTCGGCCTGGTTTTTTACCTTCTGCAGTTCTTCCTCACTGATGTGCTCGGCCTTGATTTTCTCCAGAATGGCTTCCACGGCGGCATTGGCTTCCTGTGGGTCTACGCCCACGTTCAGTTTGCCCTGAATAATGAGCAGGCCGGGGTCCATGGAACCGGTAGGCGACGCCGAGATGGAATTGAACAGCTTTTGCTCTTTCACCAATTCATTGTACAGCCGGGATGAGTCGCCGCGGCCCAAGACATCGCCCAGCAAATCGGCGGCGTAATAGTCTGGGCTGGTGCGGGCGGGCATGTGGTAGGCTTTGTAGAGGGCGGTCAGCGGCACCTCGGCCTCAACTTCCAGGTAGCGGGCTTCGGTCTGGCGGGGCTCCACGGGTAAATTGCGCTCGTACCTTTCGCCGCCCGGGATAGGCCCAAACCATTTCTGGGTGAGTTCCTTTGCGCGCTCAAAGGTGATGTTGCCGGCGATGACCAGAATGGCGTTGGCAGGCGAGTAGTGTTTCTTGAAAAAGGCCCGCACATCATCCATCACGGCGTTTTCAATGTGGCTTACTTCCTTGCCAATGGTGGCCCACTGGTACGGGTGCTGCTGGTACGCCAGCGGCCGAAGTTTGAGCCAGACATCGCCGTAGGGTTTGTTCAGGTAGTTCTGCTTGAATTCCTCTACCACCACTTTGCGCTGCACTTCCAGGCCGTTCTCGTTGAAAGCCAGATCCAGCATGCGGTCAGATTCCAGCCAGAAACCCGTTTCAATGTTCTGGGCCGGTACGGTGAGGTAATAATTGGTAATATCCGCTGAGGTGAAGGCGTTATTCTCACCGCCCGCCTGCTGCAAGGGCTCGTCATAACTAGGCACGTTCACCGATCCGCTGAACATCAGGTGTTCAAACAGGTGGGCGAAGCCGGTGTGTTGTTCGTCTTCATCGCGGGAGCCTACGTTGTAGAGCACGTTCAGCAGCGCCAGGGGCGTGGTGGTGTCTTCGTGTACAAGGCAGCGCAAGCCGTTATCTAAGGTGAATTCTTTGAATTGAATCATATACAAAGGGCTAAAGATGCTCCTTCAAAAGGATATTCTAGTAACGCGGAGAGCCTTGCGGTGTTGCAATGCCCTGCCGGGGTTTCCGTTTAGGGCCTGATTTCTGAAAAACAGGCCCTAAACCACAAAAGTAAAAATAACTGGGCTAGAATTTCGCCCCTTCATTGAACTCCGTAAATTTACGTCTCGCAGAAACCGCGAAAACCATGAAATTCAACAGAAAAGACTACACAGACGACGATCTGCTGCACTTATACCGGGGTATTCTCAAACCCCGCATGATTGAGGAGAAAATGCTGATTCTGCTGCGCCAGGGCAAAGTGAGCAAATGGTTCTCGGGTATCGGGCAAGAGGCCATCTCGGTGGGTTCTACCCTGGCGCTGGATCCGGACGAGTATATTCTGCCCCTGCACCGTAACCTGGGCGTTTTCACCTGCCGCGACATTCCGTTAGACCGCCTGTTTGCGCAGTTCCAGGGCAAGAAAACCGGCTTTACCAAAGGCCGCGACCGCTCTTTCCATTTCGGGAGCAATGAGCACCACATTGTGGGCATGATCTCGCACCTGGGCCCCCAGTTGGCCGTGGCCGATGGCATTGCCCTGGCCGAGATGCTGGACAAACGCGAGAAAGTGACCCTGGTGTACAGCGGTGACGGCGGTGCCAGCGAAGGCGATTTCCACGAGGCGCTGAATGTGGCCGCCGTGTGGAGCCTGCCGGTTATTTTTATCATTGAGAACAACGGCTACGGCTTGTCTACGCCCAGCAATGAGCAGTTCAAGTGCCAGTACTTCATTGACAAAGGCCCGGCCTACGGCATGGATGCGTTGCAGATTGACGGAAACAATGTGCTGGAAGTGTATGACACGGTAAGGCAGGCCGCCTACAGCATCAGGAAGAACCCGCGCCCTATGCTCATTGAGGCCATGACCTTTAGAATGCGCGGGCACGAGGAAGCATCGGGCACCAAATACGTGCCGCAGGAACTGTTTGAGCGCTGGAGCAAGAAAGACCCGGTAGAGAACTTTGAGAAGTACCTGCTGGATGAAAAAGTGCTCACGCCTAAACTGCTGGCGGCCATCAGAGAGGAGTTCAAGGAAGAGATTGAACGCGGCTTGGAAGTGGCGCACAACACGCCCATGCCTGTCCCAGACGTGAAGGAAGAATTAGCCGATATGTACGCGCCCTTCATCCAGACGGTGATGAAGCCCAAAGACAGCACCCGGTCAGAGCGCCGCTTTGTGGATGCCGTGTCTGACGGGCTTCGGCAAAGTCTGGAGAAATATCCGGAGTTGGTGATCATGGGCCAGGACATAGCCGAGTACGGCGGCGTGTTCAAGGTGACCGAAGGTTTTGTAGAGAAATTCGGGAAAGAGCGCATCCGCAACACGCCTTTGTGCGAGTCGGCTATTCTGGGAATCGGGCTGGGTATGTCCATCCGGAAGAAAAAAGCCGTGGTGGAGATGCAGTTCGCTGACTTTGTGACCGCTGGTTTTAACCAGATTGTGAATAATCTGGCCAAAAGCCACTACCGCTGGGGCCAGAACGCCGATGTGGTGGTGCGCATGCCCACGGGCGCGGGCGCGGCCGCCGGGCCGTTCCACTCGCAGAGCAATGAGTCCTGGTTTTTCCACACGCCGGGCCTCAAGATTGTGTATCCGTCTACCCCCTATGACGCCAAAGGTCTGTTGAACGCGGCCATTGAAGATCCTAACCCGGTTATGTTCTTTGAGCACAAACTGCTGTACCGCGCGCTGTCAGAAGCCATTCCAGACGATTACTACACCGTGGAAATAGGGCGGGCCCGCCTGGCGCAGGAAGGAAGCGACTTTTCCATCATCACCTACGGCATGGGCGTGCACTGGGCCAAGCAACTGCTGGGCACCATGCCAGACGTGTCTGCCGATATCCTGGACTTGCGTTCGCTGCTGCCCTGGGACAAAGAAGCCGTTCAGCAGACCGTCACCAAAACCGGCCGCGTGATTGTGCTGCACGAAGACACCTTGACGGGTGGCATAGGGGCCGAGATTGCCGCCTGGATTTCTGAGAACTGCTTCACGCAGTTAGACGGGCCGGTGATACGCGTGGGTGGTCTGGATACCGCTATTCCGTTTGCCCCGCCGCTGGAGCAGGAGTTCTTGCCCGTGAAACGATTAAGAGAGAAAGTAGAGGCGCTGCTAAGTTTCTAAAAGACAAAGCTTTCTGTTTTAAGGCTGTTTTTGTGAAATCAGGCTTAAAACAAAAAGCAGGACAGCCAACGCAAGTAGCCATACGTATATAATTAGGTTGAACAAGGTATGAAAAAGACGCGCTTTGCGGCAGGAGTGGTGCTGCTGTCCATGGGATTGATTTTGGGAGGTTGTAACTCCAACAGGATTGCTTGCCCCGATGTCTCGGGAAAGAAGAAATTCTCCTTGTTCAAGAAGAAGGAAATCACCCAGGCAGACCAAGCCGATGAAGGCCGTGATTACGGCGGGCGAGACATGGACTATGACAAAGCGGGCTTGCTCAAAAAGAAGAAAACCAGAATACCGGTTCCCAAACGGAAGCAAAGCCTTTTCCAGAAAGTAGGGTTGAAATGAAACACACGTTCCTCGCAGTTCTTGTCTTGAGTCTGGTGCTGGCAACTTTGCCGCCCGTGGCTGCCCAGACCGCGTATACCACGGCCGGTAAGCAAAAGCGGGAACTCCGCAGCAGCCTCAAGGAAGCAAAGCGCATAGAAACAGATTATAATGCATCACATCTGAACGTGGATGCGTACAACCACCGAAGAGGGGAGAATGGCCGGAAACTAAAGAAGAGGAAAGACCTGATGCCTATCAAGGAAGACGGCACAGCGGTCATGAAACCTAAATTATTTTCTAAAAAGAGCGCCCTAGCAAAAGCCAAAAGAAAGTAAGGCGTTCTGTTTTAAGTCTTTTACAGATCAAAACCATGCAGTGGAATCCTATTAACAGTATTGAGCAGATAGAGCAGATCAAAGAGGAGTCAAGAGAACAACCCGTGGTCATCTTCAAGCACAGTACCACGTGCTCCATCAGTGCTACCGCCAAAAGCAGATTGGAGCGGCAGTGGGCAGATGCAGGCCTGGAGAATGTGAAACCCTATTATCTGGACTTGTTGAGCCACCGGCCGGTGTCGGCGGAGATTGCGCAGTCTTTTGCGGTAAAGCATGAGTCACCGCAGCTCTTGCTTATCAAAGACGGGCAGTGCCACTACCACGGTTCCCATTTAGGCATCAGTTTGCAGGAAGTAAAGAGATTTGCCTCCTAAGCAGAAGAACAGATCCCGCAGGAAGTAGTTATTGATAAACTACTTCCTGCGGGATTCTTTTTAGGGCTTGTTTGGATTTTGGCTTCGTAAGCTCAACTGACAAGAGAAAGGTTCTGCAGATTGGTTTCAAAGCCTCGTAGCCGCGCTACGAAGGCGATGAAAGCGCGAACGCAGGTTCTCTCTATGGCCGGTGCAGCATAAAAGACAAAGTTTAAACAAGCTCCTATATTAAATACGTAAGGTATTTCGTTCTATATCAGCGCTAAGCATAGTGGAACGAAACCGACTGGGTGATGTCTGGGTGCAGGCTAAGGGCGACCGGACAGGTGCGGGCCGCGTTTTCAAGCATCGCCTTCTCTTTGTCTGTAAACGTTCTGGCGGGCATTTGTACTTCCAGCACAACCTCAGAGATACGGCGTGGGTCGGCCGCCATCTTTTTAGTGATGGCCATGGTCATGCCGGTTAAATCAATGGCGTTGCGTTCGGCCACTATGCCCATGATGGTCATCATGCAGCTGCCTAGTGCACTACAAGCCAGATCAGTGGGCGAGTACGCTTCACCACGGCCGTTGTTGTCAACGGGGGCATCTGTGACCAGGGTGTTGCCAGAGGCAAGATGGGTTCCCTGGGTGCGGAGTTGACCAGAATAGGTTAGTGTCATTGAACTCATTTTCTTACTATTTAAGATTTGCAGGTGCTTGTAAAGTTACTTACTTTTAAACAAAACTTAGCCTTTTGCTCTGTGCGCAGATTTCTATTGGTGCTTGTGACCATATGCTTTCTTCCTGTTGGGTTGGCGTTTGCCCAAACCGCTGAAGAAGAGGAAGGCTATTCCAGGGAGTTCACCTACGGGCTCAACTTTAACTCCAACGGTGGGCTTCTGGGCGGAGCCATGATCAAACAGGTGTACCATATGGGTGGAAAATGGTACCAGTTCTGGGCCCTGGAAGGCGTAGAGGTCAAACACCCCAAAGAAACCCGCCTGCAAAACCTGCAGAACGGAGCCTCCTTCATCAATGGCAAAAACAATTATCTGTTTGTCCTGAGACCGCAGTACGGCCGGGAATACACTTTTTTCAGGAAAGCGGCTGAATCTGGCGTACAGGTGAACGGGATAGTGGCGGCTGGCCCGTCTTTGGGCATCATGGCCCCCTACTTTATTGAGTATGACCGCAGCAACTATGTGTTAGATCCCAGAACGCAGCAATATTATCTGTCGGGCCCCGTACTCATCAGTACAGAGCAGTATGACCCCAATATCCATACCAATGAAGGGTTGATTGTGGGGGCTCCGGGTGTTTTCAAAGGCTTAAGTGAGCCAAGTTTCAGAGTAGGCGCCAACGTGAAGGCGGGTGTATCCTTTGAGTACGGCCGTTACATGGAGAGCGTGACCGGTATTGAAGTGGGTATGCTGCTGGAAGCCCTGGCCGGAGATATCACCATTATTCCGGATGCCCCTACCCGCAACGTATTCATGTCTGTTTACCTTACCTTGTATTACGGGCGTCGCCGTTGAACGATCCTTTCCCCCTGGCTGTTTTTTGCCTATCCGCTCCTTACTTAGTACCTTTGTGCCATGGATCAATTGATTGCGTTGCCGGTTATCCAACCAGCAGAAGCTCAAACTAAAACCCGTAAGCCAGACTGGCTGCGCGTGAAACTGCCCGTGGGCAAAGAATACGCCAAAGTCAGACAACTGGTAGACACCTATAAGCTACATACCATCTGCGAAAGCGGAAACTGCCCGAACATGGGAGAGTGCTGGGGGGCCGGCACGGCCACTTTCATGATTCTGGGCAACGTATGTACCCGCTCCTGCTCTTTCTGCGCCGTGGCCACGGGCCGACCGAACGAATATGATTTAGATGAGCCCCGCCGCGTGGCCGAAGCCATCCAACTCATGGGCGTGAAGCATGCCGTGATCACCTCGGTGAACCGCGATGAACTGAAAGACCGTGGCGCCAGCGTCTGGCATGAAACCATTGTGCAGATCAAGAAGCTTTCTCCCGAAACCACCATAGAGACGCTTATCCCAGACGTGAAAGCGAACTGGGAAGCCCTGGAAGTAATGATCTCTGCCGGGCAGGAAGTAGTTTCCCACAACGTGGAAACCGTGAAAGCCCTTTATCGTCAGGTGCGTCCGCAGGCCAAATATGACCGTAGCCTGGAGCAGATCAGGCGCATCAAGGAATACGGCAAGCGCACCAAAACCGGCATTATGCTAGGCCTGGGCGAAACACAGGAGCAAGTCTATGAAGCCATGGATGATTTAGCCGCCAACGGGTTAGACATTCTTACCTTAGGCCAATACCTGCAGCCTACCAAAATGCACCTGGAAGTAGCCGAATTCATTCACCCAGATTTGTTTGCGCATTACAAAGAAGAAGGCTTGCGCCGGGGTTTGAAGTACGTAGAATCTGGCCCTCTGGTGAGATCTTCCTACCACGCTGAGCGCCATGTGCACGTGTAGCGTTTAGATGCTCTTTTTACAAAACAGCCCTTAAAACAAGAAGCTCCGCCAATTGGCGGAGCTTCTTGTTTTAAGGGCTGTTTGCATTAATCAGAGTAGGTTGATACAGAGATTAAAAATAGAGGTTATGAAATATTAGGTAGAAAGATGTTTGAATAGTTATGTATGTTTGTGTTTTTTTTAAGAAATAGATCATATTTGCCTTTAAATAAAACTAACAACCTGCGTATTTATACTTAACTTGCCAGAAAAATAAATATTCTGCTTTAAGTAATGTTTGTTTAACACTTGTTTTATTCAAATAACCCAGTTTTTCTCATTTGAGACAATGGCTTCAAGTTGCTGATTACAAGTAACTTTTGTCTTTTGCTGGATTTCTTGAATTATTCATTTTAATTAAAACTATAAAATATATGGTATTTTAAATATAATTTATTTGTCTTTCCTGTTTCTGTCAATTCTTTTAAAGTTTACATGAAGAAAATTTTACATCTCATTGCAGCATTGTTTGCTGTCTCTCTTTCCATAAGTGCCCAAACCCTAAACCCTCCTTCCCTTGGAGAGGCGCGTGGTTTCGCGGTGTTAGGCACTACTGCTGTGAATAGTACCGGTAGTAGTGTGGTGTATGGTGATCTAGGTACTTCGCCCGGTAATCTGGTTACCGGTTTTACCACGGGTATTGTAGTAGGTGATATTGAGCGCGGTACTACGGCGGCGGCGAAAGCCAAAACAGACGTGGTACGGGTGTACAATGAACTGGGCCAATTCACTTCTACCCAGGATTTAACCGGCCAAACGCTGGGCGGCGGATTCACTGCCTCTGATGCGGCGGTGAGGGGCACCACGCTTAACCGGGGTGTCTACAACTACAATGGCAATGCCCGCATTAGCGGCCGCCTTAAGTTTGATGGGCAGAACAACCCCAACTCCATTTTCATCATTCAGGTAAATGGCGATCTGGTCATTGATCCAGGCTCTGCCATCAATGTTTTCAATGCCAGCGTCAACAACATCTTCTTTCGGGTAACCGGAAACATAACCGTTGGCACAGGCGGAGTGGTGGGAGCACCTTCCAATCTAAGCGGGAACTTCGTGGTGCAGAACAATGCGCTGCTTAGCCTGGGTACCAGTCTGGTAGGCCGGGTTCTTTCGGCTGCGGGAGACATAGCACTTAACAATAACAACATCTCTCTGCCAGAGCCAGTTACGACAGGTACCGGTGACAACAATGGCGGCGATGAGGGGGATGATGACGGAGACGGCAATGACGACGGTGGTGATGGAGATGATGGTACTCCCGGAAATAATCCTCCGGTCAATGCTACTTTAAGAATCTCGAAGTCAGCCAATGGCACCAACTTCATTATTGGGGAGAACGTGATGTATACCATACAGGTCACCAACACCGGGCCGGGAGACGCCACCAATGTAACCGTAGAAGATAAATTGCCGGCTGGGCTATCATTATTGCCTCCCACAGAAGCAAGCCAGGGAACCTACAACGCCACCACGGGAGTTTGGGCCATCGGCTCGCTAAACGCTAACCAAACGGCCACCTTACGCATTACCGCCAAAACCACGGTGCTGGGTCTGATCACGAACACCGCCGTTATTGGCGGCGGCGATGAGTCTGATGACGCTACCATCTGTGTGCGGCCAGAACTGCCCAATGTGGTAGGAGCCCGCGAAGTATGTACCAACGGTTCTGTAACCTACGCGGTGAGCAACGTCTCTTTTGGGGTCACCAGCCTGGCCATAGTAGTGCCGCCTACCAGCGGCCTGGTCATAGAATCTCAATCACTTTCTGCCTTTACAATCAAAGCAGGCGCTACCACTTTGCCTGGAACGTATTCTATTACGGTAGTGGCGGTGGCTTTGGGTAATTGCCAGAACAGTGTGGCTTTCCCGGTAGAATTGATTGTGAGAGCGGCACCTGCTACTCCGGTCATTACCACTCCACAGGTAACCGGACTATGTTCTGCGCTTACGTACCAGTACAGCATAGCGCAACCGGAAGAAGGCGTGGTGTACACTTGGAGCGTGACCGGAACCGGCTGGGAAAGAACAAGTGCCGCTACTGGTACGCAGGTACAGGTAAAAGCCGGAACAGGCCCTGGTAGAGTAACGGTAGTGGCAACGAACGCCTGCGGTACCGCTACGGCTTCTACGCAAGATGTTGTCCCAAATCCGGCCCCTATTACCCCGGTCATTATCAATAACAGTGGCCCGTGTACAGGTCTGGCTTACTCTATCTCTAACCCTGTTGCCGGGTTGGTGTATACCTGGACAGCGCCTGCTGGCTTCACGTTTGCAGACAACAGCACCACCGCTACGGGCACCTCTGTGACGCTTAAATCCTCTGACTTGAATGCGGTGGGCACCCTTGCCGTGAGCGCCAGCAATGCCAGCACCTGCTCTAGTGGCTTGGCCTCGGCCGAAGTAAGAGCTTCTGATGCGGGTACTGAGATTGTGGTTCCCACGGTATTCAGCCCTAACAGCGACGGCATCAACGATGCGCTGGTAATCCGGAACCTGCTGAACTTCCCAGACAATGACCTGACCATTTACAACCGTTGGGGCAATGAGATCTACAAAACCAAAGGCTATAAGAATAACTGGATGGCCAGCGGCCTGGAAGAAGCCACTTATTTCTATGTGCTGCGCGTGAGAGGCTGTGATGGCAAAGACCAGGTGTTCAGAGGCCCGGTACAGGTAGTTCGCTAAGCAGAGACATTCCAAAAATAAATTTCAAGCAGAAATGAAAAGACTTTTAATCATAAGTATAGCCATGCTAGGCGCGGTGAGCAGTTGGGCGCAGCACAGGGCTCAATTTTCGCAGTACATTTTTAACCAACTGGTGATCAATCCGGCGTACGCCGGGAGTAAGGAAACACTCACGATCAATGCCTTCCACCGTACCCAGTGGGTGGGCCTGCAAGGGTCGCCCAATACCCAGTCCTTCAGCATAGACGGGCTCACCAACAACAGCCGGATAGGGCTGGGTTTTCATGCCACCAGAGATGAAATCTTCGCTCAAAACCGCAAGAACATAGAGGTGGACGCCGCCGTGAAAGTGCCGGTAAGTGAAACCGGTGTGCTTTCCTTCGGGTTGGCCGCCGGGGTGTCGCACTTTGCGGTGGACGGCACCAAGCTGGTTACCGGGAACGACCAGGACGACCCTGCCGTGGTAAATGCCCAGAAAGAAACTACTTGGAGCCCTAGCCTGAAAGCCGGTATCTTCTTCCATACAGAGCGGTTCTACGCCGGTGTGTCGGTGACTGATCTATTGGGCATTGACAAGGACATCAACTATGACCCGGAGCGCCATTACTTCCTGAACGTGGGGTATGTGGCAAACATCAGCCGGAATATCAAGGTGAAACCCAGCATCATGCTCAAAGAGAATTTTGATGGCCCTACCAACGTAGATTTTAACGCTTTTTTCCTGTTTGGGGAGCGCATTTGGCTGGGAGGCAGTTACCGTACGGCCATGAACATCTTCAAGAATGATTTTGAAGGCAAAGGCCTAAGCTCCAAAGATGCCCTGGTAGCCATAGCAGAATTGTATGTGACCAAACGGCTACGCTTAGGCTACGCCTATGACTTTACGCTGCACAGCAACCTCAATGATTTGAGCACCCATGAAATATCTGTTGGATACAGTTTCCTGAAAAAGGAAGAGACCAAAATGGTGACCCCCCGGTATTTCTAATTCTAACCAGACGCATCTATGTATAAATTATACAAATCTCTTTTACTTTCCTTCATTGCCGGTAGTGTAGCCTTGAGCGGTTGCCAAACCACTCGTAAAGCCGACAGGCTGTATGAGAACTATGATTATGCCCTCGCCATAGAGGAGTTTCAGGAGGTTTTTGCCAAAAAGACCCCAGATTTGCAAGGTGCCCAGCGGCTGGCAGATTCTTACCGCCTCACCGGCCGTACCGTGCAGGCAGAGCAGTGGTACGCTAAAGTGGTGGCCATGCCCGAAGCTGATCCTATCAATACCTATTACTACGCTGAGGCGCTGAGAAGCAACGGGAAGTACTTTGAGGCCAAAACCCAATACCAGGAGTACGCCATTAAAGTACCCGCCGAAGCCGCCAAAGCCCACGCGAAGGCCCAGGCAACTGATGCAGCCTTGAAATTGCTGGAGGAGCCACCCACCGCCATTGTCGTCAATGAAACCCAGATCAACTCCGGAAATTCAGACTTCAGCCCAACGGTTTATGAAGACGGCATCTTGTTCACCTCAGACCGGGGTGGTAGCATGGGCAACGCCAAAGCCATAGATGCCGGCGCTTATGGCTGGACGGGTCGTCCGTATCTGCAAATGTTCTATGCCCAACGCAACCAAGACAGTACCTGGCAACCGCCAACCCTAGCCAGTGCCACCTTAAACTCGGTGTACCATGACGGCCCCGCGGTGCTAGACTCCGGTAATACTACGCTGTACTTTACCCGCACCAAAATGGTGAAGAAAGTGCCGGAGAATGCCAACATGGATCCTACCAGTTGGGTAGTGGAACCGATTGAGAACGAGTACGTGAACCGGCTGGAGATTTATTCGGCGCGGCGGAACGGTTCTGCCTGGGCAGGAGTAAAACCCTTCAAATACAACAAGGTAGACGAATATAGCGTAGGCCATCCGGCCATTTCGCCCAACGGGCAAGTGCTGTACTTTGTGTCTGACCAGCCCGGTGGCTACGGCGAAACGGACATTTACTTCTCAGAATTTCAGTCTGACGGAAGCTGGAGTCAGCCGGTAAATGCCGGTAACACCATCAATACCAGCGGCAAAGAAATGTTCCCGGGCTTTGACCAAGCCGGTAACCTGTATTTCTCCTCAGACATGCACCCCGGGCTGGGAGGCTTGGATGTGTTCAAAGCGAAGGGCAGCCGTACCACCTGGACTACGCCGGAAAATCTGCGCACACCTATTAACTCTCCTAAAGATGATTTCGGGATGGTGTTCATGCGGGGAGCCGGAAATAGCCTGGCGGGTTACCTGTCTTCTAACCGCGACAGCAACAACGGCACAGATGACATCTACTCCTTTAAGCTGTTGAGCAACGCTGTTCTGCTGGTAACTACCTTAGAACGGGTGCAGGTGAAAGGCAAGAACAGCATCAATCAGCCGCTGGCCGATGTCCGCCTGAAATTGACTCCGCAGAACACTGCAGACTCTACCGTGGCCTTCTCAGACCGCAACGGCGAATACAAGTTTGGCGTGATGAAAGGCTCTACGTATGATCTGAAAGGCGAGAAATTCGGCTTCTTGACTCAATCTGCCCTAGTAGCCATTGATACGGTAAACCTGGCAGATACCACCCGCGTCACGCTCATCTTTGACAAAAGCCAGCGGGAGCAGACCATTGCCGTGGAGAACATCTACTATGATCTGGATAAATGGAATATCCGCCCAGATGCCGCTTTGGAACTGGACAAACTGGTACGCATGCTGAAGGATAACCCCAGCATAAAGATTGAACTAGGTTCACACACTGATAGCCGCGAAGGCCACGGCTACAACCAGATTCTCTCTGAGCGCCGGGCCCAGTCAGCAGTGGAATATCTAGTAAGCCAAGGCATAGCCCGCAACCGGCTCACCTGGAAAGGCTACGGAGAAACCAAGCTGAAAAACCGCTGTGCAGACGGGGTAGAATGTACCGAAGACGAGCACCAGATGAACAGAAGAACCGAATTCAAGATCAAGTAAGACTAGATAAACCTTCTCAAGAAGTGAAACAAAAGAGCCACCTAGAAAGGTGGCTCTTTTGTTTGGCAGCATTTCTGGGAAGTACGTTTTGGGCCTCACCCTACTGAGTTGACTTAAATCTGTGAGGCCTTGGAGACCTTAAAGGCTTCCACGTTATAGGCCTGTTTTGCGGAAAACGGGCTATAAACGGTATTGGCGCAGACACTTGAAGGAGCTGCGCCCGCTACGAGGTCTTTGGAGCAGGCGGCATTACGGAAGCAAACAGGTAGAAAGTACTGGCGCGCGACTCTAGTCTCGTGCCACCGGATGAAGCGAGTCTCCAGAATTGCCGGGAACCATGAGCAGTTTTGCGGGAGGTCAGGTTAATGTTTAGGGATCGTATGCATACAGGAGAATGGGAGTAGACCTAGTTCTGTTTTAAGAGCTTGTTTAAATTTGAGGTTTGCTGGCGAAAACGGCCAGAGAAAGGTTCTGCGGAAGCGTTTTTTGAGCAGCGTAGCAGCGCTACGGTGCGAGAAAAAGGTGAACGCAGGTTCTTTTTATGGTCGTTTGTAGCGCAAAGATGAAATTTAAACAAGCTCTAAGCCTATTTTTCAGAAAACACCTCAAAAATATTCTGGCTGACTACTTTTTTGACACTTTGTGTCACCGCTGTTCTGCTTTCTGGCTTAATCTCATTCTGCTTCTACCCTTCTTCTCTCTCGCTTCTACCTTTTTTCCCTCTCTCACTCTCCCTTCTCTGTCATCCTGAAAGGATCTTGTGGGCGAACTAGAAAGGCCTCTATTCTATGGAAGGCGTTTTCTTTTGTAAAACAAGGAGAAAGTATCATCAGTAGGGAACAGGCATGATTACCGTTCGCCTACAAGATCCTTCCAGATGACAAAGGGGAGAAGGGGATGAGCGTAAATAAAGCCTCTACAAAAAAAGAAACCCCTCGCCACAGGGAGGGGTTTCTAGGCTATTTTCAAGAAAACGGCAGTTAATTACCGGCGGGCAGTGGCCCTTTCCTCAGCCTGAGGCGGGAATTTTGCCAAGATGCTGGAAACAATCGCCTGCACCTTCTCATCGGTTAAGGAACGCTCAGTAGCGGCAGTAGCGCTGCTTCCGCGCCAGATCAGTTCATTGCTTTTGGCATCTACCACGTCCAGAATCAAGGTGCCTTCCTGATAGTCCTGTACCGTGGTGGTGTTATACAGACGGTTGTAGGTGTAGGCATAACGGTAGCCGTACCAATAGCCGTAGCCAATAGACGGGATGCTCATAAAGTCAGGACGCAAACGTTGCTGGTTCTCAATGGTGAAGTCATAGGCCAGCAACATGTCTGGTTTGTCAGAAGCAGAAGCTTTCTGGAAGCCTCTACGCTGCATCTCAGTTTCTACCGCGTTTTTCACCCGTTTGTCTAAAAACGTGGTGTAGCTGCGATTGGTAGAATCCTTCGCAACGGGTTGATCCTGGTACCAACGCCAGGTTTTGTACGCCTGAAAATTAGTGCCTTTGTCAAAGTCAGTGGCAACGTTGTACGTGGTGGCACAGCCGGTGAAACCTACCACCAGTAGTCCCATCATTACCCCCATTACCCACTTTGCTATCTTACTGAATGGTTTCATAGGATGTATACCGTTTTAGTGTTTAAAGAATAGAAAGAACATCACTTGAGAACCGCTTCCCCTGCTTTGAAGGATAATATCTGAACTGAGGAAAGTGTTTCGGGAAATGTCTGTCCGTTGTGATTATACACAAAAACTATGCCCATATTATACCGAACGGTTTATTTTTTTGCGGGCATTTTTAACTTGTCTGAAGGGCCGTTTCCAGGCTGTTTTCTGTAAAATAGGCTTAAAACAAAAACGCCTGCGGAAGCTCCGCAGGCGTTTTCTGAACTGATATTCCTATTGAACTTAAATGGCTTTCATCTCTTCGCCTTGCTCGTTGTAGGCCTCAATAGGAGCGCAGCTACACACCAGGTTACGGTCGCCATACGCGCTGTCAATGCGGCTCACGGTTGGCCAGAACTTAGCGGTACGGGTGTAAGGCACTGGGTAAACGGCGCGCTCGCGGGTGTACGGGAAAGACCAGTGCTCGGCCAGGGCCACGTGGGCCGGGTGCGGCGCGTTTTTGAGCAGGTTGTTTTTCTGATCAGCGGCACCTTCCTCAATCTCCCGGATTTCCTCCCGGATGGAGATCATGGCGGCGCAGAAACGGTCCAGCTCTTCTTTGCTCTCGCTCTCCGTAGGCTCCACCATCAAGGTACCGGCCACTGGGAACGATACAGTGGGCGCATGGAAACCGTAGTCCATCAGACGCTTCGCAATGTCTTCCACTTCAACCCCGGCCTTCTTGAAAGAGCGGCAGTCTAAGATCATCTCGTGGGCGCAACGGCCGTTGGAGCCAACGTACAATACCGGGTAGTGCTCCTCTAAGCGCGCCTTGATGTAGTTCGCGTTCAGGATCGCCATTTTGGTGGCCTCGGTCAACCCTTCGCCGCCCATCATGTTGATGTAGGCGTAAGAGATGGGCAGAATGCTGGCGCTACCCCAAGGGGCCGCCGATACTGCGTTGATCGCTTCCGGGCGTTCCAGGTCTACAACCGCGTGGCCGGGCAGGAAAGGAGCCAGATCTGCTACTACACCAATTGGGCCTACGCCTGGGCCGCCCCCGCCGTGCGGAATACAGAAGGTTTTGTGCAGGTTCAGGTGACACACGTCAGCACCGATGTTCGCCGGAGAGGTCAAGCCTACCTGGGCGTTCATGTTGGCCCCGTCCATGTACACGCGGCCCCCGTTCTGGTGAATGAGTTCGCAGATCTCAATAATGCTTTCCTCGTACACGCCGTGGGTAGACGGGTAGGTTACCATCAAGCAAGACAGGTCATCTTTATGCTCCTCGGCTTTCGCTCTCAGGTCTGCTACGTCAATGTTGCCTTTCTCATCGCACTTCACAATCACCACTTTCATGCCGGCCATCACTGCGGAGGCAGGGTTGGTGCCGTGCGCCGAGGATGGAATCAAGGAGATGTTGCGGTGATGGTCGCCGCGGGCTTCGTGGTAGGCTCTGATCACCATCAGACCGGCGTATTCGCCCTGGGCACCGGAGTTGGGTTGTAAGCTCATGGCCGCAAAGCCGGTTATCTCGCATAACCACGCTTCCAGGTCTTGGAAGATTTGCGCGTAGCCTTGGGCTTGGTCGGCCGGGGCGAAGGGGTGCATCTGCCCGATCTCTGGCCAGGTCACTGGAATCATCTCGGCGGTGGCGTTCAGTTTCATGGTGCAGGAACCCAGCGGAATCATACCGTGCGTCAAAGAAAAGTCTTTGTTCTCCAGGTACTTCATGTAACGCAGGATTTCGCTCTCAGAGTGGTACTTGTTGAAAACCTCGTGCTGCAGGTAAGGAGAAGTCCGGATCAAGGCTTCTGGCCAGGTAATCTCGGTTTCCTCCGGAATGGCGTCCAATTCCAGCGTGGCATCCGGTTTACCGGCTACTTTCGCGAAAACGGCCAGAATCTCCTTCACCTCGTCCAGATCTGTGTTCTGGTTGATGGAAATCCCGATGTTGTTGTCCCCGAAATAGCGGAAGTTGATCTGCGCCGCTTCGGCTTCCCGGCGGATGGCTTGTTGCAACTCCGCGCTCTCTATGCGGAGGTTCAGGGTGTCAAAGTAGTTTTCGTTCAGTTGCTCAAAGCCTAAACGCTCCAGACCTTTCGCCAAGATTTGAGTCAGGCTGTGGATGTTCAGACCGATGTATTTCAGGCGGCGCGGGCCGTGGTACACCGCGTACATGCCGGCCATTACCGCCAATAAAACCTGGGCGGTACAGATGTTAGAAGTCGCTTTCTCTCTCCGGATGTGCTGCTCACGGGTCTGCAAGGCCATGCGGTAGGCTTTCTGCCCGAACGCATCCTGAGACAAACCAATGATACGGCCCGGGATAGACCGCTTGTACTCGTCTTTGGTCGCGAAGAAACCGGCGTGCGGCCCGCCATAGCCCATGGGAATTCCGAAGCGCTGCGAAGAACCGATGACTACATCAGCCCCCATCTCACCCGGTGATTTCAGCAAGGTCAAGCTCAACAGATCAGCGGCCACGGCTACCGGTACGCCCGCCTCGTGGGCCTGGGAAATGAAGCTGGTGTAATCGAACACCTCCCCGTCGGCGGCCGGGTATTGCACCAAAGCACCAAACAAGGTGTCGTCCTGTACGTTCAGCTTGCGGTGATCACCCATCACCAGTTCAATGCCCAGCGGCGTGGCGCGGGAAACCAATACGTCCAGGGTTTGCGGCAATACCTGGTCAGACACAAAGTAGCGGTTCGCGTTTTTGCGGTTGCCTTTGCGCAGGGAGTATTGCAGGTTCATGGCCTCAGCGGCGGCGGTAGCCTCATCCAGCAAAGACGCGTTGGCGATGGCCATGCCGGTCAGGTCAATGATCAGGGTCTGGTAGTTGATCAGGGCCTCTAAGCGGCCTTGGGCAATCTCGGCCTGGTAAGGCGTATAAGCAGTGTACCAACCCGGGTTCTCAAAGATGTTCCGCTGGATCACCGGCGGCAGGATGGTGTCATGGTACCCCAACCCGATGTAGGATTTGTACAGTTTGTTCTGCTTCGCGATCTTGGCGAACTTCCGCAGGAAATCGCGCTCGGTCAACGGAGCAGGCAGGTTCAACGGTTTCTTCAGGCGAATAGCCGGCGGCACCGTTTCATCTATCAGTTGGTCTAAAGACGCGGCCCCAATGGTTTGCAGCATTTCCTGCATCTGCTCTTTTACAGGGCCATTGTGGCGTTCTTTAAAGATATCGGCAGGCTTGGTTTTAAAGATCATTTATCGCTGGAATTTAGGTAGATAAGTTCTTTTGCTCTGTAACAAATGTTTGGTGCAAATGATTTTACAAAAGTACGGGTTAAAATTCACTATTTACAGAGAGAGCCCTTAAATTGCGGCACCGGCTAGGAGGGGAAAAAGGGTTTTTGCCCTATTTTCAAAGAAACAGCCTTAAAACGCTCCCTCTGCCCGTTGGCAAGAGAGAGCCTCCTTGCCCGTAAAGAGGAGGCATCCCGCTGATGCGTTTTGGGGCTGTTTTGCGGAAAACAGCCCCAAAACCTGTGAGGTCTCCAAGACCTCACAGGTTAAGAAAGTACTGGCGCGGGGCTCAAGCCGCGTGCTACGGGATGAAACGAGTCTCCGGCCTCGCCGGGAGGAGCCACCAGCAGAATTGCATAACGTCAGGTTCAGCCTGCCCTTGGATCATTGCCCTATGGAAAAAATAAAGATTGGTGTACTACGCGAAGGAAAGGTGCCCACGGACAAGCGCGTGCCCCTCACGCCCAAAAAATGCCTGGAGGTGCTGCAAACTTTCCCGCAGGTGCAACTGGTGGTGCAGCCCAGCCCCATCCGGTGTTTCTCAGACGAAGAGTACGCCAACCTGGGCATTCCGCTGAAAGAAGACCTGAGTTCCTGCGATGTCCTGTTCGGGGTGAAAGAAGTGCCCGTAGACCAGTTGCTTCCAAATAAAACCTATTTCTTCTTTTCGCACACCATCAAGAAACAAGCCCATAATCAGAAGCTGCTGCAAGCCATTCTGGAGAAGAAGATCACCCTCATTGATTACGAGACCATCACCAACGCGCAAGGCGAGCGGGAAGTGGCCTTCGGCCGATGGGCCGGGATTGTGGGCGCGTACAACGGCCTGCTCACCTACGGCCGTAAATGGAACCTCTACCACCTGAAGCCCGCGCACCAGTGCCAAGACATGGAAGACATGCTGGAGGAGTTCTTCAAGGTGAAAACGCTGCCCAGCATCAAGATTGCGGTGACCGGCGGCGGCAGGGTGGCGAAGGGGGCCATTGAGGTGCTGGAGCGCATGGGCATCAAAAAAGTAAGCGTCTTTGATTACCTCTACAAAGAGTTCTCTGAGCCGGTGTTTGTGCAGCTGCGCTCCTCAGACTACCACGTGCGGCCCGATGTAGAGGTATGGGACTCTCAGGATTTCTACCAGAGCCCACACCTGTATACATCTTCGTTCCAGAAGTTCGCTAAGGTAACCGACCTGCTCATGGCGTGTGCGTACTGGAACCCGGCGGCCCCCGTGCTGTTCACCCAGGAAGACATGCAGCGCCCAGATTTCAGGATCAACACCATTGCCGACATCACCTGTGACGTAGACGGTTCCATCCCGTGCACCAAGCGGGCGGCCACCATCGCAGATCCGGCATTTGACTACAATCCCTGGACAAATGATTTGGAGGAGGCCTACAGCTCTGAGAAGAACATTACGGTGATGGCGGTAGACAATCTGCCCTGTGAGTTGCCCAGAAACGCGTCGCGCGATTTTGGCCGGCAGATAATTGACAAGATTCTGCCGCATTTGTTTAACGGCGACAAAGAGGGCGTTTTAAAGAATGCGACTATCGCCAAGAACGGTAAGCTGTGCGGGAAATACGGGTATCTGGAAGAGTACGCCTATTCTACGCAAAGCAGGCGTTAGTACGTGTTCTGTTCCTTAAAAAGCCGGCGCCATTTCTTTACGGGTAGCAAAGGAAGATTCGTTTACGGTGGGCAGTGGGTTGGAGATCCATTCCAAAGAAGAGGCCACGTCTTCAAAATACTGCAACTCAAAGGGAATGGAAGGATAGTGGGTGTACACCAGTTGGTTTAAGTCCAGTAAGCCGGCACTGGTGGCAGATTCCAGTACCGCTATCTTACGCAGAGACGTTTTTATGAGCAGCGGGAAGGCCACGTCAATAAACCAATCCTGGTCTTGGGGCGGCAGGCTCTTCAGTTTACGTATGTCATAGATACAGGCGAACAACTTCTTGGCTTTGATGAGTTCTATGATGGACAGCAGGTTTTGCCTGAAAGTGGCACTAGGTATAAACCGCTCACACTCCACATGGGCGGCATTGAGACTGGCGTCTACATACACGTTCGTATACGGTGATCTCTGACTGGTAAAATTCACAACAAACGGCTTTATTCTTCTTGATTCTTGGAGGGAAGGCAAATATAGTACCTTCTTTCTGGTTTATATCATTATGCCACAAAAAAATTGAATAATTTCAGACAGTCCTACACAAAAATACCTCCGTTGGTAAGAACATTCGTTCCCGCCAACGGAGGCAAAGTCTTTGATTGAATGACCGAATGGCCTTCTACTGGTTCTCCATTTTATCGGCTACGCCGTCATCTACAGGCTCATCTTGTACCTTAATAGTATCTGTATCTGCCGGGGAAAGAAGAGAATCTGTTTCGGCGGCTATATCTTCTGCGGCCGATTCAGCGGTGTTTTCTACATTTTGAGCCGTTTTTGATTCACAAGAGGCAAATCCGAAGGCCGTTGCCATCAAGGCCGCTGCCAATATTTTTGGTGTTTTTTTCATAGTGTTGGTACGTTGGTTTCGTTGAAGCCTGTATACGGTAAATACAGACTTAAGATTAAAACACTAGGAGTAAATAACATAAGACGCTATTTAGGTAAATGGGAGGCTGTTCTATCATTTAACTGTGATGCGTAGCACTATTTTAATTTTTAAGCCTCCAGGTGCCTGGCAGGATCTAGATTCAACCCCCGTTCTGACCAGCTGATTTGATCTTGTTTCAGGGTAAATAGAGTGAAAACAAAAGAGAAGGATGAGGCCCCAATAGGTGACTTGCTGCTCCATCTCCCTGTTTGCAAATGGACAGGAAATATATGCGTATAAATACTGTTTTTTAGGAGGAATTGCATTATATCAGCTAGGTGATATGGTGCTTATTTTTATACAATTGCCTGATTTAAAGTTATATATTTTAAGATATATATTGCAATTTTGTTGCATTTAATTCAGTAATAGTTGAAAAAATACTTGTCCATAAAACAATAATGATCGTTTAGAATGTGGTAAGAATAATTTTTTAATTCATTTAAATAAGGAAAGCCCATGTTCTATCATGATCGAAGATTGCAGTACAAAGTAAGGGTAGATAAACCCAATCCGGCATTCGCTAAAATGTTGCAGCAGGCCATTGGCGGAATTGAAGGAGAAATCAGGGTATGTTTACAGTATCTTTTCCAGGCCTGGAGTAACAGAGGCCCTGTGAAATACAAGAACATGCTCCTGGAAACGGGCACCGAGGAAATAAGTCACATTGAAATGCTCGCCACCGCGGTTGCCCTTAACCTGGAAGGTGCCACCAGCTCCTTGAAAGATGAGATTGTGGGCTCAAACCCCCTGGTAGGGGCGGTCATGGGCGGAATGGATCCTAGGCACTTTCTTTCCGCTGGTTTGGGCGCTATGGCCGCCGATGCGAACGGAGTGCCGTTCAACGGTTCTTGGGTAACCGCTACGGGGAACATTGCTTCAGACATGATGGCCAACGTACACGCTGAGGCAAGCGGACGAGTTTTGGCCACCCGTTTATGGGAAGCCACAGATGACCCGGGCATGAAAGACATGCTGGCCTTTTTGATTGCCCGTGACGCCATGCACCAAAACCAATGGCTGGCCGTGATTGAAGAGCTGGGCGGGTTCAGGCAGCAGTTCCCAATCCCGAACAGCTTCCCGCAAAGCGAGGAGGTGCAAGGCTTCGACTACGCTTTCGTGACGACCAATATCTTCAAAGACCAGGAAGCGTTTGGTCGCTGGTCTGAAGGCCCGTCAATTGACGGCAAGGGAACCTTCCAAATGGTGCCGGGTGAACCCATGGGCGATATTCCAATCTTGCCGCCGCCAGCACCTGAAGGCCACGCGCAGGTAGAGCAAATGACCGGCGCTGCGGGCGGAGGATTGATGGATAAAATCAAAGGCGCCCTTTAACTGACCTTCCGCAGAACGCCTCGGCCCCTGGCCCCTCTCCACTGGATAGTAGGGGTCAGGAGCTGAGGCGTTTAAGAGCTGTTTTACGGAAAACAGGCCCAAAACGCTTAAACCTGTGAGGTCTCCAAGACCTCACAGGTTTAAAGTAAACTGGCGCGAGACTGCAGTCTCGCGCCAGTTTTTTTATAGGTTCACCGTGCCATACCGCCTGCTTCAAAAGACCTTGTAGCGTCTTTAGACCTGCGAGCGTCTGTGCCCATAGCTCACCAATCAGGAGATTGGCTGTCCAAGGGTGCGTAAAGTTAGCGTAAGCGCTCTACGCACAGCTAAAAAGAAGTTCGTGGTTCCCGGCGGGTCTGGAGACTTGCTTCATTCCAAGTCTCGAGAGAGGAGTCTCGCGCCAGTTCATTCTGAATCTGTGAGACTTTCAAGATCTCACAGGATTCCGCGTTTTGAGGCTGTTTTGCGAAAAACAGGCCCAAAACGCATGAGCGGGGTTCCCCTCTCCGTAGGTGAGGTCTCTTGCTGCGTCACAGCAGGTAAGTGAAAGAAACCAAGTAAAAAAGCCTTCCTTCAAAATTGAAGGAAGGCTTTTTTTATGCCGGGCGAAGCTGCTCTTGGCGGTACAAACCCTCTAAACTCCTCTTGCCCTGCTTGAGGGCAAAGAACGGAGCATCGTCAGAGACGCTCCAGTAAATATCGGTGATCTCGGCAACGGGGCCGGTGGGCTGGTTGGCGGGCCTTACCCATTCCCCGAAGGTGAACGGCAGCCACTGAATGGAAGTGAAAAGGTCTGGGCGCACCTTGAACTCCTCGTCTGAGTAGCGCAAAAGCAGCCACCCGTTTACCTCGCCAATCTTTTCAAACACTTTGTTGTGGGGTTCTAGCGACTCAAACTCCCGGCGGTTTGCCGGATGGATAGGGGCGTAACCATACCCCGGGAACCAGTTGTATAAGCCGAACTCAAGACTTTTCTTAGGCATAATTCCTGCTGTTTCTGTACCAACTGCTGCTCTTTATAAGGAAATCTGCAGTTCCTGGGCCATGGCCTGTACTATCTCTCTCGCATAATTTTTTGAAATAACCAGTTCACCCGTCTGGCTGTAATGGGTGATAATGCTTTGATCCAGGAGCATGGGCGTAGCATAGGCTCCGTAGCGTTCAATCAAGGCGCGCTGCACCGTGCACAGCAACTCTCTTCGGGCCTCGGTCTCAGGGGTCTTGAGCCGGGGCGGAAAAGCGTTAGGCGGCATGCGGTTGGGGATTTTCCGTTTACTCGCCTCTTGCAGGGCTCCATTCAGAATGCGTTGCAGCTGCTCCTCATACCGGTCTTGCTGCACCCGCCCGTGAATGCCCTTGGTATGGTACAGCCAGTCATTGATGCTTTGCTCAGGGTTGCTGAGTAGTTGCATGAGCGCGTTGGTGTTGATGATTTGCCCGGCCGGGAGGTTCCATTTCTGCGCCAACTGATCCCGGAAGTCATAGATGGGTTTCAGGATGAACTGTTGCAGCAGGGTAAGCCGCTGCGGGAACTTGATCTTGAGGTGCGGGTCTTCCTGCTCGGTGTAGGTGATAGACTCCAGCAGCTTGTCTTCTTCCTCCAGCCAGGCCATACGGCCCAGTTCCTGTATTTTGGCCACCATTGCGTCTTTAAGGGCGTGCAGGTACAGAACGTCCTGGGCCGCGTACTCCAATTGCCGCTTAGACAGGGGGCGCTGGTTCCAATTGCTCATCTGCTGTGATTTATCCAGCTGCAGCCCTAATTCCTCTTCCAGTAGTGTGCCCAGGGCCGCTTTGGCGTAATTCAGGATTTTGGCGGCTACGGCGGTGTCTACCAGCGTGCGTACCTGGCAGCCCAGCATGCTCAGGAGCATGAGGTCATTGTTGGCGTGGTGGAAAATCTTCACAATAGACGGGTTCTCCAGCACATCCCACAGCGGCTGCAGGTCACTTAACGGAATAGGATCAATGACAAAGCAGGTATGCCCGTCAGAGATCTGGATCAGGCATAGCGTGAAACCATAGGTATAATGGTGTTGGTCAAATTCCAGGTCTAAGGCAAGCTCTGGCCTCTGGCGTAAATGGGACACAGCCTCTTGCAAGGCCTCATCGGTTTGCACCACATGAACAGGCTTCCCCTCCAGAGTAAATGCAGGTTCCTTCATAATCTTCCAAATGTACCCAAAAAACAGGATAGTTGCTTGACGGAGAACGGTTGTTTGGCGTTGCCGATTTTAACTTGTTTTCGCAAAAACCGAACAAAAACGCTTCTGTTGATAAGGTAACCGCGAAAGAATAGAAAAAGTGTGGCGTACACAGAGAAAACCGCCGCTTTGGCCATTCTTTCTGTGTACGCCACACTTTTGGAAAAGGAGGAGAAAAACCGATGGGCTATTCCAGCAGGAAACTCACCTCTACAGCGGCGGTTACCGTGATTTCACCCAAGGCTAAGGTAGGCCCGCCAGCATCCATGACAGATTGTTCCCGCAGAACAGCTTTCCCGTACATAACGGGCCGGGGGCCGCTGTTGCCACCTTCATTGATCTGGTAAGGGCGTCCTACTTTAGACCCCAGCTCAGAGGCCAATAACACCGCTTTCTGCCGGGCGTCTTGCACGGCTTTCCGGCGGGCTTCCTCCTGGTGTTTTTTCAGTTGGGTGGTTTCATAGGTGATGCCATCCACGCGGTTAGCGCCCGCTTTGTATAGACCGCCCATCAACTCATCAAACCGATCCAGCTTTTTAAGGGTAACCGAGATGGTTCTGCTGGCCTGGAAAGATTGCGGAGCGGTTTGGCCGTATTCCTGCCCAGAATAAATGGGGTAAACAGACAGGTTCTCGGTCTGCACATCTTTCGCATCTATTCCGGCTTTCTTTAGAAAGCTGAGCAGGGCGGCCGTGCGTTGGTCAGCGGCTTTGCGGGTTTCTTCCAGCGTCTTCTCCCGTATTTCCACGCCCACCCTAAAAGTGAGTTGGTCGGGCTGTACTTTCACCTCGCCCAGGCCAGAGGTGCTCACCAAAGGCGGCAACGGACTTTGCCGGGCATGGGCAGAACTGAAAAGAAAAGAGAGCGCAAAGGCAAGAACGAAGGGTAAGGCAGTTTTCATAGTTTTAAAGGTATAGATAGGAATGGATTTGCAAGTTCCGTGCCGGGTTTCTACGGAGATACTGGTTTAACGTGCGCCACCAAGGCAAGAGGGTGTTTTAAAGCCGATCTGGTGTGTATCTTTGCCGTCTGTTCTTGCTATGATCTTGGCAAATTGAGCTAAGGGCTTGTTTACATTTGAGGTTTGCAGGCGAAAACGGCCAGAGAAAGGCGAACGCAGGTTCTTTTTATGGCCGTTTGTAGCGCAAAGATGAAATGTACACATGCTCTAAAAACAGCAAACACAAAGTTGATAACACGCCTTTTACTTTCCCTTACCACTATGCCGCAGCACCTGTCCATTTTTGATCCGTTTGAGGGAATGCGTTTCGGGAACCATATCTGCTTTCTGTGTGGCACCACCATCAGCGCAGACCAACAGACGCCGGTTTTCCCCGCCTGGCTGATGGAAGAGTACGGTTTTGCCCATGAGCCGCTCCGCCTGCTGGATCAAAGCGTAGTGACGTATCAAGACCTGAAAATCCCTTGCTGCCACCAGTGCCAGACCCAGCACCTGCAACCCTTAGAGGAAAAGGTACAGAAAGCGCTGGCCCAAGGCGTGACCGGAATCAGGGCGCTAGACCCGAAACTGCTTTTCCAGTGGATGGGCAAAATGTTCTACGGCACCTTGATCACCGAACTCATCAAAGAGCAAAACCCGCTGGTACAACCCGAGTACGCCGTGAGCGAGCAGCCCAAAATGCTGATGAAGTTCCAGGCGTTTTTCAGGGTGCTCCAATCCCTGCGGGTGCCCATGGCCTTTGCCGATTTCCTTCCGGGTTCTTTGTTTGTGATAGACGTAGATGCCTCGGCAGAGCCCACCAGGTTTGAGTTCAGAGATGAATTGTCTACCATGATGTTCAGCCTACGGCTGGACAATGTGCTCATTGTCTCCTGTCTGCTAGACAACGGCATGATCAAAGATGCCATGAAGCGGGTTTGGCAGGAAATTGAGTTCAAGCAGTTGCAGCCCATTCAGGCCGCCGAACTGAGTGCCCGCATTTTCTACGCCGGGTATCTGCTAAACGTGATTCCAGACTACCTGGTGCGCGCCACAAAACCGCAAGACGATCATCTGGTCATGGACACGCTCATTGATGATGTCACCAACGTCATTTTTAACCCCTGGCAGCACAGTTCCTACGCCAAACTACTGGCCACCATGTGGGCCAAATGGGGAATCTCCCAGGAAGATATCTTACGTGATCCGCAGGAGGAGCCCATGAGCATGCTCTTCAGCCCCGAAGGCGAATTTATTGCCTTTCCGCAGATTCCGGGGCAGGTATAACCGCACATCAGTCTTCTGTACTCTCGTACTTATAAAAGCCGTTCTGCCGTTTTTCACCTGTTTTTAGCTAAACAGGTGAAAAACGGCAGAACGGCTTTTAGGTTTCTATGCTATTGGAAGAGGATTGACCTGCAATTCTGTTTAGCGTTTAATTATTTCTTAGGCAGTCCAACCGTTTTCAGAACCTCATTTGCCTTATCCAGCTTTTCCTTGAACAGCACTTTGGGTTTGTATTTTTCAAGTGCTTTGTCAATGGTTACTATTGGAAGCTTGGTTCTATTTAGTTCATGTATATCCATGGCAGTAAATCTATCTCTTTTTACGTTTAACGAGAAAAGCATCGTAAGTAATTCCTTTTTGAAACTCTTTCCATTAGTTTTCCTTCAGTCCGTATACGTCAAAGTCTCTTTGAATCTCTAAAAAGTTGTTTGTGATTCCCATCCGGTAAAGACGCGTGCGAATGATGTTGCTGCCAGTAGCATAAATCCAGGAGTCAGGGTATCTGTCAAATTTCATTCTTCTGGTACGGTTTTTACAAAAACAGGAATTGTTAATGGTGCTTTCTCTACATTATTTCTTTGCCAACCAATCCATTGGCAGATAATCTAATTTACTGCGTTTTTTTGCTTCTCCCTTTCGTGCCGTGGCTCTAGCTTATAGCCGCGGGCTTGTAATCCGTTGATAATAAACATCTCTTGAAAAGCTTCGTACGCCATTATACGGTATTGCCGTACTGATCTTAACAAACTAAAACTATGGCTGAAATAAACATTGAACCTAAAAAGCGCTCTAGCTGGGCCTGGATCATAGTACTGCTGATCTTGCTGGTGGTAGGCTATCTTTTGTACAAATATTTCTTTGAGGCCCAGGGCGGGAGCCCAGAAACCAGCGGGGCTCCTACTTCTGGCATGATCATGCCCATGGCCCCCGTTTTTCTGTCATATTGATTAGGTACCCTAAAAGCAAGAAACAATGGCATACAACGCAAACGACGGGCTGGCAAGACTGGCCCCTTTACATGATCTGAAAGATTTTAAAGTAGCCAACCACAACCTGGACGTACGCGGCTGGGAAGTGATAGGCTCAGACGGAAAACGCATAGGCAAAGTAGATGACCTCATTGTGGATCGCGAACTGATGAAAGTGCGCTACCTGGACGTAGACGTTGACCGGGATCACGTGCTCACCGACACAGACCCCCGGCACATACTGGTGCCCATTGGCGCAGCCCAACTGGACGATGACAGAGACCAGGTATTTGTGAACATGGATCTGCGGTCTTTGTCCCGTTTTCCGTTCTACAGAGGCGGCGCGGTTGACTCAGAGTATGAGTACCGGGTAATGCACGCCGTGACCAGCCCCAATGAAACATACTCTCAGCAGCCAACCACCTCCCAGGCTTCTCCTACCTCAGAATTCTACGGCCGCGAGCAGTTCAACGAAGACCGTTTCTATGGAAACCGGCACCAGCGGTCTCAATCCATCCCTCAAGACCAAAGCCATTTCCATACCTCCACCTCCAGCCAAAACTTTGGTTCAAATTCTGGTATGGATGGCAGCCCGGTGCAGGATGACATTGCCACCATTGAACGGCTGCGCACCATGTTAGAGCAGGGCACCATTACCCAGGAAGAATTCACCGCGTTAAAACGCAAAGCGATTGGACTGTAAAAGCTTGTTTTGAGGCTGTTTTTCTAAAAACAGCCTCAAAACAAGCTTTTAAGTAAAAGATAAGTATCATATAAAAAGAGAGGGCCTGCTGTTGACAACAGGCCCTCTCTTTTTATAACCCAAGTATCACGGATAATTATTGGTAGGCGCAAGGTCAGGGTTCTGGTCACTGTGGGTAGGATAGCTCATGTCTTCCTCAGGCGCATACTGGCTATGCGGGTTGGCGTAACCAGGCCAGGTTCTTTTAATGCGCGCGTTGGTTCTATTGCTTTTCCGCTGCCTAGTAAGCGCATAGGTGGCCAAACCGGCCAGAGCCACTAAGCCGGCCGTGGCTAACACTTTTGGGACGGTGTTATTCACCGTGGGCGGAAGCTGTACCACGCCGTGGCGGTCTGTAATGGCCGCTTCGGGCACGTAGCGGCCTTTGGCCGGAATTGCCAGTTGGTCAAATAACCGCGCCAGTTCGTCCAGGCCTTGTTTCAGTTCCGGGCCCCGCATGGGCAACCCATGGCCGCTGGCCGCAATGGCTGGGTGCAGGTCATTCAGTTTCTTTACCGATGAGCGGGCGGCTTCCCAGTCTGGCGTGAAATACGCGGGTGGGCCACAAACTTCCTGCTTCTGGGTAAGCACCGCCAAGGCAGATTCTGGTTTGCGGGTCACAAAGGCATCGCCTACCAGCAGTACCCGGTCATGCTCCCTGAAGAAAGAAACGTGCCCCGGCGAATGGCCCGGTGTTTCCAGCCACTTCCACTCCGGCAGGAACGGAACAGATCCGTCTGAGGGAAGCAGTTCCAGCCTACCTTTGAAGGTAATGGGTTTCTTAGGGTACATGAACGACAGGTACGCCATGCCGCCGCCGCCCACGCTAGAGTCTGGGGGCGGGTAGCTGGACAGCCCCGTAAGGTACGGCAACTCCAAAGGGTGCGCGTACACCGGCACCTGCCAGATATCGGCTAGGGTTTGCAGGGCGCCTACGTGGTCAAAGTGGCCGTGCGTGAGCAGGATGGCTTTGGGCGGATTGCCTTTGCCAAACTTGTCCTCGGCGGCTTTTCTGATCCTATCGGCGGAGCCGTACAAACCGGCGTCTATCAGTACCCAAGATTTGTCTGGGTTCTCTACGTAGTACAGGTTCACGAAGACAATTTCCATGCCCATGATCCCTGGTGCCACCGTAAAGCAGGAATGCTGCTTCTGCTGAAGAAAGTTATTGAACTGAGCTTGCATAGGTCTATCCGGGCGAGTGCGACTAGCTATCCATCCGTCCGAACACACTCATTTCATCTCCCGCATCGTGCCGCGAGTTCTTTTCTCCGTCGGCGGTACTGCCGCCCTGGCCGCCCTGGCTATTGCCCGGTTGCTGGCCGCCTTGCTGAAAGCTGGCTTTGTCGTTGGCCCCGGCACCTGGCTCCTCAGAAGTTTGGTTTAGGTCTCCGGCAGTTTCTTTTCCAGACGGTAACTTTTCTTTCTCGTTGTATTTGTTGTCTTTATTGTCGTTTTCCATGACGCAATATGGTTTAGGATGTAAAATCAGTTTACTGCCGGATAAACCGGCATGTGTTTGTACGAGCAGATGCCAAAGAGGGTGTCTTTCTGAATGTAAATTCTGATGGGTAGAGTTGGAAAAGTGAGAATTGATGCGTAAACTAGTCATAACAAAACACCGTAGGTATGTGTTATCTGGGCGGTTAAGGTGGCGAAACTCTTATGCAGAGACGCATCAGCCGCCGGAATTTTTCTCACCTGTTTATAGTTACTAAGACATGGTAAACTTGATCTATCCACCTAGCTATATGGCGGTATACGCGAAATGCATTGACGCCACCCTTCCTAGTTTTGAGCCCGAAGATTGGGTGCAGGAAGGGCACGTATACACCGTAAAACATTTCACAGAGCCGCTAAACCAAGAGGAAGGCATGGCGGTGACCATTATTGACGAAGAAGGGGAAGAGATTCATCCGTCGCCGTCCCACTGGAGCTTCTCTTCCAACAGATTTGAGCTGTTCTCCATCTTCTTGAACTAACCGTTTCAAGGCTCTTTTGCAGAAAAGAGCCCTAAAACAGAAAGGGCTGGCCCATTGGGCCAGCCCTTTCTGTTTTTAACGGGAGCTTGAGTCTTAGAACAGGAACCCGGCCTTAATCAGAAACTGATTTTGCTCCGGTGAAGTGGCGTACCCTACTGAGATGACCACCTGGTTTAGCGGAGCAAGCCACACGCCGCCGCCGTAGCCTCTGTGCCACTTGTCTGAGCCTTCGTTCTCCATCCATACCCGGCCAACGTCATGGAACCCGAACACGCCCAATGAGGCGGGGAACAGGTACGTGGTGAAACTGAACAGGCGCAGGCGAGCCTCAGTGTTGTTGTATAGGCTGCTCTGCCCGGCAAACCGGTTTCGGCGGTAGCCGCGCAACATGCTGGGGCCATCCAGGAACTGTGCCTGGAAAAACTCAAAGTCATCACCAAAGGTGTGCCCGCCCCCGAAGCGGGTAGCTAAGGTGAGTTTCAACGGAATGCGCAGCGTTTTATAAAGGGCGAACTGGGAATGCACCATCGCCACGTCTGCCGATTGCCGGTTTACGCCTTTCAATAAATCTGCGGCTACCTGCCAGTACACACCTTTGGCGGGCAGGGCGGGAGAGTCCCGCGAATCTAAGATGTACTCCAGCCTGGCCCCGGCGTAAGATTTGGGAACGTAATACCCCACTGCTTGCTCTCTACCTTCCAGTTGCTGCGGCAGCAAACGGGCCGGGTTATGGTCTACGTTTACGCTTTGGTAGGCAGGCCCCACAAAAATGGTCTCATAGGTGCCAATCTTGCGGCCCACCAACATATTGGCGTAAAACTGCGAGGACTGAAACCGGAAGCTGTCTATGTCAGTGTCAATGTCTGGGTCATAAAGCGTTTCATTGCCTAACCCAAAGAAGTTCTCGGCGTAGCCGGGGCTTTTCCAGTTTACGTTCAGTTTCAAGTCCAGACCCATTCTCAGGCGTGGGAAATGCGCCGCATAATCTACCAGAAACGACTGGGTGTTAAAAGCGTAGCTGCCTACCAGGCGCTGCATCATGCCATACGGCTGTTTATTGAAGCCCTGTGTTTTGAGCAATACGCCACCCCCCAGCAGCAAACCGTCATCGCGGTTGTACTCCACAGAAGCCAGTGGGCCCAGGTAGTTGTAGACGAAGCTTCTGCGGTCATATACCGGCGTGTTGCGCAGGCGGGTGAGGTTGCGGGCCTCTGGGCCTAGCTGAAGCTGGGCGCCGTTGGGTTGGTCATACACGTACGTAAGGCGACGAAGCCCCGCCACGCTGGAACTGTCCGTGATTTTGTCTTGGCCGTCACCGCCAATAATACGCACTCTAATGCCGTCTTCGGCTTCGCCCTGCACGTTGAATTCATCGGCGCCGCCTAAGCCGTACAACCTGATTTCACGGGTTTCATCTGGCAGGAAGCGACGTCTGTAGAGTTGGCCTTCAGGGTTTGTAGCCTCTTTTTTGTAAATGGTCACCAAAGTAGCGCCACCGGCTTCGCGCTGCACTTCAAACCGTTCATCCAGATCAGTGCCCTTGATATCTACTTTCTGGGCCAGGAACTCATAATAATCCTCGGCGTCACGTCTGATGTAGGCGCGGCGGGCTTTCAAGGTGTTGGCCAGGCGTTCACCAGAGATTTTCTGGATCTCGGGCGGTAAAGCGCGAACGGCTTCCTCAATGGCTTCATCGGTGAGGCCTGCCCGCACAGAATCTGCCATGGCAATCCAGTGGGAGCGTTCCAGGCCGGTGAGGAAGTCGCGGTCAAAGTAGCGGTTGTTGAAGTTGAAGCCCTTGATGTCGCGCAGGCTCTCGTCAAACCCCTGCACTTTAGGCATAAGCCAGCGCCTACTGGCGATGTTAGGAATCAACCCCTGGTTCACGAAGAAAGCCTGGTCGCGGTCACGCGGGACGGCTTTGTAGAGTTTGCCTTTGCCTTCTTTCTTGAACTCGGCCCAGCGCCATTGGTCGTCGTGGCGGTCCCAGTCGGCAATGAAGAAGTCCAGCAGGCGGGAGCGCAGGAGGCTTAGTTGGTCTACCTGGTCGTTCTGGTCTTCTAAGGTATTCTCCAGTACTTTGTCGGTGCCTACCACGTTTTCAGAGTTCCCGAAGCTGGCCATGTCAGACATATCCTCGTCGGGGCGCTCTTCAAACATGCCAATGGTGTTGGCGAAACCTTTTAGATACCGGCCAAAGCGCGGGTCATCTGGAATGATGAAGTATTGGGGGTTGGTATGGTACACACCCACGGCATTGGCTAATTTGGGAACCACCAACGCGCCGTACGGGTGCGAGGCCGATATCTGGTCTTTTACCACATCAGCGGCCAGGGTCTCCCGCAGAATGCGGGGTAGGGCCGCATCTGGGTACTTTTCTACGGAGCGCAGCACGTATTGGCGGCCGGTGCTGTCTTCCAGTCGTAATGAAACCGTCTGGAAACCGCCGCCGCGTTGCACCACTTTCAGGCCGCCCTTTTGGGTACCAATGTCAAAAACCGGCAAAGAAACGGGCGTTTGCCATTCTGGTCGGTAGTTTTCGCCTAAGAGCCATTCTCTGAAACCACTGGCTCTATAGACCTGGCTGGCGGGTAACGTGCTTTTTTGGCCCGCAAAGTTCAGGTTCAGTTTGCTGGTCTGTTCTTCTAGCTGTTTTTGGGTGGGTTTGCGGGAGAGAAGTACCCGGTGGGCCACCTGGCCTTGTGAGCTTTGCGCGTCTGCGGCCGTCCAGATCTCCAGCCAGGTTTCCCCGTTGGGGAAGTACAGCAGCTTGGCGAACCCCGCCGTGGCTTGGCTGAAAAGCGGAGCGGCTTCTTTTGGAGCCTTTACTTTCTCCAGGCCCAAGCCCGTGCCCACAAAATGGATGCTGTCCAGGGTGCTGTGTGACAAAGCTTCTGAGTTTCCCGCTACGTGTACCAACCCTTTGTGCGGCGCGTACATTTGGGTTAGTTGGCGCTGCATGATGCGGTACTCCAGCTTTGACATCTCTGGGGAGACGCTCATGGCCACCAGCAGGTTTTTGTCTTCGTTGGCCCGCAATACGTCATCAAAGGCGGCTAGCGTGGCGGTACCGCCGGTAGTGGGACAACCGCGCTGCTCGTCTTCCTCGTCCATGCGGCGGTTGGGTATGAGCCACTGGGTGTCCAGGAGGAGCAGGTGCACATCATCGGTCAAAGCCACCTCGGTAGGGCCGGGACAATAGTTTTCCGGCTGAATGAGGTCTTTGTTCTGAAGGTACTCAGAAATAAACCGTTCCTGGTTTCTCACTTCGGGCACCAGTTTGCCTTTGGCATCGTGCTCCCCCGGCATCAGGATAAGTTTTCCGGGGTAACCTTGTAAATAGGAGAGCTGTTTCTGCAGTTGGGCTTCCAGCTCTTTGCGGTTAGCCGCTGAGACGCCGGGTAGGGCCGCCGGCTGAAAGGGATTGCCGATGAACACCATGGCGCTGTTCTTCCCGGCACTTTTAAGTTGTTCTTGCAGCAGCGGCAACGGAGCGGCGGTCGTTTGCCCCGGCGACCATCTGCCCGCCAGCAGCACAGTGTAAGAAGGAGACGCAGACGGAAGGGCAGGCAATTGGGCCCAGGCCATAAGTGGGCAGAATAGCCAAGCGCAAATTAGGATTACCCTGCTGGGTAAATATTCTCTCATGTTCATTTTGTTAGATGCTGGCAGCTCTTACGTTTTAAGCTTCTTTTTCTGGAAATAAGGCTAAAACAGGGAGCTCTTGTGAATGTTGTGGGTGTTTAGGCACGTTTGCCGCTGTTTACGCAGTTTGGCTTACTTTAGATTAAATCAATCGTTCTTTTCCTATATAGAAAGTGGTTGAACCGGAGAAACCGGAAAGATTTTAAGCCGAAATTGAATACCGAAGGCCTTTCGCTTGTTCTACCAGACAGAGAATCGTTTTATGCCCACTTTAGAAAAAAACCTTCGGAAAGCCATTCTGGCTCTGCCCGCCGCTAGAAAAGATAAATTACTGGTTCAAATGCTGGCTTCCCAACCCGTATTGCAGGAGCAGCTTAAGTTTGAGTTGCTGGAAGGCCCCCAGGGGCTGGAACTGAGAAGAGAAGCTCTAGCCGCCCAGGTGCAGACCGTGACCAAAGGCTTCTACTACAATGCCTCTGAGTTGCTGTCTTGTCTTCGGCAATTGTGCTCCCCCTTTAGCCACCATGTAAAAGTAACCGGTGATGTGTATGGTGAGATAAACCTGCTTTTATTGCTCTTGCAGGAGGTGTTGTTTCATCAACAGGAACTGTTGCAGGTACTTACCGGCGGAACGGAGGCTTTGGGCCTGTTTTTGGCAAAACGCACCGAAGAGATGCTGCAGAAACTAGACAAGCTCCATGAAGACCTGCACGTAGAGTTTGCCCATGCGGTGAATGAAGTGCTTCCCAAACTGCACGCCTCCGCAGCAGGGTACTCGGCCAGGAAATTGGGGGTGCCGGTGCGGTGGAAATAAGCAAGAGGAAAGGAGGCGGTTCTGCCCGCAGGTTAGATGAGCGGCTGGTTTAAAGGCTGTTTTCTGAAATTCAGGCCTAAAACGCAGGTGGGTGATTTTTAGGAAAGTGCTTTACGCCGCCTCCAGCCAGTAACTTTCTGGTGCTCCCTGATGCAAACTTCTAATGGCAAAGAGGCAGCCTTCCAGGTCTTCCTGTAACTGACAGGCCCAGATAACCAATACCTGCCAACCGTCGGCTTTCAGCTTTGCCCGGTGCTGTCTGTCTCTTTCCTGATTACGGGTGAATTTCTCTGTCCAGAACGGGAGATTGGTCTTCGGCATAGCCGGAAGGCAATGTGGACAGCGGTGCCAGAAACAACCGTGTATAAAAATAGCCAGTTTACGGCCGGGATAACAAACATCGGGCTTGCCCGGCAGGGGTTTCCAATGCAGGCGGTAACCGCGCAATCCGTTGTGCCAAAGCATTCGGCGCAGCAAAAGTTCTGGTTGGGTGTGTTTGGCTTTGTTCCCGCGCATGTACCGGCTAATGCGCTCCTGGGCGGTGAGCGGGGGAACGTCTGCGGGGGAATATTTCTTTTTCTTGGGCATGCGGGATTGTGTCTGCAAATAAAACACAAAGCTGGCCGGTAGAGTGCCGTTGTGGAGGTTTCTTTTCCTGAAAAAAGGCACCAGCTTGCCCAAGGAGCCGCAAAAAGAAGGAGCCGTTTCACGCCTGTTTCTGGGAAAACGGCCTTAAAACGGCTCTGGAGGAAAGGAAGTAACGCTAAAAACTGCCTTTGTTACTTTGCGCTGAAACGGGTGATTTTGTGGTTGATAGCCGGAAGGCTCTGTAGATATACATAAATGGCTTCCAGGTCATCGCGTTCCATGCCTGCAAACATTGTCCAGGGCATAATGGTATTGAATTCCCCTTTGCCCACCGGGTGCGGACGGTAAGCAGAGTCTGCGTACTGTTTGAATTGGTTTACAAACGTTTCTTTGGTTCAGTTGCCTAAGCCCGTTTTGTCTGGGGTAAGGTTGGCAGATTGCACACGGCCGCCGGTGGGTATTGGGAATTCCATGCCCCCGGCAAACTCCATTGCCAGAATGTTCTGCCCATTTTCTTTCATGGTGTGGCAATCTGCGCAGGCGGCGGTGATCAGGTATTTGCCATACAACACTGGGTCTGTTTTGGAAGGTACCGGCTGTAGGTGGGCTTTCTGGGGAATGGTGTTGAGGATAAAGTTCATGGGGAAATCGACCTCAGAAGCGGGTACCTTATTTTCAATGGCCGGAAGGGTGCGCAGATAAGTGATTACGGCTTCAATGTCTTCCTGGGCTACCTGGCCGTAATACGGGTGGGGCATGATGGAGAACAGGGCCTGGCCTTCTTTGCTTACGCCGGTGGTAATCGCCCTGAAAATCTCGCCATCAGTCCAATCGCCAATACCGGCTGGCGTGATGTTGGCTACGTAAAAGGTGCCGGGTAATCCCATCTTCTGTGAGAAAACTCCGCCGCCCTTGCCCCAAGTACCTTCCTTGACAGGGGCTGAAAATCTAGTCCAATCGCGTTCTGAGTGGCAATCCATGAATACCTCAAGGATGAAGTCATTCTCATCACCTACGACGAGGAAGGTGGCTTCACCTTCACCACAGACGGCTCCACCGAGGCCCACAAGCAGAAAGCCTTCAATGGGGCGCAGCACCTTGTAAAGCAACTGGAGGAACGCGGAGTACTGGAACCAGGTGGCGAAATCAGAGAGAACCCAAACAACCGGTTCCTGAAGGAGCGCATCAATCAGATTTGCCTTGCCTCCACCGGCGGCGAATGCTCCCCTGAAGCAGCAATTAGCATGGTTAAAAAACTTGTGAACGATGCCCAGACACCGCATACTCAGGATTGAGACCGCCAAAGCGGTTGCCACGTACAAAACCTACGCCGACCTTGGCGACTGCGACCGCCAGGGATGCCGCCAGAAAGCCGTCAGCTACAACGCAGACGGGGAAAAGCTCTGCGAGCCGCACCTGGTGGCGTGGAACCTGGCCGGCGGCTGGGACGACGAAGAATAATTCATAAATAATATATGAAAAAAGACCAGCAACAACAGATTGACTTTCTGGAAAGCCTCATCGTGAGTGCCACCAGCCCGGATGCGGCCGCCAAACAGGTACTCGAATGGGTTCAGGAGCAAAGCACCGAGTGGGGCGTGGAGCAGAGCCATATCTTCACCACCGGCTTCTACGTCATGACGCTACAGAAATCCTTTCAGGCGCTTTACCCCCACGGCTCGAAGGAGTACTTCGCCCAATACCTGAAGGAGAACCTGCTGCCCCTGCACTGGGACATCTGGACGAACTACCTCAACCAGAAAGCGCCCTTTCTGCGACCATGAGACAAAGAATCCTCAAGGCAATCTACGGAATCATCCAGGCGCTGACGCCCGGAAGGTTCCACTAAGCGAAAAGCCACCCCAGACGGGTGGCTTTTTATATTTGGGCTGAATCGGTAATTTCCGCTTTCAACCCCTCAACTAAAACTAAAATGGATGCATCCGAAGAATTCTCCCAACCCATCATCTCCCGCCACATAGAGCTGGAGAAAATAGCCTGGCTTTTGTACACCAAGGAAATCACCGAAGAGAAAGGCCTGGCCCAGCTACTCCAGCTCATGCAGGATTGGCAGGAAGGCTATGTGCCCACCACCGTCTCCATCCTCTGCGAGAACCAGGGGCAGGCCGCCACCCTTTTCAATTACATCAAGAACGAACTCACCCCGCAGCTCACCAAGAAAGGGCCGGACGAAAGCAAGAACTACTTTGAGTTCCCCAATACCGTCCGGCCCAATTCCATAGCGATGAGCTTTCTCTGTTCCCGGGAACCCGAGAAACCGGACCTGTTGTGGGACGGGGAGAAAGACTAATCTTCCTCCTCCTCTTCTTCCTCAGCTTCCCCGGAGGCCGCCTTCTCCACCGAGTCGGCGGCCTTTTCCGCTTCCTTGCCCATGGCCGTGCTCAGCGTGTACACGTCTTTCACGATGCCGTGGCCCGGAAGGAGCGCGAAGCCATGCTTGCCGGCTTTCTCCAGGTCCAGCGTGGCGAGCGAAATCATCGCGCCCAGCAGCTGCTCCAACGGCCCAGGATGGCCAGCGGGTTCTTGGCCATCTCTACCCAGCCCTTCACGTCCATCCAGAAGTACACCTCCGCCTGCAGCTTGCCGACTTTCTCTCTCCAGTATTTCTCGCCCGGCTCCTCGTCGTCCCACGGTGCCTTGAGCAACTGCAGCACCGAGAGGATTGCCACGTCCATGGCCAGCTTGATGATGTGCTCCATCTGGATTTTCGTCAGCTTGCCCGTGCGCTTGTAGTCGGCCACAACCTCTCTGATATTCCAGAGCATGTTGAAGATACCCGTCACGTAGCCTTCGCGCGGCTTGCCGTACTGGTCGATCCACGGCCCTCGGAAACGCTCCTGGAAGAAGTCGATCACCCAGCCCTTGAACAGGGCCGCCGACTTGAGCAAGGAGTTGCGGTGGTAGTTCCTTCTGCCCTCGGCCGAGTAGTTCCCCTGCTGCGAGTTGATGTAGTAAACCCAGGCCATGACGTGGTGCGCTAAGTATTTTCCCCGGGCCACCTGGGCCCGAGTGCCGGCAATCTTAAGGTCTGGCGCATTCCCTACGTTCGGCAGAGCCATTTTTACATACGCCAAGGCAGGCAGCACTACTGCCAGCAGTCCCGCAACGCCTAACAGGGTAATTTTTTAGCCTTTTTCATGTGCCTTCTAGCTAAGCGGCTCTAGAGACACAAGTATATAACTATTCAGGTAAAAACCCATCTTATTGGCGTATTCTAAAACGAAGAGCCCCGCTTGTCTATATAAGCGGGGCTCTTTCAAATAGAAGAAGGACAGGAGTTACGGGCGTACTTCCTCGGCATCCTGATACTGCTGGTGGCTGTTGCCGTAAGTTACCAGTACGATAGCGCCAATGGCTACTGCGGCCACAGACAGGATCATTTGCACGGGGGTCATCTTCTGCCTAACGGTCAGTAACATTCTGCCAGCGTCAGAAAGAAGCTCAGGCAGCACATCATGGTTTCCTTGGTATACGCTCACAACAGACTCAACCGTTCTGGCGAAGTCTTTTGGCTGTACAAGCTGGGTTGAAGTATTCTGTGTTTGTTCCATAGTAGTTTGGGTCTCTGGGTATGTTCTGTTGATAAATAAAAAGTCCCGGCCTGCGCTACGGGGCAGACCGGGATTTTTATACGCAAAAGAACATGCTTAGGTCAATCTTTTTATAAGTTATCCTACTCGGCCACCCGCACTGCGCACAGCTTCGTCTATTTTCTGAATGATTTTGTCTGGGCTGAACATCATGCTAGCCGGAAAACTTACCTGTACATTGTTGATCTGCAGCGTTTGGGAGTTTTCTTCATACGCATAGTCTGCAACAACGCCTTGTTTAGAAACGCGCCCGTTGGTACCGGCCAGGTCAATACCGGCGGCGCTTAATTGGCCTTTTAATTTGTTGTATGTGTCTGGAGTAATGCCCGTGTAGGTAGCACTGTTTGCCATAAAGGTAGAGTTAGAGTTGTAGGTAGAATAAGTTAAACGCAGGAGCCAACCGCAAGGTTAATCTCTGCAATAAAGGTTAAAGATATATGTTTTCTGGCAGTTTTCCGTAAAAAGAAGCAGTTGGCTTTCGCCCGCCTCCTGAACCTTTCGCGCCTAATTGAGGTAAAGCTGAACTCTAAATGAACATGCTTACATGAAGAGAAGGATTTTACTGGTATTGGGGGGAGTGCTGCTCCTGTACGCACTGGTGAGCTTTTTCTTTGCCAACCCAACTCCTGAAAACAGAAACACGGCCCCTGGGACTACCAAAAATTCCGGTTCTTTGGGGTATCTGCAGGACAGCGTGATGGTAAGCGCCAGTCCCCATTACCAGATAAGCAAAGTAGGTGCGTTTTTCCTGGGCAAGCACTACCGCCCGGTGTGGGCCGTGCCCGTGAAGGCAAGGGTTTTTAACATGAATGAGGCCGAGGGGGGCCTTTCCATTGAGAAGTTAGGCGGCGGCATGCAAACCACCAGCCTTACCCTAACAGACTCCGCCGGCAGGCGCTTTGCCCTGCGGTCACTGGATAAAGACCCTATTCAAGTACTTTCTCCTTTCTGGCGCAAAACGTTGGTTGGCTCCTTCGTGCGCGACCAGGTATCGGCCACCAATCCGTATGCCGCCTTGGTGGTGGCACCTCTGGCCGAGGCCGTCAACGTGTTCCATGCTACTCCGCGGCTGGTATATGTGCTTCCCTCAGATCAGAATTTCAAGCAGTATTCCAACCTGTTTGGGAACAAGCTTTTTCTGATGGAGGAAAAATTCTCTTCCAAGGCGTCTCTGGCCAAAGAATTTGGGGCGGCGATTGATCTGGTAGATACGGAGGAGATGCTGAGACGCCGCTACCAGTCTGGCCAACACCGCATAGATCAATGGGCTTATGCCCGCGCCCGTCTCCTGGATCTCCTGCTCAGCGACTGGGATCGCCACGAAGGGCAATGGGATTGGGCCGTGTATGCCCAAGAGGGCGAGTTCTGGTACAAACCCATTCCCAAAGACCGCGACCAGGCGCTCTGCCTGTATGACGACGGCGTGATTCCGTGGCTGGCTACCCGCAAATTCGCGGCCCGTAAGTTTGAGTCTTTCCACCCCAGGTTCAAAGACGTTTTCGGGCTAACCATCAACGCCGCTTTTCTGGATGCCCGGGCATTGTCTGAGGTCTCTTTGGTTGATTTCAGAAGAATTGCCCGTGAAATGCAGGTTGCTTTATCAGACTCAGTCCTGCGGGCCGCCGCAAAACGCCTGCCGCCACCGGTGTACAAGTTGGTAGGCGAAGAAACCTTCCAGAAACTGAAGAGCCGCCGGCAACTGCTGGTGCAGACCGCCGTGGAATACTATAAAATTGTAGCCAGGGAAGTAGCCGTGGTGGGCGCCGATGAGCCGGAACGGTTTGTGGTGCAGCGCCTCCCGCAAGGCCGAACTGTGGTAGAAGTGTACCGCTTAGGCAAAGGCCATAGAAATACCGCCAAAGTGTACAGCCGCACGTTCTTTGCCGGAGAAACCGAGCAAATCAATCTTTACGGCCTCAGCGGAGATGATATTTTTGATGTCAAGGGCACCACCAACAAAGGGAGCTACATCTGCATTTACGGCGGAGCGGGAACAGACCAGGTAACCGATAAATCAAGTGTGGAAGGCTGGCGTAAAAAAACCGTGGTGGTAGATGAAACCCAGGGCGTACAGTTGCAGGCAGGCCCCAGCACTGAGGCAAAACTTTCTAACTCTGCTACTGACGTGCCCTCCTTTGTGCGCGTGAGGGTACGGGAATAGGGTTCACGTTTTTGGCTCATTTTTCTGAAAACAAGTCAAAAGCAAGAATGCTTGGCTTAGAAAGTTTTCCTTGGGACTGCTTGCTTTGTTTATTCCTAAGGAACCCATTTAGAGTTTTTCATCAACCGGCATTTAAGGGCATGTTTAAATTTGAGGTTTGCAGCGCAAAAATGAAATTTAAACATGCCCTAAAGCCATTTCTCTGGCGCAAGCGTTCGCCTGTGCCGTCGTTTTTGGCCTGTTTTTATGAAAACAGGCCAAAAAACTCTACACAGCTTCAAGGGAAAAAGCAGGGTAACTTCTTTGCTTTGCCACACTATCTTTCCATTCCCGCTTCCTCGGCCTGCCCCTACAGGACGGAAGAAAAGCGACTCGGCCTGCAATTCCTTTCCTTGCCAGGTTCGCTCCAAGGGAATTAGGGGGCCCGCTGATGCGTTTTGAGGCTGTTTTACGGGAAACAGGCCGGAAACGGCAGGGGCAGACACTCGTAGGAGCTGCGCGCGCTACGCGAGGTCTTTGAACCAGGCGGCATTGTGGAAGCAGGCCCTAAACGCAAAAACCTGTGAGGTCTCCAAGACCTCACAGGTTTAGAAAGTACTGGCGCGAGACTCCAGTCTTGTGACTTGGGATGAAGCGAGTCTCCAGACTCGCCGGAAACCACTGGCAGGGCTGCGTAAGGTCAATTATTAGGGCCGCATTCTTACAGGAGAATGGGCGTAAGTTTGGCATTCCCTACAATTACATGGCCCAAGGCTTATCGCTAACAAAGGTAAATAGCCGCTGGAAATAGAATATTGGCAGGGAACAAAGAAAATGCAGGAATAAAAGGGCTAGTTTGCTTAAGGGTTTGTCCCTTATCTATTTATCTATAATTTCGCCAAAAGCTAAATTTTTATCGTATTCCATACATGACTTTGATGAGCAAGGCAGTTATTCCAGAGAGGCAATAATAATTTGATAATCAAATAAGAATATTTGTTTATGCGAATTTTAGGGTATGTGTATTGGAGATGGTTTTGTAATTTGCAGATCATTAGGTAAGTACTAGTAATTTTTATGGATAAATACTCATATATCGCCAACGCGCACGGAGCCTATATTGATGAACTGTACAAGCAGTATCAGCAAGACCCTGCGTCTGTTGAGTTCGGTTGGCAAAAATTCTTTGAAGGATTTGATTTCTCCCAGACGTATCCGAACGGCAACGGGGAGGCGGGCACCAGTGCTAAGCCAACGGCCGGGGCTGCCACCAGCGGAGCTTCTGTAGGGGAGGTAGAGAAAGAGATCCAGGTGCGTAATCTGATTTACGCCTACCGTTCCCGCGGCCACTTGCGCTCAAACACCAACCCGGTTCGTCCGCGCAAAGACCGGAAGGCCTTGTTAGACCTGAAAGATTTCGGGCTTTCTGAGGCTGATCTGGATACTAAATTCCAGAGCGGTTCAGAGCTTGGCTTAGGTACTGCCACCCTGCGCAATATCCTGGACACCCTCAAGAAAGTGTACGAAAGAACCATCGGGTTTGAGTACATGTACATCCGGGATCCGGAGGTATTGGAGTGGTTCAAGCAAAAAGCCGAGGAAGAGTCAGTTACCTTCAATCCGTCCATTGAATACAAAAAGCGCATTCTGTCTAAGCTGAACGAGGCGGTAGTGTTTGAGAACTTCCTGCACACCAAATTCTTGGGGCAGAAACGTTTCTCTCTGGAAGGTGGCGAAACCACTATTCCGGCGCTGGATGCCATCATAGAAAAAGGTGCTGAGCTTGGCGTGCAGGAAGTAGTGATTGGCATGGCGCACCGCGGTAGGTTGAACGTGCTGGCCAACATCATGGGCAAAACCTATGAGCAGATTTTCTCTGAATTTGAGGGAACGGCCGTGCCAGACCTGACCATGGGCGACGGGGACGTGAAATACCACATGGGCTTCTCCAGCGAAGTCTTTACCTCTAGCGGAAACTGCGTTAACCTGAAACTGGCGCCAAATCCCTCGCACTTAGAGGCCGTGAACCCGGTGGTAGAAGGTTTTGTACGCGCCAAACTGGACTCCATGTATGGCCGTGACACAAATAAGATCCTTCCCATTCTCATCCACGGAGATGCTGCCGTAGCTGGTCAGGGCATTGGCTACGAGGTAACCCAAATGGCGAAACTGGAAGGTTACGGCACCGGCGGTACCATCCACTTCGTGATCAACAACCAGGTTGGTTTCACCACCGACTTTGAAGACGCCCGTTCGTCTATCTACAGCACTGACTTAGCCAAAATCATTGACGCTCCGGTACTGCACGTAAACGGCGATGACCCAGAGGCGGTAGTGTTTGCGGTGCGTCTGGCGACCGAATACCGCCAGCGGTTCCACAATGATATCTTCATTGACATGGTGTGCTATCGCCGCCATGGACACAATGAGGCAGATGAGCCTAAATTCACCCAGCCACAGTTGTACAACCTCATCTCCAAGCATGCGAATCCACGCGAGATATACAACAAGTCATTGGTAAGCCGGGGCGAGTTAGACGCAAAGGTGGCCGAGGAGATGGACAAGGAGTTCCGGCAGATGCTGCAAGAGCGTCTGGACATGGTAAAACAAGAGCCATTGCCTTACAACTACCAGGTACTGGAGAAAGAGTGGCAAGAGTTGCGCCGATCTAAACCAGAAGACTTCCATCAATCGCCAGAGACCGGCATTGCTGCCGAGGCCCTTGAGAAAGTTGGTAAAGCCTTGGCCAGCCTGCCAGAGAACTTCAAGCCCCTGAAGCAGATAGAGAAACTCATCAAAGAGCGCCAAGACATGTTCTTTGAGAGCCGTTCTCTGAACTGGGCATCGGCGGAGCTGTTGGCGTACGGTTCCATTCTGTTAGAGAACAAGGTGGTGCGCATGAGCGGCCAAGACGTGCGCAGAGGTACTTTCTCGCACCGTCATGCGGTGTTGCGTGATGCCAATACCAATGCCGCGTACACTAACCTGAACCACATTCAGGAAAACCAGCAGCAACTGCAGATATATAACTCTCTATTGTCTGAGTATGGCGTTCTTGGGTTTGAGTTCGGCTACGCCATGGCGAACCCTAATGCGCTGGTGATCTGGGAAGCGCAGTTCGGTGACTTTGCCAACGGTTCTCAGGTGATGATTGACCAGTTCATTTCCTCTACAGAGTCTAAGTGGCAGCGCATGAACGGTCTGGTGATGTTGTTACCGCACGGTTACGAAGGCCAAGGGCCAGAGCACTCCAACGCCCGTCCTGAGCGTTTTCTGCAATTGGCGGCTGAATACAACATGTACGTGACCCAGTGTACCACACCGGCCAACTTCTTCCACATGCTGCGTCGTCAGTTGGCTACGCCGTACCGCAAGCCATGCATCCATATGTCACCTAAGTCCATGCTGCGTCACCAGAACGTGATGTCTCCTGTTGAGGACTTTACCCAAGGTTCTTTCCAGGAAGTGATTGGAGATACGTACGCCGAGGCGAAAGCCGTGACCAAAGTGTTGCTGTGTACCGGTAAAGTGTACTATGACTTACTGGATGAACAACAGAAAACCAACCGCAAAGACGTAGCCATCATTCGTATGGAGCAGCTGCATCCGTTCCCGCAGGTTCAGTTAGACCGTGAGTTAAGCAAATACCCGAACGCACAAATCTTCTGGGTACAGGAAGAACCGTACAACATGGGTGCCTGGACGTATATTCTGAGCGTGATGCGCAAAGGCATAGATGACGTGGTTTCCCGTAAGCCAAGCTCATCGCCTGCTACTGGTTACAACAAAATTCACCAGAAAGAGCAGCGTGCAGTGGTAGAAAAAGCATTCAGCATTTAAGTAAAATATACGTCCGCTTAGGACCTGTTTTTGTGAAAACGGGCCCTAAGCGGATTTTCCACAACATAACTTAATCTAAAAAGAGATTATGGCATTAGACGTAAAAGTGCCGGTAGTTGGCGAATCCATCACGGAGGTAACCATTGCCAAGTGGCTCAAACAAGATGGCGACCAAGTGGCCATGGACGAGGTAATCTGCGAACTGGAATCAGACAAAGCTACCTTTGAGCTGCCCGCCGAGGCTGCCGGTATTCTAAGAATAAAAGCCCAGGAAGGCGACACTATCGCCATTGGCGAAGTAATCTGTAGCATTGAGGGAGCCGGGCAAGGTGCTTCTACGCCGCAGCCTACTACTGTCTCTTCTCAGCACAGCCTTACTGAATCTAAATCAGTAACGGATCCGCAGAGCACAGTGGCCGCTGAGAACACGCCAAGCCAAGGTATTCCTAACCAACCGCAAGGTGGCGGCGCCGGAACTGGTCAGACCTTAGATGTGAAAATCCCAACGGTAGGAGAGTCCATCTCTGAAGTGACTATTTCTAAGTGGCTGAAAGCCGATGGCGACCAGGTAGCCATGGACGAAGTGTTGTGCGAACTGGAGTCTGACAAAGCTACGTTTGAACTTCCGGCCGAAGCTGCGGGCGTTCTGAGAATCGTTGCCCAGGAAGGTGATACTGTTGAGATTGGTGCTACTATCTGCCGTATTGAGGTAGGGGCTGGTTCTGGTGTTTCTACGTCTCCTGCTCCGCAGTTAAGTGCTCCGGCTGCTCAACCAGCGCAAGCGGCGTCTTCTGGGTACGGTGGTTCTACCACCTACGCGAGCGGTACGCCATCACCGGCCGCAGGTAAAATCCTTTCTGAGAAAGGCATTAGCGCTTCTGACGTGAATGGTACCGGTCGTGACGGACGCATCACCAAAGAAGATGCCCAAAACGCACAGGCTCGTCCGGCTGCTCCGGCTCCGCAGCCTGCCGCCGCTTCTGCTGCCCCAGCTGCAAAAGAATCTGCCGCTGCTCCGGCCGCTCCTGGTGTCCGTAACAGCCGTCGTGAGAAGATGAGCAGCTTGCGTAAAACCGTAGCGCGTCGTTTAGTTTCGGTGAAAAATGAAACGGCTATGTTGACCACCTTCAACGAGGTAGACATGAAGCCGATCATGGACATTAGAGCCAAATACAAAGACAAGTTCAAAGAGAAGCACGAAGTAGGCTTAGGCTTTATGTCGTTCTTCGTGAAGGCGTGTACGGTTGCCTTGCAAGAGTGGCCAGCCGTGAACGCCCAAATTGACGGGGCCGAAATGGTCTTCAATGATTTCTGCGACATCTCTATCGCGGTGTCTGCCCCTAAAGGTCTGGTAGTGCCGGTAATCCGCAACGCCGAAGGTTTGAGCTTAGACGGTATTGAGAAAGAAGTGGTACGCCTGGCCAAGCGTGCCCGCGAAAACAAACTTGGTATTGACGAAATGACGGGCGGTACCTTCACCATCACCAACGGTGGGGTGTTCGGTTCCATGATGTCAACACCCATCATCAACGCGCCGCAATCGGCCATCCTGGGTATGCACAACATTGTGAACCGTCCGGTGGCTATCAACAACCAAGTGGAAATCCGCCCAATGATGTACCTGGCGCTTTCGTATGACCACCGCATCATTGACGGTCGTGAGTCTGTGAGCTTCCTGGTGCGCGTGAAAGAGTTGCTGGAAGATCCAATGCGTTTATTACTCGGAATCTAACACGCGTTTTAGGCGTGTTTTCTAGAAAATAAGTTAAAAACGAAAGGCTCCGTGCTGCTTTGTAAGAGTGGGTACGGAGCCTTTTCTCACATAAAAAGAAAGATCATGAAATACGATGTAACGGTAATCGGTTCTGGCCCCGGGGGCTACGTAGCAGCGGTTCGTTGTGCGCAGCTGGGCCTGAAAACTGCCATTATTGAAAAATACTCCGTCTTGGGCGGTACCTGCCTGAACGTAGGCTGTATTCCGTCTAAAGCGCTTTTAGATTCATCTGAGCATTTCCATAACGCGGCGCACACGTTCAAGACGCACGGCATTGAGCTGGATAACCTGCAGGTGAACCTAGAGCAGATGATTAAACGCAAGGGAGAGGTAATCAAGTCAAACAATGACGGCATTGCCTACCTCATGAAGAAGAACAAGGTAGACGTGTACAACGGCCTTGGTTCTTTCCTGAGCAAGAACACCATCAAAATTACGGGCCAAGACGGTACTGCGCAGCAGATTGAGACCGACAAGACGATCATTGCCACGGGCTCTAAGCCGGTGAATTTGCCGTTCCTGCCGGTTGATAAAAACCGCATCATCACGTCTACTGAGGCGTTGACCTTGAAAGAGGTACCAAAGCACCTGATTGTGATTGGCGGCGGCGTGATTGGTTTAGAACTAGGTTCTGTGTACGCCCGCTTAGGCGCGAAAGTAAGCGTGGTGGAATACACCGATGCCATCATTCCTACCATGGATAGGGCGTTAGGAAAAGAACTACAGCGCGTACTGAAGAAAACATTGGGCTTCCAATTCTTCTTCGGGCATAAAGTAACTGGTGCACAAGTGGAAGGCGAGACGGTGAAAGTAACCGCAGAAACCCCTAAAGGCGAAACTGTTACCTTTGACGGCGACTACTGCCTGGTGTCTGTGGGCCGCAAGCCGTACACCGAAGGTTTAGGCCTGGAAAACGCAGGCGTGCAGCTGGGCGAACGCGGCATGATTGCCGTAGACGATCACCTACAAACCAATGTACCCGGCATCTACGCCATTGGGGATGTGGTTCGTGGAGCCATGTTGGCCCACAAAGCCGAGGAAGAAGGGGTATTGGTAGCCGAAATAATGGCCGGTCAAAAACCACACATCAACTACAACCTGATCCCAGGCGTGGTGTACACCTGGCCAGAGGTAGCAGGCGTAGGATTTACCGAGGAGCAGTTGAAAGCACAAGGCGTGGCGTTTAAAGCCGGTTCTTTCCCGTTCAAAGCATCGGGCCGTGCCAAAGCATCTATGGACACAGATGGTTTCGTGAAGGTGTTAGCCGATGCAAAGACGGATGAAATCCTGGGCGTGCACATGATCGGGCCCCGCGCCGCAGACATGATTGCCGAGGCAGTAGTAGCCATGGAGTTCCGGGCTTCTGCCGAGGACATTGCCCGCATGAGCCACGCGCACCCAACCTATACCGAGGCCATGAAAGAAGCCTGTTTAGCTGCCACAGAGAACAGAGCCATTCATATTTAAGCATACCTTATATTTCAACAGAGAGGCCACTTCCGGAAAAGGAGTGGCCTCTCTGTTTTAAAGCGTTTAGGGTCTGTTTTAGGAAAACAGCCTCAAAAAGGAGACCTATTTGGTCGTTACCTAGAACAGAGCAAATCTCGTTTAAAGCTCTGTGTTACCATAAAAGCAGAGGGCTCTCCTAATACTTCAGGAGAGCCCTCTGCTTTTAGTTTGTTTCCAGGCTGTTCTAGGAAAATCAGCCTGGAAACGGATCAGAAGTTCCAGCCAACGGTGGCTACAAAGTTGGTGTTAGCATGCTTGTTTGTCACAGTTGGCACCAACAGGTTGTAGAACTCAGAATTCTGGTTGTTCACTTCATAGTTGACATAAGGTGAGTACACACTGTTATACTTGCTGTACACCAAGGCTCCGTCAATGAAGAAATTGTTTTGCCTGATCCCAAAACCAGCGGTGTAGAAAGACTTAGCCTGGTTTACCTCACTGTCTTTGAAAGGGTCGCCGTGCAGGGCATAACCAGCTCTTAGTCTAAAGATGTTCAGCCGGGCTTCAGCGCCCAGGCGGAAGTTCAAGGCTTTGTCATACACGTTCTGGATATTCTGGTTCTCGGTTTGGAAAGAATCATCAGCATCTAAGCGAGCGCTGCTGTAATCTACATATTCCACATCGGCGGTGATGAAGCCGTTTTTACCCAGGAAGAAGGCCGCCCCGGCATTAGCTTTGAAAGGGGTTGAAAGTTTGTACTCATACTCGCCCAGCTCAGAAGGAAAGAACTGGTTCAAAGAGGCTCCTTCCTCTGGAGCTTGATTGTAGTTAACTGCCAGAGTCGTATTGAATTGGTCAATCAACCTGTACCAGGTAGGCGACTGTACTGAGAACCCAAGGCGTAAGGCATCACTTGGTCTGTAGATGGCACCCACCCGTAAACTTATCCCGTTCCCTTCGGTGGTCAGCTCGTCTCTAAGAGTCAAGTCGGTGATATTAGAGGCGGGGCCTTCTTCAGAGTAGATTCTGGTTTGCTTAAAGCGCACGGTAGTCAAGCCTAAAGAGGCGCCTATGAAAAACTTGTCGCGGAAGCTGGCTCCGTAGGCAAAGTCCCATTGGTTCTGAGAACCGGTAGACTCAATATTCTCCTGAAACACGTTGGATTCTACCCAATACGGAGAAAAGAAACCTTCATTGTCTTCATCAATCAAATAGGTCTCATAGGCCAGTTCCTGGATTGAATTTACCGGCAAGCCGAAAGCGTTGGCCCGTTGGGCGGCATATTCGCCAAACTTCAGGTTCTCTTCGCCGCCGGTGGCCCGGTAAAAGGAGCGTTGGTTGAAGTTATTCAGCCGGGTATAGCCTAAGCCAAAAGAGCTGGAACGCCAGTCACCTTCCTCATCATCTGCTTTGCGGGTAGAGAACACCGCTGAGAAACCTGGGATGTTAAGGTTGTTGCGGCTGTTGGTGCTGGCAGAACCATAGACCGCACTGTTCACTTCGTTTACGTTGACACCGGCAGACACCGTGATCTCTGAGCGTCTGAAAAGGCCTAGGCCGGCGGGGTTGCTGGAAAGGTTTCCGGCATCGCCACCTAAGGCTACGTTGGCGCCGCCAAGGCCCATGGTGCGGGCTGTACCGCCAATATCTGTGCGGGAGTAACGGAGAGCATCTACCTCATTCTGGGCAAAGCTCTTCCCGGCACTGCCTAGCAACGCCAGGCAGGCCAAAAGAAAGCTATATCGTTTCATGTAGTTTTTGAGAGAAAAGGATTAATTTCTGCCTCTGCGGCTTCCACCACCACCTGAGCTGCTTCCGCCGCCACCGCTGGTGCCGGAAGACGATGAACGCGATGGCTCATAGGAGGAGGAGCGGGACGGCTCATACGAACGGGCTGGTTCATAAGAGCGGGTACGGGTCTCGGTTGGCCTTGGAGCTGGCGTGTACTCCGTCCGCTGGCGTCTGGTAGGCTGGCTAACTTCTGAGCCGGTGCTGACACGTGACCTTCTTTGGGCCGGAGCATTTATTTCCTGGGTCTGGCTTCCTGCCGGAGTAGAGATCTGTCTGCGGCGCGGCTGTACTGTGCCGTCTGCATTGGTGACCCCAGCTCTGGAAGAAGAACGGGTTCTGCTGCTGCCAGGTTCAATGGTGGCATTGCTGGTTCTGCTGCCCGGTTGGATAAGGGCGTTGCCAGACCTGTTCGTGGCCGGGGCGGCAACACTTCCGCGGTTGTCCCGCGAGATGTTAGGATTGCGGCCTGCCACATTAGAGCTTCTGTCATCGCGGCGGCCATAAGACACTCTGTTGGCAATTACCCTTCCGCCAGTACCATAATAGTTGTCATAGTACCCACCGCCATACAAGCCACCGTATCTGTAAGGATTGCCATAACCGTAGCCGTAGCCCCACGGATTGTAATACCGGCCAAAGCCAAGGCCTATGCCAATAGACAAGCCCGGACGCGGCCAGAAAGGATCATACATAGCCATACTGGCCATGCTTGGGCCGTAGAACGGATCATAAAAAGGATCCATCCAGGGATCCATCATGATCGCTCTGGAGTAATAGCGGCCCGGCGAGTAAAAAGGCGAGGCATACGCATAAAAAGGATTCCCGAACGGCGCATCATAGTAAGAGTACTGGTAAGGGGTATTGTTTCTGCGGTTGGTTTGGGCATAAGACCCAGGGTCGCTCACGCGCTCTGTTATGTCCCCTCCCTCTGAGGCGTCATTGGTTTCAGAGGAGAAAGCCCCTTCTACCGTCATGTCCAAGGCCGGTTCCACGTAGGTAACCTTGTCTTGGGAGGAAAAGTACACATCATCTACCTCACTGGTTTGTAAGTTAGAAGACGTGGTACACCCAGCCGCCAGAAAACCCAGGAGCGGAAGTATCAGCAGTTTATTTGTAGTATATTTCATGGGAGTATAGTAGTTGGTAATGGATGCAGATCAATTCACGAAGCCTAGTCACACGAGTATCCGGTTCGCCAACGTTTCTATTCAGATTTATTAACGTATTTTTGAACCGAAAAGGTATAGAATTCTTCAAAAAAGAAGCAAATTCTATGCCGGGTTATTCAGGATTCGCTATATATTTCTTCTTTATCAAAGATACAAAAAATGAGCAAAGGGTTGCCTAAACGCAGTGAAGATTATTCGCTGTGGTATAATGAGTTAGTAAAACGGGCCGGACTGGCCGAGAATTCGGCCGTACGCGGCTGCATGGTCATCAAACCGTACGGGTACGCCATCTGGGAAAAGATGCAGCGCGTGCTGGATGACATGTTTAAAGCAACAGGACATTCCAACGCGTATTTTCCCCTATTTGTGCCCAAAAGTTTGTTTGAGGCCGAAGAACAGAACGCCGAAGGCTTCGCCAAAGAATGTGCCGTGGTCACGCACTACCGCCTGCAAACCGATCCCGACAAGCCCGGCAAACTGCGCGTAGACCCCAACGCCAAACTGGAGGAAGAACTCATTGTGCGCCCTACCTCAGAGGCCATTATCTGGAGCACTTACAAAGGTTGGATCCAAAGCTACCGCGACCTGCCGCTGCTCATCAACCAATGGGCCAACGTAGTACGCTGGGAAATGCGCACGCGCCTGTTCCTGCGGACCGCCGAGTTCCTGTGGCAGGAAGGGCACACCGCCCACGCCACCGCCCAGGAAGCCGTGGAAGAAACCGAGCGCATGCTGCACGTCTACGCCGATTTCGCCGAGAACTTCCTGGCTTTGCCAGTAGTACGAGGTAAGAAAACACCCAACGAACGCTTCGCCGGAGCTTTGGATACCTACTGCATTGAAGGCTTGATGCAAGACGGGAAAGCCCTGCAGGCCGGCACCTCCCACTTTCTGGGCCAGAACTTCGCGCAAGCGTTTGACGTGAAGTTCGCGACCAAAGAAGGCGGGTTGGAGCACGTATGGGGAACTTCCTGGGGCGTAAGTACCCGTCTGATGGGCGCTCTGGTCATGGCCCACTCAGATGACGAAGGACTAGTGCTACCTCCAAAACTGGCGCCTATCCAGGTAGTGATTGTGCCTATTTACAAAGGGGAGGAGCAACTGGTGCAAATCTCTGAAAAGGTTTTAGGCTTAAAAAAACAACTGGAGGCCAAAGGCATCTCTGTGAAGTTTGACGACCGTGACACCGAGCGCCCCGGCTTCAAGTTTGCCGAGTGGGAGCTGAAGGGTGTACCCGTACGCATCGCCATTGGTGGCCGCGACCTGGAGAACGGCACCGCCGAAGTAGCCCGCCGTGACACCAAAGAGAAAAGCTCGCAGCAGTTTGACGATCTGGTGAACCTGATTCCAGCGTTGCTGGACGAGATGCAAACCAGTATCTTCCAAAGAGCCTTAGACTTCAGGGAAGCGAATACTACCAAGGTGGACTCCTACGAAGAGTTCAAGCGCCTGCTGGACGAGAAGCCCGGCTTCATCCTGGCCCACTGGGACGGCACCCCGGAAACCGAGGAACGCATCAAAGAAGAAACCAAAGCCACCATCCGCTGCATTGCCCTGGATACTCCTGAGGAAGAAGGCGTGGACATGGTGACTGGTAAACCGTCCAACAGACGCGTGTACTTTGCGCGAGCGTATTAATTTGAAGATGTGGAAATGAGGAGATTTGAAAATGTCTCCTGATGTTAGATAAAAACGGGAGCTGCGTTAGTGGCTCCCGTTTCTGCTTTAGAGCTTGTTTAAATTTGAGGTTTGCTGGCGAAAACGGCCAGAAAAAGGTGAACGCAGGTTCTTTTTATGGTCGTTTGTAGCGCAAAGATGAAATTTAAACATGCTCTTAGGGCTGTTTTTAGAAAAACGGCCCTAAAGTAGCCTCGCACCTTCTGCTTCAGGTTTTCAACTTGCGGAATGGGTAAGGGAGTTTAGTTTAAGCCTGTTTTTCTGAAAAGAGGCCTAAAACAGAAACTGCGGGAATCGCTACCTTTGTTTTCCATCCATAAAACAATACAGAGATGAAAAGCATCGCTATTTTTTGCGGGGCCAGCAGCGGCCACAATCCAGTCTATCGTGAGGCAGCCCAGGCCTTGGGAACGCTGTTCGCCCAAAAAGGGATCAGGTTGGTGTACGGTGGTGGAAAAGTGGGGTTGATGGGCGTGGTAGCCGATGCCGTGCTGGCCGGAGGCGGTGAAGTGGTAGGTGTGATTCCGCAGAGCCTGCTAGACATGGAAGTTGCGCATACGGGCCTCACCAAACTGCACGTGGTGCAAACCATGCACGAGCGCAAAGCCCTCATGGCCGCCGAGTCAGATGCCTTTGTGGCCATGCCCGGCGGCTTCGGGACGTTTGACGAGTTCTGCGAGATTGTGACCTGGAACCAACTCAAGATCATTCAGAAACCAGCTGCTCTGTACAATGTAAATGGCTACTTCACTCCTTTTCTGCAGATGCTAGACCAAGCCGTGACCGAAGGGTTCCTGAAAGCCGAGCAACGCCACAATTTGATCATTGCCAACCAAGGAGAAGAACTGCTAAACCTGCTTCAAAACCACTCACCGGTCATCACCGAGAAATGGGTAGACTTCAAGCGGATTTAAGGAAGAGATAGTTGCTCTGGTTTCCTGACAACAAAGAATACGCTGGCGCGAGTTTGTAACTCGTGTCTAACTATAGCGGGTAGTCTCTGACCAGCCTCTAGCGTTAGCAGCGAAAGCGGGATAGTAGATAAATAACTCCTATAGCTCAGGCTAGTACTTTTTTACCGCCCCGCCCTCCGGGCACCTTTCCTAAGTTAGGAGGGGAGTTGCTGGTCACCGTCGCAATACCGCTTGCTCCAAAGACCTCGTAGCGTTTTTAGACCTGCGGGCGTCTATGCTAAGAGCTTCTCCGCCCTCGGTTCCCGGCGAGGCTGGATACTCGCGCCAGTAAGAGGGGCGGATAGCGTTTGGGGCACGTTTGCCAAGAAACAGGCTGAAAACAAGATACCCACACAAAAGGAGAAGCCCAGGCATTTGCCTGGGCTTCTCCTTTTGAATCCAAATCCTGCTACATGATACGTGCCACTAACTACTAACTCAAGCTTCCTGCACCATTTGCGTCACGGCATTTACCCAACTTGGATGTGTGTTCAGGCTTTCCACCAGTTGCCAGTGTTCGCCCCCGGCGGCTTCAAATTCTTCTTTGAATTCCTTGCCTACTTCAATGGTGGTTTCCAGGCAGTCGGCGACAAACGCGGGGCTGAAAGCCAAGACACTTTTCACGCCGGCGGCGGCCAAATCTTTCAGAACAAAATCAGAGTACGGTTTCAGCCAGGGGTCTTTGCCTAATCTGGACTGAAACGAGACGGTGTACTTATCCTCCGGAATGTTCAGGGCTTTGGCCAATTGCCGCGAGGTCTCGAAGCACTGCGCACGGTAGCAGTAGCGGTTGCGGCTGTGGTACGTGTTGCAACAGACGCCCAACTGGCAATAGCCCTTGGTGCTGCCTTTCAGGATCTGGCGCTCGGGCAAGCCGTGGTAACTGAAGACAAAGTGGTCGTAGTCGCGTTGGGCCATGTGGGCACGGGCGATCTCGGCGAAGGTGCCAATAAAGCCGGGGTGGTTGCAGAACGTACTGATGAACTTGATGTCTGGAATGATTTCCCACCTGCTCACAATCTCCATCACTTTCTCCTGCACAGAACCCGTGCTGGCCGAGGCATACTGCGGAAACAGCGGCAGCACCACAATACGGTCTACCACTTTCTCCTGCAGTTCCTTCAAGGCGTTCTCAATACTTGGGCTCTGGTACCGCATACCAAAGGCCACGTGGTAATTCTTGCCTAGTTTCTCCTGCACCAGCCGCTGCAAATCCAGTCCGTGGAACAGCAACGGCGAGCCGCGTTCCGTCCATAGCTGCGCATAGATCTTCGCCGATTTTGGGGCCCGGAACGGCGCAATCACGCCGTTGACCAACATGTATCTGGAAGGCGCGGCGATGTCCAGCACCCGTTTATCCAACAAAAATTCGCGCAGGTATTTGCGCACGTGCGGTACGCTGGGAGAGTCCGGCGTGCCGAGGTTCACTAATAATACTCCTGTTTTGCCAGGGGCTCCACTTTTCATACGCTTTCAATTGAGGGGCAAAGATACGGATTTGAGTAGCAGTTGGCATGAGCCAGATGGGTGATATGCATCATTTTCCAATAGATAGTCTCAATGAGCTATAGAGACGGCTACTCCGGTTTTAAGGTTATTTTCTTTAAAATAAGCCTGAAACAGAAGTAAGCAGGATTGGCCTATAATTGTTTTGAATATCTATGGAGATCAGAGAATATTCCGTTCCCCTCAGTTCGCGCCAGCGTTGGGCTCATGTTCCTGTTTTAGGCTGTTTTCTTGAAAATGGGCCAGAAACGTAACAGCAAGGGCCTCGTAAGTACAAGGGTAGCCTCTGAACTCCTGAGTCAGAACTCATTAAAAAGCCGTACCTTTGCAAACTATTTCAAAATGGAGGTGATAAAAATGGAAGAGAAGCCGCACAAAGCAGGGTTTGTAAGCATCATCGGCAAGCCGAACGTAGGCAAGTCCACGTTGATGAACGTGATGGTAGGCGAGAAACTCTCCATTATCACCTCAAAAGCCCAAACCACCCGCCACCGCATCATGGGAATCCTGAACTCTGAGGATTTTCAGATTGTGTACTCAGACACGCCCGGCATCATTCAGCCCCAGTATGAGCTGCATGAGTCCATGATGCGTTTCGTGCACGCCTCGCTGGAAGACGCCGATGTCATTTTGTTTGTGACCGATATCTACGAAAAGCACGACGAAAGCGAAGTGGTGGAGCGCCTTCGCAAAGCCAAAGCCCCTATTCTGCTGCTCATCAACAAGATTGACCAGGCCACGCAGGAAGAGGTAGTTGCCAAGGTGGAGTACTGGAAAGAGCAATTACCCGCGCAGGAATACCTGGCCATCTCGGCGTTGCACAGCCAAGGCACGCCCGGCGTTTTCCAGAAGATTCTGGACTTACTCCCCGAGCACCCGGCGTATTATCCCAAAGATGAACTAACCGACAAGCCTGAGCGTTTCTTTGCGGCCGAGATGATACGGGAGAAGATTTTCCTGAACTACAAAAAAGAGATTCCCTACAGCTGCGAAGTAGTGGTGGAAGAGTTCAAGGAAGACGAAACCATCATCAGAATGCGCGCCGAAATTAGTGTGGAGCGCAAAAGCCAGAAAGGCATTGTGATCGGTGACAAAGGCGCGGCCCTGAAGAAAGTAGGCACCCAGGCCCGCCTGGACATGGAAGAGTTCTTCGGCAAAAAAGTGTTCCTGGACCTGTACGTGCGCGTGAACGAAAACTGGCGCGCCGATAAACGCCTGCTGGATCGGTTCGGGTATAATAGTTTGTAGTTGTCAGTTGTCAGTTATTAGTTGTAAGTTAATAGCCGTCAGAAGTACACCCTTTTGCTTTTGACTTTTCACTAACAACTGATAACTAATAACTGACAACTAAAAATAGTGCCCTAGGCGGCGCCACGAAGGCGATACCGCGGGGATTCACCCGCGTTTTGGGAGTGATTCTTTAAAAGGAGCCTCAAAACGCACATTTAAGTAGATATGGCACAAAATACAATCGCCATTGTAGGACGCCCCAACGTGGGCAAATCAACCCTGTTCAACCGGTTAGTAGGGCACCGCAAAGCCATCATGGACAATGAGAGCGGCGTGACGCGTGACCGCCACTACGGCCACGGAAACTGGACAGGCAAATACTTCACCGTCATTGACACCGGCGGCTACGTGCGCGGGTCAGATGACATCTTTGAAGAGGAAATCAGAAAGCAGGTAGAACTGGCCATCAAAGAGGCCGATGTGATTCTGTTCATGGTAGACGTGGACGCGGGTTTAACGGGATTAGACCAAGAGTTTGCCGATGTACTGCGCCGCACAGACAAGCCCGTGTACATTGTGGCCAACAAAGCCGATACGCACGCGCGCGGTCACTTGGCCGGTGAGTTTTACGCTTTAGGGTTTGAAGGCGAGATTTACCCGGTTTCCAGCCAGAACGGCTCTGGAACGGGCGAACTGCTGGATGAGGTAATCAAGCACTTCCCCGAGGAAGGAATTGAAAACCCCGAGGCCGGTATTCCGCGCATTGCCGTGGTGGGCAGACCCAACGTAGGCAAGTCTTCGTTCGTGAATTTGCTGCTGGGCGAGGAGCGTAACATCGTGACGGACGTGGCCGGTACCACCCGTGACTCTATCCACTCGCACTACAACGCGTTCGGGAAAGAATTCATCATTGTAGATACGGCCGGGCTTCGGAAGAAAAGCAAAGTACACGAAGACATCGAGTTTTACTCGGTACTTCGGTCGGTGCGCGCGCTGGAGGAAAGCGATATTGTGATTGTCATGCTAGACGCCACCCGTGGCATTGAAGCCCAGGACATGAACATCATCGGACTGGCCGACAAAAACCGGAAAGGTTTGGTGATTTTGGTGAACAAGTGGGACTTGGTGGAGAAAGAGACCAACACCATGCGTGACATGGAGAACGCCATTCTGGAGAAGATTGCGCCTATCGCCTATCCGCCTATCGTTTTCATCTCGGTGCTGAACAAGCAACGGGTACACAAGGCCATTGAAACGGCCATTCAGGTGCACGAGAACCGGAGTATGAAAATCCCGACGTCTAAACTGAACGATGCCATGCTGAAGGAGATTGAGCGCTATCCGCCGCCGTCCATCAAAGGCAAGTTTGTGAAGATAAAGTATGTGACGCAGTTGCCTACCAACACGCCTACGTTTGCGTTTTTCTGCAACCTGCCGCAGTACATCAAAGAATCATACACGCGCTTCCTGGAGAACCGTATGCGCGAGCATTTTGGTTTTGCGGGCGTGCCCATTAACTTAGTGTTCAGAAAGAAGTAAGCGGCCAACGCTTATTTCTTTCTTCTGCGACTTACCTACTAAACCCTATTTAGCTTTTTACCCTTTATGAGGATAGTTCTATCATTAGCAGCGGCGGTTTTGCTTACTTTCACTGCGTGCGAATCAAAACAAGCACAGGAGACTTCTACTCCCTCTTCTGAAACCATGGAAAATGCTACTACCGCCACTGATATTGCTGAAACCACGGCTGCTCCCATTGACACCGCTGGCTTCTCAGGTGATACCACTGCCATAGATTAAGTAACTCAAGTTGCGATTAAATACATTTGTTGATTGTGTAGGCAAAAAGGAACAGGACTATCTTGAGCAGGAACCCTTCTGGGG
>NZ_JABFAM010000010.1 GCF_013623775.1 Rufibacter sp. XAAS-G3-1 | reverse complement strand
AAAGGAACAGAAGCAAGTATTCTAGCTCTCCATTAGTTAGGAGTTGTGCAACAGCTACCAATGTTAGGGGTAGGTATTTCTATCTTTTTCAAGAAGCTCAAGCAAATACTTGTCAGTAATCTTAATGTTTTTTTCAAGTGTAACTGTGCCTTTAGGTCTGTGAAGTTTGTTGTTTTCGTATTTACCTGAATCAGTGAGTGAAAGATAATGCTCTGAAAGAAAGCTTTTATTTATGGGCGCAACGATAAAGAAATTAGAGTCAATCAGCTTTTTTCTTCCAGTTATGTAATCAACCAGTCCAACAAATTCCTGTTTTTGTTTCTCAGAACTTTCAGCACCTATCGAAGCATCAGGGATGTAGAATTGAACCCTGTATTTTTCCAAACCCTTCTGTCGCTTAAGTAAATCTATAAGATAGTTCCTTTCCGTTTGGTCAGAAGGAATGATGATTATGAAGGTATGGATTGAGAAATCTGTGAAAGAAAAGATGTCATATCCAATGTTCTTTTTGTCAGGGGTAACAAAAGCGTCTTTTTCTGTTCTTTGACTAAAGGCGTTAAAACACAGAAAACAACAAACTACAAATGCATATAACTTCTTTTCCATTTTATTAATATTATTACTTACCCCTAACTACTAAATATACGTATCACTACGCTTATCTGCCCTATATCATTCCGCTCAATTCCCTTTACAACAGATCCAGCATTTCCTGTTCAATGCGTTTAGGGCGCATGGTTTGGGCATCAAGTAAACACCAGGTGGTTTTGGCGGCCGCCAACAGTTCCTGGGTTCCGGCCCGGTAGAGACTCACGAAGCGCTCAAACTTGGCGCCCTGGTGTTCGCCTACCCACGTGTAGCCGGTAACGGTGTCTTCCAGAAAGGCGGGTTTGTGAAAATCAATCTCATGCCGAAGCACCACCCACAGGTACTTTTCCTGCATATAGGCAGGAGCCACGTGAGCCCAATGCGCGGCAGATACGTCTTGCACCCAGCGCAAATACACTACGTTGTTCACATGGCCCAGCGCATCAATGTCGTCCTGAGCCACCTTTATGTCAATATTGAATTTGCTTAAATGGGCTTGCGTCATGACAGTGGGAAAAAGCGTGATGGAGACACCCAAAGATAAAAGAAGATTCCGTTTAAGGGCAGATTTTGGGAAAAGAGCCTTGAAACGAAGCGCTTATTCCAGTACCAAGGCCACAATGCAGAAAATGTCTATAATGAGGAGCGGCCAGGTGACATCCTGTTTTTTGCCCGAGATCAGTTTTAGGGCCGTCCAGGAGAGAAAGCCCCAGATAATGCCTTGGGTAATGGAGTGGGAGAAAGGGATGAGCACCATGGCCAGAAACGCCGGAATCGCCTCGTCCAGTTGCTGCCAGTTGATCTTAGTCACCGGCCGCACCATGAACACGCCCACCAGCACTACCGCCGGGGCTGTGGCGATGGCCGGAATCACGGACAACAGCGGAGCCAGGAACAGGAACGGAAGAAACAGGAGTGCGCCCACCACCGCCGTGAGCCCCGTTCGGCCACCGGCTTCTATACCCACCGCCGATTCAATGTAGGCCGTACCGGGGCTGGAACCAACCAAACCCGCCATGGTGGTGGCAATGGCATCTACCATTAAGGAACGTTTCACGTTTCGGGGCTCACCGCGTTCATCCAACAGATTGGCGGCCTCGGCCAGACCTACCAGCGTGGAGAGACTATCAAACATATCGGTGAAGACAAACGCGAAAATCACCGGCACCACCGCCCATTGCAGCGAGTTTACGAGGTCTAATTGAAAAAGCAGGCTGAAATCAGGCGCGGCAAAAATCCCGTTCCAGTTGATCAATGCGCCCGCCGCGCCGGTTTCCATCCCCCACCATCGGCCAATGGGGTAGGCCGCCAGCGTAGTAAAAAGAATGCCTATCAGAATACCGCCTTTTACTCCCCGGGTCACCAGTGCCGCCGTCACCAGTAAGCCCGCCAGAAAGGTGAGCACCGGCGGAGTCAAGTCCCCCATCCCAATAATGGTGGCTGGGTTGGACACGATGAACCTGGCGCTGGAAAACCCGATGAGCGAGATGAACAACCCGATACCCGCCGCAATGGCGTACCGCAGCGGGCGCGGAATGGCCTGGATGATGTACGTCCGGATATTGAACGCCGAGAGCAGCAGGAACACAATGCCCGACCAGAAAACCGCCCCCAACGCCACCGGCCACGGTACTTTCATGCCCAGCACGGCGGTAAACGTGAAAAAAGCATTCAAACCCATGCCCGGAGCCACCAGAATAGGGTTCTTGGCATACACGCCCATTAAAAAACTGCTGAAGAAGCACACCAGCACCGTAGCCGTCAGCACCGCTGGGAATGGCATGCCTGCCTGACTCAGAATGCTGGGGTTCACCACAATTATGTAGGAGGTAGCCAGAAAGGAAGAGATACCCGCAATGATTTCGGTTTGGACAGTGGTTCCGTTTTTCTTCAGCTCAAAAAAGGAAGTCATAAGTAAGGGGCATGGTGAGAAAGCATTTAATATACGAGAATATGAAATGTTTCTCCAAGAAGCGAAGGATTGTTCTATCTGGCCTTCATCAAGGAAAGGGTTTCATTATGGAGCTGTTTAGGGTTTTGCGCCTGTTTTCATAAAAGTAGCCTGAAAACGGGGTGTCAGCGGACGCTTGCGGCAGGGTACAGACAACCCTCTCGTTTTTGGCCTGTTTTCATAAAAATAGCCTAAAAACAAGGGTAAAAGCGGGCACCTGCCCCAGAAGAATTGCTTTAAATACCGGTGAATGAAAACCTCTAAACAGGTTCTATACTAAAATATGGAGCCCTCCTGTTTTTTACAGGTTCTTTTCAGGAATTAGCCCTGAAACTTTAGATGCTTTTCAGAGGAGTTTCAGATAGCCCTAAAAGCAAAGATTTCACTCGCTCGCCTCTGGCGAGTATGGGTTACCCACGGCCCCTGGCTGCTAGGATAGCATTACGGCTGACTTTCCTTTATAATGGCAAAGATTTTCAATTCCTGACTCGGGCCTGTTTTCTCAAACGTACCTGAATAGGGCTATCTTAAAAACACGGCCAGAGGCCGCGGGTAACCCACACTCGCCAGAGGCGAGCGAGTGCTATTTTCATTTGTCCTTATTTTCAGTGGACAATGGAAATTTGAATATCACCACCGCCAAGCGGCAAGGTAGCAGGTACTTGCGCGAAATAGACTGCCTTAAAGCATGAGCGGCCCCTGAGTTCTTTCAGGTGCCGCTCATTAATAAGAAATACAGTGTTCCTTAAGCTCTTACTGCTTGGAGCGCTTCCAGATTCGCCGCTAAATAGGCATCGGCTAGTTCATGGGTGATGGCGGAAGAAACAAACAGGGTTTCAAACTGAGAAGGAGCGAGGTAGATACCGCGCTGTAGCATCTCATGGAAGTACTTGCCAAATACCTGCAAGTCTGAGGTCTTGGCGGAGGCAAAGTCTGTCACCGGCTGCTCCGTAAAGAACAGACTGAACATGGAACCCACCTGGTTGATGGTGTAGTCTAGTTCCAGTTGTTGCATGTTCTGCTTGGTGCCATTCACCAGTTTATCAGTGATGTGCTGCAATTGAGGGTACACTTCGGGGTGCTCGTTCAGGTAAGACAAGGCCGCCATTCCCGCGGACATGGCAATCGGGTTCCCTGACAGGGTTCCGGCTTGGTACACCGGCCCGGCGGGAGCCACGGCGTTCATGATTTCTTTTTTTCCGCCGTAAGCGCCTACGGGCATGCCGCCGCCAATAATTTTGCCCAGCGTGGTCATGTCTGGGGTGACACCATAAAGCTCCTGAGCGCCGCCTTTGGCTAAGCGGAAGCCGGTCATTACTTCGTCAAAAATAAGCACGATGCCTTCCTTAGTGCAAAGGTCCCGCAGGCCTTGTAAGAAGCCTTCGGCCGGAGGCACGAGGCCCATGTTGCCTACTACCGGCTCCAGGATAATGGCCGCAATCTGGGCTGGGTTCGCGTCTAGTAGCGTCTGAACGGCGGCCAAATCATTGTAAGGCGCCGTAAGCGTATCATTCGCTACACCTTTGGTCACCCCCGGGCTGTCAGGCACGCCTAGGGTGATGGCTCCGCTACCGGCCGCAATCAGGAACGAGTCGCCGTGGCCATGATAGCAGCCTTCAAATTTGATAATCTTGTCTCTTCCGGTAAAACCCCGCGCCACCCGTATGGCACTCATGGTCGCCTCGGTTCCCGAATTCACCATGCGCACTTTCTCCACGCTGGGCACCATGCTGATGATGAGTTCGGCCATTTCTACTTCGCGGCGAGTAGGGGCACCAAAGGACAGGGAACCCGGCAGCGCATCGCGCACGGCTTTTTCTACGGCTTCGTGGGCGTGGCCCAAGATCATCGGGCCCCAGGAGTTAATTAAATCCAGGTACTGGTTTCCGTCCTCGTCATAGAGGTAAGCACCTTTGGCAGATTTCAGGAACAGCGGCTGACCGCCCACGGCCCTGAACGCCCGCACCGGTGAATTTACCCCGCCCGGAATGGACTGCTGGGCACGTTGGAAAAGCTCTTGGCTGGTTGTATGGGTAAGTGACATGTTTTTTATTGAGAGTTTGAGGGAATGAATGATGGAGAGAATAAGTGATAGAAAAAATGAGAATCAACTATTCTCTCATTCTCTCCATCATTCATTCTCTCAATAAAATTAAAGCACCGGGTTAACCACCAGTAAGCGTCCGTTTTCCAGTTTCACGATGGGAAGGTACTGGTTGTCCTGGGCTTGTTTTCCGGTGGAGGACTCGTAGCCTATGCCTTGGTAGAAAACGCCGGGCTGCACTTCGCCTAATTTTGGAGGGGCTGAAAAACCTTTCTCCTGCAACTGGCGACCGTAGTAGTTCAACAACTCAAAGCCGGTGTACGTGAAGGCGGAGGGAGGCAGGTTGTAGCGGCTGGTGTAGGCGCGTTTGAAACGCTGCACACTTGGGTTCTCTGGGTCAATAAACTTAGGAGCCATGAAATACATCTCTAGGAAATCTAGCTGAGAAAAACCAAGCTGGGGGTTCTCTAGCCAGGCTTGCGGTACTAAAACAGGTACTTTGGAAGCTTTCTGTTCCAGAAAACTCACGGTGCTAGACGCCACGTTGGCCGCCGAAGATTGCACCACCAGCACGCCCAGGTCTTTCAGGTTCACTGAGCCTAAAACACTCCCCACGTTCCCGCTGGTCTTGGCGTTGATTTTATGGGCACTGACGATTTTTCCTCCCAGAGCCGTATAGGTGCGTCTGAAGTTCCCGGCAAACGTGGTGTCGTTTTTCTCGCTGTCATACACCAGAACCGCCGTTTTCTTCGGGAAGGTCTGGTAGGCGTAGGCGGCGGCCTGTTGGCCTTGGGTAGCCAAGGACGTTTCCATTAGGTACAGGAACGGGTTGCCTTTGGCTATGTCGGCATCGTCTGAGAAGGGGTTTACCATGTTGAGGTTCCGTTGTTGGGCTATCTTAGCCGCGAAGGCGCTGTTGCCTTTAAAGATAGGCCCCACAACTAAATCCATGGTACCCATTTCGGGTAGTTGCATCACCTGCCGCACCTGGGCCGTGTCATTGCTGGTGTCATACGGAAACACGTTTACCTGCACGCCCCGCTTCTGCAAAGAGTCACGGGCCGAGAGGATTCCGGCGTAGAAGTCTGTGATGTACAGGTTCTTCTTGTCTACCTTAATGCTTTGGTCAGAAACGTTAAAAGGCAGCAGCACCGCCACGTTGTACGCCGCTTTCCTGATGTTCTCAGAACGCTGGAGATAGCTGCGGTCAAGATTGAACTGGCGCACCAGCGTTTCCAACTGCGTCCGGTCTGCGGCGGTAAACCAGCCACTCACCAGTTTGTCGGCGTAGGCCCGGGCCAGGGTGGCGTCTTCCGGAAACTGGCGCATGAGGTACTGGAAGGTGGCTTTATCGGTGAGCAGCATCATGTAATGCCGCTTCATGGCCGCTACCTCGTCATCCATGGATTTATCCTCCACCGAAGCCAGCGCTTTCAAGGCCCGCAGGTATTCTTTCTTTTCAAACAGTACTTGCCCGTGCAGGTATTGGGCATCGGCTAAGCCGCCCCAATTGGTATGCTCCGTGGTGAGTTGGGTGAGCATTTTATCGGCCTCGGCCCACTTCTTCTGCCGTGCAGCCGCTACGCTGTACAGGTAAGCCGCATCTGGCGCGTAATTTTTACCGGTGGCCGTGCTGGAAATGGGCTGCAATTCGGCCATGGCCAGGGCATACTTCTGCTGGTCTAGCAACAAGCGGCCATTTTGCAGCTTGGTGTTTAAGTCAGCATTGGTTTGGGCCTGCACGTTCCAACTCAGCGCAATCCCCGCTACGGCAAGTACTATCTGTTTTTTCATCTTTTTCAGAAAACTGGTTCTAAAACCTATTCCCACTCAATGGTAGCGGGTGGCTTAGAGCTGATATCATAGACAACGCGGTTTACGCCTCTAACCTTGTTAATGATTTCATTGGACACATCGGCCAGGAACTCATACGGCAAATGGCACCAGTCGGCGGTCATGCCGTCTACGCTGGTCACGGCGCGCAAGGCCACCACGCGTTCATAGGTACGTTCATCGCCCATCACGCCCACGCTCTGGATAGGCAGCAACATAGCGCCTGCCTGCCACACCTGATCATATAGACCGGTACGTTTCAGGGACGAGATGAAAATATGGTCTACTTCCTGCAGAATGGCTACTTTCTCGGGGGTGATGTCGCCCAGAATGCGGATGGCTAAGCCCGGGCCCGGGAAGGGGTGACGCCCGATGATAGTATCGGCAATGCCGAGGGTTTTACCTACCAACCGAACTTCGTCTTTAAACAAGGTCTTGAGCGGTTCCACTACTTTCAGTTTCATGAAATCAGGTAGACCGCCCACGTTGTGGTGCGATTTGATAGTAGCCGATGGGCCTTTTACCGAGACTGACTCAATCACGTCTGGGTAAATGGTGCCCTGGCCCAGCCACTTGGCGTCTTCCACCTGGTGCGATTCCTGGTCAAACACTTCAATAAACACCCGGCCAATAGCTTTGCGCTTCGCCTCGGGGTCGGTTAAGCCCGCCAACGCGGAGTAGAACTGCTCTTTCGCGTCTACGCCTTTCACGTTGAGGCCCATGTCTTTGTAGGAGTGGAGCACGTCCTCGAACTCATTCTTGCGCAGCAAACCGTTGTCCACGAAAATGCAGTACAGGTTCTTGCCGATGGCCTGGTGGATGAGCATGGCTGCCACTGAAGAATCCACGCCGCCGGAAAGGCCCAAGATTACTTTGTCGGTGCCAATCTGCGAGCGCAGTTCAGCCACGGTGCTTTCAATGAAGATATCTGGGGTCCAGTCCTGTGAGCAGCCGCTGATGTGCACCACAAAGTTGCGGAGCAGACGTTTGCCCTCGGTGGAATGGGTTACCTCTGGGTGAAACTGGATGCCGTAGGTTTCCTGGCCTTTTATTTTGTACGCCGCCACCTCCACAGAATCTGTGCTGGCGATGATCTCAAAGTGCTCGGGTACTTGTTTGATGGTGTCGCCGTGGCTCATCCACACCTGGGAGTCAATGGTGATTTCCTTGAACAGACGGTTGTGCTGGTCCACGTGGTTCAGCTTGGCGCGGCCGTATTCTCTAATAGTAGACGCAATGACCTCCCCGCCGTTTTCCTGCGCCATCAACTGCGCGCCGTAGCACACGCCCAATACCGGCAATTGCCCCAAAAAAGGCGTGATGTCTGGGTTAGGATAGTTTTCCTCCCGCACCGAGGACGGGCTGCCGGATAGAATCACGCCCTTCAGATCTGGGGTGATTTCCGGGATTTTATTGAACGGGTGAATTTCACAGTAAACGTTAAGCTCGCGAACGCGGCGGGCAATCAGTTGCGTGTACTGAGACCCGAAATCGAGGATGAGAATTTTTTCTGGCATGTGCAAAGGTACACGCCGCAGTTAAAAGTTGAAAGTTAAAAATAAAGAGTTCGCGCCGGAAGGGGCAAGGTAGGGGTAAAACCCCAAAATGCTGTCCAGATAGAGGGAATGTCTCTTTGCCGTTTCAGCGGTTATTTTGCCAGTTTAAGGCAAAAACGGCTTTTAAGCCCATTTGCTCTTTTCAGATGAAACCAGCTACTTAATATTACGCAGGAGAAAGCCTCACTACAATGGAGAGGGAGCCCCGCTGATGCGTTTTGGGGCTGTTTTGCGGAAAACAGGCCCAAAACGCGAAAACCTGTGAGGTCTGCAAGACCTCACAGGTTTAGAACCAACAGGCACGAGACTTCAGTCTCGTGCCTGGGGAGGAAGCGAGTCTCCAGGCTCGCTGGGAACCACCAGCAGGATGGCGGAGCGTTAGGTACTAAGTAGCAGGACAAAATGTATGGTTTAAGTTGCCTATTCCATGCTAAATTGTAGTGGGTTTAAATTGTGGCAAGATATTAGCAAAGAGAAATATATCAGATCAGACTACCCCCAAGCAGACACTATGAACTCTCCTTTACTCCCCCATAAACTCAAATCTCTTTTAGGGTGCCTGGCCCTTTGCCTGGCCCTGGTTTCGTGTCACACAGACCAAGAGGAGGAGCCGTTGATGCCCGCCGGGCCGTTGGAAACCCAATTCTCTTTGGTGGACAGCATCAAGGTTGATCCGTCCTTCCAGAACTCTTATGCCGATGCCTTTGCTACGCTGAATGGCAAAACCTATAAAGTAGAATCGCAGAACAAGGTGGAGGCCTACTTTGTGGAAGGAAACAACCAGGTGCTGCTTTTCTTTAGGGAGACCTCCAGCCAGGTAAACCGCCCGTGGGTGTCATTCACTTTCAAAGACAGAACCGTGGGTCAGTTGCCCGCCACCTTCTCGGCCAAAGACGCCAGCCTGGTGTGCGTGGAAGACGGACAAAGCTTCGCCGATGGTTCTGCCGCGCAGTCGCCGGGTTGCAGCCGGGTGTTAGGCGGCACGGTTACCTTGCAGTATGACAAAGCCACCGATGCGGTCAGCGGTTCTATTGCCAACCTGAAGCTTTCTTTGGAATATTTCGTGCCCGAGTACTCATTCCCTAACCGCGAGGGAAATGTTCTGCGCACCAGCGGTTCCAGCCGAAACCTGAGCATCAGCTTCATGAACGTCACTAGAAGAAAATAGCCACGCCTTTTCCTTTCCTATTGTCAAGGGAGGCAGAGTCATCTAAAGACGTAGAGATCAGCCGCTTCATCGTTTTAACGCTGACCCAAAGCAGATTTTAGCCTGTTTTCAGAAAATTAAGCCTAAAACCGCTTGCGCTGAAGGAAAGTCTTCCTATCTTTGCAACGGCAAATCGGTACGGCCAGCTCCTGCTGAACTCCCCCAGGCCCGGAAGGGAGCAAGGGTAAGTGGTTGAGCGGCGCGATACTCGGTTTGCCGCTTTTTTTTGCCCATACCCCAACGGATTCTCTTCCGGCTATTTTCTCCTTCTGAACTTAATTCCTGTTTTAAGGCTACTATTTGGAAATTGGCCTTAAACTGAACCTGTCCCACTGTTTCTTTGTGGTTGCTACGCTCAAGTCCATTTATTTCCAGCAAACCTGAAAATAAATGGAACTGCTGTCTAGTTCGCTAGTAGGTGTAGCCAGATTTATCTCATTCGCGGCACATAGTTGACATTGTAAGGAGGCAAAGGCATCAATTTAGTACAAAAGACGTATTCACCTCTGAAAACGCAACCCTTAGTAAATTGGAGTACCTTTGTAGCCTACAGAACTGGCAGATACCCCAAGGCTTTTGGTAAGGGACGTACGTTTGCCATCTAAGAGCTACGCTTATCATACTTCATACTAAAGGAAACTACCTTTTCTTCCATAGCATTACCTTATAACAGCCCTATGTCAACCCAGAACGAACGTGAGGAAAGCTCTAATGACAAACTACATCAGTTAGAGAATGAAAACCGGGTTCTGCGCTTAGAGAATAGACAATTACGGTCTGATATGGCCGAAGCCCTTTTCAAGCTGAAAGAACAAGTTGCCATTGAAGATAGGTACCAGGAAAGCCAATCGCGCTTTGAGACCATCTTCAGTCAGTCTAAACTAGGCAACAAAATCATTGCGCCAGACCTCAGGATCATTCAGGTGAATGAGTCCTTGATAAACATACTGGGCTACTCAGAAGAGGAACTAGTGGGCTCTAAGGTGATTGACTTTGCCCATCCAGATTTTGTCCACCATTGGCTTGATATGCAGGACAGTCTCTGGACAAAGAAAATCCCTTCTTTCCAGATTGAGACCTGCCTTATCAAAAAAGACGGTACAGGTCTCTGGGTGCAGGTTACTTCCATGATATTCAGGGATAATGGCGCCACCTTGGGCTATACCATTGTAGAGAATATCAAAGAGCGGAAAGTGTTGGAGCAGAATCTTCAAAAACTGTACGAAGCCCAGGAAACCATTCTGCACATGGTGGCCCATGACCTGAAAAACCCCATCAACAACATAAGCCTGTTAACAGATTACCTGAAGGAAAACCTGGAGAAATCTCAGGAGTTGGTAGTGGAGGAGAAGAAAGAGAACCTCACGTTTATTGGCTTAATCTCTGAAACCTGCAAAAAAGCTTTCGCCATTATCAAAGACTTGCTGTTTATTGGAGACATGAACCCTAATGTTCGGTTTGAAAAAACAGAACTGAATACTTTTCTCCAGACCGAGTTGGCGGCTTTGGGGGTAGAGGCCAAAAAGAAAGGCGTAGAAGTAGATTCCGTTCACCCTGGCTTGCCAGTCTACGCCCACATCAACCCTGAGAAATTTTCCAGGGTTTTAGAAAACCTGCTTTCCAACGCGGTCAAATTCACCAAACCTGGGGGTAAAGTGACCATTTCCTTGACAGAGCAAGGCAACAAAGCCCTGCTGCACGTGAAGGATAACGGCATAGGGATACCGGAGAAATTGAAGGCCACCGTTTTTGATAAGTTCACGAATGCGAACAGGCAGGGTACCGAAGGAGAATCTACCACGGGTCTGGGGCTCTTTATTGTGAAGCAGATTGTAGATTTACACCACGGAAAAATCTGGATGGAAAGCCAGGAAAACGAGGGAACCTCCTTCTTTATTGAACTGGAGCGCAGCCAGGACTAACCCTTCTTTTAAGTTTGTTTTGGTAAAATAGCAGTTAAACACGTTAACTAGAATGTGCTTCCTTCTCTAAATCCTTCCCTAAACAATTGAATCACTTTGAGGTACAGCATTTTTCCAGTCCCCGCATGAGCGGGTTCTTGAATCAGGTTTGCCGGTAAAATACTTCCAAGGGTGGTTCGGTTTTACAGCAGATTGAACTAGATTTGTGTTTCCAAACAGATTCAACTATGAAATTTTTCATTGATACCGCCAATCTAGCCGAAATACAGGAAGCATACGATTTAGGCGTGTTAGACGGCGTAACCACCAACCCCTCGCTCATGGCCAAAGAAGGCATTGTGGGCTATGACAACGTGATGAAGCACTACAAAGCCATCTGCGAGATTGTGGACGGTGACATCAGTGCCGAGGTGATTGCGACTGACTTTGAGACCATGGTGAAAGAAGGCGAGGAGCTGGCCCAGCTGCACCCTAACATTGTGGTGAAAGTTCCCATGACCAAAGACGGCGTAAAAGCCATTAAATACTTCTCAGACAAAGGCATCAAAACCAACTGTACGCTTATCTTCTCGGCGGGCCAGGCCTTGTTGGCCGCCAAAGCCGGCGCTACGTACGTGTCGCCGTTTGTGGGCCGTTTAGATGACATTGGCACCGACGGGCTGGATCTGATTGACCAGATCGTGAACATCTACCAGAACTACGGTTTCCCCACTGAGGTATTGGCCGCCTCGGTGCGCCACGTGATGCACCTGGTGAAATGCGCAGAGATTGGGGCCGATGTGGTGACCTGCCCGCTGAACGTGATCACCGGCCTCCTGAACCACCCCTTGACCGACAGCGGCCTGGCGAAGTTCCTGGCCGACCACAAGAAAGCAAACGCATAAACCAATTAGGAATTAAGAATTGGTTTGCCCGTTTATGATTCCTAGTTCTTAATTCCTAATTCTTACTTCTTAATTGAATAGGAGTGTACATCATCAAAGTGAAAGGCAAGGCCAAGATTCCGGATTACATTCAGCTGCGCGATGAGAATTTCGTGCTGATCGCCTATTTCCGGGCCGACCGTCCTCTGAAGAACCTGGATCGTTACGGCCTGGAAAACAAGGAAGAGGAACTGGCCGCCGTTATTGCCGGGCTGGAGTTCGGGAAGCTTCAGAAACTGGAGATTTAAGCTTGATTTTAGAAAAGTAGGCCCAAAACGCCTGCTCTGGTTTCGGCCGTTTGGCCGATTGGAATTTGATTACCAGTTGCCGTTTGGCAGTGCTTTACCTTTACCCCCGCTATGGAATTCTCGTCTAACCCAGTGGTCTTGCTGCACAAAGTTTCAATTTTTCAGGAGGTGAACACCATCTTGGCAGATGTAACCTGTACCATTGAGAAAGGGGAGTTTGTGTACCTGGTGGGCCGTACCGGAAGCGGCAAAAGCTCCCTGCTCAAAACCCTCTACGCCGATTTGCCCCTGAAAATGGGTACGGCGCAGGTTGCCGGTTTTAACATCCATTCCCTTACCTGGAAACAGGTGCCGTTTCTGCGCCGCAAGATCGGCATCGTGTTCCAGGACTTCCAGTTACTCTTTGACCGCTCCGTAGCCGATAACCTGAAATTCGTCTTGAAAGCCACCGGCTGGAACGAAAAATCCCGCATCAAGAACCGTATTTCTGAGGTGCTGATGCGCGTGGGCCTTGATGCCGTCGCGAATAAAATGCCACACCAACTCTCCGGCGGGGAGCAGCAGCGGGTGGTGATTGCCCGGGCCCTGCTCAACGAGCCGCTTATCCTGTTTGCCGATGAGCCTACCGGTAACCTGGACCCAGACGTGACCTCCGGCATCATGGACTTGTTCCAGGAAATCAACAACAGCGGAACAGCGGTCTTAATGGCTACCCACAACCACAACATCTTAAAGCGTTACCCGCGCCGCATTTTAAAGTGTGATCAAGGCCGGGTGCTGGACTCCGCCCGCGAAGAGTTTAACCTTATAGATGGTATCTGAGATTTCCATTCTCATTCCCGTGTACAACCAGAACGTTCTGCCGTTGGTGGAGGCGTTGCACCAGGAAGCCACCGCACTTTCCGTTGCATTTGAGATTAGGGTGTATGACGACGGCTCAAACCAGCCCACCCGAGACCAGAACAGACGTCTGCCAAACGTTTCGGGGGTAATTTACCAAGAACAGCCTCAAAACGTGGGCCGCTCCCAAATCAGGTATTTGTTAGCGCAGGAAGCCCAGTACCCAACCTTGCTTTTCCTGGACAATGATGTGCTGCCCGTTCATCAGGATTTCCTGAAGCGCTACCTTTCTGTAGCCGGTAACGGAGTTGCCGTAGGAGGCGTGGCTTACCAGGACAAAGCTCCGGCTGGGCTGGAATTGCGCTGGAAATACGGGAAAGCCCGTGAAGAAGTCTCTGCCCGTGTTCGGCAAAAGGCCCCGTATCAGCGCGTGTTCTCCAGTAATTTACTGGTGCCCAAAAACCTCTTTCTGGCGTACTTCCCCCAAAAGGAACTCACCGGCTACGGCCATGAAGACACGTTGTTCGCTTGGCGCTTAAAGCAAGACAACCTCCCTGTCTTACACCTGGAAAACCCGGTCTGGCATGTAGGACTGGAGCCTGCAGATGTGTTTCTGCTCAAAACCCAGCAAGCCCTTCACAACCTGGTGCTGCTGCACCATTGGTTTCATGTAGGAGAAGACACAAAGCTGTTCAAGACTTACCGAAAACTGAAAAAGTGGCGAATGGGAACCCTTTTCCAGGAGAACAGCAATTGGTTGTTTCCGCTGCTAAAACGGAACCTCACCTCCAGAAACCCCAATCTGCGCCTGTTTGACCTTTACCGGCTCCTGTTGCTGGACAGGTACCTGCGGGAATAATACCAAATCTCACAAAGTACGCCTGGCGCCCGCTCACGCCAGAAAACCAATGGAAGCAGGTAAATACTAGTTGGGGTAACAGGTTTTTAGGCTCATTTCGTAAAACCAGGGCTAAAACAGCGGGCATAAAAAAGCCTCTCCAAACGGAGAGGCTTTTTTGCTTCACTTTATATGGTAGAAGCCAAATTATTCCTCGTCTTCCACCGCTTTCTCTACTTTTTTGGCGGCTTTCTTAGCGGTTTTACTTACTGCTTTTCCGGCTTTTTTAGCGCCCGAGGCTACATCTTTCCCCACCTCTTTGGTAGCCTCGCCCGCTTTGCTGTTAGAAACGTCTTTGCCTACTTCTTTCAAGTCAGAACCCACTTTGCTGGCAGTGTTGCCCGCTTTGTTGGCGTTTTTCATGGCCACGTATTTGGTTTTCGCTTTCGCTATTTCCCATTTGTCTTTGTCGCTCAACTGGTCTTGGATGGCGTTTTTACGGTCATCTAACTGGCTCCAGTATTTCTCCACGGTATCCCAGTCATTGTTGCTAAAGCCAGCTTTGTGGGTTTCCACGTGGGCCACAAAATCTTCGTAGGCTTTTCTGATGTCAGTAGCCGTGTAAGAGGCGATTTTACTTCCATCCAACCTGCTGGTATCTGAACTGGACATACCCGCGTTTGCGCTTGAGATGCTTGCATTGGAGCTCGTCATGCCTGCGCTTTGGTTGGTTTGCCCATAAGAGCTGTTAACCGCAGTTGAACCGGAAGTGTTGGTTGAGGAAGCTCCGGTGGAAGTATAGGAACTGGAAGTATCAACAGAGGAAGCTCCGGTAGATGCAGTAGTAGTGCTTGTGCTGCTGCAGGAAAATTGCGCAAATCCCAGAGTGCAGGAAGCCGCCATTACCAGCGTATGTCTTTTTAAGTTATGGTACATTTTCATAGTCTTGTAGTTGTTTTGATCTCCAAATAAATGCTGGTCTATAAAACGAGATTAATTTATAGAGGTTTCAGACATGCATTTTTATTAAAAGCAGATTGTTTGAAAATTGGATTATGTTAATAATTTAGTTGAAATGGAGTTTATGTGGGAGCAAGGAAGATTCCCTGGAACTTGCGTAGGGGTTCCCGTTACAAAACTTATATTTGTCTTTTCATTACTACCCATGACCCAGCTCCAGATGGTAGACCTCAAAGGTCAGTACCAGCGCCTGAAACCCGAGATTGATGCCGCCATGCAAGCCGTGGTAGACAGCACCGCTTTCATCAATGGGCCCCAGGTCAAAACCTTCGCCCAGAACCTGGCGCAATACTTACAAGTGGGCCACGTGATTCCCTGCGCCAACGGCACCGATGCCCTGCAAATCGCTTTAATGGCGCTGGACTTGCCCGCCGGAGGCGAAGTGATTGTGCCCGCGTTCAACTACGTGGCTACCGCCGAGGTCATTGCGCTGCTGGGCCTGAAACCGGTGTTCGTGGACGTACTTCCTGACACGTTCTGTATTGACCCGGCTAAAGCTAGGGCAGCCATCACGGACAAAACCGTGGCCATCATGCCGGTGCATTTGTTCGGGCAGTGCGCGCCCATGGAAGAAATCATGGATTTAGCCATCGCGCAAGAGTTGTTCGTGATTGAAGACAATGCCCAGGCCATCGGCGCGCAGTACGTAGACGCCGAGGGCGGAACTTCCTTTGCCGGAACCATCGGGCACATCGGCACCACGTCGTTTTTCCCGTCCAAGAACCTGGGCTGCATGGGCGACGGCGGCGCTATTTTCACCCAGGACATAGATTTAGCCGCCACGCTGCAACAGATTGCCAACCACGGACAGCACAAGAAATACCACTACTCGCGCGTAGGCGTAAATTCTAGGTTAGACACCTTGCAGGCCGCTTTGCTGGATGTAAAACTCACCCAACTGGATGACTTCATTTATCGTCGGCAGAAAGCGGCGGGCGTTTATGATGCGTTTCTCGCAGAAGTGCCCCAAATCAGGATTCCGGCCTTGGCCCCGTACAGCAGCCACGTGTTTCACCAATATACGCTCCAAGTTCCCGCAGACCAGCGCGATGCGCTGAAAGCGTATCTGCAGGATAAAGGAATCCCCAGCATGGTATATTACCCGGTGCCGTTGCACTTGCACGAAGCCTACGCGTATCTTGGTTACAAAGCCGGCGACTTCCCCGTTTCTGAGGCGCTTTGCCGCAAAGTGATTTCGCTGCCCATGCACACCGAATTGACGGAGGAGCAGCAAAACTATATCGCCGAGGCAGTCATTCAATTTTTCAAGGCGTAAGCGCGCGCGCTTTCCAATAAACCTGTTTCGGGGCTATTTTCTCGTAAACGGGCTAAAAACGAACCAGAGACTTCCATGTCAGAGAAGATAAAATTTGCAGTAATAGGAGCGGGCCACATCGGCAAACGCCACGCCACCATGGTAGAGCGGCACCCCGAGGGCGAGTTAGTAGCCATGGTAGACACCGACCCCGCCCGCCAGGCGGAGGTGGAAGCCCTGGGCGTTCCTTTTTTCCCGAGCATGGAAGCGTACCTGGCTTCCGGCCCCAAGGCCGATGTCATCTGCGTATGCACGCCCAACGGTTTCCACGCCGAGCAGGCCATGCTGGCACTGGAGAACGGTTGCCATGTGGTCTGCGAAAAGCCCATGGCTCTGAGCAAAGCCGACTGCGAACGCATTATCTACAAATCGCTGCAAACGTCTAAGCTGGTGTTCTGCGTGATGCAGAACCGCTACAGTCCGCCGTCTTTGTGGCTCAAGGAGATGATTTCGGAGAAGCGCCTGGGCGAAATTTACCTGGTGCAGATTAACTGCTACTGGAACCGCGACAATCGCTACTATAAAGCCGGTACCTGGAAAGGAAACCAAGCCCTGGACGGCGGCACCTTGTTCACGCAGTTCAGCCACTTCATAGACATCATGTACTGGCTCTTTGGGGACATCAAGAACATCCACGGCCGGTTCATGGATTTCAACCATCAGAACTTAACTGATTTTGAAGACAGCGGCCTCATCCACTTTGATTTCATGAACGGCGGGGCCGGAACGCTCAACTACTCCACTTCGGTGTGGGACACCAACCTGGAAAGCAGCATCACCATCATTGGCGAGAAAGGCAGCATCAAAGTAGGCGGACAGTACATGAACGAGGTGGAATATTGCCACGTGCAGGATTACTTCATGCCTGAGTTGCCGCCCAGCAGTCCTGCCAATGACTACGGCCACTACAAAGGCAGCGCCGCCAACCACCACTTCATCTTCGAGAACGTGATTGATACCCTCAAAGGCAAGACCTTCGCCACCACCAACGCCCTGGAAGGCCTCAAAGTGGTGGAGATTATTGAACGCATTTACGCTTTAAAAGAAATTAGGAATTAGAAAGGGAGGGGTTTCTGCTTTCTCACTAGTAATAGACAACTCTTAAAAAGAGAAAATTAAAGAATGGGAGCCTGGGGCACAGCTATTTACTCTAACGATACTTTCGTTGATATATATGGCGATTTCTTCGACTTATACAATGAAGGGCTATGCGTTAAGGAAGTTTCAGCAAAGCTTATTGCTGACAACAGTGAAACGATAAACGATGCAGAGGAAAGAAATAACTTCTGGTTTGCATTGGCAAAGGCTCAGTGGGAATGTAAGGAGCTAGACGGAGAAGTTTTTAGAAGGGTAAGGCAAATTATTGCAGATGGTTCTGACCTTGAGGTATGGGGTCAATTGGGAGCCACAGATAAGGATATCAAAAAGCGGTCAGCCGCACTTGACAAATTCTTGGCTGATCTTGAAAAAGAAAGACCGAAACCTAAGGCGAGAAAGAAGAAAGTCATCAGGCAACCAGTCTTTTTAAAAGGAGATTGCATCACCTTCAAGCTAGAGACAGGCAACTACGGAGGTGCTGTTGTACTGGAGGCCGTATATGATACAGAATTTGGGTATAACCTAATTGCGACTACCAGAATAAACCAGCCGCATAAACCAAAGGTAGAGGAATTCGAGAAAGCGGAGGTTTTGATTATAAACTTCGGCTCTTGGGATGACAGTATTTGCGTTAGGTGGATAATGCCAACCAAATTCAAAGAAGTTTCTCATTTGTTTGAAAAAGTTGGTTCACTTAAAGTAGGCATTGCGTATGATTCAAAACACTCGAACTTCGGATATTCAAGCAGTTTGGTAGGTAACTTGCTTGACATACCGAATCTGCAATTCGCTTCTGAAGAAACAAAACAAAAACCTGGTTTGAAGAATACTGTAAAAGATTTCATATCTAATTCCTAATTACTACAATGGCTGTTTCTGATTTTTACGACGAATACACCGAGCAACAATTCCAGAAAGGCATCCACATCCGGCACCGGACGATTCTGAAGAACCTGAAGGAGGCCGGCCTGAAAGCCAATTCCAAGGTGCTGGAGATTGGCTGCGGCATTGGAACCGTGACGCACCTCATCGCGAAAGCGACGCCGCAGGGGAAAGTATTGGCCGTAGACATCAGCCCGAAAAGCGTTGAGATGGCCCGCAAGTTCAACCTGCAGTTCAACCACGTGGAGTTTGCCGTGTCAGACATGACCGATTTTCAAAGACCGGAAAAGTTTGACTTTGTGGTCTTGCCCGACGTGATTGAACATATTCCGCTGGAACAGCACCCGCATTTGTTTCAGGTGTTGGCGCAGCATCTGCACAAGAATTCAGTTATAGCCATCAACATTCCGCACCCTTTGTATTTGACGTGGGTACGCGAGCACCAACCAGAGTTGTTGCAGGTGATAGACCAACCCATCCACACCGATGAACTGCTGCGCAACACCTACGCCGCCGGACTGTACCTGCACAAACTGGAAAGCTACTCGCTTTTCTCCCAGGTAGAAGATTACCAATGGATTTTGCTCAAGCTGCGCCTGGTGCCGGAGACCGTGCAACCAAAGTCTAAAGTAGACCTGAAACTGCAGGATTTATCTTCCAAGTGGCTCTAGGTTTTTCTCCCTGTTATTAGACCCATGCCCGCGCGTAAACCTGTTCTGCTGTATTTCTATCCCGCTCAGTCCTCCTTCGTGGTAAAAGACCTGCGGCTGATGGAGCGGGAATACGAAGTACGGCACCAGGGATTTCTGCCCGCCAAAAAGTGGCAGACCCTGCTGGTTTGGCTGAAGCAAGTACTTTTCCTACTGCGCCACCTCTGGCAAGCCGAAAAGCTGGTCTGCATGTTTGCCGGGTACCATTCCTTTTTTCCTGCCCTTTTCGGGAAACTAACCCGTAAACCCTGCTTGATTGTAGCGGGTGGTACCGACTGCGTTTCTTTCCCCAGTATAGGTTACGGTTGTTTTGCCAATCCACTATTAGGCCGTTTCGCCCGATGGTCGTACCAATTGGCCGCTCATATTGCCCCCGTACACGAGAAACTGGTGTGGCAAGATTACACCTACCAGCCCAACGATTTTCCGCACCAGGGCTTCCGGTTCCATTGCCCTGACTTGGAGACCCCTCACACCGTGGTCTACAATGGCTACGACGCCTCGTTTTGGCAGAAAGAGCCAACTATAACTCGGCAGCCAAACTCTTTCCTGACGGTTTGCGCCGGTCTCAACATGCGCTTCACCCAAAGGTTGAAAGGGGTTGATTTGATATTGGAAGTTGCCGCCAGATTGCCCCAAGCCACCTTCACCATTGTAGGTGCCCCAATTGGTTTCAAATTGCCAAACCAGCCTTATAACGTAGTGTTGCTCCCCAAAATGCCTTTGGCTGAGCTAAAATCTATCTACAGCGCGCATGCCTTCTACCTGCAACTCTCCATGTCTGAAGGCTTCCCGAATGCCTTAAGCGAAAGCATGTTGTGCGAATGTGTACCGGTGGTAAGCAACGTAGGCGCCATGCCAGACTTAATCGAAGGCAGCGGTTTTGTGTTGCCGCACCGGAATGTGATAGAGTTAGAACAGGTCTTGAAAGAGGCGCTAGCGGCGAAGGATACAGTGGAACTTGGCCGTAAAGCCCGGGCCATCATTGCCAATCAATATCCTGAGCGTAGAAGAGAGCGGGAATTGATGAGCCTGCTGAAAAGCTTGTAAGAGAACTGTAAGGCCATCCGCTCGCTTTTGGAGAGTGTTTTTACTTTCAGCGGCTGCCTTGCTGTGGTTATGCCAATAACAACTCAATTCTGCAACTTTTAAATATCCCATACTATGGCGCGGAAGTTACTTCCGTGACTTGGAAAAGCAGAAAGTCACGGAAGTAACTTCCGCGCCATAGATGCAAATACGCAACAATCTAGTACAATTGGTATGCTCTACTTCTTTCTAACGGCAGAGGCCAAAAGTTGCTCACTTGCCAGAGGCGAGCGAAAGGCAAACTAATCTACAGCCACTTCGCTTCGCCAAAACCAAATCGCACCAGCGTTTTCCGGATGCCGTTGTTCAGTTCCGGCGATACTTTCAGGGCTACCATCAACCCGCCGTACACGCTTGTAATCAGAATAGACCGTACCGCAATGTCCAGGAGCAGATGGGGCAATTGAGGCAACAACCAGGAAGCGCCAAAGGCGAGAGATGATATCCCTACAATCAGCAGGGAATCCCACCCGAAAGGCTGCATCTTGAAGAATTTGGCCACCAGCAGCACCCGGAAGAAGTTGTAGATGATGAAGACCACCATAGAAGCGAAGGCCGCCCCGCTGATGCCGTAGGGCGGAATGAGCAGGTAGTTGGTGTACACCACCAAGGCCATCATGAGCAGGTTGAAGTATAGGTCGTAGCGGTATTTGTTGGAGGTAAGCAGAATCATGCCGTTAATGCCGGTGGCCAGGTCAAACAGGCGCGAAAGGCCCATGAACAGAATCACGTAGCGGCCCTGGCTGAAGTCTTTGGGCATGAGCGCGAAGATGTTGTCCACGTTGCACCAGATTCCCAGAAACAGCAGAAAGCCCACCACCATGTTCACCCGGGTCATGTTCTTGTAGAGCTTCGCCAGGCCGGTCATGTTCCCGGACTTGAAGAAATCCGCCACCTGCGGTGAGGCGATTTTGTTCAGCCCCCTAGAGGGTACCATGATGGCCGAGGTGATGAAATAGCCGGTGGTATAATACGCCACGCCGTCCAGCCCCAGGTAGTGCGCAATCATGGCTTGGTCAATGAAGCTGATGATGGACGAGGACACGTTGCCCATGAAGGAATAGAGTCCATACTGCACCACCTCCTTCATGCGTACCACCTGGAACATACCCTTGTTTGGCGTCACGAAAAACTGCCGCAGCCACAGCAGATACACAATACTGATAAGCGAAATGGCGGAGTTGGCCCCGATGAAAATGACCAAAAACCACTGGAAATCGACCCAGCCCCAGGCATAGCAGAGCACCGCCGCCAGCATGAGAATACGCTCCAGAAAATCCTTCAGGAACGACTGTACCACCGTCTTGTACAAAGACCGGAGGTAGGCATCCAGCAGGATGAACAGGAGCGTGAAGAAACTGAGCGGGATAATGTAATAGTAGTACTCTACGGCAAGCGGCGAGTTTTTTCCGAAGTAATCCACCACCGTCGGCTTTAACAGCATGAATAGGCCCGTCACCACCGCAAAACCCAGCAGCGGAATAGCCAACATCAGAAACAGGAAGCCGTGGTGCTTTTTGTCGCGGTCTCTAAAATAGGGGAAGTACTTGGCGCTGATGTTGGTGAAGCCCAGCGCCGCAAACTGCGAATAGATTGCCGCCACCGATACCAGAAAGCGGGTCAGGCCCAGCTCATCAGCATCTGGAATGAGCACCGGGAAGAGCAGCACCAGGTTCACATACCCAATGACCATCCCGGCGTAGGAGATAATAGTATTTAGGAATCCTTGCTTGCGGATAACATCCATGGAGTGCACAGGCGTTTAAGGGCTGTTTCACCGGAAACAGGTGCAAAACAGCCTTCGCCCGAAAAGCAAAAATAGCAGCTTCTGCCATGGCTTCCGCTATGCGCCGGAAAATTGGCTTCGCCGATGTTCTAAATCTTTTCCGACAAAGCGACCGCCGTGTGCAGAGGGAGAAAGGCCGTGCCCTTGGCCTGCACAAATTCCGTGATGTCTCGGAACATCTGCAGTCCGCCCGCCAACCCGTAAGGGGTGAAGTTCTCGTTATGCCACAAAAGCGTGAAAACACCCTGGAAACGGATGATTTCCTCCAGCATGGGTGTAATGGTCGGCATTACCTCTGCCGGAGAGAATTGCAGGTATTTGGGATGGTTGAGGGTGATGTCCATCAGGTTCAGCGGCAGTTCCCACGTCTGCGTCATTCTTCTGTTCTTGAAATCAAACAAACGGAACGGATGGCAGTAGCTGTTCCTAAACCCAAAGTGCTCCGGAAAACCCAGACTGCTGTCATACCTGAAATTCAGTTCTTCCAGCAGGGCAGGAGAGTGGGCCGGGTCAAACCGAAGATAGTGGAAACGGTTCCCCTGTAATTGAGTTGGCAGTTTGGCTTTTTCGCGGCGGAGTTGATGTGCGTTGGTGCCGCTGCCGTGACTTCCGTGGAGGGCTATTTCATGGCCGTTTGCTCGTAAACGCCTTATTTCTGCCTGAAGTCTGGGTGAGAGTACGTCATAGTCAGCGTTGGGGTAACCCTGGGATTTGGCGTGTTCCGGCAGGAAAAAGAAGGTGGCGGAGGCGTTGCGTTTCTGTAGTTCCTGCTGCACTTGGTCAAAGTTGTACCAGGCATCTTTTCCCTTCGCTTTCCGCCAGGCCAAATAAAGAAAACGACCGATGTTCCCTTGCTGCAAAGCAGGTTTACCGGCTACTTTCCAGGCGCTTTGGCAATAATCAATGTCATGGGTGAGGCACGTGGCAAAGGGTTTTCCGTTCCAATCTCGTAGTTCCACCTTTTGCCCGTACGCTAACTCTACCGCTTCTTTCAGTATATCGAAATAGTAATTCACCACCGGTTTCGTCACAAACCCATGCTTGGCCTGGAGGGAAGCCGCAAACGGGTAACGGCCGAACTCATCGTGGGTAGTACTGTGATACTCTTGCCAGCCACTCAGAAAGTAAAACGCATTAGCAATAAGGTCTTCGTGCACCAGCACCTTTCCCTGCGCATCTTCGGTATACCAGTCTTTTTCTGAAGAAACGTCAAAAAGCAAAGGCAGGGAAGTGCCGTGCCAGTCTTTCCAGATGAGGCGTTCCGGTTGCGGCTGTTTTTGGGCGAAGAAGTCTGATGTGGTCTTGGTTATCTGCACGCGGCTGCGCCGGTCTATTCCATAGCTCATTTCCAACGGCTCTGGCAATTGATAGACCTGCTTGAAATGGAAGAGCACGTAGTCAAAGAGGGCTTGCACCGATAGAGTATTTGCGGAATGTAGGGGCAATCCCTTGTGGTTGCCCTTGGTGTGCATGATGACAAATATGCGTGAAGGGCAACCACAAGGGATTGCCCCTACAATTAATACATTATCCCGATGTTATTCCATAATCAACTTCGCCAATTGCTCAGTGAGGGAACGGCGGGAGTATTGGGTGTAGTTGATGATGGGCAAGTCCAGATTGGGATTGATTTTCCAGGATTTGCTCAGTTGCATGAGGTAATCGACCATGAGGTCATAGCCGGAGTAGTGGAACACGCGGCCCGCGCCGCATTCGTCCAGAATCTTATCGGCGTCGCCGTGGAGCGGGCCGATGCAGATGATGGGTTTGTTCGCGGCCAGGTACTCAAATAGTTTGCCGGTCAGAATCCCGAAGTTATTTTCCACGTCTGGAATGGCCATGAACAACACGGTGCTGGCCATCAGGTACTTAATGGATGCCTCGTGCGGCACGTAGTCAATGTACTCGGTAATCAGGGGCAAACCGGCTTCCTCAATCTGTTTTCTGATTTCCGCCGAGACTTTCCCCACAAACCGAAGGCGATAGCGCATCAAAGGGTTTTTAGTCATGGCCTCGCAAATGGCCTGGAAAAAGCCGATAACATTGTACGCCTCGGTGAGCGTGCCGGTGTAGGTGATGACGAACTCCTCAGAAGAAGGCATGGACGGATGCACGAAATCGGCTTCATCATACCCGTTGGGGATGACGTGGATTTTCTTCGGGTTGATGGTGGTGGACTTATTCAGAAACAGGCGTTTCATGTCCTCAGAAACCACCACCACAGCATCGGCGTGCTCCAGTACTTCTTTCTCGTATTTGGCGTCTAGCCTTTGGGCCAGGGCCGTGTGGTTCAGGTCGGCGTAGTAATAGATGTCCGTCCAAGGGTCGCGCATGTCGGCAATCCACCGCAAGCCGTACTTTTGTTTTAGCTTCAGCCCGATTAATTGCGTGGAGTGGGGCGGACTGGAGGTAATCACGGCCTTTACTTGCTGCTCTTTCAGTACTTTCTGGGCGGCGGCGTAGGCGTAGCGGTTCCAGCCCACGCGCGGGTCTGGGATGAACAGGTTGCCGCGCAGGAACTTGAAGAGCTTCTGCTTCCAGGTTTCCTGCCCGGTATTGGCAAATCCGCCGAAGGGGATGTCTTTCTTGCCCGTGATTTTCTTGTAGAACTCAAAAGGCTCCCGCGTTGCCGTCCGGATGACCTGCACCGATGAGGGAACCTCCAAGAGCAGCGAAGAATCCAGCACCGGGTAAGAAGCCTGCTGCGCGTCAACGGTAATCACGGTGGGAGTCACGCCAAACTCGGGCAGGTGCTTCACAAACTTGAGGCACCGCTGCACGCCGGCCCCGCCCGAAGGCGGCCAGTAATAGGTAATCAACAAAGCGGGCTGCGGAGTTGGGGCGACAGGTGATTTCAAGGGCTTCTTATCTTCAGGTGATGGATACTAGAGAACGAACGGAATCTGTTTCTAGGGTGTTTCAGGTAAAACAGGGCCAAAACAGCTGACGCCGCGTTCTTGTATAGTCAAGTCCGAATATACGTACCTGCGGCTAAAAGATGGTGAACTTCCGCAAATTCTGCGTATTTTTGTCTTTGTCACTCACTGAAAAACAATTCACTCAGTCATATATCCCACATGTTTGAGAATTTAAGTACCAAGCTAGACCGTGCCTTTAAAACCCTGAAGGGCCAGGGCAGCATCACTGAAATCAACGTCGCCCAAACCATAAAAGAAGTGCGCCGCGCCCTGGTGGACGCCGACGTGAACTACAAGGTGGCCAAAACCGTGACCGACAAAATCAAGGACGAGGCCATGGGCCGCGACGTGCTGATTGCCGTCTCGCCGGGCCAACTGATGGTAAAGATTGTGCACGAAGAACTCACCGAGTTGATGGGTGGCGAGAAGCAGGACATCAACATCAACGGCTCGCCCGCGATTGTGCTTATTGCCGGCCTGCAAGGTTCCGGTAAAACCACCTTCACCGGTAAACTGGCTAATTTCCTGAAAAGACAAGGCAAAGGCGTTCTGGTAGCTGCCTGCGACGTGTACCGCCCCGCCGCGATTGACCAGTTGAACGTCTTGGCCGAGCAAGTTGGGGTAGACTTCTACGCCGAACGCGAATCCAAAGACCCGGTTTCTATTGCCCGTAATGCCGTGGAGCACGCCAAGCGCACCGGCAAGAAAGTGGTCATCATTGACACCGCCGGTCGTCTGGCCGTGGATGAGGCGATGATGCAGGAGATTTATGACATCAAGGAGGCCATTAGACCTACTGAGACCTTGTTTGTGGTAGATTCCATGACGGGGCAGGATGCCGTGAACACCGCCAAAACCTTCAACGAGCGCATTAACTTTGACGGCGTGGTGTTGACCAAACTGGACGGTGATTCCCGTGGTGGAGCCGCTCTTTCCATCAGAGCCGTAGTGGAGAAACCTATCAAGTTCATCTCTACCGGCGAGAAAATGGAAGCCCTGGACCTGTTCTACCCAGACCGGATGGCCCAGCGTATTTTAGGCATGGGAGACGTCATCTCGTTGGTAGAGCGTGCGCAACAGACCTTTGACGAGGATGAGGCCAAGCGTATCAACAAGAACATCCGTAAAAACCAGTTCAACTTTGATGACTTCCTGTCGCAGTTGGAGCAAATCAAGCGGATGGGCGATATCAAAGACTTGGTGGGCATGATCCCCGGTGTGAGCAAAATGCTGAAAGACGTGGACATTGACGAAAGCGCCTTCGCCCCGATTGAAGCCATCATCAAATCCATGACCAAGGAAGAACGCCAGAACCCAGATATGATTTCTGGCAGCCGCCGTAACCGTATTGCGAAGGGTTCCGGCACTACCATTCAGCAGGTAAACAACCTCATGAAGCAGTTCAATGACATGCGCAAAATGATGAAGAGCATGAACAAGATGGCCGGCACCAAAGGCGGTCTGGCCAAGCTGGGCAGCATGATGGGAAAACGATAGTAGTGTAGTGGTTGGTTATGAGTTATTAGTGGACTAACCGCTTGATTCATAGAAAGGCCCGCTCCAAATTGGGGTGGGCCTTTCGTTTTGAGGCTGTTTTTGGGAAAGTAGGCCTAAAACGCTAGTGCTGGTGCTCGGGGGCCTCGTATTTGTTCGTGAACTGTAGTTGGCGCACGTCGCCTTTTTCCCAGGCATTAGCGCCTTCCACTACAGTAAGCAGGGGAATGTCTGCACGCTGTTTCCGTTTTTCTGCCGTGGAGACGTTGAAGCGTTTGTCCCGGTCGGCCAGCAGTTCTGGGTTCAGTTGGCCGTCTTTGGTGAAGCCCATCATGAGCATGGGGCTGCCCAGCGGAAGTTCCAAATCACGGTCGGTGTGCCAGGTGTGGAAGATCTTGCCGTAGGTGCTCACCAGTTTCTCCATCAGCTCATGCTCGGCCACGGCCGGAATTCCGGGCGCAATCAGCTCCCCTGATTTGACTTCGTAGTGGTGGCTGTGCCAGAGTTTGCGTTCCTCCAGGGGCAGGGTTTTGAAGAGTTTCTCAGAGATGATGTACTCCACACCCATCAGTTTGGCATTCTCGCCGTTGCCGTCATACATGAGCGCCTGGTGCAGGTCTTCGTTGAGTTGGGTCACGTAGTGGTGGGCTTCCATCTGTCCCTCCAGGTTGCCGTTGTAGAAGTGGAACCCGTTGAGGTAGGCATCTATTTTGGAGAGCGGGGTTTTCTTTTGCAGCACATCGGCCCCGGCTTCCAGCACTTTGGTTTTGGTGGTTTTCTCGCCGCCGGGGGCTTGCACGTTGGAGTCTGTGTTGCCGCCGCCGCAACCGAACAGTAGCAGAATGGCCAGGAAGCTCAGGTAGGTGGGGACATTCTTTTCCATAGGGTAAAGCTTAGGTTGAGCTTTTAACTACGGCAGAAGTCACTACAAGGCTATGTTGGTTTTGGGCTTCTTTTCTGGAAAGTGGGTCAAAAGAGGTACGGCGAAGAGGCCAGCTTTTGGTTCTGGTGCCCAGGGAGTAGACCAGTAATGCCGTTTTCGCTGCCGGGCAACGAGGGTAGCCTCCAGACTACCCAGCATCTGTAAGCACGCGTTACAAACGCGCGCTTACAGATTTTTAATTAGAAAGGCAACTCACCGTCGGTAACAATCAGCAATCCAACAATCAGCAATCCAACATCATGGGCTGATGAATGCGTTTCTACGCTTTTCAGGAGTGGTTACGCTGGTTTGTTTTCAGTTCCTCCACTTGCTCACGTGACAGACCTGTGAACCGCATTATCTTTTCAAGAGGCTCCTTCGCCTTTATCATTTCAACGGCTACCACCATCTTCCCTTCTTCTATTCCTTTTTCTATTCCCTTCTCTATTCCCTTCTCTATTCCCTCCAACAATCCTTCTTCCCTGGCGGTGTCCAGCGAGTTCTTCATGTCGCGGTAATACTTCAGGCTGTCCTCGTAGGAGCGGATCTGTTCTGGGGTGAATTTGGCTATCTCGGCCGTCTCAAACAGCTTCTCGAAGACCCGTTCCCGCAGCTTCTCGGGCACCTTGTCCAGCCGGTTCAGGTTCCGGATCACGTACAGCCACTTGTCAAACCTGGTCTCCAGCTCCTCAATGGTCTTGTTGAACTTGGGCATCTCCAGGTAGATGAAGGTGAGTTTGTCGTAGAACACCTCTTTTGTTTCGGTGTCAGAGAGTTTGATGTCATACCGGAACTTGGCGGGGTCTTGCTTGTCCTCGTCGAACACGAAGTCCAGGATGGCGATGGTGTAGACCGCCTTCAGCTCGTAGTTCCAGTCGGCCCGCTTGGCCTGCTCCCTGATGGGGAAGGTGGAGTAGTAGACCGTCCTGTCCTTGAAGAAGTTCTGCTTGGTCTTCTGCAGCTCCACGATGAACTTCTCGCCTCTCTCGTTCTCGCAGTACAGGTCGAAGATGGCTTTCCTGTCCAGTTCGCCCGTTCCCAGGTGTTCGCTCTTCAGGTACGTTAAGTCTATGATTTCGCCCTGTTCCTCCTGCAGGAGCACGTTCAGGAAGTCCAGCAGCAAATCCTTGTTGGGCTCTTCCCCGAACAGCTTCTTGAAACCGTAGTCGGTGAACGGGTTGATGTATCTTTCCGTGAACTCAGCCATTGTTGTTTTCTTCTACCCAAAGATACTGAATATTCATACCAGGTGTTTCTATTTGTCTGGGGTGGGGCTCAGCTGCTCAACCTCCACAGCCCTAGCCAACCGCTAATACTCCGTACGGCCTTCGTGCTTTTCCCATTCTTTGAATCCTTCTAGGGCTTCGTGGTGCAGGAGCTGTTCCATGGAAAGGGAGCGGGAGTGGAGGGGGAGTTCCAGTTCTTCGTAGATGAAGGCGTCGTCAAACCCGACGGCGGCGGCGTCTGCTTTGGTGTTGCCATAGTACACTTTGTCGGGCCGGGCCCAGTAGATGGCGCCCAGGCACATGGGGCAGGGTTCGCAGCTGGTGTAGAGCTCACAGCCGGTGAGTTGGAAGGTGCCCAGCACCTGGCAGGCTTTCCGGATGGCGTCTACCTCAGCGTGGGCCGTGGGGTCGTTGCTGGAGGTGACGTTGTTGAAGCCCCGGGCAATGATCTCGCCGTTTTTCACCACCACGGCCCCAAAGGGGCCGCCTTTGCCTTCCTTCATTTTCTCAACGGAAAGCCGGATGGCTTCGCGCATGAAGTTTTCTTTGGACGGGGTTGAGTCAGCCATGGGCAAGTTTACGGTTGAATGAGTATGTACGCCGTTTCCCGGCAGAAGGGCTGCAAAGATACGCAAGGAGAGCTAGGAAAGAAGCCTCCGCATCTGTCTTCGGTGGTGGTGGGTGTGCTCTAGCAGAAAGCGGAGCGTTTGGGGCAGGGTGATCATCCCGGAACGGGGATGGAAAAAGACCTCTCTGTTCAGCTGACCTTCTGGAAAAGACGCGAGAAACGCATGAAGCCGCGCCCTTGTCTCTTGCCACTGGGTAATGACCTGGGCCACCTGCACCTGGTCTGGAACGTCACGCACGGCGGCCGGGGCTTTGAATCTGATAGGCAGTTTTAGGGCTAGATTCAGTAAAACAGACCTGAAACGGGTACTCCAGCGAAGCGGCCGCAGGGGTTTGCCGCTGGCCACTCGCTTCTCCAAGGCCGCTACCACCTGTTTGTCTACCTGGGCTAAATGGTACAGCACCTGCGCCGCCGACCATTGGTCTGGGGCAGGTTGCTGGTGCTGCGCAGAAGCCGGAGCGTTCGCCACCCATGAACTGAATTTTTCCCGCTGTTTTTCCAGCTGCTGAAAAAGGGTTTGAAGTTGCGTGTTCATGGCGTGGGTTTTTATTGGCTTGGTTTTTAGGCTAATTTCTTAAAATCGGCCTGAAAACCAAGCAGATTTATTTTATACCGGTTTGCCTTGCAGATGCTCCAGTTCGTGCTTTAACTGTTCAATGGAGCGATCAACCAAAGTGACCAACTGGTTTACTAGTGCCGGTAGTTGATCTAAATGGGTACGGTTCTGGGCAGAGTGTTCAATGGTGTTGTTTAAGTCCTCCAATTGCTGGATGCCCACCAACGAGATGGAGGGCCTGATCTTGTGGGCAATGGTTCGGGCCTCGGCCCAATTAAAGCGCGAAACGGCCTTGGCTAACTCCTGCACCAGACGCGGCGTCTGCTCAATGAACAGCTTGAGAATGTCGCGCATGAACTCAGTGTTTCCGTTCGCGAAGCTTTCCAGATAGGTAAGGTCTATCTCTACTTCCCTTGGCGGGGAAACTGGCGAGGGGGTAGGTTTTACCCGGGCTTTGGCCTGAAGCAAAGTGGCAATCTCCTGGAGCAGTTCCTCTTCTTTGAACGGTTTGGAGATATAGGAATTGGCCCCGGAGGCCAGGCATCGGTTGAACTCGCCCTGAGAGGCGTGCGCCGTTAAGGCAATGATGGGAATGTGTTTATGGGCGGGCATGTGCTCGCGTATGTGCTGCATGGCCTCATATCCGTCTACCTCGGGCATCTGCATGTCCATCAAGATAAGGTCAAACGGTTCCTGGGCCAGCAGGTCTAGGGCTTCCTTTCCGTCATTGACCATGGTCACTTCCACCTCCTGGTCGCGCAGTACCTTGGATACCAGCATCTGGTTCACCAGATTATCTTCGGCCAGTAAGACCCGGGCGTTCCGGAGTACGTGGAGGGGCGGGCTTGGGAGCGGGGGGGAGGGGAGGGTTTGGTCTGGTTTTGCGTCTATTTTCTGAAAAGGAAGCACAAAACGGAAGGTGCTGCCCTGGTTGACTTTGCTTTCCACCGTAATATGGCCGCCCTGCGCCTCCACCAGTTCTTTGGCAATGGAAAGGCCCAGCCCGGTACCGCCAAACTTGCGGGTGGTGTCATTGCTGCCCTGGGTGAATTTCTCAAAGATGGTATCCAGTTTCTCTTCGGGGATGCCAATGCCGGTATCCTGCACGGTGAATTCAAGCTGCAACTGGTTTTCTGCCTGGGCAATTACCTCCACATTCAGCCGCACGGTGCCTTGCTGGGTGAACTTGATGGCGTTTCCCAGAAGGTTGTTGAGGATCTGCCCCAGCCGGAACGGATCGCCTTCCACCAAGGGCGGAATGTCTTGGTCAAAGAGAATCTTCAAGGTGTTTTGCCGTTCCCTGGCTTTTATCTCCAGCACATCCAGCAGTTGTTTGACCAATTGCTGTACGTTGAAGGGGATGACCTCAAACGTGATTTTACCGGCCTCTATCTTTGAGAAATCAAGCAGATCATTGATGATCACCATCAGGTTATTGGCCGAGGTATGGATGCCCTGCAGGTATTCTTTTTGTTCTTCGTTTAAGGGGGTTTTTGCCAAAATTTCGGTTAAACCCAGAATACCGTTCATGGGCGTTCTGATCTCGTGGCTCATGTTGGCCAAAAACTGCTCTTTCACCTGCGCCATGCTCAGGGCTTCGTCTTTGGCCCTTTTCAGCTCCTCTTCAATCTGGATGCGCTCAGATATGTTGTAGCACACGCCAATAATGCCGTTCATCTCATTGGTGGCACTTCTTAACGGCAGAAAAAGGCAGTCAAACCAGACGCCTTTGATGTTCACCGTGCACATGGCTTTGTGCCCCTTTAACGTGTGGTGGACGCATTTGGTAATACTGGGGTAGTCCTGGTAAACGTCAAAAATGGAAAGGCCTACAGATTCATGCTCTTCTTTGCCAATAAGGTAAACCCCTTTGCCGCGCGTCATGGTGAAGATGCCGTTCTGGTCAGTGGCCCAGAGGATAATGGGGGCGCCGTTGATAACGGTTTCCAGTTGCTTCTGGGTGTTGGCCAGTTGTTCCTGGGTCTGCAGCCGCTCCTGTTCTATTCTGTGCAGCCGGATGGCCGACCTGATGCTTTTGGAGATGCCTTCGGGGGTGAGCAAGGTCTTGGGCAGATAGTCTGAGGCCCCGGTTTTAATGGCTTCCACGGCTATGCGCTCATCGCCCTGGGAGGTCACAATCAATACCGGGGTGGTAATACCCTTTTCCCGTATCTCCTGCAGAAGTTCCAGGCCGTTCATGTCGGGCAGCATGAAGTCAATGAAAATGAAATCAAACGTTTCCTGCTCCAAGGCAGTCAGCGCATCAGTTCCCAGGGCGGCGGTTTTGATGGAAGCTTCTACCCGGGCCGTTCTCAGTGACCGTTGTATAATCATCCGGTCTACCTCATCGTCATCCACAATGAGAAGCTTTACCGCGGGTTCTGTAGGGGCGAGGTTAGTTGGGGAGTTCAATTAAATTCCAGAAAGAGTTAAGCGTGGCAATGATATCTACGAAAGACGTGTACTGAATGGGCTTTACAATATAACCGGCCACATTCAGGTCATAGGCCTGTAAAAGATCCTTTGGGGTGCTCTGGCCGGTAATGACAAACACACTGCAGGCTTTGAGCAAAGGATCTTTGCGGAGGGCCGTCAGAAAATCCAGCCCGCTCATTTCGGGCAGATCCAAGTCCAGTAAGATAATGCGGGGAATTGGATCCAGGGCCGGTCTTCCTCTCCCTTGCAGCATGTCCAGCGCCACTTTGCCGGAAGGGGCCACATGGACGGGGTTATCAATGCCCTGCGACAGAAAGGCACGTTTGGTAGAGGCAACATCCTGCGGATCATCCTCCACAAGGAGAATATGGGCTTGCTTTGTTTTCAATGTAATATTTAATAGAAGATGAATGGCAGGGGAATGTTAAAAAAAGAAGTTTTCAGGCTCTTTTCAGGGCCTAACGCACAGTTTCCAGTACTTATCTAAGGTGGCTACCGAGGTCAGGAATTTCTCAAAGGACAGCGGCTTGAGAATATAACCCGCCACATTGAGGTTGTAGGCATTGATTTTGTCACTGTCTTCGTTGGAGGTAGTCATCACAAAGACGCTGATCCGGTTCAGGTCTGGGTCACTCCTGAGTTCCTGCAAAAACTCTATGCCGTTCATCTTGGGCATGTTGATGTCCAGAATAATGATGGGGGACATGGGAATAACGCCTGATCTAAGCATTTCCAACGCCTCTAGCCCATTATGGGCAACAAGCAGCGGATTGGTGATATTGTTTTTTTTGAAGGCGCGCTGCACATTCATGATGTCTACCTCGTCGTCTTCCACCAGTAAAATGGTTACTTCTCTTTCTTCCATGTTTGCTTCTAACCAGATAACAGGCCAACGCTCTTCTTCCCATGGGGAGCTTGTTCGTTTGCCGGGGAATTTTTTAAATGAATTTCTTATACGTATAAATGGCCGGGAGCCGCTATATTGTTTTGGGCCAGGTGAACATAAAATCAGTGCCATGCCCCGGCGTAGACTGCACGGAGATGGAACCGCCCACAAACTGAATGATCTTACGGGTAATGGCCAAACCAACCCCCAGGGTTTCGTGCCGGTCTTTGGGCTGCACCGTGAAAAAGATGTTGAACACTTTTGGCTGTGCCTCGGCGGGGATGCCTATCCCGTTGTCCCTCACTTTGAAAACAAAGGCGTCTGCCTGCTCCTGGGCTTCTATCCAGGCCTCTGGGGTTTCCTGCTCATTGAACGTAACGGCATTCTGGAGTAACTGCTGAAACACCGTCTCCAGTTTCTTCGCGTAGGTTTTGAAGGTGGGCAAGTGCGAAGGGTGGACTTCCAGGGTTTGGCTTTGTGGGAAGGCACCCGCCAGCCGCTGTACCATTGCCTCTACGGACACTTCCTGCACTTCCAGATCTTGCCTGGAAACTCTGGAGTATTCCAGTAACCCGTTGATCATGCGTTCCATGCGCTGGGTGCGGTTCTGGAGCAATTGCAGATTGTTCTGAACCTCGGGCTCCTGGTTTTCGCCCAAGTCTTCGCCAATCCAGGCCGAGAGATTGTTGATGGCCCGCAGCGGCGCTTTCAAATCATGCGATACAATGTAGGCGAATTCCTCAAATTCCTTTCTGAGGGCTTCCAGTTGCTGTTCACAGGTCTGCTCAGGGGGCATCATGGCTGTAAGGGAATTGAAGTGAGACTTGTAACCGGAACCTTGGGCCAGGTAAACAGGAACGTGGTGCCTTGCCCTTTCTCAGATTCAATCCAGACCTGGCCGCCTTTTTCTTCCACAATCTTTTTGACAATGGAAAGCCCCACGCCGGTACTTTCTTTCACGTCGCGGGCTTCCATGGTTTGAAAAATCCCGAAGACTTTTGCCTGGTATTCCTTGGGAATTCCCGGCCCGTCATCCTGCACTTCAAACTGATAGAAATCTGGCAATACCTTAGCTCTGATCTCAATGTTGCCGTGCTGGGTGTGGTGGTACTTGAACGCATTGCTGAGCAGATTTGACATAACCTGATAGAAAAGGGTGCGTTCACCGGTAATGGTGGGCAGAACGGCCGGGGTGTGGATGCGAAACGTGTCAGGCGGGGACAGGTTCTCCAGGGTTTCCTTTACCACTTCCTGCGCAGAGAAACTGGTGGAGGGCAATACCTGCTTTCCTACCTTAGAATAGGCCAGAATTCCGTTGATCAGGTTTTCCATTCTATGCACCCGGCTGCGCAAGATAGACAGGTTCTTCTTAATGTCGGGCTCATCGGTGACCAGGTCTTCGGCAATCCACTCGGCCAGGTTGTTGATGGCCCGCAGGGGGGCTTTCAGGTCATGCGAAACCACGTAGGCAAACTGGTCTAGTTCGTTGTTGGTTTTGGTGAGGTGGTTGAAACTGTTCTGCAACTGTCTGGCCATCTTGTTCAGTGATCTGGTCAGGCTGCTGATCTCATCATTGTGCCTGTCTACCAAAGAAACGCTGTAATCTCCCTGGGCAATGCTGTGGGCCAGGTTGTTCATGCGCCTGAACCGCCGTTTAATGGTGTTTCCCAATAAATAGGCCATGAAACTTCCCGCCAGCACAGAGAGGAACGTAAGCCCCACGGCAATTTCGTTTGTCCTGAAAAGAGACGCATTCATCTCCGCTAACCGGTCTTTTTTGATGCGCTCCTCCTCTTGCTTGATCTGGTCAAAACGCTGGCGGGCCCTGTCCATGATGCTCTTGCCCGTGCCCTGTTGCGCTGTGGCCGTGAACAGGGAATCGTACAATGTTCTGTTCTGGGCGCTTACCTGAACGTCGGTTTTGTTTTCCAGCAATGGCAGGGCAAACGTTCCCAGCCATAATTGGGCATCATGGCGGATGAGTTGAATCTGCTTGTTTTGTGCCGGGGAGGCTTTGGTCAGAGAATCAAGGTGGTTGATGCTGCGTTCAAAATCTATCTGTCCCTCCAGATAAGGTTTCAGAAAAGGTTTTTGGCCGGTCAGCAGATAGCCGCGCAAACCCGTCTCCAGATCTAGGAGCAACTTCTGCGCGCGTTCGGCCTCCCGTATAATGCTGGAAGTGTACAAAACATCTTCAATGCTTTTCTTGACCTTGCGGGTTTGTTGGATATATCCCATAGTGACAATGCAGAACATAACCAATATCAACCCGATGACGGTATAGATGGTGGAGATTAGTTTCATAGGTTTGATCTCTGTGCAAAGAGGACGAGGAATCTAGCATAAAGCTCAAAGATAAGGATTCTGGGCTTTATCCACTAAGAAGGCGCTTCGGTTTACCTGTGCCGGGTAAAATAAGAAACGGCCCCAGCTAAGCTAAACAAGGCCAAATCAGCTAGTTTGAGTGCTGCTTTACCTGAAAGTTAGATTAATATTTCTTTGGATTATTTCTATTTATGGCCTCTTTTGGATGAATGTTCCCCATACCTTGGTAAAGCCAGAGAATTATCACCCATTCCCGTTAGTAAGCTTAGAAGTTCAATTGTTGAACAGGGCTGCCCCAGAATGTGTATTTTTGGCTTTTCAAAAAAAACCGCAACATGTTAGAGACACCAGACCCAATGGGAGGCGCCATCAAAGCCTTTTGGGAAGGAAACAAAGAGGCCGCCATCACGGTTTACTCAGACCAGATGGAAGCCGATGAACTACCGGTCGCCTACCTGTTCAGGGCTTTCTCAGAAATGCCCGAACGGGAACAGGTTGCCCTCTCTGCCGCCCACGGACGGGTGCTGGACATTGGCGCCGGGGCCGGTTCCCATGCCTTGGCCCTGCAGGAAAAAGGGGTAGAAGTCACCGCGTTGGAAATATCGGCCAGGGCCGTGGAGGTGCAGAAAGCCCGGGGCGTTAAAAACGTCTTGCCCGGCGATTTTTTCACCCTTTCGCCAACCCCCCATGACACGCTGTTGCTGCTCATGAACGGGATAGGCCTGGCCGGCACCCTGGACGGTTTGCCGCGGTTTCTTGCCACCTGTAAAAAATGGCTCGCCCCCAGCGGACAGATCCTGTTAGAGTCTTCAGACATTCTGTACCTTTATGAAGAGGAAGACGGTTCTGTGCTGCTGGATTTGAACGGTGCCTACTACGGCGAACTTACCTACATGATGGAGTTTGGACAGGAGAGAAGCGAACCTTTTCCCTGGCTTTTTATAGATTTCGACCTGCTCCAGCAATACGCCGAAGAAGCGGGTTTCACCGCCGAGTTGCTCCTCCGGGAAGAAGACGACCATTACATCGCCCGTCTTACTTTAGCCTGATTCATAGCTCTATTGGTTCCTTTTTAGCCTTGGCTTTTGTAGAGTGATTAGTTTGTGCATGCGGTTTGCTGTTCCCTTGGCTTATCCGCATTCTGCGTGGGTGCAGGTGCTGTGTTGTTTCATCTTTGGCGGTATGCGCTCACGGCCGCGGGGCCGCGCCTTCCCCTCTCGCACTGCCCTTTCGGCCTGAACTGTTTATTCCTCTTAGCTGATGTCTTTCTATGGCCAAAAGCGAGGCGCGCTCGGGAAAGACTGGAAATGGAGAAAGTACTTGTAGAGACCAGGCCGTGCCTTCTCTTACACGCATTCCTATCCCCGGCAAAGGCGTATTCCCCTCCTCAGAGGGGTAGGGGTGGGTTCTGGCCTTCCAAGGCGCATCAATCCTACGAAAGGATAACCTAACAGAAGGAGCAAAACAAAGGTCTCCGTTTTGGCGCTGTTTTTCTAAAAACAGCGCCAAAACGGAGACCTTTGTTAGTAGTGGTATTTCCTACTTCACCTCTACGGAATCCAGCAAATACGTGTTGTCTGCCTGCCAGAAACGGAAACGATGGATGCCTGGCGTGGTGGTGCTGAACCGGAACGTGAGGGGCACCAGTTTGGCGATGTCGGCGCAGATGGCTTCCTGGTCGTCTGCGGGGTAAGCGGCGAAAATCCGGATGTCTGTCTGCTGGGTGGATTTCACGGAATCTACGCGGGAGAACCGGCCGCAACCGTTGGCGGGCCGGTAGAGCACTCTGAGCGTAAGCGTGGTGTCTACTTTCACCGGAACTCTGGGGAAGCCAGCGGTTTCCTCGGCCGGAACGGGCAGCACCACTTCCTGCAATTCTGAGGTTTCGTTACATGCGGCCAGGGTTCCCGTGAGTAAAACAGCCGCTGCCATTAAGGTTCTGAAATATTTCTGAATCATCCTGTTTAAAGGGGCTTTTGACGAAAACAGGCCTAAAACACCTGTAAAAGCAAGAGCCGACCATTTCTATAAAGGTCGGCTCTAGTGGTTTATTGTGTGATGAACTACGCTTTTGCGTACGTAACGTCTTTCACGGCTTGAATCACGCGCTTCACGTTAGGCAAAGAAGCCTCAATCAACGTTGGGGCGTACGGAAGCGGAACGTCGCGGCAGGTAACGCGTTTCACCGGGGCATCCAGGTAATCAAACGCGTTGTGCTGCACGTGGAAAGCAATCTCCGAAGAGATAGAGGCCAACGGCCACGCTTCTTCCACCACCACCAGACGGTTGGTTTTCTTTACAGACTCAACAATGGCTTTGTAGTCAATAGGGCGTACCGAACGAAGGTCAATCACCTCGGCCTCTACGCCGTCTTTGGCTAATTCCTCCGCCGCCTGTAAAGCCAGTTTCACCATTTTCCCGAAGGAAACGATGGTCACGTCTTTGCCCGGGCGTTTGGTATCGGCTACGCCGATGGGAATGAGGTATTCTTCTTCCGGCACTTCGCCTTTGTCGCCGTACATCAGCTCAGACTCCATGAAGATAACCGGGTCATTGTCCCGGATGGCGGACTTCAACAGACCTTTGGCGTCATACGGGTTGGATGGAACCACTACTTTGAGGCCGGGCGTGTTGGCGTACCAGTTCTCAAAGTTCTGCGAGTGCTGCGAAGACAACATACCGGCGTTACCGGTGGGGCCTCTGAACACCATGGGGGCAGAGTACTGCCCGCCAGACATAGACATGATTTTGGCGGCAGAGTTGATGACCTGGTCAATGGCCACCAAAGAGAAGTTGAAGGTCATGAACTCAATAATAGGCTTAAGGCCGTTCATGGCGGCACCTACGCCAATACCGGCAAAGCCCAGCTCGGCAATAGGCGTGTCAATCACGCGCTCTGGCCCAAACTCGTCCAGCATGCCCTGGCTCACTTTGTAAGCACCATTGTACTCGGCAACTTCCTCGCCCATCAGGAACACCTTTGGGTCGCGGCGCATTTCTTCGCTCATTGCCTCACGCAATGCCTCTCTGAATTGTATGGTTCGCATAGTAAGATTTATCAACGTCTATCTAAAGGGTAAAATTAAGACATGCGCCACAAATAAAAAAACGCATCTGTCTCAAGAGGCAAGTTAGGGATTGGGTTTCTCTTTTTGGCTTCTTTTTCAGAAAACAGGCCTAAAACAGTTTTTAAGGCTTCAGCGCGCCCGCAAACGCCGCCGATTTATGGTACTTTCTGAATTCCAGGTCATCAATGGCTTTGCCTGCCAGCGTGGGTTTGATTTTTATGGCTTGTTTCAAGTGCTGGGCCATGGCGTCTTCTTTCTGGCTGCGGGCGGCAATCACGGCCATCAGGTAGTGGGCATTGGCATCCTGCGGATATTCGGCTAACAGTTTCTCTCCTAGCTCAGCGGCTCCTTCGTAGTTTTCTTTCAGGAAGTACAAAAGGGCCAGGTTGAACTGGGCGGCGTAGCCTTTTCCGGCGTAGGCCAGGCTGCGCACGGCATCATCGTACTGACCTACGCTTAGTTCCAGGGCGGCTTTGTCTGAGAAAACCTGTTGCAGAATGGGCAGCGAACCGCCTTGCCGAATGGCGTAATCATAGCTTTGCAGCGCTTCCAGCGCGTCGCCGTGCTGGTGGTGGGCCACGGCCAAGTTGTAGAACTGCTGGGCTTGTGGCTGGCGGTGCGCAGCGTAGCGTAAGTTAAGGATGGCGCTGGCCAGCAGCGTTTGCTTCACCTTGGGCCGAAGTTCTTTCTGCGCCTGTTCAAAGAACACCATGCCCAGGTTGTTGAGGGCTTGCCAGCTCATGTACGTCTCCACGGCAGATTCATAGATGCGTTTTTTCTCGGCCAGCAGCGGCGTAAGGGTGGCGGCGTACTGCATTTCCTCGGCGGTGAGGGCATCGGCATTCGCCCGGTTCTCTACTATCCGTTTGGCCATGAGGTAAATTTCGTAGTCGCGGCGCAGGTTGGGTTGGTAGTCAATGGTGACCTGGGCGTAGCGCAACACGGGGTACACGTACATCTCCAGGTAGTCATAGGAGGGGAGGGTCTGCAGTTTCTCTTCTTTCTCACTAAAAGAACCGGGGCCGTTCACAATGGCCAGAATCTGCTGAATCTGCTCTTCGGGCAAGGCCGAATTCTGGACGCGGCCCAGAAAGGCACCCCAGTTTTTTTGGAGCGTCTCAATGTTGAAATCAATGCTGGAGACGGTGTTGTTGTACACCTCGGTTTCTATTTTCTGTTTGATGAACCGCTCTACGGCCACGGCTCTGCGGGCGGCCAGGTTGCGGGTGGTGGTTTCGGTCTGGTCTGGCGAATGCGTGGCCAGAATCTCAATCTTGCTCGTTTTCTGGTTGGATCGGATAAAGTCGTCTAGCATCTGTAGGTTGGTGCCGTAGCCTTGGCGCAGCGTCGCCAAACCCTGGTCAAAATAGATGGGGAAACGCAGCGGGCCTTTGGCTTCGTTCTTGAAATCTTCTTCCACGTAGGCCGGGGCGTGCATGGTCTGGATGAGCTGCGGCGTAGTGATGATGCCCTGCGCCAGCACCTTGGCTTTGGTGAATTTCTTGCGGCCCTTGGCGTCACTTACCACACCTTGGGCCATGAGTTGGCCCCGTATTTTAGAGGGAGCGTACGGAAAAGAAAAGGAACTGCCCATGGTGGGTTTGCCGTCTACAAAGTTGTAGTTCCCAAAATCGAAGCCCAAAGAGCCCACGTGGTCTTCTACGCCTTTCTCAGCTTTGTAAAACACCCGTATGCCGTAGCGGTAGTCGTCCCGCAGTAGGTTTTTAGGGAGTTGCGCTTGCACTTCTACGGGTACTTGGTTTCCGCGCACCATCAACACTTCGGGCTGGGCCGTAATGGTCTGGCCTTTCTCGGCCTTCTTCGCCATTCTGGAAAGGGTACAGCCGGTAAGAAAGAGAAGGGCAAGAAAAAAAGGGAAGAAAGAAAAGGTACGGGAGAAAGCTAAAGGCATATCTAATCTAAAAGGCAAAAGAAACGTATAAAAACGTTGCTGGACTCAATTTTGAATCCTTTTCTAGGGGAAAGTTACGGTAGATTTTACAAATTTATTTAACTTAGGTCTTTAACTTTTCAAACCATGAAGAATATTCAGTATTTCCTGGAGAGCCAAGCCTTTGGGGTGTGCACCAAACTTGGGGAAAGGTTAGGCTTTGCCACCAGCAGCATCCGCTTGTCTTTTATCTACCTGTCTTTTTTAACGTTCGGGTCGCCGGTATTGGTGTACCTGGTCATGGCTTTCTGGCTGAACATAAGCAAAAGCTTACGCCGGGAGCGCAGCACCGTCTGGGACATCTAAGGCGCTGAATTTCTTTTTCCCTTTCACAAAATACTGCCATACCACGCTCTGCGGACTCCAACCGGTCAGCTCCGCCGTTTTCTTTTTGCTTTCCGTCTCTTTGCGTTTTTCTTTCCAGAAGCTTTTATCGGCAAAAAAGGCGCGGTGCGCTTGGTAGATGGCCTGTACCTCTCGCCATTCGCCTTTCAGGAAAAACTGGGCCGCAGCCACGCCGTCTAATACCAATCTGGTGTACAGGATTCTGGTAACTTCTTCGTCGGCCAGGTTTTTATACAATAGGGCGGCGCCGTTCCTGAAGTTAAGAAACGTTTTTCTGGGGTTTGCCTTGGGTAGCGTGCCGCCGCCCACGTGGTAGACGGTGCTGAAGCCCTGGTAATAAATCTGGTACCCCAGGTTCTGCAACCGCCAGCACAGGTCTATCTCTTCCATGTGCGCGAAAAACTTCGGCTCCAGTCCGCCCGCCTCCCAATACGCCTTGGCTCTGATGAAGAGGCAGGCACCCGTGGCCCAGAAAACCGGACGTACGTCATCATACTGGCCTTGGTCTTCTTCCAGGGTGTCAAACAAGCGGCCCCGGCAGAAAGGATAGCCGTAGGCGTCCAGAAATCCGCCGGCGGCCCCGGCGTACTCAAAATGGCTGCGTTGGTGAAAGGATTTGATTTTGGGCTGACAGGCGGCAATCTGCGGGTTCTTTTCCAGCAAATCTGCCATGGGCACCAGCCAGTTAAGCGTGACTTCCACGTCTGAGTTGAGGAGCACGTAATACGTAGCGTCTACCTGCCGGAGCGCCTGGTTGTAGCCTTCGCAAAACCCCAGGTTCTCCTCCAGTTGGATGAGCCGCACCTGCGGATAGTGTTGCCGCAGAAAAGCAACGGAGTCATCGGTAGAGGCATTGTCGGCCACTATTACTTCCGTTTCGGGGCTGTTTTGGAGAACCGAGGGCAAAAACTGCTCTAACCAGCGGCGGCCATTCCAGTTAAGAATCACCACCGCCACTGAATAGGAATTATAAACCAAAGTTGCTCAGATCTAAGCCCGGAATGTTGGGCAGCATGCCTTCGGTTTGTTTCTTGATTTCTTCTTTGCCGCGCTCCCCGGCTTCGTCCATGGCCTTGTTCACGGCGGCCACCACCAAGTCGGCCAGCATTTCCTTGTCCTCGGGGTTCATGAGCGTCTCGTCAAACTCTACCTTGAGCAACCGGCGGTCGCCGCTGGCCGTGGCTTTCACCATGCCGCCGCCCGCCTCGGCCGAAACCTGTATGTGCCGAAGGTTATCCTGAGCCTCTTTCATTTTGGCCTGCATCTCCTTCACCTTGTTCATCATCCCTAACATGTCAAACATAGTTTTCTTCTTTTTTAAGTTCTACAGAGGGTAAACGGATAAATAACGACAGAAGATACTCTGCGGCATAACCCGTAATCCGAAGCCAAAAATAGGCATTATACTTGAACGGGATAATAAGGGCAACCCGTTTTGGCAAAAGCACCTTTAAAACCCTATAGTTTACTTGAGCCAAGAAGGTCTTAAGAAGGCAAGGTGACCGAAGGTTTCCGCAGCAAGGAACGCCCAAACTGCACCGACGGCTTCTCTATAAATCGGTACGTAACGCACGAAACGGCAACCGTAATGCTGATTCCTAAAAAACAGGCCAAAAACGGATGCTCGACTTGCGGAAGAAGCAAGGCCAGCACGGTGGCCTGCACCAAATACAGCGAGTAGCTGATGAGCCCCAAATACACCAACGGCTTAGGATAGGAGCGGTGCCGCAAGAAAAAACAGAAAGTAAACAGAACGTAAGCCCCTAAATACGCATTGGTCACGGGCCAGAAACTTCTGGTGCCCAGTCCATGGGGGGTACTTTGGTGGTGCAGATTGAAATACGTGATACAAACCAAGACCAATAAAGCCGTCAAAAACACCGCAGTCCACGTTTTGCCGGAGACTTGGCCGGCCATGTACCGGAAGTAGATGGTGCCTACAAACATGGAAGCCAACTGAAAACACAGACCCCAGCCGCTCTCAAACAAGTGCAGCACCTGGGTGCCAACCACCCCCACCAGGAAAGCCGAGGCCAGCGCTAAAAAAGCCAGCAGCGTACTTCTCTTCAGCCATTTTAAAAGAAATAAGCCCGAAACCAGCAGGTAGAAAACCATCTCCAGGTTAAGCGTCCAGTAGAGCCCTAGCACCAGCGGCTGCCCCAGAAACTTGGCTAACATCAGCCCGTTCGCCACCAGACTGGTCAGTGACGGCAGGGTTCCTTCCATCCACCCCAGAGAAACCAGCGCCAGCGTCGCCAACAGACTGGTGAGATATAACGGAAGCAGCCGGAACACCCGTTTCAGCCAGAAAGCCTTGAGGGAAGGAGCCTTTTCTAAGGAAACCGGAATAATAAAACCACTCGTCAGGAAAAAGAGCGTGACGCCAAACACCCCACACTGAAAATACTGCGTGCTGAACTGCGCGAAAGCCTCAGAGGTACTTTCCAGCGTATGCTGGAGCATCACGGCAAAGGCCGCTATAAAGCGTAGAAAATCTAAGAACTCCAATCGGGAGGTGGGCTGCATGGGGGGCTTTGGATGAACGGCCTTCAAAGAAACGAAAAACTTCCCTCTTGACCTTGTTGCTCCTGTTTTAGGGCTGTTTTTCGGAAAACGGATCAAAAACGCTTACACCTGTGAGGTCTCCAAGACCTCACAGGTGTAAGCGCTTCCGACTGGCGCGAGACGGGAACTTCCGGCCGGATGGTGGAACATCAGATGTTAAGTTTTTCTACCATAGAGCGAATTGTGTTCCCTTACATGCCCAGGGTGAAAAAGTTTTGAGAAGCTCCTTTAGAGCAGCATAACGGTTGTATTACCCGAAACGCCAAAGCCCCTCCTAACCATAGGAGAGGCTTTGGCAAAGACGTTTCCCGGCTGTTTTCAGAAAACAAAGCTTAAAACAGCAGAAACAGGGTTGAGCTATTGGTTGCAGACGGTAATGCCTGGGTACTGACTGCTTCTACTTCATTACAGAGGGGCAGGAGTTGCTTAGCCGCCGCAACGGTTCCATCTGGTGCCGCACCCAGGCCTTGCGGTTGGGCATCCCCCCGCCTTAAGCAATCAGGAGGGCGATCTCTCCGGCTTTGGCCGAGGGAAGGTTAGCCGTTTTAGGCCTGTTTTCAGGAAAAGAGCCCTAAGAGCTTGTTTAAATTTCAGGTTTGCCGGCGAAAATGGCCAGAGAAAGGTTCTGCGGAAGCGTTTTTTGAGCAGCGTAGCAGCGCTACGGTGCGAGAAAAAGGTGAACGCAGGTTCTTGCTATGGGCTTTTGCAGCGCAAAGATGAAATTTAAACAAGCTCTAAAACAGACCTCTTTTCCTACAGGTAATTACAAATCAATTATTTCAGTTTTTCGCGGAGCGAGGCATTGTCTGGCACGTTGAAATCTGAGGTAACGTCAAGGTCATCGCGCAGCGAGTGGCCGGTTTTGAGGCCGATGATAAACCACGCCAGCGCCGCCGCGCCAATGGCGAAGATGGTGTCGCCGATCACGCGCAGCCACCGCAGCGTTTCCATGGTGTCGGTTTGCATGAACTCCATGGAGCGGGCGAACCAGAGGCCGTATTTCACGCTGGCCCAGGTTTGCAGGAGGCCAATGGGCAGCACGCTAATCAAGACCATGAGGGCCAACCCAATGTTGATAGACCAGAACGCAAACCGGATTACCCCGTCTTTCCAGCGTCTTCGGCCAGACAGGCCTTTCAGGACGAACAGCATCAGGCCAATTCCCAGCACGCCGTACACCCCAAACAAGGCCGTATGCGCGTGCACGGGCGTGGTGTTTAGCCCCTGCATGTAGTACAGCGCAATGGGCGGGTTGATCACGAATCCGAAGATACCGGCCCCCACCAAATTCCAGAACGCGACGGCAATGAAACAGTAGATGGGCCACTTGTACGCCCTAATCCATTTGGTGAGCCTACTGATGGTAAGGTTATGGTACGCCTCATTGCCAATAAGCACCAACGGCACCACTTCCAGCGCGCTAAAGGTGGCCCCCAGCGCCATGACAGATGTGGGCGTGCCGCTGAAGTACAGGTGGTGGAACGTCCCAATAATGCCCCCGAACAGGAAGATAATGGTAGAGAACAGCACCGTGGCGGTGGCCACCTTGGTTTGCAGCAGCCCCATGCGCACGAACAGGAAGGCAATGACCACGGTAGCGAACACTTCAAAGAAGCCCTCTACCCAAAGGTGCACCACCCACCAGCGCCAGTACTCGGCAATGGCCAGGTTGGTGTGCTGGCCCCACATGAGACCGGCGGCCCAGAACAAGGCAATGGCGGCAGATGAAATCAGGAACATGCCCAGCAGGTGGCGTCCTTCGGCTTGCTGCCGGAACGCCGGCCAGATGGCCCTTACCATCAAAAACAGCCACAGGAACAGACCCACCAGCAGGAAAATCTGCCAGAAACGGCCCATGTCTACGTACTCATAGCCTTGGTGCCCAAACCAGAAGTTCTCGCCGTAGCCCAGTTTCTGCATAACGCCGTACCATTGCCCGGCCAGCGAACCCGCCACAATAATGAGCAGACAGATGAACAGGAAATTCACGCCCAGCCGCTGGAATTTAGGCTCATACCCAGACACCGCCGGGGCAATATACAGACCGGTGGCCAGCCACGAGGTGGCGATCCAGAAGATGCCCAACTGCACGTGCCAGGTGCGGGTAACGGAGTACGGCAGAGAATCCGCGAGCGGGAATCCGTAGAGGGCCTGGCCTTCCACGCCGTAGTGGGCGGTGACCACCCCTAGGGTAATCTGCACCACAATGAGCGCCGTCACAACCCAGAAATACTTGAGCGTGGCCCGCATAGACGGGGTGGCCTGCAAGCCCAGCAGCGGGTCTTCTTTGGGGAGGTGGCTGGGATCCAGTTCCTCTTCTTTGTGCGAGGCGTAGTAATAGGCCAGCAGGCCAATCCCGGCAATGAGCACGATCACGCTAAACCCCGTCCAGATAAGCAGATCGCCGCTGGGGCGGTTGCCTACCAGTTCCTCGGCAGGCCAGTTGTTGGTGTAGGTGATGTCCTGGCCGGGCCGCTCGGTCACGCACGCCCAGGAGGCCCAGAAAAAGAACGCGTTGAGCTTGCGCATGCGCTCGGGGTCTTCCACGGTGAAGTTTTTCATGGCGTAGGCGTCACGGTATGCAGCCAGCGCGGGGTCGTTCATGAAAAGCCCGGTATAATGCCTGCTTACCTCGGCAATGGCCTGCGCCCTGAGGTCTGAGATAGTGAGCGTGGCGGTGGCGGGGTCATAGGTGTTGGCTCTGATTTGCTTTTGCAGGCGGGCCTGTAGCATGGCCTTGGTTTCTTCGTCCAGGGCATCATACTTGGTTCCTTTGGCCTGCTGCGCCCACGTGTCCAAAAAGAACATGGCCTCTTTGTGCAGCCAGTCGGCAGACCAGTCTGGGGCTACGTAAGCCCCGTGGCCCCAAATGGAACCCAGCTCCTGCCCCCCGGTAGACTGCCAGACATTTTGCCCGTCTTTGATGTCCTGGGCGGTGAAGACGGTTTGGCCCGAGGAGGTGACCACTTGGTCAGGAATGGGCGGGGCCTGGCGGTAAATCTCTGAGCCATAATAACCCAGTACGGCAAAGGACCCCACCATAACGGCAATAAAGCCTAGCCAGAGTTTTTTGTATTTCATAGGAAAGGGATTATAGGTGTGATAAGTACTAGATGTTGCAAAAAGGAGAGGTGCCTCTGCTCAGCGGCACGGGCACAGGTTTATTCTAGAAAAGATAGCTGAGGTTCGCCATGGTACGCTTGTTTGCCTTGCTGGCATGGTGGCCCTGGGCGTGGCTCAAAGGCAGTTGCAGGGTTGCCCCCAGGACAACTTTCTTCACGTACACGTTCAGCCCCAGGTTGGCAAAGAAGGCGTCTCCGGCTTGGGCGTCATGGTTGCGGGCATACTCATCGGCTTGGGCGTGCTCATAGTAGAGGCCTGCGCTGGGCAGCAGGGTGAGCACGTTTTCAAGATTGTACCAGTAAAAGAGATTGCCGGAGCCGCTCAGCCGGTTCCCGAACTTGTAGCCGTCGCTGTTTTGGGAGTTGATGCGGTAGGTGAAATCATTGCTAAGACCCATTTTACCGTAGCGTAAGGTGTAGATTCCGTTCAGTAGGTAATCGGTACTGCCGCTACCGGGCTGCAGGCTGGCCGTGTAGGCTTCTTCGCTGCGGTGTAAAGAGTGGGTGCCGGTGGGCAGTTTCACGCCGCCTCCCAGTTGGAGCGAGTGCTTAAACAAGTTCTTGGTGCTGTCACCGGTGTTAAATAAGGCGTAGTTCACTAAAAGGGTTATATCTCCCAGGCCCGCATACCTGGTGGTGCCACGGGCGGTGCGCTCCTCATTGAAGGCATACGGTACAAAGGCCAGCACCTGAACCTTCTTAAACGGAACAAATCTTCCCCAGGCTTCGGCGGTGGTATACACCTCGTCCATGACATCATCATGGGTCATGGGCATGCCCTCGTGCAGGTGGGTGTGGGTGGTGTGTATGGTATAGCTGCGGGTGGTGTAGCGCACCCCGGCAAAGTTTTTATGGAACTGGGGCAGAATGCCCAGATAGCTGCCGCCCATGGTGCAGCCGCCGTCACAGGCATGGCCACTGAAGCTTAGCAGGAAAAGAAATAGGGTGAGTACTAAAAACTTTTTCATAACTCAGATGTTATTGCTGTGAATTGTAAGGGTACCTGAAACTGGAAGCGGCTCTCTGCTGAACTTGAAAGGCAGAAGGGTGTCAGCCACATGCTCCTGCTGAGGTTTGCACCCAAGGCCGCGCAGGTTGCAGGTAGGAAGGGCAGGTCTGTTTGCCATAGGGCAGGCAGACCTGCAAGCCTTAGGTAATGGTAAGGATCAAGTCAGAAAGGCGGGGCGGATGGAAGATGGCAAAGGCAGGAATGGTGTAGACGACAATAGTATAATCGGGGCCATAAACCGCTGGTAGCGCGCCCGTAGAAACCGGTTTCACCTCTACCTTTGTGACGGTGGCCAGTAGGTCAAGAGTGCTTTTCTTCTCCTGCACCGGTAACCGGGTTTCCCGCTGGGCTTGCTTTCTAAGTTGCTTGTTTAAAAAACATTTTCCATAACATTGAGCGTGAGGATTATGGCGTTTTTCACAGAGATTTTCCGCTATAAATTCCTGTTTCACCTTGAACAGCACATAGAACCCTGTTTTGCTTAAAGACAAGGATAAGGTGCTGACTATTAGTAGGTAGTAAATGGCGTGTGCCATGAGTAGTGCTTTCTTCCCGCCAAAGTTCTGGTACTAGCCACCAGGAGAAAATGATAAAGGTCATTATTAAAAGAGATAAAGGTCTTATAATTGGTTTTGTAACCCATCTACCTTTGTTGCAGTAACAAACCCAAAATAAGCTTCATCCTTAAAATTTAACATTATGAAAAAGAACCTTTTGAATCTGAAAATCAAGCCAATGTTAATCGCTGCAACCTTTATAGGAAGTGCTATGCTCTTCAGTTGCTCATCTGGTGGAAATGAGGGGTATGCGGAGCAATACAAGAATGAGCAGGATGAGCAGACCGCCGCTGCCCCGGCAGAGGAGGCCGCAGAAGATGACGGATTAGGTGTAGGCCCCGTGAAGACCGTAGAGGTGGGAGCGGAGATAGACCAGGCCCTCGCCACTAGCGGCAAAGCCATCTTTGACGGTAAGTGTACCGCCTGCCACCAACTGAGTGATCAGAAAGTAGTAGGCCCGGGACTGGCAGGGGTGACAGAGCGCCGCAAGCCGGAGTGGATCATGAACATGATCGTAAACCCAGAGGAGATGACCAAGAAAGACCCCGAAGCTAAAAAGCTGCTGGCTGAGCACCTCACCCAGATGACCAACCAGAACGTTTCTGAGTCAGATGCCAGGGCTATCTTGGAGTATCTGAGACAGAACGACAGCAAGGGCTAGTAGATATTAAAATTAAACCTCCTATTAATCATGGAAACCCGAATGAATACATTTAAAAGTATTATTCCTAAAGTCGGCCTGTTTGTGGCGCTGGCTGCTGGTACCTTGCTGCAAAGCTGTAATAGCTCTGGAAAAGGGGATGATGCCAATGTCAAAGATAACACCGTTGCCGCAGATGCCGCTACGGCAGTGTATGTGGCACCGGGCAAGCACGATGAGCTGTACTCTTTCCTGTCCGGCGGGTTCAACGGCCAGGTGTCTGTTTACGGTATCCCTTCCGGCAGGCTACTCAAGGTAATCCCGGTTTTTAGCCAATTCGCCGAGAACGGCTACGGCTATAATGAGGAGACTAAGCCTATGCTGATGACCTCGCACGGCTTTGTGCCCTGGGACGACCTTCACCATCCTAAGTTGTCCCGCACCGATGGCATGGCCGATGGCAAGTTCCTGTACGTGAACGGAAACAACACCCCCCGCGTGGCGAAAGTTGATTTAGCGACTTTTGAAACCACCGAGATCATGGAAATCCCTAACTCCGCCGGTAACCACTGCTCGCCTTACCCTACCAACAACAATGAGTATATCTTGGCCGGTACCCGGTTCAGCGTTCCCATTGACCTGTCTAAAGGAGGGGTTGGCGATGCCAGTTTTGACGAATACAAAGACAAATTCAGAGGGTCTATCTCCTTCATCAAAACAAATGAAGGCAATGGGCACATGGAGCTTGACTTCCAGATCTTGGTACCCGGCTTTGACTATGACCTGGCCAACGGCGGCAAAGGCCCCTCTGGAGATTGGGTGTTTTTCACCACCTACAACACAGAGAAGGCTCGTACTTTGAAAGAACTGGGTGCCTCCCAGAATGACCGTGATTACCTAGCGGCCATCAACTGGAAACTGGCGGCTAAGTATGCCGCCGAAGGCAAGACCCATGAGATGCCTGCCAACTATTACCACAACATCAAAGACCATGGCACGCATCAGGCAAAATCTCACGTGATTAAGAAGGTACGCTACCTGCTGCCGGAAGAATGCCCTGGCATGATGTACCTGATTCCGGCGCCTAAATCGCCGCACGGTATTGACGTAGACCCTAGTGGCGAGTACATGGTGGTAAACGGTAAACTGGCCTCTTCGCTGCCGGTGTTCTCTTTCTCTAAAATGCAGAAAGCCATCCAGAACAAAGACTTTGACGGGGAGGTGAACGGTATTCCGGTGTTCAAATATGAGTCTGTGCTGCACGCAGAGGTGAAAGAACCGGGCTTAGGGCCGTTGCACACTGAGTTTGACGGCAAAGGCAATGCGTACTCTACTATGTTCGTTTCTTCTGAGGTAGTGAAATGGAGCCTGAAAGACTTCAAGGTGAAAGACAGAATTCCGGTGTATTACTCTCCCGGCCACTTAATGATCCCGGGCGGTGATACCAAGGAGCCTTACGGCAAGTACCTGATCGCGATGAACAAGATCACCAAAGACCGCTACCTGCCCACCGGCCCCGAGTTGCTGCACTCTGCCCAGTTGATAGACATCAGCGGGGAGAAGATGAAACTGCTCCTGGACTTCCCTACCCTGGCAGAGCCGCATTACGCGCAGGGCATCGCCGCCAACAAGATAGCGCCTAACAGCGTCAAGTTCTTTAAACTGGATGCAAACAAACACCCAGATGCCGTGAAAAACGAGAAAGACGTGAGCGTAACCCGCAATGGCAGAACCGTGAAAGTGAACATGACCTCCATTAGAAGCCACTTCACGCCCGATAACATTGAAGGCATACAAGTAGGGGACACCGTTCTCTTCCACGTAACCAACCTGGAGCAGGACTGGGACGTACCGCACGGCTTTGCCATCATGGGGGCTACTAACGCCGAGACCCTGATTATGCCGGGTGCCACCCAGACCTTGCGGTGGGTACCCAAACAGGAAGGAATCTTCCCTTTCTACTGTACAGACTTCTGCTCTGCCTTGCACCAGGAAATGCAGGGATACGTACGGGTGTCTAAAAGGGGATCTACCGTTCCTATAAAATTCTCTACTGGTGTCAAAAAGCCGGTGCCTCCGGCCACCGCTTCTTTAAGCAAGTAATTTCTTCAAAATGAAAAAGACAGCGGAGGTTCCTAAACAGACTCCGCTGTCTTTTTTTTATTTCACCTTAACCTAAAAAGGATGATAGCTTACCATAAAGGATTGATGGCTTTCGCAGCCTTGTCGCTGGGCTTGTTGTTTCTCTTCCCTATGTGGAAGATCTACCTGGAAGCCCCCCAATACCCCGAAGGGCTGGAATTACACATCTGGGTGAACAAACTGGGCGGTAGTACGGAAGGCGTGCTCCAGAACTTCAACATCCTGAACCATTACATTGGCATGGCCCCCATCCATGCAGAATCGTTTGCCGAGCTGAAAGTCATGCCTTACATTGTGGTCTTTCTTATGGTTACAGGCGTTTTTGTGGCCTTTCTAGGGAAAAGAAAGCTGGTGCTGGGCTGGGTAATTCTGCTGATGGTGGCCGGTGCCGTGGGTTTACTGGACTTTTACCTTTGGTTGCACGAATTCGGAACCAACCTGAACCCACAGGCTCCTATCAAAGTGCCCGATATGACCTACATACCGCCTATGCTAGGAAGAAAGCAACTCCTCAACTTTGATGCTTTGTCTTTGCCATCTTGGGGTAGTTTGGGTATTTTGCTGGCGGTCTTGTTTGCCTGGTTGGTGTATTATCTAAGTTCTAAGCCAAAAGCGGCCTTGCAATAAATCTCTTTCTCTCATGAAACGAATCTTATCCCGCACCTATGGCTGGGTGGTGCCCGCCATTTTATTCCTAACGGCTTGCTCCACGGAGCCCAAGCCTGTTCCTTACGGCAATGCCAACTGCACGCATTGCAACATGACCATTACAGATGTGCGGTACGGGGCAGAGTTGGTGAATGACAAGGGCAAGCCTTCCTTTTTTGACGCCGTTGAATGCCTGGCCGCCTATGTCAACAGTAACCCGGAAGAAGCCCAGAAAGCCTCTTTTCTGATGGTAACCGACTTTTCAAACCCTACAGAACTCCTAAAGGTAAACGATGCGCACTTTGTGCGGAGCGCAGCTTTACCCAGCCCCATGGGCATGAACCTGTTGGCCGTCTCTACGGAAGAGGCTGCTAAGAAAATACAGCAGGAGCAGGGCGCAGAACTGCTCACCTGGGAACAGGTGCTGGCAATCGTGAAAAATGATGAGAAACTCCATTAACTATTTGGTAACAGTAGCCAGTGTCTTGCTGCCGTTAGTACTGGCGCAAACCGCAGCGGGGGCCACCCTTACGGTATGCAAAACCTGTGCCCTTACATCAGTGAAGCAGGCGGTGCAGCAGGCCAAGCCCGGCGATACCGTGTTGGTGAACGGCGGCGTGTACCAGGAATCCAGGATTGAGGTAAACAAGCCACTCACCCTAATCGGGAAGAACAACCCGGTCATTGACGGCAACTTCACGGGGCAGCTTATTGCGGTAACCGCCGACGATGTGACCATCCAGGGGCTCACGCTCAAAAACGTGGCCACCAGCTATACCAGGGATGATGCCGCCATCAGGGTGTTTCAGCGCAGCAATATCAAACTACTGGACAATACCATCCTGAAAACCTACTTCGGGATTTACCTGCAAAACTCTGACAATATTGTCATCAGGGGGAATAATATCATAGGGGAGAACAAGGGCAGAACAGAATCTTCCCTGGGCAACGCCATTCACCTGTACTACACAGACAATGTTGAGATTACCGACAACAACGTGCAGGGCCACCGCGACGGCATTTACCTGGAGGTGGTGAAGAACAGCCAGGTACGCAACAACGTGAGCCACCAGAACATGCGCTACGGCATGCACTTCATGTTCTCAGACGGCAACACGTACACCCATAACACCTTCCGGAACAACGGGGCGGGCGTGGCCGTGATGTACACCAACAATGTCCGGATGGAGTACAACACCTTTGAGGAAAACTGGGGCGCCGCCTCCTACGGCCTCCTGCTGAAGGACATCAGCAACAGTGTGATCCACCACAACACCTTCCGGCGCAACACCACCGCCATTCACATGGAAAGCTCCAGCCAACTGGATATAAAAAGCAACGATTTTGAGCGCAACGGCTGGGCCATCAAATTGATGACCACATGCATTGAGGACACGTTCCGGCTGAACAACTTCACCGGCAACTCCTTTGACGTGAGCACCAACGGCAGCATCCAGGAAAACCACTTTGAGCACAACTACTGGGACAAGTACACCGGCTATGACCTGGACAAAGACCAGCAGGGCGATGTGCCGTACCGCCCCGTAAGTCTGTACTCCATGCTGGTGGAGCGGGTGCCGCCCTCCGTCATGTTCATGCGCAGCTTTATGGTTGATTTGCTGGACAGCATAGAGAAGGTGCTGCCCAGCTTTATCCCAGACCAGTTGATTGATGAACAACCTTTGATGCGGAGAATTGACCACCAGGCTGTTTAGCGTTTCCTGATGAAGGAGTAAGAATTAAGTTTGCATGTTGGGTTCATAAGCGCAAACGGCAATGGCACAGACACAGATTCTTGCTTTTGCCGTTTGCGCTTATGAAGCGCGAAGTCTAAACTTAATTCTTACTCTGAAACCAGGCCTGTTTTTTCTGTTTTAGGCCTATTTTCCAGAAAATAGGCCTAAAACAGAAATCCAGGAAAGACAGCTAGCCAATAGGGGTTTACCTTGTATTTCCAAAAACTGATTGAGCTTCCATGATAACCATAGAAAACTTACATAAGTCGTACGGCAAGCTTTCGGTGCTGAAAGACGTGAGCGTGCACTTTGAGGCGGGGCGGGTCATCTCTGTGATTGGGCCCAACGGCTCGGGCAAAACCACCATGAGCAAATGTATTCTGGGCATGGTGCTGCCAGACGGCGGTGACATTAAAATGAACGGACAGAGCATTCTCAAACAGTACGCCTACCGTAGCCAGATTGGCTACATGCCGCAGATTGGCCGCTACCCAGAGAACATGAAAATCCGGCAGGTCATCTCCATGATCCGGGACATCAGGAAAGACGCCCAGCAGATAGACGAGGAACTGATTGGGCTGTACGGGCTACCGGAGATGTATGACAAACGCATGGGCTCCCTGTCTGGCGGCACCAAGCAGAAAGTGAGCGCCGCGCTGGCGTTTCTCTTCAACCCCCAGGTGCTCATTCTGGATGAACCCACCGCCGGGCTAGACCCCGTCTCGGCCGAAATCCTGAAGGCCAAAATCCTGAAGGAAAAAAAGAAAGGCAAGCTGATTCTCATTACCTCGCACATCATGAGCGAGATTGAGGAGGTGGCCGATGAGGTGATGTGCCTCATGGACGGGCAGCTGAAGTTCCACCAGACCATTTCGGCCCTCAAGGCCCACACCCAAGAAGAACGCCTGAGCCGGGCCATTGCCAAAATGATGAACCAAGAAGACTAAGCCATGGGCAAGATTATCAAATACGTGTTTTATGATATTGTGCGCAACAAGATTGTGCTGGCGTACACGGCGTTTCTGCTGCTGCTCACCATTGGGCTGTTCAGCCTGGGCGGAAACCCCGACAAAGCGGTGCTGAGTTTGCTGAACCTGGTGCTGCTCACCGTGCCGCTCATCAGCATTGTGTTTGCCACCACGCACTTCTACAACTCCTATGAGTTCATAGAACTGCTGGTGGCCCAGCCCATTCACCGCCGGAAGATTTTCATGAGCGAGTACCTGGGCGTGGCCTGTTCCCTGGCCGGGGCGTTTGTGTTGGGCGTGGGAATGCCCTTGCTGCTGCTGGGAGCCTCGGTGACCGGGCTATATTTGTTGCTCACCGGCGTGCTCATCACATTCATCTTTGTGGGCATGGCGTTTCTGGCCTCGGTCATAACCCGTGACAAGGCCAAAGGCATTGGCGTGGCGCTGCTGCTCTGGTTTTACTTCGCCCTCATTTATGACGGCATTGTGCTCTTCATTCTGTACTCGTTCAGTGATTACCCGCTGGAAACGCCCACGTTGGTGCTCACCGCCCTCAACCCCATTGACCTGGCCCGCATTATTGTACTTCTGAACATGGATATTTCGGCCCTCATGGGCTATACCGGGGCGTTGTACAAGAGCATTCTGGGGAGCCTCTGGGGAATTTCCCTGGCCTTCGGGCTGATGGTGGTCTGGATTCTGGTGCCGGTGCTAAGCTCCCGAAGGATTTTCTCCCGAAGGGATCTATAGGCAGCAGGAGCCGGTGGTCTCTGCCAGGCTTAGGCGGGGAGTATAATTTAAGAGCTTCTGTTTTGGGGCTGCTTTTAGGAAAACAGCCCCAAAACAGAAGGTTTCTCTGTGCCATAGCCGGGGAAACCAAAAGGCACCGCCTCTCTTAAGAAAGGGAGACGGTGCCTGCCGGTCTTTGGCCTAGGGCCTTTACTGGTGCTTTTCCTGTTCGTGCTGTACTTCCTGGGCATTGGAAACGGTATCAACGTCTACGTGGGCAGAGTCACTGTCTCCTTCCAGTTGCGGGCTAATCTCTTGCCCCGAGCCGATTTCCACGCTTTCATCGGTATTGGAGAGGTCGGTGGTGGTTTCTCGGGTGGTTTCATTGCCGCCGCCGCAGGCGAAAACAAACGCTCCCAGGCCTATTATCAGTAGCTTTTTCATAGTAGTATTGTGTTGGTTACGAAATAGAAACGCAGTATACAGAAGTAGGTTGCAGGGTGCACCGGCGTATACGCGGGTCTGGCTTTGATTTCAGGGCCAGTCAAGGGGCCGCCCTTGCTTCCGTTTGGGGGCTGTTTTCAGAAAAGTAGCCTTAAAACGGGTGTGCTTAGGGGAAAAACCTGGAACTGCAGCCAAACGCCTGGCCTTGGCTTTAACCTATAAGAGCATGTTGTTGAACGTACATTCAAAAAAGAACTGGCTGTTGGGGGCCCTGCTCAACCTGCTGGTGGTGGCTTTGCTGGGGGTGTTTCTGCGGTACCTGATGGTGGGCACGGTGGCCGGGGTGAACTACAAAAACCTGCTGCACGCCCACTCGCACGTGGCGCTGCTGGGCTGGCTGTATTCGGCGGTGACAGTGGCGCTGCTGCTGGTGTTTTTGCCGCCAGAACTCCGGGGCAAGCACACCTATACCTGGCAGTTCTGGCTGTCGCAGGGTATGGTTCTGGGCATGTTGCTCACGTTTCCGGTGCAGGGGTACGCGGCGGCTTCCATCACGTTCAGCACCGCGCATATTCTGCTGAGTTACTGGTTTATTTACCAGTTCCTGAAAGACGCCAAAGCAGCCGGAGTGGCGCAAGGCAGGCACCGATTGTCGTTCAGTTTTGTCAAAGCCGCGCTGTTTTTTCTGGCGCTTTCGTCTTTCGGCCCTTGGGCCATGGGCCCCATTATGGCCACCGGTCGCAGCGGAAGCGAGTTATACTTCAACGCCATCTATTTCTACCTGCATTTCCAGTACAACGGCTGGTTTACGTTTGCGGTGCTGGGGCTGTTTTTCTGGCTGTTGGAGCACCACCACCTTCTTTCCAGCCCAACCAAAGGCCAGACAGTGTTCCGGCTTCTGTTCTGGGCCTGTCTGCCCGCTTTTCTGCTGTCGGTGCTCTGGATAAAACCAGCCGGTTGGGTGTATTGGCTGGGCGGCCTGGCTGCTTTGGCCCAGGTGGCGGCGGTGGTGGTGCTGTTCCTGCTGCCAGAGCGCAAAAAGTTGTTTCAGCTCTTTCACCCATGGCCGCGCCTATTGCTCAAATTGGCCGCAGCTGCCTTGGGGCTGAAGGCTCTGATGCAGATGGCTACGGCTTTCCCCTACCTGGCAGATGTAGCGTTCCAACTCCGGTTTTTCATCATTGGGTACCTGCACCTGGTGCTCATTGGGTGCATCAGTTTCTTCGTGTTTGCCTTTTTGGGGCAACAAGGCTGGCTCACCTTCCGCGGAAGAAAGAGCAGGTGGGGAATGGGGATCTTCGTGTTGGCCTTCTTCACCACAGAAGCGCTTCTGTTTCTGCAAGGCACCTTCTTGTGGCTGCAAATGGGGGACATTCCTGAGTACCATGCGCTGTTGTTCACGGCCAGCATTTTTCTGCCATTGGGGATTCTGCTGTTCTTTTTAGGGCAGTTCAGGAACAAGAAAGAAGCTTCGTTTTAACCCTGTTTTCGCTAAACCAGGGCAAAAACGGCGGTCGTTTTTTCATTTGTGGAGACGAGGCGGTGCCTGGTCTCTACGCTTGGTTTGCAGCCGTTTTTGGTGGGTTTTTACCAAAACAGGCTAAAAACAGCAGGGCCAGTCTGTTGTAACAGACTGGCCCTGCGCGTTAAACGCTTTCTCACTTTAACTACACCCCAGACTATTGCCGCAGTTCAGGCATTTGTAGCAGGTGCCCGAGCGGATGGTGAGATGGCCGCAGGAGTGGCAGATGGGGGCGTCTCCCATCATGCTGGCCAATACCTGTTGGGTTTGCTCTTTCAAGGATGGGGAGAGAAGGACGGTTGGTTGAGAAATTTTACCGGTGGCGTGGGAGTTGTTTCTGTGAACGGGCGGGGTTTCAACAGGGGGCGCTTCCGCCTTAATAGCCGTAGGCGTCTCTTCCGCCAAAGCTTCCTGTTCAAGCGAAGGCACGTGCACCAAATCTGTCCTGCCCAGATACTCATAGCCCAGCAGCCGGAAGAGGTAGTCGAACACCGAGGTCGATTGTTTGATATTTGGGTGCTCTACGCGTCCGGCGGGTTCAAAGCGGGTGAAGGTGAAGCGGTTCACGAATTCCTCCAGCGGCACGCCGTACTGCAGGCCCAAGGACACCGAAATGGCGAAGCAGTTCAGGATAGACCTGAAAGACGCGCCTTCTTTGTACATGTCAATGAACACTTCGCCCAGGCTGCCGTCTGCGTACTCTCCGGTTCTGAGGTACACGGTGTGGCCGTCAATCTTCGCCTTTTGGGTGAAGCCGTTGCGCTTGTCTGGCAATTTGCGCCGTTCCACCATGTGCGACAATTTCTGCCGGAACGAATCATTGGGAGCCTCGGCCAGAATGACTTGGGCGGCTTTGAGCACCTGCTCGCTGCTGTACAGAAGTTCTTTCTGCGCGGGTTCTTCCTTTTCAACGGTCTCCTGCGTGGTGTCTGCTGTTTTTGAGGTGAGCGGTTGGGAAAGTTTGCTGCCGTCGCGGTAGAGGGAGCAGGCTTTCAGCCCCAGTTTCCAGGAGGTCTCATAGCAGCGGGCCACTTCTGACACGGTGGTTTCCTGGGGCAGGTTGATGGTCTTGGAGATGGCCCCGGAAATGAAGGGTTGCACGGCGGCCATCATGTGAATGTGCCCATCGGGGCTGATGAAGCGGGTGCCTTTGGTGCCGCAGCGGTTGGCGCAGTCAAACACCGCATAGTGTTTTTCCTGCAGGTAGGGCGCGCCTTCCAAGGTCATGGTGCCGAAGAGGTAGTCAGTGGCCTCCTGTACTTGGAGGGGCGTGAATCCTAACTCTTTCAGCAGTTGGAAGTCTGGCTTTTGGTAGTGGGCGGGAGAGAAGCCCAACCGTTGCAGGCAAGCCTCGCCCAGGGTGTAGGCACTGAACAAGCCGGGTACATCATACGCAGTGGGCAGCGCCGCCTCCAGTTTCTCCACTTCCGCCGGCAGAAAACCCTTGTCCAGCAACGCGGCTGGGTGCAGGTGTGGGGCCCCTTGCAAGGTGGCGTGCCCTTTGGCGTAGTTCACAATGGCGGTCATTTCCTGCGGGGAGTAGCCCAGCCGTTCCAGCGCCAGCGGAATAGATTGGTTGATGATTTTAAAATATCCGCCCCCGGCGAGTTTCTTGAATTTCACCAGGGCGAAATCTGGCTCCACGCCCGTGGTGTCGCAGTCCATGAGCAGGCCAATGGTGCCGGTGGGGGCAATGACGGTGGCTTGCGCGTTTCGGAAGCCGTGCAACCCGCCCAGCCGTAGCGCCTCGGCCCACGCGTGTTTGGCCGCTTGCAGCACGTTGCCCGGACAAAGTTTCTGGTCAAGCCCCACGGGGGCGATGTGCAGTCCTTCATACTGGTCGGGTTGGTGATAGGCCGCGTGCTGGTGGTTTCTCATCACGCGCAGCATGGCCTCCCGGTTCAGTTCATACTTAGGGAAGGCTCCTAAAACCAAGGCCAGTTCTGCCGAGGTCTGGTAAGCCGAGGCGGTCATGAGAGAGGTAATGCCGGCGGCCACGGCCCGGGCGGTGTCACTGTCATAGGGCAGGCCCTGAACCATGAGCAGCGCGCCCAGATTGGCGTACCCCAGCCCAATTGTGCGGTACTGGTAGGAGCGAAGCGCCACTTCTGCTGACGGGAACTGCGCCATGAGCACCGAAATCTCCAACACCACCGTCCAGAGGCGGCAGGCGTGCGCGAAGGCATCGGTGTCAAACTCCTGCGTTTTCTGGTTATAGAAGGACATCAGGTTCAAAGACGCCAGATTGCAGGCGGTGTTGTCCAGGAACATGTACTCAGAGCAGGGGTTGGAGGCGTTGATGCGCCCTTCGGCCGGACAGGTGTGCCAGTCATTGATGGTGGTGTCAAACTGCACGGCGGGGTCAGCGCAGGCCCAGGCCGCCTCGTTCAGTTGCTGCCAGAGGTCTTGCGCCGGAAGCGACTTCACCACGTTTTTAGAGGTGCGGGCGGTCAGGTGCCAGTCCTGGTTTTGCGCCAGCGCCTCAAAGAAGCGGTTAGGGATGCGCACCGAGTTGTTGCTGTTCTGCCCGGAGACGGTTTGGTAGGCCTCGCCCTCGTAGTCAGAGGAATAACCCGCGGCAATGAGCGCGGCCACCTTTTTCTCCTCGTCTTTCTTCCAGTTGATGAACGCCTCAATTTCGGGGTGGTCTACATCAAGGCTCACCATCTTAGCGGCCCGGCGGGTGGTGCCGCCCGATTTGATGGCCCCGGCCGCGCGGTCGCCCACCTTCAGGAAAGACAGGAGGCCGGAGGAAGTCCCGCCGCCCGAAAGGGGTTCGTCTTTGCCCCTGATGTTGGAGTAGTTGGTGCCCACCCCCGAGCCGTACTTGAACACCCGCGCCTCCTGCAACAGCAAATCCATGATGCCGCCTTGCTGGGTCAGGTTATCCTCCGCCGAAAGAATGAAGCAGGCGTGCGGCTGCGGGCGCTCATAAGAGGACGTAGATTCCCGCAGTTCCCCGGTGTCTGGGTCAACATAGAAATGGCCTTCAGATTTCTCGGTGATGCCGTAAGAGGCATACAGGCCCGTGTTGAACCATTGCGGCGAATTGGGCGCGGCATACTGGCCCAGCAGCATAAACACCAGCTCGTCATAAAACACCTGCGCGTCTGGCTCGCTTTTGAAATAGCCGTACCGGTTGCCCCACGCGCGCCAGCAGTTCACCAGCCGGTGCACTACCTGTTTCACAGAAGTCTCGGCCCCCAGGCTGCCGTCGGGCTGCGGCACACCCGCGCGCCTAAGGTATTTCTGCGCCAGAATATCAGTGGCAATCTGCGACCATTGCGCCGGTATTTCCACGTCTTTCAGCTCAGCCACCACGTCTCCGTTAGGAGTCTTGATGACCGAGGTTCTCTGTTCATAGTCAAACTGCTGGAAAGGGGATTGGCCTTCCTGGGTGAAGCGCCGGGTGAAGGAGAGCCCCTGGGGCCTCTGGGTTTGTTCTTTCATGGTGAAGTCTGCTGGTATATAAGGTGATGGTAAGTTCACATTTGGGTTTGCTCAATCTTTTGGGCCATTGGCAGAACTGTCCCTGCTTCCCGTCCTAAAAGTTCGCCTGCGCCGATGTTTCTGTTTCTGGCCTGTTTTGCCTAAAACAGGCCGGAAACAGGAGGGGTAGTTATGGGCAAATCCGCGCCATAGAAAAGAGACGAGGCGGTGCCTAGCCTCTACCCGGCAGATTACCCGCTTTCCCCAGGCTGAGAAATCCGCCTGCGGCGAGGTGGTTCCCTTGTTTTGGGGCTGTTTTGCCTAAAACAGCCCCAAAACGGAGGCAAGCTAAGGCCCCTCCCAGGCAACAGGCATGACAAGCATCATCTGGTAAAGCGACTTCTGTCATTCCTGTCTCCCGCCCAATCAGCGACCTTGCAGTGTCTTGTAGATGTTCTCTAACCCGGCTGAGAAGCCGCTGAATGTGCGGGCTGCTGAGGGGACATAAAGGTAGAAGGAAAATAAAATAATAAAATACCTTTTTGTCTTTTATTTTAGGAAAAAGACCTTTACCTTTACCTCAGTGATTGAACAAAGACTATAAACCATTACAACCATGAATACCACAGAAACCATAGACACCCTAGATGTAACCACTTTGGAGCCCCGCATGAAGCACCCTACCATTTTCCAATGGTTTGATGCGCTTAAAGGGGGCGAGGCCTTCATTATCCACAATGACCATGACCCTAAGCCGCTGTATTACCAACTGCTGGGGGAGCGTGGCAACATCTTCAAGTGGGAGTACCTGGAGCAGGGGCCAGAGGTGTGGGAGGTGAAGATCTCTAAACTCACGCCCACTGAAGAAGAAACCATTGGGGAGTTGGTGGCCAAGGACTTCAGGAAGGCGCAGGTGTTCAAGAAATACGGCATTGACTTCTGCTGCGGCGGAAAGAAATCCATCAGCCAGGTGTGCGAGGAGAAAGGCCTTGACCCAGAGGTGGTGGAGCGCGAACTCAACGCCTTGCCAGAAGCGAAGGCCGTGGCCCAAAACGACTTTGACAGCTGGGACTTGTCTTTCCTGGCCGACTACATTGTGAACATTCACCACAAATACGTGCGGGAGAACATTCCGGCACTCTATGAGTACACCTCCAAGATTGCCCGCGTGCACGGCGCCAACCACCCAGAGTTGCTGCAGGTGGCCAAGCACTTCACCAACGTGGCCAACGAGTTGGAAAGCCACATGCCCAAAGAGGAGCGCGTGCTGTTCCCGTTCATCAAGCAACTGAACGAGGCCAAGCAGAAAGGCGAAAAACTGGAGCGTCCGGCGTTTGGCAGCATTCAGAACCCCATTAACATGATGGAGATGGAGCACGAGGCGGCCGGCGGCGAGTTGGAAGCCATCAGGGCCCTGACCAATGATTTCACCCTGCCTGAAGATGCCTGCGCCACCTACCAAGTAGCGTTTGCCAAGCTGCAGGAGTTTGAAGAAGATTTGCACCGGCACATTCACCTGGAGAACAACATTCTGTTCCCTAAGGCGCTGGAACTGGAAAAAGAAGTTTTGTAGGTAGGAGGAAGGGGCGGGCCGCTGTAGGCCTGCCCGCTTTCCCTCCATTTTAATCGGGCGCTGCCCACCAAAGTCATGAAAATAGCCGTGACACCCCAAAAAAGAGACAAGAGTCTGGTACCCCTTTCCCGCGAACACCACTTCGGCCTGTTGTTCTGCTGGAAGATTAGGCAAGGACTCAAAAAAGGCACTGACCTGAAACTGATGCGCGCCTACGTGCGCTATTTCTGGGACAACATTCTCAAAGCCCACTGCCAGGAGGAAGAATGGCTGCTGGCCCGCCTGCTGCCGCAAGACCACGAGGTGCGCCTGCGGCTGGAAGAGGAGCACCGGCTCATGCAGAAACTGGTAGACCTCATTCAGGAAGGCAGCCCCATGAACAAAGACCTGTTCAGGGTGCTGGACAAAGACCTCACCGGGCACATACGCTGGGAGGAGCGCGAGCTGTTCCCGTACCTGCAGACCTTGGTGCCTGCCGAAGAATTGGAACTGGCCACCCAACTGCTGGAGCACAAACACGAACCCAGAGCAGACGCGTTCACGCCTGAGTTCTGGACTTCCAGTGCCAAAGCCGCCTAGCCATGCAAATTGCCCCCAACACCAAAATATCGGCGGTTCTCAAGGAGAACCCGGCGGCCATTGATGCCATTGCCTCCATTAACCGGCATTTTGAGAAGCTCAGGAACCCACTGCTGCGCAAGATTCTGGCCTCCCGGGTGACCATCGCCGACGCAGCCCGCATTGGGGGCTGTGAGGTAGACGTTTTCTTTGAGAAGCTGGTGCCGCTGGGGTTTGAGGTGAAAAAACAAACCAATGAGCTAGCGCCGACGGCAATGCCCCCGGCTTCTGTTTTTCCGGAGTTTTTAGAAAAACTGCCCCCAAACGCCTTTACCTACGTAGATGTGCGCGAAGATATTGCCACCGGCCATGACCCGTTCCTGCACATCATGCAAGCGGTTGACCAACTGGACGGGCAGCACGCCCTGGTCATTCTCAACACGTTTGAGCCCACGCCCCTCATCCAGATTCTGCAGAAACGCGGCTATGACAGCTTTACCCAAGTAAAGGAGCCAGAGCTGGTTTACACCTATTTCTGGCAGAAGGGTGCCGGGGTGGTTTCTTCTCCTATCTCGGCGGGCGCCGAATTGACCGGAGATTTTGAACAATTGCGGGCCCGGTACGTTGAAAACCTGAAGCACGTAGACGTGCGCCCACTGGAGATGCCGCTGCCCATGGTCACTATTCTCAACGAACTGGAGTGGCTGCCTACCGGCCATGCCTTGCACGTGACGCACAAGCGGGTGCCGCAATTCCTGCTCCCCAAGTTGGCGGAGAGGGGCTTTCAGGTAGCCGTCAAAGAAGTGGGCCCTGCCGAAGTGTATTTGCTCATTTATAAACCGTAACCGCATGAGTACCGCAACCGCCTCCAATTCTCCGGGCAAATGGGTAGTGTTGCCGCATTATGCCTTTGCCGCCGTCTCTTTTCTAACGCTTTGCCTGCTGCTGCTCTTCTCAACCGATGCCTTTGGCGGCCACTATTTTCACCCCAAGCTCCTGACGCTGACCCACGTGGCGGTGCTGGGTTGGGCCACCATGACCATCTTCGGGGCGCTGTACCAGTTGCTGCCGGTGGTGCTGGAAGGCAAACTCTACAGCGAGAAACTGGCCATCTGGACGTTCGGGTTGTTGGGTACGGGTACCATTCTGCTAGCCTACTCTTTCTGGTTCTTCCAAGTGGGCTTGCCTATGCATCTGGCGGCCTGCTGCCTGTTTGTCTCGTTTCTGCTCTTCAACATCAACATCATCCAGACGGCCAGAAAAGCCCCTAAGTGGACGGTAGAGGCAGATTTCATCGTGACCTCAGCGGCCTGGCTGCTGCTCACCGGTTTCATTGGGTTACTCATGGCGGTGAACTTCACGCAGCCATTTTTGCCCCAAGACCACGTGCACTACCTTAAGCTGCACGCCCACATTGGCATGGGCGGTTGGTTTCTGCTCTTGATTATAGGGGTTGGGGCCAAATTGATTCCTATGTTCCTGCTGGCGCACGTTGAGGGCACCAAACACCTGAACTGGTCGTACAACCTCATCAACGCGGGACTGGTGCTGTTCACCTTTGACCACCTGTTCCTCCACACGCGGTTGCTGCCCTTGTATGCGGGCTTGGTGGTTGGGGGCGTGGGCGCGTTCCTGCTTTTCCTCCGCGAAGCGAAGAAATCCAGGCAACGGGCAGACCTTGACCTGGGCATGCAGCAGACGTTTGTGGCGCTGGCCTTGTTGGTGGTACCGTTGGGACTGTTACTGCTGGTGAGCAGCCAAATAGAACTGCCCGCGGCGGTTATGTCCAGCCTGTATCTGGTGTATGGCCTGTCCATCTTTTTGGGCTTTGTTTCGGCGTTGATTCTGGGGCAGACGTTCAAGACGCTTCCGTTTATTATCTGGATGCATGCGTATGAAGACCTGGTGGGCCGGTTCAAGACCCCGCTTCCCAAAGACCTGTACAGCCACGCGTTGCTGCGGTGGCAGAACATCTGTTACCTGCTGGGGTTCGTGGTAGTGGTGGCAGGCGTCCTGCTGCGGGAACAGGCCGTGATTCTGGTGGGTGCCATTTCGTTGACCGTGGCGGCGGTGCTCTACACGGTCAACGTGTTCCACCTGCTGCTGCACAAAGTACCTGATTTAAAGCCCTTCCCCTATGGAAACGCTAACGCCTGATACCCCAGAACAAGTACTGGAAACCTTGAAATATATCATAGACCCAGAGATAGGCATCAACATTGTTGACTTGGGCTTGGTGTATAAGGTGGCCGTAGACGAAGAGCACATTCACATTGAACTCACCCTCACCACCAAAGGCTGTCCCATGAGCGGCACCATTACCACCGCCACGCAGCAAATCCTGAAAAGAAGGTTTCCTGACCATGAGATTGTGGTGGAACTGGTGTGGGTACCCGTGTGGTCTCCCGAAATGATTACCGACGAAGGAAGGCGGCAACTGGATGAGATGTAATATCTTTGCTTTCGTATAGGAGGAGAGGTAAGGACAGAACACATGCTATCAAAGACAACGGAATATGCCCTGCGGGCGATTGTGTACATCGCCTTGCATGATGCCAAAAGCCTGCGGGTAGGAATCAAAGAGATTGCGAAAGAGTTGGAATTGCCCACTCATTTCATGGGCAAGATTCTGCAGGATCTGGTACGCAAAGGCGTAATCGCCTCCATGAAAGGCCCGGGCGGCGGCTTTTTCCTGCACCGCCCCGCCCGCGAGATCAGCATTCTGGAAGTGGTGCGCACCATTGACGGGCTGGAGGCGTTCAAAAAGTGCGGCATGGGCATGAAGGAATGTTCAGACACCCACCCTTGCCCGCTGCACCATGACATCAAGCAGTATCGGCAGCAATTGCTTTCTACCTTCAGCAATAAGTCCATTCAAGATTTGGTGGACGGTATCAACACTGGCGAATTCTTTATCACCAACGTGCCGGAGCCTGCCAAGTAGGATAGGTTCTGCCGGAAGGTGAAGGTGTCTACTCGCCCAGGGCTGTTTCTGCTCGTTAGGAGCCCACTTGTTCAATTTTGTGCTTTAACCTCTATCTGAAAACCGGCTTCTTTGGGGAGATTGGCAGGTGCACGCAGTCTGCTGTTCCCTTGGCTTGGCTACTTTTGTGTGGGTGCAGGTGCAGTATTGTTTCATCTCTGGCGGCAAGCGCTCACGGCCGCGGGGCCCCGTCTTCCCCTCTCGCACTGCCCTTTCGGCCTGGGAAGATATTCGCTCTTAGTTGATGCTTATCTATGGCCAAAAGCGAGGCGCGCTCGGGGAAGACTGGAACGGGGGAAAGAAGTGGAACCCTTTTTCTATGGCGCGGATTTACTTCCGTGACTTATGGATGCTTAGAAAGCCACGGAAGTAAATCTGCGCCCTAGTGAGTGGTTGTATATGTTGCATTACCTGTATTTTCCTGCAAAAGCGTATTCCCCTCCTGGGCTGATCTTGTAGGGAAAAATCCTTTCCTTGCTGTTCGGGAGTTCTACTCCCGAACCTGCCTGCGGCGGAGTCCCACTCCGCCGGGAACCGCGGGCCAAAGAAGGGGAACGGAACTCCCCGGCAGGTTGCTTCGGGAGTGGAACTCCGGAAGAGCGGCGAACAGGTTGGGTTTTTAGAAGTTTCGGAAACTAAATGGCCGCTCATTATTCCCTACATGAGTAGCTCTTGGGAGGGGTGGGTTCTGGCACTCCGCCATCTCCTTCCAGGCACACCAATCAATCAATCAATCAAGATATTCGTTTTGGGGCTATTTTTGACAAAACAGCTTTAAAACAGCATGGGCTCTCCGTCATGAACGGAGAGCCCATGCTGTTTAGGAAGAAACTTACTTCGCGTAAGTCTGGGCGTCATCTTCGGTGATGGTATCTTCGCTCATGATGACCAGGCGTTCTACCACGTTGCGGAGTTCGCGCACGTTGCCGCGCCAGTCCAGGCCTTGCAGGTAAGTGAGAGCCGCCGGGGAGATCTTCTTGGGTTTGTTTCCATAGTCACGGGCTACGTCTTGCAGGAATTTCTCCACCAGATCTGGGATGTCTTCGCGGCGTTCGTTGAGCGGCGGAACATGGATCAGGATCACGCTGAGGCGGTGGTATAGGTCTTCACGGAAGTTCTTGGCTTCAATCTCGTCCAGCAGGTTTTTGTTTGTGGCGGCCACTACGCGTACATCCACGGTGATGTCTTTGTCGCCGCCCACGCGGGTGATTTTGTGCTCCTGCAACGCGCGTAATACTTTGGCCTGCGCCGAAAGGCTCATATCGCCAATCTCGTCCAGAAACAGCGTGCCGCCGTTGGCCTGCTCAAACTTGCCGATGCGCTGTTTCACCGCCGAGGTAAACGAGCCTTTCTCGTGCCCGAACAACTCGCTTTCAATCAACTCACTGGGAATGGCGGCGCAGTTTACTTCCACCAATGGGCCAGCGGCGCGGTTGCTCTGCTCGTGCAGGGAACGGGCCACCAGTTCTTTCCCGGCTCCGTTGGGGCCCGTGATCAGAACGCGGGCATCAGTGGGGGCTACTTTGGCTACCGCCGCTTTGACCTTGCCCAGGGCGGGAGAGGAGCCCACCATTTCATAGGTCTTGGAGATCTTTTTCTTTAGGGTCTTGGTTTCAGTGACCAGCGTGGCTTTGTCCAGGGCATTGCGAACCGATACCAGCAGCCGGTTCAGGTCTGGGGGTTTCACCAGAAAATCATAGGCACCTTTTTTGGTAGCCTCCACGGCGGTATCAATGGTGCCGTGGGCCGAGATCATGATGAAGGGGGTGTCCGGTACCAAAACCATGGCCCGCTCCAGAACCTCCATCCCGTCCAATTTCGGCATTTTGATATCGCAGAGCACTACGTCATATTTACTTTTCTGGAGCAGTTCAAGGCCGCGCTCACCGTCTTCGGCCTCGTCTACGGTGTAGTTTTCGTACTCCAGAATTTCTTTGAGGGTGTAGCGGATGCTACGCTCGTCATCTATGATCAGGATTTTGGGCATGGGTTTTCTTTTTTACTGTGCCAACGGCTTAAGGCGCATGGTTTATCTGAGGGGCATACGCGGGAATGCACCTATTGGATATTTCGGGGCTGGTTTTCCAAAATCGGCCCTAAAACAGGCGTGTACCAAAAGATAAAAGTATAAAACTTTAAGCAGTTGACAAGGGGTAAAATCGGGTTCCCTGCGCAAGTGCTCCCAAGGTTTTTACGCTTGCAAAGGAAACTATACTGGTTACTGACTTACGCTATCCTGCCGGTGATTCCCGGTAAGGCTGGAGGCTCGCTTCATTCCGTGGCACGGGACAGGAGTCTCGCGCCAGTTTACTGCACCTGTGAGGTCTCCAAGACCTTACAGGTTTTTGCGTTTAGGGCCTGTTTTCCGCAAAACAGCCTCAAACCGCATCAGCGGGGCTCCCCCTCACCGTGGGTGAGACCCTTTCTGCGAAATGCCAGTTAGTCACTTTGCTATGTGAATATACCCCACCCAAGTTTCGGCTGCTTTTGGTCTGTTTTCTGAAAAATGGCCCTGAAAGGGAGCGGGTCATGCCGGGTTCTCTAATTTTTGGCCGCAGTTGGCGCAGAAGTTATCGGCTTTTTTGACGGTTTGCCCGCAGTTGGCGCAGGTAAGCGGAGCGCCGGGGGCTTCCTCGTCGGGCGCTTTGATTCTGGACAACTCAACGGTCACGATGCCCGTGGGAACGGCAATAATGGCGTACCCCATCAGCATGACCAAAGAAGAGATGATCTGGCCCAGGGGCGTGCGCGGGGTAATGTCTCCGTAGCCCACGGTGGTAATGGTCACAATGGCCCAGTAGATGCTCTGCGGAATACTGGTAAAGCCGTTTTCTTCGCCTTCCACCACGTAAATAAGCGTTCCCACAATCAGCACCAGGGCGAAAACCGCCATGATGAAGACCGTTATTTTGTGAAGGCTGGCGAACAGTGCGCGCAAGATCAGTTGGGCGTTTTCTACATAGCTGGTGAGCTTGAGAATACGGAAAACCCGCAGTAACCGCAGAATCCTGATGGTCATGATGTACCGGAACCCCGGCACGAAAAACGCCAGAAAAGTAGGAACCGCGGACAGGAAATCAATGATGCCGTAAAAGCTGAAAACGTACCTGAGCGGGCGAGGGGCGGAGTACACCCTGAGCAAATATTCCAGGGTAAAGGAAAGCGTGAAGAACCACTCCAGCAGCCTGAAGTAAAAGCTTAGCTTTTCGCGGTAAGCGGGCACACTCTCCAGGCACACTATGAGCGTTGAGAACAGAATCATCCAGAGCAAGACCACGTCAAACCTCCGGCCGGCCGGGGTGTCTGTGCCATGAATGACGGTATACAAGCTTTTTCTTAGCCCAGCGTTTCCCATAAAACAGTTCTTTCGGTAGCAAAGGTAAACCTACACAAGAAAGCGAAAACATGGTTCAGTTTTGCTTTTCTGGGCAACCAAGCGGTTGAGAGTTTACCTTTTTACTTTTGGCGCAGGTTGGCTTGTACGTGTGTCCGCAGAAAAGTCTTCGTTTTAAGGCTGTTTTTAGAAAATCAGCCTTAAAACGAAGGTTCAAGCGGATGCCTATTTCTGTCGAATGATTTACAAGACATCATTGCGTTTTATGCCGAATGGATACAATGTGCCCCGGTAAAGTGGAAGTTGGCTCCGGTTATTAACTGCCTTCTCCTTACCTTTGTAGCACAATTCCCAGTTTTACCCCGGTTACGTCACCCTCTACCGCTTATGCTGAAGCATCTTTGCCACCTTTTGGCGCTTGCCTTTCTCTTGTCTTTTTACCAGGTTACGGCCCAGGAACTTCCCAACCGCGAATTCAGGGGAGTATGGGTGGCCACGGTCGCCAATTTGGATTGGCCCGTGAGGGGCGCCTCGGCCGAAAGCCAGAAAGCAGCCCTGCGCGAGATGTTTGACAAGATAAAGGAAGCCAACCTCAACGTGGTGTTTTTCCAGGTCAGGACGGAGTGCGATGCCTTTTACCGTTCCAGCCAGGAGCCCTGGTCAAGGTTTCTGACGGGTACGCAGGGCAAAGACCCGGGGTATGACCCGCTGGCGTTCGCCATTGAGGAAGCCCACGCCCGCGGCCTTGAACTGCACGCCTGGTTTAACCCGTACCGGGTGAGTACCGTGGCTAATCCGGCGGTGTACAGCAACCAGCACGTCTCCAAAGCCAAACCCGAGTGGCTGTTGAGTTTCGCCAACGGGAAAAGAATCCTGAATCCGGGCTTGCCCGAGGTGCGGAATTACATTGCCTCGCTCATCAAGGAAGTGACCCAGAACTATGCCATTGACGGCGTGCATTTTGATGATTATTTCTACCCGTACCCCGAAGGCTCGTTTACCGGCATCGCGAACGAAGATGCCCAGACATTCAAACTGTACGGCACCGGTTTCGCCAACATCAAAGACTGGCGCAGGCACAACGTGAACGAGACCATGCGGCTGGTGAATGCCCAGATCAAGGAACTGAAGCCCTACGTGCGGTTTGGGGTGAGCCCCTTCGGGATCTGGAAAAACGGGGAACCGGCCGGAATCTCGGGCATGGATGCCTACAACTCTATTTATGCTGATGCCGTGCATTGGCTGGACAACCACTACGTGGATTACATTACGCCGCAGCTCTACTGGGCCATTGGCGGGCGGCAGGATTACCGCAGGCTGCTGTATTGGTGGTCAGATAAAGCGGCCAGTGCGTCGCGGCACCTGTACCCGGGCCACATTGTGCACCAGAACGGCTTTACCACCGAGGAGGTTCCGCACCAGATTGAGATTTCGCGCTCCAACCAACAGAACAACGCCCTGGGCAGCGTCATCTTCCGGGCCGACAATATTCTTAAAAACAAAAACCTGATCGCCACGGCTTTCAAAGCCGCCACGTTCCGCCTTCCGGCCGCGCCTCCCGTTATGAATTGGCTGGCCGGGAAAGCCCCCGCCGCCCCCATGGGTTTAACCGTGACCTTAGATGAGGCCAACGGTTTGTATGAAGTGCGCTGGACTAGGAACCCCCAGAATATTCACTCTTTTAAGCGGTACTTGCTGTACACCACCTCGGTGATGCCGGCCACCGGTGCCCTTATCCCAGATGGCGCCGTACGGGCGTTTACTACCTCAGAAACCGTTACCATCCCTGCCACCGATGTTCCTTCCCCCACCTCTTTCTGGGTTGTTACTGAAATAAGCCCGGGAAATCAGGAAAGCGACTTAAGCAACGTGGTGGTGCTGGGCAATGCTATTCCGGTGCTGGCCCAACAAACGACAGAACCCATCTTAACCGTTGATCAGCTCTCCGTATCCCCCCGTGGGGAAGTGCCCGCCACCGTTCCCGCTCTAGAGGTTCCTGTTTCTACCCCGTCTTCTACCGTCTACGTTGATATTACCCTAAAGAAAAAGTCTGGTGTGAAAGCTGAGTTGTACACCCTAGACCGCAAAAAGAAAACCCTGGTGCTGAAAGAAAAATACAAAGCCGGAAAGCACACCTTATCCATTCCCAAAGGAAAACTGGCGCCGGGTACCTACATGCTGGTAGTGGAATACGGAAATAAAAGGAGCGTGCAGAAGGTGGTGTTTAACTAAGTAGCAAGACTAAATTCGTTTAAACTACCCCCTCTCTGTCCTCCTGGAAGAATCTTGTGGCGAACGGTCGCTTATTCAGAAGCTTTTCTAGTTCGCCCACAAGATCCTTTCAGGAGGATAAAATGATAGAAGGTATTAGTGTCCAATTGCTTAGAAAGGTAGATTTGCGCCTGTTTTTTAAAAAAGAGGCTAAAAACAGAAGGAAGCTTGATCTGGGAAGCAAGGGTTTAGGTTCTTCTACCCAAAGTCTTTGCTTTGCCTCCTCCAGCGTCAGCTAATATCGGTTAACTGAATGATTTTATCGCCGGAAAACCGGAAGACAGATTTCCCGGCAAGCTGTACCGTATCGCCTTTCTTGAGTCCGTTAGGAAGATCCAGAGCCAGAATACCTTTGTAGGCTATCGCTACTTCAGTCGCATCTGGGTGGTGGGTGAAGGATTTGATGGTCTGGGTTCTTTCAGAGAACAGGTCTTTTGCTGCTTCGGCTTGTGCCCTAAAGGCTGTGAGGCCGTTCAACGACAAGTTAGTTTCTCCGTTGGAGATGTTTTCAAACGTGATATCCTGGTCAAGATCAAAAAGCATGCGTTCAATGTCAAAGGCATTGTACGCGTGAATGTAGTTTTGGATAATGCTTTCTCTTGTCTCCATACTTTTGAAGGTTTTGATTCTCCTAGAGGTAGCCAATTTCCGTTTTTTAGCTATTCTAAGAAAAAGAGGCCGAAAACAGAAGCTTACCGAACAACCCGCTTTTCAATAGCGAGAATCTCCTGCCACTTACCACTTTCAGCTACTTTTTTAATCACCCGGTTCCGCTCAGAAAGCAGGTGCGTCATGTACTGCTTCAGAAACAGGAAATCTGCTAGCTTGCCCAGCAAACCCAATGGTGAGGTATAGTGGAACACATCTATCATGCGCGTAGCCTCTCCGGCTAACGCCTCAAACCTGTGCTCATGCCTGAAGCTTTTGAAAGCACCAGTGAGCATTTCATCTGCAAAGAAATAGGGCCGTTCATATGCCGTAATGTGGCTGTTCAACCTTTGCCGAACGCCCAGGTGTTTTGCTTCCCATGTGACGGAGTCTCCTAACTCCATCAAGCCCGCTACTACTCCTTTGATGGCCTTCTCTTCCGTTTGCGCGGTAGAAACCTGATGTAGATCAACGCTCCTAGATAAGTCAAAACAGATAGCAGGAGGGACTTGGATGGTAGTTGTAAGAGTGATAGTTTGCATCTCTTGAAGAGAAATTGATATTTTGGCTGACTGAATTGTTTACACAGTTTGCAAAGTTTATATTAACTGAAATTGAATTGATAACTGTTTGATTTGCTGAATTTCTCAATCAACCGGATTGTCCCTAATTAGTAATAAGGAATGGCTTTGATATAATACATTCTCTAAATTTTCATTATATCAAATATTCCTTAATTAGATCCTGTTCAATTTGATCTAGCGTTTTACTCTCAATTAATCCGCTAAGGATTACACCTCTTCGTACACGATTTAATTTATCATTTGTGGCTTGAAGTGCAGATTTATAATATAAAGCATGAACAGCTGAAGATTCATTCATTCTAGAATTAATACCGTCTAGAAACGACTGAACTGATTCAATAACAGCACTTGGTTGAAGCTGATTACCTTTTATGTTCAGTATTTGGTCTAGCTCAACAAAAAATGAGAAAAGATCTGCTTTACGCCAAATTCTAGAATTCTTTTCAAATCCACATTCATCAATAAACTCCATTACATTTCTCAAGCGTTCATAAAGTTCTGATTGAAGTGGAAAATCATCATTATAGCGATTTAACAAGTCCTCAAAGGCTTCATCTCTATTAAAATAACCTACTATTATTGTTGATACAATTGCTAAGCAGTAGCGTAAGTCGCCCATTCTTTTATAATCGGCGGCATTGAATACATTATGTAATTCAAAAAAACTGTTTGATGAAAATTGATCACAGAACTTCTTAAGTTCACCGGAGTAAACAGCATTGCTTATTTCGATGTCTAACAACGAATATTTAGTTGCATTTAGACGTTTAAATACTTCTATGATCTCTTGCTTTGAAACTGAACCTAAATCACGCACTGCAACATCATATTGCAAAAAGTTTTGCTTTTGATCTTTGTCTAAATCATTATAACTTGGTACTAAAGTTAGCTTTAAATCAGGGTCTGCAGTAAAATACTGAACAATGGTATTAACTCTTTGAAGTCCATCGACTAATAGCTGTGAACCTTCCCCTGTATCAAGATCTACATCACCGTCTGCCAAATAAATCTCAGGAAAAGGATAACCACGTAGAACTGAATCAATAAAATGGTTTTTATCTTCCCGAGACCAAACAAGCCTCCGCTGAAACTCAGGTCTAGGAATTATTTTTCCCTCTTTAACTAAAGTGATTATTTCTCTTATTTTTTTATTATTTGGTGCTGTTTTCATTTCTATAAATTTTCATAGGTAATACATTCTTTAAGTGCTTTTCCTTGATAAGCTCCTAGCTGCTCTATATTAAAGAATAGTCCGGCGCGAATTTTTCTTCTACCTAAGAATTGCGTAGATGAAAGAAATGAGAATATTGACCACCAATCATCGCATCGTCGCAAAATAACACTTTTGGGGAAATGATCTGGTCTTATCCAACCACATACTAAGTAGTCACCAAACTTTTCTGATGTCCATGGGAAACGGGGCCTATTATATGAATAAGTAGCAAGCTCATTCCATATTAATTCAAAAAGAGGTTGGCATATTATTGCAAGATCAATATCAGAGTTCGGGCCAAACAATCTGTATCGCGGCAGGGGTTTGCTGTCTTTCTGCCACTTTTCAGTTATCGAAAAACCTAATTTAGCTGAGCCTACGACTATAATTTCTATCTCTTCTACTGATATTTTAAATTTTTCTGCAATCTTCTTTTTGATGAAGTTCAGCTGTTCCGCAGTAACATGTTTAGCATAATCACCAAGAAGTACCTTACTTAGTACGTCTTCAAATGGGTTTTCCACAATATGCTTTCTAAAATCTTCTGATGTCATTTATGTCCAAATTGTAGGTGCTTTCATGCTAAATAATGGTAAATGATCTCACCAAAGCTTGCTTTGAGGAGCATATGATTTCGGGCTGTTTATACAAAAACAGCCCGAAATCAGAAACCTCTACCTCAACGCCTCATACAACACCTCAATTGGGTGCTTCGCGTCTCTGCCGGTGCCGTCGTGGATTTGGTGGCGGCAGCGGGTGCCGGGGGGCGATGATGACCTCGGCGGGTTGTTTGCATCGGTGGGGAAGAGCACCGGTTCGCCTACTTTCATGGAGAACTCGTAATGCTCGGTTTTTTTTGAGCTTGAATATACTAATGTAAGTATTTCAAACGATGCTACGCATCGGTTTTACTCAAAGAGGCTTTTGATGGTCTGCATGGCTAGGAACATCTTACCACTATCAGGTAGCTTAATGAAGCCGTACTTTAAGTAAAAATTCTCTGCTTCTTGGTCTAAAGGGTCTACCACCACCGCAAAAGAACCTATAGTTTTAGAGATTTCGTAGCTTCGTTGCAAGGCATCCACCAATAACAACTTACCAGTTCCCTGGCCTTGATACCGGTGGTCAATGGCCAAACGCCCTAACAAGGTGGTAGGAAGGAATGTATAAGATTTTGGTAGCTTTTGCTGCAAGTACGCCGGGACTACACTTAAGGGAATACTATTATTAGATAGCGTATAGTAGCCTTGGATAAGACCAGATGCTCTATCTTCTAGAATAAAACAGGCAGTTAACTTTCTTTTTACATCTTGACTGGCTTGTCGGTGCAGATAACCATCCAGTATTTCTTTACCGCAAGAAAACTCAGCTTTTCTGTGGGTAGCCGCAAGAAGATGGGTTAATTGACTCATTTAGCAAAGAGTGCTTTGAAATCTTTGGCTGCTGAGAGCAGAGCTTCATTAGGTTTACCTGGATTGGTGATAGCATTGAAGAACACTTCACTATCTTTCTGAGAGGCTATTATCTTTTCCTTTTCCTCAATGATTTCTTTTGCCCGGGTTTGAGCAGCTGCCAGCACGAAATCTGTCAGGTTTCTAAAACCTCCAAGTTGAGCTGCTTTTTCAAAGAATTGTTTCTGCTCAATGGGAAGCCTTGTATCAAATCGGGCTTTTTCTTGTTTTGCGGTTGCCATAGGTATGAATATCTCAGGTAAATGTACGGATATTATACGTACATAACAAGATAAGGTACGGGTGTGTTCCGTAAAGGTTAATCTGTTTAGAGGCTGTTTTCACCAAAACAGCCTCTAAACGCAATCACCTACCTCAACGCCTCATACAACACCTCAATCGGGTGCTTCGCGTCTCTGTCGGTACCGTCGTGGATCTGGTGGCGGCAACTGGTGCCGGGGGCGGCGATGATCACGTCAGTGGCGGCGGCTCGGACGGTAGGGAATAGCACCAGTTCGCCTACTTTCATGGAGACCTCGTAATGCTCGGCTTCATACCCGAAGGAGCCGGCCATGCCGCAGCAACCCGAGGGTATGACTTCCACGGTGTAGTTGGCCGGTAAGTTCAGCATCTGCTGGGTGTACAGCACGCTGGAAAGCGCCTTCTGGTGGCAGTGGCCGTGCAGTTTAATCAGGCGGGCCTCGTCTTTGAAGAGATCCTTCTCAATGTTCTTGTTCAGGATTTCACGCGCAATGAACTCATCAAAGGGCAGGCAGTGGATGGAAAGCTTTTTGGCGTCTTCCAGTTGGTCTTCGTCTACAAGATCCAAGTACTCATCCCGGAAGGAGAGGATACAGCTGGGTTCAATACCAATGAGCGGCGTCTCAGAAGAGATCAGTTTGTGCAGCATAGCCACGTTCTTCTGAGCCAGTTTCTTGGCTTCGCGCACCAAACCCTTAGACAGGTACGTACGGCCACTTTCTTCGTGCTCCGGTAGCACCACCTCATAGCCTAGTTTCTCCAGCAGCAGCACCGCTTTGATCCCAATAGGCGTGTCATTGTAGTTGGTGAACTCGTCGCAGAACAGGTACACTTTCTTCTTAAAGACCTTGCACTCTTTCAGCTTCTCTTTCTGGTGCTGCTTAAACCAGTTGCGCAGCGTGGTTTTGTGCAGCAACGGCAGGGAGCGTTCCGGCGCGAACCCTACCGCTTTCTTGAAGGCCTTGGCCGTGAAATCGTTTTTGAAGAGCAGGTTGTAGGCGCCCGGAAGGAGGGCGGCCAGCTTGTTCGCTTTGTTGAAATTACTGATAAGCCGCGTACGGAACGGAACGCCGTTGGCGTCATAGTAATGCTGCAGGAACTCGGCTTTCAGCTTGGCTACGTCTACGTTAGAGGGACACTCAGACTTGCAGCCTTTGCAGGAAAGGCACAGATCCATGGATTCCTTGATTTCATGGTGATCGAAGCGGTTGGCTTTGGGGGAGCGGGTCAGGAACTCGCGCATCATGTTGGCCCGTCCGCGGGTGGTGTCTTTCTCATCTCGGGTGACCATGTAACTGGGGCACATGGTACCGCCGGTGAGGTGCGTTTTGCGGCAGTCGCCGGAACCGTTGCACAGCTCGGCGGCTCTGAGCACGCCTCCCGCCTGGCTGAACTTGAACACCGTGTCAAACTCCGGGGTCTCTTGTCCGGGCTCATAGCGCAGGAAGGTATTCATAGACGGCGTGTTCACAATCTTGCCCGGGTTGAAGATGTTAGCCGGGTCCCATACGCGCTTCACTTCTTCCAGCAACTTGTAGTTCTCCTCGCCAATCATGAACGGGATAAACTCGCCGCGCAGACGGCCATCACCGTGCTCACCGCTCAAAGAGCCGCGGTATTTCTTCACCAGGTGGGCAATCTCGGTGGCAATGTCCCGGAACAGTTGGTTGCCTTCCTCGGTCTTCAGGTCAATGATAGGTCTTAGGTGCAGCTCACCGGTACCGGCGTGGGCATAGTGCACGCAGTACAAGCCGTACTGTTCTAAGGTGAGGTTAAACTCCCGGATGAACTCCGGCAGGTCTTCCACCGCCACCGCCGTATCTTCAATCACCGCTACTGGTTTGGCATCACCGGGGATGTTAGACAACAACCCCAGGCCTGCTTTTCTAAGCGTCCAGACTTTTTTGGTATCGGTGCCCAGCACCAGCGGGTAGTGGTAGCCCAGTTTATTTTCTTCTAAGTCTTTGACCAGCGCGTTCGCCCGTTCCTGAATAGCGGCCTGGGTATGGTCAGTGAACTCCACCACCAGAATAGCCCCCGGGTCACCCTGCACGAAGAAGCGGTTCTGGCTCTGCTCAATATTGGTTTTGGTACACTCCAGCACGTAGTGGTCCATCAACTCACTCGCACTTGGGTGGTGGCGTAACGCCACCAGGTTCGCCCGAAGGGATTCATCTACCGTCTCGCAGTGAATACACAGCAAGCCAATCTCCTTGGGCGGAAGCGGGTCTACGTGGAGTTTTATCTCGGTAAGGAACGCCAGCGTGCCCTCAGAACCGGCCATGAGTTTACAGAAATTGAACGGTTCTTTGCCTTGGGTAAACGGCTCGGTTTCCAGCAGCAGATCAATGGCATAACCGGTGTTGCGGCGCTGGATGCTGGGCTTCGGAAACTCGGCGCGGATGTTCTCCTGCGTTTGCTGGTGGCTCAGCATGGCCTTGGTAGCCTGATAGATGCGGGTCTCTAACTCGCCCGAGGTATTCTCGCCCCGGCATTTGGCTTCAAACTCTTCCAGGGTCAACGCCCCGAATTCTGTCTCGGTGCCGTCGCTCAGGATTGCCTTCACGCTCAACAGGTGTTCACGGGCGCTGCCGTAGACAATGGAGTTAGAACCGCAGGAATTATTGCCCACCATGCCGCCCATCATGGCGCGGTTAGCCGTAGACGTCTCCGGCCCGAAGTACAGGCCATGGGGCCGCAGGAATAGGTTCAGCTCATCACGGATCACGCCCGGCTCCACGCGCACCCAGCCTTCTGCTGGGTTTACCTCCAGAATCTTGGTAAAGGTTCTGGACACGTCTACCACAATGCCGCTGCCCACTACCTGTCCCGCCAAAGACGTACCCGCCGTCCGCGGAATCAGCGACGTGCCTTCCAGGCGGGCAAAGGTGATCAGGGTTTTAATGTCCTGCACCGAGGCCGGGAAGGCCACGGCCAGCGGTTTTTCGCGGTACGCCGAGGCATCGGTGGCATACAGGGTTTTGTACGTGTTGTCCACGTGCAGTTCGCCTTCCAGCTTGCTGGCAAGGTAGTGTAGTTTTTCTGGACTCATGTAAGTAGCACGGTTTCCAAGCACCTGGTGTACTCTAAGATAGATCACCAACCGCGCCTGTAGACCGGATAAATAAGCAACGTTTGCTTTTTTGCTTCTGAAAAGAATGCTTTCTGGCTTTTAAACCGGTCAGAAAGCAGAAAATTGTTTTTTCAGAAAGCAGATGCTCTAATGTAAGGCAGGAAGGGGGAAAGTCAAAAAGAGAAATCCATGCAATTCCGATTTCTAAGGAATAGAGGGGTTGTTTAGCCGGTGGTTCCCGGCGAGTCTGGAGACTCGCTTCATCCTTTGTCACGAGACTGGAGTCTCGCGCCAGTTTGTTTTAAACCTGTGAGGTCTCCAAGACCTCACAGGTTTCTGCGTTTTAAGCCTGTTTTCCGCTGTACCGCCTGCTCAAAAGACCTCCGTAGTGCGCGCAGCTCCTACGAGTGTCTGTGCCGATGCCGTTTCCCTTTTCGCCAATCAGGAGATTGGCTGTCCATCTGTGCGTAGAGCGCTCTCGCTAATTCTACGCACAACGATGAGGTCTCCAAGGCTTCAAAGGTTTCCATGTTTTGGGCCCGTTTTCTGCAAAACAGCCTTAAAACGCATTAGACGCGTTTTCCCTCTCTACTAGCTAGAGGTAAGGCTATCGCCAGCGGAAGGTCAGTAAGGAATATTTTAAAAAGGGAGAGCCGTTTTGGGTCTGTTTTTCAAAAAACAGGCTCAAAACGGCTCTCAGAAAAAGAACTGCTTGAAACTTAGAAACCTCTGCCGTTGCCAGGCTGTCCACCTCTAGGGAAACCGTCTGGTCTGGTAGGGGCAGCGTTGCCGCGGCCGGCCCCAAACATGCGCAGGTTGTAGTTGAAGCTCAGCATGAAATAGCGCTGCAAGACAGTGGTCTGCACGTCTTCAATGTACGCATTGGTGACGTTCCGCTGGATGCTGGTGTTCTCGCCCAAAAGGTCAAAGGCCGACAATCTGATTTCCGCCTGACGGTCTTTCAGGAACTTGTAGCCAATGCTACCATTCCAAAGCAGGAAGGTTGGGTCAATGCCAGAAGAAAGTCCGCCGTTGTATTGGTGGTTTACTTCTGAGGTAATGGTCAAGCCTTTCCACATGACCCAGTTCACTCTAAACAAGCTGCTTTGGTTGTAGTAGTTGTTGTTCTGGGTGTTCAGGAACTCGTACTCCACGTTGTTGTAGTTGGCGTTGGTAGACACCAAGAAGTCAAGGTTCTCACTGATGTTGCTGCTGATCACAATGCCTCCACCCAGGTTGGTAGTTTTGGTGTTGTTGGCTACAAACTGGTAAGAAGTACTGAAATCACTGTACAAAGACGGCGTGTTGGTGTAAGTGGCGTTTGCATTGATGTTCACGTTAGACTTGATGAACGGAACCGGCAAACCATAATTGAAGAACGTACGGAACGAATACTGTCCGTCTAAGTTTACGGGGCGGGAAAGCTGCTGGCCGGTAGCCAGACGAACCCCGCTGGGGGTTACCAGCGGAACATCATCCACGTCACGGCCATTGGTATCTGGACTGGTGTTTCTGATGGTGCTGGTGCCAATGTAGTCCTGGGCCACTGAACCGCCAATCACAGCAATGAAAGAAGAGGATCTGCCCGGGTTAGCAGATGAATACCGGATGTTGAAGTTGTTGTTGAAGCTCTGTCCTAAGTTAGGGTTTCCCTGGCTCAGCAAGGTTGGGTTAGAATAATCTACCGCACTCTGCAATTGCTCCACGCTTGGGGTTTGCGAGCGGCCCATGTAAAACACCCGTATGTTGCGGTCTTGGTTGAAGTTGTAGCGCAGCATGGCAAACGGCAACACATTGTGGTACCTTCTCACCGTGTCAATAAGGGAAGGGTAGACTTGGTCGGTAGAAAGTTCCAGCCATTGGTACCGGGCGCTCAGCATAAGCTGGAAGTCTTTGGTATTGTACCGCCAGCCGCCGCCAAATTCCTGGGTGCGGGTCACATTCTCCACGGTGCTGGACTGGTTGGTGACCAGGCTGTCATAGAGTTCAGACTCAGGACGGAACTGGTAGGTGCGTCTGTCCCCGTCTGAGTTGCTGTAATTGGTGGCGTAGGTTAGCTGCAACTGGGTGTTTTGGGTGAGGGGCTCGGTGTAGTTCACATTGGCTCCTACGGAGAACCCTTGGTTGTCCAAGTTGGAAGATAAATACACCAGGGAGTCGTCGCCTTCGTTCACAATGTCCCGCAGGTAAGAGATATTATTGCGGCTATCGCCTTGGTTTTGGTTGTACCCGTTGTTCACATCCAAGCTGATGGTACGGCCTCTTTTGGCAAAACTGTGCCGGTACAAGATGCTGTTGTTGAAGTTCAGCCCGAACAGGTCTGACTGGAATTCATTGTCAAAGTTGTTGATCAGCAAACGGGAATTCTGCAGATCTGTGCCAGCCGTAAGGCGGGAGTTAGTGAAACTGGCCCCTTCGTTCTGCTGGATGCTCAAACGCGGGCGGATGATGATGGAGTTGGCGCTGTCTATGTTGTAGGTGATTCTCAGGTTCATGCGGTGGTTCTGGTTTTTAGCATCAGAATTACCGTTTTCCCTTACATCATAGGCGTCTGTGGAGCCAATCCCAAACTGCCGGAAAGCCGAGTAGTTGTAGTCATTGTCTGTGTTGTTGTAGAAGTAGCTGCCTTGCACATCTACTTTCTTACCCCACTTATCCAGGTAGTTCACCCCTATGGCGTTAGTTGTGGCAATGCCGTTGCTGGAATTCACCAGAAAGTCGCCGGTGTTGTTACCGCCGCCGAAACCACCCCCGCCACCGCGAGGGCCGCCACCTCCGCCCCGGTTTCCGCCGCCGCCTCTGCTGGAGGCACTGGCCACGCCCACTAAGTCTTCTGAGGAGAAGTTCTGCTCATTGACGTTGTTGCTCAACCCCACAATAGAAATGCGGCGGTCGCCTTCAAATTGGTTGATGTTGCCGCTGATTCTGTACCGATTGTCAGAGCCGGCCCCGGCGCTCAACCGCCCGAATCTTCCGGTCCGGAACTCCGGTTTGGTGATGATGTTAATGGTTTTCTGCTCGTTTCCGTCAGAAAAGCCGGTAAACTGCGCCTGGTCGCTTTGGCGGTCAAACACCTGTATTTTGGAAATGACCTCGGCCGGTAAGTTCTTCAGTACGGCATTGGGGTCTTCCCCGAAGAACTCTTTTCCGTCTACCAACACCCGCTGCACCCGTTCGCCCTGCGCTTGCACCTGTCCGTTCTGGATGGTGATGCCCGGCATTTTCTGGATGAGGTTTTCGGCGTTGGCGTCGCGGTTCACCTTGAAGGCCGCCGCGTTCATCTCAGACGTATCTTGTTTCTGGATGACGGTGGCGGCCCGGCCTACCACCTCCACTTCGCGGAGGGTGGTGGCTCCCTGGGTGAGGGTGAGGGTGCCTAGGTTTACAGGGGCTCCGGTAGCGGTAATGCTACGGTACAGGTTCCCGAATCCCAGGTAAGATATTCTAAGTACGAAGCGGCCGTTCTGGATACCGTCCAGCTCAAACTGGCCTTCCACATTGGTAGTGGCTCCTTTGTAGACCGAAGAATCCTGGGCGTTCAAGAGGGCCACCGTGGCCCCAATGAGCGGGGAACCGCCCCCTACGGCTTGGCCCCGCACCGAAGTAGTCTGGCTATATCCCAGAAAAGAAATCAGAAAAAATAAGAAAAAGAGTAAACAGTTTTTTTTCATCGCCTAATGGTTTGCGTTTAGACCGCCCCGGGGAGGATAGGTTTAATACGCGCGAAAAAAAATCTGTTTCAGGGCTTCTTTCTGAAAAGAAGCCCTGAAACAGATATCAGGATGAGTAGATTAAAAGAACCATGAAGGAAGAATAAATTATGGAATCATCTCCTTCGGTTTACGTTTGAACCAGTTTAGTATAGAAGAATTTAATAGTAAACAAGCTGCCTTTGTTGGTGTTATCACCAACAAACCCAAGATCAGGGGCTATTCTGCTTGTTGGTGATAACACCAACAAGGGAAAAGGCTTATATTTTCCTTTACTAAACAGGTTCACGTTGTTTAAGACTTCAAAAAAGCCAAGAAAGGTTGAATAAAACGCCCGTAAGCCTCAATGTGCGGAAGGTGGCCTACTTTGTCTAATTCAACCAACTTCGCGTTCGGGATTTTCTTGGCGGTTTCTTTGCCTAAAGCAGGGTAGTTGCCTAATTTCTCGCGGGCGGCTGCGGGCGCGTTGGCTTTACCCAAGGCCGTACGGTCGCGTTGCCCAATGATGAGGAGCGTAGGCATCTTGAGTTGGTCAAATTCATAGACTACCGGCTGGGTGAAAATCATGTCATAGGTGAGCGCGGAGTTCCAGGCCACTTTGGGGTAATCTGGGCCGGTTGTCCAGCCCGCCAGCAGGTTCACCCAGGGATCATATTCTGGTTTCCACCGCCCCCCGTAATAGTTATCCAGTTGGTACTTCTTGATGCTTTCCTGCGTCTGCTTTAATTCGCCGGCATACCATTTCTCTACGGACTGGTACGGCACCCAGCGCTTCCAGTCCTCCAGGCCGATGGGGTTTTCCAGAATCAGCTTCTCGGTGAATTCCGGATACATCAAGGCAAAACGGGTGGCCAGCATACCACCCATGGAGTGGCCCAACACGGCTGCTTTCTTTACGCCCAGGCTATCCAATAAGCCTTTGGTGTTCTGGGCCAGCATCTGGAACGTATATTGAATGTTCTGGGGTTTTGAGGATTTTCCAAAGCCAATCTGGTCTGGTATAATCACCCGGTAGCCGTTCTTGGACAAGTCCTGGGCAGTTTGTTCCCAGTAAGCACCGTTAAAGTTCTTGCCGTGCAGGAGCACCACCGTTTTACCATTGGCTTTTTGGGGCTTCACCTCCATAAAAGCCATTTTAAACGACTGCTGCTGCACTTTTACCGGGTGAAATGCCACCGGAAAAGGATAGGTATAGTTGGTCAACTCTGCATCTAATGGTTTGAGCTGCGCCTGGGCAACATAGCCGCAAAACAGAAAGAGGAGAAAAAGCCGAATGCTGATGTGTTTCATGTAAGTAAAGGGAGATTCTGAAGGGTGACAATTTGCGTTTACGCTGTGTTTTACAGAAAAGAGCGCTAAGTAATTAGGCAGAAAACCGATCTCTTCTTCTCTCTTTGTCATCCAGAAAGGATCTCGTTTGTCATCCAGAAAGGATCTCGGCGACAAACTAGAAAAGCTCTTATTGAACGTATTTGCCGTTTGTGGCCAAGATCCTTTCAGAATGACAAAATAGATAGCTTAATTAGTCCTGCTGCTTAAAACGAAACGGGTGGAGGTCTGTTTTAGTGCTCTTTTACCTAAACCGGTGTGCAACTGGGGTTATTTTGCGGCCACGCGCCAGAGGGTTCCGCTGGCATCATCGGCCACCAAAAGAGAGCCATCCTGAAGCACCGCTATCCCCACCGGGCGGCCGTGTACCTTATTGTTGCCTTCTTCAGAGATGAACCCGGTTAAGAAATCTTCTGGGGCCCCGCTGGGTTTTCCGTTCTGGAAGGGCACGAACACCACTTTATAGCCCGCCAGTTGTGACCGGTTCCAGGAGCCGTGCTGCCCAATGAACGCGCCGCCCCGGTACTTGGCCGGAAAGTCTGTACGGTCATAAAAGGCAAGCCCCAGGGAGGCGGTATGCGCCCCTAAGGCCACATCAGGCACCAGCGTCTTTTTCACCAGATCGGGGCGCTGGCCTTTCATTCGGGGGTCTTCATTCTGCCCGAAATAAGCATAAGGCCAACCATAGAACCCGCCGTCTTTTACGCTGGTCAGGTAATCGGGCACCAGTTCATCGCCTAGTTCATCGCGCTCGTTTACGGCCGTCCAGAGGACATGACTGCCCGGAGCCCAGCCCATGCCCACCGGATTCCGGAGGCCGCTGGCGAAAACCCGTTCCCCGGTTCCGTCAGGATTTATTTCCAGGATGTTGGCCCGTCTTTCTTCGTTTTCCATCCCGTTCTCGCCGTTGTTGCTGCCAGAGCCAACGGCTACATAGATTTTAGACCCGTCTGCGTTGGCAAGGAGGTTGCGAGTCCAGTGGTTGTTATACCCGCCGGCCGGTAAGTCCAGAATTTTCTCGCCCCGGCTCGTGATGCGGGTTTGTCCTGGTTGGTACGGGTATCGCCAGATGCCATTGGTGTTGGCCACGTAAAAATAGTTGTGCAGCACCAGCATGCCTAAAGGCTGGTTTAAGCCGGTCAGGAAGATATACTGTTGCTCCGGGTGGCCATCCTGGTCGGTGTCCCGCAGCAGGGTAATGCGGTTGGGGCTTCTTCCTATGTTCTGCGACTTGGCCAGCCCAGACAACCTTGCCTCTCTTTTCTCTTTTCCTTTTTTCTCACTGGTAGCCTCAGAAACGAAGATATCGCCATTAGGCCCTACATAAATCCAGCGGGGGTTCTGCAGGTTGTCCAGGAACTTGTTCACTTTGAAAGCCGAGGGAGCCACCGGCGTTTTGCCACGCCACCCAATCACCTCGCTGTAGTTCTTGACAGATTCCGTGGCGTACGGCTGCGGAAGCGGAACCTGGGAAGTGCGGGAAGCAGAGGCAGAGGCGTTTTCTTTGCCGGAAGGCGAATTACAGGCATAAAGGAAGACACCCAGCAGCAGGCAGGAAGCGGATTTGCAAAGTCGGTTCATGGTTTAAAAGAAGGTCAATCCGTATTTGTGCTATCGTATATACGCTGTTTTGGGAAGAAAATTGAAAAAAAGGAAAGATGGCAGCAGACAGACGGAACGTGATTTGAGGTTGTTTTGGTAAAACTGGCTCCTAACTAAACGACAGCTATCTGCCTGTTAGTACACCCCTAGCTCCCTCCAGAGAGATGCGTTTGGGGGCTGTTTTGCGGAAAGTAGGCTCTAAACGCATCTCTACTGGCGCGAGTCTCCCAATTTGCCGGGAACCACCAGCAGGAGGGCGGAACAGCAGTTATTTATATTCCGGGGTAGTGGTTCACAAAGTATGACGTCTGGCATTATGTTTATATCTGTAGCTGAACATTAGATTCAAGGCAGCAGAGCAGATGGTTCTCCTTCTTTTTGGAGAAGCAGGTGACAGCTGGTTCAAGACGCACCTGCGGCTTACCTGAAGGATTCCCCCTATGTCCCGGATGCCGCCGTTGCGTTCCCAAAGACGCGGAATAAGTGCTTTTATGGCCGGCTCCGCACTTTTGTACTTATACGCAAACTGGAACTGCTTCCTGCAACAGCGGCACAGCAGCTTCTGCGTGCCATCCCTTTTCTTTCCGTTTTTTACTATCTTGCTGCTCTGGCCGTGGGGATAGTTTGGCTGGATGCGAACTTCGAACATTCCATCTCCTAAACACTCCACTGCGGTTTTTATCCCATCATACTTTGTGAACCACTACCACCAATGCTCCGCACTTGTGCCGGTGGTTCCCGGCGAGTCCGGAGACTCGCTTCATCCTTAGGCACGAAACTGGAGCCTCGCGCCAGTTTACCTAAACCTGTGGGGTCTTGGAGACCTCACAGGTTTCTGCGTTTTGGGCCTGTTTTCCCTGAAACAGGCCCAAAACGCATCAGCGGGGTTCCCTTGCCAAAAACAGGAAGCCCCGGCTAATCTTAGCCGGGGCTTCCTGTTTTTGGCATTGTTTTAAGGAAATGCCCCTACTTCACCTAGGTTAGGCAATTACTTTGGTTGTATCGGCGGCGGCCTGTACGTGGAGGGAGTGCTGGTGGATTTCCTGGAAGATGGCTTTGACAAAAACCTCTTCCAAGCCTTCGCGGGCGGCGGCTTTCAGGCGGTTTTCCATTACTTGTTCCCAACGGCCGGTTTGCAGCAGGTTCATTTTGTTTTCCTTCTTAAGGATGCCTATCTGTTTGGCTACCGAAGAACGACGGGCCAGCACGTTGATCAACTCGTTGTCTAGGTAATCAATGAGGTTCCGCAGGTCGCTCAGTTCTTCCTCGTTTTGGGTAGCGGTAGAAGAAAGGCGTTCCACCACCAAAGATGCCAACAGTTGTGACAAGCCTTCTGGCGTTACCTGTTGGGCGGCATCGCTCAGGGCTACGTCTGGGTTGCAGTGGGTTTCAATCATGAGGCCATCTACCTGCAGGTTGAGCGCCTCCTGGCTGATTTGCTGGAGCAGCGAGCGTTTTCCGGCAATGTGGCTGGGGTCACAGATCAACGGAATCTCCGGCAGCAGTTTCTTGAACTCGTAGGCCATGTTCCATTTGGGGTGGTTGCGGTACGGACGGCTGTCAAAGGCCGAGAAGCCCCGGTGAATGGCGGCCAGGTCAGTGATACCGGCGCGGTTCAGGCGCTCCAACGCGCCCAGCCACAGTTGCAGGTCTGGGTTTACCGGGTTTTTCACCAAAACCGGCACATCAACGCCTTCCAGCGCATCTGCGATTTCCTGTACCGAGAAAGGGTTTACCGTGGTGCGGGCGCCCACCCAAAGGATGTCTACGCCTTGTTTCAGGGCATCGTTCACGTGCTCGGCGGTAGCCACCTCACAGGCGGTGAGCAGGCCGGTTTCTTCCTTTACGGTCTTCAGCCACTTCAATCCAACTTTGCCGATTCCCTCAAATGCCCCCGGACGGGTACGCGGTTTCCAGATACCGGCGCGGAAGATGGTGACTTCCGGCACAGACTGCAAGCCGCGGGCGGTGGCCAGCATTTGTTCTTCGCTTTCGGCGCTGCAGGGGCCCGCAATGATTAAAGGTTGTCCATCGGCACGTTTGAAAACGGTTTTAGGAGACAGGTTTAAATGCTTCGTACTCATAAGGAAAGTTCGGTTGTGGCCGAGGTTAAATGTTTTGTAATTCGGTTTGTGGCTTCTTCAATCTTGGTTTGGGGCAGGCAGAGGGAGATCCTGAGATAACGCTCCCCCTGCGTCCCGAATATTTTGCCGGGGGTAAGAAAGACCCCGGCTTCATAAAGGATCTCGTCTAAATAGGCTTCTACATCTGTTACCTGGTCTGGCACCCGGGCCCAGACAAACATTCCTACCGCATTTTTTTGATAGGAACACCCTAAAAGCTCCAACAGTTCATACACTTTTTGGCGGCGTTGGGCATACACTTTATTGCGGGCTTCATGCCAGGCGTCTGGGTTGGACAAGGCCTGAATAGCCGCGTGCTGCACCGGCAGAAACATGCCAGAATCCAGGTTGCTTTTCACGCGCAGCACACATTGCAGATAGTCCTGCCGGCCCAACACCATGCCCACGCGCCAGCCCGCCATGTTGTGCGATTTGCTCAGGGAGTTGAACTCCAGGCAGCACTCTTTGGCTTGCGGCAGGGAAAACAGACTCAAAGGCTTTTCATTGGGCAGCACCAGGCTGTAGGGATTGTCATTGGCCAGCAAGAACCGGTGTTTCAAGGCCAGTTGCACCAGTTGCGCTAATACTTCGGCGGTAGCCTCAGTGCCGGTGGGCATGTGCGGGTAGTTCACCCACATGAGTTTTACGTTTCCGGCTTGCAGCAACGTTTCCAGTTCCTGGAAATCTGGGAGCCAGCCGTTTTCTTCTTTTAAGGTGTAAAAAACGGGGTCAGCGCCCACCAGTTTTGCGGCCGCGGCATACGCCGGATAGCCGGGGTTGGGCACCAGCACTTTGTCGCCGGGGTTCAGGAACGCCATAGACACGTGGAAGATACCTTCCTTGGAGCCCATGAGCGGCAGTATTTCCTGCTCGGGGTTCAGTTCAACCAAGTAGGTGCGCTGGTACCAATTGGCAATGGCCTCTCTTAGCGGAGCGATGGAGTTGTAGGGTTGATAGCCGTGCACACCGGGTTTTCTGCCCGTGGAGACCAAGGCCTCAATGGTTTCCTCTGAAGGAGCCATGTCGGGGTCACCTATGCCCAGGTTGATAATGTTGCGGCCCTGGGCGTTGAGGGCCCTCACTTCGGCCAGTTTGCGGGAGAAGTAGTACTCCTGCACGTGTTCTAGTCGTTGGGCGCTGGAGATGATCATACCAATTCAGACTTAGCGGTCAGAATAGAGGACAGGCAACCGGCCAAACGGTCTTGCGGCAGCGGAGCCTCGGCTTTAGGGTACAAACCCAATACCGTGTGCTTGGGGGCCACCGTCCTTAGCGCAGCTAAGGCCTGGGTGATGCAGGCGGCCTGCTCGCCTTCCAGTTCCAGCACCCATTGTGCGGGCTGGCCCGGGTTACTAGAAGGAAGCGGCTGCAGCATGGTCAATTCCAGAAGCTCCTGGTCTAATTTCTCCAGCACGTTTTCCAGCGAGAACCTCACCACCGGATAGGGTAGAAGCAAGGTCGCTTTATTGGCCGCCTTGGTGGTTTTCTCCCGCGAAAGCACCACGAAACGGGTGTAGTTCTCCTCGGCATTGGCCACGTTGTCATGCAACACCTCCAAGCCATACAGTTCGGCGGCTTTGCGGCTGGCAATGGCGGCAACTCCCTTGATCTGGCCTTCCTTTAACAGACGGGCGGTGTCTGCGGTGTCTGCTGTCTCTCTGGTTTTTACGCCGGGGTGGCTTTCAATGTAATCACAGCACTGCAGCAGGGCAATAGGGTGCGACCAGATCTCCTGAATGTCTTCCAGCTTTTGGCCCGGCAAGGCCATGAGGGTTTGGTCTAGCAGCAGCCAACGCTCCGCCGTAATGGAGAGTCCGTGCTGGTTCATGAGGCCATAGTTGGGCAACAATGGCCCGGCCAGGGAATTCTGCACGGCCATGACCGCGAAGTCTACCAAGCCAGATTCCAGCGCCTCGCACAACTCTGGGAAGGATGCGCAGGAGAGCGTACTGATGGAAGAAGCCGGAAACAGTTGTTTGGCGGCAGTTTCATGGAAAGACGCGGGGCCTCCCTGAATGGCGATTTTTAGGGCTCTGTTCATAACGAAAAAAGCCCCGCTTTCGGCGGGGCTCTGAGGGTTTTCTTATTGTTTTTTAACGCAAAGTCTTACCTGTTGAGCCCCGGCTGGAGTCCAAAAAAGTAAAAACCATAAAAGTAAGAATTACGCTGAATCATTGTCTTGCTGTAAGGATGCTCAAACATACGGGCTGCTCTATTTACTTCCAAATTTTTTGGAATAAATTTTTGAAAAATAGCAATAAAACGCTTGTTAGTTTGATAAAAATAAAGTATAAGCAAACAGTTGTTTGGAAGAATGGGCTTGTTTTGCCTATCTGGGACTAATACCCCTACTGGTTCATTTCTGCGTTTAGAACTGGGCTTTAGAGTAATGGTAGGTGCATGCCTCACGGTGTTCCCTTAGCTGTTTTTGCGTGGATATGAGTAGGTGCACGCCTTTGCTGTTCCCTTGGCTACTCTGTTCGTTTCGTGGGTGCAAGTGCTGTATTGTTCCAGCTTTGGCGGTAAGCGCTCACGGCCGCGGGGCCCCGTCTTCCCCTCTCGCACTGCCCTTTCGGCCTGAGAAGTCTGTCTCTCTTAGTTTTGCCTATCTATGGCCAAAAGCGAGGCGCGCTCGGGGAAGACTGGAAATGGGGAAAGTAGTAAATGTAGTAGCGGTTACTGGTTGGATTACCTGTATTCCCTGCAAAGGCGTATTCCCCTCCTAGGAGGGTAGGGGTGGGTTCTACTTTCCCCTCTATGGCGCGGATTTATCCTTCCAGCTCTTTCGGATTGATAAATCCCAAATTGTGCCGTTAGCTAAAGTTTCCTTACAAGATTAGTTTCTGGGAGGGGTGGGTTCTGGTTCCCCACTCGTCTCCTTCTAAGATACACCAATCATTCAGGGGTGATTTAAATTTCCTTTCTTCAGAATGGAAGTGAGCGGAAGCCATTTAGAGGCTCTTTTAGAGGAATTGGCTTGAAACCAGAGTTGTAGTCTAGAGTTGCTTAGCCTGTTCTTTCGCCATTTTGGCCAATATGCCTCGTAGATTCTGGAAGGTTTTATGGGGGCCTACGGCTACGGTGGCATTCACGAGCCAGGCGGGTACAGAACCACCCGGGTTTACCGTGAACAGGTATTCCACCTTGATTTTGTTTCCGGGTAGTTGGGTTATCTCCCAGGTGGCCAGGGAAGAAGGAATCCGCACGAAGCCTTTCTTAACGGGCAGGAAACCGGATAAACTTCTTACTTCTACCCGGGCCGTGTTGTTTTTGGTGATGGGAGAGAAGGTGGCTTCTACCACCAGGTCGCGGTCGTCAAGTGGCCAGGGCATGTCTGCTTCGGTGTAGTAGATGAGGGCGTTTTCGCTCTTCCGTTTCAGAAGCGTCGTTTTCCGGTTCAGGTATACCCAATCTGAATGGTGCTCCACATTCTTGAGTAGGTTCACCAAATTGGCGGTAGTGCCCGGCAGTTCACACACCACTTTGATTTGCTTCACAGATGCGTTCTCCAGTTGCTTTGTGTACACCGCAATGCCATCCTGGTTTTTCTGCAATTCCCAGTTTTCCTGCGCCAACGCACCGGGGCTGTCGCCCAGACCAAGCCATAGCAACAGCAAAAATAATGTAGGTCTCTTCATTCTTATGGTTTGATTGAACTGTTTACCCGGAATCCCAAAGCGCAACAGATTAGCCGCCGGTTTAGCGCCTATTTCTCAAAAAACTGCACCAAACCGGTTTCCACGTCATAAATTCCGCCTACAACCTTTATCACTCCCCGGGTTTCTAAGGCAGAGATGATGGGGCTTTCCGTCCTGATTCGCTCCAGCGTTAAATGCACGTTCATCTCGGTAACATTACTCACAAAGGAAAGATTCTGGCTGGTTCGGTTCTGGGTTGTTGCTTTCTCACTGGCAATGGCCGGTTTTATTTTATTTAACAGCCCCGTCAGGTAGCCTAGTTCCACTTGGTCGCACGCGCCCATGATTGCCCCGCAGCGGGTGTGGCCTAGCACCAGTACAATTTTGGTGCCCACTAGCTGGGTGGCGTATTCCATGCTGCCCAAAATGTCTTCGTTCAGGACGTTGCCGGCAATCCGGATGCTGAAGATATCGCCCAGGCCCTGGTCAAAGATCAGTTCGGCCGAGGTTCTGGAGTCCATGCAACTCAGAATGGTGGCGAAGGGGAACTGGCCTTCTTTTGTTTCATTGACCTGTTGCAGCAGGTTACGGTGAGACTTTAAGTTGTTGATGAAACGGGCATTTCCTTCTTTCAGAAGTTGGAAGGCCAAGTCTGGGGTTAATTGGCGCTGGGTTTCCTTTGATTGGGTGTGCATGGGTAAGGAATAAGAGCTTGTTTAAATTTCATCTTTGCGCTGCAAACGACCATAAAAAGAACCTGCGTTCACCTTTTTCTCGCACCGTAGCGCTGCTACGCTGCTCAAAAAACGCTTCCGCAGAACCTTTCTCTGGTCATTTTCGCCAGCAAACCTCAAATTTAAACAAGCTCTAAGGTAATGTTGCTAGAAAATATTAAAAGCCGTTGTAAGGCAGAGGCGCCGGTACATCTTTTTCGCCCAGCAATTGCCAGATGTTGATCTCAACGGTTCGGGCGATGGCCGTCACGGGGTCGTAAGCGAAAGTGGCAAGAGTGAGGTTCTGCAGATTGGTTTTTGAGCTTCGTGGCAGCGCTGCGAAGGCGATAAAAGTGCGAACGCAGGTTCTCTCTATGGTCGTTTGCAGCACGAAAGACAAAGTTTAAACAGGCCCCAAAGAAGATTGGCAAAAAAAAAGGAAGGGAAAAATAAAAAAAAACCAATGAGCCTGTAAGCCGGGTTTTGTCCTCCGCCCTGGGGCAGATGGCTTATCATTTATCTAGGCCCGTCCTCACGGAGGGGCTCCATCAACCTACCCGCTGACATCGGACGAGCAGCCCTTAGCCTCCCCTTAAGGCGAGGCGCTGTCAGCCTATTTGGTCTTTCAACTCCTGAGGTTTACCCAGCCGGACTAGTCGCCTAGCCGCTGGTGCGCTCTTACCGCACCTTTTCACCCTTACCCGTTTTTAGTTGTCAGTTTTTAGTTATCAGTTTTTAGTTTTCTAACAATTGATAACTAAAAACTGACAACTAAAAACGGGCGGTTATTTTCTGTGGCACTGGCTGTCACCTGGCCGTCTCCCGCCAGGTGCCTTCCCGTTAGGAAGCAGGATGCTCTGCGTTGCCCGGACTTTCCTCTCCGCCCAAAGGCGCAGCGATAAGCCGGCTCACTGATTTTTTACAAAGATACGGCTTTCTCCCGGGAAATGGGGTGCTGAATTCACCATCGTTTAAGGGCTATTTTTCTGAAAACAGGCTCAAAACGGGTGTTGGAAGGCAAATTGGTTTCAAGCGTCAAATAGCAGTTCTGCCAAACCTTGCTTTTCTGTCTTGCCCGGCTATTTTTTATGAAAGCAACGCCTTTGTAGGAGGAAACGTTTTTTGCCTGTTTTTGGAAAATCAGCCCTAAAACCACACGGGCGCAAGTGTGGTAGCATGAGCTTGTTTTTGAATCATTTTCGTGAAAACAAGCCTAAAACAGAACCATGAACATAGTCTGAGTCTTGCCCAGAGGAGTGGAATCACCAGGAGGCCTCATCATGAAATCATTTATTTAAGGGATTGACCCATGCTAAGAAGCCAAACAAAACGTATGTGACATGAGTTGATTGCCAGAAACAGAGCGTCACGTTTGACCAGAACAAGTAAGACACCATGAAAAAAGATTCCTTACGCGCAGCCCGTGAAGAAGGCAACGTGTCAAGGGGGGAATTCCCTCCTAAAACAACGTTGGTCAAGCTCATCCACCAGGTGGAAGAACTTTTGCAGCAGGGGCAGGCTTTGGAGAAAACCTATGCCGCCCAGATCAGCAAGGTGCATCCGGCGTTTACAGCGGGCAGCAAAAACCTGCTGCACTACCTGGCCCTCCGCAAACAGGACATCCGGGCACTTCAGAGAGCTTTGTCTGGGTTGGGGCTTTCCTCTTTGGGCCGCGCCGAAGGCAATGTGGTGGCCAACCTCACGGCGGTTAAAAATCAACTGCAATTACTTCTGGTGCATACCAGTGACTCATCTCCAGCGGTGGTTCCTTTCCTTCCGGCCCTCTCCAGCCTCAAACCCAACATCACCGCCTTGCTGGGAGAACCGTCGCCCAACCGGGAGGGTCGCATCATGGTTACGTTTTCCTCAGACATGGCCGACGACTACGAAATGGTGCGGGATCTCATGAGAGCCGGTATGAACTGCGCCCGCCTGAACTGTGCCCATGACGATAAAACGGTGTGGGCGAAAATGGTGCGGCAGATCAAAAAGGCCGAAAAGGAACTGGGACGCAGATGCATGATTCTGTTTGACCTGATGGGCCCTAAACTCCGCACCGGATCAATCCAACCCGGCCCCCGGGTAGTGTCCATTCACCCCAAGATTGATGAACTGGGCGAAATACTGGCTCCGGCCAAAGCGTGGCTGGCCCCCAAAGATATTCCTGCCCCAGAACGGGTAGACCTTACGTTAAGGGTGTCGGCCGAGTGGGTGAAGCACGCGCGAAAAGGCGACGAGATTACCTTCAAAGACACCCGCCGAAGAAAAAGAACCTTTACCGTTTTGCAGAAAAAAGGCGGCGGCGTGCTGGTGCAACTTCTAAAATCGGCGTATCTCAGCGCCGGTACCGAGCTGACCCTGATCCATAAATCTGGCGAGGAGTTCAAGGAGAAGATAGGCACCTTGCCCCCCATGGTCATTCCGCTGAACCTGAAAGTAGGGCAGGAGTTATTTCTGCACCGCAAAAACATTCCGGGCGCGCCCGCCCGCTTTGACAAAGAAGGAAACGAAGTAGAGGCCGCGCATATCTCCTGCACCTTGCCCGAGATTTTTACAAGGGTAAAGAAAGGTGAGCCCATCTTGTTTGACGATGGCGAGATAGAAGGCGTGATTGAAGAAGTAACCCCAGATTTTCTGCGCCTGAAGATCACCGCCGCCGATGAGGCCGGAAGCAAACTCCGCGCAGACAAAGGCATTAACCTGCCGGAAAGTGGCCTGCAACTGCACAAACTAACCAAGAAAGACCGCGAAGACCTGGCCTTTGTGGTGCAGCACGCCGATGTGGTGAACCTTTCCTTCGTGAGCCGCCCCGAGATGGTGGAGGAGTTGCAGCACGCTTTGAGAGAACACCAGGCCGGGCACATTGGTATCATGCTCAAGATTGAAACCAAGGCCGCTTTCAGCAATCTGCCCCACCTGCTGCTCACCTTAATGCGGCAACACCCCGCCGGTATCATGATCGCGCGCGGAGACCTGGCCGTGGAACTAGGTTGGCAGCGGCTAGCCGAAGTACAGGAGGAAATCCTCTGGATCACCGAAGCCGCCCATCTGCCGGTAGTCTGGGCCACCCAGGTACTGGAGAAACTCACCAAAAAAGGCCGTCCGTCCCGCGCCGAAATCACCGATGCCGCCATGGCCCAACGCGCCGACTGCGTCATGCTGAACAAAGGCCCTCACATCCTGAAATCCATTTCCATGCTGGACGACATCATGAAGCGGATGCAGGAACACCAATACAAAAAAACCTCCCTGCTGCGCATGCTCCAGGTCTCTGATTTGGATGGAGAACTGAGTGAGTGAGTTGCGCTTGGAGGACTTGATGCGGGTTGTTTCTCTTGCTTGTAGTTTCGCTTATTTTTAAAGGGAATAAGCTCTTGGAAGGGGCATGTTCGTCAGATTTTTAGATTGGAAGGTGCATGGAATATGCTGTTGCCTTGGCTGCTTAGTGCTTGGATATTAGTTTGTGCACGCCTTACGCTGTTCCCTGGGTTTGGCTGCTTTTTGCGTGGGTGCAAGTGCTGTAATGTTTCATCTGTTCCGCTATGCGCTCACGGCCGCGAGGCCCCGTCTTCCCCTCCCGCACTGCCCTTTCGGCCCGAGAAGTCTGTCTCTCTTAGCTGATGTTTGTCTAGGGCCAAAAGCGAGGCGCGCTCGGGAAAGACTGGAACTGGGAAAGTTGCAGAAGCTATATCTGCCAATTCAGTACTTCTGCCCTCTAAAGCAGATACTCCCCCTTTGAAGGGGGCGAAGGGGGGATGTTAACACCTGCCGATCACACATTTCCATCCCACGCAAAGGCGTATTCCCCTCCTCGGGGGGGTAGGGGTGGGTTCTGGCGCTTTACCGTCTCCTTCTGAGGGGTTACTTCAAAGAAACCTTGGTAGCCCCATGCCCGAATTTCTCCTTGCGGGCATCTTCATAGAACTTGATGTGTGGGTTCCGGCTCAGCACTTTCTGGATTTCCTTCTTCAGTACGCCGTTACCGGTGCCATGGATGAAGATAATCTCGTGCATGTTGGCGGCAATAGCCCTGTCCAGGTTGTCCTGGAAAACGCTGAGTTGCTGACGCAGAATCTCAGAGTTGCTCATCTGTTTGGGGTCTTCGTTGGGCAGCAGTTTCTCAATGTGCAGGTCTACCTCGTGGTGCGGAACGGCCACTTTGTTATTCTCGGCCTGCGCCGATGACTCAATCAACTGTTCCTGAATCTGGTCTGGGTTTACCAAGGAAGGCTTTGAATCTAGTTGGAACACGTAGCCTTCCTTTTGCAACACCGGGGCCGTTTTCTTGCTCTTGTAAAAGGACGAGGCCTTGAACTTGAGTTTGCGGGTAACCGGTTCCAGCAGCGCATTGGAACCGGTTTTGTGCTGCAGGTACTGCACTACCAAATCAGGCCACTTCTCGAAATCGTTGAGGTGCAGGTGGGCTACCGGTTTGGTTTTCTTCGGGGTCAGTTTGTCGTTGTGCTGGGCCTTGTAGCCTTTCTCGGTTTCCTCACCGTAGGTGAACAATAAATCGAAATCGGAATTATTCACAATGTGCACCGCCAGCAATTCGGGCGTCTGGTGCACCAGCGTAATGTAAATGCCCGCCACGGCCGTGGACGGAACCACGGGAGCCTCCTTTTTCTTGGAAGGTTCAGGTGCGGCCGGGCCGGTACGGAACATTTCCGCTTCCTCGGGGGCGATCACCACCACCTCGCGGCGCATGACCGGAATGGTGAAATCATTGTCAATGGCTACTTCCACCAGGTTGTTATCCAGAAAGCGGGTAATCACGCCTTGCTCTCGGCCGTGCATGAGGCGCACGCGGTCTCCTATATTCATATCGTTTTAGGTCTTGTTTGGCAAAAACAGGCTAAAAACACCTGCCTTTGCACAAAGATACGCAAAAGCAAGGGAGGAGGGCGAAGAGTTCAAAGGCCGTGCCTCGGCGCAATGGTTCTGGCGACGAAAAGCTAAACCCCGGCAGCGGGAAGTTTGAAACCTAAAGCAACTGAGCCGAGTAGGAATCGTTGAAAAAAGCAAACCAAAGACCAACCGTATGCAGCCTCCCTCGCTCATTGCCCCGGCCCCCTGGAGTTTAACCGGCAACGGAATTGTTTGGCTCTACAAAATTCCCAAAGCTTTCAGTTATAACTTCGGGTTTCTAGCCGATTTTCAGCAAAACTCCTATGAAGCAGGAATGGGAGGCGTGCTGCTGATGAACTACGAGACTGCTGAGGTGGGCCCCTACCAGGAGTTGCTGTTTATTCCGGCCCTCTTTAAAGTAAAGGAGAAGCTCGCTTTTTCCATCTCCAAAATCTACGTGTCCACCCACGAAAGTGCCTGGAACGGCCGCGAGAACTGGGGCATTCCCAAAGAACTAGCCAATTTCAACATTCTTACCCAACCAGATGGGACTACCCATGTGCAGGTAAGCCGCGACGGTCAGACGTTCTTCACGGCGCAGGTAAAACCCTGGGGCCCCAGATTCCCTTTCACTACCAAGGTTTTACCAATGAACAGGATTGTGCAACAGCACCAAGGTAAATTACTCCTCACCCAACCAGAAGCCAGCGGGCACGCGCAATTGGCTTCCACGGAAAACATCAGCAGTGAAGCACATTTTTTTCCCCCTGTTCAGCAATTGAAACCTTTAGCCACAGTGGCACTGAATGATTTCAAGATGATGTTTCCGGTGGCGGAAGTCTTGTGAATTAGTTGAAATAGGCAATTATATAAGCTTTCTTCCCGTTTGTAGATAAAAGAAATTGCTTATCTTCACTAGGTTAAGTTTAATGCCATCGTGTAACGAATGAGTAAATATGAAAAGCTTCTTTTAAAAATTCTGTCTGGAACTTCAGATACCAATATTGGATTTGATGAACTGCGAAATTTTTTACTTACCCTAGGTTTCACTGAAAGAATGACCGGCGGGAGCCATCATATTTTTCATCGTGAGGGAATTGAGGAAATTATTAATATTCAAACGAAAGAAAGTAAGGCCAAACCTTATCAAGTAAAACAGGTAAGAGCCATTCTGCTCAAATATAAATTAGCCAAACATGAAGATGAATCCTAAATACGAAATTATCATGTATTGGAGTCAGGAAGACAATGCGGTCATCGCAGAAGTGCCTGAACTGGCGGGTTGCATGGCTGATGGTGCGACCTATGAAGAAGCCTTACAACAGGTACGAATTGTAATACAGGAGTGGATTGAAACAGCTAAGGCTCTTGGCCGGGAAATTCCTAAACCAAAGGGGAAATTAATGTATGCTTAATAGCTAATCATACCGCAAGTTACCGCTGCGCTAAACTTGCGGTATAGAGGGATTTAACCTACTGCTAACTTTAAACTAGCAATCTAAAAATACACCCCATGCATCTTCCAGCCCTGCTTTCTGTTATACTCTAACGCCGGAGCGGGAAACTTGAAGATGGACAAGACATAAAAGGCGCTCTTCAGGAACTTGCTGCGGGTGGGAATGGCCTGCCAGTTTAGGTCTACGCTGAGGTAATATTGCCGGTAGGCGTGTAAGCCTAGGGCGCGGTTGGCATCCACATCATTGTACACCATTTCTTCGGCCCCATAACCTAGGGCGGGATTTAGCCATTTGGGGAACCGGCTCTTAGGGGAGAGGAACTTCGCCAAGTCCACGCTGAGCCAGTACGTGTGCCCGTTGTAGTCTTTCAGGAACTCCTCAGTGGCGCCTTTGCCTAGCACGTTGGGGCGCAGGGGAGCGTAGTGGGTGCGGTGAAAGGAATATTTCGGCGTAAGCCGGATTTCGCCCCACGCCAGTTGCTGCGTGATGACCGCCAAAGAACCGGCTGCGTTGGCGGCAATGTCGGTGAGGGAGGCACCGTAAGCGGGGGAGCGGCCGTCAAAGTATTCAATGGGGGTTTGCAGCACGAAGCCCAGGGCACCGCCGTACCAGATGGCTTTCTTTTCGGGCACGCCCGCTTTCCGCCGTAAATCTACGCCCAGGCGGCTTTCATGGAAAGCACCCCAGAAATGACCAGCTTTGTCCAGTTGCTTCCACTCGTGGGCATCATTAAACCAATGGAAGCTAGTTTGCTTGTTTTCCTGGTACCAGGCGTGGTTCAGCAGGGCCAAGCCGCCCACGTAAACGGTCGCGCCCCCGGCGGCCAGCCACGGCAGACGGCGGCTGAATTGGTTGAGGGTGTCAGCCGCGGCCTCCGTTTCATGGGTATAGGTAGACTGCGCCTTCGTCTTGAAAGGAGTAAGTCCTAATTGAAAAACCAGCAGGAACAGGAAGAAAGACCGAAAGGCAGAGGAGTGCAACACAGGTTAAAAGTACGGAAATAGTAGGTTTTTAGCCTATTTTTGAGAAAGTGCATCTTTTTTTGACACTTTTCTTGCGAATCATTTTCTGGCTCCTACATTTGCAACATGAACAAGACACAATTTTCGCACAACGCCTGGTGGCACGCACGTCAAAACTGATGGGTGAACCGCTTGCTGTGCAGAAATGTACCATAACCAAAGGCTCGGATTCACCCGGGCCTTTGGTGTTTTTAACGCGTTCAGAACAACTAATAAAAGAGCAGAATGAAACGAGAAATGATTAGCGGAATGATGTGTTGGTGGCACCCATTGGAAAATGTGTGAACAGCAGGCCCTTGCCTAATCTAAACTTGCCTATACCTTAAAGGGCTTGCTGTTCAACCAAAACAGTAAGCCTTTTTTTATTCCTTTTATGAAGACCTACACCCTACAAACGCAATACCGCCAACTCCTCGCCGACACCGTGACCCCGGTGGGCATTTACCTGCAACTCCGCGACAAGTACCGCAACTGCCTGCTGCTGGAAAGCTCTGACTACCACGGCCAGGAGAACAGTTTCACCTACATCTGCTGCGAACCCATCGCGGAGTTCCGGCTGAAAGACAACGTGCTGCGCCGCTCTTACCCAGACGGCACGGTAGAAGAACAGGTATTGGCGCAGAAGCGCGATGCGGTGCATCTGCTCCAAACGTATTGCGAGTCGTTTAAGGCGGAGGCCGGGCCGTTCGGGTTTATCCAGAACGGGTTGTTCGGGTACATGTCGTTTGAGGCGGTGCAATACTTTGAGACGCTGGAATTACAAGAGAAAGAATCGGCGCACGCCGAGATGCCCGAGATTCTGTACCAGGCTTTCCGGTTTGTGATTGCCATTGACCATTTCAAAAACGAGCTGTACATTTTTGAGCACTTTTCAGGAAATCAGCCCCAAAACGACGGCTTGGATGAACTGGAGACGCTTATTCAAAACAAGAACTTCCCGGCCTTCCACTTCGCTACGGCCGGGGAGGAAACCACGAACCAGACCGATGAAGAGTTCCTGCGCATCATAGAAGAGGGCAAACGCCACTGCCACCTGGGCAACGTGTTCCAGATTGTGTTGTCGCGCCGGTTTTCGCAGTCGTTCCAGGGCGATGAGTTCAACGTGTACCGCGCCTTGAGGTCTATTAACCCATCACCATACCTGTTCTACTTTGACTACGGCAACTTCAAGATTTTCGGGTCTTCGCCCGAGGCGCAGTTAACCATCAAGAACGACGTAGCCACCATTTACCCCATTGCGGGCACGTTCAAGCGCACCGGCAATGACGCCGCCGATGCCGAACTGGCGCAGAAACTCTATGACGATCCCAAGGAGAACTCAGAGCACGTGATGCTGGTAGACCTGGCCCGCAACGACCTCAGCCGCCACGGCGACCACGTGCAGGTAGAGGTGTTCAAAGAAGTGCAGTACTATTCGCACGTGATTCACCTGGTTTCCAAAGTGACCGCCAACCTGCCGCAGGCGCACGGCTCGGTGCAGATGGTGGCAGATACGTTTCCGGCCGGTACCTTGTCGGGCGCTCCCAAACACCGCGCCCTCACCTTGATTGATGAACTAGAGCCTACGGGCCGGGGTTATTACGGCGGCTGCATCGGGTACCTGGGCTTCGGCGGAGATTTCAACCATGCCATCATGATTCGGTCGTTCCTGAGCGTGAAGAATACCCTGTATTTCCAGGCCGGGGCTGGGGTGGTGGCCAAGTCAGACACCCAAAGCGAACTGAACGAAGTGCACCACAAACTGGCCGCCCTGCGGAAGGCCTTGGAAAAAGCCGCCACTATCTAAAGAAAGATAAAAGCTGTTTTACGCCTATTTACAGCAAAGAAGGCCTGAAACACCCACCAGAAGAACTGAACCAGAGCCCAGACAAATCCTTTACCGTCATGAAAATTCTTGTCTTAGATAACTACGATTCCTTTACCTACAACCTGGTGCAGTTGCTCCGGGAACTGGGTTACGGAAAACAGCTGGAAGTATTCCGCAACGACCAAATCAGTTTGGAAGAGGTGGAGAAGTATGATGTGATTCTGCTTTCGCCGGGGCCGGGAGTGCCTAGCGAGGCCGGTATCATGCCTGCGTTGCTGCAGAAATATGCGCCCACCAAGCGCATCATGGGGGTTTGCCTGGGGCACCAGGCCATTGCCGAAGCCTTCGGGGCGGAGTTGTCTAACCTGAAGGAGGTGTTTCATGGCGTGTCTTCCACCATGCGGGTCGTGAATACCAATGAGCCGATGTTCAAGCAATTGCCTACTACTTTTAGCGTGGCTCGCTACCATTCCTGGACGGTCGTGCCCGAGTCAGTGCCTGCGGCTCTCAAAATCACGGCCGTAGATGAAACTGGCGAAGTGATGGCTATTCGGCATAGCCAGTATGATGTGTGCGGCGTGCAGTTTCACCCAGAATCCATTCTCACCGAGTTCGGCAAAGAAATGCTGAACAATTGGTTGCAGAACCCCACCAAGCGCGTGAACCAGTGGACTACTTTTGCCGCCTCCCTTGCCCTATGAAACAAGTACTGCAACAACTGATTGAGCACAAAGCGCTCTCCAAAGACACCGCCAAACAGGTGCTTATCAATATTGGCCGGGGTCAGTACAACACCAGCCAAATGGCCGCTTTCATGACCGTGTACCTCATGCGCAACATCACCGTGCACGAACTGGAAGGTTTCCGGGAAGCCATGCTGGAACTGTGCCTGCTCCCCGAACTGGGCACCGACCAGGTAATTGACCTCTGCGGCACCGGCGGCGACGGCAAAGACACCTTCAACATCTCTACGCTGGCGTCTTTTGTGGTAGCGGGAGCGGGTTACAAAGTAGCCAAACACGGAAACAACGGCGTTTCCTCTATCTGCGGCTCGTCTAACGTGATGGCGCATTTGGGTTATTCGTTTACCAATGACAGCACCGCACTCAGAAACAAACTGGAAGCGGCTAACATTTGCTTTCTGCATGCCCCGCTGTTTCACCCGGCCATGAAAGAAGTGGCCCCCATCCGGAAGGATTTGGGCGTGAAAACGTTCTTCAACATGCTGGGGCCCATGATAAATCCGGCTAAGCCGCATTTCCAGATGGTAGGGGTTTTCAGTTTAGAACTGTTGCGTCTGTATACGTACCTTTACCAACAGACCGGCAAACGCTTTGTGCTGCTGCACGCGCTGGATGGGTATGACGAGGTTTCCCTCACCGGGCCGTTTAAAATGGTTACGCCAGAAGGTGAGCAGATTCTACAGCCGTCAGACTTAGGCTTGCCTACCTACCAGGAAAGTGACTTGGCCGGCGGCAACACCGTGGAAGATTCTGCGGCGATTTTCATGAACGTGCTGGAAGGCCGCGGAACAGCTGCCCAACAGGATGCCGTCATCGCCAACGCCGGACTGGGGATTTACTGCTCAGATGAGCGTCTTTCCTTGCAGGAGGCTTTGCAAAAGGCCCGGCATTCGCTAGATACCGGCCTGGCCCTGAAAACATTTAGAACCTTATTAGCTTAACCCCTTATATGTCATCCACCATCTTAGATAAAATCATCGCCCACAAGCGGCAGGAAGTAGCTGATCGCAAAACTCTGGTGCCTACCGCTTTGTTGGAGCGCAGCATTTATTTTGGCTCGCAGCCGGTATCGCTCCGCAAGTATGTGCAGCGCCCCGATCTGACCGGCATCATTGCCGAGTTCAAACGGAAGTCGCCCTCCAAAGGAACCATCAACGCGTATGCGCCGGTAGAACGCACTTCCATCGGGTACATGCAGGCGGGCGCTTCGGCCTTGTCTATCCTGACGGATTCTAATTTCTTCGGGGGGAAGAACGAAGACCTGACTACCGCCCGTAAATTCAATTTTTGCCCCATCCTGCGGAAAGATTTCGTGGTGGAGGAATATCAGATTCTGGAAGCCAAATCCATTGGGGCTGATGCCATCTTGTTGATTGCGGCGGTGCTTTCTAAAGAGGAGGTAAGCCAATTGGCGCAGTTTGCCCATTCGCTGGGTTTGGAAGTGTTGTTGGAAGTACATGACCGCGAGGAACTGGAGCGCACCGTCACGCCGCACGTAGATTTGATTGGTGTGAACAACCGCAACCTGCATGATTTCTCGGTGAGCCTGCAAACGTCCATTGACCTAGCCCAGTACATTCCCAATGACTTCGTGAAAGTATCTGAGAGCGGGTTAAGCGAGGCGAAAAGCATTCTGGAACTTCGGGAACACGGCTATGAAGGCTTCCTGATAGGAGAGACCTTCATGCGCCACAGCCGCCCCGAAAAAGCTTGTCTGGCGTTTGTGGAAGAGTTAAAGAAACTGAGTGCCGTTAATCAGGTAAGTTTTTCTAAGTAAGTGGTTTATAGCGTAAATTTGCTAAAAGGAGCAGAACAAATGCAACTATCATTTTGTCATCCTGAAAGGAACTTGTGGGCGAACAGTAATTGCGCTTGTTTAAAGCTTTTCTAGTTCGCCACAAGTTCCTTTCAGGATGACAAAGAGAGGAGATAGTCCTTCCTGTCCAAATAATTAAAAGGATGTTACGTCGCTTTAAGCCTGTTTTCAGGAAAACGAGCCGAGAACGCACACGCGAACAAACGACATTTTCTGAGTCATTCTCTTTCTTTGTCTTTTTCAGAAATGCAGCTTATTAGTACAGATAAAATGTCAGAAAATTCGCTTAAGATAAAAGTGTGCGGCATGAAGTACAGCGAGAACATTGAAGAACTCCTGTTACTGAGACCAGATTACGTGGGGTTTATCTTTTATGAAAAGTCGCCCCGGTTCATCACCACGCAGTGGGCGGTTTTTGCGTCTGTTTTCCCGAAAACAACCCGAAAAGTGGGCGTGTTTGTGGACGAGACCGCTGAAGGGGTTTTGCAGAAAGCCACGGAGTTGGGCTTAGACATGGTGCAGCTGCACGGGCATGAATCGCCGGAACTGTGCATGGAAGTGAGAGAAACCGGCCTCACCGTGATGAAAGCGTTTAGGGTAGGCGAGGATTTTGACTTCGGGCAATTGCAGCAGTACGCGCATGATTGTGATTACTTCCTGTTTGATGCCAGCGGCGCTAACCCCGGCGGCAACGGCGTTCGGTTTAACTGGGAAGTGCTGAAAAACTACACCCTGGATGTTCCTTTTTTCCTGAGCGGCGGCATTGACCTGGAGCATGTGGAGGAGATAAAAGCCTTGCGCTTGCCGCAACTGCACGGCCTTGATTTGAACAGTAAGTTTGAGATTCAGCCGGGCTTAAAAGACATGAACCGACTGAAACTGTTTATAGAAGAGATAAGAGGTTAACCTTTATTGTACAACAAGTTAAGAGATGTTTTTTTCATGGGAAGGCACCTCAGAACTTAAAACCAAAGGAATGGAATACGGAGTAAATGAACGCGGCTACTATGGCCAATTTGGAGGGGCTTTCATCCCGGAAATGCTGTACCCTAACGTAGAAGAACTGCGGGAAAAATACCTTACCATTATTCAGGAACCTGCCTTCCAGGAGGAGATGCAGGAACTCCTGCGGGATTACGTGGGCAGACCCACGCCCTTGTACCACGCCAAGCGCCTTTCTGAAAAGTACAACACCAAAATTTACCTGAAGCGGGAAGACCTGAACCATACCGGCGCCCATAAAATCAACAACACGGTGGGTCAGATTCTGCTGGCCAAACGTCTGGGCAAGACCCGCATCATCGCGGAGACCGGAGCCGGTCAGCACGGCGTGGCTACGGCCACGGTGTGCGCTTTGGCCGGGCTGGAGTGCATTGTGTACATGGGCAAGATAGACACCGAGCGGCAGCGCCCCAACGTGGAGAAAATGCGCCTGCTGGGAGCAACCGTGGTGCCCGTCACTTCCGGTTCCCAAACCCTGAAAGACGCCACCAACGAAGCCATCCGCGACTGGATAAACCATCCCGAGGACACGCATTATATCATCGGCTCCGTCGTAGGCCCCCACCCGTACCCCGACATGGTGGCCCGTTTCCAGTCCGTTATTTCAGAAGAGATTAGAAAACAGCTGCTGGAGAAGGAGGGACGCGAGTTGCCCGATTATGTGGTGGCCTGCGTGGGCGGTGGTTCCAACGCGGCCGGTGCCTTTTACCATTTCCTGGATGAACAAAGTGTGCAATTAATTGCCGTAGAAGCGGCTGGTTTGGGCGTGGATTCCGGTCATTCGGCGGCTACCTCTGTTTTAGGGAAAACGGGCATTATTCACGGCAGCAAGACCCTGCTCATGCAAACCGACGATGGTCAGATTACCGAGCCGTATTCCATTTCCGCCGGACTGGATTATCCGGGCGTTGGCCCGCAGCACGCGCATTTGGCCCAAACCGGACGTGCCCGTTTCATTGCCATTACCGACGCCGATGCCATGGAAGCCCTGCGTGAGTTAAGCCGTCTGGAAGGAATTATCCCCGCCATTGAAAGCTCGCACGCCTTAGCGGCATTGAAAGAAGTACAGGCGGGCCCCGATGACGTAGTCGTGCTGAACCTCTCGGGCCGCGGCGACAAAGACCTTAGTACCATTCTCACTTACTTTGAACAACAAGATGCCTCAAAATAGACTCACGCGCCTGTTCCAGGAGAAAAGCGGAAATCTACTGAATATTTACTTCACCGCCGGTTATCCTAAACTGGAAGATACGATGACTATTCTGGAAGAACTGGAAGCCGCTGGCGCAGACTTGGTGGAAATCGGAATGCCCTTCTCAGACCCGCTCGCCGATGGGCCCACTATTCAAGCCAGCAATCAGGTGGCATTGGAAAACGGGATGTCCATCAAGAAGTTATTGCAGCAATTAGAGCAAGTCAGAGAAAGGGTAACGCTCCCCATTATTCTCATGGGCTACCTGAACCCGGTGATGCAGTACGGCTTCGAGCGCTTCTGCGAAGACGCCGCCCGCGTTGGCGTAGACGGCCTCATTCTCCCCGACCTTCCGTTTGCCGAGTACGAGGAAGAATACAAGCCCATTCTGGAGAAACACGGCCTCAGCCTCATCTTCCTGATTACCCCGCAAACCTCAGAGGCGAGAATCCGGCAGATAGACGCGCTCACCAACTCCTTCATTTACATGGTGTCCAGCGCCAGCACCACCGGCAGTCAGGTGCAAGCCAGCGATTCGCAGCAAGCGTACTTTTCCAAAGTGCAGAAGCTCGGTTTGAAAAACCCGTTGCTCATTGGCTTTGGCATCAGCGACAAGCCTTCGTTTGAAATGGCCTGCCTTTCCGCCCACGGCGCCATCATCGGCAGCGCCTTCATCAAGGCCTTGCAGCAACCCCAGGAAGTGCGCGAAAACGTCCGTTCTTTCCTAAAAACACTTAAATAGATGTGAAGATTGGGTAATGAGGAGATTTGGAAATGAGAAGTTGATGTATTTATTGTAATCTTCAAATTTCCACATCTTCAAATCTCCTCATTACCCAATCTTCACATCTTCAAATCACCTCATCTCCAAATCAACAAAAATGTTAATCCAACTACATTCAGATATACGTCCCGAGGACAAAGCGGCCATTGTACACAAGGCCCAAGAATTGAAGTACAAAACCACTGAGGTGGTGACCCAGGCGGGGCATTACCTGGTGGGTACCGGCAAAGCCGAGTTTGACGTGCGGGCCATCGGGAATTTGCGGGGCATCAAAGACATCCACATTGTCTCTGATGATTATCGGCTGGTTTCCAGAAAATGGAAGGTAAACCCCACCGTTATTGATTTTGGCGATGGGCTGAAGGTGCAGGAAGGCGATTTTACCATCATGGCCGGCCCGTGCTCCATTGAAAACGAATCCCAGATTGAGAAAACCATTCAGCATTTGGTGGCCAACAACGTGCGTTTCATGCGCGGCGGCGTGTTCAAGCCCCGTTCGTCGCCGTATTCCTTCCGCGGACTCGGGATTGAAGGCCTGAAGTTATTTTATGACATGTGCCGGGCCCAAGGCATCAAGGTTGTCACCGAGGTCATGCAGGTGTCACAGATTGCCGACATGGAACCGTACACCGATGTGTTCCAGGTGGGAGCCCGCAACACGCAGAACTTCAACTTGCTGGACGAACTGGGAAAAGTGGACAAACCGGTCTTGCTGAAGCGCGGCATCTCGGGTACCATTGATGAACTGCTGTACTCCGCGGAATACATCTTCTCCGGCGGCAACGAAAAGCTGATGCTCTGCGAACGCGGCATCAGAACCTACGAAACCGCCAGCCGCAACACCTTGGACTTGAACGCTATTCCCATCCTGAAAGAGAAAACCCACTTACCGGTGATTGTTGATCCTTCGCACGGCATCGGCATAAGGGAATATGTGGAGCCGATGGCCTTGGCGGCTATCATGGCCGGTGCCGATGGCATCATCTATGAAACCCACGAGAAGCCCGAAGAAGCCGCCTCAGACGGAGCCCAGACCCTCAGTTTCACGGAATCTGAGCGCCTGATCAAGAAAATGCGGAAAACGTTTGCGCTTAGGAAAGAACTGGCCTAAGCAATTTTGATCATATCTCACCCCAGCCTGCAGATGCGTTTAGGGGCTCTTTTGAGGTAAACAGGCCGTAAACGCGGGAACTGCTCTTCCGGAGTGGAACTCCGGAAGCAACCTGCCGGGGAGTTCTACTCTCCTTTTTATGCGACACCTGCCCGTGGCTCCTGGTGGAGTTCCACTCCGCAGCAGGTAGGTTCGGGAGTAGAACTCCCGAACAGCAAGCAAAGAAATGCGCTCCCGCAGAGAGGGGAGGTTTTCTGACGCGTTTAGGGCCTGTTTTAGGGAAAACGGGCCTAAAACGCAGAAGCCGTTGAGATGAAATGCCTTGCTTCTTTACTGACTGGCTTGAACCCAAATTCAAAATATTCGTAAAAACTATTGCTTTTATAAAGGAAAGTCTCTATATTAGTTTCAGTTATGAGAACATTAGCCCTTTCACTCATTATGGTCAATTGCAAACCGTACGCGCCGCGTACCGGAGCAAGGACTGTATGGGCTACTTCTAACTGAATGACTTAGAAAGAATATAACCCACTATAAAGCCTGGTTCCGGTAAACGGAACCAGGCTTTTTTTATGTACCAACGCCATGTATCAGCAACAGTACCACCAGTACACCATCCGGCAGCAGCAAACCTGGAACATCTTGTACACCAAGCGGGCAGAAGCACTTTCTGCCGCGGTCTCCGCGCCTTTTTGGAACGGGGTCAACGCGCTGGAACTGAAGGCTTATTTTATTCCTGAATTCACTAAGGTGAACTTTCACTTACGGCGGCTCACCGAATGGGAGTTGGTGGCAGTAGAGGAGCCTTTGCGCCCGAGACAAGTATTAGCAAGATGGGCCAGGCAGAAGTTTCCGGCGGTCACTTCGCTGCGCGTGCACCCAGACGTGGATTTGCGTTTGCAGGGCGAGAAAGATATGTTCCAGGATTTGTTCAGCCATTTGCCTTGGCTTCTTCAGCCCGAGGTAGCCGATTTCATGCAGCGGTTGGGACAGTTGTCTTTACCGCACAAAGACCCTACCGTTACTGACCTGCTATGGCGTCTGGCGCAGCATGTTCTGGGCAACGGACTTTTGCGCGATGAACACGGAAAGGTGACCTTGTTTGGTGCCAACTTACTTTCAAACGCCCCGGTAGCCGAATTAGCCATGAAAAGCGAATACGCCTGGAGACCTATGGTGTTGGAAGACTTACTAGGACAGCCATACAAAGCCGGAGAAACACCGGAGGCCTACTTCGTGCTGGAAAGCTTCTCAGATTTGACCCGTTTAGTGGATAAACTGGAAAGAGAAGGACTACCGGTAGCGGAGATTCCGGCCTCTTGGCAGTTGGTGGCCAGTTAGTAGCTTAGTTGAAGTATAGCTTTTTAGTAAGACGATGGCCTCAAGAAAGTTGAGGCTATCGTGTAAGCGGCGGTGGAGGCCGTAGCTGCCGCTTACACGAAGCTAAGTTTAGTTTTTCTTCTGCAATGATCGTGCAGTTTTTCTCGTTTCTGGCCTGTTTTCAGGAAAAGAGCTCGAAAAAGAGTTTCCAGCGCCATCTGTTCTTCTTCTTGAATGTAAGGACAAGGACGCATCTGGTTTTGCCTTAATTTCAGAAAAACAGAATGGAAATATGTTCCTGAGTCAACTATACCTTTTCCTTAGATATAACTTCTATAAGCGTATACCCGCGGCTTGACCCATCAGCAGGTGGGTTTTCCACTTTTTCAACTCTTACTTTCAAAGTGTAGATGAAACCTTCTTCATACTGAAAGCCTACTATCCCGTTATAAAAAAGGCTCCAGTCGCTAGTTCCTATTTGATTGCCTTCTTGTACCAGATAGCAATTCATCTCACCAACTGCTTGGCAGGCTTGTCTATAGGAGTTCACCCGCATCGTAGTCTCGTATGTTTCTATCTCGTCATCCTTGCAAGAGGTTAATGCAAAAATTAAAACAGGAATCAAGGTAAGTTTGCTCATGTTTATGAACTTTTAATTTGTTTTATGACCCTTAAAGGGCGAGTAGAGTATCTTTTGCCACTTCGGCCGCTGTTGCGAAGATCAACACCAGGGGCATCAGACAGGCACAGAAAGGAATGCAGTTAGCGCTGCGGCCTACAACCTGCCGAAACTGCTGCGCTTCACCCCGAATAGAGCTCAAACTGCTGTCATGGCACTGCCAAGGCCTGACCGGCAAGTGCTTTTTGAGGCTTTTATGGAGCAAGGATCAAGAAAACCTTTGGGCCACGGAGGAAGCAACTTTTGTAGCTCTCTCTATTAAGAGTAATTCTGTCTCGTAAAGAATATTTATCTTTCTTTTTATGATTTACATGCCGCCAATGGTTAGTATAAAAAACGTGCTAGGCCGTCGGCCGATGCTGACTTTTATACCAGGCGTTGGCATTAGTTTTTCTTTTTACTCCGGCTCATTTGACAAGACCCAAGGAATGTTACAGTCAAACTCAATCTGAACTATTCTGTCAGTGTCCTTAAAAGGTGTCAATGCGCTGTCGCGACGGAATCCGATGCTGAAGTTCTCCGTGATACTTGTTAATTCGAGTGTGTGTCCGCCGTTTTGCAGAGGCACAGTACAGTCTTTCCCTTCAAAGTCGCCTTTGAAATGAAACCAGCCGCTGTAATAATGTAGTCCGTTCTCAAGCTTTGCGAACTCACTTACTTCTATTTCCTTTTTAAAGTCTATCCCAAGATTTGAGAACAGCTTTTTCACTTCTTCGGGGAAAATCTGTTCTCTTTGCTCTACGAAATTCTTGCAGTAATCACAGCCGCAACTTTCAGCACTGGAATGTTCAAATTCCAAGTAGGTTTGTGCGGTCAGTTCTTTGTCTGCATTAAGCTTCCAATCCCGAAAGCTAATATGGGCTTCTTTCATTCTTTAAATTACCACCAACTACAATATAAACATACCACCTCCGGTTATCTGCACTTTGACGGGATTATAAAAAATAGGGGTGTTTTACTTCTGCAATAATACTTTAAAGCTTTACACTTTCCGTTTCAATTTAAAGGTTTTATGGACTAGACAATAAAGCAGTTCCCTTTTCAACGGATTTTCTAAAAAGTACCCATACAAAGCCCTTCCGTTTAGAGGCTGATTTCATGAAATCAGCCTCTAAACGGAAGGGCTTTGTATGGGATGCAAGTACGTTACAGTACGTCTTTCAGTACTTCCCACACATTGCTGGCCAGGATTTTCTGTCCGGCGGCGGTGGGGTGTACGCCGTCTGGTTGGTTCAGGGAGCGGACTCCGCCCACGCCTTCCAGCAGGAAAGGCACCAGGGCCATGTTGTTTTCATTGGCTAATTGCCGGAAAATCACCCGGAACTCGCCCGCGTAAGCACCGCCCATGCTGGGGGGCACTTCCATGCCCAGCATGACCAACTTGGCCTCGGGGTATTTGGCGCGTACCTTGTCTACAATGGCTTGCAGGTTCTTCTTCGTTTCTGAGGGAGGGATACCTCTAAGTCCGTCATTGGCCCCCAATTCCAGCACAAATACATCTACCGGTTGGCGTAGAAGCCAGTCGATCCGGTTTTTGCCGCCCGCCGAGGTTTCGCCGCTTAAGCCCGCGTTGATGGCTTTGTACGGCCAGTCCAGCGAATCTATCTTTTTCTGAATAAGAGCCGGAAAGGACTCTGTAGACGAGTTAAGGCCGTACCCGGCGGTGAGGCTGTTACCGAAGAAGAGGATATTTTTCATAGCTTGAGGGGCCTTGTTAGTGGTTTCCTGATTGGTTCCGGGGTTCGTTTTGTCCTGCGTGTTGCCTTTTTCGGCGCAGCCAGTACCCCACCAAACTAAGAGCAGCAGGTAAATGAAAGTTGGTTTATACATGTTGCTTCGTTTTCTTGTTCACAAGCAAAGAAAGTACTTTATAACTAGTTTCTGCCGTTTGGGTTTTAAACAAAGGATTTTAAATCCTGTTCTGTAATTTGCCGTTTGCTTGTACGGCAAGTGAACTAATCTTATCCTTACTCAAACCATTGCTTGTGACACCCATTCTGCATATTCAGGATCTTACCAAAACTTACCAAAGTACCGGCCACACCTTAACGGTACTGGACAACATCAACTTCAGCGTAGAGGAAAAAGCCACCATCTCTATAGTGGGGCCATCGGGCAGCGGGAAAACCACACTGTTGGGCTTGTGTGCGGGGCTGGATCGTTCCAGTTCAGGGTTGGTGGAGCTAAATGGCATCCGGTTAGACACCCTCAGTGAAGATGCGCGCGCGCAGGTCAGAAACCAATACGTGGGCTTTATTTTCCAGAACTTCCAACTCCTGCCCACCCTCACGGCCCTGGAAAACGTGATGGTGCCCTTGGAACTCAGGGGGGAGAAGAACATCAAACCCCAGGCCCTGGAACTGCTGGACAAAGTAGGCCTGACGGATAGGGCCCACCATTATCCCTCCCAACTATCGGGTGGCGAGCAGCAGCGGGTGTCGCTGGCCCGGGCTTTCTCCAACAAACCCAAAATCCTTTTCGCCGATGAACCCACCGGTAACCTGGATGCCGAGACGAGCGAGAAAATAGTCAAACTCATCTTCGACCTCAACCGCGAAGCGGGCACCACCCTGGTCTTAGTAACCCATGACGCTGAGCTAGCCTCCAAAACCCAACGCATTCTGCGGGTAAAAGGCGGTAAGCTGGTGTCTGATGAACTGACTGGGGTGTAAATTTGAAGATTTGAAAATTAGGAGATTTGAAGATGCTGCCTTTTGTGAGGCATTAGAAAGTCTTTCTTCTGGCGGTTAAATATTAACGTTGTAAATTAAAAAAGCTAAAGTGCTGCTGCAAAGTAGTAAGTTAGTAATTAGGATCTTATCTGAATGTATAAACTCAATTTTCCGTGGCTGGTGCAGATGGCGTGGCGAGATAGCCGCCGGAACCGTTCACGGCTGTTTCTTTTCATCTCGTCCATCATACTGGGCATAGCGGCGTTGGTGGCTATCTTCTCGTTTGGCTACAACCTGCGCGCAGATATTGACAACCAGGCCAAGGAATTGATCGGGGCCGATCTGGTGATATCGAGTAACCGGCCGGTTGATCCTAAGATGTTGCCGCTGCTAGACTCCTTGGGCAACCGCCGCTCCAGAGAACGGAGCTTCGCCTCCATGATTCTGTTCCCCAAAAGTCAGGGCACCAGATTGGTGCAGATACGGGCGTTGGAAGGTCAATTCCCCTACTACGGAGCCTTGGAGACGGTACCCGCCTCTGCGGCCCAAAGCTTCCGGAACGGACAACAGGCGCTGGTAGACAAAACCCTTATGCTTCAGTTTAATGCCCAGATTGGCGATTCCATCAAAGTGGGCGAGGTGACGTTCCAGATTGCCGGCATCCTGAACAAAGCGCCGGGGCAGACGGGCATTTCGGCCACGGTGGCTCCGGCGGTGTATATTCCACTGCGTTTTCTGCCGCAAACGGGATTAGAACAGAAGGGCAGCCGCATCAATTACCTCTTCTACTACAAGTATGATACACCCACAAATATCAAGCAACTGGTAGACAAGCTGGAGCCCCGGCTGGAGAAAGAAGCCCTGAACACCGAAACCATTGAGACGCAGCGCGAAGACATGGGCCGTTCTTTCAAGGATCTCACCAGTTTTCTGGCCTTGGTAGGGTTCATTGCTTTGCTGTTGGGCAGTATTGGCGTGGCGAGTGCCATTCACGTGTACATCAGGGAGAAACTGCGTTCCATTGCCATTCTGCGGTGCCTGGGCGTGAGTGCCACGCAGGCTTTCCTGATTTACGTGATTCAGATACTGGGCATCGGGTTGCTGGGGTCTATACTGGGGGCCGCGCTGGGAACCTTGGTGCAGCAGTTGTTGCCGCAGGTGTTGCAAGATATGTTACCCATTAAGATCACCGTCGCCATCTCGTGGCTGGCCATTCTGCAGGGCATCGGACTGGGGCTGATGATCTCCTTGTTGTTCTCGCTACTGCCGCTGGTAAGCATCAGAAACGTGTCGCCGCTCAATACACTGCGGTTGTCATTGGAGAGTACCGGCATGTTCAGAGACCCGCTGAAATGGTTGGTATATGGCCTTATTCTGCTGTTCATCTTCGGGTTCACGTACCTGCAGACCGAAAAACTGAGAGAGGCGGCTTACTTTACCTTAGGTGTTCTGGCCGGATTTCTGGTTCTGACCGGAATGGCTTGGGGCTTGATGTGGACGGTGCGGCGGTTCTTTCCCGAGTCGTGGAGTTACCTCTGGCGGCAGGGGCTGGCGAACCTGTTCCGGCCCAATAACCAGACGCTGATCCTTATTGTTTCCATCGGGCTGGGCACCGCCTTCATCAGTACGCTGTATTTTGTGCAAACTATTTTATTGAACCAAGTGACGCTGTCGGCCCGCGAGAACCAGCCCAACATGGTCTTGTTTGACATCCAGCAGGGGCAGCGGGAAGCCGTAGCCGCGCTCACCAAACAACAGGGATTGCCGGTACTGCAGGAGGTGCCCATTGTGACCATGCGCATGGAGGAAATCAACGGCCTCACGGCCGACCAGGTGGAAGAAGACAGCACCGCCGGCGTTTCCCCCCGGGCCTTCCAGCGCGAAATTAGATCTACTTTTAGAAGTACTCTCACTAATGCCGAAAGGGTGGTGGAAGGAACCTGGCACGGCAAAGTACTTTCCCCGGAAGACACCGTCTACGTTTCCTTAGACCAGAATTACGCCGAGCGGATTAGGGTAGAGGTGGGCGATAAAATTGTGTTCAACGTGCAAGGCGCACTTATTCCCACGGTGGTAGGGAGTCTACGGGAAGTAGACTGGAACCGCATCCAAACCAATTTCAGGGTGATTTTCCCAATAGGCGTGCTGGAAGCCGCCCCACAGTTCCATGTGCTCATGACCAAAGTGCCCACCGCTGAAACTTCGGCAAGATTTCAGCAGGCGGTGGTACGGCAATTCCCCAATATTTCCATCATTGACCTGGAACTGATTCTGAGTGTGATGGATGAACTGCTGGATAAGATTGGCTTTGTAATCAGGTTTATGGCCGGGTTCAGCATCATTACCGGACTGGTGGTGCTCATTTCCTCGGTGCTCATCAGCAAGTACCAGCGCAGGCAGGAAAGTGTCTTGCTCCGCACCTTAGGCGCCAACCGCAAACAGATTTTCCTTATCACCGCTCTGGAGTACTTCTTTTTAGGGGGCCTGGCTGCCGGAACGGGCATTGTCCTGTCTTTGATTGGCAGTTGGGCACTGGCAAAGTATAGTTTTGAGACCACGTTTACGCCTGAACTTTGGCCGGTGCTTTTGTTATTCCTGCTCATTTCCTCTCTAACGGTATTCATTGGGCTGTTCAACAGCCGAGCCGTGGTGAACCGGTCACCGCTGGAAGTGCTGCGGTCTGAAGGGTAGTGGGAGCCTGTTTTTGGCTTGTTTTCTGAAAAACAGGCCAGAAGTGCAAAAGGTGAAGGGCCTGCTTTAGTAAGCTCTTTATACTTTTATGGGTTTATTTCTGCGGTTTAGCCTCTGCCTGGGATTGGCTTCCTTGGAGAGATAGGTGTATGCAGTTTGCTGTTCCCCTGGCTTGTCTGCTTTTTGCGTAGGTATTGGTGGGTGCACGCCTCTTGCTGTTCCCCTGGCTTTTCCGCTTTTTGCGTGGGTGCAAGTGCTGTATTGTTTCATCTTTGGCGGTAAGCGCTCACGGCCGCGGGGCCCCGTCTTCCCCTCTCGCACTGCCCTTTCGGCCTGAAAGGTTTGTCTCTCTTCTATTTTGTCTATCTAGGGCCAAAAGCGAGGCGCGCTCGGGGAAGACTGGAACTGGGGAAAGTAAGTGAAAAACCCTTTTTCTATGGCACTACGGCGCGGATTTACTTCCGTGACTTTCGATAATGCTTCCATAAGTCACGGAAGTAAATCCGCGCCGTAGTAGCGGTTATTAATTGTAATGCCGCTATTCCCCAGCAAAGGCGTATTCCCCTCCTCGGAGGGGTGGGGGTGGGTTCTGACGCTCCACCAACTCTTTCCAACGCACTCCATTCACTCATTCATTCACTCATTCAATAAATAGAGGTATGACTACTATTTACCCAAAGAGCGTTTCAAGTCTGTTTTCCAAAAAACAGACTTGAAACGCTCTTGCTTTCAGAAGGAAGTTGAGGAAAGGATTAGTTGGTTTTTTCGTGCTTTACTACCTGGTACCAAACTTCACTGTTTTTCTCCTGCTTCTGGGTGTAGGCTACCAGGATAGATGCATTGTCCAGGCCCAGAATGACGGGGTGGGTGGTGTTGGTGGAGTCAGCCGTGAGGTATGCATGTTTGATGGGTTTGCCCGAGGTGTCTCTGAGTTGTAACCCAATCCGGCTGCTGAATTTGCCGGGGGTAGGTACCTGTTCATCCCACACCAAGGCCAGTTGGTTCTCGCCGTAACTGGTGAGTTGCGGGTGTTTGGCCGAGGGCAACTGACTAACGGCCTCGCGCGGGGCGAACGGGGCTTCTCCGTTTTTATGGCTGTAAAACACGCCCCTGCCCCCGCCCATGGTGTACCAGGCGGCATGCAAGCCATTCTGGTTCCAGGCCAGCGTAGGGCCGGTGTGCGGACAGCCATCAATCACCCAATTGTCTGGGCTGATGCGCTCGCGCGGCATGAAGGTTTGGCCGTTATCAGCCGAAACCAGGTGCATCATGTCTCTGATGCTGTCGTTGAGGATGGCGCGGTAGGCGGCGTGAAGCTGGCCGTTTCCGTCTACAAACAAATCGGTGCGGCAGCATTGGCAGAGCTGTTGGTCAATCACTTTCTCATAGGTAAACCCGTGGCGGCCGCTGGTGCTGGAGAAATAAAGGCTGGAGCCTTCTTTGGGCGTGTTCTTGCGCGAGTCCAGCCAGATGGCGGCCACTTCGCCGGTGGGCAGCAGGGCGATGTCAAAGTACCGTTCATCAATGCTGTTCTGGGCATCCTGCGCCAATTGGCGGGCTGCCGTCCAGGTTTTTCCGCCGTCAAAAGACTGGGAGTATTTCACCAGACCGGCGTAGGTGTTCTCGGGGTTCGGATTTTGCACGGCAAACATGGCCAGCAGGTCGCCGTTGGGTTTGAACAGCAGCTTGGATAGATTCTCATCGTGCGGATAAACGCCGACAGAGGTAGGAATGGCTGTTGCCTGCCCAAAGGTTTTGCCGCCATCCGCGGAGCGGGCGTACATCAACAGAAAGTTCCCCGTCGTGTCCTGCGCCTGCACCCAGCACAACACCGGGTTGCCTTGGTGGTCTTTGGTGAGGTAAGGGCAGGAGGCTTTCAGGTTCGCCAGGGAAATCCTTTTCACCGTTAGTTCCTCCTCCGCAGGCTTCGGCTGGCAGCCGGTTAGTAAAAGAACGAGTACACTTAAAAAGGCAATTGGCTTGATACAAAATGATTTCATGCGTGTCTTAACGGAAAGGTTTTTTGTTGGAGAAATTCGTTTAAGGGCTGTTTTTGGGAAAAGAGGCCTAAAACCGGTTGGTGCTGTTTGGCCCTAAAATCAGAGAAACAGCCCATAAACCCATTTTTTTATTTTGAAGAACTTGTGAGCGAACGGCAAAGGCATTTATTTGATGTCTTTCTAGTTCGCCCACAAGATACGTTCAGGATGGACAAAATGCTGGATTAGGGGAATGGCTGCATAGCTGTTTAGGGCTGTGTAGTATTACTGTCCTTTAGCAGTGAACTGGTAACCGATGCCCACATTGAACGTGCGCGGAATACCCTGTCGGTAGCTTTTGCCATAGGAGTACTTGTCCACGGTGGTGGCGTAGAGTTCGTTGGAGAGGTTGATGGCGTTCACCCAGGCCTCAAACCCCCGGAACGTGTAGCCCACCCGGGCGTTGAACAGATGGTAGCCCTTGTAAGATTCGCTGTTAACGGCGTCCATGAAGTATTCGCCAACGCGTTGCCACTCCAGGTTAAGCCGTAGGCCTTTCAGAAAACCGGGCTTGTAGGTCACCTCGGCGTTACAGATAAAGTTGGGCGCGGTGGCCATTTCATTGCCCGAGTAATTTGCCCCTCTTTCTACATACTCCAGAAACCAGTGCCGGGCGTTGGTGCCGCTGCCTCTGAGGGAAAGCGCTTCCAGGGGCGTGTAGTGCAGCGTGTATTCCACGCCCCGGTGGCGGGTACTGCCGGCGTTTTGGTTTCGGTAAGAGCCATCGTCCAGCCGTACCGATATAATTTCATTGGTGCCTTCCATTTGGTAGACGCTCACGTCCAGGTAGGCTTTGTGCTGCAGAAAACTCCACCAGCCGCCCACTTCGTAGCTGCGGTAGTCTGAAGGCTGGAGCGTGGGCACTTGTACGCCGCGGTACAGTTCGGTGATTTGGGGCGGCGCAAAACCCAGGCTGTAGTTGGCGTAAACCCCGTTGCTCTTCCCGAAATCATAGGTGAGGCCCAGCTTGGGCGAGAACTGCTTGTAGCCATTCTTTTCGTCTGGCGCGCCGGTAAACGCCGAGGGCGGCAGGTAATTGTTGAACGTGTAATCCAGCCGGTCGTACCGCAGGGCCGCCACCAGTTTCAACTGGTCTACCGGTGAAATCTCGGCCTGGGTGTAGAGGGCAGTGTTCAGCAAATCTACGGCGTAGTGGGTGAGCAGCGAGTCACTAGCCGTAAAGCCGGTGTAAACGCCCGCTTCGCTGCGGTCTACGTCAATGAAACGAGCAGTGTAGGTGGCCGGACTATAATCGGCGGAAAGGCCGGCAATGAGCGAGGCGTTCAGAAACGGAAACGATTTGCGGTGCTGGGCAATAAACCCGTAGCTGGCAAACGCATCTTCATTGATCTCGCCGGTCGCTTTCAGGGGATTACCCCGCACATTGGAAATGGCGTAAAACGGGTTCTGCCCAATGGCGTTCTGCCGGAAAAGCAGCGTGGCTTGGGTGTGGTTTGTGGCATCCCAGGCGTGCTCCAGCGTGCTTCTCAGGCGCAGGGCGTTCACCTTGCGGTACGTGAACGTCTGCTGGCTGCTGTATTCCTTCCGGAAGAAACGGGTGCTGTCCAATCCGCCGGTCTGGTCGGTTTGGTAGTCTACCAGTGTGGCCGAGGTGACCCATTTACTGCGGTCATTGATGCGGTAATCGGCCCGCAGGGTGAAAGCCAGTTTATCGAAATCGCTGTGGCTGATGATGCCGTCGCGCTGCGCCGCGTAATAGCCCCCGGCGTAAATTCCCACTTTCCCCAAGGTGTTGGAGGCGCTGAAATCGGTTCTTCGGTAGCCCTGGTTACTGGTTTCCAGTTGTACTTTGGCGGTGGGCACCGAGGCCGGGGCCTGCGTGATGAAGTTGACGGCTCCGCCGATGGCCTCACTCCCGTACAGCGACGAAGCCGGCCCCCTGATCACCTCAATGGTTTTCAAGGCCGCCATGTTGATTTCAATGAGTGCGTTGTGGTTAAAATCGCCGGAGGTACGGATGGGAATGCCGTCTTCCAAATAAAGGAACAGACTTTTGTAGCCAATGGGTTGCCGAATGGCCATGGTGTGCTGCTCGTTGCCCAGGTTCACCATGTACACGCCGCTCACCTTGTTGAGGACTTGGTCTAGCGTGGTGGCCTTGGTGTCATGCAGCACCTGGCTGGAGATGGAACTGATGGCCACCGGAGTCTGGGTACGAACCTGCGCCTCCCGGCTGGCCGACACCACCACCTGGTTCAGCTGGTTGGCCGAGGGCACCAGTGACACCAGCACAAATTCCCCCTTCACCTGCATCTCCTGGGTGATGTACCCCAGATAAGAAACCAGCAGAGAGGCTGGCGGCTGGCTGGTAGAAACGGTGAAACTGCCATCACGGCCACTGACGGTACCCGTGGTGCTTTGGTTTAGAGAGACGGAAGCACCCACCAGCGCTTCTTTGGTATACGCGTCTATTACCCGCCCTTTCACCGTGAATTGGGCGTGCGCATGGAAGGACAACATCACACAGAGGATGAATCCTGATATAAATTTTTGCATAGAAAAGCCTTGACGGTTGTAAAAAGCAAGTGCAGCCGTATTTGCGGGGTGAAATACCCCGTAGCAGCTAGCGCCTGGGTGGGTTACACCCACGTTCACTTCACCCTATACCGTAGGCTTTGGCGGATGGAAAATGGAGAGCGGCACTCCAACCGGACGGTCTTCCGGTGAAACCGCATAGGAAATGGTTTGGGGAATTCGCGGAATTGCGCCTGGGCTTGCCAGCGGCTGATAGAACAGGGTAATTACCTGCTTCTCTTTTTGGTCTTTGGCAGAAGAACTTCCGTCCTGATCTGCCTTCTTCATTTTTTTAACGAGGTAGCACTTCCCGTTGCATTGCAGCTTGGGAGTTGCACGGTTAATGCAAAGAAATTTTGAAATGAAATCTTTGTTTGCCTCATAATCCAGCACAATAAAGATTTTGCTGAACGCCGTGGTCAGCATCAGGCCTACAAGCAATATGGTGGCAAATCTCTTCAAGGGTTTAACGGCAACGCAAAGGTAGTAACCCGGGAACTAACTCTATTATGGAATTGCGAAGATTTTGTTTCATGAGAACGCTGGCCGAAGACATTTAGCGATATAAATCTGAATTTCTATCCCATGGTTATCGTCTTCAAACCTGCTCAATGGGTTAGGAAACGTATTTCCGGTTTCTTAATCATATTTCATGAAATGAGGTTGAAAACCAGAAAGTAAAAAGCTGATATTCAAGTAAAAACAATAAGCCTTAGTGAAGAAAAAAAAACCTTAAACCAGAATCACGCTCGCGGGACGCGAGCGAGTAAAACAAATTCTTTTCCAGGACAACCAAACAACTTGTAGATGATTTAAGAGCTTGTTTAAATTTGAGGTTTGCTGGCGAAAACGGCCAGAGAAAGGTTCTGCGGAAGCGTTTTTTGAGCAGCGTAGCAGCGCTACGGTGCGAGAAAAAGGTTAACGCAGGTTCTTTTTATGGTCGTTTGTAGCGCAAAGATGAAATTTAAACAAGCTCTAAGATAATCTGACAGGAAGAAGCTTCGTTTTATGGCTGTTTTACTAAAACTAGGCTGAATTCAGGCAAACTCAATACCTGATTCCTATTTTCTGGTAGATAAAGCTTAGCAGCCACACCGGGCCGATGGGCAGAAACTGGAGGTCTTTTAAAAACGAAGGTTTCTCGCCTTCCATCTTGTGCCCTATAAACTACCCTACCTAGGCCACCACAAAAATGAGCAGGCATAAAACCCAAAGCGGCAGTTGTTGTACCTGATCTAACTGCTACACAATCCAAAGGAAAAACTAGGTGACCAGGATCATGCCCAGGGCCAGCCTGGAGAGGGCCACGGAATAGGCCATGCGCAGCAGCACAAACAGAATTCCCCAGTTGAAAACGAAAAGCAGGTTCTGGAAGAACTCCGGCACCTGAATAGCCCAGATCAAGCTCACCAGACTGGTCATGATGGCCGGAACGCAGAGCAGGTGAATGAGTTTATGGGTGCCGTTGCGGTGGCTCTCGGCGTACACGTCTAGCAGGTGTTGGATAGCAGCCATGTCTCTTTTATACTTCAACCTATGGGCTCTGTTACATGAAGTTAATAGCTTGTACTTAGTATTTTACTTTAAGACATGTCCGCATTTTGGCTTTGTAGATCAGAACAAGCCAACAGCCAACCGGAAGTTCTATCTAACTAATGGGCACCCGGGAGAACGGAAATTGATTTCAATTCCTTTTCACCATAGAAAGTAGGACAAGAGGTAATGGGCTGAAGTTGGAACTGCCGAAAGAACTGACTGGGGGAACTGTCATTCAGGAACCAGGCGCGGTTTAGGACTGCTGCCCCGGTTGAGAAATCTGTCACAATGGGTTGTTGACGCGTCTGGGCCTGAGTAATGGCCTTGGTTAGAACCTGTGGCTTGGCGGTAATCTCATAGGCGTTGGAATGATATTGGCCGGTGTGATAGAAGAGGTAAGCATCAAACGCATTCTTGTCCTGCAGCAAAAGAACGGCGGTAGGCTGTTGCTGCACCAGCCTAAGAACGCAGGCATGGTTGGTATAGGTAGAAAAGTAATTGGGCAGCACTGCGTACACCGTATTCCACACGAAAAGCCCCGCACCTGCCAGAAACAAATACTGGCTGCTGCGGTAGGTAAAACACCCGGCCAGAATAGCCGTGAGTACCGGCACCATGACCATGAACTCCGCGTTGCCCACCGCATACCACGCAAACAGTACCTGTAGCACCAGAATGAAGGCAAACGTCCTGAAAACAGCCTTGTGTTGTAGGAAAGTGTTCTTCCAGTTTAAAAGAAGGTTCCGGCAGGGTATAAACAACACTGTAAAGGTAATTATTGCAGGAATTATGTAAAGTATGTGCTGCTTTACCAGAAAATACAGGCGGCCGTGTACTTCCAGAAACGTTCTGAGGAAAGAGATACCCGTGAGCAGGAAGTGCCTGGAAGTAATAGTGGTTTCAACTTCGCCTTTGTAAAAGTCCAGGAAAACGAAACGGTGCGCCTGCGAGAAGGGGATGTGCTGGAGGTACAACACTATTGCATAGCCCAGCGGCACCACCAACGCGGGCAGCAGAAACCAAAGAAGCTGCTTTCCATTCTGCTGGGGAGAAAGCAGGAAAGAAAGGGATAAACCCAGCCACCAAAAGAAATGTACCTGATGGTACAGACAAGCGAAAGCCGCCCAGAAACCGCCCCAAAGGACATCCGTTTTCTGGCCGTTTAGATGAAAACGCAGCCAAAAATAAGAACCAAGTAAAGAGCAGAAGAGAGGGATGATGTACGTTTCATTTTCGGTGGCGTACCGCATGGTTCCCAGGCTGGCACCCGCCAACAAAAGCAAACCAGCCTGTACCTTCCCCTCTTTTTGCAATTGGGCCAGAATGCGCCAAAGAACCAAAAGGCTTGCGCCTGCAAAGACACTGTTCAAGAACTGCATTACTTCCAGCGGCGGCACATGCATCTTAAATTCCTTCAGAAGCGTGTAAATACCCAAGCCGGTGATGTTGTACAGCAAATGGTGCGGCTGCCACAAATCAACTTGCCACCGCACACACGCCGCATAATCATAGGCATCTGAGGTGGGGTTCTGGGTAGGGAACAAGGCGTAGACCAAAAACAAAACAACTATAATAGAGAGCGGAAGAAGACGGCTCTGTAAGAAAAGGTTTGTCCGGATCGTCATTTTTAGTGTGAAGCAGGAAGGTTTTCTCTCTGCCAAAGTGCTTTTAGATTTAAAGATATTTCTTTCTTAGTAGCAAGACTAAATTAGTTTAAACGACCCCCTCTCTGTCCTCCTGGAAGGATCTTGGTGGCGAAGGGTAATTACGCTTCTTCAGAAGCTTTTCTAGTTCGCCCACAAGATCCTTTCAGGAGGACAAAATGATAAAAGGTATTGGTGTTTAATTGGTTATGGGTTTTCAGTGTGTTTTCTCCAAGAAGCCACAGGTGCCAGAACGTTTAACTTACAGCTTCTGCGTTTTAGGGCTTATTTTCACAAAAGAGGCTTAAAATGGGCGTGAAGGCCTGTCTCGCTTACAAACGGTGTGGTTTTTGCCATCCATTCACTTATTCCTTAATTTTAAGGGATCTTACCTATCAGAACAACATGAAGAAAACACCCATAGCCGTATCGGCGCTTTTGCTGGCTTCCTTGCTGGCGGGCAGCTGTACGAAAAAAACGACCACTGCTGCCTCTACCGCTTCCATGATGCCCGGCGAGGCCAGCGCGGTCAGAAACCAGGATGTAGTGAACGTGACCCAGGTATCGCCCCCGCAGGTGCTCCAAGGAGATTCCGCTTTCAACTACGTGACCGAGCAATTCGCCGATCTGCGCATTCTGCGTTACCGCGTACCGGGTTTCGAGAACTTGTCTGCCAAGCAGAAGGAGCTGCTGTATTACCTTTATGAGGCGGCCTTGTCGGGCCGGGACATTATCTATGACCAGAACTACAAGCACAACCTGCGCATCCGGCGCACGCTAGATGCGGTGGTGCAGAACAAGCGGGATAAATCCACGTCGCCCGACTGGGAGAAGTTCATGGAGTACACCAAGCGCGTGTGGTTCGCCAACGGCATCCATCACCATTACTCCGCCAACAAGATGCTGCCCGAGTTCAGCCAAGAGTATCTGGCCGCATCCATCCGCCGGGTACCGGCTTCCAAATTGCCGCTAAAGCAAGGCGAGAGTGTAGAAAGCTTCATCAAATGGCTCACGCCGATTCTGTTTAACCCCAAGCTGGACGCCAAACAGGTGAACAAAGCCTCCGGCGAAGACCTGATCAAGACCTCGGCCGTGAACTTCTATGAAGGTTTAACCCAGAAAGAAGTAGAAGCCTTCTATGCGAAAAAAGACAACAAGAACGACCCGCGACCGGTATCACATGGCTTGAACTCCAAAGTAGTCAAAGAGAACGGACAGATCACCGAGAAGGTCTGGAAAGTGGGCGGCATGTACGGCCCGGCCATTGAACGCATCGTGTTCTGGTTAGACAAAGCCATAACCGTTGCCGAAAACGACCAACAACGCCTCGCGCTCCAGAAACTAGCCGAGTTTTACCGCACCGGTGACCTGAAGACGTTTGACGAATACAACATTGCCTGGGTGAAAGACGTGAACTCGCAGATTGACGTGGTGAACGGTTTTATAGAGGTGTACGATGACCCGCTGGGGCTGAAAGGCTCCTATGAATCGGTGGTGTCGTTCAGGGATGAAGAGGCTACCAAGCGCATCAAAGCCATTGGCGACCAGGCGCAGTGGTTTGAGGATAACTCGCCGTTGCTGCCGCAGCACAAGAAAAAGAACGTGGTAGGCATCACGGCCAAAGTGATTACCACCGTAGTGGAAGGCGGCGATGCGGCGCCGGCTACGCCGATAGGAATCAACCTGCCCAACGCGAACTGGATCAGAAAAGAACATGGCTCCAAATCGGTGAACCTGGGCAACATCGTCCACGCGTACAATGAATCGGCGAACACGGGCGGAAGCGCGCTGAGTGAGTTCGCCTTCAGCCAGGAGGAGATTGACCGCGCCAAAAAGTACGGTTCCCTGGCCAGCGACCTGCATACCGACATGCACGAAGTGATCGGGCACGCCTCAGGCCAGATCAATCCGGGCGTGGGAACGCCCAAGCAGACCCTGAAAAACTACGCCAGCACCATGGAAGAAGGCCGCGCCGATTTGGTGGCGCTTTATTACGCAATGGATCCTAAGCTGGTACAGATAGGCGTCATGCCTTCTTTAGACGCCGGCAAAGCCGAATACGATGCCTACATCCGGAACGGGCTGATGACCCAGCTTTCGCGTCTGGCTCCCGGCGAAAAGATTGAGGAAGACCACATGCGCAACCGGCAGATGGTGGCCGCCTGGGCGTTTGAGAAAGGCAAGAAAGACAACGTGATTGAGCGTGTTACCCGCCAGGGCAAGACCTACTTCAGGGTCAATGACTACCAGAAACTGAGAGAACTCTTCGGGCAGTTGCTGCGCGAAACCCAACGCATTACCTCTGAAGGTGACTTCAAGGCCGCCGAGAAGCTGGTGGAAACCTACGGGGTGAACGTAGATGAGGCCTTGCACAAGGAAGTCTTGCAGCGGTACAGCAAACTAAACATTGCTCCGTATAACGGCTTCATTCAGCCTAAACTCACTCCGGTGGTGAAGGACGGTAAAATTGTAGACGTACTGCTGGTGTACCCAGACAACTTCACGCAGCAGATGCTGGAGTACGGCGAGGTGTACAACTTGCTGCCGCATTACAACTAACCCAATCACCTAAAGTATCTTCCACCATTGGTTACATACTAGTTGTACAATCTCCTGTTTTTGCTTTCTTTTTTGGAAAAAAGCCCTTAAACAGAAAATGCCTGCTCAACGTCAGGCATTTTCTGTTTAAGGGCTTGTTTAAATTTCAGGTTTGTCGGCGAAAATGGCGAACGCAGGTTCTTTTTATGGCCGTTTGTAGCGCAAAAATGAAAATTAAACATGCTCTAAGGGCTGTTTTGGTTAAAACGCCTTGAAAACGGTCTAATTATTTTTCAGCTTGGGAAAGTACTTTAAAGTAATGACCTCCCTCGCCAGAGGCGAGCGAGTGTTCTGATTTAGCCTTTCACTACTTTTCAATGACTATCCTGCCTGCAGAATTCTTACGGTGACCAAGAGTTGCCCTACATGGCGTTGCGTGTGTTCTGCAGCGTGGAAGAGAAGTCCTCCCACGGTAGAAGGAATCTGCGCTCGGCCTACGCCTTTTGTCTCTGGGAGGGTTTCTGGGTCAGTTCTCTTAAGTTGGCCGATGGCTTTGGCAACCTGTTCCACAAAAGCCCTTACCAGTTCTGGGACGGAAGTGCCGGCTGCTGGAGGGGCACCTTCGCCTTTCAAATAGGAGAGTGCCGCTGGTGACAAAGCTTCTTCGCGGGCATAGGTGAACAGCCGATCCAACACGCCTGTGAGGTGCTGCAAATGGAAACCTACGGATGCCACACCCGCCGGTCTTTCCCAAAGCAGATGCTCCGGGAAACCGAGCAGATTTGACTCCACCTCTTCCACCGCTTGCAATAGGGCATGGGCAATTGGTTGCAATAAGGCAGGAACATTGGGCAGGGGGCCTCTTAGCCAGACTTCCAGTTTCTGTTCGTTTTCCATGTTGTTTTTATAAACTAGCGCTAAAACAGAAATGCCCGGTCAATTGACCGGGCATTTCTTATGATCTATTCTCTTATTCTATTATTGAATGAAGAGACGGAACTCAGCGCGGCGGTTTCTGGCACGGCCGGCGTTGGTGGTGTTAGGGGCAACCGGACGCTCTTCGCCGAAACCTTCGGTGATGATACGGTCAGATGCTACTCCTTTTTGGTTTGTCAAGTAAGACTTAGCGGCGTCTGCTCTGCGAACAGAAAGCTCCTGGTTGTACTCGTTTGAACCAATGTGGTCAGCGTGGCCAGAGATACGCAGGTTGTAGTGCGGATATTTAGACAACATGGTTGACATTCTGTCCAGAGTTGGGTAAGAAGTTCTCTTCAGAACGGCTCTGTTGAACTCAAACTCAATCTTAGGAACGCGGGCCATGTAGGTGCTATCCTCTACGTCTAAGCCTGGGCAACCCATGTTAGCGGCAGAACCAGCTACATCTGGGCAACGGTCAACGTCATCATTTACACCGTCATTGTCACGGTCAACCACCACTGGGCAACCGCTGGCATCCACGCGGGTACCGGCTGGGGTGTTGGGGCATGTGTCGTTTTTGTCAGCTACACCGTCACCGTCTGCATCTGGGCAACCTCTGGTTGCGGCAGGGCCGGCTTGGTCTGGACACTCATCTTCTGAGTCACGTACGCCGTCATTGTCTCTGTCTGGGCAGCCTTCCAAAGCGGCAGTACCAGCCTCAGTAGGACATTTGTCAAGGTAATCGGCCACGCCGTCACCGTCACCGTCTAATGGGCAACCGGTTTTGTCAACCTGTACCCCGGCCGGAGTGTCTGGACACTTGTCGCGGCGGTCAGAAACACCGTCACCGTCTGTGTCAGTGGCTTTGCCTAACCCAAAGGTTAAACCAAACTGGTGCTGTAGGTAGCGGTCGTTCAACTCATCTGAATTGCCCGGCTTGATACCGTCAATCAGGTTGGTAGATGGGTAGTTGAAGGTGGTCTGCGCGAACAGGCTGATTCCTTCGGTGATTTTGAACCCGATACCGGCACCACCAAAGTAGTTCATGCGAAGAATGCCTTCGTCATACTTGAACTGATCGGTTCCACCTGGTCTGGTAGGGGTGGCGGCTCTCGCTACCGGCAGGTAAGCTTCCACGCTGGCGTACTGCGCACCAATACCACCAATCAGGTACGGCTGTAAGAAAGCAGTCTCGCTCAGGATTTTGCCGTTGTTCAGTTTCAGTTTCAGCCCCAGGTTGGCAGTCCCGATTTCGTCATCAAAACTGCCCGCGCCAAACCCAGTCACGTTGTAGGTTACGGGGTTGGCATCCTGCTTCAGGTTGAAATAGTTTAACTGCAACGCCACGTCAAACGTGGGAGAGAGATAGCGGTTAATACCTAAACCTCCGCCCCAAGATGAGTTACTCATATCCCAGATATCATTTCGCATGTTAGTCCGGGCCTGGATGGCGTTCGCATAGATAGATAACCCCCACGGTCTATCAGCGGACTGGGCCATTGTTTCTGATGGAGCAACCATAGACAGCAGCCACGCGCCGAGTACAGAAGCCTTAAGTACTGTTTTTTTCATAGTTTTTAAGAGTTGTAATATAGTAATCTGCACATATTTACAGCTTTTACGATAAAATGTTGCCTGTTCCAAATAAAAAGGAATTCTTATGTTAGGTAACACGCACATATTCAGACGATTATTTTTCATAAAAGTTATAATTATTCTACTTCCCATACAGAATTCTTCTTCAAGCAGGGCCCTTCGCTTTTAAAAGTGATAGAAGGGTAGGGCGATGTAGTTACAAAAAAAGGAGAGCGAATGGCTCTCCTTTTTTTGTAAAATGCTGTAAATCAGTTATACATTGAACCTGAAGTGCATGATGTCACCGTCTTGCACCACGTAATCTTTGCCTTCCAGGGCCATTTTACCGGCTTCTTTTATCTTGGCTTCGGTTTTATACTCCACATAATCCTTCAGCTTGATGACCTCTGCCCTAATAAAACCTTTCTCAAAGTCTGTGTGGATGACCCCAGCGGCCTGCGGCGCTTTCCAGCCCTTCCGGATAGTCCAGGCGCGTACTTCTTTCACCCCAGCGGTGAAATACGTCACCAGATCCAGCAGGGCATAGGAGGCTCTGATCAATTGGTTCAAGCCAGATTCCTGCAAGCCATATTCTGCCAGAAACATTTCTTTTTCCTCTGGCTCGGTGAAATCGGCGATCTGCTCTTCAATGGCGGCGGAAATAACCACCACCTCGGCTTTCTCGTCTTTCACGTGCTCTTTGAGGGCATCCAAGAATTTGTTGCCCGTCTGGATAGACGCTTCGTCTACGTTGGCTACGTAGATCACCGGTTTGATGGTCAACAGCTGCAGGTCTTCCACAGACTCCAGGTCTTCTTCGGTATAATCAAGGGAGCGGGCGTTCTTGCCGCTTTCCAGGTGGTCTTTGAAACGCTGCAGGCTCGCAAACTCTTTCTTGGCTTTGGCATCGCCAGACTTGGCGGTACGCTCTACCTTGGCAATCTTCTTGTCAATGGACTCCAGGTCTTTCAACTGAAGCTCGGTGTCAATCACGTCTTTGTCAAACACGGGGTCAACGCCGCCGGCCACGTGCACAATGTTAGGGTCGTCAAAGCACCGGATCACGTGGATGATGGCGTCTACTTCCCTTATGTTGGCCAGGAACTTGTTGCCCAAGCCTTCGCCTTTGCTCGCGCCTTTCACCAAACCGGCAATGTCTACGAACTCCATCACGGTAGGCAGCACGCGCTCTGGGTGCACCAGCTCTTCCAGAATCTGCAGGCGCTCATCTGGCACGGTAATCACGCCCACGTTGGGTTCAATGGTGCAGAAAGGGTAGTTAGCCGATTCTGCTTTGGCATTTGACAAGGCATTGAACAGCGTAGATTTACCTACGTTTGGCAATCCCACTATTCCACAACGAAGTCCCATATAAATAAGGTTGGTCTAAAATCAAGGTTGATGTAGCTGCTTCCGGTCTTTCGGGAATTTCCAAGACCCATTTTTAGAAGCGGGTGCAAATATACGCAATCCTGAGCGGTCTACCGCCATAATAGTAAAGGGCTTCTAACTCAGGAGCAAAGGCTACTCCTTTTCACGTGACTTACTTTCCATGACACATCAATATTTGGTTTAGAGCCTCTTTTTGGAAAAGCAGCCACAAATGAGAAGGACTCGTACAGAAAAATAAACCTGGCTCTTAGAGCTTGTTTAAATTTCATCTTTGCGCTACAAACGACCATAAAAAGAACCTGCGTTCACCTTTTTCTCGCACCGTAGCGCTGCTACGCTGCTCCAAAAACGCTTCCGCAGAACCTTTCTCTGGTTAGTTGAGCCAGCAAACCTCAAATGTAAACAAGCTCTTATAATAATAACAAGCAAGTGTACTTATGGAAAAAAGAAAACTTGGAACCCAAGGGTTAACCGTCTCGGCGTTAGGATTAGGCTGCATGGGCATGTCAGATTTCTACAGCAACCGCGATGACCAGGAATCCATTGCCACCATTCACCACGCCCTTGATCTGGGCATCGGCTTTCTGGATACCGCCGATATGTACGGGGTAGGGGCCAACGAGGAACTGGTGGGGAAAGCGATTAGAGACCGGCGCGACCAAGTGGTATTAGCAACCAAATTCGGGAACGTGCGCGATGAGCAAGGCAACTTCATGGGCATTAACGGCACGCCCGAATACGTGCGGAAAGCCTGTGAAGCCAGCCTGAAACGCTTAGGCGTAGACCACGTTGATTTATACTACCAACACCGGGTAGATAAACAAACCCCCATTGAAGAAACCGTGGGGGCCATGGCCGAACTGGTGAAAGAAGGCAAGGTGCGGTTCTTGGGTCTGTCAGAAGCCTCGGCGGGCACGCTTGCCAAAGCCCACCGCGTGCACCCCATCAGCGCGCTGCAAACAGAATATTCACTCTGGAGCCGCGACGTGGAAGATGAGATTCTGCCCGCCTGCCGTGAATTAGGGATCGGCTTTGTGCCCTACAGCCCCTTGGGAAGAGGTTTCCTGACGGGGCAGTTCAAAACCCTGGAAGATATTCCCGAAGATGATTACAGAAGGCATTCGCCCCGTTTCCAGGGCGAGAACTTCCAGAAGAACCTGGATTTGGTAAAGAAGATTGAAGAAATGGCCGCGAAGAAAGGTTGCACGGCTTCTCAACTGGCCTTGGCGTGGTTGTTGGCCCAGGGCGGAGACATTGTTCCAATCCCGGGTACCAAGAGAAGAAAATACCTGGAAGAAAACGTAGGAGCGATGCAGGTTCCATTAACAATGGAAGAACTAGAAGAGATTGAGTTTATTGCCCCAAAAGGTGTTGCTGCAGGCCAGCGTTATGCCGCTCCGCAGATGGGCAATTTGAATGTTTGATGAAATAAGGCTGTACTTATAAACACTGATTAAGAAAGTTGCCGCGCGCGTTGTTTCTTGGGAACAATAGAAGCGGCAACTTTATCTTGTATTTTCTACACCTTATACTACGATGCCCGAAGGCCCAGAAATGGTTTTCCTGAAAGAACAAGCCGAGCAATTTCTCGGTCAGCCGGTGATGAGAGCAGAGGGAAGTGCAAGAGGTTTTCCTTTTGACCGACTAAAGAATCAGGAACTGACCAGCATCCAGACGTTCGGCAAAGAGCTCCTGTTCTGCTTTCCGGGCTTTGCCGTTCGGGTTCACCTCCTGCTTTTCGGGAAGTATGCCATAAACGGGAAACTGAACCGGGAGCTCAGGTTGGGCCTGGCCTTTGACAACGGGGAAATCAACTTCTATGCCTGTGGTTGCCGGTTCATGCAGGAACCCCTGGAGAGCCTTTATGACTGGAGCACCGATGTGCTGCACGCCTCCTTTGATACGGATAAAGCCTTGGAAAAACTGTGCCGTAAGCCCAACCGGATCATAGGCGAAGCGCTGCTGGATCAGACAATCTTGGCGGGCGTGGGGAACGGGATCAAAAACGAAGTGCTGTTCAGGAACCGGATTCATCCTGAAAGCCTGGTGGGGGAGATTCCTGAACCAGAGGTACGAAGGCTCATAGCTGCCTGTACCTCATTCAGTTTTGAGTACCTGGACTGGATCAGGGAAGGCAGGGCTGAGGAACACTGGCTAGTCTATAAACGGAAGGAATGTCCCAGAGACCATATTCCCTTACTGAAAGCCAAAATAGGCAAGTGGGGCAGGTCTTCTTATTTCTGCGAGAAATGCCAGCAATTGTTTCTGCCAGATGGGTAGAGACGCAGGAGTGAGTTTAGGATAATAGAGCTTATGTATTTAGCAAACTATTTTCGCCCTGCTACTCAGTAACCTGCATTGGGTTAGGTTTTTGGCCTGTTTCGCAGAAAGTGGCCTCAAAACAGCGGTGCTGAGTACGTTTACGCCGTGTGAAATAAGAGCATGTTTAAATTTTGGATTGGCAGGAGTAAGGTTCTGAGAAAGCAGTTTTAGAGCCTCGTAGCAGCGCTACGAAGGCGATATAAAGTGCCAACTCAGGTTCTTGCTATGGCCTGTTGCAGCACCAAAGACAAATTTTAAACATGCTCTATGAACAAGAAACAGCTGTTAATTAGAGAGCAATAGGGGAGGCGTTTTTAGGCTCCTTTTCTGAAAACAGCCCTAAAACAGAAAATAGAAAGGCATAAAAAAAGCTCACGCGAGGCATGAGCTTGGGGGAGTTGAATACGGGAGGTTATTCCCACTTCAGTTCTTCGTCCACCGCTGCTTCTGCTGGCGCATGGTCTAAGCGCTCAAGTTCCGCCAGTGCCTCTTCAGACAATAACTCACCTTTTACATGGTTAACGGTATCCTGCAACGCCTCCATGAACTTGGCAAAGTCTTCTTTGTACAAGAAAATCTTGTGCTTCTCGTAAGAGTAGTTGTCGTCCTTGAATTTCCGTTTGCTCTCTGTGATTGTCAGATAATAATCATTGGAGCGGGTTGACTTCACATCAAAGAAATAGGTGCGCTTTCCTGCCCTTACTCTCTGCGAGTAGATTTCTGCTTTGTCGTTGTTCTCTTCCACCATAACTTGAAGGTTCCTTATTTATTTGAAGTAGCCAATTTAAAGGAAGAGATTCACATCTAAAAATTTTTAAGATTAATTTTAATAGTTAAATTACAATGTACTAATGTTTGTAAAAAACAAAACTACATGAGAATAAAACTATTCTGCCTTTTTCTCTGCCTTTTGCCCTGGGTTAGTTTTGCCCAAACCACGCCCCAAAAGGGAAACGCCACGTATTACGCCAAGTCCCACGTAGGCCATAAAACCACCAGCGGCGAACGCTATAACCCCAATGAAATGACCGCCGCCCATGCCACCTTGCCCATGCATTCTTATGTGCAGGTGCATAACCTGGGGAACGGGCGCAGCGTGGTGGTAAGGATAAATGACCGCATGAGCCGCAAATCACGTTATGTGATTGACGTTTCCAAGAAAGCCGCCCGGGAACTGGGCATAGTAGGGGCTGGCTCTGGGAAAGTAACCCTCACCAAAGTAGACAAAGAAACCGCCCTCGCGTTTTACAGGAAGGCAAGCAAAGCCCATGAGCAGGATAACCGTTGATTTAGACAGTGTCCGGAACATCCAGAACCTGGAGTTTCTGGCCAAGCGAATGGTAGAGGGGTTTATCACGGGCTTGCATAAGTCGCCGTACCATGGTTTCTCGGTGGAGTTTTCGGAGCATCGGCTTTATAATTCCGGTGAGAGCACCCGCCACATGGACTGGAAAGTCTTCGCCCGTACCGAGAAATTGTTTGTGAAGCGGTATGAAGAGGAAACTAACTTAAGGTGCCAATTGATTCTGGACGTGTCCGGTTCCATGTATTATCCCACGCACAACTACGGGAAACTTGCTTATGCCGTCTTAAGCGCCGCCGCTCTGGCCACGCTTTTGCAAAAACAGCGCGATGCGGTGGGTCTGACCACCTTCTCAGACCAGATTGAACTACAGACGCCCATCAAGTCTACCGGTGCCCATTTGCATACGCTGCTGCTGGCGTTGCAACAGCAACTACAGAACCCGGCCCCGCCGCAGAAAGAAACCCGGGTGGCTTCCATGCTGCACCACATCGCGCAGCAGTTGCCCAAACGTTCATTGGTGATTCTCTTCAGCGATTTACTAAGCCAGTACGAACAGCTGGATGAGATCTTCCTGGCCTTGCAGCACTTGCGGCACCAACAGCACGAAATCCTGTTATTCCATCTTACCCACGCCGAGACCGAAGAGGAATTCCGTTTCCCCGACAAGCCTTTCATGTTCCACAGCCTGGAGAACGGCGAAAAGATAAAAGTGCAGCCCGCCGAAATAAGGGAAGAGTACGTGAAGGCCATGCAGCAGTTCAAAAACGAGTTAAAGCTGCGCTGCGGCCAATACCGCATAGACCTGGTCTCAGTAGATCTGCGCGAGCCCATTGACAAAGTACTGCAAGCCTACCTTGTAAAACGCCAGAAAGTGCGCTAGGCGTTTTAGGTGTATTTTTCAGAAAGTAGCCCTAAAACTCAAGACTCAGAACCCATGACTCAGGACTAATTCGCCACCGGGGAATTGTCCAATGATTGCCACAGATAGCGGCAGGCGAGCGTGCGGTGCGGGCGCCAGGCTTCAGAGAAAGAAAGCATCTTCGGTTTGGCGGCCTTGTGCGTTTCCTCAAATTGGTACAGGCGTTTCATGGCATTGTAAATACCCAGATCATCCAGCGGCATGACATCTGGCCGGTGCAGGGCAAACATCAGAATCATCTCAGCTGTCCAGCGGCCGATGCCTTTTATCTGCACCAGTTGCGCTATCAACTCTTCGTCTGGTAAATGGGCCAGTTGCGCGTCTTCCAATTTTCCGGCGGCTTTGTGTTCGGCAATGTTCTGGAGGTAGCTTATCTTCTGGCGAGACAAACCCACCGCGCGCATTTCCTCAGGAGCCATCAAAAGCACTATCTTTGGTTCGGGGTAATTTTCGGGAAACAAGGCCAAAAACCGCCCCTTGATGGTAGCCGCCGCCTTCACAGATAACTGCTGCGAGATGACCGAACTGACCAGGGCCTCGTAAATGGGTCTGGTCACGGCAGTTTCCTTTAGCTCAGGCGCATGAAGCACCAATTGGGAAAGAACCGGGTCTGGCAAAAAGAGTGCAGCATGTGAGGTAGCCATAACGTAGGAATGATAAGGTAGATGAATGGCGTTTCTGCTTTGTTTTTCTCCGGCCACGCCAAAACGGGAATGGCAAAAGTTAGTACTTTACGACCACAACTACATGCATACGGAATAGAGTTATGATCATTGACAAATTGAATCAAAACGAACTACATGAAAATAATTGAGTGTCCGCGCGATGCCATGCAAGGGTTAGCGGAGTTTGTGCCTACGGAGCAAAAGGTGAAATATCTACAGACCCTGCTGGAAGTGGGTTTTGATTCCCTTGATTTCGGCTCGTTCGTGTCTCCTAAAGCCATTCCGCAGATGCGCGATACCGCCCAGGTGTTGGCCCAACTGGATACCACCGTCTCAGCTACCAAGTTACTGGCGATTGTGGCGAATGTACGGGGGGCGCAGCAAGCCGCGGAGCAGGCATTAATCCGGTACATCGGCTTTCCCCTGTCTTTGTCTGAGGAGTTCCAGAAGCGGAACACGAATAAAAGCATCGCTGAAGCCCTCACCGAAGTGGCGCAGATGCAGGAACTGTGCGGGCAACACAACAAAGAGCTGGTGCTGTACCTTTCCATGGGATTCGGGAATCCGTACGGAGAGCCCTGGGAACCCGCGCTGGCCGGGGAGATGACCCGGCAACTGGACGCGCTGGGCATCAGAGTCATCTCCCTGTCAGACACCATCGGGGTTTCTAATCCCGCCACCATCCAAGACTTATTCTCTACCCTGATAACAGCGTTCCCGCACATAGAATTTGGGGCGCATCTGCACACCAGCCCTTCCACCTGGCGCGAGAAAGTAGCCGCGGCCTATGAAAGTGGTTGCCGCCGTATGGACGGCGCTTTGCTGGGGTACGGCGGTTGCCCCATGGCCAAAGACGAGCTGGTAGGCAACATGCCCACCGAGAAAATGCTCTCTTATTTACAGGAGAAAGGCGTACCTTTGGGCTTGAACCAAGAGGCGCTTTCCCGCTCATTACAACAGGCCTCTCACGTATTCCATTCCCTTTTAAACAGATGCCACAGCCGGTAGTTGATATATTTATTCCCTGTTTCATAGACCAACTGTTTCCGCAGACGGCCTGGAACATGGTAAAACTGTTAGAGTCTCTGGGGTGCAAGGTGCGCTACAACACAGGCCAGACTTGCTGCGGACAGCCTGCCTACAACGCCGGGTTCCAGCAGGAATGCCGCCAGGTCGCCGATAAATTCCTGGAAGATTTCTCCTCTGAAGACAGCGACTACATTGTGGCCCCCTCGGCCTCCTGCGTGGGCATGATCCGGAACGCCTATTCCACTATCTTTGTGACGTCCTCCAACTTTGTGCGCTACCGGGCCATGGAACGCAAAATGCTGGAATTGACAGAATTCCTGACCGATGTGCTCCAGGTAAAACAGATTCCCGGTGCCCGCCTCAACGCCAAGGTGACGTATCATGATTCTTGCAGTGCCCTGCGGGAATGCGGCATCAAAGAAGGCCCGCGCAAATTGCTGGAAATGGTAGAGGGCCTGCAACTGGTGGAGATGCGGGATACTGAAACCTGCTGCGGATTTGGGGGTACGTTTGCCGCCAAGTTTGAATCCATTTCCGTAGCCATGGCCGAGCAGAAAGTTGAAAACGCCCTAAGCACCGGCGCGGAATACATTGTCTCCACCGATACCAGCTGCCTCATGCACCTGGACGCCTATAGCAAGAAACAGAACAAACCCATTAAAGTGCTGCACATTGCTGATGTGTTGGCGAGTGGATGGTAAGTTAAGGGGATTCGTTTATCTGTTGCTTTGATGATAGGTGCATGCCGTTTGCTGTTCCCTTGGTTTGCCCGCTTTTTGCGTGGGCGCAGGTGCTGTATTGTTTCATAGCTTCCGGTAAGCGCTCACGGCCGCGGGGCCCAGTCTTCCCCTCTCGCACTGCCCTTTCGGCCTGACCCGTTTGCTCCTCTTAGTGGGCGTCTATCTAAGGCCAAAAGCGAGGCGCGCTCGGGGAAGACTGGAACTGGGGAAAGTAATGGCAGCGGTGATGATAGAACCTGTAGAGACCAGGCACTGCCTTGTCTCTGCCACGCATTCCCTTCTGCTTCAAAGGTGTACGAATTTGCTTGTAGGTAAGACCTATTTGACAGACTTTACGAACGTCACCACCGCGGGCATCAATGGGCTTGCCAACGGGAGCGTGGGATTGGAGTACGTGCTGAAGTTGGCGTTCCGGTCAGAAGAAGTTTCCTTGAGTATATGGTTCATATTTTCAACCTCCACCAGTTTGCTTTTAGGCGCTGCGGCTGCCAGTAACTGGGCTTCCTGCATGCTCACCTGCAAATCCTGATTTCCCTGTACAAGCAATACCGGAATGGTCAGTTTCCGGATCTCTGCCTGCGGATCATACTTAAACCAGGAAATGAGGTACGGTTGCACACTCGGCCGAAACAGAGAAGCTAACATGGGGTTTACCTCCGCTACCGCTTTCCCTTGTACTAATTGATCCAGAATAGGGAAAGCGGCATCGGTCACTACCTTCGGCTGCATCTGGAGTTGCTGCCGGATGATTTTATCAGCGGACTGTCCGGCCCCGGCTACGGAGATAAACGCGTCTGCCTGCGCCTGCCGCGCCGCGATCATGCCAATCAAAGAACCTTCGCTGTGGCCTAGCACCACCACTTTACTGAATTTTGGGTCTTTCTTCAATTTCTGAACCCAGGCGGCGGCATCCTGTACGTAATGGTCAAACCGAAGATCAAACTCTGACATGGCCGCGCCTTGGCTTTCGGCAATGCCGCGTTTGTCAAACCGCACAGAGGCAATTCCCTGCGCGTGCAGTTCCTCGGCCACCATTCTGAGGCTGTTGTTCTTCATCATGGGGTTGTTCCCGTCCCGGTCAGTGGGGCCTGAGCCCGAGAGGAGGAGTACCACTGGCACTTTCCCCGCTGAGGTTGGCAGAAGCAGGGTGCCCTTGATCGTCCCTTTCTGGGTAGCCAGATCTATGGGGGCGCCGGCGGACGGGTTGGTCGTTTGGGCCAGCGTAGTAAGCCTCGCCGCAAGGCAGACAAGGAGCAGGAAGAGAATTCTGTTTTTCATCTGTTTTTATAAAGGGAGGCCTAAAACGAATCTACGCCAACAGCGGAGCCGCGGCTTCTTTTACCCGTTGCACCAGACTGGCCGAAGCGGGGGCCAGCGGCAACCGCACGTACGGTTCACAGATACCCGCTTGTTGCAGGGCTAGTTTTACACCCACCGGATTCGCCTCCTCGTACATCAACGGGTTGATCTTCCCGAAGGAGCGTTGCAGGGCACCCGCCTCTGTAAAGTTTCCTTCCAGCGCCAAGCGCGTCATGCGGCTGAACCGCGCCGGAAACGCATTGGCTAACACCGAAATGATCCCGTCACCCCCTACGGAGGCCAGAGGAACCGTGTGCATGTCATCGCCGCTGATCACCAGGAACCCTTTAGGTCTTTCCTCCAAAATGCTCATGTACTGCTCCATGTTAGCGCAGGCATCTTTCGTGCCGATGATGTTGGGGTGTTGGGCCAGCCGCAAAGTAGTAGCCGCCGTCATGTTAATACCGGTTCTGCCCGGCACGTTGTACAGAATCACCGGCACCGGCGAGGCATCGGCGATAGCCGTGTAGTGCAGAAAAACACCTTCCTGCGAAGGCTTGTTATAGTAAGGGCAAACCGAAAGAATGGCGTTAATCCCGGTAAAGTCCAGCTTTTTGATTTGTTCCAGCACATAGTTGGTGTCATTGCTACCCAAGCCGTACACAATAGGTTTTCGGCCTGCCACCCGCTCTTTCGCGAAGGCTAATAATAGAGTTCTTTCTTCAGGGGAAGTAGTCACCGACTCGCCGGTGGTGCCGTTTACCACCAGGTAATCAACGCCATTATCCAGGTTGAAATCAAGTAAGCGGCCAAAAGCTTCCAGGTCAACGGAAAGGTCGGCTTTGAAAGGAGTTACCAAGGCCACACCTGTTCCTCTTAATGCTTGCATGTCTGTTCTTTTGATGAATTTTTATCTTCCAAAGATACGGATTTGCCCTATTAGTTGGTGAGCATGACAAACGTTTGTTATGGAGGTTCTTGAAACTAAATTTTCCCTCGGTTATGAGGTGGATGATCCAAAGAACTTATTGAAAAGACTTGAAAGTTTTGCTTTGGGGCTGATTTTGGAAAAAGAGACGTGAAACGGGATGGTACAAATCTCTTGACCCAAGACTCAGAACTTAGTCCTCAGGGCTAAATATTTTTGCTTTCCACCCAGCGCATAAAAGACTCTTTGTAACTGTCGCCAATGGGGACTTCCTGCTCCTTTATTCTGATGCGGCCTTTCTCAATACTGTCTATGTGGGCCAGCGACACAATGTAAGAGCGATGCACCCGCGCGAACTCCTGCTCCGGTAGTTTCTCAATGATTTTGTTCATTGATAACAGCGTGATAATCTTTCTAGTAGTGGTATGGATAATCACGTAGTCCTTTAAGCCTTCAATGAAGAGAATATCCTTCAGGTTTACCCGCAAAGTTTTGTAATCGGCCTTCACAAAAATGAAATCCTCGCTGTCAGCCGGAGGTTGGGCGGGCTGCGAAACCGGCATAGGATTAGGTTGGAGTTGCGCCCGTTCGTAGACTTTGTTCACAGCCTTGAAAAAGCGGTCGAAGGGAATGGGCTTGAGCAGGTAATCTACGGCATCCAAGGTAAAACCGTCCAGCGCGTACTGCGGATAGGCGGTGGTGAAGATGATGGCGGGCCGATGGGAGAGCGACTGCACAAACTGAACCCCGGTAATCTCAGGCATCTCAATGTCCAGAAACAAAAGGTCTACTGGCTGCCGCTGCAAAATGGTCATGGCCTCCAAGGCGCTGGAGCAGGTCTGGATGAGTTGCAGGAACGGAATCTTGCTGATGTAAGCGCGCATGATGTCTAACGCGAGCGGTTCATCATCAATGGCGAGGCAGGTCAGTTGCATCTGGTGAAGGTAAGCGTTTAGGAACGTCTGGTCAAGGTGAGCGTCGCGATAAAATCCTGTTCCTGGTGCCGGGTAGAAAACGTATAGCCGCTAGGGTAAAGAAGTTCCAGCCGTCTTTTCAGGTTCTGTAACCCAATGCCGCCGTAGGAATCTTTACTGCCACTTCCGGGTTTCAGGCGGTTTTGGGTGGTGAAGGTGAGTGCGCCATCTAAAGTGGAGACGTGCACGTGCATGGGAGCCGAAGTAAGGCCGTGCTTGAACATATTCTCTACCAGCGGCATCAGCAGCATGGGGGGAATGGAAAGGCCGCTGATGTTACCGTCTACCTGAGACGTAAGCAAAGACGGGTCTGTCAGGCGAAGGCGGTGCAAGTCCAGTAAGTGCTCCAAGTGTTCCACCTCGCGCTCCAGCGGCACCACGTTGGTGTTGGTTTCATACAATTGGTAACGCAGCAGGAGAGAGAGTTTTAAGATAGCATCTGCGGTAGTTGGTGCGTTTTGATAAGCTAGTGAATATATGTTGTTTAACGTGTTAAATAGGAAGTGTGGGTTTACCTGAGCCTTCAGCAATTCCAGTTCAGTGGTGGTGTGCTGTAGTTCCAGTTCTTTGCGCCTGCGTTCATTGCGGAGGTAATCGCCGGTGACTTTCAAGGAAGAGCTCAGGAAGATGTTCATTATTCCCATTATCACCAGCGGGATCATGACATTTTTCAATTCCAGGCTATTGGGGTGTTTGGCGATCTGTTCTGCCATTTGGGGGATAGCACTTGCTTGTTGTTTGGTTTGGAAAATCTCAATAGGGCTGCGCACCGCCGCGAAAACCGCTAAGGTAGCCACCACGGCCAGCGCGTACCCCAGCACATTTCCTCTGGCCAGCAGGCGGGGCAGCAGCACAAACCAGTTAAAGTAAAATAAGGCCAGGTGGAACGCGAAGGTCTGCGCCACGTCCAGGGCTACCCACGTCAAGGGTAATTTCGTGCGTTCTACGCTAAAATGAACCCAGAGCGAGAACGCCAGCAAGGCAAGCCACAGCAGAATGTGCAATAATAGCGGGACGTGTTTTTTCATCGTTTTCCAGAAATGAAGCCAAAACTAAGCATTAAGGGCAGGTTCCGGCGCAGAAACCGCAGGAAATAGACCAAGCCGCAAATTGTATCGACGAACGGGTTAATGGGGGCGGAAACGGGTTTTGTCTGGAAGAAGCGAGGGTTGGTCTAGTTTAGTTGCGGCACGGGGATGGAAGCTGTTCTTTTGATTCATCCAACCCCAAACGCCATGAAAGCACCTCTTATCTCCACCCATCAGCTTACTTACCGCTACGGCTCCCAGGAAATTCTAAAAAGCCTGAACCTGGAAATTCCCCAAGGCAGCATCTATGGGTTTCTGGGGCCAAACGGGGCCGGAAAGACTACCACCATCCGGTTGCTATTAGGTTTACTGAAACCCTCCAACGGAAACATCCGGCTCTTCGGGCAAGAATTGCAGGCGCAACGGGTGCCTATTCTGCAACGGGTGGGGGCCTTGATTGAAACGCCCAGCCTGTACCGGCACCTGTCTGGGAAAGACAACCTGGAGGTGCTGGGCCGGATGCTGGGCGTAGAGAAAGAACGGGTAGGCGAGGTGCTGGAGATTGTGCAACTGCAGCGTGACGCGCACCGGCCGGTGAAACAGTATTCCCTGGGCATGTGCCAGCGGCTGGGCATTGCGCTGGCATTGCTTTCTGACCCAGAATTGCTCATGCTGGACGAGCCCACCAATGGCTTAGACCCCAGCGGCATTAGGGAGATGCGGGAGTTACTCAAAGAGTTGAACCAGGTACAAGGCAAAACCATCTTCCTCTCCAGTCACCTTTTAAGCGAAATTGAGAAAATGGTGACGCACGTGGGCATCATCCATCAGGGGCAACTGTCTTTTCAGGGCAAGGTGCAGGAATTGCAGGAGGTCACCATGCAGGCAAAAACTATTGAAGTGGAAGTAGATAACGTGCTGCTGGCAAAAGAGATATTGCTTTCCAACGGGCACGCGGTAGAGCGGGTGAGCCGTTGTTGTTTGCGGGTGGCAGTGCAGGAAAAAGAAGAAGCAGCCCTTCTTAACCAAAGCCTGGTGCTGGGCGGAGTATTGGTGTTTGGCTTGTCTTATGCGAGCCAAAGCCTGGAGGAGGTTTTCCTGTCTTTAACGCAAAACACTTTACCTGCTTTGACTGAAACTATTCCTCACCTGTCATTAAACGCCTAAAAAGATGAACGCAGCTATAACGTACTTGGGCCGGGGAGTTTCGGCGGAAGCCTTGAAAATCAAAAACACCTGGGCTTTGTGGCTGTCTGTGCTGGCGCCGCTTTCTAGTATTGGAATGACGTTTCTGGTTTTCTTTTTCAAAGGGCACCTGATGCTGAAGCCGGGTACCGACCCGTGGATGATGTGGGCGGGGAATAACTTTGCGGCCACGGCTCAGTTGTTGGTGCCGCTGTATCTGGCCTTAATCACCGCCCTGGTGAACGGCACCGAGCATCAAAGCGGCGGGTGGAAGCAGTTGTATGCGTTGCCGGTGCCCAGGTGGTGGGTGTTTCTGAACAAGTTCCTTTTGCAGTTCGGGCTGATGCTGCTGGCCTATGTGGTTTTCTGGCTGGGAGTGTTGGCCGGTGGTTACCTGTTAGGGCTGGTGCGCCCGGGTTTGGGGTTTCAGCACTTCCACCATGTGCAGAGCATCAGCCTGAACGCCTTCCGCATCTTGGTGGGTTCGCTCTTCATCTTCACGCTGCAGTTCTGCATCAGCTTCCGGTTCAAGAGCATTGCCCTGAGTATTGGCCTGGGAATTCTGTTCACCCTAGCCTTCCTCATTGGGTCTCGCTGGGAGCACATTGGCTACTACCCGTACAGTTGGCCTTACTTTTCATCCGCCTATAACCTGAAAGAAGCCCAAGTTTTTGTGCCGCAGATGGGATACAGCCTTGCCGGGAGCCTGGTGCTTTTCCTGCTAGGACTGTGGGATTCCTGCCGAAAACAGATACAGTAGTTTTAGAGGTGGTTTAGCAAAAATAGCTTATAAACAGTATTTTATGAAGATTATATTCACTATTGCTTTAGGATCCGTTTTGGGCTGGGCTACTGCGGTTTGGGACGCAGAAGGACAGTTGGCGTTGGAGCAACACCAACTGAAAGTGAATGAAGTGATGTACCAGGCAGCCACCCAAAACGTGGAAGAGGAAAAGGCACTTTCAAAAATTCTGTACCTGTGGCCGTAAGCTAGTGCTAAGATTTTTAGCTTAACGTGTAGTACGGTTCTTTCTCTTTGTCATGCATTCTAATCTGGCCTTGCAGTACCATGTACACCAACAAGCGTTTGGTTCTCTGTTTGGAGAGATTGGCTAGGTGCATGAAATCTTTGATGGTCAATTTGCGGTACTTCCGCAGCAGTTCCAGTATGCGTTCCTGCTGGTGGTCTACTTTCTCTTCCAGGGTCTCGGCGGCGGGTTCCAGCGTGAGCGACTTCTCTACCAGTTTGCTTGTCTGCACGCTCTCGTCTTTCACCCTGATGTAGCTGCGCCAATCGTCTTCTTTCACTTTTGCCAAATGGGGCTTGGTACCGCTTTCGGGAATAATCACTTTCAGGATGGTGCCTTCGTCCATCTCCACTTCTTGGTAAATGACCCGCACGGGCGGTTCGCAGAAAGTAGAGATGGCAATGTCAAGGGAGTATTTCTCTTCCTCGGGGTCTGCGCCGCAGATGGTGCCGTCGTCCTGCACGCCCACCAGTATCTGTCCGCCGCGGGTGTTGGCGAAGGAGACCAAGGTGCGGGCAATGCGGGCCGGATGGGTGATGGTCTTCTTGAATTCCAGCGTTTCGCTTTCGCCCTGTAAAATCAACAGATACATTTCTTGCATGCTGGAGTCTGGTTTTGGCGGTGTTTTCTGAAAAAGAGGCTAGAAACCGGTTTGCTCGGCACTTATGTCCCACAGGCGGCGGGCCACGTGCGCGTTGTTGGAGTCTGCGGCGGAGTTCGCTTGCTTGGCGTTCTTGAAGTATTTGCCACTTATGAACTTCAAATGAGGAGAAGTAGCCAGATACACTGGCGTCTCTGCGCCTTTCTCGGGTGTTTTCATGAAAAAGCGGGCTAACCGGAAAAATTCTCTAATGAAAAAATTGCTGTTGCTCCCGAAGCTACTACCCACTACGCCCGGATGAAGGCAGTTCACCGTCAGATTGGTAAATTCCGTACGGCGGGCCAGTTCATACGTGAAGTGAATGTTGGCCAGTTTGGAATCGGCGTAAGCCGTGATGGCACTGTATTTCTGCGGCTTACCGGCATGCTCAAAATCTATTTGCCCTAATCTATGCGCCTCTGAGGTGACATTGATGACCCGCCCCTGTTCTGAGGCCAGCAATGGCTCCATGAGTAAGTTGGTGAGCAGGAAAGGGGCGAGGTGATTGGTGGCCCAGGCCAGTTCCCAGCCGTCTGCCGTGGTTTGCATGACACCCGGAATAAGGCCGGCGTTGTTGATGAGCACATCAATGACCGGGTAGTTTTCCTTCAGCTCGGCGGCTACCTTTCTTACTTCCTGGAGGGAAGATAAATCTGCTAAGTGGAGCTTGAGGGTGGCTTCCGGTACTTTCTGCTTTATTTCTTTTATGGCCTCTAATCCTTTCCGCTCGTTTCGGCACACCATCACTACCTGTGCTCCCCCGTTGGCCAAGGCCTGCGCGGTGGCTTTGCCTATGCCCGAGCTTGCGCCCGTGACCACCATTATCTTTCCTGCTTTGTCTGTTTTCATGTACTGTGCTGCTCCAGTGAGTCTGGCTATTGGGCACTACGCAAATTTTGCATTTTTCGCTGTCTTGCACGTGATGCTTCCAGAAAAGGCAAAAAAAAATGCGGCCTGTTTTTGGCCGCATTTTATAAAAAAGAAGGAAAATCAGAACTTAGAAAGGCAGGTCGTTGTCCATGTCATCGCTGATGAACGAAGAGCTGGATTTCACCGGCTGCTGGGCGGCATACGGGTTGCCACCGGCTGCTTGGGGCTGAGACGCGTTACCGGCATGCTCTACTCTCCAGGCCTGCAGGTTGGTGAAGTACATGGTAGTACCGTTCTTGGTGAATGGTTTTCCGCTCAGGTTGAAGGCCACCTTCACTTCATCGCCTGTTTTGTAGTTGTCAAGAATGCCGCACTTGTCTTGGGTAAGCTGAAACTTGGCATATTGCGTATAAGAGCCGTCTGGGATTTCCAAAACGAATTCGCGTTTACGGAATTTCTCGCTCACTTGGGTTTCGTCAAAGATTTCGTGCAATCTTCCTTGTACATCAAAAGACATAGGTGCTATTTTTAAAGATTAGTAAAGTAAACTCTACAAATATACAAAGAATAGAGGGTTAAGATTCCCCCGGACAGACTTAAATTTATTTCCAACCAGCCCTTTTTCAAGATGCCCGGCTAGCGGCTCAAACGCTTTTGTTTTAAGTGGCTAAGGCCTAACCTGGTAGAAATTGTTCCTGTGAATATGAAGAATGAGCCTTGTTTTGCCCTTGCCCTGCACGGAGGGGCCGGAACCATCACCAGAGCCTCTCTCACCCCTGAAATGGACAACGCGTACCGGCAGGCGCTGCAACAGGCGCTAAGCGTTGGCTACCAGGTGTTGCAGCAAGGCGGAACGTCACTGGCCGCGGTGGAGGCCACCGTGGTTTCCTTGGAAGACTGCCCTTTGTTTAATGCGGGCCGAGGTTCGGTGTTCAACAAAAGGGGAACCCATGAGATGGATGCCGCCATCATGGACGGCAAAAACCTGGGAGCGGGGGCGGTGACCGGGGTCAGAAACGTCCGGAACCCTATTCTATTAGCCAGCCAGGTGTTGCACCATTCAGACCATGTGTTTCTTTGCCAGCAAGGCGCCGAAGAATTTGCCCGCAACCACGGCCTCTCCTTTGAACCCGATGACTATTTCTTCACCCAGCAACGCTATGACCAGTGGCAGGCCCTCCGCGATTCTGACACCTACATGCTGGATCATTCTTCGGAGGCAATGGATAAGAAGTTCGGGACGGTGGGAGCGGTAGCCCTGGACTTGCAGGGAAATCTGGCCGCCGCCACATCCACGGGCGGCATGACCAACAAGAACTACAACCGCATTGGAGACACGCCCATCATTGGCGCGGGCACCTACGCCAACAACCGCACCTGCGCCATCTCCTGCACCGGCCACGGCGAATACTTTATGCGAAACGTGGTTGCCTATGACATTTCCTGCCTCATGGAATACAAAGGCCTGTCCTTATCAGAAGCCTCAGCATTGGTGGTGCACCATAAACTGAAAGAGCAAGGGGGCGAAGGTGGCCTGGTAGCCGTAGATTTCAACGCCGAAGTAGCCATGCCTTTCAATTCTGAAGGAATGTACCGCGCCAGCTGGGTTTCAGGGCAAGAACCTGTGGTGGCGATTTATGAGGAGTAGGAAGTTGCTTTAACTTTGCGGAGCGGTGCTGCAGGGAGTTATTGAGTTCTAATTCCCAGCAGCACACCTTGTTGGAGTAGGAGAACTTTTGCTGGCTTCGCTGTTTGGTTTTTTACGCTGTTCGGGATTTTTAATCCCGAACCACTCTGCCAGGGATTTATGAATCCCCTTCGCGCAGGTTGAGTAGATGCGGGGATTAGGAAATCCCCGACAGAGTACGTTTGGATTGATAAATCCGAAAGAGCAAACAAAATAAATCAACTTCTACAATGTACAATGGCGCGGAAGTTACTTCCGTGACTTTGGGGATTCTAGGAAAGCCTCGGAAGTAACTTCCGCGCCATAGAATAAACCTTCTAATTTTCCCCTCCAAGATTCCCCTCGTCGGAGGGTAAGGGTGGGTTCTTTTCTATTGCTGTTTACCACCTGTTTTCTTGAAAATAGCCCTAAACCTCAATACAAATGAATGATTGTTAAGTAGTTTGGTTTCATTTGCAGCAAACGAAGCTGTTTAGAGTTTTACACCTGTTTTCATAAAAACAGCCTAAAAACGACAGTACAAGCAGATGCCTGCGGCAGTGTACAGACACCTCTTGTTTTTGGCCTGTTTTCATAAAAACAGCCTAAAAACGACAGTAAAAGCGGGCACTTGCCTCAGAGGAATTGCTTTAAAGCTTGTTAATGAAAAACTCTAAACAGATTCAACATATAAATTAATATGTAAATTAAGTAGGACGCAGTAACGCTTTAAATAGGAATTACTCCAATAAAGCCTGTTTGACACCCACGCAGAACTTGCGTTCTCTAATGTCATAGTAATTCCCGAAGGCCAGTACGTGCATCTTGAAGTTCTCAATGGAGAGTGGGGTGCCGGGGGCGGCGTAGGAGGTGTTGTTGTGTTTGATGTGGTGACCGTCTACCACAATCACCAGGTTAGAGCCTATGGTTTCAATGAAATTCCCCTGGGTAATCATCACGCCGGTGTCTTCCCCCAGCCCAATGCCTATTTGATAGGGGTGCGTGGCCACGGCTTCCATCAATCTTCCAAAACGGCCTCTTTTTACAAAATGGGAGTCAAAGATGACGTTCTCCTGGAAGGCCAGGCCCCGATCCAGCTTCACCGACCCTTTCAGTAACGAGTGCTGGCTGCTGCCTCCTTTGATCATGGTATCAGACATGGCCATGGCGCCCGCGCTGGTGCCGGCAATCACAAAACCTTCTTCGTGCTGGTAGCGGTCTAGCAGAATCTGGTGAAAGGCCGTGCCCGAGTAAATCCGGGACAGCCGGGATTGGTCTCCGCCGGTAAACATCACGCCGCTGGCTTGCCGTAAACGCTCCAGGTATTCTGGGCGCAGGGCATCGGCCTCTTCCCTGATGTCCACAATGCCCACCTGCTTGCACCCAAGGGCCTCAAACGCCTTCAAATACAGAGCCCCTACCTCTTCCGGAATCATGGAAGCAGTGGTGATGACTTCTACCCGCGCGTTGCTTCCGCCCATGGCGTCTATGATGCGCCTGAGAATGCCCAATTCAAAGAAACTTAAGTGGAATCGTTTTTTAGCTCTAGGGAAGGTGCCTTTGTCTTCGCTTCCGCCTACGGCGATGAGAATGCCTTTGGGGGCCAGCTCAAATTTGGTCATGTACGCTACTGCTTTTTGCCTGAAATGCTTTTTATACGGCATAAACGGCCCTTACGGATCAACCCGCGGGAGAAAGATAAATAGGAGAAATCCTGAACCAGGAGAAAATGACCGACGAAAAGCTGACCATGATTGCGGAAACCACAGTAAACAGAAAAGCCGAAAATCATTAATCCATTCCTCCTGTAAAGCAGAACAGCCCGTTAGGTAAATACTGACGGGCTGTTCTGCTTTACAGGGATTTTCTTGGTAACCCTTAAAAAGCAATGGTTTCACTCGCTCGCCTCTGGCGAGTGTTCTGTTTTAGTTTACCATTACTTTCCCAAGACGGCCAAATCCTCTAAAGAAGAAGCGCGTCCAGTGAACTGGTGGAAACGGAGTGATAATTGGGGCGGGCTTTCTTGTAAATCTCCTTTGCCAACGCAGTTCCTTCCGCTGTTTGGAGCAAGGTTTTGTATAAAGGCAGCAGAAACTTGCGTCTTCCTACCCGTACCAGAAAGGTTTCCAGTGCCGGGAACGCCTCTTTGTACTGCTGCGTAACCGCGTGTTTAAGCCATTCTGCCTGAATCTCGGCGTTTTTGGAGGAGGTAAACCCAAAGGCTTCGTCCAGTTCTTGCATCTGCGGGAGAGTTAAATTCTTGGGCAAGTTGGTTAGGAAATACAGCCATTCGTGCGTGCTCCAGTGAGTGGTGGGGAGTTCTTGAGGGGGGGTGCCCGTTACCCACTTTTCCAGTTCAGTCGCTACTTTCTCAAAGAGGGCTGTTTTTACCGGGGCAACTCCCGCAGGAATACCGGGCGCGTGAATCCAGGCTGTAGCATTTAACCTCTGCGTAAGGGCTTCGTTTTCGTTTAGGAGCTCTTTTTCCAAAAACAGCTCAAAACGGGCCGTGTCCATGGACTGAAACTGGAACGTGCTGAAGTAGCGGTGCACAAAGGCGTCAAACTTTTCCCGGCCCACCAGAGACTCCAGATGGCGCAGAAACAGATTGCCTTTCTCGTAGGCGATCTCGGTGAGGCCTTCGTCTGGGTTGCGGTTCTCCAGGTGGAGTTTGAGGCAGGTGTCCTGCGGGGTATTGCTTAGTTCGTCTAAGGTGTGCAGTAACTCCTGATACCCCAGCGTGTGGAGCATTTGGGCATAGTCACGGCCGTGGAGGGCTTCCATGATCCGGCGCTCAAAGTAAACGGTGAAGCCTTCGTTGAGCCAGAAATCATTCCAGGTCGCGTTGGTCACCAGATTGCCCGACCACGAATGCGCCAACTCATGGGCCACCAAACTGGTGAGGGAGCGGTCTCCGGCTATGATGGTGGGCGTGGCGAAGGTAAGTTTGGGGTTCTCCATGCCACCGAAGGGAAAACTGGGGGGTAATATCAGCAGGTCATACCGTCCCCACTGGTAAGGGCCGTACAACTGCTCGGCGGCGGCCAGCATCTGCTCGGTCTCCGCGAACTCATACGTAGCGGCTTCCAGGGTGGCTGGTTCTGCGTACACCCCGCACCGTTCGCCAAGGGGGGCAAAAACCAGATCTCCCACCGCCAGAGAAAGGAGGTAAGACGGAATGGGCTGCGCCATTTGGAAGAAGTAGATTCCGTCCTTGTTTCTCTCCTGGTGGTTGTGGGCGCTCATGAGGGGCAGCAAGTGAGAAGGCACCTGCACCCGGGCCGTGTAGGTGAACCGAACGCGGGGACTGTCCTGGCACGGGAGCCAGGTGCGCGCCAGAATGGCCTGCGACTGGGTAAACAGGAAGGGCTGCGTTTTACCGGCGGTTTGGGAAGGTTCCAGCCACTGCAAAGCCGCTGAGCCCGGCGTAGTCTCAAAACCAATTTGAATTTTCCTGGTTTCTGGTTTCAGCGGTATTTTCAATCCCTGGCCCAGAAACGGCTTTTCTTCTGTGAAGGTGTACTCCGTTTCCTTTTCTTCCTCCTCCAGCCAGACGTGCGTGATCTGCAGGTGATGGATGTCAAAAATGATCTGGTCGGCTTGCCGATGTTGGATGTGGTAAACGCCGGTGCCGGTAATCTTCTTCCGCCGGAAATCTACGGTCAGGTGCCAGTCTACATGCTGGAGTACAGCTTCTTCGGGCGTTGAAAAGCTGTGCGGGTCTTGGAACGGTTTGGTCTGGGGATTGTTGCTAAAATCCATTTTAATTAAATTAAGTGAGCGATCATAGAGGTAGAGCCCTACAGGAGAGAACTAAGCTGACACGGAAGCAGAGGCAAGAATAAAACTTTTGAAAAGAAAGGTTTCTGTGCTTCAGTCACATGTCTGGCATCGTTTTGGCTTAAGAGATCCTCCTCTTGCGTTTGGTTGAGTGTAGCTACAGGAATTATTATTTTAGTCCAATTATATCCTCTTGCTGTCACTTAACTTTTTTAGGTCTTTGAAGGTATAAGTACCACATCTCTATGATAGAATCAACCCTTATGAAATCAAATAGATCACTTTTTCCTCTTCTCCTGCTTTTGATGATGACCTTGGTGCTGGTGACGGCCTGCGCGAAGTCTGGCGATAAGCAACAAAAGAAAATAGCGTTGGCGGCGTCCAAAGAGTTTCCCCAGCAGACCGACAGTGTCTACGTGGTGACGTTCACCAAAAGCGATCCTGCGTTCAAGAAACACCTGGACTTGATGAAACTGTTTTACCGGGAACGGCAATACCGTTTCGCCTGGTTTAAAGACGGTGAGCTGGTGCCCCAGGCCTTCAAATTTGTGGAAGTGATCAAAAGAGCCCACGAAGAAGGGTTAGACCCCAAGGACTATGTCAGAAAGGATCTTACACAAATGTTTCAGGCGCTGGAGCAGGCCAAGGGTGATTCTGTGCGCCACAAACTGCAGGAAGAACTGGATGTGACCTTAACCGCTTCCTATTTCAATTACGCCAGTGACTTTTACCGCGGAACGGTAGATCCGCGCAGCGTAGATAATATTGATTGGGCGGTAAAGAAAAACAAAATAAAGTTGCATAAGGCCCTGCAAACCATTCTCAAGGAACGGGAAAGCCGCTACCCTTACTATGAGTTTGAGGCGTTGCACACGGGGTACATCCGTTTACGCGAAGCGTTGAAGCAGTACAGACTGGTCAAGCAACAGGGGGGCTGGCCCAAGGTTCAGCTTGAAACTAAAATGCTAAAGCCCGGCGACTCTGCCACGGCGGTTTTGACGCTTCGGCACAGAATACTTGGTAAACCGGGTGACAACTCTCCCCAGAGCAGAATCTATGACCCTGCCTTGGCTACGGCGGTGAAAAGCTTCCAGATACGCCATGGCCTGAAACCTGACGGCGTAGTGGGCGGAGAGACGTTGCGGGTGATGAATATCCCCATTGAGGAACGGATTGACCAGATCATCATCAATATGGAACGCTGGCGCTGGGTGCCCAAGCGCTTTGAAGACAAGTATGTGTTCATCAATATTCCGGAGTACATGCTGCACGTGTATGAGAAAGAGAAGGAAGTGCTGAGTATGAAAGTGGTGGTAGGAAAAGAAATGCACGCCACGCCCGTCTTCAGTGACAAACTGGAGTACATTGTTTTCTACCCTTACTGGAACGTCACTCCCCAGATTCTGGCCGAAGAAATAGCTCCAGCCCAAGCCAGAAACCCCAATTACTTAGCCAGTAATGACATGGAATTGGTGAAAGACATTGGCAATAATAAAGTAGAAGTGCTTTCCCCGTCATCGGTGGACTGGTACTCCGTAGATGAGAAGTTCAAATACAGGGTGCGGCAGCGTCCGGGCAGTAAGAACCCCTTGGGATTCGTGAAGTTTATCTTCCCCAATGAGCATAACGTGTACTTTCATGATACGCCTGCAGACCATTTGTTCAACCAAACGGAGCGTGGGTTCAGCCACGGGTGTATCAGGATTGAGAAGCCTTTTGAGATGGCCCAGTACCTGCTGAAAGACCAGAAACAGTGGACACCCTCTGCTATTCAAGCGGCCATGCACGGCGGGCAAGAGAAGTATGTGAACCTCTCGGCCAAAGTGCCGGTGTACATTGTGTATTTCACGGCATGGGTAGATGACAACGGTGCTATCCACTTCCGCGATGATATCTACAACCATGACCGTGACTTAGAGATGGCTTATTTTAGATAAGTTACTTGAAGTCAGGTACCACCAGTAGGGCCACCCACTTGCTTATAGTTTAAGCAAGTGGGTGGCCCTACCGGCTTCATGTGGTCTCTACAGGGTGTAAAATATATATCTAAAGGCTGATAAGCCACTGCTGTTAGGCTCAGGTTTTGTAGGGTAGGAATCAGCAACTAACCTGTTTAGGGTTTCAAAAGCCGATTTAGACCCTTGTCGGTTTCTTTCTGCACTTTGGCTTTTGCCCGGGGCTGGCTTCATTAGGGAGATTGGTGGGGCCCGCCTTACGGTGTTGTCTTGGCTTGCCCGCTTTTGCGTGGGTATTGGTGGGTGCACGCCTTTTGCTGTTCCCTTGGCATGGCTGCTTTTGCGTGGGTGCAAGTACTGTATTGTTTCATCTTTGGCGGTATGCGCTCACGGCCGCGGGGCCCCGTCTTCCCCTCTCGCACTGCCCTTTCGGCCTGAGAAGATATTCGCTCTTAGTTGGTGTCTGTTCAGGGCCAAAAGCGAGGCGCGCTCGGGGAAGACTGGAACTGGAAGAAGTAGCAATAGTGGTGATGATAGAACCTGTAGAGACTAGGTACTGCCTTGTCACTGCCACGCATTCCTATCTTTCCAAAAATGTAATCCCCGGCGAAGGCGTATTCCCCTCTTGGAGGAGTAAGGGTGGGTTCTGGCGCTCCACCATCTCCTTCCAAGGCGCATACATCATGCAATAGCTGTATTGCAAGCAATTTCTGGGGCAAGCGTCCTCATCAAATCATTAATTGAATCTGTTTACAGCCTGTTTTCCCAAAAGTAGGCTGTAAACAGCCTTAACTGGAGCAGAGATATGCAATGCGTGCGGACACAAGCGGGCGCTTGCGCCAGAAACAAAATGGCAGGCTCCAAACTGCTTCCTTCAGCTTTTATTAAATTGTGTCTTCAAAAGTTGATCTCGTTTGTAGACCTCTGCTGAAGTTCTTCTTCAATCTTCAGGTTAAACATAGAAGCTGTTTAGAGTTTTTGGCCTGTTTTCATAAAAGAAGCCTATAAACGGGGTGCCAGCGGATGTATGCAATAATGCACAGATAAACCATTTGTTTTTAGGCTGTTTTCATGAAAATAGCCTAAAAACGACGGCACCAGCGAACACTTGCCGCAGAGAAACGGCGTTAAATGCCGGTTAATGAAAAATACTAAACAGGTTCATAGAATGCAGGAGTGCCTGATGCTGTTGGTGAAAGTTTTTCTGTTGATGTGATCCAGCAGGATAGGCTATAATCGTGGGGAGAATGTGCTTAACAAATGTAAACTATTAGTTAATTAACTTATGTAAATACTAAATAAAGGTAAATATTTGTTATTTTTGTAGTTCATAAATGTAAATTAACGTCAGTTTACATTTGTGTTTCATAAAAGAAATTTACTTATGTTTTGAAAATATTTTGTAAATTCCACCTTGCATGACGCAGCATTAAGTAAAATCTGTTTACATTTGGTTTGCTTTTAATATCAAGTTAACGTGTCAGAATTATTATCTAGAATTCAGGAAGTAATTAGTTGGAGCTCTTTAGGGCCGACTGCTTTTGCTGATGAGATTGGCGTCGCAAGGCCTGTCATTAGCCACATTCTATCTGCCAGGAACAAGGCCAGTCTGGAGGTGGTGCAGAAAATGATTTCCCGTTTTCCTGACATCTCTCCCATGTGGCTCCTCTCAGGTGAAGGGGACATGTTAGGTGGCATACCGTCTACTTCTAATAGGGGGGCAAACTATAAGGAACAGCCGTCTGCCCACGTCAGAAATGGGGTGTCCAATTCCTTAGATCAGGATAGAGGTAGGGGGCAAAGAAGTGAAAGGGCGGGTTCTGCGATAAAAGATGTAAAAGACGCAGAAACTAAAAGGCTAGTGAAGGTGATGCTTTTCTACTCAGACGGAAGCTTCGAAAGTTTTGATCCTTCTTAATAGCACGGTTTTATGCCTGTTAGAGCATGTTTAAATTTTGTCTTTCGTGCTGCAAACGGCCATAGAGAGAACCTGCGAAAACGCTTTCCTTTCTTTCGTAGCGCTGCTACGAGGCTCAGAAACCAATCCGCAGAACCTCACTCTAGCTAGTTGAGCTTACGAAGCCAAGATTCAAACAAGCTCTTATCCTAAAGTTAACGGCCGTTACGCAAACGTGCCAGTGGTTCCCGGCGAGTCTGGAGACGCGCTTCATCCTTTGTCACGAGTTCTGAGACTTGCGCCAGTTTTTTGTTGGCTTACTCCCCTGTAATACCTCGCTCCATAAGGCCTCGTAGCGTCTGGAAGACCTGCGAGCGTCTGCGCCGATGGCTCGCCCATCAGGAGATTGGCTGTCCAAAGGTGCGTAGAGCGCTCTGGCTAACTCTACGCACAACAATAGTGGGTTCCACACCTGTGAGTCTTAAAGACCTTATAGGTTAGGTTTCTTCGTTTTAGGCTCATTTTTCGCAAAACAGCCCCCAAACGCAGGAGCCTAGCTCCTCTTCTACGCAGGGGGGGGCTAGGCTCCCGCGTAACATCAGGGTTAAGTACAAGGTCAGAAATAAGGAACATTCTTTTTTACTGTCATCTTGGAAGGATCTTGGTGGCGAACGGCAGTAGTGCTAACCAAATGACTCTCTCGCTTGCCCACAGAATCCTTCCAGGATGACAATCTGTATGTTTTACTTTGATGCTCCTCCTTAGTATTGAAACCAGTCCTTAGAGCTTGTTTAATTTTGAGGTTTGCTGGCTCAGTTAACCAGAGAAAGGTTCTGCAGAAGCGTTTTTGAGCAGCGTAGCAGCGCCACGATGCGACGCAACCGCAGGTTCTTTTTATGGTCATTTGCAGCGCAAAGATGAAATTTAAACATAAAAACTCTGAGGTGGTTCAATCGTTTATTTGCGGAGCCAAAGGCACCTAAAACAAAAGAGTCCCATCACAAGGAGTGAAGGGACTCTTTTAAACTGCGGTCCGGACGGGACTCGAACCCGCGACCTCCGCCGTGACAGGGCGGCATTCTAACCAACTGAACTACCGGACCAACATCTTCCGGAGACCCGTTGTCCCCGTTTGATGCTGCAAATATGTAGAGTTAATTTTTACGATGCAACATAAAGTTTCCAAATATTAAAATAGAGAAGCTGTTTCAGGAGAATGAGTAAGTGCTTTACTCTCTATTGATATAGTGTGAAGACTCGGTTTTGCCTTGGCAATTAACTGGTTACACTATTTTGTGTGCCTGTGATTCATTCGCAAGACCTTTAAAGATTTCCTTAGCTCGCCTCTGGCCCCATAGGTGTATTTCACATGTATCATCAGTGTCTATAAAGCCACCCTTATTAAGAAAGTGTCTGTTTTAGGGCTGTTTTCTGAAAAGAGGCTTCTAAACAGCTTAAAGCATTTAACGCCTTCGCTAAACAAGCATCAAGCCGTTTGAGCGGAGCCAAAGGCACCTAAAACAAAAGAGTCCCCTCACAAGAAGTGAAGGGACTCTTTTAAACTGCGGTCCGGACGGGACTCGAACCCGCGACCTCCGCCGTGACAGGGCGGCATTCTAACCAACTGAACTACCGGACCAACATCTTCCGGAGACCCGTTGTCTCCGTTTGATGATGCAAATATGGGGGGCAGATTGTTACCGCACAACAAATACCCCTAAAAAAGGCCAAAAGAAAGAGGTACTAAATGCTAACCGGTTCACTGTCAAACCGAAAATTTTAAGTCAAAAACTTGAAAAAACTCGTACTACTAAACTTTGCAAGTTTCGTTTACCTTTGTAGTCACACTTTAGCTAAACGTAAGGGGCATTACTATGCTGTTAGATTTTGAACAACCCATTGCTTCTCTGGAAGGAAAATTAGCCGAAATGAAAAAGCTGGCCTCTGAGAGCCAGGTGGACGTGAGCGAGGCGGTTACGGCACTAGAGGAGAAGATTAAGGCGCTTAAGAAAGAGACCTACGCCAACCTTACCCGCTGGCAACGGGTACAACTTTCCCGGCACGTAGAGAGACCCTACACCTTAGATTATATAAAGGGACTTTCTCCCACCTTTATAGAGCTGCACGGCGACCGCAATGTGCGCGATGACAAAGCGATGGTAGGTGGTTTTGGCGAGATCAACGGCAAAACGGTCATGTTCATCGGTCAGCAGAAAGGCCGGAACACCAAAGAGCGCCAGTACCGTAATTTCGGGATGGCCAACCCCGAGGGGTACCGCAAGGCGCTTCGCCTGATGAAACTAGCCGAGAAATTCAACAAGCCCATCATTACTTTCATTGATACCCCGGGCGCATTCCCGGGCTTGGAAGCGGAGGAAAGAGGACAGGGCGAGGCCATTGCCCGTAACCTGAAAGAGATGTTCATGCTCAAGGTGCCGGTAATCTGCATTGTCATTGGCGAAGGTGCCTCGGGCGGAGCCCTGGGCATTGGCATTGGCGATAAAGTTTTCATGCTGGAAAATACCTGGTATTCGGTGATTTCACCGGAAAACTGTTCCACAATTCTTTGGAGAAGTTGGAACTACAAAGAGCAGGCTGCGGAAGCCATGAAACTCACAGCCAAAGACATGCTGGGCAATAAATTAATTGACGGCATCATCAAAGAACCGCTGGGAGGCGCACACGTTGACCCCGAGAAAATGATCAGGACTCTGCAGAAAAAGATTTTCTCCACCCTTGAAAAGTTGGAAGCCTTTTCGCCCGAAGACCGTATCATGCAACGCATTGAGAAGTTCGGCGAGATGGGCGTGGTTACAGAGTAATTCTATTTTAGCCCTCTTTTTCAGAAAACAGACTAAAAATACCCAGGCATGGCCTTGAATCTGTATCCCATTCATACCGGAAATTTCAAATTAGACGGTGGTGCCATGTTTGGCGTGGTTCCTAAATCCATCTGGCAGCGCACCAACCCGGCAGACGAAAACAACCTCTGCTCCTGGGCCATGCGCTGCCTGCTGGTGGAAGCCGGCAACCGGCTTATTTTGATTGACAACGGGATAGGGGCCAAGCAGGATGCCAAATTCTTCAGCCACTATTACCTGCACGGAGATTACTCGCTGGAGAAATCATTGCACCAAGCGGGGTTCGGGTTTTCTGATGTGACCGATGTTTTTCTGACGCACCTGCACTTTGACCACTGCGGCGGTTCTGTCAAGTACGGCAAAGACGGAAGCAGCCTGGAAACGGTTTTCCCCAAGGCCCGCTACTGGAGCAACCAGGACCATTGGGCTTGGGCCACCGAGCCTAACCCCCGGGAGAAGGCGAGTTTTATCAAGGAGAACATTCTGCCCATACAGGAGAGCGGACAACTGGAATTCCTGACAGTAGGCCAGGAGCAGTTTTTTCCCGGGTTTGAAGTGACGTACGTAGACGGGCATACCGACAAAATGATGCTGCCTAGGCTACAGTACAAAGGCCGTACCCTCTGTTTTGTGGCCGATCTGTTGCCGTCGGTAGGGCATTTGCCGCTCCCGTACGTGATGGGCTATGACACCAGACCGCTGCTGACTTTGCAAGAGAAAGAGAGATTTCTGAAGCAGGCCGCCGATGAAAACTGGGTATTATTCTTTGAGCACGACGTCCAAAATGAATGCTGCACCGTAAAGCACACCGACAAAGGAGTACGGGTAGACCAGGTTTTCCCTTTGTCGGCGTTATAGCGGATGCAGAAGTTAGGAATTTGTTTGTCTGGCGGGGCCGCCAGAGGAGTCGCGCATTTGGGGGTACTGCAGGCGTTGCAGGAAATAGGGGTTTCCATTCATGCTATCTCCGGGGTAAGTTCTGGGGCAATTGTGGGGGCTTTCTTTGCCGCCGGGTTTTCTCCGGCCGAAGTGCTCCAATTGGTCATTGATTTGCCCTTGCCTAGATTATTCAAGCCTGCGCTAAACAGAGGTATTCTGCATACCCAGGCGCTGCACAAAATCTTTGAAGAGCATTTGCAGGGCCGCACGTTTGAGGAACTTCCTATCAAATTGACTATCTCTGCCCTGGATCTGGTAGAAGGCTGCACGGTCTACTTCACCAAAGGCTCCCTGGTAGAAGCGTTGAAAGCATCTTCGGCCGTGCCGGTCTTGTTTAAACCCATGCAATTGGAGAAAAGGATGCTGGTAGACGGCGGCCTCATCAATAATCTGCCGGTGGAATGCATTACCGGCGAGTGCGATAAAATCATTGGGGTGCACGTAAACCCCACGCCCCACAACGCCGAGATCACCGGCATAAGACAGGTAACGGAGCGCATCTTCCACTTGGCCCTGCACGCCAACATCCAGAGCCGGGTTGCGCTTTGCGATCTGCTGTTGGAGCCTCCCAAACTGGCCGAATTCAATATCTATGATCTCAAGAAAGCCAAGGAAATGTACACCATCGGCTATGACTACACCATGGGGCTTTCCCAGGAGATTGAGGCTTTGATGAAGCCTGAGGTAAATTAATCTATTCATAGTTCTATATAATAGTATTATTGTATAGATTTCCTTCCTTTCCTTTCCGTATGAGTCATCTTACAGGATGCGTTTTACCTCTATTTTGGTTTTATGAGAAAGTTGCTTTACGCAAGCATTTTACTTCTGACATGTATTCAAGCCCGGGCTCAGGAAAACCGGGGTACCCTGATACCAGCCAAAATATTCCAGCGCACCTTGATGGTAGGCGGAAGCGTGTCTGGCTCCTACAAACAAATCAACATCAGCAGTAGTGGTGAACCTATTTCCGGGCATCGGCAGCAGTTTGATCTGGATGCCAAAATAGGCTACTTCGTTCTCAGTGATGTGGCATTAGGGATGAAAGGAACCGTCTACCATTACAAAGAAGAGATGGATGACCAGATTCCAACCCAGGCTACCAACATCTTGGTGGGGCCTTTTGCCCGCTATTACCTGGATAATGGCTTTTATGGCGAAGCCAGTGCTGCCGTTGGGGTCAACAATAGACCCAACAGTACCAAAACGGATCTCGCTGAATTCAAGGGCGGAGTGGGATACGCCATCTTCATCAATCCCAAAGTAGCCATTGAGCCAGCCGTCATGTTCTCGTATTACCAGGAAAAAAGACCAACCGAAGGAAACAGAAAGGTAACGGAATGGGGGCCTTCGGTGAATATAGGCTTGCAGGTATATCTGTTCCGGGAACGTAAATTCCAACTGTCTTCCCGTTAACCATAATACAATGAGAAACCAGCTATAAAGCTGGTTTTTTTTGTAATATTGTAGTTGTACTCACGTAAAATCTATGTTTGGTAAAGCATTAGCGAAGGTTATTTTTAAGGTTGCCGGTTGGAAGTTGAAAGGAAGCATGCCGCCGGGTATGAAACAGGCCATTATGATTGCGGCTCCGCACACCAGTAACTGGGATTTCATCTATGCCCGTGCCGCCTTTTACCTCATGGACGTGCCCGTGAAATTAACCATCAAAAAAGAAGCCTTCTTTTTCCCGATGGGCGCACTGCTCAGATCTATGGGTGCCGTACCCGTTGACCGGAAAAAGAACAACAACCTGGTAACCGCCATGGTTGACATCTTCAAGGAAAACGAAGAGATGGTGATGATGGTCACGCCCGAGGGAACCCGCAAGTACCAACCCCGCTGGAAAAAAGGCTTTTACCACACCGCCGTAGGAGCGGGTGTTCCCATTCTGCTAGGCTACCTTGATTACGCCAAAAAAGAAGCCGGCATTGGGCCTACCATTTACCCCACCGGAGATTATGAGGCAGATCTAAAAAAGATCTTAGACTTTTACCGCACCGTTACCCCTAAGTTCCCAAGCCAGGGCGTGAGGTAAATAGACGCTATAATAAAATTTTGTCATCCTGGAAGGATCTTGTGGGCGAACGGTATAGCAGTTATTCCTCGCCTTTCTAGTTTGCCCACAAGATCCTTTCAGCATGACAAAGAAGGAGGGGGAGAGAAAAAGAATTATTCATTCTCTTTTTCCTATAAAAATCCTTTTCCGTTTAGCGCCTGTTTTTGAGAAAACAGGCGCTAAACGGAAAAGGATTTTTTATCTAACCAAAAATTTCTAAGCTGTTAATGCCGCCTGGGTCTCTGGTTCAGGAGCCAAATCACGCAAATCCACCGGAATCACTCTGGAAACGCCAACCTCCAGCATGGTGATGCCATAAATCACATCGGTAGACACCATGGTGCGTTTGTTGTGCGTCACCACTATGAACTGCGAGTCGTTGGAGAACTTCTTCACAATGTTGTTGAATTTGTCAATGTTGGCATCGTCCAACGGTGCATCCACTTCGTCGAAAATACAGAAGGGCGCGGGTTTGAGCAGGTAAATGGCGAATAGCAATGAAATGGCCGTCAAGGTTTTCTCCCCGCCCGAAAGCTGGTTGATGGTCAACGGGCGTTTGCCTTTGGGGCGGGCCATGATTTCAATCTTCGATTCCAAGGGGTTGCTGGGGTCGGCGATGTACAGGTCACAGGTGTCTTCATCTGAGAAGAGCGACCGGAATACGCGCATGAAGTTCTCCTTGATTTGGTCAAAAGCGGTGAGGTATTTCTCCTTGGCCACGGTGTCAATCTCCGCGATGGTGTCCATCAACTGGTTTTTGGCATCCAGCAAGTCGTTCTTCTGCGTGAGGATGAACTGGTTGCGGGTGTCAATTTCCTGGTAAGCCTCGGCGGCCATGGGGTTCACCGGCCCTATGTTCTCCAGTTTCTGCTTCACGGTTTGCACTTGCTGGCTCAACTCCTCATTGGTGATGTCCAGTTTCTCGGTAGGTGCCTCGGCCAAATCATCGGGGTTCATGTTGAACTCCGCAGAGAGGCGCTCAATCACCGAGACCAATTTGATGCGGGTATCGGTGATGGCCTGGTTCATGGACTGGAACACCTCGTCGGTGTTCTGCTTTTTGCGTTGCAGTTCCCGTATGTTTTTCTCCTTCTCGTCTATCTCGCCGCGCAAAGAGAAATAGGCTTTCTCAATCTCTTCCAGTTCGCGGGCCATTTCCTTGCGGGCCACTAGGCCTTCTTCCAACAAGTGGTTCTGGTCTTCCACAAACTGTTCCAGGGAAACCGTCTCGTCTTCGGCCCGGCTCAGTTCGTCCTGCAACTGCACCAGGCGTTCCTGGTGGTTCATGACGGTTTTCTGCTTATAAGCCAATTCCTGCTGGATGCTTTGCAGGCGGTTCTTAAGTTGGTGGAACTTGATGTTCTCCTGGTTGAAGATGCCGCTTACCTCGGTAATGATTTCGTTCTGTTTTTCCAAAACCTGGCTTAAACCAGAAAGCTCCTGTTCAAAGCTTTTCAGGGCCAGGTTCTTGCTCTCGGCATCCGGCATCAGGTCGGCCAGTTTATCGCCTAGTTCCTGGATTTTATCGAATAACTCGTCTTTCTTGCTGGCCTGGTTTTGTTGGTTCAACAAGAACTGCTCATAACGCACCTTGTGGCTCACCAATTCCTGCTGCAGGGTATTGATGTCGCGCTCCTGTACCCTTATCTGTTCCTGCTGGGTGCTTTCCTTCTGGTTTTGCAACACCTGCTGCAACGTAGTGATCTTCACTTTCAGGCGGTCTTGGCCTTCCTTCAAGGTTTCCAGCTCTTCGGCCAGTTTCTCCAAGTTCTGCTTGCGGCCCAACCGGTTGCCGTCAAACAAACCCACCGAACCACCGGCCACGCTCAACGGTTTTTTGATGGCCGTGCCATCGGTTAAGATATAGGTGCGACCGTCGCTGAGAAACAGTTCGGTGTCGGCGGTATCGGTGAGGTACACTTCGCTGAGCATGAAGCGCAGGAGGGAGTGGTATTTCTCCTCGGCGGCGACCACTTCCAGGGCGGCTTTGTATTTGGGCGTGCTGAGCGTGTCTGGGATTTCCATTTCCTCCACCTCAGAGAGAATGATGAAACTGGCGCGGCCCTTGTTCTGCTCTTTCAGTAACTCAATGGCTTCTACGGCGTCATGCGGCGAGTCTACCACGAAGAAGTTCATGTACGGCTCCAGGTATGTTTCAATCAGGTTCTTGTACTCGGGGTCGCAGGAGATGATGTCTGAGAGGAGCGGGGCGGGTTTTTCCCAGTTCTCGGCTTTGTACAGGAATTTAATGGCCTCGGGGAAACCCTCCAGGTTGTCCACCAAAGACTTCATAAGGTGGTACTGGTTTTTCTTCGCGTCGTGCTCTCGGTTCAGGTCAATGAGTTGTTGCCGATACTCGTGCAGGGTTTCCTCGGTTTTGGTCATCTCCGCCCGAAGCTCGTTTTCCGCTTCCTGCAACTGTACCAGATTTTCCTGCGCTTCTTCCAGCAGGATTTTGGTTTCGGCTAGCGCCGATTCATGCTGCTGCGCGATTTCGTTCTCGTGGCCTTCCATCTGCTGCAGCCGCTCCAGCTCCAGGCGGTGGCTCTGCATCTGCACCTGCGTAATCTCAATGCTTTTGTTAACCGTGAACGCCTCGTTCTGTACCTGGCGCTGGGCCATGGTTTTCTCCTGCAGTTCCTTCTGTAACTCGGCTTTCTGCTGATTGACGTGCTCCAGTTCCTTTTTGGTCATGCCCAGCTGCTCCTCAGAAATAAGCAACTCTTCCTGAATCTGCTCTAAATCATTCTGCAGCTGGCCCAAGCTTTGCTCGGTCTGACTAATGTTGGTGGTGTCCTGGTTGATTTGGGTGTGCAGCGTTTTCACCCGCTCCTGCAGGTACATATTGCGCTCGTTCTTCAGCTTGATGTCGTTCTCCCGCTGGCGCAACTCACTTGTGTGCTCGTTTACTTCTTTCTGCTTGTTCTGCAGTTCAAATTGGGTGCGGTCTAAAAGCGATTTCTGCTCCTGCAAGGTATCTTCCAGCATGGCCAACTCTTCAGAATAGGAACCTTTTCGGTCGGTTTCTTTCTTCAGTTCGTTTTCTAACCGCTCCAGCGCCTCCTGGTGGTGGCCAATGTTGCGGCGGGCGTATTCCAGGCTTAGTTTCTTGTATTCGTCTTTGAGGTTAAGGTAGCGTTCAGCGGTTTTGGCCTGGCGCTCCAGACTCTTCAAGTTCTTACCAATCTCGAACAGCACGTCTTCCACGCGCTCCAGGTCTGCATCGGTCTCTTCCAGTTTCTTGAGCGTCTGTTTTTTCCGGACTTTGAACTTGGAGATACCGGCCGCTTCCTCAAACAGGTTGCGGCGCGAGTTGTCCTTGTCCGTGAGAATGTCATCCACCATCTTCAGCTCAATGATGGCGTAGGAATCAGAGCCAATTCCGGTGTCTAGGAACAGGTCGTTGATGTCTTTGAGGCGGCAGGTGACGTTGTTGAGCAGGTACTCGCTTTCGCCGGAGCGGTAGTAGCGGCGGGTGATGGTTACCTGCGAGTACTCGGTGGGCAGAATGCCTTTGTTGTTGTTGAACGTAAGCGACACCTCGGCGAGCTGCTGCGGCTTCCGGTTCTTGGTTCCGTTGAAAATCACGCTCTCCATCTTGTCAGAGCGCAAATTCCGCGTCTTCTGCTCGCCCAACACCCACCTGATGGCATCCACAATGTTGGACTTGCCGCAGCCGTTGGGCCCTACAATACCGGTAATGCCGCTGTCAAAATTGATGGTGACTTTGTCGCCGAAGCTCTTAAAGCCCTTGATTTCTAATCTTGCTAATTCCATACACATCGGCCAGAAAACCCGACCCCAATCTCAAAATTACAAAAAAGTGTGCGGAGTTGCGAGCGGATTAGCGCAGGAGAAAACTAGGGGAGCCGTTTTAGGGGAGTTTTGGTAGAAACAGGCGAAAAACGGCTAAGGGAAGCAATGTTCGTGGTTAGAAAAGTAGTTGTTCCTAAAGCAAAACGTTTGGCAGTACTTCCCACTGAAAAGGCATTAACATCTCCTTCAGGCTTCTGAGTTTGGCAGTGGGCACAGCTTTCCATTCCTGTTTTAGGTTTTTATCAGAAATGCCGCCCCATGCATGAAGCGCTTTTTTAGTAGAGAAGTTGATGTCCCAACTTTCAATTTGCCCGCCGGAAGTACCGCCAGAGGTAGCGCCAATTAATTTAAAGTCATTCTGCTGATACCTGAATTTATAGGTAGCGCTACTACGTACAAATTCGAAAACAATTTCCAGTACCCGATTCTTAATGCTGATTTTTCTATAAGGTTCTGGTTCCATACCGCCTTCGCCGTGGCGTAGAATAAAGGAATTGTTCTGAAGCGTTAACTCATACCCTCCCGAAGTGGGGTTTTTAAACAAAATCAGAAGTACCCGAGGGCTTCCTAGATTAACTGAACTGTCAGGTCGTACTTCATTGATAGTAGCTTTCAGTTCCAACACCAAAGCTCTGTCTGCTACTTTATCGCCGTTCAGGTCGCCTTGGGCGCTGTCTTTGACAAACCAGTTCTCTGGCACAAAGGAATGGAAGTTTTTACCCGTCTTCGGAAACGCTGGGGGCGTAAAGGTTTGCGCAAACAAGCAGTTGACTGATAGCAGCAGAACCAACGTCAGGAGAATTTTCATGAAAAGCCGTAGGAAGATTTAAAAATTGGTCAAGGCATACGACACCAGGTTGGCGCCCATGCGCAAAGCGGCCTGGTGTTTCTCTGCCGGGTCATTGTGCACCGCTTGGTCTTCCCAACCGTTGCCTAAATCCGTTTCATACGAGTAATAGCACACCAACCTTCCCTGGTAGATAATCCCGAAGCCTTGCGGTGGTTTGTTGTCGTGCTCGTGGATCTTGGGCAAACCGCGCGGAAAGTCGAACTTCTGGTGGTAGACGGGATGGTTGAAGGGCAGTTCAATAAAATCCAGTTCGGGAAAGACTTTCTTCATTTCGCGCCGGGCGAATTTATCCAGACCGTAGTTGTCGTCAATGTGCAGGAAGCCGCCGCTGGTAAGATATTTGCGCAGGTTCTGGACTTCGGCCTCGGTGAAGATGACGTTGCCGTGGCCGGTCATGTGCACGAACGGGTAATCCAGCAACTCGGGGCTGCCGGGCTCCACCGCTTCCTCCTGCGGGGCGATGTTGGCTTTCAGTTCGCGGTTGCAGAAGGAGATGAGGTTGGGCAACGAAGTTTTGTTCGCGTACCAGTCGCCCCCGCCGCCGTACTTGAGCCGGGCAATCTTAAAGCTGGGACGCTGCGCCCACGCGGAACCGGTACTTATTACTATAAGAAGCCAGAGAAGAAGCCGTTTTTGCATGGTTTTTCAGAAAAGAAGCCTAAAACGTTAAACGTCTAACAGTACGTGAATGGTATGGCAAGCGGCTAAAGCGGCGGTTTCGGTGCGTAAGCGGCTTTGGCCCAGCGTTACCGGTTTGTAACCAGCTTGTAGAGCCTGCGCCACTTCCTCCGGACTGAAGTCACCCTCCGGCCCAATCAAGATGGTGTACGTGTCTTCGCCTGAAATACTTTTTGCAAGCGAGTGCCGTTCCTGACCTTCCACCAAATGCGCAATGAACCGCTGTCCGCTTTGAGGCTGCATTATGAAATCTGCGTAGCGGGTGAGTTCGTGAAGCGTGGGCAGGTACGCCTTCATGGACTGCTTCATGGCGCTGATGGCAATCTTTTCCAGCCGGTCTAGGTTCAGGTTCTTGCGCTCTGAGCGGGCGCATTGCAGGAAGGTGATTTCGTCAATGCCCATCTCCACGGCTTTCTCCACGAACCATTCCATTCTATCCATATTTTTGGTAGGAGCCACTGCAATATGGATTCTGTAGCCTCGCTTATGGTACTCAGGACGATATTCTAAAATGCTGATTTTGGTTTTCTTAGGGTTTGCCTCTGCAATCTCTGCTTTAAACAAACCGCCCCGGCCATCAATCAGGGTCACTTCATCACCTTGCCCCAATCTGAGTACCCGCGCACAGTGTTTGGACTCTTCTTCAGACAGGGTGTAAGACGCGTCTGTGGGTTGCAGGTCTGGGGTGAAGAAGAGGTGCATGGGAAATCTGTTTACAGGGTGTTTTTCCAAAAATACGGCAAAAACCCAAAGAGTGGCTTCAGAAATAAAAAAAGCCTTCCATAGCATGGAAGGCTTTAATAAGGTGAAGGAAATAATTAAACTCTTAGGCTTCTACCGCCATCTGCGGGGCACCAGCCAGTATTTCTTCGTTCGCGTAATCGGCGTACTTGTGGAAATTCTTGACAAAAGCCTTGGCCAGGTCGTTGGCTTTGTGGTCGTAGGCATCTTTATCGGCCCAGGTGTTGCGCGGGTTCAGGATGTCTGCCGGAACGTTAGGGCAGGACGTTGGCATCTCTACGCCAAAAACCGGATGTTTGAGGAAATTAACTCCATTCAACTCACCGTTTAGGGCGGCGGTAATCATGGCCCGGGTATAGCCCAGTTTCATGCGGGAGCCCACGCCGTACACGCCGCCCGTCCAACCGGTGTTCACGAGCCACACGTTCACGTTGTTCTCTGTCATTTTCTTGCCCAGCATCTCGGCGTAGGTGGTGGGGTGCAGGGGCAGGAAAGCCGCGCCGAAACAAGCGGAGAAGGTAGTCTGCGGCTCGGTCACGCCCACCTCGGTACCGGCTACTTTGGCGGTGTAGCCCGAGATGAAGTGGTACATGGCCTGGCATTTGTTTAGGCGCGAGATGGGAGGCAACACCCCGAACGCATCGGCGGTTAAGAAGAAGATGTTTTTGGGAATGTCTGCCCGTGAAGGTTCAATGGCGTTGTCAATGTGGTGGATAGGGTAGGCCGTGCGGGTGTTTTCGGTGACGGATTTGTTGGTGTAGTCTACGGTGCGGGTGCCGGGTTTAAAGCGGGTATTTTCTACAATGGCCCCAAACCGGATGGCATCCCAGATCTGCGGTTCTTTTTCGCGGGTAAGGTCAATGACTTTGGCGTAGCAGCCGCCTTCAAAGTTGAAAACGCTGTCTTCCGTCCAGCCGTGCTCATCGTCGCCAATCAAACCGCGGTTGGGGTCGGCGGATAAGGTGGTTTTGCCGGTGCCGGATAATCCGAAGAAAATGGCGGTGTCGCCGTCTTGGCCTACGTTGGCCGAGCAGTGCATGGAGAGCGTGTTGCGCTTGTGCGGCAACAAATAGTTTAACACCGAGAAGATGCCTTTCTTCATTTCGCCGGCATAGCCCGTGCCTCCCAACAAGATCATCTTGCGGGAGAAGTTGATAATGGCAAAGTTGCTCTGGCGGGTACCGTCTACGGCAGGATCAGCTAAAAACTCAGGGGCATTGATGATGGTAAAATCTGGGGTATGGTGCTGAAGTTCTTCTTCGGTCAAGCGAAGGAACATGTTATGGCAGAATAGGTTGTGCCAGGCCTGGGTGTTGATGATGCGAAGGTTCAGGCGGTATTCTGGGTGGGCTCCGGCGTATGCGTCGCGCACGTATAATTTACAGCCTTCCAGGTGTGCCAGCATTTTCTGGTGCAGGGCTTCAAACTTGGTTGGGTCAAAGGCAATGTTCACATCGCCCCACCAGACAGAATTCTCCGTTTCGGCATCGCGTACCACAAAGCGGTCTTTGGGAGAGCGGCCGGTGAAGGTACCGGTATCGCACATTAGAGCGCCATTGTCTGTCAGATAGCCTTCGCCGTTCTTTAGAGCTTCTTCCACTAACTCTGCCGGTGAAAGATTCCAGAGAACCTCTTTTGCTTGCATGATGCCTACGCCTGCTAAATCCATGGTGCCTGACTTTTTACCAAATTCTTTCATAAAGGAAGCTTTATTTTTTATTTTTTCAAAATGGAAGAGTGGTTTTGAAATTCGATTCTCAAATTTATAAAAAAACTAACGTATGTTATCCTTTTGGAAAAACTTTCTTCTAAAAACGTCTGTGAACCCGGTCGGTTTGCCCTTCTACCGCTATTATGATATATTTACCCCTTGTAGAAATACAAAACCCTGAAAACAAACAACACTTAAACCTTATCTTATGTCTGAAAAAGACCATCCACTTTCTGATCAAGTAAGTAAGCACAACATTCCTTACGGAACCCAATCAACGGAGCTTGATCTGAGACACCCTAAGGCTCTCTATCTATTATTCTTTACGGAGATGTGGGAGCGGTTCAGTTACTATGGTATGCGCGCGCTCTTAACTCTTTATCTTATTTCTGAGATTTCTGATGGAGGATTAGGTTGGAGTTCAGCTGAAGCTGGGCAACTCTATGGAATTTACACCGGTTTAGTCTATGTGACTCCTTTAATTGGGGGCTTTATAGCTGATAGGTTTTTAGGTTATAGGTACGCCGTTCTGATTGGGGGGGTATTGATGGCCCTTGGGCACGGAGCACTCGCCATTGAAGCTATGCCTGCTTTCTATACTGGCCTAGGATTATTGATCATTGGCAACGGATTTTTTAAACCAAATATTTCTTCTATGGTAGGTCAATTATACCCAGAAGGAAGTAGGTTAAAAGACTCTGCTTATACGATCTTTTATATGGGTATAAACCTAGGCGCATTCTTTGGAGCCCTTATCTGTGGATGGCTAGGTGAGACCAAAGGCTGGCACTGGGGTTTTGGTGCTGCTGGTATTGGTATGGTTTTCGGCTTGATATTGTTTTATTTAGGACAAGGCGCCCTTGGGAAAATAGGGCTGAAACCTGCGCCAGTTGATAAATCAATTGTTGAAGCCCCCAAAGAGCCCCTCACTAAAGTTGAACGTGACCGTTTATCGGTGATATTAGCACTCTCCTTCTTTTCTATCCTTTTCTGGCTTGCGTTTGAACAAGCAGGATCTTCCATGAATATTTTCGCCTACAAGTACACCGATAGAACCATAGATTTCCTGGATTTTGAAGTGCCAGCCACTTGGTTCCAGTCTGTTAATGCTTTCTTCATCTTTACTTTGGCTCCCTTTTTCTCTATGCTTTGGGTTAAATTGGCTAAGAAAAACATTGATCCTGCAGGCCCTTACAAATTTGCTATAGGTTTATTATTGCTTTCTTTAGGTTTTGCTGTATTGGTATTTGGATCACTATCTATTCCAAAAGGTGCTGAGTCAGCAGGTGTTAGCATGTTGTGGTTGGTTTTTGCTTATTTATTGCATACTATGGGTGAGCTTTGCCTTTCTCCTGTAGGGCTATCCTTTGTTAATAAGCTTTCTCCTGTGAAATTAATAGGAGTTATGTTTGGTGTATGGTTCTTAGCCTCTGCTATTGGGAATTACATTGGCGGCGCCTTGGCTGGTATGATTGACGAGATGGCAAAAACACAAACGATGTCAAGTTTCTTCTTGATATTTGTGGGGATAGCAGCTCTAGCTTCTTTGGTTCTTTTCTTGTTTTCACGCAAGCTTGTTAAGTTAATGCACGGGGTGCATTAATATTTAGTCCTTACTATCTAAAGCCTCTGCTTCCTTAGAAGCAGAGGCTTTTTTGTTTACGCTCCACCTTCCTCCTTAGAACTTGTTTAAACTTTATCTTTCGTGCTGCAAACTGGATCCTAGCAAGAACCTGCGTTCGCGCTTTCATCGCCTTCGTAGTGCTGCTACGAGGCTCAAAAACCAATCCGGAGAACCTTCTTTGCCGTTTTCGCTTACGAAGCCAAAATTTATACATGCTCTTAGAGCTTGTTTGCAGCATAAAGATGAAATTCAAACATGCTCTTAAATAAATGGTAAATTTGTAAGTAGTTGAGAAGGCAGGGTTCCTTCCGTCAAAGTTGGTATATGAAAAGAGAGCCCGTGGCACCACGTCCGCGTACCAGAAAAGCAGCTTCACGCAAGAAACCGGCAACCAGCAATGAAACCTGGTGGAAGCCTTTGTCATTGGGCATTGGGGCCTTTTTCTTACTGTGCCTGGGCATTGAATACTTCAAAGAGGGCGGACGGTTGGCTTTCCTGCGCCATAAGGTGGAAGAAGCCACCCAAACCAACACCTTGACCAAGTTTAATCCGGCTGGGTACGAGGTCACCGGATTGGATATTTCCCATCACCAGCGGCAGGTAGACTGGAAGGCGGTAAAAGCCCAGAATATCAAATTTGCCTTCATCAAAGCAACTGAAGGCATCACCCACCAGGACAGGTATTTTGCGAAACATTGGCGGCAGGCCAAAAAGCATGATGTGCTGAGAGGAGCGTATCATTTCTTTCTGCCCTCCCGTGATGCCGAAGAGCAAGCCCGCAGCTTTCTGAGAAAAGTGAAACTGGAAGCCGGTGATCTGCCGCCCGTACTAGACGTGGAAGTAACCAACCACCAGTCAGACGAGGAAATTAGGGCCGGGGTGCAACTGTGGCTGGATGTGGTAGAGGAGGAGTACGATTTAAAACCGATCATCTATACCAATTATTCCTTCTATGAACAGCATCTGGCCGGGTATTTTGATGATTACCCCCTTTGGATTGCGCACTACAACCCTAAAAAGAGCCATCAATTAGCCAATAGAGACTGGGTTTTCTGGCAACACACAGAGCAGGGGAAACTAAAAGGAGTTAAAGGCAACCTGGACTTGAACGTCTTCAACGGCACTATGGAAGATCTGTACAACCTGTGCTATGAACCAGAGACTTTATAGGTGTTGCAAAATAAGTTTAATTATATTTTGAATCTATTATAAGTAAAACATGATCTTAATTATAATTATTTGAAGTAGCGTTTCTGGTGAATACCTTTGGTTTACTTAACCAAAGTCTATGAAACACGTTCTACGCAATTTCTATTTACTGGCAGCTTTTCCTTTCTTTCTTCTGTCCTGTCATGAACCCGAAGAGGTGGTAGTCCCTATTGTGCCCACCGCCGAAGAAGGGATCAACTACATTATCAAAAGCGGGGTACACGAAACCACCAACCCCCTAAAAGGCTTACAAACCAACAGCCTTAAGTTTGAAGTGAAATTTGACGCTTCCGCTATCTACCAGACCAAAGACCAAAGCAACCAGGCAGACATCAACAAACTGTACGGCATGTCTGACTGCAGTACTTTCCATCACCAGAACAGTGCCCGGTTTGGGTGGCGATGGTATAACAACAGACTAGAGTTGCATGCCTACTCTTACAAAGATGGAGTGAACACTTCTACCTTCATCACGGCCATTGACTTGAACAAAACCTATACCTGTGAACTCGTTCTTTCGGGAAACAAGTATATCTATAAAGTAGGGGAGCGCACGGTTGAGCATGCAAGAGGGTGTGACGGAGAAGGAATGGGTTACCAACTGTACCCGTACTTTGGCGGTGATGAGACCGCCCCGCATGAAATCAACATCAAGATTAAAGTACTGAACTAGTTTTTGAGCTGATTTTCTGAAAACAGGCCAGAAACAAAGATTACAGCTTCTAAGAGAAGTTCATATACAAACGTGAACTCGGGAATTAAAGGGATACGATAATCCATTTTGTTTCCATTGTTTGCCTTTCTGCTATGCTGTACACGCATTCCGTCCCCCTTTGAAGGGGGTAGGGGAATGACAAAGGCGGAAGAGGGCGGAAATCCGCCTGTTCAATGGTACATCCTCCCCCTCTTGGAGCTTCCAAAATGCCGTATTTAGCACGAGTAATCATCCCCCCACCCCCTTCAAAGGGGGACGGAATGCGTGAGAATTTCCGAGTTCACGTTATACAAACGCGCGGTTTATGAAGAGCGTTTTGCGGTTATTTTTCTGAAAACAGGCTTAAAACAAGGCAAAACCATCAAGGATTCTGGTATCTCATCCTTTTTGCGCTGATTTCCGGAAAACAGGCTTAAAACAATGTCAGATAGAAATGAAAAGGCCCCGGTTCTTAGAACCGGGGCCTTTTTTTATACAATCAGCGTGTGCTGGGGGAGATTACATCATGCCGCCCATGCCGCCCATACCACCTGGCATTCCGCCACCGCCAGCTGAACCAGCTTCTTCCGGCTCATCAGCGATCACACACTCAGTTGTCAGCAACAAGGCAGCTACCGAAGCGGCGTTCTCAAGCGCAAGACGGGTTACTTTGGTTGGGTCAATGATACCAGCCGCGAACATGTTCTCAAACTTGTCGTCACGGGCGTTGTAACCGTAGTCAGCTTTGCCGGCGCGTACTTCGTTTACAATCACGGATCCTTCGCCCCCGGCGTTGGCCACAATGGTTCTCAACGGAGACTCCAGCGCCGTGCGGATGATCTGCACCCCGGTTTTCTCATCTTCGTTACGGGTATCCACATCGTTCAAGGCGTCAATCGCTCTGATCAAGGCAACGCCACCACCGGCAACAATACCTTCTTCCACGGCAGCTCTGGTAGCGTGAAGGGCATCATCTACACGGTCTTTCTTCTCTTTCATTTCTACCTCAGTAGAGGCACCAATGTAAAGGATAGCTACCCCGCCAGACAATTTAGCCAAACGCTCTTGCAGTTTTTCTTTGTCGTAGTCAGAGGTGGTTTTCTCAATCTGAGACTTTATCTCGTTTACACGGGCAGTGATACCGTCTTTCTCACCACGACCATTCACAATAGTAGTATTGTCTTTGTCAATGATGATGCGCTCGGCCTGGCCTAAGTAGTCAAGGGTAGCGTTGTCTAGTTTGTAACCGCGCTCTTCAGAGATAACAGTACCACCGGTTAAGATAGCGATGTCTTCCAACATGGCTTTTCTGCGGTCACCAAAACCTGGGGCTTTCACCGCCGCGATTTTCAAGGAACCACGCAGTTTGTTTACTACCAGGGTAGCAAGGGCTTCGCCGTCCACGTCTTCAGAGATGATCACCAAGGCTTTACCGGTTTGTACCACTTGCTCCAATACCGGAAGCAATTCTTTCATGGTAGAAACTTTCTTGTCGTAGATCAAAATGTAAGCGTTCTCAAACTCGGCTTCCATCTTCTCTGGGTTGGTCACGAAGTAAGGAGACAAGTAACCGCGGTCAAACTGCATCCCTTCCACCGTCTTTACCTCGGTTTCAGTACCTTTTGCTTCTTCTACCGTGATCACACCGTCTTTGCCCACTTTGTCCATGGCATCGGCGATCATCTGCCCGATCTCGCTGTCGTTGTTGGCAGAGATAGTACCTACCTGCGCGATCTCAGAGGAGTTCTCAATCTTCTTAGACTGCTCTTTCAGGTTAGCCACCACTTTGGCAACGGCTTTGTCAATCCCACGCTTCAAGTCCATTGGGTTGGCACCTGCCGCTACGTTCTTAGAACCGGCCGTGTAGATAGCCTGCGCCAATACGGTAGCAGTAGTAGTACCGTCACCCGCCATGTCAGCGGTTTTAGAAGCTACTTCTTTCACTAACTGAGCGCCCATGTTCTCTACGGCGTCTTTCAGTTCAATTTCTTTTGCAACGGTTACACCGTCTTTGGTGATGCTAGGAGCACCAAATTTCTTGTCGATGATCACGTTGCGGCCTTTTGGGCCTAAGGTTACTTTTACGGCATTGGCCAAAGTGTCCACGCCTTTTTTGATTTTGTTACGGGCTTCGATGTCGAAGGTAATGTTCTTAGATGCCATAGTTTCTTAAAGTAGATTATGGTTGATGATTAAATTTAAAATTAAAGAACCGCCAGGATGTCAGACTCTTTCATGATCAGGTAATCTGAACCGTCTAAAGAGATCTCGGTACCGGCGTATTTACCATATAAAACCTCGTCACCAGTTTTCACAGTTGGTTTTTTGCCTTCGCCGTCTTCTTCTGATACTGCTACTATTGTACCTTTCTGTGGTTTCTCTTTGGCAGTGTCTGGAATGTACAATCCAGAAGCGGTTTTTTCTACCGCCGGAGCTGGCTCTACAATTACTCTGTTCGCAGTTCCAGCAATTGGTTTGATGTTTAAGGCCATAGGTTGTTATAAGATTAGATTAAGTTAACATTTATTGTCTGGCGGCAAACCCGCCTAAGACGGTTAGCCTATTAGCGATTCTTGTGCCAAGTCTTGGTTTCTGCCAAACTTGCCGTTTTCTGGCAGTTTTGCCCCTGTCAGCCTTTCTTCTGTACTGACACGAAGTGATGACCAGACTTAAATTTTGTCAGATTTGATTTCAGTAGTGGTTAGTTTCTGCGTTTTGCATCTGCTTGGATCTGGCTTCTGTGGGGAGATTAGTTTGTGCACGCCTTACGGTGTTCCCCTGGCTTTTCTGCTTTTTGCGTGGGTATTAGCAGGTGCATGCCCTTTGCTGTTCCCTTGGCTTGTCTGCTTCTTGCGTGGGTGCAAATACTTTGTTGTTTCATCTTTGGCGGTAAGCGCTCACGGCCGCGGGGGCCCGTTTTCCCCTCTCGCACTGCCCTTTCGGCCTGAACTGTCTATTGCTCTTAGTTGGTGTTTGTCTATGGCCAAAAGCGAGGCGCGCTCGGGGAAGACTGGAACGGGGGAAAGTATTTGTAGAGACAAGGCAGCATTTCCTTCTAAGGCGCACCAATCAATCAATCAATCAATCAATCAATCAATCAATCAATCAATAGGGGTATGGCAAACTGGAGGCTGTTTTAGGGGTGTTTTAGGGAAAAGGAGCTGAAAACGGGGCAAAAAAAAGAGTCCATCCCAGTTAGGGACGGACTCCAATAAAGGGTTATCGGTATCGGCTTTTGTTATTGGTTCGCCGTATCAGCTGCTGGAGCCGGAGCCGTGGCTGGTGCCGGAGTGGCAGCGCCAGGGGCAGCGTTTTGTTGCGGAAGAGCCGGGGCGGCCGGGGCCGGGGCCGCCTGACCGGCGCGTTGCTCGTTGATGGTGCGGTTATCTGCGCCAGCGCCATCATTTACAATAGTATGGGAAGCCAAGGTCAGTACAATGATGCCAATTGCGAAACCCCAGGTTAACTTCTCAAGAAGGTCGCCGGTGCGTTTCACGCCCATTAACTGGCTGGTGCCGCCGCCGCCAAATTGGCTGGATAATCCGCCTCCTTTTGAGTTCTGGGATAAGACCACTAATACAAGTAGTACGCACAGGAATAAAATAACGCTGATCAGAGCAATGTACATAATTGGACTATTCGTTTCTTAGATTTTCAATTTGTGTCGCAAAGTAACTCTTTTTTTCGGGAAACTTCACTATTAGTTGTTCATAAATTTTGATGGCCTTTTTGGCCTTTCCTTGCTTCACCAGAATGAGGGCAAGGTTTTCAGACACAAGGGTTTTCTTGATCTTCGTGCTCTTCGCCGATAGATCCTCAATGGGTTCATGGTTGAGTTGCGCGTTGGCCAGGGTCTTGCGCTTGGGCGTGGTTTTCAGAAACTGGTTGATGATGTCCAGTTGCTTGTCCAGTTTGGCGGCCGGGCTCAGCTCAGGGGTAGAAACGGGCGCGTTCTTTTCTTTCACGTGCTCCAGGATTAGCTCTGGCTGGAAATAGAAAGGCGTGGCCGAGGTCAGTTCATCTTTCAGTTGAATGCTTTCGCCTAAACGGCTGGAGCCCATCCAGTAGGCCAGGTTGTTCTGGGTGAAGATGAAAAGGTACGGATCCTGGTTTTCGTCCGTTGCCGAGGAAGTTGTTGCAACTTCTGGGAGTTTTAAGGTGGGAAATTCGTAGCCCGAGGTATCATACAAAGAATCAAGCTTCGCGATTTCCAAGTAAGCGCTTAACCCCACGTCTTCGGTTTCCTGCTCAGGTGTGCTTGGGGAAGATAACCGTTCGGCAACTTTCTCAAAACCAATAGCTGGTTCTTCAATCTCCGTTGGCTCCCCGGCAGGGGTAAGCTCAGAGATGGTTTCCTCATGCGTCAGGGTAACGCTGGGGCCAGGGGCACTGTAAGATGAAAGACTACTGATTTGGATCAACTCCAGCAATTCATCCAAATTGTCGTCTTCTTCGGCCAGCGTAGGGTCTGCCGCAATTTCTCCTGAATCTTCTATTGTCTCCCATGCCTCCACCGTTGTGGTTTCCCCAACCTCTTCGGCTAACTCAACAGAAAGCACCTCTGGTGTGGGGGGGACGTCAATAGAAACTACCTGCTCTTCCTGGGTTGCGGCAGCCACCTCGGGGAGCGTGGTTTCAAGGGCAAGAGGAGCCGTTTGAACTTCCTTTGCAACCAGTTCCTGGTCTACAGAAACAGCGGCAATCTCTGTTTCTTCCTCTATTGATTGTGATGCAGGCGCTGCCAAAGGCTCCTGTGCAAGAAGTTCAGGATTTTCCTCGGTTGTCTCTGCTTCATACGTTGCTTCTACCGCCTCTGCAACCGGTTCTTCTTCTGGTGCTACCTCGTTTTGGGGCTCTTTTTCAAAAAAGGGCTCTGAAACAGGAGTAGCGGAAGAAACAGGTTCAAGTGCTTCGGGTTCAACGGGGGCGGTTACTTCTTCTAAGACCGGCGTGGCGTAAACCAGCTGCTTTAACAATTGCCGGTTAGAAACGTGGGCAGCGGCCCTTCTCAGTTTTTGGGTGGAGAGCATACTGCCCCGGTCATGGGCGGCTTTGGCCAGGAGAACATGGGCGGTCTGGCAGTACGGGAAAGACACCACCAACCGCTCCAGGTCGTCAACTTCCTGGTCTTGGATGGGGGCTACCTGCCGTACAATGTTTAAAAATGCCGCTTTGTTCATGAAGCTCTGGTTTGCTTTGCGCGAATGGCAAATACAAATTACTGATTAAAAGGGAATTAGAGGAGAAAGGCACTGAAATTTATATTTTCAGTGCCTTTCTGGTGCTGCAAAGATACTTACCAATTTGCTACCGTTTTGGTAAAAACGCTGTAAATAATGCGTTCTGTGATTTGCCTGATCTGCGCCTGGCTTATCTGGTTGATATCCAGGGAAGGGGGAAAGTCGGCGAAGCCAGAGAAACTCTGGTCAAAGTTATTGGTGGGGTTCTTGGTGTCTGTGTAGCTGATCTGGATAACGATGGTCAAACGGTTGGCCCCTGCCTGGTCTAAACCAATATTTCCACCGGCTGGCGCATCGGTACGCTGGATAGCGGCCGGACTAAAGGTATAGCTCATAATCTGCCCTTCAATCTGTAGATCACCGGCCTGCGGAAGAATACGTAAGTTGGTGTTCCGTTGAAAGTAGTCTTTGAAGTCCTCGGTGACAAACTGCTGTAAATTAGACGGGCCCTGTCCGGCAGCGTTGCTGAAGTTGGTGATGGAAATGGTCTGTACGTCTGGCGAGATATTGGTTCCGGTGAAGGAGTAACAGCCGCCCAGTAAGAAGGGAAGACAGAGCAGAAGCAGGTACGTAAAAGGTTTAGAGGTCTTCAAGGTCGTATTGTTTTAATTTGCGGTAGAGGGTGCGTTCTGAGATGCCCAGGTCTTTGGCGGCGTATTTGCGTTTGTTCCCGTGTTTCTTTAACGCTTTCAGGATCATTTCCTTTTCCTTGTGCTCCAGAGAAAGGCTTTCTTCTTCGGTTTCATGGGAAATGTCTTCCACTTTGTCCTCGTATTCTTCGTCTGGCTCATCCACCGACAGCATGTAGCCATCGCGGCGCTCCGGAGTCCGGTAAGTTGGCTGTTGTTCAAACGGACGTACCTCTTCAAATAAATGCCGATTGTTCTTCAGAAGTTCCGCGTCTTCCTGGTGGTGCGAAAGCAGGTCAAAAACCACCTGTTTCAGGTCGTTCATGTCTTTGCGCATGTCAAACAAGACCTTGTACAGCAGATCACGCTCTGAGATTCCGCTGGCTCCATCGGCGGCGACATTGGAATGGAAGAGGGCGGGCAGTTGGTTCTGTTGTTCCTGCGGAAGGTACCTACGCAAGGTGGCCCCGTTGATTTCGCGCTCGTACTCCAGCACCGAGATCTGCTCCACAATGTTCTTCAACTGCCGGATGTTGCCCGGGAAACGATAACGCAGTAGTTCCTGCACGGCCTCTGAGGACAGGGTGATGGGCTTTACGTGGTATCTTTCCGCAAAATCGCTGGCGAATTTCCGGAACAGCAGGTGCGTGTCTTCGCCGCGCTCGCGCAAAGGCGGTACATTGATTGGCACAGTGTTTAGACGGTAATACAGGTCTTCCCTAAACTGGCCGCGCTCTACCGCTTGCATCAAGTTCACGTTGGTAGCCGCCACCACGCGCACATCGGTCTTCTGTACTTTGGAAGAACCCACTTTAATGAATTCGCCGTTTTCCAGCACGCGCAGCAATCGGGCCTGGGTGCCCAAAGGCATCTCGCCAATTTCATCTAAAAAGATGGTGCCGCCGTTGGTCACCTCAAAATAACCTTTCCGGGCTTCGGCGGCGCCGGTGAAGGAGCCCTTCTCGTGCCCGAACAATTCTGAGTCAATGGTGCCTTCGGGAATGGCGCCGCAGTTGATGGCAATGAACTGGCCGTGCTTGCGGGGACTAAGGTGATGGATGATCTTGGAAAACGATTCTTTCCCGCTGCCGCTTTCGCCGGAAATAAGAACGGTCATGTCAGTAGGGGCCACCTGCACCGCCACCTGAATGGCATAGTTCAGCAAAGGCGAGTTCCCGATGATGCCAAACCGCTGCTTCACCGACTGTATTTCAATATCACGCATGTATTAAATTTGAAGATTTGAAAATGGGAAGATTTGGAAATGCAGAACTTTAGCTCAGAGGAAATTCATCTTCAAATCTCCTCATCTCCAAATTTTCAAATTATAAAACAGGTTCCCCAAACAAGGTGCCTACCGAGCAGTCGGTGATGAGCACGTCTACGTAGTCGCCTTTCTTGAAATGCATCTTGGGGAAGATGACCACTTTGTTCTGGTCGTTTCGGCCACTCAGCATTTCGTCTGAGCGCTTGGAGAAGTTTTCTACCAACACTCGGTGCACTTGGCCCACGGCTAGTTGGTTGCGCAGGTGCGAGTAGTGGCGCTGTTTGTCAATAATCTCCTGTAACCGACGCTTCTTGGTTTCCAGCGGAACATCGTCTTCCAATTTGCGGGCCGCCAAGGTGCCGGGGCGCTCAGAGTAGAAGAACATGTACGCGTAGTCATACTGCACGTAATCAATGAGCGACAAGGTGTCTTGGTGTTCTTCTTCCGTTTCAGAGCAGAAACCGGCAATCATGTCGGTGGAGATACCGCAGTCTTCGCCCAGAATACGGCGGATGGCATCTACGCGCTCCATGTACCAGGTGCGGTCATAGGTGCGGTTCATGAGTTCCAGCACGCGGGAGTTTCCGCTCTGGGCCGGTAAATGGATGTATTTGCAGATGTTGCCGTACTTTTTCATGGTGTACAAGACTTCATCTGTAATGTCTTTGGGGTGCGAGGTGGAGAACCTCACCCGCAGGTCTGGGCTGATCAAGGCCACGCTTTCCAGCAGTTGCGCGAAGTTGACGCGTTGGGTGCCGTCTTCCGAAGCCCATTTGTAGGAGTCTACGTTCTGCCCCAACAAGGTCACTTCTTTGTAGCCCTGGTGCACCAGCTCCTGCGCTTCCCGCACAATGGAGTGCGCATCACGGGAGCGTTCGCGGCCCCGGGTGAACGGCACCACGCAGAACGAGCACATGTTGTCGCAGCCCCGCATGATGGACACAAACGCGCTCACCCCGTTGCTGTTTAAGCGGATTGGGTTGATATCGGCATAGGTTTCCTCGCGGGAAAGCAGCACGTTCACCGCTTTGTGGCCACCGTCTACCTCGTTGATGAGCGAAGGCAAATCGCGGTACGCGTCTGGGCCTACCACCAGGTCTACCATTTTCTCTTCTTCCAGCAGGTTTTTCTTCAATCTCTCTGCCATGCAGCCCAACACGCCCACTACCAAGCCAGGCTTCTTCTTTTTCAGGTGCTGCAACTGGGTTAAGCGGTGGCGTACGGTCTGCTCGGCCTTTTCTCTGATGGAGCAGGTATTCAGCAACACCAAGTCAGCGTTGGTTACCTCTGACGTGGTATCAAAACCGGCCTCAAACATGATGGATGACACAATCTCGCTGTCAGAGAAATTCATCTGGCAGCCGTAGCTTTCAATGTAGAGTTTCCGCTGACGGCCGGTATTGGAATCTACGGTTACTTTGGTGTCGCACGCGGCGGCTTGTTCCGGCGTACGGTTATCAATAAAGTCTAAGTCCAGAATAGGTGCGTGCATAGCTTGCAAGTAAAAAGACAAAGATAAGCATATTCACGCGCTTGTGACAGAATGGCAGACACTTTTTTAGGTCAAAATAACCTCATTTCGTAAAAACAGGCCAAAAACGATTGTCGCAAATTTGAGAAAGGAAATAGGGCAAGATGTGTTATGAAAGATAAGCTAACTTGTATTGTCCGCGGCGATAAAGCTGAAAGCAGGGTTTAGAGATTTTCCAGCACTCGCTTGATGGCCGCCGCTTTCAGGAGGCATTCCTGGTATTCCTGCTCTGGGTCAGAGTCATAGGTGATGGCACTGCCCACTTCAAAGGAGAGGTAGCCGGTCTGGGCGTTGTATTGTAAACTACGGATGACCACGTTAAAGTCAAAGTCACCGTTGGGCAGGCAATACCCGAAGGCACCGGAGTAGAGGCCGCGTCTGGTTTTCTCATACTGTTCAATCAGTTCCAGTGCCCTGATCTTTGGCGCGCCGGTCATGCTGCCCATGGGGAAGGTGGCTTTGAGTATCTCCACGGCGGTTACACTGTCCGGCACTTGACAGGTTACGGTGGAGATCATCTGCCAGACGTACTGAAAACCGTACAAGCCAAACAGCTCGTCTACCTGTACCGAACCCGTCACGGCTACCCGGTTCAGGTCATTGCGCACCAGGTCTACGATCATCATGTTTTCGGCCTGTTCTTTTTCGCTGGTGGCCAAAAGCGTCCGTTGCCGTTGGTCTTCTTCCAAAGTGGCTCCGCGCCGGATAGTGCCTTTGATGGGTTGGCTGATGAGGAGGCTGTCTTGCTTCTTCAGGAACCTTTCTGGGCTGGCACACAACAAGTAACGGTCTGTTAATTTAAGGAAGCCTGCAAACGGAGTAGGGGAGGCCGCGTGCAGTTTCCAGAAAAGCGGGAGCGGGTCTACGGAGACTTCGTGGGCGTAAAATTCCTGGCAATAGTTCACTTCGTACACGTCGCCCTCCAGAATGTGCTGCCTTAGTTGTTCCACTGCCCGCAGGTATTCCTCTTTGGCGACCCGGGGCTGCGTTTCAATCCTGTTTTTGGAAAAAGAGCCTGAATACGAGGTGCCCTGAATAGCCAGGGCAATGGCGGCTGGGTCTTCCACGCCGGAAAAGATGGTCACAGAATCCTCTGCCCAAACAAGCCAGGTTTCCGGTTGGAAGAAGTAAAGTTCCGGAAACCCAAGTTGATCTGGATGCTGGCTCTGCAGCTGTTCCAAACCATTCTTCAGGTCATAGGTAAGGTAGCCTAGTAGCGGAATAGTACTGTTCTGTTCCAGGGCATTCTGCAGCATCTCCCAGGAAGAAACGTCAGCTGCGCTTCTGTGTCTGCGCATGCCCAGCAGGTTTTCAAAGGCGCCGTGCCGGTACCTGATGCCGTTTGGTTCATAATAGGCCACCACCTCGTTCTGTTGGGTTGCCCAGGCTAAGGCTTTCTGTTTCCAGAGGAGGATGGAAACCGGCAACTCAGAAAAAGGCAGCGTCAACTGATGCATGAAAAAAAAATGGTGATTGATCTGGCAAAGATAAGGAGTATATCTGGGGCGGTGCTTGGCTTTCGCGGAGACCACGCACCTGTTTTAAGGCTGTTTCCAGAAAAATGGCCCTGAAACGGTTATCGAGGTTCTGATGCCCCTCCGGCTGGTGGTTTCCGGCGAGTCTGGAGACTCGCGCCCGTTTACTTTAAACCTGTGAGGTCTTCAAGACCTCACAGGTCAATGCGTTTTAGGTCTGTTTTCCTTAAAACAGCCCCAAAACGCATTGACCTAGGACGGGACTTTCTCCCTTAAGAAAAGGCGGCGCATAAAAAAAAGGATGGCTTTATACCACCCTTTCCCACTAGAAGTTACTTGATGTTATTGAATGACTGCCTTCTGGTCTACATCAGCTAGGATACGGCCACAGTGCTCACAAACGGTGATTTTCTTGTGGGCGGCAATGTCTGACTGGCGTTGGGGGGGGACGGTGTTGAAACATCCGCCGCAGGCGTCACGCTTCACGGTTACCACGGCCAGGCCGTTGCGTACGTTTTTGCGGATGCGGTTGTAGGCGAAGAGAAGGCGCTCTTCAATGTGTGATTTCGCTTCTTCTTTTTCCTTGTTCAGGCGGCGTTCTTCTTCCTCGCTTTCGTTCACCATTACCTGAAGTTCCCCGTTTTTGGTGTTCAGGTCTTTCTGGCGCTCTTCCAGGCGGTTCTTGATTTCCTGGATGTCCTGGTTTTTCTGCTCTATCTGGAAATTCGCCTCGCGGATTTTCTTCTCGTTGATCTGGATTTCCAGTTTCTGAAGCTCAATCTCTTTGGTGATGGCGTCAAACTCGCGGTTATTGCGGACGTTCTCCTGTTGCTCTTCGTATTTCTTGATCAGTTTCTCAGCGTCTTTGATGCCTTGTTTGCGGCTGGCGATGGACTGCTGCAACTCAGCGATCTCATCATCAAATTTGCTCACGCGTACTTGGTAGCCGGCAATCTCATCTTCCAGGTCACGAACTTCTTCTGGAAGGTCGCCTCTAATTTGTAGAATTTTGTCCAATTCAGAATCTAAGCTCTGAAGTCTTAGAAGTGCTTCTAACTTACTTGCTACGGTACTTTCCATGTATTATTTAGCTGTGTCTTACGGGATTTGTTTCAGTATAGGACAAATCGACTGCAAAATTAGGAAAAGATTTTGTAAGTATATCATAAAAAAGCTCCTTCGTGTAAACTTCGCTTTCATAATGTCCTACATCTACCAGGGCCAGGTGCGGGGTGGCCTCAAAGAACTCATGGTACTTCAGATCGGCGGTTAGAAAAACATCGGCCCCGGCCGCTTTGGCCTGCCTGATGAGAAAGCTTCCGGCCCCGCCGCACACCGCAATTCTCTGGATGGGCTTCTGCGGCCAGGCCGTGTGCCGGAAGGTGCTGATCTGTAACTTCTCCTTTACGTGCTGCACAAATTCCTCTGCGGAAAGGGCTTCTTCCAGTTCGCCCACCATGCCCGCGCCCACTTCCTGGTTCTCGTTCTGCAGCGCTACTATATAATGCGCCACTTCTTCATACGGGTGGGCTTTGAACAAAGCCCGCATGATTTGGTGCTGCTTGAAGGTGGGGAAAATCACCTCAATTTTGTTTTCAATGGTTTCCTCGGTTTGGCAGGGCTCGCCTATGTGCGGGTTGGCTTGGGCCGAAGGGGTGAACCGGCCGGTACCCGTTACCCGGAAACTGCAGTCGGTGTACTCGCCAATCTGTCCGGCCCCGGCCTGGTGAAGCGCGGCCAGGACTTTCTCGGTGTCCTCTAAGGGCACGTAAGTCTCCAGTTTGGTCAGCAGTTGCGTTTTGGGGGCCAGAACTTTGGGGTTGAGGATGCCCAATTTCTCGCAGAGTTTGGCGTTGACACCGTTGTGTACGTGGTCCAGATTGGTATGGCAGGCAAAAATAGCTATCTGGTGCAGCAGTGCTTTCAACAAAATACGTTCTACGGGCGTTTTCCCGGTCAGGCTTTTCAGTGGTTTGAAGATGACCGGGTGGTGGGCCACAATGAGGTTACAGCCCCGTTCTACCGCTTCTTCCACTACTTCCAGGGTACAATCCAGGGTTACCAGAACGCCTGTCACGGTTGCGTTCGGGTCTCCGATCTGGAGCAGGGCATTGTCATACGGTTCCTGATAGGCGGGTGGGGCGTAGCGCTCCAGTACCTGTACTACTTCCTTTATCTGGGTCATTCTATAGGTTTAAAGCCGTGGAGGGCAAAGAAAGCTAAATTTCGTGTACTTTTGCAGGCCATGCCCGCTCTGTCGTCTGTCCTTCGTTACCCGCTGTATCCGTTCGCCTTGCTGTACGAAGGCATTGTGCGGACACGCAATACCTTATACGAAAAGGAGGTCTTTGGTGTCTATCAGGCACCCATTCCGGTGATTTGTGTGGGAAACCTGAGCGTGGGCGGCACCGGCAAAACCCCGCAGGTTGAATACTTGGCGCGGCTCTTGCAGCCCAGAAACATCGCCATCCTGAGCCGGGGCTATAAACGAGCCACCAAAGGCTTTGTTTTGGCAGATGCCCAGGCCACGGCAACCTCGCTGGGCGATGAACCTTTCCAATACACCCAAAGCCTGCCCCAGGTGAAAGTAGCGGTTTGCGAGAAGCGGGCGCTGGGAATACAGCAATTGCTGCACCTCTTCCCAGAGCTGGAGGTGATTCTGCTGGATGATGCTTTTCAGCATAGGGCCGTCAAAGCTTCTCACTATCTGCTGCTCACTGATTTCAGCTGTCTGTTCACGCAGGATTACCTGCTGCCTGTGGGCCTTTTGCGGGAACCCAGAACCGGAGCCACCAGGGCAGATGCCGTGGTGGTCACCAAATGCCCAGAGAATGTGACGGCTGAGCAGCAAGCGATTATACGGCAGCAGGTGCAACAGTATACTGCTCCGGCTACCCCCCTATTTTTCTCGCAAATAGTCTACGCCCCGGCTGTACCGGTTGGGAGAGGGAAAACGTTAGGGAAAAGGTTGATTTTGGTGACGGGCATTGCCAATGCGCAACCGCTGGTACGGCACTTGCAGAAAACGGGAGCGGAGCTGGTACGGCATTTTGAGTGGCCAGACCATGCGGCGGTCACCGCAGAGCGGGTTGAGGAGGTAATTTCCTTTTATACTTCCTTGCAAGACCCAGAGGTGAGTATTCTCATGACGCAGAAAGACGCCGTGAAATGGCAGGCACCCGCGCTGGAATCGCGCTGGCGTGATTACCCGGTTTTCTATGTGCCTATTACCAATGCCTTTGCCCCGCAGGTTCCTTCCTTTGATGATACCGTTAGAGGATGGCTACCCCAGGCGGGTTCAGATTTTAATGCTTACTTTTGAACGTGACGTATAAGAAATTTTTAGCTGCGGCTTTTGTGATGGGGCTGGGTATTTGCGCCCGGCAGGCTTCTGCGCAAATCCTGAATGACTCCACCAAAGCCATTTATGGTTCGGCCACCACTATGGTGCTGTATGAGGCAGATGTCTTCAAAGGGAACCTCACCCCAGCGCGTATAGATACCTCGCTCACCAATCTGCAGAATTTCCGGCACTGGTACTATGATACTACGCTGCAGCAGAACCTGGGCAACGTGGGGACTGCCTCGCAGCCGCTTTTCTGGCGGATGCCCACCACCCTGGGCAACCGGCTGGGCCGAAACGCCTTTGACCCGTATGCGGTCAACCCGGCCACTTTGCCGTACTATGATACCAAATCGCCTTTCACGTTCCTGAACTACATGCAGGGGAGTTTGGGGGAGCAGGTCTTCCGGGCGAAGCATACGCGCAATGTTTCCGCTAACTGGAACGTGGGCCTTGGCTATGAACGCCTGGGGGCGGAGCGGCAGTTTGGCAGCCCGGGCCCCGGCAGAGACGCTTTTCTGAGCCACTATGGGTTGCAGGCCTTCACGCATTATTACAGCAAGAACGACCGGTACCGTTTAATGGCTAACTTCAGCCAGACCAGCCATGAACAGATTGAATTAGGCGGCATCAGACCACAAGCGGGCAACACCAGGGCAAATCTTTTTGACTACAAAGAAGAAGACGTCTGGTTGGTGACTGCCGCGTCTGGAGAAAGACGCAGTAATTTCCGTGCCACCCAATGGTACAAGCTGTTAGGGCCGGGACTGCAGTTGTACCATACCGTTGATGTGCATTCACAGCATAATGAATATTCTGATGAAACATTGACCTATGAAACCGCAGGAACGGGCAGTGCCAGCAGGCGAACCGTGAATTTCTACCCTGCCGTGCGGTTAGATTCTGCCCGTACGTATGATGATTCTTACTTTAAACAGATAGAGAACACGTTTGGGGTCATGGGCAGCGGCCGTCTGTTCGTGTACCGCGCCTACGCCAAACGCCGCGACGGTTCTTATGAAGTGACCGCCGAAGCCGTGGATGTGCAAGACAGAACCGGGCAGGAAGATACGTTGCTCTACAGAGTTGACCGGGTAAAAAGAACCATCGCCGACAACTTTATTGGCGGAGAGGCGCAGTTCCGGCTGAAGAACGACATCTATGTCACCACAGATGCGGAGCTCCAGATTGGCGGCGGCGATTACCGGATCAATGCCCAGGCCCGCTACAAGTTCCTGACGCTTCGGCAAACCCGAATCTCGTATTCCCCAACGTTGTTGCAGCGGGTTTTCATCAGTAACCATTACGAGTGGTTCAAAGATTTTGAGAACACCCAGGCCAACCAGACGGCCGCCTCGCTGGAGGCTGGCTACAAGAACCATTACCTCAATGCCCAGCTTCAGTTTACCAATCTCCGGAACTACGTGTACTACCGTGATTCCCTGGAAAGTGGCAAAACCCTGTGGGCTACTCCGGCGCAGGAAACCGGCAACACCAATCTGGTGCAGGCCAGCCTTCGGTATAGGTTCAAGGTCAAGTCATTCGTCTTTGACAACACCGTTTACTACAACAAAGTGAACGGGGAAGATGTCATCCGGATGCCGGAATGGTACGTCAATTCCAAAGCCTATGTGCAGGGGCCGCTCTTCAAAGGAGCCATCCATGTGCAGACCGGACTGGAGATGAACTGGCATTCTGAATACTACGCCGATGGCTACATGCCTGTCACCCAGCAGTTTCACCTGCAGAACCGCTTCCTGGTCAACCGTTATCCCACGCTGGATCTTTACCTGAATACCGATATCAAGACGGTGAACCTCTTCCTGAAACTGAGTAACATCAACACCGTGACCAGCGCCTGGGAACCCGGCTACTTTACCACCCCGTACTACCTGGCCAACCCCTTCAGCTTCATCTTTGGCCTGCAGTGGAACTTCTATGATTAGTTTTTTAGATTTGAAGATGAGAAGATTTGAAGATGAGAAGATGTGGGAATTTGAAGATGTGAAGAGGAAAGTCTCCATGCTATGGCGCGGAAGTTACTTCCGTGACTTTCTGCCTTCTCAAGCCACGGAAGTAACTTCCGCGCCATAGAAGGCCAAAGAGAATAATACCCTAACTTCCTTCCAATCATCTCCAAATCTTCACATCTTCTCATCTTCACATCTTCAAATCTCCAAATCTCCTCATCATCTCATCTTCACACCTAAAAAAGTGGCGAAATCAATCTTAAAACTACAGCTTCCTACAGATCCCCGGTGGGTGAACATCGCGGAGATGAACATTCAGGATATTCTGGTAGACCATGCCTATTGTGAGCAGAAAGCCGCCACGTCTGGCATTTCCCTGATTGTGAAGTACCCCGATAAAACCAAATTGGTAGAGGAAATGACCGCCTTGGTGGCCGAGGAGTGGAGCCACTTTGAGCGGGTACTGGAAGAACTGAAGAAGCGCGGTTATGAACTAGGACGCAACCGGCCCGATGAATACGTGGTGCAACTCAGCAAACACATTAGGAAAGGCGACAAGCGCGAACGCCAGCTCATGGATCATCTGCTGGTAAACGCCCTCATAGAGGCTCGTTCCTGCGAACGTTTCAAGCTACTCTGGAAGAACCTGCAAGACGAAGACCTGCAGAAATTCTACTATGAACTGATGGTGTCAGAGGCAAGCCACTACGTGAGCTTTGTGAAGCTGGCCAAAGAATACATGCCCAAAGAAGTAGTAGACGCCCGCCTACAGGAACTACTGGAGATTGAAGCCAACATTATCGCCAACCTGGAGCACCGGCCAGACAGGATACATTAGGTGATGAGGAGATGTGAAGATGAGGGATAAAATTTTAACTGATTAAAGTAGAGCAGGTTGCGGGGTGCAAACTTTTAAGCACTTTCCTTTCTTTCTGTCATCTTGGGAGGATCTTGTGCACAAATGGTAAAACGCTTCCGCAGAAAGAGACCTCACCCCCAGCCCCTCTCCCGCGGAGAGGGGAGCCCCGCTGATGCGTTTTGAAGCTGTTTTGCAGAAAACGGGCTCAAAACGTGGAAACCGTAATTATTGCATACCGGTAGAGGCAATACCTGGTCACCGGGAGGCGTTGCTTTCTATGGTTTTCTTTCGGCGGGTACAGACATCCTCCCTTTGCCTCGGCGTTTTCAGGCTGTTTTGGCGAAAACAGCCTGAAAACGGCAATGGCCGCCTAGACACTCGTAGGAGCTGCGCGCACTACGAGGTCTTTGGAACAGGCGGCATCATGGAAGCTGGCTGTTCCAAAGCGCAGGCGCGAGACTCCAGTCTCGCGCCAGGGGATGAAGCGAGTCTCCAGACTCGCCGGGAACCACCAGCAGGAGGGCGCAACATCAGTGAATAGGGTGCGCGCTCCTGAATGACAAGCAACCTGTAAAAGCTTCAAATCAAAGCCAGATCCTTGCTGCTGGTCACATAAAATAAACGAAGGCATTTTGCTTAAAATGCAGAGGGGTTTTGGGGCTGTTTTTACAAAAACAGCCCCAAAACCCCTCTGCATTTATCCAATCCCCACATCTTCAAATCTTCAAATCACCTCATCTCCACATCTTCAAATCTCCACATCTCCAAATCTCCAAATCAAGTCTTCTGTTTCTTCTTCTTCGCCGCCGGGAATAAGATGTTATTCAGAATAAGGCGGTAGCCGGGGGAATTGGGGTATAAGGCCAAATCTGTGGGTTCCTCTTCCACGAAGTGCTGGTAATCCTCGGGGTCATGGCCGCCGTAGAACGTCCAGGTGCCTTTCCCGAAGGTGCCGTGTATGTAGCGGGCCTCGTCAATGGCCTTGTTTTCGCCCATCACCACTACTTCAGATTTGATGAGGCGCTTTTTGAAACCGGTGGTGAGGCCCATGAACCCTTTGATGGTTTTGACGTGGTTTTGGGTAAGCATGGTAGGGATGGGATCCCACTTCGCCGAGTAGGTGAAAAGCTGGAAAAAGTCATTGTTCTCGCGGAGGCCCCGCTCCAATTGCGAATTGTCAATGTTGGAGAACTCAGGGTGGTAGGGGTCTCTGATGAGGGTGAAGTCTTTGAAGGCAAAGGTGTTGTTGAAATTCAGTTTCTGCTGCGCTTGAGGGTCTGAGGGGTCGCCGTCGAACATGTTTTCGGTGATGTCCAGACCTACGGCGGCTAGGGCGATATCGTAGGTGTCGGTGGCGGAGCACATGGCAAACATAAAGCCTCCGCCCGCGCAGAAGTCCCGGATGCGCTGGGCCACGGCACTTTTCAGCTGCGGCACTTTGGAGTACCCGAACCGTTTGGCGGTGGCTTCGGCCTCGCGCTTCTGCTCAAGGTACCAGGGGGCGTTCCGGAAGGCCGTGTAGAATTTGCCGTGCTGGCCGGTGAAATCCTCGTGGTGCAGGTGCAGCCAATCGTACTTGGGCAATTTGTCTTCCAGAATATCGGGGTCATAGATAATGTCATAGGGGATCTCAGCGTAGGTGAGCACCAAGGTCACGGCATCGTCCCAGGGCTGTTTGGACTTGGGCGAGTACACGGCAATCTTGGGGGCTTTCTCCAGCTTCATCACGTCCATGTTAGACTCTGGGGCGGCAATCTGAGAGAGTATCTGGCTGTACTGCGCATCTGAAATGGTCTGGTAGCTGATACCACGCACCACCAGTTCGTTTTCAATGGGGTTTGCCTGTTTCACCGCAAAAGCGCCGCCTTTGTAGTTCAAGAGCCATTCTACCTCTACTTGGCGTTGCAGGGCCCAATACGCTAGCCCATAAGCCTTTAAATGGTTTTTCTGAGACTCGTCCATGGGCAGGAGCAGGTAAGAAGCCCAACTGGCGGGCGAAATCCCCAAAAGGATCAGCAGCAGAAATAAATTTCGGGACAAAGTCTTCATTAGTAACCGGTTTGGAACGAATTTAAGAAAAACGGGCAATAAACGGGAAAACCATTACTTTTATAACAGTAAGAAAGAGCTCACTTTTACGACTGATAGACTATTCTGGTACTGGCCCTCCAAAAAATATGGATCTTATAGAAAACACGAAAGAAGGTTTCCGCTCTATCAAAGCCAATATGCTCCGCACGGTGCTCACGGCCCTCATCATCTCCATCGGGATTATGTCTTTGGTAGGTATTCTAACGGCAATTGAGGGCATCAAGTATTCCGTTTCCAGCACATTTTCCTCCTTAGGGGCCAATTCCTTCGACATTGAAAAGAAATGGGACGGCGGCGGACAACGGGGCGGACGGCAGAACAAGGTGTACCCCAACATTACGGAATTCCAGGCTCGGCAGTACAAAGAATTGATGGCCGACAAAGCCCGCGTGAGTTTGTCTGCCTGGGTAAGCGGCAATGTGTCTGTGAAGGCCGGAAGCATCAAAACCAACCCCAACATGAGCGTGATTGGCGGCGATGAGAATTACCTGGTAAATGAAAACTATGACCTGGAACTGGGGCGGCCTTTCTCTAATACCGAGATTGAAAACGGTTCCCCGGTGGCCATCATTGGGGAAGAAGTGGCTGAAAAGCTGTTCCCTAAACAAAGTCCCGAAGGAAAGAGCATTATCATGTTGGGCCGGCGGTTCAAGGTGATTGGCAAAATCAAAAACGAAGGCGGTGGTTTGGGCGGCGGCGGCAGCAACCGGCGCATTATTATTCCGCTGGAAGCGGCTACCCAGATTCCTACACCAAATCCATTGACATTTGAGATAAAATCGGCCATTTTAAATGGCTCTAGTCTGGCGTTTGCCATGGAAGAAGCCACGGGCATCATGCGCAAGGTGCGGCAAGACCGGTTGGGGCAGGAAGATTCCTTTGAGATTACCCGCAGTGACGAAGTGGAGCAAACCCTGAACAACATCACGGGCTACCTGAAAACGGGCGGTTTTCTGGTGGGCTTTATCACGCTACTGGGCGCGTCTATTGGTTTGATGAACATTATGATGGTGAGCGTGACCGAACGCACCCGCGAAATTGGCATCCGGAAAGCCTTGGGAGCCACCATTAAACAGATACGGTTGCAATTCTTGATTGAGGCCATTGTCATCTGCGTACTGGGCGGAGTGGTAGGAATAGTGCTGGGTATCTTAATGGGCAACGGCATTGCCATGCTCATCGGTAAAGGGGAGTTTTTTGTGCCCTGGCTGTGGATGATTGTGGGCATGGGCATCTGTGTTACCGTAGGGCTTATCTCAGGCTACTACCCGGCCTACAAAGCGTCAAAGCTAGACCCCATAGATTCGCTCCGGTACGAATAACATGGTATAGCGGAAGAAAGAAGCGTATGCCCTACAGGGTTCATTCTGATACATTTGCTTTGTGAAGGTGATGGGGTACCACCAGTATAAAGTCGCCTTCTGTGAAGGCTGATGACTCCTGCTTCTGCGTAGTCGGGATGAACCGGCTGTGCCTTTGATGACGTATCAACAGAAGTAGTATGACCTTTTTCAAAAAGAGATTCCTCTCCAAGTCAACTCTTTCCCAGAGCACTTTTCCGCAGGAATTTTACCTGAACCTATTGTATCTGCTGCGGTGGGTAGGCCTTGCCCTGCTGGTAGGAATTATGGCGGGAAGCACTTCGGCTCTGTTTCTGAAACTGCTGGACGTGGTAACCGCTTACCGCGAAAGCCATTTGTGGCTCATCGCCCTTTTACCCGTGGGCGGTTTCCTGATTGGCTGGCTGTACTATACCTGGGGGCAGGAAGCCGAAGCCGGAACCAACCTGCTGCTACATTCTATCCAAGAACCTGCTTCTAAACGGCTTCCCCTTATCATGGCACCGCTGGTGTTTGTGACCACCGTTCTGACCCACCTGGTGGGCGGCTCCTCCGGCCGTGAGGGAACGGCGGCGCAAATGGGGGGGACTCTGGCTGACCAATTAACCCGCCTTTTCAAGTTGCCTCCCCGTGACCGGAAACTGATTTTGATCTGTGGCGTAAGCGCTGGTTTTGCCTCGGTGTTTGGGACACCTTTAGCCGGAGCCATTTTTGGGCTGGAGGTTTTCCTGTTGGGGCAGGTACGGTACCAGGCATTGCTTCCTTCCTTTCTGGCGGCCGTAGTGGCAGATTACGTGACCACCGCCTGGGGGATTGGGCACACGGCCTACCCACAAGTGGAAGTTCCGGCCATTTCGGGTCTGACCTTGGGGGCAACTTTATTGGCGGGTATTTGCTTTGGGTTGGCGGCCAGGCTTTTCTCCTGGACTTCCCATGCGGTGGGCACCACGTTCAAAAAGTTTATCTCGTATCCGCCCTTCAGACCGGTGGTGGGGGGAGCGGTTCTGGCACTGCTTGTCTGGGCATTGGGTACCACCAAACACATTGGCTTGGGCATTCCTACCATTGTAGAATCCTTTACCTCACCGCTGCCACCGTATGATTTTCTGGTAAAGCTGGCGTTTACGGCATTGACCTTGGGGAGTGGCTTCAAAGGGGGAGAGGTCACGCCGTTGTTTTACATGGGAGCTACCTTGGGAAACGCGCTTTTTACCGGATTGCCTTTGCCCCTGGAGCTACTGGCTGCCATAGGATTTGTGGCGGTGTTTGCCGGAGCCTCCAACACGCCGCTGGCCTGCACGCTCATGGCCATTGAATTATTCGGGGCCGAATGTGGTCTGTATGCGGGTTTGGCTTGCGCGGTAGCTTATGTGTTTTCCGGGCACAGCGGTATTTATGGGGCGCAGTTGGTGACGGAGAGCAAGCATCCGTTCTATGCCCGCGAGTCAGGCACTAAATTGTCTGAGGTGAAGAGAAGGCTTTTTTGAAGTGTTTTATAAAAATAGCAGGGTTAATTCACTCACCGAGAAACATGGCTCCAGTTTCCAATTTCCGTGAGGAGAAAGCCTCTTCATTTCTTTACAGTTACTGAATGCGCGTATTGCGCTGTTCCCCTGGCATGTCCGCTTTTTGCGTGGGTGCAAGTGCTGTATTGTTCCATCTTTGCTGGGAAGCGCTCACGGCCCCGGTTCCAGTCTTCCCCTCTCGCACTGCCCTTTCGGCCTGAGAGGTATGTCTCTCTTAGCTGAAGTTTATCTATGGCCAAAAGCGAGGCGCGCTCGGGGAAGACTGGAACCGGGGAAAGTAGCAGAAGCTTGCAGGTGATGAATCGTCTCTGGCGAGTGTGTAATACCTGCTGTGTTCCGCCGCTTTGTATAGGAAAGAAACGGCCAGAGACCGAAGCCCACACCCACCAAAGGCGAACGAAGAAAATCAATTGTTTTCCCTAAAAGAGCATAAAAAAAGCCTGACAAACGTCAGGCTTTTTTTATGCAGGCGAGGTGCGTTACTTCTTGGTGGAAGCTTTGCTTGCTTTGTATTCTTCGTTCAGGCCTTTTACGGCGTCATTGGTGATGTCCAGCGTTTGGTCTCCGTAGAGGATGGCGCTGTTACCACGGGTGTAGGTCAAGACCATTTTATAGCCTTTCTCCTGGCTTACTTTTTTAAGATGCGCTTCTACCTTTTCGTAGATCTTTTTCATCTCATCGTTCTCGTCTTTGGCTAGCTGGTTGCCCAGGGTCTGCTGCTGACCGGCCAATTGCTGTTCTTTCTGGGCCAGGCGCTGCTCGGTGGCGGCACGTTGTTCCTGGGTCATGTTGGCCCCGGTTTGGCGGTATTGCTCCACTTCTTTCTGGAAACTGGTGGCTTTGCCTCTCAGGTCATTTTCCATGCGCTTGCCTTTGGCTTCCAGGCGGGCTTTCACGTCTTTGAAGTACTGGTATCTGTTCAGGAGGGTGTCTGAGTTCACGAAGACAATCTCGGGCGCAACAGCGGCAGCCGGAGCGGCTTCGGTGTCATCAGCCTCCGTGGTTTCGGTGGCCGGAGCGGTTTGCGTGGTAGCCGTGGTGGCTTGTTTGGGAGCCTGGTCGTTTTTACAGGCCGAGAAGGAAGCTGATAACACAGCCAATAAGAGAAGCTTTCTAGTGATGCTCACAGTCAATAAATAAGGATGGTGAAAATGAAATCAGGAGCCGCGACCATCGTTTCGCGGCCCCTGATCTGTAGTTTGGGCTCTAATTTAAGAAAATAAATCAGAAGGGGGAGAACCCTGGTGGGGAGGAAGGTTAATTTCCGCCGGCGCGGTTCACCTCATCCAGGTTGGTGGCGCGTTTCTTCATCTCAAATTTCTCGCCTTTGTTGAAACGGTAGCGCAGGTTCAGGCGCATGCCCTGGCCAAACTGGTACATGTTGATGGCGTTGATGTTGCCGTTCACCTCAGAGGTGCCCACCATTTTCTGGGTTCTGAAAATATCGGTGAGTGCCACGCTCACGTCTAGTTGGTCTTTCAGGAAGGAGCGTTTCACGGCCACGTCCACCCAGCCTGCCGGTTCGGTTTTGTAGACGTTGAACACGCCTTTGCCGCGGTAATTGCCGTTCACTTCCATTTTAAAGTTGTTGGGAAGCAATATGTTGTGGTTGGTTTGCGCGGTAAACATGGTCTGGGCGTTCTGGATGGCTATCTCGTCTACCAAGGTGGTGAAATTCTGGTAGGCCACGGTCACGTTGTTGTTCATGTTCCACTTGGAGGTGACGGTCACGGGGGCTACCAGCGTGATGTTGGCGGTTTCGCTTTCCACGTTGCGCTGCTGGAACACCATGGTATTGGTTTCGGGGTAGAAGGCCGGCACTTCAGAGATATCGTCTTTGGTGTGGGCGTAGCCGAGGATGAGGTTGTAGTTTTTCCGGAATGTCTGGGTCACCTGGAAGGAGTTGGTATACTCGGGTTTCAGGTACGGGTTGCCTTGGGCGTAGGTGTTGGCGTCTATGTAGAACCGGAACGGGTTCAGGTTGCTGTAGCGCGGCCGGAAGATGCGGCGGCTGTAGTTGTAGCCAATCTGGTAGTTCTCAGAGATTTTCTGCTGCACAAACACGCTGGGAAACAAATCCAGGTAGGAGCGGGGTGTCACTTTCTGTTCGGGGATAGAGTTGCCCTCAGAATTGGTGTACTCGGCCCGAAGCCCGGCCTGCAAGGTGAATTTCGGACTCAGGCTGGCGCTGAAGTTGGAGTAAGCGGCGTAGATGTTCTCGTCATAAATGAAATGGTCGCCGCGGCGGTTCTGGTCTGGCACCCGGGTAGACCCTTCCAGGGTGAAGAAGTCATTCTGGTTGTCGGACTCCACGTAGCTGGCTTTCGCACCCAGTTCCAGCTTGCCTTTGATGGAAGGAAACGGCCGGACGTAATCAACCTTCACGGAGTAAATCTGGTAAGCGGTGGGGTTATCGGTCTCAAAGTACTCTTCCTCCCCGGCCCTAGTAGCAACCCGAGTTCTGAAGTTCAGGAAATCGCTTACGCCGTGGTCTTTAATGCGGGCTACGTCCACGTCAGCGGAAAGGGTAGAGCCGATGGTGTCCAGTTTTCCCACGTAGTGCACGTTGAACGTGGCACTGCCGAATTTGCGGTTGTCATGAGTAGCGGTTTGGTTCAGGATAGCGCCGTTTTCCTTGGGATCCAGCAAGGTGGAGTTGGTGTTCACCCCAGCTTTGTATCTGGAGTACGCGACATTCACCGAGACGCCCACGCTGTGGTTTTTGTTGAAATCGTAATCCGTCCCGAAGCGGGCGGAAGGGGCGAAGGTCTGGCCTTCTTCTTTGCCGCTCTGGTTCAGGAGGGCGTTTTCACCCTCGGCGCTGAAGAACGTGCGGTCCATGGTGAACGTTCTTTTTCTGGGGCGTTGGGCCGCATCCAGAGAAGCGAAAGAACTCCACTTGCCTTGTTTCAGGTTCAGGTTTAGGCCGCCGTTGCCGCCGCTTTTGGTGTTGTTCAAGTACCCTGCGTACACGCTGCCGTTCAGGCCATTTAAGGTGTTTTTCTTCAGGTTCAGGTTGAGGATGCCCGCTGAGCCTTCGGCGTCAAACTTAGCAGAAGGGTTGGCGATGATTTCCAGGTTCTTCAGGTTGTCGGCGGGCATGCCTTGGAGCATGGTCTGGAGCTGTTTTCCGTCTAGGTAGGTCAGTTTGCCGTCAATCATTACCTTCACGCCTTGTTTGCCGTTGAGCTGGATGTTGCCGTCCTGGTCTACCCACACGCCCGGCGATTTCGCCAGCACATCATAGGCGGTATTGCCTGCCGCCATGGCCGTTCCCTCCACACTCACCACCATTTTATCGGCTTGCACATCCACGCTGGGCCGCAGGTTCTGCACGGTCACTTCCTTCAGCACCTTAGCATCCTGTTTCAGGGCTATTTTCCCGAAATCACGCGAGAAACCGGCGGCGGTTACCTCTACCGCGGGCAAGTCTTGGGTGGCGAAACCCAGGGCGCTGATGCGGAGCAGGTACTTGCCGGGAGCGGGGGTTTTCAGTTTGAACGTGCCGTTCAGCTCAATGGCGGTACCAGTCACTAAGGAGGCATCGGCGGCTTTCAGCAGGGACACGGTGCCGTAAGGAAGCGGCTCGCCTTTTTCATCTACCACCAAGCCGGTGAGGGAACCTGTAGATTGGCCCAGGGCCGCCTGGGTTAAGAACGCCAGGGCGGCCATTAAGAGGAGGAAGTTGTACAGCTTTTTCATAATAGTAGGTATTTATGTGTGGATTTTGAATGTGTATAGTACTGTGTTATGCAAGGTACATGCAGAAAAAAAAAGCCCAGTGGCCTACAACCAGAACGTCTCTGGGGTACCGACGGCTTTTTTCACCCGGGAGGCACCATGGCCGGAAGTCAGGTACACATAGCCAAACACGATGCCCGTGAAGGAACCTAAAAAGAGCATCACCTGAAGTAAGAGCTGAAGCAGGGCTTGGTTTTCCATGGCTGTATGTTGTTTGTGGTTGAGGAATCTCTAAGAATGGAACAAATATAGTATAAGGTACTATGTAACACAAGGTACTGTTAAAGAATATTTAAAAAATTCTCCGAAGCCGTATAAACAAGGAGTGAACCCGATGGAAGAAGGGGTGGAGCAGAATTGAGGTGGTATTAACATGGGCTCGGGGATTATCTAAATTCTTCTACGTTCCATGTAACAGCACTTCAGTGAGTAGATTCTCTCCTTGAGGGGAGATAAAGAGGGGTGTTTACACAGAAGAACACGCATTCCAGAACCTATTACATCCGTGTCTTTGCATAAGAGAAACAAAGCAGAGCCAACAAGCTGCGGATCGGCAGGTGTAAACACCCCTCTAACTCCCCTCAAGGGGAGAATCTGCATTGAAAAGGCGCAGCTAGGTTTCCTGAAATTTTCTGTTGTCCTTAAACCCCTTTCAATTGCCTGGTTCAGGTTAGTACTAACAGCAGAATACAAGGAAAGGAGTAGCAAGCTGTTTTAGGGCCGTTATCTTAAAAACAGCCCCGAAACTAAAGTTGACTTCCTCAGCCCCCGGCGCGGTTAGATTCTTCCAGTGTGGTGTTGCGGCGTTGCATCTCAAACTTTTGGCCTTTGTTGAATCTATAGCGCAGGTTAAGTCTGACACTTTGCGCTCCGAAATACTGGTCAAAGGCGTTGATGTTGCCGTCTATGTTAGCGGCTCCCACCACTTTGCGGGTTCTGAAGATGTCAGTCACCGCGAGGGAGGCCTCCAGTTGGTCGTTCAGGAAGGAGCGTTTCACGGCGGCATCCAGCCACCAGTTCTGCTCTATTTTATAAAGACCGTAGGCGTTTGGCCCCTGATAGCCCGCGTTCAATTCCATCTTAAATTTCCTGGGCAGTTGCACCGTGTGGTTGGAGTTGAGCATGTAATAAAACTGCTTGTTCTCCTGTACCTTATCTCTAATAGAGATGGAGTAAGCCTGGTAGCCCAGCGTCAGGTTGTTGTTGATGTCCCATTTGTTGGAGATTTTCACGGGAGCCACCAGCGTTCCGAAGTAGGAATCAAAGTCGTCCACGTTCCGGGGGCCGAAGACGGAGGTGTTGTTCTCCGTGTTCTGCTCCGGGATCTCGGCAATAAAATCCGTGGTTTTAGAGTAGCCCAAAGTCAGAATGTAGGTATTCTTGAACGTTTGGGTTACCTGAAAGGAGTTGGAATATTGGGGCCGGAGGTACGGGTTGCCCTGTGCCCAGGTCAAAGGGTCAAGGTAGAAAATGAACGGGTTCAGGGAACCGTAGTTGGGCCGATTGATGCGGCGGCTGTAGTTGTAGGTAAGTTGATAATTGTCACTTACTTTCTGCTGCACGAACACGCTGGGGAAGAAGTTGAGGTACTCGCGCGGCGTGGTCTGGTCCAGCGTTTTGGAGTAACCTTCCGACACGGTATGTTCGGCCCGAAGGCCGGTTTGCACGCTCCATGTAGTACCCAGGTTCATGGTGTAGTTCACGTAACCCGCGTAAATGTTCTCTTGGTAGATGAAATGGTTGCTGCGGGTGGGGTCGTTTACTTGGTTGCTGCCTTCCAGGAAGAAGAACTTGAGCTGGTTGTCTGAGGTCACGTAACTGGTCTTAACCCCGGCCTCCAGTTTGCTCTTGTTCAGGAATTTCTTCGTGTAATCGGCCTTGGCCGAATAGATGTGGTATTTGGTGGGGTTGTCACTGCCCAGGTTCTGTACCAGAGCAGGTTTGGTGGAATTAGGATAGGCAAAGGTGTTCAGAAAGCGGGAATTGTCCTGGTCTTTGATCTGCACGTAATCCACATCTGCGGAGAGTGAAGAACCCAGCGTGTCTATCTTGAAAACGTAATGGCCATTGAGGGTAATATTATAGTAGTCTCCATCCACCTTGTTATTGGCTCTGATGAACTCGTTTTCGGCCAGATCTCCGTTGCGCAGGTAGGTATGGGTGTCATAGGCATTGTCCCAGGTCAAGGCGGTGTAGTTGGCGGTGGCGCCAATGCTGTGGCGGTCGTTGAAGTCATAGTCGGTGCCGGCGCGCAGGGAGGGAACTAGGCGGACGCCCAACTCATCTCCGCTTTGGTCAAAATAGGTGGCGCCTTTTTCGCTGTTGAACACGCGGGTCATGGTGTTGGTGCGCAGGTTCACGCGCCGCGAAACATCTACGTTGGCAAAGGAGCTCCAGCGGCTGGTTTTGTAGTTCACGTTGGCGCCGGTGTTGAACCCGTGTTGTCCGTTGAACTGGTAGCCGGTGTACACACTGCCGTTCATGCCTACCTGGGTGTTGCGCTTCAGGTTGAGGTTGATGATGCCCGAATTGCCCTCAGCGTCATATTTGGAAGAAGGATTGCTGATAATTTCCAGGTCTTTGATGTTTTCAGCGGGCATGCTCTGCAACATGGTCTGTAGTTGCTTGCCGGTGAGATACGTGAGTTTGCCGTCAATCATCATGCGCACCCCGGCCTTGCCGTTCAGTTGAATGTTCCCGTCCTGGTCTACCCACACGCCGGGGGCCTTGGAAAGCACTTCCAGCGCCGTACTGCCCGCTGCCATGGCCGTTCCCTCCACACTCACCACCATCTTATCTGGGTGGTGCACAACGGTGGGCCGCATGGCCTCTACGGTTACTTCTTTCAGTATTTTGCTGTCAGATTTCAGAACCATCGTCCCGAAATCTTTGCTGAATCCGCCCGCCGTCACGGTGAAAGGAGGGGTGTCCAGAGCGGCGAATCCCAGCGCACTAATCCGCAGCAGATAGGAACCGGGAGCCGGGGCGGGCATTTTGAAGGTACCGTCCACTTCCACTCCGGCCCCGTTTACAACCGACGCCTCGGGCATCTTGAGCAACGATACGGTACCGTAGGAAAGCGCTTCGCCTTTTTCGTCTTTAATCATACCGGTCAGCAAACCAGCATTTTGGGCGAAGCTGGCCTGAACCGTACAACAGAGAAAACTGAAAATGAGAAGGTGTACTAATTTTTTCATGTGACTTGGAAGGATTGAAAGCGTGAAAGGAGGGAGAACCGGTAATTCTTTGTTCAGCTGATACTCCATAGATGAAGGCATTTGCCTGATGGTTGCCTAAAGCGTTATATTTTATTTTTAGACCATCTTGTTCGCCCACTCCCTTATGTCAATTCCTTGCCAAGAAATGTAGTTGCTGTTAATTATTTGATTGTCAATGTTTTATTAATGGATTGGATACAGAAAGGTGTTCAGAACCGGACAGATAATGTCCACAATGGAACAGACAAACCTTACCAGAACTTCAAAAAAACACAGAAAAGTGGTTCTTAAGCACAGGGGCTGCCCTGGTGTTTTAGGGCTGTTTTAGAGAAATCGGCTCTAAAACGAATGGTGATATGCAGAGACAATCCTTTTAGAGGGAAGTTCAACTTCAGAGGCTTTTCCCCGGCGAGGATGAATTAGCGGCTGAAAACGGACGCGATTGTTTTTCTGTAGGTTTGACCTGTTTTGCCGTTTTGCCCGTACTTTGCTCAACAGACAAAATATAGTACCTCATTTATCCGCCCCATGCGCTCAGAAGTACCCGTTCCGCCCTTAGTGCCCCAGAAAGAGAATAAACCCAGAATAGGGTTTCTGAAAAGGATTGGCTTGGATGCCTTTCTATTGGCGTTACTGGCGATGATTTTGCTGGCTTATCTGTGGCCGGAATTGGGCGAGGAAAACGGCCCCCTGCCGCTGGAGGAAATCACGACCTACGGCGTTTCCCTGATCTTTTTTTTCTATGGCTTGCGGTTAAGCCCAACCAAATTGAAAGCAGGCTTGAGTGATTGGCGTCTCCACCTAGTGGTGCAGTTAAGCACATTTCTGTTGTTCCCCTTACTGGTGTACGCCGCCAACCTTCTGTTAGCCGACCAGGAAAATCAGTTGCTGTGGCTGGGCGTTTTCTACGTGGCCGCTTTGCCGTCCACGGTTTCATCCTCGGTGGTGATGGTGTCTATAGCGGGAGGCAATATTCCGTCTGCCATCTTCAACGCCAGTATTTCCAGCCTCATAGGCGTGTTCATGACACCGCTCTGGATGGGTTTATTCATGCGCACCAGTTCTGCCGCCGAGATGGATTTAGGCAGTATTATCTTTAAACTGATGCTTCAGGTGTTGTTACCCGTTTCCCTGGGAGTGTTGCTGAACAAGCGGTTCGGGGCATTTGCGGAGCAGCGGAAAGGCAGGCTCCGGCTGTTTGACCAGACCATCATCCTGCTCATTGTCTATTCCTCGTTCTGCGATTCCTTCGCCCGCGAGATGTTCAAAGGTTACAGCGCGGCGCAACTGCTGCTGTTGGGAGGCGCCATGGTAGCCTTGTTCTTCCTGGTCTTCGGGATGATTCATGTACTTAGCACCGCCCTGGGTTTCTCCCGCGAAAACCGGATCACGGCCATTTTCTGCGGATCTAAGAAGTCTCTGGTGCACGGAACGGTCATGTCAAAGGTGATTTTCCCGGACGCGAATATTGTAGGGATTATCCTTTTGCCGCTCATGCTGTACCACGCCTTGCAACTGATTGCCGCAAGTGTCTTGGCCCAGCGCATGGCGCGGCGGGCCGGTGCTTCTAAGGAAAATGGCTGAAGTGTTTTAAGGCTGTTTTCGGAAAAGTAGGTTGAAAACGGAACAGCTTTTGATTCCCTATCTCAACAGCTCAAATTCTCTATTCTGCAATTTCTCATTCTGCAATTTCCTTCGCTGTCTTTCTAGTCACTGTCATTCTCATTCTGTCCTCTTGGAAAGATCTTGTGGGCGAACTAGAAAAGCTGTGTAGTAAACTGCATTACCGTTCGCCCACGAGATCCTTTCAGGAGGACAGAATATGGGAGGGTATTTAAGAGGTAGGCAAAGGATGATTAAAGGCTTGAACCTCTAACAAATTGTTGGTATTCTCACCATATAGCCGTCAGGCTAACGATAGGCAGAGCACATTTCTTCTGCATGAGTACCTCGTTACAGGGTAAGGAGGCTACATGGCCGGGTATTCCGTAGCGACGTTACCCTGTAACGCCGTACACATTCCTTCTTAGCCTGACGATTATGGTGAGAATACTAATAATAATGGCGCTAACCCAGAACGTAAAAAGACTGCTGAGTTATAACCTTCCGTTTCCTGCTCGTTTTGGTGAAAGTAAGTAGAAAGTAGAAGGCCCAGCTTTGAATTCATAGCTGGGCCTTTCAGTAGTAAAAAAGAGAGTAAGAAGCGCTTAATGCGCCAACATTTCGTGGTAGGTTTCCTCGGCTTCCATCAACCCGGCGGCAGTGATGTTGGTGAGGCGCACGTGTTTCTGCTCGTTCACCAGTACCGGGTCGTATTTGGCAACCACCCTAACGTAGTTTTCGGTGAAGCCTTCCATGAAGCCATCAGTAATATCGGCCTCAAAAAGCACGCGGCCTTCGTAGCCGATCTGGCTTTCATAGAACGCTCGTTTCTTCTTCTCAGAGAGAATGCGCAGCATATCAGCGCGGCGGTTGCGTTCTTTCTGGGGTACCACACCGGGTAAGTCCAAGGCCGTGGTATTGGCGCGCTCAGAGTACGGAAACACGTGCAGGTAACTGATGTCTAATCCGTTCAGGAAGTTGTAGGTCTCCAGAAAATCTTCTTCGGTTTCACCGGGGAAGCCCACAATTACGTCAACCCCAATACAGGCGTACGGCATGGCAGCCTTAATCCAGGTGACGCGCTGGGCGTACAGTTCCCGCAAATACCGGCGGCGCATCAACTTCAGGATCTTGTTGCTGCCCGACTGCAACGGAACGTGGAAGTGCGGCATAAACCGCTGAGAACCTGCCACGAAGTTGATGATCTCCTCACTTAACAGATTAGGTTCAATAGAAGAAATCCGGAAGCGGTTTACGTTCTCTACCTGGTCTAGCGCCTGTACCAATTGGAAGAAGTTTTCTTTGCGCGCACCCTCTTGTAGTCCGAAGTCTCCGGTGTTTACGCCGGTTAAGACAATTTCCTTCACGCCAGAGTCACCGATGCTTCGGGCCTCCGCCACTACTTTCTCAATGGTATTGCTGCGGCTTTTGCCGCGGGCCTGCGGAATGGTGCAGAACGTGCAGGAATAATCACAGCCGTCCTGTACTTTCAAAAACGTGCGCGTGCGGTCGCCGAAGGAGTAGGCGTTCACAAACGTGTTGGCCTCAGACACCGGGCTGGCGTGCACCTGCGGCGCGTCTTTCTTCTCAAAGGCCTCCAGTATGTCTACCAACTGAAACTTCTCGGCGGCACCTAACACGGCATCTACCCCAGGAATTTCGGAGATCTCTTTCGGCTTTAGCTGGGCATAGCAGCCCACAATGGTAATGAATGCGTTAGGTGAATGCTTGAGCGCTTCCTTCACCACTTTGCGGCACTTCTTATCGGCATTGTCGGTGACAGAGCACGTGTTGATGACGTAGATATCGGGCGTGTCCGTAAACTCCACCTTCTCAAACCCCCGCTCCTGAAAGATTCTGGAGAGGGTAGAGGTCTCAGAGAAATTGAGCTTACAGCCTAATGTATAAAATGCTACCTTTTTCATAAGCAAGGCACAAAGATACGGAGAAATAGGGCGTGTTGGCAAATAGTGAATGATTTCTGGCAGATGTTGCTCATAAGTTAAAAAGGGTATGAGACGCTTTGAGGCCACAGACCATCATTGGGAACTGGTCGCGCCGCTCCTGCCCGGGAAAGGGCGACGTGGCGCGCACGGCTAGGGAAAACCGGAAGTTCCAGGGGCCGAAGCGCCCTGGCGGGGTCTACCCGAGCGCTTCGGCCCCTGGAACACTCGCTCCCACACGCCCTTCACGGCCCAGCGGGGGAAGTGCACGTAGGCCGAGTTGAAGTTGCCACCTTTAACTGGAGGGTTTATGGGGAAAGAAGACACTCGGCATTAGGCTACCTCACCGCCGTGTTAGTCAATATGAAGAGTGGTTATACCAACAAAGTATGGCTGCCTAAGTAAAAGCCTCCAGTAAGCTATTGCAGTTCCAGTTTTCCATTCTCTTCATCACTAGTGGTGAGAGCTTGTTTAAATTTCATCTTTGTGCTGCAAACAACCATAAAAAGAACCTGCGTTCGCGCTTGAGTCGCCCCGTAGCGCTGCTCAAAAACGCTTCCGCAGAACCTTTCTCTGGCCATTTTCGCCAGCAAACCTGAAATTCAAACAAGCTCTGAAGAAGTTTTACCTACCAGCGATTAGCAGGTCTTTTTCAAAAAATAACGGCAAACAAGATCTAACCCCTGGCGGGAGCCTCGTGGGCGGGCGGGGGTAGAAAGAATGGAAGGGGAAATAAAAAAAGCTCCACACTGGTGGAGCTTTGTAGCGGGGAGCAGAATCGAACTGCCGACCTCAGGGTTATGAATCCTGCGCTCTAACCATCTGAGCTACCCCGCCGTTTTTGATGCTGCAAAAGTAGGAATAAGAATTATAACCACACAAGTTTTTTTGTATAAAATATTTTCCTTTAATTGAGAACATATCCGCCCCCCAACCTTTACTAACCCCTTTACCTTTTAGCTTTATTGTCTTATGAGTAAAATAAAGTTTGTGAGAGAGTATCCTCTAAACGCATCGGCCAAGATGCTGTACCCTTACCTGAGTACCGCGTCTGGCTTGGCCCAGTGGTTGTGTGATGCCGCCATGCAGATAGGAGACCGGAAGTACAACCTCATCTGGGACAACCAAGACCATATTGCGGAAATGACCAGCCACCGAATGAACAAATCGGTCAGGTTCACGTTTCCGGGCAGTAACAAAGGGGCTTCGCATGACTACAGCTACATAGACTTTTCCATTGAGTCTGGGGAACTGACCCAGGAACAATTTCTGCGGGTGGTAGACTACACAGATGTGGGAGACGTTGAACAACTGACCGAGCTCTGGGACAACCAGGTATTAACGCTGCGGGAGTTGATAGGAGGATAGTCCGCCTTTGCGCCGCTTTTCGTAAATTTGGCCACTTTTCCAGTAAAGCGGGCTCTGTACCTTACGGCCGGTGCTGAAGGAAGCGGTAGCACTACATGAAAAAATTAGATAAACTTATTCTTAAGTCCTTTCTGGGGCCTTTCGTTCTCACCTTTGCCGTTGTAGAATTTATTCTGCTGCTACAGGTTATCCTGAAGTATCTGGATGATCTGATAGGGAAAGATCTGGGCGTGGGGGTTATTTCAGAACTGTTGTTTTACTTCAGCCTGAACCTGGCCCCCATGGCCTTTCCGTTGGCCATCCTGCTTTCTTCCCTCATGACCTTCGGCAACCTGGGGGAACACCATGAACTCACAGCCATCAAAACCTCTGGCATTTCGTTGGTGAGGGCCCTGCGGCCGGTCTTCTTTTTTGCCGTGGTGCTCACGGTGGCCGCTTTCTTCTTCCATAACACCATTGTGCCCAGGGCCAACCTGAAAGCGTATAGCCTCATGTGGGACATCCGCCAGAAAAAACCGTCATTGGATTTAAAGGAAGGCGCTTTCTATAACGGGTTGCCCAACCGCAGCATTAGGGTAGGCAAGAAGTTTGAAGACGGACAGACCCTGAAAGACATCATGATCTACGACCATTCCAACGGACAGGGGAATGCCGTGGTCATGCTGGCAGACTCCGGTAAAATGTACACCCAGTTCAATGACCAGTATCTGGTACTGGAAATGTTCAATGGCAAAACCTTCGCCGAGGAAAAACCCAGCAGCTCCAACGGCTTTGGGCAGACCACGGGCTATCTGCGGCAGGCGTTCACCAAAAACAAGATTGTGGTGAATCTGTCCTCTTTCCAGATGACCCGCAGTAATTCCCAATGGTTCGCTGATAACAAGATGATGAAAAACATTGACCAGCTAACCCAGGTAACAGACTCGCTGCAGAAACAGATAGACAAAGAAACTACTTTGCTGGAGCCCAACGTGCGCCCTTTTTACTCGCACTTCTCCAGTCTTCAATTCAGTGACACAAGCAAAATAAAGGTACCGCCCCAGAGGTTTACCCCAGAGATAACCCTGCAGGATGTGCAGACGGCGGCCAACGCGGCCCGCAACGTAAAAAGTTACACCAGCTCCTACGCCTCCCGGTTAACCACCATCCAACGGGAACGGAATAACTACGAAATAGAAATCTACCGTAAGTTCACCCAGGCGTTTGCCTGCTTTATCATGTTCCTGATTGGGGCCCCGCTGGGGGCGATCATCCGGAAGGGGGGCTTGGGCATGCCGGTGATTATTTCCATCGCCTTCTTCATTGTCTACTACGTACTCAGCATTTTGGGGGAGAAATGGGGCCGCGAAGGAGTGGCGCCGGTGGTAATGGGCATGTGGGCGGCCAACCTCATCTTGCTCCCTGTGGGCCTTTTCTTCCTGTACCAGGCCCGCAATGATTCTAACCTGCTGGAATTTGACTTCTGGCGCAAACTGACGGCTAGATTTAGATCTGTTAAGGCCCAATAAAAGAAATTACCCCTCTTTATTCCGGTAAAATATTTGAATTATAGGGTTTGTTTGCTAACTTTGCGCCTTATATTCTGAACTGCGATAAATAGACAAGTACAGTTACACGCAATGAAATTAACTACCGAAGCGAAAAAAGAAATCTTCCAAACCAGCGGTTTTTCAAAGTCAGCCACCGACACCGGTTCTGCTGAATCACAAATCGCCCTGTTTACTGCCCGGATTAACCACCTGACAGACCACCTGAAAGCAAACAAAAAAGACTTCTCCACCCGTTTGGGTCTTTTGAAGTTGGTTGGTAAGAGAAGAAGACTCCTGAATTACCTTACTAAGACTGACATCACGCGTTACCGCGCTATCATTGCTGAACTAGGCATACGTAAATAATTCACAGAAAAAGATTAGGGAATTCGGTTATTGGATTCCCTAATCTTTTTTATTGCCTCCGCTTTCCTTTCCTGCATTTAGCGCCCTTGGCTCTCTGCCTTTGGGTGCCTTTTACTTTGAATGCCTCTTATTTCAAGAACGATGTCATATAACGCTATAACCAAAACAATCCGCATGGCCAACGGCCGTGATATCACCATTGAGACCGGCAAGCTTGCCAAACAAGCAGACGGATCTGTAGTGGTGAGATGCGGAAATGCCATGCTGCTGGCCACGGTAGTATCTAACGTGGGTGCCCGCGAAGGGGTAGATTTCCTCCCCTTGTCAGTGGATTACCAGGAGAAATTTGCCTCCTCCGGTAAAATACCGGGCGGTTTCCTGAAAAGAGAAGCCCGCCTTTCTGACTATGAAATCCTGATCAGCCGTTTGGTAGACCGTATTCTGCGGCCTATGTTCCCAGACGACTATCATTCCGAAACCCAGGTCATCATCAACCTCATCTCCGCTGACGCGGAAGTGTTGCCAGATGCTTTGGCTGCTTTGGCCGCCTCTGCCGCCATTTCGGTTTCTGATATTCCGTTCAACGGCCCCATCTCTGAGGTGCGCGTAGCCCGGATTGACGGCCAGTTCCAGATCAACCCCTTGTTGTCTGACCTGAAGCGCGCCGATATTGACCTGATGGTAGGTGGTACCGCCGACAGCGTCGCCATGGTGGAAGGCGAAATGAGTGAGGTGTCTGAAGAAGACATGCTGGAAGCCATCCGCGTAGCGCATGAAGCTATTAAAATGCAGGTACAGGTGCAGGTGGAGTTAGGCCAGGAAGTGGGCAAAACCACCAAGCGCGAGTACAGCCATGAAACCAATGATGCGGAGCTGAAAGAATTGATCTTCAAAGCGGTCTATGACAAAGCTTATGAAGTTGCCGCTTCTGGTAACAACGTGAAAGCGGAGCGTAAGGCTGCCTTCAAAGCCATCAAAGAAGAGTTCGTAGCATCGCTGCCCGAGGATCATACCTATGATTCTACGTTGATTGGAAAATACTTCCATGATGCCGAAAAAGAAGCCGTACGTGATGCCGTCTTGAAAGAGCGTCGTCGTCTGGACGGTCGTGCCTTGGATGAAATCCGTCCTATCTGGTCAGAAGTGAATTACCTGCCGTCGGCGCACGGTTCTGCCGTGTTCACCCGCGGTGAAACCCAGTCGTTGACCACGGTGACCTTAGGTACCAAATTAGACGAGCAGATGATTGACGGCGCCATGTTCTCGGGCTACAACAAGTTCATGCTGCACTACAACTTCCCGCCGTTCTCCACCGGTGAAGCCAAGCCCATGCGCGGTACCGGCCGTAGAGAAGTAGGACACGGAAACCTGGCTATGCGTTCGTTGAAGAAAGTGTTGCCAGCCGAAGACGAGAACCCTTACACCATCCGGATTGTTTCTGACATTCTGGAATCTAACGGTTCTTCTTCCATGGCAACGGTTTGCGCCGGAACCTTGGCCTTGATGGATGCCGGTATTCAAATCAAAGCACCGGTTTCGGGTATCGCTATGGGCTTGATCATGGACGAGGAATCTGGCAACTTCGCGGTTCTTTCTGACATCCTGGGTGACGAAGATCACTTGGGTGACATGGACTTCAAAGTGACCGGTACTTCCAAAGGCATCACGGCTTGCCAGATGGACATCAAAGTGAAAGGTCTTTCCTTTGAAATCCTGGGCCAGGCCTTGGCCCAGGCCAGAAACGGACGGTTGCACATCTTAGGTGAGATGAACAAAACCATCGCGCAGCCAAACGCCGACTTCAAACCACATACCCCACGTTCTACCAACATCATCATTGAAAAAGAATTCATTGGGGCTATCATTGGGCCGGGTGGTAAAGTAATCCAGCAGATCCAACGTGATTCTGGGGCAGTTATCCAAATTGAAGAGAAAAACGACAAAGGCTACGTGAACGTGTTCGCCACGAACCAAGATGCCATGCAAATGGCGGTCTCTAAAATCAAAGCCATTGTAGCGGTGCCGGAAGTGGGCGATACCTACTTTGGTAAAGTGAAATCCATTCAGCCGTACGGCGCGTTTGTAGAGTTCATGCCCGGCAAAGACGGTCTGTTGCACATCTCTGAGGTGAAATGGGAGCGTCTGGAAAGCATGGAAGGCGTGCTGGAGTTAGGCGAGGAAATCCAGGTGAAACTGGTGGACGTTGACCCTAAAACCGGTAAATTCAAGCTTTCGCGTAAAGCGTTGCTGCCCCGGCCAGAGCGCCCCGAGTCTGCTCCTAAAAAGGACTAAGCAAGAAACCTCTTTTTAACCCGGCCAAACGCGTCTTGCAAGAGAACGTGTCTGGTCGGGTTTTGGGGTTAATTTATGAAAACAGGCCTGAAACCACGCAAGTTAGCAGGTGTTTTCATTTATAGAGAACTTTTGGAGCGGGGGAGAGTGTTATCCCAACAGCCAACCAAATCAGAGATTTACACAGATAGAAATACACTCCAATGAGACAGCTGAAAATAAGCAAGCAGATTACCAACCGCGAAAGCCAGTCCTTAGACAAGTATCTACAGGAAATTGGCAAGGTGGACTTGCTCACCCCAGACGAGGAGGTAACGCTTGCCCAGCGCATTAGAGAAGGTGACCAGTTCGCCCTCGAAAAATTAACCAAAGCCAACCTTCGCTTCGTGGTGTCGGTGGCAAAGCAATACCAGAACCAGGGCCTTTCCCTGGGCGATTTGATCAACGAAGGAAACTTAGGTCTTATCAAAGCCGCCAAACGCTTTGACGAAACCCGCGGCTTCAAATTCATCTCTTACGCCGTTTGGTGGATTCGCCAGTCTATTCTGCAAGCCTTGGCCGAGCAGTCTCGGATTGTGCGTCTTCCTTTGAACCGGGTAGGTTCTTTAAACAAGATCTCCAAGTCTTTCTCAGAACTGGAGCAGAAGTTTGAGCGGGAGCCGTCTCCTGAGGAAATTGCCGAAGTATTGGAGTTGACTACCGCTGAGGTAGTAGATACCTTGAAGATCTCTGGCCGTCACGTGTCCGTAGATGCCCCGTTCGTGCAGGGCGAGGAAAACCGTTTATTGGATGTTTTGGAAAACGAAGACGAAGAGTCTCCGGACACCGGCCTCATGAACGACTCCTTGCGCAAGGAAGTACAACGCGCCCTTTCTACCCTAACCAAACGCGAAGCAGATGTGATCACCCTTTACTTTGGATTGAACGGGGAACACTCCCTTACCTTAGAAGAGATTGGCGAGAAATTCAACCTCACCCGCGAGCGCGTACGTCAGATCAAAGAGAAAGCCATCCGTCGTTTACGCCATACTTCCCGCAGCAAGGCCTTAAAACCTTACTTAGGATAAGTTTAGCAGAGAAGCATGAAAGCCTTGGTTTCAATAGAGTCCAAGGCTTTTTGCTTTTTCTGGGGCCCTATTTTATAATCTGACGTTCCGCCATCCTGCTGGTCGTTCCCGGCGAGTCGGGAAACTCGCTTCATCCCCGGTCATGAGACGAGAGTCTCGCGCCAGTTTACTCTACACCTGTGAGGTCTTGGAGACCTCACAGGTCTCCGCGTTTTGGGGCTGTTTTCTGGAAAACAGCCCCAAAACGCTCTACTGGAGAGAAGCTAGGGTGAGGCTTTCTGCGGAAGGGCTGGTATGATTCTGTTTTAGAGCCCTTTTTAACAAAACAGGCTTAAAACAGAAATGCCGTTTTAAACCACCGGCCGTACTCCTTGTCTAAAGATTGTTCCGGCCTCAGAGAATTCTTCCTTCCTCTATTTTGTTCTATTTAGCAGAGGCCATAAGTTTTCTTTCTAGGCATATAGGCCTTTTTTTCAAAGTAGCCTATTGGATAACTTTTATTTGCAGGAACAGGCAATGGGTACCTCTGCCGCTGTCTTTAAAATAATTCGTAATATTGCACTCCCAAATTATTACCTGATATGGAAAACCAAAAGGAGCGCGTAAAGTGTTTGATCATAGGTTCCGGCCCGGCCGGATATACTGCCGCCATTTACGCCTCACGTGCCGGTTTAAAACCGGTCATGTACCAAGGCTTACAGCCCGGTGGTCAGTTGACCATTACCAACGACGTTGAAAATTACCCCGGGTATCCTTCCGGCATAAATGGCCCGCAGATGATGGAAGACTTCCGTCAGCAGGCCGCTAAATTCGGCACCGATATTCGCTATGGCATTGCTACTTCGGTAGATTTCTCCGGTAAGCCGCACAAAGTGACCATTGACGAGCAGAAAGAAATTGAAGCCGATACCGTGATCATCGCCACCGGAGCTTCGGCCAAATGGCTGGGACTGGAGTCAGAATCAAGGTTGAACGGCAGCGGGGTTTCTGCCTGCGCCGTGTGCGACGGATTTTTTTACCGCGGCCAGGACGTAGCCATTGTGGGCGCCGGTGACACCGCCTGCGAAGAGGCGCATTATCTCTCCAACCTGTGCTCCAAGGTGTACATGATTGTACGCCGAAATGAAATGCGGGCGTCCACCATCATGCAGAACCGCGTGAAGCACACGCCCAACATTGAGATTCTCTGGAACAGCGTGACCGAGGAAATCCTGGGGGAGCACGGGGTGGAAGGAGCCCGCATCAAAGATACCGCCACCGGCGAGACCAGAGACATTGCCGTGAATGGCTTCTTTGTGGCTATTGGGCATGAGCCCAACTCCAAAATCTTCCAGCCTTACCTGGAGCATGATGAAAGCGGCTATCTCAAAACCATTCCGGGTACGTCTAAAACAAACGTTGACGGGGTATTTGCCTGCGGCGATGTGCAGGACAACGTGTACCGCCAGGCGGTGACCGCCGCGGGTACCGGTTGTATGGCTGCCCTGGATGCCGAGCGGTATTTAGCCTCGCTGGAGGATTAGAAAATAAAGGAAGAACAAGCCCCTATGGGTTGCCAAGGCAATAAAATAGGGGCTTGTTCAGTTCTAAAGCCAAACCCAAGGAATTTGGGCTTTGGTGATTAATCAGATTAAATGTATCTAAGAAAGCTACTTTTTTTTCTGCTGTTCGCAAGCCTCACCCTCTCTGGGCACCTGGCCGAAGCGCAGAGAAAAAGAAACACGAAAGAATACAGAAGGAAGTCTCCCAAAATAAACCACGTGAAGCCAGACACGGCGGTGGTGGTTAAGCAAGAGACGTTACAAGACAAAGATAAGCCCAACCGGGCAGAGTTTAGCCCAGTGCGCAAACTCTCCATTGTAAGCGAAGATACCAGTTCTTTGCACCTGGGAGAGCAAAGCATAGTGGAGATGTCTGAGCAGATTCAGATGGATGACAGTGCCTGGGTGAAGATTGCGGCTTATTACGCCATTTGGGACACGCAAAACCTGAACCCCTACCGCAAAGACGGCCGCCAACTCAAAGATACGGTCAACCTGAGGCTCTTTGATAAGCAGCACCCCTACAAGATGCCCCTGGTCAAAACCCCTGTCACCTCAGATTTTGGGTTTAGGGGCTACCGCTGGCATTACGGTACTGACTTAGACTTAGACACCGGTGACTCTGTGAAAACTGCCTTTGACGGGGTTATCAGGGTATCCAAGTGGGACGGGGGCGGCTACGGCAACTACCTGGTGGTACGCCACGTGAACGGGCTAGAAACGCTGTACGGTCACTTGAGCAAACCAATTGCCAAAGTAGGACAATACGTGAAAGCGGGGGAACTGATTGGCTGGGGCGGTAGCACGGGCCGTTCTTCCGGGCCCCACTTGCACTACGAGGTGCGCTATGCCGGAAACCCCATTGACCCCGAAGAACTCTATGACTTTCCTGAGTATCTTCTAAAGGGTGAAAACTTCACAATCACCTCGGCACTCTTCAGTTACTACAACAAAACCAAAAAGAAATCTTCGTCGCAGGCCAGCCGTGCCAGGAGGGTAGTTTACCACAAAGTAAGAAGCGGCGAGGTATTGGGCTCCATTGCCCGTAAATACGGCGTGTCTGTTTCCCAGATCACCCGCCTCAACAACATCAGCACCAGAACTACCTTAAAGATTGGGCGTAGTCTTCGTATCAAATAAAACCTTACATGAAGCTTGACTTACTGGCGTTTGCCTCCCACCCAGATGATGCCGAGCTAGGCTGCGTTGGCACTCTTTTAGCCCATAAAGCCCAAGGAAAAACAGTAGGCGTAGTAGACCTTACCCGCGGCGAACTGGGAACCAGAGGAACCCCGGAAACCCGCGCCCAGGAATCTGCTGATTCTACCCGAATCTTAGGATTAGATGCCCGGGAGAACCTGGGGTTAGCTGATGGCTTTTTCCGGAACGATGAAGAACACCAGCGGAAAGTCATTCAAGCCATCCGGAAGTACCAGCCAGAGATTGTGCTGATGAACGCCATCCATGACCGCCACCCAGACCATGGGCGGGGCAGCCAATTGGTATCTGAGGCTTGTTTCTACGCAGGGTTGCGGCAAATCAAAACGCAGGATCAAAACGGAGCCGAGCAGCAGCCCTGGCGACCCAAAGCAGTCTACCATTACATACAGGATCGTTTCATTACCCCAGACCTGGTAGTAGACATCACCCCCTTCTGGGAGAAGAAAATAGAGGCGATCAGAGCGTTTAAAACCCAGTTCTTCACGCAGGATAGCCCCCACAGCAATGAGCCCGCTACCTACATTTCCTCCCCAGAGTTTGTACGGTTCATTGAAGCCCGCGCGCTGGAGTTTGGCCACGCCATTGGCACCACCTACGGGGAAGGTTTCACGAAAGAACGTTTCTTAGGGGTGAAGAACCTCTTTGATTTGATGTAAACACAAAGGCTAGAAAAAACTAGGATTCCGTTTTAGGCCCACTTTTTAAAAAGCGGGCCTAAAACGGAATCCTAGTTTACAGGGTAATCTGCAAAATGTACCACCCCGCCCTCCGGGCACCTCCCCTACAATAGGAGGGGAGTTTTTGGCAACGCTATACCGTCTGCTCCAAAAGACCTCGTAGCGTCTGTGCCAACAACCTTCCCATTTTGCCAATCAGGAGATTGGCTTTCCTTTAGTGCGTAGAGCGCTGCCGCTAACTCTACGCACAACTCTTTTCACTATAACGAAGCCCTGCGTTTTCAGCCTACTTTCCAGAAAATAGGCTGAAAACGCAGGGCTTCAGGTTGCATAAGAATAGTTTACTTCAGTCGGTTCTTGCGCCAGTCTGACATGGCGGAGGTGGGGGTTGCAGGTGTCGTTGAGGTCGATGTTTCCTTGGTCTGTCCGGCGAACAGGGCGGCCAGGACAGCGGCTATTTCGGCTTCTTCCTGAGAAGGGGCGGGCTTGAGAACCGATGGGTCTTGGAAGTAACGCTGGATGAACTTCGTGTCAAAGTTGCCGGAACGGAATGCCTCATGTTCCATCACAAATCGCCCGAAGGGCAAGGTGGTTTCTATGCCGGTGATCTGGTACTCATCAATGGCGCGTATCATCTTGTCAATGGCGTCCTGGCGGTCTTTCCCGAAGGTGACCAGCTTGGCAATCATGGGGTCATAGTAGATGGGAATCTCCATTCCTTCCTCAAAGCCATCGTCCACGCGCACGCCTAAGCCCTGCGGGCGTTTGTAGGTGGTAAGCGTCCCAATGTCCGGGAGAAAATTGTTGGTAGGGTCTTCGGCGTAGACGCGCAGTTCCAACGCGTGCCCGTTGATGGATAAATCTTTTTGGGAGAAGGAGAGGGGCGCGCCCTGCGCGATTTTGATTTGCTCTTTCACCAAGTCCAGCCCGGTAATTTGCTCCGTAACCGGGTGTTCCACCTGCAAACGGGTGTTCATCTCCAGGAAGAAGAAGTTTAGGTTTTCGTCTAACAGGAATTCAACGGTACCGGCGCCCACATAGTCACAGGCTTTGGCCACGTCTACGGCGCAACGGCCCATCTGGGCCCGCAGCTCTGGGGTAAGTACCGCCGAGGGTGCTTCTTCAATCACTTTCTGGTGCCGCCGCTGAATGGAGCATTCCCGCTCAAACAGGTGCACAATGTTGCCGTGGGTATCGCCTAGCACCTGTATCTCAATATGGCGCGGCGAGCCGATGTATTTCTCAATGAAGACCGCCCCATTGCCGAAAGCGGAGGTTGCCTCACTCACGGCTAGCTGCATCTGCTCCTCGAATTCGGTGACCCGCTCTACCACGCGCATGCCTTTTCCGCCACCGCCCGCACTGGCTTTGATCAGGATAGGAAACCCGATGTTGGTGGCAATCACTTTGGCTTCTTCCAGGTCAGTGATGGCGTACTCGGTACCGGGCACCATAGGAATGTTGTACTGCGCCACCGCGGCTTTGGCGGCCAGCTTGCTGCCCATGAGCTCAATGGCATTTGGCGAGGGGCCAATAAACGTGATGCCGGCTTCTTTTACCTGTTGGGCAAACTGGGCGTTCTCAGAGAGAAAACCGTAGCCGGGGTGAATGGCGTCTACCCCCAACCGAAATCTATGAGTAAAACAAGTGCTTTGCTCTAAATATTGTTCAATCTCACCTCATACGGTGTCCCTCTTTTGATAACGGC
>NZ_JABFAM010000073.1 GCF_013623775.1 Rufibacter sp. XAAS-G3-1 | reverse complement strand
TTTTGAAAAGTATTGCAAAGAGAAAGGAAGTCCTTACCTTTGCACCCGCTTCTAAAGCGAAGCACAGAAGACAGGCTAAGCCAATCGGGCAAGGCTAACAAAAATAAGAAAAAAAGTTGCCTAGGGGCTTGGGAACGGCGAAATGTTCCTTACCTTTGCAGCCCCTTCCGGAAGGAAGGCAAGACACCGGAAAGCGGTTGTCACTAGTCACTGACGACAGGTTAGTGGGAAGTTCTTTGAGTGAATGGGAAGACAGGAAAAGAAGACGGATACATTCGTGTGTTTGTCTGGGTAAAAATGA
>NZ_JABFAM010000009.1 GCF_013623775.1 Rufibacter sp. XAAS-G3-1 | reverse complement strand
ATTTTTCCGCTTCTGCTATTCGGGCTGATTCTTTTTCTAAAAATCCGACAGAGCGGCTCTTCATGTTTTAAATTTTGGCTAACTATCTTACATACGTCAACTTACGCTTATCGGCACTATCTGCGTAATCCCTCCACCTGTTTACTATTCCTAAAAGCTTCCCCATGCCCAAGATAGAGAATACCCTTCCTGCGCCCAACTATTACTTCACAAACAAACGCTCATCAAAGGGGAAGGGCTCAGTATCCAGCAGCGTGATTTGCCCAAATAGGGGATGGCGCGGGTTGAACAGGTAATTATGGTCACCGTGCACGACCGCCGAGGGGACTTTCATCCCTACCAGACGGCCTTCCTGCACAAAAGCATCGCCAATAAGCTGGGTGACATTGGGGTGGGGAAAAGACTTCCAGTCAGCGGGAAGTTGATGGACGAGTACCTCGCCGAGCAGGAGGTCATCCGGTACTTCCAGGGTGATAAGCCAATAGTCTACGGGCACAATGCCCAGGGGGGTGTGCACGGCAATCTCGGTGGTGCAAAGGGCGCGCGATTCACAGGTGTAGAGCAGGGCGATGCCTTTGCTGTTCCAGCGTCCGCCTGCCAGTTCGGCCCCGCGGCCGGAGAGGTCGTTTTTGTAGAGGCCTTTGCTCAGGCGGTACACCATCATGCCAAGACACCGTGTTCAATACGCGTGAGCTCGTCTTTCAGTAAACTGATGCCGAAGGTAGTGTCCAACAAGCTTTTAGGGGTAATGCCGCCCAAGGCCACATTCTTCGCCTCTAGCCAGGCATTGAAACTCTCCTGGTTGCCAAACACCTCAATGCCGCGCTTGTACAGCAAGGTCACCTCCAGTATTCTCTCAGAGTGGATAGGGTCAAAGGTCTTCTTTTCCTTTTTATACCGCTGAATGGTGCGCTCAGACAGATGCAGAAACACCGACCATTCACTTAGGTTGAACGGGCTCTGACTCGCAATCTTCACAAAAAGCGGATATTTGATTCCCTGCCTCACCGTCTGCACCAGCAACAAGATATCACGATCATCAACTAAGCTGTTGGATAAATTGTTTTCAAGGTTCAGTGCTGCAGCCATAGGGAAAAGAGTTAAGGTAAAGGTAACAATTGTCTTTATATAAACGACAATTGTCGTAAATAAGTTTGCTTTGGCTCAAGTTCTCACCGGGTGCCGAAGAAAGAATACAAGAAAAGGCCATTTCGTTTTCGGGCCGTTTTTTAGAAACAAGCTTAAAACTGAGAGTTAGTGTATGGCTACTTTTGCTCCTTGACGCAAATCTGCTTATTCTTGCCTTTTGCATAAACGCCAGCGTACATGATCCGCAAGAAACCTCTCTACAAAAGCCTCTATTTTCAGGTAATCACCGCTATCGCCATTGGGGTGCTGTTAGGCCATTTCATGCCAGGCCTGGCGGTGCAGCTGAAACCCATGGGCGATGCCTTCATCAAGCTGGTGAAGATGATGATTGGCCCGGTGGTGTTCTGTACCATTGTCACCGGTATTGCCGGTATGCAGGACATGAAACAGGTGGGCCGGGTAGGAGTGAAGGCGTTGCTGTATTTTGAGGTGCTCACCACGGTGGCCTTGCTCTTGGGTTTGTTGGTGGTGAACCTGCTTCAGCCTGGGGTGGGCATGCACGTAGACGCCGCCAGCCTGGATACCGATGCCCTTTCTGCCATGACCAGCGCCGGTGAAAAACCCGAGAACACCGGGGCGCTGGGCTTTTTCATGCACCTCATCCCCAATAACATCATTGACGCTCTGGCCAAAGGCGACTTGCTGCAGATTCTGTTCTTCTCGGTGCTGTTTGGCTTTGGTTTGTCAAAAATAGGCGAGAAAGGGAGGCCTGTTTACATCGCCATCCAGTCCATTTCCAATGCTTTGTTCGCCGTCATCCACATCATCATGAAAGTGGCGCCCTTGGGCGCGTTGGGAGCCATGGCCTACACCGTTGGCCGCTATGGGTTGGCGTCTTTGGGAGCGTTGGGGCAGTTGATGGGTTCTTTCTACCTGACCTGCCTGGTCTTTATAGTAGTCGTGCTGGGCGCCGTCATGAAACTAATAGGCTTCAATATCTTTAAGCTGTTGCGCTACATAAGGGAAGAGTTGCTAATTGTGCTGGGAACCTCATCTTCTGAGGCGGCACTGCCCAACTTGATCGAGAAACTGGAGCGGATAGGGTGCTCTAAACCCGTGGTGGGGCTGGTAGTGCCCACCGGCTACTCCTTTAACCTGGACGGAACCTCCATTTACCTCACCATGGCCGCCGTGTTCGTGGCGCAGGCTACGGATACGCCCCTTGATTTCGGACACCAACTGACCTTGCTGCTGGTGCTGCTGCTTACCTCCAAAGGCGCCGCCGGAGTGACGGGGAGTGGGTTTATCACGCTGGCCGCCACGTTGCCGGCTGTGGGCAACATTCCCGTGGCGGGGCTGGCGCTAATCTTGGGCATAGACCGGTTCATGAGTGAGGCGCGCGCGCTTACCAACCTCATCGGCAACGCCGTGGCCACCATCTTCGTCTCTAAATGGGAGAAGGAGATAGATATGGAGCAAGCCAAAAAGCTGATTGGGTAAAGCGTTTTGGGGCTGTTTTCCAGAAAACAGCCCCCAAACGCTTTATACCTCCTCTGGGTGGTAGATGATCTTGTCGCGGTGCTTCATGCCCCAGTCGCGCAGTTCATTGATGACAGGGGTGAGGCTATGGCCGTATTCGGTGATAGAGTATTCCACGGTGACCGGGGAGGTGTCATGCACAGTGCGTTTCACCAGTTTATTCACTTCCAGCTCTTTCAGTTCTTTGGAGAGCATTTTGGCGGTAATGCCCTGCACATCGCGGTGCAGTTCTTTAAAGCGCCTTTTGTGCACGCAAAGGGCCACAATGATCGGAATCTTCCATTTTCCGCTTAGGATGTCCAGCGCATCTCTGATGGGCAGGATGTGGGTGATGCACAGATTGCGTTCGGTTCTGATAACTGCTTCCATATCAAATTGCTTTCGTGGGGGATACCAGTATAGAAAGGTAAACCAGTATCTATTTGAAACCAAAGGTACGTAAATTTGTTTATACAACTATAGTACAGACATATATTTTAGCCAAACCGATGAACTTACTTCAGGACTTGAACTGGCGCTACGCCACCAAACGCATGACGGGGGAGAAGATCCCGCAGGAGAAATTGGAGACCATTCTGGAGGCCATTCGGCTTTCGGCCTCTTCCATGGGCTTCCAGCCTTACAACGTGGTGGTGGTGGAAAACCCCGAAGTACGGAAACAGATTCAGGCTGTGGCCTATAACCAACCGCAGATTGTAGAGTCTTCGCATCTGCTCATTTTTGCAGTCTGGGACACCTTAACCGAGGAGCAGGTTGCCGCCTACATGAACCAGATTGCGGCCGAAAGGGGAGTAGGAATTGAAACATTGGCTGGTTTTGCGGACAGTATCAACAACATGATCAAAAACAGGACTCCTGAGGAGAATTTCCACTGGTCGGCAAAACAAGCATACATTGCGTTAGGTACCGGGCTAGTAGCAGCTTCTACGGAGCAGGTAGATGCCACGCCTATGGAAGGGTTTAACCCAACGGCTTTGGATGAACTCTTGGATTTACGCGCCAAAGGGCTGCGGAGTGTGGCGCTGCTGGCATTAGGCTACCGCGATGAAAAAAAAGACGTACTGGCCTCGGCCAAGAAGGTACGCCGCCCGGCCAAAGAATTTTTCGTGAACGTAGTGTAACTAATCTCCCCAGAAAGAGAATAACCATACAGAAACCCGCTGAATAGCCCATCTCCTGGTCTCAGCGGGTTTTCCATTGAGAACTAACATATCCATCCCATTACTATGAAAAAGCGCACCCTTGGAAAATCTGGGCTGGAAGTAGCCCCCCTGGCTTTCGGCGGAAACGTCTTCGGCTGGACGATTGACGAGAAAACTTCTTTTGAACTGCTGGATGCCTTCACCCAGGCTGGCTTCAACCTGATTGACACCGCCGATTCTTACTCCCTTTGGGTACCCGGCAACAAAGGTGGTGAGTCAGAGACCATTATCGGCAAGTGGCTCAAGTCCCGCGGCAACCGAGATAAGGTGGTGATCGCTACCAAAGTGGGTTCAGAAATCACGCCAGCGCGGAAAGGCTTGAACAAAAACCACATCCTTACATCCGTAGAGGAGTCCCTGCGCCGTCTGCAAACGGATTACCTAGATCTGTACCAGTCCCACTATGACGATGAAAAAACTCCGCTGGAAGAAACACTGGAGGCGTACCACCAACTGGTGCAGGCTGGAAAGGTTCGGGCCATAGGTGCCTCTAACTTTACCGTAGACCGTCTGCGGCAGTCATTGGAAATTAGTAAACAGCATAACTTCCCCGTTTACCAAAGCCTGCAGCCGGAATACAACCTCTACAGCCGCCAGGAATTTGAGGCCGACTTGGAGCAGCTGTGTCTACAGGAGGGAATTGGCGTCATTAACTATTTTGCCCTGGCCAGCGGTTTCCTGACTGGGAAGTACCGTTCAGAGGCAGACTTAAACAAAAGCCAGCGGGGCGGCGGCATCAAGAAATACCTGAATGAACGCGGTTTCCGTATTCTGTCTGCCCTGGATGAGATAGCAGCGAAACACAACGTAAACCCGGCGCAGATCTCTCTGGCCTGGCTCATGGCCCGCCCCAGCATCACGGCCCCCATCGCCAGCGCCACCAACTTGGAGCAGTTGGGTGACTTAATCAAAGCAGCACAGCTTGAACTTAGCCAAGACGATATTTCGGCGTTAGATCAAGCCAGTGCTTACTGAGGTTAGAGCATAACTCATTTGGCAAATTCCCTTTTCACTGTTTTAGGGCTGTTTTTGGTAAAACAGCCCTAAAACAGAAACAGAGGTATCATTCATTGATGTTACGTACTCCTGCTGGTGGTTTCCGGCGAGTAATTTTTTTATTGGCTCACCCTTCCTGTACTACTGCTTGCTCCAAAAGACCTCGTAGCGTCTTTAGACCTGTGCGCGTCTATGCACAACGATGTTCCGTACCCACCAGTGGTTCCCGGCGAGTCTGGAGACTCGCTTCATCCCAGGTCACGTGACTGGAGTCTCGCGCCGGTAATCTCTAAACCTGTGAGGTCTTAAAGACCTCACAGGTTTTTGCGTTTTGGGCCCGTTTTCCGAAAAACAGCCCCAAAACGCCACCGCAACAACGCCAATGGGGCTGGCAGAAAAAGCTATGGTTTGCGAAAGAGGGCGTGCTCATCGCTCTCTATCGCTATTCTACAGCATCAACTGCGGTAGGCATTAGTCCAGAAAAACCTGCCTGGGAATAAACAAGTCATCTAAGTTGACCAGGGCGTGAAGGACGGGGTGCAGTTCCTCACGCTGGAGCGTAAACATATCCCTTATGCTGAGAAACTTTACCTCTTCCAGAAGCTGGGCGTGGGGGGCATGCTCCGGATCTGAGCCTAAGGCCAAAGTGCCTTTCACCAGTTTCACCTCAAAGAAAAGCTCAATGGCGTGGAGCGGAGGGCGTAAAAACTCGTTCAGGTACAGGAACCTGCTTACTTCCACGTCCAACCCGGTTTCTTCCCTGAACTCACGGACAAGGCACTCTTTCACTTTCTCGTTGAAGTTCAGTCCGCCGCCGGGCGGCATCCAAAAATTGCCTTCGCCAAAAGCGGCCTTGTGGCGGGCCAATAGTAATTTATCTTCTTGTACCAAAAGGCCGCAAACTCTGATTCTGGCTTTAGAGGCGTATGGTTCCGCAAGCGGATGAATGTTCTCCATAGGTTGTAGGGCAGGGTGTCAGGCAGTACTTTTGTCAAATGTTAAAGACGTTCAATCCTGATTTCAAAAATACGGTAAAAGAGAAACTACAGCGGCAATTTTACATGCAATTGCTGGGTTTTGAAATAGAAACCGTAGAAATAGGCTTAATTGAGGGCAAATTAACCCTGGAAGAAAAGCACAAGCAGCACAAAGGCTTCGCCCACGGGGGCGTGATTGCCACCCTCGCCGATATTGTCATGGGCTTTGCGGCCGTTACCCTGGTGCCTGCTGATCAACACGTAGTCACTTCCAACCTCACTATTTCCTATTTGAACCCGGGGGTGGGTGACGCGCTTTTTGCCAAAGGCTGGGTCTTGAAACAGGGCAGGAAGTTGAACTTTTGTGAGGCAGAAATCTTTAGCATAGATGGGCCAGGCGAGAGAAAACTCATCGCGAAGGCCTCGGCTACCATGGCTACTATCTAACCAGAGGCTGCACTACTCCAACACAAAACATGACTCCAGCAGAAGCGCTCCGCAAGAATTTTCCGTTTGAACCCACCCAAGACCAGGCCAAGCTGTTCCAGAAGCTAGACCATTTCATTATGCGCCGCACTGGTTTGAAAGAAGTGTTCCTGCTGAAGGGTTTTGCGGGTACGGGTAAAACCACGGTGGTGAGCGCGTTGGTGAAAATACTGAATAGCTTCGGCTATAAATATGTGCTGCTGGCGCCTACCGGTAGGGCCGCCAAGGTCATGTCCATGTATTCGGCCAAACCGGCCTCTACCATCCATAAGAAAATCTACCGGCAGACCTCTAACCCCTATTCAGAAGGATTGGCTTTTTCGCGGCAGCCCAACAAGAGCGAGCAGGTCATCTACATAGTGGATGAGGCCTCCATGATCTCAGACGACAAGGCGTTTGGCGATAGCGGGCTGTTGCAGGATATGTTGGGCTACGTGTTTGAGCGGCCCAGCAACAAACTGCTGCTCATTGGTGATACCGCCCAGTTGCCACCCGTGAACCAGACCATCAGTCCGTCTTTGGATGCCGCTTACCTGCAGAGTAACTTCAACTGCCACGTGCACGAGATGGAGATGCGCCAGGTAATGCGGCAGGCCGAGGAATCTGGCATTCTCATGAACGCCACCCGCCTCCGGAACGAACTACTCAAAGAGCAGCCGGTGCTAGCCTTCAAGACGCGTGGTTTTAGGGACATTTTCTCTATGCGGGGCGATAAACTGGAAGACGGGCTACGCTACGCCTATGACAAGTTCGGGATTGACAACACCACGGTGATCTGTAGGTCTAACAAGACCGCTAACCTGTACAACCAGCACATCAGGCGGCAGATCTTCTTCGCCGAGGACGAGATTGGGGTAGGCGACTACCTCATGGTAGTGCGCAACAACTACACCTGGCTGCCCAAAGAATCCAGCATCGGGTTTATGGCCAACGGCGATTTCGTGGAGATCACCAAGATCATCCGCTATGAAGAGATGTACGGCATGCGCTTCGCGGATGTCCGGATCAGGTTCGTGGATTACCCCAACGAGGAAGAGCTGGACACCAAGATCATGCTGGACACCCTGTACTCAGAGGCGCCCGCCCTGCCCGCCGACAAAAACAAAGAGCTGTACCAGCAAGTATTGGAGGATTACCAGCACATTGCCAATAAACGGGCCCGGGCGCAAGAGATGCGGCAGGACAAATACCTGAATGCCTTGCAAGTGAAATTTGCCTACGCGCTCACTTGCCACAAAGCCCAGGGCGGTCAGTGGCAAGCGGTTTTCGTAGACCATGGTTTTCTGAAGGAAGATCTGGTAAGCCAGGAGTTCGCCCGTTGGTTGTATACGGCGGCCACCCGGGCCTCAGAACAGCTTTTCCTGGTAAACTTCAACGAGAAACTGCTGGAGAACGCCCCAGAACATGTGGAAGAGTAAGCAGCTTATGAAGACAGATATCAACCCAGATTTAGGAGCAATAGCAGTAGACCCAAAGAGTGGGCAGGAGACTTTTACGTACAACAATCAAAAATTGAATTTCAATCTTCTTGATTTTTGGAGTTGGTCACAATCAGACCTACTGAGCAATTCGTTAAGGGGAGTACTTGCCGAATTTATTGTAAAGCAGGATGTAGGTCTCTCTAAAGATTGCAGGGTAGAGTGGGATGCTTGTGACTTAGTTACTGAATCTGGGTTGAAGATAGAAGTAAAGTCATCTGCATATCTTCAAAGCTGGAAACAAAGCGGATTATCTAAAATCTGCTTTGATATTGCCCCTACGTTTGGCTGGGATTACGCGCTCAATCAATATTCAGAAATCTGCGGTAGGCAATCAGACTTTTATGTATTTTGTCTGCTACATCACCAAGACAAAAGTACTGTTGATCCTGCTAATCTTGATCAGTGGACTTTTTATGTTCTCCCAACAAGAATATTGAATGAGCAGAAGATAGACCAAAAGAGCATTACATTAGGGGCACTCTTGAAGCTAAAACCGATAGAGTGTAAATTTGGGAGGATAAAGGAAACAATTGATAGTTTTAAGTAGCAGGACAAAATAGATAAGTATTCCTGTTCAATCACTTAGTTAGAAAAGACAAGATGAAAAAGTTAGTACTTGGGGCTTTGTTTCTGGTGTTTGGCGGTACTGCCGCCATGGCGCAGGCCACCACGGCCACGCAGGCCACCGTTCCCGTTGCACCCATCGTTGCTCCGGCCCCGGCACCAGTGGGGCCGTCCATTCAGTTTGAGGAACAGAGATTTGACTTTGGTGATATCAAGTCCGGAGACGTGGTGGAGCATACCTTCAAGTTCACCAACAACGGCACCTTGCCTTTGATCATCTCCAACGTACGCACCACCTGCGGCTGCACCGCCACCGACTTCCCGAAGGCTCCGGTTATGCCCGGCGAAACAGCTTCCATCACCGCTAAATTTGACAGCGCGGGTAAGCGTGGGAAGCAAAACAAAGTCATTACCGTTGAGTCAAATGCCATACAAGGCAATGCGCAGGTCATGATTGTGACCACAATTGCCGCGGCTAACTAGCGTTTTTGTTGTGTTTTGGCCAAAACACAACAAAAACGCCTCTCTTGCAATGGCCGGAGAGGCGTTTTTGTTGTGATTATACTCTTAGGAGATGGTGGGGCGCCAAAACCCACCCCAACCCCTCTGAGGAGGGGAATATGCCTTTGCAGAAGAAAGGAATGCGCGGTAGAGTCTTTTCCAGCTGTTCGGGAGTTCTACTCCCGAACCTGCCTGCTGCGGAGTTCCACTCCGCCGGGAGCCACGGGCAAAAGAAGGGGAGTGGAACTCCCCGACCGAGTGCTTTCGGAGTGGAACTCCGAAAGAGCGATTACTTACAGTCTGATTCTTTAGAATTCTCAGAATATAATTAACGCTCATTTTTCCCTGCAAGATTAGCCAAGGAGAGGAGAATATGCCTTTGTTGGGGAATAAAGGTAATGCAACCAATAACCGTTACACGGATTTACTACTTTCCCCTTTCCAGTCTTCCCCGAGCGCGCCTCGCTTTTGGCCCTAGACAGACATTAGCTAAGAGAAGAGAACTTCCCAGGCCGAAAGGGCAGTGCGAGAGGGGAAGACGGGGCCTCGCGGCCGTGAGCGCATACCGGAACAGATGAAACAATACAGCACTTGCACCCACGCCAAAAGCGGACAAGCCAAGGCAACAGCAGAAGGCGTGCACCTACCAATCTCCCTAAAGAAGCCGCTTAACCAACCAAATTAGAGTAGTAAGGAAGAGGAATTAAGGCTGATTTTTCACCAAAGCCCACACCAGATTCAGCCAACCGCCAATCAAGAACAGGCCGCCAATGGGAGTGATGGCACCCATCCACTTAATGCCCGTGAGGCAAAGGATGTACAAGGAGCCGGAAAAGATAAGGATACCTATGAGAAAGCAGAGACCAGAAAGGCGCATGCCAGTAGCCGCCGGGAACTGCGTCATCAAGATGCCCACCAGCAGCAAGCCCAGGGCATGGTACATCTGGTACTTCACAGCCGTCTCAAACGTTTCAGTGCGGCCGGTTTCGGTGAGCAGTTTGGCTAAGCCATGCGCCCCGAAGGCTCCAATCATCACGCCCAATCCGCTTAACAAGGCACCAAGGATTAATATCGTTTTAATGGTCATTTTTGAAAATCAGGTTAAAAGTTATGGTGTCACTGAATAGTCTCGGTGACCAAAGATAGCACTGCCCACCCTAATCATGGTACTGCCCTCGGCAATAGCTAGTCTGTAATCTGAGCTCATGCCCATGGAAATTTCCTTGAAATGAGGGGCATCCTTGAAAAATTCCTGTTGCAATGCCTCAAAGTAACCACGCAGGCGGGCGAATTCCCGTTGCAGGTGTTGCTCATCTTCGGTATTGGTCGCCACACCCATGACCCCGCAAATGCGTACATTATTTAGAACGGCGAAATCCTCTGAACGAAGAATTTGCCTGGCTTCTTCCAAATCCAGGCCGAATTTGGTTTCCTCCTCGGCAATGTAGAACTGCAACAGGCAATCAATGACGCGGTGGTGTTTTTGGGCTTGTTTGTTGATTTCCTGCAACAAACGCAAACTGTCTACCGACTGGATGAGGCGTACAAACGGTGCAATGTATTTTACCTTGTTGGTTTGCAGGTGCCCGATCATGTGCCACTCCACATCTGACGGAAGCTGCGGTTGTTTGTCCTTCATTTCCTGCGCCTTGTTTTCGCCGAAGGCCCGCTGTCCGCCATCGTAGGCTTCCTGGATCAGTTCTACAGGATGGGTTTTAGAAACGGCAATCAACTGGCAGTTAGTCCCGTGCAACCGTCTCTGGAAATCCTGGATGTTCTCTTGAATTGTCATGATAAGTAATTAGACAGAAATAACTATATCTTCTCCTCTCTGTATCCTCCTGAAAGGATCTTGTGGGCGAACTGGCAATGGCGTTATTTACAGCTTTGCCAGTTCGCCCACAAGATCCTTTCAAGAAGACAAAATAGATTTTTAATTTGTCCTGCTACTTAGCAAAAGAAAAAGTAGGCAAGCCTTATTAAACTGACAACTAACAACTAAAAACTGATAACTAACAACCAGCAACCAAACTCAGTCTTCTAACGCATTGGTGAAAAAGGTGTTCTTGAGCAAGAGCCACAGCAACAGCAGCACCAGGGCCCAGCGCAAATATATCTGGTAATAATCTTTGGTATCGCGGTAGCGGGTTTCTTTTATCTCGGTTTTCTCCAGGCTGTTGATGCGCTGGAAGATCTGCGAAAGGGCATTGGCATCCTGCGCCCGAAAGAACTGCCCCTCAGACAAAGAAGCCAACTGCCGCAGTGTTTTCTCTTCCAGGCCGGTTTGGATGGACGCCATCTGGCCTGTGGAGTCAGCCTCCAGCAAGACGGTTCCCTCGCGCCCAATGCCCACGGTGTACAGCTTTAAATGGAAGGCGTGCGCCAACTGAGCCGCTAGTTCAGGGTCTAAGCTTCCGGCGGTATTCTCGCCGTCACTGATCAGAATGCAGACCTTTGACTTGGCTTTGGAATCGCGCAGCCGGTTAATGGCTACGGCCAGCGCGCTGCCAATGGCGGTGCCGTCTTCAGAAACCATCCCCAGTTGAATGTTTCTGATGCTTTCCCGTATCATCTCGTAATCGGTGGTGAGTGGGGCCAGGGAAAAGGCGCGGCCGGCAAAAACCACCAACCCAATTCTGTCCTGCACCCGGCCGTTCACAAACTGCAGGGCCACTTCCTTGGCGGCTTCCAGCCGATTGGGGAGAAAATCCGTCAATTCCATGGAGCCCGATACGTCCATGACCAGCACAATGTCAATGCCCTCGGCGGAGAGTTCTACGGTTTCATCGGTCTTCTGGGGCCGGGCCAGGGCCACCAACACCAGCATCAGGAACAGCCCGAACACCACGTCTGGAACGTAGCGCAGAATGCTAGTCCAGTGCCAGGTGACATCTCCCGCAAACAGCGCCACGTCCATTTTCTTCCGGAACCGCACGTGCAAAAGCCAGCGCAGCAGAAACAGCAGCGGCACGCCCAGGAGCGCGTACAGAAACCCAGGGTTGGCCCATTCAAATGACTGCCAGGTTTGCCACGAGAACCAGCTCAGGTTCAGCCAGGAGAAATCAGCGGGTGTTTGCCACATGGCGCAGGGAGTCTCTGATTAAAACATAACGGTTCGCGGCGAAATCGGCTAATTGGTTCAGAGAGTCGGTTTCCTCGCTTTCATTCTCTGAGATAATATTGCCGTAGATGGCGCGGTCACACACTTTAAGGGCATTGCTCACCCGTTCGTCTTCTTCATAATAGGAAACAATCTCTTTGGTGGTAAACGAGTTAATGGCGGTGTCTTCCAGCTTGGTTAAGTAGTTCTTCCATAAGATAATGGCGCGTTCTAGTTGATCTAAGGTTTTACCCCGCAGAAAACGCTCTTTGGACGTCTGGAACCGGGACTGGAACTGCGCTTGGTCTTTCTGGAGCACGTACAGTTTGTACCGCAAGTTAATGCCTTTCCCAAACAAGCCCCAGACGCCGCCAATGAGAATAGCGGCCGCCACGGCCCCCATGAGCCAGTACAAGTAATTGAATTGCTCCGGAACCGGTTGCAGGTGCGTGGTAGATTGAAGCGGAAGCGGGTCTTTTACCAGTGCTACGTTTTGGATCAGGAACACGGTATCACGGGCCGTTGTGAGGTGCAGGGTATCGCCGTTATGGAACAGTTGGGCCGTCAATTGCAGCGTCTGCACCGGTTTCAGGCTGAAGGTGCGCAGCGTGTAGAGTGTGCTGTCTGTGCTGATGCCCTGCACGGTGCGGGTGGGGTAGAAGTCTTTCCTGACCACTTCAAAAGGAGAGAACCCCGCCGAGGTGTCGGGGAAAACCACTTCGGCCTGGGGGGCGTGCCTGGAAAGCAGCACGTATTTCACAGATTGGCCTATTTCCACAGAATCGCGCAGGAAAAATCCCTCCACCGTAATGGCCGGGAATTGGGCTTGGCAGACAAAGGGAAACAGACAGCAGAAAAGCCAGCCTGTTCTTTTTATTAATGATGGAAGCAAATTCAATTCTAGGTTGTGAGCCAATCCAAAGGATCAGCTTCTTTTGTGTTTACTGATTATTGCTCTGTTTTGGGCTTGTTTTGGTAAAAGTAGGCCCAAAACGGAGAGAAGCTATGCTTAGGAACTCCGTTTCATGATCTTGTTGCGGGCCTTGAACAGATGCACCAACTGGGGCACATAATCCTGCTCCACAAAAATAGGAAGGAAATCGGCCTGGTATTGGCGGCACAGTTTCGCCAGCCTTTCCTGGTTCTGGGCGTAGGGGAGCAGGTACCGTTCCCTGAACTCCCTGGAAGACGTATTCACCCAGATGGTTTTGCCGGTTTCTTTGTCCTGCAGCGGAATAATACCCAGTTTTGGGAAATCAATCTCGCGTTTGTCCATGAGTTGCAGCACAATGAGGTCATGTTTTTTGGCCAGCATGATCAGTTCCCGCTCATAGTTGAGGTCAATAAAATCAGAGATCAGGATGATGATGCTTTTGCGCTTGACCACGTTCAGGCAGAGCTTGATACCGGCCCCAATGTTGGTTTTCAGGGATTGGGGCTGCAAGACCGCCAGCGTTTTGATGAGGCTGTAGGCGTGCTCGTTGCCTTTGCCGGGTTTCAGGTAGCGCTCTTTGCCGTCGCTGAAGCAGATCATGCCCAGTTGGCTGCCCTGTTCCAGCGCCGACAGGGCCAGAATGCCGCCAATCTCTTTGCCAATGTCCATCTTCTGCGCCCCCGGGGTACCCAAGGAGTGAGACCCGCTCACGTCTATCAGCAGGAAAACGTTCTGTTCTTTTTCTTCGCGGTAGGTCTTGACAAAGATACCGTGGCCCTTGGCCGATACGTTCCAGTCAATGGAACGCACATCGTCACCGTACTGGTAGGAGCGCACGTCATCGAACTCCAGGCCAGAGCTTTTGAAGACAGATTTGAAGTCGCCCTGCATCTGGGTGTCAATTGCCTTTCTAATCCGTATCTCGTACTTTCGTAGCTTCCTGACCAAGTCTTTCATGCCTGCTAAAGAGTTGCGCCCCGTTAAAATTACCCAAACTTACAACAACCGCGTGAAAAAACGTTTGTGCCTCCTGTTACTCCCGCTGGTGATGCTGGCCTGTACCCCTGAGCCCGCGAAGCCCGCCGATTTGATTTCTGAGGAGCAGATGACCAGGATCATGATAGACGTGCACCTCACCGAGGCGGCCATTGGCCGAACCATCCCCAACTATGACACGTCGCGGGTGGCGTACCGCGAGGCCCACAAACGTATCTTAAAACGCCATGCCGTCTCAGATAGTGCCTTCAAGCACAGCTACGACTTTTATCTCTCCAACCCCGCCCTGCTGGACAAGATCTATGAAGATGTTTTGGACAGCCTGAGTTTACGGGAGGCGAAGTTGACCGCCAAGGTGGCAGTGGCTGATTCTGTACAGGCTGCACCACCAGACACGGCAAAGACGGGGCTAACCAAATTCAGGAAAATGTCTTCGGCAGATACTCTGACCACCATACAAAGCAAAGTGAAAAGAATGATTAGATAAGCTTCTTGCCATTAGGCACTTGTGCCTGCGGCTGGGCTAAGACAATGTTCCCTTCCTCGTCTTCAAATCCCGTCACCAGAATCTCTGAAAGCCAGGGCCCTATCTGTTTGGCAGGGAAGTTGGTGACGCAGATCACTTGCTGTCCCACCACTTCTTCTAACGTATAGCGGCACGTAATCTGGGCGCTCGATTTTTTTATTCCCAGTTCCCCCAGGTCTACCCAGAGTTTATAGGCGGGTTTGCGCGCCTCAGGGAAAGCCTCAGCCCGCACAACGGTGCCAGCCCGTAGCTCTACGGCCGTGAACTGCTCCCAGGTGATTTTGTTTTCCATTGTTTTGGGCCTAAGATAAGGGCTCGGCCACAAAGGGGCAAATACGGTTGTGACTCCGTAGAAACCTCTGGAGCAAGGCCGCGTATCCAAAGAACCGGTTCTTGCAACGGAGCGGCTTTTATCCAGAAACCCACAGACTATGAAAAACAATACAGGTACCACTTTATCGGTTTGGCAGCCGGGCGTGGAGATGCCCCTAACCCCAACGCTTGACAGCAATATTTCCACGGATGTTTGTGTGGTGGGGGCGGGTATCTCTGGGCTGACCACCGCTTATTTACTCTGCAAGGAAGGAAAGAAAGTAGTTGTGCTGGACGCCGGTGAAATCTGCGGCGGGGAAACCAGCCGTACCACCGCGCACCTTTCCTGGGCCCTGGACGACCGTTTTTCTACGTTGATCAAGGTCTTCGGGAAAGCGCAGGCCCTGCTGGCCTATGAAAGCCACCGCGATGCCATCCATAAGATTGAGCAGATTGTCAGGGACGAAAACATCCAGTGCGATTTTGAATACGTGCCGGGTTACCTGTTTCTGGGGGCCACTGACACCGAGGATCAACTGGATCAGGAGCTGAACGCTTGCCGTGAATTGGGCATCAAAGACGTGGTGAAACTCAAACATGGCCCCTTGCTTAGCGTGAGCGAAGGCCCTTGTCTGGAATTCGCGCACCAGGCGCAGTTTCATCCCGTAAAATACCTGGCCGCTCTCAGTCGCTACATTCTGGAACACGGCGGGGAGATCTACACCAACAGCCACGTCCAAGAATTTGATACCGGCAGCGTGCACCGGGCCATAACAGATGCAGGTTTTGCTGTCACGGCCAATCATCTGGTGGTGTGTACCAATACGCCGGTGAATGACCAGGTGACCATGCACACCAAGCAGGCCCCGTACCGCACCTACGTGATTGGCGCGCGGGTGCCCACCGGCAGCGTGCCTACCGCCCTGTATTGGGACGATTCTGATCCTTACCATTATGTGCGTCTGGGCACGGTGGCCGGGGAAGAGAACCTTGACTCCCAGATTCTGATTGTGGGGGGCGAAGACCATAAAACCGGTCAAAGCAACGGCGATGAAAGCGAACGGTTTGCCTGCCTGGAAGACTGGACGCGCCAGAAATTCCCGATGGTGCAGGATGTGGTGTTCCGCTGGTCTGGTCAGGTGATGGAGCCCGTGGATTACATGGGATTCATTGGCCGTAACCCCGGCGACAGCAAGAGCGTCTACATCGCCACCGGCGACTCGGGCCACGGCATGACCCACGGCACCATTGCGGGCATTCTGATCTCGGATTTAATCTGTGCACGCGTCAACCCCTGGGAGATGCTGTATGACCCCGGCCGCGTGACCTTCTCCACCGATTCGGCCAAGGAATTCCTGAAAGAGAACTTGAACGTGGCCGGTCAGTACCTGGACTGGGTAAAACCGGGCCACAAAGAGGAGGAAGTGATTGCCCCCGGCACCGGCATGGTGGTGCAGAAAGGGGTAGGTAAAGTAGCCGTCTACTGTGATGCCCAAGGTGCCCGCCATGAATGTTCGGCGGTGTGTACGCACTTGGGGTGCGTTGTGCACTGGAACAACCTGGAGAACTCCTGGGATTGCCCCTGCCACGGCTCCCGCTTTGACCCCTACGGAAAAGTAGTGGCCGGCCCAGCACCCAGAGATTTGGAGAAGCTGTAGTTGTCAGTTGTTGGTTTTTAGTTGTTAGTAGCGTAGAATCAATTATCCTTTACAGGTGAAGAGCCTGGCAGAAACAACAACTGCCAGGCTCTACTATAATAAGTACTAAGACAAAAATAATTATTCCTTCTTATCTTTTGTCATCTTAGAAAGATCTTGGTAGCGAACGGCAATGGCGTTTATTTACAGCTTTTCTAGTTCGCCCACAAGATCCTTTCAGGATGACAAAGTAGATAGTTTAATTTGTCTTGCTACTTATTGGAATGTTGTTTTAATAGCTTGAACCTGTTTAGAGTTTTTCAAAAACCGGTATTTAGAGCAATTACCCTGGTGCAAGCGTCTGCCTGGGCTGTCGTTTTTAGGCTACTTTCATAAAAACAGGCCTTAAACAGATGGTTTATCTGTACACGGCCGCAAGCAGCTGCCTGTGCCGCCGTTTCCTGCCTGTTTTTATGAAACAGGCAGGAAACTCTAAACAACTTCTTTTTTGAAAAACACACTAAAAACCAACAACTAACAACTGACAACTAACAACTACCTATAAGCCTCCAATTGCTTCAAGCGGACTTCCACCGAGGCGATCCATTCCATTTGCTGTTCTTTGTCCAGGCCGTGGCGGCTCTCAGAGTCGTAGAGATCCTGCTCTTTGTGCCAGTTGTTGAAGGCTTCAGAGGCATATTTGTTCAGGTCGGCGGCCCCGCGGTTGCAGGCATTGGGGAGTTCGGCCAGGCGCTTGCGTAGCATACGGGCGTGCAGTTCGGTTAAATCAAAGTGAAGCTGCTCATGGGCCAGCAGCAGGACAGAGGTTTTGTTGCGCGTCCAGGATTCTTTGGGGTTGAAAACGGCCTCCACTTTAAACTTCAGCTTGTTGTTCTCGCACTTAACCTTCATCTCCATGTTGGTGGAGGTAAGCGCGTGGTGTTTGTTGGTGGGCGCGGGACTGCCGGCAAAATCATCCCAGGTGAGGCGTTTCTGCACCGTCCAGGGGATGTTAGTCAAGGCAACCGTTTTGGGGCTAGTTTCAGGAAAAGGGGCAAAAAACAGCGCACTTATCCAAAGGGGCAAGAATAGAAATGACATAGCTGCTTCGGTAACACACTCCTGGGCAAAAGGAGTTTCTTCTCTCACAACTAAGTTATAAAAAAAATTATTGCGGACTCAATTTCTTAAACCGGAAAAACAGCAACAAGGCGGCAATGGTTAACCCGGTGAGCAGCCCCAGCCAGATGCCCACGGCTCCTAACTCCAGCCAGAAACCCAGGGCAAACCCCATGGGCAAGGCAATGAGCCAATACGAGAACAAGGAAATCATGCTGGGTACTTTCACGTCTTCAAGCCCGCGCAACGCGCCTAAGCCCACTACCTGTACCCCGTCTGACAACTGGAAAACCGCCGCAATAATGAGCAGCTGGGACGCCAGCGCATGTACGGCCACGTCTTCCACGTAGAAATGCGGGATAAGGTCTTTGCAAAGAATGATGAGGGTGGCACTGGTAGCCATGAACAAAGCCCCCAGGACAAGGCTGCTGTGCCCCGCCATGTGCGCGCCGTGTAAATCGCCGGTGCCGCGCAGTTTGCCTACCCGTATGGTGGCGGCCGCCGAGATTCCGCTGGCCATCATGTACGTCACCGAGGCCACGTTGAGGGCTATCTGGTGCGCCGCCAGGTCGCGCGCGCCTACCCAGCCAATCATCACCGCCGAAAAACTGAACGCGCCCATCTCAAAGATCATCTGCAAAGAGATAGGCAGGCCAATCTTGAACATGCGGGTCATGTGCGTCCAGGAAATATGCTGCAGGTTCAGGTACTGGCGATAACGCGCAAACCTACGGGCGTAAAGGACAAACACCGCCATCATGATGGCCATGAGCACCCGCGAGATGAGCGTGGCCCAGGCCGCTCCGTTCAGACCCAGGGCGGGGAAGCCCAGTTTCCCGTAGATGAGCACGTAGTTCAGTCCCACGTTCACCACGTTGGCCAGGATGGAGATGTACATAGATTGTTTGGTGAGCGACAGGCCCTCGGCAAACTGCTTGAACGCCTGAAACACCATGAGTGGCACCATGGAGAGAAACAGGATATTCACGTACGGAATGGCCAACCGCACCACTTCTTCGGGCTGGTTCAGGTACGCGATGAGCGGGGAGAGACCCCAGAAGGCCAGAAAGAGCAGTACGCCGATGGCAGTATTCAGGATGAGCCCGTTGAGCAGCACCAAAGCGATGCGGGTATGGTTTTTCCGGCCATCGGCACGGGCCACCAAAGGTGTCATACTAAACGAAATGCCCAGCCCGAACACCAGCGTAATGGTGAAGATGCTGTTCCCCAACGAGGCCGCCGCTAACTGCGCTGTTCCTATTCTACCGGCCATCACGCTGTCTGCCACGCTCACCAGAATATGGCCCAGTTGGCTTAGAACCACCGGGTAGGCCAGCCAGAAAGTATTTTTATAATGTTCGCGGTATTGAGCGGAGAAAATCACGGGCAAATTTTTAAACAGGCCGCAAAGCTACGGCTATTTTCTCTTTCTGCTCAAGACAATTCAAACCTTTGTAACCATCTAAGAGCCACAGCTGGCGTGTGGAAATGGCTCACACCTGCCTACCATGTAAATCATAACCAGGTGTTTCTGGGGGTAAGAATCGTTACTGGCTTTAACTATAGGGGGCAACCCTTGCGGTTGCCCTTTGCTTTTGCCGCTAAAAACCAATGATCAGCATTACTCACTTTGATGCGTATTTTCTTCCAGCAGCCCATTGCGTTGGTTACCGTCTTGGGCCACCACAAGGGGAATACCTGGATTCTGCTGATAGCGCTTGCTACATCTAAGATACCGGCCGTAGCAGCACATCGGCGAAGCCGTGGCTGGGGTCTGTGAACACGTCCTGCACGGTGAATCCGCAGGAGTGGGCCATTTCCTCCACTTGCTTTAGAGAGAATTTGTAGGAGTTCTCGGTATGGATGGCCTCCCAGGCTTCAAAGTGGAAGGTCTGGTTCAAGGCACCAAGGTGTACTTCCTGGGCTTTGCGGCTGATGAGGAAACTGCGCATGGTGCCTTCCAGTGGGTCATATTCGGCGAAATGCTGGAATTCGTCCAGGTCAAAATTAGCGTGGAGTTCTTTGTTGATGCGGTGCAGCAGGTTCAGGTTGAAGGCCGAGGTGACACCGGCGGCATCGTCATAGGCGCGCCGTATCTTTTCGGGGTCTTTTTTCAAATCCAGGCCTAAAAGGAAAGAATCTTCGGGGTTCAGGCTTTGCCGGAGGGTGCACAAAAACTTCTTCGCCTCGGGCAAATCAAAGTTGCCTATGTTGGAGCCCAGGAACAGCACCACCTTGCGTTGCCGTTCGTTCTGGTTGAGCCATTCCAAGCCCTGGAAGTATTCGGCGGCCAGCGCCTTCACCGGTAAAGAGGGCCAGCGGTGGTGCATGTCTTCCAGCAGCAGGCTGAGCTGGTCTTCAGAAATATCCAGCGGCACATAGGAGAAATTCGCTTTGGAGGCCACCAGTTCAGAGAGCAGCAGTTTGGTTTTATAGGCGTCTCCGGCCCCTAAATCTACCAGTTGAAATGGGGTGTGGGTGTCAATGGCGAAGAGGATTTCCTTCCGTTGCTTTGACAGAATCTGGTGCTCCAGCTTGGTCAGGTAATACTCCGGCAATTCCATAATCTGCTGGAACAGCTGACTGCCTTTGGCGTCATAAAAGAATCTGGAGGAGAGCTTTTTGGGGCTTTGGCTCAAGCCTTGCATGACGTCCTGCGCCAGCCCGTTATCGTCAGACAGGCGGGTGGGCAACAGGTTAATCAGGCGGTCATGGGTAGAGGTGGAGGTCATAGATTTTTGCTTGAATTATCTTTTGGCAAGCCGAATACCAGTAAACTGCCAGCGTTTGTCGGCAGGGAAAAAGTTACGGTACGTGGGCCGGATGTGGCTTTGCGGCGTGGCGCAGGAACCGCCCCTGAGCACCATCTGGTTCACCATGAACTTCCCGTTGTATTCCCCAATAGCCCCGGGAGCGGTTTCAAACCCAGGATACGGGAAATACCCGCTATACGTCCACTCCCAGGTAGTACCCAAAAGCTGCGCCACTGGTTGTGTCTTTTCAGCTTGGGTTGCTGTCACCGGTTGGTACATGCCGCTTTCCAGAAAGTTTCCTTCCTCTACAGGATGGGCGTGCAGCTGCGCCAGCGCCTCCCACTCAAACTCGGTAAGCAACCGGTGCCCCGACCAATTCGCGTATGCCAAAGCCTCATAGAAACTGATATGGGTGACCGGAGCCTCAAGGTCAATTTTCTCTAACCCGTGTAAGGTGAAGTGCCACCATTCATTGTCCAGTTCAATCCAATACAGCGGGGCTTGCCACCGCTGTTGCTGGCAGAGTTGCCAGCCTTCGTCCAACCAGTATTTGAATTCGGCGTAGCCGCCCGCTTCTATAAAAGAGAGGTATTCTGCATTGGTCACCAGCGTGCGCCGCGCCTGAAATTCTGCTACATACACCGGGTGCGCCAGCAATTCATTGTCAAAGCAGAATCCTGTGCCCTGAAAGCCGATGGTGTACATACCGGCCGTCACGGTGCACCACTCGTTTTGGGGCTGTTTTCCGGAAAAGACACTTGAAACAGCCTCGGGTTTGGGCAGGTACGCCGGCAGCAAGGGATTGCAGCTCAGAATGTACTTGATATCGGTGACCAGTAGTTCCTGGTGCTGTTGCTCATGCTGCAGGCCCAGTTCCAGCACGGCATTCAGCGAAGCATCCTGTAAAAGCTGCTTGTCCCTTAAAGCTTTCTCCATTCCTTCGTCTACGTGCCGACGGTAGGCGTAAATGTCTTCCAGGGGTGGGCGGGACAGCGTGCCACGGTCTGAGCGGGCAATGCGGCTGCCCATGCTGTTGTAGTACGAGTTGAACAGAAAGGCATACTGCGGATGAAAAACCTGGTAGCCAGGCAGGTGCGGCAACAGGATAAAGGTCTCAAAGAACCAGGTGGTATGCCCCAGATGCCATTTGGGCGGACTCACATCTGCCATGGGTTGCATGACGGTATCTTCGGGGGTGAGCGGGGTGCATATTTTTTCGGTTTGCGCCCGTATGTGCTGGTAGCGGGACAGCAAACTTTGAAAGCCGACAGGAGTAGGGAAAGACATGTGGTTTCTACGTATTTATCCCTTCTAAACTACTTTTAGGCCGAAAGGTTGTACCTTCACTTGCTCTATAAACCTTCTATGCCCTTCGTTTTAACGCCTTTTAGCCGGGAACTCGCCTTCAAATTTGATGCCCGTACGTCGCGCGGTGCCATGAAAACCCACCAGGCCCATTACCTGCGGTTGCACCACTCTGATAACCCCGAGGTGCAGGGCTGGGGAGAGTGCTCTCCGCTGCCGGGCCTCAGCCCAGAATACTCCCCAGATTTTCCTGTGCTGCTGGAAAGACTCTGCACCCAGTACAATGCCCTGCGCATTGAAGACCCAAACGCCGAAGAAGGAGCCAACTTCTGGAATTCTCTGGTGGAATGGCCGTCTATCTGCTTTGCTTCTGAAACCGCCTGGGTAGATTACCTGCGCGGAGCCAATCGTATTCTTTATAAAAATGCCTTCTCCCGTTCAGAAGAAGGCATCAAAATCAATGGCCTTATCTGGATGGGGGACTCGGCCTTTATGCGGGAGCAGATTCTGAAAAAGATGGGGGCGGGTTTCAAGTGCCTGAAGCTGAAGATTGGCGGCCTCCACTTTGCCCAGGAACTGAAGATACTAAGAGAAATCAGGCGTGTGGCCAGCCCAGAGGAACTGGAGCTCAGGTTAGATGCCAACGGAGCGTTCCCTACCTTTGAGGCCGAAGAGAAACTCCGGGAATTGGCCAAGTACCACATCCATTCCATTGAACAACCCATTAAGGCGGGTCAGCCCGATGCCATGCAGCTCTTGTGCGAAGTTTCGCCTATTCCTATTGCGTTGGACGAGGAATTGATTGGCCTCAACGGCGAAGAAAACAAGTGGAATCTGCTGGATAAAATACGGCCGCAGTACATTATCATAAAACCCACGTTGGTGGGAGGCCTTCTCAGTAGCCGCGAATGGATACAGGTGGCCTCGTCCTTAGGCATTGACTGGTGGCTCACCTCGGCTCTGGAATCCAACATCGGCCTGAACGCCATTGCGCAGTTCGCCGCAGACCAGGCAAACCCCTTGCCCCAAGGCCTGGGCACCGGTCAACTGTACCACAATAACTTTGCTTCGCCGCTTGAAATTAGGGGGGAAGAGCTGTGGTATAATCCTGAAAAAGCTTGGGAATTGCCGGAGTGAGTGAGAATTACTATTCCTCTTTCATTGTCATCCTGAAAGGATCTTGTGGGCGAACGGGAATAGCTCTTCTTCAACGCCTTTCTAGTTCACCCACAAGATATTTCCAAGATGACAGGACTGGTTGAATTTAGGAGAATTAGTAGGTTTATACACTTAGCAGAAGGCAGGGACTTGCTTACCAAGTATCTTCCTTTTTCGCCCATTTTCCAGAAAACAGCCCTAAAACGCTTATTCTTCCAGCAGTTTCTTCACCAAAGCAGGAACACCAACCGTTGCTTTTTCCTGTATGATGGTGATGTTCCTTTTAGGAGGCACGGCCGGTGCGTTGGGGTCAATGAGGTAAATGGGCGTATCATGCGGGGCGTAGGAGAGAAGGCCCGCCGCCGGGTACACTTGCAAAGAAGTCCCGATGATGAGCAGGTAATCGGCGGTCATGGTTTCCTGAGCGGCCTGTTCAATGAGCGGCACCGCCTCGCCGAACCAGACAATGTTAGGCCGCAGTTGAGAACCTTTTTCGCAGAGATGGCCTAAACTCAGCTCCCAGCCTGGCATGGGGTAAATCAGGTTTTCATCCTTGGTGCTACGACTTTCAAATAGCTTCCCGTGCAGGTGCAGAATGTTGGACGAACCGGCTCTTTCGTGCAGATCATCTACGTTCTGGGTAATGATGTGCACGTCAAACTTCTGCTCCAGGTCAACCAAGGCTTTGTGAGCCGCATTGGGTTCTACGCCCAAGGCACTTTTTCTACGTTGGTTATAGAACTCCAGCACCAACCCAGGGTTTCTTCTCCAGCCTTCCGGCGAGGCAACCTCCATCACGTCATGTCCTTCCCAAAGGCCGTTCGCATCCCTAAAGGTTGCCAACCCGCTCTCTGCGCTGATTCCGGCGCCAGTCAAAACCACAATTTTCTGTTTCATGGGTATAATGAGTGAAAGAGTGATTGAATGATAGGGTGAATTCAACTAAGTATGCGGACAAAATTAGTTTGACATACTCTTTTGTCTTCATCCTGGAAGGATCTTGGTCGCGAACGGCAATAGCGCTCCATCAAAGCTATTCTAGTTCGCCCATAAGATCCTTCCAGGATGACAAATTAATATAAAGTAATTCTGTCTCCGTACTTAGTTAGAAATACCGCTTTAACTACGTAATATGGGCTTAAACGGTAAACTCCGTTTCAGGGCTGCTTTTTATAAAACAGCTTCAAAACGGAGCTTATCTAAGTAACATGTACGCTTAAAACTAAGGGCTCGCCCTTTAGCTGGCCTTTTTCTTAGCGGTAGTGGCTTTCGTGGTGGTTTTCTTGGCGGTTGCTGCTTTGGTGGTACCAGTCGTTTTCTTGGTCGCAGGTTTCTTGGCAGCGGGAGCATCAGCGGCAGGGGCGGCTTTTTTCTTGAAGCCGCCGCGCGTCGGTTTGTCCGGGGTAGCTTCCGCTAATTCCAGGCATTGCTCCAAAGTTAACTCAGACGGTTCCTGACCCTTCGGGATTTTCACGTTTTTCTTGCCCACGCAGATATAAGGCCCGAAGCGTCCGTTCAAGACCGTAACCTCTGGGTTCTCGGGGAAATTTTTGATCATTTTCTCCGCGTCAGACTTGCGTTTGGCCTCAATCAAAGCAATGGCTTCGGCCTCTGTTACCAACAAGGGATCAAGGTCTTTGGGCAGGGAATAGAACTTGCTGTTATGCTGAATGTACGGGCCAAACCGACCAATGGCGGCTTTCATGTCCTTGCCTTCATACTCACCCACCACGCGCGGTAACTTGAACAATTCCAGGGCTTGCTCTAAGGTGATGGACTCTATGAAGGTACCTTTTCTAAGGCTGGCGTACACCGGTTTGGCATCGGTGCCTTCCACCTCTTCGCCCAACTGCACGTAGGGCCCGAAGCGCCCTAGTTTGGCAATCACCTTCATGCCTGAAACCGGGTCAACCCCCAATTCGCGGGCACCGCTCACGGTTGAGCGCTCTACGCTGGCGCTGGTTTCAATGGTTTGATGGAAACTTGAGTAGAAGTTGTCCAACATTTTATCCCACTGCTTTTTACCGGCGGCAATCTCATCAAATTCTTCCTCTACCTTGGCCGTGAAAGAATAGTCGATCACGCTTTCAAAATGTGCTACCAGAAAATCGGTCACTACCATGGCTATGTCCGTAGGGAAAAGCTTGGCTTTCTCGGCCCCGGCCATCTCGGTTTTCTTCTGGGTAGAGATTTGGCCGTTCTCCAGGGTGAGCACATGGTACGCCCGTTCCTTTCCTTCCCGATTGTCTTTTTCTACGTAGCCCCGTTTCTGGATGGTAGAAATGGTAGGCGCGTAGGTAGACGGACGGCCGATGCCCATCTCTTCCAGTTTCTTCACCAAACTGGCCTCGGTGTAGCGGGGAGCCGGACGGCTGAACCGTTCGGTGGCTTGCAGACGCTGTAAGTCCAGCGACTGTCCTTCCGCCAACGGCGGCAACATGCCTTTCACGTCGTCATCGGCCATTTCCTCGTCATCGGTTGACTCGGTGTACACTTTCAGGAAACCCTCAAAACGAATGACTTCGCCGGTGGCGATCAATCTTTCGGGCTGGCCGCTGATGGTAATGGTGGCGGTGGTTTTCTCGATTTCGGCATCGGCCATCTGCGAGGCGATGGCCCGTTTCCGGATCAAATCATACAACCGTTGCTCATTGCGGTCTGAGCTCACCTGGAGGGCCGCAAAGTCGGTGGGCCGGATGGATTCGTGGGCTTCCTGCGCAGATTTTGACTTGGTCTTGTACTGGCGCGTTTTCACGTAGTTTTCGCCAAAAGAGCGCGCAATCTCGGCGGCGGCGGCTGTCATGGCATCCTGCGACAGGTTCACCGAGTCAGTCCGCATGTAGGAGATCTTTCCGGCCTCGTACAAACGCTGGGCTACCTGCATGGTCTGCGCCACCGAGAAGGACAGCTTACGGCTGGCTTCCTGCTGCAGGGTGGAAGTAGTAAACGGCGGCGCGGGGCTGCGTTTGGTGGGCTTTTTCTCCAGGCTTTCAATGGAATAGGCGGCACCAATGCAGCGCTGCAAAAAGTCTTCGGCCTCTGCCTGGGTTTTGAAACGCGTGTTCAGTTCGGCTTCCAGGCGCTTGCCGCCCGCGTCAAACTGGGCCACCACTTTATAGGAAGAGACGGCTTTGTGGCGTTCAATCTCGCGCTCGCGCTCCACCACCACGCGCACGGCCACAGACTGCACGCGTCCGGCCGAAAGCCCGGTTTTGATTTTTTTCCAGAGCACGGGGCTCAACTCAAAGCCCACCAAACGATCAAGCACCCGGCGGGCCTGCTGCGCGTTTACCAGGTTCACGTCTATGCTTCTGGGGTTTTCAATGGCGTTAAGAATAGCACTTTTCGTGATTTCTCTGAACACAATGCGCCGCGTCTTGGCCTCGCTCAGGTTCAAGGCTTCTGATAAGTGCCAGGAAATGGCTTCTCCCTCGCGGTCCTCATCAGACGCTAGCCACACCACTTCGGCTTCCTTGGCTAATTTCTTCAGTTGCGAGATCACCTCCCGCTTATCGGCGGAGACCACGTAGGTGGGCTTGAAACCGTTCTTGATGTCAATGGCATTGTTGTCTTTGGGGAGGTCGCGCACGTGCCCAAAGCTGGATTTCACAATGAAATCCTTCCCCAGGTACCCTTCAATGGTCTTGGCCTTGGCCGGCGACTCCACAATTACTAAGTTTTTTATCATATGGGAAGAGAGCAGGGCAGGGCCCTAAATTTTTTCAAAGATGTAGTAATTTTTTGAGACAATCCAACCACTATCTTTATACCCGTTGTTCAAATGAGGTAAAAGAATATACCTTAGAGGGATAAAAAGGTTTATAAGTATACGTTCGCATGAAGAATCTCTTATTAATGCGCCACGCCCCTGCGGCGGATAAAACCATTGGGCAAACAGATTTTGACCGGGAAATCACCCTTCTGGGGCAACGGCGGGCGGGCGAGGCGGGCCAATGGCTGAGAAGTCAATCCTTACAACCAGAACTGGTCTTATGTAGTTCCTCGGTGAGAACCCGCATGACGCTGGAGCACCTGCTCAGCGAGGTGGGCCACAAGGTGCCGGTGCAATTTGAGCGGGATATTTATTACGGGGCCGAGCAGGACCTGCTCAGCCTGCTGCACGGCGTGGGAAACGACGTAGATACGCTGCTGGTGATTGGCCATAACCCCACCATTTCCTTTCTTGCCTCTTCGCTGGCGCATGAAGAGGTTTCTTTCAGCCCGGCCTCCATTGCGCACCTGCATTTTAACGGATATAATTGGGAAAACCTGCGGGCCGGTAGCTGCAAGCTTCATGTTCTTTATAGAGAATAGTTCTGCTGTTTTAGGCTTCTTTTTCTGAAAACAGGCAGAAAACGAGAAAACACGCTTGCCATGTTCTGCTGTTTTAGGGCTGTTTTCCTGAAAACAGGCTAAAAACGTAAAACCGGCCTATAATTATTTGTAGTTTAGCGGCCTCGTCCCACACCAGAAAATATTTTTTCTTTTTCATGCAACCTATGGCAACAACTATCGTATCGGTCATCAACCAAAAAGGAGGTACTGGTAAAACCACCACTACCATAAACCTGGGGAGCGCCCTGCAGAAACTGGGCAAACGCGTGTTGTTAATCGATTTAGATCCTCAAGCCAATCTTTCTTATTCCCTGGGAATCACGGAGCCTGAAAGCACCCTCGCCGATGTGTTTACCGGCAAGGATAAACTGACGGACTGCATTCAGGAAAGCGGCGGCCTCTTCATTGCGCCGGGTTCCAATGAGTTGGTAGACGTAGAGATCTCGCTGGTAAACCATGGGGAACGGGAGCGTTTTCTGCAGCAGATGCTGAGCGAGGCCAAAGGGTATGACTACATACTGATTGATTGCCCGCCTTCCCTGTCGCTCTTGACGGTAAATGCCCTGGTGGCCTCCCATGAAGTCCTGATCCCGCTGCAAATGGAGGTGCTCACCCTACAGGGCTTAGGGCAGATCCTGAACACGGTGCAGCAGATAAAGAAAACGCTGAACTCAACCCTGAAGGTGAAGGGCATAGTGGTGGTCATGTATGACAAGCGCCGCAAACTGAGTTCAGAGATTGAAGACTACCTGAAAGAGAACGTAGACGAATATATCTTCCAGCAGCGCATCCGGCAGAACGTGAAACTGGCCGAGGCCCCTTCCTTTGGGCAAAGTGTGCTGGACTATGACGCCTCTTCTTATGGGGCGAAAGATTATATGGGGCTGGCAAAAGAATTTGTGACTATTCCATAGCGAACGCATTTTCAGAAGTGTGGTATTTTTAGTAAATTGCGAAGATGTCTGCCGTAGTGGACACCTGAAATTAAATTAATGGCAAACTTTATTGCCGCAGAAGATAAAATTCTCTTCAATTCAAAGATAAGATGGCTTTAGGTAAAAACTTAAAACTCAACAAGGATAAACTGATCGGGAAGGCGGAGGCGGGAACCCCCACTGAAACGCCGCCCACGGAGGCCGTTGCCAACGTGACGGAAGAAACCCCGGTGGCAGTACCGCCTGAGGAAACGCCAGTACAGGAGAATACGCCCGCGCAGGAGGAGACAACTCCTGTCATGGACACTCCTTTGGCTGAAGTAAAAGGTGCGTCTAATGGAAAGACTACGCCCGCCAAAGCCCGTGTAGGAGGAAGAACATTGGAGAAACAAGCTGAAAGAACCGGGAAAACCCTGGCAGAGCCAGAAACCTCAGATCAGGCCAGGAAAAGCAATTCTCCCCGCCAGACTTCCCAGAACCAGGATTCTGACTATATCAATGAGCAACTGAACCGCGTGCTCTACGCCCTGGATGCCTTCAAAAAAGGAGACGTTTCGGTGCGGTTGACCAAGCAGAACAACGACATCTTCTCAGAAATAGCCGAAGCCTACAACTCCATGGTGGAGATGATTGGGGGCGTGGGCGGTGAGGTGTCGCGGATCTCCAAGGTAGCGGGGGTAGAAGGAAACCTGAAAGCCCGTGCCTCTGCTGAGAGCGCCTCCGGTTTCTGGAAAGACATGATCAACAACATCAACGGCCTGGTAGACTCCATCGCCGTGCCGGTGTTGGAGGTGGGCAAGGTATTGAAGAACATCTCCCGCGGTAACCTGGATGAGACGTTCCAGATTCCCGTGTCGGGTGACTTCAAGGTCATGGCCGAAACCATCAACCGTACCATTGACAACCTGAACCTGTTTGCCGGTGAGGTAACCCGGGTGGCCCTGGAAGTAGGTACCGAGGGGAAACTGGGAGGCCAGGCCTCGGTGCCCAACGTAGCCGGTATCTGGAAAGAACTCACCGATAACGTAAACGCGATGGCCTCTAACCTGACCCTTCAGGTACGGGACATCGCCAAGGTAACCACGGCCGTGGCCCAGGGAAATCTGGACCAGAAAGTAACCGTAGACCTGAAAGGCGAAATGCTTCAGCTCAAAGAGAACATCAACCAAATGGTGGACTCCCTCAACATCTTCGGGGATGAGGTGACCCGCGTGGCGCGTGAGGTGGGTACCGAGGGGAAACTGGGCGGCCAGGCGAAAGTGCCGAACGTAGGCGGGGTTTGGAAAGACCTCACCGACAACGTGAACACCATGGCCTCCAACCTGACCTCGCAGCTCCGTGACATCGCCAACGTGGCCACCGCGGTGGCGAAAGGCGACCTGACCCAGAAAATCACGGTGAACGTGAAAGGCGAGCTGGCCGAGCTGAAGGACAACCTGAACCAGATGGTGGACTCCCTCAACATCTTCGCCGATGAGGTAACCCGCGTGGCGCGTGAGGTAGGTACCGAAGGAATCCTGGGTGGCCAGGCCAACGTGCCCAAAGTGGCCGGGGTTTGGAAAGAACTAACCGACAACGTGAACTCCATGGCCTCCAACCTGACCCTTCAGGTGCGGGACATCGCCAACGTGGCCACCGCCGTGGCGCGGGGCGAGTTGAGCCAGAAGATCACGGTAAATGTAAACGGAGAGCTCCTTCAACTGAAAGACTCGCTCAACCAGATGGTGGACTCCCTCAACATCTTCGCTGGCGAGGTAACCCGCGTGGCGCTGGAGGTAGGTACCGAAGGGAAATTAGGCGGCCAGGCCTCGGTGCCGAATGTAGGCGGGGTTTGGAAAGACCTGACAGATAATGTGAATTATATGGCGTCTAACCTGACGCTGCAGGTACGGGACATCGCCAACGTAGCCACCGCCGTGGCGAAAGGCGATTTGACCCAGAAAATCACCGTGGATGTGAAAGGTGAGCTCCTTCAACTAAAGGACAACCTGAACCAGATGGTGGACTCGTTGAACATCTTCGCCGGGGAGGTAACCCGCGTGGCGAGAGAGGTAGGAACCGAGGGTAAATTAGGTGGCCAGGCTTCTGTACCTAATGTGGGCGGGGTTTGGAAAGACCTCACCGACAACGTGAACTACATGGCGTCTAATCTGACGCTGCAAGTAAGAGATATTGCCAACGTGGCTACCGCCGTGGCACGTGGCGACTTAAGCCAGAAGATCACCGTTGGGGTAAAAGGCGAATTAGCTGAGCTGAAGGACAACCTAAACCAAATGGTGGATTCCTTGAATATCTTCGCTGGGGAAGTTACCCGGGTGGCCCTGGAAGTAGGAACCGAAGGGAAATTGGGAGGCCAGGCCTCCGTTCCTAACGTAGCCGGTACCTGGAAAGCGCTGACGGATAACGTAAACTCGATGGCATCTAACCTGACGCTTCAGGTGCGGGACATCGCCAACGTGGCGACTGCGGTAGCCCGTGGCGACCTGAGCCAAAAAATCACAGTAAATGTGAAAGGCGAGCTCCTTCAACTGAAGGACAACCTGAACCAAATGGTGGACTCCCTCAACATCTTCGCCGGTGAGGTGACCCGCGTGGCGCGTGAGGTAGGAACTGAGGGTAAACTGGGCGGACAGGCGGCCGTGCCGAATGTGGCTGGTACCTGGAAGGCCCTGACCGATAACGTGAACTCCATGGCGTCCAACCTGACGCTGCAAGTACGGGATATCGCCAACGTGGCGACCGCCGTGGCAAGGGGCGATTTGAGCCAAAAGATCACGGTAGACGTGAAGGGCGAGCTCCTTCAACTGAAGGACAACCTGAACCAGATGGTGGACTCCCTCAATATCTTCGCCGGGGAGGTAACCCGCGTGGCGCGTGAGGTGGGTACCGAGGGAATCTTGGGTGGACAGGCCAATGTACCGAACGTGGGTGGGGTTTGGAAAGACCTTACCGAGAACGTGAACTACATGGCCGGTAACCTTACCTCTCAGGTACGGGACATCGCCAACGTGGCCACCGCGGTAGCAAGGGGCGACCTGAGCCAGAAAATCACGGTAGACGTGAAAGGCGAGCTCCTTGAATTGAAAAACAACCTGAACCAGATGGTGGACTCCCTAAACATCTTCGCTGACGAGGTAACTCGGGTAGCAAGAGAAGTGGGAACCGAAGGTAAATTGGGCGGCCAGGCCAACGTGCCTAAAGTACGGGGTACCTGGAAAGAGTTGACGGACAATGTGAACTCCATGGCGTCTAACCTGACGCTGCAAGTGCGGGACATCGCCAACGTGGCCACCGCCGTGGCGAAAGGCGACCTGACCCAGAAAATCACGGTAGATGTAAAAGGAGAGCTCTTAGAGCTGAAAAACATCTTAAACCAGATGGTGGACTCCCTCAACATCTTCGCCGGTGAGGTAACCCGGGTGGCCTTGGAAGTAGGTACTGAAGGTAAACTGGGCGGACAGGCGGCCGTGCCCAACGTGGCCGGAACCTGGAAGATGCTGACCGACAATGTGAACTCCATGGCGTCTAACCTTACCTCTCAGGTACGGGACATCGCCAACGTGGCCACCGCGGTAGCGAAGGGTGACCTGAGCCAGAAAATGACCGTAAATGTGAAGGGTGAAATCCTTCAACTGAAAGATATCTTAAACCAGATGGTGGACTCCCTCAACATCTTCGCGGGGGAGGTAACCCGCGTTGCGCTGGAGGTAGGTACCGAAGGAAGACTGGGCGGACAAGCCAAAGTGCCGAACGTGGCCGGGGTTTGGAAAGACCTCACCGACAACGTGAACACCATGGCCTCCAACCTGACCCTTCAGGTGCGGGACATCGCCAACGTAGCAACGGCCGTAGCGAAAGGAGACCTGACCCAGAAAATCACGGTAAATGTGCGGGGCGAGTTAGCCGAGCTGAAGGACAACCTGAACCAAATGGTGGACTCCCTCAACATCTTCGCCGGGGAGGTAACCCGCGTGGCGCTGGAGGTAGGTACTGAAGGCCGTTTAGGGGGCCAGGCTTCCGTGCCGAACGTGGCCGGGGTTTGGAAAGACCTTACCGATAATGTGAACATCATGGCCTCCAACCTGACCACTCAGGTGCGCGGCATCGTGAAAGTAGTAACGGCGGTATCTAAAGGTGACTTAACCCAAAAACTGACCCTGCAAGCCAAAGGCGAATTAGCCGATCTGGCCGACACCATCAACAGCATGGTGGAAGACCTGAACCGCTTGGCGGGAGAGGTGAGCCGGGTAGCCAGAGTAGCCGGGGTGGAAGGAAAACTGACCGAGCGCGCGACCGTGCATGGTGTATCTGGAAGCTGGAAAGAACTGGTAGATACCTTGAATGACTTGTTAGAGTCCATTGTAACACCGGTGTTGGAAGTATCCCGCGTAGTACGTTCTATCTCTGAGGGAGATTTAACCCAAAGAGTTGAAATTCATACCGCCGGTGATATTCTGGCCATGTCTAATGCCCTGAACCTGGCCGTGGACAACCTGAATTCCCTGTTAGGGGAAATCAATGACTCGTCCCTGATTGTTGGTTCGTCTTCTGAAGAGATGGCGGGCAAAGGATTAGAGATGAACCGGGTAACGGTAGACGTAGCCCTGGCCATGCAACAAATGGCCGAGGGTGCCCAAAACCAGGCCCTTAAAACAGACCAGGCCTTCAAACTGATTGAAGAGATCATGAAGGCCACCAAAGAGACCGCGAACAAAGCCGATGTGGTGAACCGTTCGGCGGTCATGGGGGAAGAGACTTCCCAGTTGGGTCTGAAAACAGTGGCCGAGGTGGTGCGCAACATGGAAGAGATTTCTTCTTCTGCGGCCCTTACTGCCAAAACCATTGAAGTACTAAGCACCCGTAGCCAGGAGATCTCCAAATCACTGGGAGTAATCACTGACATTGCGGCGCAAACCAACCTGCTGGCTTTGAACGCAGCCATTGAGGCGGCCAGAGCGGGTGAAGCCGGACGCGGTTTCGCGGTAGTAGCCGAGGAAATCAGGAAGCTGGCCGAAGGCTCCCGGAAATCGGCGAGTGAAATCAACACGCTGGTAGACGATGTGAAGAAAGATACCTCTTCTGCCGCCGCCGCTATTGCCACCATGGAAGGCCGGGTATTAAAAGGAAAGAATGCCACGTTTGAGGCCTCCGGTGCCTTTAAGAACATTGCCACTTCCAGCGGTGAGACGCTGCGCAGTGCCCAGGACATCTTAGTGTCTACGGAAGTACAGAAAACCTCTATTGGCGATGTAGTGAAGTACGTGGAAGAGGTAGTAGCCATTGCGGAACAGACCGCCACCGGTACGCAACAGGTAGCGGTAACCGCAAAGCAACTTTCAGCTTCCATGCAAGAATTGACTACTTCCAGCCAGCGTCTGAATGACATTGCCGATGACCTCCAGATCAGTATTTCGGCCTTCAAACTTGTAAACGGCAATTTGGTTTACCCTAACCGGAACGCGCGTAAACTAACGGCGGTGCCTTCTGCCCGTAAGCGTTCTTACCAGGGAGATGATGCCAATGACGTTGACTTTGACAGAAAACTAAATGGCAAAAAGCCACTTAAAAACAGAGGTCAGGAATAATGGAGTCTCAGAACATACGAGATAAAAAGGACAAGGTAGTAGAGGAGAAGGTGCATCTTATTGTCTTTAAGTTGGGCAGTGAAGAATACGGCGTCCGGATTGATCAGGTGAAAGAGGTAACCATTACCCCTGAGATCACCCGCATGCCCAAAACACCTCCTTTTATAAAAGGAGTATCCAACATTAGGGGAGATATTATAGCCATCATGAATCTGGAAGAGCGCTTTCACATTGAGCGCCCTTCCGGTTCAACTTCCCCGCATACGTATACCCTGGTGATGGAAGCCAAAGACTACACCATGGGCTTTATTGTGCACGAGGTGCCGCAGTCTTTGACCTTGCCCGTTTCCAGTATAGACAAAGCGCCTTCTTTTATCCAGGACATCAGCATCAATGAAAACTTCATTGAAGGCATAGGCAAGCATGAAGACCGGCTCATCATTGTGCTGGACATGTACAAAATCCTTACCTCAGAAGAAGTGTTGCAGTTAAAATCATAGTGCTTATTTTTTGATCTAATTACTTATGGAAATTACAGATAAGAAAAGAATATTAATTGTAGACGATTCTTTCTACATGCGCACTATGTTGAAAAACATGCTGCTAGATGCCGGGTATGACGTGGTAGGCGAAGCCCCAGACGGGAAAACCGCCCTCCAGATGGCGAAAGACAAAATTCCAGATCTGGTAACGCTTGACGTCATCTTGCCAGACAACACCGGTTTAGATGTTCTCAAAGGAATCAAGCAGGACAACCCAGATATCAAAGTGGTGATTGTAAGTGCCGTTGGCCAGGAAGTGATCATGAACGAAGCCGCCGAATACGGCGCTTTGCATTACATCATCAAGCCCTTCTCAGAAGACAAAGTGCTGGAAGCATTGAGCAACGCTTTCAAGGAAGAATAGAAAAAACAAGCCAAAAACAGCACCACACCCTCACCCTGTGCAGTCACCTAAAATCAGAGTTTTAATTGGGGATTCCTCCGTACGCGCAAGGCTTGTGCTTACTGGTATGATAGATGCCGAACCTCAGTTTGAGGTGGTAGATACGGCCCAGTCACAGGAAGAATTGCTGCGGAAGGCATTTTCCTCTCAGCCAGACCTGATCGTGGCCCAACACCACCTGACCATGAGCGGCAGGGTGCCCTTGTTCCGCCGGGTGTACGGCGAGAAATCTTCTATTTTACTCATGGTTTCTCAAAATCTGCCCCAAAACGCTTTTTCCATGCCCCCTCCCTTTGAAAGAGTTGGGGCTTACGCCCCAACTCCCGGAATTGGAAAGGGCCAAAAAGTCGAAAAAGCGGAACTCATGGCAAAACTGAGGGAGTTGGTGAATGTTTCTTCTGGTGAATTCACAGCCCCTACCTCTTTTGAGCGGCCGGGTGGCCGATGGGGAAAGTATGCCAGCACCTTGTTGGCCTCTTCTCCGGTGGCCAAAGTGCCGCTTTCAGTAGTGGTGATTGGTGCTTCAACGGGAGGTTCGGTGGCCATTGAGTACCTGGTCAGAGACCTGCACCTTCTGCAACCAGCGGTGGTGTTGGTTGCCGTCCACATGCCAGAAAAATTCACCAAACGCTTGGCCAAACGGTTGCAGAAATTCACCAGCTGGCGGGTGGAAGAAGGATACGAGGGCATGGAATTATCTGCTGGATCTATTGTGATTGCCCCCGGTGGGCAGAACATGCGGGTGCAAAGAAGATCTTTGAACCCAAACCAACTTTCCATAGGCCTGGAGCCCTGCACCACCATGGACACGCCTTCTGTAGATGTGCTCATGCAGTCTGCCGCCCAATGTGCGCACGCGCAAGTGCTGGGCGTGATTATGACCGGCATGGGACAAGATGGTACCGCCGGTGCCCGGGAGATAGTAAACAGGGGCGGGGTGGTGATTGCCCAGAATAAAGAAACCTCCACCATTTTCGGGATGGCCAAGTCTGCCATAGAAAGTGGGGTGGTGAGTGGAGTTTTCCCCTTAGGGCAGATAAACTCCATCATGCACCGGTTTGTCTCCGGCCGAAACAGGAGACACGTGCCCCAACAGAAAATGGTAGGATGAAGTCGAGAGATCAGGAATATAAAGAGATATTTATAGCCGAGGCTCTCGAGTACTATGATGCGCTGAACCGGCACATCAGTGATCTGGAGAAAACCCCGGAAGACGAACAAGTATTGGCCGAGGTATTCAGGTTACTCCATAACCTCAAAGCCAACGCCAAAGCGATAGGATATGAAACCATTGCCGATGTTTCCCATAAACTGGAAACCGCTTTCGGCCTGATCCGGAACAAGGAACTTAGTTTCAGTGATGAGGTGGTAACCGTCCTTTTTGACGGCATTGACCTGTTAGGCGAGATGATCACCGGCATTGACGGGCCCAAAGAGGTAGAGCCCAGCCCGGCTTTGCTCAAGAACCTGGACATCATCATCAATACCCAGGCCGATAGTTCCTCTGAACTGTCAAAGGTTCAGAAGTACTACACGTCCAAAAACCTCTCGCTCTCAGACCTGATCTATATTCAGATCAAGAAACTAGACCATTTGATGAATCTGGTAGGGGAGTTGATCATTGACCGCGACCGGATTGTCTCCATCGGCAAAGAGCTGGATCACGATGATCTCAAGAACGTAAGTGCGCACCTGTACCGTATTACCGAAGAAATACAGTACAGCGTGATGGATGCCCGCCTGGTGAATGTGGGTTCTCTGTTCAACAAGTTTCCGCGTATTGTGCGGGACATAGCGGTGACCGAGAAAAAAGAAATCAACCTGGAGATATTCGGGTCAGACATTCAGATTGACCGGAACATCCTCCAGATCATCACCGATTCATTGTTGCACCTCATGCGGAACGCCATTTCGCACGGGATAGAAAAGGCCGATGTCCGTAAGAAGAACAAGAAAACCCCCAACGGGAACGTCATCCTTTCGGCCCAGAATGACCGTGACACGGTTATTCTGAAATTGATTGATGACGGCAAAGGCATAGATCAGGAAGAGGTAAGACGTGCCATTGTGCAGAGAGGCTTCCTGACGGCCGATGCCGCCAACGACCTGCGCGATACCGAGGTGCTGTCTTATCTGTTTGAGCCCGGGTTTTCGTTGGCCAAGGAAGTGACGGAGGTATCTGGCCGCGGCGTGGGGCTAGACGTGGTGAAAAACGCCATAGACTCTATTGGCGGCAGAATCAGGGTGGATTCAAAGAAAGGGGAAGGTACCACGTTTACCTTGTTCCTGCCTACGTCCATCGCGGTGAAAGGAGCGTTGCTCTGCCAGGTAGAGGAGAATTTTTACGCCATTCCGCTCATGCACACAGATTCTGTGGTGGCGCTGCCTACGCAGGAATTGCATGAGGTGGGAGAACTGCTGGTGGCAGACATCAACGGCGAAACCATTACCATTGTCTCCATGCGCGAGCTGTTCAATACAGATATCACGGAGTACCGCGTTAAGAAGAGCGATCTGGCTGGGTATGCCCAGAACATCATTATTGTGACCTATAATAACCGGAAGTTAGGCTTGATTGTAGATAAACTGCTCAGACAGCAGGACATTGTGATCAAGGCCCTGAGCAAACCGGTCAATACCATTGAAATTTATGCGGGGGTGACCCTTCTGGGCTCGGGCAAGGTGTGCCTGGTGCTGGATGTGGCCGCCATTACCCGCTACTTTCTTGCCAGAAGGTAAGCACTACATGGCAAACAACATTTTTATAGCCTGATTCATGGAGCTTCAAGTAAATGAACTAGAGCGGGATATTATCAAAGAAATCCTGAACATAGGCCTGGCCAGGGCAGCAGACTCGTTTGCAGCAATCGCAAAAGACCGCGTTTTGTTGAAAGTGCCAGACCTGCAGTTGATGGAGGCCGAAGAACTTCTGAAGATTGTACGGGCGTATGAGCACTCGCACACCCTCATTCAGTCAGACATCAAAGGCGAACTGAACGGCTCCACCCTCATGCTGTTCTCTGAGCTGCACGTAGAGCAACTCTCAAAGGTCTGTTTGGGCATGACGGTGAAAGGAAGCGACCCGCTCACCGAAATGCAGGAATCTTTGCTGCTGGAAGTGAGCAACATCATTACCGGTGCCCTGGTCACGCAGTTGGCCAATATTTTGAAGGCTAGTATCTACGGCTCACCGCCCGTGGCCCCCAAGCATGATATTGCCGAATCACTGAAAGGCATCTTCACGGATCATCCCTTGTTCCAGCCGCTGGTGTTCACCGTGATTACCCAGTTCACCAACAATTCTAAATTGGTGGAATTGCCCCTGCTGCTGTTTTTTGACACCAATACCTTCATCAAGATTCTGGAGATCATCCGCTCCTATAATTTTCTTACCAAGTAAAGTTGGTAAAGAACCTGTTTATGGCCTGTTTTCATAAACTGGCATTCAAAGCAATTTCTCTGGTGCAGGCATCCACCTACGCTATCGTTTTTAGGCTACTTTTATAAAAACTATCCAAAAACAAGAGGTTTGCCTGTTTACTGCCGTAAGCGTCCGCTGGTACCGTATTTTTATGCCTGTTTTTATAAAAACAGGCATAAAACTCTAAACAGCTTCAAAATTTACCGCTATTGCGAGATTGATGCGCTTTAGAAGAAGATGAGTGGAGCGCCAAAACCACCCTTACCCCTCCCAGGAGGGAATACGCTTTTGCAGGGGAACAAGGGCATTACAACCAGGAACCGCTACGATGGCGCGGATTCACTTACTTTCCCCAGTTCCAGTCTTCCCCGAGCGCGCCTCGCTTTTGGCCCTGGACAGACATGCGCCAAGAGAGAAAGACTTCCCCGGCCAAAAGGGCAGTGCGCTCGGGGAAGACGGGGCCCCGCGGCCGTGAGCGCTTAGCGGAAGCTATGAAACAATACAGCACTTGCACCCACGGGAAAAGCAGAAAAGCCAGGGGAACAGCTCGTGAAGCTTGCACCTCCGCAGTAAGCGGCACTGCCAAGGGCACAGCAAAAGGCTGCTCCAGCTAATAAAGCCCAGGAAACCCACCGCCTCCCTAGAGAAAATTCTCCCTAAAAAAGCCACTTCCAGGCAGAGCCTAAAGCCTAGAACTGAACCCAATAAGAAGATTTAGCCTAAAACGAAAGAACCCACTAACTTTCCAATACAGTATCTTTTTTGTTGCTTTGCGCGTCTGAACAAATAATTGACTTAGAAAGACCCTTATGGACGCGTTAGGAAGACATATTCTGGTGGAGTTTTACAACTGCTCGCCAGAATTAATGAACGATGTGGTGCACATTGAGAACAGCATGGTGGCCGCCGCCGAAACCGCCGGTGCCACGGTCATCAACAGTACCTTTCACCACTTTTCTCCTTATGGCGTGTCAGGCGTGGTGGTCATCCAGGAAAGCCATTTGGCCATTCATACCTGGCCCGAGTATGGGTATGCCGCTGTGGACTTGTTCACCTGCGGCGATTCGGTAGATCCCTGGGTTTCCTATACATTCCTGAAAGAAGCGTTTGAAGCCAGCCACGGGTCTTCCATGGAATTACTGAGAGGTCAGCAAAGCCTGCTCAAACGCACCGATTTCACCGTAGAAGCCCGCGATTCCGGCCAGCCGGTGGCATCCATCCCGCGCATCACCCGCGATGTCTGGTTTACCGAACGCGACGAAAACATCGCCCTTTCGCTAAAACACACCGGAAACCAGTTATACAAAAAGCAATCGCCTTACCAGAAGGTAGAGGTGTTTGAGACGTTGGCGTACGGCAACATGCTTACCCTGGACGGCATGGTCATGTGCACCCAGAAAGACGAGTACGTGTACCACGAGATGATCACGCACGTCCCGTTCTTCAGCCACGGCAACGTAAAACGCGCCTTGGTGATTGGCGGCGGAGACGGCGGAACCGTGCGCGAACTGCTTCGCCACGACAGCATTGAGGAAGTGGTGCTGGTGGAGATTGATGAACTGGTGATTGAAGCCTGCCAAGCACATCTACCTGAAACAGCCAGCGCCTTCGGTCACCCGAAACTGAAACTGCTGGTAGAAGACGGCATCAAATACATTCAGGAATGTGCAGACGAAGCCTTTGATCTAATAATTGTGGATTCCGCAGATCCAGTGGGGCCGGGAGAGGGCTTGTTTACCGCCGAGTTCTATGCAGAGGTGCACCGTTGCCTTACTGCTGAAGGCGTGATGATTACCCAAAGCGAGTCGCCGCGGTTCAATACCAAGGTTTTTGTGGAGATCTATGATACGTATAAAGGCATTTTCGGGCAGGACAACGTGCACTGCTATCTGGCCGCCATTCCCACGTATCCTACCGGAACCTGGAGTTTCTCGTTCAGTGCCAAAGGCAGCGTGCATCCCAAGAAATTCGACCAGGAAGCTGCCGCCGCCTTCACCAAAGCGCAGGGCTTACGCTATTACAATGAAGACATTCACGTAGCTGCCTTTGCCTTACCTAATTTCGTAAAAGATTTACTTTCCTCTAAAGCCTAGTACTATGAGCATTACCATGCCCACCATGTGTGATTCCAAACACAAGAAAATTACCTCATTTGACCAGAATGGCGTAGGGGATGTAGGCAGCGGCCTTTTTGGACTTCCGTTTACCGAAGAAGAATCTGAAGTGGTGATTTTCCCTATTCCGTGGGAAGTGACGGTTTCCTACAACGCAGGTACCGCCGAAGGCCCGGCTGCCGTGCGCGATGCCTCTCCGCAGCTGGATCTTTTTGACCCCGAAGTACCGAACGCCTGGCACCTGGGAATTCACATGCCGGCGGTGCCAGAAAATTGGGCGAAGGAAAGCCAACGCCTGCGCGAGAAAACCGAGGCCTATATTGACTGGCTGGAAACCGGCAGCCCGGGTCAGCCCAACCGTTTTGATCTTACGTTGGCCGAAGTAAACCGAAAAGGCGAAGAACTGTTGCAGTGGTCTAAAAAAGAAACCCTGGCCTATCTGGAGAAAGGCAAACTGGTGGGCGTGCTGGGCGGAGACCACAGTACGCCATTGGGTTTTATGCACGCTCTAGCCGAAAAGCACGAAGAATACGGCATCCTGCAAATTGACGCCCACGCCGATTTACGGGACGCTTACGAAGGCTTCACGTACTCCCACGCTTCTATCATGTTCAACGCCCTCAAGCTGCCGCAGGTGAAAAAACTGGTGCAGGTAGGAATACGGGATCTTTGCCAGGCTGAGGCCGAGTTGGTAGACCAATCTAACGGACGCATCACCACGTTCTATGACAGCAAGATCAAAACCAAGATGTACGAGGGTACTTCCTGGCGCAAACAGTGCAAGAAGATCATCGCGCAGTTGCCGCAGAAAGTGTACATCAGCTTTGACATTGACGGGTTAGATCCTAAGCTTTGCCCGGCTACCGGTACCCCGGTGCCCGGCGGGTTTGAGTTTGAAGAGGCGGTGTATCTGATCAAGGCATTGGTGAAATCAGGCCGGGAGATCATCGGGTTTGACCTGTGCGAAGTGGCTCCCGGAGACAGTGAATGGAACGGAAACGTGGGCGCGCGGCTCCTCTACAAACTCTGCAACTGGATGGCCGTATCTCAGAAAAGATTAGAATCTACTATTTAACCCACCACCATACCTATGGGATTCATCCTCAGGATTATCATCACCGGCATTGTAGTGCTGGTGCTGGCTAAGTTTTTCCCTAGCATAACCATTGACGGAATTAGCGGTGCCATTCTACTGGCCCTGGTGCTCGCCATTTTGAACGCCTTTGTAAAACCCATTCTGGTGTTCCTGACCATCCCTATCACGTTTCTGACGCTGGGTTTGTTTCTGCTGGTCATCAACGTCATTATCCTGTACATGGCAGATTATCTGCTGGATGGGTTCAACATCAGTGACGTGATAACCGGTATTTTATTTAGCCTGGTGTTGTCCGTAGTGACCGCTATTATAGATGCCATTTTTTAGGACGTACTAAAGCCCCTTATAAGCAAGAATAGCCCGGAAAAACTTCCGGGCTATTCTTGCTTATAAGGGGCTTGGCAAAAGGAAAAGAGGCGTTTTTGGCGTATTTTTGTTTAAAGTATTAGAAAATGGGAGTTAAGGAAGCACGGGAAGCCCTCAAGCTTTATTTCGGGTATGACCAGTTCAGACCAGGGCAGGAAGATATTATCTCTAACGTGCTGGAAAAGCGCGACACGGTGGTATTGATGCCCACCGGGGGCGGAAAATCGGTCTGCTACCAGGTGCCGGGCTTGGTGATGCCGGGGCTAAGCGTAGTGGTTTCCCCGCTCATTGCGTTGATGAAAGATCAGGTAGAGGCATTGTTGGGCAACGGCGTGAACGCCGGATACCTGAACAGTTCGCAGTCTACCAAAGAGCAGCAGTTGATTGAACAGCAGTGTTTTGACGGTCGGCTGAAAATGCTGTACGTCTCCCCGGAAAAACTTCTTTCGGCGGGTTTCTTTTCCTTTTTAAAACGCTTGCAGATTAACCTGTTTGCCATTGATGAAGCGCACTGTATCTCGGCCTGGGGCCATGATTTCCGGCCGGAGTACCTGCAATTGAAAAACCTCAAACTGCAGTTCCCCGAGGTACCCATCATCGCGCTCACCGCCACGGCAGACCGCCTCACCCAGCGCGACATTCTCACCCAACTATACCTGCAAGACCCCAAGGTTTTCATTTCTTCGTTTGACCGTCCCAACATCTACCTGCAGGTGCAGCCGGGGCAGAAACGCATGGAGGCCATCCTTGATTTTCTGGAGGAACGTCCGTTCCAGCCGGGTATCATCTATTGCCTCAGCCGAAAAGCCTGCGAAACGTTGTCCGCTAAACTGAAAGAGAAAGGCTACAACGCCGATTATTATCACGCCGGTTTATCTGCCAAGGATAGAGACCAAGTACAGGAGAGATTCCTCCAAGACAACATCCAGATCATGTGCGCCACCATCGCCTTCGGGATGGGGATTGACAAGTCTAACGTGCGCTGGGTCATTCACTACAACTTGCCCAAGAACCTGGAGAGTTACTACCAGGAAATAGGCCGGGGCGGCCGGGACGGGGCCCCCGCCGAAGCTTTGTTGTTTTACAGCCTGGCTGATGTCATGACGCTCCGCGATATTGTCACCCAAGGGGAGAACAGCAAGGAACAGGCCTTGTCTTTGGCCAAGCTAGACCGCATGCAACAGTTTGCGGAAAGTACCAGTTGCCGGCGCAAAACCCTGATGCACTATTTTGGGGAGGAGTATTCCAAAGACTGCGGCAACTGTGACATCTGCGATAATCCGCCAACTTCTTTTAATGGTACCGAGTACGCCCAGAAAATTCTCTCGGCGGTGGCCCGCACCAAAGAAACGGTGGCCACGGCGCAGGTGGTGGATATTCTGCGGGGCTCCCGAAACCAACTCACCTTGTCCAGAGGCTATGACCAACTGAAAACCTTCGGCGCGGGCCGCGATGTGCCTTCCCAGGATTGGCAACGCTACATTCACCAGTTGATCAACCAGGGAATCCTGGAGGTAGCGTATGATGAGCACGGTGCCTTGAAACTGACCAACGCCAGCCAGGAAGTGCTTTTCAACGGCAAAAAAGTGGAGCTGGTGAAATTCCAGCCGGTAAGCCCGAAGGAAGAGAAAGAGAAGCGGCAGAAAAAATCCAGAAGCGGCGTGGAAACGGCCTTGTTTGAACACCTGCGGCAACTCCGGAAGCAGTTGGCCAACGAGCGCAACATTCCGCCGTACGTGGTCTTCACCGATAATACCTTGCAGGAGATTGTGGAACAGCGGCCCACCAATAAACCGGCTTTCCTAGCCATTTCGGGAGTGGCACAAGCGAAATTTGAGCAGTACGGCGAGATCTTCATCAATGCCATCCTGAGTTTTCTGGCCCAACAGGCCGAGCAGCAGCAGGCCCGTCTGAAGGGCACCACGCATCTGGTGACCTATGAACTGCTCCGGCAAGGCAAGACGCTGGAAGAAATCTCGGAGCAAAGGCAAGTACAGTTAACTACCATTTACTCGCATCTGGCCACGTTGTACCAGCAGGGGTATGATATAGATTTGAGACCATATCTCTCTGATTTGGAATACAGCCGGGTTAAGGAAGGGATTCTGCAAACCAAGCAAACCGCTGCCATGAAACCTATTTTCGATTACCTGGAAGGGGAGGTTGATTACCTTAAAATACGGCTTGCAATAGGCAGGTTTAATAGAGAGAATGGTTGAGTTATTGGCCTTCTTTTGAATCAATAAACAAGAAGTAATTTCATGAATGTTTTAGGGCTGATTTTTTAAAAACACGCTTAAAACAAGCTGTCTTTTTTGCATGGCAATTGATTCCTTTCTGCGCTTTGTCCTCTGTCTGGATATGGGTTCTGTGGAGAGGGATTGGTAGTTGCACGTTTTACGCTGTTGCCTTGGCTTTGCTGCTTCGTGCGTGGGATTGATTGGTGAGGTGCATGCCTTACGGTGTTCCCTAGGTTTGGCTGTTTGTTTCGTGGGTGCAAGTGCTGCATTGTTTCATCTCTGGCGGTATGCGCTCACGGCCGCGGGGCCCCGTCTTCCCCTCTCGCACTGCCCTTTCGGCCTGTACTGCCTGTCTCTCTTAGTTTTGCCTGTCCAGGGCCAAAAGCGAGGCGCGTTCGGGGAAGACTGGAACGGGGGAAAGAAAGTAAGACTCTTCTTCTATGGCGCGGAATCACTTCCGTGACATGCTTTTCGGGTTATCTTAAGTCATGGGAGTAAATCCGCGCCATAGAAGGGGCCGTGACGGTTATTAGTTGCATTGCCTGTATTCTACAGCAAAGGCGTATTCCCCTCCTCGGGGGGGTAGGGGTGGGTTTTGGCTCTTCATCATCTCCTTCTAAGGCGCATCATTCATACAAAGAGGTATCAGTAGCAAACAAAACAAAGATGCCCGTCTTAATAGACGGGCATCTTTGTTTAAAAGAAAATGGGGTATGGTTATTTCAAAGCGATTGCATCTGGTTTGCCATCTGGGTCATTGCTCACCACACCTTGGGAATTGACTTTTCCGCCGGTAAGGGCCAGGATTCCGGCTACGTGCGGGGCGGCGTAAGAGGTTCCGCTTCCGGTGGTGTATCCGCTGCCTTTCCAGGTGGTGTAAATGCTGGTGCCTGGGGCCGAGAAGTTCACGGAAGCCCCGAAGTTGGAGCTAGGGTTGAGTCTTCCGTAAGAATCCATGTTAGACACCACGTACACGTTTGTATCCACCACGCGGGCCGGAGAATCGGCTTTGCAGTCAATGCTGCTGTTACCGGAGGCCACCGCGATGAAGATGCCGCGGGCGGCGGTTTTCTTCACCAGGTCGTCCAGCATGGAGGAGGCAGCCACCCGGAGGCTCATGTTCACCACGTCACCGGGCTTGCCGTTCTTGTAGACGTGGTTCAGGGCCGAGTAGATGCGGGTAAGGGTACCGGCACCGGCGTTGTCAAACACCCGCAGGGCCACAATGGAAGCGTTGGCAGCTACCCCAACCACCCCAATGTTATTATTTTTCGCACCTATGATCCCGGCAACCGCGGTACCGTGGCCGTAGCCGTCTTCCCAGGAGGTAACCCCCGAGATAAAGGACTTGCTTCTTGCTTGATCTATGTTCAGGTCTGGGTGAGTAGACTGCACGCCGGAGTCAATCACCCACACGGTTTTACCGGTGCCATCGCCGTAACCCACGCGGGCAACGCCCCAGGGAATGGTTTGGGAAGATCCTAACGTAGAGAGGTCAGACGTACCAACGGCAGAGGTTTTACCAACTGGCGGAGTAGCTTTTCTGGCGGAGGCATCTGAGGTGATTATTTTACCAAGAGAAACCACTTGGTCTTGCTCAATAAAAGCTACATTCTTATCTTTTCTTAGCAGGTCAATCTCTTCTTTGCTGAAGGAGCCGGAGAAACCATTGACGGCCCCCTGAAAAATCTCCCGGACTCTGGTAGCGTCAAATCCGTTCCTGCCCAATACCCGTTGCCGCAACTCATTTGAAGGTTGTGGGTTGTTGTCTTTCAGTACAACAATGAACTTGCCAGCAATGGAAGTAGAAGAGGCAACCGGTTCTACCGGGAATTGGCCTGTTTCTTCTAATACTTCATCTTGTTGGCAACCAGACATTGAAAAGACGGAGGCAAGTGCAAAAAAAGACACTGCTTTCTTGAATGTAGCTGTGTTCATAGTTTTCTTAGTTTAGTATAAAAAATATGAGAATGTTGATGAAGAATCAGCCATATATAAGCGAGTTATTGCTGATTGCGTTACAAATGTACTGAATAATACAACTTTTAAGCAAGCAAATCCGTAAATAAAATCTTGATATTAAAGTTCTTATATATTGATATATTACAGTTCTAAGAAGCAAAAACAGCCTATGCAAAGCGTATACCAAATGTTTCCATAGAATCTGGAGAAAAATTATTTTAAAAAAATCAAAAAACACCGGAAAATCTATTGCCAAAAATTTTAGTTGTTTGCTAAAGAATTAGTACTTTTACTCTGTAAAACCAACTACAGACCTTCCTATGCTTAGCACTAATCTAAAATATCTTAGAAAACAGCTTAATCTGACCCAAGTGCAGCTTGCCGAAAAGCTGGAGATTAAGAGATCACTGATTGGTGCCTATGAAGAGGGGCGGGCAGAACCCAAATTGGCTACTCTGGTTAAGATGGCGCAAGTGTTCCAACTGTCAGTAGATGAGCTCATCAATCCAGAGTTACCCAACCTATCTAAGAGCGGTTCTTCCAAACGGCAGTCTAACGTAAAAGTACTATCTATCACGGTTGACAACCAAGACCGGGAGAATATTGAACTGGTGCCCTACAAAGCCAGTGCCGGTTACCTCAACGGCTATTCTGACCCTGAGTTCATGGAGGAACTCCCTAAATTCAGATTGCCTATGATCCAGAGCCCCGGCACCTACCGGGCGTTTGAAATCAAAGGTGATTCTATGTTGCCCATTCCTTCGGGAACGGTGATAGTGGGGCGCTATGTAGAGCAGTGGCAGGAAATAAAAGACGGTACCCCTTGTATTGTGGTGAGCCTGCAGGAAGGCATTGTGTTCAAACGCATCTATCACCAGCAGAAGCAAACCGCGCTGCGGCTGCACTCAGACAACCCAAGTTATGAGCCGTATGATGTGGCCTTAGATGACATAGTGGAGTTGTGGGAAGCCAAAGCGTACATCAGTACCACTTTCCCCATGGCTGAGATTTCGTTAGATAAACTCACCTCGCTGGTTCTGGACTTGCAGCAGGAAGTGAAGAAACTGAAGACTTCCAATTAACTCAACTCTTGGAAGGGTTGGGCCGTTTTGGGGCTACTTTCATGAAAGTAGCCCCAAAACGGCCCAACTTTTATATAGCAACGTTTTATATAGAAAAACCAGCATAAACCTCAGCGGCGTGGGTACGTATTTATCTTTGAACATCAACTCCCTTTCCCATGATCAAAGTGATTTCTGCCCCAGACAGACACCATGCCTCCCACGGATGGTTAGATTCATACTTCCTGTTTTCCTTTTCAGACTACTATGATATGAACAACGTGCAGTGGGGGCCTTTGCGGGTTTTCAACGACGATTATATCAAGGCAAACAGCGGCTTTCCAGAGCACTCGCATTCAGAAATGGAGATTGTGACCATTGTGCTGGAAGGGGAGGTCACGCATAAAGATAGCTTGGGGAATAACACGGTCATTAGGGCCGGAGAGGTGCAGCGGATGACCACCGGCACGGGCGTGAGTCATTCTGAGCACAACTACTCAGACAAAGAACTGCACCTGTACCAGCTTTGGTTTATTCCCAATAAGAAAGGCCTTGCCCCAAGTTATGAGCAGAAAGCAATTGATTTCACAGACCATAAAAACGAGCTGGTTCCTTTGGTGACCGGCCAAAAGGTGCTGGAAGACGTACTTTACATCAATTCCAATTCTACCATCTATTATTCTAATTTAAAAGAAGGGAATGAAATAGACTTCAAGACCTTCCCCATCCGGAAAGGGTTGCTCTACGTCACCACCGGTGAACTGTTTGTGAATGGCATACAGGTTCAGAAAAACGATCAGGTTAGGTCGGCAGATATAGATGCCCTCCGGATAAAAGCGTCGGCAGACAGCACGTTTATTCTGATAGATTTACCGGGAGTAGAAGCCAATTATTAACAGATATTACCTCAAATACAGCTAAGGCACACCCTATGGGTGTGCCTTAGCTGTATTTGAGGTAATTGCCTCCTGTATAAATTCTGTTTCTATTTATTTTTTTGTGAGGAAGTAGTTCCATGGAAGCAAGAAGCTGTTTACGTTTTCAATTTGTTCCTGGCGTAAACGTCCGCTTACGCCTTTGTCTACCGGAAATTCCAGATTTCGGGCTGTTTTCCTAAAATCAGCCCGAAAACGAAGGCACAAGCAGGCACTTGCGGCAGAAGATTTGCCTTAAAAGCATATGCATAAAGCTTTAAAAGGGTTCATAAATATATGGACAAATGAAACTATCTATTTTGTCTTCCTGGAAGGATCTTGTGGGCGAATTGGAAAAGCCGTAAATAAACACCATTCCCGTTCACTGCCGAGATCCTTTCTGGAGGACAAGGAGAGGATGGAATATAGTTATTCCGTCCGGTTGCTTAGTTATTTTGTTAAAATTGATATTTCTAATGGCTTAATTTTAAAATGAGTTTGCTATTTAAGAAGTGTAATTATTTAGGTTAGATGGAAAACAAGCTTTATTAATTGTTGTTTTCTCGTTCTGTAATTTTGCCGTTTATAAAATAACTTTAAGGTATTAGAGGCTATATATAATAAAAAGTTATAACTATTAGAAACTTATAGTTGGGCATTGCTAAGCAATCAGTTCCACGTGATCAGCTTATAGAGTAATTACATAGCAGCCTTTTACAGCATACCCTTCTATAAAATATTATTCTATACAACCCCTATTTGTCTCATTTCTTTTTTCTTAAAATATTGATAGCTAAATGTTTGTATATATGTCAAGTATTATATTATAAAGCTTTTTATAGAAGTCTGTGATGCCTATTGTTTATCTTAAACATTGTTTTAAATGAATATAGTATAAAATATTTATACGGATAAAATACCGTATTAATTTCGGGTAGATACTTTATTCTTATATTTTAAGGCTCGTATAACCTACCTAGTTAGCCACCTAATATTAATTCAAAAGACTATGAAGAAGAAATGGATATCAGTCATGATGGCCCCTATGTTAGTTGCAGGATTGTCTTTTGCAACAGCATCATGTGACGATGACGATGATGCACAATACGGACCAGGAGGAACAACGGGCACTACCGGAACAACAGGCACTACTGGAACTACTGGAACTACTGGAACAACAGGCACTACCGGAACAACCGGAACTACGGGTACCACTGGAACTACGGGTACCACTGGAACTACGGGTACCACTGGAACTACCGGAACTACAGGTACCACTGGAACTACCGGAACTACGGGTACCACTGGAACCACAGGCACTACCGGAACAACTGGTACCACGGCAGGAACCACAACTGGTACCACGGCAGGAACAACGACCGGTACCACGGCAGGAACAACGACCGGAACTACTGCAGGAACAACGACCGGAACTACTGCAGGAACAACGACCGGTACGACTGCGGGAACCACAGGTACAACCGCCGGAACAACCGGTACCACGGCAGGAACCACAGGCACAACCGCTGGAACTACAGGTACGACCGCTGGAACCACAGGCACAACCGCCGGAACCACAACTGGCGGCGGAACAACCACCGGAACTACTGCTGGAACCACAACTGGCGGAGGTACAACTACCGGTGGTGGAACTACAACCGGAGGTGGTACGACAGGTGGCTGATAAAACCATTTTCAAAACAAAAGAGGCAGCTATTAATAGCTGCCTCTTTTGTTTTAGAGTTCCCCAATGAGGGTAAGCCTGATTAAATCTCTTCCAGATCTTCTTCTGCTGGTCTGCCTTCCAGTAAACCAGCTGCAAGTGCCGGGGTATTATGGAGCCATTGGGTTTCCATGGTTTTGCTGGTGCGGGCCCCCAGTTTCTTAAGCAATTCCACTTTTTTAAGCAGGTTTCCATTACCCTCAGAAAGTTTGTTCATGGCGGCATGGTACTTCTGTTGGCTGCGTTCCAGGTTCACCCCAATATCTTTCAGGTCTTCCAGAAAATTGGCGAACTTGTCATAGAGCTTGCCGCTTTCTTCCGCAATGCGCAAAACATTGCGTTTCTGGCTTTCCTGCTTCCAGACACTGGCCACGGTGCGAAGGGTAGCCAATAGGGTAGAAGTCGTGACAAAGACAATGTTCCGATCCAGGGCCTCCAGAAAAAGGTCACGGTCATGCTGAATGGCCAGGTTGAATGCCGGTTCAATGGGAATGTACATCAGCACGAAGTCTGGAGAGTCAATGCCGTGCAGGTACTGGTAATTTTTTCGGCCTAGATCAGAGAAATGCGTCCTGATGGCCTGCACGTGGCTTTTCAGGTGCAGCTGCTGCTGAAGTTCGTCTTCGCAGTTGCAGTACGCATCATAGGCTACTAAACTTACCTTGGAGTCAATAATCAGGTGTTTGTTGTCGGGCAGATCAATGATCACGTCTGGGCGGAAAACTTTGGCGTCATCATGTTGCAGCACTTGCTCGCGGCGGTAATGGACGTTGCGCTCCAGGCCAGATTTTTCCAGCAGGTTCTCCAGCAGGTATTCGCCCCAGTTGCCCTGCGCTTTTTTCTCGCCCCGCAGCGCTTTGGTAAGGTTGATGGCATCCTGGCTCATCTGTTGGTTCAGGCTGGCCATGTAGGTGATCTGCTCCTTCAGCGAAGCACTGTCTTTCAGCGTCTTTTCATACGTCTGCTCTACCTTGCTCTCAAATTCCTTGATCCGGTCCTTCAACGGGGAAAGCACCTGCTCCAGGTTTTCGGCCGACGCTTTCCGGAAGTGTTCGGCATTGTTCACCAGCACTTGGTTGGAGACTTGGGTGAATTGCTGCATAAACGTCTCGCGCAACTGCGACAACTCGGCCCGCTCGTCAGAGAGTTTCTGCTTTAGGTGGTAAATGTCGTTCTCGGCGCGGGTAACCTCGGCGTGCAGTTCCATCACCTTGCCGCTTTCCCGGCGCAATTGCTCCTGCAGTTTCAGCATTTCGGCCTGAGCCGCCTCCAGTTGCTTGAGGGCGAGGATTTTGTCAGCCTCCTGGTTTTGCAAGGTGCTTTTCAAAGCCGAAAGTTTGCCCTGCACCAGAAAATAGGTCAGAATGGCCCCCATTAAAAAGGCGAGCAGCGAAAGCGTAATATCCATAACGGGGTAGGGTAAGTCAGCGAAATCAACACCTAAAGATACGCGTTTAGTGCCTAAGACTAACATATTTCGCAAATAGTAATGGGGTTAGCAAGTAGGTTGCCTGTCTATGAGAAAGCTGTACAAAAAGAATCTTCAAGAATGTGGGGTGAATGTGGTTACTTCCAGCGGTTTCCGGTATTAAGATATGTACCTTTCTAGAAATTGCTTTGCTTTAGAAAACCAGGCTATAAACCAACCTAAGTAGCAGGATAAATATTTTAATCTATCTTGCCGGTGGTTCCCGGCGAGTATGGAGTCCCGCTTCCTCCTGTGTCACGAGACCGGGGTCGCGCGCCAGTTGGGCCTTTGGCTCTAAACCTAGGGGTCTTGGAGATCTTACAGGTCTGCGCGTTTGGGGCCTGTTTTGCGAATAACAGCCCCAAAACACCTCAGCGGGATTCCCCCACTACCAGGGAAGAGGCTAAAAGAAGAAGCTGGTTTCTTGCAGGTAAGTGGTTTATTCTGAGAAAAAGGGATTCACCGTCAGCTTTTATTGTTACCTCTGCAGTGCAGAGCTATTGGCGCTTAGCAGATTTTAATTTACTACCCGTGTTACTATTTAAAAATGGCGGAATAACGCTTTTCCTTCGGCGCAAGTTGTGGGAGCCAGTGCTGGAATTGGTTAGGCAGGGCATTACCCCGCACCAACTGGCGCTGACCATCACGCTGGGGGCTGGTTTTGGGATGATTCCCTTTCTAGGGTTAACCACTATTCTTTGTACGTTCTGGGCCATCAGGCTGAGGTTGAACGTGGCTTTTACAATTCTCATTGGCTACCTGATGCAGCCGTTCCAATTGGCCTTGTATGTCCCCTTCGTAGATCTGGGGCAACGTATTTTCCCGGTCACGCCCATCCCTTTTTCCCTGGTGAAACTCACCAGCATGTTCAGAACCGACTTGCTGAATGCCCTGCAACAACTTTGGCTGGCCAATCTGGTGGGCATCATGGCCTGGTTGCTGTGCTTTATTCCGTTCGGGGTTGTGCTGTATTTCTCTAGCCGCAAAGTCCTGCACCGGGTGCTTCCGGTGCAGCAGGCGGCCTAGCGTTTTGGCCCTGCTTTTCTAAAATCAGCCTTAAAGCTTGTTTCAGCTTTGTCTTTCGTGCTGCAAACGCCAAAGAGAGAACTTGCCTTCGCGCTTTCCCCGTCTTCGTAGCGCTGCTACGAGGCTCTGAAACCAATCCGCAGAACCTTACTCTTGCCAGTTGCGATACGAAGCCAAAATTTTTCAAGCTCTTAAAACCTTTTCAAGCTCTTAAAACTGCCTTTTTCTTATTTCATTCCAGTATTTGATGAACTGCCATCTTAGCAAGGCAAGGTGGTGGTTTATACCCATTTTCTGCCCAAAGACACCGGAACAGGAACACACCGGGTTTAGGTGCGTACGCTTTAACGAGGTTTCATTTTCTCTCAGAAGCTGGTTTTAGGGCTTTCTCCTGTTAGAGAACCATCCGTTCATTCAAATTACGCACCGTCATGTCCACTGTTCCGCAAGAAAAAGTTCTTGACAATACCATTCGCCTGCTGCTGGAAGGTTTCCCTTTTATCCAGAACAGGGTAGAGCGTTTCAAATCCAACATCTTCAAAACCAGGATCATGCTTCAGAACGTGATCTGTCTGCATGGCGAGGAGGCCACCAAAATTTTCTATGACCCCCAGAAGTTCATGCGGTTCCAGGCCATTCCCAACCGAATCCAGCGAACCCTCATGGGCAAAGACGCCATCCAAACCATGGACGGGGAAGGACATGCGCACCGAAAAGCCATGTTCATGTCTTTGATGACGCCGGATAGCCTGTATAAGCTGAACCGCCTCATGACGCACCAGTGGCAGGCTTCCCTTAGCCGTTGGGAGCAGATGGACAAGGTGGTGCTGTTTGAGGAAACCCAAGACCTGCTTTGCCGCGTGGCCTGCGCCTGGACTGGGGTTCCATTGAAAGAAGAGGAGGTACGCCTTCGGGCCAGGGACTTTGCCGCCATGGTAGACGCCTTTGGAGCGGTGGGGCCCCGGCACTGGCGCGGAAGAAAAGCCAGGGCCAGGGCCGAGAAATGGATTGGAAAGATCATCAAGAAAATCCGGAAGGGGAAATTGACAGTGAAGGAGGGTTCGCCGGCTCAGGTCATCGCCCTGCACCGTGACCTGGAGGGCGATTTGCTGGACGTTAAAATGGCGACCGTGGAGTTGATCAATCTGCTACGCCCCATTGTCGCCATTGCCTGGTACATCACGTTTGGCGCGGTGGCGCTGCATGAACACCCGGTGGCCCGCCGTAAGATTGCCGGGGGCGAAGAAGGCTACGTGGAGATGTTTGTGCAGGAGGTGCGTAGGTATTACCCTTTTGGGCCGTTTTTAGGAAACCGGGTCAAAAACGATTTTGATTGGGGAGGCCACCACTTCAAGAAAGGCACGCTGGTGTTTCTGGACATCTACGGCACCCTGCATGACCCCAACATCTGGGAGCACCCCAATGAGTTTTACCCGTACCGCTTCAGAGACTGGGATGAAAGCCCCTACAATTTCATTCCGCAGGGCGGGGGCGATCATTACACGGGGCACCGGTGCGCGGGCGAGTGGGTGACCATTGAGGCCATGAAAGTTTCCATGGTCTTTCTCTCAAAATACATGGAATACGAGGTGCCTCCGCAGGACTTGAGTTACAGCTTAGTGCGTATGCCTACGTACCCCAGAAGTAAGTTCATCATGCAGAACGTGCGCGGAGTTGGCCAGGCGGTTGAAGGAGATGTGAACAGATTATCTAAGTGTCCGTTTCACCGCGGGTAAGTATCTGATAAAGCAATAAACCCCGCAGCTAAAAACTATTAAGTCTGCGTACTTATTAGCTTTTAGCTGCGGGGTTCGTTTTAGGGCTGTTTTGAGCAAAATAGCCCTAAAACAGCACTTGTTTGATTCTGTTGGAGAAAGTCAACGCACTTTAATAGATCCCTGTTTAGGGCTGCTAATTAGGAAATAGCCCCTAAACTATTTACCTTTCAGGGGTAGGGTAAAGGTGCCATTGCATTGGCTTACCCTAAGAAGATAGCGGTTGTTGTTGGGAGATATCATTTTCTTAGGAACAGCTGTTGAACCTGCTTGTTTAGTCACTTTAAATTAAACCAGATGAATTTACTTGTAGCCCTTTCTTTTCTGTTTCTTTCTTCTTTAGCCAACTTCTTCCAAGGCAACATTCCTGCTGCCAAACCAGGCACCACCTACGGTAAAAAAGTTAAAGCCACTAATGCCGTACAGCTACCCGAACTTACCCAAAAGCTAGCCGAGAAAAGCGAATTTACCGGCAAGATTGAAGGCACTGTGGTAGAAGTCTGCAAAAAGAAAGGCTGCTTCATGAAACTGGCCCGCGAGAATGGCGACCCTATCATGGTCAAGTTCACAGACTACGCCTTCTTCATGCCGCAGGACATTGTGGGTAAAACCGTGGTAGTGCAGGGAACTGCCCAAGTAAAGGAAACGTCAGTAGAGCGTTTGCAGCACTTCGCGCAGGATGCCGGTAAGAGCAAAGAAGAAATTGCTTCTATCTCCCAGCCCAAGAAAGATATTGAGATTGTAGCAGATGGGGTATTGGTTCTGAAATAGCTTCTGATTCTTTATCCTTCCTAAAACAGAAAGGCTCTTTTTTTTACCCGAAATGGTGGAAAAGAGCCTTTCTGTTTAAACCCTTTTTTATGGAAACGTTCCTAAATTAGGGATTGCCTACCATCCGGTGCCCCTTCTACTAAAGCAGTACTCATAGAAAAGGTAGTGCTATTTTATATCGTATTTACCATAACTACCCTCGCGCGCAAATACTCTTGTAGGCGCAATACTGGCAGGTTTCCAGGTCATTGGTTTTCCGGATGGGTTCTTCTGGGTTCAGCATTCTAATGACCAAATCTTTCAGCAGCCGTTCTGAGGTTTCCATGAAATTGGCGGGTTCTCCCAAGGCATCTACAAAGGGTAATTCTGAGGTGAGCACCCCAGCCCCCAGGTTTCTAAACGAGATGATGCCTGCCTCAAAATCATAGTTGGCTTTGGGAAGATTCAGGACTTTGCTTTCCAGCAGACTTCCTTTCTGGATTTCTTTAGCCAGAATGTAGCGGTACAGCCAAAGTTGACGCACTTTGTCCAGATGGCGGTCATGCAGGAGCGTGGTTTCCAGGTCTTCGGGGTTTACTTTCAGGTTTCGGGCTTCCACTTTTCCGGTTTTGTAGTCAATCACGCGCAGGGTGTGGCCACTCAGGTCAATACGGTCGGCTTTACCGGCAATGCGCACGGGCACCTTTTCGCCGGAAGGCAGTTTCACCTCCAGTTCGGTCAGGAGCGTTTCTTCCAGATGCAGGATGTACAGCGGCAGTTCCTCTGAGTCGCGCAGGCCTTCCAGGTAGCGGGTGAGCAACTGTACGGCCACTTTGTAAAGAATCAGATTCATACCCTGTTCGGGCAGATTGCCCAGGGTACCGCGCTTGAATTCCAGTTGCACTTTCTTGGCTAAATTAGCCAGCATCACGTCCACATCAGGTTGCAAAATGGGCCTGCCTTCTTCCGCAAAGGGCCTGAAATAATCTTCCAGCACTTGGTGCACAATCGTCCCGAAGGTATCAGCGCCCACCAGTTCGTCTATCTCTTCTACCTCCTCCAGCTTGGCTATTCGGCTGAAATAATACTGCAGCGAACAGTTCACGAATTGGTTCAGGTGCGAAGGGTACAAGCCGCGCCGAAGTTGTTCCTTCAGTTTGCCTAAAACCACTTCGTCTTTCTGGATGATGATGTCCGGCTCATACTCCTTTGTATCTAATTGCTCCACCACGGCCGTTAGCTCCCGGAAGGTGATATTAGGGTTTTTGGGAGCCAAATCATGTTGCAGCTGTAGAATAAAGCGGCTTTTCTCACCCGATCCGTAGGTATCAGAGGGCAACACATACAGCAGGTTCACGCGTTTGACCCGCTGCAATAAACGGTAGAAGTAATACGAGGTAATGCTCTCTTGTTCAGCGTAGGTTGGCAAGCCGAAGGTGCGCAGCACGTCATACGGAAAAAGCGAGTTCTGCTTCTTGGGCTGAGGCAGCACGTTTTCGTTTACGCTCAGAATGATGAGGCTTTCAAAATCTAGGGCGCGGGTTTCCAGCAATCCCATGACCTGGGTAGGCGAGATAGGTTCTCCGCTGAACGGAAGCTTGGTGTTGCCTATCTGTTCATACAGAAACTTCTTGAAGCTGCGTACCGAAATCTTGTGTTCGCGGCAGTCAAAGAGCGTATCCAGTCGCCTGACAATGGTGTAGAGCAGAAAAAGGTATTCGGTTTCAATGGGGTTTTCAGTTTCCACCTGATAAATGCGGCCCAGCGCGTCTACCAATTGGTACAGCGTGTCAATCAGATCAGTACAGTCGTTCCAGGTGCGGAAAAGGGTGATGAACATGGGGTGCTCACGGCCTAGTCTGATGATTTCCTCGGCAGTGAGCAAGACGCTGTTGCGCTGTACCATTTCGTCCAGCACGTGCTGGAACAAATCTAAATCGGTTTCCCGCTCCGCAATGCTGTTCAGGTATTGCTCATACCGCCGCAGGAACGGGTGCTGCAACAGTTTGGTCACGGCCAGGTGATGGTAACGGTTCACTTTGTAGCCAGTGTCGGTGGGTTGCACCACGCCGGTCAAATGCACGTCAAAGAGCAAATCTACCAGGTTGAACAGGGGCGTGCCTTTGAAGGAGAGCCCCATGGTCACGTTGTAATCCGATACCTCGTCTGAAATGGAGTGCAGCACGGGCAAAAGCAGGGTTTCATCGGGCAACACAATGGCAATCTCGGCTTTGGGGTCTTTTTGCCGAATCTCGCGGAGAAGCTGTCCGGCAATCTTGCCCTGCATGCTGGCGTTGGCCACGCCAATGGCGTTGATTTCCTTGGTATCTGAGAGCAGCAGGTTCTGTTGCCAGTTCCACTCGGGTAGCGGCCACTTGGCTTTGTAGCGTTTCAGGAAGTGCCCGGCCCGTTTGTCTGATTCCTGCGCCATGTAATAGTCATCAGAATCAAAGAAGATATCGGCTTTGCCAGCTTCCAGCAACGTCTGGATAATCTTCTGCTCGGCTTTGGAAAGGGCATTCAAGCCCACAAAAACGTACCGGAAACAGCCTTTGTCGCTCTGCGCGATGTCTTTGATGCGGTTGGCGACCATCCGGAAGGCCAGGCCGGTGTAGGCCTGCTTCTCCTTTTTCAGCTTCTCGTGCAAGGCGTGGTACGTGCGCTCCAGGTTGCTCCAGAGTTGAAAATACTGTTTCACGTTGGCGGTAGGCGCACTGCTGCCCGGTTTGCCGGGGTCCCAACGTTCCAGCGCCTTGGCCTCGCTCACGTACTCAAACACCGCCTTGGCGTCTACCATCTCCATGTCCATGCGCGAGAAATCCTCCAGCAACGTGGCCGACCAGCCCACAAACTGATCAAAGTCCAGCTTAGGGTCAAATTGCAGCATGAGGTCGTACAGATCCAGTTGCAGGTGCAGCGGCTCCAACACTTCTACATTGGCCATGTTGCAGACAAATTCCTCCATAGAGTAAATCTGCGGCGACCAGATACCAGTGGGGGCAGCTTGGGCCAGGGCATTCTTGAAATACAAGGTGGCGCGGCGGGTGGGAAGCACAATGCACAGATCGCTCAGCTGATCGGTGTAGGTCTGGTAAATATGCTCGGCGGTTTGCCGCAGGAAAGATTGCATAGCGGGGAGCGGTATCAAGTAGCTTGTATCAAGTAGCAAGATACAACGTTTTAGGGCCGTTTTTTGGAAAAGAGGCCAGAAACAGGCTGATGGCTTAGACAGGCCATGAAATGCGTATTTCCTCTTTAGATCAGAATAGAAATATGCCGTAGATAAGATAGAAATAAATCCAGAAAGAGTATGCGCCGATTTGCCATTTCAGATATACACGGATGCTGTAAAACCTTTAGGTATCTGGTAGAGGAAGAGCTAAAACTCAAAACCTACGACCAGCTGTACCTGCTGGGCGATTACATTGACCGGGGGCCCGATTCAAAAGGAGTCATTGACTTTATCCTGGAATTGCGCGAAAAAGATTTTCAGGTGATTACCCTTTGCGGGAACCACGAAGACATGCTGCTGGAGGCCAGAGATAACTCGGCGTACGCAGACAACTGGCTTTATAATGGCGGAGTGGCGGCGTTGAAAAGCTTCAAGGCCGAAACTCTTTTTGATATTCCTCCCAAGTACTGGAAGTTTCTGGAAGAGCTAGAGCTTTACGTAGAGTTAGCGGACTACCTTCTGGTGCACGCCGGTTTCGACTTTTCCCATGACTACCCCTTTGATGACCGGGAGGCTATGCTCTGGATTAGACATTTTGAGGTAGACAAAAAAGTTTTAGGGGCCAGGAAAATAATACACGGGCATACGCCCATTTATCTTGATGACATTGCTTCTTCCCTGAAAGAACCGGTTTCTGACGTCATCAACATTGACGGCGGCTGTGTTTTCACCCGGCAGTTAGGCTATTTAACCGCCCTAAACCTAGACACCCTGGAACTGCACGCCCTGAAGAACAGGGAAGAAATGTAAGACACAGGTTAGTTGTTTTTAGCTTGTTTTCATAAAACCGGTTTATAAGTGCCAAAGTACAGTCTCTGACTACCCAGCACGGTAGACACAAGTTAGAGACTCGCGCCCGCGATCCTGGTAGGAGACGTCACAGGTTTTAGAAACCTGTGACGTCTAGCTCCGGCTACTTTCCCCGTTTCCAGTCTTCCCTGAGCGCACGGAGGGAAACAATGAAACAACCCAGCATAAGGGCTTCGCATCCACCTGCCACCACGCCAGCAACAGCGAATTTGCGTGCCCAAAAAAATCCTCCATAAAAAAGCCTCAGAATAACTTCTGAGGCTTTTCAATTTCCATTAGCGCTGTACGGGGTGAGGCTCCTGCAACTGAAGCATACGCCCGGTATACGCCCTGGTTTCTTCACAGAGCTGCGGATTTTGAGCCAGCGGAATGCCGAACGTAGGCACCATCTCCTTGATTTTCTCCTGCCACGCTGGGGTAGCCGCTTTTTGCGGGAAGCACTTGTGGATGAGGTTCACCATGATGGAAACGGCGGTGGAGGCACCGGGGGAAGCCCCCAACAAGGCGGCCAGGGAGCCGTCGGCGGCGCTGACCACTTCGGTTCCGAATTCCAGCACACCGCCGCGCTTGGGGTCTTTCTTGATGACCTGCACCCGTTGACCGGCAACCTCCAGTTCCCAATCCTCCGCTTTCGCGGTGGGCACATATTCCCGCAGGGCCGCCAACCGGTCTTCGGGCGACTGCCGAACCTGATTGATGAGGTATTTGGTGAGTGGGATATTGGTGTAGCCTGCGGCCAGCATAGGCCGAAGGTTGTTGATCTTGATGGAGAAAGGCAAGTCAAAGAATGACCCTTTTTTCAGGAATTTAGTCGTAAAACCGGCGTACGGCCCAAAGAGCAAAGCCTTTTCGCCGTTGATGACGCGCGTGTCTAAGTGCGGCACAGACATGGGCGGTGACCCAACGGCCGCTTTCCCGTAGACTTTGGCCTGGTGCTGGGCAATAATCTGGGGGTTGGTGCATTTAAGCCACTGGCCGCTTACCGGGAAACCACCAAAGCCTTTTCCCTCGGGAATACCGGAGGCTAATAAGAGAGGCAGGGAGCCGCCACCGGCACCAATGAACACGAATTTGGCCCGCGCCCGACGTTTCTGTCCGGTTTTCAGGTCTTTGATGCGGACGCGCCAGATACCGTCTTCCTTGTGTTTAAAAGAGCGTACTTCGTGGTTACGGTACAACTGTACGCCGCCCATTTCTTTGAGGTGCTTGAACAGCTGGCGGGTAAGACAGCCGAAGTTCACATCGGTACCCACTTCCATGCGGGTGGCGGCCACTTTCTCCTGGCGGTCGCGGCCGGTCATGATGAGCGGCATCCATTGGGCCAGCTGGTCAAAATCCTCTGAATACTGCATGCCCTGGAACAGGGGAGACTTTATCATGGCCTGGTAGCGCTTGCGCAGGAAAGCAACGTTCTTTTCTCCCCACACAAAGCTCATGTGCGGTACACTGCGGATAAACATTTTAGGATCAAGGATGCCTTGTTCTACCAGGTGCGCCCAGAATTGGCGTGACTGCTCAAACCACTCGGCAATGACATCTGCTTTGGAGATGTCAATGGAGCCGTTCGGTTTCTCTGGGGTATAGTTTAATTCACAGAAAGCGGAGTGGCCGGTGCCGGCGTTGTTCCAGGCATCAGAACTCTCGGCGGCTACCTCGTCCAGGCGCTCGTATATTTCTATGGTCAGATCTGGTTGCAGTTGCTTCAGCATCACGCCCAAGGTGGCGCTCATGATACCGGCCCCAATCAACACTACATCTGGTTCAGTTACTATCTTGTCCATGGTTTCATCTTAATTACTTCCTAGAGTACGAAGAAACCAACAGAAAGTGTTATCCCCAAATCTACCTGCCTTCCCCTGAAAAAAGAGAGAATTTGCAAATGGCCGGTTTCTAGGCCTGTTTTTTAAACTATCTGTTTTTTACCAGTTTATGTACTTCTACCTGATCTGCCTGGTATACCCGCAGAAAGTAGATACCCGCCGGAACATTTTTGGTGAAAGCGAAAGTAACTGATTGCAAACCAGCCTGGCCGTGGACAGAGGTAGATTGGAGCGTTTTCCCGGTTACGTCTACTAAAGACAAGGTGAGTTCGCCAGCCTGTTTCAACTCTATCTCTGCGGTAAGCACATCTTCTGAAGAGAACGGGTTAGGATACACTGTATTCACGGTAAATCCTTTGACCTCTACAAGCGCTTTCACTTGTACGGCAATCACCTTTGAGTACTCAAATGCCCCGTTGTAATCTACTTGCTTTAAGCGGTAGTACACCGTACCAGCCGAGGGCTGAGCATCTGTGAAAGTGTAGTTCTGCAACATCTGGCTGTTGCCGTTGCCTTGCACCTGACCAATTTTCACGAACTCTTGTCCGTTTGCGCTTCTCTCTACAGCAAAGAAGTCGTTGTCTTTCTCTGAGGCGGTTTGCCAGGTGAGTTTCACGGCAGTTTTAGCGAAAACACCCTCAAAAGAAGTCAGTTCTACCGGAAGCGGATTGGCTAATCCACACTCGATCACGTTCACCTTAAGCTGCGCCGAAGTTGATCCACAGGAGTTGGTAGCTGTAACAGTGATTATTTTCAAACCCAAATTACTTTCATCTTCTACCAAAGCGATTAGAGAGAATTTGCCTGGGCCGACTTCTTCCACTATGAATTCATCTGATTCTAGTACCGAATAAGTAGTGCTAGTTTGCAGAGCCCCAACTGAGAGTTCAAAGGATGAAAAGTTGCAGATTGATTGAGGACTAGATTTAACTACCTTGTTTTGTGATGCCGATGTAACTGATAAGGTTACAGTTGGCCAAATAGCAGGGGCAGAGGCGCTGGCGCATCTTGTTACAGTAGTAGCTACCGTAGCTTGGTTACTGTTAGGTACGTCTAAAATTATACTTCCTTGCTTTAATGAGAAGTCATAGATACAAAGTCTTCCTTCAATTCTAGCCTGATCTGAATTGGTAGAAACGCCATAGATGTGCAATGTGCCGCTTCCGTTTAACAGGGCGTGTGAATTGTTAAGGAAATTTCCCTTCACCAAGATGAAGCCGTTGTTAGTTAATTTAGTGTTGGAATTCTCGTTCTTAAACGTTCTAGAGGAGCTGGTCTGCTCTATGTACGCACAAGGATGGTTGATGACTGCACCACCACCAATGTTATTGAAATCATTGTCACAGTAAAACTTGCCCCAGTTCTCAATAGAAGAGCTATTATTCAAATATACCCTGCCAGCATTAAAGTTACCGTGGTTTTTAACTGGGTTGTTCGGGGTGCCACTCGCAAGGTTCAATCTTCCTGCAATCTCTACATTTCCATAGTTCCAGAATTTTCCATTGTTTATTTTTAAAGCATCATCACTAGTAGAACTTATAGTAAATGAACCATTATTGATGATGGTTGAACCTACATTTATATCTACTGTACTTGTAAAGATGGTGGAAGAGTTGGTGGCAGTTTTTAAAGTTATCTTATTAAGAACAGTGGTAGGCTTTATAGTTAATGTGCCGCTATTTTGGATAGAGCCTTTGGCCAGTTCTTGCATTCCAGAGATGGTAGCTTCCCCGGTATTTACAAAGTAGGCTGAATCTTGATAGTTGTATCCAAAAGTGAAGCTATTGCTCAACATCAAGCTACCATGATTAATCAATTTAGATTTGTTGTTGGGGATGATCAATTTGCCATTCCCCTTCAATGATCCACTTATATTGATTACAAGCTCTCTCACTTCAGCTTGATTCTGACCACCTAGCCAAAATTCAACTTGATTGAAGCTGATCTCATGATTGATTTCAATGTTGTGTCTATTGTTGTTGTAATTAGGAACCACTCTTAAAGACCAAACAGATGCATCGCTGAAGTCGCCACTTTTGACGGTTCTATTCGTAGCCTGAGCCTGGGCACAAACAGATGATACAAGAAAGCAGGCTGCTAAGAAGAAAATTCTGGAAAATTGCATCATAATGAATCTAGTTTATTTATTATAAGTAAAGTTATATACATTACTAGCGACCTTTAATTTTTCGCAAGATTATATAACAATCTATGTACTTTATTTAACAATATAAAGTTATACGTATTTTACTTTATATGACATTTAGAATATATAATTTTTGATTATTTCAGATGAATCCTCAAAAACAAGGGATAAACCCTATTTTTTACAGTATGAATAAGTTTGTTTTATTGAGGCGGGACGTAGGTTTTAGCTGGCTCTGGAAAGGGAAAGGGCCGTTATAGAATAGCCTTCGGTTGGTAGAAGCTTGGAAGGCGGAACAGCTAGCTAGGGTAGACCTATCTATTATGGAGTTCTGTAAACGGCTTCTATACTCGTTTTAATCCTGTTTTCCTAAAAACAGCCCTAAAAAGGCAGTTGCCCCCAACGGCAGGATCTTTTAGAATAGCGGGAACGGAATAGGAGGTGAGCGCCGCCCTTTGCTAAACCTCACCATAAAACGTTTATGTGAGAACAGATGACCGCTATTTCTTAAGAAAGCGGAAGCGAAGCAGATAAGGTTTTGCAGATGATGAGCCCTCAGTTCGTTTATAGCCTGTTTTTATAAAAACGGCTGAGAAACAGGTTGGGGCTTTCTTTTGCCTGACTGGAAATCTAACAAGGAATTTAAATTTGGCTGAACTTAGCTTTAACCCTGTTTGGAATATTATTGCTTGTACAAGCATCTGCTTGTGTCGGCCAGCATTGGTGGGTTTATGAATGTTCTAATTTGGTCTGATTGGGCTATGCCCGATAGCACATTTGAAAAACTGTTTTCGGCCTGTTTTGGAGAAACAAGGCTGAAAACAGTTTTTATCTGAAACAGAGGCTCAGGAATATGTGCGTACACAAGCAGACGCTTCTGCCAGATGGGGCTTAGTTACTTTTCCCTATCAGCTTCTTCACTAGTGCGAAATTATCTGGTTGTTCTAATTCTCGCCAGTATTTCTTTGTGTAACTGGTTCTATCAAAACCTTCATTTTGCTTTAAGTAAATCCATATTGCTTCTTTGTCTGCAATAACTAGAATTTTGGCTGAAAGCCTTTGCCCGTAGGACCATACTTGTTTAAATGTGTCTTCCAGTTCTTTATTATTTTTTATCCAAAACTTTGCTTCTATAAGCATAGATGCTGTTTCATAACCTTTTTCTTTCTTAGTCAGAAAAGCATAGTCTGGAAAGTTGCGTTCTCCTCTTCCCATGCGAACTGATAACTGCCTAACCCAGTCATCTGGCGTGAATCCTAATTGCTGCAATAGAGGTTCAATTAATGACACTTCTACTTCTCTTTCATTTGCAAGTTCTTTATTTATTGTAAATGTGTGACTGTAGAGTTGAGGAAGCCCATCTATAGAACCTCCTTTATCAACAATCATTTGCTGAAGTCGCGAATAATCTTCAGAGGTCAATGGCCAGCCGTTTACGCCTTGAAAGTTTTTCCTCACTAAAGGATGCTTGCTAAAATAAGCATCTCCTTTTAATTCATTCAAGGTAATTGGAGAGACTTTTTCCCCTTGGCCAATGTATATGTTACTGTAATAATGAAAGAAGGGGTCTGCTATTCCGTCTGCTGTAGCTCGCCAGATTGAATGAATATAGCTCCGTGGGGCCAAACAATACATTACTATAATGTCACCCCGTTTGGTATCAATGTTTCCTTGCCAAAATGAGGTGCCATTATTTATGATGCTATCTAAAAAATTAAAATCACCTCCCTTTCCGTTTGCTCCAACCATCCAGACTTGCGTGGGTTGTGGTAAGTCTGTTTCAATGGTTCCAGATTGAGAAATATAATTTGGAGCAAAGTCATACAAGAAAGCACATAATTCGCTAGGAGTTAAATTATTATCATTTCTTAACTCTAAAAATGATTTACATAAAGTCCAATAATATCTCGTTCTTTCATTTCTATATCTCTTTAATGGAACAGGCGGAATTTCTATTCCGAAGGTGTCTGCTATTCTTGTAAGAAGTTGGGATTTGTTTTTAAAGAAGTAAGGAGTATAGTAGTCTGGATAAATACAGTATAGCCAAGTAGATAGGACAGGAATAAAACTAAGAAAGTCAAAGGTGTCAGGAGTTAATTCTTCCTTGGTGCCATCTTCAAAGGTTAAAGTAATTCCTTTTTCAATTATCGTTTCAAAAAGATATTCTGCTTGTTCAAAGGTAAGTTTTTCAGGTAAAATAGGCTTGCTAACAAATTGTATAAGCTCACTAACAAAGTCTGCCATATCTTTTGAACTAAGATGAAATTCACCAATATGTTTTATCAGAATATCGTCTAACAAACCATCTGTGAAAAGCTGAATTGTTTCCTTGCCTTTTGTTGATTCTTTGTAATTATTCCAAATGAATTTATTCAACTCCATATAAATTTTAATTTAAAGTTATTATTAAATTATCTACAATCGGCTCCATTTTTCCCAAAACAAGTCAAAAACGCCTCTACTTCACAACTTCCCCCACATACTCCCATTCCTCCACGCGTTCCTCTTCAAAATAATACACCACGCACGTAATCTTACTGAACACCAACTCCCGGAACAGCGCCGCATACGAGTTCAGGTTCTTGGCGTATTCTGGTTGGGCGGGCGGTAGTTTGTAGTCAATGAGCGTCACGTCGCCGGTTTCCCCGAACACGATGCGGTCTGGTTTGTAGCGGTTGGTGCGCACGTCCAGCACTTCGCGCTCGTTCTCCACGGTCACGGCCCGGCTGAAGTAGCGCTGCATCTGCGGGTGTTGGAGCACGTGCTGCACCATTTGGGTGAGGGTAGGCAGTTCGCGTTGCGAGATGATGCCTTGGTGCACCAGTTGGCGCAGGGCTTTGGGCGTTTCCTCGGCGTAGGTGATGCGCGCCAGGGCGTAATGCAACTTGCGGTTCCAGCGGCGGTGTTCCTGCTGGGTCTCAAAGTCGAAGACGTTGTTGGCGTGCTGCTTCAGCTTCAGGTTCTTGGCCCAGTCCGCGGAGGTGAATTTGTCCAGCACGTACACGTCCTCAGTCACCGGTTTGTGGCTTACCGCCTGTTGGGGCCCTTTGGCCAGTTGGTAGCAGTGGGTGCCTTCCTGCCAGAGTTTTTTACTTTCCAGAAACTTGTGCAGCCAGTAACTCACGTTTTTCTGCGCGCCGCCCTTGGTGAAATTCTGCCCTTTGGCAATGAGGTACAGCCGGTCCACGGGACGGGTGAGGGCCACGTAGAGCATGTTCAGGTTCTCAATAAAAGTCTTTTCCAGCTTCTGGGTGTATTGCTCACTGAGGGCGGTCTGCTCCAGTTTCTTGTTCAGCGTGACCACCGCCGTCCGCAACTTGCTGTCCCCCGCCACCGAGGCAGGCAGCGTGCCCCACAGCAGGGTAGAGGTCTGCGGCTCCAGGCTCCAATCACAGAACGGCACAATCACCACCGGGTAATCCAGGCCCTTCGCCTTGTGGATGCTGGTGATGGTAATCGCGTCGCGGTCTTTGGGCGTGTTGATGCTCAGGTTCTCCTTGTGCAGGTCCCAGTATTCCAGAAAGTTGTTGAGGTTGTTACTGTGTTTAAGCGTGTACTCCAGCACCAGATCCAGAAACCGGAACAGGTACTCGCACTCGTTGTTCTTGTCCAGCAAGTCAAACACCCGTATCAATTTCTCGGTGAGTTCATAGATAGACAGGTTCCCGGCATCGCGGTACGCCAAATCAAAGCCCTTTTCCTGTAAATAGGCAAAAAACGGGTCTACGCTGGGGTTCGTGGCCAAGGCCGCAATCTTGTTGGTGGTCACATTGTCGGGCAACTCCTGGTGCACCACTTTATAGACCAGGTACAAGGCCTGCGAACGCGCCAAACTGTTGCCCGGCTGGTTCAGAATCCTGAAGAAGGAGATGATGAGGTTGATGACCTCGGCGAACTGCAAGGAAAGGGAATCCTGCGAAATGATGTCGTATTTCTTCTGCTTCAGGAAATTTGCCACCAGCTTGCTGTTGCGGTTGGTGCGGCTCAGGACGGCAATATCGCGCGGCGCGTAGCCATCGGCCTGGGCCTGCTGCACCATCTGCAAGACCAGTTGCAGCGTGCTTTCCTGGTAGGAGAGGAGGTCGTCTTCGGCGTAGCCTTCGTAGATTTCCTCCGTGCGCGTGCATGCGTCCAGGTCGTACTTGCGCGGACTGTCCTCGTCCTGCGTAAACAAAATTTGCAGGTGTGCTTTTCCGGTTTCCTTGCCTTCCGGCGATTGCTGCTTGAAGTTTTCGTCATAGATGGCCTGCAGCAACGGAAACTGCGGATTCTCCTCACTGATATACCGGAACAGCTCGTTGTTGAACGTGATAATCTCCGGGGCGCTGCGGTAATTGGTGCTCAGCAGCTGCGGCGAAATAGTCCAGCGCAGGGTGTCATAACGGGGAGCTACGTTCTCCTCAAACCGTGAGTTCTGGTACAGGTGCTGCGTTTGGTTGCGGTGCAGGTGCAGAATCTGCTCCATCTCGCCGCCGCGCCAACCGTAAATGGCCTGCTTGGCATCGCCCACCACCATGTTAAACCCGCCGCCGCTCAACGCGTTCTCCACCAGCGGCAACAGGTTGTTCCACTGCAGCACCGAGGTGTCCTGAAACTCGTCAATCAAGATGTGCTGGTACCGCTCGCCCAGCCGTTCATAGATAAACGGGATGGGTTCCTGCAACACAATCTCCGTGATGCGCTTGTTGAACTCCGAGATGTGGACCAGGTTCTTGTCCAGCTTTATCTCCTGAATGCACCGCTCCAACTCACTCAGTACACTCAGTTTGTACAGGTGCGGCAGCATGGCCGCGATGATGATGTGGTTCTGCGTCTCGCGCTCCTTCAGTTCCTCAATGCCGCGGTAAAGCTGCGCCAGCCGGTCTTTAATCTGGTCCAGGCTTACCTTAGCCCCGGTGCTCGCCTTCGCGCTGGGCCACTTGTCATCATTCACCGTTTTGGTGGCGTTGCTGTTGGAAATGGTGATGTCAAAGGCCGCGTTCCACTTCCGGAAGTAGGAGTAGATGCCGTTCTTGCCGTAAGACATTTCCTCGGGCATAATGTGGTGCGTGTCAATCAAATTGCTTGCTTCCTGCGCCAGCAACTGAATCTGCTTTTCAATCTCCAGTTTCTGGGTGTAGAGCGAACTCCGTATTTTCTTGAAGTCCTGTAAGGTCAGCGTGCCGATGTCCAGCAGATGTTCATAGGTCTGCTCGTTGAGCAGGTGCCGTGCGAACTCCGCCAGTTCCTCGGGCAGGTTGTTCCAGCTTTTGCCTTCGTCGGCTTTCTCCAGGGCGTATTGTTGCAAGGTTTCAGCCAGCAGCTTGTTTTCATCGCGGGTATTTACTTTGTTCAGAAGCAGACTCACGGCGGTGCTCAGCAAGGTCTTCGCGTCCATGTCCACCTCAAAGTTATGGGGTAGCTTCAGCTCCGTCGTAAACGCACTCACCACCCGGTTCACGAAGGAGTCAATGGTGCTCACCGCAAACTCCGAGTAATGGAACAGCAAATGGTCGAACACCCGCGCTGCCCGTCCGCGTAGTTGTGCTTCGGTTAAGTCTGGTTGCTCATACTCGGTCTTTATCTCTTCTATTATGTTCAACAGTAAGTTGTCGCTGTTCTTCTGCTCCTTCTCCGTTTGCTGCGTCTCATTGAACCCGCGCAGCCCCCCCAAAATGCGGTTCTTCATTTCCTGGGCCGCATCATTGGTGAACGTGATGGCTAGGATGTTCTTGTAATAGGAGGGGTCCTCGCTCTGCAACGCCAGCTTCAGGTACTCTTTGGTGAGTTGGTACGTCTTGCCGGAACCGGCCGAGGAGGAGTATATTCTAAAGGTAGAAGGCACTTGGGTGAATTAAGAATTGGGAATTAAGAATTAGGAATTTCGGCAGAGCCGAGGGTAATAAGGCGTTCTGCTGTTTTTGGGCCGTTTTGACGAAAATAGGTAAAAAAGAGGAGAGAGGGGAAGGAAAAGTTCTTCTAAGGAAGAGTGGTTTGGATAGTTGTTTTTTCTGCAGTTGGCCGATGCCTTGGACTAGCGGCCTTTTGTGTGGGTTTATGCGCTGTGTTGTTTCCTTTTGTGCGGTAAGCACTCACTGCCGCGAGGCTGCGGCCGAGATCGCTAACCTTTAGGCGCTCAGGCGGAAGGCGGGAAACGGATAAACGCAGCCAGACCTCACAGGTTTTGAAAACCTGTGAGGTCTTCGTATAGAGATGCAATACCTTGCGTCTTCCATCCTAGCGGGGATTTACTTTTAAAAAACATCTTCCTGCTACTCAAGAAAGAACCACTCGCATTCACTGGCACGAGTCTCTGACTCGTACCTATGGATAATGGGTAGTCTCCAGACTACCCTCGCCGCTAAGCAGCGACAGACGCATTGCCTATCCTTCTATGGCGCGGATTTACTTCCGTGACTTTCGATAATGCATCCATAAGCCACGGAAGTAAATCAGCGCCATAGTAAGTCCAATTAAAATAACAAGAGCTCACCTGCAAGCTTCTGCTCCTTTCCCCAGTTCCAGTCTTCCCCGAGCGCTTACCGCCAAAGATGAAACAATACAGCACTTGCATCCACGCAGTAAGCGGACAAGCCGAGGGAACAGCAAACGGCAGGCACCCACCAATCCCTCCGAAGAAGCCAATTCCAAACAGAGGCCAAAGCGCAGAAATAAACCAATAGGGATATAAATGGAAATAAATCAATTCAGGCTATTTTATAAGGGTAGTTTCTCTTCTATATTAGGAACCCACTATTTTTTTGCGTACCTTTGCAGCACAATACACGCCGAGACTTCGTTGGTCTCAATTTTTGGCAATAAGGCACTTCTCAAGCAAACCTCTGTGCGGATTCCCGCAACGAAATCTTGATAAATGACGAATACCCTAGGGCAGGTGTATTGTCTTTTAATCACACTATCAAAAATTAATGGAAAGAATTAAATTCCAGGAGCTTCCGTTGTCGGAAGAAATCCAGCGCGCTATCGTGGACTTAGGCTACGAAGAGGCTTCTCCTATTCAGACTGCTGCTATTCCGCTCTTATTGGAAGGCCGCGACGTAATCGGACAAGCCCAAACCGGTACCGGCAAGACTGCCGCTTTCGCGATCCCTACTATTGAAGGCATTGACCCCAACAACCGCGAGGTACAGGCGTTGATCCTTTGCCCAACCCGTGAGTTGGCCATTCAGGTATCAGAAGAGATACTGAAACTAGTTAAATACAAAAAAGGCATCAGCGTAGTGCCTATCTATGGTGGTCAGCCCTATGACCGTCAGTTACGCGCCCTCAAGCAAGGGGTACAGATCGTGATCGGGACGCCCGGCCGCGTGATGGACCACATTGAAAGAGGAACCCTTCGCCTGGAAACCACCAAAACCATCATCCTAGATGAGGCCGACGAAATGTTGGACATGGGTTTCAGGGAAGACATTGAGTTTGTGCTGACCAAGATGCCCGAAAACCGCCAGACGGTATTCTTCTCGGCCACCATGAGCAAGCCCATCATGGAGCTCACGCGCAAGTACCAGACCAATCCCGAGATTGTGAAGGTAACGCAGCAGCAGCTCACCGTGACCAACATTGAGCAAATCTACTTTGAAGTACGCAGCGGCGGCAAGATGGAAGTAACCACGCGCCTCATTGACATGTACAATTTCAAAGTGGTGATCATCTTCTGTAACACCAAACGCATGGTAGACGAACTGGTGAGTAACCTACAGGCTCGCGGCTACTTCGCCGATGGCTTGCACGGTGACCTGAACCAGAACCAACGTTCCAACGTGATGGGCAAATTCAAGGCCGGTACCCTGGAAATCTTGGTGGCGACCGACGTTGCCGCCCGTGGTATTGACGTGGACAACGTGGAAGCGGTGATCAACTATGACTTACCGCAAGACGATGAAAGCTACGTGCACCGCATTGGCCGTACGGGCCGGGCCGGTAAATCTGGCAAGGCGTTCTCGTTCGTGGCCGGACGTGACCTGTACAAACTGCGTGACATTGAGCGTTTCACCAAAGCGAAAATCATCCGTCAGAACGTACCTACCTATGAAGATGTAGCCGAAGTACGCACTACCTTGGTTCTTGACCAAGTGAAAGAGGTAATTTCCAAAGGTGGCCTGGCCAAGCATATTCTTAAGATTGAGCGTTTGGTGGACCAGGATTTGACCACCATGGACATTGCGGCCGCGTTGCTTAAAATGGTGATGAAAGACACCAAAGCCAAAGAGAAAAGCGCCGAGGCCGGTGAAGCCAAAGGAGGCCCGAAAGAGGGCTTTGACCGTCTTTTCGTGACTTTAGGTAAAAAAGACCGTTTGCATCCTAAGGATCTGGTGGATATTCTAACCAGTAACTCCAGTATCCCCGGAAACAAAGTAGGTGACATTGACCTGTATGACCGCTTCAGCTTTATTGAAGTGCCAACTGAATATACCGCTGAAATCCTTCAGCAACTTTCCGTAACTGAAATCAACGGCATGACCGTGAAATTCCAGAAAGCCGAGAAGAAAACCATGGATCCAGCCGAAGGCGGCCGTGAACTGCAGGAGTTGGAAGACCGTCCTAGAAAGAAATTCTACGACGGGCCGTTCAACAACAACCGTGGTGGCGGTGATCGTGACAGAGGTGGCGACCGTGGCGGAAATCGCGGCGGTGGTTACGGTGGCGACCGTGACCGTGGTGGCGACAGAGGTGGCTTCGGTGGAAACCGAGGTGGCGGCTACGGCGGCGGCGACAGGGACCGGGGTGGTGATCGCGGAGGCAGAAGCTTCGGTGGTGGCGACCGTGGGGGAAGAAGCTTTGGCGGCGGCGACCGTGACCGGGGCACCAGCGGCGGTGGCGGCTTTCGGGAAAGAAAAAGAAGAGATTTCTAAAATATTTTTCCAGAACCATAACCTTAGCCAAAAGCGCCCCGTATAAATCAGGGACAGAGCTTAAAAGTTAATAAAGGGTTTAGTATCTGTTTTAAAAAAATCGCGGTCCAGAAGAGACCGCGATTTTTTTTGTGCCTACCTCAACCGTTTAGAGGCTGTTTTCCGAAAAGTAGGGCAAAAATGGGGGTGTTTGTACAGCTTCCGTAACCTTCTAAAGGTGTTATCTGATTGCTCTTTCCTGTTTTGTTGGAACCGGAGCATAGAGACACAGTGGCTTTCCAGAGCGCGGATTTTCTTCCGAGACTTTCCTAGATGGTAAATCTGCGCCTTGGAAGGATCAGCAATGCGTTTGTCGCTGCCCCGCAGCGAGGGTAGTCTAGGAGACTACCCATCGAGACTCGCGCCAGCGGGTATAGCAGGCTCACAGGTTTTCAAAACCTATGAGGTCTGGCTTCCCATCCCATACAATCCGTTTCCAGCCTTTCGCTTGAGCGCCTAGAGCTCGACCCGGTGCCGCGGAAGCGGCAGGCCTGAGGGCTAGGCGAGAGATCACAGCGCGAGGGTGGAAGGCGGGGCCTCGCGGCCGTGAGCGCTTACCAGATAAATGAAACATTAAAGCCATTTAATCTGCTAAAATCGGCAAGCCAAGACATCAGCCATAATATACCTTAAGAACCAGCCATCGCCTTCCCCGCCAAATACCCACCCGTCCAGGCCGCCTGAAAGTTAAAACCGCCGGTAATCCCGTCAATGTCCACCACCTCACCCGCAAAAAAAAGCCCCGTCACCAAGCGACTCTCCATGCGTTCCAAGTGCAACTCCTCTAACCGAATACCTCCGCAAGTCACGAATTCCTCTTTAAAGGTCGTTTTCCCTTTCACCTCAAACGGTGTCCGGAGTAAGTGTTCAATGAGTTTGTTCTGGGCCTTTCCGGCTAATTCTGACCATTTCACACTTTCGGGCACCTCAGACAGTTCGCAGAGGCGTTGCCAGAGGCGGCTGGGTAGTTGGAAGAGCGCGTTGGTGAAAACGGTTTTACGGGGAGAGATCTGCCGTTGCTGGAGGATCTGGTGGCGTACCTGTTCTTCGGTTGAATCTGGAACCCAGTTGACCAGCGCCGTTCCGGTATAGGCCAGTCCGTGCATGATTTTGGCCCCCCAGGCCGAGAAGCGCAATACCGCTGGGCCGCTGATTCCCCAGTGCGTGATGAGCAAAGGGCCTTCGGTTTCCAGTTTCTGGCCGGTTAATTTGATTTTCGCCTTCGGTACAGAAACTCCCTGCAGGTCTTTGAAAGGCGAGGAGGGAACATTCAAGGTAAACAGTGACGGAACCGGAGATTCTATGGTATGGCCCAACTGCTGCAGCCATTGGTAACTCTCCGCTTTGGAACTTCCGCCGGTGGCCACCAACACTCTGGAAGCAAGTATTTTCTCCCCAGTACTTACGTGAACCTGAAACCGCTCCTGAGCAGCGGCTTCGGGCTGTACCTGAATTTTATCTACTCCGGTGCTGGTTCTGATTGTGACACCTGCGTTCCGGGCCGCTTGCATCAGACAGTCCACAATGGTTTCTGAGGAGTTGGATTGCGGAAACATCCGGCCATCGGCTTCAGTTTTCAGTTTCACGCCGCGCTTTTCAAACCAGGCAATGGTGGCTTCGGCACTAAAGAGCGGGAGCAGTTTTTTCAGGGCTTTCTGGCCCCTGGGATAATGCTGGGAAAATGCGGTGGTCTGGAAACAGGCATGGGTTACATTGCATCGGCCGCCGCCCGATACCCGCACTTTAGAAAGCAATTTGGAGGTCTTCTCCAGTAAGATCACCCGCAGGGCAGGGTTGGCCTGGGCACAGGTAATAGCCCCGAAGAAGCCGGCCGCGCCTCCTCCAATGATAACTACGGTTTCTTGCATCTGTTTTTCGCTTTCTTTCACAAAAATAGGCAAAAAACGGCAGTCTGTCTTTTAGCACGAACCCATCGGAAAGCTAGAACCCGGGAGAGCCCAGGCATTGCAGCGGATCTGGAAACTGGAAAGTATAGGGTAGTTCCTGTTGGATAAGATCACTGTTGATGCGCTTGTATTTGTCTTCTGCCTGGGGGGCAAAGGACGGGGGGGTAAGCGAAAGTCGCCCGGCGGCGTGGGTGTAGAATTCTCTTCTGGAAGGATGCTCCGGAGCGCAGGCATTGAACGTAAAGCCCCATTTCTCCTGCTGGATGATGGCCGTGAGCAGCCCCACACAATCCGTCAGGTGAATCATGTTAACCGGGGATTCGGGTTGGGGAACCTCGGTCTTGCCCGCCAGAAATCTTCCCGGGTGGCGCGTGCCGCCCATCAGTCCGCCAAACCGCACGAGGGTGGATTTTTTATCTGGTACACGCTGCACCAGAAACTCGCTCCGCAACATGAGCGAAGAAGCGGTGGCCGTGGCAACGGCATCCGTTTCTCTGACTTCGCGGTTCAAATCTGGGTACACCGAGGTGGAAGAGACGAACAGAATGGAGGTTAGTGCTGGCGGAGCAGCTTCCAGTACCCTTTCAAGTAAAGCCTCATAAGCGTTTGTTTCATTGGAAGATCTGGAAGGTGGAATGTTGAAGACCAGTACATCAGCAGCCAGAAAATTCTCCAGGTCTGTTTTGGTGCTGTTTTCCGGAAAAGAGAGCAGAAACGGCTCAATCCCTTTGGCCCTAAGAAGGGCCATTTTGCCGGGAGTAGTGGTAGAGCCTTTTACCCGGAAGCCTAGTTTCACCAGTTCCTGGGCCAGGGGCAACCCCAGCCAGCCGCATCCCATGATACTGATCGTTTTCTGCTTCATTTTGCAAAGAAAGGCCTAAAACGAAAGCACCGCAACAAAACAAAGCCGTTTTGGTTCTTGGAGTACATGGAAACTCAACAGGTACAGGTGGCCGTCATCGGCTCTGGTTTTGGCGGACTTACGGCGGCGGCGTTGTTGGCGAAGGCGGGCTTGCAGGTGGCGGTGCTGGAACAGAACAATTATCCGGGCGGCTGTGCTTCGTCCTACAAACGGAAAGGCTATTGGTTTGAGACCGGTGCCACCACGGTGGTAGGCCTGGATGAGGACATGCCGCTTTGGTATCTGCAGAAACAGCTTGGGGTATCCTTGCCGCTCCTTAAGCTGGAAACTCCTATGCAGGTGCGCCTGGCAGATGGGACGCCCCTTACCCGTTTCCCTACCCTGGAGGAGTGGATTATGGAAGCTGAACGCGTATTCGGGAAGGAGGGACAGCGGCCGTTTTGGGAGGCTTGTTACAAAATCAGCCAGAACGTGTGGCGTACCTCTCTGCGGCAGGTAAGTTTCCCGTTCAGTTCGCTGGCAGATCTGTGGCAGGCGGCAAAGACGGTGCGGTGGGAGCAGTTGGGGTTGGTGCCGCTGGCCTTTGAGACCATGCAGGACATGCTGGCGCGCTATGGGTTGCTGGCGAATGAGCAGTTTGTCTCTTTTGTAGACCAGCAGTTGCTGATTACCGCCCAGAACTACCACCCCCAGGTGAATGCGCTTTTCGGGGCCACGGCCTTGTGTTACACCCTGTACGGCAATTACTACATTGGGGGCGGAGTGCGTCAATTAGCCGAAGCGATTGTGCAGTACCTGGAGCAACAGGGTGGGCAGATGCTGTACCGCCGGGTGGTGAAACAGATTTCTCCTTCTTCTGGTGGGTACCTCCTTGCCACAGACAAAGGGCAGGTAAAAGCGGAATTTGTGGTGTGTGGCGTGCCGCTGAACAATGTCTCTGCGCTCTTTCAAAGTGAAAAGGTGCAGGAGAAACTCAGGAGGTATTTGCTTTCGGCGGAAGAGGTCAACGGGGCCGTCACGTGGGGAATCGTTTTCGAGCGTAGCTCCAGAACCCCCAACGTGTTGCACCACCAGTTGCACGTGCCGGGCGGTGTTCCGTTTCTAAACAGCCAGAGCATCTTTGTAAGTTTAAGCCACCCCGAAGACCTGCAACGGGCCCCAGAGGGAATTGTTGTAGCCTCAGTGAGTACGCATGTGCCCAACCCGAACGCGAACTGGGTGCACCAGAAGAAAGAGCTGGAGCGGTGGGTGGTTCTTTTTTTGGTTGAGCGGGGCTTCTTTGACCAGAGCCAGGTACGGTTTGTGCAGGCCGCCACGCCCGGTGCCTGGATTGAGTGGACGGGGCGGGAGTGGGGCCAGGTGGGAGGCTACCCGCAGTACAGGCGCATCAAGCCGTGGCAAATGAAAGATGCCCGCCTAGACGGAAAGAAAGCCTACGTCTGCGGAGATACCGTGTATCCGGGCCAGGGAATACCCGGGGTGTGCCTGAGCGGGATTATTGCCGCCCATAAACTGTTACGGGACAATTTTGGGAAAACGGCCAACAAACTACACCAATGATTCCTGCTCTGAGGCAGCAGGGGAGAGGGCTTCTTCCGGGGCAAATAACTGGCAAGCAGGCACCGTGAAATGGAAGTGGGAGCCAACTCCTTCTTCGCTTTCCACCCAGATCTCGCCGCCGTTTCGCTCTATGAACTCTTTGCAGAGCATCAGCCCCAGGCCATTACCCTTCTCGTTGGCGGTGCCTTTCTCTTTGAAGTGATTCGGGCCGAAGAGTTTCAGTTGGTTTTCGGGGCTGATTCCTACGCCACAGTCTTTCACCGTGATCACCAACTGGTCTTCGTCTGACCCGTGGGCCATCACTTCCACCACGGCCCCTTCGTGGCAAAACTTGATAGAGTTAGAAAGTAGGTTTCTGAACACCAGCTTCAGGGTTTCTTCGTCTACCAGAGCCCAATGTTCCTCTGAAACGCTGTTCTGCAGGGAAATTCCTTTCTTTTGGGCCTGCGGTAAAAGCAGACGAATGTTCTGTTCCACCAAATCACGCAATTGATAGGGCTCCGGTTCCAGCCTCACCCCCTTCATCTGGATTTTAGCCCACACCAGCAGGTTGTCCAGCAGACCCAGGGTGTTTTGCTGTTGGGTTTCCAGCTCTTTCACAAACCGGTCTAGTTTCTCCTGCGGCAGTTTTCCCATAGAGATCAACTGCAACAAAGACTGCAGGGAGATGAGCGGGCTCCTTAAATCATGGGCAATAATGGAGAAGAGAAGGTTTTTCTGGTGGTTCAGTTTTTCCAGTTCTTCTTTCTGCTTGTTGATGTTCTGGTTTTTCTCCAGAATCATCTGGTTGAATTCAGATAGCTGTTGGTTCACAGATTTGGCTCTTCTGCGGCCTTTAAAGAAAATGTACGCCAAAACAAGTGCCACCAAAAGCAGAATACCGGTGGTGTACTGGATAAGCTCTCTCTGCAGCAACTTTTCTTTCTGAAGTTCGTGTACCATCCGCAGGCGGTTATTTTCGGCTTCCTTTTTCTCCAGTTCATACTTGGCGTGCATTTCGGCCTGGGCTTCGCTTTGCTCTCTGTTCTGGAGACTGTCTTTGTAAGCAGCGTGCAGGGTGAGGTACCGGTGGGCCTGGTGGAAGTTCCCCTGGGCCAGGTAGATCTCGTTCAAAAGCCAGGCTGCTTCCTTCACCCCGTCTGGGGAGGGTACCTGCTGGGAAATCTGGAGGCTTTTCTGGGCAAAGTTGACCGCCTTGGAATACGCTTGGGCCTGGAGGTAGATTTGGGCCAGCGAACGGTAGATGTAGATTTTGTTTATCTCATTGCGGATTTCTTCACTAAGAGCGAGGGAGTTATGCAGGTGAGTCAGCGCTTTGTCTTTCTCTCCCAGTTTAGAATAGATGTTACCCAGGTTCAGGTCACTTAAGGCTTGGTCAAATTGGTCACCCCCTTGCTTGATTATCTCCTGTACCTGCAAGTAATAGGTTAAGGCCATCTCGGGCTTTTGCATCAGCTCATAGGTAGCCCCAAGATTATTAAGGGTAGTACTGATGGTGTTCTCCCGGTTCATCTTCTGCCCAATGGTTAACGCCTTCTGGAAGAAATCCAGGGATGTGTCAAAGTTCTCCTGCCCGCGGTGAATATTTCCCAACGCATTGTAACTGGAAGCCATCCCAACTGAATCATGCAGTTCTTCCCTTATTTTTAACGCTTTATAGGTATAAGCTGAGGCTTGCACCAGGTTGTCCAGCCAGTAATGGCCAATGCTGATGTTGCTGAAGGCTGAGGCCAGTTGTTTCCGGTCATTGATCTGCAAGGCCAGTTCGGCCGCTTTCTGGCCGTATAATACCGATTGCTTAGGATCTACCTCACGGTAATACTCACTAATGAGGTTGAAGAGTTCTACCTTTTTCTGAGGAGATGAGGCGCGTTTGAGCTCCTGCATGAGTACCACGGGAGTGCGGCCCAGAAGTGGGAAGGCGGCCAAACTGAACCAGAAGAAAAGAAAGTACAATTTTTTCATACACGCACAGAGGGGCACTTTAACACAACCACGTTTGCCGCAGACAGTTTACTTGAACGGTAGCACTTTTAAAATACCTACAAATAGGTAATTCAAATAAGCCCTTAGGATGGAACAAAGCTCCCTGCCTACTTGCATTTATCTGTACCTAAAGGTATTATTTTTCAGGGTAATTCGTAGAGTGTGTTCAAACTTTGTCTTTCGTGCTGCAAACGGCCATGGGAGAACTGCCTGCGCGCTTTCATCGCCTTCGCAGTGCTGCTACGAGGCTCTGAAACCGCTTTCGCAAGACCTTACTCTTGCCAGTTGAGCTTACGAGCCCCAAATTTAAACATAAAACCTGTTTAGAGTTTTTCATTAATCGCCCTTTAAAGCAATTCCTCTGGTGCAATTGTCTGATTATGCCACCATTTTTGGCCTGTTTTTATGAAAACAGCCCAAAAACAAGCGGTTTATCTGTATACTGCCGCAAGCATCTGCTTGTAACCCGTTTCTAGGTTACTTTTATGAAAACAGGCATACAACTCTAAACAGCTTCATGCTCTAAAATAGCACAGAACTATTAACTTACACCCTCAGATATAAAACTATGGCTACCTACACAGAACCAATGTTGCGCGACGGAGCGCTGAACGGCAAAACCATTGTCATTACCGGGGGTGGTACGGGCCTGGGCAAATCCATGGGCCTCTACTTTCTCAAACTGGGGGCCAACCTGGTCATCACCAGCCGCAAAATGGAAGTGCTGGAGAAAGCTGCCCAGGAAATGGCCGAGCAAACGGGCGGACAGGTGCTCCCCGTGGCCTGCGATGTCCGCAAGCCGCTGGAGGTGGAAGCCATGCTCCGGGCCACGCTGGAAAGATTTGGGGCCGTGCACGGATTGTTGAACAACGCCGCCGGAAATTTCATCAGTCCCACCGAACGGTTGTCGCCCAAAGCCTTTGATGTGATTGTGGATATTGTCTTGAAAGGCAGCTACAACTGTACGCTTACCTTAGGCAAACATTGGATTGATCTGCAACAGCCCGGCACCATCCTCAACATTGTCACTACCTACGCCTGGACGGGTTCGGGCTACGTGGTACCCTCTGCTACCGCCAAAGCGGGAGTATTGGCTATGACCCGTTCGCTGGCCGCCGAATGGGCCAAATACGGCATCCGTTCCAACGCCATCGCCCCGGGGCCTTTTCCCACCGAAGGGGCCTGGAGCCGTTTGTTCCCAGAGGCACTGGCCCAAAAACTTGATCCTTTGAACCGAATTCCGGTAAAACGTTACGGCGAGCACCAGGAATTAGCCAATCTGGCGGCCTATCTCATGTCAGATTACTCAGCGTACGTGAACGGCGAAGTGGTGACCATAGACGGCGGCGAATGGCTGTACGGCGGCGGCGAGTTCAATTACCTGGATCAGGTGCCGCACGAGATGTGGGATACCATTGAGCAGATGGTGCGCGGCAAAAAGACCGACGGAAAGGAATAAAGCCTCCATCTCTGGCAGGCGTTTCCATTTTCAACCGCAAGAGCATAAAAAAAAAGCCCGGAGCGTTTCCGGGCTTTTTTGGTAAAAGGAGGGTAAAAACAAGCGCTTAATCTGCTTTGACCTGCTGCTTTTTGTTTCGCTTCAATTTTAGCGCAGGCTTGGCTTTGGAGTTTGCCGGAGCCGCATCTTGAGGGCCGTTGTTCACCAGCGTCATTTCTTTCACCAGATGGCCTGCCCCGGCGAATTTGTCTACAATGAACAGGAAGTAGCGGGCGTCCATGCTAATGTTACGTACCCGGTCTGGGTCATACATGATGTCAGACATGGTGCCTTCCCAGTTGCGGTCAAAGTTGGTGCCTATCAATTCGCCGCGGGCATTGATGACCGGTGAACCGGAGTTACCGCCGGTGGTGTGGTTGGAGGCGATGAAGCCTACGGGCATCTGTCCGTTCATTCCGTACGGGCCATAGTCCTTCTTCTGGTACAACTCTTTCAACTTGGCAGGAACCTTATAGTCAGGAATGGTAGGGTCTTCCTTCTCCATGATTCCTTCCAGGGTGGTGTAATAATCGTACGTCACGCCGTCGGCGGGTTTGTAGGAGTCTACCTGTCCGTAAGAAACCCGTAGCGTGAGGTTCGCGTCTGGGTAGAACTTTCGGTCTTTCTGCATTTCGCGCAAGCCTTGCAGGTACGTGCGGTTTAACAGCGTGTTCTGGTCATTGAGGGCGGTGTACGTAGGCAGAACCTTGCTGCGGTAAACGGTAGAGAACCCATGCATCAACTGAACCGCTGGGTCAGCCATTAACTTAGTGAGAAGCTGGGCGGGGGCAAGTTGCAGCAGGCTTTTCACCTTTTCCGCAGAGGACAGGTTTGAGTTGGCGTACACCTCATCGGCGTACGCCGTCCAGTTGCCCTTGTGCTGTTTGGAAACGGTCTGCAACACCGCCGGGTGGAACTGCGGGGCTAGGTCGTTGGCGTAGAGTTGCAACAGGGCACTGAATACTTTTTTATCGGTGGCCAGGTGGTAGTTCTTGAAGAAACCCGCCGCCGAGGTACGTAACCGGTCTACCTGCTGCTGGATTTCAGGAGAAGCGGCGGTGGCTGTACCCGCCTGTTGGATTGTGGCCGCCAGGTTTAAGTAGTTTTGGGCGTAGTTTAGCAATTCTACGCCTAAAACAGCTTCGTTGAAATAGTCACGCGCCAGGGTAATGCCCTTCGCCAAGGTGGCGTAATTCTGTTCAAACTGCGGCAAAACCTGGCTGTAGGTGGCTTTGCGGCCGGTCTCCTGCGCTACCCAGTTGGCGAACTGCCGCTCTAAGGCCTGTTTTTTGGCAATGGCATCCAGTTTTTTGAGGCCGCGCATTTCGCCAATCCACTTTTTATGGGCGTTGCTCACGCTGGCGTATTTGGCGGCATACTGGATGCGCACCTTCGGGTCAGCTTTCATGTCCTGATCCAAAATGCCTAGTTTCACCGTGCGGATTTTCACCTTGGCCGGGTCAGAGATTTCGGCAATTTCGCGCACGGCCTGGGAGGGCAGGTACTCGGTGGTTCTGCCCGGAAACCCGAAAACCATGGTGAAATCGCCCTGCTGGATACCGGCCAATGAAATGGGCAGGTGGTGCTTGGGCACGTACGGTTTGTTGTTGGGCGAGTAGGCGGCCGGTTTGTTGTCTGGCCCGGCATAGATGCGGAACAGGGAGAAATCGCCGGTGTGGCGCGGCCACATCCAGTTATCGGTGTCGCCGCCAAACTTGCCGATGCTTTCAGGCGGAGCGCCCACCAAACGGATGTCTCTAAACGTTTCGGTCACGTACATGTAGTACTCGTTCCCGTAGAAGAACGGCCGGATGATGGCGTCATAATGCGTGCCTGCCGTGGTCTGCGCCTGTACCTTTTTGATGTTGGCCTGTACCCGTTGCTCGCGTTCGGCCTCGGGCAAGCCTGCTGGCACATCGCCCAGAATCTGCTTGGTCACGTCTTCCATGCGCACTATGAACGTGGCGGTAAGCCCCGGATTTGGCTTCTCCTGATCGCGGGTCATGGCCCAGAAACCGTTGGTGAGTAGGTCGTCTTCTACCGAGCTGTGCGACTGGATCTGGCCGTAGCCGCAGTGGTGGTTGGTGAGCAGTAGGCCCTGGTTGGAGATGATCTCGCCGGTACACCCGCCGCCGAACTGCACAATGGCGTCTTTCAGGCTTGATTTGTTGATGCTGTAAATGTCTTCGGCGGAGAGGCGCATGCCTTTTTTCTGCATATCGGCTTCGTTTAGTTGCTTAAGCAACATAGGAAGCCACATCCCCTCATCGGCAGAGGCAGAAAATGAACTGATGGCCATCAACACCCAAAGACAGAGTTGTTTGCGGTTAAACATACGTTAGTCTAGGTTTGTGATCTCCAAAAATACAAAAACGAAGGGAGTAGCGGGTAACACATGGCAAGATTTAGTATTTAGGGGCGGCGGGTGGAGCAGGAGGGATTTCTCTAATGCCGCTATTGGTTCTATTTTAGCCTCTGCCTGGAAGTGGCTTCTTTGGAGCAGTTAACAGGTGTATGCCTTGCGGTTGACTTGGGTTTAGCCGATTATTCCTGTATTAGCCGGTGCACGTCTTTTGCTGATCCCATGGCTACTCTGTTCGTTTCGTGGGTGCAAGTGCTGTATTGTTCCATCTTTGGCGGTAAGCGCGCACGGCCGCGAGGCCCCGTCTTCCCCTCTCGCACTGCCCTTTCGGCCTGGGAGGTCTGTCTCCCTTAGCTGATGTTCATTCAGGGCCAAAAGCGAGGCGCGCTCGGGGAAGACTGGAACTGGGGAAAGTAGATAAAGTAGTAGCAGGCAGTTAGTATACCCAATCCCGCTCTTCCGGAGTTCCACTCCGGAAGCAACCTGCCGGGGAGTTCTACTCCCCTTCTTTTGCCCGTGGTTCCCGGCGGAGTGGAACTCCCGAACAGCAAGATAAGTAAAGGTGGTAGCGGTTATGCCAACTTGTGTTTACGTCCTTCTATTTGTTTTCTGGCGCAAGCGGACGCACGCATGGCTGATCTTTTGCATGCTTAAGGATTTGATCTGATGGGGCACTTTTCACTTTTACTCTTTGAAACGCTGTTTTCAGTGTATTTTTAAGAAAGGAGGCTGGAAACAGGTTTTTCTAAAACAAAGGTTCAGGAATGTGCGCGTACACAAGCGGATGCTTGCGCCGAAACCAATGGAAGAAGGTAAATATTAGCAGTTATTGGTTGTAATGCCTGTATTTCCCTGCAAAGGCTAATTTCCCTCCTCAGAGGGGCAGGGTGGGTTCTGGCGCTCCCATTCCCTTCCAAGTGACATACATCATTCCAAAGGTGGTCTAAAGTTAGCACACCGGCTTTGCCGAAGGCTCAAACGCAAATGTCCCGTTTTGAGGCTGTTTTTAAGGAAACAACCCCAAAACGGGACAAGAATTTGGCTGTGCAGTTCGCGGGAGACCGTAACTTACGAGTGCCCCACGGCTACGGTGCCTTCTTCCCAAACCTGGAATCTCTGTAGTTCGTCCTGAAACGCAGAGATAAACCACGCCATCAAACTAAGGTCATCGGCAAAGCCGATGATGGGAATAAAGTCAGGGACTAAGTCTATGGGCGTGACCATGTACAGCAGTACGGCTACTCCCAGCAGCATAGATTTGGTGTCTACATTGCGGTAGGTGCCCTTGTAATAGGCCTTCACCAGCCTGATGAGGCGGAACATGATGTCTCTAATCTGGGCAAACCCACTTTCTGAACTGTTGGCGTCTTTCAGTTTATCATAGGCGGTGGTGAGCAGCAAGCCCACCTTGACCGGCTTTTTCATAATCCCCGATGCTCTGGAGATCAGGAAATTGAAGAATACGTTTTTAGAAATCTGTAATCCTTTGTCTGCTAGTGAGCTCATATCGGTATGAAGTTACGTCGGTCAGTTTTGCCACTTATACGCACTCAATCTCCCGCCGGATACCAAACCCCTGTTTTTCGCCTGTTTTCCGCAAAACAGCCCTAAAACGCATCAGCAAAACTTCCTCTCCGCGGGAGAAGGGCTAGGGGGCCGCTAGAAAAGATAAAAAGAGTGAGAATATGGGTTGAAATCTACTACCATAAAACAGCGATGCCAGGGTAATTCAATAAACACCTACGGCCACTGAGCCAACCAAAGAGTTGTAATTTAGCCCAGGTCTTACGAACTTGATTTTCTACTTCAGAAACAATGCTTATGATCTCAAAACCACAACCCGGCGAATACAACGACTATTACCATAAGTACATTGAGAGCCTACCCGCGCAGGCAGACATTCTGGATTTCCTGCAAAAGCAACGGCAAGACGTGGTGCAGCTATTGGGCCGGGTAAGTGAGCCGGAGGCCGACTTCGCCTATGAGCCCGGTAAATGGTCTATCAAAGAACTGTTAGGCCACATGAACGATACCGAGCGGATTATGTCTTACCGGGCCCTCTGCATTGCCCGCGGGGAGCAGAGCGCCTTGCCCGGCTTTGACGAAAATGTATACGTCACCAACGCCTATTTTAAGGAGCGAACCCTTAGCGGGCTTTTAGCCGAACACCAGATTGTGAGAGAAGCCACCCTCGCGCTCTTTGACACGTTACCAGCCCCCGCCATCTCCCGAATAGGGAATGCCAACGGCAGTCCTGTCTCTGTGGCGGCACTTGCCTTCATCATTGCCGGTCATGAACGCCATCACCTGAATATTCTCAAAGAGCGGTATCTGGTGAAGCTTTAAAGCGTTGTTGGTTGCTGGTTGCTCATTGTTATTGATTTAAGCAGTTTTGCAGAAATTGGCCTTGATAGGCGATCTTTTTACTAAATTCTATAAACAACCAGCAACCAGCAACCAGCAACGCTTTAAAGCAACTGATTGGCTAGGTTTGCCAGTTCAGAGCGTTCGCCGCGCTGCAAGGTCACGTGGGCGTAGAGCGGGTGGTTTTTCACTTTGTCAATGAGGTAGGAGAGGCCGTTGCTTTGGCTGTCCAGGTACGGGGTGTCTATCTGGTAAATGTCGCCGGTGAAGATGATCTTGGTGTTTTCGCCGGCGCGCGAGATAATGGTTTTGATCTCGTGCGGGGTTAGGTTCTGGGCTTCGTCCACAATGAAGATGATGTTAGACAAACTCCGCCCGCGGATGTAGGCCAGCGGCGTAATCACCAGGCGGTCGTCCTCCACCATTTCCTTGATGCGGTTGCTTTCTTTGCTGTGTTCGGGGAACTGGTTCTGGATGAATTTAAGGTTGTCCCAGAGCGGTTCCATGTACGGTCCAATCTTGGAGTTCACATCACCGGGCAAGAACCCAAGGTCGCGGTTGCTGAGCGGAATGATGGGCCGGGCCAGGTAAATCTGCCGATACGTTTCCCGCTGCTCCAAAGCTCCCGCCAGCGCTAGCAACGTTTTTCCCGTTCCGGCCACGCCCTGGATAGAGACCAGTTTGATGTCTGGGTGCAGGATGGCGTGCAACGCAAAAGTCTGTTCGGCGTTGCGGGGTTTGATGCCCACCGCGTGCAGCTTGTCTACGCGCTCCAGGAGCCGATCTTGGGGGTTATAATACGCTAAGGCAGAAGACTTGGCGCTGCGCAGGATAAAGTAATGGTTGTCTAAGGGCGGGTTAGGCATGGCTTCTTCCACGGGACATTCGCCCTGCTCGTACAGCTTGGAGATGACGGAATGCGGAATATCCTCCACCAGATCATTTCCGCGGTAGAGGTTGGTCACGTTCTGGATTTTGCCGGTCTCGTAATCCTCCGCCGACAAGTTGAGGGCCCGGGCCTTCAGCCGAAGGTTGATGTCTTTGGTCACCAGCGTGACCCGGCAATCCGGCATTTCGTGCTGCAGAGACAGGGTGGCGTTCAGGATTTTGTGGTCGGCTTTGTCTTCGTTGAAAATCTTTTCGGCGTCAATGGGCGAACTGGTTCCCATCAACACCTTGAACCGCCCTTTGTTGGTGCCCTCCAACGGAATCCAGGTCTGGAGCATGTGCTCGGCCGAGAGGTTGTCTATGAACCGGATGAACTCCCGCGCCTCAAAGTTCTTGATGTCATTCCCTTTCTTGAAGTTGTCCAGCTCTTCCAGCACCGTAATAGGTATGGCGACATCATGCTCCCCGAAATGCTCCACGGCGCTGTGGTCGTAGAGAATGACGGAGGTGTCCAGGACAAAGGCTTTTTTCAGTTTAGGCGCCTCAGCTTTCGGCTTGGCGGCTCGTTTTGGGGTAGTGGTCGATTTCTGCACGCGAAGGAGATTGAGAGTGGAAAAAAGCTAGGCAAAGAAGCAGATCATTGATACCTAAGATGGGGATTATTTCGTTTCAAAATAGAAAACAGCCCTATTAAATTTCTGATACTTAAAATCAATTGAGTTAAAATGACTTAACATGTATTACAGGGCATTCCAGGCATTCTTGAGGCACGCGCCGAAAAGGGGTAGTGTTTTACCAAGACTGTACTGCTGAAATAAGAAGACTCTAGGGTGCTTATTCCATCTGTTTTCCGCTTGAACGCTCAACCGTACTTCCTTTTCTTCAGCTTATTTTACCTCAATACTTCTATGGAAAAGACTCAAAAACTCCCTCTTCTCCACATAAAAGTCGGGCTAACGCTAAGTCTGACCCTGGGGCTATTCTTTACCAGCGAAGCCGCCTCTGCCTGGCCCTGGAGCTGGAACCGCTATGACAAAGCACAACTGAAAAACGGCCGTTGGCGCACCTTCCATGACTATGAAGAAAAGGTGGTGCATTACAAAGGAAAGTACCGGCACGGGAAAGAAGTGGGCCTCTGGAAAACCTATACCCCAGACGCAAAACTTTATTTCACTGAACGCATACAGCGGCGGAAAAGGAGCTATAAAACCGTTTATTACCACCCCAACGGCAAAGTCTCCCACAAAGGCATGGCCTACCTGCGGGATGCCGAAAACGGCGGCGTCCATTTCTATTGGGACGGCGATTGGGAATATTTCGACCAGAATGGCCAGCCTTTGGGAATCAAGACGTTTGTGAAAGGCAATCCCACCACAGATCTGCCGGTCTTGAGCAGCATCAGAAAATCAAAGTAGCAGAAAGCCGAGAGCAAGTGTGCAGTCCTTTTTCTCATTAGGAGAAGGATTTGGGTAGCCACGAGGCTTTGCTTGACCTCTGATACACCTCACCACCAAGATCCTTTTCTTTTTTGAAGATTATTGCTGACTTTGTGCTACCTGTACTAAAAGCGTACGGGCAACCAAAACAATCCATCTCATTTAAGAATAGCGGCTTATGCCGAACCTCAAGAAAGCAATACTGAACAGTGCGTTATGTCTGTGTCTTTTGGTGCCGTTCAACAGCCAGGCCATTGTCTGGCCCTGGAAGTGGAACCAGGTGAACAAAGAAGGGAATAGACAGGGGAAATGGCGGGCTCATTATGACCACAAACCTGATCAACTCATGTACACCGGTAGGTTTAAGAATGGAAAGGAGCGAGGAACCTGGAAAACCTATTCTGACCTGGGAAAACTGGAAAGGCTGGAGAAGTACGAGCCCCTACACAAACGCATCAAAACCACTTTTTACCACGCTAACGGCAAAGTTTCGCATGAAGGGCTGGCCTACCTCTTTGAGGATAACAAGCTCTTGATGTACAAGTGGCACGGCGATTGGCAATACTATGACTCCACCGGTACCTGGCGCGGCTGGAAGTCCTTCCACCGGGGCAAAGCTTTATCTGCTGAGCCGATTCCCACCAAAAAGAAAGAGTCTGAATAAAACTAAACACGGAGGCCGCAGCTTAGAAAGCTGATACTTTATGCAAAAAGCGGTGATCTCAGCCCCTCTGCAAGGGAGAGAAAAACCCCACTGATGCATTTTGCGGCTGTTTTGCAGAAAACAGCCGCAAAACGCGGAAACCTGTGAGGTCTCCAGAGCGACTCACCAGGCTCGCCGTAAATCACGAGCAGGAGGGCGCAAGGTCAGTTAGAAAGCTGATAGTTCCGCCACCTAAAAAGAGAAGGTCAGGCAAATTTGCCTGACCTTCTCTTTTTAGGTGGTTGTCTTAAGGACTAGCGCTCAGAGATAGAGGTGTAGTCGCGCTCTGTGGCACCGGTGTATACCTGGCGCGGACGACCGATGGGCTCTTTCGCTTCGCGCATTTCTTTCCACTGGGCAATCCAGCCGGGCAAACGGCCCAGGGCGAACATCACCGTGAACATCTCGGTGGGGATACCAATGGCGCGGTAGATGATACCAGAGTAGAAGTCTACGTTAGGGTACAGTTTGCGCTCCACAAAGTAAGGATCAGTCAAGGCCGCTTGCTCCAGTTCCATGGCAATGTTCAGGATGGGGTCATTGATGCCCAGGGCGGTCAGTACCTCATCGGCGGTTTTCTTGATGATGGTGGCGCGCGGGTCAAAGTTCTTGTACACGCGGTGCCCGAAGCCCATCAGACGGAACGGATCGTTCTTGTCTTTCGCTTTCTCAATGTATTTCTTGGAGTCCCCGCCATCGGCTTTGATGGCTTCCAGCATCTCAATCACCGCCTGGTTTGCGCCGCCGTGCAATGGGCCCCAAAGGGCGCTGATACCGGCAGAAACCGAGGAATATAAACTGGCGTGGGCAGAACCTACCAGACGCACGGTAGAAGTAGAGCAGTTCTGCTCATGGTCGGCGTGCAGGATCAACAGTTTGTTCAGGGCGTCTACCACCACCGGGTTGATTTCGTACTCCTCTGTAGGGTACGCGAACATCATGTGCAGGAAGTTAGAGCAGTAGTCTAGTTTGTTTTTGGGGTAGTTCACCGGGTGACCCACTGAATTCTTGTAAGACCAGGCCGCAATGGTAGAGAGTTTCGCCATCAACCTGATGATGGAAAGGTCTACCTCTTCTTTGGTCTGGTTTGATTTCAGCGATTCTGGGTAGAAGGCGGTAAGCGAGCTTACCAAAGCAGAAAGAATGCCCATGGGGTGCGCCGCAGACGGGAAACCGTCCAGGATCTTCCGCATGTCTTCGTTCACCAGCGTATGTATTTTGATCTGATTTGCGAAATGATCCAGTTCTTCCTGGGAAGGCAGTTTGCCGTAGATCAGCAAATAGGCCACCTCAATGAAAGAAGATTTCTCGGCCAGCTGTTCTATCGGGTAGCCTCTGTAGCGAAGTATTCCTTGCTCACCGTCCAAAAACGTGATGGCACTTTCCGTGGCCCCCGTGTTTTTGTAACCCGAGTCAAGGGTAATGTAACCAGTTTGCGCGCGTAAAGCATTAATATCAATGGCTTTCTCGTTTTCAGTACCCGTCACAATGGGTAGTTGGTACGATTTGCCCTCAAGAGTTAGTTCAGCAAAATCAGACATATTACTTCTTTAAGTTTGTTTAGTTAGGTTGTTGCGCCTCGCGGCGAAGTTAGCCAAAAGCACCATAAAATGAAAAGCGTTATGCATTACGTGCTTTTACGCCCACCTGCTTTGTTGCACAGGAATTGTCCGTTTTGTTGCACAGTCCATTTCTAGGTCTTTAGTAAATGCAATCAATAAAGCAAGAGAAAGGGCATGAGCAGTTATATCACTTCATATAATAGTACTTTGGTGAACAGAAATTAACGGCTTCAAGATAGAGACACCGTCGGTTTTCCGCCAATAAAATTTGCTATTTTTTTAACGCATTTCCCCTAAGTAAGAACTGAAAGCCTTGCGTAAAGTTCTTGCTAATTTTCTAAAACAAACAATCGTTTGACCTTTTACTGTTGAAGAAATCCCCTTTTACCTAACAACCATTAGCAAATGTTTAATACCAAAGATTTATCAATAAAAATTTAGTAAACATTCTGAAATTATTTTGTTAATATTTCATTTATGCCTAAGATTGAAGTCTGACACAGATGTTAACCCTTTTTTTGTTATATGGAAGTAAAAGAGAATGTAGCCCAGGTGACTGTGGAAGCTTTGAAAGCGATCTTCGTCTCTGAAGGAGAAGTTCCGGCGGAATACTCGCTGCCCGGCGAACTCCACCAGAAGGAGTACTTGTCAAACGGATTCATGAAGGAGTGGGCGGGAGCCTCCCACCAGGTGTACTCGCCGGTGGCCCTCCAGGCGGCCGATGGTACGTACGCCCGCAAACTCATTGGCACCTATCCGGTGTGTACTGAGAAAGAAGCGTTGGAAGCGTTGGACGCCGCGGTAAACGCCTACGACAACGGCCGCGGTGCCTGGCCCACCATGGGCGTGGACGGGCGCATCAAGTGCGTGGAGCATTTCACCCAGCGCATGATTGCCCAGAAAGACACCGTGGTGAAACTCATCATGTGGGAGATAGGCAAGTCCTTCGCTGACTCGGTGAAGGAGTTTGACCGCACCGTGGAGTACATTTACGCCACTATTGACGCTTTAAAGAACCTAGACCGTCAGTCTTCCCGCTTTGAGATAGAGCAGGGCATCATTGCGCAGGTGCGCCGTTCGCCGTTGGGCGTGGTGCTGTGCATGGGCCCCTTCAACTACCCGCTCAACGAAACCTTCACCACGCTCATCCCGGCGCTCATCATGGGCAACACCATCCTCTTCAAACCACCCAAGCACGGAACGTTATTGTTTTACCCATTATTGGAAGCGTTCCGGGACAGTTTCCCCGAAGGTGTGGTGAACACCATTTACGGCCGGGGCCACGCCATTGTGCCCGCGCTCATGCAGAGTGGCCAGGTGAACGTGCTCACGCTCATTGGTTCCAGCAAAGTGGCCGACGAGCTGAAAAAGCTGCACCCCAAGGTGAACCGTTTACGGGCTATTTTAGGATTAGACGCCAAAAACGCCGCCATCGTGACCCAAAACGCCGACATCAAATTGTCAGTGGACGAGACGGTGTTGGGCGCTTTGTCTTTCAATGGGCAGCGTTGTACCGCCCTCAAGATCATCTTCGTGCACCGCAGCAAGGTAGATGAGTTCCTGGAGCGCCTCACCGAAGCCGTTGGCAAACTCAAGTACGGTATGCCGTGGGAGAAAGGCGTGGCGTTGACCCCGCTTCCAGAGCCGCACAAGCCTGCTTATCTGAAGGACTGCATTGATGATGCCCTGGCCCATGGAGCCAGTGTGGTGAATCCGGGGGGTGGCACGGCCTTTGAGTCTTTTGTGTACCCGGCTATTCTGTACCCAGTGAACGAGAAGATGAAGCTGTACCGCGAGGAGCAGTTCGGGCCCATCATTCCGGTGGTAGCCTACGATGACCTGGAGGAGCCGGTTCAGTACATCATTGAGTCCACCCACGGCCAGCAGGTAAGCGTCTTCAGCCAAGACGCCGCGGAGGTCGCTTCCCTCATTGACCCCCTCGTGAACCAGGTAAGCCGCGTGAACATCAACTGCCAGTGCCAGCGCGGTCCGGACGCTTTCCCTTTCACCGGCCGCAAAGACAGCGCCGAGGGCACGCTCTCCGTGGTAGACGCCCTCCGTTCGTTCTCCATCCGGTCTTTGGTAGCCACCAAGTTCAACGAGAACAACAAGCAGTTGCTGAACCAGATCGTGAGTGAAGGGCAGTCCAACTTCCTCAGCACCAAGTTTATCTTTTAGGCCTGTTTTTCTGAAAATAGCCCAAAATCCGCCGCAGGTAAGTTCTGCGGCGGATTTTTACGTCTACGGGTAGTCGGGGTTTCATAAAGGAAACTTGTGATTCCGGCAACTCCATGCAATTTCTAAACACATGGTTCAGGTTGTCCTCCCTCATAACTATGGTGCGTATTTACTTTAGCCTGATTTCATGTTTAAATAGATGTCTAACAAATATCTGTTTCCCCTACAAGAATACCTTGCTGTTTGGGAGTTCTACTCCCGAACTTGTCTGCTGCGGAGTTCCACTCCGCCGGGAAGCGGAGGCTCCTTTTGATTCTGGAGTTGTCGGCTAAAACCCGATCCATTTCACCTACTGGCACTTCTTGTTTTTCCCTACAAGATTAGCCTTGGAGGGGTAAGGGTAGGTTAGGTTCCTCTTTCTCAGACAGCTTACCAAGGTTTCAGCTTACTGTTTTCAGCCTGTTTTCGTGAAAGTAGCCCTAAAACGAGGGGGCACGTTGACCTTTTGGCCGGGGCAAACCAAAACCGCGGCGCAGTTTATACCGGTTTTAAAAGCCGAAAAGGGAGAACGGGGAGCGTACTTATATCTGAACTTATCCATTTTTGAATATTCTTCTCTTCCAGGCATATACCCAAATGCCAGAATTGCGTAGACGGTACGCGAGCAAAAATTTAATCCTACTGCTTGTCCTGCAACTGTACCAGATACAAAACAACTATGAACATAATTACCTATCCAGGGAAGCCCTTCCCTTTGGGAGCCACCTGGGATGGAGAAGGTGTGAACTTCGCCCTGTATGCCCACAATGCCTCTCACGTAGAACTCTGTCTGTTTGACTCCCCGGAGTCTGAGAAAGAAGCCGCCCGGTTTAAAATGGAGGAACGCACCTATGAGGTGTGGCATACCTATGTACCAGACCTGAAACCCGGCCAGCTTTACGGCTACCGCGTGTACGGCGAATATGAACCGGAGGAAGGCCACCGGTTCAACCCCAATAAACTCTTGATTGACCCCTACGCCAAAGCCATTGCCGGCACCATTAACTGGCATGAATCGCTGTTCGGGTATAAGTTTGGGCATGAAGACGAAGACCTGAGTTACAGTGATCTGGACAGTGCGCCCTACCTCCCGAAGTCGGTGGTGATAGACCCCAGCTTTGACTGGGAAGATGATCAGTCGCCCAAGTTGCCTTACCATAAATCCATCATCTATGAGGCGCACATCAAAGGCTTCACCAAACTGCACCCAGACATTCCGGAAGAGATAAGGGGCACCTACGCGGGCATCGGGCACCCCGCCACCATCCAGTACCTGTTGGACTTGGGTATTACCGCCATTGAATTACTGCCGGTGCACCATTTCATTACAGACTGGCACTTGCAGGAAAAAGGCCTCACCAATTACTGGGGCTACAACTCCATCGGGTTCTTCGCGCCAGACGTGCGGTATTCCAGCAGCGGCGTGCTGGGCCAGCAGGTGACTGAGTTTAAGGACATGGTCAAGGCCCTGCACAAAGCGGGCATTGAAGTCATTCTAGACGTGGTGTACAACCATACCGGCGAGGGGAACGAGAAAGGCCCCACCTTGTCGTTCAAGGGAATTGACAATGCTTCGTACTACCGCCTGGTGGAAGAAGACAAGCGCTACTACATGGACTACACCGGCACGGGCAACACGCTCAACGCCAACCTACCCAGCGTGCTCCGCCTCATCATGGACAGCTTGCGCTACTGGATCACGGAGATGCACGTAGACGGTTTCCGCTTTGATTTGGCCTCAGCGCTGGCGCGGGAACTGCACGGCGTTGACAAACTGAGTTCCTTCTTTGACATCATCCACCAAGATCCTATCATCTCCCAGGCGAAATTGATTGCCGAGCCTTGGGATGTAGGCGAGGGCGGTTACCAGGTGGGGAACTTCCCGCCGGGCTGGACGGAGTGGAACGGCATGTATCGCGACTGTATGCGTGACTTCTGGCGCGGCGAGGAAAGTATGCTGGCGGAGTTCGCCAACCGCTTCACCGGTTCCTCAGACCTGTATTATGATGATTACCGTAGGCCTACGGCCAGCATCAACTTCATTACCGCCCATGACGGTTTCACTTTGAATGACTTGGTTTCTTACAACGAGAAGCACAACGAGGCCAATGGCGAAGACAGCAAAGACGGCGATGACCACAACCGTTCCTGGAACTGCGGGGTAGAAGGCCCCACCGATGACCAATGGGTGAACGACCTCCGGAACCGCCAGAAGCGCAACTTCCTCACCACCATGTTCCTGTCCCAGGGAGTGCCCATGCTGGTGGCCGGCGATGAATTAAGCCGCACCCAAAACGGGAACAACAACGCCTACTGCCAAGATAACGAGATTTCCTGGTTGAACTGGGAAGCGGCAGATACTGGTTTGTTGGAGTTTACCAAAAAACTCATCCATTTCCGTAAAAGCCACCCGGTATTCCGCCGCCGCCGCTGGTTCCAGGGAAGATCCATCAAAGGACAAGGGGTGGAAGACATTGCGTGGTTCCTACCCAACGGGGAAGAAATGTCCTATGAACATTGGGAACAAGACCATGCCAAATCTCTGGCCATCTACCTGAACGGGCGCGGCGTGCATTCCCGCGGCCCTAAAGGCGAGGTGGTGTTAGATGATTCTTTCTACGTGATCTTCAATGCCTACCATGACTCTCTGGTGTTTCATGCGCCAAGTGAGAAATACGGCAAAGAATGGACTGTGGCGCTGGACACCTTCCGCAACCTGGTGGAACCCCAGGAGCCTACCAAATACAAAGCAGGCGAGTCATTCCTGGTGGAAGGCCGATCAGTATTAGTGTTGAAGCACCCTATCTTTCATACTCCTAATGAATAAAATAGACGTCACTAAAAGAACCCTGGGCGTCTCCTTCACCAGCAACGGCCTTGCCGAAGTGCTGGTGTGGGCGCCCAAGGCAGAGCGGGTGGAAATTACCCTTAACGAGGGCAACACCATCATTCCCTTACGCAAAGGCGAGTTCGGCTACTGGCACGAAACCACCGACCAGCTCGCGCCCGGCGATACCTACAAATACCGCCTAGACGAAGACCAGGAATACCCAGACCCAGCTTCCATCTCCCAACCCCAGAGCGTGCACGGCCCATCACAGGCCCTGGATTTACAGAAGTTCAACTGGACAGATGATGCCTGGCAGAACGTGCCCCTGGAAGACTACGTGCTCTATGAACTGCACACCGGCACCTTCTCCCAAGACGGCACCTTTGCCGGACTGGAAGAAAAGCTGGACTACCTGAAAGAACTGGGCGTAAACGCCATTGAGATCATGCCTGTGGCGCAGTTCCCCGGAAACCGCAACTGGGGCTATGACGGCGTGTTCCCTTATGCGGTACAGGATTCTTACGGCGGGCCGAAAGCCTTGCAACACCTGGTAAACACCTGCCACCGGAAAGGCTTAGCCGTGGTGCTGGACGTAGTGTACAACCACTTGGGCCCCGAGGGAAATTACCTGGGTGTCTACGGCCATTATTTCACCGACAAATACAACACCCCCTGGGGCCCGGCCCTCAATTTTGATGATGCCTGGTGCGATGGCGTACGCCGCTACTTCACCGAGAACCTCTTGATGTGGTTCCGCGACTTCCACATTGACGCCGTGCGCATGGATGCCGTGCATGCCATCAAAGACTTCAGCCCCAATCACATTCTGCGTGAAATGAAGCAGCACGTGAACGAGTTGATGGAAGCCACCGGCCGCAAACACTACATGATTGTGGAACTTGATCTCAACGACACCCGCTTCATCAATCCGCTGGAAGAGCAAGGGTTCGGGATGGATGCCCAGTGGGTGGACGAGTTTCACCACGCCCTGCGCGTGACCATAACCGGCGAGAATACCGGCTATTACTCAGATTTCAGCGGCATCGCGCACCTGGCCAAAGCCTACGAAGACGCTTATGTCTATGACGGGCAATTCTCGCCGCACCGGAACAAAACCTTCGGCATTAAAGCCGAGAACAACCCCGGCCAGCAGTTCATTGTCTTCACCCAGAACCACGACCAGGTAGGCAACCGCATGCTGGGCGAGCGCCTGGGCGAACTGGTGAGCTTTGAGATGCAGAAACTGGCCGCCGCCGCCGTCATCTTCAGTCCGTTCCTGCCCATGCTCTGGATGGGCGAGGAGTACGCAGAGCCCAACCGCTTCCAGTACTTCGTGAGCCACACCGACCCAGACCTGGCCGAGGCCGTGCGCAAAGGCCGTAAAGAAGAGTTTGCCGCGTTCCACGCCCAAGGCGAAGCCCCAGACCCTATGGCGGAGGAAACCTTCAACAACTCTAAACTGCAATGGGACTTGGTGGCCCAAGGCCAACACCAAGCCATGTTCCGCTACTACCAGACCCTCCTGCGCCTACGCCGTGAGTTATCTGCTTTAAAGCATCTGGATCGCAAAACCCTGGAAGTCTCCTGCGACGAAGCCAAGAAAACCTTGACGCTGCGCCGCTGGCACGGAAACCAGCAAGCAGTTTGCCTCATGAACTTCAACGCCTCTCCGCAAACCATGTCCCTGCCCATCGGCAGCAAGACCTGGAACGTAGTGCTAGACTCCGCTGCCCCAGAATGGAACGGCCCCCAAGCTGCGGAAAGCATCGCTACTGGTGGTTCAGAAGTGACCGTGCAGCCGGAGAGTGTATTGGTGTTCCAGGCGTAGTTTGTGAATGACTACTTGTTTATAAATATAGAATGGTGGATGTTTCTGGCCTGTTTTCTTGTAAACAGGCCAGAAACATCCAAATTAAATCTTCCCCATACATTACCGAAACTCCCCCTTTGAAGGGGGTAAGGGGGATGTTTACACCACCAGATACACGCATTCCTGACAAAGATGCCCAACCGCCTCATCCCATATCGGCAAGACTTAAAACAAAGGGCGAAAGACCTTCGGAACAACTGCACCCTAGCCGAGATTCTCCTCTGGAATGAACTCAAAGGCAAAAGCCTCGGCGTAGAATTTCACCGGCAGGTACCGCTTCTGGACTACATCGTTGACTTCTTCTGCCATGAAATGTTGCTTGCCATTGAAGTAGACGGTGACAGTCATGACCACAAAGTGGAATATGATGCACATCGGCAGAAAGCATTGGAGGCGTATGGAGTAAAGTTCCTGAGGTTTTCAGATAAAGAAGTGAAGCAGCAAATGCCATATGTGGTAGGTGAGATTTACCATTGGATTGAAGAGCATCAGCAAACGTAACCTGCTGGTGTAAACATCCCCCTTGCCCCCTTCAAAGGGGGAGTACCTACTGGAGTAGCAGAAGTTTACTAAAGAAAGCAAATGCTCCTTAGAGAATAGAAAAATATAAAACTGTTTCAAGCCTGTTTCCCGTAAAACGTGCCAAAAACAGCAACTCACAAAACCTTCTTTACGTGAGAGGTACCAGGGGGAAATTCATCTGCACATCTCCCCATTTCCACATCTTCAAATCATAAAAAAATATGCATAACCCTGTCGCGACGTACCGTTTGCAGTTTCACAAGGAGTTTACCTTCGCAGACTTTGAGCGTGTTATTCCATATCTACAGAAATTAGGGGTAAGTACCATCTACGCTTCGCCCATTTTTGAGGCTACTCCCGGCAGTACGCACGGCTATGACGGGGTGAACCCGCACCGCATCAATCCGGAAATCGGAACCGAGGAAGAACTGAAAACCCTGAGCGGGAGCCTGAAGGAGAACGGCATCAACTGGTTGCAGGACATTGTGCCCAACCACATGGCCTACCATCCCAACAACCCCTGGCTCATGGATGTGCTGGAGAAAGGCCCCTTGAGCCAATACTATAAGTTCTTCGACATCGGGTGGACTAGCTTTCTGTACAACGGGCGTGTGATGGTGCCGTTTCTGGGCTCTAAACTGGAAGAAGTGATCCAAAACGGCGAGCTGAAAGTGGCTTTTGACGAGGAGCAACAGCGTTTGGTGTTAAAGTACTATGACAGTGCTTATCCGTTGAACTTGCGGTCGTATGAAACCTTGCTGAAAGGTGCCGGAGCATCTAACCAGGCCTTAGAGCAGTTACTGACTAAGTTGAAGGAAGCACACAATGAGGAAGACCCGAAAGGCTTTTCACTAAAGTGGGACGAATTCCGGCAGCAGCTGACGGCGTTGATGAAGAATGACGTAGTGAAAGCCTCAGTGGAGACCAGTTTGGAGGCGTTCAACAAGGACAAAGACCGCCTGCTGCAACTCACCCAGGAGCAAGTGTACCAACTGTGCCACTGGCAGGAAACCGATTACCAGATCAACTTCCGCCGGTTCTTTACCGTGAATGGGCTCATCTGTCTCAACATCCAGGATCCGGAGGTGTTCACCACCTATCACCAGTACATCAAGCAACTACAGGACGAAGGCGTGTTCCAGGGCCTCCGCATTGACCACGTAGACGGCTTGTATGACCCCACCGGCTACTTACAGCAACTGCGCGAACTAGCCGGTGAAGAAACCTACATCGCCGTGGAGAAAATTCTGGAGCCCGGCGAGCCCATGCCGAAGCAGTGGCCCATTCAGGGGAACACCGGGTATGATTTCCTGGCTTACGTGAACAACCTGTTCACCTACAAACCAGGCGCGGAAGCCTTCAATGCCCTGTATCACCAACTGGTAGGCGAGGGGGCCGCCGTTCACGAACAGATTCACGAGAAGAAAGCCTACATCCTGAGGGAGAACATGGGTGGCGAGCGCGAGAACCTGTACCAGTACTTGCTGGAGCAACGCTTGGTGGACGAGGAGGTGCTGGGCACCGTGGAGCCGGAAACCTTGAAAGCCGCCATCGGCGAGTTCCTGATCCAGTGCCCCGTGTACCGTTATTATGGAAACAAGATGCCGCTGGACGGCGAGGAAGCCGAAGCAGTGCAATTGATTTTCAACCAGATTCGGGAAAGTAAGCCGGAAACGGTTGGGGCGGTGGAATTACTGGAAAGAGCCATTCTGGGCAATGCGCCCGAAGGCGAGGATGATACGTATCTGGAACGTTCGCAGCGGTTCTACCAGCGCTTGATGCAGTTCAGCGGGCCCTTGATGGCCAAAGGGGTGGAAGATACCATCATGTACACCTACAATCGCTTCATCGGGCACAATGAGGTGGGAGATGCGCCGGAGGCCTTCGGCGTAAGTCCGGAGGAATTCCACCAGATCATGCTAGACCGGCAGGCCAATTGGCCGCTGTCGCTCAACGGAACCTCCACCCATGACACCAAGCGCGGCGAAGACGTGCGGGCCCGCCTGAACGTACTCACTGAACTGGCCGAGGACTGGACGGCCGCCGTGCAGGAATGGCGCGAGCTGAACGCCGACCTGAAGCAGAACAACGCCCCCGACGTAAACGACGAATACCTCATCTACCAGACCTTGCTGGGCGCATACCCCATGCCGGGACAGGACGAGGATGACTTTGAGAACCGCATTCAGGAGTACCTGCAGAAAGCCTTGCGCGAAGCCAAAGTCAACTCCAACTGGACTACGCCCAATGAGGAATACGAGGCCGCAACCAAAGCCTTCGCGGTGAAGCTTCTGGACAGGAGCCGTCCGTTTTGGGCCAGTTTTGAGAAATTCAGGGCTAAAACCACTGACTTCGGAATTGTGAACTCGCTAAGCCAGGTGCTCCTGAAATTCACCGCACCGGGTATACCAGATGTATACCAGGGCACCGAGTTGTGGGATTTCAGCCTGGTAGACCCAGACAACCGCCGACCCGTGGACTATGAAAAGCGGCAAGCCTGGCTGGAAGAACTCAACGACTATGACCTGAACAAGCAGGAGGCCTTGTGGGAAAACCTTTGGGAGAACCGTCCTGATGCCCGCATCAAACTCTGGCTCACCCGCACGCTCTTCACCGAACGGAAAAACAACGCCGATCTTTTCGCCAAGGGCGAGTACCTGCCGCTCACCGTGGAGGGAGAACACAAAGACCACGTACTGGCCTTCGTCCGGAAGCACCTGCGCACCTGGTACGTGGTGGCCGTGCCGCTGCATTTGGCCGCCCTGGCGAAAGAGCAAGGCGTGGAAACCATTCAGGACATTGACTGGAAAGACACCAAGGTGATCATTCCGGAAGACGCGCCCAAAGACTGGCAGGACACGTTCCTTAGGAGCACGGGAAATTACGCGCACGAACTCAGCGTAGCCGATCTGTTCGGGATTTTCCCGCTGGCCATGCTCAAGTTGCAGGCCCAGAACGAGCGCGGCGCGGGTATTCTGCTGCACATCACGTCATTGCCCTCTGCCTTCGGGATTGGCGACCTGGGCCCCGAGGCGCGTAAATTCGCCGATTTCCTGCAGGCCAGCCAACAGAAATACTGGCAGTTGCTGCCGCTCAACCCCGTTGAAGCCGGACAAGGATATTCGCCGTACAGCTCCATCTCCAGCCGCGCCGGGAACCCGCTGCTCATCAGTCCGGTACTTTTGGCCAAAGAAGGCTTGCTGCCCGAAGAGGAGTTGCCCCAATACCATTTGCCGCAAACGGGTAATGTAGATTACGTGCAGGCTCAGCGCGTGAAAGACGAACTGCTGGAACGCGCCTGGCAGACGTTCCAGTCCGGCGATTTCCCTACGTTGCAACAGCAGTACGTGGACTACTGTGGTTCTGAGGCAAGCTGGCTCCATGATTTTGCCATGTATGTGTTGCTGAAAGAGCAGCATGACGGCAGTGCCTGGTTCCAGTGGCCCGATGAGTTCAAACAACGCCACCCCGAGGGGCTGGAGCGACTGGTGCGGGAAAACGCCGAGGCGCTGGAGAAAATAAAATGGGTGCAGTTCATCTTCCACAAACAATGGAAGCGCTTGCGCACGTACTGCAACAACCGCGGCATCCAGATGTTCGGCGACATGCCGTTCTACATCAGCTATGACAGCGTGGACGTGTGGAGCAACCGGGACATCTTCGCGGTAGACCTTCTTGGCAACATGACCGGCGTGGCGGGCGTACCCCCCGATGATTTCTCTGAAGACGGACAGCTCTGGGGCATGCCGGTGTTTAAGTGGGACGTGCTCAAAGAGCAGGACTACAGCTGGTGGATTGGCCGTCTGCGCAAGAACATGGAGTTGTATGACCTGGTGCGGCTAGACCACTTCAGGGCCTTCGCCGATTACTGGGAAGTACCCGCCGGGGAAACCACGGCCAAAAAAGGCGAGTGGAAACTAGGCCCCGGGGCCGATTTCTTCACCTTCGTGGAGAAGGAACTGGGCAGCCTGCCGTTCATTGCCGAGGATCTGGGCGAAATCAACGACCTGGTACTAAAACTGCGCGATGATTTCAACCTACCGGGCATGAAGATCCTGCAATTTGCCTGGGGCGATGAGATGCCGCAGAACGCCTACATGCCGCACAACTACGCCCGTAACTTCATTGCCTACACCGGTACCCACGACAACAACACCACGCTGGGTTGGTACCGCAACGAAGGCAAGGAGTTCCACCAGCAGATTGAGCATTACCTGGGCCGCGAGTTAGGCGAGCACGACATCTGGTGGGTGATGGCGCGCCTGGCCTACGCCTCGGTGGCAAAAACCGCCATCCTGCCCATGCAAGATGTACTAGGCATTGACGAGCAAGGCCGCATGAACACGCCCGGCAAAGGCGAAGGCAACTGGGGCTGGCGCTTAGTGCCCGGCCAAGTGTCTAAGCAAACCGAGGAGCAGTTGAAAGACTGGACGAGGATGTATAATAGAGATTAGAAAGAAAAGAGATAGAAAAAGGCCATAGATGAATCTATGGCCTTTTTTAGTTATTAGTAAGTATATACAAGTTTCATTTGTGCTGCAAAGCCACCTTCATCGCTAATGCTAAGAATATTGAAAGGGAGATGCTTAATAACGTTCCAAAAAGAAAATATTCTGATTTCCTTTGGTCTGATTCTTTGAATCTTATTATTGACTTTCCGGCTATCAATAATCCTATGGCTTCATATTGTTCTAGAAGTACAAATGTAATAATCAACATTCTTTCTATTATTCCTATCCATCTTCCAGCTTCCTTTAGCTCATCCCATCGTTCCTCTTCCTGTAATTGGCCTATCAAGTTTTGAGACGGTTGTTGTACTTGGTTTATTGTAGTGGATGTATTTGCTGTAGTTCGGTTATTTTCTATTCCCCATTTTGAGGTACATACTTTGATTAAGATGCTTAAAGGATAAGTTGCTATAAAATATCCTGTTACATATATCATGTATGTGTAATTAGACAAAATTACTTGATGGTTCAAAACTCCTCCTAATATATACAACCAGCTAAGCCCAATTACAATCAGGTGAAATAATTGGTCTAGCAAGAAATTTTGAATTGCCCTGCTTCTGTAAGATTTCCACACGTCAATAAAGAAATGAGAAATAGTTACTATCAGTGCTAGTTTCCAGTTCAGGGTTAGCACCAATGCTGTTAAGCCTGTCACTAGTGTATGGTAATACAAGAATTTTGACTTGTGCTTATTTATGTGCCTATCCTCTACCCAGGAAGATGGCTGCAATGCAAAATCTGAGATACAATGCGCAAGAATTAACTTTAATAGCAGAAGTATATCTATTTGAGTAAAGCCAGTCATTCGTATATTTCCTTTACTTTCTTTTCGAATAGGTTAATTGCTTTTTCTATTTCTTGCCAATGAGCAGTATTTATCCTCTGGCTCACAGATGCTTGTTTTATGTTTATCATTTCTGCTATTTCTATTTGCTTCTTTCCTTCTAATAGTTCATATACAACCTCTGCTTGTTGCAAAGACCAGTTGTTGATAAAGACATCTAAAAATGAGCAGATTACATCAATATAATCATTAAATGGTTTATTTTGAGTAGTAACAACCAATTTTTGCCCTTTACTTTTAAGGTTATCTAATGTCCTTCCTGACAATTGAAACGCTTCTCCGTCTGATGTTTTTATATTTTGACTACTGTAGCCTTTTGCTCCTATTCCTATTGAAATTCTTGCATCAACAACATTTTTTTTATAGGAGAAATGGAGAGTTGATAGATTTCTACCTTTCTTTTCGCTTGGATATGTCTCTTTGGCTTCATTGTATAAATCTTCCTTTATTAAACTCTTTCTCAACAAACACCTTATTTTTATTGCAGTTCTTAAAGCAGTACTTGGTTCGTTGATTACTATTTGGAAACTATCACCACGATAAAGCTCATAGTTTTGTTTACCAACTATTTTTGTTAAGCCTTCATTTAGCCTCTCTTCTAGCCTTGCCCTTTCAATGCTAGTTAATTTAGTTGAGTCTACTATATCACCAGTTAATACTCCTATCCATTCCATTCTCTTTTATGTTATTTTTCTAAATATAGACGTATAGACCTATAAATCTAAATTATAGGTCTATCAACCTATATTCCGACATTATAGGTTGATAGACCTATAATGTTAGTAAAAATCTTATTGAGAAGCAATACTAGGAAGGCGTTAACATGAATTAGGTATAGTAAATACAGCAAGGTAGTTAATATAGCAAGATGTTGTAGATATGTTCTAGGATTAAAACAATCAATAACATCATGAAAGACAGTGTCTTAATTAGCTACACATCCAAATCCAATACAATCTGCACATTCTCCTTCACCTTTTTCCGCAACTCCTCATCCAATTGCCCAATCTTGTGCAGGAGGCGGGAGTTGTCCAGGGCGCGGAGTTGGTCTAGCATGATGTCGCAGGCTTCTTTTACGTGGGCGGTGCCTTTGGGCAGGTGAACGCGCAGGATTTCGGCTTCGGGTTGAACGTTGGTGGTGATGGGGCAGATGATGGTGGAGGGGTGGGATTTGTTCAGTAGGTCGGTTTGGAGAATGACCACGGGGCGCACTTTGCCGGTTTCAGTGCCAATTCTGGGGTTGAGGTCGGCAATCCAGACCTCAAACTGCTTAGGCTTCATCTTCCAACGCCTCAAATTCCTTTAATACCGAAAGCGATTCATCGGCCACCAGTTTTGATTCCTTTGCCAATTGCTTCGCCAAGAGTCGGCGTTTCTGTAGTTTGTTGTAAAACTCCAGCGCCTCATTGATGTAGCGGTTCCGGTTGGTGTGGAGTTTGCCCAGGATGCTTTCAGTTTCCTGAAAAATATTGTCTTCCAGTTTTAGAGATAAGTTCTTCATTTGTTGGCTGTTTTAACAAAGGTATATTCTTGTAGTATATACTAGAACAGGCGCTAACAAGTTTTTATTTCAGTTCACTCAAACTAAACCCTCAAAATGAGGTTAGGTCTACTAAAGAAGGGATTTGTTACGTTCCATAGTAAATAACCCAGAAACGGAAAGCTGCCTGCCCGCAAGAACAAGAATCATCTGACAAGTTCTTGGGTCACCACGGGCGGTTACTCTGTTCTTCCAGAAACCTTTCTTAGAACCTGAAAATCTGTTACATTTATAAGTACAATCAATTAACCAGAACTATGAACACGCCAAAGAAAAACTTCTTGCTGTTAACAGTCCTTTTCCTGTTAACCATGACCGCATCCGTTTTTGCCCAAGATGCCCCTAAACCTAAAGCGAGTCCGGCCGCTACGGCCACCGGGAAAGTGGGTGCCGCCAACATTTCCATTGCCTACAGCAGCCCGTCGGTGAAAGGACGGAAAGTGTGGGGCGAGCTGGTGCCGTACGGCAAGGCGTGGAGAGCGGGCGCGAATGAAGCCACTACCTTCACCACAGACAAAGACATCACCGTGCAAGGCAAACCCTTGAAAGCTGGTAAATACAGCATCTTCATGGTACCCGGCGAGAGCGAGTGGCAAGTGATTTTCAACTCCCAGACCGGCCAATGGGGAACCAACCGCCAGGGTGCCAACTTTGACCCCGCCAACAACGTGTTAACCGTGAACGTGAAGCCGAAGAAAGCTGCTAAAATGAATGAGCGTTTGGCATACAACGTAACACCTAAAGGCTTCTCCTTACTATGGGAGAACCTGGAAGTGCCGGTGGCGCTTAAATAAGACCATTAGAACAGGAACAGTTCTTAGCCCAGAAGAGGCTGTTTTAGGCTTGTTTTATAGAAAGCAAGCCTAAAGCAGCCTCTTTTTAAATCAGAAGGAGCAAACTAGAAAAGAGAAATCCCACTTAGCCTAGCCCGTGGATGGTTTTCATTCCATATTGAGGAAGTAATTCCCTCAAAGCAGAAGCCATAGCATCATCTATGGCTTCTGCTTTGAGGGAACCTTTTCAGGGGAATGCCTATCTGTTCTCAGGCTCATCTGTCCGGCTTTTCAGGTCGTCCTCGTCTTGGCGGGAAAGGAACCCTTCGTGCCCGGTGTTGCCCGAGGAACCCGCGTCATACACCGAGGTAGATGCGCTGTTTCGCAGTTCCTCTGCGTCTGGGGTGTAGGTGGCGTGCGGGTTGGCTTCGCTCTGCTTTCCCGGGGTTGGGTTCGGGTCTTGTTCTGTTTTATCTTTCTCTTCCATGGTCTAGTCTTTAAATGAATAAGTACGTGTCAATCTGCTTACTTACGGATGCCGCCGTGCGTAGTTGAAGAAGAAAAAGAGAAGGCGTACGTCAGAAGAGTATTATCAGCACTTGGCAATGGGACTTCTCTTTGGCGGGTCTGCGTACGTAAACCAAAAACTCAATTCCAATCACTATGAAAGACACCATCCGCTTATTTGTAGCAGCCAGATTGCCGGAAGAGGTGATCGCATACCTGGGGCAGGCGCGGCAGGCGTATGAAGATCCCAGCATCAGGGCCGTGCCAGAGCAGAACCTGCACCTCACGCTGTACTTCCTGGGGAACGTGCCCGCTACTGAGGACACCTACATTCGGCAGACGCTGGCGCAGGTAGCGCAGCGGCACCAACCGTTCACCCTCACCCTGGAACAACTGGAACCCGGCCCCAAGCCCAGATCGCCCCGGCTGGTTTGGGCTCGTTTTCAGAAAAACACCGCTTTTTCGCAACTCAGCCAAGATTTAACGCAGGCCCTGTCGCCCGTACCGCCCAAACAGGAGAAGTTCATTCCGCACGTGACGCTGTGCCGTTTCAGGAAGGAGGGAGCCGTACCGCGTGATCTGCCCATTGTCACGCCCCCACAAGAGGTGCGGTATCCGGTCACGTCCCTCGCCCTGTGGCAGTCGCAGTTAGCCTCGCCGCATCCCATCTATACCGTGGTGGAAGAGTTTCCGCTGGGAGGGGAACGCGCAGTGCCTTCGCAAGAGCAGGAGATTTGGTGACGTCTCTGGGCTCGACGGGAAACACCAGCACTGTTTCGCCACATCAGGTTGTAACTACCTTCTATTCCTGATTTCCGTTTTTGGCCTGTTTTCCGGAAATTAGCGAGTAAATACCCCATTCATTTGAGTTATCCAGAAACCAACCATCGCCATTTTATCCTGCACAAGCCCTTCGGCTACCTCAGCCAGTTTGTGACCGATGCCAAAAAGAAAAAGCTGCTGGGAGGCTTGTATGACTTTCCAAGCGGCACCATGGCCATTGGCCGACTAGACCAGGACAGCGAAGGCTTGCTATTGCTGACCACCGATGGCAAGATGAGCGAGTACGTGCGGGGCCGTAAGGTGGAGAAAGAATACTACGCGCAGGTAGACGGTAGTATCACCCCTAAAGCCCTGGAGCAACTAAGGCAAGGCGGCATTGAGATAGCGCATGAAAAGCAACCGTATTTCACCTTGCCCTGTGCGGCTTCCCGCCTAGACCCCGCGCCTGAGTTCCCGGAACGTTCCCGGCACGTGCGCGATGACCGGCACGGCCCCACCAGTTGGGTGTCCATTACCCTTACCGAAGGCAAGAACCGCCAGGTCAGGAAGATGACGGCAGCGGTGGGGTTTCCTACGCTGCGCCTCATACGGGTAAGAATAGGAGCGATTAGGTTAGGCGAAATGCCACCGGGGCAGGTCATAGAGGTACCGGAATTTGCACTGACGGTCACGCAAAACGTATAAAATCTGAAAGATTTCCGAGGCAAAAGTATTAACGCATGAACCAAACGTTGAAGAAGGACGAAGACCTGAAAAGGCTCCAGGAACAACTCAGAGCCTTACAGGAGAAATACGCTTTTCTGGAGAGAATCATCCATGAGGTTCCGGCCAACATCTACGTGTCTGACCTGCAGGACGGGGTTACCTGGTGCAACAAAACCAACCAGGAAACCTTGGGCTATACCCTGGAAGAAATCAAACAAATGGGCACCATGGAGTACATGCGCCAGATTGTACACCCAGAAGACCTGAACATTCCCCAAGACAGCATCACGCATTACCAGGAGTTTACCGGGGCAGAGTTTGGTGGGGTTTTCCGGGCCCGCCACAGATTCCAGAAGGAGTACCGATGGTTTATTGGTTGGGCCAGGGCCTTCGCGCATGCACAGGACGGGCACGTGAAAGAGATTCTCTGCGTAGATGTGGACATGAGCCCCCGCATGAGCACCGAGAAACAGTTGATTGCCGCCCTTCGGGAAAACCTGAAGCACAAAAACGAACTCCTGGTGAAAAGTCTAAGCAAGCGCGAAACCGAGGTGCTAAGCATGGTCTGTAAAGGGAAAAGCTCCAAAGTGATTGCAGACCAACTCTGCCTGAGCGTGCACACCGTCAACACCCACCGCCGGAACATCCAGTCCCGGTTAGGAACCGCGAATGTGGCAGATTTAGTGGTATTGGCCAAAGAAGCCGGGCTAGGATAAACTACTATCAGCATAAATACTGAAATTCAGGTTTAATCTTGCCAAAAGCACAAAGGTTGCAAACGGAGCTTCCGTAGTGTCGTTAAACTACCTGTGCCCGAGGACGCTTACCCTTCAATTCCCCTCGGGCTTCCTCACTCAAAACAGGTAGTTATATGAAGGTAAAACTTAAACCTCTCTCAGAACAGGTAATTGTGATCACCGGCGCCTCTAGCGGTATTGGCTTAGTCACTGCGCGAATGGCCGCCAAAGAAGGGGCTAAAGTAGTGCTGGCCGCCCGTAACCAGGAGGCCCTGCGTGAGCTAACCAACGAAATTAACACCAGTGGCGGAAGTGCTGAGTTTGTGGTGGCCGATGTAGGGGTGGAAGAGGATGTGAAACGCATTGGCGACGCTGCTATCGCTACCTTTGGCAGGTTTGACACCTGGGTAAACAACGCAGGTATCTCCATCTTCGGGTCTTGCCTGGAGGTTTCCATCCCCGACATGAAACGGATGTTTGACACTAATTTCTGGGGAGTGGTGTATGGCTGCCGTACGGCCGTGGCTCACTTCAGGGAACGGGGCGGGGCAGGAGCCATCGTAAATGTGGGCTCTCTCTTTGGAGACCGGGCTCCTGTGGTACAGGGAACGTATTCTGCCGCCAAGCATGCCCTTCACGGCTTTAATGATGTGCTCCGCATGGAGCTGGAAGCAGCCAAAGAACCTATCTCTGTCTCCCTGGTTAAACCCGGCCGCATAGACACTCCCTACAATGAGCATGCCCGCAGCTACCAGGAAAAACAGCCTTCGCACCGGGGCATGGTCTACCCGCCAGAATCAGTAGCGGAGGCAATCTTATATTGTGCGGCCCACCCCAAACGGGACATGTACGTTGGCTTACAGTCCAAATTCTTTGTGGAGTTAGCAGGAATGGCCCCCCGTCTGGTAGACAAAGTGATGGAAGGGTATGGCTTCTATTCGCAACACGATGAGCGGCCTTCCCGTGACGTGGAAGACAATGCACTTTACCGGGCCGGGTATGGGCTCCATGAACGCGGCACCAACGCTGGCTGGAAACGTCCCAAAAGCTTATATGTGAAAGCGCAGAAGCATCCGCTCTTAACCTCTCTGGCCTTGGCCGGAATAGGCTTGGCGGTGGCCGCTCTCAGTTCAAGAAAGAATAAACCAAAAGGCTCTTCTAAGAATACTACCACCTCAAACCAGCGTAATATGGATTCTAACATGCACCAGAGTGCGGATGACAAGTTCATTCCCATGACTTCCATCTCTACGGGAAATATCCGGCAGGTACGCCCCGATGTGTATTATTACACCAACCAGATTGTCAATTTTGTGATGATAGGCACTGCCGCGCACTGGGTGCTGGTAGATGCGGGCATGCCTAAATCTACCCAGGAGATAGTACAGGTCACAGAAAGTGTTTTCGGGAAAAACGCCAAACCCGCGGCCATCGTTCTCACGCACGGCCACTTTGACCACGTAGGCGGATTGGTGGGTTTGCTGGAAGCCTGGCAAGTGCCCGTGTATGCGCATCTCTATGAGTTTCCCTTCTTAACGGGTAAGCAGGCCTATCCAGAGCCAGACGTGACCGTGGAAGGAGGGATGCTGGCTAAGATCTCGGCCATATACCCCCATGAACCCATCAACATCAGCGGAGCCAACCTCTTGCCTTTGCCCGAAGACGGAACCATACCGGGCTTGCCAGATTGGCACTGGGTGTTTGTGCCCGGCCACTCGCCCGGGCAAGTAGCCCTCTTCCGGGAAACCGACAGAACCCTCCTCTCCGCCGATGCCGTGATCACCGTCAAGCAGGATTCATTCTACAAAGTCCTGATGCAGGTAGAGGAAATACAGGGCCCGCCCCGCTACCTCACCACCGACTGGCAAGCCGCCTGGGAATCGGCGCGGAAACTTGCCGCCCTCCATCCCCAACTGATCGTTCCCGGCCACGGGAAACACATGGAAGGGGAAGCCTTAACCAAAGGGCTGCAAAAGCTGGTAGAAGACTTCGAGACCATCGCCATCCCCAAGCACGGGAAGTTTGTGGACAATAAAGAATAGGATCTCAGTTCAGTTGATGAAGCTGTTTAGAGTTTCAGGCCTGTTCTTATAAAACTAGCCTGAAAACGACGGTACAAGCATCTGCATGCGGCAGTGTACAGCTAAACCTCTTGTTTTTGGCCTGTTTTTATAAAAGTAGCTCCAAACAAGAGTTTAAACGGATGCTTGCCCCAGAGGAATTGTTTTAAATGCCGGTTAATGAAAACTCTAAACAGCTTCGATTTTAAATGAAGAAATAATCGGGATCAGAGAATCAACTTATAAATTTCTTTTGTACAAAATCATCACAGAGAGCAAGTTCTCCCCTTGTGGGGAGAACTTGCTTTAAATGCGGCAGATACACATATGCAGGATAACGGTAAAGGTAGAAGCCATCTATTTACCTATTACTCTTACACAGAGTGACCTTTCATCTCTCCCTCAGCAGGCAACCATATTTTTCTTAACTTGCCTATTTCCAGAAATAAAACAGACTAGGTAGATTTCCTTCCCCACGGGCGGAGAACCGTTCAAGGCATCGGCCTGGGCCAATCCATACCACATGTATTCAAAAGCGTTTAGAAGTTCTATGATCCAGAGTGTTCTGGTGTTGGCAATCATGACCAGTTTCTCCTGCGGCACCATGGCGCAGCGGAACGAGAACAAGAAAAGCCAGACGTGGTTGCAGCAGCACAAAGACGCCATCAGAAATACGGTGTTGCTCAACAACCAGGCAGGGCTGGTGCCCCTGAAGAACCTGGAGCAGAAGATCGCGAGTGTTTCCTTGAACGTGAAGCACGCCGCGCAATTTGACAGCTTGCTGAATAAGTACACCACCGTCACGGCTTTTCCGGCAGCGGCGTATGTCCAGAATAATTCCTTTTCCCAACTGCTCACCGCCCTCTCGGGGTTTCAGGCCGTGATTGTGCAGGTAGAGGCTTCTGCGCTGGGCAATAAAAAGAACTTAGACTTTCTGCTGCAACTGCAAAGCCAAAAGCAATTGGTGGTGGCGGTGTTTGGCAAGGCAGAGCACCTGGTGTACGCTGAATCCCTGACGGCTCCCATTATCTGGTCAGAGAAAGAATCGGCGATGACGGCCAGTTACGCGGCGCAACTTGTTTTTGGTGGGGTGGCGGCCTCGGGGACGTTGCCAAATACCACTTCCACAAAATTCAAGAAGGGAGATGGGGCTAAAACATCGGCCATCCGGCTGAAATACAGCGTTCCGGAGGAAGTAGGCCTCAAAACCTCTGAGTTGCAGCAGTCCATAGACGGTATTGTGGCCCAGGCCATTCGGGAGCAGGCTACGCCGGGGGCGGTGGTGCTGGTGGCCAAAAACGGGAAGGTCATTTTCCAGAAAGCCTACGGGTCGCACACCTATGAAAACACCCAGGCCACCCAAATCTCTGATATTTTCGACCTTGCCTCTATCACCAAGGTGTCGGCCACCACCATGGCCGTGATGAACCTGTACGACCAGCAGAAAATGGCCTTGGATTCAAGCTTCGCCTTTTATGTGCCCTCGGCCAGAAACACGAATAAAGCCGATATCAAAATCAGGGACTTGCTGCTGCACCAGTCGGGCTTGCCGGCCGGGGTGCACTTGCCGCTCCAGAAACAGGATGTGAGTCCCGTCCCTACAAACTACTACACCGTCAAAGCCTCTGACAGCGCTTACCTCCGGAAGGACTATTTCAAGGAGGTCATCTGGCCCCGCATGCTGAACGCCAAAATGGGCGAGCAAGACAAATACGTCTACGCCGATGTGAGTATGTATTACCTGAAGGAAGCCGTGGAACGGCTAGCCCAAACTTCTCTGGATACGTTTGTGGAGAAGAGTTTCTATGCGCCACTGGGCATGCAAACCGCGGGTTTTCTGCCTTTGAACCGTTTTCCCCAGAGCCGCATAGTGCCCACCGAGGTAGATGCTTCTTTCCGGAAAACGCTGCTGAGGGGCTACGTGCATGATGGCGGCGCGGCGCGCATGGGCGGCGTATCTGGCCACGCCGGTCTGTTTTCCACCGCCAATGATCTGGCTATTCTGTACCAGATGATGCTCAACGGCGGCACCTACGGCGGAAAGCAATACATTAAACCCGAGACCGTGCAACTGTTCACCTCCAAACAATCTGCCGTGAGCCGCCGGGGCCTGGGCTTTGACCGCTGGGACCCGGACACCACCCAAAAGTACCCGTCTCAACTAGCCACCCCAGAAACCTACGGCCACACCGGCTACACCGGAACCTGCGTCTGGGTTGATCCTAAGAACGAGTTGGTCTACGTGTTCCTCTCCAACCGGGTACACCCTAAAGTATCAAACAAACTTATATCTCTAAAGATAAGGCAGCGCATTCTGGATGCCATCTACCTGGCTATGGAGAAAGGCGATGATCTTTCGGCCGCTAAAAAATAGTGAGTAGGGCCACCACCAGGGATTGCCCCAACGTAATCTGCAAGGGCTGTGGTTATTCATTGGTCGGTTTTTGGGCGGGATGCACATCTGGTATCATGGTTTTATCATTGGCTGCTTCTTTTTCTGCTTGCCTTTCCTCTTTCATCTCCTGCGCCAGAAAATAGTTGAGGGCGGTTCTGATAACGGCAATGGCCCCCAGTTTACCAATTTGATCCCAGGAAGGGGCAATGGCGGTGGAGAGAATATCGGCGCCTAGTTGGAATTCCAGGGCCAGGGCCAGGTACCGCGCCAAAACCAACCGGATCTTATTGTAGCTTTCCACCTGCGGTGGAATCAAGCCTTTGATGATGTAGAAAAGGGCAATGAGCACCCCTACGCCAATGATCAGGGCACCTATGGTCTCAATGAGGAGCTTGAGCCCCTGCACGCCCTGGATGATGGTTTCCTCTATTCCACCGAAAGGAGATTCCGGAGCCGGGGCGGCAGGTTGGGGCTGTAGAAAGTAGTGCATAGCGCTGGTGGTGTAGAAGCCGTTTTCCCTTTAACGGCATTTTAGGGATTTCCGGTTTGCGTCTGTTTTTTAGAAAACGGGCTAAAAAGCGATTTTGCAACAAAAGTCAGGAGAATGAGTTTACAGTTAAAAGTCCTCTCTTGCCGTACAATAGAACATGATGGAAGACTCTACGCAAAAAGATACACAATACGAACTCGCCACGTTTGCGGGCGGTTGCTTCTGGTGCATGGTGAAGCCGTTCCACAAATACGAGGGGGTGATAAAAGTGGTCTCGGGGTATACGGGCGGACACGTTCCCAATCCTACCTACGAGCAGGTTTGTTCAGAGACCACCGGCCATTATGAGGCGGTACAGGTTACCTTTGACCCAGAGGTGATTTCCTACCCGCAGCTCCTGAACATCTTCTGGGAATCCATTGACCCCACAGATGCGGGAGGCCAGTTCGGTGACCGGGGCTCCTCTTACAGAACGGCCATTTTCTACCACTCAGAGCAACAGAAAGAGCAGGCAGAGCTTTCCAAAAAAGAACTGCAGAACAACGGCCCGTTTGAAACCCCCATTGTGACGCCCGTTCTTCCGGCGGTTCCTTTCTACCAAGCCGAAGAATACCACCAGGATTACTACAAAAAGAACCCGGGACACTATGGCCGGTATTTTGTGGGATCTGGCAGAGCAGGTTTCCTGGAAAGAAACTGGCGGAAAGACGAAGGAGCTTAAAAGCGTTTCACCATAGAAGCATCTTTTCTATTTCTGAGGTATTTTCCAGAAAACAGGCCTAAAACGGTATTGGCTTGCCTTCCGCCGGAGTGCGTAGAACCTCCCCCCATTTCCGTGGAGAGGAGAGTCTCACTGATGCGTTTGGGGGCTGTTTTCCGGAAAGTAGGCTCAAAACGCGGAAACCTGTGAGGTCTTGGAGACCTCACAGGTTTAAGTGCAACTGGCGCGAGACTCCGGTCTCGTGACATGGGAGGAAGCGAGTCCCCAGACTCGCCGGGAACCACCAGCCAGAAACCGGAACAGCAGATGACACCTACAAAGACAGCATTATCCTGTAGTCATCTTGTAAAGATCTAGTGGGCGAACGAGTATGGCTCTACTGGCGTGTTTTTCCAGCCCGCAAGATTACCTGAAAAGCAAGTCACGAAAGTAAATCTGCGCCATAGAAAGAAAAGCCCGGGAGAAACGCAGGCTTAGCTTATGAAAGTGTCAGAGCCAATTTGGTTCAGGGCTTCATAGTCATCCTCAGAGAGGGGGATGGAGGCTGCCTGAAAATTCTCTTCCAGGTGTTTCACCTTGGAGGTACCCGGAATGAGCAGAATGTTGGGCGAACGGTGCAAAAGCCAGCTTAGGGCAATCTGGTGGTTGGAGGCATTGTACTTGGCGCTTATCTGATCCAGGGTTTGCTGGGCTTTCAGGTTTCCGCCGCCCAACGGGTACCACGGAATAAAGGCCATGGCATTGTCTTCACAGTACATGAGCTCGGCCTCCCATTTACGGTTGTCAAAGCTGTACATGTTCTGCACCGACACGATCTCCACAAATTTCTGCGCCTGCTGTATCTGCTCTACGGTGACTTCAGACAAGCCTATGTGTTTGATGAGCCCCTGTTCCTGCACGTCCTGTAAAAACTCCAGGGTTTGTTCAAAGGGAATCTCCGGGTCTACCCGGTGCAGTTGGTATAGATCTATTCTGTCTAGTTTCAGGCGCTGCAAACTGCCTTCCAGGGCTTCTTTGAGGTGGCCTGGCTTGGCGTTGATGGGCCACTGGTTAGGCCCGGTGCGCAGCAGGCCGCCTTTGGTGCCAATGACCAGATCTTTGGGATAAGGGTAAAGCGCTTCGGCGATGAGTTCCTCTGAGACGTGGGGCCCGTAGGAATCGGCGGTGTCAATGAAGTTAATGCCCAGTTCCACGGTTTTCTGCAGTACCCGTAGGCATTCTTCCCGGTCTTTGGGTGGCCCCCAGATGCCATCGCCGGTGATGCGCATGGCGCCGTACCCCATGCGGTTTACCGTTACATCTGCGCCAAGGCTGAAGGTTGGGGTATATGTTTTTGGTGTCTGTGCCATAATGATGTAATTAGTGGATATCTATGGATGTACCCGTTTTCAGAGAAGAAGTTTTCACAATTCTCTTACCTGCCTTGCTTTCCTGCTGATTGATAGGTGTTCTAAGGGAACCGGAAGTGCTTCCGGTGAAAGAACCGGTAAACGCACGTTCTGTTTTATGCCTGTTTTTCAAAAATCAGCCTTAAAGCACTGAGCTGGCGGTGGCAGTAACTGACACAGGTTAACCCTGATTATTCACTTTGAAACCGATTCACTCTTCTTTAAGAAACAGGCTCCGTTCCTCTGGCTTTGTTTAGAGCTTGTTTATAGGCTTTCAGGGCTCTATCGCGGGCAAATGCGTGTTCTACCATGGGAGTAGGGTAGGCGGGAGTGCCGAGTTCGGGAACCCATTTTCTGATGTATTCCTGCTGTTTGTCGAACTTTTTGGCCTGGCTCTCGGGATTGAAGACCCTGAAATAGGGCGCGGCATCACAGCCGGTACCGGCGCACCACTGCCAGTTGCCGTTGTTCGCTGCAAGATCATAATCCAGCAGTTTTTGCGCGAAATACGCTTCGCCCCAACGGTAGTCAACGAGTAAATGCTTTACCAGAAAGCTGGCAGCTACCATTCTAACGCGGTTGTGCATGAAACCGGTGGCGTTGAGTTCCCGCATGCCGGCATCTACCAAGGGGTACCCGGTGGTTCCGGCGCACCATCGCTCAAACTGACCCTCGGGGTGCAGCCACTGCATGTGCTCATATTCCAGGTGGAAAGGCCGGTGCACCACGTGCGGAAAATGGTAGAGGATCATCATGAAGAATTCGCGCCAGATGAGTTCGCCCAGCCAGACGGCATTCAGTTGAAGGGCCTGCCTGGCCAGCATCCGCACACTCACCGTCCCGAACCGCAGGTGCAGGCCCAACCGGGACGTACCCGGCAGAGATGGCAAGTCGCGGGTTTGGTCATAGTTCCGGATGATGGATTCCTGTAGGTCTGGGGAAGGGAAAATTTTGTCAGAACTTCTGCTGAAGCCCATGGTTTCCAGGGCAGGAGTGGGAAAAGGGGCTGTCTGGTGGTAGTGCCGCTGATACCGGTGGGTGGGGTAAGAGGAAAGGTAGAAGTCTGAGAGCGTACTCATCCACTTTCTTTTGTAGGCTCCAAACACGCGGTACGGAGTTCCGTCGTCTTTCACTACCTCGCTTTTCTCAAAGAGAACCTGGTCTTTGTAGGTCTTGAAGGAAATTCCTTTGGAAGTTAAAAAAGTAGCTATCTGCTGGTCACGGGCAATGGCCGCCGGTTCGTAGTCATGGTTGGCATATACCGCTTGCAGGTGGTAATGTTCTGTAAGCTCCATTAGTACTTCCATCGGCCTGCCGTATTTTACCAACAGAGAAGAGCCCCAGGACTGTAATTGGCTGCCTAAAGCGGTGACGGTGTCATGGATAAAGTCTACCCGGCGGTCTTGGCTGCCGGAAAGCTGCCCCAGAATGTCCTGGTCAAAGATAAACAGCGGTATCACCGGATAGCCAGAGGTAAGGGCGTGGTACAGACCGGCATTATCAGAAAGACGTAAATCGCGCCGGAACCAGAAAAGGACAACAGGTACTTGCAAAGGGTTTTATAAAAGAGATAGTAGTAGAGAGGATAACCTCAGAAAAAGAAAAATGTTTTCATGGCTCCAGCTTCTTAATTGCCAGTCTACAGATGGCTTCAATGGCCCATACTCTGGTGGTTTCTTGAAAGTAAAGAATGCGCGTAAATCATGACAAGAAAAGGATGAAGCTGTTTAGAGTTTTATGCATGTTTCATAAAAATAGCCTGAAAACGGCAGTTCAAGCAGCGGCAGGCGCCAGTGTACAGATAAACTTCTTGTTTTTGGCCTGTTTCCATAAAATCAGCCTAAAAATGCATGGCACCTACAGCCGCTTGCAACAGAGGAGTTGCTTTAAAGGCCAGTTGAGAAAAACTCTAAACAGGTTCGATTTTAAATGCTCCCTTCCGCATAGGAAAGCCAACCTTTTACTTTCCTGAAAGTAGTTTATATAGGACGATACGCAAAGCTGCCGGTGGTTCCCGGCGAGTCTGGAGACTCGCTTCATCCTTTGGCGCGAGACTGGCCCCCCGGGCCAGTTGCACTCAAACCTGTGAGGTCTTGGAGAACTCACAGGTATCTGCGTTTTAAGTTCGTTTTCTGTAAAACAGCCTTAAAACGCATCAGCGGGGTTTTCCTGTTCTACGCGGGATGAACTGGGAAATTGGGCTTCTGCGAAAGGTCAGTTTATACTATAAACCGGGAAACTATGGTGAACGTAGCGCAACTTCTTTTTCACGGTTCTTTAAACGACTTTCTACCCAGCGGCGCGCGCCAGCAATGGATGCCCTATTCTTTTATGGGAGCACCGGCGGTGAAAGATGTGATAGAAGCCTGTAACGTGCCGCACCCCGAGGTAGGGAGTATCAGCGTGAATGGGAGGGAAGCTACCTTTTCAGCCCCTTTGCCGCACCAAGGGAAAGTGGAGGTTTTTCCGGTTGTGCCCGAGGGTTCAGGAAGTCCCTTGCCTTCCCTGCAGATTCCTGCTCCCGTTCCTGCGGCTTTTATCCTGGATGCACACCTGGGCAAACTGGCCCGTTACCTGCGGTTACTGGGGTTTGACGCTTTCTATGAAAACGAGTATGATGAGCTTGCCCTTGTGCACCTGGCGGTGAAGGAGCAACGCATTGTGCTGACCAGGGACGTAGGGCTGCTGAAGCACAAACCGGTGCGCTGGGGGTATTGGCTACGGTCTCAGCAGTGGGAGGAGCAACTGCGGGAGGTCATGGTTCGGTTTAACCTGGCCCCGCAACTAGCGCCTTTTACCCGCTGCTTGGTCTGTAACGGAAAGATTCAGGAGGTAGAGAAACAGGACATCCTGCACTTACTCGAGCCCAAGACCAAGCAGTACTTCCACTTGTTTTACCAATGTACCCGTTGCCAACAGGTGTACTGGAAAGGCTCTCACTTTGGCAAGATGCTGAGTTTTGTGGAGCATTTACAGGAAGATAATTTTAAAAGCACCTTTTAATTCCTGCTTACTCCTGCGGTATCTTCTAAATTGCCCTCTGTCAAAGCTGGGCTTTGTTGCCTTGCCTTTTCAGTATACAACGCATTGCTTTTCAGTTTTTTGCTTCTTTTCAGAAAATAGCCATTAAACCAAAGTAGAAGCAACGCAACATCCAAACCTACCGCCTTCCGCCTGAAGAAAGGCTTATCTCCGTTTGCCCTGGAGGCACAATCCGCTTTTTATCTTCTCTCAATGCATGCTTCTGAGGCTTATATTAGCTTATATTAGCACTTGGAATATTCTATTGATTCCCCAAAACACTGCTATCTAACATTTCTATGAAAATAAGAAAAGCTGTCATCACAGCTGCCGCCCGTGGCGAAAGGTTATATCCTGTGGCCGATACCGTACAAAAAGCCATGCTGCCCGTCATTGACATTGACGGACTAACCAAACCAGCCATCCAGATTATTGCCGAAGAGGCCTTTGCCAGCGGTATAGAAGAAATCTGCGTGATTTGCGCCCCCGGCGATGGGCCGCGGTACCAGGAAGCATTCACTTCGCTGCGGAACAACTTACTGGACTCGTTCAAGAACTCTGACTGGGCCCAGGAAGAAGCCGATAAAGTAGACCACCTGCGCACGCGTCTGCAATTCATAGAACAACAAGAACCCTTGGGTTACGGCCACGCCGTGTACAGCGCCCGTGAATTCGTGAAAGAGGAGCCTTTCCTGCTGTTATTGGGTGATCACTTGTACGTGTCTGGTTTGGCTGAACAGCGTTGTGCGGCCCAGTTGATCAGTTTGGCGGTGCAGGAAGGCTGCGCCGTTTCGGCGGTGAACCCCACCGTTGAGCACCAGATTCACCGCTACGGCACCCTTACGGGCAAGCACCAGCCTAACCAAAAAGGCGTGTACCAGATAGACAGAATCATTGAAAAACCCTCATTGAGCACCGCCGAACTGGAACTGCAAACCCCGGGTTTACGGGCGGGCTATTACCTCTGCTTCTTCGGGATGCACGTGCTCACGCCTTCGGTTTTCCCTATGCTGCAAACGCAGATTGAAAGCGGCAGCCAGAACGTGCAGTTGACCACTGCCTTGCAGGAACTGGCCTCTACCGAGAAATACCTGGCCCTGGAAGTAAAAGGAAACCGCTATGACCTGAGTAAAAAGCAAGGGTTGCTGCAGGCGCAGATTGCCCTAGGTTTGGCGGGCAAAGCCCACGATGAAACGCTCACCACCATGGTAGAGCTGCTGGCCGAAGCCAATCAACGTCAAACAAAATAGGGTTTTACAGCAAGTTAGGAGAGCATCCAATACGCACCTAATTGCTTATTCAAGAGGCAGATGAACATCTTTATACAAACCATTACATCTACTGACCCTACTGAGAGGAACCGCTCGTTTTTCCAGATGAGCCGGAGCCTTTCTACCAGAGAGCTTTTCAAGGCACTGCGGGAATTAGATGATTTCAGGAAAACCACCCCTAGTTTATACGACAAAGTACGCGCCATTCTCTTTCTGGCCGCCGGTTACCGTTTCTTCTTAATGGAGTCGGCGGAGACGCCGGCCACCGGCAAGATTCCGTACGCGGGCTTTGAGGATTTGCTGGCCCGCCGATTTGAGCACGCTATCACTACGTTCTTAAAGGAGATAGACACGCACGGCCCCAATGCCGCTTTGTTCAGCGGACTGGCCGAAAGCTACCACCACCTGTCTTTCCAAATATTGGCCAACCAGGTTCGCAAGAGCGTGCGCTCCAGCAAAGGAAACCAGTGGATGTTTAGGGTAGGGCATCAGGAAGAGCATCCTATCAAGATTCACCCAGCTTTGTTGCAGCGGCAGGAAAGCTCACTTTTCTACCCTGTGCTGGAAGAGCAGACCTCGGTGCGCATGGACTTAACCCACAGCGGGTGGTCAGATATCTTCTTTTTGGGCATGGATTATCCCGAGGGTGCCAGGGTGCTGAACATCTCCATCAACCTGGGCGTGTTCGGGCGCGACAAAGACATTCGGCCGCCGTTGCAGTCGTATGTGCGGGTGATACCGGAGCCGGTGCTGCGGGTGACCAGTATTGACTTAAATACTTCCAAAGACATAACCGAGCTGGACGACCTGTTCAACTTCGGGAACGATTACCTGAGTCTGGTGAAAGCCGGGGTGATTGCCTCGGGCTTGATTCCGCCCTCGTTTGAAGGCACCAACCAGTCGTTGCCCGATATTCTGGCCCGCATTGTGGCACCGGGCATGGGGATTGAATTGGTGACCCGCGTGAATGATATTCCGAAGGGTTCGCGCTTTGCCGTTTCCACCAACCTGTTGGGTTCCATCATCAGCTTGTTGATGCGGGCTACCGGCCAGACGAAGAACCTGGTGGGCGGACTCGATGAAAGCGAACGCCGATTAGTCGCTTCTAGAGCCATTCTAGGCGAGTGGATTGGCGGTTCCGGCGGGGGCTGGCAGGACTCTGGGGGTGTTTGGCCGGGCATCAAAGCCATTCAGGGCACGTTTGCCGAGGAAGGCGACCCGGAATTCGGCATTAGCCGCGGGACGTTGTTGCCAAGGCACCGCGTGTTGCAGGGCGAGGAGATTCACCCCGAGATGGCCGACAAACTCATGAACTCGCTGGTGCTCATGCACGGCGGGATGGCTTCCAACGTAGGGCCCATTCTGGAGATGGTAACCGAGAAATACCTGCTCCGGGGAGAGAACGAGTGGGAAGCGCGTCAACAAACCAACCTGGTATTTGACAACATTCTGGCGGCCCTCAGAGAAGGCGACATCCGGAAGTTAGCGGCGAATACTGCCCATAATTTCGAAAAGCCCATCAAAACCATTATTCCGTGGGCATCCACGCATTTCACGGAAGAGATTATCCGCAGGGCGAAAAAAGAGTTCGGGGAGAATTACCTGGGCTTCTTGATGCTGGGCGGCATGTCGGGCGGCGGCATGGGCATGTTTGTGAACCCAGACCAGTACGAAGACTACAAGGGCCGGGTGCTGGAAATTCTACGCGCCACCAAAGCAGAACTTTCTGATTCTTTGCCGTTTGCCATGGAACCGGTGGTATATAACTGGAACATCAACAACAAAGGGTCGTGGTCGTATCTGCACGTAGGCAACGAGGCGATGATGCCGGAGCAATACTATGCCATTCACGTGTCTGACCTGGTGAAGAAAGACCCGCAGAGCATTTCTTATGTGCGAAGGGCTGAGATTGATTTCTTCACCACGCATTGCGGAGAGAACAACGTGGCGTATCCTTTGCTGCGCACCATCGTGAGCAATCTGTTCAAGGTATCTGACCCGTCTAGCCAGGGCGGGCGCAGCAATGAAAACGAGAAAGCCGACCGCATCAAAAAAGAAAACGGCTTTGATTATATCCAGCACGAAGAAATCAGGGAGCAGCTACAGAAAGGCTACATCGGCTTGTCGCGCAACCGTCTGCCTAATGAGACTTCCATTGAAGACGTGCAGCCTACAGATATTGCCAAATTGGAAAGCCTCACCAACGCTACGGCTACGGGTGAAGCGGCCATTAAAGCCGGCAAAGTGGGCGTGTTGAGTTTGGCCGCCGGGGTTGGTAGCCGCTGGACAAAAGGGGCCGGGGTAATCAAAGCTTTGAATCCATTTGTGGAGGTAGAAGGCGTGCACCGCAGTTTCCTGGAAATCCATTTGGCCAAAACCAAAGCGGTCTCTGCTAAATACGGAGCCAAACTGCCGCACATTGTGGCCACCAGTTACCTCACGCATGAGCCCATCAAAAAACAGTTGGAGCTGACCCAGAAGTATGGCTACGAAGGGCCGGTGTATTTGTCTACGGGCCGTTCTATTGGTCAGCGGTATGTGCCTATGGAGCGCGATCTTAGGTTCTTATGGGAAGAAATGCCGCAGGAAACGCTGGACGAAAACAAGCAGAAAGTCCGGGAATCTGGCCGAAGGTCTATGATTGACTGGGCCAAGAGTAAGGGTGAAGGTTCTGACTACGCAGACAACATTGCCTCGCAGCGGTTCTCGCCCTTAGGGCACTGGTACGAAGTATCTAACATGCTCAGGAACGGGGTGTTGGCACAGATTCTGGAGGAGAATCCGCGGCTGGAAACCATCATGCTGCACAACATTGATACGCTGGGCGCTGATATTCATCCAGATGCTTTAGGCCATCACCTGGATTCCGGCAACGTGCTTACGTTTGAAGTGGTGGCGCGTCGCATTGAAGACCGCGGGGGCGGATTGGCCCGCGTGAACGGCAAAGTTCGTCTACTCGAGGGATTGGCCCAGCCCCGCGAGGAAGACGAACTGAACCTAAGCTACTACAACACCATGACCACTTGGATTCAGATAGATCCATTGTTGGCGCTGTTCGGGCTTACTCGGGCAGATCTTCGCGGGGACGAAGCGCGATTAGCCAAGGCGGTAAGAAGTGTGGCGCACCGCATGCCTACGTATGTCACCATCAAAGACGTGAAATACCGTTGGGGACACGGCCAGGAAGACATTTACCCGGTAGCCCAGATTGAAAAACTGTGGAGTGACATGTCGGCATTGCCGGATGTTAAGTGCGGGTACATTGCCGTGCCGCGCCAACGCGGGCAGCAGATGAAAGACCCCGCCCAGCTAGACGCTTGGGTCACCGATGGAAGCAGAGATTACATTGTTGCTTTAGGTCAATTCTAAGCAGCACCAGTGCCAGAGGAAAACAAGGGTCAAAGTGCGTGTTTATAAAGCACGCACTTTGACCCTTCTTTTTTAAAAAAGCCTCTTAATGTCCCTTAAAGGATTGTGTGGGCCATCTATAGTAACCTTGCTTTAAAGCAATTCTAGTTCACCCACAAGTTCCTTTCAGGATGACAAAGGGGAGGTTAGTGCTTCAGTTAATTTCCAATAAGGATTTCACCCATCCTGTTTTGCCGCAGTTATCGAAAATCAGCCTGAAAATGGAAACTCCTGGTAGAACTTCCAGGGGCCGCCTACATATTCCCAGAGCGCGACGCCAGTGCCGGTGATCTCAAACGGCTGGAACGTACTTCGTAAGTCGTTCTCCAGCGCTTTGGCTACCTCGGGCTTTACTTTGTTATGAACCGTGATGTGCGGGCGCAGTTTCTGTTTGTCTTGCGGCGTAAGAAAAGGCTCCCATTGTTGCTGAAGGTATCGGTGCAACTGCTGTACTTCTTCACTTACAAGTCTGAAAGCTACTCCATTACCCAAGCTCATAAGATCTGTTACCTCCAAGGACATTTGCTTTTGGTTTTGGCATACGTCTGCAAGAAGTTCGGTAATCTTTTGTTCAGCCGGAGGGAGATGGTGAAACAGGGTAAGGTGTGCTTTTAGGTAATTACGTTCAGGCGGAAAGTGCTTGTCGCGGAGATTGGAAAAGAACTCAGCCGCTTCGGGGTTCAGCGTGAGCGTTAGGATGAGGGGGTTTGTGGACATAAGTTAATTTTTCTTGGAATACTCTGGAATATTTAAAAATGAGGAATTGAGTCATCCATCCTCCTAACCAAAACCCCCTAAAACTGTTTAGGAAAAGTATGTTGCAAGATCCGGTTCACATCAATACTGCGTTAAGCCATTTTCTAATGGTAGGCAGCGGCCTTTTCTGGACCATCACCTACCTCTTGATTCTACGCCGGGGCTACAAAGACAAGCTCTACGGCATGCCCATGGTGGCGCTGTGCGCCAATGTTTCCTGGGAGTTCATCTTCGCGTTTGTGTACCCGCACCCGCAGCCGCAGTTGTACATAGATTACCTGTGGCTTTTGTTTGACGTAGGCATTCTGGTGCAGTACCTCCAATACGGCCGTCGCGAGTTTCCCCGGCAACTTCCGCCGCAGTCATTCTACGGCACGTTCCTTTTTACTTTGGTGTACTGCGCGCTCGCCATCGCGTTTATGGCGCGGGAGTTTAATGACTACATCGGTATTTACGCCGCCTTTGCGCAGAACCTCATGATGTCGGTGCTGTTTGTCAGGATGTTGCTGAAACGGGAGAGTTCGGCGGGGCAATCCATGTACATTGGCCTGAGTAAACTCATCGGGACGGTCTTCCCGTCGGTTTTGTTTTACCTGTATTTCCCTAACTCGTACCTGCTCCTCTTGCTGTACTGCGGCATCTTCGTGCTGGACGTAACGTACCTGCTGCTGCTGTCTTCCAAGATGAAAGCCGAAGGCCTTCGCCCGTGGCGAAAAGTCTAAACCCAGCTTCCCGCCGCCAAGCAGTAATCCACCAGAAGCCATCGTTTTTGCCCTGTTTTCTGGAATTCAGCCTTAAAACAGAAGCGGGACAGCCCATCATCCGCCCGAATCTTCTTACTTGTCCTTCCGTTTGTAAAGGAATGTGGGCGTTGGTGTTTCGGGGTTACTTTTAGGAAAGCAGGCCTAAAACCAGTTTCCTGTTACCTTTGGTAGCAGAGGCAGTTGTCTCATTCAAGCAGAAGAAGCGCGTATGAACTATAAAGTACTAGGAACCTCAGACTTACAGGTAAGCGAAATCAGTTTTGGGTGCATGTCTTTAACTGGGTCTGAAGAGGAGAACCTCCGTTTGCTGCACCAGGCCCAGGAGGCGGGATTCAACTTCTTTGACACCGCCGACCTGTACGAGAAAGGCCGGAACGAAGAAACGGTGGGCAAAGCGTTCAAGGGAAAACGGGATCAGGTCATCATCGCCACCAAAGTAGGCAACCAGTGGCGGCCAGACGGCAGCGGCTGGGACTGGAACCCCACCAAAGCCTACCTTCTGGAAGCCGTGGAGCAGAGCCTCCGTCGGCTCCAAACCGATTACATTGACTTGTACCAACTGCATGGCGGCACCATAGAAGACCCCATAGACGAAACCATTGAAGCCTTTGAACAACTAAAGCAACAGGGCAAAATCAGGCACTACGGCATTTCGTCCATCCGGCCCAACGTGATACGCGAGTACGTGGAGCGGTCTAACCTGGTGAGCGTCATGATGCAGTACAGCCTGCTGGATCGCCGTCCCGAGGAAGAAATGCTGGATCTCCTGCACCAACACCAGATTGGGGTGCTGGCGCGGGGCAGCCTGGCCCAGGGCCTTTTACTGGGCAAGCTCCCTAAACCGTACCTCAACCACACAGCGGTAGAAGTGACCCAAACCGCCGAAGCACTCAAGGCAATTGCAGGAGAGGAAAACGCCATCCAGGCATCGGTGAGATACGTGTTGCACCATCCGGCAGTAACCTCGGCGGTGCTGGGCATCAGAACCAAGCATCACCTGGCACAAGCCTTAACCGCCGCCAATGCACCCGCGCTTTCACCAGACACCATCCGTTCTTTGCAAAGGCAAATACCGGTAACCGTGTACGAGCAACACCGGTAAGGTAGCCTGTCGCACTTGTTTTGGGGCTGATTTCAGGAAAACAGCCTCAAAAGAGAAAATCTAAAAGATAAACTCAAAACAACTTCTCTGTCTACTGAAAAATGGGAGACGCTATCTTTTCTGGGCCTTTTTAAGTACATACAATACGTCCATTCATTAAACGCTCCAAAACATGAACTATAGAACATTAGGGAAAACCGGATTCAACGTATCAGAGATATCACTGGGCACCTGGCAGGTAGGCGGCCGCTGGGGCGAGCCTTTCCACGAGCAAACCGCCGAAACCATCATAAACTCGGCCATTGACGCAGGCGTGAATTTCATTGACACCGCCGATGTGTACTCCGACGGCCTCAGCGAGGCCGCCGTAGCCAAAGTAGTCAAAAGCCGCAGCGAAGAGGTTTTTGTCGCCACCAAATGCGGACGCCAGATCCAGCCGCATGTCCCTCAGGGGTATTCCCCTGAAAAACTGACTGGCTACGTAGAGCAGAGCCTCCGCAACATGAAGCTGGAAACCATAGACTTGATCCAGTTGCACTGCCCACCCACCGAAGTGTACACCCGCCCCGAGATCTTCGGGGTGTTTGACCGGTTGAAGGAGCAGGGCAAAATCAGGAACCTGGGCGTGAGCGTAGAATTGGTAGACGAGGCCCTCATGGCCATGCGCTACCCCAACGTGACCACCGTGCAGGTTATCTTCAACATGTTCCGGCTAAAGCCGAGTGAGCAGTTGTTCTCTACCGCCAAAGAAAACAACGTGGGCCTCATTGTGCGGGTGCCCCTCGCCAGCGGCTTGCTCACCGGTAAAATGTCGCACCAGACCACGTTCAATCCCGAGGATCACCGCGCGTTCAACCGCAACGGCGAGGCCTTTGACAAAGGCGAAACCTTCTCCGGCGTAGACTTTGACCTGGGCCTGGAGGCCGTGGAAGAACTAAAAAGACTTTTCCCGGGGCAGGAACCGTTAGCGCCCTGGGCACTGCGTTGGGTGCTCATGTTCCCCGAGGTAAGTACGGTGATTCCGGGTGCTTCCCGGCCCGAGCAAGTGAGCGCCAACCTGGCCGCCGCCGCTTTGCCTACGCTAAGCCCAGCGCAAATGGAAGGTGTCCGCAGAATCTACGACCAGTACATCAGACCCACCGTGCATCAGCAGTGGTAGAGCAGAGGCAAGGCTTTTTCAGGTATTTTCCTTTTTTAGGCTAAAAACAGCCCGCTGAAACAAGGTGGTACACCGCAGCGGCAGAAAAGCAAAAGGCGGAAAAAACAAAAAGGGGGCGTCCCCCGATGCCCCCTTTCTAACATAAGTAAAACCTGTGATGAAGCCTGTTTCTAACTCCATCTGTCTGCAAAGTACTGTTTTTAAGTAGTCATAAAAAATACTTAAAAATAGGTATTTATGTACTCCCATTTATTCCACAGAGAAGCGGAAAAACATGTACACCAGAGAACAAGCCTCGCAACTAAGACAAGCCTTTTGGACAACCTTTGGCCAGTACATTGCACCCCATCCTTCGGCGGAAGGGTTGAAAATCAACTGGTCAAACTACAAGACGGGCCTCAAGTACGTGTATTTCAGAATGCGGGCCGAAACCAGGAACGCGTCCATCGGCATTGAGTTAACGCACCCCGACCCCGACCTGCAGGAGCTTTTCTTTGAGCAGTTCCTGGAGCTGAAAACCTATCTGCACGAGACGCTAGGAGAGGAATGGGCGTGGGAATTGCACACCACCAATGAATTCGGCGAAACCGTCAGCCGCATCTACAAAGAGCTTGGCCCCGTCAACGTGTTCAACCGTGAAGACTGGCCCGCGCTCATCTCCTTCTTCAAACCCCGCATTATCGCCCTGGATCAATTCTGGAGCGATGCCCAGTACAGTTTTGAGTCATTGAAATAAAGAGTTGGCAGGAAGTGATTTGTTGGTGTTGAGTTGTGTAAAGGCTTTCAGATGATGGCGCTTCGTTTAAAGCCGCAGGTACCCACCCGCACCTCAGAGGCGAGCGAGTCTTCATTGCTTTAGAAGAACGATCAGTTCCTTAGCAGGGCTTTCTTCACCAAAGGGGCTTTTCCTCGCCGTTCTCCTGGTCTGGCTGGCGGTAAAAGCCAGAGCCGTCGTGCAGGGGAGTGCCTTTTCCTTCTAAGTGATTCTGTAGATCCTGGTGCATTTTAAGCTGATCCAGGTGCAGGAATTCTTTCCATAGAACCTGGTCATTCAGCGTGAGGCTCTCCACAATTTCCTTTAACTGTAAGCTGTTTCCCTGGGCTACCTGGTTCTGCAGGTGCGGGTCTGTCGTTAACTGGTGCTGGATTCTATCCCTGAAATAGCCATTCAGTTCGCGGTGACGCGCGGCATCATACGTTGTATTTTCCATTATTTTCTCCGGTTAGTATTGCCCTCTTTATACGGAAACAGGCCAGTAAGCAGGGGATTCTAGCACTTGTTTTTAGGCTGATTTCTCTAAAACAGGGCTAAAACAAGGTTACGTTGATTTGCCTCTGCCCAGCCCTGCAGCAGAACAGGCCCGGCTAAGAAAGCAAGGTGAGGGGAAAAGCGGTTCCTTCGGCAAACGTGTCCTGCTCCGCCGGAAAACTCAATAGGCCATCTGCGTCCAGAAGACTGGTCAAATCCCCAGATCCGGTGGTGGCGATGGGAGTCGCTTTCAACGTGCCGTTAACGTTTTGCAGCTTCACCGGCACGTGATACGTGAGGGCTGGTTTAAACGTGATCGGCTGAGTTAATTGGGCTTGGGTTTCTACCTGGGGTAGTTTCAGAGAAGCCCTCAGCCAGGGCCGGAAGAAAAGCTGGTAGCAAACGAACGTAGAGACCGGATTTCCCGGCAGGCCGAACACCACCTTCTGCTCTGGCAGCATCCCAAACAGCATGGGCTTGCCCGGTTTTTGGGCTATTTTATGGAAAACAGCCCAAAAACCCAATTCTTCCAACACCTGCGGCAGAAAATCGAACTTCCCTTTAGACACGGCCCCTGACAAAATCAAAACGTCATGGTCGGCAATGATGGAAGCCAGACGTTGCCGCATGATCTCGGGCTCATCCGGTAGGTGAAAAAGGGCTGCCTGAATGTTTTCCTGCCGCAAGGCGGCGGCCAGCATAAACGCGTTGGATCTCCTGATCTGGTGCGGGAGGGGACTTGCGTGTACTTCAACCAGTTCATCGCCGGTGGAGCAGACGGCCACTTTGGGGACTTGGTACACCTTCACTTTTCCTAGACCTACCGAAGCCAAGGTGCCTATGATAGCGGGAGTGATAACAACACCTGAAGTTAGCAACACCTCACCGGCTTTCTTGTCTGAACCTTGCCGATGGATGTTCTGCCCAGATACTACTTGTTCTAGCAGCACGCTGGCTACGTTGTTCTGTAGGTCGCAATCTTCGTACCGCACCACCGCATCTGTGTTTAGGGGGAGCATGGCCCCGGTCATCACTTCCAGGCAGTGCCCGGCTTGGGATAAGGAGGTCTGCGGAGAACCGGCGGCCTGGATCTGTGCAACGGGAAAAGACCGGGTGCCGGATGCGAAATCTTGGGTGTTGATGGCAATTCCGTCCATGGTGACCCGGTCAAAAGGGGGGAAATCCCGATCAGCGATGACTTCCTGCGCCAGCACCCGGCCCACCGATTGGAGCAAATCCACTTCTTCAATGGCCAGTTCTGCTTTGTGTTGCAACACCCGTTGTAAGGCTTCCGCTACTGATATCATGCCGCTAAAGATAACTGATGACCAGCCTCAAGCCGATGCACAAAACGAAAACACCCGTTAAGCCTTTTACTGCCTGGGGCTTGATCTTCTTCAAACTCACCCGCGTGCCCACCTGTCCGCCCAGGAAAACGGCCAGCAGCAAGGGCAGCAACAGCGAAACATCTACCTTGAAATTACCTCCGGCCACTTGCCCCAGTAAACCCGCTACCGAGTTCACCAGAATGAAAAAGGAAGCCAGAGCCGCAATGGTTCGGCCATCGGCCCACCGTAGCAGGTGCAACACCGGCGAAAGCAGAATCCCGCCGCCAATACCCACCAAGCCCGACACCAAACCGGAACTGACACCTAATGAAAAGTTGAAAAAGCGGGAGTGATGCCTATACAGAATACCTTTAGCAACGGGTTGCGTGAAAAACTGCAGGATCAGCAACGCCCCCGAAAACGCCAGCACCGCTCCCAGGCAAATAAAGAAAACCGCCTGGGAAAGGGCGAAGGTAGCTCCCAGAAAGGCGGCGGGAACACTGCAGATGGCCAAGGGTAAAAACTTCTTCGCGTCAAAAATACCTTCTTTGATGAACAGGTAAGTGCTGCCGGTGACCACCACCAAATTGCAAAGCAGGGCCGTAGATTTAATTTCCAGAAAATTGGGCAGAAACAGCGCCAGCAAAGCCAAATAGCTGGAACCGCCGCCAAACCCCACCGACGAATACAGTGTGGCGATAACGAAGAAACTGAGAATAAGTAACAGCAGGTTTACCTCCAGACCCATCATTGCACGACCAGCTTATTGGGTAATTGGCTCAACCAGGCCTCCATGCCGCCCGCTAAACTATAGACTTCGGCGCTGTTTTCCTTCTCTAACAGCATTTCGGCGGCTTTTTGGCTCCGGCTTCCTTTCTGGCAAATGGTAACAATAGGCAGGTGCTGCGGCAATTGGTCTATCTGGTTCCTGAACACCGACAAGGGCGTCAGCAGCGATTTCTGCAGGTGCCCTTTCACATACTCGTCCTGTTCCCGTACATCCAGCAACAGAAGTTTCTTTCCTTCCTTAACCCATTCATACAGTTCCTTGGCCGAAACCTCTGGTACCGTTGAGCAACTGGCCACCGCGTACGAGATTTGCAGGCTGGTGATGTTCTGGTTCTCGGGATTGGCCTTCAGCTTGATCTTGTATTGGCTTTGGTTTAGAAAATCCAGCATAAGCAGGTACCCGGAAAGAGATTTCCCAATTCCCGTTAACACTTTCACCGCTTCCAGCGCTTGTTGGCAGCCAATCAGGCCGGGCACTACGCCCAGCACACCGGCAGTATTGCAGTCCGGGATTTCCTGCGCCGAGGGCGGAGTAGGATAGAGGCATCGGTACGTGGGGCCACCTTGCCAGTTGAACACGCTCACCTGTCCTTCAAACTGGTGCAGGGCCCCGTACACAAATGGCTTACCCAACAGCACGCAGGCATCATTGATGAGGTAACGGGCTTCAAAATTATCGGTGGCATCAATCACCAAGTCATAGTTTGCCAAGATACCCAGTGCATTCTGCGGGGTGAGGTGCGTGTGATAAGGGATAAGCTGAATTTCGGGATTGAGCTGCGCCAGCTTTTGCGCCGCTACCTCCACTTTCAGCTGTCCCACCTCGGCGGTATTGTATAGCACTTGGCGGTGCAGGTTAGTCAGGCTAATCTGGTCGCCGTCTATTATGCCCAGCTTGCCTACGCCCATACCGGCCAGGTATTGCAGCACGGGAACTCCCAGGCCTCCGGCACCCACTACCAACACTTTGGCGTTTTGAAGCTTCTTTTGTGATTCGGCCCCAAAACCCGGCAGTTGCAATTGGCGGCTATAACGGTTTTCCATGGTTCAGTTTTTGGAAAGATTCACCTATTTCTTTAGTGTGCTGCAAGGATGTCTGATTTACCACCCGTCTTTTCTACCAACCGAATGTCTGATAGCACAATGTCATGGGTGAGTGCCTTGCACATATCATAGATGCACAACGCCGCCGCCGATACGCCCGTCAGAGCCTCCATCTCCACGCCCGTTTTGCCTTCGCAGCGCACCAGGCACGTTACCTTTAACGATGCGTTAGGAGCGGCTTCAATGTCAATCTTACAGGTGGACAGCGCCAGGGGGTGGCACAGCGGAATAATGTCTGCCGTTTTCTTGGCGGCCATTACCCCCGCAATAATGGCGGTCTGAAATACGGCCCCTTTTTTGGTTAGGAAGTTCTGACCTGCCAACTGCTCATAAACGGCTTCGGGGAAACGAACAATGCCTTCGGCTACGGCCGTTCTGGTCGTCACCGCTTTAAGTGACACATCTACCATGCTGGGCTGGCCCTGTTCATTAATATGTGAAAGTGAACTCATGCTTCTCTCTATGTAATACCTGTTTATGCGCTGTTTTCAGGATTTTGACTTTGAAACAGGAACTCGCATTCATTGTTATTCCCAGCTGGCGCGAGTCTCTGACTACCCTCGCTGTGCAACAGCGAAACCGGGATTGCAGCTAATCAAAGCTGCTATTCTGTTACCCGCTTTTCACCACCCGCCTTTTGGGCACTCCTCCTAAACTAGGAGGGGAGTTTTTGTCTGCCAGCGCTGTACCGCTCGCTCAAAAGACCTAGTAGCGTCTGGAAGACCTGTGAGCGTCTGTGCAAATAACTTTTCCGTTACGCCAATCAGGAGATTGGCTATCCGGCTAGTGCGTAGAGCGCTGACGCTAACTCTACGCACAGCAATAAACATATGCTTTCGGCAAACCCCAGCTTATCCCCCCAACACCGACATGGATTCATGTTTGGAAGGCGTATAACTCGCTTCAGCGGCGAAACCGTCTTTTTCCCGGTTGCTCACAGCTCCCAAGATTGCCTGTTCAACTTGCTCTGATGAGGCTCCAAGGCGTATCAAGTCGCGGAGGTTGGTAACGGGGGGGCCGTAGAGGCAGGTGCGTAGTTCACCCGTAGCCCCCAGCCTGATGCGGTTACAGGTGCCGCAGAAGGTTCTGCTGAAAGACGGAATAATGCCGAAGGAACCTTTGTAGCCCGGCACTTGGTAATTGACCGAGGTAGAGGTAGGTTCGCTCTGCAGTTTCTCCAGAACGGGGTATTGGTCTTGGATGTGCCGGTAAATCTCGCGGTGGCTCCATTGCGGGAGTTGAAACGTATCACTGCCGTTGAAGGGCATCTCTTCCAGAAACCGGACGGCCAAGGCGTGGTCTTTCGTCAGTTCCACGAAGGGGAGGATGTCCTGGATGTTTTTGTTTTCGGCCACCACGCAGTTCAGTTTGATGTCAAAACCACTATCAATCAGCTGAAAGATGCTGGCGTACACGTCCTCAAACTTGTCGCGGCGGGTGATTTTGAAGAATCGTTCCCGGTCTAAGGAGTCCAGGCTGATGTTGATTTTCCGGATGCCTATTTCCTGGAGGGCTTCAATTTGGGGTTTGGTGAGCGACCCGTTGCTGGTGACGGTGATTTCCTCCAGACCGGGCAGTTTGCTCAACTTCCGCAGAAACGGGATAATTCCGGCCCGCACGAACGGCTCGCCGCCCGTAATCCGGATCTTGTTTACGCCTAAATCGCAGAAAACAGCCGATAAACGGTACAGTTCCTCAAAGGACAGCAGCTCCTGGCGCGCGGCGAAATCCATTCCTTCCTCGGGCATGCAGTAGTAGCACCTGAAATTACACCGGTCAGTGACCGAGAGCCGCAGGTACGTTAATTGCCGGCCGTATTTATCTATCAACTGGGATTTACTCATTTGGGGCTTAGGGGTGGGCATTGACCCACACGCTGTTGTCTTCGTAAAATTCTTTTTTCCAGATGGGCACCGTCTTCTTCAGTTCATCAATGAGAAAACGGCAAGCCGAAAAAGCGGCATCGCGGTGCGCCGAGGCCACCCCGATAATCACCACCGGTTCGCCCACCAGTTTCTCGCCCACGGCGTGCAGCATGACCAGTTTCTCAAGGGGCCACTGTTGTTGGGCGGCTTCGGCAATTTTCTGCATTTCTTTGAGGGCCATGGGCGCGTAGGCTTCAAACACCAGTTTTACCACCTTTTTTCCCTTGGCATGGTCACGCACGGTACCCACAAACAAGTCAATGCCGCCCGCGCCTGGTGCCTGTAAGTACTGGTACGCTTCGTTTAGGTCAACGTCTGTAACAATCTTGATTACCATAGGTTATCTTTACCCTCCGCTTACCGGTGGAATCAGCGCCACTTCCTGGCCAGGGGCGAGGGGATGCGCGTCATCGGCGTATTCACTGTCTACGGCAATGGCCAGAGAGCTTAGTTTTTTAATAGCGGGGTAACGGTCGGCAAGCCAGTTTTTCAGTTGCCCAACCGTCTCCAGCGGCTGTTCTGGTTCTACCGTCAGGGTTGACCCTCCCACAATTTCCCGGGTTATCCCAAACAGGAGTATTTCCATCGTTCTGTTCTTTCGTTTTTATCGGCCTACCACACTGTAGGCCTGCACCATTGAACCCGTTTAGAGTTCTTTATGCACAAGCTTCATAGCAATTTCTCTGCCGCAAGCATCCGCTTGTACTCCGTTTTTAGGCTACTTTTACGAAAACAGGCCAAAAACAAGAGGTTTATTCGGCACTGCCGCAAGCATTCGCTTGCACCCCGTTTCTGGGCTACTTTTATGAAAACAGGCGTAAAACCCTAAACGGCTTCATTGTATAAATCTACTTTTCTTTTAGGCAATGACCAAAGAAGTGTTGCGTTTAAGGGCTGTTTTCGTGAAAACGGCCCCTAAACGTTTATAGTAACTTATCTAACGTAATAGGCAGTTCTCTTATGCGTTTGCCGGTGGCATGGAAGACGGCATTGACAATAGCCGGGGCGATGCTCACAATTCCAATCTCGCCCAAACCCTTCGCACCTATGGGGTTTACAATCTCGTCTTTCTCTTCCACAAAGATTACGTCTGTTTCATGGATATCGGCTGAGACGGGTACGTGGTATTTGTCCAGGTCGTGGTTCATGAAGCGGCCCAGGCGGTGATCCATTACGGTGTGTTCCTGCAAGGCGGCGCCAATTCCCCAGACGGAACCGCCTAATATCTGGCTGCGGCCTGTTTTAGGGTTGATGATGCGGCCTGCGGCTATGGCACTTACCATACGCGTAACTTTCACGGTGCCCAGGTCTTCATCTACCATCACCTCCACAAACGTAGCGGAGTGGGAGTAGCTGGAATAGTTTTTCTGATTCTTGTCCGGCTTCTGGGAGGCTTCCGCTACCAGGGGTTGTCCCTCGTTCTGCTGCACTGCCTCCAGAATGGAAATGGATTGCGCCGGAGCCTGGGTTAAAAACATTCTTCCTTCGGCAAACGAAACATCTTCAGGGTTGGCATCTTTAAACGGAGAGTTCTCCATTTTACGGGCCTGTTCCAGAAGCTGCTCCTGCAATTTTTCGCACACCAGTTTCACGGCGGAGCCTACGGAGGAAACGGTCCAGGAACCACCTTCCAGCGGAGACTTGGGCAGGGTGGAATCTCCCAGTTTGAACGTGACCTCTTCCAGCGGAAGTCCCATGGTTTCGGCGGCAATCTGGGACATGACGGTGTAGGTACCCGTCCCGATGTCGGCGGTGGCGCAGGAGACGGTGAGTTTCCCGTCCGGACTGAAGACGGCTTTGGCGGCGGCTTCCTGTTGTTTGGCTTCCCACGCGCCGTTGGCCATGCCCCAGCCAATCAGCTGGTGGCCTTCTTTCATGGAGCGGGGCTCCATCTTCCGTTTAGACCAGCCAAACCTTTCGGCCCCCTGCCGGTAACATTCCTTCAGTTCCTTGCTGGAGTAGGGCTTGCCTTTGTTCTGGTCGGTGTTGGTGTAGTTTTTGAGGCGGAACTCCAGCGGGTCTATTCCTAGTTGGTAGGCCATCTCGTCAATGGCTACTTCCAGCGCGAATGTTCCGGTAACCCCGCCGGGAGCGCGCATGTCCAGCGGCGTGAACACATCCAGGTCTACCAGTTGATGGCTTACTTTCACGTTTTCGCAGTCGTACAACACACCGGGCCAGATGACCACATCTTCGTTGTAATCTTCAAAACGCGAGGTCTCCGCGATGGCGTCATGCTTCACCGCCTCCAGTTCGCCTTCGGCCGAAGCACCCAGCGCCAGCCGCTGCACGGTGGCGGGCCGGTGCCCGAAGGAGAACATCTGCTGCCGCGTAAGTCCTACTTTCACGGCTCTTTTCAGTTCCCTTGCCGCCAGCACCGCCAGAAACAACTGGTACTGCGGGCGTAAACCCGAGCCAAAAGCACCCCCCACGAAGGGCGAAAGCACCTGCACATCTTCCTGCGGAATCCCGAAGGCGGTGGAGATATATTTCTGGCTGTTCTGTACCCCCTGGATTTTGTCATAGATGGTCATTTTGCCGTCTTCGTGCCAAATGGCAATAGAGGCGTGCATCTCCATGGGGTTGTGGTGGTGGGCCGGGTGCGCGTAGGCTTCCTCTACTTTGAAAGTGGCCTGGGCAAAAGCAGTATCCGCATCGCCGCGCGGGTCTGTGGGAGGAGGAGATTTATACTTCTTCGGGGTATAGGCTCTGGGAAGGTTGGATTCCAGGTCTGTTTCGTGCGGCTGTGCCTCATACTCCACTTTCACCAGCAGGGCCGCATACCGCGCCAGTTCAAAGCTTTCGGCCACCACCAAGGCGACAGGCTGCATGCTGAACAGAATCTGGTTGTTGTAAAATGGCCTGAACGGTGAGCCCGGCGGGGCGTCTTCATCCATGTAATGACTATCCAACCAAGTGTAGCCCGGGCGGTTCTCATGCGTGAACACCTGCACCACTCCGGCTAGCTGCAAAGCCGCGGAGGTGTCAATGCTTTTGATGGTGCCTTTCGCGATGGCGCTGTTCACCACCACGCCATGCAACAGGTTAGGAACATTGAACTCCGCGGCGTACTTCGCCTCGCCGGTTACTTTCGCCCGCCCGTCTACGCGGTTGGCCGGCTTTCCTGTATAGTTCTCTTTCATGCTATCGCCTCCATTTTAGTGGCTTGCTCCAGCGCGCGTACAATGGCGCGGTTGGCCAGTTCAATCTTGAATGTGTTGTCTTTGTAGCCTTTGGCCCCTTGCAGGTACGCTTCTGCCACTTTCCTGAAATTCTCTCTGGTGGCGGGTTGCCCTTGCAGCAAAGCTTCGGCCTCTGGTACGCGCCAGGGTTTGTGCGCCACTCCGCCCAAGGCAATGCGGGCTTCTTTGATGGAATCACCGTCCAAATCAAGCGCCGCCGCGACGGATACTAAAGCAAAGGCATAGGAGGCACGGTCTCTCAGTTTGAGGTACGTGTAATGCTGCGCGAAGCCTTTGGCCGGTAACTCAATGGCCGTGATGATTTCATCTGGCTGAAGGTTGGTGTCTAGGTGCGGGGTATCGCCGGGGAGCCGGTGAAAATCTGCGAACGGAATAGCTCTGTCGCCGTTTTTGCCGGTCACGTGCACCGTAGCTTCCAAGGCTGCCAAGGCCACCGCCATGTCAGACGGGTGCGTGGCAATGCAATGTTCGCTGGTGCCCAGAATGGCCAAATCTCGGTTATAGCCGTTAATGGCCGAACAGCCCGAGCCGGGTTCGCGTTTGTTGCAGGGCGTGTGCGTGTCATAGAAATAATAGCAGCGGGTACGTTGCAGGAGATTACCTCCATCGGTAGCCATGTTGCGCAACTGGGCGGTGGCTCCGGCCAGAATGGCGTGGGAGAGCAGCGGATAGCGGGCTTCCACCAGCGGATGGTAGGCGGTATCTGCGTTCTTGGCTAACGCTCCCAGCCGTAATCCGCCCTGCTCGGTTTCTTCAATGGTGTCCAAGGCAATCTGCGTGATGTCCACCAAATGGCTGGGGCGCATCACGTCAATTTTCATCAAATCCAGCAGATTGGTGCCTCCTGCGATGAATTTGGCTCCGTCAGAAGAGACTTCTTGCACGGCGGTGGCTATATCTGGGGCTTGGGTAAACGTAAATGGTCTCATAGGCCGGTATTCCTTTCCAGCGCTTCCTGCGCCACTTGTACAATGTTCGCGTACGCGCCGCAACGGCAGACATTGCCGCTCATCAGGTCTTTGATGTCGTCCAGCGTCTTGGCCTTTCCTTCGTTTACCAGGCCAATCACCGAGCAGATTTGCCCCGGCGTGCAATACCCGCACTGAAAGGCATCATGGTCAATGAAAGCCTGTTGCACCGGGTGCAACTCGCCATTCTTGGCTAAGCCTTCAATGGTGGTGATTTCTTTGTTTTCCTGCATTACGGCCAGGGTGAGGCAGGAATTGATGCGCTTGCCGTCCAGCAGAATAGTACAGGCCCCGCACTGACCGTGGTCGCAGCCTTTTTTGGTACCCGTTAGCTGGAGGTGTTCCCGCAAGGCATCCAGCACCGATGTCCAGGGGGCGATTTGCAATTGGTGACTGGTGCCGTTCACCCGTAAGGTGACGGTTCTGGTCTCGGGCAACGTGGGCCTTTGGGCCGCGGCGGTGCCGGGAGCGTTTTCTGGGCTCATGGAAATTCCGGTTGAACGGGTGAAACAATCTTTTTAAAGGACAAGTCTGCCTTCTCTGATGAATCCGGTTGACCTGTTATGTGGCTTCCTACACGGGCTACTGGTTCGCCTATCCAACCGCACCTGCAAGTACCTGTGCACTTGCAGTTATGGGGTTTACGGGTTCTCTCTACTTTCTGTTAGACAGAAAAGGGGTACAAATGGATACCTTAGAAACAGCAGAGCCGTTTTTGGCCTGTTTTTCCGAAAAGGCACCAATATCACTTCCATTTTCCTCTGCCGAGAGTGACTGATAATGCCCGAAATATTCTGCATGAGATTGTATTGGTAACGGATGTTCCGCCTTACTGCTGATGGCTCCCGGCGAGTCTGGAGACTCGCTTCATCCTAAGCCACGAGACTGGAGTCTCGCGCCAGCTGGTTTAAACCCATTAGCTGCTAAACCTGTGAGGTCTTGGAGACCTCACAGGTTTTCGTATTTCCAGCTTGTTTTCCGCAGTGCCGCCCGCTCCAAAGACCTTGTAGCGTACGCAGTTCCTACCAGTGTCTATGCGTATGCCGTTTACAGCCCCTTTTTCTTAGACCAGCCGCTAAACGCATCAGCGGGGCTCTGATGTAAAGAGAACTTAAAGCAGAATGTTTAGTCTATGGCGTTAGCCTTCTGTATAAGAAAGGTGTAATCTGAAGGGGTGTCTATGTCTACTACTCCTAATGGGAAGAAAAGGGGTGCGATGTCTACGGGATGTTTGGACAGTATTTTTTTGGCTCCTTCCTGGCCTTTCAACTGTAGAAGTTCAGGGAAAAAGGCTAGGTCAAAGAGGACTGGGGCCCCTAAGGTATCTGCATAGGAGCAGGCGACTATCTTTTTTTTTGTTTCCTCTTTCTTCTGAACCAGCTCGTTCAATAAAGCTGCGGTGACGAAGGGCTGGTCACAGAGCATGAACAGAACTTGGGTAATTTGAGGAGCCACCTTCTGCAGTTCCGCCAGGCCTAACCTGATAGAAGAAGCCATGCCCTCGGCCCAGCCCAGATTTTGGACGACTTGCACCTGTGAAAGCGGTAGGTGTTGGAGGAATTTTTCAGAATTAGCCCCAAGCACTACTATGACGTTTTTTATGCCGGTGTCAAGGGCCGTCTGCACCGCATGTTGCAGCAGCGTTTTTCCTTTGTAGAGAAGCTGTTGCTTTGCCTGACCTAAACGGGAGGAGGAGCCAGCCGCTAATATGATGATGCCTGTAGTAGACATGCTTTACGAATGAATAGGGTGGGGCTGGGTGGGCTGAGGATTGGCGTGGATACTTTCCTTTTTGTCGCGTAAGAAACGGCCGTCTCTTCTAGCAAAAACGGCTTTGATTTCCGCCAGCACAGACAAGGCGATTTCTTCTGCTGTTTCCGCCCCCAAGTCAAGACCGGTGGGGCCATAGACGCTTTTCAACTGGTCACTGGTGATGGTGGGGTCTTCTTCCTGTAATTCCTCTACTAATTTTTCCAGCTTCTTTTTAGGGCCTAGTACGCCAATATAAGGAACCTCCAGCGGAAGCAGGTTCCGGAGGATGGCCAGGTCATAGTTGTAGTTGTGCGTCATCAACAGAAAAGCAGTTTTTCTGTCTACCAGAACCTGTTCCAGCACGTTATCTGGTTTAGACACCAAAACGTGGTGGGCGGTAGGAAAGCGTTGTGCGGTGGCATAATTTGCCCGGCCATCTACCACGGTGGTGTGCCAACCCAGCAGATTGGCCATGTTTACCAGGGGCATCACATCATTTCCGGCACCGCAAATCACCAGGGAAAGGGCAGGGGGAAGAAACTCGATGAAGCCGGTGAGTTCTTGGGCAAAGGAGTAGGTTCTGAAGGAAGAACTGCCTTGTTGGAGGGCTTCCTTGGCATGCTGGGTGATTTGTTCCTTCCCCTCTTCCGGTTCTATGGCTCCTACCTGCAAGCCGTCTTCGGTCAGGAGCAGGCGGGTGCCGGGTTGCGGCCCCCGGCGGTTTTGTAAAGAGAAAAGGGTCACCACCACCGCGCTTCTTCTGTGGGACACCACCTGCTGCAAGAGTGCCATCGGGTTTACCGGGTCTGCCGCCTCAATCGGTTCAATGAGAACATGGATGATGCCATTGCAGCCCAGGCCCACGCCTAATTTAGAGTCGTCATCGTCCATGGTGTCATACTTGACCAGGCTGGGTGCTCTCTGTACCATGGCCATCCGGGCTTTGCGCAAGGCATCGCCCTCCAGGCAACCCCCGCTGATGGCCCCGGTGAGTTGCCCGTCTTCAGACACCAGCATCCGGGCACCGGGTCTTCGGTAAGAGGAACCTTCTACGTGCACCACCGTGGCCAGAGCGGTTTTCAGCCCTTTGCTTTGGTGCCGCTCGTAAGCCGCTACTATTTCCTGTAATTCCTTCATGCGTACTGATGGGGAGAGATAATTTTCTTCTGTAATTGAAACGAAGATAGGTTTTCTACTCCTGAGTGAGTTTATGGTTACTGGATAAAGGGGGCCATGGTTTTCAGAGATGTTCCTTGAAGCAGATTGTCTTTCCTATAGAACCTGTTCAGTGAAGCACTAGGATAGACAACCCCGCCGCCCTTGCTGCGTGTTCTCGCCAACAATCCAGACGCGGGCACCCTCGCCCTTGCTGGGGAGAACACGCAGCAAGGGCAAGGGTGTTTCACCTTGGCTTTACTAAATAAGTTCATATTCAAGAAAGCTTAAATTGTGCTCTAAGTACGGAGACAGCATTACGTTCTCCTATTTGCCCTCCTGGAAGGATCTTGTGGGCGAACTAGAATAGCTTTGATGGAGCGCTATTGCCGTTTGCCACCAAGATCCTCCCAGGAGGAAGACAAGAAAAGTAAGTCAACCTAATTTTGTCCGAATACTTAGATGAAAGTTCGAGGGTGAACATCTATAAAGTGCCCTGATAGTGTTTTTGGGCTGTCCACCTGGGTCACCTTTTCTTCCCGGGCAAGGGCCTCTACCTGTGCCAGCACGTCTAAGGTATGCCCCACGGAATGGTAGGTTAACAGCGGAGAAGCCCCCTGCTTACCCCAGCAATGACATGCTGGTGCAGATCAGGAAATGAAATTTGAGGCGTAGACCACGGGTAGAGATGAACCAAGAAATTAAAACTACTATAATGATCCCTATTTGCAAGCTCTTATTGGTCAACTCAGGTGCAAGCGTTTGTCTGTGACTGTTATGAAAGGAATGTTCTTCTCCTTTAAGCTGATTTTCTGAAAAATAAGCCAGAAACAGGAACACGGCCAGAAGAGACCGAGTATTCTATTCCGCACAGGAAAAACCTTCTATAGCCTCTCTATGGCGCCGAAGTAACTTCCGCGCCATAGAGAGGGATTGGTTCATCTCCTTTCTTAAAGAACTAATTGTTCAATAGAAGCCTGCGTTTCAGGGCTGTTTTTCATAAAACAGCCCTGAAACGCAGGCTTCTAACCGGTTCTTATCTGAGAATAAACTCCGTCATTGGGCCTGCTAAAACATAAAACCTATGCGGGCAGAGAGTCTTTTGAAGGAGTGTTCCTCAGTGATGAAAGAATTTCTGTTCCAGAGGAGGGGTTCTTTGGTGGTGGCGCGTTGTAGTTTGTAACCCAGGCTAAACGCGAAGGCCGTGTTGTTGCCCGATGCCACCCGTAGACCCAGGGCTGGATTGAACATCCAGCCGCCTTTGTTTTCTCTCTGATCAGACTCATCACTCAGGAAAGTGGTGCCGTACCCGGCGTCCAAACTGTAGAAGGGGCTCACGCGGGTATTTAGCAGTGTACCCCGCAGCCCCAGGGCTATAGGAGTCACCAACACCTGGTTGTAAAAGTCCAGCCCAAGGGTAGCGCCCAAACTAAACAGGCGGTGAAACCGGTAACCGTTGAAGACGGTCAAGGTAGGGGAGGTGTCTGCGGTAGAGGGGGCGTTGTCTTTGTTATCCTGGTACAGATAGCCTACTTCAATGCCTCCCTGGTACCTGCCCGGGAAAGTTCCTGCGGCGTTCTTTTCCTGGGCCTGCACCCGGGAAAACACCCACAGGAGCAAGAAGAGGGCGATGAGTGATTTTTTCATTTAAGGTTGGGCTGGTTTCACCGGAATTTTGCTCACTAATGTAATAGCAGACGGATTGCGGTAATCATACTGGTACAAACCATCGTCCCCAATCATGATAAGTGTGTTGCCCAGGGGAATCACGTCATACGCATGCAGGTTCTGGAAGTGCCTGAGAAGATTATCTGTCACCTTCAGCGGATTTTTGACATCAAAGACTTTCAGCCCGAACGCACCTTCGCAGAGGAACAGCAGAGATTGGTCAATTCCCAACCCGTGCGGGTGCTGCATTGGATAGGTTTTCACGAGTTGAGGGTTGCGGGGGTCTCTGATGTTGATGACATCCAGCTGGTTGGTGAACCCGGCGCAGGCATTACCGGAGCGCAACGTTACCCAGGCATAGTCGCCGTCCACCACTACCGGGTCACAGCTGTTCACGTGGGCGTAGGTAGACAAACGTACCGGCTTGGTTGGGTTGCTGTTGTCATAGATATGCATGCCCGTGGTAGAACCTATGAAAAGTTTGTCTTGGTACGGGAAAATTGTCTCAATGCCCCAGCCTAAATGAATGGTATTCCCTTTCTGCGGATGCACCTGGTCTGAAATATCAAACAACTGCAAGGAGTTAGGATTTACGGCGTACAGATGATCTTCGGTAATCGCAAACCTGGCCATGGAGCCACCTTTTCCGCCGGGCGCCGCACTGGCCGACGAGAAAGCATTCATGGGCCGTACGCCGCCGCTTCCATCGGCGAACAAGATACCGCCCTGGGGTTGGCCGTCACAGTCGCCGTGATAAGGTTCGGTCACCTTTTTTTCGTTGTATTTGGCAATGAAGCTTTCTGCCTGGGTACTGCCGAAGGAATTATTGATGTTGAACATGCTTTCCACCCGGTTCAGGAGCTTCACCGACATGGGATTGGAGATGTCCATCACCACCAGGTCAATGTAGTTGTCGGCGTACAGAATGTCACCCTTTACCGCCATGTCTACGTTTCCCGGAATGGCTACAAAACTGAGACGCTGCGGCGTGGCCGGATTGCTGTTGTCAATGATGTGAATCCCTTCCTGCTGCTCGTTCACAAAAAGGTACTGCCCGTGGGAGTAAATCTTGCCGGGTTTCTGGAGTTCCCGGGCCGGTTCTACTTTCACTGAGCTTCTTAGCTCCGTTTTGGTCATGTACACCGGTTCATAGGTGGTATAGGTGATGGTAGACTGACATTCATCTGTGCAGGAACCCAGCAGAACCCCGGACAGCAACACCCATACCAGGAATGCCAGTTGAAAGTGAAGGGTAGATTTTCTTTGCATACAAGTAACGTTAAGTTTTGTCAGATAGAAGAAGCATCCATGAAATAATAAAGCCTGTCAGGTGTAAGAGCCACATTCATTCTGAAAGGTTGCATGCTCATTTTCAAATAGATGAACCGGTGAAAGCTAAAGTAAGAAAACTCGCCCTTGCTGCGTATTTTCACCAGCAAGCGGAAAGACGCCTGCGTTGGTCTTTGGCGGTGAGAACACGAACCATGAAAGGAATGAATTTTCCCTTGATTGTTTTTAGCCTGATTTCGTGAAAACAGCCTTAAATCAGCTTGCTGAAGAAGCCCAGCAATCAAATGATGAGAAGAAGAGGGCAGTATTCAGAAGAAGTATCAGAAATCATCTTCTTCCGTATCATGGGGCTGTATGCCGGGTGGGTTGAAGAGCCCCCAGCGGTCGGTGACGTAGTTCCAGGGGTCGAAACCTTGTACCCAATCCACAAACAGGAGCCGGTATTCTTCCACGGCATCGCGCAGAAGCTGGAAGTAGTGGACTTCCTTAAAGCCGAACATTTCTAAACTGTGGCAATGGGAGAGAAGGTCTTGGGCCGCTTTCCTGATGAGGGTGGCATTTTCCATGCGCAGGTCATAGAGGTCGGCGGCTTCGGCGCCTACTACCTTTACCGTGAGAAAAGAGGCGTCAAGCAGCATGTATTCCTTCAAGGAAGAAAGGATCTCGTTCTCCTCGTCAATCAGGCTAACGATTTCTTTGGTGAGCCTGAAAATTTCCCTTCCTTTTAGATACAGCGGAAGTTGCTCAGGCACAGCGAACCCTTCATTGTCATTAGGCGGAAGCATGGCAAATGGCTTAAAGAGCTTGTTTGAATTTTGGATTCATCAATAAAAATGGCAAGAGTAAGGTTCTGCGGAAGCGGTTTCTAGGCCTTGTAGCAGCGCTACGAAGGCGATGAAACCGCTTCCGCAAGTTCTCTCTCTATGGCCGTTTGCAGCACGTGAGACAAAATTTAAACAAACTCTAACAGTAAAGCTAGCCAAGAAAAAAGAAAGCTTTACCATTTCCTTCGTAATTCTTCAGCCTTTCGTTTCCGGCTCTCTTTCCTTAAATTAAGCCTAAAACAGCCGGTGAACGTGCGCGATTTCCTATCTAAGCAAGCTGGAAAGTCAAAAAAGCCATGTGCATCAGAAAGCAGAGCTACATGCAATGGCCCCTTGTGGCTCTGCAAGCTAGCTTATTTCTGTTGCCGGCACGGTAGAGTAAGTTCTGGGCAGGGGGCATGCATGACGGAGGTAGAGGGCATGGGGTTCCAGGAGCCAGTAACGAAATCAGTGATATAGTCGGCCGTATGGCCCAAACGGCTCAGGCGCATGGCCAGCACCAAATTGGCCACAGATAACTGTTCTGTTGGCCCCGAATACTGATGCGACTTAAGGTGACTACCGTACATATTGCTCATATCATTTAGTAGTGAACTCTAAGGAGAAATTTAACGTGCCATAAGTGTCTCAGGAAAGTACTAGAAACTAAACGAAAATCCAAAGCAAATGGGTGATTTAATCTATCAATAAATTTTCTCGCAAAAATCGTAGGCAATGGTAAATATTTGGCTTTAACACGAAGAAAAATGATCTTTTAGCTAGCAAGAGCCCACCCTCTGTGCAAGGTTCCACCATTCTTATCACCCAAATGCCTTAAAATCATTGTTTTGGAATTTTTACATTTCTGCAAAAAGCCAGATTTTAATCACCCGTACTGGGTTGTAAAAATTCAATTAACACCTACAAATTTTCCAATCTTTTAGTGATCTCTTCCACTACTTCTTCAGACCAGCGTGCTGCTACTTCTTCTATTTCTTGGCCTGGCCAGGCTTGTAAGTAAGCTTTTTCAAGCCAAGGGGTATTTTTGTCTGGGCCAACTTCATAAGTGGAATACGCTAACCGGAACACCAGCTCCTTGCTTAGATCAAAGGTTTGTGCCCCCGCTCTTTGAAAGCCATTGAGTTGTAGCCTTAGCCCCACCTGTTGCACGTTCCCGTTCTCAATGCTGATTTCTTTGTCAGAAGAGGCGTTCGGGTCTTTCGTCCAGGTATCTACCATCTTTTCTAAGTTGAAATCATCAAACAGCGGGAAAACCTCCGTCAGGTTCTGGTAAATGCGTTCGGCCAACTGGGGCAGTACTTTGTTATAAAGGTGAACGATGGCTTCTTTGTCTCTGGTGTGCTGCACTACTTTTGAGTTGATAAGATGATAGATCTGATTGACCTTCCCGCTAAAAGGAGGTAAACTTAATTAGTGGAAATGAAAAGGCATTGACAGATGAATGCAGTACCTGGTCTCCCTTGCTCAACGAAGGCTTTTTTGAGGATAGTATAGGAAGGTGCCCTAATTCAGGCCCTTGAACCTAAACGCTGTTTTAGGGCTTGTTTAGATTTGAGGTTTACAAGCGAAAATGACCAGAAAAACGCTTCCGCAGGTTCTTTTTATGGCCGTTTGTAGCGCAAAGGTGCAATTTAAACATGCTCTAAGACCTGTTTTACAGAAAACAGCGGCGAAACGGCTCGCCCGTGGGCATAAAAAAAAGCCTTGCCAAGGGGCAAGGCTTTTTTCAATGTCTTTATCACTAAAGACTAAGCGAGTCTAACGTTTACTGCGTTTAGCCCTTTTTTGCCTTCTTTGAGTTCAAAGGTAACATCGTCATTTTCTCTGATTTCGTCAACCAGACCAGAAACGTGCACGAAATACTCTTGGTTTGAATTGCTGTCTTTAATGAAACCGAAGCCTTTTTCGGAGTTAAAGAATTTTACTTTACCGTTGTTCATATTGTTTTTAATTATACAGGTACTACCAAGTAAGTAAAAAAAACGTTCAAAAGTATCTTCTAAAGAAAAAATATTTTTTTTCAAGGCTTGCCTGCGCTCCTGAACACCCTTGTTACCCCCTTGGTTCATTTTTGAAATCTACCTTGAACCGGCTTCTTTAGGGAGATTGGCAGGTGCACGCCTTTTGCTGTTGCCATGGCTTGGCTGCTTTTAGTGTGGGTGCAAGTGCTGTGTTGTTCCATCTCTGGCGGTATGCGTTCGGGGAAGACTGGAACTGGGAAAGTAAGTAAGGGCAGCTGCCATGCCCCAAGTTGGTATCCGTATTCGGCACGTTTTCCAGATAAGTGACCGGAAGCAGGGTAGACAGGGCATTCAGGTTGATGGAACCCAGCACATTTTGTACCAGGTGGGTTCCCAGTGTGATGTCTTCGTGCGTGCCGTCTACGCCGCTGTCATTGACCATCACCCCCACAGCTTTGCCATAAACCGGGACACCCTTGTTCTTGGAGATGAAATTAGGGTCTGTGCGCAAGCGTTGCACTCCCGTAATATGGGTACCGTTGCTATTGATATAGGTGAGTTTCTTGTTCAGGTAAACCGATTTTACATAAGGGCTTTTAGAGAGGGCCTCTACTTGGGCGGGAGTCGCCAATACCCTGGCAATGGGGACACTTTTACAAAACATGCCCTTGGGTTAACCCTAATTTTTTCAAAAGCGGCAGGTGGGTTGGGCCAGGTGCTCCGTCTCCCGTGAAAGTAACCACCACTTGTACCGGAGTAGTGGCTCCTTGGAGTGCCTGAACAAGGTGTGAATCAAGGATAGGCTTGCCCAAAAGCCTGATGACCCAGCAGGAAGGCTATCCAGATAACGGTTAGTACTTCTTTCATAGAACCTGTTTAGAGTTTTTCATTAACCGGCATTTAAAGGAATTTCTCTGGGGCAAGTGCCCGCTTTTACCGTCGTTTTTAGGCTGTTTTTATGAAAACAGCCTAAAAACGAGAGGTTTATTTGTACACTGCCGTAAGCGTCCGTTTGTACCCCGTTTTCAGGCTACTTTTATGAAAACAGGCGCAAAACTCTAAACAGCTTCACATAATAAAGCAAAGGTGAAACATAGATGAGGTTTTGGCAAGAGGTAAAAAATTGCACTAAGAGCATGTTTAAATTTTGGGGTTGCTGGCGAAAATGGCCTATACTCTTAAAAAGAAAGGTAAACGCAGGGGTCGCTCATCGCCGTAAAAAGTGTTTCTTTTTTGTTCACCTACAAATGAGATGCGTTGATTGAAAATTGATGTGGTAGTTGAATTTTAGTCACCAGATCTGATGGTGCAGAACTGATTTTTTTAGCCACGTCTAGGAAGATGGGAGTGGTTTGCCATAAAAGCCAAACGAACATTTGACTTTTAGCGTTTATCTCTGTACACTTGCTTTATGATGTGAGGTGTGGACAAACTATGGCAAGTGCTTTTACTCGTGGATGACCCTGGTACATGATCAAAAAAAAGAAAGACCTCCGGCGGGAGAGTATCATTGAGGCCGCGGCCCTACTGTTCAAACAGAAAGGCTTTGGCGGCACGTCCATGCGTGATCTCGCAGATCAGGCCGGCATGGACGCGGCTACCATGTACCATTACATCAGTTCCAAAGACGAGATCCTGAAAACCATTTGCTTTGACATCGCCAACCGCTACGTCAGCCAACTGGAGGAAATAGAAGCCTCCCAGAGTACGTATACCCAGAAACTGAAGGCTTTGGTACGGTTGCTTATCCACCTGATGGTGAACAAGGGAGCCGAGGTCTCGGTGGCCAACAATGACTGGAAATACCTGTCGCCCGAGGCGCTGGAGGAGTTCAAACGCCTGCGCAGCCACTATGAGAAAAGGCTGGCCTCTCTGATAGAGAAAGGGGTGGAAGCGGGCGAGTTGCAGGACGTAAACCAATCGGTGGCGCTTTTCACCCTTTTATCGGCGGTACGCTGGGTAGAACTGTGGTGGAAACCCGGCCGCGGCATCTCCCTGGAAGAACTGGAAAACACCATCCTCACCGTTTTATTCCAGGGCCTGGAGAAAAAAGAAGCATGAGCAGATTCCATAAAGTCAAAATAAAAGAAGTGCAGCGCGAGACACATGACAGCGTCACGGTGACCTTAGACGTGCCCGAAGAACTGAAAGACACCTTCCGCTACACCCAGGGGCAGTACCTCACGTTCCGGCGGCACCATAACGGCGAGGAACTCAGGCGGTCTTACTCCATCTGCTCCAGTCCCTTGGAGAACGTCTGGAAAGTGGCCATCAAGAAAGTGCCCGAAGGCCGATTCTCCTCCTTCGCCAACGAGGCCCTGCAACCCGGCGAAGAACTGGAGGTCATGCCACCCATGGGCAAATTCTACACCCCGCTGCACCCAGACCGGCAGAAAAGCTACGTGCTGGTAGCGGCCGGAAGCGGCATCACGCCCATTCTGTCCATCATCAAAACCGTGTTGCTGGCAGAACCCAAAAGCCAGGTGCTGCTCCTGTACGGGAACCGGGGCCGCAACTCCATCATGTTCAAAGAGGAGATTGAAGGTCTGAAAAACAAGTTTCTGGCCCGTCTGAGCGTCTACCACATCCTAAGCCGCGAACACGGCGACACCGATCTGCTGTTCGGACGCATTGACAAACAGAAAACAGAACTGTTCCTCCAGAAGCTCATTAAAGCCGATGAGGTAGACGAATGCTTTATCTGCGGGCCAGAGGAAATGATTTTCGGGGCGAAGGAAGCCCTGGAAGAAGCAGGTGTTCCCAAAGAGCATATCCATTTCGAGCTTTTCACTTCCGGCGAGGCCGGGCAGAAAGCCGCCGAGCGCCAGGTGCGCCCCGTAGGCGAGGGAGACAAGAAAAGCCAGGTGCAGATACGCCTAGACGGAAATTACCACCATCTGGAGATGTCGTACTACGGCAACACCATTCTGGATGCCGCCGCTGAAACCGGTGCCGATGTGCCTTACTCCTGCAAAGGCGGCGTTTGCAGCACCTGTCGCGCCAAAGTGCTAGAGGGCGAAGTGGAAATGGACGTAAACTATTCGCTGGAGCCCGAGGAGGTTGCCGCCGGTTACATTCTCACCTGCCAGGCCCGGCCTTTGACGGAACGGGTAGTAGTAGATTTTGACCAATAACCTGTAGGTGCAATCCCTTGTGGTTGCCCTTTCATACACCATAACAAAAACGCACAAAGGGCAACCACAAGGGATTGCACCTACATAAACCGTTTTCGGCCTGGTTTCAGAAAAAGAGGCTTAAAACGGAAACTACCGCAAGGCGCGCAAGTAACGTAAGTATCAGTACAACTGTTAAAAGGATATGGAAACGATCATAGATAAATCACTGGAAGAACTGTTTGAGGAGAAGATCGCGAACGAAATCCGTATTGAGCCCAAAGACTGGATGCCGGAGCAGTACCGCAAAACGCTGGTGCGCCAGATCTCACAGCACGCCCATTCTGAGATTGTGGGCATGTTGCCGGAAGGCAACTGGATAACCCGGGCGCCCTCGCTCAAACGCAAAGCCATTCTCCTGTCCAAAGTGCAGGACGAGGCCGGCCACGGTTTGTACCTCTACAGCGCCGCCGAAACGCTGGGCACCTCCCGCGACCAGATGATCGCCGACCTGCACTCGGGCAAAGCCAAATACTCCAGCATCTTCAACTATCCCACCTTGTCCTGGGCCGATATTGGGGCGATTGGCTGGCTGGTAGACGGTGCGGCCATCATGAACCAGGTGCCTTTGATCAGAACCTCGTACGGGCCGTATGCCCGGGCCATGGTGCGGGTGTGCAAAGAGGAAAGCTTCCACCAACGCCAGGGCTTCGAGATCATGATGACCTTGTGCAACGGCGCGCCCGCGCAGAAGAAAATGGCGCAGGAGGCCTTCAACCGCTGGTGGTGGCCCACCCTCATGATGTTCGGGCCGAAGGACTCAGAATCCCCTAACACAGAGCAGTCCATGCGCTGGAAGATCAAGCGTTTCACCAATGATGAACTGCGCCAGCGCTTCGTGGACATGATGGTGCCGCAAGCCGAATTCCTCGGGCTGACCGTGCCCGACAAAGACCTGACCTGGAACGAAGCCAAAAACGGCTATGACTTCGGCGACGTGGACTGGGAGGAGTTCTGGAACGTGGTGAAAGGCAACGGCCCCTGCAACAAAGACCGCCTCAGCACCCGCGTGAAAGCCCACGAAGAAGGAGCCTGGGTGCGCGAAGCCGCCCTGGCCCACGCCCAGAAACGCGCCCAACGCGAAGCCGAGAAACAGGCTTAATTCTTCCTCATTCACTAATTCACTTAATCAAACATTCATTCAATGAATCAGCAGAAAGAATGGCCGCTATGGGAAGTCTTCATCAGAAGCAAACAAGGCCTAGACCATAAACACGTAGGCAGCCTGCACGCCTCTGATGCCGAGATGGCCATCCAGAACGCCCGCGATGTGTACACCCGCCGCATGGAAGGCGTGAGCATCTGGGTGGTGGAATCGAAGCACGTGCACGCATCCAACCCAGACGAGGCCGCCGCTTTCTTTGACCCCGCCACTGACAAAGTGTACCGGCACCCTACCTTCTATGAGGTGCCCGCCGAAATCAAAAACATGTAAGCCATGGATCTACAGCATACACCAACGGCTGCGCTGCAGAACTATTCACCCGAACTTAGGGTGTTGTTATTTGACTACACCCTGCAGTTGGCGGACACCAGCCTTATTCTGGGGCACCGCTTATCTGAGTGGTGTGGCCACGGCCCCATTCTGGAACAGGACTTGGCCATGGCCAACATCGCCCTGGATTTGATTGGAGAGACCCGCAGCCTGTACCAATACGCCGCCGAACTGGAAGGAAAAGGTCGGACAGAAGATGATTTGGCTTACCTGCGCGAGGCGGTGGAATACAAGAACCCGCTGCTGGTGGAACAGCCTAATGGTGATTTTGCAGATACCGTCATGCGGCAGTTTATCTTTGACGGTTTTCACTTCTTTTTGCTAAAAGACCTGCAAAACAGCCCAGACCCAGGGCTGGCGGGCATTGCCGCCAAATCCTTCAAAGAAGCCAGTTACCACCTCAAGTGGAGCTCAGAATGGATCATCCGCCTGGGCGATGGCACCGAGGAAAGCAAACGCCGCATAGAGAAAGCCCTGAGCAACCTCTGGAGGTACTCCGGCGAACTCTTCGCCATGACCCAGACTGAAAAGCAGTTGGCGCAGGCCAGCTTCATCCCCGAGTACAGCGCCTTGCAGCCGCAGTGGGAAGCCCACGTAGCCAAAGTATTTGCTGAAGCCACCTTGGAGGTACCGCAAAACGTGTTCATGCAGAAGGGCGGCAAAACCGGCCTTCATACCGAGCATTTGGGCTACCTCTTAACTGAATTGCAGTACCTGCAACGGGCGTACCCGGGTTTGGAGTGGTAAGAAAAGCCGCCGTTTAGAACCTGATTTTCTAAAAGTAAGTGAAAAACGGAGGCTGAAACACACTCTACCTCTTTGTCCTCCCCAAAGGATCTTGATCGCGAACGGCAATACCGGTTAGTCAAAGCAATTCTGGCTGGCTCACAAGATTCTTCCAAGATGACAAATGGATGGTTTAATTTTTACCGAAAGCAACTATAAAACAAGGCAGAGAAGTCTTGTGTCTTGCTACCTGATACGTGCTACTTGATACTAAATAGAGTGACAACCGAAGAGAACATCTGGCAACTTTTGGAAGAGGTATCTGACCCCGAAATTCCGGTACTGAGCATTCTGGATCTGGGGGTGCTGCGGAATGTGCGGGTGCGGGAAGACGGACATGTGCAGGTGACCATTACGCCCACGTACTCGGGTTGTCCGGCCATGAACACCATTGCCGCCGATATCAAGCTGAAACTTCTGGCCCTGGGGTTCAAAGACGTAAGCGTAAATCTACAGCTCAGCCCCGCCTGGACAACCGATTGGCTTACCCCCGATGGGAAAGTGAAGTTGGAAGCCTACGGCATCGCCCCACCGGTAGAACCGAACGGTGACATCCATGCCCTTTTCGGGCGGGACACCCTGGTGCGTTGTCCGCTTTGCAAATCAGAAAACACCAAATTGATCAGCCAGTTTGGCTCTACTTCCTGTAAGGCGCATTACCAGTGCCTTGACTGCCTGGAGCCGTTTGACTACTTCAAGTGCCTCAAATAAAACTATGACCCAAAGCAACTTCATCACTTATTCTCTGGAGAACGGCGTGGCCACCCTTAGGCTAAACCGCCCCAACGTCTACAACAGCTTCAACCGCGAGATGGCCCTGGCCCTACAGGAGCACCTGCGCGCCTGCGGCGAAAACGAGGAAGTACGGGCCATCCTGCTAACCGGCGAAGGAAAAGCCTTCTGCGCCGGACAGGACTTAGCCGAGGCCACCGGCCCAGCCAGCATGGAAATCTCCCAGATTGTGGTGCAGCAGTACAACCCCATTATCCTGCTGTTGCGGGAGTTGAACAAACCCGTGCTGGCCGCGGTGAACGGAGTGGCCGCCGGAGCCGGAGCCAACCTGGCCTTGGCTTGTGACCTGGTGGTCGCCAAGGAATCGGCTTCGTTTATTCAGGCTTTCAGCAAAATCGGCTTGATTCCAGACAGTGCGGGTACGTTCTTCCTTCCGCGCCTGATTGGTCTGCAGCGGGCTTCGGCGTTGATGATGACCGGCGACAAAGTGAGCGCACCGGACGCTGTACAGATGGGTATGATTTACAAGACGTTTCCCGACGAGGCGTTTGACACCGAAGTAATGGAACTGGCGCAAAAACTAGCCCAGATGCCTACCAAAGGCCTGGCCTACACCAAACAACTGTTGAACGTGACATTCCAGAATACCCTGGCAGAACAGCTGGAACAGGAAGCTGTCTACCAACAGAAAGCCGGACAGACCCATGATTTCAAAGAAGGGGTAGAGGCCTTCCTTCAGAAGCGTAAACCTAATTTCACCGGACAATGATCGTAGGCATCATCGGGAGCGGGGCCATGGGCTCCGGCATTGCGCAGGTCATCGCCACGGCGGGCCATAAAGTCCATCTGCTAGACAAAAACGCACAGGCATTGGAGCGCGCCGCCAAGAGCATCAAAGGCTCCTTGCGCAAGCTATCGGCAAAGGGGAAGCTGTCAGAAAATGATGCGGCTGATATTCAGGATCGGTTAAACTTCACAGAGGCGCACCAAGACTTTGGGGATTGTGATCTAGTGTTGGAGGCAGTGGTAGAAGACCTGGAGGTAAAGCAGAACTTGTTCAGGGAGGTGGAAATGATTGTGCCAGAGCATTGTATACTGGCCAGCAACACTTCTTCTTTATCCATTGCTTCCATTGCTTCGGCTTGCCAGAACCCAGAGCGCTTCATTGGAATCCACTTTTTCAACCCGGCTCCGGTAATGCCGTTGGTAGAGATTATTCCGGCGGTACAAACCCGCGAGGGATTGGCCGAAGAAATAAAGGATATGGTGCAATCCTGGGGCAAATTGCCGGTCATCGCCCAAGACACGCCCGGTTTCATCGTGAACCGCGTAGCCCGTCCGTTCTACGGCGAGGCCATCCGGATCTACGAAGAAGGCATTGCCGACATCGCCACCATTGACTGGGCCATGACAGAACTGGGCGGCTTCAAAATGGGCCCGTTCACCCTCATGGACTTCATTGGGCACGACGTGAATTACCGCGTCACCGAGTCCGTTTTTGCCTCTTTTTTCTATGATCCGCGCTATAAACCCTCGTTCACCCAAAAACGGCTGTTTGAGGCAGGCTACTTCGGCCGGAAATCTGGGAGAGGTTTTTATAATTACCAGGAAGGTGCAGTTCCTCCGGCGCCCACCAGAGACGAGCAACTGGGCCATTACATCTTGAACCGTATTCTAGCCATGCTCATCAATGAGGCGATTGATGCGTTGGCCTTACGCGTGGCCTCCAAAGAAGACCTGGAACTAGCCATGACCAAAGGCGTGAACTACCCCAAAGGGTTACTGGCCTGGGCCGATGAACTAGGTGCGCAACACGTGCTGGCAACTTTAGACGGCCTCTACAAAGAATACCACGAAGACCGTTACCGCGCCAGCCCGCTCCTCCGCAAAATGGTGCGGGAAAATCAGACGTTTTTTCCAGGGTTATAGACTGCGTTTAGTGGCTGTTTTAGTAAAAACAGCCACTAAACGCGGTTTCCTTGAGAAATAGATTAGGGTACTATGGCGCGGAAGTAAGTTCCGTGACTTATGAAGAATCACAAAGGAACGTCACGGAAGTAACTTCCGCGCCATAGTAGGCCATAAATAGTAGCATAGTAAGCTGCATAAAATTGAAGACTTTAAGCCAGCGCTTAGAAAAGACAACCATGAAGCAAGCATATCTAGTAGACGGCATTCGCACACCCATCGGGAATTTTGGCGGGTCTTTGGCCACGGTGCGGCCCGATGATTTAGGGGCGCTCGTGATCCAGGAGTTGCTGAAACGGAATCCCACGGCAGATCCGGCGGCCATTGCCGATGTGATCATGGGCTGCGCAAACCAGGCCGGGGAAGACAACCGCAACGTGGCCCGTATGTCCCTGTTGTTGGCGGGACTGCCGTTCTCGGTTCCCGGCGAAACCATCAACCGTCTTTGCGCCTCTGGCCTGTCTGCTTCGGTGGCGGCGGCACGGGCCATTCAGTGCGGTGACGGTGATTTGTTTGTAGCCGGTGGGCTGGAGAACATGACCAGAGGGCCTTGGGTGATTTCCAAAACCAGCACGCCCTTCGGCCGAGATGCCCAGATGTTCGATTCCAGCTTCGGGTGGCGTTTCGTGAACCCAAAAATCCACGAAGTGTTCGGCACCCATGGCATGGGTGAAACCGCCGAGAACCTGGCCTGCCGGGAAGGCATTACCCGCGAAGATCAGGATGCGTTTGCTCTCTGGTCACAACAGAAAGCCACCAAAGCCCAGGAAGCCGGAAGGTTTGCCGAGGAGATTGTGCCCGTAAGCATTCCGCAGAAGAAAGGCGAGCCCAACGTGTTTGCCCAGGATGAATTCATTAAACCCACCACCACGCTGGAGGTGTTGGCGAAGCTTCGGCCGGCTTTCCATAAAGAAGGAACGGTGACGGCGGGCAACGCCTCGGGCTTGAACGACGGGGCGGCGGCGCTGTTATTCGCCTCTGAGGAAGGCCTGAAGAAATACAACCTCACCCCCAAAGCCCGCTACGTTTCCATGGGCGCGGCTGGGGTAGAACCCCGGTACATGGGCATGGGGCCGGTTCCCGCCACGCAAATGGCCCTGCAAAGAGCCGGTTTGACGTTGAACGACATTGATCTGATTGAAATAAACGAAGCCTTCGCCTCCCAGGTCTTGACCTGCACCCGGGGCTTGGGAATTGACGACCATGACCCCCGCATCAACCCGAATGGCGGCGCTATTGCTTTAGGCCATCCGCTGGGAATGAGCGGGGCCAGAATCCTGAACTCAGCGGCCATAGAACTGCACAGACAAAACAAACGCTATGCCCTAATAACCATGTGCGTGGGCGTTGGGCAAGGGTACGCCGTCATTATTGAACGGGTATGACCTACGAATTCAACGGCTACGTGCCCGTGGTGCATGAAAGCGCCTTTGTGCATCCGCAGGCGACGGTTACGGGTAATGTGCTCATCGGGGAAAACGTGTACGTGGGCCCGGGAGCCGCCATCAGGGGAGATTGGGGCGAGATCATTATTGAAGACAACTGCAACGTGCAGGAAAACTGCACCATCCATATGTTTCCGGGCACCACGGTTTTGTTGAAAGAAATGGCGCACATTGGACACGGCGCCATCATTCACGGGGCCACCATTGGCCGCAACGTGATGGTAGGCATGAACGCCGTCATCATGGATAGAGTGGAGATTGGCGATGAAAGCATTGTGGGCGCCCTGTGTTTTGTGCGGGCCGATGAAAAGATTCCGCCCCGGAGCGTAGTGGTAGGCAATCCACATAAGATTGTGAAACAGGTGAGCGAGGAGATGATCGCCTGGAAAACCGAAGGCACCCAGATCTACATGCAGCTTCCCGCCGATCTCCACGCGACCCTAAAGCCCTGCGAACCCCTCCGGCAAGTCCCGGAAAACCGGACAAGGCAGGAAGGCGGATACCAGATCTGGACTGCACGAAAAGGAGAGTAGACAGCAGGAAGAACTAAAAACACCTTGTCCCGTGAAGATTGGCTGTTTCGTTTTAGACGAGTTTTTCAGAAAACAGGCCTAAAACCAAGGCAAGGAGTTTAAAGCCGAAAACTAACAACCAGCAACTAACCACTAAAAAATATGACCGCAGTATTGCAGAATTACGCCATGGGCCAGTGGACGCCCGGCTCTGGGAAAGAAAGTGAGATGGTGGACGCCGTGACCGGAGACTTGATCTGCATGGCCTATAGCGGCGGGCTTGACTTCAACGCCATGCTGGAATACGCCCGCGCCAAAGGGAACCGAGCCCTTCGGAAGATGACGTTCCAGGAACGCGGCCGCATGCTCAAAGCCCTGGCGCTGCACCTGCAAACCAAAAAAGAAGACTTTTATAAGTTAAGTTACCGCACGGGAGCCACCCGTGCCGATAGCTGGGTAGACATTGAGGGCGGCATTGGCAACCTGTTCGCCTATGCCTCTTTGCGCAAGCAGTTTCCAGACAAACCCTACTTTGTAGAGGATGAACCCATTGGTTTGTCCAAAGGCGGCACCTTCATGGGGCACCACATTCTGGTGCCCAAAGAGGGGGTGGCCGTCCACATCAATGCCTATAATTTTCCGGTGTGGGGCATGCTGGAGAAAATAGCGGTGAACCTGCTGGCGGGCATGCCGGCCATTGTGAAACCCGCTCCCATCACCGCTTTCCTTACCGAAGCCGTGGTGCGGGAAATCATTGCCTCAAACATATTGCCGGAAGGAGCTTTGCAGCTGGTGACCGGTACCGGCGAAGGCATTCTGGATCATGTGACCTACCAGGATGTGGTGACATTCACGGGTTCGGCGCATACGGGTCGGTTACTCAAGGCGCACCCACGGCTTATTCAGGAGGCAGTCCCGTTCACCATGGAGGCCGATTCGCTGAACAGCTCGGTCTTAGGCGAAGACGCGGTGCCCGGAACTCCCGAATTTGATCTGTTCATCAAGGAAATCCGGAAGGAAATCACGTCCAAGGCCGGACAGAAATGCACCGCCATCCGGAGGGCCATTGTACCGGAGAAACTGGTGGAAGATGTGCAGATTGCCTTGGGAAAAGAACTTTCCAAAACGGCCATCGGAGATCCGCAGGCCGAAGGGGTGCGCATGGGTGCACTGGTTGGCCGGGAACAGCTAAAGAAACTTAGGGAGCAGGTAAAAGAACTTGCCCGTCAAACACCCATTGTGTACGGCGACCTGAACCAGGTAAACCTCATTGGGGCCGACCAAGAGAAAGGCGCGTTCATCTCGCCCATTGTGATGCTGAACCCTGAGCCGTTCCGGTACACCAACACCCACGAGGTGGAAGCCTTCGGGCCGGTGGCTACCATTATGCCCTATAGACATTTAGACGAGGCGATTGCGTTAACCAAGCTGGGAAAAGGCTCGCTGGTCGCGTCCATCGCCACGGCAGACCCAACCATTGCCCAGGAGTTTGCCATCGGTGCCGCCACGCACCACGGCCGTATTCTGGTCTTAGACAATGCCTGCGCGAAGGAAAGCACCGGCCACGGTTCCCCCATGCCCATGCTCACCCACGGCGGGCCCGGCAGAGCAGGCGGCGGCGAGGAAATGGGCGGCGTACGCGGTGTAAAACACTTTATGCAGCGAACGGCCATCCAGGGTTCTCCTTCCATGATTACGGCCATTACAGGCGTGTACCAGCAAGGTGCCAGGCAGATAGAAAAAGATGTGCATCCGTTCCGGAAACACTTTGAGGAACTGGAGATCTCTGAAACCTGGGTCACGCACCGCCACACCGTGACCGAGGCCGACATCACCAACTTCGCCAACGTCTCCGGCGACCATTTCTACGCCCACGTAGACGCCACCTCGTTGGAAGGCACCTTGTTCACCGGGCGCGTGGCTCACGGCTATTACATCTTGTCTAAAGCCGCCGGTATGTTTGTAGACCCCAAAAAAGGCCCAGTTCTCTTAAACTACGGACTTGAAAACTGCCGCTTCACCAAACCCGTGTACCCCGGCATGACCATTGGGGTAAAACTGACGGTGAAAGAGAAAGTAGCCCAGGAGAAACGCAGCGAGGAAGACGTAGCCAAAGGCATTGTGAAATGGTTGGTGGACGTGACCGATGAAACAGGTGACACCGTTGCCATCGCCACCATCATGACCATGGTGAAGAAGCTGGAGCAAGCCTAAGTGATTTGAAGATGGGGAGATTTGAAGATGAGGAAATTTGAAGATGTGGAGATGCTTCATTTTCAGTAGTAGGCCCTGTTTTGAGCTTGTTTTCATAAAATCAGCCCTGAAACGGGTTTGCATTTTATTCTGGCGCGAGACTGAAGTCTCGTGCCATAGTAGCGACGGTGACCAAAAATTCCCCTCCTACTTTAGGAGGGGTGCCCTGAGGGCGGGATGGTGAAAAGGCAGTTGCCGGAGCCTCAAGTGTTAATTCTCTTATGCGAAATGTCGCTGCTGAGGCAGCGAGGGTAGTCAGAGACTACCCACCATCCGTAGGCACGAGCCTGGCGACTCGCGCCAGTGAAATCGTTGTAAGTTGTAAGAAGTTAGATTTAAACATAAAATGACAGAAACAGGTCACGTAACGCTTGCCATTGATGAAACCGGTATTGGTACCATTTCGTTTTTCCATCCGTCGCATAATTCCTTGCCGGGCGCCTTATTGAACCAGTTGGCCCAGACTATTCTGCGGGCTGGACAAGACGGACAAGTAAAAGTCATTGTGCTCCAGAGCGAAGGGGAACGGACTTTCTGCGCGGGGGCCAGCTTTGATGAGTTGATTTCCATCCAGAGCAAAGCGCAGGGGCTGGAGTTCTTCTCGGGTTTTGCGAAGGTGATCAACGCGTGCCGAACCTGCGGCAAGATCATAGTGGGAAGAGTACAGGGCAAGGCCATTGGCGGCGGCGTGGGCGTGGCCGCGGCTACGGACTATTGCTTGGCCACCCAACAGGCCTCGGTGAAGTTAAGTGAGATTGCCGTAGGTATTGGGCCGTTTGTGGTGGGGCCAGCGGTGGAACGGAAGATTGGTTTGTCTGCTTTCTCGCAACTGGCCTTGGATGCAACTGAGTTCAGGTCGGCGGCCTGGGCGAAGGAAAAGGGATTGTACGCCGAAGTGTATGAGTCAGTTGCGCAAATGGACGCCGCCGTTCAGGCCTTTGCCTCCAGATTAGCCTCCTATAGTCCAGAGGCCTTGGCTGCCCTTAAACAGGTTTTCTGGGAAGGAACCCAGCATTGGGATAAATTGCTAATTGAGCGCGCCGGAATCAGCGGAACGTTAGTGCTGTCTGATTTTACCCGCAACTTCATTCAAGGGTTTAAGAGCAAGTAGGCTTTTTATGGTTAGCTCTCCAGAAATGACTTCGCTCGCCTCCGGCGAGTGAAGTCATTTCTTTTAATAGCCTTACAGAATTGTACCTTGACAAAAGGTTTCATTGATCCGGCTTCGTTTTTGGCCTATTTTTGAGAAAGTAGGCCTATTTCTATTTCAAGGGATGGTATTGCAAGGTCACTCCTTTATCTGGGGTAGTACCTTTTCTGCGATGAAATACTCAGGCACTCTTTTGATTTACCCTGTGCTCAGATTCAGTTCACACACATTGTTTTCAGAAAAGAATAGGGGAATTGCGCAGAATCCTTTAAAATTACTTTTTCTCAAAGAGGAGAAGTAACCATGCCATTCAGTTATAAAAGGATCATTGTCAAGATTGGCTCCAATGTGCTCACGCAGGAAAACGGAATGCCCGATGAGGCGCGGATGCAGCATTTGGTGGAGCAGATCTCGGGGTTGAAGAAAGAAGGGAAAGAAGTCATTGTGGTGTCCTCGGGGGCGGTGGCAGCGGGGAGAAGCCTTATCCGCATCTCTGAGAAGACCGATGCCGTCAGTTCCCGGCAGTTGCTGGCGTCGGTGGGGCAGGTGAAACTGATTCATACCTACGCGAATCTCTTCAGCCAGCACCAGCTGGTCTGCGCGCAGGTGTTGGTGACCAAAGAAGATTTCCGGGATAGGGGCCATTACCTCAACATGAAAAACTGTTTCCAGGTACTGCTGCAGAACAACGTCATCCCCATTGTCAACGAAAACGACGTGATCTCCGTCACCGAGTTGATGTTCACCGACAACGACGAACTGGCCGGGCTGATCGCCTCCATGCTCAACGCTGATGCGCTCCTGATCCTAAGCAACGTGAACGGCATCTACAACGGCGACCCCAAAGATCCCGCTAGTACCGTCATCAAAGACATTGATGCTTCCACCACCGGTTTTGCCTCTTTTGTCACCACGCAGCGGTCGCAGTTTGGCCGCGGCGGCATGATCACCAAGTGCCACATGGCGCGTAAAGTAGCGCAACTAGGCATTGCGGTGCACATCGCCAACGGCAAAACCGAAAACGTACTGCAAAGGCTGCTGAACGGAGAAATTGAGAACACCCGTTTCCTGCCAGATAAATCAGCTTCGGGCAAGAAAAAGTGGATTGCCCATTCGGGCACGTTCGCCAAGGGGGTGGTGCGCATCAACGCAGGGGCCAAGACTGCCTTGTGCGGCTCACAAGTGGCCAAAAGCCTGCTGCCGGTAGGCGTAGTGCAGATTGAGGGCCATTTCCAGAAAGGCGATATTGTGAAACTGGTAGATGAGCAAAACCACCAGATCGGGTTCGGCATTGCCGAATACGGTTCTGAGAAAGCCCTTGAACGGCTGGGGCAGCAAAAGCAAAAACCGCTGGTGCACTATGATTACCTGTTCCTTTCTCAGGAGCTGGAGTAGCCTTCCCGTTTTAAGCTTTAATTCAGAAAAACACCGGTAAAACGCTTTGCAGTAATGTGCTACCTGCAGGTCTTACCTTCTATACCTTAAACAATGGAGTACGAAGATTTATTCAGAAACACCCAGTTGGCCAGCCAAGCGTTGGGGATACTTGCCCCTGGTCTGGTGAACGCCGTCATACGGGAAGTGGCCGCCGAAACCCTCGCGCAGAAAGACTTTCTTTTGATTGAAAACCAGAAAGACCTGGCCCGTATGTCTCCGGATGATCCCAAGCATGACCGCCTGCTGCTGACCGAAGCCCGCCTCCAAAGCATTGCCCTTGATCTGGAAAATGTAGCGAATCTTACTTCTCCGCTGGGCGAGGTGCTCCTGCAGAAGGAACTTGCCAACGGGCTGCAGATTTCCAAGGTGCGGGTGCCCATGGGCGTGGTGGGCATTATCTATGAAGCCCGGCCCAACGTCACGTTTGACGTGTTTGCCCTTTGTCTGAAAACCGGGAACGCCTGTCTTTTGAAGGGCGGCAGTGATGCCGAGTTCTCTAACCGGGCCATTGTCTCCGTAATCCATCGGGTGTTGGAGAAACATGGGCTAGACCCTCATCTGGCTACTTTGTTGCCCGCCAAACGCGAAGCCACCGAAGCCCTGTTGCAAGCCATTGGCTACGTAGACGTGCTCATTCCCAGAGGCAGTCAGGCCTTGATAGACTATGTGCGGCAAAGCGCCAAAGTACCCGTTATTGAAACCGGGGCCGGCATTGTCCATACCTATTTTGATGCCTCAGGAGATCTGGAGAAAGGCAAGAAGATCATCCACAACGCCAAAACCCGCCGGGTGAGTGTCTGCAACGCGCTGGACTGCCTGCTGGTGCATGAAGACCGGCTGGCCGATTTGACCGCTTTGCTGGCTCCCCTGGCTTATTACGAGGTGGAACTCTACGCAGATCTCTTTGCCTACGCCGCGCTGGGGCAATCGTATCCTCCCCAGTTACTGCACCTGGCCCAGGAAGAGCATTTCGGGACGGAGTTTCTGTCTTTGAAGATGGCCGTAAAGACGGTGCCCAGTTTGTCTGCGGCCCTGGAGCACATTGCCCGTTACAGCTCCAAACACAGCGAAGCCATCATTGCGGAAGACACCCAGGCCCTTGAGACTTTTTTGAACCGGGTAGATGCCGCCGCCGTGTACGCCAACGCCTCCACCGCCTTCACAGACGGCGCGCAGTTCGGGTTAGGGGCCGAAATAGGGATCAGTACCCAAAAGCTTCATGCCCGCGGGCCCATGGGCCTGGAAGAACTCACCAGCTATAAATGGGTAATCAAAGGAGATGGGCAGATCAGAGCCTGAGCACCATGGTTTTAGGTGCGTTTTTCCAAAAACAGCCTCAAAACAGCCCAACGTGCTATCAAAACTACAAACGAACAAACATCAGTGACTCATTGAACATGCGCTATTCTTCCCTTCCCCAATTAATGCTGCTGCTGCTGGTAACGCTTTCGGCGGCTTGCCGATCTTCCAAAGAGGTTTCTTTGCCCAAAGGAATTCCAATTGTGACCCGCGCCCAGTGGGGAGCCGTGGCCCCTCTATTGCCCATGAAAACCCAGGTGCCGCAGAAAATAACCATCCACCACACCGCCACCAATCAAAACCTGAACCGGACGCTAGAAGAAAAACTCAAAGCCCTGCAAAAGTTCTCCGTAGAGCGCAGCACCCTTTCTAGCGGACGCGTCAAAGAACCCTGGGCCGACATTCCGTACCATTTCTACATTGACGTGAAAGGCCAGATTGGCGAAGGGCGGCAACTCCAGTTTGTGGGAGACTCCAACACGCCGTATGATCCGTGGGGGCACGCGCTCATTGTGCTGGAAGGCAATTTCCAGACGGAGAAGGTAACCGAAGCCCAGCGGCAGAGCCTGGAACAGCTTACCCTGGCCCTAGCCAAACGCTGGAAGATCTCTGCCGAGAATATCTCCGGGCACAAGGACAATGCGGCCACCGCATGCCCGGGCGAGGATCTTTACCAGTTATTGCCGCAGCTACGGGAGCTGGTTTCCAGCAAGCGGTAAGGCATTAAAAACAAACACCACCACCATGAAAGCATTACTCTTAATAGATATTCAGAACGATTTTATTCCCGGCGGCGCGTTGGCGGTACCCGAGGGAGAGGCCATCCTGCCCATCGTGAATGCCCTGCAACCCCATTTTGACGTAGTGGTTGCCACCCAGGACTGGCACCCGGCCCACCACAAAAGCTTCGCATCGCAGCATACGGGAAAAGAGGTTTTTGACACCACCCAACTGAACGGACTAGAGCAAGTGCTCTGGCCAGACCACTGCCTGCAGGGTACAGCGGGGGCCGAGTTCTCGCCCCAACTGGAGATGAACAGGGTAGAGGCCATCTTCCGGAAGGGAACAGACCCCCAGATTGATTCCTACAGCGGTTTCTATGACAACGGCCACCTTAAATCCACGGCCTTGGCCGAGTACCTGAAAGGCAAAGACGTAACAGACGTATATCTGGTAGGCCTGGCGGCCGATTTCTGCGTGGCTTTTACCGCCCTGGATGCCTTGCAGGAAGGTTTTAAGACCTATTTTATTGAAGATGCCACCCGCGCCATCAACGCCCAAGGCTTTGAGAAAGCGAAAGCCCAGATCATGGCCAAAGGAGGGCAATTCATTCAAAGTACCCGCCTCTTAAGCTAATGGGCGTTTCCTGCCCGTTTTTGCGAAAACAGGCAGGAAACAGCAGAAGGGTTACTTACGCTTCGTTGCGTTGGGCGCTCTTTCTAAGGTCAATAATCAAGGCCATTTTCTTGTCGTGTAGCTGTTCTTCCAGGCCTACTTTGTACACGTGGGGGTTCAGGAAGCGGCGGTATGTTTCATGCAGGAGGCTGAGTTGCTGCTTGGTACGCTTCTGTATCTCAAGCAAATCTGGAGAGGTGTAGACCGGCTTGCCTTCCCTGAAAATAGGCACCAGGAGGTCTTCATGGGTGCATTCTCTGGGGAAGCTTTTCTGCTGGGTGGGGTCGTTGGGGTGCACCATGGTGGCCAAGGCGTTTATGCCCAGCGGCTCAGAATAAAGCATGTCGCCCACAATGGAGGAGCCTTTGTAGAAGCGGCGCACTTGCAGAATGCCCGGCGTTGAGATTTTGATGAGCTGCTCAGAGAGTTTCAGTTTGTACTCCCATTCCCCATCGGCTTGCCGGAGCGCGGCCAGTTTATAGACGCCGCCCAACGCGGGCTGATCATAGGCCGTCACCAGTTTCGTCCCTATGCCCCACGTGTCTATGCGGGCTCCCTGTAGTTTCAGGCTTTGGATCAGGTGCTCGTCCAGGTCATTGCTGGCCAGAATGGAGACATTAGGGAAACCTGCTTCATCCAGCAGGTGGCGTCCTTCAATGCTCAGGTAAGCCAAGTCACCAGAGTCCAGCCTTATCCCTTTGAGTTCGCTGCCGTTCTCGCGCATTTTCCGGGCTACCTCAATGGCTTTCCTGATGCCTTCTAGCGTGTGGTAGGTGTCCACCAGAAAAACCGAGTCGTGCGGGAAGACATCGGCGTACGCCGAAAAGGCTTCCTGCTCCTGGTCAAACGACATGACCCAACTGTGGGCGTGCGTGCCCTTCACCGGAATGTTGAATAACTGCCCCGCCAGCATGTTAGACGTGGCACCAACCCCACCTATAAAAGCCGCCCGCGCCGCCGAAATGGCCCCATCTGGCCCTTGGGCACGCCGCATCCCAAATTCAAGCACCGCGTCGCCCTGCGCGGCCTCCACCACGCGGGCCGCTTTGGTGGCGATCAGGGTCTGGAAGTTAAGAATCGTCAGCAAAGGCGTTTCCAGGAGCTGGCATTGTAGAATGGGGCCTTTGATGCGGAGCAGCGGCTCGTGCGGGAACACGACGGTGCCTTCGGGGATGGCGTCTACCTCACAGCTGAAACGCAGGTCACGCAGGTGCGCCAGAAACCCTTCTTCAAACAAAGCTTTTCCCTGGCTGCCTTTGAGGCTTCTCAGGTGGGAGAGGTCATCTTGGGTGAACCGGAAGTTCAGCAGAAGATCCAGGGCATCGGCTAGGCCGGCACAGACGGTGTAGCCGCCTTTGAACGGGTTACTCCGGAAATACAGGTGAAAAACCGCTTCCTGCTCCGCCATTCCTTTCTTCCAGTATCCCTGGGCCATGGTCAGTTGGTACATGTCGGTGAGCAGGGCAAGCGAAAGCTGGTAGCGTTGGCTGATATTCATATAGGTCAAGTTTTATTTATCTTAAGAGACTACGGTTAGGGCGCGTTTGCACCGGCCAAAATCTCAAATATTTGGGAGCAAAGCTAAGAGCATGTTTATATTTCATCTTTGCGCTGCAAACGGCCATAAAAAGAACCTGCATGCGCGGTTGCGTTGCCCCGTAGTGCTGCCACGCGGCTCCAAAAAAGCTTCCGCAGAACCTTTCTCTGGTTAGTTGAGCCTGCAAACCTCAAATGTAAACAAGCTCTAAGATCAAAAAGCCAAAGTGCTGCCCCAAGGTTTGTGTACGGGCCGGAAGATAAAAAACGGGAATGATTTGGGCGTGTTTTTCAGAAATCAGGCTTAAAACAGCCGGTTCGGGTTTATAGGAAAAAGCACAGCTACTATCCCGTAAAATTAAAATTTCTTAAAATTAATTGTAAAAAGGCAAGGTAAAATAGGAACATAGTAAAAACACTTTCGTATATTTAGGTAAGCATCTTAGAAAACATAGCATTTTTAGGTGTGAGGCATTTGGGAACCATAAACAGAAACGTATGAAAAAAGACTACTCCTCTACTTTGATTGCCGTTGGTTTCTTCGCGGGTACTTTTGTGCTGGCGTTCAGTTCCAATGACAGTGACACCGCCGCCTTACGGGTTTTGGCTTACCTGGCCATTGGCTGTGTTCTCTCCCTGATCGCCATTTTCTGGCATAAACTGGTTGTCCCAGAAAAGGAGCAGGGTTCTTCGCACCTTGACTCTGTTTTGTATGACGCAGAGAAATTCTCCCAAGAGTACGGCGATGTTTACGTTTTAGCCGATAAAATGAAAAAACAGCGCAAAAACAGAAACATAGACACCACTACCGGCGAACCCGCCTGATTCAAGGTTTACCTGCCCAGCACTTTGAACCCGTTAGTTATGGCGCTAAGCATTCCACAAGCTCTTCACATGAGGGCGGCAACGGGGAACCAGCCGTGTTTATAAAAAAACCGCCCGGAGAACTGCGTTTCCGGGCGGTTTTTTAAAAATTAGGGCAAAAATGGGTTCAGAATTGAAAAGAAAATCCTTTCCTTCCTGGCAAAAGAGGTTTGTCATAACCCTGTAATATCCGTTTTAGCGTAGCGGGTAGGCGGTAAGTTCTGCATGGTTTCTTCCAAAAACACTACTTTGCCGTTGCTTAAATCATACACGGCACCTACAATCAAGATTTCGCCTTTTTCATGCGCCCGGCTCAATACAGATTCTAACTGGCGCAGCTCCTTCACCTGGTTGATCACGTTAAGCCTTACCGCATGCTCTGCCTTGTTTTGGCCCATTTGCTCGGCGGCCAGGGCGGCGGGCTTAATGGAGTTGATCAAGGTGACAATGTGCCCGGGTGGGCTTTCGGGTCTTTTCATGGCCGCGCTTACCGCACCGCAGCCGCTATGGCCAAGTACTACCACCAGCTTGGTGCCCAGGTTAAGGTAGGCGTATTCAATGGTGGCGAACGTAGCCTCGGCCATAACTTGTCCGGCGGTGCGCGCCACAAACAGATCTCCGAAACCCTGGTCAAAGAGAATCTCACTGGACACGCGGGAATCAGAGCAACCCACAATGGTAGCAAACGGGGCCTGTCCCTCTGATAGACTTTTGATCAAAGCCGGGTCTTGGCGCGGGTGAATGCTGTGGCTCATCTCAAAGCGCATGTTGCCGCCTTTCAGCTTCTGGATGCCATAATAGGGGTTTAGGTAGGCAGAGTCGCGGTTAACAATGTGGTTTTGTTCCCGCCATTTCGCAGATTTCATGTTCTGGGACAGGGTGGTAGGCCCAATACTTTTTTGGGCAGCGCTCTTCCTTTGGGCGCAGGCCTGCTGCATGGTTACAAAAAAGAAGGCATAGGCCAAAAAAAGCAGGTTGTTTATACGCATAGCATCTGGGTTAAAGTGTACTGAATGTCTTTTGGCTAACGGTTAACGGAAGACCGGGGTTTTTAAAGGTCTTCGGCGGTAAGAAGAAACGGAGAAGGAGTAATCTTGAAACCGTAGGAAGCCGAAAACCTTAGCTCTTGTTTGAATTTCCCCCTTGGTTCTGGTAAGCGGTTCACAATGGAAATTTCCCTATGGAGCCTATTTTATGGCGTTTGGAGAGAAGTAGAAGTAAGCAACAGCCTGTGAAGAGTAGAGAATCATCTTTTCCTTTTGTACCTTCCCTGCTCAAGATCCAGCATCAGTCACATGGAGAAAGTGAATTTACAAGAGAAACTGACCTTGTTCTCAGACCATTGGAACCCCAGAATTGTGGGCGAGTTGAATGGCCAGCACGTGAAACTGGCTAAGTTCAAAGGCGAGTTCGTGTGGCATCACCATGACCACGAAGACGAGCTTTTTATGGTGGTGCAAGGGCAATTCAGAATGGAGTTCAGAGACAAAACCGTGGAACTGCGCGAAGGTGAATTTCTGATTGTACCCCGGGGAGTAGAGCATCGGCCGGTGGCCCAAGAAGAGGTAAGCGTCCTGTTGTTTGAACCGGCTGGTACCGTCAATACTGGTAACAGGGAAGACAGCAACCGCACGCGCCTGAATTTAGAGCGGTTGTAAGCACCGGGTCACTATCCTATATTCCTGTGATTTCACATAAACACAACGTCTTCTTTGAAGTGGCGCGGCAGCTCAGCTTCACCAAGGCCAGCCAGATCCTGTACATCAGCCAGTCGGCTATCAGCAAGCAGATCAAGGCCTTGGAAGACTATTACAAAACGGGTCTGTTTGAGCGGCACGGCAACACCATCAGCCTCACCCCGGCCGGCCAGTTGTTGTTTCAGAAACTGGAAGCCGTACAGCAGATCCAGAACGACCTGCACCAGGAACTTCCCTTGTTAAGTCAGGATTTTCAACCGCAGATCACGCTGGTGCTGGGGGCCAGTACCACCATTTCGCTGTACATCTTGCCGCCGGTGCTGTCTGCTTACCTCACGCAGTTTCCGCAGGTAGCACTGAGCCTCAGAAACCGGAACAGCGAGAACATTCTCAAAGCGTTGCTTGACCATGACATTGACTTGGGCATTATTGAAGGCATCAATAAAGTAAGCCAGGTCACCTACACGCCTTTCTTAACCGACGAGGTGATTGCCGTCTGCTCCCAGCGCAACCCCCTCAAAAAGCACGAACTGGAAGTAAAGGATTTGTACCAGATTCCGCTGGCCTTGCGGGAGGCCGGCTCTGGCACCTTGGCGGTGTTGGAAGAAGCCTTAGTGCAGAAAGGCATAAAATTGGCCCAATTGCCGGTGCGGGTAAGGCTGGGCGGAACAGAGGCCTTGAAAAACTTCGTGCGGGTAGACACCTGTCTGGCCTTTCTGCCAAGGCAGGCTGTAGTGAAAGAATTGGCCTCCGGCGAGTTGGTGGAAGTGAAGATCAAAGGCCTACAGGTACAAAGAACCTTCAACTTCATCCAACGCAAGGGTACCGAAAACAATGCGCCTTACAAGAACTTCATCCAGTTCATGAAACGCCAGTATTCCAAAACGGAATAGTCTATACCGAAACGCTATTTGATTTGGTCATAGCTGTTCACCTACTTGCCGGGGTAAATCCGTTCCCTATGATCCCTCAAGTAGAAACCAGTCTTAGTACCCTTGCCACGCTTACCTGCTCCAAGTGCGGCCAAAAACACGACTTTGAAATGCAGCAGCGTGTTTCTACCTGTTGCGCCATGCCGCTGCTGGCCCGGTACGATGGTTCTGCCGCGATTTCCAAAAAAGTGCTTAAAAACCGGGAAGGCACCATGTGGCGCTACCAGGAGGTCTTGCCCGTTCTGGATGAGAAATTCAAAGTCTCTTTGGGCGAAGGGTTCACGCCCATACTGGAGCTAAAAAGCCTGGCTCTTGCGTACGGCTTTGAAAACCTGCTTCTAAAAGACGAAGGGCAAAACCCCACCGGCTCGTTCAAAGCCCGGGGCTTGAGCATGGCAATTTCTAAAGCCCTGGAGTTAGGAGCGGAGGGCTGTATTATTCCCACCGCTGGTAACGCCGGCGTTGCCATGGCCGCCTATTGTGCCAAAGCCAACTTACCGGCCGTAGTGGTCATACCCCGCCACACGCCCAAAGCTTTCAAAGAAGAGTGCTACTGGTACGGCGCCCAAATCCATTTGATAGATGGGCTGATCCATGACTGCGCCGCCGAGGTGAGAAGACTGAACCAGGATGGCCATTTACTGGATGTGTCCACGCTTAAAGAACCTTACCGTTTGGAAGGCAAGAAAACCATGGGCTACGAGATTGCCGAGCAACTCAACTGGCAACTGCCAGATGTAATCTTGTACCCCGCAGGCGGCGGCACCGGTCTCATTGGCATCTGGAAGGCTTTCCAGGAAATGATTGCCTTGGGTTGGCTGAAAAAGAACGTCCGCTTACCCCGCATGGTAGCGGTGCAGGCCGAAAACTGCCGTCCGCTGGTAGATACCTATTTAGGGCTGCAGGCAAATTCCCAGCACTACAACGGCTTGCCCACCATCGCCAACGGTTTGGCGGTTCCGCGCCCACTGGGAGAACCATTGATGTTGCAGGTGCTGGAGCAATCCGGTGGTACCGCCATCTCCATCACCGATGAGGAAATGGTGGAAGGCGTACGCGAGATAAGCAAAAAAGAGGGCCTGTTTGTGGCCCCCGAAGGAGCCGCCGTCTGGGTGGCCGCCCGCAAACTGTTAACCCAAGGCTGGCTCAAACCACAGGAACAGGTTCTGCTGCTGAACACCGGTTCTGGCCAGAAGTACATGGAGAACATTGAAGGAAGGCACGGGGTGTAGTCCTGAGTTCTGAGTCCTGAGTTTGAAATTTAAAACAGCATGAACCCGGAAGCTATCTGAAACTACTGAAACAGCCCTCTATGGCGCGGAAGTTACTTCCGCGCCATAGAGGGCAATAAGAGTTTGGAACTCGTCTCTTTTATTCTTGAACCTGTTTAGAGATTTTCATTAACCGGCATTTAAAACAATCCCTATGGGGCAAGCATCCGCTTATGCCGTTGTTTTTAGGCTATTTTTATAAAAACAGGCCAAAAACAAGGGGTTTATCTGTACACTTCCGCAAGCATCCTTTTGTAACCCGTTTCAAGGCTAGTTTTATAAAAACAGGCCTAAAACTCTGAATAGCTTCCTTGTTATTCATTATTGCCATCAGGTCTGCCCCTATATCTATTCACTATCAGAATAACTCCCAGGAGGGGAGAATCGCTAGTGAGAAGAACCTTGATTTAAAACAGAACCCAAGGCTCAAGACTCAGGACTCTTCCCTTTGGGAAAGTCCTGGTTTTTGCTTAAACTGAGTGCTCAATTCAGTTTTTATCTTTTGCTGCACCCATGAAAGTTTCTTCTTCCGTCCTAGCTGTCTCGGCACTCGGGTTTCTTTTTTCCTGCAACAGTTCTTACCAGGCAGTTCATCAGAAAGCCATCTTGGTGGATACCCACAATGATGTCCTGTCACAGGTGGTCATGGAAGGGCACTCTGTGGAAAAGGATTTAACCGGAATAGCCCATACTGATTTACGCCGGATGAAGAAAGGCGGCATGGATGTGCAGGTCTTCGCTGTTTTCTGTGATGAGACGTATGGGCCGGGCCGGGCTTTCAACTTCGCCAACCAGCAGATAGACACGCTGGAAGCCATAGTCCGGCGGAACCCAGATAAGTTGCAGTTGGTCTATTCGCCCGCCCAGATGCGGGAAGCCGTGAAAGCCGGGAAAATCGCTTCCTTGACCGGGGTGGAGGGCGGCCACATGATTGAAGACAAGCTGGACAACATCAACCACCTGTACAATCGGGGCACCCGGTACCTTACCCTCACCTGGAACAACAGCACGTCCTGGGCCTCCTCGGCCGCCGATGAAACCAAGGGAACCGGCTTCCACGGCAAGAAAGGACTGAATGAGTTCGGGAAGCAAGTGGTGCGCCGCATGAATGAGCTGGGCATGATGGTTGATCTGTCACATGTGGGGGAACAGACGTTCTGGGATGTAATGGCAACCACCTCTAAGCCGGTGCTGGTATCGCATAGCTGCGCGGCCGCCCTTTGCCCGCACCCCCGCAACCTCACCGATGAGCAGATCAAAGCCGTAGGCAAAAACGGCGGCGTCATTCACTTAAATTTCTTCTCTGAGTTCCTGGACAGCGCCTACTCCAAACGGATCAGAACCTTCATGGCCAAACATGAAACCGAAATCAAGCAGTTAAGAGACAAAGGGTTAAGCGGGATGGAATTAAGGGCCGCTTTATATAAAAAGTATCCCGAGGAGTCAAAAGCCATAGAACCACCGGTTTCCCTGCTGGTAGATCATATTGACCACGTGGTGAAGGTGGCAGGCATTGACCACGTGGGCCTCGGCTCAGATTACGACGGAATCAGCTCGGCCCCTACGGGTCTGGAAGATGTCAGCACGTATCCTTTAATCACCAAAACACTTTTGGAGCGCGGTTATAAAAAGAAAGAGATTGAAAAGATCCTAGGGGGCAACTTCATCAGGGTTTGGGAAGCGAATATCCCCTCTGTCGTAGCAAAAAAGTAAAAGGTGACGTATCTCTGTTTTAGGCGTGTTTTCAGATAAACAGCCCAGAAACAGGAATCCAGCTTTTTAACTTAAATCTTCAGTTCCTGCCAAATCTGATGGAGGAGAGAGGATTGCGCGCCGGTTCTTTCACCTTCCACCGTTTCTATCATCCGCAAACCTGTCACATTTCCCGCAAACACTACAGATGCGCCTGTAAAATCAGTTCGCGTAAAAAAGCCCTCCTGAACTTGCCAATTCTTTTGCCGGGCCCATTGCAGAAGCTTTCTGCGCATAACCCCGTGCAAACAGCCGGTTTCCAAAGCAGGGGTGAAAAGCGACTGGTCTTTCACCCAGAAGAGGTTGGAATAGGTAAGTTCGGCCAGGTTTCCGGCGGGGTCAAGCAGGATCAAGTCATCCAAACCGCGGGCGGTTTTCTCTTGGCTGGCTAAAACATACACCGGCGAATTGATGCCCTTAAAAGAAGAGAAAACTGAAGGAATGGTACGCACCGTTTGGCAGATACCTACGTGTAGCGGTTCTTCTATAGGAGTTTGGGCCGATTGCACAGTCACCAGCCAATCAGTTTGGTTGGTTTGCGGCGTATAGAGACCTTCGCCCGCCCGCCAGACTTTAAATTTCACCCTCGTTATGGAGCCGCAATGATTTTTTTCGGCTAATTCTTTCACTATTTGCGGAAAACAATCGGTCAGAAGTTCTGGGGGTAATTCTAGTCTTAGCACAGAACCTGCTTCTTCCATCCGCTCCCGGTGTTCTGGCCAGAAACGAAGCATGCCCTTCTCCAGAACAAGCGTTTCAAAGAACCCGTCATTGTACTGGAAAGCCCTGTTAGACAGAGGCAAGCGCAGGTCTTCTTCTGGAAGGATTTGGCCGTTGTAGAGGAGAAGGGGCATGAAAAGTGACAGTTTTATATTCCTAGCTTGGAAAATCAATCAAAGATGGAAGGCTGAATTTTATTTTCCTTATCAAAATACACCTGAAAAATGGCCTGGTATTTCACTGGTTTTCCCATAAAAGTAGCCGGAATCCATTGCTTATACCGGTATAGTGCTTTCATAACGTCATGTTGAAGGGGCGTAGGAATAGTTGGTAGAGGAGGGAAAACAGACCAATAAATATCATAGTACCGTTTTACGGTATGTCTTACATTTTTTACAGATACTACTTTTTCTAAAGCACCAGTCTCGCTGATATGAAGGATAAAATTCTCATAATACCCTTTGCCATAAACTCCATAAGCATTTTCCTTTGAAGGAGACAATAAAGAGTCCAAATTGCCTTTGGGAATTGGTTTTTTCATCTGTGAACTGAAGTACCAGGTAGTTCTGCTGTGAAATACCACGCTATCTAATTCTACATCATTTCCGGTTTCAAGTTTGTGTAAAAGGTCTTTACGAATCGCTTGAAAAGCGGGGAAGTACTCCGTATTAGAACAACTTTCAGAGAATTGTAAACCCGTGGGTGTTTGATGGGCAAAAATGAGAAGGGAAACGTTGGGCCGATGGCTTCTTTTTGAAGCTGGAATATGCTTGAATTCGGGAATAACTTCGGTAGGAAAAGTGAACGTCAGGCTTTTTGGTTGCGTTGGGGTTCGTTTAAAATGATGGTAGACATTTACTTCTATTTTATAGAAAGAGGAATCCTTGTTGAGAGTCATTTTACCGGTAGTGCCGTAGAAAACATAGTCCGCCTGCATAAACTCAATGGCTACCGGAGGCGGATCGCATGATTCGGCTTTGCAGACAATTGAAGTTGCCCAAAGCAATAAGAAGGCAAATGTCCGTTTCATCTTGTGGTAAGTAAAAAGCCTAAAGCAAACCATACAATTTGCCAGGCAATGCTTTGATATGGCCGCTCATCTCCAAAGTAAACAGCACTGAGGATAACTGACCCATTGAAAAGTGCGTGTGCCTGCTTAGAACATCAATATGGGTGGCTCCGGCCTGTTGCAAAATCCTTAGTACCCGTTGCTCCTCTTCCGGAAAGGCAGTCAAATCCAGGGCCGGCACCGCTGTTGGTTTTGGAAGGAAAGTAGGAGCCAGGGCTTTGTCCCAGTTCAGAAGCTCCTCCAGATCCTTGGGTTTGGTGTAGGGAACGGCCTTCAGGCTTTTGATGAGTTGATTGCAGCCCTGCGAAGTCTCAGCGGTAATAGGCCCGGGCACGGCCATCACTTCCCGGTCATAGCTGTGGGCGATGTCAGCGGAGATGAGGGAGCCGCCTTTGCTCGTGGACTCCACCACAATGGTACAGTCGGCCATTCCGGCAATAATTCGGTTTCGGGCCGGAAAACGCGGGGCATCTGGTTTGGTTCCGAAGGGGAATTCAGAAAGTAATCCGCCGTGTTGCAGCATCTTTTCGGCGTCCCGCTGGTGCGCGGTGGGGTACACCGTTTCCACACTGTTGGCCATTACGCCCACGGTTGGCAAGCCCGCTTTCATGGCGGCTTTGTGCGCCAGAATATCAATCCCGAAGGCCAAACCACTCACCACCAACACGTCATGCTGCACCAAGCCCTGCACAATCTGTTCGGTAACCATTCGGCCATACTCCGTGCTTTTACGGGTGCCTACAATGCTGATGACTTTTAGCGCATTAAGATCGGCGTTACCTTTATAATAAAGGAGGAGCGGGGCATCTGGTACATTCCGCAAGCGCTCTGGATACCCCGGATGCGTGAAAGGCAGGAGCTGCACTTCCTCCTTTTCGGCCCGCAGAATCACTTCCTCGGCCTGCCGCAAAGCAGCCGTCTTGCTTTGCAGGATGCTCTTCACCAGTACCTCCCCAATGCGCGGAATCTTGACCAACCGTTCTTTAGACGCGGAGAAAACCGCCTCGGCAGAGCCGAAATACTTCACCAACGTGCGCGCCGTACCGCCTCCCACCTGGGGAATAATGGGCAAAGCCACCTGGTAAAGTAAATCCTGCGACACTGTGTGGTAGTTCTGAGTCTTGAGTTCTGAGTCCTGAGTTGCTTTATACGATATTTATGATTCTGGTTTGACTCAGGACTTTAAACTCAGAACTCAGGACTAGCTTCCCGCTAGGGAAGCTGCGCTTTGATGCTGATTAAGAATTCTTTTATTTTCTCCAGAGACTGCACCATCTCGAATTTTTCACGGGCCTGCACCCCGCGGGTTCTGAGCATTTCACGGGCACCCTGAATGGTGTAGCCGCGTTCCTTTAGCAAGTGGTACACAAAGCGCAGGTTTTCAATGTCTTTTGGCGAAAACAACCGGTTTCCTTTCTTGTTTTTCTTGGGTTTGAGAATGTCAAATTCGGTTTCCCAGAAACGAATGAGGGAGGGGGCTACTTCAAACATAGCCGCCACTTCGCCAATGCTGTAATACTGCTTTTCTATATCTCGTTCTTTGTAAGGCACTTTTTTAGAGTTCTGAGTCTTGAGTTCTGAGTCTTGAGTTCTGAGTCTGGAAGTATCTTGAACCGACTCAGGACTCAAGACGCAGAACTCAGAACTCTTTTTCGCCGCGTTTTGCTAAAAAAGCTTACTTTTGCAGACACCGCAGGACGCACTGAAAAGGCAAAAATTCGCTTTTTCTTTCGCATTTACAAGCCCTTGCGCTTAGTTTCAGAAAGCAATTATTTAGATACATGACCTCCGCCCAGATTCGTCAGAAGTTCCTGGATTTCTTCGCCTCCAAAGGCCACCAGATTGTTCCGTCTTCGCCCATTGTGGTAAAAGACGATCCTACGCTCATGTTCACCAACTCAGGGATGGCGCCTTTCAAGGATTATTTCCTGGGCAACAAACCCGCGCCCTACGCCCGCGTGGCGGACACCCAAAAGTGTCTGCGCGTGTCTGGCAAGCACAATGACTTGGAGGAAGTAGGCTATGACACCTACCACCATACCATGTTTGAGATGCTGGGCAACTGGTCGTTCGGCGATTATTTCAAGCAGGATGCCCTGAAATGGTCATGGGAGTTGCTGACGGAAGTTTACCAACTGCCCAAAGACCGGTTATACGTTTCTGTTTTCCAGGGAGACGGTTCTGAGAACCTGCCCATGGACCAGGAGGCGTTTGACATCTGGAAGACCATGATTCCCGAAGACCGAATATTGATGGGCAACAAGAAAGACAACTTCTGGGAAATGGGCGATACCGGCCCCTGCGGCCCTTGCTCAGAGATTCACGTAGACTTGCGTTCTGATGAAGAAGTGGCTAAAACACCCGGGAAAGACCTTGTGAACAACGACCACCCGCAAGTGGTGGAAATCTGGAACAACGTGTTCATGGAGTTCAACCGTTTAGCCGATGGCTCTCTGGTGAAACTTCCTGCGCAACACGTAGATACGGGCATGGGCTTCGAGCGTTTGTGCATGGCCATACAGAGCAAACAGTCCAACTATGACACCGACGTTTTCCAGCCGCTCATTCAGTTCATCGCGAAAGAGGCAGGCGTAACCTACGGCCAAGACGAGAAAACCGACATCGCCATACGCGTTATCGCTGACCACATCCGGGCTATATCCTTCACCATTGCTGATGGTCAGTTGCCGAGCAACAACAAGGCGGGGTACGTGATTAGACGGATTCTGCGCCGCGCGGTAAGATATGCCTTCACGTACCTGAACTTCAAAAAACCATTCCTGAACACCATCGTGCCGGTTCTGGCTGACCAATTGGCGAATGTGTTCCCTGAGCTGAAAGCACAGCAAGCCTTCGTGCAGCGCGTGATTGAGGAAGAGGAAAACGCGTTTCTGCGAACCTTGGAGAACGGATTGAAGCGCCTGGATGCTTTAGAAGCAAGTCGTGTTAAACAAGCAGATAGCGATAAGTTTGACGATATGCCAGAAGATGGCGTAGCTGATAATAATACCTATGCACTTTGGCATAAACGTCAAGCACGATATAGAACAATTTCAGGTGAAGATGCTTTTGAACTTTATGATACTTTCGGATTTCCTTTAGATTTGATTTCTTTAATAGCTAAGGAAAAGGGGTTTACAGTTGATGAAGAAGGCTTTACAGCCGAAATGGAGCAGCAAAAAAACCGCTCCCGCAACGCCGCACAAACGGAACAGGGCGACTGGGTAGTGCTGCAAGCAGACGTAGAGACCGAATGGGTAGCCTATGACGCAGATGCTGTTGAAGCCAAGGTAGTGCGTTACCGTCAGGTGACCGCCAAAAACAAGAAGGAATTCCACGTAGTGCTGGATCGCACACCGTTCTACGCCGAAAGCGGCGGGCAGGTGGGTGATACGGGCGTGTTGGAATCGGCCTCCGGCAACGTGAAAGTGCTGGACACCAAAAAGGAAAACGACCTCATCCTGCACATCACCGCTGAACTGCCGAAAGACCTGGAGGCTCCGCTTACCGCAAAAGTGGACAGCAAGCGCAGGGCTTTGATCAAAAAAAACCACTCGGCTACGCACTTGCTGCACGCTGCTTTGAAACAGGTGCTGGGCGACCACGTGAACCAGAAAGGCTCTTTGGTGAGCGACAAGCTGCTGCGTTTCGACTTCTCGCACTTCACCAAAGTAACTGAGGAGCAGCTGCGGGAAGTAGAGCAGATTGTGAATGCCCGCATCCGGGAGTCCATCGAGAAAGACGAGCGCCGCAACGTGCCCATTGAAGAGGCGAAACAACTGGGTGCTACCGCTCTGTTTGGGGAGAAGTACGGCGAGTTTGTGCGCGTCATTACCTTTGACCGTAACTATTCCATTGAGCTATGCGGCGGTATTCACGTGCAGAACACCGGCAACATCGGGTTCTTTAAGATTGTGAGTGAAAGCTCCGTCGCCGCCGGCGTTCGTCGGATTGAAGCGGTAACCGCCGATGTGGCGGAGCACTTCGTGGATGAGCAGATCACCCAGTTTGAGGAAGTGAAGCAAGTTTTGGGTGTGCAGAAGGAATTCGGCAAAGCCATTGAGAAATTGCAGGACGAAAACGCCGCCTTGCGCAAGCAACTGGAAGCCTTTGAACTGAAGCAGGTGACCGCCCAGAAAGAAAAGCTGGCCGCGCAGGTACGCCAGGTGAACGGCCTCAACTTCCTGGCTGCCCGCGTAGACGTAAGCTCCGCCGATTACCTCAAGAAACTGGCCTTCGACCTCCGCAGCGTGGTAGACAACCTAGTGCTGGTGCTGGCCGCCGATGTAGACGGAAAACCGCAGTTGGCCGTTATGCTGTCAGATGAAGTGGTGTCCGGCAAAGGCTTGAACGCCGTGCAAATGGTGAAAGAGCTGGCCAAGGAAATCAAAGGCGGCGGTGGCGGACAACCGTTCTACGCAACGGCCGGCGGAAAAGAAGTGGCTGGCTTAGACGCCGCTCTGGCGAAAGCTGAGGCGTTGTTGCAGTTATAAAGACCTCACCCCGGCCCCTCTCCCACGGAGAGGGGAGTTGTGTGTTCCGTTTTTTAGCTGTTTTTCAGAAAAGAAGCTAGAAACAGAACACGGTAGTTACCCTCTAAAAGATTCTTAAACTCCCCTCTCCGTGGAGAGGGGCCGGGGGTGAGGTTATACATTAGCCATTTAGCGGCTGTTTTAAAGAAAATAGACCCAAAACAGAATCGTGGGAAGAAGTACCTGCTACTTGCTACATGATACTTGATACTAAACAAAACATGAACGAAGAAATCCGTTCCCAATACCAGGCCATCATCGGGCTGGAGGTGCACGCGCAGTTGTTGACCGAGAGCAAGGCGTATTCGGCTGATTCCACAGAGTACGGCATGCTGCCGAACACGAACCTGAGCGTCATCACGTTGGGGCACCCCGGCACCTTGCCGCGCGTGAACAAGAAAGTGGTGGAAATGGCCATGAAGATGGGCCTGGCTACCGACTGCCAGATTACGCGCAACAACTTCTACGCCCGTAAAAATTACTTCTACCCAGACCTTCCAAAGGGCTACCAGATCACGCAGGACAAAACGCCCATCTGCACCAAAGGTCACTTGGACATCAAAACCAAAGAAGGAGGCGAGAAACGCATCGGGATTACCCGCATCCACATGGAAGAGGACGCCGGGAAATCCATGCACTTGGCGGGGGAGACCGAAACCTTGGTGGATTTGAACCGCGCCGGAACGCCGTTGATTGAAATTGTGTCGGAGCCGGACATTCGGGATTCGGAGGAGGCGTACGCGTATTTAACCCAGATTAAGAAATTGGTGCAGTACCTGGAAATCTGCGACGGAAACATGGAGGAAGGTTCTCTGCGCTGCGACGCCAACATCTCCGTCATGAAAAAAGGCGCTGACAAGTGGGGCACCAAGGTGGAGGTGAAGAACATGAACTCCTTCCGGAACGTGCAGCGTGCCATTGAGCACGAGATTGAGCGGCAGATTGCCATTCTGGAGAACGGCGGCACCATTGATTCCCAGACCCGGAACTTTGACGCCAATACCGGCACCACCACCGGCATGCGTTCCAAGGAGACCATGAACGACTACCGCTACTTCCCAGAGCCCGACCTTCCGCCGGTGATTATCTCTGACGAATGGCTGAACGCGGTGAAGGAAAGCATGCCCGCGCTGCCGCAGGTCTTGTACAACCGCTTCACGCAGGAATACGGCTTATCTGACTATGACGCGGGCGTTTTGACCGATGATAAAGCCATTGCCTTGTATTTCGATGCGCTTTGCCAGCAGACTAAGAACTACAAAGCCGCCGCCAACTGGATGAGCGGCCCCGTGAAGTCTTACCTGAATGAACTGACGTTATCCATAGAGGCGTTTCCGTTGAAGCCCGAGCAGATTGCCGGATTGATTGAACTGGTGGACAGCAATAAGGTGAGCCACAGCGTAGCGGCCAAGCAGATTTTCCCGTATTTATTGGAAAACCCCTCTAAAACGGCGCAGCAAGTGGCTTCTGAGCAGAACCTGGTGCAGGAATCTGATGCGGGAGCGTTGCAGGGAATCATTGACCAGGTGCTGGCAGCTAATCCGCAGAAAGTGGCGGAGTACAAAGCCGGAAAAGCCTCTTTGCTGGGCATGTTCATGGGGGATCTCATGAAGCAAACCAAAGGCAAGGCAGATCCCAAGTTAGCCAATAAGTTATTGAAAGAGAGTTTAGATAAATAAGCTCATTTCCAGAAAAGCATGAAGAAACAATTGATTCTGGCCGCCGCTTCCATCCTAGTGATGAGCGCCTGCCAAAAGAAAGGAGTAGCCACCGAAGATTCCGATAAAAGCTATCGGATCTCGGGCAAAATAAACAACATGACCACCGGCAAAGTCTTTCTGGACGAGCTGGGCGAACAGGCGTTTGTTCCATTTGACACCGCGCAGATAAACAAAGACGGCACGTTTGTGATGGAAGGCACCGTGGCCGAGCCCGCCATCTACAAACTCGGGTTTGAGAACCAGGAAGGCATCATGCTGGTGGTGGACAACAAATCCATTGAGGTGACCGCCGATTCTGGACAAGTGGCCCAAACCTATACCGTGACAGGTTCTAAAGACTCTGAATTGATTCAGGAGTTGAACAAGATCATGCAGTCTATGCAGCAAAATGCCACTGCCTTGAACCAGCAGTTCCAGGAAGCGTCAACGGCCGGAAATGAGGCTGAGGTGAAAAGATTGCAGGAGCAGTTCATGGCTTTGCAGCAGGAGAACCAAAACCAACTGAAGGCGTTTGTGAAAGCGAATCCATCTTCGGTGGTATCAGTGTATACGGCCGGTAATGTCCTGAACCTGGATGAGCACTACACTTTTGTAGACAGCATGAACACGGCCTTCAAATCGGCTTTGCCGAATTCCAAATACACCAAGTCTTTAGAGGCGCGGCTTTCCAAAATGAGAAGCACCGCCATGGGCAGCGCCGCCCCAGACATCAAACTCCCCTCTCCGGACGGCCCCGAGATTGCGCTTACTTCCTTAAGGGGAAAGTACGTGTTGATTGATTTCTGGGCCAGTTGGTGCGGGCCGTGCCGCAAGGAGAACCCGAACGTGGTGCGCATGTACAACAAGTACAAAGACAAAGGCTTCGAGATCTTCGGGGTGAGTTTAGACCAGGATAGGGCCAAATGGTTGAAAGCCATTGAAGCCGATAAACTGACCTGGCCGCACGTTTCTGACCTGAAAGGCTGGGAGAGTTCTGCCGCCACCCTTTACGGCATCACCGCCATTCCGCAAACGATACTTCTGGACAAAGAAGGCAAGATCATCGCCAAAAACCTGCGGGGCGAAGCGTTGGAAGAAAAGCTGGCTTCGCTGTTAAACTAAGGAAAACAGGCCATAAACAGAAAGGGCTGCCATTGCACAATGGCAGCCCTTTCTGTTTATGGCCTGTTTTCTCAATTCTGCTGCAAAAAGATCTTCTGCAGTACGTCCCAGAGTTTCTTCTTGAGTTCAACGCTTTTCTCAATGTCCTCTAAGGAGTCTACCAGCACAAAGCGGGATTCCTCAAACCTGTACATCCGGTAGAACTCCATGCGGGAGAGATTCGCCACCGGCAAACCCTGCCCGAACAGGATGATGTGTTTTGCTTTGTTACTGGCGGCTATCTGCTTCACGTCGTGCACCAGGCCTGGTGACATATTCCCGAATTTAACCTGATTGGTGGTTAAGCCCACCGCGGCCATGACTTTCTGCAGGAATGTGTGTTGCGGCAATTGGCTGAAAACCGCCTCCGGCACCTCAAACAGTAAATGCGTGCCGTGTACTGCTTCTCCCAGCCACCGTATTTCTTCGGCAGGAAGCTGTGGCGCAGGAATAGGAGCTGGCGCAGGGCTCGCTTCGTCCTTGGCGCTAACCGGATCTGGTGCCGGAGCCGCAGTCTCTGTTTTTTCTACCTGCGGAATAGCAGGAGCAACTTTAGCGGCACCCGAAAATGAAACGGTCTCTCCATTTGCCTGTTCTTCAGAAATGACGTAAAGCGTGTCTTGCCCATACAGTTGCTGGAGAAATAAAAGATCAGAGGCGGAAGAAGTCATACGGGAATGTACAAAAATTCTGGCTGATGATTATCCTACAATTTCAAAAAGAGCCTTCAGTTCATTGGCATCATCGGGTTTCATGCGGCCCGCCAGAATAAGGCGTAATTGGCGTCGGCGGAGGGCGCCGGCAAATTGCTCTTGCTCCTCCTCAGATTCAGGAACGGCCTCTGGCACCGCTACGGCTTTCCCGTTCTCGTCCAGCGCGACAAAGGTGAAATACGCCTCATTGGACTTCACCTTGGTACCGGACGGAATATCCTCGGCCCAGACGGTGATGTGCACCTCCATGGAGGTACTGAAGGCACGTGTTACCTGTGCCTCCAAAGTAATCACATTCCCTAACTTGATGCTTTCCCTGAACGACACGTTGTCTACCGACGCCGTGACCACAATGCGGTTGGAGTGTTTCTGGCCGGCTATGGCCGAAACAATGTCCATCCAATGCATCATTCGGCCTCCCATCAAGTTGTTGAGGGTATTGGTGTCATTGGGCAGAACCAGTTCGGTCATTCGCACATAGGAATCTTTGACAGATTTTTGCTTTCGCATAAAGTAAAAATGAAATGGAGGGCGCAAATATACGCTGTCTTATCCAAAGGGGAGGTACTTTTTTCTGAGCCTTGGCTTGGTTCCTGCTTCCTGTTTACAGCTTGTTTTTCCAAAAAGAAGCCCAAAACAGGAGTCTATTTCCAGCCTTGTTTTCCTAAAAGGGGCACAAACTTGAAGTTGCCAAACTCTTCTTTGGTGTACTCTTCTTCGCCCAGCCGGGTAATGCGCAGCATTTTCTGGTGCGCGGTATCTCCCACGGGAATAACTAACTTCCCGCCTATGGTGAGTTGCCGTAACAGCGTTTTGGGGATAATGGGAGCGCCCGCGGTAACTAAGATTTTGTCAAAGGGCGCGTGTGGGGGCAAGCCCTCAGAGCCATCGCCCAGAAACGTCTTGGGTGCCAGCCCCATGGTCTGGAACTGCCGGTTTGCTTTGTGATACAGCACTTCATTGTATTCAATGGTGTACACGTGGGGCGTGAGTTGCAACAGAATGCTGCATTGGTACCCAGAGCCGGTGCCTATCTCCAGCACTTTGTCCTGGGGCTGTACTTCCAGCAGTTCTGTCTGGTACGCTACGGTGTAGGGCTGCGAGATGGTTTGTCCTTCGCCAATAGGAAACGCTTTGTCTTGGTAGGCTTGCTCCAGAAACGCCTTTTCAAAGAAGAAATGCCTGGGAATCTGTTCCAAGGCCTGTAAAACCCGTCTGTCCTTGATTCCTTTCTCCTGTACAATACGCACCAGGCTTTTGCGCATGCCTTTGTGTTTGTAACTGTCTATGAGCATAAATGTATCAGGTAATGAGCTTGTATACGTTTAGAGGGCATATCTGAAGGAAATACGTCGCGAAATTAGCAAATAGGTAAGCAATGCCGTCAAATATAATTTTTAAGCCTGATTTAGATTTTGCGCGTAGCTTTGTGGTTGAAGGGCGCTTTTCCTGCTGCCTTTTCGTTGATCATTCATGCAGTTGAGCCGTACGCAACACATCTATAAAGTTATTATCGGGGATTTCCTGGCCGCTTTTCTGGCGTGGTCTATCTTCAATTTATCAAATAACTATTCATTTGTTGACTTATCGGAGTCCGTTGACGCCGCCTTCTTAAGCCGGGCCTTCATCATCGCCTCTTTGTGGGTGATCCTGTACAGCCTGTTAGGGTGCTACCGCAATGTGTTCCGTTTATCAAGGCTGAAGGAAGTGATTTTTCTGGCGGGGTTGTCCTTTGGGGGCGCGGTAGCCATTTACCTGGCTATTCTATGGGAAGACCCCGATTTCCACCAGTTTGAGGTGTACTCCAAACCCATTGGCGTTTACTTTCTGCTGCATTTCTTCTTTTCTGTGTTGCTTAAGCTGTTTGTCTTAGGCCACCTGAAACAAATGGTGTACAGCGGCCAGGTGTACTTTAACACGGTGGTAGTGGGCTCCAGCAGCAACGCCCGCGAGGTGTATGATGAACTGGAGAGCAATAACCGCCATCTGGGCTTTAGAATTCTGGGCTTTGTGCAGAGCGAGCCGTCCCAACCGCATTCTTTTCAGGAGCAGATTCCGTCGCTGGGTTCCTTCCATACCTTGCCTACTGTGATAGAGAAATCTGCGGTGGAAGAGGTGATCATAGCCATTGAGCCATCTGAACACCGCCTCATAGAGCAGATTCTGAGTTCGTTGCAAGGGGTGAACGTCAGGATCAGTATCCTGCCAGATGTCTACCAGATCTTGCTGGGCTCCGTGAAAGTGTCGCATTTGTTTGGCACCCCCTTGATTGAGGTAAAACGCGATTTGATGCCCGTGTGGCAACTACTCCTGAAAAGGGTGATTGACATAGGCGTGGCCATTCTGGTGCTGGTGCTACTTTCGCCGGTGTATGCCTTGCTCGCTGTTTTGGTGAAACTCACCTCGCCCGGGCCTGTCTTTTTCCGGCAGGAACGCATTGGTTTGCACGGAAACCCCTTCCATATCCTCAAGTTCCGGAGCATGTACCTGGATGCCGAAAAAATGGGCCCGGCCCTTTCCTCAGATGATGACCCCCGGGTAACCAAACTCGGGCGGTTCATGCGGAAAGTGCGGCTAGATGAACTCCCTCAGTTTTACAATGTCTTGATTGGCGAAATGAGTTTAGTAGGCCCCCGCCCCGAACGGCAGCATTTTATAGAGTTAATCACCGCGCACGCTCCCCATTACAAGCACCTGCACCGCGTAAGGCCCGGCATCACCTCCCTGGGCCAAGTAAAATTCGGCTACGCCCAAAACGTGCACGAAATGGTGCGCCGCCTGAAGTATGACATTCTCTACATAGAAAACATGTCCCTCCTCATGGATTTCAGGGTCATGCTCTACACCATCAAAATCATCGTTCAAGGAAGGGGGAAATGATTTGGAGATGAGGAGATGTGAAAATGAGGAGATGTGAAGATTCAACAATTACTCAATCTAATTTCCTCATCTTCACATCTCCAAATCTCCAAATTTCCTCATTTTCACATCTCCAAATTTCCTCATCTTCAAATCAAAGAAACCATGTTCACAGGAATTATAGAAGCGCAGGCCACGGTGGTAGCCATTAGGGATGAGCAGGCAAACCGGCATTTTACGTTCACGTGCCCGTTTACCCATGAACTGAAGATAGACCAGAGTGTGGCGCATAATGGCGTGTGCCTTACGGTGGTGGGCCTAGAAGGCAATACCTACACGGTGACCGCCATCGCGGAGACGCTTTCCAGAACCAACTTGGGCCAGTTAAGGCAGGGCGATAACGTGAACCTGGAGCGGTGCCTGCTGGCCAACAGCCGGTATGACGGGCACATTGTGCAGGGGCACGTTGACCAGATTGGCATTTGTGAAGAAGTGAAAGACCAGCAAGGCAGTTGGCTGTTCCGGTTTGCCTATAAACCGCAGGCGGCCGGGAATGTGACCGTAGAGAAAGGCTCTATCTGCATCAACGGCATCAGCCTGACGGTGGTAGAATCTGGGGCCGATTTCTTTTCGGTGGCCATTATTCCGTACACCTATGAGTTCACCAACCTGCACGCCGTGAAGCCCGGAGACCAGGTGAACCTGGAATTTGACATCATCGGGAAGTACGTGGCGCGCCTGCTGCAAAAATAATCCCCTGTTTTAGAGCTTGTTTAAATTTGAGGTTTGCTGGCGAAAATGACCAGAGAAAGGTTCTGCGGAAGCGTTTTTGGAGCAGCGTAGCAGCGCTACGGTGCGAGAAAAAGGTGAACGCAGGTTCTTTTTATGGTCGTTTGTAGCGCAAAGATGAAATTTAAACATGCTCTTAGGCCTGTTTTCCAAAAAGCAGGCCTAAAACAGGGGATTATTTTTGCAGGGAGTTTTCATTACCCGCGCCAAAAGACGAAGCGTTCTGAGGCTTTTCTGTAAAAATACATGCTTAACAGGGCCGCGCCCACGCCTATGAGTGCGCCGCCCGTAATGTCTCCGGGGTAATGTACGCCCAGGTAGACGCGGCTGTAGGAAATGGCTATTGCCCAAACGAGTAATAAAATTTTGAAAAGCCACTGTTTTCTGGGCAGCAACAGAATCACAAAAATGGCGACGGCAAAGGCATTAGCCGCGTGCGACGATACAAACCCGTATTGGCCGCCGCAGCCGTCAATGGCGTTCACAGAGGCGTTGATCAATTGGTCATGGCAAGGCCGTAAACGGGCCACGGTGGGCTTTAGAATACCAGAGGAGATAAAATCGGCTAAGCCCACGCTCGCGCCCAAAGACAGCACCATGAGCCAGCCTTTCCGCTGGTAGAAGTAGATAAACAGCCCCACCAGTACTCCGTAGAAAGGAAACCACACGTATTTGTTGGAGATCAGCACCATCACCACGTCCCAGAAGGGGGAGCGGTGGCGGTGCAGTTCCAGGAAAAGGGCTTGGTCTAAGGCTATGATTTCATCCATGTTTAGGCGAGGTTAATCCAGTCAATGTCTTTCCTGAAGCATGCCAGGGCCTCGGCTTCGGGGGTGCCGTCTTCCGGTGAATGGCTGTAGTGCCAACTGGCCAAGGGCGGAAGGCTCATCAGAATAGACTCGGTGCGGCCATTGGTTTCCAGCCCGAATTTGGTGCCCCGGTCATTTACCAGATTGAATTCCACGTAGCGCCCGCGCCGGATGAGCTGCCATTCTTTTTCCTGGGGGCTGAACGCCAGGTTTCTGTTCTGGTTTACAATGGCGGTATACGTAGGCGCAAACGTGTCTGCCACGCCCTGCACAAACGCGAACCGCTCTTCCAGAGAAATCTCCTGGGTGGGCGAAAGCCGGTCAAAGAAGATGCCGCCCACGCCGCGGGTTTCCTCGCGGTGCGGAATATAGAAATACTCATCGGCCCACTTCTTGAACTCTGGGTAATAGGTTGGGTGAAAGCGGTCGCAGGTGCTTTTGAGTTGCTGGTGGAAGAAACGTACCTGCGCTTTGTTCACGTAAATAGGGGTGAGGTCAATGCCGCCGCCAAACCAGGCCTCGCCGTTCCCGGCCTCAAAATAGCGCACGTTCATGTGCGTGATGGGCACGTGCGGGTTGCTGGGATGGATCACGACCGAAACGCCGGTGGCAAAGAAATGCGGGTCGGGCAATAACAGGGCGGCAGCGGCTTTCTCGGGCAGAATACCTTCTACCGCCGAGAAATTAACGCCTCCTTTTTCAAAAACGGCTCCGTTCTGGATCACGCGGGCCGCGCCGCCGCCGCCGCCGGGGCGCTCCCAGGCATCTTCCCGGAAACGGGCCACGCCGTCACAGGCTTCCAGATCCTGGCAGAGGCGTTCCTGGAATGACTTAAACCATTTTTGTATCGTATCTCTCATGGTATTTGCGTTTATCTGTTTTGGCGCCGTTTTGGCAAAAATAGGCGATAAATGGGAGAGGCCCACCATTTCCTGATTTTGCTTTCTACGGGATAAGCCGTACATTAGAAAACGAACAAATGTTAGCTTATGAACCAGACTTCTGTTGAAGCCGTTCCCCAAGTAGCCTTGGATCTTCTTCTAAAAGCTTACCGGCTGATGCTCACCGCCAAAGCCATGGCCGACACCTACGAAGAAAACAAAGCCATTTGCAGCAAATACGTCCATAGCACCTCGCGCGGCCATGAAGCCATTCAGTTGGCCACCGCTTTTCACCTAACGGAGAAAGATTTCCTGTCTGTTTACTACCGCGATGAGTCCATCTTGCTGGGCCTTGGGCTGTCTCCTTACGAGCTTATGCTTCAGTTGATGGCCAAGCGGGACGACCCTTTCAGCGGCGGCAGAACCTACTACGGCCACCCCTCGCTCCGGCGGGAAGGCTTTCCCGTGATCCCGCACCAAAGTTCCGCCACCGGCATGCAGGCCATTCCGGCCACCGGCATGGCGCACGCCCTTTCTTACCTGGAATCACAAGACCTGATGGATTCGGCCAAAGGCCGGGTAGTGGTTTGCTCGTTAGGCGATGGTTCGGTGACCGAAGGCGAAGTGGCCGAAGCGTTCCAGATGGCCGTCCTGAAAAAACTGCCCATTATTTACCTGGTGCAGGACAATGACTGGGGAATCTCTGCGAAAGGAACCGAGATGCGCGCCATGAATGCCTACGAGTACGCCGCCGGGTTCAAAGGTCTGGAACGACTCCAGTTGGACGGCGCTGATTTCATAGAATCTTACCTCGGCATGGCCGAAGCCTTCCGGATTGCCCGCCAGGAGCGCCGGCCGGTGCTGGTACACGCCAAATGCCCCTTGCTGGGCCACCATACCTCTGGCGTAAGGAGAGAATGGTACCGCGGCGACAATCTTACCGAACATAACCTGCTAGACCCACTGCCCAAACTAGGCACGTACCTGCTGGAGCAAGGCCTCACGGCCGATGAACTGATTTCCATTGCCCAGGAAGTAAAGCAGGAAGTTCAGGCGCACTATGAAAAAGCATTGGCCGCTCCTAATCCAGACCCAAACACGTTCCATCTCCATGAATTTGCCCCCACGCCTATAACTGAAGAGAAAGGCAACCGATCCCCAGAAAACGCGGAGAAAACCACCATGGTAGACGCCGCCCTGCATGCCGTAGATGACATTCTGAAACAATACCCCGAGGCGCTCTTTTATGGCCAGGATGTTGGCGGAGAGTTGGGTGGGGTGTTCCGGGAGGCGGCTTTGCTGGCAAAAAAGTACGGCGATGCCCGCGTGTTCAATACGCCCATCCAGGAAGCGTACATTGTGGGTTCAACGGTGGGCATGTCGGCGGTGGGAGCCAAGGCCATTGTGGAGATCCAGTTCGCGGATTATATCTGGCCCGGCATTAACCAGTTGGTAGAGGAACTCTCCAAAAGCTGTTACCTGAGCATGGGCAAGTTTCCGGTACAGGCGTTGATCAGGGTGCCTATTGGGGCGTACGGCGGCGGCGGGCCTTATCACTCCGGCAGCATTGAATCTACCTTACTGAACATACGGGGCATCAAAGTGGTGTACCCCAGCAACGCCGCCGACATGAAAGGCCTCATGAAAGCCGCCTTCCTGGATCCCAACCCGGTTGTCATGCTGGAGCACAAAGGCCTGTACTGGTCTAAAGTCCCCGGCACCGAGGACGCCAAAACCGTAGAGCCCGATGCGGATTATATCCTGCCCCTCGGGAAAGCCAACGTGGTGCAGTACGCCAGGGATGAACAGATACGCCAGGGAAACAGCCTCACGGTAATCACCTACGGCATGGGCGTTTACTGGGCCAAAACCGCCAGCAAACAGATGGATGGTTCCGTAGAGATTGTAGACCTCCGCACCTTGAATCCGCTGGACTTTGAAACCGTGCAAGCCTCCGTGGAACGGCACGGGAAAGTGCTGGTCTTGACCGAAGAACCGCTCCTGAATTCCTTTGCCGAGTCACTGGCGGGCCGCCTCAGTAAAACCTGCTTCCAACACTTAGATGCCCCGGTTTTTACTCTAGGTGCCGAGAACCTGCCCGCCGTGCCGTTGAATGTGGAACTGGAGAAAATGATGCTACCTAATGCTGAAAAGGTTCTGGCTACTTTACAGGAGTTGCTGGCGTATTAAGACCGTTCTTCTCATTTTAGCTTAAACCTGTGAGGTCTTGAAGACCTCACAGGTTTTTTGTTTTAGGCCTGTTTTCGGCAAAACAGCCTTAAAACGCTTCATCGGGACTCCCCTCTCCGTGGGAGAGGGGCTGGGGGTGAGGTCTTCTGTTTACGGCCTGCTTTTTCTAAAACAGCCTTAAAACGGATAGCCTATGCCCAGGTTAAAGGTAGTCTGCTTATTGTTCCCGAAAATTCTATCTGATCTGAATTGGCCTATGACTAACCGGTTGCCCTGTTGTACAGAAGGGTCATAGACCTTGGTGGCAATATCGAACCGGAGGATGGCGAAGGTAAAGTCCAGCCGTACCCCGAAACCGGTGCCTACCGCCAGTTCTCGGTAGAAACGGTTAAATTCAAACTGGGCACCCGGTTGGCTGATGTAGAGTTCGGGGTTGGGGTTGGTGTTGCGTTCCTTGAAAAGCCAGATGTTACCGGCATCCACGAATAAAGCTCCGTTTACATTAGTCCCGCCAAAACGGAACATCCTGAACCGGAACTCTGAGTTGAGCTCCAGCAAGATCTCGCCGGTTTGCTCAAACAGGTAATCGGTTTCACCCGTCTCTCTGTTGATGAGCGCACTGGAACCAGGCCCTAACCGGCGGGGCAGCCAGGCCCGCACGCTGGAGGAACCACCGGCAAAAAAGTATTTGTCATACGGCAGCGCCCTAGATTCGCCCAGGGGTTTGGCCACGCCGCCGTTGGCCCGGTACACAAAGGTCATGTTGTTTCCCAGGGCATGGTAGCGGCGGTAATCAACGTTCAGTTTGGCAAAGCGGTAGGTGTTCAGATCCCTAAACTGTTGGGCCACATAATTCCAGAGCAAACCGCCGGTCTCCACAAAAATGCGCACCAGTTTGGCGTCATTGGATTGGTTGTAGTTGGCGGTGTTGTAAAGGCTGGTGAAGTTGATGGAAGAGACAAAGGCGTCTCTGAAACTCTCGTTCAGCGGGTTCCCCGATTGCTGCAGCGTGTCCAGGTACTGCTGAAAAGTAGGGGCAATCCTGGGGGTACTGATCACGTTGATGTCCAGCGGCGAAAAGCTGAATTGGTGGATGTTCAGGCGCTGCCAGATATAGTCAAAAGAAAAGTCGAGGTTGGTTCTGGTGTATTCGTTTCGGTCTACGTAGGTGTAGCCGGTACTGAACCGGGTGCGGGGATTAAACCTGACCAGCAAATCATTGGTTCTGAACGGAACCAGAATCTGCGGGAACGTAACGCCCATGTCGGCCCCTACTTCTGTCCTGCGCCCCACGGTCGCCACGTTGCGCTGCAACTGCCCCTCAATGCCGGCCCGCACGCCAATGTCAAAGATTTCGGCCCCGCCGAAGATATTCCTGATCCGGAACCGCATACTGGCGTAGGGGCCTGGCACCCTTTCGGTGAAAGTACCGCCAATCTCGGTGGTTTCCTGAAAGCGGGGCAGCAGTGCGGTGTTGATCTCGGCATCCAGTAAGCCCCGGTTGGGCGCGGTGGCAAGGGAGTCTACTTTGGTGTAGCTGATGGTGGTGTACTTGAAAACATCCAGGTTACTGATAATGCGCTGGTTGTTGAGGGTTCTGGTGGCAGAATACGTCTGACCGGGGCGCACAATCACCTTCCGGAGCAGAATGCGCGGTTTAATGCGGTGTTCGTAGGCCAGAAAATTGATGTTGTTTAACTCTACCGTGTCTCTGGAGCGGCCAAAGCGGTTAAGCCCCGCATCTGAGGTGAAATTGACCTGGTTGATGGTGTATATTTTATGCTGGGTAGAATCTGTGGGGTTGGCGATGAGCGTACTCAGCCGCACGGTATACGCTTCATAACTGGTATCTGCCTCAACCGTGATAAACTGCTGCCGAAAATCAAAGAAGCCGTTGTTCTTTAAAAGCTGTTCTATGCGCGAACGCTCCTGGGTGAGCAGCGCCTCGTCAAAGTTCTGGTTTACGTTGACCAGGCTGGCTTCCTGGTTTTCATGGAGCATGCGCAGAATGGTGGTGTCTGGCACCTGGTAGGTGTGCTGCGAGATGATGTACGGTTTGTCTTCCGCTACCTGAAGCGTCACAAACACCTTCTTTTTTTTGACCTGGGTACTGGAAGAGACTTTGTTCCTGAAAAACCCTTTGGAGCTGAGATAGATGCCTACCTGTTCCTGGGTTTGCACCAGTTTCAGGGAATCAAAAATAGCGGGAGGCTCCCCAACCGTGCGCATGAGCCAGTTGCCGTTCTCTTTCTTGTTCTGGAGCTTGGTGAGTTTATTTTCCTTTTTCTCAATCAACTGGTCTATCTGCACAGAGTCATTGCCGGCTTTCTGGATGCGGCGGGCATACTCCTGCGTTTCCTCGTCAATATTGGCCTGTATGCGTTCTGGGTTATAGAAGCTTTTGCCTAAGTAATAAAGGTTCAGGTAGATAGGAACCCCTAGTACCCGACGGTTGGGTTTCTGCTGGTACAGCTCTGAAACGGCCGATTTATCGGCTTGCTCTACTCCCTCCAGTTGTATGCGCCAGAGCAAGCGCTCGTTTTCGGCAAGATGGCGGGTGGGTGAACAGCCCATAGAAAAGCCCAGCATTGTGAATACCGCGCCGAATACGTAACATCGTAGCTTCAAACGTAGAAAGGTTATGATCTCAAAGGGGCTTTTGAAGTACATTAGGTCGCTGCAAATAAAGAAATATAGGTTGCTTCACCAAGCGTTCACGGTGGAAGGTGAAAAGAGTGTGACTGAACTGCTGCAATCAGACTTTGAACTGGAAACGGTTTTCGCCACCCAAAAATTTTTACTCAAGCATACCCATCTGCTAAAGAAAGGTTATGACGTGGTAGAAGTAGGAGAGGCCGAGCTGGAAAAGGCCGGTTCCATGGAAAGCAACAATGCCGCCCTGGCTATTGCCAAGATGCGCCCCGTTCCTGCTTTCAACTGGCAAGATAACTCTTTTGTGTTGGCTTTGGATGAAGTCCGCGACCCCGGGAACCTGGGCACCATCATTAGAATTGCCGATTGGTACGGGCTCACCGCCCTTGTGCTCTCAGGCAACAGCGCCGATTTCTACAACCAGAAAGTGATTGCCGCCACCATGGGCTCCTTTACCCGCATCACACCGCACTACGTTGATTTAGCCCTGTTTTTAGAAAACCGGCCGAAAAACGTGCCGGTCTATGGGGCGGCGCTGGAAGGCGAGAACGTACACCGGCTGCAACTGCACCCGCAAGGAGTTTTGGTAATGGGCAATGAGTCACACGGCATCCGCGCCGAGATCATGCACCAGGTCACCCAGCCGCTGCACATTCCCGGCCGGGGCGGGGCCGAATCGCTGAACGTAGGCACGGCCACCGCCATTCTGCTAGACAACTTCTTCCGGAATATCTAAGCGTTTTGTTAGTAAAGATAGGTACTATCATCACCTCTTCTGCTCCTTTCCCCAGTTCCAGTATTCCCCGAGCGCGCCTCGCTTTTGGCCCTATTTTAGCAAAACTACGAGCGAATATCTTCTCCGGCCGAAAGGGCAGTGCGAGAGGGGAAGACTGAGCCCCGCGGCCGTGAGCGCTTACCGGAACAGATGAAACAATGCTGCACCTGCACCCACGCAAAAAGTAGCCAAGCCAAGGGAACAGCATATACCGTGCACCTGTTGACCTTCCCAAAGAAGCCAATTTCAGGCAGAGCCCAGAACCAATAAGAGTATCAGATTAAAACTGCTTCATAAACGAAGACTCAAGCAGATGCAGCACCAGAGGGGGCAGAAATAAATTGTGCCCTTCTTTTGAGCCCCTTTTTACCAAAACAGCCTTAAAACAGAAAGAGGAGCCATTAAAGCTCCTCTTTCTGTTTATTGAAATTTATCTAACACCTTAGAATTTCATGATTCTTAAACCCGCTGCGATGGCGTTGGCCTGAGGGCCTTTGTTTTCTTCAAACAGCTCGTTCAAGTTATACTTCACGAAGAACTCCAGGCTTCTGATTCCTACAAAGCCAGACAGACCGTATTGGAAATCGTTCAGGAAGAAATCATCTTTGGATTTGTTCTTGAAGTTCTCGCCGTCCTGGGAGTATTTCTCTTTGGAATGGCTGCTGAGCATGTAGCCAACAAAGCCGCCGCCGCCAATTTTGAAGTTCGTTTTGCCTTTTCTGTTTTTAAAATCGAAGCCAAGTTCCAGGGGCACGTTGATAGAGGTGGTCGCCAGTTTGCTTTTCTCGAAGTTGATGGAGCTAGGACTGAGGAATTCAGCTCTTTCGCCGGTGTTCCGGATGGTGATGTTGTCATCAAACATGTAGTTGTGGAAGTCTACGGTAAAACCGGTGATCAGGCGCGCCGGGCTGTTCTCGCCGCCTAAGCGGTACTGCCACTTGCTGTTCAGGCTCACATAGCGGGAGGCCAAAGGTCTTAGTTTAATGTCTTGCACCATGCTACCGGCCATTTCTTCGGTGTTCAGCCAGTTGGCAACGCCCAGGTCAACCTGAAAGTCATAGGCGGTTTTAGGGTTCCGGTTTTTGTAGCGTTTCTCGTCTCTTTCCTTCACCTTGGTAGAGTCATCATCGCCCACGCTCACTTTCACCTTGGTGGAATTGTTCTCCTCGTCATGGTCAATGTCAATGCCTACTTTGTCGGTGATCCGGATTCTGTTTTTCTCTTTGATGATCACTTCGGTACCGTTTTGCCCACCCTGGGTGATGGTGATGTTCACGTCTTCAGAAGTATTGGCTTTGGATTTGTCAATGGTCACCACCACCTCCTCGCCGTTTTTACCGGCAGCCTCAATCTGGTCGGCGTATTTCTCCACCAGCAGCAGGATGGAATCCACGCTCTGGTTTTTTAGATTTTTCATGTCTTTCACATCTTTTACCACAATCAACAGGCGGGCTTCATTTTTGAGCTTCAAAATGAGCGTATCCTGCATGGCCGCCGTGGAAGGGCTAAAGGAACTGGCGTGGGAAGGCATGGCGATTGCGGCAGCCATCATGATGGCCGAAAGCAGGGCGTACAAACGTTTCATAGTAATTGGATTTTAGAGTTCTATGGTCTTTGAGATTTTCTTGTTGCCTATTCTGGTTTCCAAGGCGTACGTGTGTTTGGTGTAACCTAATTCTGAAAGATTCACTTTCTCACCGTCTTTGAGGTTTTTCACTTGTTTCAGGAGGCCTTTCAGAACGCGTCCCGATCCAGTTGATTCCTCTTCCTGAGGTGTGTCCGTTTCTTTAGTAGATGCCTGGGCGAGGGAAGGGGTTGCCTGGGCGTTGTTTAATTTTACAATTATTTCTAAAGCGGGAGCCTCCGTGGTGTTTTTAGCAGTTTCCTGCGTTTTTACCGGGTGCGCTACAGCCATCAATTTAGGCTCCTGGGTTACGGCAGAAGAGTTAGTCTCCTCCTGTTTCACCACCGCAACCCGTTTAGAGACTTCGCTTGATTTTCCTGGCGCCGGAGCAGCTTGTGTTTGGGTTTTGGCTGAAGCCAAAGCCTGTTGCTGCTCTTTCTCCTGAGAAGCTGCCGCAGGGAAGTTGTACACTGTTTCACTTTCTGTTTCAGCCGGAGCGGAAGCTTGGGGAGGTGCCTCAGTTACAACTGGTGCCTTTTTAGCTTCCTGCACAGTGGCTACGGCACCTGAAGATTGCAGCGGGTCTATGTCACGGTTTACCCAAAGACCAACGCCCAGCAGCATGGTCACCGCAGCAGCGGCCGAGTAATACCACATTCTTACGGTACCACGTTCTTCTTTCTGTTCGGCCGCGGCCGGAACCAGGAACGGATTGGGGGTTTCCTGCTGCGCGGCCTGTTGCATGCGGGCTTGCATGCGCTCCCAAACATCATTGCTGGGGGCTACCGGTTTGTCCTTCAGCTTATCTCTAAATAATTTATCTAAATCTTCTGCGCTCATCGTCTTGGTCTGTTTAGAGGGCGATTACTACTCCTTGCTGGGCCAGCATGCGTTGCAGCATGGCCCGGGCTTTACTTAACTGCGATTTGGAAGTACCTTCACTGATGTGGAGCATGTCGGCAATCTCTTTGTGCGAGTAGCCTTCAATGGCGTACAGGTTGAAGACGGCCCGGTAACCGGCCGGTAGGTCTTGTAGCAACTCCAGCATTTCCTCGGCACTCATGTCACTGTCGGCCGTGGCGTCTTCTGAGGCCAGGTGGATATGCTCTTTGTCGATGGCCAGGTGCATGGGCTCCTGCTTGCGCAGTTGCTGCAGCGCCTCGTTCACCATGATCCGGCGAACCCAGCCTTCAAAGCTTCCTTTCTGCTCAAATTTGTCTACGTGCTGGTACACTTTCATGAACCCGTTGATCAAGACTTCCTCGGCATCCATCTCATTCTTGAGGTACCGCATACAAACCCCCATCATGGGGCCGGCGTAGCGGTCGTACAAGATTCGCTGGGCTTTGGCATCGCCTTTCTGCAGTGCTAGTACCAGTTCTGACTCATTCACGGGTGGTAGTTGTTTAAGCGATAATTTTTGCCTGTTTGTAATGATAGATGCACCGCCTCCAGATTCGGTTGCCTGAGGTTCAAAAATATTTCAAGTAAATATAATCCTTTGGGAATATGATCTAGAAGCTGTTTAGAGTTTTCAGGCTGTTTTCATAAAAACAGCCTGAAAACGAAGGTACAAGCATCTGCTTGCGGCAGTGTACAGATAAACCCTTTGTTTTTGGCCTGTTTTTATAAAAGTAGCCTAATAAGCAGATACTTGCCCCCCCTTTGTCATCTTTCCAAGATGACAAAGGGGGGGCTTGCTTCTCTAGATGCGATATTCTCCTGAACCCTTCAAACGTCAAATCAGTTGTTGCTTAGAAAGGACATTCCAGCCATCTTTGATCTATGAAAAAGTTACTCTTTGCTTTCGTCTTGTTTTGCGCGCAGCCTCTTTGGGCGCAGGAAAACCCTACCGCTGTAGTGGCTCCTTCTCAATATCAGGAACTAAGTAAAAAAGAGAAGGGAGTTCTGGTGGATGTGCGCACGCCAGAGGAATTCCAGAGCGGACATTTGAAGAATGCGAAGAACTCAGATTTTAGAGGTGGCCAGTTCAGCAAAGAATTTACTGGGTGGAATCCAAAGAAAACCTACTATCTCTACTGCGCCTCTGGTAACCGCAGCGGACAAGCCCTGAAGCAGATGAAAGAGGCAGGTTTCACCAATGTCTACAACATTGGCGCTTACAAAGACCTGAAAGCAGCCGGACTAAAAACCTCTGAAAAGTAGTATTACTATCCTAATTGGTCTCTTTTTGCGCATTAGCACCTGCCTTCCCTCTGGCTTCTTATAAGAGATTCCCCCTCCTGGGCTAATCTGTAGGGAAAAGTTCATTGCAGGCAGGTTCGGGAGTTCCACTCCGCCGGGAACCACAGGCAAAAGAAGGGGGAGTAGAACTCCCCGGCAGGTTGCTTCCAGAGTGGAACTCCCGAAGAGCGGTATTGGGAGTGGAACTCCGGAAGAGTGGTTTTAATTACTGGAATCGTTAGAAAATAAGTAGCCGCTCATCTTCCCGGTAAAATCCCCCCCTTGGAGGGGTAGGGGTGGGTTGCGGTGCATAGCTTTTCCAACAATTTATAAATCAGGAGATAAGTAGCAGGGCAAATGAAGCTATCTATTTTGGCCTTCTTTCAGGATGCCCATAGAATAGTAACTAATCCCGTACCTGTACACGTCAACTCCTTAGATAAAGAGCGGGGAATCACCGGTCGGTTTGTCGCGGGTAGGGGTGAGATTCTGCCCTAGTTTTCTGAGGCGGGCTTTGAGGTCTTCCGGCGTGGGCACCTGCTGCCGCCATTCCTGTTCCTGCCACCATGCTTGCATCTGGGGGTTTTTACGGGCCATTTCAAACACTCTTTTCAGAACGAAGGGCAAAACCAGGGTGGCAATGTTGGTGGCCAGGGCTCCTCTAATGCCTAAGTGCAGCATGAGCCTGAGCAGCAGCATGTCTTGCAGCTTGTCAAAAAGCAATTGAGGGCCTTTCTCCTGTACGTGCCCCTTCAGCACAGACAATACTTGTTTCGCATTGCCGTTCTCTAGTTCCTTCTGTAGCCATTGTTCCACCGTTTGGCGGGTAATCTGAATAGCCTGCGGAATCTGGCTGAAAGTTAAACCAGCTTTGCGCAACACCTGGGTCGCCAGAACATGGCTCTTTTGTAAAAATGGGACGGGCATGGGAAAGGGGCTAGGGTTTGTTTGTGCTACGGCGAACGGAAGGGATAGTTTAGGGTCTCTTTCTTAACTCCTTCAAAGATAGCACGTATCTGGAGAACAGACTTTACAGGCTTTAGAACGCAGCACCCATGGACTTCGATATTCCTGAATTCAAAAAACGGTTAGAAAGGGAGCGAATCACCGGCAACGCACCTGCTGAGGTCATTCAACAGGAAATTCGGCAAGCCGAAGAGGTGAAAGCAGGGATTTCAGAGGAGAATGACCATGCCAGCGAGTTTGTCTCAGAGGCTATCAACAGAATTGACACCTATACATTTTCCAGCTCCATGAAATGGCGCAAGAGTACAATCCGGCAGATTTTGATCTGGATCAGCAGACCTATTTAGATGACGAGCGCATCCATCACCGCATTGCCAACCGAATAGACCGCCTAAAGGAAAGAGGCGAGGCCAACGCCTCTACCGAAGATCCTTTACTAAGGGAAGGGGAAACAGAGCTGCAATAATGTAAAAAGCGAGCCGTTTCGTTTTCAGCCTAAAAAACGGAAGGGCGTTTTGGGCTCATTTTCCCAAAAACAGGCGATAAACAGAAAGGAGCCTTAGGCAAAGGCTCCGTTTTCTGAGGCTTGGTTTCCCGAAAGGGATTTACCAACCGTCCTGATTTTTGATTTGATGTCTTCTTTACTGGGCAGGTGCTTGCGAAGATCAAGGTTTTCCCACCACATCCTGAACATGGGGTTCTTCTGCATCAACTCTACCAATACTTTCAGAACAAAGGGCAGAATGGCGGTCGCGGTTTTGGACGCGTCTGCGTAGTTCATTTGCAGACGCATGATGTATTTGGCCACCACCATGTCTTTTAGTTCGTCAAACAAAAGCTGTGAGTCCTTCTCAAGGCTTTCGCCTTTCACCATCTGGAAAACCAGGGGCAGATTGCCCTGTTCCATTTCCTGGTGCAGCCAGGTTTCGGCAGTTTCCCGGGTAATCTGGATCGTGTTGGGGATGTGAATGTTGTCCATGCCTGCCTTCCGGAGCAAAGCAGTTACCTGTCGTTGACTTTGGGATAAAAACAGTTGAGACATAGTAGGAGTAAGTTTAGGTTATTATTGTACGCCTAACAGAAGCCCTTGTTTCCCCGGTAGGGAGAATTTAGGACTACCAGCAGCCTTCAAGCGTGCACAAAAAATTTATTCCCGTTCTGCTGTGCGTCTTGCGTTTTGGTTTACCAATTGATTTAGAGTTTATTATGTTAAATTACCTATTTAAAAGGTAATTTATAATTTTTTTTAAATTCTTTCCAAAATAACCCCGGTTTATGCCTGAAAAGAGTTCTTGAGGTTGGCAAGAGAAAAGCAGAAGCCTCAGGAGCCGCACAGCTCAAAAAAACGTCGTACTTTTACAAAAGCTGTGCTGAACAATCTGGTTTGGCGATTGGTTAAAGAAGTATGGACGCATCATTTCCCATGAACACAGAATCTCCTTCCTTAGGCGGTATTTATTGCCCCAGCCTCACCGATTATACCCGCCGCAAATCACGCGAAGTGCGCATTGGAGACCTCGCCCTGGGCGGAGATAACCCCATTAGGGTACAGTCCATGACCACGGTAGACACCATGGACACCCTGGGCTCGGTAAAGCAGGTGATCAGGATGGTGGAGGCCGGCTGCGAGTACGTGCGTATCACGGCCCCCAGCGTGAAAGAAGCCGAAAACCTGGGCCTCATCAAAAAAGAACTCCGTGCCCGCGGCTATACCGTGCCCTTGATCGCCGACATCCACTTCACCCCCAACGCCGCCGAGTCGGCCGCCCGCCTGGTAGAGAAAGTGCGCGTGAACCCCGGCAACTACGCCGATAAAAAGAAATTCCAGACCATAGAATATACAGATGTTACTTACCAAGCCGAACTTGACCGAATCAGGGAACGCTTTACGCCGCTCGTGAACATCTGCAAAGAGTACGGCACCGCCATGCGCATAGGTACGAACCACGGCTCCCTGTCTGACCGCATTCTGAGCCGTTACGGAGATACCCCGCTGGGGATGGTGGAAAGTGCCCTGGAGTTCCTGCGCATTTGCGAAGACCTGCATTATTATGACGTGGTGCTTTCCATGAAAGCGAGCAACACCCAGGTAATGGTGCAGGCCTACCGCTTGCTGGTGCAGAAGTTGGAACAGGAAGGTTTGCAGCCGTACCCGTTGCATTTAGGCGTGACCGAAGCCGGGGAAGGGGAGGACGGTCGCGTGAAATCAGCAGTAGGGATTGGGACTTTGCTGGAAGATGGCTTGGGTGATACCGTACGCGTTTCGCTCACCGAAGCCCCGGAATTTGAAGCGCCGGTGGCGAAAATGCTGATTGACCGCTACGCCACCCGCGCCGGGCACACGCCCATCAAACCCATTTGTACGTTGCCCTACAATCCGTTCCAGTACCATCGCCGCGAAACCCGCGAGGTGCTGAACCTGGGCGGCCACAACGTACCGCGCGTAGTAGCAGACCTGAGTAGGCTGGAGGAAATCACCTATGAAGACCTTCGGCCGGTAGGCCACATTTATTCTGCGGCCTTAGACAAATTCCACATGTCTGACCAAGGCACCGATTACGTGTACACCGGCAGTACGCCCATTTCCTTTATGTTGCCCAACGGCCTGAAGGAGATTGTGGACTACACCGCCTGGTTGGAAGCCGAACAGCGCGAGGAGCGTTATCCTTTGTACACCGCTGTTCAGTTTGAGACCGCCAGCAATTGGCATCCGCAGCTCAACTTTGTGCAGGTGTCTTTAGGCCAGTTAACCAATGATTTCATAGAAACGCTGCATAATCGGCCGGACGTGGTTTTGATTCTGGAAACGGAGAACGAACACGCCATGCCCGAGCAGCGCAAAGCCTTTATCCGGCTCATGAACCAGCAACAGCCGGTACCAGTCATCATCAAGCGTTCTTACGAAGACCTCACCGATGAGCAGGTGCAACTGTACGCCGCGACCGATGTGGGCGGCTTGCTCATTGACGGCTTCGGCGATGGCGTCTTGCTCAGCACCCAGGACGTAAGTTACCGCAGCAAAGAAGATTGGCTGTTCACGTTGGAAGGCCTGAACAAACTGGCCTTCGGGATTCTGCAGGCGGCCCGTACCCGCATGAGCAAAACCGAGTACATCAGTTGCCCCAGCTGCGGCCGTACCTTGTTTGACCTCCAGGAAACCACCGCCATGATCCGTAAACGCACCGATCACCTGAAAGGCGTGAAGATTGGCATCATGGGCTGCATTGTAAACGGCCCCGGTGAGATGGCCGATGCCGATTACGGGTACGTAGGCGTAGGCAAAGGCAAAATCGCGCTGTACCGCGGCCAGCAGGTCATCAAGAAGTCGGTGCCGGAAGAACGCGCGGTAGATGAATTGATTGAACTGATACGGGAAGACGGAAACTGGAATGAGCCGGTAGGAGTAGAGGTTTAAGAAATATATTGCATTATAGGTAAATCATTCCTTTCTTAAGGTTGTTCTACTTATATAGTTATATAGAAACGTATACAAATCTCAAGATTTAGCCATATATGAAAGGACTATTTGATTTCTCTGAAGTGGCCACCTACTTCTTCCGTAAGAAAGACCCCAACCGCAAAACCAACTTCAACCTGCGCACCATGCACACCATCAACAAGGTGTCTATGCTCATGTTCCTGTGCGGGTTGATTTACCTTGTCATTAAATTGATGACCCGCTAAGGGCTAGTAATTTCTAATTTTTAGAACCACTTGTTCCCCGAGCAAGTGGTTTTTTGTTTATCTTCCCTGCCATGAACATAGAAGAATTCAGAGAATATTGCCTTAGTAAACCCCACGTAGAGGAAACCTTGCCTTTTGACCAAGATACCTTGGTATTTAAAGTGGCTGGCAAGATGTTCGCTTTGTGCAGCCTATCTGATTACGCCGGAGGAGTGGCTTTAAAATGCGACCCGGAACGGGCGGTGGAACTGAGAGAGCAGTACCCGGCTATTCAGCCCGGCTACCACATGAGCAAAAAACATTGGAACACCGTCTACCCAGAGGCTTTTCTCCCCATGGGTTTATTGCCTGAGTTAATTGACCATTCTTATGATCTGGTGGTGCAAGGGTTGCCTAAGAAGTTGAGGCTGGAGCTGAGTTTGTGATTGTTGATGAGAGAAAGTGCTTTGCTTCCATTTGATTGCTTGTCGCGCCAATGTTCTCATTAACTAATCTTTATACCCTACTTCTGTCAACCTCAAACAGATTACAGGTTGTTGATGATAACACCAACAACGGCGAAAGGGAAGAGTCAACGCATTGAAGCGATAATATGGGTGGGAAGTGAGTCCATCAAATTGTTAATCAGGAAGCCCGTTTCTGAATTTGGCCTGTTTTGGCAAAACCAAGTCGTTTCCGGCTCATTAATCCGGTTAAGATGAGTCCAAGGCCCAAGGTGCTTAACCCGGCGGTGAACCCAGCTTCATAATTGTAGTGCCACTCCACTTGCCAGTCTTTCTTTGCTTCCAGGTCTTCGTACAGCGTCCGGCTTATTTCCTCACCAGTTGTGGTATGAAAATATCTGTTCTTGTTAAAGAAATAACCTGCGCCCACTGCTACTAGTAAAGCTATGCCGAGGATGATATTATACCGTTTCACCATAGGTTGAAGATAGGGAATTTTAGCAAACCAATTGTTAAGTTGGCCGCAATTTGGTGAGACCCAGAATGATTTCACTCGCTCGCGTCCCGCGAGCGAGTATTCTGATTTAGTTTGCCACTACTTTTCAAAAACTACCAGAGATTCAATACTCTTCATTACCAAAGTAAGTATGCAGACAAAATTAGTTGTCCTACTCTTTTGTCTTCCTCTTGGAAGGATCTTGGTGGCGAACGGCAATAGCGCTCCATCAAAGCTATTCTAGTTCGCCCACAAGATCCTTTCAGGAGGACAAATAGGTTAGAGTAATGCTGTCTCGGTACTTAAAAGCAAAAGCCTGCTCTTTTCAGAGACAGGCTTTTGCAAGAAGAACCGTTTTGGGACTTATTTCAGAAAAACAGCCCCAAAACGTTACATCACCACGTTCACGATTTTACCGGGCACCACTATCACTTTCTTCACCGGTTTGCCCTCCAATAGTTTCTGCACCTGCTCAGAAGCGAGTACTTCCTTCTCCACGTCTTCTTTGGACGTTTTCAGGTCGAAGGTGAGTTTGGTTTTCACCTTGCCATTGATGGAAATAGGGTAGTCAAAGGTGCTCTCGGTGAGAAATTCCTCTTTCCAGGCAGGGTAGGCGGCATACGTGATGCTTTCGGTATGGCTCAGTCGGCTCCAAAGCTCCTCCGTAATGTGCGGCGCGTAAGGGGCAAGCACGATGGTCAAGGGCTCCAGAATGGCGCGTTTCTTCGTTTTCAAGGCCGTCAGCTCGTTCACGCAGATCATGAACTGGCTCACGCTGGTTCCGAAGGAGAAACGCTCAATGTCTTCCTCCACTTTCTTAATGGTCTTGTGCAGCGACTTCAGCTCGGCCGGAGTGGATTGTTCCTCAATAACAGCAAAGTTGCCTTGCTCATCAAAGAACAGTTTCCAGAAGCGGCGCAGGAACTTGTACACGCCGTCCATGCCGTTGGTGTTCCAAGGCTTGAACTGCTCCAATGGCCCCAGGAACATTTCATACATACGCAGGGTATCGGCACCATATCTTTCAACTAAGTCATCGGGGTTCACCACGTTGTGCTTCGACTTAGACATTTTCTCAATTTCTACACCCACCACGTATTTACCCTCTTCCAAGATGAACTCTGCATCAGCGAAATCAGGACGCCAGGTTTTGAATTTGTCTAAGTCCAATACATCATTCTCCACGATGTTCACGTCCACGTGCAGCGCTGTTACTTCGTGCTCGTTTTTGAGACCGTGTGACACGAACGTGTTGGTGTCCTTGATGCGGTACACAAAGTTAGACCGACCCTGAATCATCCCCTGGTTGATGAGCTTTTTGAACGGCTCTTCCTGGTTCACCAGCCCGAGGTCAAACAGGAACTTGTTCCAGAAGCGGGAGTAAAGGAGGTGACCCGTAGCGTGCTCTGAGCCACCAATGTATAAGTCCACGTTCTGCCAATAGGCAATGGCTTCTTTGCTGGCGAAAGCGCCCTCATTCTTCGGGTCCATGTAGCGGTACCAGTACCAACTGGAACCGGCCCAACCGGGCATGGTACTCAACTCGTATTCGTATTCGCCGCGGTATTTCCAGTCTTGCGCCCGGCCCAGCGGTGGCTCGCCCGTTTCAGTGGGCAAGTAGGCATCTACCTCGGGCAACACCAACGGCAAGTCACTTTCTTCCAGCAACGCCGGAATATCATCTTTGTAATACACCGGCACGGGTTCACCCCAATACCTTTGACGGCCGAACACGGCATCGCGCATTCTGTAGTTGATGCGGGCTTTGCCTACGCCCAGTTCCTCGGCACGTTGTATACCGGCTTTAATGGCGTCTTTCACTTCCAGTCCGTTCAGGAAACCGGAGTTGATGATTTTCCCTTCCTTGGCGGCGAAGGCTTCCTTGGAAAGGTCGCCTCCGGCTACCACTTCCGGAATGGGCAGGTTGAATTTCTTCGCGAAGGCGTAGTCACGGGTATCATGGCCGGGAACGGCCATGACCGCACCGGTTCCGTAGCCTGCCAGCACGTAATCAGCAATCCAAACCGGGATCTTCTCCCCGGAAATAGGATTGATGGCGTAGGCACCCGTGAAAGTTCCGGTAACGGTTTTCACGTCAGACATGCGGTCGCGCTCTGAGCGGTTCTTGGCCCAGGTCACGTATTCTTCCACCTGGGTGCGCTGCTCGGGCGTGGTGAGTTCTGCTACGTACTCATGCTCCGGTGCTAAAACCACGAAACTAACGCCGAAGATGGTGTCAATGCGGGTGGTGAACACGGTGATGTGCTTATGCTCGTGGCCGTCCAGTTGGAAGCGCAGTTCGGCCCCAATAGATTTCCCAATCCAGTTACGTTGCATCTCTTTCACCGGCTCGGGCCAGTCAATGGTGTCCAAACCTTGCAGCAGACGCTCGGCGTAGGCCGTGATGCGCATCATCCACTGCTTCATGAGTTTGCGCTCCACCGGGTAACCGCCCCGTTCCGATACACCGTCTTTTACCTCGTCATTCGCCAATACGGTTCCCAATTGCGGGCACCAGTTCACCACGGCCTCAGACAAAAACGTGAGGCGGTATTTCAGCAACAGATCCTGCTGCTCTTTCTCAGATAATCTGGCCCAGGCATCGGCGGTTACGTGCGGCGTGTCTTCGTCACAGGCAGCGTTTACGTGGGTGTTGCCTCGCATTTTGAACTCTGCTACTAAGGTTTCTATTGGCTCAGCTTTGTCAGTGGCGTAGTTGTACCAGCTGTTGAACAGCTGCATGAAAATCCACTGCGTCCATTTGTAGTAATCTGGGTCAGAGGTACGCACTTCACGGTCCCAGTCAAAGGAGAAACCCAGGTTGTTCAGCTGCTCAATGTAGCGGGCAATGTTCTGCTTGGTGGTCACGGCCGGGTGCTGCCCGGTCTGGATGGCGTACTGCTCAGCGGGTAAGCCGAACGAGTCAAACCCCATGGGGTGCAGCACGTTAAACCCTTTCAGGCGCTTGTACCGGCTCACAATGTCAGAGGCGATGTAGCCCAGCGGGTGCCCTACGTGCAGCCCCGCGCCCGACGGATACGGGAACATGTCCAGGGAATAGAACTTGGGTTTGCTCGTGTCTATTTCGGTCTTGAAGGTTTTGTTTTCGCTCCAGAAGCGCTGCCACTTCTGCTCAATGGATCGGTAGTCGTACTCTGACATGGGTATAGGTTCAGGTATTGGGTACAAGTTCAAAAGTCCTAAGTAGGCCTATGGCAAAAGTAAGGATTTTCTTTAGCAGTTGGCATAGACACTCGTAGGAGCTACGCACCCTATAAGGTCTTTTGAGCCAGCGATAACGCTGAGGCTAAAGAATTAGCACGTGTTTTTTGTCTCTTTTTCTGAAAACAGGTTAAAAATGCTAAGGATAGTTCCTTTTCCTTGAGAGAAGGGTAGAGTTAGACGATTTTTATCAAGGGCAGTATAGTACAGTTGGAATAGAAGGGAAAACCAGGTATTAACTTGAAAATGCCTTACTCAAAGACCTCGTAGTGCGCGCAGCTCCTACGAGTGTCTATGCCTACGGCCTATAGCAACCCCGCCAGTGGATCAACGCCGTTCCAGGTACCCTCACTGGAAAGAGGCGTAAAACGGGCGAACATTTCCTCAGAATACCAACCCTGCGAACGGGTGCGTTTGATGACTTCGCGGTGCGCGGCTTGGCGGTAGGCGTAGGCTTTCATGCTGGCTTCGTCGCGCCAGAGGCTGAACGTGGCTTGTCTGACCAAAGGAGCTTCGCCCAAGCCAATGGAGCCTAGCAAGCCCTCAGCGTTGTCCAAGCTTTCGCTGGCTTTGGGTACATTTATCCAGAAATCGATGGCTTTCGTCAGCCGGATAGAGGCGCGGGTAAGCACCGCAATGGGGGCACCGGCTGGAGCTGGGTGCGTTTCCTGGGTGAATGGATTCTGGCCGCTCCACAAGCCATGCGCCTGCAAGGGCTGCAAGGTTAGCGTGTACTGCTCAAACGTATGTTGTCGGTATTCTTCTAGGAGGGGATGGCCTTCAAAAAAATCCTGGGCGGCGGAAGGGCTGTCCCAAGTAGCCATTAAGCCATAACGGTAAAAGTTGGGTTTCAGGCTAAACCCTCGGCCTTGGCCGCTGCCCAACAGTTTGAAAAACCGGAGACCCTTTACCTGCTGCAAGGGTCGCACCGAGGTTCCCATCTGGGCCAGTCCCCACCGCCAATGACCGGGTTTTACGCCAAACAGGGTGAGGGTGGTGCGCGCAGGAGAAGAAGGAGCGGAAGGTGCCAAGCCGAAGTTAGGGTAGAGGGTTTTAGACCAGTTTTCTTAAAAGTAGCCCAAAAACGGAAGTAGAGCAAACTCCCGCCCCGGCATAAAAAAAGGGAGCCGAAACTCCCTTTCTAATCTCTAACCTATAAGTTAATCTTTTTGTTTTCGCCCGGACGGGCAGGTTCTCCGGTGATGGCGGCTTTCACCACGCCGTACAAGTGCACGACCGCGCTGCTGGGCGAATCCCAGTACTCGGCCTGGTCAACGGTTACTTTCAGGATACCGATGTTGGGATCTTCTTTTCCTTCGGGGAACCAGGATTTCATGAACGGGTTCCAGAGGTCGTCAATCTGCTGCTGGTCGCGGTAGACCTGCGCCGTACCAGACACCGACACGTACAGTTGGTCGCCGGGTTTGGCGTAGCTCAGGTTCACGTGGCTGTCGTTCTTGATTTCGTCGGTTTTGCCGGAGTTGTAGCCCGTAAAGAAGTAAATGGCGCCGCTTTCGTCCACTTTCAGGTGGCGCATGGGCCGCGACCGGATGGTGCCGTCGGGCTCCACGGTGCTCAGCATGGCGGTATTGATTTCCTCAATTTTCTCTATCAAGGCTTTGACGTCGCCTCGGTTTTGGTTTTGTGCGTTTTCCATAGGTAGATTAGGTGATGTGTCACTCGGTAAGAATACGGTTAGGCGTGGCGTAGGGTTCCTTTCGCTGCCGGTTCATACCTTCCTAACCAGAATACGTACCTTTGGTTTAAACCCGAACCTTTGAATTACCTCGCCCATTTATTTCTGTCTGGTGACGATGACGACCTGCGCCTGGGTAATTTCATTGCCGATGGCGTGCGCGGCGCGCAGATTCTCAATTTCCCGCCGCGCGTGCAGCAGGGCATCAGACTGCACCGCCTCATTGACGCCTACACCGATTCGCACCCGATTGTCGCCCAGTCCAAAGCGCGGTTACGGCCCCAATTCCGGAAATACGCCGGCGTGGTCGCCGATGTCTTCTATGACCATTTCCTGGCGTCTACCTTTCACTCGTACAGTTCGCTTCCTTTACCAGAATTTGCTGCTGCCGCGTACGCTCATATTCAGCAAAAGCCGGAACTCTTGCCTGAGCGGGTGCAGCATTTTCTACCCTACATGGTGAGCCAGAACTGGCTCGTATCCTACGCCCAGATCTCCGGCATCTCCCGCGCCTTAACCGGTCTCAGCCGCCGCACCCCGTTTGAATCAGGAATGGAGAACGCGGGCGAAGAGCTGGAACGCCATTACCCTTTTTACCTGCACGAGTTCGAGCAGTTCTTTCCCGAGTTGCAGGCGTATGTAGCGGAACAGATTGCGTTAATTAAGATGTAAGGGCAATCCCTTGTGGTTGCCCTAATGCGGTTGGTAACGTAAAGGGCAACCACAAGGGATTGCCCTTACAAATGCTGTTTAGAGCCTGATTACCTTAAAACGATTCTAAAACACCACTATGGCGCGGAAGTTACTTCCGTGACTTTCTTAACGCATTCTCTAAAGTCACGGAAGTAACTTCCGCGCCATAGCCGCCATAATTGAAATGCTGTTTTACCCCTGATTCCTGTAAAACAGCCCTAAAACAGAAAAGCCAATCCTACAAAGGACTGGCTTTCTGAATTTGAAATTCTTAATAAATTCTAGTGGTGATGTCCGCCGGCGCCGTGTACGTGGCCGTGGGAGATTTCTTCCTGGGTGGCTTCGCGTACGTCAATGACGGTGCCTTCAAAGTGCATGTCCATGCCGGCCAGGGGGTGGTTGAAGTCCATGAGCACGTGGTCTGCCTCTACGCTCACAATGCGGCCTTGCATGTGGTTGCCTTCGTTGTCTGACATGGGAATGTAGTTGCCTACCTGTACCATTTCGTCGTCAATTTTGCCTTCTACCTCAAACACGTTTTTAGGCACGGGTACCACGGCAGATTCGTCTAGATCGCCGTAACCGTCTTCAGAGGCCACGGTAAATTTAAAGGAGTCACCGGCCGCTTTTCCTTCCAGTTCCTGCTCAAATTTCTCGGGCAGGCCACTCACACCAAACAAAAAGACCATCGGGTTTTCTGCGTCGGCGGTCTCTACCAGGGTGTCTTCGCCAGCTTCGTCGGTCACGCGTAGCTCGTAGGTGAGCGACACCACTTTGTTCTCTTCTATTTTCATTTGGTGATAGGTTAATGAATGATCAAGTGTAAAAATATACATTCTACGGAAAGATTGCTGCCTTTTGCCGCTTTTCACCACGCGGAAGGCCTACACTTCATTTCCGTTTAGAGGCTGTTTCTGTAAAATCGCCTCTAAAAACCTCCTACGAAGCAGACGCGCCAAAGGATTTATTCCGTTTCTGGTGAGAGCAGTTCCCAGGCGCTGCGGTACGCACCAATGTTCTCAGCGTAAGTTAAAAACTGCTGGTAGAAAGCGTGTTGCCCCAGAGTGGCGCTGTCGCCCACAATCACCATTTTCTTCTTGGCGCGGGTCATGGCCACGTTCATGCGGCGCATGTCGGCTAAGAATCCAATCTCGCCCTCAGGGTTGCTGCGCACCATGCTGATGTAGATAATGTCGCGTTCCTGCCCCTGGAAAGAATCTACCGTACCCACCGATAACAGCCGTCTGGCCTGTAAAGCCGCCAACTTAGGCTGATGCTCTACCTGGTCATTGAGGTAATTGATCTGCGCGCGGTACGGCGAAATGATGCCAATGCGCAGCGGCTTCTCAGGGAGCGGTTCGTCTTTGGGAATGGGTTCATACGGCGTGAGCAGGTTCAGCAAATGCTTGATGAGCACATCGGCCTCCTCTGGGTTGGCGGTACTGCTGCCTTCGCCAATGGTCTGGTCGTTGAACCCGCACCCGGCCGTGTCAATGAACTCCACTACTAGACCGGGTTCAAAAACCGGATGCACGTCGGGCAAGGTGGCGGTGCGCACGCTTTCGTGGGCCTGCAACTCGCCGCGGTAAAACTGCCCGTTGGAGAAGCCCATAATGTCCTGGTGCATGCGGTACTGGGTGGTCAGCATCACGGCCGTTTCGGGTTGGCGCTCCACGCACTTCTCAAACAAGGTTCGGGCCAAGCCGCCGCGTTCGGCCACAATGGATTTCACGGTAGGCGGTAACTGGTGGTGGTCACCGGCCAGTACCACGCGGTTGGCGCGGGTGATGGGAATCCAGCAGGCGGGTTCCAGGGCTTGCGCGGCCTCGTCAATAAATACGGTGTCATACTGCAAATGCCGGATGGCGCGGTTCGCCGAGCCCACCAAGGTACAGGTAATGACCTCCACATGGTCCAGCAAATCCTCGGTGATATAATCTTCTATGTCATCGGCCTGGGACAGAATACGCTTGCTTTCTTCTTTCATGATTTGGCGTTGCTGCCGCTCTTCATGCCCGAAGTTCCGCTTGTACTGCCCCGCCATGGCTTTGTATTCCTGTGCCGTTTTCCGGAGCTTTTTCAGTTGCTTGTAGTCGCGGTGGTGCATGATCTGGGAATCCAGGGTGTGCTCCAAAAGCACCTCAGACACCCTAGACGGATTCCCGATTCTGATGACGTTCACGCCGTGTTCAGCCAGTTTCTCGGTGAGTAAATCTACGGCGGTATTGCTGGGAGCGGTGACTAGCAGTTTGCGTTCGCCGACCTGCAAGGTGTGCAGAATGGCCTGTACCAAGGTGGTGGTTTTGCCGGTGCCCGGAGGCCCGTGGATAATGGCGACATCTTTGGCCTGCACCATGTTCTTGACCGCCGCATTCTGCGAATCATTGAGCGAGGCAATAGGCGTGAAGTTCTTCTCGCGGTGGAAGATGGCGGGCTCGGCACCCAAGATGATGTCGCGGAGTTGGGCCAAGCGGGTTTTCTGGGCCTCCATCACTTTCATGAGCGCGAACTCCATCTCGCGGTAGCTCACCTCGTCAAAGGTCAGCTCAACGCCCAGGCGCGAACCACCTTCAATCCAGTCAGGGAGGTCTTCTTTGGAGGTGGCCAGGCGCAGTTTGTTGCGCTTCACTTCCAGCACCACGCCGTTGAGGGTACCGCCTTCGCCGTTGGTGAACAAAGCCGCCGAGGAACCCGCCTGGAACATGTGCAGTTGGTCACGGCCCGAGATGCGCTCCAGCTCCACCACTACCTTGTTCCCGAACCCGACTTCCTGTTTGATAACGTTCACCGGGTACCAGCAGATGCCCAAACGCTTGCGCTCCGTGATGCTGGTTTGGGCGTTTTTGAGTTGATATTGCTTGCGGTCTTCTTCCTGCTCCAGCTTGAGCAGGGCCCGCACATCTAGTAATTCGTTCAGAACTTTATCCATGTACTTGGGGGATACAAAACACAAGACTAAATCAGTACTGTATCAATCCTTTTGTCTTCGTCTTGTATTTTGTGTCCTTTATCTTGTGTCTTACGTCTTGTGTCTGATTTAGGCAAAAAAGGAATGGCGGCAATCCTGGCATTGGTACACGGTGGTGCCCGCGTAGATCACCTTCTTCCACCAGGCTAAATTCCGTTCGGGCCAGACGTATACGGAGCCGCACCTGGGGCAGGTTTGGGGCTCTTCGCTGATTCTGGCCTGTTTTTGGGAAAACTCCTCCAAAACGGGCTGGGCCGTTTCAAGGTCTTTCGTCTGAAGTTGCAACTGGTAATACAACCCATCGCCGAAGGGCAGGCTGGGCGGCCCGCAGGTTTTGACCAGTGCCACCACGCCCACCTGGGTGAGGGCATGGTAAAGACCGATGGCCTCGGTATAGGTCAGGTATTTGGCGGCAGGCACCAGGCGTTCACTCATGCCTTGGCGTGTTTCTCTTCCCGGATGGTAGTCAGTTGGTTTCTGAGCCTGAAAATGTACCCCACCAGCACAAAGCACAGCATGGCGAAAAACGCGGCAATGGCATCATGCTCAAATTTGGCGTCTTTGGAGGCTTGCAGTTGCTCTTCCAGGTCTTTTACCTTCCGGTCTTTGTTTCTGAGCAGGTTCTGGGCATTGGAGAGCGAAGATTTAAGGTCATAGATATTGTCGGTGATCACCCGTTTGTCGCCCTGTACCTGACTGGTTAGTTTCTTGGTTTCCGCCTCCAGTTCAGCGGCGCGCTTCGCCAGGCTTCGGCGGGTTTCCAGGTTGGCCTGCTCTACCGCCTGAATGATCTGCTCATCTTTCTGCAAAACCTCTTTCAAGGCTTCCACCACGGCCAGCAGATCTTCTTTGGAGGCTTTGCCCCAGAAATTGCTGCCCTGCGTTTTGAGGTAGTCATACTTGAGCACCAACTGTTCCCGCTCCGTGATGAGCATATCTACCTTGGTCAGCCGTTGGGTTACGGCAGAAGGCTTCTGGCGGCTAGTGTCTGCCTGCGCCTTGGCCGTTGCCGGATTTGGTTTGACCGCCGGAGTCTGGGTGGTTTTGGCAGCCGAGGCAGCCGTACTTTGCGGCTTCTGGCTTTTTATAATCGCATTGACTTTAGAGCCTAGTTTAGGGTCTTGCTGCTTGGCAGAGGACGCCGAAGCACTGCTGGTCGGCGGCGTTGCCAACGTTTGGGCCGAAATAGACTCAGCCGTAAACAGCGAACTTAAAGCGAACAGGGCAGAGTATGCAATCTTCATAAAATATAATAGGCTACTGTAAGTACGTGTTCTTGAGATTTTTAGGCCTTCTTACGCGTGGTGTTTCAGGTTTGGGTTGGCAAAAATACGCTAAAAACAACAGATGCCTTCAAATATCCTTCCGCATCTTGTTTTCTGGTGTATTTATGTTAGCCTGTTTTGGGGATGTTTTGCAAAAAATAGGCCTAAAACAGACTTTCCAGGAAAAAGTGCACGCCTATAAACATAGCAAATTTTTCTGATTTAAAGGATTTTACCTTTGGAGGTTACAGTGTTGACCACCCCGCCCTTCGGGCACCCCTCCAAAATTAGGAGGGGAGTTGTGGTTCTCACCGTTGTAGCGATCGCTCAGAAGACCTCGTAGTGTCCGAAGGTCTTACGCGCGTCTGTGCCAATGGCGATGGAATGCGTGTGACCGGCGGGTGTAAACATCCCCTTCACCCCCTTCAAAGGGGGAGTATCTGCTGGAGAAAAGGGGGTGATTTAAAAGTTGAGCGTTAGTTCTATCACAATCAAGAAAGCCCGCAGCAACTATGCCGCGGGCTTTCTTTGTACAAAAATCTTCTCAATCAAACCGAAGCTTTACTGCGGTTTCTGCTGCTTCGCCCAGTCGTCCATTTTCTGCTCAATGATACTCAAAGGCATGTTCCCGTCCTTTAGCAGTTCATCATGGAAGGAGGCGAGTTTGAACTGGTCGCCTAGGTCTTTCTGGTATTTCTCGCGGAGTTCCTTGATTTTAAGCTGGCCGGTTTTGTAGGAGAGGGCCTGTCCGGGGATGGCCATGTAGCGCTCAATCTCGGCGATGGCACCTTCTTCGGAGATGGGCTGGTTGTCCAGCATGTACTGGATGGCTTCTTCGCGGGTCATGCCTTTGGTGTGCATGCCCACGTCTACCACCAGGCGCACGGCACGGTGCATTTCATCGCCCAGGGCACCCATGTACTGGTAGGGATCAGTGTAGAGGCCCAGTTCTTTGCCCAGGGATTCGGTGTAGAGCGCCCAGCCTTCGCCGTAGGCCCCGTACCAGCTGAAGCGGCGGAACTTAGGCAGGTGCTCGTTTTCCTGCTGCAGCGAGATTTGGTAGTGGTGGCCTGGAATGGCTTCGTGCAGGAACAGCGACTCCATGCCCGAGGTGGTGGCGAACTCCTCGGCGTTTAGGATGGGCACGTAGAAGATACCGGGGCGGGTGCCGTCTGGCGAGCCTTGGTTGTACTCGGCAGAGGCGGAGGCGGCCCGGAAGGCTTCGGTTTGTCTTATCTCAAAAGGTGTTTTAGGCGTGCGCCCGAACATCTTAGAAAGGTTAGGCTCAATCTTGGCCTGGATGCTGCGGAAGGCGTTCAGGACTTCCTCGGGCGTTTTGAACGGGGTGAACTTGGGGTTGCTGCGCAGGTAGGTGAAGAATGCGGCCATGTCTCCTTTGAAGCCCACCTGGTCTTTCACCTTCACCATTTCGGCATTGATGCGCTTCACTTCCTGCTGACCGGTTTTGTAGATGTCACCGGCAGATTTATCGGTGGTAGTCCAGTACTTGACGTAGTATTTGTAGAGGTCTCCGCCCCCCGGAATTTCACTGATGCCGGTATTGGTGCGGGCTTTGGGCAGGTATTCCTGTTGCAGGAACGTGGCTAGTTTCTGATACGTGGGTACCAGTTGGGTTGTAATGGCCTGTTGGTACGCTTGGGTCAGGCGCTGGCGGTCAGCGGCGGGAACCTCGGCAGGGAAGTTCTGGATGGGGCCGTAAAACAGGCTTTTGGTGGGGTCGGTGACGACCATGCTCTGCATCTGCGGAATCATTTTGGTCACCAGTGTTTTGGGCAACACCACCCCGGCGGCCATGCCTTGGCGGAAGTTGGCGATGGCGCTGTCGGCCCAGACGGTGAAGCCCTGCACGCGGCCCAGCCAGTTCTCGTAGTCTTTGGTGGTCTTGAACGGCTGGTTTCCGGTGCCCGAACCCAGTTGCCCCATGGTGAGCGGCAAGCCCCAGAACTGCTGAAAGGGCATCATCCAGGTATTCAGCTTGAGGCCCTCCAGCCGGGTTTGCATCTCGTACTGAAAGATGTCATAGCTGGTTTGGTCGTTCGCATTCAGGCTGGCGCGGTCAAACTGGTGCAGCTGATCCAGGTGCTGCTGGTAGAACGTCTGGAGGCTGTCGCGGAAAGATTTGGTGTTGTCATTGGGCAACAGGTGGTTGTAGCGGTTGTCGCCTTGGGCGGTGGCCTCCAGGGGGAAGAACCGGGCGTTCTGATCCCAGTATTTCTCAAACAAGGTGGCCAGTTGGGGATTGTCGGCGACGTTGGCGGCCGTGGCGGTCTCTGATTTCTTCTGGCAAGACAGGAGCGCGCCCGCCAGAAGCGTTATCAGCAAAAATGTTCTCATAGGTAAGGTTCTTTGGTTTGGTGCCTCCATATAGACAGGAAATGGGAGGTGCCGTAGCTCCTTCTCCAACGGCAGGAGCAAAAAGATGGATGCGCGTATAAGTACTTCTTTTTAAGGCTATTTTCCTGAAAGTAGCTGAAAACTACGTAATTTCAGAAGCGGCTACTACACCAACATGGGTCTACCGTTCTTTTTTGTGGGAAAGTAGTTTCTATCTTCGGCTAACCGAATGTCCACTTTTTCCTATCTTGAAGCACCCATTCCTAATTCTCAATTCCTACTTAAACATATGCAGGCTTACCTAGATTTGATGCGCCACATTCTGGACAACGGCGTGAAGAAAGAAGACCGTACCGGCACCGGTACGCTTAGTGTGTTCGGCCACCAGATGCGGTTTAACCTGCAGGAAGGTTTCCCGTTGGTGACCACCAAGAAGGTGCACCTCAAGTCGATCATCTATGAACTGCTGTGGTTTTTGCGCGGCGAAACCAACGTGCGCTGGCTGCAGGAGCGGGGCGTAAGCATCTGGAACGAGTGGGCCGATGCAAACGGCGACCTGGGGCCGGTGTACGGGTCGCAGTGGCGTTCCTGGCCCACGCCCGACGGCGGCCACATTGACCAGATCACCCAGGTCATTGACCAGATCAAACGCAACCCCGACTCGCGCCGCCTGATTGTGAGTGCCTGGAATGTGGCCGAGGTGAACAACATGAAACTGCCGCCCTGCCATGCGTTCTTCCAGTTCTACGTAGCCGACGGCAAACTAAGCTGCCAGCTCTACCAACGTAGTGCGGATGTCTTTTTGGGTGTGCCCTTCAACATTGCGTCCTACGCGCTGCTCACCATGATGGTGGCCCAAGTCTGCGACCTGGAACCCGGCGAATTCATCTGGACGGGCGGCGACACGCACCTCTACACGAACCACCTGGAGCAAACCGAGCTTCAGCTTTCCCGCGAGCCGCGCCCACTGCCCAAGATGAAACTGAACCCTGAGGTGAAAGATATTTTCGGGTTTTCTTTTGAGGATTTCACGCTGGAAGAGTATCAGCCGTGGCCGGGGATTAAGGCGCCGGTGGCGGTGTAATGGCTAACAAAACCAGCAAAACAACATGCAGCATGTTGTTTTGCTGGTTTTGTTATTAAGCGATAAAGGAATTATCAATTATAATTTTCTAATTTTTACGAATAATCATTAATGATAAAAAATTTATTTAAAGAAAATACTCCTTCGACTTCATTAGACTTACTCCTAAAAATTGCAACTCCTTCGCTAACTTCCAGCTTGCAGTTTGAAAAACTTCTTCCGCTGCCACTAATGATAAGAGTGTCGTAATCCTCGTCTTTGTTTTTTCTTATAGGGTATACTGTAAAGTTTTGAATTCCTTCCGAATCGTTTTTCTTCATGTTATTTGAATTTTTGAATAAGTCAGGACAATTTTGCTTAGAAAGATATGTGTTTATATGGCTCTTTAGTGTTAAATATGGGTAATACTGCAATTCTGGGACATTTTTCAGCCATAGTTTCTTTCCTCTTGCTAAAATGATTTTGGCATTTCTTTCGATTGCCTTTCTTACTAAATAGAAATTATAATCTTGTGAACTAAGCTTTTTTGTTGATTTAAAATTAACTGAACTATAAGGATTAAATTGAATAACGGAAATCTTCTTTAAGACTTCATCCTCCGAATTATAGTAGTCATTTAAATCCTTCAATCTATCACGCCAATATTTTTCACCTAAACCATATTCGTTTCCAAATTTTAAACTTGGGTCTAAACAAAAGAATGGGAAATCACTGTTATGCGCAAAAACCTTTAAATATTTTTCTCTAACTATTGGATGGTTTCGTTCTATTTCCACCCATTCATCTACGAATTTTGGGTTCGCTAGTAAAATTACAATTTCACTATTTTTTACATCTCCAATAAAGGGCACTGGCATCACATCCACTCTCAATTTATAGGTTGTATTTATATTATTAAGGTTATAAGCTTCGACCACTTCTTTATCTTGAGGCAAAACATAGGGTGGAAGATGTGGTAAATTCTGCCACGGGTTCTCAATTTCTTTCATAAATTATTTTTTTACATCATAACAAATTTTTAGGGTAAAAGCAAAAGATAAAAAACCTGAAAATTTGGTAAGCCATTAACATTAGGGGTTTGCCTAAAAAAGTGGAAGACTGTTCAAGAATTCTTGGAGCCTCCCACTCAGATAATTGAACCTGTTTAGAGTTTTTCATGAACCGGCATTTAAAGCAATTCCTCTGGGGCAAGCGTCAGCCAATGCCATCGTTTTTAGGCTACTTTTATGAAAACAGGCCAAAAACAAGAGGCCGTTATTGGCATACTGCCGCAAGCATCCGCTTGTACCGCCGTTTTCAGGGTGTTTTCAGGAAAACAGGCGCAAAACTCTAAACAGCTTCATTAACTAAAACTATCATTACAAAAATAAGACATGCCAGAACTTTCACTTGCCAGATTGAAGAACTTTGAAATACTACCTGTTTAGTACCGACAGCCACATACAATTGATGTTCATCAAACTATATCTTGATGCCAAACGTTTATGTAATAACTTTGTAACTACATAACAGAAGCACCATGGAAGTATCCATCATTCAAATAGGGAATTCAAAAGGGCTCCGGTTGGCGAAGTCTATTTTGGAGAGGTACAACATCAAAGACAAAGTGGAGCTTATTCTGGAAGAAGGGCAGATTGTGCTGAAACCGGTGGAGGCACCACGGAAAGGGTGGGGCCAGGCCTTCCAGAAAATGCACGAGAAGGGAGAAGACCAACTCTTGCTAGATGATGTGTTCGGGGAAGAAAGCTTCGAGGAATGGACATAAACCAATATGAGATCGTGTTGGTGAACCTAGACCCTACCATGGGCAGCGAAATCCAGAAAACAAGGCCCTGCGTAGTGGTGTCGCCCGATGAATTGAACCACCACCTGAGAACCGTCGTGGTGGCGCCCATGACCACCAAAAGCCGCCTTTATCCTACCCGCGTGCAGGTGAAACACAACAAACAGACGGGGTGGGTAGTCATTGACCAAATCAGAACCATTGATAAAGTCAGGATCATAAAAGTGCTGGAAAAACTGAATGCAACGGAGATAGCTGCTTGCAAAGCGGTGATCAAAGAAACCTTCGTAGATTGAAGTACAAGTACGGCTACTCAGTTCAGCCTCAGAGTAGCCTATATCTATTATTTCGCTTTCGAGACAATCATCTAATCTTTTGAAGAGCAGCCAAAGCATCCCCAAACACATTCTCCCCACCATCGTCCTGGCGCAATTTGCCTGCACCTCGCTGTGGTTTGCGGGCAATGCGGTGCTGCCTGAGTTGATTCCGCAGTTTCAGTTGGAGGCCAGTTCGCTCAGCCATTTGACCTCGGCGGTGCAGTTGGGCTTTATTCTGGGTACGTTGGTGTTTGCCGTGTTCACCATTGCAGACCGGTTCTCGCCGTCTACCGTGTTTCTGGTGTGCGCGGTGGTGGGTGCGGGATTTAACGTGAGTTTGCTGGGGGCCGAGGGGCTTTCCACGTTGCTGCTGTCCCGGTTTCTTACGGGTTTTTGCCTGGCCGGTATTTACCCGGTGGGCATGAAAATAGCCGCAGATTACCACCAGAAAGGATTGGGCAAGGCGCTGGGGTTCTTAGTGGGTGCCTTGGTGTTGGGCACGGCGTTTCCGCACCTGCTCAAAAGCCTCACCCAGGGGCTGCCATGGCGGTATGTCATTTGGGCCACCTCGGGCTTGGCCGTGCTGGGCGGACTGGGTTTGTTTCTGCTGGTGCCAGATGGCCCGTTCAGGAGCCGAAGCAGCCAGCCAGATTTCACGGCCTTTTTCCATATTTTCAAGCAAAAAGACTTCAGGGCGGCCGCGTTCGGGTACTTCGGGCACATGTGGGAACTGTATACGTTCTGGGCTTTTGTACCCGTTATCCTGGCCTTGTACGCCGAGGAGCATCCAGAAACCCCGCTCAACAATCCTTTGCTGTCTTTTACCATCATTGCGATAGGGGCCGTGGCGTGCGTGGCGGGCGGTTATCTTTCCGGCCGTATCGGGAGCGGCAGAACTGCGTTCGGAGCTTTGGCCATTTCTATGGGGTGCTGTCTGCTTTCGCCGTGGCTCCTGCAGTTGAACTTGTCTCTCTTTCTAAGCTTGCTGTTGGTGTGGGGCTTGGCCGTGGTCATGGACTCGCCGCAATTCTCCACGTTGGTGGCGCAGAACGCCCCCGCCCAGGCCAAAGGAACCGCGCTCACCATTGTCAATTCCCTCGGCTTTGCCATTACCATTGTTAGCATCCAGTTCCTGCGCAGCTTGCAGGGGAAGGTGGCACCTACCTACTGGTTTCTGTTTCTGGCCCTCGGGCCGCTGTTTGGGTTGCTGGCTATGTGGCGGTTACTGAGAGATTGAAGGATTGAGAGAATGGGAAGAAGGTGGTTTTAGGGCTGATTTTGTGAAAAGAGGTTGAAAACGAATCGTTATTGCTAATTGCCTGTAAAAAGTGGCGTTAAGAGGAATTTACTTTTGCAGATAAGTACAGACAGGTCGCGACCTGTCCTATGCGCTGGCCATTACCAAATCCTTTACCATGAAAAAAGAAAGGGAATATCTCCTCCAAACGTTATGACCAGGAATGCGTGAGGACAGGTCGCGACCTGTCCGTACTTATCTGCAGTGCAAGTTCTCCTTTGTAAACACCCCTCTTTATGAGCTTCGCTCACTGCCTCATCGCTCGTTTGGGCAATCCTCCAGGGGGAATTTCCTTGATTAGGCGGCAATATGTCTTTTGAATTTACCAGTTCCAGAATGCGTTGCTGGTGTTGGGTTTCTTTTTCCTTGTTGATGGTCAGGAACGTGCTGTTGATCTGGTTGAATCCTTTCCGGAGCGACTGCAGTTGCGAAGGTAAGGACGATAGGTGAGCAGTAACAGAACAATCCGGAGAATGAGTTTTCCTTCAAAGTTCTTAAAGCTCATATTTGCCCAAGAACGTCCCCAGGGGGTAAGTATGCTGATGGTGGATCTCAATTACCTGAACACCCTTGATGTAAAGGTATTGGCCGGGCGGCCTTTCTCTAAAGAGTATGAGACCGATGCTGACTCACGGGCATCGCCATCTTTGTCTGAAGTCTGGGACTGTTTGGGTTGGCGGCCTACGCGGCCGAGCGCCGGAAAAAAGAAATCGGTATCCGGAAAATCCTGGGCGCGGAGACTTCTTCCATTGTAACCTTACTGTCCAGAGACTTCCTCAAACTGGTTCTTTTTGCCGCCCTAATTGCGATGCCACTTGCCTGGTACGCCATGCGGAAGTGGCTGGAAGATTTTGCTTACCGCATTGATATTCCGTACTGGTTTTTTGCGGCCGCGGTGCTCCTGGCCGGTTTGGCCGCCTTCCTGACGGTGAGCTTCCAAGCGCTTAAAGCAGCCACGCTCAACCCAGTAAACAACCTGCGGATGGATGGATAGGAGGGCATTCTCTTACCTATATGTCATCTTGGAAAGATCCTGTGAGTGAGCAGTAGTAGCGTTTATTAAAAGCCTTTCCAGTACGCCCACAAGATCCTTTCAGGGTGACCATAGGGGAGTGTCCAGCTTGAATTATAATCCTCCTTGTCCGGCATCCGTACATGCAGGGGAGGAGGGGGCAGGTCTCCTCCAGGATTCATTTTGAAACCACTTGTTTAAAACGGAAGAATATGGCCAAAGAGAGCAGAATTTTGAAAGCAATGTATGCGGTAGTGCAAGACCAGGAAAATAAAATAAATTGGCCCATTGATGCCGCGGCAATCTCTGAGAAGACGCCGGGGCTTTCCCTGGGTGAGATTGAGCAGGAAATGAGAGACCTTAGTGTCAAGAAACTGGTGGAGTTAGACCAGTCCCCAGAGATGTCTTTGTTCTGCCGTTTGACCCCGGAAGGCTTACAGCGGGCCGTAGTAGCAGCGAAACAGTAATCCCTGAAAAGTAGATAAGGGTACTTCTTCTTCTCCGTTTTGGGTTTGTTTTTGAAAGAAACAGCCCAAAACGGGAATTTAAGACGAGATAGGACTATAAGCTATGAAATTTCTCCAGCGGAAGGGGTAGTTCTTCGCCGGTCATCACAAAAAAGAAGTTCTGAAGCTGGTGTACGTATTCAACGGGGGCGCTGGTGGCAATGTAGCCGCCGTTGAACACAATCTCTTTGTACTCGGGGTCAAGCGCCCATTGGCTCAGTTCGGGAAACGTGAACTCATGCTCCAGTTCATTATACGTAGCGCCAGCCAGCCATTCCACCGTGAGGGGCATGGGTGTAAAAGCCGCCCCTCCGCCACTCAGGATAGAAATTAATTTGGGCACGTCAAGAACCACCGGTTTCCCCGCTTCCAAAACAATATTGCCCAGCCGTAATTCATTCGCAAACATTTCGCAATATAAGATTAATACCGCCCCATATAAAATTTACCTGGTACCCCTATTAAATGATTTCTGCGCCATAGCTGAAGATGGCGCAGAGTAGAACCCACCCCTCACAAGCTAATCTTGTAGGGAAAAAGGAAATCCTTTCCTTGGCTTGTCCCCTGACAAGCCAAGCTGCCAAGCTGCCAAGCTGTTCGGGAGTTCTACTCCCGAACCTGCCTGCTGCGGAGTTCTACTCCGCCGGGAACCACGGGCCAAAGAAGGGGAATCAAAGAGGGGGAATGGAACTCCCGGCAGGCAGCTTGCTTCCGGAGTGGAACTCCGAAAGAGCGGTCTGATTCTTGGTGATTCTCAAGAAATAAGTTGTCGCCCATTTTTCCCTGCAAGATGAGCCCAGGAGGAGAAGATGCCTTTGCAGGGGAATACAGGTAATGCAACAAGTAACACTCCAACAGACAGGGGAGCCCCGCCGATGCGTTTTGGGGCTGTTTTGCGGAAAACGGACCCAAAACACGGAAACCTGTGAGGTCTCTAAGACCTCACAGGTTTAGAGTAAACTGGCGCGAGACTCCAGTCTCGTGACATGGGATGAAGCAAGTCTCCAGACTCGCCGGGAACCATACTTTGTTGTGCGTAGAGTTAGCGTCAGCGCTCTACGCACTTTCGGACAGCCAATCTCCTGATTGGCGAGCTATCGCACCAGACGTTCGCAGGTCTAAAGACGCTAAGAGGTCTTTGGAGCAGGCGGCATCGCGGAAGCAGCTAATTATCAGCTTTAAATCATAAAAGTAGTTTTTGCCTCATTTTTAGGAAAACAGGTCAAAAACGCTAAAAAGAGTGCTTCTCCTATTTCCAGAAAGTGGTGTTTTTGATCTTACTTCGGCGCATCGTGCAACGGTTTCCTTTTTCTTGTGTCTTTTTAAGTGTAGTGTATCACCAGAATCCAACCTAACAACACACGCTTCTAACCACGTCCCTACTATGAAAAAAAGAGCCCTCTTTTGGCTGGGCCTGCTATGCCTTTGCCTTTCCTTCCCGAAAGTGAGTTGGGGACAAACCGTGGCTCCGGCAGTAAATGCACCTAAACCTACCGGCATCATCTCCGGAACCCTAACCGACTCGCTCACCGGAAAACCCTTTGAATACGCCACCGTGGCCTTGCTGCTGAAGGGAACCAATGCGTCGGCCGGAGGCACCCTCACCAATGCCCAGGGCCACTACTCTTTCCAGAATGTGCCTTACGGGGAGTATGTCTTATCCTTCCGTTTCCTTGGGTATCAAACCAAAACCAGCCCGGTCATCACGCTGTCTGAGGGTTCGCCGGAGGTGCGGGTGGGGCTTGTAAAACTGGCGCAAGCTACCACCAACCTGAAGGAAGTGACGGTGACCGGTTTACGGCCGCTTATCACGCAGGAAGCCGATAAACTGGTGGTCAGTATTGAGGGAACGGCCCTGGCGGCGGGCAGAACCGCCTTTGATGTGCTCACCAAAGCACCGGGCGTTTTCGTGGATCAGGACGGCAACATTCAACTCAACGGCCGGGGTGGCGTAACCGTGATGCTGGATGGCAAACTGACGTACCTTTCGGCCAATGACTTGCGCAATCTCTTGCAGAGCATGGCCGCCGAGAACATCAAGAACATTGAAATTATCACCAATCCATCGGCTAAGTATGACGCCGAAGGAGCCTCGGGAATCCTGAACATCAACCTGAAGAAGAATGATTTGCGGGGAGTGAACGGAAGTGTGTTTGTCACCTCTACCTACAACTTCAAGCAACTGGCGGCTACCGTGGGCGGCAACATGAATTACAAAGCAGGCAAGTGGAATTCCTTTCTGAGCCTGGAATACCAGCGCCGGGCGTATAACCGCGATGGCACCTTTACCCGCGTGTTTTACACCGATGAAGAAACCACGTATTTCAACCAGGAGGCCTACGGAAAAAGCAGGAACCTGGGCCCGCCGGTGGTTCGTATGGGAACCGACTATGCCATTAATGACAAACACAGCATTGGCGGCATGGTCAACTTCAACCGAAACACCAGATGGGAAGACTTCAATACGGCTACGTTTATCGGAAACAACCCCAATCAGCCCGAAGAATACATTACCGCCAATAATTATGTGACCAACACCTTTACCAATGTCACTTCCAACCTGCACTACGTGGCAAAACTGGATACCGTGGGCTCCAGCTTTTCGGCCGACCTTGATTTTGTGAAGATCTCCAACTTGGGGTATTCCAATTTCTACAACTACTTTGGGCAGGTGCACGCCGAGCAGCCCACCAAGCAGGATTTCCTGTATGCCAACTCAGACAACGGGTTTGACATCTACTCGGGCAAAGTGGATTACACTAGAAAGCTGCGCAAGCTGGGAAAACTGGAATTAGGGGCGAAAGCCAGCCGGGTAGTGTCTGACAACGACTCCAAGTTTTACTTTAACAATGCCGGCCTGGTGCTAGACCCCAACCGCACCAACCACTTTTTGTACAGCGAGAATATTTTTGCCGCCTACGTGAACTGGAACCATAAACTAGGGGAGCGCTACACGGTGCAGATAGGATTACGGGCCGAAAAAACCCAGTCTAAAGGAGAGCAACTGACCACGGGCCAGGTCACCGACCGCGATTACCTGAACCTGTTCCCCAGCGTGTTTGTGCAGCAGAAGGTAAACGAGAATTACCAGGTTAGTTACAGCTATAGCCGCCGCATCCAGCGCCCCAATTACGGTAACCTCAATCCGTTCGTGATATACCGAGACCCCTACACTTACTGGACTGGAAATCCGTACCTACGCCCACAATACACCCATGCCATCGGTATTACGCAAACGTTCAGGAAGGACTACAACCTGGTGTTCAACTACCAGCAACTACAAGATGTAATGGCTGAATTGCCTATTCTGGACGTAGAGAATGCCACCACTATCTACACCATCGGCAACGTAGATGATGCCAAGAACTTCAGTTTGGCCGCCATTGCCCCCGTTAAAATCATGAAGAAATGGGATACCAACAACACGGTTACGGTGTCCTACAATGAGGTCAGGATGATGGTAGGCAATGTACAAGAGGTGAATAAAAACGTGTTGTATGTACTGCAGACAAACCATAATATTCTGCTGCCCTATGGTGTTCAGTTGGAGCTCAACGGGGTGGCCCGAAGCGCCGGTGTCTCTGGGTTGTACAGGATTCATCCTATGTGGTGGGTGCATGCCGGGCTCAGAAAGAGCTTTCTGGACAAGAAACTAGACCTTAGTGTGAACGTGAATGATATCTTCAGAACCTACCGCATCAGGTTTGATGCCCGCCTGGGCCGCCACATCAATGATTTTGACCAGTACTTCTACAACCGCAGTGCGGGTGTCACCTTGCGCTACAACTTTAGCCGAGGCCAGAAATTTGACCCCAAACGCAGAACCAACAGCCTGGATGAACTGAACCGTACCTAAGAGAAACAGTACAGAAGCTGTTTAAGGCTACACTCGCTCGCCTCTGGCGAGTGTGAGTTACCCCGGCGTCCCGCCGCTTTAAATAGTTCCTTTCTGCACTTTGGCCAATGTCTGGAACTGGCTTCTTTAGGGAGATTGGTGGGGGCACGCCTTATGTTGTTGCCTTGGATTGTCTGCTCTTGCTTGAATATTAGCAGGTGCACGGAATATGCTGTTCCCTTGGCTTGGCTGCTTTTCTCGTGGGTGCAGGTGCTGTGTTGTTTCATCTCTAGCGGTATGCGCTCACGGCCGCGAGGCCCCGCCTTCCCCTCTCGCACTGCCCTTTCGGCCTGTACTGCTTATCTCTTTTAGTTTTGCTTATCTATGGCCAAAAGCGAGGCGCGCTCGGGGAAGACTGGAACTGGGGAAAGTAGCAGAAGCGGTGATGATGGAACCCGTAGAGACCAGGCATGCCTTATCTCTTACAAGTATTCCCATCTCCAGCAAAAACCACCCCTACCCCTCCTCAGAGGGGTAGGGGTGGTTTTTAGCGTTCCACCATCTCCTTCTAAGGTGCACCAATCATTCAAACTCTGTCTCTGTACTTACACCAGAAAGCGGCCAGAGGCCCAGGTAGCCCACACTCGCGGGACGCGAGCGGGTGTTCTGTTTTAGTTTATCATCAATCTTTCTGTACTACCCAAAATTCACCTATTCCGGCTCTTCCATATCATCCATTTCTTCTGGTTCAAATTCGTCTTCTTCCTCTGGTTCTTCGTTCAGGTTTTCGGGGAGCAGTTGCGTGATGAGGGGTTGGTGAATGGGTTCGTACAGCAATTCGCCGCGCTGCAAAAACCGGTTCGTGTTCATCATGACCTCGTAGATGGGGGTGTGCACGTGTTTTGGGATTTTGAAGAGGCGCTCGTCGCGTTTGTGAAAGGGCGTGGCAGTTTTAGAGTCATACAGGTAGGGGAGCAGGGTTTTGGAACAGCTCAACGCGATGCGGTGAATCTCATGCCGCTCAAAATACTCCTGTAACCGGCCGTTGATGTTCTCGAAGAACTCCGCTGTTTCGCCCAGCCGCACCCGGGAACCCGCCCGGGACTTGCCTTTGGTTTTCAGGTACTTGATCTGGCTTTTGCCCTGTTTTTTGCGCACCATGTACGACCGGAATACCTTGTGGTTCAGGTTTACGCCATCCTCAAAATACCCCATGGCGCAGTTGCCCGCCTGAATGAGCAGAATGACATACTGAACCAATTGAGCCTGGGGTAAAGAAAGGTTTTGAAGGGGAGGAGTTGTGAGCGGAAGCCGGAAAGACACCTGTTCGTTTTCCTGTTCGTCCAGCAAGATGAGGCGGTGTTTCTCATAGTCATAGTGCGTTGGTAACCCCAAGTCCAGAATCTGCTGGAGAAGCTGTTCGGCGGTGGCACGCGAGATCATACGGTTCATACAAGCAGAGAACGGAGGGAATGGGGAGTAAGGTTGTCCAAAGATACGCAAAGCGTTAAAGCAAAAGAGGCAGCGTTCCGGCTGCCTCTTTTGCTTTAACGGGTACTACAAGCTACAAAGGGATTGCCAGGAGATCAGGTTATAGCGGGAATGACCAACGCTTAAAGTTTCCCTTCTGAAGCGCACGCCTTATTTGTTCTTGTTTTGCTTGCGTCTTCTGTTTTCCTCGTGCATGCGCTGGCGCACGCCATCGTCCACGCCTCTGCCCGTCTGCATGGGCTCAAAGGCGGCACCAGACGTGTTTGGCCCCGGAGCGGCGTTCCGCATCTGCGATTTATGGATGACATTGCCCGAAAGCCACTCCGTGAAACGGGGGAAATACCGGTGCGACACCCAGGCTCCCTTCGCTTTCCAGCCCACCGGTTTTTCGTGCCTTCCGCGCAGCGATGCCCGTATGGTGGCGTTTACCACTTTGCTGGGCGGGTCCATGATGGCCATGCGGGCGGTTTTGCCGGTGTAATTGGCGGCATGGCCCCAAAACGGCGTGTCAACCGCCCAAGGCTCTACCGTAACTACCCGTATGTTTTTCTTCAGCCCGCTGAGTCTGAGTTCCTGGTTGATGGCTTGCCCCAGGTTGAGGATTCCGCCTTTGGTGGCGGCATAAGAGGCATGGTACGCCAGCGGATTCACACTTTCTATGGAACCCATGTTGATGAGCGTGCCGTAGCCCTGCGCCTTAAATTGCCGAATAGCGGCGTGGCTTCCGTAAATGAATCCTTTTAGGTTGATGTCCACAATGCGGCCCTGGTCTTCAATGGGAATCTCCCAGAAACGCCCAATCGCGCCCACACCCGCCATGTTTATCCAGACGTCAATTTTGCCGTATTGCTGCAAGGTAGCCTGGGTTAACCGCTGCACATCCTCGGGTTTGCTGATGTCCATGGGCACCACCAAGGCCGTACCGCCCGCCGCCCTGATCTTGGTAGCTATTTCCTCCAGCAGTTCGCCCCGGCGGGCCGCCAACACCACGTTGGCTTTGTAAGCGCCCAATTGTTCGGCCACGCCGCGCCCGAATCCGCTGGAAGCGCCCACAATCACAAAGGTTTTGCCCGCTACTTTCTTCTGACCGCTGGAACCCAACTCAGACGTAGCGCAGCCGCCCAGCCAGAAGGCACACAGCACCACCAGGAAGCTATAAAGTTTATGAATCGCCCAAGCTTTCCTTGGCCGTTTGCCCGAAGTGATGGGGGCAAGGGAACGAACGGGCAGCGTTGTTTTTACCGGCTTGGCAGTCTCTTTCACCTGCGGCGTTTCGGGCCTGTTTTTGAAAAACTGAGGCAAATCTAAAGCAGTAAATTGTGGTAGAATTCTCATTTGCATAGGGTAGTAAAATTGGGTGGCAAGGCCACGCGGGCCTCCCGATATATTCTTTCCATTCACGAAAAAAAGCATAAGAAGTTTTACTAACTGATGTTACGCCAACCTGTTGGTGGTGCCCGGCGAGTCTGCAGACTCGCTTCATCCTTTGTCACCAGACTGGAGTCTCGCGCCAGTTGGTCTTAAACCTGTGAGGTCTTGGAGACCTCACAGGTTTCCGGGTTTTAGGCCTATTTTCTGTAAAACTGCTCCAAAACGCATCAGCAGAGGGTGAAATCCATGCTTTGTGCGGAAGTTCAGCTACATGTTCTGTGCCGTTTAGATCCAGACACACCGCTTCAAGGTCTTATCTACAGAGCGTTTCAGGGCTATTTTCCAGAAAACAGGCTTGAAACAGATTCCCCCACAGACCTACAGGGCATCTGGTTTGCTTTCTTTCCGCTCGTTTGCTTTATAGTCGGTGAGCAGGTAGTTGGCCAGGGCTACCGCGAAGAAGGAGAAGAAGAAGCGGCGGGCGTTGCGTTGTTTCAATGCACCGGTAAGCCAGGGCAATACTACCAGGGCGGGTACAAACGGGGTCTCCAGTTGGCCGTGCACCCGCAAAGGAATAAACGGTTTCAGCCCCAGCGGATGATCAGTGAAGGTATTGATGAGGCCCTGGGTACCGGCGAAGGCGTAGCACAGGGTTCTGGCCGAACCTTTCAGATGAAACAAGGTAGGGGCGAGGGCCTGCAGCGTGACAAAGCCGTAATCAATGGCTCCGTGGGTGGTGGGCCCTATTGGTTTCGTGTTCATGGAATGTTGCGTTTAGTGACTTTCTCAAAAACGGAACCGAAAACCAAGGGTTGTTTCTGCTGACTAAGAGCATGTTTAAATTTCATCTTTGCGCTACAAACGACCATAAAAAGAACCTGCGTTCACCTTTTTCTCGCACCGTAGCGCTGCTACGCTGCTCCAAAAACGCTTCCGCAGAACCTTTCTCTGGTTAGTTGAGCCAGCAAACCTCAAATGTAAACAAGCTCTAAAAAAACGCCGCCGTTTACCGCCTGTTTTCCCTAAAAGAAGCTAAAAACGGGCGGGGCTTGCTTTTCCTTTTAAGGCTGTTTTCTGGGAAATAGAGCTAAAACAGAAAGTCATATCACCACGTTGTGGGTAGAGGCCTGGCCGGCAGAAGAAGGTGCTTTTAAGGTATGAAGCGGCCTCAACCTCACTTTGTTATCCTGTGATAGTCGCTGACAGGGCCACCAGTTTTCCCTCCAGTTCTTCGGCCGCCAAGGCGCAGACGGTTTCTATTTTGGAGAACAAAGTGTACAGCATGGCCATGGTTTCTTCGCTGGTTCCTTGCCCGTCTTCAGTGGAAAGTTGGTTCGCCGCCAAGGCCTGGATGGCTTTCGCGATGTCCTCAAATTCTGGGTTGATGCCCATGGTGGCGAAGGTGGGGATGATGGAGTGGGTTGCATGCTTCAGGGTGCCCCAGTCTTTTTCGGCCATGGCCTTTTTCATGGTCTGCACCAAAGCCGGGATTTCCTGCAGGTAGAGGCGGATCATCTCGGCCATGCGGGTGTCGTTTTTGGTGATTCTTTTAAGGTAATCGAAGTTTACGCAGGTCAAGGGCTTGGTTTGCAGGTCTTCTATTTTCTGCACCGCGGCTTTTTTGTCATACCCCGCATCCTTCAAAAACCTGATGATTTTGCTGTAGAGCAGTTTGTCGTCAATGGGTTTGGAGATATAGTCGTTCATGCCCACGGCCTTGCATTTCTCCACGTCTACGGTGGTCACGTCGGCGGTGAGGGCAATGATGGGCACCTGCAACTTCAGTTCATTCCGGATGTAGGAGGTGGCCTCAAACCCGTTCATCTCGGGCATCTGCAAGTCCATCAAGATAATGTCATACGAGGTGTCCTTCAGCATTTCCAGGGCGATTTTTCCGTTGTCGGCTACGTCCATGGCAAAGCCGAAGTCCTCCAGCAGGGTTTTCATCAGGAGTTGGTTCAAGGCGATGTCTTCCACCACCAGAATCTTCACGTCTTTGAAACCGGTTTCCAACTCAATGTCCAAACCCAGGTCTGAATCTACTTTCTCCAGCGTTTTGTTGAAGCTGAGGATAAAACTGAAAGTGGAGCCTTCGCCCAACTTGCTTTTCACGGAGATGGTGCCGCCCTGGGGCTCCACCAGATTTTTGACAATGGCCAGGCCCAACCCGGTGCCCCCGTACAGACGGGAGGTGCCGCTGGTGGCCTGTTGGAAATCATCAAAGATGGAGCCTAGCTTGGCGGCCGCAATCCCGATGCCGGTATCGGTGACGGAGAACTCCAGAATCACTTTCTCCGCGTCCTGCACCAGCATGCGTACGCCTACGGTGATTTTCCCTTCAGTGGTGAATTTGACGGCGTTACTCACCAGGTTGAGAATAATCTGGTGCAGCCGCACTGGGTCACCCACCAGTACTTCCGGAATCTTGGGATCATATTCCATGACCAATTCCAGGTTGCGTTCCTGGATTTTGGTTTCAAACAGATGCACCATGGCAAAAATGGAGGCCGAGAGCTTGAAAGGAATCTGCTCAAACGTCATCTTGCCCGCGTCTACCTTCGCCAAATCCAGGATGTCATTGATGAGCACGATGAGGGCATCGCCGCTGAGTTTGATGGCGGTGAGGTACTCGCGCTGCTTTTCGGTGATTTCCGTTTTCAAGACCACCTTCGTAAACCCGATGATGGCGTTCATGGGCGTGCGGATCTCGTGGCTCATGTTGCTCAGGAACTGCTGTTTCGCCTTCACGGCGTCTTCGGCAATCTGGGTGGCGCTTTCGGCTTTGGCCTGGGCTTCCTCGGCCAGCTCGGTGGCGAGTTCGGCGGCTATCTTGGCTTCGTTCAGTTCGGTGGCAATCCGTTTCTGGTCGGTTACGTCGCGGGCCACAATCACCACGCCCAACACTTCGCCCTGGTCGTTCTTGTACACCGACCCGTTGAAGAGCACATCGGTCAGTTTGCCGTCTTTGTGCCGCAGGGTGAGCGGCGAATCTGCCACGGCTCCTTTGGCGAACACTTCCTGGTACACCTCGCGCGCCATCTGGGGCTCCGTGAAATAGGTAAAGAAATCAGAATCGAGCAGCTGCTCCCGAGACATGCCCGTAATTTTCACGGTGGCCTGGTTCATGTCGGTGATTTTCCCTTCGGGACTGATGGTGACCAACGGGTCGCGGCTGGCTTCAATGAGCCCGCGGGCATAATTGGCGATCCGGAGTTCGGCGGCCCGTTTCACTTTCTCATCGTTCTGGAAAGCGAGTTCTTTGTTCGCGATCACCAGTTCGGCGGCGCGTTTCTCCTTCTCGTCATTCTGGAAAGCCAGTTCAATGTTGGCAATGCTCAGTTCCTGCGCGCGTTTTTCCTTTTCGTTGTTCTGGAACGCTAATTCTTTGTTGGCGACACTCAGTTCCTGGGCTCTTTTCTCTTTTTCGTCGTTTTGGAAAGCCAATTCCTGGTTGGCGACACTTAACTCCTGGGCCCGCTTTTCTTTTTCATCGTTCTGGAACGCCAATTCCTCATTGGCGACACTCAACTCCTGGGCCCGCTTTTCCTTCTCGTGGTTTTGGAACGCCAGCTCTTCATTGGCGATGCTCAGTTCATTGGCGCGCTTTTCTTTCTCGTGGTGCTGGAAGGCGAGTTCTTTGTTGGCGAGACCTAATTCTGTCGCCCACTTTTTCTCGGCTATTTCGCGGGCCACTATGACAGCGCCCAAAGAGGTGCCGAGGTCGTCTTTATAGACATAGCCATCAAACAGCACGTCTGTGTGGGTGCCGTTGGTATGGAGGAGGGTAAACGGGACGTTGGTCACCGATTCATGCGCCAGTACCTCCTCAAATACTTCCCGCACCAGATCCGGCTCGGTGAAATAGACGAAGAAGTCTGACCCCGTCAAGGTTTCGCGGTCTACACCCGTAAATTTCACCGCCGCCTCATTGGTATCTATGATGTTGCCCTGCAGGTTCACGGTCACCAGCAAATCATGGCTGGCTTCAATCAATCTCCGGTATCTTTTTTCGCTTTCCTTCATGGGTGTTGCTGTTCCTAAGCATTATTCACTTTCAGGAATAATGCTTGTTTCTGTGAAGCCGGTAAACAGTGTAAAGTAAACGTAGCCCTTATATCGCTTCTTAATGCCAGGGGCAGATGATATAGCAGGGTTTTAGGGGCTGATTTATAGCGCACCTTACAGGCAACCTTGTAAGATACTGTTTTTTACGTCATCAAAAAAATTCAATTTCAGCGACAGGATTGTCCTTGGAGCGGTTGGTTTATACCTCTGGCAGGAATGCGCAGAGAAACAGCTTACGCACAAAGACAGGAAGAACAAGGTCATCTTTACACTGCAAACCTCAAATTTAAACAGGCTCATAGGCCTTTTATACGAAGACGTAAGTGGTTGCCTTAACAGATAGCAGACTTCTCGGCCGCATCTGGTACCTTTGTGGTCTGTTCAAACTGCTCTTCCCATCAACCACCATCTCCTTTCCAAATGAAATCCCTCACTTCTTCCCTGCAGTATTTTGTGGTTCAGAAAGGGAGGATGTCAAACAAAGAAGCGGTACAGGCTATTCTGGCGGGCAGGGTGCTGGTGAACGGAAAGAGGGGGCGGTTACACCAGGTGCTTCGGCCCGAAGATGAGGTGCGGGTAGATGAACTGGTGCTGAAAACACCGCGTCCGTTTACGTATCTGGCTTACTACAAACCGCGTGGCGTTGAGTCTACGCTCAATCCCCAGATTGAGAACAACCTGGCGCAGGCCATAAAGGTTGGGCAGCGGGTTTTCCCGGTGGGGCGGCTGGACAAAGAATCTGAGGGGTTGATGTTGCTCACCGATGACGGCCACCTTTACAACCGCATCAGCCACGCCGGGAACCACCAGGAAAAAGAATACGCGGTGACCGTAGACAAGCCCCTCACCCCGGAAGCACTCACGCAATGGGCGACCGGCGTGGTGATCATGGGCCAAAAGACCCGGCCCGCCCAGGTACAGCAGATAGGAGAGCAGGCGTTTACCATCATCTTAACCCAGGGCCGCAACCGCCAGATCAGGCGTATGTGTTATAAACTGGGGTATGAAGTAGAACAGCTTGTTCGTACCCGTATGGTGAACATTGGCCTGGGAGATCTCGCCCCCGGCAAATGGCGTTCTATTCCCCAACCAGCCCTACAAGAGTTGTTCCAAACGCTTGACCGTTCCCCTTGCTAAGACCATGATTTGATGTTTTGTGCACTTAAAGGGAGAACGGAACTGTTCTTAAGGAAGGATAAGGCATTTTTCTCCATACATGCTCTTCCGGTTCTTTCGGGTTGATGAATCCTGAAAAGTGCCATCCGCAAAAGTTTTCCTACCATGTACACTGCCTTGAAAAGGCGCCGTTGGTGTCACGAAAGTTCACGTGAAGCGATAGAAGCTTATTGATTAATAGACCGGCGCGTCCAGATTTCGTTTACTTTTCCGCCGGTGCTGCTGAGGCCGGTGTGGTGCCAGTTACCGTCTTTTACCTCATAGTTGAAGGTGAGTTGCATGCCTACCCGGTTGTTGTCACGGGAGAAGAACTCAATGTGCTCGGTGTATTTACCGTTCTGGGCCGTGTACGTGCCACCACCGGTGCCGGAGAAAGCGGCGGTTTCTGAGTTGAAGGCAATCCACTGAAAACGGTCGCCCGATAGGATTTTGATGGTTTTGCGGGGGCCGGGCACCATCTGGTTCATCTGTCCATTCTGCCCTTCGCGGCCGCTGATGCGCCAGGCACCGGCCAACGGAGAAGCCGGGTTTTTCTCTGGGACTTTCTCCCAGGTTTGCGGCGCATTGTTCACACCGCTGACGGTCTGGAGTTGCCATTTGCCGTTCTTCCGGATCAAGGTGCCCGTCACCGCAGAACCTACCCTGGTGCTGTCAAAGGTGTTGAATTCGTACTTGGCCGTGAGTTTCCCGTTGGTGAGGGTATAGGTACCGCCATACGTACCCATAAACCTTTTCCCCGCCTTGTCAAAGTGCGCGACCGAGAAAAAGCCATCGGCTAAGGTCTGGACAACGGAGGCTTGGCCTTCCTGCCGGGCTTTACTCACCAGTTGCCAGGCCCCTTCCAGTTCTGCCGCTTTAGGGTTGGCTTGAACAGACGTTAGCTGGTGGTTTTGGGTGATAGTTGTTTCTGGGGAGAAAATGGAAAAACTGCCCCAAAACAAGAGGCCAATCCCCAGCAGTGCCTTGAAAGAGAAGATGGATAGTGTTGCCATAAGAGAGAGAAAGTCTAACCATATTTAATGCATTAAGATACGGAAAATGGAATATTGAAGCCATTATTGGCCTGTTTTCCAGAAAAAACACCCAAACCAGAGACAGGCTAAGCCGCCGAGGAACTATCCAAAGTACGGACAGGTCGCGACCTGTCCTCCCACGCATTCCTGATCCCCACTCGCGCCGCCATTCCTTGCCTATGAACACCAATACTACACAACCTCACCCAAAGAATAAAGGAAGAAGCACCGTATTACTCATTAAACATTATCCTACCAGAAAGCAAAAGTCATTTTTCTCATTTGGCTTCAATTTCTATCTTGCCACCTGTAGCAGAACTTGAACCTGAGAACTATGAAAATCACCTTCTTCAACAGCAAAGTCTATGACAAGCAGTTCTTCACGGAAGCCAACCAGGCGCACGGACAAGAACTGGAGTTTCTGGAGGTTCCCCTCAACGAAAGCACCTGCGTGCTGGCCAAAGGAGCCACGGCGGTGTGCGTGTTTGTCAATGACACCGTAAGTGCCCCCGTGTTGCGCCAACTGGCCGAGGCCGGGGTGCAATTGATAGCTTTACGGTGCGCGGGGTACAACAACGTGGATTTGCCCGTGGCGGCACAACTGGGGCTAAAGGTGGTGCGGGTGCCTGCCTACTCGCCTTATGCGGTGGCGGAACATACGCTGGCTTTGATTTTAACCCTTAACCGCAACACCCACCGGGCTTACAACCGGGTGCGGGAAGGTAATTTCGCCCTGAACGGCTTGATGGGCTTCGACCTGCGCGGCAAAACGGTGGGGCTGATTGGCCTAGGGAACATCGGGCTGATTACCGCCCGTATTCTCAAAGGATTCGGGTGCCGGGTGCTGGGCTATGATGTGCAGGACTGCGCCGAGGCCGCCGAGATAGGAGTGGAGTTCACGTCGTTAGATGATTTGTACGCCCAGTCAGACATTGTATCATTGCACTGTCCGCTTACGCCCCAGACCCACCACCTGATCAATGCCGCTTCCATTGCCCAAATGAAAGACGGCGTCATGCTGATTAACACTAGCCGGGGCGGCCTCATTGACACCCAGGCGGTGATCACGGCCCTTAAATCAGAAAAGATCAAGTACCTGGGCATTGACGTGTACGAAGAGGAGGGAAACCTTTTCTTTGAAGACCTGTCGGGCAAAGTCATTCAGGACGATGTGTTCATGCGGCTTCTGTCCTTCAACAACGTGTTAATCACCGGTCACCAAGCTTTCTTCACTGCCGAAGCCCTGCACAGCATCGCCCAGATCACCCTCCAGAACATCACAGACTTTGAGCAGAAGAAGCCTTTGGTAAATGAGGTGAGGTGAGGGAGTCCTGAGTCCTAAGTTCTGAGTCTTGAGTTAAGGTGGGAATAGGTGTACGTGGTGAGGAACCTGTTATATGTTTTCTCAACAGAGCTTGTGCCGGCAGTTGAATGATTTGATTGTATGTTTTGAGGGAGTTTTTACAAAAAAGCACAAAAAAAGCCCCTCCGTTTGGAGGGGCTTTTAAATAATTTGTCTTTATAGCGAAAGACTAAGCCAGTTTTACGTTGGTGGCGTTTAGTCCTTTTCTTCCTTCTTGAAGATCATAAACTACCTCGTCATTTTCTCTGATTTCGTCAACTAAACCAGATACGTGCACGAAGTACTCCTGATTTGAATTTGTGTCTTTGATGAAGCCGAAGCCTTTGTCATCATTGAAGAATTTTACTGTTCCTTGATTCATAATAGTGATTAATATACCTTAATGACACTCCTATACGGGCAATCGTTCATTATGGCTGTAAGATAAACCAAATACTTTCAGAAACCGGGTTTAAAGCCAGCCACGGCCTATTATCAGTGAAATAATTTTTTCGGGCGCAACCGAAACAGGCAAGAAGGCGGCCTTTTGCCTGCGGTCTCAGGAAGAAACATTCGGCTACTTTTTGCTTAACGGCATGGGTTTAGGGGTGGTGCTGGGGCCTTCCACTACCAGGCGTCCGTCCTTCCGGATGCTCATGCGGTCAATGAACACTACCCGCTCTTCACCCGAGGCTTTGGTGCGGCCGTGGTACACGCAGAACATCTGCTTTCCGTCAGGCGAGTACGCAATGCTGTTGTGGCCTGTGCCGGTGACCTCGCCCCCTTGGTCGGTGTTTTTCTGTAATACCGGGTTGTTGTCGGCTTTCTTGTAGGGGCCCAGCGGGTGTTTGGCGGTAGCGTACCCCACCGCGTAGTTCTTACCCCCGAAGTAATTGGCCGAATACATCATGTAGTAGGTGTCACCGTGTTTGAAGGTGTAAGAGCCCTCCGTCCAGCGGCGGTTCACTTCTTTGGAGGTCACAGAGCGGCTTTCCCACTCGGCCTGGGCATCGTTCATTGTAAGGGGTGGCCTGAGCAAAAGCACCGGTTCGCCAATCACCCCGCTGAAGTCGGGTTTGAGTTCAACGCCGTACACCCAGCTTTCCTCAATCTCTTGGAACAAGCCAGATTTCTTTGCCCAGTCGGCCACCTCGCTTTGTACGGGGTGCTTGTAGGCGCAGCGCGAATAGTAGAGGTACATCTTGCCGTTGGGGTCAAAGTACACATTGGCGTCAATGATGGGGTACCCGGGGTCAAAGATGGGCTTGTCGCTGAGGTGTTTGAAAGGGCCGGTAGGTTTATCGGCCACGGCCACGCCAATTCTAAAATTCTCTTCCTCGTTGTTGGGGTTCACGCGCCAGTCGGCAGAGTAGAAGAGGTAGTACTTGTCTTTCACTTTGTACACCTCGGGTGCCCAGAAATTCTTCACGTCCCAGGAGCCGTTGGTATTGCCCCTGAACACCTGTCCCTCGCTTTTCCAGTTTACCAGGTCTTTTGACGAATACGTGCCGAAACCGTCTTTGGCCCCGCCACCGGTGCCGTACATGTAATACAGCTTACTGGGCGCGTCATACAACACGTACGGGTCTCCGAACTCCACCGGCAGCGGATTCTTGTACATGCCGGTTTTCACCGTTGGGGCGGGTGCTTTGGTCGGCACTTGTGCCGCAAGTTCTGGACTGGTGAACATAAGACCTAACGAGATCGCGATCAAACTCTTTCTTAAATACATAGGCAGTGGGAACATTGGATCTTCTTGACTCTTAAAGATAAGCAAAAGAAAGCAGGCCAGGAACACCCCTAAACCTCAGGAAAGATAAGAAAGCCGTTCAGATTTTATCATTTTGCTTTTGGCGTAAGCGTACATTGCAAATCAGAAATGCCTGCGGACGCTTGCACCAGGGAGAATCAGGAAAGCTTCTTTCATCAACGCCTCAACGCTGACGTTACGTAACCAGAACGCAGCCCCGCAGATGCGTTTAGGGGCTGTTTTTCAGAAAACAGCCCCTAAACGCAGAAGCCTGTGAGGTCTCCAAGACCTCACAGGCTTAGAAGAAACTGGCGCGAGACTCCCGTCTGGTGCCAAAGGATGAAGCGAGTCTCCAGACTCGCCGGGAACCACCAGCAGAATGGCGTAGGCAAACGGCAATAGCGTTTATTGACCGCTTTCCCGGTACGCCCACCAGATCCTTTCAGGAGGACAAAAACGATAGCTTCATTTGCCCTGCTACTTAAAAGAAACTCTTGATTTTAGACATGACCATGGTTTTCTCCTTCACCAGGAAATTGGCTTTCGCCAGTTGGCGGCCGGTCTCGTCATAGATCTCTACTTTGTGGTCACCGGCCACAAAGGTGGTGTCGCGGTCGCTTCCCCAGCCAGACAGGTACAGGTACTCTTCCTGCGGACTGTAGTGGAGGGTGGCCGCAAAGGAGTAGCCGCTGGGGGAGGACTTCGGGTTGAAATACAGTTGGCCGTTTGGTTTCATGTACTTCACCAGCACGTTCAGTTGGCCGGGTTTATCAGCGAGTACCGCAATTTTAAGGCGGCTGAAGATGTATTTGATAGCGGCGCGGTCAAACGAGGTGCCGTACACATTCGGCGTAGCCGAGTTGAAAAAGTCCATGTGTTCCACCAGAAACGGCTGAAGGCGCGCTACGTGGGCGTATTGGCTTTTTACCGTTACCAGCTCTTTCTGTAGTTCGTGGACGTTCAGCTGCTGGGCGGCTTTCTCTTTTTCCAGTTCCTGTAGTTTGCTCTGGGCCGTGCGCTTTTGGGTTGTCTCTAGTTCGAGTTCGCGGGTTTTACGCTGCACTTCCTGCTGCGAGGCGGCCGCCGTTTTCTTTTGTTCTTCCAGTTGCTGTTGCAGCGCCTGTTTCTGGGCATGGCTGGTTTCCAGCGCCTGGGCTTTGGCCCGAAGCTCGGTTTGGTCTTTGGCCGCCTGCTGCTCTAATTGCTGGAGCGTGGCGTGCAGTTTTGTTTCTTCCTGCGTGAGAACCTTGAGTTTGTCTTGCAAAGCCTGCAACTGGAGAGAAGCCTGGGCCCGTTCGTTTTCCTTGGTTTCCAGAAGAGTCTGGAGACGGGCGGTTTCCTGCTCAGAACGGGCGGACTTTGCCTGGAGCTCTTTTACGTTTAAGGCTAGTTGGGCCAGTTCGCTTTCCTTGGTTTTTAACAAGGCCGTATAGCGGGAGGCTTCCTGCTCCAGGTGCTGGATTCTGGCCTGTAGGGTTTGCTTGGCTTTTGTTTCTGCGTGCAGCTCCTTGGTTTTCTGCTCCAGAAGCTGCTGCTGCCGGGCTGCTTCGGATATTGAATCCTGAATTTTGGTGAGCAGTTCCTGCTTTTGCTCTTTTTGCTGTTGCAGGGCTTCGGTTTCCTGCTGCAAGGCATTGGTCTTGTCCTGCAATGCCTGCTTGAATTGCGCGAGGGAGAGTTCCAGGTCGTGTACCTGGTTCTGGAGCGCCTGTTTTTGGGTGTTGGCTTCCTGCAGTTGGCTTTGCTGCTGCCGGTTTTTCTCTGCTTTAGAGGCAGAGGCCACCGGAGGCTGTTGTTGGCGTTGCTCCAACTCCTGCAATTGCCCTTGCAGGGTTTTCCGTTGCTGCAAGGCTAGTTCCAGTTCTTTGGTCTTGCCCTGTAGTTCACTTTTGATGTGCCCGGCTTGGGATTCCAGTTCCGCGATGCGGGCTTTCTGCCGATCAGCTTCCTGCGTTAAGGTTTGTTGCTGCTTTTTCTGGTGCTGCTGCTGGTTTACCGCTAGCATCAACTCCTGCACCCGTTTCTCCAGCGTCTGTTTGAGCTGCGCCTCTTGCTTCTGTTCCTTTGTCTTGCCGGTTAATTTCTGGTTTGCTTCCCGCAGCTCCTGCTCCAGGACGTTAATCCTTTGGGCTGCCTGCTGCAACTCGGGTTTCAGCAGATGCGCTTTTTGGGAGGATTTCTGCAATTCCAGCTCCAGGGCCTGGATTCTTCGCTGTAGTTCCTGCTGCTGAATGCTGTCGGTTGCCTTTTCGGCTGTATGCTGGTTTTTCCGAAGCGAAGCGGTTTCCTGCTCCAGTTCCTTTATTTTTTTCTCAAGGGTACTTCTTTCGTTTTTGACCTCAAACAGGGCTTTCACAAAGTGCTCCAGCTCCTGGTTCAAGGATTGCTTTTCTTCCAGGAGAGCGTTCATTTGCTCGGTCTGGTCGCGCAGCTTCAGTTCTAGCCGCGCCACCTGGTACTCCATGTTCCTGATGTTGCTGGGGATGACGGGCGCGCTGGCCACCGCGGGCCTGAACCGCCGGCTGTCATAGCTCCGCTTTTTCTCCAGGTCAGATAAAACTTCGTACGCCTCTTTTACTTCTTTGAAATATTCCTCGAAAAACGGTTCGCCCTGGTTTAAATCTGGGTGTATTTTTTTTGATAGTTTGCGGTAAGCGTCTTTGATTTCCGGTTGAGAAGCTGTTTCCTTTATTCCAAGAAGTTGATAGTAATTCTTATTCATGCTAAATTTTACCTGTTGCAGCAGTATAGCTTAGTTTTCACCCCCATGTCCCGTTAAAGTCAGGGGCCGAAGCTGCGCTTTTATTGGATTTATCTATACAAACCACCAATATAGCTATATTTATACTCGTTCAGACTATCTTTTCATTATATCTGGTTATTATTACTTTTCAGGACATCAGCACCTCTGGGCATCCTCTTCATTACAGCAAAATTCCAGCTGAACTCAGCCGGTCCTTAAAGCTTCGCGTTTTTTGTATTATTTCTAAAAAGAAGCCTAAATACCAGTTAAGATGGCAGGAGCGAGCCCCACCTCTCTTTATGTAGAGCTGATCGTTTTGGGCCTGTTTTGCAGAAAACAGGCCCAAAACGAAGAAACCTGTGAGGTCTCCAAGACCTCACAGGTTTAAAACCAACTGGCGTGAGACCCCAGTCTCGTGCCACGGGATGAAGCAAGTCTCCAGAATCGCCGGGAGCCACCGGCCAGAGGGCGGAACGTCCAGTAACCATATCTATAAGAAGTTCATGTTGGAGTAAGCCTGTTTTGCCTCTCTGGTTTAGAGTTGGCTCCTGTTCGTAAGGGCAGAAGAACAACGGGTCTTTATCTTCGCAAGCTTTTCTGCATAGATTTTGGTAAATTGGCCCAAATATGAGTTCAGGTAACCCCACTCCCTACGCTATGCCTTCCCAGAATGCCATGCCCGACTTGTACCTTGCGCTAATTGAACAAACCGGCCAAGCTTTTTTTGCCTATGACCTAGGCTCAGCTACGTGTACGTATAGGAGCCCGGCATTTAAGACGTCCTTAAAGATACCGGCAGAAAAGATGCAGCCTGCGGCCTTGCTGGCCCTGGTGCACCCAGAAGACCAGCCATTTGTACAGGAACGGCTCACGGGCTTGCTGGCCAAGGGTACTGTTTCTATCCTTGAGTTCCGGATCCAGTTTCCTGGTGAGCAGGAGCAATGGCTGTGCCTGACACCGGCTCTTCTGGATACACCCGAGGGAAAACTTTTGATAGGCCATGTCACGGAGGTTTCGGCCCAACGGCAGTACAACGACCATCTCAAGAAATTCTCCAACAAAAAGAATTCCGTCCTGAACATTCTTGCCCATGATCTGGCGGGCCCCTTAGGAATGATCCAGAACCTCTCTGAGCTACTCACCGACCAGCTGAAGGCAACAGATGACCCGGAGACCCTGGAAATCCTGCACCTGATTGAACGGATAAGCAAACAAGGGACTGATATGTTACGGGAGTTCATGGCCCAGGAATTCCTGGAATCATCCCATACCGAAGTGATTAGCAGACGGGTGAATCTGGTGGAGAAGATGGGGGAGGCCCTCAATGTGTACCAGATTATTGGGCACGAATTGTTGCCGAAGGAAGTGACGTTCCTTCCCAGCAGCGAAGAGATCTACGTGGAGTTGGACGACCTCAAATTCATGCAGGTCATCACCAACCTCATCTCCAACGCCCTCAAATTCACGCCCGACGGGGGAATTATCACGGTAACCCTGGAAGAGGAAGACACCAGTATTTTAATCAAAGTAGCCGACAACGGCGTAGGAATCCCACAGAAGTACCATGACACCCTCTTTGATAAGTTCACGAACGCCAGAAGACCAGGGTTGAAAGGGGAAAGATCAGTAGGGCTGGGGATGTCCGTTGTGAAAACCATTGTGGAGTGGCACCACGGAAAAATCTGGTTTGAAAGTGAAGAGGAAAAAGGCACCACCTTCTACATTCGGTTACCCAAGAATAGACCAACTACAGACGAAGCAAAGTAATCTCTTTACTTCCTGACGGCTTGGGGTTTGAGCATAGGAACCTCCCCCCAACCCCTCTCCCGCGGAGAGGGGAGCCCCGCTGATCCGTTTAGAGGCTATTTTGCGGAAAGCGGGCCGGAAACGGCATTGGTGCAGACACTCTTCAAACATGCTCTCAAATAGATTGCCTGCGCGCACGTGCCACACCAGATTTGGTCAGGTAGAGAAGGGGAGGTTCATTGATGTGGCTTATGGCTAATAAGCCCTCTTCTGCCAATTCGTTGGAAAGAGACAGCACGTGACCCAACGGAAGATTAACCTCTTTTGCAATTTCATGCGAAGCCGTGGGGTGGTCATGTGGCTCTGGATGCCTCCTGACTTTCATAAATAAAGCAGAGAGGATTGAATCCTTTTTTTCCATGGTCACTCTTAAAAATAAAAGGTCTTTCCCTGTCCCATAAAGTTAAACACAGAGGCACTTGGGTGTAGATGGCATGTTCTTGCTTTTGAGAGCATGTTTAAATTTTGGATTCGTAAGCGCAAACGGCAAGCGTAAGGTTCTGCGGAAGTGGTTTTTGAGCCTCGTAGCAGCGCTACGAAGGCAAAGAAAGCGCAAACGCAGGTTCTTGCTATGGCCGTTTGCAGCACGAAAGACAAATTTTTAACCTGCTCTGAGGCGTTTATGTGAAAATAGGCATCTAACGTGTTTCAAAAGAAATATACTGCAAGGGTAGAAACCTGCCTTTGAGCCAGAGGCCCTTCGTTGGATTTTAGTGGTGCGGAGCGTTTGCAGCCTGAAGCTTTACCGGGTAACATCAGATGCCTGGCACGCCAGGATGTAATAGGAATCAACATCATCTTCCCGTAGGGAGAAGGCGACTGTGTTAAAATCGTCTCCTCCTCTGTCTTCCAGAGGAAAATAATAGGTTATAGTTATCCCAAACAGGTTAAAGGCCTGTGAGGTGAGTTTAGGGGTGTAGTGATCCAGAATAATTTCTAGTACTTCCTTTGAAACCTGTTCCTTCGCAAATCTTTCCATGCACATTGTACTACAAAAGGCGTGCTAATTTTTTAAGCGCGGCAAGATTGTATTTTATAAAGTATAAAGCAAAGAAAAGTGAACGTAACAGGATAAATTTCTGTTTGAAGAAGCTATATTAAATTTACCCTATATAGCTCTTTGCCAAGTGGTTCCTCAAAGTAAGCCCGAGCTTAATAAAGCTACAAAGGGAGTAGAGGAAATGTAGTATTTGGCACCTGTGTGGAGTTTTTTCTAAAAGCCTATTTCAACGCATAAAAACGATTTGCATGCCAGAGTAAGGAATGGACTCAACTACTCATTACAACAAGTAAAGCCCACCCACCATAGCAAGAACCTATCTTGTGCATCCACGTTGGTCTACAGATAGAGTAGAACCCTCAAATCAAAAATAACCACGTCTATGGTTGAACGCCTGGTCTATAGGATGCCGAAGGCTGGCTCCATCAAAAATCTGAGCCTCCTCAAAGAAACCCTGGAGAAGCCCGCAGCCATGGAAGTGTGCGTGCAGGTAAAGTCCATCGGGCTGAACTTTGCCGATATCTTTGCCATGCAGGGGCTGTACAGTGCCACGCCCGAGGGTTCTTTTATCCCCGGCCTGGAATTCTCTGGGGTGATTATAGCGGTGGGGGAAGAGGTGACCGCATGGAACGTGGGCGACAAAGTAATGGGCGTTACCAGGTTTGGCGGCTATGTCTCGCACCTCAACTTGCATCATAGATATGTGATCTCACTTCCGCCAACCTGGAGTTTTGAAGAAGGGGCGGGGTTTCTGGTGCAGGGACTAACGGCCTATTACGCCCTTACCCAGCTAGGCAATCTGCAGCAGGGCATGACCGTGCTGATTCATAGCGCGGCAGGCGGGGTTGGTATTCTGGCCAACCGCATCTGTAAAAAGTTTGGGGCCTTTACTATTGGGAGCGTAGGGCAACAGAACAAAGTGAAATTTCTGCTGGAGGAAGAAAGGTACGATGACGTTATTCTTAGAGACAATGATTTTCCGGCGAAACTGGAAAAAGCCCTCCAGAACCGCCCTCTCCAATTGATTCTGGAGTGCGTGGGCGGTAAGATCCTGGAGCAGGGCTGGCAAGCATTGGCGCCCATGGGCAGAATGGTGGTGTACGGCAATGCCAGTTTCTCTAGTCACGGTTCCAAACCCAACTACCCAAAACTCATCTGGAAATTCCTCCGGCGGCCCAGAATTGACCCTTTGCGCCTACCCACCGAAAACAAATCTTTGATGGGGTTCAACCTGATCTATCTCTATGAACAGACCGACCTGATGCTGGGCTTACTGAGCCAACTGCAGGCCTTGGACTTAAAGCCCCAGCACATTGGGCACGTCTACAAACTTGAGGAAATGCACACCGCCATCCGCCTGTTCCAACAAGGCAAAACGGTAGGCAAGGTGGTGGTGGTGGTGTAAAGGCTCCTGTTTCTAGACTGTCTTTTTCTGGAGAAACGGTGTAGGGTTTTCAATGCAAATCGCCAAGCGGCTGCACAGGCGCAGGCGTTCGCTGGAGGTTCTGTTTTCAGGCTCTCTTCTGAAAAACAGCCCGAAAACAGAAACTTCCGCCCCTAAGGGCGCAAACAGACGCATGTGCCAGTAACAAATTCACTCTCACTACAGAGCTTTAAGCCATACCTACATGAACGGCATTTTACTGACAGGTTATTCGGTCATCATTACCCTTGCCTGGGTCTGCGGAAGTATTTACCTACTCGTCAATGGCCGGAAGGTGAACTATCTAAAGGCGCTCTCGCCCCAGCCTCTTTTCCCTGAACCGCAGGTCGCCATCATTATCGCCGTGAAAGACGAGGAAGCTGATTTGGAACAAGCCCTCTCCAGCATCTGCCAACTTGATTACAGGAACGCCAGCATCATCGTCATCAATGATCGTTCTACAGACCGTACGCCGGAAATACTGCAGAAGATGGCGCGGGAAAACCCCGGCCTTACCGTCATCACCATCAAAGAACTTCCCGAAGGCTGGTTAGGGAAAAACCATGCCTTGTACCAGGGGTATCTTGCTTCTTCAGAAGAATGGATGCTTTTCACCGACGCCGATGTCATCTTCCGCCGGCAGGCCTTAAAGAAAGCCATGCAGTATGTGGCGGCGAACCGGTTAGATCATTTGGCAGTGCTGCCGGAGATCACCTCCCGCTCCCGGCTGTTCCAAAGCATGATGAACACGTTCGCCATTATGCTGGAGATGCGGCAACGTCCCTGGGCTGTCAGCAATCCTTCGTCAAAGGCGTCTATTGGCATTGGGGCCTTCAACCTGGTGAAACGCCGCGCCTATGAAAAAGCCGGAACCCACACCGCCATCTCCCTCCGGCCCGATGATGACCTGAAGTTGGGAGAGCGCCTAAAAGCCGCGGGACTGCGGCAGGACGTGTTGTACGGCGAAAAGGAAGTATCGCTGGAATGGTATACCAGCCTGCGCGAATTTGTGAATGGGCTCATGAAAAACACGTTCTCCATCTCCAACTATCACCTGCCCACCGCTTTAGGGATGGCACTGGCCACCTTGCTGGTCTTTGTGCTACCGTTGCCTTTGCTGCTGCTATCTGGTAAATCGGGCTGGGCTCTGGCCTTGGTTATGCTCACCTCCCAAATCTTGCTGATGCTTTTCAAAAGCGGGGTACATGGGAAATGGTGGCATGCCCTCATGGTTCCGCTGGCCGGCTCCCTCATGGTCTACATTCTCCTGAAATCGGCTTTCAAAACCGTAAGGCAGGGCGGTATCTATTGGCGCGACAGCTTCTACCCATTAGCAGAACTGAAGAAGCAGCGGTAACGCTGATGCGTTTTAGGGCTGTTTTGCGGAAAACGGGCCCAAAACGCGGAAACCTGTGAGGTCTTGGAAACCTCACAGGTTCAGAACCAACTGGCGCGAGACTCCCGTCTCGTGACAAAGGATGAAGCGAGTCTTCAGCCTCGCCGGGAACCAAGGGCAGGCGTGCAGAACGTCAGTTTAGGGTATCCTTTCTAAAGGAAAATAGAAGTAAGAGAGATCCCTCCTGAAGGGAAGAATGCGGTACGTTTCCTGAAAAGGCCTTGGTTTTAAGCCTTCTTTTCAGAAAACACCGCCAAAACAGACTTCCGGTTGCGCTGCACCCGCTGCCTTTTCCATGGGCGGTTACAAGAGATCTATCACTTCTTCCTGAATCAGGAATGCTCTTTATGCCTTATTGCCTCCCCATCTTCTTTTGTAATGAATAAAAAAGCCACATTTTTACGCCATGATACATCAGATAAAAAGAGGTGCCTTTTCCGGACTAATGCTTTTGTCATTCGGGTTCATGTTCTCCTGCCGGCCTACGTGCCCCATTAATTCGTGCCAGACCCGCATGGTGCACCGGCATGGCGAGGGCGAGTACCGGGGCATGCCCTGGTATAAAAAACAGAATCCCAGAATTGGCGAGAAACTCCAGAAGCCTTCTAAAGAAATGCAGCAGCAGATGGAGGGGAAGAGTAGCCGTAAGAAAAGCAAAAATTAGCAAATCACTATCTTTTTTCGTAAATTGCAGGCTTACAAATAGTACAAATTTTAAGCTCTCTTGAAGTAAAATGGCAGAAAACGAGCGGATAATTCCCATCAACATAGAAGACGAAATGCGCGGGGCGTACATTGACTATTCAATGTCCGTTATCATTTCCCGGGCCCTTCCGGATGTGCGGGATGGCCTTAAACCAGTGCACCGCCGCGTGTTGTATGGGATGTCTGAATTAGGGGTTTCCTATAACAAAGCATACAAGAAATCGGCCAGGATAGTAGGAGAGGTGCTGGGGAAATACCACCCGCACGGCGACTCCTCGGTGTATGACACCATGGTGCGCATGGCCCAGCCTTGGTCTCTGCGCTACCCACTGGTAGACGGGCAGGGGAACTTCGGTTCCATTGACGGCGACTCACCGGCCGCCATGCGTTACACCGAGGCCCGCCTGAAGCGAATCGCCGATGAATTGCTGGCCGACCTGGAGAAGAACACCGTTGATTTCGTTCCCAACTTTGACGATTCCCTCAAAGAGCCCAGCGTTTTCCCGGCTAAATTCCCGAACCTGCTGGTAAACGGAACCTCTGGTATTGCGGTAGGCATGGCCACCAACATGGCGCCCCACAACCTCACCGAGGTAGTGAACGGCACCATCGCCTATATTGAAGACCCAGAGATTTCCATCGCAGACCTGATGAAGTACATCACCGCCCCGGATTTCCCGACGGGCGGCATCATCTTTGGGTATGACGGGGTGAAGAATGCCATGGAAACCGGACGGGGCCGCGTGATTGTACGGGCCAGGGCGGTGATTGAAACCAACAAGAACGGCAAAGACCAGATCATCGTCACCGAGATTCCTTACATGGTGAACAAAGCCGCCATGATTGAGAAAACGGCGGCGCTTATCAATGACAAAAAGATTGAAGGCATCTCTGACCTGCGCGATGAGTCTGACCGCGAAGGTCTGCGCATTGTGTATGATCTAAAACGCGATGCCGTCGCCAACGTGGTACTGAACAACCTGTTCAAATACACGCAGCTGCAGTCTTCCTTCGGGGTGAACAACGTAGCGTTGGTGGCTGGTCGGCCGATGACATTGAACCTGAAAGACCTGATCAAGCACTTTGTGGAGCACCGCCATGAAGTGGTGATCCGCAGAACGCAGTACGAACTGGAAGAAGCCCGCAAACGCGCCCACATTCTGGAAGGCTTGCTCATCGCCTTGGATAACTTAGACGAAGTCATCAACCTCATCAGGGCTTCCAGAGACCCGGAGGTTGCCCGTGCCGGTTTGATTGAGCGTTTCCAGCTTTCCGATATTCAGGCCCGCGCCATCCTGGAGATGCGTCTGCAGCGGTTGACCGGTCTGGAGCGTGACAAGATTGAGAAAGAATACAACGAGCTGAAGCAGCTGATTGATTATTATATCAGCGTGTTAGCCGATGAGGGCTTACGCATGGACATCATCAAGCAGGAACTGGTGGACATCCGGGAGCGCTACGGAGACGAACGCCGCACCGCCATTGAAATGGTATCCAGCGACATCTCGCTGGAAGACATGATCCCGGATGAGAACATGGTGATCACCATTTCGCACGAAGGCTACGTGAAAAGAACACCGCTTACCGAGTACCGCAGCCAAAGCAGGGGCGGGGTTGGTTCCAGAGGAGCCGCCACGTCTAAGCAAGATGACTTCACCGAACACTTGTTTATTGCCAGCACCCACAATTATCTACTGATCTTCACAGAGTCTGGTAAAGTTTTCTGGCTCAAGGTGTACGAAGTGCCCGAAGGCGGAAAAACCACCAAAGGCCGCGCCATCCAGAACCTGATCAATATTGAGAAGGAAGATAAAGTGCGGGCGGTGATCAACGTAAGTGGCCTGAAGAACCCAGACTATGTGCTGAACAACTATCTGGTGTTCTGTACGGAGCAGGGTACCATTAAGAAAACGCCGCTGGAGGCCTATTCCAGACCAAGACAAGCCGGTATCCAGGCCATCACCATCAATGAAGGAGACCGTTTATTGGACGTGCAACTGACCAACGGGGCCAACGACATCATCATCGCGTTGCGTTCCGGAAGAGCCGTTCGCTTCCCTGAGGAAAAAGTACGCACCATGGGCCGTACCGCGGCCGGGGTACGCGGCATTACGCTGGCCGGCGAAGATGACAAAGTAGTTGGTATGGTTTGTGTTCATAACCCAGATACCAATTTGCTGGTAGTTTCTGAAAAGGGCTTCGGAAAGCGTTCTTCGCTGGAAGAGTACCGGATCACGAACCGCGGCGGTAAAGGGGTGAAAACCTTGAACGTTACGGAGAAAACCGGACACTTGGTAGCCATTATGGGCGTGATTGACAGTGATGACATCATGATCATTAACCGGTCAGGTATCTCCATCAGGTTACGGGTGGCAGATTTAAGAATCATCGGTCGGGTATCGCAGGGTGTGAGGCTGATCAGACTGAACGAAGGCGATGAGATTTCATCGGTAGCCAAGATTGAGGTAGAAGACAAGGCAGAAGTGGTGCTGAGTGAGTCTGATCTGCCTGCTCCTGAAGTGCCGCTGGACGAAGCTTTGAATCCGGAGGACATGATTGATCCAATCACTGAAGATGATCTGGAGGAAGAGGAAGAACTGGACGATGATGTGATTGATCCAGGCACTTCCTCAGATCTTTTAGACCCTGATACTATCAGTGAGAACTAAGAGCATAAAATTTTAGTTATTAAATTGCACAAACAACCAATAAACCAAACTTAAAGAGAGCAATGAAAAAGTTTTTTTTAACAGCAGCAGCGGTAGTGTCCATGCAGATGGCTTTTGCGCAAACGTCTGCCGTTACTTCTGCTATCATGTACCAGCAGAAAGGAACCTTAGATAAGGCCAAAGAAGAGATTGACAAAGCCGTTGTGCACGAGAAAACTGCTAATAACGCCAAAGCCTGGTATTACAAAGGTGTCATTTACCAAGACATTGCGGGTCACCCGGTATATGGAAAGTTATTGGATCCGGCAGTGGCTTCTAAACAAGCGTATGAAGCGTTTTCAAAAGTTCCGGCCCTGGAAGTGAAGAAACAAGAATTCACCGAAGAGGCTAACAAGCGCAAAGAGATCTTGGTGGGTAACATGTATGCCTATGCCCTCAATGCCGGGGTAGAGCACTACAACAACAAGAAATTTGACGATGCCAAGAAGGCGTATATGGAGGCGATTACTTACAAGCCCGAAGATACCACGGCTTATATCTACGCCGCGTACGCCGCAGCCGGTGCCGAAGACTTTGCCGGAGCAAAGCAACTGTACACGCAGTTAGTAGACAAAAACCTTGCTTCTCCAGCGGTATTTGGCCAGCTGTTGTACATTGCCACCAATGTTGACAAAAACGAAAAAGAGGCCTTAGCCGTCTTAGAGAAAGCCCGCGCCAAATACCCCAACGACAAAAACTTCATGCTACAGGAACTAGACCTGTTCCTGAAATCTGGCCGTGAAAAAGAAAGCATGGACAAACTGGACGCCGCTATCAAAGCAGACCCAAACAATGCTAACCTGCACACGGTACGTGGTAACATTCTGGAAAGGTTGAAAAAACCGGAAGAGGCCTTGGCTTCTTACCAGAAAGCCGCCCAAATTGATCCTAACAACTTTGATGCACAATTCAACCTTGGGGTGTATTACTTCAACAAAGGCGCGAACCTGAACAACAAGGCCAACAAAATGAGCTTGGCTGAGTATCAGAAAAGCGGTAAAGCCGTACAAGCCGAAGCCAAAAAGTACTTCGTTCAGGCTTTGCCTTACTTTGAAAACGCTTTGAAAGCACAGCCGAAAGACCGTACCACCGTGCAATCACTGCTTAAGGTATACACCGCCCTAGATAAAACAGCTGAAGCCAAACGCATGGATACGTTGTTGCAATCTCTATAATCAGATCAAACACCATAAAAAAAGGGGCTCTGTCTGAGCCCCTTTTTTTATGGTGTTTTCTGTAAGGAAACCGGGTACACTATAATGCGCCTTAGAAGGAGAGGGCGGAGCCCGAAAACTACCCCTCGCCTTTGCAGGGAAACGGGGACAAACGACATAGTAAGTACGCGGACAAAATTAATTTAACATACTCTATGGCCCTCCTGGAAGGATCTTGGTCGCGAACGGCTATAAGTGCTCCATCAAAGCTATTCTAGTTCACCCACAAGACCCTTCCAGGAGAGCCATAGAGTATAACTAAATTATGTCTTTGTACTTACACCTATAAATCGCCATATTAAGTACTTTTACCAAAAAGTAAATCACTCGCTATGCCAGCCCAAAAAGGAATTGCACTGATCGCCCATGATGGAAAAAAAGCAGAAATGGTAGGTTTTGTAAAAGACCATGCCTCGCTTTTTCAAAACACCAAACTGGTAGCTACCGGAACCACCGGACAATATGTTGAACAGACAGGCCTGAAAGTAAAGAAGCTGCTCTCTGGGCCAAAAGGAGGTGATGCCCAAATTGCCAGCCTTGTTGCCGAAGGGAAGCTACACGCCGTGATTTTCTTTAGAGATCCATTGGGCAAGCACCCGCATGAACCAGACGTGCAAATGCTGATGCGCCTGTGTGACCTCCACAATGTTCCGCTCGCCACCAATCCGTCAACCGCTAGGCTAATGGTAAAGGGGTTGGAAGTAGAGATGACCAACTCAAAAAATCCTAAATAGCTTTGTCTTTGAGTTTTAATAAACTAAAAATCCATGAATCAAGTACAGTACAAAGAGGTACTAATTGATGAAGAGAGATGAAGAAATACGTTGGGTATCCATTTGGAGCAATACTTATCCTTTTTTTGAACGCCTGTAGCCCCATAAGAATCGTAAACACCCAAGCAGCGCCAGATTTCAGCCTTGCCGATTACCAGACCTTCGGTTTTGCGGAGGACAATGCCGCTGCAGACACGTCACAGATCAGAATACCGCCTGAGCACATCGCCTCATTGCAGAGAGAAGTCACCAAACAGCTTCAGCAAAGGGGGGTAACCTACTCAGCCTCTAACCCCGACTTATTGGTGAACCTGGGCATTGTAGTCATGGAAAAAGCCCAAACGCGCCAGACAGATTTCAGAACCGATGCTCCTTACTACACCGGCCAGAGAAGATATACTTGGCGAAGTAGGGAAGTAGAAGTAGGAAGATACCAAGAAGGCACCCTTTCGGTTCACTTGGTGAACCGGGCGCAGAACAACTTAGTCTGGAGTTCTGAGGCAGAGGCGGTAGTGCCCAACAAAAGTGCAAAAGTACAGGAAAGAATAGCAGAGGGGGTTGAGAAACTATTCAGTTCTTTGCCAACTACCAATAACTAACCCACAGGGGAACAGAATTCTTCCCTGGAAATCCCTCTTAAACCAAAGAGCCTCTTACTAACATAAGAGGCTCTTTGGTTTGTATAGAGAGTGTTTTTAACCCGAATTTCAGAAATAAGGCTTAAAACGACTTTGCAAATTGGTTAGGACGGGCTTAAGCTTTCAATGAACTCATCCAGCATGTCTTTGCTATAACCAATTCGTCTGGCGTATTCCAAGCACAGGTTGTACTCTGCTTTATCAAGTCTGCCGTCTTGCAAGACCATCATGACCAGCGTTTGCAGCTCCATGGTTTTCTGGAGTCCTTCTTCAGGAATAATAAAGGAAAGCACAGACAGGTTGTCCGCAATGGGAGAGGTGTCTTCCTCCGTCAGGTTCAATTTCCGCCCAATCTCCACCAGGAAATCGCTTTCCTGCTGATCTAAATAATTGTCTGCAATAGCTACTAAAATCAGGTTCTGGAAGAAAGCCAGTTTTTTCTGCTTTGTATTCAGTAGTTCATCAAAGGAGGTCTGTGTTGCCATAGGTTACTTGAATTAGTAAGGTCACTTCATGACTACCGATAAAACGAAGGTAAAGTTGTCCCGATGGGCTATAGAATGGGTGAATGATACGGGATGCGCCTTAAATCTCCTGTGAAGAGACATGCTCTGACTAGACCCGGTTTAGAGTTTACTCATTTTTTAACTGGACGCGTACGTCTGCCTGGGTCTTCGTTTTCAGGCTAATTTCAGTAAAACAGCCTGAAAACGAAGACTCGGGTTGGCGTGCTCTGTGAGCTGAAAAAGGACGTTTTGAGCTTGTTTTGCGGAAAACGGGCCTAAAACGCGGTAACCTGTGAGGTCTCCAAGACCTCACAGGTTTAAAACCAACTAGCGCGAGACTCCAGTCTGGTGACAAACGATGAAGCGAGTCTCCAGACTCGGCGGGAACCACCGATTACCAAAACCTGACGCTTACTGTGGCCAAACGCTTCTATCTGTCCCAATTCGGGTATTCAGACGTGATCGTCGAAGGCGGCTATATCTTCGGGCAGGTTCCGTTCCCGTTGTTGTCCATTCACCGGGCCAACCAGAGTTACTCGTACCAGATACAAGCGTACAACCTCATGAATTTCCTGGAGTTTGTAAGTGACCAGTACGCCAGTATCAACATTGACCATTGTTTCAACGGGTTCACCTTTAACAAACTGCCTTTGATCAAGCATACCAAACTGCGCGAGTATGCGACGGTGAAAGTGCTGTACGGCAAGGTTCGGGACGAGAATGCTCCTCAATTAAATCGTGAGCTGTTGGCTTTCCCCGCGTATGCGACGGGCCTGCCCACCACGCATTCCCTGGACAGAAAACCGTACGTGGAAGCCAGCGTGGGAATGGGGAACCTCTTCAAGTTCTTCCGGGTAGACGTGGTGAAACGCCTGACTTACCTGGAGAACCCCGGAGTGTCTGAGCTAGGCATTAGAGGGAGGTTTAAGTTTGACTTTTAAGCGCGTAAAACAGGAGAAATACACGTCTAATAGCACCAACGGTTTAGGCCCCTAGAGTTTGTTTCCTTTAGAATGAAATGGAGGGCGTTCTAACATACGCTTACTGATTTTAAATGATAGATGTAGCCAACCAGCCTAACAAACCAAATAACAAACCGCCACAGAGGGTGGGGGCCAGATTATGGGCTAACACATCTTTGTGGTTTTGTAGGTTGGCAACCGAGGCGGCGGCAATTATGTTAAATAAACAAACTGCATTTCCTAGGGAAGCTCCGGTAAGCTGAAATGATAGGATAAGGGTTGTAGGAATTTGAAGTGACAACCCCGTGGCCAACTGAGATGGGCCAAAGACAACATTAGAAATAGTAGTACTGCCAGTTATGAAAGTTCCAATAATTCCTATAAATGGAGAAAAAACAGGATAGATGCTTCCCATTTTGGCCAGCATGCCCGAAATACAATTTACCATGGACGGCTGGCTAACACCCGAATTTATCATTAGCTGAGCAACGGCTATGGAAGGGAAAAGAACCAAAAACACCGCTAAGGTTTTGGCAGTGGTTTGCTTTAGATACCAAGATTTACTTCTGGTAAAGAATACGACAGCCAAACCAACCAAAAGAAAGGGAATCAGAGGCGATTGCATCGGTTTCAAAGAAGCATCAATATCTGAATTAAACATATTATTAAATGTTATGTCCCAACCAATCCAGCGGTGCAATGGATTAAATAACTTAGGCAGCAGCAACAAAACAGCCAGCAGGGCATAAGGTAACCAGCAGCGCAAATTCAATCTTTTTCTATAGCCTTTCAAATAGATAACTGATAGTCCCAACATGACCAGGGCGGCCAGTACGGTAGCCATTTCGGGTATCAGCCAAGCCAAGAAACAAAATGGAACGGCAAAAAAAGAGAACAACAGGTAAACTTGTTTTTTATGCTGGAGCGGTATCTTGTAATGATCAAACTGCCGGAAAACAAAAAAGAATAAGCCATACATTGCCAATACCGAAGCTACTGCCGAAAATAGCGCAATTGTTTTTACTGCGCTGTCTGAAAGGTGAAGCGGTAATTGCAAGCCGGTCAGCAAGGGGGTTCCTATCGCGCCAAACATAGAAAATACTCCATCAAACAATAATACCACCGACACCGATAAGACTGCGTTAAACCCCATGGCCATAAGGAGCAACGGCACAATGGCCCCCGGCGTACCAAAACCGGCTACTCCCTCAAAAAAAGCAGTAAGCCCAATGGCCAGCAGAAAAAATTTAATTTCTTTAGAAGGGTGGAGGTTATCCAGTGAATGGGTGATCTGGTTTATCAAGCCGGTTTTCTCCATGATAGTATACAGGAAGGTCGCTCCAAAGACTATCATTAGAATATTTAGGGTAGTAACCAACGAAACAGCCAACGTACCTAAATAATGGTAAACGGACGCCCCCCAATAAAAAAATAAGATTGTAGTTACCAGCAGTCCTGCCAAAACAGCTTCTTTTACCCCGCGTATTAACGAAACAATTATCAAAACGGCTATTGGCAGAACCGCTAGTACGTAGACCATATATCTAAAAATAATTTTAGAGGCAGAAATTATTTTTCATTTTTTAGCCTAAAACATATAAGGCATTCCCATTAATGCGCCTTAAGATGAAATATAGAGTATGATGAAAATACTAAATAGGCATTATTTCAAATTGTTCCCTTTTAATAACTCTTGATAAGGTTTTTCTGGTAAAGCGAGCAAAGGCAGCATAGTATAATAAATCAACTGCTTACTAGTACTGCTATGAAACAATTTTTCAGAGAAGCTCCGCTCCTTAATAGAAACAGCCAGCAGATCCATGCTATTATCCTCAATAAACTTATTAAGTCCCGCCACCACATCCTCCTCTTTAATTTGAGAAATGCTATAGCTATTTCCGGAAAAGCGGGTAGTGATATCCCTAATGATTTGCTCATCAACTACAATGTCAAGTTCATTGTCAGTATGAATATTTATGATAGATACCTCAGAACCAAATGGTTTGGCAAGGCTAAATAACTGTTGCAGGAAAATGGTTTCCTCGCTTTCAAAATCACAAGCGTAGGCTATTCTTTTGATACCAGAATAGTTGGCGCTTGATGGAATAGCAAGAACCGGGCAGACAGCTATTTTAATGAATTCAAAGGTATTTGTGCCAATAAGTTTATCAAATAAATTTGTAGCGCCTTTTGTACCCATTACAACCAAATCTACCTTTTTGTCTTGTACTACTTGGTTCAGGCCTGCTTGGAAAGGGCCGTTTTCATATTGGCAGATAGTTTCTATTGTACATGTAACCTTACGTTCCAATTGCAACCTGCTTGAAATTTTCTGTAACTCTAAGTTAAAGTCTATTTCTGTTTCTTCACTGAGGCAAACAATATTTCCGCTTCGTACCGGGAGCACAATTAAGCGCACGATATGCACAATAATTAATTTCCCATTAACCTCGCTTGCTAAGGCAGCGGCGTAGTCAAGCGCGTGGGTGGCGTTCTTAGAAAAATCGGTGGGTACAAGAAACGTTTTCATAGGGATGGCTTTGGCGTAAACATTGCAATTAGGCATCAAATCTGTTCAGGAGAAAAAACAGCTTTTATACCTTGATTTCTACAGGAAGGAGCAGGACAGATCAAGTTATCTATTTCGTTGTCCTGGAAGGATCTGGTGGGCGAGCTGGACAAGCGGTATAAAACATCTCTGTCATGAAAATAATAGGCACTTGCTTGTTGTGTGAATTGACATAAACAATACTTAACATAATATAAATTATAAGACTATTCTATAGGTGACTATACTACGTTCTTATAGCTTATTATATGTTAAGTAGGTTTCATGGTAAGTAGCTTTCATGAATATAGCCACTTTTTCCAAATCAGGCGCAAAGTCGGTGACCAACCCGGCATTGAACGTGTTGTCTTTGGCGCGCAGGCCGTGGTAGCTCAGGCGCAGGTACTCATCTGCCAAAGCGTTGAGGTTGATTTCCCAACTCAGGAGTGTACGCAAGCACGCGTGTTTTGAGGGTCTTTTCCGGAAAACAGCCTTAAACAGAAGTTCCGGTTGCTTCTTTATTTCGCTTAGATAACCCCACGGGTAGCGGAGATTCCGTATTTTTGGCGTTTTGTAGATTCTCAGGACGCACCTACTAGCACACATCCATGAAATTTGACACCGCCTCTCTTACGCACCTCTCCATCCACCACGTGGGCAACAAAGGTCTGGAGCAGAAATTAACCTTGTCAGAAAACCCTTTCGACTTTGGGGATAGCCTCACAGAGAAGCTGGAAAAGTTCTTCCTGGGGAAGTTTGCCCAGGCCCATGAGCGGTTCAGATTCAGCCATCCGTCATCGCTGCAGTTCAATGAGGTGTACAGCTACGCCGAGAACATCTTCGCCGACAAAGAGGCTTTTCATGAGAATTCCCGGAACATAGCGCGCCATCTGTTTGAAAACACCACGCACCCTAAAATCAAGCCCGGCGAGCTGTACATCTGCCATTTCATCAACTGCGAGATGGAAGAGCGCGTGGTAGAAGCCGTGGGTATCTTTAAAACCGAGGTAAAGAACGGCTATTTTGACGTGAGCCGTAAGAACCGTGATTTCTCCATAGCCTATCTGGAGGGCATTGACAGCAACAAATTTGACAAAGGCTGCCTCATCTTCAACACCAAGCCTGAAGAGGGTTTCATGGTGGCCATTATGGACAACCAGAACCGCGGCGAGGAAGCCCAATACTGGCGCGAGAATTTTCTGGGGCTCACCCAGCTCAGCAATGAGTTTCACCAGACCAACCACCTGCTCAACCTTACCAAAGAATTCATCTCTGAGCGCATGGCAGAGGAATTTGAGGTAGAGAAAACCGACCAGATTGTGTTACTGAACCGCTCTGTTGAGTACTTCAACAAGCACGAGACGTATGACAAGGAAGAGTTTGAGGCAGAGGTGTTCGGGCAGCAGCCAGAATTGATTGAATCTTTCCGGAACTATGACACCGAGTACCGGCAGAACTATGACATTGAACTGGAAGACAGTTTTGACATCTCGCCGCAGGCCGTGAAAAAACAGGCGCGGGTTTTTAAGAGCGTCCTGAAGTTAGACAAGAACTTTCACGTATACATCCACGGAAACAAAGACATGATTGAGAAAGGCGTAGACGAAGACGGACGTAAATACTACAAACTCTATTTTGAAGACGAGGAATAAGCCTGTTTTACGCCTGTTTTCGTAAAAGAAGGCCTTAAACGCAGATCGCTCTAGGTACGGCTGGTGCCTTATGGCGGGTGCTTATTTTGAATCATATGCTTTACGCTACTGTCTTCCTTTCAGGAGGACAGTAGCGTAAAAGACAATTCTGCCTCGGTACTTGGCTTTGCTTCTATTAAACATAATTACAGAATGGGGCTTCAGATGAAGTGCCTTTCTTTTTCATTTCAGCTTTACCCCCATTAAAATGAATCTGTATATTTACTCAGAACTTGCCCCCCCAAAGCAACACTATTTAGAGGCAAAACTTCCGGCCAACGTCACAGCGTATTTCCATAGCAACGCCACCGAAGAGGAAAGCAAAACCGCCTTTGCCCAGGCAGAGGTCATTTTCGGCAACCCTCCCTCCCACTGGTTTTCTTCTATTCACCCTCCTTTGAAATTCTGGCAGTTAGATTCGGCGGGCTTTGATCAATACAAGCAGCTTGAGGTAAAAGCCATGGTTTCCAACATGGGGGATTTCTTCGCCGATGCCTGTGCCGAAACCATGGTGGGTGGCATTCTGGCCTTTTACCGCGGCATTCCTACCTTGTTGAAACTACAGCAGGAGAAAAGCTGGCAAGCGAAAAAGGTGCGTTTCACCCTGGAGCTACTGGGCCAGAAATCAGCGATTGTCCTAGGGGCCGGTACCATTGGCAAAGCGGTCAAAAGAATGCTGGAAGCCTTTGGGACGCGGGTAAAAATGACGGCCCGCCAGAACCCGGCCGCCGAGATTCATTCCCGAGAGGCGCTTTTCCAGCACTTGCCCCAGACAGACATCATCATCAATACCCTTCCAGGCAACCTGGATAAATATGTCTCGGAGGATTTCCTGCTGAAAATGAAAAAAGGCAGCGTTTACGCCAACGTAGGCCGCGGCAACACCACAGATGAAAAAGCCTTGATAGCGGCTTTACAGTCTGGGCATTTGGCCGGAGCCGTGCTGGACGTCACCCAGCAGGAACCATTGCCCCAGGAAAGTCCGCTTTGGCGCATGGACAATGTCATTCTTACCCAGCATACGGGCGGTGGTCAGGCGCAGGAAACGGAAGGGAAAATTGATCGCTTTCTGTCAAATCTCCACCTTTTTCTGGCAGGGCAAGCGGTGGTGGATCAAGTAGATCTTTCGCAGGGGTATTGAAGTTTCTTCTCATAATACCCTTGGTTCCTTTCGGCGCTTTAGCCTCTGCCTGGAATTGGCTTCTATTGAGTAGATTGGGTGGGTGCAAGCCTTAAGCTGTTCCCTTGGCTTTTCGTTTTTGCGTGGGTATTGGTGGGTGCATGCAGTTTGCTGTTCCCTTGGCTTGATCGCTTTTTGCGTGGGTGCAGGTGCTGTATTGTTTCATCTTGGCGGTATGCGCTCACGGCCGCGGGGCCACGTCTTCCCCTCGCGCACTGCCCTTTCGGCCCGGCAGGTCTGTTCCTCTTAGTAGCTGTCTATCCAGGGCCAGAAGCGAGGCGCGCTCGGGGAAGACTGGAACTGGGAAAGGAGCAAAACCCTTTTTCTATGGCGCGGATTTACTTCCGTGACTTAAGATTACCGAATGGCAAGTCACGGAAGTAAATCCGCGCCATAGAAGGGGCCGTAACGGTTATTGGATGCATTGCCTGTTATTGGACAGCAAAGGCATATTTCCCTCTCCTTGGCTAATCTTGTAGGGAAAAATGAGCGGCTAATGATGTTCTGAGAATTCCAAAGAACAGACCGCTCTTTCGGAGTTCCACTTTGGAAGCAAGCTGCCGGGGAGTTCCAGTCCCCTTCTTTTGCAACACCTGCCCGTGGTTCGCGGCGGAGTAGAACTCCCGAACAGCTAGAAGTATTTCCCTCCTCGGAGTGGCAGGGGTAGGTTCTGGTGCTTCAATCTCTCCTTCTATGGCCCACCAATCATGTAACAGTGGTACTGAAATGCAAAAAGGCTGGATACCTTTCGGTGTCCAGCCTTTTTGCATTTCAGCTTATGAAACGTTTAGGCAGTCATTTCAATATGGAAGTTCTGGGAAGAAGACATCATTTCCTGTTCGTCATCATTGGATTGGTTGATGAACGTGCTTGCCAAAGACAAGGCCAGAGCAATCACCAAGGCCGGCCAGAACCCTTTGATCTCGAACCCGCGCACGAGTTTGTCGGCTATTTTGATGACAATCGCAGATACTATCAACTTCACCAGGAACTCCAGTAAGAAGAACGTGACCAGGTTAAGGAGGAAGGTAAGTATCCATCCAATTAATACGTTGAGAATACCCACCAAAATGGCTACCCAAAGGGCCGTCCAAAAGCTTCTGATGGTCACTTGCGGCATAATATACGCCAACAGCAGGAGTATCCCCGCACTTACAAGAAGATCAATAATGAGACTCATTTTTTCATAGTTTTAGTAGAACATCTTCCCCAGCCTCTCTGGAGTATGCTTCATATACTATACTTTGTCAAGTTTTGTTAAATTGCCTTGTTAAATGAGTTAGTCAGATGCTCTTGCAGGGCACTCCACTCCTCGGGCACGCCCTCGGGAAACTTCTGATTTACTTCCAGTTCCACGCCCGCATACTGTGCTTTGGGGAAACTTCTGCGCAGCTGGGTGAGAAAACCGTCTGAGGTTCCTTTGGTTGGGTAATTGTACCTTATCTTGATGGCAGGTTGCACCAACTGCAATTGCTGACGCCAGCGGGCGGCGAAAAACTGTTCCCGTTCCCGCTTGGGGTCATACAGCAAACCTAGATCTGCCTTGCGTACTTTCCCGTTCAACTCTGGCGCGAAACTGTGAACAGACAAGTGCAGCACCTGAAAGCCTTGCCCCACCCACTCTGTCACCTGTTTCAGTATCTTTTCACGGTACGGGTAATAATGTTCTAATAACACCTGCTCTGCCTGGGCAGTAGATAATGGTTGCATGAACTCAGAAAATAACTTAGGGTGCAGTAAGGATCTATTCAATTCCACCACCAACCTACTGGTGGTACTCACGAGAGAGAAATCTGCTATTTGAGAAAACCGGTTGAACAAGTCCAAGGCGCCAATGTCATACCCCCGGTGGGAGGAAAGTATTCGCCGGGCTTGCTTGAAGGCAGTGGCATATTCCGGTGGAATCTTATTTCCGCCATGTTCACAGGTAACTAACACCTTCAAGCGTTCGTCTTTCACGGCACAAACAGGTTACACTCAGACAAACAGGTTGTCAGTTTTCTGTATACGTCTTTTAGTTAGGAGAAGGAAAGCCGCTGCCTTAAATATTTTAAACTGGTTTGAAGATTTCAGTGGCCGTAAAACATTGGCTTTCTGAGGGCAGCAGCTTAGATTTAGACGGAGGCATGCGCCTCAACCTTGCCTTTCCTGAATTGGATTGATCCCGTATGGATACCCCCTACTTCTATGCACCAAATTGGATTTTATACCTTGAGGAGCCGGACGTTTGCACTACGCAGCCTGTTACAAGGCTATCACGTTCGTACATGGAAGCCTCCGCTTCCCTTACAAACTTGTTCACGTTCAGAGCCGTTTAGACGTTGGATTCGTAAGCGAAAACGGCAAGCGTAAGGTTCTGCCGAAGCTTGTGTCTGAGCCTCATAGCAGCGCTCCGAAGGCGATGAAAGCGCAGACGCAGGTTCTCTCTGGCTGTTTGCCGCACGAAAGACAAAGTTGAAACAGGCTCGCCTGGTAAAATCACTCAACTACCGTTGCGTGGTAAGCAAGATGGTCGTCATTTACAGTTCCTGGTGTTTGGTTTCATTACCCGTATTTCTACTAGCATTTTAAATTTACAGAATAAGTATTAGTAGCTATTCTGGTACTATGCTCCTGAAATGTTGCAAATTACCACTACATAACTATTTCAAGTTTTGTCTTTGAGTTCTTCTTTCCTACTTTTAAATTATTGGGAAGAGCGGTGTCACTTGCAGGCTATTCCCATTAGCGTAAAAATAGTGTTCGTGCATTTATTCTCAACCAGAAAGATTTGAAAAAGGATACCCCCTACCGTACCGTTATCATTGATGATGATGAGTTGAGCCGAATGATTCTGGAGCGTCACATCCACATCACGCCCAGCCTGGAATTGGTGCAAGCCTTCGGCTCCAGCGTTGAGGGACTGGCCTGGCTGCTGAGAAATGATGGCGTAGATATTCTTTTCCTGGACGTGGAAATGCCAGAGATGACCGGTATGGAATTGCTGAAGACCCTGCCCCAGAAACCGCAGACCGTGCTCATAACCTCCCATAAAGATTTTGCCTTACAGGCGTTTGAGCTTCAGGTAACCGATTACCTTTTAAAGCCCGTTGACTTTACCCGCTTTACGCAAGCCGTGCTCAACGTCACCAAAAAGCTGGAAACCCAAACCACTCCCGCACCTGCCGCCACTATTGTTCCAGATGAACTGTTCGTGAAAGTGGACAACAAGATCATTAAGTTGGATCTACAGAACGTATCTTTCATAGAGGCCCGCGGCGATTATGTGGTCATCAACACAGATACCAAAAAGCACATCGTGTACACCACCATGAGCGCCATTGATCAGAAACTGCCGCAAGACTTGTTTCTACGCGTTCACCGGTCTTTCATCATCAACCTAAAGAAAATAGAATTAATTGAAAACGATTCCATTCTGATGCAGGATAAATACATTCCCATTGGAGGCTCTTACCAATCAAAATTCTACAGCCGCATCAACAAGCTTTAATTTAAACAAGCTCTTATAACAAACGGCCGTTTTCAGGCTCTTTTCCGAAAAAGAGCCTGAAAACGGCCGGTGCATTTTGGGCAAGCATGGTAGACGTTACTTCCCTCAATAGAGGGAATGGAACTACTCCCTGGGCTTATGCCTACTCTCCAGCACCTGCACAACTTCCGCCAGAGAAAGCCCAGATGCCTCCAGGAGCACCAGTAAGTGGAAAATCAAGTCAGCCGCCTCACCTTTCATGGTATCGGTTTTGCCGGCTACGGCGTCAATGACCACCTCCACCGCTTCTTCCCCCACTTTCTGGGCCATTTTATTCAGGCCTTTGTCGAAGAGGAAATTGGTGTAAGAGCCTTCCATGGGGTTTTGCCGACGGTCTTTGATGGTCTGCTCCAGCTGCGCGATGAATTGCAGGGCTTGTTCTGTGGGCGTGAAGTTCTGGAAACTACTTAGGTGATACGAAGCGCTGTCGCCTTCGGTGTCAAAGCAGGTTTCGGTGTTGCGGTGACAGGCCGGGCCGGTGGGGTTCACCAAGAATAAAAGCGTGTCTTGGTCGCAATCCAGTTCTGTTTTTACCACCTTCAAGGTATTGCCCGAGGTTTCGCCTTTTGTCCAGAGCCGGTTTTTAGAGCGCGAGAAAAAGGTAACCAAGCCCGTTTGCTGGGTCTGCTCAAACGCCTCCTGGTTCATGTACCCCAGCATCAAAACCTTTCCGGTAATGGCATTCTGGATGATGGCGGGCACCAGCCCCTCTCCTTTGTTGAAATCTATGGTCATGTCTATTATTCTGAGACACAAGATGTAAGATGTAAGACATAAGATAACCTAATTTATCTAAAAAGTCTTGCGCCTTTCATCTTGTGTCTTGTGTCTCACTTACGGATGTCTATCTTATTTTCGGCTAAGAACCGTTTCAATTCTGGAATGGCCACTTCCTGAAAGTGGAAGATACTGGCCGCCAACGCCGCATCTGCCCCGGCCTCGAAGACATCCAGAAAATGCTGCTGGTTGCCCGCGCCGCCCGATGCAATTACCGGCACAATCACCTGGCGGGAAATGTCACCAGTAATATCCAGCGCGAAGCCGCCCTTGGTACCGTCGTTGCTCATGGACGTGAGCAGGATTTCGCCCGCGCCGCGCTCTACCACTTCTTTGGCCCAATCCATCGCCCCCAATCCGGTATCTACCGTACCCGCTTTGCTGAACACTTTCCAGCCCCCCGGCGTGTGCTTAGTATCAATGGCCACCGTCACGCACTGGCTCCCGAACCGGCTCGCCAATTCCGTAATCAGCTCGGGCCGGTGAATGGCCGAGGAATTCACCGAAACCTTATCGGCCCCGTTCTGCAACAACACCTCCACGTCTTCCACGGCACTGATGCCGCCGCCCACGGTGAACGGAATGTCAATGTAACGGGCTATCTCGCGCACCAGTTCGCGCAGGGTTTTGCGTTTCTCATTGGTAGCGGTGATGTCCAGAAACACCAATTCATCGGCTCCCTGTTTGGCGTACAAGGCCGCCAGTTCCACCGGGTCGCCCGCATCCCGTATATCCTCAAACCGCACGCCCTTCACGGTACGGCCGTTCTTGATATCCAGGCAAGGTATAATTCGTTTTGTGAGCATATAATGTACCTCACCCTAAATCCCTCTCCCGCGGAGAGGGACTTTTCAGGCTTTTCTAATTAGTTCTTTTATGCGTTTTTGGGCTGTTTTCACAAAAGTAGCTCAAAAACTCCTTTTACTTGTTTCCTGCTGTGGCGCGGATTTACTTCCGAGACTTCCTTAAGCACGTTTTAAGCTTATTTCCTAAAAGCAACCTAAAAACGCGTTCTTCTTGTTTCAACCTTCCCCTCCCAAGTCACGAGTCTCCAGACTCGTGACTTGGGAGGGGTGGAGTCTTCAGACTCCTGGTTTCTTCTGATTCGGTTCGTGGTTCCCGGCGAGTCTGGAGACTCGCTTCATCATTAGTCACGAGACTTCAGTCTCGCGCCAGTGACCGCTATTAGAATTCAATAAGCAATCTTCACATTCCCAAATCTTCACATTTCCAAATCCACCAATCTTCACATCTACATCACCTCCCTGGCCAGTTCTTCCAGCGAGATGGTGCCTTCATAGATGGCTTTGCCGATGATGGCTCCGTGGAGGCCCGCTTCGCGGAGTTGGCGGACTTCGGCAATAGTGGTGACCCCGCCGCTGGCGATGAACTGCAACGTGGGAAACTGCGCCAACAAACGTTGGTACACTTCAATGGAAGAACCTTGCAGTTTGCCGTCTTTGCTGACATCGGTGCAGATGAACGTTTTGCCGCCCTTTTCTGAAAAAGAGGCCAGAAACGACTCCAGCGTTACTTCGCTCTGCTCCGCCCAGGCATTAATGGCAATACGGTTGTCCTTGAAATCGGCGCCTACAATGATGCGGTCGGCGCCGTACTCCTGCAGCCAGGCTTCTACGGTTTGGGGTTCGCGTACCGCGATGCTGCCGGCGGTGATTTGCTGCGCCCCGGCGTCAAACGCCTGCCGAACGGCGTCGGAACTTTGCAGGCCTCCGCCGTAGTCAATGTAAAGGTTGGTCTGGCGGGCGATGCGCTCCAGCACCGGCAGGTTCACAGGCTGTTTGGCGCGGGCACCGTCTAAATCCACCAGGTGCAATCGGCGCAGCCCCAGGCCTTCAAACTGTTTGGCAACTTCAACGGGGTCTGAGTGGTACGTGGTCTGCTGCGCGAAATCGCCCTCGGTGAGGCGCACGCATTGGCCGCCGATAAGGTCAATAGCCGGAATAATGTCCATATGGCTTACAGGTTTAAGAAGTTCTGGAGAATGTGCGCTCCCGCGGGGCCGCTTTTCTCGGTATGAAACTGTACCGCGTAGAAGTTTTTGTACTGCAAAGCGGCACTGAACGGTTCTGGGTAAGAGCTTTGGGCAATGGTGTGTTCGGTCACGGGCGCATAAAAGCTGTGCACGAAGTAAGCGAACTCATCCTCCTTGATACCAGCGAATAAATTACTTTTTAGGTGGTGCAGATTGTTCCAGCCCATGTGGGGCACTTTGATGGCGGCCTCAAACTTCTTTACCTTGACCGGAATAATGCCCAGCATCTGGGTATCGCCTTCCTCTGAGTGCTCGCACAGCAATTGCATGCCCAGGCATACGCCCAGAAAAGGCTGCGTAAGCGTAGGCAACAGCTGGTCTAGGTTGTTGACTTTCAACGCGCGCATGGCCGAGGATGCTTCGCCCACGCCGGGGAAAATCACCTTATCGGCAGACTCTATTTCTTCGGCATTTGCCGTCACGGTGGCCTGAGCGCCCAATCGTTCTAAGGCAAATAAGACGCTCTGCACGTTTCCGGCTTTATAATCTACGATGACGATTTTCATTACAGAATGCCTTTGGTACTGGGAATTTCCATCTTGTTCACGTCGCGCACCAACGCCATTTTGATGGCTTTGGCGACGGCCTTGAAAATAGCCTCGATTTTGTGGTGCTCGTTCTCGCCCTCAGCCTTTATGTTGAGGTTTGACTTAGACGTGTCTGAGAATGATTTGAAGAAGTGCATGAACATCTCGGTAGGCATGTCGCCAATTTTCTCGCGGCTGAACTTCGCGTCCCAGACCAACCAAGGTCTTCCGGAAAAGTCGATGGCGGCGTGTACCAACGCATCATCCATGGGTAACAGGAAGCCGTACCGGCTGATACCCCGCTTGTCACCGATGGCTTGCGCGAAGGCTTCACCCAAGGCTAAAGCGGTGTCTTCAATGGTATGGTGCTCGTCAATGTGCAGGTCGCCTTTCACCTGAATGCGCATGTCTACGCCGGAGTGGCGAGCCAATTGATCCAGCATGTGGTCAAAGAATCCTAAGCCGGTCTGCATGTCTGACTTGCCTTCGCCGTCCAGGTTTATCTCTACCCTGATTTGGGTTTCGTTCGTGTTCCGCTGAATGGTGGCTTTGCGGGCGGGCAAGCGCAGAAAGTGGTAAATCTCGTCCCAATCGGTATGGGTGAAGGTGGCGGCTTCGTGGGCTTCCTTCTGTAGCAAGATGCTCTTCGCGCCCAGGTTTTTGGCCAGTTGCACATCGGTAAGGCGGTCGCCAATCACGTAGGAATTGGCCAGGTCGTACTCACCGGTGAGGTACTGGCCCAACATGCCCAGACGCGGTTTACGGTTGGGGCTGTTCTGGTGCTCAAAGCTGCCGTCAATAAACACTTCGGCAAACTGGATGCCCTCTCCTTCCAGAATCTCCATCATCTTGTCCTGGTAGGGCCAGAACGTGTCTTCAGGGTAAGAACTGGTGCCTAAGCCGTCCTGGTTGGTGACCATCACAAACTCATAATCCAGCTCCGTAAAGATTCGGTAAAGGTTCCGGATGACCTTTGGGTAGAACGAGAACTTCTCAAAGCTGTCTACCTGATAATCGGTAGGTGGTTCCAGCAGAATGGTGCCGTCACGGTCTATGAATAAAACTTTTTTCATTTGTTTGTAGCATGTATCGCGCAGCCAGTAGCACGACAGTAGGTTAGTTTCTCTTTGGTTAAATATCCGCTTGCGGATTGATATTCCTATTTTCAGGCAGATTTTCAAAATTCAGCCCTAAAAAGCACTTAGGCCAAGTTTTCGTGTGCGGCATATGCCTGCAAAGACTCCAATAAATGGTCATTCTCTGTCGGTGTCCCGATGGTGATGCGCAGGCAATTGGCACAGCCGGGTTGGGTAGAACGGTTGCGAACCACTACGCCCCGCTCCAACAGATAGCCATACAGTTCATTGGCGTTGGGCACCTGCACCAGCACAAAGTTAGCATCTGACGGATACACTTTCTCAAGGAGCGGAAGGGTGGCAAAAGCCTCCACTAACCGGGTGCGCTCAGCGATGATAACTTGCAGCATGTCGGTGAGCTGGGCGGTTTTATCTAAGGCGGCACTTACCAGTTCCTGCGTGACGGCGTTGATGTTGTACGGAGGTTTAATCTTGTTTAGGAAGCTGATGATTTCTGGGGAGGCGAATGCCATGCCCAGCCGCAAACCGGCCATTCCCCAGGCTTTGGAAAGCGTCTGCAACACCACCAGATTTGGGAATTCCTCTAAGCGGGTGCTCCAGCTGGGCGTATCGGTAAAGTCAATGTACGCTTCATCCACCACCACCAATCCGTTGAAAGATGTAATCAGCTTTTCTACCGTGGCGGGTTCCAGAATGTTGCCGGTGGGGTTGTTGGGCGAGCACAGGAATAAGATTTTGGTTCGGTCTGTCTGTTTTTCGGCTATTTTCTCGAAAACAGGCTGGAAACGCTCATCTAACGGTACGCGCTGGAGGCCTATGTTGTGGATGTTGGCGCTTACCTCATACATGCCGTAGGTGGGCGGTAACAGCAACACCTCGTCGCGGCCCGGTTCGCAGACCAGGCGCACCAGTAGGTCAATGGCTTCATCAGAGCCGTTGCCAATGAAGATTTGCTCAGGCTTAACCCCTTTGAGAACCGCCAGCTTTTCTTTGATGGTTTTCTGATACGGGTCTGGGTAACGGTTATAGTTCTCCCCCCCGGCCAGACTGCCCAGGTTATTTTCGTTCGCGTCCAGGTACACGCTGGCCTCGCCCTCAAACTCATCACGCGCCGAGGAATACGGCTTCAGTGACTTCAGGTGCGGACGAATGAAATTATCTATTGAAAACATTTTTTCAGATTTGAAGATTTGGAGATGAGGAGATTTGAAGATGGTTCCTCCTCCAATTCTTTATTTGTTTTTTCAAATTTTGACTTCTATCCCAAAATAGCTGACTTCTCCTCCCTTTTGTCCTCCTGAAAGGATCTTGTGGGCGTACTAGAAAATCTGTAATTCAAACGTTACTGCCGTATGCCACCAAGATCTTTCCAGGATGACAAAGTATTTGATTATTATTCATGATGGGAAGACCTGTTTCCAAATCTTCACATCTTCAAATTCTCAAATTTTAGCAAGCCTAACCGTCACGGCATTCTTGTGCGCGTGTAATCCTTCGGCTTCCGCCATGATTTCTACGGCCGCGCCGATGCGTTCCAGGCCTTCGCGGGTGAGCTGTTGGAACGTGATTTTCTTCACGAAGCTGTCCAGCGAAACACCGCTGTAATTGCGGGCGTAGCCGTTGGTGGGCAAGGTGTGGTTGGTGCCTGAGGCATAGTCGCCTACCGATTCTGGGCTGAAGTGGCCCATGAACACGGAACCCGCCTGGGTTACCTGTTCGGCTAAGGCTTCAGGGGCCGCTACGGAGAGAATCAAGTGCTCTGGCGCGTACAGGTTTGAGAAGGCCAATGCCTCGTCCAGCGTGTCTAGCACCACGCCAATGCTGTTGTTCAGGGCCTGTTCTGCCACCGTTTGGCGGGGCAGTTGAGTTACTTGTTCGGCCACGGCCGCCTGCACGTTTTGGAGCTGTTTTTCAGAATTCGTGACGAAAACAACCTGGGAATCCGGGCCGTGTTCGGCTTGGGAAAGTAAATCGGCGGCAATAAAACCGGCCTCGGCAGAATCATCGGCAATGACCAATACTTCAGACGGCCCGGCGGGCATGTCAATGGCTACTCCCAATTGGGTGACCATTTGTTTGGCCGCTGTCACGTACTGGTTTCCCGGCCCGAAGATTTTATCAACGGCAGGCACCGTTTCCGTGCCGAAGGCTAAGGCAGCAATGGCCTGTGCGCCCCCGGCCTTCAAGATGCGTTTGATGCCCAGACGGTGAGCCGTGTACAGAATGGTGGCGTTAATAGAACCATCGGCACTGGGCGGAGTAGCCAGTACAATTTCCTGGCAACCGGCAATCTGGGCCGGAATTCCCAGCATGAGCAAGGTAGAGAACAGCGGCGCTGACCCTCCCGGAATGTATAAGCCCACTTTCTGGATTCCCACCGATTTCCGCCAGCAAATGACGCCAGCCATGGTTTCTACCTGTTGTACCGGTTCGCGTTGCGCTTCATGGAAACGCTTTATATTGCTGTAAGCTACTTCAATAGCATCCTTTAACTCATCAGCTACTTGCGGCAGGGCGGCCGTCACTTCTTCCTCGGTCACCCACACGTTTTGCAGCGTTGCTTTGTCAAATTTTGCCGCTAACTCTAGCAAGGCCGCGTCTCCTTTCTGCTGCACCAGGTCAAAGGTCTGCTGCACGCCTGCCCGTAGTTGATCCAGTTTCTGAACGGGACGTTGGGTGAGGGCCGCCCATTCGGTGGGGGAAGGATATAGATACGTTTTCATCTTACCCAATCATCTTTTCAATAGGAACCACCAGAATACCTTCGGCCCCGGCTTCTTTCAGTTTCTGGATGATGTCCCAGAAATCGTCTTCGTTCACCACCGAGTGCAACGAGCTCCACCCTTCTTCGGCCAACGGTATGATGGTAGGAGACTTAATGCCCGGGAGCAGGTTCTTGATTTCGGGGATGGCCGAGTTGGGCGCGTTCAGCACTACGTACTTAGACTTTTGGGCTTTCTGCACGGCCTCCATTCTAAACAGCAGCTGCTGAAGCAGGCGGCTTTTCTCCTGGTTTAGGCTTTGGTTTGCGATTAGAACCGCCTCAGATTTGAAGACGGTCTCAACTTCTCTAAGTCCGTTGCTGATGAGCGTGGAACCGGATGAAACAATGTCACACACCGCATCGGCTAAGCCAATGCTGGGCGCAATCTCCACCGAACCGCTGATGGTATGGATATCGGCTTCTACTCCTTTGGAAGTCAGGAATTCCTGCAACAGGTTGGGGTAAGACGTAGCAATGCTTTTGCCGGACAGCGTGGTGACATCCTTATACTCGTCGCCTTTGGAGACCGCCAAAGACAAGCGGCATTTACTGAAGCCCAGATTTTTTACGGTTAAGTCTTGCAGGCCTTCCTCCACCAGCACGTTCTGGCCCACAATCCCGATATCGGCCACGCCATCGGCTACGTAGCCGGGAATGTCATCGTCGCGCAGGAAAAGAATCTCCAGGGGAAAATTGGTGGCTTCCGTCTTGAGTTTGGAAGTGGTACTGATAAAGGAAATGCCGCACTCGCGGATAAGTTTCAAAGAGTCCTCAGAAAGGCGCCCGGATTTCTGAATGGCTAACCGGATCATAGTTTTTGTGGTGCTTTAGATAGCATGAATGAAAACAAAGATAGTTCCTGCTCGCGTATTCTCTTAGAAAAGCGGCAGGTTAAATGGAGCCCAGCCCCAGAATGGACGATATGGTGTAGTTATTCCTCCTAAGAGGAATGATGGAAATGAGCACAATGCACCCCGTGCGCCGCGGTTGCGGTGGCAGAAAGGGAAATATTTTTGTAGGTGCTGCTCATAATGTAGGCCAAAGGTAGTACGTTCTCTTTTATATCAAACAGGAAACAGGGGCTTTTTGATTTGTTTTCTTCAATTTTAAGGGTAAAATTTGTATTTTACAACAGAAACAACGAATAAGACAATTTAGGTGGCATGGTATTTTCTATGTCTAGCATTAACATAACAGATTTTCTTCTCTAAGTCCTTCAGAGCTTGTTTGATTAATAAGGTATGCATAAAGTAGTTTTTTCTTTTCTCCTGGTACTCCTCTCCTTCTCTGGTTTTACGCAGAGCCTCCTAAAACTCCCCCAAGCCAGCCCCCGGGCCATTCTGACCTATACGGTGGGCGTCACCGACATCACCCTCAACTACGGGGCCCCGGGCGTTAAGAACAGAGCCGTTTACGGAAAACTGGTTCCTTACGGACAGGTTTGGAGAGCCGGGGCAAACGAAGCCACTACCATTTCCTTCAGCACTGATGTCCGGATTTCACAGGAGAACATTCCAGCCGGTACTTATACCTTATATGTGCTGCCCGTTGATTCTACCAACTGGACTTTTATCCTGAGCAAGCAAAAAGGCCTTTGGGGCACCGATGGCTATGATCCCAAGCAAGATCAAATCAGATTGCCTTTCAGTCCTCAGCCTTCCTCTTTCCATGAGACGTTGCAATACACTATACAGGATATTACCGCCAACGGCGGAAGACTGACCTTGAACTGGGCAAATAAACAGTTGGTGGTGCCCATTAGGGTAGAGTCGCATAAGCAGACCATGAACCTGATCAAAGAATCTTTGCAGAAGTCTACCCCCACTGACTGGATGGTGTATGCGCAGGCGGTGAACTACCTCATTCTGCAGAACTCAGACCATGAGCAAGCCCTCCAGTGGGTGAATCAATCCATCACCATTGAAGAGAACTTCTACAATACCTGGCTGAAGGCAAAACTATTGGCCCAGAAAAATGAATACGCCGAGGCCCTGGAGTTAAACAAGAAAGCGCAAAAGTTGGGCAAGAAGACCATGGAATCCTACCAGACGTACGCCCAGGAAATTGAAGACGCCGCCGTGCTCTGGAAAGAGAAACGCTTTACCGTTAATTAGCTAGTTTTCGTAAAACAGGTTAAAAACAGCGAGGCCGCCCTACCCGGAGCGGCCTCGCTGTTTTTCGTATCGGCCTACAAGTTTAATTAAGTAATTGGACAGAAATAACTATACCTTCTTCTCTCCTTGTCATCCTGGAAGGATCTTGGTGGCGAACGGCAACGGCGTTTATTAAGAGCTATTCTAGTTCGCCCACAAGACCCTTGCAGGAAAACAAAATGGATATTTTAATATGTCCTGCTACTTAAGTCTATTTTCAGCCTGTTTTAAGAAAACCAGGCCCAAAACGGGTCTTTGCGATTCCTAGCCTAAAACTTTGCAATACACCGCAGGTTCACTAACCGGCCGGTGAGGTAATTGGGAACGGCGTAGGTAATGCTGTTGAAGTCCTGGACGTAGTTGTAGGAAATGACATTGTAGGCCGAGATGAGGTTCAGGATTTCCAGGCTTAGCCAAAGGCTTCTCAAACCCGCCCCCTGGCTGGCTTCGGTTTTTTGGAGCGTGATCAGTTTAGAGAAGCCAATGTCTACGCGCTTGTAGTTAGGCCCGGGAAAAGAACTTCTGAGGTTAATATTGCCGGGCGGACTAAACGGCAACCCCGTGCTGAAGACCATGTTCAGGTACATCCGCAAGGTGGGGTTATTGGGCAAATGATCCTGAAAGAATACCCCGAAGTTCATCAGCTGATCGGTTGGCCTCCGGATATACCCGCGCGCTTCTTTGGAAAGGACTTTCCCGGTCTGCGGATCTCTGAGGATGGTAGAATCACCCACCAGGTTCTCGCGTGTTCTCAGAAAACCAACGCTAAACCAAGACTCCTCGCCTTTGATAAATTCCCCGTTCACCCGCAGATCCAAACCCATGGCATAGGCCGTCGCTTGTACATTGGGCAGATACCGCACCCGCATGTTGTCCTGGTCGTAAGGAATCACCGAGGGCAGGTACTTATAATAGGCTTCGGCGGAAAGCTTGAAAGGCCTTCCCCACTTTTTGAAGCGGTACTCCGTTCCGGTGATGAAATGCCAAGACTTTTGATTTTCCAGATGGGTGACTAAGTTTCCCTGGGCATTACGCAGTTCGCGGTAGAGTGGCGCCTGCACGTACAAACCACTGGCTACCTTAAACGACCAATCTGGCAGACGCGGAAACTGCATGGCATACTGAATTCTGGGACTCACCGAAAGCTCCTTGTTCACCGACCAGTAATGAAACCGAAGCCCATAGGTCAACGTCTTCAGGCTGTCTACCGCCCATTGGTGCTGCGCGAAGCCCTGGTACCGCCAAGAGGCAAGTTCCTGCTGGTTTTGCAAGGTATTCAGGTCAAAAACATAGTCGGCAGAATCCTGAAAGGAGTATTCGTTTAGCACATCCCTGATGCTCTCCCGGCTGCTTTTCACGCCGGCACTAAACTGGCTTGTATTAGTGGGAGTCCAGGTGCTTCTGAATTCCAGGGTTTGCAGGGCCGCCTTCAGGCGGTTGCGGGAATATTCATAGCGGGTGCCCACGCCCCGTTCTCCCGCGCAACGGTTAAAAGGCGAAACGCCGGGCATGGGCATGACATCACAGAAACGGTAACCTGCTTCTAAGTCTCTGAATTCGCGCTCCTGGCTGTACAAACCCGAGTAAATCAGTTCGGTACGAATGTCACTGTTAACATCATGCTGTACCCGTAAACCTCCTTGGTAGGTGGTGTAGCGCATCTGTTCCTGCCCGTCATAGCCCACCAACAAACGTACTATTTGAAACTGGTTCCCGAAGGTAGTTTCCCGGGTTTCCGGTCGCACCTGGTAGTTGTTCTGGGCAATGTTCCCCAAGAAACTGAGTTGGGTTTTAGGTTCCAAACCGGTGGCGCGGTGTGCTGGGGACGACAAATCATAGGTAAGATACGTCTGCACATCAGAGAACTTGGGTCTATAATCTCCTTCCACCTCCAAACTGTTCAGAACATAAGCCGCATTCTTATGCCGGGCGCCCAGCAGGTACGTAAACCTTCCTTGGGCCGCCGTACCTTCGGTGTGCACCGAGCCGCCGGTTAAACTGCCCGAGACGGTGGCGGCAAATTTCACTGGTTTGCGGTACTGGATGTCTAACACCGAGGAAAGCTTGTCGCCGTACTTGGGTTGCCAGCCGCCGGAGGAAAAGGTGACGTCCTCCACCAGATCTGGGTTCACAAAGCTGAGTCCTTCCTGCTGCCCGCTGATGCTCAGGAACGGCCGGTACACCTCAATTCCGTTTACGTACACCAGGTTCTCGTCGTAATTTCCGCCCCGCACCGAATAACTGCTGGAGAGTTCATTATTGCTGGTTACGCCCGGGAGTGTCAAAAGTATTTTGTTGAACTCCTGGAACGGAGCGGGTAACGTTTGCGTGAGGCGTGGATCCAGCCGGGTAATACTCACCTGATCACGGGTGTCATAATGGCTCTTTCCTTCAATTTTCACCTCGGTAAGCTGGCTGTTTTCTTCTTGCAGTTCTACGGTGACAAACCGGATTTCCTGTGGCAGCAGTTCTATTTCCTGTTGGCTGGTCTTGAAGCCTATATAGCTTACTACTAACGTGTAGCGGGTAGTGGGTTCAAGCCTTACGGTAAACCGGCCGCGGGCATCTGAGGAGGTGGAGATACTTTTGTCTTGTACTGAGATGGTTGCCCCCACCAAGGGGTTTTGCCGGGCATCCTGCACTACTCCCTGCAAATACGCCTGCTGGGCGAAGGTTGGGAAACTCAGCAACAGAAAGAATAGCCCTAGCCACCAACCCGCACGCTTGGTCATATTAGAGAATAATTTGTTTAAGGGCCAAAATGGTTTCAGGCGGATTTGCTGATTGGAAGACGAAAGATCCGGCTACCAGAACATCCGCGCCCGCGGCTAATAACAAGGGGGCGTTTTCCTGGTTCACCCCGCCGTCAATCTCAATCAAGCAGGTTGCTTCTTTGGCGGTGATCAACGCTTTCAACTCCTTAATCTTTTGGTACGTGTGTTGGATGAACTTCTGCCCGCCGAAGCCAGGGTTTACAGACATCAAGCAAACCACGTCTATGTCCTGAATGATATCTGAAAGCAGGGAAACCGGCGTGTGCGGGTTCATGGCTACTCCTGCTTTGGCCCCGGTGGCTTTTATTTGCTGAAGCGTGCGGTGCAGGTGCGGACAAGCCTCATAATGTACCGAGATCACATCTGCCCCGGCGGCCCTGAATTGCTCAATATATAACTCAGGGTGCTCAATCATTAAATGGACATCCAGCGGTTTAAGGGCTGTTTTCTGAATAGCGTTCAGAACCGGAAATCCGAAGGAGATGTTAGGCACGAAACGGCCGTCCATCACATCCACGTGAATCCAGTCGGCGGTGCTTTGGTTGAGCATTTCAACAGCATGGTCAAGCTGCCCGAAGTTAGCGGCCAGCACGGAAGGAGCAATCAGATGGGACATTTTACAAAGAGTAGTTGGCTATACAAAGCAACGCTTTCTAGGGGCAAAAAGCAATGACCGCGGGTTTTCAGCAGCAGACGTTTATAAGAAATTATGGGTTTACGGCTCGTTTTCTGAAAAGAAGGGCATAAACGAAAACTGTTCATCGCCCGCTATGCGGGTACCAACCACAGTCATGATGAGTTAGCCCAGATCATTCAATGAGAACCAGAATACTCGCTCGCCTCTCGGACTCGTGTGGGATACATGCGGCCTCTGGCCGATTCTTGGCCTATATAAAGCGGCGGGACGCCGGAGGTACCGCACACCCGCGGGACGCGAGCGCGTGAAATCTCCAAAAAGAAACCTCGCCATGAAGATCATAACGAGGTTTCTTGTAAAGGAACATTTAGAGCTTGTTTGAGTTCCATCTTTGCGCTGCAAACAATCCTAAAAAGAACCTGCGTTCGCGGTTGCGTCACCCCGTAGTGCTGCTACGCTGCTCAAAAAACGCTTCCGCAGAACCTTTCTCTGGCCGTTTTCGCCAGCAAACCTGAAATTCAAACAAGCTCTTAGCAGAGGCTAGTCTATCTTGCCTGAACTCTCCAGTACTTCAATCTTGTCTGAACCAGTTAAGATGTACCCCTCACCGTAAGGACAGGATTCACCCGTAGAGTCATCGCAGAAATACCGATACTTGTACGTCCGGTTGACCGGGCCTATTCCTGAGGCCAACACCTCAAACTTCTGCTCATATTCAATCTGCGTATCGGTCTCGGCTTGCAGCACCGTTAAGGTTTTGTCATAGGTTTTTCCGGCCTCTGAGAAGACACTGCCTAACTGGGCGTAGGTGTAATACGCGTTCTGCTCAGGGTCTCCCCCGTTGGTAAACGCATTGGAAACAAAGGAGTAGCCATTCTTCACCGGGAAAACCATTTGCACCACGGTCTGGTTGTTTTCCTGCACCCGGAGATCAGAAGAACTCAGGGAGATCAGTTTCACACCGTTGATGACCCAGCCTGCATTTGCAGATGCCCGGCGGCTGAGTTCCACGCGGTACCACTCTTTGCCGGTCTGGTCTTCTATGATGGCGTCAATGCGCTCTCTGGACTGGTACGTAGTAGACTCTTCTAATTTGTTTCTGGAATACTCGTTCTCTGTGACGTTATAGATCCAGTAATTGCCCACGGCCAAAGGATAATATTGGTACCCCAGGCTATCAGGGTCTCTCGTGATTTCATCATCCCCGCAGGAAGATAGCAGACTGGCCCATACGACCACAAAGAGCAGGATTCTTTTCATAAATACCTTTGAACTACTTAGTCTACAAGAAAGCTGGTCTCAATCCAGCCGCCGCCAATCACGTCGTTTCCTTCGTAGAAAACGGCGGCCTGACCCGGCGCAATGGCATTGACGCCCGCATGGAACTTCACCAGCATTTTGTCCCCCACCTGCTCAATGGTGGCGGCGGTGCCGGAATCATTGTACCGTACCTTGGTGACGGTTTCGGTAGGAAGCCCCAGCAGGTTCTCGTATTTCACCATGCTCAGTTTGCCCACGTTCATGCCGTTTTTGGCAAGTTGCTCGTAATTCCCCAATATTACTCGGTTCGTATCTTTCTCTATTCTGGTTACAAACGCGGGGTAGCCCAAGGCCACGCCCAAGCCCTTCCGCTGCCCGATGGTGTAAAACGGATAGCCTTCGTGCTTGCCCACTACGGTTCCGTCTTCCAGCACAAACTCGCCGCCGGCCACTTCGGTTTGCAGTGTGGGAACTCTCCTTTTCAGGAAGCCGCGGTAGTCATTGTCTGGGATAAAGCAGATTTCGTAGCTCTCGGCTTTCTTCACCAGCGCATCAAACCCGCGATCCGTGGCCATCTGGCGGATTTCAGTTTTATGCAGTTGCCCCAGCGGAAAAATAGTGCGGCTCAGGCTTTCCTGTGAAATCCCCCACAGCGCATAGGACTGGTCTTTGTGGTGGTCTTTGCCTTTGGAAATCACAAAGCGGCCGTTCTCCTCACGGATATTGGCGTAATGCCCGGTGGCAATAAAATCACAGCCCAATTTATCGGCACGGCGCAGCAAGGCGTCCCATTTAATGTGGGTGTTGCAAAGCACGCACGGGTTTGGGGTGCGACCGGCAATGTACTCGTCCGTAAAGTGGTTTATCACGTAATCGCCGAACTCTTCGCGGATGTCAATAATATAGTGCGGGAAACCCAACTGCACCGCAATGTCGCGGGCGTCATTGATGGAATCCAAGCTACAGCAGCCGGTTTCCTTTTTGCTTCCGCCGGCACTGGCGTAGTCCCACGTTTTCATGGTCATGCCCACTACTTCGTATCCCTGCTCGTGGAGCAATACCGCTGCCACCGAGGAATCTATGCCGCCACTCATGGCGACCAATACTCTTCCTTTTGAACTCATTTTTTTCTAAGATGAAACGGGATTCACAGTCCCGCCGAAAAACAATGCCGCAAAGATAGCGAATTTAACGCGCTTTACCGTTTATTGAAGCTCAGGCACTTTCTGGTGGTCTTTCTGCCAACCCAATCCGTAGAAAATAAGTTTAGCAGAAGAAAGTCTGCGTTTGAAAGCTATATTCTGTAAATAAATGAGGTCTATGTAGGCTACAAAAGGGAAACCGATTACTTTTGAACCGTGAAACCGTCTGTTTTTGGGCTGTTTTACTTAAAATAAGCTTAAAACCGCATGGCACTTAATACGATTGTTCTCGTTAACCAGATTTCTAACCTAAGTGATGCCCGTTACTGCGCCGGCATGGGCGTGGAAATGCTTGGGTTTTCCCTACTGCCCAACCAATCTCAGTACATTACCCCAGAGGCATTCAAGGAAATATCGGGTTGGGTTTCGGGCGTCAAACTGGTGGGTGAAGTGACCGATATTCCGGCACAGGAACTGGAAGAGCTTCTGCTGGACTATAAAGTGGACATGCTCCAGTTGAACAGCCTCTACTTTATTGAGGAACTGGATGATCTGCCCTTGCCTATTATCCTGCGCGTGCTCATTGACAAAGACACGGTGGAGGAAAACCTCATCAGTACCCTGGAAACGTACCACCAGCACGTAGAATACTTCCTGATTGACTCAGAAGATTTCACTTCTATAGACGAAACCAACCTCCGTTTGCTCCGCGATATGTCTAAAAAGTACTCTATTCTACTGGGCTTCGGGCTCACGAAAGAAAACACCCGCCAAGCTTTAGACAAAATCCACCCCGCAGGCATTGCTCTCAAAGGCGGTCAGGAAATCCGCCCCGGCTTCAAGAACTTCGATGAGCTGGAAGAGATCTTTGAACAACTGGAAGATTGATGTAATGTGCTGATTTGATAAGGTGCTAAGCCGGTATTCGGTTTGGCTTCTACCCAATCACATAAAGTAAGTACGCTGACAAAATAAGTTTGACTGCTTTCTTGTTGTCCTCCTGCAAGGATCTTGGTTGCAAACGGCAGTCGCGCTCCATCAAAGCTATTCTAGTTTGCCCACAAGATCCTTTCAGGAAAACAAATAGTATAAGGTAATTCTTTCTCCGTACTTATCTTCCAGAACTGCTGATATACCTCCTGGCGCAAGCATCTGCTTGTGTCCGTACGATTGGTTCGGCTTTACTAAACAGGTTCATTGTCAAAATAGCACATTACACCGTTAACTGTAAGTACTTGATGGGTACCCCCAGATCAAGATACTTTTTCTCGAACGTTGTGTATATGCCCATGGTGTGTTTCTGGAGGTCTGATTCATACAGATCTTTTGTATACAGCAGATTAGACGAACTACGTTCTTGTAGCACTTCCAGGGAGTAATCAAACAAAAGTTCGCTATCCGTTTTAAGATGCAGCTTGCCGCCAGGTTTGAGGATGCGTTCGTACATCTTCAGGAAACGAGGCGACGTTAGCCGGCGTTTGATGTCTCGTTTGCGGGGTTGCGGGTCGGGGAAGGTGATCCAGATTTCGTCTACCTCCTTCTCACCAAAGTGCTGATCAAGGTTCTCCAGGAAAATGCGAAGAAAGCCCACGTTGTACAAACCAGCCTCTTCGGCGAGGGAACTCCCCTTCCAGATACGGTTTCCTTTGATGTCAATCCCGATGTAATTCTTATTGGGGTACATCTGCGCCATACCCACGGTATATTCGCCTTTGCCGCACCCCACTTCCAGAATCAAGGGCTGCTCCTTCAGAAAGAAGTCGCGGTTCCAGTGCCCCTTCAGTTTCTCAAAATTATCTTTACCTGGTTCCACCACGTTTGCCCGGGTGGCGTTTACTGCAAATTTCTCTAGTTTTCCTCTGCCCATTAATTATAGTTCGGGTATTTCCGCCACCACAAAGGTACTACCCCCAATGAAAATTACCTCATCTTCCTGGGCAAAGGCTTTGGCGGCTAAGAGGGCGTCCTCCACGGTGGGGTACGCGGCCCCTTTCAGTCCGGCATATTGCGCCTCTTCCCATAGTTTCTGCACCGGTAGTGCCCTGGGAATCTGGGCTTCGCAGAAATAGTACCGGTAACTGACTGGCAGCAGGCGCAGCACACTTTGGATGTCTTTGTCATTTACCGCCCCAAAAACGAAATGTACCCGCTTTGGCTGAAGAGCCAAGAGTTGCTTTACCACTTCACGCAACCCGTCAATGTTGTGCCCAGTGTCACAGATGGTTAAGGGATTTTGCCCTAAAATCTGCCAGCGACCCTTTAAACCAGTGAAAGCTTGCACGTTCCTTAACCCTTCCCTTAGGTGTTCTTCTGTCAGGTGAAAGCTTTTTTCGTTCAGTTCTTCTACGGTAGCTAGTACTCCAGGCAAGTTATGGCGCTGGTAGCTGCCAAGCAGTGAAAGTTCCAGTTGAGCTAAGTACAGGCTATCTCCTTTGTAAACAGCGTATAAAGAAGACAATCCTTGGGTTTCCAGAAACTCAATTCTATACGTTTGATCTGCAAAAATGAGGGGGCTTTCCGTTTCTAGGCTCTTTTCTTCAAAGATGGCCGAAACCGTGGGTTGGGTAGTACTGATGACGGCCGGTACCCCGGGTTTGATGATACCGGCTTTTTCTGCGGCAATCTCCTGTACCGTATTCCCCAGCAATGCCTGGTGATCTAAGCCGATGTTGGTGATGAGGGAGACCAGCGGCGTAATGATGTTGGTAGAGTCAAGGCGGCCACCCAGGCCTACTTCAATGATGGCAATGTCTACCTGTTCCTCTACAAAATAGTCAAAGGCCAGGGCAACGGTCATCTCAAAGAAGGAAGGTTTCACCTCCTCAAACAGGGCTTGGTGTTGCTGGGTAAACGAAGCTACTTTCTCGCGGGAAATCATCTCTCCGTTCACCCTGATGCGCTCGGTGAACTCCTTCAGGTGCGGCGAGGTGTAAAGACCCGTTTTGTATCCGGCGGCTTGTAGTACGGCGGCCAACATGGAAGAGGAACTGCCTTTGCCATTGGTGCCGCCCACGTGCACGGTCTTGAATTTGTGTTGTGGGTTATCCAAGGCTGCGGTAAGCGCCAGAATGTTGTCCAGGCTTTTCTTAAAAGCAGCGTTGCCGATGCGGTGAAACATCGGCAACTGCTGGTATAGGTAGTCTAAGGCTTGTTCGTACGTCACGAAGGTCGTCTTTAATTGGCTCTTATGATAAAGGTGATGGTTCCGGTGGCACCGGCGCTGGAAGCGGCATTGTTGGTACGGCTGAAGGAGGTTTTTCTTACTTCGTTCTTGTACCAGTTGACTACCTGGGGGCTTACGTTGCTCTCCACTACTTCCAGGTTTACCAGTTCGCCGTTCGCATCTATCTTAATCCGGAAAACGACTCTGCCGCTTTCATTATCATACGGATCGGGTTTAGGGGCGATGTCATACCGCCATCCGGGCATGTTCAGGGAACCGCCGCCGCTGCCGCCTTTCCCGTTCGACTTACCCGGGTAAATACCAGCCGGGTTTCCCTTGTCTCCTACGGTTCCTTCGTCTCCGTTGTTGTTTCCGGTAGGTCGGTTGCTGGTTCCGGCGGTTCCGTTACCCGCGCCTGTTTTCGCTTTGCCCGTCATCAAGGCACGGTTGTCTACTTTCTTAACTACTTCCTTGGGCTGTTCTTCCACTTTGGGCTTGGGCTCTTCTTTGACCGAAACCGGAGATTCCATGGTTGTAGTGACCACTTTGTCTGCTTTCACCACTTCTACGGGTTGGGGCTGTGGTTGTGGAGTTGGGGTTACTTTGGGTGCGGTAGCAGCCGGTTGGCTGTCCTCGGTGTTGGGAGAAGGATTTGGCTCGGCTCGGCTATGCACCTCCCCGCTCCCGGTCTCCGTCGTCCCAAAGGACATTTCAATTCCCCCTAATTGATCTAGCTCCGGGTCTGGCGCTTTCCAGGCCAGAAAGTAGAAAAGGAAAAGCAACAGCAGCACGTGTACCGCTAGGCTCACGCCCATGGCAATGCGTTTGTTTTTTTCTTCTTCCTGTGTTAAGGCAATCATGTTGTTATTCTGTTGCAATGGTGGCAATAGATACCTTCGCCTTTAAGTCATTGGCAATACTGCCCACTTTCACTAGATACTCTACTGGAACGCTTTTGTCTACATTGAGGACTACCACTCCCATGCCTTCTTCGGCGCCGCCCAAGGCTTGCGCTAAAAGCGGTTGCAGTCCCTCAAGGTTGGTTTGTCTATCGTTTACGTAATATTTGAGGTCTGCGGTAACCGTCACGCTCACCTTTTGCATGACAATGCTGCCTTTGGTGCTGGACGGTAAGTTTACCGGCAAGGCAGTGGGGGTGACAAAGTTGGAGGTCAGCATGAAGAAGATCAACAACAGAAAGATAATATCTGTCATGGACGACATGCTGAACTCGGCACTGATCCTATTTTTGGAACGTAAATTCATTAGGCTTGCGGCTCCTGTAATAAATCAATGAACTCAATGGAACTGTGCTCCATGTCGTGCACAATGCTGTCAATCTCAGAAACCAGGTAGTTATAGCCCACATACGCCGGTAAACCAATAATCAGGCCAGCGGCCGTGGTCACCATTGCTTCATAGATACCCCCAGAGAGCAATTTGGGGCTGATGGAGCCTTCTGCCTGGGCAATGGCAATAAACGCGCCAATCATACCCGTCACCGTTCCCAAGAACCCAAGCATTGGAGCCGCTCCGGCCACGGTAGCCAAACCTGACAGGTTTTTCTCCAGGCGGGCGATTTCTATTTTACCTACGTTTTCAATGGAGGCCTCAATGCTCTTCAAAGGCTGCCCGATGCGGGAAATGCCTTTCTCCAACATGCGGGAAATAGGTGAATTGGTTTGGGCGCAGAGCATGCGCGCACCCTGCACGTCACCGGCAATCACCAGGGACTTGAGCCTGCCCAGGAAGTCTGAAGGGTTTTTAGAAGCTTTCTTGATGGTGAGAAAACGCTCCACAAAAATGTAGATGGCCACCAGGGACAAGGCTGCCAAAGGGATCATGGCCCACCCACCGGCCAGGGTGAGGTCTAAAAGGGAAACAGTTTCTGTGGTGGGTTCTGCGGCAGCTGCTGCATTAGCCAGTGTGTCTACGGGTGCTGATGTGGTAATCTGGAGCAGAAAAGCGTTCATGTTAATAGTTATATACCCAAAGTTCATTGCTGATTTTAGAGCGCAACGCCGGTAGAGCTGCGAAGGCCTCGGCCTCAGAGGCAAAGTCTGCTACTGAAACGCGTTGCCGCTTGGTGTCATAGATGGAGGTAATAATCTTCGCTTGGAACCCTTTCTTCTGAAGACGTTTCTGGTTCATGGTCGCGTAGCCATTTGAATTGTCAAACACGCCCATAATAATGTAGAAACGGCCTGTCTTGCGTTTAATTGTAGCGGTTTTGTCAGCTGTTGCTTTCTCAATGGCTTTAGCAGCAACTGGTTTCTCTACCGCATCTACAGCCGGTTCAGCCACTGCTATTTTAACTTCATCTTCTACTTTAACTGGTGCTTCCTGGTTTTTTGTCTCCACTCCCGCCGTTTCGGGGCCGGTTTTTGGAAAAGAGGCCAAAAGCGAGTCTTCAATGGCTAGTTCTGCTTCAATGGAGGGCTCTACTGGTAAAGCAGATCTGTATTGTTCCGTTAACTGAGCTTGCTCAAACGCATCTACCTCAGGTGCTTGCGTGGTTTCCTGGCTAGCAGAAGCGGGGTTTTCTGAACCGGTTAACAGAGTCACCGGGTTCAAGGAGCTCAAGGCTACGTCGCTTTGCAGCGAAAGCAGGTAAATGGCGGATACCGACAAACAGCCAATCACCAGACTGGCGCCCACCCGGTACAGTTTACGGAAACGGCTTCCGGCTTTTTTACCTTCTGTGACTTGGGCAGCCTGATCCTGGTATTTGCCTCTCAGGATTAAGGTCTCTTTGCCGGCAATCGGTTTCGCCACCAACTCTGGTAACCCAAAGGCCTGCTCCAGGAAGTTGTCGTTCTCCAGGTTCTCAAATACCAGCTTGTGCTCTGCATTGTAGCGGAACACGCCCACGTCCTGCAGTTCAAAGCGGTGCTGCGTTCTGAGTTGGTCTTTCAATTCTAACACAAACTCTGCTACTGCCAATTGCGCCTGTGGCATGGGCCATTTCTGCTTTTGGGCCAGCGTGGAGATCAGGAGTCCATCGTTCACCTTCAGTTGCTCATTGAAGGCAACCCGTTTAGAAGGCGGAGAAAACATGTGTTTCACCGGATGGATTTTGGCAGGTACGTAATGCGTGATCAAGCCCCCAAAGTTGGGGATGATGACGCAGTCATACGTATACAGCAGTGATTTTATGTGGCTTTGAACCATACTTACTTAGAATGAATAGGTAACCCCACCAATAAAGGAAATTCCTTGGGTAGGATAATTCACGAAACGTTGGTATTTGCTGCCCAACAGGTTATTGCCCATCAGAAACGCAGAAAATCTTGGTGAAAAGCGGTAATCGCCTTTCAGATTAAGATCTACCACAGTATCTGTTTCGCGCAACACGGTAGTACCATCTGTACGGGTTATTTCCCCGAACGAACTGCTAATATAGTAAAGTTCACTGTTCAAGAGAATCTTGTCAGAAAGATTATATGAGGCAAAGGCGGTTGCCACCATGCTGGGCCGGTGGAAAGCCTCACGCAGCGAGGCTGTTGTGTATTTGTTGCTTTCGGCCTTTAACCCCAGCCTTAAATCTTCTGACTGGTTAAATGTCAATTGCCCGAAAAACTGGAACACCTTGGTGACCCCGTTATCATACACGAGGTCAAACTTAGAAGAATCTGCTACCGAGTTGTTGTAGAAATACAGGTTGCGGTAATTCTGGAGGGCTACCCGGCCCGTGAACTGCACATACTTGCTGATGCTTCCATTCACGCCGCCGTAGACTTCCAGGCCTTTGTTGACATCGGCAATTTGCAGGTTCTGGTTTAGCCAGGGGTTTTCCTTGCTTAAGGAATACAAGGTGGTGCGCTGCAAATCACCACCTGCCCCTACAAATACGGACAGTTTATCCTGAATGACCTGGTAGTTAGCTTCCAATGCTGGGTAGATGTTGAATTTACGGGCATCATTGATGGTGTCGCCGGTGTACGCGATGGTAGCCCCCAAGAGCAGCCCTAGTTTGTCCATCTGCAACGCGTAGGCCGGACGAACCTTGAATAAGCCACGGCCATAAGATTCCGCGTCATTCAGGTTAGTGTACGCCAGGTCTAGGTTTACCACCACCTTAGACACATCGCTGAGCGCGTAATTGGTTTCCACACTGCCGAAGAGATGGGTTTCCTTGGCGTTGTAGTTGTCATTGGTGTAGTTCAGGCCCACTTTGCCATCATAATGGAACGGGTTCTTGGCATCTGAGAGATTATTCAAGTGTCCCTCTACCGCAAAGCGGTTATATACCTGTTTGATAGCGTCTTCGTCAAATTCGACAACATTGTGACGGCCGTAGAAATAGGTCTGGTCACGGTCATACTTTACCCGCCCGCCTATGGTAATAGGGCCATAGTACAAGTCGCCGTTTGCCTGCACATAGCTGTTGGCCGAGCCGGAATGCTCCACCGGGCCATGGGCCGAGGAGATATGCCCCACCTGGGCCCCAAAAGATGACTTATCGCTGCGTTTGTTATGGAAGTAGCCTTTGGCGTACACCGTACCATAATTCCCGATACCGGCTTTCACATAGTTGCCATACAGCTTGGAGAGTTCCTCCTGCTGAATGGTCAACACTTTCATGGGTAGGTTAATGTAATGCTCGGGCAAGCGGTACTCATTGAAGCGGTACGTCACCTTACGGTCTGCCAAGGTGGGTGGCTGAATCAAGAATTTCTGGAAATTGCGGTTCGCCTCTGGTAACTCAAGGGTGCGGTTCTTCTCCACTACAATCTCGGTGCTTTCCAGTTTGTTGCCTTCGCCCCAACCTGTCTGGGCCTGGGCAGCCGGTAGTAAGCCTAACAGAAAAAGAGCAGAGACACCTGCCCATTTAGTCGTATATCTCATGTTCTTATTCTTTAGGAGTGCTGGTAGACGGAGTAACACTGTTTTCCAATTCCGCCAACTTGGCTCTCGCTTCCGTTTTGATTTCCTCCAAAGGAGAATTCTCGATGATGGAGTTTAAGGTGGCTTTGGCCTGGAAGGCTTCGTTTTGGGCTACATACACATCGGCAATGAGCAGGAACGTTTTACCTAACCATTGGTCATAGTCGCCAAATGCCTTGCTGAATTCAAACCCATGGTCTAAGGCTTCTTTGTATTTCTGCTGCTTGAAATAGATTTCACTTAAGAGGTAATGCGCTTCGGCCCCGTTCTCATCGGTGGCGGAGGTGGCGGCGGTAGCGAACTCCTTCTGGGCTTGGTCTAAGCGGCCTAAGGCATAACTGGCTTTCCCTCTGAAGAGCAAGGCGGAGTTATAGGCCCCTAAAGTCGCGTTGCCCCGGGCGATCAGGTCGTCGGCAATGAGAATGGTGTTGTTGAAGTCATTGGTGAAGTAGAAACTCTTCATCAGACCCATCAGGGCATTGGCCTGTTCCTTCTTGTTCACGGCCAAATCACGCAGGCGGGAGTAGAAATTGGCCGCTTCGGTATAGTTGCCGTTCTCAAACTCCATATCGGCCACGCGCTGCACGGCTTTGCTCAGGTACTCTGATTTCCCTTCAATGGCGACTTCTTTGAGGCTGCGCAGGGCATTGGCTTTGTCCCCATTCCGGAAATAGGAATCCCCTAAAAAGTAACGGGCATTCGCTACTGAGGCGCTCGCCGGATAAGTTTTCAGGAAGCCTTCAAACTTTGGAATGGCCTGGGCATATTTCTCATTGAAGTAAAGTGATTTAGCTGCTTCAAATTCAACGCTTTCCAGCGCATCACTTTCTGGGTTAGCCGCCTTGAATTTGTCTAAGTAGGTATCCAATTGCTCCGTTTGGTTGGAAGCTCCCAAGGCTTCCTGTAAACTGTACAGCGCATTGTTGGCAATCTCATGGGTTGGATACTGGTCAATCACCCGCTTGAAATCGGCAATGGCTTCATTCTGGCGGCGCAGGTTCATGTAAGCAACCCCACGTTTCTGCAAAGCATTTGGCACCAACGTGCTGGAAGGGTAACTGTCTACCAACTGGGTGAACGAAGCTATGGCCGGGGCGTAGTTGGAGTTCTCGAAATCAATGATGCCTTTCTGGTACACGGCATCATCGGCGTAGCGCGATTTGGGGTACGACTTCAGCAACGTCTGCAAACTCTGGATGGCCTGCTCTCTTCTGCCGGTCAGGTTGTACACCACGCCTTTCTGGAACTGGACGTAGTCAGCGTCTGGCGTGCGGGCGGCCAGTGCCTGGTCATAGTAATTCAAAGCCGAGGTGTAATCCTTGGTCACGTAGTAGCAATCCGCCAGACGGATCATGGCATCTGCGTAGTTGGGGTTTCCGGCTTTGATGGTGTTGTCGTTCAGGTACGCCTTGAAATGTACCAGGGCTTTGTCGTACTGTTTCTCGTTGTAGTAGGCGTACCCAATGCCGTAGCGGGATTTCACGTAAAACTCGGTGCGGCCAGAATTCACGGTTTGGAACACGGCACCGTAACTACTGATGGCTTGCGGCCAGCGCTGCCCAATAGAATAGGCTTCGCCCTTCAGGAAATTACTACCGGCTTCAATTTCTTTGTTGTAAGGAAAGCCCAGCGATTTATCCAGCATGGCCACGGCTTGCTGAAACAATTGGTCATTGTACAGTTTTACGGCCTGATAATAGGTTACCCGTTGGTAGGTCTCGTTGATGCGGTGGCTGCGCTTGGGTAGTTTTTCTATGTGTTGGATGGCTTCCTGGTAGTTGCTGGAGTTCAGGTACGCCTCGCTGAGGATGTCGTCTACTTCACCACTAAACCTAGAGTCTGGATAGTCTTTGGAGAACGAGGCCAGGGAATTGATCACTTCAGAGAAATTGCCTAGTTCATAGTTGAGCTGCGCGTATTTCACGGTCGCTCCCTCCTTCACGTTCTTGTCAATGTTCAACTTGCGGGCCTGGTCAAAAGCGCCCAGCGCAAACTGCTTGTTGTTGTCTTTGAGGTAGCTTAAGCCTAAGTGGTAAGAGGCGTTCTGGCCCAGGGAATCTGAGTGGAAAGCCACTGCCTTCAGGTTCTGGACGGCGCTCTTGAAATCATTGTTTTTGTAATCGGCAATACCCATTTTGTACTGCACGGTTTTGTCCAGCGTCTTTTTGCCTTGGGCGTAGCTTTTGAAGTACCTGGAGGCATTCACAAAGTCATTGCGCTGGAAATACGCGTCCCCTACCAGCACCTCAATTTCCTTGGGATTCTGCACCGGTGGGCTCATCTGCAACGACTTTTCGCCGTAGCTGATCACCTCCGGGAAGTTCTTTTCCTTGTAGAGCACCTCGGTGAGCATGTACGGCACCACCGTGCGGTAATTCTCGTCTTTTTCAGCTACCTGAAGATCCAGTTTGGCTCCTATGTAATCGCCCTCGCGGTACGCCAGGTAACCGGCGTAATAGCTGGAGGCGTAGGTGTACTGGTGGGTGCCCCGCTTGTTGCGGTCAAACAACTCCTTGGCCTTGGTGAAGTTCTTCTTGGTGAAATACGAATAGCCCAATTTAAACTCAGACTCCTTTAGTTGGGCATCGTCCAGCCGGTCAGCCGGGGCTCTTTCCAGGTATTCAATGGCTTTGTCGTAGTTCTTGTTGTCAAAGAGCGTGGAACCTAAGGCAAAGAAAGCGGTGGCTGCCTTGGGGTGCGTGGGATACCGGGAGGCAAACTGCAAGACCAACTGTTCCGCATCGGGGTGAAACAGGTGCAGCCCACTGATGGCGTAGTAATACTGGGCATCGGCGGTTTTCAGCGGATCATTGATGAGCCGGATGTACTCAGCGAAGGCTTGCTGGGCTGCCCCGAACTTCTCGCGGTCATACAACTCCAGCCCTTCCTGGAAAAAGCGCTCTTCTGAACGGAAAGTCAGGGGATGCTGCGCATGGGCAACCTGAGCTCCTCCCAGCAAGGCGGTAGCCAAGGCTAACTTGTGAGGTAGTTTCATAGTGAAATAAACTTAAGGCCGCCGCCCAGAGAAAAACAGTTCTGTCCTGCTTTGCCACGATGGCCTGTCCTTCAAAATTAGAAAAAATGCAACGAAAGTGACGAGCTTATTTTACCAAACTGTCTCTTCCTGCGAACGAATACCTAGTAGTTTTCGCATGTAGAACTACTATATAAATTCCTGTTTTAGGGCTGAATTTCTGAAAACAGCCTCTAAACGGCTTTCTGCAAAACGGGCACCTGGTGCAGCATCTTAAACACCAGTTCCTTTAGAATAGCCGCGTCTGACATGGCCCCACCTTCAATGCCCTTGCTCTGCAAATCTGCCTGATGGATAAAGCCGATGATCTGCAACACGCGCCAATACGGGTAAGCTCTGAGCGCCTGCAAGTACTCCTTTGCCAGGAATCCGCGGTTCCCCAGCTCTTTGGCTACCGTTTGCTCGGTAATCTGCGGGAGCAGGTGCAGCGTCATCAATTTAGAGAAAAAGGAAAACAGCAGCACCAGGTTGGGGATAAGCGGATTGTCTTTGGGGTTTGATTCAAAATAGTTGAGGATGCGGTTGGCCTTGAGGATGTCTTGCCGTACCAGCGCGTTCTGCAGTTCGAAAATGTTATATTCCTTACTGATGCCGATGTTGTCCTGCACCATGCGTTCATCAATGGTCTGGCCCGGCTTCAGGTTGATGGCTAGTTTCTCAATTTCATTGGCTAAACGGGACAGGTCTGACCCAATGAACTCGGCCAGCATCATGACCGCCTGCGGGGTAGCCAACAGGTTTTTGGTTTTGATGAACTGGGTAATCCAGGCGGGCACCTGGTTGTCATAGAGCTTTTTGGTAGTAAGAAACACCGCCTTCTTGCCCAGCAGTTTCCCCAACCGCTTTCGCCCGTCCACGGATTTATGCTTGTGGCAGAACACCAGAATGGTGGAAGGCAGCGGATTGTTCAGATAAGCATCCAATTGCTTGGCGGCGGGGTCTTTCTCCGGGTCGGCCTCCAGGTTGGGCAGGTTCTGCGCCTCTTTCACAATCACCACCTGCCGGTCAGACATCATGGGGTACCGTTTGGCTTGCAGCAGCACGGTAGGCACATCGGTGTCTTTGCCGTACATGACCACCTGGTTGAAGCCTTTCTCCATCTCATTCAAGGCGTGCTGCTCAATGTAATCTGAGAGGAGGTCAATGTAGTAGGGCTCATCGCCCTGCAAAAAATACACGGGCGCGAATTCACGGTTCTTGAGTTGCTTCAGGATATCTTCTGCGGTAAGCGCCATGGAAGTAAGTTGATGGGATTGAACGGAACTCCAAAGGTACTTAATTTTAGTTGTCAGTTGTTAGTTGTCAGTTGTTAGTGGTTCTTCTTTAAGTGTTCGGAAACTTTTGTTTTCGGTCTAATTTTCAGAAATCAGTGCTAAAACAGAAAACAGGCTTTAGAATGATAGAGGCCTCAATTCCGCTTCCTCGTTTTTGGCCTGTTTTGCGGAAAACGGGCCAGAAACGACATCGGCGCAGACACTCATAGGAGCTGCGCACACTACGAGGTCTTGAGAGCAGCCGACATTGCGGAAGCAGGCAGGTAGAAACTAACTGGCGCGAGACTCCAGTCTCGTGACAAGGAATGAAGCGAGTCTCCAGACTCGCCGGGAACCAGCGGCAAGATGGTCTAAAGTCAGATGCTACCATAAACCCTTGCTTTTCTGTGAATGTATGACCAACTGCACCTTCCACTGACAGCTGACAACCAAAACTGTCAACTGAAAACTAACAACTGTCAACTAAAAACTGACAACTAAAATTCGGTAACTTTGGCGCAGGTAAAATTGACGTCACATGAATCTAATTGAAGAACTGCGTTGGCGCGGCATGTTGCAGGACACCATGCCCGGCACCGAAGAACAACTGAACGCAGGCATGACCACGGGCTACATCGGCTTTGACCCAACCGCCTCCTCCCTGCACATAGGCAACCTGGCCACCATTATGCTGTTGGTGCATTTACAGCGGGCGGGCCACAAGCCCATCGCGTTGGTGGGCGGGGCCACGGGTATGATTGGCGACCCCTCGGGCAAATCCGCGGAGCGGAACCTGTTGTCTGAAGAGGTGCTGCGCGATAACCAGAATGGCATCAGAAAGCAGCTGGAAAAATTCCTTAAATTTGAGGGCGTGGAGAACGCCGCCGAAATCGTGAACAACTATGACTGGTTCAAGGAGTTCTCTTTCCTGGATTTTCTGCGCAACGTGGGCAAGCACCTCACGGTGAACTACATGATGAAGAAGGAATCTGTGCAGAAGCGGATTACGGCCCAGGAAGGCGAAAACGGTGCCGAGGGACTTTCCTTCACCGAGTTCTCTTACCAGCTACTGCAAGGCTACGACTATTACCACCTGTACAAACATAAGAACGTGCGGCTGCAGATGGGCGGCTCTGACCAGTGGGGCAACATCACCTCGGGCACCGAGCTCATCCGGCGCATGGAAGGCGGCAAAGCGTTCGCGCTCACCACTCCCCTGGTGACCAAAGCCGACGGCAGCAAGTTCGGGAAGTCTGAGAGCGGCAACGTGTGGCTAGACCCCACCATGACCTCACCCTACAAGTTCTACCAGTTCTGGCTCAACGTAGCCGATGAAGAAGCGGAGAAACTGGTAAAACGTTTCACTTTGTTAGCCCAGTCAGAGATTGAAGCCCTGGTAGCCGAACACCAGCAAGCGCCGCACCTGCGCGTGCTGCAGAAAGCCCTGGCGAAAGAAGTCACCACCACCGTGCACTCCGCCGAGGAGTATGAAAGCGCCGTGGAAGCATCCCAAATCCTGTTCGGGAAGGGTGATCTGGAAACGCTGCGCAACTTACCGGAAGATACCTTGCTGGCCGTGTTTGAGGGCGTGCCCCAGATTGAGGTGTCCAGGGAAAATTTAACCGCAGAAACCCAGTCGGTCGATTTTCTCTCTGAACTCACCCAAAACCAGATTTTCGAGTCTAAAGGGGAAGCGAAAAAAATGATTCAGAACGGCGGGGTGAGCATCAACCGGCAGAAAGTGGGCAAACCAGACCAGGTGCTGTCCCAAGACTTTCTGCAAGGAAAATACCTGGTGGTGCAGAAAGGAAAGAAGAATTACTACCTGGTAAAAGCCGTGTAGAACTGCTTTTACCCCGCTTAACCTCAACTTAAGAAGCCTCCTGTTTCTGGTCTGTTTATGAGAAAACAGCCCAGAAACAGGAAGCTTTTCAATGATTAAATACCGCATAAAAAAAGGTGGGCTTTTACACCCACCTTTTTTTTAATATCTTATCTCTGAGCAACTTACTATTTACCAGCTTCTTCGCTGTTCTTCATGTCCTGAACTTCCTTACGGATGTCTTGGGCCATGTTTTTCAGATCTTGCATACCTTTTCTTACACGGGTACCGGCAGCTGAATTCTTCTTGTCATAGAATTTCTCAAAGTCGCCTTCCAGAGAAAGAACCAGATCCTTAAGTTTGGAGAAATTGTTCATTAGAGCTTGTTTAAATGGTTTAACATGTTGTTTAATGGCTCTAATATAGGAATTTTAAAATAAGGTGCAAAAAATATAAGCGTTTGTATTATTTTATTAACGATGCTCCTTTCTAGGCTGTCACCGATGATTTAGTATAAAGTCCTTTATCCAGCTTAGTGGAGATGGCCTCAAAGGCGGCAATGGTTTCTGCCACATCTTCCAGCGTATGCAAGGCAGTTGGGATAAGACGCAGCATAATCACGTCTTTGGGTACCACCGGATACACTACAATGGAACAGAAAATATTGTAATTCTCGCGCAAGTCAAGCGTAAGGGCCGTAGCATCAGATAATTGGCCGTTCAGCAACACGGGGGTTACCGGAGAGTTGGTGGTTCCAATGTTAAAGCCTTTCTCCCGCAGGCCAGACTGCAACGCATTCACCACTACCCAGAGGTTTTCCTTAAGCTCAGGTTTGGAGCGCAGCAACTCCAGGCGCTTAAGGGCTCCCACCACCAAGGTCATGGGCAGGGACTTGGCAAAGGTCTGCGAACGCATGTTGTAGCGCAGGTATTCCACCACTTGCTCATCGCTGGCCACAAAGGCCCCAATGCTGGCCATAGACTTGGCAAAAGTAGAGAAGTAGATATCAATGCCATCCTGTACGCCTAAATGCTCGCCGGTACCGGCCCCGGTTTTACCCATCGTCCCAAACCCGTGGGCGTCATCCACGAACAGACGGAAGTTGAACTTCTCTTTTAAGGCCACCACTTCCTGCAGTTTGCCCAGGTTGCCGCTCATGCCAAAAACGCCTTCGGTGATCACCAGAATGGCCCCGCCGGTTTCATTTGTCAGGCGCGTGGCCCGTTGCAGTTGTTTCTCCAGGCTTTCCATGTCATTGTGCTGGTACACAAACCGCTTGCCCTGGTGCAGGCGTACGCCGTCAATGATACAGGCGTGCGACTCAGCGTCATACACAATCACATCATGGCGGTCTACCAGCGCATCAATGATGGAGACTACCCCTTGGTATCCAAAGTTCAGCAGAAAGGAATCTTCCTTCTGCACAAATTCAGCTAATTCTTTCTCTAATTGTTCGTGGTTATTGGAGTTACCAGACATGATACGGGCCCCCATCGGCAAAGCCATGCCAAACTCAGCGGCAGCATCGGCATCGGCTTTACGTACTTCGGGATGGTTGGCCAGTCCCAGATAGTTGTTCAGGCTCCAGGTTAAAACCTGTTTTCCCCTAAAGGTCATGCGCGGGGCAATCTCCCCCTCTAATTTTGGGAAAGCAAAATAACCATGGGCGTAATGGGCTTGGCTACCAAGTGGGCCGCGGTTGGCCAGTAACTTTTCAAATAAATCCACTTTAGATAATGTTAAGGCGGTTAATGATGTGAAGGACGTGAATACTACCTTCTTTAATCAAAATTCTGATCTTAATAGATTAGGCAAATTTACATTGATTGTGATCAAATACAAAGTCGCTGCCAGATTGGTGAGGTAAAAACGTCTTTTAACTTTGGCGGGAATAAACTTTCTTTGGAAAAAGAACCGAACTTTAGCTGCCCCTATGAAAAAAATCGAAAAGCTGCTGGTAGCCAACCGCGGAGAAATAGCCTTGCGCGTGATGCGTTCTGCCCGTGAAATGGGTATCAAAACCGTGGCTATCTATTCCGAAGCAGACCGCCAGGCCCTGCACGTGCGCTACGCCGACGAAGCCGTGTGCGTGGGCCCGCCCGCTTCCAGCGCATCCTACCTGCGGGGTGATGTGATTCTGGAAGTCTGCCAACCTTTAGATTAGCGCAGTTTCATTTTTCCAATAGTTCTACTTCTTATTTGTCAGGTATAGGATTAACTTACTGTACTTGAA
>NZ_JABFAM010000072.1 GCF_013623775.1 Rufibacter sp. XAAS-G3-1 | reverse complement strand
TAGAAACTGACTTCTCCATTGTTTCTTATGGGAATAAATCATTCAAAATTGACTTAGGCAGTTATTGAAGACCTTATGGAGATAAATCATTCACAGTTGACTTAGACAATTACTGAAGACCTTATGGGGATAAATGAATAATACTGAAGACCTTATGGGAGAAATTCACTTCTCCTCCCTCCATTGTTTCAGTGTTGGTTTCAATTGTTGAGGGGTGGTTTTTTCAGCTTTTTACCCCCAGATTGGGCAGGTGATCCACTAGTTATGGGGGTGCTTTGGGGCGGTTTGCCCCCTACCCTTCC
>NZ_JABFAM010000071.1 GCF_013623775.1 Rufibacter sp. XAAS-G3-1 | reverse complement strand
CTGGTATGCAGATACTGCCCCAGAGCTCGGTTTGCAATGTTGACGCAGCCCGCTATACTTAGTAGTCCTCTCCCTCCTTCCTTTCGTGTTATGTATAGTCTGTCCGTATTTGCTCTTGGGTGTAGTGCTTTGTGTATTGTCATATGTTTCCTGGTTTTCTGATCTATGCTGCGAAGTTCTGCCTTCGTCCATTCCACTATTCCTGCGCTGTATCTGATTACTGGCACTGCCCATGTGTTTATGGCTTTTATCATATTTCCGGCGTTGAGTTTTGACTTGAGTATCGCCTTGAGTCTCTGCATATATTCTTTCCTGATCGTGTC
>NZ_JABFAM010000070.1 GCF_013623775.1 Rufibacter sp. XAAS-G3-1 | reverse complement strand
AGTTCCTGGTTGTAGCGGACGCTGTTCATGGCCGCCATGTGCAGCACGTGCTTGAGTTCCTTGTTGGCGAACCTGGAGACGCCCGCCTTCCCCCAGACGCTCGTCCCGCTGCGGTACTCGAAGGGGGCCACGCCGCAGTAGCAGGCCAGCTTCCTGCCGTCGTCCATCCTGGTGAAGCCCTGCGTGTAGACCAGAAGGGAGATGGCCAGCACCTTGCCCACGCCCTTGACGGAGGTCAGCAGGTCGTACTTGTCTTTAAGCGCCTCGTCTTTGGCGATGAACTCCTGCATCTTCTCCTCCACCTGCTCCATGCTCTTCTCCAGCCCCTGGACGGCTTTCTTGTTCACCTGTTC
>NZ_JABFAM010000069.1 GCF_013623775.1 Rufibacter sp. XAAS-G3-1 | reverse complement strand
CGGTTAGGCTAAACGGCGGCGAAGGCCGTCGGCCGACGCTGGCGTTTAGCTCTTGTTAGCGGACGTTGTTTCTTTGCGTCTGCCAATTATTGCTTTTCTGTTTTTGCCTCTATTTTAGAAAAGGAGGCCGGAAACGCATTCCGAAAGTCGGGCTGCGCATTGCCGATAAATTTATTTGCTCAAACGCGGCGTCAATTCCTCTTCTGCTTATTCTACTACTTGCTCACTTCTGCAACATCAGTTGGTCAAAGTCGGGCGGCATTTCCTTTCTTTTGCTAAGGTAACTTAAAACTCTAGCTGATTTCATTCTGCAAATTTTGCCGATAATTTCTTCGGATTTGCAGATAATTCTTTTGCGTTGCCAGCCGGTAAGAAGTTTCCACAATGACCGCTAAC
>NZ_JABFAM010000068.1 GCF_013623775.1 Rufibacter sp. XAAS-G3-1 | reverse complement strand
CCATGCTTTCATGCGTCTGAAGCCTGAGGGGTTGTTGTTGGTCTTATGGTCAAGCTGCCTGCCGTCACTGCAATCCAGCAGGCGCACGTCCAAGCTATCCTTGCTAACATCAATGCCCAGAATGAAAGCGGGGGGTTGCGGTTGCATTCTCTTTTCCATATCTTTTCAAAAGGTTGTGCAGACGGCGGATCGAAACCTTAATCATGGGCCCTTGTCCCGAAAATCTATATGACCCTTGCCTGCGGGTTTAATTAACAAAACAGCCAGTCTGAATCGTCTAATAGACCTTTCCGACTCGTTAGCGGGTAGTGCACTGGCTGCTCCTTCAAGTACAGTAAGTTAATCCTATACCTGACAAATAAGAAGTAGAACTATTGGAAAAATGAAACTGCGCTAATCTAAAGGTT
>NZ_JABFAM010000067.1 GCF_013623775.1 Rufibacter sp. XAAS-G3-1 | reverse complement strand
CAACCTTTAGATTGCCCCGATATAATTTTTCCAACTGCTATAGTTCTAAATCACCAGGTATAAGATTAACTTCAACATACCTGAAGAAGCAGCCAGTGCACTACTCGCTAACAAGGCGAAATCAACCTACAGTCCGATTCAGTCTGGCTGCTTTTATTATTAACCCGCAGGCAGGGGTCATATAGATTTTCGGGACTCTGGGCCCATTATAAAGGTTTCGGTCCGCCGTCCGCAATAACCTATTGAAAAGATATGGAAAAGGGCTTGCAACCGCAAGAGGCTCCCGTCTTTGTATTGGGCGCCGACGTGAGCAAGGACAGCCTGGATATTTGCCTGCTGGATTGCAGTGACGGCAGGCAGCTTGACCATAAGACCAACAACAACCCCTCAGGCTTCAGACGCATGAAAGCATGG
>NZ_JABFAM010000066.1 GCF_013623775.1 Rufibacter sp. XAAS-G3-1 | reverse complement strand
CGGTTAGGCTAAACGGCGGCGACAGCCGTCGGCTGGAGATGCCGTTTAGGTGATGTTAGGCAACGTTGTTCTTTTCTTTCTTTTGGAATTATAGATTAGCATACCAGTTGGGATTGTTAATCCACTTAAAAGCAACACGGTATAAATCGTCTGTTGGGTATTCAAGTTTTTCTCTAATTTGTCGATTTTCTTGTGCGCTCGCGCTCTTTCAGAATCGCTAAGTCTGTCGTTGATGTCAATAAAAGTTCTGCCTTGGTCAACTTCATATTTCTGACTAACCATTATGTCTAAAATCGCCAAAATCGAGAATGGGATAAGGAGATAAAGTAATACAATGGAAAAGATGAATAACACTTTCTTCATTTTTTCAAGTTGTCGCTATTGTTATCCGTTATTTTCAGCATTATTCTTTCTCTTCTGTAGATTTATATTTTCAATGTTGCCTAACGG
>NZ_JABFAM010000065.1 GCF_013623775.1 Rufibacter sp. XAAS-G3-1 | reverse complement strand
GGCCGTTGGGTGGTATTAAAAACATAAAATCATGTTAATTAGGAAAAAAATTTCTCATGTACTTTTCATGGCTACAGTTTTGTTGTTCGCAATAATTGGGAATGTAGCAGGACAATCCCTTCCTGATTCACAAGAAAATAAACATGTAGTCCTAAAACTAAGACATAATATAATTGGGTATGCGACCTATTTAGTTAGTCTAGATAGCAAATATGTTTTGATAGATTCTACTGCTTTTAAGAGCCTCGACAAGAATTGGATAAAGAAGGCAGTATTTAAAGGTAAAAAATATGAAGAAATTTCTCAAGAATACCCTGATAAGCACCTGATACTGATTAATATCAAGAGAAAATATAAGGAGCAATTTTATACTTGGCTTAGCAAGCAAAATGGAGAAATAGAATAACACCACCCAACACTGTATAAACATCAAGCCACGGCCGACGGCCTAGCTCGTTGTTTATACTAACCGTTG
>NZ_JABFAM010000064.1 GCF_013623775.1 Rufibacter sp. XAAS-G3-1 | reverse complement strand
AACGGTTAGGCTAAACGGCGGCTGAAGGCCGTCGGCCGATGCTGGCGTTTAGCTGTTGTTGGCTGTAGTTGTTTCTATTGCGCAAACGCCGAAGTTTCTTTTTTACAATTGCTACTTTTGCTCCGATTTGCTGAAAACACGCCGGAAACGGGAACCGCGATAATTTCATAATATTCTATCTTGTCCGTTTTTGGCCCGTTTTCCGGAAATAAGGCTGAAAACGCAATCAAGTACGTCAATTTTGCACGCGTTGCCGATAAATCTATAAAAGCATTTTGCGTCAAATCCCTCTTTTGCCACTTCTGCTACTTCTGTCGGTAAAAGTCGGGCGGCGTGCATTCACTTTTGCTAAGCTAATGAAATTCTTCTGCCGAACTGCTTCTGCGACTTTTGCTGATTTTATTGACTTCTGCTGTTACTTCTGCTGATATTTTTTTTGCCGTTCCAGCAGGTTTAAGTTTCTACAATTGCAGCCAACG
>NZ_JABFAM010000063.1 GCF_013623775.1 Rufibacter sp. XAAS-G3-1 | reverse complement strand
AACGGCTGGGCTAAACGGCGGCGGAGGCCGTCGGCCGAGGCTGGCGTTTAGCTGTTGTTAGCCAAAGTTTTTCTTTTACTTTTTTACTTTTTCCTGTTTTTGGCCTGTTTTTCCGAAATCAGCCCCAAAACAGCTTCGCGGAGATTCTCTATTTCCGTCCGTTTTTGCCCTGTTTTTGGAAAATAAGGCCGAAAACGCAATTCCGTTGTCGCGTTGCAAATTTTGCAGATGAATCTTTTTGCTCAAACGCAACGTCAATTCGTCTTTTGCGACTTCTGCTACTTTTGAAGGTCAAAGTCGGGCGGCGCTTCCTAACTTTTGCTGAGGCTATTTAATCTTTTGCTGATTCCGTTTAGGGAATCGAGTCGGCTTTCCTCTGCGAATCGCGTTGATTTAAGCTTCAGCTAATTTTTATTTTTCCGCTTCTGCTATTCGGGCTGATTCTTTTTCTAAAAATCCGACAGAGCGGCTCTTCATGTTTTAAATTTTGGCTAAC
>NZ_JABFAM010000008.1 GCF_013623775.1 Rufibacter sp. XAAS-G3-1 | reverse complement strand
CTCTAGAACGATGTGCCTGTAAACGGGTCTTGTAAAAACATCTATCCAGTCTACCACTGTTAAGGTTAGGTAGTATAGGTAGCCTTCGTGGATTTTGTTTTTCAAGCCCATTAACATTAAGAGGAAGTACGGTTTATTGCAATGCCTGTTTAATGATTAAGTTGTGTACTTCAATAGCGTTTTCCCTTTGGAGAGTTCTTTTGCTGCTAATGAAGTTCGGGAGCCCTACTCCCGAACTTCATTAGCAGCGATATTTTCATAGACTCCCTGAAAGCCTACTCCTTTGCTTTTCGGGAGTTCTACTCCCGAACCTGCCTGCTGCGGAGTTCCTACTCCGCCGTGAACCACGGGCAGGTGTTGCAGAAGAAGGGGAGTGGAACTCCCCGGCAGGGTGCTTCCGGAGTAGAACTCCGAAAGAGCAAAGGTAGAACTCCGAAAGAGCAAAGGAGAGCAAAGGATTGATAAATCCCCGTCCCTACTCTTTTTCAGCTAGCAGACGATAGTAACGCAGGTAAACCGCTACCCCAGCCTAGAAACACACAAAATCATGCCATTTACAAAGTGGTGGGTGGACTTGAAAAAGGCGTTTTGGGCCTGCTTTTCAGAAAACAGGCTCAAAACAGCCTTCCATCAAACTCGAAAATAGGTCTTTTAAAACTTCAGGTCTTTCAGGTATTCGCGGAGGAACTTGGGGTCTTTGAAATCGGTGATGTCATACTGGAGCTGCTTCATTTCGGCTTGGATCTCTTTTTTGGCGCGGAGGAACTTGGCGTCCATTTGCTTGGGCGTGCCCCCAAATTTGTAGAAGAGCCGGGCATCTGGCCCGTAGAAGTAGCTGCTATGCTCTTCCTGCAGATCCCGTATCTGGTCGTTGAGCAGTTTTACGTAGTATTTCAGCTGCTCTTCGGGGATGCGGTCTAGGTGCAGCTCTTGCTCGTGCATGAATGCCATCTGCAGCCGAAGCAGTTCAAAGAAATCATCTTGGTTATAGGCGGTGGTCACCTGTTTCATGGCCTCCTCTTTCCAGGCTTTGGCGGCGGGGTCCTGCTCTTTGTCGGGGTGCAGCAGTTTCACCAGATCGGTGTAGAGGCGGCGGGTAGCTTTGCTGATGTTCTGGAGCTCGGCTTTGGCTTTGGCTTCTTTGGCCAGCTGGGCTTTTGACTTCTGGCGTGTTGCCCGCTGCGCCTCGCGGTGCTCCTGCTCTGCCCGCATTTGCCGCTCCAGCTTTTCCTGCAACGTCCCAAAGTCGTCCAGGTCTTTTAGGTCTACGTCTAGCCCCAGCATGTTCTTGAGCAGGGATTGGGTCATTTCCTTGGCTTCGGCATCGGCCAATTCTTCTTCCTCGTCAAAGGTGATGTCGGCGTATTTGTCAAAATAGGCCTTCATCTCCTCCACCCCGAAATTGTGGATGAGCGAATAGGAAAGGTCTTCTATCAGGTAACCCAGCTTTTCTTTTTCCTTCTTCCGGAAGAAACCTAACCCGCACATTTGATCCAGCATTTTCACGTACTCCACCCGTTTCTGCACCAGCTCTTGCACCAGCGGATGGATTTCTTGCTGCACCCGGGCCCGGATTTCATCCAGTACCCTCACCCGCTCCGCCAGGTCTGCCTTGAGTTTGTCAATCTTCTTTACTTTGCTGTTGAATTGCTGCTGCAACTTAGAAAGGGCGGTTTTTTCTTTCTGCTGAATTTGCGGGAGCAGACTCTCTTGCGCTGGTTTGGCTTTGGCCATGGCGAAAAGGCGTTTATCAGATATAAAGCAAATAGGTTTCTGTTGGTTTTCTACCCTTTGCAAGGCGTTTAAGTTTTAGAAATCACAAGATAACTTAAAAACTCCGCTCTTCCGGAGGCATCAATCCCGAACAGGGTTACAGCATTGAGGACAGCTTTTGTTCAATCTGCTCGCCGCTCTTCCGGCGTAGAATCCTGGAACGGGTGCTGGCTACTGGTTTTACTCAGTACTTTCCGCTATTTGCCAACTGTCCTTTCCCCGTCACAAGGGCAAATCCAGCCTGGCAGAGCGGCATCTACAAGGGTTTGATTTAGGGGAAAGCGAGCCTACGGCGCGGTCTAAGGCTCCGCCAATCTGTCATTCCATCTTCTTTCTTCCTCAGCCCCAACCTTTTCCCTATGATTCAGTAGATATACTAGGTTTTTGGCCTTTTTCTTTGAAAACGGCCTTAAAACGGTATCCTTAAGGATAGTGACAAACCTGACACAAATGCGTTAGTTTTACTGTTCAAAGGGAGTTGGTTCTATTTTTGAACTGCGTCTTTCATCATTCATGATACTTATATAAACAGACAATTATGGCACATAAAGCAATCGAGATCACCGATGCCAATTTCGAGGAGATCATTAATTCAGATAAACCCGTTCTGGTAGACTTTTGGGCAGAGTGGTGCGGCCCTTGCCGCATGGTAGGCCCGGTAGTAGAAGAACTGGCCGGCGACTATGAAGGCCGCGTGGTGGTAGGAAAAGTGGACGTTGACGCCAACCCGCAGACTTCGGCCAAGTTTGGTATCCGCAGCATTCCTACCCTGTTGGTTTTCAAAAACGGACAAGTAGTTGACAAACAAGTGGGCGCCGTTCCTAAGAACGTATTGGCCCAAAAACTAGACGGTCAATTAGCCTAATTTAAAACCATGTCTTAGAAACAGAAAAGCCTCTCCCGCGCGGGAGAGGCTTCTCTGTTTTGGGGCTGTTTTCTGGAAAACAGCCCCAAAACGAAGGCCTTCGGTCTTCAAGTTAGTCGCAGCCGCAGAGGTTCTTTTCGGCTGCGCAGATATCGGCGTAGCCTTGGTCTAAACGGCGCAGGAACCCGCTGAGGCGCTGGTTGTGCTCGCGTACGGCCTCCAGTTTCAGTTCTTTGGGGGGAGTTTTGTGCAGGGCATCCAGTTCTGCCACGTGCTTTTTCAGCTCCACTTTCTTTTCGTGCAGACGTTGCACATACTCAGGTAAGGCATCGGCGGGATACTGGGTTTTGAAGGCGTTCTCTACGCAGTCGTCCTGTTTCAGGTAGGCCAGGATTTTGCTGTCTACCTGCTGGTTCAGGTCTTGTAGCCTTGCCTTTTCCTTCTCCAGTTGCTGCTCTTCCAGGCGTTGGTTGAACAGGCGGGCGGCTTGCTTTACTTCTTCGCGGCAACTGCGGCATTTACTGGCGTTCGCCTTCTCCAGCAGGGTATTCCGGAAACTGATATTCTCTTCGGTAGGGGCCAGATCGCGCAGGCGCGATACTTCTTTGGCGTACACATCATTGTACAGGGTAGACTCCAGCCGGGTCAGGTGGCGGTAAAGCCCTTCCCCTTCCAGGGTGCTGGCCAGAAACTCGGGGTTAGGCAACTCCACGGAGTAGAGTTTGTTCAGGTATTGCTCGCGCTGGGCCACGGTGTAGGCTTTGGTCTGTTCCTGGTCCAGATCCAGCAGGGTGTTCACCATTTCCTTGCTGTTTTTCAGGTTATAGTCCGTTTCCAGGTAGCTGTCGGCGTTGGTCAGGATGGAGTTGTACTCATTTTTGAAAATGCGCTGGTAGGTGTGGTTGCGGGAGAACTCGCGGTCGCGTTGGTAGGCCAGCGTTTTCAGGCGTTTGTAGTCCTGCACCACCGTGAACAGCGTTTTGGCATTGGCCTCGGGGCTGTTGTTTTTGTAGTTGAGGCGGTAGTTGTTCAGGTTCTGCTTCAGGTCGCTGAAATTGCGCAGAAACTCCACGAAGAGCTTTTCCTGCTTGTAGGCGTCGTCGGTGACCAGCCCGGCGGTGTAGGCCTGCTCAATGCGCACGCGGCGGCGCTCAATGGTTTCTGAGGTGATGTCGCTGCCAGACAGGGCATCCATCTTGTAGAGTGATTTGTAATTGGCCACCACCAGCACCGGGTAGTCTTTGAAGTTAAGCGCCGCCTCCAGTTTCTGCCGCTCAAATCCCTGCGGGCTGTTGCTCAGCAACTCGGTGAGCCGGGGGGTGCGTAACGCGGGTAGTTTCGCAAAAGAAGGCACAAACACGTACACCCGCACTGAGTGCAGCCGGGTGTCAAAATTCTGCCCTTCGTACAGCCTGATGGTGGAGCTGAACTTGTATTCTTTGCGCTGGGCGGTATTTCTGATGAGGTTCCCGAACTCGCCCACCAACGAAAGCATAGCGGCTTGGGGCGTCATCAATTTGGAAATATTAGTGAGTTGGTTTGCAATGATGTTGAAGAACACCTCGCGGCTGTCTGAGGTGAAAAGCCGGGCCTCTACGTTGGCGTCTATGTTGCGCTCATCGGCGGCCAGGGGCAGTTTGTCAATGATCCGGATGGACTCAATGTTATCTGAGATAAGTGTCGAGTAGTTTTTCTTGTCACTTGCCCCTTGCAGGGCGAAATTATACAACGGGTACACCACCGGTTCCTGCCCAAAAAGTTTGGCGTTCTTGAGCTGCGCCGAAATAAACAAGGACTCTAAATTTATATAATCGCGGCGGCGGGCTCTGGTGGTACCCTGCTCCATTTCATTGATCACTCTGGAGAACTGCCCCGCGTTGAGCAAATACATGTCGGTGGTCAGGTACTGCCACTCATCTGTGAACTCATACTTATCTAAGTAATTGTACGCCAAACGGGTCTGAATCATGTCTTGGGCTTGGCTGGAGAAGGCACACAGCAGTAGAAAAAGCAGGAACGAACGGGTAAGGCTTGACTTCATGAAGGCACTGGTTAAGGTATCTGTTCTTGGAATAACGCAACTTATCCGCTAACGCGTATGCAGTTGCACAAAGTTCGCTTGTAATTTAGCCAATCCCAAAAATTGAACAGTTGCTTTGTGTATTCTTTCTCCCAACCTTCCCATTTTTAAGGGCGTGTTTAAAGTTAGCTTTTGAATAAAGCAAAAGAGGTTGGGGTTTTGAGCCTCTTTTGCTAAAAGTAGGCTCAAAACAGGTTTACGAAGGAGTTGTCTTTAAAGGCAAGCCACTGCAGCTTCATATCTTCCGTTGATTTGTGCCAGGTAAGCCCGCATCTGCTACGAAGCAGCATTCTTGTAGGGGAAAGGTAGAGGATGCCCTGCTCTGGCGTGGATTTACTTATGTGGCTTATAATTCTCTTATGTTTTTGCGCTTTGGCCTCTGCCTAGAAGTGGCTTCTTTGGAGAGTGGTTAGTTTGTGCATGCAGTTTACTATTCCCTTGGTTTTTCTGTTTTTGCGTGGGTGCAGGTGCTGTATTGTTTCATCTCTGGCGGTATGCGCTCACGGCCGCGAGGCCCCGTCTTCCCCGAGCGCACTGCCCTTTCGGCCTGAGAAGTCCTTTGCTCTTAGTAGAGGTCTATCTATGGCCAAAAGCGAGGCGCGCTCGGGGAAGACTGGAATTGGGGAAAGTAGCAATAGAGACCAGGCACTGCCTTGTCTCTGTCACGTATTGCCTGAACTCTACCACATAGGCGTATTCCCCTCCTCGGAGGGGTAGGGGTGGGTTCTGGCGCTCCACCATCTCCTTCTAAGGCGCACCAAGCATTCAACCGTGGTATAAATACCTGAGAAAAAGTTACGGAAGTAAATCCGCGCCATAGATGCACGCCGCAACCCACCCTTGCCCCTCCCAGGAGGGGAATCTTTCATCAGAAGCCAGAGGGAAGAGAGGAGAGATAGTTGCTGCTGTGCAGAAAGGAACCAGTAGGGTATAACTTCCCAATTAGCACATCAGCACATTAAGAAATTAGCACCTTACTGTTCTTTCTTGATGCGTTGGTAGTCCTTTAGGTCGGCTTGGTTTTCTAAGGCAACGTACTCGGCCTGCAAGGCTTTTATTTTGGTGGCGTGCCGCAGGATGATGTCGTCATGCAGGGCTTTTTCGCGTTCGTTCAGGCGTTTGTAGATGGCGTTGGCGTAGTCCCAGTCTTCTGAAGTCCAGACATCTTTGCGGTTGCGTACTTGTTGCAGGAAATACACATAGGCATCGCGTAGGCTGTTGGCGGGAACCTGGGAAAGGGTGCTGTATTCGCCTAACAGCTCCCGTTCCATTTGGGCCTGCTTTCCGGCCACCGTGCCGCGGGCCTCCCGCTCCTTGCGCTCGGCGCGTTGCCTGGCCAGGGCGCGGCCAGCTTCTTTTAGCTCATCCTTGGTTTTGACGGCGGCCTCGTTGGCTTTTTCATCCAGCTTTCCCAGTTCATCGGCCACTTTCTCTTTCCGCTCGCGGGGTGTAGTGTCACAGGAAGTCACCAGAAAAGCCGTCACAACCAAGGGCAGCAGCAGGGGTATAGAAAACTGAGTTGCACGTTTCATAGTAGAAAAGGAATGTAAACACCTCGCATACGTATTTACCCCAGATTGGGTGCTTCCGCCTGTCTCGTATAAACCGCTATGGCTAAAAACGGCTTCAACTACACGCTTGATTTTAAAAACACAGATTTCCGCCTTCACCCCGAGCTGTACCGCGTGGGGGTGGGCGAACAGGGCGTGCTGCTGGTAGAGCCCTACAAGAGCGAAATCCTGCCGCACTGGCGGTTCAGGAACGTGGAAGTGGCAAAAGCATCGGCCGAGAAGATTCACAGCCTGTTTGAAGCGTACTTGGCGCAGCAGGACTTTGTGGGTGCTGACATGGCGCGGAAATTCCTGCAGATGGGCTTCACCCGGGCCCGCCGCTACGCCAACCACAAAGGCGGCAAGAAATACACGGCCTCGCCGGAGGCGAACAACCAGGGGCTTCCTTATCCTTACTCCTCGGGCAGCGCGAACAAGGGGAATGCAGTGCTTCCGCAGGAGGCAGATGCCTTAACCAATGAAAAAGCGCAAGCCGCCGCTATTTTCAAAGAATATTGGTTTAGGGCCAAGGGCCACCCGGAGTATTTGCGGCAGAAGCAGCTTTTCAGAGAGAAATATGATGAGAAGTAACGTTTTAGGGCTTCTTTCCAGAAAATGGGCTTAAAACAGAAAAGCCCCGGCACTACCGGGGCTTTTCTGTTTTCTTTAAACTGTTTATTGCGCTTGAGTTTGCTTGGCTTTGTAAGCGGCTACTCCGGCATCTAGAAACTGAATGAACTTCTGAACGTCTTTCTCATACGCAATGGGAGTTACCAGTGAATTCTCGTTCTCGTCCATGAGCACGTAGTAGGGCTGGGCGTTCACGTTGAATTTGGTTATCTGGTAATCTGCGTTCTTTTTGCCAATAGTGTTTTTCACTTTTCCGTCGTGAGTGCTGGTGACCCACTCGCTCTGGGGGAGTTCAGTTTTATCGTCCACATATAAGGCCACAATCACGTAGTTTTCACGGAGGCGTTTCAGCACTTGGGGATCTGACCAAACGTTGGCTTCCATCTCGCGGCAATTCACGCAGCCGTGGCCGGTGAAATCCAAGAAAATAGGCTTGTTCTGCTCGGCGGCACAACGCTTTGCCTGCTCTAAATTAAAGTAGCCTATAAGGCCGTGCGGCAAATGCAAAAACTCGGCAAACTTGGGCGTTTCGCAAGTTTCGTTCTGGGTGCTGCCATCTTTTCTGAGCATTGCCGCAAGGTCAAAATCATGCGTAGCCTGTGGCGGCAAATAGCCTGAAAGCGCTTTGAGTGGCGCGCCCACCATGCCCGGCACCAAGTATACCACAAACGAAAAAGTGACCATGGCTAGCATTAAACGGGGCACGCTCAGGTACGGAAAATCAGAGTCATGCGAAAGTTTGAGTTTGCCCAGTAGGTACAAACCTAGTAGTGAGAAAATCACGATCCATAAGGCCAGATAGACTTCGCGGTCAAGAATTCCCCAGTGGTACACTTGGTCGGCAATACTCAGGAACTTGAGGGCCAACGCCAGTTCCAGAAACCCTAGCACCACTTTCACGGAGTTGAGCCAGCCGCCAGATTTTGGCAGACTGTTAAGTAGGTTAGGAAAAACAGCGAACAGGGTAAACGGAAGAGCAAATGCCAGAGAGAACCCGAACATACCCACAATAGGCTTGAGGATTTCACCGCCCGCCGAGGCGATCAAGACCGTGCCCACAATAGGGCCAGTGCAGGAAAAAGACACCACCGCCAACGTGAAAGCCATGAAAAAAACCCCGTAGAAACCGCCTTTATCGGCTTGTGCGTCAATTTTGTTCACTAGTGAATGCGGCAGCGTTATCTCAAACATGCCCAAGAACGACATCCCGAACACCATAAACACTATGAAAAACAACACATTGGGAAGCCAGTGGGTACTCAGGTAATAGTTGATTTCTGAGGCCCCAAAGATGCGTGCAAATACCACCCCTATCAAAGTATAAATGGCAATAATGGAAAATCCATAGACTAGCGCCTTGAAAACAGCCTGTCTGCGGGTGGTGCTGCTGTTGGTGAAGAAACTCACCGTCATTGGTATCATAGGGAATACGCAAGGCGTGAGTAGCGCCGATAACCCAAACATGAACGCCAACAAAAAAAAAGCCCCCAAGCTTTCCTGCTCCGAGCCATTCTCTACAGCGGCCGTTGTTTCAGCTATCTGCGTCAACAGCGGGTCTGCGGAATTTGCTCGCGCGCTGTCCTCCGCTTGCGGGAAAGCGGTCACGGGGGCATCGGGGCTTAGCAGGGAAGTATCTGACGTGAGGGCCGTGTTGGTGGAGGCCGGGGCAGCAGTTGCAGTACCAGGGACATTGGTGTTAGCTTCGCTTGCGGGCGCGCCGGGGGTTGGGGTGTTCCCGTTGTTGGTAGTACCTGTTCCGGGGGCCGGAGTAGCGGCAGGGGCGGCTCCCGGCAGTACTTTGATCTGGGTGAAGTTGAAGTCGCCTTCGCCGGGAATACACTGGCCGTTCACCTCAGAACACACCTGGTACTCATAGCTTCCTTTCACCACCAGCGTGGGCTGCAGCACTTTAATTCGCTGCCTAAATTGGCCCGTTTTAGTGAAATAAGTGTATTCGCCGCCCCAGGTATTGTCATATTTTTTCTTGGGGTTTACGGGCTTTATTTTGCCCACCAGCGCATAGGAAGGATGTTTCTGGAACGTGAACGCGGTGACAATGGGCCCCAGATCTGGGTCAAAGTCAGAGGAATACAGGTACCACTCGGGGATAATTTTCGCGTTGAAGATAAGCTCCACCTCCTCGCCTACTTTCACTTCCTGGGCAGAGACGTCGTGGCTCCACGTGGCGGGTTTGAGAATCTGGGCCTGCGCCGCCAGCACCAGAAAGAGCAAAGGCAGCAGCAATCCCATGACGCGTTTCCAATCTATTATCATTTGATTTTTAAGCTTCATATAAAGAGCGGCAAATTACTACAAATCTGCCGTAAACCCGAACATACCCGCCCGAAGCCTTTTATTTAGGGCGACTTGCGGCTTACTTTCTGGCGGGGTTCTCGTACAGGAAACGATCCTAATACTTTGATAGTGCCAATAAACCCTTAAATTTGAAGCAAGCGTCTCTTTTATACCCCTAAGAAGGCGCCAAAAACTATGATCCTCAACATCTTTTTAACCTTATTATTGGTTGCCCTCAATGGGTTCTTTGTAGCCGCTGAGTTCGCGTTGGTAAAAGTCCGGGCCTCGCAGATGGAACTTCGGGCGCAGGCCGGTAATCAACTCGCCAAGATCGCCCACCACATGATCGGGCACCTGGACGCCTACCTCTCCGCCACGCAGCTAGGCATCACGCTGGCCTCGCTGGGCTTGGGTTGGATTGGCGAAGGCGTGGTATCTGAAATCATCATCAGCATCATGCAGGCGTTTGGGTTTGGCGCTGACCCGGTATTGGCCCACAAAATTGCCCTCCCTATTTCTTTTGCCGTCATTACGGTGCTCCACATTGTGTTTGGCGAACTGGCCCCTAAATCATTGGCCATTCAGCGGCCTGAGTCCACCACGCTGGCCATCGCCATTCCGCTGCGTATCTTCTACTACATTCTGCTGCCCTTCATCTACGTCCTGAACGGTTTGTCTAACATTATCCTGCGCAGCGTGGGCATCACGCCCATGCACGGTTCAGAAGTACACACCGCTCAGGAACTCAGATTATTGTTTGAGCAAAGTGCCGAGAGCGGCGAGATTGGCGGCAGTCAGCAGGAGTTGATTGAGAACGTGTTTGAGTTCAATGAGCGCATGGTCAAGCAGATCATGGTGCCCCGCACCAAACTGGTAGCCCTGGATCTTGACTCTACCGAAGAAGAAATCTTTGAGGCGGTGTTCAACGAAGGCTACACCCGCATGCCCATCTACCGCGAAACCATTGATAATATTGTGGGCATCCTGTACGTGAAAGACCTGCTGGTGGTACTGCGCGCCGGCGAACAGGTGAACCTGGAGAAGCTCATGCGCCAACCCTACTTTGTGCCCGAAACCAAGAAAATAAGCCGTTTACTCAAAGACTTCCAGCGCAACCGCATGCACATTGCCGTGGTCTCTGACGAATTTGGCGGCACCTCGGGCATTGTCACCATTGAGGACATCATTGAGGAACTGGTAGGCGAAATCCAGGACGAGTACGATGAGGAAGTTCCGCTGGTAGAGAAGCTAGGCGATTTTGAGTTCAAGGTCGATACCTCGGCGTCTATCCTGGATGTGAACGATGACCTGCCCTATCCGCTCCCCGAAGGCGAGGATTACGAAACCGTAGGCGGTTACCTCAACATGATCTACGGCCGCATCCCCGAGATTGGCGAAACCGTGGTGCACGGCGTCTATGAATTCAAGATTCTGGAGAAAACCGACCGCAACGTAGAATCCGTACTCCTTACTGTTACCGAAGACAAACGGGACGATATCCTGTAAATCTGTTTTAAGAGCATGTTTACATTTCATCTTTGCGCGGCAAACAACCAGAAAAAGAACTCGCCCCGTGGCGCTGCTTAGCCCCTCAAAAAACGCTTCCGCAGAACCTTTCTCTGGGTAGTTGAGCCTGCAAACCTCAAATCTAAACATGCTTTAAGGCTGTTTTAAAGAAAATAGGCTAAAAACAGAATATTCTTTCTACCTTCTGGTCACAACCAGAAGGTATTTTTTTTGCCTTCTGGTTTGAGCTGCTTTTCCTGAAAATAGCACAGAAACAGGCTTACTTTAAAAGAGCCTGATTTACCTGTAGAATGTGCCTAAGCTTCAACAATCCTTGATATTTATACGTACTAAATATCCGAATTAATACCAATAAAGCTTTGTAGCTACAACCCAAAGATGCCTTTGCACGTTCTTTCCTTTAGTTATAAAAAGCAAAAAAGCTATATATTAATTCATCAGCATCTTCTTCTATGGTTGTAAGCTCCTCCCGTACGCAGACCTCTGTCGCCCTTGTAAGTGGCGGAGCGTCCAATATCGGGAAGGCCATCGCCGAAAAGCTTTGCGTCTTGGGCGCAGACACCAACTTCTTTCAAAACACAATTTCAGGATATAATATTGGGTACGGAGCTTTGAGCCCTGACGAGGTAGCCGAGACGGTGCTGTTTGCGTTGCAGAGACCAAGGCATGTCTCGCTGAACCACCTTACGGTATGCCCCTCCCTCCAACCCTTTTAACCCCCTTATGACACACCCACTGACAACTATGAAAAAGAAAGTCTTGATTACCGGCGGTGCTGGCTTCATTGGGTCTCACCTGGCAGATGAACTCCTCCACTTCGGATATGAGGTACGCGCTCTGGACAACCTTTCTGAGCAGGTGCACGGCAAAGACTGTGAGCGCCCCGAGTACCTGAACCCCGCCGTGGAGCTGCAGGTAGGCGACGTGCGCGACAAAGCGGCCGTGCTCAAAGCCTTGGACGGCGTAGAGGCCGTGTTCCACTTCGCCGCCATGGTGGGCGTGGGCCAGAGCATGTATGAAATCAAGGAATATACTGATGTGAACAACATCGGCACCGCCGTTTTACTGGAGTGCCTGATTGAAAAGCCGGTAAGCAAACTGGTGGTGGCCTCCAGCATGAGCATCTACGGCGAAGGGTTGTACACCTCCCCTTCAGGTGAAAAGGTGATTGCCACCGAGCGCGGTTTAGAGCAACTTAAGGCCGGCGAATGGGAATTGAAAAGCGAAAAAGGTGAGGCGCTGACGCCCATGGCTACGCCCGAGTCAAAGATTCCGTGCCTGTCATCCGTGTACGCGCTTTCCAAATATGACCAGGAGCGGCTTTGCTTGATGGTGGGCCGTGCCTACAACATCCCAACGGTAGCCATGCGCTTCTTCAACGTGTACGGCACGCGGCAGGCCTTGTCTAACCCGTACACCGGCGTGCTGGCTATCTTCGCCTCGCGCTTCCTGAACAACAATGCGCCCATGATTTTCGAGGACGGAAACCAGCAGCGCGATTTCGTGCACGTGCGCGATGTGGCCTTGGCCTGCCGTCTGGCCATGGAGAAAGAGGAAGCCAACGGACAGGTCTTCAACGTAGGCAGCGGCAACAACTACACCATCAAGGAAATTGGCGAGCGTCTAGCCGAGGTAATGGGAAAACAGGAATTAACTCCCGAGATTACTGGCAAGTACCGGGTAGGCGACATCCGCCACTGTTACGCCGACATCAGCCTGGCCAAAGAAGTACTGGGCTTTTACCCACAGGTAGAATTCAACAGCGGTTTAACCGAGCTAGCCGATTGGCTGGAAGGACAGATTGCGTACGACCGCGTCAATGAGGCGAGCGCCGAGTTAGCCGCCCGGGGCTTAACCGTGTAGGTTCTGCGTTTCTGACCTGTTTTCTTAAAAAGAAGCTTAAACCGTATGACAAGAATCGCCAACACACATCCTACACATACTCCCCTGCCCGCCCCCACCATCGGCTTGGTACAATGGTTCCAGCCTGGTGAGCACGCCCGCGTAGAAACTGTTCTGGCGGAGGTAACGGAGTTGGGCGTCACGGAACTGCGCACCGGCATCTCCTGGGCCGCCTATACCACTGAAGAGGGAAAGGCCTGGTACAATTGGCTACTTCCAACCTTAGCCAAGCAAGTGCAGGTATTGCCTTGCTTTCACGAGACTCCCATTTCCTTGGCAGTGACTCCCAAGACCTCGGCTCCGCCGCAAGACCCTAACGCCTTCACTGCGTTTTTGGACACCTTTCTTACTGAGCTAGGTATTCACTTTGAGTGGGTGGAACTTTGGAACGAGCCTAACAACAGAACCCAATACGATTACACCTTAGACCAGAACTGGAATACGTTTTCTCACATGATTGCTGTTGCGGCACAGGTAGCCAAGCAGCACGGGAAGAAAACGGTGCTGGGTGGCATGAGCCCCATTGACCCCAACTGGCTGCAGCTGATGTACAACCGCGGCGTGTTGCAGAACATAGATGCCATAGGCATTCACGGGTTCCCCGATGTCTTTGACCAAGATTGGGAAGGCTGGGATGCCAACATCCAACGCGTGCGCGAAGTCTTAGACCGCAACAACACCAAAGCTGAAATCTGGATTACCGAAGCCGGTTTCTCTACCTGGCAGCACGATGAATTCAAGCAGTTCCAGGAATTCCGTAAGGTATGCAAGGCTCCGGTAAACAAAGTCTACTGGTCTAGTGTGCATGATTTAGACATGAATGCCACCGAAGAGTTTCACGCGGATGAGCGGAAATATCACTTCGGCCTGAAGCACGTGGATGGTTGCCCTAAACTGCTGTACCGCCTATGGGCTGAGAACGGCTTGGATGGGCTGGACAAGTTCAACTTCATCCGCCGCAAGGAAGATTTCTCAGACCAGGAGCGCTACTCCGTAGTAACCGGTGGTGCCGGATTCGTGGGCACCAACCTAGCCAAACGCTTGCTGGAACAAGGCAAACGTGTCCTCATTTTTGATAACCTTTCCCGTATTGGCGTAGAACTTAACCTGAAATGGCTGCACCAGAATTACGGTGACCGATTGGAAGTGTACGTAGGCGATATCCGCGACTTACAAGCCATGAAACGCGTGATGAAGTACGCCAACGAGGTGTTCCATTTCGCGGCGCAGGTAGCGGTGACCACTTCGCTCACGGGCCCTATCCAGGATTTTGAAATCAATGCCCGTGGCGTGGTGAACGTTCTGGAAGCCATCAGGGCGCAAGACAACCCGCCGCCGTTGGTGTTCACGTCAACCAACAAAGTGTACGGTGGCCTAGAAGACCTGCGCTTCATCCAGAATGGCACCCGTTACAACCCGTCAGACAAACACATCAAAGCCAATGGTATTTCTGAGGCGCGTCCGCTGGACTTCCACAGTCCGTACGGCTGCTCCAAAGGAGCTGCTGACCAGTACGTGGTAGATTATGCCAGAACCTATGGCATTCCGGCTGTGGTTTTCAGAATGAGTTGTATCTACGGCCCGCACCAGTACGGCAACGAAGACCAGGGCTGGGTAGCGCACTTCGCTATCAGAGCCATTGAGAACAAACCCATCAGCATTTACGGCGACGGCAAGCAGGTGCGCGACATCCTGTTTGTGGAAGACCTGGTAGACGCATTTTTGCTGGCGCAGGAAAACATGAAAGACCTGTCTGGACAAGCCTTCAACATTGGCGGAGGCGTAAAAAACACCACCAGTTTGCTGGAATTGCTGGACTTGATTGGCAACTACCGCGGCAAGAAAGTAAACCTGAGCTTCGGAGATTGGAGACCCGGCGACCAGCACTACTATGTGTCTGACATCCGCAAGTTCCACGAGGCCACCGGCTGGTACCCTAAAAACAGCGTGGCCGAAGGCGTAGCCAAACTCTACCAGTGGCTTTGCGAAACCAGAGGCATTGAAGTCTCCTTGAAAGCGCCCGTCGCCCTAGAACAAGAAACCGATAACGTAGCAGTAGCATAACAGTACATGCAAACCGACCTACTCCAAGAAATCCTTCCCACCGCCTCTGCCTCCACCATGGCGGCGGTGGTGATTACCGCTCCCAAGCAAGTTGAAATTCAGGAGCTGGCTCTGCCAGAACCAACTGCCACGCAAGTCCGCATCAAGCTGGAAGGCTGCGGGCTGTGCGCGTCCAACATTCCCGTGTGGGAAGGCCGTGAGTGGTTCTCCTACCCTACTGCGGCCGGTAATCCCGGCCACGAAGGCTGGGGCATTGTTGACGCTGTAGGCGAAGACGTGAAAGACCTGCACGTAGGTGACCGCGTAGCCGCCCTTTCCTACAATTCCTACGCCGCCTATGACGTAGCCGAAGCCACTTCGGTGGTGAAGTTACCGGAGTCTCTGGCGGGCAAACCTTTCCCCGGCGAGCCGTTGGGCTGCGCCATAAACATCTTCAAACGCTCTGATATTAAAGCCGGACAGACCGTCGCCATCTTGGGCATCGGGTTTCTGGGAGCTTTACTCGTACAATTAGCCAAAGAGGCGGGCGCCAGGGTTATTGCCATCTCCCAGCGTCCGTTCTCTCTGGACATCGCCCAGCAATGCGGCGCCGATGAAATCATCCCGATGGATGACCACTACAAAATCATTGAGCGCGTGAAAGACCTCACCGGCGACGTTTTCTGCGACCGCGTGATTGAGTGCACCGGCAAAGAATGGCCTCTGAACCTGGCCGGCGAGTTATGCAAAGAGCGTGGCAGATTGATCATTGCCGGTTTCCACCAGGACGGCATGCGCCAGGTGAACATCCAGCTCTGGAACTGGCGCGGTCTGGACGTCATCAACGCCCACGAACGCGATCCGCAGATGTACTTAGACGGCATCAAAGAAGCGGTAGAAGCTGTGGAAAGCGGCCGCCTCAAACCCGAGATGCTCTACACCCACACCTTCCCGCTGGAAAACATGGACGAAGCGTTTGCCGCCTTGACCGACCGCCCGGACGGATTCATGAAGGCGATTGTCACCATGTAGAACAGGCATGATGAGGTGTACGGACAGGTCGCGACCTGTCCGTACACCTTATAAATCCGTTTCCCGCCTCTTTTTACAGAAACAGGCGGGAAACCTTTTGCTTCTACTAAGAAGCTCAACACCTAACAGACCCTTTACTTTAATGACTGAAGATACTTTACCAGAACCTACCCAGGAAGCTACTGCTTCTACTTCAAACACACTTAAACTCGGTTTCTTAGGCATCGGCTGGATTGGCCGGAACCGCATGGAAGCCATCGCCAACGCAGGCGTAGCGGAGGTGACCGCCGTGGTAGACCCGGCCCCTCAGAACGTGGAGGAAGCGCAGAAAACTGCCCCTGCGGCCAAAGTGGGTGAAAGCATTGAAGATTTACTGACCGAAGAAATAGACGGCGTCGTCATCGCCACCCCCAGCGCGTTCCACGCCGACCAATCTATCCAAGCTTTAGAAAGTGGCAAAGCCGTTTTCTGCCAGAAGCCCTTGGGCCGATTTGCCGAGGAAACCAGACGCGTAGTGGAAGCCGCCCGCAAAGCCGATACCCTCTTGGGCGTAGACCTCTCCTACCGCAGCACCGTGGCCATGCGCAAAGTCTACGACCTGGTAAAATCCGGCGAAATGGGCGACATCTACGGCGTGGAGCTGGTGTTCCACAATGCTTATGGCCCCGACAAACCGTGGTTCTATGACCCGAAACTCTCTGGCGGCGGCTGCGTGATTGACTTGGGCGTGCACCTGGTAGATTTGGCCCTCTGGACGCTAGACTTTCCCGAAGTGGAAAGCGTGAACAGCAGCCTGTTCTCCAAAGGCAAGCGCCTGACCTCTTCTGTAGATACTGTAGAAGACTACGCTACTGCCAGCATTCAGTTAGCCACTGGCCCGCACGTGCAGTTGACTTGCTCCTGGAACTTGCCCGCCGGGCAGGAAGCCATTATCAGCGCTACTTTTTACGGAACCAACGGCGGCGCGGCCTTTAAAAACGTAAACGGCTCTTTCTATGATTTCGTGGCCGAACGGTTCTGGGGCACCCAAACCGAAACCTTGGTTTCCCCGCCGGATGCCTGGGGCGGACGGGCCGGGGTAGAGTGGGCGCAGCGCGTGGCCAACGGCGAGAAATTCAACGAAGAAGCCGAACAGTTTGTGAAAGTAGCAGAAGTACTGGACAAAATCTATGGTAGATAAACCGCATCGGCGCGTCCTCATGACCACCGACAGCGTGGGCGGGGTCTGGACGTACAGTCTGGAGCTCATCCGTGCCTTGGCCCCGCATAACGTGCACTTTTATCTGGCTACCATGGGCGCGGCCGTTACCCTGCAACAACGGCAGGAACTGGCGGCCCTCACCAACGTAACCGTGTACGAAAGTGAGTACCAGTTGGAGTGGATGGACAACCCCTGGGCTGAAGTTGACCAGGCCGGACAATGGTTGCTGGAACTGAACGACCAACTCAACCCAGACCTTATTCACCTGAACAACTTCTGCCACGGCCAGTTGCCCTGGAACAAGCCGGTGCTCATGGTCATCCATTCCTGCGTGCAAACTTGGTGGCGCGCGCTCAAAAGCGAGAATGCCCCCGCCAACTGGAACACGTATTTTGAACGCGTGCGCGACGGGCTGCACGCCGCCGATTTGGTGATAGCCCCTACCCAGGCCATGCTGGAAGAAGCTACCTCCGTTTACGGGCCGTTTTCCCAAAAGAAGGTCATAAACAACGGAAGAGACCCACTTGCCTTCCACTTCGGGCAGAAGGAACCCTTCATCTTCAGCATGGGCCGCGTGTGGGACGAAGCCAAGAACATCGCCCTGCTTACCCAAGTCGCCGACCAGGTTTCCTGGCCCATTTACATTGCCGGAGATGCCGTGCATCCGTCCACCGGTGACAACAAGCTGTTCAAAAACGTGCATTTCCTGGGCAAGCTCTCGCAGCGCGAAGTAGCCGATTGGCTTTCCCGCGCCTCGCTGTACGTGCTGCCCGCCATGTACGAGCCGTTCGGCCTATCCATTTTGGAAGCCGCTTTCTCGGGTTGCGCGTTGGTGTTAGGCAAGATTAACAGCTTGAAGGAAATCTGGGGCACCTCGGCTGAGTACGTAGACACCCATAACGCAGAAGAACTGGCCGCCATTCTCCAGAAACTGATTAAAGACGAATTCCTGCTTAACATCATGGCCTGCCGAGCAGTGAAAAAAGCACAAGACTATACCACTGACCTTATGGCCCAGGAGTACCTGCAAGCCTATGCGTCTTTACCAAAAAGCGAAACGGCTATTACGCCAGACCCGGTAGAAACGTTGTGAATCTTCGTCCCCCTCTGAAGGGGGTAGGGGGATGACAAAGCAGGTGGAAGAACCGAAGCAATAAAAAATAAAACAAAGGATATTGATTCTCGGGAATGCAATTATCTGCACGAGACATCATCCCCCTACCCCCTTCAAAGGGGGACGGAATGCGTGAAAATTATAACAAGAATACTAGGCCTAATCGCTAACATCTAGTGACTAGCCTCAAACATACAGAACTATGAAACTGGTTTTATTCTACCACTCCCTGCTCTCCGACTGGAACCACGGCAATGCCCATTTCCTGCGCGGCATTGTACAGGAACTCAAGAGCCGCGGCCATGACGTGCAGGTCTACGAACCCAAAGACGGCTGGAGCCTCAGCAACCTGATTTCGCAGTACGGCGAAGAGAAGATAGAGGAACTCCACCAATACTACCCGGGCCTGGACACCAATTTTTACCAACTGGACACGCTCAATTTAGACGAGGTGCTGGCCGGTGCTGATTTGGTGTTAATGCACGAATGGAACGACCATGACCTGGTGCGTTTGGTAGGCGAACATAGAAGCAAAAACAACTACCGCCTGCTCTTCCATGATACGCACCACCGCGCTGTGACCGAGCGCGAGAGCATGGCCGCCTATGACTTAAGCCACTATGACGGCGTGCTGGCCTTCGGGAATGTCATCAAAGAACTGTACCTGAACGAGGGCTGGACGAAGAAAGCCTGGACATGGCACGAAGCCGCCGATACCCGCATTTTCTACCCGCGCACTTCCACCGAGAAAGAAGGTGATTTGGTCTGGATTGGCAATTGGGGCGACGAGGAACGTACCGCCGAGCTGCACGAATTTCTGTTGAACCCGGTAAAAGAACTCGGCCTGAAAGCCAAGGTGTACGGCGTGCGCTACCCAGACCACGCCATCAAATCTCTGGCCGAGGCTGGGATTGAGTACGGTGAGTGGCTGCCCAACTACAAAGCCCCCGAGGTATTTGCCAAGTACAAAGTGACCGTGCACGTACCGCGCCGTCCGTACGTGGAGGCTTTGCCGGGTATTCCTACCATCCGGCCGTTTGAGGCGCTGGCCTGCGGTATTCCCTTGATTACCGCGCCCTGGGAAGATGCGGAAGGTCTGTTCACACCGGGCGAAGATTTCCTGGTGGCCAGAAACGGTGCCGAAATGAAAAAACACCTGCAAAGCGTGTTGCAAGATACCCGGCGCACCCAGGACATGGTCGCCGACGGGTTGCGCACCATCAACCGTCGGCACTCCTGCTCCCACCGCGTGAACGAGCTGGAGGAAATCTGCGAAGAACTGGGCATCGCGCCCGAAAAAATCCATCCATCCTCAAAATCTCCTGTGACCCATGCAGAATAAAAAGCTCAACATCGCCTTCTTCGGTTCTAGTCTGGTTTCCGCGTACTGGAACGGCGCCGCCACGTATTACCGCGGCATCGTGCGGGCGCTGCATGACCGCGGCCACCAGGTCACCTTCTATGAACCCGATGCCTACCAACGCCAGGAAAACCGTGACATTCCAGACCCCGAGTACGCCAAAGTAGTGGTGTATCCGGCCACCGAGGAAGCCGTGTACAAAGCTCTGGAAGATGCGGCCTCAGCCGATGTAGTAGTAAAAGCCAGCGGCGTAGGTGTGTTTGACGAGTTGCTGGAAGCCGAGGTGCTGAAACTGCAAAGCCAGAACTGCCTCGTGATTTTCTGGGACGTAGACGCACCCGCCACCCTAGACCGCGTAGAGAACGGCCCCGCCGACCCATTTAGAGCCCATGTTCCGCAATACGACCTCATTCTGACCTACGGCGGCGGTGACCCGGTCATCAACGCGTACGCCAAATTAGGCGCAAAAAAATGCGTGCCCATCTACAACGCCCTGGACACCGCCACGCATTATCCCGTTGAGCCGGAAGAGCGTTTCAACTGTGACCTGGCTTTCCTGGGCAACCGCCTGCCCGACCGCGAAGCCCGCGTAGAGCAGTTCTTCCTGGACGTAGCCGCCAAACTACCCGAGCAGCAGTTCCTCATTGGCGGCAGCGGCTGGGGCGACAAACCCATGAGCGCGAACGTGAACTACATCGGTCACGTGTACACCAAAGAGCACAACGCCTTCAACTGCACGCCCAAAGCCGTCCTGAACATCAGCCGCGAGAGCATGGCCCGCTATGGCTTCTCCCCGGCCACCCGCGTGTTTGAAGCCGCCGGCGCCGGCGCCTGCATCATCACCGATTACTGGGAAGGCATTGACTTCTTCTTCGAGCCGGAGACCGAAATCCTGGTAGCCAAAGACGGAGCCGAAGTGGCCGAGCAACTGCAGAACCTGACCCCGGAACGTGCCAAAGCCATCGGCGAAGCCGCCTACAAAAAGGTACTGGCCCAGCACACCTACGGCCACCGCGCCGATGAACTGGAACAGCTGCTCTTAACTACGTCCCGTACCGCTTCCGCCCCAACTTCGGCTGAAGCCGGTGCGGTGATTTCATAGCACTTCCGTTTTGGGGCTGCTTTCAGAAAAGTAGGCCTGAAACGGAACTCAGCAGTGCGTGCTGACGCGCTTTTACTGGTCTGCTAAAAGCTGAAATATGTATTCTGCTGTTCGGGATTTCAATCCCGAATCATTTGTCGCGGGTTTATCAATCCGCCGGGAACCATGGGCGGGAATTGCTGGCGCGGGGATTAGGAAATCCCCCACAGTGGACTTTCGGATTAAGAAATCCGAAAGAGCAACATTGGTAACTGCGAAAGAGCAAAAGAAGGAGCGAATTACGAGCAAGTAGTTTCCGTCACCGTTTTCGGGCTGTCTTTGTGAAAACAGCCCGAAAACAAAAAGTCTTGATACCTGATATCTGATACCAGTATGAGTCAAAAATCCTTGAACATCGTCATCCTGGGCTTGTCCATTACCTCCAGCTGGGGCAACGGGCACGCCACCACGTTTAGAGGCTTGGTGCGCGAGTTGCGCAACCGGGGTCACCACATCCTGTTCCTGGAGCGCGATGTGCCGTGGTACGCCTCTAACCGTGATTTACCTAATCCGGAGTACTGCCAAACCGAGCTGTACCAAACCCTGGAAGAGTTGCAGGCCCGCTTTACCGAGCAGGTGCGCGAAGCTGATTTCGTGTTGGTAGGTTCATACGTGCCCGAGGGGGTGGCTGTGGGCGAATGGGCCATCCAGACGGCGCAGGGGGTGACTGGTTTTTATGACATTGACACGCCGGTGACCTTGGCCAAACTGGCCCGCGAAGATTACGAATACCTGCACCCGCGCCTTATTCCGCAGTACGATATGTACTTGTCGTTCACTGGCGGCCCTACGCTGGAGAAACTGGAAAAGGAATTCGGTTCGCCCATGGCCCGGCCGCTGTACTGCTCGTTTGACCCCGAGCTGTACTTCCCTGAGCCGCAGGAAGAGAAAGTGTGGGACTTAGGCTACCTGGGCACGTACTCCGATGACCGCCAGCCGCCCTTGGAGAAACTGATGCTGGACGCCGCCCGCGCGTGGCCACTGGGCTCCTTCGTGGTGGCTGGCCCGCAGTACCCCGCTTCCATTCAGTGGCCGGAGAACTGTGCCTACATCCATCACTTGCCGCCCGCCGAGCACCGCAAATTCTACAACCAGCAGCGCTTCGCCCAGAACATCACCCGCGCCGACATGATTGCCGCCGGTTACTCGCCCAGCGTGCGCCTCTTTGAAGCCGCCGCCTGTGGGACGCCCATCATCTCTGATTACTGGGACGGCCTGGAGGAACTGTTTGCATTCGGGACAGAGATTCTGGTCTCCTACTCCGCCGAAGACACGCTGGGTTTCCTGATTGACTTACCTGAAGAAGAACGCCTCGCCATTGGCGAACGCGCCCGCCAGAAAGTGTTGGCCCACCACACCGCTGCGCACCGGGCGCAGGAGTTGGAAAGCTACGTGGTGGGAGTCCTGAGTCCTGAGTCTGGAGTTCTGAGTGGGGAAGAAGAAATGAGGTTAGGCAGTTAGTTTTGCTTCAACCTACGTGAATGCCGGTTTTGGGCCTGTTTTGGAAAAAACAGGCCCAAAACGTTTTGTACTGAATTATTCACAAGGTCATACCCGAACAGAACAAGCTTACCGAAGCAACGTACTGTTACGCCCATTAACCCGATATACTACACCCGCACGGGAACGGAGAAATCTGTGGCTGGTACCTGCTGGTGGGTGAGCTGAATACGATAAAATGGCTTTCTCTCCCATAGGAAACGGAGAAATTCATTTGTTAAAACAAGAAACAAGCTATGATAAGCTTCCTTTTCTGGCAGTAAGCTTTCTCTTTTTATGCTTACTTTAGTTGGGATTTCTGAAAAACATTTCACAATCACCATCTACATCTCATCCACTCCTCTACCCTATGAAGACGGAACTTAGGCTTATTGCCTGCCTGCTCGCCTGCCTCGGTTTGTTTTCCTTTCTGCCTAAAAATGGATGGACGCCCCTGCTGGACAAAAACCTAGCGCAATGGGAAACCTATTTAAGCTACCGGCATAAACTGGGCTACAACGGCAAGCTGCCGGTAGATGCGCAAGGGAAAGAAATTGCGCCTGTAGGCTACAACCAGAAAGGCCAGACGGTGTTTACCTACATAGAGGAGAAAGGTGAACCAATGCTGAAGGTGAGCGGCGAAATTTACGGGTGCGTGTACACCAAACAAGAGTACGAGAACTACCACCTAAAGCTGAAATACAAATGGGGCCAGAACAAGTTCGAGCCTAGGAAAGACTTGTTGAAAGATTCCGGCGTACTGTACCACTCCATCGGAAAATCTGGCGTGGATTACTGGCGCGCCTGGATGCTCTCGCAGGAATTCCAGATCATGGAGGGCCACACCGGCGATTACTGGAGCATCGCCAACTCCGCCATTGACATCCGCGCGTTCATTCCCGAAGGCATGATGAATGCCGTGGCAGATGCAAAACAGCCGTTTATCGGCATGGGCACCGGCTCGGGCCGGGACGGTTTCTGCCTCCGCAGCGAAAACCACGAAAGCAAAACCGAAGACTGGACTGAGATAGAATTGATTTGCTTCCAAGGCAAAAGTCTGCACATTGTGAACGGGCACGTGGTGATGGTGCTGCACAACTCGCGCTACGTAGAGAACGGAAAAGCCGTGCCGCTCACCAAAGGCAAAATCCAGATCCAGAGCGAAGCCGCCGAGGTGTACTATAAAGACATCCTGATCAAAGAACTAGACGAACTGCCGAAACAGTATGCCGCGTATTTCTAGACGCTCTCCCAACCTCTGTGGTCTTGCCCCCTCCTGTCATCCTGAAAGGAACTTGTGAGCAAACTGCAGTAGCGCTTACTAAGAAGCCTTTCTAGTTCGCCCACAAGTTCCTTTCAGGATGACAAAGATGAAGAAGGTATAAGATGAAGAGGCAATAGCAGAAAGCGGCAAAGTAAAAGACGTCAATAAATTAAAAAAGACATCAATAGAGAGAACAATAGTAACTACAAAAATCCCCTGTGTTTTGAGGCTGTTTCATTAAAAACAGCCTCAAAACACAGGGGATTTCTACAACCAGAAACCAGATTACTTCTTTGCCGAGGCCGTCGCTTTCATGTGCTTGGCAGCTTCTATAAACGTGGTGTTCCAGATATCTTTCTCGTTCTTCTTCAGAAACTGAATCAATTGCCGGTGCGCCTCCAGCGATACATTCAAGGAATGCTCCCCGCCCACGCCGTGGAACAGGAACACAACCATGCGGTTGGTTTCCATGGCTTTCTTTACCAAGGCAATCAGTTCGTCTCCGGTCTGTCCGTTGATCATGAACGAGCCCACATTGTACAGGTCAGCCGTGTTTTTAGGCACGTAGACACCTTGTACGCCGCGGGCGGCCACTAATTCTCCTTTTAGGCCTTCCACGTAAGAAACACCGGCTACCTGGGTATCGCCGCAGGGGTAGGCGAAGGTGCGCTCTTTCTTGCCGTCCAACGCTTCCAAGGCCGCATTGGTCATCTTGATTTCATCGGTGATCCGGCGCACCGAGTAGGTGGCTAAATCATAGTCTGCGGTGACGAAGCTGCGGCCGGGTTGGCTCCCGTCACAGGGGTGGAAAAGGGTATGGTTGGCGAGTTCGTGCTTGTTGGCGGCGGCCTTTTTCCACTCGGGCAACCGTTTGGTGAACTCCTGGGAGGCAGCGGTCAGATAAAAAGTGCCTTTCAGTTTCAAGGAGTCCAGCGCCGGAATTACTTTGTCCAGGTGCACGTTGAGGGCATCGTCATAGGTGAGCACCACGGCGCATTTCTTTTTGTTCCAGTCCTGCGCGAACACCGATGCGCTCACCAGACAGAGCAGGAAAGTCAGGGTTCTTTTAAAGGTCATTTTCTATTTCTAAAGGCTTTCAAAAGGAAAAAACAAGTATGCATCAAGTTACAGGTTCTTCCCAAGATGTGAAGCATTTAAAGCCTGATTTTCTGAAAACTGCGTTAAAACGGCAAGCGGGAGGTTCCAGGAGGTTGGCGGGGGCGCTTCAATCCCATGAAACAGCCTTTTCCTGCTGATCCAGAAACATATAACTTTTACTATCCTGTTTTCCGTAGAAGCGGTAGAATTCATTCCCTAACGTACTCAACCACTATGAACCTGACACAGGAAATAGCCCAACTGGGCCCCTGGTTTCATAACCTGCACCTTCCCGATGGCACCCAAACGGCCCCCAACCATTCTTTAGGCGATTTTCCCTCGTTCAAGTGGGAACACATCAAAGATTACATTCCGCAGGATCTGACCGGTTGGCGCGTGTTGGACGTGGGCTGCAACGCCGGGTTCTACACCATGGAACTGGCCAAGCGCGGCGCGAAGGTGCTGGGCATTGACGTAGATCCGCATTACCTGCGCCAGGCGGCCTGGGTGGCCCAGCAGTTCGGGCTGGAGGACAAGGCGGAGTTCCGGCAGATGCAGGTCTATGACGTGGCGCGTTTAGAGGAAAAGTTTGATCTTATCTGGTACATGGGCGTGATGTACCACCTGCGCTACCCGCTGCTGTCGCTGGATATTCTGTCGCAGAAAACCACCCGCCTCATGGTGTTCCAGACCCTGACCATGCCGGGCGATGAGGTCGCTGAAATCCCCAATGACATTGAGTTCAACGAGCGCGAGGTGATGCTGGAAAAAGGCTACCCCAAAATGGCGTTCATTGAAAACAAACTGGCCGGTGATGTCACCAACTGGTGGGCCCCCAACCACGCGTGCATTGAGGCCATGCTGCGTTCCTGCGGTCTGAAAGTAACCGGAAAGCCCGACCACGAAATTTACCTCTGCGAGCCAGACCCCCACAACCAGAACAGCACGCACACTTGGAACAGCTCTGAACTGCTCTCGGCCACCGGACAAGCCTGGCAGGAAGCCGTGGCGGCTAAAGTGGAAGGGAAAAACCGCACCCTCACCCGCTAAGATGAAGACAGAATAGATGCTCGTTTTTAGCCCGTTTTCTAGAAATAAGGCTAAAAACGAGCATCTTTGTGCTCAAACCGTTTAAAACCATGCCTACCCCGCGCCCCTGGCGATTGCTTCGCTCCCAGATTGCCTATAAACACAAATGGTACACCCTTCGCCGCGATGAGGTGGAACTGCCCAACGGCCACGTGGTAGATGATTTCTTTGTGAGTGAGCGGCCCAGCGGCGCGTACATTTTCCCGGTGACGGAGCAGAACGAAGTGCTTTTTGTGCGCCAGTACAAACACGCCGCCGGTAAAATCTTTCTGGAATTGCCCGCCGGTTCCTTCTTCCCGCAGGAGGAGAAAGCCGAGGACGCCGCCACCCGCGAGTTACGGGAGGAAACCGGGGCCGTGCTCACGCAAGACCTTATTCCGCTGGCCCGGTTGTACGATAACCCAGCCAAAGACACCAGCCGTATTTATGCATTTCTGGCGCTGAACGTACGCGTGGAGCAGTCCCAGGCGCTGGACGTGACCGAAGACATTGAAGTAGTTCGGGTACCGGTAGACCAGGTGCTGGATAAAGTGCTGAACGGCGAGGTTTGTGTGTCTGGCTCAGTCGCGTTGTGCTTTCTGGCGCTCCGGCATCTTCAGGCGGTTTAGGCCTGAAAAACTGAAAACGCCTCAGAAACGGAATTGGGAAAGAAATTAGATTCAGACCTCAACCACAACGCTAAAACTAAGTATAGGAACTTAACGCAGAAGAACCTTCACCCGTTCCTTCTGCCCAATCCAGCGTACCAACTCCCCAATATGCTTAAAGACAGCAGCGCGATGGCTGAAGTGAAAGAGGGTCAACTTCCCGACGAAAAGAGAAAGAAAGACAAGACAGAGAAGCCCAGAAAAGGTGTGGAGACCATGTTCCGGATCACGGCCGCCAACCAGATGCGGCTCAGTGACATGGCCGATAACAAGGCGCATATTCTGCTGACCATCAACTCCATCATTGTCTCCATCCTGCTTTCGGTGCTGTTCAGGAAATTGGACACTGAACCGGAGTTGATTGTGCCGGGCATTTTGTTTTTGCTTACCTCTTTGAGCACCATGGTACAAGCCATACTAGTGACCATGCCCCGCATCAAGAAAAACAAACCCGTTCAGCCTGACCCGGCGGCCAACAAGGTCAACCTCATGTTCTTCGGGGATTTCCACAGCATGAGCCTACTGGAATACGAGCAAGGATTCACCGATATGATGTCTAATCCGAAGACGCTGTATGGCAGCTTAATCAAAGACAATTACCACCTGGGCCTGGTTCTGCAGAAAAAGTACACCAGCCTGCGGTTTGCCTATATCTTCTTTATGGTGGGCTTCGTGATATCGGTCTTTTCCTTTGTGGTGACCGAGCTGTTTTTCTAGGCCCCGAACCCTTTCGTTTTAAGCAGTCAGTCATCATCCCTGCCCGTATACTTTGCGTTGGGCACGCAAGGCGAAACCACTTTGCCAGCCAGATGAACATTGCACAGGGCACCATTACGCTTTCAAACCACCAACCCATCGGCAGATAAAATCCCTCCCGATCAGGATTCAACGATTTACAGCAAGCAAAGAAACATGCGTCAAGCTTCCCTCTTAAAACCTGCTCCTGCTTCTAAGATTCACCCCCTACCAGTTACTGCCTCTCTGCCCTGGGTACAAGTGGCACCAGATGCACCCTATTTCATCACTGAAGACGGCCAACCCTGGACGCCCATTGGTCAGAACGATGCCATCACCTGGCCCGAGTTGGAGGGCTTGTTCCGCCGGAAAGACCTACAAGCGGTAGAAGAGTACCTGGCCTACCTTGCAGAACACGGCGTTACCTGCCTGCGGCTCATGCTGGAGTACGCCCAAGTGAAGCACCGCTACTTTGAGAAACCCGCCGGTACCTTCAACCCCCGCATGGTTCAGCTCTGGGACGACCTCTTTGCCCTCTGCGCCAAGTACGGCCTACGTATTTTGCTAACGCCCTATGACACCTTCTGGATGTGGCTCAAGTGGAAATACCACCCGTACAACAAGCAACTGGGCGGCCCCTGCGCCGGGCGCGGTCAATGGCTTCTGTGCCCAGATACCATGAAGGCCATCAAAGCCCGGCTCACGTTTGTGATAGAACGTTGGGGAGGCAGCGGCGTACTCTTCGCCTGGGATCTCTGGAACGAGATGCACCCTGCCCACATGGGCAACAGCTCGGCTGGTTTCGCCGCCGCTGCCACCGAGTTGAGCCAGCACGTGCGCGACCTGGAACTGCGCCTCTACGGCCGTTCGCACCCGCAGACGGTTTCTATTTTTGGGCCCATCCTGCACACGCACCCAGACACCGCCGATACCATTTTCCGGCACCCCCTGCTTGATTTCGCCAACACCCACTTCTATGACGCCAAAACCATAGACTACCCCAAAAACACGGTAGACTCGGCCATCAAAGTAGGCGAACTGGTACGCGAAGCCCTGGAACACGCCCCCGAGAACCGCCCGTTTTTTGACAGCGAGCACGGCCCCATTCATCTGTTCAAAGACAAAAAGCACACCTTAGCTCCGGAGTTCGACGATGAGTATTTTCGGCACATCCAGTGGGCGCACCTGGCCTCGGGCGCGGCGGGCGGTGGCATGCGTTGGCCCAACCGCCATCCGCACACCCTCACGCCCGGCATGCGCGTGGCCCAGAAGAACATGGCTGGTTTCCTGAACCTCATCCACTGGCCCACCTTCCGCCGGAAAAACCTGAACCAGGAAATCAAACTCTCCCAACCAGCCTTCGCCGTTTTCGGCTGCGCCGATGACCAGCAGGCCGTGGTCTGGCTCTTACGTACCGATGCCCTCTACCAACGCAAGCGCCTCATGAACCCAGAAGCATCCCCCCTCTCGGTGGAAGTACAAATACCCGGCTTACGGGATGGGCACTTCCAAATTACTACCTGGAACACGCTGGAAGGAGTCATGCGAGAGCAGTTTCAAGTGGAAGCGCAGCATGGAATCTGTCGCTTCACCGTGCCGGAGGTACGCACGGATGTGGCGATAGCGGTGGTGAAGGTGTCTGCATGATGCGTCAGAAGTGAAAAACCTAACACGCATCTCGTCCCCCTTTGAAGGGGGTAGGGGGATGACAAGGCCGTTGAAGAAACTATCACCGAAAGTCTGGAATGTGTAAGGCTGAATCTCGGGAATGAGTAATCAGCATGAGAAATCATCCCCCTACCCCCTTCAAAGGGGGACGGATTTTGCAAATCACTTACACATGAACAAAGGAAAGTCGCGGAAGTAAATCATCGCCATAGCGAGAACAGCGAAGCCGCTTTTGGCCTGTTTTCTAGAAAACGGGCCAAAAGCAGCTTCGCTTGTAGAGGTATTCATCACAAAAACGCCTGCACCAAAGCTTCCCATTCTTCCTCCAATGAAGTAGAAGGTCTTTTCTCTCCGGCGCGTCTGTACCAGTAATCAGCGTTCCAGAGGTCGCCTTCTTTCCGGTGGAAGTAGGCGTGAATGAGGGCGGCGTCCCTATCAGGGAGGTCTTGCATCAGTTCGTGCCCTTTCTCCCAATCACCGCGGGCATCATGCCACAAGGCCTGCAAATACACCGAGGCACCGGTTGGAGAAACTGGCGAAGCAAGGCTTTTCTGGAAGTCTGCGAAGGTCATAAGCCAAAGAAGTTGAAGCTGTTTAGGGGCTAGTTTAGCCAAAACAGCCTTAAAACGAACGTTCCCAATCAGATTGAAACCCCTAACCCGTCAAGGAACCGGTGTCATTCACCACCAGAATGCGGGCGGTTTCGGCGTACACTTGAATCATGCTCACCGACGCGGGGCTAATCTCCAGACGCTGGAACATATCCAGGGGAGTGCCGGCGTAATAGGCCACGGCGGCTTTGATTAAATCTGAATGGCTCACCACCGCCACCGTTTCATGCGGGTGTTTTAGGCATAGTTTCTGCAAACCGGCCATAAAACGCGCCTGCGCCTCCAGCATCATTTCGCCGCCGGGTATGCGCGTCACGCTTCTGAACGTATTGAAACGCTGAAATTCTGGGTTGCTCCCCAATTCCTCAAAGGCCAAATTCGTCCAATCCCCAAAGTCCAGCTCCAGAAAAGACTTGTCTATAATGGGCTGTAATTGTTGCGCCCGCGCGATATATTCGGCAGTTTGCACGGTGCGTTCCAGCGGACTGGTGTAGAGGGCGGCCAATGGCACTTGGGTGAGGCGCTGGGCGAGTTGCTGGGCCTGCCTCTTTCCTTCCTCGTTCAGGAAAACGCCCGGAGTGCGGCCAGACAAACGTTTGCCCACCGAGTTGGTGGTGGCGTGGCGAATCAGTAAAAGTTTGGTCATGCTTGGGTCTTTCTCGGGCTAATTTCCGTTTTCAGCTTCTTTCTTGAAAAGAAGGCCGGAAACGGAGCCGTGCCTTTTAACGGGCATTGGCTTAAACCGTTATCTTTGGTGCTTATCGTTTTTAGCTCCTTTTCTCCTATTTTAGAGAAAAGGAGCTAAAAACGGAGGCGAACGGCAATTTAGGAACGGCACTATATAACCTAAACTAAATTTATCCCGTTGGCAGGATACAGCGGCAGAACCATGCTGTGACCATCTCTCAGATGCTGCCTTACTCCGCAATTTTTCATAGGCAGCAGACCAAAACATATTCAGAATAACCTTGGAGAATAAAACAAACAAACCCGCTTTAAAGATTGGAGTGCTTACTTTTCACCGCTGTATCAATTACGGAAGTTACTGGCAGGCGCGTTGCCTGGCCGAGGGCTTGCAGGCGCTCGGACACGAAGCCGTCATCCTAGACCATGACTCCCGCCGGGTGAATCTGGTGGAATGGAAATGCGCGTTTCAGCCGGTGCTTCCTACGCCGGTTCCGGCTTCTGACCGATCGCTGTACCGCGCCAAAATCCGGAAGTTTTTTGACGTGTTTGACACGCTGCCGCTGTCGCCCCGCTTTCAACTGGACAACCCCGAGGAGATGGAGGAGTACGATGTAGTGGTGGTGGGCAGCGACGAGGTCTGGAACATGTCGCACCCGTGGTACGGCCGCTGCCCCATTTTTTACGGCGATGGCGTGAAGGCGCAGCACTTGATTTCGTACGCCGCCAGTTTCGGGAATTATGATGCGTCCTGGGGTTTGGAGCAAGAATGGGCCGATAAACTGCGGAACAACTTTGACGCCATCTCGGTGCGCGATGCCAACTCGCAGATCCTCATCCAAAACGCCCTCGGGTTTGAGCCCGAAATGGTGCTGGACCCTTGTCTGCAGTTCCCCATCACCCCAGATGACCGTAACCACGAAATCCTGAACAGAAAGTACGTAGCCGTGTACGGCCACAATTTCACGGAGTCCTTCGCCCGCGAGATCCGCCAGTTCGCCGACAGCCAAAACCTGCCGCTCATCAGCTTCGGGTACCGCAACGACTGGGCCGACGAGCAATGGATTACCACTGACCCGCACGATTTCGCGCACTTCATGGCCAAGGCCGAAGCGGTGGCTACCAACTTCTTCCACGGTTGTGTGTTCGCCCTGCGGAACGCCAAGCCGTTTGTGTGTGAATCATCGCCGTACCGGCGGCATAAACTACAGGGCCTCATGGCCAAGATTGGCGGCGAGAAACATTTGCTGGCCGAAGGCACGCCGCACGTGATTTTCAACACCTTGTTAAGCGAGCCGCTGAACCCTGAGATTCTGCGGAAGATTGACCTGTTGCGCCAAACCTCGGCGGCGTATCTAGACCGGGCGCTGGTGGTAAACCAAGAGCAAACCGTATGAAGGAACTGGTAAGCCCCCGTGACATCGTGCGCTCTGGTTTGTGCATTGGCTGCGGCAGCTGCGTGGCCCAGGCCAACCGGCCCGACACGCGCATGGACTTTGACGGACACAAACAACTGAAGCCCTACGGAGACGCGCAGTGGTACAACACCAAATCTGAAAGTTTTTCCAACACCTGCCCGTTCTCGCCCAAAGCCAAAAACGAAGACTACTTAGCCGCTAACCTCTACCCTACCGCGCCCGTGATTGATGCGGCGCTAGGGCGATTCCAGACCGCCTATGTAGGCCACGTGGCCGAAGAAGATTTCAGGATGCAGGGCAGTTCTGGCGGCATGGTTACTTGGGTAGCCACGGAACTGATGCGCCAAGGCTTGATTGACGGCGTAGCCCACGTGATTGCCACCAAAGACCCGCAGGCAGACGGCCGCTACTTCCGGTACCGCATTGCCCGTACCGAGGCTGAAATCCGCGAAGGAGCCAAGTCACGGTACTACCCTATTGAGTTGTCTGAGGTGCTTTCTTTGGTGAAAGAAGTGCCGGGCCGTTATGCCGTGGTGGGCATTCCGTGCTTTATCAAGGCGGTGCAGTTGCTGCGCCAGGAAGACCCCATCATTCGGGAACGCATTCAATATACCCTTGGGCTTTTCTGCGGACATATGAAGAGCGCCCGTTTCGTGGAAAGCTTCGCTTGGCAAATGAATGTGCCCGTGAACCAGGTAGAGCGCGTAGAATACCGTCAGAAAGACCCTAACCGTCCGGCCAACTGGTACAACGCCAAACTCACTTTGCCTAATGGCAACACCGTGAACCGCGACTGGTGGCACCTGGCGGACGGGGACTGGGGCGCCGGTTTCTTCATGAACTCGGCCTGCAACTACTGCGATGATGTGGTGGCCGAAACGTCTGACATCTCCTTCGGTGATGCCTGGGTAGAACCCTATTCTTCTGACGGACGCGGCACCAACGTAGTGGTAGTTCGTTCGCCTTTGGTAGACCAATTGGTTTCCAACGCCATACAGGGAGGTCGCCTGCAATTAGAAGCCGTAGATGCCAAGTTTGTAGAGCAAACCCAGGCCGCCGGTTTCCGCCAACGCCGCGAAGGTCTTGCATATCGCCTGACCTGGAGCCGCCGCGGCATCACGCCCTGCAAACGCGTTGCCCCAGATTCCAAAACGCCTACCAAGCAGCGTAAACTGATTTACCGGATGCGGTATCATATCTCGGCGAGCAGCCACAAGATGGCGAAACTAGCCCACCAATTGAACGCGCCTAAACTATACGTCAACTGGGCCCAAATGGCCCTCGCCGCTTACCACGGTTTTGCCTATCATCAAGGTGATTTCGGAGAAATTAAAAACCGATATAAGCAGTTGAAAGGATAACAAAAAAGCGGAGGGGAAACCCTCCGCTTTTTTGTTAATTTCCAGAAAGTAAGCCCAAAGCAGGAAAGCTTTTCTCTTAGCCTGTCATCTTGGAAAGATCTTGTGGGCAAACGGCAGTAACGTTTATTCAATGTCTTTCTAGTTCGCCCACAAGATCCTTTCAGGATGACAAAAGGGGTGGATTATGCCTTGGTCGTGAGCTTCTTCAATTCTACCACCACCCGCTTCACCACGCCTGCCCAATCATCGGCTACTTCTTGCCGAAACAGACGCGCGGTGGGGTACCAGGGACTGTCTTCCCGGTCATCCATCCAGCGCCAGTCGGCGTGGTTGTGCAGGAGCGTCCAGACGGGAACGTTGAGAGCTCCGGCCAAGTGGACGGGCATGGAATCGACGGAAATCAGCAAGTCTAAGCTTTTGATAATGTGGGCGTAGTCATACAAACTAAACTCGCCGGGATGAACCCCGAAACCTTCCTGCCAGCCGTTTTCTGCGGCGTTGGCCTGAAGAATGTAAAACTGTACGTCTTGCAACTCCGCCAATGGCTCGAAAAACGAAAACGGAATGGAGCGATGCGGGTTCCAGTCGCCAGGTTTCCAGACCAGGCCCACGTTCAGCTTCTTCCTTTCGCCGGGAAGCGGCATGGGCTCCACGTGCAGGTAAGGAATCTGGGAGGGGATGGTGTTGACGGTGGCTCTAAAGATGTGGGGCAATTCCATGACTTCTACGTCCACATCATAGTCTACCTCGGGGGTGCCGTCGTGCAGGGGCAAGAGGCGGTCAATGGTGGGGATGGTTTCCAGGAGCGGAATCAGCGGGGCCTGTGCCCACACAATGACTTCCTTTGCGATGGCTTTGATGAGCGGCGCGAAACGGATGAACTGGATGGTGTCGCCCAGGCCGTGGTAGCAGCGTACCAGTACCCGTTTGCCTTGCAGGGAAGAGCCGTCCCAAACGTATTGGAAGTGGCGGGGCCAATGCCAGCAGGGTTTTCCGGCGCGCTCTAGCAGAACGGTATCGCTATGTTTCCAGGCGGCTTCAAAGTCACCTTTGCGCATGTTCTGCAACCAAACGTCTGGCGTTTCTTCCTGGGTGTTCTGGCTCATGGGATGATATGTTGTAGATTCTTGGTAAGCAGATTTTTTCTGTTTCGAGGTTGTTTTACAGAAAATGGCCTTAAAACAGCATCGTCTATGGATGGAATTTGCTGTAGTCCTAACAATAAAATTTCCTTCTATGGCGCGGAAGTTACTTCCGTGCCTTGCTACAGTTTCAAAAGGCACGGAAGTAACTTCCGCGCCATAGAAGGGAAATGACCGTCCAAAAAGCAAGTGAAAAAATCTCCGTTTAAGGCACGTTTAACAGAAAACGTGCCTTAAACGGAGATGCAATGAGGCTTTTAATTTACGAGTACCGACGCATCATGAGCGCGCAGAAGTCAGCGAACTCTTCTATGTGTTGGGGCGGGCTGGTGTGGTGCGGCTGAATGCCTTTGGCCTCTGGGGTGAAGCAGAAGGTGGCGGTGACGTCAAACTCGTCCAGTTTACTCATCACGTGGTCGAACCATTTCTCGGCGTCCGGGCGCAACCAATCGGCCCAGCTGAGGCCGGTGCGCAGTTTCTTCACGCCTAATGCCCGGAGGTGTTTGATGGCGTCGTCCAGCCGGTGGTCTTCGAAGTGGAACCACTGGCAGATGCCGAATTCTGGGGTATAGTCTGAGAAGTGTTTGTAGGCCAGTTTGGGGGTTCCGTCTTCTTTTAGTAAACCCATGTGGAAGTGGCGGTAATACGAAGAACCTTCGGCTTCGCGGTGGCGCGTGGTGGCTTCCCAGGCTTGGGGCAAATCATAGAGGCTGTACCAGAACGCACGGTCTACGCGGCCCATCAACAATTCGGCGGTACGGCGCAACCCAAACTCCTGCACTTCCTCGGCCCCGAAAGACGAAATCCCCACTTCGGTGACCCACACGGGTAGGTTGGTGACGGCTTCAATCTCGGCAATCTTGTCGGGCCACTCGTTGATGCTCCAGAGGTTCCAGTCCAGCGGAAAACCGTGAACCGCCACGGCGTCCAGGTCTTCCAGGGTGCCGTGGCGTTCCAAGGTCTTGATGAAGTGCGGGTCTATGGGTGAGATTCCGCCCAAGACGCGGGTGATTTCGGGCTTCTCGGCTTTCACGGCTTTGGCAGCCAGCCGTACCATCTCCCCGAAAATCTTCCATTCGGGGTCAATCTCGTAGGCCCAGTGTGATTTGTTGTTTGGTTCGTTCCAGAATTTAACTGCTTCTATCATATGTTTTTACTTAGCATCTCATTTAGCCGGTTAAACGGCACGCACGTTGGCGTTGGGGAAACATACCGAAGGTCGCAAACGCAGACTTCCTACTCAACCGGGAACCGGAGGCACGCTCCAGCATCAACATTCCTCGCCTGAGTCCATGCCTACTACGCAGGCAGCCCGGCACCGTTACAAAACATTAAAAAAACACAATATTATTGAGTAGCCGCAAGGGAAGCTTGGTTGGCCGCTTATTGTTTCTGAAGGATTCTCTGCAGTTGGGCCTGATATTGGGGGCTGGAAGTCATGCCGTTGTGGCCCAGCCCGGCGAGGGTGACGAGGGTGTCCGTGTTTTTGAGGTGTTTTTTCAATTTGAGAGAAGAACCGTAGTAGATGATCTCGTCCTGCTCCCCGTGAAAGAGCACCACGGGCATGGTGCATTTCGGAAGATACTTATACGTTTCAAATTTATACTTCAGGAGAAACGTGGGCAGCACCGGAAAGTAGCGGGTCATGAGGTCTTTCAGGCTGTAATACGGGGCTTGCAGAAGCAACAGCCGGGGCTGGTTTTCGGCGGCTACTTTGGCAGCTGGCCCCGTGCCAATAGAGTAGCCCAACACGATGATGTCCCGTTCTGCGTACCGCGTTTTCAGGTGGTCATAGGCCGTCTGCACGTCTTGGTAGAGTTGGTTCTGACCACTGATTTTCCCTTCGCTTTTGCCGTAGCCCCGGTAATCCAACATGAAAACGTCATAGTTCAGGGCGGTGTACACCGGGGCCACGTCTCCCCAGGAGTTCAGGGAACCGGCGTTCCCGTGCAGGTAAAAAATGACACCTTGGGGCTGGTCTGCTTTGAACAAGACGGCATTGAGCAGCACATCATCCTGCGTTTTAAGGCTGATTTCCTCAAAAGGCACCTGAAACGTAAACCTGACATCTGGGCGGAGTTTCTCAGGGAAGAAAATCAGTTTCTCCTGCACAAAATAGACCAGGACGCAGATGGCCGCATACAATAAGAGCACAATTTTAACGATGGAAATAAGCATGGCTCTCATTGGTTTTATTAACGGCTAGTGCATGAGGCGTGCGAGGCCGTCGGACTTAGCATGCCTTATGCACCTTGTTGGTAGAAGTAGTTCTTTTCAAGGTTGTTTTAATTCTGTCTCCTTTAACTGTCGCTCCCTTATTATTTTTATAAATAAGAGAATTGAGCATATTAGAAATGGTAGTCCAAAGGCAAAGCTTATTCTTGCAAGTCCGCTTGTGAATAATGTATGAGTAAGATAATAAAAGCTTAACCATAAGAGAAAGAGACCTAACAGCTTTAGCCAGTAATTGAATCGGTAAAATTTTGTTGCTAATGAAATTATAAGGGTTATTTGTCCAATTAGGGCTAACAATCCTACGGCTGGTAAGGATGCGTCATAATCGGCAAATGGAGAAAGCGTAAAATCGCTGTTTAGATAGTTTATTAAAGCCAATTCTATTATACCCACAAATCCGATTCCATGTCCTGCACCTACGATAATAAAGAAATTTAAGAGGATTGTCAGTATAGTGAGTTTTTTCATACTTTTCTATTTCTGCCAACTACTGAATATAAAGAGTAACTCCTGTTATCAACCTTATATCTGAAATCATCATCTTACCGCTTTTCTGCCTAGTTTCTAAAAATCAGCCCAGAATCAAGATTCCTCACCAGTCCCTTCCTGAAACCAACTGGCGTACAGCACATAGTTGTCGGCGGTTTGGGCCATGCCCGACATCTGTTCTGCCGTAAGGGCTTTTACTTTCTTGGCGGGCACCCCGGCGTAGATGAAACCGCTTTCGCAGATGGTTTTCTCCAGCACCACGGCCCCGGCGGCTACAATGCAATGTTCCTGCACCACGGCGTTATCCATCACAATAGCCCCCATGCCAATGAGCACGTTGTTTTCAATGGTGCAGCCGTGCACGATGGCATTATGCCCTATGCTCACGTTACTGCCAATAATGGTGGCTGTTTTCAGGTACGTGCAGTGAATGACGGCCCCATCCTGGATGTTGGTTTTGTTCCCGATGCGGATGAGGTTGACATCGCCGCGCACCACGGCGTTAAACCAAACGGTGCACTGGTCGCCCAGTACCACATCGCCAGCAATGGTGGCGTTGGGCGCAACAAAACAATCTTTCCCCAGGATGGGGTGAACACCTTTTACCGGTAGCAGCAGAGCCATAATTTTTTAGTTAGGAATTAAGAGTTAGAAATTTACCAAATATAGGAAGTGGGACGGAGTAGCAAATACACCAGGATTTCCGTTTAAGGGCTGTTTTTCAAAAAACGGCCCCTAAACACAATGCTATCACATGGTGCTATCAAATGCTTGATACCTATGAAAGCATCTTCTTCCAGGTGCCTTTTCTCAGGTTGTACTTGAGGGTACTGGGCAGGGCTTTCCACCAGTAACTGTTCATCTCCACCGCGAAGCTGGGTTGCATGTAGCAGTTGATGGTGCAGCCTTCGCAGGCGGGCAGCCTTCCTTCCAGGGCAATCAGTTTTTTTACTTCGTCTGATTTGTACAACTCATACAGTTTGCCGTTGATGGGAAATTTCTGCGCCCCCAGGTGGTAACATGGCAAGACCAACTCATTCTCCGGCGAGATCACCAGCGTGGTGCTGGCGGCTTTGCAGACTGGTTTGTCTATGTGGTTGCCGCCGTCTTTGCGCAACTGCACGAACGCCTCGTTCAAATACACCCATTTCTGCTTGCTGAATCTCACCAGATAGTCCAGTTCGGCTTCAGACAGTTGCTCGCCGGTTTCTACCTGGTTGTACTCAAAGGCCGGATTCAACAGCAGCATGAGGTTGTTGGGCAGACAGATTTCCTGGTACACCCGCTCTATTTGGTCCAGGTTGTGCTTGAAAACCGTGAACAGGATATCGGGGCGCTCGCCCAGGCTTTTGGCCATGTTGATGGATTCCAGCACGAAATCAAAACAGGCCACTCCCCTGCCCGTGTCGTGCTCCGTTTTATCCGCGGAGTCCAGGGAGAAGTGCAGCATGTCTACCCTGCCTTTCAGGCGCTCGGCCCATTTGGGGTACAGAAGGCCGTTGGTGGTAAGCGTGGTGATGAAACCCAGCTCCTGCGCCACCTCCAGAAACTGGTCTATCTGCCGGTGCAGCAAAGGCTCGCCGCCAGTGAAGTCAATGACGTTCACCCCCAGCTTGCGCAGATCTTGGAGGTTCTGGCGCACATCGTCCAGCTGAATGTACGGCGACGGCTTCTCCCAAATGTCGCAGAACGAGCATTTGGCGTTGCAGCGGTACGTCACGTAGTAATTGGCCAGTACTGGATGATGGATTAAGCGCATGCTGATGAATAAAGGAATGCCTTGGCCCCTGCAAGGTACGCATTGCCTACGGAAAACGGGTAGATTGCAGCGAAGGGTACTGATATACTTTCCTTACAAAGCACGCGTTCCACCCCCCTTCAAAGCTAATCTTGCAGGAAGACTTTTGTTAATGGCGGGGTTTGGGACTTAATTCACCGGAGAGGAAAGCCTACTGGTACGTTTTGGGGCTGTTTAGCGGGAAACAGCCCAAAACGCGGAAAACACCTTTTCCCGCTCTTCCGGAGTTCCACTCCGGAAGCCTACTGCCGGGGAGTTCCACTCCCCTTCTTTTGCCCGTGGCTCCCGGCGGAGTGGAACTCCGCAGCAGGCAGGTTCGGGAGTAGAACTCCCGAACAGCAAAGACAAATTTACCCTACAAGATGAGCCTCAAAGGGGACGGAAGGCGTGAAACAATTACCAGTTTCCATCCTGTTTCCCAGAAATCGGCCCCCAAACACCTTCTATGCGCGGATTACGCATTCTGGTGCCTACACATTCCAGAATCGTAGAGACCAGGCACCGCCTTGTCTCTACGCATTGCCTCAACTACACCAATCGTTTTGAGCCTGTTTCCCACAAATCAGCCCTAAACCAGAAAAGCCCCTCTCCACGGGAGAGGGGTTGGGGTGAGGTCAAAATTCCAGCACAAACCCCACGGTGGGTAGAAACGTCACATCATCCTCATCCAGAAGCAGCGGGATGGCGTTGGAACCGTTGGGCTGGAGCGGCTGGCCGTCTGTGGTCACGAAAGCGGTGTTGTCAGCGGTACGCTGGAAGGTGTACTGCGGCAGAGAAGGGCCTTTGAACCGGAAGATGTTCTGGATATCCACGTACACGTCCAGGGTGGTGCGTTTGTAGTTCCATTTCTTGTCCAGGCGCACGTCCAGTTGCTGGAACGAGCGCAGGCGTTGGGTGTTGAGGCGATCGTAGTCCAGCAGGCCGGTGCCCAAAGAGGCGTAATTCTGCTGCGAAGCCTCTAAGTCAAAAGGTGTGTAGGGCGACCCTCCCGCGAAGCGGTACTTCCCGCCCAGTTCCCAGTTCCGGCCAAACTGCCAGCCCAGCAACGCCGACACCAGATGGCGGTTGTCCCACGCCGAGGCAACGTATTTATCATTGTCCAAGCCCGTGAATTCGCTGCGCACCAAGGTATAGGAAACCAAGCCGTACAGCCCTCGGGTCAGTTTCTGCTGAAAGAAGAACTCAGCGCCGTACGCGCGGCCTTTGCCCACGCTGGCCACGTCTTCATTGCCGATCGCCCCAAACTCAATGCCCTGGTTGGCCAGGGAGACCCCATCGCGCAGCGAGACCGGGTAGTTGCCGTAGCGTTTATAGAACCCTTCCACGGTGAGGCGGTTGGCCACCGACGGCAAGAACTCCAGCCCGGCCACGTAATGCGTGGATCTGATGTACTCACTGTCTTGGTTGGCATACGCCCCGTTGGCCTCTTTGTAGCCCAGCACGGTATAGATGGGTAGGCGGTAATACGTTCCCACCGAGGCGTTCAGTTTCCAGCGCTCGGCCAGAGAATAAGACGCAGAGACGCGCGGCGAAAGTGTTTCCAGCGGGTTGTTGCCCTCCGTGGTGAACGAGTTCATATCGGTGCGCACACCCAAAGACAAACTCAGTTTGTCTTGCAGGAAACTGCGGGAGGTTTGCCCGTACAGGCCGTAGCGGAAGAAATCAAGGTTGGTGTCAAAGTCCACGGTTACGCGAGGCTGCACCACATTGCCGTTCCCGTCGCGCAGCTCCTGGCGTATCTGGCTGAAAAAGCGGTTGTCATAGCCCACGTACTGCCCGATGGCCCCGTAAGAGAACTTCCAGCCGCCCACAAACTGGTTCACGTCTACCCGCAGCTTGTTCTCTTTTTCCTGTGACCGGCTTTTCAGGAGCCTCCTAGATTCATCCCCGTACTGCGCATCTTCAAAGCGGTCTAGCCGGTTCTCAAACACGTTCCGGCTGAGGGCTACCTGCACAAACCCGTTCTCCAGCGACCGCCTCAGGCTAGCCCCCACCGTGTAGTTCCACTGGTTGATGAGCGGGTTGGAACGCAACGCGTACTCTTTCTCCGGCGAGCTTTCCTTGGGCACCGCAAAACTGAAATCGTCAATGGCCCCAATCCCCAGCGCCGTCAAAGTAGTTTTGGCGTTCAGCTGATGGGTGACTTTGTACTGAAAATCCCAGTAATTAGGCCTGATGGGCAAGTCGATGGCTTTGAACAAAAGTTGCAGGTAAGACCGGCGGGCCGAGGCCAGGAACGTAGTCTTAGGCGCGAGCGGACCTTCCAGGGTGGCGGCCAGCTCGGTGGCACTCAGCCGCACGTTGCCCTGCAGGCGGTCGGGGTTGCCCTCGCGCTGCCGGAACTGGAACACGCTGGACAGGGCGTTGTCATAGCGGGCGTCAAAGGCGCTGGTGCTCAAGGTTACATCCTCAATAAAAGACACGTTCAAAATTCCCTGCGGGCCGCCGCTGCTGCCCTGGGTGGAAAAGTGGTTGATCACGGGAATCTCAATGCCGTCCAGGAAAAAGACGTTCTCACTCGGCCCGCCGCCCCTAATCACAATATCATTCCGGAAACCAGCGCCCGTGCTGCCGGCCCCGGCCACGCCCGGCAGCGTCTGGATTACCCTTGAAATGTCAAAATTACCGCCGGGGTTGCTCTTGATCTCCTCGCTGCTCAAACTCTGCACCGACAGCGGCGTTTCTACCGTGGCCACCCTGATGGAACGGTCAAAGGTCACATTCACTTCCTGCAACTGGTTTGCGCCCGGCGAAAGCTCCAGGTTCAGGGTAAGGGCGTTGCCCGAGGTCACCGGCACGTTGTAGCGCGTCACCGGATCGTAGCCCAGAAAAGAAGCTTTGATGTTGTAACTGCCCGTGGGCACGTTCTCCAGGCGGTAGCGTCCCTGCGCATCGGTAGCGGCGGCCAGGGTGGTTTCCTCCAGCGCCACGGTGGCCCCGATGATGGGTTCCTGGGTATTCCGGTCTCGCACCACGCCCGTGATCCTGCCCGTGCTTTGGGCCTGCACTGGTAACGCAGCAAACGAGAGAAACAGCAAAAACAGCACGTAAAACTTAGTCATGATAATGTAAAGAAAAATGGGTGGTCTCAGGATGCAAACCAACGGCACAGATATTTGTTTTGAACAGCAATTATGGGGCTTACGGAAGATGTTATAAGCGTTTTCGCCTCCATTTTCAGAAATGAGGCCTAAAACGCAAAGGCCTGGAGCAATTGACCCGTCTGAAAATCCCGTTTCGGGCTTCTTTTCCAGAAACCAGCCCAAAAACAAAGCTACTGATCTATTCCTTTTAAACGTACCTCAGCGTAGTAGTTGCAGAGGTTCTGCAGGACACAGACTTCGCATTTGGGCGCGCGCCAGGTACAGATTTTCTGGCCATGTTTGAGCAGGTGGCGGTGCAGGTTATAAAGCACCAGCGCGTCTTTGGGCAGCAGATCCAGCAGAAGTTGGTGGGCTTTGTCATGGGTGACCTTGGCGCCAATGAGCCCTACGCGCTGACTAATGCGGTGCACGTGCGTGTCTACCGGAAACACGGGCTTGTGGAAGTTAAACAATAGTACCAGCGTAGCGGTTTTCAGCCCCACGCCGGGCAAAGACATGAGCCATTGCAGGGCTTCGGGCACGTCCAGGTTGTGCAGGAAATCCAGGTTGAAGTCTGGGTGCTCAGCCTGGATGAGGCGAAGGGCTTTCTGGATGTTCACGGCTTTGGCACCCGGGAATTCAGCCGGAGCCAGGACATTGGCTAATTCTTCTATCGGCGCAGCCAGCACGGCTTCCCAGGTGGGGAATTTCTCCAGCATCTGAAAGTAGGCTTTCTCCTCATTGGCGTGCGTGGTACGGTGCGAGAGCATGGTGGAAATGAGTTCGCGCATGGGCTCGCGGCGCGGATGGCCGGAAAGATGACCAAAAACTTCATTCAACCGTATATGAACTTGCCATATCTTTTCTGAGGGAGAAAGCTGCTGATTTGCTTCAGCCATAGTCTTTTCTTTTCCCTCTAAACGAGCCCCCGATGGTAAAGTTTGCGTGAAGCTTCTCTACAGTTTAGAGCACAAAGCATGGTCTTGGAAAGTAAGATACAACTATGAAATTCACCTTCTTAGGAACGGGCGGAGCGTTTGATGTGGCATACGGCAATTCGGCCGCCCTTGTAGAATTTAAAGGAAACTCCATTCTGCTGGATTGTGGTTTTACCGTGTACCCCGTCCTCAGGCAGCACCAGCTTACCCGCAGTGTGCAATACATCCTGCTTACCCACCTGCACAACGACCATACGGGCAGTTTGGCCAACGTTTTGCTGCATTGTCATTATTTCAACACCAACTGCCGGCCTACCATTCTGTACCCAGATGATGATTTCAGGGACGAATTGTATGAGTTTCTGCGACTGCAGCTCCAGAAACCCGAGAGGTACGCAGACTTTATTCCGCTGTCAGAAGTACCGGGCATCACTTCTGTGGACACCTACGGCCAACATGCCGAGCGATTGCAAACGTACGCCTACATCTTTGAAGAAAAAGGGGAAAGAATGGTGTTCTCCGGTGACTTAGGTCAGCCAGAGGCGCTTTTCGCGTACTTGCGGGGAATGCCCCCCAAAGCCACTACCATTTTCCATGACATCACGTTTTCTGAACAGAACAGCGCGCACACGTACTATAAAAAGCTGGTTCCGCTGTCTAAGGATTACAAAGTCCTGGGGTATCACTGTGACCCAACCCAGAACCCGAAAGATAACCCGTTCGGGCTGGTGTACCACCAGCCCGACTTCATGTTGCCCGCCCGGTTGCACGAGGCAGTGTGATAAACAATTCTTTCACTTCTCTCTTATACTTAAGATGCTGAAAAAGCAGCCGCCGTCTGTATGCTTCTTCAGCAGCTTGTATAACCTTTAAGACCCCTTCTGCATGGCCTTTTCCTTTACCACAGACCAGGAACGCACCCATTTCCGTAGAAATCTGCTGCTTATCGCGTATGTCATTATCTTTGGTTTGTTCTGGGCATATACCGGTTTCCATACCACGGACTCTAAAAACTGGTGGCTGGAAAACACACTCACGCTGTCGGCGGTAATTTTGCTGGTGGCGTTCTACAAGCATTTCCAGTTTTCAGACTTCAGTTATACCTGCATTTTCCTGTTTATGATGCTGCACGTGTACGGCAGCCAGCACACCTACGCCGAGAACCCGTTCGGCTTTTGGGTCAAAGACCAGTTGCACCTGGAACGCAACCACTATGACCGGCTGGTGCATTTCGGGTTTGGGTTCTTTCTGGCCTACCCCCTGAATGAGGTCTTCTACCGGCTGACCAACATGCGGCCTTTTTTCAGCTACGCGCTACCCGTTGACTTAACCGTAAGCATGGGTGCCTTCTATGAACTGATGGAATGGTCGGTGGCCGATGTGTTTTTCCCCACGCAGGGGATGGCGTACTTAGGTACCCAGGGCGATGTCTGGGATGCCCAGAAAGACATTGCCGTGGCTTTGCTGGGAGCCCTTATCACCATGGCGGCCGTTGCCCTTACCCGCAAAAAGAAGCGCCCCTGATCTGTTTTGGGGCTGTTTATCTAAAAACAGCCCCAAAACAGATCAGGGGCGCACGGCTGAATAAGCCTAGTGGTAAAATTTAACCATCATTGAATAAGTGGTGCCCTTTTGAATAAGATGGTGGAAAGGTAAAAATTACCCCTCCCAGGCTGATCTTGCAGGGAAAAATGAGCGGCTATTTAGTTCCTGAAACTTCCAGAAAACCAAACCGTTCTTACCCGCTCTTCCAGAGTTCCACTCCGGAAGCAAGCTGCCGGGGAGTTCTACTCCCCTTCTTTTGCCCTTGGTTCCCGGCGGAGTAGAACTCCGCAGCAGGCAGGTTCGGGAGTTCTACTCCCGAACAGCTAGAAATTGTCTGGCTCACTACCCACCCGTATTGCCGTGCTAAGAGCAGATTCTCCCCTTGAGGGGAGAGTTCTGCGTTGAATAGGCGTCGTTAGCGTAACTGAACAATATTTGCTAGTCTACTAAAGTCACTTTCAATTCCCGTGTTCACGGCATTAATCATACTTTATCTTGATGTCATCTCCCTCAATTTTCACTTTGCCGCGGGGGGTCTCAATTTTGGTCTCTTCCTGTGAGATTTTGATTTTGGTATCTCCGGCCACGTACTTTACATTTTTAGAGGCCCGCCGGTAGTAATCTTGCCGCCGCATCCAGTAGTCCTTCAGTTGGGGCAAATCCATTTGGTTTGATTTGCGGGCATCCAGCGCCAGGGAACGCTGTAGCTGCTGCTGGGTAGGCTTTACGTACTTTCTTTTGGCGGTAGTTCCTGCGCCAGAGGCTTTGGTGGGAGCCTCATATCTTGACACCGGGGAGGAAGTCATCACGGCGGTGCTTGGCTTTGGGGTTCCTTCGCTGGTGAGGGTATGGGCTTTTGCGTCGCTATACGGGTCTACTACCATGCTTGGTGGGGTGGTTGTGCCGGTTTCAGTAAGGGCGGTCTCAATTTCCAGGGTGTCTGGGGTAAGCACGAGGGTATCTTCTACAGAGGTTTCCGGCAGGTCGGCCACGGCTTCTTTCTCTTTCACCCGCTCACAGGCACCAAACACGGTTAGTAAAAGCGTTAAAAAGAGTGCATTTGTTACTTTTCCCATTCTCTTCATTTCTATTGGTTTCCCACCCTAAACGCGAAAACACGGCAGAGGTTAACCAAATCAGTTGATTCGGGCTGCCTCCCTGGTTACAGGAACAAGGTTGTCGTCACTTTTGATGGCTTCCCTTGTGAACCTGTTTTTGAGCTACTTTCTATAAAACAGCCTTAAAAAGAGAGATTCCTTTTATTAACTGACGTTACGCAAACGTGCTGGTGGTTCCCGGCGAGGCCGGAGACTCGCGCCAGTTTTTTCTAACAATCTGCTTCCGCAATACCGCTCGCTTCAGAAGCCCCCGTAGCGTCTTTAGACCTGCGCGCGCCTGCGCCGGTGGCTCGCCAATCAGGAGATTGGCTGTCCAAGGGTGCGTAGAGCGCTCTGGCTAACTCTACGCACAACAAAGGTTCACCTTTGAGTCTTATAAGACCTCATTGATTTCTTCGTTTTGGGCTTGTTTTCCGAAAAACAGCCCCAAAACGAAGAAACCTAGCTCCTCTTCTACGGAGGGGAGCTAGGCTCCTGCGGAACATCAGTTAAGTAATTGGGCAAAATAAAACTTACATTCTATTCTCCTGAAAGGAGCTTGCGGGCGAACTAGAATTGCCCGCACTACCTGCTACTGCCGTTCGCGACCAAGATCCTTCCAGGAGGACAAAGGGAAAAATGTGTCATTATTTGTGTCTCAGAACTTAACCTCGCTCGCTCTCCTCTGGCGGGCGAGGGAACTTTATAGTTGTAGCAAAGGGATAAATAAGAAAGGCTAGCCGTTGGGCTAGCCTTTCTTTTAAAGAGATCTGGGGACGTTATTTGATCTCACCACGCTCAGCGGCTTTTTTCAGTTCTTCGCTGGCGAAGATGGCTACTTCTACACGGCGGTTCTGCTGGCGGCCGGCGGCAGTAGAGTTATCGGCTATGGGTTGGGTAGAACCGTACCCGCGCGTCTGCAAACGGCTACGCTCTACGCCTAAAGAGGCAGCATAGTCGGCCACGGCCTGGGCCCTGCGCTCAGATAAAGGCTGGTTGATGGCATCGTTCCCGGTGTTGTCGGCGTGGCCTTCAATTAGGACGTTGGTACCTGGGTATTTTTTCAGGGTCTCGGCCAGTTTCTGGATGTCGGCCCTGGAAGAGCTTTGTAACTCAGCAGAGCTGGTCGCGAACAGCAAACCGGCATCAAAGGTTACTTTAATCCCCTCGCCTACGCGCTCCACCTCGGCATTTTTCATTTCACGCTCCAGTTCTTCGGCTTGTTTATCCATACGGCGCCCAATTACGGCTCCGGTGGCACCACCTACGGCGGCCCCAATGATGGCTCCGCGGGCCGTGTTGCCGGTGGCTTTGCCAATAATACCGCCCAGCACAGCACCACCACCTGCGCCTAAAAGGCCGCCTTTGGCAGTTTTTTTCATGCCTTTATTTTGAGTGGTAGAGGTACCCGTGTCGGCGGTCTGACTTGATTTGCAGGAAGAGAAGAATAAGCTTCCTACTAACATGGCCGTAAATGTTCCTTTTAAGAGTTTCATAGTTTTGGTTTTTTTGATGGTAAACGTACGCTTAAAGTTGGTTAGTATCGGAGTTACATACTGATTTGCCTGCAAAATGTTCAGACATAGGCTCCAATCTATATAGGGTACAATAATAATCGTGCCAGAACAAAATAGAAAGACCTGCCTCTGTGCAAGGCAGGTCTTTTCAGGTCACTACGTCTGGAACATGCTTATTTGACGGTCTCTGTTTTGGTTACTGCCTCTTCGGGGGTAGCCACTTCGGCGGGCCGAAGAAGGCGAAGCAGGTTAGAGATGCGGTCTTTCAGCTCTTTGCGGTGCACAATAAAATCCAGGAACCCGTGCTCCAGCACAAATTCGGCACTCTGGAAGCCTTTGGGCAAGTCTTTGCCAATGGTTTCTTTGATAACCCGTGGCCCGGCAAACCCAATGAGGGCACCCGGCTCAGAGATATTGAAGTCGCCCAACATGGCAAAAGAAGCGGTAACGCCGCCGGTGGTGGGGTCTGTGAGCAACGAGATGTACGGTACTTTCTCTTCTGAGAGCAAGGCCAGTTTGGCCGATGTCTTGGCCATTTGCATGAGCGAGTAACCCGCCTCCATCATGCGGGCCCCGCCCGATTTGGAGATCATCAGAAACGCAATCTTGTGGGTGCGGCTGTAGTCAATGGCGCGGGAGATTTTCTCGCCCACCACAGACCCCATAGACCCGCCAATGAAGTTGAAGTCCATACAGGCCACCACCAGATCAAGGCCATTGATGGTTCCGTGGGCGGTACGCACCGCGTCTTTCAGGTTGGTTTTGCGCTGGGTGGCGATAATACGGTCTGGGTACGGCTTCGTGTCCACGAAATTAAGGGGATCTGAAGACGTCAGGTTCTCATCCAGTTCCTGGAATTGGTTCTCATCAAACAGTACCTCAAAGTATTCCTGCGAGTTAATGCGGTCATGAAAATCGCATTTGGGGCACGTATACAGTTGTTGCCGGTGCTCGGCGGTGCTGATGACGGTCTTACACTCGGGGCACTTGTGCCACAGACCGTCTGGGGTTTCTTTTTTCTGCTCCGTTGGGGTGACGATCCCTTTTTCTACTCTTTTAAACCAAGCCATATGATGCTCTAAAGGTTTTTATCAACAATGAAGCCTCCAGTGGGAAACCGCAAGCAGTTACAAATACGCGTGCAAAGATAAAAAAGAAAAGGTAGCTCCCTAGTGTACCTTTCAAAACCAGATTTCTCCTCGCAGATGGGTTTTACCCGTTTTTACAGGCAATTGTTTTTCTGGCGCACCAAAGGCAGGAAACCTTGCCTCTTTTAGAAGAACATATTTCACAAGCGTCGCACTGCTGGATTCCATTTCCCTCGCTCGCCTCTGGCGAGTGTGGGCTAGTTCCGGCACCTTGCCGCTTTGTGAACAGTATAAAACAGCCTCGTAAGCAGCCAGAGGCTGCAGGTAGCTCACACTCGCCAGAGGCGAGCGAGGGAAATCAGTACTTTATAGGTTTCACGTGAACTCGGGAATTAAAGGGATACGATAATCCATTTTGATTCCATTGTTTGCCTTTCTACTATGCTGTACACGCATTCCGTCCCCCTTTGAAGGGGGTAGGGGGATGCCAAAGGCGGAAGAGGGCGGAAATCCGCCTGTCCAATGGTACGTCCTCCCCCTTCTTGGAGCTTCCAAAATGCCGTATTCAGCACGAGTAATCATCCCCCTACCCCCTTCAAAGGGGGACGCAATGCGTGAGAATTTCCGAGTTCACGTTAGGTTTCCTATGTTTTTTCTGCCCCATAAACGCTACACCGCTGGATTCTTCTGCTCATTTCAGCCTGTTTTCTGTAAAACGCCTCTAAAACAGCAGGCACGCAGGCACTTCTCGTTGGTCATCAGACAGGTTACTAGAATTGACCGTCTATTATTTTCTGATAGCCTCTGGAAACGAAACCCGGTTGGCAAATGGCATCTAACAAACTTTTCTTTTCACAATTCTTCCCTCCTGAAAACACAAGTGCCTATCCGCTGAAACTCAATAGGTTACTTTACGCTCCTTTGCCAGATCATAAGCATCGCCTAATCAATATCTTACACCAAAGAGAAAGTAAATTAGAATATTGAGGGCAATTATTATTTATTTGCGTCCGTTTCAAAGCCAAGGTCTCTGCTGGAGCCGCCGCTGTAGTAGATGACAGGCCATTTTCACCACCACTAACCCTTTTATTAAAAAGCCACCTATGAAGAAAACACGTTTCGCCTCATCCGCCGCCGCCATGATCCTTGGAGTAGCTGTTCTGGGTTCTTGTGTCTCATCTAAGAAATACAAAGAGCTGGAAGCAAGCAAAAACGCGCTGGAACAAGAGAAAACTGCTGCCCAGCGCAGCCTGGAACAAGCCAACGCCGATCTGCGTGATCGTGATGCCAAGCTGGCGCAGTACCAACAGCAAATTGCCCAGAAAGAAAGAATCCTGAATGAACTGAGAACATCGGTGAACGAAGCCTTAGCCGGTTTCCAGGAGCAAGGCTTGACTGTTTCCATTCGTGATGGCCGGGTGTACGTGACCATGCCAGAGAAACTGCTCTTCGCCTCGGGCAGCACCAAAGTAAACCCTAACGGCCAATCTGCCCTGGGTAAATTGGCGGCCGCCATCAGATCACAGCGTGATACCGAAATTGTGATTGAAGGCCACACCGATGACGTAGCCGTTGCCTCCGCTAACGTTACCTACAAAGACAACTGGGATTTGAGCGTCCTGCGCGCCACTGAGATTACCCGTTTACTCATTAACAACGGAGTGCCGCCGCAGATGGTGGTTCCGGCTGGCCGCGGACAGTACACACCGGTTGCCATGACCCGTACCCCAGAAGCCCGCCAAAGCAACCGCCGTACAGAGATCATTTTGGCCCCTAACTTTGAGAAGATCCTGAAACTGATTCAAACCAACTAGGCCTATTCTTATTTTACTGCCGCTAACTAAAAAGCGGCAGCAAGCACATAAACAGCATTAATCAAAGAAGCCGGGCCTGTAGCCCGGCTTCTTTCGTTTCTGGGCTTATTTCAGGAAAATAGCCTAAAAACTTGTAAAGGTGTTTGTGTCAAGCCGTATCCTGCTTATCTTTGGCTATCTGAGGTCGTTAGGGCCTGCACAAAGTTCATTACGTTCCACCAGCCTATCTGGTACAAATCCGCTACAACCCTTGAATTTGCATTTTTAACTTTACAAAGTCCTGTCATGTTTCCTTCCTCCTTGTTCCGGTACACCAGCGTAGCCCTTATGAGCACGTTCCTCTTAGGCTCCTGCACCACTACCAAGAAATACAACTCGCTGCTGGCCCAGAAAGTACGGCTGGAGCGCGAAAAAGCCGATTCCCAGAGTGCCCTCTCCAAGGCCAGAAAAGAAAGCGCAGACCTTTCCAAACAGGTAGCTACCCTCACCGAATACCGTTCCCAACTAGCCGCTGACACCACACTGCTGGGCAGTACGCTTCGGAAAACCCAGACGTTATACGGTGACCTGAGCAACACCTATGACAAGCTGATCAAGAACCATGACCGCCTCATGGCCAACAGTGCGCTGGAGACTTCCACCCTCTCCAAAGACCTGGCCCGCCGCGATGATGAACTGAAAAAGCTGAGCGAAACCCTAACTAAAAACCGTTCCCAACTAGACCAACTCAGCAAAGACCTGAAATCAAGGGAAGAGCGCCTGAACGAACTGGAGCGCATTCTGGCTGAAAAAGACAAAGCCGTGAACGCCCTCAGAGCCAAGGTCAGCAACGCGCTGCTGGGCTTTAACAGCAAAGACCTCTCCGTAGACGTGCGCAACGGCAAAGTGTACGTGTCGCTTTCAGAGCAACTGCTGTTCAAATCTGGCAGCACCAAAGTAGACGCCAAAGGCCAGGACGCCCTCCGCAAACTGGCCGCCGCCCTTAAAGACCAGCAAGACGTGAACGTAGTGGTGGAAGGCCACACCGATGACGTGCCCGTGGCCCGCGGCACCGCGGGTATGCAAGACAACTGGGATTTGAGCGTCCTGCGCGCCACCGAGATTACCCGTATCCTGACTACTGCCGGTTTAGCTGGCACCAAAATCACCCCATCGGGCCGCGCCCAAAACGTTCCCCTGGATGCCGCCAAAACGGCCGAAGCCCGTCAGAAAAACCGCCGCACCGAAATCATCCTCACCCCTAAGCTTGACGAACTCTTCCAGATTCTGGAGGCGAATTAAGGCGTAAGCAACCGAAAACCTGTGCGGCCTTGGAGACCTCACAGGTTTAAAACCAACGGGCGTGAGGCTACAGTCTCGGGGCTAGGGATGAAGCTAGTCCCCAGACTTGCCAGCAAGCCCCAGCACTTATGATTGGGTTTAAGGGCTCTTTTTTAGAAAACTTTGCCAAAACAAACGCCGGTACTTTCACCGGCGTTTGTGCTTTTCGCCCTTCGCTTCTCTATCTTCCGTTTTCCGGCAGGGATTTCCAGCGGGCTCTTGCTTTATCGCGCTTTCACAAACAAGTAAAAGAGATTACCTTTGGCACGTCATCCCCGCACAACTTTCCTGGTTCTACCTATAAGACAAGAGAAATCTCATGAGCAAGATCATCATCCGCAGTTTCGAGGACTTACAACAGTATGAAGGAACTGAAATTGGCGTGTCTGAGTACCACACCATCACCCAGAAGCAGATCAATCTCTTTGCCGATGCGACCTTAGACCACCAATGGATTCACCTGGATGCGGAGCGGGCCCAAACCGAATCGCCTTTCAAAAGCACCATCGCGCACGGCTATCTGACGGTGTCCTTGCTGCCTTACCTGTGGGGACAGATTATTACCATTGAAAACCTGAAGATGCAGGTGAACTATGAGATTGAAAGCCTGCGGTTCAACCAGGCGGTGCTGGTAGACAGCGCCCTGCGCCTGCGGGTAAAACTGCTTTCGGCCGTAAACCTGAGGGGGGTGATCAAAGCTCGGTTAGAGGTAACCATGGAAATTGAAGGCGGCAAGAAACCGGCCTTTACGGGAGTTATCACGTTCCTCTACCATTTTATCTAAGCACTTTTCATCGGCTCTCTGAAAGACAATTCCAACGCATCATTTCCCCAAAGCCACTTAGAAGAACTGAGTGGCTTTATATTTACTGACCTTACGCATTAGCGGGGCTCCTCTCTCTGTGGGACAGGAGCCCCGCTGAGGCGTTTCGGGGCTGTTTTTCGGAAAACGGGCCCAAAACGAAGAAACCTGTGAGGTCTTGAAGACCTCACAGGTTTGGATTCTACTGGCGCAAGACTTTAATCTCGTGCCACGGGATGAAGCGAGTCTCCAGACTCGCCGGGAGCCACCACCAGGAGTGCGGAACGTCCGTTACTTACAGAAGTGTCATCCGTTTTAAGGCTATTTTCCTGAAAACTGGTCTGAAACAGCATCTGTAAGGCTTTCCTTTAGTAGCAGGTTCCTCCTGATGCACCGCATTTGGCAAACTTTCCGCCCCAGAAGAAGTATGAAGAACTTTGCCGAAAGATATTTCTATGAGCGCACTCTTCACTCCTCTACAGATAAAAAGCATCCAGCTGAAAAACCGCATTGTGGTATCGCCTATGTGCCAGTACTCCAGCCAGGACGGATTTGCGAATGACTGGCACCTGGTGCATTTGGGTAGCCGGGCCGTGGGCGGGGCTGGTCTCATTCTACTGGAGGCCACCGCCGTTTCGCCGGAAGGCCGCATTACGCCAGATGACCTGGGCATCTGGCAAGACGAACACCTGCCCGAACTGAAGCGCATTGCCTCTTTTCTGGAGGCGCACGGTTCAGTGCCCGGTATTCAGTTGGCGCATGCCGGGCGCAAAGCCAGCCATCGTTCTCCCTGGAAAGGAGGCACGGCCCTGCATCCCGGGGAAGAAGGAGCCTGGACTACGGTGGCCCCCAGCGCTATTCCTTTCCAGGAAGGCGGCATTACCCCTATTGCCTTAGACCAGGCTGGCATCCAGAAAGTGTTGTCAGATTTCAGAGCCGCCGCTGCCGGGGCGTTGGCAGCCGGTTTCAAAGTAGTGGAGATTCACGGGGCCCACGGGTATCTGCTGCACCAGTTCTTCTCGCCGCTAAGCAACCACAGAACAGATGAATATGGCGGTTCCTTTGAGAACCGAATCAGGCTGCTATTGGAAGTGGTGGACAGCGTAAAAGAAGTATGGCCCGCCGACTTACCGCTCCTGGTGCGCATCTCGGCCACCGACTGGACTCCCGACGGCTGGAACGAAAATGACTCCATAGAACTAGCCCGCCACCTGAAAGCCAAAGGCGTTGATCTCATTGACACCTCTACCGGCGGCAACGTACCCCGCGTACGCATTCCGGTTGGCCCTGGCTACCAAGTGCCGTTTGCCGAGAAAATCAGAAAAGAAGCCGCTATCATGACCGGTGCCGTGGGCATGATCACGACCGCCCGGCAAGCCGAAGACATTGTCTCCAGCGGCCAGGCCGATGTGGTTTTGCTGGCGCGGGAGTTACTAAGAGACCCGTACTTCCCGTTGCGGGCCGCTAAAGAACTGGGCATCGATTTGGAATGGCCCCTGCAGTACCAACGGGCAAAAAATTAACCCCTGTTTTAGCAGACTTAATCTTGTAGGGAAAAATGAGCGGCCATTTAGTTTCCAAAACTTCTAAAAACGCCGCTCTTCCGGAGTTCCACTCCGGAAGCACCCTGCCGGGGAGTTCCACTCCCCTTCTTTTGCCCGTGGCTCCCGGCAGAGGGGAACTCCCCGGCAGACAGGTTCAGGAGTAGAACTCCCGAACAGCAAGCAATGAACATTCCCCTACAAAATAAGCTCCCAGGAGGGGAAATCCCTTTCTACGTCAACTTACATTTTCTAGACCCATAAGTACATAAAGCATTCTATAACCGGCATCTACATTTTGCGAGCGCACCTCCAAACTACTGAAGTTCAGGTACACTCGCTTTGACAGAGGACTGTCACCACGTAAAAGGCGGCTTGTCTTCGGTTTTCCAGATGGTTTGCGCCAGTTCGTTCAAGGCCAGCCGGGCATCTCTGAATCCTTCGGCCAGGAGGCCATACACCTGAGCCAGTTCTAATTGATACGCGAGTTTATGGTTGGCCGCCGTCCGGAAACTGGATCTTCCCACCGATTCATAAAAGGCCGGATCTGGGGCGCCGCGTTGTTGCCGTTTCTCAATCCAGGCGTGGAACATGCCCGAAAGGAAAAGGGCGTAATTACCTATATGGACTCTGATCAGAAAGGCTTCGGCGGCCGAGGCGTTGGATAAAGCTTCCAGCATTTCCACAATGTAATGGAACCGGTGCGGCAGTTTCTCGTGGGGCGAATGCATGCGCTGTACCGTGGAGAATTGCCAGAGCAGCGCTCCAATGTAATCGGCTAATTCCCGGTCTTCAATCCCTTTCCGCCGCAGCACCGTACGGGCCAGCACATAAAAATACAGCTGCTGCGACACCGCTACCTGTCCTTCCCTGGACAACAATGCTTTGGGCAAGGCTTCATGATCCAGCATCTCGTCCCGGCACTCAGGGTCACTGAGCAATTCCACCACGCTGATGCGCTGGTTACTTTGACGGGATAACACGCTGGCCACGAAATCAAAATCGGTGGCGGTGAATTGGGCTCGGCAATTGGCTAATACCATCGTTCACACTCCTTTTCATTTAGTACGCACGAAACAAGATTGAATTATGTGAAGCCCAGAGGCCCTGAACTTCCTTAAGTATAAAAACGGAATAGTATTTTAGAAGGTTATCGCTGATGTAGGGGCAATTCCTTGTGGTTGCCCTGCACGTTAGCTGATGAGTGTCATCTGCTATCGTAGGACAGGTCGCGACCTGTCCGTACATTTCTTGGAAAGTAGCATGGAGAATGGGAAAGGGCAACCACAAGGGATTGCCCCTACTTCTACTATCAAGGATCAGATAAATGATGATCAAACAATGATTCAATACCGATGATCAGTACCGTGGAGACAAGGTGATGCGTGGTTTCTACCATTGATGAATGAATACATCCAAATCGTTTCCGGCCTATTTTCGGGAAAATAGGCCGGAAACAGAAAACCCCGAAGGTTTGTAACCAACGGGGCTTTCCAATATTATTATAGTAACGTGAACTCGGGAACTGTAAGAACTATGTAGGAGTCACAGATGCATTTAACTAAATAAGCTAAACACCAGTTCCATCTTGGGGTTCCACCATCAGGCACGCATTTCGTCCCCCTTTGAAGGGGGTTGGGGGATGACAAGGGTGTTTGAAGAACCGATTACAACTGCTATAAAAAGATTAAAAGTGATTCTCGGGAATGCCTGATCAGCAGGGAATCATCCCAGGCCTTCGAAACTAATCTTGAAGGGAAAAATGAGCGGATATTTATTTCCTTGAAATCCCAGAAAATCATAGCGCTCTTCTGGAGTGGAACTCCGGAAGCAACCTGCCGGGGAGTTCCACTCCCCTTCTTTTGACCGTGGCTCCCGGCGGGGGGGAACTCCGCAGCAGAGAGGTTCGGGAGTAGAACTCCCGAACAGCAAGCAAGGGTTTATTCCTAACAAGATAAGCTTCAAAGGGGGAGAAATGCTTATAAAAACACAGGGTAAGTTCAGGAGTATTAGCGTGCGAGGAAGTGAGATGACACTTCCTCGGCTAAATGTACCGCTCAGTTCCCGAGTTCACGTTATAATAACACCTTATCCTATCGCCTGCTCCAGGTCTGCCATCAGGTCTTCCACGTCTTCAATGCCCACGCTTAGGCGGATGAGCGAGTCAGAGAGGCCGCCTTTGAGGCGTTCTACCTGCGGGATGCTGGCGTGCGTCATGGTGGCCGGATGGCCGCAAAGCGACTCTACACCGCCCAGCGACTCGGCGAGGGCAAAGTAATGAAGTTTTTCCAGTACCTGGATGGCATCTTCCATCCGGTCGCCTTTCAGCTCAAAGGAGATCATCCCCCCGAAGTCGCGCATCTGATCACGGGCAATCTGGTGGTTGAGGTGGTTCTCAAAGCCGGGCCAGTATACTTTCCCTACTTTGGGGTGCTGGCGCAGGTACTCGGCAATGACTTTTCCGTTCTCACAGTGGCGTTGCATGCGCACGTGCAGCGTCTTCAGGCCGCGAAGCACCAGAAAGCAGTCTTGCGGGCCAGGCGTGCCGCCGCAGGCATTCTGCAGGAAAGCCAGACGCTCGGCCAGTTCATCGTCCTGTACCACAATGGCTCCCATCACCACGTCTGAGTGACCGGCCATGTATTTGGTAAGCGAGTGCATGACAATATCGGCCCCTAAATCCAGCGGCGTCTGGAGATACGGCGTGGAGAAGGTGTTGTCCACCACCAACAGCAGGTTGCGTCTGCGGCAGATTTCGGCGGTTCCTTTTATGTCAATGATATTCAGCAGCGGATTGGTAGGCGTTTCTACCCAGACCATCTTGGTTCGCTCGGTCACATACTGGTCAATGGTGCTGATATCGGCCATGGACACGAACTGGAACTTGATCCCGTACTCCTGAAACACCTTGGTGAAGATGCGGTATGTGCCGCCGTACAAGTCATTGGTGGCAATCACCTCGTCGCCGGGTTTCAGCATTTTGATGATGCAGTCCGTAGCGGCCATGCCCGAGGCGAAGCACAAGCCATGTTTCCCGTTCTCCAGGGCGGCCAGGGCACTTTGCAGCGCACTACGGGTGGGGTTGTGGGTTCGGGAATACTCGTAGCCGTTGTGGTCACCGGGGGAGCGCTGCACGTAGGTGGAAGTCTGGTAAATGGGCGTCATGATGGCCCCGGTGGTTGGGTCTGGCGATACGCCCGCGTGTATGGTCTTGGTTCCGAATTTCATAGTGTCTTATACGGTGGTCTGGGTGCAAGTTAGAAAAAGGAAGGCATTTTCTACCCCATCTACTTTAAGCGGTTTGTACGTTTTCCCCGTACTTTCCAGAAAATACCCGATATTGAGACGCGCTTATGTGGAAGAAACTCCTGAAACAAAATACCGGTACGCTGCTTTACTCCCTGTTGCTGGTGGTCATTCCGGTTCTAGCCAGTTCTGGCCTAGCCCTGTGGCTTTACCATAACCAGGAATTTTTAGAATCGCTCTCGCCCCTACAACAAGTCCTCTACTTTCTGGTAGTTTCCCTCACCATGGCGTTCGCCATCACTCCTACTACCTTCGTGGCCCTGGCGACCGGTTTCTTTTTCGGCTGGAGTGCCTTCTTAGGAGTAGTCATCTCCTACGGAGCTGCCGCCTTATTGGGCTACGCCGTGGCCCGGCTCATTGACCATGGTAAAATGACGGCCTTTCTGCACCAGTTCCCCAAAGCCGAAGGCGTGATGGATGAACTGCGGGAACACAGCCTAAGCCTCATCATCCTCACCCGCATCTCCCCTGTGTTACCGTTCGCCTTTATGACCTTTGTGTTGTCTTTGGTACAGGTACCCCGAGGCAAATTCTTACTGGCTAGTATGCTGGGCATGTTGCCCCGAACGCTCTTCTTTTTTTGGGTGGGCACCCAAGCCCAAGACTTACTCGCGCTTCTGAAAGATCCAAACGCTGGTACCTCGGGGAAGCTTCTATTAAGTGCTTTGGTGGTGATTTCTTTGGGAGGAATCTATTTTTTACTGAACCGGGCCATTAAAAAAGCCTTACAGCGAAGCAGATAGAAACTTTTTACAGAAATTTTCACGCTAGTACTTGCGCAGAACCAGAAAAGCCTCTACCTTTGCATCACTAAATAACTGGTCACGTAGCTCAACTGGATAGAGCATCTGACTACGAATCAGAAGGTTTGGGGTTCGACTCCCTACGCGACCACCAGTTCATAAAAAGCCCTTAAGAATCACCTCTTAAGGGCTTTTTGTTATACTTGCTTCTCCACTATCACCTTCAATAAGTTTTTGTGTAAAATCCCAGAATACACCCTGCAAACACTAGAATACACTAATTACATTGGAATATTTCTCATAAATAGATCTTCATTCCCATTTTGAGACAATTAAATGAAAATTTAGCTACGATTTAAACAAAAATAGGTTACATTTGTTATGGCATGATATTTATACATCTCATAGAAAAAATTATAAGATATAGAGAAAGTATAATCTAACAAAAGAGATAGAGGAATATATTAATATCTAAATAAACCAAAGAAAAGAGTCACATTAACCATAACGGATGATTCAAGAAACAATACAAAGCGTTCAAAAACTTATAATTATAAGTAAAACATGAAGTGCTTCATGATTAAATAATAAATACACAAAACAAATGACAAAATTAAAAATTATCTACATTCTAAATTTACTGTTTATCATATCATGCTCACAGAGGAATCTAACTTACCTTAGTGATATTGAAAAGGATGAATACACAACAGAAGTACAAAACCGAATCATACCCCGCATACAGCCTGATGATATTCTTACTATAACTGTAAGCACCATGAGCCCAGAGTCGAATACACTGTTCAACTCTGGTGTTATGAATATTGGAAGCAAAGCGACAAGCACAAGCAACGATAACAACCAAGGATATATTATTGATGCAAATGGGTTTATTAACTTTCCAGTAATAGGTCAAGTACATTTAGCCGGGTTAACAACCCAAGAAGCAAATAAAAAACTAACAAGTGAAATAGGGAAATTTACAAAAAACCCAATTGTAAACATCAAATTCTCGAATTTCAACATATCAATCATAGGAGAAGTCAACAAACCTTCAACCTATACAGTGCAAGCAGAAAAGATCAATATATTTCAAGCACTTGCACTTGCTGGAGATTTAACACCTTACGGAAAAAGAGAAAATATTTCCCTCATTAGGGAAAATGGAGGGATAAAGAGTGTGATTAAGTTAAATCTTAATCACAAAGACATATTAGACTCACCCTACTTTTATTTACAGCAAAATGATATTTTATATATAGAACCTGACAAATCAAAAGCAGCTCAAACAAGCTTATCAAGGAGTAACACACAATTCAGAATATCTGCTGCACTATCTTTAATCTCTGTGTTGGCTATCATTTTAACTAATTTTTAAAATATCTAACTATACACATTTTCATAAGCATTTATTATGTACCAAAATAAGGTTGAGCAAAAGGATTTAAAAAAAATATTAACCACCTACACCCGATATTGGTATTTATTTGCGGTAGGCGTAATCCTTAGTTTAGCAGCAGCATATTTATATATACGCTATAGCACACCACTATATCGCATAAGCACAACATTATTAATTAAAGATGAAAATAATGGAACAGGTATCACAGAGAGCGCTGCTTTCAGTGATTTAGAAATGTTTAAATCAACTAAAAGTATAGACAACGAACTAGTTTTATTAAAATCCAATAGCTTATTAGAGAAAGCCATAAATGCTCTTGATTTGAAAACAACTTACTATATCAAAGGAGAAGTCCGCGATCAAGAAATATATGGAAATGAGTTACCTATTAATATTATTATCAACAACTTAGAAGAGTCTGCTTACAATATAAATTTAATAATACATATTAAAAACAATAATCAATTTGAAATTGAAGAAAATGATAACAAGGGACAAAAAACAATTCATAATTTTGGAAATCAAATAAAGAAGCCCTATGGAACATTTACAGTTGTAGCAACAGCTGGAGTTTTCGCTACGAAAGAAAACAAACCTGTATTGATTAAATTTCAACATTCAAGCAATCTTGCAAACCTATATTCACAAAGGTTAAATGTAGGTTTGTATAACAATAAGGCTAGCGCAATAATATTGAGCATAACTGATGCGGTACCTCAAAAAGGGATTGATATCCTCAATAAATTTGTTCAAGTTTATAACAATGATGTAGTAAATGACAAAAACCAAGTAGCTGCAAATACTGTAGACTTTATTGACGAACGACTAAAATACCTCACAACAGAACTTTCTACGGTAGAAAAAAATGTGGAAGAATATAAGCGCCAAAATAAATTAACCGATGTTAGCTCTCAGGCGCAGCAATTTATAACCGAGTCAAGTAATTACAATAAACAGTTATCAGAATTAAGTATTCAACAAGACGTTTTAGCCTCTATAGAAAAATACCTAAGTAAGCAAGGCACCCAATATGGATTAGTCCCTAGCTCATTAAGCATATCAGATCCAACATTGGTTAACCTAATTAATCGATTCAATCAAATGCAAATCGAACGGGAAAACTTATTAAGAAGCAACAGTGTTGATAACCCTTTAGTACAAAATTTAAATAATCAACTTATAAATTTAAGAAGAAATATTCTTGAAAACTTACGCAATATCAATAATTCATTAACTATATCTAAAAGGAATTTACAATTAAATTCTGTTCAATTTAATTCCAAGATAAAACAAGTACCAGTTGTAGAAAGACAATTAATCGAAATCACACGGCAACAGGAAATTAAACAGGAGCTTTATTTATACTTACTTAAAAAAAGGGAAGAATCAGCACTATCATTAGCTGCTTCTGTTTCAAACAGTAGAGTTATAGATCCACCAACTTTTACAGGCCCCGTATCTCCCAATATAATCAACACTTACCTATATTACTTATTAGTTGGGCTGTTCATACCATTTACGTTTATATACGTAAAAAACTTATTGAACAACAAGATACAAAGCTTAGATGAAGTAAAAAACATAACACCCACTCCCATTTTAGGAGAAGTGGCGCATAGTCGAGGAGGTAAATCACTAATTATAGAAAATAAAAAAAGAACTCCCCTTGCAGAAATGTTCAGACTCATTATAACAAATTTGCAATTCACCAATGCGGGTAAGGAAAACAAAGTAATGATGGTTACTTCAAGTATGAGTGGAGAAGGAAAGACTTTCTTTAGTATAAACTTAGGAGTTGCCTTAGCTGCCACAGGAAAAAGAACAGTCATTATTGATTTTGATTTACGCAAGCCAGGGGTCTTACAAAGTATGGATTTAGTAGGAGGGAATGGGTTAAGCAATTATTTAGCATCTGATTTCCTTAATTTAGATGATATTGTACAAACTTCCACCATTGACCCCAACTTATATGCAATAGGTGCAGGCACTATTCCACCAAATCCATATGAGCTTATGTTAAGCCCTCGCGTAAATCATTTGTTCAAGGTTTTAGTAGCAAATTTTGATTATATTATAGTTGATACCGCACCAGTAGGTCAAGTTGCAGACTCTTTTAGCTTAGCACCTCATATTAATTCATTAATATATTTGGCAAGGTATAATTATACTCTATCAGAACAGATAAATATAATAGATGACATTTATGTAAATAGAAAATTCAATCAACCAATGATTGTCTTGAATGATGCAAAATTAAATAATAAGTACGGGTATGGGTATGGCTATGCTGAAAACAAGCCTAAAAGGTCTCTATTTAACTTATTAAAAAGTAACTAAAATTATACTTTAAATCAGACAGCTTCATTATCTAAAATAAAAGTGACTACTCAAAATCTAACTTATCAAACAAAATACAAAAGAGTATTTGAATGGGGTAAGATTATAGCTATCACTGGCTCATCTCAAATACTGGTCCAAGCAGTTGGATTTCTTAGTGGGATCTTAATTATAAGAATGCTTTCAACAACGGAGTATGCCTTATATACTATAGCAAACACCATGTTAGGCACTATGCTAGTGCTTACAAACGGAGGTATTGTTACGGGGTTAATATCTGAAGGAAGCAAAGTATGGCAAGATAAAGACAAATTGGGCGCCGTTATGGTTACGGGCATGGAATTGAGGAATAAGTTCTCATTCTTTTCTCTTATTATCGCAATACCGATAATGCTATACCTGCTATTACATCATGGTAGCACATGGCTTATGTCATGTGCAATAGTCATTTCAATTATCCCCATATACTTCCTTACTCTTTCCGGAGCTTTGCTGGAAATACCAGCAAAGCTTACACAAGACATAGTTAAGTTACAAAAGATACAAATAGGTTCAAATCTCCTTCGTTTGATCTTTGTTTCTGTATTACTGTTTATTAGCCCATGGGCTTTTGTTGTACTACTAGCCGCAGGCATCCCTCAGTTATGGACAAACATACGAATACGAAAAGCTATAACAGGGTACACGAACCTGCATCAAAGAACTGAACCTGGGGTTAGAGATAAAATAATTTCTGTTGTAAAAAAAATATTACCTGGCTCAGTCTATTATTGCCTATCAGGTCAAATAACAATATGGCTTATTTCAGTATTTGGCACAACTTCCTCGGTTGCACAAATAGGAGCACTAGGCAGACTGGCTATGGTACTTAGTATATTTACTATTGTTTTCAATACTTTGGTAACACCCAGATTCGCACGGCTACCTAATGAATCTAACATTTTATTAACCCGTTACACTCAAATTACAGCAGGCACAATAGCCTTCTTTTTAGTTATTATTCTATTTACGTGGTTATTTCCAAAAGAAATTCTATGGATTTTAGGTGAAAGTTATTCAAACTTAGAAAGCGAAATAGTTTTTTATATTATTGGCACAAGCATAAGTATGACAGCAGGAGGCATATTCTCTCTTTATATAAGCAAAGGGTGGATTATTAATCCTATTGTCTCTATTCCAATAAGCTTATTGTCAGTTTCTATATTAATTTTTACGATTGACATATCTACACTTTCAGGTATTCTAATATTCAATATTATTATTGCAACAAGTGAATTATTGATGCATTCTATATTTGTAATTTTAAAATTAAAATCGATAATTAAAGATTAATAATATTAATAACTTATAAACAAATTAAACATGAGTTTATGAAGAAAGATTTGACAACTAGCAACTAGATGAATCTTAAAAGCCATATATCAGAATTGAGGCTCTATATAGCCAACAGGTGGGTATCATCTATCCCTAGTCATTACATAAGGCTTTGGTTTTATCAAAATATAATGAAGTTTAGAATTGGTATGAACAGCAATATATTTATGGATTGTACTTTTGATTGCACTCAACATCTATCAATAGGTAATAACTCTGTTGTTAACTCAAAATGCAGAATTGATCCAAGAGGCAAAGTGTTTATAGGTAACAATGTTTCAATATCGAGTGAAGTGATTATACTAACAGCCGATCACGATATGGAAAATAATATGAATGGCAGGCTCAAAACTGTTGTAATAGAAGATTTTGTATGGATTGGAACTAGGGCTATGATTATGCCAGGAGTAACTATCAAGAAAGGATCTGTTATTGCTTCAGGCGCTATTGTTACTAGAAATGTTGAAGAAAATACTGTGGTAGCTGGAGTACCAGCAAGAGTAATCAAAGTTCGAATCAATCCTAGCTTTGATTATCAAGCTACATACCAAAGGCTTTTTCAATGAAAACATGTTTTAATTATTGCCATAATTGAATATACAAATGAATGTCTCTCATAACCTTGCATCAAGGCTACGAATTAAAATATGGGTTAATCAGGGAAAGTTTCGGGTATTTCTCTATAGATTATTAGGGATGAAAATTGGAGCAAAAACTATAATGGATAGCATTAATATTGAATGGCCAGGAAATACAGAAATTGGAAGTAACTGCACTATTCAAAAAAACGTTACATTCTGGGTTCAAAGCCCTTTCAACGAACTCAATAAAATTCATATTGGAGACAACGTATTTATAGGACGAAATACAGAGTTCAATTGTTGCAATTCAATCAAAGTAGGTAATAATTGTATGATTGCAAGTTCAACTGTGTTTGTTGACTCCTCTCATACTTTTGCAAAAGACCAGTTTATATCGTTGCAAACAGTTGAAACTAAAAAAATTATTTTAGAAGAAGATGTATGGATAGGAACTGGATGTAAAATATTGATTGGTGTACATTTAGGCAAAGGATGTATCATTGGAGCAGGTGCAGTTGTTAATAAATCTGTTCCTGCATATGAAATTTGGGCTGGGATTCCTGCAAAAAAAATCGGCGATAGGAAAAGATTTACATTGTAATTGCAAGCAAGTATAAATAATCAATTAAATTCATTTTCTTTAAGCTTTAATTTAAAATGGCAGAAAATAAAATACCTAAAATTATTCATTATTGCTGGTTTAGCGGAGAGGAGATTCCTGCTTTTTTAACTCAATGCATCGATTCATGGAAGGAACTTATGCCCGATTACAAACTTAGGCTCTGGGACTCGACGAGCTTCGATTTTGAGTCAGTTCCTTTTGTTAAAGAAGCATACAAAGCAAAGAAGTGGGCCTTTGTAGCTGATTACATACGACTATATGCTCTTTTTCATGAAGGTGGAATATACCTTGATTCTGATGTAAAGGTTTTCAAAAGGTTCGACAAATTTCTAGTTTATAATTTTTTTACATCACATGAAATTCATCCTGATAATTTTAATGACACTGAAAAAAACAAACTAAACAAATACTATCAACCAATCAACAAAAACGATTACATCTATGGTTTAAACATACAAGCAGCAATCATGGGCAGCTCAAAAGGGAACTCATATATAAAAGAGTGCTTAGATTTTTACATTGATAAACATTTCATCGGAGAGGATGGTACTCAGCTAAGTAAAGAATTTATTATAGGTCCATATATTTCAAAGATTGCAGAAAAATATGGTTATGTGTATAATAAAAAGGAGCAGCTGCTGGATAATCATATGCTAATATTAGAACCAGAAGTATTTGTTGGCAACACTACCTTCCTCACAAAAGACTCCTATGCAGTTCACTTATGCAATGGGAGCTGGAAAGAAAAATCATTATATGAAATATGCTTATATAACATTAGAAATAAATTCCCCAAAGTATATCCATTAATAATACTAGGAACCAAGTTATACCGAGCAATAACAAAAATATAGGAAATATTTCAACCAGCATTTATAAATCCTACATAAAACAATTTTAACTTAAGATAAACACATCTTATTTATTGTTTACTAACATAAATCATTAAAATATACCTTAAATATTATATACTTATGATTTTGGTTGAATTCGTTGCTATAAATTATTTAAAAAAATATCATTACCTCTAAACATCCATATTTAATAACATGATTTTTTTAAATTATAGCTGATTATCGAAAAGATTAAATATAAAATATGATAAAGCAATTGCCTGGATTAAATGCAATAAGAGCAATAGCGGCTATTACTGTATTATTAGCTCATATAAATCAAAGTATAAGCCTATTTAGCCAGCACTTCAATGATTCTCATAGTCATTATGATTCTGCAGGATATGCAGTAACTATATTCTTTGTTTTAAGTGGTTTCTTGATAACTCTCATATTATTAAATGAAAAGAAACACAATGGAATTATTAATATCAAACATTTTTATCTTAAAAGAATTTTAAGGATATGGCCTCTATACTTTTTAATTATATGCATAACAATTTTTATTTCGTATTTATCACCAGCTTTTTATTGGTCATCAAACAATAGCAGCTACATCTATTATCTATTATTTATAGGCAATGTTGCATATGTAACAAACAATATAATTTCACCAATTGTAACTTTTTGGTCAATAAGTGTTGAAGAACAGTTTTATTTATTTTGGCCATTACTTATTAGTAGAAAGAAGATTATAAAAGTGTTATTTGGCTTTTTAATAATATTTAGTATTATAAAAATTGGATTGAGAGTTTTAGACAATAGTTACGCATATTGGCTAATAACAGAAACACGTTTCTCGTGTATGGCAATCGGAGGAATAGGCGCATATATACATGTTAATAAAAACAAATACTTGAATGTTATTTACCATCCAGCATCACAAATAATCTCTTGGATATTTTTTACATCTGTTCTACTTTACAAACCTGTAAATATAGCATCGATTTTTAATCATGAAATATATTCATTATTCTTTTTAATAGTTATAATAAATTTATCAACTAATATTAAAATACCTTATATGATATTTAATAATTTAATTTTTGATTATTTAGGAAAGATATCTTACGGCATTTATTGTTGGCACGCGCTTATTATCATTCTATTAAGTTCATACATAAGAAGTTTTAACTTAGTTGATCAATGGCACAACTTAGCCATTATATATATTCTAGTTATAACTATCACAATAGCAGCAAGCCATGTATCATACTTCTATTTCGAAAATAAATTTTTGTTAATGAAAAATAAATTTATTTCATCTAAATGAGAATAATTATTATCTGTGGCTCACTAGAGACAGGACGTGATGGTGTAGGTGATTATGTACGTCGGCTTGCAATAGAATTAATTAAAAATAAACACATATTAAATGTTATAGCAATAAACGATACTCATATTTCCTACTCGATGTCGGAGATTGAACATATAAATGGTATCGACCTACCTATATACCGTTTACCTTCCACATGTTCATGGAGTAATAGGTTAATTAACATAGAAACTTTAGTTGATAATTTTGATCCTGAATGGATTAGTCTTCAATATGTTCCTTTTTCATTTCATAAAAAAGGTTTACCTGTTACTTTAAACAGTAAACTGGCAAAAATTGGTAGAGGGAGACGCTGGCATATTATGTTCCATGAATTATGGATAGGAATGGAGATAGGTGCACCTACAAAGCAATTAACTTTAGGATGGATTCAGCGTAAAATTATATATTTTTTAATAAAACGACTTAAACCTCATGTAATACATACACAAAGTCAGCTTTATCTAATACAATTATCAAAACTTGGTTTTAAGAGTAAATATTTACCTCTGTTCACTAATATAAATTACACAAAATATTCAAAGATTAATACCTCGAATAATAAGAGCAAAAACTTCATATCATTAGTTCTCTTTGGTAGTATACATCCCAATGCTCCAGTGGAACAGCTTGCTAAAGAAGCAGCTTTATATGCAAAGTTAAATCAAGTAAAAATTATACTTATATTTATTGGCCGATGTGGTGTGGAACAGGAACATTGGGCAACTGCTTGGATGTCAGTTGGATTAGAAGTTCAGATGTTAGGTGAACAAAAACCCGAATACATATCAAAGGTTTTAGAAAAAGCTACTCTTGGAGTCACTACAACTCCATTAGCTCTAGTAGATAAAAGTGGCACAGTAGCTGCCATGCGTGCACATGGATTACCAATCATTTGTGTATCCCGCCCATGGTACCCGAGAGGAGTTTATAACTTAAAATTACCAACTGATGTGCATGAATACAAGTCTGGTAATTTCGAATTTTGCATCTCAAATAGATCTACCGTTTTTGATGATGGCCTTGTAAAAAATATATGTCTTATATTTATGAACGATCTTTTAAATTCTCAAGAAAATGGCTGATTTTCTTTATCTGTGGACAAATAGAGCTAAGTTCTCTATTATTACTGTTGCTTTCTACAAAGCATGGATTAAAAGAATTTATTGTTTTCCAGAAGTTATGAATAGAAATTTTAATCGCTTTATATTAATTAGTGGTGGAGCCATGATTCATGAAACTGCAGAGATAAGCAAAATGAAGATTCAAGGAAGTAAAAGATTGCTTTCAGTTGGCTCATTCTCCTTTGTTGGCCAGGTATATATAGCATTACATGAACAAATAAAAATTGGTGAAAGAGTTTGTATAAATGATGGTGTTGAAATGCTAACCGCATCACATGATGTTTCAGACCCAAAATGGTCTAATACAAAAGCTTCAATAACAATAGAAGACTATGCTTGGATAGGAACTGGGGCTATGTTGCTTCCAGGTGTAAACATTGGCCGAGGCGCCGTTGTTGGGGCAAGGGCAGTAGTGAGCAAGTCTGTAATGCCAGGAGCTATTGTAGTTGGCAATCCTGCCAAACAAATAAATAAAATTCGCAGCAAAGAACTTAATTACAATCCTTGTGATTCTTTAGCTAGCAACAGAGCCTGGTTGAGAGGTTAGGATATTAGAAATCAGTAATATTCTCAATGAAAATAATTTTATCCCATCCTCTTGGTAACGCTAATGTTAGGGCAGCCGCTAAAAGTCTTTTAGAAGCAGAGATGCTATATACGTTTGAGACAACTATTGCCACATTTTCCGGTAGTCTCTTAGACAACATTGGAGCTTTTAGCTCGTTTTCTGAAATAAGGCGTAGACGTCATTTGATTGAGTTAAAAACTTTTACAAATACGTGGCCTTGGTTAGAAGCAGGGAGGCTGATAGCATCTAAAGCTGGTTTAAAGTCTCTTACTCAACACGAGACAGGAATCTTGAGTGTAGATTCTGTTTACAAAAACCTAGATCATCATATAGCATCTAAACTGAAGAAGATGGCACAACAAGGGCTTAAAGGGATTTATGCCTATGATGATGGTGCTGCAGCTTCATTTTCAAAAGCAAAAGAACTTGGGCTACAATGCTTTTATGACTTGCCAACAGGATATTGGCGTGCAGCGCAAGAATTGTTAGACACGGAACCTGTACGGTGGCCAGAATGGTCGGCCACCATGTTAGGCATCTGTGACTCCAACGCTAAACTTGCGCGCAAAGATGATGAGTTACGCATGGCAGATCGAATATTTGTTGCCAGTCAATTTACAGCTAAAACTCTGAAAAAATTCCCTGGGCAATTGGCACCTATCGAGGTGATACCTTATGGGTTTCCTCCTGTTAGTTCCAACCGGGATTATTCTCAATTATCAGATAAAAAGCTACTACGTCTCCTTTTTGTAGGCACCTTATCTCAACAGAAGGGGATTGCTGATCTTTTTGCTGCCGTTGAATTACTTGATTGTAAAGTTTCATTAACGATTATTGGTCGTAAAGTGGGAGGCAATTGCCCTACCCTTGATGCTGCATTAGCAAAGCACCATTGGATACCCAGTTTACCGCATGATCAAGTTCTTGAACAGATGCGAGAACATGATGTGCTAGTATTCCCTACTCTTTTTGATGGATTCGGCTTAGTTATTACAGAAGCAATGTCACAAGGTACTCCGGTAATTACTACGGAGCGATCCGCAGGTCCCGATCTAATTACCAATGGACTTAACGGCTGGTTAGTTAACGCAGGTTCAGTGCAATCACTTAAGGCAGCGATAGAAAATCTGGTTAATGACCCTGAAATAATTGTTAAAGCTGGTAAGGAAGCGATGAAAACTGCACGTGCTAGACCTTGGGAAAAATATGGCAGGGATCTTTATGAAGCTATACAGAAGCACTTCAACTCCGCCACTTAACACTAAAAAGACACACAACCCTCACTTAATCTATAATATAGAAATTGTATCTCCTAGAAGCTTTATGGATGCAAATATTGAATGCTCTTATGAAAATCAAACAACTAAGTGATTCTTTATTAAAACAATTCAATGGATGCACCTTCTAACTCTGTTCCTAAAACACAAAAGGATCGGGTACTTTCCGCAAGACATTTACTTAATAATGAGGACAAATGGCTTAAAAAGGGAGTTTGGGTTTATTTCCTGTTACTTATTTTTGAAGGTGCATTACGAAAATGGTTTCTACCGGAACTTGCAACTCCTTTATTAATTATCAGAGATCCACTTGCTCTATGGTTACTTTTAGTAGCATGGAAAAATGGCAGACTAACAACAAATGCCTACATAGCAGGAATGATTTTGATTGGAATACTAGGCACATTTACTGCTATAATATTTGGCCATGGCAATCTTTCAATTGCCATTTATGGAGCACGCATATTACTCCTACACTTTCCGTTATTTTTTGTTATAGGTAAAATTTTTAGCCGTGAAGATGTAATAAAGATGGGAAAAGTAGTTGTTTTCATATCAATTCCAATGGCTATATTAGTTATCGTACAATTTTATAGCCCCCAATCTGCTTGGGTAAACCGAGGTATAGGAGGTGATATGGAAGGTGCAGGGTTCGGAGGAGCGCTTGGCTTTTATCGAGCTCCTGCAACCTTTTCTTTCACAAACGGCACTCATAATTTTTTCGGATTCGCTGCTTGCTTTATTTTTTACTTCTGGTTAAACCATGAAAATATAAATCGCCTGATCCTTATTGCTTCAACAGTCTGTCTCATACTTGTGATTCCTTTTTCGATTAGCCGTAGTTTAATGTTTCATGTAATTGTAAGTCTTACATTTGCAATTCTTGCTCTTTTAAAGAGGCCTAAATATCTAGCGCAACTACTTCTAGCAATTTCAACTTGCATATTTTCTTTGTCTTTTTTAAGTAATTCAGACTTCCTACAGACTGCCATTCAGGCCTTCACGTATCGCTTTGAAGATGCAAGTTCCCAAGAAGGTGGGCTGGAAGGAACATTGGGTGACCGGTTTCTAGGAGGTTTAATTAGTGCACTTTTTGAATCTTCTGAACAACCATTCTTTGGTTATGGATTAGGCATTGGATCTAATGTGGCTAATAAGATGCTATCAGGTGGACGTGGCTTTTTACTTGCAGAGGAAGAATGGGCAAGATTAATAGGCGAATTAGGCCCATTATTGGGTTTAGGCTTTATAATTTTACGCTTGAGATTGATTGGGAATATTGGGTATCAATGCTATAAGAAGCTACAGCAAGAAGATGTGCTTCCTTGGATGCTATTAAGCTATGGTTGCTTGATGGTGGCACAAGGTCAAACAGCACAACCGACATCTTTGGGATTTTGCACGCTTATTGGAGGCTTGATGATTGCTTCATTGCATACACCTCAAGACCCATCCAAAAATCTGTGTTCAAATAGAACTTGAATCAAGGAACTTACAAATGAATATAGTCTTCTTTGCACATCCTGTTTTTCTTGGACACCAAAGCATGCCCCGCTATGCAAAGCAACTAGCTGATGAAATGCAATTGCGTGGGCATGATGTAGAAATTTGGGCACCAAAGGCATATTTTTTCAACTTTTCACGTTCCAAATTACTTGGTAAGTGGCTTGGTTATATTGACCAGTACATACTTTTTCCTCATGAAGTACGTAATCGCCTAAAATCTTGTCACTCCAATACTCTTTTCGTATTCACAGATCAAGCACTTGGTCCTTGGGTTCCATTAGTTAAAGATCGATTGCACGTGATACATTGCCATGACTTTCTTGCACTGAGATCTGCATTAGGTGAAATACCCGAAAATACTACAGGTTGGAGCGGCCGAGTGTACCAAAAGTTGATTCGCCATGGTTTCACTAAAGGGAGAAATTTTATATCTGTTTCTAAAAGAACAAGGGAAGATCTTCATAGATTCCTTTATTCAAAACCTATACTTTCTGAAGTAGTGTATAATGGCCTAAATCAGAATTTTCAACCAACAGATTGCCAACAAACAAGATTGATAATTGGTAGCAGAATTAAAATTGATTTGAGTAAAGGATATTTGCTACATGTAGGTGGCAACCAGTTTTATAAAAACAGAATGGGTGTCATTGAGATGTACACAGCATGGCGCTCCACTAACAAATCAACTTTGCCCCTGTTGTTGATAGGTGAAGCTCTCTCCCTACAATTATTAAAAGCTCACCAACACAATCTATATAAAGCTGATATCCACTTTCTTTCAGGAATAGAAGATGAATATGTTCGTGCAGCTTACGCAGGAGCTACCGTATTTTTATTCCCATCACTTGCTGAGGGTTTTGGATGGCCAATAGCCGAAGCAATGGCTTCGGGATGCCCAGTAATTACAACAAACGAGGCACCAATGACTGAAGTGGCAGGCAAAGCAGGCTTTTTGATTCCCCGTCGTCCTTCCAAAAATACGGAAATCATGGCATGGTCTTTTGAAGCAGCAAAAGTTATTACTAAAATTATTGATTTTACTCCAACGGAACGCAATAGAGCTATAGAAGCAGGGATTGAAAACGCTAAAAGATTTAATACTAAAAATGCAATGGATCAAATTGAAATGATTTACCAAAATATTCTAAAAGAATCTAAGTTTAGATGAACATTCTCCATGTAGTCCCAAGTATGAACCCAGAATTAGGAGGCGTCTGCCAAGCCGTAAGAATACTTATTACTGGACTTACTAAATTAGGAATACGAAACGAGGTAGTTTGCATGGATAGTCCGGAAGCAACCTATGTTACTAAAACCTCTTTTCCAACGCATGCTATTGGGCCGGGAACAGGTCCTTGGTCTTATAATCCCCAATTAACTCCATGGCTTAAAAATAACTTATCGAAATTCACAACAATTATTGTGCACGGTTTGTGGCAATACCACGGGTACGCTACTAGAAAAGCAGTAAAACAATTTAAAAAAGAGCAGTTGTTAAATGGGAGCAGAATGATAAAAGGCATAAAATTATTTGTCATGCCCCATGGAATGCTTGATCCTTACTTTCAGTCTGCACCAAGCCGCAAAATTAAAGCTTTACGCAATCGCATATATTGGAAGATTATAGAATCATACAATATTAATAAGGCAGATGGATTACTTTTCACGTGTGAAGAAGAATGCAGACTTGCCCGGCAACCTTTCAAACGATATTACCCAAAAAAAGAATCCATAATCGGATTGGGAACCGAAAGCCCTCCTCTCTATTCTCCTACTATGAAGGATGCATTCCTGAAAAGTTGCCCACAAATTCAACAGCAACCTTACATTCTCTTCTTAAGCAGAATACATGAAAAAAAAGGAGTGGACCTTTTAATCAAAGCATACGCAAACATCCTTCAATCATCAAACAAACATGGATTTGTATCAATCAGTTCATCATGCCAAATCCTACAAGACTTTGGTGTTGATGAAAATAAGAATAAAAAATATCCGAAGTTAGTTATTGCGGGACCAGGTTTAGAAACAACATATGGACAATATGTTCAAAATCTAGCTTCTGCTAATCCTTTACTTAAATCCTCCATTTATTTTACAGGCATGCTTTGTGGGTCCGTAAAGTGGGGAGCATTATATGGATGTGAAGCATTTATACTTCCGAGTCATCAAGAAAATTTTGGAATTGCGGTTGTTGAAGCACTTGCTTGCAGTAAGCCGGTCCTAATTACAAATAAGGTAAACATTTGGCGAGAAATTGGAGCTTCCGGTGCTGGCCTTGTTGCTGATGACACTATCGATGACGTTCAAAAACAACTTTTAAGTTGGCTATGTCTTTCAGTAGATGAGAAGGAATCAATGCAAAAAAGCGCAAAGCATTCCTTTAAAGATAACTTTGACGTGAACACCACAGCTACACGCTTGGTAAAAGCAATAACATAATGAACCGCTATTTACTTTATTCAAAGTAAAATTATTAAATTAATATAATATTTTTTTTAAATAAATTGGATAAGTTTAAAAATTAAAATAATTTTATACTGTAAAAAATATAATTATTTAATCATTAACCATCTTATAAAAATACATAATTTAGATTCAAATTTTTAGAAACTCAAAACCAATCAATACTATGTACATTCTAGGATTAAATGCTTATCACGGTGATTCATCTGCCTGCTTATTAAAAGATGGAATCATTATTGCCGCTATTGAAGAAGAAAGAATTAAAAGGATTAAACATTGGGCAGGATTTCCTGGAGAATCAATCAAATTCTGTTTACAAGAAGCTGGGTTACACATAAATGATGTAGACCACGTGACTATTTCTAGAGACCCTTCTGCAAAAATGCATAAGAAAATCTATCATACAGCTAAATACAAAGTTTCTATCAAAGATCTGGGTAAAAGGATCGACTATAGAAAGAAAATTAGCTCTATAAAAGGCGAACTAGCTAATTTATTTGGCATGAAAGAATCTGACATCACTTGTCAAATTCAAAACATAGAACATCATAGAAGTCATCTTGCAAGTGCATTCTTTGCATCACCATTTGATAAAGCAGCATTGCTTTCAATAGATGGTTCCGGAGATTTCACAACTACCATGACTGGTATTGGAAATAATAATTCAATTGAAATATTAAATAGTGTCGATTATCCACACTCTATCGGCATCTTTTACACAGCATTAACACAGTTTTTAGGATTCAATAATTATGGTGATGAATATAAAGTTATGGGTTTAGCACCTTACGGCAAGCCCCTATATGTAGAAAAATTGCACAAGGTTCTTCAATTCACAAATAATGGCTTCTTCAAACTAAATAATTTATACTTTAAACACGCAAAAGAAGGTGTAAATAGTACTTGGTCTGGAGGAGAGCCTATTGTTTCGCCTATATTTTCAGATTTCCTAGTTGAAGAATTCGGCCCAGTTAGGTCTAAAAATGACGAGATTACACAATATCACAAAGATATTGCTGCATCAGTTCAAAAAATAACCGAAGAAGTTATACTGCATATAGCAAATAGTTTATATGAACAAACAGGTCTAGAAAATTTATGCGTTGCTGGTGGTGTTGCGCAAAATTCCGTTGCAAATGGCAAAATCATCAGTAATACAAAATTCAAAAAGATTTATATTCCTTCTGCCGGCCATGATGCAGGAACATCTATTGGCTCCGCACTATATTTTTACAACCATATTTCTAAAAAAGAAAGGTTGAGTCCCATAACGAATGCATACCTAGGTAGTTCCTTTTCAACAGAATACATAAAGAAAATGCTTGATGAAAAAGGAATTACATATAAAGTATACGAGAATGATTCCCTTTATGATGTGGTTACTGACTCTTTAATCGCAGGAGGTGTGATAGGATGGTTCCAGGGTCGTGCAGAATTTGGCCCACGAGCCTTAGGTAATCGCTCCATTCTTGTAGACCCCAGAAGAGATGATGCAAAGGAACTACTAAATGTCAAAATTAAAAGACGTGAAAGCTTTAGACCTTTTGCACCCTCAATATTACGAGAATATGTGAGTGAATACTTTGAATTAGAGGATGATGTAACTTTTATGGAAAAAGTATTCCCTATAAAAAAATCAAAACACAGTATTATTCCTGCTGTAACTCATGTTGATGGAACTGGCAGACTACAAACTGTAGATAAGATTAACAATCCTAAATATTACAAACTAATTAGTAATTTCAATTCTAAAACAGGAGTACCTATTTTATTAAATACATCTTTTAATGAAAACGAACCTATTGTAAATACTCCATTAGAGGCATTAGACTGTTTTCTTCGCACTAAAATGGATATGCTTATAATGGAGAATGTAGTCTTAGAACGTAAATAATTTTAACCATTACTTCAGATCCTTCACAACATTTTTGCAATGGATTTTTTATACGATTGATTAAAAAATCATTATAAATATTAATATACTTGAGTAGTCAGTTAGGAATATCATTAACTTTCTATTCAAGTATATTAATAAATTTATCAAACAATCAATATTTACAGGTATTTACCTTATCAAAATCTTTTAAATATAAAATGTTTTATAAACGAAGTTACTATTTATAGAATACAATAAACATTGGCTGAGCACTAAATTTTATTTTATTTATTTAGCATTATAAATGTAATTATATTTTTCTATATACCTTGTAATAATAAATCTTATAGAATAAAATCGGTTTTATTATAATGCCATGTAACCCCCCAACAAGCATTAGATTAAAATACATAAATTCAAACAAGGTTAATGATATAATTAGCAACTACAGTCAAATGTCGCTGAGTTGAGTACATGATTTAAAACTATAAAACCATTTATAAATTAAATATATCTAATTTATATTAGATTACTAGTTATCGCTGTAAATTAGCAAACTCAAAGAAGTCAGCTCATACACCTTCTATTTATACAAGCGCCTATTTATATTCCTCAGACCTATGACAATATTAATCCACATCATATTTGGCGCAAACAAGTTTTTAATTCTATTATTGGATAATGCCAAATAGCCTAATCTTAACTAGATTATCATGAGAGTCACATGCATTTGAGAAATATAATTTAATATAACAGATGGTGATTCTGCAACATAGTTTATTAAAGAAATGATTTACTTGGAACATATTCTATTTAAAGTGTAGGATTGTACATAAAATACAATCTTTTATATGCGAAGACTTATAACCACAGCAATCTTTTGAATGGATTATGACATAATAACAAAGATAAAATTAAGTATAATAAAACATATTCAAGATATTTTTTAAATAGTTTACTGTACCAACTCTGAATGTCCTTACCTAGTTAAACTAAAAAACTCATATATTTAATTCTAGACTTAATGCAAGGACTAATATTAGTGTTATACCATGGCAAGATATTTATGATTCTATCATTCCTCTCACTATAAAGTGGGTTCGGGATTATAAAACTACAATTTAGTGATTAATAGAACAATGCGGTATATAATCAATAATATTTTGAATACAATTTCATCTTATCATTCTAAGTAATTACACAAATATGATAGTCCTGATTTAATTTAAACAGCACCTGATGAAAAACCGTATACTTTTGATTGGATACAACTATCACCCAGAACCAACTGGCATTGGGAAATACAGTGGGGAAATGATTACTTGGTTAGCAAAGAGGGGTTATGATTGCACTGTTATAACTACCTATCCATATTACCCTTTTTGGAAAGTACAACCTCCTTATGATAAAAATAAATATTGGTATAAAACAGAAAACATTAATTTTGAATCAGGAGGTAAAATAAAAATATACCGTTGTCCCATCTATGTCCCAGCTAAGCCCACAGGCATAAAACGCATATTACTTGACCTCTCATTCCTACTATCTGCTTGCTTGAAACTGATTCAACTACTTCCTAGAAAGAAATTTGATTCTGTTATCACTATCGCACCTTCTTTCTTAATTGGGTTACTAGGAATCTTCTATAAAAAGGCACGAAAGTCAAAGCTAATTTACCATATTCATGACATGCAAATTGAGGCCGCCCGAGACTTGAACATGATCAAATCAAAGGGTGTTATTAATTCAATGTTCAGGCTAGAAAAATATATTTTTGACCAAAGTGATGTAATCACCAGTGTTGGAGCCGGCATGGTTACGAAATTAAAGGTGAAAGCGAACAAAGAAGTAGCGCTATTTTTGAATTCAACTGACCTGACACAATTTTACCCCATTGAAAACAGAAAAGAGATAAAGCAAGAGTTTGGTTTTGATACAAAATCCAAAATACTATTGTATTCTGGTGCCATAGGTGAAAAGCAAGGCATTGAATCCATTTTGTATGCTGCCCAGCAGTTTCAGCAATACAAAGAAATCAAATTCTTAATTTGTGGCTCAGGTCCCTATAAGGAAAAGCTGCAGAACCTAGCCTTGACATTGAATTTAAATAACGTCATCTTTTTCCCTTTACAACCCGTTGAAAAATTCAATAGATTTTTAAACGTAGCTGATGTGCATTTAGTAATCCAAAAAGCTAATGCTAGTGATTTAGTGATGCCCTCTAAATTGAATACTATTTTAGCCATTGGTGGTATGGCCCTAATAACTGCAACAAAGGAATCAGGATTGCACTCTTTAGTTTCTCACTACAACATGGGAATACTTGTAGAGGCTGAAAACCAGGAAGCACTAAATGAAGGTATCAGAAAAGCTCTATTCGTTATTGATAAAGACATAATATCTTCTAATGCGCGTGCTTACGCAGAGGGGCATCTTTCCATAGATAGCATAATGAGTTCTTTTGAACAAGAAATTCTCCTTAAATAATTCAATTTTCTTTAAACAGTATAGAATTTGCATTGCTCTTGATAAAAATCATTTAATTCTTATCAAGAGCAATGCAAATAAATTCAACAATTGATTTCCATGTTTCTAGCTTCTGTTTATAAAGCTATTGCAAAAAAGAGGCTATTGGGCTTTCTTTTACTTCTTGACCCATTTGCAGCAAGTGCTCAAAGTATTACACCACAACAATCTAAAATTTCGGATGTAAACTTTTTAGAAGAACAAGACATAAATCAACCTCTTAGATCGAATCAGGTTATACTTAACTCTACTAAGAGTGTTGGTTTTGGAATTAAAGCGGGAATCAACTATGCTCACATGAATTTCGACAAAGGGTTTCCTAAGCCCTCTTCTCCAATTGAATCATCTTGGAAACTTGGTCTTTTGGCTGGATTCTTCTTAGAAGTCCCCCTTATTGAAAGACTATCTTTACAACAGGAGTACGTGTATACTTCAATCAGAGGAAAAGTACAAAGCACTGGAATCAATTACAAGCAATCATATTTATCATTACCCTTTCTTCTAAAGTATAAAATATTATCGAACCTATCGCTTGTAGCAGGCCCTCAAGTTGAGTTATTAATTGAGGCTAAGCAATCAGACAATAAAACTTTTACTAACACAACTCATGATACAGAAGAAAGGAGTTTAGGGCTTACTGCTGGCTTAGAGGTACAAATACATAATAATTTAATAATTGATACTCGTTTTATGCATGGGTTGAATCATATAGGAGTTAGGCAGCAGTCTAGTTTGGATGAATTTAAGTATGAAGTAGTGCAAGTCTCTATTAATTATACTCTAAACTCTTTTGGAAAATGATTGCTTTGGATCTAGTTAAGCAAACTACTGCAATTAGCTGAAAATGATTAAAGCAACAATAGCTCCATTGATACCCAATGGAGCTATTGTTGCTTTAATCATTTTCAGCTATCCTTCGGTAAACTTATTTAACAAATTTCATAAGCTACCCGCCAAAGCAGCCTCTTGTTTCCACTGGAGCCTATCCTTGTCTTTTATCTCAGCTAATACCTTTCTAATTCCCTCTTCCAAAGAGATTTTTGCTTTCCAGCCAAAGGATTTAAGTTTAGATACATCCATTAGCTTTCTGGGAGTACCATCTGGCTTAGTTGGGTTCACTAAAATTTGGCCTTTGTACCCTACTGTGTCTTTAATGAGATAAGCCAGGTCAAGAATAGAAATATCTTCTCCTACTCCAATATTCACTAACCCAGCTTCATTGTACGTTTGCATCAGGTGAAAACAAGCATCGGCTAAATCATCAGCATGTAAAAACTCCCGCTTGGGGGTGCCACTTCCCCAGATTTGCACAAATGGCTCCTTATTATCCTTGGCCATAATGAACTTCCGGATCAATGCGGGTAACACATGGGAGTTCTGCAGATCATAATTATCATTTGGCCCATACAAATTGGTAGGCATCACAGATATGAAATTACAACCATATTGGCTCCGGTACGCGTCACAAAGTTTAATCCCTGCTATCTTGGCTATAGCGTATGGCTCATTGGTATGCTCCAACTCACCTGTTAACAAGTATTCTTCTTTCAAAGGCTGAGGAGCCAGTTTAGGATAGATGCAGGAAGAACCCAGGAACATCAGCTTTTTCACCTCATTTATATACGAAGCATGAATAACATTGCTCTGGATCATGAGGTTATCATACAGGAACTCTGCCCGATACGTATTATTAGCCACAATCCCACCCACCTTTGCTGCTGCAAGAAAAACATATTCTGGTTTTTCTGCCGCAAAGAACTCATTTACTTGTAGCTGATCACGCAAATCTAATTCTTTGGAGGTACGCACCACAATGTTCGTAAAGCCGTCCTTCTCTAATCTCCTGATGATGGCTGAGCCCACCATTCCTCTATGGCCGGCAACATAGATTTTATCCTGAGGCTGCATTTATTCGTATTGGTTTCTTACTTTATAGCCCGCATCCTGCAAGGTTTTCTCTCTTAGGAAATTTTCAATGTCTGAGGCCATCATTTCCTTTACCAATGCTGGCAAATCATATTTAGGCTCCCATCCTAGTAAGGTTTTCGCTTTGGTTGGGTCGCCAATCAAAAGCTCTACTTCTGTCGGGCGGAAATACCGGGGGTCTACGGCTACTACTTCGGTGCCAATTTCCACCAGGTAATCAGGATTTGAGCAAGACACCACAATACCTTTTTCATCTACTCCCTCGCCTTCAAACTCAAGTTCAATGCCTGCTTCGGCAAAGGCCATCTTCACGAAATCACGGACGGTAGTAGTAACGCCTGTAGCAATCACGTAATCTTGCGGTTGATCCTGCTGCAAGATGAGGTACATGGCCTCTACGTAATCTTTGGCGTGCCCCCAGTCGCGGCGGGCATCCAGATTACCTAAAAACAATTTATTTTGTAAGCCCAACGCTATTTTGGCGGCACCGCGGGTGATTTTACGGGTAACAAACGTTTCGCCCCTTAAGGGGCTTTCATGGTTAAACAGAATGCCATTGCAGGCATACATGTTGTACGCCTCTCTATAATTTACCGTGATCCAATACCCATACAATTTGGCTACTGCATACGGTGAACGGGGATAAAAAGGAGTAGTTTCTGACTGGGGCACCGCCTGCACCAAACCGTACAGTTCTGAGGTGGAAGCCTGGTAGATACGGGTTTTCTCTGTTAGGCCTAACAATCTTACCGCTTCTAAAATACGAAGCGTCCCGATTCCATCGGCGTTAGCCGTATATTCCGGAGTCTCAAAGCTTACCTGCACATGGCTCATGGCTCCCAGGTTATAGATCTCGTCTGGCTGCACCTGTTGGATGATCCGGATAATATTAGTGGAGTCACTTAAATCACCGTAGTGCAGTTTAAATTTTACGTTTTCTTCGTGTGGGTCTTGGTACAGATGGTCTATCCTATCTGTATTAAAAAGAGAACTTCTCCTTTTGATGCCATGCACTTCATAGCCCTTGCTCAACAACAGTTCTGCTAAATATGCGCCGTCCTGCCCCGTGATCCCTGTTACCAGTGCTTTCTTCATTTCTAAATTTGCTTTATTGTATGTTTTAAAGTATAATATGGTTTTATCTATCTGCTACTCTTTTTGAAGCAATATATAGAATCACTTATTTTCAAAAAGGTGCGCTTCTCTTATAAAGGAATGAGATATAGTATGCCGTATACAGATGGGGAGATGCACGAAGGCTTTATTGTCATTCTAAATCTTTGAAGGGTAAAACTCTATAAAAAAAAAGACAATTCCACTGGTTCACTGACTTTTTTTAAAAACTCATAAAATAGAGCATGAGTTTCCCGATGTTTTATGATGGCTTACTAGTATCTCAACCATTCCCGTTCCTATCAGATAATATATTACTTACATCTATAATCCAACAATATAGCAATTCTGATTTTCGCCATTCAAACAAAATAATATAGCTATTGCGTTTACAAAATCACTATCTAATAAAACTTTATAAATTAATTCTAACTATTATCATGATTTACTCTCAGTCTAAAAAATAGACACTCCTCTATTAAACATGGAATATTTATATAACAATAACTATCATAGCCCTTACATCTGAATAATATTAGTTAAAATCAATAAAATATGCTTTGATTTATATTTTTTACTTTGCATATTCGCCTCACAAAGAAGCTCCCCCGGCTACTATAAAGAGAACAGCGCACAATACATATTCAATATTTTATTATGTCATACAAATACGGGACTTTCTTTAAGTGGATAAGTCTATCCATTGATTACATCCTGCTCAACGCCTGCTTGTTTGCTGGATTATTGATCAGCAATCCGCTCCATTTAGAAACAGGCCTGCCAGATCAGTTCAAACTGAACTTCCTGTTATGCAACCTACTCTGGTTCTACTGCGCAAACTTGATGGGGCTGTATGAGAATGTCATCAGCAGGGAGGCGATACCTACTCTCAAAGCCGCCGGAATAGCCTCAGTTCTTTACTTATTAGGCACCTTTATCTTAAAGGCCGCCCTCCCGCATTTGACGTTCTCCTTTGATTTTATCTGGATTAGCTCATTCTTATTCGTTTCGGTTATTTTAGTAACGAAATTTTCCTTCCTGGTTTTCCGCAAGATGAAACGCCACCTCCTGATTGACTATAAGAAAATAGTCATCATTGGGAGTGGCGAGGCTGGAAGGCAACTGCGTGCCCATATAGACAGAACCCCCCACTTAGGCTATAAGGTGGAGGGCTTTTTTGACGACGCCGTACATGGGACTGATACTTTAGGCACCATAGATGATTGCTTTGCCTACGCACAGACCAACGCCATTTCTGAGATATTCTGCGCCCTCCCTGATTCCCAGATAGAGAAGGTGAAAATCCTCATGCATGAATCAGATAAGCATATGATCCGCTTTAGGTTGGTTCCAGACGTAAAGTATTTCTTTGACAAGAATGTATTGGTTGATATCTACGGCCATATCCCTATTATCACCCAAAGACAGGAGCCCTTGGAAAACCGGGCGAACAGGCTGGTGAAACGGGCCTTTGATATTGCGGTCTCTCTGTTTGTAATGGTATTTATCTTGAGCTGGTTGATTCCTTTGATGACTTTAATCATCAAACTGGAGTCCAGAGGCCCGGTCTTTTTCAGGCAAATACGTTCGGGCACTTATAACAGGCCTTTCTATTGTTATAAGTTCAGGAGCATGACGGTTAACCATGATTCTGATCAGAAACAAGCCTTTAAGGGAGATGCCAGAATTACCAGAGTAGGAGCATTTATCCGGAAGACGAGCATTGATGAGTTACCGCAGTTTGTGAATGTGTTCCTGGGAGACATGTCGGTGATTGGCCCACGTCCCCACATGGTCAAGCATACCCAAGATTATTCAGCCCTGATAGATGAGTACATGGTGCGCCATTACCTTACGCCGGGCATTTCTGGCTGGGCCCAGGTAAACGGCTTCAGGGGTGAGACGAAGGACACCGAGAGCATGAAGCAGAGAGTCACCGCCGATATTTGGTACTTGGAGAACTGGTCTTTACTTCTGGATATAAAGATTGTTTTCTTAACGGTTTGGAAAGCCATTAGGGGAGACCAGAATGCTTTCTAGTTCAAGGCTTCCTAAACGCCTTGCTGCGTGGCAGGGAAGGATACTTCTTTATCTGCCATGATAGAGGAAACAAAGCTTTCTACCTTGCTGTGGTTAGTACTCAGCAATACGATGACTCCCAGGAGAAGAAGGCTATAGCTGATCCCTATGCTTACAGCACTTTTGCCGAAGAGAGCAACAACGGCTTTCTTTACCAAGACAGCTATAGATACTCCCAAGGTAGCACCTATCACCCCATACAGAAACAACAATGCTACCTCCATTTTTTGATCTTCTACTTATATGTTTCGCTTTGGTGTAAGTACTGAGCCCGGCACAAAATAGTTACAAAATACTGTATGGAAGGGAGGGAAGGCCAAAATACAGAATAGAAGCTATTCAGGGTTTTCTGCCTGTTTTCATGAAAACAGGCAGAAAACGGCGGCATGAGCAGATGCTTGCGGCAGTATACAGATAAACCTCTTGTTTTTGGCCTGTTTCCATAAAAGTAGCCTAAAAACGATGGCGTAAGCCCACGCCTGCACCAGAGGAATTGCTTTAAATGCCAGTTAATGAAAGACTATAAACATGATCTATAAACAGGTTCATAGCAGTACTTTAAAACCCGTTTTGGCAAGCTATGAGCCTGCTTGGCAAAGACCAGGAGGACTCTCGCCCTTGCTGTGTGTTCCCGCCAGAGAGCGGAACGGCTCCTCTTTCTGGATTGTTTGAGAACACCAACAATGGGGACTGGTTTCTAAATCCTTCTGCTTCATTAAACAAGCTCTTGCTAAGGTTAGAAACAAAAGGTTCAGCCCATGACGCAAGCGTCCGTTTGTGCCATTTGAAGGCTACTTTTGCAAAAAAGGGTGGGTAGTCTTTTCAAAATACTGAATACCCTCGCTCGCCTCTCAGACACGTTTGAGCTAAGTAAGTAACTCAAGTTGCGATTTACTCACGATATTGAACATTAACCTACCCCTACCCCTCCGAGGCCCATCTTGTAGGGAGACTTTTACTAACTTTGCTGTTCGGGATTGGAAATCTGATAGAGCGGGAAGGGTAGAAAGCGCCTTTTCTTTCATTAAAATGGCTACTGTTTTTTCCCTATAAGATGAGCTCCCAGGAGGGATGGGTAAAGTTAGAGCTATACATTTACCCAGCTTGCAAACCGCAACTTGGGTTAAGTAAACAGAAAGAAGTATATCTTCCCTTCTCCTTGTCATCCTGAAAGGATCTCGGTGGCGAGCGGTAGTAGCGCCTAAACAAAGCTTTGCTAGTTCGCCCACAAGATCTTTCCAGGAAAACAAATTGTATAAAGTAAGCTGTCTCCGTACTTATAAATATTAACAGCGCAGCAACGAAGGGTTGACCTAAAGCTTCGTGCGACTGATCCACACTAACGTTCTTTGAGCAAAACTGAAGTTTATTACTGGTGTTCCGCAATCCTGCCGGTGGTTCCCGGCGCGTCTGGAAACTCGCTTCATCCCGTGGCACGAGACTGGAGCCTCGCGCCAGTACTTTCTTTCTAACTGCTTGCTTCTGTGATGCCGCCTGCTCTAAAGACCTTGTAGCGTCTTTAGACCTGCGAGCGTCTGCGCCAATGCCGTTTCCGGCCCGTTTTCCGCAAAACAGCCCCGAGACGCCTCACCCCAGTTTCTCTCTCCGTAGGGGAGGAACTGGGGTGAGGCTCTTTCTGCGTCAGGTCAGTTTATAAGAAACAATCTCAAAAGCCTGCACTTAGAGCATGTTTAAATTTCATCTTTGCGCTGCAAATGACCATAAAAAGAACCTGCATTCGCCTTTTTATCGCACCGTAGCGCTGCTACGCTGCTCAAAAAACGTTTCTGCAGAACCTTTCTCTGGTTAGTTGAGCCTGCAAACCTGAAATTTAAACAAGCTCTTACTCCACCTCCACGGGCTTCTTTTTATGAGTTGCTTTCTGTTGTTGCAAAAGGAGCCACCGTTCAGCGGCTAATTGGCTGTCAAAAACTTGAACCTGCACATTCAGGATATCAAGGCGCAGGACGTAGTCTGCGGATAAATTACTTTTGGGAGGCTTTACCCACGCAAAGTACGTACAGGTAGTTTTGTCTAGCTGCAGAAACCCGATGGTAGCCGCCCAGATAGCGGCGGCTTTCCAGTGGGAGGTTACATTTGCATTATTGTTGAGAATCATGTTACACCTCTCCTTTTCCAACATCCCCAGGAGAAGTTGGCATCCGTCCAACACGTTCTGCTTGGTGATGTCTCCCCACCAGTCAACGTACAGAATATGGGTCTCAGGATCTAAACTGATGGTAACGTAAGGCTCAAGAATGAATATTGTTTTCCCCATAACAGCAGATGACTAACGTGGCGCTTTCCCCAAGGATATATTATTGAATATTGAATATAAGATTTTATATGCATACCTCAAATTGCATTCACCGGTTTCTGTCAGTTATAAACTAATTTTAGTTAGCCCATCTTTGGGCACTTATTTTGGGTGCTAAGTACAGAGGCAGACTATGTTGCCATCTTGGAAGGATCTTGGCGGCGAACGGCAAATACTCTCACTAACTGACCTTATGCAGGAGTCTCCCCCCTAGCTCCCTCTTCAGTAGTGAGGGGGAACCCGCTGCTGCGTTTCGGGGCTGGTTTAAGGAAAACGGGCCATAAATGGCAGGGGCGCTGTTAATCTCCCATCAGGGAGAAGTTATCCAGGTAAATTAGAGACCACGGTAGAGACCAGGCACTGCCTTGTCTCCTACACGCATTGCTTTCTACGGCTGGTTTTCCTGCAGGGGCAGACATCCTCCCTTCGCTCCAGCGTTTTAGGCTTGTTTTACAGAAAGTGGGCTGGAAACGGCATCGGCGCAGACACTCGTAGGAGCTGCGCACGCTACGGGGTCTTGTTGAGTTGGCGGTATTGCGTTCGTACCAGCAGTACGTGGATCAGCAGGTGTAAACATCCCCCGTTCGCCCCCTTCAAAGGGGGAGTATCTGCTGTAGAAGGTAACGTGTTCTAAAGGAGATTTTGGGAAAACAGGCTTGAAACGGAATTGGCGGAGACGCTCGCAGGTCTTGCAGACACTCCGAGGTCTTTTGAGCAAGCGGTATTGCGGAGCGAAACAGAACCCACCCCTGCCCCTCCGAGGAGGGGAATACGGCTTTACAGGGGAATAAGACAAGTACAACTAACAGCCGCTCAACAACTGCACTTGCTACTTTCCCCAGTTCCAGTCTTCCCCGAGCGCGCCTCGCTTTTGGCCATAGATAGACTTGAACTAAGAGCAAAGGACTTCTCAGGCCGAAAGGGCAGTGCGAGAGGGGAAGACGGGGCCTCGCGGCCGTGAGCGCTTACCGACCACTATGCAAAGAGACGCACTTGCACCCACGCAAAAAGCAGACAAGCCAAGGGAACAGCGAACTGCATGCACAAACTAATATCCAAGCTCAAAGCAGACAAGCCAAAGGAACAACAAACGGCATGCACCAACCTAATCGCTACATCAGAGGAACACCTCCCCTCTCTAAAGAAGCCAGCTCCAGGTAGACGCTTAATGCGCCAATAGCGGTATTTTCAGCAGACTTTCCCCGCGCCTGTTACCCAGAATGCCTTCAAATTCTAAGAAGCAGGTAAAATGCTTCAGCCTAAAATCACCCTATTCCTCCAGTGTCTTTCTTAACAATTACATAACATAGCAGTAACACTCAGGCAATACTATCCCCCTACTTTTGCAGCAATTCATGGAAGTTCTACCCTGCTGACTACGGGTGTAGAGACATGGGCAAACCGAAGCCTGAAAAACGTTTAGACTTCCTTCCCTCCTTTCATGGCTACTGCACGCCAACGCCTTTTGGACAAGGACTTTCCAGAGCAGCGAATAGGCAAACGTTAACCATTCATTTTGCTTATGTTCTCACCCATAAACAAAAGAATGCCTGGGCGCCCGTATGCGTTGGGTTTTATTCTTATCACTGTTTTGACACTTTCGCAAAGGGACGCCAAGGCTCAGACAACTCCGGTCAAAGACTCAGTGGTGACTACTTCTGCCGTAGGGGCATCTACGGCTTCCGCCCCAAAATCTACCCATTGGTATGACAAAATCTCATTGAGGGGCTATGTGCAGATCCGGTACAACCGGTTGCTGGAAACGAACCCGGCCCTAAAGACGGAGTATGACAAATCGGTGGGCGACAAAGGGGGTTTCCTGATTAGAAGAGCCCGGTTGGTATTCAGCGGAGACGTGCACGACCGGGTCTACATCTACCTTCAGCCCGATTTCGCCTCTACCCCTACGGGTAGTTCCACCATCCATTTCGTTCAGTTAAGAGATGCGTATTTTGACTTGTCCTTAGACCGGGAGAAAACGTTTAGGCTGCGGGTGGGCCAAAGCAAGATCCCCTACGGGTTTGAGAACATGCAATCCAGCCAGAACCGCCTGACCCTAGACCGCAATGATGCCTTGAACAGCGCCTTGCCCAATGAGCGCGACCTGGGCATTATGTTTTACTGGGCCCCGGTGTATATCAGGAAACGCTTCAAAGAACTGGCCAACAGCCGCCTCAAGGGCTCCGGCGACTACGGGGTGTTCGGTCTGGGCCTCTACAACGGGCAGACAGCCAACCGGCAGGAAGCCAACAACAACCAGCACGTGGTAGCGCGGGTCTCCTACCCTTTCGCGCTGAAGAACGGCCAAATCATAGAACCCGGCCTGCAAGCTTACACTGGCCTTTACACCGTTACGCCCGACCAGCTAAGCAGTACGGCCATCAAAGGCGGCGATTTCACTGACCGCCGCGTAGCCGCCAGCGTGGTGGTGTACCCGCAGCCCTTCGGCCTCCAGGCCGAGTACAACGTAGGCGAAGGCCCCGAGTTTGACCCGGCCACCGGCACCATCCAAACCAAATCGCTGCAAGGCGGGTACGCCCAGGCCATGTACGCGGCGAAACTAGGCCGCCACTACCTTATCCCCTTCGTGAAAGCCCAATTCTATGAGGGCGGCAAAAAGACCGAGACCGATGCCCGGTACAGCAAAGTATATGAAACTGAGATTGGCGTAGAATGGCAACCTCTTTCCCACTTTGAGCTGGCGGCGCAATACACCATCTCAGACCGCACCACCCAAGACAGCAGAACCCTGGACAACCACCAGCACGGCCAACTCCTGCGGCTTCAAGCCCAATTTAATTTTTAACCGTATTACTTTCCATAAGACGTACCACCATGAAAACTACCATGCCCTTCAATTTACTCAAAACCAGGCTGAGCGGCCTCTTGGTTGCCAGTCTGCTGCTGGGAGCCTGCAGCCGGGACGGCGAGACAAACCAGACCACCGCTTCGGGGTCAGGGAACGCGGGCTCCGCCACGTCCATCACCATCAAAGGCAGTGACACCGTGCTGCCGCTGGCCCAACAGCAGGCCGAGCGGTACATGGCCAAAAACCCAGACGCTTCCATTACGGTAGTGGGCGGCGGAACCGGGGTGGGCCTGGCCGCCATGCAGGAAGGCACCACCGACCTGGCCATGGCCTCCCGCGGCCTGAAAACCGAAGAGAAACTGAAACTGAAAGCCGCCAAGATAGACGTGCAGGAAGTGCTCATTGCCTATGATGCCCTCTCCATTATTGTGCACCCCAACAACAAGGTAAACCAACTGACCCGCGAGCAACTGGAAGGCATCTTTACCGGCAAGATCGCCAACTGGAAAGAAGTGGGCGGGGCCGATGAAAAGATTGTGGCCTACTCGCGCGAGACCAGCTCTGGCACCTATGAGTTCTTCAAGGAGCACGTGATGGACAAGAAAAACTATGCCAACGGCATTCTCATGATGCCCGCCACCGGCTCCATTGTGCAGTCGGTGAGCCAGACCCCGGGTGCCATTGGCTACATTGGCCTGGCCTATGAAACCAAGCAGGTGAAGTCGCTGAAGGTGTCGTATGACCAGGGCAAAACCTTTGTGGCCCCTAGCATGGAGGCCGCCAAAGACAAAAGCTACCCTATCTCGCGCCCGCTGTACTTCTTCTATGACGCCACCGTAGCGGGCAGAGTAAAATCTTTCGTGGACTACATCCTCTCGGCCGAAGGCCAGAAAACGGTGCAGGAAACGGGGTACATTCCGTTAGGTTAGTAGGTTTACACTTCTTAAATTCACTCTCTTGAAACGGAACTTCCACAAACTGGGCGAAAAACTCATAGAAGGGGTCATCACCGCCAGCGGCCTGGTGACCAGCATCACCGTGCTCCTGATCGTGTTCTACCTCTTCAAAGAAGGCTTGGGCATTTTCAGCCAGACGCCGGTGGCGGAGGGCTCCCTGCTGGCCGTGAACCGGCAAAACCAGGTAAGCGAACTGTCGGCGGCCCAGGTGAAGGACATCTTTGACCAGGAAATCACCAACTGGCAGGAGGTGGGCGGGGCCAACGCGCCCATCAAGCTGTTCGAGATTGACGACATCACGGCGTATTACACCGAGGAGCAACTGGGCCCCGACTTTGCCTTTCTGCCCCAGCGCATAAACGAAGTGGTGGCCAAAGACCCCCATATTCTGGCGTATTTCCCAGATGAATACCTGGCCCATAACTTCCCGGGCAAAAGAATAGAACTGGCCAACATCTCCTTGGGCGACTTCCTGGCGGGTAGGCAGTGGTACCCCACCATTCAGCCCGCCGTGCAGCTGGGCGTTTTGCCGCTTATTCTGGGCACGCTCTGGGTAAGTTTGGGGGCCATCCTTATTGCCTTGCCGCTGGGCTTGGCCACCGCCATTTACCTTGCCGAGATCGCCGACCCCAAAGTCCGGAATTTCCTGAAGCCTGTGATTGAGCTGCTGGCCGGTATTCCGTCGGTAGTATACGGGTTCTTCGGGTTGGTGGTGATTGTGCCGCTCATCCAGGATGTGTTTGGGTTGCCGGTGGGGGAAACCGCTCTGGCGGGTAGCATTGTGCTGGGCATTATGGCGCTGCCCACCATCATCTCGGTGTCTGAGGATGCCATGCGCACCACGCCCCGTGCCATGAAGGAAGCCAGCCTGGCCTTGGGCGCGAACAAGTGGCAGACCATCTACAAAGTCATTATTCCGTACTCAGTCTCGGGCATCTCCACGGCCGCCATTCTGGGCATTGGCCGCGCCATTGGCGAGACCATGGCGGTGCTGATGGTGACGGGCAACGCCTCCGTGATTCCGCACACATTCCTGGAGCCGGTGCGCACCATTCCGGCCACCATCGCCGCCGAGTTGGGCGAGGCCCCGCAGGGCGGCATCCACTACCAGGCACTCTTCGCACTAGGCTGCATCCTGTTCCTGATGACGCTGGCCATTAACCTCACCGTCGATTTCGTGTCGGCTAAAAAGAAAGAAAACAGATAAGCCATGGCCTTCGGAACCCCTTCCCCGTCGCATAAAAGCAAGAAGCTTTCCCAAAGCATCGCTTTCTTTGTCTTCCGGCTGCTGAGTTTCTCGGTGGTCGCCATCCTGCTCGTGATTCTGGGCTTTATCCTGGTTCAGGGTATTTCGGTCATCAGCTGGGAGTTCCTCACCCAGATGCCCCGCGAAGGCATGACTGAGGGCGGTATTCTGCCGGCCATTGTGGGTACGCTGTGGCTGGTGGTGGGCAGCATGCTGTTCGCTTTCCCCATTGGGGTTCTCTCGGGCATCTACATCAACGAGTACGCCAAGGACAGCTGGCTCAAGCGGTTTGTGAAACTGATGACCAACAACCTGGCCGGGGTGCCGTCCATTGTGTTCGGTTTGTTCGGGATGACCCTGTTTGTGAACCAGCTAGGGTTTGGCGACTCTATTCTGGCCGGTTCGCTCACGTTGGGTCTGCTGGCGTTGCCGGTGGTGATCAGAACCACAGAGGAGGCCCTGAAGTCCATTGACAATTCCTTTAGGGTAGGCTCGCTGGCCTTGGGGGCCACCAAATGGCAGACCACCAGCCGCGTGGTGCTGCCCATGGCCTTCCCCAACATCATTACCGGTTTGATTCTTTCCATTGGCCGGGTTTCTGGCGAAACGGCGCCCATCCTGTTCACGGTAGCCGCTTACTTTCTGCCCAAACTGCCCAACAGCATCTTTGACCAGGTCATGGCCTTGCCGTACCACTTGTACGTGATCTCTACCAGCGGCACCAACATTGAGGCTTCCCGCGCCATGGCCTACGGAACGGCCTTCGTGCTCATTGTGATTGTGTTGCTGGTGAACCTGCTGGCCAACTGGCTGCGCCGCTATTACGGTAAAAAAGTTAAAATGAACTAAAAGCATGTTTGAATTTTATCTTTGCGCTGCAAACGGCCATAAAAAGAACCTGCGTTTGCCTTTTTCTGTTTTTTTTCGCCAGCAAACCTGAAATTCAAACAAGCTCTAACCTGTTTTCAGGCTATTTTTCAGAAATTGGCCTGAAAACATCTCTTTCCGCTGCTTTCTCTAAGAATACTATGAATAGTGTAGAAACCAAAGACGTTCACCTCTACTACGGCGATTTCCATGCGCTCAAGGGCATTACCATGGCCATGAGAAAAAACCAGGTGACGGCTTTCATTGGCCCCTCAGGTTGCGGCAAGTCTACGTACCTGCGGTGCTTCAACCGCATGAACGACCTGATTGACGGCGTGAAGATTGAGGGCGACATCTTGATTGACGGCGTGGACATCTACAAGACCAACATACAGGTAGACGACCTGCGCAAGCACGTGGGCATGGTGTTCCAGAAGCCCAACCCGTTCCCTAAATCCATCTTCGAGAACGTGGCCTACGGCCTGCGGGTGAACGGCACCAAAGACAAGCAGTTTATTGAGGAGCGCGTGGAGCGGTCTTTGCAGCAGGCCGCCCTGTGGGACGAGGTGAAGGACAAGCTGAAGAAATCGGCGTTTGAGTTATCTGGGGGGCAGCAGCAGCGGCTGTGCATTGCGCGGGCGCTGGCCATTGAACCCTCGGTGCTGTTGATGGATGAACCGGCCTCGGCCCTGGATCCGCTCTCCACCGCCAAGATTGAGGAGCTCATCCACCAGCTCAAAGAGAATTACACCATTGTGATTGTGACGCACAACATGCAGCAGGCCGGCCGGGTGAGCGACCACACCGCGTTCTTCTACCTGGGCGAACTGGTGGAATACGCCAAAACCAAAACCATTTTCACCAACCCCAAAGACCAGCGCACCCAAAACTACATTACGGGCCGCTTTGGGTGAGAAACCTACCGTTTTAGGGCTGTTTTTCAGAAAACGGCCTTAAAACGCAGTATCTTTGGGAGCCGTTTGCTTGTCATCATCAAGTTTTTGTTTTCGGGCATCCTTCATCTGCAGAACCAGATAAAATATGAATCAATTAGATAAAGAACTTCTCCAGATCAAGACCAAGGTGGAGGAGATGTGGACACTGGTAGATTTTCAGTTGACCTCTGGCAAGGAGGCGCTGCTTTCTTCTGACGAAGAACTGGCGCGGCGGGTGATCAAAAGCGGCAAGAAGGTGAACGCCTATGATATCAAGATTGACCGCATGTGCGAGAATATCTTCGCCCTGTTCAATCCGGTGGCCATAGATTTGCGCTGGGTACTGGCTATTCTCAAGATCAACTCCAACCTGGAGCGCATTGGGGACTACGCCGAAAGCATTGCCAGCATGCTCAAGGAAGCCACCCCGCCCATAGAGCCTACGCTGCTGGAAGAAAGCCGTCTCCTGAAAATGTTTGAGGCCACTGAAGCCATGCTCCGCGACGTGCGCCAGGCGTTTCTGGAAGAAAACACCGAACTGGCCCGGCAAGTCATCAAACAGGACAAGCGCCTGAACAAGATCCACGCCAAAACCGACAAGGTCTTGATGCAATACTTCCAGACAAACCCAGACAACATCTACCAAAGCCTGAAAGTGGCGGGCATCATCCGGAAGCTGGAACGCATTGGCGACCACACCACCAACATTGCCGAGGAGATTGTCTTTTACGTAGACGCCAAGGTGGTGAAGCACAAACAGAAAAAGAAGCGCAACAAGGACAAGGAGTAAGACAGGCTACGTTGAATACGTTTTGCTGGCTTGTCCCTTTGTTTTCGCCTTCCCTTTGGACAAGTACTGCTGTTTGTTGGTTTCTGCGCTTTGGCTTCTTTTGGGAGATTAGTTTGTGCTCGGAATATGCTGTTCCCTTGGCTTGTGCGCTTATTGCGTGGGTGCAAGTGCTGTATTGTTTCATCTTTGGCGGTATGCGCTCACGGCCGCGGGGCCGCGTCTTCCCCTCTCGCACTGCCCTTTCGGCCTGAGAAGTTCTCTTCTCTTAGTTTTGCCTATCTATGGCCAAAAGCGAGGCGCGCTCGGGAAAGACTGGAAATGGGGAAAGGAGCAGAAACAGTAGTGATGATGGAGTCCGTAGAGACCAGGCACTGCCTTGTCTCTCACGCATTCCTTTCTTATTCAGATGAATCCGCTTGTTAAGCAGACACTCCCCCTTTGAAGGGGGCGAAGGGGAATGTTTACACCTGTAGATTCAAACCGTGAACCCTAAAAAAGTCACGGAAGTTAATTCGTGCCATAAAGTAGAAGGCATATTCCCCTCCTGGGAGGGGTTGGGGTGTGTTCTGACACTGCACCACCTCCTTCCAAGGTGCATCAATCATTCAATAGTGGGTGCAAGAATACACCAAGGCAGAATACTCGCTCGCCTCTCGGCCGCGTGGAAGCATCACTTTCAAAATACCCGGATTCAAAGCTCCCGCCTTCCTGTGTCGCCTATCAGGAAGTAGATTGAAGAAGTTTAGCGCACCAGTTAGAAAACACCCTTAAAGCAAAAGACTTGGCAATAGCAGAAAGCCTCTTGTTTTAGAGGTGTTTTCTTGGAAACAGCGCCTAAACGCTGACAGGCCGAAAATGTACTGCGGCTAAGCAGGTACCGCTACAGGTGCAACGGCTACAGATTCATAACCTAACTGGTTCCGGTACAGTGCTTTCAGATATTCTAATTTAGCGTTGGCTAACTGAAGAAACTGATCCGGAGACATAAACTCATGTGATAACTCTCCTGATAACTTACTACAATTAATTATATTCTCTATTACGTTATTACTATACATTTTCAAATAGAACTAAGGTATAAAAACTATCTTTTCACTAATTATAATTCAAATATAAGGACAACCTTTTCACTATTCGTATATTTTAGGTCTATCCACTTCCGTTCTCGGTGAACACCTCCAAAAGCACGACGAGTGGATATATTACAATTCTACTCCACTAAGTTGCGGCCGCTTGTTAAAAGCCTTACTTTTGTCTGTTCCCGCTGCAGGCCAACGGGGACAAAACCTTATGCCGCTTCTTCCCTCTACCTTTTCTAAAAGTCCGCGCTATCTGTTCAACGGGCATTTACAGACCATACTGCCCAGTACGTTTCGGCGCATGCCGCCCGTCACGTACTCACGGGAAAGGATCATCACCCCAGACCATGATTTTCTGGATCTGGACTGGTCTAAAGTAAACTCAGACAGTTTAGTGGTCTTATCGCACGGGTTGGAGGGCGACACTCACCGGCCGTACATGAAAGGGATGGTGCAGGCCATGAACCAGGCCGGATGGGACGCCCTGGCCTGGAATTTCAGGAGCTGTAGCGGCGAGCCGAACCACCTGCTGCGTTCTTACCACATGGGTGCCGTAGAAGACCTGGATCTGGTGGTGCGCCACGCCCTGACCAGCGGCAGCTATAAAACAGTCTATTTGGTGGGGTTTAGCATGGGCGGAAATCTTACGCTCAATTATCTGGGCCAATGGGCAGACAAAGTTCCGGCGCGGGTGGCCCGGGCGGCGGTTTTCTCTGTGCCGTGCCACATGAAGAGCGCCTGCCTGCAGTTGGCCAAACCAGCCAACCGTATTTACATGAAGCGGTTTCTGAGGTCATTGCATGAAAAGCTCAAGGAAAAAGCCCAGCGCTTTGACCTGGACTTGACAGACTACGAGAAGATCACCACGTTTGAAGAATTTGATGACCGCTACACGGCCCCCATGCACGGCTTTGAAAACGCAGCCGACTATTATGAGCGGTGCAGCTCTGTTGCTCACCTGCACCGCATAAAAGTCCCTACCCTGCTGGTGAACGCCCAGAACGACCCCTTCCTTTCCAAAGAGTGTTTCCCCGTGGAGCAGGCCCGCCAGAACCCAAACTTTTACCTGGAGATGCCCGAAGACGGAGGCCACGTGGGGTTTTCTGAGAACTTCTGGAAAGGCCTCTACTACTCAGAACGGCGGGCGGTATCTTTTTTGCGGGGCACCGCCTAATGCCGTGTTTTAAGGCTGTTTTCTGAAAATCAGCCCTAAAACACGGCTTGGAGATTTAGGCTCCCTCAGCAGCTTCAAGAGAAAAAACCCAAAACAAAACACCTGACTACCAACATACTAACCACCAGACAGACATAGGCTGCATCTTTTCAGATACGGTTTTATTATTGTAGCCGTTACCATAGGGGTTCTCAACACCTAAGATGTCTTCTGAATACTTTTTAAAAAAACACAGTGTAAACGAAAGACGAAGCCCAACCTATTTTACTGAAAAGTGGAATGCTTTATCTTTGATGGATATTGAAAATGCGCAGACACAAGACAGCTTTGAACAACGTATCAAAAACAGCCTCTCTCCTTCTTTTGAGCCTTACTCTGCTCATCGCCTCCTGCGGAAGGTCTTCGTACTCCACCTTCAGCAAACCAAATGAGAAGTACCGTTCTGCCAGTGAAATTGCGGAACTGAAGAAAAAAGAGCGTCTGGCACGCCGTGGCTCCGGCTCCTCTAAAAAGCCTCTCAGAGAGATCCATATCTCCAGCAGCAAAGGCAGGAAACCGCCTAAGTCTATTCATATCCCCAGAAACAAAAACAGTGCTGTGCGCCGGGACATTGCAACGGTTATTCAGGCGGCCCGCTCTTACACCGGCACCCCTTACCAACTGGGGGGCACCACGCGCATAGGCATGGACTGCTCAGGCCTGCTGTGTACTTCTTTTCAGGCCATTGACGTACAACTGCCGCGCACGTCAGGTGAGCAGAGCCAGTTTGGGTCTGCTATTTCTCCCCGTGAACTGCAGGCCGGTGACCTGGTCTTCTTCAGTTCCTCCAAAAGCGCCTACAATATCACGCACGTGGGCATGGTCACCGAAGTGAAAAGCCAGGATGAGATCTGGTTTATCCACGCCTCTACCTCGCTGGGCGTGAAAGAAGACAATCTATTTAGTCCCTACTATCAGAAGATATTTGTGAAAGCCGTGCGGCCTTACATTTAGAGCATGAAGCTGTTTAGAGTTTCTGGCCTGTTTTGATAAAAGTAGCCTGAAAACGACGGTACAAGCATCTGCATGCGGCAGAGTACAGCTAAACCTCTTGTTTTTGGCCTGTTATTATAAAACTAGCCTAAAAACAAGAGGTTAAACTGTACACTGCCGCAGAGGAATTGTTTAAAATACCGGTTAATGAAAAACTCTAAACAGGCTCCATGTTTAAATTTTGGACAGGTAAGCTCAACTGAAAAGAGTAAGGTTCTGCGGAAGCACCTTTTAGGCCTCGTAGCAGTGCTACGAGGCCCAAAAAGTGCGAACTCAGGTTCTTGCTATGGCCAGTAGCAGCACCAAAGACAAATTTCAAACATGCCCTTAGACTACACCGTCTTATAAATTTCGCTTTTAAAAAAATTGCTACAACGCGCCCATATCATTACTGATCCTGTAATGATATGGGCGTTGGTATAAGTACTGATTAACAAGTTTGAAAAAGTGTTAGCAATACCTTAGCAGGAGGGACGTAACTTGATTACAGCGTTGAAATTAAGTTTCAGAATTGCTTGCCTAACAAATAAATTAAGTCTCTATCTTTGTGCTGTCAATCCACTGACCACCTACAAAATGCTCTCCTCCTATAGGGATTCTGCAGTTTCTTTTCTTAGCAGTTCTGTTAACAATCTTAATGTTAACTTAACAATAGCCTTACCCGCTTTTCTTTTTACCCTTTTTACTTTTGCACAAAAAAAACCCTTTATGAAGAAGTTTTTACTTTCCACACTTCTCATGTTACTCTGTACGGCAGGACTGTTTGCACAGGTAACAACGAGTAGTATTACCGGATCCGTTCAGGATACGAAAGGTGAAGCACTTATCGGAGCAACCGTGAAAGCGACCCACCAACCTTCGGGCACCATCTATGGAGCCTCTACCAACACAGAGGGGCGCTTTACCATTCCAAGTGCCCGTATTGGTGGCCCTTACACTATTGAAGTCTCTTACATTGGTTACCAGAACCAAGTTTTCTCTAATGTTTCGCTTAAACTTGGTGAAACGTACATTGTGAACTCAAATCTGGCAGAATCAGGTACTGCATTACAGGAAGTTGTGGTTGAAACAGACAGAATGACTGTTCTAAATTCAGCCAGAACCGGTGCGGCGACCAATGTTGGGACAAGAGAAATCCAAACCTTGCCTACCATCTCTAGAAGTATTACTGATTATACCCGTTTAACCCCACAGGGCAACGCCAATGGCAACAGCTTTGCCGGACGTGACAACCGCTATAACAACATTCAGGTAGATGGTGCCAACCTTAACAATAACTTTGGTTTGTCAAGCGATCCACTTCCAGGTGGCGGTGCCCAGCCAATCTCTATAGAGGCGTATGACCAAATTTCCATCAACATTGCTCCTTTTGACGTTAGACAGGCAAACTTCACAGGGGCCGGTATCAACGCGGTAACCAAAAGTGGTACCAACACTTTCCACGGTTCTGCTTATACCTACTACAGAAACCAGGACTTCTTAGGATCAAGAGTTGGCACAAGAGACATCAGCAGCCAGATCATTGATGCCAAAACCAACACCTATGGCTTCACCCTTGGAGGCCCGATCATTAAAAACAAATTGTTCTTCTTCCTGAACGGCGAAATTGAAGATGGAACCCGGCCAGGAATCACCTGGAGCCCTACCGGTGGATCTGGATCAGGTAATATCTCCAGAACTACCGTTGAAGATTTACAAGCTGTCTCTAACTACCTACAGACTAAGTTTGGATACAACCCGGGCTCTTATGACAACTTCCCTAATTTCCGTAGCGAAAACAAAAAGCTGTTGGTGAAATTAGACTGGAATATCACTGATGCCCACAGATTAACCGCTAAATACAGCGACCTAATGGCCATTGAAGACGTTGCGCTTAACTCTACCAGCGTTCCTAATGGAGGTGGGTTTAGTGTAACCGGTAGCACTTCAGGAATCACAAGATTGCCTTATGGTCGCTTCAGCAACCAGTCTATGGCTTTTGAGAACTCCAATTACTTCTTTGAAAACCGCGTAAGAACCGGAACGTTGGAGTTGAACAGCAACTTTGGTGGCAAAATGTCAAACCAGTTACTGGGGACCATTAGCAAGATTACTGGCCCACGTAAGTTCAATGGCCCTTTCTTCCCAAGCGTAGACATTTTTGATGGTCAAGGAGGAAATTACATCTCCTTAGGTACAGATCCTTACACGCTGAACAATGACGTTATCAATGATGTGTATAGCATCACAGACAACTTCTCTTACTACGCCGGTAACCATACCATTACAGCTGGTGGAACCTATGAATATCAAAGAGTTGGCAACCAGTTTATGGCAGCGGCCGGTGGCTACTATGCCTTCAACAGCTTGGATGACTTCTTGAATGACCGCTCTCCTGTATTCTACACTAGAACCCGCTCATTGACGAATGATCCAGCCCCTTATGCGGCAGATTTGAAAATTGGGCAGCTAGGATTCTATCTACAAGATGAAATCAACCTAAGTCAAGGATTTAAATTAACGGTTGGTATTCGGGCAGATAAGCCTATCTATCTGGAGAAGCCATTAGAAAACACTGCGGTTTCGGCCCTCAAGTTTTTTGACAGATACGGTGACACAACTCACTACTCTACCAGCACATGGCCAAAAAGCCGTTGGCTATTCTCTCCAAGAGTTGGTTTCAGATGGGATGTGTTTGACAACAACACCTTGGTGGTACGTGGTGGTACCGGAATCTTCACCGGTAGAATTCCATTTGTGTTCTTAACCAATGGCCCGCAGAACTCAGGGGTAATCCAGTACAGCCCTACAGTAACAGATCCGGCGACTTTATCAAAAATCAAGTTGAGCAATGATCCAGCGGCCTATGACAACTTACTCCCGGCAGCTCCAGGCGCCACCATTCCATCTAACTTAGTGTTCATGGATCCTGAGTTCAAATTTCCTCAGGTTTGGAGAACGAATCTAGCGGTTGAGAAAACATTTGGGAATGGCTTTAACCTAACTTTAGAAGGTTTATTCACCAAAGAACTTAACGGCGTAAGATTACGCAATGCCAACCTCAAGGCCCCAACCGGCGTCATTCTTGAAGGAGACAACAGCCGTGTTAGATACTTCAACAACACCAATGCTGAAAGAAGACTAAACCCGGGCATTGCCACCGCTTTGGTTCTTGAGAATGCTGAGAAAGCCGGTTATTCCACTTCTTTGACTGCTCAGTTAAGCAAGACTTTCAGCAGTGGCTTCTACGGCATGCTTGCCTATACCTACACTAAAGCGACAGAAGTAACTGCCAACCCAGGGAGTACTGCAACTTCTGTTTATAACTCTAACCCGAACGTTGGAACATCCAATGAAGAAGAGTTAGGTTTATCACAGTATGCCACTCCTCACCGCGTTATTGCGGCTGTTTCTTATAGAAAAGAATACTTGAACCGCTTTGCTTCAACTCTTTCTTTCTTCTATGAAGGCTCAACCTTAGGAAACTACAGCTTTATTGTAAACGGAGACTTGAACGCTGATGGTAACAACGCCACAGATTTGATGTACATCCCTAGAAACACTTCTTCTGCCGAGATCAACTTTGAGCAGTATACATCTAACGGTATTACTTTCACACCTCAGCAACAAGCGGCTGCCTTTGAGCAATTCATCAGCAACTCTCCGTATCTGAGAGAGCACAGGGGTGAATATGCCGAAAGAAACGCGGCGTTGAGACCATGGTACAACAGACTTGATATGCGTTTCCTTCAAGACTTCTTCATCACTACAGGTGCTAAGAACGTGAAGCACACCCTTCAATTCTCTGTGGATGTTTTGAACTTGCCTAACTTACTGAACAGCGAATGGGGCATTCAAGAAAGAGTGTTAACTAATAATCCGTTAACCTTCAGAAGTATCAATGCCAACAACCAGCCAGTATACCGCATGCAGGCTATCAATAACAGATTAGTAACTACTCCATTTGAAAGAACTATAAGCACTGCCAGTACTTACAGCATCCAACTGGGCTTGCGTTACAATTTCTAATCATCTGATCATTAGTATCAAAAAAAAAATAAAGGCTGGAGTAGGTTACTCCAGCCTTTATTTTTTAGCAGATCCAGGAGAGTTGTCAGTAAAAAAATCAATTGATATTCTTTAAAAGTTTTGTAGTTATCAGAAAGCCTATTACTTTTGTAACATCAAAACGGGGGATTAGCTCAGCTGGCTAGAGCGCTTGCATGGCATGCAAGAGGTCATCGGTTCGACTCCGATATTCTCCACCCTGATTGAGAGGCACTTACAAGAAATTTGTAAGTGCCTCTTTTGCTTTGGGCCACACAAGAGTACACACAACTTTCAAAGTAAGATTGCTGTTCATCTCTTCTCCCTCCTACTTTGGCTGACTACAATGGTGTGCGAGTGGCTGAACCGATGGTGTTTTGGGGTAGTTTCTAGAAAAAGAGGCTGAAAACAGATTCTGTTAATAAGTATAAGACCGTATTAGTTTGACCTACTTTTTTGTTGTCCTCCTGAAAGGAACTTGGTGGCAAACGGGAATAGCGCTCCTTTAAAACTATTTTAGTTCGCCCACAAGATCCTTTCAGGAGGAAAATGCAGTATAAAGTAATCCTGTCTCTGTACTTAGCTAGACAAGAAATCAAGCAAAAACTCTTCAAATGCCAGTTCCGCCGCGATTGCAATGTTAATCCGCTGCAATTTTACAGCTTCCTCAGAGAACGATTCATGTAAGTAGCTTACAGCGTAAAAAGCCTTGTAACTCCATCGCCCTCCCTCAAGATCATGGGGTTATTTGTTGACCCAGACAGAACCACCAATAACCCAGGCTTGATGAACACGTAGAGAACTGCGAGTAGCTAACGGGAAGTTATCCTACTCTACTTCTATTTCATCAGAGACAAGACAATGGCTAAGAAAAAGAAAAAAGGGAAAAAGCACCAATCCTTTTACAGAGCCGTAAAGCCATTCATTAAGGATAACCGGGTACTGCTTGGTCTGCTGGGCGCCTTGGGAGCAGGCGTGGCGTTGGCGAAGGCAATAGGGCCAGACAAAGCGGGGAGTCTAGTGGATGGATTCACAGCGGCTGTCAAACATCTGACTTCCCATGAGACCGCCCACCCCGAAGAGAAGCCTGCCTCTTCTAAAAAGAGCAAAAAACTAAAAGAAGAAAAATCGGCTACGCCTGTTGCCATAGAGAACACATAGCAATTACGCGGTCTAGAGTTCCTCATTTGGGAACTCCCAAGAACGTACGCTTATGCCGTTGTGTACGGAGAATTCCTCTTTTAAGGTTGTTTTCCTAAAATCAGCCCCCAAACAAAGGCCCAACGGACGCTGCCCCCTGCAAACCTGCTTGAAACGGGCTTTTCAAAAAACGCTAAACAGGCGCAGTGGCAATTAGGTGGCAGGCCGTTACAAGAAAGCAAATACCGGCAGCACGCAAGCACCGTTTTGCACAAAATTCCATTCAAGGGGAACATAAAGGCCAGAGTGGCGTAGGTGCTTATGAAGGGGTAAACCACATAGCCTCTTCGTATTTACCGTAACGCATTGATCCACCAATTAAAGCAACAGCAATGGCAAAGAACAAGAAAAAGGGTAAGAAGAACAAAGAGGCTACTAACAGCAATGGTAAGTCTCTCCTCAACAAAGTAAAATCTCTGGCCGGGAACAAAAAAGTATTGTATTCCCTGCTAGGCGCAGCGGGGGCCGGGATAGCAATAGCTGCTTTAGGCAAAGACAAACGCCGCTCGCTCACAGATACCGTGACCAATTCAGTGAAAGGGTTGGGCAGCACCTTGGGGGGCGGCAGAACAGGTACTGCTTCTGACGCTACTTCTTCTAAAGCTCAATAAACCCCTTAGAAAGGCGAAAACCACTGTCATTTGGCAGCTGGTCTCCCAGAAGAACGCCCGTCCTTCTTTCCGGTAGACCGTTCTATTTCAGGCCTTTTTTTAAGAAATAGGGGCAAAAACAAAGCCGCCTCTGCCTTTGCAGGGGCGGCTTTGTTTTTGCCCCTATTTAACGGAATTACCCAAAATCAACGACATCCCTATATTCATACAGCGGTTTGACAGCAACGTCAACCTCCTTTTTTCACCCAACTCATAAAGATGAGGCGCAGGAAATACTTACTTTCAGGTATTTCAATACCCAGCTTATCTGTAGACCTTTACAAACATTTTATAAAAATAAGTTATATGAGAAAACTCTTTACACTTCTTTTAGTTCTGTCTGGGCTTCATGGTTTCGCTCAAACTACACCTTCAACCGAGTCTGACCCAGCGGGTACCCTCCCCACCTTCTCCGCTCTAGAAAAGCTAAACAGTTCTGCGTTAGAAGACATCTCTAAGGACGAGGTCTTCCGGAAGAACATTCTCAAGATCAATTTATCCTCGTTGGCCCTGAGTAATTACAGCCTCAGCTATGAGCGTTCGCTCACCCGTAAGATAACGTTTGTGGCCGGTTACAGTTTTCTTCCCAAAACCAATGCCACTTCTATTCCTTTAGTGGACAGAGGATTAGACGAGTTTGCAGACGAAGACGATGACATTATAGACCAACTCCAGAGCGCTACCATCGCCAACAAGTCTTATACCGGCGAAATCAGGTTCTATACCGGCAAGAAACCTGGCGCACGGGGCTTTTACCTGTCTCTGTATGGCCGATACATGGATTTAGACGCCACGTACGTGCATGACTATGACACAGACTTCAATACCTACACCATTCCGATAGGTGGAAATATAAAAGGATACGGCGGCGGATTGATGATTGGTTCTCAGTGGTTGATAGCCAAACGGGTGACTTTTGACTGGTACATTATGGGCGGCCATTATGGCAAGATGAAAGTTGACCTGACGGGCACGGCAGATCTAAGCACCATGACCCCTCAGGAAAGAAGGGATCTGGAGGAAGACATTGAGTCTATCAACGACGATCTACCTGGCAACTCAACAATTGACGCCACCGTGACCAACACAGGGGTAAGCGTGAAAGGCAATGGGCCCTTTGCCGGCATAAGAGGCCTTGGCTTCAATCTGGGAATTGCCTTCTAATACCATACCAGCTAGTATTGACCTCTTTCCAGTGGCCAGAAAGTATCTAACGCCGTGAGGGAAGACACTTTAGACGATTGGGTATACTAAAGTTCTTCCTTGGTTTTAACGCCCTTTTCAGAAAAACAGGCGCATAACAAAGCCGCCCCTGCAAATGCAGGGGCGGCTTTGTTATGCATGAACGGCAACTGTTACACGAACAGACCTTCTACTGACAGGTAACGCTCACCGGTGTCATAGCAGAAGGTGAGAATACGGGCACCCGGCTCTACCTCGGCCAGTTTCTGGGCGACGGCAGCGAGGGAACCTCCAGAGGAAATCCCAATGAAAATCCCTTCCTCACGGGCCGCGCGGCGGGTATACTCAAACGCATCCTTAGGGTCTACCTGAATCACGCCATCCAGCACCGACATGTCCATCACCTTAGGGATAAAGCCCGCGCCTACGCCTTGGATAGGGTGTGGGCCCGGAGCACCACCGCTCAATACCGGAGATAAGGTAGGCTCTACGGCCAACACTTTCAAGTCAGGGAATTTCTGTTTCAGCACCTGCCCTACGCCGGTGATGTGGCCGCCGGTACCTACGCCGGTAATCAGGTAATCAACTCCGTCTGGGAAGTCACGCAGCACTTCCTGCGCGGTGGTTTCTACGTGGATACGGGTATTGGCTTCGTTCTCAAACTGCATGGGAATCCAGGCGTTCTCGTTTTCGGCGGCCAGTTCATTGGCCCGGGCAATGGCCCCGTTCATGCCTTTCTCCCGAGGCGTCAATTCCAGGTGGGCTCCGTACGCAGCCATCAGACGGCGGCGCTCAATAGACATGGATTCCGGCATGACCAAGGTAATTTCATAGCCTTTCACAGCGGCCACCATGGCCAAACCCACCCCGGTATTCCCCGAGGTGGGTTCAATGATATGGCTGTGGGGCTTTAACAGACCACGCTGCTCAGCGTCTTCAATCATGGACAAGGCAATGCGGTCTTTGATGCTTCCGCCGGGGTTGGCGCGCTCCAGTTTCATCCAAACCTGGGCATCGGGGCCAAACAGTTTATTGATGCGGACAACCGGGGTATCCCCGATGGTCTGTAATATGTTTTCTACTTTCATCTCGTAAGGTTTACGTTAAAAGAAGTATCCGTTTAGGGCAAAGACGTGCCTGCCATTTACTACAAATGTAAAGTTATTTTAGTAACCCCAAAGGGCGTGCTTAAATAGAGAAATCCAGAATATCTTCTGGCGCCTCTGACCGGCTCACCTTTATCTGGGCGCGGTGATACAACCGTGAATAGGCAGGTACGCTCTCGGTGAGCCATACGTTACCGCCAATAATGCTGTGCGCGCCAATCACGGTGTTGCCGCCCAGAATAGTGGCCCCGGCATAGATAATCACGTTGTTTTCCAGCGTAGGATGACGCTTTAAATCCATCATGTATTTGGCCACGCTTAAGGCTCCCAGGGTCACGCCCTGGTACAGCTTCACGTTTTTGCCGATGACGGTGGTCTCCCCTATGACAATACCGGTGCCGTGGTCAATACAGAACGGATAATCAATCTGCGCCCCTGGGTGAATATCAATACCAGTGCGGCTATGGGCGTATTCGGTTAAGATGCGCGGCAGCAACGGCACCCCTTCCTGGTACAGCACATGCGCGATGCGGTACACCGCGATGCCGTAAAAGCCGGGGTAAGAACGCATCACTTCCTCAATGTGCCGGGCGGCGGGGTCTTCCTGAATAATAAAGTGGGCATCGGAAATAAGCCGCTCGTGTAAATTGGGCAGTTGGCGCATGAAACGGTGCACGGTTTCATGCGCTGAGAACGCACTGATGTGCTGAACGCCTTCCAGCAAAGATTCCAGTTCCTGCTCCAGAAACGTGGCTTCCTGGGCCAAGGCCTGCATGTTCTTGAAAGGCTGCTCGGTCAAAGGCGGAAACAGCATCTGCAGCAATCTATTCAGGAACTGGCAAAGCAGGTTGGTGGGTATCCGGAACTGGTTCTGCTGGTGCAGCGTCCAGAGCCGTTGTAAAAACAATTCTTCCATAAAAGTAACCTACGAAATTATCCCTCAGAAGGAAACAAAAACCTTCTCGCTTTCAAAAGCCACAAAGGTAAAACCACTTGCGGGCAGATAAGTTATTTCTTTGGTTACTTAGGGTATAGCATCCAAGCCGTTTCAGGCCTGTTTCTGCCAAAAGAGCCTTAAAACAGGGCACAAAATCTTTCAACCAAACTCTTTCTTTTGATTCTTTACGAGGAAGGACAATAGGAATGTAGGACGTTTCGCAAAAAACAGCGTAAGTAAAGGGCTTTTCAATAACTTCACCGCTTATGGCATTTTGGGACAATTTTTTTGGCAAGAAACCACCCAGACAGGGACAGCCGCAGCTTTCGGTGCAGCAGCGGGTAAGCGCGCTCAAGCATTTGCCGCCTTTCCTGAAAATGGTCTGGAAAACCAATCCGCGCATGGCGTTCATCAACGTGGTGCTTCGGTTAATGCGGGCCGCTGTGCCGCTGGCGGTGCTCTACGTAGGCCAGCTCATTATTGACGAGGTGGTGCGCCTCACCCAAACCAACGACAAACTGCTGGGCCATCTTTTCACGCTCATCGCCATTGAATTTGGCTTGGCCATACTTTCTGATTTCCTGAACCGGGGCATTGCCTTACTGGATGGCTTGCTAGGCGATTTGTTCGCGAATCAATCCTCGGTGCGGCTCATGGAACACGCCGCCGAGCTAGACCTTGACCAGTTTGAAGACTCGGCCTTCTATGACAAACTGGAACGCGCCCGCCGTCAGACCCTCAGCCGAACCATTCTCATGAGCCAGGTACTGGGCCAGATGCAGGATATCCTAACCATGATTTTCCTGGCCGCCGGACTTATCGCTTTTTACCCGTGGCTGTTGCTGCTATTACTAGTGGCGGTATTGCCCGCGTTTCTGGGCGAATCGCACTTCAACGAACGCAGCTACTCCCTGGTACACGGCTGGACTCCCGAGCGCCGCGAGCTGGATTACCTGCGCCAGACTGGGGCCAGCGATGATACCGCCAAAGAAGTGAAAATCTTCGGGCTGTCTGGTTTTCTGGTAGACCGTTTCCGCACCCTTTCCCACCAGTTTTACAAAGACAACCAGAAACTGTCTACCCGCCGGGCCGCTTGGGGCAGCGTGTTTGCCGCTTTGGGCAGCGCCGGTTACTATGGGGCGTATGTGTACCTGCTCATGCAAACGGTGCAAGGGCAGGTTTCCCTGGGCCAATTAACGTTTCTCTCCGGCTCCTTCATGCGCTTGCGCGGATTGCTGGAAGCCGTGCTCAACCGGTTCACCAGCGTGGCCGAGGGCGCGTTGTACCTGCAGGATTTCTTTGACTTCTTTGAGCTGCAACCCCGCATCCGGCGACTGGCTTCTGCCCCAGCCTTCCCTCGGCCTATCAAGCACGGCTTTACCTTTGAGAACGTAGGTTTCCAGTACCGAAACTCAGAGAAATGGGCGCTCCGCCACCTCAACTTCACCTTGCATGCCGGTGAGAAACTGGCGCTGGTAGGCGAAAACGGGGCCGGAAAAACCACCATGGTAAAACTGCTCTCCCGCCTCTACGACCCTACCGAAGGCCGTATTTTGCTAGATGGCGTAGACCTGCGTGAGTATGACCCCGCCGATTTGCGCCGCGAAATTGGCGTGATTTTCCAGGATTTCGTGCGGTTCCAGATGAGCGCAGGCACCAACATCGCCATCGGCCGCATTGAGGAAAAAGAGAACAAACCCCGCATCCAGACTTCGGCGCAGCAAAGCCTCGCCGATACTGTCATCGCCAAACTTCCCGAGGGCTATGACCAGGTGATTGGCCGCCGCTTCAACAAAGGCGTGGATTTATCGGGCGGCGAGTGGCAGAAAATAGCCTTGGGAAGAGCGTACATGCGCGATGCCCAACTCCTGATTCTGGACGAACCTACGGCCGCCCTAGACGCCCGCGCCGAGCACGAAGTCTTTCAACGCTTCGCGGAACTGACCCAGGGCAAAACCGCCGTGCTTATCTCCCACCGCTTTTCCACCGTGCGCATGGCCAATAGGATTCTGGTGATTGAAAACGGCCAATTTGTGGAAATGGGCTCCCACGAAGAACTCATCGCCAAAGGCACCCGCTATGCCGAATTGTTCCGTCTTCAGGCGAAGGGGTATTTGTAAAAGGAGTCCTGAGTTCTGAGTCTTGAGTTCTGAGTTGGGAAGCTTTTTGATGCCGTTGTTGGTGTTATCACCAACAACCACAACGGCGTTTCATGTGCCTTTTGCTTAAAATGAGCCATATTGGCGCGGAAGTAACTTCCGCGCATAGAGTGTTCTGTGTAGGGGCAATCCCTTATGGTTGCCCTTGCGCATGCCTCCGCAATAAAGGTTGTTGGTGATAACACCAACAACGGCACCGAACGGCATCGACTCAAGACTCAGAACTCAGGACTTCTTTTTTCCCAAACTTGCCCAGCATCACAAATAGAAACGCCAGAAAGCACAGGGCAGCGGCCCCCCAGAACACATACGGGATGGCGCCTACTTCATTTCCATAAATCCAGCCGGAGGCGAAGGCACCAATGCCGATACCGGCTTCCAAGGCAATGTACACGGTGGCCATGGCGCGGCCACGGCGTTCGGGGTGGCTCAGGTCAATGGCCCAGGCGTAGAGCGTGGGCGAGTTCATGCCCGTTCCGAAGCCGTACAAGATGGCCGCTCCCAGGAACATGGCCTTGCTCTCGGATAGCCCTAAGACCACCATAGAGATGGCCATCAGCAACGTGGAAACGCGCAGAATGGGAACCCGGCCGAAGCGGTCAGAGGCGCGACCTGCCAGAAAACGCACGCCAATGGAAGCAACAGTATAGAAAGTGAAGAACAGTCCTTTGTTCTGGATGCCCAGGTGCTGGCTGAAATCTGGCGTAACGGTGAGCACCGCGCCGTAGCAAGACAGCGTGAGCAACATCACCACGAAGGTGGGCAGCACCCTGGGCTCAAAGATTTCATCCCGGCGGATGCGCAGCAAGCCCAGCTTGAATTTCTGCGGATTGGGCAGCGTTTCTTTCAGGTTGACCAGCACCAGAATGGAGAGCAGGGCCATGCCGGAGGAAGAGTAGAAGAGTGCGTTCAAGGTGAAATGCCGGCTAAACTCTCCGCCAATGGCGGGCCCTGCCGCCAAGCCCAGGCTTCCCGCCAACCCGAAAATACCGATGGCGGCACCTCTCCGCTCCAGCGGCACAATGTCTGCGATGTACGCTGCTTCGCCGGTGGGCGTGAAACCCGTGGAAAAACCGTGAACGAGCCGCAGCAGCAGGAACGCAAAAACGGTGGTGAGCAACGGGTACAGCAAACTACATAAGATGCAGACGGCTACACCGAAGTACATGACCGGCAGTCTGCCTACCGTATCGGTGAGCTTCCCGCTGAAGGGGCGCGAAAGCCCGGCGGTGAGGGTAAACAAGCCGATGATGTAGCCTTTGTAATCGGCCCCGCCTAAGTGCGTCAGGAAGTTGGGCAACTCCGGGATAATCATGTTGAAACTGGCCGAGAAGAGGAACGAACTCAGGCACAGCATCCAGAAACGGAACGAGTAAGTAGGGGCGGGGGCAGCGGGAATCATAACGGGCGCAAAGGTCTGCATTTTTAAGACAATCCGGCGCTCGTTTTAGGCTCATTTTCCTGAAAACAGGGCTAAAACGGCAATTCGGGTTGCTGCCGCTAAAAGGCTTTTGCCGCAGACTCAGGACAGTTTTGTATCTTCCGTGCTTAAGTGCTCTTTATGAAAAAACAACTCAGAAACGCCGCTGCTCTGCTCTTGTTGGCTGCTGCCTGCCGTCAGCCTGCCCAGCAGAGTGCCACTAGGGGCGTGAATAAATTCAGTGACGCGACCCTGCGTAAAATCTACACGCTCCAGGACGAACGCAAAACCCAGGATCTGCTCGCCTTTTTGGAACGCCCCGAAACCATGTACCGCCGCGAAGCTGCTTTGGCGTTTGGTTCAATACAGGACAGCACGGCTATTTCGGCACTGACTCCTTTGCTGCAAGACCGGGAAGCGGAGGTCAGGAAAGCGACGGCGTATGCCTTGGGGCAAATTGGCAACGCCTCGGCGGAGCCCGCCTTGATGGAGGCGTACGGGCGGGAACAACACGTACCCACCAGAGCCGAGATGCTGGAAGCTTGGGGTAAGTGCGCTACCCAAAACGGATTGGACATGATATCTAGGTACACGGCGCAACCCGAGATGCAAGCGGCGCAAGCCTGGGCCATTTACCGGGCCGGACAACGGAAACTGAACTATGCGGGGGCCATCACCAAAGCCGCTGAACTTCTAACCTCTGGTCAGGAAGAGGCCCGTTTAGGAGCCGCCCACTTTCTAGGCCGAACCGCCAAAGTAGACCCAAGTCCGGTTAAAGCGCAGGTCTTTAAAGTTGTGCAGCAAGACCCCAGCGCGAATGTACGCATGGCAGCGGCATTGGCGCTGGGAAAGATGACCGATACCGTAGGCGTGGCCTCTGTCATTAACCAAGTTCTGGGCAAAGACGCTGATTACCGCGTGCGGATTAATGCCGTGCGCCCTTTGTACCAGGTGCCGTACGCCGCCGTGCAAACCGCCGCCTGGAACGCCCTATCAGATAAACACCCGCTGGTGGCCCTCAGCGCCGCCGAGTACCTGACCGCCAAAGCTCCGGCTACTGAAGCTTCTCGATTATTGGAAGCAGCCAACCAACAGCAGAACTGGCGTGTGCGGGCGACGTTGTTTGGTGCAGCCTTGGCCTCTTCTCCGGCTGAGCAGAAGCAGCGGGTAAGCCATCAGATTCAGCAACGGTTTGCCTCGGCGAAGAACCCGTATGAGAAAGCAGCGTTGCTTACGGCTCTCAGCAAAGACCAAAACCAGTATTCCTTCATTGAACAGCAGACGTTTAAAGCAACTCACCCGGCCATCAGCACCTTGGGCATAGAAGCGATGGCAGCCATGCGAGGGCAGAAGAATTTTGACGCTTCGGCAGCTCCTGTTTTTAGCCTGATTTTCCAAAAAGCCATCCAATCTAGCGATGTGGCTTTGGTGGGCATTGCCGCCGGTGCCCTCCGGAATCCGGATTTGAACCTGAAGAATGCCTATGCAGACCGCTCTTTCCTGACCCAAGCCCGCGACAAACTCACTTTGCCCCGCGACATGGAGACCTACCTGGAACTACAGAAAACGCTGGACTACCTGGAAGGCAAGACCTCAGCGCCTACACCCGCCACTCCGTTCAGCCATCCTATTAATTGGGCCACGGTGAACAAGCTGCAAAAGAACCAGAAGGCGCGGCTACGTACGTCTAAAGGCGATATCACGTTTGAACTGCTGGTAGAAGATGCGCCGGGCTCGGTGGCGAACTTTGTGGAGTTACTGGAGCAAGGCTTTTACAACGGCAAGAACTACCACCGCGTGGTGCCCAACTTCGTGGCACAGGGCGGCTGTCCGCGCGGCGACGGCTGGGGTTCCACGGATTACGCCATCCGCTCTGAGTTTGCTGATCTGAATTACCTGGAAGGCTACGTAGGCATGGCCAGTGCGGGCAAAGACACCGAAAGCTGCCAATGGTTCATCACCCACTCTCCCACCCCGCACCTGGACGGCCGCTACACCATCTTCGCGCGCGTAGTCAAAGGCATGGACGTGGTGCATCAATTGAACATCGGCGATATGATTGAAAAGGTGGAGTTGGTGCGGTAGATAATAGCAAGACTTTCCTCTTCTTTGTCATCCTGAAAGGATCTTGTGGGCGAACTAGAACAGCGATGAATAACCGCTACTGCAATGCGCCCACAAGATCTTCCCAAGATGACAAAAGGATGGGTAAATCCTGAATAGCAAAAAGCCGAGGCCTCTCCACTTGAAGAGGCCTCGGCTTTTATTTGTAATCCTATTTCAGAGCTGATTTTTGAAAAACAGGCCTGAAACGCTTTACGCCGTTGGATGCAGCGGCACGTACACCACTTTCTTCGTCTCGAAGAATTCTTCCTGGAAATAGGTACTCAAGTCAAACACTTCATGCAACAGACCAGACTCAGCCAATTCTTCGGTTAAGTCACCACCTTTGAGGTAGTACAGTCCCTGGCCGGGTACCGAGTCTTTCTTGTAGCTGAACTGAATCCATTGGTAAAAGGTAGCCAATCTAGCCACGGCGCGGCTCACAATGAAATCATACTTTTCGTGCACCTGCTCGGCACGGGTGTGGGTGGCTTTCACGTTATGCAACCGTAGTTCCTGCGCAATTTCCTCCACCACATGGATTTTCTTGCCTATGGAGTCTACCAAGTGAAACTTCACCTCGGGGAACAGAATCGCCAAAGGCAAACCGGGCAAGCCGCCGCCGGTTCCTACGTCCATCACTGAGGTTCCCGCCGGAAACTGCACCACTTTGGCAATGCCCAGGGAATGCAGCAGGTGGTTCACCGTCAGGTTATCCATGTCTTTGCGGGAAATCACGTTGATTTTGGAATTCCACTCCACATACAGCTCCGCCAGCCGCGCAAACTGGTGCTGTTGCTCTGGCGTGAGGTCTGGGAAGTAGTGCAGTAAGATATCGGCGGATGTTGGGTTCATAGGGGCAAAGATAAGAAAAGGAGTTCTGAGTCTGGAGTCCTGAGTTTGTCAGAATGCAAAAGACTTGGGTTCTGTTTTGCCTTTCTTTTCAGGAAAAGAGCACCAAAACCATGCATCCCGCAAGTTTGAGCTTCGCTCAAACTTGCGGGATGCACATATTCCGTTTAAGGCCTATTTTTCAATAAAACTGCTTATAAACACAGAAAGCAGCCACTTGGGCTGCCTTCTGCGAACATTTCAATTTTAAAATCTTGCTACGTGATACTTGCTACTTGATACCAGCTAGATCAGGTGCTTCTTGTTTTTCACCATGTCATAGAGCAACTCGCGGGCGCGGTGCAGTTGGGCTTTTACGGTGCCCAGCGGGGCGCTGAGTTCGGTGGCGATCTCCTCGTAAGACAGCTCGTCAAAGTAACGCAGGGTGACCAGGCGCTGGTACTTGTCGGGCAGTTTACTCACAATGTACTGCATGATCTCAATCTTCTGGTTTTTGATGGCAGACTCTTGCGGGTTCAGGTTGTTGTCTTTGAAATCAATGGTGATCTCATCGCCGTTGTCGATCTTGATGGCTGAGTCAATGCTCATGGTCTTGATCTTGTTCTTCCGGATGAAGTCAATGCAGTTGTTGGTGGCAATACGGAAAAGCCACGTACTGAAAGCATACTCCGGGTTGAATTTGTGCAGGTTGCGGAAGGCTTTCGCGAAGGCTTCAATGGTGAGATCCTCGGCATCATCTGCGTTGCGCACCATCTTAAGAACCACGTGGTAAACCGGCTTTTTGTAGATCTGCATCAGCTCGGCGTAAGCCTTCTCATCTCCGTCTTCTACCGCTGACTGGATCAGTTTAAAATCGTGTTTCGCTTTCGCGGAGAATTGTTTATTTACTTCCATCTTACCTTTTTAGTCGTTAAAACAGAGATCCCGATCCCTATATAATTGAGGTAATACCCTAGTTCCAGTATTGGTAACAGCCACCAGGCCAAAGGGTTTTGCAAACGGCGCGCTACTGGCAAATAGGTGCCGTAGAGGGCGGCATACCTTACCCCAATAATGAGGCCAACCCAAAGCAGTTGATACTGTAACCCTAAAAGAACAGGTGATATTACATAAAATAGCCCATTTGACAAGACAAAAAGTCCGAGTCTGAACTGCTCCTTCTTCTGGTACTGCCGCCCTGCCGCCAAATGTCTTCGTTTCTGGCGCCACCAGTCGCGCCACCGGGTTTCCGGGGTGCTGCTTGTCTGGGCGCCTTGGTCAATGACAATCTGGACGGCAGAGTGTTTGGCAGCTTCCTGCACAAATAAATCGTCGTCCCCTCCCAGGGATCTGATATGGGAGGCAAAGCCCTTGTTACGTAAGAACGTTGATTTGGTGTAAGCCAGATTTCTTCCCACTCCCATGTACGCCTGGCCTCTCATGGCAAAGGACAGATACTGCATTGCCGTCAAGAAGGTTTCAAACCGGATTAAATGATTTAAGAATCCATATATCTGCATATACGGAGAAATGCCTAAAACGATGTCGTTTCCACCTAAAAACCCACTGGCCATTTGCTGCGCCCATTGGTTTGAAAGGGGTCTACAGTCGGCATCGGTGAGCAAAAGATGCTCATACTGAGCGGCTTTTATCCCCAGAAAGAGCGCGTATTTTTTTGGGCTCATAAGAGGCGGCGTTTCCTTTACCCGCAGCAGACGTACGTGGGGGTGCTCCAGTTCATATTCTTTCACCAATACATGAGATCCGTCCCAGGAGCGATCATCTATCACTATGATTTCTAACGGCTGCGGGTACTCTTGTTGTATTAGAAGGGGCAATAATCTCTGCAGATTCCCTACTTCATTGTGGGCGGCTACCAAAATAGACAAAGGCGGCAAGGCCGAGGGGTTAACTTCTTCCTGCTCTTGGTGAAAGGCGAGCGGCAGGAAATAATAGAGTTCGTAAAACAACTGCACCAGCACACAGGCTACCAGCAGGTAGAACAGAGAAGCAGAAAGGTAAAATGTAACGTCCAAGGCGAAGAAAACTGAAGCCAAAAATAGCACAAATATTTGGGAGAGACTTACCCACGGGGCGGCAGAACAAAAGGTTGTTTGTATCTTTGCCGTTTGGAGAAGCGCGGGTTTCTGAAAGACCGCCGCGTTCTTCTGTAAAGAAGGCTTCTCCAGCACTTTACCCGTAGTCCATGACCTTTGATTTAGTAGCGAAAGATCCCGCTTCCAAAGCCCGTGCCGGTGTATTGACCACCGCCCACGGCACCATACAAACCCCTATTTTCATGCCGGTGGGTACCGCCGGCACCGTAAAGGCCGTGCACCAGCGCGAGCTCAAAGAAGACGTAAAAGCCCAGATCATTCTAGGCAACACCTACCACCTGTACCTTCGGCCCGGTTTAACCGTGCTGGAGAAAGCGGGCGGCTTACATAAATTCAACGGGTGGGACGGGCCTATTCTCACCGACAGCGGCGGATACCAGGTGTTCTCGCTTTCGGGCACGCGCAAGATCATTGAAGACGGCGTGAAGTTTAGGTCGCACATTGACGGCTCCAGCCACCTGTTCACCCCAGAGAACGTGATGGACACGCAGCGCACCATTGGCGCGGACATTATCATGGCTTTTGACGAGTGTACGCCCTACCCGTGCGACTACAACTACGCCCGTAACTCCATGGAGCGCACGCACCGCTGGCTACAACGCTGCATTGACCGTTTTGACGCAACTGAGGGCAAGTACGGCTACGAGCAAACCCTCTTCCCTATTGTACAGGGCAGCACCTACAAAGACCTGCGTATCCAATCGGCGGAGACGATTGCGGCTAAGGGACGTCCGGGCAATGCCATTGGCGGTTTATCAGTGGGTGAGCCTGCCGAGATGATGTACGAGATGACTGAACTGGTCTGTGACATACTGCCCGCTGATAAACCGCGTTACCTCATGGGCGTGGGTACCCCGGCTAACATTCTGGAAAACATCGCTCTGGGCGTAGATATGTTTGACTGCGTGTTGCCTACCCGTAATGCGCGGAACGGTATGCTGTTTACCACCCAAGGCATCATCAATATAAGAAATGAACGCTGGAAGGAAGACTTCTCTCCCATTGACGCGGAACTGGGTGGGTACGTGAGCACGTTTTATTCCAAGGCGTATCTGCGCCACCTCATGCATGCCACCGAGATGCTGGGAGCCCAGATTGCCAGTGTGCACAACCTCACTTTCTATCTGTGGCTGGTAGGCCAGGCGCGCGAGCAGATCATGGCGGGCACCTTCCGTACCTGGAAAGATGAAATGGTGAAGAAACTAATGACGAGACTCTAAGTTAGGAATTAGGAATTAACAATTAGGAATTAAGAATTTGAAGGTGATGAACCCAGCTGTTTTGGTGGAGAATCAATTCTTAATTCTTAATTCCTAATTCATAATTGATTAAGGTGAAACTGAAGCTATTAGATAATTACATTCTCAAGAAGTTCCTGACCACGTTTGTGTTTGTGGTGATCATCTTGATTGCGGTCATCTGCGTGATTGACTTTGTGGAGAAGAATGATGACTTCATTCAGCATAACCTCTCCGTGAAGATCATCCTGTTTGATTATTACATGAACATGATCCCGCACTACATCAACATGCTCAGCCCCATTACGGTGTTTATTGCCACGGTCTTTGTGACGGCCAAGTTGGCCTCGCATACTGAGATTGTAGCCATTCTGAGCAGCGGGGTTTCCTTTAAGCGGATGCTGGTGCCCTACATCATCGGGTCAATTATCATCGGGATTTTCATCTTTTTTTTCGCGTCGTACGTGATTCCTACCGCCAACAAAACGCGCGTGGCCTTTGAGATCAAGTACGTGAAGAACCCCTACACGTTTGAGGGCCGAAACGTGCACTTCCGCATTGGGCCAGATACGTACGCGTACCTGGAAAGCTATAACAACCACGCCAACATAGGCTACAAGTTCACCCTGGAGACCATCCAAAAGCAGGAGCTGATCAGAAAATTATCCTCAGAATCTATCCGGTGGGACAGCACCAAACAGAAATGGCACCTGGACGCCTACACCCTGCGCACCTTCAACGGCGACAAGGAAACGGTGGTACATGGCGGCGCTGTTGACACCACCTTAAACCTGCTGCCCAAAGATTTTGCCAGCACCTACCGCCTGAAGGAAACCCTCACCAACGCCGAACTGAACAAGCTTATTGACGAGAAAATTCTGCGCGGGGCCACCGATGTGGAGATGTACATGACCGAGAAATACGAACGCATGAGCTACCCCTTCGCCATTACGGTACTCACCATTATTGGGGTAATTCTAAGCTCCCGTAAAGTGCGCGGCGGTGTGGGTCTGCAGATTGCCTTGGGCTTTGTGCTGGCGTTTGTCTTCATCATCTTCGTGATGATGAGCCGAAGTTTGGCCTCCGTGGGTGGTATTCCGCCCCAGGTGGCCGCTTTCGTTCCGTTGGCCGTTTTCTCCGTGATTGGCGTTGTTCTCTACCGAACGGTGCCCAGATAGTTGTCAGTTTTTAGTTGTCAGTTATTAGCTGGTAGAGACATGGACAGTTACTGGCGCGAGACTCTAGTCTCGTGACCAAGGATGATGCGAGCCTCCAGACTCGCCGGGAACCACCAACGGGAATGCAAACATATAATTATGGCACTGAAGTAACTTCCGCGTTATTTGAGAAAATCAATGCTTCAACACGAAGGGAGTCTGGAGACTCGCGCCAGTAGAAACTAGAGAAATAAAACATTCTGTTTTCGGTCTACTTTTCCCAAAACACCCCCAATTCTTAATTCCTAATTAAAAGTGCAAACTCCTCGGCTCAAAGACTTTCTAGAACTTCACTTCATCATTCTGCTGTGGGGTTTTACGGCCATTTTAGGGAAATTCATCTCTATTCCGGCGGTGGAGCTGGTGTTTTACCGGACAATCCTGGCGGCGGTGGCGTTGGCCGTGGTCATTAAACTCAAGAAACAATCCTTTAAGATTGGCCGGCGTAACATTGTGAAAATCCTGAGTGTGGGCTTCCTGATTGCGGCGCACTGGATTCTGTTCTTCGCCTCGGCGCGGGTTTCTTCGGTGTCTATCTGTTTGGCGGGTATGGCTACTTCCAGCCTTTGGACGTCTATTCTGGAACCCATTTTCACTAATAAGAAAATCAAGCCGCATGAGGTGGCACTGGCCCTGCTGATTATGGTGGGGCTGTACATCATCTTCCGGTTCGAGTTTGACCATGCCGTGGGCATTTCCATGGCGGTGGCCTCGGCTTTTCTGGCCTCTTGTTTCACCATTATCAACAGTAAACTCACCAAACAACACGCCGCTACCACCATTACCTGCTACGAGATGGCCGGGGCCTGGGTGGCGACCTGCCTGTTTCTGCCCATCTACCGCGAATGGTTGACCGATACCGGTGAACTCCAGTTATCCTTGACGTGGCTGGACGTATTCAGTATTGGCATATTGGGGGTGGTGTGCACCGTGTATGCGTACACGGCTGCCGTGCGGCTCATGCAGAAATTCAGCGCCTACACCATGAACCTGACCGTGAACCTGGAACCGGTGTACGGCATTCTATTGGCTTTCTTTATCTTTAAAGAAGGCGAGCAGATGTCGGCGGGCTTTTACTACGGGGCGGCTATTATTCTGTTCAGTGTGTTTCTGCACCCCATTCTGGAAAGCGTGCTGAATAGGCGGCAGCGGAAGTTAAAGGACGCCCTGCCAAACTGAGTACTCCTGGGGGAAAGGCAACGGTTGGGCAGGCGGCGTTTGGAACAACCCATACATGGTAGACCCCGACCCCGACATGGACGCGTACACGGCACCCATCTCGTACAGTTGAGTCTTCAAGTCTGCCAGCACTGGATACTTAGGGAACAAGCTTTGCTCAAAGTCATTCACTACTTCATCTTTCCAGGAGGAGACCTCCTGCGCTAGCAGCGTTTTCAGGCTCTTTTTGGGGAAACGGGGCGAAACGGCGGCGTACGCCTCGGCGGTGCTGATGGCCAGGTTGGGATAGACCAGCAGTAAGTGCCAGCCGGTTAAGTCCAGTTCCATCGGTTCAAACACGTCACCTTTCTCTACGGCCAGCACTGGTCTGTTCCTGATAAAGAAGGCACAGTCACTGCCCAACTGGCGGGCGTAGTTTTCCAGCGCCTCCTCCCCCAAATCCAACCCGAACTGCTGGTTCAGAATCTTGAGGGTGAAAGCCGCATCGGCGGAGCCGCCGCCCAGGCCCGCCCCCATGGGAATGGCTTTGTGCAGGTGCATCTGGATGGGGGGCAGTTCAAAATTTCGGCGAAGGAGCTCATAGGCTTTCCAGCACAGGTTGGCGGTCGGATCGCCGGGCACCGGAAGCCCCGAGAGGGTGAAGGTAGCCCCTCCGTCTGAGGAGGGAAGAATTTCCAGGGCATCGGCCCAGCCTACGGGGTAAAAGCAGGAGACCAGGTTATGGAACCCGTCGGGGCGTTTTTCTACCAGTTGCAGACCAAGGTTTATCTTTGCGCTCGGGAATTGAATCATGGGCGCAAGTTAGAAAACAGTTGTCAGTTGTTAGTGTTTGTTTTCAGCCATTGCACCAATGGCTTCTGGCAGATGTACGGCTAAATTGGTACCTTTCGGGTTTTCAGATGTTTTCTTGAAAACAGACCAAAAAAGCAGCACGGTTTAGTACCGCAGGTTCTACTTCTGATTCTCTTATAAACCGCAACACTAATAACTGACAACTGTCAACCATCTATGCCCTATCTGCCCCACGGGAAACGCTTGTTAGATTTGTCTTTGGCGGGCAGTGCGCTATTGCTGCTCTGGCCGGTCATGCTGCTGGTAGCGGTGGTGCTGTGGGTAGGGTTTGACGGACAAGTTCTGTTCAGGCAGCAACGCCCGGGTTTGCACGGAAAACCATTTACGTTCTATAAATTCGTGACCATGACGCCGGCGCGCGACCTGCACGGAAACCTGCTGCCCGATGCCCAGCGGCTCACGCCTTTGGGAAAATTCATCCGGAAGACCTCGCTGGACGAACTACCTCAGCTACTGAACGTGTTACGAGGGCAGATGAGCGTGGTAGGGCCGCGGCCGTTGCTTATGGAGTACCTCCCGCTTTACTCCCCCGAGCAGGCGCGTCGGCACGAGGTGCAACCCGGCATGACGGGTTGGGCCCAGGTCAACGGCCGAAACCTGCTGCGTTGGGAAGAGAAATTCAGGCATGACCTATGGTACGTAGAGCACGTGTCTCTGCGGGTAGATGCGCTTATTCTGTGGCGCACCGTCAAGCATTTGATTAAACCCGAAGGCATCTCGGCCCCGGGCACCGCCACCATGGAGCGCTTTACCGGCTCCTCTAATACTTCTTCCCTATGACCTTGGAAAAACAGAAAATCGCGATTGTTGGTGCCGGCGGCCTAGGCCGCGAGGTGCTGATGCTTCTTCACCAGATCAACCATGTCTCGCCTAAATGGGAAATAACAGGTTTTTATGACGATGCTTCTCCCACCCAACCTGAGATCTGTGGTTACCCGTACCTGGGCACCGTAGAGGACTTAAACTCCATTGAAAGCCCTTTGAACGCCGTATTGGCTATTGGAAACTGCCAAGCCAAAACCGATGTGGCCGATAGATTAATAAATCCACACATTCATTTTCCGGTGTTGGTGCACCCTTCGGTAATCTGTAGGCCGGAGCAGGGAAATAAGTTGGGTGAGGGCACTATTGTTTGCCAGAACTGCGTGCTTACCACCAATGTCACGCTGGGCAGGCATGTACTATTGAACCTGGCCTGTACTATTGGGCATAATGCGGTGATTGGTGATTTTTGCTCCCTTATGCCCCAAGTGGCGGTAAGCGGCTGCGTGAAGATGGGTACTGGCGTGTACGGCGGCACCAACAGCACCATCTTACAGAACCAGAAAATAGGGGCTTTCACCACCATTGGCGCAGGTGCCGTAGTCACGAAAGATTTGCCCAGTTACTGCACCGCCGTGGGGGTGCCAGCCCGTATCATTGAACAGCTTGCATGAGCCAAACCCCAGATTTTATCTACCTCTCGCCTCCGCACATGGGAGGCCGAGAACAGCACTATATTCAACAAGCCTTCGAGCAGAATTGGATTACCACGGCCGGAGCCAACGTCAACGGTTTTGAACAGGAACTAGCCGCCTATACCGGGGTCTCCGCCGTTGCGGCATTGGTTTCGGGCACCGCCGCCCTGCACCTGGCTTTGCTGGCTTTGGGTGTTGCCCCTGGCGATGAAGTCTTTTGCTCCACTTTCACTTTTGTAGCCAGCACCAACCCCATCCGGTACGTTGGCGCCACCCCGGTTCTCATTGACAGCGAACCCACTACCTGGAACCTCTGCCCTACTGCCCTGGAAGATGCCTTACGAGACCGCCAGAAGAAAGGCAAACTTCCTAAAGCTCTGATGTTGGTGCACCTTTACGGCATGCCTTCCCGCCTGCAGGAAATTCAGGAGATGACCCAGCGGTACGGGGTTCCCATTATTGAAGACGCCGCCGAAGCCTTGGGTTCCAGATATAACGGACGATTACTGGGAAGCTTCGGGAAGATGGGTGTTTTCTCGTTTAACGGAAACAAGATTATCACCACTTCCGGCGGTGGAGCGTTGGTTTCTGATGATGTTGAACTGATAGAACAGGCCCGCTGGCTGGCCATGCAAGCCAAAGATAACTTACCGCACTACCATCATACCACCATGGGCTACAACTACCGCATGAGCAACATCACGGCGGGCATTGGCCGTGGACAGATGGAAGTTCTGGAAGAGCGAATCCAGCAAAAAAGAAAGGTATTTGACACGTACCGGCAGTTACTGGAAGACGTGGAAGAACTGGAATGGCCCCTGGAACCCGAAGGATTTCACTCCAACCGGTGGCTCACGTGTGTCACCATCCAAAAAGGCTGTTTACTTACCCCAGAAGCGCTTCGCCTCCGGTTGTTAGCCGCCCACATGGAAAGCCGCCCGCTCTGGTACCCCATGCACCGGCAACCTTTGTACCGCGGCTGTGACTATTACGGAAACCATGTGAGTGATGACCTCTTCGCCCGTGGGCTGTGCCTCCCTTCCGGCTCCAACTTGACTGCTTCAGATCTGGAGCGCGTGGCAGATGTGGTGAGAAAAGCGTTTTTGGGGTGATTTCAGAAAAACAGCCTCAGAACCTCCTTCTATGAAAAGATGAAAGTTTCTGGTGCAAGCATCCGCTTGTGTCCGCACGCCTTCCAGATCAGCATTAACTATGGGAGAAAAGCGTTTTTAGCCTGTTTTTGGGAAAGAAACCCTGAAATGGGTGTGGTTTCCTCCTAATTGGGCCACCTCCAAGGGTTTGCCCTACCATTTAGCTTTAGATACAGTCCTCTTCCCGGCATGTTTCCCGTTGATTTTGCTAAAACGGGCTTAAAACAGAAAATCCTGCCCTGCCGGGGCAGAACAGGATTTCCAAAGACTCCCAAGAAGCAGGAATTATTTCTTGCCGCCTTTTTTCTCTTCGGTCTGAGCGCTTTTCAGAGCTCTTGGGATGGTTACCGTGGCCACTGGTGAAAGTGGGTTGGTCAGGATGGTGTAGTTCTCAGGAGTGATTTTGTTCACTTTGATTGACTTACCCAACTCCAGGTCAGAGATGTCAACCGGAATTGAATCTGGCAGGTTAGCAGGAAGTGCTTTCACCCGCAGCTTGCGCAGCTTGGTCACCAGTTTACCCCCGGCCATTACGCCCGGAGAAGTACCCACGAAGCGTACCGGCACATCAACTTTCACTTCTTTCTCGTCTTGCAGTAACAGGAAGTCCACGTGCAGCAACATTTCGTTTACCGGGTGGAACTGCAGGTCTTGCATGATGGCTTTGTAGTGCGTGCCTTCAATGTTCAAGTCAACCTGGTACACCTCTGGAGAGTAAACCAAGTCACGGAACAAGATAGCGGGTGATGAGAAATGAACTTGCTCTGAACCACCGTACAACACACATGGAACTTGAGCTTCCTCACGAAGCGCTTTGGCTTCGGATTTACCGAGATTTGCTCTTTTAAACCCTATAATCTCTAAGCTTTGCATAAAAATGAATATAAATAAAAAATGAAAAAACTCTTAAAAAAGACACAAGTATCAAGATGCAAGACACAAGACCTCTTTTTTGTTCCTTGCTACAGCAGTAGCCTTTCTGCTGGAGGGTAACCGTATTCCTATTTCAGACTGACAACTGACAACTAATCACTGACAACTAATCACTGACAACTAACCACTAGAGACTAGATAAACAGCGAGGAGATAGAATCATGGGTTACCACGTTGCTGATGGCCCGGGCAAACAGGTCAGAGAACGTTAACACTTTGATTTTAGGACTCTGCTGCTTCAACGGGATAGTGTCTGAAATCACCAACTCTTCTAACACAGAACTCTCAATACGCTCATACGCCGGGCCAGACAACACCCCGTGGGTAGCAATGGCCCGTACGCTTTTCGCGCCTTTGTCACGCAACAACTCCGCGGCTTTGGTAATGGTTCCGGCCGTGTCTACCAAGTCATCCACCAGCACCACATCCATGCCCTCCACATCGCCAATCACCTGCATAGAGGCAATCTCGTTGGCGCGTTTCCGGTGTTTGTCGCAGACCACCATCTCTACCCCAAAGACCTTGGCGAAGCTTCTGGTTCTTACCACCCCTCCCACATCTGGCGAGGCGAAAATCAAATCCTGGCCTAAGTCCAGGCTGCGCAGGTACGGCACAAAGATGGCCGAACCATCCAGGTGGTCTACCGGAATATCAAAGAAGCCCTGGATCTGCCCGGCGTGTAAGTCGCAGGTCATTAAGCGGTCAGCCCCTACGCACTGAATGGCGTTGGCCATCACTTTGGCCCCGATGGACACCCGCGGCTTGTCTTTTCTATCTTGGCGGGCGTAGCCGTAGTACGGCATCACCACAATCACTTTGTGCGCCGAAGCTCTTTTGGCGGCATCTACCAGCAGCATCAACTCAAACAAGTTATCTGCCGGCGGAAAAGTGGATTGAATCAAAAACACCTCACAGCCCCGTACAGACTCATTGAAGTGCACAGAAGTCTCTCCGTCAGAGAAATGCTGCACAGTCAGGTCACCCAGGGGCAAACCATAGGCATCCGCCACTTTTTCAGCAAAGTATCTTGAGGCGGTACCGGAGAAAATCTTAACCGTAGGATTCATGAGGAGAAGTGCTAGCCGAATGAAGCTGCAAAATTACTCCTAATTTTGGTAGGCTCAAACGAAGTTGCAAAAAATAAGAGGTACTTTTCCAGGAACTTATTGGTACAAGTACTGACCTGCCACTTTTTATCAAAAATATTGAACACTTTTAGAATCAATGACTTACCTTTCAGGAACGCTATTTCCCGTTCCTGAAAGGTTGAAAGCAGCAATTTCAAAAGCTACCACCTCTACCGCTTTGCCGAAACAGAAGCTCCACCACCTGCCCCAGAAGCAACGCGGAGATACCTCTAGCCTAGCGCAAGAAGAGGCTTATGCCCCCGTTTCCGGGCCGATTTTCAGGAAATAGCCTGAAAACAGAAATTCTCTGTAGACAAAGGTTTATGCAGACGCTTGCGCCAGGGGGTATATCACCAGTGATGGAAGATGCCCTATGGGATTTGGTATAATATAAAGAGCCGTGATTTGGATGGGGAACCTGAAAGCCACCTTGGCCTGGTTTAAGGCCGAAATCAGAAAAGTAGCCCCTAAACTCTGGCAACATCTGGCGCTTAGGGGCTATTCTATGATCGGATTAGAGCTTTACTACGTAGCTTTCTGCCGGAGCGCAGCCGTGATTTCTTCCCCCACGGGAGAGATAGCCGGCCCAAAATAATGCGTTAAAACGCCCTGCTCATCTATCAGGTATTTGCTGAAGTTCCAATCTGGTTCGTGCTCATTCCAGCCATTCTTCCGGGCATCAGAAAGCCAGTTGTACACCGCGTGCTGATCTTCCCTTTTCACCACCACGCTTTTCCTGGCCAAGGGAAACGTCACCCCGAAGTTCACCTGACAGAACTGCGAGATGGTTTCATCAGTGTCCTTCTCCTGCTCCTTGAAATCATTGGCCGGAAACCCGATGATCACCAAAGAATCCTTCTGCTGCTCGTGCAATTGCTGCAATTCTTCATATTGGCCGGTGTAGCCGCAGTTAGAGGCCGTATTCACCAGCAGTACTTTCTTGTCCCTGAACTGGCTGAAATCAAGCGGTGCGCCATTGTTCATCACGGCTTTCAATGCGTAAAACGGCTGGACAGGTGCCACCTTCTTCTCGTTCTTCAACACCCTGCCCTTCGCGGTTGATTTAGACAACCGCATAATAAGCGGGTACAGCATTTTTAAGATCTTCTTTTTCAAATCCATGGGTCTGTATTTAATAGTGTTCGGCCAAAGAGAAACTTCCTCACGGCAAGGCGGCATACGCCCCCACTTGGGTACCGTCTTCTACCTGAAGGACGATGAAGTCATGGTAAAGTTGGTTTTGGTTCCAAGATAGCCTGCTATAGCAATACCTTCTTACGCAAGAATTGTTTTAGCATCGTTTTCCTGAAAACACCCGAAAAACAACAGGGCAACCTTTTTTCTCCTCCTGAAACTGCTTTAAGTTGCCCCGCAGGTTGCCGTTCGCGGCTGTCAAGCTAAGTTGACTACCCGGGGCGCAAAGAAGGTGAGCCTCTCTTTCACAGATTGCAACTCCGCATCCGTCCATTTCTCGCCAGATTTTCCAAAGCATCAGTGTAGCGAAGTCAGCGTTTGTTGGCTCAACCGGAAATTGTCTACTACGTTGCTCACCACACTTTCTGGGTTGACCGGGTGCAATCCTTTGGAGCTGAGGATTTCCATTCTGCCCACCACTACAGTAAACTTGTGCCAGTTGGCAGATCCCGTTGCCATGATCTGCAACACCATATTGAGCCGTTACCTGTTTCTAAAAATAATGCTAGCAATTGCCTAATACACCTCTACCCTCAAAGCATTTATTCCCATATCAATGAAGTTCTTCAAGCTTTCATTCAGCACTTTAGGCGAGGGATCAGCACTAAGATCATCTAAGGTATAAACCACCCCATTGGAGGGATCAAAGGCCCCTAATGCCAAGTGCTTGCCTTCTCTTGCTCCTTTTTTTAGAAATATAATTGCTGAGTATAGGTCAGAGAATGTATGTTGTATTACAATACCATACCTTGAAGCAATAGCTATTATTTGTTTGGGTGAATCCATAGCTCAACATTCCTTTTTTTATAAAATATTCCCTATTCATGTATGTTCACCCAATATTTGGAACATTAGCTTAATTGTCACTAAACTTCCTGATACTGTGCCTCTTTCATTTCCACCTCAGCAATCAGAATAAGCAGGGTAGATACTGTATTATTGTTAGAGAATAGTAGAACGAGAACCAAGTACCCTATCTTTCTTGGATATTGGCTGCTTTAGCCACAGCACATCTTCCTTTCCCTATATCTTTTGTTGCCAAAGATCACCACCTCCAGGCCTGAGCTGTCAGGTTTCATTTTGGCTGTGATTATGCTATAGTAGGCTGAAAATGAATTATATTATTCTATTCAAGTAATTGAAGGAGATAACTATCTCTTCTCTTTTGTCCTGCTACTTAGTTTGGGGTTCCTTTGGTACAGGTCTGAAAATATTATACTTTTTGCCTTTGGCTTTTCAACTTACCTGTTACCCCATCAAAAACACTGTCAGCGTTCTGGGGCCATGCGCGCCAAGCACCAAGGACTGCTCAATGTCTGCCGTTTTGGAAGGCCCGGCAATAAAGACACCGTAGCCATATTCCGCGCTTCCAATTCTCGCGTAAGCATCGTGCATCAAGGGAACAATGCTGTCTTTAGGCAGAATGATGGCCAGGTGCTGGCAAATGAACGGCACCACGCGCAATCCCATCACCTCTTCGGTCACCCAGGAAGCGCCGTTTTCCGCTACCCCGAAGTGGCCTTTCACAATAGCCAGATCCACGTTCTCTAATTGGTGCCGGTGCCGGTCTTCCAGGGGCGTGGTATCGGCGAACGGTGCCAGCTCCGGCACATGGGAGATAATCCGGTGATGGATTTTGAAATCATTGGAAAGAATCTCCTGAATCTCTTCATAACTCTCTACCTGAAAAACCCCACTCCCAATACTCACCGCTACCTGGGTAAACTTCTCCACCAAATCCGTTGCTTCTAATTGGAAAAACGGCACCTCTGGCATTGGCGTCAAGGCAGGCTGGTTCTTAGACACGGCGGCCAGTATCTGTTCTCTGCTATTCATTGGATTTCCGGTTTCTGCGGTACCACTCGCCAAATGATTCTTTAGGTGGCTGAGGCATTTCGCGTTGTTTGTACCAGGGGTTCATTTTATTGCTGACCAGGAAAGGAACGGTCTTCATAAACCACCGGCCCGCTTTGCCAGACAGCTTAAACGTCTGGGGCGAAGACAGTACCATGTTCATGGCCTTCATTCCTAAGGTCTTCTTTGGGTCAGCGTAGCCTTCCTTCACAATCACCTGTCGCCATTTGTAGAGCTGGTTGTGGATGTCAATCTTCACGGGGCACACGTTGGAGCAGGAGCCGCACAGCGTGGAGGCAAACGGCAGATCGGCGTGCTTCTTCATGTCCAGGTTGGGGGCCAGAATAGAACCGATGGGCCCTGCCACCGCACTCTGGTAACTGTGCCCGCCGCTCCTTCTATACACGGGGCAGGTGTTCATACAGGCCCCGCAGCGGATGCACTTGAGCGAGTTCCGGAAATCTTCCCGGCCCAATTGCACGCTGCGTCCGTTGTCTACCAGCACAACATGAACATCGTGTCCGGGGCGGGGCTTTTTGAAGTGGCTGGAGTAGGTAGTGATGGGCTGGCCGGTGGCACTTCTGGTCAGTAATCGCAAAAACACCCCTAAATCAGAACGCCTGGGAATTAGCTTCTCAATGCCCATGCTGGCAATGTGTATATCTGCCAGGTGAGCACCCATATCGGCGTTGCCCTCATTGGTGCAGACCACGAACTCACCGGTTTCGGCTATGGCGAAGTTCACACCGGTGAGAGCAGCTTTGCGGGTAAGGAACGTCTCGCGCAGATGTTGTCTGGCCGTTTCCGTCAATATCTGCGGGTCAGACATACCGGCCTCGGTACCCAGGTGCTGGTGGAAAATATCGCCGATTTCTTCTTTTTTCAAGTGGATGCAAGGCAGCACAATGTGGCTGGGTGGTTCTTTGGCCAGCTGCACAATTCTTTCGCCTAAATCTGAATCAATTACCTCAATGCCCTGCTGCTCCAGGTAGTCGTTCAGGTGGCATTCCTCGGTGAGCATGGATTTGCTTTTCACCATTTGGGTTACCCCGTGCTTCTGCAGGATGGAATGCACAATCTGGTTATGCTCCTCGGCGTCTGCCGCCCAATGCACAATGATGCCGTTAGCCTGGGCGTTGGCCTCAAACTGTTCCAGGTACTGGCTCAGGTTGGAGAGCGTATGAAATTTAATCTGCGAGGCCGTCTCACGCAGCATCTCCCAGTCTGGAATAGCGAAGGCGGCCCGGTCGCGCTTCTCCCGGATAAACCAGAGCGTCTCGTCATGCCAGTTTACGCGGGGCTCGTCCTGGTTGAAATCATCGGCGAGCGCCGCGTGGTCTTTGGTGTGTCCTTCTACACTCATCCCTCCTGCGCGTTTAAAATTTCAGCGATGTGCATCACCTTTACCTTGCTTTTCTGCCTTCTCAGAATGCCTTCCATGTGCATGAGGCAACTCATATCGGCACCCGTGATGAATTCCGCCTCGTGCTGTAGATGGTCTGCCACGCGGTCTTTTCCCATTTTCACCGAAACAGCTTCCTCGGCCACGCAGAAAGTGCCTCCGAAACCGCAGCACTCGTCTTTTCTGGACAGCGGAATCAATTCCAGATCCTGCACCATGCTCAGCAGCTTCTCCGGTTTGGAAAAAGCGGGTGCCACCAGTTCCGACATCTGCGCCAAGCCCAAACCTCTTTGACCGTGGCAGCTTTGGTGCAGACCTACTTTGTGCGGAAAGCGGGCCGTCAGTTTCTCTACTTTCACCACATCCGTCAGGAACTCCACTAACTCATAAACTTTGCCGCGGATGGCTTGCGCCTGGTCTTCGTGCGTGTCTGAATGCAGGTGGTCTTTGACGTGCAAGACACAGCTACCCGAGGGTGATACGATGTAATCAAACTGAGCAAAATTCTGCACGAACAGCTCGTTGCAGTCTTTGGTTAGATGTTCAAAGCCTGAGTTAGCCATAGGCTGTCCGCAACAGGTTTGCCGCACGGGATAAACCACGTTTACCCCGGCCTTCTCCAGTAATTCCAGCGTAGCAATGGCTGCGTTGGGGTAAAATTGATCAACGTAACAAGGGATAAAAAGCCCTACCGTCATATTATGCCTCCTGGTGCGTTACCGCGTAATACTTTAATTCAATGATGTCGTTCGGGAAAGGTTTGGTATTCCAAATGGGATGGATAGCCATGGCCGTCCCGATAGCCGTTGCCTGGGCCAAAGAGGCGGCGTACACTTCTGTTTCGGGGAAGTGCGAAGCCAGCAGGTTCATGTAGATGGAATTCTTCCCGAAGCCGCCGTCCACAAAAATCCGCTTGACATTGGTGCCCTGCAGCACCAACTTGCTGGAAACCGCCTGCTGCTGTACCAAGTCCATGATGAACTGGTGGTAGGCTTCTATGCCCGAGGCAAACGAACTTAGATCCCGCTCTGCGAAACCTGAGGTACGCAAAGCGGTTGCTTTCGTTTGTGACTCCTTTGAGGCTTTTTGCTCGCGCTGTAGTTTCTGGATAATCTCAGGGTCATACTCCACGGTTTTGAACACGGCCGTACTCATGTCAAAATGGATGGCGATGCGCTTCACCTCCTGCTCATGCTCATACCCTCCAAAGAACCGGGAGGCCTTCACGGGCTTCCCTTTGTACTGCAGATAGCTCAGGCAATCCTGCTTCAACTCTTCTGCGGTAAGCGGCAAGGCGTTAAACGGATTGAGCGTGATGCACCAGGTACCGGTAGAGATAAGCGCGAACGGCTCCTGGAAATTCACCAGATATGGAATAAGCGCCGCCGAGCTATCATGCAGCCCGATGCCTACTTTATAGCTATTTCCGGGAAAAGAGGCCGGAAACGCTTCATCACCCTTTCTAATTGGAGCTAGTTTCTCCAGTAAACCTTCCTGCTCCACCCACGCATGGTAATCGCCTTTGGTGAAATCCCAAAGGTTGGTGTGGCAGCCGATGCTGGTGATGTCAGTGTAAAACTCGCCGGAGATTAGGGAACTGAGGTACTGCGGCAAGTGCAACGCGTACTTCACCTGCTTAAACGCCTCGGGCTGTTCGTACTTGAGCCGGTACAGTTGCATGCCTGAGTTCAAGCTGCCCAACACCGGCGAGGCCGTTTCTTTTGAGATCTTCTCTTCGCCGCCGTAAGTGGTGTAGAATTGTTTCTGCAGCTCCTGGGGGTACGGTTTCAGGTAATTGTACAGCGGGGTGAGCGGTTTTCCCTCCTCGTCTACGTACACAAAGCTGGCCCCGTAGGTAGCAAAGTTGATGGCCTTGATCTCAAACTCGGGCCGCTTGAACACGTCACGCAGGGAATCAAACACCGACAAGCGCAGGCTTTCCAGGTTCTCGCAAGGGTCACCGTCTTCATCCACCGTCTCTGTAAACTTAGCCGACCGCTCGTACACTATCCTGTAGTGCTCATCAAAGAGGAACAGCTTTTTGTTTGTCTTGCCTACGTCAAAGACGGCGATTACCGGTATCTTCTGCATGCCTGCTATAATGACTGATTGAGAGAATGAGTGAATGAGAGCATGAAAGCAATTGGTTCGCTTTCATGCTCTCATCACTGCAGTGTATTAATGGTAAAAGAAGAGTGCTTATAAACCAGAGGATACGGTTTTCAGACCTCTTTCCTGAATAAGGTTCTCACGTACTTTCAACTGACGATACAACTGTATTGCGTTGGCCGCGCCGCCCGCTCTTACCTGCGCCTCGGCCACTAACGGCCGGACATCGGTACGGAAAGCATCCTGCAAAATTTCCTGGGCCCGGGCCACATCATTGTTTTGCTGGGCCTCCGTTAAAGCAACTCGGTCTACCATCAAGGACTGCGCGTAGGCGATCATGATGGCCTGCACGGATTGCAGTAAGTCTTCCAGTGGGTCTTTCAGGTTGTGCGAGGCGTCAATCATCCAGCCCAGATCCGTGGCGTGGTTCATGCCGCGGGCGTCCATGCCTTCCACCAGTTCGTTGAAAATCAGGAACAGTTGGTACGGCTTGATGCTGCCGGTGGTCAGGTCATCATCGGCGTACTTGGAATCGTTGAAGTGGAAACCGCCCAACTTGCCTTCCATCAAGAGCAAAGACACAATCTGCTCAATGTTGGCATTTGGTAAATGGTGGCCTAAATCTACCAGCGTATAGGCTTTAGGCCCGAGCTTGTTCGCGTACAGCAAAGACTGTCCCCAGTCGCCCACGGTGGTGGAGTAGAAGTTCGGCTCGAAGGCTTTGTATTCCACAAACACTTTCCAGTTATCCGGCAACGCCGCGTACACTTCCTGCAGCGACTCCAGCGTATTCTGGAAGGCCTTCCGGAAATTCAATTGGCCCGGAAAGCTGGAACCGTCGGCCAACCAAACGGTCAGTGACTCAGAACCCAGCTCCACGCCATGCTTGATTACCTCTATGTTATGGTCGATGGCCAGTTGGCGTACGCCTTTGTCCACGTGCTGCATAGACCCGAACTTATAACTCTGCACCTGATTCTGCTGGTCTTGGAACGTGTTGGAGTTAACGGCGTCAAACTTCAGTCCGTACTGCGCGGCCAGGGCTTTGGTGGCTTTGTAGTCCTGGGGAATGTCCCAGGGAATGTGCAGGGAAATGGCGCCGCTGGAGCGGTTCAAGGCGTGCAGCAAACCTACATCCTCCATCTTCTCCTCCAGGCTTCTGGGTTCCCCGCCGCCGGAAAAACGCCCGAAACGGGTTCCGCCGGTGCCCAGTGCCCAGGAAGGGATGGCGATCTGGAAATCTACCAGCTTCTGCAGCACGCCTTCTACGTTTGAAAGGCCTTCGGCCAGAAACTCAAATTTGCGGGTATGCGCTGCCTGCTGGCTGTGGTTGAATTCGTCTATTTTATATTTCTCTACTTGCATGGCTTTGTTTGTTAGGGCCTCACCTCTGGGAGGAAAGGATGATACTGCGTTTTGGCGGTGTTTTCTGAAAAACAGACCGGAAACGGGTTAGATTGGTAAAATAGGGTAAAGCAACAATAACTTGCCTTTCCGTTTGAAATGCCACAGGCAGGTTCGGGTGTTCCTACACCCGAACCTGCCTGTGGCGGAGTTCTTACTCCGCCGTGAACCAAGAGCTGATGTTGCAGACGAAGGGGAGTGAAACTCCCCAGCAGCCTACTTCCGGAGTAGGAACTCCGGAAGAGCCATGCTAGAACAACAACTATCTGTTTTCATCCTCAATTCAAAAAGCAACTGATGCAAAAAATTCTTTCCGTTTCAGACCTATTTCCTGAAAAACAGGCCCAAAACAGAAAGTTGGAAAGTTTACCTAGGGAAAGCCATGGCTACCCCGCCGTCTACGTTGAGCATGTTGCCCGTAGATTTGCTCAGCAAGCCGCCCACGAAGGCGAAGCAGGCATTGGCGATATCTTCTGGCAAGATGATCTGGTTCAGCAGCGTGCGTTTGGCGTAGTAAGCAGGCAGTTCTTCCACCGTGATGCCGTATGCCTTGGCCCGACCTTCGGCCCAGCCACCGGCCCAGATGTTGCTGTCGGAAATCACCGCGTCTGGGTTCACCACGTTTACCCTGATGCCATCGGCCCCCAGCTCAGCGGCGTTCAGGCGGCTTAGGTGCAACTGGGCGGCTTTGGCGCTACCGTACCCGGCGTTGTTAGGGCCACTCACCAGCGCGTTCTTGCTCACGATGTTCAGGATGTCACCCCCGATGGCTTGCTTGCGCATCACCTCTACCGCAGCCTGCGTCACGAAGAATTGGCCTTTCACCAGTACATCGTACAACAGATCCCAATCTTTCTCGGCGTGGCCTTCAATGGTTTTGGAGATAGACAGACCTGCGTTGTTGATCACGATGTCAATCCCTCCAAACGCCAGGGCTGCCACGGCAAACGCATCCTGAATCTCATCACTTTTGGTCACATCCAACGTAGCGGTGGCGTAAGAATCTTTGCCGTACTGCTTTCTGAACTCCTCACCGGCGCTATTCAATCGCTCCTCGTTCATGTCGTTCAGGATGACCACACCGCCTTCTTCCACAAATTTCTTCGCGATAGCTTTCCCAATACCACCGGCGCTACCCGTAATGAGAGCGATCTTTCCGGAAAGGGCTTTGGGCTTAGGCATGCGCTGCAGCTTGGCTTCCTCCAGCAACCAGTACTCAATGTCAAAGGCCTCCTGGCGCGGCAAAGACGTGTATTCTGAAATAGCCTCAGCGCCTTTCATCACGTTGATGGCGTTGAGGTAGAATTCAGAAGCTACGCGCGCGGTTTGCTTGTCTTTGGAGAAAGAGAACATACCCACGCCCGGGAACAGGATGATCACCGGGTTGGCGTCACGGATGGCTGGGCTGTTGGCGTGCTTGCAAGACTCATAGTACTGCGTGTACATTTGGCGGTATTCGGCAAAAACAGGCGCTAAACGCTCTTTCAACGCTTTCACGTCAGACAAATCTTCACCTGGCTGCAGGTCTAAAACCAGCGGGCTGATTTTGGTGCGCAGGAAGTGGTCTGGGCAGCTGGTTCCCATGGGGGCCAGCCGGGCTAAATCATTAGAGTTGGTGAATTCCAGCACGCGGGCATCATCGGTGAAATGGCCTACCATGTGGCGCTCGCTGGAGCAGAAACCGCGCAATACCGGGGCCAACGCGGCCGCTTGTCTCAGACGCTCAGCGGCTGGCAGGCTCTCCATTCTGGCTCCGCCGAAGGCCGGGCCTTTCTTCGCGTAGCTTTCTTCCAGGTACTCGGCACACTGCTCAATTACCTCCAGGGTGTTCATGTAGCTTTCATACGCCGTGTCGCCCCAGGTGAACAGACCGTGCGAACCCAGCATGATGCCTCTGATGCCAGGGTTTTCCTCCAGGCACTGGCGCAGTTGCAGACCAAGGTCGAAACCCGGGCGTTGCCAGTCTACCCAGCCAATAGCGCCACCAAACAATTCTTCGGTGATGCGCTTGCCGTCTTTGGCCGCCGCAATCGCAATGGCCGCGTCTGGGTGCAGGTGATCTATGTGCTTGAACGGCAGGAAACCGTGCAGAGGCGTATCAATGGAAGGGGCTTTGGAAGCCAGGTCAAAGATGCTGTGGTTGAAAAGCTCCACCATCTCGTCTTCGTGCTCTATGCCGCGGTAAACGTTCTCCAGGCTTCTGAGGCGGTCTACGTACAACGCCGCCAGCCCGCTTTTCTTTAACGTGCCAATGTCGCCACCCGAGCCTTTGATCCACATTACCTCGGTCTCTTTACCGGTTAGGGGATCTTTGGCCGTGGTTTTGCAGGATGTGTTGCCACCGCCGTAGTTGGTCAAGCGCAGATCAGCGCCCAACAGGTTAGAGCGGTAAATCAACAGCGCTACCTCGTCGCCCTCCATCTCGGCCGCTTTGGCCTCGTCCCACAGATAGCTTACGTGCTTAAATGTCGTGTTTGACGTTACTTCTGACATATCTAGAAATTTTGAATGAATACTTATTTACTGTTTTGAGCCTGTTTCAGTAAAAACAGGCTCAAAACGGTTTTACTACTTACAAAGAGTTTCCTATGCCTACCACTACAATGGAGAGCATGATCACCGCTACACCCATAAGAATAGTTCTAAAGGTTTTGCGCTGCACCCCTTTCCACTCGCCCAAAGCCATGCCCCACACGTTGGAGATCAGAATAATGAAGGCCATGTGCAAAATCCAGGAGCTGGCGCCGTTGCCCAGTTTGCTTTCGCCCATGCCGTAGAAGAAGAACTGCATATACCAGGTTACGCCGGCCAAGGCCGAGAACAGATAGTTTCTAAGCAAGGGGGCACTTTTCTTGGCATAGTCGCCGAAGGTTTTGTTACGCGCATTCAGGATCATGCACCAGATAAAGTTGGTGGTAAGGCCGCCCCAGAGAATCACCACGAAGGTGACGTTGTTCTGAAACAACGGGTTGCCGCCGTTCTGCACCGCCTCCAATGCCATTGGTTTACCCGCTTCTATGCCGTAGTTGAAACAGGCACTCAGGATACCAGAGATAGCCCCCACCGTAAACCCTTTCCTGATGTCGAACTCCTTCACGCCCACGGCTTTTTCCTCCGTGGTCATGTCGCCTTCCTTCATCATGCCGGCTTTGCCGCTGATGGCAATACCCACCAGACAGATGAGAATACCCAACAGTACCACCTGTCCGCCGGTGCTGGCAATCATGCCCGAGAAGGTCTCTCCATCATTGGAGCCCACAATGTCTCTGTAGATAGGCGGCACCAAAGATCCAAATGCCGACGAAAAGCCCAGGATGAAGGTCTGCCCCAGTGACACGCCCAAATAGCGCATCCCCAACCCGAAGGTGAGCCCACCTATCCCCCAAAGCAGTCCCATGAGGTACGTCCAGAAAACCGTGTCAGATTCGGCTGCGCCGATGATATCCATAAAAGCTGGAACGGTAAGGTAAGCCCCCACCAAGGGAGCGATAAGCCAGGAGAAGATACCCCCTACTAACCAGTAGGTCTCCCAAGCCCAATCTTTTACTTTCTTAAAAGGGATGTAAAAACTGCCGGAGGCGAAACCGCCAATGAAGTGGAAAATAACGCCAAGAATTGCCTGCATAACGTGGGTCTAGAATGAATGATGACTCAAGATAGAATAATGTCATACCAACACTATCCTGTACTGTCATGGCAAGCAGGTGATTTTTTCGCATTTCTTTAGGGCAGCAGGTGTAGAATCTCAGGTAACCAACTGAGTTTATTGCTGATGCTATTTCCTGAATGGGCATTCAGCTTAGCATGAAATTTTCACCTAAAAAGCCCTTATTTTTGTTCATCACTAATTAAAGTAGTAAACAAAAACAGGGGATTTTCACCTGCTAATTCATGCTATCCAAAAGAATTAGTCAATCAAACCTTTTATTGTGTGAAGATATAATTGGTTTCTCTCGTAAATTACTGCAACAGCTTTTCAAATTCTGGTTTTGTCACTTTGAAGATGGTACCATGGCGCATGCCTTTGGGGAAAGAGATTTTGTCTGAGATGTCTTCCCAGGTTTTCAAGTCTTCAGACTGCACGGCACCCATGCTCTTCAGGGTGTATTTATCAAAATAGACCATCCACTTATCTCCTAACCTTAAAGTAGTAGGGCCTTCTGCCCAATATTTACCTGTGATAGGAGCACCGGCGGCGCTGTAAGGGCCCGTTAACTTTTTACTGTAAGCCACCTTTAAGTTTTTCTGAGCGGGTTCCCGCGTTTCGTCTTTCAGGAACATGACAAATCTGTTGCGGTCTTTGACAATGGTAGCGTCTATCACATTAAAGCCCGGCTCATACAGCAGCTTAGTAGGGCTGAAACGTTTGAAATCTTTGGTGGTGGTGTAGTAGATGCGGTGGTTGTAACCGGCATCTTTTTCCGACTGGGTTTCGGGGTAAAGCCCCGTAATGGTGGTGGCCCAGTAAATCATGTATTCTTTGTTTTGCCCGTCATAGGTGATTTCCGGGGCCCAGGTGTTGCGGGCCTTGGCTTCATGCGCCATTACGGGAATAAACTGTTGCTCTGACCAATGCAAGAGGTCTTCTGAACTGGCGTAGCCTATTCCCTTTTCATTCCAACTCACCGTCCACACCATGTGGAATTTGCCGTCTCCTCCCCTAATGATGCAAGGGTCGCGCATGAGCTTGTCGGTGCCCGCGGTAGGTTTCAGGAAAATAGAGTCGTTCTTGAGGGCTTGCCACTGGTAGCCATCCATGCTGTAGGCCAGGTGCAGGCCGTCTCCGTTTCCTTTAAAGTAAGAGAACAAATACACCTCCTCTTGCGAAGACTGCTTTTGCAGCACGGTACAGGAGCCAAGAAAAAACAGTAATAAAACAGAGCAGAAAATTCTTCTCATACAGGTAAAGGCAATTTTAAGCGAGTGGTAGCTGGTTGAGTGAATACTTATTTTGATAGATACCCTTCTGATTGTACAATGAAGCTGTTTAGAGTTTTTCATTCACCGGCATTTAAAACAATTCCTTTGGGGCAAGCCATCCGTTTATACTTTCGTTTTGAGGCTACTTTTATAAAAACAGGCCAAAAACAAGAGGTTTAGCGGTACACTGCCGCATGCAGATGCTTGTACCGTCGTTTTCAGGCTAGTTTTACAGAAACAGGCCTGAAACGCTCAACAGCTTCAATTAGAAGGGTCGGCACATTACCCCTCAGAAGCTTTTCTTCTTTACTCTTTTCTTCTTCATGTTTTTTAGTGAGGCACTTCCTGAGACCCTAATATCCGTCACGTTCTTCAGCACGAGCAAGGGAGATTTTTCTGCTTTCTGTGCTTCTACATTGTTTAACTCAATGCCCGTCACATCATCCAGAATAAAAGCGGGGCGCGTTTCTTTGCCTAAAAACCGAAGCTCCACGTTATCCAGGTGCACCTTCTTGGCGTGCCTGATGAAGAATCCGTAGGCGGGGATAATCCCAAATTTTGCCGGTTCAGGGTACACCTTTTCATTCTCGGGAACGGTCTCAGGAATTTGGGTAGCCGCAGAATCCATCGGGCGGTAATAGATTCTAATATCTTTCAAGGTGATGTCCTCAATGGCGTAGTTTGGTAAGCCAGTAATCAAAGAGGAAAAGTGGGAGTCTGCATTGTACACGTTTAAGTTGCTGATGGTCACCCGGCGCAAGGCCCCAACCGGTGTACCTTCTGGCCCGCGCATTCTGGCGCCTAACCGCAGAAACAAAGGCGAATTCACGATGTCCCGCATGGTGACGTTGGTAATGGTCACGTCTTCCAGCAAACCACCATCTACCGTTTCCAAGGCCAAGCCGCGGCAGTACTCAAACACACAATTAGAGATGGCGATGTTCTTGAAACCTCCGTTGGATTCTGTACCGAATTTGATTCTGCCGGTGGGGCCTTCATGATCAGGCACCAGGTGCGGCTCGTTCCGGAGGTACGTGCCATTGTAGAGCGTACCCCGGTCAAAGCCACTCACCTGGCAATTGGTGATGGTTACATTTTCGGTTGCCCTGGCATAACCTAAGGCATAAGAGCTTTTGAGGCAAATAGCGTCATCCCAGGGCGAGTTGATGGTACAGTTGGAGATGCGCACGTTTTTACAGGCATCTATGTCAATGCCATCACGGTTGGTATCAATTTTAAGGTTATCAATGGTAAGGTTGTCTACCCCGGTAGCCAGTATCCCGAAATGCCCTCCGTACAGAATGGTAAAGTCTTTCAGGATCACGTTGCGGCAAAGCTTCAACGCAATGGCTTTATTCCCTACGGGTGCTCTGTGTGGGCCCTCCCTGGTCAGGCCTTTCCCGAAGATGGTGCCGGGCCCTAAGATGGAGATATTCTCCAGGTTCTCGCCCCAGATCAAACTATTGTGCCAGTGGCTATGGCCGAAGTCCTGGTACTTGTCATTTGTGGCAGGCTCGGGTGCATCATAGCCTTTGTCTCCCTGGGGTGCAGCGGCCAGAATAGTTGCCCCTTGATCTAAGTACAGGCTGATGTGGCTTTTTAACCGGATAGAGTAGCTCAGGTACGTTCCGGCAGGAAAATAAACGGTACCGCCTCCCTGTTTTGAAGCGGCTTCTATGGCTTTATTGATGGCATCTGAGTCAAGTGTTTTCCCATCACCAGTCGCCCCAAAACCTCGCACATCATAATGAACCGCGGCAGAAACTTTGACAGAAACAAGAAGAAACGTGAGCAGTACGAGTTGTGTAAGCTTGCGCATGAAAAAGAGAGGCTGTCCTTTAGAAGATGTCGCTTTTAGCGTTAATTACCGTCTGGTTTTACTAAACTAGACTGCGGGCTGGCTGGCCAACTGAAGCTTTTAAAAGGATCAGGCTGGCCGGGATCATAGGCCGGCATCTCTACTAAGTAGTCTGCCAACTTAAGTTTGTTCGCCTTTATGCCCTCTGCCACTATTTTGGCAATCTGGTAGGCGCCATAGGGATTGAAGTGCGTGTTGTCGTTCAGGTTTTGCTCCGGATAGATCACGAACGCGTTCTTGGAGCCTTCCACCCCCAGCGCCTCATACAGAGTGGTTGTCTGGGCGGTGAGGTCTATAAGCGGGACATTCTCTTGCCGGGCTACTTTTCTGGCAGCGTCTGGATAGTCACCGTGCGAATTGGTCATCTGGCCTTGCTCATTGAAAGACCGGCGGGCAGTTGGGGTAAGAATAACCAGATGGGCTCCCTTCTGCTTCGCCTCTTTGGCAAACAGTTGTAGCCGCTCGGTGTAGGATTTGTAAGGGCCGGCATTTGGCCCCTTCTCCTTCTCGTCGTTATGCCCAAACTCCACAAAGAGGTAGTCGCCGGGCTTAATCACACTCAGGACTTTCTCCAACCGGTTGCTGCTGATAAAGCTCCCCAGCGACAACCCGGACTCCGCGTGGTTGGCAATGGCAACCCCCGGCTTGAAGAAGCGGGGAATCATCTGCCCCCAAGAGGCCCAGGGTTCCTCATTCTGGTTGACTACGGTGGAGTTCCCCGCCAGAAAAACGGTGATCTGATCCTCCACTTTGGTGATCTCCAGGGCGGCCAAGGCTGGCTGAAGGTCAAACTCCAAGGTGAGTTTATTGTCCCAGTCCAGTTTGGTCAGCTCCCTCGGTTTCAGGCTCACCTGCCTGGTGCCGTTTATCTTTCGGTCTTTGATATTTACAATGAGAGTCTTGGTCACAAATTCTCCTGGTTTGGTCTGGATGTCCTCCAGCATCAGGCGCCGTGATTCTGCTTTGACGGTGGCAGTGGACTTCCCTTTCAGATCGCCCAGCGTAACGGTGACTTTGTAGTTGCCTTCAGGCACATCCACAGAGAAGTAAAAGGGCGAGTCACTCGTCACGAAGTCTCCTTTCAGCGCATCTTTCCCGCCCCGATCTACCGCCTTTACAGAAGTAGCCGGGTCAAACCCATAGCCAGCTTTCTCTGAGTAAACGTTATTGGCAGAAACGCCGGTGTACCCTTTGGCTACTTTGCCACTGCCGAAATCAAACTTAAAAGAACTCTTCTGGGCCACAGCGGCGGTGGTCATCAGTAAGAGGGCTGCCGTCAGTCTACCCAATCTGTTCACTTTTATCATGTTGGTTCTTTATTTCTTATTTGTTAGCCCTTTGCTTACAGCAGGTAAGTTTTAATGACCGGCTTGAATCCTTAGCTAATTCTGCAATTTGAAAGAAGGGGCGTTGAGAACACGCACACCTTGAAGATTAATCTAGAGTTACAATTCGTTTTAAGCTTATTTGATAAAAATAAGCCTAAAACGAACGGCTGGTTCGTAACACCAAAGTGCTTATTCAACGCAGATTCTCCCTTTGAGGCGGTGTTGCGGGCGAGTAATGAGCCAGAATATTCCCGAGTTCATGTTATGGAGTAGCCTAGCGGTCTTCTGTGAATGGGGGTCAAGACCGTTAGTCAAAGGGAGTCATTTTTTCAAGCTTTTGGTTAGAGTTATCAATCGGTCAACCTCCTTCAAGAAGTCCGCTCTGTTAGCCTTTATCAGTTGCTGTGAATCTGTAGATAAACTAATTGGGTTCAATATCTGCCTTCTCCAAGATTCGTAAAAATGGACTCTTTTTTCCAAATACCAGGAGAACTTGCTGTAATCGCGTTGGAACTTACCTCCGCTATAGGTGAAAATTCTATGAAGTTCAAAGGCTGGGGAAAGCTCAAGATTTAATAAACCCGTAGCTTCCTCCTCTACTTTATTTACTTTTTCTATTATTTCATATTGATTATCTGAATTCAAGTCCTCATAGGCGTAGGTTCTTAAGGACACATTGTCAAATTTAGGCGACTGGCTACGAAGGCTTTGAACTAATGCTTCACCTGCCTGCCAAAACTTTGAGTCAGGCTGCATGAATGAAGTCAGGACAGAGATTGGAAACAGTAATAAAGTTATTTTCATATTATCTCTTATTGGTAACGCCCCACAGGCGCATCACAACTAAATTACTTAGAAAGGCAAAAGAGCCCTTCCACTATTTGAAAGTGGCTCTTTTGCCTAACCCGCTACTTCATCTTCATGATCTCGGTGCCGGCCAGCAGAAAGCAACCCAGGCCATAATCCTCGAAATCTGGTTTGCTGGTGTAGCTTACCGGTTGGCCATCTTTGGGTTCTTTCCCGGTGCCTTGCAGATACCCCAAGAATCCGTTTGGATGCACCGCTTCTTTGGTCATGGCATTCCAGGCCTTAGTGATGATGGGGGTGTATATTTTCTTATCCAGAAGGCCATTGTTCACGCCCCAGGCCATGCCATAGGCAAACAATGCGGTACCGGAGGTTTCTTTCCCGCCGAAATGATTCGGGTCATGTAAGCTCACGTTCCAAAAGCCATCTTCCCGCTGAAGCGGTACGAGTGCTTTCATCATTTCTAAGTACGTTTTCTGATATTCTAGGTAGTTGGGGTGGTCTTTCGGCAGCATGCTCATAACCCGTACCAGCGCACCTACTACCCAGCCGTTTCCTCTGGACCAGTAAATGTCTTTACCGTTTGGCGACTTAACCGGCGGCACAAAATCTTTATCTCTCCACCACAGGCCGTGTTCCTGATTGTATAGCCCCCCTCCAATCTGGTTTTTGGTAGCCAGATACATTTCGTGCATTTTTTTGTAGTAGCTGTCGGCACTTTCCGGGTAAACCTGCGCTAACTGGGTGTACAAGGGCATGGCCATCATCAGGGCGTCAATCCAATCCCAGTCATTGACTTTGGTGCTGTTCACCATGTTATCCATAGAGGCTTTGATAGAACGAATGCGCTCTGGCTTCGGATCTATTTTATACAGGTCAATGTACGTTTGGCCGCAGGTCTGGTAATCAGCATGACGCACATGATCGCCACCTGTCAGGCCCCATTTGTGTTTCTGGCCCCAATCCACCGCGTAATCATAATAACGTTGCTGCGGGTCTGTGCGGTACAGTTCCATGAGGCCAATGTAGTAGATTCCGCGGGTCCAGATATTGCTGGGACGGGTTTTGTTAGTCACAATCTCTTTCCCGGGATCTGGCCACTTCTGCATGAAATAGTCATTGGTGAGCCGCAGGGTTTTTAAGATCTTTTTCTTCTTGGGTAATTTGCCTGCGTGGGCTTGTGCTACACTAAATATGATGAGCAAACTGAACAGGAAAAGGCTTTTGAAGGAGATTACTCTGTTTGTCATTGTTGGGGCGTTTGTATTGAAATAACTCTTTTGATAACGAAATTAGTAGGGGTTCTCGGCACCTGGCCTTCACTTCTTTTTGGCTGTTTTGACCCTGTTTTAGCTAAAACGTGCCTAAAACAAAAAAATCTTCAGGCAAGAACAGCCACTGCTGGTGCGAATTATAGACGGGCTGTTCTGCCAGATTTTTGCAGGTATTTGTTTAACTCCAGCTTCTTATTCTGCTTGATTCCCTCCACCACGGCGGCGGCATTTACCTTAGCTCCTTCTTCAATGGTGTGCGTGTGGTCAGTAGTGTTAAAGTAGGTGCTTCTTACTTTTGCCTCGCCTTCTTTTTCATAGCGCTCACTAATGATTTTGTTCAGGTCAATAAAAGGCGCATTCTTCTGGCTAGCGGCTTCAGCGGCCCATTTGCCGTAATCCTGATCGTTGCGGTTTGCTTTTCCGTTTCTCCAGGTATTTCTGGGCACCGGCGATAACACAATGGCGGTGGCGCCTTTGGCCTGGATTTCTGTGATGAACTGGCGGAGGTACCAACCATAAGAATGCACCACCTCGTGCTTTTTGGTGATGAGGTTGTCTATCTCCTGCGATTCATCGCTGTTATTTTTGATGGTTCCGCGGGCCCGAAGCGTGTCATTGAGCGGGCTGCTGTCATTGTGGCCAAACTGGATCATCACAAAATCTCCGGCTTTCACGTTTGGCAACACTTTGGCCCAGTGCCCCTGCGTGCGGAAGGTGCGGCTGCTGGTTCCGCCCAGGGCATGGTTCTGTACCGCTATTTTGGTGGTATCAAAATGCTCGGCTAAGAAACTGCCCCACCCCCACAGGCCTCCACCGCCATTGCCTCTGCCGTTCTTTACCGTAGAGTCCCCAATAAGGAAGAGGGTGGGTTTCTGCTTGTTGGTTTTTAACACCGCGCAGGAGGCAGAAAGCAGCAAAAAGAGAAAAAGCAGAAGGACAGGGGTACTCTCCTTGGTTTGAAAGTGTGGCATGACAAGCGTTTTGATGATGAATTACAGTAAGTAGTAGAGATGCTGGAATCTATAGAATAGACCTCAGGATTTCTTTTTCTTCAGATATTTATTCAAAGGGTGCTTTTTGTTCATTTTAAGTCCCTCTACCACAGAGGCGGCGTTGATGCGGGCTCCCTCGGGGTTGGTATGGGTGTGATCCGTGGGGAACAAGGTCTTTACCTTCTCGGGGCCCATCTTCTCATATTTTTCAGCCGTGATCTTGTTCAGGTCTATAAACAGGATGTTCTCTGTTTGGGCAGTTTCCATAGCCCATTTCCCGAAATCCTTGTCCGCCCGCGGTACTTTGCCGTCTTTCCATTGGTTTCTTGGGATCATGGAAGCGATAATTGGCGTAGCACCTTTTTCTTTGGCTTCTTTCACAAATTTGCGGAGGTACCAGCCGTAGGTGTGCACGGTTTCTTTCTCACCGTCTTCCCAGGTAAGCTCCTTTGTTTCGTCGCCCGTTCCTCTTAGCACCCCACGGTAACCGGCTTTGCTGGTATCGGGCACGCTGCCTTCATTGTGGCCGAACTGCATGATGACAAAGTCGCCGGGTTTAAGCGTGGACAGCACCTTGTCCCAGCGTTTTTCCTTGATAAAGGTACGGGTGCTTCGGCCGGCCATGGCCTGGTTGCTCACCGATATCTTGGTGGTATCAAACAGTTCAGCAATGTAGGAACCCCAGCCGCCATAGCCTTCATTGGTGTTCCGGACGGTAGAATCCCCGATGATATACAGCGTTGGTTTGGTTTTCTGGGTGAATCCTGACAGCAGGATAGAAACAAAGAAAATGACAAGGGCTGAGGTAAGAAGTCTATTTTGCTGCATGGTTTTCTATTTACTGTTTTTACTTCTGGTAACGGTGATGGGCGTGCGCTTAATAGGTTTCATGCCTTCCCCTAGGTGGAAACTGGGATGCGGCGGCTGGTTGTAGGCCACATTCTGCCAGGCAATGGCCATGCGGTACTGCGGATCATGCATGAGGGTGGGGAACCGGCGGGTGGTTGGCGCGGTGGTGGTAAAGATGCGCAGTTCCTTGTTGTCGGTTGTCCTGAAGATGACTTCCTCCCGCCAATCGCCCAAAATATCAGCGCTTAGGGCTGGGGTAGATTTTGTCCAGTTATTGGAGGAGCAGCCTTGCGCAGTGAACAGGCGGCCGGTCTTGTACTTGTCAATATGGTTTCCGTCCAGCAGCTCGCGGGTTAGATCACCGTCCCACCAGACCAAGAAGTTGGTGGAGGTTGGATTGGGGCCTATTTTTTCTCCTTTGAGGTTTAACAAGCCATTGGAGCCCGAAAACCACATTTCCGCGCCGAGATTGGAAGGATCAATATCGGCGGCAACGCCTCTACCTACATCCGTGCCCTCCAGTCCTTTCCATAGGATCTCCCCGGTTTTAGCATCGTAAAGAGCAGCTCCCGGGCCAGAGGTATTATGCTCATTCTCATGGATTCCGAATACCTCCAACCCTGGACGGGAGATGTCCAGATCAGTCACGTGCAAGGCATCGCCGTGGCGCAAACCCGTGGTAAACAAACCTTGCCCATTGTCATCTACCACCATGGAGCCGTAGATTACTTCGTCCTTGCCATCCTGGTCTACATCTGCGATGCTGAGCCCGTGGTTGCCCATACCCGAATAAGGGTTCTTTCCGTCTTTTGAATCGAAAACCCAACGGGAGGTAGGCTTCCCGTTTCTATAGTCCCAGGCGGCAATCACGCTTCGGCCGTAGTAGCCGCGGCACATGAGGACGCTGGGCAGTTTCCCGTCCAGGTACGCGGCGCCCGCCACAAAGCGGTCTACCCGGTTCCCGTTGTTGTCATTCTCGCCGTTGCCGCCCACGCCGCCCCAGCCTCCCAGGTTCCCCCGGCCGGGAATGTAATCTACCGTAGCCATGGCGGCTCCCGTCTGGCCGTTGAACACGGTGAAGAACTCAGGGCCTTGGAGTATTTTCCCGTCGGCATCGCGCCAGTCCTTTGATTTGTCACCTATTACTTTTCCGGTTCCGTCGGTGGTACCATCGGCGGTTTTGCAGGCGAACTCGGCTTTGCCGTCGCCGTCCAGGTCAATGACAATGAACTGGGTGTAGTGCGCGCCTTCCCTTATGTTTTTCCCTAAATTAATAGTCCAGAGCAGGGTACCGTCAAGTTTATAGGCCTGAAAAATGGGTTCATCCGTAAATCCCCTGGAAGGCGTGTCCCGGCCTTGCCCGGCCTGGTGTAAAATGACCTCATATTTTCCATCCCCATCCAGATCCCCCACCGAAGCGTCATTGGGCGTGTATCCCTGGGGAGTTTTCAGGGGAATGGAAAGATAGTTCTGCGCCCACACCTCCACTAACTCAGACATGTTTTGCTCTTTCCCGTTCAGAACCGGCTTCACAAAGTAAGTAGTAGGTTGGGTTACGTCTACCTTGGTGTCCACGTAATTGGTGCTTTGGGTGATAGGCGTCTTGTTTAGCTTGACGGCCTTGCTTTTCCCGGTAGTGCGGTACACATTAAAAGCAATATTGTCTGGCTCCGTGCCCAGTAACCGCCAACTCACATACACCGAATCTGCCCCTGTGCGTACTGCCACCACGCCTCTGTCCAGGTACTCCATTTGCCTTTGCGCCACCGCTTGCCCTGCGTACTGAAGTACCAGAAAGAGGAAAAGAGCTTTGCCTAAAGAGGTGCGAGGATTCATGTTGTTTATATAAAGCACTTGACCAAAAAACCTGTTTCTGGGCTGATTTCCTGAAAACGGCCCAGAAACGATTGCTCCCGTTTCCCTTGCCTGGCTTTGCAGATCGTGAGAGTATTGAAAGCTCTAATAGTTACCGTTCTGCTTCAGGCACGAGGCAGAATACCATACAAGGTTTTCCAATCAACCGAAATTTATGTTATCCTTTTCCGCTTTCTATCCTGCACTATCCTGCTAGCCTCCTCCAGATAATTTTAGTAGAATAGCATCAGGCACATTCTTACCCCAGACACGAGGGGCTTCCATTCAAAACAGGGCAGAACAGGATAGTATGCCAAGCCTGTGGTTCTATCTTTGGCAAGGTTTACCATCTAAAAATTGATAGCATCTCCTACCCACCGAAACAAACGGTAAGCAGGAGTTTGATAGACGTTGCTGATTTGCCCCGTTCTGTTGGACACAACAGGATGGGGCAAAGCCACCAAATCTTGTTTACCTTTCGTTTCTGAAAAAGACCCCAAAATCACTCTTCATCAATCATACCCGTTTGTAATGAAAAGAAAACTCCTCCTATTTTCCTTTTTTGCGTTAAGCAGCTCCCTGGTCTCCTGCGTTTCAACCCAAGAGATTGTGCTCACCAACAAATCTTCGGTTGCTTTGACAGACAAAGCCATTTCCATCAAAAGAGATAAACTCAAGATTTCTCCGGCGCACGGTGCTTTCCCAGTTTTATTAACCCAAAACGGAGACACGGTGGCAGCCCAGACCGATGATTTGAATGGCGATAAGAAATGGGATGAGCTGTTTTTTGTCACCAACCTTCCTTCTACCGGAAAGCAGACGCTGAAACTTTCCTGGTCGGAAACCAAGCCTTCCTACGTGGCTCGCACCAATGTACGATTTGGGAAACGCACCTCTAAAGACACGCCGGTGCAGCCCAAAACCAGCGATACCTTGTATGCGAACCAACTGCCCAAAAGCCCTGGCTACGGGTACCAGCCCTACCAGACCGATGGCCCCACGTGGGAAAACGAAAAGGTAGCGTTCCGGCATTACTTTGATGGCCGCAATGCCAAAGACCTGTTCGGGAAGAAGGTTTCTTACCTGTCTCCTGAGACGGTGGGCATCAGCGCAACCGGTGCCGTGGAAGACAATTACCATGTCATGGCAGATTGGGGCCGCGACATCATGGCGGTTGGCAACTCAGCCGGGATTGGCGGTTTGGCTCTGATGGTTGGGGATTCCTTTTACCGTTTGGGCGTTTTACCTAATGACACCGTAAACAATGTGCAGAGCACCAGTTTCAACATATTGGCGGAAGGGCCGGTACGTTCCGTAACGCATCTGCAGTACAACGCCTGGCAGCCAGACGGCACCAACCGCAGGTACAAAATTGAGGAAAGCCCCACTATCTGGCCCGGCATGTACGCCTACCAGAACACCGCCAGAATTTCAGGCCTGCAAGGTGATGAACTATTGCTCATCGGGATGAATAACCTGGACAGAACCGACCAGGTGAAGGAAATCAATATTGATGACCAATGGGTAGTGTTACTGACGCATGACCGCGAGACCTACAACAAAGAGTGGATCTTGGGTCTTGCGCTCATCTTACCTAGAGATACTTACCAAGGCTTTGTAGAGGCCCCTACCTCGGGTAGGCTGGCGCAAGGGTATTTCGCTAAGATGAAAGTGAAGGATAACCAACCCGTTACTTATTATGCCGTGGGCGGATGGGAACTGAGCAACGAAGCTTTCAAAAACGCGGCTTCTTTCCAACAATATGTGCAAGACTTGGCCAAGCAATTATCGGCTGAAGTAGAGGTACAGGTAAAATAGAAAAAGCAGCTCCCTGCTAAAAGGCCTCTCCCAATCAAGGAGAGGCCTTCTTATTTTTGCTCTGCTCCTATCTTCTTATTCGTGATAACTCAAACAGAATAACTTCTCCTCTCTTCTGACACCGGACAGTACAGGATAGCTTCGGCTAGATTTTCTTCTACTTTGTAAGCATCTTCCTAAAACAGACGATACCCATTCTTCTCTATGAAACGGGAAAGAATAGAAACCTGAAAATCTAGCTACACCATGAAATCAGAAGAGACCAATATACTCGCTGCTGCACCCACGCAACAGCTTCAAGGGCTCAAGAATAAAGCCCGAAAAGCCTTCTTCACCCTTGCCTTCCTAGGTGCTTGGCAAGCGGCAAGTGCGCAGACCACGCCCCCCAAGGTGTCTGATACCACCACGCCCCTGCATGCCATGCAGCCCGATTATCCTACGCCGTATGGCACCACCAAAGTAGAGGATGTCACCAAAGTGTTGAACCGCGTTCATTCTTATCTGGATGCCGCTACTCCTGCCCGGGTAGTAGATAAGAAAACGGGAAAGCAGGTGACAGACCTAAAGAAGCTCAACGAGAACTCCGCCATTGAGCAAGGCGATTTCCGGCTCACCAGTTATGAGTGGGGTGTGACTTACGCGGGTATGTTATTGGCCGGCCAAGCCACGGGTGATCCACGCTTCACCAACTACACCACCCAGAGATTAAGCTTCCTGGCAGATCTGGCTCCTTATTACCGCAAAGAGCTACAGAAAAATCCGAAGTTGGAAACCCCAATGAGACAGGTGTTGATGCCCCATGCGCTGGATGATGCCGGAGCAATGGCCGCAGCCATGATCAAAGCCACCCGCGCGAATCTGGTTAAATCAGACCTGCGCCCGCTCATCAACAACTACCTTGATTATATCAGCAACAAAGAATTCCGCCTGGCGGATGGCACCTTAGCCCGCAACCGACCTTTGCCCAACACCCTTTGGCTCGATGACTTGTTTATGAGCGTGCCCGCGCTGGCACAAATGGGAAAACTCACCGGTGAGCAACGCTACTATGATGATGCCGTGAAACAGGTAATCCAGTTCTCTGAGCGCATGTTCAACAAAGAAAAAGGCTTGTACATGCACGGCTGGGTGCAGGGCATGGAGCCACACCCCCAGTTCCACTGGGCTCGCGCCAATGGCTGGGCAGTCATGACCTTGGTTGAATTACTTGATGTACTGCCCCAGAACCATCTTGGCTACCCCAAAGTGCTGGAGCAATTACGCGCCCATGTGAAAGGATTGGCCGCCTACCAGGCCGGCGGAGGCTTCTGGCACCAACTTATTGACCGCAACAACTCTTACTTAGAAACTTCGGCCACCGCTATCTACACCTACTCCATTGCCCGCGCCATCAACAAAGGCTGGCTTGACAAGCAGGCATACGGCCCCATGGTTCTCCTCGCCTGGAATGCCGTGGCCACCAAAGTCAACGACAAAGGACAAGTGGAAGGAACCTGCGTGGGCACCGGAATGGCCTTTGACCCGGCTTTCTACTTTTACCGCCCCATCAACGTGTATGCCGCGCATGGGTATGGCCCGGTACTATTAGCCGGGGCTGAGATCATCAACTTACTGAAGGGCAGCAAATATGAGATAAACGACAGTTCTGTCCAGTTTTCTTCAAAGTAAGCATAAAGGCTCCGCATCTAAAACGCATCACTCTCCTAAACGGGTTAGAACCTATTTTATGAAAAACGCACCGCTGTACTTCCTGCTACTTTGCTCCTTGTTTTTAGCCTCTTTTAAGAAAAATGAGCGCGTAACGCTAAACGAAATAAAGGTGAAAGCACCTTTTAACATGCCGGCTATCAAAGTCCCTGATTTTAGCAAGTGCCAGAAAATGCCGATTACCGATTTCGGGGCAGTAAAGGGAGACAAGCAGAAAACATCCCAGGCTATTGCCCAAGCCATTGCCAAAGCGTCTAAAATGGGCGGCGGCGTAGTGGTGATTCCTGAAGGAGAATGGCTGACCGGCAAGGTGCATCTGAAAAGCAATGTAAACCTGCATTTGACCAAAGGAGCCGTCCTGCTTTTTTCGGAAGATCCCGCTGATTACTTGCCCGCGGTTTCCTCAACCTGGGAAGGGATGGAATGCTATAACTACTCTCCCTTGATCTATGCGTATGGGTGCAAAAACATTGCGATCACAGGAGAGGGCAAAGTGAAGGCTAAGATGGATGTTTGGAAAACCTGGTTTTCAAGGCCCAAACCCCATATGGAAAGCATTAAACGTTTATATAATTTAGCTTCTCAATACACCCCAGTAAAAGACCGGCAGATGGTGAATGACACCGCACATCTCCGGCCGCAGTTTATTCAGTTCAATAGAAGCGAAAACATCTTATTGGAAGGAATCTCCATTGAAAACAGCCCTTTCTGGACTGTCCACCCTTACCTGTCCAAGAATGTAGTCATCCGGAACATAAAAGTCTACGCGCACGGCCATAACAACGACGGCATTGACCCAGAGATGAGCCAGAACGTGTTGATTGAGAACTGCACCTTTGATCAGGGAGATGACGCCATTGCCATAAAATCGGGTCGTAACCCCGAGGGCTGGCGGTTGAAAACTCCTTCCAAGAACATTGTCATCCGGAATTGCGTGGTGAAAAACGGCCATCAATTATTGGCCCTGGGCAGTGAGTTATCTGGTGGGATTGAAAATGTATTCATGGACAACTGCCGTGTGGTGGACGGTGCCAAGTTAAACCACCTTGTGTTCATTAAAACCAACGAACGCATGGGTGGCTATGTCAAGAACATCCATATCAGCAACATCAAGGCCGGTAAAGTAGACCAGGGGATTCTGGGGATTGAAACCGATGTGCTCTACCAATGGCGCAACCTGGTTCCTACGGTGGAGCGTAGGCTCACTCCTATCAGCAATATCTTCCTTGATAATCTGGCAGCAACAGACGTCAAATTCCTTTCCAGAATATTAGGTCAAAAAGAGCTGCCCATTGAAAATGTTACGGTAAAAAATGTCACGGCCAGCACCATTCACGGCGAAAAGCACATACACGAGAATGTTGAAAACTTCACCAATGCACATTGATAAGACACACTGCGCTTAAGCAGCAGCCCCGTTTGAGAATTATGAAGTGTTAAATCCCTTACGTTTTAGTGGCTCTTTCAGAAAAACAGACTAAAAACAGCAGTAGACACTATGGCCCGGAAGTTACTTCCATGACTTGCCTAGACCGTATAGAAAGTCACGGAAGTAACTTCCGGGCCATAGGTGCATAAGCATAAAAAAACAACTAGGATTAGTATTACCTACAAAAGCCTAGCCGTTTACCTTCTAACAAAAAAAGTCGGTGTCAACAGAAATGCTTCTTGTTGACACCGACTTCAAATTTTGAATTAGTAGAAGGTTGCCCTAAGGCGTATACATAACCTAGTTCCTTAGATCATCTCCCTTCCGGATGCATGGGCACCATCATGATGTCACTTTCCGTGAACATGCTTGAATTGAACAGCACCCACTTGCCGTCCGGACTGATGGATTGGTGCGCATGGGCCTGGCTTGAGAACGGGCTCTGCGTGTTTGGCCGATGCCCGGCGGTTAACAAGGTGGCACCCCCCTTTTCAATATTTAACCGGTAAATGTTGCCGTCAAAGGAATCGCCTATCGCCCATTTCAAATCTTTTGTTCCGGCCGCGTGCCAGTAGCCGCCCAGTTCCTTGGCCTGCCCCAGCAGTTTAGTTTCATTGTTACGGATGTTGTGCAACATGATTCCCGTGGGGTTCTTTCTTAACCGGTCAATATGCCCCATTACGTTGAACAGGATATGATCTGGCCCGGCAAACACTTCGTGGGTTACCCATTCGTCGGCCTTCTCTTTGTACACGGCGCGGTTGTTTACCTTTCCGTTTTTGTCTACCGTTAACACCCACATGCGCTGAGGAGAATCACCGCCGGTTTCCCAGCAGTACATCATCTCGCCAGACACATACGGGTTTGCCTGAAAGTGACCGGTTCTGAAAGGTACTTCCGTCAGTTGGGTGGTCTTTTTGGTGTCCAGGTCAATGCTGTGGATGGCCGAAGCGTCTTCCCCATATCTGGTGGAGAAAAAAATTCGTTTATCATTGATATCCAGACACGTTCCGCCCGGCTTCAGGTCACTGGGAATAGTGGCCACCAACTTTTCATAGCTGGCAGGCGATTTCACTTTCCCGGCTTCACTGTCCTTGAGCAGTTCCCCCAGATTTACCTCAATCACTTGGTTGCCTTTGATCCGGAAAGCCACATTGCGTTTATGACCTAAAAGCAGATCGCCCGCCCCCGTTCCGGTGGTTACCTGCACAATCTCGTGGGTATCCATGGAGATAGCATAGTACTGCCGTTCCCTTCTGGGGGTACCCGCGTTAGCCGCAAACGTAATATTGCCGCCCGCCGCCGTATTCCGGTTAGAGCTAAAGACAATGTACTTCCCGTCGGCAGTCCAGTTGGGGTGATCCTGGTAAATCTTGGAACTGCTGTGCCGGGAGGTAGTGAGCGCCGTAACCTTCACGCCGGTGACGGGGTCTATGATGGTAAGGCTCTCTGAAGGAAACCGTTGGCCGAAGATGTCGGTGCCGGCCATATCAAAGGTCTTGTCAACATGGCCCCGGTCTGAATAGTCTACGCCGTTTATCTTTTGCGCGTTAGCAGGAAAGCACAAGCCAGCCGTGCAGAGGGCTGCTGCCAGAAGCCCCATGCCAAGTTTCGCCGGGGAATGCAGCCTGCTGCCTCCCTTCTTATTTGTGGTACTTGAGCTTGTTTGCATGGGGAATACCTTTTCAATGTAAGCAGAGGGCTATTTTCAGTCTCCAAGTGGAGGGCTGGCATGCGCTGCCCTATCGTAATAATACCATACTTTACAGACCGGTGCATCCTGCTCTATCCTGATTTTTTTATGTAAATTTATAATGACCTGTTTACAGGTTTTCCTGAACCGACATTTAAAGCACTTCCTCTGGGGCAAGCGTCCGCTTTTGTCTTCGTTTTTAGGCTACTTTCATGAAAACAGGCATAAAACAAGAGGTTAATCTGTACACTGGCGCATGCATCTGCTGGTACCGCCGTTTTTAGGCTACTTTCATGAAAACAGGCATAAAACCCTAAACCGCTTTAATCCTTAAAACGCAGTTGGCCTTCAGCTTTCAAGAGAAAGTGAGATGGAGTGTAAGACAGAATCTTCTAGCCGGATAGGGCAGGATACCCATGCCTGACAGGTTGTATATATTTAGGTTCTCTCTCCGTTTCTAAGCCCATTTTCGAAAAACAGCCCCTAAACGGAATCTTGTCAGCACCTTCATCCTTTAGCTTATATTTTTGCCGAACTTGCTTTTCACTTCTATGCTGCCTGTTTCTTCTACCGTTAGACTTTGCTTACTCTTCTTAGGTTGCGCTTTCTTGGGAAGCACCGCCAGCTTTGGCCAGGAGAACCGCAGTTTCAAAATCTTCCAGTTCCCGGCCAACATGATCCCTAGGGTGGACGGGAGCAAAGACGATTGGAGCATGGTGCCCGAGTCTTATACCGTTGGCACCGACCAACTGATAGAGGACACCGGTAAATTCCCCAAACCAGACCCGAAGAACCTGGAGGTAAAGGTAAAAGTAGGTTGGGTAAAAGGGCTGAACCGCCTGTATTTCCTCTACGAGGCCTATGACAACTACTGGGATTTCACGCACCCAGACCTACACAACGACATCTTTGAAATTGTGGTAGACGGAGACCAATCTGGCGGGCCGCTCATTGACCGGTTTCACCCTAACAAGAGCCTAGCCCCTATGGACGCCTATTTTTCCTTCCATGGGGTGCATGCTCAAAACTACCACATCTTCACCCCCGCCGAGGGCAAGGACTGGACTCTGGCCTGGGGAAGCCAACCCTGGATCAAAGACCTTCCGTACGCTAACTTCGCCTATGACTACAAGTTCCGCCCCGGCGAGCCTGGTAAACTAATCCTGGAATTCTGGATTACCCCGTTTGATTACGCTGGAGCCGAAGGCCCCGCCCGGGCCGTAGAAACGCAACTGGTGGAGAACAAGAACATTGGGTTAAGCTGGGCCGTTCTGGACTATGATGATGTGAACAGCAAACAACATGGCTTCTGGAATCTATCCAGGGAACACACCATGTACGGGAACGCCTCTTTCCTGCTGCCCTTCCGCCTGATGCCGCTGGAGGATACGTTTAAAAAGAAGCTGGAAGCGAACTGGTCATTCAAAGTGGTAGACATGGACCGCCGTCTGGTTTCCTTCCTAGACGAATCTGAAGGCAGCATCACTTCCTGGAAATGGGACTTCGGCGATGGCAAGACCTCTACGGAGCAGCATCCTACCCACACCTATGACAAGGCGGGGCTTTATGTGGTAACCCTTTGGGTAGAAGGCCCGGCTGGGAAATCCCGTAGGGCTAAAGTGTGGGATGTGGCAGTAAGGTAAATTGCTTTTTTGCGGCAGTTTTCAGAAAACAGCTTAAAATCAGAAGAGGTCAAACAAAGAGGGCTTGCCATAGATGCAAGCCCTCTTTGTTTGATGCTCAAGATAAGTGATTTGCATGGACAATAAACCATTCTTGGTTTACTTCTGCGCTTTGGCTTCTGTCTGGAACTTGTTTTTATAGAATAATTAGTGGGTGCACGTCTTACGGTGTTCCCTTGGCTTTTCTGCTTTTGCGTGGATATGAGTAGGTGCACGCCTTTTGCTGTTCCCTTGGCTTGTCTGCCTACTGCGTGGGTGCAGGTGCTGTATTGTTTCATCTTTGGCGGTATGCGCTCAAGGCCGCGGGGCCGCGTCTTCCCCTCTCGCACTGCCCTTTCGGCCTGGGAAGTCTGCCTCTCTTAGCTGATGTCTATCCAGGGCCAAAAGCGAGGCGCGCTCGGGGAAGACTGGAACTGGCGAAAGTAGTTAATGTAGTAGCGGTTACTGGTTGCATTACCTGTAGAGACCAGGCAGTGACTGGTCTCTTACACGCATTCCCTTCTCTGCAAAGCCATGCCCCCCTCCTGGGAGCTGATCTTGTAGGGGGAAAACCTTTCTTTGCTGTTCGGGAGTTCTACTCCCGAACCTGCCTGCTGCGGGGTTCCACTCCGCCGGGAACCACGGGCAGGTGTTGCAGAAGAAGGGGAGTAGAACTCCCCGGCAGCCAGCTTCCGGAGTGGAACTCCGAAAGAGCGGTTGATGCGTTTCCGGCCTATTTTCCCCAAAACGACCCAAAAACGCCTTAGGGGAAGCACTTCTTGTTTTTCCCTACAAGATGCGCCTTGGAAGGAGTGGTATACATTCACTTCTTTCTACTTGATTCTCTTTCTCCACTCTCCAGATTGAATATCAGGATATTTCTTCTCTGCGGGTGGGTCTACATATTTAGGTAAGTCCAGCATGGCTACGCCCGCTCTTAAAACCGGCCCCTCTCCCATGGGTGTGTTTTTGTCGGTGGGGCGCTTGTAGTAGAACGTCAAGGAAGGCATAATTCCCGTTCCGGTACACACGCCGGTTACATCGCCTTCGGTGCCAATGTACTTCACGATTCCGTTCCAGCCCTGCTCAGCAACATACCCGTAGTCTACCGGCAACCAGCCATTCTTTACGCCAGTGGCCATCCCGAAAACATACATAGCGGCGGCAGACACCTCTTCATAGGAATCTTTTTTATCGATCAGGTTATGCCACAAACCAGACTCACTTTGATAGCGGGCAATACCGTCTGCCTGACGTCTGAAAATCTGGAGCAGTTCATTCCGCTTGGGATGGCTCTGGGGCAGGACAGAAAGCAAATCGGCCTGGGCCATAAACATCCAGCCGTTGGCCCGGGCCCAATAGGCTACCCCGTGTTCTTTGGTATCTGAGTGGTAGCAGTGGTAGTAGATTTTCTTGGCATCGTCCCAGAGGTACTTGTCAAACTGAATGACCTGCTGGGCGGCATCATTCAAATACTTCGCGTCTCCGGTAAGCTTTCCCATTCTGGCCAGGAAAGACACACTCATGAACAAGTCATCGGCCCAAATGGTCATCTCGTGCGGCCATAAACGGGCAATGGTGTTGTCTGGCAGGCGCGGCTCCTGTTCCATCAAATGATGCGCTACCCCGTCAATGTATTTCCTGTACTCCTTGTTAGGTTGCTGTTTGTATACCTCAATCAGGCTGGCTCCCATGGGCCCGTTGTCATCTAACCTAACGCCCCTGAAGTACATGTACCAACTCACGTCACGCACCTTCCTCAGTCCGTTTTCTTCTTTCAGCGCCTCATTGTACCGCTTTTGGAAGTAATCTAGGTTGCCTTGGTTGAAAACGAAGTCGAAGTTCTTGTGCACAAAGTTCTGGTACTTCTTGTCATTTGTTTTCTGGGCAAGCTCCAGCATGGCAATGTTCAGGACTCCGTTGGTGTAATGCCAGTCATTGTACTGGCTTTCTACTCTTACCTTGTTGGTGGTAGGAAGCTTCTTGGTAGTAGGGTAGGTCTGCTTTGTTTCAGGATTGATAAACTTGTAAGTGGTACTGGTGACAATTCTGTCCGCAATGTTCCTTAAAACAGATTCTGTTGGGGTAGAAGTCTTGCTCTGAGCAAACAAGGTCAAAGGCAGACAAAGCAGAAGAGGAACGTAATACTTTATTTTCATGAGATAAACTTTAAAACAGACTATATTATAAGAACAAGTAGAAGCAGTTTGGCATAAAAGGTCGCTTCTGGCAGGAACAGTCCCTTCCAGTAGTGACACTATGGGTATTTACTTTACCAACTGCTGCTTCAGCCACTCCACAGACGCTTGGTTGGTTTCCTCAAAACGCCAATGCCCGGTTATAGGCGTAATGGCAAGGGTCTTGGGTGCCTTCACGGAGTTCACCGCCGCATACACAGAGGTGGGTGGACAGGTGTTGTCATTGTAGCCCCAGGAGTAAAAGCCAGGCACAGTGACCTGCTTAGCGAAGTTGACGACATCGTAGTACCCAATTGTTCTGAGCTTTGCCGGGGTGTTGGTGGTAGCGGCGTACCTAGGACTAAGCAGGTGGGGCCAGCCTCCTGCTCTGCCGTGCAGGTAGCCGGTTATATCACTGAGTGCCGGGTAGAAAGACGCAAGTGCCTTTACTCTTTTGTCAAGGGCAGCCGTTACAATCGCCAGCGCCCCGCCTTGGCTCCCGCCGGTCACCACCACATTTTTGCCGTCAAATTCGGGCAGGCTGCACAGATAGTCAATGGAACGGACACAGCCCAGGTAAACGCTTTTATAGTAGTAGTTGTCCCGGTCATCTAGCTTGTTAAACCAATAATCGCCAAAGGCTGTGCTGATGTTTTTATAGGTGTCACTATCCAACAAGGGCGAAATGCCGTGTATCTCTATGCTGAGACTGATAAAGCCCTGATCGGCAAAGAAGGTACTGGGGCTGGTGGGTTTAACCCCAGCCCCGGGCGGCGAGAACAGCACCGGGTATTTGCCAGGAGGCTTCGGTTTACTTAGAAACCCGTACAGGCGCTGCCCTTTCTTATAATTCTGTAGGTTTACCAGGAACACATCTACGGTGGTGGTGGAATGCTCCGGCAGGTACGTCAGCTTTGCGTCCATGGGCACTTTGGCTGCTTCGGCTTTGGCCTCCTCCCAGAAAGCCATGAAATCACTGGGCAGCGTAACAGTTGGGGCAATCTTTTCGGGTGAGAAACCTACTTTCACCTGGCTGCTGTAAGTTTTCCCCTGGTACTCAGTCTTCACCACCAACTGCCGAAAGCCCGGCTCCTTGCTGGTACCCATGTCTATCTTCCCTTGCCCTTTTTTCAGTTGCATGGTTCCCTTTTTCTCGGCTGGCAGCATTTCAGGGCCCAACTCATAGCTGATGGTAGCATCTTCCAGGGGCACATCATTTTTCAGAACGGTTACCTGCACAGATGCGGTCTGGTTCACCGCATACTTCCAATCATTGGCGCTAGGCGTTAGTACAAAGTCAATCAGCTTTAGAGGAGCTGGTGAGTTTTGAGCTTCTGTATGCTGTAATGTTAGCAGATAGAGGTTCAAAGACAGCAATAAGCAGGTTCTTCTCATTCAAGTGGCTTTAAGAGCATGTTTAAACTTTGTCTTTCGTGCTGCAAAAGGCAATATTGGGAAAGTAATGATTACCCTAAGACAGAACACTCACTCGCGTCCCGTGAGTATGGGCTATCCGCGGCCTCTGGCCAATTCTTTGCGTATCCTAAGCGGCGGGACGCGAGCGAGGGGAATTATTACTTTTTGAGGACTAGCAAACAAAGTATTCATGTTACCCGTTTAGCGCCCGTTTTCCAGTAAACAGGCGCTAAACGGGGGTGCAAAGTAATGACCGATTGTGATGCCAAACTTAACTTTAGATCTATCCCGCAGTTCTTAGAGTTTGGTAGATGGCGCTGAAAGTTTCGGCTTTTCATAGATCTCTATCTCAACGATGCCAAGCGTACCTTTGGCCTTGGAAGTAGTACCGGCTGGTTCTTTCACCCCGGTTATTTCCACAAACCCGAAAGCATCACCATCTATGTTGGTACCGGTAAGCTGTATCTTCACGTTCTTCCCAACCGTTGGTGCAAAACTGGCTGTGAAATAACCAAGGCTACGCACAGTATTCCCCCTGAACACTTCTTTACCGTCTACCGTGATCCTAATAGGATAGCTCCTGTTGCGCCAGTTATTCAGTTTCATGGTGATTTCACTTACCTCGGCAGCCTTTTCCAACTCATAGTTTACCCAGCCACTCGCCAAACGGCCGTCATTAGACCAATGAGACAGCTCGTTATCATCAAAGGTATGGGCCGCCTCTTTCTGATTTGCCCCTGCGGTTGCTTTCACAATGGCCACCGGCACCCGCGAAACCGTGTAAGATGGGCCTGCAGGAGTGGGCCCGCGCTCCAGGTAAGAAGCAAGATTACTGCCCGGAAGAACTGTGGCAAGCCCATTCTCATCTTTGAAGGACTTGGATTTGAAATCCACGGTTGCCGGTTTCAGTCCCTCTGCGGTAGCAGATACGTTGATTTTGCCTGCTTTGGTGGTAGAACGAACCAATATCCGGTTCACGCCGCCCTCCACGGGAAGACTTTGAGCCAAAATGTAGTTATCAGGGCCCTGGGCAATGCCACCGCGCCACTGGGCTGGCCCATCCAGCGAAAAGTTAATCATATTCAGCGCAGTTGGGCAGCGGTTGCCTTTCGCATCTACCACTTCCACCTCCACCAAAGCAAGATCATGGCCGTTGGCCTGCAATCCTGCTGGGTGTTGCATCACGGTTAAACGCAAGGCCTTTGGCTCACCGGCGGTCTCTTTTTTGGCCTCACTCACTTTCTGCCCAGAAGCGCCATAGCTGATGGCACTGATGCTACCGGGCTGCCATTCAATGTTTTTGAAAGTATACAGGAAGCGATGGCTCTGTTCGCCCGTACCTTGGGATTTGCCGTTCACAAAGAGTTCTACTTTCTGGTCGCTGGAAACCACGAAGATGTCTTTTTGGGTGCCCGGTGCATAGTTCCAGTGCCCCATGATGTGCGTACGGTGTTTCTCTGGTTCCACCCAGCCATCCCACATGACCTGATGCGCAAAATAGCCGTCTTTGGGGATGCGCATGGCGTCTACTTCCCCGCTCCGGCGGTAGTTCTCTTCGCCGCGGTAGTGGGTGTTGGTGTCAGAGAAAACGATGTTTACGCCTCCAGAATTTACCCGCTTTCCGGTACCGGGCCGCGCCTCCCAGTAATCGTACCACCTGATCACATTCTCCCGGGCATGGGAGTCCTGGTTGCGGTTGTACGCTCTGGCATCTTCGCCTTTGTACAGAGGGCCAGCCCCGTCTTTGTGAAACGGAGGCGAAAATTCATCCCAGTATTTGCGCAGGCCTTCGTCCCTGGAATACTCGGTTGCCCACATGGGGATGTCTGCACTTTTGTTGATGTAAAGCATCTCACCGCCGTACTCGGCCACTTTGCTGTCCAGCATTTCACGGGAGCCGATGGCGCGGCCACCGTGGGGATCATACTGGTCGCGGATGGACTTCATCTCTTGCATGTGTTCTTCACTGATGGATTCGTTGCCACTCTCATAGAAGACCACGCTGGGGTTGTTGCGGTTGTAAATGATGGCATCGCGCATCAACTCGGTGCGCTGCTCCCAGCGTCGGCCGGTTACGTCTTTCTCGGCATCGCCGGCGGGCATGGCTTGCAGCAGTCCCACGCGGTCACAGGATTCTACGTCCTGTTTCCAGGGGGTTATGTGCATCCAGCGCACCAGGTTGGCGTTGCTTTGTACCATCAGGCGGTTGCTGAAGTCGCTCAGCCAGGCCGGAACGGACATGCCCACCGCGGGCCACTCGTTGCTGGTGCGTTGTGCATAGCCCTTCATTTGCAGTACCCGGTCATTCAGGTACACCATGCCGTTTTTGAATTCGGTCTTGCGGAACCCGGTGCGGGTTTTCACTTTGTCTATGGGCTTACCGTCCACTTTCAGCACCGTGTACACATCATACAAATAGCCGTAGCCCCAACTCCAGAAGTTCAGGTTATTGACCTTCGCGCTGGCGGTTACCTTCTTGGTTTCACCGGGAGCAAGAGTGGTTTGGCTTCCTGCAAAGCTGGCTACTTTCTTCCCGTCAAGGTCTTCTACTAGCACTTCGTACTCAAATGTCTTAGCCGAAGAATGGTCGTTTTTCACCTCAGCCTCCGCATTGATGGTCGCGGAATGGTTGGCGATCTCAAAATTGTCTGCATAGACATACACGCCGGTGGTTTTAAGATGGGAGAAAAGCGGCAAGGTCTGGTGCAGCTTGTCTGTGACGTGCAGGAATACGTTCTTGGGGATGCCGCCGTAGTTGGCGTTGAAGTTTTGGTTGCTCCATTGATAGGTAGAGTTGGTGGCTTTTTCCCGGTATCCCCAATCGCTGTCGGTGCGCACGGCCACCACGTTTACCGCCGGGGCAAGCTTCACGAAGGCGGTGATGTCAAACCCCACGGCCATGGCTCCGTTTTCATGCCGCCCGATGTGGGTTCCGTTCACATAGAACTCTCCGCCCTGCCTTACGCCCTCAAACTCAAGGAATACTTTCTTGTCTTTGGCCCCGGTGGGTAATTTGAATTCTTTCCGGTACCAGGCCACTGCGGTAGTGAGGTGATGGATGTCCTTTTTAAAAGCTTCGTCTTCGTTCCAGGCCCAAGGCAAGGTCACCTGTTTCCAGGACTGATCAGTGAACCCTGGGGCTTCGGCCCCGGCAGGGTCGCCCACCAGCACTTTCCAATCAGTATTGAAATTATACATTGTCCTTTCTTTCCCGTTTGGTTGGGGAGCCCCCATGGCAAACGCGGCCAAGCTTAGCAAAAGCCATGTTAACAGAAACGGTTCTTTCTTCATGTTCATTTGTGTTAAACTTTTTTGATTCCAATAGGATCGGCTTTGCCATCAAAGCCATTGTTTCTCATTTTTGGGCAGCTTTCCTACCCAAATGATTGGGCCTTCGCTGAAGAGCCTCCGTTTTTAGCCTGTTTTTCTGAAAACGGCCCGAAAACGTTAAAAATCAAGCCATGAACCTGTTTAGCGTTTTTCATTACCCGGCTTTTAAAGCAATGCCTCTGGGGCAAGCGTGGGCTTAAGTAATTGGATAGGAATAAGGATACTTTCTTCTCTCCTTGTTTTCCTGGAAGGATCTTGGTGGCAAACGGCAATGGTGTTCATTTACCGCTTTTCTAGTTCGCCCACAAGATTTTTTCAGGAAAACAAAAGAGATAGTTCAATTTGCCTGCTTCTTCTGCCGCCGTTTTCTGCCTGTTTTTAAGAAAACGGGCAGAAAACGGCGGCAGCTTCCATTCAACTTTCTAGATCAAAGCGCACTACTTTACTGTCTCTGGAATAATAGAATAGGCCCGCTTCAGTCCTCCCAAATCAATGGTGATGTAGTCCAACACCACGCCGGGGTCTAATAGGTAGATTTTCAGGGTGTGCTTTCCTTTGTTTAGAGGAGCAAACTTCACCTGGCGCTTCGCCCTATTTTCCAAAACATTCACCTTCCACTCCTCACTTCTACCCACGGTCTTAAAATCCACTACTTCTACCGGACTATCATCAATGGAAACGCCGTAGCGCATGCTGTACCCCGTGGTGACCGGATGCGTGGGGAGCGTGAAGACAGAGACGGTGGGGGCTGCTTCTGAAAGGGAGTAAAAATCATACTCTACTACCGGGGCTTGCTCTTTCAGGCTTTTAGGTTCGGTTAAAACGCTCACCTGCAAGGGTAAGGCCATTAGTGATTTCCCGCTATGGCCCAGGCCTTCCACCAGTTCCCAACCCTTTGCCTGCCTTTCTGTTTTCCTGCTGAAATTTCCTGCGAAGATGGAAACGTGGCCATTGTTTTCCATGAAGCCCTTGTAGAAAGCCAACTCAGCAAACTCTTCAGGATTTGCCGCTTTTACCGCTACTCTAAACTTTTGCCCCGCTCCTTTGAAAGTGATGTACCCGGTAGACTCCGGTTTCTTGGGGGCTTTGCCCCAGTCAATGCTGACCCAGATGCGCTGCTGTTTTTCCCCAAGGCCTGAGTTCAGTTTTCCCTTTTGAGTTGTCAATTTAATCCATTTGTCACTGGTGGTAACCTTCCATGAAACTGGTTCATTGCCTGAAAGAAACAAATCCACAAAATAAGACTGGCTGCCCCACGGTTGGAAAGTTGGCAATTGGAGACTTGGGCCCGCCACCAAAGAAGAATCTGCCGTCACAAACCCTTCCGGCGCGATACCCCATTTTGACGAGGTGCCGATTTTGATTTCGGGAATTAAAGGTTCTTGATAAGCGGGGAGATCGCGCGGTTTCATGGACATCATGCCTTCCCATTTACCGTTAGCCAGTTGGTGGTTGTAGTAGTTTGTTTCTACTGCTATTTCATCATAGGCTTGCTTGGCTAACTGCGCATAGTCACTCGCGCTGGCGCGGTTTTGTTGGGCGTACAGGTGGCTTTTGTCGCGGTACAGGAACTTCTTGTTCATCAGCGAGGCGCCTACCACCGGGTAATAGACCAGCTGATAAAAGGCATCTGCGTCTTTGGCGTCCATCTGGCCGCGCAGGATTTTTACCTGTTTCTCCAACGCCTCATACCGGTCTAGTCTTTTCTGGGCCTCATCTCCGTAATAGAAATGATTATAGGCGGTGTAATTTGTTTGGGTGGTGGGTTCTGTCCGGCTCCAGCCCATGAACTCCGGTTTCCGCTCAAACGCCAGTTGGTAGTATTCCCATAGAACCGGGCTGATAATGGCCGCTTTCTCCTCACCGAAAACCTCGCTTACCCACTGCTGCAAGTGCTGCTCCGCGGAGTTACCGTTCTGAAAAGCCTTGGCATCATACGCCATGTCCAGGAACAGATCAATGTTGTGCTCCAGCGGTTTGATGTCGCCTACATTCAAGACCCACAGTTGGTTTGATTTCAGGTGGTAGGCCTTCATCATTTCTTCCCTAATCAGGGATGGATGCGTGGAACTGAGCCACAGGTAATCATGCGGCCGCCCCCAGTAAGAGGCATGGTAATACACGCCCGAGCCACCGGCCCGCATCTGCTCCTGTGGGTTACTCAGCCGGTGAATGTACCCGAAGTTGTCGTCTGGCCACACCAGGGTAATATCTTCGGGTAGTTTCAGGCCATGGTCATAAATCTCCAGTACCTCTTTGTAGGCGGTAAAGACCTGCGGAACAGCCGTAACATTTTTGCTTACATGCTTCTTCAGCAGATCGCGCTGGTGGGAAATGATTTTCTCCAGCATGGTAGCCGCCTCCGCGGTGTTTTTAGCCCCCTTCATGCCGCTGTCGTGCACGCCCCGCATGCCCATGGTGTAGATGGCCTCCAGGTTTTGGGCCTCTCTCACCCGATGCTCCCAGTAAGCCTGCACGGCCTTCTGGTTGCTGAAGTAGTCAAAGGAGCCCATGGTTTTCTCGTTCCACTCATCCACGTTGTTGCGCAGCATGGGTTCAGCGTGGGAGGTGCCCACTAGGATAGCGTAGTCATCTGCAGTTTCGGGATTGCCCGGATAATGGAAAAAAGCCTTGGTGCTGGGGTGCATGGCCGGCCAGATGAGATTCGCCTTGAGGCGCAGCAGCAACTCAAAGATTCTGGCGTAGGTGTTAGGGCCGATGTCCTTTATGTCTTTGTCCATGTTCTGCGCCGCCCAGGGCTGGAGCCCCCAGTCCTCGTCGTTCAGGAAGATGCCTCGGTATTTTACCGAGGGCGGGCCCTGCACCAGCGTACCGGCCGTCACGAAGAGATTTTCCTTATGAGCCGGTTTCGCATCGGCCCACCAGTACCAGGGCGAGACCCCCATCCTCCGGGACAGCTCAAACACCCCGAAGGCTGTTCCCCGGGGGTCGCTTCCGGCAACCACCAAGGCTTTGGCCACATTCGCAAAGGGCTTCTCCACCACAGCCACACTATAGCTTTCCCACTTCCCGGTGATTTCCTGTACCTGCAGTGCTTTCTTCTCAACCAATTGGTTTATGAGTTCAGACTGACCAATAGTGCCGATGATGACGGGAATATTAGAGAGCTGTTTTTGGCCTCCTTTTCTGATTTCAGCCTTAAAACCGGTGACCATCTTCATATCCTCACTCAACGCCTCTGCCGCAATCCGCACCACCTCCGCATCTTTAGCGTCTATGAAAATGGGGGCTGCCTGGCCTGCCTGCACCAGCGGAAAACTACCGGGAACAGCCTCAGCCGTGACGGTGACGCCCCCCCCATTCTGGGTGTTTTGCGCCTGAAGTCTGTTGCCTGCTAAAGCATAGATAAGGATTACCGCAAGTGCTATTTGTCTTTTCATTTGAATATACATAGAACAGGCCTTGGCGCATAGTCACCCTTGTGAACAATAAGCATCTGCTTAGGTAGGTAGGCATTTCACCTTACAGAAAAGGCGTTTCTGGGCTGTTTTTAGGAAAACAGCCCAGAAACGCCTTTTCTGTAAGGTGGTTTGGAAATGTAGAGCACGGAGGATCTGAACGCCATGGTTAACTTCGTTTAACTTAAAGCACGCTGTAGGCGACCAGATAAGGTTTCCCCATCAACCGTAATTCAAGTGAACCGTTTGCGCTTTCTATCCTGTTCTATCCTGCAAACCCCTTTCAGCTGTTTTGAGGTAACAGCATCAGGCACTTTTAGGACGAGGAAGCCTTACATTTTAAATGGCAGGTACCAGTTATTGGGATCCATTAATCTTGCTCTTACTTCTTCTGCCCTGGGGTCATTTGCTTTGACAAATTTCTCATACACTTTATTAGCCAGGAAAGCCGGGTCTTGTCTTCTTCTTGCAATGCGCAACAAATCCTGCCATCTGTGGCCTTCAAAAGCTAATTCCAAGGCAGCTTCATGCACTATTGCATTTTCTACCCGGATCATCAAAGGATCTTGCGCACCTTGGGCCGCGAAATTGATGTCTTGCAAACCTGCCCTGGTTCTCAAACCAATGTGGCGGTACCAATCTCCCCTGAAGAAAGGGTAGGTACCCTCCCGTGCATCAAAGTTGTAAGGCGCCGGCAGAAAGGTTTGTTGCGTGTTGGTGACATCTGGGTTGGTGGCCGGAAGATTTGGGGCAGAAAAGACTGCCTTTATACCGCGTTGCAAGAAAGCCTCCGCCAGATTGGAGTGCCCCCCCCGGTTAGCTGCTTCGGCAAACCGCAGGTGGACCAACGAAGCCCGGGCTAAAAACCAGTTGCCCCTGTTTTCAAAGGGCAGGGCGGCACTAAAATTCTGCAAGTATTTTCCTACCACCGGTTGCCCCATCTGGTACCGTACGGCCCATCCTCCCCTGGTGTCTCCCGGGGTCAGATCAGAACGCGTTTCAGCGGCCCATTTATCAATGGCAGCCTGTGAGGGTTTTAGCAGATAACTGCCTCCCGCATTCGCAAACAGCCTGATAAAAGGATTGGCTGGGCTGGTATTAGCCGTAAACGGCAAATCCCACACCCACTCATAATTCCATACCGCGTTTTGGGTACCATTAAAGCCTACTTCAGGGTTAAACGAGTTTTGCCAACTTACTCTGTATTGGTCATAGTACCTCGCCCCTTTTGCCGCGTCTGAAGCCCCAGTTTCTAAAAGAGCTCTGTAGTGCGTAGCCGCCTGCGTGTAGTTCCCCTTCCATAGATGCAAATCCCCTAGCACCAGCCGTTTATTCACGAAGAACTTCTCGGTGTTGAATCCGCCTATGTTTGTTAGGAGGGAGCTACCCGTAGGATACAGGTCTTTGTGGGGTATTTTCTCGGTAACATTTATTAAACTGTCCAGCAATACCTCAAATTCAATTTTCTGAAACTTAGACTGATCTGTGAGGTCACCTACTTTCGCCAGCGGATCAGTGATATAAGGTACTCGTCCGTACTGGATACCCAATTGCAGGTACACCCAGCTTCTAAGTGCCATGATATCAGAATACCGCTGGTTGTACTCTATTCTGGTTATCTTATTCTCCCTAACCATCTTATCAAAATTGCGAAGTACATCATTACAGTTAATGATCACTTCGTAATATGGTCTTGGATTAGCGTAATTGTTATCCTGTAATACCGTGTGGTAATTGATCTGCAGCAGATCTGGGTTACCAGCGGCATTGGCCGTCACGTTCAGCAGATCTCCCCGTAGCTCATTCAGGATGACGTGCCGTTCGGCCAGATTCATGAACTTGCCATACACTCCTATTACGGCCGCATCTGCATCAAAAATGTTTTGGTATGCCTGCTCTTCATCCACAGTTGTTTCAGGTGCTATGTCTAGCATATCGCTACAGGAGAAAGTGCTGAGGCCCAGAAGAACCATGGGCACCACACGGGCTATTGACCTGATAAATTTATTTTTCATGTGTTAATCACTTAATACTTTGATAGTTTCTATAGCCTACAGACCAATTCTTACCCCTAGCAGTACTGATCTGAACTGCGGTATCATCCCCAAGTCTATTCCTTGCGCAAAAATGGTTTCTCCTGCGCTAAATTCAGGATCGTAGCCTTTGTATTTGGAGAAGGTGAGTAGGTTGTTACCGGTGGCATAGAAAGAAGCAGATTTGATATATTTTGTATTCAGCGGCAGGTCATATCTTAACGTCAGGGTTCTTAGACGCAGGTAAGAGCCATCCTCGATCCATCTGTCAGAGAAGCGGTTGTTCCCGAGCGGATCACCGAAATTAGCCCTTGGCATATCGGTTACCTGACCATCCGCTCTCCATCTTCTGATGACCGCGTCGGTTTGGTTTGTAGTGCCCGCGGCAGATTCTAACTGTGCTCTGGTGTAGTTGTAGACATCATTGCCTTGGCTGAAGGTGAAGTAAGCATCAAGGGAAAACCGCTTGTACTCAAACCTGGAACTGAACATGCCGGTAAAATCTGGATTGGGGTTACCTATCACGACCCTGTCGTTTTCGTCAATCATGCCCTGAGAATCACCTTCATTATTGAAGTTCACAAACCGCATATCTCCTCCCTGGAAAGCGACCACCTCACCGCTAGGGGTTCTTGTGCTCAAGCCGGACTGAGCGGCCTCTTCGTTGGTAGTGTACACACCATTAGTTCTATAGCCATAGAACAGATTTGCTTCTTGTCCTACTTTGGTGAGAATATTTGCCCCGGCAAATTGGGTTATGAACTGATCTGCGTTTAAGGCAGTAATTTGGTTTTTGTATCTGGAAAGCGTCAGGCCCAGATCCCATTTGAAAGAGGCAGTGTTGATCACCCGGCTGTTCAACGTCAGGTCTACCCCTTTGTTCAACATCTTCCCGTTGTTAGTGAACATAAACTCGAATCCGGCAGGTGAAATCAGTTGCTCACGCACGAGCATGTTATCGGTGACGTTACGGTAGGCGTCTACACTAACAGAAAGCCTTTCATTGAACAATGCCACATCTACCCCCGCATTTACTTTCCGGTTGGTTTCCCATTGCAAGGCTGGGTTCCCGATATTGCCTCTTACCAAACCCTGAAAATCCAGCAGGTTCTGCGATACGTAGTACTGACGGGCGTTGTAGTCACCTATATCATCGTTTCCGCTAATGCTGTAGGTGGCCCGCAGTTTCAGCATCTCAAGGAAATCAACGCCCGCCATAAAGTTCTCGGAAGAAATAAGCCAGGCAGCACCTACAGATGGAAACACCCCAAACTTTCTATTGAACAAGCTGATGCCATCTGCCGCCTCTGTGCCGAAGCGGGAAGAACCATCAACCGCCAGATTAAGGGAAAGGAAGTATTTGCTTAGCAAGCCATAATTGGCCCCTGCATAGTAATTTAACCAATTCGATTTGCCAATATCGCCACCCGCTCTGCGCAAGGCAGCAGATCCGGCACCAATAGTCCTTAATTCGTCCGTTGCCGAGTTATAGCCTAAGCCCGTGTCGGCTTCGCTGTCATTTTTTATGTACCTTATGCCAATGCTGCCGTCTACGCTGTGTATGTCATTGAAGGTCTTGTTGTAGGCGAGGCGGGTGTCACTGAAAATACCGAACATTCTTTGCACCTGCGCGCCCATTCTGCTCTCCGCAACCGCGTTTTCCAATTGCTCTGCGCTTGTACCCCTGCGCGGCACAAAGAAGCTCTCGCGTATTTTATCATACGTAAGGCCGTACTGGGTGCTGGCTACCAGATTCTTGGTAAAAGCGTAATTGAATTTAGCCGAGCCAAAGAACCTATAGTTGATTCCCCTGGCCTGCATGTTGTTAGTGATCACAGCCGGATTACCTACATTAAAAATATCAGTATCTGATAAGTTGGGAGAGGTGACACCTGTGTTTGCTATTTCATTTCTGGAAAGGAACGGCGCTTTTACCAGGCTTAAGTAGATGGGATTTGTATTTACGGCAATGCCTTGGTCAGCCAGATTCTGTTCACTGTACGTAAAGGCCATATTGGTATTTACTGTCAGCTTTGGCGTCATGTTCAGATCTGCATTGAACAAGGTATTATACCTTTGAAGGTTCGTATTTTCCACAATACCCCCATTATTTAAAACCCCTAGTGACAGTGCGTACTTCGCAATGTTATCACCCCCAACCACTCGCAGGTAATAATTCTGGTTGTAACTTCTTTTTAATACTTCCTTCTGCCAGTTGGTATTGTTATGATAGGTATAATAGTCAGGGTTGGTGATATCATCATTCATGTAGGGCCGCGTCTGGATCTGGTTATCCGTGAGCCCGCTGCTTTTTAGCACATCTGATAAATAGATGCGGTAATTGGACGCATTCATCACCGGAATATTATCAGGGACAAGGTTTACGCCTGCGTAAGTAGCAAAATCAATCTTTGTTACCAACTCCTGAGCGCGGGCTGTTGTGACCAAGATAGCTCCGTTGGCTCCCTTTGAACCATAAATAGAGGCAGCATCTTTAATAACCGTGATATTCTCTATGTCTTTGATGTCAATGTTAGAGAGCGGGTTGGTGAAGTGGTTACTGATGATGGAGCCACCATAATCGTTCATGTCGTACATCATACCATCCACTATGATCAGCGGCTGGTTGGTGGTGTACAGCGAGGAGTAGCCTCTCAAGAAGAGATTGGCACCACTACCGGGCGTACCAGACCTACGCACTACATTGAGACCCGCCACTTTCCCCTGCAGGTAGTTTTCCGGAGTTTCAGCAGAAGTACTCCATTTTTGTTGGCTGGGATCCAATGATACTACTGCACCCGTAACCTGGTTTATAGGTTTGCTGATGCTATTGGGTAAGACGGCGATATCGTACAAAGAATTAAAAGCTCCTTCATATAAGCTTACCGTTACATTGCTTCGGCCTTTTACCGGCACTTCTTTGCGCTGAAAGCCTTCTCCCTCCAAAATGAGGGAAGAAGAAGAGGATGGTATATTGAGAGAGAAATTACCCTTATCATCTGTTAAGGCAGCTGAATAGCCGGGCACACTCACGCTAATTCCCGCCACAGGGAGCTTGGTTGCCGCAGAGGTAACAGTACCCATAACTATAACGCCACCCACTGGCTGACGAGCAACCACTACGCTATCAGGTGCCGCATCTGCTGCTCCGGTCTGCTGGGCAAAAGCGCAAACCGGTGTGCCGGCCAAAACCAAAAGGAACGATAACTCTTTTATTCTTTTATAAAAAATATGCATGTAATTCCTTAGCTATGATGTGATTAAAATACAGGTACTAACTCCAGGTAATCCAGGGTGAGCGGATTGATTGTATTATCAGTAGAGAGAGCACTTCTGAGAAAAGCATCCAAGTTGCCATATCTTGCCACTGAATACTCTCCGAGTTCCTGACGCACCGGTACCGAGGAAGGCGCTACTGCTTTATAGGGAAAAACGGTTGCATTTAATGTTCCCAGGACTATTCTTTGATTGAATGGTTCTAATGCACGAATGTCATTACGAGTGACGAAGTTAAAATCGTTGATGACGCTCCAATACACTTTGTATTTAGTAGAGTATACATTTGGAATCACATATCGTAGCCATAAACCAGAGATACTGTGCCCAGTAGCACGCAGGTACCGGTAGTTTTCACCCGCTACTTCGCTTCTTCTGGTCTGGACGGAAACATTTCCTACCTTATCAGGATGACTTAACCAGAGAACTCTAAAGTCAAAAATTGACTCGCCCTCTACCCTGATCGGTTTGATTTTCTCCTCGTTTGCAACAGTGAGGCTATTCACGACCAGAACAATTCCATTAGAGGTACGCTCCTCACGCACAACCGCATTTCTATCTATATGCACCTGCACGCCCGATCTGGAGATCAGGGTCTCGGGTAACGTTTCCTTTGTGTAAACCCCTCTAAAAGCTAGGTCTTTGGTGACAGCCCAATTTGTCAGTGCATCGGTACTGTCGGCAGTACTGGTTGCAAAAAACTTCCTGAATCTGCCAAACTCTGCATTGTAGGCTTCATCTGTCAGCATGATGAAGGTATACACAGAATCTTCGTTGGCAATATTATAAGCTCGTTGAAAAAAACGGTTCTGCTGCACAAAACCAGTGGCAGGATCGTACACCGGCTTTCCGGTAACCGGGTCTACTCCTGTTTGGACGGCAAGGCTATCCACAAAAACCCTTTCGTCCAATGACAGCATGTAGGCTTTCTGGCGTGGACTGAGCGTGGTGTTGTTTAAGAATTCCCACGAATTCATTCTGGGAGTAAGCGGCGCACCAACTATATGCAACACCCCATTTCCGGCATATTTATTGGCTTCCTCTATTTTTGCTGCATCTACCGTAGCAGTTGCCTTGTCCCAGAGAATATTCTTACCGCTTAAGGTTTTTATCTGGAAAGAAGCAGGCAGTGTAGTATGGGTAAAATACTGCTGGTAACTGATGTGATTACTCACAAACTGCTTCAGCCTGTCTGGACTATTCACAATAGTCTGATCTAAATTCTGCAGTGCCTCATTGGTTGGTGCCCATACCGTGAAAGATTTAGAAGATCTAAGCACCTCATCAAACCCGGTCTGGACAAGCAGTTCATTAAACCGGCTAATTCTAGGATTGGTATTAATTTCCTGCATTATATTCTGGTTTAATGCAGGATCATTAAGACTCGTGTGCTCTTCCCATCCATCCTGGCAGGCTGAGAATCCTGCCAGGATGGATGCAAATAGGAGTATCTTTTTGTACAAGGTCATTTGTTTTGATTATTTATAGATAAAATCATCTTTAGAGTACACTGGCAGATCTGAAAACAACTGCCAGTGTACCTTACAGGTAAATTCTAATTTTAATACTATCTCCTTATTGTTCTTGAACCAAGGTACCGTCTCTTGCTATTTTGGGGAATAACTGATCCTGATCTTCTGGGATGAATTGGATCATATCAATCCGATGGACGCCATTGTCATTGGTAAGGCCTTGAAATCTAATTTTGTGTCTTCCAGTCGTTTCAACGGTAACTGTCCCGGCTAGCCTTGCATAAGAGTTACCTGGCGTATCAGACACGTGCCTTTTTATCCCCTGTGCCAACAACTCTCTTTCGTTTCCACCCGGATAGTAAAGTGACATATCAATTGTTCTTGGCAGCACCTGCCCGTTGAAATATACCTGTAGCGGCGATGTTCTTAATATTGTTCTGAAGGCAACCCACACTCTGTATCTTCCTTTGACAATAGTGGGCGTGGTGAATTCCACCACTCTGGCCACGTTTGCACTCATACGAACCTCCAAGTAGTCACGATAGGCATAACCGTCTGCATCACCGGTTGAGCCAGGCCTATAGGTGATAGTTGGATTATTGGAACCTTCCACAAGAACATCTTTCAGAGAGCCAATAGGGAAAGCTACACCTGGTGCGCCAGATCTTCTAAACGCCGGCAGTATTCTTATTTCCGGCTGATCTGCCACATCAAAGTACACCCGTACCGGGTTTCTCTTTTTAATCTGGAAGTTTTCTGTAACCGTGTGTAGTACCCCGTTTGTTGCCGTATTGTCGCTTGCTCTTCTGTCTACCAGAGCGCCCTCTTCCCGCACACCGTTAAAAACATCTTCATTAATCAATACCTGTTCCCCCTTCAGCATAGAGGTGATCACCTCCTGAGGAGCCAGTGTGGCATGAGAAGGTGCGGTCACTAGATCCGCCAGGTACTTACTATCATTCAGAATACGGTAGGACATATTCAGGTATAGGCTGTCACTTTTATCAGCTGGGTTTCCGGTTTGGGAATATTTTGCTTTTAACTCTTCATAATTGGTAATACCCATACTCTGGTAGACAGAGTTCTTCTGTGCCAACACCGTGTACCATCCAGTTTGTGTATTGGCCCCGTTTAACTGGTTAAATAAACCTGTTTGTTTTAAAGCAGTAGTAAAGATGGAGTACTCTGGGTTGCTCTCCAGCATTTGGCCCACCGTCTGGCTTGCAGGCTGCAATACACGGTCAATGGAGTGAACAATTCCATTCCCAACCCTTATGTTAGCCTGTACCACATTTGCCTGTCTGTTCACGCGTGTTCTGGCAACCCCATTCTCCAGCTCAGCACCCGTGATTACATATTGCCCCAGCATGGTGATGCTGGGGAGCTTACCATCCGTGAACTCTGAGGTGGCAATGGTATCCTCCACCAGGTGGAACCGTACTATCCGCTTCAACTCATCAGCCTCTAACTGATCAACAGAAGTAACCCCCTTTTCTTTTAGAAAGACGTCAATGGCTTCATTGGTTGGCGCAAACATGGTATAGGAACCATAGGCTGACAGGAAACCGGCCACTTCCGTTTTTTCCAGAATTTGTATCAAACTGGAGAACTGATCTGCGTTTTTCTCAAAATAGCCCAGCATGTTCACGTCACTAGTTGTAGCGACGTCAATATTCTGCTCTTCACAACCCCATAAAGAGGTTATTAAAAGAAGGCTCAAAGCCACGGCTTTAAAGCTTTTGTGAAAAATTAGATTTTTCATATTTAAAAAAATTAAATTAACTATCTGCCTATGTAGAAAGGGTTCTGCTCCAGACTCTTGTTAGTAGTCAGTTCGTACTGGTAGATTGGCCAGTAATGACTGTTCGGGTCTTTATACTTGTTTAAGATAGACTGTTGTCTGTCTGGTGGGGCGCTGTTTAAAACCATTTGGTTTAGCAAATCCTGACGTGAATAACCTGACCGTCGGGCATTCCTTAACACATCATACCATCTCTTGCCTTCAAAGGCGAACTCGCGGGCACGTTCATCCAAAATGAAATTGATCATGTCATTCGTTGAATTTGGATCAATGTTCGCGTTATCGGTTCCCGGAAGGGCATTTGCCCGTCGCCTAACGGTGCGGATCAATTCCAACGCCTCTGCCCCTCTCCCGTTATTCTGGGCCACCAACGCTTCTGCCTTCATCAGCAGCACATCTGCATAGCGGTAGAATATCCAGTGCGCATAAGATTGGTCTTGGGTTCTTCGCTCTTCCTCTGTGAGGCCCATGTACTTCCAAACTTCACCCGTTGTTACTCTAACAGAAGCATTTGCCCTGAGATCAGCGTTTAATACATCTACCGGGTCTGGGGGGAAAACTTGTTCCAAGACACGTGTTGCCGCTACAAACCTTCTACCAGTAACGGTGCTGAACATTGGGAAGAAAGGGTTTGTCCGCTGGGCATTGAATTGCAATGAAAACAGGATTTCGCTTGAGTTGCCCTGTGCGTATAGCTGCTGGAACCACTGTGGGTTATTTACTCCTTGTACCAGGCCGAATTGTCCTGAGTTGATGATTTTATCGGTAGCAATAATGGCACTATCGTACTTTTCTTTCCATAGGTACACATCTGCCTGCATCGCGTTTACCGAGTACCTGGTGATTCGGCCTCTGTTAAAAGCATTGTTTCCGTAGTTAATAACGGCGAATTCCTCTGCCTGCAGTAAGTCCTTTGCCACCTGGTTCAACACCTGGGCCTGGGGTGATTTAGGCAGGGCAACCGCCTGGTCATCGCTTATGGTGGCAGTTAGCTTCAATGGAACGTCACCGAAGCTCCGGGCCAGATAGAAGTACATGAGCGCTCTGATCGCGTAAGCTTCTCCCAGATAAGCATTCAGCTGTTCCTGCGTGAACGTTCTGTCCTCGGCAAGGGCCCCTGGCGCAAGCTCTATCACTGTATTGCACTGGTTTATTGTTCTATAAAACGGCCTCCAGTCAGCAATGGGGTTGGTATCTACTATGTTTCCGTTCATCACCTCCAACTCATTAGACCTGATGCCTGTGTTAGCCATGAGCATGTCTGACCTAAGTTCTCCCCACAAGAAGATCTTCTCCGCAAAATCCTGATCCAACATAGAAGCGTAAATTCCTACCACGGCAGAATTTACCTGCTCTTTTGTTTTCCAGAATTCCTTCCCTACAATTCCGTTCTCTGGCTTCAGATCAAGCCAGCTGTCGCATGCACTTGAAACCAAAACCATTAGCACCAGTGCTACTTTGTATACGTATGCCTTTAACATTCTATCTTTCTGTTTAATACTTTAAAATCTCACATTCACACCAAGCGTCGCAGTCTTCACTGGGGGAGTTCTGGAGGTATCAAACCCGATCCTGAACGGATCGCCCCCTGCCAAACCAACTTCAGGATCCTGACCGGTATATTTTGTGAAGGTAAGTAGGTTGTTTGCTGTGAAATAAACGCTCAGTTCATTTGCCCGTAGCTTTTCTATGATGTGCTTAGGCAGGTTGTATCTGATGGTGAGGGTTTTAAACCTCAGGAAAGATCCATCCTCTACGTACCGGTCTGATGCGAGCCAATTGTACCCCATTCTGTTCAAGGCACGCGGCATGTCTGTCTCATCCCCGGAGCGCTGCCATCTTCTTAAGATAGCGGTGCTTTGGTTTGAGTAGTCATACATGTTCTCTGTGTACATTTTGGTCTGGTTTACCACGTCATACTTGTATCTGAAGTTGAAGAACATGTTCAGTCTCCAGTTCTTATAACTTACTGTAGGGCCAAAACCACCGGTAAGTTTAGGGTTTGCATTACCCAGGTACACCACATCTTTGTAGTCTATGTTGCCGTCATGGTTGATGTCTTCATAGATGGCATCACCAGGCTGAAACACGTAGTCAATTGCGGGGTACCCAAAACGCATAGGCACCACCTGCCCATTAGGCCCTACAATGGCGTTCCCGTTTCTGTCTTTGGCAGTAGTGGCCTCGGCGTCTTTGTACACACCCTTAAACTTGTACCCATAGAAAGAGCCGAATGGGTTGTTTTCCTGGATAGTGATCAGGTAGTTGCCGTTTGCATTCAGATTTCCCCTTTCACGCGGGTAGAATTCTGAAATCTCTCTGATCATGTTTTGGTTGTTGGACAAGTTCAGGCCGAAGTCCACCGTAAGATCCCTTGCTTTGTAAGCCGTCAGGTTCAACCCTAACTCCCAACCCATATTGTCCATGGTGCCCACGTTCATGTCCACATCAGTAAAGCCTGAGACAGACGAAATCCGCAGGTCTTGGAAGAACATGTCTTTTGTGCGCCTCTTGTAAATATCAGCGTCTATGGAAACACGCCGCTGGAGCAGAACCAGGTTAATACCTAGGTTTGACTGTACTACTGTCTCCCACTTCAGGTTATTCAGCCTCATGGTGGATTGATACAAACCGGCCATGCCCAGGTAGTTGTAGTTGTAGTTTTCATACAGGTCAAAGTGACCGTAGCTTGCCCGGGGCTCGTTGCCGCTTGCCCCGTAGCTAGCCCTTAAGCTTAGGTCATCAATAAAGGTAAAGCCCTGCATAAACGGCTCACCAGACACTCTCCAACGCCCAGAGATAGAAGGAAAAGTACCGTAACGGTTATTCTCCCCAAATCTGGAACTTCCGTCCCCGCGAACACCTACGTTGATGATATAGCGATCCAGAAACCCATATTGGACATTCAGCAAAAGACCAACGCTTCTGGTTTGTGAAGAAGAAGAACCTAACCGGTGTTCATTGCCCTGAATTCTGGAAGGAATAGATGGATCTTGCAGATAAGCAGAGGCTGTATTAGATGTCATAACCCCGAAACCCTCGTTTCTGGCATCAAATGTCATAAAGGATAGTAAACCTTGTAAGCTGTGGTTATCACCCAATCTTGGAGTATAGAGCAGGTTTGTTTTTGTGATAACACTAAACCTGTCAGCATCAGAGTCTGACGCTCTATTTACAGTGGTCTCTGTCCAGGGTCTTCCGGTAGCAGTCTGCGGCAGAAACATTTTTGTTTTGCTGTTATTGATATCGAACTGAATATCAGAAGTGGCAAGCAGCAAGCCTCGCAGCACATCATATTGGATGTTGAATTTGGGTATAATGCGCTCGCCTAACTGTCTGTTTACTCCTTCAAGCGCCATAGCTACTGGGTTGAAGGTACCAGAACTACGGTTCGGGTCGTCAGAGCCAATATAACCTCCCTGCACATTGTTTGCCGGTGAAAAATAGTTAGGTGTCCGCTCTCCGAATTCATTGTACTCATACACACTCATATTAGGCATCTTGTTATAAGCTACGTTTCTGATGGTGTTGGTGTAGTTCTGGTTGTTGTCCAGGTGCGTGTAAGATAAATCCGTTCTGAATCTGATTCTGTCTGACACGGTAAAGTCCAGGTTGATGCGGGCCGAGATACGGGAAAGGTCTGTCCCAATGGTGGTACCCTGCTGCCCGAAGTAACCGATAGAAGTGTAGTATCTGGCCTTATCACCGCCACCAGACAAGGAAATGTTATGGTCTTGGATGTGTCCTAATTGGGTAATTTCATCAATCCAGTTGGTGTTCTGGCTGTAATTATGGTACCAATAAGGGTCTTTGGGATCATACTGAAACTCCTTGACAGTAGTGGTGTTCAGCGGGGTACCCGTTCTGTTCATAAAAGCTTCCGGAATGTACTGGGAGTACTGGTCGCCGTTTAGCATTGGCAGCGGGTCTGGCTGTTTGGTAACCGATCCTCTGAAGGAATAGCTCACGGTTGGTTTTCCTACCCTACCTCTTTTGGTGGTAATTACAAGTACACCATTAGATGCCCGGGCACCCCATACAGCGGTAGCGGCGGCGTCTTTCAGCACTGATATTTCTTTGATGTCTGTAGGTGCGATGTTCAAGAGCTGCGCATAGCCCTGCTCATCTGCCGTGGCAAAGTTGAAGTCAGAGGCAATCTCTATGTCATAGGGCATCCCGTCCACCACAATCAGCGGCTCAGAAGAAGAGTTAATGGAAGACGTTCCCCGAATACGGATCTGCATTCCCGCCCCTGGGTCACCGGTGCTTGCCACAATGTCTACACCCGCCATTCGCCCTTGCAGCGCCTCATCAATAGAAGCAGCGGGCAACTCAGCCAGTGCCCTGGCATCTATTGTGCTGATCGCAGATGTCAGGTTACGGGTATCTACGTCCAGCATACCCGTACTTGCTTTTTGCTCAGAGACAATCTCTACCGCATTCAGCATGTTCATGGTAGACTCCAGCGCCACATTGACCACAGATCTGTTATTTACATTGAATGTAAAGTTCTTATACCCAATGTAGGAGACAACCACTTTGTTCTGGGGGCTCTTCATCCGCAGGGCAAAACCACCGTTAATATCGGTACTAACACCAGCCAGGGTACGGTTTTCGTTATCTATCTCATAGACAGACACCCCTATCAGCGGCTCTTTTGTGGCCTTGTCTGTTACTGTTCCTCTCACAATCGTCTGCCCAGCCTGGGCATTGGCCAACACACTGCAGCAGACAAAAACTGCAGTGAGAATCAAATAAGAGAAACTCCCTAAAAATCTTTTCATATCAATACTCTATAGATTCTGTAAACTCTTAATTTTCCCGGTACAGTAAGTAATTGTCAATCTGGTGAATGATAGCTCTGTTAGACAACACATTACTGTTTGCCTTTACAACAGTCGCTTTCCTGTTATTGGCATCTGTGATCACCATCTGCCCATTGGAGTAGGAAACCCCCAGGATACCTATATTGCCGCTAACGTTTTGGAATATAGTCTCATAACCCCTTGGCTCCTCAGCCTGGTTTTCAAACGGCACCTGCTCTTTTGCGATGATATGGTACTGGAGAAACCTGGCCACTTGATCACGCTGTTCAGGCGTTGCAGGATTAAAGTTGGGAACCCCTGCCGTAGTGCCGGGCAGAATACCATCTTTCACGGCCTGCTGTATGGCTGCATTGGTAGGAATCAGGTAGGTATATGGCGTTCCTACGGTTGTTCCTTTTACATCTAGCGTGGCCGCATCATACATGAGAGGGGAGTTTCTGAGGTAATTATAGAAATGGGAGAAATTAGGGTTTGCCGCAAGGTGCTGGCTTGGTTTCAGCTCAGAGAAGTTCAGAATACGATCTACATAATAGACAACCCCATTGCTGGTCTGCACTGGGCCAGTCAAGCTAACTTGCTCTCCTTTGTCAACATTACCGGCGGCAAATACTTTCTTGTTATTGAATCTGATGTATTCCTCACTGAAGGTCTGGAGAATACCCTCACCGCTTAGATCATTGAATACAGTGTTTCGGTTATCGGCCGCGGTGACAATGTGCTGGTCTATTATTCTCTGCAGCCTCACTTGTGCCTGCGGGCCATTGACAACAGTTCCTCCTGTAGGTGGGGTGTACACCCAATAGTTGAACCGGGTATCCCAGGAGAATCCGGCGGCGGTTAAGGCGGCATCAGAGATCAGGAACAGCGTATATCTCACGTTGGGCGTTGTAAGGCTTTCTTTATACCCTGCCAACGCCCTGATCATCATAGAATACTTTGGATCAAGGTAGGCTTTCCCGTAAACCGTATGGAACACATTGGCTTCCTGCACTTTATTGGTGCCGTAGAAAAACCCATTGCTCAATATTCTTGCATCTACTACGTTGCTGTTGGGGTTTATTCTGGCCTCTTCGCTCGTTTTAAGGGGTGCCTGCGCAAATTTAGAGGGCCATACCGCCGTGGTGAACATATGCGCATTCAGAAAATCGCGGATGATCTCTACCGGCGCTTCATCCAATGAATTGTAATGCTGGAGTATCACCCTGTTTATATAGTTTGTGACGACATCATTCTTAGGGGCATAAATGGTGTAAGTGTTTGACTGGCCTTCGTTGTTCAGGCGGCTGGCACCCCGCACCTCAAACCCCTCATCATTCAAAGCAAATTCCAACTGCCCGTCATAGATTTTAGCATATACAGGATCTGTTGAGCCCGTTAGGATACGATTTCGCTCCGTGGCCTCGGGGCTCTGCTGGTAATACACCATGTACTTTTCAAACAACTCCCGGAATACACTGTATTCTGGTTTGCTGGCTATATACTCCTCTATGTTTTCAAGCGGTAGAATGACATTATCCACTTCATGGATGACACCATTCTCAGCAATAATATTAGGTGTCACCACTTTTGCATTAGCCACATGGAAGTTTTGATTCCAATTTACACCTGGGTAAAAGAAAGTATAATCTGTACCGGCAAGCCGCTGATTTGCGAAAAAGATCTGCATAAAGTACGGGATGTACTTATTATTATTATCAGCAAATACATACCCTCCGCTTCTGTTTCCGGAAATGATGTTCTGATTCTGCAATACCTGATTTCCTACTTTTGCAGGGCCGGTATATATACCTTTGTAATAAGCAGTCCGGCGTTTAAAAGCTTGATCAGGAACCCAGCCTATATTATCCTGGTAATCATCTAGCCGGTCTGTCATAAAGGCGTTATAGACTAAAGCATAGGTAACAATTTTGATGGCTGTTTCTTTACTTACAGCGTCTACCCCAGCAATACCATTTGCGGCAAAATACTTAGTGAAAGCTTCGTCATTGGGGGCGAAAAGTGTCCAGTAGCCGGCAGCGCTAAGGATATTCTTGTAATCAGCCTTATCAACCAGCGCTAAAAAGCTTTTAAAGTTGCCCTTCGCTTCTAATTGCTGGTAAATAGGGGGCTCCAGGGTTTCGGGTCTTGCGTAATATTCGTCCTTATCATCACAATTAGTTAGAAGAACTAACAATGACAGGAAGTACAATAAAACTTTTACAGATTTGATCATAATAATAGTTAATAGTAAAGGCTTTAATCTTGTGTTGTTATCTACCATGCATGATGGTTTCTGCAGTAAAAATCACCTCAAATACCACAGCCTTCTTTTAATAATTAAACTCTCTCATACTAAGAAATCAATAATCTTTTTTCATTACTTCTATTGGCTTGCAGCACAGCTATCAAGATAAATCTTTGATGGTTTTCCGTTTGTTTTTATAAAAACAAGCGAAAAACAGTTAGGATTTGAGCACCTCTGGCAAACACACGGAACCGGAAAGCTGAAGCCCTGCAAACCACACGCACTTGGTGATCTTATCTATAGCAGGCCTGCAAAACCAAATAGGAAAATAAGTCTCCTGCCGTTGTTGTGAATATGAGCTGGTTTTGGGAAATAAGCTTCACTACTGGTGATCCTGCTGGAACTAGTGCTTTGGGGCAGGCTCAAGGGGGAAGCCTTGCATTATCACCCGTCCTCTTGCCACTATCGTGACATCCGCATTTAGCGTCGTGCTGCTGTTGCATTTCCCGCTTGGCAGGTTTTCGGCAAGCTGCTTGCTTTCAGAATGCAATGCATGAGCATCCATTCGTGCAGAGGTAAAATTAACTTAGTAGAGTTCTCTCATAGGGTTTTCATAAAAGTACGAAACACTTGAACTATTCAAGCAATCCTTTATCCTATAAAGCTAATAAGTGTTCACAGGACAACTATCCTGCACTGTCCTGCCCCGGCCTGCCATTTGTTAATTATTTCCTTTTTTTTCTTTGACTAAGAAGCCGTGTTGTTAATAAAAGGGAGAAAACACCCCTTATTCTTGAAAATATTTTAATCCCAGAATAGTTACTGCAAAGATGTTAGTCTTAAGGGATGCCCCACAGATGCGCTATGTCAAGCACTTCTTGTATCCTTTGATCGCGTTGAAATGTTGAGACGCAGGACAGGCTTCTGTTTTAAGGCCGTTTTACCCAAATTAAGCATAAACTGTTTAACGGTAGCTAGAGGAGCCGTACTTAAGGCTGACCGCACACCTTTGTGTAAGTCTGAACAAGCATCTATCCTGTACTTACATAGTCCATGCTTCTAATTCTTCCCCTTGAACAGCCTTCACAGGACAGCACAGGATAGAAAGCTTTCTATAAGGAACTACTTTTAAAAATAAGACTTGTGACATCTGTCCTGGTCAACAGCTTATTCTCTATCCAATTTTGAAGGTACCTAACTGTATGTCTATTGATTTATCCTTTTTGTGGCGTCAGTCTCAAACCAGGCGTTTTAAGCATTGTCTGCTGCTTTTGATTTTTCTGTTGCCTTTAAGTGCTTTTGCGCAAAAGAAGAGAACCAGCCAACCGGTTGCTAAGCCGTTGTTTACAGACCCCATCTATGATGGTGCCGCTGACCCGGTGGTGATCTACCATAAAAAAGAGAAAAAATGGTTCATGCTCTACACAAACCGAAGAGCAACCGATGAAAAGGCCGAGGGAGTCACTTGGGTACATGGTACCCGCATTGGGATAGCCGAGTCAACTGACGGCGGCGCTACCTGGAAGTACCGCGACACAGCGAACATCAATTATCGGCCGGTTGCCGCCTACACCCATTGGGCACCAGACGTAATAGAACATGACGGCGTATTCCACATGTACCTCACCTACGTGCCCGGCATCTTCACCGATTGGAACCATCCGCGCCACATCATCCACTTAACCAGCAAAGACCTGTTTAACTGGGACTACCAATCTACCTTGCCCCTGGTGACCGATAAGGTCATTGATGCCAGCGTATTCCGGCTCCCAGATGGCACCTGGCGCCTTTGGTACAACAATGAAAGAGACGGTAAATCTATTTACTACGCAGACAGCAAAGACCTCTATCACTGGCAGGACAAAGGCAAAGCCCTACAGGCCAGAGGCGAAGGCCCGAAGGTGTTCAAATGGAAAGACCACTACTGGATGATCATTGACGCCTGGAAAGGCCTACAGGTATTTAAGTCCAATGACCTACTCAACTGGCAAGCACAGGAAGAACGGCTGTTAGAGGAGCCCGGCCAAGGAACCGATGACCAGGCCATTGGCGGGCACCCTGATGTGGTTGTGAACGGCGACAAAGCTTACCTGTTTTACTTTACCCACCCCGGGAGATCGAAAGCAAATCCGGCACCCAGTACTTCTGTTGCCGCCAAAAGAAGCGTGATTCAGCTGGTAGAGCTAGAGTATGCAAATGGCCACCTCACCTGTGACCGAGACAAGCCTACCTATATCAGCCTTAAGCCCAACAAAAAACAATAGACACGGCAAGACCCTATGCTCACCCTTCCTTACGCTATGAAGAATAACCGTTTCATCACCTTATTAGCCTTAAGCGCTCTCTTCTTATCTTTTGTAAGATGCAAGGTAGAGACACCCGTCACCGGTAGTTCTACCCTCAGTTGGGTGAAAGAAGTGGGTGCCAAGAAAATGCCTGGCAAGAAGAAAGAGTTTAACGCAACCACGTACGGTGCTGTAAATGATGGTAAAACGCTTAACACCCAAGCCATCCAGGCTGCTATTGATGCCTGCTGGGCAAATGGCGGAGGCATTGTCACGTTCAAACCGGGCAATTATCTAACCGGATCTATCTACCTGAAAAAAGGGGTTCACCTGCGGATAGACGAAGGCGTCCAACTCTTAGGGAGCCAGAACCTGGCAGATTATCCAGAGATGGATACCCGGGTGGCGGGTATCGAGATGAAATGGCCATCAGCCCTCATCAATATATTGGAGCAGGAAGAAGTAGCCATCTCCGGCAAGGGCGTGGTGCATGCGCAGGGCAAACCGTTCTGGGATCTTTACTGGAACATGCGCAAAGCGTATGAGCCTAAAAAACTGCGCTGGATTGTAGATTATGATGCCAAGCGGCCTCGCACACTCCTGGTCTCCAAGTCATCCAATGTCACCATTGAAAACATCACCCTAAAACAGGCGGGTTTCTGGACTATCCATATCCTTTACTCTGATCATGTGACCGTAGACGGCGTGGTCATCCAGAACAACATTGACGGGCACGGCCCCAGCACAGACGGCATTGATATTGACTCCTCCTCCTACGTGCTGGTGCAGAACAGCGACATTGACTGCAACGACGATAACTTCTGCCTTAAATCTGGCCGTGACTGGGACGGCTTACGGGTAAACCGCCCCACAGAATATGTGGTGATCAGAAATTGCATCTCCCGCGCCGGGGGCGGCTTGATCACCTTCGGCAGCGAAACCTCTGGCGGAATCAGGCATGTACTGGCGCATGACTTGAAAGCGAAGGGAACGGGCGTAGGCCTGCGGTTTAAATCGGCCACTACGCGGGGCGGCACCGTGGAAGATATTTACCTGCAAAACATTGAGCTGGACGGCGTGGGTACCGCCCTTGAGGTTTCCATGAACTGGAACCCTAGCTACAGCTACTCCACCCTCCCAGAAGGCTACTCTCCTGAGACAATTCCTGAACACTGGAAAACCATGCTCCGGAAAGTGGAACCCGAGGAGCGCGGCATTCCTACGTTCAGGAACGTGACTATCTCCAACATTACGGCCTCTGGTGCCAGAAAAGCCCTTGCTGCGTCCGGTATTGAGAAATCTTCTATTCAAGGTTTTACCCTGAAGAATATCAAAATACAATCTGCCACCGCCGGAGAAATCTCTTACGCCAAAGACTGGACATTTGAGCAAGTAATCCTTCAGACCAAAGACAACAGCCCGTTGAAAGTGCAGAACAGCACAAACGTTACTCCATAGAGAACAATCATAAACACGCAAACATCCGGTTTTGAGCCTGTTTTCAGAAAAACAGCCCTAAAACCGGATGTTTGGTTTTGAGCATGTTTAAATTTCATTTTCGCCTGCAAACCTCAAATTTAAACAAGCCCTTAAAGGAAAGTAGTATAGAAACTCCTCTGAACCTGTAATGAATTCACCCTTACCCATCAGCTTTCGCCACAAGCAGCAAATATCAGCGAGGTTACTTTTGCGCTTGGCTACGCTCCTACTTACGGGCCTGTCGCTCTCTCTTCAGGCACAAACCAAACCGGGTGCCGCATTCCCCCCTATTGACTTTTCACATGCCGGCTACGGCGGAGGCGGTGTTTCATTCCCTGTGGTTCCGGCGGTATTGACCGTACGCCCTACCGGGCAAGATGACACCCGGTTATTACAGGCGGCCCTGGATCAGGTGGCCAATTTGCCGCTGCACCCTAATGGATTCAGGGGCGCGTTACAACTGGCCGAAGGAAAATTCCTGGTCTCTGGCCAACTCCGGCTAAACAAAAATGGCGTGGTAGTTAGAGGAAGTGGCCACCAAACCACCACCCTTGCAGCTACCGGCAGAGACAGGCGAAGTTTGATTGTGGTGGGTACCAAAACACCGCCGAAAACAGCCTCTTTTCTTAAAATAACAGATAAAGTAGTTCCGGCGGGCAGCCGCACCTTCACCCTGGCAAATCTGGAAGGGCTGCGCAGTGGAGACCGCGTCGTCATCACTCGCCCCAGCGCAAAAGAATGGATCACCGCCTTGGGCATGGATACCTTGAAGGGGGTGTTTCCTGATCTTCGGTTTCATTGGACGGCAGGCTCCCGAGACCTTGTGTGGGATCGCACGGTTACGGCCATAGACCCAGCAAAAAAACAGATTACCGTTGATGCCCCTATCACCACTGCTCTGGAGCAACAGTACGGAGGCGGCACTTTAGCGAAAGTAACAGCTGGGGAACTGCTACAGCACATCGGCATTGAGAACCTGGTTCTGGAGAGTGAGTTTACCAAGACCAACCCGAAGGAGGAGGAACACGCCTGGTTTGCCATCAGTGTAGACCAGGTGCAGGATGCCTGGGTGCGAGGAATTACGGCGCGTCATTTTGTTTCGTCTGCGGTGCAGGTTGGCCCTCGCGGCCGAAGGATAACCGTGGCAAACTGCCGGAATGAGCAACCCATCTCTGAGATTGGCGGTTACCGCAGGCATAGCTTTTTAGTAGAGGGCCAGCAGGTGCTTGTCCAGCACTGCACGGCAGATACGGGAATCAACGATTTTGCCATCGGCTTTACCGCAGCGGGCCCTAATGTCTTTCTCAATTGTACTGCTACCAATGCCTTGGGCCCGAGCGGATCTTATGAGAGTTGGGCTTCTGGCGTACTTTATGAAAACGTGCAGGTAAACGGAGCGGGTCTAAGGCTCACCTATGACATGGAACGGGCACAGGCCGGCGGCTGGACGGCGGCCAACTCTGTCATCTGGAACTGTACTGCGCAAGAAATCGTGGCCAAGGGCCCTGCTACTGCACCGGTGGTCGCCATCACTTCCCCTGAGCCGCTCTACGCCAACCAGCTTTTAAAAAGACTTGGCAAACAAGCCTTGGCAGCAATAAGTAAACAGGCAGTTGAAAGCTCCCAAACAGGTGTAGCTTCTCTAAAGGAGTTCACCGCCAAAGACCTCACTCCAGCAGCATCTGAGCAGAGACAAGCCCATTCTCCTTTACAAATTGTAAACGGCCGGTTTGTGCTAGGGAACAAAGCGCTCTGGGGTGGAATGGTCAACGATGCCTGGTGGTTAGGGCAAACCTCTCCCGCCAATGCGCTAGATGCAGGTCTTAGCATTACGCGTTATGTTCCGGGTAGGGTAGGGCCGGGCCTGACGGAAGACCTAGCGGGGTTGGCTTGTCGCGTGGCTTCGCAAGGCACTCCTTTTTACCAAAGTGGGCCCGCTATTTGGTATGACCGTAGGCGAGACGATCATTCTATTGCGGAGCGCCCCAACAGCAATGTTTGGGCGGCCTTCTACGAACTTCCCTGGGCCCGTAGCGGACAAGGAAAAGCCTGGGATGGCTTAAGCCGTTATGACGTGGGCACGTACAATCCCTGGTACTTTGACCGCACCCGGGAATTTGCCCGGCTCAGTGACCAGGAAGGCATTGTGCTGTACCACCACCTGTATAACAACCATAACTTACTGGAGACGGCTTCCCATTGGATTGACTTCCCGTGGAGACCTGCCAACAACATAAATGAGACGAACCTACCCGATCCGTTGGAACCCAAAGCCAGGGTACACGTGGCAAATCAGTTCTATGACGCTACCAACCCCAAGCTTCGCGCACTGCACCGAGCGTACATCTTCCATGTACTGGATCAGCTAGGGAAGTTTGACAATATCATCTTTGGGCTAAGTTTCCAATATTCCGGGCCTTTTGAGTTTCAGAAATTCTTCCAGCAAACGGTGGCTGAGTGGGAGCAACAGAATAACCGCAAAGTGCGCCTGGTGCTGGACACCAGCAAGAACGTAACAGATGCCGTTCTGGCTGATCCGGAGCTTGCCAGACAGGTTGCCGTCATAGACATGCGCTACTGGCATTATCTGCCGGATGGCTCTTTATGGGCACCGGAAGGAGGCAGAAACCTGGCCTTCCGGGAAATGCACCCCAAAGAGTTTGGCGACCCCACCACCCCAGAGCAAGTCTACCGCCAGGTACGGGAGTATCATACCAAATACCCAGACAAAGCCATTGTGGCGTGGCATAGCGGCGCAGGCCCGGTTCCCGTTCTGATGGCCGGCGGTGCCCAAGTAATTATGCGCAACCCAACCGCCGGGCACGGACAAGGCAGAACGGTAGACGCTCATCCGCTGGATGCCTTTGTACAGCATCATTTAGCAGAGAACCTCATGCAGATGCAACCTCAGGACGGACTTCTGGCCCAAAGCGCTCAGAACTGGGTTTTGGCAGATAAAGAAAGGAACACACTGCTACTGTCTTCCCTTTCCGGTCAAACAATAACCCTGACCCAAAAGCTACCCAGGAAAGCGTACACTGGTCTGTGGTTTGATCCGCAAACCGGAAAAACACAACCAGCCGAACTTCCGAAGAAATTCAAAAAAGGCGCCGGAATATCAAAACCTACCGAGGCACTCTGGCTCCTGTTATTGAAGACTGACAAGCAAGCTCTCTAAGATTGAAATCGAACTTGTTTAGAGTTTTTCATAAACCCGCATTTAAAGCAATTCCCCTAGGCATGTCTCTGTCAGCGTTTTTAGGCTACTTTGATGAAAACAGGCCAAAAACAAGAGGTCTAATTTGTGCACTCCCGCAAGCATCTGCTTGTAGCGTCATTTTTAGGCTACTTTTATGAAAACAGGCAGAAAACTCTAAACAGCTTCATCAGCTAGGCTTGAATACTTGGCAGAAAAAAGAATTCAACAGATGCGAACTGAAGAGGCTTGCTGGCATGATTAACGTCAACGTTTAGCTTTAGCGGGAATAGGAGTAGCGGCAGGTACCGGAATAATAACAGGAGTTGGAGGAGTTGCCATGCCTTCGCCTACGTAGAAACTGGTGTGAGGCGGCTGGTTGTACCCCACGTTCTGCCAGGCAACAGCGGCCCGGTATTGGGTGTCATGCATAAAGGTGTACAACCTGTGGGTGGTGGGAATGGTGGTGGTAAAGATCAATAACTCATTGTTAGTGCTGCTTCGGTAAATTACCTCTTCTCGCCAGTCACCCAGAATATCAGCGCTTAGCCCAGGGTTGGCTTTGGTTCCGTTGTTGCTGGCGGCCCCAAAGTCTCTTGCCGAAAGTATTCTTTCCATCGTGCCCTCGTTGTAGTTCCATTTGGCTATAGACGCACCATCCAAGAGCTCGCGCTGCAGATCCCCGTCCCACCAACTGCCAAAGTTCATGCTGCGGGGTTTGGCGGTTGAGATCTGCACTCCTTTTGCGGTATAAAGGCCACCTACCGGTCCCCAGGCCTCATACCCTTTGTACCTGGGGTCAATGTCTGCGGTCATCGCCCGGCCAATGTCACCAGTGGCTGGTACCCCCCATAGCTTTTCACCAGTAGCTGCATCACGCATCCAGAGCCCATTCCCTTGATACTGCCTCTGTGATTCATGCGCTGTCCAGGACTCCAGACCCGGACGATCAGGATCCAAATCGCCTACGTGTTGTGCATCTCCGTGACCTAAACCAGTGTTGTATAAACCTTTGCCATCATCATCAATGGTCACAGACCCGAAAGAAACCTCATCTTTGCCGTCTCTGTCTACGTCATTGATGCTTAAGTTATGGTTTCCCTGGCCCGCATAGGCGCTGTTGCCTGGGTCATTGGTATCAAACCGCCAGCGTTGGGTGAGCTGACCATTACGCCAATCCCAGGCTACTAGCACCGCCCGGGTATAATAGCCGCGGGTCATAAGCAAGCTTGGGCGCTGCCCATCAAAATAACCTACTCCGGCCAGAAACCGGTCTGCCCTATTGCCATACCTATCGCCCCAACTGGCCACATTGCCGCGGGCGGGCACATACTCTACAGTGGCCATGGCGGCACCCGTCTGGCCATTGAAGAGGGTGAGGTACTCCGGGCCACGCAGGACATATCCGCCTTCATTCCGGTAATCTACGGAAGGGTTGCCAATAACAGCCCCGGCTCCATCTACCGTACCATCAGCGGTTTTACAGGCTAACTCCGCCCTGCCGTCACTGTCCAGGTCATAGACAATAAACTGAGTGTAGTGGGCGCCTGCTCTAATGTTTTTACCTAGATCTATCCGCCACAACCTGGTACCATCCATCTTGTAGGCGTCTAGGTAGACATTGCCGGTATAACCAGCATGCGAATTGTCTTTGGCGTTGGAAGGATCCCACTTCACTACCAGGTCATACTCCCCATCGCCATCCAGATCACCTACGCTACAGTCACCGGGGCTGTAGGTGTAATTTACGCCATCTGGGGTAGTACCACCGGGTGGCTGTTGCAGGGGCAGGCGCTTGAACGGCTCTGTCCAGACCGAAGCCGGAGCAGAAGCCGCTTGTTCCCGCTTACTTAGGATGGGACGTACGGTGTACGATTCATTTAAGGCGGTTTTATCTATAAAGTTGGTAGCTCCTGTGATGGGAGAAGCATTCAATTTCTTCTTTCCCCGGTACAGGTTAAAAGCGATGTCCTGGGGATCAGTGCCCAAAACACGCCAACTCACAAACACCTCGCTGCCGTTCGTTCTTACTGCTACCACCCCCCGCCCTAACTTCTCCACATACCGTTGGGCAAAGCCAGTGGTGCATACGAAGAACAACATCAGCAATAATGCTGTTTGCTTGTACTGATGCTGGTAACGGTACATGGGCTTTCCCGTGTGTTCTCCTCCGTCTTTCAATGGGCCATGTCCATGCATTACTTGCAAACTTCTTTTCATACCAGAGGATTTTAAAGTAAAAATTTATAAAACCCGGTCAAACGAACACCGGGTGTAGGAAGGGAGAAAACGGTAGATGATATGCGTACAAACTATTTATTCATATCCCTATAATCATCCTGCACCATCCTGCCCAACTCAACAAAAGAAACCTTCAATCTTTTTGTGCCATTTCAACATAGAAGCTATCTAGATCTTCCGGAACAAGACTAGCGAAAGCGTCTGCCTGGGCTCACCTTCCTGCAAGATTTCTGTTTAGGGGCTGTTTTGCGAAAAACAGGCTTGAAACGGCATTGGCGCAGACACCCGTAGAAGCTGCGCACACTACGAGGCCTTTGGAGCGGGCGGCATCGCGAAAGCAGGGAGTTAGAACCTACTGGCGCGAGTCTCCCGTCTCGTGCCATGGGATGAAGCGAGTCTCCAGACTCGCCGGGAACCACTGGCAGGATGGCGGAACAGCAGAGGTTAGGAACTACCCCAAGTTGCACTTTACAAAAGCTGAACAAATGGATAGCTCTACTCACCCCTCCCAGGCTCCTCTTGTAGGGAAACTTTTGCTGCTGTCGCTGTTCGGGAGTTCCACTCCCAAACCTGCCTGCTGCGGAGTTCCACTCCGCCGGGAGCCAGGGGCAAAAGAAGGGGAGTGGAACTCCCCGACCGAGTGCTTCCGGAGTGGAACTCCGAAAGAGCGGGTCGCAACTTGAGTTATAATAAGTTCTGGAATGTGTGCTTCCCTGTGTAAACACCCCTCTTCCTGCGCTGCGCTCGCTGCCTCAAACTCTCGTTTGGGCAATCCTCAAGGGGAGAATCTGCCCTTAGCACGGCAATATGGATGGATAGTGATCCAGATATTTCCCAAGTTCACGTTACCTGCTACTTTGCAGTTTCCTTGCTATTTGGCAGATTCTTAAGATCAGCATTTGCTTTGACAAAACCTGCGCTACTACTTTCAGGCAGACCTTTAACAATAAGAATTCGCGAACACACATTACCTTCTCGCTTCTGCATCTCTTTGCATTTGCAACAAAGGCCTAAACGTTGAAATAAAGCTGTAAAACGAAGAACCCCTGATAAGCGCTACAACTTACCAGGGGTTCTTTGTTTAGAACAACTCGTTTACCACAGGCCTGTCAAACTGCTGGGAGTTGCCGTCTGTCTTAGGCAGACCGAAGTAGAAGTACAGGGTGCGTTTGATTGGGCCGGAGACCTTGTTCAACTCGCCTGCGGGGCCTAGGTTCCTGGTGTTGGCGCTGATGTTGAGGGCCAGTTTGGTGCCTAGGGGCGGGATGTTATCCAGGAAGGACACATTCCCGATGGGTAGCTCTGGGTGCGGTTTTATACCCGACAGTCCGTAGAAGTCGAAGCGGCGCACGAACAGACCTTCCTGCGGAGAGGCCACAATGAACTTGCCTTCCGCGGTGTTGAACTCCATCCAAGCTATGTCTGAGAAATAACCCTTAAACTCTGGATACTGCCACGGCGCACTACCGGTCTGCACATCGTTATAGTAATTTTCATAAACCCCATGTTCCATCCCCTGTGGTCGGTTCTTCCAGACGCGGTACGGGCCTTTGCCCAGCCACTTGGCCCCAATAATGAAGTTCTCTGGGTAGGTGAAACTGATGCCGGTGAATGGGTAGTTGCCGTTCAGGTTATACTCGTAATCCAGGCTCACCCAGCCGCTGCCGTGCATCTTCCATTTGGCATATTTCAGGTCTCCGGTATAGTTGACTTCCACTACGTGCCCGTCGCCGTCTTTGTAGTGCTTCACGTTGGCTACTTTGGCGCTGCCGGAGACCATCACCGGCCCATCGCCGAAGTTCAGGTTTTTGGCGGTGGTGTTGAGAACCTCCATCAAGGTGCCTTTCTTCTTGTTCAGCTTGATCGCGATCTCCCCTCCTTTCAGCATGATGGTGGAATCCGTTTCGGTTACCTCTACTTTCCACTCTGGCTCAGCCGTCTTTTTCTGGTTGGCGGCATCTGGTTTGCCGGCGGCCTTGGCTTGTTCTTTGGTCAGCAGCACAATACCGTCCAGCAGTTTGTCATTGGTTTTGACGTTCCAAGTCCAGGTATAGAGCAGTTCCTTGTGCGGGTCATAGGCCGAGAGCATCAGCACGTCATAGTTTTTCCAATCAGTGGGCAGGTTCAGTTTCAGGTTTCCTTTGGCCGTTGGGGCAATAGACGGCCCGGCACCGGTGCCTTTCTTCCGGGTAACGGAACCGGTGAACGTATCACCAGGCTTGCGGTAATCCGCTAACTCCCACTGGAACGTACACTGGTTCAGGTTGGTGAAATGGTACCTGTTCTCTACCGGAATGGTGCCCTCAAAAGCAGCGGGCAGTTTATCCATCTTGATGTGCACCGGTGAGTAGATTTCCTTGATGGCGAAGAAGCTGCCTTCTTTCTCGCGGTGCGGGCCCACCAAGCCGTCAGGGGCATTGACCCGGTTCACGTCAATGATGTTGTTCAGGTCAGTGCGTACGATTCCCTCGTCGGCCAGATCCCACAGAAAGCCTCCGGCGCCCAGTTTGCTGTTCCAGTGCAGTTCCCAGAAATCAGCCAATGAGGTTCCGCCGCCGCCATCATCCTGGGAGTGCAGGAACTCGGTGGGCATGTAGATATTGGGGCCTTCCAAAAGGTTTTTGGTGCTGTAGTAGTCTTCGTAGTGGTTGCAGTCAATACCGTTGAACGCGTTGCCTGGGCGGTGGTGCGCATGAATGACCGGCCGGTTAGAAAGGTCATATTGGGCGTAATCGTCTACCAGTTCTTTGTTGTGCCCTCCCTCGTTGCCGTTGCTCCAGAAGATGATGGACGGGTGGTTGGCATCCCTGGTCACCATTTCCTTTACCAGCGGCGCCCCGGCTTTGGTGCTGTACGCTTTCTGCCAACCCGCCAATTCATTCAGCACGTAAAGGCCTAAGGAGTCGCAGAGTTGCAGGAAGCTTTTGTCTGGGGGGTAGTGGGAGCACCGCACGGCGTTCATGTTCATTTCCTTCATCAGCTTCACATCCATCAGGTCAATGTCGCGGTTCACGGAGCGGCCCGTCTCTGGCCACCACACGTGGCGGTTCACGCCTTTCATCTTGATCTTGGTGCCGTTGAGGTAGATGCCGTCTCCTTGCCGGATCTCAATGGTACGGAACCCGAATTTCTCCGAAGTCTGATACAGGTTCTTTCTCCCCGACTTGATAGAGGTTTTGACGGTATAGAGGTTAGGCGTCTCAGCAGTCCACTGCAGCGGGCTGTTCACTTTGGCTTGGATATTCACCAACGTGTCCTTAGAAACCGTAGCGCGGCCGGTACCCACCACTTTTCCGGTGGCGTCCACCACCTCAGCCACCACCTCGCGCCCCGGCTGCGGATGCACCAGGTGCACGTTCATGGAGAAAGCCCCGTCTGCCTTGGCGTCAATTGCGGTGTAGGCCACATGCTCGGTTGGGAATGCTTCTAAGTAAACGGGCCGGAAAATGCCCCCGAAGATCCAATAGTCAGCTAAGCGTTCTGCGTTGTTCACTGACGGATCAGCCGACATCTTGCTCACCGTTACTTCTAACAGGTTGTCTTTGCCATACTCCAGCTTGTCCTTGATGTTGTACTTGAATTGATAGAATGCCCCCTGGTGGATGGGCCCCGCCGACTTGCCGTTGATCTTTACCTCTGTATCGGTCATGGAACCCTCAAACACAATGTACACGTCCTTCCCCTTCCAGTTCTTGGGAACCTGGAACTTGTGCTTGTACATTCCTTTCTCATCCGCGAAGCGGAAGTTCTTGCCGTAGGTTACGTAGTCGCGCCCATAGTTGTACGCCCCGAAGCCCTGCTGCTCCCAGTGCGAGGGCACCTGAATGGTAGTCCACTTACCGCTTTGCCGACCTCCGGTCACCATGAAGTCCCAGGCTACGGTATTCCTGTTATCAGTGCCGGAGAGGTATTTTACTTGTCTGGTTTCGGGTGTTTTAGAGAAAGCCTCTGCCGTACCCAGCAGAAGTAAACTAAGGAGTAAGATTCTTCTGAAGAACATGTGCTACGTGTTGTGGTAATATGGAAAATGAATACTAAATTTTAAGTTTTTACCGGGAATGATACTGAAGCAAATCATTGCGCCGCCGGCCCACGCTTCTTTGCTGCTTTCGTTTTGAAGGCTTGTTTTAGGGTCATTTTACTAAAAACAGCCCTAAAACAAGCCTTCTCTATGTGCATGCTTTGCTACTCATTTTAATGGTTGCTTCTCATTTGCTTTAAAAATAAGCCAGAGGCTTGACACAAGTATCCTGTTCTATCCGGTGATGCTTTATAATAATCAGAAGTACCTTCCCTCGCTGCAACAGAAGCGTTATCAGATGCTATGTCAAATCACCAGCCAGGCAACATAGATTTCTGATTTATAGCTATTTTCAGGGAAATAGGGCTAAAACGACTAGTAAGCATATTATGAACAAGCAACCAACCTAAGCCCATCTGTTTTTGACATAGTACCTGCATTAGAGACCTGCTTCCCTTTTAGGCCTCCTTTTTATAAAACTCACCTAAAAAAACCGGGTTGATGGTCACAGGGTCTGGACAGTGAAGAGTTGATGACTTTGCCACGCATAGGAAACACCTACCATCAAAGGAAAAGGGCAACAGAAACTCAATTTCCTGTTGCCCTTTTCACTGAATGCTGATTAAATTAATAACCAGGGTTCTGCTGCGCCTGACGTTCTTCAGAACTTAGAGCATGTTTAAATTTCATCTTTGCGCTGCAAATTGCCATAAAAAGAACCTGCGTTCGCCTTTTTCTCGCCCCGTAACGCTGCTACGCGGCTCAAAAAACCCTTCCGCAGAACCTTTCTCTGACTAGTTGAGCCAGCAAACCTGAAATTTAAACAAGCTCTTAACGGATTTCCGTTATTGGTTACACGCTCCAGGTGTTGCAATGGAAAACTACTTCTTTCTCACAGAGCGCCGGTAGTTTTACCGGCGGAGGTGTTATACGGCGTAACAGTAACAGGCCCCAGCAACCCAGAAGGCATTGGTTTCCACCCGGAGGCATCAAACGGCTTGTAGTTAATGTTCACAAAGTTGATTTCATGGTAATTGCGCCACTGTATCTTATTCTGGTCCATGTGCCGGATGCGGTTGGCCATGAGGTTTGCCACTTCCACCTGCATGGTGTTTTTACCGGGCTTCAGGTAGTGGCCTACCCGTGCCTGGAACGGAATACTATTGATATAACCTACCTCCTGACCGTTGATCCATACTTTGGCACTTTCGCTTACTTTTCCTAAATCCAGCACATATTCGCCTGCTTTTTTGGAAGGCATCTCAAAGGTGATGGTGTACTCGCCAGTACCAGAGAAGGCTTCGGCTTTTTTATCTGGAAGCTCTGTCCAGGATTTCAGTTGGGTCAATTGCTGGGCGGCCGGTAGCTCAGGCCCGCCTTGGGTGAAGCGCAGGTTCCAGGTACCTTTTACTTCCGTAGGAGCACCGGCATTCTCCAGGTATTGCCATGCCAAAACTTCTGGTGTCTGATTGGTAGTAGCTTTAAGGATAAGGGCTTCGCCGGAGTTCATTTGTACCCGCACGTTGGTTTTCTCATTGGATGTTGAAGAGGTGGCCAGACCGGCATTTCCGCTTTGCGGATCTAGCATGACTACTGATTGGGCCGTCAGGTTCAAGGGAATAGTGGTGTCAATGGTTTTAGGCGTATGGTTCACCAGGTAGTAGTACTTCCCGGTGCCAATGTCGCGACGGGTGAATTTCAGGCCGGTGTCGGTCAAAGACTCGCGGTGGATGTTTTTAGAGGCGAGGGCCTTTTGAATATCCTTCGCTAAAAGGATTTCGCCTTTGCCGGCTTTCATTTGTTTGATGCCGTTGCCCGCATCTGTGAAAGTGAGGGACTGCGTCAACTGCTTCAGCTTTTGTCTTCTGTTATTCAGGTCATGCAAGCCGGGCACATCGGTGGGCAATTGCTCTATGATGACGGTAGCGCCTTCGCTGGCCAATTGAATAGCTCTTTCAAAGGTGGTTTCGGCCATGTACTTGCTTTGGGGCAATACCAACACTTTATGCTTCGGCGCCGCCGCAGCCGTGATAATCTGGCCGTTGTTCACCTTGGATTGGTGCAGCATTTTATCAGAGACGAAGTCAAGCGAATAGCCCGCTTCCATCAGTTGCTTTGACTGCTTGTAGAACTGCGTAGGATGCAGCCATTCATCCACTTCGTGCACCCCAATCATCATCTGCATGCCTTCGGGCTTGCTCCACACATCATGGATGGGCCAGTACACCAGAATCTCGTTATCTGCCTTGCCAGATTGCAGCACAGATTGTACCCGGGTAATATATTGGTTGAACCCGTTGAACTGCGGCCATAAACTGTTGGCGGGTGTCATGTTCAGAGAGGCATAAAACAACCAGCCCGGCCAGGCTACCTCCTCTGGCGAGTATGTTACGCCGTGGTAGAACACGTGATTGACCCCAGACAAGAAGACCTGCTCCACCTCTGGTTTCATCTGGGAATAGGACGTTTTGAAATGCTCTCCCAGCCAGGTAAAGGTCTCACTTGACACCAGGTTCTTGCCAGATACGTGCGCCGCCGAGGAAGCGAACTTCAGCATGATAGGATCTGGATCTACATTCCGTACATCGGCACTGTCACGGCGGAGGCCGGGGATGGGGAAATAGCTGGAGCCGAAGGTCTCACATTCCGGAATATCAACGGCGGCGTACAAATCCAGGAGGTTTCCGGGGGAGCCGTGCGACTGGTTTTTGGTAAGACTGTTGTGTCTGTGCGCCCAATCGTTCCAAGGGGTATAGAAGTTATTGTAGAGCATTTCGCTCATGGTTTCCCGGTAATCAGACTTTAGGCGGGTTACTGTTTCTGTGTGCTCTTTGCTCACCAATTCACGCAAATACGGCCGTAGGTCATAGCCTCTTCCTTTCTGGAACGCATCAAAAAAGCCACTTGACCAATCTGCACCGTACACTTCATAACTGTCGTTGTAAAAAGCCCTTACCCCGTGGTTGCTGCCGTTGAAGGCTTGGGTAAATGGCTGCAAATATGCTTCCGTGGCTGTTTTGGACAAGTGATCTAAGGTATAACCCACCCCACCCGGAGCCGCTCTTTTCACCATTTGACGGGTCTTTCCGTTGAAAGCGGCGTAAATCTCCCAGTTTCCGGCCGGGGCTTTCCAGTTCAGCTTTCCATCGGCGGTTGCCTTGTTGGTGAGGTTCAGGATTTCGCCTTTGTCACTGTACGCCATGACGGCCTGCAGCGCCACGCCTAGCTCCTTTTGCTTAGGGTCTTTCACCTCCAGCGTTTCCGTTAGCGTCTGGCCTCCGTTTAGGGCGTACTTTTGCAAAATCAGGCGGGAAGCAGCGTATTCCGGCTTCACCTGCGGGCCACCGAAAGGCCAGCCCGTTCCCTGGGTCATGTCTACGCCCATGTTCAGACTGCCCGCTTTCTGCACGGTGTAATCCAGTATTCCCATCCATTTAGGTGAGAGGAAGTCTATGTACTTATTTTCATGCCCCTTGGCCCCGTAAATGGGCGCAATCTCCACGCCGCCTATCCCGGCTTTCGCGTATTCATCCAGTAGCCTGTCAATGTTTTGTTCATCCACCGCATTGCCCATCCACCACCAGCGCGTCCAAGGCCGGGTTTCTTTTTTTACCTCCGGCCAAAGGGCAGCGGTTTGGGCCTGTTTTTCAGAAAGTACGCCAGAAACGGTGTTGGAAGCCTGTGGCTGCTGACAGTTGGCCAGGATGGTACCGCACAACACAAGCGAAGAGAGGAATTTGAATTTATGAGTCATGAAGGATAATCTGGGTGGTTTGGTAAAATACTGATGAATGGATTTGGCAGGAGCGAATGCCTTACCAGCTGCTAAAAGTTAAGACTACTCCATAAAGAACACCTCTTTCAGAGGAACCGAAACCGGTGAATTATCTGGGTTGGTTTCCATGATGCCGGCCATGTAGGCCCACCATCTCTGCACAATCTCGGTGGTACCTAAGTCCTGCGAGGACGCGCCCTGCTGTTTTTGCACCGCAAACAAGGTATGGGTTTCTTCATCCAGAAAAATGGAGTAATCGCTTACGCCTGCCTCTTTCAATAGCTGCGAAACCTCAGGCCAGATTTCATCATGGCGTTTTTGGTATTCGGCGGCACAGCCGGGTTTCAGTTTCATTTTAAAAGCGAATCGCTGCATATCTTTTATGGTTCTCTATTTCTAATTTCAAGCAATGGATTAGATAGACTTGGCACATCTAAACCCGGTGTGGAAGAGCGCTGTCTCACGGGAAGACGATGTGCGGCCATTGATCTGGTAGTTGTGGCAGAAAGTAGAATCGCACATGAAGGAGCCTCCTTTTAGCAGCATCACATCGGGCATCTGCGGCTGCCCCTCTTCTGTAAAAGTCTCTGAAGTCCACTGCCAGACATTCCCGCCCATGTCGGTTAGTCCGTGTCCGGTTTTCCCGAAGATTCCCACCGGGGCAGTATAGGGGTAGCCGTCTTCCGCGGTGTTGTTACTTGGGAAGCTTCCTTGCCACACATTTGACTTGAACTGGCTATTTTCCACCAGCTTGTTTCCCCAACTGTAACGGGTATTCTTGGTGCCGTTGCTGCGCGCTGCATACTCCCACTCATACTCTGTGGGCAGGCGTTTACCGGCCCATTTGCAGTACGCCACAGCATCATTCCAGCTCACTTGCGTCACAGGATGGTTCTCTTCTGCTTTGGGCGTTCCTTTTCCTAACGGATACTCCCAAGAAGCCCCCGCTACCAATGTCCAAGTCTTTTTCTCCGGATCAAAAACGCCGGCATCACCAAACTTTTCAGCGTCCGTTTTATAGCCGGTTTTCTCAATAAACGTCCTAAACTCGGCAACGGTCACCGGATGCTTGTCCAGCAGAAATCCTTCTATTTCTACCTCCTGCTGGTTTAAACCTACTGTTCTCAGGTAAGATCCTTCAGGAATGTACTGCATGCCCGTGGGTACGTGCTCGGGCGCCCGCTCTTTGCAAGCACCCATTCCCACTAAAAACCCGATCAAAAGGAGGAACTGCTTCATTTGCTTTTTCTCTGTTTATCTATCTCTAACAACTGCGCGAAAGGTACCACATTGGCACGAGCAGCCCAAGCATTGTAAAGACGTTCCATTTCCTTCACCCTATCCGGATTCTGGGCACTAAGATCGTTTAGCTCTGACCGGTCTGCTTTGATGTTGTAGAGTTCCCACTTGTTTTCCGGGAACATAGAAACCAGCTTCCAATCGCCTTGCCGAACGGCGCGGTTGCCTTCATGCTCAAAGAAAATGGCCTCATGCCCCTGCCATTTCTGACCTTTAAACAAAGGTGCCAAACTGACTCCTTCCATTGGTTTAATGGTTTTTCCTTGATAGGTTTTAGGATAGGCAACTCCCGCCAGCTCCAGTGTGGTCGCCATTAAGTCAATGATATGGGCGGGCTGATGGCTGATACTGCCGGGCTTAATAGTTTTGGGAAAATAGGCGATAAACGGCGTGGAGATTCCTCCTTCATGCTCCCAGCGCTTGAACTTCCGGAAAGGGGTGTTGCTCAGGCTAGCGCCCTCGTATTCATACGCCGTGAAGGAAGTAGGATCACTGGCGGGCTTTTTATTCGCTTCTCTGATTTCAGCGGAAAAACCTGGCCCATCAATATCTTCATAACTGCCGCCATTATCTGACAGGAACATGATGATGGTGTTCTTCTCTGCTCCGGTTTCCTTCAGTTTCTGGCGGAGTTTGCCAATGTTCTGATCCATTCTATCTACCATGGCCGCGTACACCGCCATTTTCTCCTCCCACTTTTTCTTTTCCTCTACCGGCAAAGACTCCCAGGCAGGCACTTCCTCGTCTCTGGGGGAAAGCTTGGCATCTTGGGGTAGAATGCCTACGGCCTTCATGCGTTTGAACCGCTCTTCGCGCAGCACGTCCCATCCTTTGCTGTACTTCCCTCGGTATTTGGCTATGTCTGCTTCCAATGCATGCAGGGGCCAGTGCGGGGCGGTATACGCCAGGTATAAAAAGAAGGGCTTGGTTTTCTCTTTCCGCTCGTCAATGAATTTTAACGCGTAATCTGTGTAGGCATTGGTGGCATAGAAGTCTTTTCCGGGAGTGTAAGGCGCATCGTCTAAAGCATACGTGAGCTTCTGGTTGGGCCGGTACGGTCTGTTCCCGAAGTAACTGTTTGCCCCGTCCAATAACCCGAAGTACCGGTCAAAACCCTGCTTTACCGGCCAGTGCTCTTTGCGGTCGTTCAGGTGCCATTTGCCGGTCATCATGGTGCTATAGCCCCCTTCTTTCAGCGCTTCGGCAATGGTCACGCACTCATCACTCAGCATGCCTCGGTACGACGGGTGCTCGCGCTCATTCACCATGTGCCCCACCCCTGCCTGATGCGGATAGACACCGGTGAGCAAAGAAGCTCTGGTGGGGCAGCAACGGGAGGCGTTATAGAACTGCGTCATTTTAAGCCCACCTTTGGCCAACGCATCTAAATGCGGGGTTTGTATCTCAGAACCAAAGCTGCCGATGTCAGAATACCCCATATCATCAGCTAAGATGATAATAACGTTGGGCTGTACCTTTTGCGGCGCCAGACCTAACAAAAAGCTTGAAGCGATTACCAAAGAAAGGCTAAGGAAGCGTTGCTTGATCATAGGAGGAAGCCTTAGGGTTGAAACAGAAAACACCTACCGGATGAACCTTCAAAGTTTCATTCATGCTAAATATAGCAAAGCCCACACAGTTGATTATCCTGCTGTAGCCTGCTTGCTGCAGCCTTATGACAAGTCCGGCTATTTACTTTCTTACCAACGTCACGCCCATCAAGCCAATGACCACATCATTCGCCAGGGATTTTACTTCTAAGGACTTCAACTTCTTTTTTGGGTCTAAAGGAAGATCCAACACAGTTGCTGCGCCGCCTGGGATGTAGCTGTTGTAGGCAAAACCCTTGATGTCTGAGTAGTTGAAGTTCTGGATAACATCTCCGGTTTTCAGATGCACCCTAATGGGTTTCGGTTTACTCACCGTGAATGAATACTCGTTGATATAGTAATCCTGCTCAATAGGCCACCAGGTTTCTGGGTTCCTGAGCGTTAGTTTCTCCTGCGAATTGTCGGCATACGTGACCACTACTTCCCCATTATCAAACCGCGACTGCATGGGATTGGTGGAGCCCGCCATCAGTAGGTAAGCGTGCGAAGCACTTCCAGTCAAGGGAACGGTGGCGGCATGGGGGTAATTGTCCCACTGGCTGGTGAAGAGAATGTTCTTGTTATTTCCTGGCCCAGCCGTCTTGAACTGCAATCCGTTGGGCAAACTGAAAACGCCGCCTTCCCCTGCTTTGGCCCGCAAGCCTGTATCATCTATTTCTGCCGTTACCAAAGGATAACACCAGTTCCCAATGCCTTGCTTAGGCAACTGAAGCGTAGCCGTTGCGGGCCGGGGCGAGAGGTATTCATTCTGGAAAATCTGGGTTACCTTATCATTGAAATGCCTGCTTAAATCTACCACCTCTAGCTTTTGCTTGGCAGTAGCTGGATGCAAGGATACTTCCCAGTTCGTGAGCTCCCCGGTAGCTATGACTTTGCCATCCGCTTCTATGCGCACCTGATTGGTACCTGGTTGCAACTGCTCAATGGGGATGGTCACCGGAGTGGAAGAAGCAAAGGGAGACGCTTCCAAATTCAGCTTCTGGGTAAAAACGCCTGTTGTAATGGTTATTTCTTCCTTGAACGCAGATGCGGTATTATTCTGAAGAACGAACTGATTCCTGGCATCTCCTGGTTTGTTGGTAACCACCAAAATATAAGGCTTCCGCACTTCAAAATCAACGGGCTGCCACCAACTTAATTGCCCTTGCTTGGCGAGTACAAACAAAGAATGGTGCCCTGCTTCCCCGGCGATCTTTGCCTCCACCCTATTCCCGTTAGAAGTTGAACTTGTCATTATCTTCTGTGGATCTCTGACTTCCAGTACCTGCGCTTTCCCCAAATCAACGATGAATGGCGCACCATTGGCAGCTACGGCATCATGCTTGATTTCAGTTAGTTTATCACCTGCCCAGGTAATGCTTACTTCGTATTTGTCTGCGACCGCAGGAAGAATCTCAATCTGTGGTTTGCCTACTGTTTCTAAGTAACTTGTCCATTTTATCGCCTTTCCGTTCACCGTAACAGAGGCTACTTTGTCTTTTAAGGCCAATGCTCTAAACTTAAGCTTTAGCGGCTTCCCGAAGCGTGGTTCAATGGTATAGGTTTCTTTGTCTCCTTCTCTTTTGAAGGAATAGGCAACATCCGGCGTTTCTATACTGGCATGATCCCAGTCAGTTGGTAAACCAGGGCGTACGGTCAGTTCACCAGCCAGCATATCTGGCAGAATTCCGAACATTCCCTCTACCACCGCTCTGGAACTGATTCCAATACCATCGGCAAAGTCACGGTACAGTTCTCCCCGGTAATGGTCATAGTAAGAAAGCTGTTGGAAATTGCCCGGACTGGAGCCCATGTACATGCTTTCTATCAGCACACTTCGCATCAACTTGTTAGCCTCTTCGGTGCGGCCCGCCTGCCAATAGGCCAGAGCGGTGTGCGCCACCTCGGCCAAGGCCACGTTGTTCACCGACCACGTGTAAGGCATCCAGTTGGAAGTGGTTAAGGTAACCAACTCATCCTTGGGCAAATCTGAGTTCTTGATGGTGATATGCGGAATCTGCGTGTCTACATAGCGCAACATCTGATACGCCTGAAATGGGTCTGGCACTTCAGAATCTAAGGTATGGTACACCGTCCAGAGCCCGGCGGAGGTATGCAGCTTTTGCAGTCCCAGCAGATCTTTGTATTCAGCGAACCAGCCTTGTTTTGGCATCCACATGGTAGTGGTTAAGGCCTTTTTTATCTTCTCTGCTTCTTGTCTATAAGGCGCAGGGTTCTTCCCCAGAAGGGCCGCCAATCTGGCTACTGTTTTATTGGAGAAGTAATGGTACGCGGAGGAATGGGTGACGCCACCACCACTGTACTGCACGGCATCGCTGGCCCAAAAACTGGCATAGGCATCATACAGACCATCGTTATCGGCATCAAAATTCCGTTTCTCCCACGCTAGGTGCCGTTCAATAATGGGCCAGGCTTCCTGAATGTAGGCTTTATCACCCGTCCATAAAAAATGCCGGAGCATTTCATCAATGAACACCATGTTCATGTCATAGTGGTGGGCTACTTTTTTAGGGCTGGGATTTCGGGAGATGTATCCGTTGGTGTACAGAGAAATGCCAATTTCCTCTTTCTGCCTTGCCAGGTTTCTGGACGAATCAGGCACCACGGGCCCGCTGGCAGGCTCCGTTACCTGGGCTTCGCTGTAGCCCCTGAAATGGGTACGTGCTCTATCGTGCCAGCCCAGAGCATCGGCTACGTACGCCCCGCGCCAGCCATTAAGTGGCATACGCCAGGCGATGGCTCCGTGCATGTAACTTTTGCCATCCCAGATGGCATCAGCGGCAACACTCAAAGCCCCACCCAAGGTATTCAGGTATGGGTCAGGCGTCACAATCTTCACCTGCCCTGCTATCTTTTTGCGCTGCTCCTCGGCTTTGTTGAAAGCTTCCGGCAGTTCCTGGTAGGTTTTAGCCTTTGCGCTCAGATTATTCTGCAGGCCGAAGTACACTTTCTGTTTCCCCTGTATTTTCTGCCTGCCTAGCACAACCGGCAAGCCTGATGCATTGGATTGCAAGAGCGCTTTGGGTGAGCTTTGCTGATTGGCATCGCCTAATTTGAGGACAGTACCCGGTGCCACTACCCCAAAAATCTGTGATCCTTTCTCCTGCACCTTCAGTTTAGAGGTATCCCCTCTCAGTTTTCCGGTTTCAAAACCCAGGAGAAAGGAATTGTTTTTCAACTCAAATATATTTCCCTTGCAATGCTCTGGGTGCAGGTAAAATCCTTCCTCGGGGTCAGCGCCTATGTCGCCGTCCCGTGATGGTTTATGGCCGCTGGCCCCTCCGTAAGCCCAGAGGAGCTCAAAAGGCTTATCGGTGGTTGACTCCAGAGACATGACCATCCCGTCTTCTGCCGCCATGGCTACTACCTGCAGGTTCAGTTGCCCCTCCTCCAGCAAAGGATCCTTGATTTCATACCGCATGGTGCCTGGGCTGTAGATGGCTTTGATATGTGCCGCATTCGTGAGCCACTTGTCACCCGCGTCGGTTGCTATGCCCAGTTTAAGGTTTCCGCCTTTGCCGGGCATGTACATCAAAAACTCCGGCAAATCACCGGTTTCTACTCTGAACGCCGTCCCTGTTCCATATAAAGCCCGGTTAAATCTTTTGGTACCGTTGATGATAATGAAGTCTGTTCCTTCAGGTTTATACCGAAGCGGGCGCTCTTGCTCTAGTTTATCTATAGCAGGGATCTCAGCTACATTTTCCTTAGGAATGGAAGTGGTAGTTGGCAAAGGAACATTCTGTGACTGGCATGCCACCAATAGCATCAATAGGAATGCACCAATTCTTTTCTCAAGCATATATCTAAGTTTTGCCCTTGAACTAGCTGTCGTCACATGCGGCGTATTTTCTTCAAAGAATCGCCATTGAACCTACAGACTTGTTAAAGCTATTAGTCTTCCATAGAATTACTATCCTGTTATGTCCGGCACAGGTGTTTCAGGCATTGTTTCTGAAAAAGAGGCTGAAAACGAAAGCTGGTCTTTTCTGGGAAGTATGTGGGAAAGGCTTGGCTTCTTCTAAATAAAAGAGCGCACTTGCTGGTGCGCTCTTTATACCAAATAACGATTTTCCTAAAAACAGGTATTAATAACCAGGATTCTGGTCATACAACCCTTTTTTAACATCTAGCTGTGTTTGTGGAATTGGGTAAATGATATCATTCACAGTTACCGCATTTATTTTATTTGCCGCATCTTCTGTGGCTCTCCAGGCGTTCATCACATCAAGCACTTTACCTGTCCTAACTAGATCATGCCACCGGAGCCCTTCTGCGGCGAACTCTCTTCTTCGCTCCGCTAAAAGCATATCCAGATTCACATTAGCAAGTGGCTGCAGACCAGCTCTAGCTCTTACCTGATTCACACTGGCATCAACCTCTGCCTGACTGCCCCCTGTTCCTCCCCTTAAGATAGCTTCAGCCTTTAGCAACAAAACATCTGTGTACCGTAGCACAGGATAATTGATAGACCAATTAAAGCGGTCTACACCTGCCCGACTCAAATCCAAGAATTTCACATACTGCGCTCTATTCACCAAAGCTCCGTTAGGATCTCTATAAGACGGTAAGATGATAAAATTATCACGCACATCATTTGCAGGGTATGAGTTGATTAAGTCATTAGATGGCGTTTTAGGGCCATCTATTGGAATTCCCCCCGGAAACGGAATACCTATGCCTCGTGCATAGAGCTCTTCGTACATTTCAGACGGCAGGGTTGAACCTACCCCTACATCTCCGGCGCTTCCGCCTATGGCTTGCACATCAAAAACTATATCAGGATTGTTCTCATTGGTATAAGAGAAGATGCTGGCATAATTATTTACCCAGGAATACTGCCCACTAGCTATCACGTCATTCAATAAGGTAAGCGCTTTGTCATACTCATTTACTCCTAAGGTAGGTCCGGCAGGGTGTAATTTGGAACCAGAACGTGTTAGGTGTACCAAAGCTAATATTCCTTTGGCAGCAGGTGCAGTCACCCTACCTTTGTTAGAAGCATTATAGGTGACAGGCAACTTTGAAATGGCATCTTGTAAATCTGCTATGATCAAAGCATACACCTCTTCTACCGGGCTCCTAGGTACTTCAAGGGCTTGGGCTGGAGTCAATACTCTATTGAATAGTGGAACTCTGCCAAACAACCTTACAAGATCAAAGTAGTAGAAGGCTCTTAGAAATTTTGCCTCTCCAATAAACCTATCTCTGGTGCCTGCCTCGGGCACAACTGTCTCATTTATTTTATCTAAAACAGTATTTGCTCTTAAAATGCCTACATAGTTGGCATTCCAAGCATCAGAAATCAATGGGTTCGTGGCTAGCGTTTTCTCAAAATTGTTAACGGGGTTCCATTCTCTCACCCCAGACACGCCAGGAGCATACACATTATCTGATCTTACCTCAGACAAGTTCAGGCTCCTGACAGGATAGCTTCCCAAGGCATTGTAAATCCCGTTCACCGCTACTTGAAAATCTTCAGTGTTACGGTAGAAATTGGCCGCACTGGCTTCTGAAATTGGTGCTTGGTCTAAGTCGTCTTCGCAGGCCCCTAGACTAAATAGCAAAGCCGAACAAAGTAGTATCCCTATTTTTTTCATTATTCAAATCTTTTCAGGTTAATTAAAAGGTGAGGTTCACTCCAACTATCAATGACTTAGATAATGGGAAAGCGCCATAGTCATCACCTCCATTGTTAACTGCTTCTGGGTTGAAACCACCGGTGTATTTATCTTTCCCGAACCAGTTTTCAGCAGTTACATACACTCTAGCCCCGCTGATTAATTTGCTCTTCATAAGCCCCCCTAGGTTATAGCCCAAGGTGATGTTTCTTACCCGCCAATAATCAGAAGGATATAACCAATCTGTGTTCTTGATTCGACCAAAGCTTGATGGGGCTTTATGGGTCACACCGTCACCAGGATTTTCTGGAGATCTCCATCTGTCGCGGTACACACCTAAGGTATTATCAATGAAGTCCATACCCGTTCTGTTTACCGCACGCCCAAAGGTGGAGTATATTTTCCCGCCCCATTGGCCTTGCACCAGAACGCTTAGATCAAACCCTTTGTAACTAAAGGAGTTGTTGATGCCCCAAACATAATCTGGATTAGGATGACCAGATAGCACACGGTCGCTTGCATCAATTTTACCATCATCATTGGCATCTAGATACTTTGGGTCTCCGGGCTCTTGCTTGCCATACATTGGGTACCCGGCCGCTATGTCTTCCGCTGATAAAAGGCCAACTTGCTGTACCAACCATAAGCTATACATAGGCTCGCCTACCATTAATAGGTTATGGTTTATATCCCAGTCACCACCAGCAATGGGGGTATTGTTAGGGCCGAGTTGCTTTACTTCATTCTGGTTGTGGCTGAAGTTCAGATTGGTATTCCACTCAAATAAACCAGTCAGGTTACGGGTAGTAAGCTCAAACTCCCATCCTTTGTTTACCACTTTACCAATGTTGGTAAGAGCGGAAGTAAACCCTGATGCCGTTGGAACAGGAATATTCAATAGAAGATCCCTATTTGTTTTTATGTAATAGTCAAACGAAGTGAATATGCGGTTTGAGAGTAGTCCCAAATCAAAACCAACATCTATCGTCTCAGATTCTTCCCAACTTAACCTAGGGTTAGGGAAGTTTTGCGGAACCTGTCCATTAGCCAAGCCTGACCCAAAAGAGTAATTGGCTACCCGTAAGCGGGAAATATCATCATAATCACCAACCCCGTTATTACCGGCTATACCCCAGCTTGCTCTTAACTTCAGATCATTGATAACCGGTATATTCTGCATAAATCTCTCTTGGGAAACTCTCCAACCCACAGAAGCAGACGGAAAAACGCCCCACTGGGTCTCATCTCCAAACCTTGAAGAACCGTCTCTCCGGATAGAGGCCGAAAGCAGGTAGCGGTCATTGTAGTTATACTGAACCCGACCAAAGTATGAGAACAAAACATTCCGGGTTTCTGCGCTAGTGCCTGAAAATGACGTAGCCTGGTTTAGGGTTGGAATCTCATTAGAAGTATATCCCGCACCGCTCAAGCGCCAGTTTTCAAATCTGTAATTGCTATAAGAAATACCTGCCAGCGCAGAAAAGTTATGCATCTCAGCAAAGGTTCTATTATAGTCTAAGGTGTTTTCATTTACGAAGGTTTGTCTGCGATATCCTGTAAGGCTTCCTGTAGTGTTTCTATTGATAGCTAACTTAGCAGGCAACCAATTTTTGGTAGTTGCATCAGCATGGTCTAAGTTAAACGTGGTCCTAAAATTAAGTCCATCCAGAATTCTGTACTGCCCGAAAATGGTAGCCAGTGTTCTAAATACTTTATTTTCTCCAATGGCTTCTCTGGCAACCGCAACCGGGCTTACCCTGGCTGGCCCCCAGGTGTATACATTGAAAGGAGCAACCCCTGTTTGCAATCCGGCATTTTCCTCCACTACAGGGGGCATTGAAACTGCCAAGTGCATTAACTGGTCTTTACCTTCTACCCCAGGGTCATTTGTGACTGCATAAGAAGGGGATAAGTTTAAACCTAACGTTAATCTGTCATTGGCTTTAACTTCTACATTGGCTCGCGCCGAATATCTCTCATAACCCAAGCCAACAGCTACTCCCTGCTGATTAAGGTAATCACCAGAAACAAAGTAGTTGACTGCATCTGTACCCCCACTGGCCGATAGTTGGTAGTTCTTGACATTACCTTGGCGGAACAATTCATCTTGCCAGTCAATAAACGTCAAGCCAGGGTATCCTTCCTGTAGCCATCTATCATCAATCATTAAGTTACGGTTTACTGAACCAACAGGCAGCTTTAGTAATACTCGCCTTTCCTCAGTAGTTTGGTTGGCCGTTCTGCCTGCTCCGGAACGTACCCAGCTGTAGTTGATGCTTTCTATGGCCCGGTCAATCCATTCCTCCCCGTTAAGCACATCAAGCTTTTTAACCACTTCACTTACACCACCATAAACATTGAAGTTTATCTTGGCTTTACCGGCTTTACCTCTTTTAGTAGTAATAAGCACCACTCCGTTAGATGCCCGGGAACCATAGATAGCCGACGCAGCCGCATCTTTTAATACTTGAATAGACTCTATATCATTTGGGTTTATATTATCTAGGGGATTACCACTAGAATATCCTCCTCCGGAATTCTGCGGCTGAACTGCTAATGGGAAACCGTCAATCACATAAAGAGGCTCATTATTCGCTGAAATTGACCCAGTTCCCCTAACCTGGATACTAAACCCTCTGCCAGGCACTCCACTGGTCTGCTGAACCCTTACGCCCGCCATTTGACCTACCAATGCTTGGTCTACCCTGGCTAAGGGGCGCTCACTTAGCTTTTCAGCATTCATTGTGGCAATGGCACCGGTTATGTCTGCTCTTTTCTGGGTACCGTAGCCTACCACCACCACCTCTTCCAGTGCTTTGGTATCATCAGATAGAGTAACATTTATGGTTCCCGGGCCGGTGAAAGCCTTTTCCTGTGAGGTATATCCTATATAAGAAAAGACCAGTGTTCCTGGTGTTTCTGGCACAGATAAAGTAAAACTACCATCCACACCGGTTGAAGAAGCAGTGGTAGAGCCTTTTAGTAAAACAGTTACCCCTGGCAAAGGATCACCAGTACTAGAAACTACTTTCCCTGATACTGTCCACTGGAAAGCATAGTTAACGTCTGCATATGGATGAGATGAGGCCTCAGACGGAAGCACAACCCCCATCATACTTAAAGGAACCAATGCGAGGCAACACCTTAACCGCCATAGCTTCTCCATATTCTTCTTTGACAAATTTCTAGCCATTTTTATTATAATTTGGATTATAAAAACAAGTACAAACCCGTTGACACTTTTCTTGAATCCAGGGATGTAGAGGTGATGCCCTAACTATTCTATGAACCTGTTTAGAGTTTTTCAGTAACCGGCTTTAAGGCAGTTCCTCTGGTGCAAGCGTCCGCTTATGCCATCGTTTTTAGGCTATTTTTCTAAAAACAGGCATAAAACTCTAAACAGCTTCTATGGTAGAGAAAAAACCTGCTACCTATTTATAAAACAATTATAAATAGGTAGCATTTGTAAAAGGAGGTGCATTTTTACTGCAGAGATTTAAAAATTTCTGCTCACACCTCATTCCTTTTACCAAAGCTATAACCTTACTCTAACCTTTCTATCCTGCTCTATCCTGCTCTATAGGGAAGAAGACTTCAATGGGCTTTATAGCATGTTTAAAATTTGTCCCTGAGAGGCATTTGGCAGACTCAATCTCTTTGCAAAAAGAAAATAATATAACGTAAACTCGGGAATTATTAGACTCACTACCCATCCGCATTGCCGTGTTAAGAGCAGATTCTCCCCTTGAGGATTGCCCAAACGAGAGTTTGTAGCAGCGAGCGCAGGAGAGGGGTGTCCACAAAGAGGGCTCGCATTCCAGAACTTATTACAACCAATGCCTTTGCATAAGAGAGACAAAACACAGCCAGCAATCGTGGATCGGCAGGCGTAAACATCCCTCTCCGCTCCCTTCAACGGGAGGATCTGCGTTGAAGAGGTGCCATTAGGGTAAATGGACAACAGTTACTAGCCCTAAAGCCACTTTCAATTCTCCAGTTCACGTTAATAAACCTACCACTCTTTAAACAAAAAGCAGCTTGGATAAAAACAGTCAGGAGTGATCCAGATTATTTTTATCCAAGCTGCTTTTTGTTATATGAACGTGAGAGAAGCCCTACCCATCTTGTCTATAACGAGTTTCTACGAACGAGTGTAAATGGATTATGGACTCTTTCTCTTAGTTTATGTTTGATCATATAACCAGCGGTTTCACCCATTAGCTCATGATCTGTAGACACCACTGTAATGCCATCATCCAAAATCTTCTTCAGAGGTGTGTCATTGTAAGAGATCAGCCCGATGTCTTTTCCTAGTTCCAATCCTTTAGCCCGCGTTTCGATGATAAGGTTCGCAAGGTCAGACTCTTCTAAGACCAGGTAGGCGGTTCCTGCAACCAGCGGCTCTTGGTGGATGCCACCTATGACGGTATGGTCAATGGACATCTCCCGGCAGAATTGACGGAAGCCCTTTACTATTTCTATAGGATAAGAGATCTCTCTGGGATACACCAAAACAAACCGCTTATACTTACTCATTAAGTCTTCGCCAGAATGTAATGCTCTTCTGATATCACGCTCAAAATCCTGGAACACCGCGCCGCAGTTACCTTTGTACGTATCAATATTCTTATCTAAAAGGATGAGCTTGTCTTCTGGGATTTTGTCTAAGGCCTGGGTAAAAGAGTCCATGTTGGTAGAGATATGGGGCATGATGACATAGTAGTCATACTTACCAATATTCTCCTGGATTAAAGTACTGCAGATTTTGCCGTCATAATGGTGAATATGCAAGTCCACCACTGCTTCTTCGCCTAAGGTTTTGAGCAGAGAATAGTAGATGGCTTTTTTATAGGCGCTCAATTTATTGAAGAGCAACAGCACACGCACCTTATCTACCGCAAAGCTATTGCTGATGTAGCAGCCTTTCCCTTTCACGGAGCTAATCACCCCTTTTTTGCGCAATACTCTGTATGCTTTCTCTATGGTATCCCGAGATAGGTAATACATTTCACTAGTTTCATTTATGGATGGGACACGTTCACCACGTTTCAGGATTCCGGCCTCTATGTCTTCAATAACCGCATTTACTACCTGCAAGTACTTTGGGATGGCGGATGTAGAATCGATTCTGTCAAGAAGTTCCATAAGTTTAATCTAAATAGGGGGGGTAAATATTTGAAAAACTAGTCTAAAGCATCACAACTGGAAAATCCCAGAGGCCTTTCACAAACTGCAAGTCCTGATTCATCCAGAGAACTAGTACTTGCACTTTATTTGATCTAACTCATAAAACAACCAATCAGAGGACTTCCGGCAGCCTGCGCTATCGATTGCACAGAACTACTGAATTAATGAACCTCGTCAAATATGATTGGGAGCAATCCCATTATTGTAGATTCTCTAATTGATTGCCTTTGAATTGAAATTTAATAAATATTTAACACATAAACCACCATCAAAATGAATATTCTTCAATGGTTTTTACCCGATATTTTCATGTACATACTTATAAAAACTAAAAAAGTGGATTTCTGAGCCGATAACACAGATTCTTAACATCATCACTTAAACATGAAACTGTTATCATTTGAACAAGATATTGGGCTATTGGGGACAGAAAGTTGAGAAAACCCTAAAATCTGCAGGAAAACATTTTAGGCCTATTTTGCGCAAAAGTTGCACAATCTACAAGGTAGAGCTAAGGTCATTTAGCTGGTAGCAAAGGAATCTCTGCGCGCAAACGCCTTGATAATACCTAACTTACAGACCTCAACTTTAACATCTCACTACTTATGTTCTACAGAATAGTGGTTAGGCCGTATAAGGTTAGATGTACAAACATAAAATCAGAGCAGAACCCGCTAAAAGTCCTGACCAATGGGTACAATCTGGCTGATTACACCACCGGAGGTATTTCGTAATTCGTTTTAAGCTTGCTTTTAGGAAACCAAGCGTAAAACGACGAGAAGGTTCTAGCGGCAGTAAGTGGCAATCAAAAACGAATAGCAAGATCTGTCAGATTTCTTTCTTGAAAGATGATGAATTATGTTTTCAAGCCGCATTTTGGAAATCGCGCCAAAATGAGGAAGAAAGCCAGCAGTAACCATGGGAATAGCCTTCATGCACTGTTGTCTGTAAAAACAGATGGCTTTCTCAGGTAACATGATGCGCATCATCTTACCTGAGAAAGCCATGGGATACTTACTTAGCTATAGCTTACTTGTAAGCTATAGCTAAGTAAGAAACGCCTAATTCAAATCATGGAAGTAGTGGGATCATCAGGTTTAAAGATCATTGAGAAATGGAAAACTCAATAGTTTCACCTGCCGTCTTTGCGCCTTTAGCCCACAGCACTTTTGCTTCCTGGTCATAGTACCAGGCGTTTGAGGTTGCTTTTGCAAATTGCTCAGCGTTGGCAGGGCTTAGCTTTTGATCGCCAATTTGTACAGTAACCGGGGCCTTCTCCTGACGCACTTTAATCAAGTAATTGCGTGGTGGCACAGCATAACTGCCTTTAGCTGCCCCAATGGTGATAGTTGTGTTCCCTCCAGACACATTGGAAGTAATAGCAGTAGTACTGTAATTACCTTCTTTATACTTCTCGCTCAGGCCATCATCTTCAAATAGCTCATAGGATGACTTACCAGAAGGATAAATATCCAAGGTAATGTCCCCCCACGGTTTTTTGTCATCAAACTGTACTTCTTCCTGCATTGGAATAATAGCTCCAGCCTTTACAAAAAGTGGCAATTGATCCAGCGGCGCTACAATATTGTAGTGCTTTTTACCTGCATAGGTTTTCCCCGTCCAATAGTCTACCCACTGCCCATTTGGCAAATACACAACGCGCGTCTGCGCTGCTTTGGTAGTAACCGGACACACCATCATGTTGTCCCCAAACATATATTGATCCTCTACATTGTAGGTATTCACGTCTTTTTGGTTTTCCAGAACCAAGGCCCGCATCATGGGTACGCCCGTCTTGTAGGTTTGGAAAGCACTGCTGTAGATGTAGGGAATCAAGCGATAGCGTAACTTGTCGTACTTGGTGAAGTTAGCCAAAGCCTCTTCCCCGTAATTCCAGGGCTCTTTGTACCCAGGGTGATCCATTCCGAACACGTGCGCCACCGGGCTAAACATCCCAAATTGCACCCACCGGATGTAAAGCTCCGGATCTGCCTTGTGCTCAAATCCACCCATGTTGTGGGTCCAGTAACTTACGCCCGAGAGCCCCATATTTAACCCGGCCTTGATAACCGGCCCGAAGTACTGCCACTCACTAGGCCAGTCCCCGGCCCAGATAAACGGATAACGCTGAATACCGGCGTACCCCTCACGGGTGTGGTTCATGCCGCGCATGTTGTTGTACTTGCTGAATTTCTCGTATGGCGCCTTAGCATAGGCAATAGGGAAGATGTTGTGCAGCTTCTGGGCTTCTGGGCTGGTTGCCCCAAGCTTATTACTCTCACTGGGAACTCTGCCGAAACCACTGCCTTCGTCTGTTTTCAGGAATTTAGCTCCTATGGAAGCTATTTTCATCACGGCGTTGTCCCACCACCAGTCTACGGCTTTGTCATCAAAGAAATTGACAAAGCCGCCCTTGTTCGCTTCTTCTGGATACACCATTCTTTTTTCCCGCGCCTGGTCTAGCAGGTTGAGGGAGGTACCGTTGTCATAGCGGCTCCTAATATGAAGGCCCACCATGTTTAAGTTCATGGCATATAACCGGTCAAACATACCTTGGGGATTCTTCATGGTCTCGCGCCACTCATAGGAAGTAGCTCCGTTCCCGCCACTTTTCCCGAACAGCCTCCAGGTAGAATCTAAATGCAGTATATCAATGGGGATACCCATTTCTCTGTATTTGCGCACCAGTTCCACCACGTACTCGGTGGACGAATGCTCTGTATGGCCCCAGGTACCACCGCTATACGTACCCACATGCAGGCCATGCGCAAAACGAGGCAGCAGAGGCGATTTGCCCGTTAAAGTAGTATACTGCCCAAGGATGGCTGGAAAGCCGGGGCCATAGATGAAGTAGTAATCCAGTTCCCCGTTTTGGGCTTCAAAAGCATAAGAATCTGAGGCGGAGTTGCCCATGTCCCAGCGGGTGGCGTACGGGTTATGCAGAAAAATACCATAGCCGCGGGTACTCATGAAGAAAGGCACGGGGGCATAGTTAGCCTCCATGATGTTGTAGGCCCCAATGATGTGCGGCTTCTGTGCGCCTCTGCCCACATTCAGGTTTACTTCTTTGCCGAGTTGGTCAGTGAAATCCATCCGTTCGCCAAAGCCGAAGAAGTGTTCATCAGGCATCAGTTTTTTCCGGGTTCCTACTACTTTACCGTTTTTATAAGCGCCTCCATTTTGGCCAAAGGTTTCCGTGGAAAGGATGTCGCCGGCTTTATTGGCAATTTCAATGGTCAGGGGTTCTTTGTTTACCCGCACCTGTAATTGATCGGTACTCAGGATATAGTTGCCCCATTTCTTCTTTAACTCAACCTTCACCGGCCCCCAGATATGCTGCACCACCATGTACTCTTCATCCGGCTCAAAAGCACCGTCCCAACTGGTGCGGATGCGCACCATCTCGGGCGTACAGAACTCCAGTTGCACCTTGGCCTGCTCAGTGGAGAAGGTAAATACATTCTGTTTCTGCTCTGGCTTGGAGGTGAGTTTCCCTACGCCGTTCTGAGCATAGCTCAGGGCTGGCAAGACAAGGAATAAGAGTAAAAAGGGAATCCGGCAAACTTTCATTTTGATGCTGTTTTCTTAAAAACACGGCATAAACAGGCACAGCAACGAGGGTGTTGAGCTTCCATAAAACAGGTGTCTGCTCATGTACTGACAAGCAAGTTTCTACTTCCTTTGGGCCGTTGCTTTAGGCGACTCCGCCGTTTACCAAGCTGTTCAGATAGATCTCCAGGTTGGAGTAACCATCTTTGTTGATCGTTTTCCCATCTTTTGCATCCTTGGGGTTCAGCTTGTTTTTCTTTTCCCAAGCATCTGGCATACCGTCTAAGTCAGTATCTCTAGGAGCAGGCCCGCCTTTGACGTTGCCTGGGCCTGCGGTGGGGAGGGTCATTTCATCACTGATGGTTTTGCCTTTGGTACCTAATGATTTCAGCTCGTCAATCAGGAAGGCATCTACTTCATCGCGGCGCAGGGAGGCACCGGCATCAGCCAAAATGAGTTCATAGGCCTTCTGGGGCGTCAAGGTGGTCACCTTCGGGAAATTGAACGGTTCCTGCTTCCAGGTTACTGGGCCATACTCTTCTTTTGGAACTGCTGCGCCATCTAATTTACCGTTCACATTGCCATCGTACATATTGTGCTGGGCGTACAGGTGGAACGTCTCGGTTGCTCTGGAGAAAGGCGGATTGGTTTTCGTGCCGGGGCCAGCGATGAAATAGTTGTTCTCAATATTGGCATCGGAGCGTCCGGCCGAACCTCCCAGAATGTAGGCTCCTGCTTCCCAATTGTAAATCACATTGTTTACGAACTGGTTGATGCCTTTCACCTTCGGGTTACGGGTATGGTTGTCAATGTACAGGCTGCGCAGAATGGACACGCCGCCGGTAGACTGGTGCAGCCCTCCGGTGGAGTGCGTATGCAAGCCTTGTCCCACAATGGAGTTCTGCAAAGTAAAATTGCTTACATCTCCGTTAATATCCAGCGTGCCGTCTTTGCCCCAGGAGATGGAAACATGATCGAACATAAGGTCGTGCCCCTTGGCGATAGCAACGGCATCTTTCCCTTTTTCGCCTATTTTCCCCATTCTAACTCTAATGTAGCGGGTGATGGTATTGTTGGCATCTGTGTAAGACAAACCGTTGCCGTAAATGGTGATGCCATCACCAGGAGCCGTCTGTCCGGCAATGGTGACGTTAGGCGAAACAATCACCCGGCTGGCAATTTTAATAATACCGCCTACATCAAACACCACGGTTCTGTTGGGCTTGCTTACCGCATCTCTGAAAGAGCCTGGGCCGCTGTCATTCAAGTTGGTCACATGGTACACTTCCCCTCCCCTACCTCCGGTAGCGAAACGGCCAAACCCTTCGGCTCCCGGAAAAGCTAGTTGCTGGGCCGCCAGTTCATTGGCAAAGAAAAGAGCGGAGGCAATGAACGCCGTACGGCCTACCGTTTTGAGGCTGTTTTTCAGAAAACAATGCTTTTTCATAAAGTGGTTTGGTTAGAAGGCTGGTGCCTTTGCTGTTTAGTGTCCTTTATTTGCCGCCGTCACGTTTTGCGAGTTGTAGCCTTTGCCGTTGATCTTGGTGTTGATCAGCTTCATGCCTTTCACATGGTCTACATTGAGTGGCTCGTCAACCCCGTTGATGACACAGTTCACCAATCTTAGATTCTCTACCGGTGACTCTTCGTAGGCTTTCACCATCACGGCATATTTGCCGCCGTTTTCCACGTACAGGTTTTCCACCAACACATTCCGGATGGCGGGCATGTGGTTGCCTGGCTCTTCATAGAACATGTTGCATTTCACGGCGGCTTCTTTGTAGGTGCCTACTTTCACATCCTTCATGAAGATATTCTCTATGATACCACCCCGTTGCGAACTGGTCTTAATGCGCAACACTCGGTCTAAATTAGGGCTGTCCATGGTGCAGTTGACGGCGTAAATGTTGCGGGCTCCGCCCGAGATCTCGCTTCCTATCACTACCCCTCCGTGTCCTTCTTTCATCTCGCAACCGTCAATGATGATGTTTTCGGAGGGTTTACCAATTCTACGGCCATCTTCGTTACGGCCAGATTTGATCGCGATGCAGTCGTCACCGGTATCAAAGTAGCAGTTTTTGATGAGTACATTTTTGCAGGACTCTGGGTCGCAGCCATCGTTGTTAGGCCCTAGCGTGACCACTTTCACGTTCTCAATGGTCACGTTCTCGCACAATACCGGATGCAGGTTCCACATAGGTGAATTGATGAGTTTCACCCCGCTGATGAGCACGTTCTTGCACTTGTACGGCTGCACAAACTGGGGGCGCAAACGATGACCGGGCCCATAGATTCTCTTGGTTGGGTCTAGTTGCTGACGGTTCTGCTCATGAAGCAGGTTGCGGTCAGGTGTCTGCTTGGGGGTACCTTCTACCCAGCCATATTTCTTTGCCCCGCACCAAGGCCACCAGTACTCATTGTTGGCGTTTCCGTCTAGCGTTCCGTTCCCGGTAATGGCAATGTTTTCCTGCTCGTAGGCATAGATGAAGGGTGAATAATTCATCAGTTCCATCCCTTCCCAGCGGGTGAACACCACGGGCAGATAGTCGAGGGTGTCACGGCTGAACAGGATGGTGGCGTTGTCCTGTAGGTGCAGGTTCACGTTACTTTTCAGGTGGATGGCCCCGGTCAGAAAAGTACCGGTGGGTACGATCACCCGTCCGCCGCCGCTTTTGTTGCAGGCTTCAATGGCTTTCCGGAAAGCCTCGGTGCTCTTCACTTTTCCGCCTTCCACGGCTCCGTAATTAGTGATCAGGAAGTCACGGTTAGGGAACGTTGGGGCTTTGATCTGCTTTCTCAGTTTTTCCATTTCCTTCCAGGGGTCTTGTTCGGCTTCTTTCTGGGCGGTTTTACTCGCACAACCGGTAGCCAGGCAGGCGAACGCCACCAGCGCGAAAAATAGTTGAAGTGATTGAAGCTTTATAAAAGGTAGTCGCATACGGGTGTGGGTTACTTGTTTAACTCCAGACTTGCCAAGATAAAGGGGCCTGTTCCTTTGGGGTCATCTATTCTGATCTTTTCGTTCACATAGTACTCATAAGAACCATCCCGGTCGGAACTTAAGCCAGCCACCGCGCACACCTGCGTCAGGTTTACTTCACCGTCCGGTTTCACTTGTATCAGGTGGTCTATGATACCTTGGTAGCCTTTTTCGGCTACTTTTTTAAAACACTTGTCTAAGTACCCTTTGTTGGCTCCTTTCGCCAAAGCGTACACAAACATGCTGGAGGCCGAGGCCTCCAAGTAATTACCTTTCCGCTGGCCTTGGTCTACCACCTGGTACCAGAGTCCTTTTTCCGCATCCTGGTATTTTTGCAGGGCCGGAGCCAGGCGTTGCAGAATGCCTATAATGCCGCTTCGTTTGGAATGATCCTGCGGAAAGTAATCCAACACATCTACCAAAGCCATGGCGTACCAACCTATTGCGCGACCCCAAAAGTTAGGTGAGGTGCCGGTTTGCTTGTTGGCCCAAGGTTGCAGTTTACTTTCATCCCAGCCATGGTAGAGCAAGCCCGTTTTAGGATCACGCGTGTGCTGTTCCAGTAAAATCAACTGATTGGCTACTATCTCAAAGGCTTGGTTGTCATGGAAAGTTTTGCCGTACTGGGCCAGAAAAGGAGCACTCATGTACGCCCCGTCCAGCCACATTTGCCACGGATAGCGCAGTTTGTGCCAGTAGCCGCCCTGGGTGGTGCGGGGCTGCCACTGCAACTGGTTCCGCAGCGTGACAATCGCTTTCTTATACTTTTCGTCTTTGGTCTGCTCGTACAGGTTAAAAAGGATCTTACCCGAGTTCATCATGTCAAGGTTGAAGGTATAGACATCATAGGTTTTGATGTTTCCTTTCTCATCGATCATCAGGTCTGCGTAGGCTTTGATGTAGTCCAGGTATTGTTGGTTCTGTTTCGGGTTTTGCCGCCAGATTTTTTCCATGGAATGCAGCACCAAGCCTTGCGGATAACTCCAAACCGGCTTCTGTGAGAACTCAATCATCCAAGGCTCCGGGTTGTTTTTCTTGATGGACAACGCCATCCGTTCAGACCACTTGAGCGAGGCAGGAATCTTGTTTGCAGGAGGTATGCTGGATGTTGTTATCATCATCAGCAGCGCTAGCAAAAGCCCTAGTAGACTCTGTTTCCGCATTCTTCTAAAATTCACCATTAATGAATACCTGGTTATCTAAATCAAATAGTGATTCTGCCTTGAGCTTGCTTAGCCACCTAAGAGCAGGAGACCATCCCACTAAGGCATTTTATGCAAGCCTTCCCACCTCACTTTCCACTTGCCATTAGTAGGGAAGCCCGGTGTAGGTCGGTTTGGTGCCCCATCCCATCCGGCGGCCATCATGGCTACCGCGGTGAGCAGCCCACCGTTGCCCGGCAGGTAAATGCGCAGGCGCTCATCCTGGTAATTATGGCCGTTGGGCAGGTAGGTGTTCTTTTGGGCATCCATGAACAACGCATCTACCGCTTTTTCAGGCGAATTAAGGCGGGCGGCACTCATGGCCATTAGCGGATAATCCCAGCCCCAGGTAGTATCCCATTGCCACTTCTTCAGAATCTCATTATAGGTGTTCTGCATGATGGTAGTGTCAACCTTGTTGCTGAGGGGCAGGTAACCGTAGGCTCCCACCACCGCCGGGTGGTCACGACGGTAAAAGTCATTGGTGTAAGCCTGCGGATGCGTGGCACTTGGCAGGTATAAACCATCTTTGATAGCCAACGGCGCCAGTTTATCAATCACGTCTTGCCACTTCTTATCGGCTGGCAAGCCCATGCGCTTGCGCCACTCCTGCGCCGTGGTCAATCCATAATACCAGTAGGCCAGCTCAAACGGCGGATCATTGGTTTCTTTGGCCGGGAACAGTTCCTGCGCCGGAATGATAGGCGATGCTAAGTGGTACTTTTTATCTTTCTCGCTGTACGTAGGGAAAGAGGCCATAAACTTTGCCGTCTCAAATACCAGGTTCTGGTATTTCTCCAGCGTCTCTTTGGTAGGATTTTGACGATACACCAATTCTGCGAAATAGATGATGTGCGGTTGCTGCCACACCAAGTAAGGCCCTACGCTGGACGGGCTTTCGTTTCCGTTCGGGTCGGTCATCTTTTGCCATCTTACGCCATCGTAGCCTTGCCACTTGGCCGTAGCCCTCGCTTTGTCTATCACTTTGGTATACCAAGGCAAGCTTTTCTCCAGCAGTCTTAAACGGTTCCAAAGAGCAAAGTGTACGCCGTGCCACCAGTGCATTTCTAAGTGAGGTTTGCCGTACCAACTGTTGAAAGTGAGGCCAGTCTCTTGCGGCGGAAGGTCTCCGGTGCACTGGATTTTGGTCAGGTACTGTGACAGCACGACGCGGCGCTCCAGTTCTTTTGCCCTAGGGTCGGTGGAACCGGAGAAATCAATAACCCCGCCTTCCATCCAAAACTTTTTCCACTCTTCTTCGCTGCTGGCCTGCGTTTCTTTGAAGTCAGGAACATCTTTCGCCTGCCGTTGCGTGAACAGCACGCTGAACTCCAAGCTTCCTTCTTTAGCCGAGGGCACCAGTTCAAACTGATGTTTCTGTTTCTCGCTGAATTGGCCGTCTTCGTTCCATTGCACACTGGTGTAATAAACGGTAGAGTCCAACTTTCGCGCTAATTGTACCTGGTTGGGGTTCGCCTCAGAACGGGCGAGTGTAGTGGTGTGCTTGTCCTGGTTCTGCCAGTCGTACCCCGGGCAGACATGGCAAGTGGCTCCGTAAGGGAACTTCAAGGATACTTTCAGCCTGCCTTTGGTGATGAGTGGTGACGTAACACGGGCAGAGATGCCGTCCTGTTCCTGATGCCCGAACAACTCTACGGTTACCGGCACCCCTTCTACCACATACTTGCTTTCTATTTTGCCTGACCAGAGATCCAGCTTTTGCTGAACCTGCTGTAGGTCTTGTATCTGCACCTGCTGGCCGTTCTCTTTTAATAAAACCAACCCTACCACGCCCAGATGCAAACGGTGCGGGTTCGTCCGGAGCCAGTTCATGGCATCCACTTTTCGGCCGGTTCCTTTGTGCTGCACCGGAAACGGAATCACTTTCCCGTTGGCGGCGGTATCATAGCGGGCTACGTCTTGGATGGTGTAGTTCTGGTTAGTAGGGATCACATGCCAGCCCCACTGAGACTGAGTACCCAAGGACACCCCTCTGTCATAGAATTCCGGAAAGCTCTGTAATCCAGACACATCTACGGTATAGGCAAAATCACCGTTCCCTACCGAAAGGGAGGCCAACGTATCTGGCCGGGTAAGCGCTACATTGTGCCGCGTGACCAAGGCTTTGCGGTCTATTTTTCCAGAACTGTTGCTGGTACCAGTCGTATTATCTGAGGCGCTGCAACTAAAAAGGCCTGCCGTAACGGCTGCTACAAAGGCAAATTTTGTGGTGCTGGCCCAAATGACCTTGATAAACGGTGTCTTCATGTACTACTATTTACTTTAGGTTTGATGTTGTACCCCATTGCGCCAGGCTAAATCTCTACTGCGCTACACAAGCCAGCCTCTTTGCTGTTTATTACTTCACAACCCAAGCCCTCTAACAGGAACCTCCGTTTTTAAGCCGTTTTCAGGAAATTATGCTCAAAACAGGGGCAATACTTATTGTACTAATGAATTCCCCCTTTGTGCTTTCAGTCTTCTCTTCCAGCCGAGACCAACTACTTTATCACAGACCTAAACATAAAAAGTACAGGGGCAGATATTATCCTGCCGTATCCTGTTAAGTAGCTGAATATTTCCGTTTATAGGCTATATTTTGAAAATGAAGCAAAAAAACTGCACCTGAACGGTACAGTTTTCGGTAGTCCTTAAAAAGTGATGATTTCACTCGCTCGCTTCTCGGACGTGTATGGGCTACTCACGACCTCTGGCCGCTAGGCAGAACATTACGGATGACTTTCCTTTCAAACAGCACAAAGACTTGCAGGCCCTGTTTGGGGCCTGTTTTTGGAAAAACAGGCCCCAAACAGGGCCAACCTATAACACAGCCAGCGGCCGCGGATTGCTCATACGCGTCTGAGGCAAGCGAGTGCTTTTTTCGTTTATCATTACTTTTAGTGGACTTCCCCGTTTTCATTTCAGAAGTGGGTTTAAGCTTATGAGCAGAATGTTGTCATTAGGGCTTGTTTGAATTTCATCTTTGCGCTGCAAACGGCCATAAAAAGAATCTGCGTTCGCCTTTTCTAGCCCTGTAGACTGCTGCGCTGCTCTAAAAACCCTTCCGCAGAACCCTTCTCTGGTCATTTTCGCAGGCAAACCTCAATTTTAAACAAGCGCTTAGCTTTTATTCTTTGGCGTGTTACTTTCAGGGGAAATCTGAAAAATAAAAGGGCTTGACGTCATGTACTTTCCGCCTTGGGAGGCCAGAAACAAGTGCGTTGGCCGGCCATTCTGGAACAGGAGCTGCGGTCTCTCAAACCTACCATATTTGGACAGATGCTTGGGGGCCGGAGGTTGGGCAAAGTAATGATCTGTGTTGTAGTAGGCAATTTTAGGCTCACCCCAGTTAACTCCGTTTTTGGACTCTACGTACAGCCCGTATTGGTGATTGAAAATGCCCATGTCGCGCATCAGCATTTTATACTTACCGCCTTCGTACCATACGTGGCCGTCTTCGGCTTGTATGTTGTTCCCTTTGCTAGAGTAATCAATGATAGGATTGCCTTTATACCGCTGGTAAGGGCCCTGCAAGGAATCTGAGGTGGCTAACCCATACTTGCGGTTGCCCCTTATTTTAGGATCTGTGTAGTTCGCGTACTCATACGTGTTCCAGGATTTATAATAGAGCCAGTACTTGCCGCTGGAATGTTTCAGGAAAGCAGGATTGGTAGTGCAGTGATTATCCCAGGCACCGGGTTCTCCCGCCCCTAGCAGTGGCTGGTCTGGCCTTTTCCATGGCCCATAAGGTGAATCGGCAATTGCCAGGCCTATTCGTTTGGTATCGGTCTTTCCATTGGAGTTGCCCATGTAGAAAAGGCAGTATTGGCCATCTACAAACTGGATGTGCGGATTATGGCAAGTGGTACCATCCCAGAATCCTTGTCCCCTTGGCGCAAATACGGTAGATACGTACTCAAAAGGTGATTCAGGGGTGGCCGCAACGGCATGGGCAATTTCAGATCGGTTTATCCAGCCGCCCATCCCTTTGTCTGCCTTCCACCGGGAGTAGAATACGTGCACTTTCCCATCTGGCCCTATGATAGGACTGGTGCCCCACACGTAATATCCCTGGGTCTCCAGTATCCGTCCCATAGGTTTCAGCCTTTTACTGAAATCAGAGACCGTATCATCCCCTATGACATGCCCGCTACCCGCATACACCAGTTGTCCGGCACAGGAAAATAGCAAAGGGGAGATAGTGCTTAGTTTCAAGAATCTGCGTCTGTCCATAAATATTCCATTGCATGTTCTACTTTAGATAGCTGGCAAAATGGTATTTGTCAGGATTATCTCTGCCTGAAACTACCATAACCTATGCATGGAACTATCCTGTTGTATCCGGTGAAGAGGGAAATTCAGTCAAGCACATGAATAGAGAGAAAGAAGATTGTTTCACGGCTCTAGTGGGCTTTTTATCTGCTCCGTTCAGTGGGATGATGCAGGAAACCTTCATGGCTTAGATTAATCAATGAAACAAGTAATCCGCCAGGCATAAACCCCATTCACCTGTTTTGAGGCTGTTTTGCGGAAAACGGGCCCAAAACGTGCAAACCTGTGCAGTCTTGAAGACCTCACAGGTGTAGAGTAAACTGGCGAGAGACTAAGGCCTCGTGATACAGGATGAAGCAAGTCTCCAGACTCGCCGGGAACTACCAGCACGTTTGCGTAGCGTCATCACCAAGTCGCTTTCAAGATATTTGCCAAATAAAAAGGGAGGCAACTGCCTCCCTTTCAACTAAAATCCCATTCTACACCTTACATCTTAAAAGGACTGCTCTTCATATAAATGCGGTAATCCTTTACCATACCGGCCGTGTTTTTGTCTGAGCGGGGCAGATAGCGGAAACCTTTCACTGTTACATGTTCGCCCAGATCCAGCACTAAGTGGTGCGGGTGCTTGGGCTTGGCCGCGCCGTATTGGCTATGCCAGAAGGTGGATTCCTGCTGGTCGTAGACACGGTCAGCGGCGTTATTGGAGGAGGTTACTTCCTCACTGTCAGCATAGACTACTTTCCATTTGAGGCGCGAGATGGGGTTTCCTTTCTCGTCCAGCAGCTCCAGCTCTGCCACGGAGGTAAACGGATCGTCTGGTTTCTGCGCGCTCAACGCCTCAAAGCAGAAATAGCGTCCCTGCACCACCTTGTCAAACCTCGCCTCTTGCCAGGCACTTACCGCTGGGAAGGAGGCCGTGAGCACCGGTTCCTCGCCGGTTAAATCCAATTGCTGGCCTTTGGCCCGGTGCAGGAGGGATTCGTCTGGCCGAAGCGCATCCAGGATGGGTTCTTTTAAACCGGCCATGGTGAGTGCCTCAGGCTTGTCCACATCCAGCACAATAACTTCGTTTTTGCCTTTTTTAAGCCATACGCCCGGCACAAACAGCGTCTGTTGCGGCCCAATTTTCCAGAACCGGCCCAGGTTCTGCCCGTTCACCCACACCATGCCTTTGCCCCACTTGCTTACGTCCAGAAACGTATCGCCGGTCTGGTCTAGCTTGAACGTTCCTCTGTACCAAGCTGGCCCTTGCGGCATTCCTTTTCTGAATCTGGCCTTCTTCTGGAAATCGTATTCTACCGGAAAATTGTAGACAAGCCAGTTCTTGAGTTCTGTTGTCTTACTACCATCAAATACTTCCACTTTCTCTGTGATGCCCTTGCGGTCAATGATGGCCTTGCCGTAGTTTACCCGGCCGGTGGCCTCCACCAGAATATCGAGCTGCGCAGCACCCGTAAAGGTGGGCAGTTTTAGCGAACTGTCGCCCCTGCGTCTGTCCAGCTTTCCTATCGGTTTCCCGTTCACGAACACCGTGGCCCAGTCATGCACGTCAGTGATCACCAGTCTTTGCCCAGATGCCGATGCCGGCACGGTACCGCGGTACAGGATGCGCCCCCAGCCCTGGTCAAAGTTTTCCATGGGCTGGATTCGCTCGGTTTTGTGGGCCTTGGGTAGGTTGGAGAACAGGGCGGCACTCTTCTCTAAGGTAAAGGCAGGAATGGTAATCACTGTTTTCGGGGCCGGGATCTCCCCCAGGGTTTCGCCTTCCTGCAGGTAGTTCTTGAGCAGGTCGCGTACCGCGAAGAACTTCTCGGTGGTATTGCCCTGCTCCCCCACGGGCGCATTATAATCATAGGAAGTGGCCATGGCCGAGTACGGAGGCGCGTTGGCTCCGCCCCACTGCCCAAACGAGGTACCGCCGTGCGCCATGTACAGGCTGAAGGAAATCTTGCGATCCATCATGTCTTTGAGGCTCCCAATAAAGCTGCTGACGGAGCGGGTCTCATGCGGACGCCCCCAGTGGTCAAACCAGCCCGACCAGTACTCACTGCACATGAGCGGCGCCGTAGGGTACGCTTCCTGAAATGCCTTGAAGCTGTTGTCTATGTTGGTACCAGCCCCGAAGTTGAGGGTGGTGGCCACGCCGTCCAGTTTATATTTGTTGAAGTTGGAGGGCCAGTCGCAGCGGAAAAGCTGCACCTTGTCAAAACCGGCTTGGCGCACGGCATCACGGGTGGCTTCCATGTAGGCCTGCTCGTTGCCGAACGTGGCGTACTCATTCTCTACCTGCACCATGATGATGTTGCCGCCGTTCTGTATCTGCATGGGCGCTAACTGCTTGGCCGCTTCTTTCAGGAATAGTTTGGTACGCTCCATGAAATACGGGTCTTGCAGCGTACGCACCTGCACATCTTCTTTTTTCAGGAGCCACCAGGGCAATCCGCCCATGTCCCACTCCGCGCACACGTACGGCCCGGGGCGCACAATGCAGTACATGCCGTTCTTCTGGGCCAGCTTCACAAACTCCGCCACATCGTTCTGGCCTTTGAAGTCATACTCCCCCGGCTTTTGCTCATGCAGGTTCCAGAAAAGGTAAATACAGATGGTATTCATGCCCATGGCTTTGCTCAACTTGATGCGGTGCTCCCAATATTCGCGCGGAATACGCGGATAATGCAGTTCTGCCGCCCTAATCACAAAGGGCTTGCCGTTGAGCAGGAATTCCTTGTTGCCGAGGGTGAAGTCCCCGGGCTTTCCTCCAATCTGCTGTGCCTGGCTTGTTAGGGTAAGCAGCAGAAGAAGTACTAGAAAATAAAGTTTTCGCATGGGTGAATAGATGGTAGCTAAAGGGGGGGGGACGGACACTTGGGTAAGCTCAGCGGGCTTGTTTAAGCCTTCTTCTGCTTACAAACCCTTATTTTGATTTTCATTGTAGGTGAAACTACTTCTAATTGCCTTCATTTCCGCAAAAGAGCTAAAAAATCTACCTAGTCTGAGGGAACGTTTTTAGCCTCTTTTTGTGAAACCGCCTTCAAAACAAATTTCACTAGGCATCTTAATGCTTAGAAGGTATTTCGTCAAAGAACAGAATTTTGCTGATACCCAATGAGGGCTTTAGCGTAAGATGAACCTGTTTAGAGTTTTTCATTCACCGGTATTAAAAGCAATTCCTCTGGGGCAAGTGCCCGCTTTTACCGTCGTTTTTAGGCTATTTTCATGAAAACAGGCCAAAAACGAGAGGTTTATTTGTACACTGGCGCAAGCGTCCGCTGGTACCCCGTTTTCAGGCTACTTTTATGAAAACAGGCGCAAAACTGTAACAGCTTCAATATACAGGGTAGAACGATCAATATACTGGTTGAGATTTGCACCTGCCTCTTCCCAGCTTCCTTTCTAGCAATACACGTTTCTGCTGTTCTTTCCACAAACCAGGCCGAAAACGCATAGACACCAGCACTTGTTACTGCCTGGCAGTAGCAAGTGCATTACAATTCTGCTCTTTGAATGAAAACTTAAAAATAAATATCCAATCTTTCTATAAAGCAAATAAACCTTGGGCTCCTTCCTTAGTCTAACTTGAAAATCCACCACCTTTTCTTATGAAAACACCAGTACTCCTCTTGCTGTTCTTGGCAAGCATTACCTATGCGCAGGCACAGGGCTATTTGGTTACTGGTGCTGTCCATAGTGCCCAGAACAAGGAGACGCTGCCCGGTGCCACGGTGCAGTTGATCAGGCTCCCTGATTCGGTGCGGACGGCGGTTGGAACCGACAAAGACGGGAACTTCGGGTTTCAGGCGGTAAGGCCGGGGCAGTATTCGTTACAGGTGAACTACCTGGGCTTTAAAACCTTGACCCGAACGGTACAGGTGCAGAACGCAGCCGTTCATCTGGGCCAATTACTGCTGGCCGAGGCGACAAACACCTTACAGGAAATTCAGATAGTGGGGAAAGTACCGCTGGGGAGCCAGAAAGGCGACACCACGGTGTTCAATGCCGGGGCTTTCAAAGTAGCGGCGGACGCGAGTGCCGAGGACTTGGTTACCAAATTGCCGGGCGTGACCGTGGTGGACGGCAAAATACAGGCGCAGGGCGAAGAGGTACGGCAGGTGTTGGTGGACGGAAAACGGTTCTTTGGGGAAGACGCGAACACCGCCCTCCGGAACCTGCCCGCCGAGGTGATTGAGAACATTGAGGTGTTTGACAAGAAAAGCGACCAGGCAGAGTTCAGCGGTTTTGATGACGGCAACCGCGCCAAGACCCTCAACATTGTGACCAAACCCAACCGCCGCCAAGGCCAGTTCGGGAAGGTGTCGGTGGGTGTGGGGCCAGACAGGAAATTCATGGCGGGCACCAGCCTGAACATCTTCAAAGGCGACCGGCGTTTCACCGTTAACGGGCTTACCAACAACATTAACATGCAGGACTTCTCAGTGGGCGAGGCTCCCGGGGGAGGCATGCGCGGACGCCGCGGCTCGGGTGGCGGTAGCGGCATCACTACCACCAACAATTTCGGGCTGAACTACTCAGACTTCTGGGGAAAGAAGATAGAGGTAAGCGGCAATTACAATTACAACAACAACAAGAACGAGAACACCCGCCTGGTGTTCCGGGATTACTCAAAGTCTATCTTCTTCCACCAGCAAACCAATGACAGCAGCTACAATACCAACCGAAACGAAAACCATCAATTTAATTTCAGGCTGGATTACAAAATCAATGACCGAAACAGACTTTTGATCACCCCCAGGTTTTCTATGCAGAAAGGAGATTCTTACTCCAACAGTGTAGGCAGATCTGTCTTTGACGCTGATAGTACCACTGCCTTCTATGACTTGGCACTCTTAAACACCTCTGAAATTCTTTCTAACACAGATAATTACTCTTATAACCTGAGCAACGACATTAATTTCAGCCATCGGTTTAACAAGCCAGGACGTACGTTTTCCGTAAACTTAAATACTGGTTACAACCTCAACAACGGTGACACCTACCGGATCAATAACGTGATTGATTATGGAACGCCAGATGACAATGACGCGAGTGATTACCTTGACCAACTGATTAAGGCAGACAGAACCGGGCTAAACTGGCGCGGGAACGTGTCTTTTGGGGAACGGGTGGGAGAGAAAGCCCGGGTGCAGGCAGAGTACAGTATTGGCAACCGGATAGAAGACTCTGAGCGTTTGGCCTATGACAAGGAAGAGGTGGCGTACACTAACTTTAACTCCCGCCTGAGTAACGCTCTGGAAAGCGATTATCTCACCCAGCAGGCAAAAACCAGTTATCAGTACAACTCAGACAAAATACGCGTGCAGCTGGAAGCCCAGTACCAGTTTGCGAACCTGCAGAACGAACAGGAGTTCCCCAGGTTTTACCAGGTAAACCGCACGTTCCATAATCTGCTGCCTACGGCCCAGTTTGAATACAAGTTTACCAAAACAAAGAACCTTCAGATAGACTACCGCACCAATACCAACGCTCCCTCCGTTACCCAGTTGCAAGAGGTAGTGGATAATACCAACCAACTCCGGTTCAGGACGGGGAATGCAGGCTTGGTGCAGGCGTACCAGAACTCAGTGAACGTACGCTACAGATCCTTTAATACCGAGAACAACCATGTTTTCTCGTTCTTTGTCACTGCTGCCCAAACCAATAACTACATTACAAACAGCACGTTAGAACTGAAGGAAGACGATCCCCGGGGTGAGCCCTTGTTGGAAGGTTTCAAGATACGCCGGGGAGCCCAGTTTATCAGGCCGGTGAATTTGGATGGTAACTGGAACGCCCGAACCTTTGTGAGCTATGGCCAACCCCTAAACTTACTCAAATCTAACATTAACTTCACCGGCTCAGTGGGGTATAACAGAACCCCCGGTTTATTAAACAACGAAATGTTCTTCTCCACCTCGGCTAACCTGGGACTAGGAGTTTCCCTCAGTAGTAATATCAGCCAGAACGTAGACTTCAATTTTTCCACCAACGGCAACTACAATGTTATCACTACTACGCTAGGTTCAGCACGAAACAATGACTTTTTCAATCAGTCTACTCAACTGCGGGCTAATCTGCGGTTCTGGAATGGCTTTGTGTACCGCACTGAGCTTAACAACCAATTGAATAGCAATTTACCCAACGGTAGTTATACCCTCCTGAACATGAGCATCAGCAGGAAGGTGTTCAAAAGCCAGAAAGGCGAAGTCAGCTTAAGTGTAAATGACTTGTTAGAGCAGAACACCAGCGTTCAGCGGAGTATCTCTGATGCGTATGTGCAAGATGTGCAGTCTACCGTGTTGCAGCGCTTCTTCATGCTAACCTTCTCTTACAACATCCGCACGTTCAACGGCCCTATGCCAGGCGAGAGAGGCCCCGGCCAAAGAGGCCCTGGTGAAAGAGGCAACATGCGTCAGGGTGGCCAGCGCGGCGGCAGAAACGGAGGATGACAGAAAGCCGAGTAGCGAGAAGGGAACTCCACTACTCGCTACTCGGCTTTCTGTCAATAGCTCACTTTTGATCTTGCCTGGCACAAACTAAAAGCCCTTTGTCTTCAATTTTAAACTGAAAACATGGGGCTTTTAGTTAATCTAATGTTTCTGAGCCTCGTAGCAACGCTACGAAGGCGAGGAAAGCACGAACGCAGGTTCTCTCTATGGCCGCTTCCAGCACGAAAGACAAAGTTCAAACATGCTCTTAGGCAGTAAGAAGTACAGAGCACTCACCCGTTTCAGGCTTATTCAAACCGCACCATCTTCTTCTCGCCTTTCCTGAAGGAAACCGTAACGGTCTTATCGTTCGTGGAGTGTTCCAGCTTTTTCACGGGCACCAACTCATTATCCGACCATTTCTCCCCAGATTTCTTCCAGAGCATAAGGGTGGCATAAACTTCAGCCTGTTGCTGCGGCTGGAAACTATCAGTCACGTTGATCACGGAGCTTTCCTGGCTGACCGGGTGAAGCCCCGTGGCCTTGACAATTTCCATTCCGTCCCACCCCTTGAGGGAAACCATGGCGAGCTGGTACTCCCCATTGTCGATGATCTGTACTTGGTGGCCTTTCACTTTTCTTGATTCCTCCTTGATGGGTTGGTTCTTCTGGGGCAATGAATAGTGGCCCAGCCGCACCTGTATGGCTTGGGTGCTTATGTTTCGGTCTATTCTCAGAATGCCGTTCGGTAGGGTGATGTCGGCGAGGTTCAGCTTGATTTTATCGCTGGTTTCCAGCACCACGTCGCGGTAATAGATGCCGTCCTCAAACTTCTTGAAGATGTAGAGCCGCAGGGCTTCCCACTCATTCTTCTTGTTTTTAAAGACGTAGTTCATGGCCACCTCGCCCTTGGCCCCATCGGCTTGCCACGGGAAAGCACTGTTGTAGGAGAGGCGGTTGTAGTTCTCGGTAGACCTGAACAGTTGCCAGTCTTTGGCTACCGTTTCATGGCACCAGGCGCGTACCTCGGCGGCCCCAATGTTAGGGTAGTTTGTGATCAGGATCTTGGAGCCCTCCTGAAATTTGTTGTACACCTTTCCTTTGTCCAGTTCTTTTCCCCAGGCACCCTCATTTTCTTTCTCCGTCCAGAACGGGTTACCCTCTGGCACCACCAGGCCCAGGAACGCTTTGCCCATCCAGAACACGCTCGCGCGGGCGCTGTAGATTTGCACGGCGGGCTCAAACGCCCCGTAAAAACCTAAGGTGGGAATATTATCAGTCGCTATGAAGTCTGGGTTCTGCAGGAACTGAAGCATGGCCCCAGAGGCGATTCTGCGCATCCAGCCGTGATTGGTGCCCGGCTCCTGGGCCAGGCCCATCAGCGGGAAGGGCCCGGCAGCGGCAAAACGGTAGGCAATGCTGCGGCCCCACATGATCATCTTTCCGTCCCGGCCAAACAGGTAGGGATAGTTGTCGTTCACCTCTTTGAAGTTGGCCATGAGCCTGGCGGCGTACTCTGGGTAGTGCTTCTTGCCGAAGAACTCTGACCACAGCGGCCCATACGTCTGAAATGCCCACATGCTGTAGTAATCGTAGGCGGGGCTGTCATGGTACCAGCCTTGGCCCCGGTATTGCTCCAGTGACTTATCCAGGTACTCCAGCAGCAGCTTTTCATTCACTGTATAGCCCTGCTCTTTGAAAAAGCTCAGCACGAAAATATTGAAGAACCGCCAGTTTGACGCTATTGTGGGCCCGTCGCCGTAGCTGAGCATGGTTTTGGCCAGGGCTTCCTTCTGCGTGGGGGGAAGCGGCTCCCAAAGCACTTCCGGCGCACCGAAAAAGGACATCGCCAAGGCCCCAAACTCTACCAGAATCTGGTTGGGCCCACCGTTGCTCGCCCGCGGTTTCACATAGGTGGGGCTGGTGGGATCAGTCAATCTTACCAACTGATGCCGGTAATAGTCTGCCACTTTGATGCCGTTGATCTGCAGGTTCGGGTTTTCCTTGAGCAGGGGAACCGCCATGAACAGGGTACGGCACAGACCTTCCAGCATTTCAGTGTTGGTGTGCACGCCGTCGCGCGGATAGCTCTTGCCCGGCTGTTTGGGAAACACCATAGGATCATCCAGCGTCTTGATGTAGCTGAAAGCCCCAGCCAGCAGGTAGTGCGCCGCGTCTTTCCAATGCTTTCTGGCCATGCCTGTGTGCGGACTGGTCTTGAAATCAGGATTTACAATTTGGAAGATTTTCTGACCGGCCTCTGCCTTGACTGGGTTGGCCTCAGACTGCGCCTTCAGCAGATTACCCGCGAGCAGGAAAGCAGACAACAAAAGAGCTTTAGGGAGGTACTTCATGGAGAAATGCAGATTGAGATAACTGGAGAAATACAAGCAAGCCGCAGGATGCCTGATACTGATGTCATGGAAAGCCAATACGCTCCCCTCGTTTCGGGGCTGATTTCTGGAAACCAGCCCCGAAACGATATGAGACAAAAATTCTTAGTCTAAGAAACGGTACATCTCAGAGGCGGCCAGCAGAAAGGCTCCAACTCCGAACGCGGTGGTAGAGTTTACATCCACTATCTGCCCCGGAATGGCTCTCTCCCCTATGGGTTGCACGTAGCCTACTTTTCCGTCCGGCTGCAGGGCTGTGTTGGAAAGGTAATGGTACCCTTTGGCGGCAACCGGTAGGTATCCCTTTTTGTCCAGTAGACCATTGTTGATACCCCAGAGGAAGCCATAGGTAAAGAACGCGGTGCCGCTGGTCTCGGGCCCTGGAGCATGCATGGGATCCAGCATACTGCGAGTCCAATAACCTTCCGGCTGCTGGGCGCGGGCAATCGCCTTGGCCATGTCTCTGAACCGCTGCTCGTACTCTTTCCGGTGCGGGTCGTTTCTGGGCAGATCCTGCAAAACCTTGGCAAAACCGGCAAATACCCAACCATCGCCCCGCGCCCAGAAGTCTTTCTTGCCGTTGGCGCTCTTGTGTTTGGGGTAGACGTATTTGGCATCGCGGTAGTAGAGTTTCTCCTCCTGGTCGTACATGATGGAGTTGGCGTAGGTCAGGTACTCATGCAGTTTCGCCAGATACTGCTTGTTCCCGGTTACCCGGTAGAGCTTCGTCATCAGGGGCATGACCATGTACAGCCCGTCGGCCCACCACCAGTAATCGTGGTTGGGCGTGCTCATCTGGTACTCCATCACCTCCCGGGCCCGGGCGATCTTTTTGTCGTCCTTCGCACCCTCCAGGCAGTAGAGGTCAATGTACGTCTGGAAGCAGATCTGCCAATCCCCGAACAGCACGTAGTCCTCCTTCTCGCCGTACGTGTATTTCCACTTAGATTTATCGGTGGACTGGGCGCCCATCCACTGGTTTTTCTCGGCCCAGGCCTCAGAATACTCCCGGTAGAGCTCGTTTTTGGTCACCTTGTAGGCCTCCATGTTGCCCGTGTGGTAAGCGGCGATGTCCCAGAAAGCCCAGCCGGGGTTTGGGTTGGTAGTTTGCCAGTACGTGTTTGCCTTGTTCAGTTGGTTGGCCACTTCTTTCTTTGAATTGGGCAACAACGGATGCTTTGGCTTGGCAACGGCAGTTACTACCCAAAAGCCGAGCAGTAGCAGGAGGAATGTAAAAGAGGCTTTCTTCTGAATCATGGTATACAATATGCGGGAGGATCACCCCAGTTTATAGGTACTTTGCGAAAAACAGGCGAAAAACGGCCTTTTAGAATTTTGGCTTCCACTCCACCACCCGTATGGGCTGGGAACCAATGCTGGAGCGTCCCTCTCCGTCTACCTGGTCAACTTTCTGGATAAACAGATTCAGCACCTGTTTCTCCTTCCAGAGTTCGGTGTCATAGGTGGGCTCCCAGGAACCCAGCGACTCCGGTGTGAGGTCAATGATAGACCACTTGGGGTCTGAGATTCTGTTGATGATCAGTGCCGAGGCTTTGCTTCCTCTTTCCTCATCCCTGAAAACCAGAAGCACCGAGGCATTTTCGGCCGAGTTTTTCACCAACACCTGCGGTCTTGCAATGGGAATGCGCTTGGTACCCACCCCATTCAGGCTGAAGGGCGTTCTCCGGAAATCAAGCTGCAGTTTCTGCCAAGCCTTGCCGTCATGGTACACCAGATGGTACTGGGGAATGGTGGAACCGGCCTCGCGCCAGTAGGTGGCAATGAAAGGGTTGCCTTTCTCATCGGCCGCCATAGAGGTCTGGTTGATCAATTCGCTGTTCTGCGGAATGGCCAGGGCTTTCTCGGCCGTGGCTTCGGTAATGGGCAAGGTATACTTTTCGCCGGTAGACTTCTCCCAGGTTTTGCCTCCGTCTAACGAGCGCGCGTAGGCCAGGTCATGGTTGCTGGCCACGTTGGGGCTCTCGCGCCACACCCATGAGACGTGGACAGTCCCTTTCTTGTCAAGGTAGGCTTGCCAGTACGCGTTGCGCTTTTTCTCGCCGTTGATGAGGTTGCTGTGCACCTGCGTCCATTGCCGGGAATTGGTGTCATAGCTGTTGATGACCATGTTGCCCTGCCCCGAGCCGCCGTCGCGGTAAAAGAACATCAGGTTCCCGTTGGGCAACCGGTAGAACTCGGGGTAAGAGACTGCTTTCTCGTTCAAACCCGTCATGGGCACTTTGTTGGTCAGTTGCAGAGAACCGGGGCTCACGCTGCGGGCGTAATTCAGTTGGTTGTTATGGTGATCCCAGGAGACGTGCAGGAATCCTTTGCCATCTACCATCAGGCTGATGGTATTGTGGGCATCTGCGGCATTTCCCTTGAAATTGGTCTTTAGCATCTCCCAAGCCTCTGCCCCGGCCTTCCTTTTGGCCAGCACCATGGTACGGTCGGCATCATACCAGCCGGTGTATTGGGTTCCTTTGAAAGTGACCAGCGAGTTCTTGCGGAAGGCCACCACGTTCACCGAGTTGTCCGCCCATCCGCCCTCCGCCACCTGGGTTATCTTTGGCTTGTTTGCCCCTGCATCTGCCCCAATCCTTAAAGAGTTACAGGCATTGAGTCCCAGCAACAGCGCAAGGGTGATCGTGCTGAAGGATTTTTGGCGTTTACTATTAAAATGGCAAATCATATGGTAGCAGGTAACTCAATCTTGCATGAGGTTGACAAGGGTTCCTGGGAACTTACTTGGAAGCAGTTTTCTTTTTCTTTAGGCTGGAAGCTTTTCCGCTCTGTTTCCATCTTCTGTCAAACCCGAAAATGACACAATCCACCGCCACAAGTATCCTGCTCTGTCCTGAGTATTTTCACGTTGAACCTGCTTAGAGTTTTTCATTAACCTGCATTTAAAGCAATTCCTTTGGCGTGAGCGTCCGTTTTGAGGCTGTTTTTATGAAAACAGCCTCAAAACAAGGGGTTTATTTGTACACTGGCGCAGCATCTGCTTGCGACAGGAGGTATGTAACCGGTAATGGAAGACACTTTATGCAAGTGGGTATAATATGCCTTATTCTTGGTGCAGTGATTTGAGGAGAAAGGAACAGCGCTACGAGGCCGGGAGATCTCTAAACCAAAAGCTATAGAAAGGAGAAGCAATGGAAATCCTGTTGCCAGGGCTGCACCTCAATGCAGCGTAGTCTTCAAGGAACTTGCCAATTGGGCACAAAAAAGCCTCTCAGATTTCTCTAAGAGGCTTTCTAAGTTGTCCGACCAGGTTTCGAACCTGGACTCTTCTGAACCAAAATCAGACGTGTTGCCAGTTACACCATCGGACAATCTCCGCTGACAACTAGTTGTTGCCGTTTGGTGTTGCAAAGGTAGAAAAGAATTCTTTCAGCGCAAACCTCCGGCGAAATATTTTCAAAAAATTTATTCCATAATCCGCTCCAGCGCGGTGTCATAGCTGTTTTTAATTACTTGAATGGCATGGAACACCTCACCGTCTATCTCACAGTAGCGGGCAGTGACATCGCCAATTTTTTTGAAAGTCAGGTTGTTACCAGAGACCTGTTTCTCAAACGCCTCCTGCTGCGCCGGTGAAACGCTCACCACCACGCGGCCCTGGCTCTCGCCAAATAAATACGCGTCTTTCCGGAAATCAGTATCTGTTGTGATGGCAAAGCCCAGCTCATTCGGCATGGCCGATTCCAGCAACGTGATGTACAGTCCGCCATCGGCGCAGTCATGGGCCGACTGGATCAGTCTATCTTCAATCAGCGTTTTCACGGTTTTCTGCAACAGCAGTTCTTTCTCCATGTCAAAGGCCGGGGCCGGAGACAGTTTCACACCGTGGTACGAATACAGGTATTCGCTGGAGGCGATGTCATTGGCAGGGTCACCTAATAGATAAATGGCATCACCTTCCTGTTGGAAAGCCAACGTCATGGCGTTGGCTTTGTCTTCCAGAATGCCCAGCATGCCAATGGTTGGCGTAGGGAAAACCGGCCCTTCGTCTGAGGACTGGTTGTAAAAACTCACGTTACCGCCCGTTACCGGTGTCCCGAAGGCAGTACACGCTTTGCCCATGCCTTTGATGGCGCCCACAAACTGCCAGTACACCTCGGGCACGTACGGGTTCCCGAAGTTCAGGCAGTTGGTGATGGCCACGGGCTCACCACCCGCGCACACGATGTTACGGGCGGCTTCGGCCACGGCAATGGCAGTCCCTTCTTCCGGGTCGGCGTTCACGTAGCGGCTGTTGCAGTCTACGGTGATGGCAATGGCCTTGTCAGAACCTTTCACCTTCACGATCCCCGCATCGGCGGGACGGTTGGTGGTCAAGGTAGCGGTGCCAATCATGGAGTCATACTGTTTGTAGACCCAGCGTTTGGAGGCGATGTTGGGGTGCGTGGCCAGGAATTCGGCTACGGCTTTATAATCGGTTGGCTCCTGTACAGCGTCAATGGTAAACTTCTTCGCTTCCTGGTAGTACGCTGGCTCGCGGTATTCGCGGTGGTACACGGGGGCACCGCCACCTAATACTAAGTCATCAGCGGGCACATCGGCTACCAATTCACCTTTCACGTAGTAGCGTAGGCGTTTGGTATCGGTTACCTCGCCAATCTGGGCACAGGACATGTCCCACTTGTCGCAGATTTGGTAGATGAGGTCTTCAGAACCTTTCTCCATCACCACTAACATCCGCTCCTGGCTTTCGGAAAGCAATATTTCAAACGGTTGCATGTTGGCTTGGCGCATGGGTACTTTTTCCAGCCAGATTTCCATGCCGCTTTCGCCTTTGGCACTCATCTCAGAGGTTGAGCACGTGATACCGGCGGCACCCATGTCCTGCATACCCACCACTCGGTTTGTGGCCAGAATCTCCAACGTAGCCTCTAAAAGCAATTTCTCCTGGAACGGGTCGCCTACCTGTACACTGGGCAAGTCGTTCACGGAGTCTTCGGTGATGTCTTTAGACGCGAAGGCCGCGCCGTGGATTCCGTCTTTCCCGGTGGCAGAGCCGATGATGAACACCGGGTTGCCCACGCCGTGCGAAGTGGCGCTGGCAGTTTTGCCTACTTCCACAATACCCGCCGAGAAAGCGTTTACCAAGGGGTTCACGTTGTAGCAATCGTCAAAGAACAGCTCGCCGCCCACGGTCGGGATTCCGAAAGCGTTGCCGTAGTCCCCTATTCCTTTCACTACCCCTCTTAAAAGGCGCTTGGTTTTATCTGAGTTCGGGTTCCCGAAACGTAGGGAGTTCAGCTGCGCGATGGGCCGGGCCCCCATGGTGAAAATGTCACGGTTGATGCCGCCCACGCCGGTAGCCGCGCCCTGGTAAGGTTCCAGCGCCGAGGGGTGGTTGTGGGACTCTATCTTAAAGGAGCAGGCCAAACCGCCGCCAATGTCTACCAGACCCGCGTTTTCCTCACCGGCTTTCGCCAGCATACGCGGCGAGTCTTTGGGCAAAGTCTTCAGCCAAACAATTGAATTCTTGTAAGAACAGTGCTCAGACCACATCACCGAGAAAATGCTCAGCTCGGTAAAATTAGGCGTGCGGCCCAGGATTTCTTTAATGCGGTCAAATTCTTCAGGCAAAAGGCCCAGTTTCTGGGCGGTATCTACAGTAGTCAGGGTCTGGGTTTCCAAGACGGATAGGTATTTGGTAAGACAGGGCAAAAATAAAGATTTCTTTGAGAAGCAGCGGCCCTCTTTTGAGATCATTTTGGGCCTTCTTTCCAGAAAACACCTTTAAAACGGAGATTCCCTACTGGTATTACCTGTTCCACATTACAGAGAAAGTAACTACCCCGCTTTCTGGTTTTAGGCAGATTCTTAGAAAACAGACCAAAAACAGGCATAGGCTAATATTTAGCGCCTTTACCCCGCCATCTTTACAAGACAGAATTACCCATGAAACTTTTTTCCTACTTCTATGGAAATGAGGGAAGAATGCCCTATTTTTGCAGCCTGAAAGAAGTGAGTATCTATCTAAATAATTATAAACCAACCAAATGGCGAATATTGGCAGAATTACCCAGGTGATCGGTCCCGTGGTGGACGTAAGCTTCTCGGGTGAGAATTCTAAGTTGCCCAACATCATGGATGCCCTGGTAGTGACCAAGGGGAACGGTGCCCGTGTGGTACTGGAAACCCAGCAGCACTTAGGCGAAGACCGCGTACGTACCATCGCGATGGACGCAACCGAGGGCTTGACCCGTGGCATGGAAGTGACTGACCTGGCGGCTCCTATCTCAATGCCTACCGGCGACAACGTGTTAGGCCGTCTGTTCAACGTAATTGGCGATGCCATTGACGGTATTCCGCAACCTGCCAGCTTGGTAGACCTGCCCATTCACCGCAACGCGCCGCGTTTCGAAGATCTTTCTACCTCTTCTGAGGTATTATATACCGGTATCAAAGTAATTGACTTGATTGAGCCTTACTCCAAAGGAGGTAAAATTGGTTTGTTCGGGGGTGCCGGAGTAGGTAAAACCGTATTGATCCAGGAGTTGATCAACAACATCGCCAAAGGCCACGGTGGTCTTTCTGTGTTTGCCGGCGTGGGTGAGCGTACCCGCGAAGGGAATGACTTGCTGCGCGAGATGATTGAATCCGGTATCGTGAAATACGGTGACGAGTTCATGGAATCCATGGAGCACGGCGGATGGGATCTATCCAAAGTAGACCAAGATGCCTTGAAAGAGTCTAAAGCAACCTTCGTGTTCGGACAGATGAACGAGCCGCCAGGAGCCCGCGCCCGGGTAGCCCTTTCTGGTTTGACCATTGCCGAGTCTTTCCGGGACGGTGACGGCACCGGTGCTGGTAGAGATATTCTTTTCTTCATTGACAACATCTTCCGTTTCACCCAGGCAGGTTCTGAGGTATCGGCCCTTTTAGGCCGGATGCCTTCTGCGGTAGGGTACCAGCCAACGCTGGCTACAGAGATGGGTGCCATGCAAGAGCGTATCACGTCTACCAAGCGTGGTTCCATCACGTCTGTACAGGCCGTTTACGTACCTGCAGATGACTTGACTGACCCGGCTCCAGCAACTACCTTCGCTCACTTGGATGCCACTACCGTACTTTCCCGTAAAATCTCTGAGCTTGGTATCTACCCTGCGGTAGACCCTCTGGATTCTACCTCACGTATCTTGACGGCAGACGTGGTAGGCGATGAGCACTACAACACCGCCCAGCGTGTGAAAGAGATTCTACAGCGTTACAAAGAACTGCAAGACATCATCGCTATCTTGGGTATGGACGAATTATCTGAAGAAGATAAATTAGTCGTGCACAGAGCGCGCCGGGTGCAGCGTTTCTTGTCGCAGCCATTCCACGTAGCCGAGCAGTTCACCGGCTTGAAAGGGGTTTTGGTTGATATCAAAGATACCATCCGCGGGTTCAACGAAATCATGGACGGTCTGCATGACAACCTGCCTGAGGCCGCCTTCAACCTGGTTGGTACCATTGAAGACGCCGTGGCCAAAGGCACCAAAATGATGGCCGAAGCAAAGTAAACTTTGAGTTCTGAGTCTTGAGTTCTGAGTCCTGAGTCTGTAAATGACTTTAATTCAGAGTTTAAGGCTCAGAATATAATTAGGTTTTATTCCTTCTAAGTCCAGAATATGAGTTGACCAAAATTGACTCAAGACTCAAGACTCAGAACTCAGAACTCAGAACTCAGAATAATGTATTTAGAAATCATCACCCCAGATAAAAGAGTATTTGAAGGCGACGTGACCTCGGTAAAGTTTCCGGGCATCAATGGTGGGTTTGAAGTGTTGAACAACCACGCCGCCCTCATCAGTGCCCTGGCTAACGGACCGGTTCGCATCACGCCTGCCACCGGTGCTCAACTGGTGTTCCAGATTGACGGGGGAGTGGTGGAAGTTCTGGACAACAAAATCATTGTCCTGGCCGAAGCTGTCATCGCCTAGATTCTTTCCTGTTTTCATGTTGAAAGCCCGTTCTTCTACCCAGAAGGCGGGCTTTCGCTTTTTAGCTTGTTTTCTGAATAACAGGGCAAAAACGCAGTTTCAACTTTCACTCCTTTCTGCTTACCTTTAGAATTGCTAGTGGTTGATTGCTGGTTGTTCAACTGTTGATTGTTCAATTGCTGATTGCCCAATTATTGTATTTAAGTGCATCTTAGATTCTTAATTCCTAATTAATACACCGTGTCTATCTCGCCTAAAGTAACGCCCATCTACCAAACCTCGGTTTTCACCTTTGAGGATCTCAATGCGCTGGAGACGTATTTCCAGGAACCGGGCAAGCATTACATGTACACCCGCTACGGAAACCCCAACAGCGAGGAATTGGCCCAGGAAATAAACCAGCTGGAACACGGGCAGGGTGCCGTAGTCACTTCCTCCGGCATGTCGGCGATTCTGACGGCGGTGCTGGTGTACGCGAAGGCGGGGGATCACGTGCTGTGTGCCGAAGAGATCTACGGCGGGTCTTCTTCCCTCCTCTCCAATGAACTTTCGCGGTTAGGCATCTCGGTCACCTATGTGCCTACAGCCGATAGTTATTCGCTGGAAAGCTATGTGCAGGAAAACACCAAACTGATGTTAGCCGAGACCATCAGCAATCCTATGATGATGGTGATGGACTTAAGCCGTTTAGCGCAGGTTTGCTTAAAAAACGGCCTAAAACTGGTGGTAGACAACACCTTCGCCTCACCTGCCCTTACCCAGCCCTTGCAGTTAGGCGCAGATCTGGTCATCCACAGCGTCACCAAATACCTCTCGGGCCACAGCGACGTGACAGCGGGCGTTGTAATCGCTAAAGCTGAAGCAGACGCAAACCGCGCCGCTCAAATCATGCGCACCTGGGGCCTGAACCTGAGTCCGTTTGAAAGTTGGCTGGGGGCTAGAGGTCTGAAAACCCTCAAACTTAGAATACGCGAGCACTCCCGAAACGCCCAGACCATAGCCGAGTTTCTGCAGCAGCACCCCAAAGTACAGGCCGTTTTCTATCCGGGCTTGCCCGAACATCCGCAGCATGCCCTGGCGCAAACGCAGGGAAACGGCAAATGCGGGGGTATGCTATCCTTCAGAATTGCCGATGATGCAGAGGCCGTGAACCAGTTCATGCAGGCGTTGTCGCATATTCCGTTTGCCCCGTCGTTGGCCGGGGTCACCACTTCCATTTCTTACCCGTTGGGCACCTCACACCGGGGCCTCACCAAAGAGCAGCAGGAGAACATGGGCATCACGGTAGGTTTAATTCGTTTATCCGTAGGCATTGAAGAAGTAGAAGAGCTGATCGCTGATCTGGAAAAAGGTTTAGCCGCTATTTAGTTGTTAGTGTTTAGTTATTAGTATTGGAGGAAAGGCCCTTGTTTGAAAACCTTAATCATCCATTACTAAACACTAACAACTAATAACTAACCACTAACACCCTTACCTTTGCCGCATGTTTACACGTTTAGTCAATTGGTTTGGCGGGAAAGAGACTTCCAGGCCAGCAGATGACACTTCAACTGATATGAAATATTTACTGGTGGGCCTGGGCAACATTGGCCCCGAATACGCCGATACGCGCCACAACATTGGGTTTATGGTGCTGGATCACCTGGCTAAAAAGCATGACGTGTCATTTGACACCAGCCGACATTCGTTTGTGACGGAGTTTAAGATCAAGGGAAAGCACTTCACCCTGGTGAAACCTACCACGTACATGAACCTGAGCGGCAAAGCCGTGGCCCATTGGTTGAGCGTTCTGAAAATACCGGCCCAACAGATGCTGGTGATTACCGATGACCTGGCCTTGCCTTACGGAAAACTGCGCATGCGGGCCAAAGGCAGCGCCGGGGGGCACAACGGCCTCAAGCACATTGAGGAGACCTTGGGCAGCAATGAATACCCGCGCCTGCGGTTTGGGGTAGACTCGCAGTTTTCTAAAGGAAGGCAGGTAGACTATGTACTCAGTCCTTTCTCTGCCGATGAGCAGATTGATTTGTCCACCCACATTGAAAAAGCCGCCGAGATGTGCCTTTCCTTCGGGACGATTGGGCTGGAGCGCACCATGAACTTTTTTAACAAATAGGTTCTATTCTCCGGTAAAACGAATCAGGGTTTAGAGGCTACTTTCTTGAAAACGGCCCCTAAACCCTGAACTACTTATGAGAAAAAGTGGCCCTTGATCATCTTGCTCCTGTAGAGGCTAAAACTCTCCTTTTCTGGATGAAAGCTTTTCTCTAGCGCGCATTTGGCTACTTTTGTGCGCCAGATTTCTCCCATGAACCGCATCTTCACCCTGTACCGGAACGCGTTTGGCGGCCTCTCCAGAGAAGCCTGGTTTCTGGCGGCCGTCATGTTCATAAACCGCAGCGGGGCCATGGTGGTGCCGTTCCTGAGCGTGTACCTGACGGAGGCCCTGGGCTTCAGCCTGAAACAGGTAGGATTGCTGCTGAGCCTGTTTGGGGTGGGTTCCATGTGCGGCACCTTCCTGGGCGGCTGGCTCACCGACAAAGTAGGCCATTTCAAGGTGCAGTTCTTCAGTCTCATTCTGGGCGGCAGCTGGTTCTTTGTGATGCTCACGCTGGAGCGGTTTGAGCTTTTTGCCGGAGGAATTTTCCTGCTGAGTCTCTTAACAGAGTGCCTGCGCCCAGCCAATGCGTCTTCGGTGAGTTCCTATGCCCGCCCCGAGAACGTGACCCGCGCCTTCTCCCTCAACCGCATGGCCATCAACCTGGGCTTCTCCATAGGCCCGGCTCTGGGCGGGGTGCTGGCTACCGTTTCTTACCAATGGTTGTTCATGGCAGATGGCATTACCTGCCTGAGCGCCGGCGTGTTGTTTTTCTTTTACTTCCGGCACAAGCAAGGCCACGCACCCTCCCAGGAAACTATGCCAGGAACAGCTGCTCCGGCACCAGCTACGCGTTCCCCTTACCGTGACGGGTTGTTTCTGCTGTTCACCGTGCTTTGCTGCTGCTATGCGGTAGCCTTCTTTCAGTTCTTCTCCACCATGCCGCTGTACTGGCGTCAGGAATACCGCTTGTCTGAGCTGCAGATTGGTGCGCTGCTGGCTTTTAACGGACTGATGGTGTTTCTGCTGGAGATGATTATTGTGTACCTCATTGGCGACAAACACGCCCTCTGGAAGATGATTGTGATTGGCCTGCTTCTGCTGGCGCTGGCCTTTGTCTTACTTAACGTGGCCCAAGGGTTCCCGGTGCTGGCTCTGTCAGTGTTGCTCATGAGCCTTTCCGAGATTCTGGCCATGCCGTTCATGAGCACGCTCACCGTGCAGCGTTCCGGCCCGCACAACCGGGGCGCTTACATGGGGCTCTACAGCCTTTCCTACTCTGCCGCGCACATCATTGGCCCGTTCGTGGGCACTACCACCATCGTCAACTACGGGTTTGACACCTTGTGGTGGGGGAGCAGCGTCTTGTGCGTGGTGGCCGCCGTGGGGTTCTACCTGGTGGTGCGGAAGTTGTAGTTTCCTTCCGCCGCTTTTCAGCAAATATCCCGTATAACTCTTTTCCGCCAAAGAGACATAAGGTATTGCGTCTCTACCAAAACCATTGGCGTTTTAGGTCTGTTTTCCTGAAAACAGACCTAAAACAGCAAGGCCTTTCCATTCTTTTCAGCAACTTTTGCAAAACAAAACCCTACACACGGTGAAACTACTGTATTCTTTCGTTCTTCTACTTTCTCTAACCTTCTGGGCCTGTACTTCCGTTAAGCAAAGGGCAACAGACAAAGAAATGATGGTCTACGTAGGGACTTATGCCAAACCAGATGCCGAAAGCATTTTCGCCTATCGGCTGAACGAAGAGACGGGCGCGTTAACCAGGGTGCTGGCCGTGAAAGGCGGCGAGAACCCTTCGTTCCTCACCTTAGACGCAGACCGCAAATTCTTGTATGCGGTGAACGAAACCACCGAGTACGAAGGCCAGAAAAGCGGGGCGGTGAGCGCGTTTGCCATCGACCAAAAAACCGGCGACCTTACTTTTCTGAACCGGCAACCCTCTTTGGGCGGCGCTCCCTGCTACATCAGCCTAGACCATAAAAACAAAGTAGCCTTGGTGGCCAACTACATGGGGGGCAACGTAAGCGCTTTTCCGGTGCAGTCTGATGGCCGTTTAGGAGCTTCCTCAGACATAGGCCAGCACCAGGGCAAAGGCCCCCGCCCGCAGCAAGACGCGGCCCATGCCCACTGCATTATTCCTGACCCAAACAACCAATTCGCGCTGGCGGTAGACTTGGGTATTGACCAGATCATCAGCTATAAACTAGACAACCAGAACGGCAAGCTGGAGCGGCAGGCGCAACCGGCGTTCAAAGCCCAACCAGGGGCCGGGCCAAGGCACCTCACCTTCCACCCCACCAACAAGCGCTTTGCGTACGTCATCAACGAGTTGAATGCTACGCTTACCACGTTCACCTACCACCCGGCAACCGGCACCTTAACCCAGATAGAAACCGTTTCCACCATTCCCGCAGATTACACCGGTGAAAACGCCTGCGCCGATGTGCATGTTTCCGCCGATGGTAAATTCCTGTACGGTTCTAACCGCGGGCACAACAGCATTGTGGTTTTCGCCATTCACCCCACCACAAACAAACTGACGCTGGTGGAGCACGTGAGCACCCAAGGCAATTGGCCCCGTAATTTCACCTTCAGCCCGTCGGGCAAAATTCTGTTGGTGGCCAACCAACGCTCCCACAACATCACCACCTTCAAGGTAGACACGCAGACCGGCAAACTGACTTATACCGGAAACTCGGCCCCAGTTCCTTCACCGGTGTACGTGCAGGTGGTACCCGTTTTTCCAGAAACCCCCAGGCCATAACCGCTATGAAAGCAGTAGTCATTACCCAACCCGGCACGCCGGAAGTGCTACAGATACAGGAACGCGCCACTCCTTCGCCAGAGGCCCACCAGGTGTTGGTGCGGGTGCACGCCGCCGGAATCAACCGTCCCGACGTGGCGCAGCGCAAAGGCCATTATCCGCCGCCCGCCGGGGCTCCCGTTGATATACCTGGCTTAGAAATAGCGGGCATTGTTGAAGCCAGCGGAAAAGAGGTGGAAAGCTGGAAACCCGGAGATGCCGTCTGTGCCTTGTTGCCCGGTGGTGGCTACGCCGAATATGCGGTGGTAGATGCCCGGCACTGTCTGTCTCTGCCCCAGGGCTGGAGCTTTGAGGAAGCCGCCTCGCTGCCCGAAACCGTTTTCACCGTCTGGCACAACGTCTTCCAGAGAGGCCACCTACAACCCGGCGAGACGCTGCTGGTGCACGGCGGAAGCAGCGGCATCGGGATTACGGCCATTCAGTTGGCGAAGGCCTGGGGCGCAAAAGTGTTCGCGACGGCGGGCAGCGCAGAAAAGTGCCAAGCCTGCGAGAAACTGGGCGCTGACCGGTGCCTGAACTACAAAACCCAGGACTTTGAGGAAGAACTGAAAGCCGAGGGCATAGACGTGATTCTGGACATGGTGGGCGGCGACTACATCCCCAAAAACCTGAACCTGCTCAAACCAGACGGTCGTTTGGTGTTCATCAACGCCATGCACGGCACCCAGGGTACGTTTGATGTACGGCAGGTCATGCAGAAGCGCCTCACTATTACCGGCAGCACCCTGCGCCCCCGCGACCCAAACTTCAAAGCCTCCCTCACCGCCGACATAGCACAGCGCGTTTGGCCCCTGCTACAAGCCGGAAAGTTTACCCCCGTGCTGTACAAAGTATTTGATTTAGAACAGGCCGCGCAAGCCCATGCGCTCATGGAAAGCAGCGAGCACATTGGAAAAATCGTGCTGAAGGTAAGCGAGGGCGGCAGTTCTAAACCCTAAGTCCAGAGATAGAGTAGAGAAAGAACGCTTTCTGGTTTTAGGCCGGTTTTTGGAAAATCAGCCTAAAACCAGAAAGGGGTTTTGGTTTGTGCCGGTAGTGCCTGGGCACGCCGCTTTACTTTCTGGGCCTATCGTCTAACTTATTCCTTTTTGTACCTTCGTTGCATGAATCTACTGTTCCTTACGTTTGGCCCTAACATCAAAAACCACTACCAGGCGAACTTCGCTATTCTGTCGTTTTTGCCGCACCAAAAGGAACTGTCTTCTATCTACGTCTTCACAGATTATCCGCAGTATTACCAGCATTTAGCGCAACAGGTACAGATCATCAGCATTTCTGAGGAGCAGCTCACCGCCTGGAAAGGCCCGCACAATTTCTTCTGGCGCGTGAAGATCAAAGCCATTGAACAATTGATCCGGCAGCACCCAGACCATGCGGTCATGTACTTAGACTCTGACGTTTTCCTGTACCAGAACCCTCAGAATTTACGGGTACAATTGATGCAAGGGGCCGCCTTCATGCACCAGATGGAAGGCAAACTCTCGGCCTTGAAAAGCAAGACCGAAAAACGGATGTGGCAGCAGGTGAAAGGCATGGACTTCGGCAGATTCATGATAACCGAGCGTCACCAGATGTGGAATGCCGGGGTGGTCGCGCTTCCTCCCCAACAAAACCTGGCGGCCGTTACCTTGGCCCTGGAAGTCTGCGACAAAATGTGCGCCCAGGAAGTGACGCCCCGCCTGATAGAGCAATTCGCTCTTTCTGTTGCCTTGGAGGAAACCTATAAGTTGCAGGAGGCCAAACCCTGGCTGGCGCACTATTGGGGCAATAAGGACGAGTGGAACGAACACATTAGCCAGTTCTTCCTGGAATCGCACCTGAAAAAATGTACCGTAGCGCAGGAAATAGCCCGCATCCAGGAGTTTGAGTACAAGCATCTGGCCTTGCGTAAGCGCAACAAGAAAACCCGTGCCCGGTTAATCAATGTCATTGACCGCCTGTTTCCGCCTAAAGAACAAGTGTTCATTGAAGGTAAAGGCTAAAAGCAAAATGCGTTTTCAGCCCATTTTTACCAAAACAGGCTGAAAACGCATTTCACACCCAATTACCCTGATTGGTCTTTTTTCGTATTCGCCGTTGCTGGTGCTTTTTCTACTCCGTTCAGTTTAATGGTAGTTTTGAGAGGGGAACCGCTAAAGGATTGTTGGTGATAACACCAACAACGGCACGGAACACCAACCACGGCACGAAATGCGTTTTCAGCCCATTTTTACCAAAACACGCTGAAAACGCACCTTAATTCTTTAATTCCTACGACACTCCGCCCCCGTTCACCACCGGTTTGGAGGGTTGCATAAACGCCAAAGAACCATCGGCGTTCTCGGCCATCAGGAGCATGCCTTGGCTCACGATTCCTTTTATCTCGCGCGGGGCTAAGTTCACCAGCACACTTACTTGCTGCCCAATAATCTCCTCGGGGTTGAAGTGCTCGGCAATACCGCTCACAATGGTGCGCTGGTCAAGGCCGGTGTCTACTTTTAATTTTAGCAGCTTTTTGGTTTTGGCAACTTTCTCCGCTTCCAGAATAGTCCCTACCCGGATGTCAATTTTAGAGAAATCCTCAAAGGTGATGTCTTCTTTGGCGGGCGCGGCTACGGCGTTGGCCAGTTCGTTTTCCTTCTTGGTATCCAATAGTTTCTGCACCTGCGCCTCCATCACGACATCTTCAATCTTCTCAAACAGAAGCGCGGCTTCGCCGATGGTGTGCCCAGCCGGGAGTAGGTCTGGAGAACCGGCTTCGTTCCATTTACCGGCGGTGTACTGTAGCATGTTGGCCAGTTTATTGGCTGTTTCCGGTAAAAACGGTTCAGACAGAATAGCCAAACTAGCAGAGATCTGCAGCGCGATATTCATAATGGTTTCCACCCGCGCGGCATCGGTCTTGATCAGTTTCCAGGGCTCCGTGTCGGCGAGGTATTTGTTCCCGAGGCGGGCTAGGTTCATCAGTTCACCTAAGGCTTCTTTGAAGCGGTACAGTTCCAGGGAGAGCGCAATCTTCTCGGGGAAATCAGCCAACTGGGCCAACACTTCCTCATCATACGGGGCTAAGGCACCGCGCTGCGGAACAGCACCGTTGTAGTATTTGTGGGTGAGCACCACCGCGCGGTTGATGAAGTTCCCGAAGATGGCCAACAGCTCGTTGTTGTTGCGGGCCTGGTAGTCTTTCCAGGTGAAGTCGTTGTCTTTGGTTTCTGGGGCATTGGCGCAGAGCACGTAACGCAGCACATCGGCTTTGCCGGGCAGGTCTTGCATGTACTCGTGCAGCCACACCGCCCAGTTGCGGGAGGTGGAGATTTTGTTGCCTTCCAGGTTCAGGAATTCGTTGGCCGGTACGTTGTCGGGGAGCACGTAGTCGCCGTGGGCCTTGAGCATGGCCGGGAAGATGATGCAGTGGAACACGATGTTGTCCTTGCCAATGAAATGCACCAGCTTGGAGTTTTTGTCTTTCCAGTAGGTTTCCCAGTCGGGTGTCAGGTCTTTGGTAGCGGAGATGTACCCGATGGGCGCATCAAACCACACGTAGAGGACTTTTCCCTCGGCACCTTCTACCGGCACGGGCACGCCCCAGTTCAGGTCACGGGTGACGGCGCGGGGCTGCAGGCCCTGGTCAATCCAGCTTTTGCACTGGCCGTACACGTTGGTTTTCCAATCGCCTTTGTGGCCTTCCACAATCCACTCGCGCAGCCAAGGCTCATACTGGTCTAAGGGCAGGTACCAGTGTTTGGTTTCACGCAGCACGGGTGGCTCGCCACTCAAAGTGCTTTTTGGGTTGATGAGGTCGGTGGCGTTCAGAGACGTTCCGCAGCTTTCGCATTGGTCGCCGTAGGCATTCTCGTTGCCGCACTTGGGGCAGGTGCCCACAATGTAGCGGTCAGCCAGGAACTGCTGGGCTTTCTCATCGAAGTACTGCTTCGTGGTTTGCTCAATGAATTTTCCTTCGTCATACAGCTTACGGAAAAAGCCGGAGGCAATCTCGGCGTGCGTCTTGGACGACGTGCGGGAATAGATATCGAAGGAAATGTTGAAATCTGCAAAGGAGCTTTTAATCAGTTCGTGGTATTTGTCTACGGCCTGTTGCGGCGTGATGCCTTCCTTCTTCGCTCTGATGGTGATAGGAACGCCGTGCTCGTCTGACCCGCAGACAAACTTCACGTCGCGGCCGCGCGAACGCAGATACCGCGCATAGATATCGGCGGGAATGTACACGCCGGCCAAATGCCCAATGTGCACAGGGCCGTTGGCGTAGGGCAAGGCCGCGGTAATGGTATATCTCTGTGGGTAGGTTGTCTGGGCCATATTCTTTCTTTGAAGAGGCAAATATAGCGAAAATGCAGGGAGGTTTTGTTTCGCTTGTTTTCCTACTCTATACGGCTGCGGCTCAGAAGAAGGCTTGGATTTATACGCTGTGCTTGCCGCTGTACTTCTTTGTTATTCGAGTTATTCTGAATTCGCTCTTCCATCCATCACAAGGCATTATACTTTTGCTGTGCGTAGAGCGCTGCCGCTAACTCTACGCACTTCGTGGACGGCCAATACTCCTGATTGGCGAAACGGATAAGTTGATTGGCTAAAAGGATGGCTTATGGGAGAATCCCCTCCCAGGAGGGGATGGGGTGGGTTGTTTCCAGGCTGCTATCTGAAAATCATGGCGGAAACGCAGTGGGAGAAAAAGCTCCCCTCCTACTTTAGGAGGGGCTGGGGGTGGTTACACAGCTATAAAACAAACCACCACCGTCTTTTAGAAGACAGTGGTGGTTTGATGGTCTTTTCCAGAAAACAGCCTTGAAACGGCTCTCCTCTTATTGCCCGGTGGTACCTACTGTTGGTGGCATGGGCGGGCGCCGGATGGTATCTGGTGCTACCGGTGCTCTTCCGGGAAGTATTTTCTGGCTTCTCACGGCTGGGGTATGGTTACCGGGCGAGTTGGGGTTACGGTCTTCTATGTTCTTTTTCTGGTTCACCTGGCTGGACTGGTTGTTCATGTCGCGCGCGGTGGGCGTGACCCGGTACGTGCGTTGCGGTTCGGTCACTTCCAAAGCCGGGCTGTCTCTGGATGAGGTACAGGCCACGGCCAAAGCGCCCCATAGAAAGCAACTCACCATGACAGACGTTTTCCGCCCCTTTTTCTCAAAACTCCTCCAAAACGTCTGCATGGTCTATGGCTTATCTGGCGTTGCTTTGGCTTAAATCTTCATCTTCCAACTCCTGCACCGCCTTGTAGCCTACGGGGGTTAACCGCAGGCCGGCGGGGTCTGGCGTGGCGTAGCCTTGGTTGCGCAAATGTTCTTCGGCCCGTTTCTGTACGTCTTGGTAGTGGAGCTTTTCGTCTTCCTGGTGCAGGAACGGGTAGATCTCGTTCCAGCCTAGTACTTCCTCGGCTTGGGTGCCTTTGGTTTTGAAGGCTTTCAGAATAAGGTAGCCGGTGTTCTCAATGTTCTCGCTGTTGGAGCTAAGGTTCTCTAAATCCATAGTTGTGTGGGTTAAGGTCTGTGTTTTACAGTACGCAACCCACAGGTAAAGGATTTAAGCCGCTTAGTAGCGCCGGATCTTAGCGAGAATGCCATCCCACAGGTGTAGACGCATCTTCTGGCAGGCCACGGCTTCCTGACGGCACTCTTCCCACTTATGTTCGTCCTGGCCGCACAGTTCGGCTACCATTTTCATGGCCAGCGGCGAGTGCACCTCATCGTCTAGGTGGATGTGGCGATCCATGTAATACTGGAACGTGTCTAACGTGCCCGGGTAACGGCGGTTCATGTCTCCAATGAGGCAGCGGAACATGTCTGGAATCACGTCTTCGCGCCCGAAGGTAAAGGCGGCGGCGATGCGGTGCGCCTGCCCGCTCTCTATGATCTGAAACGTATGGCTGACGAACTCTTTGGTGTGGCCCGGCACCGGAAGAGTCTCCAGTTGGGTAAACACTGATTTGCCCTGGTGCAGGCCGGCCATGAACTCATGAATCAGGCGGGTATCGGCGCCGCACTCTTCCATGGCCCGCACGTAGAGCTCAAAGTGGCTGATGGGGTTTCCCTCGGGGTCCACGTCGGTTTCTTCTTCCAGCACAATCTCATTGATGAGCCTGCGGTTGGCAGGGCTGCCGTGGGGTGTCCAGGGCACGTCTACGCAGGTAAGGTGGCGTTGCAGGCTCTTGAGCAGGCTCATGAAATCCCACACGGCGAAGATGTGGTGCTCCATAAATACCCGCAGGTCGGCGAGGTCATAGATGGACTCATAGAGGGGGTGTTGCATGAGCGCCTCACGGTGCGGGCGTAACTCCTGCTGCAGTCCTTTTATTTTTTCCTGATAAAAAGGCAGAAGCGTGGGTGAGAATCCGGTTTTCTCCAAAATGACAGGCATAGTAGTATGGGTATCGTTTTAAGTATAGACAAGTACACCGCGGATTTTCCTGCACAGGCCTCCAAACATCACTTCTCCCGCAGAATTCTTTCAGCAAGTAAAGGTACGCCTGGAACCGGAGATTACGCAGAAAACAGACGTTCGTTTTAATCTTATTTTATCTAATATAGTCCTAGCAACCGTTCTTGCTTTCTTTGGGGTTTCAAGGCGAAAAACCGGCAGAAATGAGCCAGGAAATCTAGCAGCACAGAAGATGCTTGAGTCCTGTGCAGGCAGAAGGCCGCTTCTAAGAAAAGGGCAAGAAGTGAGGTTTTTGGTTTGAGCAAACGGCAAGGAATAGGAACTGCTTTCTGTTGCTTTCCCTCCTACTTCTACCGCGCCGAACGCCTTCACAGGAACTTAGTGGACTACCCTTCTGTTGCATCAAATAATCAAATACCCGTAAGTGGTTGGGCAAAAGGGCTTTTTCATAAAAAGTATAGAAAAAACTAAGAAATCCCCTACCTTTGCGGACTGAAAATAACCTCTTGAATGCAAAGTATCCGCAACATCGCGATTATTGCCCACGTGGACCACGGTAAGACCACGCTGGTAGACAAAATTATCCACGCCTCAAAAATTTTTGACGCCCACCAACACTTCGACGACCTCATCCTGGACAACAATGACCTGGAGCGGGAGCGCGGCATCACCATCGTTTCCAAAAACGTATCGGTGCGTTACAAAGATGTAAAAATCAACATCATTGACACGCCTGGTCACGCCGACTTTGGAGGGGAAGTGGAGCGCGTACTGAAAATGGCCGACGGGGTTCTTTTGTTGGTAGATGCCTTTGAAGGCCCTATGCCCCAGACCCGTTTCGTGCTAGGCAAAGCCGTACAGTTAGGCCTTAAGCCGATTGTGGTGGTAAACAAAGTAGACAAAGAAAACTGCCGTCCGGACGAAGTACACGAGATGGTCTTCGACCTGATGTTCAACCTGGACGCTACGGAAGACCAGTTGGACTTCGTGACGATCTATGGTTCCAGCAAAAACGGCTGGATGAGCACCGACTGGCAGAAACCAACCGATAACATCACGCCTCTTTTAGATGCGATCATTGACGTGATTCCGCCGGCCCCTTCAGAAGAAGGCACGCCGCAGATGCAGATCACTTCTCTGGACTACTCTTCTTTTGTGGGCCGTATCGCGATCGGGCGCGTAAAACGCGGTACCATCACCGAAGGTGCCAACATGAGCCTTTGCAAGCGCGACGGTTCTATCAAGAAAGTGAAAATCAAAGAACTTCAGGTGTTTGAAGGCCTGGGCCGCGTGAGTGTTCCCGCTGTATCTGCTGGTGAAATCTGCGCCGTAACGGGTATTGAAGGCTTCGAGATTGGCGATACCCTGGCTGACTTCGAGAACCCAGAGCCGTTGGAGCGCATCTCTATTGATGAGCCTACCATGAACATGCTGTTCACCATCAACAACTCTCCTTTCTTCGGGAAAGAGGGCAAATTTGTAACATCGCGTCACTTACGTGACCGTTTGTTCAAAGAGATGGAGAAAAACCTGGCGCTGCGGGTAGACGAAACTGATAAGGAAGATACCTTCTTAGTATACGGACGTGGTATTCTCCATTTGTCTGTCTTGATTGAAACCATGCGCCGCGAGGGCTACGAATTACAGGTAGGCCAGCCGCAGGTGATCTTCAAAGAAATTGACGGCCAGAAACATGAGCCAATGGAACACTTAGTAGTGGATGTTCCTGAGGAATCTGCCGGTAAAGTGATTGAACTGGTAACGCAGCGTAAAGGTGACCTGACCATCATGGAGCCGAAGGGCGACTTGCAGCACCTGGAGTTCAACATTCCGGCCCGTGGTTTGATTGGCCTGCGTAACAACGTCTTGACTGCTACCGCTGGTGAGGCCATCATGAACCACCGTTTCCAAGCCTATGAGCCGTTCAAAGGCGCTATCCCGGGCCGCATCAACGGTTCTTTGATTGCCATGGAGACTGGCCCTGGTACTGCTTACTCTATTGACAAACTGCAAGACAGAGGCGTGTTCTTTGTGGAGCCCGGCGAAGAGGTGTACATGGGTCAGGTAATTGGCGAGCACTCTCGTCAGAATGACTTAACGGTGAACATCCAGAAAGGCAAGCAGTTGACCAACATGCGGGCCTCTGGTTCTGACAACAACGTGAAGATTGTTCCTAAGAAACAATTCTCGCTGGAAGAAGCCATGGAGTACATCCAGAAAGATGAGCTGTTGGAGATCACGCCAAAGAGCATCAGAATGCGGAAAATCTACCTGGATGAGAACGAGCGTAAGCGCTGGGGAAACAACTAAGGACTAGAATTCTCTGATAATATAAAAAGGCCTTACTGCTATAGCGGTAAGGCCTTTTTGTTTTCGACCTGTTTTTTAGAAAAAGGAGCGAAAAGCCGCCTCTCACTCCCGCTAGCCTTCTAAAGGATGCATTCTGTTTCAGGGTCGTTTTCAGGAAAACAGGCCTAAAACGTGATGAAAACGGGGGTAATGTTTCTCCTCCTTTCCAGGATTCATCTTCAACGCCAGGGGTTATTCCCTTTCCAGAAGGGGTACTTTCGCTCATAATAGTCTCCTCTTAGGAGCTCAGGGAAATATTGGCTACGTTCCACGCGTCCTTCGTGCATCTATCTAAAACCACTGTTTACAGCTAATTCAAGACTATCGGTTTTAGGCGAAGCATTCATCTTTCCGTTAGGAGGGGAATACGCCTTTGCAGGGGAAAGGAATGCGTGATAGAGACAAGGCATGCCTTGTCTCTACGGGTTCTATTATCACCGCTTCTGCTACTTTCCCAGTTCCAGTCTTCCCCGAGCGCGCCTCGCTTTTGGCCCTAGATAAACACCAACTAAGAGAGGCAGACCTCACAGGCCGAAAGGGCAGTGCGAGAGGGGAAGACGGGGCCCCGCGGCCGTGAGCGCTTAGCGGAAGCTATGAAACAATACAGCACTTGCACCCACGCAAAAAGCAGCCAAGCCAAAGGAACAGCAAACTGCATGCACCTGCCATTACCCCAGAGAAGCCAGTTTGAAGCACAGAAAGGAACCAAGAAGGATATCAACCAAAAGGAATCGTTCGTTTTTCCTGGCTGCTTTGCATAATTAACTCCACCACCTTGATCACGTCACGGGCTTGTTCGGGTTTTACGGCCAGAGCTACCTCTCCCCTGATCGCTTGATTCACGTTTTCATAGAAACTGCGGTAGTGGCCAGTCTCGCTTTCAATCTTGCCCATGAAATGGAGACCCTGATGTTCCGTATTTAGATGGCCCCAGATGTCTTCCGGCTCCACGCCCCAGTTTGGGGTCTGGTGCGGAAGCAATCCATCGTTCAGGGCTTTTTCCTGCACGTCTAGTCCGTATTTCAGGAAGGAGCCTTGGTTTCCGTGCAGGGTGTACCGGGGACTTAACTCCCGCACCAGCAACCCCGCCGACAACGTCACCCGCAGGTTGTCATAGTACAGCGTCGCCTCAAATTTATCGGCTACGGGACTTTCCGGCCGCTGGATTCTGACATCGGCGGAGATTTCCTGGGGCAATCCGAACAGGACGAGCGCCTGGTCTATCAGGTGCGAACCCAAGTCATAGACAATGCCCGCGCCGGGTGCGGCTTCCTCTTTCCAGGTATTCCCTTTGAGTGCCGGACGGAACCGGTCAAACTGCGCTTGGTACTCTACCACATGGCCCAGCACTCCGCTGGCGAGCACTTTCTGCACCGTCTTGAAATCGCTGTCCCACCGGCGGTTCTGGTAGACCGTGAGCAGTTTCTGTTGCTGCTGCGCCAGTTGGATCAGTTCATCGGCCTCAGCCACCGAAGGGGTAAACGGTTTCTCTACCACTACATGCTTGCCGGCCAGCAGCGCCTGTTTTGCCAAAGAATAGTGCGAGGTATTGGGCGTTGCCACCACCACCAATTCAATTTGCGGGTCATGGATGATGTCATTGGCCTGGCTGGTGATCTGCGCCTGCGGGTAGCGGTTACGGGCAATCTGGAGGTTCTCTTCCCGTGACTCCCGTATCTTCACCAGTTCCAGGCCGTCCACCAGATGAATGAAAGGTGCATGGAATATTTTACCAGCCATCCCGAACCCAATGAGCCCTACTTTAATGGTTTTCTGTGTTTCACTCATGTACTTTGCTTCTTAAATGAATGGGATAGTACTCTTTTTGACATTTTATTCCAATTTAGTACTTACCAGAATTTTCATATACAGCACCAATGCGTGCTTTTTGTGGCAAGATGACAAAAGCCTTACATCTCTATCAAAGTTGTACTGGTGCGGCTAATCTTCTTCTATTATTGAATAGTTTAGAATGAAATTAGAGCAAAACCTAAAATCAAATATCTTATTTACAGCCTTTTGATTTTAAAATCTTACAATTTCAACCTTGCTTCCAAGTCTCCCTTTTACTTGAATTCAGGCCTCTGGTGAACATTCAGACACATAGTAGCGTAAATATACTTTATCTAAAAGATCAGAATGTAGATTTAAATCGCTACATTTGTTTATTATAATATTATCACATTAATGAAAAACGGTAAAGTAAAATTCTTTAATGATTCCAAAGGATTTGGTTTCATCAAAGACGCAGACTCCAATGAGGAGTATTTCGTACACGTGTCTAACCTAGTGGACGAAATCAGAGAAAACGATGAAGTAACTTTTGAGCTGAAAGAAGGCCGCAAAGGTTTGAACGCGGTGAATGTGAAACTTGCTTAAGTTTTAATATACATCAGTCCTCCAAAAGGGCCTCACCTGAAGTGAGGCCCTTTTTGTTTGATGTAACTCTGGCGGAAGCCAAACAAACCTGTGCTTCCTGCGGCTCATCTAATCTGCCCACCCCTTTGGCGTCTTCCTTTTCGGCTTGTTTTCCGAAAAACAGAGGTAAAACAGAGGCCAGATTCGGCCAGATTCAGTAGCTTACAAGTAAAATAAGCCTGGTGCCGTCAGCCTCTTCCAGAGAGCCTCAGAAGACGGGCAGGCTTTACCCGTAACAGACATTCCTTTTTTAGTACGTATGCCCTTTACCAATTTAGGCGGCCGGTGTTTTGTGCTCGCTGCCCTCAGCCTAGGTCTATTTGCCTGTTCTACGCCAGAAAAGAAAACAGAACGTGCCGCTGAGGCCTCGTCTACCCCCGTGGTAGAGGCCGCCGCCAATACTCCGCCAGCCTCTACTCCTGTGACCAAAACCGCCATTGAGGAGGCGGTTCCGGCGTCCGCCGAAGCCATTCTGGCCCGTAAGCAGGTTCCCATTCTGTGTTACCACCAAATACGGGAATGGAAAGCAAGCGACGGCAAAGTGGGAAAGGACTACATTGTGAAAGTGGCCGATTTCAAGGCGCAGCTGAAGATGCTCGCCGACAGCGGCTATCATACCATTTTACCCGACCAGCTTCAGGATTACCTCACCAAAGGAACGCCGCTGCCCTCCAAGCCTATCATGCTCACCTTTGATGACACCAAGCTAGACCAGTACACCGTGGCTAAACCTGAGTTGGAGAAATACGGCTTCAAAGGCGTCTTCTTTATCATGACGGTTTCCATAGGGAGGCCCAACTACATGACCAAGGCCCAAATCAAGGAACTGTCAGATGCCGGCCACGTGATCGGGTCGCACACCTACGACCACCACAACGTGAAGAAGTACGAAGACAAAGACTGGATCACGCAGATTGAGAAACCTACCAAACAACTGGAAGCCATCACCGGAAAGCCTGTCAAATACTTCGCCTACCCGTTTGGGTTATGGAGACCAGAAGCCATTCCTGAGCTGAAGAAGCGCGGGTTTGACGCGGCGTATATTCTAGCTACCAAACGCGATCCGCAAGACCCGTTATTCACCATCCGGCGCATTATTGCCAGTGGCTATTGGAGTACCAAAGGCCTGCACAACAGCATTGTGAACAGCTTCTAGGCTGTAGTTGTCAGTTATTACCAGTTTGTAGTTGTCAGTTATTAGTTGTTAGGATAAAAAGTAAAGCCTGATTCTGGATTGTTTTTTGGAAAACAGGCCAGAATCAGGCTTTTAAGCTTTGGGACAGTCTAAAGCCCACTTATGGCGCAGAAGTAAATCCGCGCCATAAGCAAACAATCCCTTTTTGAAATTAAAAAGCGTTTCGGGCCTATTTTCTGAAAAACAGGCCCGAAACGCTTTTTTACTAAAAACTGACAACTAACAACTACAGCCTAGCACTTCTCTAGCGCCTGTAAGATATCGCTCAGGATATCATCAGCGTACTCTAGCCCCACGGAGATTCTGATTAAGCCGGGCGTGATGCTGACGGCTTGCCGTTCTGCTTCGGTGAGCTTGGCGTGGGTGGTGCTGGCGGGGTGCGAGGCGATGCTGCGGGTGTCTCCCAGATTGGCGGTGAGCGACATGAGTTGCAGGCTGTCCAGGAATTTGCGTCCGCTTTCCAGACCGCCTTTCAGTTCAAAACAGAAAAGACCGCCACCGTTTTTCATCTGCTTTCTGGCTATTTCATAGCTTTTGTGCGAGGGCAGGAACGGGTACTTCACCCAGGAGAGTTTGGGGTGGTCTTGCAGTTTGGTGGCGATGGAAAGGGCATTGGCGGCGTGGCGCTCCATGCGTACATCCAGCGTCTCCAGGCTTTTGCTCAGCACCCAGGCATTGAACGGCGATAAAGCGGGGCCTGAGCTGCGGCAGAACAGGTAAATGTCTTTGATCAGTTCTTTTTTGCCTACCACTACCCCGCCCAACACGCGCCCTTGCCCGTCAATCCACTTGGTGGCCGAGTGTACGATAAGGTCTGCGCCGTACTGGATGGGGAGCTGGTTTACGGGCGTGGCGAAGCAGTTGTCTACGTTGAAGATGATGTTGTGCTGCTTGGTGAGTTTACCCGCCGCTTCCAGGTCAATGATGTCCAGCCCCGGGTTGGTGGGCGTTTCAAGGTAGAACATCTTGGTATTGGGCCTGATGGCCGCTTCCCACTCCTCGGGCTTGTCTGCGCTAACGTAGCTGTACTCAATGCCGTACTTGGGCAGGTACTTGGTAATGATGGTGTGCGTACTCCCGAAGATGGAGTTACAGGCCAGCAAATGGTCTCCCGCTTTCAGCAAAGCCATAAAGGAGGCGAACACCGCACTCATCCCCGAGGCGGTTGCGTATCCGGCCTCGGCACCTTCCAGGGCACACATCTTATCAGTAAACTCCTGCACCGTGGGGTTGCTGAACCGGCTGTAGATGTTGTCATCGGTCTCATCGGCGAAGGCGGCGCGCATGTCCTCGGCGTTCTCAAACTGGAAACTGCTGGTCAGGAACATGGGCGTGGCGTGCTCCATCTCATTGGTGCGCGCTGTCTGTATTCTTATGGCCTTGGTAAGCGGATGGTAGTCCATTTTGTAATGTGCTAATTTTTTGATGTGCTCATGTGCTCTTTTAGGGATCACCTCAGCGCCAACTATTTGGTGCTTTTTTTGCTACTCTAGCTTCCCTTTTCTACGCTAGAAGATACTTCCCCTCTGCAGGGGCGGAGGGGGATGTTCACACCTGCGGGGCACGCAGTTCAGAAGCTACTGGCGCAGACGCTCGCAGGCCTAAAGACGCTACGAGGTCTTTGGGATGAGCGGCCTTAGGGAGACCTCACAGGTTTTGGAAACCTGTGAGGTCTGAATACATTCCTGTTTTCAGCCTGATTTCCCAAAGATAGCCTATAAACCCTTCATAGGAATTCCCCTCTTGGGAAGGGCTAGGGGTGGGTTTCATTTTCCCAACTCAGGACTCAGAACTAAAAACTCAGGACGTAGTTACGCAGTAACTCTAACCTCCCACGTGATCTCTGCTCCGGCCCTTCTCAGCGTCTCGGCCACAGAGCAGTATTTCTCCATGGAAAGTTCACAGGCCCGTTCGGCTTTGGGTAAGTCATGGGGGCCTTGCAGCTCAAACACCACGTGTATTTTCGTCCACAAGGCTGGTTCTTTGCCGGTTTCGCGTTCGCCGGTAATGACCATTTTAAAGCCGGTCAGCTCTTGCCGCTGCTTTTTCAGGATCATGGCTACATCAATGCCGCTGCAACCGCCTAAGGCCATCAACAGCATTTGCATGGGGCGTACGCCAAAGTTTATGCCGCCGCTCTCGGGGCTGGTATCAGTGGTGATGACGTGGCCGTTCGCGTCTCGGGCCTCGAAGCCATAGTCGCCGCCCACGCGGTTCATCTCAATTCTTATCATTTTTATTACGGTTTTACGCCTTTGAACCTTTACTTTGTAAAAGATAAAGGTACTACATGAATTATTTTCAATACACCCAACCTTTTGAATTAGAAGGGGGGCAAATACTTCCAGAAATCACCGTTGCCTACCACACCTTTGGTACCCTCAACGCAAATAAAAGCAATGTGGTCTGGATTTGCCATGCTCTTACCGCTAATTCTAACGTGTTGGACTGGTGGGACGGTATAGTAGGGGAAAGTAAGGTCATTGATCCTGAACAACATTTTATTGTCTGCGCCAACATTCTGGGCTCCTGCTACGGCAGCACCGGCCCTCTAAGTATTAACCCTGAGACCCAGGAATCTTATTATACAACTTTCCCACAGGTCACCATCCGGGACATGGTGAAGGCACACACGCTGCTGCGCGAGCATCTGGGGCTGGAGAAAATTCATATCTTGGCCGGAGGCAGCATGGGAGGTTTCCAAGTATTGGAATGGGCTATTGCCGAACCGGAGGTAGTGGAAAACCTGTTTCTATTGGCCACCTCGGCGGCCGAAAGCACCTGGAGCATCGGTATCCACACCACGCAGCGCCTCATGCTGGAGGCAGATGGCACCTGGGGCGAACCAAGCCCCACCGCCGGCAGCAAAGGCCTCAAAGCCGCCCGCGCCCTGGGCACGCTCACCTACCGCAATTACCAAATCCTGGCCCAGAACCAAACCGACCCTGATCCCGAGAAGCTGGACAATTACCGCGTGTCTTCTTACTTAGAATACCAGGGCGACAAACTGGTGGCCCGTTTCAACGCGTACAGTTACTGGTTTCTGACCAAAGCGCTGGACAGCCACCATCTGGCCCGTGGCCGAGGTGGCTGTTTAGAGCCTGTTTTACAGAAAATACCGCAAAAAACGTTGATCATTGGCATCAGCAGCGATATTCTTTGTCCGGTGCAGGAGCAGCAATTTCTGGCGCAGCATCTGCCTAACGCCACTTACGTGGAAATCGACTCAGACTATGGCCATGACGGGTTCATTATTGAAGGGCAGAAAATTTCGCAGCACTACGCTGCTTGGCTCGCAGAGGTAGTGAAAGCCAATCCGGTATCTGGTGCCTTTTTAACGGCGTAGGGACAGGTCGCTACCTGCCCTAATCCGGTTCCAGCTACCAATACCTTTTCTCCTAATCAATAGTGTTGCATGCTGCATTTTTTCATAGCGGCGGCAGCTTTCTTCGCCAGCGCCCTTGGACAGGTCGCGACCTGTCCCTACGAGTCAACAATGTTTATAAAAACCTGAAAAGCGTTTTGCGCCTGTTTTCCCAAAAACAGCCTTAAAACACCCCTACCGCCTTCAGCAGAATCCGGAGGCTCCAAATGATGACCAGCGAACCTACGGCAATGAACATGGTTTTCATGGGCAGCCGCCCGGCCAGACGGGCCGCTATAGGGGCCGCCATCAGGCCGCCTACAATCAGCCCCAGAATGATGTGCAGGTGACTCATGCCCAGCATGGCGAAGAACGTGATGGAACTGGCCAGGGCCACAAAGAACTCGGTGATACTGACGGAACCGATCACAAACCGCGGGGTGCGGCCTTTGGAAATTAGCGTACTGGTCACTAGCGGCCCCCAACCGCCGCCGCCAAAAGAATCCAGGAAACCGCCGGCCCCGGCCAGCCAACCCGCTTTTTTAATCTTCTTCCGCTCTTTGTTCTTCCGGAAGGCGGTGTAAAGGATTCTCCCCCCCAGAATAAGCGTGTAACAAGCCAGAATAGGCCGCACATACCCCGCGTACTCCTCCCCCACCACCGACAGCAGATAGGCGCCCAGCACCGCTCCTATTACCCCCGGAATCAGTAATACTTTGAAGAGCTTCCTGTTCACGTTCCCTACCTTGTAGTGGTTGTACCCCGAAGCCCCGCTGGAGAACACCTCGGCGGTATGGATGCTGCCGCTGATGGCGGGCAGGTTCACCCCCAATGACATTAGAATGGTGGTACAGGTAACGCCGTAGCCCATGCCCAGTGCCCCGTCTACCATCTGGGCGGCAAAACCGGCCACAATCATCCAGTAGAAAAGCGGGTCTAGGCTTTGGGAAAGGTGAACCGCTTGCCCTACGGCCTCCTGCACCGGCACAAAAGAGGAAAGTACAAAACCCAGCAGCGTAAAGACAAGAGCGAGTACAACGCCCAGCGCCACTAACTTTTTGGGGCCATTGGCTATGCTTTGTTTCGGCTTGCCGGGCTTGGCCGCCATCACTTTGGTAATGTCATTGAGTTGGGTCACCTTGGCCGCGAAATCCCCTTTCAGGCGGTTCCTGATTTGCTGCAGGTTGTCCAGCACCTGATCCAATTCCTCAGGCAGGGTTTCATTGAACGTCTCTTTCAGGCGCTTGGCCATGGTGGGCGATTTGCCGTTGGTGGAGATCGCGATTTTGAGGTTGCCTTTCCGGACAACGGAACTCAGGTAAAAATCGCAGAGATCGGGGGTGTCGGCGACGTTCACCAGTTTGCCCTGGCGTTTGGCTTCCAGGCTGATGGCTCGGCTAGCTTCACGGTCGTTCACGGCAACAATCACAAGATCGGCCCCGGCCACATCTTCCGCACTGAAGGCTTTAGGGATTAAGGCAATGTTGTGGTTTTCCTGGGCTAACTGCAGCACCGCCTCATTGAATTGGATAGCCACTACTTTGATGGTGGTTCTGGGGGAATTCTGCAGCAAAGCCGTCAGTTTCTCCAGGCCCACGTTGCCTCCCCCAACTACCAACACGCACAAATGCTCCAGCTTCAGAAAAACCGGAAACAATTCATTTTGCTCTTTAGTAGTGGTAGTGGTCATAAATGGTGGTGGTGGTGGTAGTATGAACGATGGAAACTCAGGGGAAGACCTAATCAAATGTTCCTGGGCTGTGGTGCGTACTTCTTCGGGGTAGCCGAATCTGTCTAACAGAAGCATGGGGAGTGTTCATCTGTTAGATCCTTGAAAAACATTTATACCCCGAAATTAAGTAGCGGGACAAATGAGGCTATCTATTTTGTCCTCCTGAAAGGATCTTGTGGGCGGACTGGAAAATCTGTCATAAACGCCCTTGCCGTTCGCCACCGAGATCCTTTCAGGAGGACAAGGAGAATGGATACATAATTATTTCTTACTTCCGCGCCATAGATGCCTTAGTTGTAATCTCATCCATAGGCACAAGTCTCCTAACTCAGGCTTATGTTTTTTTAAACCTGTGAGGTTTTAGAAACCTCACAGGTTTACGTTTCGGGGCTGTTTTACAGAAAACAGCCTTGAAACGGTTATTTACTAATTCAATAACGTGCGGTACGCGAAATCTCCAAAACGCTCACCTGCTACTCGGTTTTGCTTGAAAGACGCGAAAGCGGTGTCAAGCTCTTGTAGAATCTCGGCTTCGTCCAGGTTTTCTTTGTAGAGTTTGTTCAGGCGCTGGCCTTGCTCATCACCACCCAGGTTCAGGTTGTAACGGCCCGGGGCGGTACCCACAAACCCGATTTCAGAGAGAACCGAGCGGCCGCAACCGTTAGGGCAGCCGGTCATTCTGATGATGATTTCCTCCTCTTGCAAGCCGTGGTTCGCCAGTACTCCGTCAATCTTGGTGATCAATTCCGGCATATACCGTTGGGCTTCGGCTAAGGCCAGCGGGCAGGTTGGCAGCGCCACGCAGGCCATCGCGTTTTTACGCACCGGGGAAGCCGCCTGGGTGTGCGGGATTACCTGGTGTTTTACCAAAATCTGCTCAATTTCGGCTCTGTCTTCGGCGGTGATGTCGCTCAGGATCACGTTCTGGTTACAGGTAAACCGGAAGTTGGCTTTGCCGGTCTGGGCAACCTCCAACATAGCGGTTTTCAGGGCCACGTTGTCTAGGTCTGTGATGCGGCCGTTTTCTACGAACACCGTGTAATGGTGCAGGCCATTGTAACTCTGCGCCCAGCCATAGTGGTCAATACGGGTCTTCAATTCATACGGACGTGCCGCCTCCAAGGCGAAACCGGTGCGTTTCTCTACCTCCTGGCGAAACACGTCTGGCCCCATGTTATCTACGGTGTATTTGAGGCGGGCCAATTTACGGTCTGCCCGGTTCCCGAAATCGCGTTGCACGGTCAACACCTCATACACGGCTTTGAACAGCTTCTCGTCAGATTCCTGGGTGCTCACAAACCCGATCTCCGTAGCCAGCCGCGGATAAGTTTCTGCGTTGCCGTGGGTAAAGGACAGCCCACCGCCAACGGCAAAGTTGAAGCCTTGCAGTTCATTGTTCTCAATGATGGCAATTAGCCCCAGATCCTGGGCGAACACGTCTGAATCATTGTTAGGCGGTATCACCAGGCCAATCTTGAACTTGCGGGGCAGGTACCGGTCTTGGTACAACGGGTCTTCCTCCTCTACCTTGTCGTAGATTTTCTCCTCATCCAGCCAAACGTCATAGTAAGATCTGGTTTTAGGCAACAGGTACTCACTGATGCGGTCGGCGTACTGGTAGATTCTTTCGTGCAGCGGCGACTCCAGGGGGTTCGCACTGGCCACCACGTTCCGGTTCACATCGCCGCAGGCAGCAATAGAATCAAGCCCCACCTGGTTGAAGGCTTTGATGGTGGGTTTGGTTTTTGACTTCACAATGCCGTGCAACTGCAAGGTCTGCCGCGTGGTGATTTTGATCACGCCCGTAGAATTCTCGCCCGCAATGTTGTGCGTGGCAATGTACTGCTCTGGGGTCAGGAAACCGCCGGGCAACCGCAACCGGATCATGAAGGAGTATAGACGCTCCAGTTTCTTGCTGGCCCGTTCCTCGCGCCGGTCGCGGTCGTCCTGCATGTACATGCCGTGGAACTTCACCAGCGCCGTATCATCTTCCCGGATTGCCCCGGTGATTTCGTCTTTCAGGCTCTCCTTCAGCGTGCCGCGCAAGCCTTGGCTGATCTCTTTTATTTTCTCTATAGGAGATAAGTTCTTTTTCTCAGTTGACATGGTAACTGGTGTTTATGGTGGAACAGGATTGCCCCTGTTGAGTTCTGATTTTCTGCTTTAGGTCTGTTTTCAGGAAAACAGGCCTAAAACCACAATTATGAACTACTTCTTCGTCCCCCTTTGAAGAGGGTAGGGGGATGATTACGCGTGCTGATCATGGCGTTCCCCGAGATCATTATCCGTTGCTATGAAACAACTGCTTTGGAGTTCTTCCAGCGCCTTTGTCATCCCCCTACCCCCTCAAAGGGGGACGAAACGCGTGTTTTCGCAAGTTGCAAACTTGCGCCATGGTTGCTCCAAGTCTCAACCTTGAAGCATGTACAGCATGTGCTTTAATACACGTCTTTCAGGTAGCGGCCTTCTTCTTTCATTTGCTCCAGGTACACGGCGGCTTCCTCGGGGGAAGAACCGGCACCTAGCCCGATGATTTGCAACAGGGTGTTTTCTACGTCTACGCTCATGGGGTCTTTGGCCCCGCACACGTACACGTACGCGCCCGAAGTAAGCCACTGGTAGAACTCTGTCGCGTTTTCCAGCATCTTGTGCTGCACGTATACTTTCTCTTGCTGGTCGCGGGAGAAGGCGGCGTTGAATTTGGTGAGGGTACCGGTCTCGTACCAGTTCTGGATTTCGGTCTGGTACAAGAAATCCGTTGCGAAATGCTGGTCGCCGAAGAAAAGCCAGTTGCGGCCCTCGGCCCCGGTGGCATCGCGCTCGGCCAAAAACGAACGGAACGGGGCCACGCCGGTGCCCGGCCCGATCATGATTACGTCTTTCTCTGCGGCCGGCAACTTGAACTGACTGTTCTTGTGGATGTAGAATTCCAATGGTTGGCCTTCTTTCTGCTCTGACAGGTAATCTGAGCAATGGCCGCACAGCAACTCCTCGTTGATTCTGAACTCGTCGCGAGCCACCGTCACGTGAATTTCACCGGAGTGCGCCTCCAACGAGGAAGAGATGGAATATAGTCTGGGCGCGATTGGTTCCAGAATTTGCAGTACTTCTTTGAACTGCTCGGTGTCCTTTACCGGGTAAATTCTAAGCAAATCCAACAGGTCAATGCGGGTAGCCGGAATGTCTTGTTCCACTACCTCGGCGTATTTCTTTACTACGCGCTCTGGCAGGAACGTGATGTTCAGTTTGTCGTGCAGCAGCTCGCGTACGGTAGATTCACTGTTGCGGTGCGTCACTTTTTCGTCCGGCGAAATACCGGTGACTTTCAGGATGGCCTCAATGGTAAACGGCCGGTTCTTTGGAACCACGCCCAAGGCATCGCCGGGCTCGTAGGCTAAATCCTCGGCCTCCATCTCAATGTGGTGCGTGAGTTTGTTGGAGCCCACATCGTTCAGGATGATATTGGTGAGAATGGTGCCGTTGTAGATTTTCTTGCCCGCTTTTTTGACGGGAGCCGGTGCGGCGGCCGGGGCCGAAGCTGGAGTGGCCGTCTGGTTCAACGTCTGCAATACGCTCTGGAACCAGGCATTGGCTTCATCTTCGTAATCCACGTCGCACTTCTGGATGGGCACCAAGGGGCTGCCGCCTAAGCGTTGCAGTTGAGTATCAACGTCTTCGCCGGCTTTGCAGAACAGCGGGTAGGCCGTGTCACCCAAAGCCAGCACGCTGTACTTCAGTTTAGGCAGCTTTTTATCGGTTTGGTGCACGTAGTCGTAGAACTTCTGGGCCCCGGCGGGCGGATCTCCCTCGCCCTGCGTGCTGATGACGGTTAAGAAGTATTCCTCCTTTTCCAGGTCGTTCAGGCGGTATTGGTCTAGGCTGACCACCTTGGCGTTGATACCAGATTTCTTGGCTTTGCTTGCCAGATCTGTGGCTACGCGCTTGGAGTTACCAGTCTCAGTACCGTAGGTAATCGTGATTCGGCCCACGGCAGGTTTCGGGGCTTCGGCCACTGCACCCGCCGCGGGAGCCGAGGCCATTACGCCCTGTGATGAAATAAGCCCCGACAAATAACCGCTCATCCAAATCAATTCATCTTTGGAGGACTGATTCACCAGTTCTTGCAAGGCCTTTAATTTAGCTTCTGCTAACATAATATTGATATTATTGAAGTACCAAACCCATCTGTTCAGAGACCGGCTTGAAGTAATGTTCTCTACTTGGGTTGTTGGTGAACCACTTGAATTCCTGGTGCAGGCTCACCACTTTGCCTATGATCACGAGCGAGGGCGATACAAACGCCTTTCCACCCAGGTTCTTTTCATAGGCATACAGGCTGCTGGTTTGCACGTGCTGCAAGGGCGTGGTAGCCTGCTCCACTACCGCCAGTTGTTTCTCTTCTGAGATGCCGTGGCGCGTGAGCTTTTCCACCACCTCGGCCAGCCGCTCACTGGACATGTAAAACACCAGCGTGTCTTCGGTTTGGGCTAACTCTTGCCAGTATTCCTCAGTAAGCTTGCTGTAGGTGTAGTAAGTCAAGAAGCGTACGGCGGTAGAATGCTGCCGCGCCGTGAGCGGAATGCCTGCGTACGCCGCCGCTCCCAACGCTGCCGTAATGCCCGGTATGATTTCATACTCAATCCCGTGCGCTACCAGGCTTTGCAGCTCATCCAGTACGTTGGAGAAGATGGAAACATCGCCGCCTTTCAACCGCAGTACTTGTTTTCCCAACAGGGCATATTCCACCAACAGTTCATTGATGGTGGCCTGCGGCGTGGTACCATGGCTGCGGCATTGTTTGCCCACGTACACGATCTCCGCCGATGGCGCCGCATAGCTTTGCAGGATTTCGGCACTTACCAAGCGGTCTACCAGAATTACCTCGGCCTGCCGCAACGCTTTTACCGTCTTCACGGTGATCAAATCAGGATCGCCGGGGCCGGCGCCTGCTATGATCACTTTTCCTTTCTGTGGCATAAGACCTCACCCCAACCCCTCTCCCGCAGAGAGGGGCTTTTTGTTTAAGTTGCTAATTACTTTTATCGCTTGCCAAGAGCTTTCACAAACTTTAGCCGAGCAGCGTTTTCCTTCTACTTTCGGGAAAAAGGGCCCAAAACGCTATATAGGCAGGAAGAACCAATTCCACCAACCCCTCTCCCGCAGAGAGGGGTTGGGGTGAGGTCTTTCTCAGATTTCAGGCCAGAAAGGCTTCTCCTGGGGTTCGGTGGTGATCATACACGCGCCTACGGTCACGTTGCTGGTTTCATCAATTAAGATGGCCCCGCCGTTGGCCCTCAGTTTTTTGTAGGAATCAAACGCAATAGGCGACGCGGTTTTGATGACCGCTTTCACCACATCATTCAAACCAGCCGACACCGGGGATAGTTCTTTTTCCAGAGTGTTCACGTTCAGTTTGTAGTGCAGTTCTTTCACCACGCAGCGTACGTTGCGGCTGTTGATCTGGAGCAGGTAGCGGTTACGGGGCGCCAGCGGCGTGCTGCTCATCCAGCACAAGACCACTTCAAATTCCTGGGCCACCTGCACCGGGGCGTCCTGCTTCACAAGCATGTCACCGCGGCTGATGTCCACATCGTCTTGCAGGTGCAACACCGCGCTCTGCGGCGCGAAGGCCTCTTCCACTTCCTCGCCGCCTACTTCCACGGCTGAAATGGTGCTCTCTACGCCCGAGGGCTGCACCACCACTTTGTCGCCTTTGCGGTAAATGCCACTGATGATTTTACCGGCGTACCCACGGTAATCAGGCAATTCCTCGGTCTGGGGACGGATGACGTACTGCACCGGGAAACGGCCCTGGGTGAGGTTGATGTCTTCGTGTACCTCCACCGTTTCCAGCAAACCTAACAGCGATTCGCCTTCGAACCACGGCATGGTCTGGGCTTTCTCCACAATGTTGTCGCCGTTGAGCGCACTGATGGGAATGTAGGTCACATTTTTCAAACCCAGAGATTTAGCCACCTGTGAGTAGTCAATCACAATGTTGTTGTAGATTTCTTCTGAGTACTTCACCAAATCCATCTTGTTGATGGCGACCACCACGTGCGGCAGGTTCAGCAACGACACAATGATGGAGTGACGGCGGGTTTGCTCCACCACCCCATGGCGGGCATCAATCAAGATAATGGCCAGGTCTGAGTTAGACGCACCCGTCACCATGTTGCGGGTGTACTGGATGTGGCCCGGCGTATCTGCGATGATGAATTTGCGCTTAGGCGTAGAGAAGTATTTGTAGGCCACGTCAATGGTGATGCCCTGCTCCCGCTCTGCGCGTAAACCGTCGGTCAACAAAGCCAAATCCACCTGACCTTCTTCGCGGTTCTTGGTGCTCCGTTCCATGGCTTCCAGCTGGTCTACCATGATGGATTTGCTGTCATACAACAAACGTCCAATCAACGTGCTTTTGCCATCGTCTACGCTCCCGGCGGTTAAAAATCTTAAAATATCCATTTTAAATGAGTTCTGAGTCTTGAGTGCTGAGTCATGAGTTTGTTTTAGGGCTGTTTTCTTGAAAACAAGCTAAAAACAGCTTTTAAGCACGGGCCTCCATTTCTTCTATATTTCATGTATCGGCTGCGCCGAAATTCTTTTTTTACTGTTTGGCTGCTGCCTTCCTAGTTTGCATGAACACCTCACCCCCTGGCCCCCTCTCCCACGGAGAGGGGGAATTCTACTTTACCGTTTTCAGCCCTTTTCCGCAGAACAGGCCGAAAACGCATCTGCGGGGCTCCCCTCTCCGTGGGAGAGGGGCTGGGGGTGAGGTCCTAGAAGTACCCATTTTTCTTGCGGTCTTCCATGGCAGCTTCAGAGGCGCGGTCGTCAATGCGGGTCTGGCCGCGTTCGCTGGTGTTGGTGGCAATGATTTCGTTGATGATGTCATCCAGGGTAGAGGCTCTGGACTCAACGGCGGCGGTACAGGTCATGTCGCCCACGGTGCGGTAACGGACTACCTTGCGGGCAATCACGTCGTCGTCGTGCAGTTGCACAAACTCGTTGGTGGCTACCAGGCGGCCTTCAAACTCCAGCACCTCGCGCTCATGGGCGAAATAGATGGAGGGTAGTTCGATTTTCTCGCGACGGATGTAGTTCCAGATGTCTAGCTCAGTCCAGTTGCTGATGGGGAACACGCGCACGTTTTCGCCTTTGTTGATTTTGCCGTTGTAGGTGTTCCACAACTCTGGGCGCTGCAACTTAGGATCCCAGGAGCCGAACTCGTCACGCACCGAGAAGATACGCTCTTTGGCGCGGGCTTTCTCTTCGTCCCGGCGGGCACCGCCAATACAGGCGTCAAAGGCAAACTCCTCAATGGTATCCAGCAAGGTGTAGGTCTGCAACCCGTTGCGGCTGGGCAACTTGCCTTTCTGCTCGGTGAGGCCTTTGGCTTTGATGGTGTCTTCCACGTGGCGCACAATCAGCTTCTCGCCAATCTTATGGGCCAGGTAATCTCTGAAGGCAAGGGCTTCCTGGAAGTTATGGCCCGTGTCAATGTGCACCAGCGGGAAAGGAAACTTGCCGGGTCTAAAGGCTTTCAGCGCCAGATGCACCAACACGATAGAGTCTTTTCCACCGGAAAATAAGAGAGCCGGACGCTCAAACTGCCCTGCTACTTCTCTGAAGATGTGGATCGCTTCTGATTCCAGCTGATCTAGGTAATCTAATTTATATGAACTCATAGGTACTATGTCTATTCTTTCTACTTAACCAGTTCCGGGGCAACCGGAGCCGGCGATTCAGATACGTGCAAGCCACACTCTTTTTTGCTGGCATCTTCCCACCACCAACGGCCGGCCCGGAAATCTTCGCCCGGCTGGATGGCGCGGGTACAAGGGGCACAGCCAATGCTGATGAAGCCTTTGTCGTGTAGTTTGTTGTAAGGGATATTGTGTTGCTTGATGAACGCCATCACTTCCTGGGTAGTCCAATACAACAGCGGGTGAAACTTGATGAGTTGGTTCCCTTCGTCCCACTCAAACTTAGGCAAATCGCTGCGGCCCTGGGAGTGCTCGGCCCGGAGGCCGGTAATCCAGACAGCGTTACCAGCCAGCGCCCGCTTCAAGGGTTCTACTTTTCTGATATGGCAGCAGTCTTTGCGGTTCTGGGGAGACTCATAAAAGGAGTTAGGGCCGGTGTTGTGCACAAAATCCTCCAGTTGCTCATTGTTGGGGTAGTACGCCTTGATGCGGGTGTTGTACGCCTCATTGGTTCTGCTCCACACAGAATAGGTCTCTGGAAAAAGGCGGCCGGTATCTAACGTAAAGATACTGATGGGGAAATGGTTCTCCAGGATTTGGTGGGAAATCACCTGATCCTCAAAGCTGAAGCTGGAAGAGAACGTCACCTCACTGGGGTAACGGCTCACCAGCAGCGCGAAAGTCTGGTCTATGGTTAAGCCTTCTGTCTCTTGTATAAGTTGAGACACCTGCTCTTGTGATGAAGAGGCCATGGCAAGAAAGTACTAAGTAAGAAGAATTGAATTAGAGGGTGCCGTATAGGCAATAGAATTTTGTTGAAGCTAAGGATTAGCAACAACAGCAGCAGGAGCTGCAACAGCAGAAGCGCATTCGCTTTATGTGAGAAGAATAGACCATGTAGTCTGATATCTGGCTGTTTTAAAAGATGACGCAAAGATAGGGGCCGAATTTTACAAATCAAGTTTCCCTATCAATTTAGTAGAGTTTACCAATTAAAAATCAGCAGGTTTCCCTGCCTATTGTTACGCATCTACTAACGAACAATCTAAAGCATTAACGCAATCTCAATTACTGAGTTTCTTTTTTAGGCTAATTTCCTTAAAGGAACGCGAAAACGCCTGCTTCATGAATAAAACCAATCCACCTCCCTGAAAAGTTTCCCTATAAGCAGCTTTATATGTACCTACTTGTAAATAATTAAAAGGCTATAAATCTGCCCTTGCAGATAAAATACATACCGCCGCAATGGCTACCTTCACAGCCGGATATCTTCTGTTTTCATGCACACCTTAGAACAATTACAGGCCGGTGAACTGGCAGGCGCCACCAGAGTAAAACTTTCCTGCGGTTTAACCGAGGTTCCCTCAGCGATTTTTGACCTAGCCGAAACCCTGGAGATCCTGGACCTTTCCGGCAACCACCTGACCTGCCTGCCCAATGCCTTTACCCGCCTGCAGCACCTGCGCATCGCGTTTTTCTCAGACAATGACTTCACCGTGTTCCCCGAGGCGCTGGGCAAACTTCCCCGCCTGGAAATGATTGGGTTCAAAGCCTGCAAGATTAGCCACATAGCCGAAGACGCAATTCCCCCCACCACCCGTTGGCTTATTTTGACCAACAACCAGATTGCCGAATTACCAGCCTCTATTGGCAAGTGTGCCCGCATGCAAAAACTGATGCTGGCCGGAAACAAATTGAAATCCCTTACCCCAGAGTTGGCTTCCTGCCAGAACCTGGAGCTTTTCAGGATATCGGCTAACCAGATTACCCATCTCCCAGATTGGTTGCTCGCGCTTCCACGCCTTTCCTGGCTGGCTATGTCGGGGAATCCCTGCAACCCACCGGTTCCCACCGCTACAGAATTATCCGAAATTCCTTGGCAAGACTTGGTGCTGGAGGAGCAATTGGGCGAAGGCGCATCTGGTATCATTACGCGGGCTCATTGGCAAAACCAGGCAAATTCTACCCAACAGGTGGCAGTGAAAGTTTTCAAAGGCGAAGTAACCAGTGATGGGTTGCCTGAAGATGAGATGCAGGCGTGTCTGCGGGCCGGAGCGCACCCCAACCTGGTGCAGGTGCTAGGCAAAATCACGCAGCACCCCGCGCAGAAGCAAGGCTTGGTGTTAGGGTTGATCCCGGCCGGATACCGCAACTTGGGAGGCTCGCCCAGTTTTGAATCCTGCACCCGTGATGTCTATGCCGAAGGTACGGTATTCACGCTGGAAGAAGCTATCAGCATTTCGGCAGGCATTGCTTCCGCGGCAGCGCATTTGCACGCCCGCGGCATTTCGCACGGCGACCTTTATGCGCACAACACTTTGGTAGATGCGACTGGTCATCCGCTTTTTGGAGATTTTGGGGCTGCCACGGTCTATAACCAGGACAATACGGCCTTAGCTTCTGCTTTGGAACGGTTGGAAGTTCGTGCCTTTGGGTGTTTGCTGGAAGAGTTGCTTGATCATCTCACTCCTCAGGACATGGCGCAGGAACGGGCTCAAAACCTTCTCCTATTAAAGCAGGATTGTATGCAACCAGAGGTTCAGAACCGGCCTGATTTTGCGACCATTGTGGAGCAAATAGCATCTAATTCATAGGAAGGAATGCAAGACTAATTGAAATAGGTGCAAGGTTTGGGGGTGTGAACAGTCATTAGGTGTTCAGCAGACTACCTACTAAAAGAAGGAGCGTTTCAAGCTTGTTTATTGAGAAACATGCTTAAAACGGAGCCTAAAACCCGAGGCAAGTAAAAATCAGGAAACCTCTATACGTTTAATACGGTACATGTAATTTCAGACACCCACTGGCAATCCACCTATCTGTAGAACCCGTATGGCGAAACATACCTATGACATGGGGCTGATTGGCAACTGCGCCTATCTTGCCCTCATCCACAAAGACACCAATATTGAATGGCTCTGCTGGCCCCGCTTTGACAGCAGTTTTGTATTCGGCCCCATGATGGACCGGCAGAAGGGCGGCGAATTCTCCCTGAAACCCGATGCCGAGGACTTTACGTCGCACCAGTATTACGTGGAGAACACCAACATTCTGTGCACCGAGATCACGTGCCAGGAAGGTTCTTACCGCGTCACCGACTTCGCCCCTCGTTTCAGGCAGCACCAGCGCTACTACAAGCCCTTGATGCTCATCAGGAAAGTGGAGCCGATGTCCGGTTCTCCGCGTATCAAAGCTATTTGCCAACCGGTGGGCAATTATGGGCAACTGGAATTAAAGCGCCGCCGCAGCAGCAACCACATCGCGTTCTTGGGCTTGGACGAGGAAGTGCGCCTGACGACCAACGCTTCTTTGAGCTATATTCTGGAAGACCAGCCATTTGTGCTGAACGAGACGCTGTACTTTGTGGTGACCTACGGCGCGCCGCTGGAGGCCAACCTGGAAAGCACCTCAGAGGAATTCCTGCGCCAGACTACCCGCTACTGGCGCATGTGGGTGAAAAACACCAGCATCAGCAACTTCTTCCAGGAGCAGGTCATCCGGAGTGCCTTGGCCTTGAAAATCCATCAGTACGAAGACACCGGCGCCATCATTGCGTCGCCTACCACCAGTTTACCGGAACACCCCGGTAGCGGCCGGAACTGGGATTACCGCTTCTGCTGGATGCGCGACACGTACTACATCCTCAATGCGTTCAACAACATCGGGCACTTTGAGGAGATGGAGCGGTATTTCCATTTCATTGCCAACATCACGGCCAAAGACACGCAGCGCTACCAACCGCTCTACTCCATCAGTGCCCAAAGCAAACTCACCGAGATTGAACTGGAACTGGACGGCTACCTGGGCAACAAACCCGTGCGCATCGGGAACGATGCCTACACGCACATTCAGAACGATGTCTACGGCCAGATTCTGGTAGCCCTGCTCCCGCTCTATGTAGACCGACGCTTCAATGACGCCGAACGGATTGAGTCACAGAAACTCATCTACAAGACGCTGTACAAAATTCGCGACACCATGCACGAGCCCGATGCCGGTTTGTGGGAGTTCCGGGATTTTGCGCAGTACCATTGCTACACCTACCTCTTCCACTGGGCCGGAGCCTCGGCGGCCGCCAGCGCGGCCCGCTACATGGGCGACGAGGAACTGGGCCAATTGGCCACCAAACTCATGGACGAAGCCGCCGCCAAGATAGAGGAATGCTTTGACCCCGCGCAAGGCGTGTACACGCAGGCCATCGGGAAAAACCACATGGACGCCAGTACGCTGCAGTTGATTATGATGCACTACCTGGATCCTGCCTCGGAAAGAGCCAAAACCCACCTGGAGGCTATGGAGAAAGAACTCAAAACCCCTGAGGGACTCTTCTACCGTTACAAACACGCCGATGACTTCGGCGTGCCGCAAAGCACCTTCCTCATCTGTGCCTTCTGGTACATTGAGGCGCTGGCTTGCGTGGGCCGCGTAGAGGAAGCCACCGCAGAGTTTGAGAACATCTTGCAGTACACCAACCATTTAGGCCTGCTCAGCGAAGACGTAGACTCCAAAGATGGCAGCCAGTGGGGTAACTTCCCGCAGGCGTACAGCCACGTGGGTTTGCTGAACGCCGCCTACCGCATCTCCAAACGGCTGGACAAACCATCGTTCCTGTTATAAAAGCAGTAGCACTCTAACAGAAAGGGCTCGCCAATTGGCGGGCCCTTTCTGTTATTTACCAACCTTACACCATCCGGCCGGTGGTTCCCGGCGAGTCTGGAGACTCGCTTCATCCTTTGTCACGAGACTGGAGTCTTGCGCCAGTTAACTCTAAACCTGTGAAGTCTCCAAGACCTCATAGGTTTCTGCGTTTCCGGCCTGGTTTCCGCAAAACAGGCCCAAAACGCATCAGTGGGGCTCCTCTCTTCGGGGAAGGGAGTTAGGCTATTTCCTGCGGAAGGTCAGTGGTTTATTACAGTTATTGGATGGTATGCGACTTAGCGGGAAATGGCGGAGGAGTACCCACACCTCTACGCCTCTGCAGGAGAATAGGGCTATACCTACTATGGCGCGGAAGTCCAATTAAAATAACAAGAACCCACCTGCAAACTGCTGCTACTTTCGCCAGTTCCAGTCTTCCCCGAGCGCGCCTCGCTTTTGGCCATGGATAGACTTCTACTAAGAAGAACAGACTCCTCAGGCCGAAAGGGCAGTGCGAGAGGGGAAGACGGGGCCCCGCGGCCGTGAGCGCATACCGCCAAAGATGAAACAATACAGTATTTGCACCCACGGAACAAACAGAAAAGCCAAGGGAACAGCATATTCCAAGCGCCCACCAATACCTACGCAACAAGCGGCCAACCCAAGGGAACACCGTAAGGCGTGCTCCAACCAATCGCTCTAAAGAAGTTAGACCCAGGCAGAAGCCAAAGTGCAGAAAGGAACTGACAAAGGGTATGAGTCATCACTGTTTTCGCCTACTTTTCACAAAAACAGGCTAAAAACAGGCTTGTAGCCAGGTTTACTCTTCCACAGCACACATGGCCTGTAAGAGCAGGCGCACCTCTTTGGTGTTGTCCACATTGAAACGGGCCAGGGAGCGTTTGCTCCCTACCTTAATGGTGTAGGCCTCCTTCGGCATTATCTTGAACATATCCTCATCGGTGCGGTCATCGCCAATGCCCAGCAGGAACCCAGGCGGGTGCTCTTCCAGCCAGTTCAAGGCGGCCAGCCCTTTGTTCACCTCCACGTTCTTGATCTCCAGCACCTTGTTGCCCTCCATGACCTGCAGGTTTATGTTGGAGGCCAGGTACTGCAAATGGTTGCTCAGTTCCCGGGCACGCAACTCGCCCAGGCCCGGGTCTACTTTTCGGTAGTGCCACACCAGGGAGTAGTCTTTTTCTTCAATGAAAGAACCCGGCGTGCGGCTGACCAACAGTTCCAGAATAGGCCTGATTTCTTTTTTCCAGCCGCTGGAGAGCTGATGCAGCATCTGCCACTCCTTCCCGCGCGCCCGGCCCCATACCCCATGTTCCGCGATGATGTCCACGTCCAGGTGCCCCAGCCATTCTTCCAGCGTAGCCCGGTCCCGGCCACTGATGATGACGACCTTGTTGTTTTCTTCCTGGGCCAGGCACCCCAGCACCTGCAGCAACTCCTCATCTGGGCTGGCGTGCTGGGGATTGTTGGTGAAAGAGGTAAGCGTGCCATCGTAATCCAGGAACAGAATGCGCTGGTTGGCCTTGCGGTACGCCTCCAGAAGCTCGTCCCGTTCTTCCGCAGACAAGTATTGGGTGGCCATGCTCATCTGCTTCAGCTTGATGTACTCCAGCCGGTTCATGAAAATGTTCACCCAGTGGTGTATGTCATAGTGCTTGATAATGGCCTGCATGTGCTGTATTCTGAGTTTCTGTTCCTCCTCTGGCATTACCATGGCCTCGCGCATGGCCTGCACCAACTTGCCCAAGTCATTGGGGTTAATGAGAAGGGCATCTGACAATTCACGGGCGGCACCGGCCATCTCGCTTAAAATCAAGACGCCTTTCTGGTCTAGCTTGCTGGCCACAAATTCTTTGCAGACCAGGTTCATGCCGTCGCGCATGGGCGTCACCAGGGCGATGTCTGCCAGGGCGTACAACGCCGATAGCTCCTCAATGGGGAACGAGCGATAAAAGTACTGGATGGGGTTCCAGGTGATGGTACGGTAAGAGCTGTTGATGCGGCCCACCAGTTCGTCAATGGTTTCCTTTAACTCCCGGTATTTCTCCACCTGGTCACGGGAGGGCACTACCAGCATGAACAACGTTATTTTCTCCCGGAACTCTGGATGCTCGTGCAACAGTAATTCAAAGGCTCTGAGGCGCTGCGGAATGCCTTTGGAGTAATCCAGGCGGTCAATGGACAGCATCACTTTCTGGTCATGCAGGGCTTCACGGTACTCGGTCAGTTTTTCCTTCATCTCTTCAGAAGCGGCCAGGGAAGCGTATTTTTCGTAGTCAATGCCCATGGGGAAGGCATCTACCATGATCTGGCGGTTGCCGTTGTCTATAAGGCTCTGCGTGATGCTCCAGCCCACAATGCGGCTCACCGAACTCAGGAAGTGCCGGGCATCGTCATAGGTGTGGAAACCCACCAGGTCGGCACCCAGCATGCCTAGTAAGATCTGCTCGCGCCAAGGCAGCAGCCGGAACACCTCAAACGACGGGAACGGAATGTGCTGGAAAAAGCCGATGGTGCTGTCTGGCAACTTCTCCCTGACCAGGGCTGGCAAAAGGAGCAATTGGTAGTCGTGCACCCAAATGGTATCACCGGGCTGGGCGTGCTCCATCACGGCCTGGCAGAACTTGCGGTTCACCTGCTGGTACGCCTCCCAGTAAGAATCATCATACACCGCGTATTGGCTGAAGTAATGGAAAGAGGGCCACAGGGTCTCGTTGCTAAATCCTTCGTAGAAATCCCGGATCTCACTTTCCGTCAGGAAAACCGGTTGCATGCTTTGTTCAGACAGGTCTTTGGTGACCTGGTCTTGCTCGGCGGCATCGGTGAAGAAAGTACCGGGCCAGCCAATCCAGATGTTGTCATCGGTTTTATAGATGGAACCTAACCCCGTAGCCAGGCCTCCTTCGCTGGTCTCGTAGGCCAATCCGTTTTCGGTGCGCTGAACTTTGATGGGAAGTCGGTTAGAGATGATGATCGTTTTAGGCATCGTACATGTTTTGGTAAAGTAGACAAGGGGCGAGGATGAGGATTTGCTTCCCTCCTCTGCGAAAGCGGTAAGCCACCTTCATTTCCTGCAAAGCCCCTCTTTATATTTACTCATTTGCACGCGTATAGGTTAAAAATATAAGAAAAATACCATACCCACCTACCCCTAGCCGCTGCCTTGCCCAAGGCGAGGGGAACCCTTCACCGCCCCTGGGGAAATAGGAACTTGTAATTCTGAGATCAAAGGAAAGGCTAGAACAGGGCAGGCACTTTGAAGGCTCCCCTTATAGGAAAACTTTTGCTAACGGCGTAGTCAGGGATTGGAAATCCCGAACAGCAACTTTTTAAAATTCCCTACAAAATTAGCTTGGCAGGGATGGGGGACGTTTTGGGCACGTTTTCTGAAAAATATGCCCAAAACAGCTTTTTTGGGTGAAGCTGCGCAAAAGCTCCCCTCCTACTTTAGAGCTTGTTTAAATTTCAGGTTTGCCGGCGAAAATGGCCAGAGAAAGGTTCTGCGGAAGCGTTTTTTGAGCCGCGTAGCAGCGCTACGGGGCGAGAAAAAGGCGAACGCAGGTTCTTTTTATGGCCGTTTGTAGCGCAAAAATGAAATTTAAACATGCTCTTAGGAGGAGTTGGGGGTGGTTACCTTCGCCGATCTTAATCTTTGTAAGGGTCATACACATCTTCCCCGGCCATGGCCACGCCCAAGGGTTTAAGCGTGTGCAGAATCTTGATGGTGTTGCCTTGGTACTTGAGTACGTCTTCCAGTTTCTTGTAGGCCTCGGGAGCCTCATCGGCCCCGGCGCCCCGGAGTTCTATGCCTCTGGCTTTCATGCGCTGCTGAACGGCCTCAAAATCTACCAGCCCCGGCGAGACGACGGTTTTCCGCTTCACGCCTTTCTTGTCTCTGATCCACTTGGTTTTACCGGCGGCGGCCCTCCGGCTAAGCAAACGACCCGCTCCGTGCACGGTGGAATACAACCCCCGGACGGAAAGTTCGTTCTCCACCCCTTCAATAATGACGGAATTGTCAAACATATTGGCCCCGATGAAGCCTTTCTGGCCGGGGAACGCGGGGGTACAGCCTTTGCGCACCACCCAGTAATTTTCGCCCTGGTGTTTTTCAAACCACGCGAAATTGTGGTGGTTGTGGATGACTTCGGTAGCCTTGGCCCCTAAGATGCCCAAGACCTGCTCCACTACCACATCCCGTCCGGCATAAGCGTACTCGCCCGCCAGATGCATGGCGGCGATGTAGTCCTGCCCAAGCGCAGAATCAATGTCAAACAGAATGGGAGGGGCATCCATGGAGCCTTCCTTGGCTTTGTCAAAAAAGCTGAGCCCCTGCGAAAGCGCGATGAACCCCGAGGCCGTCTTATGCCCGAACCCTCTGGAACCGAAGTGCACGCCCACCCACAGATAGCCCTTCTCGTCCTCAAACAAATCAACGAAGTGGTTGCCGCTGCCTACGGTGCCCAGTTGTTCGGTGGCCACTTTGCGGAGTTCGCGCTGGGGCTTGAACTCGGCTTTTTTGATATGCTCCAACACGGGATGGTCAATGCGTTGGGGATTAGGTCTGCCCACGCCAAACCCGATGGTGCGTACGATCTCGTCCATCACCCGGGAGATTTTCACATCGGCCGCCCTGATATCGGTGCGCACGGCTTTGTTTCCGCAGCCAATGTCAAAGCCTACCCCAGAAAGGGAGACTTTGTTTTTATAGGCCACGGCCCCGCCGATGGGATGCGCGTACCCGTAGTGGGCATCGGCGGTGAGCACGCCCAGGTCTTCTTCGCCCACGCACCGTTTCAGCTGCTCAATGGCACTCTGGTCAATGATTTCCTCCCCGAAGACGGTGATGTTGTTCTGCACAATAGCCATGGTTTGCAAAATTGGTGGTAAAGGCTATACGTGAAAACGGCCTTGCGTTTTTTACCTGTTTTTGGAAAAACAAGCAGAAAACAGAAAACCCACTCTTCTGGAAGTGGGCTTCTCCTTGGGTTTATACTCAATACCTGACCAGGGGCTGCATGAACCTTTCAGGTCAATTCATCATCTTCCGCAGGAGACCTCAGCCCCGCTGATGCGTTTTGGGGCTGTTTTACGGGAAACGGGCGTAAAACGCGAAAACCTGTGAGGTCTTGGAGACCTCACAGGTTTAGAACCGTTCTGCGGAAAACAGGCTTGAAACAGTATTGGCGTAGACACTCGTAGGAGCTGCGCGCAGGTATTGTAGGGTGATCCAATAAAATACTGGCGCACGGCTTGCCTTTCCAATTCGCCTAAAGATCTTTTACTTCTTGGCAGGCAATTCTGACAGCAGCACTTCCACGGCTTTCTCCAGTTGCTGGTCGCGGCCTTGGGCTACTACGGCTGGGTCGTTGGCTACTAGGTAGTCTGGCTCCAATTGGGAGTTCTCCAGGAACTTGCCACCGCTTAAGGTGCGGTACCCAATCTGCGGAATCCCGAAGACCATGGTGGGGTCAATCAAGGTTTCCCACCACACAAAGGTACCGGTTCCGGCCACGGGCATCCCCACGGTTTTACCCAGGCCCAGTTCTTTGTACAGTACCGGGAAGATGTGCGCGTCTGAATAGTTGCTTTCGTTCATGACCACGATAGATGGTCTCGTCCATTTGTTGCGGGGCTCGTCTGACAGGTGCTGGCCGCGGGGAATAAACTCGGCATATTGCTTGGTGTTCAGGAAGCTGATGAGGTCGTCGTGCAGGTTTCCGCCGCCGTTGGAGCGGGTGTCTACCACCAGTGCTTCTTTGGTGGCGTTTTTGCCCAAGGCTTCTTCATACACCGTGCGGTAGCTGGCATCGTTCATGCCCCTGATGTGCACATAACCCAACCTTCCGCCAGATAAGCGGTCTACTTCTTTGCGACGGTTCTCTACCCAGCGCTGGTACAGCAGTTCGCTCAACTCGGGGCCCGAGATAGGCTTTACCGTTTCTTCCCAGCGTTTCTTGGTTTTCTCGTCAAACAAAGAAACCAGCGTGTATTTACCAGACTTCCGGTTCAGGAGCTGGTCTACATCGGTGTTGTCTTCAATGGCTTGGCCGTCAATTCTCTCAATGACCATGCCCGGCTTCACCTTTGAGCTGGCCCGGTCAAACGGACTCAGGTTGATGACCTCTTTCACTTTGAGGCCCCGGCCAGTGTATTGCTCGTCATAGAACAAACCCAGGGAAGCCGTCGCGTCTGGATTAGTAGCCCGATGGCTGTAACGCCCGCCCGTATGCGAGGCATTCAACTCGCCCAGCAACTCGCTCAACAAATCAGAAAAGTCATAGTTGTTGGCGATGTGGGGCAGAAACTGGCGGTAATTTTCAGTATTGGCTTTCCAGTCTACGCCGTGTAGGTCTTTCACGTAGAACTTCTTTTCCAACTGCCTAATCACGTGGTCATACATGTAGGCGCGCTCAGCGGCGGCGTTCAGGTTCATTTCGCCGTTCACTTTGAGCGTCTCTTGCTTGCCGGTTTCGGTATCCACCTTCAGGATTTTGCCTTCGGTTAAGACAAACAGGTTCTTTCCGTCTTTGCTCATGACCATGTCACCGCCCCTTGCGCCCAATTTGGCCAGCAGTTTGGTGTCATTGTCGCGCAGGTTGGTGACCCACAGGTCATAGCCTTTCTCGAAGCGGCTCAGGTAGAACATGCGGTCGCCTTTGGCGGTCACCACGGCGTCTGCCAAGTCTGAGGAAGTAGCGGTTAAGCGGGCTTTGCGTTGAGGCAGATTGTCCAGTTCCAGGGTCATGCCCACCGGCGCAGCGGTCTTAGACTTCTCGCCTTTTTTTCCTTTGGCTTTGGGGTCAGACTTCTCGGTCTGGGCGGCGGCTTCGGTTTCGCGTTTCTCCAGGTCTTCCAGCAGCGTGAAGTCTTCTTTGCTCAGTTTGAAGCGGTCAAAACCGTCTTGCGTAGTGAAGAGCGCATAGATATCGCCGGTGCCGGAGTTGTTTCCGTTGCCTCTCAGCCCTTCGCGGTTAGAGTAATACGTGATCATCTTGCCTCCCATCATCCACTGCGGATTGCGCTCGGCGTAGCCGCTCTGGCTCAGGTTAATTACTTCTCCTTTGCCGCTGGCTGAAATCATGCCTACTTCGCCAATCCATTGCTTGGCCTGGTTGTACTGCACCAAAAACCACTTGCCGTCCGGCGACCATTCAAAGTGTTGGTCTCCGTCTGAGTACGAGTAATTATTGGAGTTCCCCAGAATGGTGCGCACCTGTTTGGTAACCTTGTTCACTACCTTTAGCGTCACGCGCTCTTCCAGGTACGCTACTTCTTTGCCGTCTGGCGAGTATGCCGGTTGGAATTCCTCTGCCGCTGTAGCAATAACCGGCTCTTCCTTCAAAACCGTGGAAGCGTAGAAATAAGGCTCGGCGCTCCGCACCAGACTGGTTTCATAGATGTTCCAACTGCCGTCGCGCTCACTGGCGTACAGAATCTTACGCCCGTCTGGCGAGAAACTGACGCTCCGCTCCTGCTCTGGCGTATTGGTGATGCGCCGCGTAATGCCGCCTTCCACTGAGGAAACAAACACTTCGCCCCGGTTCACAAACACCACTTCCTTGCCGTTCGGCGATACCTCCATCTCGGTCATGCCACCGGAGATGGGCAATACCGTCTCGGGGTTAGAGCGGATGTCTGAATACAGTTGGATGGCTACTTTCTGCGGTTGGGCACCGGGCTTTAAGGTATAGATTTCGCCGTTGTAGGTGAAAGACAGAACCCCGTCTTTGGAACCGCTCAGGTGGCGTACCGGGTGCTTGGTGAAGTTGGTGACCGCCGTGCTTTGCCTGGGGTTTTGCAAACTCATCTTCCGCACGTTGAAGGTGCCGTTGGGCTGCTCACTCAGATAATACACGTCCTGCCCGTTCGGCCCGAACACCGGCTGACGGTCTTCGCCCACATTGTCGGTGAGTTTGGTGTGCTGCTTGGTTTTGGTGTTGTAGCTCCAAAGGTCACGGGCAGAGGAAGAGGTCTGGTGTTTCCGGAAGTTATTTTCCAGGCTCTTTTTGTCTTGGTAGACCAACATATCGCCGGCGGCGCTGTATTTGGCGGCCTCGGCGGGCGTAGTCAAGAGCATGGCGTTTCTTCCGCCGCCCAGAGAGACACTGTACAGTTCAGAGAACGTGGCGGAAGGGAACATGGCGTTGGAAGCCGCATCTAGCCGTGCCGAGGTAAAAAGCACGCTCTTTCCGTCTGGGGTGAAATCGGTGGGTACGTCAGAGGAAGAATGGAACGTGAGGCGTTTGGTTGCGCCGCCCTGGGCAGGCATTACAAACACATCAAAGTTTCCGTAGCGGTCAGAGGCAAAGGCAATCTGCTTTCCGTCCGGCGACCACACGGGCATGTACTCGTAGCCCTCGTGCATGGTTAACGGTGTGGCGTTCCCTCCTGCGGCAGGTACTTTGTAAAGATCTCCTTTATAACTGAAGACAATGGTTTGCCCGTCTGGTGAGATGGCGGGGGTATTGAGCCAAAGGGGAGTTTGGGTTTGGGCCATGGCACCCATGCTACTGGCGCAGCAAAGAGCCAACACGGCTAGAAACCTCTTTTTCATGATGTAAGCGGTTGTTTGTTAGATTGGAATACTAAATGTAACCATTTGTTAAACGGGATTCAAATTTCCGTTTTGGGGCTGTTTTCCAGAAAACAGGCAAGAAATAAGCTAGCAGGGGCAATCCTTTGTGATTGCCCTTTTTAGTTAGCTTAAGAATGTTTTCTGGCGTAGTAGGACAGGTCGCGACCTGTCCGTACACATCTCTGAAAAATAGCCCAGGAATGGGAAAGGGCAACCACAAGGGATTGCCCCTACAGAATCAGGTACCGTAAATTAGGTGCCACATTGCTGCCAATGCCAGAAAGGATTGTCTTCTGGTAAAAACGGAAAAACCGTTTTTACCCTGTTTCTCAGAATTTAAGGGTTAAAACGGTTTTTGCCTGACTCAGGACTCAGAACTATAGACTCAGAACTCACTTTAGAATTTCCCTTTCAGGCCTTCCTGGAAACAGTGGCGGCAGCGGGCTTCGTAACTGTCGGTTTCACCGAGGAGGACTTTCTCTTGGGAGGCGGCTTTACGGAAGGAATAGGAGGCGATGTCGCCGCACTGGACGCAGATAGCGTGTACTTTGGTCACGTATTCGGCTACGCCCATCAAGGCGGGCATGGGGCCGAAGGGCTTGCCCAGGTAGTCCATGTCCAGGCCGGCTACAATCACGCGCACGCCGGAGTTGGCGAGATGGACGCAGACTTCAGTAATGGCTTCGTCAAAAAACTGGGCTTCGTCTACGCCTAATACATCACAGCCGCTGCCCAGCAGGAGCATGTCGTTGGCGAACTGGATGGGCGTGGAACGGATGCTGGTAGCATTATGGGAAACCACGTCTACATCATGGTAACGGGTATCAACAGCCGGTTTGAATATCTCGACGCACTGTTTGGCTATCTTGGCGCGGTTCAGCCGCCGGATTAACTCTTCGGTTTTCCCCGAGAACATAGACCCGCAAATCACTTCTATCCAACCTCTCCGCTGGCCTTGCTGGCGGTTTCCCACCCGGGGTTCTATGAACATAACTTAATGTGCTAATTTCTTAAGGTGCTAATGTGCTATTTCTTTGAAAGGCTTCTGCCACTAACACACTTGAACTAATGCGAAGGTACTAGCCGCCTGCCCTTAGCTAATGCACAATTTTTCCACACAGTTATTAGAAGTGAGTGATTTGAAGATTTGAAGATTGGAAAATGAGGAAATGACTCTAATTAAATCTCACATTTTCACATCTCCACATCTTCAAATCTCCACATCTTCTAATCTTCAAATCTCCACATCTTCCAATCCCTCATTGAGTATAAGAAATGTGGGGGAGTTTCGTTTGTTGGGGGACGCGGCAGGTGACGGGGCCGGTGAGTTGGGCTTGGCAGGTGAGCCGTTCGTTGGGACGGAGGCGGCCGTTGTGGCGGAAACGCGTTTCGGGGGCGGTGTCTGGGGCCAGGTTCTCGGCGCCGGCCAGCACAATCATCCGGCAGGAAGTACAGCGGCCTTTGCCGCCACAGGCGTGCATCCAATCCATTCTGGCGGCTTGCAGGGCGGCCAGAACCGTTTGTCCCTGGGCTACGTTCACCACAACTCCACCTAGATTTTGAACCGTTAATTCGGCCATATTTCGCTATATTTACGAGCGTATGCTTCCTCCAATGAAAGACAAATATAATCAAATACGCTTGGCACAGTACAGCCAGGCCCTTGCCCAACGCCTCAGCGAAGAACATTTTGCTCATCATGAGAACGTTACCGCCCAACAACTGATCTCCTTTACCCCTATCAAACAGGTGAACCTGTACATGATTAGAGAGCTGCTCACGCTCTGGAACCATGAAATGGCCAACCTGCGCAGCCCGTACTTTGATTTTGAACACCCCGAGGTGAAAGACGCCCTGGTACAGTTCATGAACGTGCTTTCCCGTAAGATTTCCATCAAACGCCCGCATTTTGAGCCGCTGCTGCTCAAGGCCATCCAAGACACCTTACGCACCGTATTGGAGCCGGTGGCGGTGTTTGAGGAGAAATTCATGCGCCTGGATGATCTCTCGGTGGCCAAATTGCAGGAGAGCCTCAAGTACCAGGATATTGACAGAGACGTGTACCGCCAGTTCTTGGATACGTTGGCCAACGGCAGCTTTGACCGCCATCAGGTAATTCCCAGGCTCAACCGCTTTCTGGCCGAACACGAAGCCGAGCGGATGTCAGTGGATGAGTTGGTGGGTAGGTTCAATGCCTTGCAGCCGCTACAGGTAGAGGATCTGTTCCCAACGGTAGCCGCCCCGACTCCTACACCAGCCCCGGCAGTTAGTACGCACGTGGTGAGCACGCAGCCCAGCTTCCGGCCCACGCTGCACGCTGAGCCTAAGTTGAACGAGCGCTTTACCCCTGAGCAACGGCCCACCCTGAACGAACGCTTTAAACAACCCGTGGCAGTTTCCATGGCCGACCGGCAGCAGGATCAGAAAATAGGTTCTTTGAAAGAGGCCATCTCCATTAACCAACGGTTCTCGTTCATCAACGAGCTGTTTGAAGGCGACAACATGGCCTACCATGCCGTCATCAAAAACCTGGATGAATATGGAAACCCAGACCTGGCCAAGCAGTACCTGGTGCAGGAAGTAGGCAGCAAATACAACTGGAGCCGCAAAGAAGAACACGTGCAAAAACTGACGAAGCTGATTGAACGAAAATTCGCGTAAGCTTTTCGCCTACTTTTGCCAAAACAAGCCAAAAACGCCTGCCTCTTCTATAGAAGAGGCAGGCGTTTTTAGTTTATCTGTTAACTGACAAGACCTTGTAGCGTTCGGAGAACCTGCGAACGTCTGTGTCGATTGCCTTCCCTTTTCGCCAATCAGGAGATTGGCTGTCCGTTGGTGCGTAGAGCGCTGACGCTAACTCTACGCACAACGATATTGCTTGTGGTTCTCGGCGAGTCTGGGGACTCGCATCATCCTCTGGCACGAGTTTAAAAACTCGCGCCAGAGGCAGTTAGCAGCTCAAAATAACTTGTGGTGCCCGAAGGCTCTACGAGCGTCTCCTGCACTTCTGTTTTGAGCCCACTTTCCTAAAAACAGGCTAAAAACAGAAGAATATCTTGCTACTTGATACGTGCTACCTGCTACGCGGCTTACCCTCGGCCCAGATCTAGTTTGCGGTGGGCATCAATGGCGAGCAGGATGAACAGCAGAATGGTGAAAGACCACAAAGACGATCCGCCGTAGCTGAAGAACGGCAGCGGAATGCCCACTACCGGGGCCAGCCCGATGGTCATGCCCACGTTCACCAGAAAATGGAAAAAGATGATGGAAGCCACGCAGTACCCATAGGTACGCCCAAACACCGACCGCTGCCGCTCGGCCACATGGATGATGCGCGTCAGCAAGGCCATGAATAAGGCGATGATGACCAGGCTGCCCAGCCAGCCGTGCTCTTCGCCCACGGTGCAGAAGATAAAGTCGGTGCTTTGCTCGGGCACGAAGTCGAATTTGGTTTGGGTACCTTCCAGAAAGCCTTTGCCGAAGAAGCCGCCAGAGCCGATGGCTATCTTGGATTGGGTCACGTTCCAGCCCACACCCAAAGGATCAATCTCAGGGTCTACCAATACTTTGATCCGGTTCTGCTGGTGCTCCTGCAAAACGTTGTCAATAAAGTAGGTCACACTGAACACCACCGCCAGAATGACCGCCCACATGCCTATGTAGGTGGGCAGGTACCGCTTAATCCGGTGGAAGTTGAGCCAGAGGTACGCCCCCATCAAGACCGTAATAATGCCCGCCAGGTACCACTGCGGAATCAGGAGCGTGAGCACAAAGACAAATACGGCTACCGCGCCAATGATGAGAATCAGGGGCGACATTCCTTCCCTAAAGAACGCCAGCGTGAAGGCCGCGAACACCAACGCAGAACCGGTTTCGTTCTGGAGAACGATAATGATGGGCGGCAACAGCGTCAGCCCCGCCAGTTTGGCCTGGTCTTTCCAGTTCTGTTGCCGCAGGTTGATGTTGCTCATGAACTTAGACACCGCCAGGGCCGTGGCGAACTTGGCGAACTCGGCGGGCTGCAAGCGCACAGACTCAGTGATCACGAGCCAGGAGCGGGAGCCTTTGATCGGCGAAGCCAACAGCAAGGTACCCAACAGCACTAGAATCACAAACCAGTAAATACCGTAGGCCAGCGAGTCATACGCCTTGTAGTCAATGGCGAACAACATGATGATGATCACCAGCGACGTGCCAATCCAGGCCAATTGCTTGCCCGAGTTCAGGGTGAAGTCAAAGATGCTGGTGACGTGCTCTGGGTTGTAGACGGCCGCGTAGATGTTCATCCAGCCCAGCGTGACCATGAGCAGGTACAGCCCAATGGTGACCCAGTCTATGTTGTTGGCAATTTTATAGGAAGTGCGCATTTCTCTTTCGCTAATCAGACCATTTGTAGAAACCACCGCTGATCATGTCTGCTTCCCAACGCTTGCGGTGGGTGGTCTTCACGGTATCTGTGAGGTATTTTTCAATCATGAGACTGGCCATGGGCGCGGCGGCAATGGCCCCGCCCCCGGCGTTCTCTACGTACACCGCAATGGCAATCTTAGGGTTCTCTTTGGGGGCAAAGGCAATAAACACCGAGTGGTCTTTGCCGTGGGGGTTCTGCACCGTGCCGGTTTTTCCGCACACGGTCACGCCTATGTGCTTTAAGCTGGCGTTTCTGCCGGTTCCTTTGTCTACCACCAACTGCATGCCGTCCACCACCGGCGGAAAATACATAGGATCTACGGATGTGTAATTCTTCACCAAGTACTCGGGCAGCGGTTTTCCATTTTCTCCCACGGAGCGCACAATGTGGGGCTTGTAGTAAAACCCCCGGTTGGCGATGGTGGCGGCAAAGTTCGCCATCTGCAGCGGGGTTACGCCCGTCTCGCCCTGCCCAATGCTCACCGAGTAAATAGTAGGATATTTCCAGCCGTCGCGTTTGTAGATGCGGTCGTAGAAGTTGGCATTCGGCATCATTCCTTTTTTCTCGCCGGGCAAGTCTATGTCCAGGCTGCTGGCAAACCCGAACGTCTTGATGTGCTTGTTCCAGTTGTCCAGGCCTTGGCGGGCATCTTCGTACACGTTGCGGTACTTGCCCCGGTTCACCACCGAGCGGAACACCTGGTAGAAATAAGGGTTGCAGGAGTGCTCAATGGCAATGTACAGGTTAGACGCGTACGGGTGCCGGTGCGAACACTTCACCAGAGACCAGTTGCACGCGTAGCCCGTCTCTGGCGTGAGCACGCCTTCCTGCATGGCAATCAGGGCCTGCGCCAGTTTGAAGATGGAGCCCGGCGGGTACGTGGCCATTAGCGGACGGTTGAACAGCGGTTTGGCAGGGTCACGGAGCAACTTCATGTAGTTATTCCCCAACTCCTTTCCGGTCAGCAGCGATGGATCAAAATACGGCGCCGACACCAGAGCCAGGATCTCGCCGGTTTGGGGCTCAATGGCCACAATACTGCCTACCTTCCCGCCCGACATAAGTTTCTCGCCGTATTCCTGCAATTTGAGGTCAATGGTGGTCACCAGGTTCTGCCCGGCCTCAGAGAGCGTGTCATAGGCGCCGTCTTTGAAAGAGCCTTTCTCAATGCCCCGCACGTTTACCATGGTGTATTTTACCCCCCGCTTGCCCATCAGGTACTTTTCATACTCCCGCTCAATCCCGCTGATGCCCAGGTAATCGCCTTGGCGGTAGCCGTGGTAAGAGCTATCTTCCAACTGCCTTGGGCTGATCTCCCCAATATAGCCCAAGGCGTGCGCCAGGCTGGAATGCGGGTAACTTCTCACGGTACGGGCATTGATGTAGAACCCCGGGAAATCTACCAGGTTGTCTTGGATGGCCGCAAACTCGGCGTTGGTGAGCCGCTGTAGAAACGGCGACGGTTTCACGTAAGAGTATTTCTTGGCGGCGGTGATTTTCTCCCGGTACTCGGGCAAGGTCATGCCTACCAATTGGCAGAATTTGAGGGTATCAATGGCACGGGCTTCTTTGGGTACTACCATTAAATCATACACGGGAGTATTTTCCACCAGCAGGGTTCCGTGGCGGTCATACACCAGTCCTCTGAACGGATACTGCACCACCCGGCGCATGGCATTGCTTTCGGCGGCGGTTTTGTAGCTGCTGTCCAGTACCTGTATGTAGAAAAGCTTGATGAGATAAACCGCCCCTATCGCTATAAAAATTGCTTGAATGACGTATTTGCGGCCTTCTAAGTACTTCATCTAAAACCTCTTGCCCTTCGCTCAAAAAATAACATTTGGAAGATCACCAGTACGGTTCCGGTGAACAATGTACTGGCGACTATCTTGGCTAACGTAAAACCTATCAGTTTAAATCCGTTGAGCTCCAGAAAAAATAGGGTGAAATGGTGCACAAAGATAAGCGCCAGGCCGTAGGTAAGAAACCAAAGCCAGCCCATAGAAGGCAAACTGGCATGGTCTGAGACCTCATACCCGTCGCGGGGCGTGAGCAATTTGAGCATAGACGGCCGCAGGTACGCCATCAATACCGTAGCGGCGGCATGCATCCCAGAGGTGTCATAGAAAAGGTCAATGGTGAACCCGCAGACAAAGCCCAGCAGCAACAGCAAGACCTTGTCTATCTCAAGGGGCAGGAACAGGATAAACCCGATGTAGACAAAGCAGAACCCAGTCTCAAACAGCACCAGGTTGCGCATGAGCAGCACCTGCAGGCCCATCAAGACCACAAACTGAATGACATGTATGAACCTAAAACTATTCATTCCCTTCGGTTATGCCTGATCTAAGCAGCAAGCTGTCCAGTTCGGGCTTGCGTTTGTTTTCTACCACGTACACGTAAGACAGTTTCTCAAAGTCAACGCTCAGCTGCACCAAGATGGTGTAGAAGCTTTTGTCAAGCTCTTTGCGCACACTTACCACGCGCCCCACCAGAATACCCGGCGGATAAATGCCCCCGGCCCCGGAAGTCACCACAGAGTCGCCTTTGAAGATTCTCTCGCTCAACGGAATGTAGTGCAGACTGGCCGTTTTGGAATCTTCCGTATCCCACCTAATGGAACCCAGGCTTTTGTTCCGCCGCAGTTTCACCGAGATCAGCGTTTGGGAGTGCAGCAGTGAGGTAACGGTGGCGTAATGCCTGGACACCGCTTTGACTCTTCCCACTACCCCGTTGGCGGTTAAAACGCCCATGCCCGCCTGTATACCGGCATCTGTCCCTACATTAAGGGTCAGGTGGTTGTTCAGCCCGCGCACAGAATTGCTGGTGACCCGCGCCGGCCGGTAGGTGAAGACCGCCGGGCCAAGCGTATCCAGCACCGCCAAGAGAGAATCCTGGGGGTCAGTTGTAGTGGCGTTCACAAAAAGGGAATCCTTGACGGTACCCAAGCTGTCATCTAACTGCTGCTCCTTCCTTTGCGTAAGCAGACCGCGCAAACGGGCATTCTCCTGCGCCAGGCCTTGGTTTACCTCCGTCAGCCGGAAATAATCAGCCACCTGGCTCTGGATCTCCAGCACACGCCCCACGTAATAGTTAGACGACTGGTAGAAGGCCGCACTGTGGTAGGTGTTGCTTCGGTACAAGAGGTACAAAGAAACGCCCTCCAACAGCAGGAACACCAGAAAAGCCCTAATCCGGAAGATAAAAATAAAGAGTTTCCGCATGGGCGCGTGTGTTTAGCTCAACAGCACGTTGCGGAAAGCTTCAATGTTTTTCACGGCCGCACCGGTGCCCCGCACCACGGCTCTTAACGGGTCTTCGGCAATGTGGATGGGCAGTTTGGTCTTGGCGGCCAGTCGCTTGTCCAGGCCCCTGAGCAACGCCCCGCCCCCAATGAGGTGAATCCCGTTATCGTAAATATCCGCAGACAGCTCCGGCGGCGCAATCTCCAGCGCTTTGAGAACGGCCTCCTCTATCTTAGACACCGACTTATCCAGCGCGATGGCGATTTCCTGGTACGTTACCTTGATCACCTTCGGGATACCGGTCATCAAGTCCCGGCCCCTGATATCAAAGTCGGCGGGCGGGTTGTCCAGTTCGGTCAACACCGCCCCTACCTCAATCTTGATTTTCTCCGCTGACCGCTCGCCAATCAACAGGTTGTGCTGGCGGCGCATGTGGTCTAAGATGTCTTTGTTGAACACGTCTCCCGCTACGCGGATGGACTGGTCGCACACAATCCCAGACAAGGCAATGACGGCAATCTCAGTGGTACCGCCTCCTATGTCCACCACCATGGTGCCAATGGGTTGCTCCACGTCAATCCCAATCCCAATGGCGGCGGCCATGGGTTCCTGGATCATCCAGACCTCGCGGGCATCGGCGTGCTCACAGGAGTCTTTCACGGCGCGTTTTTCCACCTCGGTAATCCCGGAGGGAATACACACCACCATGCGGTACGAGGGCTGGAACAGGCGTTTCTTGCCTTTGTCAATCATCTTGATCAACCCTCTGATCATCATCTCGGCGGCGGTAAAGTCAGCGATGACGCCGTCTTTGAGCGGACGAATGGTTTTGATGTTCTCGTGGGTTTTCTCGTGCATCTGCTGCGCCTCACGCCCTACCGCCAGAACTTTGTTGGTTCGGCGGTCAAGGGCAATGATGGAAGGCTCGTCAACTACAATTTTATCATTATGAATGATGAGGGTATTGGCCGTACCCAAATCAATCGCTATATCAGAAGTAAAAAAATTAAATAATCCCATTATTTGTCTGTGGTGCATTCACTGTTAGAATGCTATATATGAAATCTATTTCCTCTACAAGGTACTTTAATGGCGCGAAATTACGTATTTCCCGCTAATAATTACGCTTGCGCGTGAGACAGTTCAGCTTTTAGACTATTTTCTGTAGAAAAACTCCAAAACAGCCGCATTTCACCGGCATTCACCTACATAACTGGCAGAACGGAAGAAATATTATGGACGGAAGCTGATCATCGGCTTGCCTTAACGCAGATCTTTAAGTTCTCCAAATCTGGTTCCCTCCGGCTCGGTTTCAGGATAGTTCTAGCAAAGAACCTGTTTAGAGTTTTTCATTAACCGGCATCTAAAGCAATTCCTCTGGTGCGAGGGGCCATGTAGGCCAGCATTTTTAGGCTGTTTTTATGAAAATAGGCATAAAACAAGAGGGTATCTGTACAGTGGCACAAGCATCCGTTTATACCGCCGTTTTCAGGCTGTTTTTAGGAAAACAGTCTGAAAACTCTAAACAACCTCAAAGTAATGATATGCTAGAACAGAACACCCGCTCGCCTCTCAGACGCGTGTGAAATCATTACTTTAAAGGACTACCCATTTTACACCAACTGGTATTTACCTGCTTTCCTTGGTTTTCTGGCGCAAGCGTCCGCTTGTGTCCGCGGGCATTTATGATCTGCCATGCGGGCAGACACAAGCGGACGCTTGCGCCAGGAGGTTCTAACTAGTTACGGAAGACACTTTAGGTGATTGGGTTTTAGAACTATTTTCAGAAAAGAAGCCAAAAACGAAGCCCGGCCTCTACTTGAGTGGCCGGGCTTTCTGTTGATCAATATGAGTGAGATTAATGTTTGAAGTGACGCACGCCGGTCATGACCATGGCCATGTTGCGGGCATCGCAGGCCTGGATGGAATCCTGGTCTTTGATGGAACCGCCGGGCTGCACCACGGCGGTGATCCCGGCTTCGGCGGCAATCTCTACGCAGTCTGGGAACGGGAAGAACGCGTCTGAGGCCATGACAGCCCCCTCCAGATCAAACCCGAAGCCCTGGGCTTTTTCAATAGCCTGGCGCAGCGCATCTACGCGGGAGGTTTGGCCCACACCGCTGGCGAGCAACTGGTTTCCGCGGGCCAGCACAATGGTGTTGGATTTGGTGTGCTTACAAACCTTCAAGGCGAATTCCAGGCCTTGCACTTCTTCTGCAGACGGACCGCGTTGGGTCACGGTTTTGAAATCAGCGGCGGTTTCAACGGCTAGGTCTTTGTCTTGCTCAATTACGCCGTTCAGCAAGGTTTTAAACAGCTTGGACGGCATTTGCACGGGCTTCTGACGCAGCAGGATGCGGTTTTTCTTAGACCGTAGCAGTTCCAGGGCATCTTGGTCAAACTCCGGCGCAATCAGTACCTCGAAGAACAGTTTGTTCAGCTCTTCGGCGGTAGCCAGGTCTATGGTTTTATTGGTGATGATCACGCCTCCGAAGGCGGAGATTGGGTCGCAGGCCAGGGCGTTCACGTAGGCCTGGTGCAAAGAATCGGCGACGGCCACGCCGCAGGCATTGGTGTGCTTGAGAATGGCGACGGCCGGTTGATCAGCGAATTCAGCCATTAAAAGAACGGCGGCATCTACGTCTACCAGGTTGTTGTAAGACAGCTCTTTTCCGTTCAGTTTATCAAAAAGGGCTTCTAAATCGCCGTAGAAGGTGCCGCTTTGGTGCGGGTTCTCGCCGTAACGCAGGGTCTGGCTTTGGCGCTGGCTCTGCTTGAACGCGGGGGCCAAGTCCTGTTCCTGGCTCAGATAATGGAAGATGTGGGTGTCATAGTGCGAGGAAATATCAAAGGCTTTGGCCGCGAACCGCTTGCGGTCAGCTAAGTCGGTGTTGCCCTCTTTGGTTTGCAGCAGCTCTACCACCTCACTGTACTGCTCGCGCGAAGACACGATGAGCACATCCTGGAAGTTCTTCGCCGCGGCGCGGATGAGGGAAATGCCCCCGATGTCGATTTTCTCAATCACGTCTTCTTCTGCGGCGCCGGACGCCACGGTTTCCTCGAACGGGTACAGGTCCACAATCACCAAATCCAGGGCCGGAATCTGAAACTGCGCTACTTCCTGCTGGTCTTGTTCGTGACCGCGGCGGTGCAGAATTCCCCCGAAGATTTTGGGGTGCAGGGTTTTCACGCGCCCGCCAAAAATGGACGGGTAATCCGTGACGCTGTCCACGGCCACCACCTCGGCGCCCAGGCCTTCCAGAAACGTCTGGGTACCACCGGTGGAATAAAAGGTCACGCCTTGTTTCTGCAACTCGCGCACCAACGGCTCCAGGCCGTCTTTGTAGTACACTGAGATGAGGGCAGATTTGATTTTAACGGAATTCATATAGGTAGCGAAAAATGTAGGTTAGAGAGGAAGAAGCCATTGAAAACGAACACAGAAATCCCGCTCCTTGACTTTGTTCATCAGGAACTGGCGTTGAGTTTGGCACAGGAAATTCAAAGAAAGTAGCCCGGAAAAGGCCCGCAGATGACACGTTGGTTGCCGCAAGGGCAGCAGTAAGGGCCGTGTCAGTCGCTTCATCTTTTGGTTTGGGTTAGGCGGCGGGCGTTTGGGGGCTGTTTTGGCCGGAAGAGAGCAATTCCTCCACCACGCGGGGCAGGTGCCGGTGCTCCAGCGTGAGCACGCGGGCGGCCAGGGTCTCGCAGGTATCATCGGGTTGCACGCGGCAGCGCTCCTGGTAAATGGGCGCGCCCTCGTCATAATGCTCGTTCACGAAGTGGATGGTGATGCCCGTTTCGGCCTCCTGGGCATTGATGACCGCCTGGTGCACGTGCTGGCCGTGCATGCCTTTGCCCCCGAACTTGGGCAACAACGACGGATGGATGTTGATGATTTTGTGGGGGAACGCCTGCACAAACGCGGCGGGCAACAACCACAGGAACCCGGCCAGTACAATCAAATCTGGATTATAGGCTTCCACCTGCGCCTGCACCTCTCCGCTCCGCAAAGCGGCCCGGTCAAAGACGGCGGTGGGCACGCCATAGTTCTGCGCCCGTTGCAGGGCAAAGGCCTCGGGGTTGTTGGAGAAAAGCGCCGCCACCTGAATCTGCGGGTGGTGCTCAAACTGCTCCAGCAGCCGCTGGGCATTGCTCCCGGAGCCGGAAGCGAAAATGACGATGTTTTTTTTCTTTGCGGAGGTACCCAAAACTGCCGGTGCTGTCAATGGAAGCGCAAAGATAGTGTTTCTGGGGTATTTTCTGGAAAAGAGGCAAAAAAAGAAACCTCACCCCCAGCCCCTCTCCCGTGGAGAGGGGAGTTCCGGTTGATGCGTTTTGGGGCTGGTTTGGGGAAAGGAGGCTTAAAACGCCTTTTTGAGTGAGGCGCAATGGGTTGTACTTTGCATGGCTGGCACAGATGCTGGCAGGTTCTGCGGACGCGACGAGGTCTTTGGAGTAGGCGGCCCTTAGTCTGAATCAGGTTCAATTCAGGATTTGATGAAATGAATAGCGTTTCAATCCTTATTCTATTGGAGAATTTAGTAAACTTACGCTTCCATTCTTCCAGCAGAGCAGGTTTTCCACTAGAGCAAGGATTGAAACATGTACTACTTCGTTTGCTCGGGTAATATTTAACCGTATCCATTACAATAAGGAGTGAAGGTTAAGTATTGTTATTGTAAAAATATTTTAATGTACTACTATTTTTGTTCGGAAGAAAAACATATCTTTAGCTTATTATCAAAGAAGCTGTTTAGAGTTTTGCGCCTGTTTTCCTAAAAACACCCTGAAAACGGCGGTACAAGCAGATGCTTGCGCCAGTATGCAAATAACCGCCTCTTGTTTTCTGCCTGTTTTCATAAAAGTAGCCTAAAAACGATGGCGCTGGTTGACGCTTGCCCCAGAAGAATTGCTTTAAATGCCGGTTCATGAAAAACTCTAAACAGGTTCAAAATAATTAGCATATCAACAGCACAAACTAAAGCCCATGCAAGATAAAGCGATATCTCAGATAGGTGAATTGGAGCAAAAAATCGCAGTTGACAAAGAACCTTATCAGCTGTTTATTGAAAACATGTTTCCTAAAAAAGGCAATTATGGGATGGCTATCATTGTGTTTTGCATTTCTAAAGAAGGTGACTCGGATGTATGTAGATACAAAGGCATTGATTTAGAAAAGGTAAATAAAGCCAACTTCTTGAAATTTGCTTATCGCAAAGGTTCCGCCCGGGGGGGAGATATTACATTTACAACTAAACTCAATGAAGTTGAGACCAAGATTAACACAATCAAAGATATTCAGTTAAAAAAACTAATTAAAAAACTAGGAGAAGCAAATTACAAAGAAGAAAAAGCTTTATTTAAAGCTTTTCAGGTGTGCTTTGAAGAAAATAAAAATTTTATAAAAGAAGAATTATCAAACACATATAATACATTATCCAAAGATGAAAAATTGGCTACAGGCTTATCTATAATAATTGAGATTGATGGAGAAAAAAAATATTTAGCTGATTTCAATATTATAAAAGACATACTTCTTATTAGCGGGTCACAAGATAAATCTGAGAAATATAGTGTAAAATCAGAGGGCAAAAACAACTTATGCTCTATCTGCTATCAGATTAAAAATACGCTACATGGCTTCGCATCTCCTTTTAAGTATGCTACAGTAGACAAACCTGGGATGGTAAGTGGTTTTTTTGAGCAAAAGAATAATTGGAAAAATTATCCTATATGCACCGACTGCTCACTAAAATTTGAGTTAGGCAAAACATTCATTACAAATAATTTAAACAGCAACTTTTACGGAAAGTCTTATTACATTATTCCTAAAACGATTTTATCTACAGATACAAATGCTTTAGACAAAGCCATCAAAATGCTTCTTTCACATAAGTTTGAATCAGCATCAAAAGGCTCACAAATCAAAAGGAGCGAGGAAAGATTTGGGGAATTGATAGCCAACGAGAAAAATTTCTTTAACCTGAATCTGCTTTTTTATGAAGAAGACCCTAAAAACAAAGCAATTAAAATAAAGCTACTACTTGAGGAAATATTACCCTCGCGTTTCAGGAAATTGTATGTTGATATCCCTGCCATAGTCAATTCAAGCCCATTATACCTAAAAGCATTTATAATAAAAAAGGAAGCTCACGACTTACGGTTCAGCTTTGGAATTTTAAAGACTTTTTTTGAGGAAGATTTTTATAATTTGATTCAGAAGGTATTTCTGGGGCAGCCACTTTCAAAGGAGGTGCTGTTTAATAAATTCATGCAGGTTATCAGGCAAAACTATTCCAAAATACAGAGCTCAGACGGCTACGTTGAGAATACCTATTTAACCATTCTTAAAGCACATCTTACTTTAAAATACTTCCAGCACTTAGGCATCATCAGTTTTAACGACAAATACATATTTATGGAAAAAGACAATACAGAGGTAAAAGAAAAGAAGGAAAGCTTTGACCTCGAGAAGCTAAAAGCCTTTATCGTTCAAAACAAAGGGTTTCTCGACGAAAATTATAAAGTCGGAGTTTTCGCTGTTGGCATAATGGTACGCCTGCTGCTAAACATTCAGAATAGAAGCCTGAGCAATACGCCTTTCGAAAAGAAGCTTAGAGGCTACAATTTAAGCGCTGACCTTCTTAAAAGCATTTATATAGAAACGCTAAGTAAGCTCTCCCAATATCAGGGATTCTATGCTTATGGAAACTTAAGAGAGTTTGTAGATGAGTACTTTATCCTGAACAGCCACCTCCTGAATAAAATCTCCAACAACGAACTATCTTTCTATTTTGTTGCAGGCTTGGAATTTGGCAATAAATTCAAATCTAAAAAAGAATTAGAAACATCAGAAAATATCTAAACCCATGGCAGAAACAATCAACAACCGCAGCGAGATTTTATTCTTGTATGACATCGAAAATGCAAATCCTAACGGCGACCCTTTAAATGAAAATCGTCCTCGTTACGATGCCGAGGACAGCACCGTAATTGTGTCGGATGTTCGTTTAAAACGCACTATTCGCGATTACTGGTTTGAGTACAAAGGCTTCAACGGCGAAAATGGCAAAGATATTTTCGTACGCGAAACAACCTACCAAGATGGTGATAAGACTTATATTTCGGATGGTAAACGCCGCGCTACCGCCTTTGGCGAAAGCAAGGAGAAAGTACTCGACATGTGTGTTGATGTAAGAACTTTCGGGGGAGTGTTGCCTTTAAAAAATGACTCTATTACATTAACAGGCCCCACTCAATTCCAAATGGGGCGTTCCCTGAATAAAGTAGAAATAATTACGGAACAAGGTACAGGAGCATTTGCATCAGGCGATAAAAAAGGGCAGGCAACTTTCAGAACTGAATACAAAGTACCTTATGCCATCATCGGGTTTAACGGTATCATCAACGAAAAAGCAGCGAAATATTCATTAATGTCTGCCGATGATAAAGAGCTGCTGCTGGAAGGAATCTGGGAAGGAACTAAAAACTTAATCTCTCGCTCCAAGTTTGGGCAAGCTCCTTTGTTCTTGTTGCACATAACCTATAAAGAGCCTTTTTATATTGGAAGCTTACGCCAGAGACTGTCTTTGCACCACCCAGATGTAAATGAGATGCACCTGCGCAAGGTAGACGATTTTGAGCTTGATGTAACAAAAGTATTGGAAGAGATAAAAGCGCATAAAGACAAAATTCAGTCGGTTGAGCTAAAGATAGATTCCAGGCTAATAATGCGCTATAACGGAACAGCATTTAAACCCGCTGCGCAAATCCTGAATCTCGATGAACTATAAGGACTTTCTTATCTTTGACATCAGTAGTGAGTATGGGCATTTCCGAAAGTTCAATACCACTACTTCTCCCCTTACCTACTCTATCCCTACACGACCTGCCATTGCAGGTCTGATAGGGGCGATTGTTGGAATAGAGCGCGAGACAAGACCCAATAAGTATAAGGAAGGTGCTATCCCCTTGCCTGAGTTACTTTCCCGACAAAACGCATCTATTGCGGTACAGATTCTGGCACCTGTAAAGAAAACGAACATTGGGTTTAACCTGGTAAGTACGAAAAATTTCAGGGATTACTTCAACATCAACGACAAGGACGCCACAGGCAGTATAAAAGACACTTACCGAAGAACCCAGATTGAGTTTGAGCTCCTGAAGAATCCTTCTTTCCGAATTTTCATCTCTTGGGAATACCAAGGCTTGTTCCAGAAACTAATCGAAAATGTAAAGCAAAACAGAACGCACTTTACACCTTATCTAGGTCTTAGCCAGTTCACTGCGCAGCTTACATTTATAGATACTTGCCAGGCAGAATTAGTAGAATCAGGCGATTATGAAGATGTGGTTACGGCAATAAATTTATCCAAGGTCAGAGGAAACGACCCTATCCAGTTTGATTATGAAGCTGGCAGGTATACTTCAGACACTATGCCAATAGAAATGCGGGCAGACCGAATAGTAACCGACTATGCAGATGTACTGGTGGAAACGAACGGAAAAACTACCCGTGCAAAGTTAAACAACATTTACAAAGCACAGCAATACGGCAACATCTCCTTCTTATGACACTTTACTCGCACCCAGGTAAACCACTGATTAAGCATTTGGAAGAAGTAGCCCAAAGTTGCCTCTCTTTCTTCCAAAATAATCGGCAGGTATTTGCAAATACTGAATTAAAGGAAACACTAAAGAACTTAGCCTTTATCTGCGGTGCATTTCATGACATAGGAAAAGGAACCAAATTTTTCCAGCATTACCTGCTTAGCCCAGACCACGAGCAAATTGGCCCAAAAAACCACGCACTCGTTTCTGCTTTGTTTGTTAAAGAATTGGCCAAAGCTTATTTAAAAAGCACCAGCTTATCAGATTTTGAAAAAGCACTATTTGCACACTTTGTTTTCACAGGAGTAAAACGGCATCACGGCAAATTGAAAAATTTTGTCGATGAATTTGATATTACCAGCAAATCAGATGAATTGCAGGAGCAACTAATCAGCTTTCAAGAAGCGGAAGTGCAGGAAATTCTTACTCATTTTGCAATTCAGCTTCCTGTTAAATATTCATTGCAGAATTTTAAGGAATACATCATTTCCAAGTCCTATGAAAAGGACATGCTTGATTTTTACATGGATGAATTTACTTGGGGAGATTACGAGAATGTGCCTTCGGAAACTAAAATAAGTTACTTCTACGCCCACCAATTACTTTATAGCTGCCTTCTCTTTGCTGACAAGACTGATGTTATACTTCAAGAAAATCAACAAGAAAAGGCACTACTCGAGGAAAACCTTGTGCAAAGGTTCAGGAAGGAAAAAGAATTCGAAACTGCCAGAACAGAACTTGACGGGAAGAAGAATCAGGCATATTGTGAAGCAATCGATAACCTGCAAGAAGTATTTTCTCCGTACCAGCACATTTACTCCTTAACCTTGCCAACAGGTTTAGGCAAGACTATTACTTCCTTCGCGGTTGCATTGGAAATGAAAAAGCTCTTGGATGCACCCGATACTAAACTGATAGTTGCAATTCCTTTTACATCTATCATTGACCAGAACTTTGATGTTTACAAGCAGATAATAAATTCTGAAAACACGAACCTGCTACTCAAGCACCACCACCTGGCAGAACCGTCTTATAAAATAAACGAAGATGTGTTTGACCCAGATAAGAGTCAGTTCCTAATTGAAACCTGGCAGGCGCAGGTGGTGGTAACAACATTCGTACAGCTTATTGATTCTATTTTTTCCAATGATAAATCAAAACTGCTAAAGATTCCAAATCTTGTTAACTCCATTATTATTCTTGATGAGGTTCAGACTATTCCTTACCACTACTGGCAGTTGCTGAAAAGCGTATTTGAGTTTTTGGGAGAAACTTTTAACTGTTATTTTATCTTTATGTCGGCCACTCAGCCGCTCATTTTCAACCCTGAAAAAGTTATTGTGGGAAGAAAGGAAATTCAGGAAATTATACCCGCCTACAAAGATTACTTCAAGTTTTTTAACCGCACCAAGCTTGTAAATAGAACAAATACAGAACTTACCATTGATGCATTTAATGAAGAGGTATTCAGCTACATCAATGACAATCCCACAAAAGACATCCTGGTAATTATCAATACCAAAAAACAGTGTTTATATTGTTTCGAGGAATTGGTAAGAATGATTGAAACAGACAAAACGGAAATCTATTATCTATCCACCCTCATCACTCCTTTTGAACGCAAAAATATCATCAAAAGAATAAAAGAAAAGAAATCGGGCAAGCAGCAGGTTATCATTTCCACACAATTGATAGAGGCAGGCGTTGACCTTTCCGTAGATACTGTTTTCAGAACTCTTGCACCTATCGACGCCATCATTCAGGCAGCAGGAAGAGCGAACCGCTACAATGAAAAGGGTATATTGGGAGGAACAATATTTCTTTACCAAATAAAGGAGATAGCCAGAGCCACTTCTCTCATTTACGGTAGCGACCTTATTCAGAAAACAAAAAACGTTCTGAAACAGGTAAAAGAAATAGATGAGTGCAATTATCTTCAACTCATTGAGAGTTACTTTAAAGAAGTAAAAACCCAATCTGATAATTACCATTCAAAAGAACTTGAATTTTTAACCAATTTACAATTTGAAGATCTAGGAAATTTTAGCCTGATAGAAGAAACTAAATCAGAATCTGTTTTTATACAATTGAATCAGGAGGCTGTAACAGCTTGGGAGAAATTTATCTCTATTTATAGCAATGAATCACTTGACATTAGAGAAAAGAGAACCGCTTTCTCAAAAATAAAAGCTGTGTTCTATGATTATGTTGTTAATGTGCCTATTCCTTATGGTTTAAAATCAATTTTATTTGATTCAGAACAATGCTTCGGCTTTTACATCTCATATTCTAATAACCCGTCACAATACTACCAATATGATGAAGATGATTACACCCGAAATATTGGCTATAAAGAAGTCGGTGCTTATGTGTTGTAATCGGATAGAAGACCAAATTCTGCCCAATCCTGAAAAACGGGAGGAAGATAAACTCTTTTTCAATTAAAACATTTCATACACAGCGGCAACATGCAACAAACGCTCCACACCACCACCATCACCTTCCCAGAAATCCAACTGAAAACGCGGGATGCGCACAAGCTGCGGGGGTATTTCGGCAGCTTGTTCAAAGACCAGTCGCCGTTGCTGCACAACCACCTGGAGAGCGGCGAGAGCCATTACCGGTACCCGCTGGTGCAGTACAAGGTAACAAACCAAACGCCCATGCTGCTGGGCATTAACGAAGGGGCAGAACTGCTCACCTCGTTGTTTCTGAAGGTGCAGGAGTTGCAGTTGGATGGGCGTGTGTACCCAGTCTATAGCAAGAACATCAAGAACCAACGCTGGGCCATTGGGGTAGACAGCGACTTGCACCACTACCGCTACGAGACGCTTTGGATGGGGCTGAACCAGGATAACCACCGGCGATACCTGCAAACGGAGTCGGTGCAGGAGCGGCAGGAGCAATTGAAGCGCATCGCTATCAGTAACATTCTGGCGTTTTATAAGTCGTTTGATCTGCTGTTGCCCAAGGAACAGCGCATTCTGCTAAACCTGCAGGTGCAGGAGAAAAGCACCCGCTTCAAAGACCAGCACATGCTGGCTTTCAGCGGCGGCTTCACCACCAATGCCTTGCTCCCTGACTTTGCCGGACTGGGCAAATCAGTATCCAGAGGGTTTGGGACGGTCAAAAAGGTTTAACACCTACCCACCACCCTTGTGAAGCACTTACCTATCAAAGCTGTTTTAAGTCAGTTTTACGGAAAACAGACCTAAAACAGTCAAACATCTAGTAAAATGCTGCCTAAGCCAATGACAAGGGAAAAGGCAAGCGCAGCTAATGCTAAATTATCTAAACAGGTTTTTCTTTTGTCTTCAATAAGTCTATGCAACTACACATTAATACGTACGGTACCTATGTGCATATCAAGGACGAGCTATTTGAGGTGCGCATCAGGGAGAAAGAAACCAATGATATAAAGAAGCACCACTTCGCCGCCTCCAAGGTAACCAGCATTATCATGACCACCGGGGCGGCCCTCAGCACCGATGCCATCAGGCTGGCAATCTTAAACAACGTGGATATTGTATTCACTGAGAAAGACGGCCACCCGCTGGGGCGGGTGTGGCATAGCAAGTTGGGCAGCACCACCAAAATACGCAAATGCCAACTGGAGGCCAGCCTGAACAAGACCGGAGTTGACTGGACCAAGGCCTGGCTGCTGACCAAGTTAGAAAACCAGCGGGACTTTATCCAGGATCTGAAGAAGCACCGCACCCCGCAGGCCGATTACCTGAACGACAAAACTGCCCGGCTGGAGGCGTTGGCAATCTCTATTTCATCTTTACAGGCGGAGCGCGTAGCGGACATCGCCGACACCTTGCGGGGGCTGGAAGGCACGGCCGGCAGGCTTTACTTTGAGACATTGAGTTACGTACTCACCAAGGAGCACCAGTTCAGTGGCCGGAGCAGCCGCCCGGCCAAAGACCCATTTAACGCTTTCCTGAATTATGCTTTTGGCATCTTGTACAGCAAAATAGAAAAAGCCCTTATCATAGCTGGATTGGACCCTTACCTGGGCTTCCTGCACCGGGATGATTACAACCAACTCAGCTTTGTATATGATTTCATAGAACCCTACCGCATCTATGCCGAGACAGTTGTTTTCCGTTTATTCTCGGGCAAGAAGGTAAACAAAATCCACTCAGACCAAATCACCAACGGTTACTCGCTCAACAATGAGGGGAAAGCCCTGTTGGTGGCCGCCTTCAACAAATACTTTGATGAAGAAACCATCCGCTACAAAGGCAAAAACCAGACCCGCAGCAACACCATCCAGTATGACGCCCATACGTTTGCCAACAGCTTAATTCAGAAGGCATGATTATTTGGGTACTATATGACATCAAGAACGATCGCAACCGCACCAAAGTGGCAAAGCTTTGTAAGCAGGCGGGGCTTTACCGGGTGCAGTTCTCCGTGTTTCTTGGCTCCCTGAATGCCCATGAGAAAGACACGTTACGGTTGCAGATAGAAGATTACATTGATGAGGAAGAAGACAGCGTCTACATCTTCCCGATGAACAAAACAGAGCTTCAGCAGACAGAACTTCTGGGGCAAGCCTTTGACAAGGATTTGATTTCGGACGAAGTAAGAGCCCTGTTTTTCTGAACCATTATGAGCCTGACTCCTTCTCATATCATTGAATTTCTGTACTGCCCCCGGTTCACCTACTTTGAGTATGTGCTGGGTATTCCGCAGTACGAGACGAAGAACTACAAAGTCATGCGGGGCCGCGAGGTACACGACCTGAAGTTGGAGCGCAACAAAGATTACCTGCGCAAAAAGATTGGCGTACAGGAGAAATTTGCAGACCAATACCTGACCAACGATCTGCTCCGCGGTCGCGTTGATGAAGTGCTTTTATTGCAAGACGACACCATGGCTCCGCTGGATTATAAGTTTGCCCAGTACAAAGACAAAGTATACGAGACGTACCGCACGCAACTCTACTGCTATGCTTGGCTCATAGAAAAGAATTTCGGAAAAGAGGTAAACCGCGGGTACTTGGTATACACCAGGAGCCAGAATAAACTAATAGAAGTACCCATCACTATTACAGACAAACAGGAGGTGGAGCATTGCGCCAACCAGATATACACGATTATTGACCAAAACTATTTCCCCAAGGCTACCAAGTGTCGCAAAAGGTGTTTAGATTGCACATACCGGAATATCTGCATCAAATAGATCCTTTCCGGATACAGATTTATTTTTGGCAACCCAAAAACAAGGTGTAACTTATTGATTATCAAAAAGAAATTTATTCGGAAAAACCGTATAAAGGTATGAAATTATGCTCCTTGACATATTGTAAAACAGGAAATTGGGCTTTAACAAATAACAGATATCTAACTGAAAATCAACCGTTACCGAATAACCACGACTTCCAGTAGCTTTTCCAGAAGAACAAGGATTGAAACCGGCTCAAGCTTATTGGCTGAAGAAAGCCTGAACATCTTCCAGTAGCTTTTCCAGAAGAACAAGGATTGAAACTCCGGTAAATGATATGATACCCCCCTGAAGGTGTACCTTCCAGTAGCTTTTCCAGAAGAACAAGGATTGAAACAAAAAGGCGCACGCTGCCTACGTGGAGCGAGCCAAAGCTTCCAGTAGCTTTTCCAGAAGAACAAGGATTGAAACACGGCAGAACCCCCGATAAACGGCCTGTGTGACACTCTTCCAGTAGCTTTTCCAGAAGAACAAGGATTGAAACCTTCCTCTTCCGGCCAATCAATATCAACGCCCCAATCTTCCAGTAGCTTTTCCAGAAGAACAAGGATTGAAACTGAACTTGTAATGCCGGTGCACGGTACTCGACTTCACTTCCAGTAGCTTTTCCAGAAGAACAAGGATTGAAACATGTGTACACGTCTGGCAACGCCACGGCGCAGAACCCTTCCAGTAGCTTTTCCAGAAGAACAAGGATTGAAACCATGACCTGTACCATGCCCACGGCGTAGATGCTGAGCTTCCAGTAGCTTTTCCAGAAGAACAAGGATTGAAACACCCAACCTGATAAACCGTTGCCCGTTTTCCTGCACAACTTCCAGTAGCTTTTCCAGAAGAACAAGGATTGAAACCGGGATACTTCTTATTTCCTTATTACGGGTGAGACTACCTTCCAGTAGCTTTTCCAGAAGAACAAGGATTGAAACCCGCCAATGAAACTAAGTATCTTCGCCCCGGCCTCCTTCCAGTAGCTTTTCCAGAAGAACAAGGATTGAAACTGCCTTGCCCGTCTTACAGGCGAATGGGCTACCGTTCTTCCAGTAGCTTTTCCAGAAGAACAAGGATTGAAACTCCTGATAGGGAACACCGGCAAAGATGCCGAAACCCTTCCAGTAGCTTTTCCAGAAGAACAAGGATTGAAACCAGGCATCTATTTGTTTCTTGCTACCTAGCCGGGCTCTTCCAGTAGCTTTTCCAGAAGAACAAGGATTGAAACATCATGGTCAGGCTTTCTTGCGCCAAAGCCTGTGACTTCCAGTAGCTTTTCCAGAAGAACAAGGATTGAAACACTTATTTTCTTAATGTTGTCAAAGCTAAACCCAGGGGCTTCCAGTAGCTTTTCCAGAAGAACAAGGATTGAAACTGGCCGGTATAAAGACCTGTCACCATCCCGTAAAGCTTCCAGTAGCTTTTCCAGAAGAACAAGGATTGAAACCCAGGCTTATTTCCAAAGAACAGGGCAAATCACTTTCTTCCAGTAGCTTTTCCAGAAGAACAAGGATTGAAACCCTGCTTTTGTCAGGGACAAAATATCTGTTCCGGTTCTTCCAGTAGCTTTTCCAGAAGAACAAGGATTGAAACTTATCAGCGCAAAGTACACGCGTAAGAATAAAATCTCTTCCAGTAGCTTTTCCAGAAGAACAAGGATTGAAACTCTTTATCATTCTCTGGGTTGAAGTCTATTTTTGTGACTTCCAGTAGCTTTTCCAGAAGAACAAGGATTGAAACAATTGGTGGCTACTTTTAGAAGTGTTTCAAATTCTTCTTCCAGTAGCTTTTCCAGAAGAACAAGGATTGAAACGGCAGTCAAAGCGCAAAGAGCCGTACAGATAGTACTCTTCCAGTAGCTTTTCCAGAAGAACAAGGATTGAAACTCAAAACCTTCTTAAAAGCCTTCTTTTTGGCGGCTTCTTCCAGTAGCTTTTCCAGAAGAACAAGGATTGAAACTCCATGTTGGCAACAAGCTCTTCAATCGGGCTGGAACTTCCAGTAGCTTTTCCAGAAGAACAAGGATTGAAACATTGACATTATACAATACCCCTCACGTATTCCAAAACTTCCAGTAGCTTTTCCAGAAGAACAAGGATTGAAACTAAGCTTTATGTAGTTCATACCCGCGCCCAACTATTCTTCCAGTAGCTTTTCCAGAAGAACAAGGATTGAAACGATAGCCTACCCTTAGAGTGCCGGGGTTGTCGAAATCTTCCAGTAGCTTTTCCAGAAGAACAAGGATTGAAACACTAATGTTTCTATGAGCAGATACGTGCAGAACTTCTTCCAGTAGCTTTTCCAGAAGAACAAGGATTGAAACAAGAGGCAGAAAAGGGGGAGGAAGCATTTCTAAAATTTCTTCCAGTAGCTTTTCCAGAAGAACAAGGATTGAAACCCTAGCCCCGGTAGACTGGGGATTGCGGGTGTTTGACTTCCAGTAGCTTTTCCAGAAGAACAAGGATTGAAACCATGGAATGCCTCCACAAGCGGGAATATCACCTCATCTTCCAGTAGCTTTTCCAGAAGAACAAGGATTGAAACCAGGGTTGTGCCGCCCGAAAAATCAAAGGTAATAGATCTTCCAGTAGCTTTTCCAGAAGAACAAGGATTGAAACTTAAAAGAAGATCTTGATTGGAAGCTAATAGAAGCGCTTCCAGTAGCTTTTCCAGAAGAACAAGGATTGAAACTCGAAATTAGGGAGTTCCCCAGGCAAGGCTACCGTTCTTCCAGTAGCTTTTCCAGAAGAACAAGGATTGAAACCTAAAAACAGCACAATGAAAACCGCAGAATTTCTAACTTCCAGTAGCTTTTCCAGAAGAACAAGGATTGAAACTCCCGCCAAGACTACCGCCCGGTAAACTTGCTATACTTCCAGTAGCTTTTCCAGAAGAACAAGGATTGAAACCCGCAGAGGCTAGTTTGGGTTCGTTCTACTTTGATACTTCCAGTAGCTTTTCCAGAAGAACAAGGATTGAAACAATTCAGGTACGTAAGTAACTTCAGCCGTTTCTTCACTTCCAGTAGCTTTTCCAGAAGAACAAGGATTGAAACGCAGTCACGCATACAGGCCCTGGCGTAAGCAGTATTCTTCCAGTAGCTTTTCCAGAAGAACAAGGATTGAAACGCGGCCTCAGTAGGTTTCACCCCACCCCTGGTCAGCTTCCAGTAGCTTTTCCAGAAGAACAAGGATTGAAACCCGGCATCACGCCCTCGTTCGGCATAAGCAGCGCGTCTTCCAGTAGCTTTTCCAGAAGAACAAGGATTGAAACTACCACTTCTACGGAGCCGCAAACTCACGGCCCAACGCCTTCCAGTAGCTTTTCCAGAAGAACAAGGATTGAAACGATAGATTGAAGCGGTCTATGCCATGCGTCGCGCAAAACTTCCAGTAGCTTTTCCAGAAGAACAAGGATTGAAACATTCCAAATTGATAATTCGTTCATCAACAAGTTGCTCTTCCAGTAGCTTTTCCAGAAGAACAAGGATTGAAACCTGTGTTGTTTTCCATGTGTAAAATATTGGTGAATACTTCCAGTAGCTTTTCCAGAAGAACAAGGATTGAAACGATCCACCAACCGTTCCTGAAACAACATCAATACCACTTCCAGTAGCTTTTCCAGAAGAACAAGGATTGAAACATTTTCAGTGCCCATGGCTAGATGTTCTTATAGGTGCTTCCAGTAGCTTTTCCAGAAGAACAAGGATTGAAACCATCCGTTTTTCATTTGGATCATGGCGGGTACAAAGCTTCCAGTAGCTTTTCCAGAAGAACAAGGATTGAAACCTTTCTGTTCCATAGGTTTTCTCATTTTCCAGCTCTCTTCCAGTAGCTTTTCCAGAAGAACAAGGATTGAAACTTTGCTTTCCCGCTATAACCATATCACCTGGAACCGCCTTCCAGTAGCTTTTCCAGAAGAACAAGGATTGAAACGGATACCAGCCTCTTTCCAATGAACATAGGTTTCTGTACTTCCAGTAGCTTTTCCAGAAGAACAAGGATTGAAACCTGATTTCTTCTTTTCGCATGAACGCAATAACCTTGTCTTCCAGTAGCTTTTCCAGAAGAACAAGGATTGAAACTCGGATTTGATGAGCTGACCCACTTCAGCAAAAAGCTTCCAGTAGCTTTTCCAGAAGAACAAGGATTGAAACTGAAAACCATCTATTTACGTAACGAAAATTACGATTCTTCCAGTAGCTTTTCCAGAAGAACAAGGATTGAAACCTACATCTTCCGGAATACCTGGCTTCACCTTGAAGCCTTCCAGTAGCTTTTCCAGAAGAACAAGGATTGAAACCAGCGTATTATATAAGTAATACATCGAAAATAGTACTTCCAGTAGCTTTTCCAGAAGAACAAGGATTGAAACCCAACTCCAATCGGGCCAGTTATCAGAACAGAAACGCCCTTCCAGTAGCTTTTCCAGAAGAACAAGGATTGAAACTTGACTTTGATGTCATAGTTCTTAGGATGCCCCCAACTTCCAGTAGCTTTTCCAGAAGAACAAGGATTGAAACAAAAAGAGAATCTTGATTGTATCAATATCTAAAAAACTTCCAGTAGCTTTTCCAGAAGAACAAGGATTGAAACCCTCATAGGTGCGGAACTTAGTCGCAGCAAAAGGCACTTCCAGTAGCTTTTCCAGAAGAACAAGGATTGAAACTGCTTTCCATGCGGTGAAGAGGTAGAGCAAAGCCGCCTTCCAGTAGCTTTTCCAGAAGAACAAGGATTGAAACGTTATCTTCCTAGCAAATGAAAGAAGGCTTTCCCCTCTTCCAGTAGCTTTTCCAGAAGAACAAGGATTGAAACGCCCTGAAACCTTTCAATTCCTGGGAGAAGAGAAACTTCCAGTAGCTTTTCCAGAAGAACAAGGATTGAAACGCACCCGCATACACTCATCAAACCCTGCTTTGATATCTTCCAGTAGCTTTTCCAGAAGAACAAGGATTGAAACCTTATTCCCAAGTCCTGCAAATACTCAGAAACCGATTCTTCCAGTAGCTTTTCCAGAAGAACAAGGATTGAAACAGGGTTGCGTTCCATGCCTGTTGGGCGCCCTGAACCTCTTCCAGTAGCTTTTCCAGAAGAACAAGGATTGAAACGTTATTATCGATGTGGATATTTTGAATGTGTTCACAACTTCCAGTAGCTTTTCCAGAAGAACAAGGATTGAAACCCGTCCAGGGAAAGGATCTGCTTGGTGTTGTCCAGGCTTCCAGTAGCTTTTCCAGAAGAACAAGGATTGAAACAAACATCGAAAGAACAGCGAGCAAGTCACTTAAAACCTTCCAGTAGCTTTTCCAGAAGAACAAGGATTGAAACCGCTGAATTGAAATCAATTCCTTCACGCAGTCGGTCTTCCAGTAGCTTTTCCAGAAGAACAAGGATTGAAACTTCTTTCCAGAAACCTGTTCAACATCTGACGCTTAATCTTCCAGTAGCTTTTCCAGAAGAACAAGGATTGAAACCCATTTCGCGCAACTTTGTCTGGTCTGCATGAGCGTAACTTCCAGTAGCTTTTCCAGAAGAACAAGGATTGAAACAGTTGCTCCTCAGCAGAGCTTATACGTTCAGAAGAACTTCCAGTAGCTTTTCCAGAAGAACAAGGATTGAAACCAAACCTTTGCTGGTTGCCAGCCACAAACAAACGCCGCTTCCAGTAGCTTTTCCAGAAGAACAAGGATTGAAACCGCCAACGCTCTTGAAATCCAGAAAATCGACAAAGCTTCCAGTAGCTTTTCCAGAAGAACAAGGATTGAAACATCATTGATAAGTTTGTCCATTGGCAGCAGCTCCGCCTTCCAGTAGCTTTTCCAGAAGAACAAGGATTGAAACTCAAAACCAAAGGCGGCGTTTCTGGCCACGTTGTAACTTCCAGTAGCTTTTCCAGAAGAACAAGGATTGAAACAATTCAGCTTTGTATCTGATTTGCGCACATACTAACACTTCCAGTAGCTTTTCCAGAAGAACAAGGATTGAAACAATTTAAATAATGATTAAGTTTATTTCCCACACTGCCGCTTCCAGTAGCTTTTCCAGAAGAACAAGGATTGAAACGCGTTCAGCGGCATTTTTGCCAGTTTCGCCAACGTCCTTCCAGTAGCTTTTCCAGAAGAACAAGGATTGAAACGAAACTTACTGGTGTCTTTCATGGTGCCCCCTAAGCCTTCCAGTAGCTTTTCCAGAAGAACAAGGATTGAAACGAAACTTACTGGTGTCTTTCATGGTGCCCCCTAAGCCTTCCAGTAGCTTTTCCAGAAGAACAAGGATTGAAACGAAGTGTTTCAAATTCTTCTCTTGTACAAAATTCTACTCTTCCAGTAGCTTTTCCAGAAGAACAAGGATTGAAACATCTTCGTAACAAAGATATGTATTCATTTACATACAACTTCCAGTAGCTTTTCCAGAAGAACAAGGATTGAAACACAACAGAGTAATAGAGTTCACCGATTTAGGTTTATTAAACTTCCAGTAGCTTTTCCAGAAGAACAAGGATTGAAACAGCTACTTCGCGAGAAAATCACTCTTTGGCAGGGGACTTCCAGTAGCTTTTCCAGAAGAACAAGGATTGAAACAGTACGAGGGGAAGGAATTTACCGTGACAAGAAACGCTTCCAGTAGCTTTTCCAGAAGAACAAGGATTGAAACAAATACCCCTTAGTTCCGCTTCGCTCATATCTCCGCCTTCCAGTAGCTTTTCCAGAAGAACAAGGATTGAAACTGAAGTCTTCGGCCAAGTCAATCTTACCGGAGATTCTTCCAGTAGCTTTTCCAGAAGAACAAGGATTGAAACCCCTGTACTTGAAATCCTTTGTCTTTGCTTGGTAGAACTTCCAGTAGCTTTTCCAGAAGAACAAGGATTGAAACTTTTTCTTCTCTTCCAGCACTTCTTCCAGAAAAGGCCTTCCAGTAGCTTTTCCAGAAGAACAAGGATTGAAACATGAAAAAAGGGTTCTCTATCGCTAGAGAACCCTTCTTCCAGTAGCTTTTCCAGAAGAACAAGGATTGAAACTAATGCTTCACTTTGTGCCCGAAAATGAGGCGTAGGCTTCCAGTAGCTTTTCCAGAAGAACAAGGATTGAAACCTTCTAAGTAATTCATTGATTTCTTTCTGCATTTGCCTTCCAGTAGCTTTTCCAGAAGAACAAGGATTGAAACTGATGATAGCTCTGATATTGGTTTCATCAATAAAACTTCCAGTAGCTTTTCCAGAAGAACAAGGATTGAAACTCCACCTTGCCGCTGATGTCCACATTGGCAAGGCTACTTCCAGTAGCTTTTCCAGAAGAACAAGGATTGAAACAGATAACTGTAATTATGCAACTACCTAGCAAATTCGCTTCCAGTAGCTTTTCCAGAAGAACAAGGATTGAAACTGGAATTCAGACATAGGCTCTGATGATGGGGAATTTCTTCCAGTAGCTTTTCCAGAAGAACAAGGATTGAAACCATCAATGTTTTCAAGTTTGGTGAGTTCTTCCCTTAAGGTCTTCCAGTAGCTTTTCCAGAAGAACAAGGATTGAAACATGTCTGAGAAAGAATAGAGGCTAATGTTGTCATGGACTTCCAGTAGCTTTTCCAGAAGAACAAGGATTGAAACGTAAAGAACGTCGGCGCGGCGGCGGTGTCTTCCTTGCTTCCAGTAGCTTTTCCAGAAGAACAAGGATTGAAACAACCCTAGGGCAGCCTGATGCTGGTACGCAGGGCCATCTTCCAGTAGCTTTTCCAGAAGAACAAGGATTGAAACAAAAGAAATAAAAATATGGCATCATTACTTAGAGGGACCTTCCAGTAGCTTTTCCAGAAGAACAAGGATTGAAACCCAGATGGTATCAGGCGAACAGCAAACTGACTTCTTTCTTCCAGTAGCTTTTCCAGAAGAACAAGGATTGAAACTGCCCACGCAGACCAGAGCAAGTTGCGCGCAATGGTCTTCCAGTAGCTTTTCCAGAAGAACAAGGATTGAAACTAACCTGGAGAGGGAGGCAGAGCAGGCCCGTAGCTTCATCTTCCAGTAGCTTTTCCAGAAGAACAAGGATTGAAACGAGATAAGCCTAAGCCTAACACCACAATGTTCGTGAAATACTTCCAGTAGCTTTTCCAGAAGAACAAGGATTGAAACTGGAGCAGAATATGAAAAAGTGTGAGCGTTGTGGAGGCTTCCAGTAGCTTTTCCAGAAGAACAAGGATTGAAACGAAACTGATGCTGCTCCAGGCGTATGCGCACCAGCGCTTCCAGTAGCTTTTCCAGAAGAACAAGGATTGAAACACAATGGGAAGGTGGAATACCAAAAAGGGACGGTGCTTCCAGTAGCTTTTCCAGAAGAACAAGGATTGAAACTTTTCTGGATAGCCCGGCGCACATGGAAGATATTGCCTTCCAGTAGCTTTTCCAGAAGAACAAGGATTGAAACGCGAGTTTGTTGATCACCTTTCCAGCTCTCTCCATCTTCCAGTAGCTTTTCCAGAAGAACAAGGATTGAAACTAAGTCTTTTTCACCGATCAAAAATGAAGTCTTTTTTGACCTTCCAGTAGCTTTTCCAGAAGAACAAGGATTGAAACTCTAAGCTTGCCCTATCCACTTTCTAGGGTCCATCGCTTCCAGTAGCTTTTCCAGAAGAACAAGGATTGAAACGCTATAAGAGCCTATAACCTTGATTCTATAATAGCAACTTCCAGTAGCTTTTCCAGAAGAACAAGGATTGAAACGTGTTACTTCCAGCACTCTTCTGGTGTGCTTTGTTCTTCCAGTAGCTTTTCCAGAAGAACAAGGATTGAAACTTTCAGTCAGCGCCTTCATGGCAATGGTGAGTTGTTCTTCCAGTAGCTTTTCCAGAAGAACAAGGATTGAAACTGCTCTCAACTACGCTCCTATGAAATTTGGAAAAGACTTCCAGTAGCTTTTCCAGAAGAACAAGGATTGAAACGTCTTGCGAACTCCATGGAAAGCTTCTGCTCAAACTCTTCCAGTAGCTTTTCCAGAAGAACAAGGATTGAAACTATAAAAAAAGACCATTGGAACCCCGCCGTGGGCTACTTCCAGTAGCTTTTCCAGAAGAACAAGGATTGAAACAACAAGTTCCTTATTATGATCCAGAAGCGAACCGAGGTCTTCCAGTAGCTTTTCCAGAAGAACAAGGATTGAAACTCGTCCTGGGCCTCCTTCTCCTGGGCGAAGGGGAACTTCCAGTAGCTTTTCCAGAAGAACAAGGATTGAAACCTGTCCTGGCTGTGTTTGGCGACATGAAACCGTTATCTTCCAGTAGCTTTTCCAGAAGAACAAGGATTGAAACAACCTTTGCGGCTGCTGGCAAGAAACAAGCGCCGCACTTCCAGTAGCTTTTCCAGAAGAACAAGGATTGAAACTCTCCTTTTGCAACTCCACCAGAGAGATACCTAAGCTTCCAGTAGCTTTTCCAGAAGAACAAGGATTGAAACATCTTACGCAGATGGAAGAACTGGACATAGAAGAGAACTTCCAGTAGCTTTTCCAGAAGAACAAGGATTGAAACCCTCTTTGTCGCGCTCTTTGGTGATGCGCATACAGTCTTCCAGTAGCTTTTCCAGAAGAACAAGGATTGAAACTGCCGGTGACACCCAGAAAAAGGAAATCATAAGCCGCTTCCAGTAGCTTTTCCAGAAGAACAAGGATTGAAACGGATCAAGATGATTTGCTTTCCCAAATCCTGAAGCTTTTGGTAAGCATCCGCCAACTGTCGTTGGGCCGCATCGAGGCGGATCTCAATCGTGCACACCTTTGATAAATTCTCCATATAACACAGTAATGCAGAAGGGGTTGAATGTCGCAGTTTTGGGGATAGACTTCTTTAGGGCAAATAAGAGTTGGCGAAATAGAAACTTTTCACCCTGTTATGGTTGGCGAACCGTCAACTATCTGTTATCTTTGCCGTACAATAATTCAAACGGTAACAGAGATGAACGTACTTAGCTTCCCCACCATCAAGGCTTACTTTGAGAAACACGCCGCATCAAAAGCATACCTTCTGGATTGGTACTATACAACCAAGAACTCCAACTGGAACAATATGAACGATCTGCGGAATTATTTCCCAAGTGCCGAGATGGTCGTAGACAACAAGGTTGTCTTTAATATCAAGGCTAATGACTTCAGGCTCGTTGCGATAGTGTTATTCAGGCCGAAAAGAGTTCAGGTCTTGTGGATCGGAACCCATGCCGAGTATGATAAAGTAAAAGTCCAAGACCTCTGATAGAAGGTCTTACATAAAGGGAGGGGCTTGTCACCCTCCTGGTTTGAAGTTGTTTGTTGTCTGTCTGCCCTCGCTGTTATGAAGAATTTAAAAGTTATCCACTCTGAGGAAGAGTACCAAGACGCACTTAAAAGGGTGCGTGAGTTAGGTGATCCAGATGAAGGAACACCGGAGTACGATGAAGCGGAACTCCTTACCCTGCTGCTTGTGAAGTATGAGGCAGAGAACTATCCATCGGAAGCCCTTGACCCTATCGAGTACCTGAAGATAAGAATGGAGGTACTGGGCTTAAGCCAGAATGACCTCGTACCATTTTTAGGGGACAAAGGGACTGTCTCAAAGGTGCTCAACCGGTCACGGCCCCTGAGCCTCCAGCATATCCGATCCCTGCATAAGGGTCTAGGCTTTCCGGCAGAGGTACTGCTGGCCTAAAGCAAAACAAAAAAGGCCCCACCGGATTGGTAGGGCTTTTTGTTTGCTTATCCAGAAGAACAAGGATTGCAATGCGGAGACGCGCACGTAGATTGCTACTGGAGTCATCATTCCTGCAACTATATCCAGAAGAACAAGGATTGAAACGTCATAGAAAGATAGAGGCGGCAAGACACTATTCAACGGCAACTGGGAAGCCGCAGGTGCCTCCCGCCAGTGAAGCGCTCTATCTCTAAAAAGGAATCCTATACCTGTTACCCTCACTCACCTATAAGAATGACACCCCAGAATAATACCCCTATCCGGCTGGTGGTTCCCGGCGAGTCCGGAGACTCGCTTCATCCCATGTCACGAGACTGGAGTCTCGCGCCAGTTTACTTTCTAAAGCCTGCTTCCGCGATGCCGCCTGCTCCAAAGACCTCATAGCGTCTTTAGACCTGCGGGCGTCTACGCCAATGCCGTTTCTGGCCTGTTTTCCGCAAAATAGCCCCAAAACGCATCAGCAAAACCGGGGGTGAGGTCTCTTTCTGCGGAAGGCCAGATCAACTTACCGTAAGTGTAGCGCTAGCGTAGATGTGATTGGCATGATGCTGCACACGTATCATTCTTAAAGGAGAATGGGAGTAAGGCTACTCAAGCCTGATTAAACCTGGTTCGGTTCAGGAGGAAGACCAAGTGTTACTCCCAACGCATAGAGATGGTGGAGGTGTCACCCAAGTTCCTCTACCGCACAAGCCCACACAAAAACCACTGCTGCACTTAGAGCTTGTTTACCAATACCAGACGTTGAAAGCAAGAGGCGTAATCTCTTTGGCAAACTCCTCAAGAAATCCAGTTTCTAACCTATTTTCTAAAGAACAGCCCTAAAACATTATATCTCACGAAGTCAACCGCGGCCTTCCGGTAGGCACCTGTTTGTTCTGGATGGGCTGGTGCGCCTGTGTCCTTGGCTTTTTCTCCGTGAGGTATTTCCAGTAGCGCTTGGGCATGTGCCGGAGGTGCAGTTTCTTATTCTTCCGTTCCGGGATGTTCACGTGGTCAAAATAGGCCTGCCACAGTTGCTGGTACATGGGTTCTACCGACGTCAGAATATCCGGCGAGAGTTGCCCTTTCCGTAGATCTAACGGAGTTTCTTCCAGCGAGACGATGCTCACCTGCTCCAAATCATAATAGGCCCCGTACTGGCGGCGTACATCGTAAATAAGCCAGGTTTGGTCGGCGTAGCGTTTCTCAAAGTGTTCCACCACCAGCGGAAGCACGTTGAAGTCTGGGCTGATGGGTGCCACAAACAAGCCGTCCTGCGTGCGCTGAAACCGGATGAACGCCTCCATGCGGTGCTTTTCCCGGTGCATCTGCTTGCCTACCACGGCCATTTTCTGCACGTACGTCTCCGCGAAGTTCTCCTCTATGCCTTCTTTGGGACTGGAGAAAACCAGGCGCACGAACTGGAAGATGAGCATCTCAAAACCGGGCTGCTCCCAGAGGTACGCTTTGTACACGTTTTCCCAGGCAGCTCTGGACAGTTTCTTCCCTAAACCTTTCCACACGCGTTTGGCTTTGTCTTCCTGCGTGGGTACAAAATGGTGCGTCGCGAAAATACCGGGCGGGGCCTCTCCTTCTTTGCCAATCTGGGTGGGCCATTCTTTGCGCTCATACGCCTCAAACACCACCGTCAGGAGGCCTTCAAAGGAACCGTCATAGGTATAGAAATGCATGTGCGCGGTGATGTTAATTAAGAGGCCACACGAATGGTGCTGCGTCTGCCACCGTTGTTTTCATGCCGCTGGGCCGAAAGCTGGCGCAGATAAGGCACCAAAGTACTGAGTTTGCAACGGAAAGAAACAGGGGCTACGGTCTGGCGATTGGCTAAAGTTGGCATATTGGGTAGGTTTTGATGTGGTTTTACAAAAACAATGCTTTTTCTCTTATAGGGCGGAAGCGGTGCTGCTGGGTTCTGGCTTAGCTTGCCTGCTGGAACAAATCCAGTTGGCTGCCCCACAGGCTGGCCCGGCCCCCCTTCTCCCCGAAAATGATTCTTCTCCGGATGGCTTGTTCGTCCCATTCTCTCGTCTCCAAACTGCGCCCGCCGCAGGTGATAAAATACTTGGCCCGTTTCAGCACCACCCCAATCTGGCGCAGGTGCTCCCACGTGAGGTGAGAAAAGCGGCGGGCCGCCACTATCTTCTTCGCTGATTTGATGCCCACGCCCGGCACCCGCAAAATCATCTCATAATCGGCGGTGTTGATCTCCAGCGGAAACACGTGCCGGTTGCGCAGCGCCCAAGCCAGCTTGGGGTCAATCTGTAGGTCTAACTGAGGGTTCTGCTCATCCAGTAGTTCATTCACCCCGAAGCCGTAGAGCCGCACCAGCCAATCGGCCTGGTACAGCCGGTTTTCCCGGATGATGGGTGGTGTACTGATGAGGGGCAAACGGCTGTCCGTCACTACCGGCACGTAACCCGAATAGTACACGCGTTTGAGTTGGTAGTTCTGGTACAGGCCATCGGCGAGGGTCAGAATCTGGCGGTCACTCTCGGCGGTAGCCCCTACAATCAATTGGGTGCTTTGTCCGGCGGGCGCGAAGGAAGGCGTAGATTTGAACAGCTTCTTTTCTTCTTTCACCAGCACCAGTTGGTCTTTGATGTGGCCCATGGGCGTAAGCACTTCCTTGAAATTTTTCTCAGGAGCCAGGGCTTTCAGGCTTTCCTCTGTAGGCAACTCAATGTTCACGCTCAGTCTATCGGCGTACAAGCCGGCCTCTTTCACCAGTTCCTCGCTGGCGCCCGGAATGGTTTTCAGGTGGATGTAACCGTTGAACTTGTGCTCCAGCCGCAGTTTCTTGGCTACCCGTACCAGGCGCTCCATGGTGTAATCAGCGTTCTTGAAAATGCCGGAGCTCAGGAAAAGCCCTTCAATGTAGTTGCGGCGGTAGAAATTGATGGTCAAATCCACCACTTCCTGCACCGTGAAAGCCGCCCGTTTTACGTCATTGCTTTTGCGCGACACGCAGTAGGCGCAGTCAAAAATGCAGAAGTTGGTGAGCAATATCTTTAGCAAAGACACGCACCGGCCGTCTTCGGTATAGCTGTGACAGATCCCCATGCCCTCGGCGTTGCCCAACCCTTTCCCCTCGTTCTTGCGTTTGCCGCCGCTGGAAGAGCAGGAAACGTCATATTTCGCAGAATCTGCCAAAATACTTAGTTTTTCTAGAATCGGAGTGTGCATGTGCTATGCGTTTTAAGTCCCTGAATACGTTAGCAAGATACAGTACGTGCTGCTAATAAACTAATGATTTTAGCCACAACTTATCAACAGGGGTGTTGATAAACTAATTACAATAGCATTAACTAGCTCCATGTTGTTCTAAGTGGAATTTGCCGTATTTTAGGGATGGATAATAAGGTATGAAGACGGCCTCAAGATTTTTTGTGCACGCACGACTGCTATTTCTGCTAGCCACCGCGGTAGGATGCAGTTGCGTTTGCGCCCAGGCCCAGGAAACTCCTCCCGTCACTACCGCCCCCGTAGTTAGCCCCCCGCTGGAAGACACCACTGACACCAATCACTTTCTGGCCTCCCTCAAGCGCATCAGCCAAAAGAAGACCCTCTTAGGCCGGGCGGTAAAAGCCTTGGTTATCTTCAAGCCCAAAAGGATAGAGGGCCCCATTGAAAACGCGCTGCTGCCTTCTACCCATGCCCAACATAATTACAAGGTGGTGCGGAGCATCTATTTCAAACGGCTCGATGCGTTTGGCTATTCCATCAATGACACCCTGGCTTTGCCAGACAACAGCCTGGAGCGTTTGGGGAACGCCCTGCACATGCGCACCAAACAGAACCTGCTCCGGAACCAGATCCTTTTCAGGGAGGGGGATTTGCTGGAACCGTTGGCCCTGGCAGAATCTGAGCGTCTGTTGCGCCAAACCGATTACCTCTTAGATGCGCGGGTGTTTGTCAATGACTCTACCTCCACCAATGACAGCGTAGATGTTGTCGTCATCACCAAAGACGTGTTCAGCATCAGCGGCTCGGGCTCGGCCAGCACCTCCAGTACGCGCATCGCCCTGCGCGACATCAACTTTATGGGGGTGGGCCACCAGATAAGAACCAATTACCGGTTTGGGTTATCAGAACCGCAGCCCTGGCAATTCTCGGGTAGTTATTTCATCCAGAATATCTCCCGCAGCTTTATCTCGGCAGAGCTGATTTACCAGAACACCCATTACTACAAACAGCAGAGCCTCAGTTTCCGGCGGGATTTCTACACCACCAACACCAAATACGCGGGCGGGGCCTCAGCTGCCTGGTACCAGACCCTAATTCCCGATTATTATGAGCAGGGCGAACTGGAAGGCGAACAGAACCAGTTTATTGAACACGTTCCTTTGGATTATAACATCCAGGATTTCTGGATAGGCCGCGCCTTCAAACTGAAATCGTATGACCTGGCCCAGAACAACCCCAGCCAGTTGATCACCGCCGCGCGCTTTTTGAACATCAAGTACACCCAGGGGGGCGGCCCCACCATTCAGAGTGCCCGCCTGTACCTCACCGCGTTCGGGTACAGTTTTAGAAGGTATTACAAAGACCAGTACCTTTTCGGGTTTGGCCGAACGGAGGATATTCCGGCCGGAAACCTGTTGGCCCTTACGGCCGGGTATGAAGACGGCTCCCTGAAAAACCGCCTGTACCTGGGGGTAAAAGGAGCCTTCGGGAAATACCAGCCTAACTTTGGGTATCTCTACGGGGGCCTGGAGTACGGGAGTTACCGGCACAAGAATGTTTGGGAACAGGGCGTACTAACCACCGAAGCCTTGTATTTCACGCCCTTGTACCGGCTACGCAACTGGCGCTGGCGCCACTTTATCTGGAACAGAACCTCGCTGGGCATGCGCCGCCCAGACCTGTTTGCCCTGGACATTGACCAGGAAGACGGCATACGGGGGTTCAGTTCCGGCGACGTGCGGGGCTACCGCAAGTTTGTGCTGAACTATGAAACCAACTTCTTCACGCCCTTGACGCTGCTGGGGTTCAGACTCGCCATCATCGGGTTTGCAGACCTGGCCTGGCTCACCAGCGTAGAGAACAAGTCCCCCTTGAAGGAAAAGCCCTATACCGGCTTCGGCCTGGGCCTGCGTTTCCGGAACGAATTCCTCCCCATCAATACCATTCAGGTGCTTTTGGGCTATTACCCACGGCTGCCACAGCTAAACGGCCAACAGGATTTCAAACTGTTTCAGAGCACCCGGCAGTACTATGATTTCAACGACCTGCGCTTCACCCAACCCCTCATCACCGAGTTCAGATAAACTCTCCCCAAAAATTGCCTTATACATCAAAAAATCTTCATTTAAATACCAAAACAAGGCAACCAAATAATAATATCCGCATATAGGTATATAAGAAGCAAATGATTTTATCGCGGCCTAGCCGAGCATTCATATAAACCTGTAAGCTATAGAAAGTGAACTTTTACCCTTCTTTAAGTAGGGGCCTTTGTGCGTGTCTGCTGCTTTTAATGGCCTACACCGCAAACGCCCAAAGCACATCCAACAAAGGCCGGGACTTCTGGCTGGGATACATGGCGCACATTCAGAATGAATTAGGCCCCAATCCGCAAGGTGGTATCTCCCAGATGAACCTGTACGTTACCTCAGATGTCAACACCACCGCCCGGGTAACGGTAGGCCAGGGAGCAGTTGCCTCCTACCCGGTTACCGCCAATTCGGTCACGGTTATTCCCATTAGCCCTTCACAGGCGTATGTGGGTTCCAGCGAGGAAATTGAGAAAAAGGCGATTCACGTGACGTCAGATGCGCCGGTGGTGGTCTATGCCCACATTTACCACCTCAATAAATCTGGGGCCACGCTGGTGCTGCCCACCAATACCCTGGGGCGTTCTTATTACGCGGTCAGCTACAACCAATCTGTTCAGGAAGGCGCCGTAGCCGCTTCCCAACTGATGGTGGTGGCGCTGGAAGACAATACCACCATTGAAATCACCCCAACTGCTACAACCCTGGGCGGAAAACCCGCCGGAAGGACATTCTCTCCACCAACGTTGATGAAGGGCGATGTGTACCAGGTGCGCTCTTTAAAAGACCTGACGGGTACGAAGGTAGAGTCTGTCTCTGGCTCAGGCACCTGCAAACGAATCGCGGTTTTCTCCGGAAGCTCTTATACCGCCATCCCTGAGCCCTATACCTGCCCAGGCCGAAACATCAGCGGAGACAATCTGTACCAGCATTTGTACCCGGTGAGCGCCTGGGGCAAGAACTTTGTGACGGCCCCTTTTATGAGCAGAACCGCCGGTGATATCTACCGGGTGTTGGCCTCTAAAGACAACACGGTTGTTACGGTGAACGGCCAATCTGTTACCATAAACCAGGGCCAGTTCCATGAGTTTGAGAACAGCGGTGCCAACTACATCTCTGCTTCTGAGCCGGTACAGGTAACCCATTACACCAAGTCACAGGCCTGCGACGGCGTGCTCAGCGACCCCGACATGGTGCTCGTCAACCCCGTGGAACAGACTCTGAACAACATTACGCTGTATTCCTCGCCAAATTTCCAGATCTCCAGCCATTACATCAACATCACCATGAAAACGGCCAATACCGGTTCTTTCAAGTTAGATGGCCGGCCTGTTTCCTTTTCCCCTGTTCCTTCAAACCCCGCCTATTCCTTCTCCCAGAACCAGGTGATGGCCGGCAACCACACCCTTACCGCCGACAGCGGCTTCAATGCCTTTGCCTATGGGCTGGGAAGCTTTGAATCATACGCCTATTCGGCGGGGGCCAACGTGACCAACCTCAACCAGAACATCACGGTTCTCTCTGACAGTATCTGCGACGGCAATAACATCCGGTTCAAAGGATACGCCATTTACCAACCCCTGGCCTGGAAGTGGTATTTCGGTGACGGGGCAACCTCCGCTGAGCAGAATCCTTCCCATACGTTTCCCGGGCCAGGGAAATACACGGTATCTCTGGTCACTACCAAGTCTAACGGCAATGACTGCGACTCGCAGGACTCTACGTACATAGAGGTAGAGGTCTTCCCTAACCCGGTGGCAGATTTCACTTACGAGGTAGCGTGTTCCAATGAAAGCACCCGCTTCAAAGACGCCAGCAAAGCTACCACGGGCGAAAGCATGGTGGCCTGGAACTGGAATTTTGGCGATGGCACCACTTCTACGGAGCAGAATCCGGCTCACCGGTACAAAAGCCCGGGCACCTATAACGTTACGCTCTCCGTCACCAGCAAGAACGGCTGCGTCTCGGAAGTTCTCACCCGCGAGGTCACCATCTTAGCCCCGCCCGTGGCGAAATTCATAGCCCCTGAAACCTGCGCGAAAAACACCATGGTGTTCCAAGACCAGAGCACAGTACCAGTGGGCCGTGTGGCGCGGTGGGAATGGGACTTCGGTGACGGCTCCGCCCGTAGTACCGAGCAGCACCCGCAACACGTCTACCCGCAGGCGGGCACCTACACCGTAAAACTGAAGGCGTTTTCAGACCAGGGCTGCCAGGATTCCACCCAACAGACCATCACCATCAATCCTATTCCGGTGGCCGCCTTCAGCCTCCCTGACATCTGCGTACGGGACGAAGCGGCTTTTAAAAACGAGTCTACCATAGCGGCTGGCACGCTGAGTTACCACTGGGATTTCGGGGACGGGACTACTTCTACGGCTCCGGCTCCCCGCCACCGCTATGCCAAAGAAGGAGAGTACACCGTAAAACTGGTGGTAACCTCCGGCAAAGGCTGTCAGGACAGTGTCTCGCACACGTACACCATCAGCGGGGCCACTCCTGTGCCCAACTTCACGGCTTCCTCCTTTTGCCAGGAACAAGGCGTGAATTTTCAGGATGCCAGTACCATCGCCTTCGGGAAGATCATTAAGCGCCGCTGGAGCTTTGGGGACGGTACTTTCTCTGAGGAAACCACCCCCCGGCATTTGTACAAGGAGCCCGGCACCTACAGAGTCATCTTGGAAGTATGGTCTGGTATTGTCTGCGCCGAGTCCCTCACCAAAACCATTGAGGTAATGCCCAATCCGGCCGCAGGCTTTACGACGGCCAACGTCTGCGAGGGCACTCCCGCCCGCTTTACCAACACCACCCAGATACGTGGAGGTGGTGCCCTCACCTACACCTGGAACTTTGGCGATGGCACCACTTCCTCTGAGCCCAGCCCTGCGCACCTGTACAAGGCACCCGGCACGTACACGGTAGCATTGGCGGTGAAAGCAGCCAATTCCTGTGAGCAGTCGTTTACCAGTTCCATCACCGTCTATCCTACCCCCAAAGCGGACTTCTCCCCTAGCGTTGGCTGCGTGACCGATGTGGTTTCTTTCCAGGACATGAGCAGCCTTTTAAATGGAAACCTTACTACCTGGGCCTGGGACTTCGGGGACGGAACCACCGCCAGTACGCAGCACCCCAGCCATACCTACGCCAGAGAAGGCACCTACCCGGTTAAACTCACGGTTAGCTCTGCACTGGGCTGCACCCATACCATCACGAAAGCCATCACCATTTCTCCGGCCCCCATCGCGCTAGCAGGGCCAGACCGGGTAATTTGCGGGGCTGTTACGGCCCGCCTGGAAGCAAACACCCCCGCCCCGGCTACGGGCCAATGGACGGTGGTGCAGGGCACGGGCGGAACTTTCGCGAATGCGGCCAACCCTACCACTACCTTCACCGGTACCATGGGCGGCACCTATACCTTGCGCTGGACAGTAAGTAACAGTCCTTGCGTCAACGCCACAGATGAAGTGGAAATCAGACTGCGGCCTACGCCCGAAGTGAGTGCCGGCAGCAATCTCTTGCTGGTGGAAGGCGAGCGGGCAGAGATACAGGCCAGCGGACAGGGCAAACTCACCTGGAGCCCCGCCACAGATTTAAGTGATCCTGCCATCGCCAATCCAATCATCACGGCCTCACAGACCGGCACTTTCAAATACTACCTGAGCAGTGTCTCAGAGGCGGGTTGCCCCAATGTAGACAGCATGACGGTGACGGTGATCAAGCGGCTGAACATTCCCACGGCGTTTTCGCCTAACGGCGATGGTTCCAATGACACGTGGGAACTGGAGGGGATCCAGGATTATCCGCGCATCAGCATTGAGATTTACAATAGATGGGGCCAGCAGGTGTACTCTACCAAAGGGTATCCCAGCCCCTGGGACGGCAAACGGAACGGCAGTGATTTACCCATTGGGGCCTACTACTACATCATTGACCCACACAACGGGCGGCCTAAGATCACGGGGCCCCTCACCATTCTGCGGTAACGCCAAGAGCCTATGAGAAAGAACAGCTACTTTTTGCTTTTTCTGCTCGGCCTCCCGCTTCTGGGACTGGCGCAGCAGATTCCACACTACAGCCAGTACATGCTCAACCCCCTTCTCCTGAACCCGGCGGTGAGCGGTACCGATAATTACCTGGATGTACGGGCCGGGTACCGGAACCAGTGGACTGGGCTGGAGGGCGCACCCACCTCTTATTATATGAGCGCCCACCTGCCCCTCGGGCGGTTAGATTACCTGAGCCCGCCTACCTCCTTCAAGGCGCGGCCGGTCATAGAGAACGGGCGCATCCAGTGGCGGCCTGACCGCCGCAACAATGCCCAGAAAACCAGCCCGCACCACGGCGTGGGGATTTTGGTGCAGGCAGACAAAGCCGCCGGGCTCAAACGCACCGAGGTGCAGTTGCTGTACGCCTACCACCAACCGCTTACGGCCACCCTTAAGCTGGCGGCGGGTGTGGCCGCCGGATTCACCCAGTTCGGCCTGAACCGTGACATGCTCACGTTTGCGGGCACAGGCGGAGACCCCGTGCTGAATGCCGATGAATACAACCGCATGCTGCCCAGTATTGGGGTGGGCACGCTTCTCTACAGTTCCCGGTTTTTCCTGGGGGCCTCGGTGGCACAGGTGCTGCCTACGCCTTTCGGTTCCCGCGAGACCCGCTCCACCGTTCCGGCCAAACAGCAGCGGCATTTCTTCGGGCACGGCGGGTACCGCATTTCCGTCAGTCAATTCCTGAGCGTGACCCCCTCGGTGGTGGTGAAGTACGCAGCCCCTAGTCCACTCTCCGTAGATTTGAACGCCAAGGTTTTCTGGCGCGACCAGTTCTGGGTGGGCGGCTCTTACCGGCTAGAGGATGCGGCCGTGCTCATGGCGGGTTTCCAGTACAAACAGCGGTTTCACCTGGGCTACGCGTATGACCTCACCACTACGGGCCTGAACCAGGTAAGCTACGGCTCGCACGAGCTTGTACTGGGCCTCATGCTCCGCAACCGGCGCACCGTCTATTCCCCTTCGCAGTACTGGTAAGGCGTTTTGGGCGTGTTTTAGAGAAAGTAGGTTGAAAACGGAATTAGTGTTGCGTCTAAATTTCCTCTCTGTACTCTACTTCCGGTTTTGACCTGTTTTTAGGAAAAGGAGCCTAAAACGGGATCTGGCACGGAAGCTACACTTCCAAGAAGGGGAATACAGCTTTTTAACTTTCTGGCTCACGGAAGTTGCAAACTTCCGGTCATGGTAGGTCTAAGTCACAGACTTGAACCATGTTTTTGTAGAAATGAATTAACCTTAGAGCATGTTTAAATTTCATCTTTGCGCTGCAAACAATCCTAAAAAGAACCTGCGTTCGCCTTCTTCTCGCCCCGTAGCGCTGCTACGCCGCTCCAAAAACGCTTCCGCAGAACCTTTCTCTGGCCATTTTCGCCAGCAAACCTGAAATTTAAACATGCCCTTATTGCTAAAAGACAATACCCATTGAAGAACATAGAAATGCATGAACCGGCAGGTGTAAACATCCCCCTTCGCCCCCTTCAAAGGGGGAGTCTCTGCTTTAAGAGGTAGAAGTCCATTGCTACTTTCTCCCCTCCAGTCTTTCCCGAGCGCGCCTCGCTTTTGGCCCTGGACAGACCTCAGCTAAGAGGAACAGACTCCTCAGGCCGAAAGGGCAGTGCGAGAGGGGAAGACGGGGCCCCGCGGCCGTGAGCGCACGAAGGGAAACCATGCAACAACAAAAGCATAAGGGCACCGCATCAACCCACCACCACGCCAGCAATAGGCAAAATGCGTGCCCCGTTATCTCATTCAAAATCTTATCTACTACAACACGGCACTCCATTTCAAGCCTATTTTCCCAAAAACAGCCTCAAAACGCGCGGCATTGCACAAAGTTTTCCCTATCCTTGATTGGTGCCGTATAGATTCTCTACATTTGTTTCATTCTTACAACCCACCACTGGTATGCTGCACTTAGGCGATTACAACTACTTGGAGATCCTTCGGGATTTGGAACATGGCATGTATTTAGGGTCAGACGACGGTGATGTGCTGCTGCCCCGCAAGTACATTCCGGAAGGCACGCAGGTAGGCGACATGATCTCGGTGTTTGTGTACCGTGACTCTGAGGATAGACTGATTGCCACCACGCTGGAGCCCAAGGCCAAAGTAGACCAGTTTGCCTGTTTGCAGGTGCGGGACGTGAACAACTTTGGGGCGTTTCTGGAGTGGGGGCTGGAGAAGGACTTGTTTGTGCCTTACAGAAACCAGCACGAGGCGCTCTACCCCGGCCAGTGGGCGTTGGTGTACGTGTACCTGGACGAAAACTCAGACCGCCTGGTAGGCTCCACCAAACTGGGGCCTTTCCTCAACTACGACCCCATAGAACTGGAGGAAGGCGACGAGGTGCAGTTGTTGATTGGCCCCGAGAAAGCGTTGGGCTACCAGGTGATCGTGAACCACAAGTACCTGGGCATGCTGTACCGCAATGAGGTGTTCCGCACGTTGGAACCCGGTGAATACACCCCGGGCTACCTGAAGCAGGTGCGCGAAGACAACAAACTGGACGTAAGCCTGCAGAAACAAGGGTATGACGAGGTTAGGGAAGCCACCGAGACCGTTCTGGCCAAATTGCAGGAAGCGAACGGCCACCTGCCCCTCACCGACAAAAGCAGCCCCGACCTGATTTACCAAACGCTGGGCATGAGCAAGAAAACCTTTAAAAAAGCCATCGGGGCTTTGTATAAGCGGGGTACCGTGCAATTATTGCCAGAAGGGATCAGTCTTTTGACCAAGTCTTAGAGCTTGTTTGGATTTCAGGTTTACCGGCGGAAACGGCCAGAGAAAGGTTCTGCGGAAGCGTTTTTTGAGCCGCGCTACGGCGCGACGCAACCGTGAACGCAGGTTCTTTTTAGGATTGTTTGCAGCGCAAAGATGAAATTTAAACATGCTCTAGTCTGTCTTTCCACTACCTGTCTCTCTTTGCCCATGAAATACGTCTGTCTGCTCTTGCTTTGTATTGGCAGTACCTTCCTCAGCTATGCCCAAGCGCCTAAAATCACAAAGCAACTTACCGCAGTCCGTACCGCCACGCCACCCAAACTAGACGGCATCCCCAACGAAGAGATCTGGCAACAGGTAGCCCCCGCCACAGGCTTTATCCAAACCAATCCGGCCAACGGCTCACCGGCCCGCCAGCGCACCGAAGTACGCCTGTTGTACGACGATGAGGCCGTGTACGTAGCCGCCCTGCTCTTTGACACCGCGCCAGACTCCATCCTTACTCAACTCAGTCAACGTGACGGCGGTCAGGTAAACGCCGACATGTTTGGGGTCTACTTTGACACGTACCTGGACAAGCAGAATGCCTTCGGGTTTGAGGTGTCCACGGCCGGGGTGCAGACCGATTTCAAAGCCACCAGCAACGGCAATGAGAACTCCTGGGATGCCGTCTGGCAAAGTGCCGTTTCCCGAAACCCGCAAGGCTGGAGCGTGGAGCTCAGAATCCCGTACTCGGCCCTCCGGTTTCCCAAGAAAGACGTGCAGACCTGGGGCATCAATTTCTGGCGCTCTACCCGGCGGTTCCGCGAAGATTCGTACTGGAATTTCGTGGACAGCTCCATCCAAGGGTTCGTGAACCAGTTTGGCGAGGCGCACGGCATCAGCGGTCTGCAAGCTCCTTTGCGTTTGTCGTTAATGCCCTATCTTTCCGGCTACGCCGACCATTACCCGCAAGACCAGCCCGGCAAAAAAGACCTGAAGACGACCTTGAACGGCGGCATGGACATTAAATACGGCATCAACGACGCCTTCACCCTGGACATGACGCTGGTACCCGATTTCGGGCAGACGCAATCAGATGCGCAGGTGCTCAACCTGTCGCCGTTTGAGGTGCGTTTTGACGAAAACAGGCAGTTTTTCACCGAAGGCACCGAGCTGTTCAACAAGGCAGGGCTTTTCTATTCGCGCCGTATCGGGGCGCAGCCCCTCAACTACTACAACTACACCTATGACCGGGAGCGCTACGGCGAAAATGCGGCGGTTTTGGAAAATCCGGAGAAAACCAGCCTGGTCAACGCCACCAAATTATCTGGCCGAACGAACAAAGGCTTGGGGATTGGCCTGTTCAACGCGGTTACCAGCAACGCCTACGCCACCCTCAGAAGCGGAGTAACCAACGAGGAGTTCCGGGTATTGACCGACCCGGTGACGAACTACAATGTGCTGGTGCTGGATCAAAGCTTGCCTAACAGTTCGTTTATCACGTTCACCAACACCAACGTCACCCGTGGGGCCGGTTTCTACAACGCCAACGTGACCGGGCTCATGAGCAAACTCACCAATAAGAAGAACTCCTACACCCTCAACCTCACCGGTAACCTGAGCCAGCGCTACAACAAAGGGGAAATACCCGTAGGCACAGATAAGATGGAACTGGGCCACATGTATTCCGCCAGCTTTGGCAAAACCAGCGGCAATTTCCAGTTTCAGGCGCGGCACACCGCCGAAAGCCACACCTATGACATCAATGACCTGGGTTACCTGGACAACAACAACTCCCGTGAAACGCAGGTGCACGTCGCCTACAACGTCTACAAACCGTTCTGGAAGCTGAACAACCTGTACAACGCGTTGGGCGTGCAGCACCGCATGCTGTACAAGCCCTCGGTGTTTACCCAGCTGGCCTATTTTCTGGAGACCAACGCCACCACCAAGAAATTCCTGTCTTTGGGGTCTAACATCGTGTGGCTGCCCCTGGATGGCTATGATTATTTTGAGCCCCGCTCCTATAACAACGGCGTGCCGGATAGGAAATGGCGCAAACCCGCCGGTTGGGAAGTGAGCAGCTATGTTTCCAGCGACTACCGCAAGAAACTGGCGATAGACGTGAACTTCGGGTTCTACCTGGCCCCGGAGTACGACCAGTTTGACAAATGGATAGGCGTGAGTCCCCGCGTTCGCGTCAATGACAACCTGCAACTGGTCTATGGCCTCAACTACAACCACGCGCCCCGCGACTTCGGCTTTGCCGGAAATGGTATTCAGGACAGCATTTTCTTTGGCCGAAGAGAAGTACGGACGGTGAACAACACCTTGACGGGCACCTACATCTTCAACGCCCGCACCGCTTTGAACCTGAACATGCGCCACTACTGGTCTAACGCCACTTTTGATCAGTACTTCCTACTGCAGGAAAACGGCAACGGGTCGGCTTTAGGCTACCGGCCGCTTACGCCTTCGGCGGAGCCGCGCAACTTCAACGCCTTCAACATTGACCTGGTGTACAGTTGGCGATTTGCTCCCGGCAGCGAGGTGAGCGTGGTCTGGAAAAACGCCATCTACAACTCTGTTTTGCCCGAACGCACCGACTACTTCCTGAACCTGAGCAGCACGCTACAGGCCAAACAATTGAACAGTTTCTCCGTTAAGGTTTTATATTACCTGGACTATCAGGTGCTCAAACGCGCCCTTAACACCAGAACTTAGCCATGGTCTCTCCCAAAGCTGCTCTTATTGCCGGTGCCAGCGGACTGGTGGGCAGTCATTGCCTCCAATTGCTGCTGCACAGCCCCCGGTACAGCAAAGTGATTGCCGTGGGCCGCAAGAAGCTGGACATCAGCCACCCCAAGCTGCAGCAGATCATCGTGGACTTTGACGACCTGGGGAAGCACCGCCACAGCCTTATCGCGGATGACGTGTACTGCTGCCTGGGCACCACCATCAAGCAGGCCGGCTCCAAGGAGAACTTCCGGAAGGTGGATTACACCTACGTCGTGAACCTGGCCAAAATCACCGCTGCCCATTTCGCGGCGCAGTTTCTGGTGGTGTCGGCGCTGGGCGCCGATGCCGATTCCCGTATTTTCTATAACCAGGTGAAGGGCGAAATGGAAGAGGCGGTAAAGAAACTACCCTTCACGGCCGTGCACATCTTCCAGCCGTCTTTGCTGTTGGGCGAACGGCAGGAGGTACGCTTTGGAGAGAAAGCCGCCGAGGTATTCATGAAGGGAGCGGGTTTTCTGTTCAATGGCCCCTTGCGCAAATACAAAGGCATTCCCGCCAAGAGCGTCGCCAAAGCCATGCTGGAGGCCGCCAAACAAGACGGCGGCGGCGTACTGGTGCACCCAAATGAGCAGATGCAGCAGTTCGCCTGATTGAACGTAGCGTCGTTACCCTGTAACGACGTGCCTCCCTGCAACAGAGACGCCTCCGTCTAAAATAAACCCTTATCCAGGGCATATTGTTGCAATGAACGGTTCTTTGCGGGAAGCGGTATTTCTGCTGCGTAGAACCACGTCGTGTCAGTGCCACGACGCTACAGTTCCGTTTTAGGGCTATTTCCTGTAAAACAGGCCTGAAACGGAAACCGCTCTCAGGGCCAACTTCCTTGCGTTTCGCGCGTACTTTCTGCAAAACCAACGCAAACCATGGACTCGGCCCAGCACCAGATACAACACCATTTCCCCCGCAGTACCCAGTATGACCCTACGTGGGTGCGCGAGCACTCCATGGGCGAGAACGTGCTCTTCAACCTGGAGAGCATCACCTCCCTCATTCCGTTCAAGAAAGGCATGCGCGTGCTGGATCTGGGCTGCGGCAAGGCGGCCAGCTCCATCTTTCTGGCCAAGGAGTTTGACGTGCAGGTGTGGGCGGTAGACGAAGCCATCTCGGCCACGGCCAACTACCAGCGGGTGCAGGAAGAGAACCTGGAGAACCACGTGTTCCCGCTGCAGCTGGACGCCCGTTCGTTGCCGTTCCCCGAGGAGTTCTTTGACGTGGTGCTGGTCATTGACTCGTACACCTATTTTGGCACCGATGACAAGTACTTGCCCTACATCTGCCGCTTCCTGAAATCGGATGGGTACATCGGGATTGTGGACGTGTGTTTCAAAGATGAGATTGAGACCCTTGACCAGGTGCCCGAGTTTCTGCGCGAGGATTTCCAGGCCTACTGGTACTACATCCACTCGGTGGCCTGGTGGCGCAAGCTCTGGGAAAAGACGGGTCTGGTGCAGATCAAATCCGCCGAGCTCCTGCCCGCCGCCGACCTGATCCGGGAACAATACGTGCGTGATTTTGAGGAGCACGGCCAGAAAAAAGACCCGTTTGCCCGAGGCCTTAAAAAAGATACCGAGCAGCAAATCAGCTTCTTCCGGCTCATTGGGCAGCGCACCTCCCGCGGGGCGTACCTGCAATCCTATAAAAAGGGCTAACTTGCGGCCTCAGACTTCCACCAAAAACCACTTAAACAGCATTTTACCTGTTTTTATCCACAGGTGAAATATTCACCGGTTCAGAGAAGTTTAAAGAAGACAAACCCTGTTGCACGGTCTTTTGTGAAGAATCTTTTTACTATGAAAAACAAACATCTTATTTTTGGGCTGGCATTGCTGTTGCTCTCCTTCACCAATCTGGAAAGCGCCCAAGCCCAAACCGTGGGCCTCGGTCTTCGGGTGGGAGGGTATACCTCCGGTATTTCTGGAAAGTATTTCTTCAGAGACGCCCTGGCGATTGAAGGAATCCTGGGAACTGAATTTGGCCGCAGAGGCTTTCAGTTGACTGGTTTGGTGGAACAACATGCCTCGGCCTTTGGCATACAGGGACTGCAGTGGTTTTATGGAGCCGGCGCGCACATTGGCATCTTCAAAGGAAGATACTACCATGCGCCCTCCAACAAACACTATAGAGACTCTTACAATAGAACTCTCGCCACGTTGGGAGTAGACGGTATTGTAGGTTTGGAATATCAGATTACGGAGATTCCGATTTCAGTAGGCATCGATTTTAAGCCATTTATCGATATCAACCGAGACGGTCTTTTCTTGTATGGCGACGGAGCTCTGACCGTCCGCTACACATTCTAATGCTTCCCCGAACCTACTTGAAAAGCCTGCCTCGTGCAGGCTTTTTCATTACCTCACCCCCGGCCCCTCTCCTTCGGAGAGGGGAGTTACCCGAGACCCGTTTTGGGCCTGTTTTTCTGCAAACAGGCCCCAAACAGAAAAATGGAGCGTCGTTACACGTAACGACGTGTCTCCCTGAAACAAGGAAACCTCTTCCTGAAATAAACCTTTCTCCTAGGCAAAAAGAAGTGCCTTGGCGAGGTACGGTTCCTTGTGAATTGAACCTGCGCCACTGCGTAGAACCACGTTGTTAGAGGGTAAAGACGCTACCGTTCCGTTTCTGGCCTGGTTTTCCCAAAACAAGCCCAAAACACACTTTCCATTCACGCAATCTCTCCATCATTCCATCACTCATTGCCAATTTGCAGAAACCAACCCCAGCGCGTACCTTTGCCGGTGCTTATCAAGAAAGACGGAGGGATTAGGCCCTGTGATGTCTTAGCAACCCAATTCAGTTGGGTGCTACTTCCTACCATCGGCCTGCGGCCGATGGGGAGATGAGTGCAGGCCTTGCCTTACCCTACCCTGCACCCTTCCTCCTGCCCTTTCTTGAGCCGCGACCAACCCTTTGGTGTGCAAAGAAGATGACAAGAATAGAGGAAGAAGTACAAAAGAGAATTTTAGTCTTGGACGGTGCCATGGGTACCATGATCCAGCGGTACAACCTGCAAGAGGCCGATTACCGCGGCCAACGGTTCAAAGACTACCACCTGGACGTGAAGGGCAACAATGACCTGCTCTCCATTACCCAACCCCACATCATCCAGGAAATCCACAGCCTCTACTTTGAGGCGGGCGCCGACATAGCCGAGACCAACACGTTCAGCGGTACCTCCATCGCCATGGCCGACTACGACATGCAGGATTTGGTCTACGAGCTGAATTTTGAATCGGCGCGCATCGCCCGTGAAGCCGCCGATGAATGGACGGCCAAAACCCCGGAGAAACCCCGCTTTGTGGCTGGCGCCATTGGCCCCACCAACCGGACTGCTTCCTTGTCCCCGGACGTGAACAACCCCGGTTACCGTGCCATCACCTATGATGACCTGGTGGAAGCCTACACCGAGCAAGTGCGTGGCCTGGTAGACGGCGGGGTGGATTTGCTGTTGGTGGAAACCATTTTCGATACCTTAAATGCCAAGGCAGCGCTGTTCGCCATTGACCAATACAGCCAACAAACCGGTAAACGTTTGCCGTTGATGGTTTCCGGTACTATCACTGATGCTAGTGGTCGAACCTTATCCGGCCAGACCGTGGAGGCGTTCCTGTATTCCGTGTCGCACATGCCGTTGTTGAGCGTAGGCTTTAACTGCGCCCTAGGGGCAAAGCAGCTGCGGCCGCACTTGCAGAGTTTGAGCAAAGCATCCAAGTTCTACATCAGTGCCTACCCAAATGCCGGTCTGCCCAATGCGTTTGGCGCGTACGATGAGACGCCGGAGCAGATGGGCCAGCACATCAAGGATTTCCTGGACAACAATTTCGTGAACATTGTGGGCGGTTGCTGCGGCACCACGCCGCCGCACATCAAAGTCATCGCCGAGATCGCGAAACAGTACCCGCCGCGTCCGTTGCCGCAACTTCCGGCCGTGCCCACCTATTCAGGTCTGGAGCCGTTGACCGTGTTTGAAGGCTCTAACTTCATCAACATTGGCGAGCGCACCAACATCACCGGCTCCAAGCAATTCAAGCGTCTTATTCTGAATGAACAGTACGAAGAAGCTTTGGCCATCGCCCGTGGACAAGTGGAAAACGGTGCCCAGATTATTGACGTGAACATGGACGAAGGCATGTTGGACTCTGAGGCCGCCATGACCTTGTTCTTGAATTTGATTGCCTCTGAGCCGGACATTGCGCGGGTGCCCATCATGATTGACTCCTCTAAGTGGAGCGTGATTGAGGCCGGCCTGAAGTGCGTGCAAGGCAAAGCCATCGTGAACTCCATCTCGCTCAAAGAAGGCGAGGAAGCGTTCAAAGAACACGCCCGCAAAGTGCGCAGCTACGGAGCCGCGGTGGTAGTAATGGCCTTTGACGAAGAAGGCCAGGCCGACAACTACGAGCGCCGCATCCAAATCTGTGAGCGGGCTTACAATATTTTAACCAAGGAAGTAGGTTTCCCCGCCGAGGACATCATCTTTGACCCCAACATCCTGACCGTGGCCACGGGCATGGAGGAGCACAACAACTACGCCGTAGACTTCATCAATGCCACCCACTGGATCAAACAGAACCTGCCGGGGGCCAAAGTGAGCGGTGGCGTGAGTAATATCTCCTTCTCGTTCCGGGGCAATGATCCCGTGCGCGAGGCTATGCACAGCGTGTTTTTGTACTACGCCATCCAAGCCGGTCTGGACATGGGTATTGTGAACGCCGGTATGCTGGAAGTCTACGAGGAAATCCCGAAAGACCTGCTGGAACGCGTGGAAGACGTGCTGCTGAACCGCCGTCCAGACGCTACTGAGCGCCTGGTGGAATTCGCCGAGACGGTGAAGAACAAAGGCAAGGAAGTGGTGCGGGACGAGGCCTGGCGCAATGATCCGGTGCAAAAGCGTTTAACGCATGCGCTGGTGAAAGGACTGGTGGAATACATTGACCAAGACGTGGAAGAAGCCCGCCACCTGTACCAGAAACCGCTGGAAGTGATTGAAGGCCCGCTCATGGACGGCATGAACGTGGTGGGTGACCTGTTCCAGGAAGGCAAGATGTTTTTGCCGCAAGTGGTGAAAAGCGCCCGGGTGATGAAGAAAGCGGTAGCGTATCTGCTGCCTTACATTGAAGAAGAGAAGGCGCGGGTGGCGGCATTGGAGGAACCTCACCCCCAGCCCCTCTCCCACGGAGAGGGGGGTTCTGCTAATGCGGTGGGAGACTTTGTCTTCACATCGCCGGCGGAGAAATGGAAAGTTTTGAAGGAATTTGCGCGACACAACCGCAATGAGCCTACCCAGGCAGAAGATGTGCTGTGGCAAGCTCTTAGAAATCGAAAATTAGAAGACTTCAAGTTTAGGAGACAGCACGCTATTGAAGAATTCATCGCCGATTTTGCGTGCTTGAATCCACGCGTAGTGGTAGAAGTAGACGGAGAAATTCATGAGCAGCAGCAAGAATACGATGCGCTGAGAACTGAGTATTTGAACAGCCTTGGTTTCAGAGTTATCCGCTTCACCAACGAGGAGGTGCTCCACCAAACACCGCAGGTGTTAGAAAAAATCAGAAAGGAACTCCAAAGGGAACCATTACCGCTCCCAATCCCATCAGCGGACACCCCCTCTCCGCGGGAGAGGGGGCAGGGGGGTGAGGTGGCCTCCCGCTTCGCCGGCAAAATCCTGATGGCCACCGTGAAAGGCGACGTGCACGACATCGGCAAGAACATTGTGGGCGTGGTGCTGGCCTGCAACAACTATGAAGTAATTGACCTGGGCGTGATGACGCCCGCCGATAAAATTCTGGATGCCGCCCGGGAACACAACGTGGACGTGATCGGCCTGAGTGGTTTGATTACGCCTTCGTTGGACGAGATGGTGCACGTAGCCCGCGAGATGGAGCGCCAGAACTTCACCATTCCGCTGCTCATTGGCGGGGCCACCACCTCCCGCGCGCACACCGCCGTGAAAGTGGCCCCGGCCTACAGTGGCACGGTGGTGCACGTGCTGGACGCCTCGCGCAGCGTGCCGGTGGTAGGAAACCTGTTGAGCCCTGATAATAAAGAGAAGTTCGCCGCTGACACCCGCCTGGAGTATGACCAGATGCGGGAAGGCTACCTGAGCCGCCAGAAAGACAAGAAGTACCTGCCCTTGCCGCAGGCCCGTGCGAACAAGCTGCCTATTGCCTGGAACCCCGAAGACGTGTACACACCCGCCAAAACCGGCGTACAGGTGTTCCAGAACTTCCCGCTGGCAGAACTGGTGCCGTACATGGACTGGACACCGTTCTTCCAAGCCTGGGAACTGCACGGTAAATTCCCGAAACTGCTGGAAGACCCGGTTGTAGGCACCGAAGCCACCAAACTGTACGCCGATGCGCAGGCTTTGCTCAAACGCATTGTGGACGAAAAAATATTAACGGCTAATGGTGTGGCTGGGATATTCCCGGCCAACTCTGTGGGCGACGATGACGTGGAAATCTACACGAATGAACAGCGCACCCAGGTGCTCACCCACTTCCGCACCTTGCGCCAGCAAGGGCAGAAAGGCCCTGGCGTTCCCAACATCGCGCTGGCGGACTTTGTGGCGCCCAAGGAAACCGGCTTAGCAGATTACGCCGGCGGTTTCGCGGTGACAGCCGGTATTGGCCTGGACGAGCTGGTGCAACAGTTTGAAGCCGACCATGACGATTACCACAGCATCATGGCCAAAGCCCTGGCCGACCGTCTGGCCGAGGCCTTCGCGGAGAAGCTGCACGAGATCGTGCGCAAGGAAATTTGGGCCTATGAACCGGAGGAAAGCCTTACCAACGACGAGCTAATCAAGGAGAAGTACCAGGGCATCCGTCCGGCGCCCGGTTATCCGGCCTGCCCGGATCATACCGAGAAAACGACGCTGTTCCAGTTGCTGGACGTGGAGAAACATACCGGCATCACCCTCACGGAGAGCCTGGCCATGTACCCCACCGCGGCGGTGTCTGGCATGTACTTCGCGCACAAGCAGTCAAGGTACTTCGGACTAGGCAAGATTGAGAAAGACCAGGTAACGGATTACGCCCAGCGCAAAGGCATGACCGTGGAGGAAGTAGAGCGGTGGTTGTCGCCTAACTTGAATTACTAGTTTCGTTTCGGGGCTGTTTTCATCAAAACAGCCCCGAAACAGAAAACAAGCCTTCAACAACAGATGAATTCTCTTTCTTACAAGATTAGTCCCTTTAGTATTCCCCTCCTGTCATCCTGAAAGGATCTTGTGGGCGAACTAGAAAAGCATTGAAGAAGCGCTACTACCGTTCTTCCACAAGATCTTTCCAAGATGACAAAGAGAGTGGGAAAGTAAGAGAGGAAGGCAAGGGAAGAAAATAAAAAAACAACCATTCATGAGGCGAACGCCTCATGAATACTCACCCTCGCCAAACGCGAGAGTGACAGAAATAATAATACCAAGGCCTCGGCCTGCACACAAATAACTTCAATGAAAGTTACTGAGCATTTACAGAACGCCACCAACACCCTTTTCTCGTTTGAGATACTTCCGCCGGTAAAGGGTACCAGCATCCAATCCATTTACGAGGGCATTGACCCGCTCATGGAGTTCAAGCCGCCATTCATCAACGTGACCTACCACCGCGAGGAGTACGTGTTCAAGGAGCGGGAAAACGGGTTGCTGGAGAAAATCACCATTAGAAAGCGGCCGGGCACGGTGGGCATCTGCTCTGCCATCATGCACAAGTACCACGTAGACGCGGTGCCGCACATTATCTGCGGGGGCTTCAGCAAGGAAGAGACCGAAAACGCGCTCATGGACCTGAACTTCCTGGGCATTGACAACGTGATGCTGCTGCGCGGCGATGCCGTGAAGACAGAACCCGGTTTCCGGCCGCACAAGTACGGGCACTCCTACGCGGCTGACCTGATTAAACAGGTGGTGCAGCTGAACCACGGCGTGTACCTGGACGAGGAGATGGAAAACCCCGTCCCTACTGACTTTTGCATCGGCATAGCCGGATATCCCGAGAAGCACACCGAGGCCCCCAACTTGGCCACTGACCTGAAATACCTGAAACAGAAGGTAGACTTGGGTGCCAACTACATCATCACGCAGATGTTCTTTGACAACCGAAAGTTCTGCGATTTCGTGACCGCTTGCCGCGCCGCGGGGATCAACGTGCCCATCATTCCGGGCTTGAAAACGCTTACCACCCGCAATCAGCTGAACGTGCTGCCGCGCTATTTCAACATTGACCTGCCCGAAGACCTGGTGAACGCGGTGGAGGCGGCCAAAACCCCGCAAGCCGTGAAACAGGTGGGCATTGAGTGGACCATTCAGCAGTGCAAGGAACTGATGGAATTTGGCGTGCCCTGCCTGCACTTCTATACCATGAGTAAATCTGATGCTACCCAGGCCGTAGCCCGGGCTATTTTCTAAGGCTGTTTCGGGGCCGTTTTGCAGGAAACGGCCCTGAAACGTAGCGTCGTAATAGTATTACGACGAGGTTATACGAAACAGAAATGTTGCAATCAATCAGAAACACCTTTGCATTGGATTCTGCTTTCTGGTTGGGTCTGTTGCAGGAGTGGCGCTCTTGTTGCATGGTGACACGTCGTACTAATAGTAAGACGCTACATTTTCCGTTTTTGGCCTGTTTCATTGTAAACAGGCCAAAAACTAAATCATCCCAATGTTCAGGATGGCGTCGCCTTGGTTGACGACGGGCATGTGGTTAAGGCCGATGACGTAGCCGCTCACCGGGGAGGTGATGGGATGGCTGGCGTAGCCGAAGGGGTCGGCCACGGTGCCCACTTGCTGGCCTCGGCTGATGGCCTGTCCGTTCTTCACGAAGCTCCTGAACAGGCCGGCCCGGCGCGCGCGTATCCAGGTGGTCTTTTGGCAAATGATGGGCGGGTGCGAGATGGGGACGGAAGAGTCGGTCATGCCCAGGTGGTGCATCACGCGCATGGCACCCTCAATGGCCGTGTTGATGCTGCTTTCATCGAATCGCAGGGATTCGCCGGCCTCATACACCAGAATGGGCTTGCCCAGTTTGGAAGCCTCTTCGCGCAGCGAGCCCGGTCTTAATTTGGAGTTCAGAATAAATGGCGCCCCGAAGGCTTCGGCCATAGCCGCACTTTGCTCCTTGTCCAGTTCACACCTGATCTGGGGAAAATTGGAACGGCTGGCACCGCCGGTGTGGAAGTCCAGGCCATAGTCAATCAGCGGCAACACCTCTTGGGTGAACCGGGCGGCCACCCGGCTGGCGAGCGAGCCGGTGGGGCTGCCGGGGAAGCTCCGGTTCACGTCTTTGCCGTCCGGCACCTCGCGCGAGAAGTTCAGGAAACCGTAGATGTTGAGAATGGGAACCGCCAAAACGGAACCCCGCAGCGGCTGCAGCATCCGGCGACGGATCATGCGCCGGATGCTTTCTATGCCGTTCACCTCATCGCCGTGCATGCCGGCCATGAGCAGCAGCACCGGCCCCGGCTCCTTCGCCCGGAAGACGTGGATGGGAATATCAATCTGGGTTCCGCTGGGCAGCTTGGAGATGTTCAGCCGGATCAGGAGGTCGTCACCGGGCTTGATCTCTATGTCATTGATGGTCATCTCCGCCATCGGGGGCACTGGTTTGTTTCGACTTCTTCTTTTTCCCTTTGGATACCAGTAACTCGGTGTACTCTATGATCTTACCGGCGATGTCTTTTTGGGTGGCTTTCTCAATGCCTTCCAGCCCGGGGCTGGAATTCACCTCCAGAATAAGCGGTCCGCGCTTGGATTGGAGCATGTCTACCCCGGCCACGTCCAGACCCAAGGACTTGGCGGCCATGAGGGCGGCGGTTTTCTCGGCCCTACTCAATTTGATAAGACTCGCGCTGCCGCCGCGGTGCAGGTTAGACCTAAACTCGCCTTCTTTGCCCTGCCGTTTCATGGCACCCACTACCTCGCCGTTCACCACAAACACCCGTATGTCCGCGCCTTTGCTTTCGGCTACGTACTCCTGCACAATGATGCGGGCCTTGAGGTTGTAGAACGCCTCAATCACCGACTCGGCGGCTTTCTGGGTTTCGGCTAAGACGACGCCTAAGCCCTGGGTGCCTTCCAATAACTTGATCACCAGGGGCGCGCCGCCTACTTCGGCAATGAGTTCCTTTACTTTTTTGGAGTAGTTGGTGAACGCGGTTTTGGGCATTCCCAGTCCGGCCCGGGCCATGATCTGGAGGCTGCGGAGTTTGTCTCTGGAGCGCACAATGGACTGGGAGGCCACCACGCTTTTCACTTTCATCATCTCAAACTGCCGCACCACCGCCGTGCCGTAGAACGTGACCGAGGCCCCAATTCTGGGGATGATGGCGTCAATACCGGTCAACAGCTCGCCTTTGTAGAGAATGTGCGGGTCGCCTTTCTCCATGACCAGGTCACAGCGCAGATGATCAAGCACCACCACCTCATGGCCCCGCTGCTGGGCGGCTTCCACCAACCGGCGGGTAGAATATAACTTGGGGTCTCGCGAGAGAATCGCAATTTTCATACAGGAGGGTTCTTGGGTTTGGTTCTTTTTTTCTCGGTCTTCTTCTTGGCCTTGAGCGACAGGTATTTCTTGGCGACGTCTACTATGAACCGTTTCCGGAGCAAGGTGCGCCCCAGCAGCACCGGGTACTTTAAATCACTGCGGTCTGAGAGCGAGAACTCGGTCTCAATCTCCTGGCCATAGATACTTATTTTAGTACGGATAACGTAGCGCTCCTGCACATCACCGAACGAACTTTTTACCGTGCGCAAATCAAAGTTGGTGAACTCAAAGGCCTTGTGGTTGTACGCCGGATTGCTGTCATGCAGCAACTCAAAATGGATGGCCTTGCGCCCGTCCGGCAATTCTACCTCGCAGATATTGTCACAGTGAATAGAAGACGTATACGCCCCGGTGTCTACCTTGGCTTCTATCTCAAACAGTTCCAGTTCGGGGAAATCCACCATCTCCCGCCTTCCTATAACCTTCTTCTCTGGGCTTTCCTTCATGCTGCAGATTTCAAGAAACGTGAATAACCGTTTCAGAGCCGATTTCTGAGAATCTGCCCTGAAACAGCAAGATGTTCTAACCGTTGGTAAGCGTGATTTTTACAGAAAGGTCAAGCCGATCTTCTTGTTCAGCCCTTTCTCAAATATCCGGATCAAGGTGGAGAGTTGGATATCGCCGCGCGCATTCTCTATTCTGGAGATATAGCTTTTTTTAGTCCCCGCTTTCTCCGCTAGTTGCTCCTGCGTCAGTTTGGCTTCTTTTCGCGCTTCCTTGAGCATCTCGCTTAAGATGAACATTTGGGCACTTTCCTCATATTCGCTACGGCTGTCTGTCCCTACCTTCCCGTGCTCCCGCTCTATCAATTCGTCGAATGTTTTGATTCCTTTATAGTCGGTCATGGCTATCTCCCTTTAGTTTAAAATACTCATTCTTAAGTCGCATTGCTTTCTCAATCTCCTCCTTGGGTGTTTTCTGTGTCTTCTTCTGGAATCCGTTGAACAGCACTACTATCTTACCTTCATCAAAGCAGCAGAATATCCTGTAAATATTGGATTGGTACTCTACCCTTACTTCGTAGAGCCCCTCGTACCCGCTCATGGGGCAAGGAATTTCACAGGCACCCGCTCCACCTGCTTTATCACCTCCAGCACGTACTGAATCTTGGTTTTTACTTTGGCATCAAGGCCTTTGTAGAAGTCCAAGAAGTACTCCCCGTGGAAGATGATCTGTCTAGGCATACGACAAAGTTATCTTAAAAGATAACATACACAAGAAGTTCAAGACGCTGAAGCCTGTTTTCTCACGTATATCGGTCTAGTGCAAACAACGTGCTAGGCCGTCGGCCGTAGCATGATGTTTGCACATTGTGCTTGTTGCACAACCGACTGAAGATAAACGTTAAAGGATGTAGCACCAAATCTTTTTACCGATGCAGGGCAGGAAGCACTTTGCCGATGAGAAGGAGCTGCGCTTCTCGCTCTCGGCGCACGTTCCGGAGCGC
>NZ_JABFAM010000062.1 GCF_013623775.1 Rufibacter sp. XAAS-G3-1 | reverse complement strand
TTGGCGATGAACTCCTGCATCTTCTCCTCCACCTGCTCCATGCTCTTCTCCAGCCCCTGGACGGCTTTCTTGTTCACCTGTTCAAGTGTTTTGCCAGAGACGGGGTCCACGGCCAGCAGCTCCTTCACCGTGACTCTGATGCTCTGCAAGGCCTTCTGGAGCCTTGAGCGGTTGGCCTGCAGGTCTTTGAGCCGCTCCAGCGTCACCCCTGATACGCTCAAGCACCTGGCCTCCCGGTGGTGCAGGGAGGCGTAGCGCGCGATCCGCTGCGCGTCCACCCTGTCGCCCTTCCCCCTGACCATACCGATACTTCGCTTTATCTGCAGGGCGCTCTCCATCCACACCCGCACCTCCCGCGCCAGCAGGTAGTGCACCAGCTGCCTGGTATACAGGCCAGTGTGTTCCATACAGGCAAGTGTTTCGGGCCCTGCCTCACAACCATGCTGCTTGAGCCATGCTTTCATGCGTCTGAAGCCTGAGGGGTTGTTGTTGGTCTTATG
>NZ_JABFAM010000061.1 GCF_013623775.1 Rufibacter sp. XAAS-G3-1 | reverse complement strand
AACGGCCGCTGCTAAACGACGGCCAAGAGTTTACCTGATTGTCTGTCAAAGTACCGATTTCGGCTGTAGAAAGCAATCTGGCTGCCCCTGAATACAACTTGGCTGCCGTTTAGCTTGTGTTGGGGCAAGTTTGTTTTTGTTGGGACGGCTCGGCACGCATTGCCTCTCTTGCTGATTCCCAGTTTTGCCCTCTTTCCCGAAAAACAGGCCGGAAACGCATTGCTGAAGTCGGGCCGCGCATTGCCGATAAATTCAAGTGCTCAAACGCCGCGTCAATCTTTTTGCTCAAACGCAGCGTCCATTCATAAGCCGGCGGCGGAGCTTAGGCCGCTAAAGCTGCAGTAACGGTGGCTAGCTTTGCGCCCGCTCTTGGGGAACGGGCGGAGAATCACGGCCTTTCCCGACTTCTGCTAAGCTAACTTTCAGCTTCTGCTGGTTTATTTCTGCTTCTCTTGCAGATTCTTTTTTCTGCCGTGAAGCCCGATGAAAGGTTCTTCAAATTTGCCCCAAC
>NZ_JABFAM010000060.1 GCF_013623775.1 Rufibacter sp. XAAS-G3-1 | reverse complement strand
CCGTTGGGGCAAATTTGAGAAACTTCTTACCGGCGGGCACGGCAGAAAAAATTATCGGCAGGAGAAGCAAAAGAAGAACCGGCAGAAGCTGGAAGTTACCTTAGCAGAAGCGGGGAAAGGCCCTGCTTGAGCCATGACTCCCTGAGAGCGGGCGCAAAGCTAGCCACCGCCACTGCGGCTTGCTCGGTCTAAGCTCCGCCGCCGGCTTACGGATGGACGCTGCGTTTGAGCAAAAGATTGACGTTGCCTGCGGGCACCTGGATTCATCGGAAATACGCGGCGCGACTTTCTGGATGAGTTTCCGGCCTGTTTTCCGGAAATAAGGGCAAAAACGAGAATAAGCAAGGAAGGCAACGCGTGCCGAGCCGTCCCGACAAGAACAAACTTGCCCCAACACAAGCTAAACGGCAGCCAAGCTGCATCCGGGCGCAGGCCAGTTGCTTTCTACTGCTGTTGTTGGTACTTTGACAGACAATCAGGCAAACTCTTGGCCGTCGTTTAGCAGCGGCCGTTA
>NZ_JABFAM010000059.1 GCF_013623775.1 Rufibacter sp. XAAS-G3-1 | reverse complement strand
AACGGCCGCTGCTAAACGACGGCCAAGAGTTTTGCCTGATTATCTCTCAAAGTACCGATTGCAGTTTTAGAAAGCAACTGGTTTGCGCCTGGATACAACTTGGCTGACGTTTAGCTTGTGTTGGGGCAAGTTTGTTCTTGTTGGGACGGCTCGGCACGCATTGCCTCTTTTGCCGTATTCCGGTTTTGCCCTCTTTTCAGAAAAACAGGCCGGAGACGCATTCAGGAAATCGGGCTGCGCGCATTGCCGATAAATTCAAATGCTCTAACGCGGCGTCAATTCCTGCTCAAACGCAACGTCCATTCATAAGCCTGCGGCGGAGCTTAGGCCCAGCAAGCTGCAGTAGCGGTGGCTAGCTTTGCGCCCGCTCTTGGGGAACGTGCGGCCAATCTGGCCCTTTCCCAAATCTTGCTAAGCTAACTTTCAGCTTCTGCTGATATATTTCTGCTACTCTACTTGATAATTTTTTCTGCCGTGCCAGCCGGTAAGAATTTTCTCAAATTTGCCCCAACGG
>NZ_JABFAM010000058.1 GCF_013623775.1 Rufibacter sp. XAAS-G3-1 | reverse complement strand
AAACTCTTGGCCGTCGTTTAGCAGCGGCCGTTGTAAAACATTTGAAAAAATTAATCTACATATCATTAATGTTTTGTCTCGGATTCAAGTTCGCAGACAAGGCGTGCTATCTGGAGAATGGAAAATATAAGGTGCTTTATGATAAGCAGTTCTCTAACTTTCCCAAATTTGAATTTGAAGTCAAAGGAAAAACTTTGACGGAATTGAACACAGGGAATAAAGAAGTTTATACAATAAAAGATTTGTCAGAAAGGAGCTTCCAGCTTGTTCCACCTAAAAGTCACACCGACAGTTTAACGAATATCCAAAAAGCCTTAGTATCACTTGGGCAGCCTTACTACGAAATCACTAATTGTACAAAAGATACAATTGAGTTCATTTTAAGGGTTAACTTACATATTACTTCACATTCTGGAAAGTTTGTAAGAATAAAGTAAACGGTCTTAAAAAAAACGTTTTACAACAACGTGTAAACGTCAGCAGCGGCCGACGGCCTCGCCGTCGTTTACACAAGTACG
>NZ_JABFAM010000057.1 GCF_013623775.1 Rufibacter sp. XAAS-G3-1 | reverse complement strand
CAACGGTCTAGTGTAAACGGCGGCGGAGGCCGTCGGCCGAAGATGCCGTTTACACAGTGTTAGCTGCTGTTTTTCTTTTTTTATTCTCACTGTTCCCCTTCCCAGAACTGTATTATTTGTTCCCAAGCTTCTTTGGTTTTAGGTCGAAGCCAAATATCAAAATCTGTATGGTAATCAATATCTTTTTCTCCACTTGAAATATTCTGTATATCTTCAAGTAGTCCAACAACTACCAAATTTATTGTATCACTATCGCCGTTTGCTAAAACAGCCTCGACAGAATCGAAAAAGGAGGAAAATCCATCAGTTTTTTTAGATTTAGCTCTTACAACGACATAGCGGGCAACTTCTCCAATATCTATATAGTCATTTCTTTCTGTTGAATAGTCGGTGTATTCCTTGCTCTTGTATATATCCCAGTGCTTTTTTAAATCGGGAATAGACGATGTAATCAACTCTATAGCTTTGTCCTTGTCAATAGAATTTGGCTTTTTATAATATTCCCAATTTGTCATAATTTAAATTGCAGCTAAC
>NZ_JABFAM010000056.1 GCF_013623775.1 Rufibacter sp. XAAS-G3-1 | reverse complement strand
GCAGACGCAAAGAAACAACGTCCGCTAACAAGAGCTAAACGCCAGCGTCGGCCGACGGCCTTCGCCGCCGTTTAGCCTAACCGTTGGCAGTAAGTGAGAACATTATTTACCAACTTTTACGGCAGAAAAAAACTACAGAAGCCATCGACTTGAATCTGCAAAAGATAAATTACCTCTGCAAAATTGGGAACGCCGCCCGACTTTGACCGAATAAAGTTGCATAAGCCGCAAAAGAGGAATTGACGTTGCGTTTACGCAAAAGAATTTATCTTCAATGCGCGCAAACTGACCGACGGATTTGCGTTTTAGGCCTGTTTTTCGAAAATCAGGCCGAAAACAGGAATTAAAGAAGAACTCTCCGCGCAGCTGATTAGCTGTTGTTTTCCGGAAATCAGGCAAAAACCGGAAAAGAGAAAATGCGCGGGGAAAGTTGAAGAACACCTTCTGCCAACAACGGCTAAACACCAGCTAGGCCGACGGCCGTCGCCGCTGTTTAGCCAAGTACGTTAGAGCTAATTTTAAAAATAATATAATGAAGTACTATTCAGAATTTACAACAAAATATGTACAAGATATTTGTGACGCA
>NZ_JABFAM010000055.1 GCF_013623775.1 Rufibacter sp. XAAS-G3-1 | reverse complement strand
TGCGTCACAAATATCTTGTACATATTTTGTTGTAAATTCTGAATAGTACTTCATTATATTATTTTTAAAATTAGCTCTAACGTCTAGTGTAAGCGGCGGGCGAGGCCGTCGGCCGAAGGCTGACGTTTACACCTTGTTAGCCAAAGTTTTTCTTTTATACGTGACGACGAATCTTTTTCTGTTTTTGGCCTGATTTCCAGAAACGAAGCCGAAAACAGCCTGCCGAGCGCAATTCTTTCCTTTTCATGTCCGTCCGTTTTTGCCCTGATTTCGGAAAAACAGGCCGAAAACGCAAGTCCGTCCGTCGCTTTGCACGCGTTGCCGAGAAATTCTTTTTGCGCAAACGCAACGTCAATTCCTCTTTTTCAGGTCGAAGTCGGGGAGCGTTTCCAACTTTTGAGAAGCTAATTCAATTTCTCGTCGGATTTTACTTTCCGCTTTTGCTACTCTTGCCGATATTTTTCTGCAAAGCGAGAGCGGTTCTTCATTCTTTAAATTTTGGCTAACGGCCGCTGCTAAACGACGGCCAAGAGTTTGCCTGATTGTCTGTCAAAGTACCAACAACAGCAGTAGAAAGCAACTGGCC
>NZ_JABFAM010000054.1 GCF_013623775.1 Rufibacter sp. XAAS-G3-1 | reverse complement strand
TGGCTTAGCCTGTCTTCTGTGCTTCGCTTTAGAAGCGGGTGCAAAGGTAAGGACTTCCTTTCTCTTTGCAATACTTTTCAAAAACTTTTTTCCCTCCCCCTTCCGCCCGACCGGCGAAAAGGAACAGTTCGTTTACTTGGCGTTAGCCTCGCTCCCGAACCGGGACGCAAAGGTAAAAAGAACCTTCCTTTTTGCAAGGAATAAATCGAAGTTTTTTTCTTTTCTCGCTAACCCTGCCGGTCAGCGAGCCTCCTTTCGGAAGGGAGTGCAAAGGTAAGAACTTTTCCTCTCTCCGCAAGCGGCCAGGAAAACTTTTTTATCCGCTTTGCGTCTCTATCAGGTTGCCCTGGTCAAGACCCTCTCCTGCCGGGCGGGTCGCAAAGGTAAGAAATGTATTTGGCTTTCCAAGCGCTTCCCTCAGAAGGAAGCCGCTTTGACCCATCCCTTGCCGCAGCCTGGAGGATAACTCACCTGAGGGCTTGGAAGTTCCGAAGCAGAAATATTTTCCTCTATGACCTCGTCTTTGGTAGCCCCCGACCGGAGCCTCAGACGTAACCAATCTCAGGCACTCGGAAGTTCCTTCTTGCGGAGATTTTT
>NZ_JABFAM010000053.1 GCF_013623775.1 Rufibacter sp. XAAS-G3-1 | reverse complement strand
AACCAGTTGCTTTCTAAAACTGCAATCGGTACTTTGAGAGATAATCAGGCAAAACTCTTGGCCGTCGTTTAGCAGCGGCCGTTGTGCGTAAGTGAAAGAACTTTTACCGGCAGGAACGGCAGAAAAAATTATCAGCAAGAGTAGCAGAAGCAAAAGAAAAAATCAGCAGGATTTTTAGCTTAGCTTGGCAAAAGAAATGTAACGCCGCCCGACTTTGTCCAACTGATGTTGCAGAAGAGGAATTGACGTTGCGTTTGAGCAAAAAGAATTGACGCAAAATGCGTGCAGAATAGACCGATTCAGACGCGTTTTCGGCCTGTTTTCCTGAAACCAAACCAAAAACGGACGGATAAAGAATTCGCCTAACTCTTCGTCTTTCTGTTTTCGGCCTGTTTTTCGGAAATCAAGCCAAAAACAGAAAAGACAAAATGCGCCTGGCAACTTTAAAAGAACACCTCCGCACAACAACGCATAAACGTCACCATCGGCCGACGGCCTTCGGCGTCGTTTATACTAGACCGTTAGCTGCAATTTAAATTATGACAAATTGGGAATATTATAAAAAGCCAAATTCTATTGACAAGGACAAAGCTATAGAGTTGA
>NZ_JABFAM010000007.1 GCF_013623775.1 Rufibacter sp. XAAS-G3-1 | reverse complement strand
TGGCTTAGCCTGTCTTCTGTGCTTCGCTTTAGAAGCGGGTGCAAAGGTAAGGACTTCCTTTCTCTTTGCAATACTTTTCAAAACTTTTTTTTTATTCACTCTCCGCCCTTCCGGCAAGAGAAGCGATCCGTTTCACAGCCGTTAGGCTTGTCATTGAAGCGGGTCGCAAAGGTAACAAGAAGCTTCCTTTTTACAAGCGGTAAATCGAAGTTTTTTTTCTTTTCTCGCTAACCCTGCCGGTCAGCGAGCCTCCTTTCGGAAGGGAGTGCAAAGGTAAGGAATCCTTTTTGCTTTGCAATAGGTGAGGGAAACTTTTTTTCTTTTCCCTTCTAAACTAGGTTGGTCTGGCATTATCCCCCTCCCCTGCCGGGCGGGATGCAAAGGTAGGCATTGTTTGACGGTTTCCAAACGAGACCGGGTAAGTTTTCCTTTTAAGGGGCTTTGCAACCGCAGCCTAGATGGGAACCACCTTCAGGGCCAGGCAGTTCCAGATTTAGGAAATATTCCCCGCAAGGACTCCCTTTCGGAGCCTTGATTAGGATCAACCTAGGCCGCCAGAAGTTCCGCCTACCTAAAAAACAAAGGGAGGGAAGGCGGCTCCGCCTTCCCTCCCTTTCTACTAAGAACAATCAATTATTTTACCAGAGTACTCTTTCTATCTGGGCCAACGCTGATAATGTTTACGCTTACGTTAAGCTGTTCCTCCAAGTACGCTACGTATTCCAGAACCGCTTTAGGTAAAGCATTATAAGATTCATACTTTCTCAGCTCTTCTCCCCAACCTTTCATAGTAATATAGACTGGGGTGATATCAGTTTTATCTAGATCATGGGGAATCTGGTCTGTCACTGTGCCGTCGGCTAACTGGTAATGGGTACAGATACTGATCTCATCAAAGTCATCCAAGACATCGGCTTTCATCATGTTTAATTGGGTTACCCCGTTCAACATGATGGCATACTTCAACGTGGGCAGGTCTATCCAGCCACAGCGACGAGAACGACCTGTCGTAGAGCCAAATTCTCTGCCTGCCTGGCGAATCTTCTCCCCTACTTCATCATGCAGCTCAGTAGGGAAAGGGCCGCTACCCACGCGGGTACAGTACGCTTTGAAGATACCATAGACTTCGCCAATATGACGTGGAGCAATTCCTAAACCGGTGCAAGCTCCCGCTACTAATGTATTGGAAGACGTTACATAAGGATAGGTACCGAAATCAATGTCCAATAGGGATCCTTGAGCGCCTTCGGCCAGAATCTTTTTGCCTTCTTTGATTGCCTGGTTGATCATGTACTCAGAATCTACCAAGATGAACGTGCGCAGGAACTCCACGGCACTGAAGAATTGCTGCTCCAGTTCTTCTAATTCAAGCTCTTTTTGGTAAAAAGAGGCTATTTTCTGATGCTTCTCAACAGTGGCCTGGTAACGTTCCTGGAAATCTGGCAGCAGGATGTCTCCTACCCTAAGTCCGCTGCGACCAATTTTATCCTGATATGCAGGTCCTATCCCTTTTTGGGTGGAGCCGATTTTAGAGGTTCCTAAGGCTTCTTCAGAGATTCTGTCCAGGCTTTTGTGCGAAGGCAGAATCAACTGGGCTTTCTTGGAAATGTAGAGGTTACGGGTGGCATCTACTCCTCTAGCCGTGAGTTTCTCCACTTCCGTCCGGAATACGATTGGATCTAGAACTACTCCGTTGCCTATGATATTGGTAATGTGCTCATGGAAAATACCGGAGGGTATTTGATGAAGGACATGTTTAGTGCCTTCAAACTCCAGGGTATGTCCGGCATTGGGGCCACCCTGGAAACGGGCTACCACATCATATTGAGGAGCAAGTACATCAACGATCTTACCTTTTCCTTCATCGCCCCACTGGAGGCCTACTAGAATGTCAACTGGCATTTAAACAGATTCTTTTAGAAGTTGAACGGCGTTGGAATCATCTTCGGCAATGGTGAAGATGGCGTTCAATTTTGTGATGATTAATAACTTACGAATGTGCTCTGATGGATTGATGAGGATCAGTTCCCCGCCCCTGTTCCTGAATTTGGTTAACAGGGAAACCAAGACGCCAATACCAGTGCTATTGATAAACCGCACGTTAGATAAATCTACGGCTGAAAGCAGCATGGAGTCATCAATAGTGGTGTTGGCCAAATCCATGAGGCGCTGGGTTTCTGGCCCTCCAATCATATCGCCCTCTAACCTTATAAACAGGATGTTATTTTCTAACGTGTGGTCAATTTTCATGGAAAGGTGCGTTTAATTTAGCCTGGCAGTCGCCACAGATGCCGTACAAATTTAGGGAATGGTGCAGAATATTAAAATTCAGCAATTCTCCTACCATGGTTTGGATGTTGTGCACCCGGGGGTCACAGAACTCCACCACTTTGTGGCAATCCGTGCAAATCACGTGGTCATGCTGCCTACGGCCGTATGATTTCTCATATTGGGCCAGATTACGGCCAAATTGGTGTTTGCTTACCAGATCATTTTCTACCAATAGATCAAGGGTATTGTATACGGTAGCCCGGCTCACCTGGTAGTTCTTGTTTTTCATGCTGATGTACAGGGACTCTACATCAAAATGACCGGTGCGGGAATAGATCTCCTCTAAGATAGCATAGCGTTCCGGGGTTTTCCGGAGACCCTTGCTTTCTAAATAGGCGGTGAAAATCTTCTTCACCTCCAAAAATTTCGCTTCATCTAGTGCCATACGCCTTCTTCTGCTACAAACTTAACAGTTTTATGTGGGAATGCTAAAAACCTACCCAAAAAGGGAATCCTGAAAAGCTAACCCGCTAAGCATCTTTTTAAACCGAACGCAAAAGAAATGCTCTTCCACTAAAAGGGAACCGCAATAAAAGCTATTGTCCAGGATCACTTCCCTCCTTTGTTAGCAGAACACTTCCAATGCCTGTTTTAGGTCATTTTTTGTAAAATCAGGCAAAAAACCGGCAGAAGGCCATCCTTTCCGGCGCCCTGCTACTCGGGGAAAAACAAGATTCTCAGGGCTTTTTCTGGCTGTACATGGGGCAGAAGGATATTGGTTCTCTAAATTTTTCAAGGAAAAAGTAGGGGTAACTTCTTTTAACTGTGTCTAAAGAAGCAGGAACAGAAATAAGAATTGTTAAGAAAGGCCTTTCAAACATTCTCATAACTCTCGCATTCATTTTAACCCCTTCCACACATTTTTTTACCCTTTCTGAAATCACAGTTATGAAAAAGTTAACCTTTTTGCCAGGATTGCGCGCACTTACCTTAACCGGTATGGTATGTTTGGCATCACTTAGCGTTTCTGCGCAAACCAAAACAAAAACGTCTACCCCGGCAGTGCAGGCAAAAGCGAAAACCGCATCTGCCACCGCTTCCCCTGCAAAAGCAAAGTCGGCTACAGTGGCATCGGCGAAGCCGAAAACGGCCGCTACGGCTTCAACGCAGAGAAAACCAGTGGCTCCAACGGCTGCTACCCAGAAAAAAACCACGCCTCCGGCAGTAGCCGTTGCCCCTGTACAACAAGCAGCAGTTGCAGAACCCGTAACCACCGTAGCAGAAAGCCCGACAGAAGTGAAAAAACAGCCTTCCGCGGCATTTTCTGGAGGCACCAACGTAGTAGGCATCGGCTTTGGATTGGTAGACAAGATAGACACCTACGGCAGCGGCGCAAACACCCTCAAGCCCCTCACCTTCTCCTATGAGAGAGGTTTGAATGTGGCCGTTGGGCCGGGCGTAATTGGCGTAGGCGGGGTTTTCTCCTACGCACACGTTAAATGGGAGGAAGATTTCAAAGTTTCCTTCATGTACATCGCCGCCAAAGGAGCCTATCACTACAACTTCACCCAGAATGAAAAATTAGACACGTATGCTGGTTTGACGTTGGGGTACGCCAGATCAAAAGCTGACTGGGATGATACATTTTTGTCTGACTATGAAGAAAGTACGGGCGAAGTAAAAGTAGGCGTTTTGGCCGGTGCCCGCTATTACTTCACCAACAACGTAGGAGCGCACGTAGAACTGGAGAGCGGCCCCATGTCAAACATCACCATTGGCTTAAATTACAGATTCTAATTACTAGAGGCTATATAGAATAAGAAGTTATAACTATTCGAGTCTCACATTTCGGCATAGCTAAGCAATCAATTCCACTTGATCAGCTTTTAGAGCAATTACATAACAGCCTTTTACAGAGTTTTCTGCCTGTTTCATAAAAACAGGCAGAAAACGGCGGCGCCGGCAGCTTGCGGCAGTGTACAGATAAACCACCTGTTTAAGGCCTGTTTTCATGAAAGTAGGCGCAAAACAGAGGCCACTATTGAGGCATTTACGTTGAAACAGAAACGCCCACCTACGTTAGGTGGGCGTTTCCGTTTTTAGCTCTATTTTAGAAACTATGAGTCAAAACGATCAACGCTTAAGACCCCGTTCACCTTCAATAATTTCTGGATCAATTTCTCCAACTGGGCGGTGTCATTCACGAAAATCATCAGCCTACCTTCAAACACCCCATCATGAGAGTCAATGGTGATGGAGCGCATGTTCACTTTGAGGGAGTTGGAGATAATCTTGGTCACGTCATTCACCAGCCCTACCCGGTCTGTTCCTTTGATGGCAATACCAGCCAGGAAAGAAAGCTCTTGCTGCCCTGTCCACTTGGCTTTCACAATGCGGTGCCCGTAGTTTGACATCAGTTCTACCGCTTTGGGGCAGGTAGTGCGGTGAATAGTGATGCCGTGGTCTACCGTCTGGAAACCGAACACATCATCGCCCGGAATGGGGTTGCAGCAGTTGGCCAGTTCGTAGTCAATCTTGTCAGTGCCGCCGCCAATCACCAGTAACTGCGAGTTGATGCCGCGTATTTTCTCCACCTCTTTGTCAAAAGAGGAGCCTTGCAGCAATGAAGCAGGACGGTATTTCTCGCTCTGCGGATTGAAGATGTATTCTTTGATTTCCTTCAGGTCAATCAGGTTCACCGCCACTCTATAATAGAAATCCTGCAGTGACGAAGCATTGAAATAAGCCGCCAATCTATTCAAGTTGGCGGGCGACTCTTCAATAGATATCTGTTGTAGCCGTTCTTCCACCTGTTGCTTTCCTTCTTCGGCCTTGCTTTTCCGTTCTTCGCGCAGATACTCTTTTATCTTAGACCGGGCTTTGGAGGTTGTCACAAATTTAAGCCATTCGCCGGTTGGTTTCTGCTTCTGGGAAGTCAGGATTTCGACCTGGTCACCGTTGTGCAGCCGGTAACTGAGTGGCACCAGTTTTTGGTTCACCTTCGCGCCCAGGCTTTGGTAGCCAATGTGCGTGTGAATCTCAAATGCGAAATCCAAGGCGGTGGCGCGGTCAGGCAGAATGATCAACTCGCCCTTGGGCGTAAACACGAACACCTCCTCCACAAACAGGTTAGTCCTGAATTCATCCAGGAACTCAATGGCGTTGGTGTTGTTCACGTCCAGCATGTCGCGCACCTTGTTGATCCAGTTGTCCAAGCCAGACTCAGAAGGGCCGGTGCTGCCGGTTTTGTATTTCCAGTGGGCGGCGTAGCCTCGTTCGGCAATGTCATCCATGCGTTTGGTTCTGATCTGCACTTCCACCCACTGCCCGGTCTTGCTCATCACGGTGGTGTGCAGCGCCTCATACCCGTTGGCCTTGGGCGTGCTGATCCAGTCGCGCAGGCGGTCTGGGTTGGGTTGGTAGAAATCTGTCACAATGGAATAGACGCGCCAGCAGACGGGTTTTTCCTGCTCATACGGCACATCCAGAATGATTCTAATGGCGAACAGATCATAGATTTCCTCAAAGGTGACGTTCTGCTTCTTCATCTTCTTGAGGATGGAGTAAATAGACTTGGGACGTCCTTTCACCTCAAAATTCTGGAAGCCTTGCCGTCGCAGCTCCTCCTCTACCGGGCCAATGAAATCAGCGATGAATTTGCTGCGGGCCGCCTTCGTTTGCCTGATTTTGTTGGAAATGTATTTGTACGTCTCGGTGTCTGTGTACTTGAGGTGCAGGTCTTCCAGCTCAGACTTTATAGCATACAAACCTAATCTATGCGCCAAAGGGGCGTACAGGTACATGGTTTCAGAAGCGATCTTGAGCTGCTTGTCACGGGCCATGCTGCCCAGCGTCCGCATGTTGTGCAGCCGGTCGGCGAGTTTGATCAGGATTACCCGCACATCATCTGAGAGCGTGAGCAGCATCTTCCTAAAGTTCTCGGCTTGCTGCGATGTGCCGTATTCAAAAACGCCGGAAATCTTGGTCAGGCCTTCAATGATCTTGGCCACGCGCGGCCCAAAGTCGCGCTCAATGTCGGCAATTTCCAGGTCGGTGTCTTCCACCACGTCATGCAGCAGCGCGGCTACAATAGACGTGGTGCCCAGGCCAATCTCCTCCACCGCAATCTGGGCCACGGCCAAGGGGTGCAAGATGTACGGCTCGCCAGATTTGCGGCGCATGTCTTTATGGGCCTCTAAGGAGGTATTGAATGCTTTCTTAATGATCTTGGCGTCATTGTCTTTTAAGAAAGGCTTGGCGTGGCGCAGCAACTTTCTGTAATGACGCAGGATCTCTTTTCGCTCGGCTTCGTGATCAATCATGTGGGTAGGTACATCAAAATACGGGGTCTGGCAAGCGCCCATCCGTTTTTGAGGTGTTTTTTATAAATTTCAACAAAAAAAACGAAAGAGAGTTGCATAAACAAAAAAGTGTTTGCTACATTTGCATCACCAAATACAAAAACACATTGATGCGGATGTGGCGAAATTGGTAGACGCACTAGACTTAGGATCTAGCGCTGCGAGGCATGGGGGTTCGAGTCCCTCCATCCGCACAAAAGTCAAACCCTCAATCCCAACCGGGGTTGGGGGTTTTTTCAATTTAACCGTAGCACAATTAAAACCTGATAGCTTTGAATATCACCCTGAATCAAACCGATGGCCAGAATGCCAGCCTAAAAGTGAGCCTGCAAGAGGCTGACTACGCTCCCCGTGTAGACGAGCAAATCAAAGAATACAGCAAGAAAGCCAACATCAAAGGCTTCCGCCCTGGTAAGGTTCCGGCTGGTTTGATCCGTAAGATGTACGGCAAAGGCATCTTGGTGGAATCCATCAACCAACTTCTGCAAGAGTCTGTCAACAACTACATCAAAGAAAACAAACTACGTATTTTAGGCGAGCCGCTTCCTGACCGCCAAGACGAAAACTCCATTGACTGGGATACCCAGAAAGAGTTTGAGTTCAGCTACTCGGTGGGTCTGCTGCCAGAATTTGAATTGCCGTTAAGCGAAGTTTCTGTGCAGAAATATGACATTGAGGTTGACCAAACCACCGTTGACGAAGCCTACGAGCAGATGCAGCGCCAGTTTGGGCAGACTACCAACCCAGAGGTTTCTGAGGCCAATGATTACCTGTACGGCGACCTGAAACAAGTAGAGGGTGAGTTCGAAACCAAAACCTTGCTTCCTATCAACAAAGTTGTTTCTGGCGTAGACACGTTTGTAGGCGTGAAACCCGGTGACACCATCACCTTTGACATCCGCGCAGCGTTTGGCGACGATGCCGCTTTGGCGCACGTAACCGGTCTGAGCAAAGACGTAACCAAAGACCTGAATGGCCAGTTCTCGTTCACGGTAGAGAAAATCAACCGCACCCAGAACGCCGAGATGAACCAGGAGTTCTTCGACAAAATCTTCGGGCAAGGCAACGTGACCACCCAGGAAGAGTTTGACGCCAAAGTACGCGAGGTGATCAAAGAAAACTATGACCGTGAGGCCGTAAACGTGCTAGACCGCGACGTGATTGACCAACTGGTGGAGAAATCTTCCATTGAGATTCCTACTGAGTTCTTCAAGCGCTGGTTAGCCGTGACCAACGAAGGCAAAATCACCGCTGAGCAGATTGACGAGTTCTACGACCAATATGTGAAAGAGCTGAAATGGTCTATGATCCGCAACAAAGTGGTGGAAGAGAACGACCTTAAAGTAAGCAACGAAGATGTGGTGAACAGCGCGCGTCAGAAAATGATGGCCCAGTTCAACATGCCGGAGATTCCTGAGGAGATGGCCGATACCTTCAACAACTTCCTGGACAACCATTTAAAGCAAAACAACGGCAAGAACTTCGTGAATGAGTACGAGGCGTTGGTTGCTGAGAAAGTGCTGGAATTTGTGAAAGACAAAATCACCATTACTGAAAACACCATCACGGCTGACGAATTCCGCAACAAAGTAGGTGCGTAGTTGTCAGAAATGGTTGTAAATAAAAAAGTCCTTAGCAGATGCTAAGGACTTTTTTATTTACAACCATTTCTGACAGGTCACACGTAGTGGCTATCAGGTATTAAGACCCTTTCTTAATTTCATTATCAGCATAGCTACGAAGCTGTTTAGAGTTTTGCGCCTGTTTTTATAAAACTAACCTTAAAACGAGGTATGAGCAGATGCTTGCGGCAGTGTACAAGTAAACTTCTTGTTTTTGGCTTGCTTTTATGAAATATAGCCTAAAAACTCTGGTGCAAACGGAAGCTTGCACCAGAGGAATTGCTCTAACTGCCGGTTAATGAAAAACTCTAAACAGCTTTTACATGAAAACACCATGAGTCATTAAGTAAATACTTTTATCTTGATACCTGATTCACGATACATGATACCGTTATTCGGCCATAATGGCAGTTAAAAGTCCCTTTTCGTTTTTGGCCTGATTTTAGAAAAACAAACCCGAAACAGGCAAGCTCCGTTTGCCCCTTTCGCTTAAATCTTGTAACCAACGCGTTTCTTTTTAAGTTAAGGCATCTAAACAGAACCCTTATGTACAACAAAGACGAATTCAGAAAATTTGCCGTACACGGCCTTGGCATGAGTGGCCTAGGCGTTGACCAATACCTGACCCACCTGGAAAGCAAAACCAACATGCACCCCACCAGCATGACGCGTTCCGTGATTGAGGAAAGACCTACCAATTTCCGTGAAATTGACGTGTTCTCCCGCTTAATGGTAGACCGCATCATTTTCCTGGGCACGCAGGTAGATGACTATATCGCTAACATCATTACCGCCCAGTTACTGTTCCTGGAAAGCGTAGATGCCAAGAAAGACATTCTGCTGTACATCAACAGCCCGGGTGGCTCTGTGTATGCCGGTCTAGGAATCTATGATACCATGCAGTACGTGCAGCCTGACGTGGCTACTATCTGTACCGGTTTGGCCGCCTCCATGGGCGCCGTGTTGTTGTGCGGTGGCGCCAAAGACAAGCGCTCTGCCCTACCCCATGCCCGCGTGATGATTCACCAACCCATGGGTGGTACCCAAGGCCAGGCCTCAGACATTGAGATCACCGCGCGTGAAATCCTGAAGCTGAAGAAAGAACTCTATGAGATCATCTCCAGCCACAGCGGCAAGCCGATTGAAGATGTAGACAAAGACAGCGACCGTGACTACTGGATGATTGCCCAGGAAGCCAAGGAATACGGGTTGATTGATGAGGTGTTAACCCGTCATAAATCATAATTAGCCCAAACGTTATAGTAGAAAAGGCCCGCTTTTAAGCGGGCCTTTTTTTGTATTCTAATCCCTTACACAATCTTACAGCCTTCTTTTCTGAGAGTTAAGCTGTAGCCGTAAAAACAGGTAAAGAGTAATTGATAAGCCATTCATTCAAGCTGTTTTAAGGCTAATTTTTAGAAAGAAGGCTTAAAAGGCTAGCACCTTTCACCTTGTTCTTAAATTCTTTTGATGTATTTTCTTACTAAACAGAATGTGTATTTTTCTCATTTAGCTAACACAGTGCATTCTCCTTCAATCAGATACAACATATACTATATTTTATAATCACCTAATGCCCAATCACTTCCTGCCCTACTCTGGAAAACTTGTGTAAAAATATTTTGGCGTAGTGCTTAACCTATTTTGTAACTTTGCCGTAGCCGTCCCATCTTAGGGCCGGAAATAGAATATCCCACTCTCGGTTTATGGCAGAAATCACGTGCTCCTTTTGCGGAAAAAATAAAAAAGAGGTGTCTGTAATGATCTCAGGCATTAATGCGCATATCTGTGAGCGTTGCATTGGGCAGGCCCAGCAGATTTTAAATGAGGAGAACCGCTTACGTGCTACCAACCGTGCGCCTAAATTCAACCTAATGAAGCCGCGCGAGATGAAAACCTACTTAGATCAGTTCGTGGTAGGTCAGGACGAGGCGAAGAAGGTGATGTCGGTGGCGGTGTACAACCACTACAAACGTCTTATGCAGAAGCCTAAAACAGATGACGTGGTGATTGAAAAATCAAACATCATCATGGTAGGCGAAACCGGTACCGGGAAAACCTTTTTGGCCCGCATGCTGGCCGGCGTCTTGCAAGTGCCTTTCTGTATTGCAGATGCTACTGTTTTAACCGAAGCCGGTTACGTGGGCGAAGACGTGGAAAGCATCTTGACCCGCTTATTGCAGGCCGCCGATTACAACGTAGAGGCCGCCGAGCGCGGCATTGTGTATATTGACGAAATTGACAAAATAGCCCGTAAAAGCGATAACCCTTCCATCACCCGTGACGTGTCTGGCGAAGGCGTGCAGCAGGCCTTGCTGAAATTACTGGAAGGAACCTCTGTCAACGTTCCCCCGCAAGGCGGACGCAAGCACCCGGAGCAGAAAATGATTTCGGTGAACACCGAGAACATTCTCTTCATCTGCGGCGGCGCCTTCGTAGGTATTGACCGTCTCATCAAGAGCCGTCTGAACACCAAACCCATCGGGTTCTCCTCTACCAACCTGGACGAGAAACTGGACACCGAGAACTTCCTGCGCTACATTACCTCACAAGACCTGAAATCCTTCGGGTTGATCCCGGAATTGATTGGTCGACTGCCGGTGGTGACGCACCTGAACCCGCTGGACAATGAAACCCTCCGCCTGATTTTAACAGAGCCTAAGAACTCGCTGGTGAAGCAGTACAAGCGCCTGTTTGAGATGGAGAACATCAACCTGGACTTCGCCGAAGACGCGCTGGAATACATTGTAGAGAAAGCCGCCGAATACAAGTTAGGGGCCCGCGGCCTCCGTTCCATCTGTGAAGGCATTATGACCGATGCCATGTTTGATCTTCCGTCTGAAGAGCAGGAAGGCGGCAGCACTGACCTGGTCATCACGCTGGACTACGCCCGTGAGAAATTTGAGAAATCGGCGGTGAAGAAACTGAAAGTAGCCTAAACAAAATTTAGCTATATAAAAGAGAAGGCCTCCTTTACATCATGTAAAGGAGGCCTTCTCTTTTATATAGCACTCTGAGCGGTTTCAGGGCTGCTTTTCAGAAAGTAGGGCTAAGACGCACTCTCCAAAGTCTTGCTGGTGTCTGGGGTGGTTTTTCCTTCGCGCAGGTATTCCACCATCAATTTGGCCGCGGTCTGGGACGTGTTGAAATCACCAATGAGCGATTGCACGTGTTTGTAGCCTTCCAATTGAGCCGCACGGCCTTCAGGGTTCTGGAGGATGTTCTTCAGTTCTTTTACCAGGTTCTGCGCATTCATGTTGCCCTGGATTAATTCTGGCACTACTTTGCGGCCGGCAATCAGGTTCACTAAGGAAATGAAAGGCACTTTAATGACGGCACGGCCAATCCAGTAAGAGACGGCGCTGGTACGGTAGCACACCACTTGCGGCACGCTGAACATAGCCGTTTCTAAGGTGGCGGTTCCGGAGGTTACCAGAGCGGCCTGGGCGTTGGCCAGGAGATCGTACGTCTGGTCGTAGACGATTTTGATGAAGGGCTTCCGGTTGAAGTTTTCGTAGTATTCCTTAGAGAAATTGCTCACGGCGGCTACCACAAATTGGTAATCCTGGAAAGGAGGCAGAATACTGAGCATGATGTAGAGAATGTTCTCTATCTCCTGCTGCCGGCTGCCGGGCAGTACCGCAATAATGGGCCTGTCATCCAAACCATTTTCCTGCCGGAAATTAGGGTTTAGTTGGTGGGCCGCCACGGCATCTGAGACTGGATTCCCTACATAATCGGTTTTGTAGTCAAACTGTTGGTAGAAGTCTTTCTCAAACGGCATGATGACAAACATCTTGTCCACCAGCTTTTTGATGGTGTGCACGCGTCCCTGGTTCCAGGCCCAGATTTTGGGGGAGATATAATAGAATACTTTGAGGCCGTGCGCTTTCGCGAACTTGGCGATGCGCATATTGAACCCGGCGTAGTCCACCAAGATCACCACATCGGGCTGGAAGACGAGCAGGTCATCTTGGCACTCTTTCAGAAAACGCTTGATTTTGAAAAGGTTTTTGGCGGCCTCCAGAAAGCCCATAAAGGCCATTTCCTGGTAGTGCTTCACCAATTCTGCCCCGGCCGCTTCCATCATGTCACCGCCCCAGCACCTGATGCTGGCCTGGGGGTCTTGCAGATGCAATTGTTTGATCAGGTTGGAGGCGTGCAGGTCGCCGGAGCGTTCTCCGGCAATAATGTAATATTTCATTGAATGTGTCTGAACGGTAACGGGGCTATGACAATGAAAAGCCGATATAAACCCTTCAACACAAGGTTTGTGCCAAAACGCTACTAATCAACAATTATTGTACTTTATATAAAATATATTTTGCCGGGTTGTTCGTCCGTTAGGAGTGTGAGGGGTTTCTATTCACCAAAATATTCCACAAAGTTACGGGGCGTCTCGTATAATTTCAGGCTGTGCAGCTGTGCACCAGATATACGAGGAATGAGGGGGTTCAGGATGTTCCAAAATTCCATCACCAGGTTTTCTGTGCTGGCCAGTTTGCCTTCCATAAAGGCGACATCCATGTTCAGGTTCTTATGGTCTACTTTTTTGATGATATGCTCCCTGATGAGCGTGCTCAACTGCTTTAAATCAATCACGAACCCTGTGTCTGGGTCTGGCTTTCCCTTCACCGTTACTATCAGTTCATAGTTATGCCCGTGCCAATTGGCATTTGCGCAGGGCCCAAAAACTTCTTTGTTCTTAGCCAGCGACCAATTGGGGTTATGCAGCTTGTGCGCCGCATTAAAATGCTCTAATCTGCTTACGTATACCATTAACTGAATCGGTAGTTCTTTCTTCGCAGCAAATATACGAAGAAAGGCACACCAAAGAACGAAGTTACGATACCAACTGGCATACCGGCGGGCGGATAAATCCATCTGGAAATCAGGTCACAGACTACCAGAAACAAACCTCCGGCCAGGGCGCAGGCCATTAAGTTAAACCGGTTGGTGGTTCCCAGCAGGGCGCGCGTAATGTGCGGCACCATTAACCCCACAAACCCTACCGGCCCAGAGAATGCCACGGCAAACCCCGTCACCACAGAAACCGCAACCAACATCACCCACCGGATAAGCCGTACATCTACGCCCAAGGTCTCAGCCCGGTCTGCTCCCAGCAGAAGCACACTCAGATGCCGCTGCAAGAAGAAAAACAACACCAGCCCTAACGCCAAGGCCGTAGCCGGATATGCAAGGTTAGACCAATCTGCCTTCTCAAACCCACCCATGCTCCAGAATACCACAGATTTCAACTGACTTTCAGAATCTGACAGAAACATAATCAAACTGACCAGGGCCGTGAGCAAAGAACTCAACGCCACCCCTACCAACAACATCTGGCTGGGAATCAACTGCCCTCTTCTGGAGCCCAACAGCACTACCACCAAGGTCACGGCAAAAGAACCCACCAAGGCGAAGAACGGCGGCAGGTACAGCCCCATAAACGTAAGGTCAGTGAACAGGAAGAAACTGAAAGAGGCCCCCAAGGAAGCTCCCGAGGCGGTGCCCAGCAGATAAGGGTCAGCGAGGGCGTTGTTGACTAAGGCTTGCATGAGATACCCAGAGAAAGCCAGCGAGGCACCCGTCAAAAAAGCCAGCAATAACCGGGGCAATCGCAAGTGGATGATGCTGTAGTGCGTGGCATTGGTGGGCTCATAGGCAAAAAACGCATCGGCTATTGTGGCGAATGACGTAGGAAGGCTCCCTACTTTCAGGCCCAGGAGAAACCCTACGGCCAATAGCACCAGCAGGAACAGCAGGAACGGCAATGCTTTTCTCACCTTAGCACGGCTTTAATTTCGGCAATGCTTTCTACCACGCGCGGACTGGGGCGGGAAGTCAGGTCATCATCCAGATGATAGATACGTTTCTGCCGGTAGGCTTTGATGCGGCGCAGTTCTGGGTACAAAGAGAAAAACGTTTTCTCCATCTGCTCAAAATCGCCCCCAATGATCACCTCCGGATCCATTTTCAAAATGTACTCGCGGGTAAGGGCGGGGTACGGTTGGGCAAACGTTTCCGTGACGGCGTTTTGGGCCCCGGCGTAGCGGAGTTTGTCGGTGAAAAGGGTATTGCGGCCGTACACGTAAATGGGGTCTCGCCAGGTAATGGCCAATACGCTGGGGCGGGCTTTCCCGGCAGAATCAGCAGATAATTGGTTTAGCTGGTGTTGGAGGGAATCGGCTACGGCATTGGCTTTTTCTTCGCGGTTAAGCAGAAAACCCAAGGTTCTGAGTCCGCGCAGAATATCGGCCACACTGTCATACGCCTGGAAATAGATAGGAATGCCTAGTTTCTGTACCTGCGCCGCAGTCTCCATAGAGATAATGCCTTCGGTGGCAAATACCACGTCTGGCTTTAGGGAGAGCAACCGTTCATAATCCATGGGGTAATTATTGACGACTGGCTTGGGCAACACGGCGGCCGGATAGTCACAGTTCTGGGTGCGGCCTACAATAGTGGCGGTGTCGGCTACGGCGAAAAGCATCTCGGTCATGGAAGGTGCCAAAGCCAGAACGCGGCGCGGCTGTACCGGGAGCTTTATTTTCCGGCCCAGGTCATCGGTCACCGTATGGAAAGTGGCGGAAGCGGTGGCAGCTGGTTTCTTGTTTTCGCAGCTTGAAAAAACCAGCGCACAGAAAAGCCACCAGAAAAGCCTTTGTTTTTGAAAAACGCACCTAAAACCCGTGCGTGTCACAGAGAAGTTGTTTGTCATAAATACCATGAGTGGCAGGACGAATTAGAATATCCATTTTGTCATCCTGAAAGGATCTTGTGGGCGAACTAGAAAAGCAGTACATAAACGCCGTTGCCGTTCGCCACTAAGATCCTTTCAGGATGACAAAGAGAGAAGAAAAGTATAGTTATTTCTGTCCAATCACTTAGCATCAAAGATACAGAATTGGATGGAAGCTAAATTCCAGCACTTCCCTCCTATTTTCCTGTTTTAGAGCTTCTTTTCCAAAATCAGACCGAAAACAACAACTCAAGGCAAAAATGTTTAGAAGCTGTTTTCAGAAAAACAGCGTTAAAACGAAGGTTTTCGCGCGGCGCTGAAGTGGGCAGCGAAAGACCTACCGTTCAAAACTTTCGTACCTTTGGGTAGCTTTGCACCCAACTTAAACCCCTATTTGCATGATAGTAGTCACCGGAGCTGCCGGTTTTATCGCCAGTTGCCTTGTTTCCCGTCTCAATGCCGCCAATTTCAATGACATAGTGGTGGTGGACAACTTTTCTGTGGCGAAAAAGCTGCCTAACGTGGAAGGCAAAAAAATAAAGGAGTTTGTAGACCGCCATGATTTCTTCACCTGGCTGGACACGCACTACGAAGACGTGGAATTCATTTTCCACCTGGGTGCCCGCACCGACACGACCGAAACCAACCGCGAGGTTTTGGATCTGCTGAACCTGGACTACTCCAAACAAATGTGGAACGCCTGCTGCGAGTACCAGATTCCGCTGGTGTACGCCTCCTCGGCGGCCACGTACGGCTCCGGAACCTTGGGGTATGACGATGACGAGTCTTTGATTTCCCTGCTGCGGCCGCTCAACGCCTACGGCGATTCCAAAAATGAATTCGACCAATGGGCGCTGGAACAGACCGCCAAACCTTTCTTTTGGGTAGGGCTGAAGTTCTTCAACGTGTACGGCCCCAACGAGTACCACAAAGGCAGAATGGCCTCGGTGGTGATGCACGCGTTCAACTCTATTAAAGACACGGGCCGTTTAACCTTGTTCCGCTCGCACAACCCAGACTACGAAGACGGCAAACAGATGCGCGACTTCGTGTACGTGAAAGACGTGGTGGACGTGCTGTACTGGCTCATGCACCACCGCAAAAACTCGGGCATCTATAATCTGGGCAGCGGCGAGGCCCGCACGTTTTTGGATCTGGCCTTCAACACCTTCACTGCCATGGGCGCTGACATCAACATAGATTTCAAGGACACCCCCGAGGATATCAGGGACAAATACCAGTATTACACCCAAGCCAACATGGCCAAACTAAGAAGCATTGGCTATGACAAACCCTTCCATACGCTGGAAGAGGGCATTCAGGATTACGTGCAGCATTACCTTTTATCAGGTTCCTACTATTAAAAATCAGCAGAGCAGATGTACCGTCTGCTCTGCTGATTTTTACGTGATTTAGAGAAAACAGCCCTTAAACGGCTATTTCTCCACAAACCTGCACGTGGGCAAACAACCGGCCATGCCCCTTTCGTATTAGTACTTAAACGCTTGAATTAACCCGTAATCTGTTACCGCACCAGAACTCCCATGGCCTACAACATCGTAGAAAACGACATGAGTGAAGAAGCGTCATCTGCCTCATTGGCCATGCCCAATGACTTACGAATTGAAACCTGGGAAGAGCTGCAGCGTGAGCTTTTCAGGGATTCCTGGGATGATAAGCTAAACCGTTACCGTTCTCCTTATGTGTTCAGGGGCTTATGGAACAAAGGCTATAATCTGAAAACCAGCCTTATGCGTATTGGCGGAGATTACCAAAAACTGGAACCGCACCTTCTCCGGAACTTCCGCAAATACTCCCGGGGCACCATGGAAGTGGGCGAATCTTTCTGGAACTGGCTGGCCGTAGCCCAACACCATGGCTTGCCCACCCGCTTGATGGACTGGACGTATTCACCATATGTTGCGCTGCATTTTGCCACCTCAGACCTCAGCAATTTCCATGAAGACGGAGTTATCTGGTGTGTGAACTACGTGAAATCAACGGAGTACCTGCCCGAGAAACTTCAAGACGCTATCCGGCAGGAAGGTTCCAATGTATTCACCCCAGAGGTGTTGGAACCTATTGCCAGTTCTCTTAATAGTTTAAGCGAATTTCAGGAGAAACCCTTCGTGCTGTTTATGGAACCGCCTTCCTTAGATGAACGCATTGTGCACCAATACGCACTTTTCTCCATGATGTCTACGCCAGCCGCCATGCTCTGCGACTGGCTTTTAGAGCACCCAGAACTTTATTACCGCATCATCATTCCGGCCAAACTGAAATGGGAGATCAGGGACAAACTGGATCAAGCCAACATCACCGAGCGGGTTCTCTTCCCCGGCCTCAGCGGCATTAGTGCCTGGCTCAAGCGGCATTACACCACCACGTAATTAAGAATCAGGAATTTAGAAATAGGAGTGGGCATTTGCGTTTAGGGGCTGCTTTTGGAAAAACAGCCCCTAAACGCAAGTAGCACGTATGATTTTGCAGTAAAAAAGCTATCTTTCTATTCTCTACTTTCCTTATTATACAATGCTATGGGTGACAACCTTGAACCAAAGCCGGTACTTGTTTTTTCTGGCAATGCCATGGAGGCAAATGTGGTGAAGAGCATGCTGGAGAACGCCAACATCCCAGCCTTCCTGCAAGACCAGCACATAGGTTCTATTGCTCCCTGGCAAGTGTCTGCCGGTGGCGGCGGGGCCGTAAAGGTGATTGTCTCTTCGTTAGACCAGGAAGAAGCCCAGGAAATTATTGCGCGCTATGAAAGAAATGAAAACCAGTAGATTGGTGACAGCCTAGGTTTTCCGTCTTTGCTTTCTACTTATGCAATGGTACTGAAATCACTACATCTTCTTCTCTCTTTGTCATCCTGAAAGGATCTTGGTGAAAACAGTACTGGCGTTTATTTACAGCTTTTCTAGTTTGCCCACAAGATCCTTTCAGGATGACAAAGAGATATTCAAAGTGTCTGCCGCGTAGTTTCTGAAGACTAGCTTAACTGCTGATGAGCTTTAAAAAAGAACCGAAACCTGCATACGGCCGGTGTGAATAGTTCTGATGCCCTGCGGTTTACGGCCATCATAATCTACGGTAATGTTGAGGCCGCTGCTGAGGCGTTGTTGCAGGGCCAGGTTCCAGGTGAGGTTGTTGCCGGCCCTAAACCCGTTCAGCATTTCATAGGCCACCGGCGAAGTGTCTAACCCGGTGTAGTCTATTTTGATGTACCGCACAATTCCGGTGACGGTGCGTTTCCCTACCTGGCTCAACCGGGTTTCTGTGCCTAGTTCATGGAACTGCGCCCGTTCCTGCGCGCCCTGTTCATTTTCTTTGTTCATCCACTGGTAGGTGCCGGTAAACCGGATGGTGGGATTGGGCTGGTAAGAAAGCTCCGGCATGGCCTCCCAGGAGCGGATCAGAAAGTTTTTGGTGGTAAGGTAATTAGAGGCGCTTTCGCGTTTAGAGCGGGTCACGTTTAACTGGCTGGAAAAGACTTCCGTTAAGTTCACCCGCGCCAGCACCTGCTGGCTGGTGTTATTGCGCACATCGGTACCGTTGGTAAGCAGGATCTTCTGCAAGCCTTGCTGAAACGTCCACTCAAGGCCGTATTTGGGGTTACTTCGGTTAAAATAGAGCGTATTCCGGTAAGACCTGTTGAGGGCCAATAAGCTGGTATCGGCAAAGCTCAGGCTGAAGGGATTAAAGCGGTGGCGCAGATTATCATCAGTAGTGCGTTTGTCAATGGTCACAAAAGACAACGCCGAAAACTTGGAGACAATCCGTTTAAATCTGGCCTCTGCCGTTTGCCAGGTGCGGGGCAGACTGCTGTTCAGCCGAAACGTGAACTGGTTGGTATAGGCTATCACGTATGCATCCGTAGGAATGAATAGCCTGATGAAGTTTCGCCGGTACGGTGGGTCTGACGGCTGCGACTCAAAGAATTCATTCAGATCCTGCCGGCCATCCTGGTTCAGATCCTCAAAAAAGTGTGTGCCCTGCCCCGGAATGGTTTCTACAAACAGATATTCCCGTTTCAGTTCGCGGCCGGTTCCAATGGCATAAGACATCTCAGACCGCAGGTGCCTATCCAGGAAATCACCCGTCCAATCTACTTTTGAGAGCACCGTCGTTTCCCTAAGGCTATCCCGCGCCTGAAGGTTGCGGAGGGTGATCAAGGCCGTCACCTGATGACTTTTCCTGATGACCGCGGCAGTACTGAAGTTGAAGGTGTTGGCAATCTGTTTATTGCCTAATTCTCCGTTTTCAGGCCTGAAATCAACCCGGCGGCTGTACTCGGCGCGGTACTTGAAACTGGCGGTGTCGCGGCTTTCTATGTAAAACAGGTGGTCATCAAAGTAGTTGGCCGAACCCAGCAACGCCTCATTGAGCTTGGAGGTAATCCGGTTTTTGTCAAACCGGTACACGTAACCCGGCGTAAAGAAACGGGTAGGATATTGGATGCCTACTTCGCCCCGCACCCAGTCAGAAGTACTTTCGGCCTGCTCGTTCTTCAGTAGAAAGAAGTTTCCGCGGAGTTCCAGTCCTTTGATTTTCTGCGCCAGTTCCACCACATGCTGCACACCGTCTACCTCCGTGGGGCGGTACCGGCGACTGATACGGTAATTGATGAAATGCAGCGCGTCTTTCACCCCGCCCACCGTGAACGTGAAAATATGATCCTCAATTCTGGATTGTCTGGCCAATGTGGTATTGGTGGGGCTGCTCCAGTCACGGTCAAACTCAATGTCGCGGTAGCGGTCAATGGGCGTAAAGTTCGGATCAGTGTACTCATAGGTCATGGTACTACGGAGTTTGTAGTCGCCTAAAAATTTAACGGTACGGTCATTTAGCTGGTACCCTACCCTAACGCCTTTCCCCTGATCATCGCCAGAGTCCAGATTAGAGTAGCGGTTCAAGTCGTTTTTAGAACCGGCCACTTCCAGGAACACACTACTTTTCTCATCTAAAGACCAGACTCCGCCCAGGGTCATCATCTGTTTCTGGATGGGCGTGGGCAGAATGCGTATGGCCTCGTAATTTCCCTTCGGAACCCCGTTCACCGGTTCCACCCACTGGAAAACGCGCCCGTTCACGGTGGTGTTCTGCAGAACATAATTTCCGCCGGTCGCTACTTCGGTAAAACTGACGGCATAGTAGGCCTGGGTAGAATCAGTGGAATACTGGAAGATGTTGTAGGTGCCGCTGGCGGTCACCGTGTCTTTGCGCTGGTACAAGACCTGGTTGCGGTCAAAGCGTACCGAGTCTCCGCTGGGCGTGGCGGCTAAGTCCAACCGGTCGCCAATCTGGGAGAGCAGGCGTTTCTCATCGGTGCTCAGGTTGAGCGTAAGCGGATTGTTGGGATTGTCGGCTTCGTTGTAGAAGTTGCCGTACACGTTGAACTTACCCATTTTCTGGTAGTGGCTGGCATGCACCACGCTGCGGGTGTAGTTTAGGTCTGAATATTCAAAATCAACCCGTATTCGGGAATTTCTGGTGATGATCCATTTGGGCGTGAACGTGATTTCGGCCTGGTTGTAGTCAATGACATAGTCGTAGTCAAACCCCCGCACCAGCAGTTTGCCGTCTAAGTACACGCGTTCTGAGTTGGCCAGCACAATAATGAAGCGCTCGCCGTTGGGGCCGCGCAAACGGTAAGGCCCCTGCACACTCTCAAGGGGCGTGATGTTCTCTGACGCGAATTTCCCCTTCGCCACCGAGGCCGCCACCGTGGTCGCGCTTTCCCAACCAGGTTTGCCCCGGTTTATCTCCAGCGCGCCGCCCTGTACGTTTTTGTAGAACCGTAGAAAGTGCGAGGTGGGGCGGTTGCGCAGCACCACATCTCCGCCGGTCAATGTCCAGAGCCGGTGCTGCAGCGTAATGAACACCCGGTCAAACTCCTGTAGCTGTTGCGTATTGCCTTCGGGCTGGAACGGAATATTCTGGTCGGTAATGGAGGCGGTGAGGCTTATCTCGTCCGTCAGTTTTCCCTCCAGCTGTAAATTCAAGGCCGAATTCACAAACACGTTCTGGGTGTTCCCAATGGAAACGCCCCGGGAAATGCTTCCGGTTTTGTTTAGGCCTGGAGTTTTGAAAAGCTCCTCGCGCGGAGCCGCCTGGTTAAGAACGTACGAGCGTTCAAACGAAGTAGAGTCCCAGGTACGGATGTCGCGCTTGAAGCTGGGCGAGGCCATATTCAGCGGCAGCACCCTATAACACACCAGCACCGAATCTATTGTAGGGCTGTTTTTAGAAAATCTGGCCGAAAACGCACCGCTACTGTCTACGGCAATGCTATCGGGCCGGAAGGCGGGCGTGGGTTCTGCTTCGGGTACCCCGATGAATTGGAATAGATTGGAAACCGGATCATAGTGGAAACCCAGCGGACGACGGATCTGCCGCCTATCCAGAATTTCAATGGTGTTTTCGGCAATGGTGAGAGAATCCAGCTTAAAAACGCCCGGCTGTACTGTCACCCATTGGCAACGGCGGTTAGACAGTTCCTGCCCCTGGGCTTGCCCTGCCCCCAGAAGTACTGAAACTAAAAAGAATATGACTCTCCAGCACCTCATGCGGGCATCACAGGCAGTTTCAGGAAAAAGGTAGTGCCCACATTCTCCTCCGTCTCAAACCAAATAGAGCCGCCAATGGCTTCCACGCCTTTTTTCACTACTGCCAACCCAATGCCAGACCCCGTGTATTTGGTGCTGAAATTGGGGATAAAGATCTTGGGCTGCACCTCTTCGGGAATACCGGTTCCGTTGTCCTGCACCGCCACCAACGCCCATTGCGGACTCACCAGTTCCAGGGTTACTTTTATTTCTGGGGTTCGCGAAGAAGGAACGGCCTGTAGTGCGTTTAGCAGCAAGTTGTTGAAGATTCTTATGAGCTGGTTTTCATCGGCGCGTACGTACACTGGTTCCTGGGGCATGGTGACCGTTACCCGGTGCTGTTGCGGGTTCAGGTGCAGATCTGTGGTTCTGCGGATTAACTCCTTCAACTCCAGCGTTTCCAGTTTCAAATCAGGCATGGCCGTAAAGTTGGAGAACGAGGTAGCAATATCGCTTAGTACATCAATCTGGGTGATAATGGTGTTGGAGATTTTCTCAATGAGGTCTTCCAGGTTGCCGCGCCCTTCCTGCATGGCTTTGCGCAGGTACTGCAACGAGAGCTTCATGGGCGTAAGCGGATTCTTGATCTCATGCGCCACCTGCCGGGCCATTTCTTTCCAGGCCGCCTCTTTTTCCCGCAGCGTGAGTTCCTGCTTGCTTTCCTCCAGCTTTTGCAACATTTGGTTGTACTCGTGCACCAGCAAGCCAATCTCGTCACGGGACTGGTACACCAGTTTCTCGTTGCTGCCCGTCAAAGAAGTCCGTTTCAGACGCTCGGTTAAGAGTTGCAGAGGAACCGTGAGCGCGCGGGTAGCCATATAGCTCATGAGCACGAACAACAGAAACAGCACCGTAAAGATATTGAGAATGGTAGTGATGAGCTGAATGAGCTTGGTATCCAGTTCTTTCTGGGAATCAAAGAAAGGGATGCCCAGGTAACCCTGCGGATTGGTGGTGGGGCTTGACCGTAAGGGTACGTAGATGGTGCTGTACGGCAGTTCACCAGCCTTTTCCTGCAACAGAATACGGTTGAGGCCTTGCTCCTTTAGCACTTCATACGCTTGGGGGTTCAGCCTGGTAGAAAGAACCCCGGCCTCAAACAGGGCGGGCTGGCTGGAAATACGCAGCACTCCATCGGCATTGTAGATATTCAGCTCGGCTTGGGCAATCACGGCCAGTCGGTTTACCCGGCGGGTCAGCGAATCTGCTCTTCCCTTGAACAGGTTGGCGCCCCAGTTACTGGTAAGAATGTTTTGCCGCACAAACTCGCCTTGGTCGGTGTAGCCTCTGATTAGATCCTGGCGGTAAGAGTTGGTCACCAGACTGCCTATGGTAAGGCTGACCAGCACCAGGGGCACCAACACGCCCAGGTTCAGAAACAGCTGAATCTTAGTGCTGAACGTAGACATGATGGTTTCAATGAGCTGCCCCCGGGAGAGCATCACCAGCAACAGCAAAGAAAACAGCGAGAAGGTGTGCAGCAGAAAAAGGAAAGAGAAATTAGACAACCATGAACGCCCGCCATACGAAGGCGTACTCACCAAAGCCACGGTTCCATTTGTTGCCCGGGCCCCCAAATGGTGATACCCTTCAATGGTCAACCCTTGGGTATACAACTGCGGAACATTGAAAAGCCTGGGAGGAAACTCTTGTCCGTACTCAAAATACCCTTCTGCTTTGAGCCAGCGGTTTCCTTTCCTGAGCGCGTAGCTACTGGACGGAATGGTGTTTACCTGAGAGTTTCTGCGTTCTACCAATAATTCTGGCAACACACTGTTGGGAGCGGTTATTTTAGGGCTTACCTCCAGCACCACCGTGACCCACTGCTGAAAATTGACGGGCACCTTTATCTCCTGCAGGTAAGTAAACCTCCCCGGGTCAGTCTCAGAACCCACCAGCAATTGCCCGCGTTGGTTTGTGTTTCTGGCTTTGGGGGCCCAAGCCTGGGCATACGACCGCAGATTGGTGAGACTATCTTCCCGGTACTGGAAGCTTTCGCCGTTAACATCAAATAAGCGCACCATCACCGCGTAGTTCTCAGTGATATTGCGCAGGTGGTGCCGCTTGATTTTCTGCTCCACCAGATTCAGATTGCCCCAGGGCGCACTCACCACGTACTGCACCAACGGATCATGCCCTATGTCTTCGGCGGCCTGCGCCAATAAATACTCGGTGAGATCATCCCGGTCTTTGAGTAGCTGCGCGGCAATCCGTTGTTTGTCGGCCCTAAGTTGCACTGTGTAGAGATCATAGAGCGCCGCTGCCCCTAAACTGGCACTCAGAATATTCAGCAGAAAAATACTGGAATAGATACCGGCCCGCTGCCCTAGTTTGCGGTGCAGTTGTTCCCAACCCACCAGCGCGGCACTCGCGAACAACACCACCCAATTTCCGCTGGGAGCATCGCGCCAGAAAGCCCATCCTAAGGCCAGCACCAGAACCGTTATCCAGGCATACGCGAACGGGAGTTTCCCATGGGCGGTAAACGGAAGCGCGTTCAGCAAGAGCCGCAGAATCCAACTGAGGGCGAGCGTGTGCAACACCATGACCAGGTATAGCAACAGCTTCTGGGGGCCAATCTGAATGTTCTGGGTGATGTCAAAGCTAGGTTGGGAGTTGACAAACAGGCTTCGGTACGTTTCATACCAGCTAATGATGAGCACCGTGATCACCACCCCTGTCACCACGCATATCCAAAGCCGTTTCTGTGCCATTTTCTGAAAAACAGCACAGAAACGGGTGGCTCTGGCGAAACGATACACCAGTACGGACATCACCAGAAAGCAAACCTCGTTGAGCAAAAGGTCGCCCAAAGATGGCGACCACCAGGCGGCGGCGTACACCCGCGGGCTAAACAGTTCCAGTTCGTACACATTGTTTGGGAACTGCGATAACAGCATTACCAACCGCAGCAGCAACAAACCCAAAAGGAACGTCCATAAGGCCGCCACTTCCTTTCCCGTGCTTTTAAGTTTCTGGTAAAACGTCACCAGGCATAGTACCCCCGCCATGATAGACAGCAGATAGAGCACCAACGCTAACTTGCCGGCGTGCAACCACTGACCGGGGTCTAAGGCACGTAAAGAAAAAAGGTAATTGCCTTTGGCGTCTATAATAGGAATGGCCCCGCCTCCTGGCTCCAGTTGCATAAAGGCGACATGCTCTTCAAAGATCTGGGGATTGAGGCCGCTGCGCAGATAGGCATTGCTGATCCCGTACCTGATCTCCAGCGGAATAACCGCCAGCACATGATACTCCGGTTTGGGCTGCTGGTGCAATACTATAAAACGCCCGAACCGGTTTTCTACCACCTGTTGCGCTTTTTCTAAATACCGTGGGTCAAGTTCGGGGCGCAAAGAATGCTCTGACCAGAACACCAGTTTGTTCTGCCGGTAGATAAAAAGAGGGGTGCTGGTTTTGGGGAGATTTCTGGAAAACAAGCCAGAATCTGGCGACAGGTTCTGGGAAACAAAGGCCATTTCCTGCTCAGCCTGCTGCACAAGACCTTGCAGCCTGTCCTGTACTTCCTCCACCATCTTCTTTTCTGGAGCCGCCAGCAAGTCTCGCTGCACACTCAGCTGCAAAATAGCCGCCCCTCCCCAACAAAGAAGAGAGATGAATAAAAAAAGGAAGGGAAGGATGTACCTGAACTTCAACTCTGTTTTTTTACGAATTTAGCCATAATACGCGCAAAAATCCCGCCAGCACGCTAAAAAGTAAAATGATTAAGTGAAAGATGCCGTTTTAAGCCTGTTTTAGGGAAAACAGCCCTAAAACCAATGCGCTACAGGTTACCCGCAGGTAGAAACGTGAGGAGGAGAATTGATTCTGGCAGCCCAGGCTTGTTTAGGACTGCTTGTACTTGGGGTCAAAGGAAACACTCCCGAAGAAATAGAGCATCATCACCCTGGCATACCTAAAAAGTAGGGGAGTAAACAGAATGACCACAGTAGCCACCGTGGTGAGGTACACCCAGGTAGGCGGGTCGTTGGCGAGGAAATAAAGGGTAATACCCACTAAAAATACGATGACCACCGAAAGCCCGTAACTCATGTACATGGCTCCCCAATAGAAACCCAGCTCAATTTCATACCGGAAACCGCAGACCGGGCATTTCTCGGGCATTTGATCAAACTTGCTCAGGTTGAGAGCAGAATGGGAAAACATAGGCCCTTGATGGCAACGCGGGCACTTCAGTTGCAGCCCGGCGGTAAGATGCTCAATGGCACCCACTATTTTTTCCGGCTGTACTTATACCAGAAAAACCCCACGCACCCGGCAATCACGTACGGAATAGCCATCAGGTAGAGAATTCCTTTGTTCAAGCCATTGGCAATGCTGTCACCAGACTCATTGCTGGAAGATTGAACCGAAGCGGTACACATAGCACATTGGGCTTGTACGGGTTCAGCCTGCAGCGCTAGAAGCACCATTAAGCAAAGGGCACCCAGCCAAAAAATATGTTTCTTCTTCATCTCTCTCGCCTTAACTCTCTTTTATGAACACCTTTGTCACCGTAAAGTTTCAACTATAATACGGCGAAATCATCAGGTACACGACTACACCGGTAATAGCCACGTACAGCCACAGCGGGAACGTCCATCTGGAAACCTTCCGGTGCCGCACGTACTGCTCAGACACCGCGAAATAAACCGATAACAGCACCAGCGGCACAATGATCGCGGCCAGAATAATGTGCGTGATCAGAATAAAATAATAGAGGAGTTTGATGGTTCCCTCCCCCCCGAACGACGTTGGCGCGGCCTGATAATGGTACGTCACATACGAAATCAGGAAAAAGGCCGAAAGCACAAATGCCGTGGTCATGGCAAAACGGTGCCCCCGCCGGTTCTGACGCTTGATCTGGTAATACCCAACCATTAGGGCAAGAGCCGTAAGCGAGTTGAGCACCGCGTGCAGCTTAGGTAAGAAAGAAACGTCCAGGTCACCCAGTTTCCCGGTTTGCGGCATGAACAGCAGAAATGCCACCAGCAGTGGCACTATAACTGAAAGTACGGCAATAATGATCAGGTAACGAGTATCGTTGGGGTTGCCTATGGCTTTATTTTCCATTGTCAATGTTGTACTCAGAAAGGAGTACGTTAATCTCTGTAATCAATCTGTCAACGTCGGCAGGGTCGGTTCCATTGTAGATTCCCCTCACCTGTTTTTCCTTGTCTACCAGAAAAAGACGCTTATCCTGTTCAGAAGATGTGTCTTGGGAGGGTAAATAAAATGCTTGGGCTACCCTCTGGAGCTGTTCTTTTGGCCCCGTCAGGAAAATCCACTTAGTAGGCTCGGCCCTGAAACTCTCTGCGTACTGTTTGAGCACCTCGGGCGTATCTTTCTCCGGGTGAATGGTATAGGACAAGATTCTTACGTCCGGCCTCAGTCTGAACGCATCCTGCACTCTGGAGAGTTGCGTGCTCATCTGTTTACATGGCACACCGCAGGAAGTATCAAAGAAGTTGGCCACGTAGATTTTCCCTTCCAGCTCTTGCTGCGAGAAAGGAACCCCGTTTTGAGAAATGAGGCGGAAATCAGGCACTTGATGGTAGGTGGTATCATACCGCCACTGCCCCTCTACCATAGTAGAATCTACCGTAGCCGGAAAATAAGTTCGGAGTGAAAATCTATTCACTCCGAACATCTTCAGAAACAAAAACGCCAGTACGGGCAACAACAAAAGTGTACCCAATACCAGCGCCTTTTTGGGACTCATTAATCGAAGTAATTGAAAACAGACTCTCCGTAGAAAGTACCTTCTACCAATAAGGCTACCAGTAACCAAATCAATAACACCGTAGGTACCAACACTGCCCAGATGAGGCCTTTGGTTTCATGCTTCAAGTGCATGAATTCAGCTACTATGTAAAATGCCTTGAAAAGGGTAAGGCCAATGAAGATTGCGTTACGCAGAGAACCGGGCTCCATCATGAAAGCGAACGCGAATTCAATGGCGGTTAACCCGCAGAGAATAAAGAACGTCTTCCAGATAACTCTTGTCTGCGGCTTTGGTATTTCACCAGAGTGGGCAAACTCGTCAGTATGATGTGAATGCGATGCCATGTCTATTCCGTTTTAATCAATTCAACAATTACACTAAGTAGAAGAAGGTGAACACAAATACCCACACTAAGTCTACAAAGTGCCAGTAAAGACCTACTTTCTCCACCATTTCATAGTGTCCTCTTCTGTGGTAAACCCCGTTCACGGTATTGATGAAAATCATGATCAACAATACTACCCCACTGAATACGTGCGTGCCGTGGAAACCCGTGATGAAGAAGAACAGATCTGCAAACAAGGGTGGCCCATATTGGTTTACGATCAGATTGGCCCCATGGATTACACTGCCGTCTGCCAGCTTCATTCCTTCCTCTGTACCAGCAATAAAGTGAGACCACTCCCATGCCTGGCAGCCAAGGAACATTGACCCAAACAAGATCGTCCACAACAACCATTTCTGCACATCGTTTTTATCCATTCTGTGTCCTGCTTCCACCGCCAAGACCATGGTCACGGAAGAAAGAATGAGAATCATGGTCATTAAGGCAACAAACGCCAGTGGCCAGTCTACCCCATGGAACCCAGGGAAGGCATTGAAAACTTTATCTGGGATTGGCCACCATTCCGTGGAAAAAGTGAACGCGTCAGCTGTTCCTTCATAGGCTCTGTGCCGATGACGGGCCAAACCATAGGTTGTAAGAAAAGCCCCAAAGGTGAAGGTGTCTGATAAGAGGAAAAACCACATCATCAGTTTACCATAACTTACCTTGAAAGGCTCGTTCCCTCCATCCCAGGTGCCGGTGTTCGGCTGCTCAAAGGTTGTTGTTTGCGACATATGTGTTACAGGATTATTAATGGTTCAAAACTAAGAATACGTATAAGTAGATCCAAAGGGCCCCTAAGAAGTGCCAGTAAATGGTGCACAGTTCAATACGGGTCAAATTCCTGGAATGCACTTTGTAGCTGAGGGCCGAAATTACTACAATAATTAGAAAAATTAACCCCGTGACCAAGTGAAATGCGTGCACACCGGTTAATACATAAAGAAAAGAACCAGATGGATTAGCCGTGCTTCCTCCAAAAAAGACATTGTTGCGCACCAGTTCTCCCCATCCCTGCCATTGCCCAATAAGAAAAGCAGTACCGGCCAGAATGGTTAGCACCAAAGCGATCTTCAGGTTCTTCAGGTTGTCGCGCTTGGCAGAGACGTACGCCCACTGCATAAAGATACTGCTCAGCACCAGCACTACCGTATTGAGCAATAAGATCCATGGCAAGTCAAACTCAAGCCAGTTTCCTTCTTCACGGCGCACAATGTAGGCACTGGTGAAAGCTGCAAACATCATGACAATGCTTACTATTAATAAGATCAGCATGAACTTCAAGGGATTCACCCGTCGTTGCTCTGCCTGTATTTCGGGATTCATTATCATTCCTAACTCCTTTATAAGCTGTCTACCACAAACGCAATCTGCACAATAGGCAAGTATAAAAACGAACCAAACATGATGTTCATGGCTGCCCTTTTAGAGCAGGTATGCATGAGATAGAACGTCTGCATCAAAAATAAAACACCACATACTACCGCTATAAAAGCAGAGGTTTTCCCTGCCATCCCAAACTGCATGGGCAGCAAGCCCAGCGGAATAAGCAGTAACGTGTAGATCATGATCTGGATGGCGGTTTTCAGGTTCTTGCCCCCGGCCATGGGTAACATCCTGAATCCGGCTTTCTTGTAATCATCGTCCAGCACCCAGGCAATGGCCCAGAAATGCGGGAATTGCCAGATAAACTGAATTCCAAATAGTATCCAGGCCTCTACTCCTATATAACCGGTTCCGGCTACCCAACCAATAAGGGGCGGTAAACCACCGGGTATTGCTCCTACAAATACACAGATAGGAGAAAGCCGCTTCAAGGGTGTATAGAAGAAGCCGTACAGAAGCAGCGATAGAAAGGACAAGGCGGCCGCTAGCCAGTTGAAATACAATCCCAATAACCCTACGCCAGCCAGACAGAGCAAGACACAATAGATAATTGCTTCCTGCACAGAAACCGCGCCGGTAGGGAGAGGACGCTTAGCGGTTCTCTTCATCAACTTATCCAGGTCTTTCTCTAAAATCTGGTTGATGATATTGGCAGAACCGGTTACTAATAAACCACCCAGTATCACAAAAGCAGTATCCATCCAGGCAGCATCAGGTCTGCCTAAGAGAAAGCCAATTGCACTGGAGAAAGCTACCGTGGCGGAAAGCCTGAACTTCAAAAGTTGAAAATAAGCGGTTGCTTTACTCATAGCCGATGATGCCTGGGCACTGGAAGTTACGTCTTGTACGTACATAAACGTGTTTATGCCACCAATTCGGGTGTAGGTTGATTAGGTTTCTGAGCGTAATAATACATCATGAGCAGCAGAAATTGCAGCCCAAACAAAAGGGTTCCAAACAGTAAATGAAGCGGTTGCGCAAAAGCGGGCAGTGCCAGATAAGCGAGCACGATCCCTAAAAGAATCTCCGCTGCAATTACCCCTAGTATAGACTTCACAATCATCATCAGGCTTGGGTTCCCTAGCTTCTTCACAGAAAAATACAGCCCCACATTAAGAAGAACCAGCAAGATTGAAAGCGAACGGTGCACGTAAAACGAGGTGCCTAATTGCTCAATCCAGGTTTCTCTCGCTTGATTATTCAAATCAAAGGCTACCAGATCTACCTCCTCTCTTACCTGGGTTCCAATGATTACTTGCACAAAAGTAATGGCAAGCACGGCTACCAATAAGAACTTTAAGCTGCCAGAGGCGAGTGCAAAATGACCATACAATTTCTCGCGTTGGACTCTCACGACAATGTAGATCAGAAAAGCCAACAGTACCAAAGCCAGCGCCATGTGCAACGTTACCATCTCTGGAAGCAGGTTGGTTGATACCACAAGTGAACCAAGCCATCCCTGGAAAAGAACCAGCACAAAAGAGGCAACTGCTCCCCAGAAAATCTTTGGGTCTGTTTTAAGAAAGGGAAACGAGTAAAGAACTGTCAAAAAAATCAATAGCCCTATTACCACTCCTACCAATCTATTCACATATTCAATCCAAGTTTTAGTGGCATTGAATTCCGTCTCTATGTACTGAGACGGATGAGCAAAAATTTTCTGGGCAACTTCAGCAAAGCCAATCTCCTGAAGAACTCTGCCTATTCGTTCATTCTTCTGAATCCGCTTTTCTTTGTATACCTCCAGGTAATCAGAAGGTAACTGTTCTAAACTAGTGGGGGGGACCCATGATCCGAAACACTTCGGCCAGTCTGGGCACCCCATCCCGGAACCTGTGCTGCGAACGATCCCCCCTACTAAGATTAAAATATAAACCGAAGCAATAGTAAGTACTCCTATACGCTTAAACCTTTTATCAATAAAAGATTTATCTCTCATTACTATTCAGTGTCTCTCTCATGCGGCAAGTTAGATGACTGCGTCTGAGAGTAAGGTACGTTCTGCGGAATAAAATCTTGAGGCGCACCTGGTTTGCTATAGTCATAAGGCCATCTGTACACCACTGGTAGCGGACCTGGCCAGTTACCGTGGCCCGGGTTCACTGGGGTTGTCCATTCCAATGTATTTGATTTCCATGGGTTTTCGGTGGCTCTTCTGCCTCTGAAAATGCTGTAGAAGAAATTAAATAAAAAGATGAACTGGGCAGCAAACGCTATAATGGCGGCTACGGTAATGAACGTGTTCATGTCCATGAACTTGTTGAAAGTCTCAAATCCAGTCCAGGAATAATATCTTCTCGGGAAACCAGCTATCCCAATATAGTGCATCGGCATAAAGATCAGGTACACGCCCACAAAGGTAATCCAGAAGTGCACGTAGCCTAGTTTCTCATCAATCATGCGACCAAACATCTTAGGGAACCAGTGGTACACCCCGGCAAACATACCGAAGAACGCGGCACTCCCCATTACCAAGTGGAAGTGAGCCACCACAAAGTACGTATCGTGTAACTGAATGTCCAGAGCAGAGTTACCTAAGATGATACCTGTTACCCCCCCAGAGATAAACAGGGACACGAAAGCAACGGAGAACAGCATGGCTGGGGTGAAATTGATATTACCCCGCCAGAGCGTAGCCAGCCAGTTAAATACTTTCACCGCTGACGGTACTGCAATAATCAACGTTAGGAACATGAAGACAGAACCTAAGAAAGGGTTCATCCCAGAAACGAACATGTGGTGGGCCCATACAATAAAGGAAAGCAGGGAAATACCTAGCATTGATCCAATCATGGCGCGGTATCCGAAGATAGGCTTACGGGCGTTGGTCGCAATCACCTCAGAAACGATACCAAACGTTGGCAGAATCACTATGTACACTTCAGGGTGACCTAAGAACCAGAATAAGTGCTGGAACAATACAGGGCTACCACCAGTATTCGTCAATGCTTCACCAGCCACATAGATATCAGACAAGAAGAAGCTGGTACCAAAAGAGCGGTCAAAAATCAACAGCAAAGCGGCAGACAACAGCACGGGGAAGGCTAACAAGCCTAATACAGCTGTCAGGAAAAATGCCCAGATGGTTAAAGGCAGCTTAGTCATGGATAAACCACGCGTTCGCATGTTGATGACGGTGGTAATATAGTTTACTCCTCCTAACAACTGTGACACAATGAAAAGCGCCATACTTATTAACCACATGGTCATACCGGTTCCTGAGCCTGCTATTGCCTGTGGCAAAGCACTTAACGGCGGGTATACCGTCCATCCACCACCGGCGGGGCCAGTTTCTAAGAACAAAGAGTAAAACATGATCACACTGGCCACAAAGAAAAACCAGAAGGACAGCATGTTCATAAAGCCGGAGGCCATGTCACGGGCTCCAATCTGCAACGGAATTAAGAAGTTACTGAAAGTACCACTTAACCCGGCAGTAAGCACGAAGAATACCATGATGGTTCCGTGCATGGTGACCAAGGCCAGATAAAACTCTGGATTAAGCTTTCCTCCGTCTACCCACTTACCCAGAAGTGGCTCCATGAAAGTGAACGTAGCCTCTGGAAAACCAAGCTGCATCCGGAACAAGCTGGAGAGAAGCCCTCCAATGATTGCCCAGAAAATACCTGCGAACAAGAATTGCTTCGCAATTACTTTATGATCCTGGCTAAAGATGTACTTCTCTAGGAAGCTCTGATCATGATGATCATCATGATGATCGTCATGTTCTAAGTGAACATCTTTATGTAAAATATCAGTACTAGACATACAATACTTTTAAAAGATTATAATTATTGTTTTGATGCAGATGCAATTGCTCCTGCGGCACCAGAAGTGGAATTCACAGCCACAGCGGCGGTGCTGTCAGCAGGTGCTGCCTGTAACTGAGTCGAGAAAGTTTTCTTCTGTTGGCTAGCCACCCATTTCTGATACTCTTCGGGCTCATCTACAATCATCGTCATCTTCATGGCGAAGTGACCACGACCACATACTTCTGTACACGCTAACTCATACTGAAAATTCGCGTTTCCAGTTTCTGACTGCATTTCAGAAGTAGTTTTTGTAGGAATGAACCAAAATGAAGTAGGCATACCGGGTACAGCATCCATCTTCACCCGGAAGTGAGGCAAGAATACGCTGTGAATGACGTCTCTGGCTCTGATTTTCAATAACACCGGAGTTCCTTTTGGCACGTGGAACGCACTTGGTTCTCCCGGGAAATCGTCTTTTGCGTTCTGGTCATTCAAATCAAGACCGAACTCGTTAGTGGCATCAATCAAGGTGTGCTTCACGTGACCTAGCTTGTTATCGGCACCAGGGTAGCGAACCAGCCAGTTGAACTGTTTTCCCATTATTTCCACCACTACGGCGTTCTCTGGCGCAGGGCTGGTGATTTTGGCCCAGGTTTTCCATCCTGAAAACACTAACAGAGCCATCACGACCGCTGGAATAACCGTCCAGATAATCTCTATTTTATTATTATGTGGATAGTAGTATGCTCTCTTACTTTCTTGGTGCTGATACTTATAAGAGTAAATAAACAACAAGATGTGAGTCAGGGCGAATACGAATCCAATCACCGCCATGGTCAGCCAGAACATGCTGTCAATGTCTACACCATGCACAGAAGCAATTGGAAGAACCATATCATCCCATGAATCCATGAAAGACCAGACAAAAAGGGCTCCCATAACGAAGAGAAAAACCAGCATTAGTATGGCATTCACTTTATTGCTCTTACCAATGTCACGTCTATAGCTCCCTTTGAAGATAGAAGCCAATACCTGGATCCTAAATAAAAGGTATAGGACGACCAGTAAAAGGAGGATTGATAGTGCTACTACAATTGTAATCATTATCCGTATCTTTAAATGTAAGTCTTAAACGTGGTGGTGAATACTTTCTTCCAGGAACGGATGGTTTACAGGAACCAACGAGGCCTTGCTTAATTCTTTTGTGAATCTCAGCAAGAAGATACCCAGGAAGGTTAATGCCGTACCAACCTCAATTAGCCCAAAGCCACTCTCTCCGCGCATCGTTCCAGGCATGATCATCAAATAGAAGTCAAACCAGTGACCAATAAGGATAGCGATACACACGATCTTTAGCATGATCATTTGACGCTTTGCATCTCTTGTCATTAAAACCAGGAAAGGGAACGCAAAGTTTATAACAAGGTTAAAGAAGAAAATCCATGTATAATGGTTGTTGTTCCCTCCTAGACGCTCCTGGAAATAGATTACTTCTTCTGGTATGTTGGCGTACCAGTAAAGCATGAACTGAGAGAACCAGATATACGTCCAGAAAATACTGAAACCAAACAGGAACTTTCCTAAATCATGCAAGTGGTTAGAAGTAACCATCTTCATGTAGCCCATTTGCTTTAGGAAAATGATGGTCAATGTAATAGCAGCCAGGCCAGAAACCCACCAGCTTGCAAATACATACCATCCAAACATGGTACTGAACCAGTGTGTGTCAATTGACAAAACCCAATCCCAGGCAGACATAGAGGAAGTAACCCCAAAAACAACCAGGAAAGTAGCTCCTAATCTAATGCTTTTATTATAGTGATCTAAACCGCCGTTCAAATCCTCAGCCATTGATTCTTTTCTCAACCACTTGAAGAACAAGAACCATAAGGTGAAATAAGCGACCATTCTAATCACATAGAACGGAATGTTCAAGTAACCGCTTTTACCAACAATGATTGGATCATAATTCGGGTTTCCTACTTCATGAACAGAATGATCTGTCCAGTGGAACAAGGTGTTATGTCCGGTGAAAATGATTGGTAGTAAGAATACCAATAACATAATCACTCCACCCACTAACAAATAGCTTCCTAACGCTTCCGGAACACGCTTTATCAATACGGACCAGCCCGCATAAGCTACATATTGAATGGCTACGAATAACACTCCTACAACGGCAATACCAGTAAAGTACACGTTGTTCAGCCAGAGGTTAGCTAGTAAGCGCTGTCCCCAGCCAGCGGCATGATGTCCTGCCGCTGCCCCGTGTGCTTCTCCATGTCCTCCGCTGAAATTTGCAGCGATGATAAGACCGGCTACTAAGAGTACCAACCCAATAGCTATCATGTAGAAGAACCGCTTGGTGGCTCCTGCAGGGATACTTAGTCTTTCTTCAGTTATCATTTCTAAAATACCTTTTTAGGTTAGTTACGCGTGTCCTTGGTTGGGTCTGCCGTAGTACCTGTTACTGGATTTGTATTCTCGGTCGTACTTGCGCCAGCTGGAGCATCGGTAGATTGAGAGCCTGTATCTGTCGCATCAGCTCCGCTGGCATCTGTGATGCCCTTTTGCAACTGCTGCACATACATGGCAATCTTCCAACGTTCCTGTGGATTCACCTGGGTTCCGTGGGGCATCATACGTCCACGGCCATTTGTGATCACGTGAAAGATATGGCCTGCAGGTAAGGTCACGTAACGTCCTTGGGCAAAGTTTGGCACCCCTTTGAACTTGGCTCCTACTAGTCCATCGCCCTGACCTGTTTCCCCGTGGCACGGCGAACAGAAGCGGAGGTAAAGTGTCTTGCCTTCTTCAATGTTTTGTGTGCTTCTGGCTATAGGGTTCACCAGTTCACGGCCTGCTGCTTCAGCACTATCTTTGGAAATATGGATGTAATACCCAAGTTTCCCTCTTGCGATAGTATTAGCCGCTGGAACCCGCATGTTCAACCCACCTGGATTGATGGCGTTTTTATTGTCCGCTAACTGCTTCAGTGGCTCATATGAGACGGGATAATACATATCCGGTGCGTACTCAAGCCCAGGGTCCTGATCGTTATTGCCACAAGAAGCAAGAAGAGCAGAAGAGAAAAGAATCAAGGAGGCCTTTGCCCCTGTTCTAAAGAAATTGTCCATTATTTAACTACCTCCTTCTCGTTAACTTCAATAGCCCCGTTTGAACGGAGAAGATCATTCAATTTACTGATATCAGTCCCTTCTTTCAACTCAATTGCCATCACGTATTTGTCATCTGTAGACCGCACATCCATTACCGGTACTTTCAAGGTAGGACGTAAGCCACTTATGATGAAGAACGTAATTACCATCCCAAAAGCCGCAAAAAGTACCGTTAACTCAAAGGTTACCGGAATAAAGCTTGGCAATGCAATGTGTGGCTTTCCACCAATAATCATTGGCCAGTCAAACCCCAGCATGTAAATTTGCATCCAGAGGGCGAATGACGTCCCGCAAAGCCCACAGAAGAAGGCTACGATGGGTAGTCTGGAGCGCTGGATTCCTAACACATCATCAATTCCGTGAATAGGGTAGGGTGAGAATACATCGTAGATCTTAGTGCCTGCCGCGCGCGTTTTTTCAATGGCGTCCAGCAGCACATCCTCGTCTTCAAATACACCGAGTATATATTTCTTACTAGTCATGTTTGTGAGAGTTATTAGGTGCTGTGCCATGCAAGGATGCGCCAGGGTTATGCGTGTGGCTCACCCCAGAAGATGACTTCAAAATAGATTTCACTTCGGCCATGTTCACCACCGGGAAGAACTTGGCGAAAAGAAGGAACAAGGTGAAGAACAAGCCTATGGTTCCTACATATACTCCCACATCAATGCTGGTTGGGGAGAACATTACCCAGCTAGATGGTAAGAAGTCACGGTGCAGAGATGTCACGATGATCACGAAGCGTTCAAACCACATCCCTATGTTTACGAAGATGGAAATGATGAACGTAGCGGTTAAGCTCCGGCGGATTGATCTGAACCAGAAAAGCTGCGGTGTGATTACGTTACAGGTCATCATAGACCAGTAAGCCCACCAGTATGGGCCGGTTGCCCGGTTGATGAACGCGTACTGCTCATACTCTACCCCTGAATACCAGGCGATGAAAAACTCTGTGATATATGCCACCCCTACAATAGAACCCGTTAAGGTGATTACCTTGTTCATGGACTCTACGTGCTCTAACGTGATGTAATCTTCCAGTTTGAACACTTTGCGGGTAATGATCATCAACGTCAATACCATCGCGAAACCGGAGAAGATCGCACCTGCCACGAAGTAAGGGGGGAAAATAGTGGTGTGCCAACCTGGAATCACGGAGGTGGCAAAGTCCATAGATACAATGGTGTGTACCGAAAGTACCAGTGGGGTAGCCAGACCAGCCAGGATCAGGGAAACGGTCTCATAGCGTGACCAGTGTTTGGCAGAGCCTGTCCAATTCATGCTTAACAAAGCATAGGCTCTGCGCGCGATGGGCCCGGTAGCTCTGTCACGAATGGTAGCAAAGTCCGGGATCAAACCAATGTACCAGAAAACAAGAGACACAGAGAAATAGGTACTGATCGCGAACACGTCCCAAAGAAGCGGGGAGTTGAAGTTCACCCACAGGGAACCAAACGTGTTAGGAAGCGGCAATACCCAGTACGCCAGCCAAGGACGGCCCATGTGCAGTACCGGGAACATGGCCGCGCAGATTACCGCAAAAATGGTCATCGCCTCAGCGGCGCGGTTGATGGAGGTTCTCCATTTCTGACGGAACAACAGCAAGATAGCGGAGATGAGAGTACCGGCGTGGCCAATACCCACCCACCATACGAAGTTGGTGATGTCCCATGCCCAACCTACCGTTTTATTCAAGCCCCACTCCCCTATACCAAACCACAGGGTACGGTATACGGAGTAGAGAAAGACACCTAGAAAAACCAGAGAAACCCCCAGGGCCATCATCCAGCGCACATTCGGCTTGGCTTCCACCTGCCGGCATACGTCTTCCGTGATGTCTGCATAAGTTTTACCCCCAGTTACTAAGGGCTCTCTTATCGGAGATACGTGCTGCATATATCTTTTTGAGTTAAATTAAGCTTGGTTTCTGATTTTGGTTAAGTAAGTCACGTTGGGTTGAGTGTTCAACTCTTCCAGTACGTGGAAAGCACGCTCACCTTGCTCGCGTTTCAAAATTTGTGATACCTGGCTGTTTGGATCCAGCATATCTCCAAAGATGATGGCGTTGGTTGGACAAGCCTGCGCACATGCGGTCACGATTTCACCATCAACCGGACGGCGGCTTTCTTTCTTCGCCTCTAATTTACCATATTGAATACGCTGAACGCAGAAAGAACATTTCTCCATCACCCCGCGTGAACGTACGGTTACGTCTGGATTCAACACCATTTTGCCGAGGTCGTTGTTCATTTGGTAATCGAACTTCTCGTTGTTGGCGTAGTTGAACCAGTTGAAACGACGTACTTTATACGGGCAGTTGTTTGCGCAATAGCGGGTTCCTACGCAACGGTTATACACCATTTGGTTGATACCTTCTGTGCTGTGCATGGTTGCAGCTACCGGGCATACCGTTTCACATGGCGCGTGGTTACAGTGCTGGCAAAGCATGGGTTGGAAAATAACCGATGGGTTCTCAGAAGGATTCTCCATCTTCTCGAAGCCGCCGTCTTCACGGGTTGCATCACTGCTGTAGTAACGGTCAATACGCAACCAGTGCATCTCGCGACGGTTCAGTACCTCTTGCTTTCCTACTACCGGTACGTTATTTTCTACCTGACAGCTGATGGTACAAGTACCGCAACCAATACAAGAGTTAAGGTCGATGACCATCCCCCAATGGTGGTTCTTGTACTCGTAGTCTTGCCAGAGCGATATCTTCTGAGGCTTTTGCGGCCCGTCTGGAGTAGCGATGCGGATGTATTCAGTGACACTCTTAGGATCTTTCTTGTAGTTTGCAAGGGTGTTTTCCTGCACCACAATACGACCCATTACCGTGTGGTGCGTCTGCGTCTGGGCAATTGGCTTATCAGCACCTACCTTGGTCAGTTCTACCGTGTTGGAGAACAGCAAGCTGTCTCCAGCTACAGCTGCCAACGGATACACGTTTGCTCCTACATTGTTGGCGGCCTGTCCGGCATGCGTACGACCATACCCAATAGCAATAGCGATGGTGTCAGGGGCTTGACCCGGCTGAACAAGAGCTGGCAACTCAATTGATTTGCCTTTCGCTGTTACTCTTACAACATCATTCTGCTCAATCTCTAATCTCTTAGCCGTGGCAGGTGAAATGGCAACATAGTTGTCCCAGGTAGCTTTAGTAGTTGGATCAGACATCTCCTGCAACCATGGGTTGTTGGAATGTTGGCCTGCTCCTATAGCTACTTTCTCATAGATTTCCAGTTCAATGGCATTGCCTCCGGTTCTACCTGCCCTGTTAAGGCTTACCGCAGCAGCGGCTAAGGTCATAGGGGCAGCAGGCGCCGTTGGCTCGTTGGCCCCGGTAGTGCCAGTGGCTACACCATCATGTGCCGCTCTATCCCAGGCGGCACCTCCGCCTACAATACCAGACCAGGTACGCTGAATAACAGTGTAGAAATCAGAAGTAGAGCCAGTCCACTTCAACAATGAATCCTGAGCCTGTCTTGTATTGAAAATAGTGGTAATAGTTGGCTGAGCCAAGCTTAAGAAACCTCTCTTGGGTTCATAGTCATTCCATGACTCTAAGAAGTGGCTGTCTGGGCAAACATAATCCACCAGACTAGCTGTCTCATCTACTCTGTCTGCAAAAGAGATTTTTACACCTACTTTCTTAAGACCATTTACTACTTGTTGGCTAAGTGGGTGATCATATACCGGGTTAGCACCGTAGAAGATCACTGCACCAACGCCACCATTGTTCATGTCATTGATGAGGCGCAACATGCGGGCATCATCTCCCTGACGAACATAGGAAGGGGCAGCGGTATTGATGGTAGTTCCGTTTGCCCCTAAAGCACCATTGATAGCGGTTACCAAGGTTTGAACAGCTGGGTCGTTAGAGTCAGAAACCACCAAGGCACCCCCCCGGTTAGCCAGCAATTCATTGGCGGCGGCATCAATTTGTTTGGCTACTCTGATAGATGGCGCCTGAATAGCGGCTCCACCGGTTCCACCGGCTACTCTGTTATATAAGGCAGCTATGACCGCCCCGTATTCAGAGGGCTTAACAGGCACTCTAACATCAGCGTTAGCACCAGTCATAGACAAAAACGTCTCAAACTGGTAATGACGGGACATAGTTGGCTTGTCAGCGGTTACTTTACGGTTAGTGATGTATTGTCTTGAATACTCTACGGGAGAAATCCAGGTTCCCAGGAAATCAGCGCCAATTGATACAATTACTCTGGCCTTGCTGAAATCATAGCCTGGCACAAGTCCGCCGTTTGCTCTAAGTAATGCAGAAGCAGAATTAGCATCATACGTAACGTGCTCAAAAGCCGGGAACTGAGCGCCGAAATCACGAATCACCGCTTTTGTACTTGGGCTGATGATGGTGTTGGACACCAGAACCACTCTTCCTTGTACCCCGGTTAAGCGGGTGCGGATCTCCTGGTCAATGGTTTTCCACGAAGTTTCCTTCCCTTTGGCAAGTGGCCCTTTCAAGCGGTTATTATCATACAGGCTCAACAAAGATGCCTGTGAACGCGCGTGTGTACCGCCCCCGGTAATTGGGGAAAGGGTGTTCCCCTCTATTTTGATAGGACGGCCTTCCCGGGTTTTCACCAACACCGGGTTGTAGATATCCCCCATGAAATAAGTAGAGGCATACCAATTAGGAATACCTGGCTCTACTTCTTCTGGCTTGTTCAGGTACGGGATAGCTTTACGCACCGGTGCCTCGCAGGAAGCCAGCGTAGCTGCTGCCACACCAAAGCCTAGTAGTTTTAAGAAATCTCGTCTTGGAGCCACTGGGGAAGAGGTATCCCCTTCACTGGTCTCACTTACTGGCAGGAACTCAGGAAACTCGTTATGAGCATGCTTCTGGAATTCCGGAGTATTGTTTAACTCCTCTACCCCTCTCCAGTATTTAATTGTTTCTTGCATATATCTCAAAAACTCAAATTCAGGATATGGAATTAATTAGTAGTGGCACTTAGAACATTCTGTACCACCCTGTGACGCAACCACGAATGCGCCTTTAGATTGCTTCTCATGCAACTTCACTAAGTTGTCATAGTAAGCGTTACCTTCGGTATTAAGAGGGGTATTCCGGTGACAGTCAATACACCAGCCCATGGTCAATGGCGAGTATTGGGCTACCACTTCCATGGTTTCAATAGGGCCATGGCAAGTCTGGCATTCTACGCCACCCACTTTTGTGTGCTGGGAGTGGTTGAAGTATGCCAAATCTGGAAGGTTGTGTACCCGCACCCACTCAATTGGCTTGTTGTTCTCAATTGCACGATAGATTTTCTGGATTTCGGGCGATTCTTTTTTGATCTGGCTATGGCAGTTCATACAGATGTTCGCCGAAGGAATATTGGCACTGGCACTCTTATAGACAGAGGTGTGGCAATAGTTACAGTTGATCTGGTGGTCACCAGCGTGCAGTTTATGGGAGAAAGCGATGGGCTGTCTTGGCGCATAGCCTTGCTGAATACCAACCCCCATTACTTTATCAATGGAAATATCTACCAACACTACTACAAAAATAAGCCCTACAATAATTCTTACCGCTTTAGACTTATAGATATTGGCAAAGTTAGTTCTACGCTCCAGCATCTCTTGCTCAGCCCCGGTTAAATCACCTTTGCTTTTGAGGTAATTCTTAAGAACGGAGGCAATAATCAATAGGGTAATCACCAGCACGATCAACACTACTACCAACACTATTAGCAGAAGGTCTACGGTACCCCCCACATTGCCTACCGCGTCAGTACCCACATTTTGACCTGCCTCTGTGTCTGGCCCGCCAGATGGCGCAGCGGACACCTCTGCCGGGGTGGCACTTTCGCTGGCTATGTAGGCGATAATAGACTTAAGCTCCTCATCAGAGAACGCGAACGCAGGCATCTGCTGCTTGCTGTACTCGTTGAAAATGGCAACCGCATCTTTGTCTCCGCTTTGGATGAGCGCGCTAGGATTCTTGATCCATTTTATGAGCCAGGCCTCTGATCTCCTTTTGTGCACATCATGCAAACCGGGCCCCACCACCACATCTGTTCCCACTGAGTGACACTGGACACAGTTGTTTTTGAAAAGAGTCATGCCGTTGTCAATAACACCGGCGTCTGCACCGCCTCCTGCGCCAGCCGCCGGCGCTGCCGGAGCCGGAGTCACACCAGCCGTCCCTTCAACCCCCATCTCTTGCGTCCCTTGCGCGAAGGCAGATGAAAGGACAAAGAAGATAAAGAGAAAAGGGAGTAGGAAAGTATATTTTGCTCTCTTTTTACAGCTAATCATAGCTAAATTGTAGTGTTTAAGAATAGTGAAAGTACATTACGGCCACAAACTTACTATCCGCACACCATTAATCAAACACAATATTCCTTATTTTAGGGTATTAAAACCCTCTGGCAAAAAGCTGTTTTTCTAGCATAAACCTTTGTTACAGCCTATTTAAGCCCTATTTAGAAACTTTATAAATTACTACTACTATTCAGCAGCAACCAAGAAGACAGTGATCATGCGGTGGTGGGCCAAACTCTTCTACTCTTAATTATTGGTTAAGTTTTATGGTTTAAATCATATTATTTTCTTGCTATATTTTAGCGTATAACTACGTACCCTCCTATAGGTATATAAACTCTACCATAGTATATACCCGCGCCCTCTTTCTTCTTCCTTGCGGAGGATTGATTCATTTTCACTTCTGTGCGGTTCTCTTCTTTCTTCCCCTATCCCTTTGAATACTTCTTCCTGCCCCGGCACTACTCACTCTAAATAGTTCTATCAATCGTTTGTAAGGAGGTTCCGTCGCTTTCATCCCGTTTCTTGCCTCCAAGATCATTTTTAGTTTTACGATTAGGCATCATCCTTTTCGGCAGTCTATGCCCCTTTACAACTATGGTCTATAATAGGATTACTAGGTAGAGTTGTGTAGACTCTATATTAGTAATTGATCTTGTACAGGAGATGATGCGTTTGGGGGCTTTTTTGCGGAAAACGGGCTCAAAACACATCACCTGTGAGGCATCCAAGACCTCACGGGTGTAAAGTAAACTGGCGCGAGTCTCCAGACTCGTCGGAGCCTCCGGCAGGATTGCGTGGTCAGTTGTAGAGCCAAGACAGCACAAAGTTGGCAGGCTACATATATAAACTTTTAGAGCGGTGCCCCTAGTTTTCTGGATACCACCTGTCTCTTATTCCATTAAAGACAGAGCAATTTTTATCAGTGGCTCTCCCCTTTTAATTGGTTTGCAGTTTTCCCTTAATTTCTAAAAAACAGCGTTAAAACAGTCTTGGAGTAAGCCCATCTTCTCTGACGCACTTTATCTTACCCCTTTCTTGGTTTCTGTTGGATATTGCCTTACCTTTGCCCCTTCGAACCAAAATCATTTTTTCAAATGACTTTAAAAAATTACGAAGTACTCTACATCATGACCCCGTTGCTGAACGAGGCGCAGATGACAGAGACGGTCGAGAAGTTCAGACAGGTGCTTAAGGAAAATGGCGCCGACATTATTCACGAGGAGAACTGGGGCCTAAAAAAACTGGCGTACCCAATTCAGAAGAAGAACACAGGCTTCTATCACCTCGTTGAGTTCCAAGGCCCTTCTACTATTGTAGATGCATTGGAACTTGCTTTCCGTCGTGATGAAAAAATCATCCGCTTCTTGACCACCGCCCTGGATAAGCACGCTGTTGCTTACAATGCGCGCCGCAGAAACGGTGAATTCAAATCATCTAAAAAAGAGAAGGAGGCCCAAGCGTCATGAGTTTAGTAAACGAAAAAATCCACAAGCAAGACACGCGCAAGAAATACTGCCGTTTCAAGAAAAACGGAATCCAGTACATTGACTACAAAGACGGTAACTTCTTATTGAAGTTCGTGAACGAGCAAGGTAAATTATTACCGCGCCGTTTAACCGGAACCAGCTTAAAGTTCCAGCGTCGTGTATCTCAGGCGGTTGCCAGAGCACGCCACTTGGCTATTTTGCCTTACGTAACAGATTCTTTAAAATAAGGAGGTAAAAAGAGATGGAAGTTATTCTTAAAGATGACGTGAAAGGCGTTGGCTACAAAAACGACATTGTCAAAGTAAAGCCAGGTTTCGGCCGTAATTATTTGATCCCACAAGGCTTAGCCGAAATGGCTACCCCTTCTGCCCGCAAAGTGGCGGCTGAGAACACCCGCCAGGCGGCGCACAAAGCAGAGAAATTCCAGAAAGACGCGCAAGACTTAGCCAACCGTATTGGTGACACTGTGTTGGAAATCCCTGCCAAAGCAGGTGAGTCTGGCAAAATCTTCGGTGCGGTGACCACCTTGCAAGTTTCTGAGGCCCTGAAAGCCCTTGGCTACGATGTAGACCGTAAGCGCGTTGATTTTGACCAAGAGGTGAAATCATTAGGCGAGTACACCGCTACCTTGAACCTGCACAAAGAAGTGAAACACCAAGTACGTTTCAATGTGGTAGCCGCCTAGGTTCACGCAACTTCTTATCCATTACAGACATCCTGCCGCACTCCGGCAGGATGTCTTGTTTTATGCCTTCTCCAGTTTGCCAAAGATTTACAGAAAACACCCCAGAAACGGATCTCCTAAAGCCAGTCGCCCCGTTTTTTATCTATTTTCAGGAAAACAGCTTAAAACCGCTGTATCTGAAAGATTTACTGGCCGCATTATAAAGCCCAGCAAACAGCTCAACAACAAAAGCGAGTGCGCTGGAGTATTGGGTTGTTTACTCCTTTCTTCTTTTCTATGCTTCCCTACCCTGTAGTCATCTTTGATTTTGACGGTACTTTGTGTGCCACAGAGAACGCCATTCTTTATTCTTTCAAGCAGGCGTTTGACCAGAAAGGAATCACGCCGCCATCACCAGATGCCATTAGACAAGCCATTGGTACCGGCGGAAACCTTTCAGAACTATTGCCCTTGTTGCATCCGCCGCTGCAAGGCAACCCCGAGGAACTGGAAGATTGGGTACTTCATTACCGTCATATCTATGACACCGATGGGGGCCGGCTTACCACCTTGTTCCCGGGGGTGGAGGAACTGTTGCCTCGTCTGAAGAAAGAGGGAATTGCCTGCGTGGTCATCAGCAACAAAGGCCAGCGCGCCATAGAAGACTCCCTGGAGCGCTTCCATCTTCGGCAGTACTTTGACATGATTGTGGGCGATAATCCTAAAAAGCCGCTCAAAAAGAAACCAGACCCAATGGCGTACGAGCAGGTGATAAAGCCGCATTATTCCCAATGTTCTGCTTCCCAGATGCTGATGGTGGGCGACACCGAACCTGATTTGCTTTTCGCGAAAAACGCCGGGCTTGCCTCTTGTTGGGCCGCGTACGGGTACGGAGCAGAAGAAATCTGTTTAGCCGCCCAGCCCACGTATACCATTCATTCTTTAGAAGAACTGTACCCGCTGGTGGCAGCCAAAGCGTAACAACAGAAATAACTATCTTCGCGGGCCACTTCGCCCCTCCTGCCTATGCAGTTCCGTACCGAATTAAACGTCCCTACCGCTCCTTCCCGGTTCTCCCGCACCAAAGGAATCTTCACCATCGGGTCTTGCTTCGCCGAAGTCATGGGCCGAAAGCTTCAGGAAGTAAAAGCCAATACGCTGGTGAATCCGTTCGGGACTATTTTCAACCCTTTGTCCATCCATAAACTGTTGCGGGCCGCGCTTACCCAGGACGAAAGCAAGTTAGAAGCCGGATTGGTAGAGCAAAACGGGATTTGGTACCACTATGACTTCCACTCGTCCTTCTCCCATTCTCAGCCAGAAGCGTTGTTACAGATGCTGCGCGCGCAGATACAAGAGGCACACACCTTCTTGAAACAGGCCCAGGTAGTGATGCTTACCTGGGGAACTGCGTACATCTATGAACGCCAAGACACCGGCGGTTTAGTAGCCAATTGCCATAAAGTACCCCAAAAACAGTTCACCAAACGGCTTCTCACCCTAGCCCAAATAACCCATGATACCCAGCAGACGCTAAAACTACTGCAAACCCATTGCCCAAGTTTACAGGTACTCCTGACGGTAAGCCCGGTGCGCCACCTCAAAGACACCCTTCCCCTGAACAGCGTCAGCAAAAGTCTGCTGCGGGTGGCGGCGCACTTAGCCATGGAGCAGCACCCCCGCATCACGTATTTCCCCGCCTATGAATTATTGCTGGACGATTTACGCGATTACCGGTTTTACGCGGCAGATTTGCTCCATCCCTCAGAAATGGCCGAGAACTACATCTGGGAGAAATTCGTCCAGGCGTACGCCGACCAAGCCTTTACCAACTTCATAGGTCGTTGGGCAGAAGTACAGCGCGAATTAGCCCATAAATCCTTCCACCCAGATAGTCCCGCGCACCAGCAGTTCCTTCAGAAACTCTTACAGAAATTAAAAAGCATGACCCCGGAAGCCGATGTACAGGCCGAAATTGACACGGTTCAGCGGCAGCTGCGTATGAACTAACGCCGTTTCAGGCCTTATTTCTTAAAAAGAGGTCTGAAACACTCATCATCTCACATTTAGAAAAATGGAAAGAAAGTCCAACCGCCTTGCTCAGGAGTCTAGCCCGTATCTGTTGCAACATGCCTATAACCCGGTAGATTGGTACCCTTGGGGAACTGAAGCCCTGCAGAAAGCCAAAGATGAGCAGAAACCTATTCTGGTGAGCATTGGGTACGCGGCCTGCCACTGGTGCCACGTGATGGAGCATCAATCCTTTGAAAAAGAAGAGATTGCCCAGGTCATGAACCAGCACTTTGTCTGCATCAAGGTAGACCGCGAGGAACGGCCCGATGTTGACCAGGTGTACATGGATGCCCTTCAGGCCATGGGGGTACAAGGCGGCTGGCCCCTCAACGTGTTCCTGAACTCAGACGCGAAGCCTTTCTACGGGGGCACGTATTTCCCGCCCCAGCACTGGAAACAGTTGCTCCAAAACATAGCGGAAGCCTACACCAAAAGCCGCCGAGAGTTAGATACATCTGCCGAACAGTTCGTGCAGCATTTACAGCAGAGTGAACTGGCAAAATACGGCCTCCGGCAGGGCAATCCTGACTTCAATTCAGAGGCTTTTGAGCAGATGTTCACCAACTTGAAGCGCCGCTTTGACTTCAAACGCGGTGGCACCAGCCAAGCCCCCAAATTCCCCATGCCCAGTATCTGGCGCTTTCTGCTACGCTATTACCATTACAGCCAAGACCCGGCGGCGCTGGAGCAAGTAAACCTCACGTTGGAAGAAATGGCCTTCGGCGGAATCTATGACCAGATTGGCGGCGGGTTCGCCCGTTATTCCACCGATGAGGAATGGCTGGTGCCGCATTTTGAGAAGATGCTCTACGATAACGGACAACTCCTTAGTCTTTACGCCGAAGCCTACCAGGTGACCCGCAATGAACTATACCGGCAAGTAGGCATGGAGACCATCGGGTTTGTGGAACGGGAACTCACCAGCCCCGAGGGTGGCTTTTACTCGTCGCTGGATGCCGATAGTGAAGGCGAGGAGGGCAAGTTCTACGTGTTCACCCAAGCCGAACTAAATGAAATACTAGGCGCAGAAGTTGAAGTAGCGAGCAAATACTACCACACCTCTGAAGAAGGAAACTGGGAAAACGGCATCAACATTCTGCACCGCCGCCAAACCGATGAAGCCTTCGCCGCCGACCAGGGACTTTCTCTGGAAGAACTGCAGGAGCACGTCCAGAACTGGAAAGACACGCTTCTGCAAGCGAGAGCCCAGCGCCCCAGACCGGGCCTGGATGACAAGATTCTCACCTCCTGGAACGCCCTCCTGCTCCTCGGCCTCACCGATGCGTACCGTGCCTTCGGTGAAGCTAAAATATTGGAACTTGCCTGCACCAACGCCCATTTCCTCCTGAATAACTTAAAAAAAGGAGACCGACTCTTCCACAACTACAAAGAAGGCAAAGCCACCATTGACGGTTTCCTGGAAGACTACGCCCTCCTGATTCAAGCGTTGCTGGGCATGTACCAGGTCACTTTTGACGAGATTTGGCTAAAAGAGGCCAGAAACCTCACGGATTATACGCTCACCCATTTCTTTGATGAAACCGAAGAGCTTTTCTTCTTTACCAGCAACGCAGGGGAGCAACTGATTGCCCGCAAAAAAGAGATTTTTGACAACGTGGTACCCGCCTCCAACTCAGTGATGGCCATGAACCTGCACGTTTTAGGCTTGTTTTTAGAAAAAGAGCGTTATTCCAGCCTGTCAGACAGAATGCTCTCCAAAGTGCGCGACCTGGTAGTGCAAGAACCCTCCCACCTAGCCAACTGGGCCTCGCTCTACTTCCTTAAACTGAAACCTACCGCCGAGATTGCCATTGTGGGCCCGGAAGCCCATTCTTTCAGGAGCCTCTTGCAGCAGCACTTTCTACCCAACGCCCTTCTGGCCGGCACCAAAGAGGAAGATTCCTCCACCCTGCCTTTATTGGAAGACCGCACCGCGCAGGGCGGACAAACCACCATCTATGTCTGTTACAACCGTGCCTGCCAACTGCCGGTACAATCCGTGGCCGATGCCCTGGAACAAGTCCGTCGTATTTGAAACAACATTTGACAATCAACACCCAAAGTAAATTTTTCCTCAACATACAGAACTGGCAATAGACTGCTGTTGTTGCTAGCCGAGAACCTAAACCCAAATTACGTACGTGAAGAAATTATTGATACTAGGCGGCCTTTGGCTTGCCTGCTCGGCTTCGGCCTTTTCCCAGAACGGAGACGGTTATTGGAAGCGGTTACAGAAAACCCATCCTGAAACCACCTTAGAAGCCTTACAGAACGTTACCCCGGCGGTTTCCCAGGTTCCCTCGGGCCAGCCGGAGCTTCCAGCCTGCCGTTTATCGCTGGTGTACGGTGGCAAGACCCGCAATATTTCAGAGGAGAATATTCAGGTGATGAAGAAAAAGGGTTTGAAGGCAGCCATTATCCGGCAATTCCGGAAAGAGATGCTTTTCACCTCGGCGGAGAAGGAAGTTTGGCTGCCGGTAAAAGAAACGCTGGTAGATCAGATTGAGATAGAGGTTGGCGCAGACGAACCCGTGTTGCTGTACACCACGGTGTTACAGAACCCAGACCCTCAGCACAATCATATCACCTTATTGGTAGAAGACTACCAAGTGAAATAAGGAAAGTTTCCGTTTACGGCCTGTTTTTCCGAACTTTGGCCCAAACCGGACGCTTTTGACACCAGAATTAGAATTTCATATTCCAGCTGATGACGTCCCTGAACGAATCACCTTGTTCGCGGACGTCATTTTACCGTTACCGCTTCCCAAGCTTTACACGTACCGGGTTCCTTACCAGATGAGTGACGAGGTGTTGGTGGGTGCCCGCGTACTGGTGCAGTTCGGCTCCAAGAAAGTACTGAGTTGTGTGGTGGCGCGCGTGCATGAGCAACCCCCCAAAGAGTACCAGGCCAAATACATTCTGGAGGTCATTGACGAGAAACCGGTAGTGACCGGCCCGCAGTTGCGCCTCTTCCTCTGGATGGCCGAGTATTACCTCTGCACCCTGGGCGAAGTCATTAATGCGGCCCTTCCCTCGGCCCTCAAACTCAGCAGCGAATCTAAAATTCAATTGCACCCGCAGTTTCAGCCGGAAACCAATGAATGGCCCCTTACCGGCCACGAAGAAAAAATCATTTTCGCGCTTCGTCAGAGACAGCACCTCACTTTTACCGAGGTAGGCCAGCTGCTGCAACTGACCAGTTTCCATAAAATCATCAAATCGCTGTTACTCAAAGATGTCATCATCATCTACGAGGAAATAGCGGAGAAATACGCCCCCAAAGTAGTGAAAAAGGTGCGTCTCGCCCCTTCTTTCGTGACCGATGAGGCTACGCTGGAAGAGCTATTCAATCAGCTCGCGGCCAAGCCGAAGCAACTGGATGTATTGCTCAAATACGTGCAGCTCACGCCCATTCTGCAAAATCTGCGCATGAACGACGAAGGCCTGGAGAAAAACGTACTTACCTCCAATCCGCATTTGTCTCTTTCGGCCATCAACACCTTGCTCAAGAATGGCGTTCTGGAGCAGTTTGACGTGGTGGTGAGCCGCTTCCCAATGGCGGAAGGCCGGGGGCCATATTTAAGTTCTGACTTATCACCGGCCCAAGCTGCGGCCCGCGATGAGGTGCTGGAGATCTTCAACGAAAAAAGCACGGTGCTGCTGCACGGCATCACGGGCAGCGGTAAAACTGAGATTTACATTGACCTCATACAGAAAGCCGTGGAAGCGGGCGGACAGGTACTCTATCTCCTTCCCGAAATTGCGCTCACGGCCCAGATTGTAACCCGCCTGAAACGCGTTTTTGGTGACCGTTTGGGCGTGTACCATTCCAAATTCTCAGACAATGAGCGGGTGGAAGTCTGGAACGGGATTCTTTCGGGCCGGTTCCAGGTAGTGGTGGGCGTACGGTCATCGGTGTTTCTGCCGTTCCATTCGCTTTCGCTCATTATTGTGGATGAGGAGCACGAACCGTCTTACAAGCAGCACGAACCCGCGCCGCGCTACAATGCCCGCGAGGTGGCGTTTATGATGGCGCAGTTCCAGGGCGCGAAAACCTTGCTGGGATCGGCCACGCCTTCCATAGAATCATATTACCACTGCCAGAGCGGCCGCTGGGGATTGGTGAACCTGCACGAACGTTACGGCGAGGCTACCTTGCCGCAGGTAGAATTGGTGGACACGCGGCAGGAAAGCCTGCGCAAGAACATGCTCAGTCACTTTTCCAATAGGCTGGTACATGACATTGAAGACACGTTGTTCCGGCACGAGCAGGTCATCTTGTTCCAGAACCGCCGGGGTTACGCGCCTTTCATAGACTGCAATGACTGCGCCTGGATTCCCAAATGCCGGAACTGCGCCGTAAGTCTCTCCTACCACAAGTTCTCCAACGAGCTCCGCTGCCATTACTGCGGCTACACCGAGCGCAAACCCAACGATTGCCCCGCCTGCGGTTCTACCATGCTGAAAACGGTGGGTTTTGGGACGGAGAAAATTGAGGACGAGCTGAAGCTGATTCTACCGGATGCCCGCATCCAGCGCATGGACTTGGACACCACCAAAAAGAAGAACAGCCACCAGCAGATCATTGAGGACTTTGAACAGCAGCGCACCAATGTACTGGTAGGCACCCAAATGGTAACCAAAGGGCTGGACTTTGAGCACGTAAGCCTGGTAGGAATCCTGAGCGCCGACAGCATCATCCACTTCCCAGATTTCAGGGCGCATGAACGGGCCTACCAGTTGTTTGTGCAGGTGAGCGGCCGGGCCGGCCGGAAAGGCAACAAAGGAAAGGTACTGATCCAGACGGCCAACCCAAACCAACCCATCTTCCAGCGGGTGATAGAAAACGATTACCAGGGCTTGTACGAGCAGGAAATCGCGGAGCGGCAGAAATTCAGGTATCCGCCTTTTGTGCGCATGATAAGGTTAACGGTCAAGCACCCCGAGGCCAAGCCCTGTGAGGGTGCCGCTATTTTACTGGCCAAAGAACTGGTAGACCGCTTAGGCAGAACCGGCGTTTTAGGCCCCGAGGCCCCGCACATCTTCAAGATCAGGAATCAGTTCCTGCAGGAAATTCACGTGAAACTAGACCGCGACAGTGGTCACTTGCGTGCGTCTAAAGTCCAGGTACTGGAGGCAGTGCAGGCCTTGCTGCAAAACAAAGAACTCAAACAGATTAGGGTAGTCATAGATGTAGACCCTTCCTGATCGCTCACGTTTACCCATCTGTGAACCCTTGCTTGTGAAAAAGAGACTTTCTCTTCCACAAGCAAGGGTTCTCTTTTAATATCACTAGTATAGGTGCTTACTTGCACCTGAACAGTACCTGTTTTCACTCCCATAAAACAGGTAAAAACCGAAGTCCTTTTCATCCTCAAAAACTTCGGGCTCAGTTTCCGTATCATCGGCTTCATCCTCATATTAAGCCTTTTAAGAAAACAGTAACATACAACCAAGCAACGTTTTGCCCAACTTTGCATCTATATAATCAAAAGGGCTACTCCAGAATGGACGCACTCTTGCTCTAACGTTAAAAAAATATAACCATAAAAAATCATGAAAACTCAATTCACCACCGCCTTCTTTTCGGTTTGCCTTTTGTTGAACATGGCTCCTGCCTTCGCCGGAAACACGCCTTCCAACGGATCGGCTCCCCGCTCCCCCAAAGTTTTCTCTCACGTACTGAAAACGAACAACCTGCGCATCATGTCTCTGGAACTGAAGCCCGGTGAGTTCCTGGATTTCCATGCCTCCCCTGAGCAGGAAGCTTACGCCGCCTCTGACGGAACCTTGCGTACTGTGACCGCAGATGGTCAGGAGAAAACCCTACACGTGAAAGCCGGCGACCGTCTGTGGATGGATCTGACTCAATTCCAAAACTGGAACACCGGAGAAAATACGCTGAAAATAATGCTCCTGGAGCGCCCTACAGAGGTTCTTGAAAAAAAATCTAATTTTTCTTTCTACTCACTTAAACCTTAAGGTTTTAGCCCCGTAAAAACTGATACATTCACACTCTATTTCAGCTTAAAAGTAGTCTGCGTCTATCCGCTTGCGCTCTGGTTCTAGACTACTTTTAAGTATTTTTACTCTTACTTTTTTATAGCCATTCTTCCCAGAATGGCTTTTTTTTTGCCCCACGGCCAATTTTCTGAAGGGAGAAGATGTTCCGGTTCGGTCAGGCTTTTCCCGGTTCACTCCTTCTTTATCAGGCTTCAGTTAGGAAAAGGCGCGCTTCTTCTTATTTAGGTTGTGGTAGGCGTTAAGTCACTGCATATTTGTATCATCAATCAGCACGAAAGCGGTTGAGTCGCCTACAAAAGGCAGATTCCCCATTAGACTGGTTGCCCGCTGCCTAGAGCAGCAGTTCTGTAGAATTTAGGTTTTGTTTGTTAGTTTGGTGTAAGGGGCCCGGTCTTTCCGGGCTTTTTCATGCCCGGCACTTTCCCGTTTGGGAACCTTAGAAAGTAATAAGAACACTCGCTCGCGTCCCGCGAGGGTGAGCTACCTGCGGCGTCCCGCCGCTTTATGATTACCTAAGTAGCGGCCAGCGTCCGTGCGTATCCCACCCTCGCGGGACGCGAGCGAGTGTTCTGTTTTAGGTTATCATTACTTTTCCAGGACTACCTCCCGTTTCATTGCTGCCCGTTTATAGGCTCTTTTCAAAAAAACAGCACAGAAACGGACTTGGGATTTTTTAGATGATTGAACGTGACACGGTGGTAAGAAATAGAGCGGTCGTCCTCATTCCAGGTAGGCCGTAAGCGGTCTCACTCCTGTGCTTTCCACTTCACTCCGGCTTTGTCTAGGTTCAGACAGGAAAAAGGCCGCTTCCTCATCTTTGGGTTGGTCATGGAGGAAACCCGCTGCATCTTTGTATCACTAAACGAGACCACAGCCCCTGAATCCCTCTCAGCCCGCTGCTTTTCCAGGTTCTTGTTTGGTATTTAGGTTTGTTTAAAGTTTTGTTTGTTAGTTTGGTGTAAGGGGCCCGGTTTTTCCGGGCTTTTTCATTTTACAGCTTTTTCAAACCGCTCTAGCCGTTTTCAGGCTGTTTTCTATAAACTGGGTCTAAAACAGCTTCGCTCTTTCCGCGTACGCACTCCTATGCAATGGATTAAACTCTTTGACAGTGAGGCCGAGGCCAAAAGCCAGATTCCGGTAACCCGTTCCAAGGCCGTGGTAGTGGCCGGAAAGGAAATCTGCCTCGCGCATACGCCTGCCGGACTGTACGCCGTGGAGAACGTGTGCCCCCACCTGGGCGATGCGCTTAGCCGGGGAACCATCAATTACCTGAACGAGATTATCTGCCCCTGGCACAGCTACCGGTTCCATCTGGTCACGGGCGAAGAATGCAAGGGCCGGACGCGACCTTTGAAACGGTTCCCGCTGGAAACCAGGGCAGACGGGGTCTACGTGCAGCTACCCGATTAAGGCACGTTTCCATCAAAACACTTCAGAAACGGAAATCAGGGGCTCCCTTACGCAAAGGCAGTTTGCTTCCCTTTTCCTGAAAACAGGCCAAAAACGCAGACCATTAGGTACTAGAACTCTTATTGTGCCCTATTCCTTGACCGGCACCAACCGGTAGATGACGCCTGGGTTCTCTACCGCAATGTACACGTACCCATCGGGACTCACGCGCACATCGCGCACCCGACCGATGTCCTGGAGCAGGCGCTCTTCCTTGACAATGGTGTTTCCTTTCACGTCTAAGCGGCTCAAAAACTTGAAGCTGAGCGAACCTACCAGCAGGCTGCCCTCCCACCCTTTGTAGCGGTTTCCGGTCACAAACGCCATCCCCGAGGGGGCGATGGACGGCACCCAGATTTTGATAGGGTCGGTGATGCCGGCTTTCTGTTTCAGGTCAGAGATTTTGGTGCCGTTATAGTCAATGCCGTGCGTGACATCGGCCCAGCCGTAGTTAGCGCCTTTTTTGATGATGTTCACCTCGTCGCCGCCTCTGGGGCCGTGCTCGTGCAGCCATAGTTCTTTGGTAGCGGGGTGGCGGGCCATGCCCTGGGCATTTCGGTTCCCGAAGGTGAAGATGGACGGCATGGCGCCTGCCTGGTTCACGAAGGGATTATCGGCGGGGATGGAGCCGTCTTCTTTGATGCGGTGGGTTTTACCGGCGTGTACGGTCAGGTTCTGCGGATTCACTTTGGTGCCGCCCCTGTCGCCCATGGTGAAATACAGCAAGCCATCTTTCCCGAACTCGATGCGGCTGCCGTAGTGGTGGCGGGTTCTGGCGTACGGCTGCGCCTCGAAAATCACCTTCTGGTCTTTCAGGCTGTTGCCGTCCAGGCGGGCGCGCATGATGGCGGTGGTAGAAAGCGTCTGCCCCCCATCTTTTTTGACCGCCGAATAAGAAAGGAAAATCGTGTTGTTCTTGGCAAAATCCGGGTGCAGCTTGACATCCAGCAAACCGCCCTGGCCTTGCGCCAGCACCTCGGGTGAGCCTTCAATCTTAACTAAATCTCGGTTCTGGGTGAGGCGGTACAAGGTGCCGGACCGCTCGGTGACCAGCATGTCGCCGTTGGGCAGGAACGCCATCGCCCAGGGCACATCTATGCCGGTCAAGACGGTTTCCAATTGGAAGTTGAGTTTCTCTGAGCGGTGCACCGTGGCGTTGGTTTTGTCCTTGGGCTTGTCTTTCTGGGCCACCACTCCCTGCTGGATGAAGCTGACCAATTGGGTGATTTGCGCATCAGAGAAGGTGCTGGCGTAAGCGGGCATGCCTTGGTCGGGGTAGCCGTGCTTGATGCTTTTGAACATCGCCTCGGGCGAATTCCCGTGCTGCCACTTGCGGTTCACGAACGTCTCCAATTCCCGCCCGTGACACCCGCCGCAATAATTGACGTAGTTGCTGCGGGCATCGGCTACCTGCGCACTGGTTAACTGCTGTTCCGTCGCTAAAGGAGCACTCCCGGCTTGATTAGCCGTGGAGGAAGCCGTTTTGGTACAATTGGTCAGGCTGACAAGGCCCACCAGAAGAACGGACGCAAGTTTGAACGCAGAGTGCATAGGGTATCGGGTTAGCGGTTCATGGATTTCGCTTCTAAATTTAGAAGGAAACCATTGAAGTTTCATACGCACAAACGTCTTTTGAGGCTGTTTCCTAAAAAATGGCTCATAAACAGGAACGCCCGCAAGTGGCGGGCGTTCCTGTTTGATTGATTACGCCGTAGTAACTAGGCTATTCTAATTACCCCTTGTCTGCACGTAAAGCTCTGGCGTTTGTACCGTTATTTCAGCTTTCTTATAATCTTTTATATTTCTAGTCAGTAACGTGGTCAAGCCTGCTTCTATAGCTGTGAAGTACTGAATGGCATCTTCAAAATCTTTAAAATCAGAATGTAACGCTAACTCAATCACTTTATCATCAACAGGTAGAACTTGCACCAATACTTTGAACTTGCTTAAAACCCTTCTCGCCTCCGGCATAGAAAACTGTCTGGAAAGCAGGTAGTTTAGATTTGAGAAAGAAAGGGAAGAGACAAATAAGGTAAGTTCGCCTTTATCTGCCAACGTGAACAAAGTAGCCGCGTAGGCATAATGAGGCTCCCTTTGGGCTAATAAATCCAGACAGACATCGGTGTCAATGAATACCTTAGTCATTCAGATATTTTTTTGCTAAATGGCTAGCATACGCATCTTTATGACTAGAATTTTCAGGAATAGAGATAACGCCTGAAAGGCTTTTTACCAAAGGGGAAATTTCTTCCTTCGATTTTTCTTCTGCCGTAATTCTGTCCAGGTAAGACTCTATCAACTTTGATAAACTGGTCTTTTTGGTAGAGGCATACAACTTAGCTCTTTCAATAATATCCTTGTCTAGTAGCAACGTTAGCTTAGTATCCATACGTGTAAAATTATATAATTTAATACGTATAAAAGCAACTGAAAGTTCTTTTTACGCTTGCTTACTGCCCCACCAGGAACACGGCATTCCCGAACATCAGCTTACCGCCTTGCCAGAACGCTCTGAACAACGGATTGTCCACCAGGTACACCACTTGTCCGCGGCCCAATTCCTGCACGCCCAGCACCAGGCCGTTCTGCAGGTTGCGCTGCACTTTGGAGCCCACAAAGCCGGTGGCGGGCGCTTCATTTTTCACCACGCCCACGTTCCAGCCGTCTTGCAGGAACTGCGGCAAGGTACTGGTTCTGATTAAGGCCGGATAGGTGGTGCCGTAACCGAAGGCCAGCGGATGGGTGTTGTCCAGGTTGATTCTGAACACACTGCCCTGCACTTCCTCAGAAATGGATTCGCGCTCGCGGTTGCCATACTTTTTCAGGTCATCGGCCGAAGGGCCTTTTTTGGCGTTAGTGGTATCAACGGTTTTCTTCTTGACCGCGAAGTCTGGTTTGTCAGCTAGAAAGGTGACGGCGCTTTCCAGGGCGATCAGTTTGCCGCCGGCGCGTACCCAGTCTTTCACTTTGGTCAGGGTTTTCTCTTCCAGAATGCGGCCGTAGTTGCCGGTGGGCAGAATGAGCACGTCAAACTCCGTGAGCGGCACGTTGGCGAAATAGTCGCCGCCCAGCACCGTGACTGGATAGCCAATCTGCTGCTCAAAGTAGTGCCAGATTTCCCCGAAACCGTACGCCGACACGCCTTCGCCGGTGAGCAAGGCCACACGGGGTGCCTTCACGTACCGGATGCTGCGCGACCCGAAATCGGCGCCGTTGGTCACAAAGCCGGTGGTGGTAGATGCCAGCTGGATGCCCAGTGAATCGGCGGCGCGGGTCACCAGTTGGTCAAATTTAGCGCCTAAGCCTTCGTTGCCGGTGCGTGTGATGATGAGCGTTCCTGGCGCGTATTTCACCTTGTTCTGCTCAAAAGGCACCTCAGAGTAGCGCACGCGCACTTTTGATCTCAGCAAGGCGGCCAGAAACTTCAGGTCTTGCACGCCGTTCCATTTCGCCAGGTACGCGTACGCCGCCGGGGCCGCTGTGTTGGTGATGGCTGCGGTGGCTGGTTTGGCCTCGTTTAGGGAAATTCGGCCCGTAAACGCGGCTCCTTTTAAGCCATAGGCGTAGGGCAACGACCACGCGGTAATGTCATACGTCACGGAGTCTTCCAGGCGGGCCGAGGGCTCAAACAGCACGTTCAGCAAGGTAGATTTGGGTTGATACGCACTGATGACCAAATCCCCACTCTCGTACTTCACCGATTCGGTTTTGCCGGTCTGGTAATTAAAGCCCTTGCTGCTTCCGGCGGCTTTGGCATACCCGTACCGGATTTGCTGCCGCTCCAGATAATCGGTCAGGTCTTTGATGCGGCCTTCCTCGCCTTTCACCTTGAACACGTAGCTGCGGTACTGCCCGAAGGGTTTGGCTTGGGCATCAGCGTAAAACTTCTTGAATTCGGTTACCACCTGGTCGGTTTTGTCAGAGATGGCTTCTACCGTGGCCAGGCTGGCGGCGTGGTGGTGAGCGATGCGCTGGCGCAAGGTCAGGCTGTCGCCGTCGGATTTCTGGATGACCACTCCGGCCCGGCCCGACCCGCCTTGTTCGTAGGTCATCGCAATGGCGCCCTGGTAGGTGGGCCAGGTATCGCCGTAGCTGGGATAAAACAAATCAAAGCTCTCGCGCGTGAAGTACAGCCAGTTGTTTTTGTCAAAGTACTTGCGGTTGTAATCACCGATGATGCCCTGGAACTCGCGCTGCCACGGCGTGATGGCATCGTGGTAGGGCTTCGCCGAGGGCGCAAAATAATACGGGTTATCTACGCCCTGCTCGTGGAAATCGGCGTGCAGTTGCGGCATCCACTGGTTGTAGACTACGGCGCGCTGCTTGGACTCAATCTGCGTTTGCCAGGCCCAGTCGCGGTTTAGGTCAAAGTAATAATGGTTGGGCCGCCCACCCGGCCAGGGCTCCTGGTGCTCCCAGGCGTACGGCGAGGCATTGGGGGTCTGGTTGCGAACCCGGTTGTACCACTGGGTGTAGCGTTCGCGGCCATCGGGATTCACACATGGGTCAAGCATCACCACCGTATTCTCCAGCCACTTCTGGGTTTGGGCGTTGTTGGGGTCCAGCAAGTCATACAACACCTGCAGCACGGCCTCAGAGGAGACAGATTCATTTCCGTGAATGTTGTAGCTGAGCCACACAATGGCCGGTTGCTTCCCTCCGGTAGGCTGACCGCTCAGGAGGCCGGTATTCTTCAGGTTATTGGTTCTGATTTCCTCCAGGCGCTGCATGTTGGCCGGGGAGGAGATGGTGGCGAGCAGCAGCGGCCGTTTCTCATAGGTCTGGCCGTAGGTCTGCACCTGCATCTTGCCCGGGTTCTGGCTGGCCAGATACCGCACGTAGTCTACAATGCGGGCGTGGTAGGTAAACTGGTCGCCCAGACGGTAGCCCAGGAATTGCTCTGGCGTCTGCAAGGGGATTGTCTGGGCGTGGCCCACCGACATCCCATAGAAAAGCCCCCCCAGACAAAGGGCATGCTTTACGAATGATTTCAACATAATGATTGGCTTGTGTACGCGGAACCCGGGTGTTACGCAATCTCCAAAGTTTAAAAAAATAGGCGAAAGAATAAGGTGCGGCAGGTGCGTTTTGGGGCTGTTTTTTAAAAAATACCCTAAAAACGCTTTCCCCTAAACCCTCCTACGGCTGGTAAAAGAATCTGCTTTTTATTTCAGGGCAGATCATGGTTGGATGGCGAAGAGGATTTCATTCCACCTCTCCTGCTTCTGTCGCCTTTAGATTATACAGATGTTGCTACAGATAAATATAACTAAAAAAAGTTGGGATAGCATTAGGGGTAAAGAGAAGTCACTGTGTCTATACTCTTGAAAATGCATAAAAGCGCTTTGCATCTCATTCAAAAAAAGACAATTCACTTCTTACTCAATTTTACACTACCATGAAATTCCCCAAATTACTTTCCATCTTCTTTGCTCTTTCTCTGTTTGTTTTAGGCTCCTGTTCTGAAGATGAAGACACAGACCCCATCACCGGCATCAAATCTTGCCAACCGGTTAAACTAACTGATGATGAGGGTTTTGCCACTATCACCTACACTAATGATAAGATTGCCAATTTCACAAACGAAGAGTACGGCACCGTAACGGTTCAGTACCACTCCAATGGCAACAAAGCCGGAAAGCCCTCCAAGATGATCTTTGGAGACGGTGAAGAAGGAGGCTTAGAGTATTTGTATGACGAGCAAGGCAGATTGATTGGCACTCTTTTGTCGTCTTCAGATCTTGGGGGAGCCGCCCAGATATCTGAATTTGAATATACCAATAACCGCATCTCTAAAACCTCCTACTTCCTGGCATTCCCGTCTGAAGAGGAAGGGGAAGACCCCACCTTTATTTCCACGGGATTCACCACCTATGAGTATGATTCCAAAGGAAATGTGCTGAAAGCAAAAGTATACTACGACAATCCTGCTACGGAAGAAGATGAGTCTACGGTTGTCCAAAGCACCACAGACTACACCTATGATACAAAAAACAGCCCTACCTCCGCTTTTCAAAACCTCTTTGTGGGTATTCCCAGCATGAACCCTGCCGGGGAGAACAATGTGCTGACCGAGATTCGCAGAGAAGGGAACACCGTTGACAAAGATCTTTCTTTCTCCAATGTGTATGTTTTCAACGAAAACGGGTACCCCACCAAGACCACCAGAACATCTCAGAACGGTGACGTTTCCGTCATCAACATTGAATACAGCTGTAAATAGGCCTGTACTAAGCTATAAAACAGAAAAGCCCGGGTATGCCGGGCTTTTCTGTTTTATAGCTGGTTCTCCGTTTTGAGGTTGTTTTTCTGAAAACAGCCCCCAAATAGATGTTGTCTCCCGCCGGTAGATTCTCTAATTTCCCGTACCAAATCACACCAAACAAACACGTATGAAACCAAACCTCTGGCAATGGCTCTTGTTGGTCATTTTGTGGCCTTCGCTTACTGCCTCTGCCCAAACCCTTTCAGATTCAGCCTACATTCGGGAGAACTACACCAAGACCGAGCACCAGGTGGCCATGCGCGACGGCACCAAACTCTACACCATCGTGTACGCGCCCAAAGCCAGTAACCAGAAATACCCCATCATGCTCAACCGCACGCCTTACGCCATCGGGCCGTACGGCGAAGGCAAATACAAAACCAGCATCGGGCCGTCTTCAGACATGCTGCGCGAAGGCTACATTTTCGCCTACCAGGATGTACGCGGCAAGTTCATGAGCGAAGGTGCGTTTGTGAACATGGCCCCTCTCAAAACCAAAAAAGGCAAAAATGACTGGGACGAAAGCACTGATACCTATGACGCCATCGCCTGGCTAGTGAAGAACATCCCCAACAACAACGGCCGTGTGGGCCAGTGGGGCATCTCGTACCCCGGATATTACACGTCCGTGGGTCTGGTAAACAGCCACCCTGCCCTGAAAGCCTCCTCCCCGCAAGCCCCGGTCACCGACTGGTTCTGGGACGATTTCCACCACCACGGCGCGTTCTTTCTGCCCCACGCCTTCAACTTTCTGGCCTCGTTCGGGCAACCACGTCCGCAACCCTCTCCTACCGGCGCCCCACGCTTCAACCACGGCACCCCCGATGGCTATGACTTCTTCCTGCGCATGGGGCCGCTGAGCAACGCCAACACGCTGTATTTAAAGAACAACGTCTCTTTCTGGAACGATATCATTCAGCACCCCAACTATGACTCCTTCTGGCAAGCCATGAACATCCGGCCGCACCTGAGAAACATCAAGCCCGCCGTGATGACCGTGGGCGGCTGGTTTGATGCCGAGAACCTGTTCGGGGCCTTGGAAACGTATAAAACCATCGAGAAAAACAACCCGAAGACGTACAACACCATCGTGATGGGGCCGTGGTTCCACGGTGGCTGGTCGCGTTCTACCGGCGAAAACCTGGGCAAGGTCTCGTTTCGGCAGAACACGTCTGAGTTTTACCGGCCCAACATCGAGGCCAAGTTCTTCCGGCACTACCTGAAGGAAAACGGCAAAGGTACCCCAGCTTTGCCCGAGGCGTACATGTTCAACACGGGTGCGAACCATTGGCGCGAGTTTGCCGCCTGGCCGCCTAAAAACACGCAGGAACGGAACCTGTATTTCGGGCCGAACGGGAAACTCAGTTTCGAGCAACCAGCCGCAACCAGTGGCACCGGCTTTGACGAGTTCATCAGCGACCCAAACAAACCCGTGCCCTTCTCGGAGGAAACCACCGTGGGCATGACCCGCGAGTACATGACCGATGACCAGCGTTTCGCCAGCCGTCGCCCAGATGTACTAGTCTACCAAACCGATGTCCTGACGGAAGATATTACGTTAGCGGGAGAGATTTTATCAGCGCTCAACATCTCCACCACCGGCTCAGACGCCGACTGGGTAGTGAAGCTGATTGACGTCTACCCTGACACCGCCCGCCAGAATGCGCATAATCCGGCCAGCGTGAAAATGGGCGGGTACCAGCAGATGGTGCGCAGCGAGGTGATGCGCGGCCGCTTTAGAAACAGCTACGAGAAACCAGAGCCGTTCACGCCAAACCAAGTGACGCCCGTGAACGTGCCGCTGCAAGACGTGCTGCATACTTTCAAGAAAGGCCACCGCATCATGGTGCAGGTGCAGAGCACGTGGTTCCCGCTGGTAGACCGCAATCCGCAGAAGTATGTGCCCAACATCTATGAAGCCAAAGCCGAGGATTTCCAGAAAGCCACCCACCGCGTGTACCATAACGCCCAGCAACCTTCTTATTTGAAGGTGAAAGTGCTGTAAGTAGAATTTACTTTAAACCAGAAAGGCCGCTCTTGTATAAACAGCGGCCTTTCTGTTTCAAAGCCGTTTCCCAAGAAATGTGCCTGAAACGAAGCTTGGCGTGTACCACTTGCGTCCTGCATCCGTAAATTCCTACTTTCGTGCGCACCAAAATCAGAAAACATGAACGTAGGATTTATAGGATTAGGCATTATGGGCAGCCGCATGGCCGCCAATCTGCAGAAAGCAGGACATACGTTGGTGGTCTACAACCGCACCCCCGGGAAGGCCGAAGCATTGGTTTCCAACGGCGCTACCTTAGCCGATACTCCCGAAGAAGTGGGAAGGCAGTGCCGCGTAGTGTTCACCATGCTGGCCACTCCCGAGGCGGTGGAAGAAGCCGCATTAGGCCAACACGGCTTCCTGAAAGAACTTCCCGGCCACTCCCTCTGGATTGATTCCAGCACCGTAAACCCGTCGTTCAGCCAACGGATGGCACATGCGGCCCTTAAAATGGGGCACCGGTTTTTGGATGCTCCGGTTTCCGGCTCGCTTAAACCCGCTGAGACCGGTCAATTGATATTTCTGGTGGGCGGCGAGGAAAAAGATGTGGAAGAAGTTCGCCCGTTGCTGGATACCATGGGCAAAGCGGTGCTGCACATTGGGGCGCACGGCCAGGGGGCCAGCATGAAAATGGTCAACAACATGCTCTTCGGGCAGATCATGGCGGCGTTCGCCGAGGCTTTGCGGTTGGGCACGTCACTGGGCATTACCGAAGAGGTGCTGTGCCAGACCTTGCTGAACGGCCCCGGCGGCGCACCTTTCCTGAAGCTGAAGGAAAACAAACTTCTCACCCGCGACTTCTCCCCGGAGTTCCCGCTGGAATGGCTGCACAAAGACCTGCACTTGGCCGCAGTCACGGCATACGAGCAAGGCATCGCGCTGCCCACGCTGGCCACGGTGAAAGAACTCTTCGCGCAGGCCAAACAAGCCGGACATGGGCAGGAAGATTTCTCGGCTGTTTATCAGTTCGTGAATCCTACATAGGCGCTTCCTGTTTGGGGCCTGCTTTCAGGAAAACAGGCCCCAAACAGAAGTTAAATCAGATCCTGTAGGTGCAGGATGGTTTCAAAAGACTTGTACTGCCTGCTCACTTTCAGCTGTAGCCGCCTACGAGGGTATTTCTGGAACATCTCCAGTAGTTCGCCCAAGCTTTGGTCAATGCATTGTACGCCGTTGATACTGAGAATGGCATCGCCGGGCTCCAGTCCGGCGCGTTCAGCCGGAGAGTTAGGCATTACCACGGCAATGGTGTAAAAATTAAACCCTGGAATGGGGCTAAGGATCTCTAAGCCGCTTAAGTTGTAATAAAATGGTTTCTTGAACTTGTGGTTAGGCCGAAGAAGCATTCTGGAGTTGGCGTAGTCAAACACCACCTTGAACCGCTGCAGCACATCGGCCCCTAGGTTTCCGTTGCGGTTGTTGAGCCCCAGCGCGTGCCTGATGGACATAGTATCTGGGAAGCTGGCCGGTGGCTTCTGCAACGTGAATTCCCCTAGCTGCAAGGCCTCTATACGGGCAATCTCACCGTGAATGTCTCCGTTCAGCCCCCGGCCCAGGTAGGCCTCAATCTTTTTCTCGGGTATTCTGGCGTCTGGCAAGGTAGGCGGGTACAGCAGCATAGACGTACTCATGCCGCTGTCCACAATCAGCCGTAAGGCATGCTTGGTACCATCTGGGAAACTTGCCTGCGCCCTTACGTACGGCTTGGAGGCCTCAATTTCCAGCGGCACCACAGAGCTTTTCCTGGCTTTCCGCTCGGGGTAAGTGCCGGGTTTATACAAGGTCATGATTTTGTGCTCGTAATCAATCTCCACCACAAAATCTTTGAAAAGCGGGTACCCGATGATGCCGTGCACCTCCATTCCTAGCCGGGAGGATAGGTTGAAGATGTTTTCCTCCAGCATGAGCACTTTCTGGTTTTTGGCTTCTACCCCAGAGAAATTGACGCTGTTGCCCGAAGACAGCATGGCCTGAATACCGGCTCCCCTCCCCAGTCCGCGCAGGAAAAGCTTTTCTACGTTGTTGAGCGTGATGGTGTCAAACTGCCCTATTTGCATGAGCAGGGTTCTGTCTACCCCCGTATCTACCACAAAATTGAGCGGATTGGAATTATTGATCTGAATAGGGATGATGACCAAGTTATGAACCAGTTTAAAGGGTATTCTAGTCCTGTTCCGGCCCAACTGAAATTTCATACCATCCTCGTCCGCCGGTAGTTCCTGTCCCCAAAGCAGCATCGGAAACAAAAACATAGCGCAGCAGAAAACAAGGATCCAAAATCCTGGGAAAGAATGGTTCTGCAGAGACATACCCATACCTGGCTTATTCAGTCTTAGTAAGTTAGGCAAAATAATGCGTAGGACAAGGCATCGGTTTTTTTGTTTTTTCTGAGGAAAATGCCCTTCTTACTCCCATGCTCTTATTAAAAATAATAAGTGACCCGTGCATTTTTGTAAATGGGCGTAGAGAGGGCGAACCCCGATGATGCGTTTTAAGCCTGTTTTGCAGAAAATAGGCTTAAAACCATTTGATAGTTGTGCGTAGAGTTAGCGCGAGCGCTCTACGCACCCTTGGACAGCCAATCTCCTGATTGGCGAGCTATCGGCGCAGACACCCGCAGGTCTAAAGACGCTGCGAGGTCTTCTGGAGCGAGTCTCCAGGCCCCCGGGAACCACCGGCAGGTGGCGTAACGTCAGGTATGAAATCTGCTTTTTTGACAAAGCTTCCGCTTTCCAGCACTTTCCCTATCACCCAAATGGCGTTTTATGCCTGTTTTCGCGAAAACAGGCATAAAACGCACGCTTTCTTTTCCTAACTTGCCGTAGTTTCATTTGTTTTGTGCCAGTGTTATGAATACCTCTCTTTACCAACAGCTTCTCTCGCACACCTTTCCGCCCGCCGAAGCGGCGTGGCACCAGAGGCTCTCTCCGTTATACCAGGAGTTGGAAGATGCGTTGAAAGAGGCCCGCCCGGGCCGGAAAAGCCAGGAAGAAGTGAGTTTCAGGTTTGAGCGCCTCCGGTTAGGCGTAGGGATTACCCTGTTACAGTTGCTCACAGATCTGGGAGGCGACGAAGAAAGTGCCCAGGTGCGTGACCTGCTCCAGGATGCCCTGGAGGCAACCACCGTGCAGGGCATAGATGGGGTCATCCAGAAGAAAAGCCACCTGTTTGAGGAACTCTACACCGACCTGTACGTGAACGCCGACGCTGAACACGTGCTGGCTTTGTTTGAGGAAACCCTCAACGCCTCCACCAAAGACGAAATGGACGATTTGATTGACCGATCCCTGGACATTGCCGAAGACCTGGAGTTTCAGCCCGAAGATGACACCTCGCCCGAAGAGTAAGAGCATGTTTACTTTTGAGGTTTGCTGGCTCAACTAGTCAGAGAAAGGTTCTGCGGAAGCGTTTTTTGAGCCGCGTAGCAGCGCTACGGGGCAACGCAACCATGAACGCAGGTTCTTTTTTTGGCCGTTTGCAGCGCAGAGATGAAGTGTAAACAGGCTCTAAGCCCACCACCTATTCAGCCCCGCTTTAATTCACTGCCATGGAAATCACGCTTACCACTCCTGCCCTGCTGTTTCCGGCGCTTTCACTGCTCCTGCTGGCCTTCACCAACCGGTTTCTGTCTTTGGCCAAACTGATCAGGGATCTAAAGCACGTGTACAAGGCCAGCCACAGCCATCTGGTGTACGGGCAAATCCAGAATCTCAGAACCAGGCTCGTCCTCATCCGCAACATGCAGGCCTTCGGGATCGCCAGTATGTTCTCCTGCGTGCTGTGCATGTTCATGATCTATGCAGGCTGGCAAACGGCGGCCGAGGTCATCTTTGGGGCGGGTTTGCTTTTGCTGATGGTGTCCATGGCGCTGTCTTTATGGGAAATCCAGATCTCGGTGAAAGCCCTGGAACTGGAGCTTAGCGACCTGGAGCATGACGAAGAAATAGCCCCGGTTAGTCCTTCTTGAGGAAAAACTTGTTCTTAACCGTGTTTTTAGCACAAATTTTAGAAAACAGTAGTAAAAAGGAGTACCTTTCTGCCATTAGAATTGTCTTTGAAGGCATTGCCATTCTTTGCTTAGGTTAAATAACAGCAGTTATCCTTACCAAAGAAGCTTAAACAAAGTATGGTTATTCATGTTCTTGAGGGCAATGGCATTCATAGGAAATACCCCCGCATTTCCATCTGTGTTTCAGTTCTGGTTTTCATGGAAACCACTATTTTCCTGCTTTCTATTTAGTGATGCCGGGGTACGCTCCTTTATCTTTGTTTTCCATAGTGCTTGACGTTCATGCCTACTAATCATCCAAGACAACTGTCCATTTCAGACTATTCGTATCTCCTTCCGGAAGAAAGAATTGCTCAGTTTCCGTTAGAGCAGCGCGATCAGTCTAAGCTTCTGTTGTATAAGAAAGGGCGCATCTCAGATGCACAATTCAAAGATTTTCCTTCGGCCTTGCCCCCTAACACGCTGTTGGTCTTCAATGACACCAAAGTAGTACAGGGCCGTTTACGGTTTCAAAAACCCACGGGCGGCACAATTGAATTATTCTGTCTGGAGCCTCTGGAACCGGTGCGCGAAGTGCAGCAAGCCATGCAGCAAACCTACTCCGTTATCTGGAAGTGTCTGGTGGGCAACAACAAACGCTGGCGCGATGGCCGCCTGGAAATGCCCCTGGGCCCTTTCCCCGCCGACGGTTCGCTTTGGGCCGAACGGCTTGCCCCCGCCGAAGAAGGATTTGCCATTCACTTTACCTGGTCTCCCGGCCATAAAACCTTCGCCGAGATCCTGGAGCTGGCGGGTTTGCTTCCGCTGCCCCCGTACATGAACCGTGATGCCCAGGAAAGCGACCAGGAGCGTTACCAGACCGTGTACGCCGCTGAGGCCGGTGCCGTAGCGGCGCCCACCGCCGGATTACACTTTACGCCCCAGGTTCTGGATAACATTGCGGCCAAAGGGCACCAACACGGCTTTGTAACCCTGCACGTGGGCGCCGGCACGTTTAAACCCGTGAAAGCGGAGTTGATGGAGTACCACTACATGCACGGGGAGCAACTCTCGGTGAGCCGTGCGTTTGTGGAGAAATTATTATACCATGGCCCACATCCGGTAATCGCCGTAGGCACCACTTCCATGCGCACCCTGGAAAGCCTGTATTGGCTGGGCACCGGCATTTCTCTGGGCATTCTGCCCGGTGAAGGAGACGACCTCTACGTGCCGCAATGGTTTCCGTATGACGTACGCACCAACCTCTCAGTGCAGGAAGCGCTGGAGGCTCTCCTGTACTACCTGGACTGCCACAAACTCACCCACCTGCACGCCACCACCCACATCCTGATTGCGCCCGGCTACCAGTTTAAAATCTGCACCGGTTTGGTGACTAACTTCCACCAGCCGCAAAGCACGTTGCTGTTGCTGGTCTCGGCCTTGATTGGCCCCTCCTGGCAGAAAGTGTATAAGCACGCCCTGGCCAATGGCTACCGTTTCCTGAGCTACGGAGACAGTTCGCTCCTGCTGCCGTAAGCAGGTCGTTTTGGGGCTGCTTTTAAGAAAACAGGCTTGAAACGGAAAATAGCTCTCTAAAAGGAGCGCCTTGAAAGTCAAGGCGCTCCTTTTATTTTAGGGGGAAGTGAGCCTGTTTAAACTTTGTCTTCTGTGTTGCAAACGGCCCAAGTGAGAACCTGCGCCCGCGCTTTTACCGCCTTATCAACGCTGCTACAGGGCTATAAACCAATCTGCAGAACCTTACTCCTGCCTGTTGAGCTTACGAATTCAAAAGTTAAACAAACTCTCCGTTGTTAGGCGATGCTGCTGCTTTTCCTTAATATTACACCTGGAAAATTTTGCCTTAAAACTGTAAGACATGAAAAAGATTTTAACCCTGAATTTGGTATGGGCGCTTGCGTTTGCCATGTTCCTGATGGGCCCTGCAGCATCTGCTCAAATCAAGATGCCCGCTGCCAGCCCCGCCGCCACGGTGAAACAGACCGTTGGCTTAACTGATGTAACCGTTGAGTACTCGCGCCCCAGCACCAAAGGCCGCAAGATCTTCGGAGATCTGGCTCCCTACGGAAAACTGTGGCGCACCGGGGCCAATGCCTCTACCAAACTGACCTTCTCAGATGAGGTGATGCTGGAAGGAAATAAGGTTGCGGCCGGTCAGTACGCGTTGTACACCATTCCGGGGGAGAAAGAGTGGACTGTAGTCATCCACAAAAACACCAAGCACTGGGGCGAGGGCGGAAACAACTACAAAGCCGAAGAAGACTTGGTGCGTTTCAAGGTGACCCCTAAAAAACTGAGCGCTAAAGTTGAAACATTCACCATCGGCTTCGCCGATCTGACCAACAACGGCGCCACCCTCCAGATTATGTGGGAGAACACCCTGGTACCGGTAAAAATCACCACTGAGGTAGATGCCAAAGTAATGAGCCAGATTCAGGAGAAAGTTGTAAACGGAACCAATGTAACCCCCGCTTTGTATGCGGCGGCGGCCAATTATTACGCTGAAAACAACAAAGACATGAAGCAGGCGTTGACCTGGATTAAACAAGCCAACGAGAAAGACCCTAAGTTCTACACGCTGCACCAACAAGCCAAAATCCAGGCACAGTTGAAAGATTACAAAGGAGCTGCTGCCACCGCTCAGAAATCCATTGAACTGGCCAAAAAAGAAAGCAACGCAGACTACGTGGCCTTGAACGAGAAGCTTCTGGCAGAGATCAAAAACAAGAAATAACGTTTTCGGCCTAGTTTCAGGAAAACACCCTAAAAATCGACTCCCCGCGGAAGAAGCTCCTTCCGCGGGGAGTCGATTTTATATTATAATTGCTGTGCCGGTGGTTCCCGGCGAGTCTGGAGACTCGTTTCATCCTGTGTCACGAGACTGGCGTCTCGCGCCAGTACTTTTTTCCAAAGCCCGCCTCCGTAGTACCGCTCGTTCCAAAGACCTCGTAGTGGGCACAGCTCCTACGAGCGTCTGCGCCCATGCCGTTTACGGCCCGATTCCCGCAAGTTACATCCACCGCACTTTCTCGGGGAGGGGCGTCAATCTTTTACCGGCTGTTTCAGGGTGGTCTGAGTAGCCTAGATACAGAACGCCTAACACGGTATCTTCTTCCCGTAGTTGCAGCATTTCTTTCATGGCTGGTTTGTAGGCCATGCCGCCGGAGCCCCAGTAAGAAGCAATTCCCAGGGCGGTGGCTCCCAGCAACAGGTTTTGGATGGCGCATGAGGTAGCGGCAATCTCCTCCAGTGCCGGAATCTTAGGCAAATCGCCGCGCTGCATATAGGCCACAATCACGTGCGAGGCCTGGTCGCCCATGTGCAGCAGCTTTTCATAGTTTACCTCCATAAACTTCTCTGGGGCAGTATGTGCCCGGTAGAGTTCAGCGTGGGCAAGGCAAAAGTCTTTCACCTTCTCGCGGGCATACACCACAAACCGCCAAGGCTCGGTGTGGCCGTGGGTGGGGGCCCAATCTGCCAAGGCCAGCATCTCCTTTATTTGCCCATCGGGAATAAGGCCGCCGTTCATTTTGGGCGGCTTTACGGTTCTCCTGCTTTGAATAATATGCTGTAAGTCCAAAAATGGCTGGTTCATGTAAAAGTAGATACAGGTGACACAAAAAGAATAAAGCTTATGCCGGTTTACGCAACAGGGGCTGTAGCAGGAATCCCAAACTCACCACCAGAATAGTCCCAATGAGATTATACCAGAGATAGGCGATACTGGTGTACTGATATAAGAGAAAAATGATGATCTGCGTAAGCACGGCGGCCCAGAACACGGCATTCCCCCTCAGCCGCTTGAAATAGAAAGCGGCGATGAAAATCCCCAGAATGGTGCCGTAAAACAAAGAGCCCAGGATGTTGACCGCCTGAATGAGGTTTTCGAGCTGCGAGGCGAAAAGGGCGAAGAAAATAGAAACGGCTCCCCAGCCCACCGTAAACCAGCGCGAGGCCCGCACATAATGCCCGTCTGACGCGTTGGGCCGCAACGAGCGTTTGTAGACGTCTACCACCGTAGTGGAAGCCAAGGAATTGAACGCCGAGGCGGTGCTTCCCATGGCGGCGCAAAGCACCACGGCCAGCAGCAAGCCCACCAAACCACGGGGTAATTGCTGGGTCACAAAGGTCAGGAACACGTAATCGGTGTCTTTCAGGTCGGTGCCTTGGTTGTAGGTTTTCACCAGAAGCTGGGCTTCCTGCCTAATTTCTTTGCGTTTTGCTTCGGCTTGCTGCATCCGGTGGGCCGCCTGTTCCTCTCCGGGCTTGTTTTCGGTTTGGTAGGCCTCTACCAACGCCAAGGTCGCTGCTTTTTTCTCCTGGAAAATTTGCTGGCTGCTGATTTCCAAATCGCGCCAGGCGGGGGCTGCCTCAGAGGCTAACACGTTACTGGCTTGCTGTTGGTTGAAGTAAAGCGGCGGCGCGTAGAACTGGTAGAACACAAACACCAGCACGCCTACCAATAGAATCAGGAACTGCATGGGCACTTTCACCAGCCCGTTCATGAGCAAACCCAACCGGCTTTGGGCAATGGTCTCGCCCCCTAAGTAGCGTCCCACCTGAGACTGATCTGTCCCGAAATACGACAAGGCCAGAAAGAAGCCGCCAATCAAGCCAGACCAAAGGTTATAGCGGTCATTGGGGTCAAAGCTAAGGTCTACGAGGTTCAGTTTCCCGGAGGTTCCGGCCACGGCCATCGCCTCAGGAAAACCCACGTTGGCGGGCAACAAACGCACCACCACAATGGCCGCTGCCAGCATGCCGCCCAGCATCACGGCCATCTGTAGCCGTTGGGTCTGGCTTACGGCTTTGGTGCCTCCTACCACGGTGTAAAAAGTTACTACCACGCCAATAAAGAGAATGGTAGCCGTGAGATTCCAGCCCAGAATGGCGGTGAGAATGATAGCCGGGGCGTAAATGGTGATGCCGGTGGAGAGCCCGCGCTGGAGCAAAAACAGAAGCGCGGCCAAGGAGCGGGTTTTCAGGTCGAAGCGGCTTTCCAGGTATTCATAGGCGGTGAATACCTTCAGGCGGTAGTAGATAGGAATAGCCGTAATGGACAAAACCACCATCGCCAGAGGCAACCCGAAATAGAATTGGATGAAGCGCATGCCGTCATCAAAGGCCTGCCCCGGCGTGGAGAGAAAGGTAATGGCGCTGGCCTGGGTAGCCATGATGGACAAGCCCATCATCCACCAACGTTCGGTGTTATCGGCCCGCAGGTAGGCGGACATCTGCTGGGTCTTGCGCGTTTTCCAGACGCCGTACAGCACAATGAACGCTATGGTGCCAATCAGCACTCCCCAATCCAAACCGCTCATGTATATGCCCGGGTAATGAGATAAAACAACAAGATGAACCCCGCCAGCACGCCCAACACCAGCCAGTACATAGAAGTCCAGCTTTTGAAGAAGGGGGGCGGGTCAATATCTCCTTTGGTCATACAGAATGAGTTGAATACGGTAGGTCTACTTCTACAACGCTACAATTTACTTTTGGTATAATTTTGAAAAACGAGGCGATAATCAGGTTTGAAAAACTGATATTCGTGATTCCTTTACTTCAATCAGGTTTTCTTTTACTGCCCTGCTATAGTGCAGATTTTCGTCCTTCCAGTTCGCCCACAAGATCCTTTCAGGATGACAAAAGAGTTTATGAATTTCTTTGTCTTTACGCTTACAAACTGTTTCAAGGCTATTTTTACAAAAACAGCCCCAAAACACTACTTCCCTAAAGAGAGCAGGTTCACGAACAAGCGGTACGCGCCCGGCACACCCGCAGGTAGTTCCCGGAAGAAGGAATAGCCGGTGTACACGTAATACCCTTTCCCGTATTTGGCCACCAGCAACCCGCTGTCTTTGGGCGTTTCGCCGGGATCGTTAGACGAAAGAATTGCCTCATATTCCGGGGCCCACTGGCCGGGGAAATACAGGCCGCGCTCCTGCACCCAACCTCTGAAATCCTGCTGGGTGATCTTGTTGGGCGTATTGAGTACCGGATGGTTGGGTTTCAGGAAACGTACGGCAGCGTCTTCCACCGTTACCCGGTCATTGGACAGCTTTATGGGGTACGGCCCTACGTTGGGGGTCACCAGACCGTTGCTCACATTGTACTGCACCACCAGGGTACCACCGTTCTGCACGTACTGCAGGAGCTGCGGCTGCTGGAATTTAAGACGATCCAGGGTGTTGTACGCCCGCACCCCCACCACCACGGCATCGTATTTCTGCAGCGTCTCCGCCGATAAAGCCTCTACGTGCAGTTGGTCTACGGCATACCCAATCTGTTGCAAACTGGCAGGAATTTCATCACCGGCCCCCATCAAATAGCCAATGTGCTGCCCTTTGCGTTCCAAGTCCAGTTTCACCGCTTTGGCCACGGCCTCGGGGAACAAGGTTTGGGTAGGAATATGCGGATAGGTGATGGCGCTAAAGCTTTGGGAATAAGTCCTGCCCCGGGTAGTCACCACGGCGCTGATGGCACTTTCGGTTTGGGCGGTGCCCGGATGTACCATAAACGTGAAACTCTGTTCCTCGCCTTTCTGGGTTAGCTTGAAAGTTCCGGTAGCAGGTTCAGAACGCCAGCCTTCGGGCAGACGCAGTGCCACCGTTCCTTCCATCTGGTCTTTCCCGGCGCGAACGCGCACCGTGACGGGCTTGGGCTGGGCATCGGCGAAGACGTACACTTTCTCCGTGATGTTCACGAAAACGGGCGGGGCAATCTCGAACGGGCGGTACTGCTCCCCCTCCACGGGGTCGGTGCGTTTGTAGACCACCGGCAACGTGTAAGAAATGGGCTGCCCCTGCACGGTAAGATGTACCCTCAACTGGGCGGCCGCCGGGTTTTCAGGCAAACCAATCAAAGCGGGATCATCTACCCGGAACATCCCAGTGGAGCCTGGCACACGTAACCAATACGGCTGGGAATAAGGAGTAGCCAACGGGATAGTTCTGGAGGTTCTGATAAACAGCGGTTGGTTCAGTTCCAGTTTCTGCTGCAGGGTGGTGTCCTGATGAACGAACAGGTATTCTACTTTGGTGAGCGTCACCGGAACGGCAGAACGGTTGGTTGCTTCCAGCGATACCGCCACCGGTTCGCCCGGCGACACCGAATACTCCCTCACCGATGTCGCCTCCAGGTACAGACCCAGGCAGTTCTTGATGACTTCCTGCAATTCCTGCTCTTTCAGGTTTTTCCAGTAAGAAGCCGGCAGTTTGGCCAAGGCCGAATTCGCCTTTAATAAGGTGGGCACCGAAGCAGCCGGATTAGCCGAATTATAATTTTTCAGCGCCTCCTGCAAGAGTTTGTCTACGTCTTTGCTGCCCGGCACGCGGCTCCAGGTAGTGTTTACGCCTTCCAGCACATCTTTTTTGGCGGGAGCGCCTTTCAGGAATTCAAAATATTCTACGGCCTCACCCCTGGTGCCGCTGCTCCCAAATCCCTGGCTTTTGTGCATGCTTCGGCTCTGGGCCGAAATCTCATTATAGGATCTGCCCAGCAACGGGTTGTAGCCTCCGGCGTCTAGCATGATCTTATCTGAAGCGTCAAATTGCTGCCCCTGTCCGTAGAAAAAAGAAGACGTATTCCAGAGCAGGCGTTTGGCTTGCCACGGCTCCACCGCTTTCAGTTGCTCGGGAAAGCGTTTGGGGTCAGCGGCGGCATCAAAGGCTTCCAGGGCAATCATGGCCGAGGCGGTGTGGTGCCCGTGCGTGCCGCTGGGCTGCGGCGAGAAACGGGTAATGATGACATCAGGGCGGAACTTACGGATGATCCAGACGGCATCGGCCAGTACCTGTTCTTTGTTCCAGATGGTAAACGTCTCGGCGGGGTGCTTGGAGAACCCGAAGTCATTGGCCCGGCTGAAGAACTGCTCGCCACCGTCTATGCGGCGGGCCTGCAGCAGTTCCTGCGTCCTAATAATGCCCAGTTCTTCGCGTATTTCGGGGCCAATCAGGTTTTGGCCGCCGTCGCCGCGCGTGAGGGACAGGTAACCGGTGCGCATTTTCCGTTCGTTGGCCAGGTAGGCAATGAGGCGGGTGTTCTCGTCATCTGGGTGGGCGGCAAAATAGAGAACGCTGCCCAGCACATTCAGCTTTTCCAGCGCCAGCCTGATATCAGCGGCATTGGGTTTCTTGGGAGCCTGGGCCATTGAGGTGGAAGTTCCCAATCCCCAGACCAGGAGAAAGAAGGCCACTAACACACGTACAGGGGTCATGTCAATCAATAGAAGTTCAAATTAACCAGAGGATTCCGGAAGCAATATTTACCCCAGGCATCCCACGGTAAAGCTATGGAATTTTACTGCAAGTGCGGAAAGATTAAGAGCTTGTTTAACTCAACGCCAGACGGTGCCAATCTTGCTGGTGGTTCCCGGCGAGTCTGGAGACGCGCTTCCTCCTTAGGCACGAGACTGGCGTCTCGCGCCAGTTCATTCTAAACCGATGAGGTCTTGGAGACCGCACAGGTTTCTTCGTTTTGGGGCTGTTTTCCGCAAAACAGCCCCAAAACGAAGAAACGGAACTCCCCTCTCCGTGGGAGAGGGGCTGGGGGTGAGGTTTCTCCGCAAGGCTTCCACCACCGGAGGAAAGAGGCTGGAAGTGCGTCTCCTGCGGAAGGTCAGTTTTCAGTCGTTTTCAGAAAAAAAGAGCGGAAACCGAAGCCGTACCCTAGCTATTATAAATTGACAACACCCCTCTTTTATAAGGATGGATTAAATCTAACATAAGAGAGCGGTCTATGTCTGGCTGTTTATAACTTTTTTGGGGTTTTGGCAGTTAGAGAATCTATTAAAGCGCTCAAAAACCGAAAGACGATGAAAAAGCTACTCATGATATTGGCGATGGCTGGCATGACCAGTTTTGTTGCCTGCAATTCGCAAAGCGGAGGAAACACGAACGCGGGTACCACCGAGGCAGAACAGAATTCTGATAACCCCAACAATAACAGCAGTGTGGTTAATCCGAACCCGAATGACACTACCGGAGCAACCGCCACAGAGATCACCCAAAGCCGGGTAGGGAATTCCCAATCTCGTGGTGAGGAGAACAACTCTAAGTCCAGAACAACTGAAAACGTCACGTTGAGAGACAGCGTAGACTAGTAGAACAGAGGGGCGTTTTCTGGCTAGTTTTTGTGAAACTAGCCAGAAAACGCCCCTCTTACTTATTCAATATTATTGGGAATTGTCCAAAGCCCTCCTCCGCTTGGGCTACTAATTCCTACTGTTTCCTGGCTTTTTGCTGCTCCTTGAACTCCTGCCCCGACCGCAGGGTGTGGAATTCCCCAATCAAGGTTCTGATTTTGATTTCGTCCAAGGTAGTGAGTTTTTCTTCTACCGCGGCTTTGCGTTTGCCCAGGTTCTGCAAGATATAGTCGGCGTAGTCCCAGTCGCGGGAAGTCCAGGCCTGGCGTTTGGCCCGTACGTTCTGCATGAACCTGATGTAGGCTTCGCGCATGTGAATGGCGCTGATGTTCTGCACATTCCCGAAGGAGCCCAATAATTCTTTCTCTCGCAAACGCACTTCCTCGGCCTGCAAAGGCACCTCGTCGGCCATTGGCTTGGCTTCCAGTTCCTGGAAACGGGTTTTCAGCTCCAGGAAATCGCGTTGAGAAGTCTCAGACAAACTCTGGAAACTGTTTTCAATTTTATTGGCTTGCCGCGCGAAGTCACTTTTGATGGTGGGCCATTCTGCGCGGGTGGTGGTGGCAATTTTGTCAGACTGGGTCTTCATCCACTCCTTGAAGTTCCGCAAGTCCTGTTCTGCCGGAGATTCCTGGGTTGCCTTGGTTTTCTCCTGCTCCTGGGCCCAGGAAACAGATGAAAATGAGGTTATTATCCCCAGAACCAATCCTATGATCTTTCCTTTTTGCATGGTTTGTTTTTTCAATTTAGAGCATGTCTCTTCAAAGGTAAAAACTTTCCTGAAGGGACAACTATCCTGCCTACTGCAAGAACAACGCCAAAACCGGCGGTGCATTATACCTTCTAGCGGGCAATATCCTTTTTACCCTATATTACTAAAAACAGGCCAAAAACAAAAGCCCTGCCCAGATATTTCCAGCAGAGCCCATCAATGAATCAAGAACGATACAGGGTAGTAAGTAATTAGACAGAAGTAATTTAGCTTCTTCCCTCCCTGTCATCTTGGAAGGATCTTGGTGGCGGGTGGTAATGGCGTTTATTTACCGCTTTTCTAGTTCGCCCACCAGATCCTTTCAGGATGACAAAAGGAATAGTTTAGTTTGCCCTGCTACTTAGTTCTGCTCCAGAATCTGGAAGAGCTCATCTAGTTTAGGCGTGAGGATGATCTCTGTGCGGCGGTTTTTCTGGCGGGCATCGGCGGTGGTGGCTGGGTCAACGGGCACGTACTTTGACCGTCCGGAAGGGGTTACGCGCTGCGGGGCCAGGCCTGCCTGCGTGAGGATGCGCGTGATCTCAGTAGCCCTTAGCACGCTCAAGTCCCAGTTGTCCTGCATACCGGCCGTACCACGGGAAACCGGCACGTCATCTGTGTGGCCTTCCACTACTACATTCACCTCTTGCTGGTTTTGCAACGCGGCGGCCAGTTTCTTGAGGGCTTCCTGCCCCTGGGCGTCTACTTTTGTAGAACCAGACTTGAAGAGCAACTGGTTAGACAAGGACACATACACTTTTCCGTTGCGCACTTCCACAGATAGATCTGAGGCTTTGAAGCCCAGAAGCGCATTGCTCACCACTTGCCGAAGGTTATTCACCGCTTTGTCTTTTTCATCCAAAATGCGCTGCATCTCGGCCAGGCGGGCTTCGCGGGCCTGCAAATCGGCGCTGAGTTTGTCTACCTGCTGGTTTTTGGTGTTGAGGTTGGTACGGAGCGAGGCTTCGGTAGAGGCTTTTTCAGTGGCCAAATCTGCTTTCTCCTGGTTCAGGCGTTCTTTGTCTTGCTGCAGGCGGGCCCGTTCGCTTTCCAGTTCGGCTTTCTGGCGGGTAAGTTCATCCTGCAACACCACCAATGAGCGGTTTTCGGCCAGGGCCGCCTCGTATTTTTTGGATGACACACAAGATCCTAGCAAACCCATTGCCAGCATGGCGGGTAACAACACAGGGGTCAAAAAGCTTTTTTTCATAGTCTTCTTAGATTTTAAGCAGTGATTTAAAACACAAGCCTAGTATTTATACGTACGTAGCGGCGGCTACCCAGGTTAAAACACCGAAAAAAATAGGCTACTTGCAAATCTAATTGATTGTTCCTCCCCTACTTTCCAGAACTTCCCATCCCGTGACACCGACCCCATCTCTGGTTTTGGGGCGGGAAAGAAGGGCAAGTTCTAAGGCAAGAACCTGCCCATGGATGAAAAGCTTTGGGCAAAAATACTATCTTTGAATCGAGGCAAACCTGCTTTCCTGCTATTGAGCCAGGACTGACCGCGTTCTTTGTCTCCTGAGAGCATATTTAAATTTCATCTTTGCGCTGCAAATGACCATAAAAACGCTTCCGCAGAACCTTTCTCTGGTCATTTTCGCTTGCGAACCTCAAATGTAAACATGCTCTCATCTATTTACCGTTTTACCTCTATTTTTTTAAAAACAGCATGAAAACCAAAGTAACCGTGAACAATAACGGCTCCCTGAAGCTTGAAGGTGAGTTTATCATCGTAGATCCGCAAGGCAACGAGTACAATCTGCAGGGCCGTGAAGTGGTCTCTATCTGCCGCTGCGGCCTATCCCAGAACAAGCCTTTCTGCGACGGCTCACACAAAGGTCACTTTGAGCACAATGCCGTGGCGTTTGACTTACCACCGCGCAAGGTTTAGCTATACAGTCTTGAGTCAAGGCTAGAATAAAGAATTGAGCGGAGGATTGGTCTTCGCTTTCTTTTAAGTAACAGGGCTACTTAAAATATCTATTTTTTTCCTGGAAGGATCTGGCGGGCGGACTGTACAAGCGGTGAATAAACCGTATTGCCATTCGGCGCTAAGATCCTTTCAGGAAAACAAAGAGAGAAGTTCTGCCCTATTCCTTACCCCAATCCTTTTTTCATCTTCCTTCCCTATTACGTCCACTTTCATCCGTTTCTATGTCTGATACCTCTACGGGATTTAAGCGCGAGATCAAATTATTTGATGCCGTCATGTTGGTGGCCGGATCCATGATTGGGTCTGGTATCTTTATTGTGAGTGCCGATATTGGCCGATCCGTGGGCAGCTCGGGCTATTTGCTGCTGGTGTGGGCCTTGACCGGATTGATGACCCTGGCCGGTGCCTTGAGCTACGGTGAGCTAACCAGTTTGATGCCCCGGGCCGGTGGCCAGTACGTGTATCTGCGGGAGTCTTACGGCCCCTTGGTGGCTTTTCTGTATGGCTGGACGCTTTTTCTGGTCATCCAGAGCGGCACCATTGCGGCGGTAGGCGTGGCTTTTGCCCGGTTTACCGGTGTTTTGGTGCCCTGGTTCTCAGAAGACAACGTGCTGCTGGATCTGGGCTTCTTCCAATTCACCTCGGTGCAATTGCTGGCCATTTCTTCTATTGTGCTGCTCACGTTGGTGAACCAGCAGGGGGTGAAAAACGGAACCATTATCCAGAACATCTTCGGGAGCACCAAGATCATTGCCTTGTTTGCGCTGCTGGGCTTCGGGTTGCTGCTGGGCACCAATCCCGAGGTGATTGACCTTAACTTCTCCAACTTCTGGGAGGCGCAATCGGTGGTGGTGGACAAGGAAACCGGCGCGGTTGCCCGCACCACTCTGTCTGGCTGGGCTTTGATGGTAGGCATCGGCACCGCCATGATTGGCTCTCTCTTCTCTTCTGATGCCTGGAACAACATCGGGTTTTCGGGCGATGAGATTGTCAACCCCAAACGCACCATTGTGCTGAGCATGGCTATTGGCACGGCCATTGTCACTGTTTTGTACGTCTTGATCAATGTGGTCTACCTCACCATTCTTCCTTTGCAGGGAGACCCGGCGGGAACAGACGCCTTGAGCCGGGGACTTCAGTTTGCCAGCAATGACCGCGTAGGCACGGCCGTGGCCGAAGTCATTGGCGGCGCCCCGGCCACTATTGGGATTGGTATTTTGATCATGGTTTCCACGTTTGGCTGCAATAACGGCGTGATTCTTTCGGCCCCGCGGGTGTATTACGCCATGGCGAAAGATGGCTTGTTTTTCCCCAGCATGGCCAAACTGAACAAGAACGGCGTACCGGGCGCGGCTCTGGCCATCCAATGCCTGTGGGCCAGTTTGCTGTGCCTTTCGGGGCGTTACTCAGATTTGCTGGATTACGTGATTTTTGCGGTCTTGCTGTTTTACATTCTCACCATTGCCGGTATTTTCATCCTGCGCCGCACCATGCCAGATGCGCCCCGGCCGTACAAAGCCGTCGGGTATCCGGTTTTGCCGGCACTGTACATAGCAATGGCATCGTTTATCTGCACCATCCTGCTTGTTTACAAGCCTAAATACTCGTGGCCGGGATTGATTCTGGTGGGTGTGGGCATACCGGTGTACTACCTGGTTGGCAAGCGCTTCAAGAAAATAAAGGACTGAGTGCTTGTTTGAATTGGAGTCTTAACCTGATTCTTTGTCGTGCTGCCTGGTTGCTTGAACCAGGCAGCACGACTTTGTTTTTAGCCTGTTTTACAGGGAAAAGGCTAAAAACGAGAAAAGCCTTCCCCGTCTGGGAAGGCTTTTCTATATTGATTAAATAAATTCTAGCCACTACTCCTGATGCGGCTTTCGCCTTTGTCTTACGTTGCGTACTGCTCCCGTATCCCTTAAAACTAAAACCAGTTCGGCTTCTATTGTTTAAGTTTCAACGCCAGCGTTTCCGCTTCGTGTCTACGGCATCTTTTTTCGTGACATTATTTAACCAACTTATATGCCTTCTTTAACGACTGCAAAAATGAAAGGTTTCAGGTTTATCGTACATTTACGGTGGTTGTTTCTCACGGCAGGGTAATAAAGTCTGCCTTGGCTAGTTCGTTCACCAGTCCCTTTCAGGATCACACTAGGGCAAATACGTTGTCCTCAATAGTCGCCTTTAAGGAAGATCTTAGAATATACAAAGAATCAGATGCTTCCAGGGCCCAAGGCTTTATCCTTCCCGTGTCTTTCGCGTATCTTTCTCACCTAATTCTTCATAGTCGTTTATTTGCATGAAAAAGATTTTGTTGTTGGTAGCCGTGGTGCTGTCTTTTGTGGCGGCGGCCGAGGCGCAAACCAGGCTGGGCATTAAAGGTGGGCTGAATGTTGCCACCATCCGGTTTCCTAACACCGACATTGATCCCCGGCTTGGGGTGCACGTGGGCGGGTTCGCCTCCACGCCTATCTCCAGTAGATTTGCCATCCAGCCCGAAGTGGTGTACTCGCAACAGGGCGTAGAAACCGGTGAAACCAAGCACACTTACCATTACCTGAACGTTCCGCTTATCTTCAAAGGCACCATTTCGGGCGGACTGCACGTGCAGGTAGGGCCCCAATTTGGCATTTTGCTCGCCGCCAATGAAAGAAAAGGCAACGTTACCGTTGATGTCACTGAATCTAAGAACCGGTATGATGGAGCCATAGGCCTGGGCTTAGGCTATGATGTATCTGGGTGGCAGATTTCTGCGCGGTACAACCTGGGCCTGTCAGACACCCGGGATGACAGCGACAGCGGAATCAATTTCGCCAACAACGTCTTCCAATTATCGCTGGGCTACAAATTCAGATAAGCAGAGTGCCGTTCCCCCGTTACAACATTGATTGATTGATTGATTGATTGATTGATATTCGCCTTGGAAGGGGATATTGGAGCGCAAGAACCCACCCCCTCCGAGGAGGGGAATACGCCTTTGCAGGGGAAAGGAATGCGTGGCAGGGAAGTTCCTTTCGTGACTTTTTATAAAGCTTCAGTAAGTCACGGAAGTAAATCCGCGCCATAGTAAATGTGAGTTCTCGAACAAACTTCTGCTCCTTCCCCAGTTCCAGTCTTCCCCGAGCGCGCCTCGCTTTTGGCCCTGGACAGACCTCAGCTAAGAGCAAAGGACTTCCCAGGCCGAAAGGGCAGTGCGAGAGGGGAAGACGGGGCCCCGCGGCCGTGAGCGCTTAGCGGAAACTATGAAACAATACCGCACCTGCACCCACGCAAAAAGCGGACAATCCGAGGGAACAGCAATAGGCGTGCACTTACTAATACCAGAATAATCGGCTAAACCCAAGGACACCGCAGGGCATACACCTGCTAACTGTTCCAAAGAAGCCAACTCTAAGCAGAGACCAAGCGCAGAAACCAACCAACACCGGTATAATTTGGCAAAAACGCTTCCTATGCAGCAAGGCTCCTGCTCCATTCACTCGGAAGGCGGCAGGAGCCTTTTCATGTATTGACCAGCGTTTTTGAGGTGGTTCTGCCAAAAATAAGTAAAACCATTTCCCACTTCCTTCGTCCTTCACTCAAACCGGCCCCTTACAGAAAACCGAAGGAAAAGATTTTCCTGGAGCCAGGGGTTTACCAAATTGTCTCTGTCTATTCTATAACCCTATAACTCAAAAGGCTGTCCATCAACACAATACCTATTGGAACGGTTTCTCACCTGTGAAATCTGCCCAGCTAATTTCCTTTACGCACCTATGACTCCGCTTACCTCCCCCACCCAACCCAGTACCATTGAAACCACCACAGACACTGCTATCATCCATGCGCTAGCGCACGCCACGTGGTATCCTACGTACGCCAACATTCTCTCTCCCGAACAGATAGACTTTATGCTCACGGAAATCTACTCTCCGGATTCCTTGCAGCGGCAGATGGAAAGTGGCCAAACGTTTCTGCTGCTGCGCTACGGCGGTACCCCGGCCGCTTTTGCCGCGTATTCACTTCTAAATGCCGAGCACCAGCATTTCAAATTAAACAAACTGTACATCCACCCTGCCTGCCAGGGCTTGGGTTTAGGCAAAAAACTCCTGCAAGAAGTGATACAAACCACAAAAGCACTAGGAGGTAAAAAATTGGAATTAAACGTGCACCGCCAGAACCCCGCCCAACACTTTTACTTCAAGCACGGCTTTAAAATTTCTAAAATTACCAACATCCCTTTTGCGCAATTCACGCTTAATGACTACATTTTGGTTCTAAATCTGGCCCAAAGCCCCTGATTGGCGATAGAACTAGATTTAGCAAAAGCTGTTATATCCATTTTGTAAAATAGTGATATTATCTAAATCTATGTTTTGCCACCGCATCAGGAAAATTCTATTACTACTGGCATTTATTTTTACTGCACCCATTTCTGGATTTTCCTGGGGATTCTTCGGCCATAAAGTGATTCAGCAATTGGCTATTTACGGGCTGCCCAAAGACATGCAGGTGTTGTACCACCGGCACATGGCGCTGCTGGTGGAAACAGCTGTGCGGCCCGATGAGCGCCGCAACGCAGACCCCAAAGAGGCCCCGCGCCACTTCATAGATTTAGAGGCCTTTGGGGAGCACCCGCTGGAGAACATGCCGCATGCCTGGGACGCGGCGGCCGCCAAATACAGCGCAGACACCCTGCAGAAATACGGGGTGGTGCCGTGGCAGGTCATAAAACTGAAAGAACGCCTCACCCAAGCCTTCTTCCGGAAAGACCTGGACAGCATTCTGTATTACTCGGCCGACCTGGCACACTACATTCAGGATGCCCACGTACCGTTACACACCAGCCTGAACCATGACGGCCACCTCACCGGCCAAACCGGGCTCCACAGTCTCTGGGAATCTAAACTGCCCGAGCAGAACCTGTCTGCGTACAACCTGAAGCACCGCAAAGCACAATACCTCAAAAACCCCGAGCAGGAGATTTGGGAAGTTGTGCGGGCCTCACACGTATTGGTGCCGCAGCTGCTGGCCATAGAGAAACAGGTGAGCCAGAATTTCACCCAGGACACCAAGTACACCGTGACCGAACGGAACGGACGCAGCCGCAAAACCTACACCGACGCCTTTGCCACGGCCTACAACCAGGCGCTGGGCACTATGGTGGAAGACCGTATGCGGGCCGCTGCCGAGCAAACAGCCTCGTTCTGGTATACCTGCTGGGTAGACGGCGGCAAACCCAAACTAGACCGCTTGCTCGCCACTCCGCGCACCAAGGCCGAAAGCAAGCAATTGCAGCAAGAGCAGAAAGCCTGGAAAAAAGGCACCTTGCAGGAAAAAGACCTGCTCCTCACCAAAATCAGGATTTCGCTCATGAACGTGGTGGAGTGGGTGAGCAGTCCCTTTGTCTAGGCCGTCTGCCACTTCCTGTTTTTTCCCCCGGTCTGAATACACTGCCTGAAATCTGGGGTGAAACGCGTACTTTTGCCCTCCGCGTTTAACAACAGTAAAAGAGCACATGCATATTGCAATAGTAGGCAACATTGGGGCCGGCAAAACCACCCTGGCCACTAAGCTGGCCCAACATTACAAATGGGAGGTTTTTCTGGAAGCCGTAGACAACAACCCGTACCTGAAAGACTTCTATGAAGACATGCCCCGGTGGGCGTTTCACCTGCAGGTTTTCTTCCTGAACAGCCGTTTCAACCAGGTCCTGAAGATCAATGAGCGCACCACGGGAGTTGTGCAAGACCGCACCATTTACGAAGACGCCTACATCTTCGCCAAGAACCTGCACCATTCAGGCATGATGAGCGACCGCGATTTCCAGAACTATTTCAGCCTGTTTGAGTCAATGACCAAGATGGTGAAAGCCCCCGATCTGCTCGTTTACCTGAAGGCCGATCTTCCTAAACTGATAGGGCAGATCCAGAAACGCGGACGCGATTACGAAGACAACATCTCGCTGGCTTACCTGAAGAACCTGAACGAGCACTACGACCAATGGATCGCCAACTACAAGCAAGGCAAACTGCTGGTCATTGATGTCAACCACATGGATTTCGTGCAGAACCCCGAGGATTTGGGCCTGATCATTGACCGCATTAACATTGAACTGTTCGGGTTGTTTTAAACTTCCGCCACTAGAGCCTCCTATTTCAACCCCCGGTTCTGTTTCGGGGCTGTTTTAAAGAAAACAGCCCCGAAACAGAACCGGGGGTTTGCTTTGCACAGCCCACGGGAAGTATCGTTTCCAGAACATTTCCTTTCTTCCGTTTTCAGGCTATTTTATGAATTCTATGCCTAAAACACCCTCTTTGAAGACAGGCCATTCCCTGAGAGAACCATCGTTCCCCTGAATCTTGCGTATACATAGGAAAAAACCGATATGATTCCTACCCCTACAAAGTTTCTGGCCACCGGTGCCCTCCTGCTCACGCTGTTGGGTGGCACCTCTTGCGAGCGCACTTCCTCCAATGAGACCAATGACCAACCCCGCACCCGGGCAGAACAAGACCTGGCCGAACTACGGGAATGGATGAAAGACAAAACCGACAGCACCAAAAACCCAGATACCAGATGGCCGCAGGTCAAAGAGGAGTTCAAGGAGAAAACCGCCCAACTAGATTCCAGGATGGACAGCCTCTCGGCCAAATCCAAAGAAGAATACAAAGAGCTTAGAAGGGAATACCTGAACTGGGAAGCCCGCAACCAGCAAAGAGTAGAAATGCCGCTGAGCCCAGAGACCTTGCAGCGCTTTGAAGAAGAACTTTTTGGGTCTGCCAACGCCTTGGACGCTACTTTCACCGCCCCGCAGATGCGCGAAGCCTACACCCAGTTCCTGCAGAACGTACGCGCCCGCCGCACTACCTGGACCGCCGCCGACTGGGATTACGTAGATGAACTCTACAGCCGCCTTAACCAGAAGAAAAATCTGGTAGAAGACCAGATCTCAGCCAAAGACAAACTCAGAATCAAAGCCCTGCAAGCAGAATTCCTCGCGCTGGAAGCCCAAAAAGACGCCAAAGACCTCTACAGGGAAATAAACCAGTAATGGCTGCTTTCAACCAACCTAAGCATGCAGACAACATCCGTTTGAAGGAGATGGTGGAGAACCAGAACCCACCCCTCCCGGGAACTAATCCTGTAGGGGAAAAGGAAGTCCTTGGCTTGTCCCCTGGCAAGCCAAAATCCATGGATTGTAGCCTAGGGCGCTTTTCTGCCGTCCTGTAGGGGGAAGCGGGTTGGTGCGTTTTAGGTTCATTTTCCGCAAAACAGGCCCAGAACGCGCAAAACACATCCCCACTCTTTTGGAGTTCCACTCCGCAGCAGCGACATCAGCAAAAGTTTTCCTATAAGATGAGCTGAGGAGGGGAATACGCTTTTGCAGGAGAAGAGGGGCTATACAGCTAGTACAACCCTAAATCACTACCCTTGCTGCTCGGGAGTTCCTTGCTGTTCGGGAGTTCTACTCCCGAACCTACCTGCTGCGGAGTTCCACTCCGCCGGGAACCACGGGCAAAAGAAGGGGAGTAAAACTCCGGAAAAGCGGGATTGGGTATAATAAGATTGGGTATACTAACTGCCTGCTATTACTTTATCTAAGTACGGAGACAGCATTACGTTATACTATTTGTCATCTGAAAGGATCTTGAGGACGAACTAGAATAGCTTTGATGGAGCGCTATTGCTGTTCGCCACCAAGATCCTTCCAAGAGGACAACCAAAGAGTAGGACAAACTATTTTGTCCGCATACTTACTTTCCCCAGTTCCAGTCTTTCCCGAGCGCGCCTCGCTTTTGGCCCTGGACAGACATGAGCTAAGAGAGATAGACCTCTCAGGCCGAAAGGGCAGTGCGAGAGGGGAAGACGCGGCCCCGCGGCCGTGAGCGCATACCGCCAAAGATGAAACAACACAGCACTTGCACCCACGCAAAAAGCAGACAAGCCAAGGGAATAGCAAACTGCGTGCACCTGCTGATACCCACACTAAAGCGGACAAGCCAAGGAAACACAGAAGGCGTGCACCTACCAATCTCTCCAAAGAACCCAGCTCCAGCCGGATACTAAACCAATACCAATATATGCGCTTTTCTAGTCAGCCCACAAGATCCTCTCAGGAGAACAAGGCAGCGTACTACAAACCTATCCTGCTACTTAGCAAGTAAGCGTCTGCCGTATATCTGTGGGTTTAGGGCCTGAAAGCCATTGGGTAGCGGCAGCCAGATCACAGAACAGCGCCACGCTACAGACAGAGGAAAGCCTGCGCTGCAGCTCCTGGGAGGAAGTTTGGTCATGCATGTCATGGGAGAGCACCAGGGCGAGATACTGCAGGCCGGTTTGCTCTACCTGCGGCATCCATTCAAACTGCAGCCAGTAGTTGGCCTCCTCCCACTCGCCGGTAACCTCGCTTTTGTCGTTCAGAAGCTTGGGACACCGTTTCTCCTGCTGCAGTTCCAGATACGTTTGGGCAACGGCAACCACCTCATCTGAGTTGATGTGGCCGCTCCATTTCAAATAAAACCAATCCTGCTCCTTTACATATTCAAGGGAGATGCAGGAATGCGCGCTTTTGACTGTCCATAATTCGGCCATATAACATAACATTCGTTTGCCTGGGACTGATGGAAAAGGGTATGGTCAGAAGCGTTGTTTGTCTTTACAAAAGTACGTGCCAGGCAGGTGAATGTTCAGCCCGTCTGGGAGGCAATGCCTTACCGCGTGACTTCGGCCGGAATCCAGCCGGTGGTGCCGTTGGTATCTCTCACCAGCCAGTACTCGTCCTGTTTGGCCAAAACCCGCACGGTAGAATCAACCCTCAGGCTTTTCTGCGGAGCGGCCTGGGCCGAAGAGGCATCCAGCAGCGGCGCTTCCTGGCGCAGCCTAACCGATTGAATGGGTGTATCCAGCGTTTCCACCAATGAGGCCGCTAAGTACCCTTGCTGGCCATTGGAGAGCATGACTCTATACCAGGTGGCAGACCCCGCCAAAACTTGCAGGGGAGTGTGCTGCGGAAGGGTTTGCAAAGCAGTTGCCTTGGAAGAAGCTGCCTCCCGCAAAGAAGCGTTTGACTTGGCCACCCGCACCCAACTTCCCAGCTTTTTCTCATCGGCTTGCAGCGGGGCGGGTTTGGTGCGATCCTGATGCACGTACGGATAGGGATCAACCGCCCCCTGGCCAAACCGGTAAATCCCGAAGTGCAGGTGCGGCGCAGTGGTTTTCGCGTTACCGGTATTGCCCAGCAAACCCAAGGTATCACCAATGGAAACGCGTTGGCCGGGTTGCACCAGTTGGCTGTCCAGGTGGGCGTAATACAGGCTTTGCTGCCTTTTCATGTCTGAGAGCCACACTACCTTGCCGCCAATGGGCGTGGTGTTGACGCGGGTCACCACCCCTTCCACGGCGGCCACTACGGGCGTGTTGCGGGGCGCAAAGATGTCAATGCCTTCGTGTCTTCGGGCACCGGCATCACGGTCTTGGCCCCAGAAACTCTGCACGGCCCGGCTGTCTTTGCCCTGCACCGGGAACGCGAGCAAGGGCATGGTCTCAATGGTGACGGTGTACTGTCCGCTTCTCAGCAACTCGGGCTGCACGCGCAGGAGATGCGGCACCTCTTCGTCAATCTCATACTCCAGGCTTTGGGAAGTGGTGTCTGCGTAAGCAACCTGTTTGGGCTGGGCCGGATTGTCTGGGTCCGTTTCAAACAAGTCAAGAAACACCTGCGCCACTTCTTGCCCCTGGGTCTGTACTTTCACGGCCACTTTCTGGCCCTGTTTGACCGTAAACCGGTAACTGGCCGCCAGGGGCTTGTCTGCCGGAAAGTAGCCGGTTTCCCTAAAAGGAAGCGTCACGGGCACCGATTGCTGCAAGGCCCGTTCGCCGGCGGCCATCCATTGCTGCCCCAGGGCTGTCTCGTCCAGTTTGGCGGCCTTCAACCCTGCCTGGTACTTCTCATACGGAGACTGTTTCTTGAACACGCCCCGTAACGTGTTCTGCGGGCTACAGGCCGTGAAAAGCAGAAGGCCCCAGACTAAAAGAAAAACCTGTGCTCGTACGCTACTAGAAAATACAGGATAATGCATCTTTCAAACCTCTTTAAAGAAATAACCCGCCCATGCCCCCGAAGGTTCTAAGGGAACAGGATCGGCTTATACTACGCAGGAAGTTCTGCAAAGTGTCCTATTCGTGCTGGTGGCTCCCGCCGAGTCTGGAGACTCGCTTCATCCTTTGTCACGAAACTGGAGTCGCGCGCCAGCTGATTTTAAACCTGTGAGGGCTCAGAGACCTCACAGGTTTCCGCGTTTTGGGCTTGTTTTCCAGAAAACAGGTCTAAAACGCAGCAGCGAGGCTTCTTATAGGGAAAAGGAAATGCTTTTCTTGGCTTGTTCCCTGGTAAGCCAAAAAGAGGAATGGCAGGCTGAGACGCTTATTCTTCCGGCCTGTCGGGGGACAGGCCGGGGAGGTGTGTAAGGTTCAAGCGTTTCGGGCCTGTTTTCCGCAGAACAGCCCCGAAACGCCCCAGCCCCTCATCGCGGGAGAGGGGCTGGGGTGCGGCTATCTCCGGCGGAAGGGCGGATTCTTTATTCTTCTTCCTGGCGCTGGTGCGGATGGGCATATTCTCTCGCCGCCGCTTCTTCAATCACCTCATAGTGGTCTAGCATCAGGTTCAGGTTCCCCGAGTTGGTTCCTTTCACAAATACACCTTCGGGGGTGTGGTAAATAGCGTAGTTGTGCAGGCCAAACGGAAACAGATTGTTGCTGCGTAACTCCTTGGCGTACGTGAGGTCTATCTCTTCGCCGGTGGCGGCAGTTACTAAGTAGCGGCTATGTTGCGTCATGTTGCGGTTTACAGGTAAAGTTGGGGTTGATGCCCTAAACGCTGCGCTTGGTTTGCTGCGTCAGCCAATGTTTTGCTTCAGGGGCCGAGTAGAAGTGCCGGTTCAGGCAGATTCCTTTCCCGTTTGAGATGTCCTCAATGCTGGTCACCGCTAGTTTGGTGAAGATCTTTTCAGAGACCAGCAGGGCAATGTACAGGTAGTTGCCGGGCGCATTTTTAGCCAGTTGCAGCACAATGGTATTCCCCACCCATTTCTGGTCTTCGGGCGATATCACCCCCATGCCTCTAACATCAACAAACAAACGGTGCGAGGGGAATCTGGCAAGGGTGCTCACCAACCTGGTATTCGCCTCCCTGAATTCAGGCGAGGTGCCCTGGCGCTTGTAGACCAGGTAAGCCGCTTCCAGCACCTGGTCATAACCGGTAGTAGCGTAATCATTATCAGTGTGCACCATTCAGCAGGAAGCGTAAATTGTAAAAAGCGAAGGCAATTTACATGAGAAGTACAGTCTCTGCAAGCTGCCCGCTAGCGGCACGTTTTTAGCCTAGTTTTTTTAAAAACAAGCCAAAAAATCACGAAAGGGCCCCGCCCCTTTTCCTGAGTAGCTTATGAACCGGCTTCCATGATAGAGATACGGTCTCCTACGGAGACAGTGCCCGTTGAGAGCCCAATCAGGTTCATGCCGAAGATGACTTTGTTTCCTTTCGCCTGATACGTGGCCAGGGTTTTCAAGGGTTCTGCACCGGCCTGGGCGGTGTTCTGGTCAATGGTGGTCACGTTGCAGCGGCCGCAGGGCTTGGCGCCGTAGAACAGGACATCGCCAATTTTAAAGGTTTTCCATTTCTCCTCGGCGTAGGCCTGGCCCCCGGTAAACACAAACGTAGGCCTGAAACGGTTCATGGGCACCGGCTCTTCTAACCGGCTGTTCAAATCATTCAAAGACTCTTGCCCAATGATGAGGAACGGGTAGCCGTCAGCGAAACTTACTTTCTCGTTGTGCTTGGCGTAGTTGGGGTCAATGAGCCGGATGGAGTTTTCTGGCATGTACACCAGGCGGCAACTGATGCCCAGCGCCTCAGAAAACCAGGCATTCGCCTCGGGGCTCACCAGGTAGGCAAAGCAGATATCGTCCCAGACGGTGACCAGGGTTGAGCGGGTGCTGTTGGATTCATAGGGCACCAGCAAAGGCGTTAGTTGCCGGGTTTTGTGCGTTACCTGCAAGCCTTCGGGCGTGAGGGCCACCTGCAGCAGGGCCATTTCGGCTAGCTTGCGTTGGGTCAGGAAAATACCACTGTCATCAATCAGCATCCAGCGACGGTCATATTGCAAGCCCCGTTCCTGCACCTGGGCAGAAGTCAGGGAAATGCCACCTAATGATTTAATTGGGTAAATGTAAATCTCGCTGAGTACTAGTGTTGACATAGAGTAGTATGGATGTGCGTGGTTCCTGAAACCTTCTAGCAATAAAGGTAGGAATGATTCTTAGAACGGGAAGACCCCTTGCAAGGATTTGTACTTTTAGAACAAATTCACCTGATTCAGAACCTAATCTACCCATAAGGTACAAACCTACTCTTCTTCAGAAGAAAATTCTTACTTTACAGAGCTAAATAGTTTTCTATGCGTCTTATAAAAAAAGTAAAGAAGTACATGGCTATCCACTTCCCCACGGAGAAGAACGCCACTAAAAGGGTTATTTCGTTCTGGGAAAAAGGAGGCCCTGATTTTGAGTACTACGCAAGCGCAGATCAGGAAGATTGGATTAAGGTCTTTTGGGAAGAAAATACGGTATTCTGCAAGCTGTTTCAAACGTTAGATTTAAAATACACCCTTGAAATAGCGTGTGGAACCGGAAGACATTCTGCGCAAGTTTCAGATAAGATAGAAAAGCTGTATCTCTTAGACACTTCTAAAGCGGCTTTAGATTTGGCAGAGCAGAGATTTGGCAACCAAAAAGATGTAGAGTACATCCATCATCAAAGTGGCCTTGGGATACCGGTGGACAGGATCAAAGACAACGCGCTCACGGCGGTCTTCTCGTATGATGCCATGGTTCACTTTGAAAAAGAGGCCGTAGAATCTTACCTAGCTGATAGTTACAGGGTACTCAAGCCTGGCGCTTATGCCCTATTCCACCATTCAAATTATGACAAAAACCCTGGAGGTAAATTCTCTGACAACCCAGGCTGGAGAAACTACATGACCAAGTCTTTGTTTTGCTCTCTCTCTGAAAAATACGGGTTCCAGGTAGTTCACTCAGAAGTCTTCTCTTTCTCCACCACAGACTCAGACTGCGTTACCTTATTGAAAAAACCTTAGAGCATGTTTGAATTTGTCCAGGTTCCAAAATCTAGCACCAAATCATTCTGGCTTTAAAGCTTGTTTAAATTTGAGGTTTGCCGGCGAAGATGACCAGAAAAACGCTTCCGCAGGCTTTTCCCATGGTTGTTTGCAGCGCAAAAATGAAATTCAAACATGCTCTCAGCCTAGGCATCAGAAATCAAGTAAAATTGCTTTACTTAGAGGAAGAACCGTACTTGGTGTACCGTCACTTGCCGAGGGCTAAAAGAGCACAAGCAAAATGCTTAAATTTTTAGCAAAATAATTGGCGGCACACATAAAAACCGTAATTTTAGCACACTGAAATAAAGAGGAGCGCACACGGCATGGGGACAAATTTTCAGAGGAGCAGGGAAGAGATTTCGTTTACCGTAAGTACCAACAGGCCTTTCACGCTCTACGAGTTCAACCGGAGGTTGCGCGAGGAGATTGAGAATGCCCTGCCCAACAAGTACTGGATTATTGCGGAGATCTCGGAGGCCCGGGTGCACCACCAAAGCGGCCACTGCTACCTCACCCTCACCGACAAAGAACCCGGCTCCAAAAGCACCCTCACGGCCCAGGCCCGCGGCACCGTCTGGAAACGCCAGTACCAGGAGATTGCCCAGTACTTTGAAGCCCAAACCGGGCATCCGCTCAGGGCTGGCCTTAAAATCCTGTTCAATGCCAGCCCCCGGTTCCATGAACTGTACGGGTTCAGCCTGGACATCCATGACATTGATCCCACCTATACCTTGGGTGATTTGGCCCGGCAGCGGCAGGAAACCATTGCCCGCCTGCAAACCGAAGGCCTCTTTGACCTGAACGCCAAACAAGTGCTGCCCCAGGTGCCGCAACGGTTAGCGGTTATCTCGTCGCCCACAGCGGCCGGGTACCAGGACTTTGTAGCGCAACTCCAGAACAACCCCTTCGGCTATGATTTCAAGCTGACCCTTTTTGAGGCGAGCGTGCAGGGCATGGAAGCGGTTTCTTCCGTCAAGGCAGCTTTGTCTAGGGTGAGTTTGCAGCGGCAGGCGTTTGATGCGGTAGTCATCATCAGGGGCGGCGGTTCCCAGACCGATTTGCTGTGTTTCGACCATTATGAGCTGGCTTCGGCCGTGGCCCAGATGCCTTTGCCGGTGCTCACCGGCATCGGGCACGAGCGCGACGAATCCATCACCGATTTAGTGGCCCATACCCCTTTGAAAACCCCTACGGCGGTAGCGGCTTTCCTGATTGACCAGTTAGCGGTGTTTGAGGCCTCTGTGGAGGAAGTGTTTTTACAGATAAGAGACGCGGCCACGGCCTTGGCAGTCGCCGCCGAACGCCGGGTTGCCTTATTGGCCGCGCAGGTGCAGCAAAACACCAACCTGTATTTACACCGCAAGCAGCACCAATTGGAATGCCAGACCCGCACCCTGTCTGACAAGCCCCAGAAATTCCTGACCGAAGAGCAGCGGCACGTGATGTGCGAAGAACTGCGGCTCACCCATTCGGTAGAGCAATTGTTGCGGGTAAAGGAAACCAAACAGCAGAAATACCTGGTGCACCTGGAAACCAACAGCCTCAAAAAACTGGAAGCGGGCCAGCGCAAACTGACGCACGTAGAGCATTGCCTGCAACTGTTTTCCAAGCAGCGCATTCAGAAGGCCCAGATGATTTTCCAGAAAAACCAACAGCGTTTGTTGTACGGGGCCAAAGACCAGTTGCAGATCAAAGGGCACCAGTTGCAGCTTCTGGAGATGGATGTCAAATCCCATGACCCCGAGATCATGCTCATGCGCGGCTACACGCTCACCTACGTCAACGGCAAACTGCTGCGTTCCCTGGATCAGGTAACCCCCGGCAATGTCTTGCAAACCCGCCTATTGGCCGGCTCCGTGCTCAGTAAAGTCACCAAAACCAAAGAACCAGACCTTTTTGACTAACCGTAAATAAATCAGGAATTAAGAATTAAGAATCGGGCATACGCTGCTACAAAGCATCCATTACCACTTCAACACTTTTCTAGTTCTTAATTCCTAATTCTTAATTCTTAATTACCTAGCCATGAGCAACCTTACCTATAAACAAGCCACCCAGGAATTAGAGACCATCTTAAAAGCCATTGAGAACGATGACGTTGACGTAGACGAACTGACCCAAAAAGTACAGCGGTCGTCAGAACTGCTTAAGCTGTGCAAGCAGAAGCTCCGCAACGCCGAAGACGCCATCAGCCAGGTATTCAAAGACATCAACTGCGAAGACCCCAAGGCGGAGTAAAGCGTCGCTGGTTTTAGGGCTGTTTTCAGAAAAACAGCCCTAAAACCAGCGACGTGGGGCATGAAGCGTGTTTGCAAAACGCTAGCACCTCTTTCACTTCTTCTGTTTTGCCTCTGTTTTCTCAAAAAGAGCCCAAAAACAAAAGGCCGCCCTTGGTTCAGGGGCGGCCTTTTCAATGAAGCTCGAAAACTATAAGTGAATGATGGGATCTGCGTTACCGTCTGGGTCATTTTTCACAAAACCACTGGTGGTTGGCTTACCGCCCGTGAGCAGCATGACGCCCGCCGCGTGCGGCGTGGCCATAGACGTACCACTGATGGTATTGTACCCACCAGCTTTCCAGGTAGACTTGATACTGACACCAGGTGCGCAGAAATCAACGGGCGGGTTGCCGTAGTTGGAGAACGATGCCCAGGTATCGGTGTTATTCATGGCCGAGATGGTGTACACGTTCACCCCGTTGGCCCGGGCCGGAGAATGGTTGTTCGCATCATCGGTTTCGTTGCCGGAAGCCAGGCAGAAGATGACCCCGCCTTTGGCCGCGTTTACAACCGCCGCATCCAGAGCAGTAGAGACGCCGCCACCCAGGCTCATATTGGCGACATCGCCGGGTTTCCCGTTAGCGCCTACATAGTCTATACCGGCAATCACGCCAGAGTTTGAACCACTTCCCTGGGAGTTAAGCACCTTTACGGCTACCACGGTAGCCCCGAAGGCTACGCCAACTACCCCAATGGTGTTGTTTTTGGCCGCAATGGTGCCGGCTACGTGCGTTCCGTGTCCGTTCCCGTCATCGGCACTGCGCGCATCCTGGCCTGAAGTGATGAAGGTGCGGCTGCGGGCCACGTCAACGGTAAGGTCTGGGTGGTCTAAATCAATTCCTGAGTCAATAACCCAGGCGGTTTTACCAACACCGCTCGCGTACCCTACGCGGGTAATGCCATAAGGTACTTCCTGCGCGGCCGGGGCAGTCCCGCTTCCGCCTGGTTTCCCTAAACTTATCACTTTGTCCTGCTCAATATACGCTACCCGTGGGTCACGGCGCAGTTTTTCTGCCTCAGCCTCAGAAAGGCTAGCCGCGAAGCCTTGGATGGCTTTCCCGTAGGACAACTCAATGGCTTCGGGATCCATGCCCCGCTCCCGCAGAATCTGCTGCCCAAAGCTTTTCACCTGGCGCAACCGCTCTGGGTAAGAGGCATTTTCTGCCACGCGCAGGCCGCTCTCTTTCTTGAGCACGACAATGTATTTACCGGCAATGAGGTTACCGCTGTCAGAGATACCCACTACTTCTTCTGGCTGCACGGCATCTTCTACCTGTTCGCAGCTTTGGAACGTACAGGAAGAAGCGATGACCGCGGCTCCAATCAGCATTTTGAATGGGGGACGGGAAAAGTAATTTTTAAACATAGACAAAATTTGTTTTAACTGTTACAAGTAAGTGACACACAGGGTTAAATGTCATCCAAGATAGAAAGAAGAAATCCCATTCTCAACCTAAAACCTGTGAATCTTTCAATTATTTTCTACGTTCAAGGCACTTTTATATAGAATTTTACTATACTCCGCTACCGTCTGAATACCGGCCAAAACCGGAATAAAAGGAGAAGGAAATGGAACCCCGGGCAGCTTTTGGGATTCTGCGTTGCTTCTTCTAGCTTTACCAACCCCAAAAAGCAGTTAACAGAAAGAAGATGTTTCGTTTTAGAGCCTTTGGTAGTACAATGTTTTCGCTCCTTTTAGGTCTGGTTTGGTTGGGAGCCTGCCAGCAGAAACAGGAGCAGCCCGCCGTAGCCCAGGAACCCACTCCCCCACCGGCCCCGGCCATCCTCACCCAGGAAACCGTGGTGGATTCCCTCACCGCCTATGGGCAGGCGCACCCCCATGATACCCTGGTGCTCATCAGCACGCCCAAAGGCGATATCAAGATCAGGCTGTACCAAGACACTCCCCTGCACCGGGCCAACTTCGTGCGGCTAGCCAACTACGGGTTCTTTGACAAGACGGTCTTCTTCAGGGTGGAGAAAGATTTCATGATCCAGGGCGGAAGGTCAGATTTCCAGACCATGAAAATAGGCACGTACCGGATTCCGCCGGAGATAAAACCGCATTACTTCCACAAACGGGGAGCCGTAGGCATGGCCCGCTACGGCGATGAAGAAAACCCCGAGCGGATGTCGTCCAACAAAGACTTCTACATAGTGCAGGGCCACCCACTGCCCGGCTACGAACTAGAGGCCAACATCAAGGAATTTAAGCTGAACCTGACGCCCGCGCAAAAACAGGTGTACCGCACCCAGGGCGGCGCGCCCAACCTGGATCAGACCTTCACCATCATTGGCGAAGTGCTGGAAGGCCTGGAAGTGGTGGACAGCATTGCCGCCGTACCCGTAGACCAACAGAAATGGCCCATAAAAGATATAGGAATGAAAGTACGGGTGATCCGGTAATAAGCACGGAGACAGCATTCCTTAATACTGTTTGTCCTCCTGGAAGGATCTGGTGGGCAAACTAGAATAGCTTTGATGGAGCGCTAGTGCCGTTCGCCACCAAGATCCTTCCAGGAGGAAGCCAAAAGAGTACGTCAACCTAATTTTGTCCGCGTACTTAGCCCCCCTTTCCTGTTAGTTTTCAGGCTTGTACCCGTATTTAGCCTGAATTTCTAAAAACAGGCCAAAAACAGACCCTCTCGAACGCAGGGGCAACCCTTGTGGTTGCCCTTTTCTTTTGTGGCGGTCGCCAGTACGCATCTTCCTCGTTTCACTGGCCCGGCGCAACTACTCCCGGAAACGTAAACCCACCCCCACCCCTCCCAGGCTCATCTTGTAGGGAAGCTTTTACGAATGGCGCTGTTCGGGATTGATAAATCTGAAAAAGCCAACCGAGTGGTTAGAACTCCGGAAGGGCAGTACCCAACAATATTTTCCCAGGAGAGGAAGTCTACTTACAACATCAGCCCAAAGACGCACATCTCCACTCCTATCTGCCCAAGAAAAAAGCGCACCCCAGGTCTGAGGTGCGCTTTTCCTGTGTTTTAGCTAAAATAGCCCGAAAACGGAATCTACCAGATATGCACGCGCTGGGCGTCTGGGCGGTACATTTTGTTGCCCGGGCCGCAGCCGAAGGCTTTGTAGAACTGCGGCATGTTGGACAACGGCCCGTTGATCCGGAACATGGCCGGGGAGTGCGGGTCGGTCAGGACCTGCTGGCGCAAAGCGGCGGGGGTAGAGTTGTTCCGCCAGATCTGGGCCCAGGCCAGGAAGAAACGCTGGTCTGGGGTGAACCCGTCAATCTTGCCTACGTTTTTGCTGGCGATGGCTTTCTGCAGGGCAGAGAACGCGATGTTCAAGCCCCCAATGTCGGCAATGTTCTCGCCCATGGTCAGCTTCCCGTTCACAAACACGCTGTCTAAGGGCTGGTAGGCACTGTACTGGCGGTCTACCAGGTCGGTGCGCTGCTTGAATTTGGCTTTGTCCTCGGCCGTCCACCAGTCACGCAGGTTGCCTTCCTGGTCAAACTGGCTGCCCTGGTCGTCAAAGCCGTGGGTGAGTTCGTGCCCGATTACCGCGCCCATGCCCCCGTAGTTCACGGCATCATCGGCTTTGGGGTCAAAGAACGGCGGCTGCAGAATGCCGGCGGGGAACACAATCTCGTTCATGCTGGGGCTGTAGTACGCATTTACGGTGGGCGGGGTCATGCCCCACTCGGTGCGGTCTACCGGCTGGCCCAGTTTGGCCACGTTGCGGCGGTAGTTCCACTGCGCGGCGTTCATCATGTTCTGCAGGTAAGACGTGCGGCTGATGTCAAGTCCCGAGTAGTCCCGCCACTTGTCTGGATAGCCGATTTTCACGGCGAAGGCATTCAGTTTGGTGAGGGCCTGCTGTTTGGTAGCCTCGCTCATCCAGTCCAGGTTCTTCACGTGCTCTTGGAACGCCGAGCGCAGGTTGTTCACCATCTCCAGGGCTTTGGCTTTCGCCTCTGGCGAGAAGGTCTTCTCTACGTAGGCCTGGCCCAGGGCTTCGCCGATGGTGGCGTCTGTGGTGCCCAGAATGCGTTTCCAGCGCGGCTGCATTTCTTTGGTGCCGTTCAGGAATTTGCTGTTGAAGTTGAAGCTCTCCTGCACAAACGCCATGGGCAGGTAATTGGCGGTACTGCGTACCAAGTGCCAGCGCAGATAGGTTTTCCAGTCGGCTACCGGCACAGCGGCCAGCATGGTGTTCGCTTCTTTGAAAAAGTCAGGCTGAGCCACAATCATTTCGGTGGCTGCTTTCGCGTTCAGATGGCCCAGCAGAGAGTTCCAGTTGAAGTTGGGGGCCAGTTTCTGGACTTCGGCAATGCTCATCTTGTTGTAGGTGGCGTACGGGTCGCGCTGCTGCACGCGGCTCATGGAGGCTTTGGCCAGGCGGGTTTCCAGGGCTACCACTTTGGCGGCGCTCTGCCGGGCCTTGGCCTCAGAGTCGCCCAGCAGTTGGAACATGCGGCCCACGTGGCGCCCGTATTCCTCCAGCACGCTTTTAGAGCGGGCATCGGTGTTCAGGTAATAATCCCGGTCGGGCAAACCAAGGCCGCCCTGCCGAATGCTGGCAATGTGCCGGGAACTGTTCTTCCGGTCTTGGCTTACCCCAAACCCAAACAGGGCGCTGCTGCCCAGCATTTTCTGGCGGGCAATGGTCTGCAGCAAGCTTGCGCGGTCTTTGATGGCGTTGATACGGTCTAACTCAGGTTTGAGCGGCGAAATGCCCGCCCGTTCAATTGCGGCCGAGTCCATGCCGGCGGCGTAGAAATCGCCCACCATTTGCGAGCTAGACCCTTTAGGCGCATTGGTTTGCGCCACCGCGGCATCTACCACCGCCCGCAATGCGGCGTTGTTGTTATCCCTGAGCTCGTTGAAACTCCCCCACCGGCTTTCTGCCGCCGGAACCGGGTTGTTTTTCAGCCATCCGCCGTTGGCGAATAGGTTAAAGTCCTCGCAGGGCGACACGCTGCGGTCTAGGTTGGCCATGTTCAGCCCCACGCCCTTCACCTCCGGCTCAGACTGACTTACCGCGGCCGTGTCTGTAGTGGCCGTTTGCTGCACGGCTGGTTTAGAGCAACCGGCTGCCACTACCCCACTCAAGGCAGAGGCCAGCCAAATTAGATTACGTTTCTTCATAGGTTCTTTGATTGACAATACGTTAGCTCAAAAGCATCTTTCTTGCTAAGGCAATATAAAACAGCCTCGCGCTTATTACAAACAAACGATAGTAAAACTGCGCAAGAACCATTCACGGAACTTACGCCATCCTGCCAGCAAGTCTAGAGTCTCGCGCCAGTTTTTTTATTGGTTCAGCCTGCCATGGCGCCCGCTCCAAAGACCTTGTAGTGTCTTTAGACCTACGAGTGTCTGCGCCAATGCCGTTTGGGGCCTGTTTTCCGCAAAAAGACCCTTAAACGGCAGGCAACGCGTTAGGGCGAAGGGCTATGATCTGTTTCGCGCCACTCATAGAACGTGGCAAAGGATTTAGGCCGCAACGGCAGGTTCATGTGCCGGGCGTACACCAACGTAAAACAGGCCCCAAAGAAAAAGATCATGGCCGAATAGAAGATGAACAGCAATAGCACCACAATGGAACCGGAGGCCGCGTAAAGAGAGCCCAGATCACTGTTCACCAGAAAACGCGCCAGCACCATTTTGCCTAGCAGAAACAACACCGCCGTCACGGCAGCGCCTACCCACACCGCCCGCTTGGGCATGTGCGCGAAGGGCAGAAAACGGAATATGATGGCAAACCAGGTGGCTTCCACCGCAAACCCTAAAATGCGGTTCAAAACCCGGAGCAGGTGTAGCTGAAACTGCTCGTCTACCAGCAGGTAATGGTCATTGAGGAAGGCCAGCGAGGCGTCTAGCACCAGGAAGGCCAGAAACAGCAAACCGCTGGAAAGAATAATGAGCAGCGCCCTAAACCTATTGCGCAAAGCCCTTTTCAGATGCTGGTGCCCGCGTACTCTTATGCTCCAGAGTTGGTTCAGCGAGTTCTGGATCACGGTGAACAGCGTGGTGGAGACAAACGTCAGAAACAGAAAGCTGAGGACAGCGGCCCACCCGTTGCCCTGTAAGTCCAGAAAGTTGGTGAGGATGAGTTCTATCTGGCCAGCCACCTCTTCGCCCACCAAGGCGGTCAGTTTCTCAAACAACTCGCCGGTAATCAGGGCATCGTTGAACAGCACCCCCAGTAAAGAGATCACCAGAATGAGGGTGGGCGGCAGCGCGAACAAGGTAAAAAATGCTACCGAAGAAGCCAGCCGCAGCGGGTCGTTCTCCCGGAACAACTCAAGAGCGTTTCTGAAAAGCCGTGCGAGGGGCTGCACTCTGGGAAGGATTTGGGAAGGCATACGAGCAAGCATCTCGCCCCAATACGTAAAACCACGTTTATGGGCTGATTTTTAGAAAAGAAAGCAAAGACATTACAGATGCCTCCTTTGGGATTGCGCTGGAGCTGGCATCAGGTCAACTAGCTAGAAGTATTGTTTGAATTTTAGCCAGATACTCGTTAGAACTAGCTATATTATTACTCATAACATTGACTTTGATGTTTCTATTAGAGAAGCTAAATCTATTCGCAAAAAATAAACTTTCGATTACAGGCAGAAAGTAGGATTTGTATAATAATCTAGGCATCTTATTTTAAACCAAGCAACTATCATTGCATTGCCAAAATTTATTATTCAATAAAAAATCAGAAAAGGGAATTTATTGCGTTGACATATATTAAGCACAGAAGTACAAGAAAAAAAAGACTTTCAGAACTACTTAAACTCATAAATTAGGGGGCAATGAAGACTCTTGAGGAAAGCAAATTTTGGAGATTCCCCAATAGAATTAAAGGTTTAAAGTTTGTAATTGACTCCAAACCCTAATGATTGAAAAGCATTTACCCCTTTTATGTCTTTATTGTTATTGTTAATTATTATCACTTCCCCAAATCCGTCGAACCTTTTGTTTAAACGGTAGTTTAGGCCAAGTCCAATAGTAAGAAATGAATTCAGCCCAGAGGTGCTGCTGGAAGAAGTTGTTATAGCATTTCCTTGCTTTTCGGTTTTGTTCAAGCTAATAGACCCGAAAGCGGGAATCAGCGATGCTGACCCGAAAACCTGTAACCGCTTATCTGAATTAGAAAAAAAACTGCTGTAGTGTTATGGGAAATAATATTGCCTTTGTTTTTGAATATTCATGGTATTGTAAAAGGTCTCCGTTTGAGTTGACACTTTCAGTTCCGCGGTTTAGGCTGTTAGCTCCATAACTTATCCCAATTTGAATGTTTGTACTTCTAAAGAGACGGCAACCTAAATGGAGAGATGGAATAGCGACGAAACTTCCAGAAGAGGGCTCTTTTTGTTTATTATATAATAAGGTATGAGACGTGGTATTCAACCTAAAGCCTATATAGAATTTCCTTTCTAAAAGACCCGGAGAAGAAAGTTCCTGTGCGGATGCTCCTGTGCTAACTAAAAGAACAAGTAAAACAAATCTAAGGGTTGTATTTGCTTTCATGAATTTATACAATAAAATTAAAATTACATAATAAGCTATATTATTTGAGGTGCAATTTCCGAGAATAGATAAGCAAAAAATGCTACCGAAGAAGCCAGCCGCAGCGGGTCGTTCTCCCGGAACAGCTCAAAAGCGTTTCTGAAAAGCCGTACTAGGGGCTGCACTCTGGGAAGGATTTGGGAAAGCATACGAGCAAGCATCTCGCCCCAATACGTAAAACCACGTTTAAGGGCTGATTTTTAGAAAAGAAAGCGAAAACAGGGCATCGGGCAGAAGTAAAATCCGCGTCTGGTTACAGCAGTTCCTGGGCCGGATCCCAGAAGAGTTTCTCAAAATCCTGCACCTGGTCGTCTTTGATGGTGATGCCTTCGCGCTCCAGGTGCTGCTGCATGGCATTGAACGACTCAAAATGCTGTTTGCCCGTGAGCAGGCCGTTGCGGTTGACCACGCGGTGCGCCGGAATGGGAACGCCTTGGTAGGTATGCGAGGCAATGAGCGCCCACCCCACCATCCGGGCAGAGCCCTTCGCCCCCAGGTAAGACGCAATAGCCCCGTAAGAGGTCACCCGCCCCGGCGGAATCAGTTTCACTACTTCGTAGACATCCTGAAAAAAGTTGGTTCTTTTCTCAGAGGCATCAGCTTTTGGCATATGTTTTGCATTTAACCTCCTCTTATGGAGCCCGGTACGCAGAAATATATTTTTTGTGTACCGGGCGTTAAACCTTCGGAGCGTTTTTAGGTCTAATTTCTAAAAATAGCCTAAAAACGCGATACATTTACTTTCTGCCGTGGTGTTTCAAGGGACATTGCTTCGTTTGCACGGCAGTTCCTTGCCATTTATACTAGCCCCTAAACCTGAGTTCGGAATGAAGAACATGCCCCTTCCCCTGGTACTAGCCTCGCCTTCTGGCAGCTTACCACCGCCTACCCCTTTGTCAGAACCCACGGCCACCTCAAGGTTCTTTTCCCTCCCAGACAGTTCTCTTCGTTAGAGGCAAATTCTAAGTAAAGGGGCCGTAAACGCATTTGCTGGCGCACCTCTTTTCCCGGGAAGGAACCTACCGCCTATGGCCGGGGGTTAGAATAGCTGCCCATGGGCAAGTTATAGTTAAAACAAAATCCTACCAACCACCTGTTTCACTACAAAAGAAAGAGTTTAGTATTACCATTCTATGAAAATCAAACACATTGTCTATGCGCTGCTCATCATTGGTTTAGGGGCCCTGGTGTATTACCGGATCAACAGTAACAAAGAATTAGCCGGGGCCAGTGGCCCGGGCGGCGGAAGAGGGCCGGGTGGCCCCGGAGGCGGAGGTGCCCCGGCCATGCGGGTAAGCGGCATAGTGGCTACCCCGCAGGAGTTTGCCAATTCCCTTTCGGTGACCGGTTCCATTGAAGCCAACGAGCAGGTAGAAGTAAGGGGCCAGGTTTCTGGCCTGGTACGCGCCATCAATTTCCAGGAAGGCAGCAACGTGCGCAAAGGCCAGGTGCTGGTGAAGATTGATGATTCTGAATTGCGCGCGCAGTTAGCCCAGGCCCAGACCAGACAAACGCTGGCCTCTGAAAACGAAAGACGCGCCCGCCTCCTGCTGGAGAAAGAAGCCATTAGCCGCGAAGAATATGACGTGGCCCGCGCCGAAATGAAAACCGCCCAGGCCCAGATCCAACTGGTGCGGGCGCAACTGGCCAAAACCTCTATCACGGCCCCGTTTGCCGGTAAAGTAGGGTTACGGGCGGTGTCTGTGGGAAGTTACCTGTCACCAGAGACCATAGTCACCAACCTGGTGAGCATCAATCCCATCAAAATCACGTTTGCCGTACCAGAGAAATACGCGGGCCAGGTAAAGCTGAATACCCAAATCACGTTCACCGTGGCCGGCACGCAGGACAAATACACCGCCAAAGTGTACGCCATTGAGCCCAGCATTGAAGCCTCCACCAGAACCTTGCAACTACGCGCCCGCGCCGACAACTCCAGCGGTGCTCTATTACCGGGTTCTTTCGCCAACATTCAGTTACCATTGACGGTTATCAATGACGCGCTGCTGATCCCTACCCAGGCGGTAGTACCGGTACAGAACGGAAAGAAGGTATTTATTGCCGAAAACGGCAAAGCCAAAGAAGTGATGATTGAGACCAGCACCCGCACCGAGAGCGATTTGCTGGTGACCTCTGGCCTGAGCGCCGGCGATACCGTGTTAACCACGGGTGTCATGTCCCTGAAAGCAGGAAGCCCAGTGCGCGTAGCCCTGGCCAAAGAACAAAAAATGTAGTTTACAAGATGAGTTTATCCACCACAAGTATAAAACGGCCCGTCTTCACCATCGTGCTCAACCTGCTCCTCATGTTGTTTGGGGTAATTGGGTACACGTTCCTGGGGGTGCGGGAATATCCGTCTATTGACCCGGCCATCGTGTCGGTGCGCACCACCTATTCTGGGGCTAACTCAGATATTATTGAGTCTCAGATCACAGAGCCGCTGGAGAAAGCCATCAACTCCATTGACGGGATCAGAAACATTTCGTCTACTTCCAACCAGGGCTCCAGCAACATCAACATTGAGTTCAACCTGGAGAAAAACCTGGAAGAGGCCGCCAATGACGTGCGCGACAAAGTATCGCAGGCGGTAAGAAGCCTGCCCGAGGACATTGACGCGCCGCCGGTCGTTTCCAAAGCCGATGCCGACTCTGAGCCTATCATCACCATGACGGTACGCAGCGCCAGCCGTGACGCCTTGCAGCTCTCTGATTACGCTGAAAACGTGATTTCGCAGCGTCTGCAAACCATACCGGGCGTGAGTAGCATCCAGATCTGGGGGCAGAAGCGGTACGCCATGCGTTTATGGCTAGACCCCATGAAACTGGCCTCCTACGGCCTTACCGTGGGCGATGTACGCACGGCCCTGAACCGCCAGAACGTAGAACTGCCCACCGGTAAGGTGAGCGGCAGCAACACGGAACTCACCGTGAGAACCCTGGGCAACCTGTCAAACGAAGAGCAGTTCAACAACCTCATCATCTCTTCCCAAGGCGAAACCATTACCCGTTTCAGTGACATCGGCCGGGCCGAACTGGGGCCGGAGAACCTGGAAACCAAGATGACCGAGTCTGGCGTGCCCATGGTGGGCATGGCCATCATTCCGCAGCCGGGCACCAATTACCTGGACATTGCCGGTAACTTCTATGACCAGTTTGAGAAGCTCAAAACCGACCTTCCGCAGGACTTGCAGTTAGACATTGTGATGGACAACACCCTGTTCATCAAACAATCAGTGATTGAGGTGGCCGAGACCATCCTTATTTCCCTGGTGCTGGTGATCCTCATCATTTACCTGTTCTTCCGGGACTGGGGCATCGCCTTCCGGCCGTTGATAGACATTCCGGTTTCCTTGATAGCCACGTTCTTCATCATGTACCTGGCCGGGTTCTCCATCAATGTATTGACCTTGCTGGCCATTGTACTGGCAACCGGGCTGGTGGTAGATGACGGGATTGTGGTCACGGAGAACATCTACAAGAAAGTAGAGGAAGGCATGTCTCCTATTGAAGCGGCCGTCAAAGGCTCCAATGAGATCTTTCTGGCGGTAATCTCTATCTCCATTACCCTGGCGGCGGTGTTCTTACCGGTCATCTTCCTGGAAGGCTTCGTGGGCCGCTTGTTCCGGGAGTTTGGGGTGGTGATTGGCGCGGCCGTGTTGATCTCGGCGTTTGTGTCCCTGACCTTGACGCCAATGCTGAACGCCTACCTGATGAAAGGGGGCGAGCAGAAGAAATCTAAGTTCTACAACTGGACAGAGCCTTTCTTCCAGAAAATGAACAGCGGCTACGCCGAGGCCTTGGCCGGGTTCATGAAGCATAGATGGCTTAGTTTCCCCATTATTGGGGTTTGCCTGGGTCTGACAGTGCTGTTCTACATGAACCTACAGAAAGAAACCGCTCCGTATGATGACCGCAGCATGCTGCGCGTTTCGGCCACGGCCCCAGAAGGTGCTTCCTTTGAGTACATGGAACGCTTTATGGAAGAACTAACCCAGCTGGTAGACGACTCTATCCCAGAGAAAAGCGTGAACCTGGTCATTACCTCTCCCGGGTTTGGCGGTTCTGGCTCAGTGAACAGCGGGATGATGCGCTTGGCCCTGAAACCGCGCGAAGAACGCGAACGCTCCCAGAAGGAGGTGGCAGATCATTTGTCTAAAATGGTGCGCCGCTACCCAGAGGCCCGAACCAACGTGATTCAGCAACCCACCATCTCGGTGAACCGCCGGGGCGGTCAGCCTATCCAGTACATCATTCAGGCCCCTAACTTCCAGAAACTGGAGGAGAAAGTCCCTGAGTTCATGGAAGCGGTCAACAATGATCCAACCTTTGTGATGCCCGATGTGAACCTCAAGTTCAACAAACCAGAGATCAACATCACCATTGACCGCGAGAAAGCCCAAAGCCTGGGCGTGTCAGTGATTGACGTAGCCCAGACCTTGCAGTTATCATTGAGCGGTCAGCGCTTCGGGTATTTCCTAATGAACGGCCGCCAGTACCAGGTCATGGGCCAGTTTGACCGCCCAGACCGCAACGACCCCATGGACTTGACCTCCTTGTTCGTGCGCAGCTCTACCGGCCAGTTGGTGCAGCTAGACAACGTGGTAAGCATGGAAGAACGCAGCAGCCCGCCGCAATTGTACCACAACAACCGGTACCTGTCGGCCACGGTGTCAGCAGGGCTGGCCCCGGGCAAGAGCATCGGCGACGGTATTGAGGCCATGGATCGCATCAGAGACCAGGTGCTGGACAAAACCTTCTCCACCGACCTGGGCGGCGAATCGCGGGACTTTGTGGAAAGTGGGTCAAATACCATGTTCGCCTTCGGGTTGGCCCTGTTGCTGATCTATTTGATCCTGGCCGCGCAATTTGAAAGCTTCGTGGATCCGTTCATCATCATCCTGACCGTACCCATGGCAGTAGCCGGAGCCATGCTGTCCTTGTGGCTGTTTGGGCAAACCTGGAACATCTTCAGCCAGATTGGGACAATCATGCTCATTGGTCTGGTAACCAAGAACGGTATCTTGATTGTGGAGTTCGCAAACCAGTTGCGGGAGGAAGGCAAGTCTAAGATGGACGCTATTCTGGAAGCTTCTGAAGCCCGTCTGCGCCCAATTCTCATGACCAGTTTGGCCATCGCCCTGGGTGCCTTGCCCATTGCCCTGGCCTTGGGTGCCGCGGCCCAAAGCCGCATGGGCATGGGGGTGGTGATTGTGGGAGGCACCATTTTCTCCCTCGTGCTTACGTTGTTCGTGATTCCGGCCATCTACTCTATGTGGTCTAAAGAACGCAAACACCACCCAGAGTTTGACCACATTGAAGAGTACGAGAAAGCAGTGGCCCACTAATTATTTGTCTGAACGAAATCCTTTATGTTACAAAATAGATTTGGTCTCCTGAGCCTTTTCCTCCTCACCCTGTTCCTGGGGGCCAGCGAGGCAAAGGCCCAGGAAATCCTGACCCTTGAAGATGCCGTCAGAATTGCCCTGGAGCGTAACTATGACATCAAGCTATCTGCCAATGATGCGCGCATTGCTGAAAACAACGTGAGCCGCGGCAACGCCGGCATGCTGCCCAACGTGAGCGGTACCTTAACGAACAACAATACCCTCCAGAACAGCTCCCAGACCAGGTCTGATGGCCAGGTGAACGAGGTAAGCTGGGGACAGGGCTCCAGCCTGAACTACGGTGTGGGCCTGAACTGGACGGTTTTCAACGGATTTGCCATGTTTGCCCGGTATGAGCAGTTGCAGGAGTTGGAGAAATTAGGCGAAGCGAACCTGAAGTTAACCATTCTAACCCGCGTGGGCGATGTGACGAGCACGTTCTACGAGCTGGTGCAGCAACAGCATCAGCTTAAAGCGTATGACACGGCCATCTCCCTCTCCCGCCTGCGGGTGACCACCGCCCAGAACCGGTTTGAGATTGGGCGGGCAGCCCGGCTGGAAGTTCTGAATGCCCAGGTAGACTACAACACAGACACTACCAACTTTTTACGCCAACAGGAGCTGTACCGCAACACGCAGATCAGAATGAACGAGCTGCTAGTACGTGATGTGAACATCCAGTTTAGGGTACCAGATGCGATCACAATTGATGACCAACTGACACTGGAAGGCCTGTCTTCTCAGGCAGCCCAACTGAATCCGTCCCTCAAAGCCGCCGTTCTGAACCGCAGAATTGCCGAACTGGACGCAAAGCAGGTAAGAGCCAACCGTTACCCGGTGGTAGGGGTGAATACGGGTTACAACTTTAACCGGAACCGCTCTGCCCTGGGTTTCTCTACGCTCTCCACGGGGAACGGCTTGACGTACGGCGTTTCCGCCTCATTGCCTATTTTCACGGGTTTCAACCAGCGCCGCCTGGAGCAGAACGCCAACATTCTCATCAACAGTGCCCAGTTGCAGCTTGAGCAGGTAAACCAGAACATCAACGCGCAGCTCGCCTCGGCCTACCAGACGTACCTGACCAACCTGAGTTTGGTGCGCTTAGAGGAGAACAACCAGCGCATCGCCCGCCAAAACCTGGACATTACCATGGATAAATACCGGTTAGGCAGCATTACCACCGTAGAGGTACGCGACGCGCAACTGAACTATGTGAACGCCACCGTGCGGTACAGCAATGCCCTGTATCTGGCTAAAATTGGAGAAGTAGCCTTAAAAGAGATTGCAGGTACGTTAACTCTGTAAGGCCCTCTTGTTGCTTAAAACCGTTTAGGGGCTGTTTTCGTAAAAACAGCCCCTAAACGGTTCTGCTTTTTAGACGAATGGGAAAGCAGAACTACCCCCTCTGAGGAGGGGAATTTTATCAGTCCTTCCCTCCTTTGTCATCTTGGAAAGATCTTGCGGGCGAACGGTAATCGCGCTTACTACAAGGCTTCTCTAATTTGTTCATAAGATCTTGCCAAGAAGCTGTTTAGAGTTTTCAGGCTACTTTTATAAAAGTAGCCTGAAAACGACGGTACAAGCATCTGCATGCGACAGCGTACAACTAAACCTCTTGTTTTTGGCCTGTTTTCATAGAAATAGCCTCAAAACAAGAGTATAACCGGATGCTTGCCCCAGAGGAATTGTTTTAAATACCGGTGAATGAAAACTCTAAACAGGTTCCAAGATGACAAAGAAGGAAAGCAATGTTCTTTTCTCAATCATGGGAAAAGACGAGAAGGAAACTCGGTTTACCGCCTCTTTTTTGAAAATTAAGCCCTAAACGGCAGTTCTCTCAGGAAGGCTTTTGGCCACTAACCGCCTTCATCTGCTCCCGCAGTTGCCTCACACGGTCTTCAAACAAAGCGGGCGTTTCCTCCTTCACTACCACTTCCGCAAACAGTTCCATCAACTCCGGTTCATGGGTGGCGCGGGCGGTTTTCCGGACGTCTATGTACACCAACTTCGTCCAGAGCACGGCTTTCAGTTTCTCCTTTTTCTCGTCAAACATGAGGTGCTCCACCAGCATGCTGGAATCGGTGACCTGCCTAATGCTGGTCTGGATGGTCACCAACTCCCTTACCACGGCGGGGTTCAGGTACACAATCTGGTTTTGGCCCACCACCCAGGAGCGGCCGGTCTTCCGGAAGTAAGCGTGAATGTCCAAGCCGTACGCGGCTTCTACCTGGTCTTCGCGCTCGTTCTGGAAATAGTTGAGGAAGGCGCTGTTGTTCAAGTGCCCAAACGGATCGCAATGGTCGAAGCGGATGCGGGTCTGGCTTTCCAGTACCGAGGGCTTGGGAGAAGTGGTTTGGGGTATCATAGTTTCAAGTATGTTTTAGGGGCGATTTTCTGAAAAGAGGATTAAAACGAACCCAGTTCCTGTTGGAGCCAGCGTTCCAGTTGGTCTAGCACGGTCTGTAGCGGTTTTTCCTCACCGTAGGCTTTGGCCAATAGAATGCCGCCCTCCACGCTGGAAATGAAGAACGTGGCCATGGCAGAAGTATCGGCGGAGGCCCGAAAGGCTCCCTGCGCTTTGCCTAACTCCAACAGGTTCCGGACACCTTTGTGCAGGCGGTTCAAAACGTGCACCACCCGTTCATGCAGGGCTGGGTGGTTGTCATCGGCTTCTACGGCGGTGTTGAGCAGGGGGCAGCCGCCCGCAATGATGGGGTTGGTGAGGTAGGTGCGGTAAAAGCTGAGCAAGGCCCGTAACCGCTCGCCCGCTTTCTCATACGGCGCAATGGCGCTGCCCACCCGGTCAATCAAGGTCTGCGCCACAAACTCGAAGGCCGCCACGGCCAGTTCCTCTTTGCTGGAGAAATGCCCGTACAGGCAGCCTTTGGTCACGCCGGTGGCCTGCATCAAGTCTTGGTAAGAGGTTCCCGCAAAGCCTTTCTGGTTGAACAGCTCCGCCGAGCGCTCAATGATCAACCGGCGCGTACGCTCTGATTTGGTGGGCTGGGCTAATTTCATGGGGCAAAATAAACCAAATGGTATATTACTTCCTAGAATTCCCAGGAAAGAATCTTACGTGCATTTTATCTACGGGAAAATCGTAGAACCGCCTCGCCTATTCTCCACGACTGGCGCAGGCGTCCGTTTCTTATGTTTTTGACCTACTTTCTCAAAAATCAGTCAAAAACCGACAGGGAAATGTGGGCATCAGTTTTTTGCTCCTTTCAGAAAAACAGCCCTAAAAGGTCATGGTCTTAAATTGAAAGAGGCAAGCATTGTACATGCTTGCCTCTTTTAATGACACTCCACTTTCTCTGTTTACTTTGCCAACAGCCCGTCTAAGGTTACCGCCACGTAGTACAGTCCGCCAATGGTGGGCCCGGCGGCATATTGGATGTAGCGTTGGTTGAAGAGGTTGGTGCCCCCCGTTTTGATGGTGATTTTGCTTTCCGGCACCCTAAGCGAGACTTGGGCATCTACGGTGCTGTAGCTTGGCACGGTTCCGTTGGCCAGCGGGCTTTCCCACAGAAAAGAATCCTGCCAGCGCCACACCACGTTAAAGCCCAGGTTCTTCAGAACTTCGCGGTTCCCAATGGACACGTTGGTGATCCAGTTGGGCGTGTTGAAGGCCGTCACGAAGATGTCTTTCTCCTCATTGGTTTTGATGGCATTGTAGTTCACGTTCCCAGACAGGGTGAATTTCTGGTAGAAGTTGTAGGTAAGTCCCAGCGAAGAGCCGTAGTTGTTGTACTTGTTTTTGGCATTGGTGTACACGCGGTAGCGGGTCTGCTGCCCGGTGCGGTTAGCGGCCAGCATGGCAATCACGGCTTCGTCGGTGCCCACCTGCACGGTATTGCTTTTCGGCACCGCTACTTCCACCTGCCCTAAAAAGCCGTCGTACACGTTGGTGTAAGCGTCAATGTCCAGCACCAGTTTATTGTCAAACAACACGCTCTTGTAGCCCACCTCAAAAGAGTTGATCTGCTCCGGCCGGGTGGCCGATAAGCTGGTCACCTGCAACACCTCGCGGTTTTTCAGGGCGGCTTCGTTGGTGGTTAAACCGGCGGTCACGTCTTTGTTCACGGCGGCGTTGAAATCGTTCACCGAGGCCAGCGTGTAGGAATTATCTAGGTAACCCAAGCCTTCGTTGATGAACGGCAAGCCCCCTACCCGGCGCACGTTTCCGTTGTTCACGTAAGAAACCGCCTCAAACAGGGCCGGAAAACGGAACCCGTTCTGGTACGATACCCGGAAGTTGTGCGACTCAGACAGCGTGTACACGGCCGCAATCCTCGGATTGATTTTTGGGTCAAACTCGGGGTTGTAATCTACCCGCAGGGAGCCGAACACCTTTAATTTATCGGCCAGGAACGTCTTAGTCACCTGCGCGAACGCCCCGAATTTCTTGTAGTACACGTTGTCTCCGCCGGGCTGCGTGCGCTGTTCAATGGGCCGGGTGAAATCCACGAAGTTGTTCCCGTCTGGGATGACCTCATACACCCGGGCATCGGCGCCCACCAGCACGTTGGCAAACTTGATCCGATCCGCGAAATCCCATTGGGCATCTGTGTGGTAAAGGCGGCTTTTCTGGGTGAGCAAAGCGCCGCCGGTGGCCGGGGCCCCTGGAATCACCTTGCCATGATCCCAGTTGTTGATGCCCCTGATGGTGTTCTTCAAGGCATTGAATGCCGGGGTTCCCGGCTCTACCCTACCGACATCGGCGGCTTGCCGGGCCAATTGCATGGCAGTGGCCAGATCTGTTCCGGCGCTCAGTTGGGTTTGCAGAACGGTCTTGAATTTAGCGCCCCACTCGCTGTTAGCGCCGCCGCTGGTGATGTCCAGGTTGTCTACCATGGGCTTCACGTTGTACGAGTCGCCGGTATTCTCAATGGACAGGTAAGACCGCAGGAAGTAATTGGCTCCCCGCAGTTCTAAGCGGTGGTTCTGCACCACCACGTTGTCTAACTGAATCTTGTTGCCACGCTGGAACACGCCATCCATCTTGCCAATGCGGTAACCGTAAGAAAGTTCGGCGTTATCACCAAGGCGGTAATGCAGGGCGGCATCAACCTTCAGGTTGTCTACCCTGGGGCTCACAATGCCTTTCTCCCAATATCCGGTTCTACGCACCAGAAAGGTCTGGTTCTTGCCACCGTAGGGCACGCCACTGATGGTCACGGCATTGTTGTTCTCGTCGCCGTACTTGTTCCAGGCATCATAGGCGGGATTGTTGGCTCCGGCCAGTTCCGGAAAAGATGGGTTGGCGGTATTCAGGTGGTTGGGGTTCTGGTCAGTGGTGGTGTTGGAGCGCCAGTCGGTGCCGTTCATGTAGCTGGCGTTGATCTTGAAAGCGAACTTGTCCTTTAACACTTTAGCGTACCGTACGGCAAACTCAGACAAGATGCTGGGCTCGGCGTCAAGGCCGTCTACGTGGTTCACGCCGGTTTTCTGGTACACGCTCAATCCCTGGTACAGGAAAGGACTTTTGGTGATGAGGTTGGCCATGCCGTTGATGGCGTTCATGCCGTACAGCGCCGAAGCCGCGCCCGGGGTAATCTCCACGCTTTCAATGTCCAGTTCGGTGGGCCCGATGGCATTGCCCAGCGGAACGCCCAAAGTGGCCGCCTGCATGTCTACGCCATCCACCAACTGCATGAACCGGAAGTTATTGGGAATGTTGAAGCCACGCGTATTGGGCACCTTAAACGTGAGGCTACTGGTGGTCATCTGCACGCCTTTCACGTTCTCCAGGGCATCATAAAAGCTGGGGGCGGGCGTTTCCTTGATGGCCCTGATGTCCAGTTTCTCAATGGCCACCGGCGATTTCAAGATGCTTTCCTCTACGCGGGAGGCGGTCACCACCACTTCTTTCCCCAGCAGGGTTTGGGTGACCAAGGCAATGTCCAGCCGGGAACCGGGCTCGGTGATGGCAAACTCCTGCGGCTGAAATCCCACCAAAGAAACCACCAGCGTAAACGGAAACTTCAAGCGGGTTTTAAGGGTGAAATCACCGGTGAGGCTGGTGGCGGTGCCGGTCACGGTGCCGCGCACGTACACACTCACCCCGGGCAAGGGTTCTTTGCTGGCTTGGTCGGTTACCCGGCCGCTGATTTCCACCAGATTGGTTTCCTGCGCGCGCAGGACTGCCAGAGGAAGAAAAAGGAAATGAAGGAGAAGTAAATATTTTGGTTTCATGGAATGATGTCTTGTAAAAATAAAGAAGGGAAAAACGGGTTGAAGGCGATTAGCGGCAACAACAACAGCCAAAGCCAGAGAAGTGGCCCTGCATTCGTTTGTGGGTTCTCTTTGAGAAGACATCGGTTTTCATAGTGGTAAAAAGTTAGTGGTGATTAGGTTGGCGGTTGGCTTTGCACGGGTAATGCCATCATATCATTGTTCTGGTTTTGGCGGGTTAAACCGTAGGGCAATTGCGGGTAGTAGGTCTTTGGTAGTTTTCCAATTGGTGTTTTAGAGTTTGGTTTTCAGTAAGGCGGCAGAGACGGATCGTCCAAACCTGCAGATGGCTTGCCGTCTCTTGCCCACCCTACTCCTCCCTACCGTTTCAGGGCTGGTTTTCTGAAAACAGCCCTGAAACGCTTCGCGGTAGGTTTCTTCCCCACTGCCGCGGAGCACTTTGGGTGCAGGCGGTTTGCGGTCATGGGCGGAATGGAACCGCTGTAAAAGACTTTGCCGGTCTTTGCTTCGCTACTCAGCCACACGCCCTTGGTTCCTAGTTCCACACCAGAAGAAGAGAAAAGGCCAGGCTTCACCTGTTTTGTTGTGCCTTAAACCTCTGAAGCAACTTAGATACTCTTAATCTCTATAGATGTAGTAGACAAATAGAGTAGTTTCCTACGATACATGCAAACAAAAGATTAGGAAATTTTAATATACACTCCTCAACCTTCTAAAGATCAGGCAAATAAATTTTAAAACAGATAGCCAGTTTAGTCTTCTTTTCTGAAAATCAGGCGGAAAACAGGAGATAATGCAGCAGGCCAGCAAGAGCACTAATGCTAATCCAGAGCACCATGCCTACCTTAAAGCGGTACATGGCCAGAAAGGAAATGTTCATCCAGAGAAGGGCGAAGTAATCTAAGGCCCGCAGGTTGATCCCCTGGGGGAAAAGGACGGCGGTGCCGAAGTAGACGGTCAGGTTCAGCACCACGCCTACCACGGTGGCGGTCACCACGCCAAGAATTGATTTTACAGCGGCGTTCCCGCGGGTGCGTTCAATGATGGGGGCTCCGGCCAAAATGAAGAAAAAGCAAGGCAGAAAGGTGTAGAAGGTGGTGGTGAACAAACCCAGCGCACCCATGGCCAGCGAGCCGCCGTAATGGTTGAAGCCCGCCATGAATCCCACAAAGGTCAGCACCATGATGAGCGGGCCGGGCGTGGTTTCGCCCAGGGCCAAGCCGTCTATCATTTCAAAACGCGAGAGCCACCCAAACTTCTCCACCGCTACCTGGGCCACGTACGGAAGCACGGCATAGGCGCCGCCAAATGTGACGAGGGCGGCTTTGGTGAAGAACGTGATGAGGTGGTCCCAGAAAGGAAACTCCTGGGTCAGGTAGTAAAACAGCCCCACTGGTACGGCCCAGAGCACCACCGTAATGCCCAGCCGGAGCAGACTTTTGCCCCAGCTAAAACCGTTGCCCACCACCTCGCTGCCGGCGTGCAGGAAATAGGTTTCCTCATCCTCGGCTTGCTTTTGGTTTGTCTCTTTTTCCTGGAACAGATTTGGGGCTACTTTTCGCAAAATCACCGCCAACATAATCGCGCTCAAGATGATCAGCGGAAAAGGTACTTGCAGGAAGAAAATGGCCCCGAAACTGAGCAGCGCCAGCACGTAATGCACCCAACGCTTGAGCGACTTTCCCGCAATCTTGAACAAAGCCAGCCCCACAATGGCCACCACCGCCGGTTTCAAGCCATAAAACAGCGCCGCTACCCACGGTATGGTTCCGTAGCTCACGTACGCGGTGCTCAAGCCCAGCAGAATGAATACCGAGGGCAGCACAAAGAAAATGCCCGCTACTAGTCCGCCGCGCACCCCGTGCATGAGCCAACCCAGGTAGGTGGCCAACTGCTGCGCCTCTGGCCCGGGCAACAGCATGCAGTAATTGAGCGCGTGCAGAAACCGGGTGTCTGATACCCAGCGTTTCTGCTCCACCAGATAAGCGTGCATGATGGCAATCTGCCCCGCCGGCCCGCCGAAACTGATAAAGCCCAGTTTCAGCCAGAACAGGAAGGCCTCTCTAAAAGTAGGTTTCGCTGGGGCAGAACGTTTGGTTTGGGGAGGTGAAGTGTCTGGCATTGTTGTTTCTAAGGCAATCCTGAGTTCCTCTACAAGATTACGCCAATCTTTATACGAAAGCTGGAACAGAGTGAACCTTTGGAATCTAGCTTACTTTCCCGCAAACTTTCTTGGTACCCCAAAGGCCCTCTTACCAACTCCCATATATAAATCCGGCTATCTTGCAATGACCAGGATCACCTAAACCACTGGATCTCCTCATCTTCCCCACCCCCTTTCTCCCCTACCTTGTGCCCACTTCCAACCTAGAGGAAATTCACCTTTTTCTTGCAACACCATGTCCTTCCAATCGCTCCATACCTTCCACATCCCAGTCATGGGATTAGCCTTTTCCATTGATTCACCTTTAAAAGTAGCCCGGTACGGCATTTCCTCGGTGCTATCACTGGCCGATGACCGCCTTCTGGAAGAGATGCGGCTGTATTACGCCTCGTTGTACCAAAAACCTTTTGTGCCTGTTTCTGAAAAACAGGACGATTACCGCGCCCAACGCGTCACGGCTTACCTGAATTTGGTAGATGAGCTGGTGAAAGAGCAACTGGAGAAAGTGCGCGCCGAGGAGTTTGCGCCCGGCACCCAACTGACCAAGTATTTTGAGCTGCTGCCAGACACCTCGCCCCTCCGGGTTTTGTACCGGCAGATGCTCCAGACCACCGATGAACCGTACCGTCACTTCTTGCAGGGTCAACTGCGTGAAGCAGTGGTGCCCGGCAGCATTGACGTGAACATCATGACCAAGCTGGACAAAACCAACTACGCCCCAGACGGCTCGCCCCTGCCCCAGGAATATTCAGATGCCCTGGCCGCCCTCCGCGGATTTGCCCGGAGTACCGTGCGTTCTTCCATTGTTTTCTCGGCGGGCATGAACCCGCGCCTGTTCAGTTACCTAGAGCAGTTCCCGTGTTTTTACCCCAATGCGCAGGGCGAGTTCGAAAAGCAGGTCATCATCAAAGTAAGCGATTACCGGTCAGCGGCGGTGCAGGGCAAGATTCTGGCGAAGAAAGGCATCTGGGTGTCTGAGTTCAGGGTGGAGTCTGGGTTGAACTGCGGCGGCCACGCCTTCGCCACCGATGGCATTCTGCTGGGGCCCATTCTGGAGGACTTCAAGAATAACCGTGCCGCGCTGAAAGCCGAACTCTGGGCGATGTACCAGGCGGCCTTCACCGCCAAAGGACTGGAACTACCCGCCGCAGCCCCGGTGCAACGCTTTACCGTGCAAGGCGGTATTGGCACAACCGCCGAGCACCACTTCTTACTGGAACACTACGGATTTGACGCCACCGGCTGGGGAACCCCGTTCCTGCTGGTGCCCGAAGCCAGCACCGTAGACGCTGCAACCCTTACGCAATTAGCCAAGGCCAAAGCCGAGGATTTGTACCTGAGCCCCATTTCGCCCCTGGGCGTTCCGTTCAACGCCCTGCGCGGCACCACCAGCGAGCAACTCACCCATACCCGCATTGACAAAGGCAAACCTGGCAGCCCCTGCTTGAAGAAGCACCTGGTCTCCAGCACTGAATTCACGGATGAGCCTTTGTGTACCGCCTCCCGCAAATTCCAGCGCCGTAAATTAGAGCAACTGCAGACCCAGGGTTTAACCCCAGCCGCCTACAAAACCGAGGAAAACAAGATTCTCGCCAAGGAATGCCTCTGCGAAGGATTGGCGAATACCGCATCTTTGGTATATAACCTGGGGAAGAAAGCCGTGAGTAAACCCGTCGCCATCTGCCCTGGCCCCAACCTGGCCTTTTTCTCGGGCATCTTCAAACTGCAGGAGATGGTAGACCACATCTACGGCCGCTTCAATGCCTTAAACCAGACCTACCGGCCGCATGTGTTCATCAACGAACTGAAGCTGTACATTGACTACTGGAAAAACAAAAAAGCCGAGCAACTGGAAACCCTCACCGACAAACAGGAAAAGTACCTGCAGTCTTTCTGGCAAAACCTGCAACAAGGCATCGGGTATTACAAGCAACTACTGCCCACGCTGTTTACCATGGAAGAACTGGAGAAAAGAGTGATCATGCTGGAAGAATTACTGGAGGCCGAAGACCAACTGCTGGAAGCGGCCTTGATCCGTGTAAAGTAAAACATGACCCGAATTAGATTAACCCGCCGCTTCACCTTTGAAGCGGCGCACGCCTTAAGGCATTATGACGGCCCCTGCCGCCATATTCATGGGCACTCTTACAAACTTGAAGTAACCATCATCGGCACCCCCCTAGTCAAAGAAAAGCATCCCAAAGAGGGCATGGTACTGGATTTTGGAGACTTGAAGGACATAGTGAACACGCACGTGCTGCAACAAGTAGACCATGCCCTGCTGCTGCGGGAAGGAGGCTCTGAAGCTTTGATCTCGGTACTGGAAGAACAAGGCCACAAATTGATGCTCACCTCCTTTCAACCTACCTGTGAAAACCTGCTCCTGTACATCAAAGACCAATTGCAACCGCAATTACCAGCGCCAGTACGGTTACATAACCTCAAACTCTGGGAAACCGAGAACGCCTTTGCCGAGTGGTATGCCGCGGATAATGCGTAGATGATAAAAACCCTACAGAAATCAACTTCGGCGCAGCATTTAGCCAAAATAAGAACCCAACAATTCCTTTTAAAACGTAAACTTCCTGTTCGTTTAGTGAGTACAATCAGGTCTGTAAAAACTACTCCTATTCTGCATGCTAACCCTACAGAACTTTGAAACCCAGACCCCTCCTTCCATTCTACAGCGTGGCCAGCAATACTATAGTGCGCAGGCTGTCACTATGCTGGAGGAAACGGATGCACAGGTGTGGCAGGCCGAGGTAGAAGGCACCGAGTTGTACCAGGTTGAGCTGAAGCTGGGCAAGAAAGGAGAAGTGAAAGAGTACTTCTGTGATTGCCCCTATGACGGTGACCTCTGCAAACACGTAGTGGCGGTTTTATATGCCGTAAGGGCCGAAAGCAAGAAGCCCACCAAGGCCCCACCCACAGAAAAAAGGGGGAGAAATGTATTTGAACACCTGCTCAAGACCATCACGGTAGCCGAATACCAGGATTTCGTCCGGCAATACGCCGCTAAAAACAAAGGCTTTAAATCTGATTTCGAGCTACACTTTGCCGACAAAGACGACCGGATTGATGTAGCGAAAAAGTACGCCGAAGTCTTGAAAAAAGCCATCCGCCAACACAGCGACCCCGGTTACATCAGTTACCGGGGTGCCAACGGAGTAGCCAAAGAAGTAGGCAAATTGCTGGCCATGGGCCACCAAAACATCACCAGGCAAAATTTTGTAGATGCCTTTGCTTTAGCCAAAGCAGTCTTGAAAGAAATGCTGGAGGTGGTAAAATATGCCGATGACTCTTCTGGCAAACTAAGCGACACGCTTTATGACACTACTGAACTTTTAGCCAGCATTGCCCAGGCTCCCCAGGCCGCCACAGACCTGAAACAGGAGATCTATGCATTCTTGCTGCAAGAACTCAACCACCCAGACTACTTCAACTACGATGACTTTGGGTATGAGCTGTATGACATACTTTCCGGTTTGGCTCTGCTGCTGCAAAAATCAGATGAGTTCCTGAACTATCTGGACAACCAGATCTCCAGGCTCACCGGCCGGTATGATGATTACCAGAAAGAATTCTTCCTAACCAGAAAAGTTACGTTTCTAGCTTCCATTGGCAGACCCGAAGAAGCCGAAGCCCAACAGCAACAGCACTTAGAGGTGGTGGCCATTCGGAAGGCCCAGGTAGAAAAAGCCATCAGCAACAAAGAGTACGCCGGGGCCAAAAAACTACTAGCCGACGGCATCTCCCTAGCCGAAAGCAAAGGCCACCCCGGCACGGTCATGGAATGGGAAAAACAACTCCTGCGCATCGCCTATCTGGAGCAGGATACCCCCACCATTCGGCGGTTAGCCCGTCAATTCGCCTTTGACTCCTGGTTTAACTCAGACTACTACCAACAATGGAAAGCCACCTTCCCGCCAGACGAGTGGGAGAAAACCATTGAAAAATACATTTCAGATACTATCAAGGAGATTACCCAGACCTGGGAAAAACAGAAGAGCGGTTACTGGCGGCCCGCCCACCCACCGCTGCTGCCCAAACTTGGCCAGGTGTACATCCAGGAAAAGTACTGGGATCGCCTGCTGGCCCTGGTTCAAAAAGAAAATAGTTTAGACGCCACGCTCGCGTATCACCCGTATTTAGCCCCGCATTATCCCTCAGAATTACTAAGATTGTATCTTCCTGCCTTTGAGGCGTACGGTCAAAAAGCCAACGGCCGAAGCGAGTATGCAAGTTTGGCCCGTAAAATGGAACAGGTCATGGAAAACCTTCCGGAAGGAAAAGAAAAAATAAAAGCCGTGGCCCAACGCTTAAAAGAGCAGTTCCCCCGCCGCCCTGCCATGCTGGAAGAATTGGAGCGGGTATTAAAGAAGTAAAGTGCCCTTCGCAGCAAGCTTCCGTTTTTTAGCCCTTTTCTTAAAAACAGCGCATAAACGCCTCTGTCTTCCTGGAAGGATTTATTTTGGTGGGGCACGGATGAACACTCTTTTGAAGCTATGCTGGTTTGCCCGCAAGATCCTTTCAGAAGGACAATAGCGCATGAAGTAATTCTGTTCTTATATCCAAAAAGCGGCTACTTTTCTGAAAAGGGGCTTAAAACGCTGTTGGTTTCCTTTCTGCGCTTTAGCCTTTGCCTGGAACCGCTTCTTTGGAGAGATTAGCAGGGGCATGCGGTTTGCTGTTCCCTTGGCTTGGCTGCTTCTGCGTGGGTATTAGCAGGGGCACGCGGTTTGCTGTTCCCTTGGCTTGGCTGCTTTTTGCGTGGGTGCACGTGCTGTATTGTTTCATCTCTGGCGGTAAGCGCTCGGGGAAGACTGGAACTGGGGAAAGTAAGTAATGGCAGCAGTAAAAGTACCAAGAAAGATAGCAGCTATTGGTTGTATTGCCCACCCGCTCTTCCGGAGTTCCACTCCGGAAGCAACCTGCCGGGGAGTTCTACTCCCCTTCTTTTGCCCGTGGCTCCCGGCGGAGTGGCACTCCGCAGCAGCGACATCAGCAAAAGTTTCCCTGCAAGAGGAGCCTGGGAGGGGTTGGGTTTTGCGCCCTGCCATCTCCTCACAGGCACATACATCATTTAATAGGGGGTAGTAGCTACTACGCTGAACGCATGGTTTATTGGTGCGCCGGTTTAAGAAGAGCATTTTCTCTACCTATTCGTACTTGAGGCTGCCAAGGCCTGCCATAGGATCTCAGCGGGGTGCAGGGCTTTTTTGGAGGTTCCATCCTTTATCTGGTGGCGGCAACTGGTTCCGGCGGCGGCGATGAGTACCTCTGGGGCAGCATTCCGCACCGCCGGGAAGAGCACCAATTCCCCAATCTGCATGGAGACATCATAGTGTTCTTTTTCATACCCGAAGGAACCTGCCATGCCGCAGCAGCCAGAGGGAATCATCTCCACCTGGTAGTTCTGCGGCAATGAAAGGATTTTCTCTGTGGGCGCAAGCACCTGAAGCGATTTCTGGTAGCAGTGGCCGTGTAGTTTGATCTGCTTTTTCTCCTGGGTGAAAGCGTCTGCGGTGATGTTTCCTTTTTCGGCCTCTTTTAGCAAAAACTCCTCTAAAAGGTAAGAGTTGGCGGCTACTTTGCTGGCGGCAGGCACCAGATCAGCTGGTACCAGATCCAGGTATTCATCGCGCAGGGTCAGAATGGCCGAGGGCTCAATCCCGATCAACGGAATCCCCGTTGCCAGGGCTTTGCTCAACAACTGCACATTTTTGATGGCAATCTCCTTGGCATCGCGCACTAAGCCCTTAGACAAGTAGGTACGGCCGCTTTCCAGGTGCTCTGGAATCTGCACTTCGTAGCCCAGGGCAGTAAGTAATTTGACGGTCGTCTGGCCTATTTCTACATCATTGTAATTGGTGAACTCGTCGCAGAACAGGTACACCGGCTTGCCGTTGTTAGTTTGTCCGGCATGCTCCTTCTGCCATTTCTTAAACCAACTCTTCAGCGTAGTCTTGCCAACGGTTGGCAAGGAACGTTCTGTTGCGAAGCCCACCGTTTTCTTTATCAGTTTACCGGTGGTAGAATTGGTGATAAAGAAGTTGTAGACCCCGGGCACAAGGGAAGCCAACTGCTGCATTTTGGTAAAGTTGCCCACCATGCGGGTGCGCAGCGGAATGCCGTTGGCGTCATGGTAGTGCTGCAGGAACTCGGCTTTCATCTTGGCCACGTCTACGCTGGACGGACATTCAGATTTGCAGGCCTTGCAGCTCAAACACAGATCCATCACTTCTTTGATTTCCTTGTGGTCAAACTTGTTGACTTTGTCTGAATTGGTCAAGAACTGGCGCAGGATGTTGGCCCGGGCGCGGGTGGTGTCTTTTTCCTGGCGGGTAGCCATGTAGCTAGGGCACATGGTTCCGCCGCTCACGTGCGTCTTGCGGCAATCGCCGGAGCCGGAGCATTTTTCAGCCAACCGGAGAATGCCTTCCTGTTTGGAGAAATCAAACAGGGTCTCAACGGGGATAAGTTGCTGGGCGGGTCGCTCCTCGTACCGCAGGAACTCGTTCATGGGCGGCGTGTCCACAATCTTGCCCGCATTGAAAATATGTTTAGGGTCGAAGATCTGTTTTACCTCTTTCAGGAGTTGGTACACTTCCTGCCCCAAGGCCTGCGGGATGAACTCGCCGCGCAGGCGTCCGTCGCCGTGCTCGCCGCTGAGGGAGCCGTTGTATTTCTTGACCAGGGCTGTGGTCTCTGCCAACACCGTGCGGAAGAGCCGCTTTCCCTCGTTGGTTTTGAGGTTGATCATGGGTTCCACGTGCAGCTCGCCGGCCCCGGCATGGGCGTAGTAAGAAGCCTGTAGGTTGTGCTTGTCCAGTACTTGTTTCAACTCAGCAATATAGGCGGGCAAGTCCTCCGGCGACACGGCACAGTCTTCAATCAAATTGACGGGCTGGGTATCACCGGGCAGGTTCCGGATCAATCCCAGACCGGCTTTGCGAACATCCCAAACGGGTTTGGTGAGCGCGCCGCGTACCACCGGATAGGCATAGCCCAAGCCCGCGGCTTTCAGATCGGCAATCATGGCGGCGGCTTTCTCGGTGATGGTATCCTGGCTGTCGGCCATGAACTCTACCATGAGCAATGCCGCCGGGTCGCCTTCAATGAAGAACCGGTTGGCATCATAGGTGCGGTGGCCCTTGGTGAAGTCCATGATGTACTTGTCCACCAACTCAGAAGACATAGGCTGGTGCTTCAGGATGATGATGTTGGCTTCCAGGGCTTCGGCCAATGAGTTGAAGTGCACGCACACCAACCCTTCCTCTTTGGGCGGCAGGGGAATCAGATTCAATTTGGCTTCGGTCACAAAGGCCAAAGTTCCTTCAGAGCCGGCCAGGAGCTTACATAAATCAAGGGTCGTCTGCCCTTCGGGCCCGGCACCTGCATCTACCAGAAAATCCAAGGCGTAGCCGGTGTTCCGGCGGGTCAGCGTTTTCTTGGGGTAATTCTCTTCAATAAGGGTGCGGTTGCGTTGGTCACTGATCAGGCCATAGACTTTTCGGTAGATCTCGCCTTCCAGGTTCTGGAGCGTCAGTTTCTGCTGAAGTTCCTGGTGGGTCAGCGGCTTGAACTCGGCCTCAGAGCCATCACTGAGCAATACCTTGGCCGAAAGTAAATGCGTTCTGGTGTCTCCCCACACTATGGAATGCAAGCCGCAGGAGTTGTTCCCGATCATGCCGCCAATCATGGCCCGGCTGGCCGTTGAGGTCTCCGGCCCAAACAACATTCCGTGGGGCCGGAGCGTGGCATTCAGGTCATCCCGAATCACGCCGGGTTGTACGCGCACCCAGTGTTCGGCTGCGTTCACTTCCAGAATCTGGGTGAAGTTTTTAGAGATGTCCACCACCAATCCGTTCCCTACCACCTGGCCCGCCAGCGATGTTCCGGCCGCCCTGGGAATAAGCGTGATCTGGTGCTGGTTCGCAAACTGGATAAGCTGCTTCAGATCGTCCTCCGTCTTGGGAATGGCGACCGCCACGGGCTTTTCCTGGTACACCGAGGCATCAGTGGAATACACCATTTTCTGGGCCTGGTCTAGCGAGGAGGCATCATTGTAAAACAATTCACCTGTCAAAGAGGCTTCAAGCGCAGCGAAAGCAGATAAAGAAGGGGCGGCGGTCATAATTAAAGGGAAATATCAGGCAAATATAGGGATGCCTGAAAAGGATGTCTAAGAGCTTGTGTTCTTTTTTCAGGAACAAGGATTTAGAGAAGGCCAGTGTTCCTTCTTGGGTTAGAGGCTACTTCAGCGGTATTGTTTTAACGCTTATTTCTCAAAAACAGCATAAAAACAGCACCTTTATCTGACTTGGCGGTGCTGGGAAGGAAACACGCTTCCGTATCTAAACAGAAGATGACATACATTCTGTCCTCCCGGGAGGACAAAGAAAAAAATGTATCATCATTTGTGTCTTAGTGCTTATACCTTGAATTTAATGCGGCAGGCCGAAGTGAGTTTGTACACCAACTGCCCGGTTTTGGGGTTGAGCAACGTGATCTTGCCTTGTTCCTTCAGTTTCTCGAAAGCGGTTTGGTAATTGGCTTTGCTGTAGGGCTTGCCCACGTTGTGCTTTTCATAGATTTTCTCCAGTACCATGCTGTTGTAGACAGACGCATTTTGCACAAGGTCTTCCATTAGGTTCACCAAAGAAAATTCTAAATATTTAGCGTATTCTGGCACCAGCAAACGCACCGTTTTCAGGTTAGCGCCAAATACCGGAACGCCGTCTTCCTGCACCTCGCAGAAGGGCAACAGCAACTCTTTGAACCTGGTATGCGCCAGGTCACTTTTAGAGACAAACCATACCTGGTGGCTGCTTTGGTCTTTGCCCGGCACATTGATTCTGAACCGCGACGAATTGAGGCCTTTTTCCTGTAAACAGGCTGAAAACGCTTTCAAGGCGTAGGCCTCTTTTTTGGCAGGATTACTGGTTTTGGCAAAGTAGCGTTGCAGACCAGAAAGCCGTTCGCCCAACAGGGCTTGCAAGTGATTGGGGGCTTTTTGGTTGCTCAAGGCAGCCGCCACTTTTTTGTAGTCAAACAGCAGCAGAAAATCGGTTTTCCCGAGTTTTAAATGACGTGCCCAGAGTTCCTGGGAGAATTTATTCCCAAAGGGGTCTACAAACAGGAAAACCGCAGAAGCCTTCGTGTCCTGTTCCTGTAGCACAGCCACGTTCTCAGGCTCATGCAGGAACAATGGTTTTTGGTGGAGTTCTGGGTAAAAGGGAAGCTCTTCGGCTAACTGCGGAAGCGTTGGGGCCAGGGCTTTGTTTCCTTCATACAGAAAAGGCTGCACCACTTTGTTCAGGTCTATGCGACCACCCGTGCGGGCGAAAATACTTTTCAGAACCTTAAACGAGACGGGCCATTCGCCTGCTTCCTGCAAACCCAAACCAGCGCTGGCATCTACGTACAGTACTGGTTCCACCGGCTCCTGGACAGCGAACAAGGTTTCACACCAGATTGGGAAAAACGGCAGAAAAACAGCCTCCTTTATTTCGGCGGGGCTTCTTTTCTGCTTGAAAAAATCTTTGGGTTCAGTACCGGTCACTACTTCTTGTATTCTTTTCTCCACTACTTCTCTCTTTCTCAAAGAGCTTGCACCCAGCATTCCCTTAAGGCACTTTCCTGTACTTCTTCCTGATGTTTGATGTTACGCTATCCTACTTACTGGTGGCTCCCGGCGAGTCTGGAGACTCGCTTCATCCTTTGTCACGAGACTTTAGTCTCGCGCCAGTTGCGTCTAAACCTGTGAGGTCTTGGAGACCTCACAGGTTTTTGCGTTTTAAGGCTGTTTTCCAAAAAACAGCCTTAAAACGCATCAGTAGGGTTCCCCTTCTTTACTAGAGGCCTTCTGCGGAAGGCTAAAAGATCCTGTTATTTCTGCCCAATTACTTAGTGGTGGAAAGCGGGCTACAAATTTACTTCCATTTTTGGTATGAATCAGGAGAATTTTGCTAAAAATATTCGCAACCAGAAAAGACCGGCTCCCCTTCTGGTGAAGAGTTAGGCGGCAAATAGAGATACTACTTCTTAAAGGGCTCGGTCTAAATGAACATAGCCGCCATCTACGTGAATGAACTGCCCGGTGGTGTGGCTGGACTTATCTGACAGCAGAAAGGCCACCGTGTTGGCAATCTCCTCTGGGCTAGTCATGCGGTTCCCCAGGGGAATTCTGGACGTGATTTCCTGGAGCTTTCCGGCTGAGTTTGGCAGCGTCTGAATCCAGCTCTCATACTGGGGCGTCCAACTCTCGGCTACCACAATGGCGTTTACCCTTATTCCGTACTTCAGCAGTTCTACGGCCCACTCGCGGGTGAGGGCGTTACGTCCGCCGTTGGAGGCGGCGTAGCCAGAGGTATTCCCTTGGCCCGTCTCCGCCACTTTAGAGCTTATGTTTACAATACTGCCTTGGGATTGAATCAGCGCTGGCAGGGCGTGGTGGGCGAGCAGATAGTAATGAATAAGGCTGCGGTGCAGCGAGGTGAGAAACCCTTCATAGCTGCCGTTCTCCAAACCGATTCCGTCGTTATGCCCCGCGTTGTTCACCAAGCCATCAATCCGCCCAAACTGTTTCCGCACCGCCTCAATGGCCTGCTTACATTCCTGCGGATCGCTAAGTTCGGCAACTACCTGAAATGCTTTTCCGCCCTCCTGTTTTACTTCGTTTATGGCCTCTTCATTATCGGCCTCGCGCCTACCAATGATGACCGGAATGGCATTTTCCTGCGCCAAGACTTTCACGATGGCCTTTCCAATGCCCTTTGCGCCACCAGACACAATGATGATTTTCCCTGCTAAGTGTAAGTCCATACCTGTTGTTGAACGCCCCAGTGTTGGGTGGCGTTTATGGGTTAAGTTTATAAAAACGGTTTGCGTTCTCCCCCAACACAAGCGCCTGCTCCTCTTGGCTGAAGGCCGAGAAATAGTCTTCCACAATTCCCAGCACTTCCTCATACGCTCCGGCCAGGAGGCAAACCGGCCAGTCTGAGCCGAACATGAGCCGCTGCACCCCGAAGGTTTCCACCACCGTATCCAGGAAAGGAGTAAAGTCGCTCCGTTGCCAGCTTTTCCAATCGGCTTCGGTCACCATTCCTGATATTTTGCACAGTACATGCTCATGCTCCGCGAAAGCTTTTATGTCTTTTCTCCAGTCTTCTAGCCTTCCTTGCTTTATGGCTGGTTTAGCCAGGAAGCCATGTTCAGGATAACGCCGCGGCCTTGTTCTTTCATGAGCGCAACGGCCGCTTGCAGGCAATTATAGGCTCCCTTTACATTGACTTGGTAGATTCTGTCTAAATCTTCCTCCGTGGTTTTCTCCAGATTTCCTACGTGGGCGATACCGGCGTTATTCACCAGAATGTCAACGCAGGAAATAGATAGGAAAACAGCCTTCACCTGTTCTTGCCGGCTTACATCACAGGCATGGCTTCTGGCCGTACCACCAGCGGTTTCAATCTGGGAGACGGTTTCCTGCGCGTTGTCTGCGTGGAGTTCCAGAATATGTACTTCGGCACCTTGTTGGGCGAAGAGGAGGGAAATGGCCTTGCCTATCCCGCTTCCGCCTCCGGTGATTACGGCTGTTTTGCCTGTTAACTTGAACATGTGATCGTTTTGTTTTACTCAGTCTTCAGAAGCCCCTTTCCTCAAAAAAACTGTTTTGAGCCTGTTTTAGCAAAAGCAGGCCCAAAACGAAGGGTGGAAAATATGTAAAAAGGCTACTTTACTGTTCTAGAAAGTTTCCAGAAGCTTCCTAAGCAAGAGCAGGCAGCTTCATCAGGGAAGTACCCCATGAAGCTGCCTGCTCTTTGTCTTAGCATTCTGTTTTAAGGCTATTTTCTTAAAAACAGCCTTAAAAGGGCTTTTCCAATTCGGGAAGAACAGAAGCTGTGATTAGCTACGTGATGGGACAGAAATACCTAGGCTATCCCCTCTTTTGTCTCGGAACTAAGCCGCCGCGTACCGCGAGTCATTCACTCCCTTCTTTTTACGGGAGCGCATGTAGAGGAAGAGCCCCCCGAAAGCGAAAGCCAGGATAATGGGAATGATTAAGGTAGCTTGCAGTACCTCGGGGCCCGCCAGGTTTTTGGCGTTGTCCAGGGCATTCGCCATCTCGGTGCCGGGGGCGGCTTTGGCGTATTCTTCTAAATTTGCGCCAGCTGGCAAACGTTCGGCTAGAATCCTGTCGTAGAAATTACCCATGAACATGGTGTAAATGGAAACCGCAAACATACCGGCGCCCCCCACCAAATTCAAGCCTAAGGCTCCAGACTTGGGGATGTTCTCGGCCACGAAACCGATCATGGTTGGCCAGAAATAGGTCACGCCTAACCCAAACACGATGGCCGCCAAAAAGATGGAGTTGCCGGTTAGAGTACTCAACAGATAAAGGCCCAAAGCAGAAAGCACCGCCGAAAGGAACAGCACGCCGGAAGGGCTGAACTTGTGCACCACTGGTTCGGCAAAGGCTCTACCCAATACTTGTACGCCTGCCGTAAGGGTAAGAATCAGCAACGCGTTGTCGGTGACGTTTCTCAGGAGCACATCAATCCACTGGCCGGTAAACAACTCAGTGATGGCCGTCCCGAACATGCAGATGAACATGAAGAGGAACAGCGGCGACAATACGGCTTTGTACATGTCTCGGGTGGTGTACCCAGAGGCCACCCGTTCGGTCACCGGGAATTCCAGTTTGGAGAACAGGAAGCCGTAAATCACCGTCGGGATCAGCATCACGGCCACTTGAATTTGCCAGCCAATGCCCAGATTAGTAAAGAATACCACCAGCAAGGTGCCAATCACCGCGCCGCCCGGGAACCACAGGTGGAAGTAGTTCAGACGCGTCGTTTTGTTTTCTGGGTACAGCGTGGCTACCAAGGGATTACAAGCCGCTTCCACCGTTCCGTTCGCCAACCCCACGCACAAGGTGGAAAGAAACAACGTCCAGTATCCCTGCGCGAAAATGGTGAGCAGAATCCCGGTCAGGTGCAGGATAAAGGCCGCTACCAACAAACGTTTCATGCCAATGGCATCCACCACAAAGCCTCCCACCACAATGGCCAGAGGAAAACCCCAGAACGCCGTTGCGGTGATGGTACTCAACTCAGAGGCGTTCAATTGAAACTCTACGCCCAGTTGGTTTAGAATCCCGGCCCTAATCCCGAAGGACAGCGATGTCACCAAGAGGGCCAAACAGCTTGCCCAGAAAAGCTTTGATCGTTGGATGTTTTGCATAAAACAGAAGTTTGTTAGAAGGTTTGCTTGTTCGTAATAGATGCGGTTTATCTTTCCTGATGTTACTTGAATTGAAGCTGATTTCCGGAAAGCAGTTTTGTTTAGGAGCTGCTTTCCGGAAAACGGCTAAAAACTAGGACAAGCCCAGAATCTGCTTGTTCAAGGCTTCGTTCACGCCCGTAGCCGCGAAATCATCAAAGGCTTTATCGGTGACCCGGATGATGTGGTCTTTGATGAAGATGGCACCTTCACGGGCCCCGTCTTCGGGGTGCTTAATAGCGCATTCCCACTCCATCACGGCCCACCCTTTGAAGTCGTACGCGGCTAGTTTGCTGAAAATGCCCTTGAAATCAACCTGACCGTCGCCTAAAGAACGGAAACGGCCCGCGCGGTCAATCCAGCTTTGGTAGCCGCCGTACACGCCCTGTTTTCCGGTGGGGTTGAACTCCGCGTCCTTCACATGGAACATCTTGATGCGCTCATGGTAGTGGTCAATGTAGGCCAGATAATCCAAGCACTGCAACACAAAGTGCGAGGGGTCATACAGCAAGCAAGCCCGCGGGTGGTTGTTCACCTTCTCCAGAAACATCTCATAGGAAATGCCGTCGTGCAGGTCTTCCCCCGGATGGATTTCATAGCACAGGTCTACCCCGTTCTCGTCATAGATATCCAGGATGGGCGTCCAGCGTTTGGCCAACTCAGTGAAACCGGCCTCCACTAAACCGGCGGGGCGCTGGGGCCAAGGGTACACCGTATGCCAGAGCAACGCACCGCTGAACGTGGCACTGGCAGTTAAGCCCAGGTTTTTAGAAGCCTGCGCGGCATACGTTAACTGCTGCACGGCCCACTCGGTTCTGGCTTTGGGGTTGTTGCGGTAGGCTTCCGGCGCGAACCCATCAAACAGCTGGTCATAGGCCGGGTTTACGGCGACCAATTGCCCCTGTAAGTGCGTGGACAGCTCGGTGATTTTCAGGCCGTGGCTTTCCACCAGGCCTTTGATTTCATCGGCGTAGGTTTTGCTTTCGGCGGCTTTCTGTAAGTCAAAGTAGCCCGTGGCCCAGGTAGGAATCTGAACTCCTTCAAAGCCCAGGCTCTTGGCCCATTTGCAGATAGATTCTAAATCATTGAACGGGGGGTTGTCTCCCAGAAACTGGGCCAGGAAAATAGCGGGGCCTTGTATGGTAGTCATGGTCTATGCTAGAGGTTGAATTCGATCCATTTATTTTCTGATCTGCCCGAGGCGATCACGTGTTCAATAAAAGCCATGCCGCGCACGCCTTCCAGAATACCCGGATAATCCAGCCACTCGGCCTGCGGCTCTTCCCCGTTGAGGCGGGCTTTCACGCACAAGGCGAAGTTGCGGTACAGGTTGGCAAATGCTTCCAAATAGCCTTCGGGGTGGCCACCCGGGGTGCGGGTGTTTTGCTGGGCGTAAGAACTTACCTTAGCGCCGCCGGTGCGGTAAATTTCGGCGGGTCTGTCCAGCCATTTCACCAGCAGTGTATTGGCGATGTCCTGCTGCCAATCCAAGCCGCCTTTCTCACCGTACACGCGTATTCTGACGTTGTTTTCCTCGCCGGCTGCCACCTGCGTGGCGAACAGCACGCCGCTCGCGCCGTTGTTGAATTTGAGAAGGGCCGCTCCGTCATCGTCTAACTGACGGCCTTCTACCACCACGTTGATATCGGCACAGAGTTGGGTCACTTCCAGGCCAGACACGTACTCCGCCAGGTTGAACGCGTGGGTGCCTATGTCGCCCATGGCCCCGGCAATGCCGCTTTGCTTGGGGTCAGTGCGCCAGGCGGCTTGTTTGTTGTCGCCGCCTTCCTCAAAGGTGCTCAGCCAGCCCTGCGGATACTCGACATACACTTTCCTGATTTTGCCCAGTTTCCCCGAAGCCACCAGCTGCCGGGCTTCTTTCACCATGGGGTAACCGGTATAGGTATGCGTGAGGCAGAAGAGATTGCCGGTTTTTTCCACCACTTCCCTTAGTTGGAGCGCCTCTTCCAAAGAGAAAGCCATGGGCTTGTCCAAGATAACATGGAAACCGCTCTCCAGCGCCAGTTTGGTAGGCTCAAAGTGCACGTGGTTGGGCGTCACAATGCTGATGACCTGCACCCGCTGGCCTTCGGGTAGCTGTTGTTCTTTCTCGTATAGTTCCTGGTATGAGCCATATACTCTGTCTGGGGAGATGCCCAGCAACTGGCCGCTGGCTCTGGATTTCTCTGGATTGCTGCTGAAAGCGCCGCAAACAAGCTCGTATTCTCCATCTATTCGGGCCGCGATGCGGTGGACGGCCCCGATAAACGCGCCTTGCCCCCCACCTATCATCCCCAATCTGAGTCTCTGGTGTGTCATTCGTTTTATTTGTTAGGTTATGGATTGTTGCCCTCTAATTTATTAATTCCGCCGGGAATAGCAGGAATGTTTTAAAAATCTATACAGTCCACATTGGTTCTGTTGAGATTCAGAAAATTCCTTTTCTCCGGTTTTTCGTTTACAGCCTGTTTTGCGCAAAACAGGCTGTAAACGAAAAACCGGAGAATGGAGGCCAGGCACTGCCTTGTCTCGGGCACGCCTTGCTTTCTACCGGTGGTTTTCCCGCAGGTGCAAACATCCTTTCTTCGCCCCAGCGTTTTAGGGCTGTTTTAGGGAAAATGGGCTGGAAACGGCATGGGCGCAGACACTCGTAGGAGCGGCGCACACTTTGAGGTCTTTGGAGCAGGCGGTGTTGCGGAAAACAGGTTGGAAACGCGAAAACCTGTGAGGTCTCCAAGACCTCACAGGTTTAGAGGGTACTGGCACGAGACTACCGTCTCGTGACAAAGGAGGAAGCGCGTCTCCAGACTCGCCGGGAACCACCGGCAGTAGGTGGTAATTACTGCACAACCAACATAGAAGACAAGGAGGGGCCTTCCGTTTTTAACCTGTTTTTCGCTAAACAGCCGTAAAACGTCCTTTTTATTAAAGCTTAGTTGATTACCTGCTCTGGCTTTCGGTTTTGGGAACGGAGCGGTTTGCCAGCAATCAGGACGGGGATGAAAAGCGATTCAATGCCTAGCAAAGCCAACCAGGATGCTGCGGATTTATGATTCTAAGCTTTCAACTCTTCGGTTCCTGGGGAGGCCGTCAGCAAGGGTTCAGTGCCGTAGTATCTCCTCCGGAACCAATACGCCAGGTTCACCAAACCAATCAGGGCCGGTACCTCAATCAGAGGGCCCACTACCCCCGCAAAAGCCTGTCCTGAGTTCAGCCCGAAGACCCCGATGGCAACGGCAATCGCCAGCTCAAAATTGTTGCCCGTGGCCGTGAACGCCACTGAGGCGTTCTGCGCATAGTTGGCTCCTAATGCTTTCCCCATGTAAATGCTCACCAAAAACATGATGGCGAAGTAGATCACCAAGGGTACCGCAATGCGCACCACATCCATCGGGATATGCACCATCAGGTTCCCCTTCAGGCTGAACATTACCACAATGGTAAACAAGAGCGCAACCAAGGTAAGGGGACTGATGGCCGGGACAAATACCGTCTGGTACCACGCATCGCCTTTAAGGCGGCGCAAAAAGAAGCTGGACAGAAAGCCCAGCAGAAACGGAATGCCCAGGTAAATGCCCACACTTTCTGCAATGGCGCCCATGCTGATGTCCACCACGCTGCCTTCCAAACCGAACCAGGTTGGCAGGATGGTGATGAACACATACGCGAAAACGCTGTAAAACAGCACCTGGAAAATACTGTTGAAGGCCACCAATCCGGCCGCGTATTCCCGGTCGCCTTCGGCGAGTTCGTTCCAGACCAGCACCATGGCAATGCAGCGGGCCAACCCAATGAGGATGATGCCGACCATGTACTCTGGATAGTCCCGCAGGAAGAGAATGGCCAGCAAAAACATGAGAACAGGGCCGATGATCCAGTTTAACACCAGGGAAAGGGTAATCACTTTTATGTTCTGGAAAACCCTCCCCAACTGGCCGTATCTGACCTTCGCCAAAGGCGGGTACATCATCAGAATCAGGCCAATGGCAATGGGTACGTTTACGGTGCCCGCCTGGAAGGAATTGATGAAGTCCTGGGTGCCGGGGTACAGGTAGCCCAACAGAACACCCGCCCCCATGGCCACAAAAATCCAGAGCGTGAGAAACCGATCCAGCGTGGAAAGCCTCTTTCTTTTAGCTACGGCGCATTGACTCATATCAAATTGTTTTAAATTGTTTTAAGCGTCTTAAGTGGTTCTCAGCATCCCGGCAAACGCATTGGGCAATGGACTGGCCTCTCTGGCTTGAGTGGTGTGACGGTTTATGCGTGTGCCCGAAAAGCAGGCAGGCGCAGGAAGCTTTCGTTCCGCTGATCCATGTCTGCCAAGCCCGCTTCAAGGGCGGGCTGGTTCGCGTGTATGTTCCTGACTAATGTGATTCTCCTGGTTTGGTAAGTACCTAGACAGCATTACGTTATCCTCTTTGCCCTCTGGAAGGATCTTGTGGGCAAACTAGAATAGCTTTGATGGAGCGCTATTGCCGTTCGCGACCAAGATCCTTCCTGGAGGACAACAAGAAAAGGAAGTCAACCTAATTTTGTCCGCGTACTTATCAAGAGTTGGCAGTGGTGGGGATGTGCTCAGCGACGAACTTTTGGGAGAAATTTTTTATCTCATCGCGTACGGCCCTGAATGCCGCCGCTATCTCTTCTTCCGTCCCGGTGGCTTTGGCAGGGTCTGTGAAGTTCTGGTGGAACCTGGTTGCCTTTGCCGGGAAATACGGGCAGTTTTCCTGGGCATGGTCACAGACGGTGAGCACAAAGTCAAAGGGGATGCCCCGGTACTCGTCTATCTGGTTGGAGGTGTGGCCGGAAATATCGATGCCGTCCTCCGCCATGGCGGAGATCGCTTTGGGGTTAACGCCGTGGGTCTCAATGCCCGCGCTGTAGATGTGGGCGCTGCCGCCCGAGAAATGCCGAAGGTACCCTTCCGCGATCTGGCTCCTGCATGAGTTTCCAGTGCAGAGAACGAGTATGTTTTTCATATTTGTCAAGTATGGTGATCAATCATTTCCGGCCACTGGGCTGCGCCGCTCCAGAAAGTAGACGTTGCGCCAAACCCCATGGTGCTTCGCCAGCCGCTCCCTTAGGCCAACAATGCGGAAGCCGTTTTTCTCGTGGAGTCTAACACTGGCCACGTTCTCTGGGAAGATGCCCGCCTGTATCGTCCAGATGCCGTTGTGCTCGGCCTGGGTAATCAGGTGGTTCAGCAATTTCTCGCCGATTCCTCGCCCTCTGTGGTCTTGGCCTACGTAGACGCTGACCTCGGCCACGCCTGCATAGACACATCGGCTGGAGACGGGCGAAAGCGCAGCCCAACCGCAGACTTCATTTCCTTCCCTGGCCACGAAGCGGCAGCTGTCTAGGTGGCCTTTATCCCAATCCTCCCATGTGGGGGCATCGGTCTGGAAGGTGGCCTGTCCTGTGGCAATCCCCTGAAGGTAGATCCTCCGTACCTCCTCCCAATGCGACGGTAGTAACGGTGCTATATCCATGACCTCTGGTTTAGCAGCAGCCAGAACCTGGGGTGCAACTGTTAGCCGAAAAGTTGGTTAATTCTACCAGTTGCACTTTCTGCTTTTCTGGGGCTGGGGCGCAGCATTCCTCCCCTTTTTCGTTGGTTCCGCAGCTGCCTCCGCGCTCAATGGCTTTGCACTGCACAAAGTCAGGGCTTAGGTTCACAACCAGATTGTCACCTGACACTAAAAACTGGCCGGGGTACATCTGGCGGGTGTCAAACTGGGAATTCCCGAACTCTATCTTCACCATAGCCAATGGATTGATGGGCAGCACCTTTTCCACCACTCCAATAATTGAGAGGGCCTTGCTAGCTTTCATTTCCCGCTCACTGTCTCTCTGCTCCGGCTCCCACAGTTGCACGATCACCTCAGTCCAGGAATTCATTACCCCGCCGCAGTCAACCGACACAATTGGGGCCTGCTTTATTTCTGTGATATGGTAAGAAGCGTCAACCAATTTTGCCTGGGCGTACTGAAACTGGAGATGTAATTGGGGGTGCTGTAGCAGTTCGTTCTTGAAGTTCTGCCAGTTCATGAAATCTGTCCTGTTCATATTATCGTTATTTGACGATGAATTAAATCAATTTTTTTAGCAGCAGTTGTCCTGGCACGCCACGGGGCTGGAGAACAGGTGCAGGAAAACATCGCGCATTTTTTCCCACTGGTGTTTGTCAATGCAATAGCAAACGCTTGCCCCTTCCACGGTTCCCTTTATGAGGCCAATAGCCTTCAACTCTTTTAGATGCTGGGAAACCGTGGCCTGCGCCAAAGGCAGTACCTCTACCAAGTCGCCACAGATACAGGTCTGCCGGTGTAGGAGGTGTTGGAGAATCGCCACGCGGGCAGGATGCGCCAGAGCTTTGGCCAATGCTGCCACCTGGTTTTGCTCCTCCGTGAAATCCTGTGTTTTAGTGACTCCCATGATCAGCCTTGAATATTCATCGCAATAATACGATTAATATTCTTAAAAGCTACTTTTGGCGCTGTTTTGAGTTTTTCATCAACCGGCATTTAGAGCAGTTCCTCTGGGGCAAACGTCAATTTTAGGTTGTTTTTATGAAAACAGGTGAAAAACCAAAGGCTTAGCTGTACACTCCCGTAAGCATCGGCTTGTACTGCCGTTTTCTGCCCGTTTTCATGAAAACAGGCAGAAAACTCTAAACAGCTTCAGCTTCCTGTTTGAAAGAAAACAGTGTGCACTTTGGTTGTTTATCAAGGGGAGCTTGGCCTCTGACGAGAAAACCGGTTAAGAGCCTGTTTACATTTCATCTTTGCGCTGCAAACGGCCATAGAAAGAACCTGCGTTCGCGGTTGCGTCGCCCCGTAGCACTGCTACGCGGCTCAAAAAACGCTTCCGCAAAACGTTTCTCTGGCCGTTTTCGCCTGTAAACCTGAAATTCAAATATGCTTAAGAAATGCTTTAAAACACAAAAAAGCATTCAATGCGTAAAAGAAACCGAGATGGGAATGGAGGGTTGGTTACTCCATAACAAGTACCCCCAAAACACATCAAAACAATGCATAATTATTCTCTTAGATAACCAGTCTGCCCACCCATGAAACCAAATGACAACCCACAGAACAATAGCCGCCGAACTTTCCTGAAGGGACTGACCTTTACCGTAGGTTCTTCTATCATTGGCTTTCCTCTCTTATCCTGCGGCTCTGAGCAGGCCGGGAATGTTACCTCTAGCCAAGTAAGGCCCCCTGAGAACGCCGGTCAGCAAAACCGGAAGTTGGGGATTGCCCTGGTGGGGCTTGGCGGGTACAGCACCCACCAGCTTGCCCCTGCGTTGCAAGAAACCAAGAACTGCTATCTGGCGGGCATTGTCACCGGTACTCCTTCCAAAGCCGAGGCTTGGAAAACCAAGTACAACATCCCTGACAAGAACATTTACAATTACCAGAACTTTGACCAGATCGCCAACAACAAAGACATTGATATTGTGTACGTGGTCTTGCCCAACGCCATGCACGCCGAGTACACCATACGGGCGGCCAGAGCCAAGAAACACGTGATCTGCGAGAAACCAATGGCTACGTCGGTGGCAGACGCGCAACGCATGCTGGAGGCTTGCCGCCAGAACAATGTGCAACTGGCTATTGGCTACCGCCTGTACTTTGACCCTTTCCACCAACGTGTAATGGAGTTGGGACAGAAACAGGTCTTTGGGAAAGTGCAGAGCATTAGGGCGCATAACGGTTTTGAGATGGGCGAAAGATCAGCTGGCAGTTGGCGGGTAGACCAAGAACGCGCCGGCGGCGGGCCTCTCATGGATATGGGCATCTACTGCGTGCAGGCCGCTTGTTACACCATGGGGAAAGCACCCATTGCCGTTACCGCTACGTTTGGCGAGGTGACCAAGCCAGAATTATTCAAGGAAGTGGAGCAATCCATCAGTTGGCAGATGGAATTTGACAATGGGGTACTTGCGGAATGCCACAGCAGCTACGCCCAGAGAGAGGATTTACTGGAGGGCAAAGCGGAGAAAGGCTGGTGGCGCCTGGGGCCTGCCTTCGGGTATGAGGGCAAACAAGGCGAAACCAACCAGGGCAAGATGAACTACCCCAACATCTTTGAGCAGGCCCTACAGATGGATGGCCAGGCCGAAAGCTTCAGAAACAACAAACCCTCCATTGTGCCCGGTGAGATGGGTTTGCGGGACGTAAAAATTTTGATGGCCATTTATGAATCTGCCAGGTTAGGAGGAAAACGGGTCGCCATTTCCTGATAAGTGCCATCAAAGTAAGATCAGAAGAAAAGGGTACTCTGGGCCAAAGATGCTTTCTCCCCAGAGAACCCTTTTTGACTATGAGTGATTTCCTTCTAAGGCTGAGGTCTACAAAGGCTGATGGTGTAAGAATAGCCGCAAAGGTGTTGCTTGGGAGTTACGCGCGAGATAACTACCCAAGTAAACGGCCTGCACTACTACGGGCTAAGCGATCAGAAGCGCTTCAGAATTACCTCTGCTTCTCTTCCATCTCATCCCAATAACCCTGTTTCATCTTCCTTAGAAGCGAAAACATGCGAACCTAAACGGGTCCGATATATGTCCGAACCCCAAACAAAAAGCCCTGTAAGTAAACTTACAGGGCTTTTATCTATTCACTTGCAGAGAGAGAGGGATTCGAACCCCCGGACCCGCAAAGGTCAACGGTTTTCAAGACCGCCGCAATCGACCACTCTGCCATCTCTCTAAATGTGACACAAAAGTAAGGGGTAGAAGGGTTCCTGTCAAGTACCAGGCACGCATTTTTCGCTTTTTTCTGGTAAAACACGCCGTTAAAACAGCTTACGCCCTGAAAACCATGTTTCTAGAACTCAAATTATTTTTCAATGAGGTCTACTCTCGTTCTTTCAGAGCATGAAGTGACAACTGTTTTAGGCCTGTTTTCCCGAAAACAGGCCTAAAACACCCTATACCTTCCCTCTTACCAGGCGTTTGGTCAACGCGTCTATGCTGATGTTCACCTCAAACCCCACAATCAAACTCATGCACACAAAGTCCAGCCAGACCATTAAACCAATAAGGGCGCCTATGGAACCGTAGAACTTATTGTAAGAGTCAAACTTGCCTATGTACAGCGAGAATAGCCAGGAAACCAGAAAAATGAGCACCGTGGCTACCACAGAACCCGCCGAGACGAACGGCCACTTGTCATGTACCGCCGGCACATAATAGTAGATCATGGACGTGGCCAGAAAGAACAGCAGCACCACCGCCACATATTTCACGGAGACAATCAGCCCGTAGGTGAAGGATTCTGTGACGATCTCATAAAAGACCAGCGCATCCAGAATATACGTCCCGAAGAAGATGGCCGCAATGGCCAGAAACAGAATCAGCGCCAGGGCGATGGTCAGCAAGGTGGCAATCACGCGTTTGCGCAGGTACGTGCGTCTCCTAAAGGTCTTGTATTTCTTATCAAAGGCATCCATCAAACTCATGATCCCGTTGGTAGACAGCACCAGCGCAAAAAGAAAACCGAAGGACAGCAAGCCCCCGCGCGGTTTGTTCACAATGTCTTCAATGGTATCAGCGGCCACCACGTAGATTTCGGCGGGCATCATATCACCTAACAAAATGAGGATATCACGGTCCAGGTTGCCTATGGGAATGTAGGGAATGAGCGTAAACAGGAAGATGATGGTGGGGAAAATAGCCAGCGTAAAGTTGAAGGCCATGTACGAAGACCGTTTAGTGAGCGAGTCCATCTTCAGCTCGTCCAGCATCACCTTGAGCACATGGTACACAGACACCCGGTCCTCCCCAAAACGCAGCCGTTTCAAGAGAATGATGAATTTCCGGTACCACCGGTACTCGTGCAGGCGCTGGGTCAGGCTCATGCGGTAAAATGCGGGGCTATCTTCTCATGAATATACGCCGGAATAGCCGTGGGCCTACTACTTTTCATGGCAACAAACACCATCACCGTTTCGCCAATGTTCAGAAGTTCCTGCGCCTCATTGTACACCTCGTATTCAAATTTGATGCGGGCTCCCTGGGGTTTCGTCTTTAGAAGCAGCCTGACGGTGAGCAGATCATCATAGCGGGCGGGCCTTATGTACTTGCACCTAAGTTCCAGCACCGGCATCATCACGCCCTGGGCCTCCATCTCTTTGTAGTTGATGCCCAACTGCCTAAACGTCTCGGTACGGGCCACTTCATAGTAAGCGCCGTAGTTCCCGTAGTAGACGTAGCCCATCTGGTCGGTTTCGGCGTAGCGCACGCGAATCTGTACTTCTGATGTAAACACAGTTTTTCTTTTTAGCGACAGTCTCCGTTTTGGCGGTGTTTTCAAGAAAACGGCCCTTAAACAGGAGAAGGAAACGAAGATCTAACGTTGAGGTAAGTATACGGTCAGATTAACCCTCCATTTCATCCTCCTGACAGGAAAAATGGAGGGTTTATGCGTTTTGAAGCCCATTTCCAGAAAACAGGCTCAAAACCCAGGTCTTACCGCATGATGTTGCGCTGGTTCATGGCCGCGTGGAACCGCTGGGCGTTCCGCCGATGCTCTGCTTCGGTCACCGCAAAGGCGTGGTAGCCCGAGAAGTCTTCCTTGGCGCAAAAATACAAGTATTCGTGTTCCTCGGGGTTCAGGACAGCGTTGATGGACGTGATGGACGGCAGATTGATAGGCCCCGGCGGCAAGCCTTTGTTCAGGTAAGTATTGTACGGTGACGGGGTTCTCAGGTGCACGTTGAGCACCCGCCGAATGGTAAAGTCACCGGTGGCGAACACCACGGTGGGGTCGGCTTGCAGGGGCATGTTGCGTTCCAGGCGGTTCAGGTACACCCCGGCAATGCGGGGCCGCTCATCGGCATGCACAGATTGCTCGGCCTGCACAATAGAAGCCAAAATAGACACCTCTTTCTGCGAAAGCCCCACGTCCTGCGCTTTGGCTTTGCGCTCCTCGGTCCAAAAATTGTCGTATTCCTTTTTCATGCGCTTCATCATGTCTGGGGCCGAAGTAGTCCAGTACATCTCATAGGTATTGGGGATGAACATGGTGAGGATGGTGGTGGTGTCAAAGCCCAACTGCTTGGTGAACGAGGGGCTGTTGAGCAAAGAATCAATCTCAGCGGGCGAGGCACTGATGAAGGTGCTCAGTTTCTGGGCGAGGTCTTTTTTCAGGCGCACGTTGGTGTACGTCAGCTTTACGGGGTCTTGGTCGCCGGAGCGGAGTTTGGCGATGAGTCTGTAGTTGGTCAGGCCATCTTTTAACTCATAGCGGCCGGGTTTCACCAGCTCGGGGTAGTCCATCAGTTTGGCCATGAACCTGAGCGACAGCCGGTCAATGACTACTTTTTTGGCGTCAATAGAATCCATGGCCTGCTCATAGGTGGCCCCGTTGGGAATGAGCACATACACCGGTTCTCCCTTGTTTTCCACGTTAGCGGTATAGACAATCTGGTAGGCATAGTAAGAGAAGCAAACGAAAAGGAACATCAGCAGCACCAGGACATAAGTCCACTTGCTTGTCTTACGGGGCGTACGCGACCCTCTGGGGCCACGCCTGACAGGTATGTTTTGTTCTGACATAGTAAGCAAAGGTACAAATTTAATGTGCTAATGGGGAAATGTGCAGAGGTGCTAATTCATTAGAAAGACATCCTTTTGCTAGCGCAAAAGGTATGTACCTCCTGCTTTTAACTCATTTTCTACAAATCAGCTTAAAAACGCAAATTTACGTTTAAGCGTATGGGTTGAATGATGACAGGAAGTTCAGACTCAAAAAGCTGTGCTTTCAACTGTCTTTGCGTGAATCTGTCTTGACTTGTTACCCCATTCACGAAACAGCATATTTGCACTTTCACCCATTAGCACATTAAACCCATGGCACAGGCTACGCTCCTAAGAATACACCCAGACAACCCGCAACCCAAAGCCATTGCCCAGGCAGTGGAAGTTCTAAGAAAAGGAGGTTTGGTCATTTATCCTACAGACACCATCTATGGCTTGGGCTGCGACATTCATAACGCCCGGGCCGTGGAGCGGCTGTGCCAGCTACGGGGCATCAACCCGGCCAAGGCGCATCTTTCGTTTATTTGCCATGACCTCACCCACATCTCAGATTACGCCAAAATCTCCACCCAAACCTACAAGGTGATGAAGAAGGCCCTGCCGGGCCCGTTCACATTTGTGCTGGAGGCCAGCAGCAGAGTACCCAAGGTAGGCGGCAAAAGAAAGGAAACGGTGGGCATCCGGATTCCGGACAACAACATTTCCCTGTCGCTGGTACGGGAACTGGGCAACCCCATTGTTTCCACTTCCATCCATGATGAAGACGAAGTGGTGGAGTATACCACTGACCCGGAACTGATCTATGAGAAATACCGCCATCTGGTAGATTTGGTCATTGACGGCGGGTTCGGCAACAACGTGGCGTCCACGGTGGTCAACTGCGAAAACGACGAATTTGACGTGTTGCGCCAGGGAGCGGGTGTTATTGAAGAATTTCTGTAGAAATTCTCAGTCCTGAGTTCTGAGTTCTGAGTCCTGGGTTCTCAGTCCTGAGTTCTGAGTCCTGGGTTCTGAGTTGAGAACTGCTTTTAAGCCAGTTTCGGGAAAACAGCCTAAAAACGGAACGCCTTGCCATGAACTGCAAGGCGTTCCGTTTTTGATTGATGCCAAGAGTCAACCGGTGATGTAAACCCTTACTTCAATGGCTCGCTGCTCCTGAGTAGTATTATCTACCCGTACCCTAAAGAAAAGCCGAATGACATCACCTACGGCTAAGGTAGGCATTTGAGCATCGGTCAGCACTGCCGGGAAGTTTGCGGTAGAAATAGTATAGGTAACCATGTTGCCGGGTGCCCCGGTCAAAGTAGTTGGCAGATTACCGGCTGTGTTTAGGTGGATAGGCGCATTTGGAACCAGGTTGGCCGCCGTTGTAGGTACCGTTGGGCTGTAATTTGGAGCGGTTGGGGTGCCGTTTCGGAAACGTTGGCCTGTCACACTCGTCAATTCCTGGATGGTTCTGCCTTCTGGCACCTTTAGCTGGACAGAAATCTGCCCCGCCGCAATAGAGTTTTGCTTGATGATGTAGGCATTGTCCTCCATACGCGCCACGCCGTTTGACTCCACGGCCTGCGGAAAGGTGATGGCCGCCGCAGGAGCTGGGTCTGGGTTCAGAAGCCCGTCATATTCATCATTTTCACATGCACTAAGGGCTACAAGCGCCATGCTAAGAAATCCCAGGTATATTTTTTTGATTTTCATATCTTTCTAAGGAGTTAGGTCTACTAAGTGATTGAACAGTAATAGCTATATCTTTTTCTCTCCTTGTCCTCCTGAAAGAATCTCGGTGGCGAACGGCAATGGCGTTTATCTACCGCTTTTCCAGTTCGCCCACAAGATCCTTTCAGGAAAACAAAATAGATAGTTTAATTTGTCCTGCTACTTATGTTACTGCATCCACCAAACAGGAACCAAGAAGCCCGCCGGATACACGTCAAGCCCCGCAGGAATATTATCTCTATTGGCCTGCAGCTCGCTAAGGGCGTAGGGCCATCTGGTTGGGATTCTGTTCACGCCTACCAGCGCATTCTGCGGCAATGCCAACCTGGGGTAACCGGTACGCCGGTAATCGTTGTAGGCCTCGTAGGCATTACCAGCCGAAGACACCCATTTGTCCCTAATCAGCACGTTCAGCTTTCCTTCGGCGGTTGGTTTTGCATTGAAGGCGGCCACCCGGGAGTTTGTATAGGCCTGGGCATCTGCCGCAAAGTTGGCAGGAGTGTAAGTGGCCCCCAAGAATGTGGAGATGTCACTGAAATTCGCCTCCAATGCCTGACGGTACAGTGCCGCCGGATCACCCGTGGTGCCCAGGGTAAGAGCGGCTTCCGCCAGCCAGTAGTACACCATGTAAGAGGTAATGAGGCGCATGGGAGCCTGGTCGTTCGCTGCGGCTACATTGATGGTTCCGTCTAGGTTTGTCTGCCCCCTACCCACTATATACAGTCCCCACCGGGACCGGTTAGGCGAAGTAAAGTTCAAGAGAGTATGGGCTCCGTTTTCGTACCCTATATAAGTACGCGTGGCCGCGCTGGTTCCCGTCTGGGTGAGAATGGCTGGCAACCGTGGATCATTGAGCACCCGCATAGAATCCAGAAACCGCGTGCTGGCAATCATGTCGTTAGGCCTAGTCAAGTGATTGTACTGATACAAGGGGTTCTGGGCACCGGAGGAGGCGAAAAAAGGCACGTTGAAATTATCAGCGTTGGAGGCGATGAACTTGTTCTGGGTGATCAGTTCATTTATCCGGGCGGTGGCATTGGCTGCGTCTTTTTTTCGGCTCTGGACGTAAAGTTTCAGTTTTATAGAATTGGCCACCCTAGTCCATTTATCAATATTCCCGCCGTATATCAAATCACCTTCCCCTGCAGGAATCGCGTTCGTCTTGTTCAGATCGGCCGCTGCCTCGTTTAAGATGGTAATGATTCCCGCATAAATATGTTGCTGCGGATCATACGCCGGGGTAGCCGATCCTTCAATGTTAAGCGCTTGTGAGAAAGGTACGTCTCCCCATATATCAGTGGTAACGGCCCACACATACGCCTGTAGAATTCCCGCCATGCCCGCATGGACGAAGTTTCCTTCTTCCCGCCCCTGTACCTTCACTTGCTGTAAATCATCCAGCAGATTGGAGTACATCACCGTCCACTCATTGTCCAGTTCTGCAGGCCCAATGCTGTACCGGTCATAAGGGTCTGACTGGGTACCGGTGCCCGCCATCTGCTGCACCCACAATGAACTCACGAGCTGAATGGTGTTCCCCATCACAAAGCCTACCCCCAGCTCTGAACCAGGAAGTATGTACTGCACCCCTGAAGTAGGCAAGTTATTTGGGCTGGTGTTTACGTCCAGAAATTCGTCACAGGAGCTAATCACCACCAGGCCGGTTGCCACCAGTACATTCATTGAAGCTTTTATAAATCTTTTCATAATACTGTTCTCCTAAGTGCTTAGAATGTGAATCGAAGATTTAAACCATAGTTGCGCACCGACGGCGGTGAGTTGAACTCAAAACCCCGGGTATTGGCACCTAACTGGTTAGACTCCGGATCAGCGTGCGGAAGATTGGGGGCGTAGAACAACAAGTTGCGGCCCGTAAGAGAAACATTGATGCCTTTGAAAGGCGTTCTGGCCAGCAAAGCGGTGGGCAGGGTATAGCCAATGCTCACTTCGCGCAACCTGAATACGGAGGCATCAAACACCGCAAACTCTGAGGCATTATTAAAGTGCGCCCAATATTGCTGCGCCGTAATCTGGATGTTATTAGGCGTAGTAGTGGCTTCGCCCGCTTCATTCGCCAACACCCCTTCAAACAGATGGGGCTGCTCCCGGTTTTGGGCAGTTTCTTCCAAAACACCCCTAAAACGGGCTATCTGCGTCTGCCTTGAATAGAAGTCACCGCCATGCACATATTGCACCAGCGCACTTACGCTAAATCCTTTAAAGGAAAAGGTGTTGGTCAAACTAGCCCACCAGTCAGCGTTAGGGTCTCCAATAATTTGGGGGTTGGGGTCTACAATGGGCAAACCATTGGTAGGGTTAATGATTAATTGCCCTTCTGGGGTTCTTCTGAAGGTACTGCCTTGTAAGATACCAAAGGGCATGCCCGGCTGTAACAAGGGGCTTAACCCGGTAAACCCGGCACCGCTGCTACCGGTGGTTGGGTCCACATAGCCAGTTGACAAGTTGAACTGATCCAACCCTGGGGCAAGTTCTACCACCTTGGTCTCCAGTCTGGTAAAGTTGGCCCCTATGTCCCACCTGAACCCTTCTTCTATGCTCACAGGAGTGACATTGGCTGAAATCTCCCAACCTCTGTTATCAATTCTACCGGCGTTTGTGGTGAAGGTGGAGAAACCGGTAGAACTAGGCACCGTCAGGTTCAGGATCTGGTCTGTGGTACTGTTGTTGAAATAGTTCACGTCTAAGGTAGCCTTGCCATCATAGAAGGTGAATTCAGCGCCAATCTCATACGATTTCTTGGACTCTGGCTTCAGGTTCTGGTTCCCGCGTCTGTTGTTTCTGGTAAATGCGACGGTTGAACCATTGAAAGGGAAATTGAGACCGGCCACATTATTGCCAAAACTCTGGGTCACATAGAAAGTGTTGGTTAAGTAGGGGCTTGTATCATTTCCCACCATGGCATAGCTGGCTCTCAGTTTACCATAACTCAAGATACGGTTACTGATCCCCAGGGCATCTGTAAAGACAAAACCAACACTAACCGATGGGTAGAAGTAACTGTTATTGGCAACTGGCAAGGTAGAAGACCAGTCATTTCTGGCGGTGAATTCGGTAAACAGCCAGTTTTTGTAATTCAAGCCCAACTGCCCGTAAAGCCCCACTAACCGTCTTTCAGAAGTGGCGTTGGTGGCGAAGGTGGTAGAAGGCAAGTGGTTGGCCAGGTTGTAAAAATCTGGCACCAGCAAATCTTCTGCCCTAATGGAGTTCTGTCTGGTCTGAATGGTATTGACCTGAGTTCCTACCAATGCCCTAACATTGAAATCTGGGGTAATGTCTTTTTGGTATACCCCAAATAAATCATGGTTGACAGACATAAACCTAATGTCATCATAGAGTTGTGATCCTTTGCGGTTTGTGGCGGTGTTCCCATTGGAGTTGAAAGAACCATAGCCGTAAGCCTCCAGACGATCATCAGAATATTGATCCAGCCCAATGCGGTAAGTGGCGGTGAAATCTTTCAAGAACTGCGGGTTGTAGTTAAAGGTGGCACTCACAATAGACCGGTTCACCTCGCTATCATAGAAAGATTCATTAATACTCCACATGGGATTATCCCGGTTGAGCTGGGTAAACAAGGTAGGCGCCTGCACCCCTGACCGAAGCTTGTACGGCACATTCTGGATGTCAAAACTTCTGGGAATGAAGGGCAACGTAAACCAGGGGCTGGCACCGGAGTTCCCCTGCAGTGACCCCTCCTGGTTTGTCTTGGCATACAGAATGGAAGCGTCTACTGAGAACCCATGCCCCAAGGTGGCATTACCGGCGGCCCGCAGGGTGTATCTGTCTAAGCCGCTGTTGGGGATAATTCCTTCCTGGTTGGTGGTGTTGGCACTGAAGATGTACCGCATTTTCTCATTCCCGCTGGAAAGCGTGATGCCATTGTCCCAGATGCGACCCGTCTGGAAAAAGTCTTTCACGTTGTCTTCATAAGCGCGATAAGCCAATCGTCTCATTGGATTGTCTGCCACATTGGGCACAGAGTCCAGGCCAGGTGTTCCGAAACGGGGCCCCCAGCTATCTGTGGAAGCCTGATTGTACCGGCCGTTGATGCCCTGCCCATATTCGTTCTGATACTTAGGTAGCCCATACACCTGCTGTAAGTTATAAGAAGATGTTACCGTTATTTCCACATCGCCAGCCTTGCCTCTCTTGGTGGTGATAATGACAGCCCCATTACTTGCCCTAGCCCCGTACAAAGCGGCCGCGGCAGGCCCTTTCAGTACCGTCATAGACTCAATGTCATTGGGGTGGATATCAAGGGCCCGGTTAGAGTAAGCCGCTCCCCCAACCGTTGGGCTGGAAGAATAAGTAGTATTGTTGCTGATGGGCACCCCGTCCACCACAAAGAGCGGTTGGTTGTTACCAGTGGCGGAGGATAGCCCCCTGATAAAGATCTGCGACCCGGAGCCGGGCATCCCGTTGGAAGAAATAATTTCAACCCCGGCCACCTTTCCCTGCAGGGCGTTTATCACGTTAGGCTCAGACTTCTGGGCAAGCTGTTCTCCCTTTACATCCTGCACCGCATAATTTACCTCCCTTCGTTGGCGTTCAATCCCCACTGCGGTCACCACCACCTCGCCTAGTTGCTCAGAATCTTCAGCCATGGTCACGTTTAGGGCAGACTGGTTCCCTACTTCCACCTCACGGTTTAGATAGCCAATGTAGGTAAACACCAGTGTTCCACCCTGCGCCGGTACCTGAATGGAGAAATTGCCGTTGGCATCCGTAGGAACGGCGGTAGCGGTTCCCCTCACTTGCACCGTAACACCGGGCATTCCCTCTCCGGCAGGCGAAGTTACTTTTCCTGTGACAGTTCGTGTCTGAGCCCATACCTGGCTAAGCAGGCAAAACACCAACACAAATGTGATTAGTAGATTCTTCCTCATAAGATTTAGGTTTGTTTGTAAGATAAAATGAATGCCTTGGTGATCGTTCCTGCAGAGACGTTTAAGGCTATCTCTCTTCATGGACAGCAAATACTCATTACAGGCTGCGGCTTCGCACAAATTATTTTGCCTTAACTTGAAGCCTTGTAGCCCTTGAATGAGACCACAAAGCCAGTTTAAGAGGGAGATCGAATCTAAAACCTAGTAAGGGAAACCCCTTTCATTAAGCCTGCATCAGGCACAGAAAGGGCTAAGATTTTAGCGTAAAAATTCTGGGTCAGGCATTTTATGCCTTTTGCGATATTCTTTAGGGATAGTTGGGCGAGAACCGCTTACTGGCATACCCAAAGTGCGGCATTACCTTACAGGCACTATGTCAGGCTGTTTGCTTCTTTGTAAACCAGCGGCTTATAAAGCTTCCTAAAATTTAATTGATACTGATCTTTCCGTTCCAAGAACCCGCCTGTAGCGGGCTGTTTCTGCGCAAGCAATAAAATTTGGTTAGTAGCCCTATGCCCAGCCACTGCACTTGCGCCCCTCGTGTCCTATAATTCCAATTCTATCTTTTAGAAATCTAAGTACATCAACAGCTAACAACTTAGCAAAATATTAACATTACTTAACAGATCCGTTAAAACGGCCTAGTGCTTTGTAGTAGCTAAAGAGTAATTGTATGCACCTCAGGAAGTCTCTTCTTTTCAAAGACAAGAGAATTAACAAGAGGCTGCATGTCAAGAGGGAAAAAATTCAAAGAGGACGAACTTTGTTTCCTTTGTCCAATGGGTGGATGTACTGAAGAGGGAAGTCTTTCCCCTATGAAGTTTCAGGCTGCTTTGCCAAAAAGACCCAAAGAACACAGGTGAAGTTCCGCCAAACCTGGCAAACAGATTCCTAGTTCTTACTCAGGACTCAGGACTCAGGACTCAGGACTCAGGACTCAGGACTCAGGACTCAGGACTCAGGACTAGCGGCCTTCGGCCGCTGATGTTTCCAGCGCTTGTGTGACCACAGATAGTCTGCGGGGTACTGTTCTACCCACGCTTCCAGTTTTCGGGCGAAAATTTCTGTGAGGGGATGTCCTTCTTCTTTGGTACCGGCTTTGGGGGGGGACAGCAGTTCTTGAAAGACTACTTCATAGTACCCGCGCTTTACGTGCCGCATGCCTACAAAGAAAGTAGGGTAGTGAAAGGAGGTTCTAAGCTTGTCTGCCCCCACGTAAAAGGCGGTGTCTTGGTGCAGGAAGTTAGTCCAGTATTGGATTTCGCCGTAGGGTGGCACCTGGTCAGAGAGCAGGGAAAGGATTCGGGGTTGGCCCCGGTGGCGCAGTAGGTGACGCAGGGTCTCTTTCATCTTCACCAGAGTAATCCCGAAACGGCTCCGCAGAAACCACAGAAAAGACTCAAAGAAAGAACTGGCCAAAGGCTTATACACGCCATCTACGGGAAAGGTAAAATGCCTGTTCCCCGCCCCCGACATATACTCCCAATTACCCAGGTGCGCCCCCAAAATCATAACCGGAACTCCCTGGCTCAAATACACCTCTATCTTTTCGCTGCCGTGCAAGTGCACCCGCTTCTTCAGATCTTCCGCGGAGAGCGAAACCAATTTCAGGGTCTCTACCATGATATCGGTGAGGTTCAGGAAAAACTGCTTTTCGATTTCCCGCAGCTCAGGAACACTTTTTTGGGGGAAGGATTTCTCCAGGTTTTGCCGTACTACTTTTTTCCGGTAACCAATGAGGTAGTACAGCACCAGGTACAGAAAAAAGGAAAGCGCATAAAGCACCGGAAAAGGCAACAGTGAAATCCCCTTGAGCAACCACCAGAGCGGGAACTGACCCGGGCGCAGGTCAGGGCGAGACATAGAGAATTGATTTTGATGCATTTTCAGAAAACTGGGCCAAAAACAGGTGTGCCCCTCCCACGCTTGCAAAGGTAACAGCAATTATAAATTTACCTGGCCTGCTCCTTCGGCTTTTTCTAAAACCAGCGCGCCGCTACCGGAAGCAAAATCTCCTGATAGCGGCACCGAGCCTACAGATTCTAAGAGCTTGTTTCATTAACCGGCACTTAAAACACTCCTTATGGGGCAAGCGTCCGCCTACGTCCTTGTTTTGAGGCTACTTTTATGAAAACAGGCCAAAAACAAGAGGTTTAGCTGTACACTGCCGCATGCAGGTGCTTGCACCGTCGTTTTCAGGCTAATTTTAGAAAAACAGGCAGAAAACTCTACACAGGTTCCTTGCCATCCTCCCAAGATGACAAGGAGAAAGCAGGTCAAACTCATGTAGCCCCCTACTTACGCTGAGAAAATCAGGCTGACTTCTGGAAGAACTCTGAAATGATTTCATAGGAGCGCACCCGGGCAGCATGGTCGTAGATATTGGAACCCACCATGATCTCGTCCACGCCCGTCTCGTCCAGAAACGCCTGCAACTCTTCCTGAATGGTTTTTGGGCCGCCTATGAAGGAGTACCGGAGCATCTGCTGCACGGCGTATCGCTCCTGCGCATCCCAGAGGCCGTCCATGCTTTTCACCGGCGGCTGCATGGTTTTACCGGTGCCGCGCACCACGTTCAGGAAAGACTGGTACAGCGAAGTGGATTGGTAAATGGCTTCCTCATCTGTATCGGCGGCGATCACGTTCACGCAGGCCATGGCGTACGGCTCCTTCAGATCACCAATGGGCTGGAAGCTTTCTTTGTAGACCTTAAGGGCCGCGTGCAGGTGCGATGGCGCAAAGTGACTCGCGAAGGCGTACGGCATGCCCAGAATTCCGGCCAGCTGCGCCCCGAAGGTGCTAGAACCCAGAATCCAGATGGGTACATTGGAACCTTCGCCGGGCACCGCCCGCACCCTGGCCGTGGGGTCAACAGGCCCCAGGTAATTCTTCAACTCCACTACGTTCTGCGGAAATTCATCTACCGAGCCGCGCAAATCACGGCGCAAGGCATGGGACGTTAACTGGTCGGTGCCCGGGGCGCGGCCTAACCCTAAATCTATGCGGTTGGGGTAAAGCGTAGCCAAGGTTCCAAATTGCTCGGCCACCACCAAGGGCGCATGGTTGGGCAACATAATGCCGCCCGAGCCCACCCGTATTCTGGAGGTAGCCCCGGCCACGTGCCCAATCAACACCACCGTGGCCGAACTGGCAATACCGGCCATGTTGTGGTGCTCGGCCATCCAGTAACGCTGATACCCTAACCGCTCTACCTGTTGGGCCAGGTCAACGGTGCTCTTAAAGGACTCGGCAGCCGTTTTGTCACTGAGAATGGGCACCAGATCCAGCACCGAAACGGGAATATCTGAAAGTTTTTTAGTAGACATAGTTATTCTTGATCTAATCCACCTACTTGTACGATGGAACTCCTAAAAGGCAAAAGTACCCCCAGAAAGTTCTGCTCTCTCCTCTTCGGCCCGTTACCTTTAGGATACCACCGGCGCAGTTTAGCCTTCGTTTTCAGAAAACAGCCTGTAAACCACATGCCGCCAAGCACGCAGAAGAATAACCGGCAAAGCCAGGTCTCTTCAAAGTCATAACTGCGTTTCGTACAAATCTCAGGAAATTCCCTTACTTGCACTTATTCAATTTTCCGTTTGCATGCAGTTATTAACCGAGCTTCACCACAACCCCAGTATCCTCTATTTTCAGAAGGCTTTTGAAGCCGATGAAATCTTGCTTGAGGCCCATGAGCACTACCAGAAACAGAGTTACCGCAACCGCTGCCACATCCTCACGGCCCAGGGCGTGGTGCCGCTGTCGGTGCCCGTGGTGAAGGGGAACAGCAAGATTCTGGTGACAGAACTGCAGATTGATTACAGTCAGCGCTGGCGGGACATCCACTGGCGCACCATCCAGAGCGCGTACGGCAGCGCGCCGTTTTTTGAGTTCTACGCAGATTACCTAAAAGACATCTATGACCGCCAACCGGCGCTTCTTTTTGAGTTAAATATGGATTTGCTAAAACTTTTCGTTAAAATGCTGAAGCTGAAGAAACCCATAGCCCTCACCCAAACGTATGTAAAAACATACGAGGCACCGGTGTTGGATTGGCGCGGGACACTTCACCCCAAGAAGGAGCCTGACATTTTGCGCCTTACGCCATACCGGCAGGTGTTTGGCAAACAATTTGCAATGAACCTGAGTATACTGGATTTGTTGTTTAACCTTGGCCCAGAGGCATCTACTTATCTTCAGAATCCTGCGGCTTTCTGTTGAACATTTGCCCCACTCATTTTGTTATTTTTTTAATGCGTAGCCTTGGCAGCACTTTGCAGTACACGCACAACAACAACTTACTAGACAAGAACTTACATGGAAGCCAAATTCTCAAATAGAGTGAAAGAGGTGATCTCTCTCAGTCGCGAGGAAGCCATCCGCCTGGGCCATGATTACATTGGTACGGAGCATTTGCTCCTGGGGATGATCCGCGAGGGAGAAGGCACGGCTATCGCTTTGCTTAAAAAACTGGGGGTACCCATGGAGGAACTCAAGTACGCGCTTGAGCAAGCCACCAAGAATACCGCCAGCCCAAACACCAATATAACTGGTAGTATTCCGCTTACTAAACAGACGGAGAAGGTCCTGAAAATAACGTATTTGGAGGCTAAAATCTTCAAGTCAGACATCATAGGTACAGAACACCTGTTGCTGTCCATTTTGCGGGATGAGGATAATATTTCATCGCAAACCTTAGCCAAATTCAACGTGAACTATGAAGCTATCCGGGATTCGTTAGACTATCATGCTAACAACCCTCTTGCCTCCTCAGATACTGATGACAATGACGACAACGACAAACTCTTCGGCTCTTCCTCTAAAGGAGGCGCTGGCGCCGCCGCCAAGAAGGGTGCCGAGAAATCCCGCACTCCGGTGCTGGACAACTTTGGCCGTGATCTGACCAAACTAGCCGAGGAAGGCAAACTGGACCCGATTGTGGGTCGTGAAAAAGAGATTGAGCGCGTGGCCCAGGTATTGAGCCGTCGTAAGAAAAACAACCCCATTCTAATTGGAGAGCCAGGTGTTGGTAAAACGGCCATTGCCGAGGGTCTTGCCCTGCGCATCATCCAGAAGAAGGTTTCTCGGGTGCTTTTCGGAAAACGGGTGGTAACCTTAGACTTGGCTTCCTTGGTAGCCGGTACCAAATACCGCGGTCAGTTTGAGGAGCGCATGAAAGCCGTGATGAACGAGCTGGAGAAATCTCCGGACGTGATTCTGTTCATTGATGAGCTGCACACCATTGTGGGTGCTGGTGGCGCCTCCGGATCACTGGATGCCTCCAACATGTTCAAACCTGCGTTGGCCCGGGGCGAGATTCAATGCATTGGGGCTACTACGCTGGACGAGTACCGTCAGTATATAGAGAAAGATGGCGCTTTGGCCCGTCGTTTCCAGATTGTGATGGTAGACCCTACCACGCCCGAGGAAACCATTGAGATCCTGCACAACATCAAAGACAAATACCAGGACCACCACCACGTCACCTACACCGACAAAGCCATTGAGGCCTGCGTGAAGCTGAGCGACCGCTACATGAGCGACCGTTTCCTGCCAGACAAAGCCATTGATATCTTGGATGAGGCCGGTGCCCGCGTGCACATCAACAACATTGTGGTGCCGGAGGATATTCTTCAACTAGAGCAACAGATTGAGAACATCAAGGACGAGAAAAACCGCGTAGTGAAAAGCCAGAAGTATGAAGAGGCGGCCCAACTGCGCGACAAAGAGAAAAAACTTCTTGACCAACTGGAAGCTGCTAAAAAGAGCTGGGAAGAGGAAACCAAGAAGAAGCGTTACGCCGTGAAAGAGGAAAACGTGGCCGAGGTAATCGCCATGATGACCGGCATTCCGGTGAAACGTATCGCGCAGAAAGAAAGCCTGAAGCTTTTGAACATGGGCGAAGAGCTGAAAGGCAAAGTGATTGGCCAGGAGAAAGCCATCACCCAGTTGGTGAAAGCTATCCAGCGGACGCGCGTGGGCCTGAAAGATCCTAAGCGCCCCATCGGTTCGTTCGTATTCCTGGGCCCAACCGGGGTTGGTAAAACCGAGCTGGCCAAAGTGCTGTCTACCTATCTGTTTGACAAGGAAGATTCTTTGGTGCGCATTGACATGAGTGAGTACATGGAGAAATTCAGCGTATCTCGCTTGGTGGGAGCGCCTCCCGGCTACGTGGGGTACGAAGAAGGTGGTCAGCTGACCGAAAAAATCCGCCGCAAGCCCTACTCAGTGGTATTGCTGGATGAGATTGAGAAAGCGCACCCAGACGTGTACAACCTGCTCTTGCAAGTACTGGACGACGGGGTGTTGACCGACGGTTTAGGCCGCAAGGTGGACTTCAGAAACACCATCATCATCATGACCTCCAACATTGGGGCGCGTGACTTGCAGGATTTTGGGGCCGGGGTTGGTTTCGCGACCAAAACCCGCCAAGACAACATGGACGACATCATGAAAGGCACCATTGCTTCTGCCTTGAAGAAAACGTTCTCCCCTGAGTTCCTGAACCGTTTGGATGATGTGATCGTGTTCAACTCCCTACAGAAAGAAGATATCCATAAAATCATTGATATCTCCCTTGCCAAGCTGTTGAGCCGCATTAAAACGCTGGGTTACACCATTGAGATCACTGACAAAGCCAAAGATTTTGTGGCCGAGAAAGGATATGACTCCAAGTATGGTGCCCGTCCGTTGAACCGCGCCATCACCAAGTACATGGAAGATCCCATCGCAGAGGAAATCCTGAAAGCCGAACTGGCCCAGGGAGACACCATCGTGATTGACTACGAAGAAGGCAAAGAGGAACTCACCTTCGCCAACCGCAAGGGCGAGAACGTGATGCCAGACACGTCTGATGATCTACCCGAGGCCTCTTCTTCTGAAGAGGAAGAAGCCACGCCTTCAGACGGCAAGAAAAAAGACTAAATACCACCTGATTTTTGGAAAGGCTGACAGACAAACTGTCAGCCTTTTTTGTTTTCGGGCTCATTTCTGGAAATGGGCCCAAAAACGCATATCAGAAAATGTAGCGTCGTTACCCTGTAATGACGTGTCTCCATGAAACAACACCGCCTAACCCAAAAGCAATCTTCACGTCCTGGCCAAAAAAGAAGGCACTAGTTGCAAAGAATGGTTCTTAGTAGTCAGGGGCGTTTTAGGGGCGTAGAAGCACGTCGTTACAGGGTAACAACGCTACAGTTCAGTTTTAGGCCTGTTTTCCCAAAAACAGCCATAAACAGGCGTAGCAAGGGCTCCCCTCTCCGTGGGAGAGGGGCTGGGGGTGAGGTCTTTCTTTCCGCGGTAAGACTGTTAAGAAAAACACAACAAAAATTTCACACTGCCCTAATCTTTCCTAAATTTGATTTCTTGTACCAACAGCAAACTGCTTCAATGTCAGACCAGAATACCCCGAACAGCAAATTTGAGATATTAGACCGCAAAAATGCCGAGGCGCTCTTAGGAGGTGGCCAAGCACGCATAGATGCACAGCACAAAAAGGGGAAACTGACCGCCCGCGAACGCATTGACTTACTCCTGGACGAAGGTTCTTTTGAGGAGATCGGCAAATTTGTGATGCACCGCTCCAAAGATTTCGGGCTGGACAAAGAATACTACCTGGGCGATGGCGTGGTGACTGGTTACGGTACCGTAAATGGCCGCTTGGTCTACGTTTTCTCCCAGGATTTTACGGTGTTTGGCGGCTCCCTTTCAGAAACCCACGCCGAGAAGATTGTCAAGATCATGGATCTGGCCATGAAAAACGGCGCCCCCGTGATTGGCCTCAATGACTCGGGCGGCGCCCGTATTCAGGAAGGGGTGGTTTCCCTGGGCGGCTACGCCGATATTTTCTACAAGAACACGTTGGCTTCCGGCGTTATCCCGCAGCTTTCGGGCATTATGGGGCCTTGCGCGGGCGGCGCGGTGTATTCCCCGGCCATCACAGACTTTATCCTGATGGTGGAAGACACCTCCTACATGTTTGTGACCGGCCCTAACGTGGTGAAAACGGTAACCCATGAAACCGTGACTTCTGAGGAACTGGGCGGCGCCAGCACCCACAGCACCAAAAGCGGCGTCACGCATTTCTCCTGTGCCAACGAGGTAGTCTGTATCCAGAACATAAAGCAATTGCTCAGCTACATGCCGCAGAACTGCGAAGAGCTCCCTCCTGCCCTGCCGTACGAATCTTCCGGAAACGAAACCCGTGAAATCCTGAATACCATTATCCCGGAAAACCCCAACCAGCCGTATGACATTAGGGAAGTGATAGAAGGCATCATTGACAGCGGCTCATTTCTGGAGGTGCACAAGAATTTCGGGGAGAACATTGTGGTGGGCTTTGCCAGATTGGCAGGCCGCAGCATTGGCATTGTAGGCAACCAGCCTGCGGTTTTGGCTGGGGTATTGGATATTAACGCCAGCACCAAAGCCGCCCGCTTCGTGCGCTTCTGTGACTCATTCAACATTCCGCTTCTAGTGCTGGAAGATGTTCCGGGCTTCTTACCTGGCACCGACCAAGAGTGGCGCGGCATCATCACCAACGGGGCTAAATTACTGTACGCCTTCTGCGAGGCCACCGTGCCGCGTGTAACCGTTATTACCAGAAAAGCGTATGGTGGCGCCTATGACGTAATGAACTCCAAGCACATTGGCGCTGACCTGAACTACGCCTGGCCTACGGCCGAGATTGCCGTGATGGGCGCCAAAGGAGCCGCTGAGATCATCTTCAAACGCGAGATTGCCGCCGCCGAAGACCCGGAAGCTAAGTTAGCCGAGAAAGTGGCGGAGTACCAATCAAAATTCGCGACGCCGTACCGAGCCGCCCACCGCGGTTTTGTGGATGAGGTGATTTACCCGTCAGAAACCCGGGCTAAGCTGATCAAGGCGTTCAAAATGCTGGAAAACAAAGTAGACCAATTACCCAGGAAAAAGCACGGCAACATTCCTCTGTAAGGAAAGGTCTTTGCGGTTAGGAGCCCGAAACCCCGTTTTACAGCTACTTTCCGGCAACTGACGTACTTTCAATAGACTACATTCAATATTCAATTGCGCCTGTGGCTGGTGATGACAAAGCACCCCAGCCACCTTACTACTACTTCAACCGACAAACAACCAGCGGAGAGTGCTTTGCTCCACCTAAACAGAAAGCTATGAGAGAAGAAAGCTTTGAATTCTTGCAAACCTACCTCAACAACGCCGCGCCCACTGGCTTTGAGTCCTCGGGCCAAAAACTGTGGCTAGACTACATTAAACCGTACATTGACGAGTACTTCGTGGATACCTACGGCACAGTGGTGGGCGTCATCAATCCCGAGGCAGAGTATAAGGTGGTCATTGAGGCCCATGCCGATGAGATTGCCTGGTTTGTAAACTATATCACGCCGGAAGGCTTCATCTACGTGCGCCGGAACGGTGGTTCTGATGCCGTGATTGCCCCTTCCAAGCGGGTGAACATCCACACCAAGAAAGGAATGGTGAAAGCGGTCTTTGGGTACCCGGCCATTCATGTGCGCAAGCCAGACCAGGACAAAGCCCCCACTGTTGAAACCATTTTCCTGGATTGCGGCGCAGCCAACAAACAGGAAGTAGAAGAGATGGGCATTCACGTGGGCTGCGTGGTCACCTTTGACGATGAGTTCTGGGTGATGAACGACAAGTTCTATGTGGGCCGCGCTTTGGACAACAGAATCGGGGGATTCATGATTGCCGAAGTAGCTCGTATGCTGAAAGAAAACGGAACCAAGCTTCCGTTTGGGTTATACATTGTAAACGCGGTGCAGGAAGAAATAGGCCTGCGTGGGGCCGAGATGATTGCGCACCGCATCAAGCCAAATGTAGCGGTTATCACAGACGTAACCCATGACACGCAGTCACAGGGCTACGAGAAGAAAACCAACGGCGACCTGCATTGCGGAAAAGGCCCGGTGCTTACCTATGGCCCCGCCGTACAGAACAACCTGCTGGACATGCTCATTGCCGTAGCCCAAAAGAACGAGATTCCGTTCCAGCGCGCCGCCGCCACCCGCGCCACCGGCACTGACACCGATGCGTTCGCGTATTCTTCTGAAGGCGTGGCCTCTGCCTTGATTTCCCTGCCGCTTAAATACATGCACACCACCGTGGAGACCGTGCACAAAGACGACGTAGACAGCATCATTAAGCTGTATTACCAGTTCTTAACGCAACTGCAAAGCGGCCATGATTTCCGGTATCTGAAATAAGCGTTTCTGGCTCGTTTTTTAGAAAACAGACTGAAAACGCCAGAAGTTAACAGACCTGTGGGGTTTCCAAAGCCTCACAGGTCTTTGTGTTTACAGGCTACTTTTTAGAAAAGGCCCACAAACAGCATTACGGTGGTTCGCATGAAGACCAATAGCTGCGCATCAAAACGAAACCTCGCACCTCTATTCATGTAAGTAGCCGCAACAGAAATCACATTATTGCCTATCTTCACCGTCAGCACTCTTTTGCTTACCCATGGAATTACACACTTCCCGTTTGCTTTTGCGCGAATTCAAAGAAGAGGACTGGCATTTCACCCACTTGTATGAGTCCCATGAAGAGGTGATGCGGTACCAGACCAGTGAAGTGCGCAGCAGCCAGGAAAGTCTGGAATACATACGGCACTGCCTGGAAGAAGCCGAAGAATACCCGCGCACGCTGTTTGATCTAGCCATTGTTCTGAAGAAAACAGATATGCTGATTGGACGGGTAGGCATGAAAGTGGACTATGATGCCGAAGAAGCGGTACTCTGGTACATCCTCAACCAAACCTACTGGAACAAGGGTTACACCACAGAAGCGGCGGCGGCCCTGATGCAGTACGGCTTTGAGGAACTGCACCTCCACCGTATCTGGGCCGATTGCGATCCCCGCAACATTGGCTCTTACCGTATCATGGAAAAGCTGGGCATGCGCCGCGAAGCCCATTTCAAAGAAAACATCTTCATCAAAGGTGCCTGGTGCGACTCCTATGTCTATGCCCTTCTGGATTATGAGTGGAAGAATCAATTAAGAAGTAAAATTTAGGAATTAAGAATCAGGCAGGAGTTCACTTCCTTTTTTGTCTGTTTTCTGAAAATCAGACCAAAAACGAATTCCACACGATTGAACAATCCTCTTGGCAAAATTTCATTACTTTTAAAGTGATCCTAATTCCACAAAAGTGTTTTTTATTGACCAAATGAACCGCCAATTGCATTTACCGCAGCCGCCGAAGCGGATTGTGTCGCTGGTTCCTTCCCAAACCGAGTTACTGTTTCATGTAGGTTTAGGGAACAGAGTGGTGGGGGTCACTAAATTCTGCATTCACCCTACAGAGCAGGTAAAGCAGAAAAAGAAGATCGGAGGTACCAAGGACTTCAACTTTGACGCTATTGACCAATTGCAGCCCGATCTGATTATTGGCAACAAAGAGGAAAACTACCACGCAGGAATTGAACGGTTACAGCAGAAATACCCGGTTTGGATGAGCGACATCTATACGCTGGAAGATACGTTTCAGATGATGGCAGCCATTGGTCAGTTAACCGGCACAGAGCCACAGGCCGGGGAATTGGTCTCTACTCTTCAACAACAGTTTGCTTTGCTACAGCCAGTTACTCCGCCTCTCCCAACGGCGTATTTCATCTGGCGCAACCCGTACATGGGTATAGGCAACCAGAACTTTATAGACCACCTCCTTTCCCGCTGCGGCTTTCAAAACGTGCTTGGGCATTTGTCCAGATACCCAGAAGTCACACCTGAGCAACTGCAGGCAGCTCACCCAAAGTTGATTTTGCTTTCCTCAGAGCCTTATCCTTTCAAAGAAAAACATATAGCCGAGTTCCAGTCCATTTGCCCAAACGCCCAGATTAAAGTAGTAGACGGAGAATTATTCAGTTGGTACGGTAGCCGCTTATTGTACACTGTGCCTTATCTACAGCGCTTAATCAGCGAGGTAACAGTGCAAACAGGAACAACTTCTTAAAGCAAACGAAGAGGCCCGTTGCAGTGACTGCAACGCGCCTCTTCGTTCCTGTTTTTTTGAAAACTATCTGGATTTCTCAACCTGCGCTACGGTGTTCTTCAACTCTTGCGCCTCGGCCAAATGCTCTTTCAAGACAGGTAATATCTGGTCAATGAAAGACTGCACATCTGGGTCGGTTACTTCTTTGTCTGCTTTCTCATAAAGGGCAATGGCCTCTTCGTGGGCGGCTACCTCTACTTCGGCGAAGGTTTGGTCAAACTCCTCTCCTTCTTTGGTTTCCAGACTATCTACCAAGGCTTTTTTCTCACTCCCCATTTCAGCGGGCAGCGTCACGTCTTTTTTCTTCGCTATCTCGGCCAAAACCGGAGTTGTTCTGGAATGCACATGGTATATTTTCTGCCCCAAGGCCCCAACTGCCCCTTTCTCAGCCTGGTCTTCGGCCATCATACCGGCCATTAGCTGAAAGTTATCGTTGGTAGCGGCCTGCTTTAGGAACTGCTCTACCTTTTCTTGGTCTGCTGCGACGGCTTCTTTATCTACTTTATTACAAGAAACCAATGTCATACTGCCCATAACGAACGATGATGCAAGCATCCAAACATTGAATTTTTTCATAGTCGTATTTTTTAGTGCTTCCTGAGGTTTTCGATCAGTATAACCCTAAAACGAGGCACATATTGAAAAAGTTCAGAAGCATTGTTGCAACGCCCTCAATATTACAATTAACAAGAGAGAATAATTACATTTCACATTCTTTCACTATCTCTTCAACACAAATGGAATAAGCAGATAAGACGAGGTAAAACTCTGATTTGTACTCCTTCCAAAGCAATTCTTGAAGTGGGATCACTTTAAAACTGAGTAAACTGAATTCATCAAAAACTTTTTTCTGAAGTGAACCTGTTTAATAAAGAAATGGCACCGGAGCCGCCCCGCTTACTGGTGGGAACACACAGCAAGCGGGGCGGCTCCGGTGCTTGGAAAACCCAGTAGCTGTTTAGAGTTAGTTTACCGAACACTTACCCTGTTAGAGAACGCTAGCCTTTATGGCCGTTTTCGGCCTGTTTATCAGAAATCGGGCCGAAAACGGCAGCGCATACGTAGTCTTCGTGGTAGGGGAAACAACACTTCTTTAAAACTCTAAACAGCTCCCATAAAACAAGAAAATCCCCCTGCTACCGCAAGGGGATTTTCTTTCAAGCAGCAGATGATTATTGTACCTCGTTTACTATAAACCCGGCTTTTTCCAGTTCCTCCCAGTACTTTGGGTAGGACTTGCGCACCACCCTAGGCTCCTCTACTACCAAGGGCTGTTTCAACGCTAGCGGTGCAAATGCCATGGCCATTCTATGGTCTTCATACGTATGGATGGTGGCCTCGTTTTGGGGCTGTTTTGCTAGAAAGACCTTGAAAACGTCTGGCTCTGTTTCGCGCAACTCCGCTCCAAGTTTCACTAATTCGGCCTGAAGCGCGGCAATACGGTCGGTTTCCTTTATCCGGAGGCTTTCCAGGCCGGTCATTTCTACTTCTACGCCCAGCCCAGCGGCCAAGGCGGCTACGGTTTGGGCCAGATCTGGGCAGGCGAAGAAATCAATGCGCTCCAGAGATTCCTGTACCGGCTGTTTGGTTAACTGCACGCCTTTGGGGCTGAATTCTGTTCGTACGCCAAAGGGAGCCATCAATTCCGGCAGCACACTGTCGCCCTGCAGAGAATCAGCCCGAAGCGCGGGCAGGAAGAGGTCGGCTTCTTTGGCGAGGGCCGCAATGCTGTACCAGTAACTGGCCGCTGACCAGTCAGACTCTACCGTGTACTCCTTCGCCTGGTATTCTTGTTTGGCAACCGTTATTTTCTGCCCTTCAAAGGTGGCTTGCACGCCAAAATGCGCCATCTGCGCCAACGTCATTCTGATATACGGCTCAGAACTGATCTTACCTTCCAGCGTTAGCTCCAGGCCTTGCGGCAACAGCGGAGCAATCATGAGCAGCGCCGAAATATACTGGCTACTGATATCAGCACGAACAGTTAACCGATTGGTACCCGACGGCTCAAACCCGTTCATTTTCAACGGCGGATATCCCTCCTGCCCCAGATACTCAATCTGCGCACCTAGCTGTCTGAGCGCGTCTACCAACACGCCAATGGGGCGTTGGCACATGCGGGGCGTTCCGGTTAAGGTAAGCTTCTGGCCGGTGGCCGCGTAGTAGGCCGTTAGAAAACGCATGACGGTACCGGCATCCTCGGCACTTACCTCCTCGCCAGCCGGCGTGGAAAGCAAGCGGTTCAGGAGTTGGGTGTCATTGGCGTCTGACAGGTTATGGACGGGGAAATCTTTCCCAGACAGAGCCCGGATGATGAGGGCGCGGTTGGCTTCACTCTTAGAGGCGGGCAAGGTCACGCGTGCGCGCAACACGCCCGTGGGGTGCGATACGCGCACGGCAGCAGCTGAAATCATAGTAATTGGTAATAGCGCAAGGCACTCTGTACCTCGGGTAAGGTGATAGGTTGGTCATAGACGGCTTCGCCGATGTTCTGCAACAAGGTGCAGTTAATGGTAGTGCCGTCGTTCTTTTTGTCGTGCAGGCACAGATGGCTGATCGCCTGGACATCAGCTTCCGGAACGTTCACTTTCTCGTAGATAGATTGCAGAAAGGTTTCTATCTGCGTTAGCTCTTCTTCCCGCAGCAAACCATGCTGCACCGATAGCCAGGCTTCACACAGCATGCCTACGGCAATGGCTTCGCCGTGCAGCAGCATCTTCCCCGGTTTTTCCAGGTAAAAGCTCTCTACCGCGTGCCCAATGGTGTGCCCGAAGTTGAGGATCTTGCGCAGGCCGTTTTCCAGCGGATCGGCGGTGACCACGCGTGATTTAATATCAATGGAATGCCGGATCAGACCTGTCCAGTCTTGGGTGAACATGCCAATGTAGCGTTGCTCAAAGAACTTGTCGGCATCCATGATAAGCCAGTGCTTGATGATTTCGGCGTAGCCCGATTTCATTTGGCGCATGTCCAGGGTCTGCAGAAACGCGGGGTTCACCAGCACCGCCAGGGGCTCCTGGAAAACCCCGATGTGGTTTTTGAAGCCCATGAAATCAATCCCGGTTTTGCCGCCCACGCTGGCATCTACCTGCGCCAGCAAAGTGGTAGGCACGTTCACGAACCGGATGCCGCGTTTGTACAGGCTGGCGCAGAAACCGCCCAAATCGGTGAGAACGCCGCCACCCAGGTTCACCAGTAAGCTCCAGCGGTCTAGCCCCTGCTGGGTGAGTTCACGCCACACGTGCTCGCAGGTAGCCAGGTTCTTGTTCTCCTCGCCGCTTTGAATCTGCACCACGTGGTGGTTCTGGGGCAGGGAAGGTTTCAGGAGTGGGTAGCAGTGCCGGTGGGTGTTCTCGTCTACCAGCAGCACCACTTTTTTAAAGGCCCGGTTCTGCAACAGTTCCCGGAGCTGGCCTACCGCTTCCTGGCCTATGAAAATCTCTTCGGTCAATGTATTTCTAGTTATGGTTTTGGGGCTGTTTTTTGGAAAACAAGCCTAAAACAGGATGATGCCCTAAAAAAGGGAATGTCTGCTGTAGTTCAAAATAAAACGGGCAGAAATTCTTCCGGCTACAAACATAATCTTGTAGAGGCTGTTGCAAGATACTGCCAACTTGCGGTAAGTAGCCTCACCTATTTTGAGAAAATAAGCTTTAACTGCGTAAGCGTTGCTGTTACCCTCGTTTAAAAGGCGGAAACAGCCGTCATGAGAAATCAGTATCTTTGAGTAAAGTAAACAACAATGGCTGAGTTCACAGAAAGATATATAAACCCGTTCACCGACTACGGCTTCAAGAAGCTGTTCGGGGAAGAGCCAAACAAGGACTTGCTGCTGGACTTCCTAAACGTGCTCCTGCAAGAGGAACAGGGCGAAATCATAGACTTAACGTACCTGAAGAGCGAACACCTGGGAACGGGCGAACTGGACAGAAAAGCCATCTTCGACCTGTACTGCGAGAATGAGAAAGGTGAGAAGTTCATCGTGGAACTGCAAAAGACCAAGCAGAACTTCTTCAAAGACCGCACCGTCTACTACTCCACCTTCCCCATCAGGGAGCAGGCCAAGCGGGCCGACTGGAACTACGAGCTGAAGGCGGTCTACACCATCGCCATCCTGGACTTCGTGTTCGACGAGGACAAGCAAGACCCCGCCAAGTTCCGGTATGACATCAAACTCTCTGACACCGAAACAAAAGAGGTGTTCTACGACAAACTCACCTTCATCTACCTGGAGATGCCCAAGTTCAACAAGACCATTGAGGAGCTGGAGACCAGGTTTGACAAGTGGCTGTACGTGATCCGGAACCTGAACCGGCTGGACAAGGTGCCCGAGAAGCTGCGGGAACGGGTCTTCGAGAAGCTGTTTGAGACGGCCGAGATAGCCAAATTCACCCCAGAACAGATCCGCTCCTACGAGGACAGCCTGAAGTATTACCGCGACCTCAAGAACTCTCTGGATACAGCAAAAGAAGAAGGAAGACTAGAAGGAAGACTAGAAGGGATAGAGGAAGTTGCCGAAAACATGTTGAAGAAAGGAATATCAACTGAGATAATTGCAGAGACTACGGGGCTGACTGACCAACAAATAGAAAGGCTGAAAAAGAAAAACGAGGGGTAACCCTGTCTATGCAAAAGCCTTGTTCCGCTGCGGCCTTTGCATATACTAGACGATAGCTACAGTTTTAGGCTGGATTTCACGAAACATCCAAGAAACAACTAACAATAGTTTTTACGTTATCTTTGTACAGCTTAAATGTAGCCCATACTCTATGACCCCTGCACCAAAAGTTTCTTTTGAAGATACCGCCATTGCATTTGCTGATAAATCAGATGCAGAACTTTACAAGACCTACCTCCTGTTTGCGGCCATGAACAACAATTCTATGGTGAAGATGGGCGGCGGACTCATGAAAAAGGCCCTGAGCTGGAACCTGCCGGTCAAGTTCCTCATCAAGAAAAGCATTTTTGAACAGTTCTGCGGCGGCGAAACCATTCAGGAATGTAGGCCCACCATTGAAAAACTGGGCAGATCTGGTATTGGCACCATCTTGGACTACTCAGTAGAAGGCGAAAGCAATGAGGAGAGCTTTGACCACACGGTGCAGGAAATCATCTCCACCATAGAAATGGCAGCCACTTCAAGCCATATTCCGTTCAGCGTTTTCAAGGTGACCGGAGTGGCAGATCCAGCTTTACTGGCCAAAGCCCAGACCACGCAGGAACTTACCCAGACTGAGAAAGCCGCTTTCGGGCGGGTGCGGGTAAGAGTGAAAGCCATCTGCCAACGGGCTTTTGAACGCGGGGTACGCGTATTCATTGACGCCGAGGAGAGCTGGATGCAGGAAACCATTGACCAACTGTGCCTAGAGATGATGGAACTCTACAACCAGGAGCGCCCCATTGTCTACAACACCTACCAACTCTACCGCCATGACCGACTGGACGTGATCAAGCGCGACTACGAGCGGGCTCAGAAACTGGGCTTTTACCTGGGCGGAAAACTGGTGCGCGGGGCCTATATGGAGAAAGAAGGACGGGTAGCCCAACAACAAGGCCTTGCCAACCCCATCAACCCCACTAAAAAAGCAACTGACGCGTTGTATGATGAGTCTCTGCGGTTCTGTGTAGCGCATGTTGACCGTATTGCCATTTGCGCCGGAACGCACAACGAGCAAAGCTGCTATTACCTGTTGGAACTCATGGACGAGTTCAACCTTCAGCCCTCAGATGAGCGCGTCTACTTCGCGCAGCTTCTAGGCATGAGCGATAATTTATCTTACAATCTGGCGCACGCCGGGTATAACGTAGCCAAATACGTGCCTTACGGCCCGGTTGAGGCCGTGATGCCGTACCTGCTGCGCCGCGCCGACGAAAACACAGCCATTGCCGGCCAAAGCAGCCGCGAATTCTCTTTGGTGAGGAAAGAACTGGAACGCCGTAAACGCCGCGCCTAAAGCAAAAAGCGTTTTAGGTCTGTTTTTGACTAAACAGGCCTAAAACGCTTCCTCTAAAACAGACTAAAAAAGTAAAAGCGTCTCTTACGCAAACCGTATGAGACGCTTTTATCTTGCTTAATAAGAAGGTGTGCCAACGCACACCATTAATTACTGAGCGGTAGTTGCACCAGTGGTGGTAGCAGTAGTGTCAGCACCAGTTGTAGTGGCGTCAGTACCAGTAGTGGTAGTGTCAGTGCCAGTTGTAGTGACATCAGTAGCACCTTCAGTGGCAGCAGCATCAGTAGAAGTAGCTTCAGTAGAAGTTCCTTCAGTTCCTTCAGCAGATTTAGACTCGCAAGAAGCGAAAACGAACATACCAGCAACTAGGGCAAGAGAAAATACCTTTTTCATGGTGATTTTTTTTAAAGGGTTTTAGCGTTAATTTCAACCTTTATACCACTACCCCCCGTGAGGTAACCCATCCTTTTCAGAAATTTTTTATTTTTTTCCTGTGGGTTACTAAATGACTGAAACTGTATTAATTGACAAGCATGATTAGTAAGGCGCTAGTGACCGATGCGGCCATAATAGAAGGGATTCTTCAAGACGATGATGCGGCACTGAGTAGGTTGTACAAGCTCCACTTCCCCATGGTCTTGTTCTTCGTCCAGAGTAACAACGGCACGGAGGATGATGCCAAGGACATTTTCCAGGAAGCGGTGATTGTCTTCTATGAGAAGATTAAGGCGGGTCAGCTGGAACTGAACTGCCAGATCAAAACCTACCTCTACTCCATCTGCCGCCGTCTTTGGCTGAAAAGGCTGTCCAGAAGCAGCCGGTTCAGCCATGGCATGATTGAAGACACCGAGTCTGAGTTAGCACCCCAGGTGGACGGCGATGCCGAGCAGGCTGAGCAAAACGAGCTTAAGTTTGAAGCCATGGGCAACGCCCTAAGTCAATTAGGCGAGCCCTGCAAAACCCTGCTGGAGGACTTCTACCTGAGAAGCATGGGCATGCCAGAGATCACCGAGAAATTTGGGTACACCAACGTTGACTCGGCCAAAAACCAGAAGTACAAGTGCCTCATGCGTCTGAAGAAACTGTTCTTTTTAGACTATCAGGTGCCTTCCTGAGAAAAGGAATACGCAAACAAAAGCATCCGGGACGGGTGCATGTCTATATATGAGTGACCGGGAATTACTTGAATTGATTGAACGCTACCAACAGCACCAGGTGACCTCTACAGAGCGCCGGGAGTTGCAGGAACGCATGGCGTCTGATCCTGTTTTCGCCCAGCGGGTACAGGAGGCGAGGTTATTTACCTCAGCGTTGCAAAACCACGCCCGGCAGAAATCGCTGCGTGACCGTCTAAACCAGCACCACCAGGAGTGGCAGCAGGAAAACCAGAAAGTGGCCCCGGCTAGCGCTCCGGTACTGCGGCGGCGCACCCCTATGCAAATCTTTATGCGCAGGTACGCGGCCACCATGGGCGTGGCGGCCACTGTGGCCATTGTCACGGTATTCAGCAGTTTGCTGGGCATGGAGATGTGGCGCTCTGCCACCAAGCAGCAGACCGCCCGTTACGTAGAGCTGCGCCGCGAGGTAGACGACCTTAAGCGTAAACAGAACGCTCTTCTGAACACAAATACCGTTGCCCCCAAAGCCAATGCCTTGAACCCCGGGCAGTTCTCGGGCACCGGTTTCGTGCTCACCTCAGACGGCTACTTTGTAACCAGCTACCACGTCATTGAAGGCGCTGATTCTTTGATGATTGAGAACAAGAGCGGCACCAAGTACAAAGTGGAGGAAATCTACTCAGACCAAGTGCGTGACCTGGCCCTGCTTCGGGTGACCGATACTGCATTCACCGGCTTCGGCAAATTGCCTTACTCTTTCAAACAGAAGGAAAGCGAACTGGGCGAACGCGTTTTCACCTTGGGCTTCCCCAGGGAAGACGTAGTGTTTGGCGAAGGCACCTTGAGCTCTAAGTCCGGCGTTTACGGTGATACCGCCTCTTACCAGATCTCTATTCCGTTGAACCCCGGCAACAGCGGCGGCCCGCTGCTGGATGACCGCGGCAACATGATTGGGATCATCAGCGGAAAGATGCTGGGGGTTGACGGAGCCGCCTTCGCGGTGAAATCTGCCTACCTGCTCACCTTGCTGGATCAGTTACCGGAACACCGTTTACCTAAACCTATTTCGTTGCCAAAAGTGAATAATCTGGCCGGAAACCCACGCCCGCAGCAGCTGAAGAAATTACAGGAATTTGTGTACATGGTAAAGGTCTATAACTAAAAAACAAGGCTTTCATTTTACGGCCAATTTCATGAAAACGCCCTTAAAACGCCAGTGCAATGCACTGGCGTTTTCATTTTCCGTAGGTTGGGCGCATGTAACTAATACGTATTGTTTGCGTTATGCTAACTACTAATTGTCAGTTGCCAGTAAAGCAGCTGCCCTAGCAATTACCACTATGTTACATCTACTAAACATTAAACAACGAACTATGGAAAACACAACAGGAAACACTTACGGCAGCAACATGAATAGCAGCGGAATGAGCACTGGCGGAGGTATGATGACGGGCATGTTCAGAGACAGAGACAGCGCTGAACGCGCCTACAATTCTTTACACAGCCGTGGCTATAACAGAGATGACATCAACGTGATCATGAGCGATGATGCCCGCAAGCGCCATTTCTCAGACAGCGAAAACAATGACACTGAACTGGGTAGCAAAGCCTTAGAGGGAGCCGGTGCCGGTTCTGCCATTGGCGGTACACTGGGGGCTATTGTAGGAGCCATTGCTGCCATAGGCACTTCCGTGGCGCTGCCAGGGCTTGGCTTAGTAATTGCCGGCCCGTTGGCAGCTGGTCTGGCAGGAGCCGGAGCAGGTGGTTTGACAGGTGGTTTACTGGGTGCACTGGTAGGTTCAGGAATTCCAGAGGAGCGTGCCAAAGTATATGAGTCTGGCATCAAAGAAGGAAACATTGTTATGGGCGTAACTCCCCGCTCACCTGAAGATGCTGATTATTTTGAAAACGAATGGCGCACCAACCGCGGTGAGCACATCTACCGTTAATCTGTAGAAATAGCTATACCTAAAAACGCCCCGGCTCCTCTTGGAACCGGGGCGTTTTTAGGTAAAATAGATTTTAGATTATGTCTTTCCTTTTTGCTTCTGTCTTTAGGCTGATTTTGCGAAATTAAGCTAAAAACAGAAGCAGTATTTCAAGCCTAATACTCTTTATTATTTATAGGTTTATTTCAGCTCTAATCTGATAGGCAACGTCATTCTAACGGGTACGTTTCTGCCGTTCTGGTTGCCGGGTTTCCAGCGGGGTAGCTTCTTCATGACCCGTATGGCCTCTTCCTCGGTGCCGTAGCCCAACCCTTTCAGCACCTGAATGTCGGTGATGTGGCCGGTGGTGGCTATCACAAAGCTTACCACCACAGTTCCCTCTATGCCACTGGCCTGCGCTGCCCTGGGGTACCGGAGGTTCTTGCTTACAAACTCCATCAGTTTAGGCAACCCGCCTTCAAACTGGGGCATGTTCTCCACGCTTATAAAAACCTCTGTTTCCGTTGCCCCAGATTCCACTCCCGTTGCGGTGCTAGTGCCGTTCCCTCCGCTTGGTTCGGGGTTGTTCAGGTTGCCGGTTCCGTCTCCCGCAGAGGTAACCAGCCCAGAACTGGCGGTCTGTAGTTGGTCTTGGGTGGGAATCTCATCGGTGACGGGCTTGGTTTCCTCCACTACTTTGATGGTAACGTTTTTCACCGTTGGCCCCGTTGGCTGGGCGGCGGCTGGCACTACTGCTTTCACTTCCTTTATTTCTTCCACGTGGGGTAAGTCAATGTCTACCCAGGTTCCGGTATGTGGCTTGATCATACGGGCTGGCACTTCGGCCTTGGGTAGAAGCCTGTTCACTAGTATTGGGACAGAAAAGCCAATCAGAAAAAGGGCGATGGCGTAAAGAGTTGCCTGGCTGATGTGCCGGTCGTACAGCTTGCGTAAGACATAGGCTCCGTACGCTTTGTTTCGGCCTTCAAAAATGAGGTCATCCAGGGTGGCGGCGTAAGCAGTGTTTGTTTCCATGGCGTTGGTGGTTAGAGAGTGAGGTAAGTTTCATTTTCCTCATGATGCGCCAAGCCGCCTGTTTCCACATTTCCGCGCCCAGAAATAAAATACAGGAAACCTCCTATTCTGTTCTTTATTGATACTCAGCGAGAAACAAAAACCGCGCTGCCATTGTTAAAAAAATAAGCGGCAAAAAGAACAACTACTGCTGCGTTCTGCTTACTTGCAAGAGTTTAGCAAATATTCTTGAGACGTTCACACCTTTCTTGTGCTTGCCTACGTTTAACGTAATGAATTGCACCCGCAAAAACAGGCACTACTTTTGTATATACACCAATAGACATTCCTTAGAAATAATATATGTTTTCATTTAAGAAAAAACTGGTTACGTACGGTACTGCCGCCTCTGTGGTGTTCGGCATTGCCTCCTATAAACTTCTGGAGACAGATGGCACAGTACGGGATCAGAAAAACGAAGTACTCACCAAAGTGCTCATGCAGGGCTTAAGCTCGGCCCACTACTCACCAGAGCGTTTAGACGATAATTTTTCCAAAAAAGCCTTTGACCTGTATCTGGAGCGGCTGGACTATAACAAGAAGTTCCTGTTGCAGTCAGACGTAGACCAGTTGGCGGCTTACCAGACCCAACTGGACGATGAGTTCAAGAACGGTTCTTTCAAGTTCTTTGACCTTTCCATGTCCATTTTTCAGAAAAGGCTGAAAGAAGCAGAAAACTATTACAAAGAGATTCTGGACAAACCGTTTGCGTTTGAGAAAGAGGAAACCATTGAGGTAAAACCAGAGAAACTGAAGTTTGCCTCATCACCGGCCGCTTTGAGAGAAGAATGGCGAAAATACCTCAAATACCAGGCGCTCATAAGAGTGGCAGACGCGGTAGACAGCCAGCAGAAAGCAGACACCGCGGGCTCCAAAGAACCCAAAAAGACCATGCCTGAGATGGAGGCCGAAGCCCGTAAAAAGCTGCGCGAGAACTATGACGATTTGTTTAAGCGGATGGGCCAGATGGAGAATGAAGACTACCGTTCTTCTTACCTGAACTCTTTCGCCAACATTTACGATCCGCATACAGAATACTTTGCCCCTAAAGAGAAAGAAGACTTTGATTTTGAGTTTTCTGGTCGTTTGGAAGGGATTGGCGCCACTTTAACAGAAAAAGACGGTTTCATCAAGGTGTCAGACATTACCCCGGGCAGTCCGTCTTACCTGCAAGGTGAGTTGAAACCGGGTGACGCTATTTTGAAAGTAGCCCAGGGAAATCAGGAGCCGGTAGACGTGCAGGGCATGCGCTTAGACAAAGCCGTTTCCATGATTAGAGGTAAAAAAGGCACGGAGGTACGCCTGACCGTGAAAAAGGTAGATGGCAGCATGAAAGTGATTTCCATTATCAGAGATGTGGTGGTGCGTGAGGAAGGGTATGCCAAATCCTTGATAATCAAAGGAGCCAAGCCCATTGGCTACATCCATTTACCGGCCTTCTACGCCGATTTTAAGAACGCCGGTGGCCGTAACAGCGGAAAAGACGTGGCGGCCGAGATCCAAAAGCTGAAGCAGGAAAACGCCCAGGGCATTATCCTGGACTTGAGAAACAACGGCGGCGGCTCTTTGCAGGACGTGGTAGACATGGTGGGTCTTTTCATTAAATCTGGCCCGGTGGTACAGGTAAAATCAGCAAATGGCCCAGCGGCGGTGCTGGAAGACAGAGACCCGCAGGTTCAGTTTGGCGGCCCGTTGGTGGTATTGGTGAACGAGAACAGTGCTTCGGCCTCTGAGATCATGGCCGCGGCCATCCAGGATTACAGACGCGGCGTGATTGTGGGTAGCTCTACCTACGGAAAAGGCACCGTGCAGCAGTTCTTTGATCTGGATCAGGTACTACCGGCTTCTTTTGACGCCGTGAAACCCCTAGGCCACCTGAAACTGACCACCCAGAAGTACTACCGCGTCAGCGGAAAAACCGTGCAGCTGCGTGGGGTTACCCCAGACATCATATTACCAGACACCTATACGTATCTGAAGTATGGCGAGAAAGAGCAGGAATACGCGCTTCCGTTTGACGAGATCCAATCAGCGAGATTCAGCCCCTGGAACAGCCCTACCTTCTCCATTGACAAGCTGAAGGCGACGGCAAAAACCAGAATTTCCGCCAGCCCAACGTTCTCATTGATTAATCAAAGCGCCTTGCGTTTGAAAGAAAGAACGGAGACTTCTACCCGCTCCCTGAAGTTAAGCTCGTACTTAGCCGAAGAACGCCGGGCGCAGGAAGAGTCTAAAAAACTGGAGAATCTGCGTAAGAACATCCCGCAGTTAGACGTGGTCGGCCTGAAACCAGACGTGACCAAACTAGCCGGTGATACCGCTGCCTCGGCCCGCTTCCAGGCTTTCACCCGCAATGCAAAGAAAGACCTGTACATTCAGGAAGCCGTTTCCATCCTGAAAGACGCGTTATAATCTTTATTCCACTTCAACCAAAAAGGCCGCTATCCCAAGTAGCGGCCTTTTTGATGCTCTTTTCCTGAAAACAGACCGAAAACAACGGTTAGTGATTGGAGCGCCTTTGAAGGAGAGATGGAGAGCGAAACCCATCCCTACCCCTCCGAGGAGGGGAATACGCCTTTGCGGTAGAATACAGATAATGCTTACTATGGCGCGGCTTTACTACTTTCCCCATTTCCAGTCTTCCCCGAGCGCGCCTCGCTTTTGGCCCTGAATAGACAATAGCTAATAGAGACAGACTTCACAGGCCGAAAGGGCAGTGCGAGAGGGGAAGACGGGGCCTCGCGGCCGTGAGCGCATACCGCCAAAGATGAAACAATGCAGCACTTGCACCAACCGAAAAAACAGCCAAGCCAAGGGAACAGCAAACTGCATGCACTTGCACTCACGCAAAAAGCAGCCAAGCCAAGGGAACAGCAAACGGCACGCACTGCAAGATCATGTAAGTGCCCAACTCTCCTAAGAGGAAAATCCCTTGAAAGAAGTCACTCTAACCCAGCAGCTAAAGCGCAGTAAAAACCAATAGTTTATCCCACCATCTTAGCAAATGCCTGCCCTAAATCCTTGATTAAATACTCAGAGTCTTCCAGCCCAATATAAAACCGGATGAGCGTAAAAGGCAAAGCAGATTTGTAGCTCCCTTCTTTATAAGTGGCAGCCGCCGGATAAATCAACGACTCATGCCCACCCCAGGAAGCCGCCATGAGAAAATGTTGCAAACTGTCACAGAACGTCTCTACCTGCTTGAGGTCATCAGTTTTCAGCTTAATGGTGAATTGCCCCGTATTGTTGCGTAGCTGCTTTTGGGCAAGTGCATACTGCGGGTGCTGAGGCAGGAAAGGCCAGATAATCTCAGCCACTTCTTCTCTTTGCTGCAAATAGGCCACTACCTGGCGGGTAGTTTGCGCCACCCGCTCCATCCTGATGGGCAGGGTACGCAGCCCTCTCAACAGAAGCCAGGCATCGTGCGGCGACAACACCGCACCCAACGCCATATACTCCATCTTAAAGATCTGGTGTATCCGCTCGCGGGTGCCGCAAACCACGCCACCCAGCACATCACTGTGTCCGCCAATGTATTTGGTAGCCGAATGCACCACCAGGTCAATACCAAGAGCCGCCGGGTTCTGGTACAAAGGCGAGGCGAAGCTGTTGTCAACCACCGTCACAATGTTTTTTGCCTTGGCAATAGACGCCACTTGGGCTAAGTCTTGTAGCTCAAAGGTAAACGAGTTGGGGCTTTCCAGATAGTACAACACCGTGTTCTCTTTGCTGGCTTGTGCGAAGTTCTGGGCATTGGTGCCGTCTATCAGGGTTACCTCCACGCCAAAACGGGGCAGGAAATGGCGCATCAGCTTATTCGCGCCTATGTAGGGCTTCTTGACGCACACCACATGGTCACCTGCCTTCACCTGTGACAGCACCGCCGCGGCAACGGCCGCCATCCCGCTCCCAAACGCAATGGCCTGTTCCGTGCCCTCCAGTGCCGCCAGCTTCTCTTCCAGCATGCTTACCGTAGGATTGTTGCCCCTGGAGTAGAGGTTCACCTCGGTTTCATGCTGCAGCATATACCGCATTTCTTCCACGGTTCTACACGCAAAGTTGCTGGACTGGATAATGGGTGGAGTTACGGCATTGAAATACGCGGCCCGGTCTTCGCCAAGTTCATTCAGGATATAGGAGAGATCCATACAGCAGAGAGTGGTTTTTCCTTTTTACTGACCGCCCGCAGAAAGGGTTTTCAAGGATAATCAGCCGTTTCCAAAAAGGAAGACCAAATAAAAAGGCTTGCCGTACGGCAAGCCTTTTTATTTGGTGGTTTCCCAGTACTAGAATCTAACCCTTAGGTTTGCTTCTACCTGTGGATCTGGTTTCTCAACTCCGGAGGTTTCTGTTACTATATCAAAGGTAGTGGTGAGTTGCACGTTGTCTTTGATATTTAGACCGGCACTCACGTTCCAGGGAGCGGTCTTGTCAAACTGCCCGCGGTAGTTGACCCCGGCCGTCAGGAACTTGATGTTAGCCATTGTCCCGAACTGGTATTCCTGTTTTCCGTCTTTGAGGGGTTGCCCCATGAAGAATGAGGGAGTCAGACTGAACTGATGGGCAAAGACTATTTTGTAACCCGCGGTCACCAGTACTTCTCTGATGCCTTCGTGCTCAGCATCGCCTACTAAGTTGTAGGTAGGGCTCAGTAAACTGGCAAAGGTGGCACCGGCATAGAAATTATGCACGTTCAACCAGACACCCGCGTCAACATCAGGCCTGAGGTCATTGTCATGGCCCACCATCTTCTTCTCATCGCCCCGGGTTTTCTCCGCCAGGTCTACGTTCAGGTATTCAGCGGCAAGCTGCGCGCCAACAGCAACGCTGCTATTGTTCCCCAGCCTAAAACGTTTGGCATAGGTAAACCCTAACTTCCCTAACCAATACGGGCCGAACTGATCATATACCCCCACTATGCCAATACCGTTGGGATTAAGGTCATTTACAAAGCCCTGGTAATGCACCATCACAGACAACGGGGCCGAGGAGGTTCTTCCGGTAATGGAGTTGAGGTGTCCGGTTACCCCTAATTCCTTTCTTTTCTCTGCGCCCGCAAAAGCCGGGTTCAGGTAAAAATAATTTTGTTGGTAGAGGCGCGGGATCACCATGCGTTGGGGGTTCACCTGGGCCTGAGCTACACGAGTAGCCAGCAGGAGCAAGCCTATGACAGCAATTTGCTTCAGATTCATTGTCTAAGGTTAATAAAAGGGAATATAAGTAATTAAGCTAAGCGTAGAGCGGGGGAAATAAAATTAAGAACTGCTGTGTTTACAATAGATGCAGAAACAACTGACTACTGAAAATTTAAGTTCATGCAAATGTAACCTTCTATATACACCCATAAAAATATATACATAAAAAATTAGCCTTGTAGCTTCACTAATCTTTTAAGGATCAACGACTTCTTGCTGCATCCTGAAATAAAATCGTCTTGAAAAAAAATTAAATGAATTAGCATCTTTTGTAATAGAGCACTTGGCGTTTCCCTCACACCAGTTGCTCAGAATGGGGCTTATTACAAGAAAAGAGGCTTAAAACAAATGCCTCCTCTTCAAGCAGGGAAGGCATTTGTTTTAAGCCTCTTTTTCAGAAAATGAATCAAAAACAGATTATTGCCTCGCGCAGGTGTTTTTAAGTACCGTAAGCGAAAGCAAGCTCTTCGGAAACGGGTTAGTACCCCAAGGCGGTATCATCTCCCCTGGGGTCGGCCCCTCCTTCCCAGGTGCCGTCTTTCAGTCTCAGAATACCGTCTACCGCGCCGTAGTTGCCTCTGTTTTGCAGGGCATGGCCTTTCTTCTGGAGCGCTTCCCTTACTTCTGGAGAAAGGGCCTTTGCTTCTGTCTCAATGCGGTCTGGTAACCATTGGTGGTGAAAACGCGGCGCGGCTACCGCCTGCTGCATGCCCATCCCGTGGTCTACCACGTTTAAGATGGCCTGGAAAACCGAGGTGATGATGGTAGAACCACCGGGGGTGCCTACTACCATGAAAAGCTCCCCGTCTTTCTCCAGAATGGTGGGGGTCATAGAACTTAGCATGCGTTTGCCGGGGGCAATGGCATTGGCTTCCCCTCCTATCAACCCAAACATGTTGGGCACCCCAGGCTTGGCGCTGAAATCATCCATCTCATTGTTCAGGATAAATCCGGCTCCTTCCACTACTACCCTAGAGCCGAAGTTACCGTTCAACGTGGTGGTCACTGAGGCCGCGTTGCCCCACTGGTCTACAATGGAATAATGGGTAGTCTGGTCGCTTTCCCGGGCCAGCAGTTTCCCCGCCAATACCTGCGCCGAGGGGGTGGCCCGCTCCATGTCAAAGGTGGCCATCCGGCTTTTCAGGTACTGGGTATTTAAAAGATCAGCAACGGGTACTTGAAAGAAATCTGGGTCTCCCAGGTAGGTAGCCCTATCGGCGTAGACTCTGCGTTGGGCTTCGGCCATGACATGCACGGTGGCAGGCTGCTGCCAGCCCCATTGCTTCAAGTCAAAAGGCTCCACCATGTTAAGCAACTGAAGCAGTGCTATTCCGCCGCTGGAGGGCGGTGGCATAGAGATCACTTTGTAGCCGCGGTAAGTACCGGTAATGGCAGGCCGCCACACAGATTGGTATTCTTGAAGGTCTTGATGGGAGATGATGCCCCCTCCCCGGCGCATTTCCTTCACCAACAGATCGGCGGTTTCGCCTGCATAGAACCCGTCCCGCCCTTTGTCCCGAATGCGCTCCAGTGTACTGGCTAATTCTGGCAACGGCAATACGTCTCCCTTTTGCCAGGGTGCATTTTTCACCACTGGCGGCGTAAATTTATTTACCTTAAGAAAGCTTTCTCTGGTATTGTTGAGCAGGCGGGCTTCACGCGCCGTTAGAACCACTCCATTGCGAGCCAGGTCAACGGCGGGTTGTACCACCTGCGCCCATGGCAAGCTGCCCAGTTTCTGGTGCATGGCCACCATGCCGTCTACTGCGCCGGGTACACCAACCGCCAAATGCCCCAGGGTGCTGGCATCGGCGATCACATTGCCCTGGGCGTCTAAGTACATGTCACGGGTGGCGGCTTTGGGGGCTTTCTCGCGGTAATCTAAGGCCCCTATTTCCCCATCTTGCTTGCGGTACACCAGAAAGCCGCCGCCGCCAATGTTGCCGGCTACGGGGTACGCCACCGCCAAAGCGAAACCGGTGGCAACGGCGGCATCATAGGCATTGCCGCCTTTCTGCAAAATCTCCAGACCAATGCGGGACGCCTCTGGGTGGGCGCTTACCACCATCCCTTTCTTACCCGTAGCCCCGGTTTCGGTTTGGGCGGAGGAACTAGGTTTCTCTGCTGGTTTGCAGCCGGTGAACTGCCAGAGGAGCCACAGACATATAAAGGAATAGGTAAAAAGTTTTTTCATAATGGTTTTACCGGAGTTTTGATGAAATCAGCCCTAAAACAGAACTTCACAGAAGGTGTAAGTAAGGAAATATATCGGCATAAAAAAAGCCTGCCAGAAAGGTTCTGGCAGGCTTTGAATTTGAAGCCTGGCAACCCAAACAATACCCGCTTTCTCAACCTGCCGCAAACCACCCAAAACAACTACTTTCAACACCTGCTAACAACCTTATAATTATTTCATAAATTACTGATTATCAATACAATATCAAACCAAAAATATTAGTAAACATGCAACTCAACCTCCTTCAAATATGTTTTAAAAACATGAAGAAGGTACTAGATGAAAACGTGATCCCGCTCTTCCAGGAGGAGCAAAAACCACAGGATTCTGCCTGGCGGAAATCTATTCCGGCCCAGGTATTCCTGAACTATTTTTTTGCCATCAACTACCACATCAGCCATAGTCCGGAAGAAGCGGGCCTGAGGAACAATGCCTTTTTCAGACAACATTCCGCCAACTTATCTGAGCAGGAGCTGGAGGCACTTGCCCGCATTTTGCACAATAGCTGGAGTACGGAGTATGCCTTGCGCGCCACCGCCGAGCTAGGCGATGAAACGTATCTGCGCAATGCCCTGCACTGGACGTTTCCGCAGGCGTATTACTCCATCTTTGCCGGCTTGCAGGCTTTCCTGTACACGCTGGGCACCAAAACCAACCATGAGGCCGCTATCAAAAGAGAAGCAGGCCGGTTGGTGGTGAAGAACGCTTACCCCAGGGCCATTGGGTATTATGCCGCCGGTGCGTACAATGATTTCAGCATACACCGGTTGCCATTGGCGGGCTATAAAGCGGGGTTGCAGATTGCCGGCAAAGAGATTGAGGCCCAGGCCCAGATTGGGCAGTTTCTGCGCACCACCAGAAAACTGACGGCCAATGCTATCCGGCAGCAGGTGCAGAAGAATCCGGCCACGGCTATCAAAAGCAGCAAAACCGGGAAAGTCTTAGACAAATGGTCTTCGCAGCACTGGCAGCAGATTACCTGGCGCATGGGCTACACCACGCTGTTTGATCTGCTGAGCCGTTTGCGCATTTCGTCTACGCAGAAAGAGATTGAGCGCTTTGTGGAAGCCCAGATAGACTTCAAACTCTTCCATGAGTGCCTACTCTCTATTGTCAGCTACATGAACGGACTGCACGAGAGCTACGTAGCGCAAGCGATTGGTTTGGAGAAATACCGCAAAGTGGTGGCCGAACTGCCGGAGCACTTACGCAGCAGCTTTGTAAAGAACCGCTTACACCAGATGGTAGAACCTCTCTTCCCTGCAGGAACTACTACCCTGCAACTCTCTGCCGCCGCTTAATGGAAGAAGTGCACGGAGAAATATATCAACTAGCTTTTCGGCCTGTTTTCATAAAAACAGGCCGAAATCACTTTAGGCCCGCCTGTCCATTCCCGTCTAATTCTGCACATCTTCAAATCTGCACATCTTCAAATTGAACCGCCTACTCATGGCTGAATTTCTCAATCTGCACCCCCTTGGCACCGGCAAGTTTCAGGGCTTCAATGGCGCAATGGTTTATCTGCCGCAGCTTCAGTTCATGTCCCTCAAAAAGCGCTAACACCTCTGGCTCAACCGATCCGGGGTCAGCGGCGGACTGCATGTGCCCGGCTTGCTCAATGGTAAAACAGATGGACTTGATTTTCTCGCCTTTCACCCGCACCTGCGCCGCATTGAACTTGATAAGGTTTTGTTTAAGGTAATCACGCACGAAATCGCCCTCGTCAATGTCTGTCTCGGCCAAACGGAGCACCTCCTGGTAGCTGCGCTTGTGCAGGAACTCCTTCAAGGTAGGCTGTAGCATCTTGCGTACCGGCGGCTCACTTATCTGGTGGGCGTAAATCAGAATATTAAAGATCCAACGGAGCGTGCCGTCGTTTTCCTCAAAGATTAGACTTAATTCACATTTCATAGCTTGGGGATATGTTTCACTCTTTAACGGCTAAAGCCGCTGAAGGATAAGCCTTCCCTTCTCCCCTTTCGGGAATAATCCAGAAAAGATAGGCTCCCCCGGGCAAAAAAAGCTGTTTTGCTCCTGGTTTGGTACGGCCTTGTACTTCTAGGGAAAAGGGTAGAGTGCACCTGCCATACCCACCGACCACAATGCCATTGTGGTGCCATTTTCCAAACGGCTTTCCCAGACGAGCCCCAGCCTCTCAGATGCCCTTTTTATAGAGATAAACTGAAACTACTGCACCAAGGCTTCATTTTCAGCAGTTTAAGACCTCCTATTGCGTTTCGGGGCTGTTCTTCTAAAAACAGCCCCGAAACACTTTTATGCTATGTCCAGACTAAAAGCTTGTTTACATTTGAGGTTTGCTGGCGAAAATGACCAGAGAAAGGTTCTGCGGAAGCGTTTTTTGAGCCGCGTAGCAGCGCTACGGGGCGAGGGAAAGGCGAACGCAGGTTCTTTTTATGGTCATTTGCAGCGCAAAGATGAAATTTAAACATGCTCTAACAGAATGAATACTTGGGAGATCGTGGAGCGCCAGAACCCACCCCTCCAAGGAGGGGAATACACTTTTACAGGAAAATACAGGCATTACAATCAATAGCTGCTAGTATTTACCTTCTTCCATTGGTTTCTGGCGCGAGCGTCCGCTTGTGTCCGCACACATTCCTAAACCTCTGTTTTAGAAAAACCTGTTTCCAGCCTCTTTTCTTAAAAATACACTAAAAACAGCGTTTCAATCAGATCAAATCCCTAATCAGCCATGCGTGCGGACAAAAGCGGATGCTTGCGCCAGGAGGCATCTCACCAGTGATGGAAGATGCTTTAGGTGATTGGGTTTAATATGCGCCACCTCCTTCCATTACTTACTTTCCCTGTTCCAGTCTTCCCTGGGCGCACGAAGGGAAACCATGCAACAATCCAGCATAAGGGCTCCGCAGAAAGCCGCCGCCACGCTAGCTATACCAAACTAAGAAAAACGAATTGCAAGGATTACTCCCGTACATCTCCATGTATGGGAATAATTTCCGAAATTCGCGCTTTGATTTTTAGAAAAACTGAAAGACCGTTTCCATGCATTTAAGCGAACAGGAACTACGCCGGCGCCATGAGCGCGAAGAGCTCCAGAAGATGGGCATCAACCCCTACCCTTCCGAACTTTTTGACGTGACCGCCACGGCCAAGGATATAAAGCAAAACTACGATCCGGAGCAGAACAACTACCAGGAAGTGAGTCTGGCGGGCCGATTGATGAGCCGCCGCGTCATGGGCAAGGCTTCGTTTGCCGAACTCATGGACAGCTCGGGCCGCATCCAGATCTACGTATCGCGTGATGACATCGCCCCCGGCGAAAACAAAGACCTCTACAACACCGTGTTCAAGAAAATGCTGGACATCGGGGACTTCATCGGCGTGAAAGGCTACGTGTTCAAAACGCAGGTGGGTGAAACCTCAGTGCACGTCACAGAACTCACGCTGTTGGCCAAGTCTTTGAAACCGCTGCCTATTGTAAAGCGGGAAGTAGACGAGAACGGCGTAGAGCACGTCTATGACGCGTTCACCGACCCTGAACTGCGCTACCGCCAGCGGTACGTAGACATGGTGGTAAACCCAGACGTGCGCGACACCTTCATCAAACGCACCAAGCTGGTGAACACCATGCGCGCGTACCTGAACGAGCGCGGCTACCTGGAGGTGGAAACCCCAATTCTGCAGCCTTTGTACGGTGGTGCCGCCGCCCGTCCGTTCAAGACGCACCACAACACCCTGGACATGACCTTGTACCTGCGCATTGCCAATGAACTGTACCTGAAGCGTCTGATTGTGGGTGGTTTTGACGGGGTATACGAGTTCTCCAAAGACTTCCGGAACGAAGGCATGAGCCGTTTCCACAACCCGGAGTTCACGCAGGTAGAACTGTACGTAGCCTACAAAGACTACTATTGGATGATGGATTTGGTAGAGGAAATGGTGGAGAAAGTGGCCTTGGCGCTGCACGGCACCACCGAGGTACAAGTGGGCGAGAACGTCATTAACTTCGCCCGCCCTTGGAAGCGTTTCACCATGTTTGAAGCCATTCAGCACTTCACCGGCATTGACATCTCGGTGATGGACGAAGCCCAACTGCGCGAAACCGCGACTGGCCTGGGCATCAAACTAGACCCGAACATCGGGAAAGGCAAGATCATTGACGAGATCTTCGGGGAGAAATGCGAAGGCCAACTGATCCAGCCCACCTTCATCACCGACTATCCGGTAGAGATGAGCCCGCTGGCCAAAAAGCACCGCAGCAAAGAAGGCCTGGTAGAGCGTTTTGAGGCGATCTGCAACGGCAAAGAAATCTGCAACTCCTTCTCTGAACTCAACGACCCGATTGACCAACGCGCCCGCTTTGAGGAGCAACTAGAGCTGGGCAAACGCGGCGACACGGAAGCCATGGTACTGGACGAAGACTTCCTGCGGGCGCTGGAGTACGGCATGCCGCCCACCGCTGGTTTGGGCATTGGGATTGACCGCCTGAGCATGATCATGACCAACTCCCAATCTATCCAGGACGTGTTGTTCTTCCCGCAAATGAAACCGGAGAATAATTAATGTGCTGATTGTTTCATGTGCTGATGCGCTAATTTACTTTCAGCCCTAAGCCAGGAAAGGCCGCTTCATGAAGCGGCCTTTCCTGGCTTAGGGCTGTTTTCACTCGGTATACGTTTGCCTGATTTGCAGAAAACAGGTTGGAAACGGCATCGGCGCAGACGCTCGCAAGTCTGAAGACGCTGTGAGGTCTTTGGAGTTGGCGGTGTTGCGTGGGAGACAGAACCCACCCCTCCCCCTCCCAGGAGGGGAATACGCCTTTGCGGTAGAATAGGGGCAATACAACCAGTAAACCCAATCACCAAAGTACCTTCCGCCACTGGTTAGATGCCTCCTGGCGCAAGCGTCCGCTTGTGTCCGCACGCATGGCAAATCAGGAATGCGTACGGACACAAGCGGACGCTTGCGCCAGAAAACCATAGGAAACGGGTAAATACTAGTTGATATAACTACCTTCTACTTCCTTTACTTACTTTCCCAGTTCCAGTCTTCCCAGAGCGCGCCTCGCTTTTGGCCATAGACAAACACCAACTAAGAGCAATAGACAGTTCAGGCCGAAAGGGCAGTGCGAGAGGGGAAAACGGGCCCCCGCGGCCGTGAGCGCTTACCGCCAAAGATGAAACAACAAAGTATTTGCACCCACGCAAGAAGCAGACAAGCCAAGGGAACAGCAAAAGCAAGATACATGCCTAAAAACAGAACAAAATAGATTGACCCCAAGGTAAAAGCTTTTGACTCATTATGGGCAAAACAGGCTATAAACGCAGAAAGCCTTCCCGTCTGGGAAGGCTTTCTTATATTGGTTAAATAACTTCTACTCGCTACTCCATGATGTGACTTTCATCTGTGTTACTAAGCTATTCTAGTATCCCTCAAAAAGTTTAACCATTCGGCCAATTTTATTTAAGTTTCAACGTCATCAAACAACTTCGCTTTACGGCATCTGTTTCGCGATTTCTTATTTAACCAATCATACTTTCTCTCTTTAACGGATCTACCTACGCAAGGTTACAGTCAAAGCCTGAAACTATAAATTAAGTAGTGGTAGAGGTGTCAGCCCCTGTACCGGTGTTGCCGCTTTTAGAGGCACCTTTCGCTTTACTGGCTCTTTTAGGCTTTGTAGTGGCACCAGTGGTAGTTCCGGCGGAAGTAGAGGTCGCATTTAGATCAGTATCGGTTCCCAGGGTACCAGCATCGGCTCCCAGAGCGCCGGCGTCAATTCCGGCACCTACGTCTGAAAGGGCTGTTCCGGTGGTGTTATCCCTAGGATCATCGCCCGTCATTGCCTCTACGTTTCCGCCCGTTGGGTTATTGTCCAGGTGGGAAGTTGCAGTGGTGTTAGAACCCAGGTTCACAATATCTGGATCTCCTCCACCTGCTGGCTTCCGGCCCAGTAGGGCACCAGCGCTGGAACCAATGCCAGACAGTGTAGATCCTAAACCTGAGCCCAGTTTTGAGGCTGATTTCTTCAGGTTGCCGCGGGTAGCTTCTCCGGCCTCGGGGGCCATTAATATACCTGCCACTAACCCCGCGCTAGCGCCGGCCAGCATGGCCAGAAGCACTCTTCCTTTATCGTCTTTCATGAGCTTTATTTTTAGAGGAACCACCGTTCCGTTATACTACGTCTGTTTCTTCTTAACGATAGCCAACACATTTGGTTATCCCTCCGTTTTACCTTATCTGGCGCTCAAAGAGGGTTAGGACTGCGAACCAGTGCTGGCAGCGTCGTTCGCGTTCTCACCGCCCGCTGACTGTGCACCAGCGTTTCCGCCTTCCGCTTTACTTAACAAGCTGGTTAAGCCACTCAGTTTTTCAAGGTACGGCGCAATCTGTCCGTTTACGCTTTCGGCCAGCTGGCCAGCGGCTTTCTTAAGGTCTTTACGAGAGTCTTTTCCGTTGCTTGGAGCCATCAAGATACCTGCAACCACACCAGCAGCGGCACCAGCGGCGGCGGCGATCAAAATTTTTGAATTGTCATTTTTCATAGTAAAAAAGGTAAAGGTTGAAATTTGATTTGGGTCATGTGCCCCGGTGTCTGTACAACGTACGCCAATGCACCCGCAATATGCTAAACAATAAATATATATTGTAATATATATTAAAGCGGTGTACGGATTTATCCGGAGCAGGTTAAGGCATTCCCCTCCTTTCTGAAAATAAAGGCAAAACCGGGGGTTGAAATCACCGGGGTGGCTAGCAGTTGGCATATTTGCGTATATTTCACCTGACTAGACTACCTATGAAAAGACAACTTATCATTTCGGCTTTTTTGCTTTGCACCGTGGCCATCAGCTGTAAAAGCAACCAGCAGCAGACGGCCTCGGCCTGCATTGATCCCGCCAAAATAGACAATGAGCGCGCCTGCACCATGCAATACGAGCCCGTGTGCGGCTGTGACGGCAAGACCTACGGAAACGCCTGTACCGCAGAAACCAAAGGGGTAACCTCTTACACCAAAGGCGAATGCCCCTCCAAAGGCACTAACAACTAAGCCCATGCGCGAGAAAAAATTCCATCTACAGACGGCTCCCTTCAGGGTGCCTACCCCCGACGGGAAACTGATTGAAGAACACTTTGGCCTGGCCAGCACCCGCACCGAAGCCTTCAGTGTAGCCCACATGGTAGCCCCGCCCCACTGGAGTGAGCCGCACCAGACCCCAGCCTTTGACGAGGTCACCATTCTCCTGCGCGGAAGAAAACAGATTGAAATAGACGGTGAAACCGTGGTGCTCTCTGCCGGACAAACCCTGCACATAAAAGCCGGAGCCCGCATCCGGTACTCCAATCCCTTTGACGAGGCGTGCGAATACTGGTCTATCTGTGTGCCTGCCTTTGATATCAATACCGTGAACAGAGAAGACGGGTAACGTACTTCTTTTTCTCAGAAAACAGCGGCGTCAGGGCCAGGCAGGCTTTCTGTTTTAGGCCTCTTTTTAAGAAAACAGACTCAAAACAAGAACAGGCTGAAAACGGAAAGCCCGCTGCTATTTGCCGCGGGCTTCCCGTGTATTAATTGATATTACGCAAAACTGTTGGTGGTTCCCGGCGAGTCTGGAGACTCGCTTCCTCCCATGTCACGAGACTGGAGTCTCGCGCCAGTTTACTTTAAACCTGTGAGGTCTTAAAGACCTCACAGGTTTTTGCGTTTTAAGCCTGTTTTCCGCAAAACAGCCTTAAAACGCATCCAAAGGGCTCCCTTCTCTGTGGGGGAGGCTCCCTTTTTGCGTTAAGTCAGCAAGTAAAATGTGTTTGGTAGTCCTTTGAAAGTAATGATTTCACTCGCGGGACGCGAGCGAGATCATTACTTTCAAAGGACTACCCTGTGTATGTTATCGCGTTTCAGGCCTTATTTGGCAAAAAGAGGCTCAAAACAAGAAAGCTCTACCCCCTAACCAGCTATCCATTCTTTGGAAAATTCCTCCTTCTTATCAGGCACTCAAGGCTAGCAGTTCCTTCGCACTCTGGAAAGCGTTTTCTGATGGATTGGCCCCGGCGATCATCTGCGCGATCTCCACTACGCGTTCCTCGTGGCTCAACTGCCGGACACGGCTGATGGTGCGGTCGGCGCGGTCTTCTTTGTAGACGAAGTAGTGCGTATCGCCCTGGGCTGCCATCTGGGGTAAGTGCGAGATACAGATCAATTGGTGCTTCTGGGACATCTGCTGCATCATTCTACCTACTTTCACGGCAATCTCCCCTGAGATACCGGTGTCAATCTCGTCAAAGATAATGGTGGGCAGGGCCGTTTTATCCGCGAGCAGGTACTTCACGCAGAGCATCAGGCGGGAGAACTCCCCCCCTGAGGCTGCTTTGCTCAGCGTCTGCGGCGCGGCACCCTTGTTCGCGCTGAACAGGATGTTCACTACGTCAACACCGGTAGCGGCCGGGGCCGAGGTTTTATGCTCCAGTACCACGCGGGCGTTCGGCATCCCTAGCTCGGAGAGCAAGCTGTGCAGTTCATCCTGGAAAACCGTGAACACGCCGGTGCGGCTTTGGGACAATGCTTGCGAACGGGTCTCTACTTCCTGCAGGGCGGCGGTCAACGCTTTTTTGGTGTTCTCAATGGCGGCATCCAGGTTATGGACACTGCTCACCTTGATCTCCAACTCGGCCTGAAGGGCTAACAGGTCTTCAACCGTGCGCACCTGGTGCTTGCGTTGCAGGGTATAGATCAAATCCAGACGCTCCTGCAGTTGCTCGGCGCGCTGCGGATCGGCCTCGGTTTTGCGTTCGGCGTCTTCCAGTTCGCCGGCAATATCATTCAGTTCAATGAAGCAGCTGTCCAGGCGCTGTTTCAAAGTCTGGAAATTCTCTCCGTACTCGGTTACCTGGCCTACCAAATGGCTGGCGTCTTTCAAAGCACCAGTGGCGTTGTACTCGCTCTCCGAAATGTATTGCAGGGCCTGGCTCAGCTTTAGCTTTATTTCCTCGGCGTGCTCCAGTTGCTTCAGTTCCGTTTCATGGCTTTCCTGTTCCTCGGCTTGCAGATTGGCCTCTACCAGCTCGTTCAGCAGGAAGCTGTTGTAGTCCAACTCTTTCTGGGACTGCGCTAATTGACCCTCCAGATCTTTGTATTCCCGCTCCAGCTTTTTATAGGTGCGGTACGCTGCGCCGTAAGGGGTGCGCAGCCCTTCATTCTGGGCATACAGATCCACAATGTTGAGTTGGTAGCTTTGGTCACCCAGCATGAGCGTATCATGCTGCGAGTGGATGTCCATGAGTTGCTCACCAATGCGGCGCAGTTGCTCCAGCGTAACCGGCGTGTCATTCACGAACGCCCGCGACTTGCCGCTCGGGCTGATTTCGCGGCGCAACAGGCTAATGGGTTCAAAGTCCAGGTCTTCCTCTTCAAAAAAAGGTTGCAACTGGTACTCTGAGATGTTGAAGGAGCCCTCAATGACGCACTTTTCGTTCTGGTTGAACAGCAGTTTGGAGTCGGCGCGGTTACCCAGCAGCAAGCCAATGGCCCCCAGCATAATGGATTTACCGGCACCTGTCTCACCGGTAATAATGTTCAGCAGCGGCGATGGTTGCAGCTCCAGCTGCTCAATAAGGGCGTAATTTTTTATCTTAAGGTCTACGAGCATAAGGTAGGATGCCTCTTTCGGTTTGGATGGTAGTGGTGTACTCCAAGAGACAAATATGCTAATTTATTTAGTCTCATAACTAATAAATATAGCCAATTTTATTTCTTTGGAGGTTCTTTTTAGAAATACAAGACAATAACTTTCCAGAACCTGACCTTGTTGTACGCGCGGCACAGGTAAAAGGACAGGCATTGGTTTCTGTGATAGAAACTTACAAGTTTTGCAGAGAGTTTCAAAAAGCCACCCCTTCTTCTGCCTTTCTTAAGGAGAAAGGCTGGGCTATTGGCGAAGGACACAGTTCTCCCTTGGGAAGAGATCAGCTTAAAGATAAAGGATGAACTCCGTTATCGTTTTAGAGCTGTTTTCCTGAAAACCCAGGCAAAACGGACGTTTAGCGTTGCACTAAGGTCTCGTACCTGGCGCGGTTGGTGGGGTCTATCTGGGTAAGGAGGTCAAAGGCCTGTTGCTTTTGGGCGGGCGTGGCCGAGGCAAAGGCATTGCTCAATTCGGTGGCTTTGGCTTCAAAGAAGGAACGCAGGGCCGCTGATCCGGAGCGGATGCGGGCTACCTGTTGGATGTTGCGCAACGCCTCCAGTATATTCTGACGCGCTTTCTCCGGGTCTTGCGCCATCAAGTCCAGGCCTTGCCGATGGTAGAGGTAAATGGCCGAACGAAGCGGCTCAAACTGGGGATCTTGCAGGTTATTGATGAGCCAATAGCGGTTACGGGTATCGGCGGTGGCGCTCCAGCCACCGCTGGCGGCCCCGGCCGAAGTCACCAGGTTGAGAATGTTGCTGGCCTCGGCCAAGGCATTAGCTCCTCCTAAGCGCGAAAAGCTGTCGTTGTCCATCCCAATAATGGTGTAGGCATAGAAAGACAGAATGGCGGTCAGGTTAGAGGTATAGGTGTTGGGCGCGTATTGCAGCGGCTGGGCCGGATTGTACTCAAACTCAAATTTGGTGTCTACAAAGGAAAGCACGGTGGTTTCATAGCCGGTACCGTAGGTTGGGCGGCTGGAGATAATCTGGGTGTTGGCCTCGTACACGCCTATCTGGGGCATGGCCCTAAGCGTGATGAACATCTTGCACCTAATGCGTTCTTCGTTCTGGTAGACATCACTTGTCCAGCGGGTGTTGTTCATGATCTCAGAGATGGCGTTCTGCATCTGCTGAAACACCTGACGGTCGGTGGCCTGTACCTGATCACTGTTCACGGTTACCTCACAGCGCAATTCCTGCGCCTGCGCCCAGAACGGAAACAGCAATCCCAGAACAACCCAACCTATTTTTTTTGCAAACATGCCCATTCAGCTTTAATGGATTCCAGAATATCTTGTGCTACTTCGTCTTTGGCCTTCAGGGCGTACTCCTCTACGGTAGACGGCTTGACAATGGTGATTTTATTGGTGTCATGCCTAAAGCCCGCCCCAGGATCACGCAGGGAGTTCAGCACCACCATGTCCAGGTTCTTTTTGAGGAGTTTACCGCGGGCATTCTCCAGTTCCTGATCGGTTTCCAGGGCAAAGCCTACCGCAAACTGATTTGCGCGCTTCTGTTTACCCAAAGTAGCTGCTATATCAACGTTCTTCACCAGTTCAATAGTAAAGGAGTCGTCATTTTTTTTTATTTTGGAAGTAGCAGGGTCCTTTGGTTTGTAATCGGCCACGGCCGCGGCAAAAATCCAGAGGTCGGCTTCTTCTGATTTCCGTTGGCAAGCGGCAAACATTTCATCGGCGGTCATCACGGGCATCACCTGCACCAGAGGGTGTGACAACGTCAGGCTGGTGGGCCCGGCAATGAGCGACACCGCCGCCCCTTCCTGGGCCAGGCACCGCGCCAAGGCGAAACCCATTTTCCCGGTAGAATGATTGCCAATGAAGCGTACCGGATCAAGGGGCTCATAGGTGGGCCCGGCGGTAATCAGGACTTTTTTGCCGTTAAACAAGGTTGCGTGCCGTAAAATGCTGTTGTAAAACCTGAACAATCTCCTCGGGCTCTGCCAGGCGCCCCTGCCCCACTAAACCGCTGGCCAGCTCTCCGTGTCCGGCTTCCATGATGTGGTTTCCGTAGGAGCGCAGCAGCCGGAAGTTCTCCTGCACGGCCGGGTGCTGGTACATGTCCAGATCCATGGCCGGGGCCACAAACACCGGGCAGCGGGCCGAGAGGTACGTTGCCGAAAGCAGGTTGTCACACAAACCACGGGCGAATTTCCCCACGGTGTTGGCACTGGCCGGGGCCACCACCAGCGCATCGGCCCACAGGCCCAGTTCCACGTGGTTGTGCCAGAGACCAGAGTTATCGCTCCGCACAAACTCGGTGAGCACCGGTCTTTTGGAGAGGGTGGCTAAGGTGACGGGGGTTATAAAAGCAGAAGCAGAAGTGGTCAGGATTACCTGCACTTCTGCTTCTGCTTTGATGAGGAGCCGCACCAGCAACGCCGCTTTGTAGGCCGCAATGCTTCCGCAAACCCCCAGGAGTATTTTCTTATGCCGAAGCATTCAGAAACGGGAGATTAAAACGCGGAAGAGGTTTGCTCTTCATCATCGGCGTTCCGGAAGTAAACTTTTCCTTCAATGAACTCCTCAATGGCCATGTTGGTAGGCTTAGGAAGACGCTCATAGTATTTAGAGATCTCAATCTGCTCGCGGTTTTCAAACACCTCTTCCAGGTTGTCAACCGTGGTGGCGAACTCGGCCAGTTTAGAGTTCAATTCTTCCTTCACCTTTACGGCAATTTGGTTTGCCCGCTTAGAGATGATGGAGATAGACTCATATACGTTACCGGTCTCAACCGCCAGGTCAGAAATGTTACGCGTTACGATGGATGCTGGTACTTGGGCCATATGTCTGGTGAATTGGGTTTTACAAAATTAATTATTGGTGGCCGTGGTAGCGGCCGCTGTGGTTTTGCTGAGTCTTTCCAACGCTTGTCGGCTAGAGTCATAGATATTCTCGGCAGTACGCAGGTATTTGCTTTGCGGATACGCATCCACAAACGTCTGGTACATGGTAACTACCTCGGCATAACGATCCCGCTGCTTTGATTCTATGCTTTCTCTGGCGTAGTTGTACTGGGCATCTATGCGCAGGTAAGCGGCTTCTTCATTGAAAGTGGAAGACGGAAAGCTCTTCCGGAAGTTCTCCAGGGCTACTACGGCCGCTTTGTAGTACTGCGGGTCATAGTTGGTGAGTTTGTAGTACTGCTTGGCTACGTCAAAGGCCTTTAACTCAATTTTACGGGAAAGCTCATCATAAATGGTGTTGGCTTCGGGCATGTATTTGCTTTGCGGGTAGCGGCGCATGAACTCCTGCAAGGCCGCCATGGCCTGCGCGGTGCTCTGCTGATCCAGGTTCACCGACGGGGACTCATTGGTCAGCGACTTGGCGTTCATGAAAGCGGCCTCTTCGGCGTACTGGCTGCGGGGGAACGTCTGCCCAAAAGAGGTGAAATGGAAAGAACTCTCCAGGTACAGTTGCTGGTGGTACTTGGTATAGGCGTACAGGAAATTAGCCCGCTCATACTCGCTACGCCCTTTCAACAACGGCATAAGGTCTTCCAATAAAGCACCGGCTTTGTCATACTCTTCCTTTTCATAGTAAGAGAGGGCCGCGGCGTATTTTTTATCTACGTCGTCGCTTTTCAGGATTTTATTGTATTGCCCACAGGCGCCCAATAGCACAACTAAGAGCAGAATAGGCAAATAAGAAAGAATGCGGTTGGTCATAATCGCGCAAAAATAACAAAATTCTTTTATAAATACACTTAACGAGGAGCAAAGCCCCCAAGTATAATAGGACTCTATTTTAGGAACCCTTCTTGAAACCAGACCCAAACCCAACCGCTCTTTTTTTAGCGGGCGGTGGCGAGGCGGGTTTAGGTGAACTTGGCTGGGTTTGAGGGCCTGTGGAACGGGGCTCCGGCTTGACCGAAGCTTCTGCGGAAGCTCTATTGCCCTTTGCCGCAGCTTTGGTTGTGGTGGCCGGAACTTGGGTGCCCGTGGCTTTGGCGGCAGCTTTCTTAGCCCCTCTTTTCGCCAGCACAAAGGCACGGGTAGGTTTTTCGTCACTGCGCCACACAAACCCTTTCAGGCGGGTATCTGGCTCCTCCAGTTCATGGGGCGGAATGAGTTTGGCGTCGGGCTGTTCCAGGAAAGTGATGGTCTGCACCTTGCCTTCCTCAAACATCAGGCGCATGTCACTGCATACGGCCCGGTTCATGCCCATGGTGGCAGTATCGCCCTGCAAGGCAAAGTAGAGGCTTTCGCCGTTTCCGTTTACGTCTATGCGCCTGATCTTTCCGTCGGCAAAGCGCGCGATCATATTGCGGCCTTTCACCTGGTTGTAGTTTTCCAGCGTATCTATAGAAATGGCGAACGAATTCCCGTACATGCGCATCTGATCCAGGGTGTTGCCGCGTAGTTGCAGAACCACGCTATCAGCCGTCATCTGGTTTTTATTCGCCCATAGACGCGGATTGCGGTTCATGTAGATAACAGAGTCATTCTGGTCGTAGGTAAGGGAATCGCACAGTCCCTGCAAATCAGACTTAAAGATGCGCACATCATGGTAGGCGTACAGTTTGCCTTTCTTGGTTTTGTCTTTCACGTTCTCCACCGAAACCAGCGTATCGGCCGACAGATACATGGTGTCGCGCTTTTCAATGGTACGCATCACGGGAGAACCAAAGACCTTTGCCCGACCTTGAGCGCGCCAGTACAAAGCGGTCTGTCCGGTAATAATGGCGGTATCTTTGATGGCCGTCATGGACACGTTGCGCGAAGCGGTGTAGTATTCCTTGGCTTTGTCGTAGGTCAGGGTCTCGCCTTTAATGAGGTAATCTGGGGTTTTGATGCTCGCATTGCCCCTAAAGTTAGACTCGCGGGTAACGGTGTTGTACGTGCCGCGGTTCGCGCGCAGCGTACCGTCCGGCGACTTGATGGTGGTAGGCCCAAAGAACTCCACCACCTTGGTCACCGTGTTATAAGACATGGTATCGCTCAGCACCTCGGCGTTTTGGCCTACGTATTTAATGTTCTTTTTAAACGTGAGCACCTTATCATCTGAGGTGTAGGTGCCCAACTGGCTGTTAATGGTGTAATCTGGGCCTACAATGTTACCGGTAGTGGTGTAATAGGCGCGTTTGGCGTTCAAATCATAGTCCAGCGAAGGCGTGGTCAAGGTCATCTGCTCATCGCGCAGCGTCACGTTGCCCCGCATGGTGGCAATGCGCCGGGTACCGTCATAGCTGGCGGTGGTACTGGTGGCATCCATGCCGGGCTGGGTAATGTGCACGTTGCTGAACACCTCCAGCTTGTTGCGGTCACTTACGTACTGGTACGCCGAGTCTGAGGTTAAGGTAGTCTGGCCCTGGCGCATCACCACGTTCCCCAGCAGCCGGCGCACTTCCTCGCCGTTGTATCGGCCGGATTGCAGCGTATTCGCTGATACTTCTACCGGTTGCCCGCCTCCCTGCGGGGCCGGGGTACCCTGGCCGAAAGCCAAAGTAACCGAGAACAGGGAGAAAAGAGATACTAAACCTATCTTTGTGAACTTCATCAATGCATGTAATAGAAACAAAATTACTAAAAATACCCTTCCTTCACTGATGCTCCAGAAAGTTTTACATTATATAGACACCCACCAACTCGCCACGTCTGAAACCAGGATTCTTGCCGCCGTCAGCGGAGGTCTGGATTCGGTGGTACTAGCCGACCTCCTGCACCGCGGCAAGTTCCCCTTTGCGGTGCTGCACTGCAACTTCGGGCTGCGGGGCGAGGAATCGGACGCCGATGAATTGTTCGTGCGCAAGCTGGCCAAACAATACGAAGCGCCTTTCTACAGTGAGCAGTTCCAAACCCAAGCCTTCGCCCAGCAGGAGGGTATCTCTACCCAAATGGCCGCCCGCACCCTGCGCTACCAATGGTTTGAGCAGATGCGCCAGCAACTGGGGTATGACGTCATCGCCACCGCCCACCACCAGTCTGATGCCTTGGAGACCGTGCTCCTGAACCTGGTGCGCGGCACTGGTTTAGCCGGACTTCACGGAATTCTGCCCAAAAGCGGCAACCTCATCCGTCCGCTCCTGGGCCTCACCAAAGATGATTTGTATGAGTGGCTGGTAGCCAAACGTTTGGCGTGGCGGGAAGATTCCAGCAATGAGAGCCGTAAATACAACCGCAATCTGGTGCGCCACGAAGTCATTCCGGTTCTGAGGAAACTCAATCCCAACCTGGAGGAAACCTTCACCCACACCTTGGAGCGGCTGCAAGGCGCCGAGGCCGTGTTTCTGGCCTCTTTTCAGGAAATCAAGGCAAAAACGCAGCGCCAGGAGAACGGCGCTATTTACCTATCCATTGCGCCGCTGCAAACCAGCCCGGCCCCGGAAGTCTTGCTGCATGAACTGCTAAAACCGTTCCAGTTTTCGTATAGCCAGGCGCAGGAAATTGCGGCGGCTTGGGACGGCCTTTCGGGCAAGACGTTCTCCTCCCCTACCCACGTGCTGGTGAAAGACCGGGAGGATTTGGTCATCACCGCCAAGCCGCTGGAGCAATTCGGCAGCATCACGGTTCCTCAAGAAACCACCGAACTCCAGTTTGGGCCTTATTTGGCCAAAATAGCCCGTAAACCCGCCGAAGGCTACAAAGTCCCCCGCTCCAAAGACGTGGCCGCCTTAGATGCAGACCTGGTGAAATTTCCGCTCAAACTTCGCCCCTGGAAGCAGGGCGATTGGTTCATCCCCCTGGGCATGAACGGCAAGAAGAAGGTAAGCGACCTGCTCATCGACCGTAAAATCCCCGCCAACCTGAAGCCCGATGTCTGGGTGCTGGTCTCTGACGCGTCGCTGACCTGGGTCATTGGCCAACAACTGGACAACCGCTTCAAAGTCACCGAGAACACCCAGGAAGTGCTGGAAATTACCGTCACTAGGAGGAGTTCTTAATCATTAATTGCTGATTGCTAACTCAACCTGGAAAACACTTCTTCTTAGCGGCGAGCCGTAGCTATTCTGCTCTTAGGGCTGTTTTTAGAAAACCAGGCTAAAAACAACAATCAGCAATTGACAGTCAACAATCCTCAATAACATAGATATTCCCGTGCTTTCAGATTTATCAATCTGAAAGCACTCGCTCGGGATTAGAAATCCTGAACAGCAACGTTGGTAAAGGTTCCCCTACCAGATGAGCTCCCAGGAGGAGAATTCCGCAAAGAAAGAAAAATTCCCCTCCTGGAGGAGGAGGCTGACTAGGGCTATCCGTTTGTTCAGCTTTTGCAAAGCGCAACTTGGGTTGATAAGTATAACAGGCTCTACCAACAGGCTGAATAGAAACCCGTTTTGGGGCTGTTTTCTTAAAAATGCGGCAGAAACAGGTAGGGAAGCAGGTACATGTTGTTTCCAGAGAGTACCGGAATACAACTCGCGCCAGCACTGCCCCCTATGGCCGAAGCATATTCTTGTAGAATAATGTGGCGCTGCGGTATTTTTTTAGTATACTTGGTATACGATGACTGCTGAAGAAGAGTACAAACAAAATTGGATAGCCATGTGCCAAGGCGATAAGCAGGCACTATTCAGCCTATACAACTCTTTCTACTTTCATCTGCTCAGGTTTGGGCTGAAGACCACCGCCGATGATGAGTTGGTCAAAGACTGCGTTAACCAGATCTTCCTCAACCTCTGGGACAAGAGAGCCCACCTTCACCCGGTAGACAACGTCAGGAATTACCTCTTTACCACCCTCAAGCATACCATCACAGATGAGGTGCGCCATCGTAGTCAGTTAGATGTAGCGGTGCAGAAAAAGCTTCTTGACGAAGAATGGGATGAGATGCCGTATGAGGAGATCATCATCAGGCTACAGCAGGACGTGGAGGTAAAACAAAAACTACAGCTTGCCCTGCAAAAACTCACTCCCCGGCAGATGGAGTTGATCCAGCTTAAATTCTTTGACGGGCTAAGCTATGAACAGATTGCCCAACGTACTTCCCAATCCGTAAAAACGGCCTACAACACCATTTATGATGCTATTAGGGTGCTGCGGAGAATTTTAAACTAATATTTTCATAAATATCTCACTATTTCCTTAGGAAAAAACCAAGCAAACGCCGTCTACTCTGTAAAAGCGATAGACAATGCTTGTATCTTCCCAGATTTCAGTTGAAGAATTAGTTTGCCTGGAAACCTTTCAGCATTACTGCCTGGGGGTGAACATGGCAGATCAATTATTCTGGGAAGATTGGATCAAGGCTAACCCGGCCCGGGCCGAAGATATAGAAGAAGCCAGAAAGCTGATTTATCTCCTGAGCGCCCGCCAGGGCAACCGTCTGGAGCAACTCAGCCAACTGCGGGCGGGCATTCTACAGTCTGAGCATTTTAAGCAACTTTTGGGGCAACCTGCACAACGTAACCGGGGGGAAAAGGAAAACCGGATTGCTCCTACTACCCATTTCTTCAGATACGCCGTAGGGCTTGCTGCCAGCCTGGCCGTTGTGGTACTAGCCTATCTATTCTTTTTCAAGCCTGCTCCCTCGTTGCTGGCGCAGCAACCATTCCCATCCAAAGAGAACCTACGCATTCAGGCGGGAACCGCGTCCCGCAAAACGGTGGTGTTGGCAGACGGGTCTGTGGTTACGCTCCGCCAAAGCAGCACCCTCACGCTCCAACCTGCCTTCAACCAGAAAAACCGGGAAGTCTGGCTCACCGGCGAGGCCTTCTTTGATGTAAGGCATGATCCAGCTCGCCCCTTCGTGGTTCATGCCTTGTTCACCCAAGTGAAGGTGTTGGGTACCGTTTTCAATTTAAGGGCCCATGCCGGAGATACTGCCACAGAGACGTCTCTGCTCACCGGCCGCGTAGAAGTTAGTTCTGCCGCCCAGCCCGGCAAACCCGTCATCCTCAAACCCAATCAAAAGCTCATCAGCAGTCTGTCCGGCAACCCTTCCCAAAAAACATCCGCCGTTTCATTCAATGTCCTGCCGCTTACATCCGCCAAAACCAACCCGCAAGAGACCGCCTGGGCTAGAACCAGGCTGGACATAGACAATGAACCTCTGTCACAAATTGCCCAAAAGCTGGAGACATGGTACGGCATCAACATTGAGTTTACAGACCAGGAAGTGAAGGAATACCGCTATTCTGGGGTTTTCGAGAATGAAAACGTAGTCCGGGCTCTGGAGGCATTACAGCTTTCCTACCCTTTCTCTTTCAAAGTGATGCAAGATAAAATCATGATAAGTAAATAAGAAAGCGGGGAAGTGCTGGCACACGTCCCCTTGTTCAGATCCTTCCAATTTAAAGGCAAACTCAAACAGTAACCACCTAAACTAACAACCCTACTTTATGGAAATCTTTGTGTTTTTGGAACACTTGGGCAAGCGCGCCTTGCCTGGGCGAATAGTACTTGCCATGAAACTAACTTCCTTTTTCCTACTTGTGCTGTGCCTGCAGGTAAGTGCGGGCAGTTTCGCGCAACAGAAAATTAGCCTGAAGCTCTCCAACGTCAGTATCAAAAAGTTACTGAAGGAGGTAGAGCACCAGAGCGATTACCGTTTCGTTTACAGCCACAATACGGTGCCGGCCGACAAAAAGCTCTCCATCAACGTGCAAGAGGCTTATCTGGACGAGATCATGCGAACGGTGCTGGCGAAAACCGCCCTTACCTATGAACTGAAGGAAAACAGTTTGGTGGTGATCTACCCGGCTGCGGCAGAGGCGGCGGCCCAAGATCTGGTGGTGCGCGGCCAGGTGCGGGACGAGGAAGGCTCTCCGTTGCCAGGTGTTTCAGTGCGGGTCTCCGGGTCTACCGTAGGAACCTCCACCGATGGCAACGGCAACTACAACCTCTCTGTCCCGTCTACCGCCAGCAGCCTGGAATTCACGTTTATTGGGTATATCACCCAAGTGATTCCCCTAGCCGGTAAAACCAATATCAACATTGCCTTAAAAGCAGACACTAAATTATTACAGGAAGTTACCGTTACCGGCTACACCAACTACGCCAGAGACCGCTCGCCTAGCGCAGCATCCGTAGTCACGTCAGAAAGCATCAACCAAGTGCCGGTGGCTTCGCTTGACCAGATTCTGCAGGGCCGCGTACCGGGCATGAGCGTGATTGCCTCTTCGGGCCAACCGGGCAGCAGTGCCACCGTCACCATTAGGGGAATAGGCACTATTAACGGCAGCTCTGCTCCTTTGTACGTGATGGATGGTATTCCTATTGAAGCCAGTTATTTCCAAAGCATCAACCCCAATGACATTGAGACGGTCACTGTTCTGCGGGATGCCTCTGCCAAAGCCTTGTACGGGTCAAGAGGTTCTAACGGAGTGGTGGTGATTACCACCAAGAAAGGGGATACGGGCAAGATAAGCGTCAACTACAATACCCAGTTTGGCTTCTCTGACCTCACCTCACCTAACTTTATTATGATGGATGCCGAGCAGCGCCTCCGTTTTGAGGAAGAGGTAGGCTTGGAAATTGGGAGGAACATAGGCCCTGGCTGGACTCACTCTTCCTTAAACCCGGCCTACGCCACAAAAACCCCAGAGCAGAGACTCCGCTCAGACTTTATCCTGGACAGCTTGAGGGGCATTAATACAGATTGGCGCGACCTTTTCTTCCAGCGGAGTAAGTTTCAGGAACACCAGGTAAGCATCAGCGGCGGGAACGACAACATCCGTTTCTACAACTCCCTCAACTATTATGACCAGGAAGGGATTGCCCGCCGTACGGGTCTGGAACGTTACACCTTGCGAAGCAACGTAGACTTCAACTCAGAGAAGTTTTCCGGGAACGTCAACCTTTCTCTGGGTTACTCCAGCTCAAGCTTTACCGAAGGGGAAGGCGGCACCGGGGTGGGTACTTCCATGGCTTCGGTGTATTATGCGCTGCCGTATGAATACCCCTATGCCCCCGACGGCACCATGATTCTGCCTGGCAACAAGGCGTTTCCCGTGTTAGATTTGAGGGAAGGCACGCTGGGTCTTGAGCGGCTGCAGAACTCCTCCAGCGAGACAGACCAGATCAAAACCATTCTGGGCGTGAACCTGAGGTACATCATTCTGCCAGGCCTGGTGGCTTCTACCCGGGCCGGGGTAGATTACCGCAGTTCCACTGATCAGGTGTACATCAACCCAGATTCCTACTATGGTTCCAGAAGCAACTCCAACACGCTGGGCGGGAAGGGGCGCTTTGAGGAGGGCCTGCGCCGAAACTTCGGCCTGATTTCCACCTCTGGCCTTACGTTCTCCAAGACCATAGACCGGCATGACTTTGAGACCTCGGGCTACTTTGAGTACGTGTATGACAACTACCGCGCTTTCAATTACACCGGCTTCGGGGTTGACGCCCGCCTACCGGAAACCCCGGCAGGGATAACCCGAGGCAGTGCAACGTTCCTGCCGGGTTTAGGCGGTGGCAGAACCGAAAGTGCCCTGATGTCTTTCATGGGCGTGGGCCGATATACCTTTAATGACAAATACACCCTCACTGCCAGCTACCGCTATGATGGTTCCACCAAAGTGCCAGAGAAAAACCGGTGGCACGGGTTCTACTCCGTAGGCGCCAACTGGAACGTGAAAGAAGAGAATTTCCTGAACACCGTTGCGCTGGTGAATGAATTGCGCCTGAGAGCCAGCTACGGAACCACCGCCAGCCCGTTTGGGGGCGACTTCCTTTACCTTGCCACTTTCGCGGCCAACACCACTTACGGCGGGCAGGCCGCTTTACGGCCCGTTGCCGCCGGAAACCCAGAGTTTGACTGGGAATATATTGATGAGTTCAACGTTGGCTTTGACCTGGGGCTTTTCCAGAACAGCCGCCTCCGCATCATGGCCGATTTCTACAACAAGATCACCCGTAACATGTTTGTGAACCAACCTTTGTCGGCTACCTCTGGATTTAGCTCCCTATCGCTAAGCACTGGTAAAATGAGAAACCGTGGGGTGGAAGTAGACGTGCGGGGCGAGGTCATCAGCAACGGGCCGTTCACCTGGACGTTGGGTGTCAATGGAGCATACAACAAAAACGTGATCCTTGACCTGGGCAACGGCCTGGACAACGTGCCAGACGGAGATACCCGTATCCTGAAAGTAGGGATGCCCTATGGCACGTACTACGCCCCCAAATGGGCAGGGGTGAATCCGGAGACGGGAGAAGCGCAGTACTATAACCCAGATGGCACCATTACCACCACCTATAATGTAAATACCCAAAGCGTAACCGGCCACGGTAGTCTGTACCCTACCCTCACCGGCGGGGTTACCTCAGGCTTTAGCTGGAAAGGCATTACCGCCGACATCCTGTTCACCTTTGTCTCTGACGTGATGCGGTGGAACAACGAGGACTTCTACAACGAGAACCAACGCTACATGACCAGTAACCAGTCTATCAGGATGCTGGAAGACCGTTGGAAGAAACCCGGCGACAACGCCACTCTGCAACGGATAGACGTTCCGCGCAACTTTACCTCCAAAGATATCCAGGACGCCTCTTTCGTGCGGCTGCGCCATGTGAACGTGGGCTATACGCTACCGGCTTCACTTATTGAGACTCTACGCGTGGTACGCGGGGTAAGAGTGCTGCTGCAAGCCCAGAACCTCTACACCTGGACTGATTGGCGCGGACTGGATCCGGAGAACAGCGGCGTTTCGGGCCGGTTCCAGTACCCGGCGGCCAGAACCTATACGGCAGGTCTTAACATCAACTTTTAACTTCCATGGCCATGTTTCCTACCTCTATTAAAAGATCCGTTTTTCTGCTCGCGTTAGCTACCTCTTCTTTAGCGTGTGACAAATTAGACCTTGCCCCCTCAGATAGCATTGACCCTTCCAAGGCCTTCCGTAACATCAATGACCTGAACATGGGTTTACTGGGAGCCTACGCGGTACTGGACTACACCCTTATTTCCAGCAACGCCACCGTTTCAGACGAGGTCATGCTGCCCACTGAGAATAACGTGAGCAACACAGACGCCCACCGTTGGCTGTATAACGCCGGTAGCGGCTCCGTGACCTCGGCCTGGGGCCAATATTATACCACCATTGATCGCGTAAACCGGGTATTAGCCGCTCTGGATCAGGTAACCGTTCCTGCCGCAGAACAAGCCTTGAAAGACCGCTATCAAGGTGAACTTCTTGCCCTTAGGGCCTACTCCCACTTTGAACTGCTGCGTGCCTATGCGGCTTCCTATGAACCAGAAGCGTTAGGGGTGCCTTATATGAAGGTTTCTGTCATTGGCACACCGGGCAGAGATACGTTCAAGGCGGTGATTGACAACGCGAAAGCGGATTTGATAGCGGCCAAGGCCCTGATCCCGGCTTCTTTCAATGACAAAACCAGAATCACCAAAACCGGGGTTGCGGCCATACAGGCCCGGGTGGCGTTGTACGAGAAGAACTGGCCCGATGCCATTACCTACTCCACGGAAGTGATCCAAGCGACTCCCCTGGCCACCCGCGCCCAGTTCCCCGGCATCTGGACAGATGCCAACGAAGCTGAGGTGATCTGGAAACTGAAACGGGTGGTGGGTGATGCCCGCATCGGGGATTTCTTCTTCCGCCAAAACGGGAGTATTGTCTTGTTTGCCCCGGCCTTCAAGCTCATCAACTCGTTTGACGCGGACAATGATGTACGCTATGCGCCCTATATCAAATCTGATGCGAACCGGGGTGCTGGTAAATCTACTTATTTAGTAAACAAATACATTGGAGGAACGGCATCTGCCCCAGGCCTGGCCGACATCAAATTATTCAGAACCGGTGAAATGTACCTTATAAGGGCAGAGGCCCGGGCAGAAACCGCCGGCGGATTAGCCGAAGGCGCCAATGACCTGAATGCCTTGCGCACAGCCAGAATTACCGGGTATACCCCTATGGCCTTTGCTTCCAAGGAGGCCTTGATCAGCGCAGTGTACACCGAGCGTTTTAAGGAACTGGCATTTGAAGGGCACCGCTTCTTTGACCTCAAGAGAAGAAATCTTCCGGTGGAAAGGCTGCCCGCTGATGCCATCAATACCTCGGGGGCGGTGCGCCTGGAGCCTACGCAGGCCCAGTACTCCTTCCCTATTCCAGCCCTGGAGATATCCGTAAACAAGAACATCATCCAAAACCCTAAATACTAAGCTATAGAACGCTGTCTTACCTGCGTAGGGCAGCGTTTTTACTTTCTGTATATGAAATATATTTTCTGGCTTTCATTCTCATTGAGTGCGCTGGGTCTCTGGGGCTGCAAAGCCACCCCCCTGCCACAACCAACACCGCTTCCTCCCACCCCTTCCAGCACAGTTAGACCAGCCTCCCTCGGGATAGTGGGCGACTCTACCGACGTCAAAACCCCGGTGACGGGGGGCTTGGTCTTAATGGGGGGCGGCAAAGATGTGGAATCTGCTTTTAAATGGATGATCCAGCGAAGCGGCGGCGGCAACGTAGTGGTGATTAGGGTGACCGGCACCAATGCCTATAACCCGTTCATTGCAGGCTTGGGCACCGTCAAATCCGTGGAAACCCTTAAGATTGACACCCGCGACCTGGCCAACAATGACACCGTGGCCCGCATTATCAGAAATGCCGAGATGCTGTTCATTGCCGGGGGTGACCAGTCTAAGTACATGAACCTGTGGCGGGGCACCAAAACCCAGGAGGCCATCAATTACTTACTGCAAACCAAGAAAGCACCCGTGGGCGGAACCAGCGCAGGCTGCGCCATTATGGGAGGCTTCTATTACAGCGGCGAAAGCGGGAGTTCTATCTCTACCACCGCCCTGGCCGACCCGTACCATAGTACCATCACGCTGTATAACAATGATTTTGTGCAGGCCCCTTTCCTCCGCAATATCATCACCGACCAGCACTACCTGGCCCGCACCCGCGAAGGTAGGCACGTGGCTTTTCTGGCAAGAATCAAGAAGGACTGGAACGTTGCCGCCCAGGGCATAGCCGCCGATGAGCGTACCGCCGTTTGTATTGACCAGCAAGGGATGGCGCAGGCATTTGGCAGCAGCAAAGCCTATTTCCTCCTCCCCAATGACGCCAAAGCTCCCGAACTGGTAGAAAAAGGGAAACCGTTACTCTGGAAACGCAACGAACAGGCGCTTGCCGTCTATGAGATTACCGCCTCTGACACGGGCAGCGGCCAGTTCAATGTTGATACGTTCCACCCAAGCTCCGCCGCCGGCGGCAAATGGTACTGGTGGTGGGTAGAAAACGGGCAATTACACAAAAAAGACCAATAATAACTTTAATCACACACATGCACTTCACTTTGAAAAACAGTTGGTGGGCAGCCTTGGCTTTCCTGTTGGCTACCTCCTGCACATCCAAAACCAACAACGAGCAAACTTCCACTGGCACTACGGCTGCCTCAGACACAACCAAGTACGTGCTGGTGATCCATGGCGGGGCAGGTACAATCCTGAAAAAGGACATGACCCCAGAGAAAGAGGCGGCGTACACCGCTGCGCTTACCCAAGCGCTGCAGGCAGGGTATAGCCTCTTGAAACAAGGAAAAAGCAGCTTGGACGCCATTGAAGCCACCATTCATGTGCTGGAAGACTCTCCCCTGTTTAATGCCGGAAAAGGAGCCGTTTTCACCCATGATGGCAAAAACGAGCTGGACGCCTCCATCATGGACGGGAAAACCCTGGGGGCCGGCGCGGTGGCGGGTGTCACAAATGTGCGTAACCCAATCAGTGCGGCCCGGGCGGTCATGGAAAAGTCTGAGCACGTGATGATGGTGGGGCCAGGGGCCGAGAAATTCGCCAAGGAAGCCGGGCTGGAAATTGTGGCCCCTGCCTATTTCTTTACCGAGTCGCGTTGGGAAGGACTGCAGAAAGCCATTCAGGAAGACTCCACCAAAAGTCAGCTGGACCATGACGGCAAAACGGCGCTTAAAATGGGCATTCTCAACAAAGACAACAAATTTGGAACCGTAGGTGCCGTGGCCCTTGACAACCGGGGCAACCTGGCGGCGGGCACCTCTACCGGCGGGATGACAAACAAAAAGTACGGCCGCGTAGGCGATGCCCCCATTATTGGCGCGGGCACGTACGCCAACAACCAGACCGTGGGCATTTCCTGCACGGGTTGGGGTGAGTTCTACATCAGAAGCGTGGTGGCCCATGACATCTCGGCCCTCATGGAATACAAGAACCTTTCCGTGGCCGATGCTTCCCAACAGGTGCTTGACAAAGTGGGCAAACTGGGTGGCGACGGCGGATTGATCGCCTTGGATAAAAATGGCCGGGTAGCCACTCCTTTCAACACCGAAGGCATGTACCGCGGCACCATCACGGCAGACGGCAAAATTGAGGTCAAAATTTACAAAGAGTAGCCTTCTTAAACGTTAGAGCCCAGTTTGAATGCTTAACCTTCCTGAATAGCTGTTTTAGGTCTGTTTATGGCAAAACAAGCCTAAAACGGCCATCTTGAAATACCATTCGGCCGCAAATCCCTTCCTCTGGTTTTCTCTGAAAGCTTCTAATCACAAGAGATCTAGGTCAACCTTAACCTCCCTATTATGAAACGATATTTGTTTTATTTCTTTCTGCTGCTGACGTCATCAGCGGCTTGGGCGCAACCTTCGTCCCCTAAGGGAAACCTCTTCATTATTGGGGGTGGCACACGCTCCCCGGCCCTGATCAAGGAAATGGTGGAAACCGCTGGGCTGCAGAAAAAAGATTACATAGTGGTACTCCCCATGGCCAGTGCAGAACCCGTGGAGTCATACGCAGCTATTCAGAAGCAACTACAGGCGGTCACCAAAAACAAAATAACCTGCTTCAACTTCACACCGGCCACTGTCCTAAACAAAAAATGGCTTGATTCCCTGCGGCAGGCCAAACTGATTTTTATTACCGGCGGCAGCCAGGACAGGTTCATGCAGGTAGTGCACAACTCGCCCGTCTATACTGCCATCCATGCGGCGTATGCAGGCGGGGCCACCATTGCCGGCACCAGTGCGGGGGCGGCCGTTATGAGTAAGTACATGATTACCGGTCAGCAGTTGGCGGGTGACACTACCTACAAAGAAACCTTTGATAAACTCTGGGACAAGAACATAGAATTCAAACCCGGCCTGGCCTTGCTGGATTCTGTCATCATAGACCAGCACTTCATCAAGCGGAGCCGCTACGCCCGGTTATTTTCTGCCTTGGCAGCTTTTCCTTCCTTTGACTGTGTGGGCATTGATGAAGGTACCGCGCTGGTAGTGCTCCCCGGCCGCATGAAAGTGGTAGGCGACAGCCAGGTTATCCATTTTTCAGAACCCAAGGGTTTGCAGACCACTCCCCAGGGATTGATCAAAGTGCAGGACATGAAGATCAGCATCTATGCAGACGGAGATTATTTCTCTTTTTAAGCAATTCAGCTTGCCTGCTTACTTTCATTTTAGCGGTGTTTTCCTCAAAACAGGTCAAAAGCTTCTTGGCGGCAGAACCTAAGGTTCAAAAGAATACATTCACCTATTACCCCTACCCTATTAGATCTCAGTTTATGGCTTCTTTTCTGAAAACAGGCCATAAACTGAAATCCCTATTGATACCTTTCTGCGGTTTAGCTTCTTGGAAATGGTTTCATTGGAGGGGTTTGTAGGTGCACGTCTTTTGCTATTCCACTGGCGGGGCCGCTTTTTGCGTGGGTGCAAGTACTGTATTGTTTCATAGTTTCCGCTAAGCGCTCACGGCCGCGGGGCCCCGTCTTCCCCTCTCGCACTGCCCTTTCGGCCTGTGAGGTCTGCCTCTCTTAGTTGGTGTTTATCTATGGCCAAAAGCGAGGCGCGCTCGGGGAAGACTGGAACTGGGGAAAGGAGCAGAAGTAACGGAGCAGAAACAGTGATGATGGAATGCGTAGAGACCAGGCATGCCTGGTCTCTACGCATTCCTTTCATTAGCAAAGGCGTATTCCCCTCCTGGGAGGGGTAGGGGTGGGTTCTGGCTTCCCATCAACTCCTTCCAAGGCGCACCAATCGTTCAATTATGATATTAGATGACAACGGTTCTACCAGAAGTTCTTCCCTTCGCGGAAACCAAGAGATTACAGGGACAATAACAGCGGAATAATAACGGTTGGTGTGCTACTTCTACTAACCTGGCGCACAAGATATTCCCGAAATAATTTTCCGGTGACGGCCTTTTTCCTAATTTCACCGCGTAGTAAGTAATTGGACAGAAATAACTATATCTTCTTCTCTCTTGTCATCCTGAAAGGATCTCGGTGGCGAACTAGAAAAGCTCTTATTGAAAGTAATTGCCGTTCGTGGCCAAGATCCTTTCAGGAAAACAAAATAGATAGTTTAATTTGTCCTGCTACTTATATCATCTAACCAAACCTAAACAAATGAAAGTAACCGTAGTTGGAGCCGGTAACGTAGGGGCCACCTGTGCCGACGTGTTGGCGTACCGCGAGATTGCCAATGAAGTAGTGTTAGTGGATATCAAAGAAGGCTTCGCCGAAGGCAAGGCCCTGGATATCTGGCAGAAATCGCCGATTAACCTGTATGACACCCGCACCGTGGGCGTTACCAATGATTATACCCGTACCGCCAACTCAGACGTGGTGGTGATTACTTCCGGACTGCCCCGCAAGCCCGGCATGACCCGTGACGACCTCATCAGCACCAACGCCGGTATCGTTCGTTCTGTCACCGAAAACGTGATCAAGCATTCGCCGGAGGCCATCATCATTGTGGTATCTAACCCGCTGGATGTGATGACCTACGCCGCGCACGTAACCTCTAAACTGCCCCGCACCAAAGTGATGGGCATGGCCGGCATCCTGGACACCGCCCGCTACCGCGCGTTCTTAGCCGAAGAACTGAATGTGTCTCCTAAGGACATTCAGGCGGTCTTGATGGGCGGCCACGGCGACACCATGGTGCCGCTTCCGCGCTACACCACCGTAGGCGGTATTCCCGTAACCGAGCTGATTGACGCTGCCAAACTGGATGCCATTGTTGACCGCACCAAAAACGGCGGCGGTGAGCTGGTGAAACTGATGGGCACCTCGGCCTGGTATGCGCCGGGTTCAGCCGCTGCGCAGATGGTGGAAGCCATTGTGCGTGACCAGAAACGCGTGTTCCCGGTGTGTATCAAACTGGAAGGCGAGTACGGCATTACCGGCACGTACCTGGGTGTACCGGTAGTGCTGGGTAAAAACGGAATTGAGAAAGTAATTGAGCTGCAACTAAACGAGGACGAAATGGCCTTGTTGAAGGCCTCTGAGAAAGCCGTGCGTGAAGTGATGGACGTGTTAGACAACATGCCTGCCAACGCGTAGGCACTTGTTAGAGCTTGTTTACATTTGAGGTTTGCTGGCTCAACTAGCCAGAGAAAGGTTCTGCGGAAGCGTTTTTTGAGCCGCGTAGCAGCGCTGTGGGGCGACGCAACCGCTTCCGCAGGTTCTTTTTATGGTAGTTTGCAGCGCAAAGATGAAATTTAGACAAGCTCTTTATGAACCTGTTTAGAGTTTTCCATTAACCGGCATTTAAAGCAATTCCTCTAGGCAAGTATTCGGTTATGCCTCTGGTTTTCAGGTTACTTTTATGAAAACAGGCCAAAAACAAGAGGCCGTTATTGGCCTACTGCCGCAAACATCCGCTTGTACCGCCGTTTTCAGGGTGTTTTTAGGAAAACAGGCGCAAAACTCTAAACAGCTTTGATTATAAAATTGGAGAGCCTGGCCTGTTGGTCAGGCTTTTTTATTTCCGTTTTGGGCTTCATTTCCAGAAACGAGCTCCAAAACGCATTCTTCTGTACGGGCAGGTCACGACCTGTCCTAAACGGCAGCCGAAGCAAATGGCCAACAAGAAAACAGTGCCGGTGCCAACGCAAAACTTCCAAAGCCACCAGCTAAAGAAGGCAATGCCTGGTTGGCCAGGGCAAGCCCTGTCCGCACCCTAGGAATCCCGCCGCCTTGCACAAACGCTTTATTTTCACTATATTACTGACATAACATTCAAGAATATGGAATTTGAGCTTTGGTGGCTTTGGCTTATAGCAGGCATCCTACTTTTGGTAGCGGAGATGGTCACAGGTACCTTTTATCTGCTGTGGCTGGGTATTGCTGCGTTGGTAGCCGCCGTGCTGGCGTACCTTTCCCCCCAGAACCTGTGGCTGCCTCCCCTGGGGGCCAGCGTTACGGGGCTGCTGCTTACCCTGCTAACCAAGCGCTTAACGGCCCGCCTGCACAAAGTCCGGGGGTTTCATGACCCGGTTTACCAACTGGTCAACAAGCAAGGCGAAGTGGTGGAACCCATTATGCCCGGCCGTTTGGGCATTGTGCGCATAGGAAGCGAGGTTTGGTCGGCGAAAGCGCAGGAAGAGCTGCCGCCCGGCCAGCGGGTGCTGGTGGTAAGCCAGAGCAGTACGGTTCTACAAGTGGTCCCTATCAAATAAAGATTTTACGGAGGGTTATTCGTTTGTCTCTCATTTACGCATTCACTTACGCACTAAAACTATGACCACCTCTCTTATTATCCTTGCCGCCGTTATTGTGCTCATGGCACTCTCTATCCGCATTATTCCGCAGCAGCGGGTGGGGGTGGTAGAGCGGTTGGGTAAGTTCCAGCGCCTCATGCACCCGGGGCTGAACCTGTTCATTCCTATTGTAGACCGGGTGCGCGTGTACCACGATTTGCGTATCCAGCAGACGAACGTGCCGCCGCAGTCAGTGATTACGCGCGACAACGTACAGGTGCTCATTGACACCATTGTGTTCTACCAGGTAGTAGGGCCGGAGCAGGCCACCTACGGCATCTTTGACTACGTGCTGGGGGTACGGAACATCACCACGGCTACCATGCGGCAGATCATCGGGAACCTGGAACTGGATGAAACCCTATCGGGCCGCGAGCGGATTTCTGCCGAGATCAGGACTGCCCTGGACGAAGCCACCGAGAAATGGGGCGTGCGCATTGAGCGCGTGGAGGTCATCGACATCAAACCACCTTTAGATATTCAGGAAGCCATGGACAAGCAGATGAAAGCCGAGCGGAACCGCCGCGCCACCATTCTGGAAGCCGAGGCGGCCAAGCAAGACATGATCCTTCGGGCCGAGGGCGACCGGGCCAGTAAAATCCTGCGGGCGGAGGGTGATCGCGCTGCCGTGGAGTTAGATGCCCTAGGCCAGGCCAAAGCCATCACCGACATCGCGGAGGCGGAGAAAGCCCGTATCCGGTTACTGATTGAGGCCGGCCTGGATGAGCGGGTGCTTACCTATCGTTCTTTTGAGGCGCTTGAGAAATTAGCCATGGGGCCAGCCAACAAGATTTTCATGCCATCGGCAGCCGTAGAGACCTTGGGCAACATAGGCGCCATTGGCGATATGCTGAACAGCAGCAAAAGTTAAGCTGTTTTAAGGCTATTTTTTAGAAAAAAGCCTTAAAACAGGCACCTAAAATAAAAGGCCCCGCAGATTAGATTTGCGGGGCCTTCTATTTTAGGTTTTCTTCTTCCCCTCCTTTTTGTCCTCCTGAAAGGATCTTGTGGACGAACTAGAAAGGCTTTTAGTAAAGGTCAATTGCACAGAATTCCCGTTTTTGCTGCTGACGCAGCGAGGATAGTCAGAGACTATCCCTTATCCATAGGCACGGGTCTGTAGACTAGCGCCAACTACGCTTCTTAAAATTTTAGAGACCAAAAACTGCTTTGGAATTTATGCGTTTTAGGCCTCTTTTCCGAAAATGGGGCCTAAAACTAACAACCAGCAACTCACAACTACTTCTGGCTGGCCTTGAACAGCTTCTGCTTCTCTTCTTTGGTCAGGCTTTCATACCCCGAGACGGAAATCTTGTCCAGAATCTGGTCAATCTCCAGTTGTGAGGGGTTCGCGGCGGTATTGGCCGCGGCAGAAACGGGAGAGGCCGATGAGGAGGTGAAAGGCCGGTTTGGGTTTTTATAGGCCACTTTCAACGGAGAACGGCGCTGGAACAGGCCACTGAAAAAGCCTAGTACTGCTTGCACGGGCCTTCCCCAGTCTGTGCCTTTTTGCAGTTGCCGTACGTAGAAGAAGCCTAAAAGGGCACCGCCTAAGTGAGCAATGTTTCCGCCTGCGTTGCCGCCGGTGGCCCCAGAAATGGAAAGCAGCACCATCACTAGGGCAATGTATTTGATCCGGATGGGGCCAATAAGAATCAGGTTGAAGGTGTAGTTGGGCAACAAGGTAGCGGCGGCCACCATAATCGCGATCACGCTGCCAGAGGCCCCCATCATGAAAGAACCTTCGGCGCGTAGTTGCAGGTACGGAATGGTGTTGTAGCTGATCAGATAGATCAAGCCACCGGCCAGACCACCTAGCACATACAGGCTCACCAACCGCTTGTCGCCCAGGTACTCCCTAATCAGCATCCCAAACCAGTAGAGATTGAGCATGTTGAAGAGAATGTGGAAGAACTCCAGGTGGGTGAAGAAGTAGGTAAGAATAGTCCAGAAGCGGTAAGGAAAAGACGGCAGTTCGGAAGGTATGCTCAAGTTGGAAGGCACGCTCAGGAAGGTCATCAGGTAAGCGAAGGTGCCGCCCGAGCCGCTTAGCGTCATGACCGTGCGCAGGATGATCAGCACCGCAAACACCACCACATTGATGAAAATGAGCTGGTGCAGGGAATTGTTGCCCCTGCTGAACGCCGAACGGATATCGTCAAAAATACTGGTCATAGTTTAGTAAAAGTTGTTACGTTGTCGTTCCCAAAGTTTCAGTAAAATATACGCAAAAAGCATTCCGCCCAAATGCGCGAAATGCGCCACATTGTCACCCGGCATCCGGTTCAACCCAGAGTAAATCTCAAACGCGCCGTACATGAGCACAAAGTACTTGGCTTTGATGGGAACCGGGAAAAACAGCAGCATGAGTTCTGTGTTGGGGAACAGCATCCCGAAAGCCATCAGAATCCCGAACACCGCACCAGAGGCGCCCAGCATGGGGCTGTTGACCATCACATCAGACAACCGGGCCGCAAACGCCTTGGCTTCCGTGATCATCTGCGCATTGGTAGGGTTCCGGTTGAAATCAACCAGGAAAGATTCCATGCCCCGCACGTCAATGCCCCCTTTCTCCAGCAGGTTTTTGAAGTCTATAGGGTCTGGGTTCTGCATAAACGCCACAACGCCTTCCATGACCTGGGTAATCTCATAGTAACGCACCGCCGAGTAAAGCAGACTGGCCCCCAAACCGGTAATCAGGAAAAAGATGAGGAAGCGCTTTTCACCCCAGTACCGCTCCAGCATGGGCCCGAAGATAAACAAACTGAACATGTTGCTGAACAGGTGCATGAGGTTCCCGTGCATGAACATGTGGGTGACAAACTGAAAAGGCCGGAAATAGTCTGACCGGATATCATGCAAAGCAAACAATTGCGTTGGGAACAGCCTGTCGCTTAAAATGAACATCAGCACGTTCAAAATAAGCAGGTTACGCACCATGGGCGTGATGGGTGACATAGAAGGAGGTTAAGTAAATGTACAGTTAAAAGGAAACAAAAAAGCCGACCAAAACCCTGCAGCCGCTTTTTCCTACCTATGGTAACAGGTCACGAAGGTAATAGTTCTGCTCCACACAGTACGGAGGAATGCCTGCTAATGGTACTCCTACCGGCTTAAACTATCGGCTTGCCGCATATTTCCTGCCACAATTACGTCACCTGCCAAAAAGCTAGTTCCGCAGGAACAAATCCTGAAGTTGCTCGGTCTGCAAAATCACCAATGTTTTCTGCCCACTTGGCGTATAATTAGGCACCTGGCAACCAAACAAGCGGTCTACCAACGCATTCATTTCCTGATCATTTAAGCGCCCTGTGAGGCGGGAAGCCACGCGCTTGGCCATAGCCCGGGCCAGATTCTCCTGCCGGTCTACCTTTAACGCCGAGAGGTTGCTTTTATATTGCTCCAGCAATCCCTCAATCAGTTCCCGCTCATCGCGCAGCGGAATCTCGGCCGGAATGCCGTTTACCACCAGCGTATTGTTCCCGAAATCATTGAACACGAAGCCCAGGGCACTGAACTCCTCGGCCAATTCCATCACCAACGAAAAATCGGCGGCCGAGAGTTGTAGCGTTTGCGGGAAAAGCAGTTGCTGAGACGCCCCGGTACGCTTGCCTAAGGACTGGCTGTATTTTTCGTACAGAATCCGCTCTTGGGCGGCTTGCTGGTCTACCACCATCAGGCCAGATTTCACCTGCACCATCAGGTACTTCTGGTGCACCTGCAGGGTTTTGGAGCCGCCCGTCATGCCGGTTGTCACCGGGGCAAATGAATCTTCTTCCGGAAAAAGGTTGCTGTCCTCAGAGGTGGCACGGGAAACTTCCCGGGTTGGGGTAGAATCAAAAGAAGCATTTCCCCTTCCCCCCCCAGAGGCGCGGGAAGTAAAGGTGGTAGGTTGGTTCATTTTAGACGAAGCTCGGGGGGCTTGGGCGGGGGCGGTCTCAAAATCCATGGAGGCCGGAAATTTCATGGGCTGGAGCGGCATATAGTTCACATCGGCCCCAAAGTCCAGCGACGGGGCAATGTTGTGCAGGCCCAGGCTTTGCTTCACGGCTGCCCGCACAATGGCGTAGACCGTTTTCTCGTCCTCAAACTTGATCTCGGTCTTGGTGGGGTGCACGTTGATGTCAATCGTTTCCGGGGCGATTTCCAGAAACAAGACGTAAAACGGGAAACTGTCTTTGGGCAGCAGCCCTTCAAAGGCCGTGAGCACCGCGTGGTTCAGGTATTGGCTTTTGATGTAGCGGTTGTTCACGAAGAAGAACTGCTCGCCCCGGCTCTTTTTGGCGAACTCCGGCTTGCCGATATAGCCCTTCACGGTGAGAAAGGGCGTGGTCTCTTCGCAGGCGGCCATCTGTTCTTTGTACTCTTTCCCGAAAATGCTCACAATGCGCTGGCTCAGTTTCCCGGCGGGCAGGTTCATCACCTCCACCTCGTTCTGGTACAGGGCAAAGGCAATCTCGGGGTTGGCCAAAGCTACCCGCTGGAACTCGTCCAGAATGTGGCGCATCTCCACGGGGTTGCTTTTCAGGAAGTTTCGGCGGGCGGGCACGTTAAAAAACAAGTTCTTCACGCTCACCACCGTTCCTTCGCCCATGGCCACCGGCTCCTGTTTGATGACCTCGTTGCCTTCAATGCTCAGGCAGGTACCCAGTTCAGAGCCCCGGGCGCGGGTCTTCAGCTCCACTTGTGCCACGGCGGCAATGGAGGCCATCGCCTCACCCCTGAACCCCATGGTCTTGATGCGGAACAGGTCTTCGGTAGATTTGATCTTGGAGGTGGCGTGGCGCTCAAAGCACATGCGGGCATCGGTCTCGGTCATGCCTACGCCGTCGTCCACCACCTGAATCAACTGCTTTCCGGCATCTTTGATAATCAAGGTAACGCTGCTGCTGCGCGCGTCTACGCTATTCTCCAACAACTCCTTTACCACGGAGGCCGGGCGCTGCACCACCTCGCCGGCGGCGATCTGGTTGGCCAGGTACTCGGGTAATAAACGGATAATATCTGCCATCCTTACTTAGTTCTGTAAATTTTGAGTTCAACAACAAGGCATAGCGGGCAGCAAAGGAAAACCCTCTTTGCCCAGTACGTTCCGTGGCTGCCCGTCTTTCTTCGGCTTCCCCCGCAAAAGAGAATGGCGGAAGCAGCCCCAGCCCTTGCCAGGAGGTACCCCTTTCAGTCAACCGTCACTACCCGCCAGACCGCCCTGAACGTCTTTCTCTCTGCTTGCGGGCACAGCAAGGCCCCAACGGCAGCAAGGGGAAAGGCTGCTGGGTGGCGAAGTTCAACATTGGCGGCCTGAAAGGCAAATTAGCCAGCTCATTAACACGCGGCAGAGGCAGCAGATTCAAGTAAAGGCGGGATTTGTGCACTCTGTTGAAACCCACCCTGCCCCAGAAAAGGAATTCTCCTCCCGGGCCTACCTGGTTGGGGAAGACCGAAAACACTCCTGCAAATGCGTTTTAAGGCTGTTTTGTGGAAAACAGCCTTAAAACGCAGGTACCGCTCTGCCTGGTTGCCACTCCGGGCTGCAAGCCAACTCCTGAACGCCCAGAAAGATTTTTCCCTACGGGATCTCCCCCCAAGCGGGGAATTTTGCTTTATTTTGCAGGATTCTCTCTCCTGGAAAGGGCAAGGGTGGTTGAGCAGGGCTGTACATCCACCCAGCGTTTGTACATCAACGCCCGCCGAACCTTTTTCTGGCCATTTTCGCTTGCAACCCTTACCTTTAAACAAGCCCTAAGATTTTAAAAGAACCTGGTGCCATCCCTTTTGTAGCTTTCAGGCGTATCAGGAAACAATGAAATGAAGCATTCTAGCATATTCTGGCTGATAGTAGGGATAGTTTTGTGGGCAACCCCTGGTTCCAAAGCACAACCAAGCAAAGACCTCAGCTTCCCGCTCATCCAGAACTACCCCAAGAGCCTGTACCAAGCCGGAAACCAGAACTGGTCGGTGGCCCAGGGCAGAGACCGGGTCATGTATCTGGGGAATTCTGAGGGGCTGCTGGCCTATGACGGGCAAGCCTGGCAGTTGTACCGCATGCCCAACAAAGTCATTGTGCGGGCCGTGGCCGCTGACCCTAAAACCAACCGGGTATACGCCGGGGGCTTCGGCGAGTTGGGCTATTGGGCCTATAACAGGCAAGGCCGCTTCGTGTACACCTCTCTTGCCCACCTAATCCCCGCTGAGAATGCCCTCAAGGGCGAAATCTGGAAGATCTACGTAGAGCCGGGCCGGGTCATCTTCCAGTCCTTCTCGGCCATCTACATTTACCAACAAGGCAAGATGCAGGTTGTGAAAGGCGAGCACACCCTCTTGTTTCTGCTGAAAGCCCGCAACCGGTACTTTGTGGAGGTGATTGAAAAGGGACTCTACGAGCTGAAGGATTCTGCCCTGGTGCTCATCAAGGGCAGTGAGGCCATGGGCAACACGGGAGTACTGTCTGTGCTGCCTTTCCAGGGCAATTCCTTTCTGATTGGCACCGCCAAGAGCGGGCTGTTTCTGTTTGACGGCACTTCCATTTCGCCGTGGGGCTCCCCTGCCGCCAATGATTTCCTGAAAACCAACCAGCTGAACAACGGGGTGGTCTTGCAGAACCAAACGGTGGCGTACGGCACCATCCTCAACGGCTTGGTGATCCTAAACCAGGAAGGAAAGATCCTGCACCGCATGAACAAAGCCGGCGGCCTGCAAAACAACACCGTCCTCAGCCTGTTCACCGACCGGGAAAACAACCTCTGGGCGGGTTTAGACAACGGCGTTGACCGCATTGAGGTCAATTCCCCGCTGTACTTCTACTTTGACAAAACCGGAACCTTCGGCACGGTTTATTCCAGCATCATTCACCAAGGCAAAATCTATCTGGGCACCAACCAGGGGCTTTTTTACAGCGACTGGGCCCCAAACCACGCCCAGCAGTACCAATCCCTGGATTTCAGGATCATTGAAGGCAGCCAGGGGCAGGTGTGGGAACTCACGCTGCAAGACGGCCAGCTGCTGTGCGGGCATAACGAGGGCACCTTCAGGGTAGAGGGCGACCGGCTTCAGAAACTGTCGGGGTTCAAAGGGGGCTGGACGCTCAAGAAACTCACCTCCCCAGCGCCAACCCTTCTACAGGGCACCTACACGGGCCTGGTGGTCTATAAAAAGGACGCGGGCGGCAAGTGGGTGGTCTCCCATAGGATAGAGGGCTTTGGGGAGCCGTCCCGGTTTGTGGAGCAGGACAACACGGGCCACATCTGGGTGAGCCACGCCTACCGCGGCCTGTACAAACTGACCCTGAGCGCCGACATGACTAGGGCCGAGTCCGTTACGTACTACAACCAGGAGCAAGGCCTTCCGGCCGATGACCAGATCAACGTGTTTCGGTTAAACGGCCGCGCCGTTTTCACCTCAGAGGACGGTTTCTACGGGTACGACGCCGTGAGCGACAGCTTCTCCAAATACACTGAGCTCAACAAGAAACTGGGGGCTTTCGCGTCCTCCAACCGCATCATTCAGGCGGCGGGCACCCAGTACTGGTTTATAAACCATGGCCGGCTGGCCTTGGTAGACATGCCCCAGGCGGGCACCGTTCGCGTAAGCTCCACCCCTTTCAACCTGCTCAGCGGCCACATGGTGCAGTACTATGAAAACATCAGCCGCATCAGCAAGTCCAGCTACCTTATCAGTATTGATGATGGCTTTGCGGTGTACAACACCGAAGTAGCCCCTCCCCCCAAAAAGACCCTTCCGCCGGTGCTCATCAGAAAAGTGCAGCACCATTCAGAAGCCCGCTACCCCCTGGCCGAGACGAATTCTGTTCACCTGGAGATTCCTTACAAGAGAAACAGCCTCAGCATTGCTTTCTCCTTGCCCTATTACAGCCAGATGAAACCCAAATTCCAGTATTTTCTGGAAGGCTATTCCAAAGAATGGTCAGACTGGGCGTACGCTTCCCAAAAGGAATTCCTTAACCTGGCCCAGGGCAACTACCGTTTTCTGGTGCGGGCCAAGATTGAGAACGAGGCCACCTCACCCGTCACTGCGTTTAGGTTTACCGTGGGGCCGCCGTGGTATGCCACGTACTGGGCCTACCTGGGGTACGTGGTGGTGGGCCTGCTGCTACTGCTGCTTTTCAGGCATCTGTACCACGCCCGGCTGCACCAAGACAAGGAAAGGATACGGCTGAAGCTGGAGCAGGAAAAGGAAGAGCACCTCCGCCGCGAGGCCATTGTCAATGAACAGAAGCTGGTGAAGCTCCGCAATGAGCAGCTGGAGTCTGAACTGGCCGTAAAAAGCCGCGAGTTGGCCAACTCGGCCCTCAACATTGTCTCTAAGAATGAGCTGCTGGAAGGCATCCGCCAAGAAATCCTGCTTCTGAAAGACGCCAGCGGCAAAAAACTCTCTCCCGAGCAACTGAAAAAGCTGCAGAAAGTGATTGACGAAGGCATAGACAAAGGGTATGACTGGAACCTGTTTGAGAGCAGTTTCAACGAGGCCCACGAAAACTATTTCAAGAAACTCAAGACCCTTCACCCCGAGCTCACCCCCAAAGACCTGAAGCTTTGCGCCTACCTGCGCCTGAACATGAACAGCAAGGAAATTGCCTCCCTGTTGAACATTACCGTCCGGAGCGTGGAGATAAGCCGCTACCGCCTCCGCAAAAAGCTGAACCTGGACCACGAGAAAAACCTGGTGGAGTTCTTGATGGAAGTATAGGCCCGCCGGGAGATTACCCTGCCCACTACAAAGCGCGTTTACGGCCTGTTTTTCTAAAAACAGGCCGTAAACGCGCTTTGTAGTGGGCAAGGTCTCAGAAAGTGAGCAGCAAGCGTTATTCCCAACCGGCTTTTTAGGGAGGGTCTCACGCCAAGCAAAGACGGCTTGCTGCTGTTTGAGATCTAAGCCGGGAAACCGCAGCAAAACCAGCTCTCCCCAGGTGCTTCAGCCCTACCCCTCCTTCCGTTAACGGGAAACCCCAGAGTCAACTTGCGGCAATTCATTTCATTCCAGCCACTCTCCGCCAGAGATAAGAGCCGCTCAGGCGTTTACGTCCTGTTTTTCTAAAAACGGGCTGGAAACAGCCGCACGGCCTCTTCAGTTAGGGAGCACCACGTTGGCATGGGCTTCTAATTCACCTGGCCTGGGGCATATTTCACCTCAACATTACCACACAAAGCTTTAAAAGCCAGCCAGACAGGCAAATGCTAATTTGTTAAATAAGACCCTATATTTTGGCTTAAAACTACTTTTAAGCCGATTTATTCAACTTATTTTAACATTTTTTCACCTGATGTAGCCATGTATAGGTGCTTTTTTGGGTTCACACCGGATAAGTAAAGACATTTGAATCAGATTCAAAGCAAACTGAGCTTCCATTCCCTAACCTATTCTACTATGCGTAAAACCTTACTGACTATTTTGCTTTCCCTCTTCCTAATCCCAGCCTTGCACGCGCAGGAGCTGCTTACGGTAAGAGGAAAAATCACAAGCGGCACTCCCCCCGAAAACCTGATTGGGGCCAGCGTTCAACTAAAAGGCTCCACTCTGGGCACCCAAACGGATGTGAATGGAGACTATACCCTCGCCAATGTGCCCTCTACTGGTGTGCTGGTTTTCAGCTATCTGGGGTACAGCCCCCAGGAGGTAGCGGTGAACGGCAGAACCACCGTCAATGTGCAGCTGCAAAGCACTTCCAATGAATTGGAACAGGTTGTGGTGATTGGTTACGGCACCCAGCAGAAGCGCGATGTGACAGGTTCCATTGTGTCTTTGAAAGCCGAGGAATTTGAAGACGTACCCGTGCCAAATCCCTTGAACGCCCTCCAGGGAAAGGCGGCCGGGGTGCTGATCACCAACAACGGCTCGCCGGGTTCTTCCCCCAGCATCCGTATCAGAGGTGTGGGTTCTATCAACGGGGTCTCCCCGCTGTATGTAGTAGACGGCATCTTCACCAATAACATTGATTTTGTAAACCCCAATGACATTGCCTCCATGGAGATTCTGAAGGATGCCTCCTCGCTGGCCATCTTTGGTCTGCAGGGTGCCAACGGGGTGATCATCATCACTACCAAACGCGCCAAACAGGGCGAGACCAACATCAACGTGAACAGCTACGCGGGTATTCAGCGGGTTGGGCAGAAGATTGAGGTGGCCAACGCGGCCCAGTTCAAGCAACTCTACAATGAGCAGCTCACCAACTTGGGCCAGTCTCCCTATGACTTTGAGTTCAACGGCTACACCGCCAACACGGACTGGCAAGACCAGATTCTCCGGCAAAACGCCTTCATCAACAACAACAGCGTCAGCATTTCCACCGCCTCGGAGCGCAACTCGGCCAGCCTAAGCCTTAGTTACTTCAACCAGGAGGGCCTGGTGAAATACGACTCTTACAAAAGATACACCGCCCACTTGCGCGATGAGTTCACCGTGAATAAGCACGTGAAGGTAGGCGCCGACCTGAGCCTGTTCCGTTGGGACCGCACCCCCGCCACGGGCAGCATTTCAGGTTCGCTTTGGGCTGCCCCCGTGTACAACCCGTACCATGAAACGGGGGCCTACAACTCTGGGCCCGCTTTCCAGCGGGCGCAGGTGGCCAACCCGGTCGCCTTCATGGAAATAAACAAGGGAACCAACGTCAGCAACGGCTACCGCTTGGTAGGGTCTGCCTTCGCTGAGGTGAAGTTCCTGCAGAACTTCACCTGGCGCTCCACCTTCTTCACAGATCTGGGCTTTAACCAAAGCAGGGGCTATACCCCCATCTATTCCATTGGGTACGGTGACCAGCGGGCCCAGTTCAATGACGTGAGCGGGGTTAACCAATCCAAAAGCACTTTCACCGCCTGGCAGCAAGACCACCTTCTCACTTACAGCAAAACCTTCCAGGAGAAACATGATGTAACTGTGCTGGTGGGCGCCACCATGCAGTACAGCGGCAATGACAACGTGAGTGGTTCTGTGCAGGGCCTCACTACCCCCATCCCCAACAACCCAGATTTCTGGTACCTGGGCATCAGCAATGACCGGGAAACCCAGCGCAACGGTGGCGGGGCCAGCGAAAACGCCCTGGCAGCCACGTTTATCCGGGTGAATTACGCGTTCGCCAGCAAATATTTGCTGAATGCGTCCCTGCGCCGCGACGGAACCTCTCGGTTTGGCCCCGTGAACCAGTACGACAACTTTCCTGCGGTAGGTGCCGGCTGGGTCATCAGTGAGGAGAACTTCATGCAGAGCCAGAGTTTCGTCAACTTCCTCAAACTGAAAACGTCTTGGGGCCAGCAGGGAAACCAACAGGGCGACTACGTCATCTACCCTACGCTAAACACCGGGGTCTCGGCAGTGTTCGGGGAGCAGATCTACCCAGCCGCCGTGCCCGCCTACGTGCCTAACCCCGGCATTAGGTGGGAAAAGATTGAAGGCTTTGATGCGGGCGTAGAGCTCGTAACGCTCAACAACAAACTCAGCATTGAGGTAGATTACTACAACCGCAAAACAAAAGACATCTTAACCACCATAGAACGCCAAGCCACCGTGGGCGTTCCCACCACCTTAGTGAACGCCGGCACTGTTCTGAACCGGGGATTTGAGTTCTCAGGCACTTTGAACGACCAGAAAGGGGATTTCGGCTACAGCGTGAGCGCCAACCTGACCACCATCCATAACGAGGTGCTGGCCCTGGGGGAAAACGAAGGATTTAACATCTTTGCGGGTAACTTTTCCAGAACGTCCGTCAATTACCCAATCGGTCACTTTTACGGCTACGTGCATGACGGTATCTTCCAAACCCCCGAAGAGGTAGCCGGCTCTTTACAGGCCACCACCGCCAAACCAGGTGACATCCGTTTCAAAGACGTAAACGGCGACGGCATCTTTAATGACAAAGACCGTACGTATATTGGCTCGCCCACCCCAGAGTTAACCTACGGAGCTTCCGTAAACTTAACCTTTAAAGGGTTTGAACTGGGGGTAGATGTACAAGGCGTAGCCGGAAACCACATTTACAACAACCGCATTGCCCAAAATTTCTCCATCCTGAACTACGAAGCCCGCCGGTTTAACCGCTGGACCGGCCCAGGCACCTCTACCTTTGAGCCCATCTTAGACAACACCCGCGCCCAGAACTTCCTGCCCTCCGACTACTTTCTGGAGAAAGGAGACTATTTCCGGATCAGAAACCTTACCCTGGGCTATAACCTGCGGGGAGGTGTGCTGGAGAAACTCCGCATGAAAGGGGCAAAAATCTACGTGAACGCCCAGAACCTCAAGACCTTCACCAAGGCCACCGGGTACTCGCCAGAGGTTGGCGGGGGGCCATTGAGCTCTGGCGTTGACAACGGCACCTATCCGGTACCGTCCATCTTTACCGGAGGCATCAACATTAATTTCTAAGTCTGTATGAAAAAGCTATCTAAATATACCTCCATCGCCCTGCTGGGGTCACTTTCCCTTACCGGCCTCTCCTGCAACGATTTCTTGGACCGGGAGCCGCTGGGCAGATTCACCACCGAGACGTACCCTGCCGGGGGGCTTACCCAGTACGTGTACGGCATGTATTCAGACCTGCGGTCTTGGGGCGTGCACGCGTTCGCGTTCGTGGGCATCACCAGCATTACCTCAGACGACGCCGACAAAGGCAGCACCCCGGCCGACGGAGCCGACCAACTGGCCCTGGACAACTTCACTATCCTGCCCGCCAACGGCCTCATCACAGATTTTTACCGGGCGCACTACACGGCTATCAGCAAATGCAACATTGTGCTCCAACAGGCCGAGGCCCTCAGAAGCACCATCACCCCAGAAGATTACACCACTTCGCAGGCCGAGGCCCGGTTCATCAGGGCGTATCTGTACTTTAACCTGGTAAGAACCTACGGCCGGGTACCCATTGTAGACAAAGTCTTCGCCGAAGGCGATAACTTCAACATCCCGCAGTCTTCCAAGGCCCAGCTTTACGCCTTTATTGAGCAAGACCTCCAGTTTGCGGCCGCCAGCCTGCCTTCGTCCTGGGGAACCGGTTTTGCCGGCCGGCCCACCAGTTGGACGGCCCAGGCCATGCTGGCCAAAGTGTATCTCTACCAGCAGAAATGGGGGGCGGCCTTGTCCAGCGCCCAGGCAGTGATGGGCTCGGGCATGTATGACTTGAGCGTGCCGTACAACCAGATTTTCACTGAAACCCGGGAAAACAGCCGCGAATCTGTGTTTGAGGTGCAGGCGGTCTACACCCGCACCAACCAGTTTGGCACCCAGTATGCCGAGGTGCAGGGTTTCCGGGGCTCCGGCGCGCAAGACTTGGGCTGGGGCTTCAACTCGCCGTCGCTTCTCCTGCACAATGCCTATGAGCCGAACGACCCGCGCCGGGAGGCCACCATCCTGTACCGGGGCGAAACCACGCCTTACGGGGAAACCATGCAGACCACCCCGCCTAACGAGCGCTACAACCAGAAGGTGTACACCAACCCCAGCGTACGCACCACCGTGGGCAACCAGAAAGGGTACTGGATGAACATCCGCCTTCTCCGCTACGCGGATGTGGTGCTCATGGCCGCCGAGGCCGCCAATGAACTGGGTGGCACGGCCAACACAGACATCGCCTTGGCCAACCTGGAGATGGTGCGCGCCCGCGCCCGGGGCAACAACGCGGCCATCTTACCCAGAATCACGGAACGCAACCAGGCCGCCCTCCGCACCTTGATCCGCCAGGAGCGGCGCATTGAGCTGGCCATGGAGCACGAGCGTTTTTATGACCTGGTGCGCTGGGGCATTGCCGGCGATGTGTTACGCGCCGCCGGTAAAAACTTTGTGACCGGCAAACATGAAGTGATGCCTATTCCACAAAGCGAGATAGACAAATCTGCCGGAGTCCTTACCCAGAACCCCAATTACTAACCCGTACAGGGGCAGGGAGGCGGGTGCTTCCCTGCCCCTGTACTTTACACTCCTAAGCGACACCGGCGTTTTAGGCCTGCTTTTGGGGAACCACCCTTGAAACGGCTTCAGGCTACGGGCGGGGCGCCTTGCTCGGCGGGGACGGGAAGTGTTTTTAGGCCTGTTTCTGAAAAAAGAGCCCTAAAACGCTTCCTACCTGAGCAAGGCGAAAGTTGAATTCCCATTTAGTAGCCAACGGCCTTAGAGCTTACCGGCTAAGAACAAACACAAACAGACATATGCTGAATTTTGCAAAGCAACTCCCTCTGGTACTCATCGCCCTTCTTTGTTTGGGCGGTAGTACCCAGGGCTGCAAAGAGAACGACGCCCCCCTCCCGGACCAACCGCAGACCCTGGCCCCGTCTTCCACGGCCGAAGACAAACAGCTCCTGGACCAGGTACAGCGCGAAACGTTCAAGTATTTCTGGGATTTTGCCCACCCGGCCTCAGGCATGGCCCGGGAACGCACCACCTCCGGCGACATGGTCACCAGCGGCGGTTCGGGCTTTGGGGTGCAGGCCCTTGTGGTAGGGGCAGACCGTGGTTTTGTCACCCGCGCCCAGGCCGTAGACCGCCTGCACAAGATATGCGATTTCCTGGCCTCGGCCGACAGGTTCCACGGGGTCTGGAGCCACTGGATCAACGGCAACACCGGGAAAGTCATGAGTTTCAGCCAGAAAGACAACGGCGGCGACGTGATAGAGACCGCCTTTCTGGTAAACGGTCTGTTAACCGCGCGGGCCTACTTCAACGGCGCAGATGCCAGGGAGGCCGCCCTCCGCACCAAAATCACCCAGCTCTGGGAAACCGTGGAGTGGGACTGGTACGCCTCCCGCGGCGACAACCTGCTCTACTGGCACTGGAGCCCAACCTACGGCTGGGACATGAACATGCCCATCAGAGGCTGGAACGAAGGCCTCATTGCCCATGTCCTGGCCTTGTCCTCCCCTACCCACCCGGTTAGCGCCACCGTTTACCGCAACACCTGGACCAGCGGCGGGCCTTTCCGGAACGGCAACACCTATGAAGGCTATACCCTTGATCTGGGGGAACGGCTGGGAGGCCCTCTGTTCTTTTCCCATTACTCCTTTATAAGCCTAGACCCCAGGCAGCTGCAGGATCAGTACACCAACTACTGGCGGCAGAATGTGACGCATACGCTCATCAACCGGTCTTACAGCCTTCACACGGCCCCTAAGCACTACGGTTACTCCGCCAGCCTTTGGGGGCTTACGGCCTCAGACACCTACAACGGCTACACGGCGCACAGCCCCACCAATGACAACGGCACCGTGTCGCCCACGGCCGCCCTGTCTTCTTTTCCGTACACCCCCTATTATTCCATGCAGGTGCTGCGGCACCTCTACAAAGACCTGAATACCACCATGATAGGCCCCTACGGCCCTTATGATGCGTACAACAAATCCAGGAACTGGGTGGGCACCCAGAACCTGGCCATTGACCAGGGGCCCATTGTGACCATGATTGAGAACTACCGTAGCGGGCTTTTATGGTCGCTCTTCACCAACCTGCCGGAGATTCAGGCGGGGCTCGCCAAAGCCAACCTCTCCAAGCCTGTCTATGAGACCGGTTTCCCGCTGGCCGTGCCGGAGGTACAGGCAAATCTGGTAGACCTCCTGAAGCACCCAGACGCCGATGCCTACCAACTGGAAGTAGCCGTCAACAATGCCCCTGGCCTTACGCTCACGGTAGAAAAAGGCGACGGTACCGTGGTGGAAACCATCTGGACCAACGAAACCAAAGCCAACGGCCTGCACACCGTCCGTTTCGGGAAGACCCTGCCCCCGGCCACCTACCGCTTACGGCTCAAGAACGCTTCCGTCAACAAAACCCTTACGGTCTTTCTCCATTAACAATACCATTGCTTCTGTCCCGGCAAACGTCTCCGTTTACCGGGGCAGATGAAGAGGCTCCTTTCCGGCACAGAGCCAAACAAGCAAGGTAAATCTTCCATGAAACCCTGTTTCTGGGGTAAACCGGCCCTAACGGGGAGAAAACGCTTTCAGGTCAGATTCTTCTTATACATCCACCCATACAATCAAAAACAAACATCTGCATGAAAAATCAATTAAACCGCTGGAAACTATGGCTGGCAGCCATCACCTTTCTCTGTTTTACCGCCTGTGGCGAAGATGATGCCCCAGAGCCAACCAAGTTTGTGCTTCAGTCACTGATGGTCGGCACAGTAGACCTCAACACTTCTGCCGCCGCCACCAACGTACCTACTGATGCCCCAATCAAAGCCACTTTCTCTACCAACGTAGACCCCGCCAGTGCCACTAACACCACCGTAACGCTCACAAAGCAAGGCCAAACCGCCAACGTGCCCGCCAACGTGACGGTGACTGGGGCAGAGGTTACCCTTACCCCGTCTGCCACCCTCACGGCCGGAACCGCCTACACCCTAAGCGTTGGGGCCATGAAATCTGCTGACGGGCAAACCCTGCCGGCCATGACCAAAAGCTTCACCACGGCCGGTACGGCCCCAATGCCCGGCGTTATTGCGCATTGGTCGTTCAACGGCAACGCCGCTGATGCCTTAGGCTCCTTCTCGGCCCCGTCCAGCGGCATGGTGGGCATCACGTACGGCCCAGACCGGAAAAACCAGGCCAACGCCGCGGCCGTTTTCAACGGAACCACCTCCATCATTGAAATCCCCGACGGCGCGCAACTCATCAACGCCACTAATTTCACCATGAGTTTCTGGATGAAGGCGGTCTCCACAGACCATGTAGATGCCAGCGGCAAACCTAAGGCGCACTTTGTGTTTGGGCTGGGTGCTTTCCACGGGCTTTCCATGGAGGTGGCCGGCGACTATGGCTCCATTAAAATGGGGAACAGGTTTGAGTGGGCAGACGGAACCACTGGCTCCAACGACTTCTTCTTCAACGGCGACGGGAAAAACGCCGCCAACGGCGGATGGGCGGCGGTTGAAACCCGCAAAGACCTTACCGGCTCTGGCGGGGTGGCCGCTTTGCTAAAAGACAAATGGGCCCACATCACCTTCGTGTTCAACAGCGCCACTAAATCAAGGTACCTGTACATCAACGGCGAGCTGATGGAGAAAGACAATTTCACCTTGTTGCCAGACACCGAAAAACTGAAAACGGTGAAGGGAATAAAATTCAACGCCAATACTGAAGTGGAAAATAAGTTGGCCCTTGGCTTCAACCAGTCCAGGGGAGGCACGCTGTGGGCCGCAGAGCCTTGGGGAGGCTATAATTTCACCACCGCCAACCACTTCAGAGGCAGCTTGGATGAAGTAAGGATTTTCCACACCGCCTTAACCGGGGCCGAGGTATTGGCCATGTACAACACTGAAAAATAACCACCTGCCCAGTTGAGGGTGCGTTTCTGGGCTGTTTCACTAAAAACAGCCCAGAAACGCCCTTCTACTTCTAAGGCCCGGGTTCTTAGCCCCTGCCCGTCACCAGTTCTTTCATGGGGGAGTCTAACCGCGCCAGGAACGCTTTGCCCGGCGGCACTCCCCTCTTTACCCTTTACCCGGGAGGCAAACGTACCGCAGCCACTGCTTTACCTTCCTTCCCATCAGCCTTTACCACCTATGAAGAAACTTTCCGTCTTCCTCCTTATCTGCCTGCTCGTAGGCAACCTGGCTACTGGCCAACGTAAAAACAGTACCCCCCCCAAAAAAGCCCTGCAACGCCCCCAGAACCTATCCGATGAGCAACTCCTGGACTTGGTGCAGAAACAGACCTTTAAATATTTCTGGGATTTTGGGCACCCCGTGAGCGGCATGGCCCGGGAACGCAGCAACACCTCCTTTGACTACGGCAACGAGGTAGTGACCACGGGCGGTACCGGCTTTGGGGTCATGGCCATCATAGTAGCCGCCGAGCGCGGTTGGATTACCCGGCAACAGGCCGCCGAGCGGACGCTCAAAATCGTAAACTTCCTCTGGAAGGCCGACATGTTCCACGGTGTGTTCCCACACTGGCTAAACGGCGAGACCGGCAAAGTGATCCGCTTCAGCCCCAAAGACGACGGCGGCGATCTGGTGGAGACGTCCCTCCTGTTCCAGGGCCTTATCTGCGCCAAGCAATATTTCACCGGCAACACCCCCGCCGAAAACCAGCTCCGCAGCAAAATCCAGGGAATGTGGGACGGCATTGAGTGGAACTGGTACACCCAAGGGGGGCAGAACGTACTGTACTGGCACTGGAGCCCCAACAACGGCTGGAGCATGAACCACCAGATACGGGGGTTTAACGAATGCCTGATCACCTACGTGCTGGCGGCGGCATCTCCCAGATATTCAATCAGCCCGCAGGTCTACCACCAGGGCTGGGCCAATAGCAACCACTTCCGCAACGGGCGGGAGTACCTGGGCATCAAGCTCCCGCTGGGCTATGATTACGGCGGCCCTCTGTTCTTCAGCCACTACTCCTTCCTGGGCCTGGACCCGCGCGGCCTCAAAGACCACTACGCCGACTACTGGGAGCAGAACAGAAACCACACCCTCATCAACCGCGCCTACGTGATCCAGAACCCCAAGCAATACAAGGGCTACAGTGCCAACAGCTGGGGGCTAACCGCCTCTGACAGCCACCGGGGCTACGCCGCCCACTCCCCCACTGAAGACCTGGGCGTCATTACGCCTACCGCAGCCCTGTCTGCGTTCCCTTACACGCCTGAGTATTCCATGCAGGCCCTCAAGCATTTCTACTACACCCTGGGCGACAGAATCTGGGGCGAGTACGGTTTTGTGGACGCCTTCAGTGAACACCACAACTGGTACGCCAACTCCCACCTGGCCATTGACCAGGGCCCCATTATCGTCATGGTTGAGAACCACCGCACCGGCCTGCTCTGGAAACTGTTCATGGCCGACAAAGACGTGCAGAGCGGGTTGAGGAAACTGGGCTTTGAAAGCCCGCAACTACCAACAGCGCCCGCCAAATGAGAATTCTCTGCCTCATAGCCGCCCTACTTTGGGTGGGGGGTACCGGACAGGCGCTGGGGCAGCAAAAGCCCCTGACCTACTGCAACCCCATGAACCTGGACTACGGCTACACGCCCATCCCAGAGTTCACCGCGTCTGGCAAGCACCGTGCCACCGCAGATCCCGTCATTGTCACCTACCAAGGCGACTACTACCTCTTCTCCACCAACCAGTGGGGCTACTGGTGGAGCCCAGACCTGGCGCAATGGAATTTCGTGTCCAAGTCTTTCCTTAAACCGCACCACAAAGTCTATGACGACTTGTGCGCCCCCGCCGTGTTTGTGCTGGGCGACACCATGCTGGTCTTCGGGTCTACCCATGAGAAGAACTTCCCGCTCTGGATGAGCACCAACCCCAAGGGCAATGAGTGGAAAGAAGCCGTGGAGCCCTTCCAGGTAGGAGCCTGGGACCCCGCTTTCTTCCTGGACGACGACGGCCGCCTCTACCTCTACTGGGGCAGCAGCAATGAGTTACCGCTGTACGGCATTGAAATCAACCGGAAAACCTTCCAGCCCATTGGCGAGAAGAAAGCGCTCATCCACCTCAACCACGAGAAATTCGGCTGGCAGCGCTTCGGTGAGTATTTAGACAACACCTTTCTGGATCCGTTTATGGAAGGGGCCTGGGTTACCAAGCATAACGGCAAGTACTACCTCCAATACGGCGCCCCCGGCACTGAATTCAGCGGCTACGCCGATGGCGTGCAGGTGAGCGACCATCCGCTGGGGCCGTTTACCCCCCAACCGCACAACCCCTTCGCCTACAAGCCCGGCGGTTTCGCGCGCGGGGCCGGGCACGGCAATACCTTCCAGGACAGATGGAACAACTGGTGGCACGTGTCTACCATGGTTGTCTCCGTGAAGAATAACTTTGAGCGCCGCCTGGGCCTGTGGCCCGCCGGGTTTGACAAAGACGGGGTGCTCTACAGCAACACCGCCTTCGGCGATTACCCGCACTACCTGCCCGGGGGCCCCGCCGACCACCTCAAAAGCCGCTTCACCGGTTGGATGCTCCTCAACTACAACAAACCGGTCACGGTGTCTTCCACCTTGGCCGCCTATGCGCCCAACTATGCCGTAGACGAAAGCATCAAAACCTACTGGAGCGCCGCCACCGGAGACAAAGGCGAATGGATCCAGACCGATCTGGGCGCTCTGAGCACCGTGCGGGCCATCCAGCTCAACTACGCCGACCAGGACGCCGAATTCCTGGGCAAACAAACCGGCACGTACCACCAATACAAAATCCTCCACTCCCGGGACGGCAAGAAATGGAACGTGCTGGTGGATAAAAGCAGGAACAAGACCGATGTTCCCCACGACTACCTGGAACTACCCCAACCCGTGAAGACCCGGTTCCTGAAGCTGGAGAACCTGCACATGCCCACCGGCAAATTCGCGATCAGCGGGTTCAGGGTGTTTGGCACCGGAACTGGCGCCAAGCCCCGGCCCGTGAACAACCTGGTGGTCTTGCGCACCCAGAAAGACAAGCGCAGCGCCTGGCTCAAGTGGTCTCAGTCGGCAGACGCCTACGCCTACAACATTTACGTGGGCATTGCCCCAGACAAGCTCTACAACTGCATTATGGTGCACGGCAGCGGCGAGTATTACTACAAAGGCATGGACAAAGACCTGCCCTACTATTTCCAGATAGAGGCCATCAACGAAAACGGGGTCTCGGAACGAAGCCCGGTGCTGGAGTCAAAATAAGTGCGGTGTTTTGGGCTTGTTTTCCGGAAAACGAGCCCAAAACAGGTTTGCCTCGCGGCGAACAGAGGCCTTTAGAGAATGAGCAAAAGAGAAAGAAAGAGTACAGATTTAAGCGTTTAACACTACAGAGAATGAGAAAAATAAGCCTTGCCCTTGCGTTGTCCCTCGGTTTGGTATGCCCTCCGCTGCACGCCCAGAAAGCGAAAACCAAGAAAGCCGCCCCGGCGGCCGTCCAGCAAAAGCATACGCCCACCAACCCGGCCCAGATGAAGAAATTCATAGATGAGCTCATGGCCAAAATGACGCTGGAGGAAAAGATAGGCCAGCTGAACCTGGTCTCGGTGGGGTTCACGGTGACCGGCCCGGTGGTGAGCGAGAACGTGGACGAGAAAATCAGCAAGGGGCTGGTGGGCGGCGTGTTCAACACGTTCACCCCCATCGCGGTACGCAAACTGCAGGAGAAAGCCCTGAGCCAGTCGCGGCTCAAGATCCCGCTTATCTTCGGCTATGACGTCATCCACGGGCACCGCACCATTTTCCCCATGCCCATCGGGCTGGCCGCCAGCTGGGACCTGGCCGCCATTGAGCGCAGTGCCCGCATCTCGGCAGATGAGGCCTCGGCCGATGGCCTAAACTGGGTTTTCTCGCCCATGGTAGACGTAGCCCGCGACCCGCGCTGGGGGCGGGTTTCGGAAGGCTCCGGCGAAGACACCTGGCTCACCTCCCAGATCGCCATGGCGATGGTGCGCGGGTACCAGGGCACCGACCTGGCCGCCTACAACACCGTGATGGCCTGCGTGAAGCACTTCGCCCTGTACGGGGCCGCCGAGGCCGGCCGCGACTACAATACCACCGACATGAGCGACCGCCGCATGCTGGACGAATACCTGCCGCCCTACAAGGCCGCCCTGGATGCTGGGGCCGCCAGCGTCATGTCCTCCTTCAACGACATCAACGGCGTACCCGCCACCGGCAACAAATGGCTCATGACCGACCTGCTCCGCACCAAATGGGGGTTTGACGGGTTCGTGGTCACGGATTACACCGCCATCAACGAGCTGATTCCGCACGGCATGGGCAAGAACGAGTACGAGGTGGCCAAGGTGGCCCTGGACGCCGGCATTGACATGGACATGGTGGGCGAGGTGTTCCTCAACCACCTGGGCCAACTGGTAAAGGACGGCAAAGTCACCCCGGCCCAGATAGACGTCGCCTGCCGCCGTATTCTGGAAGGCAAGTACAAGCTGGGCCTTTTTGAGGACCCCTACCGCTACGCCAACGAACAGCGCGCCAAAGAAACCCTGCTCAAGAAGGAATACCGAGAGGCGGCCCGTGACATCGCCCGCCGCACCCTGGTCTTGCTCAAAAACCAGAACCAGGCCCTACCACTTAAGAAAACGGCCTCCATTGCCCTGGTAGGCCCCCTGGTGAAAAGCCAGATTGACCAGCTGGGCAATTGGAACGGCGCCGGCGACTGGAAACAGGCCATCAGCGTGGAGCAGGGCATCCGCAACGTGGCCGGCCCCAACGTGAAAATCACCTACGCCAAGGGAGCCAACATTGCCGCAGACACCCTTATGCTGCAACGGCTCAACGCCCACGGCGGCATGCTGGAGATTGACCCCAGAACGCCGCAGGAGATGATCCGGGAAGCTGTGCAGGTGGCCCAGCGGGCCGAGGTGGTGGTAGCCGTAGTGGGCGAGTCGCAGGGCATGACCGGCGAGGCCTCCAGCCGGGCCGACATCACCCTGCCCGGCCACCAGCTGGACTTGCTCAAGGCCCTCAAAGCCACCGGCAAGCCGCTGGTGGTGGTCTTGATGAACGGCCGGCCGCTGGCCCTGAAGTGGGAAAACGACCACGCCGATGCTATCCTGGAAACCTGGTTTGCCGGCACCGAGGGCGGGAACGCCATTGCCGACGTGCTGTTCGGGAACTACAACCCCTCCGGTAAGATCACGGCCACCTTTCCGCAGGCGGTGGGCCAGGTGCCCATTTACTACAACCACAAAGCCACCGGCCGCCCCTATGCTGGCCAACTGCTGGACAAATACAAGTCCCGGTACCTGGATGTCCCCAATGAACCGCTGTATCCGTTCGGGTACGGCTTGAGTTATACCACTTTCTCTTACGCTGCCCCTACCCTGAGCAGCAAGACGCTGCAGGCGGGCGGCACCGTGAACGTCACCGTGCAGGTGAAAAACACCGGCAACCTAGACGGCGAGGAAGTGGTGCAGCTGTACGTGCAGGACGTGGTGGGCTCCGTGACCAGACCCGTGAAAGAGCTGAAGAACTTCCAGAAGATTTTCCTGAAGAAAGGCGAAACCAAAACCGTCACCTTCACGCTTCGCGAGGAAGACCTGAAGTTCCACGACCTCAACCTGAACTACGTGGCCGAGCCCGGCGATTTCAACGTGTACGTGGGCACCAACTCCCGTGATGTGCAGGCGGCTTCGTTTACCCTAGTGAAATAACGGAGCATGTTTTTATCCTGGGTTTTGGGGCCGTTTTCGGGAAAACGGCCCCAAAACCCAGGATTCTTTTTACAGTAAGCCAAAGAAGTAAAGCCTGTTCAGAGTTATTTGAAATGGGCATTCCTAGCAGTCTTGCCTGGCGCAAGCGTCTGCTTGGGCCAACGTTTTTCAGGTTGATTCCGGAAAACAGCCGGAAAACAGAACGCCCCGCCAGTCTGGGCCCAAGCGAACGCTTGCGCCAGAACCAAAATGGAAAACGCTGACCAGTATCGTCCTTACGCCTTGCTTTCACCCCAAACCCCAAATCTTATGAAAACGAAAAAACACCGGTGGCTCTGCCTGCTTCTGACACTTCTCTCCTACCCGGGCCAGGCGCAGGATTTCCCCGAGTATGCACACAGACAGTTCATTTCCAAATCTGACACGCTGCGGTACCGCATTCTGTACCCCGCAGACTTCAACCCCGCCCAGAAGTACCCCGTTTTATTTTTCCTGCACGGTGCCGGGGAGCGGGGCGACAACAATGAAGCGCAGTTGGTGCACGGGGGCAGGCTCTTTCTGCAGGATAGCGTAAGGCAGAACTTCCCGGCCATTGTCATCTTCCCGCAGTGCCCCCAAGACAGTTACTGGTCAAACGTGAACATCGTGACCGAGCCCGGCGGCAAGCGGCACTTCAATTTCCTGACCGGCTGCGCCCCCATGCCCCCCCTGCGCCTGCTGCTGGACTTGGTGAAGCAAACCCGTTCTGAGAAACACGTGGACAAGAAGCGCCTCTACGTGGGTGGCCTGTCTATGGGCGGCATGGGCACGTTTGAGGTGCTTAGGCGGGAGCCCAGGTACTTCGCGGCGGCCTTTGCCATCTGCGGCGGCGACAACGTGGCCAACGCCCGAAAATACCGGAAGGTGCCCCTGTGGGTTTTCCACGGCGGCAAGGATGACGTGGTGGCCCCGCACCTCTCGGGGCGGGTAGTCGCCCAACTCAAAGCCCTGGGTGCCAAAGAGGTGAAGCACACCGTTTATCCCAACGCCAACCACAACAGTTGGGACGCCGCTTTCGCGGAGCCGGGCTTGCTGCCGTGGCTGTTTTCGCAGGAGCGGTAACTGATCTCCCCAAAGCCTGCTGTGCCCGTATTGAAGTGGCAGAGCTTCTGGGGCTGTTTTCCGCAGAACACACCTTACACCGCTGGCTTCCGGAAAAGAAATGCCCCGTGGTGGTGGTACGTCAATAATGCTTCGGGCAGCCGTTTGCCGCACAAGTCCCAAAATCCAAACAGGCGCGAAACCCGTTTTGGGGCTGTTTTTGGGGAAACGGCCCCAAAACAGATTTACCAAGTTCACCTAGTACTTCCCAGCTCCCTGCAAAAGGAAAAAATGGGGCATGTGTGCCTACATCGCCCTAGTTTTCCTTCCCATCTACCGAAGCCCAACCCAACCGGAGCCTTCCTCTGGAGATTTTTACGGCACTAAAGCAAATTTTTGAGTAATATTACGAGCTTAAACGGCGGCCTAACCTCCCTCGCCTTCTGGCTTTTCGCTCTTTTCTGCCCCTTTACATGACCTTGTTGGTCACTAGTTTTGAGGGATAGACTTAAAGGCAAAATTTAGGGAGGGTGGTTCTGAACAAATCCCGTTTTAAGCCGTTTTCTGAAAATCCGGCGCAAAACGCTTCAGAGCCTACTCAGCCGCGGCTAGTTTTCCTCTGCGAAAGTAGCCCTATGAAAACTTTATTCAAATTAAATTACGCGTTGCGAAATGCTAAAGCGATATAGCCTGTGGCTGCTGCTGGTAGTGATGGGCACCTGGGTGGCTTTGTCGGGGTTTGCCCCTAAAGGCCGGGGCAACATTACCGTACAGGAGCAACGTTGGGTAGACAGTGTGTACCAGACCCTTACCCCGGACCAGCGCCTGGGCCAGCTCTTCATGGTGGCCGCTTACTCCAACAAACCGCAAAGCCATATACGGGGAATAGAAAACCTTATTACCCAGTATGGCATAGGCGGCGTGATGTTCATGCAAGGCGGCCCGGTGCGGCAAGCCAAACTGACCAACCGGTACCAAAGCATTTCCAAAGTTCCTCTGTTGGTAGCCATTGACGCCGAGTGGGGCTTAGACATGCGCCTGGACAGCAGCATGCACTTCGCCAAACAAATGACCTTGGGGGCGCTGCCCGATGACCACTACGTGTACCTCATGGGCCGCGAAATCGCTTTGAAATTGAAGCGTCTGGGCATTCACGTGAATTTTTCGCCGGTGGTGGACGTGAACAGCAACCCCAAGAACCCGGTCATCGGGAACCGCTCGTTTGGCGAAAGCAAAGAAAAAGTGACTGCCCGCAGCATTGCCTACATCAAAGGCCTGCAAGACCACGGCATCATTGCGGTCGCCAAACACTTCCCCGGCCACGGCGACACTGATGCCGATTCGCACCTTTCCCTGCCCGTACTCTCGCACGACATGGCCCGCCTGGATGATGTAGAGCTATATCCATTCAAGCGTTCCTTTGATGCCGGGGTGATGGGGGTGATGGTGGCGCACCTGCACGTGCCCAAGCTAGACTCCATCGCCAACCGTGCCGCTACCCTATCGCCTTACCTGGTGAACGACCTGCTCAAAGGCAAAATGCAGTATGAAGGCCTGGTCTTTACCGATGCCCTGAACATGAAAGGCGTGACCCGTTACCATGCGCCCGGCGAGGTAGACGCTTTGGCCTTAAAAGCCGGGAATGATGTCCTTTTATTCTCTGAGGATGTGCCCAAAGCCTTCGCCAGCATCCGCCGGGCCATTGCAGACAGCACCATCACCGAACAGGAGATAGAAGTGCGGGTAAGAAAGATGCTGCACGCCAAATACTGGGCCGGGCTGAACCAATATGCGCCTGTCAACCTAGAAAACTTGTCCCAAGACCTAAGCCGCCCGGTAAGCAAAGTGCTACAGCAGCAATTGTACGAGCAGGCGGTCACGGTAGTATCCAACAAGAATGACCTTCTGCCTTTCAGGGTGCTGGACACGACTGAGTTTGCCTCGGTTTCAATAGGCGCAGGTTTGAACAACATACTCTCCCAGACCTTAGACAAATACGCCCCGTTCAAGAAATTCGCGGTTACCAGCCGGTTTGCGCCGGATAGTTTGTATGCCAGTATCACCAGAGACCTGGCCGGGACAGACGTGGTGGTGGTGTCTTTGCACAACCTTAGCAATAACCCTAACAGCAATTTCAATCTGTCGGGCACGGCCATAGAGTTCATTAGGACATTGCAGCGTGACCCTACCAAGAAGGTGGTAGTGGTGGTGATGGGCAACGCGTACAGCCTCAAGAATTTTGAGGGCAGTAACTGGTTGGTCTGCGGCTATGAAGACAATGAGGTCACCCGTAAGGTCATTCCGCAGGTTCTGTTTGGGGCGCTGCCGGCGCACGGCCGCTTACCGGTCACCGCTTCCCCTAAATTCAAGGCCGGTGATGGCATCTCCACCCCTTCCCTAAGTCGCCTGAAATACGCGGTGCCGGAGAGCGTGGGCATGAACTCGGGTACCCTGAAACAAATTGACAACATTGCCCTGGAAGCCATTGCCTACGCCGCTACGCCGGGGTGTCAGGTGCTGGTGGTGAAAGACGGCACCGTGGTACTGGAGAAAGCCTACGGGTACTACACCTATGACCGCACCCAGCCCGTTACTGAGAAAACCATCTATGACCTGGCTTCCATTACCAAAGTAGCCGCCACGTTGCAGGCCGTCATGTTTTTGAAAGACCAGGGCCGCCTCAATTTAGATGCGAAACTGGTCACCTACCTGCCCGAACTGAAGGGCTCCAACAAAGCCACCCTCACCGTACGGGACGTACTTTTGCACCAGGCTGGTCTGGCAGCCTATATCCCTTTTTGGACGCGAACGCTGAAAAATGGCACGTTAAACCCCCTTTACTATGACAGCCTTCCGTCTGCGGCCTACCCTAACCTGGTGGTGCCCGGCGTGTACAGCAACCAACGCCTGGAAGACTCTGTGTGGAAATGGATCGTGAAGTCTGACTTAGCCGGAAAGCGCAACGCCACCGGCAAATTTGACTACCAGTACTCAGACCTGGGGCTGCACCTCATGAAGCGCATGGCCGAGCGGCTCTTAAACCAACCTTTGCCCGATTTTCTGGAGCAGAACTTTTACGCCCCGCTGGGAGCCGCCACACTCACCTTCAATCCATTGAACAAATTCCTGAAAGAGCAGATTGCCCCTACCGCTCCCGGTTCCCAGTTCAACGCCGGTGTTCCGTTGCAGGGAACCGTGCATGACGCCACCGCCGCCATGCTGGGCGGCAAAGCCGGGCACGCGGGTCTGTTCTCCAATGCCAATGACCTGGCCATTCTCATGCAGATGGATTTGCAGAACGGTAACTACGGCGGACAGCAGTATTTCAAGGGTCCGGTTGTGACCGAATTTTCTGAAAACGGCAGCCAAACCAGCCGCCGCGGCCTAGGCTGGGACAAACCAGACCCCCAGGGAAACGGCCCTACCTCTGACCTGGCCCCCATGAGCACCTTCGGCCATACCGGTTTTACGGGCACCGGTACCTGGCTTGACCCAGAGAACAACATTATTTACATTTTCCTGTCTAACCGCGTCTACCCTGACTCTGAGAACGATAAGTTGCTCCAGTATAACATCCGCACCCGGATTCATGACGTAGTATATCAATCGTTAGTCCCTAACCCGTAACTTCGCGGCAAACCTATACAGCATGAAGATTGGAATTGTATGCTACCCTACCTTTGGCGGTAGCGGAGTGGTGGCTACCGAGTTGGGGAAAGCCTTGGCGCAGAAGGGGCATAAAGTCCATTTTATCACCTATAGCCAACCAGCCCGGTTAGATTCTTTCAACGAGAACCTGTTTTACCACGAGGTCAATATCCCCAATTACCCTCTATTCCAGTACCCTCCGTATGAACTGGCTTTGGCCAGCAAGATGGTAGATATTGTGCAGTTTGAGCATTTAGACGTGTTGCACGTGCACTACGCCATTCCGCACGCTTCGGCGGCGTTTATGGCCAAGCAGATCTTATTGACCAAAGGCATCCAGATTCCGGTCATCACCACGTTGCACGGGACAGACATCACACTGGTGGGCAAAGATGCTTCGTATGAACCGGTGGTCACGTTCAGTATTAACCAGTCAGACGCGGTTACCTCCGTCTCAGAGGACTTGCGCCGTGAAACCTATGAGTACTTCCCCATTGAGAAGGAAATTGTGGTGATCCCTAACTTCATCAACCTGGAGCGTTTCCAGAAACAGCGGAAAGAGCATTTTAAATCGGCCATTGCGCCGTTCGGCGAGAAACTGTTGGTACACACGTCCAACTTCCGGGCGGTGAAACGCATTGGCGATGTCATCAAGATCTTCTCCAAGGTTAGGGAACAGATGCCCAGCAAGCTGTTGCTGGTGGGTGACGGCCCTGAGCGCCCCAAAATGGAAAAGCTGTGCCGTAAGCTGGGCATCTGCGCCGATGTCCGGTTCCTGGGCAAACTGGAGGCCGTGGAAGAACTGCTCTCCATTGCCGATGTCTTCCTGATGCCTTCTGAGAAAGAAAGCTTCGGGTTGGCCGCCCTGGAAGCCATGGCCTGCGAGGTTCCGGTTATTTCTTCCAACGCCGGTGGCTTGCCTGAGTTGAACGTGCACGGGGTAACGGGTTTCGTGAGCAACGTGGGCGATGTGAAAGACATGGTCAAGAACACGCTGTTCCTGCTGCAAGACGGCCAGTTGCCTATTTTCAAAGCCAACGCCCTGGCCCGCGCCAAAGAGTTTGAGATCAGCAAGATTGTTCCCATGTATGAGGATGTTTACCTACAGGCCGCAGAGGCTGTTCGTACGCGAGTGTGATATTTGTTTCGTAAGGCACCCTCTTTCAGGAGAATTCTATCGTACTTATAGGGAAATCAGGTTTTACGTTAGTAGTTACATCAAAGAGTTAGGAAAGGGAATGATGAGTGACCACCAAAGACCTTAAAGCGGAAATAATAAAAGTATTGGATAACGTTCCAGAAAACCTCTTGGAGCATGTGCTTGCCTATGTACAGGAAGTAGAGAAGGGTACGGCCACCCAAACCAGGAACGCCCAGCATTTAAAAAAAATACTAGATGAAGACCGAGAGGTTCTAAGAAAACTTGCGCTATGATTAGCCTGCGGGAGGTAGATCAAATCCATACCCTGCTTATTGAGGAATTTGGGGGCGCAAAAGGAATAAGAGATGAAGAAGCCTTAGATGCTGCCTTGCACCGGCCCTACGCAACCTTTGACCAACAGGAACTCTACCCTACTCCGGCAGACAAAGCAGCAGCCCTGATAGAAAGCATCTTACTCAACCACCCCTTCATAGATGGGAACAAGCGAACCGGTTACGTACTAATGCGACTCCTACTTTTACAGTCTGCTCTTGACCTTCAGGCAACGCAAGAGGAGAAGTATGCCTTTGTCATCTCCATTGCCACCGGAGAAAGATCGTTTGACGGTATAAAAAAGTGGATAGAGGAGAAAACGGTACCTTCCCCCACTAGCTAACCACTCACCCCAACCTTGCAAAGAACATTCAGCAGCTATTTTAAGGCTAGATTTACCAAAACAGGCCTAAAACAATAATCAATTTTCAATCCTGCATTTTACGCACCCTTCATGAACCACGAAAAACCACCCCACTCGCTAGAAAACCCCTGGAATACCCTGGAGTCTACCCCCATTTACAGCAACCCCTGGATTAGCGTGCGCGAGGAGCAGGTCATCAACCCGGGGGGTGGCAGAGGTATTTACGGCGTGGTCTCCATGAAAAACAAAGCCATTGGCATCATTCCCGTGGATGACGAAGGCAATACTTGGCTGGTGGGCCAATACCGGTACACGGTGAATGAATATTCCTGGGAAATTCCCATGGGCGGCGGACCGATAGGCATAGACCCGCTGGAATCCGCGAAGCGGGAATTGAAAGAGGAAACCGGCTTTACCGCCGCTGAGTGGACGAACATTGGCCGCATCCATACCTCCAACTCGGTGACCGATGAGGAAGGCTTCATCTTTCTGGCCGAGGAACTGACCGCCGGTGAAACCGAGTTTGAGGAAACCGAAGACCTCAAAATCTGGAAATTGCCTTTGCACGAGGCGGTACGCATGGCCATGGACAGCGAAATCACCGATGCCATTAGCATAGCCGGTCTGCTGAAAGCCGAGAAGATCCTTCTAACCCGCCGCCCCAAATAAACGCTGGTGAGTGGCACTAAGTCTGGGCGGGGCGCGTTTGCCGTTTTAGAGCCGTTTTTCTGAAAACAGGCCAAAAAGGGAGTGACGGCAGGCACATGTGGTGCTTTTCTTAATAATTAGTAATTTTGGGAAAGATGAACGGATTAAAAGGAATCGGCAAAAAAGCATACTCGGTGTGGTGTACCGCCTGGTTTGTGTTACCTTTTCTCACCTCGTACCCACTTTTCAGGTTACTCATTGCCAAGCCCAGCCGCTTGAAGCACGCCCACCATCTGAACCGCCTTTGGTCTAAGTTTCAGTTGCGCATGTACCTGATGCCGGTGAAAGTAAAAGGCGTGGAGCAATTGGCCCCGAACCAGAAGTACGTTTTTGCGCCTAACCACAGTTCGTACATTGACATTCCCATGATTCTGGCGGCCGTACCGGGTTTCCTGAACTTCGTGGGCAAGAAATCCTTGACCAAGGTGCCGTTGTGGGGCAAGATCTATGAGGCGCTGTATATTTCAGTAGACCGTGACAGCCCCATCAGCAGTGCCAAAGCGTACATTGCCAGCAAACAGAGCCTGGAAGCGGGCCGCAGTGTGGTGATTTTCCCCGAAGGCAAGATTTCCCCGGAATCTGGCCGCAAACTGCTGCCGTTCAAAGACGGGCCGTTTAAACTGGCCATTGAGAAACAGGTACCCGTTGTGCCTATCACCATGCCGTACAACCACCTGTTTCTGCCCGATGTGAAAGGCAAACTCATTATCCGGTACCATCCGCTGGAAATGATCATCCATCGGCCTATCTCCACTGAAGGGATGACTTTGAAGGATCTGGAGTTCCTGAAAAGGCAGACCTTCACCATTATTCAAGAGACTTTAGACAAGAAAAACCATGAGCACCAACATAGAAACCTTACGGCAGCTGGCGCACTTAGCCCGGCTTGAGTTTGACGAGACCAAAGAGCAGGAAATGCTCAAAGACCTGAACAACATTCTGGACTGGGTTGACCAACTGCGCCAATTGGACACCCAGAACGTAGAGCCGCTCATCCATATCTCTGAAGAGCTGAACGTGATGCGGGAAGATATCGCGCAAAACACCGTGCGCCATGAAGACGCGCTGCGTCTGGCCCCGCGCAAAGACTCAGATTACTTCCGGGTTCCTAAAGTACTGGAGTAAGCCTGAATGAAGCTTTTCTCTTTCTGGCCGGCGGTAGAGCCCGGCCGCCGTTTTCTGTATTTTCTGTTGGCATTGCTGGTGCTGGGCACCACAGGCCTGAGCATCTACGGGTACTTTGAGGGCCAGCAACTGGTGTTTCCGCTGGAAAAACAAGCGGAGCTGTTTCCCGTTGAGGCCCACCTTCGTCCTTCTTCTCCCCTGCTCACGCCCCTGCGCGTGGAAGTGAACGCCTATCTGGTCACGGAGCGCTATGCCATTGGCGATATGCAGCTTCCGCTCTGGGCTACCTGGATTTATTTTGCCGGTTTGGCCGTGGCACTGGCCTTCTTCTGGACGCTCGCCAGCACCTTGAAACGTCTTCCGTACTACGGGGCGGCCACCTTGGGCATGCTCTGGCTTTCCACGTTCAACCTGGATTTATTGGGCATTTTTTCCCAAAACAGCCGGATCTTACTTCTCATCTCCCTGGGTTCTTTGGGCTTGGGAAGTTTTCTGTTCCAGGCGTTCTGGACGAGAGTCTCTTTTCTGCTGCGTTTTCTGGCCTTTGGCGGGCTTGTCCTGCTCTTAAGTCTGGCGCTGTTCCATTTCTCGCCCTTGCCTGCCCCGCTCACGGCCTTACACGTGGTCAACTACAGCACCCTGGCCAGCTTTGTATTTTCTGTGCTGTTTATGGTGTTGGTGGCCTATGAAAACCTGCACGGGCTGCTTTGGTTCAATACCCAGGCCCAACAGCCGCAACGCCGGTTCGGGCTGGTGCAGTTTGTACTTATTAGTGTGCTGTATCTGGGAAACCTACTGCTGTTGTATCTGCGCCAAACCGGCATGATTCAGTTTGACTTTTCAGGGCTGGATGCCTTACTGGTTTTCCTCTGCTCGGCGTTGGTGGGCCTCTGGGGGTTGAAGCAGCGGCAAGTGCATTACACCCAGTATTTCCGGTTTGAGACCGAGGCGGCTCCGCTGTACCTGGTGCTGGCGATGCTTACGTTCCTGAATCTGGGCTACGCTTTTCTTCTGGCCAATGACCCCCTGGTACAAGCCTACCGTAGTGCCGTTACCCTCACGCATCTTGCTTATGGCGTAGCGTTCTTTGTTTACGTGCTAGTCAACTTCGGGCCGCTTTTAAAGCAAAGATTGCGCGTCTACAAAGTAGTGTATGATCCGCGCCAGCTGCCTTATTTCACCGTGTACCTCATGGGCACGGTTCTGTTGGTGGTGCTTGTCCTGCGCAGCAATTATTCTTTTTATTTCCTGCACCAGGCCGGATATTACAATTACCTGGGAGATCTTTACCGCCAAACCGAAGAACAGCCGCTCCTGGCCGAGCAATTCTACAATGAGGCCAGTGTTCAGTCCCGAAACAATCAACGCGCCAGTTTCTCCCTCGCCGACATGTACCACCAGGGCGGCATGCGTACCCTGGAGATGAACCGCCTGCAGGAAGCCCTGGAAAGAAAACCATCGCCGGAAGGCTATCTGCGCCTGACCAACCTGTTTACGTCTTCCTCAGACCTGTTCGACCATTTGCGGGTGCTACAGGAGGCGGTGAAACATTTTCCTACCCATGCGCCCCTGCTGAACAACCTGGGGCTGCTGTACGGTACCACTTCATTCGCTGACTCAGCAGGATTCTACTTAGACGCGGCTCTGGCCCAAAGCCAGGAACCCGAAGTAATACAAGCCAACCAATTAGCCTATTTAGCGAGCCACGGATTTCCGCAGCAAGCCAAGGAGTTCGCCCGGCAGTACGCGGCCGGCACTTACGGCCCCTTGCTCACGAACCGGATGGCTATTTCCCTGGCTTTGGGTGCCGCCACACCGCAGAATCTCCCTCCCTTGCCCCAGGACAGCCTGCTTAGCACCCAGGCTTTCGCCAGTTTCTATAACCGGCACCTCTTTGCGGGAAACCAGAAAGACCCGGCCACTTTGACCAGGCTCAACATGTTGTTACGGCAGGAAGAGAACCAAGCGTTTCTGGATGACTTGACTTTGGTGAAGTCGCTGCTGCTCCACCAAGGCACGGCCTCTGCTCCGCAACCCGCGCAGGCCAAAGCAACCCTGGAGTTTCTGGCGGCCAACAGCGGCGGAGCGGCGGGCTACTATTATGACATTCTGGGCCAGTGGATGTTGCAAGGCAAATTGTACCCCTTGGCCGCTGATTACTTCCTGAGAGCCCGGCAAGCCGGTTACCGTGATGCGCATTTGCACGCAGTGGTGGCCCTGGCGTTAGCAGGCAATTTCCAGCAGGCCGCGCAAATTGCCTTCGGCACGAATGATTTTCCGGAATCTTGGCAGCAGAAGGCGGCTACCCAAATTGCCATAGCCTCGCAATTAACGCCCGAACAAGCCACCACTGCCCCAGACTCTCTGAAAGTACAGTTCCTGCAGTTACGGGCTGCTTCTTTGCCTTTGGCACAAGTGGAGAACGTAGCGAACGGCATTACCACCCCAGCCTTGGCCCCGGTAGCAGCCTTGCCTTTGGTTCAGCGGTATCTTCAGGAAAACAATTTCACTACCGCTCAGAATCTGCTGCGCATCCATTTTCCGGCCAGTTTCCCTAAAAACAGCCTGAAATCAGAAGCCAATGTGTTGCAGGCGGAGTTGTGGTGGAAAAACGGACAAGTACAGGAATTGACGTCGCAGTTGCCTACGCTCTATTTCAGTCCGCAAGATGCGGGATTTAAACTTTATTACCAGGCTTTGCTGGCCCAGCGTAATAATAATGCCAAAGCCGCGACTAATCTATTCAACCAGCTACTGCAACGGGCACCTTGGTTTGAAAAAGGGCAGTTGGCCGCCGCCGATTTCTTTATCGGCCAAAAGCAACCCATGCGGGCGTATGACCTTTTGCTGGAAGGCATCGGGTATAATCCCACCTCGGTAACGTTGCGCAAAGCCTACGTGAAAGTGGCGTTGAGCCAAGGTTTACGCGACTATGCGCTGCAAGGCCTGGAGCAGTTGGAACCTTTGGTAAGTCCTCAGGAATACCTTACTTTTAGAAAAGAAATAGCCCCCCAATTGCAGGCCAGCGAGGCCCTGCAGCAGGAATGGCAATAAAGAAACCGTATGAGCACCATCATTAAAACCGAGAATATCTCCAAGATGTACCAGATGGGGACTGAAACCATTCATGCCCTGCGGTCTATTTCCATTGAGATAAAGAAAGGCGAATATGTGGCGTTCATGGGCCCATCCGGCTCGGGTAAATCCACGCTCATGAACATTGTGGGTTGTCTGGACACCCCTACCTCGGGCACCTATATTCTGAACGGCAACGACGTCAGCAACATGGCCGACAATGAACTGGCGACGGTGCGCAACAAAGAGATTGGGTTCGTGTTCCAGACGTTCAACTTACTACCCCGCTCCTCTTCGCTGGACAACGTGGCTTTGCCTTTGATTTACGCCGGTTACGGCAAATCTGAGCGCAATGAACGGGCCATGGAAGCGTTGAACAGCGTGGGGCTGGGTTCCAGAGCGCAGCATAAACCCAACGAGCTTTCGGGCGGGCAGCGCCAACGCGTGGCCATTGCCCGGGCACTGGTGAATGACCCCAGCATTATTCTAGCCGATGAGCCTACCGGTAACCTTGACACCAAGACTTCTTACGAGATCATGGGTTTGTTTGAGGCCCTGCACGCCAAAGGCAACACCATTATCATGGTAACCCACGAAGACGACATCGCCCATTACGCCCACCGCATTGTGCGCCTGCGCGACGGGCTGATAGAGTCTGATGAAATGAACCAGAACATTACGGTGCCTGCCCTACAGGCGGCCGCTTTGAACACCTCTGAATGAAAATTTACACCAAAACCGGTGACAAAGGCGAAACCTCCCTCATTGGCGGTACCCGGGTAAAGAAATCACACCTACGCATTGAGGCGTATGGCACCGTAGACGAGCTGAACTCGTTTCTGGGCGTGGTACGTGACCAGGATGTGAATCAGAAACGGCAGGCTTTATTCTCTGAGATACAAGACCGCCTGTTTACCATCGGTTCTACCCTGGCCACTGACCCGGTGAAAGAAGGCAAAGTCCAGACCCCAGACCTCCACCAAGGCGACATAAAACTGCTGGAAGAGCAGATGGATCTGATGGATGAGCAACTACCGCCTCTCCGCAACTTCATTTTGCCCGGCGGCCACCCGGCCGTTTCGTTTTGCCACGTGGCCCGTACCGTTTGCCGCCGTGCCGAGCGCCTGGTGATTGCGCTACAGGAAGAATCGCACGTAGATGACCTGGTGGTGCAATACCTCAACCGCCTATCTGACTTTCTCTTTGTGCTGAGCCGCACCATCGGGTTTGAGCTGGGAGTCAAAGAAATTACCTGGAAGCCTCGTATGTGAGGCTTTTTTTAGAGCTTGTTTAAATTTCAGGTTTGCTGGCTCAACTAGTCAGAGAAAGGTTCTGCGGAAGCGTTTTTTGAGCCGCGTAGCGGCGCTACGGGCCATAGAAAGACGAACGCAGGTTCTTTCTATGGCCCGTAGCGCAAAGATGAAATTTAAGCAGGCTCTTATTCAGAATTGCCAGAATCGCGTATATTACTCACCATATCACCTAATCTATGCAAACAGAATCCATGTCTATTCATACTACCGTTACCACCGCCAGTCAGTTAGCCGATCTTGATTTAGAAAACCTGCAGTTCGGGAAGGTCTTTGCAGACCACATGCTGGAGATAGATTACAAAGACGGTGCCTGGCAACAACCGCGCATTCTTCCTTACGGCCCAATTCAAGTAAGTCCGGCCGCCGCCGCCCTGCATTATGGGCAAGCCATGTTTGAAGGAATGAAAGCCTACAAAACCCAGGAAGGCAACGTGGTGCTTTTCCGGCCGCAGGACAACTGGGCCAGAATGAACAAATCGGCCGTTCGGTTGTGCATGCCCGAGATTCCGGAGGAACTGTTCATGGAGGGTTTGAAACAGTTGGTGGCGTTAGACGCTGACTGGGTTCCGCAGCGCCCTGGATATTCGTTGTACATCCGTCCGTTCATGTTCGGGTCTGAGGGCCTGCTAGGGGTTCGCCCGGCGTCAGAATACAAGTTCATGATCTTTTGCAGCCCCGCCAGCGGGTACTACGCTGAGCCCGTGCGCGTGAAAATTGAAGAGCACTACACCCGTGCCGTGGAAGGCGGATTCGGCTTTGCCAAAGCGGCCGGGAACTACGGCGGATCTTTGCTCCCCGCTAAACTGGCCCACGAAGAAGGCTACCACCAAATCATCTGGACCGATGGCCGTGAGCACAACTACATTGAGGAATCTGGCACCATGAACGTCATGTTCGTGATTGACGGCACCCTGGTCACGCCGGCCCTGAGCACGTCCATTCTGGCAGGTGTCACCCGCGACAGCGTCCTGCAACTGGCCCGTGACTGGGGTGTACCGGTGGAGGAAAGACGCATTAAAGTGCAGGAGATTGTTGATGCTTATAAAGCTGGTACACTGGAAGATGCGTTTGGCACCGGTACCGCCGCCACCATAGCGCACATTCAGTCTATTACCTTTAGAGGGGATGAAATGATGTTACCGCCGGTTGCGGAGCGCACGCTCTCTAACAAGATCTCTGTTGAACTGGATAATATCCGTTACGGTCTGGCGCCTGATCCGCATGGATGGGTGGTGCCGGTGGTTTAAACTCCCTGTTATTTTTTGAATCCGTTTTGGGGCTGTTTTGCGAGAAACGGCCCCAAAACGGATTTTTTTTTGGAGGAGAGACGAGGTAATAGTTGGATCTGCCTTATGCTGTCACCTTGGTTTGTCCGGTTATCGCGTGTTAAGGTGCACGCCTTATGCTATTCCCTTGGCTTGTACGCTTGTTGCGTGGGTGCAAGCGCTGTATTGTTTCATCTGTTCCGCTAAGCGCTCACGGCCGCGAGGCCCCGTCTTCCCCTCGCGCACTGCCCTTTCGGCCTGGGAGGTTCTCTTCTCTTAGCTGAAGTCTATCTATGGCCAAAAGCGAGGCGCGCTCGGGGAAGACTGGAACTGGGGACAGTAGTAAAGGCCATTGTAGCAAAGGCAGTGGCAGTTATTGGTTGTACAAGTTATATTGTCCTTATTCCCTGTGCAAAGGCGTATTCCCCTCCTCGGAGGGGTAGGGGTGGGTTGTGTTTCATATTGCAAAAATGCCTGCTCAAAAGACCTTGCAGTGTCTTCAGACTGGCAAGCGTCTGTGCCAATCGCGTTTTAAGCCTGTTTTCACTAAATCAGGCCTAAAACGCTTTTCTTTGGCGGGGTGAAAGCAACGGGTTCTCTCCTCCTTCCAGATTGTCCAGAGTACAATCCTCACTACAACCTTTTCCACCAACTTTCCTTATAACTAGTATCTTTGTAAAAACGGCTATTGCGCCTATTTGCAGTAGCACACTCCTAATATGACCCAAGAACAAGTAAAAGAATTGAAAGGCCGAGTAGAGGCGTTGAGGAGGTATCTTTGACTACGATACCAAGAAAGAACAGATAACCAGCATTGAGGCGCAATCTACTGCCCCAGACTTTTGGGATGATCCCAAGAAAGCCGAGACGGTATTAAAGGAGGCCAAAAGCCTGAAGACCTGGACCGATGACTTTGAGGTGATGTCTAAGGCGGTAGATGACCTGGAGGTGCTTTTTGATTTCTACAAGGAAGGCGACGTTTCTGAGGAAGACATCACCGCCGAATATAAAGCCGCCGAAGCTTCGGTGGAAGGATTGGAGTTCAAGCGGATGCTCAGCAACGAGGAAGACCAGTTGGGCGCGGTGCTGGAGGTAAACTCCGGCGCGGGCGGAACGGAAAGCCAGGATTGGGCCGAGATGCTGTACCGCATGTACCTCATGTGGGGTGAGCGCAAAGGCTACACGGTGAAACAACTAGACCTTCAGCACGGGGAGGGCGCGGGCATTAAATCGGCGACGCTGCAGTTTGACGGGGATTTTGCCTACGGCTACCTGAAAGCCGAGATTGGCGTACACCGCTTGGTGCGCATCTCCCCTTTTGACTCGGGCGGACGCCGCCACACTTCCTTTGCCTCTGTGTTTGTGTACCCGGTGGTGGATGACACCATTGAGATTAACGTGAACCCCGGGGATATTGAGTGGGATACGTACCGCGCCGGTGGGGCCGGTGGGCAGAATGTGAACAAGGTAGAGACAGCCGTCCGCCTGAAGCACAAACCCACGGGCATTACCATTGCGGTGCAGATTGAACGCTCGCAGCTCATGAACAAGGAGCACGCCATTAGAATGCTGAAATCGCAGCTCTACCAGATTGAGGTCAACAAGCGCAATGAGGAGCGCGACAAAGTGGAAAGCACCAAAAAGCGCATTGACTTCGGTTCGCAGATCCGCAACTACGTGCTGCACCCGTATAAGCTCATCAAAGACATTAGAACAGGCGTAGAACGCACCGATGTGCAGAATGTGCTGGACGGTGACCTGGATGACTACATCAAAGCATTCCTGATGCAGGCGTAAAGTTAGATTTTCTAAAACGAGAAGGCCTTTCCGCAGCAGAGTGGAAAGGCCTTCCTGTTTTAAGGCTGTTTTCTGGCAAAGAGGCTACTACCAACTAAGTACGGAGACAGCATTACGTTATACTATTTGTCCTCCTGGAAGGATCTTGTGGGCGAACTAGAATAGCTTTGATGAAACGCTAATGCCGTTCGCCACCAAGATCCTCCCAGGAGGAAGATAAGTAAGTCAAACTAATTTTGTCCGCGTACTTACTTTGAAGCTGTTTAGAGTTTTATGCCTGTTTTTATAAAAACAGGCATAAAACGGCGATACAAGCGGATGCTTGCACTAGTGTGCAGATAAACCTCCTGTTTCTGGCCTGTTTCCATAAAAGTAGCCTAAAAACAACGGCACCAGCGGACGCTTGCACCAGAGGAATTGCTCTAAACGCCGATTAATGAAAAACTCTAAACAGGTTTTTTATTTGATTTGGCATAAAAGGGATGCTACGGCAAAAAAGGCATCCACAACTACTGCTCCCCGCTTCCAAGCACCTGTCTACTTTCTTGATTCTGTGCCCTGATATTCAGTTTCCTTTGATTCTTCTGGCTCAGTGGGCACAGGAAGCACTTTGAAACGCTTCTTCAGCAGATGATAGTGCCTGGTAGAATCTGCTTTTGCGGCGGGCATTGGCTGCTTTCTTCCTTGCAGTTTAGCCATTGGCATGTTGCTGTAGAACGGCGTCACTTCTTCCTCCTGTTTCGCTGGTGGTGGGGTAGTAAAATCAGGTAGTGCTCTAGCAATAAGGTTTCGCCCGTTCTCTTGAGGCATCTCAAACTTAAAGGCTGACCTGTCTGCCTTCTTTTTAAACTTTAACCGCGGCAATAGTTCAGGACTTTTCTGGGCCTTGGTACTATCAGTAGGTGCCTGGGCAAAAGCTGTTCCAACCGCTAAAAACAGCACGAGCACCGCAAAGATCTTCTTTTCCATTTCTGATGCTTCTTTCTAAACGTAGGTTAATAGGTAAACATAGTTACTATATCGTCACAATGTTGAGGAATTCCTCGTCAGGGTTCCAGCTAAGCCTAATTGGTGCAGTGGGGTCTTGCTTGGTGACTTCCACTTTCTGGATCTGGCGGATATCCGCTAATAAATAATCAGGATTTACCTGCCTGTTGTTCACCAGCACTTTCAGTCTCCGCTGCTCTGCCGGTACCTGGAAATGGTCTAACACTCCGCTTAACCGGTACAGCTGCGGGTTTCCTTTGACAGCCGCCACTACCACGCCGTTTTGGCCTTTGGTGCCATACGGCTTCACCGCCCCAGCATTCTTGTAGACCTGGAGCACCTGCACATCTGACTCGTACACAATCAAACTCTGCCAGTAAGTCTCCTGCGAATTGATGAGCACCAGCGGAACTTTCACAGGAAAAGAAGCAATGGCAGTTTTGGGGTATACTTCTGGCCTTGAGGGCAGCTGCGCAGAGGCAACGCTCCCCGTCACCAGCAGCAGGACAAATGAGAGGCGAAAGGATGTTTTCATATCAAAAGATGAAAAGGTTCATTTCCTTGATACGTTAAATGCAAAGCCAGGGCGCAGGAGAGATCAAAAAACCTTTATGCTTTCTCTTTGATTCTCAGCTTTCCCATCTTTCAGCACTACTATGAAGATAGTGGTTTTTACGGAGCCAACAAAGCTTTAAATTCAATCCTTCTGCTGGAGCGCGCAGTTTGCCTTGGTTTGCATTTTTGGTAAGAAAGCAAAACACGGTAACCGATTTACGCCTACTTCCTGAAAAACAGACCAAAAACACCTAGTGGTGATGTATGCGCCTTGGAAGATGGTGGAGCGCCAGAACCCACCCCAACCCCTCCCAGGAGGGAAATTCTACTTTGCAGAAGATGGGAATGCGTGTAAGAGACCAGGCATGCCTGGTCTCTACGGGTTCTATCAGTAGCACCACTTCTGCTACTTTCCCCAGTTCCAGTCTTCCCCGAGCGCGCCTCGCTTTTGGCCCTGGACAGGCAAAACTAAGAGCGAATATCTTCTCAGGCCGAAAGGGCAGTGCGAGAGGGGAAGGCGGGGCCTCGCGGCCGTGAGCGCATACCGCCAAAGATGAAACAACACAGCACGTGCACCCACGCAGAAAGCGGAAAAGCCAGGGGAATACCGTATGGCGTGCACCCGCCAATATCACCAAAGAAGCCAGTTATGAACCAATAGAGGTATAAAACAGAAATATAAGCCTTGTACCCTTACGTAAAGCTATAGAACCCTTACAGAAGCCCTCCTGTTGAACCCATCCCATTTCCTGCATGTTCACCAAACAGCTACTTCCCTGAATCCAAAGTAGCAGATCTTCAAACCTTTACTGATGAACCTGCACCCATATAGCTCCTTGCCTCAGCAGGGAATAAAAATAGTTGATAAATGCCGCTGGCTTCTGCTTCTTTTTCTGCCCTTCCTGCTGGTCATCGGCGGCGCCGGGAAACCTGCGGCCAAACAGGAGCCTTTGGTACTCAAATCTGAGCAGCTGCCTTTCCAGACCAAGGAGTTTTATGTAGCCGATGTGGTGGACGAGCGCCAGAACCCCAAAGCGGTGGGCTTACTAGTGCCTACCGCCCCTACAACGACCACTGCCGCGCCTCAGGCCGTAGATTTCCAGGGGGGCAGTGTGGCGGCCATCAAGAAATACATCAACGAAAGTTTCTCGCACAACTCTAAAGCCCGCCCTATTATCATGCGGCTGAAAGAATACCAAGTCACAGAGAAGCCGAGGGCCGGGGGCCGGGTGGAAGGACAAGTCCAGATCTCGGCGGCTTTTGAGGTGCAGCGCGAAGGCAAGAGATTACACTTGTTTAATTATAAAAGCGGCGCGCGGTACGCCCGTCCGGTGAACAGTTTGGCCGTGGTGGAACCTACCTTGAGGAAGACTTTGTCTGAATCACTGCGCTACCTCACCCTCTGGATAGACAAAGAGGCGGCCCACAATGAGAAACTGGCGCGGGAAATAAAGGTGCATTTTGAAGACTACAAGCAACACCAAGACGATGATACCCTGTTCTATGACCCAGACCGGCCATTGAACTGGAGCGATTTCAAGGGCGGTTCCCGAATCTCGGGCAATTATGCAGCTACGGTTTTCCCCGGGCTTTCCAATGACATTCACTCTACCGTTGAGAATGGCGTGATTCATATACGGGTCTCTACCAAACCGTACATCCTGCGCAATTTGTCTAAGGTGCTGCCAGATTCCAGAACGGAGTACACCCTCAACCATGAACAGCGCCACTTTGATATCCTGAAACTGGTTTCTGAACATTACAAGCAGCGGTTAAGACCCGAGAAGCTTACCCTGGAAGACTATGAAAGCATTATCAGATACCAGTACCTGGAAGCGCTGTGGGAAATGGACAAACTGCAGAAACAGTATGATGGTGAAACCAGTCACGGCCTCAACCGCGTGGCCCAGGAAAGATGGAACCAGAAGATAGACCAGGAACTGCGCGAACTGAAGATTAAGCCCTAGCTACACCTGTAAACCAAAAAGGCGGATACTCCTCTAAGAGTATCCGCCTTTTTGGTGCCGTTTTTGAGAAAATCGGCTTAAAACAGAAAACGCTTAGCCGAAGATTTCATTCAGCACTCCGGCCAGGCGCACACCGCCTTTTAGAAGCTGATCATTCATGGTTTGCACGTAATCAAAATTATAGCGGTAGCTAAGGTTCTCTCCGGGCTTAGTAATACCTTTGTACAACTGCTGGGCAATCTGGTAAGACTCAAAAAACCAGATAGGGGCCAATTGTTTCTGCCACGTTTTTACCTGGTCTTTGGAGGCAAAATTGAGGGCGGTGGCGTACTCGGTGTAGCTTAACTGTTGGTGCTCCAGCAACTGCGAATCCCATACCCGGTGCAGGTTGGAGGGCTGGTTGAACCACTCCACCCTAATGCGGTTGCCGCCCAGGTCTTCGGGACGGCCAACGTGCATGGGTTGGTGCACATCTCCCACAAAATGGATCAGCAGCCGCAGGTACGTGACCTGCCGGACTTGGGGCAAATCCTTTTTCTTTAGTTCATTCTGAAGAAACTGAATGCGGGTGTAGGCATCTGTGGCGGTGTCCTGCTGGAGAAACGCTTCCACCTCGCTCTGGGTCAAGCCTTGTTTCAGATTCACGTAATGCCATTTATCTAAATAGTCATACGCCGGATCAGACTTGACAAAGTCGGCCCAGTTGCTGGCCATGGCAATGGATTCATTGCCCAGTATCTTTTTGATGTTCTTTCTGGCCTTGGAGGAAAGGTGACGGTCGGCTATTTCGCCCACAATGCGGTGCCCCAGCATGCCCCACGCCATGGACTGGAACGGCAAATACAGGAAGACGCTGAATACAATCAGTTTTTTGAAAACGCTCATGCTTTGGTTGGATGGTTTGGAATCGGAAATACAAAAGTAGGTCAAAAAACCGGCATCGCCCTACCTTAACTGATTCTTGCCTGTTTTCTCGTAAACACCCTTAAAACGCCCTTCATGCCTGTTAAACTTTGCCTTTCGTGCTGCAAACGGCCAAAGAGAGAACCTGCGCTCGCGCTTCCCTCGCTTTCGCAGCGTTGCTATGAGGCTCTGATACAGGCTTCCGTAGAACCTTAACTTGCCAGTTGAGCTTACGAATCCAAAAATTACAAAAGCCCTTAAAAATCACGCACGGAACAAACCACGGCGCTGGCCAGATGTGGCTCTTCCATCAGTTTCATTACTTTTTGGGCCACATCTTCTGGGGACACCAAGGCACCTTGCGCTTTGTAGTCCCTGAACTGCTCAACACTGCTGAACTGCCCTGCATCAGCAGCCCTGATCTGCTCCTGCATCTCAGTGTCAATCAAACCCGGGGACAGAGAGAACACCTGTACACCCGTTCCTAACTGGTCTTGCTCCAGCTGCGCCGTTTGCGAGAGCATGTCCAGCGCGGCTTTGGAGGCGCAGTAAGCCGCCCAACCGTCTTTGGCTCTCTGCCCGGCCCCAGAACTGATGTTCACAATCATTTTTTTGCAGTTGGGGCGGTGCTGGTAGCTTTGCAGAAATAGGTTCATAAGCATGGCCGGCACAATCACGTTCACGTCAAAGACGAACTCAAAGTGCTCATTCTTGCTCTGGCCAACGTAGCCAATCTCCCCAATCACCCCGGCGTTGTTCACCAGCACCAGTTTCTGGGCATCTTCAAATGGCGCGAACACTTTGTGCAGGTTATGCTCCACCCCGGCAATGTCTGAAAAGTCCAGCGGCTGGTGCCGATAGCGGGCATGCGTGATGGTGCTGTTGCGGGAAACGCCCACTACGCAGTTATTTTCGTCCTCTAACAAGGCCTCGGCCAGGGCTTTTCCCAACCCCCGGCTGGCCCCGGTGATGATGTAGTAGTTCATTTCTAATCAATTAATAATTGAGAATTAGGGATGACTGAAACCGAATTCCATTTCAGCATACGCAAAAGTACTCTAGCAGAGTTTAGCTTTCACCGTTGGCCTTGTGGAAGCATTAGTTCTGTTTTCAGCGGTATTTTGGGAAAATGGCCCTAAAACAGAACACTCGCTCGCCTCTGGCGAATGGGGGATACCTGCGGCCTCTGGCCGCCTCTTGGCCTATGCAACCTCTCACTATGGCGCGGAAGTTACTTCCGTGCCATAGATAATTGGTAGTAGTTCTGTTTTCAGCGTCATTTTTGCAAAATAGGCTCAAAACAGAAAGAGCCGCTTCCCTCTGGCAGCGGCTCTTTCTGTTATAGTTTTGTCATCTTGGAATGATCTTGTGAGCGAACTAGAAAGGCTCTGAATAGCTGCTGTTACCGTTTGCCCACAAGATCCTTTCAGGAGGACAAGAGGAAAAAACTAATTCCTAATTTCTAATTCTACAAAATGTATTGGCTCAGGTCGCGGTTTTTCACCATGTCCCGGAGGCGTTCTTCTACCAGTTCTGGGGTGATCATGAGGTGCGCGTTGGGCGGAATGGTGTCTGGCACTTCAAACAAAATATCATTGAGCAGGCGGCTCATGACGGTGTGCAGGCGGCGGGCACCAATGTTCTCCACCTCGGCGTTTACCTCAAACGAGATTTCGGCCAGTTTGCGCAGGGCTTCATCGGTGAAGCTGAGTTCCACCCCTTCGGCCCGGAGCAGTTCTTCGTACTGCTTGGTCAAGGCGTTCTTGGGAAACTTCAGGATTTGGTAGAAATCGTCTTTGCTCAGGCTTTGCAGCTCCACTCTGATGGGGAAACGGCCCTGCAGCTCAGGAATCAAATCTGACGGTTTGGCCACGTGAAACGCCCCCGCGGCGATGAACAGAATATGGTCGGTTTTGATGACGCCGTATTTGGTGTTCACGGTGCTGCCTTCCACAATAGGAAGTAAATCGCGTTGTACGCCCTCGCGGCTTACGTCTGGGCCGCTGCCGCCTTTGCCGCTGGCACTGGCTACTTTGTCAATCTCGTCAATGAAGATCACGCCGGCGCTCTCGGCTTTCTGGATGGCTTCTTCTTTGACTTCGTCCATGTCAATGAGCTTGGCCGCTTCTTCTTCCAGCAGGATTTTACGCGCTTCGGCAATGGTCACTTTGCGCTTCTTGGTTTTCTTGGGCATCATGTTCCCAATCATTTCCTGGATGCCCGCCATCTGCATTTCATCCATGCCCGGCCCCATGACGCCCACGCCCGAGGACGGACTCTGCGACACCTTGATGTCAATCTTGCGGTCTTCCAGCTCGCCGTTCCGGATTTTTTGTCTGAACCGCTCGCGGGTACGCTCATTCAGTTCCAGGTCGCTATCGGGCATCTCAGCAGAGGAATGATTGTTGCCGCCGAAGCCTACCATGTCGCGGTTGCCCGGCTGGCTGATGGGCGGGATGAGGGCATCCAAAATCACTTCTTCCACCAGGAGGGCGGCCTGTTGCTTTACTTCTTCTTTTTTGCGGGTTTTCACCATGTTCACGGCCTGTTCTACCAGGTCACGCACCATGCTTTCCACGTCACGGCCCACGTAGCCCACTTCAGTAAACTTAGAGGCTTCTACTTTGGTGAAAGGGGCATCGGCAATGCTGGCTAGGCGGCGGGCGATCTCGGTCTTTCCCACGCCAGTGGCCCCAATCATCAAGATATTGTTGGGCACAATTTCTTTCTGCATCTCGGGATCCGCGTGCATCCGGCGCCAGCGGTTACGCAAGGCAATGGCCACGTTCCGTTTGGCATCGTGCTGCCCAATGATATATTTATCTAACTCGGCTACAATCTGCCTAGGGGTTAAATACTTACTTGAATCTAGCATATTTATGGAGTGATTGAGAGAATGAGTGCTTGAATGAGTAATAAAAGCCTGCTCATTCTTTGTACTGGTTATCTTCTTTTAAACGGTGAACTACCGGTTTGTTTTAATTTAAGTTCATCTGTTCAGACGCTCACCTGCCTTAACGTCTTATGCAAAAAGTTGTTGGTGAGAACTGCCAACAGCGGTTTTAACGGTTTTCGGCTTCTTTTCCAGAAATCAGCCCCAAAACGCCTATCCCCTTCCCACATCTTCAAATTTCCACATCTTCCCCTCCTACAAACATCAATCCAGCTTCTTTTTCAGGAAACGGTTCAAATCTGTGTTGAGGGTGAGGTAATTGCTGGCCCCGGCTACGTGGTACTTGGCATAGGTGTATTCAAACCGAAAGGCGTGCACTTTGACGGAAGCCCCGAAGGAATACCCGGCCATGCCGCCAACGTTTTCTACCACCAGCTCTTTTCTGCGGAGGTGGTTATAGCCAGCCCGCAGTTGAAAGCCCGGCCCCAGAATAAACTCCCCGCCTACCACAAAGTGCCTGGCCAGCTTATCACCGAAGGTTTTCTCGGCTTTCACTTCTTCGTTGTTCTCGTTGATGGCGCCAGGTTTATCTGGGTCAAGGTAGACAATGTCAAAGCGTTGCAGTTGGTGCGCCGTCACTGACAGCCTGAAAGGGGCGTGTTCTGGTTTAAAGCTGGCCCCAAGTTGAATGTCTAGCGGCATGTCTTCGCGCTCGCCGTTGTCATAGGGCTTCAGCATCACGCCCAGATTCCTGATGGCCAGGCCTATCACAAAATCCTGCTCGGGGTGTTTGAAGGTTCCGCCTAGGTCTACCAGCATGGCTACGGCCTGGTCTCCGGCAATGCTGGAAACGGCAACTTTAGCCGTGCCCCCCAAGGTGAAAGGCGCAATGGTGGCGGCATGCGACAAGGAAACCGCGTAGTCGCGCACGTGAAAGCGGCCCTCTTCTACCCCGGCCTCATTGGTTTGGGTGAACGAACCATAGTCCAGGTACTGGATGCCCACGGCGTTTCGGCCCCAACGGCTGCTTTCAAAGGTGTAGTTGACATTATTCTGGCTTACATCAGCTAAATAATTCAGGTGCGTGAGTCCCAGGTGGTGATTGGTTTTGCCGTGCATCAACGCCGGGTTGGCCCCTGCGGCATTCACGTCTTCCAACCCCGAGGAAACGTTGACCCCGCCCAGCGCCGCTACCCGGGCGTGCGTGGGCACGTCCAGAAACCGAAACACAGAACGCCCTCCCATCTGGGCGGAAGCCGGTTGCCCGGCGGCAACCAGCATTAGACCCCAAAGGAGAAGGCGTTTCTGCATTCGTTTTCCAAAAATAGGCTAAAATCAGCTTTCAGCTTTGGCCGGAACCGCTTCTTCGCGTACCCGCAGCTCTAAAGGTTTGGCCACTTTCTCCGGTAAGAGCGCATAATCAAGCACCTCGTCCACGCGGTCTACATAATGGATGTTGAGGCCTTCAATGTAGTGCGCCGAGATCTCGTTCACGTCCTTGCGGTTTTTCTGGCACAGAATCACATCTTTGATGCCCGCCCGCTTGGCGGCCAGAATCTTTTCCTTAATGCCGCCCACCGGCAGTACTTTTCCGCGCAGCGTGATCTCCCCGGTCATAGCCAAATGCGACCGCACCTTGCGTTGGGTGAACACCGAGGCAATGGACGTAAAGATGGCGATACCGGCGCTAGGCCCATCTTTGGGTACCGCCCCTTCGGGGAAGTGGATGTGCAGGTCATATTGGTCAAAGAGGCGGTAGTCAATGCCCAGTTCATCGGCGCGGGCGCGGAGGTAAGAAACCGCCGTAATGGCAGATTCCTTCATCACATCGCCTAACTGGCCAGACAGGGTCAATTTACCTTTGCCCCGGCTCAACAATGACTCAATAAACAGAATGTCTCCGCCCACCGATGTCCAGGCCAGGCCCGTCACCACGCCGGCGGTTTCGTTGTCTTGGTACAGTTCTTTGTCAAAAATCTCGGGCCCCAGAATGCGCAGCACGTCTTTGGGTTCCAGTTTAGCGGGCCATTCCTCTTCCATGGCTTTGGATTTGGCAATGTTCCGGATCACCGCCCCTAATTTGCGCTCCAGGTTTCTGACCCCAGATTCACGGGAATAGTCTTCAATCACCTTCTGGATGGCCGCCGTAGAGAACGCCACATCTTTGGGTAGCAGTCCATGGTCTTCCTTCTGTTTAGGGATAAGATGGCGCTTCGCGATTTCGGTTTTCTCCTCTACGGTGTAGCCGGTCACCTCAATGATCTCCATCCGGTCACGCAAGGCGGGGTGAATGGTATCCAGCGAGTTGGCCGTGGCAATGAACAGGACTTTAGACAGATCATACTCCACCTCCAGGTAGTTGTCCACGAAGGTGTGGTTCTGCTCAGGGTCTAGCACCTCCAGCAAGGCCGAAGACGGATCTCCCCGGAAATCAGACGTCAGTTTGTCTACCTCGTCCAGAATCATGACCGGGTTGGCGGAGCTTACTTTCTTGATCTGGCTGATGATGCGGCCCGGCATAGCGCCCACGTAGGTTTTACGGTGCCCTCTGATCTCGGCCTCATCGCGTACGCCGCCCAGGGCAATGCGCACGTATTTACGGCCCAAGGCTTTGGCCACGGAACGGCCCAGCGAGGTTTTCCCCACGCCCGGCGGCCCGTAAAGGCAAAGGATGGGCGCCTTCATGTCGTTCTTCAGTTTAAGCACGGCCAGGTACTCCAGAATGCGCTCTTTCACTTTCTCCAACCCGTAGTGGTCAGCGTCCAGAATCTTCTTGGTGCGCTTCAGGTTGAAGTTGTCTTTGGTGTAGTCGTTCCAGGGCAAGTCCAGGAGGAACTCGCAGTAGTTGAGGGAAATAGGGTACTCGGCGGCCTGCGGGTTGAGGCGGCTGAGTTTGTCCATTTCCTTGCTGAAGTGCTTGGCAACGGCTTCGGGCCATTTTTTCTTGGCGGCAGCGGCCCGCATCTTCTCCACTTCCTGCTCTGGGCCTTCCATGCCCAACTCATCTTGCAGCACCTTGATTTGCTGGCGCAGAAAATAATCACGCTGCTGCTCGTCAATATCCGTATGCACTTTGGTGTGGATTTCCTGCTTGATCTCCAGCATCTGGATCTCACGCATCATCAGTTGCAACAGCGTAGTGCCGCGCTCCACGCCGTCATTGATCTCCAGCAACTTCTGTTTCTGGGCTACTTCGGCGTTGATGTTGGAAGACAGGAAATGGGTCAGGAAGCTGGGGCTGTCAATGTTATCCAGGGCCACCTGGGCCTCCTGCGGAATCTCGGGGTTCAGTTTCAGGATTTTGGCGGCCGCCTCTTGCAAAGACTCCACCAGTGCCTTCACCTCTTTGCTGTTCTTTTTGGGGAACGTCTCTGGGCAGTAAGAAACCTTGGCTACCATGAACGGATCTTCCTGGGTTACCTCCTCAATCTTGAAGCGGCTCTGCCCCTGGATAATGATGGTGGTATTGCCGTCTGGCAGCACCAGCATTTTTAAGATCTTGGCCATGGTGCCTACCTCAAACAAATCGTCTGGCGTAGGTTCTTCGGCCGACATGTTCTTCTGGGCCACCACGCCCACGGTTTTGTCGCCGCGGTAGGCTTTGCGTACCAGCCGCACAGATCTCTTCCGGCTTACCGTAATGGGAATGACCACGCCCGGAAACAGTACTGTGTTTCTGATGGGCAGCAGCGGCAAGGAATCAGGGTTATTTTTTTCAGCGCCCTCTAGGTCATCCAACTCTGTGGTGATGATGGAGATCAATTCGCCATTGCCATCATCAGATAAATCAGTCAACATGAGTTGCTGTAGTAGGTTCTCTTGGGTATAATTCATACGTCGTGTCTCTGAGGATGCCAATTTGACAGCAACCCTCCCGTCGGTTCTCTTGTTTGTCTTGAAGATAGATACTTGTCAAGTCCTGTGCCAATATCTGGCGGGAAATCTGTTGCGTTTGGGATAAATTCAGCCTAGAAAGAGCTACATTTGGAAGAGCGTATTGAAATAATGCTTTTCAGATGCTTTTCTGTTATGTCGCGTACTGGGTTTTTCCTTCTTCTTCTACTCACGCAGGTTCTTGGTTTCTCCGCCGCCGGACAGAACAAACCCGCCCTGCGCCTACAGCAACGGCCGGTTTCTGACTCGCTCCGGAAAAAAGCCCCCCAAGCCGAAGTCGCCCTGGATTTCCCTAACATCAACCGCATTCCTTATTACTACCACAAAGCCAAGTATGCCACCATCCTGAAACTGGAGAAGAAAAAAGCCTGGGACAAGGTGCTTCCTCTGCTGGCGGAGTATGTTGGTAACTTCGGGATTGACAATTTTTATAAAGATACAAAACTTCTCTGGCGTTTGGGGCAGCTTTATGAAAGGCTGGGGCAACGGGAGAAAGCAATAGCTTGCTACCGCTTGGTTTTGAAGCACCACCGCACCGACATTAGGCAGGTGCAGCAGTACTATGACTCGCTGGAAAAGAAAAACCAAGACCTGTACGTACCGCTGCACTACTACTATGAACTGGTGGAGTACCGCAAATCTGTGGCTACGTTCAAGCCTCCGCGCGGCGTGTACACCAACATGGGCGATGCCATCAATTCCAAAGCTGAAGACTACGGCCCGGCCGTTCGTTCAGACGAGGAACTGTTCATTTACACCTCGCGCCGCAAAGGCGTGAAAGCCACCGGCACCGATGAAGACCTGTACTTCTCCCGCTTTGAGAATGGGTTCTGGCACGAGGGCGAACCGTTTGGCAAACCCATCAACAGCATGTACAACGAAGGCTCGGCCTGCCTCAGCCGCGACGGCAAAACCCTTTACTTTGCCCGCTGCGAAAGCCCCGATGGCTTGGGCAACTGCGATATTTACTCTGCCACCCGCCTGGCCGATGGTTCCTGGGGCCAACTCAGGAACCTGGGTGCCAACGTGAACAGCAGATCCTGGGATTCACAGCCTACGCTTTCGCCGCAGGAAGATACGCTCTACTTTGCCTCTGACCGTCTGGGCGGTTTTGGCATGTCTGACCTCTATTTCACCTACAAAGGCAAAAACGGACAATGGGCCCCGGCCCAGAACCTGGGCCCCGTGGTGAATACCCGCGAAAGTGAGGTAAGCCCTTATTTCCACCCGCTGTACCAGGTTTTGTACTTCAGCTCGCGGGGACAATTGCTCAACTTCGGGGACTTTGACATCTATAAAGCCTACCGCATCAACGGCCACTGGCAGGAACCCCGCAACATTGGCCCCTTGGTGAACGGCAAAGGCAGTGAGTACTATTTCACCATCAACGCCAATTCCACCAACCTGTACTACGCCCGCTCAGAGCCCACCAACCTCAAGAACCTGGATCTGTACTCGTTTCCGCTGCCCATGGAGGCGCACCCGCTGGCCGTCACCAAACTCACGGGTGTCTTGATGGACTCAGTCACCAACAAACCCCTGAACGGCATTATCTCCATCATTGACCTGGACAACGGCATTGAGGTGGCCTCCAAGTACCTGCGCGAAGACGGCTCCTTTGACTTCGACCTCATTGACAACAGCCGCTACATGATGCTCATTCAGAGCCCCGACTTTTTCTCTATTGAACAGGAGATCAACCTGAAAGAAGATTCTGTGATCAAGATCATGACCAGCCTCATTGACTACAGCATTCCGCTTATCTTCAAGAACCTGGAGTTTGATGAGGGCAAGGCCGAAATAAAAGAGGCCATGAAGCCCACCCTAGACCGCATTGTGCTGTTCCTGGTAGACCATCCGCAGTTAAAACTCAGCATTGAAGGCCACACCGATGCCAGCGGCAACCCCGATGCCAACCTGGAACTCTCCCAATGGCGCGCCCTTTCCATCCAGAAGTACCTGGAGGACAAAGGCAAACTCGCCCCCGGCCGCATTGAGGCCGTAGGCAAAGGCAGCTCAGAACCCATCAAACCCGAACTCACCGTGGAAGACCGTGCCGTGAACCGCCGCGTGGAATTCAAACTGATCAGACCCGCTCCCGGAGCCACTGGCGGAGGTGATTGGTAAGCTCCAGCGTTTTAGGGCTACTTTCCTAAAATCAGCCCCAAAACGCCACTACACCAGGGTGGCACTACGTTAGCAGGCTGTAGGGGCAATCCCTGATGGTTGCCTCTACATCTCAGCACAAACAAAAGGTTATAAACGACAAAAGTGTTTTGAGGCTCTTTCTAGAAAAACAGCCTCAAAACACTTTTTATGTCTTAAGAGCATGCTTAAATTTCATTTTTGCGCTACAAACGGCCATAAAAAGAACCTGCGTTCGCCTTTTTCTCGCCCCGTAGCGCTGCTACGCGGCGAGAAAAACGCTTCCGCAGAACCTTTCTCTGACCATTTTCGCCGGCAAACCTGAAATTTAAACAAGCTCTAACTGATGCTCTTGATTACAGCTTGATGGTGTTTCCTTTCTTATTCCATTTAGGCAATGACGGCAGCGCTGGGGTTCTATCTTCTGGTCTGGGGGCGTCTTTCTTCAATTTTCTGCCGCCCACGTTCACAATAAACCCAATGCTGAAAACGGAGTTACCGGCGGTCATAAAATCGCGGTTCTTCAGCCCGAAGTTGCTGCCGCTGGTGTACTGGAGTTGGATGGAAGGCGTGAGCGTCATGCGGGTGTAGAAGATGGGCTCAAAGAAGATATTGTCCTCCGTGGGTTGTTTGATGTCATTCCGGACAAACTCTCCCATGGTGACATAACTCAACCGTAAGGCGGTGCCGTAGTTCAGGAAGTGCTCATTCCCGAACAGCTTCAGCAGCCGTTTTTTCTTGGAAGAGTAATTCACCTGCATGAAATATTTGTTGAAGGTGGTTTCCTGCCGGTCATAGGTCATGAGGCCTTCTGACGTTTTGTCTTTGTAGGTTCGGTCACTGCTGCCGCGGCCAATACCCGCGTACACTTCCAACACACGGTTCTGGTTAGGCCCAAAGGTGGTAAAGTAGCCGCCGCCCGCCTCTAACAAGTTATGCCTGAAGTCTTTCTTGTCGTTATTGTTGTTCATCATGGCCCCGCTTAGCAGCACGCCCACATGGTCTGTGACGGCATAGGCCGAGTTAAAACTGGCATTGCCCTTTAACGTGATGTGCCCGCTGGTGCTTAACTCTCCTTTGGAGGTTAACATAGGGGTATTAGGCACGTTGGGCATGTACACAGAGGAACAACCAGTGGCCCCCAAACCAACCATGAATCCTACTACCCGAAGAAAGCTTTTTCTCATAAAGTACTCCTAAAATTCAACTCAAACGGCCTCTTCGCTTTCCTCCACCCAACTCTTCTATGAGGCAAAAACAACATTATTCAAATTAACCCCTGCCCCATAAGAAGTGTGAAGACGACCTGTCTTGCTTCCCTATCTGGCAGGTTGATATGGTTCTAATTTATCTAGGGATAAACTCCTTGGCACTAGGTTGCAAAGGTACACGCTTTCGCCGCAACGACTTGCTTGAGCACGTTAAAAAGATGCTGAAAGTAGAGCATACCCCTACGGCCAGTTCCGTGAATTTTCAAAGAAAGCTAGAGGGTTACCGTTTGCTGGGTTTCGCCGGGACGGCAGAGAACGGAGCGTTTTTTGCCAGCCACCTCCAGATTCAGGATGTTGGTCTGATCGTCGAAAATCTCCACTAAAAGGGCATTCTGCACCCACAATTGCCCGGCTGGAACCTTCCCGGCCGGGATTTCCAGGTACAGCCAGACGGCATCAGCCTCTTCCTGCGCGCCCAGGAACTTCTGGGTGGCTCTGGTGCCTTTCACGGCAGAAATGGCTACATGCGCTTGGAGGTACTCGGCCATGAGTTTGTTCACCTTCTCTGAGCGGTCTAACCGGATGGTGGTTTTGTGGCGGCGGCTCAGGGCCTCCTCCAGGTCATCGGCGAAGACGCGCACAGACAGTTCATACGTCTGGTTCTTGGGGTTGTAGCGGGCATCAGTGATGCTGGTGTGGAAGTCATGCGCCCACGCCGCTGCCGGAAGCCAGAGCCCTAGCACTAGTGCCAGCCAAAATGTAGAACCACCTGCTCTTTTCATCATCGTTTTAAACTTCTTCCCATTCTTCCCAAGAAACAGAGAAAGACGCAATTATCTTGCGTCTCCCTTGGCAATTTTTTATCCACAGAATCTAGTTCAACCTCTATAATTAGTTGAATATCAACTTAAAGAAGTCATTAAAGATTGCAAAACCCATCAAACCCAACAGTAACACCATCCCTACTTTCTGGGCGTTCTCCAGGAATTTATCAGAAGGTTTGCGGCCCGAAATAATCTCGTAGGTCAGGAACATGACGTGGCCGCCATCCAAGGCCGGAATTGGCAGGAAGTTCATGAACGCCAACACCATGGAAAGCATGGCCGTGATCGCCCAGAAGTTGACCCAGGAGAAGTTACCGCCAAAGATCTGCGCAATACCTATGGGGCCGCTCAACGCTTTAGACGGAGAAACCTCGGCCCTAAAGATTTTGGCGAAACCTTTGATGTTGGTGGTAATCACCGAGAAGGCTTTTTCAGCGCCGGCGGGAATAGAGGCCAATAAACTGTATTCGCGGGTGGCCCGGGGCAATAACAACTTAGGGTAAAAGCCCAGGGTACCGTCTTGGTCTACGTTTGTTTTCAACGTCACCGGCTGGCCGTTGCGCTCTACCTGCAGGGCAATGGTTTTGCCTTTGTTGGCCTGCAGGGTTTGTTGGAAATCATGGAAAAACTGAACGGGTTGGTTGCCTACCTGCGTGATGCGGTCGCCGGGCTGCAGGCCCGCCGCAGAGGCCGGGCTTTTGGCCTTGACAGAGGCTACCTCAAAGGGTTCGCGGGCCATAATGAAGCCTACCTTATTGCCGTCGGCTAGTTTGTCAATGAGGTTAGAAGGCACGGGTACCTGCACTTGCTGCCCGTTGCGCTCTACGGTGTAAGAACCGTTCTGCCCCAGCAACACATCGGGGCTGTAGACCTCCTGGAATTCAACCAGCGGCTTTCCGTTCACGGCCACAATTTTGTCGCCGTCGCGCAGGCCCATCTGCTCGCCAATCTCGTTGGTCTCAATACCGTATTGCACGTCTTTGGCCAACAGGTAACTCTCGCCGTACATGTACGTAAGCGCGGCGAAGATGATGATACCGGTGATTACGTTGAAGATAATGCCGCCCATCATGACAATGAGGCGCTGCCAGGCCGGTTTGGCCCTGAATTCCCACGGCTCCGGTTCCTGGTTGAGGGTGGCCGTGTCCAAAGACTCGTCTATCATGCCCGAGATTTTCACGAAGCCGCCCAGCGGAATCAGGCCAATCATGTACTCGGTCTCTCCTATCTGCTTGCTTACCAGTTTGGGCGGAAACCCGATGGCGTACTTCTCCACGCGCATCCCAAACCATTTGGCCGTAAGCATGTGGCCCAATTCATGTATTCCTACCAAGATGGTCAGGCCCAGAATTAACTGGCCGGCCATTACTAATGCTTCCATTTACTGTGTTTATAAGGTCTATCCCAAGGCAATGAAGAACTGCCCGGCAGTATTTAGTCGATTGTTTTGAAATAAGATTACGCCTGCAGCAGGCTTAAGGCCAGTTGACGCGCCTCTTTATCGGTTTGCACGTAGTCGTCCAAAGAAGGCGTGGCAATATACGCAACTTTAGCGAGACAGTCAGAGATGAGGTCAGACATCTCCAAAAAGCCTACCTCTTCCCGCAGAAACGCCGCCACCGCCACTTCATTGGCCGCATTCAAGATACAAGGCGCGTTTCCGCCTTTTTCCATGGCTTCAAAGGCCAAACCTAAGTTGCGGAACGTCTCCAGATCTGGCCGCTCAAACGTAAGCTGCGGATAGTTCAGGAAATTGAACCGGGGGAAAGCGGATTTCAGGCGGTTGGGGTAGTTCAAGGCGTACTGGATCGGCAATTTCATGTCTGGCAGCCCCATTTGCGCCTTCAAAGAACCGTCCTCAAACTGAACGAGCGAATGCACAATAGATTGCGGGTGCACCACTACTTCTATCTGATCATTGCGCAACCCGAAGAGCCATTTGGCCTCAATCACCTCCAGCCCTTTGTTCATGAGCGAGGCCGAGTCAATGGTGATTTTGGCGCCCATTTCCCAGTTAGGGTGCTTTAGCGCCTGCGCTCTGGTCACCGTTTGCAGATACTCCTGGTTCTTGCCCCTGAACGGCCCGCCCGAAGCGGTTAAGATGATTTTCTCAATTGGGTTATGGAACTCACCGGCCAGGCACTGAAAAATAGCGCTGTGCTCAGAGTCTACCGGATAAATGTTCACGCCTTTCTCTCGGGCCAGTTGCGTGATCATCTCCCCAGCCACCACCAAGGTTTCCTTGTTCGCGAGCGCGATGGTTTTACCGGCCTCAATGGCTTTGATGGTGGGTTGTAAGCCCGCATAGCCCACCATGGCGGTGAGCACAATGTCAACGGTGTCCATCTGCACCACGCTGTTCACGGCGTTCATGCCCGCATACACTTTGATGGGATGCGATGACAACGCGTCACGCACTTGCTCATACAGGCATTCCTGCGTGATCACCACCGCATTGGGCTGAAACGCGATGGCCTGGGTAATCAAAAGATCGGCGTTGGAATGGGCGGTGAGCACCTCCACCTCAAACGCATCTGGCTGGCCCTGTATCACCTCCAGCGTCTGCGTCCCAATGGAGCCCGTGGAGCCAAGAATGGCTACTCGTTTCTTCATGTAATCTTCTTTAAGCCATTTTAGGCTTGTTTTTACAAAATTAGGCTAAAAACGGGAGGGAACTAGCGCTGGGCGCGATTTCAGGAACCGTGCCAAGAGCTTATTCATTCTTTGCCCGGGCGTGGCTGCACCATGAAGCCTGCTGTAATTCCACCCGGTGTTTTTGTGAGGTAGCCCCCACGTCCTTCACCTGTTTTAGGGCTGGTTTTGGGAAAATAGGCGTTAAACGGGTGTTCATTTGGCGTCTATCTCTTTCAGGATCAGTTTGTCAATCTTGCTGCCGTCCAGATCCACTATCTCTACCTCTACGCCGTTGTGGACAAACTTCTCGCCCACGGCGGGGAGGCCGTTGAGGAAGTGAAGCACAAAGCCAGCCACTGTTTCATATTCGCCGGGATTCTTCTTGATGAATTCCCGCTTCAGTTTTTTATTCAGCTCCCGTACAGGAAGGGAACCGCTCACCAGGTATGAATGATCCTCTCTGCGCACGAAGTTTGTCTCCCGTTCTTCGTCTATATCTGGGATATCGCCCACAATGGCCTCCAGAATGTCATGCAGCGTGATGATTCCCTCCACAGACCCAAACTCATCTACCACCACCCCCAGGTACTGTTTATGTTTTCTGAACAGGGCCAACACCGCACTGGCGTACATGGTCTCTGGCACGTACAGCGGCTCTTTGAGCAGCGTGGTCAGCGGGGCCCGTTGGTTTAAGAGGTTTTCATAGAAGTCTTTGGCGTTCAGGATGCCCAACACCTGGTCTTGGGAGCGGTCATACACCGGAAACTTGGAGTGCGCGCTCACGTGCAGCTTGTGGTTGATCACTTCAAAAGAATCTTGCAGGTTCACCCATTCTACCTCCATGCGGTGCGTTTTAAGGTGCTTGGCTTTCTGCTCTGCGTAGTGGAAAATATTCTGGTGTAGGTCGGTCTCCTCTTTGGCCAGCACCCCTTGCCTGCCGGCGGTTTTGATGATCTGCCGCAGTTCCTCTTCAGACAGTTTCTCCTCTTCGGGTGCTTTGATGCGCAGCAGTTTGATGACCACGTTGGTAGACAGAGACAGCAGCTTGACCAGCGGAAGGGTGCCTTTGGTGAAGATTTTGATAATGGGGGCCACAAACAGCGCTATGGCTTCGCTGTTGCCCATGGCCAGCGTTTTAGGGATCAGTTCGCCAATGACAATGGAAAAGTAGGTAATCAGCCCAATCACCACCACCACCGACAGGGTGTTGGCATAAGGAGCCAGAAAGGAAACCTGCTCCAGCACCACCCGCATGTCATCTGAGAGCGCCGCCCCGCCGTAGGCCCCCAGCACCACTCCAATCAACGTGATGCCCACCTGCACCGCCGACAGGAAATCCTCGGGTTCATCCAGCAAATCCAACACGGTTTGGGCGCTTTTACTGCCTTCCTGGGCTTTCCGCTTCATCCGGTCTTTCCGCACGGAGATGATGGAGATTTCAGAAAGGGCGAAAAAACCGTTTAATAGAGTTAAAATAACAAGAATGAGGATTTCCATAATGAGGGATCAGTTGCTAAAAATTACCCGACCACTTCCAACAAACCATCGGCGAGGGTACGGTCATTGCTCAGCCGGGGCACTTTGTTCTGCCCGCCTAATTTGCCCTGGCGCTTCATGTACTGCTGGAAAGCATTAGGGGGCAAGGCCGTCACTTGCAGGTTGGCCAGGATGTTGCCCGAAATCAGGTCATCATAATAGCTGTTGCGGCGGCGCAGGTGCCAGTTAATGGCCTTGGCAAACCGCTCTGGCTCATGCGGCGGCGTATCAAAGGCAATAAACCACTCGTGGTAAGAGGCTCCTTCGCCCTGGCTTACGTAAGGCGCCACGGTAAACTCGGTCACGGCTACTTCGGGGAACTCGGCCATGGCGTCTTGCAGCGCCCCCTCCACTTCCTCACCAATCACGTGTTCGCCAAACGCCGAGATAAAGTGTTTCAGGCGGCCGCTTACCACCAGTTTATGCGGGAACAGCGAGGTGAATTTCACCGTGTCGCCAATGGAGTAGCCCCACAGCCCGGCGTTGCTGTTTATGATGAGCGCGTAGTTTACGCCGGTTTTCACCTCGCCCAGGGTGAGGCGGCGCGGGTTGGGTTGGTGGAATTCCTCGGCGGGGATAAACTCGTAGAAGATGCCGCTGTTGGCTAACAAAAGGAGTCCGGGGGCATCCTGCTGATTCTGGAACGCGAAAAAGCCCTCTGAGGCGGGGAAAGTCTCAATGGAATCAATTTTGCGCCCAATGCTCTCATACAACTTAGCCCGGTACGGGGCAAAGTTCACGCCGCCGTACACAAAGAGGTTAAAATCTGGGAACACGTCTTTGATGGGCTTGCCGGTGCGGGCCATGATTTTGTCAAAATACATCTGCACCCACGGCGGAATACCCGAGATAAGCGTCATGCGCTGCTCCATGGTCTCATTCACAATGGCCTCCAGCTTGGTTTCCCAATCTTCCAGGCAGTTGGTCTCATAACAGGGCATCTGGTTTGTGCGCAGATAGCCCGGCACGTGGTGGTTCACTATACCCGAAAGCCGACCGGTATTGATGCCGTTGACCTGCTCCAGCACCGGACTGCCGCTCAGGAAAATGAGTTTGCCGTCCAGAAACTGTGACTTGCCGGTTTCATGGATATAATTTAAGAGCGCGTTCCTGGCCCCGTTGATGTGGTTTGGGATAGAGTCTTTGGTGATGGGAATGTACTTGGTGCCCGAGGTGGTGCCCGACGTTTTGGCGAAATACAGCGGCAATCCCGGCCAGAGCACATCCCGCTCCCCTTGCTTCAACCGGTCAAAGTACGGGCGCAGGGCCTCGTAATCGCGCACGGGTACGGCTTGGGCTAATTCCTGGGGGCTCTGAATGTCCTTGAAATAATGGTCTTTCCCGAAGGCGGTATTGGCCGCTTTGCGGATGATTGACTGAAACACCTCCTGCTGAGCCTGGGCGGGCCTCTCCATCCAGCTTTGCTGTTGGGCGTGCACCCACGCCGCCAAAGGTTTACTCAAGAACGCTTTTATTCCCATGTAGACTGTTTGCTAGTGACCGGATAAGGCGGAAAACCTCTAAAAACGCCGGGAGCGCCTCAGGTTTCCGCCTGTGGAATTCAGTAAAGATAGCAATCTTCTGTAAGTTCTTTTCTGCCGGGCTTTCTTTTGCATGTTAGGGTGTCTCCGGAAAATCATAGGTAAGAGCATGTTTAGAATGTGTTTCGTGCTGCAAACGGGCATAGGGAGAACTTGCGTTTGCGCTTTAAATCGCTTGATGGGTGCACGTCTTTTGCTGTTGCCTTGGCTTGTATGCTTGGTGCGCGGGCATGAGCAGGTGCATGCAGTCTGCTGTTCCCTTGGCTTTCCTGTTTGTTCCGTGGGTGCAGGTGCGGCTCTTTGCATAGCTTCCGCTAAGCGCTCGGGGAAGACTGGAACTGGGGAAAGTAAGTAATGACGGTACTAAAAGTAGTAAAGGTAGTAGCGGTTATTGGCAGTAGTGCCCCTATTCTACTGCAAAGGCGTATTCCCCTCCTCAGAGGGGTTGGGGTGGGTTCTGGCGCTCCACCGTCTCCCTCCAAGGCGCACCAATCATGCAAGAGGGGTATTACCTTGGTTGTTTTAGCTTATGATGTCAAAAATAAAAACAAGCTCTAAAACAGAAGTTAGGCAGTGATTTCAAGGGGGTTTCCTGTATTTCTATCGGTTCAGTTTACGTCTGGACACTACTGCCTTAAAACCAAACAAGCTATTTTCTAGTAACTTGAAGGATAACAAACCCAAATCCACAAAAACTATGGCAAATAACACAGGTACAGGCGTCTGGGAAGGCGGCCTGAAAGACGGAAAAGGCACCGTATCTACCCAAAGTGGCACCTTAGATGTCCGCTACTCTTTTGGCACCCGCTTTGAGGAGGATGTTACCGGCACCAATCCAGAGGAATTGGTGGGGGCGGCGCACGCAGGCTGCTTCTCTATGTTTTTGAGCAGCCTTCTGGAAGGGGCCGGCAAAAAAGCTACTTCGGTAAGAACCCAAGCCAAAGTCCATCTGGGGCAGGAAAACGGGCCCTTCATCCGCAAGATTGATCTAACCACCCAGGTGGAAGCCCCCGGCCTGTCTGACGATGAGCTGCAAGAGCTGGCCCAGAAAGCCAAGGAAGGCTGCCCCATTTCCCGGGCCTTGGCCTCTGTGCCCGAAATGACGTTGAAGGCTACCTTGAAAGGCGCTTAGCCTCATTACCATGTCCCGGAACTGGTATCATATTTTCACTATCTTTGCCCAATAATTTTATTGCATGAGATCATTGGCTAGGGTTGGGTTGCGGCCGTCACGCGACCACAAGATTTCCTTCGGGGTACAGTTGGCGTTGGTACTGCTGTGGATGACGTACGGATTGTTCCTTATTTTCACGGAACCCGAAAATGCCGCGAATGACCGCCATTTTATCCATTACGTGTTCCTGGTTCTGGCCTTTGGCTACCTCCTGTTCATTCTGGCGCAGAACACGTCGGTGTTCGGCACACAGTCTTACCTGGAGATCACGCCAGCCTACGTGGTAGAGAAGCGGGGACATTTCAAGAAGAAGATCGCCATTCCCCTGCAGGATGTTCTGGGCATTAGCCTGAACAACGCCTTAGCCCGTTTCACGATGCGTGATGGCACCAAGTGCCAGGTGAACCTTAAACTGATCAGCTCCCGCAAGAGCCAACAGATTGTCAAAGCCAGAATTCTGGAAGTAGCCGAAAAACACGCCATTCCGGTCACTGACACTTCTACTTCTATCCGCAGATAAATCCGTTTAGGGGCTTATTTCCCTAAAACAGGCCAAAAACAGAAGCGGCCGCTCTTTGCAGAGTGGCCGCTTCTGTTTTTGGCCTGTTTTATCAAAAACTCAATGAAAAGCGTGAAATGCTTAGTTCAGGTTTGGCTGAGGGGTAAGACGAAGATAAGGTTTTACCACTACGTGCCCTTTCGGGAACTTGGCTTCTACTTCTTCCTGCTTCACCGAGGGCAGAATCACGCAGTCCTGGCCGTTTTCCCAGTTAGCCGGAGTGGCTACGCTGTGGTTGGCGGTTAATTGCAAAGAATCAATCACGCGCAGGATCTCGGCGAAATTGCGTCCGGTAGAGGCCGGATACGTAAAGATCAGTTTCACTTTCTTGTCTGGCCCAATAATGAACACCGACCGCACCGTGAAAGTATCGCTGGCGTTGGGGTGAATCATGTCATACAAATCAGACACCTTTCTGTCTGAGTCTGCAATGATGGGGAAGTTCACCGTGGTGTTCTGCGTCTCATTGATGTCCTGAATCCAGCCGTGGTGGGAGTCAATGGGATCTACGCTCAAGGCGGCCACTTTCACCCCCCGGCGGTCAAACTCGCCTTTGATTCGGGCCACGGCGCCCAGTTCGGTGGTACAAACCGGAGTATAGTCGCGGGGGTGCGAGAACAACACCGCCCAGCCATCGCCCAGCCATTCATGGAAATGGATGGTGCCTTCTGAGGTTTCTGCGGTAAAATCAGGGGCAATGTCGCCTAATCGTAAAGCCATGGTTTTGTTTTTTCTATTTAGATAAAAGTGAAATACAATAGATTTCTTCCCGCTTAACCCTTAGAGCTTGTTTCAATTTCATCTTTGCGCTGCAAACCTCAAATTTAAACAAGCTCTTAAAACATACCCAAACAGCAGCAGGCCTATAGAATCTCTATAGATGAAGTAGACAAATAAAGAGATCAATTACTGGAAATCCAACTGACAAACAATAAAATTAGTAAGTTGACAAAGAAAGTAGACTTTCACCACCAAGTTCTTCAGTCTTTTGCCCTAGTGGGCAGAGTGGTTTCCCTTTTGAGCCTATTTTTCAGAAAACAGGCCTAAAAGGACTGGAAGACGTTTGTTACCCCGCTGTAGAGACCTAGCACCGCCTTGTCTCTTTCTGCAACGCCCTAAATCTATGCCGGGTCATTCAGGTAAACAAACAGCGACACTGGTAACGTTGAAACCTATTAGCAATGCTTGGGAGACAAGGCCGTGCGTGGTCTCTAGGGGTTCTACCATCACCTCCTCTTCCGTTACTTTCCCCAGTTCCCGTCTTCCCCGAGCGCGCCTCGCTTTTGGCCCTAGACAGACCTCAGCTAAGAGAAGAGAATTTCCCAGGCCGAAAGGGCAGTGCGAGAGGGGAAGACGGGGCCTCGCGGCCGTGAGCGCTTAGCGGAACAGATGAAACAATACAGCACCTGCACCCACGCAACAAATAGCCAAACCTAGGGAACAGCAAAGGCGTGCACCAAAAACTCTTAACAGTACATTAAGAAATGCGCATTAACCCACCCCTACCCTTCCCAAGAGGGGATTTCCTCACTAAGCAGGCAGATGATAAAGTCCAGAAATGAACCATTAGCAGCAATTATTTCTACTAGATACTTCGACTAAGCTCAGAATACCCCACAAAAAAGGCTGTTTCAACCTTCTTTCAGTCAAAACAGCCCCTAAACGGAAACATAAAAGTTAAATCTGGTTGGCCTCTTCCTCCACCACCAACGCAGTAACTTTGGAGAAATCGGCTAGATACGTGGTGTCCAGAATATCACAAGTGGCATCACGAACCCGTTTCATGAGCAAGCGAATCTCACAGGTGGCCTCATCTACGCACTCTTCGCACTTGCGGTAATACAGATGGCTCACGCAGTGCACGGGCGCCAACGGGCCGTCTACCATTCTAATGACGTTGCCCACTGAAATCTGCGCCGGGTCTTTCACCAGGGTATAGCCACCGTTCTTGCCACGGGTACTCTGTACAATCTGCTGCACCTTCAGGTCCACCAGAATGGCTTCCAGGAACTTGCGCGGAATACGCTCAGCGGCGGCAATCTCAGAGATGAGCACCAGACCGCGGTCGTGCTGCTTCGCCAAATAAAGAAGTGCTTTTAGGGCGTACTTGGCTTTTTTTGAAATCATATTAGGGTAGAGAAAAGCGTGATTAAACCGCCTTCACCTTGAACTTCTTCTGCAACTCCTGGATAGAAGCCTTGAATTTTTTGTCGGTATCAATCAGGTCAGAAACGGTCTGTACCGAGTGAATCACCGTAGAATGGTCGCGGCCACCAAAATGGTACCCGATGGACTTGAGCGAGTGGCTGGTGTATTCCTTCGCGAAATACATGGCTACCTGGCGCGCCGTCACAATTTCTTTCTTGCGGGTTTTGGCTTTGAGCGAATCTAAACTTACCTGAAAGTACTCGGCCACGGTTTTCTGGATGAAGTCCAGGTTCACCTCGGTCTCCACATCTTCAATGATGTGTTTCAGGGCTTGTTTGGCCAATTCCAGGTCAATCTCTTTGCGGTTCAAGGAGGACTGCGCTATTAACGAAATCAGCACGCCTTCCAGTTCCCGCACGTTGGTATCTACGCTGTAGGCGAGGTACTCAATCACGTTGTCGGGGATGAGGATTCCGTCACTCTGCATCTTTTTGTAGATGATGGCCATGCGGGTCTCAAAATCCGGGCTCTGCAAATCGGCCGTGAGGCCCCACTTGAAGCGGGACAACAGACGCTCTTCCAGGCCTTTGAGGTCGCGGGGCGGACAGTCTGAGGTCATTACAATCTGCTTTCCGCTTTGGTGCAGGTGGTTGAAGATGTGGAAGAACATCTCCTGGGTTTTCTCCTTGCCGCTCAGGAACTGCACATCGTCAATGATGAGAATGTCCACCAATAAATAGAAATTGGCGAAATCCTGCACGTTGTTCGTCTTCAAAGACTCAATGAACTGGTTCACGAATTTCTCTGACGACACGTACAGCACGAACTTGTCTGGGTTGTTGCTCTTGATGTGGTTGCCTATGGCCTGCACCAGGTGGGTTTTGCCCAAACCTACGCCGCCGTACACCATTAGCGGGTTAAAGGACGTGGTACCGGGTTTGTTGGCCACGGCGTAACCCGCCGAACGGGCCAGGCGGTTGCAGTCTCCCTCTATGTAGTTATCAAAGGTATAGCTGTTGTTCAGCTGTGAGTTGAAGAAGTGCCGGTCAATGGCTTTGGACTCAAACGGGTTCTTCAGGAAGCTACGCTCTGGGCTATAGGAGTTGGAAACGGCGGTAGGTACTTTCTTGGTAGGGATGCTGACGGTCTGCGGTTTGCTGTGGTCGTTGCCCTGGTCTACTATAATAGAGTACTCCAGGCGGCCTTCGCTGCCCAGTTCCTGGAACACCACTTTCTTGAGCAGGCTCACGTAATGTTCCTCCAGCCATTCATAGAAGAATTGGCTGGGTACCTGGATGGTTAATACGTTATTAGCCAAAGACAAGGGCGTAATAGGCTCGAACCACGTCTTGTAGCTCTGCTCGCCGATATTGTCTTTGATAACCTGTAAACAGTTATGCCAGACGGTTATAGAGTCTTTTACCATTAACATCGCTTCTTCCAATCCCGCGTTTAAATGAGTATCGTTTTCTTGAGGGGGTTACAAAAATGGAGAAAAACTCCCGAACAAAAAACTTGAACCTTATGAAATTCTGACACTATAATTTAAAGGCAGAACGGAGGCTGTGGTGGTTGTTTTTGATTTATTTTTTCTGTTGAAGGTAAAATCTATGCGCCCCAGGTTAATGCCCGACCAACCCACCTGGTTCACCAAGGTCACGTGGCCGCTGGCATGGGCAATCTTCTCCGGCTCGTCCAGAAAGGTGTGGGTGTGACCACCGATGATGAGGTCAATGCCACTTACCTGCCGGGCCAGTTTGCGGTCATCTATCTTCTCATACTCATAGGAATGGCCCAGGTGCGAAAGGCAAATCACCAGATCTACGTTTTCCTGCTCTTTTAGCGTTTTCACCATGTTACTGGCGGTCACCACCGGATCCAGGTATTTGGTACCGGCAGAATGATTATCTGCCACCAGACCAGCTAACTGAATCCCCAGCCCGAACACGCCCACGCGTACGCCTTCCTTTACAAATACTTTATACGGCTGGAACCTCCCTTTCAGAATAGTGTCTGAGAAGTCATAATTGGCAATGATAAACGGGAAACCGGCGTGCGGCAGTTGCTTTTGCAGCCCTTCCAGGCCATTGTCAAAGTCGTGGTTCCCCAAAGTAGCCGCGTCATAGGCCATTTGGGTCATGAGTTTGTACTCCAGTTCTCCGCCAAAGAAGTTAAAATACGGCGTGCCCTGCCAGATATCACCGGCATCCAGCAACAGCACGTTTGGTTCCTGCGCCCTAATCTGCTTTACCAGCGTTGCCCTCCGGGCCATCCCGCCCATGCCGCCGTACTTGCGCCCATCGTTGGGGAACGGGTCAATGCGGGAGTGCATGTCATTGGTGTGTAAAATGGTTAGCTTGATGGGCGCGGCCGCAGCATCTGCCAGGCTAGGCAGGCCCAATACCGCCAACCCTGCCGTTCCGGCCACGGTATTCTTTATAAAATCTCTGCGATTCATTGTTTCAAATTGGAAGATGTGCAGATTTGAAGATGAGAAGATGTGGTAATGAGAAGATGTGGCAATGAGAAAATTTGGAAATTTGAAAATGATTTTTCATCTCCACATTCTCACATCTTCAAATCTCCTCATCTAGTTCAAGACTTTCACGCGACCGTCTTTCTGGGCTACTACGGGTTGACCTTGGGCGGTGCGCTGTTTTATTTCTTTCATGATGGCATCACGGGCCAGCAAACCAATTTTCTCCACTTTAAGGGCGTTTTTCAGGAAACCCATGCTATCGCCGCCGTTGGCCAGGTAATCTGAGATAGCCAACGTGTAAGTTTTATTGATATCAAAGGGTTTGCCGCCAATGGAAATGCTTTCCGCCTGGCTGTTGCGCAGGGTGTAGGACGCGTTCGCCACGAATAAGATTTTGGTACGCGCGGCAAAGTCAAACATCTCTTTCACGGTAGCCCCTGAAAGGGTAAGCACCAGCATCTCGTTTTCAAAAGGCATCATCTCAAAGACATCGCCCACGGTAATGGGGCCCTTGTCTATGGGGTTGCGTAACCCGCCGTTGGTCATGGCCCCCATGTCAATGGGCTTACCATAGACCGCCATGGTTTGGCTGCGGCTCAAATCGGCCACAAAATTCCCGAGGGGCGATTCAATGATGCCGCGGTCAATCGCCTCGGGCGCCTGCCCAATCACCTCGTTCATGGTTTGGTCTACCCGGGTGCGGTAAGGCATGATGGTGGTCTCGGCGGTTGGGTCGGCGCTGAGTTGGGTGGTAATCGGAATATCGGTGGTTGGGGAGAGACTGGCGGCAGGAACCAACTCCTTTTGGCACCCGGCCAGCAGCAACGCGACCGCCACGCTCAGGGAGAGGTGGCGAGTACGGAAATATGGGAATAAAGGCATGTTTAAATACTGATTTCATCAAAGGTACTAGGTGCAGCCTGAAAAACCCAACGGCGTATCTGGGCTTGTTTCGGCATTTTAACGCAAAAACAGTTCCAACAGAGAGGGCAGCGCTTCTATTAACCACTTGACTTTTAAGTAGTTTATACCTATACTTGTTTCCTTCCCGGCAAGAGGTGTCCGGAAGAGGGTTACAAGCGCAGAGACCAATGATGCCCCAAATCAACAGGTTCTTTTCTCTATCGTGCGATCATCGGCAGGCAAAGCGGTTACAGCAACTTTGCCCTTCGCACCCGCTTGCCTATAAGCGAGATAGCGCCGCCTGGCCCTCCTTAAGGGCTCTCTTTTCGTCTTCCGGCACAGAGCATGTTTCCCTTCCAAGGCAGGCCATGGCAAGCCCGCCCGCCTGAACAGAACTTCTTCTAAAACGTATATTAGTAACCTTCTGAACGTTTGTTATCCTGCCTTTTCATGCGGCTGGCAAACCCAGAAGATTGGCTCTGATTCCCAGATTTTCCTTTGCGAAAAGGATGGCTTGTGCTTTCAGGCAGATTACTCACAACATAACACCCAAAACCAACACAACCATGAGCACTTCGTATTTACAGTACAGTAAATTCATTCTTCTAAAAGTTAGTTTTGACGCCGTTTTATTTGAGAAAGAGTTCCGGAAATGCCTGCGCCTATTGCTGACCCATGAGATTAGAGAATTGAAGCGCTGGTGCCGGGCTACTTTCCCCAAGAATTTCAGAGGCATTATGGGCCGGTGCTTCCGATATTTCTGGCGGAACAGAACCGCCACCCCTGTTCAACCCAAAACAGGGGCCTCTTTAGCGTAAAAACCCGTTTTTAAGTAATACTCCCATCCCCGTCCCTGGTCTACCACATGACCGGGGGCGGGGATTCTGTTTTTGGGCCATTTTCCAGAAAACAGCCCCAAAACCAGCTACACCCGCCTGGCTGATTTCCCCGCTGCCCGTTCTCCTTCTTTTCCACAGGGTGTACGGTTTCCTGTTTTGGCGTATCTTGCAGAACCCAACAACAAGGCACCGCCATGGAAACCGAAAACAAACGACCCACCCATCCCACCGTTCCGCTCGCCACGCAGGTATTGCTGGTACGCCCGGCCCGCTTCGGCGCTAACCCAGAGACCGCGGCCACCAACGGTTTCCAGCAGGAAGTGCCGCCCGGCGCCGCCGACCAGGTGCAGCAAAAAGCGCTGGACGAGTTCAACCAGTTTTTGCTGAAACTGTGGGCCTCCCGCATTGATGCCGTGGTGCTGGATGACGTGGAAGACCCGGCCACGCCCGATGCCGTTTTCCCCAACAACTGGATTTCCTTCCACAAAGGCGGCAAAGTGGTGCTCTACCCCATGCTCTCCCCTACCCGCCGGTTAGAACGCCACCCTCAGCTGTTCACCCAACTGCAGGAAGAACACGGCCTGACATTTACCCAAGTCATAGACCTCACTTCTTTTGAGAACGAAGGCAAGTTTCTGGAAGGCACCGGCAGCCTGGTACTGGATCGCCAGCACAGAATCGCCTACGCCTGCCTTTCAGAACGTACGCACGTAGAACCCTTGCAGGCCTTCTGCGAGCAATTAGACTACCGCCCCATTGTGTTCCACGCCTTTGACGGCAACGGCCTTCCCATATACCACACCAACGTCATCCTCAGCATTGGTGCCGATTTCGCGCTGGTGTGCCTGGAAGCCATCCCCGACGAAGAGGAACAAGGCCTTCTACTGGAAGCCCTGGTAGACACCGGCAAAGAAATCCTGGATCTGACCCTGGCCCAGGTGAAGAAAATGGCGGGCAATATGCTCCAGGTGCGCAACAAAGCCGGTGAGCCGGTGCTGGTCATGTCTGACAAAGGCTACAAAGCCCTCCGCAAAGACCAGTTTGAAGACCTCAACCACCGCACCAAAATAATGCGCTCAGACCTGCGAACCATTGAAGCCCACGGCGGCGGTAGCGCCCGCTGCATGCTGGCCGAGATTTACCGATAAGTTTTTTGGCTGGCGTTTGCAATAATTCCCCAAACGCTGGCGCGAGTTTCTGACTAGCCTCGCTGCATTGCAGCGAAATCCATGCATTGCTGAAAAGGGCGGTTACTACTCCAGTTACCGCCTATTCACCCCCGCCCTTCGGGCTCCCCTCCTGAATCAGGAGGGGAGCTTTTTCTGCCTGCCGCTGTGTCGCTTCTTCAAAGACCTCGTAGCGTCTTTAGACCTGCGAGCGTTTGTGACAGTGACCTCCACGCCAATCAGGAGATTGGCTGTCCAGAAGTGCGTAGAGCGCTGACGCTAACTCTACGCACAGCGTCCCTCCTGTTTTCAGCCTCTTTTCCAGAAAACAGGCTGAAAGCGGGAAACGGCATAAACTTTTGGTTTAGCTTACAGGTTTTGGATGACCTGCCGCAGCTTTTGCGCATCTGTGGTGGCGTTTCCGCCGATGGTGTTGTTGAAAAAGCACCACACCGTTTTCCCGTCCAGAAGCCAATCTTGGGCCATGTAGGCGAAACGTTCCAGTTCCTCGTCGGGGTAGGCGCCGCGGTAGAGTTGCTCGTGGCCGTGCAGGCGCAGGTACACGGTATTGGTGGTAGCGGCCGCCAAGCCGGGCCAACGCTTGCCTGCACTAATGACCACCAGTGAGATGTCAAATTCCTCCAGCAGTTCCAGCACCTCATCTGTATGCCAGGAGGCGTGCCGTACTTCCAGGGCAAAGACGGTGGTGGGGTACAAGTTGCGCAGTAGCGTGAAGAAGTGGTGGGCAATAAGCTCGTTGAAATGGAAAGAGCCCGGCAACTGCACCAGCACTGGCCCCAGCCGGTCGCCCATGACAAGAAAGCGATCCATCCACTTGCGCAGGGGTTCTTCTATGTTCTGCAGCCGGTTTTCATGGGTGATGGAGCGGTGCAACTTGGGCGCGAATTTAAAGTGAGCGGGCGTGGTCTCCAGCCATTTGAGAATGGTCTTCTCCATGGTGAAATGGTAGAAACTGCTGTTGACCTCGGTGCAATTGAAGTGCTGCGCATAGTACGGCAGCATCTCCGCCGATTTGATGTCTTCGGGGTAGAAGATGCCTTTCCACGCGTAGCTGAAACCGGAGGTGCCGATGTATAGATTTTCCTGGGCGTTTTCCATGCTGCATACAGACGCAGAATCTGAGGTTATGTTTTTCCCTTTTTAGGGTACTTTCTGCAAATCTGGTTTAAAACGAATGAGGAGTGCTGCGCCTGCCTTTTGTTTTTGCTGGCGAGTTATTGCTGGCGTAGCGGCTGGTCTATGCGGTGCCCTTATGCTTGGTTGTTGCATAGCTGCCCTCCGTGCGCTCACGGCCGCGGGGCCCCGTCTTCCCCTCTCGCACTGCCCTTTCGGCCTGTACTGTCTGCCTCTCTTAGTTTTGCCTATCTATGGCCAAAAGCGAGGCGCGCTCGGGGAAGACTGGAACTGGGGAAAGTAAGTAAGACCATAGCATGTACTGAGGTTACATTAAACCGCTCTTCCGGAGTTCCACTCCGGAAGCAACCTGCCGGGGAGTTCCACTCCCCTTCTTTTGCCCGTGGTTCCCGGCGGAGTGGAACTCCCCGGCAGGCAGGTTCGGGAGTAGAACTCCCGAACAGCTAGACAGAACACTTCTGCCTCCTAAAGCAGATACTCCCCCTTTGAAGGGGGTGAAGGGGGATGTTTACACCTGCCGATCCATGTAGTGCTAAATTTATTATGCTGCCTGCTCAATTGACCTCGGAGTATCTTCCAGACCTGCGAGTGTCTGTGCCAATGACGTATGCCACCTCCATTTACACTTCTTCTTTCCCTTTCTACAGGGGCTATTCCACCAAGGAGAATAAAGGAGAGTCTACAGTTGCATAGCTTACTTCGGTTCCAGCTAAATCATCTCATCTTTCAGCCATGATAACAGAACCAGGCACCCATGCTTCCATTCGCTATTGAACCTCCCCCTACTTTCGGGCTTTTTTTGCAAAACCAGGGGTAAAACGGTCATCGTATTTCCGGCGGCAGCCGTAGAACAGTCCGGGCAAAAAGTTATCTTTACCATCGTATACGCCTGTTCTTTTTATGACTGACATTCCCTCCTCTGAGGCATTATTCCCCGGGTTCGGGCCGGTAACGGCTGAGCAATGGATTGCCAAAATAAAACAAGACCTGAAAGGCGACGACTTCGCGGGCCTGCACTGGCAGAGCTATGAGGGTATTGCCGTCGCCCCTTTTTATAGCAGTACCCACGTGCCGCAGAGCGGTGTCCTTCACACTTTGCCAGGGCAGTTCCCGTACCTGCGCACCGCCAAAACCGACAAGAACAGCTGGCTGAACGTCCAACCCATCTATTCTTCGGGCAAGGGCCGCGAGGCGGTAGACAAAGCCGTGGACGCCCTTACGCGCGGCGCCGATGGCATCCATTTCATCATGGAGAACGGCTATGACTTTGATGCCGATTACCTGATCCAGGAAATAGATTTGACCAAGGTACCGGTGTCTTACACCGTTTCTACCGAAGCGGCCAACTTTCTCCACCACCTGTTCACGGGCCTGTACCGTAAAAAAGTTTCGGTCACCAGCCTGAATGGTTTCCTGAAATGCTCCCCTATTCTGTCGTCTGAAAGCTACAAGCAACTGGACGTGGAGCACGCCCTACACTTGCTGGAACAGACGCTGGACGCCCCCAACTTCTACGCCCTCACCATCAACGGCTCGCATTTCAGCAACAAAGGCGCCACGCTGGTACAGGAGCTGGGCATCACGCTGGCCATTGCCGTCTGCTACACCAACAGCCTTACGCAGGAAGGCCTGTCGGCCGAGAGTATTTTCCGGAACATGCAGTTTCACCTTACCGCCGGCACCAATTACTTCTTTGAGATAGCCAAGTTCAGGGCGGCCCGGTTGCTCTGGGCCAAAGTAGTGGAGGCGTTTGGGGTACCGGTGGAGACCGCCAGTGCCTTGCGCATCCATGCTTCTACCTCGCGTTGGCACCAGACCACGCTAGACCCGCATACCAACCTGCTGCGCCACACCACCGAGATGATGAGTGCCATTATGGGGGGCGTAAACTCAGTGGAAGTAGAACCGTTTGACAGCACCTTCCGCGAGGCCAATGCGTTCAGTGAGCGCATAGCCCGGAACATCCCCATCCTGCTGAAGGAAGAGGCCTATTTAGATCAGGCGATTGACCCCGCGGCGGGCTCTTATTATCTGGAGTACCTCACCCGGCAGATGGCGGTAAAGGCTTGGGCGCTGTTCCAGGAGATAGAAGCGCAGGGCGGGTTTATTCCGGCTTCCAACGCGGGCTTCATTCAGGGCATGATCAAGGAAGCCAGCAACCAGAAGTTCAAAGACATTGCCAGCGGCAAAGAGGTGCTGGTGGGCACCAACAAGTTCCCCAACCCCAGCGAGCAGCACGACTATGACCCCGAGAAGCTCATCCAGAGCCGGCAGTATGACAATACCCGCGCCGCGTACTCGTATGAAGTGATGCGCCTGGCCACTGAACTGCATTTCCGGAAGAAGAAACGCCGCCCGCATGCGTTGGTGGTGCACATGGGCACTGCGCTGCAGGAACACATTCATGCTTCCTTCGCCCGCGAGTTCTTCACCTGTTCCGGTTTCACCACCCAGGTACTCAAGTTCGACGATGTTTCAGATGCCCTAAACGGGGTGAAAAACCTGGATGTGCAGGTGATTGTGATGGCAGCCCCACACCAGCAGTTCCAGGAATTTGCTGAGACCTTCGCCAAAGGCATGCGCGCCCAGCACCGCCAAGGCCCGGCCTTGATCTTAGCCGATGACCCCATGCACCTGAAAGACGAGCTCCGCAACCACGGCTTTGACGAATTCCTGTTCCAGGGCTGTGACACCAAAGAGATCATTACCCGGATTCAGGAAAGATTAGGCGCTTGATGCGCGCTGCGCATCAAGTGCCTAATCTTTCCTGAATCCGGGAGTCCTGAGTCCTGAGTTTAGAGTTTAGAGTACTTAGTTAAGATATTGAGTCCGGAGTCTATTGTAAGAAGTTCTGGCTCTTAGGGGCACAAGCCTTGCTTTAGGGTGCGCAATGACAGAGGGAAATTACCATTGCCGATAGCGGCGACAGGCTCCTGACGAGACTTCTCTGCCCCATGTTGTCATCCTGGAAGCGAACTAAACAGGCAGAAGCGATGAAACAGCGTAAGAGGCTTCTATATACCGGGGTGGCCAATGGGCTTTGAAACCTGTTGACAACCACACAAAAGCAATAAGGCAAACTCAAGATGAGCCTTCACACTTAACTAACCAATGACAGCTTTCCCCCAAGATCCTTTCAGGATGACAACATGAGGCAGAAGGAGCTTTTTAGATATGATAACATCCGCAGGAAATCTTGTTACATGATACCTGCTACTTGATACAAACTATGAAACCAGATTTCACCAAGATACCATTCACGTTTCAGGGCTCAATTCCTGAAAAACAGCCCAAAATAGCACCCAAGACCTGGAAAACAGCGGAGCGATTGCCCCTGCAGAACTTCTATACCAAAGAAGACACGGCTGGCTTTGAGCACCTGGACTTTGCCGCCGGACTGCCGCCGTTCCTGCGCGGCCCGTACAGCACCATGTACGTAAAGAACCCGTGGACGATCAGGCAGTACGCGGGCTTCAGCACCGCCGAGGAATCCAACGCGTTTTACCGCCGAAACCTGGAAGCTGGGCAAAAAGGGCTGTCGGTGGCGTTTGACTTGGCCACGCACCGGGGCTATGACTCTGACCACCCGCGCGTAGTGGGCGATGTGGGCAAGGCGGGCGTAGCCATTGACTCCATCCTGGACATGAAGATTCTGTTCGACCAGATTCCGCTGGACCAGATGAGCGTGTCCATGACCATGAACGGCGCGGTGCTGCCCATTCTGGCCTTCTACATTGTGGCCGCCGAAGAGCAGGGCGTGAAACCAGAGCAACTGAGCGGCACCATCCAGAATGATATCCTCAAAGAGTTTATGGTGCGCAACACCTACATTTATCCGCCGGAGCCCAGCATGAAGATCATCGCGGATATCTTCGCGTACACCTCCCGGCACATGCCCAAGTTCAACTCCATCTCCATCAGTGGCTACCACATGCAGGAAGCCGGGGCCACGGCCGATCTGGAACTGGCCTACACCCTGGCCGATGGTCTGGAATACGTGCGTACCGGTCTAGCCGCGGGCATGGACATTGACACCTTCGCGCCGCGTTTGTCGTTTTTCTGGGCCATTGGCATGAACCACTTCATGGAGATCGCCAAGATGCGCGCCGCCCGCATGCTGTGGGCCAAGCTCATCAAACAGTTCAACCCCAAGAGCGACAAATCTCTGGCCCTGCGCACGCACTGTCAAACCAGTGGCTGGAGCTTAACCGAGCAAGATCCCTTCAACAACGTGGCCCGCACCACCGTAGAGGCCCTGGCCGCCGCCTTGGGCGGAACCCAAAGCCTGCATACCAACGCCTTAGACGAGGCCATCGCCTTGCCCACCGATTTTTCGGCGCGTATTGCCCGCAATACCCAGATTTACCTGCAACAGGAAACGCACATCACCAAAACCGTAGACCCCTGGGGAGGCTCGTATTACGTGGAGGCCCTCACCCACCAACTCGCGCACCGCGCCTGGGACTTGATTCAAGAAGTGGAACGGTTGGGCGGCATGGCGAAGGCTATTGAAACCGGTCTGCCCAAGATGCGCATTGAGGAGGCCGCGGCCCGCAAACAAGCGCGTATTGACGCAGGCAAAGACGTGATTGTGGGCGTAAACAAATTCCGGCCAGAAACGGAGGAGAAGCTGGAGATTCTGGACATTGACAACACGGCCGTACGTGAATCTCAGCTAACACGTTTGGCCCAACTTCGCGAAAACCGGGACGAAAACGCTGTGTTCGCCGCCATGGATGCGCTGACCAATGCCGCTGAGACCGGCGAAGGCAATTTGCTGGAGCTGGCGGTGAACGCCGCCCGCGTGCGCTGTAGCTTGGGCGAGATTTCCTATGCCTTGGAAAAAGTATTCGGCCGTCATAGGGCCACCATCAGATCCATATCCGGCGTGTACAGTTCAGAAATATCAGACGACGAGAACTTCGGCAAAGCCCAGGCGCTGGCCGATCAATTTGCTCAACAGGAAGGCCGCCGACCCAGAATCATGGTGGCCAAAATGGGCCAGGACGGCCACGACCGCGGCTCCAAAGTCATTGCCACCTCTTTCGCTGACCTCGGGTTTGACGTAGATCTGGGCCCGCTCTTCCAAACCCCGGAAGAAGTAGCCCTACAGGCCGCCGAAAACGACGTGCACGTGGTAGGCGTGAGCAGCCTGGCCGCCGGTCATAAAACCTTGATCCCGCAGTTGATTGCCGAGTTAAAAAAGCTGGGCCGCGAGGACATCATGGTTATTGCCGGAGGCGTGATTCCCGCCCAGGATTACCAATTCCTGTATGATGCCGGGGTGGCAGGCGTGTTTGGCCCAGGAACGGTGATCAGCGTGGCCGCGCAGGAGATATTGGAGAAGTTGCTGAAGGGGTAATTTTTTCCCCTGGCGCGAGTCTGGAGACTCGTGCCAGGGGAAAATGCCGGTAAAAGCCTGTTTCCTTCCTCTTTTCCTAAAAACAACCCTAAAACGCTACTGCAAAATTTCTCACCTTTCTCCATACCCCATTAAACCTTTCGGCTTTAGGCCTATCTAAGGCAGGTGCACAACACACCATCTAAACCCTTATAACAAGCAAGCTTACACCTTTATGAAGAAATTCTTATTGACGCTGGGGCTGGTTTCCTCCTTTGCCGGAGTAGCCGTGTCCCAGACGCGCCCTACCCAACCCGCCGATTCTACCCGTCGGGTAGCCGGGGCTGCTGGCATGGCCGGGAATGCCGCCCGAAGCGCGAAACCCAAGCCTTACAAAGAGGTTATCACAGACAAAGCCGTTTCCAAATCCGGTTTTTTCAAAGTCCACAAAGTAGAAGACAAGTACTTCTTTGAGTTGGCCGACTCGGTGCTGGGTCGTGAATTGCTGGTGGTGAACCGGATCTCCAAAGCCGGGGCCGAAGTGCGTTCTGCGGCAGGTTACGCCGGGGATCAGATAGGTTCCTCGGTGATCATGTTTGAGAAAGGCCCAGATGACCGTATTTTCATGCGGAAGATCTCTTATGCCACCTACAGCCCAGACAGCACCAAGTCCATGTACCAGAGTGTGCAGCGTTCCAATGTGCAGGCCATTGTAGCCGCCTTCAACGTGGCCGCGTACAGCCCGGGCAACAAAGGCAGCGTGATTGACATCACAGACTACATCAAAGGCGAAAACGAAATCTTCTCCTTTAGCTCGGCGGGTGCTAAGTCCCGTATACGGTTGGGTAATTTTATCCCAGACCGCAGCTATATCCAGAACGTGCGCAGCTTCCCTTCCAACGTGGAAGTAACCACCGTGAAAACGTACGTGCTCACCCCTCCTACCACTGGCTTTGGCGCAGCCCCCTCGGGCGGCGCAGGTGGTTCCTCGGCGTTGAACGGTTCCTCTACCATTGAAGTGAACACGTCTATGGTGGTGCTGCCCAAGAAACCCATGCAACCCCGCTACTTTGACCCGCGCGTAGGGTACTTCACCGTGGGGTATACAGACTTTGACGCCAATCCGCAGGGAGTAAAGGAAATCCAGATGGTGAAACGCTGGAGACTGGAGCCCAAACCAGAGGACGTAGCCAAGTACAACCGCGGCGAACTGGTAGAGCCCCAGAAACCAATCGTTTTCTACATTGACCCGGCTACGCCGAAGAAATGGGTACCCTACCTTATTGCCGGCGTGAACGACTGGCAAAAAGCGTTTGAGAAAGCCGGTTTCAAGAATGCCGTGATCGGGAAAATGGCCCCTACCGCCAAAGAAAACCCGAACTGGAGCCTGGACGATGCCCGCCACAGCGCCATTGTGTACAAGCCTTCTGAGATTGCCAACGCCAGCGGCCCCAGCATCTCAGATCCGCGCAGCGGCGAGATCATGGAAAGCCACATCAATTGGTACCACAACGTCATGAAACTGGTGCACGACTGGTACATGATCCAAGCCTCGGCCATTGACCCCCGCGCCCGCAAAATGGAGTTCTCTGATGAACTGATGGGCGATTTGATCCGCTTTGTGTCTTCGCATGAAGTAGGGCACACCCTGGGCTTGCGCCACAACTACGGTTCCAGCTCTACGGTGCCGGTAGAGAAACTGCGCGACAAGAAATGGGTGGAAGCCAACGGCCACACCCCGTCTATCATGGACTACGCCCGCTTCAACTACGTAGCGCAGCCTGAGGATAACATCACGTCTAAAGGCATCTACCCCAGAATTGGCGACTATGACCTGTGGGCCATTGAGTGGGGCTACAAACTGTTGCCTACCGCCAAAAGTGCCACTGACGAGCTTCCCATCCTGAACAAGATGACCATGCAGGCCCTCAAAAACCGCCGCAACTGGTTCGGGACGGAGACCAATCCAGATGATCCGCACTCCCAGAACGAAGACTTGGGCGACAACGCCATGAAGGCCAGTGAATACGGCATCAAAAACCTGAAGCGTATTCTAGCCAAGCTCCCTGAGTGGACGAAGGAAGAAAACGAGGGCTATGAGAACCTGGAGACCATGTACGGCCAGCTTACCACCCAGTACAACCGGTACATGGGCCATGTAGCCAAGAACATTGGCGGTATTTACGAAAACCCGAAAACGGTGGAGATGGAAGGCGTGGTATATGAGCGCACCCCGGCCTCTACGCAGAAAGAAGCCCTTGAATTTCTGGATGAGCAGTTGTTCACCACGCCTACCTGGCTATTGGCACCAGACGTACTCAACAACATTGGCACCAACCCTATGATTGTGGTCTCCAGAAGCCAGCAGAGCGTTTTAAACCGCCTTATCAGCAACGCAACCCTGACCAAACTGATTGCCGCCGAAGCCATGGACGGCAATAAAGCCTACAAGGTGACCGATTTCTTTGAAGACCTGAACGGCTCCATTTTCAAGGAAGTGAAAAGCAAAAAGGCCATTGATGTGTACCGCCGTAACCTGCAGAAGATCTACGTTGAGCAGTTGATTGACCTGGTGAAACCTGCTCCGGCTCCGGCGTCTACCCAGGCAACGGCGAGCAGAAGACCATCTGCCCCCATCATGGACATTCAGCAGAGCGATGTTATTTCCGTAGCCAAAGCAGAACTAAGAAACATCAGCAACATGATCAAGGCATCGGCGGCAAACCAGTCAGATTCTCTGAGCAACTACCACTTGCTGGATCTTTCTGACCGTATCACCGCAGCCCTAGACCCAAGAAGTTAATCTTCCTGAGGTATCAAACGCAAAAAAGCGGCCCCTTTACCGGGGCCGCTTTTTTGTTTTAGCCCTAACGTCAAACGTAGAGATACCGCCAGTTCTCATTTATTTAGCATTACTACTCTCCTATATAGCCATACAAGAGGCTGATTTCATGTTACTACTCACCCCTTCAGACAAGCTATTTTTCACAGAATCACGGCATCCAGTTCTTTTTACAACACTTACCTTTCTATTGTTACATATATTATAAATAAGTACAAGTTACAGAAAACAGAAATGCTTCCTTTTTATTATCTATAAAGTAGGGGATTTTAGTACAACCAATGGAAAGGATGTGAATGTATGAAAAAGCTGGTGGCAATTTTCTTAACCGGGATGCTCTTCTTGAGCTGTGTTACGCATGTGTCTGATGAAAGCAGTTCCCCTGAGTTGGCTTTCTACCCTCCCCAATTTCAGGCCCTGGCCCAGGACTCAACCTTGGTGCCCCCCTCTTTAAGCTTTTCGGTTCCTGAGCAAGAGTAGCCTCCTCACGCTTAAAACACTTCACTGGCAAGCAGATAAAAATATCTGGCGCAGTCTTTGAAATCTTCCAGCATCTTAAACGTTTGCTAGATGATGAAGAGACTGAAGAAAATTTTACTCCTGCTTCCTCTTGGACTCTTAGCGGTCACGGCATGGGCCCAGAAAGAGGCTACTACCTGGTATTTTGGGCAAAACGCGGGGTTATCGTTTGCTGACCCTTCCAAGCCCGAACCGCTCAAAGACGGAAACATGTTTAGTGAGGAAGGCTGCGCCGTACTCTCAGACGCGCTGGGCAACCTCCTGTTTTACACCAACGGCATGCAGGTCTGGAACCGCAACAAGCAGGTCATGGTCAACGGAGATTCCCTGAAAGGCCATGAATCTTCCACCCAGTCCTCGGTTATTTTGCCCAAGCCCGGCTCCCCCCACCTATACTACCTTTTCACCGCCGACTTCCAGGGCCAGAACCACGGCTTGCAGTACCACCTCATTGATTTGAGCAGAAACGGCGGCTTGGGCGAGGTAATCTCCAAAAACAACCTCATTTTCGCGCCGGTTACCGAAAAACTGACCGCCATCAAACACCGCAACGGCCGTGACTACTGGCTCATCACCCACCGCTGGAACAGTTCGGCCTTTTACGCCTATCTTATCAGCGCCGATGGCATTACCTTCAAACCCGTAGAGAGCCATTTGGGCAGCATCCATGCCGGTGATAACGGCGCCACCATTGGCTACATGAAAGCCTCGCCTACCGGCGATAAACTGGCGGTAGCCACCTGGGCCGCCGTCAATAAGATAGAGGTTTTCAGTTTCAACAATGAAAACGGCAAGCTGGCCATAGCGGTAGACCTGGGCAAATTTGACGAAGCCTACGGCGTGGAGTTCTCGCCAGACGGCACCAAGCTGTACGGCGGCAAGAACGGCATTGCCGGGGGCGAAGCCCGCATCTTCCAGTTTGACCTGGCGGCCGGAACCCCAAATGCCATTGTCCACTCCGGCAAGCAGGTGGCTAAAAGCCTCAGCCGCAAGATTGGCGCCCTCCAATTGGGGCCCGACGGTCGTATTTACGTGGCCCGCAACAACAGCAACTGGCTGGGCGTCATCCGCAACCCCAACGCCCTGGGCCCCGACTGTGACTACAAAGACAGCGGCATCAACCTGGGCACCCAGAAAAGCGCCCTCGGCCTCCCTAACTTCCCCGGCTTCTATTTCCAGAACCTGTCTCCCGCTACCAGCGCGGCTTTGCCAAGTAAGTAAGTAAGTAAGTAAGTAAGTAAGTAAGTAAGTAAAGACTTTCTAATTTTGGAACCGATATCTGATAAGTCTCCCTTTGAAGGCACATCTTGTAGGGAAAATTTCTTTCTTTGTTGTTTTTGCTGTTCGGGAGTTCCACTCCCGAACCTGCCTGCTGCGGAGTTCCACTCCGCCGGGGGCCACGGGCAAAAGAAGGGGGGTGTAACTCCCCGACCGAGTGCTTCCGCCAAAGTGGAACTCCGAAAGAGCGGGAAGAGCGGGGATGGTGTTTTGGGCCTGTTTTGCGGAAAACGAACCTAAAACGCACCAACCCGCTTCCTTGGCCTGTCCCCCGACAGGACGGGAGAAAAGCGGTTCAAGCTGTCCCTCACCTACTTTGGCTTGTCAGGGGACAAGCCAAGGAAAACGATCAGCCGCTTTTTTCCTACAAGATGAGCTTTGAAGGGTATAGGGGGATGACAAAGCCGTGTGAAGAACCGTTAATCTCTTGCTACAGAGCGGCAGACTTTTACATTTACTGCGTTTCTCAACAAGGGCAACCACAAGGGATTGCCCCTACCAAACTCGGGAATGCCATGATCTGCACGAGTAGTCATCCCCCTACCCCCTTCAAAGGGGGATGATCAGATACCGATCTTCAACATGTTGGACTTATGGGTAGGATCATTAAAGGGGGACGAACTGCTTGCCCGGTCTGTTCTTTCCAGATTCTCCACCAGAAGGCAGCACGAATTCCTATTTTTCGCGTACTTTTCTGAAAACAGCCCCAAAACGAGTGCCGAAACGATTTACCCCAGATGCCTACGCTGCCGGAGTTCTATCCGGGAACCGGGTGCTCCTGAGCCGCGCCATTACGTTAGTAGAAAGCACCCTGCCTTCTGACCAAGCCCTGGCCCACGCGGTCATGGAACAGGTGTTGCCCCACGCGGGAAAATCGGTGCGGGTGGGTATTACGGGAGTGCCGGGGGTAGGGAAAAGTACGTTTATAGAGGCTTTCGGGAATTACCTGCTGGAACAGCACGGCAAGAAGCTGGCGGTGCTGGCCATTGACCCTACCAGCCAACGCACCGGTGGCAGCATTTTAGGCGACAAAACCCGCATGGAGACACTGGCTGCCGACCCCAACGCGTATATCCGCCCTTCGCCGGCAGGCAAAACCCTGGGCGGGGTGGCCCGCAGTACCCGTGAGAGCATCTTGCTATGCGAGGCGGCTGGTTTTGACGTGATTTTTGTGGAAACCGTGGGGGTTGGGCAATCTGAGACGGCGGTGCACGAGATGGTAGATTTCTTCCTGCTTTTGATGTTGGCCGGGGCCGGCGATGAACTACAAGGCATTAAGAAAGGCATCATGGAAATGGCCGATGCCATTGCCATCACCAAAGCCGACGGGGCGAACCTCCACCCTGCCAGCAGTGCCCAAGCCGAGTACCAGGGCGCGCTGCACCTCTTCTCGTTGGGAGCCTCTACGTGGAGCCCACGGGTATCAGTCTGTTCCGCGAACGAGAAAACCGGTTTGGCTCCCATCTGGGAGTCTATAACCGAGTATGTACAGTTAACCCAACAAAACGGCTATTTCCATCAACGACGGCAAGAACAGCACCTGCATTGGCTGCGGCACAGCATCCGGCAGCAACTGGAAGAACGCTTCTACCAGCATCCGGCCGTGCAAGCGCAATGGGAAACCATTTCGGGGCAAGTCACGCAGGGGCAGAAATCTCCCTTCGCCGCCGCCGCAGAGTTGTTCGGCTTGCTGCCGTGAGTTTTCAGTTTGTTTTATCAGATCATGTAGGGGCAATCCCGGGTGGTTGCCCTTACACATGCACGATAACAAAACGTACGAAGGGCAACCACCCGAGATTGCCCTGCTAGCTTCTGGGATGGAACTCCTGCATGACTTGTTTCAGGTAATCTCTGTCCAGGTGGGTGTAGATTTCAGTGGTGGTGATGGACTCGTGGCCCAACATTTCCTGCACGGCGCGCAGATCGGCCCCGCCTTCAATGAGGTGGGTGGCGAAGGAATGGCGGAAGGTATGGGGGCTGATACTTTTCTCCAGTCCGGTTTTGGCGGCCAGGTCTTTGATGATGGTGAACACCATGACGCGGCTTAAACTGGTGCCCCGGCGGTTCAGAAACACAAAGTCTTCGTTCCCTTTCTTAATGGTTTGGTGGCGGCGTACGCCATCCAGGTACAGCCTGGTGTATTTGAGGGCGTCGCGGCCAATGGGCACCAGCCGTTCTTTGTTGCCTTTGCCCGTAATACGCAGGAAACCCAGGTCTTCGTACAGGTTGCTTATTTTCAGTTCAATCAGCTCGGTGACGCGCAGCCCAGAACTGTAGAGGGTTTCCAGCATGGCTTTGTTGCGCGTGCCCTCTGGGGTGCTCACGTCAATGGCCTCAAACAGGGTCACAATCTCCTCATAACTCAGCACATCGGGGAGCTTGCGCTGCAGTTTAGGGGCTTCAATGGTCTCGGTAGGGTCGGCGTCCAACAGGTCTTCCATGATCAGGAATTTGTAGAACGCCCTAATGCCGGAGAGCGTACGGGCCTGTGAATGCGTGGTCATGCCCAAGGTATTGATCCATTCCAGAAAGCCCTGCAGGTGGGTGGCCTCCACTTCCATGGGACTTACTTTCTGCTGCGTGATCTCAAAATACTGCACCAGTTTGCGGATGTCGCGCAGGTAGGCTTCTACCGAGTGGCCAGACAGGGATTTCTCCAGTTGGAGGTAACCCTGGAACTGAGTTAGAATGACAGACCAATTCATGCGAGGGGGAGGTAAAAACGAAATATAGGTAATTCTCCCCCTGTTTTGCAAATGGAAAGAAAGGACATAGCTGCCCGAAGGCAGTTATTCCGTACCTTTGGCGCTGTTCCTGGGCACCTTTCTAACCGCCCGGCCAACCGTACCGCTATGAAAATCCTCATTCTCAACGGCCCCAACCTTAACTTGTTAGGCCGCCGCGAAAAATCTATCTATGGCTCCCGCTCCTTTGAAGATTACCTGGAGAAAGACCTCATTCCTTCTTTCCCGGACATAGATATTGAATATTTTCAGTCTAACATAGAAGGCGCGCTCATAGACAAACTGCACGAGGTGGGGTTCCATTACCAGGGCATTCTCTTCAACGCCGGGGCGTACACCCATTCCAGCCTGGCGCTGGCAGATGCCATTGCCGCCATTGAAACGCCCGTGATTGAGATCCATTTTTCCAACGTGTTCGCGCGGGAGGCCACCCGGCACGTGACCTACATTGGCGGCCGGTGCGTAGGCAGCATCAGTGGGTTTGGCTTGGAAAGCTATCGGCTTGGCTTGCAGTACTTTGAGCGGCAGAAGCCCAATAAGGTAGGATTTACCTACACCAAAGCGTAACCAGCGTACGTTTTTTGCGTGTAGGTCAATTCAGCGGGGTACCTGCCAGGCTTTGTTTTGGGCCTGTTTTAAGTAAAACAGCCCTAAGAGCATGTTTAAATTTCATTTTTGCGCTGCAAATGACCATAAAAAGAACCTGCGTTCACCTTTTTATCGCCCCGTAGCACTGCTACGCTGCTCAAAAAACGCTTCCGCAGAACCTTTCTCTGGCCATTTTCGCTTGCAAACCTCAAATTTAAACAAGCCCTAAAACAGGCGCTCGCCCGCACTCATTCCCAGCTCTTTTTGGCTGATCAAACGCTACGTTCCACCACAACCCCTGCTGTCTCCATGCTTAATTTCTATCCGGGCCCGTCCAAAGTCTACCCAGAAGTACGCGAATACCTGACCATGGCCTATGACGAAGGAATGCTCAGTATTCCGCACCGCGGCGAGCGCTTTGTGCAGATGATGCGGGACTTGGTGGGCCTGCTACGGAACAAACTGAACATTCCGCAGGACTACTATCTCTTCTTCACGTCTTCGGCCACGGAGTGCTGGGAGATTCTGGCCCAGAGCCTGACGCCGCACAAAAGCCTGCACCTCTACAACGGGGCCTTCGGCGAGAAATGGTACCAGTATGCCAAGCGGCTGCGGCCAGATTGTTACGGGCAAACCTTTGGGGTGGAAGAAGTGCTGGACGTGCCCAACATTCCGGTGGAGGATGATACCGATCTGATCTGCGTGACCCAGACCGAGACGTCTAACGGCACGCACGTGAGCATGAACACGCTCCTGAAACTGCAGAACCAGTTCAAAGACCCCTTGCTGGCCATTGATGCCACGTCCAGCATGGCCGGGGCCAACCTCAAGTACATACGGGCCGATATCTGGTTTGCGTCTGTGCAGAAATGCTTCGGGTTGCCGGCGGGCATGGCCGTGTTGGTGTGCTCCCCGCGCACTATTCAGCGGGCCAAGGGCCTCAATGACCGCAGGTATTACAACAGCCTGGTGTTTCTGCACGAGAAAATGCTCAATTACCAGACCGCCTACACGCCCAACGTGCTCAACCTGTTCCTGCTCAAGAAAGTGCTGGAGAAACGCCCGCTTATCAAAACCATTGACCAGCAACTGGTGCAACGGGCGCAGGATCTTTACACGTTCTTTGATGAATTAACGGAGATGCAACTATTGGTGGAAAACCCCGAGGTGCGCTCGCTCACCGTGATTGCCGTGAAAGGCACCGACCGCTGGGTACAGGAAGCCAAACGGATTGCCACCGCCGAAGGCATTGCGCTAGGCAACGGCTACGGGCCCTGGGCGAAGAACACCTTCCGGATTGCCAACTTCCCCGCCATCGCTGATGCGGAATATGAGGTACTACGCAATTTCATTTCCAGTCATTATCACTAATTTCGCGGAAACAAACGCCAACCCTGCGCCACCACACCATGCCCCAATTCAGTTTTAAAGAGATTGTTTCCGTAAGCCTTATCCTTTTCGCCATCATTGATATCTTGGGCTCCATTCCCATCATCATCCAGTTGCGCCAGCGCGAAGGCGTGATCCAGTCTGAGAAAGCAACGTTGGTGGCCGGTGCCCTCATGATTGTGTTCCTGTTCTTAGGTGATGGTATTCTGCGTCTCTTCGGGATTGATTTTGCCTCTTTCGCCCTGGCGGGGGCCATTATTATCTTTCTGATGGGCATGGAGATGGTGCTGGGCGTTCACTTGTTCCATTCCAACCCCGAGGTGAAGACCGGCTCTATTGTCCCGTTGGCCTTTCCTTTGATTGTGGGCGCCGGTACCATGACCACGCTGCTTTCCCTGCGGGCGGCCTACGCCTTGCCCAACGTGCTGGTGGGCATTTTGCTTAATCTGGTGTTCGTCTACATTGTCCTGAAAAGCTCCAACTGGCTGGAGCGGAAACTGGGCCAGAACGGCACCGAGGTACTACGCAAAGTCTTTGGCGTGATTCTGCTGGCCATCGCCATCAAGCTGTTCAAAACGCACGTGAGTATTTAGAGACTGTTTTAAGGCTGAATTAGGAAAATTAGGCCGGAAACGGAAACCCACCCATTGCTCTCCTAAGAGGGGAATTCATCGTTTCCATTTTGCGAGAGACCTCACCCCCAGCCCCTCTCCCGCAGAGAGGGGAGTTTGACGGATGCGTTTTGGGGCTGTTTTGTGGAAAACGGGCCATAAACGGCATTGGCAGAGACACTCGCAGGAGCTGCGCGCACCACTACGGGGTCTTTGGAGCAGACGGCATCGCGGAAATAGGTTTTAGCAAGTACTGGCGCGAGACTTTAGTCTCGTGACGTAGGATGAAGCGAGTCTCCAGGCTCGCCGGGAACCACTGGCAGTTTTGCGCAGCGTCGGTTCGTGTAGCCCCTATGTTGGAGACACCGGGGAGCCGAACCCCCCAGAGGCGGCTTTCCTAGGTGCTGCCCCGTTTTAGGCCTGATTTCCGGAAAATAGCTGTAAACCGAAATAGCCTGAAATAAAAACGGGCAGGAAGCCCAGCTTGACGCTGCGTTTCCTGCCCGTTTGGGGTAAAAGGGTGGTATTCTATCTTGCTAACACCAGACGCTTGAACTCTACTTTCCCGTTGTAGATGATACGGCAGATGTACACGCCATTGGCTTTGCCTGAACCGTCAAACTCATACTGGTACGTGCTTCCGGCCGTTACCTGGCCTTTGTGCAAACTCTTCACCAGAGCACCGGTGGGGGACAAGATATCTACCAATACCTCTCCGTTTTCTGGAGCAGAGAACGCAATGGCGGTTCTATCCATGAACGGGTTAGGATACGCGCCCAACTGTACTCCCTGGCCCATAGCCGACACACTTTCTACAGAAGATGTTTGGAGGGTGGCAACAGCCTGGTACACCATGAACTCCCGGATTACCTCAGAGGCAGGTGCAAACACACCGTTCCCGTATTGAGTCGCTTTGATTCTTACTTTACCGGTACCGTGCAGCGTAACCATGTTTCCAGAAACCTTGGCTGGCCCCTGTAGCACGGTGAAGGTAACCGGCAAACCAGAGGTCGCGCTTGCTTCCAGCATGAACGGAGCATCGCCTAACGTCTTGTCTGGGATGGGAGCAAAGCTGATGGTTTGGGTTGCTTTGCTTACGGTAAACGTCTGCGTGACAGACGGCGCGGCTTCATAGATGGAATTACCGGGCTGCGTAGCCATTACGGTGATTTTACCAGTTCCTTCCACTATCAGCAGGTTATTTACAATGCGGGCCACCCCTGTGACTACTCTAAAGACCACCGGCAAGCCAGAGGTAGAGGTTGCCACAAGCGGAATTGGGCCCACACCGTAGGTCACATCTGGAAGCGGGCCAAAAGAAATGGTTTGGGCTACTCCTTCCACCACAAATTCCTGAATCACTTCCATGGCTGGCCTGAACTCGGGGTTACCCCACTGCGCGGCTTTGATTCTGACTACGCCCCGGCCCGTGATCACCAGGCTGTCACCTTCTACATAAGCAGGGCCTTGCAGTACGGTAAATTCAACCGGAAGATTAGAGGTGCTGTACGCCTCTAACTTGATTTTACGCGGATCTGTGATTTTACGGTCTGGAATCTCAAGGAAGGTAATGGTTTGGTTTGCCTTAGTGCCCGCCGTTGCAACTGCTGCGTCTGCCTGGACAAAACCATAGCCTGTCATGAAGTCAAAACCAGTGGAAAAACCCGAGAGGTAGGGATTATCCATGTCAATAGCGGTAGACTTTAATTTGTCTAAGATAGCACCCGGTGACATCTGGCCTTTTTGTTTTTCCTGCATCAACGCCGCTACTGCCGCCACGTGCGGGGCCGCCGCAGAGGTACCGAAGAAGTTAGGCAAGCTATCTGCATCTACGGGAGTGTCAGAACCAAAGAAGGTGTTATTTCCTCCGTCTGGGCCCACCACCTCTGGCTTCATGCGTATCCGCTGGGTGGTATAAGGAGATTCTTGCCCGGTGGTAGAAAGCAATACCGGTGTTCCGCCCAGGGAAGAAAAATTGTTAATCACCGGTCTTGTCAGGTTGGCATTGTACTGGGGAGTGTTGAACCAGGCAACAGCACCCACGGCAATGGCTCCCTGCGCATTGGCGTGGCCATACACGGTAGAGCTGTTGGTGACGTGCTCCGTTGGAACGCCGTTCCCAAAGTCAATCCATTTTATGAGCTGTGGGTCTGGGCCGCTGTACTTTACTACCGCAATCTCAATAGTAAGCGGCGCGTTTCCGTTGTTATTCAACGCGATGTACTCATAGGGGTCACGTCCCTCGTTACTTTGGGCAGAGGCCGTAAACAAGACGTTGTTGAAATACACCAGCAGGTCTAAATCGGTTTTGGCACCGGCGCCGCCACTCACAGAATAGAAGTCATCTGACCACTGGAACATGAGCTGGATACCGCTTCGGGCCGGAATGGTGATGGATTGTCTCAGGTCTCCATTCCCAAAATTGTGGGCCTCGCCCCAGCCCGGAATCGTTACTCCGGAATTTCTGAAGGGCGCCTGGTATGATTTTCTGGCGTTGTTACCGGCCGCACTGAAATAGGAAACGTTTCTTTTCACCACTTCATCTACCGCCTGCGCAATGATGCCGTCCTGGAACATGGGCTCGGCCAGGTAAATGATGTCATCTACCACAATGTTGCAACCGGCATCGGCCAAACCTAAAATGCCATTGGCGAAGGCCGCTTGACCGGGGTTAGCGGTATGGAAGGCGATTTTGGCCCCTGGTGCTACGTCATGCACAATTTCGGCCATGGCGCGGCCTTCATCTGTACCGGTAGGGGAATCTGACAATACCTGAACATCGGCGGGAAGATCGCCGGAGGCCACCCCTGCGGCCACACCGCCGGGAATTACTCCGTAAGAATCTGAAATCACCCCAATTTTGGAACCCAGGCCGGTCACGCCAAATTGCTGACGCGCCACATCTGCCTTAAGGGCACCGTCGCCCTCTGAGGTCACCAATCCTTTTTGGGGAGTGTACGCCGGTGAGGCATGGTTGAGGCTGCTGATTCCCTCCAGTTTCTCAATCTTGTCTACCGGAAAAAAACCAGACACCACCTTTTTGTAGGAAGATCCGTTCTTCAAGCCCAGTTTCTGGAGTTGCTCCAGCAAGGCTTTGCCGTCTGTTTCCTTAGAATAGGCATCAATGGCTACGTATCCATCCATGGCCTGCGCGGGCTTGGCTACCTGTAGCGCAGAAACGTCTTTTCTGGCCATTCGGGCTGAAGCCGTGGTGCTGGTTAAGGAACGTAACGCCTGATCTGCCTTGTAGTTTCCTTTGGATAGGCCCTGGCTTTGCGCCAGGTGCGCATTAAACAGTAAAAATCCGGCGCAGACAAAGAGCCTGCTGACACTTCGTAAATTTTTCTTCATGAAGCTTATGTATTCGTTTAAGTATATATTTTATTAATCCGATTCTAATCTACTAAATAGATTTGATGCAAACCCTACTTGATAGAAAGTAATTATTCTTTGTTTCCCATTGGAAGAAATCGGGTTCATTTAATAGTTGCATTTTGAAGCAGATAATAAGCAACCTCAAAAGCAGATGCCGGGCTTTGTGAAAGTGGGCCGTTTAGGAGTTGTTTTTCGTAAAACAGCCCTAAAACCTTTGAATAGACTCTGCTGGCAGGCAAAGCGAACCAGCGTATAGAACCACAGCCCGGCTGGCAAATGAGGCACTTCGCACCAAGGTTCATCTTACAGAGCCCCATTTTTATCATGGTTTCATCTTTGCATTCTCTGTACGCTTCAATAGTTCACTCTACTTAGAGCTTGTTTACATTTCCAATTCAGGAATTTCCTTGCCCCCATGGAAAAACGTTGGGTTACTGTACGTTTCAGGCCTATTCTTCAAAAAACAAGAGGAAAACAGGCCCCGGCTATTTTTTACGGCAAGAGAGCACCTTAAAATATTCTGGCCCCAGAACGCCGCCGCTTGCGTACAGATGGGTATTTTTGCAGAAGACTAAGCGCATACATTTTGATAGAAGTATTTACCGATGGTGCCTCGCGGGGCAATCCCGGCCCCGGGGGGTATGGCGTTATTCTCCGGTACGGCCCCCACGTGAAAGAACTCAGCGAAGGTTTCCGGAAGACCACCAACAACCGCATGGAGCTCCTGGCGGTGATTGTGGCCCTGGAAGCCATCACCAAACCCGGCATGCCGGTCACCATTTACTCAGATTCAAAATACGTGGTAGACGCCGTGGAGAAGAAATGGGTGTTTGGCTGGGAGAAGAAAGGCTTCACCGGCAAGGCCAACCCCGACCTCTGGCAGCGTTTCCTGAAGATTTACCGCAAGCACCAGGTGCGCTTTGTGTGGGTACGCGGCCACGCCGGCCACGCCGAAAACGAACGCTGCGACCAACTGGCCGTAGCCGCCGCCCTCCAACCCAACCTCCCGCCCGACAAAGGCTTTGAAGCCAACCCTACCGCGGGGTGATAATTTGAAGATGTGGAAATGTGGAAATGAGGAGATGAGGAAATGTGGAGATGTGGAGATGTGGAGATGAAGTTATTGAATTGGATCTTAGCCTTTTTGCTGGAATGGAAACGGTGTTGCACGTATTACATCAAAGCGGCTTAGGGTTTATCTAGAAAATCTCCTCATCTTCAAATCTTCAAATCTCCAAATCTCCACATCTTCAAATCAACAAAGTGGCCAACAACTATTTCCGGTTCAAGCAGTTTCTGATCAGGCAAGACCAATGTGCGATGAAAGTCTGCACCGATTCTTGTGTGCTGGGGGCTTATGCCGAAGTGGAAACGGCCCGCCGTATTCTGGACATTGGCGCAGGCACTGGTTTACTCAGCCTCATGGTGGCCCAACGTGCCCCCGCCGCGCAGCTGGAAGCCGTGGAAATTGACGCGGCTGCTGCCCAGCAGGCTCAGGAAAATATATCCGCCAGTCCGTGGGCTGGCCGGGTGCAGCTGCACCCGGCCAGTTTACAGGAGTTTGGGGCCACCCAGCCCCAACCGTTTGATGTGATCATCAGTAATCCGCCGTTTTTTCAGGCTTCCCTTACATCCGCAGACAAAGCGAAGAACCTGGCCAAACACACGCAATCACTTTCCTTTTCTGAGATCATCACCTTCGCCCAGCGTTTCTTAACCCCAGAGGGCAAATTGCATATTCTGCTGCCTCCGCATGAAGCCAGGGTCTTTGAGCGGGAAGCGCAACAGCGGGGCTTTTATACCTCCAGCACTCTGTGGTTAGAAGCTACGCCCAACGGGAAACTGTTACGCGCCATCCACACCTACTCCCGCCAGACCGGCGCTCCTGCTGAAAGTACGCTGGCCATCAGAGAGAAAGACCATACCTACACCCCCGCTTTCCAGGAATTGCTTAGAGAGTATTACCTGATTTTCTAACGCTGTTTTAAGCCTGTTTTCACCAAAACCGACGGAAATCAGCGCAGAAGAAGAAAGGCAGCGTAATGCCCGTTAGGAAGATCGTTTCAGAACAAAATCTCCACACGGTGAACCACTGTATTCTCTCGTTCTTCTACTTCCCTTACCCTGCTGGGTCTGTACCTCTGGCCAGCAAAGAGCAACAGATAAAGAAATGATGGTCTACGTAGGGACTTCTGCCAAATAACTTTGTAATCCCCACAGTTTCTATTCTCAGATTTTGCGCAGATTCTGAAAAACAGCCCAAAAACGAGAGAACTACGCTTACTGCTCCCGCTCTGTAAAGCAGATTCCAAACTGTTCCAGTTCCTCCAGAATAGGCTCGTAAAGGTCGGGGTGCAGCGGTACCACTACGCCAGTGGCAGACAATTTCCCTTCCAGTAGTAGCTTGGTGGCGATGCCGAGGGGCAAGCCAACGGTTTTGGCCATGGCGGTGTGCACCTCGTCATCCCCCAGCACCACCAGTGATGAGGTCAGTTTCCTTCGGGCACCGTTCAGCTCGTACTCAAACTGGTGCAGCATCACAATCATGTCTTTGTCGCCGGGGCTGAGTTTCCATTTCTGCACCAACAGTCTTTCCAGCGCTTGGGCAGGGGTGGCGTTCTCCAGGCCAATGGGAACCTCGTCAAACAAACCTGTCCATTCCACCAACCGCAATTCCTCTGATTCTGGGGCCAGACCAACTGAAGCCGCCACCCTTTCTTTGAGGGACGCTCCCGGGTGGGTAGCGGGCAGGAAACTCTCCACTAACGCACGGTACGTCATGCGCCCGGAGTCCTCCAGGGTGTAAGAATCATCGGTGAGGCCCAGTTGTACCAGCACCTGCCATGCCTGGCAGTACCCCGGGCGGCGCAGGGTGCCCCGCAGCATGGTGGGGATGTGCTGCAAGCCGTAAGGCTCCCGGTAACTGAGCGAATCGCGGTTGGCGTACCCGTCAAAGTCCCCGAAGCCGTCTACCTGAAAGGATTCTGTGCGCCCGAAAAGCTGCGGGTACGGGATGTATTTGTAGGTGCCGTTCTCTATGTATTTAGCCGTTCCCTGTCCGGCCAGAACCACGTTGCGCGGGTTCCAGGTGAATTTGTAGTGCCAGGGATTGTTGTCAGACTCGGGGGCCATCAACCCGCCGGTAAAGGATTTAAACGAGGTGATGTTTCCGCCCTGCCGCTGGATTTGGTGGATGAGGCGCATGGCAGACAAATGGTCAATGCCGGGATCCAGGCCGCACTCCATCAGGAACGTCAAACCTTTGGCTTGGGCCTCTTCGTGCAACTCTCTGATGTGCGGGGGCACGTACGAGGCGGTGACCAGGTGTTTTCCCTGCCTTAGACAGCCTTGGGCCACCAGCGGGTGAAACAAGGCCGGCAACATGGAGATGACCACATCGGCCCTGCCGATTTCTTCGTTCCGCTGGGCCTCGTTTTGTACATCAAAAGTGAAAGTCCTTACCTGCGCAGATTGCCGGAGTTTGGACGCCAGGTGATCTACAGCCACATCGCCAATGGAAATTTGCCAGCCATACACAGGGGCGTTGGCCAGCAGGTAGTCAATGAGCACGGTGGCAGAGCGGCCAGCGCCCAGGAGCAGAATCTTCTTCATAGTACGGGTTCAGAATGGGGCCTTAAAATGAACATTTTCTTCGGCCCAGACAACTTTCCTTGCTTTTCTAGGCCAACTTATTAACTTTGGCCCCCGTACGTGCCCGTGCGGAAACCGCACTTTATGATAGAACAAGTACAACTCAACATTACCTATGAGGTAGTGTCTTCCATAGAAGAATTAACCGAACAAGAACGGCAGGTGTTCCACCTGGCCCAACAAGCCACCGACAACGCCTATGCCCCCTACTCCAATTATCTGGTAGGCGCTGCTTTGCTCCTCTCAGACGGCAGTACCCACCAAGGCACCAACCAAGAGAACGCCGCCTTCCCTTCTGGGCTCTGCGCAGAACGCACGCTGCTGTTTGGGGTGGGTTCCAATCACCCAGATAAAACCATAGAGCTTATGGCCGTGACCGTTCGGCGCAGGCACGAAAGCCATTTCCTGAAAGCCTGCCCGTGCGGTGCCTGCCGCCAAGTTTTGGCGGAGTACCAGAACCGGCAGCACTCCCCTATCCGGCTGCTCCTGCAAGCCGAAGACGGTAAAATCACCCGCCTCAAATCGGTGGAGGATCTGCTGCCTTTTATGTTCACGAAAGATATGCTGTAAAGTGGCGGCTACCCACAGAACCATTGCTGTGCCGCGCACGGCGCATCTCCATCAACTGGGCACCCTTTCTGCGGAAACCAAGCACCTCTGGATTGCCCTGCACGGCTACGGCCAACTGGCCCGCTATTTCATCCGGCACTTTGAGCCTCTACTAGATGAACAGACGGTGGTTATTGCCCCCGAAGGGCTTTCCCGCTTTTACCTGGGAGAAATGTCGGGCCGCGTGGGAGCCTCCTGGATGACCAAAGAAGAACGCCTCCATGAAATCACTGATTACACCACGTATCTGAATTTGGTGCGCGAAATGGCGTTGCAAGAAGCTCCGCAGGCAGAACTGCACGTACTGGGTTTCTCTCAGGGAGCAGCCACGGCTTGCCGATGGCTGGCGCAGGCACAATGGCCGGTCGCAGAACTGGTGCTTTGGGCCGGCATGTTCCCCGAGGACATGGAAATGGCTTCGGCCAGCCAAACCTTGCTTCACACCCGCCTGACGTACGTATATGGCTTGCAAGACCCTTTCATAGGCGATGGCAAAGTACAGGAACAGCTCGCGCGCGTACAAACGGCAGGCCTGACCCCTCACCTCCTCCCCTTTGCAGGAAAGCATGAACTGAACCGCGAGGTTTTGCTGCAGTTGAAAAACAGGGGTAGTTCTGAGAAAGCAGTGGTAAACTAGAATAGAACACTTGCGGGACGCGAGCGAGTGAAACCTAACATTTCATTTTAGGCCTGTTACCTGGAAAAGAAGGCAAAAACCTTTCTTCTTTGTCATCCTGAAAGGATGACAAAATGGGGGAGAATGCAGGATGAAAGCAGAGAATAGATCAGGATGAAAGCAGGACGAAAAAGAAGGTGTAAGTAGGGCGAATGCAGGCTGCAAAGACAAGACTGGGCATTTACTGGTTACAGTAGCAAAGTCAATCCGGTTACTTCTCCCAGATACCCGGCACTACAATCTCCAGCAAATGCTGGTCTGGGTCACGGAAGTAACAGGACCTGCGGGCATGGGGCCAGGTCTGCTCGTGCTCAATGGTAATGTTGGCTCTCTGTAGCTTCACTTTCCAACCTTCGTACTGCGCGGCTTCGCACTCAAAAGCCAGATGCAGTTGCCCATTGCCGAAGTGGGGCGGCAGGTCTTTGCTTTCGCGGGTTTTCTGCGCGTTGAAACACAGCAACACCGAACCTCCCACTCTAAAAAACACATGTCGCCCGGGTACCTGGCCTATGATGGGCAGGCCCAGCACTTCATTATAGAATGTAGTGGCGCGCGTCAAGTCCTGCACGTACAGACACGTTTCCTTTATTTTGGTGAATTCCATGGACTAGGTCTTTACACCTGCAACGAAACCACGCCGCAGAAAGATTTACCCTTTTCAGGCTGATTTTGCCAAAACAGCCCAAAAGCAGCGAGGCTCACCAGTACATGAACCAGTGAGCCTCGCTGTTCTGAAAGACAGTAATTACTGCTTGTTGATGATGGTGGCTGAGGCCTGAGCGGTTGGCAGAATCAGCACTTCGGCTAAATTCACGTGCTTGGGTCGGGTGACCATAAACAGAATCAGGTCAGCAATGTCTTCCGCTTTGAGCGGTTCAAATCCTTGGTACACGCTGGCGGCCCGTTGGGTGTCTCCTTTGAAACGCACTTCTGAAAACTCGGTCTCTACGGCGCCGGGGTTTATTTCAGATACTTTTATGCCTTCGTGCACCAGGTCAAGGCGCATGGCTTTGGAGAGGGCGTCTACCGCAAATTTACTCGCGCAGTACACGTTCCCGTTGGCGTACACCTCTTTCCCGGCAATAGAGCCTATATTGATGATGTGGCCGGTTTTGCGCTCAATCATGATGGGCAGCACTTCTTTGGTCACGTACAGCAGGCCTTTCACGTTAATGTCCAGCATGGCTTCCCAGTCGTCCATATCGCCGTTCTGGAAAGAAGCCAGCCCGTGGGCGTTTCCGGCGTTGTTTACCAGAACATCCACTGAACGCCACTCGGCGGGCAAACTGGTGAGGGCTGCTCTTACCGCCTCTTTGTTGCGCACATCAAATTCCAGCGGATAGATGTTCTCTGGGCCAAACTGTTGCACCAGTTCTTGCAGCCTTTGGGTACGGCGGCCGCTGGCAATGATCTTAAAGCCCTGCTGAGCTAATGCGGTAGCGGTTGCCCGGCCGATGCCGGAGGTGGCCCCTGTCACCAAGGCGATCTTCTGCGTCATAAGAAACCTATTCAAAATTTAGGTAAAGCGTGATGGTATTGGTGTTGAGTTGCTGAATACTGTTGTTGTACACCGTTGGGTAGGGCTCATGTACGTTGGTGATGCCTCTGGAATACCGTATTTCAGGCGCAAACTTAAAGAAGGGATAGAACATGTCTAGCCCCACGCCATATTCTATGGCAAAGTCCATGCTTTTCACCTGCAGAAACTCCTCCCCTTTTTTCTGTCCGCCCACTACCAGTGAGGGTTTGATGCCTCCTATAAAGTACATCTGGGTGTTTTTGCGCCGCTTGGACTCATATTTCACCAACAGCGGAAGCTCGCCGGCAAAGGTATTCAGTTCCTGCAGTTTGTCTCCGCCCTCAAAGCCGGTCACCGGATTGGCAGGGATGCCTTTGTACTCGATGACCCGGCTGTGGTAGCCCACCCCCGGCTGCGCGCGCAGCACCACATTCTGGTTGAGCCGGTAAGAGGTGATAAAGTTCACGTTAAAGCCGATGCCGGTTTTCTCGTTCACCGAAAAACCCGGATTGGTCTGTATCTGCTCCACGTAAAACTGGGAATGTTCCAGTTGGTACCAAGACCCGTTCACGCCCAGCGAGAAACCCCAGCGCAGGCGTTTGAATTCATAGCCCGGCAGGTTCTCGCCTTTCAGGTTGCCTTGGGCCGCTACTTGCTGACTAATGCCAAACAGAGCCAGCAGGAAGAGGAATACTACTTTGTACCGGTGTAAATGGAGCTGATGCCGAAGGTAAGTGAATGCCATTTTGTGTTTTTAAAGCCGATTCTTTGAAAGATTGCCAGGAAGTTATTGCCGTCTGGGAACGCCTGCACCGATTCTGGCAGGTACGTGTAGGCGGCATTGTCTTTGGAGATCAGTTTCCCGAAAACGGGCAAGATATGTTTGAAGTAGAAATTATAGCCTTGTTTCATGGGAAAAGCCTGGGGTTTGGAGAACTCCAGAATCACCGCCATGCCGCCGGGCTTCAACACGCGCAGCATCTCTGCCAGCCCTTTCTCCAGATTCTCAAAGTTGCGCACGCCAAAGGCCACCGTGATCGCATCAAAGTGGTTGTCGGGGAACTGGATGTTCTCAGAATCGCCTAGCTGCAACTGTACCAGATGGCTCAGGCCGCGCTTGCTTATCTTCTCGCGCCCCACCTGCAACATGCCCTCAGAGATATCAATCCCGATGATCTGTTTTGGGTTGAGTTGCAGGGTTTCCAGGGCAAAATCACCGGTGCCGGTGGCAATGTCCAATATGTGCTGGGGCTTTACCGGTGCCAACAGTTTCACCGCCTTTTTGCGCCAGTAAATGTCTACCCCTGCGCTTAGGAAATGGTTGAGAAAATCATAGCGTTTGGCAATGCTGTTGAACATCTGGGCCACCTGCTTCTTCTTCCCATCTTCCTGGTCTTTGTACGGAACTACTGACATGTACTACTTTTAGTTTAAGGGGGCAAAGCTACTATGCAATAACTAGATTTTCTGCATTATGTTGTCTTCCGTCCTCTTATAATAGCAGAGCCCCGGCCAAATGACCGGGGCTCTGTTTTAAGCCTATTTTCTCAAAATAACGCAGAAATCGGTTCGCTTATTGCTCTTCCTGGCTTCTGATCACGTTGAACTCGGTACGGCGGTTCAGCTGCATGTTCTCAGGAGAATCATTCGGCGCAGCCGGACGACGCTCCCCGTAAGAAACGGTGATCATGCGGTTGCTAGGAATACCCTGTTTGATCAGGTAGTTGTAGGCCGCCATGGCCCGGTTCTCACCCAAGGTCACGTTGTACGCATCTGAGGCACGGGAGTCTGTGTGGCCATCTATGGAAATACGCAGGCTTGGGTTGGCTTTCATGACCCGCACAAGGTTATCCAACTCAGAGATAGACTCAGGGCGCAGGTTGTATTTGTCTGTGTCATAGTAAATTCGTTTGAAAACGAAAGCACCTGTTCCTACACCAGAAGTGTCTTCAAAGGCAATGTAGAAATCTTTCTCAAACACGGTGGTGTCACTCAAAGACAAAGGCACCTCGTACTGCTCAGTGGCTAAGGTTCTGCCATCTCTGGTTAGGGTCACTTGGTACGGACGGGCCGAGAGCACAGATACCTGGTAGTTTCCAGAATCTGGCTTGGTTACGTCACGGTACTCCAGCGGAGCGTTGCTGGCGGTTGTACCAGTGAACACCAGTTCCACACCCGGGATAATGGTAGAGTCACGCAGGCTGTATACATGGCCCCGCACATTGGCATTGCGGATGTAGTTGATGGTGTAAATGTCTTTCTCACCGTAGCCACCCATGCGGTACGAAGAAAGGTACGCGTAAGACCCGTCTGGGCTTAAGCGGTAGTAGGTGTCATCATCTGGCGTGTTTACCGGGTAGCCCATGTTCTCTGGCCTGCTCCAGCGGCGCGCCACGGTATCAAATTTGACAGTGAAGATGTCATACCCGCCCATGGTGTTATGACCGCGTGAGCTAAAGTACATGGTTAAACCATCTGCCGTGAAATACGGGCTATCCTCATCAAAAGCAGTGTTTACATTGTTCCCGAAGTTCTTTGGCGCACCCCAGTCGCCGTTTGGCTGACGCTGGGCATAGTAGATATCAAGGTCACCGTTCTCAGAGAACTGGCTGGTAGAGAAGTAAAGGGTAGAACCGTCTCTGGTAATGAAGGCGTCACTCTCAAACCCTTTAGAGTTGATGTTCTTGCCCAGTTTCTGTGGCTGGCCCCAGTCTCCGCCGTCGCGGCTGGTGACAAAGATATCACCGCCTTCGTCCTGACGGTACATCAACAGTTTAGAGTCATTGTCAAACAACTGGATAGAGGCATCATGGCCGGTACCGTTCAGACGGCTGCTCAAAGATTTAGGCGTTTCCCAGGAATCAACCCCTAAGCGGCGGCTTTCAAAGATATCTTCAAAGTACTCACCGTCTGCTGCTTCTTTCCCACCGGTAACGGCAGCGCTCCGGGAGGTGAACAGCAGGTAATTGTCATCTGAAGAAATAACGGGGCTGTGCTCAGAGAAAGGCGTGTTAATGGTTGGCCCCAGGTTCTTCACGAAGAAATCTTTGGGGTTGGCCACTTCTCTCTTGGCGTTGCGGGCATGTTGGATAAGCAAGGCCGCCTGTTCTTTCCCGTCGGTGTCGCGTTTTCCCAGGGAGGCCTGGTAGGCTTGCGCGTTCTTGATGGCGTTGTCAAACTCATAGTTCACCAGGTCAACCCGCCCCAGCCAGTAGAAAACATCATCATCTACGTTGGGCTTCATTCTGTAGGCCTTGTAGACATACTCGCTGGCTTTTTCCTTGTCAAAGGCAATTAAGCTGATACCTGCCCGGTACATGGCCTTTGCATTATTAGGATCACGCTCCAGGGCACGCTCATAGTAAGGCAACGCCGCCCGGAAATTCGCCTGGTTAAATAGTTTATCTCCGCTCCGGACAAGTTTACGGGTACTCTGGGCCATGACCGTGGAAGCCATGAGAAACAGTGTCAGAAAAAATAATGATGTTCTAAACAACCGCTTGTCTAAGTGATTCATAGTGTAAAGGTAAAAGTTTAGGGATAGTAGCTACTTTATAGGGGAAATAACGAGTAAATGAACCGGTGGTCTGGGGCTGCCTTGTGCCCCTCTCCCAGTAATTGGTGGTCTTTGAAGAGCCTCACAATAATATCAAAAATCTTAAGATTGTTAATTTCTATTTTTAAATTGTTTCAATGCTATTATCAACAAAGTGCCGCAATATAGAAAAACTATCTTAACTGATAATCATATCCACAACCCTTGTACGCCCTACGATACTGTGATTTAAGTTAAATGGTTACTATTTACCTAAGATTGCCCGCCTAGAATTGCCCGCGGCGAGATTTTGAAAGGGTTAGCGGTTTATTTGATACCTTTGTGGTAATAATAAAAGGAGGAAGTACCATGATCATTAAAGATGCAAAGTTCGTTACCAGCAATACCCGCGCCGACTTGTGTCCGCAGACGGATCTGCCAGAATATGCCTTTATTGGTCGTTCCAATGTGGGCAAGTCTTCGCTCATCAACATGCTTACCAACCGGCTTAAACTGGCCAAGACCTCTTCTTTCCCGGGAAAGACCCAGTTAATCAACCACTTCTTAATCAATGACAACTGGTATCTGGTGGATTTGCCGGGCTACGGCTGGGCCAAGGTAAGCAAAGACTCACGGGAAGCGTGGCGCAAGATGATTCTCTACTACATGAAGAACCGGCCTAACCTGGCGTGCGTTTTTGTGTTGATTGACTCACGGCTTCCCCCGCAGAAACCAGACCTGGAATTCATGGAACTTCTGGGAACCATGGGCGTACCTTTTGTGCTTATCTTCACTAAAACAGACAAGCAGTCTGGCATGAAAACTGATATGAACATTTCGGCATTTATGAAGGCGCTGCAGGAAAACTGGGAAGAGTTGCCAAAGTACATGAAGAGTTCCTCTACCTCTAAAGAAGGCCGCGACGAGATCCTTCAGTTCATTAGTGACGTAAACCAGCGGTATCAGGAAGAGCGCCGGGCATAAGTGCTGTTTTAAAGCCTAATTTTAAAGAAATGAACGTAAAACACCTTTTTATTGCCGCTCTTTTCGCATTCTTCACCGCGGGTGCGGTGGCCCAGACCACCAAGCCTGCCACCGCCCAGACCGGGAAATTACCGGTGGCCGAACATTACCCAGGCGGGCAGGATTCTCTGGTGGCGCACCTGCAGCGCAACATCCAATACCCGGCCCTGGCCAAACGCAACCGGGTAATGGGAACCTGCATCATCCACTTCACCCTTACGGAGGAGGGCGCCATCAGCAATGCCAAAATTCTTAAGGAAGTAGGCGGCGGCACCGGACAGGAGGCCCTGCGCGTGGTGAAACTCCTCAAATTCAACGCCCCGGGCTACAGCCAGCAATACAGCGTGCCCGTGAACTTCAAACTATAATCATTCATCATAACCTAACTTAGCTCTATGTCCTTTGACCTGAAAGAGATCGCTTCTATTTCTGGTATGCCCGGCCTCTACAAAATTGTAGCCCCTACCCGCAATGGAATCATTGTAGAAAGCCTCACCGAAAAACCAACCCGGAGTGTCGCCCAGGCCCGGAACAAGGTTTCTATTCTGCAGGAAATCTCTATGTACACCAATGACGAGGAACATACGGTTCCCCTGGCGGAGATCTTTGACAGAATCAGAAAACAGTACGGCTCTGACCTACCGGTAAACGCCAAGTCCAGCACCCAAGAGTTGGCTTCCTTTTTAGAATCGGTTCTTCCAGACTATGACCAGGAGCGCGTGTATGCCTCAGACATGAAGAAGCTGGCGCAGTGGTACACCATTGTGAACCAGTTTGTGCCTTACACAGAGGCCTCTGAAACAGACACGGCCACCGCTGAGAACACTCAGGACGAAACCTCAGCCTCTGCCGAGAAATAATCCCTGACCAGCAGAAACAGCCCATAAACGCCGCGGCCCCCGTCTTAAGACGGGGGCCGCGGCGTTTATGGGCTGTTTCTGCTTAATTTGCCAAAAAGGGGCGGTTTACGCCAACACAGAAGCGGCTCTGGCCGGTCTTTCCCTGGCTACCAGCAAGTTCTCCACTTCATCTACCATTTCCTTAGACCCTATGTAAAAGGTGCAGCGCTGGTGCAGTTCAGAAGGTTGAATCTCCAGAATGCGCTGACGACCGTCAGACGCTTTCCCGCCGGCCTGTTCCACCAGAAATGCCAGGGCGTTACACTCATACAGTAATCTAAGTTTGCCTCCCGGCGATTTCAACGTATTGGGGTACAAGTAAATACCGCCTTTGAGCAAATTTCGGTGGAAATCGGCCACCAAGGATCCAATGTAACGGGCAGCGTAGTTCCGCACGCGGCACAGCTCTACGTAATGCTTGATGCTTTCTGGGAAATGGTTGAAGCCGCCTTCGTTGACAGAATAGATATTGCCATTTTTGGGCGTGGTAATGTTGGGGTGCGACAGGAAGAACTCGCCCAGGGAGGTCTCATACGTAAACCCGTTCACGCCATTGCCGGTGGTGTACACCAGCATGGTGCTGGAGCCATAGATCACGTACCCGGCGGCCACTTGCTCCGTGCCTTTCTGGAAAAAGTCTTCCATGGTAGCCTCCGTCCCTGTCTCAGAGATGCGGCGGTAAATAGAGAAAATAGTCCCTATGGACACGTTCACGTCAATGTTGGAAGAACCGTCCAGCGGGTCAATGGCCACAATGTACTTGCCTTTGTTGTTGCCGGTATGGATCACATCTTCCTCTTCCTCAGAAATAACGGCGCATACCTCGCCGCCGTTGCGCAGAGCCCGTATGAAGCGGATGTTGGCCACCACGTCTAACTTCTGCTGATCTTCTCCCTGCACGTTCTGTTTCCCGTAGGCTCCTCCAATATCTGTAAGACCCGCATGGTTTATGGCGCGGTTTACTATTTTTGCCGCCAACGCTATGTCGCGGAGCAACTGAGACAATTCACCGGTGGCATAGGGGAAATCTTCTTGTTTCCGCATGATGAAACGGTCAAGGGTGGTGCCCACCGGAAGAGCCAGGTTTTCTTTTAGTGTCATAGGATAAGGTAGATAAGTGAACCGATAAGATTACAACAGCTTACTGCTTCATTTACAAAAATAGCAATTAAACAAATACCAAATACACCGTATTTAACACATTTACAAAACACCCGCATTTAAATGATTGTTTACAAATTTGGAGGAGCATCTGTCAAGAACGCCGAAGCGTTCAGGAATGTCTTGCATATTCTGACCACAGTGCCCACTACTGAGAAGATTCTGGTGGTTGTTTCGGCCATGGGCAAAACCACGAATGCGCTGGAGAAAGTGTTTGGGCAGGCGTTCAGGCAAGAAGATTACTCCCATGCGTTGCAGGAGATGCGGCACTACCACCAGGAGATTGCACAGGAGCTTTTCCCGGCAACGGATCACCCGGCATACGCCTCCCTCCAGAATCAATTCACGTATTTAGAAGACGCGCTGCAAACTGTTCAACCCCACGACTTTGACCGGCAGTATGATCAGATCATAAGCGTGGGCGAACTGCTCTCCAGCCTGCTTCTGCATCATTACCTGGGCAGCCGGGGTTTCCAGAACCAGTGGCTCGACTGCCGTGAGTACCTGCGTACCGATGCTACCTGGCGCGAAGGCCGCCTGGACTGGGACTGGACGGAGCAACAGATCCAACAACACCTTCCTGCGGTGCTGCAAGAGAGCCCCATCATTACCCAAGGCTTCATAGGCCGCACCGCCCAGGGTGCCACCACCACGCTGGGGCGGGAAGGCTCAGATTTCAGCGCCGCCATTTTCGCCTACTGCCTGCAGGCCGAATCGCTTACCATCTGGAAAGACGTACCCGGTCTTCTTAACGCAGATCCCAAGCTTTTCCGGGACACCATCAGGTATGAGGAGATTGCCTACCAGGAAGCGATTGAGATGGCGTATTACGGGGCTTCGGTCATTCACCCCAAGACGGTGCAGCCGCTGGCCCAACGCTGCATTCCGCTATACGTGAAATCGTTCCTGCACCCAGACCAGCCGGGTACCGTCATCTGGAATTGCCAGCATGACCGCATTGCCCCTTCCTTTATCCTGAAACAGCACCAATGCCTGCTCTCCTTCCACACCAAAGACTTCGGGTTTATTTCTGAGCAGCACCTCAGCTCCATTTTCCAGGCCCTGAGCAAACATCGGCTCAAGATCAACCTCATGCAGAACTCCGCCATTTCTTTCTCCACGTGTGTAGATGCAGATGAGGCCAGAGTAGAGGCCTTGAAGGCAGAACTGGCCCAAGAATTCGTGATTCTCTACAACCAGCCGCTGCACCTGTTCACCATCAAAAACTATGACCAGGCCAGCCTTGAAAAATTAACCAGCGGGAAGGAAATCCTCCTGGAGCAGCGCAGCCGCCAGACCTTCCAGTTTGTCTGCCGCCCCACCCAGGACTTCCCTCACTAAGCTAAAGCGTTGGTTTAAGCAAGGCCTTGGTAGTCTGAAAGGAGAAGCGGTTTTAGGGCTGTTTTGTCAAAATCACACCCAAACCAAGGGGTAGTCTGGCCGTACCAGACCACTTGAATTCACCTCCAGAAGATTTTTTCATATTTTGCACTATTCCACTTATAGTCAATTGGTTTACTTAAGGTAACCAAGTCCCAAGCATAGTTTAAAGGCACAGAATCTTTCTTTTTTGCAGGGTAAAAGGCCATGTCTTACCTTTGCGCCACAATTCGCGGGGGGTGTTTTCTCTCACCCCAAGGGGATTTTTCTTACAGACACATTTAAAATCACTTTAAACAATGGCAGTATTAGTAGGTAAAAAAGCACCATCTTTTAAAACTACAGCGGTAGTAGATTTAGAATTTGAAGAAGACTTTTCCTTAGACCAATATATTGGAAAGCAGCACGTTGTGTTCTTCTTCTACCCAATGGACTTCACCTTTGTATGCCCCACAGAGATCATTGCATTCCAGGATCGTTTAGAGGAATTCACCCGCAAAGGCGTAGCCGTGGTTGGTTGCTCTACAGACACCCACCAGTCACACTGGGCCTGGTTGAACACGCCCCGCGACAAAGGTGGTATTGAAGGCGTAACGTACCCACTTGTAGCCGATGCCACCAAAACCATCTCTTCTAACTATGATGTATTGGCGGGTCACTATGACTACAATGAAGAAGGCGAACTGATCTTTGTAGGCGAGCCGGTAGCCTACCGCGGCCTGTTCCTGATTGACAAGCAAGGCATTGTACGTCATCAGGTGGTGAATGACATGCCACTGGGCCGCAGCATTGACGAAGCCCTTAGAATGGTAGACGCGTTGCAGTACTTTGAGGAAAAAGGCGAAGTCTGCCCAGCCAACTGGGAAGAAGGCCAAGAAGGAATGGAAGCTACCCGCGAGGGAGTTTCTTCTTACCTGGCTACCCGCTAGTCTCCCACTCCTTACCTTACCAAAAAGCTCCCGCCCTAAACGGGAGCTTTTTTATTGCTAACTAATATTGCGCAGAAAGCGTGGCCCCACCCATTGCTAATTCGTTTTCGGGCTGTTTTACGGAAAACAGCCTGAAAACGCGAAAACCTGTGAGGTCTTAAAGACCTCACAGGTTTTACGTAAACTAGCGCGAGACTCCAGTCTCGTGACTTGGGATGAAGCGAGTCTCCAGACTCGCCGGGAACCACCGGCAGAAATGCGGAACACCCGCTACCAGTTCTCACCTCTATGGGCAAACGTATGGATTTTGGGCTGATTTTGGGAAAACGCCCCTAAAACCGTTCCGTAAAGCAAATGCTAACAAATGGTTAAATTTACCGTCATACTGCGTCTCCCTTGAAATTCCGCTGTATCTTTACTTTACTGGCCGTTTAAACAGCTACACAATGCCAGTAATTCTCGCTTTTAAGTAATTGTACAGAAATAACTATATATTCTTCTCTCCTTGTTTTCCTGGAAGGCTCTAGGTGGCGAACGGCAATGGCGTTTATTGACCGCTTTTCTAGTTCGCCCACAAGATCCTTTCAGGAGGGAAAAATAGATAGGTTAATTTGTCTTGCTACTTAGAGCTTAATAACCCCCGTTAAGTCATGTCAAAGATTCTATACGAAGTTGGTGTACGGGCCTATGGTTTGGGTGTGCGGTTGGCGGCTCCTTTCAGCCCTAAAGCGGCCCAGTGGGTGAACGGACGGAAGGAGATTTTTGAGGAGATAGCCCAAAAGCTTCGGGACAACACCGCACCGGTGGCCTGGTTCCATTGCGCCAGCCTGGGCGAGTTTGAACAGGGCCGCCCGCTCATAGAAGCATTCAAGCAGAAATTCCCCCAGTATAAGATTGTCCTCACGTTCTTCTCCCCTTCGGGCTATGAAGTCCGGAAGAACTATGCCGGGGCAGACTTTATCTTCTATCTGCCGCTAGATACCGCCCAGAACGCCCAGCAATTCCTTTCCCTGGTGCAGCCCACGCTGGCCGTTTTTGTGAAGTATGAGTTCTGGCACCATTACACCAAAGCCCTGCGCCAACGCCATATTCCGCTGTTTTCGGTTTCGGCCATTTTCAGGCCCAACCAGATCTATTTCCGGAAGAACGGCGGCTTTTACCGGCGCATTCTGGAGCGGTTTACGCATATCTACACCCAAAACGCAGCATCGGCCCGGCTTCTGGCCAGCATTGATTTCACCAGAGTGAGCACCGCCGGTGACACGCGCGTAGACCGGGTGCTGCAAACGGCTAAAAACGCCGCGCCCATTCCCGTAGCAGAGGCGTTCAAAGACCATTCGCCCGTGATGGTGATTGGCAGCAGTTGGCCCGAAGACCTACAGGTGCTTCTTCCTTTCATGCAGGAACAGTTGCCTACGCTCAAGTTCATTCTGGCCCCGCACGAAATCAAAGACAAGGAACTAAGCGGGGTGGAAGAGCAATTTGCCGGCCAGGCCATTCGGTTCTCAAAAGCCGATGCCGCTACCGTGGCCTCTTACCGCCTTCTGCTCATTGACAACATTGGCATGCTGTCCAGCCTTTACCAGTACAGCGATTACGCGTACGTGGGCGGAGCCTTCGGGAAAGGTCTGCATAATACGCTGGAACCCGCCGCCTTTGGGCCACCTATTTTCTTCGGGCCCAAATACGCCAAGTTTCAGGAGGCGATTGATCTGGTGGAGGCCGGTGTTGCCTTCAGCGTACACTCCACCCAGGAACTGAGCAAAGCCTTTTCAGCGGTGCATGAGAACCCTGCTCCGCGAGAAGAAATCAAGGCGGCCACCCAGGCATATCTGCAAAAACAGGCCGGGGCTACTGACCGTATCTTAACTTCGTTAGAATATTGGTTACCTTCGCGCCAAGCATGACAGGCACTGTAGTAAAATCAACGGGTTCTTGGTATTTGGTGCGCGACCACGCAGATGGTCTGCTGTACAAATGCCGCCTTCGCGGAAAATTCAAAAACAAAGGCTTAAAGGTAAGCAACCCCCTTGCCGTGGGCGATGACGTGACGCTGGAACCCGAAGGCGGCGAGCAGCAGGGCGTGATCACGGAAATAAAGCCCCGGCGCAACTACATCATCCGGAAGTCTACCCACAAGGCGCATCACGCCCACATTGTGGCCTCCAACTTAGATCAGGCGTTTCTGGTGGTGACGTTGGTTTCGCCGCGCACTTCCTTTGGGTTTATTGACCGTTTTCTGGTGACCGCCGAGGCGTACCAGATTCCGGCCATCCTGCTTTTCAACAAACTGGATTTGTATGACGAGGAAGCCCGGGGCTACATGCACCAGGTCATGCAACTCTACCGCCAGATTGGGTATCCGTGCTATCCGCTTTCCGCCCATACAGGCGAAGGTCTGCCCCAGGTGCAAGGTTTGCTGGCCCAGAAAGTATCTCTGTTCACCGGCCACTCCGGCGTGGGCAAGAGCACCCTGGTGAACGCCCTGGTTCCCGATCTGGACATTAAAACCTCGGAGATTTCGGCGTTCTCAGACAAAGGCGTGCACACCACCACCTTCGCCGAGATGTTTGAGGTGGAACCCGGCACCTATCTCATTGACACTCCCGGCATCAAAGAACTGGGCGTGGTGGAGATGAAGCGCGAAGAGATTGCCCACTACTTCCCCGAGATGCGCGCGCGCCTGAACAAATGCCGTTTCCACAACTGTGTGCACGTCAACGAACCGGGTTGTGTGGTGCAGGAAGCCGTCAAGAAAGGGAAAATCGCCTTACCCCGCTACGAAAGCTACCTGAGCCTGCTGCAAGACGAAGACACGCACCGGTAGGATTTAAATAGTTTTGAGTCTTGAGTCCTGAGTTTGTTTTAGGGCTGTTTTTTGAAAAATGGATCTAAGATCGCTCTTGAATGGCTGATTCGCTTATGATTCCCGATTCCAAAATAATATTGAGGGTTCCCCTCCTTGGAGCTAATCTTGCAGGAAAAAATGAGCGGCTAATTATATTCTGAGAATCCCAGAGAATCAGACCGCTCTTTCGGAGTTCTACTCCGGAAGCAAGCTGCCGGGGAGTTCTACTCCCCTTCCTTTGCAATACCTGCCCGTGGTTCCCAGCGGAGTAGAACTCCGCTGCAGGCAGATTCGGGAGTAAAACTCCCGAAGAGCTAGAAAAGATTTTTTCCCTACAAGATGAGCCTTGGAGGGGGTAAGGGTGGGTTTCGTGTTTCAGAGAAGCCTCTATTAAATGCCTAAAATAGCAGATGTATTTCCTGGTTGGGGGCACATAGGCGTTAGCCCTAAAATTTGTACCTTTGTGCACAGACGGAAGGGCCTGTTAGAACCATTCCTTAGATTCCTTCCGCTTTATTAACACCTTAGCACATTCATTAGCACATTACTTAGCACCTTAAAAAGATGAAAACCGCAGAAATCCATACCCCAAAGGGTGTCATGAAAGTAGAGTTCTACGAGAAAGACGCCCCTAAAGCCGTTGAAAACTTCACTAAACTGGCCAAAGAAGGTTTCTATGATGGCCTTACGTTTCACCGTGTACTCCCAGATTTTGTGATTCAGGGTGGTTGCCCTAACTCCCGCGAAGGTGCCAAAGGCATGCCCGGCACGGGGGGCCCGGGTTACAAAATTGACTGCGAACTAACCGGCGACAATCAGTACCACGACCGTGGCGTGTTGTCTATGGCCCACGCAGGCCGCAACACCGGCGGCTCACAGTTCTTCATCTGCCACAGCCGCAACAACACCGCCCACCTAGACCGCAACCACACCTGCTTTGGGAAAGTAGTGGAAGGCCTGGAGGTGATTGACACCATCAAAGCCGGTGACAGAATTGAGAAGATTGTCGTAAACGAGGCCTAACCAGAATTGGCGGAAAGCTTTTCCTGATTATTATACCATAAGAAGAAATAGCCGGAAGACAGACGTTTTCCGGCTATTTTGTTAAAATCAGCCCTAAAACTGAGTTCAGGGGGTGCAGGCACCAACGCGGCTTAACACAAAAGCAGTCAGTAAACCCAGTACCGTGATGAGCCATCTATTTCCCGCGTTGGTACCACCACCTTCTTAAACTTTTTAGTAGTTTGATTGGGGCAGGCAAATTGTTTAAGGAGATAGACAGAAAGGGCGCTTTTTCCGCGCCGAAACTATCAAAGAAGTCGGCCAAGGTTTCTATATCTTCTGGAGATTCAAAGTCAAAAACCAAATCCTGTTCAGAATACTGCTTTAGCACATAATCAATTATCAAAGATACGCCTCCCTTTCTTTTACCTTCTGGCGTGGAAGAGTTCATAATAAAGGTCAACTTCTTTTTAAACAGAAAGAAAAGTGCTGAGGCCTGCACATGGCCCTCTTCATCTATTGCTATATAAATACTACTCATGCTTCTGTTCTTTGTCTCTTGATAAAGCTGCCGGAGCATTTTGTATTCATACGCTTCACCTATGACCCCTTGAATCTTAGGCGCAACATTTTCATGAAATATTGAAAGTAACGGATTAATATTATCTGTCGCCTTAATAGTTAACCCACTTCTCTTAGCTTTGTTAATGCGCCATCTTCTATCTTTCTTGTACCCAGACACAACACTTTCATATGCTGAGGCCAAGGGTAAATGATAGGTACTGAAAACCTTATGTGTATATCCGTGGAGACCTGCATCTAACAACTCTTCATTTCCTACATTGAAGTCATATCTGGAAATTAACTTTATTTTATTAAAAAGCAGCTCACGTATATCAGCCCAGTCTTTTTGAGATATTTTGGTTATATAGAACAATCCTGATTGTTGAGAAAACAAAGGCTTATGCATATAAAACATTCCAAATTTACGTGCAACTGGGATAGGCAGTACTGCAACATAGGCATTGCCTTCTTCTTTCACAATGGCGTGCCAACCAGGAGATACTATATCCAAATACCAGGATAGCGCATAAATTAAGCCGTTAGGAGCTTTATCAATACAGTTGTCCCAGTAAGATATATTTATCTGGTCATGTGTTAGGTAACGTAGCATTAAGATTAGGAAAGCGAATTGTTTAAAACAAAATAAAGAGAGATGTTTGGGTGGAAAGCTTAGAACCTTTTAGAGTTTTCATTCACCGGCAGTTAATACAATTCCTCTGGGGCAAGCATCTGGTTATACTTTTGTTTTTAGAGCTTGTTTAAATTTGAGGTTTGCTGGCTCAACTAACCAGAGAAAGGTTTAGCTGTACACTGCCGCATGCAGAAGCTTGTACCGTCGTTTTCAGGCTACTTTTACAGAAACAGGCCTGAAACTCTAAACAGCCTCTTGTTATAAATAAGTATTCATAAAAAGAATACCTGTCTTACATCAAAGCGAACTCTATTGAGTCACTTTTCTCTTTATTTCTGGTTCGCAGAAATAAAATCCCATTTACTTTGACTGATACCATTTCATGCGGAGCCTTTTTAGCAACTTTAATGGTGCGGGCAAGTTATTTCTTGAGATAGAAAGAAAATGTGTTTTAACAGAGCCAAAACTACTATAGAAATCAGCAATGTGGTCTACTTCAGGTGCCTCAAAATCAAAAACAATCTCTTGCCCTGCGTACTTATGTAATACATAGTCTACTAACAGTGAAATACCTCCCAGGCGCTTGCCCTCTGGCGTAGAAGCATTGTAGATGTAGATCATCTTCTTGTGGAAGAGAAAGAAAAGCCCCATGGCCAATACCTGCTCTTCTTCATTTTCAACCTGATACATGAAAGCCATTCTGCGGCGTTTCGCCTCGCCGTAAAGTTGCCGAATTAGCCTATATTCATACGCTTCACCTATCACACCTTCAATTTTTGGAGTAACGTACAAATGAAATATATCAAGCATCAAGTCAATGTCAACACTTGGCTTGATGGTTAATTTACTACGCTTCGCTTTGTTAATCCGCCAACGTCTATCTTTTCGGTACCTAGATACTATGCTGCCATAGTCCTGCGAAAGATCCAAATGGTAGGTAGTAAAGAGTCTGCTCTCCAAATCAGCCCCTGTGGTAGGCACTGCCTTAAAGTTCTCAGTATTGAACTCATACCGGGAAATCATTTGGAACTTACTTGTTAACAACCTTCCTATTTCCACCCACTCCTCTTCAGTTATAGGCTGTTGGTAGAACACACCCAATTGCTGGGCAAACAAAGGTTGTCTTAGGTACAAGATACCAAATTTGCGGGCCACTGGAAGGGGCATTACTGCTTCATACTCACCTCTTTCCTCCTTCACTATAGCAGCCCACCCGGGTGAAACAATATCCAAGTACCAAGAAAAGCCATAGATCATCCCATTAGATGCTTTAGTTAGGCAAGCATCCCACTTTTCATAGTCTATGGCAGCATGTTTCAAGTAGCGGAGCATAATAGTCAGGGAAATACCTTCTTCAAACTTAGAAGGAGGAAAAGGCCCAAATTACCAAATTTCCTTTGGAGTTACGTCAACGCACAAAAGAGGTAACCGGAAGCTAAGTTAAATCAATGAATGAGGCACCTCTACTATAATCCATTCACTTTCTCTACGGCATCTTGTAGAGACCAAAACTTCCTTAAACACCAAACCGCCGAGACATCTTTTGCCTCGGCGGTTTGGGGAATTAGCGTTTAGGGCCTGTTTTCAGGAAAACGGCTTAAAAACGGTCATTGTCATCATCGTCGTCATCGTCTTCGCTCAGGGAGAAGCCGCCGCCGGAGAACATGCTGCTGAGTAGGTCTTTGAACTGGAGCCCGGCAGTAAGGCGGTTGCGGGAAATAAGGCTATACTCGGCCAGGCCGTGCAGGCAGAACTCCATCCAGAAGAGGTGCTCGGCTTCGCTCTGTGGCGTGGGCTGGAATTTGTTCACCACCTCAGAAAGGCCCGGCACTTGGTTCAGTTCGCGTTTGTACTCGGCGTCTGAGGCATCGTTGAGCAAATCCAGGGTGTGGCCATCAGAGAACCAGGCGGTCACTTTCTTGTAGGGGTCTTTCTCCTTCTGCTTCTTGAACTTGTCTGGGTCTGGGAAGTAATGCAGGAACTGCGTGCGGATGGCTTTGCCCATTAACCGGTAGGCCACGCCCCCGGCCCCTTCCTGCTCGCCTTCGTACACCAACTCCACCTTGCCGGTGACGGCCGGAACCGCGGCCAGAAAATCTGCGATGCGCACGTGGGTAGTGGCTTCGCCGTTGAGGAGCACGCGTCTTTCGGCAGCACTCACCACGCTCTCGTACGCCGAGATGGTTAGACGGGCCGAGACCCCGCTTTTGGCGTCTACGTACTCACTCTCGCGGGCCTCAAAGGCAATCTGCTCCACCAAGTCATGGATGAGTTCATGGCCTTTCACGCGGTTCTGCTGGGCTTTGGTAATACGCGCCTCCTGTTTGGTGATGCTTTTCCCAATCTCAATGCTTTTGGGGTAGTGCGTGATGATCTGGGAGTCAATCCGGTCTTTGAGCGGGGTTACAATAGAACCCCGGTTGGTGTAGTCCTCGGGGTTGGCGGTGAACACAAACTGAATGTCCAACGGAAGCCTGATCTTGAACCCCCTGATCTGGATGTCGCCTTCCTGCAGAATGTTGAACAAGGAAACCTGAATCCGGGCCTGCAAATCGGGCAGTTCATTGATCACGAAGATACCGCGGTGCGCCCTCGGGATTAAGCCGAAGTGAATCACGCGTTCATCTGAGTACGGCAGCTTCAGAGTGGCCGCTTTGATGGGGTCGGCGTCGCCGATTAAGTCGGCCACCGACACGTCTGGCGTGGCCAGTTTCTCGGTGTAGCGTTCGTCGCGGTGGAGCCAGCCGATGGCGGTTTCATCCCCGTGGTGGGCAATCTGGTCCAGGGCGAAGCGGGAAAGCGGCTGCAAGGGGTCATCGTTCAGTTCAGAACCGGCCACTACGGGAATGTACTCGTCCAGCAATTGCACCAACAGACGCGCAATACGGGTCTTGGCCTGACCGCGCAAGCCCAGCAGGTTAATGTGGTGGCGGCTCAAAATGGCGCGTTGCAGGTCTGGGATCACGGTTTCCTCGTAGCCGTAAATGCCGGGAAACACTTCTTCGCCGCTGCTCAGTTTTTTGATGAGGTTGGCGCGCAGTTCTTCTTTCACGCTTCGCGGCTCATAGCCGGCGGCCTTCAGTTGGCCCAGGGTCTTGATTTTTTGCAGTTGCTCTGCAGGTATATCTGTATAAAGCATGCTTTTAATTGCTGATGGTTGAGTGCTGATGGTTTTGAGCTTGTTTTCCAGAAAACAGGCCGAAAACAGAAAATTTTATCTATGTTTATTTTTGATTTTACTTTCTATGAAAATGTCCTCCCTGGCCTATTTTGCAGCCACCGCTCTTGCGGTTACCGGTGCTTTGTTACGTATGACCCACGTCATTGACAAACCTGTCTTCTACCTCATGATTGCCATTAGCATTGGGTGGGGCATTTGGGGCAACCTTCTCAACAAGCCCAAGGGAGGCAAATAACCCGAACGCTCAGCTCCAATTCCGTTTTCAAGCTCCTTTTAAGAAAACAGCCTGAAAACGGCGGCAGATGAATCACATCCGTTTCTTCTTGTTGCGGCCGTAGTCCCGGAACACCAAATCTCCCAGACCTTTGAGGCTGCTGTAGTACGCCTGCCCGTTGTTCACCTGGGTGAATTCCTCCACAAACTGCTGCAGGTACGGGTCTGTGGCGATCATGAAGGTGGTGATGGGAATGTTCAGCCGACGGCACTGCGCGGCCAGGTTCAGCGTCTTGTTCACCACTTTGCGGTCTAGCCCGAAACTGTTTTTATAGTACTTCAGTCCTTCTTTCAAACAGGTGGGTTTACCGTCGGTGATCATGAAGATCTGCTTGTTGCTGGTCTTGCGGCGGCGCAGCAAATCCATGGCCAGTTCCAGCCCGGCCACGGTGTTGGTGTGGTACGGCCCCACCATGAGGTACGGCAAGTCTTTGACCGTAATCTGCCAGGCATCGTTCCCGAACACAATAATGTCCAGGTTGTCTTTGGGGTACTTGATTTTCACCAGTTCGGCCAGGGCCATGGCTACTTTCTTGGCGGGCGTGATGCGGTCTTCGCCGTACAGAATCATGGAGTGCGAGATGTCTATCATGAGCACGGTACTGGTCTGCGTTTTGTGCTCGCGCTCGGTTACCTCCAGGTCTTGCTCGGTGAGGAAGAAATCATCTGAAATGCCGTGCTGAATCTGCGCGTTGCGGATGGACTCGGTGAGTTCAATTTGCTCGGGCGCATCGCCGAAGCGGAACTCACGGCGGTCGGCCGAGGCCTCGTCGCCAATGCCGGTTTTGGGCGTGGTGTGGTTTCCGCGGCCTCCCCGCTTCAGTTTCCCGAAGATTTCTTCCAGCGCGCTTTTCCTGATTTTCTGCTCGCCCTTGGCCTGTAGCTTGAACTGCCCGTCGGGGCCTTTGTCATCTATGTAGCCGTTTTTCTTGAGGTCTTCAAAGAAATCGCCCAGCCCGTAAGAATCATCGGTGAGGTTGTAGCGCTTGTCCATCTCACTCATCCAAGACATGGCTTCGGCCACGTCACCGGCGGTGAGGGTAATCAATTGGAGGAAAATCTGGAGCAACGAGTCAAAGCCCTTGTCTTTGGGTTCCTCCGGAACGTAATCGGTGAATCTATATCCGGCTGCCATAAAATTCGTTTTGTAGACACAAGATACAGGACGTAAGACACAGAACTTACCTGCCAGGTACTATGCTTTTCTATACCATACCCGCTAATGGCGAGCGCCACACCAAAGGCAAGTAGTGAAAAAATCTTGTGTCTTACGTCCTGTCTCTTGTATCTATCACTAACAACGTGTAAACGGAAATGTTCTTGTGAAAGGTAACCTTCTGCCTTAAAAGGAGTAAATAACAAAAATAAGTCCTATTGAATCATCAACATAATACCATTTCTTTTATGCGCGCCATCTGGAAAAATACGATTCTTGCCGAGAGTGACACCACCATTGAAGTAGACGGAAACTATTACTTTCCGCCTTCCTCGCTGCGGTGGGAGTTCTTCAAACCCAGCAACCGGCATTCTGTGTGTTCCCGCAAAGGGGAGGCGTCGTATTATTCGGTGCAGGTGGGCCATTTTGAGAACCCAGATGCCGCCTGGACGTACCCAAAACCGCAGGAGGAGACCGCAAAAGAGATTGAAGGCTTCATTGCCTTCTGGAAAGGCGTGCAGGTGGTGGGCAAAAACTAAGGCGTACTTTTCGCTCCAGTCGCTCCAGCAATTGCCTACTGACGTTACGCAATCTTGCTGGTGGCTCCCGGCGAGTCTGGAGACTCGCTTCATCCTTTGTCACGAGACAGGAGTCTCGCGCCTGCTTCCGCGATGCCGCCCGCTCCAAAGACCTCGTAGCGTCTTTAAACCTGCGAGCGTCTACGCCAATGCCGTTTCAAGCCTGTTTTCCTGAAACCAGCCCCGAAACGCATTAGCGGAGTCCCCACTGAGCGGGAGTGAAGTGCTTTCTGCGTAACATCAGTTGCAACAGTTAGATGGTGTATAAAGAGTGATTGAAAACAAAAACGCCCTTCAGAAATCTGAGGGGCGTTTTTGTTTTGTTTTATGGAAAAGAGGCCGAAAACGGCTTGGCGCTTAGTTGTCAATCCATTTGAACTTGTATTGCAGTTCTGGGACGCGCAACCGGTCGGCCACCCGGCGCAGGCGGTTGGGCAGGCCCATTAAGTAGTCGCGGGCGCGTTCACCGGCTTCGTTGAGCCCGGTCATGCTGGAGATTTTCCATTCTCTGATGAGGGTTTCCATGATCTCCACGTAGTCTGAAGACGTGTACACGCCAATGCGCTGGGCGGCATCTGTGAAGTGCCCGAAGGTCTGGCCTTGGTCAATGCCTAGTTCGCGCAGGTAGTGGGCGGGCATCACAATCTTCTTGCGCATCATGTCTTCAAAGGCGATCATCATCTCAGACGGGTCTACCTCAAAGATTTTCTTCACAAAAGTTTTGTACGCCTTGGCGTGGCGCCCTTCATCGGCGGCAATGTAGTTGCAGATTCTGGACAGCGTGGTTTCGCCGGCTTGTTTGGCCAGGGCGCCCACGCGGCGGTGCGACACGTTGGTCGCCGTTTCCTGGAACGAGGTGTAGACGAAGCTGCGGTACGGGTCATCATCGGTTTTGATGTCCATGCCGTCGGCAATCAGGTATTGGGTAGAGGCTTCCATCTGGCGCATGTCAATGCGGCCGGTCAGGTACAGGTAGCGGTTAAGCAAATCGCCGTGGCGGTTTTCCTCAGAAGTCCAGCCGCGGTTCCACTTCATCCAGGAACTGTTGGGGTTGGTGTTCACCTCTTTGATGCTCATGATCCAGCTCTCATAGGTAGGCAGGGCCTCCTCGGTGATGGTGTCGCCAATGAGAACGGCAAGTAAGTCATAGGAAAGCTCCCGGGCGCGCTCTTTCAAATCACGGACTTCGTCAAAGAACGAATCCATTCTGGCGTCTGGCAAAAAATCGGCGGGCTGCCAGCTATCTTCCACAGATTTCAGGAACTCAGGTAGGGCCGTGTCCAGGAACTTCTCCACATATATCATCACCTCTGAACGGGTGGCTAAGGCATTATTAATCATAAATTCTTTAGATATGGAAGAACAAATATATTACTTTTTAAGCAGAATGCTTGATGACTGAGCCGAACTCGTACGCAAACCTGCTATTCCAACGCCATATTTCCAATTCTTCTACTACGTAAAATCCTCTTACAAGGTGTCAGTATTTATCTCTGCCCGGGAAACAGCGGTTTTATTTAACTTTGAAAAACACCTTACCCGCCTCTATGCTTTTGCCGCTGTTAAAGAAAATACTTCCGGCCAACGCCCGGCTTTCTCTGCGAAAGCTTTTCTGGCTTTCCAGAGGCTGGCTGTACCTGGGCAATAAGGTGTTTTGCCCGCTGTGTGAGGGTTCCTTCAGAACGTTTCTGCCCTTCGGGAATGAGCGCCGTCTTCAGGCCCTTTGTCCGCGGTGCCATACCCTGGAGCGCCACCGCCTGCTGTGGCTCTATCTGCAGGAGCAAGTAAGAATACAGGAACGTGCCTTGGATGCCCTGCACATGGCTCCGGAGCCTATTTTACAAAAACGCCTGAGAAACCTCCTGAACCTGAACTACCGCAGCGCCGACCTGACCTCACCGGTAGCCATGGATCAGGTTGACCTACAGGCCCTGCCCTACCCCTCGGCCTCATTTGACCTGGTTCTTTGCTCCCACGTACTGGCCCACGTGCCCCAAGATAAGCAAGCCCTGCAGGAACTGCGGCGCGTGCTTCGGCCTACCGGCCAGCTTTTGTTGCAGGCCCGTCTGCACCCGCAGGAAAAAACGCTGGAAGTTGCCCATGCCCTCACCCCCCACCAACGGTTACAGGCGTACGGCCAGGCCGACCGGTTCAGGAACTACGGCCAGGACTTCGCCCGGCGGGTGGCTGCCCAGGGGTTTAAAGTAAAAGAGGTAGAATATGCCCTTGCCCGCACCCCAGAAGAACAAGCCAGATTGGGACTGGGCAAGGGTGAACGTATCTTTGTCGCTACGCCGGTTGCTTATGAGGCTCAGTAAACGAGTAAATAAATTTCTGCTAAGAACGGTTGGGCCGCTCAAGCACTTCGCCTGGCGACTACGCCCCCAGCCCGCTATGCCCCTTGATGACGTAACGCCAGACATGGTGCCGCAGCCGCTGGAAGGGTACTCCGACAAATTTTTCTACAGACCCGGCGAGACCGTCTCTTTCCACCTCAAAGCCGATCTCCCGCAGAATACCCTCCGGCTGCAGCATTGCGGGGCAAACAACGGGTGGCATGAACTCACCGAACGCTTCTTTGACCAATTGCCGCAGAAAGAGGCCGTGCAGGAAGCGCAAGAAGGCTGTCACTGGTCTATTGGCTGGCAGTTTACGTTGCCTCTCACGGCTGCCCCAGGATATTACCGCGCCTTGCTGACCAACCCAACTCTGAAAGGTTCTTCTGAGATTCATTTTCTGGTAGGCGTTTCTGCCCCCGCGTCTAAAGTTGCCGTGCTGGCCCCCGTGACCACCTGGCTGGCGTACAACGCGTACGGTGGCCAGTCGTTCTACCGGAACGCGCTGGGCGAAGGCTACGCGCCTCTAGTCTCTTCCCTGCGGCCCAACACTGCCCTAAGCTATTCCGGCACCCACCCCCTTCAGCATAACCTCCGGATTGAGGCCAATATCTACCATTGGTTTTCCCGACACCACCAAGCAGACCTCTACCCAGACTATTTCCTGGAAGCCCATCCTGATCTTCTAGCAACCTATCAGGTGCTGGTGCTCGCGTACCACGCCGAGTATTTCTCTGAGAAAATGTATACCGCCTTACGAAACCTGGTTTTTCAACAGCATAAACCTTTGCTTGCGCTAGGCGGAAATCAGGTGTACTGGCAGGTACGCTGGCACCAGAACTTTACCCAGCTAGAATGCCGGAAAAACGCCTCTTTTTTCCAAAACGAGGCCAAAAGAGGCGGTCTCTGGCGGCACACCCCTCACCCCGAGGCGCAGCTTATGGGTGCCCACTTCACCGAACCCGGCATGGGCACGTACGCCCCGTACCAGGTTCTGCAACCTGCCCATTGGCTTTTTGAAGGCACCCACGTAAAAAAAGGAGACCGCTTCGGTGAAAAAGGGCTGGACAACGTTCCCATTTGCGGAGATGAAACCGACAAAACCACCTGGAGTACCCCCGCCCATACGCTGGTGCTAGCCAAAGGATTGAACAAAACTTCTGCGGGGGCAGAAACGGTGCACAAAGAAAAAGACGCTGCCTGGGATGGTACCGGCGGCGGTGAGATAACCTTCACGGCGCTTTCTGCCGCTCATGCGGTCTTGAACACCGGCTCCATCCAAAGCGGTTCTGGCCTGGGAACAGACCAGGTTTTCACGCAATTGATCCAGAATTTTATGCGGCGGTACCTCCGTACCTCCACCGGTGGTACCACCGCCGCAGGAACTGCAACGGCACCTGTTGCTTCGTAAGCAGGTGCAGGATTCTGTAGGTAACCGTCATTCCCTGCTCTTCTCTCAACAGATGCAACAGCTGGGCCGCCTCTGGATAATTGGCGGTAAGATAGGCGTGCCGCGCCTCATACCTTATTCTGGTGCTCAAGGCCTCTCTTTCCTGCGGAGTTCTGATTAACTTTTGGGCCTTTTGGATGACTTTGATGGTAGAAGCCAACTGCTTGTCTCCTTTCTGGTACACTTTTCTGGAGAGTGACTTCGCATGCATCCGGCGCTTGCACAAAGGCTGATCCAGGAAATAATAGTCCCAGTTACGTGCCGATCTCACCCAGAAATCAAAGTCCTCATAGGCCAGTGCAGGGTCATAGCCTCCCAGTTCCTCCAGCACTTGCCGCCGTATCATCATGGTGGGCGGGCAAATGAAATATCGGCCCAAAACCTCTGAGAAGACCTCTCCTTGAGCCGGCCTCGGGCTGATCTGCCCAGTGGCAGACCGGGCGTAGAAAAAGCCCAGGGAAGCAGATTGTTCGTCTATGAGTTCGGCGTTGGTGTACACTACTCCGTAAGAAGCGGGCAGTTGCCCGAACGCCGCTACCTGTTGGGCTACCCGCTCGGGGTGCAGGACGTCATCGGTGGCAAAATCAATGATGAACTCCCCCCGGCTGAGTTGCAGGGCTTCATTGAACGAGGCACAGTTGCCTACGTTCTGGCCGTGCCGGATAAACCTGATCTGCGGGAATTCCCGCGCAAACTCCTCCATAATCTCCACACTCCTGTCTGTGCTCAGGTCATCTACCACCAGCACTTCCAGGTTAGGATATGTTTGCGCCAAAACAGAGTCCAAGGCCTCGCGCAGGAACGCAGCGTGGTTATAGCAAAGGCAGATGATGGAAACCAGTGGCACGCTCATTTGTAAAAAAGGTATGAACGGAACAGATATAGGTGAAATACCAGATACAAACCGTTCCCAATAGCACCTGCCAAAGGCAGGCCTTCTATTCCATATATTGGAATAAGCGCCTTCACCAACAGGAGACAGACCAGCGGGAAAAACAGTTGTATGCAGATGTATAATTTCAATTGAGCACGCACAGCTATTACGTATGATAATATCCATGCCACCATCTTCAGAAAGTCTCCGATTAGTTGGTAGTCAAAAAGTGCTTGTGCGGGTAAAAAATCTTTGTTGAATAGGAGCAGGATAAGATATTCCCGCAGCCCTGACACCAGTAACAGTGAGACTCCAAGCAGGGGTACTAACGTAAGGAAGATTGTCCTTATATACCTCTTTAATTCATCTTCCTCTGTTACTAAAGAAGCTACCTTTGGGTAATAGACCATCCCTAAAATTGAGGTATATACCATGGTGTAGCTATCTGAGATTCGGACAACCGCCTGCCACATGCCCGTGTCATGAAGTGAAAACCGGCTGATAGCTACTTCCCGCACAATAAAATCGGCGAGTTTACCGCCCACTAGCGTGGAGACCGCCATGAGAACAAATTTGCCTAATTCCCGGAAAGATTCCTTAGACAATTCAATGTGCCACTTAGGAAGGTATGCTTTGCAATAGACGACAACACCTCCCACTACCCCACTAATGGCCTGCCCAGCCAAAAACAAGAATAGCACTACCGGTAGAGTTACATTCCCAACAGACCACCACATCACCGTAATGGTGCAGCCACTGGTCAAGAGGCTTAAGAAGACATACGCGCGCAGGGCTTGCCTGGCCAGCAATACAGAAAGCCAAAAAAGATGGAGCAGCAGCAGGGTAATCAGAAATACCCCAAGCAACACGTAACCTCCATTTCCCTGGATTACTTCGTTGACATCAAACCGATCCAAAAAAAAGGACGGGAAGATGAAAATGCCTCCTAGAACCCCTACAAAAGTGATCAGGTTAAGCCAAAGGCCCGCCCAAAAAAAGGAAGCGTATCTTTCATCACGCACATTGCCTTGGGCCAGGTGTCTGACCAAGCCCACATTCACGCCACTATTGGGCAGCGTGGTGAGCAGTGCAACAAGGCTTTGAAAGTGAGACAACAAAGCAATTCCACTGGGCCCATAATAGACGGCGAATAATTTATTGACCACCAAGGCACTACCTGCACGGGCTACGGTGGACAATGCCGACCAAATGGAGCCTTGTAGGAATTGTTTCATGTGCTGCTTTCCGGCCATGGCGCAAACTACTAAGAATTGATCTCTGTTGCAGAATCTACCAGCTGTTTAAGGGCTCCTTTTGGAAAATCAGCCTTGAAACAGAGCAAAGAAGGAGGCTGGCTTTCAGCCGAAGAAATGCTGAATCTGCTCTATGACACAGGCCTGCTCCAACTCCGTCATACCGGGGAAGAGAGGCAGGCTCAGGCTGGTGCTGGCTAGTTCTTCAGTGAGGGGGAAATCGCCCCGGCGGTATCCCAACTGCCGGTAGGCTGGCTGGAAATGGGGCGGCACCGGGTAGTGCACCAACGTCTGGATATCTTTCTTTTGGAGGAACTCCTGCAGGGCATCTCGGCGGCTGGTACGGATGACGTATAAGTGGTAAATGTGGTCTGTGCCCGTAGAAACTACCCAAGGTAGGCAAAGGTCACCTACTCCGGCCAAGGCCTGCTGGTAGATTGCCGCTAACCGTTTTCGCTCCGTATTTAGGACATCCAGGCAGGAAAGCTTTACTGACAATACGGCCGCCTGAAGAGAATCAAGGCGGGAGTTGACGCCTGCCTGCGCATACTCATACCGCCTGGACTGTCCATAATTATGGTGTTGCCTTACCCAACTGGCAATGCCGCTATCTTGGGTGACTACCGCACCGCCATCACCTACGGCGCCTAAGTTTTTGGTGGGGTAGAAACTGGTGGCGTTTACCTTCCCAAACGTGCCCACTGGTTTGCCGTTATACAACGCGCCCTGCGCCTGCGCGAAGTCTTCTACTAGCTTTAGGTTATGGCTCTGACACAGGTGCAGGAGTTCTTCCATTTCGCAGCTCTGGCCATATAAATGAATGGGCAGGATGACACTGGTACGAGGCGTAAGCACCGGTAAAACGGTGGCGGCGGTGATGTTATACGTTTGGCTGTCGGGCTCGGCAAAGACGGGTTTGGCTCCCACCTGCTGCACCGCATTGATGGTGGCAATGTAGCCGTTGGCGGGCACCACCACGTCATGGCCGGGGCCTACTCCCAAGGCCCGCAGACTCAGCACCAGGGCATCATACCCATTTCCCACCCCAATCACTTCTCTTCCACCCAAATAGCGGCCAAATTCCTGCTCGAACCCCGTCACGGAAGGCCCCAATATGAGCTGGTTTTTCCGCAACTCCGTCAAGAGGGCCTCTTCTACCCGCTGCTGAAGCCCAACCGGAAAATCACGGAAGGTAAAAAAGGGAACGTGCATGGTATGCCTGAGCTTTGAAGAAAATTTTAGTTGAAGGAAAGAAGGTATTGTTCCTGTAACATTGCTCGGGCACCCATGCTTTCTTTGAAATAGTACAGACTCTCGTTTACGTACTCTCCATCCTGGGAAGATCCAAAGCTAAAATAGCGTTTTGTACTTTTAAACTGAGTAAAAATAGTATCTAAGAAAAAAGGTAGGGCTCGGAGCCTTCTGCCTTCTTCGTTCATCCCTAAATACTGGGCATGAACAACCTGTTCAGATATAAACAATACGCTTCCACCTAACAACTTACCTCCATCATATACCCCATACAGTTGAATATTCTCCGGAAACCGCTTTGCTAGCTGCACCAATTCAGAGGAAGCATGAGCCGGTTGGCGGCCATATTTCCTCTGGAGAATATTTTGCATAATATCCATGAATCCTTCCCACTCCTCACTTTTCTGAACGCGAAGCCCTATTTTACGCGCTTTCTGGATAGACCATCTTACACCCCGGTAATACTTTACCGGGGGAGCCTTTAGGTCAATGACGCTGATTAAATCTCTTGCTGCTAGATGTGCGCCTAACAGCGTCAAAACGGCAATATCTTCGCTGGCTGGTATTCTATGGTAACAATAAGGGATAGCTTTATAGAATATCGTGTAAACTTTCTGTTCCTTTAAATATTCCAAAAGCGAGGCGAACACCTCCCGCATCATAGAAAAAGTCATTGCGGCATCACAAATCACCCCCCCAAAGGTAAGTCCCTTGTGCGTGGCAAAAACGCCGCCGTCCAAATGGGCGGGCAGCACGGCTACTAGCTTCTGTTTACGGAAAAACAGGAGGGACGCATCCTGGTACCTATGGGAATGGTATTCCATGTAATGCCGCTGGAACATAAAATGGCCATTCTTTGCACTTTCCACCAAGTCATTCCATTCTTTTTCGTAGTCAGCTGTATACCTAAGAACCTTCATGTGGTCTTGCCCTTTTTAGAGCATGTTTAAATTTCATCTTTGCGCTGCAAACGGCCATAAAAAGAACCTGCGTTCACCTTTTCCTAGTACCATAGCGCTGTCACGCGGCTCAAAAAACGCTTCCGCAGAACCTTTCTCTGGCCGTTTTCGCCTGCAAACCTCAAATGTAAACAAGCTCTTAGAAAACAACTTTACGGAAAGAGGGTTTGCTTTCGCCTATTTTGAAATAAAACTTTCAAATTCTTCTCTGTCCCTGATATAATCCGTCTCCTCAAAAACGGTGGAGGTCATGCAGCAGAGAATGGCACCGGGCGATGGGTGTACCGTAATCCAGCAGAACGGCGGAATGTACAGCCCTTGGGCAGGCGTAGCTAACGCAAATACTTCTTTTCCCTGGGCCGTCTCCGTTACCACCCGTACGCTTCCCTGCACCACCGTCAAAACTTCTTGGGTGGTGCGGTGGGCATGGCCGCCCCGCTCCGTTTCCTGCGCCTGGGCGAACACCCAAAAGACGCGCCTGGCGGCAAAGGGGAGGCCGGTGGCATCCTGGGTGGAAATCAACGTGCCGCTGGCATCGGGCAGGCACCGGAAGGAAAGCAGGTAGGGTTCAGAAGACATCATGGGGCGCGAAGTTACGCAAAGCAAAACAAATCAGGCGCGCCCTGGCTTCTGGTGGTGCCTCCAGAGAAACGGGTTCCCTTATTCCCTTTTTGAGCCATTTTCCCAAAAACACCCCTAAAACGGGGAAGGCTGCTATTCTGATTCGTTTCGTATTTTTGCGCTCCATGGAGGACACCTACCGCACCATTGCCGCGCCCGCAGAGGGACTGTACAAAGAGAAGGGCAGCAAGTTCATCTCCAAAGCCTACCCGGTGCGCACCGAGGAAGAGGTGAAAAACATCCTGCTCGGCCTCCGGAAACAGTACTTTGATGCCCGCCACCACTGTTACGCCTACCTGCTGGGGGCCGACAAAGCCACGTACCGCGCCAACGATGACGGCGAACCCAACCATTCGGCCGGCGACCCTATTCTGGGGCAGATCAAGTCTTTGGGGCTGAGCAACGTGCTGGTGGTGGTGATCCGGTACTTCGGGGGCGTGAAACTAGGGGTGGGCGGTTTGATCCACGCGTACAAAACCGCTACCGCGGAAGCGCTGGAACAAGCCCAGGTGGTGGAAGGCCATGAAACCGCGCTCCTCACCGTGCGGTTCGGGTACGAACAGATGAACGAGATCATGAAAGTGGTGAAAGACTTTGACCTGCCCGTTAAACAGCAGGACTTCAACCTGGATTGCCGCCTTACTTTAGAAGTCAGGACTAGCCTGCTTGCCCAGATAGAGGGCTTGCTGCAGAAAGGCGGCGGCACTCTCCAAAACGAAACGCCGCCTCTGGTATAGCGTTTTAGCCCTGTTTTCCAAAAAATAGCGCCGAAGCAGGTTTATCCCTACCTTTCCGGTTTACGTATCAAGTCCAGCTTACCCGGTTACGTCTATTCCCAGAACCCACATGCGCATTCCTCCCATTCTTTCTAAACAGCCCACCAAGAGTATCTTGGAAAGAAGCGTTGGCCAAAAGCCCGGCTCGTTGACCATCTCGGCGCAGGCGCTGCCCCCCCGGCTGTTTCTGGTCTCTTTTGACGAAAACCTGCATGAATCCCGGGAGTTCGCCGACTATGACACTCTGCTGGAAGCGTTCCACCAAGCTCCGCACGCGCGGCACTGGATTGACGTGCGCGGCTACGGCAGTATTAAGCTGCTGGAGCGCATTATGGCCGACTTCCAGATCCATCCCCTACAGATGGAAGATGTGATCAATGACTACCAGCGGCCCAAGGTAGAGGAAGACCATAACCGCCTGTTCATTGTGTCCCGCATGATCGCGTTCACGCCCGGGCACGAGCTGGACGATGACCAACTCTCCCTCTTCACCGGCCCCAACTACGTGCTCACCTTCCAAAGCGACTACGAAGATTGCCTAGACCCGCTCCGCGAACGGATCAAGGTGGGCAAAGGGTCTATCCGGAAGAAGTCTGCCATGTATGTGGCCTATGCCATCATGGACGTAGTGCTGGATCATTATTTCCCGGCCATGGCCCAACTGGGCGAGTATGCCGAGGAACTGGAAGACTGCCTGTTCGAGAACCCCAGCAAAAAACTGCTGAGCCAGATTCTGGATCTCAAGCGCGAAGTAGTGAAAATACGCCGTATTGTCTGGCCAGAGCGGGATAAGATCAACGAAATTCTGCGCATGGACGAGCAGCTTATTCCGCATGACCTCAAAATCTACTTCAAAGACATCTATGACCACGCCGTACAGCTCATTGACCTGGTAGACAACTACAAGGAGATCACCAGCAGCCTTACAGACCTGTACCTGTCCAACGTAAGCAACCGCATGAACGAGGTCATGAAAGTCTTAACCATCATCTCCACCATCTTCATCCCCTTAAGCTTTATTGTGGGGCTGTACGGCATGAACTTCTCGCGCGAAAACCCCAGGGGCGGCATCAACCCGCTCAACATGCCCGAACTGTATCATCCCTACGGCTACGTTACTTTGCTAGGCATTATGGGGCTCATCGTATCTGGCATGGTTTATTACTTTTACCGCAAAGGTTGGCTCACCAACCAATAAATTTCTCCTAGGCGAAGTCCGTATTTGGCCTGATTTCAGGAAATCAGCCTGTAAACGCCTTAAAAGAAGGTTCACGTTCATACCATTATTGAAATGATAAGCAGATGGGAATGCGTGCAGAACCCATCCCTACCCCTCCGAGCCTAATCTTGTAGGGAAAAATGAGCGGCTATTTAGTTTCTGAAACTTCCATAAAACTAAGCCGCTCTTCTGGAGTTCCACTCCAGAAGCAAGCTGCCGGGGAGTTCCACTCCCCTTCTTTTACCCGTGGCTCCCGGCGGAGTGGAACTCCGCAGCAGGCAGGTTTGGGAGTAGAACTCCCGAACAGCAAGAAAAGAAATTTTCCCTACAAGATTAGTTCTGAGCAGGGGAATACGCCTTTGCAGGAGACAGGAATGCGTGTAAGAGAAGGCACGGCCTGGTCTCTACAAGTACTTTCCCCAGTTCCCGTCCTCCCCGAGCGCGCCTCGCTTTTGGCCATAGACAGACCTCAGCTAAGAGAAGAGAACTTCTTAGGCCGAAAGGGCAGTGCGAGAGGGGAAGACGGGGCCCCGCGGCCGTGAGCGCTTAGCGGAAACTATGAAACAACACAGCACCTGCACCCACGCAACAAGCAGACAAGCCAGGGAACAGCAGATTGCATGCACCTGCCAATCGCTCTAAAGAAGCCAGTACCAGGCAGAGGCCAAAGCGCAGAAAGGAACCAATTGTAGAATAAAATTCGATCTGTACAAACAAAAAGGCTATACCCTTGTAGAGCATAGCCTTTTTGTTTGAAAGGTATTTTCTGAAATCAACTTACCTCTGAGCCACTAAATCAACATTCAAGTCAAACTCGTTGCTGATGGCTTTGTCGCCCAGGTTGTCAAAGAAAGAGCCTGAACCGTACTTGATGTCATATTTGGTTCTGTCCACTTTGATGTTGGCTTTGGCTTTGATCTGGTTTCCAGCGTGCGTGATGGTAGCCGGGAACTGAACCGGTTTCTTGATGCCCTTGATGGTCAAATCACCGTTCACCAGGTACTGGCCCTTGGTTTTGGTGGGGGTAACTTTCGTGAGCACCAACGTAGCCTTCGGATGCTTAGCCGTCCCGAAGAAATCATCTGACTTCAGGTGGCCCACCAGATCCTGGTTGCTCTTAGGGTCTGTGATGTCTGAGCAAGTGATGGAGTTCATGTCAATGTCAAAAGAACCTCCCAAGATGTTCTTGCCATCGCTGCTGAGCTGACCACTAGCAATGCTGATCGCGCCTGCGTGCTCACCCGTCACCTTGGTGCCTTTCCAGCTCACTTTAGACTGGTTTTTCACAACTTTGTACTCCACGCCTTTACCGGCGAAGGCGAATGTGACCAACGCTACCAGCGCAGCCAATACAGTGTTTCTTAGTTTCATTTCTTTTTGACTTACTGTTTAAGTGATGCAAATGTATAGACAATTAATGTATATACATATAGTTTTTAAAAAAATATTTCCCAGCCTCCTTTGCTGGCTCTGTCCCTTAACAAACCAAACGATAGGAATGGCCGACGAGTCAATTTCCTTCCGCTGTATCGGGAACAGGCCAGGGAAGCGGGTTTGCGCGTTTAGAGCCTGTTTTCCGCAAAACAGCCCAAAAACACCTTAGCAAAACCCTTGCTGTTCGGGAGTTCCACTCCGGAAGCAAGCTGTTGCCGAGTTACCCTCTGCCGGGAACCACGGGCAAAAGAAGGAGAGTGGAACTCCGAAAGAGCGGTCTTGGAAACCTGTGAGGTCCCCAAGACCTCACAGGTTTGCGCGTTTCCGGCCCGTTTTCCCTAAATCAGCCTCAAAACGGAAGTCACCCCAAAGCCCGGGAATTTCTGATAAGGCAAACTTACTAGCGGCCTTGCACCACCGTTTTCTGCAGAAGCTTGTGGTGGGTAGAGAAAATGGTGTATTGGTTTTGCACCTCGTTGTAGCGCACGGTTACCGGGTAGCTGGTAGTAAGGGGCTCTTTCCCTAAAGGTTGGGCCTGCACATCAAACAGATACGCTTTGCGCGGGCCGGTTTCCCAAATCACGTACAGCTTGCGGTCTCCGCCGAAATGGTAATACTGCACTTCTTTGGCCGATGCCGTCACAAAGCGGCGGTCTAGCAGGAGTTTCCCGTCCTGCCCGAACAAAGCCACCCGGCCGGGGTCTGAGCGGGCGATGATAAAGGACTTCCCTCCTGCCTCGGGCACCAGTTGGAACGTGCTGCGGCGGTCTGGGCGTAAAAGCTGCTCGCGCTTGGTGACCTCACCGGTTAAGTCAAACGTGATCACCTGGCCATCTTGGGTTACGGTGGTGAACAGCGAGCGCCGGAACGAAATGCCCACTTTAGGGAAAAGCCCCGAGCGGAGGTTGGCGTTCAGGTTGATGGGGAAGCCCGGGTACGGCTCGCCCTGCGTCCCGAAGGCGTGGATGTACCCATTCTCCAGCACCGCCAGTACCACATTGCGGCCGTTCACTTTTACGTGCTGGGGCGGGGCGGCCAGACGGCTGTCCAGGCGCATGGGGTTAAAGCCCGGCTGTAGGTTCCCCTGCATGTCCAGAATGAAAAGATTGCCCAGGTTATCATCGGCGGCCAGCCGGTAATCGCCGGTTTTGTCGTAGTCAAAGACGGTGAGGCGCTGCAGCCTGATGGAATCGCCGAGCGTGAACGGAAAGTTCTCTTCCTCTGCCCCGTTCTTGTCCATGCAATGCAGGCTGTTGGTGGTGGCGAAGAAGTATTTGGGGCGTTTGTCTGCGCCGTACGGATATTGCAGCACCGGCCCCATTACCCGTGAAGAAAGCGTATCGCTCCAGTTGTGGCGGCCTTTGTCTGTGCCTATGCCGTACAGCACCAACGCTGAGTCCTGCACCACTACTTCATTACTGTTGTCTACCGCAAACTGCGTCAGGAACGGCGGGGAGATGAGGCGGCTCTTGAAATCAAAGGTTTCTTCCTGCCTGATGCCCTGGCTCGCCAACACCGCTTTCACCCTTGATTCTTCCTGGTGCCGCAGCAGGAAACTAGTGTAATACTGTTTTCCCTGGGCACTGAACTGGACACTGAGATAGTTGAATTTCTTGACAATGGTGCTGTTACTGAGCAGGCTTCCCTGTTTCTGCGGGCTCATGGAACGCAACAGCAGGTTCCAGGCATGGCTGGTATTCACGAACAGGCCCAGGTTGTCTTTCTGCTGCGATTCATTCAGAAACGGCTCCAGGGCCTCAGACTTACTCCAGACTTTGCCTTCCTCCACCTCGGTGAGCAGAGACCGCATGGTGGCTACGTCATCGGTGAACAGGATGTAGTTCTGCAGGGTGGTGTAATACGTCTGCTCAAAGCCTTTGAACACGTCGCCGAACAGTTGCTGGGGCAGTTCGCGGGCGGTGAGCAACCGGATGGTGTGCGTACCGTGCTTTTCAACGGTGCCCATGGTTTGGCCAGGTTGCAGGCGGTTCAGCATTTCCTGCGTGAAACGCGGGTTAGCGGACTGCGCAAACAGAACCTTCTCGGGGCTGGACTTGGTGTCATAGGCTTCCAGGTAACAAAGGCCCAACTCGCCCACAAAAGAACCGGACAAAGAATCCAGAAAAGAACCTTCTGGCGGGCCGGGATTTTTCCGGAGGGAATTCATTTTGTTCAGGCCCATGTGCAGCACAATGGCCGCCCGCACCGGCAGTACCTCGCGCAGGTTGAACGTTTTGGCCTCGTGCCCTTGAATTCTGTTGTACAAAGAACCTTCTACCGTCTCTGGATTGGAGAAACCGTTCATGAACAGCCGGTTGTTTTCCAGCTTGAGTTGCAGCATGCTGTTGCGGCAAAGGCTGCTGAGCAGATTCACGTCTTCCAGCAGGTCTTTCTTCAGGAAAACACCCAACAAATCGGGCACGTGCCGGTAGTTGATGAAAACGTTGGCGTACACATCATTCTGACTCAGGTAATTGGTGTTCTCGTAGTCTTTGGCCGGTGACTCCAGCTGCCCGCGGTTTATTTTTCTAATCACCTCTTCCACCAGCACAGAGTTAGGGCTGATGACCAGGTTGTTATGATAACTGAAATACGAAAGATTGTTGCCGTTGTCGCGGTGGATGATGTCGGTGATCTGGAAGCCCTGGTAATCGCGCACCTCTTGGCGGTACACCCCAGATTTGCCCAGGTTCTCTACCAACGTGCGGATGTAGCGGTGCTGCGCTACAGTGTTGACGGGCACGTAATAAATCAACTCATTCTCTGTGCGGCCCAGCACGTGCATGGAAACCAGCACGTTCTTTTTGGTGAGGAAATTACGGAGTTGCTTCTGCCCCCCAGAAAGGCTGTCCAGCAAGGCCAGGGGGTCTTCCATGCGCAGCACAAACGGCATTCTGGACACGGTGGCCCACATATCGGTCTGCTGCAAATGATCCAGGAGGCGCGGCGCGTTGTTGGTTTCCACCACAAAGACGGCATCGTCGGGCACCAGCGTCCAGAGGCTCACCTTTTCCCGGGCGGCCGTCCATTTAGAATACCCATAGTAGCCCAGTGCCAGCAGAAGCACCACACCGCACAGCCAATAAATCGTCTTTTTCGACATCCATGAAAGTTAGGAATACAAAAATAACGGAAAAACCACCGTTTCAGCGTTCGCTCTGTAGAATTTGAAGAATGTGCGGTACACGGCCTTGGCTGCGGGTTTTCTTTTTAACTTGCCGCTTCGGGATTGAGTGCTTGAGGGAATGAGAGAAGGAGTGAATGGTTTTTTGCTTCTTTTCCTGAAAATTCGCTTAAACCAACGGCAAACCAATTAAACCAATTCAGAGAATATGCGCGTCGTGCTACAGCGGGTGTCCCAGGCATCTGTCACCATTGAAGGAACCGTTACCGGACAAATTGAGCAAGGCCTCTTGGTACTGGCGGGCTTCACCTCAACAGATACCCCGGAAGACCTTTCCTGGATGGCCAAAAAGGTTGCCCAGCTCCGGATTTTCTCTGACGCCGAGGACAAGATGAACCTGAGCGTGCAAGACGTGAACGGCGGCATCCTGCTCATTAGCCAGTTCACGCTGTATGCGCTCACCAAGAAAGGCAACCGCCCCTCCTACCTCAACGCCGCCCCGCCCGCCGTGGCCATCCCGCTCTACGAACAGTTTCACCAACTACTGGCGCAGGAACTAGGCAAACCCGTGCCCACCGGCATCTTCGGCGCCGATATGAAAGTGGCCCTCGTCAACGACGGCCCCATCACCATCACCATTGACTCGCAGAACCGGGAGTAAGCGGGTCAGTTGACAGTGATTGGTTGTTAGTGATTAGAATTGTAGAGTAAAAATTGGACTCAGAACTCCTGACTCAGAACTCAGAACTAAAAAAGATGACCCTAGAAGAAGCCCAACAAGCCGTAGATACCTGGATCAAAGACGTAGGCGTCCGGTATTTCTCTGAACTGACCAACCTGGCCATCCTCACCGAGGAAGTAGGCGAAGTGGCCCGCATCATCGCCCGGCGCTACGGCGACCAGTCGTTCAAGAAAAGTGATGAAGAGGTAGACCTGGGGGCAGAAATGGCCGATGTGCTGTTTGTGCTCATCGCGCTGGCGAACCAGACGGGCGTGAACCTAACGGAAGCCTTCGCCAAAGGCATGGAGAAACGCACTTCCCGCGACAAAGACCGCCACCAGAACAACCCCAAGCTGCGGTAGCTCTTCTAAAACAAAAGGCTTCCGTTTAGCGGCTGTTTTTAAGAAACGGCCGCTAAACGGAAGCCTTTGATTTCTCTCGCTCGCGTCCCGCGTGTGTGGGTTACCATCGGCCTCTGGCCGAGTTAGGGAAACTTGCTTATACCCCTATTGAATGATTGATGCGCCGAAACCTACCCCTCCGCGGGGGGAATACGCCTTTGTTGGGGATAGGAGGCAATACAACCAATAACCGCTACCATGGCGCGTATTTACTTCCGTGGCTTATTGCAGTCACACCAAGAGTCACGCAAGTAAATCCGCGCCATGGTAAGTCCAATTAAAATAAAAAGAGCTCACCTGCAAACCTCTGTTCCTTTCCCCAGTTCCAGTCTTCCCCGAGCGCGCCTCGCTTTTGGCCCTGAAAAAACATCAGCTAAGAGAAGAGAACTTCTCAGGCCGAAAGGGCAGTGCGAGAGGGGAAGGCGGGGCCCCGCGGCCGTGAGCGCTTAGCGGAAGCTATGCAAAGAGCCGCACCTGCACCCACGTAAAAAGCGGACAAGCCAAGGGAACAGCATATTCCATGCCCCCCTCATCTCTCCAAAGAAGCCAAATCAAAGCGCAGAAAGGAACCAATAGTGGTATTACTCACTTACGCTTCATCCTTCTAGCGACGGGAAGACGCACGTACCCCACTCTCCCGGGATGCACCCGTTTTACAGGTAATTCACCCAAAAAGGCCGCAAAACAGGCTTTCGCTTTTAGAGCTTGTTTACATTTCAGGTTTGCGCTGCAAACGGCCATAAAAAGAACCTGCGTTCGCGGTTAAGTCGCCCCGTAACACTGCTACGCGGCTCAAAAAACGCTTCCGCAGAACCTTTCTCTGGTTAGTTGAGCCGGCAAACCTCAAATGTAAACATGCGCTTAGCCGAACCTTACTCCGCCGGCACCAAAAAATCTTCTTTCAAGACCGGCACTACGGTGTAGGTATCTTCCTGCAGGCAGAATTCAATGTCTTTTAAGATGTGGAGGCGTTCCAACCGCTGCACGTGCGATGATTTGGAGAGGAAACCCAGCAGGTCTGGTTTGGCGGTTCGGTAAAGGTGGTAGGCGGCCAGCGTGGCGTCATGGTTTAACTCGAAATCGCCCTCCAGGCGTTCAGCCAGGGCACCGGCAAAAAGGGTGTCTTCCAGGTTGAACAGGCCTTTCCAGCCCGCACAGACCACGACTACGTCTTTATTGGCTTTGCGCAGATAGTCGGCGACGGCTCCCACGTTGAGGAAAGCGCCCACCAGTACTTCATCCGCAGCGCGGGAAAGCCGGATGGCCTGGGTGCCGTTGGTGGTGGTAATAGCGAGCAGACGGCCGGTGCGGTCTTCCTCTAAATAGTGTAAGGGCGAGTTGCCCAAATCAAACCCTTCGGCTTTGACGCCGTCCCGCTCGGCGGCCACCAGATAGCCCAGGTCGCGGTAGGCGAGGCAGGCTTCCAGTTCACTCACGGGCGCAATGTGGGTGATGCCGTTGGCCAGGGCGGTCACCATGCTGGAGGTGGCGCGCAACACATCTACGGCTACGGCAATCTTTCCGGTTAAATTATACAAGGGCAACAGCTCTGGGCTGAAGCAAACGTCTAGGGAAGGCATAAAAAGAGTTCTGAGTCTTGAGTGCTGAGTCTTGAGTGAATGGAAAGAGTGCTGATTTAGATGAAAAAATTTGGCGTTTAGGGGCTATTTTCTCAAAAACAGCCCCTAAACGCCAACAAAGGTTCTGCGTCTTGAGCCGAAAAATTCACGTTTCCAACTCAGGACTCTGGACTCAAGACTCAGAACTCCGTTACATTGACTCAGAACTCTAAACCGTAGGTTTATAAAACGGCAGTTTCACTACCTGGGCTTTGAGTTGCTTGTTCCGTACTTTGATGAGAATCTCGGTGCCGGGGGCGGTGTATTCATTTTGCAGATAGCCCAGGCCAATGCCTTTGCCCAAAGAGGGCGACATGGTACCGGAGGTTACTTCGCCAATGGGGGCACCCTCGGCGTTCACGATCTCGTAGTGGCTGCGCGGAATACCCTGCTCCATCATCTCAAAGCCGATGAGTTTGCGGCGCACGCCTTGCTCTTTCTGGGCTTTGAGCGCGGGGGCGTTGGTGAAGTCTTTGTTGAATTTGGTGATCCAGCCCAGCCCGGCCTCCAGCGGCGAGGTAGTATCGCTGATGTCGTTGCCGTAGAGGCAGAAGCCCATTTCCAGGCGCAGGGTGTCGCGGGCACCCAGGCCAATGGGTTTGATGCCCACGGGGGCACCGGCTTCCATGATCTTCTGGAAAACTTCTTTGGCGCTCTGGTTGGGCACGTAGATTTCAAAGCCGCCCGCGCCGGTGTAACCGGTGGCCGAGATGATCACGTCGGGCTGACCGGCGAACTGGCCTTTGTCAAAGGTGTAGTACACCATAGAGGCCAGGTCAACGGAGGTGAGCGGTTGCAGGGCTTCAATGGCTTTGGGGCCTTGCACGGCAAACAGAGACATCTCGTCTGAGACGTTCTTCAGCTCGGCCCCGTGGGTATTGAACTGGCTGATCCAGTTCCAGTCTTTTTCAATGTTGGAGGCGTTGACCACCAGCATGTATTCCTGGGGAGCCAGGCAATACACCAGCAGGTCATCCACAATGCCGCCTTGGGTGTTGGGCAGGCAAGAGTACTGGATTTTGCCGGGGGTTAGTTTAGAGGCATCATTGGTGGTCACGCGCTGGAGCAAGTCCAGGGCCTGGGGGCCCGAAACCAGAAACTCGCCCATGTGCGACACGTCAAAAATACCTACGGCTTTGCGCACGGTGTGGTGCTCATCCAGGTCTGAACTGTAGCGTACGGGCATGTTGTAGCCGGCAAAAGGCACCATCTTCGCGCCCAGTGCTTCGTGCACATCATTGAGGGCAATTTTCTTCAATTCCATATAGCTGTGATTTAAGAAGCTGGGTTAAGAAAGGCAAAAATACAAAATTCAGGCGGGTTTCTAAACCTTCTGCCCTGCTCTTTGCCTTGCCAAATACCTTACGCCAAAAGCGGTTTTAAGAGCTTGTTTACATTTCATCTTTGCGCTGCAAACAACCAGAAAAAGTACCTGCGGTCGCGGTTGCGTCGCCCCGTAGCGCTGCTTAGCCCCTCAAAAAACGCTTCCGCAGAACCTTTCTCTGGGTAGTTGAGCCTGCAAACCTCAAATCTAAACATGCTTTAAGGCTGTTTTAAAGAAAAGAGGGTAAAAACACTCTTGTGGAAGTCAGGCCCCCAATGAGGAAGCCCCCAGGCCGTTTTTGGCCTGTTTTGCTTAAAAGTCTGCCAAAACGTGACTAGCTGAAAGCGCACCGCTCCAAATCAAGGGTGCTATAAGTAGAGCAAAAATTCTACTTTTGTAGCCCCGGGTTTCTGAAAAGAGAACGGGCGGCTGTTTCTGTCTTTCATTCGGGAAGTGGGTTCCGCTTCTCCTAGCGCACGCGATATGAATCTTTCAACCAAGCTCTTCGCCGGCTTCGTTCTTATTTCGTTTCTGTTCACCTCGGTGGCCATTGTCAATTACCGGTTGTCTGAGGATGTGATCTCCAACTCCAACTTTGTGACCGACTCCCAGAACATTACCCGTACTTCGGCCTCGCTGCAAAGGAACCTGATAGACATGGAAACCGGGATGCGGGGCTTTCTTCTGACCGGGAACGAAACCTTTCTGGCGCCTTACTATTCTGCCGAACCCCTGCTACCCAGCCAGTTCAACCTGCTCAGGGAATACATGAAGGAGAAGCCCGAGCAGATCAAACGCATACGGGAGATTGAAGACCTGCATTCTAAGTGGCGCAACGAGTTTGCCGAGCTGCTCATTGCAGAGAAGAAAAAGGAAAACACCAAAGGAAACCCCACGCGCGGCATCCATGCCCTGGATCACGGCTTTCTGGTCTTGAACGAGGAAGGGAAACGCCTCACCGACCAGATGCGGGTGTACTTCAAAGACTTTAACGCCATTGAGTACAAGGTGCGGGATGTACGCAGAAAGCGGTTAGAGGAAAGTATTGCCAACACCCGCCGTATCTCCACCACGCTCACGGTCATCTCGGTACTGCTGGGGCTGGGCTGGGCCTACTACATTACGCGCCTCATCTCGCGCCGCATCATGAAAATGGTTCACCTGGCCGACAAAATATCGCACGGCGAATACAAAACCCAGATTGAGGACGATGCCCACGACGAGCTCACCCGCCTCACCGACTCGCTGAACCGCATGGCCGCCACCATTGACAAGACGTTTACCGAACTGGACAGCAAAAACAAGGAACTAGACCAGTTTGCCTACGTGGTGTCCCATGACCTGAAAGCCCCGCTGCGCGGAATTGAGAACGCCTCACGCTGGGTAGAGGAAGACATGGGCAAAGAGCTTCCGGGCCACATTCAGGAATACCTCATGATGATGCGCATACGGGTGCACCGCATGGAAAACCTCATTAACGGTATTCTGGCGCTGGCCCGCATTGGCCGCTCTAACCTGGAGGAGGAACAAGTAGACGTGCAGGCCCTGCTCTATGAGATTGTAGACATGCTTAATCCGCCGGTGGGTTTCAAGATCCATATTCCAGAGCAGTTGCCCACCGTACAGGCCGCCAAAGTAGAGTTGCAGCAGGTTTTCTCCAACCTCATCAGCAACGCCCTCAAGTACCACCACGCCGCCGCCGGCAACGTGACCATTGCCTACCAGCAGATAGAAGACCAGCATGAGTTCTCAGTGATAGATGACGGCCCGGGCATTGAAAAAGAGTACCACGACCGTATTTTCCTACTTTTCCAAACCCTGCAGGAACGGGATGCCGTAGAGAGTACGGGGGTTGGTCTGGCCATTGTGAAAAAGATCATTGAACGCCGCGGAGGCTCCATTTGGGTTACCTCTACCCTGGGCAAAGGATCTGTTTTCACCTTTACCTGGCCCATTCTCACTTTGGTTGAAGCCTGATTACCTACTATCTTTGACGTTTACCAATATTTCAAAAGAACCATGAGTGATTCGCAGACGAGTATTTTGTTAGTGGAAGACGATTATCTTGATGCCATGAGCGTGGAACGTGAGCTACGAAAAATCAAGGTAATGGTGCCGCTACACAAAGCCAAGAACGGACGCGAGGCCCTGGCCATGCTGCGGGGCGAACCTGGTACCCCCAAGTTAGACCCACTGCCCAATCTCATCCTCTTAGACATTAACATGCCTAAGATGAACGGAATAGAGTTTCTGGAAGAGCTACGCCGCGACCCTTACCTTTCGCACCTGAGCGTGTTCATCATGACTACCTCCAACGAAGACTCAGACCGCCACGCAGCCAAAAACCTGCAGGTGAGCGGCTACATTGTGAAACCCCTCACCTTTGACACTTTCAACGACGGCGCCTCCAGCCTGGACAGCTTCAGCCTTTTCCTGGATCTGCTGAAACTGAAACCATAAGAATCCTTCCAAAAGCCAGTAAAAAGCCGTGGGGCGTTTAGGGTTTGTTTTTCTAAAAACTGCCCCTAAACGCCCCACGGCTTTTCTGGACTCGTGTAAACCAATCTTACCTTCCGCGGGAGATAGCCTCTCACCCCCCTCTCCCACGGAGCCATGCTGGTGCGTTTTTGAGCTGTTTTGCGGAAAATAGGATCTAAACGGCATCGGCACAGACACTCGTAAGTCTAAAGACACTACGAGGTCTTTGGAGCAGGCGGTATTGCGGAAGTACCAGCAATACGTGGATCAGCAGGTGTAAACATCCCCCTTCGCCCCCTTCAAAGGGGGAGTATCTGTTTTAGAAAGCAAAAGTATCGAACTAATGGATATGGGCTCTACAACTTTCCCCATTTCCAGTCTTTCCCGAGCGCGCCTCGCTTTTGGCCATAGACCAACACCAACTAAGAGAAATAAACTGTGCAGGCCAAAAGGGCAGTGCGAGAGGGGAAGACGGGGCCTCGCGGCCGTGAGCGCATACCGCATAAAATGAAACAATACAGCACCTGCACCCACGGAACAAACGGACAAGCCAAGGGAACACCGTATGGCGTGCACCTGCTAAGTACCCACGCAACAAACAGAAAAGCCAAGGAAACAAACAGCGAAAGACGTGCACAAACTAATCACTCTACCAAAGCCACTTCCAGACAAATGCCAAAGCGCAGAAATAAACCAATAAGGGTATAATCTTTTTCTGCGAACCCTCTTAAACGGACTTCCTTACTCTCGCAGACTCTGCTTCCGGCAATAACCTAAACGTCATTCTATGGTGCGGCGAAGCGCCATATTCCCTGATCGCATTTCGGTGGACTTTGGTAGGATACCCGGCGTTCTGTTCCCATTTGTACTCCGGAAATTCAGCTCCTAACCTGATCATCCGTTCATCGCGGTGGGTTTTAGCCAGAACAGAAGCCGCCGCAATATGGAAGAACCGGCTATCTCCTTTCACCATGCAGGCGTGCGGCACGTCTTTGTAGGGCGTAAACCGGTTCCCGTCTACCAATAAATATTCTGGCGTGATAGGCAGCAGATCTAGGGCGCGGTGCATGGCCAGAAAAGAGGCGTTCAGGATATTGATCTGGTCAATCTCCCGCGGGCTCACCTCGGCCACGGCCCAATGCAGCGCCTCGCGGCAGATTTCCTCACGCAGCTGATCCCGCTGTTTGGCGCTCAGCAATTTTGAATCGGTGAGCAGGGGGTGAAAGTAATCTGGGGGCAGCACCACGGCACCCGCCACTACGGGCCCGGCCAGGCACCCGCGCCCGGCTTCGTCCAATCCTACTTCCAGCAGTTTTCCGCTATGGTTTGCGATGAGCATGTTTACTCTTGGCTTGTTTGATTTCCTATATGAAACAGACAAAGAAGGCAAAAAAATTCTGTTTCCTGTTTCTGACAAAGTTTCTCCCGCCGTTTTCCCAAAACTTCAGAAATGCCAAATCACACGATAAGGAAGTTTATGAATACGGCAAAAACCAAGAAAGTCAATAATACCACTACGTACATCGCCTGCACAAAAACGGCCTTGCCCAGGCTCTTCCAAACTCCTTGCCTAAAGAAGTGGCGCAGCGCCAGAAACAAATACAGTAGGATTAGAAGGAAACTGGTAAGGTTAAGAAAAGACGCTGAGATGACGTTTGACAGCAGAGCTGAGAGCGCGAGAATGATGAAAGCAAAACAATGGAAATGGATGGAGAAAATCAGGTGCTCTACGTAAAGCCTCTTCTGCCTTAGGTAAAAACCTTTTAGGATAAGCGCAAAAAACGGCATTAGCAGAAACATCAGGAAAGAGAGCGTTTTCAAGATCTTCTGGTCTATTTCCTCATCGGTTTTGGTGAGGAACTCTTCCTCCTGCCTTTCCATGAACTTATCATATTTGCGGTGAGTTTCACCCAGAACTCCAGGTGAGGCTTGGGTCTGGGGGGTACCAGGGCTGCCCCTTTCCCCTGGGTCTGCATCCCTCTCGAAATCAAAGGTGATAAGTCCGAAGAATATACTCCGGGCTCCTTTTTCGCCGGGCTTCAGGTCTTGTATGGAAGACAATGGTTTGCCCGGTTGCTCCGGTGTTCCCGGATGGCCCGTAAAGAACGACACAATCAGAAAAAAGAAGAAACTGATGAACACGTACAGCCTGAAGGGTGGCACATACGCAACCCGCCGGTTCTGGACAAACTCCTCCGTCAATCTCCCGGGCTTGGCCAGCAGCAAACCCATTGTCTTGAAGAATTTAGAGTCGAAATGCAGCGTATTCTCCAGCAGTTCTAAAAACAGATGCTTGGCCGGCAACCGGAAATCATGGTTTTCCTGGCCGCAGTTGGGGCAAAAATTATCGGCATCTTTAAAAGAGTAGTGGCAGTTGGGGCAAACCAAGAACTTTTTGTGGGCAACATGTGACATACCAGGATAAATCTACTTCAAAGACGCACCAAGATAAACTTTTTCAGGAAAAGAATAAGAGCTTGTTTCCCAGGCTCTTATTCTTAGCAGGTGCCCACGCATGCCTTGAACCTATGAAGGGTTATTTACTGCGGTTACGCAATCTTGCTGGTGGTTCCCGGCGAGTCTGGAGACTCGCTTCACTCCCCATGTCACGAGACTGAAGTCTCGCGCCAGTTGGTTCTAAACCTGTGAGGTCTTGGAGACCTCACAGGTTCGCGCGTTTTGGGCCCGTTTTCCGAAAAATAGCCCCAAAACGCACAGCGGGGCTGGAAGGCCTCTCTGCTTTCCTTGGCTTGTCCCCTCAAGCCAATATATAGAGTGGCAGGCTGAGACGCTTTTCTGCCGTCCTGTCGGGAGACAGCCGGGGAAGTGGGAAAACAGCCGCTAAACGTCTCTCTCCCAGCGCAAGGGCAGTTAGAAGTCTATTTCCAAACAGGCCCAGGCAGACGCTTGCGGCGCTAATAAAATGGCAAACTTTAGACGGGTTCCTTAAAAAGAAAACAAAAGACATACCTTCCTTGCCAGATTATTTTGAGAGGCGACAGTACCTTTTAAGAAAAAAACAGCATATTTAGAAGTTGAATATATTGCTGTTTAGCTTGATACTGGCAAATAGCTGCCATCGGCTGTGCCCCTATTCCTTAAATTGGAAACCTATGCAAGAAAGAAAACAACCTGCGCAGAAGCCCCATGAGATTTTAGAAAGTCCCGATTTCAAGAAACTGGTCAAGAAACGGTGGTCGGTTTCTCTCATTCTCACTTTCACCATGCTGGTAGTGTATTTTGGGTTTCTGTTGCTGGTGGCGTTCAACAAACAAGTGCTGGCTACCAGAATTGGGGAGTACACCACGCTGGCCATTCCCATTGGCCTGGGCATTATCCTGTTCGCCTGGGTTCTCACGGGCATCTATGTTTTCTGGGCCAACAGCGACTATGACACTTCAGTCCAGAACCTGAAAAACAGAATCTCTTAGTATCCTTTCTCCTCGCTAACTGACATCAACTAGCACTATGCTCCTGTCTTTCCTTCTGTTACAGGCCACTCCCAGCACATCCACGCTGGGCACCGCCAACCCGGTCTCCATTGGCATGTTCTTTCTGTTTGTGGCCGTTACGCTCTACATCACGTATTGGGCGGCCAAGAAAACCAAAACCGGTTCTGAGTTCTACGCCGCGGGCCGAAGCATCTCGGGTTTCCAGAATGGCCTGGCCCTGGCCGGTGATTACATGAGCGCCGCCTCTTTCCTGGGCATTGCGGGCATGGTGGCCACCAAAGGCTACGACGGTCTTATTTACTCCATCGGGTTTCTGGTAGGCTGGCCGCTCATCATGTTCCTCATTGCCGAACCCCTCCGGAACCTGGGCAAATACACCTTCGCCGATGTGGTGGCCTTCCGGCTGCGGCAGCGTCCCATCCGGATCGTGTCTTCGGTGGGCTCTTTGCTGACCATCGCTTTCTATCTGATTGCCCAAATGGTGGGTGCCGGGGGCTTGATCAAAACGCTCTTCGGGCTGGACTATGAGATTGCCGTGGTGGTGGTAGGCTGCGTGATGACCCTGTATGTACTGTTTGGCGGCATGATTGCCACCACCTGGGTGCAGATCATCAAAGCGGTGCTGCTGTTGAGCGGGGCTACGGTGTTGGTGCTGCTGTCGCTGGCCAAGTTCGGCTTTAGCCCCGGCAACCTGCTGGAAGCGGTAAGCACCCAATACGGGCAAGAGATGCTGTCGCCGGGCGGTTACATCACCAATCCGTTTGATGCGCTTTCGCTGGGACTGGCCCTCATGCTGGGCACCGCCGGACTGCCGCACATTCTCATGCGCTTCTACACCGTGCCAGATGCCAAGGCCGCCCGTAAATCGGTGTTTGTGGCTACGGGATTCATCGGGTATTTTTACTTGCTCACGTTCCTGATCGGGTTCTCGGCCATGGCGTTGGTGGGCAAGCCGGCTATTGAGGGCATTGACAAAGGAGGCAACATGGCGGCCCTGCTCCTGGCCGAACAAACCGGCGGCACGGCCTTTCTGGGCTTCATTGCCGCCGTGGCGTTCGCGACCATTCTGGCCGTAGTGGCCGGGTTAACGCTATCTGGGGCTTCCAGCATTTCGCATGATTTGTACGTGCACGTATTCAAAAACGGAGTCTCTGACGAGAAAGGCGAGATGAAAGTAGCCAGGCGGGCCACCGTAGCGCTGGGTATTCTCTCTATTCTGCTGGGCCTGGTATTCAAAGGCCAAAACGTGGCGTTCATGGTGGGGCTGGCGTTCTCCATTGCCGCCAGCGCCAACTTCCCGGCCCTGCTCATGTCCATCATCTGGAAAAAGTTCACCACCAAAGGAGCGGTCTGGAGCATCGCCACCGGCGCTTTCCTTTCCCTGGTTTTGATTGTGCTAAGCCCCACCATCATGGTAGACATCATGGGCTATGACGAGGCCATTTTCCCGCTGAAGAACCCGGCGCTGGTGTCTATGTCCGGGGCGTTTCTGGTGGGGATCATCGTTTCCCTACTGCAACCGGAACCCGCCGCCGCCGCTAAGTTTGAGTCTGAAAAGCTCAGGACATACCTGGGCGTAGGCGCGGAGTAATCTGCTCCTGTTCACATGCGTTTTGAGGTTATTTTTAAGAAAACAGCCTCAAAACGCATGTTGAAACAGGGAATGGCATTGGCGTAGACGCTCGCAGCTCTGAAGACGCTACAAGGTCTTTGGAGGGGGCGGCATTGCGTTAGTACCAGCAATACGTGGATCAGCAGGTGTAAACATCCCCCTTCAAAGGGGAAGTATCTGCTTTAGAAGGGTCAATACTAGAGGTAGAGTTCAGCCAATACTCTCTGCTCCTTTCCCCAGTTCCAGTCTTTCCCGAGCGCGCCTCGCTTTTGGCCCTGAATAGACATCAGCTAAGAGAGAAAGACTTCTTAGGCCGAAAAGGCAGTGCGAGAGGGGAAGACGGGGCCCCGCGGCCGTGAGCGCTTACCGTCTAAGATGAAACAACGCAGCACCTGCACCCACGCAAAAACAGCCAAGCCCAGGGAACAGCAAAAGGCGTGCAAAAACAAACAGCATGCACAAAGCCACTACGCCAGCAAAAACAACCAGCGTGCACAAAAGCCACCGCCCGGCAGCAGAGAATAGCAAACTGCAGCACCCCACCATTTACCGCCTACTTTCCAAAAAACCCACTAAAAACGGAATACCTCCCCTCATTTCTTGGCTCCTTCCCCAGAATTTCTATATTTAAGGCCGCAAACCGAACCAACAGACAAAATGGATTACCGCATAAAATCATTTGAAGAGTACCAGGACACCTATAAGAAAAGCGTAGAGCAGCCCGAGGAGTTTTGGGCCGGCATAGCCGAGAACTTCACCTGGCGAAAAAAGTGGGACAAAGTACTGGACTGGAATTTTGAGGAGCCCAACGTGAAATGGTTCGTGAACGGCAAACTCAACATCACCGAGAACTGCCTGGATCGCCACCTGGAGAAACGCGGAAACAAACTGGCCCTCATCTGGGAACCCAATGACCCCAAGGAACGCTTCATCCGGTTCACGTACCGCGAGTTGCACGAGAAAGTCTGCCTGATGGCCAACATCCTCAAGCGCAACGGCGTGCAGAAAGGCGACCGTGTGTGCATCTACATGCCCATGATCCCCGAACTGGCGTTCAGCGTGCTGGCCTGCGCCCGCATTGGGGCCGTGCACTCAGTGATCTTCGCGGGTTTCTCGCACACGGCCATGGCCGATAGAATCAACGACGCCCAGGCCAAAGTAGTCCTGACCTCAGACGGACTGAACCGTGGCCCCAAGCAGATCCCTGTGAAGCGGGTGGTAGACGAGGCCCTGGAAGACTGCACCAGCGTACAGAAAGTGATTGTGGTAGACCGCGTGGGTTGGGCCGTGAACATGGTGGAAGGCCGCGATGTCTGGTACCATGAGGAACTCCAGCACGTAGACAAAAACTGCCCCGCCGAGGAAATGGATTCTGAGGACATGCTCTTCATCCTGTACACCTCCGGCTCTACCGGCAAACCCAAAGGCGTGGTGCACACCTGCGGCGGCTACATGGTCTACACCGACTATACCTTCCGGAACGTGTTCCAGTACGATGAGAGCGACATTTACTGGTGCACCGCCGACATTGGCTGGATTACCGGCCACTCCTACCTGCTGTACGGCCCGTTGCTGTCAGGGGCTACGTCGCTGATGTTCGAGGGCGTACCGTCTTTCCCAGATCCGGGCCGCTTCTGGCAAGTGATTGACAAATTTGGCGTGAACATCTTCTATACCGCGCCCACGGCCATCCGTTCGCTCATGGCGGCCGGTTTAGACCACGTGCTTTCGTACAGCTTGGACTCGCTCAAGGTATTAGGATCGGTGGGCGAGCCCATCAATGAGGAGGCCTGGCACTGGTACCACATCCACGTGGGCAAAGAGCGCTGCCCGGTGGTAGACACCTGGTGGCAGACCGAGACGGGCGGCATCATGCTGACCTCGCTGGCCGGAGTCACGCCCATGAAACCCAGCCACGCGGGCTACGCACTGCCCGGCATCCAGCCGTTGCTGGTAGACCAGAACGGCGACGAGATGACCGAGAACGAGAAAGAAGGCTACCTGTGCATGAAGTTCCCCTGGCCGGGCATCATTAGAACCACCTACGGCGACCACGAGCGCTGCCGCCTAAGCTACTTCACGGCCTACAAAGGCCTGTATTTCACCGGCGACGGCGCCAAACGCGATGCCGATGGTCTGTGGCGCATCATTGGCCGGGTAGACGACGTGATCAACGTATCTGGGCACCGCTTCGGCACCGCCGAGATTGAGAATGCCATCAACCAGAACAAGCACATTGTGGAAAGCGCCGTGGTGGCGTACCCGCACCCCGTAAAGGGCCAGGGCATCTACGCGTTTGTGGTCTGCGGCGACGCGGTGCCGGGCAATCCGGAGAACCTGCGCGCTGAGGTCATTGAAACCGTGGTTGACCAGATCGGAAAAATCGCGAAGCCAGACAAAATCCAGATTGTGAGTGGCCTACCCAAAACCCGTTCCGGGAAAATCATGCGCCGCATCCTGCGCAAGGTGGCTGAGGGCGACATCTCCAACCTGGGCGATACCAGTACGTTACTTGACCCAGATGTGGTGGAGGAGATTACCCAAGGGGCCTTATAGGCCCCTTTTTTCTTTTCCCATGCAAAAGTAAAATCAACCTTTTAAGCTAGGGATAAGTAAAGAATAGAACTGGTTTCACTTTCAGAAACCATGGATCTGACTCTAAATTCCTTATCCCATGAACCTAAACTTTGAACACGACCAAGAGGCCCAGCAGTTTACCGCCCTGCTGGACAACGAAGATATTGGAGAACTGGCCTATGCCCTTCCAGACGAAGGCACCATAGATTTCCAGCATACCTTCATTGAAGCAGAACACCGCGGCAAAGGCTACGCCGACCAACTCATCAAACACGGCTTAGACTATGCATCCTCAAAGGGATTGGAAGTGCGCGCCACCTGCCAGGCCGTGGCAAGTTACCTGGAACGGCACCCGCAGTAAGCCTTTTTGGGCCTGTTTTCTGGAAAGTAGCCCTAACAGCGGCGCGGCCAAGGCTTGCGTGCGGCCCCTCAAAATCCCCTACAGCTTTAAACTTAAACAGGAACGGCAGGTACTTTACCCGCCGTTCCTGTTTAGGGGCTGTTTTGGCGAAAATAGCCCTTAACTTGACTTTAGTATTTTTAGAAAACAGAAAAAGAGCCTTCAGGATTTAAATGGCCTTACCCAATCCTGCACTCTTACTGTTCGGGAGTTCTACTCCCGAACCTGCCTGCTGCGGAGTTCCACTCCGCCGGGAACCACGGGCAAAGAAGGGGAATAGAACTCCCCACCCGGTTGCTTCCTGAGTGGAACTCCGTAAGAGCGGTGCCTTCAGGACTTAAATGGCCTTACCCAATCCTGCCGGTGGTTCCCGGCGAGTCTGGAGACTCGCTTCATCCTAAGTCACGAGACTAAAGTCTCGCGCCAGTTCACTCTAAACCTGTGAGGTCTTGGAGACCTTACAGGTTTAGGCGTTTAGGGCCCGTTTTCCCTAAAACAGCCCCTAAACGCCAGTTAATAAGCTAAAGCATGTTTGAATTCTTCTCTATGTACGGCAAAGGCAACATGTAAACATGCCTTTAAACAGGAAAGAGAGCCCGCCACCATGGCAAACTCTCTTTCCTGTTTAAAGAAGCTCTCCCGAGCGGCTTTTAGGCCTTCGGGATTTTGAGTTGCCACCCCACTTCAATGAGATCGGGGTTCTTGATTTTGTCCAGATTGGCCTGGTGTATCTTATGCCACTGCTGGGCATCGCCGTAGAAGTTCTTGGCGATTTTGGAGAGGGAATCTCCGCCTTTCACGGTGTACGTGTCAAAAGCCGGTTGGGGAGCGGCGGCTGGTGGGGCGGCAACCGGTTGCGCAGGAGCCGCGGGCTTTGCTACGGGTTGGGCCACGGGCTTCTGTACCGGCTTCTCCTCCCCTTTTTTCAGAAAATCAAATAATCCCATAGTTATATTTTTTTGGTTAAGCTGTCTTCTTTCAATAAAAGTATGCAACTGGCATACAGGCTAATTTCTACGCGCCCTTCTTAGATAAGTTTGTTTATTTTAATAGAACTGTGCGTAAAAACCCACGTATGAAAAACCGTGTTTGCCTGCGGCGAATACGTAGAACCCTGAACCAATCTTAAAACTATGAAAATGAAAATTGCATTACCGGCCACTCGGTTGTTCACGCTTGTTTGCCTGGTTTGGCTAAGTGCCTTCTCCTTCAGCTGTGGCAACAAGGCAGAGGACGGCGGCAACTCCCAGATGATTTCCGGCACTACCAGCAAAATCTGGAAAGCCAGCAAAGAAACCACCGCCTCCGGCGACAAAGACAAACTCACCTCAGAAGAGAAACAGGAGCAGATCCAGTTCTTCGCCAACGGCAACTTCACCCAGACCTCTGAAACGGCTTCGGCGAACGGCACCTGGGTGTACAGTGCGCCCAACAAGACCCTGAGCCTGACGTACGCCAACAACAACGTGAGCGAGAACTTCACCGTGACGGAACTGGACGACGACGACCTGAAACTACAGGCCCCAGACGGTTCTACCCTTACCTTGAAAGCTGAGTAAACCCGCCTGGCCTTAGAAGAAAGCCCACTCAAACTCATTTGGGTGGGCTCTTTTTTGCCTTTTTCGGGCTACTGGTTAAAATTGCTGATTGCCGTATACAACGGTGGTTTGCGCCTGAATTTCAAAAAACGTATCATTAACCCGAGGTTCCTTTACACGCCCCATGAAATTCCGTCTGCACCTGTTTGAACTGGAAGACCAGCCTTGGTTTCCGCACGTGGTGCGGCAGGGCATGATGGATGTGCTGCGGTTCCTGATCACGGCCCTGGGCATTTACAAACCCATTGTCCCGCTCCTGCGGCAAGCGCTGGCCCACACCCGCCAGACGCATTTGGTAGACCTTTGCTCCGGGGCCGGGGGCGGCATTCAGCAGATCTGGCAGGAGTTGGAAAAACAGGCCGGCCACCAGATTTCCATTACCCTTACAGATAAGTACCCCAACGTAGAGGCCTACCAATTTCTGGCAACCCAAAGCAACGGCGCCCTGCAATTTGAGAAAGCCCCCGTAGATGCGACCGCCGTACCAGATGACCTGCCGGGCTTCAGAACCGTTTTCTCGGCTTTTCACCATTTCAGGCCAGAAACGGCCACCGCCATTCTTGCTGATGCGGTGCGGCAAAACCAGGGCATTGGCGTATTTGAAGGGGCCGGAAAGCGCTGGCATGAGTTACTGCTGGTGTGGTTCGTTTTCCCGTGGCTCATTCTTTTGATTACCCCTTTCATTAGGCCGTTTACCTGGAGCCGCTTGTTTTTCACGTACCTCATTCCCCTCATCCCCCTGGGAACCGTCTGGGACGGCACCGTTTCTTTGCTGCGCATGTACACGCCGGCGCACTTAGAGAAAATGGTGGCCGCGATAAACGCGCCGCAGTACACCTGGCACATTGGGCGGGCGCGGCATTGGAGCGGCACCGGCGTGTTGTACTTAATAGGATATCCTTCGTAAACTGTAGCCATGAACTCCTCCTGGTCAGATGCCTGGCGCTTGCTCCGCATCCCGTTTTCCTTGTTCCTGATGCCTATTTTCTGGTTCGCGCTGAGCGCCGAACCAGAGGTGTCATTCTGGAGAACCGTGGCCGTGTTTCTGATTCTGCACCTCTTGGTTTATCCCGCCAGCAACGGCTACAACTCGTACTATGACCGCGACGAGGGCAGCATTGGCGGCCTCAAACATCCGCCCAAAGTCACCAAGTCTCTCTACTGGCTGGTGTGGGGGTTTGATGTGCTGGCGGTGGTGCTTTCGGCGCTGCTTTCCTGGTATTTTGCGGCCATGGTGTTGCTGTATCTGTTGGTGTCAAAGGCGTACAGCTATGAGGGGATCCGGCTCAAAAAGTACCCAATCCTGAGCACCTTGGTAGTGGTGGTATTCCAGGGGGCGTTCACGTTTGCCATGGTGCAGAAAGGCATCGGCGTGGCCGATGACATTCTGCTAAGCACCAATAATCTGCTGCTGGCGCTGGTGAGTTCTTTGTTTCTGTGCGGCTCTTACCCACTCACGCAGGTGTACCAGCACGAGGAGGATGCCCGGCGCGGAGATCAAACATTGAGTCTGAAACTGGGTTTGTGGGGAACGTTTCTTTTTGCCGCTAGTAGCCTGTTGGTAGCCACGGCCCTGCTTTTTTACACCTATTGGCGGCGCGACGAAGGGTGGCACAGTCTCTTTTTTCTGGTGGGTACCGGGCCGGTGTTGGTGGTTTTCAGTCAGTGGCTTTTACAGGTGAGGCGTACCCCTTCGGCGGCAAACTTTGAGAATACCATGCGCATGAACAAGGTCTCTTCCCTGTGCATGAGCTTTTCGTTCGGGCTGATTGTATTCTGGCAACTCTGGACTTAAAACGCGCGAACTCTGGCTGGTGCGGCACGTACACCTTTTTTGGGCCAACTCTCTGAAAACATGCACAAAACTTATTGGGTAGCGGTACTGGCCTTCCTGTTCAGTTGCCAATCTTCTTCAGAAGAAACTACTACTTCCACTTCCGCCGGAACCTCCACCTCCTCAGAAAAGGATAAGACCGATACAAAACTGCCCGTGCAACACATTGTGCAACGCACCCATCTGTTCTCCTCAGACCAGAGACCCGACTATTTCCGGTTGTCCCTGCACGGCACCTCCATTTCTGAGGGCGAGGTAGAATTCACCATCACCACCCAGGACGGCCAGAAAATCTACGAAGAAAGCTTTCCTGCCGCCGATTTAGAGGCCAGCCTGGTCTACGAGATGAAAACGCCCACCGCCACCAATTCTGAGCGCGAAGCCTACATCATCAAACGCATGGACAATTTTGTGCAGCCCGCTGACTTTGTTTCGCCGGCCATTGCCCCCAACGCCCCAGTACAGGCTTCCTTTGTGAATGAAAGCACCTGGAAACGCATTCAAGCCAACCCCAAAGCCATCGGGTTTAAATACCTCTTAGGCAAAGAAGACGGACGGCTACTGGTCTATGATCCTGAAAAGAAAAAAGCAGTTCGGTACGGGAGTTTTGGCGGCTAGCTGGTTGGTAGTTTTCAGTTTTCAGTGTTCCCTCTGGCGCGAGTCTCTGACTCGTGTCTAGGGATGATGGGTAGTCTCTGACTACTCTCGCTGCCTTGCAGCGAGAGTACGCATTGCTGAGAAGCAACGCTTGTTGCTCCGGTTACCCCTATTTACCACCCCGCCCTTCGGGCACCTCTCCTAAACTAGGAGGGAGTTTCTGCTTGCTGCTACTTATCATTTACTCCAAAGACCTCGTAGCGTCTGGAAGACCTGCGAGCGTCTGAGCCAATAGCTTCTCCGCTTTCGGCTCCCGGCGAGCCTGGAGCCTCATTTCATCCGTACGCACGGGACTGGAGTCTCGCGCCAGGTGATTTAATTCAGGCTGTTTTGCGCTTACTTTTCTGAAAACAGGCCAAAAACAAGAAGGCCCCACAGAAATCTGCGGGGCCTTCTTGTTGTCAAGTATATTCTAAAGACTAACTATTCATGGAGATCAGGAACTCGTCGTTGTCTTTGGTGCCTTTCATGCGGTCTTTCAGGAATTCCATGGCCTCTACGGAGTTCATGTCAGACATGAATTTACGCAGGATCCAAACACGGCTGAGTTCGTCGCGATCCATGAGCAGGTCTTCGCGGCGGGTACCGGAAGCCGGAACGTCGATGGCTGGGTACACGCGCTTGTTGGCCAGTTTGCGATCCAACTGGAGTTCCATGTTGCCGGTTCCTTTGAATTCCTCGAAGATTACCTCGTCCATCTTAGAACCAGTGTCAATCAAAGCCGTGGCGATGATGGTCAAAGAGCCGCCGTTCTCCACGTTACGGGCCGCCCCGAAGAAGCGCTTCGGTTTGTGTAACGCATTGGCATCCACCCCACCAGATAGGATTTTACCGGAAGAAGGAACCACGGTGTTGTACGCCCGGGCCAGACGAGTGATAGAATCTAGCAGAATAACCACATCATGGCCGCACTCTACCATGCGCTTGGCTTTGTCCAGCACAATGCTGGAGATTTTCACGTGGCGCTCGGCCTGTTCGTCAAAGGTAGAGGCAATCACCTCGGCTTTTACGCTACGGGCCATGTCGGTTACCTCCTCGGGGCGCTCATCAATCAACAGGATCATGAGGTACACTTCGGGGTGGTTTTCAGTGATGGCGTTCGCTATCTCCTTCAGCAATACTGTTTTACCGGTTTTGGGTTGGGCCACAATCAAACCACGCTGTCCTTTCCCTATGGGGGCGAACAAATCCATGATGCGGGTAGAGTACTGGCTGGAGCGGGTGGTCAGTTTCAGGCGTTCTTCCGGAAAAAGAGGCGTTAAATGCTGGAACGGAATGCGATCTCTGATTTCCTCGGTGGTACGGCCGTTCACGGAGTCTACCTTCAGCAACGCGAAATATTTCTCGCCTTCTTTGGGTGCCCGCACGGTGCCTTTCACGCTGTCGCCGGTTTTCAAACCAAACAACTTAATCTGCGACGGTGACACATAGATATCATCTGGGCTGGCCAGGTAATGGTAGTGGGCAGAGCGCAGGAAGCCGTAGCCGTCCTGCATCAACTCCAGCACGCCTTCGTTCGCAATAACGCCGTCAAACTCGCGGTAATTGGCGCTATTAGCGTTATTCTGTTGTTGCTGCGGCCTGGGCTGGCTCTGCTGATTGGGCTCGCGGCGGTTTTGCCAGTTGGGGTTGTTATTGTTATCGCGTGGCTCACGGGGGGTATTTTCCCTTGGCTCGCGTGGTTCTCTGGGCGCGTTCTCCCTAGGTTCTCTGGGGGCGTTTTCTCTTGGCTCCCGGGTGGTATTTTCCCGAGGCTCACGGGCCTGGAGTTCCCTTGGCTCCCGCTGCTCTCTGGGTTCACGCGGCACCCGTGGGGCAGGCTCTCTCTGTTCCCGGGGCTCCCGTTGTTCACGTGGTTCGCGTGGTTGCGGTTGAAGATCACGCGGCTGCGGGCGGTTCTCGCGGGGCTCAGGACGGCTTTCGCGGGGCTGGGGCTCCCTTCCTTCAGAACGGGACAGTTCCCGTGCTTCGCGAATGTCGGGGCGCAGGGCCTGCGGCGCATGGAGTCTGTCTTCCCGCACCGTTGCCGGGGCACGTTCTGCTCTCACGGGACGCTCAGCAGAGGTAGTTCTGGTTCGGCCACGGGCCGGAGCAGCTGCCGGAACATCTTCCGGGACAGCTTGCACCGGTGTTTCCTGCACTGGTGCTGGCATGGCAACAGGGGCGTTGTCCACCACCGTCTCCGGAACGGGCACATCCGCTACCGCTACCGCAGCATCGGTCTGTTCGTCTGCCTTCTTAGATGTTTTTTTATATTTTTTGGGGAGATTCTCAAGGGGGGTAACGGCTTGCTGATCCAGGATTTTGTAGATCAGGTCTTGTTTGCTGAGCTTCTTGAAGTTCGTGACGCCGAGGTTCTCAGCAATCTCTTTGAGTTCTGAAAGAAGAGAATCCTTCAACTCGTCAATGTTGTACATAAATTGAATTAATTAGCTATTCGGTTTAAATGCATAGCGGTTGCAGAGCGCAACAGGCAGACGGATTAAAACAGGAAAAAATTGGTGTGTAAGACGTACTGGAGAACCCGGATGACGGTCGTTCAGAAAATGTACTGCAATGTTAGACAGCCTTGTTCTATTTTACAAGCAATACGAGAAAATTAATATATAAAGTTACACAAATTTTCACAAAAACCTGCCTATTGCCGCAGCCTATCCAAAATATTCTATTTTTGCGTACACATAACCAGACGCACCATGTTACAGATACCCGTTTTACGCGAGCATACCGATCTTGTTCTTGCTGGCCTGCAGAAAAGAAACTTCCCTAACGCCGCCCAGGAAGTACAGGCTTTGCTGGACTTGGATCAGAAACGCCGCACCCTGCAAACCGAGCGTGACGAGCTCCTGGGCCGGGCCAACGCCTTGGCCAAGGAAATAGGCGGCCTCATGAAAAGCGGCCAGAAAGACCAGGCCGAGGCCCTCAAAACCGAAACCGCCGACCTGAAGCTACGCACCAAAGCCCTGGACGAGGAAGTACAGAGTCTGGAGCAAGCCCTGCAGCAGGGACTCTACAAAATTCCCAACATTCCGCATAGCAGCGTGCCCGCCGGCCGGTCTGCCGAGGACAACGAAGTGGTACTGGAACATGGTTCTATCCCGCAACTGTCCGCAGGCGCGCAACCCCACTGGGAACTCATCAAGCAGTATGACATCATTGACTTTGAATTAGGTATCAAAATAGCCGGGGCCGGATTTCCCGTGTACAAAGGCCAGGGCGCCCGTCTGCAGCGCGCGCTCATCAACTTCTTCCTGGACGAAGCCATGAAAGCCGGTTACACCGAAGTGCAGCCCCCCATTGTGGTGAACGAAGCCTCGGGCTACGGCACCGGCCAACTCCCCGACAAGGAAGGCCAGATGTACCACGCCACCGCCGACAACCTCTACCTGATCCCTACCGCCGAGGTGCCCATCACCAACCTCTACCGCGACGAGATCATTGCCGAAGGCAAACTTCCCATCAAAAACGTGGGCTACACGCCTTGTTTCAGAAGAGAGGCCGGTTCCTGGGGGGCAGATGTGCGGGGTTTGAACCGCCTGCACCAGTTCGACAAAGTAGAGATCGTGCAGATCCAAACCCCGGAAAAATCCTACCAGGCGTTAGAGGAAATGAGCCAGTACATCCAGGGTCTACTCCAGAAACTGGAACTTCCCTACCGCGTGCTCCGCCTCTGCGGCGGCGACATGGGCTTCACCTCGGCCCTCACCTATGACATGGAAGTGTATTCCGCGGCCCAAGGCCGATGGCTGGAAGTCAGTTCCGTCTCTAACTTTGAAACCTACCAGGCCAACCGGTTGAAACTGCGTCAACGTACCGAGGGTGGGAAACCGCAGCTGCTGCACACCTTGAATGGCAGTGCCCTGGCCTTGCCGCGTATTGTGGCCGCATTGCTGGAGAACAACCAGACGCCGGAAGGAATTAAGTTACCGCAGGCCTTGCACGCTTACCTTGGGTTTGAGATGATTACCAAATAGCGAAGTTTTCCTTTCAAGGATTGAAAAGGCATTTCAGGTCTGTTTTAAGTAAAACGGGCTTGAAACGTCTTCTCCTTTTTGGCCATTTAAATGGCGTTCCCAGATTTGATTTATCTCTTCTTTGGAAACCTAGAAGTGCATGCAGTTTGCCATTGCTAGCGTGGCGGATGGTTGATGCGGTGCCCTTATGCTTGGTTGTTGCATGGTTTCCCTCCGAGCGCTCACGGCCGCGAGGCCCCGCCTTCCGCCCTCGCGCTGTAATTTCTCCTCACCTGCATCGCTAACGCTCAGAGGTGGTCGAACTCTAGGCGCTCAAGCGAAAGGCTGTAAATAGAAATACCTGGGAGTAAGCAGGTTAAGTAAGCGCTGGCTGCTTTAACGGGCTGCTCAATACAAAGGAATCGTTAATAAAGAACCGCTGGCGCGAGTCTCCGATTCGTGTCTACCGTGCAGCGCGACAGACGCATTACTGGTCTTCGTATTTTAACAATCACTTTCTAAGGCAAAACCAAATCCTCCCGTTTCAAGCCTATTTTCACCAACAAAGCCCAAAACCAGCTCTTGGTTTTTACTGGTTATCCGCCAAGGCGACATGTAACTCTTCCGGCGAGGGATTTTTTAGGGGCTTCTGCTCTCCAATTACCACCATTGGGAAGCGGACTCGGCCGCGGTTCATGTCCTGGATGGCCTGCATGGCTTCGTCGCTTTGCTCTACGTTGAGGTAGTCGTAGGCCACGTCATGGGTTTTGAAGTAGTCTTGGATCGCGATGGTTTTCTTGCACCAATCGGCACCGTATAGAAGGGGTTTGGCAGCCATAATAGTATTTGTTGGTCTGCCGTTTTCTACGTCTTTCCCAGAAAACAGGCTGAAAACGACTTCGCCTTAAAGAGAGGAGGCAGACTGATCCAGGACGGGCAACTGGAAATCGAATTTGATTTCGCGCATGCACCGGAAGTGGCGCTCCGGACATTTGGAGTAACCGATTTTAGAGCACGGGCGGCAATACAGGTTCTTCACTTCCAGCACCTCAAAATCCTGGGTGTAAGGGTACATCCCGAAGGCGGGCACGGTGTTGCCCCAAATGCTGTAAATCTTCTTCTGAAAAGCCGCCGCAATGTGCATGAGACCAGTGTCATGGCTGAAGACCGCCTGCGCCTGCCGTACCAGAGAAGCTGAGCCGTTGAGGTTGTACTTTCCGCAGGCGTCGTAAATGACCGTCCGGTGCGTGGGGCGGGGAGATTCGCTCGAAAAGTAAGGCTCTGAGGTGAAGTACATCTCTATCATGCGGGCTACTGCGGCATCCTCTTTGCCACCCAGCAACACAATTGGGCCGTTTATCTTCTCGCAGAGCTCTATCAACCGGTCTACCGGCAGGCGTTTGGTGTAATGCTGCGCCCCTATCGCGATGGCGTAGTAACCATTGTGGTGCGATGCGGGCAAAGTGGACAGGTCTACTTTGTCTTTCTCCGGAATGAAATAGTCTAACCCTCGCCCATCGTTGGTCACCGCCAGAGCCGCTGCCGTGGCCAGGTAGCGGTCTACGATGTGCACGTCTGGCATTTGGTCTATCTTGAACTTCACCAGCAGCCATTTGCGGTAATTCAGTTTGTCGAAGCTTCGGCTAGGGCGACCCAGGCGGGTCTTCAAAATGCGGGTGCGCAGGTTGTTATGCAGATCCAGCACCAGATCATAGTTCTCGGCTTGCAGTTGGCGCAGCAGGTCTTTCAGAGAGGTCTCCAGGCAAAACACTTTGTCCACGTACGGGTTGCTGGCGATGATGTTCCGGAACGCGGCCTTCGTGCAGAAATGCACTTCGGCCTCCGGCACCTGTTCTTTCACGCACCTAATGACCGGCGTGGTGAGCACAATATCGCCAATGGAGGAGAACCGGATGATGAGGATCTTTTTCAAGGAATCGCCGTTTAGACCTTCGGCAAAGGTACGGGTTGCGGGGGAGATTTCCTGCGCCATTCCTAAGGCCAATCAGAGAGCATCTATCAGCATTGCGTCATAACGTTTTGGGCATCATTCCCACAAAACGGCCCTGAAACGGAAAGCCTCTCCGCTGGCGCGAGCGGCAAGCTCGCGCCAGCAGTTTACCAAAGTAATCCTTCTAAAACAGAAAAGCCTATGACTTTCATCACAGGCTTTTCAAAACAGGGCTGAGCATTTTTTATAACCCGTACTTGTCAATCAAATACACCAAGGCGGCCATGGAGGCACCGCCTAATTCCAGTTCGCGGCGGTTTACTTTGTCAAAGGTGTCGTTGGCGGTGTGGTGGATGTCAAAGTAGCGCTGGGAGTCTGGCCGGAAGCCGATGAGGGCGACGCGGTCATCTTTGAGCGGCCCAATGTCGGCCCCGCCGCCGTTGCGGTCAATGTCGTGGAGGCCGTAGGGAGCCAGCAGCGGCTTCCAGGCGAACGCTTTCTGGAAAGCGGCCTCGGTGGTGGTGGCAATCCCGAAGCCGCGCGGCGTGAACCCACCGGCATCTGACTCAATGGCGGCAAGGTGTTTCTCGCCCTGTTTCTTGGCGACCTCGGCGTATTTGGTGCCGCCGCGTAGGCCGTTCTCCTCGTTCATGTACATGACGGCCCTAATGGTGCGCTTGGGTTTGTAGTTCATGGCGCGCATCAGGCGCAGCACTTCCATGGATTGCACGCAACCGGTGCCGTCGTCATGCGCGCCTTCGCCAATGTCCCAGCTGTCCAGGTGGCCGCCTACCACAATAATCTCGTCGGGTTTCTCAGAGCCTTTGATTTCCCCGATGACGTTGTAGCTGAGCACATCGGGCAGCCACTGCGGGTTCATGCGCAGGTGGAACTGCAGCTTCTCGTCTTCTTTCAGCAACTTGCTCAGCAAATCGGCGCCTTTGGTACTGATGGCGACCGCCGGGATTCTGGGCGCATCCTCGGCGTAGCGCAAACCGCCGGTGTGCGGAAAATCATCGGTGTTGGAAGCCATGGAACGCACCACCACGCCTACCGCGCCTAGGCGACCGGCCTCTGAGGGCCCGCTGGAGCGCTGGTCTACGGCCCCCCGGTAGGCGTGTCCGGTGATAATGTGGGTTTGGTCAAAGCCCCGGTTGAAAAACACAATCTTGCCCTGCACTTTCCGCTTGCCCAGTTTCTTGAGTTCATCCAGGCCGTTTACCTCAATCACTTCGGCGGTGAGTCCGTTGGCCGGCGTGGCTACGGAGCCGCCTAGGGCCAGCACGTTCACTTCCCGCGTGGGGGTAATTTTTGAGTTCACGATGGCGGCGTATTCCTTCTCGCCCCGTACCCAATGCGGCACCATCACTTCCTGCAGATACACGCGGTCTAGACCCATTTTACTCATCTCCTGCCGGGCCCATTCTACGGCAGCCGCAGCTTGCGGTGAACCGCTCAACCGGGCCCCGATGTGGCTGGTGAGGTAGCGCAGTTGTTCATAGCTCTGGCCTTGGGTAAGCGCCATGTCATAAATCTTGCGGATGTGTAGGGAGTCCTGGTTCTGAGCACTGCCCGCCAGCGGAAGACTGAGGGCGACTGCTAGGGTGATCTTTTTGAGGGAGCGAAGCATGTTGTTTGTAGGGTTGGGTAATTTCTAAGCTGCGAGTTACAACCCACCGCGCAGAAAGGAAAATAATGCGCTGAATTTTCAGCAGTCGTTTTGCCGGAGAAAGCGGTTACCTGGTTCCGAGGATTTTCTTCAAATCTGCCGCTGAAACGGTCAGCAATCCTACCGGCGGGAGGCGTTCGGTGAGGGTGCGCCAGTTCTTATCGGCTTTGAAAACGGGTTCCAGGATTTTGATGGCCTCATCTACTTTACCGGTGTTCGCCAGCGTGATGCCGTGCCAGTACTGCATCTCCAGGTTGTTGGGTTGCAGCCGTTCGGCGGCGCTGTATTCTTGCATGGCCAGGGCCATGTCGTTTTTCTCCACGGCCAGGTCGCCGTTGTTCATGTGCTCGTAGGCGCGCTGCACGGTAAGCAGCCGGCGGAGTTCCTGTAAGGGCACCTCGTGGTCATCTACCCGCAAATCCACCAGCCGCTCGTCCCAGGGCTTTTTGTTGCTTTTGCCCGGCACCACCAGCAAGGCCGCCGATTGTCTTCCCCTGATGTCTCCACCTTGCGCTTCGGCGGCATCCAGCACGGCCAGCATCCGCTCGGCTAACGGCAAATGGGCATTCTGTTCAAACGCCTTCGCCATGGCGGGCCATACCGTCTCATTCAGCATCATGTTGGCTTGCACCGAGAAGTTCTTGCCTGTGATGTGCCCGGCGTAGGTAACGCATTTCTTGCCGGTGTGCGTGGCTACACCGCCTTTGGCGTCCAGAATCGCCACCTGGCGCACCTCGCGCCCGATATCATTGGACAGCAGAATCTTCAGCGTTTCCTCCGCGGATTTCCCCTGTTTCATCAGCGCCAAGCCACGCAGCCCGAAGGATTTGTTCGTGAACGACTGGGTGGCCACCACGCCCACGCCAGCCTCGCCCCAACTCACTGAGGCACCCACCGAGAACCAATGGCTTTGCACGGCCACCGCCATCTCGCCGGTTTTGGGGTCACGGGCCACAATGGAATAAGTATGGGCGAAGGGTTCCTGGGGTTTATAGACCTGCGCCGTAGCCGGTTGGGCAAGAGCTAAAGTGCCGAGGCCAAATAGCATTAAAAGCTTTTTCATGAAGTAATTTCTAAGTAAACAGATGTGAAAGATACTGAAATTCAACTGTGGATTTACACTCTGCTTGGTAGCGTCGTTACCCTGTAACGACGTGGCTCCATGAAACGGGAAAGCCTCTGCCAGAGAAAACCTTTCAAGGACTTTGTTGCATAGGCGCTTCCTGGTTAGGAGGAGCGGTTCTGCTGCGTAGAACCATGTCGTTACAGGGTAACGACGCTACAGATAGAGGAAGGGGGAGACTCAGGGTTTATAGAATCGGTCTCCTTGCCAGTTGACGGGATTGGAGAGAATGTACTTCTCAATGTGCACCAATTCGGGCTGGTTTCTGATGATGCGGTCATGGAACCTGGGTTGCCAACCGAAGGGCTCGGTGCTCACGCTCCTGATCATTTTTGTACAAATAGACTTGTAAAAGCCAATAATATGAGACACCGAGCCCGCCTTTGGCGATATGGAGGTCATGTATTCATCTTTTCCCGTAGCGGCGTTACTGGATACTGCCAACTCGTCCCCTAAAACCGAATCATTACGAACCGTTCCCTCCAACCCAATAATGCCATGCACATGGTTGGGCATGACTATAAATTCGCCTAGAAAAAGGCGGAGCCAGTGATGTTCCAGCTCCAGCCAGTAATCATGGGCAATTTGGCCCTCATCAGACAAGACCATTTCTCCGTTCACTACTTCGCCAAAGAAAGGATAACGGTCTTGCGTGCAGATGGTGATGAAATACATACCTCCTAGCCGGTAATCATAACCGGTGAGGCGACGGGCTTTTTTGGTGAAGGCATCATGTTTTGACATAGGGTTATGGCAAATCCAGGCGCTCCTTCTAAACGAAAAGGCCAACTATCTGTTTCGAATATAAATGTAGCGTCGTTACCCTGTAACGACGTAGCTCTACGCAGCAGAACCGCTCCTCCTAACCAAGGAACCGCCTATGCAACAAAATCCTTGAAAGGTTTTCTCTGGCAGAGGCTTTCCCGTTTCATGGGGGCGCGTCGTTACAGGGTAACGACGCTACATTTTCCTGTTTCGAGCCTATTTCCTGGAAATGAAGGTTGAAGCGCTATTCTTCTAGTAAGCTGGAACATCAGCATAAAAAATCCCCACCGCCTTTTTTTGCTGGCGGGGATTCTCAATATAAACGAAGATACTACCTAGCCGGTCACTACTTTGCGCTCAATCTCCCGCAGGTTTTCCATTTTCTTGTTGCGCAGGAAACCGTTGATGTCCTCAAAGTGCTCTTTGATGCGCTTGTTCCCGAATTCAAACACTTTTTCGGCGAGGCCGTCCAGGAAGTCACGGTCGTGGGAAACTAAAATCAACGTGCCGTCAAAGGCTTTGAGGGCGTCTTTCAGGATGTCCTTGGTTTTGATGTCCAGGTGGTTGGTGGGCTCATCCAGAATGAGCAGGTTCACCGGTTGCAAGAGCAGTTTGATCATGGCCAGACGGGTTTTCTCACCGCCAGACAGCATTTTCACTTTCTTCTCCACGGTATCGCCACTGAACATGAAGGCGCCCAGAATGTCTTTGATGCGGGTGCGCATGTCGCCTACGGCAATCTGGTCAATGGTCTGGAAAACGGTCAGTTCCTCGTCCAACAATGAAGCCTGGTTCTGCGCGAAGTAGCCAATCATGGAATTGTGCCCCAGTTGGAGTTTGCCGTCATAGTCAATCTCGCCCATAATGGCTTTGATGAGCGTGGACTTTCCTTCGCCGTTCTTGCCTACAAAGGCTACTTTCTGGCCGCGCTCAATCGTCAAAGACGCGTCTTTGAACACAGTGTGGTCGCCGTACTTCTTGGTGAGTCCTTCCACAATAACCGGGTAGTTGCCGGAACGGGGCGCGGGCGGAAACTTCAGGTTCAACGCCGAGGTGTCTACTTCGTCTACCTGAATGATCTCAATCTTCTCCAGCATTTTCACGCGCGACTGTACCTGCAGCGTTTTGGAGTAGGTTCCTTTGAAACGGTCAATAAACGCCTGAATGTCGGCAATCTCTTTCTGCTGGTCGTCAAACTGGCGCTGCTGCTGCTCGCGGCGCTCTTTGCGCAACTGCAAGTACTGCGAGTAGTTGACTTTATAGTCGTAGATACGGCCCATGGTCACCTCAATGGTGCGGTTGGTGATGTTGTCCACGAAGGTCTTGTCGTGCGAAATCACGATGACGGCTTTGGCGTTGTTCACCAGAAAATCCTCCAGCCACTGCACCGACTCGATGTCCAGGTGGTTGGTGGGCTCATCCAGCAGAATCAGGTCTGGTTTCTGGAGTAGGATTTTGGCCAGTTCAATGCGCATGCGCCAGCCGCCGGAGAACTCACTGGTATTGCGGTTAAAGTCTGCGCGCAGGAAGCCCAATCCTAAAAGCGTCTTTTCCACCTCGGCGTCAAAGTTGATTTCCTCAATGGAATAATATTTCTCGCTGAGTTCAGATACGTCCTCAATCAGCTTCATGTAGGCATCAGATTCGTAGTCGGTGCGGGTTTCCAGCTGGCTGTTGAGCTCGTCCATTTGGGCTTTCATCTCCAAAATCTGCCCGAAAGCTTTGGACGCTTCGGCAAACACGGTGCTTTCGTCTTTGGTGAGCAGGTGCTGCGGCAAATACGCAATCACCGCCTCTTTGGGCGCCGATACTTTGCCTTTGGTGGGTTTGTTGGCCCCGGCAATGATCTTGAGCAGGGTCGATTTTCCGGCGCCGTTCTTCCCCATGAGGGCGATGCGGTCGGTTTCATTGATGTTGAAGGTGACGTTACTAAAAAGAGCCGAGCCGTTAAATTCAACGGCGACCGAATCAACTGAAATCATGGTGCGTTTACGATTAGAACACAAAGATACTAGGATTTCCCTGATTGCCCCGCACCTGAAAAACCCCAGAAGGCGTGGAACATGCGGGCATAATTCCGCAGGAAAACAATGCAACACCAACCTCTCATATTTGGCTCCATTTCTGGCTTGTTTTCAGCAAAACACGCCAGAAACGATCTCATAAAGGTAGCCCTGCAAAAATAATGATCAACGAAACCAAACATTCGCTCGCCTCTGGCGAGTGTGGGTTACCTGCGGTCTCTGGCCGCTTCCTACTATATTGTGAAGCATTCGCAAAATGGCGGGACGCCGGAGGCGAGCGAGTAACATCATTACTTTTCAAGGACTATCCTATTAAAGAGGGCGAAAATAGCAACGGTTTGCCCTCTTTCTAAGAACAAGGAAAGATACCTACTTCCTTTATCCTCCTGAAAGAATCTTGGGGTGAACGACAACATCGCTTTTCAAAGCTTACTTCGCTATGATAAGGAGTTGGTGGAACGCCAGAACCCACCCCAACCCCTCCCAGGAGGGGAATGAATCTTTGCAGGAGATGGGAATGCGTGGTAGAGACAAGACAGTGCCTGGTCTCTACAGGTTCTATTATTACTGCTCCTTTCCCCAGTTCCAGTCTTCCCCGAGCGCGCCTCGCTTTTGGCCATAGATAAACAGAAACTAAGAGCGAATATCTTCTCAGGCCGAAAGGGCAGTGCGGGAGGGGAAGACGGGGCCCCGCGGCCGTGAGCGCATACCGCCAGAAATGAAACAATACAGCACTTGCACCCACGTAAAAAGCAGAAAAGCCAAGGGAACAGCAGAAATGTGCATACCTACCAATCTCTCAATAGAAGCCAGTTAAAGCGCAGAAGCCAAGGTTCAGAAAGGAACCAATAGGGGTACAAGATCTTTCCAAGACGATAGAAAACACACCCTAATCGCCACCGGCTACTTATTCTCTGCTGTTTGCCCGCTCAGGCATTTTGACCCTTCTTTTCTAAAATCAGCCTTAAAACCGTAGCCCCAAAAGAAAGAACCTGCCAGAGACATGGGATTTATGAAAAATGTGTACCTTTTCAAAAAAGAACCTTTCCTTCAAGGCACACCCTTCCCAATACATACGCTTGGAATGGTTTTTGCCGTTTTGCAACTATGACTATTCTTAAGAAAACGATACAAAGAGCCTCGGCCAGCCTGCTCCTGGCTGGCTTTTCTATGTTCCCGGTACTGGCGCAAGATGATCCGGTAGCCTCCGTTGCAGAGTTAGACCAGACGTACGTGAACTGGCACAACCTGGATCCTACACAGGACAGAATCCAGGGCATAAGTGTGAACAAAGCGTACAAAGAGCTGCTAGCCAACAAAAAAACCAAGAAAACCATTGTGGTGGCGGTGATTGACAGCGGGATAGATATTTTCCACGAAGACCTGAAAGGCAAGATCTGGACTAACCAAAAGGAAGTAGCGGGCAACGGCCAGGACGATGACCAGAACGGGTACGTAGACGATATGCACGGCTGGGGTTTCCTGGGCAACGCCAAAGGCGAGAACATACGGTACGAAACCTATGAATACGTACGGCTGCTAAGAAAACTGGCCCCGGCCTACCAGAACGTTTCTTCTATCAAAGAAGTACCGCTGGCCCAGCAACCCGAATACAAAACGTACCTGCTGGCCAAACAGGCCTATGACAAAGAATTGGCCAAATACAAGGAAACCAAGCAAACCCTCGCCGCTTTTGAGGAAGTCCTGGTTCGGGTACAGAACGTACTGGCCACACATCTGCAAACCAAAGAATACACGCTGCAAGACGTGCAGCGCATCTCCACCCCAGACCAGAACGTGATGAATGCGCGCGCCTGGTTAATCAGCAGGTACAGCCAAGGGCTGACGGTAGAGTCGTTCCTCAAATACAAAGAGCATACAGATACGTTCCTGGAGAAGCACCTGAACCTGGAATTCAACCCGAGGGCCGTCATCGCAGACAACCCAGAATCTATTACTGATACCCAATACGGCAACAGCGATGTAGTTGGCCCCAGACCAACCCACGGCACCCCGGTGTCTGGCTTGATTGCCGGCCTGCGCGGGAACAACCTGGGCATTGACGGCATTGCCGAAGATGTGCAGATCATGGCCTTGCGGGCCGTGCCCGAGGGCGACGAGCGCGATAAAGACATCGCGCTGGCCATCCGCTACGCGGTAGACAACGGTGCCAACATCATCAACATGAGCTTCGGGAAGAGCTTCTCGCCGCAGAAATCGTTTGTGGATGAGGCCGTGAAATACGCTGAGTCTAAGAACGTGTTGCTGGTGCACGCCGCCGGAAACGAAGCCACCGACAACGACAAAGTGACGCATTACCCCAGCAGAGTTTTGAATGACGGAAGCCAGATCAAAACCTGGATTGAAGTGGGTGCCTCGTCCAGAATGCTGGGCAAAGATATTGTGGGCGTGTTCTCCAACTACGGCAAGCAGACGGTAGACCTTTTCGCGCCGGGTGTAGACATCGTTTCTCTGGCCCCGGAAAACAAGTATGGCAAAATGGATGGCACCAGCTTTTCGAGTCCCGTGGTGAGCGGCGTGGCGGCGTTGGTGTGGTCGCATTACCCTGAGCTAACGGCGGCCGAGTTGAAAGAAATCATCCTGAAATCGGCTACGGTGTACCCCAAAGAAACCGTGCTCTATCCGAGTTCGGGAGGTGAATCATCCCGTAATAAAGCGAAATTCACGGATCTGTCCAGCACCGGCGGAATTGTGAATGCGTACAATGCCTTGGTATTAGCCGAGAAAACCGTTTCCCAGAAGAAAAGCAAAAGCTAACCTTCCCCTTTTTCTCGATAACATTCTTCAGAACTGCCCCTGGTCTTAGCTCAGGGGCAGTTCTGTTTTAGGGCTATTTTCGGGAAATCAGGCTGAAAACAACAAGAAAGGAATCTGCTCTTTTTTGGGGTTGCATCTGGCTTCTTTGGAGAGTTTGGCAGGTGCACGCGGTTTGCTGTTCCCTTGGCTTGTCCGTTCCCTGCGGGGGTGCAAGTGCTGTATTGCTTCATCTCTGGCGGTATGCGCTCACGGCCGCGGGGCCCCGTCTTCCCCTCTCGCACTGCCCTTTCGGCCTGAGCCGTTTGTCTCTCTTAGTTTTGCTTATCTATGGCCAAAAGCGAGGCGCGCTCGGGGAAGACTGGAACGGGGGAAAGTAGCAGAGGTTTGCAGGTGAGCTCTTGTTATTTTTAATTGGACTTACTATGGTGCGGATTTACTTCCGTGACTTTTTGCAGTCATAGCAAGAGTGCTAGGACTATCTTTACAAGATTAGCCTGGGAAGGGCAGAAGTAAGCTCTGGCGCTCCACCATCTCCTCCAAAGGCGCACCACTCGCTCTATAGCGGTATAATGCTGTTTTTAGCTCAATCACTTTCAGCCCAGACAACTTCTTCCCGTCACTTTATTGGCAAATAGCAAGCTCGAAGAGTGACACTGCCTTTCCTTTTAGTTTATTTCACTATTTTATGTTCACCACAAATGAAATTATTTTTTTTCACATGAAGTATGTTTTACTTAGAGATAACCAAATAATGGATATATTTGCTACAATTCCAGCAAAACCATTCTAAAAATATAACTATAAGATGAAACGTTTACTTAAAAAAGCGATTACTCCTTTCCTGCCGTCTTACCAGGTAGTTTGCACCACTTACCAGATTATTCCTGGTTTACCCATCACTAAAAAGTTATCTACCCACTCCTTTGACAAAGGTGCCTCTAAAGAAGCGAAAGCATTCTACGGCAAAGTGGTTTCTTCTGAATTTACAAGAAAGCTGGCTCCGGTAGAAGTACAGTTAAGAATAGCTGGCATCACCATCAAGAAAGCCCAGTACGGCCCCATCCAGAACTTTGACAAGAAGAAAATCGCTTTTCAGGCGTAGTTCATTTCGGTTTTTACTTGCCATTCTTGCGCATCAATTTCAATGGAAGTTGGTTTATAGGAGGCTTTTAGGAAAACAGCCTTAAAACCACCAATAGAAGCAACATAAGAAAAGCCCTTCCCTAACCAGAAGGGCTTTTCTTTAGAACCGCCGCTAAACATCTGCGAGAGCCCACCCTACCTTACTTTATGAACAAAAGATTTACCCTCCTTTTACTTTATCTAGCACTCACTATTGGCGGCGCCACGGCACAGGCTACCCTTATTCCTAAAGCTGGCCTAAGTTTCAGCGACTATAAACTAGTGAACACGTTTGGCAACAAAACAAAGAAGTTCAATGAACCGGGCATCATGGCAGGAGTAGCCCTTAATCAGCCCTTTTCCAAACTGCCGTGGTTATCAGTTCAGCCCGAACTCATATACATGCAAAAGAAGTATACTTCTCAAAGCTATTTCACTATCCCTTACCCTGTAGAAGCAGACGTTTGGTTTCATAAGACCAGCAGAACCCTAACCTATGTAGAGATTCCTATTCTTGTGAAAGCGACCCTGACAAAAGGAAAATGGCTTGGATACGGGAATGCTGGCCCAGCTATTGGGTACGCAGTTGCCGGAAAGCATACATCAGGCAATCTTGAGGAAAACACTGATTTCACCCATAGTAATAGACTGGAACTTAGTGCTCAGGCTGGTTTGGGCTTAGGGAGGGCAATAGGGCGTGGCACTTTATTTCTAGATGCCCGCTATAGTTTGGGATTAACACCCCTTCATAAGGCTCATACTACTACCATAAACATTACCCTTCCTGAAGAAGAACCCTTCGTGGCGGATATTCCCTTAGAAGCCGACCATAAAAGCAGAGTACTTAGTTTCTCAGTTGGGTATGCTTTCCCGTTGAACACTTCTCTTTTTTAAAGCTTTAGCAAAGCCAATATAACAGCCCGAAAATGACTTGCGTTTTCGGGCTGTTTTGGCAAAAACAAGGGGAAAACAACTTACCCCTCGGCTATTCCGCTTTCTAAGGTTTTGGTGCCGACGGGTGGTTTCACACCCGGGTTCAGGTTCCAGTCGTTGTTCAGCAGGCTCATGGCGTAGTTGGCGGTCATATCAAACTGGCAGGGCACTACAGATACGTAATTCTGGGCCAGGGCCGCCTCATCGGTGTCCTCGCCTTTGTCATGGTTCACGAAATTGCCGGTGAGCCAGAAGTAGGTGCGGCCGCGGGGATCTTTGCGTTCGTCAAATTCCTCTTCCCACTTGGCGCGGGCTTGGCGGCACACCTTTATGCCGGCAATGGGCGTGTCAGATTTTTTAGGGAAGTTCACGTTCAGGGCTACTCCGGCCGGAATACCATGCTCCAGGGCCTGACGGGTAATCAACTCTACGTATTCTTCGGTGTGGGAGAAATCAATGTCATGGCCGTAGTCACAGAGCGAGAACCCGATGGCGGGCAGTCCCTCTATGGCCGCCTCAATGGCCGCCGACATGGTGCCGGAATACAGCACGCTGATGCTGGAATTGGAGCCGTGGTTGATGCCGCTCACCACCAAATCTGGTTTGCGGTCTTTGAGCACATGGTGTTTGGCCAGTTTCACGCAATCGGCGGGCGTGCCGGAGCACTCGTATGATTCCACCGTGTCAAAGGCCAGCGACCTGTCCAACCGCAGCGTATTCCCGATGGTGATGGCGTGCCCCATGCCAGATTGCGGCCCGTCTGGGGCCACCACCACTACCTCACCTATTCTCTGCATCACCTTCACCAGCGTATGAATACCGGGCGCGGTGATACCATCGTCGTTAGACACTAAAATCAAGGGCTTCTTCGCCATAATCCGTTCAAAAGTTTAAAGCCAAATTAGGTTGTATACGCGCCATTGTCAAATAGAATTGGAGCAACTTCAAACCACGGCTTGCGTTATGCGGGAAGAAGCAGTACCTATGCCGTTCTAAAACCGCTAAGCCCATGAAAAAGACCATCCTTTTGTTTAGCGCACTGGTGGCGCTGGCCGCCTGCAAGCAAGACGCCCCTACGGCAGACAATGCCCACGACACCCAGATAGAAGAAGCCGCCGGCGACATTTCCACCGATGCCACGGAAACCGCTTCGGAAAGCCCCGATGGCTCCATGCCCGCCCCCGCCCCGTCAGAGCCCATGTCTGAAGAGCCGCTGCCCGGTGCCACCTCTACCGCCTCTACCCCGCCCTCTACCGCCAACCCGCTCTTTAACCTGACCCTGCAAAGCGGACAGGCGGGGGCCGTGAAAATTGGCATGTCCATAGACGAACTGAGAAAAGCCTACGGACAGAACAAACTTCGGGAAATAGACCATACGCTGGAAGGCACCACCACCAAGGCCTATGAAGTGCTGGGCGAACGCCACCGCCCCGACCTGCGCGTGGAGCAGGAATGCGCGGGTGCCGCCTGCAAAGTATCCCGCATTACGGTGCTCAACCCCGCCTTCAAAACCTCTAACGGATTGGGCATTGGCAGCACCCTGGGAGACCTGAAGAAAAGCATCAACATTACCCGCGTGGGTACCGGCGAAGGCAATTTTGTGGCCATCTCTGAGGATTCCAGAATGAGTTTCGTGCTGGACATGCGGGGCATCCCATCCACCCGTTGGGCCAATCTGCAGGTGAAAGACGTCCCTAACTCTACGTTGGTATCTGGCGTGATGCTTTATTAACTCCCCTCCCCGTGGGAGAGAGATCCGGAGAGGGGAGTTTTGCTGATGCGTTTCGGGGCTGTTTTGCAGGAAACAGGCTGTAAACGCGGAAACCGGAGTTATTAGATATCTATAGAGACCAGGCACTGCCTTGTCTCCGGCACGCATTGCTTTCTATGGTTGGTCTTTTCTGCGGGTGCAGACACCCTCCCTTCGCCCCAGCGCTTTGGGGCTGTTTTGCGGAAAACGGGCCAGAAACGGCATTGGCCCAGACACTCGTAGGAGCTACGCACACTACGAGGTCTTTGGAGCGGGCAGTATTGCGGACAACAGGCTGGAAACGCAAAAACCTGTGATCTTGGAGACCTCACAGGTTTAGAAAGTACTGGCGCGAGACTCCCGTCTCGTGACATGGGAGGAAGCGAGTCTCCAGACTCGCCGGGAACCACCGGCAAGAGGGCGTGACGTCAGGTATGAAGTGATGCCTTTTGTGGTGATTATAGCCTCTTTTCAGAAAAACAGGGGGAAAGTAGAATGCCAGATAGCAGCTACTTTCAAGTTAATTCCTACCCGCAGTTTTTGGGTTTCGGGCTTTTCTTTAACAGAGGCGGGCGGATTGATTTTCCTTTTTTCCTGCAGATTCCCTAACATTACTTCTTTATTTAGCTCGCACCCATGCTCCTGACCCTCCTCTCTACCCTAGGTACCCTTTTTCTTACTTCTCCCGCGCCAGACTGGCAGACACCTTACGAGAAAAGTAACCGCCACCAGACCGCCACTTACTACGAGTGCATTGACTACTATCAGCGCTTAGACCAGGCGTATCCAGAAATCAAGATGACACCCGTGGGCATGACCGATGCCGGAAAACCGCTGCACACGGTGGTCATTTCCACCGATGGTGATTTTGACCCGGCTTCCCTCCACCGCAAAGGCAAAACGGTATTGCTGGTGCAGAACGGCATCCATCCGGGTGAGCCCGAGGGCATAGACGCCACCATGATGCTCACGCGCGACTTGGTGCAGAACAAGAAACTGCGCGCGCAACTAGACAACGTGGTGCTGGTGATTATTCCCGTGTACAATATCGGCGGAGCGCTTAACCGAAACAGCCACACCCGCACCAACCAGAACGGGCCGGAGAGTTACGGCTTTAGAGGCAATGCCCGCAACCTGGATCTCAACCGCGACTTCATCAAGGAAGACTCTAAGAACGCCAAGGCCTTCGCCACCATCTTCCGGACTTGGGATCCCGAGGTGTTCGTGGACAACCACACCAGCAACGGCGCCGATTACCAGTACACCATGACGCTCATTCCCACGCAGCACAACAAACTGGGCGGCGCGTTGGGCACTTTATTGAAACAGCAGATGATTCCGGCGCTGTACAAGGGCATGGAGAAACGCAAATGGCCGCTGGTGCCCTACGTGAACTCCCGCGGCGAAACTCCGGAGACCGGCATCTTCGGCTTCGCCGATTTGCCCCGCTACGCCTCTGGGTACACTACACTATTTCAGACGCTGGGCTTCATCCCCGAGACGCACATGCTCAAACCATTTGACAAACGGGTAGAGTCTACCTATGACCTTATGCTGGAGTTCCTGGACTACACCGCCAAAAACGGCAAAGCCATTCAGGCCGCCCGCCAGAAAGACCGCGCCGCTCTGCAAACCCAACAGGAATTTGTTTTGAACTGGGCCCCGGATACCACGCAGGTAGAAACCATCCAATTCAAGGGTTACGAGGCCAAATACAAACCCAGCCAGGTGAGCGGCCAGCAGCGGCTGTACTATGACCGCAAAGCGCCGTTCACCCGGCCCGTGAAGTTCTTTGACACCTTCCGCCCTACGCTTACAGTTACCAAACCGGTAGCCTATCTCATTCCGCAAGCCTGGAGCGAGGTCATTGAACGGCTGCAGCAAAACCAGGTAGAACTGAAACGCCTGAGCAAAGACACCGTCCTCACCCCCGAGACCTACTACATCAGCGACTACAAAACCGCCCCGCGTCCGTATGAAGGCCATTACCTGCACAGTGAGGTACAAGTCAGGAAAGTGCAGCAGCCCATCCAGTATTTCGCCGGTGATTACGTGGTGTATTTAAACCAGGTCAGCAACCGCTTTTTGGTAGAGGTATTAGAGCCCCAAGCGCCCGACTCGTATTTCGCCTGGAACTTCTTTGACTCTGTGCTGGGTCAGAAAGAGCATTTTTCGGCTTACGTGTTTGAAGACTTGGCGGCCCAGTACCTGAAACAAGACCCTAAATTAAGAGCGGCTCTGGAGGAAGCCAAAGCCAAAGACCCTAGCCTGGCAAAAAGCGCCCAGGCTCAACTCAACTTCATCTACCGGAACACCCCGCATTACGAGAACACGCACCAGCGGTACCCGGTGGCCCGCTGGCAAGGCGGAGCTTTACCCATTCAGTAAGCTCATGTTATAGGGCTGATTTCTTAAAAACAGGTTAAAAGAGACATTTCTGGATAATAATGGTAGTCTGAAACAGAGCCCTCGCTCGCGTCCCGCGAGCGAGGGAAATCATTCCTTCTCTAGGTTTAGAAAGAAAACTACATCTCAAAAGCCTCTTTCTCCATCAGAAAGAGGCTTTTGCTTCTAGGTGAAAAAATAATTCGACCTGAGACACATCTTATTACGAAATTTTCGTAGTATTACGAATACATCGTAAACACCAGCCTATGGAGAAACTGACCCAACAAGAGGAAGATGCCATGCAGGTCATTTGGGAAACGGGAGGTGGCTTTATCAAGGATTTCCTGGAGAAACTACCGGAGCCTAAACCGCCTTACACTACGCTGGCTTCCACGGTGAAGAACCTGGAGAAAAAGGGCTTCGTGGAAGCGCAGAAACTTGGCAACACTTACCGCTACTCGCCGCTCATTAAAGCCGAGGAGTACAAGAAGAAATTCATGAAGGGCTTTGTGGGCAATTACTTCCAGAACTCCTACAAAGAACTGGTAGCCTTCTTTGTGAAGGAGAAACAACTCAGCCCAGAGGAACTGAAGGAGATTATGGACATGATTGAAAACCAAAAGCCTGAATAGCATGCCAGCGCTCCTTTTGTATCTTCTGCAAGTGAACGTGGGCTTGGGGCTGCTGTACCTTCTGTATCAGGCGGCCCTGCGGCAGACTACTTTCTACACCTGGAACCGCTGGTTTCTGCTGGTGGGCTTGGGGCTGGCCACGGGATTCCCGTTGGTTGGCTTCTCTGGGCTGTTGCCTGAGAAACCGCAGCTGTACCAAACCATCTCCAGGTACTCGTCTAACTGGCAACCTCTGGAAGTGCCGTCTTCGGCAGATGCTGCGTTTGATGTCTGGCAGATTCCGGTGGCCGTGTTTTGGCTGGGGTTGGGTGTGATGGCGGCAAGGTTCTGCGTGCAGTTGGCTTCTTTGTATTCCATTCACCGTAGGTCACGGCCAAGTAGTTTCCAAGGGATCCCTTTCAGGGAGGTGCGGCAGAGCTTGCCGCCTTTTTCCTTCGGGAACACTATCTATTTCAATTCGCAGCGGCATCCGCAGGAAGACTGGTTGCCTATTCTTCGGCATGAATACACGCACGTGCGGCAAGGGCATACGCTGGATATTCTGCTGGTAGAGTTTGTCACGCTCGTCCATTGGTTTAACCCTGTGGTGTGGCTTTTGCGCAAAGCCCTCAAACAAAACCTGGAATTCCTCACAGACCAGCAAACGGTAGCGGCAGGCATTGACCGGAAACGGTACCAATTCTCGCTGCTGCAAACGGCTGGGGCCTCGCCTTTCTCTTTGTCAGCTTCATTTAGTTACCACTCCCTTAAACACCGCATCATGATGATGAACAAAACTCCATCGGCCAGGGTGCAGCGGCTTCGCTTTCTGGCGGCTACTCCCTTGCTATTCGTGTCTTTGCTGGCGTGCCATACCATTGTAGAACCTTCTCCGCCTTTGATGACAGAATCTACTGCGGCAAAAGAAGGTTTTCTAGACCCTCAGGAACAGTACAAAGCCTTTCTTTTAAAATACCAGAAAGTTATGAAATTGACCTGGTATCCTGACACTTTAATGCTGCACCTGGTATCTGGCGAGACGGAAAAGTACCCCCGCACGCCGCAGGGCATGGCCGCCGCCCAGAAAAAGTACCCCAACCTGCCCACAGAACCAATGTTCCCACCCCCCCCGGAAGAAGCCGCATTGGCTCCGCCTCCGCCGCCACCTCCGGTTAACATAGATTTGCCCGAAGAATTCCAAAAGCGCAACCCTACAGTAAAAGGGCTAAGCGTGAGCGAGGGAAGTTTATACGTCGTCTTTAAAGACGGAGAAGTAGAGAGTTTCGACACTACTCCGGCAGGATTAACCGCTTTTGAGAAAAAGTACGGCCCTATGCCACCTCCGCCGCCGCCTGTCCGGAAAACAAGTAAGTAGATTTTGGCTTCCTTTCGCGAAAAGAGGCCCAAAACAGAAATCCCGCCCCAGTAGCGGGCTTTCTGTTTTTAGACGAGTTAGGGAAACTCGTAATTCTGCCAAATCCTTCTAGCTTTGTACACAGGCTGCAAAGCCATTCTCTAACCAAAAACAGATTTGGCAAACGTATTAGACATTCAGGGATTGAGCAAGCGCTACGGCAGCGTGCAGGCCCTGGATCAATTGAGCATCAAGGTGCCCGAAGGCAGCATCTACGGATTGCTGGGCCCCAACGGCAGCGGCAAAACCACCACCCTGGGCATTGTGCTGGACGTCATCAATGCCAGCGCCGGCACTTTCCAGTGGTTTGGGCAGCCCTCGTCCAAAAGCACCAAACGCCGCCTGGGTGCGCTGCTGGAGACCCCAAACTTCTACCCATACCTAACCGGCGAAGAAAACCTGCGCGTGACCGCCGATGTGAAGCGCACAGACCACGCCCGCATTCCAGCGGTACTGGAGACGGTAGGCTTGGCGCAGCGCAAAGACTACAAGTTCAAGGGCTACTCGCTGGGCATGAAACAACGTTTGGCCATTGGAGCCGCGCTGTTGGGCGACCCCGAAGTGCTGGTGCTGGACGAGCCCACCAATGGACTAGACCCCGAAGGCATTGTGGAGGTGCGTCAATTGATTCAGCAGATTGCGGCGCAGGGCAAAACCATCATTCTGGCCAGCCACTTACTGGACGAGGTGGAAAAAGTCTGCACCCACATGGCCGTGCTGCGCAACGGCAAGCTGAAAGCCGAAGGCCCGGTTTCCTCCATTATGGCAACTTCTGACCTGGTGTTTATCTCCGGCGGAGCCCCGCTGGAAGCCCTTTTGCAGATCGCCCGTACGTTGCCGTTCGTGACAGAAGCCCGCCAAATAAACCAGCAAATTCAACTCGCCCTAAAACCTGAGACCGACAGTTCAGAACTGAACCGCGCCTTCTTCGCCCAGGGCATTGCGCTGGGCCAACTGGTGGTGCGCAAGAAAAGCCTGGAAAGCCAGTTCCTGGAAATCATCAAAGCCGATTCTGTATGACCTCACTCCTACGCATAGAGCTCCGTAAGCTCCTGCCCTACTCCACCTTTTGGGTGCTTCTGCTGCTGCAGTGCAGTCTTGTGTTTATCTTCTTCTACGCCCGCGGCCACATCCTTATCAACGGGAAAATGGCCGGGGCAGAACTGTACCAATTCCCGAAGCTCTGGATGCACCTCACCTACATCTCCAGCTTCCTGAACCTGATTCCGGGCATTCTCATGATTATCCTGGTTTCTGATGAATACACCTTCCGGACGTTGCGGCAACAGGTGATTGACGGGTTCTCCCGCGCTACCCTGGTGCAAAGCAAATACACGGTCATTCTGCTGCTGGCGTTTCTTTTGGCAGCCTACGTGCTCATGCTGGGCTTGGGCTTCGGGCTGTACTACGGAGAAAATACCGCAGGCACGGCTGTGTTCACAGACGCGCAGTACGTTTTCTATTATCTGGTGCAGTTGGTGGGTTACATGACCTTCGCCATGCTGGTCGCGTTTCTGGTCAGGAAGACAGGCTTGGGCATTATGGTGTTTATGGCGTACACCCTGGTGATAGAACGCCTGATTCATTGGCAAACTCCAGATGCCATAGACAAATATTTCCCCATGAAAGTCTTGGGTGCCCTTACGCCCAGCCCTCACGCCGAAATGGAACAACTCATGCTGGGCATCACCGATGTTCTCACACCCCTACAGGCCTTGGCCCCAGTTGTTCTCTACATCACCCTTTTCTGTTTTCTCTCCTACCAGTTGCTCCGCTCCCGCGATCTGTAGAGGGTGTTTTAGGCTTATTTTCTGAAAAACAGCCTCAAAACAGAATAGAATTACTGACGCTGTTCGGGATTTCCAATCCCGAACTACCTAAAGCGAAACAAAGCTTCCCTGAGCCCGCTCTTCCGGAGTTCTACTCCCAAACAGCAAGGGTTTTTGAAGAACTCTGTTAGAAAAATTCCCCTCTTGGGCGTGGGGGGGGTCACTTTACAAGATAACTCACCAACAACCTGGCATCTGATTTAAGCCTGTTTTCAAGAAAGAAGGCATAAAACGGAAAAAAGCAGAAGGCCCGCTAAACTCACGCCAGCGGGCCTTCTGCTTTAAAACGAGTTCTCCCGTTAGGCTAATTTAGTCTACCGAAGTGGTTTTCACTTCTGGCTGGGAAATGGCCCCCAAATAACTCACAATCTTGGCTAAGTCTGGCAGGCTGGTGTATTTGAGCTTGTTTTGCTTGATGTAGTCCTTCATCACGTTTTCTTTCTTACCGTAGATGACCTCCAGGTCTTTCTTCACGTTCCGCAGCTCTTTCACCTTGCCGTTGGGCAGCAGGATAAAGAAATTCTCTAACCGCTGCTCCACGTACATGGGGCCACCCACCGGGTAATTTCCGTACGGATAATAATACCTGCTGCTACGGTACATGGGGTCACGGCTTATGTCGCGGCGGGTCATGGTTTCGCGCTTGAGCAGGCCGTAGTTTCCAATCACAATCTGCTCAAAAAAAGCCGGCGCCAGAAAGTCGCTGTAGTCATTCCCGAAGTTCCAGCGTTGGGTCACGAACACCCGGCGGTAGCGTCCTTCATTGTCCAAGCCCTCGAAACCGCGCACCGCAATGGGCGAAAACGCCACCACCGAACCATCGGGCTTGTTGATCCTGACCATATCCTCTGACCGGTGATAGGTGATTTTTCCGTTCACGGAGTCGCCCGAGGCCAAATACACCCTGCCCATCGGCCACTCATCAACCAGCCCGGTAGACTGCGCCATGGTGTTGGCTGCCCATAAAAACAGTACTACCAAAAGCCCTCCCGCTTTTCTTACCATCGTCTTCATCTTTATGTTCCTCTTACTATAATACAACAAGGTTCTTTAAAAAAGATACTTCAAAAATCCTGAGAAGGTTGTCTAATTCCCAGTACTTTACAACGTAGATGCCAGGTATTTTCGTGTGTCTTGGGCTCTTGTCTTGGAGGGTTGCTCCCTTCCTGGTTTCTCTCCAGAATCAGCTTCAGGAAATATACTCAAAAAGGTAAATAGAAGTAGCTCTGTATTCAATAAAAGCAAAAAGGCGGAAGTAAAACCTCCGCCTTTTTGCTTTTATAATTTTTTCAGGATCATGTGCCCTAATTTGTCTCGTTTAGTGGTTAAGTACCGTTGGTTGTGCTCGTTGGGCGTAATCTCAATGGGCACCTGCTCTACAATCTGTAGGCCGTACCCAATCAGGCCGGTTCTTTTGCGCGGATTATTGGATAGGAGCCGCATTTTGGTCACCCCTAAGTCCCTGAGGATTTGCGCCCCAACGCCGTAATCCCGTTCATCAGTCCCGAAACCCAGTTGCAAATTGGCTTCCACGGTGTCCAGTCCCTGCTCCTGCAGTTTATAGGCTTTCAGTTTGTTCAACAACCCGATGCCGCGGCCTTCCTGGTTCATGTACACGATCACGCCTTTGCCGGCTTGCTCAATCACCTCCATGGCCTTGTGCAGCTGCGGCCCGCAGTCGCAGCGGCAAGACCCGAAGATATCACCGGTCACGCAGGAGGAGTGCACGCGCACCAACACCGGTTCGCCTTCTTCCCAAGTGCCTTTGACCAGGGCCAGGTGCTTGGCGTTGTTGCTGAGCTGGGTGTAGGCGTACAGATCAAAATTCCCCCAATCGGTGGGCAGCTCCACGGCGATCTCGCGCTCAATGAGGCTCTCTTTCTGTAGGCGGTAGGTGATGAGGTCTTTGATGGAGATGAGCTTGAGGTCGAAGCGCTCGGCTACTTTCTCCAGGTCGGGCATGCGGGCCATGGTGCCGTCTTCGTTCATGATCTCCACCAGAACGCCGGCCGGAGCCAGACCCGCCAATTGGGCCAAATCTACGGCCGCTTCGGTGTGCCCGGCCCTCCTGATCACGCCTTCCTTGCGGGCGCGCAGCGGGAAAATATGGCCGGGCTTGCCCAAGGAGGCCGGATCGGTTTTAGGATCGGCCAGCGCCAGAATGGTTTTGGCGCGGTCTGAGGCCGAGATGCCCGTGGTGCAGCCGTAACCCAGCAAATCCACCGACACGGTGAACGGGGTGGCGTGCAGGGCGGTGTTGCGGCCCACCATCAGTTCCAGGCCCAGCTCGTCGCAGCGTTCCTCGGTGAGCGGCGCGCAGATGAGGCCCCGGCCGTGGGTGGCCATGAAATTGACGATCTCGGGAGTGATTTTCTCGGCGGCGCAGATAAAGTCGCCTTCGTTCTCGCGGTCGTCATCGTCTACCACAATCACAACTTTGCCGGCTTTTATGTCTTCTATGGCGTCTTCTATTTTGTCTAGCATGGTTGAGAGCATTTTATATCAAGCCGGTTTGCTCCACAGGGTGAGGTGGCTTTGAAAAAACAAAGATAACGGTTTTTGACAGCTTCTGGGGATCAAGGCCAGGAAACCGCTAACGCACTCCAAGGCAAGGCGTTTTGAGCCTATTTTCCGGAAAACACCCCCAAAACAAGGCAAACCAAAAGGACCCCTCACCAGACGGATGATTTTGGTTATATTTGTATTTAGAGCATGCTCTTACAGACTCGTTAAGGGAAACGTTTTCCAGCCGCCTGAATTCTGCGATCAATGGACAAGAACTTTTTACATTTCACCAACAGCCTGGGCCGCAGGTACTGCACCATCCGCTACCTTGAAACCAACCAAACGCTGCACCTCATCTGGAAAGGAACCGCCAGCCCCGAAAGCATTGCCCACGTGCGCGCGGGAGTGCTGCAGATGCTCTCTACCTACCCGTGCCAGTCTATTCTAAGCGACATCCAGGAGTTCTTCCATGCGTCTTCCAAAGTACTCAAAACCCTTACGGCCGAGGATTGGGATCAGAAGTCAGCGAATCTGGGGGTGAGATACATTGCCCACATCCTGAAAGCAGATGCCGAGCTCCCCACCCCCACCGCCCCGAACAGCTTACCGGAAGTGAAGTATTTCAACCACCCGGCAGATGCCCTGGAATGGCTGAACGCCAAGACAACCTGAGCGACTAACGCTTACTTTCCTGCGCAACCCCTCACTCTGCACCAGCGCGATGGCACCCCTTTTCACCCTAAGCTTGACACGTGGGCCGGGCATTTGCCGACTTACGGCAGGGTAGACCTCACCCCCAGCCCCTCTCCCACGGAGAGGGGAGCCCCGCTGATGCGTTTTGGAACCGTTTTGCGGAAAACAGGCCGTAAACGCGGAAATCGGTGAACACCGCTCTTTCGGAGTTCCAATACCCTCTTTCGCCCGTGGTTCCCGGCGAGGGTAACTCCGCAGCAGGCGGGTTCAGGAGTAGGCAGATTCGGGAGTAGAACTCCCGAACAGCAAGGGCTTTGCCAATGCATTTCGGGGCTGTTTTAGGAAAAACGGGCCGGAAACGGCATTGGCATAGACACTCATAGGAGCTGTGCGCACTACGAGGTCTTTGGAGCAAGCGGCAGCGCGGAAGCAGCACATTAGAGAGCACTGGCGCGAGACTTTAGTCTCGTGACAAAGGATGAAACGAGTCTCCAGCCTCGCCGGGAACCACCGGCAGAATGGCGTAACAGCAGGTCTAGTTCTAAGGCAGCGTTCTTAATGAAAGAAGAAGAAAGTAAAAAGCGCCTTCTGTTTTGGGCCTTTTTTCATGGAAACAGGCCCAAAACGGAAGGCAACCGCTTCCTGCGTTTCCTTTGATAGCAACCTTAAACAAGCCCTCAGCTTACCACAATACCCAACAGATCAGCAATCTGCTTTTCAAACTCTTTGAGGGCTTTGATGGTGCGCAGGGTCTTGTCCAGTTCCTGGTCTGAGGTGAGGCGGGGAAGCGTGTCCATCTGGTCTTTGATCATGAGTTGCACGTTGCGCCATTTCAGCCGAAGTACCTCGCGCTCCGAACCATAGGATATCAAGTCGCTCTCGTGGGGAACGATGATTTCGTGGGTGGCCCAACCTTTGCTCAGTTCATATTTCTCGCTGAGCAAGTCTACCACCTCGGTGCGGACTTCCTTTTCCTCGTGCTGCATGAACTCCGAGGCGGTGGGCAGAAACCCTTGTTCCAGCTTGAGGCGGCACAGATCGAAGAGCTTCTTGTAGATGGGCGTCTTAAACTCAATGTCCTCCAGCTCGCCCAGCATGAATTGGCTGGCGGTGAGCCCCTCCTCCACCTCCTTGTCGGCGTAGTTCAGGATAAAGCGGATGACCTCGCGCTCGCGGGTGCGGAGCAGGCTGCTCTGGTCTATTTCCTGCTGGCCTTCCTCTTCGTACTGGGCGGCCTCCGCAGCAGCGGCAGCCTCGGCTTCAGCGGCCATTTCCTCAAAAGAGCCAGGGGCGTAAGATGATTTCTGCGACGGCTGTGAACGCTGCGACTTCTGCTCGGTGAGGTGGATTTTGTTGTACTCCGAGATCAGCACCTGCTCGTCTATCCCGAACTGCAGGCTGCACTGCTTCAGGAAAACGGAACGCTTGATGGCATCGGGAATCTTGGCGATGGAGACCACCATTTCCCGGATGGCCTCGGCCTTTTTAACCGGATTGTCTTTGGCTTCCTGCGCGTACAGCTCAGATTTGAAGGAGATAAAGTCCTGCGCGTGCTTCTCCAGGTATTCTTTGAACGCAGTATCGCCCACCTTCCGGATATAGCTGTCTGGGTCATCGCCATCCGGGAACAAGACCACGTTCACGTTCAGGCCGCCTTCCAGAATCAGGTCGATGCCGCGCAATGAGGCCTTAATCCCGGCCGGGTCACCGTCATACAAGACCGTGATGTTTTTGGTGTAGCGCCCGATGAGCTTGATCTGGTTCTCGGTGAGGGACGTGCCCGAGGAAGCCACCACGTTCTCAATGCCGCCCTGGTGCAACGACAAAACATCCAGATAGCCTTCCACCAGATAACAGTTGTCTTCCTGCCGGATGGATTGCTTGGCCTGGAACATGCCGTACAGCACATCACTTTTGTGGTAAATAGGCGACTCCGGCGAGTTGACGTACTTGGGTGACTTCTTGTCGTTGGTCTTAAGCGTACGCGCTCCAAAACCGATGGTGCGCCCGCTTACGTTCTGGATGGGGAACATGACGCGCCCCCGGAAGCGGTCGTACTGCTTGCCTTCCTCCTGCTTGACAATGGTGAGGCCGGTTTCCTCCAGGTATTTCAGCAAAAAGCCTTTTTCCAGCGCCGCCTTGGTGAAATCGTCCCAACTATCTAGGCTGTAGCCCAGCTCAAACTTCTGGATGGTGGCCGCCGAGAGTCCGCGCTGTTTAAAGTACGGCGCGCCGATGCTCTGCCCCTCGTCATTCTTGTGAAGCGCGTTTACGAAGTACTTTTTCGCAAAGTCAGATAAAATGTAGAGGCTGTCGCGCTCGTTCTGGGCCTGCACCGCCGCCGGGCTTTGGTCTTCGGCAATGTCAATGCTGTACTTTTTGGCCAGGTACTTGAGCGCCTCCACGTAGCTGGTGCCCTCCACGTCCATGATGAACTGCACCGCGTTGCCCGCCTTGCCGCACCCGAAGCACTTGTAAATGCCTTTGTTGGGCGCCACGCTGAACGACGGGGATTTCTCGTGGTGGAAGGGGCAGCACGCCCACAGGTTCTGGCCCTTCTTCTTCAAACTCACAAAATCACCCACTACCTCCACAATGTCGGCTTGCAGGATGATCTGGTCAACAACTTCTTTCTTTATCAGGGCCATGGGTACGCAGAAAAATAAGGCGGTAGACAAAGATACAGATTTAGGGATTGGATGTCTGGGGTTGGGCTGCGGATATTTCCTTGCCCATTTCCAATGCCACTACCTCAGCCGCTTACTTAAAACAAGAAACGCCAGCAATTCTTACTGGCGTTTCTGAGCGCATGGTGCGTTTTGAGGCCTTTTTTGGAAAAAAATCCTTATAACAGGCTAATCCAGGTTAGAGACCTTCCCGTGGAATTCACCTTGGGTGAACGGGAGGATTTCTGAGGTAAGATTGCCGTTTGCGTCTATTTTTTTACCTACAAACTGGAACGTACCTCTAAGTGTTTTCGTGTCTGGGTTCCACTCGGTAATGACTACCTCGGCGTTCTCGTCACTTTCATCCAACGGATAGGCGCTCATAAATACATCACCCCCAACCATTTCATAATAACGCGCCACGCCTTTGTTCGGCAGTTTATACGTGCCTACTCCGGTAAATGCAACTGAAAGGTGAATCCTGCCATCTGCTCTGAAGCCTGCAATGTGTAGGGAATCCTCGATATTATAGTTTTCACCCTCCCTTAAACCAATAACAGGTACTTTTTCGGCCTCCCATTTGACACCGTCTTTGTTTGCGACAAAGTAATTCTCTGGGGCGGGTTCATCCTCTTCCTCACAGGAAAAGACAAACAGGAGTGCTAGCAATGAAAAAAGGAGGGCACGCAGATGTTTCATGAGATATTATATAAAAAATCAAAGTTAACCACCCATTCCAACATTCCCAAGCAAGTATTCAACATTATTATTCCATGTCATTATTTAGAATACTTTCTATTTACAAGTTGCATTCTGGATCTATTTTCCTAAAAAGAAGCCATAATCTCCTCTCTTATGCTTCAACGGGCCGAAAAGCTTAGTCAGGCAACAGGTAGCGTTTGGCAGTGACTTCCTATGACCAATTCGCTGCATTTGCCTCTTCAGGTGAGTAGGTTTGAGAGATACGCCAGCGGAGAAACTCACGGGCAAAAGCCCCCTTTTTCCTGAAACTCCTGTTTTGACCTTACTTTTAGGAAACCAGCCTTAAAACGGCTTCTGGTAGCTTGTTACACAGATAGTGTGTATCTTTGTGATAGCGAATTTTAGCGCGGTAGAACCTATGGCAATTACCCAAGAAGACGTATTAAAAGCCCTCAGCTATGTAGAGGAGCCAGATTTAGGCAAAGACCTGGTGACCTTGAACATGATTGAGGACGTGCAAATAAATGGTCTGGACGTGGCTTTCACGGTGATCCTGACCACCCCCGCGTGCCCCCTCAAAGACCTTATCCGGAACGCCTGTATCCGGGCCATCCACACCATGGTAAACAAAGAGGCGAACGTGACGGTGCACATGACCTCCCGCGTGACCTCGGCCCGCCAAGACAACCAGGCGCTGTTGAAAGGCGTGAAAAACATTATTGCGGTGGCCTCCGGTAAAGGTGGCGTGGGTAAATCTACCCTTACTGCCAACTTAGCCGTGGCGCTGGCGCAGTCTGGGGCCAAAGTTGGCTTGGTAGACGCCGATATCTCCGGCCCGTCAGTGCCTACCATGTTCGGAGTGGAAGACGCCCGCCCCCAAGTGTACCGTATGCCCGATGGCCGCAACCTCATTGAACCCATTGAGAAATACGGCATCAAGCTCATGTCCATCGGGTTTCTGGCTCCCGCTGAGAGCGCGGTGGTGTGGCGCGGCCCCATGGCTAGTTCGGCGTTGAAGCAGTTTATCACCGAGGTAGACTGGGGCGAATTGGATTATTTGCTCATTGACCTCCCGCCGGGAACCAGCGACATCCACTTGACGTTGGTGCAGACAGTACCGGTAACGGGCGCTATCATTGTGACTACCCCGCAGAAAGTGGCCATTGCCGATGCCGTGAAAGGTTTGCAGATGTTCCGGCAGCCGCAGATCAACGTCCCTATTCTGGGATTGGTGGAAAACATGGCGTACTTCACCCCGGCCGAGTTACCAGAGAATAAATACTATATCTTTGGACAAGGCGGCGGCCGTGACCTGGCAGAGCGCTACGGCGTTCCGTTCATAGGGGAAGTTCCGTTGGTGCAAAGCATTAGAGAAAGCGGAGACCAGGGTGCTCCGCAGATCCTGCAGGAAGGCACTCCCGCCTCGCAGGCCTTTGAAGGAGTGGCGCAGGAAGTGGCCCGGCAGGTTTCCGTGCGGAACGCCAGTCTGGGCAAAACCAAAGTAGTAGAAATTAAAGCGTAAAATAATGGCAGAAAACGCACTAAACGAGATTTTAATCCAGCAAGTGGAGCAAGCCTTAGACTCCATCCGCCCGTACCTGAAAACAGACGGCGGAGACGTAAAGGTGCTGGACATCACCGAGGATCGGGTGGTTTTGCTGGAACTGTTAGGTGCCTGCGGCTCTTGCCCCATGTCTGCCATGACCTTCAAGGGCGGCATTGAGCAAGCCATCATGCGCGCCGTACCAGAAATCAAAGGCATTCAGGCGGTGAACCTCACCCCCATGGACGTTTAACCACGAATAATATACGTTTCAAACTCCCGTTCATCACGCAGGCAGGGCCAGTGATGAACGGGAGTTTTTGTTTTTTGTATTTTCAAAAAAGGAGCCCTAAAACAGAAATTCACCGCCGTTTTGAAAGGATGCAGGGCAGAAAACAAAATCTCATTCCCATTTCTCACGTAGCTTTCTATCTTTGTTTTACCACCCACTGCTACCGCCATGCTCACCGCCAACGACCCATCGCTGCATTCCTGGATTCAGATTGCGCCAGATTGTGATTTTCAGATCCAGAACCTACCCTTCGGGATCTTTCAGACCGAAGACCGGGATGCGAGAGTAGGCGTAGCCATTGGCGACTATGTGTTGGATGTGTACGTGCTCACGCAACATGGGCTTTTTGACATGCTGGACGTGGAAGACCCTACTGTGTTCCACCGTCCTTATCTCAATGACTTCATGGCTTTAGGACGGGTGATCTGGCGACAGGTACGCGGCCGCATCTCAGAACTGCTGCGCAACGACAACCCAGAGATCAGAGATAACCGGGCACTCATGGCCGAATGCTTGCTGAAGCAGAAAGACGTGCAGATGCTCATGCCCGTACAGGTGCCTAACTACACCGATTTTTATTCCAGCATGGAGCACGCCACCAATGTAGGCTCCATGTTCCGCGATCCGGCCAATGCGCTGCTGCCTAACTGGAAGCACCTGCCGGTAGGGTACCATGGCCGTGCGTCTTCCATTGTTCCGTCAGGAGTACCCATCAGAAGACCAAAAGGCCAGACCAAACGCGCAGATGTTCCCGTTTTCGGGCCTACCAAACAGTTGGATTTCGAGCTGGAAATGGCGTTCATCACTGGGCAGCCTACTGAGTTAGGCACTTCGCTCACCACCTTAGAGGCCGAGGAATATATTTTCGGGATGGTGTTGTTCAATGACTGGTCGGCGCGGGATATCCAGGCGTGGGAATACGTGCCGTTGGGCCCGTTTCTAGCCAAGAACTTTGGTTCTTCCATCTCGCCGTGGGTGGTGACGCTGGATGCGCTGGAACCATACAGGGTAGCTGGCCCGGTACAAGACCCCAAGGTGCTGCCCTACCTGGACTTCAGCGGAAACAAGAACCTGGACATCAACTTGGAGGTGACCTTGCAAGCGCCTACCCTGCCCGAGGAAGTTGTTATCTGCCGTTCCAACTACAAACATCTGTACTGGAACATGAACCAACAGCTGGCGCACCACACTAGTAACGGCTGCAATATTGAAGTGGGCGATCTATACGCCTCCGGCACCATCAGCGGCCCCACCCCAGCTTCTTACGGCTCTATGCTGGAGCTTACTTGGCGTGGCACCACCCCCTTGCAGCTTCCCAACGGCACCGAGCGCAGGTTCCTCCATGACGGCGACGTGATCACCATGCGCGGCTACGCCGAAAAGAACGGCATCAGGGTTGGTTTTGGCGAAGTACGCACGGAGATTCTGCCTACCTTATAGGAATTTGGAGATGTGGAGATGTGGAAATGAGAAAATGTGGAGATGAAGTAATTAGGAGATTTGAAGATGCATTTCAATCCCTATTATCGCATTTCTACATCTTCTCATCTCCACATCTTCTCATTTCCTAATTACTTCATCTCCACATCTCCACATCTTCTCATCTTCAAATCTGCTTCGTGAGAACCTTCGACCCCAGAGAAATACCTACCAGCCAGTTTCATAGCCTCATGCTGGGAGCTATTGCACCCCGGCCTATCGCATTCGCCAGCACGGTTGATCTGGACGGCAATGTGAACCTGAGTCCGTTCAGTTTTTTTAATTGTTTCGGGTCTAATCCGGCGGTGCTCATTTTCTCTCCTGCCCGCCGCGTACGCGACAATACCGGCAAGCACACGCTGGAAAACGTGCTGGAAACCGGCGAAGTGGTCATCAACATCGGGAATTACGCTTTGGTGGAGCAGATGTCTTTGGCTAGCACCGAGTACGACAAGGGCGTGAATGAATTTGTGAAAGCGGGGCTTACGCCCGTGGCGTCCACCTTGGTAAAACCGCCCCGCGTGGCCGAGGCTCCCGTGGCCTTTGAGTGCAAAGTACTGGAAGTAAAACCCATTGGTGAGCAAGGCGGAGCCGCCAACTTGGTCATTTGCGAAGCAGTTTTGTTGCACGTGCGGGAAGAAGTTTTCGGGGCGGATGGCAAAACCATTGACCCGTTCAAACTGGACGCCGTGGCCCGCCTGGGCGGCGACTGGTACCTACGGGCCCAAGGCGATTGCCTGTTTGAACTGCCTAAACCGTTACAGAACAAAGGCATGGGCATTGACCAACTGCCCGCGCACATCAAGAACAGTTCTGTACTCACCGGCAACAACCTCGCCCGCCTGGGAAACACCCAGAAACTGCCAACTACGGCTGAGATTCAGGAATTCAGAAACGAACCCATTTACCGTTACTTAGTCCAAACCCATCAGCAAAACTTTCAAGAGCTAGAAAGGCAACTCCATTTACTAGCCCAGAAACTCCTGGAAGAAGGCCGCGTGCCAGAAGCCTGGAAAGCATTGCTCACGCTTGAGAATTCCTGATTCCCGTTTTTGGGCTGTTTTTTGAAATAAAGGCTTAAAACAATAACTAAAACTGATCCCTCATTAGGACTACAAAACAAAAAGCGTTTCGGGCCTGTTTTCTGGAAAACAGGCCCGAAACGCTTTTTAGTAGGCGTATGGTAAGGATGAGAACTGTTAGTTTCTCACCGCAATCATCAGGCTCAACTCCTTGTAGCGCATGTTGAATTTCTTCGCGATGGAGGCGTTGGTGAGGCTGCCTTTGTAGATGTAGACGCCGCTGCGGTAATGTTCATGGGTGAAGAGGGCCTCGTTGACGCCGCCGTACTTGGAAATCTCCAGGAACATGGGTGTAAAAATATTGCTCAGGGCTTTGGTAGCGGTGCGGGGCACGCGCGACGGAATGTTGGGCACGCAGTAATGGATGACGTCATACTTGCGGTACACCGGACGCTTGTGGGTGGTCATTTCTGAGGTCTCAAAACAACCACCTTCGTCAATGCTCACGTCTATAATCACCGAACCTGGGGCCATTTTGGCCACCACTTCCTCGGCAATCATGCAGGGCACCTGACCATCTTCCGCGGTCACGGCCCCAATCACCACATCGGCACCCTGGATTTCGCGGTGCAGAATGGTATGGTCTAAGGTAGAGGTAAACAACTGGGTGCCCACGTTCTGCTTGAGGCGGCGCAGTTTGTAGAGATGGTCGTCAAACACCTTTACCTCGGCGCCCAAGCCCAAAGCGGCGCGGGTCGCATATTCGGCCACGGTTCCGGCCCCGATGATGACTACTTTGGAGGGCGGCACGCCGGTGATTCCGCCTAAAATCACGCCTTTGCCTTCGTTGCTGCTGCTCAGGTACTCGGCGGCAATCAGCATGACGGTACTGCCGGCAATCTCGCTCATGGCCCGCACCACGGGCTTGGTATCTGATTTGTCTTTGAGCAACTCAAACGAGATGGCATTGATTTTCTTGCGGCAGAGCGCACTAATGTATTCTGCCGTAAGCGAGCCAATTTGCAGGGCCGAGATAAGCGTCTGGCCCGGTTTGAAGAACTCCAGTTCATCTAAGGTGGGCGGCGCTATTTTCAGCACGATATCGGCTTCATAGACTTCTTTGGTGGAGTAGACAATGACGCCGCCCGCCTCTGAGAACTCGTGGTCTGAGTATTTGGAGGGAGCCCCGGCCCCAGATTCAATGTAGACTTCGTGCCCATTTTCGGTTAGTTGTTTCACAGACTCGGGCGTGAGCCCGATGCGGTTTTCCTGCAGGGAAGATTCTTTGGGAATGCCAATGAACAGATTCCGCTTGCGGGTCTCTATGGCCAACATTGACTCTTTAGGCATCAGACTGCGGGCGGTGGCCTTGGTCAGGGCCTCAAACCCGGTCTTCTCCGTCATTTCCTCCATCATAGTACTCTCATGCTAATAATACGCGCCTCTTCGGCTTCTCCGGTTTCAATAGACACCTCAACCGCGTCTGTAGGCAGCAAGCCTGCCACCTTAGACGGCCACTCAATGAGACACAGGTTGCCCGAACTGAAGTATTCCAGCGCGCCCATGTCCAGTGCCTCGGCCTGGTTTTCGACCCTATAAAAATCAAAATGGTAAATGAGTTCCCCGTCTTCGGTCTCGTACTCGTTCACGAGGGAGAAAGTAGGGCTGCTGACCGGTTCCTGCACCCCTTTTTGGGCGCAGATTGCCTTGATAAAAGTGGTTTTACCGGCCGCCATCTCACCTTCAAACAAAATTATCTTTTTTTGCCCGATAAATGACAATAATTCGGCGGCGGCCTGGGGTAAATCCGCTTTTGTTGCAATGGAAAGAGTTTGCTGGCGCGCTTCAGGCTCAGGCATTTTTAGTGGACAGGGTGATGAATGGAATAATACACTCTTCCAAAGAGACGCCGCCGTGCTGGAACGTGTCTTTGTAGTGGTTCACGTAGTAGTTGTAGTTGTTGGGGTACGCGAAGAAGTCATCGTTCATGGCGAAGACGTAGGCCGTAGACACGTTGCTTTTGGGCAGGTGAAAACGCTCGGGCTTACGGCATACCAACACATCTTTCTCGGTGAAGCCCAGGTTCTTGCCGTGCTTGTAGCGTAGGTTGGTGTTGGTGTTGCGGTCACCCACAATCTTGAAAGGCTTTTTCACGCGCACGGTGCCGTGGTCGGTGGTGATGATGAGACGGCCTTTCTTATCTGCGATGGCTTTGAGCGTGTCAAACAGCGGCGAGTGCAGGAACCACGAACGCGTGAGCGAACGATAGGCCGCCTCGTCGGCCGCTAACTCCCGAATCATCTGCATGTCAGTGCGGGCGTGCGAGAGCATGTCCACGAAGTTGTAGACAATCACGTTCAGTTTGTTGTTGTCCAGGTTACTGAACTTAGACAAAAGTTCTTTCCCGGCCGTGTTGTTCGTGATCTTGTTATAGCTGAACTTCTCATTCACTTTGTTCTGCTGCAACTGAATCTGCAGGAAATCTTCTTCGTGCAGATTCTTGCCTTCCTCCTCGTCGTCAGACACCCACAGGTTAGGGTACTTCTTCGCGATATCGGCGGGCAGCATGCCCGAGAAAATGGCGTTACGGGCGTAGGCGGTGGTGGTAGGCAGAATGGAGTAATACATCTCCTCCTGCTCCACATTGAAATAGTCGGTGATGATAGGCTCCAAGACTTTCCACTGGTCGTAGCGCAGATTATCTATCAGGACGAAATACACCGGCACGTCGCTTTCCTTCATCATGGGAAACACGCGGTCTTTGAACAGACGGTGCGACATTAACGGAATCTCATCGGTCTCATCATTCACCCATTCCTCGTAGTTGTCCATGATGAATTTAGCGAAGTTGGTGTTCGCCTCATCCTTCTGCATGTTGATGACCTCGGCCATGCTCTTGCCTTCAGTGTCAGCGATCTCCAGCTCCCAGTACACCAGTTTCTTGTAGACATCGGCCCATTCCTGGTAACTCAGGCGTTCGCCGAAGGCCATGCCCAACGTCCGGAAATCACGTTGGTACGAGCTATTGGTTCTTTCCTCTACCAGGCGGCGGTTGTCCAGAATCCGCTTCGCGGAAAGCAGGATTTGGTTAGGGTTGATGGGTTTGATGAGGTAATCGGCTATTTTAGAACCGATGGCCTCTTCCATGATGTGCTCTTCCTCGCTTTTGGTGATCATGACCACGGGCAGCGTAGGACGGGCCGCTTTGATCTCGGCCAACGCTTCCAGGCCGCTGAGGCCGGGCATATTTTCGTCTAAAAAGACAAGGTCAAACGTCTGTTCCTGCACCTTCTCTACGGCATCGGCCCCGCTGTTCACGGGGGTGATGTCGTACCCTCTCTCGGTTAAAAAGAGAATATGCGGCTTGAGTAGGTCAATCTCGTCGTCCGCCCACAAAATACTATATCTTTGCATGGCTTTTATTGGGTTTCATAGCGTGCGTGATGGTTGGCGTTTTAGGCGTTATTTTCGCAAAACTGGCCTAAAACCAAGGCAATCTTCGTACATATACGCATGCCAACATCTTTATCGACAACGGACACTAGAAGAACTTAGTTATCTTGAATAAGAAAAAAATCTTCAACGACCCGGTTTACGGCTTCATCACGGTTCCGTCTGACCTGCTGTTTGACATTATCCAACACCCGTACTTTCAGCGCCTGCGGCGGATAAAGCAGTTGGGCCTTACGGAGTTTGTGTACCCCGGCGCGCTGCATACCCGTTTTCACCACGCGCTGGGCGCCATGCACCTCATGAGCATCGCGCTGCAGAGCCTGAGCGGCAAAGATAACATCATTACCGACAAAGAGTGCGAGGCGTCTATGGCGGCCATTCTGCTGCATGACATTGGCCACGGCCCTTTCTCGCACGCGCTGGAAACGGCCATCTTTGACCAGGTGCCGCATGAGCAGATTTCGCTGCACCTCATGGAACTCCTGAACCAAGAGTTCGGCGGCCGTCTGCAACTGGCCATTGACATCTTCACCGACAATTACCACCGCCATTTCTTCCACCAACTGGTGTCCAGCCAACTGGACGTAGACCGTCTGGACTACCTCAACCGTGACAGTTTCTACACCGGCGTCTCTGAGGGCAAAATTGGGGCCGACCGCCTGCTCAAGATGCTGAACGTGCATGAAGACCGCCTGGTAGTGGAAGAGAAAGGCATCTATTCCATTGAAAGCTTTCTGGTGAGCCGCCGCCTCATGTACTGGCAGGTGTACATGCACAAAACCGTGACCAGCGCTGAGCAGATGGTGATGAAGATCATGCAACGGGCCCGCGAACTGACCCAGCGCGGTGAGGAAGTACCCGCCAGCGCCAACCTGCAGTACTTCCTGCGCGAAAGCCTTTCCATCCTGGATTTTGAGCGTGACCCCGGCATTATGAGGCGGTTTGTTTCTTTGGATGACTACGACGTCTGGAGCGGTATCAAAGCCTGGGCCGAGCACCCCGACAAGATCCTGAGTTATCTTTCTACCTGCCTGCTGGAGCGCAAACTCTTCAAGATCATGCTCTCCCCTACGCCCTTTGACATAGAGTTTCTGGTAGGCGTACGGGAATTGGCGCAGGAGCACTTTGACATTTCAGCAGAAGAGGCCCATTACATGGTGGTGGAAGGCATCATCAGCAACAACGCCTATCAATCTGGCGAGGAAAACATTAACGTATTGACCAAACAGAGCCTGGTGGTAGATGTGGCTGTGGCCTCAGACCTGCCCAGCATCCAGGCCTTGAGCAAAAAAGTGGAGAAATACTACGTCTGCTATCCCAAGGAGATCACCCGCATGAGCCTCTGATCACCTGGGGCGTTTAGCGGCTACTTTCTCTAAAACAGGCATAAAACAGAGTATACTCATAAAAGCGTACGTACCTGCAACCTAACCAACCCCATGATCATCTACCAGAGTGGCTTAATCACCTTAGACTATGACCCGGCCACTGATATACTTTACATTAAGTGGCCCGATGTGCAGGACTTTTTGGTTTTGGAGATCAGGCAGGCGCTACGGATCTTGGTAGACCACATCAAAAGCTACGACATCAAGAAACTCCTGATTGACTCCAGCCAAGCCTCTCTGGAGATACCCGGTGCCGAGTACAAAGACGTTCTCAAGGAGTTCGGGCAAAACCTGATGCAAACGCGTCTGGAGAAAATGGCCCGCCTTCTTACCCCAAACCCTACCCGCGAAGACAAGGTGGAGGAAGCCCGGCAAGAACTGCGTTTCCCTATTCCCTTACGCACTTTCACAGACAAACAAGAGGCTGTTGCCTGGCTGAAAAGCACGGTGGTGGAGCAAGCCTAACGGTGCTTTTCCTACCACATCTTGCGGGGTTGCTGTCAGTTTCTGTCCTCTTTTTCTTAAAACACCCTGGAAACGGGTCACCAGACTACGCTTGGCTTGCCACACCCAAGTTCTATTGGTCTATTCTTGCGCTTCTGCCTGGGAGGGGTTTTTATTGCGAAAATCTCTTCATGGGAGGGGTAGGTTGCTGCGCGTTTCCTGGGCCAGCTCAACTAGAGCGCTAATGCGGTTAGCGGGTGTGCGCCTTTCGCTGTTCCCTTGGCTTGGCTGTTATTTGCGTGGGATTGGATGGTGCATGCCGTTTGCTGTTCCCTTGGCTTGGCCGCTTGTTGCGTGGGTGCAAGTGCTGTGTTGTTCCATCTTTGGTGGTATGCGCTCACGCCCGCGGGCCCCCGTCTTCCCCTCTCGCACTGCCCTTTCGGCCTGGGAAGTCCTTTGCTCTTAGTTGATGTCTATTCAGGGCCAAAAGCGAGGCGCGCTCGGGAAAGACTGGAACTAGGGAAAGTAAGTACCCCCCTTTTTCTAAGGCACTATGGTGCGGATTTACTTCCGTAACTTATATCTAACTTCCGCAGAAAGCCGTCCCTAGCCCCCCTCTCTAGTAGAGAGCGGGAACCCCGCTGATGCGTTTTGGGGCTGTTTTTCGGAAAACGGGCCTAAAACACAGAAACCGCTTCTCCGGCCTGCCCCCAACAGGCCGGAAACAAAGCGTCTCAGCCTGCCATTCATCTATTTTGGCTTGTCAGGGGACAAGCCAAGGAGAGGGCGAGAAACCCGAACTCCCGCAGAGAGAAGAACCTTACTGGTGATGCGCTTTTAGGGCTATTTTGCGGAAAACAGGCCGGAATCACGGAAACTGGTGCTCACGGTGTAGAGTAAACTGGCGCGAGACTCCAGTCCCGTGACCGGGAATGAAGCGAGTCTCCAGACTCGCCGGGAACCACCGGCCAGAGGGCGTTATAGCAGGTATAAATACCTGAGAAAAAGTCACGGAAGTAAATCTGCACCATGGTAGGGGTTAGCTTCAAGGCACAGAGTTGATATTGGCATTAGATCTCAAGTATACCTCCCCTATCAATTGCCCGTTTTTCACTGGTTTTGCAGAAAACAAGCTTGAAACGGGGTAGATGGCACCTACTCTTTGATGATCTTGAGTGTAGTCGTGCCATTCACTATAACCAGGTAGAACCCTGGGCGCAGGCTTGTCATGGAGACCATTACTTCTTTTCCGCTGGTTTTTAGCTTTAGTACACTGCTTCCGACCTGGGTATACACGTCAATGGTTTGGATGGCCTTACTTCCTTTCACTCTCAGTTGGTCTTGTACCAGGGTGGGGTAAGCGGTGAAAGCACGTTGATCGGTTTCCATGTCTTTTATACCGGTCACTATTTGGTCTTGTCTGGTGTAATTTCTAAGGTTGGGCATTTCGTCTAGCGTGATGACGTACTCATGGGCGAACATCTTTTTCCAGAGGTCAAGCGGGTTATATCTACTTTCACGGGTATAGTTGCCGTACCAAGGCATGTACCAAGACCAGGCAGCCCCGTCTTTGACCAGGTTGTCTACCTCTGGGAAAGAACCGGTTTCGCTTAAGGTCAGCATCTTTTTGCCGCCGTACCGGTTGTTCATATCGCTGAACTCCAGCACCTGTGAGGAGTGATCGCCGTCTTTGTACACATCTCTGCCTACCAGGTCTACATATTCATCGCCGGGGTACCAGTCATCATCGTTCGGTTCGCGAGTCCAGACCCAGATAAGGTTCTTGAGGCCATGGTGGTTTACCATGCGGTCATACATCAAACGCCAAAGGGTTTTCAAAGGCGCACCACCTTTGGCTCCCCACCAAAACCATCCGCCCGCCGCTTCGTGCAAGGGCCGCCAGATGACTGGTACATGCTGGCTTTGGAGTTCTTTCAACATACCAGCGATGTAATCAATATCGGCCAGCATGGCTTTATACTCCGCAGAGCTTGGGTCAGCTACTTTGGAGATATTGAAGGTAGTGCCGGTGGGCTTGGACGTATTACGGGTATAGAATTCTTCGGTGGTGCGCGAAGGATCACGCCAGTGCCACAGCATAGCAGGTATGCCGTTCCGTTCGTACCAGGTTTTGGCATCAATGATGGGGGCTTTGTCATTGTACCAGGCATATCCTCTGCCGCTATGCATAAGATCTAAGCCCAACAGCGCCGGTTCTTTGCCGGTATTTTGTTTTAGCCAGGTAGACTCATCAAAGCTGTTGAGGGTCATCACGCCAGAGATAATTTTATCGCCGTAATTATCCAACAGAAAATCATACAACGCTCTGGCTTCTGGGGTTGGGTTAGGGTTAACCAGTTGTTGGTTCAGGTTGAATCTGTTAGTACCCTCTACCTCTTCAAATTCCAGATAGTCAATATTGATCCAGCCCCAAGACTTGATGATCTTCACCTGGTGCTGCCCCGCTGATAGTTGCAGGGCGGCCACCAATTTCAAGGTGGAATACTGGGTCTGCGAGAAGGAGAAATCCAGCGTATTCCCGTCTACCTCAAACTTATTGATCTTGCTCCCGCCCGTAGAGGCCGCCCTGATGTAGATATTGTAAAACCCGGCTTTAGGGGGCGTGGCATTGAAAGTGAGGTTGCCATCTTGCTGCGCTACAAAAAAGCCGCCGGAACAGGTAGTGCAACTCTGCTTTGTGGCTCCACCCGCCAGCGTGGCGTTTTCGGCTTCATATTTTTGGGCAGATGCCTGAAGTGAGAAGACAAACGGCAATAATAGAAGAAGGAGTCTGGTATAGCTTTTTCTCATAGATGCAGGTTCTTGCTGGCCATTGAACTCTTTAAAAACTTCTTTCATCCTGTAAACGGAAAGAGCATTCACCAAAGTTAAGCGAACCCCTACCATTCTGGTTAACACAATTTTATCAATGAATAGCCCATATACCTACTTTTGGTTCTGGTTAACTACACACTCATTTGGATGTAAGCTTAAGAGCATGGAAGCTGTTTAGAGCTTTACACCTGTTTTCATAAAAACAGGCTAAAAACGACGGCACAAGCCAATGCCTGCGGCAGTGGACAGACAACCCTCTTGTTTTTGGCCTGTTTTTATGAAAATAGCCTAAAAACGACGGTAAAAGCGGGCACTTGCCCCAGGGGAATTGCTTTAGAGCATGTTTAAATTTCATCTTTGCGCTGCAAACGGCCAGAAAGAGAACTTTTATCGCCTTCGTAGCGCTGCCACGAGGCGCAAAAATTGCTTTGGCAGAACCTTATTCTTGCGGACTGAGCCAGCAAACCCAAAAGTTGAACATGGCCTAAGACTTTGATGCACAAAAAAGGGAAGAACATTTCTGCTCTTCCCTTTTTTGTTTGGTTAACGGAGTTTTTAGATCAATTCTATATCATCAATGAAGACGGTATTAGGATTGGTTCCGTAGTTTTTGAAATAAAGCTCTGCAAGTCCGCCAGACAAATCGCCTAGGGCACTAATAGGAACTTCAATGACGGTGTACTCTCCAGATCTCACGTCAAACGCATAATCATCACCCGTGACACCGGCCAAGTTCTTCGCCGACACTGAATAACGGGTAGTAGCGCCCGTTCCACCGTAAATGTAGAACTTGATCTTGGTATAACCCGCCAATACGTTGGCTTTGTTGGGGTGCAACTGCATGGCGCCATACACGTCATTGTAACTAAGTTTGATGGCTTTGGCACCGCGGGAAACATGCTCGGCATTGCCCATGTCTTCCAAGCTTTTGCCCCAACCACCCCATAGCTGCCAATCAGCGTTCAAGGCATCGTTGTAAATGAAATAGGCCGGACGATCTATCTTCACATCCAACACCATATCCGTTTTCACGGTATAGTCTTTAGTGGTTACAAAGGTGAGCACTCCTTTCAAAGCATCACTTGGCACCTTCACCACCAGTTGGGTAGGAGATTGGCTTACGAACGTTGCCACAGAAGCGCCACCGGTAAAACTGATACTTTTCACCATGTCTAGGTTGGTACCGTTGATTGTAAGGTTGGCACCTGGTTCTACCGGAGTTGGGTTGAAGCCCGTAATGGCCGGCAAAATAATGGCGATGGTTTGGGTACTAGGTACCTCTTCCATAGACAGGGCCACCAAAGTGATTTTCCCGCTAGAGGCATTATCGGGCACTTTCACCACCAACTGCGCTTCTGATCTGCTCACAAAGGCAGAAACCACTGCTTCTCCTACCCCGGTAAACTTTACGCGGCTTACCAAATCAAGATTGGTACCGGTAATGGTCAGGTTGTCGCCATGCTTCAAAGCGGCAGGAGCCAATCCTGTCACCGCGGGCAAGGTAATGGCAACCTCTTGCTCCGTCTCTACTACCAAAGGCTCAGTACCACCGGTATATAGGATGAGGCTGCCAGATTTAGCCTCCATGGGCACGGTCACCACCAATTCTGTCATGGATTTGCTGACAAAGGTTGTTACCCGGGTAGGCAACGCGCCAAACTGCAGACTGTCTACCCAGTTCAGGTAATTACCCGTGATGGTGATGTTGGTTCCTGGCTTTGCTGATGCCGTGATACCGGTGACCGTAACAGGAACCTCAAAGCTCAGATCTGTTTTAGAAGCAATTTCGGTACCATTGGCCAACTTCAGAGTTACTTTTCCTTCTTCGGCGGCAGTTGGTACCACTAACTCAATCAAGTCAGAAGACTGTGAAGTAAATTGGGCTTTGGCAACCAGCGCTCCCCGAAGTTGGATGGACTCCACTTGATCTAGGTTGCGGCCAATGAATTTGATTTTGTCGCCATGCTTGGCCCCGGTAGGCCCAAAGCTCAGCAACTCCACCTGACCTGAATTCATTGCGTCATCATCGTCATCACAAGAAGAGAGGAATCCAATGGAAACCATTAGAAACGCCACCAGTAATAATCTCACTTTATAAAGGTTTTTCATATTCAGAGCTCTCTAAAATTTTATGGATTCATAGTTGGCACTACCCGCATGTTGTCCAGGGCAAAGTTTGCATTTACTGGGTTGGGGCCACTGAAGTGGAAAGAAACACCATAACCGGAAGGGGTATAAGCAAAGCTTCCATTCGCTTTCCAGAAATCCTCCCACGGAAGAGTGACAGTCCGCCAAGTACCGTCGGTATTGATATTGTTTACCTGCCAGTTGTAAAAAACATTACCCCTTAAACTTGCGATATCACCAGGGCCCATATGCATCCGGTAATGTGCGCCCGTTAAATCTGCTAATGTATTAATCTCAAACTTCAGGCTGTATTTACCTGGATTTGCGAACGCATCTGCCGGTATATTCTTAGTTTCCAAAGCCGCGGCACTGTTGTTTGGCCCTACATACGTTTCATACCATGCCCAAGCCGCCAAGTTCTGGTTTATGCGAAGGTATTTACCATTGACCGGCTTGATTGCCGCATCATTGTCTCTGATGTAATTTGGCCCATGCCATAACCCACTGGTAGTTGCAAGTAAACCAGGTTCATCAAAACTGGCAATGACATTCCTGTTGTCACGGAACCAGAAGTCTGACTCAGTTGCTCCAAAATTAGAAGAGATTGTGATAGGGCCCGGTTGCGCACCCGCTGGCACGGTTACTTCTAAGGTTTTATAGTCTCTACTGATAGACACGATTTCGCCTTGAGCGCCGCCCGTGAAAGTAACCGTGAGCGGTTCGTAGAAGAAATCACCCACAATGGTAGCCACATCTCCTGTGTTGACGTACTCGCTCTGCATCCGGTCAATTCTTGGCTCACTAATGTCTACCGTAAAGTCGTGGATCAACTCTTCTCCGTTGGTGAAAATGATTCTCATTTTATTGCTGATCTCCAACGGGATATTACTGGGGACACGCGTGATGACCGTAGTATTCGTGATCAAGGTAGGTGAAAGAAATGCTTCCTGATCATTAAACCAGATCTCACGGGTATTCTGCAGATTCTGCCCCACAATGGCAATCATGCTACCTTGCCCAGCTTTTGTGATAAGGGAATCTGAAGAGGAAGGCCGGGTAACCCTAATATAGCTAACCATGGGTTTACCACCGTTCGGAAGATCATCATCTTCTGAACAGCCTGTAAATACTCCAGCCATTGCAACAGCAATGAACAGGAACAGCAATGTTTTTAAATGTATTTTCATATGATAGATATTTCTATTTGTGATCAGCAGACACTTAATCTTTGAATTCATAAGGCACCGGAGGATTCCTTAAACTTGGTGCCTGGCTTGATTCTGCGGCAGGAATTGGGAGAAAGAAGTTTCCGGAGTTAGCAGTAGCCATTCTTTGCAATTCCCCTCTTTTAGTAAAGGTCCAGGCAGTAGGGTTTGGCATACGATCTGGCGTGATCAAGTACAATCCACCCCGATCTTGACTGTTAATGATTGTGTATGCCTCCTGTGGATCATAATAATGTAATCTTACAAGGTCATACCAAGCTAAGCCTTCCATGGCAAACTCTTTTGTACGCTCTTCAAAGATATCATTCCATGTGAGCGGGCCTTCAAAGACGGGCAACCCGGCACGCATGTGCACCGCATTGAAATAGCCAAGTGCCTTGCCGTCTGAGGTAGATGTGTTGTTTCCTAAAGCAGCTTCTGCATAAATCAGATACATCTCTGCAAGCCGCAACATATACGTGTTGTTAGGGTATCTTTGCGTGGTAGCATTTCCTCCCAAATCTTTTGCTTTCCCAACCACATATTTCTTAATGCTGGCAAAGCTTTGGTCTGCATTGGAGGCTGGTGCCGGGAAAACCAGTGGCTCAGTGATTTCGGTTGTACCTTCCATCCTAACCGTTCTGGAAATTTCAGGGTAACTAGCACCGGGCAACATGTACGTAGCTTTTAACCGCTGATCAAGCGTGAAACCAGGCTTGGCACCGTCTTGTTGGATAAGCCCATCATAAAGGCTCAGCATCCACCAAGAGGCTCCCAGGTCACCTCCCCAGCCATCTCCGTTCGCGATGGAATTATCAAATGTGATCTGCGACACCATGGTATTGGCATAGCCATAGCTTGTAGTAAATACCCATTGTTGCTCAAACAAAGATTCATTGTTGTTGTCATAAGGGTACCTGAACAAATCTGCATAGTTAGGTAGAAGAGCCTTGCCGCTCATGGTGATGACCCGTTCAGCATACTCCTTGGCCTTATCTAAGAACTCCTGCTTTCTAGTACCGCCAGTAGACTCCACCCCTGCACGGGTTAAATAGGTTCTGGCAAGCATGCCCTCAGCAGACCACTTGGTTAGCCGTCCTGGCTGCAGGGCAGTGGCCGGCAGATTTGCTGCCGCAAAAAGGTAATCTCTGGTAATAAACTCCCAAACACTTTCTACTGTATTGCGGGTTACGGCAGAGTTGTTCAGCAATGCAATGTTGTTTTCAATAATTGGAACAGGGCCATAATTAGAAACCAGGTAAGAATATGCAGTGGCCCGCATGAATCTTGCCTCTGCAATAGCGTGGTTTTTAACGTCCTGGGTCACCTCTGCGCCAGCATAACTGTTCAAATTCTGGATGAGCGTATTAGATTGACCAATTACAATGAAAAAAGCACGGTACGCTTCATTATTTGAAGTAGAGACTTCTGTGGTATTGAACAACACGTCATCTCTAAACCCCCAGGCCCGGAAAGTTGTCCCTCCCCTTAAATCTCCCAGCGCCCATGACGCTTTATCAACATAATCCTTCCACACCACACTGTAAAGGGGAGCTGAGGCTGCTAATACCTGTTCATTATTCTTAAAGAAATTGGCGTCAACCAACGTATCTTGCGGGGGTCTATCTAGAAACTCCTCCTCACAGCTTGAGAATATAGACAAGACCGTGAGTGCCCCTATGTATAAATAATTATTTTTCATTTTACTTAATCCGTTAAATTAAAAGTCAATACCGAAGTTTACTGAGTAAACCGGGGTTAATGGATAACGACCATAGTCAACTCCAATCGCAGCATTGTTAGCGTTTTCCAAGCCCCCCACGTGCGAACCTACCTCTGGGTCAAAACCTGAATAACCAGTTATTGTCCAAATGTTCTGTGCACTAGCCCCAATTCTCACCGCTTTGATGTACTTCTGACGACCAAACAAAGAAGAAGGCAAGTTGTACGTAAGCGTCACGTTTTTAAGTCTCACAAAGGAGCCATCTTCTACATACTTATCTGTATGGCGCTCAAAGTTGTTGTTTTTGTTGTTTGAATTCATTCTGGCCACCGTTGTACCAGGGTTTAGCAGATAAGGATTGCCTGCTTCATCCATTCCTACTTTAGCGTAATTGAATGTACCCACAAATAGGTTTTGGCCAAGGTTGATATTGTTTGGATTGCTGTTCTCATTACGTAACCAGTTGTAGATATCATTACCAATGGTGCTGGTGATCAGCACACTCAGGTTAAAACCCTTATAGGAGAAGCTGTTGGTTAAACCTCCGTAGTATTTAGGCCAGGGATTACCGATATAGGTTTGGTCATATCCGTCAATGATTCCGTCTGGGGTGCCTTCCGGGCCACTAAGGTCTTTGAACTTTACATCACCCACCCAAACACTGTTCTCTGCAATTGGCAAAGGTTGGCCATTTGCGTCACCAGGACGTGGGCTATTCCTCAGGTCGTCCATATTCTGGAAAATACCATCTTCAACATATCCGTAGAACAACCAGGGCGCTTGCCCCACCACCGTACGTTGCGCCCATTCTAACCACTCTCTAGTGGTACGGGTCAGGATACTGTTTTCAGTAGAAAGGCTCTTCACCTCAGTTTTGAAGTGAGATACGTTAAAGTTTGTTTCCCATGTGAAACCACCTTTGTCCATGTTGATGGTGTTCAAATTGACAGTCCAGCCTTTATTCTGAAGAGAGCCGATATTCACTGTTGGCGCTCCAACAGCACCGTTTCCGTTAGTGCCCATGTACCATGGCAGGGTAGCAGGCAGAATCAGGTTATCTGTGTTTTTGATGTAGTAATCTGCTTCTAGCTGAATCTTGTTTTGGAACAGACCTAGGTTAATGCCAAAGTTATTGGTTTTGGTTTCTTCCCATTGGAAACCAGGGTTAGGATATCTGTTTGGAAGAAAACCTGTTCCCCAAGGCGTAGGGCCGGGAGCAAGCGTCCCGTAAATGGCGCCACCCCCTTGTGCATTGCTACCCGTAAGGCCAATTTCATACCGCAATCTTAGATCACTGATGAAAGGAACCTGGAAAAACTCTTCGTTGGAAACTCTCCAGGCAGCTGAAACAGAGGGGAAGTACCCCCACTTATTCTCTGGCCCGAAGAACACGGAACCATCTGCCCGGAAGGCAGCCTGAACAATGTAACGGTCTGCAAAGTTGTAGTTGATACGGCCCAGGAAAGATTCCATAGCCCAGTCACCGTGTCCTCCTTCGGCTACGCTGGTAAGGATGTCTCCGGCATTGAGGTCAAGTATATCATTGGTTTGGAACCCACGCCTTTCCCCGAAAAGGTTTCTCCAGGTAGATTCCTGAGATTCGTGGGTAACCATCGCATTGATGCTATGCCGGCCTAACTGCTTCTGGTATTGCAGCATTTGGTTCCAGTTCCAGTAAGTATTCAGATTGTGTCTGTTCTCCAGTTCGGCAGTGGGGTTGGTTTGATACCCAAAGCGGTAGGTGGGAAGGAAATAAGTTGAGTTAGAGAAGTTCACGTTCCCATTCAACGAGGTACGGAATTCTAGCCCTTCCATGATTCTAAGACCAACTGTTAAACCACCTAAGGCTTGCCTTCTGGTTATTTCATTGGTAGTGATGCTCGCCAACCCGATAGGGTTAGCCGGGGTAAACTGTTCAGAAGTATTCCCTCCAACCACAACGGTACCCCCACCAAAGGTACCATCTATGTTCCGTACCGGTATATGCGGGGGCAACCGAATGGCTCTTGAGATCAGGTTGGATTGCGTAGACGCTAATTGCTCATCTGTCTGGGCATAATTAAAATTACCCGCAATTGTAAGCCAGTCTTTTGCTTTGTTATCTAAATTCAAACGAACAGAATACCGGTTGAAGCCTGAACCTAAGGCTATACCTTCCTGGTTCATGTATTCCCCAGACAGATAGTAGGTTGTTTTTTCACCACCTCCGCTTAAGCTCACCTGGTGCTTTTGCATAGGCGCGCTTTGGAATAACTCTTTCTGCCAGTCTGTTCCTCCCCCTAACAAGGAAGGGTCTCTGAACTCCTCCCTAACCGTACCGCCCGCAATGGCTTTGTATTCAACTTCCATTTGGGCATACTGCCGCAGATCCATCACGTCTAACCTTTTTGGTGCAGTCTGGATACTATACAGGTAACCATAATTTACCCGTACTTCACCAGCCTTTCCACGTTTGGTTGTAATAAGCACAACGCCGTTAGTGGCTCTTGAGCCGTAAACGGCTGTGGCGGAAGGCCCTTGCAGGATTTCCATGCTTTCAATATCAGATGGATTTATGGCGGCTAAGGGGTTTGTTCCACTAGCGGAGTTAGTAGGCATAATCTGCACACCATCTATTACATAAAGTGGCTCATTAGTACCGCCAATAGTGTTTACCCCCCTAATGTTTACAGAGATACCTCCCCCCGGAGCACCCGTATTCTGGGTAACATACACCCCGGGTGCCCTACCCTGGAGTGCCTGCTCAATGGTAGTGTTTACTGTTCTTTCTATTTCTACGGCACTAATGTTGGTCTGAGCGCCGGTAATGTCATTTCTCCGTAACTCGCCATACCCGGTCACTACTACCTCGTTCAGCGTCTGGGCATCTTCCCGTAGAGCCACATTAAGGGCGGTATTGGTGCCTACCGGCACTTCCTGGGCTATGTAACCAATGAACGTAACCACCAGAACATCTGTGTTGGCGGCTTCTAAGGAGAAGTTTCCGTTTGCATCAGTAGAAGCCCCATTTGTGGTGCCCTTCACTACCACGCTCACACCTGGCATCCCCGTATTGTCAGTGGCCGAGGTTACCCTACCGGTAACGGTTCGTCTGGCACCCTGTGCCAGACCATCAAAGGCCTGAGTGAAAATAGCCATTATGAGGACTATCATCACCCAGACTGTCTTAGGCTTTAAGACACACTCACTTTGTTGGTAATCTTTGTCTGAGTACAAGTTTTTAATCATAGGGTAAGTAGATTAGGTAGTAAACATAATATGGTTGAAAAAGAGCATGGCCAGGAGAAACAAGCCACAGGGCTATTTAAGTATTCTGCAATGAGCCCAGATTTACCTTAGGCACCTGGCACCAATCCTGATCTGGGGTCAGAAAAGGGAGCCACTTTGTGCCTTTGTCTTATATGAGGAGAAGAATCTTCTTTTTCACACTTCCCTTCACTTTCTTATCTTATAGAAGATCCTTTTGAAGGAAGATCCTTTTGAAGAGGGTTAGCAGCTATACAAAACTAACAAGGTTTTATGCACCCATATAATACTCATTTATCAATTATTAGATTGATAACACCTTTTTCGTTTATCTATGTGCCATCGTTGGCATAAACAGGTGAAAATTTCTTGTTTTAATAAAATACAAGCACACGAAGCAACAATATAGACTATTTTAAAGAATTTACAATATTTCATGCCTTTTATCAGATTTACATAATGATAATTTCCTAATGAGTTGGGGCAGCAACGGGCGCAGAGAATACAAAATTCCTAAATAAACTAATTTTTTAAACTTAAAGTCATACTAAAGGGGCAATTCATAGTGGTATTTTTTTAACGAATTTTGAGGCAATCTCCCAAACTAGCATTTGAATAAAAGATTTTCAGAAGAGGGCAGGTGGTACCGAAAGGCTGACCAGCGGAAGCTACCTGCAGCCTTTGTCCGCTTCTGGGCATTTTTTAATACAAAGCGGCGGGACACCGCAGGTAGCGCACCCTCGCTAGAGATAAACGAGGGGAATCTTCCCTTTTAAAGCACATCAGTGATGGAAGCGCTTTCCATCCCCTCGTGTTTTTAGAGCTTGTTTAAACATTGGATTCGTAAGCTCAACTGGCAAGAGAAAGGTTCTATGGAAGCCTGTTTTTGAGCCTAGTAGCCGCGCTACGAAGGCGATCAAAGCGCGAACGCAGGTTCTTGCTATGGACATTTGCAGCACGAAAGACAAATTTCAAACAAGCTCTCAATCACTTTTCGGGAAAACAGGCTAAAAACCGCTTACATTCTCTGTCATTCTGAAAGGATTTTGTGACCGAAGAGCAATATCCTATACAGCTTTTACAGCTTGCTCTCAAGAACTTTCCAAGATGACAGGTACGAGAAAGGCGGGCAACCTGTGAATAAGGAAGGGGTAGGAACTTTAGCCCGAAGTTACCTGATGCAGCAGAACCCCTATTTCAAGCAATCTCGTTTCAGGGCTATTTTCTTAAAAACACCCCTAAAACGGAAAGAGCCGCAGCCTACAGGACTACGGCTCTTTCGTAACAAGCTTAGCTTAAGCTACGTGGTACATGACCGGCAAGATGCGACGTACTTTTTCATCAATAAGCGCTTCTTTCACTTGGCCACTTTTCACCAAGGGAATCACCGTGCCGCCCAGCAGAAACTTGTTGTAGTTGATATTAGCCATCTGCAACAAATCGGTGCCCATTTCAATATCGGTGCCGTTGTTGATGGCTTCCTAGTATTCAGAACGGCTCCCCAGTCGCTGATCACCAAACCTTTAAGACCCACTTTCCTTTCAGGATGTCATTGATGAGGTACTGGTTATGGGTGCTGTACTGACCTCTGAATTTGTTAGAAGCGCCCACAATGGTTAAGGCACCGCCTTGGGTGATGGCGGCTTTGAAAGCAGGTAGGTAAATCTCGCGTAGGGCCCGCTCGCTCATTTCTACGTTTACTTTGGCGCGTTTAATTTCCTGGTTATTGCCGGCGTAGTGCTTCACACTGGCGGCAACCCCTTGGTCTTGCACTCCTTTTATATAACCAACGGCCATGCGCGCGGTCAGATACGGGTCTTCGCTCAAATACTCAAAATTACGTTCGTTCAAAGGCGTGCGCATGATATTGACGCCGGCCCCCAGAATCACGTCTTCGCCTCGCTGCCCAATACCTCCCCGAAGGCGTATCCCAGCTCGGGATTCCAGGTAGCGGCCAAAGCAACGCCGGTGGGAAGATAAGCGGAGGAGTCATTGCCTGCATTGTCCAGCGACCAGTCGCGGCCGTACCGCCTGCGGGCCATCTGACATCACCATCTCAGGAACACCCAAGCGCGGAACTCCGCCCGAGGAAAAGGAAGACACCCCGTGAATCATGTTCACTTTCGCCTCCTGGGTCATTTTCCCAATCAACTCATTTATTTGGGTTTCATGGGTCATGTTGATGCCGCTGCCCTCCTGGCCTGCGGAGGAACTGGCATTAGAGTTAGAATTCTGCTGCACCTTTTCTGAAGTGGAACAAGCCATTGCCATTACCACAAAACCAAACTGGAAAATCGTCTGAGACGGGATAGTTTGTAAGTCATTTTTTGAAAATTGGGTGTAAAACAGAATGGTACCGGCCGGGGCCGATGGGTGAGTGATGGTTTCCTCTGCTGCTTATCTCTTGACAATCTTAATGGTGCTCACGCGGGCTCTGTACCTGGCTTTGAGGACATACAACCCCGGTGCCAGGGCCTCTCCTACCGTAGCTTGCCCGAACTGCTTCCCGCTTCCACCAAGGCTCCGGTCAACGTCCTGATTTCATAGGTGAACCCATGAGGCGCCTGAACGCGCAGCTCCTTGGCGAAGGGATTGGGCCCGTACTTAAGCTCTACCTCTCGTTCATCGGCTATGCCATTGATAACACCGGGAATATTGCCGTAGAGGATGCCCCGCCCGGCCGTGGCCAGGTATCACCGGTGATGTCATTGATGCCGCCAAACGGGTGCTGGTCATCCGTAATTCTCCCCCAGGTGGCACCTGCATCATCTGAGCGGAAAAAGCCCATTTGATTATTCACCTTTCCTACTAGGTACACCGCTGGATACGTGTTACCGTCTTTCGCTTTCCCGAACCCTACTTTGGTGGCTTCCTGCACGTTGGTAATCTTAGTGAAAGAACCTGCCGAATTGGTGGAGCGGTACAGTCCTCCGTTCTGGTTTGTCAGCCACACGTCACCCTCCACTCCGTAGGTGGGATGAATATTGGAAGCCCATAGCTGCCAACTGGCCACGGTAGGCAAGCCGGTAGCAGCCGCCGTAAAAGAGGTGCCTCCGTTGGTACTCACCAAGACACGTCCGGCATCGGTCTCATATAAACAACGTGCTAGGCCGTCGGCCGTAGCATGATGTTTATACGAGACCGATGCCCTATGCTCTTTTTACTGGCGAGGAGATTGTCTTAAGTTGCTATTTGCTGGCTTTGCTTTTCTGACAGCGGCAACTCTTTTAGATTCTGTTTTGCGCTTTTTAAAGAATTCGCTAAGCGCTTTTTCCTCTTCTGCGGTCAAAGGCTCCTGTCCGCCGATATAATCAACGTCCAACTCTATTTTCTTTGCTTTCATCCTATTGGTTTTTAAAATATCGGTTAATGAGTTTCAGGGCTGAAGTCGTCTCAATTACCATTACGCGCCCGCCGAAGTGCATTGCACCGAGAGTTTTCTCATAATGCTCTATCAACTGGGTTTTGGAGATGAAGGAAACGTTGCCTTCGTGTCCACGCTGAAAAGAGAGTTTGCAGGCAAACGCAACCAAGTTGCCGGGAACTCCGGAATACATCTTGCCGCTGCCCTTATTGAAAGGGGCACTCTCAACCAAATGCATATAGACGTGGTCTTCTTTTACCTCAAGGCTTATGATCCTTGAATGATTGTCGGATTGTTGACGATGGTAAGTTTGTAAATATCCTTTACAGGTTCCTTGAATTCCGCCCGCCAATTGAAGAGCCAACCGTTCTTTTTTGTTACGGTTTTTAAGTCCGCATGGGTAAGTACAGATATTTCCGTGGCGAAGCTGTCGCCCGTTACAACGTTCTCTATGCTGTTGGTAAGCTTATCGATGATAAAGTCAAGCCCAGTCTCTTTCTTACTTTTCACATATCTAATTTACGAAGAATCCTTGAATATCGACGTTTTTGATTTTTAGCATTGGGCATAACATACCGATAGAACTTACGGGCGTTCACCCGGTCGGCCATGGGCTTCAGATTCGCTTTGGAAATGCCAGTGGCGGCCCTCCAACTGGTGCCCCGGTTGGTGGAATAATAAACCGACGTTACTCCAGATGGAGCCCACACCAACGTATTCCCATCCGCGGAAACCGCGATGGTTCCGCCCCCGTTTGCCCCAGCAGGAGCCGAAGGAAAAGAAGTCCAGGCAGTACCGCCGCCTATAGAGTAAGCCCCATATTTCCCATCGGTATTGTTGAACACCCGCACCATGAAAGCAGGCTGATGGGCTGCGTAGTCAATCCAGGTATTGGTGCCGTAACGTGGGTTCAACCTGCCGGCAGTTGGCGAGACATCTAAATTATCATGCCGGAAACCGTCTAGGTCACCAATGGCACTCACCAAGGGGGCTCCGGCCGGTGGACTGACCAGTTTCAGGGGTACCGTTTCTTCCAGGCCTTTGTTCTGAAACGTCCAGGCGACGGGGCGGTTTTGGTCGGCTTCCCGCAGGTTCGTGGTCTGGTAAACGCCGTAGCCCGTCACAAACCAGGCTGTGTTCGCATCAAAAGGGTCAATCTCAATATCTCCCAACCAGTGCGGACTAGAAACTGCCGCGTACGGAGCCAAGGAATGGTCACGGGTCGCGTTTCCTAAAACAGGTTTACAGGTAGAGCCCCCGTTGGTGCTGCGGCAAATTTCATCGTTGGGCCACCAGCGGTTTAAGGTAGGCATGACCAGGATGCAAACCATTCAACACTCCATCTTCCCCCAAAACATCTTTTAGCCTTTAGACCTAGCTTTGCCTCACAGGAATTGGGCTTCCCGCTGACGCTTCAAAGCCTAGGCAAGATAGGCGTTTTTAGCAAAAATTCTGGATGCATTCTTTAGAACCCTTGAGACTGGCTTCTATTTTAAGCCTGTTTTTATCAAAACAGCAATAAAACTGAAAGTAGCTATCTTTGCTCTGAATGTAGATTTCCATATTTCAGCCCCACCTGTTTTACTTTCGTTTATAAAAAATAAGGGCAAAAACGCCAAAAATGCGCTTCGTTCGTTATCTCTTTAAAAAGCAATCAGCCCCACGCGACAACTCTGTTTCAGGGGTGTTTTTCAGAAAACAGCCTTAAAACCATACATGGCCCAACCATTGACACCAGGAATGGTTATGTTATTACTTCTGAAAGGGTTGGATCTGTTTGGGCAAGTCCTGCTGGCTGAATGTATCATCGGTTAAAAATTGTTTCCTTAACTTTGCCCTATGGAATTCACGGTACAACAGATTGCTGATTTACTCCAGGGCCAGGTGCAGGGAGACGGTAACGCCCAGGTAAACAAACTGGCGAAGATTGAAGAAGGCACCCCCGGCGCCCTTTCTTTCCTGTCCAATGCCAAGTACGAGCACTATCTCTATACCACGGGTGCCACGGCGGTGATCGTTTCCAAAACCTTGGAACTAAAGCAGCCGGTAACGGCCAACCTCATTCTGGTGGAAGACCCGTATTCGTCCTTTTCTACGTTGCTGGAAGTCTACCAGCAAGCCGTAGCTGCTTCTAAACAAGGCGTGGAAGAACCTTGCTTCATAGGAGAGAACTCCACCATTGGCGAGCAGCATTACAGAGGCGCTTTCTCTTACATAGGCAAGAACTGCCAAATTGGCCGCGGCGTGCACATCTATCCGCAGGTGTACATTGGCGATAACGTGACCATTGGCGACCATACGGTGCTGTTCGCGGGCGCCAAAGTGTACGCCGACTGCGTGATTGGAGCTTCCTGCACCATCCATGCCGGGGCTGTGATTGGCAGTGACGGGTTCGGGTTTGCGCCGCAGAAAGACGGCTCCTACAAAGCTATTCCGCAGCTAGGCAACGTGGTGCTGGAAGATAACGTGCGCATTGGGGCCAATACCACCGTTGACTGCGCCACCATGGGCTCTACCATCATCAGAACCGGCACCAAGATTGACAATTTGGTGCAAGTGGCGCATAACGTAGAAATCGGGCGGCATACGGTGGTGGCGGCGCAGACGGCTTTTGCGGGTTCTTCCAAGGTGGGCAACTACTGCACCATTGCCGGTCAAGTGGGCGTGGTGGGCCACGTGAGCATCGCTGACAAAACCATAGTAGGCGCTAAATCAGGCATTTCCAAGAACATCAAAGAAGAAGGGACTTTCGTGCAAGGAGCACCGGCTTTTGACTATAAACAGAATCTGAGGGCCATGGCGGTTTTCCGGAAACTACCCGAGTTGCAGAAACAGGTAGACGAACTCAGAGAAAAGCTTTAACTTTAGCCCCTCTTTACCCCTATTTAGTGCTTCATGAACGATAAACAGCATACCATAAAGGCACCGGTGACGGTTTCTGGTATTGGATTGCATACTGGCGTGGTGTCAAACATGACGTTTCTGCCCGCTCCCATCAACCACGGGTATAAATTCCAGCGCATTGATTTGCCGGAGCAGCCCATTGTAGACGCCGACGTAGACAATGTGGTAGACCTCTCCCGCGGCACGACCATTGAGCAGAACGGCGCCCGCGTGAACACCGTGGAGCACGTACTGGCCGCTTTGGTGGGGTTAGAGATTGACAACGTCCTCATCCAGATTGACGGCCCAGAGCCGCCCATCATGGACGGTTCTTCTATCCTGTTCGTGCAACCATTGTTGGAAGTAGGCCTGGAAGAACAGAACGCTTTGCGTAACTTCTTTGAGGTGCCCGAGGAAATCATGTTCCGGGACGGTTCCCGCGAAACCGAAATCGCCATTCTCCCGCTGGATGATTACCGCGTGACCGTGATGGTAGACTACCATTCGCCGGTTTTGGGCTCGCAGCACGCCTCTTTAACTGATTTGCGTCAGTTTAAAGACGAGATCGCCTCTTGCCGCACCTTCTGCTTCCTGCACGAGATTGAAATGCTCTACAAGCAGAACCTGATCAAAGGAGGCGACTTGAGCAACGCCATTGTGGTGGTAGACCGCGTGGTGGAAGACAATGAACTAGATTATCTGTCTGACCTTTTGAAGAAGCCGAAAGTGGCCGTAAAGAAGGAAGGAATTCTGAATAACGTAGACCTGCGCTACAAAAACGAACCGGCCCGCCATAAACTCCTGGATCTCATTGGGGACTTAGCGTTGGTAGGCCGTCCGTTGAAAGGCCAGATTCTGGCGGCAAGACCAGGGCACGCATCCAACGTGGCGTTTGCCAAGAAGATCAAGAAGTACATCAAGGAAACGTCTGTGAAGAACGTGCCGGTGTATGACCCCAAGAAAACGCCGGTGATGGACATCAACCGCATCATGCAGACGTTGCCGCACCAGTACCCTTTCGTGCTCATTGACAAGATCATTCACCTGGATGCTACAACCGTTACGGGCGTGAAAAACGTAACTATGAACGAGTCGTTCTTCCAGGGGCACTTTCCGGGGAACCCCGTGATGCCGGGCGTGATCCTGATTGAGGCCATGGCCCAGACCGGCGGTATTTACGTGCTGAGCACCGTGCCAGACCCAGAAAACTACTGGACGTATTTCATGGGCGTAGACAAATGCCGTTTCCGCCGGAAAGTAGTGCCCGGTGACACCATTATTTTTAAATGCGAACTGTTGGCGCCTATTAAACGAGGGATAGCTAGAATGCAGGGCCAGGCGTTTGTGGCCGGGCAATTAGTGATGGAGGCCGAGATGTTAGCAAGTATCGTAAGAAAAGACGCATGAACCAGCCACTAGCGTACATCCACCCCGAAGCCAAAATCGCCACCAACGTGGTGGTAGAGCCGTTCACCACCATCTCTAAAAACGTGGAGATTGGCGAAGGCACCTGGGTTGGCCCCAACGTGACCATCATGGAAGGCGCCCGCATTGGCAAGAACTGCCAGATTTTTCCGGGCGCCGTAATCTCAGCCCCGCCGCAGGATTTGAAATACAAAGGCGAGCCGTCTACGGTTTCTATTGGGGACAACACCATCATTAGAGAGTGTGTGACTTTAAACCGGGGCACGGCTTTGGATAAAAACACCACCGCTATTGGTAACAACTGCCTCATTATGGCCTACGTACACGTGGCCCATGACTGTATCATTGGCAACAATGTGATTGTGGCCAACGGCGTGCAATTGGCCGGCCATATTGTGATTCATGACCACGTGTTCATTGGCGGCACCTCGGCGGTGCACCAGTTTGTGAGCATAGGGGCGCACGCCATGGTTTCTGGCGGGTCACTGGTGCGCAAAGACGTGCCGCCGTTCATCAAAGCCGCCCGGGAGCCATTGTCCTACGCGGGCGTCAACTCCATCGGCTTGCGCCGAAGAGGGTTCACCAACGAGCAAATCACCGACATTCAGCAGATTTACCGCATTCTGTTCATGAGCGGCCTGAACACGGCCTCGGCGGTAGAGAAAATTGAGATTGACTTAGCGCCTAGCTCAGAACGCGACGAGATTGTGAATTTCGTGCGCAATTCTGGCCGCGGCATTATCAAAGGCTATCAACGCGATGCAGATTAAGCTTTCCTCGTTAGGCAAGCGTTTCAATTACGAGTGGATTTTCCGGAATCTGTCCTATGAGTTTGTCTCAGGCAAGGCCTACGCGGTGCTGGGGCACAACGGATCTGGGAAATCCACTTTGCTTTCCATTCTCAGCGGGTTCCAACTTCCCTCAGAAGGTGCTGTCTCCTACTCCCTGGCCGGAAAAGAGATTCCGGTAGAGGAACTGTACCGTTCGCTCTCTATGGCGGCCCCGTACCAGGATTTACTGGAGGAGTTCACGCTGGAGGAGATGATTCAGTTCCATACCCGCTTCAAGCCTTTGCGCGGCATCGCCGCCCCACAACTTCCTGATCTGCTTCAGCTACAGGCGGCCAGACACAAACTGGTGCGGGACTTTTCCTCGGGCATGCGCCAACGCCTGAAATTGGGCTTGGCCATTTATTCTGATTCTCCCCTTCTACTACTGGACGAACCTACCACAAACCTAGACCAAGCCGGTGTGGCGTGGTACCTGGAGCACCTGGAACGGAACCGGCAAAACCGTTTGGTCATCATCGGTTCCAACGTGCCCCACGAGTACAGTTTCTGTGATGAGCGATTGCCCATCAATGAATTTCACTACAAAGCCCCTGAGCGGAAGAAAGGGTAATTTCAGCTTGCGTTTAGGGCCTATTCTGAGAAAAATAGCCTAAAAACGGGTGTTCTAGGTAGGTGTAGGGGCAATCCCTCGTGGTTGCCGACAGAACCGAATAGGGCAACCACACGGGATTGCCCCTACATTTCAAAAATCAGCCCCAAAACGCTCGCCCTATGGCGCGGAAGTAACTTCCGCGCCATAGGGCCATAGGTGCCTACAGGGAATCCGTTTCATGCCCGTTTTCTCAAAATCAGCCGGAAAACGAAAAAAGCCACCTAAAAGGTGGCTTTCCCATATATGTAGTAAGATGGCGCAAGTACTTCTCTAGAAACAGCTTTACAGCCGATTTGTTTACTCGTTGGCCGGATACATTTCTGGCGGTTCTTTTTCTTTGGTCTTCACAATGAACGGCCGGAGCGCCTCAGTTTCATCCAGGTACAGGAAGGCGTCATAGCGTTCCGGGATGATGGTGGGCACGTAATTGCCGTACTTTTCGCGGTTGGGGTCATACACCACGCCAATGGCCCGGTGGTCTAGCTGCTGCCGGGCTTCATTGATTTCGCGGAGTTCGCGGGAAAGTAAGAGCTTATCCGTTGCGCCAAGATTATGGAGCCAGTCTTCCCAGGAACCTTTGCGGGCGGGCGGCACTTCCATCTTCTTCATGGGAGAACCCCACGAGTCACCGGCAATCACAGAGCCTTCATAAGACCCGAAACCGGCCAAATACACGTTTTCTCTTCCGTATTGCTCACGGGCCAATTGCCCAATGTTGACCATTCCGGCGCGGGCCATGTCGGTGAAGCGGGCGTCGCCCACGTGGGTGTTGTGTTCCCAGATGATGGCTTTGGAATTGGGGCCGTGGAAATCCAGCAGGCGGTTCAGGGTTTCCATCATGTGCCCGTCACGCACGTTCCAGGAGTTTCCGCCGCCGCGCACCATGGCTTTGTAGTATCGTTCGGCGTTCACGGCCACCAAGGCGTTTTGCTCCGCGTCAAAAACGGCTTCGGAGTTACCGGGCTCTTCTCTTTCCCGTTTACCCAGTTCCTTTAGCATGGAGATCACTTCGCCTTCGCAGTCTTCAGAGACGTACGCCACGGCGCGGGCGTATTCCTGCGGGTCAGAACTGTAGGGCTCAAAGCATTTGAAGGCTTCTTTGGCGGCTTTCACCGCTTGGCCGTCCTTCTTCTCCAGATACTTCATGATCTGCTGCAATGAATCCCAGAGACTGTACACGTCTAAACCATAGAAGCCGATTTTGTTTGTGTTGGGCCGGTCATTGTTTTCTTTGAGCCACTCTACCAGGGCCGCCACTTCCCAGTTGCCCCACATCCAGGTAGGCCAGCGGTTGAAGTGTTTCAGGACGTCAGACACCTTGGTGCCTGGTTTGCAGTAGCCCCGTATAAATTTATTGATTTGGTAGCAGTCTGGCCAGTCGCCTTCTACCGCGATGAAGGTAAAACCTTTCTCTTCTATGAGGCGCTTGGAAATGGCGGTTCGCCAGGAATAGTATTCTGAGGTTCCGTGCGAGGCTTCCCCTAACATCACGATACGGGCATCTCCAATATCCTCCAGCAGAACGTCTAAATCAGCTTTGTTCTCTAGCCGGTGGTACGGCAGTTTTGAATAAGTCATGGAATTTGAGGGAAATATGAACTCCTGCCTTTTACCCCGCATTGCTTTTAAAAGTTTGCTTGATTTTGCCCTATTTTTTCAGAATAAGGTTAAAAACCATTTTATGCCAAACCTTACTTCTTAGAATAACCAAATTCAAGAGTTTCTTAAAGGCACCTTGTTGGTCAACTGGCATTTTTTCTGACACTGAGCCGCAAGGATTCTTCTACATTCCTTTCTAAATCAGAACGGTACGGCACCCAACCAGAACCCAGACCTGGTGTTTGCACAGGAAGAACCCTGGTAAAAAGCGTATAGCCGTATTTGACCTTCTTTAGATAAAGGACAACAAAAAGGGCAGCCGCACCAAGTACGGCTGCCCTTTCCTTAATGCTTAAGTACAAGTTATTGCCGGGAACCAAACACGCGCTTCAGCAGCTCGGTGGTACGGGCAATTGGGTTTTCCCTGATGTTGGCTTCTTCCTGGGCGACCAAGGTAAAGAGACCGTCAATGGCTTTTTGGGTCGCATAGGACTCCAGATTTGGGTCGGCTTTCTTCACCAGCGGAATCTTGTTGTAGCGGTTCACCAGGTCTGAATAATATTTGGTGGCACTTACTTTGTCCAGCGACTGCTTCATGATCGGGCTGAACGCGCTGGTCAATTGGCTGGTAGTAGTCCGTTTCAGAAACTGCGTAGCGGCATCGCGCTCACCGCGCAGAATGTTCCAGACATCGCTAAACGTTAATTGCTTGATGGCGTTCAGGAAGATGGGAGCGGCACTTTTGGCGGCATCTTCGGCTCCGCGGTTCAGGGTGAGGATGAATTTATCTACTTCAGAACCTAGCCCAAGCGTACGAAGGGTATTTTCCACGCGCTGCACATCTGGCGGAAAAGGAATCCTGATTAAGCTGTTTTTATAAAACCCATCAGTTTGCGAAGCCTGCGCCGTGCCTTTGTTGATGCCCTGAGAAAGTGCTTGTTTCAGACCAGAAGCCACCTCAGACTGAGTTAAGGCCCCGGTTTGCCCCGGTTGTCCGGTTTGCTGCATTACGCCTCCAATGGCCTGCTGCACCTGGGCGGTAGTGCAGGACGTGAGGCCGAATAAAATGAAGCTGCCTAAAACAAATACCTGCGAGACTAGTTTCTTCCTACGTGCGTACATGTGTATTACTTTTAATCCGAGAATGCTCTAAGAGCACATACGCATAAATCAAGCCAAATAAATGAAAAGAGAAATATCGGCAGAGATCATGACCATAGGCGATGAGTTGCTGTACGGCCAGGTGGTGGACACGAACTCGGCCTGGCTAGGGCAGGAACTAGGGAAAACCGGCATCAGGGTAAAGCAAATCACCAGCATCTCAGACAACCCAGACGCCATCTGCGAAGCCCTTACCCAAGCCATCTCCCGGGCCGATGTGGTGCTAATCACCGGCGGCCTGGGCCCCACCAAAGATGACCTTACCAAACACACCCTTACCCGCTACTTCAACACGGAATTGCAACTGCACCAGCCGTCTTTAGACGATGTGGAAGCCATCTTTAAACGATTTAACCGGCCCATGTTGGAGGTGAACCGGCAGCAAGCCTTTTTACCGGCTTCCTGCACGCCCGTTAGGAATACCTTGGGCACCGCGCCGGGCATGTTGTTTCAGGAGCAAGACACCGTGATTGTGTCCATGCCGGGCGTTCCGTTTGAGATGAAGCAGATGGTTACCGCCACGGTGCTGCCGTACCTGCAACAGCGCTTTCAACTGCCGCAAATCATCCACAAAGTGGTGCAAACCATTGGCATTGGCGAGTCCTTCCTGGCCGAGCGAATTGCCGAGTGGGAAGACAATTTGCCTGCCAACCTGAAACTAGCCTACCTTCCCTACTTAGCCGGCGTACGTCTGCGCCTGACCGGAATCTCGCAAGAGGGTCTTGATTTAGAATCGCAGCTACAGGAGCAGGTAGACCAGTTAACGGCGCTTATCCCCCATAACATTTTCGCCTACGGCGAAGTGACGCTGGAGGAAGCTATTGGACAATTGTTGAAAGAACGTAACCTCACCATTTCCATGGCTGAAAGCTGTACCGGCGGCTTGGTGGCGCATAAACTAACCAGCGTACCGGGCAGTTCGGCGTACTTTATGGGCAGTGTGGTGGCCTATAGCAACGAAGTGAAGAAAGCGCAGTTAGGCGTACCACCAGAAATTCTGGAACAGCATGGTGCGGTGAGCGAGGAAACGGTGAAAGCAATGGCCCAGGGCGTACGCCAACTCCTGAAAACCGATATCGGGGTTTCTACCAGCGGCATTGCCGGGCCAGACGGCGGCTCGCCCGAGAAACCCGTGGGCACCATCTGGATTGCTTACGCCGATGCCCGCCAAACCATAGCCCGCCAGATCAATTACAACAAAACCCGCCTGCTCAATATGGAGTACACCGCTCTGCAAGTCATGGAGCTAATCAGGCAAAGTTTGCGGGTACGGGTTGAGGAATAAGCAAAAAAGCCTAAATTTGCCTAACAACAGTTAGGTTCCCTAGAAACTTTACGGCTTAGCAGTGTTCATTCGCTGTTTTTCAGTAACATTGCATGAACCCGTCTCCTTTCCTGACTGCGGTATTCTGTTCACTTCAACCAAAAACTGACTTACTTATACATATGGCTCTTGTAGAAATGGTGATGCCCAAAATGGGCGAAAGTATCATGGAAGGCACCGTGCTTAAATGGTTAAAGCAAGTGGGCGACACCATTGAGCAAGACGAGTCTGTGCTGGAAGTAGCCACCGATAAAGTGGACACCGAGGTACCTGCCATTCAAGGCGGCGTACTGCAAGAGATTCTGGTACAGGAAGGCCAGGTAGTTGCCGTAGGGGCTCCTATTGCCATCCTTAACACCGGCGGTGATGAACAACCAATTCCTTCGGCACCAGCCCAGGAAGAAACGCCCGTTACGCAACCTACTGCGCAAGAGACCGCTCAGCCTGCTGAAGCCACTCAGGCACCGGCGCAAACTTCCCAGCGGTTAGAGCAACCTGCGTCTGGTCGTTTCTACTCACCGCTGGTCTTGAACATTGCCCGCGAGGAAGGAATCGCCATGCAGGAGTTAGAATATATTCCGGGTACCGGAAAAGAGGGCCGCGTGTCTAAGAAAGATATTCTGGACTATGTAGCCAACCGCCAGAACGATGGTTCCCCCGCTGTCAACGCTCAGCCAGCAGCAGTTCCTGCCGCGCCCCAGGTTTCTGCTCCGCAACCAGCGCCACAGCCACAAGCGGCTCCTGTTGCAGCGGCTTCGCAAGCTTCAACTGCCCCGGCGCAGTCGTACAGCGGCAATGTGGAGATTATTGAGATGGATCGCATGCGCAAGATGATTTCGCAGCGTATGGTAGACAGCAAGCGCATCTCGCCGCACGTGACCTCGTTTGTAGAGGCCGATGTGACCAACATTGTGAACTGGCGGAACAAAACCAAAGACGCCTACAAAAAGCGCGAAGGCGAAAACCTCACCTTTACGCCTATCTTCATTGAGGCCATCGTGAAAGCCATCAAAGACTTCCCGATGATCAATGTGAGCGTAGACGGTGATAAGATCATCAAAAAACGCGATATCAACATCGGCGTGGCCGTGGCCCTTCCATCCGGCAACCTGATTGTGCCCGTGATCCATAACGCTGACCAGATGAACCTGAACGGCATCTCCAAGCGCCTGAACGATCTGGCCAACCGTGCCCGTATCAACAAACTAACGCCTGCTGATTTAGCTGACTCAACCTACACCATTTCCAACGTAGGTTCTTTCGGGAACGTGATGGGGACGCCTATCATCATGCAACCGCAGGTAGCCATTATGGCCGTGGGCGCGATCAAGAAGAAACCAGCCGTGATTGAAACCCCGGAAGGCGACTTGATCGGGATCCGTCAGTTCATGTTCTTGTCGCACTCCTATGACCACCGTGTGGTGGATGGTTCTTTGGGTGGCATGTTCGTGCGCCGCGTGGCGGATTACCTGGAAGCCTTCGACCCGAACACCAGCATTTAATTTGAAGATTTGGAAATAAGGAGATTTGAAAATGATCTCTTATTAGCAGAAAGCCTCTCCCTTGCCGGAGGGGCTTTTTTATTAGCTACTTTGGTCAAGTTTTCCCTAAAACAGGCATAAAACAGAAAGAGACAACCCGCCCCGGCAGAATATAGTAAAAGTCTTATCTTGTATAGACCAGCTACTTACTGACCTATGAAAAACGCCCTTCTTCTGCTTCTGATCGCCTTTTTATTGTTTCTGGCCATTTTCTTCTATTGGAAACAAAGTCAGGCCGAGAGCCAATTAGCCCTAGCCAACGAGAAGATCAACAGCTTAGAGCAGCAAGTGGCTCGGTATTCGCGTCCAGCCCCAATGGACACGCTCCAGCCGACCCAACCTCAGCAACCTGTTCAAGAAACTCCGGAAACCGTTGAGAAAGTAACGCCTCCTGAGTCTGCCACCTTTGAAGAAGAGATTGGTACGCTTACCGAATCCGATATTCAGCGCCTGAAACGGAAAGGCCTCAAAAACCCCGAAGCAGATTTGATGAATGACCTCATGCGCAAACAGAAGACGTTGCTCACCACGTCTGGTACCATGGGTGGCACCATGGCTATTCAAGATGTCCGCATTTTGAACGACCGACACGCTCTTGCCTATTTTGAGGATGGACACAATGGTGGTTACCTGCTCCTCCGCTATGCCGTTAACAATGGCGCTATCACCTGGACAAAGCTAGATACTTCCACGCTGTAGTGTTTTGAGCCTGTTTTCGGAAAATTAGCCCCAAAACGTAAAACCTTACAGGTTTAGAAACCAACTGGCGCGAGACTCCAGTCTCGTGACGTAGGATGAAGCGAGTCTCCAGACTCGCCGGGAACCACGAACCAGATTATGGCGCGGATTTACTTCCGTGACTTTTACTCAGGTTACTGCAAGTCACGGAAGTAAATCCGCGCCATATGGTGTACAGCAATGCTTCCTGTTGCTGCTGAAGCAGCGAGGGTAGTCTCCAGACTACCCAAGATCCGTAGGCACGAGTTGTAAACTCGCGCCAGCATTGGGACATAGATTACCCAAAAGTATTGTAAACCAAAAGCGGCTGCTCATTTGGAGCAGCCGTTTTCGGTTTCACTTAATTATTTTCTCACTATCCCGCTGGCAAGGCAGACAAGCTTTGCTCCAGGGCAGCAATCTTAGCTTCGGCATCTGATTGCTTTTTGCGCTCTGCGTTGATGACAGCATCTGGGGCTCCGCTTACGAAACGCTCATTACTCAGCTTCTTAGCCACACTGGCCAGGAAACCTTTGGTGTATTCCAGTTCCTTCAAGATGCGTTCGCGCTCCGCGGCGGCGTCAATGTTGCCTTCCATCGGGATGAAGAACTCGGTACTGTCTTCTGCCACAAAGGAAAGAGCATTGTCTAGCTGCTGCTCGGTTTCCTGAATCTCAGAAAGGTTCGCCAGTTTGCTTACCAATGTCTCATAACCGGCGATGGCGTTTTTGCCTTCTGCCAGACGTACGTACAGTGCCAGCTTTTTAGCCGGAGAGATGTTCTTGCTGTTCCGCTGGTTCCGGATTTGGCCTACGACGGTCAGCACATAGTCGGTTTGCTTGAGCAGATCGGCATCTACGCGGCCCTTTTCTGGCCAGGCAGCTACGACCAGGCAGTTTTTAGGCGCGCGGGCCTTCATGGAGTTCCAGATTTCCTCGGTGATGAACGGCATGAACGGGTGCAGCACTTTCATCAGTTTCTCCAGGAAGTCATTGGTGGCCTGCAAGGTAGCCGCATCAATGGGTGACCCGAAGGCGGGTTTGATCATCTCCAGGTAATTGGAGCAGAAATCATCCCATACCAGTTTGTAGACCGTGAGCAAAGCATCTGAAATCCGGAACTTGTCAAAGTGGTCTTCCAGCACGTTTAGCGCTTCGTTGAACTTAGAATCGAACCACTTGATGGCTTTCTCGTTCGGGTTGGGCAGGGTCTCGTCTACTTCCCAGCCATTTATTAGGCGGAAGGCATTCCAGATTTTGTTGCTGAAGTTCCGGCCCTGCTCGCAGAGTTTCTCGTCAAACAGCAAGTCGTTCCCGGCGGGTGAACTGAAGAGCATGCCCGCGCGCACGCCGTCGGCGCCGTACTGCTCAATCAGCAGCAGCGGGTCTGGGGAGTTGCCCAAGGATTTGGACATTTTGCGGCCCTGCGCATCACGCACGATACCGGTGAGGTACACGTTTTGGAACGGCAGTTCTTTGCGGAACTCGTAGCCGGCCATGATCATGCGCGCCACCCAGAAGAACAGAATCTCCGGGGCAGTCACCAGGTCATTGGTGGGGTAGTAGTACAGAATATCCTCATTGTCCGGGTCTTTGAACCCGTCAAACACCGAGATCGGCCACAGCCACGACGAGAACCAGGTGTCCAGCACGTCTTCGTCCTGGCGCAGGTCAGTTAATTGCAGATCTGGGTTACCAGTCTTGGTGCGGGCTTCTTCCAGGGCTTCCTCCGCCGTGCGGGCTACCACAAACGTGCCGTCTGGCAGGTAATAGGCCGGAATCTGCTGGCCCCACCACAATTGGCGCGAGATACACCAATCGTGCACGTTTTCCATCCAGGAACGGTACATGTTCTTGAACTTGGCCGGGTGCAGCTTGATGGTATCGTTCATCACGTTCTCCAACGCGGGCTTGGCCATCTCGTCCATTTTGCACCACCACTGCATGGAGAGCTTCGGCTCAATTACGGCATCGGTGCGCTCAGAGAAACCTACGTTTGAAACGGAGTCTTCCACTTTCTCCAGCAGGCCTTGGGCATCCAAATCCTTCGTGATTTTCTTCCGCACCACGAAGCGGTCTTCCCCTACGTACAGGCCGGCGCGTTCATGTATGGTTCCGTTGTCGTTGAGCACGTCAATGCTGGGCAGGTTGTGTTTCACGCCCAGTTCGTAGTCATTGATGTCGTGGGCCGGAGTCACTTTCAGCACGCCCGTCCCGAACTCGCGGTCTACGTAGGCATCAAAGATGATGGGAATGGCGCGGTTCACCAATGGGATGATGGCTTTCTGGCCGGCCAGATGCTTATAGCGCTCGTCTTCGGGGTGTACACAGATAGCTACGTCACCCATGATGGTCTCGGGGCGTTTGGTGGCTACGGTGAGCACCTCGTCAGAGCCTTCAATGGCGTAGCGCAGGTAGTACAGTTTGCCGTTTACCTGCTTGAAGTTTACTTCCTCGTCAGACAGCGCGGTCATGCCCTGCGGATCCCAGTTGACCATGCGCACGCCGCGGTAAATCTGGCCTTTGCGGTACAGATCCACGAATACCTGAATCACGGCATCGGTCAAGGACGGTTCCATGGTGAAACGGGTACGATCCCAGTCGCAGGAAGCACCCAGCTTTTTCAATTGATCCAGAATGATGCCGCCGTATTTCTCTTTCCACTCAAAGGCGTGTTGCAGGAATTCCTCGCGGGTAAGGTCGCTTTTGCTGATGCCTTTTTCCTTGAGCATGGCTACCACGCGGGCTTCGGTGGCGATGGACGCGTGGTCCGTTCCCGGTACCCAGCAGGCTTCTTTGCCTTGCATGCGGGCGCGGCGCACCAGCACGTCCTGGATGGTGTTGTTGAGCATGTGGCCCATGTGCAGCACGCCCGTTACGTTGGGTGGCGGAATCACCACGGTATAGGGCTGCTTCTTGGGGTTCGGTTGGGACTTGAAAAAGCCGCGCTCCAGCCAGGTGGCGTACCACTTGTCTTCTACTTCTTTGGGATTATAGGTCTTTGGAATGGACATTTTGGTTTGGTATCAGGTAGCAGGTAGCAGGTAGCAAGAAAATGTTTACTATCTGATGCAGTGCCACAATTGAAAGGCAAAAATAGCAAATTGTAATTAGAAGCCTGTAGATGTTACCGATTAGACCTCAGACTTGAAAAGGGATTTCCGTTTCGGGGCTGTTTTTTGGAAAACAGGGAAGAAACGCAGTTGGCAAAGACACTCGTAGAACCTTCGGACACTACGAGGTCTTTCTTCCGCTGGCGCGAGCTTGCAGCTCGCGCCAGCGATCAGAACCGATTCTCGTTTTGGGGCTATTTCACAGAAAACGGCTCCAAAACACGAAACAACAAAAAACCCGCACGGGGCGGGTTTCCTGAGTAGCTTTTATCTAAAGATTAGCTGGCGTGCAACCACTCTTTTTTGGCTAACAAGGCTTCCTCGGTCTCGCGGTAGTCTGGGTCATCTACGCAGCAGTCTACGGGGCAGACGGCAGCGCACTGGGGTTCCTCGTGGAAACCGCAGCACTCGGTGCACTTGTCAGAGACTATATAATAGAATTCGTCAGAGATGGGCGGCTGCGGGGCTTTGCCGTCCACAAGTACTCCGCCGTCAATCTCTACCTGGGTCAGAGAGGTACCGTCTCCCCACGTCCACTGCACACCACCTTCGTAGATGGCCGTGTTGGGGCACTCCGGCTCACATGCGCCGCAGTTGATACACTCATCCGTGATCATTATCGCCATAATCGTATCTCCTGTTTCTTTTTAGTAATTTTGCACCACTATAGGTACGCCATTCTGTGCGCAAAAGTAATACGTAGCGCGCATTGTATCAAACGTTTCTCACGCATTGACTGTTACCCCTTCATGCTAACTTTAGAACACAGACTTTCCGCATTCATAAAACTAGGCGATTACCTCCGGAATCTTCCGCAGGAGGAGCGCGAATACCTGGCCCGAAGAGCCGGACAGCACAATAACTTCTTTGACCTGCCCAATGTTTCCGCCGCGCTGGATGGAATTGCCGGTATGCTGGAGAAAAACCAATTGACAGCCTGGTTGGCAAGCTACAACTTCCCTCAGGTGAATGAAGCGCCTAAAAAGGTAGGCGTAGTGATGGCGGGCAATATCCCGGCGGTTGGTTTTCATGATGCGCTTTGCATTCTGCTGGCCGGGCATATTTTGCAGGCCAAACCCAGTTCAGATGATCCTTTCCTGCTTCCGCACCTGCTGAGCAAATTGGTGGAGATGGAACCTGGGTTTCAGGAGCAGATTCAGCTGGTGCAAATGCTGAAAACCTCTGATGCCATCATTGCCACCGGTTCAGACAATACGGCCCGCTACTTTGAATACTATTTCGCGAAGCGGCCGCACATCATCAGAAAGAACCGCACCAGCGTGGCCGTGCTCACCGGAAAGGAAACCAAGGAAGAACTGACCGCCCTGGGCGATGACATTCTGCGCTACTATGGCCTGGGCTGCCGCAACGTAGCCAAGGCGTTCGTGCCGGCCGGGTATGACTTCACACCGTTCTTTGAGGCCGTTGAATACAAGAAAAACATTGTGGACTTCCACAAATACCGGAACAACTACGACTACAACAAGTCCATTTACCTGGTGAACGCCGTTCCGCACCTGGACAACGGTTTTCTGATGGTCACCGAAAGCCCGCAACTGGTCTCCCCTATTTCGGTGCTGTTTTACGAAACCTACGCCCATGACCAAGAACTGGAACAGAAGCTGGAGGCCGTCAAGGAGAAGTTGCAGTGCGTGGTTTCGCAGGAAGCCATCTGGCCTAACAGTTACGCCTTCGGGCAGGCGCAATGCCCGGCCGTAAGCGATTACGCCGATGGCGTGGACACCATGGCCTTCCTTTTAAAACTATAATCCTGTTTTAGGGCTGTTTTTAACAAAACAGCCCTAAAACGATTTTTAAACCTCTGCCAACACATTTTTCGTAGCCTTATTGTGTGAAATGACGTTTGTGAATGTAATAAATTCTTTATTCATTGGCTTACAGACTAACACTTAACCACGCTTACCATGGAAAACAATGCGCCCCACTACCAACTAATTGACAAGGAGATCATTCCGCAGTTACAGTTCGGCCCAGATGATGTGCTTGAGGAAAAAGAGTTGAAAGTGAAACGTCAACATGCCTTGGAGCGGGCCAGCCGATTGGGCAACGGTTACCAGGGCAAGGTAGAACTTTCTTTCCAGGTAGCTACCGGTGACGTACTTCGGGTACAGACCACCATCTGGCAAGCCGACAAGGAATTCACCACCATCAAAGCGGGCGTGACGCTGCCTACCCACTCTATTTTAGGAGTAGAGTTCTTTTAGAAGATTTGCCTGAACCAGGTGCTCAGAAGTAATCGCTCATCACTATTCTGCCATTTAAAGCGATGACGTATTTTGCCTATAAATGAAAAAGCCTTTGTAGATCAAAGGCTTTTTCATTTATAGGCTATTTCTACTAAATCCGATCCAAAACTTTCAAGATCAAATCATCAATCACCTGGTCTGCGTTCTGGGCAAATTGGTGGGTGATGCGGTTGGCCACAATGGCGTTCAGGGAAAGCACCTCGTGCCCCAATAGACGGCCCAGGCTGTAGATACCGGCGGTCTCCATCTCGAAGTTCGTAAACTGCACCTCCTCGAAGCGGAAGGCACTCAGCTTTTGAATCATATTTTCAATTTTAGGCTGTAAACGCAGCAACCTACCCTGCGGAGCGTAAAAACCGGGGCAAGTGAACGTATTGCCATGGATCATGTCAAAGCCTATCTGCTCCCGAAGGATGTCTGACCCTTTGGCGCAGTACGGCAGAAAGCCTATGCCTAACGCCAGTTGCAGGTTCACGGCAATCTCGGTCTCGTAGCCGGTCTCCATGAGCGGATAGAACTGCATGAGGGTATCCAGCCCTAAAGCGTACTCGGTGGCCAGGTGGCTACCCAGCGGTACGTCTTCCTGCAACGCGCCAGAAGTCCCAATGCGGACAATCTTGAGGGATATACGGTTTTCCGGCTCCAGCGCCTCACGGCTCACAAAGTCTATGTTCACCAGCGCATCCAGCTCGTTCATGACAATGTCAATGTTATCCGTTCCTATGCCGGTAGACACCACCGAAATGCGTTTGCCTTTGTAGTAGCCCGTGTGCGTCACAAACTCGCGCTTAGCTACCTGCACCTCAATGGAATCAAAATGGCGGCTCACCCGTGCTACGCGGTCTTGGTCGCCCACGGTGATGATGGTATCAGAGATCTGCTCGGGCAACAGGTTCAGGTGGTAAATGCTGCCGTCGGCGTTCAGGATCAATTCAGATTCCGGGATACGGGACATAGTTTCATGGTTTAAGGTGAGACAAAAGAAAGTTGGGCTCTAACAACATACCGTTTTTGAGGACGGATGCTGTGGGTAAATGTAAAAAAGCGCCAACTTCTTGCTTTGCAGCAACAAGCGGCGCTTTCCTATGAAAGTAGTATCGTTTACACGGCCTTTGGTTGCTCCGTCTTGCGGCGGGTCAGACCTTTGTACGGGTTGTAGCCGTTGGTGTTCTTTTGATAATACCCGGTGCCGTCGTACGGGCGCTTGTCGGGGTGTTCCTGGCAGGTGGTGGAGCAGGCGCCGTCCATTTGGGTGCCGCAGCTTTCGCAGATGGGCACGTGCAGGTTGCAGTGCGGATTGGCGCAGTTCACCATCCTCGCCGAGGGCGTATCACACACGTGGCAACGGGAAATGACCACCGGGTTCACCGTATTCACATCTACGGCCACGCGGTTATCGAACACGTAGCACTTGCCTTCGAAGTCCTCGCCACCGGCTTCCATGCCGTACTTGATGATGCCGCCGTGCAGTTGGTACACGTTCTCAAAGCCTTTCTCCAGCAGAAACGCGCTCGCTTTCTCGCACTTGATGCCGCCGGTGCAGTACGTCAGGATTTTCTTGCCCTCGTACTTCTCCTTTAGCGCATCAATCTGCTCCGGAAACTCCCGGAAGTTCTCAATGTCCAGGGTCACGGCGTTTTTGAACTTGCCCATGCTGTGCTCATAGTCAGAGCGCACGTCCAGCACCACCACGTCTTCCTGGTCTTTCAACTCCTTGAACTCCTGCGGCGACAAATGCACGCCGGTGCGTTCGGTTGGGTCGATGTTCCGCAGACCGGCATGTACAATCTCGGGTTTGTGGCGCACGTGCAGTTTGGTGAAGGCGTGCTCCTCGGCGTAGTCAACTTTAAAGTCGATGCCGGTAAACCGGGGATCAGCTTGCACGGCGGCCATGTAGGCTTCGCAGTCCTCCACCAGGCCAGACACCGTTCCGTTCAACCCCTCCGGGGCGACGATGATGCGGCCTAACAGATTCAGTTTAAGACACAACAGGTGGTGCTCCTCGCGGAACAGCTCCGGGTCTTCAATCTTGGTGTAATGGTAATAGAGTAGGATACTGTAGGTTTTCATACGGCTTAGTTTCAGACTAAGTGTCGTTAAGGTGTTAATTGAATGATGGGCTGATGTGCTACTTTTGGCAACAACGGCGTTCGCATTTTGGTGCGAATTTAAGGAAAACAGCCCGAAAACAGAAAATGACAAAAAACAGTCCTGAGTCTTGAGTTCTGAGTCAATCTATAACTCCAAATCTTGAATCTTATGTCTTACGTCCTGTGTCTAAAGAATTACACAGGCTTAGCCGGATTCCCGAAAACCGTTTGCTTGGCGGCCACATCGGCCACTACCACCGCTCCGGCACCCACGCGGGCGTTTTTCCCGATCTTCACGCCAGATACAAGCACGGCTCCGGTGCCAATGAAGGCTCCCTCGGCAATGGTTACGCCGGCGTTGACCATGGCACCAACGCCTAACTGCACATGATCTGCTAATACGGCGTTGGTATCTACCACGGCCCGGGCCCCAATGATGCAGTTATCCCCCAACTTCGCGTTGGAATTCACGATGGCACCGGCCTGGATAAAGTTTCCGTGACCCAGCCAGGCATGTTCTGAAACATAGCTGAACTTGTGGATGGCATTCACCGGAACCACTTTGTAGTCTTCTTTCAGCATGTTGGTCATGCTTTTGCGGGCAGCGGTGTCCTCAGCGGCCACAAACACGTCGCATTTCTTGCCCAGGAGTTTCAGGATACTTTCGTCCTCCGTATTGCCCATGACGGTGATTTCGTTCACTTCCTTCTGCTGCAGGGCTACCTGGTCATCCAGGAAGCAATACACCACTACGTCGTTGCTCTGGAAAGCATCTAACGCCAACACTCCCAGTTCCTGGGCTCCTAATATGATTACCGGATTTTGCATATCTCTCTTGACTTGTGTGTAAGAACAGCCTGGTTTGGTATAGCTTACGAAAACAGAACTACCCTGCGTTTTCGTCCCCTTTTCTAAAAACAAGGTCAAAAACGATTTTGGTGCAAAAATAGGGAAAGAAAACGGAATAGCTTAACGCAACCGCTTTGCCCGGCCCTTGAGCCAAGCCGGAACAGGCCCCCAAGCCAAAACGACAAGAAGAAAAAACGGCAGCAACGGTGCCCGGTACCGGTGCAGAGAACCCAAATTAGGCGTAGGCAGCGTCACCAGCACCGCCGAGATACAGAAAAACACCAACAGCACCGCCAAGAAAGATGGCAGCGCCGGGACTTCCCGTCTGCGCAGCAGATGGACAAAAGTTAAGCCAACGAGCCCCAACAACAGTAAGTTTTCAAAGGCCATTCCCTTATAAACCACCGGAGACGGCTCCCATAGAAAAGGCCTGAAAAGCATCTGCAGGATAGCTGACGGAGCATGCAAGAACACAGAAGTAAGAGTAGGTTGCAGATTGGGGAAGGACAACAATGGGTTAGCCGGATCAGAGACCGCTATCAGGCTTTTATAATTCCAAACAATGTGCCGGGCAAAGAAATCCAGATTGAAGGTTGGGTGGGCAAAAGAGGCGATTACTGAACCTAAAAGCAGCAGCGTTCCCCACGCTAAGAATTGGTTTCTTCTAGTCTGCCACCATTTGGCTTTCGGCGTGAGCCATTCCATCAGCAGCCAGGCGAACAGCAGTACAAGTAAAACCGCCGCCAGGAAAAATTTTATTTTCCAGAGCAGGTACGTGCTGCCACCTAAAAGAAGCATCTTCCCTAAAACGTTACCAGTATGCCTAACCGGAGAAACCTGCAGGAAGAGTCCGGCGGTGAGGCAAAGGCTGCCCATAAACACACTGTCTTTCGAGACCCCGCTCGTCCAGAAAACGACAGAGGGGAAAAACAAGAACGCTATAGCCGAAGCAGTCCCATAAGCAGGGAAATGGGTATTCAGCTTTTCAACTAAAAACCAACATCCCCAGAAACTGAACACGGAAAGATACAAGCCACTGAACCAGTAAGAATGGCCTGTCATAAAGTATAACAGGCTCAGCAGTTTAATAAAGAAAAAAGAATTAGAATACTCTGGCCACCGGGCAAAACCGATTGGGATCTCTCCTGGCTCATTAAAAAACAGCAATCGGAAATACTGTTCAGGATGATGGCTGGCCGCTTCTACCACTCCCATTGCCTGGTCATGAAAGCCCCAGGTATCTCGGCCACCTAAATACCTTTGATACACCAAACCCAACAACACTCCTCCCGTCAACTTCAAGATCAAAGCTGGCCAGAAAAATCTGCGCATTGTCTCATTTCTTGCTGACCGCCAGAGCAGATAGACCAAAAAGAAGAAAACCGGGAAGTGCAGCCAGTTCAGCAGGTTCATGCAAGGGAAAGGTTCTGTTTCATCAGGCGGTGCCCGAGGACGCAATGTACGCATTTACGGGGCGCGCAGTACATTTGGTACAGGCCAATCAAGGCCTGGGAATCTGCCGCGCTGGAATGGGGAAACCCAAGGCCAGTATACAAGCGGGTCACTTTATTCTGTTCTTTGGCCAGGCTCTCCAGCAACTCCACGGCTTTGTCCTGATAGGCAGCATTGTCCATGCGCCTACTATACGCCACCAGCAACGGAGCCACCACATTGATCAACAGTCCTTGAATGCTTTCCTCCCCAATCATGGGAAAAGGCTGCGCCGATGCTTTACCGGGGCTATCTGGTTTCTGCCAATAGGCAGGAGGTGCCTGGCGGAAGAAGCTGACATACGCTTCCTTGGTTTCACAGGCCGCCATGCCAGACCACAGATGGGGATGGGATTGCAGCACGGCAAACCACTGCCCTACCCTGATTGCCGGAAAATTAGCGGGCCTGAGCCGGAGGAAGTTCCAGGCGCTTTTAGGCAATGGTTCTGGCAAAGAATGTTTTTGAGACAGGTACCTGTGCTCATTGGCTAAACGAACAAGATGCTCCTTCTGCCCTTCTCCTTCTTGCCTGGTTAGCATGCCCGCTTGCCCAAACACCAGTGCCTCCAGTTGCGGGGCAGATGATCTGTACCTGTTCACCAGACTCAGCGGTAGCGCGCGCGTGAGTTGCAGAAAGCCCTCCTGGTTGATCTTGAACCCGAACCCCGCGGCTAAAGTCTGGTAAACGGTGCTTTCCCAGTCTTGCCGGTTCTGTTCCAGGCGTTCCAGTACCAGGCTTGCTTTCAACTCCAGGCGCTCCAGCAGCGTCCTGTCCATCATGGCAGATTTGAAGATGCTTTCCACCTGCCCAGCCTGCCCCGCACAGGGAATCACCTCTTGGCTCCAGGTTAACTCCTGGTACTTCGCCTGCAAGGGCACCACTACTCGTCCCTGTAGTTCCAGGGTGGGCATAGGCGTGCCTTCTTCCCGCAGTACGGGTCCATCATTTTCCCACACCACGTGGAGCACCACCTGGTTGTATTTGGCGTCATGCTGGTGTTGGTGCCGGCGCCAGTCAGAGGCTTTCAGATGCAACTCCACGCTGCCCACCCATTCCGTTTCTCCTATTCTAATGCGGGCACCGGAGAAATCCGGCCCGGCATCCAAGCGGTTGTAGAAACCCGGATGCAGGATCACTATCTCGTCGCCCACCGTAGTCAGCAACTGTTCCTTCCCGAAGTATTGATAGCGCCAGATGTAGTGCAGGAAATCCTCTTTCATATAAAACCGGAACAGCCTTTCAAGTCTCCTATGAACATACGCAGGAAGACACGAAAGGCTGTTCTGGCTAGGCTGCCGTTTCAAAGCCGGTTTCACAAAAACAGGCCTAAAACGTAACACCATGCTAGCCTCGCCAGATGGCTGGAGATTCACCTATTGCTGCGGCAGATACTCATTCAGGTGCCTATCCATTTCCCGTTGCACCGCCAAAGCGGCGGCGCGGGCTTTCTCCGCGAAATCCTCGCCCTGAGAAGCATAGATAATCTTGCGGGCCGAATTCACCAGCAGACCGCACTGCTTGTTCATGCCATATCTGGAGACTTCCTGCAGGCTACCGCCTTGCGCGCCCACGCCGGGCACCAGCAGAAAATGGTCGGGCGCCAGTTCCCTCACGCGTTCAATATAATCGTGGCGGGTGGCACCAATTACGTACATCATGTTGTCAGCGGTGCCCCAGGCCTGGCTGTTCTGCATGACCTTCTCAAACATGAAGTACGATTTACCCTCAGACACCACGCTCAACATCTGAAAATCATCATGCCCGGGATTAGAGGTGAGCGCCAACAGAATCACCCACTTGTTGGGGAACTGCAGAAAAGGGGTCACCGAGTCTATGCCCATGTACGGGGCCACGGTGAGAGAATCAAAGTTCATTTGCTCAAAAAAGGCCCGGGCGTAGAGCTCTGAGGTATTTCCAATATCGCCGCGCTTGGCATCGGCAATGGTGAAAATATCCTTCGGAATCACGCTTAGGGTACGCTCCAGGCTTACCCAGCCTTTAGGGCCGTGCGCCTCATAAAAGGCGATGTTGGGTTTGTAGGCTACGCACAAATCTGAGGTAGCTTCAATGATCTGCCGGTTGAACTCAAAAAGGGGGTCTTCCAATTGAAGCAAATGCGGCGGAATTCTCTTTATGTCCGTGTCTAACCCAATGCAGAGGAAGGAACGTTTGCGCTGGATCTGTTCAAAAAGTTCTTGTCTGGTCATGATAAGGCGGTACAATAGGTTGGTACAAAGCTAACCCGTTTTCGCATTGTTTTCGGGAAAACAGCGCGAAAATAGATGATGGTGGAAGGATTGGGAGGGATGTTTTCTGCGGATGATGTGGTGTATGCCAGTGCTGACGTAATGGTCTTTCTCTGCTGCTGGGAAGTGGCTTTCTGCCTGCGGTTTGCTGTTCCCTTGGCTTGACCAATTAGTGCGTGGGCTACTTAGTTTGTGCCTGCAGTTTGCTGTTCCCTTGGCTTGTCTGTTTAATACGTGGGTGCAAGTGGTGCATTGTTCCATCTTTGGCGGTATGCGCTCACGGCCGCGGGGCCCCGTCTTCCCCTCGCGCACTGCCCTTTCGGCCTGGGAAGTCTGTCTCTCTTAGCTCATGCCCGTCCAGGGCCAAAAGCGAGGCGCGCTCGGGGAAGACTGGAACTGGGGAAAGTAGCAGAAGCGGTGATGATGGGAACCCGTAGAGACCAGGCAGTGCCTGGTCCCTACGGGTTCCCATCTCGTGCAAAGGCTAATCCCCCTCCTCGGAGCTAAGCTTGTAGGGAAAAATGAGCGGCTATTTAGTTTCTGGAACTTCCATAAAACTAAGCTGCTCTTCTGGAGTTCCACTCCCCTCCTTTTGCCCGTGGCTTCCGGCGGAGTGGAACTCCGCAGCAGGCAGGTTCGGGGGTAGAACTCCCGAACAGCTAAAAAAAGAATTTTTTCCCTACAAATTTTCCCCCTACAAGATGAGCCTCGGAGGGGCAGGGGTAAGTAGTTCTGTCTCCTCACCCAATGCCGCCTGCTTTCAAGACCTTGTAGCGTCTTTAGACCTACGGGCGTCTCTCCATTTTGCGGCTGTTTTCCGAAAAAGAGCCCAAAAACAAAAAGGCTTCCGCTTTACAGCGGAAGCCTTTGATAAACTTGATTTGTGAAAAGCCCTACGCGCCCATTACCGCAAATCAACCACGTTGATGCCTTTGTATTTGCTCTTGTCAAAGGCAAACGTGGCGGCTGTTACCGGCGGATTTGGCGTGAACTTGTTGATTTTATAGGTGTAGCGGTTGCCGTTCTTCCGGAACATCTTCCATGACTTAAGGGAGTTGTCTTTCTTGCTGATATGTAACCGTACCTTGAACACCTGGTTATCACGGTCATTGGGGGTCAGGTCAATCACGTGCACGGCCTCGCCACCTTCTTTCTCCTCGCCGGCATGCACGTAGCGGTAGCCTTTTTTGTAGAGGGTATAAATCTGGTTGGGCGTCATTTCCTGCTCATCGGGGTCGTTGTCAGAGATGGTGACCTCGTTCTCTTTCTTCATGATCGTCCAGATGGTGGCACCGTTGTTGATGATTTCCTGCCCTGCCACGGCCAAACGGAATTTATTGCCAGACACCGTGATGTCACCGCTGATGGATTCTTTCGCCTTCGCCGATGGGCTTTCAACGGTTTGGGTAAAGCCTACCTTGAAGGCGTTCATGGCTTGGTATTTCTTGCTCATGGCATCCAGAATCTTTTCGGCCTGCGGGTCTTTCTGCACGTTCTGGGCGTGGGTCAGTTGAACCACGGTGAACAGTACGAGCAGAAGTGAAAAATATCGTTTCATGTTTTTTATCTAAGTTGAAATGAATGCACCGTAAATGCTTACGGTTGCATACTATTCAATAACTGTTCCAAACTGTATTCATCCGGAATTAAAACTTCGCGGGCTTTGCTGCCCTCAAACGGCCCCACAACTCCGGCAGCCTCCAATTGGTCAATCAGACGACCGGCGCGGTTATACCCCAGTTTCAGACGACGTTGCAGCAAAGAGGTACTTCCCTGTTGGTGCGTGACCACAATACGGGCGGCCTCCTCAAACATGGCGTCTTTGTTGCTCGGGTCGAACTCGGCTTTGTCGTTTCCGCTTTCATCGCCCAAGAACTCCGGTAACAGATACGCGTCTGAATAGCCTTGCTGCTCGCCAATGAAATCACAGATTCGGTCTACTTCGGGCGTGTCCACAAACGCGCATTGCACCCTAATCAGGTCTGAGCCCAGCGAGAACAGCATATCGCCCTGGCCAATCAACTGATCGGCCCCGCCGGTGTCCAGAATGGTACGGGAGTCAATCTTAGACGTTACCTTGAAAGAGATACGCGCCGGAAAGTTGGCTTTGATGATACCTGTAATGACGTTCACACTTGGCCGCTGCGTAGCCACCACCAGGTGAATCCCGATGGCGCGGGCCAGCTGTGCCAGACGCGCGATAGGCGTTTCCACCTCTTTGCCGGCGGTCATCATCAAGTCGGCCAATTCGTCAATCACCAGTACAATGTACGGCATGAATTTGTGGCCTTTCTTCGGGTTCAACCGGCGCTCCACAAACTTGAGGTTGTATTCTTTGAGGTTCCGGCAGCCCGCGTCTTTGAGGAGGTCATAGCGCTGATCCATCTCCATACAGAGCGAGTTCAGCGTGTTTACTACCTTTTTGGTATCGGTGATGATGGCTTCGTCCGTGTCTGGCAACTTGGCCAGGAAGTGGCGCTCAATCTTGTTGAACAAAGACAATTCCACCTTTTTAGGGTCAACCAACACAAACTTGAGTTGCGAAGGATGGCGCTTGTACAGCAACGAGGTCAAGATCGCGTTCAAACCAACCGATTTACCCTGACCGGTGGCACCCGCCATGAGTAAGTGCGGCATTTTGGCCAAATCTGTGATAAACACCTCATTGGTGATGGTTTTCCCGAAGGCGATAGGCAGTTCCATCTCGCTCTTCATGAACTTCTCGGTGCTCAGGATGGACTTGATGGAGACCATCTCCTTTTTCTTGTTCGGCACCTCAATCCCGATGGTTCCTTTGCCCGGAATAGGAGCGATAATCCGGATACCCAAGGCGGCCAAACTTAGCGCGATGTCATCTTCCAGGCTCTTGATTTTGGAGATACGCACCCCCGCCTCGGGCACGATTTCATATAAGGTAACCGTAGGCCCAATGGTGGCTTTGATGCTGGCGATGCCGATGTTGTAGTTCCCGAGCGTTTCTACAATGCGGTCTTTATTGGCTTCCAATTCTTCTTTGGTTACCTGCACTTTCGCCACGCCGTAGTCGGTGAGTAACTCAATGGATGGGTACTGGTAACGCGGAAGGTCTAAGGTAGGGTCGTAGTTCTCGCTTACGGCAATGTCTGCTTCATCTTCCGTAGCCAGGTTGGCAATATCCAGTTCTACCTCTTCTTCCGGCTCTTCTAACAGCACCTCCTCCTCTACTTCCAGGGCCAAGGGAACGGATGGAACAGGAACGGTAGCTCTAGGCGTGATGGGCAGTTCCGCCACGGGGAACACTTCCTCCTGCGGTTCTTCTACTTCGTCTTCCTCGTCGTAGTCCTCCTCATAGAATTCCTCTTCCGGCAGGTCTTCGTCCTCAAACTCGTCTTCCACTTCCTCTTCTTCCTGCTGATGTACTAAGAAAGGAGCCGGGAAAGCGGGTTCCTCCTCTGGCTCTAAAGAACCCGACGGATTGGTGAGGTGGTTCATACCCGCCGATGGCGAGGCGTATACCCCGGATTCAGGTTGTTCTACTGCTGCTGTCTTTTCTGCTCCAGAGGCAGGGATCGCCAGTTTAGGGAACCTTGGCCGGCCCAGCGTGGTAATATTGAAGAAGAACATGACAAACGCGATTAACGCAAAGCCCATCAACAGGCCGGTACCCCAGCCCAACAGACTTTGCAGCCACAGCGCGGTCTCATACCCAATGCCACCGCTCATAAAGCCGTACGTATCAGCAGATTTATTCAGTAGCACCAGGTAACCGGCGGTCACGCACCCCCACAGCAGCCCGAACAGGCAAAGGGTCACCACCGAGGAAAGCGTGATAGACGTGCGCCGGAAAACAATTTTATACCCCACGTAGAAGACCACCGGGATAAAGAAAAACGAGGCTATGCCAAACCAGCGGTTAATGAAGTAATCTGAGATCCAGGCACCAAACAGGCCCAGCCAGTTCTCAGATTCCAACCCGGCCGCCTTCACGTCATCGGTGGTCACAGACTCCACAATGCTTTGGTCGGCGGTGCCCGTGAACAGGAAAGACACAAACGCAATGGTCAGGTACAGCGAGGACAATAGGAAGAAAAACCCAATGAACAGCTGCAGCCGCCGGTCTTTGAGGAAGTTAAAAGATATCTGCGGTTTGGGAAGTGTCCTTTTGGGCTTAGCCTCTTTCGGCTCTTTCACAGCGCGCGATTCTGCCTTCCCCCTTGGTTCATTCTGCTGAACCCTGGGGGCATTCTTAGGCCGCGGAGCAGTCCCTACTTCCCGTTTGTATGTGTTCGTTGCCATGCTGTCTCCAAACTTCAAATCTACACTATTCCGTTCAATAAGCCTTGAACAATTTACCTGTATATGGTTTTCAGAATATAGTATTTATCTAAGCAACCGCTGATTAATCTGTTTGACCAGTCCGGGGCCCTCGTAAATAAAGCCCGTGTACAATTGGACTAAATCGGCCCCGGCCGAAAGTTTCTCCAGCGCGTCTTCCGGGGTCATGATGCCGCCCACGCCCACCAACCTTACCTCTTCAGGCAGTTGCTTTCTCAGGTAGCGCAACACCTCAGTAGAGGCGCTGGTGAGGGGTTTGCCGCTTAAGCCCCCCATCCCAATCTCAGTGATTCTGGTTCCCGATGTCTGCAAACCGGCCCGGCTGATGGTGGTGTTGGTGCCAATGACACCGGAGAGCTGCGTTTGCGCGGCAATCTCCACAATGTCGTCTAACTGGGCATGGTTCAGGTCTGGGGCTATCTTTAGCAGCAGGGGCTTGGGTTTGGCTTTTCCCTGGTTCCGGTTTTGCAGGTTGCTCAGCAGATCACGCAGCGGTTCCTTTTCCTGTAACGCGCGCAGGTCTGGCGTATTGGGCGAACTCACGTTCACCACAAAATAATCTACCACGTCATACAGGGCGTCAAAGCAGTAGAGGTAATCTTGCAGGGCCTGCTCATTGGGCGTGACCTTGTTTTTGCCGATGTTGCCGCCCACAATCACGCTGCTCTTCCGGCTCCGGAGCCGCTCCACCGCTTTTTCTACGCCCTCATTGTTAAAGCCCATGCGGTTGATGATGGCTCCGTCCTGCGGAAGGCGGAACAGGCGCGGCTTGGGATTACCCGCCTGTGGTTTAGGCGTGAGCGTACCAATCTCAATAAACCCGAAACCCAGCTCGGCAAACTCATCAATCATGCGGGCATCTTTGTCAAACCCAGCCGCCAAACCCACCGGATTAGGAAACGTGAGGCCAAAAACCTTCCGCTCCAGCCGTTTGTCGGTGACCTGAAACATGCCCCGGCTAAGGGATTTGGCCAACGGCAACTGGTACGCGTTTTTCAACGCGGCAGTGGTAAGATGGTGCACCTTTTCGGGGTCTAACTGGAAAAGTAACGGACGGATGAGATTTTTATACACGGCAAAACAGGTTTAGGCAAAGATAAAAAGAATCACCCGCCAAAGAGCCACTCGTTTTTACTTTAAACCGCCAAAAATCCCCTAAAAACAGAATTGCGTTGTTTTCCTGTACTACCTTTGCCGGTGTTTATCTTTTCACAAGCCCATGAAAGCCAGTAAAAAATGTCCTCACTGCGGCCACTGGTCTACCTGGAACCAAGACACTTCTGACCGTTGCAAACACTGCCAGGGGCTGTTAGACCCCGCCGCGTTTGAACGCCAGCAAGCCCAGGAAGAACGCAAGGAGGAGGAAAAAAAGCGCTTCACCGTTAATCTCATCCAGATTCACCCTACAGATTCTGCCTTCGCCAAATTCTGGAAAAGCATAGGGTTGGGCTTTCAGTTGGCCTTTGTAGGCATTGTCTCTTTCATTTTATGGCTCATCGCACTGCTGGCCGGGTAAATTGGCGCACCTTTTCGCCCTTGTTCTGGCTTTTGGCCGCCCTGTACCTGGGGCACCGCTGTCTGGCCTGGTTAGCCCTACCCCGCCCAGACTGGCTGAAGTTCTATTTAGACGATCTGCTCTGCTTGCCGCTTATCCTTACGGTCACGCTCTTTCTGATGCGGCTTCTTTACGGCCCCACCGTTCGCTTCTCGGTGTACCATGTTGGGTTTGTGGCGGTGTATGTCTCCCTGGCCTTTGAGCTGCTCTTCCCTCTGTTCCTGCCGCGCTACACCGGTGATTGGTGCGACGTGGGGTTGTACGCCGTTGGCGGATGGGTTTTCTACCGGTTTCTGAACGTCTAAGGCTTGCTTCCGTTTTAAGGCCGAATTTCTAAAAACACGGTTAAAACGGAGCTTCCGTTCCAACCGGCGACTGCGGTTGCGTATAAGCGGGCTATGCAGGAAAAAGGAACCATCTACATCGGCACCTCGGGGTGGCACTACAACCATTGGAAGGGAAACTTCTACCCGCCGGGGGTTACGTCCAAGCAGTTCACCCAGCATTATCTGCGCTTCTTCAGGACGGTAGAGATCAACAATTCCTTTTACCGCCTCCCTACCGCCGAGACCTTTGCCGCCTGGCGCGCCAGCGTGCCCGATGATTTTCTGTTTGCCGTGAAAGCCAGCCGCTACCTTACGCACATGAAAAAGCTGAAAGACCCGCAGCAGGGTTTGGCGCAGCTATTGGGCAATGCGCAACACCTGGAAGAAAAACTGGGGCCAATCTTGTTCCAACTGCCCCCCGCCTGGCGCCTGAACCTGGAACGCTTCCGAGATTTCCTGAAAGCCCTGCCCCCCTACTACCGTTACACCTTTGAGTTCCGAGACCAGAGTTGGTACTCGCCCCACGTGTATGCTTTATTGCGGCAACACAACCATGCCTTCTGCATCTATGACCTGGCCGGGCACCTGTCACCGCTGGAGATCACCGCCGATTTTGTGTACGTGCGTCTCCACGGCCCCGAGGGGAAATACGACGGCAGCTATTCAGAAACCGCTTTGCAGGAATGGGCCACCCATTGCCGCACCTGGGCGCAAGCAGGGAAAGACGTGTACGTGTACTTTGACAACGACATGCATGGCTACGCCCCATACAATGCCATCCGCTTGCAGGAACTAGTGCGGGTTCAGTGACATCTTCAAGGAGAATGCGTTTAAGAGGTGTTTTCGTAAAAAGAGGCCAAAAACAGGTTTATCTTTCTCACTCTTCCAGTTTACCTGGCGCGAGACTCCAGTCTCGTGACAAGGATGAAGTAAGTCTCCAGACTCACCGGGAACCACGAAGAATACAACCGACAACTGACAACTGACAACCATCAACTACCCCCGCGCCTCCAACCCATACGCCTCCGCCAGCAACTCATAGCTCCGCAATCTATCCTGAAAATCATAGGTGATGGTGACTACCACAATCTCATCCACATGATAGGCTTCGGCTAAGGCATCCAGTTTCGTTTTCACCTGTGTTGGCGTGCCTACCACCATGCGCTGGCGGTTGTACTGTACCTGCCCTAGTTCATCGGGCTCCAAATCGTTGTAGAAGGCTTTGGCTTTCTCTACGGAGGGCACGCCGCCCGACTTGCCCTGCCGGATGTGCAGCATGAGCATGTCCATGGAGAGTTGCAGTTCTTTGGCGCGTTCCTCGGTATCAGCGCAAATGACAAAGATGCCGAAGTTCCCGGCGGGTTCTTTCAATACCGCCGAGGGAGTGAACCGCTTTTGGTAGGACTTCATCATCTCGGGCCCGCCGTTGGGGTTAATGAAATGCGCGAAGGAGAACCCCATGCCAAAATGAGCCGCAAACACACCGCTTTGTCCGCTGGAACTCAACAGCCACCGCTCAGGGGTAGTGGCCGAACGGGGCGTTACCTTCACCTCGGCCGCCTCGGAACCATTGAGGCCGTCTTGCAGGTAGCGGTCTAGGTTGATGAGCTGGTCAACAAAGTCCTGCTCGTTGAACTGATTGTAGGGGTTGAGCAAGGCGGCGGTTTTACGGTCGGTGCCGGGGGCGCGGCCAATGCCCAGGTCAATGCGGTTAGGGTACAAAGCTTCCAACATCCTAAAGTTCTCGGCCACCTTCAACGCACTGTAATGCGGCAGCATCACGCCGCCCGAGCCAATGCGCAGGTGTTGGGTGTGTGCCGCCAAATGCGGAATCAAGACTTCGGGCGAAGGCCCCGCCAGCCCTAGTGAGTTATGGTGCTCAGAAACCCAAAATCTGGTGTAACCCAGTTTATCGGCTAGCTTGGCCAATTGCAGCGTTTCTTTCAAGGCCTGCTCGGCGGTGCCGCCTTCCCGTACCGGCGATTGGTCTAAAATACTTAACTTTATCTTTTTCGCTTCAGCCATCTGCGTCTTTTCGTTAGAATTCCATGAGTCCGGCGGGTGCAGGAAACAACCGCTGCCTCTGTTTTACGGCTAATTTGGCGGAAACGTGCCAGAAACGGCGCAACCTTTGTAGTATCATTGGGGTAATCATAGCTTTTGCCTCGGTTTAGACGTTCCTAACGCATGCCCTTTTTTAACTCATACTTCGGCAGTTTTTCTGATTGGCTGAATACCCGGCGCAAACGGTGGCTGTCCAGGCATGGGCAAAAACTGAGCATGGGCTACTGGCGATCATTGAACCGAAAAGGTTGGTTCCGCGTGCTGGGCAAGGCAGCAGCGACGGTGTTGCTGGTGCTTTTCGTGTTCTATCTGGCGGTGTACTTCGGGTTGTTTGGCTGGCTGCCCACCAAACGGCAGCTAAAGTCGGTGCAGAACAACATGCCCTCAGAGGTCTACACCGCCGACAGCGTCTTGATTGGCCGTTATTTCATCCAAGACCGCACCAACGTAGCCTATGACCAGATTGCCGAACCGGCCATCAAAGCCTTGGTGGCTACCGAAGATGTCCGTTTCTATGAGCACGATGGCGTAGATTACCGAAGCCTGGCCCGCGTGTTCGTGAAAAGCCTCTTATTACAGAATGAAAGCTCCGGCGGGGGCAGTACACTCAGTCAGCAGTTGGCTAAAAACCTGTTTCCGCGTAAAGATGTGGGCTTTCTGTCTATGCCCGTGAACAAGCTGCGCGAGGCCATTCTGGCGCGCCGTTTTGAGGCCATTTACACCAAAGAAGAGCTATTGGCGCTGTACCTGAACACCGTGCCCATGGGCGGAAACGTGTACGGCATAGAATCGGCGGCGCGGCGTTTCTTCAGCACCTCCGCCGATTCGCTCAAGACCGAGGAGGCCGCCGTGCTCATTGGTTTGTTGAAAGGCACCACCTCTTACCACCCCAAGCTTTACCCAGAACGGTCTAAGCTGCGCCGCAATGTGGTCTTGGCCCAAATGGCGAAATACGGCTACCTCACGCCTGCGCAGAAAGATTCCCTGCAAAAACGTCCGCTTACACTCAGGTACAACCCGTACTCCCACCACAGCGGTTTGGCCCCTTATTTTAGGGAGCATCTGCGCGAAGAACTGGGGCAGTGGGCCGCCCTACAGAAAAACGGGGAGGGCGACCCTTACAACCTTTACAACGACGGCCTCAAGATTTACACCTCCATTGACAGCAAAATGCAGCGGCACGCCGAACTGGCGCTTCGGCAGCGCATGAAAACGTTACAGGTGGACTTTGACAAACACTGGGGAAATAAATCGCCGTGGGCGGGCAAACCCGATGTGGTGCAAGCCGCCAAACTACGCTCGCTCCGCTACAAACGCCACAAAGCCGCCGGTCTTTCTGAAAACGAGATTGATAAAATCTTCAACACGCCCCGCAAAATGCAGGTATTCCGGTGGCGGGGCGAAGTGAGCCGTACCATCACCCCCATGGATTCCTTGCGGCATTACCTGCGCTACCTGAACGCCGGTTTTATAGCCATGGAACCTAACAGCGGTTTTGTACGGGCCTGGGTAGGCGGCATCAGCCATAATTATTTCCAGTACGACCACGTGCGCTCCCGCCGTCAGGTAGGTTCCACGTTTAAGCCCATCGTGTACGCCACCGCCCTGGAAAGAGGAATTACTCCTTGCTCCTATTTCCCGAACGAGCGCCGTGTCTTCCCTGAACACGAGAACTGGTCGCCCCGCAACGCCAATGACCAATACGGCGGCGCGTATTCCATGCTGGGAGCGCTTTCGCAGTCCATTAACACAGTGTCGGTGAACGTGGCCTTGCAGGCGGGAATCTCGAATATCATCCAGACCGCGCATAATCTAGGCATTACGGGCGAACTTCCCTCCACCCCTTCCTTGGCGCTGGGCACTGCCGATGCCAGCCTGCTGGAGATGGTGGCTGCCTACGCCTCTTTGGCGAACGGCGGTTACCAGATAAAGCCCCGTTACCTCCTGCGCATCACCGACCGGCAAGGCACCATCCTCTTTGACCAATCCAACCCGAACGGCCAAGGCAAACAGGTGCTGTCCAACCAAACCACGGCCCTGCTGCGCCCTATGTTGGAGAGCGTGATCAGCGAGGGCACCGGACACCGCCTGCGCAGTGATTATCGCCTGAAAATGGGCATTGCGGGCAAAACCGGCACCACCCAATCCCAGGCCGATGGTTGGTTTATCGGGTTCACGCCAGATTTGGTGGCCGGGGCCTGGGTGGGGGGCGAAGACCGCCGCATCCGCTTCCGGAATTTGGAACAGGGCGGGGGCGCCAACACGGCGCTTCCCATCTGGGGCACCTTCTTCCAGCGCCTCAGCAATGACCGCGCGTACCGCCGGTATGGCTACAGCCAGTTCTCCCCGCTTCCTTCCTACCTGCAAGGCTACCTCAATTGCCCACCCTACCAGCCGCCGTATGTGGAGGCACCGGTAGAAGAAGACCGAGGGATTGAAGGCTTATTCAAAAAAGGTGGCAAAAAGCTGAAAGACTTGTTTAAACGGAGAAACAAGGAAGAAAAAGACTGGCAGAAAGACCTGGAGAAAGAACTGGAAAAGAAAGGAAAAGGCAGAGGCCGCTGGGCACGGGAAGATTAGGTTGCAGGGGCAACCACTAGGGATTGCCCCTACAAACCGCACAAAAAAGCCTCACCTATTTTTCACAGGTGAGGCTTTTTATCTTATCTGTTTTTACACTGATTTTTCAAAAACAAGCCTAAAACAAGGTTCAATTAATTCAAGCTACGCGCTTCTCCAGCGTGACCTTGGCCTTGTGGCAGATGCCGCCCAGCGGTGGGTTGAACTTGGAGACGCTCACTTTCACCTGCTGCACAAACGGGAATTCCTGCATGACGGCTTCCATGATACGATGCCCCAGGTGCTCCAAAAGGCGGGCGGGAAGGCTCATCTCGTGGAGGACTAGTTTGTAGAGTCGCTCGTAGTTCACGGTCTCGTCCAGGTTGTCTGAGGCGGCGGCGGCGTGTAAATCGGTTTGGATGTAGAGGTCTACGCCGTATTTATTGCCTATTTTCTGTTCCTCGTCATAAAACCCGTGGAAGGCGAAGAACTCCATGCCTTCCAGCGCAATCTGCCCCATAAACGCTGGAACTAGATTTCGTCAAAGAAAGAACCGCCACCGGCGGCTACCGCGGGGGCCGGTTTGGCCTGGGTAGTCATGGGAGGCTGTACTTCTGGGGTGGTGGGCACCGGACTCTCCCGCTCTGGCGCTGGCTCCTCTACCGGCGTTGGGCTGGGTGCGGGCGGAATGTCTGGCTTGGGCTCTTCTCTGCGCGGAGGGTCAATGGACGGCGTTGGAATATGCGGCGGTACTATCTCTGGGGTACGCGGGTGCACATCTGGGGCCGGGTTGTGCATGGGCGTGGGCGGAATGGTGCCCGGCGTGGCCGGAATTGACTCGCGGCTACCGCCACCGCCTATTTCATAGGCCTGCGGCTGGTCTGTGAAAGCCGAGGCGGGCACATTTATCGCTTTGGGCGCCGATGTTACCGGGGCTGCGGGCGTTGAGGTGAATGCGTTCATAGTGGTATCTTTTTCGTCATCGGGCCGCTGCGCTTTTATTTGGGCGGCTCTTTGTAAGATACTGGCAAGGGAGGCTTTAGGTTTTGACTTGGTTTTCTCCACCTTGTCCAGCGCGTCTGAGGCCAGGTTCTGCAGGTCGCGCACCATGTTCTCCAGGTAATCTTCCAGGCGCAGGTAATCCTGCTCCAGGTTCTTCACCTCGGCATGCATTTCCGCTACGGTTTTGTCTGCCTGTAGGTACGCGCTTTCCAGCACGCTGCGGGCTTTCTGGCGGGCGGCCTCCAACACCTGGTCGGCTTTGAGTTGGGCTTCGCGAATCTGCAGGTCGGCAGATTTGGTGGCTTGGTCTACAATGCTGGTGCTGGTGTCCTCGGCGGTCTTGAGGGTTTTGTAAAGTGATGATTCCACCTCGCGCAGTTTCTGGACTTCACGGCCGGCCACTTCCAACTTCATTTTCAGGTCTTTGTTCTCGTCCTGCAATCGCTCCCACTGCTGGGAAAGCGTGAGCAGAAACGCCTGAACTTCCTCCTTGTCCAAGCCCCTAAACGCTTTCTCAAACGTTTTCTGTCTGATTTCTAACGGTGTAATCTTCATATTTCCTTCAAGGTTAACGCCCAAACCGCAATGCTGCGGTCATCACTACACGAAACTAACTGATTCCAGTGAGCCGACCAAAACAATTTGTTGACCGAGGTGCCGTGCCCCGCGTGCCGGGCTTTGTCTATCACTTTCAATAATTTAAACGTCTGCGCATCCCACACCTTCACAGATTTGTCCATGCTGCACGTGGCAAACAGCCGCCCGTTGGGGCTGAACGCGATGTGGTTGAGCGTGAACAAATGTGCGATGATGCTGGTGTGTTCCTGGTACTGGTTTTCTGCGTTCCATACGCGCAAATGGGCATCTCGGCTACCGCTTAACAGGTAATTCCCGTCTGGCGTGTAGGCCACCGTGAACACCGAGCCGGTATGCCCTTCTAACGTCTGCTTCACGTGCAGCGTCTCCCTGTCCAGAATTAAAATGCGGTAATCGCTTAAACCCAGCGCCAGCTCTGTTCTCTGCGGATGCAGGGCCACGCTGCGCACGCTTTTCTCTGCAAACCGCACGGCTTTCTGCACTTCCAGCTTTTCCAGGTCTACCATTACCAGAGAGCCGTCGCCTAAAGCGAGGTACGCCTGCTGCGCCTCCCAAGAGTATTGGATGTCAAAAATGGCGGCGGGCGGCAGGGGAATGGTTTTCACGATGGCTTTCGCCGAAAGATCCAGCACTTCCAGGCTGTTGTGGTTGTGCCCAATCAAAAGCCAATTGCGTTCTGGCACGTACTTGAGCGCGTACACGCTGGAACTGACTTTGGCCACCAGTTCGCCGGTTTCGGGTTGGGTCAAGTCCCACTGCACCACCAGGCCATCGGCCCCGGCCGAAAAGAATTTCTGGGGCTCAGGCGCGCATTCCAACGTGTAAACGCAGTCGCGGTGACCGGTGAGCGTGGTGATTTTCTGTACCTGAAACGGGCTGGCCATGATCTACGGGAAAAAAGGATGGAAGCTATTTTTGCCTAAATTTACCAAAATCAGCCTAAAAACCGTTTCCGCACTTCTCATTCTATGCCGCTCCATCAACTCCATCCCATTTCTGCCACTTCGCTCTTAGGACTTTGGCGGGTAGAGGAATCTGCGGAGGCGCTTCGCGCACGTTTGCTTTCCCTGCGGCCCGGCCATGAAATTCCGGTGTTCAAGGCGGAGACCCGCACCCGCGAATGGCTGGCGGCCCGGGTGCTGGCGTATACTCTGCTGGAAAAGCTTTCGGCCCCTTCCATTTACCTGCAACGGCTGGAAACGGGCGGGCCGGTCTGCTCTGATGCCGTGTGGCAGGTGTCTCTTACGCACTCTGGCGCTTGGGTGGGGGCCATTGCCTCCTGCTCACACCAAGTTGGCATAGATATTGAAATACTGGGAAACAAGGCCCCTCGGCTAGCGCCGCGGTTTCTGAACGAGGCGGAGCTAACCGCTGCCCATGCTGATGCGGAGAAAATACACCTGTACTGGAGCGCCAAAGAAACGCTTTACAAAGTGTACCAAAACAAAAAGCTGGATTTCAAGGAGCATCTGCTTCTGGAAGATTTCCATGGGCAACCGGCTGGTGCGTTTACCGGGCGCGTGGTGACAGATACTTTTGACCAGACGTATACGGTTCACTATGAGGTACACCCCGATTTTGTTCTGACGTACGTGCTGGGCCCACGGTAGAAAAGAGTAGCTTGCAGAGAACCGGCTGTTTCATTTTGATTCATCTGAGAGGCTGTGCTCTCTGAGAGGCCAACGTTATATTTTAGCACCTGACTATATGAGAACATATTTTACTTTACTGCTGGCCCTGGCTTTCACCAGCACCGCCTTTGCCCAAACCGGTTACCGCCTAGGGGCCAAAGTAGACAATTTCACGTTAAAAGATGCCCAGAACCAGTCGGTTGAACTGTCTGGTTTCAAAGACGCGCCGGTACTGGTGGTCGTCTTCACCAGCGTGAGTTGTCCGTATGCCAAACTGTACGAAAACCGCCTGCAGAACCTCTCCCAAACCTATGCTGGCAAAGGCGCGCGGTTTGTGTACGTGAACACCAACATTGGCCTGGAAGAAGGCAGCCAAACCGACAAAGCCCAACCCGACCGCCCCAGCCCAGCCAAATTCCCGTACCTGGTAGACGAAGGGCAGCAACTGAGCAAACGGTTTGGGGCCACCAAAGCCCCCGAGGTATTCGTGCTCCAGAACTCCGCCGACGGCTTCTACCTCCGCTACAAAGGTGCCATAGACGACAATCCGCAGGCCGAAAACTACGTGAAGCAACGGTATTTAGCCAGTGCCCTGGATGCCCTGTTAGCGGGCCGTTCGGTTGCCAACGCGGAGCAACGCGCCACGGGTTGTTTGATTAAGCGGTTTTAAGACTTAGCTCGCAACTTACTAATAATCAGAATTTTAATCTGCTTTTGAGCTATTTTCTGTAAAATAAGCTAAAAACGAAAATGCTTCTCAATGACGGACTGTTCTGAAATGGCTTGAACACATTTCCGGTGCGCTAACTTTTACCCATAAAAATTGCATATTCACAATATAGGAACGACAGAGATCATAAGAGAAATCATACGGCTGCCGATAGACAAACGACTTAAAATAGTGGAGCAAACGCTTAAGTCTATTAGGGAAGCAGAAAATAAGAATCAGTTGGAGAGAGCGGCAGCGGCACTTTATACAGATTATTCTTCTGATAAAAACCTCACCGCTTTCTCTGAACTGGACTTCGAGGTTTTTTATGAAGCAAGGTGAAGTTTGGCTGATTAATCTAGCCCCCACGGTTGGCTCTGACATCAAAAAAGACCAGACCAGCCATTATTGTCAATGAACCTGTTTAGAGTTTTTCATAAACCGGCATTTAGAGCAATTACCCTGGTGCAAGCGTCTGCCTGGGCTGCCGGTTTTAGGCTACTTTCATAAAAACAGGCCTTAAACAGGTGGTTTATCTGTACACTGCCGCAAGCAGCTGCCTGTGACGCCGTTTCCTGCCTGTTTTTATGAAACAGGCAGGAAACTCTAAACAACTTCAATGATAATGCGTTAGGGAAATTGCCTTTGAAGGTGATTATACCTTTAGAGCATGTTTAAATTTCATCTTTGCGCTGCAAACGCCCAGAGAAAGGTTCTGCAGAACCTTTCTCTGGTCATTTCCGCTGGCAAACCTCAAATGTAAACATGCTCTTAACTGATTGGAAAGACCACTATGAGATAGCCCCATAGATGGTAAAAATAGAAGCAGAAAAGAATAATAGCCTCTCAAAACCTTCGGCAGCAGATTGCTTCCAAGTAAGCTCTCTATCAGAACTTCGTTTTGTGAAGAAACTAAGACAAATAGCAGCAGAACAGCAAGAAGAAGTGAAGGCTGGTTTAACTAAAGTCTTTACTATTGATTGCTAAACCATTCTTTCCTTAAGATACTTCTATGTCGCACTGCATTGCGTGGCAGACGCAAGGTTTTGCGTCATTAACGTAGACCTCACAGGTTTTGAAAACCTGTGAGGTCTTTCCGTTTTCGGGCGTGTTTTCTAAAATCAGCCCCAAAACGTCACTCTCCTACCCTCCGCTGCTGTACCTTTGCCCCAGGAATCATTTTCACATCTTCTTATCTCCAAATCTCCAAATCTAAAAAATGGACTTCCTGGACTCAGACCTGAATGCCTACGCCGAGGCGCATACTACTCCCGAGACACCTTTGCTGCACCGCCTCAACCGTGAGACGCACCTGAACGTGCTGAAACCGCGCATGCTCTCGGGGCACTTGCAGGGGCGCACGTTGGCTATGTTCTCGCAGATGCTTCGGCCGCGCCGGGTTCTGGAGATTGGCACCTATACCGGTTACTCCGCGCTTTGTTTGGCCGAAGGATTGACGGATGATGGCGTGCTGCACACCATTGACGTGAATGACGAGTTGGAAGACATGGTGCGTGGCTACATTGCGGAGGCAGGGCTGGAGCAGAAGATTCAACTGCACATTGGGCAGGCCGCTGAAGTGATTCCAACGCTCCATGAGCAGTGGGATCTGGTGTTTATTGACGCCGATAAAAAGAGCAACGGCCTGTACTATGATATGGTGCTGGATCATGTGCGGCCGGGCGGCTTCATCTTGACGGACAATGTGCTCTGGAGCGGCAAGGTGGTAGAGAAATTCAGGCCCAAGCTGGACAAAGACACCGAGCTGGTGCTGGATTTCAACCGCAAGGTACACGAAGACCCGCGGTTAGAAAACCTCCTGCTGCCTATTAGAGACGGCATTTTGGTGGCCCGCAAGAAGTAATCCACAAATGTGGACAAACCCGTGGAAAAGACGGTGGATAAATTTTACCTGCCCTCTTCTTCCTTTACCCCCTCAAAATCGCCTACTTTGCAACAGAACCTATTGCTACAACCTATTACTTGATAGCAACTTAGCTACTAGTAATTCCAGTTTTACAAGAGCATAGCGTTTTTTCTATTCTTTTACCCATTCCCTCGATAATCAGATGAAAAAATCTTTATCGCTCCTGTTGCTCAGTCTGTTGTGTTTCATAGCGCAAGCCCAAAGCCCGGTAGTTCCCAATAATATTTACTTCGCCGATCTCCACCTACAGATACGGGAAGACGCCCGCGCCGACATCCAGAAACTGGTAGATGCGTTGACCAAGCACCCCGGCTACTTCCAGAAAAAGGTAGAATTAGCTGATGCCTATTTCCCGTTTGTGGAGCAGGCGCTTAAACAGGAAGGCGTACCTACAGACTTCAAATACCTGGTTCTGCAGGAAAGTGGCCTGGTGTCTGATGCCGTGTCTACCTCTAACGCCGTCGGGTTCTGGCAGTTCAAAGAAGCGTCTGCCACAGAGTTGGGCGTAAAAGTGAATTCGCAGGTAGATGAGCGCAAGCACATTATTGAGTCAAGCCGCGGCGCGGCCAAATACATGCTGCGCAGCAACGCCTATTACAAAAACTGGTTCAACACCCTGCTTTCCTATTACCAAGGCCTGAACGGCACCAAAGCCCTGACCAAAACCGCAGACATTGGGGCGAAGAAAATGGAGATCACGAGCCAGACAAACAAATACCTGCTCACGTTTCTGGCGCACAAAGTGGCCTACGAAAACGCCATCGGCAAGAACCCTACCCCTACCATCACCCTGCAGCCGGTAAAAGCGACTCCGGGACAGACCCTCACGGAGATTGCCATGGCGGCCCAGGCTGATGCGGCCGAGGTGGAGCGTTACAACAAATGGCTGATGGCCTCCAGGGTACCCTCAGACAAAGAATACACCGTGATGGTGCCGTACGTTTCTGGTGCTGCGCGCCCGGTGCTGGCGAGTGCCGGGCCCGTTAGAAAGCAAAACAGCAGCACAACGACAAGAACCACCGCAGTTAGATCCCAAGACAGCATTGGCAGAATCAAAGGCTTCTTCCAGACCCTCAAGGCGAAGCTGAACAATACGTACGTTCCTACCTCTGTGGTAGCGCAGGCCGGTGACACCAAAGACATGCTGGCCCTCAAGGGAAACATCTCCACCAGCAAATTCTTACGCGTGAACGACATGCAAGCCTCTGATGAGATTGTACCCGGCCAAACCTATTACTTCCAAGGCAAGCTCAACAAAGCCAAAGACACCGAGTACCACGTAGCGCAACGCGGCGAAACCATGCACGCTATTTCGCAGCTGTACGCGGTAAAACTAAACAAACTCTTGTCTAAAAACCGCATGACCAAAACTGAGCGGCTGGAACCCGGCCGTGTGGTATGGCTGCAGGAAACCAGACCAACCAGCATTGAGGTAGAGATAAGACCACTGGAGGAGGAAACCCCCAAAGAAGTCATAGCTCTTAAACTTGAGCCGGCTACTCCGGCTTCTACTACTGCGGCTACTCCTAGACAAGGTTCCATCAGCGTGGAAGTGGAAGACACCGCGGCGGCCTCGTACGTGCGCAAGACGCCCCAGGGAGAGGCGGCTCCCGCCGGTGCCTATCCGGCCAAGAGCCCTGCCGTAGCGGCAAAGCCAGCCGCCGTTCTGGAGCGCAAAGCCCCAGATGAACCAGTGGTTGCCGCTGTAAATGCCCCGGTCACGCAGCCAATCCCGGCTTCTGGCAAGCACGTGGTAGAGAAAGGCGAAACGCTGTACTCCATCTCCAGAACTTACGCCATTCCCATAAAAGACCTGCTGGCGTGGAATCACTTAGATGGCAGCGAGCCTTTGGCCTTGGGCAAAGAACTTTCCTTAACCGGTTCAGCTTCTGCCACCTCCAACCTTACGGTTGACACTGCCGCGCCTGCTTCCACTACGTCTCCGGTGAAAACAGCGCCTACCGTCGCAACTTCTGACGCTGGCGTAACTGAGCACACCGTGGCAGCCGGTGAGACCTTGTACGCCATCTCCCGCAAGTACGGCGTGTCTTTGCAAGATATACAGACCTGGAACGAACTGGGCACTGGCTCTATCTCCATCGGGCAGAAACTGATTGTAGCCGCACCCGCCACCGCCCAGGCCGAAGCGCCTGAATCTGCCCCCGCTACTGGCGAGACCATCACCCACAAAGTTGCCGCCGGCGAGTCTATGTATGCCATCTCCCGCAAATACGGCGTTACCATCCAGCAAATCATGGAATGGAACAACAAACCAGACTTCAACGTGAGCATTGGTGAAAACCTGGTGATCAAACCGAAACAATAAGGCAGTACACCCTAAAAACAGAGAGAGCCAACTGTAAAAGCCGGCTCTCTCTGTTTTTAGGGTGTTTTTTGTATTCTGGATGAAATCTAAGTAACTGGACAGAAATAACTATATCTTCTTCTCTCTTTGTCATCCTGACAGGATCTCGGTGGCGAACTAGAAAAGCTCTTATTGAAAGTAATTGCCGTTCGTGACCAAGATCCTTTCAGGAAAACAAAATAGATAGTTTAATTTGTCCTGCTACTTAACCACCCCGCCCTTCGGGCACCCCTCCTAAATTAGCTCATCTTGCAGGCAAAAGACAGTAGCCATATCAATGAAAGAGCAGGCGCTTTCTACCGTTCCCGCTCTTTCGGATTTAACAATCCGAAAGGACTCTGTTGGGGATTTATCAATCTCCGTATCTACCCAACTGGCGCGAAGGGGATTGGTAAATCCCCGGCAGAGTGGTTCGGGATTAGAAATCCCGGACAGCAACGTTGGTACAAGTTTCCCTACAAGAGGAGCCTTGATCAAGAGGGGAGTTTCTGCTTGTCACCGCTATACCGCTTGGTCAAAAGACCTCGTAGCGGCTGGAAGACCTGCGAGTTTCTGTGCCAATGGCCTCTAAATTACCTCTCTATTCTATGGCGCGGGTTTACTTCCGTAATTCATGAGCAAAAGTCACGAAGTAAATCCGCACCATAGAAAAGCAGGGAAGATACTTCTTGCAGGAATCTGCGTTCCTGTTTTTAGCCTACTTTTTGGAAATCAGCCTGTAATCACATCTTGCCTCCCTCTGGTGGAGAAGACAACCGGGAGGCGGCTTGCAGGCCTTGGGCTATTTCGGGCAGAATGCCTAAGCGTTGGTAAATGGGCCGGACTAACTGGCGCGATTTGGGAAGGCTCATGACAAACGGCACAATGCTCAGCAGACAGATGATACCGCACCCCAGCAGCGTATAGGCAACGCCAATCCGTTCGGCAAACCAACCGGCCAAAAGACTGCCAATGGGGGCCATGCCCATAAACGCCATGGAATAAAAGCTCATCACGCGGCCGCGTTTGTCATCGTCTACAATGGTCTGGAGGAGCGTGTTGCTGGAGGCCATGCGCAGAATCATGCCCAGGCCCACCACAAAAATACTCAGCATGGCTAGGAGCATATTGGTAGAAATAGCAAATGCAATGAGCCCCAGGCCAAACAGAACGGAAGCCCACACAATGACCCGGGCCAACCCCAGCACCGATTTCCGGGAGGCCAGGTAGAGCGCGCCCAGCAAGGCCCCTACCCCCGAAGCCCCCATCAGCAAGCCCAGGGTGCTGGCATCTCCGCCCAGCACGTCCCGGGCAATGGCGGGCATGAGCACGGTAAACGGCATCCCGAAGAGGCTGAGCGTGGCAATGAGAATGAGAATATCGCGGATGGGCGCAAAGCCGAACGCGTACCTAAATCCTTCGCCCAGGGATTTCAGCACCTTAGTGTCCTGCGTTTTTATTTCAGTTCGGGGCACCCGCATCAGCAGCAGGGAAGCCAATACGGCCAGGTAACTGAGGGCGTTGACCAGAAAACAAACGCCCTCGCCCAGCGTGGCAATCACCCCGCCCGCCACCGAGGGGCCTACCAGACGCGCCATGTTGAACATAGAGGAATTCAGGGCGATGGCGTTGCTCATGTCTTCGCGCTTTTCTACCAGTTGCACCACAAAAGACTGCCGCGCGCTCATGTCAAAGGCGTTCACAATACCGGCAAAGACACCCAGGGCCATAATGTAGGTGATGGTGACGGTTCCGGTGAGCACCAACGCAGCCAACACGCTGGCTTCCAGCAAGAACAGGAACTGGGTAACCAGCAGCACCCGGTGCCGGTTGAACCGGTCTGAGATAACCCCGGCAAACGGGGCCAGCAGAAAAGACGGGATCTGGTTCGCGAAACTGACCATGCCCAGCAGGAACACCGAATCGGTGAGGCGATAGACAAGCCAACTCATGGCAACCTGCTGCATCCAGGTACCAATGAGGGAAATGCCCTGTCCCATGAAAAACAGGCGGTAATTGCGGTACTTCAGGGCCCGGAACATGTCGCCCAGCCGAGAGGGTTTATTTGTGGAAAGAGTATCTGCCATTTGATCAAAGCCCTTTTAGGCCGAAAATGTGTACGAGCAGAACCTACTTTTATGTTCCCATTCACCCGTGCCTGGGACACTCTTTTCTGCGGCGTGGTAGAAGCCATGGCGCTTTCTTTTGTTGCTTTCCATCTGCTTCGGCCAAGCCGATTTTGTTTTTACGTTACGGCCAAGGGTACCGCCCAATCGCATCAGCTATTTCCTTTTCTCTGCCTAACTGTATCTTATGGGAGTTAGCCTCGTAAGGAATCACTTAGATGGTTTAGAAATAAATTTACAAATCTTCAAGCAACAGGTATGAAATATCCATTGAAACCGCTTCATGAGCAGGTGATCGTGATTACGGGTGCTTCCAGCGGCATCGGGCTGGCGACCGCCCGGGCTGCGGCCAAGAAAGGCGCTACGGTAGTATTGGCAGCCCGCAACCGCGAGGCCCTGATTGCCATTGAACAGGAAATCAGAAATGAGGGCGGCAAAGCCTTCCATTGCGTGGCCGATGTGGGCCGTAAAGAGGAGGTGCAGTGGATTGCGGACGTAGCCCTGCATGAATGCGGCGGTTTTGACACCTGGGTGAACGATGCCGGGGTCTCCATCTACGGCCGTCTGGACGAAGTGAGCGACGAGGACAACCGCCGCCTGTTTGACACCAACTTTTGGGGCATTGTCTATGGCTCTCTGGTAGCGGCGCAACACCTAAGAACCAAAGGAGGCGCCATCATCAACCTGGGCAGTGAAGTCTCTGACATTGCCATCCCGCTGCAAGGCATGTATGCTGCCAGCAAGCACGCCGTAAAAGCCTTCACAGATGCCCTGCGCATAGAGTTGATGGAAGACAAGGCCCCGGTTTCTGTCACGTTAATCAAGCCCGCCGGAATTGACACGCCTTACCCAGAGCACGCCAAAAACTACACCCACAAAGCCCTCACCCTGCCGGCCCCGGTGTATGCGCCAGAGGAAGTGGCCGCCGCTATTCTGCATGCGGCCGTGCATCCGCACCGCGACATCATGGTAGGCGGCGGCGGCAAAGCGATGAGTGCCCTGAACAAAAGATTCCCGGGTGCCATGGATTGGATCAGTTCCAAGATCATGAGCAAAGAGCAAGTGGAAGATGCGCCGCCCGTAAACAGATCCGGTTCCCTGCACCAACCCTCCACGGCGGGCAACGTGCGCGGCAACTACAAAGGCCATGTCATGAAAACCAGCCTTTACACCCGTGCTGTCATGCACCCCGTAGCCACCAGCGCCATCTTCGTAGCCGCTGGTGCCGCCGTTTATGCCCTGATGAACAGAAACGCCCTAAAAAACATCAGCCTTCCCAAATACGGCCGAGAGTCTGAAAACGACAGCCAGCCGGAAGGTGAGGTTCTGATAGTGACCACTACCTATCTGGAGGATGACACCTATACCGGAGGCGCGTCTACTTTAGGAGATGACTTCCCCGCAGGAAGCACCACCTACCCAGACAATGACCGCTACCCAACAGGCGGCAGAAACCTTGGCAGTGACACCTTATAAGATCATTGGTAGAGGTTAGCCTTTCACACAATGCTTCTATTTAGGAAAGGGTATTTCCGGACTGCTTCTTCAGCCGGAAATGCCCTTTCTTTTTTGGTTTATGGCTCGGTTAAGCCTTCTACTGTTTTGCCATACCCTACTAAGCTGTTTAGAGTTTTACGCCTGTTTTCATAAAAGTAGCCTAGAAACGGGTCACAAACGGATGCTTGCGGCAGTGTACAGATAAACCTCCTGTTTTTGGCCTGTTTTCATAAAAACAGGCCAAAAATGCATGGCACCTGCCAGAGAAATTGCAACAGAGGAATTGCTTTAAAGGCCGATTAATGAAAACCTCTAAACAGGGTTACCATCTTAAATGATTGATGCGCCACAGAAAGAGATGGCGGGCAGACAGAACCCACCCCTCCGAGGAGGGGAATACCTCTGAGCTAATCTTGTAGGGAAACTTTAAAAAGTTGCTGTTCGGGATTGTTAAATCCGAAAGAGCGGGAACGGTAGAAAGCGCCTTCTCTTTCATTGATATGGCTACTGTTCTTTTCCTACAAGATGAGCCTCCAAGGAGGGGAATATGCCTTTGCAGAAGAGGGGAATGCGTCTTTACAGAAGAAAGGAATGCGTGAGAGACAAGGCAGTGCCTGGTCTCTACGGGTACTTTCCCAGTTCCAGTCTTTCCCGAGCGCGCCTCGCTTTTGGCCCTGGACAGACCTCAGCTAAGAGGAACAGACCTCCCAGGCCGAAAGGGCAGTGCGAGAGGGGAAGACGGGGCCCCGCGGCCGTGAGCGCTTAGCAGCCACTATGCAAAGAGCCGCACCTGCACCCACGGAGAAAACGGACAAGCCAAGGGAACAGCATATTCCGTGCACCTGCTAATCTCCCCAAAGAAGCCACCTCCAGACAGATACCCACTTTTTGACCCGCGGGCGAATTGTGCGCATGACCCAGGCCATTTGCACCAACCCAGAATGCATTGGAATGGGCCTGGAAGAAGACACGGCCATTCTGGTAACCCAGGGCGGGCACGTAGAGGTAGTAGGCAGCGGCCTGGTGACGGTGGTAGACGGAATGGGCATTACCCAAACCAACATCTATGACATAGGAAACGGGGAACCCTTCACCGCCAAAAGCCTAAAAGTACACTTGCTGAGAGACAAAGACGAGTACGATGTTCCCTCTTACAAAAGATTTCAGTTACAGGAACCAGTCATTCTGTTTAGAGCCTGTTTAAACTTTGGGTTTGCTGGCGAAAACGGCAAGAGCAAGGTTCTGCCAAAATAGTTTTTGAGCCCCGTAGCAGTGCTACGAAGATGATAAAAGTGCGAAGGCAGGTTCCTACTCTTGCCGTTTTCGCCAGCAAAAGCCATAGCAGAAGTAGCGTTTTGGGGCTGTTTTTTAGAAAAAAGCCCCAAAACGCTACTTCTGCCGCTCTTCGTTGGCTATCTTCCTATCAAGCACAAACGTCCCGAAGGGAATCAGTGAGGCCACGAAGGCCATTACCACTTTCCCGAAAGACCATCTGTACTCCCTCCACACCTGAACCAGCAGCGCCACAAACAGGATAAACAGCAGACCGTGCGCCCAGCCCACGTATTTCTGCACTTCAGGAATGCCTGCCATACGCTTCAACGGCATGGCAATGAACAACAGAATAATATAAGAAATACCTTCCAGAACAGCGATAGTCCGGAACCTGTCAAGGGTTGTCTTAAAAGAGAAGTGCATGTACGTAAACAGTTAGATAGCGCAAAGGTACACCCAACCGCCTAAACCTCTCACATTTTACGGCACACTTGCCAGATTATTGCGCCTCCCTCCTGATTTTGCCTCAGCTCTTCCCTTTTCAGTTTAGCGCCTGATTTCCAGAAAACAAGCCCAAAACACAGGGGCAAACCCCAAATCCCCGATCTGTTTCTGGGCTATTTTCCGTATCTTCGTAGTCCTTTCGCGCTTCATTTTTGACTCGTGACTCAAGACTCAGAACTCAAGACTCTTACCACCGTGCCAGATTTTTCCCACCTCCACACCCACACCCAATACTCGCTTTTAGACGGGGCCGCCAGCATCAGCGGGCTCATGAAAAAGGCCCAGGCCGATGGCATGAAAGCCGTGGCCATGACCGACCACGGCAACATGTTTGGGGCGTTCAACTTCGTGGCCGAGGCCAACAAGTACAACGTGAAACCCATTGTGGGCTGCGAATTCTACCTGGTGGCAGACCGGCACCAAAAGTCCTTCAGTAAAGAGGCGAAAGACGTACGCCACCACCAATTGCTGCTGGCCAAAGACCAGGAAGGCTACCAGAACCTGGCCAAGCTCTGCTCCTACTCTTACATTGACGGCCTCTACAGCAAATGGCCGCGCATTGACAAGGAACTGCTGGTCAAATACCACAAAGGCCTCATTGCCACTTCCTGCTGTATCGGGGCGGAACTTCCGCAGGCCATTCTCTGGAAGGGCGAGGAAGAAGCCGAAAAACTGTTGCAGTGGTGGCTGGACTTGTTCGGTGAGGATTTCTACATCGAGATTCAGCGCCACGGCCTCATGAACATTGACGGCACCGGCCTGAGCCAGGAAGACGTAAACCAGGTGCTGCTCAAGTGGGCCATCAAATACAATGTCAAAGTCATCTGCACCAACGACTCGCACTACGTAGAGCAAACCGATTGGAACGCGCACGACATCCTTTTGTGCGTGAACACCGGTGAGCAGGAAAGCGTGCCCGTGGGCGATTTCCAGACGCAGTACTTTAGGTTAATGTCGGGTAGCGGCGAGGTAATCTATGACACGCTCACCAACATCAGAAACACCTACGGCAACGACGAGAACGTGCGCCGCATGTTGTACCGCATTGAGGAAGAGCAGCAGAAACCAAGGCCGCAAGACCGCTTCGGGTTCCCGAACGACCAGTTCTACTTCAAGTCTCAGGCTGAGATGAACAAGCTGTTCGCGGACGTGCCGTTTGCCGTGGACAACACCAATGAAATAGTGGACAAGATCACGCCGCCCAAGCTGCAGCGCGATATCCTGCTGCCCAACTTCCCGCTTCCTCCGGAGCACCCTACGGCTGATTTGTTCCTGCGTCACTTAACCTTTGAAGGCGCCAAGAAACGCTACCATGAGATTACGCCAGAGGTGGAGGAACGCCTGAACTACGAGTTGGGCATCATTGAGACCATGGGCTTTGCCGGGTACTTCCTTATCACCCAGGACTTCATCAACAAAGGCCGCAGCATGGGCGTGGCCGTGGGCCCGGGCCGGGGTTCGGCGGCGGGTTCTGCCGTGGCCTACTGCGTGGGAATCACCAACATCGATCCTATCAAGTACTCGCTCCTGTTTGAGCGTTTCCTGAACCCTGAGCGGGTGTCTATGCCCGATATTGATATTGACTTTGACGACGTGAACCGCCAGCGCGTGATTGACTATGTGGTAGACAAGTACGGCAAAACGCAGGTGGCCCAGATTATCACCTTCGGCACCATGGCCGCTAAATCTTCCATCAAAGACGTGGCCCGCGCCTTGGATTTACCGTTGTCTGAAGCCAACGAACTGGCCAAGATGGTTCCCGAGGTTCCCGGCACTACCCTTGCCAAAGCCTTCACCGAATCGCCGGAGCTTTCCTCTATTCGTGACGGAAATGACCTACGCGCAAAGGTTCTGAAACTAGCTGAAAAGCTGGAAGGCTCTGTTCGGAACACCGGTATCCACGCGGCGGGGGTAATCATCGCGCCAGATGACATCACCAACTACATTCCGGTTTCTACCTCCAAGGACTCTGACCTCTTGGTGACGCAGTTTGATGGGAAAGTGATTGAGAGCGCGGGCATGCTGAAGATGGACTTCCTGGGCCTGAAAACCCTGTCCATTCTGAAAGATGCCATGGCGCTCATTAAGCGAAACCACGGCGTGGAGATTGACATTGACAACATTCCGCTGGACGATGAGAAAACCTATGCCCTTTACCAGCGTGGCGATACCATCGGGACGTTCCAGTTTGAGAGCGAGGGAATGCGCATGTACCTCAAAGACCTGAAACCGACCAATATTGAGGACTTGATTGCCATGAACGCCTTGTACCGACCGGGCCCGATGCAGTTCATCCCGAACTTCATTAACCGGAAGCAGGGCAAGGAAGAAGTGGAATACCCGCACATCTTGTTGGAGCCGCTCTTGAAGAATACCTACGGCATCATGGTGTACCAGGAGCAGATCATGCAGACGGCGCAGGTACTGGCGGGCTACTCCCTGGGCGGTGCCGACTTGCTGCGCCGCGCGATGGGTAAGAAGGACATGAAGAAAATGGCCCAGGAGCGCGAGAAGTTCGTGGCCGGTGCCAAAGAGATTCATAACATTCCCGCCAAACAGGCTTCGGAGGTGTTTGACGTGATGGAGAAGTTCGCGCAGTACGGCTTCAACCGCTCGCACTCCGCCGCCTACTCCGTGGTGGCCTACCAAACCGGTTACCTTAAAGCCCACTATCCTGGGGAGTACATGGCCGCCGTGTTAACCCACAACATGAACGACATCAAGAAGGTGACGTTCTTTATTGAGGAAGCACGCAAGCAGCAGATTCAGGTTTTGGGCCCGGACGTGAATGAATCCATTCACCAGTTCAACGTGAACCAGCAAGGGCAAATCCGTTTCGGGATGGGGGCCGTGAAAGGAACCGGTGAGGCCGCCGTCGAGGCCATCATTGAGGAACGCGAGAAGAACGGCAACTACACCGACATCTTTGACTTCGCCAAACGCGTGAACCTGCGGGCCGTGAACAAAAAGACCTTTGAAAGCCTGGCCCAGGCCGGAGCCTTTGACTCGTTTGAACGTTACCACCGCGCTCAGTACCTGGAAACACCGGAAGGCGAAAGCATCAACCTCATTGAAAAGGCAGTAAGATTCGGGAACCAGTTTCAGGCCGAGAAAAACGCCGCCCAGCAGTCTTTGTTCGGTGGTGGCGGGGCGGTAGACATGCCATTGCCCAAAGTCCCGGACGTACAGCCCTGGACGTTGACCGAAATGCTTCGCCGTGAGAAAGAAGTGATTGGTTTCTATCTCTCCGGCCACCCGCTGGATCAGTTCAAGCTGGAGATTGACTCTTACTGCACCTGTAGTCTAGACCGGATTGAGGAGTTCAAAGGCCGCGACGTGAACGTGGCCGGCATCATCAGCAACGTGGTCATGCGCACCGGTAAAAACGGCAACCCATTCCTGCTCTTCTCTTTAGAGGATTACGAAAATACCATGGGCTTGGCCCTGTTCGGAGAAGACTTTGTAAAGTTCTCGCCTTACGTGAAAGAAGGCATGTACCTGTTCATCAGAGCCAAAGTGACGCTCCGTTACAAATCTGAAGACCAGTGGGAGTTAAAGCCGCTCTCCATGCAGCTGCTAAGTGACGTGGCTGAGAAAATGGCAAAGGGCGTGCGCCTGGACATTGATATTAGAAACATCAACGCCCTGTTGATTGACCGTCTGGAGGAAGCCGCCATCGCCAGTCCGGGTCAGAAGAAACTGGAATTGGTTTTGACGGAACCGGGAGAACGCTTGGCGGTGGAGTTGTTTTCTAGGAAGTACAGGATTGATCCGAAGGTGTTTTTGCAGAATGTGAAAGAGTTGGAGGTGGCGACGTGTCAATTGATATAATTTGTAATATCCAATAGAAACTTTATGGAAGCCTAAGTAGGAACATTGGTTCTTAGTTAGGCTTTCTCAACTTACGATTGTTTATTAGCAAGTTGTAGTTGTTTATAATAACTTAAGTGCATGTTAAAGTCATACTTATTAATAAAATCAAGTGTTTTCTGTAAGTCTAATTTGACAACCCTGCTCTTCCGGAGTTCCTACTCCGGAAGCAACCTGCCGGGGAGTTCCACTCCCCTTCTTCTGCAACACCTGCCCGTGGTTCACGGCGGAGTAGGAACTCCGCAGCAGGCAGGTTCGGGAG
>NZ_JABFAM010000052.1 GCF_013623775.1 Rufibacter sp. XAAS-G3-1 | reverse complement strand
GCTTAATAAGGCGCATCTAATTTATCTGGTAAGCCACAAGGCTAGGATAGCTCCAGGGCGGGCTACGGGGGTTGCCAGTTCAAATTTGGAAGGCCTTGTCTGATCCAAAGGCAAAGTTGCCAACGGTTAAATATTCGCCAAAAATCAGGTAATTGTCCGATTTGGGTCCGGTTTGTGGCATCTGGCAGGGTATGGAGAGGCGCATTTAAGGAAACCACTGAGAATGCTACTCGGGCCCCCAGGAGGGTCCAACTACCGAAAATCTTTGCTGATGATAAAGGACAACCTCTTAAAAAAGCTGGTTAAATATTTGCCAAAAATCAGGGAATGGTCGTATCAGGATGACCTTTGAATATGTTGTAGACCTGCATGAGACGAATCTAACTTATTTAGTGACCCACAACGCTAGGAGAGCATCCGGGCCGGCTATGGTGAGTTGCCAGATGTTGCTGGCTAGAGAGACCAAACGGTTAAATATTCGCTAAAATTCGGGGAATCGTTGTATTGGGATGCCATTTGAATATGTTGTAGAGCTCAATAAGGCGCATCTAATTTATCTGGTAAGCCAAAAGGCTAGGATAGCTCCAGGGCGGGCTACGGGGGTT
>NZ_JABFAM010000051.1 GCF_013623775.1 Rufibacter sp. XAAS-G3-1 | reverse complement strand
ACAAAACTGTAGCCATGAAAAGTACATGAGAAATTTTTTTCCTAATTAACATGATTTTATGTTTTTAATACCACCCAACGGCCTCGTGTAAAAGGTCGGCTGGGAGACTGAAACGCAGTTTCACGTCGGACGGCCGGCCTGTTTTAGAGAGCAATGAAACGTCGGCCGCAGGGAAACCCAGCTGCCTTTTACACATTGTTAGGCTGCGTTATTCTCTTTCTTCTGCCGATTTCTTTTCTAGTTTCGCCTGATTTCAGAAAAAGAGCCGCTAATCTGCTTCCCGAACTCCACTCGGTTTATGTCCGCCCGTTTTTGGCCTGATTTTGCGAAAACAGGTCAAAAACGCATTCCTGAAGTCGGGCTGCGCGCATTGCAGATAAATTCTTTCTGCAAGCATTTTGCGTCCGTTCCTGCTCAAACGCCTGGTCAATTCCTCTTCTGCAAAATCTGCTGGTCGAAGTCGGCTTGCGGTTGCTTTCTTCTGCTAAGCTAACTTAATCTTTTGCAGTTTTTCTACTTCTGCGACTTCTGCTGATTTTTTCTGCCGTGCCAGTTGGTAAATAGTTCTTTTAATGCAGCCTAACGGTTAGGCTAAACGGCGGCGACAGCCGTCGGCTGGAGATGCCGTTTAGGTGATGTTAGGCAACGTTGTTCTTTTCTTTCTTT
>NZ_JABFAM010000050.1 GCF_013623775.1 Rufibacter sp. XAAS-G3-1 | reverse complement strand
CCCCAGCTACCCCCCATATGGACGAACACGGCGTTCTCATGGAAGAGGGCGGCCAGGGTATCGGCTTTCTTGTCGGCCATCCATTGCCATTTCTCCTGGGAGAGGTTGATGATTTCCTGTTCTGAATGCGGTGCATCCGCAGCGGGGGAACTTGCTTTTTTCTGGGTGGTGCAGGACACAAACACCGTCAATCCTAGTAGGCAAAGCCCGAGAAGGGATACTTTCATGGAGGTTTATCTTTTAAGTGAAGGGTCAGGAGTGGCGTTACCTTGCCAGGTGTCTAACTATTTATTACTTTATCAATTCAACGCATTTATCTTCCGGAATGATGGCAGAAGAAAGCCTTGTTTTTACCTTAAGGGGTTTCGCTAACCGGTTTATGCGTCTAGTTCGTTTTGGAATATTCCGCATCCGTTACCCGTTGCAACCAGATGGTTTTTCCGTTTAACGCAGGACTGGTGGCCAGGTAGGTAACGCCTAAGTCAGGGGTTGCCCCATGCCAGTGCTCCACGACCGGTTGGCATTTAACGACCTCGCCTTTCCGCACGGTTTGCTTAGGTTTGCCCTTTCCTGGTAATAGCCCGTTCCTTCGGTAATTAGTAAAATTTGGCCGCCCGGATGCTTATGCCAATCCAACCGCGCGCCTCGCTCCATCGTGGCCACGGAAATACCGAAA
>NZ_JABFAM010000049.1 GCF_013623775.1 Rufibacter sp. XAAS-G3-1 | reverse complement strand
TAAAAAAAGAAAAACAGCAGCTAACACTGTGTAAACGGCATCTTCGGCCGACGGCCTCCGCCGCCGTTTACACTAGACCGTTGTGCAACAGCTACCAATGTTAGGCAACGTTATTTTTTTAACTATTTGCTTTTATTAATGACATGTTAAATCCAGTTTGTTACTGTTTTCAACTCTAACTCGTATTCTTTTATTTGTCCACTTGCAGAATATTCCTTTTTGTAAATCACCTTATCTTCGTCGAATCGGATTGGCATAATAAATCCTTTTTCAGCAATCGACAATTGGGCGAGTTTATTTTCCTTTAAGTCGATGACAAGTAATGCTGTAATTGGGCCTTTTTGGTAATCAGTTGTAAGCCATTCCTGTAATGCCAGATATTTAGATTCTGAATCCCATTTGTAAGGTCGCCCGAATATTTTTTCTATGATTGTCTGTCCATTTAGAGCAACCGAATAGTATTCAGGCCCAAACCTGATTTCTCCAGCTAACAGTAACTCAATTTTATGTTTTCCGTCTGGAGATTTATAAGGTTCAGTTTTGTTCATGTTTCTAATGTTGCCTAACCTTTAGATTAGGGCTCTATCATTTTTCTAACAACTATACTTTTCAATTACCAGGTATCGGAGTAACTTTTGCTCATACCTGAAGAGCAGCCAGTGAACTACTCGCTAACA
>NZ_JABFAM010000048.1 GCF_013623775.1 Rufibacter sp. XAAS-G3-1 | reverse complement strand
GCTACCTATACTACCTAACCTTAACAGTGGTAGACTGGATAGATGTTTTTACAAGACCCGTTTACAGGCACATCGTTCTAGAGTCGTTGAAATTCAGCCAAGAAAAGAAAGGCTTAGAGGTCTATGCGTGGTGCCTGATGAGTAACCATCTTCATGTAATTGCTTCCGCTAAAGAGGGAAAGAACTTATCTGATATCCTCCGGGACTTTAAACAGTTCACGAGCCGGAAAATCACCGAAGCCATCCAAGTAGAAAATGAAAGCCGGAAAGAATGGATGCTGCACCGGTTCCGGTTTGCGGCTTCCGTACATGCTAAATCGCATCATTCTAAATTCTGGCAAGACGGCAACGAAGCCAAGGAAATCCATTCCAATGAATTTTTGCAACAAAAAGTAGACTACATCCACCAAAACCCGGTTCGGGCGGAAATTGTGCAGGAGCCGGAGCAGTATGTATACAGTTCAGCCGTTGATTATGCCGGTGGCAAGGGGTTGCTAAAAGTGATTTTGGTGGAGTAGTCTTTATGTATTTAATCTGCTAGTGCTACAACGCTGACTTGCTGTTCAAGAACAATGCTTCCTTTTGCTGTTCTTTTGCTGTTTTGCTGTTCGGGAGTTCCTACTCCCGAACCTGCCTGCTGCGGAGTTCCTACTCCGCCGTGAACCACGGGCAGGTGTTGCAGAAGAAGGGGAGTGGAACTCCCC
>NZ_JABFAM010000047.1 GCF_013623775.1 Rufibacter sp. XAAS-G3-1 | reverse complement strand
GCCGGTTCTTCTTTTGCTTCTCCTGCCGATAATTTTTTCTGCCGTGCCCGCCGGTAAGAAGTTTCTCAAATTTGCCCCAACGGACTAGTATAAACGGCGGCGGAGGCCGTCGGCCGAGGCTGGCGTTTATGCAGTGTTACCTGCTGGCTTTCTTTATTTTTGCGCTGTCTCTAATTTCACCATAATAGCTTCTTTCCCATTCTGTTATATCCTGTTCCTGAATCTCCTTTAACCAAGCTTCGTCAGATTTTGGCTTTTGCATGAAAATGGAGAGTAATATGCAAGAGTAAAACAGAAGTCCTGAAGCAATGACCCATAATCTCTGCTTATGCATCTTAATATATCCGTCCCGTTTAAGATGCCAATCCCATAATATTGTGCCAGGGAGTCGGATAAACATGAAAATCAGTTCAAGCGGGTTGTAACGCATCAAAGCCCTTTTCCTAATTTCTCCCCGATGTTCTGCTCTTAAATTCCAATTATATTTTTCAGACCATTTGACCTGTTCCTCTTGATTTATCCCTCTTTTGTTCAATTCTGCCTTGGCCTGTTCTACTGCCTCAGGTCGCCAAGCATTAGGGAGGCAGACAATTTCTAAAAGGTCTTCTGTCTCCCTAACTTCTATGGGTGGATTAAATTTCATTTATTTTAGCTTGCAGGTAACGGCCGCTGCTAAACGACGGCCAAGAGTTTTGCCTGATTATCTCTCAAAGTACCGATTGCAGTTTTAGAAAGCAACTGGTT
>NZ_JABFAM010000046.1 GCF_013623775.1 Rufibacter sp. XAAS-G3-1 | reverse complement strand
TCTGCTGGTTTATTTCTGCTTCTCTTGCAGATTCTTTTTTCTGCCGTGAAGCCCGATGAAAGGTTCTTCAAATTTGCCCCAACGGTCACGTATAAAAAACGTGCTAGGCCGTCGGCCGAAGTATGATTTTTATACAGTGTTAGCTGTTGTTATTTTACCTTTTTCCCGTTTCTATACTCTATAACCTCAATTATATTACCTTGTCGGTCATAGTACCTGCACACTCCATGCCTTTTGTGCTTCCTTCCCTCGGACAGGAACATTTCAACACTTGCAGTGTCGCTGCCACTTCCAGGGAAGAACAGAATATGTTTTGTAATCCTAGCTGTTTTTTCCCATTGTACTTCATCGTATCCAAACAATTCTGAATATCTGCTCCCGTCCTCATTGTAGATTTTGTCATTAATCATGCGGCCCGAGGAGTCGTGGGTTAAAAGGGATAGAAGCTGTCCGTTATTATGGTAATGTTTCCATTCCCCTAGTTGAGTAAAAGTGTACTTGCCTTTTTCAACTTTAATTTTCAGGGTACCAGTTAAGTCAACTTGCCCGTTCTTTAGGTAGGAAGTATGTGTTTTAGTAATAACTTGTCCTTCAATTAACTGCGCTTTTTCCTCTGGCGTAAGATGCTTTCTGAAAGTAGGTTCGTAGGAAGTTGCACATGATGTCAAGGCAAGAAAAAATAGAATAGTAAGTTTTTTCATTTTATTAATAACAGCTAACGGCCGCTGCTAAACGACGGCCAAGAGTTTTGCCTGATTATCTCTCAAAGTACCGATTGCAGTTTTAGAAAGCAACTGGTT
>NZ_JABFAM010000045.1 GCF_013623775.1 Rufibacter sp. XAAS-G3-1 | reverse complement strand
TCGGTTGTTAGACCCTGTTCGCCTTGTTAGCGTGTAGTGCACTGGCTGCTTCTTCAGCTACAGAAAGTTAACCCTGTAACTGGCAAAATGGAAAGTAGTGATATTGAAAAAATGAAACTGAGCTAATCTAAAGGTTGGGTGTAAGTGTAAAAATCAAAATTAGCTTCAATGATGAAATGGTTATCAACCCTTTTGCTTATTTACAGCTCTTTGACAGTTTTCGGTCAAAATGGACAAATAGCAGGTGTAATTCAGAAGCGCGATTCTCTTTTAGACTTTAAATATTTGACTATTTTCCTTATTAAGGATAGCTCAGAATTTAAAGGTGCAATTCCTGCCACAAGCGGCGAATTTTCAATTAAAGAAGTACCAGAAGGAATTTATAGCCTAATCATAAGGCAAATCGGGTTCAGAGACGCTTTTACAGATAATATAGTTGTTTCAGACGGCAAGACTACAAAACTCAACCTGAAATACCCTCCCCCTTGTGGATTTGTCTATGCAAAGAACACACAGGTTAAATGCATTGGCGGACATACGGACAATATAATACCAATTGTCTATGGGCTCCCGACAAAACGGACAATGAATAGAGCTGAAAAGGGTTTGGTTAGGTTAGCTGGCTGCATTATTAGCGAATGTGACCCACAGTACTACTGTAAAATCCATAAACTGGAGTTGTAAAAGTAAAAACACCTACACCCAACATTGTGCAAACACCATGCTTCGGCCGACGGCCTAGCACGCTGTTTGCACGAGGCCGTTGGCTGCAATTGTAGAAACTTAAACCTGCTGGAACGGCAAAAAAAATATCAGCAGAAGTAACAGCAGAAGTCAATAAAAT
>NZ_JABFAM010000044.1 GCF_013623775.1 Rufibacter sp. XAAS-G3-1 | reverse complement strand
TAACTCAAGTTGCGATTATAAAACTATGAAGCCATCCAGGTTTGTTGAAGGATAAAGCGACCAAACTTTACCTCTCACTTCCCATGAATGACTTCACTGTGGCAATTTACTGTTTTATTGATGACTATCTCCAGGTAACGGGCCGGAAACCGGCGGCAAAGCGCAAGCTGAGCGATGCGGAGGTCATCACAACGGCCTTGGTGGCGGCCCGCTTCTTCGGCGGCAACATGGCCACGGCGGCCAGCTACATGCAGCAGCACCAGAAGTGCCCCATGCCGCACAAGAGCAACTTCAACCGCATGCTGCACCGCCTGAGCCAGACCATCGCCGCCCTCTTCCTGGCTTTGGGCGACAGCCTCAAGGAACTCAACACCACCGGCGAGTACGTCATCGACAGTTTCCCGGTGGCCGTGTGCCGCAACATCCGCATCAACAGGTGCAGGTTGCTGGGCGATGAGGCCTACAGGGGCTACAACGCCTCCAAGAGGGAATACTTCTACGGCTTCAAGGTGGAGGTCATCACCACCGCGGGCGGCCTGCCGGTCGACTACTTCATCGTGGCCGGGAGCGTGCACGACGGCTTGGCGCTCCAGGCGATGAACGTGGAGTTGCCGCCCCAAAGCAGCCTCTACGCCGACAGCGCCTACACCAACTACGAGATAGAGGACCTGCTGGCCGAGTGCGGGCAGGTGAGCCTGCTCACCCAGCGCAAGAGCAACAGCAAACGGAAAGACAGCCCGGCGATGGAGTACATAAAAACAGCCATGAGGAAGAAGATAGAAACCACCTTCAGCGAAATCACGGCGACCTTCCCGCGCTCAATCCATGCGGTGACCCCAGAAGGGTTCCTGCTCAAGATAGTCCTGTTCCTTTTTGCCTACACAATCAACAAATGTATTTAATCGCAACTTGAGTTA
>NZ_JABFAM010000043.1 GCF_013623775.1 Rufibacter sp. XAAS-G3-1 | reverse complement strand
ACGTTAGAGCTAATTTTAAAAATAATATAATGAAGTACTATTCAGAATTTACAACAAAATATGTACAAGATATTTGTGACGCATTGACAGAGGTTGGTATTGTACGAAAAGGAACTCAGGACGACTTTACGCCAGATGACTTTGAAACCTTGACTGATTTTTTGCAAAATTATGTTGTGATGCCTTTAGAATTATATACTATTTTAAATAGTAGAGGCTTAGTGAATAGAGGCAGGTGTCCTTATACTGGAGAGACTATAGACCGTTCTTCACCCAGCTGGACTTGGATGAATAATAGACAAGTCTATGTTTCAAATGCTGGATTAGCAATTATGAAATCAGAAGATGATGCTGATTTTGAAAAAGTTATGGGACGTCCTGCACCTCCAAGAAATTCAACTGGAAAAACAGGTTGTTATATTGCTACTGTGTGCTATGAAAGCGAATACGCTCCTGAAGTTATCAATTTGAAAAAATATCGCGATACCATTTTGCAAAAATCAATCTTAGGCAAAGCATTTGTCAAGCTATACTATTTCATGTCACCAACAATTGCAAATTGGCTAAAGGATAAGAAAACTATCAATAGTTTCATTAGGATTTACATTCTGGACTTAATTGTTACAAGGATTTCAAAAAAATAAATAAACTCAAAATAATAAACTCAATGGTAATATTAGGAATTATAGTTATCGCGTTAGGCATAATTATTGGCGGTAACATTATGAAAAAAGGAGAAGAGAATAGCAAAATGGTTATTTCTAAAGGGCCAAAAGGCATAGGCTGTGGTTTTGTTGTTGGACTGGCTATTATAGGTTTAGGAATTTATCTAATTGCATCATAAATTTTTTTCAATCTTTTTTATTTAAGATTCTATTATTAGTAATTTTTAGGTGTAATAAAAAAAACTAAGCTCTAACACTGTATAAAAACCATGCTTCGGCCGACGGCCTAGCACGTTGTTTATACGAGACCGTTG
>NZ_JABFAM010000006.1 GCF_013623775.1 Rufibacter sp. XAAS-G3-1 | reverse complement strand
TCGGTTGTTAGACCCTGTTCGCCTTGTTAGCGTGTAGTGCACTGGCTGCTTCTTCAGCTACAGAAAGTTAACCCTGTAACTGGTAAAATGGAAAGTAGTGATATTGAAAAAATGAAACTGAGCTAATCTAAAGGTTGGCTGCAATTGTAATTAGGCTCGTAGATGGCCATTCAGTGATTTGGGGAAAAGCATGAGAAACAGCTGGCGGCAAATTCTGGACAAAAATCGCAGATGGAATCCAGCAAAAGAATTAAATTACCTCAGCAAAAGAAAGCAGCCGTACCCCGACTTTAATCGACGGATGTTGCAGAAGTCGCAGAAGTGGGATTGACGCAAAATGTGTGCAAATGAATTGACCATCAATGCGCGCAAACCGACGACTCAAAATGCGCTTTTGGCCTGATTTTCAAAAAATGGGCAAAAAACGGCGGACTTAAAAAGTCAAATGCTTCGTTCTTGCGTTTTCGGGCTATTTTTCTGAAAACAGGCCAGAAACAGAAAATAAAATCAGGTTGTAGCGCAGAGAAACAACTGCAGCCAACACTGGTAGCTGTTGCACAACTCAGAGTTAAACCGGGTTACGCCTAATTACTTTTCCCATCTCACAAGTTCTTTCCAATTCCTGCCGCCGTAAAAGGCATAAAAGTATGGCTGCAGGAGGCCTGGGTAGGGCCATAACCGCCGGTTGGCTCTTTTCAGGTTTAAAGCGCAGGAGTTTTTTGAGGTTATAGGCCGAAGCTGCCAGCAGCATCACTTTTTGAGCCTGCTTTATCCCTCGGGTATTGATCTTGCGTAAGCCCATGAAGTTGAGGAGCGTGCCCAGCACCGGCTCCACCGTTGACTGCCTCAAGCCCTTCATCCGTTTGCCCCAACGGCTGTTGATTCGCCTGATCACCCGTTCGTACTCCTCCCGGTAGTAGGTGATCCCCGCCTTCTTCTCATGGCCCTTGCCGATGCAGCCTTCCCGCACAGGGCAGTTCTTGCAGTCCCTGCGGGCGGTGAAGTAGACCTTCTTCTTGATGTTGTTTTTCGGCTCCACTTTCACCTTCCGGAACGTGGCCTTCTTTTCCTGCGGGCATAGACAGCAGTCTTCTTCTTTGTCATAGGTAAAGCCTTCCGGATCACCTTTGTAGGTGCCGTGCGGGGGAATAAAAGCCGTAATATGCTGCTCTTCCAACAAGGCATAGTTCTCACCCATAGAGAAGTAACCAGCATCCGGCAGCGGTGCGAAATTTTTTAACAAACCTTGCAGAACTGATTTTTCGTAGTAACTTTGAAGCGCAAAGTACTTTAAGATGAAAGATAAACAGGACTACATCCGGGACATAACTGAGATACGCTCCATGATGGAGCGCTCTTCCAAATTTCTGTTCCTCTCTGGTTGGGCAGGTATCTTGGCAGGTGTTTATGCCTTGTCAGGGGCCTATGTGGCCTATAAAGTATTTGGTTTCAACCCAGATGGGATAGAGTACAGCCGCATGCAGGCAGGGGAGATGTCTCCCAACTTACAGAAGGCCATCTTTTTAGCCGTTCTTATCTTAGTACTGGCCCTGTGCACTGCTGTTTTCTTTTCCTATCAAAGAGCCCGTAAAAAGGGCGAAAAACTTTGGAATGCCACTGCCAGGCAGCTTCTACTCAGCATGGCGGTTCCGTTTATGGCAGGTGGGCTCTTAATCCTGATTCTGATCTCCTACGGATTGATTGGCTTAATTGCCCCATTAACCTTATTGTTTTACGGTCTGTCTTTATACAATGGCAGCAAGTTCACATATGACGTAGTGAAAGTCTTAGGGCTTACTCAGATTGCGCTGGGCTTAATTAGTGCCTACTTTATTGGGTATGGCTTACTGTTCTGGGCTTTGGGCTTTGGGGTGGCTCATATTTTCTATGGCATTTATGTGTATTACAGGTACGAGCGGTGAAGATATTAATTAACGGTTTGCATAAAGCATTTGAAAGCAGGATCAGGCTCGGCATCATGTCGGCGCTGGCAGTGAACGATATGCTCGATTTCAACTCCCTGAAAGAATACCTGGATGTGACCGATGGCAACCTGGCAAGCCATTTAAAGGCGTTGGAAAAAGAGGCCTTTATTGGGGTAGAAAAGTCGTTTGTCGGTAGAAAACCCAATACCAAATATGGCATGACCAAAGAGGGGAGAAAAGCATTTGAAGATCATCTTAAAGCCTTGGAAAAACTCATTAAAGGCGTTTCTGAATAGTTAATTGAAAGCAATGGTTTATGCAAGCAGGAGTCCTATTATTTCTAGGTAATGTTAAGCAACTTTAAATTCTGTACAGAACACATTACTGTTTTTTTGTCTAATTGCTTTGTAACTCAAAGTACTTTAATAAACTTCTGAAAACCATTTATAACTTATAATTCTTAATCATCATGAAAACTCAAAACAATTTCACAGCCCAGACAAGCCATCCAGTTTCATTCATTAAACCAATGTTAGTGGGAGGGGGGATTGCTCTTTTATTGATCCTATTCTTTGTAACCGGGGTTGACAATCCTAACCCTGAATGGGGGAAGTATTGGATGATTAGACCTCTCATCATTACCCCTTTAGCCGGTGCAACGGGTGGGGCGTTTTACGCTTTCATGGATTATCAGAGTTCCCGAGGTTTCAACAGAACCTTGGCTATTCTCTTAAGCATAGTTGTCTACTTCATTGGCCTATGGCTTGGTACTGTTCTGGGATTAGCGGGCACCATGTGGAATTAAAAGCCTTAAAAGAGCAGACTTCAAGACTTAGTTAACACCAATCTCCCAAGCAGACCCTACTGAACTGATACATCTCTGTTTTTAGCCTGAATTACAGAAATCAGGCCAAGAACAGAGATGTATCTACCAGTAGACTGACGCATTAAAATACATAAAAAATTTATAGAGGTAGCTTCTAAGAAGGCGTAAAGTATACACGTATGAAAGAGGAAATTCGCACCCACCTAAATGACCCCAGACACCTTGAAAAGCTGTACCGAACCAACAAAGTGTCTTTCAAACGGGACTTCAGTACCCTATACCCAGAGCTCAGAGGCAACACCCTCGCTGATTTCTGGAATGAGAGGCTGAATTACGAAAGTGAGGAGATAAACTGGGGCAGCAGCAGAGAGTTGTTTTTTGTGTTAATTGCTGTTTTGGTGGCAGGTCTAATTGCCAAGTTCCCGGCCTTTTTCTCTATTGAGGAGGAGTTTTTCTATCCCAGAAACATCGGGTTTATCATCTTTCCGGTGCTGTCGGCTTACTTTGCCTGGAAGAATAGATTATCAACCGGTAAGCTCGCTTTCATAATAGGCCTAACCTTGGTGGGGATAATCTTCATCAATTCCCTGCCTAATGTGCAGACAAGTGACACCTTGATCTTATCATGTATTCACTTGCTCTTATTTCTATGGTCTGTTCTAGGCTTTGCTTTTGTTGGTGAAGCGAAAAATAACGCTGAGAAACGGCTTGGCTTCCTAAAGTATAACGGCGACTTGGTAGTTATGACTACCCTCATTGTGATCGCAGGCGGCATTATGACCGGTATTACCATTGGCCTTTTCTCCCTCATCGGGTTTCATATTGAAAAGTTTTATTTCGAGAATGTGGTAGTGTTTGGCCTTCCTGCGGCACCCATCATAGGTACTTATCTTACCCAGACCAATCCGCACCTGGTAGGGAAAGTTTCACCGGTTATTGCCAGAATATTCAGCCCATTGGTATTAGTCATGCTGGTCATTTATCTCATCGCAATGGTATATTCGGGTAAAGACCCTTACAATGACCGTGAGTTCCTACTGATCTTCAATGCTTTGTTAATTGGCGTAATGGCCATCATTTTCTTCTCAATTGCTGAGACCTCTAAGGCAAAAAAAAGCCAGGTAGAAATATGGGTTCTCTTCCTACTGTCTGCTGTTACCATCATTGTGAATGGCATTGCATTGTCGGCCATCTTGTTCCGGATCTCAGAATGGGGAATTACACCTAATAGAGCCGCAGTTTTGGGGGGTAATGTTTTGATTCTGATAAATCTGCTTTTAGTAACGGTGCATCTTTTTAGGGCAGTTTCAAAGAAATCAGATATTGCCGATGTAGGAAAATCCATTGCCTACTATCTACCTGTTTACTGTTTATGGACTATCATCGTAACTTTTCTATTCCCCTTGGTATTTGGGTTTAAGTAAAAGGCAGAATGCTCGCAGATTGCATAGAAGAAATAAAATTAATCTAGGAGAAATAGTCATGGGTAGCACATCTAGCGTCTGGAATATAATCAGCTGGGTATTTGGTGCCCTTGTTTTTACAATTGGGGTCATGAATATGGTTCTAGTGCACCCCGTACCGGGAATTATTTACTTCCTTCTTTCTTTCATTTACTTTCCGCCGGCATATTCTCTCCTTACAGAAAGGTTTGATTTCTCCATTGCGGCCATAGTCAGAATTATCATGGGAATAGTCATTGTCTGGTTCACGTTAGGAGTGAGTGACCTTGGGGATATGATAGACAAAATGTAAAATCTATGAATCAAGGTAATCGTCTGATCAACCGAGAGGTGTAAATAGAGAAGGTACATGAGCATTTCTTCTAAAGTAGACCAATTGCATTTGCAAGCCAGAGGAAACAGGTGGCTCTATTTGTTTGCCATTTTTAACCGGGTGGCCCTGGCTGCGGGCTTTATCTCTTCTGGTATGGTCAAGATTTTAGGGGAACGGTTCACGGCCTTATCAGTGAATCACCCCATGGGCAACTACCTGGAGGCCCTTTACCACACGGGCTATTACTACACGGTAATTGGGGTAATGCAGGTAACAGCTGCGGTTTTACTACTCTTTTCGCGTACGGCCATTTTGGGAGCGGTCATTTACTTCCCCATCATTCTAAACATCTGCATTCTGTCCCTGTCGGTGCGTTTTGAGGGTTCCTTTGTTTCTTCGCCCTTGATGGTGTTTGCCAATTTGTACCTGCTTTGCTGGTATTACCACAAGTGGAAATACATTCTTCCGTTTAACCGCGCTTTTATTGAGAATGAATTACCCAAGTGGAAAGACCTGAGCAGCAAGTTCCCCACGAGGTTCTTTGCTGGCGTGGTTGGTACCGTTACCCTGGTCATGCTGATTTTCTTCTTCGGCTATGACATTATGCCCCGCAACACGTCAAGAGACTGTAAAGAGCAATGCGAAGACAGTGCTAATCCGCGAGCGTGTGATGATTTCTGCGATTGCATTCATAAAGAAGGGCAGCCCCTTGAAAAATGCTTAGAGGCTTATGATCAAGCTAACTAGGGAATAGGTACTTATGAATCACCCAGCAATTCACCCCCATCTTAGTCACCCAGATTTTACGCAATGGCTAATGACATCTGCATTTACATGTGTTCATGCGCCGTCATTTTAGTCTCTTTTTTTGCTTAATGACTTTGAAACGCAAAGAACTTTTTAATTATAAATCGAAATTAATAAAAACACAAAGTATATGAAACTAGAACTCAATGACATCTGCAAAACCTTTTCTAATGGGTTTAGGGAAATCAAGAACATGCCCCTTACAAGGCGCATTCCCTTTCTGGTAGTACTCCTGTTTGGCACCTGCTTTACGGACGTCCCCGCTTCCGCGCAGGACAAAACGGACAAGATAGACCAGAGTTTCAGTTGGGCCAAGAAAGATACGCCTGGGTGTGTGTGCGCCGTCTCGCAGCACGGGAAAGTGGTCGTGAACCGCGCATACGGCTCGGCTGACCTAGAGCGGGAGGTTCCGTTAAACCCAAACTCGGTCTTTGATATTGGATCAGTGAGGAAGCAGTTTATCGCGGCGGCGGTTCTCCTTCTTGTGGAAGAGAAGCGCCTTTCTTTGTCCGAAGATATCCGCAAATATCTTCTGGAGTTGCCCAATTATGGCCAAAAGATCACGCTAGACCACTTGCTTACCCATACCAGCGGCCTTAGAGACTGGACTGGGTTGTTGCCGCTGGCAAACGGAAACCCCGACGCCTTAACCCTCATTCTGCGGCAGCGCGGCCTCAATTTTGCGCCTGGCGAGGAATGGTCTTATTCCAACAGCGGCTACGTGCTGCTGGTTGAAATAGTGGCGCGTACCAGCGGAATGCCGTTCGCAGAATTCGCGCGCCAGCGCCTGTTTGAGCCGCTCGGGATGAAATCGACCACTTACGTAACCGATATGACGGACATGGTGAAGAACCGCGCCCTTGCTTACGAGAAAAAGAAAGACAGCTGGAAGCTGGATCTGTATTTGGGCAATGACCGTGGTGGCGGTGCCATCCTCAGCACGGCTGGCGACCTTGTTATCTGGAACGATGCACTCACAAGCAATCGCCTAGGCACGCTCGTTAGCCAGACGCTTCAGGAACCAGCAACGCTGAACAACGGGAGAAAGCTCGGCTACGCCCGTGGTCTGTTTCTGGAGACCTTCCGCGGAGTCAAAGAGGTGTGGCATTCTGGCGGGGCAGCCGGGTATCATTCATGGCTGGGTCGCTTTCCGGAGCAGGGCATCTCCATCGCTGTCTTGTGTAATTCAGACGCCATGGCCGCCACGGCAATGGCAGAACGCATCGCTGACCAGTTTGTGACTTATGAAGACTCCCAAAAAGCCCCAGCCAAAACGCCACCCGCACTCTCGGGTGATGCCCTGGCAGAAGCGAAAAACAAAGAGGGGCTGTTCTTCAATGAGCGTACCGGTGAACCGCTGCGCCTGGTGGTAGACCGCGACAGGTTCCGCATTGCCGGTGGCCCTGGTCTTGTGCCGGTGACCAAAGACCGTTACCGCCGTTTGGGTGCCTTCGTGCAATTCATGTCGCAGGATGAGTTTGAATTGCACTTCCTGTCACCAGATCAATTAGAGCTGAAGTCCATGGAGGGCAAAACAACCCGTTATCTCCGCGCCCAGCCCTACACCCCCACCGCCGCCGACTTACAGGCATTTGCCGGCCGCTACCAAAGCGAGGAGATCGGGGCATTTTTCGACATGGCTCCCGGAAAAGACGGCTTGCTGGGCCGCGCCAACGATGCGCCGGGCACCGGGTTCGCATTCAAGCCGGTTAAGAGCGACACTTTTCAGCTAGGCGGAGTAACCCTGCGCTTCCTGCGGGACAAAGCCGGAAAGGTGGTGGCCCTGGATTACAGCAATCCGGTAGTCCGCAACATTAGGTTCACGCGGCAGAACGACCTAACCAGTCACCGCTAACCTAAAAAACCATGAAAAAGGAAATTATCAGACTTACTACTCGCCTGAACTACTGCCCAGTGAATGGATTCTCTCCTCAAGGGAGAATCTTCAATGGACAGGCGCCGTAAGCGTAACTGAACAGTATTTGCTAGCCTTAACGCTCTTTGTATTCCCAAGTTCACGTTAGAGCATGTTTACATTTCATTTTTGCGCTGCAAACAACCAGAAAAAGAACCTGCGTTCACGGTGGCGTCTCCCCGTAGCGCTGATACGCTGCTCAAAAAACGCTTCCGCAGAACCTTTCTCTGGTCATTTTCCGGAAGCAAAGCAGCCGTTGGTCGATTACTTTGCTGTGGTAGCATATCGGTTTTCGCTTTTTGTTCTGGTAACGGTTCCTTTATGTTGGAAATGAGCGGGAAAGGATTCAGAAAGATGCTTCCCTTCCTTGAGTTAACCTGTTTAGAGTTTCTGCAAAACATCTTACGCAAGCGGCACCTTCTGTTTATCGGCTGTTTTAGCCAAAACAGCCGATAAACAGAAGGTGGCTGATAAGGTCATCCGGGTGAAAGCACCGTTTTTCTGAACCAGATAAAAAACTCTAAACAGGTTCTTTGATAAAGACCAACTGAAAAATCAGAAACAATGGAAAACCATCAGGTAAGCCTGTCCATCCCATTGGTTAAGTTAAATTTAGCTAAAAGACGGCTTTGTGCACAAGCCTGACGTACGTTTAGATGCAGCGAAGATTTAGAAGGCTAAAAATGGGCGGGCCCCAAAAATGAGTCTTGATTTCCGCGCTGCGGGTATGCTCTGGAAAGGTTAGGGTACCGGTTGCCGTAGAACCTGACTTTGATAAATACATATTCTCTACCTAAAACTATGCACCTATGGGATTTTTTTCAGCACTACTTGGGAACGCAGGAGCGGTAAACCAGGAGACGTTACTAAAAGAGTATGGCAAACTGCTCGCCGAAGGCGAAGAGATAGCATTAGGCTTTAAGCTGATTAGGGACACCTTCATCTTTACGTCTAAAAGGCTCATCGTGATTGAAGTACGCGGAGTGACGGGAAACAAAGTAGAATACCTCTCTATTTCCTATAAAAGTATCTCCCGGTTTAGCGTGGAAACGGCGGGTACCTTTGAGTTGGACGCAGAGCTCAAAATATGGGTTTCTGGGGAGGTGGAACCCAGTATCCGGAAGAATTTCAATAAATCTGTGAACGTGTATGAGGTGCAGAAAATACTGGCGCTTCATGTGCTTAGATAACGAACCTGTCCAATGCCTGTTGAACGTTTGGGTTTGACGGCGAAATGGCAAAGGTAAAGCAGGCTCTCTGCGCTATTGTCTGATGTTACGCCTTCCTGCCGGTGGTTCCCGGCGAGTCTGGAGACTCGCTTCATCCCCGGTCACAAGACGGGAGTCTCGCGCCAGTTTACTCTACACCTGTGAGGTCTTGGAGACCTCACAGGATTCTGCGTTTTGGGCCTGTTTTCCGCAAAAGAGGCGCAAAACGCATCAGCAGGGAGCTTTCTCCGGGACTCATCTTGCAGGAAATAGTAATGCTTTCCCCTGCGTTTCTGTTTTAAGCCTGGTTTCCCCAAAGTAACCCCTAAACGGCCCTGGATACTTCTCTGTACCTTTGCGGCGGTTGTTAAACAGCAACGAGACGAAGCAAAACTCAGTATGAGTAGCAGAAGCAACCCTCAACAGAACCATGGAAAACCAGGAAAAGAAATATAATGACCTCACCCCAGAGGAAGAGTACGTGATCTTGCACAAAGGCACGGAGCGTCCTTTCACCGGTAAACTGTACACCGTCAAAGAACCCGGTACGTACATTTGCCGCCGCTGCAACGCGCCGCTGTACCGCTCAGAAGACAAGTTTGAATCGCACTGCGGATGGCCCAGCTTTGACGATGAGATAGAAGGTGCCGTGACCCGCGTGCCAGACGCCGATGGCAGACGCACCGAGATTGTCTGCTCTAACTGCGGAGGCCACTTGGGACATGTGTTCCTGGGGGAACGGTTTACCGCCAAGAACACCCGCCACTGCGTCAATTCCATATCCATGGAGTTTGTGCCCGCCCAAGACAAATAACCAACGGGGCAGGGGTGGAGGCCATACTTTTCATCGGGATGCAGGCATCGGGGAAATCTACGTTTTACAAGACGCATTTCTTTCATTCGCACGTGCGCATCAGCCTGGATTTGCTCAAGACCCGGAACCGGGAGCGTCAGTTTCTGCAGCTTTGCCTGAAAACCAGCGCCAAACTGGTCATAGACAACACCAATCCCAGAAAAGAAGACCGCCAGCTTTACATGGGTCAATTGAAAGAACGGCGCTACCGGGTGGTGGGGTATTTCTTCCAGACCTCCCTGCCTCATGCCCTGGCCCGCAACCGTGCCCGCGAAGGGAGAGACAAAGTCAAAGAGATCGCCTTGTATGACGTACGCAAAAAGCTGGAGCCGCCTTCCTATGCCGAAGGGTTCGACCAACTGTTCTGCATACGCATTCAGGGCGATGGTTTTTTAGTGGAGGAGTGGAGCAGGGAGGAAGGCCATGTTTGAAAACCGAAACATAGACTGGGCTAAAAACGAGCCGCCGCAAGCGGCAGGCGTGTACGTCTGCCGCCGCTGCGGCACCCCCTTGTTCTCCTCCCACCAAAAATTTGATTCCAGGACTGGTTTCCCTAGTTTCTGGGGGCATTTGAAGGAGAACGTACAGCAACACCTGCTGGATACCTATGGCCGCGAACGCATCCAACTGCTCTGCCACCAGTGCGGCTTGCACCTGGGCCATTTGTTTCAAGATGACCGCACCCCCAGCAACCTGCGGTATTGCATCAATGCAGCATCCATCAGTTTACAGGCACCTCCGGCATAAGGATTGAACACTGCTTCACCAAGCTTGTACTACGGTTGTTTTCGGCCTGTTTTTGGGGAAATAGCCGCTAAACGGTTAGCAATACTTAGTGAGAGCATCCGGTCATTGGCTGCGCCAGGAAGTGTGCTAACAAGAGCTGCTGCACAGGATAGGAAAGTCCCAGGCTGCCCAACTCCTCCATCAATAGCTCCTTCTCGCCAAAACCGCCTACATAGCCGTTCACCCGGGCCACTGCCGTTGAATAATTGAGTTCTACTTCATCTGGGTAGATTTTCTGCAGTTCATGGAAGACCGCAGGCTCTCGCCGCAATTTCCATTTCTGATGCCGTTCCTGGGCCAGGTAAAAGGTGGGGTAGGGAATAAGCTCGGTTGTTACGGTTTGTTCTAAACGGGCTTCCGTGGCTTTGATGGCATCTTTTGCCCACTGCTCCTGCTGGGGTGAATGGTAAAAGATGGCAGACGTGTATTGCCGTTTCCGGGGTTCTTTGGTGGGGGAATGATGCGCGAAAAACCGTTCCAGCAGGTGCGGGTAGGTTACCTGGTCAGGATCGAATTCCACTTGAACGGTTTCAATATGATCGGCGATGCTGCGGTACGTGGGCAGCGGGGTTGTTCCTCCGGCGTAACCCACCCTGGTTCTGACTACCCCTGCCATGGCCCCAAAGAATGCCTCTGCCCCCCAGAAGCAGCCCAACGCAAACGTGGCCGTCTGAAGATTGTCATAGGTGCGCTGATCAATAGCTGGTAGTTTCGTTGCCTCAAGTTGGTTCATGTGGGTTATACGATAAAGCGGTACCGAAGGAAGCAAAATTTGCTTAGTTGCAGGCCAGGTCTGCTGGATAACCGGATGTAGGAGGTGCCGGCAAGCCTGTTGACTTTCACTCTTGGTAAATTGCACGCAGCGCTCAGAATTCTTGTCTCCACCTCGTGAACTTACCGGCCTTTGCAGATCAACTGGCCAACCTGATCTTTCGTTGGAACTCTCCTTTTGTAAATCCATCACAGACTTTCTTGTTTTGGTAGTCCTTAGAAGTAATATTGACAGGTAAGGGGTAGCGCTACGTATAAGTTAGGGAAGGTTACCGCCAAAAGCCAGCCCCGCCGCAAAAAGAGAAGCAACAATGATGACGCCAAATCTGACGGTGACGGAGATCGCTGAGAGGCTGATGTCAGCACTTTTAGAACTCTAAAGGTAGGGATGCCCCAAGGAGTATCTGGAGTTTTACCGGGGGAGCTTTTCAGTTGATTTCCTGTGGCGCAGGCGAAAGCGTGCGCCATCTTTTTTCCTGGACTGCTTTCCTAGCAGGTGCCGCCGTTTTGAGGCTGTTTTTGAAAAAACAGCCTCAAAATGGCCGGTTCCACCCAATGTTTATGCCTTGTAAATCAAAGTTCTAACCAGTGTTAGAGCCCCGCTTTCTTCTGTTTTTAGCTTGTTTTTTCTGAATCAAACAGAAAACGTTGAAAAAAGACAGTTCATATAATCCTACTTTTAAAATTCTGTGTTTAGCTAAGAAAATGCTGATAATACGCTCTTTTTTCAAATAAATGGGCAAAAAGGGTAGTTGCAGCGGTGAGGTATTGCGTATAAGACCTAGAATTAATCCAGCTAGCTTTGGAAGATATCATTTTAAGCACCATCTATGCCTCTGTTCCTTTGATGGAACGGCCTACTAGTTTCCCCATTGATACTGAAATCCTAAGCGAATCACTCAAGATGAGCGTGGGCGAACTGTGGTTGCATCTAAGAGCACTTCTGGAAAGTGAATTCATCAAAGTATCTGTGCTTCATGGCCGGCCGATTCTTTTCCTTACCAAGGCCGGGCTTTCCAGAGTTGAACGCCTGTGTAAACAGCCGCTAGACCAAAGCCGTGTTCCTTTATTCTAAGCGTACCTTCTTCAAGCGCATGGTCAAACTTTACTAAAAAGTAAATTCATTGGAAAGAAATCTGCCAAAACTAAGCAGCAGGACAAAATAAGTAGTGGGACAGATTGGAATATTCATTTTGTCATCTTGGAAAGATCTTGTGGGCGAACTGGAAAAGCGGTCAATAAACGCCCTTGCCGTTCGCTACCAAGATAACAAGAAGAAGAGAAGGATAGTGATTTCTGTCCTTTCATTTATGAGCTGCTGATCTTTGCCAAACAGTTCTTCAAATAACCTGTCTCAGAATTCAACACTCAGGACTAAAACAGCAGGTTTTCGTAAAAGGGGCAGGAAACTAAAAGAAGCCTGCATGCAAGTAGCCTATCTGCCTATCACCATTACCCACATCAACGAAGAAATACCCGGGGTAAAAACCTTTGTCTTTGCGAACGAAGACGCCAAAACCATCCAGTACAAACCCGGACAATACCTCACGTTAGTGGAACCACATGCCCGAGAAGAAGTGAGACGGTCGTATTCCATTACGTCATCGCCCGCGCTGGGCGAGCCCTTGACCATTGGGGTTAAACGGATTGAGAACGGCTTCTTTTCCCGCCGGTTGATTGACCACGCACGGGTAGGGGATCAGTTACTGACCATTGGCGCGGCCGGGTTCTTTACCTTGCCAGCCTCTATGCGTGTGTACCGGCAGGTGTTTTTCTGGGCGGCGGGCAGTGGCATTACCCCCATCTATGCGCTGCTGAAAACTATTCTGCACCAACACCCCTCCATTTCAGTAGTGCTGGTGTACAGCAACCATGATCCCAGCAGCACCATTTTCTACGCTGAATTACAGCAATTGTCAGAACAGTTTGCAGATCGGCTTACCATTAAATTTCTTTTCAGCATATTTCCCCGGTTAGACCAGGCTCGGTTGCACAAAGATCTTTTGAAGCGTATAGTAAAGGAGAATGTTGCTGTGTCTCTGGGTGAGATATTATGTTATATATGCGGCCCCGATAATTACCGGAGGCTCTGCCTGTACGGGCTCCGGGAAATGGGCGTGCCCGCAGAGAACATAAGGCAGGAAACCTTTAGCACCGCCAAGGTACAAGTCAAAGCGATCCCGCCAGATGTAGAGTCGCACAGGGTAATCGCGTACTATGGGGGAGAAACATACCGCTTTCAGGCCCAGTACCCAGAAACTATTCTGCAAGCCGCCAAAAAAGCAGGCCTCTCCTTTCCCTACAGTTGTGAAGCAGGCCGGTGCGGAAACTGCGCCGCCACTTGCCTGCAAGGGAAGGTCTGGATGTCTTACAATGAAGTGCTCACGGATAGGGAGGTGGCCCGAGGGTTAACCTTGACGTGTGTGGGGTACGCAGTGGAGGGAGATGTGGTGCTGGATATTAAATAGAGAAGAAGGGTTGTTGGTTTTAGGGCTATTTTTTCAAAATTAATCTCTTTATTGGCGCATTTCTGCGCGTTGGCCTCTGTCTGGAACTGGCTTCTTTGGGGAGATTGGCAGGTGCCCGCCTTACGGTGTTCCCTTGGCTGTTTTTGCGTGGGTATTAGCAGGGGCACGCGGTTTGCTGTTCCCTTGGCTTGTCCGTTTGTTCCGTGGGTGCAAGTGCTGTATTGTTTCATCTTTGGCGGTATGCGCTCACGGCCGCGAGGCCCCGTCTTCCCCTCTCGCACTGCCCTTTCGGCCTGTGAGGTCTGCCTCTCTTAGTTGGTGTTTATCTATGGCCAAAAGCGAGGCGCGCTCGGGGAAGACTGGAACTGGGGAAAGTAATGGAAGAGTAGTAGTTGGTGGTTAGTATACCCACTCCCCGGCAGGTTGCTTCCGGAGATCTACTCCCGAACAGCAAGGGTAGTGATTAGGGTCTAGCTGTATTACCCCTCTTCTCCTGTAAAGGCGCATTCCCCTCCTGGGAGAAGTAGGGTGGGTTCTGTCTCCCACGCAACACCGCCACCTCCAACGACCTCGCAGCGTCTTTAGACCTGCGAGGGTCTGCGCCAACTCCGTTTCTACTGCACCGCAACATTGATCTGAAAGGCAGAACAGAAGCTTCCCTTCTAATGCAGGAGGGGGTGGGAGGTGGTAACCACAAAGCAAAAGAGCTACCAGTTCAGGCTGCTGAAAGGAGAAGGTTTTAGGTACTTATCTCAAGCTGCTTCCTCTTGAGGGCTTATTCTCTGATAACCTCTACATAATACGAACCACTATCACCTGGCTTTTGCGCTTTAGCCGCTATGGCACTGAATTACTTTTCCCTACAAGTTGGGCAAAATACAAAAAAGGAAAAATTCGTATATTAGTGCTAGAGTTTAAAGAAAGCACCATGAACACAAGAACCGTAAGCATTGGCAGCATATTAAGCCAGATAAAGCAGCTGAACCACTCTGATAGAATCAATATACTTGAGAAAGTAGTATCTCTTATAAAAAAAGAAAGTGTGGATAAAAAGCGGGTCAGCCTGTCATCCATTAGCGGTCTTGGCTCTGAGATATGGACAGAGACGGATATAGATAAATATATTGAAAACGAGAGACAATGGGATTGAGTAAGATTAAGTCCCAGACTTTGTTTCTTGATACCGCGCCTCTTATCTATTTTATAGAAGGCAGTACAGCCTATCAACCTAATTTAAAGAAATTCTTTACCGCTTTTGACAAAGGCGACTTTTTTATCCTCACCTCTACCTTGACGATTCTTGAAGTACTGGTACAGCCTTTAAAGCTGAACCGACAGGATTTAGTAGACAAATACAGGCAAATTCTCTCTCCCGCATCAGGAATAGAAATAATTGACATGACCTCTGCCATTGCATACCGTGCAGCTGAATTGAGGGCTAAGTACGGATTGAAAACACCGGATTCAATTCAGGTCGGGACAGCATTGGAATATGGGGCCAACTATTTCTTGACAAATGACATCAGATTGAAAACTGTCAAAGAAATCAAAACCATCACTCCTCAAGAACTTTGAAAATAAGTACTTTGCCCAACATTGCATAAACGTCATGCTACGGCCGACGGCCTTGCACGTTGTTTATACGAGACCGAAGTCTGCTTCGTAGCAGATGCGGGTCTAACACACACACAAATCATTTGAGATTGGGATCACAGCTAAAAAAAGAGGCCTATGTTTTAGCATAGGCCTCTTTCTTAGTTGTGTTTCTCCCTACCGCTTGGTTTGCGGCTGCGGCTTGTTTTTAACGTATTTTTCCAACCACTGATCCATCTCCCAGAGCATGTGCATCACAGACTCTTTAGCCCCGTAGCCATGGCTTTCAGCGGGCAAGAAAACCAGGCGGGTGGTAGCCCCGTGGCCTTTCAATGCATTGTAGAAACGCTCGCTCTGGATGGGGAAGGTGCCCGAGTTATTATCGGCTTCGCCGTGGATCAGGAGAATAGGGGTTTTGATTTTATTTGCGTAGTTGAACGGCGACATCTTGGCGTATACCTCAGGGGCTTGCCAGAACGTGCGTTCCTCGGCCTGGAACCCGAACGGTGTTAAAGTACGGTTGTAGGCTCCGCTGCGGGCAATACCGGCGGCAAACAGGTCTGAGTGCGCCAACAGGTTAGCGGTCATAAACGCCCCGTAGGAATGGCCGCCCACCGCAACCCGGTTAGGATCTGCGATGCCCATTTTGGTTACTTCGTCAATGGCGGCTTTGGCGCTGGCTACTAACTGCTCTACGTAGGTGTCGTTCGGTTCTGCGTCACCTTCGCCCACAATCGGGAAATCGGTGCGATCCAGGACGGCGTAGCCTCTGGTTACCCAGAACAAAGGAGAGCCGTAGTTGATGCGCGTAAACTCATACGGCGAGGTTTTTACCTGTCCGGCACTGGCCGCGTCTTTGAACTCTCTTGGGTACGCCCACATGAGCATTGGTAAACGTCCTTGCTCTTTTTTGTAGCCTTTGGGCGTGTACAGCGTGGCGGTCAAGGTCACGCCATCATTGCGTTTGTAGGTAAGGAGCTGCTTGTCAACGCCAATAAGTTCTGGCGTAGGGTGCGGGAATTTGGTAATGGCTGTTAGCTTCTTAGACCCAATCTGGCGCAGATAATAGTTAGGCGGCTCGTTCTCAGACTCGCGGCGCGTAATGAAAACTCCTTTCTCTGGGTTGATCACATCTACAGGAAACTCATAGTACGGAGCCGCTGAGCGCCAAAGAATATCGGCTTTTTTGGTAGCCAGGTTGAATTTGCTGAGGTACGGCCGATTGCCTTGCGGCGAGCCCCCGCCACTAATCATGTACAGGTTCTGCCCAGATCTATCGGTCATGAGCACGCTGCGGCCATACTGGTTTTTGGTCATGACCGGCGAACCAGGGTCTGAGTACAGATCTTCGTACGAGCGCTCTACCAGCACCACCGGCTCGGCCCCAGGCTGGCTGGGTTTCACGCGCAGATGGCGCTCCTGGCGGGTTCTCCACCAACGTTCGGTCACCAGCGCCAGGTCATTGTTTCCCCAGGTAATGTCGCTGAAGCGGAGCTTGGTGCTTACTAACGCGACGGGTTTCTGGGTGAACGGAGCAGCTTGGGTGTAGACAATGTCGCGTACCGCAACGTCTTTCTTGTCATCGCCGCCGTCCTGGGCTTCTACCCAGTACAGCGTGGCGGGTTGGTCTGCCCGCCAAGACACGTTTCTGGGCCCGGCGGCCACGGCGTTGAACCCAACCGGAATATTTTCGCCCAGCGGAATATCGGCTATTTGCTTCACCACTTTCCCCTGGCGATCCCACACCTGTACCGTGTAAGGGAACTGCCTGGAAGGCACCAGATAAGAGTAAGGCCGGTGCGTGGTGCTTACCAACACAAACTGCCCGTCTGGTGAAATACTGAAAGAGCGGATGATGCCTTGCGTGCCTACGTTGGTTTGCTTTCCGTCCAGAGAGACCTGTACCAGTTGGCCCATGAGGTAATAGTCAAAAAGGGCTTCGTCCTGGCGGTTTTTAAGTAAGTCCTGGTACGTGCGGGAAGGGGCGGTGCGGCCCAGGTTTTCCTGGATAATAGGCCCTACCGGCGTGGCGTTGCTTTTAGGGGCTTCACCCCGGGCCGAATTGACCACTTTCACCAGCAAGGTTTTGCTGTCTGGTGCCCAACTGAAGGCGTTGCCCCAGGCATCGTTCACGGTGGCGGTGGTAAGTTTACGGGCGGTTCTGTCAGTAACGCTGACTACCCACAGTTCAATTCCGTTGGAAACCGTGTTCAGGAAAGCCACCTGTTTTTCATCGGGTGACCAGGTCACATCGGTGATTTTGGGGTTGGCGGGCAAACCCTGGATGGTGAATTCCTGTCCGCCGGCCACTTTCTTAAATTTCAGGTTGTTGAAAGAGGAACCCCGGCTGGCACCGTTCACCGCCGGATTAATGCGCAAGCCTCCAATGCGGGCCTCGGGCGCGGCCACTTCCTCAATGGACGGATAACCGGCCCGCTCCATGAGCAGCATCCACTCACCTTTGGAGTCAAAGGCAACAGACGGAGTAGCCGGGGCTTCAATCAGTTTGGCAATAGACTCAGCGGGACGCTGGTAGGGGACGTTGAGGTCTTTGGTTCCCTGCGCCAGGGCGGCAGGCCCAGCCAATGAGAAGGCCAGCAACCAGGCGGCCAATCGGGAGCGGGGAGAAATGACAAGGTGTTTCATGTTTGCGTTTGGGTGAAAGGATGTAGAAGCTAATGTACTAAACTTCTGGCTATCTTTTTAGCTTGTTTTTGTGAAATCAGGCCAAAAACCACTACGCGGGCATTATACTACGCGGGCATTAATAACTGACGTAACGCAAACGTGCTGGTGGTTTCCGGCGAGTCCGGAGACTCGCGCCAGTTTTTTCTAACAATCTGCTTGCGCGATGCCGCCCGCTCCAGAAGACCCCGCAGCATCTTTAAACCTGCGAGCGGCTCTGCGCCGATAGCTCGCCAATCAGGAGATTGGCTGTCCATACGTGCGTAGAGCGCTGACGCTAACTCTACGCACAGCAAAGGTTCTACACCTTTGAGTCTTTAAGACCTCATAGTTTCTTCGTTTTGGGCTTGTTTTCTGAAAAACAGCCCCAAAACGCAGGAGCCTAGCTCCTCTTCTACGGAGGGGGACTGCGTACCATCAGTTATTAAGTAACTATAATAAGTAACTATAAAACAATCCTTTAAAGGAATTTTTTAAAAGGAATTTTTTACTGACGCTCGGCCAATGCCTGTTTGTAGAACAACGCGTTCCGCTGGTTCACCGGCGTTTTCAGGTACTTTTCTAGGAACTGCTCCTGTTTGGCGGCCTGCACCAACGCTTGCTCAAGGGTTGCTTTCATGTTCTGCAAAGAAAGAAACAGGTTAGCATTATCTATGGGTTTAATCTGCTGGAGCAACTTCTTTGTGTCCTGTAGCTTGTGGGTAATTCCGGAGAGCATCTGCTGTAGCGCGAGGTCTGTTTTGGCGGGTAAAAACCGGTTGTTCTTGTACCGGATAAATTGGTTCATCTGGTCTATGCCTGCGTTGAAGGAATTGACCGCCGCATTATAAAGATCCACGGTTTCGTTCTGCCGGATTAAGGTCAGGTTTTTCTTAAGATGGTTCAGGTGCTCCAACACCACCGGCGGAATTACCTGGTTAGCGGCCATCCGCCTAATGGTGGCCGTCAGCTGCGCTTTTTCAGAGGAGGCTGCGTACGTGGCAAGGGTATCCAGGAAAGCAAAGGCGGGTTTTGGCTTGGCCGAAATGGACTTTGGAGAAGTACCGCTATTCCTTGAGGAAATAAACGCATGGTACGACATCGGCTGTGCCTGGAATTGCCACAGTGGGTCAAACGGAAGGTGCGTCTGGAGCATTCTGGCTGGCGGAACCATGAAGTAGCGGTCATTTACCCGGGGTGTAAATTTCCCGTTCTCCACTACTCCAGATCCCCAGGTGGGATCAAAAAGAAACCATTGTCCGCTCACTTGGGCGGCTACCCAGGCGTGGGAGATGGGCGTGTTCGTGCCCTTGGGAATGACAAAGCCCGTGACCAGATAGGAGGGAATACCCGTTTTGGCGCACAGTTCCTGGAAGACTTCGGCGTAGCCCTGGCACACGGCTTTTCGGGTAGTCAGGGTCTGGGCAATAAGCGCCTGCTTCTCGTAGTAGAGGGGCATGTTGGCTAGGGTCACCACGTCATAGGCAATGTGATTGGCTAGCCAGTAATAGATGGCTTTTATTTTTTCGTGGGGCGTTGGGTAGTGGCTGTTGACAAAACGGGCAATTCCGTTGGTAGTCTTGGTTTGGGCCGTGGGAATTACCGGTGCCGCCACGGTACTCGGGACAAAGGAAGTTCCCGTTTCCTGGGCGTTTGCCTGAAAAAAGGTGAAAAATATACCTAGAATAAATGTCAGTTTGGTCATTCAAGTAACTTCCTGGAAAAGAAAGGGATGGTATGTTTTGTAACGACAGAACACCGGTTGGAGGGATATCGTTTCGGGGGTTCTTTCTTAAAAGCAGGCAGAAAACGCCTTTTCCGGCATCTTTTGGCTTTATAGTTGCAGCTTGTTGGCCAACAGTAGGTAATTCAGAAATTCTTATGAAAAAACAGCTTGTACCTTTTCTAGTATTGGTGGTTTTCTTGGTGAGTGCCGTGGGCTGCTCCAGTTCCAGAGACACTGGCAGTTCGCGCTACCCTTCCGGCCCCAAAGCCTCTAAAAGCCAGAAAACTTCTTTCCCGGGTATTTATTTTCCGGGAGACAGATCCACTTCCCCGCGGGGGTTGCCTCCGGGGCAAGCCAAGAAAGTAAACGGAGACCAGTCGGCGCGGGCCTATGCGCCTGGTCAGCAGAAAAAGAATAACCACGGGAACAGCAACGGGAAAGGTAAAAAAGGCAAAAAGCACTAATGCCCGTTTCACGTCTGTTCAATAAAAGAGAGAGAACTTGCCCAAAGCAGGTTCTCTTTCTTTATTTATATCATCCATTTGACCAGAGATGTCGCCCAGCTAAACCACCTGTACTGGTGTCCGTAAACAGAAGCAGAACCTAACTTTAAAGACCATGGCTATCCTAGATATTTTCAACGACGATAAAGACAAAGACGAAGCAAACGCCAAGAACATCCACGATGATTACAACGACCGGAATACCATGGGCAACAGCCCAGACCCTTCGGCCAAGCGTAACGTTGGGCCCAACGGAGACCTGCAGCGGAACGATCAGAAAGACAAGCTGGAGAACCTGCACATTGGTGGAAACGAACTAACCGGCTACGGCGCCAATGACCCTGAAAGCAAAGAGTCTGATACCCAAGGCCCCGGGTTTGAGTTTGAAGGCAGCTATGACGCCATGGATGGAAGCGCCAACGGCGTACGCATGAACGACCAACCCCTGGATAGTAATTCCACCAATTCTGAAGAAGCAGATTACAACCGCTTGTAGGTTTTTATCCTAGCTTACGAATCCAAAATTTAAACAAGCTCTAAAAACAAAAGCTGGTTTCTCCTTTCTATAGGGGAGACCAGCTTTTGTTTTAGGCGCGTTTTACTAAAAAGAGCCTAAAATAAGAAATGTAAACACCTTTTGGTGATGACCACCAGCCCTTAGAAGGGTTTAGCTCTGGGGATACCACTGCCGCAGGCGTACCTCTATCTTCTTATTGCCCGCCTCCACTTTGGTTTTGAACCCATTCACATCACTTAAGCCGTTTTGGCCCCGGTAATGATAGGGGTATACGATCTTAGGTTTGAAACCCAGTACGGCCGACGCGGCCTGATCAATGTCCATGGTGAAAGGCAGGTTCATGCAAACAAACGCCACGTCAATCTTCTTGAGCGACCGCATTTCAGGTATGTCTTCCGTATCGCCGGAAAGGTAGATTCTCTTCTTGCCCATGGTAAGGACATACCCGTTGCCACGACCTTTGGGGTGACGGGAATCGGCGGTTTCGGGGAGGTTGTACATGGGAACGGCCTGAATATCTATTTCCAGTTGTTTGGTCTGGCCGCCGTTCTGCAGTGTGATGGCGTTAGATTTCAGGGGTTCGGGCAGTTGATTCACTACGGCCTGGGGGGCTACAACGGGCGTGTTGGAAATGGACAGCGCCTGCAGGGTTTTCAGATCCAGGTGGTCGCCGTGAATATCAGTGATGAGAATAAGGTCGGGTTTGGGCAGGCCGTTGAACAGGGCCGCCCCTCCGTAGGGATCAACCCAAACCGTTTTGTTATTCCATTGCAAGACCACCGCCCCATGCGTGACCGGCTGAATCACTAAGTCGCCTTGCTTGGTTTTGAGGCGGTCTGGCTGCGCCAGGTTCTGGCACCACGCCTGGAACGTGCACAGGCAAAAGAGCAGGAGCAAAAGTTTTTTCATCGTGTTGTTTTTAGGTTGGCAGATGGATGGATGACAAAATGAAAGCAAGAATGTTTCGGCAGCTGTCTTTGACAGAGGCCGATGTATAGAAGGTCACTCCTGTTTTAGAGGTGTTTTGAGAAAAACGCCCCTGAAACGGGAGTGACCATAACAAGCAAAGGGCTAGGCCGGTTATTCCTTGCTCTTTTTCTTGCTGCTTTTCACCTTCTTGGTTGCCTTCTTCTCAAATTCACGGCTGCTGAGCAAACCAGCCGGTACCAACAGTTCACCGGTATGGAAGTCGATCAACCCGTTTTTCTCTTCTTCAATGTTGGTGGCCTGGGTGTAGACATCACCGGCAATGCGCCGTTTGCGGAGTTCCTTCTTGAAGGCCAGAATCCGGGAGGTGCGTTCTTCTGAACCTGCGGGCCCGCCGTAATCTGAGAACCCGAAACCGCCCCACTCACTCACAATCAACGGGGTTTGGCCCCGGTAAAAGTACTGGTCGCCAATGACCAGCGGTAACACCGCTACCTCGTCCAGTTCGCCGGCCGTGAGTTTGTTGAGCACTTTTTTCCACTTGGCTAGTTTGGGCGTGTAAATGTGGGCCGTCAGCAAATCTGACTTGATTTTCCCTTCAAAGGAAATGTGCTGCCAGCCGTCATTGTCCACCACCAGAAACTGCGGGTATTTGATTTTCATGAAGTGAAAAGTATCCATGATGTATTGCCGGGTTTCTGGGTTGGTGGCGATGTCCTGCGCGCCCCAGTCCTCGTTGTACAAACTCCAGATGATCACCGACGGGTTGGTTTCAATAAGGGCCAGCATGCGGAGCAGTTCAATCCGGTGGTTTTCGCGGCTGCGCTTGGTAGAGGAGTGGGGGCTGGGTACTTCCACCCACAGCAACATTCCCATCTCGTCGGCCAGGTTGTAAATGCGGGGGTCAATTCCGGCAATGTGCACGCGCACCAGGTTACAGCCCAGTTCTTTCATGGCGTACAGGTGGCGTTTCATCTCTTCGTACGTAGCCGTGCCCGGCTGGTACAGGATACCGTCAATGTAAATTTCCTGGTTGTTGAGGTAGATATGCCTGCCGCGGGCCTCAATTTTACGCAGCCCGAAGTGCCCGGCAATCTCAGAGGCGTAACCGGTGGAGTCTATCAGTTGGGCTTCAAACTTATACAAATGCGGGTCTTCAGGGCTCCAGAGCTGGGCATCGGGCACTTCAATCACCACGTACTGCTGTTTCTGCCCGGCTTCCAGCCTTAGTTCATAGTCTGAGGTGGCCAGCGGGGCGGTGTCATCTGGGGCGTTTCTTTCAAAGATGTTGAGCCGGAGCGTGTAGTTGCCCGGGTCTTGGATTCTGGTGGTGAAGTTGAAGCGTACCAGCGAGTCTTCAATGAGCCCCTGTACCCCCACCCTGGAGCGCAGGCGGTTGCGCTCCACGGTTTCCAGCCACACGCTTCGTACCGCCCCGGTGTACGTCTGGTACCAGATGCCGCCCCGTTTGTACACGTGCGATTCCTGCTTGCCCCGGGGCACCTCGGCGTCCATGCTGTGCGAGATGCGCACCGTCAGGTAGTTCACGGGCAGCAGATGGTCTTCGTTTATCTCAAAGGAAAAGGAGTTGTATTCCCCGTAATGCACCTCGCCGCCTTCCACATCGGTTAAGAGCCGGCCGTTGAGCCAAACCCTGGTTTCATACCCACACGCCCCAAAGGTGATCTGGTAGATCCTTTTTCCGCCGCTTTCCAGTTTCTCTGGCCGGGTGAATTCCCGCTCATACCAGGCAATCAATTTATCTTGCCAGGCGGGCGTTTCCAGTTCTCCTTTGGTTTTGGCCATGTGCTCTTCTACAGAACCAGGCCAGTTGGCGGTGTGCGTGTATTTATGGCCCAGATACCAGCTTTCCCGTAGGCCGCGGTCTTCCTGGTCAAGGGAGAACTTCCATTCACCGTCTAACAAAGAATACGTATTGGGCCGGAGAACCACCCGGGGCAAAGGGTTTTCTTTAGATGGGGAGTCCACGTGGGCATCCACAAATTCAGCCTCCCTGGACTCCTCAATTTTTTGAGAAACAACTGACTCTTCAAAGCTCTCTGTTACGTTGAGGTTGGGGTGTTTCAGAACCATACTTATACGTTATTTATGGGGGTGTCTTATTATCTCCCTCTTAAACGAAGATTTTTTCTGGAAGGGTTGCCTTAAAATGAAAGGAGTTGGGATAAGTGCTATTCAGTAGCTTTCCCTTTCTGGGCCGTTTTTACCAAAACACGTTAAAAACAAGCACCATCCGTTGGTTGTGAATTGTCCTGCGCAGACAGGCTTTTAAAGGCAGCTAAAGCTGGATGGTAGATTATAGTGCTACTTTTCAGTCTGCTCCTCTAGGGCAAGGGGATTGCATCAATGGTGGTAAGACGCACTATGTAGGATATAAATCAAAGGAAGAGGAGATATATTCCGTTTTTAAGCTGTTTCTGCAAAATTATGGCAAAAACGCAGCGTGCTCTTTGCTGCTTAAGTACATCTTGTCAAATTTTACTGAAATCGGTTGCAATGGGCACGGGAGATTTGCTTATATTCACCAGACTAACCCAAAACCACAATTGAAAAGATGATAAAGTTTAGATCTGCCAAGTACCTGCCTTTGGTCTTCGTAGCTGCCTCTGCCTTTACCAGCGCCTGCCAAAAGCAGACGCAGGCAACAGAAACGCCCTCCTCAGATGCGCAAAGTGACGTCTCGGTTTCTGCCGCAACCGCCCCAGACACCGCTGCTTCTAAGTACCTTTCTCAGCCTTTGGTCACGGACATTTATACCGCAGATCCATCGGCCCATGTTTTCAACGGTAAAATCTACATTTACCCTTCGCATGACATTGATGCCGGTACCCCGGAGAATGATAACGGTGACCATTTTGACATGCGGGACTACCATGTTTTCTCCATGGATGACGTGGACGGGAAAGTAACCGATCATGGGGTAGCGCTGGACATCAAGGATATTCCCTGGGCCGGACGCCAGGTATGGGCTCCAGATGCCGCATTCAAGAACGGAAAGTATTACCTCTACTTCCCGGCGAAGGACAAACAAGACATCTTCCGGATAGGGGTGGCCACTTCTACTTCCCCTACGGGCCCTTTCAAACCAGAGGCCAAACCCATTGCCGGTTCTTATAGCATTGACCCCACCGTCTACACAGATACCGATGGTACTTCTTACATGTACTTCGGTGGTATCTGGGGCGGTCAATTACAGCGTTGGGCTACCGGCAAATATGATTCTACCGCCGCCCCTGAGCCAGCCAAAGGCAATGCCCTGCTGCCTAAAATGGCCAAGATGCGCGCCGATATGTTAGGGTTTGATGGCCCCGTGAAAGACGTGCAACTCCTGGACGAGAACGGCAAACTCATACCCGCTACTGACCACAACAAGCGTTTCTTTGAAGCAGCCTGGATCCACAAGTTTAACGGCAAGTATTACTTCTCTTACTCCACCGGCGACACCCACAACATTGCCTACGCCGTGGGAGATTCGCCAACCGGCCCTTTCACCTACAAAGGAGTGATTCTGAATCCGGTAGAAGGCTGGACGAACCACCACTCTATTGTAGAGTTCAAAGGGAAGTGGTACATTTTCTACCATGACACCCAGTTGTCCGGCAAAACGTACCTGCGTAACATCAAAGTGACTGAGTTGACCCACAACCCAGACGGCACCATCCAAACCATTACGGCGGTAAAGTCATAATCTATTAGGTTTCTCCATCATAGAAATGCCCACCTCTTGGTAAGAGGTGGGCTTTTTTATTTATGCCTCTCTGGTGCGCTTAAACAAGGTTTTTAAAATAGTGTTAGTTGAATGTTAATCTAATATTATAGAAATAACTATCTTTGTTATAGTATTTTACAAACTGCACTATTCTGATGGCATCATATACAACCAAAGCATACCTGAAAGCACCGGATTCTAAGGGTCTGTGCATGTTGCACGTTCGCTATACCTACAAGCGTATTCCTCATTCGTTATCCTTAAACGTCAAGATAGAACGACACAAGTTTGATAGTGTCACAGGCATGGTTAAAACGAAGTATGGTGAAGCATCTTCCATCAATTTGAAGATAAGGCAGACCCAACAACTCCTAGAAGATGTTGCTGACACGCTACCCAATCCAGATTTCGCACAGGTTAAACCACTATACGAAAAGCGTCTATCTGAAATTGAAGAACAGAAAAAGGAAGATGCTAAAATCCTGAATGTTGAAAACAGAAAAACAAAGATTACCAACTTACTGGACTATCTCGAAAGCTTGGAAATCCCGGAACGGAAACAGTTTCATATAAATGAACTCAAAAAAATAGAAGAACTTGAAAGAGAACTAAACCGGAAAGGTTATAGGAACGAAAGCCATGAAGATTCTCAAATAAGAAAATACTTAGAGGAATATCCAAACAAGTTTTTCAGTAGAAGTGATAGTTTTAAGAGAGATTTGACACATTGGATAAAAACATTCTTGGAATTTGTTGATGCTACCAATACAATTCTTACTTATGATGTGTTTAATTATGAATTATATAATTCGTACGCCCATTACTTAATGTTTGCTAAGGATGGTAAACAATATTACAATAATTTCTTTGGTAGTCATGTAAACAAGTTGAAGAGTTTTTTAAAGTGGCTGGAAGATGAAAAGGATTTGAAAATAAACAAAGGCTATAAAAAGTATGAAGTAGTCAAAGAAAAGAAAGAAATAATATACCTAACTGAAAAAGAGTTGGATTTGCTTTGGGAGTTTAAAGATACTTGCAATCCATCTTATGTAAAATATATAGATTTATGTTTGTTTGGTAACTATACGGGTCTTCGTTATTCAGACATCAAACGGTCGTATTGGTGGATTGATAATGAAATGTTGCAAGGTAAGACACAAAAAACCGATGGAGATTTCAATATCCCATTAGCATTAGACCCAAAAATCGAAGAAATTTTAAAAAAATATAAATACAACCTTAATTTAGTTTCGGTTGAAAATTACAATAAGACAATAAAGAAGATTTGCAAAGAAGTTTTTGAATTACATCAAATCAATACAGAGCCTATTCAAATTAAGAGAGAGCGACTGAAAGAAAAATTCATAACTTTTCATTACAAGCATGAATTATTGTCAAGTCACAGTAATCGTAGGGGATTTTGTACACGCCTATGGCAACAAAGATATACTGAGCCTGAAATTCTTCTGATGCTAGGGTCTGTTTCGAGTGTGGTACTGAGAAAATATGTAAAGAATACACCAGAAGATTTACTGAGGAATGTTAAAGATAAGCAAGCAGACAAAGCCAAAATAAAAGCCGTACAAGCAAAGCTAGAAGCAATAGAAGAGAATGTATAACACAATATAGAGCGTTCCGCCACGGGCTTAAAAATAGCCTTAAATAGCCTCCTAGTGAAAAGCCCACAGCCCCAAAGCTGGTGGGCTTTTTTCATGGCAAAAAGTTATAGATTTTATATGTGAGAATAAGATTCAATGTGAGAATAAAAAATATATCTCATTTTCTTCTATGTGTTTTAAAACAAAGCGTCTTATAATTTATATATAATAAAAAATAACAAGACAAATGATAAGATACATTCTAAATGACACTATCTACGTGGATTTTGATTTCATCAAAAACATGGTTGGTAAGCACAAAAGCACAGTGCATTTCAAATTGAAGAGATTCCTCAAAGATAACGAAGTTGAAATCTTGTCCTACAACGGCAAGTTTCTATTTGAACACAAAGCCATATCCGGGTTCATCCAAACGGAACTAAAAAATAATTAATACTAAGTGATAACAAATTATGTGAGTGGCTTAGACAAGCTAGAAATAACACTAAAAGAACAAGATAGTTATAACACCAGCTATTTCAATCTATACCAGATTACCAACACGAACTACAGCAACGTATATGAATACGATGGATTTACCTTAACTAACAAGAATAAGTCAACTACCAACTACAACTTGACCTATGAAGTAAGATACAATAATATTCTAATCGGTTCAACTCAGTTGGATGGTCGTGGGATGTTTGAAGACAAGATAGGTCTGAAAATTAATAATGAATTATTTAGAAAGAAAGACTGTCAGAGTAAAATCAAATTATTCTTGAATACCTTTCATCTAAAGATTAATAATTTCAGTTGCATTGATTTGTTCATTGATACTAGAGACAATATCCGTGATATTTTTATTGAGATGTTCAACAACAAGCAGGATTATCTTTTCAACACCAGAGTAAAGACTATAGATTTCTTCGGTTCTATTGATGTTGAGGGTTATATAATTCCCGGTAATTTCAAACCAACTTTCTATTTAGGAAGTAATCATACTGGAAAGAGAGTTACTATCTACAATAAAACCAAAGAACTACAAGCAAAGGGACACAAGCAATCTATAACTGTTCTACATGATGAACATCTAACACATGATAAGGAGAATGATGTGTATAGATTTGAACTACGCTTAAAGAACAGCTATTTACAAAGTAAGAAGTACTCAATAGATTTAGATTCGTTGTTTGATGAAGAATTTATAAAATATTTAATTTCTTCCAACCTTACCAATTTCTTTGATTTCAGAGAGAGAACATCTACAAGACCGAACAGATGCAAGGCAATACATTTCTTTGACTTGTCTGTAAAAAGTGTGTTTCAAGCAAGAAATGGTTTGGCAGCTAGTAATAACGATAGTCATAAAACCACATCTACTTTAAACCAACAACAAATTGAGAAATCTAAAAAATCCATAATAAGGAAAATGATTAAGACTGCTATCATTGAGTATGACAAGCAATCTATTCTAAATGTGAAGCATATTGCTATTCAGTACAATCTATTAGATTTCTATGAAAAGGAGATTAAAGACCTTGGATTCCTTAAAGAGAAAGATTTAAAGAAGGAAATCAAAAAATCAAATTCTATATTCTAAATAATATATAAATTAATAAGATGAAGCAATGTTACGAAGTATTCTGCTGACTGCTCGCTAGAGTAGACAGGCAGCGAGAATATTAAAATTGACTTTAAATATTTAACAAGAAATCATAAAACCAAATATAAAAATTTACTATATACTATGTCTAAGCGTATTACATAATATATAAATCAAAGGAAAGACTAGGGAATAAATCTCTGGTCTTTTTTTATTGAAGAAATAATCAGACATCATAAAGGATTGATACCGAAAACAATCATTTCAAAGCGGATAACAAGTTGTTTCCCCATGTGGTGAGGAACAGACCAATCTCCAATAGAAGTAGCCTATAACTGCTTAGAATGTCTAAATACCTTATCATATACTAACCCAACCCGTTGTTTTGCTTTCCCTACTTAGGTAACTACTTATAGAATATATTATTCTTCCATGAGAACGAAAAACCATTGGGGGCGGGGGTCTAATGTTTCTGGTGCCCCTTATCCATACCATGGCTCCATCAAACATACACGAATTCAGAAAGGAAAGGGTGGGGGGGTAAACAGCATCCTTGGAATGTATTCAAAACCAATAGCTGTGTTCAAATAATCCCTCCCGAAAAAAACTACCCATACTGAGTACAGACGCATCTTTTTTTATTGGTTTGCCGTGTTCCTGAAAACTATAGTTTAATTGAACACAATTTACTATCTTTGGCTTATGAAGAAAGCAGCCCTACTGCTGAGAGTATCCAGCAACGGTCAAAGTACAGACCGCCAACTATCGGAATTAACTAGCTATGCCAACGGCAAAGGTCTTGACATCATAGAAGTGGTGACCGAAAAGATTTCCGGGGCAAAGAAGAACTCAGAGCGTCAAGGCATCCAACGCATATTGGAACTTGCCAGAGCAAAGCAAATCGATAAAGTGTTGGTGCATGAAATATCCAGACTTGGAAGGAATACTCCACAGGTTCTTGCCACTATAGAAGAGTTACACGAACTTAAAGTATCTGTGGTGGTATTGAACTACCAGATAGAAACATTGAACGCCAACGGCTCTGTAAATAGCATGGGTATGTTTATGGTGACAATGCTAACAGATATTGGTAGGATGGAACGTGAAACCACAGTAGAACGCATCAACTCTGGTATAGCAGAAGCAAAGCGTAAAGGAGTAGTACTAGGCAGACCAGAAGGCAGCAAGAAAGGCAAGACCGAAATGCTCAAAGAATACAAGCAAGTCGTTAAGAAGCTACAAGAAGGCTATTCTATCAGAGAAACCGCCAAACTTTGCGATGTGAGTGTATCCACAGTACAGAGAGTGAAAAAGGAGATGTAGGAATATTATTTTTCCGGTATCATACTTTAAAATGCTGACTAACTGAATAGTGTATTAGACTAACAAATCTCGAAAATGTTAGTCTAATACACTTTAATAATACAATAAAATATTGAAAGTCAATCACATGTAATCTGGTAGTTTTAAACTATCGTAACTCTTGGTAAGAGGTGGGCATTTCTATGATGGAGAAACCCCTTGTGGTTGCCCTTTGCCATTTTCTCTGGTATAAAGTTTTCTGCCGTTGCAAGACCCGTTTCCGAAAGAGATTGGACAGGGTGCGGCCTGTCCGTACATTGTCTGGAATATAGCATGGGAGGGGAAAAGGGCAACCGCAAGGGGTTGCCTCTATGCTATTATCGTAGAAAATACCGTTTTGCCTCCTTTTCTGAAAAACGGCCTGAAAACGGAAGCGGCCCATCTCTATGAAAGGGGCCGCTTCCGTTTTCATCACCAATGACAGATTAATGCATCCATCTAGGGCAGATCACTTTGCCTCTGTTGAAGAGTTTCAGGCCTAGCACCACTTCGTGGGTACCGGAGTTGGAGATATTCAGCGGGGAGGTGTTGTAGTCATAGGAGTAGCTTACATCCATGATGTGGCTGATGTTTACGCCGGTCATCAAGGCAAAAGCATCCTCGTTCCGGTAAGAGACGCCCGCCCAAACCCGATCCGCATAGATGGCTCTTAGGTTGAAGTCCAGGGTAGTGGGGCTGGGAGAGGTGAATTTGGCTAATACGGAAGGAATCAAGGTAACTTCCTGGCCCACATCAAATTTGTAGCCTGCCGTGGCGATATAATGTTTTTGCAGCACATTGTTTGGCCCTTCATTTTCTTCACTGGGGTTCAGGTCTCTGTTGCTTTTGATGAGCTGCGCGCCCGAGAGCCCCACGAAGAAACTGTTGGAGTAGATCCAGGTGCCCAGGCCCAGGTCAAAGTAATTACGGTTCACGTAGTCACTGGAAATAGCCGGATCTGGGCTAGTGAACGTGGCTTCACCGGGGTTGATGCTGTTGCGCAAGATACCGGCGCTGGCTCCCATAGACACCGTAATGGTTCGGGTAATAGGCAAGTGGTACGCATAGGTCAGGTTCACATTGGTTCTCCGCAGCGGGCCCGTCCGGTCACTGATGGCCTGAATACCTACCCCGTGGTGCGGATACGCCCGCGAGAATCGGTTTTTATTCACGGTGCGGGTGCTGGTAATGCCTTTGCCTGCGTTTCTAATGCTGGCTACCTGTTTGTTCAGGGGCGTGTGGGCACTTACATGGTAGGTTTTGGGGGCCCCTTCCAGACCCACCCACTGCTGGCGGGTTCCAATCTTGACTTCGGTGTAATCTTCAATGCCGGTAATGGCCGGGTTCAGCAAATAGCTGTTGATCATGTATTGGCTGTACTGCGGCCGCTGTTGTCCCCAGGCGGGGGCAGTGAGAAGCAGCAGAACCAGAAAAGCGCCTATATTTTTCTTCATCTGCTTATTTGATAATGGTGATACTGCCGGTGAAAGGCTTCTCATTTTTATTTAAATGGATGATGTAATAATAGGTAGCCAGCGGCAGCGGATTGCCATTGTGCGTTCCGTTCCAAGGCTGCGTATATCCAATATTGGATTTGAATACCTGGGCACCGTAGCGGTTGAAGATCTCAACGGTGGCTTCTGGGTAGTTCTGGATGTTTTCAATCTCCCAGACTTCGTTTACGCCGTCATTGTTAGGGCTGAAGGTGTTCACAATCTTAATGCGCGGGATCACCGTTACGGTCACCTCATCTGTGGCCACACACTCCAGGTCACCGTTGGTGACGGTTAGCGTATAAATAGTCGTTTCAGTAGGGGTAGCTACCGGATTGGCCACATTAGGGTTGCTAAGCCCAGTGACCGGAGACCAGGAATAGGTTGCGCCCGGTGCCCCAGTTCCTCTTAGCGTAGTAGATTGCCCTTCTATGATGGTGGTATCACGTCCGGCATTGGCGGTAATAGGAAGCACGGTCACCATGACAGAGGTACGGCGGAGGCTTACACACTCGTTTTCATTCTCAGCCTCCACATAAAATGTGGTGTTTTGTGTTAATGCCGGCGTAACGAAGGGGGTTCCAGAACCAATAAGCGTTTGTGTTCCGTCAGCTTCCCCTATGTACCAATTGTATGTGAGGGTACCGTTACCAGTTGCGTCTGGCACTACTTCCAACGTGGCGGAACCACCCTGACAGGTAGATACCGCTGCGGCTACCACCACAGGAGTTGCCGGTAATTCATCAATGGTCACTTGTATCGCCTCTGCGGAAGGTACCGGATCGCAATTGGTGTTCCGGTACTTGGCCGTTCTGCGGTACCAGGTGGTTTGGGTGATAAAGCCAGGGGTAAACAGCGCTCCGTTGGTGTTATCTGAGCCCACCGCCGGAATAAAGCCCGTGGTGGCGCTGGTGGTGCTGCTTTCCCACACGTACTCAATGTCACCGCTAAGAAGGTTACCGGTTAAGGTAGGAACATCGCCTTTGCAGACTACCTCTTTGTCTACTTCAATGATGTTTTCACTAGGCTCAATAACTGGCAGTACTTCAACGGTCACCTCATTGCTGAAGTTAGGCAAGCTGCAACCCTCAAACGTCACCGTTCTTCTATAGATGGTGGTCTCCTGGAGCACTGGCGGAGAGTAGTTCTGTTGGTCGTTGGTACCCGCAGCGGCGGTGAAAGTGCCGGAAGCTGTCTGGCTTTCCCATAGGTAGATGGGGGTGGCAGTACCCACTGTCGCGTTGGAACCCGTTAAGGTGTTGGGTTTGGTTTCAGCGCAGATGCTTTGGTCTGTGGAAATTTCGTTTTTAAGTTCCTGCTGGATAATATTGATAGTGAACATAGTACGATCAGCACTTTCGCAGCCATTCTCAAAGGCAGAGATATAGATTACCCTTCTGCCAGTCAAAGGGCCAACGGAGAACATAGGTTGTGGACCTCCCGTGTTCAGCGGTGAACCTCCGGTAGGAGCAGTATAGAAGTTGTACAGTCTGTTTTGGTTGTTCGGGTTTGGGCTAGGATTGATGGTATAAGTTTCGCCTTCGCACACAAATACCTCTGGTCTGGCAATAGTGGGTTTGTCAGGCAAAGGATTAAACGTGACGGTGATCTCAGTGGGTTCACCCCTTAGTCCACTTGCCTTTTCGCATTCATTCGCGAAATCTACCGTCAAGGTGTAGGCGCCAGCCACATTTGGGAACTGGAAAGTTGGGTTGTCTGAAGTAGCATTCCCACTAATGGTGACTCCATTGGGCACTGTCCAGACAAAGGATGCAGGATCAATAGTCCCTAAATTGCCGTCTGGCTCACCAATGAGCTGTCGTCCATTAAGGGTTACGGTGGGGCCAGCGGTAGGATCAAGGCAAAACTCTAAAGGTTGCGGCTGTATTTGCGGGTACACCACTACCACTTGTTCCTCATGCACGTATCTGCCGTCGCGCTCCACGTTAGGATTTCTGATATCTAGGGTGTCCAACGGGCCGTCTTCTCCCCCGGGGTTGCATTCCCCAATAATCTTCAGCCGGATGGTGTACTGGCCTTTCTGGTAAAAACGGATGACGGGGTTTTCAACGGTGTTATTGGATGGAGCCACAAATTCGGCAGTGGTTACGGGTACCGATTGTTTGTTTCCGTCCAATATCTCCCATTGGTAAGTCAAGTTATTGCCCGTTGATTCATTTTCCAAGGTATAGGTAACTGGAACTCCGCACAGGGGAGGAGGCGACTGCGGGGTATCTCTCTCTTTTTCGTTGGCGTTGAACTTGGCTTCCTGTTCAATGAGTTTCACCGCCACCACGTCTGAGGTGTCTAACCTACAAGTTGTCCCAGATACAATAACCGAATAATCCCCGTCAGCTTCCACTGGTTGGGTGGGTTTAGTAGCACCTATGATATTCACCCCATTTCTTTGCCATTGGTACTTAAATCCAGGGCCTGTAGGTGTTGCAGATAAAGGAGTCCCATAACAGACCGGATCTGTGCCAATGGGGGTAATAGCAGCCCCGCAAGGAGTCTGCCCATAAAGCAAAGAGGAGCTATAGAGATAGACCGCAAATATCAGCAGATAGCTTTTGAATGAATGCATTCGGTTGTCTGAAAAAAGTAAACAATACTAAATCAGGTTAACATTCAGAAGAAGAAAACGGTACAGAACTATTCAGTCTGCCTATCCAGAAACAGGGGGTATTGGGGTAGATGATCCAGATGTAGGAGGGTAGTAATAGTTATATCAAATAGTCTTGCTTCTTAAGTGTGGGAACCTCTTTCTAAATATCGAAAAAAAGTAAAATTTATTATATCACATTCTTGAATTCGTGAAGAAAGTGAACAGAAAGGCAAAGACCTGTGGTTCATGCCTTTTCTCAGCCATAGGTAAGATAGCCTTGGTTAAAAATACGGGATTAAAATCAGATGCACAATTAGGCACTGCCTAAATCTTTTAAGACGTAGCCACGCAGCTATGCAGAACGGTTACGGCAAAACTTTTGAAATCCTTCCAACCAAGAATACTCTATTAATAGGCTATAGTTTTCAAAAATTAGGATAAAAATAGACTTTATTCAGGACGCTATTTTAGGCTCTTGCTTGTTCAAGTCTGTAAGTTCATGGTTAAGTTCAATTCATGCCAACCCATTAAACTTGCCAGAAAGATATCGCTTCTGACATTTAACCAGTTTAAGGCCTGTTTTCACCAAAGGAGCCTTAAAACAGAAAGCCCTTCCTGTAACAGGCAGGAAGGGCTTTCTGTTTTAAAATTCATTGCGCTTATTTCAGGTGTAGGTCTGAGATGATCGCCTGAATCTTGTCGTTCAGTTTCTGGCCTGTTTTCTCGAAATCAGCGGCAGAAGCCAAAGGCTCGCGTACGCTGAAGTAGAACTTGATCTTCGGCTCGGTGCCCGATGGTCTGGCCGATACTTTGGTGCCGTCTTCGGTGAGGAACTGGAGTACGTTGGCGCTTTCCAGGCCGGTGGCGCTTTCTTCGCCAGTACGCAGGTTCCGGCGGAAGCCGGTTTTGTAGTCAATCAGCTCGGTCACGGCCGAGCCCGCAATGGTTTGGGGTGGATTCTCGCGCAGTTCCTGCATCATCTCCTGGATTTCCTGCGCCCCGCGGTGGCCTTTTTTGGTCAAAGAGATGAGGTCTTCTTTGTAATAGCCGTACTCCTGGTACATCTGAATCATGAGCTCGAAGAGGCTCTTGCCCTGGTCTTTGGCAGCGGCCGCCATTTCGGCAATCATGGCGCAGGCAGAAACCGCGTCTTTGTCGCGCACGAAATCACCCACTAAGAAACCGTAGCTTTCCTCGCCGCCGCAGATGTACTGAGCCTGGCCTTCTTTCTCGCGCATGATGGTGGCAATGTACTTGAAGCCGGTCAAGGTCTCATAGCAATCCACGCCGAAACCTTCGGCCACGCGGTTGATGAGGTCGGTGGTTACAATGGTGTTCACCACGTATTCTTTGCCGGTGAGTTTGCCCGCTTTTTGCCAGGCCTGTAGAATGTAATAGGTAAGCAGGGCGGCGGTCTGGTTTCCGTTGAGCAGCACGAACTGGCCTTTCAGGTCACGTACGGCAATGCCCACGCGGTCCGCGTCTGGGTCGGTGGCCAATACCAGCTCGGCGTTCAGCTCTTCGGCTTTCTGCATGGCCAGGTTCATGGCGTCTTTTTCCTCGGGGTTGGGATACACCACGGTAGGGAAGTTTCCGTCGGGCGTAGCCTGAGCCTCCAATACGTGCACGTTCGTAAACCCGAAACGCTCCAGCGCGCGTGGTACTAATGTGATACCGGTTCCGTGGATAGGCGTGAACACGATGCTCAGATCCTTCTGGCGCTGAATCATGGCCGGGTCTACGCTTAAGGTAGCCACTTTATCCAGATAGGCCTGGTCTACCTCGTCCAGAATGAATTCCACGTTGGCTTCGTTGCGCTCAAACTTCACCTGATCCAAAGAGGTGATTTTGTTTACCTCAGCAATGATGTTTTTGTCGTGCGGAGCCGTTACCTGGCCACCGTCGTTCCAGTAGGCTTTGTAGCCGTTGTATTCTTTGGGGTTGTGCGAAGCCGTCAAGACCACGCCGCTCTGGCAACCTAAATGACGAATAGCGAAGGACAACTCGGGCGTAGGCCGAAGCTCACTAAAGAAGTACACTTTAATGCCGTTGGCACTGAACACATCAGCTACCACGTTGGCAAAGTAGGGGCTGTTGTTACGGCTGTCATGCGCAATAGCCACACTGATGGACTGGCCGGGGAAGGATTTAAGCAGGTAATTGCTCAGGCCCTGGGTAGCCATGCCCACGGTGTAGCGGTTCATGCGGTTGCTGCCCACGCCCATGATGCCGCGCAAGCCGCCGGTGCCAAACTCCAGGTCTTTGTAGAACGAATCGGTCAACGTATCTGCATCCTGGCTGTCAATCAAGCGTTGCAGTTCGGTTTTGGTGTCTTGGTCATAAGCACCCTCTAACCAGGTATTTACTTTGTTTAATACGGCTGGCTCCAGTGATAAATTGTTTTGCATAGTTTTATAGAAAAGGACGAATGCGTTTTGAGGCTGATTTAGGGAAAACAGTCTCAAAACGGCTATATAAGGTTATAAGTTACCCCGCAGGGCTTGTTCACGCTCAATTGATTCAAAAAGCGCCTTGAAGTTCCCCTTCCCGAAGGATTTGGCGCCTTTGCGTTGAATGATTTCATAGAAAACCGTAGGTCGGTCTTGCGCTGGTTTGGTGAAGATTTGCAGCAGATAGCCTTCATTGTCACGGTCTACCAGAATGTTGAGATCTTGGATGGGCTTCATGTCTTCCTCAATGGCCCCCACACGCTCGGCTAAATCAATGTAGTACGAGGCCGGTACGCTCAGGAATTCCACGCCTCTCCGGCGCAGCTCACCTACGGTGGCCACAATATCATCGGTGGCAATGGCGATGTGCTGCACGCCCGGGCTGTGGTAATAGTCTAAGTACTCTTCAATCTGCGATTTCTTCTTGCCTTCGGCGGGTTCATTGATGGGGAATTTCACATAGCCGTTGCCGTTGCTCATCACCTTTGACATGAGCGCCGAGTATTCGGTGGAGATGTCTTCGTCGTCAAAGGTGAGCAGCAGTTGGAAGCCCATCACCTTGGCATAAAAGTCAACCCAGGTGTTCATTTCGCCCCAACCCACGTTGCCCACGCAATGGTCTACGTGTTTCAGGCCCACCGGCACCACGGGAAAGGTGCTTTTGCGCGCTACGTAGCCCGGCATGAAAGCCCCGGTGTAGTTCTTGCGCTCCACAAACGTATGGATGGTTTCGCCATAGGTGTAGATAGAAGCCACCCGCACTTCGCCAAACTCATCGGTCAGGGTCTGCGGCTCGCCCGCCGATTTTGCGCCCCGGCTTACCGTTTCTTCATAGGACATGAACGCATCGTCTACCCACAGGGCCATCACTTTCACGCCGTCGCCGTGTAGGCGCACGTGCTCAGAGATGGGCGAGTCGGGCAGGAGCGAGGTGGTGAGCATGAGCCTAATTTTGCCCTGCTGCAACACATAAGAGGCCCTGTCCCGTACACCGGTCTCGGGCCCGGCATACGCCACCAACTCATACCCGAACGCACTTTGATAGAAGTAGGCGCTCTGTTTGGCGTTGCCCACGTAGAATTCAATGTAATCTGTACCGTTGAGGGGAAGAAAATCGATGGGTTCGGCCATAGGAGAGAATTTTTAAGATAGGTCTGTTTACAAGGACATTTCTGTAAAAATAGAATAATTGAGCAGGAAAGAAAATAGGTATTTAGAGCGGGTATTTGGCGTGGCCGCTTGCATATAGTCTCAGATGTTATAAAATTTGTAAAAAATAAGAACGCATGAATATCCAGGAACTGAATACTGCGCTGGTAACCATCATCCAGAAAAAGCAGGAGCTTAGCAAACTCTCCTATAACGATAACCGCTACGATGACGTGGAAGAAGAGCTGCATGATTTGGAAGACGAGTTCAACGACAACTTCGGGGAATACCTGGAGGAAGTCTTAGGCGATGTGCACATGAAAGTCTGCCCAGATACCGATGTCCTTCTCCCTACCGCTTACCTGCCCGAAACCCTCAACGCCGAGGAACTGAACGGCAAGCAAGGCGTTTGGGTAGAAGCCGATGCGTACCCCAACAAAGAAGCGCGTCTGGTACTGGTACCCAGCCCTACCCGCCTTATCTTAAGCGTAGGCAAAAACGTGCGCGAAGAAGTTTGGAGCACCGAAGTGTAGAACGCAAGCACATGCCCAAAAGCAGAAAGGCTCCTGCGCCGGGTTAAACCGCGCAGGAGCCTTTCTGCTTTTGGGCAGTTTTACGGGAAACAGGGTAAAAACGCTACTTGGAGGTTTCCTAAACGGCAAACGCGCCGAAGAAACACTTCTTCGGCGCGTTTGTTTTGGCCCTGGTTTTAAAAATTCAGGTCTAAAACGTACAAAAATCTAGAAGCCTAATTTCTCCCGAACGCGCTTCAGAACCGGGCCTCCAAGGGCGCGGGCTTTGGCGGCACCTTCGGCTAGTTTCGCGTCAATCTCATGCAGGTTGTTCATGTAGTAGTGGAAACGCTCGCGCGGCTCTTCATACTTGTTGAGAATAAGGTCATAGAGCGCCTGTTTGGCGTGGCCGTAGCCGTAGCCGCCCGCTAAATAGTTTTGGCGCATGGTGTCAATCTGTTCTTCCGAGGCCAGCAATGAATACAACTTGAAGGTATTATCCGTGGCCGGATCTTTGGGTTCGTCCAGGCCTTTGCTGTCTGATACAATGCTCTTGATACGCTTGAGAAGCTCCTTATCAGGCAGGAAGATGTCAATGGTGTTGCCGTACGATTTGCTCATCTTCTCGCCGTCAATGCCGGGCACCGTCATCACCGTTTCGTCCACCTTCACCTCCGGAATCACAAACGTTTCGCCGTAAATGTGGTTGAAAGAACTGGCTACATCACGGGTAATCTCCAGGTGCTGGATTTGGTCTTTCCCCACGGGCACCAACTGCGCATCGTAGAGCAGAATGTCGGCGGCCATCAAGATAGGGTAGGTGAACAGACCGGCATTCACGTCAGCCAAACCGCGGCGCGCCGATTTATCTTTAAACGAATGGGCGTTCGCCAGCATGGGATACGGCGCGAAACAGCTCAGATACCACGTCAACTCGGTTACCTCAGGCACGTCAGACTGGCGGTAGAAAATGTTTCTATCAGTGTCAAACCCGAAGGCGAGCCAGGCCGCGGCTACCGCATACGTGTTGTGTCGGCGTTCCTGCGCATCCCTAATAGACGTAAGCGAATGCAAATCTGCGATGAAATAAAGCGAATCGTTCTCCGATTTTTTGGAAAGCTCTATTGCGGGGAGAATGGCGCCCAACAGGTTGCCCAGGTGCGGACGGCCACTGCTTTGGATGCCGGTGAGAATTCGTGCCATGTTCTAGGTAAAGTTTGTGCAAAGTAAGCGATTGCCCGGCAAACGCGAAAGCCTTTCTGTTTTTGGGCTGTTTTTCAGGAAATAGCCCAAAAACGCTTTAATGCAGGTGTTGGTTAATCAAGGCGCTCACTTCTATTGCCCGGCTCAAGACTATAAGGTGCTCTCCCCCTTTTATCACCTGCAAATTGGGGTGCTGCGGAACGGGCAAAATTTTATCGGCGTCGCCGTGAATGACCACCACGCCTTCCGTGGAAGCCTGATGCTGCCAATGCAGGATTTGGTGCAAAGACCAGCGCAAAAAGGGAATATCTGTATCTTGAATGATATCCTGCAAAATGCGCTTTTCCTGTGTCGTGTGCGCACCAAAAATCCAGTTGGCGGGCGCCATCCAGTGTTTGAACCAACCCAAAGGAAGCCATTTTTGCAATTGCAGGAATCCGGCAGCTCTGTAATGCAAGGGCAACTCACGGGTATTAGCCAGGCTGGAAAGTAGAATCAGCCGCGTGACCGGAATCTGCTTCGCGATTTCCTGGATGACCATGCCCCCGAAACTCAGTCCTATCAGAATGGGCGGCTCCTGATTAGGCTCTATCTGCCGGATGAGTTTGGTGGCGTAAGTAGCCAGATTGTCCTGAGGCTCGGGGATAATCCACTGGATGACATTGGGGTTTGGGTGCGCTAACTGCAGGAACTGAAACAAGCGTTCATCGGCGCAGAGGCCACTCAGGAGATACAGCGGAGGTTGGGGCATGTCAGAAACTTACGTAAAACAGCATAAACTCATTCTTTCGCGATAAACGTCTCCATGGGTACATTTCTGTCTCCGGCTAGGTAACGGTCAATCACCGAATGGGCTAGGTAGAGAAGGGGCGTAAGTACCACCGCCACGGTGAATTTATAGAGATAATTAATAACCGAAACAGAAAGCACGGTTTTCAAATCCCAATCGCCAAAAAGGTAAAACGCGATAAACAGCACTACCACGGTATCTACTAACTGTGACACCAACGTAGAACCCGTGGCCCTGAGCCAGATTTTACGGCTCCCTGTCAGATGCTTCAGCCAATGGAACACGTGGGCATCCAGTAATTGTCCCAGCAGGAAAGCCACCAAAGACCCCACTATAATTCCCAGCCCTTGCCCGAATACTTTGTGAAAGGCAAAATTGATGTCAAAGGTGGAGCCGTTCGGCCCCTGACTGTTCACGTCCTGCCAGAACTGGGCGGGAGGCAAGTTCGTGGCCACCACAATCACCAGAAAAGCGTACGCAATGAGGGCCGCGGTTAAAAAGCTGATTCGTTTAACGCCTTCTTTTCCAAAATACTCATTAATGATATCGGTGGTGATGAAGACCACCGGCCAGATAATGACGCCCGCCGTCAGGTTGAAATCCAGCTTGGTGCCCAGCACCGGAATCTGCGCGCCACTCACGCCCAAAAGGCCCTCGCCCGAGAAAATCTTCACCCCAATCAGTTCGGCTAGCAGCGCATTGGTCAGGAAAATGCCGCAGAGCACCATAAAGAGCTGCCGTTTCTTGAAGCCCATGCTAGAAGGAGAAGAAGATTGCTGCATTGCGCGCGCGAAGTAAAAGATGGAACTGTAAAGATGGGAGAAAGCGCCAAATATTCAATAAAGCCAAACCCCGTCGTTTTTAGTCTGTTTCCTGAAAAACAAGCTAGAAATGAAGAATGCCTTCTAAATTAGTAGAATAATTTTTGAGGTTTCTGAAAGGTAAAATCCAGGTTTGAGGTTGAATGAAATTTCAGCAATGTGCCTTTCGCTGCTTTGTAGCGAAGGTAGTCAGGAGACTACCCGGCCTAGTAGACACAAGTCGCAGACTTGCGCCAGTATTTTTGTTTATGGGCTACTTTCTGAAAATCACCCTAAAAAGATACAAGTGGAGAAACGCATAACACTTCTTCCGCCTCCAAACGCATTTCCACTGTCCAGCCCGCGCATTCCCATTTCCAGCCTTTCGGGTGAGCGCCTTGAGATCTGCGGTGTCGGGCGGAGCCCGGCATCCGAGGCTTCAGCCGAAGGAAGCGGAACTCACCGCGCGAGGGCGGAAGGCGCGGCCTCGCGGCCGTGAGCGCTTACCAGAAAGATGAAACAAGAAAGTACATGAACCAACGAGAAAAGCCGCCAAGCCAAGGCATCAACAAAAGGCATTCACTTTCAAAGCATCATCCGCCCACATCAAAAAACAAGTGAATGTCTACTCCAACACACTAATCGTTTTCCCCTCCGCCGCCAAAGCCGTATTCGGGAAAATCGCCTGGGCCTCGGCCAGCAAGGGCGAGAGATCTTTATAGCGGGCCGAAAAATGACCGATGAGCAAGCGTTTTACCTGCGCTTTTTGAGCAAAGGTGGCGGCTTGGGCTGCAGTACTATGGAAGGTGTGGGTGGCCCTATGCTCCAGATCGCTCAGAAAAGTAGCCTCATGGTACAGTAGATCTACTCCGGTGACATAGGGTAGAATGTCTTCCTTGTATTTGGTGTCTGAACAGTAGGCGTAGCTGCGGCTGCGTTTAGGATCGGTGGTTACGTCCTGGTTGCGCACCAGCACTTCGCCGTGTTCATTGCGGATGTCTTCGCCCCATTTCAGGCGGACTAACTGGGGAGGAGTCAGGAACTCGGGGAGTTTGCCTTTGAGTAAGTGGCGGGGTTTGGGTTTTTCTTTGAACAGATAGCCACAGCAAGGCACGCGGTGCTGCATGGGCAGCGTATGCACCGTGAGGTGCTTGTCCTCAAAGATCTTTTTGCAAACGGTGGTGTCTACCTCCACAAAATTGATGTGGTAGGGGAGTTGGGTGCCGCCGTATTTAAATTGAAGGGTAAGGATTTCAGCTAAACCTTTGGGGCCGAAGAGGTTTAGGGGACCGGTGCGCTGCTGTAGGTGCATGGTGGACAGCAGCCCGGCCAAACCGAAGTAATGGTCACCGTGCAGGTGCGAGATGAAGATGTTACAAATGCGCTGATGCTTTACTTTGTACCGCATCAGCTGCATTTGTGTACCTTCGCCGCAATCAATCAGATTGATCTGGTTGCCAACCGTGAGTAGTTGGGCGGTATGGTTTCGTTCAAAAGACGGGGTGGCAGAGGAACTCCCAAGTATTTTCAGCTCAAAATCCAAACTGCGGCCCGATTAGAAACTATTCTTCTTTTTTGGTGAGATCGCTCTCAATCTCGTGCAGGAAAACGCGGTCAATGCCTTCTTCCACTGTAGGCAGAATGTTGAGCACAGACTCCAGTTTAGAGATGGTGATCAGCTTGGTCACGTGCTCTTGCAAGCCGGTCAAAATCAAAACCCCTCCAGATGAGTTGCAAAGACGATTGGCGATCAGGATAGAGGAAAGGCCGGAAGAATCGGTATATTTTACGTTGGTAAGATCCAGGATCAGGTTGGTGATACCTTCTGCATTCAACTTCACAAACTCAGACTTCAAATCAGGAGCGATTGTCGTGTCCAGTTTTTTTTCATCTATGGTGATGATCGTGTAATTTTCTTTTTTATCGATTGTGTACTTCATAAGTAACAGCAAAAAGGTTTGGAGTGCGAATCTACCAATTTTTGGTGGAATATCTGTAACAAAGTAATCTAAAAAATGTTGGCCGCAATACTTTCCTGCAGCGTATGTGGTTGGCTTGCATAATCTTGCGGAACAAACTTTCTGCCTAACAACTGCTCGTACAATTCTATGTACCGCTGCGAAATCTCGGTTATTTTTGCGTCTGTCATTTCTGGTATCTGCTGCCCCTCTTTTCCTTGAAAGCCGTTCTCAATGAGCCATTGACGAACAAACTCCTTTGAAAGTTGCCGTTGGGGCTCTCCAGCGTTTTGCCTTTCTGCGTAACCTTCTGAATAAAAGAACCTTGAGGAATCAGGCGTGTGTATTTCATCTATTACATAAATGATGCCATCTGCTTTCCCAAACTCATATTTCGTGTCCACCAACAGTAGGCCGCGCTCGGCGGCCAGTTCTGTGCCGCGTTGGAACAAGGCTCTGGTGTACGCCTCCAGCTGTAGATATTCTTCTTCCGGAACAATGCCCTGGGCCAGGATTTCTTCCCGGGAGATGTCTTCGTCATGGCCTTCAGAGGCTTTGGTGGTAGGGGTGATGATGGGCTCTGGAAACGGATCATTTTCCCGTAAACCTTCGGGGAGGGAAACGCCGCACAGCATCCGCTTACCGGCACTGTACTCGCGCCAGGCGTGGCCCGCCAAATAGCCTCTAATCACCATCTCCACTTTATACGTTTCGCACTGTCGGCCAATGGTCACATTGGGGGCCGGTTGGCGAAGTACCCAGTTAGGCACCACGGTAGCGGTAGCCTCCAGGAAGGAGGCCGCAATCTGGTTCAGAACCTGGCCCTTGTAGGGAATAGCCCGCGGCAAGACCACGTCAAACGCCGAGATGCGGTCAGTGGCCACCAAGGCTAATTTGTCTTTGAAATAATATACGTCCCGAACCTTGCCCCGGTAAAAGCCGGTCTGCTCTGGAAAATGGAAATTGGTTTCTTTTAAGGCTTGCATAGCAATTGACTAACAGTGGCAAAGTTAGAAAAGGATAGAGACGGGGCAAGAATATTTAACTCAAGTTGCGCTTTACTTGAACTGAATAAAGGATACCCACCTTTAACTTTTTGTGGAGGGGATTACTAAATACTGCAAAAAAATGCACCAAGTTTTTCCCAGCTTCACTTTCAGAAAGCCCTCTCTGGAGAGCGGTAGGGGCAGGTTGATTTTCAACCCAGTGCATGAATTTTAAGCTGATTTTTTGATTTCAGAACATGATTTTTGAGCCTCCTCCATTTACTAACATTTGTTGGGATTTTAAAACTTTTTACAAAATATTTCGATATTTATTTGGTGCTAAGGATTTCGTTAATAGATTTGCAGCATCAAGTCAATTATTCCGGTAGTTGATTTATAAAGAAGAGCGGAGAGACAGGCTCAATGAAGCTCTAGCAACCTACCAACCGTGTAAGGTGCTAATTCCTGATCTCAGGGGACATATTGCCACCTGGGGAATATAAATTGATACGAAGATGGAAAAGCAATTCAACGCCACTTCTGACAATGCAGCGCCGCGCCTGACCAGGACGGCAAATGGTTACACATCCATTAGTTTCCCTTTCCTTATGCGAATGTGCAGTATGTCTATCGCAGACATTTGTTGCTGTTGTCGCTAAACCCCACGCTCAAAGTTTAATTTTTTGCTTTTAGGGGCCTGACGCACAGCGGCAGGAGGAAACCTGTTATCTGTCCGTTTTCTGGCTCTTGTTTTTGTTCAATTTTCTAATTGTAACCGGCTATTACCATGTCTAATGCCTATCGTTTTGAAACCCTTCAGCTACACGCTGGCCAAGAAATAGACCCCACCACTCGTTCACGGGCGGTGCCTATCTACCAAACCACTTCCTACGTTTTTGAGAATGCCGAGCATGGCGCCAACCTGTTTGCTTTAAAGCAATTCGGCAATATCTATACCCGCATCATGAACCCCACTACCGATGTGTTCGAGAAACGCATCGCCGCCTTGGAAGGGGGAGTGGCAGCTGTGGCCGTAGGTTCTGGACAGGCGGCGCAGTTCATCGCCTTAAACAACATCTTGCAGGCCGGTGACAATTTTATTGCCTCTAGCAACTTGTATGGCGGTTCTTACAACCAGTTCAAAGTAGCGTTCAAGCGTCTGGGCATTGAGGTTCGTTTCGCTAAGAATGATGAGCCCGCTACCTACGCTTCTTTGATTGACGAAAACACCAAAGCGCTTTATTTAGAGACCATTGGGAATCCCCGTTTCAATATTCCTGATTTTGAATCTATTGCGGCCGTGGCCGCTGGGCACAATTTGCCGCTGGTAGTGGATAACACCTTCGGGGCCGGTGGCTATTTGTTCCGCCCGTTAGAGCATGGAGCCAACGTGGTAGTAGCTTCCGCCACCAAATGGATTGGCGGACACGGCACCAGCGTAGGCGGCGTGATTGTAGACGGCGGTAACTTCAACTGGGGCAACGGCAAATTCCCGCAGTTCAGTGAGCCGTCTGAAGGCTATCATGGCCTTAACTTCTGGGAAGTATTTGGGGCCGGTGGACCGTTCGGGAATATTGCCTTCGCCATCAGGGCGCGGGTGGAAGGTCTGCGGGATTTCGGCCCGGCCTTGAGTCCTTTTAACTCATTCCAATTAATTCAAGGGTTAGAAACGCTTTCGCTGCGGGTAGACCGCACGGTGCAGAACGCCCAAGCGCTGGCCGAGTGGCTGGAACAGCATCCGTTGGTAGAGAGTGTGAATTATCCGGGTCTGGCTTCCAGCCCTTACCACGAACTCGCCAAAAAATACCTGAAACGTGGTTTTGGGGGCGTGTTGAGCTTCAACCTGAAAGGGGGCAAAGAAGAGGCCGAAGTGTTTGTGAACAGCCTGGAACTGGTGAGCCATCTGGCCAACGTGGGCGATGCCAAAACCCTGATTATCCACCCGGCTTCCACCACGCACCAGCAGCTGAACGAAGAAGAGCAACTATCGGCGGGCGTGAATCCTACACTGCTGCGGGTTTCAGCGGGGATTGAGCATTTAGAGGACATCAAAGCCGATTTTGAACAGGCATTTGCCAAAGTGAAAGTACGGGCACCGAAGTTGGAGGCCTCTTTATAAGGAAGTAACAGCCATGTTGAAAGGACGCGTTTTTGACTATACAAATGAATTCATATTGGAGTCCGGGCGAACGTTGCCCGGCTTCCAACTCTTCTACACCACCTGGGGCACCCTGAATGAAGACCGCAGCAACGTGGTCTGGGTTTGCCACGCCTTTACCGGCAATGCTTTTGTGAAGGACTGGTGGGGCGATTTATTCGGCGAAGGGAAGACTTTTGACCCAGCCCAGCATTTTATTGTCTGCGCGAATTCCCTGGGTAGCTGCTACGGCTCCACGGGCCCACTAAGTTTGAACCCAGACACTGGCAGACCTTATTACCACGCGTTCCCTACCGTCACCAACCTGGATGTCGTGCGGGCGTTTGACGCCTTGCGTGCCCACTTAGAGATTGAACAGATGGAGGTGCTGATTGGCGGTTCCATTGGCGGGCAGCAGGCGCTGGAGTGGGCGGTTGAAAACCCCACAGTTGCCAAACGTCTGGTGCAGGTGGCTGCCAACGCGCGGCAAACCCCGTGGGCCATTGCGTTAAATGAAAGCCAGCGCATGGCCATTGAGCAGGATGTAACCTGGCAGTTAGCAACCGATACCGCCGGACTGGAAGGCATGAAAACCGCCCGTTCTATCGCCTTGTTGTCTTACCGCAATTACAACACCTATAACCAATCGCAAAAGGAAAGCTCTTCTAAATTGAAGGACATTTACCGGGCGGCCACCTACCAGCGGTACCAGGGCGAAAAACTAGCGAAACGCTTCAACGCTTTCTCGTACTGGCACTTCACCAAGATGATGGACAGCCACCACGTAGGACGTAACCGGGGCACCCTGGAAGAAGCCCTGCGGCAGGTACAGGCAGAAACCTTGGTGATTGGGATAGACACAGACCAGTTGTTCCCCCTCAACGAGCAACGCTTTGTTTCCAGGCACATCCCTCACGCCTCTTTCCAGGTTATTCATTCTGAAGCCGGGCATGATGGTTTTTTATTAGAGACTGACCAGTTGCGTCACATACTAGATACTTTTTTAAAGAAAAAACAACCGCGAAAAACATGGATTCCCACCGTCTTCTAAAAATAGGTTTATTTGGGTTTGGCTGCGTAGGCCAGGGCTTGTATGACATCCTCTCCCGCGAAGAGTCGCTCCCCTACAAAGTAGAGCGCATCTGCGTGAAAACCCCAAACAAACTGCGTCCGCTGCCGGCAGAAAGCTTCACCTATGACCCGCAGGAAGTGCTGCAGGACGAAAGCTTGGATATTCTGGTGGAAGCCATTAGTGATGCCGCCGAAGCCTACACCATTGTGGCCGAAGCCCTGCGCAAAGGTAAAAAGGTGGTCACCGCGAACAAAAAGCTGGTTGCCTACCACTTGCCCGAACTCCTGGCCCTGCAGCAAGAGTTCGGCGGGGTCTTATTATATGAGGCAGCCGTCGCCGGCGGAATTCCCATCATCAGAACCGTAGAAGAATATTTCTCCAACGAGCCGCTGGAGCGGGTACATGGCATCCTGAACGGTTCTTCCAATTACATCCTGAGCCAGATTTTCAAACTGCAGAAAGGCTACGCCGAAGCCCTAAAGGAAGCCCAGGACAAAGGCTTCGCCGAATTAGACCCTTGGCTGGACGTAGCCGGGGCCGATGCCCGCCACAAGCTGTGCATCTTAACCGCCCACGCGTTTGGCAAAACCATTGCCCCAGAGGATGTCGCTTTCTTCGGGATTGATTATCTGGGTGACCAGGACGTGGCATACGCCAAACAGAATGATGCGGTCATCAAAATGGTCGCCTCTTCGCATCTTACCGCAGATGGAGAGTTGGTGCCGGTGGTGTTGCCAAGCCTGGTAAACGCCTCAGATGATTTGTTTGTGGTGGAGCAGGAATTTAACGGGGTGGTGGTACAGGGCACTTACTCGGGGCCCCAACTGTTCAAAGGCCGCGGCGCCGGCGGACACCCTACCGGAGCCGCCGTGTTATCAGACATTGTCTCCATCAGCCAAGGTTATTCTTACGGCTATAAAAAGCTGCACAGAACCACCAATGCCCCGGCCCTCGCCCTGGACTTTGAATTCGAGGTGTACCTGCGCAGCAGTGAACCAGATTTGGTAGTCACCTTGGGCCTCGCCAACCTGCAAAACGTGCAGCGGGAGAATGACACGTTCAGCGTCATCGGGACTGTTTCCCTGGGCAACCTCATTAAAGCACAGGAGCAGATCAGAAGCGCAGGCGCGTACATCATGGCCCTGTCCTCAGATTTTGCGGGTGCCTATGCCAAAAAGGAGAAAGAAAAAGCCGAATTGTCTTAAGGCAGTCTGTGTCCCGTGATTTTATAAAAATTCCATCGGTGTAAACCGAAAAAGTTAGCTTGTTTATTTAGTTCGTTCAATGACCAAGGCACCTGGCTCTAGCCGGGTGTTTTCGTTTTAAGCCCGTTTTATGGAAAGTAGCCTCAAAACGAAAACACAGATCTTGCCTGAATTCGAGTGAAAAAAAAAGAACCTTCGTTTTGGGGCTGTTTTATAGAAAACAGCCCCAAAACGAAGGTTCAAACTTTTGCTAATTTCAGAAGGAAACTTAGGAAAGATAAACGGCTTTCACCCGGTCGCGCAGGTTGTATTCAGAGACCATGACTTCGCCGTAGGCCCCGGCGGTTCTGATGGCCACTACATCGCCGCGTTTGGTTTCGGGGAGTTGGATGCCTTTGGCGAAACAGTCCGTTGATTCGCAGATGGGGCCTACCACGTCATAGCTTTGGGTCGGCAAGTCGCTGGTCAGGTTCTCTATCTTGTGGTACGCCTGGTACAGGGCGGGGCGCATGAGTTCGGTCATGCCTGCGTCCAATATCACGAAGTTGGTCTTTTGGCCGTGTTTTAGGTAAAGTACCCTGGAAATGAGATTTCCGCTGGGGGCCACCAAAGCCCTGCCTAACTCAAAATGCACTATCTGGCCGTTGCGTTTCTCCAGCAATCTATTGAAGATGGAGAAATACGCGGCAAAATCAGCGATGGGGTTTTCTTCCGGGGTGTGGTAATCTACGCCCAAGCCGCCGCCCACGTTCAGGTGCGGGAAGGTGCGGCCGCGTTCCTCAAACCAGCGCTGGATTTCGTTTACGCGCCCGCACAGGTTTTCAAACGCCCGTAAGTCGGTTATTTGGGAACCGATGTGGAAGTGCAGGCCTATCAGTTTCAGGTTCGGCCACTCCGCAAACCTGGGCACCAGTTCCTCCAGTTCCCACAGGTTAATCCCAAATTTGTTTTCCTCCAGCCCGGTGGTGATGTGCTTGTGGGTGTACGCGTCTACGTTGGGGTTGATGCGCAAGGCGACCTGCGCCGTTTTCCCCTTGGCCGCCGCCAGTTCCTGAATTACCTCCAACTCCTGCCCCGATTCTGAGTTGAAGCAGAAGATGTCCGTGTCCAGGGCGAAGTTGATTTCAGCGTCAGACTTGCCTACGCCCGCAAACACGATCTGCTCTGGCGGGAAACCCGCTTCCAGCGCCCGGCGCACCTCGTTTCCGCTCACGCAATCGGCCCCGAAGCCTTTTTCCAGGATTTCGGCCAGGATAGGGGCGTTGGCATTCGCCTTTAGGGCGTAATGGATGTGGTACCCGTATTTCCCGGCTTCGGCCTGGGCCACGGCTAAGGTTTGGCGCAACAATGCAAGGTCATACGCATAGAAAGGGGTTGGCTGCTGGGCGAACGCCTGCAGTTGTTCTTTACGCATGGTTTCCCTCTCTTTCCTGAAAAACACCCTCGTTTATGGAAACCAGTGCGTTTTCTTTGTACACGGTATTCACCAGGAAACTGATGTTGTTCTTGCTTCCACCGTAAGAGATCATGCGCAACGGTATATGGCCCAGGGACTGCACCACGCGCAAAGCCGCACCCGGTTTGTCTTCCATGAAGTCGCCTACCACGCAGACAATGGTTAAATCGGTGTCAATCTCCACGGTGCCGAAACGCTGCAGCGCCTCGGTGATTTCGGGCAGGTACGTCTGGTTGTCAATGGTGAGCGAAACGGCCACCTCAGACGTGGTAATCATGTCAATAGGCGTTTTGAACCGCTCAAAGACCTCAAACACGCTGCGCAGGAAACCATAGGCCAGCAACATGCGGCTGGACTTGATTTTGATGGCGATGATGCCGTCTTTGGCGGCTACCGCTTTGATCTTATTGCCCGTTTTCTTAGAGGAAATGGTAGTGCCATGCGCCTCTGGTTGCATGGTGTTCAACAGACGCACCGGAATGTTGTGCTGCTGCGCCGGCAGAATGCTGGACGGGTGCAGAATCTTCGCCCCGAAGTACGCCAACTCCGCCGCTTCGTCAAAGGACAATTCCGCAATAGGGTAGGTGTTCTTCACAATGCGTGGATCATTGTTGTGCATGCCGTTGATATCTGTCCAGATCTGGATCTCAGACGCCTTCACGGCTGCGCCGATGATGGAGGCGGTGTAGTCGCTGCCTCCGCGCTTCAGGTTATCAATCTCGTTGTGGGCGTTGCGGCAGATGTACCCCTGCGTGATGAACAACTGAGTATCTGGGTGTTGGTCTAATTGCTTTCTGATGTTCTCCCGGATAAAGGCTTGGTCTGGCTCTTCCTCTGCGGTAATTTTCATAAACTCCAGAGCCGGAAGCAAGACCGACGGAATGCCGTTCTCTTCCTGAAAAATCTGGAAAAGCTGGGTGGACAGCAACTCGCCCTGCGCCAGAATGATTTTCTCTAATGCCGGGGAGAAGGCATGGTCAAAGCACGCCCGTATGTCAGAGAATACCGTTTGTACTACCTGTTTGCCCTTGTCCTTAGATGTATCCTGTTTATATAGATCGGCAAGCACCTGTTTATAGTGTTGCTCCAGCTGGTTTGTGAGAGATTCGGCCTGGGCCATGTCGCCCTGCGCCAGTTGCTGCCCAATCTGCACCAGGTGGTTGGTGGTTCCTGACATGGCAGAAAGCACGACAATCACGGGTTCCTGCGTGGGAAGCAGTTGAGAGACGGCACCCATCCGTTCGGCAGAGCCTACGGAGGTACCCCCAAATTTCATGATTTTCATAGATCTTAAATAAAACCTGCGAATTTACGCAAACAATGCGTAGATACCTTAAAAGAAAAGCCTCTAAACCCGCTAATTTTTACATTAATTAGGTTTAGAGGCTTAGACCTGGATTTTGACTGTGGGGCTTAGTTTGTTTTCACTACCCTGACCATTTCATTGATGGCCTCACCTTTCACCCGCAGCAAGTAGACCCCCACCGCTACCGCTACCGTACGAAGTTCTCTTTGCAGAACCGTGGTTCCGGCTGGTACAGGTATCGTTTCTTGCATTACCAGTTTGCCGTTCAGGTCATAGAGCTCTACCTGCAGGGTGTGTGCCTGGCTACAAGTTACCGAAAAGGAAAGCTCCTGGCTGAAAGGGTTAGGTGCCACTGCTACCTGCGCCAGCCTACCATCAACATTAATTATTTTGGCGGTGATGGTTTTGCTGTACTCAGATTTTTTGTCAAAGTCTACCTGTTTCAGGCGGTAGTAGCTGGTACCGGTAGGGGCAGAGGAATCCAAAAAAGCATAGTTCTGCACAATGCTGCTGTTCCCGTTGCCCTTTACTCTGCCTATGGCGGTGAAGGTCATGCCGTTTTGGCTGCGTTCTACCTGGAAGTAGTCATTGTCTTTCTCAGAGGCCGTGGCCCAGTTTAGTTGAACGGAGGTGCCGTTGGGTTTTGCGATGAAGGAGATTAGTTTGACCGGAAGGGTTACCACCGTAGAACTTGCTCTGAAAGCATAGTTTATGTTAGAGGCAGAAAGTCCACTTCCATAATCATTGGTATCCAGCAAATCCACCAAGCCGTCAGCATCTGTGTCTTTGTAGAACGAGTTGTTTTTGCTGAGATAGTTGAAACGGGTATCAGAAGCGTATTTCAACCATTCCTGAACTTTGCTTCCGCTGGAAATAGTGGCTGGATAGTATCCGGCAGCAGTAGTGCCTTGGGCTTTTGTGGTAAAGTCAGCTCCTAATTTTGCCAGGTCATCACTTGATTTTCCGTCTTTGTTTACGTCAAAGGCCTCAATGAAGTCCTGCATCATGTCATCATCGCTATCAAGGTCAAGGTAGTCCGGCATTCTGTCAGTGTCTGAATTGACCGGGATAAGAGAAATAGAAGTAGATGACTTGAAGGCATCATCAATACCGTCTTTATTGGTGTCTTCCCCAGACATGGTCAAAACAGCGTCTTTGGCTTGGGCTTCCAGATAGTCCAGCAGACCGTCGCCATCGGCATCAATGTCCTGGCAGTTTGGGATGCCGTCTGCATCCATGTCTACCAGGGTAGAGAAAGTGTAGCTGGGAGAGCCATTGGTGGTGATAGTACCAAAACGTCCGGACAAGGCATTGTAGCTGGCGGGCATCGTTCCACTTATCTGCTCCATGGCATCTGAGATACCATCATGGTCTGAGTCCAGGTCGAAGGCGTTGATAAGGCCGTCTGCGTCTTTGTCCAAACTGGCGACCACTCCTTTGCTGTTTAATGCACCAAAGTCTGGGTCTTTGTAGTTTGGCAAACCATCATCATCTGCATCTGCTGACGGATTTACGCCGTTAGATTCCAATATATCAGAAATACCGTCATTGTCATCGTCCACATCACTTACATCGGCAACCCCATCGCCGTCATTATCTAAGGGGTTGAAGTTGATTTCACAGATGCTCTGCTGATTGGTAGAACCACCCGTACTGGCCGTGTATCCGAAATAGACAAGTGGGTCATTCCCGAAAACAGTGGAGACAAAATCCTCAGAATACCGCTCCCGCAGCACCCCGTCAAAATACACGAACAGCGTGTTAGTGCCTGCTTGCCAGATCACCTGTACCTTGTGGGATTTATTGTCTTCTGTGTTGGCAGACGTACTGCTCATTTGCACGGGTGTTTTAACGGGTAATCGCTCATCCCCATTTTTGAAGATGGCGATATGGTCTGCTGCAATCTCAGAAGTGGGTGTATTCTGGTATGTGTCAAATTCAATTGCTACGGAAGGGGTAATCCCTCCTGTTCTGGGGTTTGTGGTACTGTTGCCGTGGCCAAAGCCAATTCCCTCACCGGGAGCGCCCACCGCGAACATAGGATTGGAGGAACGCTGAAACCCGAAAGCAATTCCATCGGCACCAGCATCTTTGTTTCCTAAAAAGGCGTTGAAGCTGATTTCAAATGATTTGCTTAAAGAAATAGGGGTAGTAGCCCAGACTTGTCCTCTTTGGTTGGTTACATCTGCTGTGAGTTGGTAACAATTCTCGCCAGTTTTAAAGGCATTGGCATTCGCCTGGTAAAAGTCATTGGTGACAGTGAGCGTAAGCGGAACAGTGGAGATCCCTCCTTTGTCATCTGTGAGCGTGATAGAATTGCTGAAAGTCCCCGCGGTAATTTCATTAGTATTTACTGTGATATTGCCAGTAGTGGGATTTAGGGTTAAGAAATTTGGCAAGGCAGTTCCAGTTACTGCCGCGTTGGTTATGGCTCCATTGGGATCTGTGGCCGTAGCTATGGATAGACTATTCTTAAGGGCGTATTTAGAATAGCCCTGCTGCAGATAGGTATAGGTGGCCGGATTATCTGCGGTGACCGGGATGGTATACGTGGCAGGGGCAGAACTAGCCGTATTGTTATCAATAGCGGTGTAAGTAAAGGTCACATTGCCAGTAGACCCGGCAGCAGGTGAAAAGGTGAGCGCACTTAATTGGTTATTGGTGGCCCCATACGTGGTTGCCAAGTTTCCGCTCGTAATCGCTGTGTTGTTGATGTATAAGGTGCCGGAAGTAGGCAAGGAGTTTATTTTGAACCTAATGGTGTTACCCGCATCCGGATCAGAAGCAACTAAGTTATTGATGCTCTTTTTGACAGCGGTATTGGGTATTGAAGGAGAGAAAGTGATGTTACTGGCTACCGGAGCCTCATTCACATTGGTGACAGATACAGTGATAGCTTGGTCATCGGTTGAGCCGCCATTGTCTGTTGCTCTTACCGTTACCAGATAGGTGTTGTTCTTATCAGAATCAGTAGGGCTCTCAAAATTAGGGGCAGTTACAAACCGTAAGGCACCAGACGTAGCATCAATGCTGAACTTAGCAGCATCTGCCCCACCTGAAATGCTGTAGCTTCTGGTGGAACCGGCATCTACATCTGAAGAAGTCACGGTAGTTACGGCAGTAGTGTTTTCCGGGATAGATATGGAAGCGGTGGTTCCACCACCATTGGAGGTTATGGTTGGTGCCGTATTAGGGGTGCCGTAGACTTCAAACTCCCACAAAGAATATCCATATGTTAAGTTTCGGGCCGTACCAATCATTCGTACATATCTTCCGCTGCCAGTTAATCCATCATAAGTTAAAGTGGTAGGAGAAGAAGTATTATTTCCCGTAACTGTTCGGATGGTTGTCCAGTTAGAGGCATCATTGGAAACCTGTAGTTGGTAGTCTCTGCCGCTGGCTGCTTCCCAAAGGAGTTTTATTTGGGTAATGTTATAAACGGCCCCCAAATCAACATAAATCCACTGAGGGTCAACATTATATTCACTCGCCCACCGAGTACCCGTATTGGCATCAAAGGCTCTGGCAGCCGGATAAGTAGTATTTTCAATTGAAGATGCTACTGCTGGTTTATTCAACGCTAAATTCTGCGCCTGAGCTTCCTCAACCCCCCATATTGCGGAAACAACTAACATGATGACAAGGCAGGTTTTACTCCTGCTTTTTACCATTTTTTGTAGAAAGCTACCATAGGCTAGGGTTATGGTATTTAAATTTTCCAATATTGTCCTATCCCTTCCTGAGCGTATGAGGCGCAGCTCTCTCCGTAATTTTGTAAGTGTGATGTTGTTGTTGTGTGATGTCACTATAAGAGTAAAATTGGAGGGCTCCACTTTTATTCCCGTCGCACCGCTGTTAATAAACTGTTGCATGTACTTGAAATTTATGCAGCCAAGAACCCTGGCTCTGATTGTGTTCCATTCCTAGGGAGGAATAGAGAGTATATAATTGTTTCCTTTAGTTAAAGTAAGAAAGTGAGATAATGCTTTAGCTTGGTTATAAGCCTTTATGATTTGTGTGCAATTTTTAAATAAATCAGATAGTAGAAAGACTTTATCGATGAAGAGGAAGTAAGTGGCGATTAACCCCTCCATACAAAGGATGAATGATATTTTTGAGAATATCTCTGGATAGGCTTTATTTTACGTTACAAGCTTACTATAATAAATACAATTTATGAAATTATTACAATTTAAATAGATCAACATGTGATTTTATAAGTATATATTATAATTTGTCTATTATGGTAGGTTTGTGTAGCAATATTCTTTAGTAGAAGAAAATGGGTACAAAAAGTGTCAAAATGAAGAGAGTTCAGGAAGTGAATCAAGGAAGACCGTACGGGTATGTTATTTCTGGGGCTACAACACAGGGGTGGGCACTTTTAAACAGTTAATGGGGAAGTGAAGGTACTCTTCTTCCCTAAACGGCCACAAAATCTCTTTGGGGTGGGCAAAAAGCGAAGTTTGTGCAGATATGAACTGGCTATTGGGTAGGAAGCTTGGTCAACAGCACACTAACGGCATTACCACCAAAGCCCGCTGCGTTAATGAGGATTCTCCGGGGCGCCCTAGCTAGCGTACTTGAAAATATAGAAGGTATGTTTGTTTGGCAAAGCACATACAAAGCCATTTCGGTAGACAAAGCCCCGGAGGCTCCCAAGGAATGGCCAATAAGGTTTTTGTTTGAAAAGTAGGCCGGCGATGCAGCCCCAAATATGCTTTCAATAGCCTGAACTTCGGCGGCGTCACCGGCTTTGGTACCAGGAGCATGCAAGACAATAGCATCAATGTCTCTGGGCATAAGCGATGCTTGGGCCAACGCTTCTCGCATGGCCCGTTGGAAATGCTGCCCATCTGCTGAGATACCCGTTTTGGATGGACTGCGTTCATAGCCCATTCCTACTGCTTCTACCGCTATTGCATTCGCCAGATGTAAGTTCTCAATTTGGGCTTGGGTCATTCTTTCCAGGGCAAACACGGCGGCTCCTTCGCCTAGCACAAAGGTATTGCGCTCCAGGTTGAGGGGGCGGCATGGGTGATCATGGGCCGCAAACCTGGAGTAAATGCCTATGGCTTTCATCTGAGCGAGGGTAAAGGGCGTGAGCGGCGCCTCTGCTCCGCCCACCAGAAAGCGCTTTGCCATGCCTGCTTTAAGCCAGGCTACCCCGTTCGCAAAAGCCTGCAAAGCAGTACTACAGGTGACGGAGTGACTGATGAGCGGGCCATCGGCTTGCAGGTCGTTCGCTACCCAACTGGCTACGTTTCCCAGGGTAGTGCTGGGGGAGACGCCGGGCGAAAGCCGTTTTTCGGGGTTTTGCAGAAAATCAGCATGAAACTGTTCATACAGACCGGTAGCTCCTCTGGAAGAACCAATATTAATCCCTACGGAATCTCCTTCCCCCATTTTCCAGCCAGCTTGGGCGACAGCTTGCCGGGAGGCCAGAATCGCCAATTGCACAGACCTATCCAGAGAAGCATAAGTTGGGTTTTGCAGGAGCAAAGCTTGTAAGAGAGCTTCGGCAGAGGGAGAGAGGGGGGATACGGGGGTATCAGAACCAAGACTTGGCAGGGTGGAGAATGCGGTTCTGCCGCTGGCGTAAGAGGCCCGAACCTCCTCCGGCGATCCGCCCAGCCCAGAGACAGATCCTACGCCTCGTACCACAATCCATTCCTGCTCTCTGTCCATCTGTTTCTGGGCTAATTTTCTAAAAACAAGGCTAAAACGACCCCGCTACCAACTGGCGCATTTGTTCCATCACCTGGTATACTTTTTCCAGTTGGGTTTGAGTAATGCAGTAAGGCGGCAGCACATACACAATATTCCCCAGAGGCCGAAGCAGCACGCCGTTTTCCAGCGCTAACGTATACAATTGATCCCGTAAGGAATGGAAATACGTGGTTTGCCCTACCTCAAACTCAATAGCCAATATAGTACCCGTTTGGCGGCAAGCCTTGATGCCTGGTTTTCCTGAAAGGCTTTGGGCAAAGACCGCATGGGAGCCACTGATTCTGTCCAGATTTTCTAAAAACAGGTCATTTTCGACCAAGTCCAAGCTGGCCAGGGAAGCGGCGCAGGCGACCGGATTGGCCGTATAGGAATGGCCGTGGAAGAAAGCCCTGGTTTTGTCTTCGCTCAGGAACGAAGCAAAGATTTCCTGCGAACAAGTAGTCACGCCCAAAGCCATGGTGCCGCCGGTAAGCCCTTTGGAAAAGCACATCAGATCGGGTTGCTGGGTTAAGTAATCACAGGCGAAGCGTTTGCCGGTTCTGCCAAACCCCGTCATGACTTCATCGGCGATGATGAGTACCCCGTTTTTGCGGCAGAGTTCCATCAGTTTATCTAACACGGCGGGGGAGTACATCACCATTCCGGCCGTTCCCAGTACCAAAGGCTCAAACACAAAGGCGGCGATGTCTTGGCGGGTAAGCAGCGTTTCTAAGTGCTCATAGCTTGCTTCCTCATTTCCGGGCACCGGAACGGGCAGAAACTCCACGTCGAACAGGTACTGCTGAAACGGGCGGGTAAACACAGACCGCTCACTCACTGACATGGCCCCGAAGGTATCGCCGTGGTAACTTCCTTCCAAAGCGATGATCTTGGTTTTATCCTTTCCTTGGTTGAACCAGTATTGGAGCGCCATCTTGAGGGCTACCTCTACGGCCGTAGAGCCATTATCAGAGTAAAAGACCCTAGATTGGTTTTGCGGCAGAAGCCGGAGAAGGCGTTCAGAGAGTTCCACCGCCGGGGCATGGGTAAAGCCCGCGAAAATGACGTGCTCCAGCGTGCTCAACTGCTCACTCACCCGCGCCGCGATGTGCGGGTGCGCGTGCCCGTGAATATTCACCCACCACGAAGAAACGGCGTCAATGTATTCTTTGCCATCCTCGGCGTAAAGAACCGCCCCTTGGCCGCGCGCAATCCCGATGGGAGGCGGAGCGGTCTGCATTTGGGTGTACGGGTGCCAGTTCACCAACTGGTCGCGGTTAGAAAGGCTATTGTCCATGGTTTTCAAAGTAGTCTCTAAGGCCCTGCGCATAACGCGAAACCGTATTCTGATCAATATTTTCTTCGTGCCGAATGCGCGGGAAAGCCGGGAGTTGGGAGTAGTTTAAAATAAATTCCTCTGACGAAGCATTTGGCTCTCCGTTGAAGAGGATGCCTGCTACTGGAATGTTCCGGCTTTTCAGAACCTCTACCGCCATGAGCGTATGATTGATGCTGCCTAGGTAATTTCGGGAAACCAGTACTACTTCCAAAGGCAGTTTCTGAATCAAGTCCAGCACCAAATCACGTTCGTTCAAGGGCACCATCAGGCCACCGGCTCCCTCCACAATCAGGTTGTTTTGGGTGGATGGCAAACCTATCTTCTCCAGAGACAGCCGGATTCCCTCAGCCGCGGCGGCCGTGTGCGGAGAAGCAGGCATCTGCAGGCGGTAAGCCTCTGGGTGGAAAACAGTTTGAGTATTGGAGATTAGACTGCGGACGGTGTGCGTATCCGAATCTTCCAGATTCCCGGCTTGCACCGGTTTCCAGTAATCGGCTCGCAGGGCTTCGGTAAAGATGGCGGCCGCAATGGTTTTACCCACATCGGTGCCTATGCCCGTAATGAAATATCTTTGGGGGTGTGCTGGTGAAGGAGGTTGCATAGTTCTAGTACTTGCGTGGGGGTGTTGTAGGCGTGCAGCACCAGCCTCAGGCGTTCTTTGCCCGCCCGAACCGTGGGGCTGAAGACCGGCCGCACGTCAAAACCCGAGGCTTGGATACGTTGGGCCAAATTCCGCAAAGCCACCGGGTTAGGTAGTTGCCACGCCTGAATGGGACTTCCGTTTTGAGCCTGTTTTCCGGAAAACGGGGCCCAAACGCTTAGGTCTGGAGTGAGCGACTGGTAATAATTTGACAGTTCCTGCACCCGGCTCCGTTCTGTTGAGAGTTCTGGCAGTAACCTGTACGCTTGCCTGATTGCCACCAATGAAGCCAGCGGCAGGGCAGTGGTGTAGATAAAAGGCCGGCTGAAATTCAATAGGAATTGTTGCAGTTGCCTGGGGCCAATGACCGCCGCCCCGTGGCAACCCATTGCTTTCCCAAAGGTCATGACCCGGGCAAACACCTGTTCTTCCAGTTTCAGGGCCGAAACCAAGCCTTCACCATTTTGGCCGTACATTCCGTTGGAATGCGCCTCGTCCACCACCAGAAACAAGCCCTGTTCCTGGCACAACGTGACCAATTCCAGGAGAGGCGCAAAGTCACCGTCCATGGAGTAGAGCGACTCTACGGCCACGTACACATCGCCCTGGGCCCGCTTCACTTTCCTCTGCAAATCTTCCACATCGTTATGGCGAAACGGAAAACTCTGCGCGAAACTGAGCCGGATTCCCTCTTTCATGGAGGCGTGGCTGGCCTCGTCATAAAAGAGGGTATCGCCGCGCTGCGGAACCGCCGAAAAGAAACCGCAATTGGCCGCGTACCCGGAATTAAACAGCAGGGCCGCCTCGGCACCATGGAAAAGAGCGAGTTCTTCTTCCAGTTCCTGCGCATAATGCGTGTTGCCGCTCAATAGCCTCGAGCCGGTAGCTCCGTGGGCAGGCGTGTGACCAATCTCTTCCGTGATGCGTTGGGCCAGAACCTCAGAGGCCGCCAAGCCCAGGTAGTCATTCGAACTGAAATCTACCAGGCCGGGAGCCGGGGAAGTTAAACTCCGCAGAATGCCCTTCTGGCTCCTGGCCTCTAATTGGCGCAACAGACGTTCCGGCACCTTCATGGCTGCGGCTTATTCGGCTGCAAGTGCAGCTTCCGCGGGAACACTCACCGTTCCGCCGCAGGAAGTCTCGGCCTTGAAAGATTTACGCGGATTCAACCCCAGCAACTCAAACATGGCTTTATCATCGGCAAAGCCGGGGTTAGGCGTAGTCAAGAGTTTATCACCGGAGAAGATGGAGTTAGCTCCCGCCAAAAAGCAAAGCGCCTGCTCGCTCACCGGCATTTCCTGTCTTCCCGCCGATAAACGAACCATGGTCTTGGGCATGAGAATACGGGCCGTGGCAATCATGCGCACCATTTCCCAAACGCTCACGCGTGGTTGCTCGGCTAAAGGGGTTCCTTCTACCGGTACCAGCGCATTCACCGGCACGCTTTCTGGGTGCTGCGGCAGGTTGCTGAGCACGTGCAGCATGGCAATACGGTCTTCGTCGGTTTCGCCCAAACCAATGATACCACCGCTACACACCGAGATACCGGCTTTGCGCACGTTCTCAAGGGTGCCCAGACGGTCGCCGTAGGTACGGGTGGTGATGATGTTGCTGTAGTTTTCCTCTGAAGTGTCCAGGTTGTGGTTGTAGGCGTAGAGACCGGCCTGTTTCAGACGTTCGGCCTGGTACTCGTTGACCATTCCTAGGGTGCAGCAAACTTCCAGACCCATCTCATTTACGCCTTCCACCATTTCCAGTACGCGGTCAAAGTCACGGTTGTCGCGCACCTCTCGCCAGGCAGCGCCCATGCAGAAACGGGTAGAACCGCCTTCTTTGGCTTGGCGGGCCGCGTCCAGCACTACCTCGTTGCTCAGAAGCTTGTGCGCCTGAACGCCGGTGTGGTAACGGGCCGCCTGTGGGCAGTACGCGCAATCTTCGGGGCAGCCCCCGGTTTTCACTGAAAGCAAGGTGCAAACCTGCACTTCGCCGGTTGCCTGAAATTGTTGGTGTACCTGTGAGGCTGCTACAATGAGTTCCAACACCGGTGTATAGTAGATGGCGCGAATTTCATCCATGTTCCAATCCGTGCGGAGAGGGGCGGTGTTCAGAGCGTCCGTCATAGTCTGAGTAGTCTAGTTTAGACGCCTAAAGTACGGCGTAAAACGGAATAGGCGAAATTTTTTGTGCGTGTTCCTAACGGTTGTTCGGCTGTTTTTGGCTTGTTTTCTGAAAATCAGATGGAAAAGGGTGAGGTTGAATTGCAGGGTGTAGGGGCAATCCCTTGTGGTTGCCCTAAACGGTGCGTCTAGCCAAGGGCAACCACAAGGGATTGCCCCTACAAATCAACAACTAACCACTAACAACTAACAACTAACAACTACTTCACCACCTGTCCGTTGCGGTATTCTACTTTTTTCAGCTGTTTGCCGTTCTCGTCAAAGTACGTCCAGGTGCCGGTCTCGCGGTTGTTTCTATAGGTGCCGGCCATTTCGGTTTTGCCGTTCTCGTAGAGCTGTTTGAAGGTGCCGTAGCGGAGGCCGTCTTTGTATAGGGTCTCTGATTTTACTTTGCCCGAGGGGAAATAGGTGATAAGCGTACTCACAACCTTCCCGTTCAGGTACGTGGCTTTGGATGCAACCTGGCCGTTGTCGTGGTAAGTGAGGCGCTCGCCGGTGATTCTGCCGTTTTTGTAAGGTTCAGTGGTTTTCAGTTGCTTGTTCTCGTAGAATTCCTGCCAGGTGCCTACGGGTTTGTTATCCTTGAATTCCTCCTGGGCGGCGATGGCCCCGGACGGATAGAAGCGGGTGATTTTGCGGTCACGCTCGTTGTTGCTGTAACGGATTTCCTGCTGAAGTTTTCCGTTCTCGTCAAAGGCCTGGGCCAACCCTACGCGGACGCCTTTGCTGTAGGTGAGGGTGCCGCGGCGCTGTCCGTTTTCATAGTAGGAGACCGAAGGGCCATCGGGCTTGCCCGCCACTACGCTGCCTTCGGTCATGAGTTTGCCTGAGCGGTAATAGGTTTTAAGCTGTGCTGGTTTGCTGGGGTCGTCGCTGATGGTTTCGGTTTCCAGTTGGCCGTTGTCATAGAAGGTGTGGTAGCCGCCTGCAAGCATGCCGTTGCGGTAATTGGCCTCAGATTCCTTTTCGCCGTTGGGGTGAAAGGTGCGGGCTACGCCGCTCTGTGCTTTGCGCGTGTAGGTGATTTCTGACTTCAGCTTGCCGTTGGGGAAATATTCTTTCACGGAGCCTTCGGGGAAACCGTCTACAAAGGTGGCTTCTTGTTTCAGTTGGCCGTTTTCATGGTAGCTTCTGAAAGGGCCGTTTTGCAGGTCGTTCGCGTATTGGCCTTCCTGTAGTTTGTGGCCGTTGGGGTAGTTGGCAGAGAAAGGGCCATTCTTTTTACCGTCTTTATAAGGGACGGTCAGTTTGGGTTTGCCATCCGCAAAGAACTCGGTGTAGAGACTGTCGCGTTTGCCCTCGACTACTTTTACCATCGCTTCCAGTTGGCCGGTAGGATAGTACTTGCGGTAATAGCCGTGCATGACGGTGTCTGGGTTGGCTTTGATAAAGTACACTTCTTTGACCGCCGATTGCAGGGAGTCATGATAGGTGACTACGCGCATTTGGGCCTGTGCCTCCAACCGAAGCCCTAGGTTCAACAACAGAAACGCAACTAGAAACAGAATCCTTTTCATGGATGCAAAACAATAAAAAAAGCCTTACTTCTAACGTAAGGCTTTTTAGAATTAGTATAGTTCAAAAAGGATTACATGCGCTCCAGCACAATGGCCGAGGCCCCGCCGCCGCCGTTGCAGATGCCGGTTACACCGATTTTGCCGTTTTTCTTGTGCAGTACGTTGATGAGCGTGGTGACAATACGGGCCCCGGAGGCCCCCAGCGGGTGGCCCAACGACACGGCGCCGCCGTACACGTTCACGTTGCCGCCTTCCAAGCCCAATTTTTGGTTGTTGGCCAGCGAAACCACCGAGAACGCTTCGTTTATCTCGTAGAAATCAACCTCAGACGGCGACACGCCAGATACTTTCAACGCCTTCGGAATGGCTAAAGCCGGCGTGGTGGTAAACCATTTCGGCTCCTGCTCGGCATCGGCGAAGCCCAGGATTTTGGCGATGGGTTTGAGGCCCAGTTCCTCGGCTTTCTCTCTGCTCATGAGCAACAGGGCGGCAGCCCCGTCGTTCAAAGTAGAAGCGTTGGCGGCCGTCACGGTGCCTTCTTTTTCAAAAACAGGCCGTAAACCGGGAATTTTCTCGAAGTTCACTTTGCTGTATTCCTCGTCATCGGTGATGAAGATGGAGTCTTTGCCGCGCTGCGGAATCTCCACGGGCACAATCTCGTCTTTCAGGAAACCGGCTTTGGCGGCCTCCGCCGATTTGCGGTACGAGCTGATGGCGTATTCATCCTGCATCTCGCGGGTGATACCTAGCTCACGGGCGGTGTTTTCGGCGGCGCTGCCCATGTGGTAGTCATTGTAGACATCCCAAAGGCCGTCTTTCACCAAGCCGTCAATCATCTGTCCGTGGCCCATCTTCGCCCCGAAACGGGCTTTGTCCAGATAGTACGGCACGTTAGACATGCTTTCCATGCCGCCCGCCACAATGATGTCTTTGTGGCCCAGCATGATGGCCTGGGAGGCGAACATGATGGCTTTGGAGCCCGAGGCGCACACTTTGTTGATGGTGGTGCATTCCACTTCGTATCCTAATCCGGCGCCAATGGCTGCCTGCCGCGCGGGAGCCTGCCCCACGTTCGCCGACAATACGTTGCCCATGATCACTTCTTGTACCAGACTTTTGTCAACCCCGGCTTTTTCCAAAGCACCTTTGATGGCAATAGCGCCCAACTGCGGCGCGGTTAAACTTGCCAAAGCCCCGCCAAAACTCCCGATGGGAGTTCTCACGGCCGAGATTACGTACACTTCTTTTATTCTATTGCTGCTTGTGCTTTCCATTGCGTATCAATGCTTATGGTATGATAAAAAATCAAAATTGGAACCTGTTTAGAGTTCTTCATTAATAGGCAGTTAGGGCAAGAACTCTGGTGCAAGCTTCCGTTTGCACCAGAGCTTTTGGCTATTTATATGAAACAAGCCAAAAACAAGAGGTTTACTTATACGCTGCCGCAAGCATCCGCCCATACCTCTTTTTTAGGCTACTTTTATAAAAACAGGCATAAAACCCTAAACAGCTTTTTGGTCAAAATAAAGACTGACACAGATTTCTAATATCTGCCTATCAGTAGTGTTTTTTAGATTGTCGGGTTGAAGTTACTTTTTCTGTCGTAAATAACCAAACGCTTGTTAGGTTGAATGAGTTCTGAGTAATTCATATAAACGCAGGAACATGCGTTTACGCTGGAAAACTCTCTTCCATGGGGAATAAACGCGTCAAGGTGTGGTGTGGTTTTCAGCCTGTTTTATGAAAAACGGGCTGAAAACAGGTGCGGTAGTCAAACTTCAACACAGAATGTGAAGAACTCTTTGCTGTTGTTTTGAGGCTGTTTTCAGGAAAACAGCCTCAAAACAACAGCAAATCTACTACCAGTCAGGCGCGTTTTTATCGGCTTGCTTTGTTTTACTGCGCGGTACCTGTTGCAGGTATTGGGCTTCCTCCTGGCGCATGGCGTCCAGCAACTGGCGAGCCTTCTCGGGGCTGAGTTGCAGTTTCTTCAACCGCTCGAAACGGGTTTGGAGCAAAGCATCATCGGCCTGGCCCGTTTCTCTGTTTCTTTGATTGCCTCCGTTCCCGTTGCTGTCTTGGGTGCCCCGGTCGCTCAAGCCCCGGTTCAAACCCGGGGTATTGCCGAAGTTCTGTAGTTGGTTTGCGTTACCCTGACCGAGCTGGGTACCTGATTCTCCGCCGCCGTTGGCCGAAGTCCCTGCGCCAGTAGCCGCAACTCCGGCAGAACCTCCCGCGCTGGAACTACCGGCGGCATTGGGCTGTTGGGCGCTGCCGGTTCCATTCTGGGGAGTCCGTTTTGGCGGAGGGGGTGGAGTTTGCCGTTGCTCTGGGTGCAGCAGGATGTACTTCTGGAGCAACTCATAATTGTAGCGGGCTGCTTGGTTGGTCTCATCGGCTTTGAGGGCCTGTTTGCAGTAGGTGAGGGCTTTGGGGTAATTTCCTTCCTCGGCTTCAATGATGGCTAACTGGCTGGTAACCGTGGAAAGAAGTTCATTGTCTGTGGTTTTCAACAGCGAACGGTACAACGGGGAGGCCTTGGTGTACTCATGCAGATGGAAATACGAGTGCGCCAAATTCAACACCACCGAAGAATGGGAGCCTCCGCGTTCGGTTCCGCGCACCTTTTCGTACAAGGCCGCTGCCTGTTGATACTCCTTTTGTTTGTAGGCTGCCTGGGCCTGCTGGGCATACTGGTTCCGGAGCGCGATGCGCTGGAGACCATCCAGCGGCGAGGAGGCGAGCAAGAGGAGGAGCCACCAATATCTCATATCTTCAGTACCTGTATAGTCCATAATACGTCCAGCGCAATCAGCAGTAGGGCCGCCAGTAACGGATACAGGTATTTGTTGGCGGCTACCTCCACCACTTTGGTCTGGCGCAGCTCACTTTTGACCGAGTTGACGGCGCTTAGCAGTCTGGGCGTTTCACTTATGTTCTGGTTTATCTCAAAGTAAGCGCCTTTGGTACGCTGGGCTACCTCTTTCAGAACATCGGCCTCTAACCTGGTGAGCACCGTTTCGCCCCGGCTGTTTTTCTTAAAGCTGCGCCCCTCTGGAATTTTGCCGCCCGCGTACGTGCCAATGCCCACGCAGTACACGCGTATGCCCTGGTTTACCAGAGACCTGACCGCCGCCTGCACATTCTCCCCGAAGGTCTCGCCATCTGAGAAGATGACCACTATTTTGGAGCGTTCCGTTTCCCGGCTGGTTTCACTTTCCCTGAATTTTTGCTGAACCAGTTCCAAAACGGGTTGTATCTGGGCCGCTTCCGGCGGAGCCAGCGCGGTACTGAGCGACTGCACGAAGAGTTCCAGGGCACTTTGGTCATAGGTGAGGGGGCTCAGCACGAACGCTTCAGACGAAAAACCGATGAGCCCCACCCGGTCGGCGTTGGAGTTCTGGATAAATTCCTGCAGTTCCAGCTTCACCTTTTCTAACCGCGAAGGCGGCACGTCCTGCGCTTTCATGGACTGGGAAAGGTCTACCGCCAAGAACACATCTTTGCCGTTGGTTCTTATCTCTTTGGTCATGGCCCCAAAAGAGGGCCCCAGCAAAGCCACAATCAGGAGCACCATGTAAATGCTCCGGATAATGGCTTTGATCCAGATGGCATTCGCCTTTTGTTTGAATTGCTGGGCCAACCGCTTAATCCGGTACAGATAGCCGCCGTAGAGCACCCCAAACAGGAGGAAAAAGAAAAACTCTACAGAGGTAAACGGCAGGTACCAGGTCATGGGGTATAGAGAGCGCTTTTGAGTGCGGCGGCAAGTTATAAAGAAAGAAACAAATGCGACTGCCTTCTACAACCTGCCGAAAACGGCTGGAAAGGCGTTTGGCTGTTCTGGTAAACGCTTTGGCAGAAAATAAATTTCAAAGACAGCCTATTTCTAAGCTGCTGGCAGCTAAGCCGATGATGCCGGAAGGGAGAAGGCCGGTAAATATTTTTAGCGGGAGCTTTGGTAATCTCATTTTAATGCGGCTATATTTGCACACTCTTTAACCGAAAGAGCTAGCCCGGAGAGATGGGTGAGTGGCTGAAACCAGCAGTTTGCTAAACTGCCGTACCTCTAAAGGGTACCGGGGGTTCGAATCCCCCTCTCTCCGCGAAATATTCTTGAAAATTAAATTTTGAAAGAAGATTTCAATTCATATCTTTGCACCGCGATTACGGAGAACGGAAGTTTGTGAAGTTGGCCACTTTGTAATTGCAAGACTCGGGGTGTAGCGTAGCCCGGTATCGCGCCACATTTGGGATGTGGAGGTCGTAGGTTCGAATCCTGCCACCCCGACGAAAAAAGATGAGTAATGTTGGATGTACAGACATTCTCCATTACTCATTTTTGTTTCGATGGTCTCATAGCTCAGCTGGATAGAGCAACTGCCTTCTAAGCAGTAGGTCTTTGGTTCGAATCCAAATGGGATCACACCGGTAGTAAAAAGCCTCTTCACTTAATGTGGAGAGGCTTTTTTGTTTTACTCTTTTCTTTTCCCACGTTCTGCTTCTAATTGCGCTGTCGTCTTTACCTGAATTTCGATTTGCAGGGTTTTAAAAGTTGTCATCAGGAGCAACAAGAATATTTTCATGCTGCAAGTGGTGGCAAGAGGGCTGTCACATTTATAAGGCCTTGTAAGTTAATTAACTTACAAGGCCTTATACTTTTAGGCAAGCATAAGTCAAGTTGAATAGCAATCACGATCTAGGTATTTTTAACACCTATCCTTTAGAATAAATATCATTCAGACTTTCAATCCAGCACAAGTCCATTTAGTGCTATCACCAAAATCTTCTGCAAACATTAGGCTGAAATATTTAACTTGAAGAAGAATTAGCCCTTTGCCAAGCTAAAATCATATGTTCCAGAAGCAATCCCTCTCAGAAAGAGACATCTGCACCAAATTCATCACCCCGGCCTTAATAGCAGCCGGGTGGGATATCCAGAAGCAAGTGCGGGAAGAATGGTCGTTCACAGATGGACGCATTATTGTGCGGGGCCAAAAGTACACCCGGGGCAAGCAGAAGCGTGCCGACTATGTACTGTTCTATAAATCAACGTTGCTGGCGGTGATGGAGGTAAAGGAAAACAACCATTCCCTGGGCGCGGGCATGCAGCAGGCCAAGGAGTACGCCGATATTCTGGACGTGCATTTTGTGTACAGCACCAACGGCGACGCTTTTCTGGAGTTCGACAAAACCCAGGAGGAAGGCGAGGTGGAGAAAGAGCTTTCCCTGGAAAACTTCCCCTCGCCCGAAGAACTCTGGCAGCGGTACGCCGCTTTCAAGAACCTGGACAAAAAGCAGCAGGAGATTGTAAAAGAGGAAAACCACAAGGACGAAACCGACCTGGCGCCCCGCTACTACCAGCAGATTGCCATCAACCGCACCATTGAGGCCGTAGCCAGAGGTGACAAGAGAATTTTGCTGGTCATGGCCACCGGCACCGGCAAAACCTACACGGCCTTCCAGATTATCTGGCGGCTCTGGAAAGCCAAAACCGTGAAACGGGTACTGTATCTGGCCGACCGCAACATTCTGGTAGACCAAACCAAGACTGGCGATTTCCGGCCGTTTGGGTCAGACATCATGACCAAAATCCAGAACCGTGAGGTAGACAAGTCTTACCAGATTTACTTTGCGCTCTACCAGGGCCTCACCGGCACCGATGAGGAAAAGAACGTCTTCAAGCAATTCTCCCCGGATTTCTTTGACCTAGTGGTGGTAGACGAGTGCCACCGCGGCAGCGCCCACGAAGAATCTGCCTGGCGCGAGGTGCTGAGTTACTTTGATTCGGCGGTGCATTTGGGCATGACGGCTACGCCGAAGGAAACCAAGGAAACGTCTAACATCACCTACTTCGGGGAACCCGTCTACACGTATTCTTTAAGGCAAGGCATTGAAGACGGTTTCCTGGCGCCGTACAAAGTGGTGCGCATCGGCCTGAACGTGGATGAAGGCTACCGGCCCGAGAGAGGCAAAGTTGACAGGTACGGCAACGAGGTAGAAGACCGCATCTACAACACCAAAGACTTTGACCGCACCCTGGTCATAGACCAGCGCACCAAGGTAGCCGCCCGCAAAATATCAGAATACCTCAAACTCACCAACCGTATGGCCAAAACCATTGTGTTCTGTGTTGACACCGAGCACGCCGAGCGCATGCGGCAGGCGCTGGTGAACGAGAACAGCGACATGCTCAAGCAATACCCCAACTACGTGGTGCGCATTACCGGCGATGACGAGGTGGGTAAGAAGGAACTCTACAACTTTTCGTCGGTGGTGGAGAAGCAGCCGGTTATTGCCACTACGTCTAAACTGTTGACCACGGGCGTAGACACCAAAATGGTGAAGGTGATTGCCCTGGAGGCGGGCATTCAATCCATGACCGAGTTCAAGCAGATTATTGGCCGGGGCACCCGGCTCAGGGAAGACGATGGCAAAGTGTATTTCACCATCATGGACTTCCGGAAGGTGACCAACCTGTTTGCCGACCCAGACTTTGACGGCGACCCGGTGGTGATTTATGAACCTGGCGAAGATGACCCCATCGTACCGCCCAACCCAGAGGGAGGAGAAGGCGAGGACTTGTCCGAAGGCAAACCCATACCGGGTGAACCAGGCGATGGAGAAGACGAAGACCCCGACGGAAACGGCCCTGGCGGTGATCCACCCATCAAACCCAAAAAATACTTCATCAATGACGTGGCGGTAACGGTGGTCAATGAGCGGGTGCAGTATTACGGCGCAGACGGCAAACTCATTACCGAGTCTCTGAAAGATTACTCGCGCAACAAGCTGCTGCTGGAATACGCCTCATTAGACGATTTCCTGCAAAAGTGGCAAGCCACCGACCGCAAAGAAGCCATCATCAATGAACTGGCCGAGAAAGGCGTGCTCTTTGAGGAACTGCAGCAGGAAATAGGCCAAGACCTGGACGCCTTCGACCTGATTGCCCACATTGCTTTTGACCAACCACCGCTCACCCGCAAGGAGCGAGCAGAGGAAGTAAAGAAGCGCAACTACTTTGAGAAATACGGCGCCGGTGCCCGCGAGGTGCTGCAAACGCTACTGGACAAATACGCTGACGAAGGCATTAGCTCCATAGAAACCACGGCGGTGCTTAATGTAAAGCCGCTCAACTTGTTAGGCACGCCCACGGAGCTGGTAAAGCGGTTCGGGAAGAAGGCGGATTTTGAAAGGGCGGTGCAGGAACTGGAGTTGGAGCTGTACAGAACGGCGTAGAGAGTTACGGGTAGGGAAGGGGATTTATAAATCCCCGACAGAGTAGTTCGGGATTGATAAATCCCGAACAGCAGAGCAGCAGAGAGTTCTACTTTTGCTGTAAATTTCCCTCGCTGTTCGGGAGTTCTACTCTTTTCGCTGTTCGGGAGTTACACTCCCGAACCTGCCTGCTGCGGAGTTCCTACTCCGCCGGGAACCACGGGCAGATGTTGCAGAAGAAGGGGAGTGGAACTCCCCGGCAGGGTGCTTCTGGAGTGGAACTCCAGAAGAGCGAATAGAGCATAGGTTGCGATTCCTGTTTTCGGCCTGTTTTTGCAAAAAAGGCCGAAAACAGCAGGCGTTAACACCGTTCCAGAATAAGGTAGGTTTGTTTTCTGTTTTGGGCCTGTTTTTGTAAAAACAGGCCGAAAACGGCTGGTTGCTTCCTTGGCTTGTCCTTTTGCTGTTCGGAAGTTCCACTCCCGAACCTAACTGCTGCGGAGTTCCTACTCCGCCGGGAGCCACGAGCAAGAGAAGGGGAGTAGAACTCCCTGGCAGGGTGCTTCTGGAGTGGAACTCCAGAAGAGCGGCTTTTTTTCCGGCCTGTCAGGGGACAGGCCGGGGGAGCGGGTGTCTGGGCTCTTGCTGATCCCGTACGGACAGGTCGCGACCTGTCCCCACGCATTCCCGGTCAACCGCATCCCCGGACGGGGCATTGAAGATGGCGGGTGGCTTTCTTTCATGGTAAATGATTTGGCGATGGCCAGCGTTTGGGACAGGTCGCGACCTGTCCGTACATTATCAATGAATGGATTCAATGAATGTAATTCGGCAAAAGTAAACATCCCCCTACCCCCTTCAAGGGGGACAGCCTTGGATGCGCTTTATAAACATCAATCTATTTAAAACCAATACGCTTACACAAACACACACCATGAGTAACCTTTCAGGTATTATTAAATCCATCCGCGACATTATGCGCCAGGATGCGGGGGTAGACGGGGACGCGCAGCGGATTTCGCAGATGGTCTGGATGCTGTTTTTGAAGGTCTTCAGCGACAAGGAAGAGGAATGGGAACTGACCATTGAGAACTACCAATCGCCCATTCCGGCGCATCTGCAATGGAGCCAGTGGGCGGCCAACGAAGAGGGCATGACCGGCGACGAACTGCTGCAGTTTGTGAACAACGAGCTGTTTGAGTCTTTGAAAAATTTGCAGGTATCACCCAAGGCAGATCCGCAGGGCTGGATTGTGAAGCAGGTGTTTGAAGACACCTACAACTACATGAAAAGCGGCACGCTCATTAGGCAGGTCATCAACAAGATTAACCTCATTGACTTCAACGCCTCCTCAGACCGGCACCTGTTCAATGACATTTACGAGAACATGCTCAAGGAACTGCAAAGCGCGGGTTCCTCGGGGGAGTATTACACGCCGCGGGCGGTGACGCAGTTTATGACCGACATGACGGCGCCGCAGATGGGCGAGACGGTGCTAGACCCGGCCTGCGGAACGGGCGGTTTTCTCACCTGCGCCATTGAGCACGTGCGCACCCAACTCAGCAACCCCAGCGACATTCAGACGCTGCAAAACAGTTTTCAGGGGGTGGAGAAAAAGCCGCTTCCGCACATGCTGGCCACCACTAACCTGATGCTGCACGGCATGGACGTGCCCGTGATACGGCATGATAATTTGCTGGTGCGGCCTTATGACAGCTGGACGGGCAAAGACCAAGTAGATATTATCCTGAGCAATCCGCCGTTTGGCGGCACCGAGGAAGAGGGCACCGATGCCAACTTCCCGCCCAAGTTCAAGACCAAGGAAACCGCCGATTTGTTTATGGCGCTTATCATGCGGCTGCTCAAAGACAACGGCCGCGCGGCGGTGGTGCTGCCAGACGGCACGCTGTTCGGTGAGGGCGTGAAAACCCGCATCAAGGAAGAACTGCTGAGCAAGTGCAACCTGCACACCATTGTGCGGCTGCCCAACGGCGTGTTCAACCCGTACACCAGCATCAAGACCAACCTGCTGTTCTTCACCAAGGGGCAGCCCACCAAAGAGGTGTGGTATTTTGAGCACCCGTACCCGGCGGGGCAGAAAAGCTACAACAAAGGCCGGCCCATCAACATAAAGGAGTTTGACCTGGAGAAAGCCTGGTGGCATAACCGCGCGGAGAACGAACACGCCTGGCGCGTATCGGTAGAAGACATTGCCGCCCGAAACTACAACCTGGACATCAAGAACCCGCACGCGACGGCGCTTGACCTGGGCGACCCCGCCGACCTACTGGAAAAACTACAGCTCACCGCCCAACGCGTGAAAACGCTGCAGCAGGAGATAGTGACCGCGTTAGAAGAATCTTTGTTAGCCTAAGCCCGCATGGTATTACTAGAGCAATTTGAGCACCTCACGCTACACCCCAAAAATGCCGCCCGCCTCAAAGAACTGGTGCTGCAACTGGCGGTGCAAGGCAAACTCACCCAAACCTGGCGAAACCAAAACCCCCACGTAGAACCGGCATCGGAACTGCTGAAACGGATTGAGGCGGAGAAAGCGCAGTTGGTGAAGGAGAAGAAGATGAAGAAGGAGAAGCCTCTGGAGCCGATTTCTGAGGAGGAAATTCTTGATGAATTACCTGAAACCTGGACTTGGTGTAGATTAGGAGAAGCAATTTCATTCACAAACGGATATGCTTTTCAAAGTTCGAGTTTTACTGATGAAGGAATTGGAATTATTAGGATTGGCGATTTGCAAAATGGTGAAGTCGTGACTCAATCTATGAAGTATGTAGATTCAGACGAATTTGAAAGTTTACTTCAGGATTTTGCTGCAGAACCCGGAGCAATGCTCATAGCAATGTCGGGTGCAACTACAGGAAAGATTGCAGTTAACAATACTTCCACTACATTTCTTTTAAATCAACGAGTAGGAAAAATCAGACCTATTCTGGTAAATTCTTTGTTTCTGAACTCTTTGTTAAATACGAAAATTGAGGAAAACCTAAGAATATCTAAAGGAAGCGCAATCCCTAATTTGAGCACCGCTCAGATAAAAGAGATTATCTTTCCCCTTCCGCCCCTTGCCGAGCAGGAAGCCATTGTGGCGCGGGTGGAAGAGCTGATGCAGAAAATTGAGGAACTGGAGAAAGCCAACCAAGACAGAATACAGCTGCAAAAGAGCCTGGGCGCGGCCGCGTTACAGGCGCTCACCACCGCCCCAGACCATGAACTGGAGCAGCAATGGGCATTCCTGCAGCAGCATTTCCAGATCCTCTTCGGGCAGGAGGCCAACGTGAAAAAGCTCCGCGAAACCATTCTGCAACTGGCGGTGCAAGGCAAACTCACCTCGGCGTGGCGCAGACAAAACCCCACCACCCAACCCGCCGCCCACCTCCTGCAACAGATTCAGGCCGAGAAAGCGCAACTGGTGAAGGACAAGAAAATCAAGAAGGAAAAACCCCTGGAACCCATCTCAGAAGACGAAGTGCCCTATGAACTGCCGGATAGTTGGGTTTGGTGTAGGTTGGGAGAGATTTGTTTGAAAGTAACAGATGGAACACACCATTCTCCTCCTAATATTGAAGCAGGGAAATACAAGTATGTTACGGCGAAAAATATAAAAAACGATGGGGTTCTTCTTTCAAATATTACATATGTAACGGAAGAAATTCATCAAGAGATTTATAGCAGATGTAATCCAGAGAAAGGTGACATTCTTTATATCAAAGATGGTGCAACAACAGGAATTGTAACAATCAATAACCTCGATGAGCCGTTTAGCATGCTATCTAGCGTGGCTTTATTAAAGTTGCCTAAAGAAGTGGATAACAAATTTCTGTTATACTTAATGCGTAGTCCTTATTTTTATGAAGCTACGAGGAGCGGTATGTCAGGTGTTGCAATAACCAGAGTAACATTATCAAAAATAAATTACTCTCTAAGCCCACTTCCACCACTCGCAGAACAAGAAGCCATCGTCGCCAAAGTAGACCAACTCATGCAGCTCTGCGATGCCCTGGAGCAGCAGCTCGCCCAAGCCAACCAACAGGCCGAGGCGCTGATGCAGGCCGTGGTGCAGGAGGCCTTGCAGCCGCAGGAAGAAGGGGTGCTGGAGGAGTAGCCCCCCGTCTGGGGTTTCCTGTTTCGGGCCTGTTTTTCCAAAAACAGGCCTAAAACGCAGAGACCTCCCAGGTTTTCAAAACCTGGGAGGTCTTTCCGGTAGCTGTTTTTCGGCCTGTTTTTCAAAAAATAGCCCGAAAACAGCTTTGTAATTTCACTTTCAATCGTTTACTATGGTTTTTGAATTCTTTTTAGGCGGCTATGGGCAGAGCAACTTTTGGGTGAACCTGCAAGACGGCCAGCTGTTTTTTGAAGAAGGGTACAGCGGCCTTCGCCTGCATGAGGCAACGGCTATTCCGTTAGCGGGCACCAAGGAGTGGCCAGAACTGGAGGCGTTTCTAACCAATTGCCGCTGGAAAAAAAGGTATGACAGCCCTATTCTGGACGGCACCCAATGGGAACTGAAACTGAAAACAGCCACCCGCTCCTTAAAATGTTACGGCTCCAATGCCTACCCGCCAGACTTTTACCATTTTCTAACGCTCCTCAACCATTGCCTTAAAACAGCGGGGCGCCAAATAACCTAAAGAGCGTCTAGTAATAGTTTATACAGTTGCTGTTTTTGGCCTGTTTTTGAGAAAACAGGCCAAAAACGCAGAGACCTCACAGGTTTTCAAAACCTGTGAGGTCTTTTTCTGTACCTGTTTTCGAGCTTCATTTCCAGAAACCAGGCCAAAAACAACTGGGAGAGCAGAACTAGTTTACCTCCCCAAATCCATTTAATTCTATTCTGTTGTGGGGCTTTTCTTTTTAGGTTTGTCCTTAATCAAGTCATTTGCATTTACAATTGGCAACGCAAACCCCTCCAGCGGGGTGCCCAAGGTTTTGGTGAGGAGCATACCCCTGGCAGTAGAGTAGGCTGTCCCAAGCAAAGGAATGACAAGGTGCGGCCCAGGTATCATTTCATCAGAGGTTTTAGATTTAATCAGGTACTCCTCTATGTTCTGGATGATAAAGGTAAATCCTAAATTAAATTCACCTTCTATCCCAATGGGCTCTTCCTTTTCATTTACAGCATAGCATTGTATATGTAACTGCACTTTAATCCCTTTTTCCTCTAAACTGAAAGAGTTGCTGGTAGAAAAGGTGCAATTGAAAGCGTTTATTGAAATGGGGGCAGCGTGAGAAGTAGTATTGTTTTTTATACAGAAATCAAGGAAAGCGGCCTCTTTGAAAACAAGCTTTGAGAAATCTAACGCTTTCTGTGGTGTGGTAGGCATGTCTTAGTAAGCTACTTGGTGTGAATTTTTGAGAGGGGCAGATGTAGCTACCGTTCCTTCAAAAATAGTTGAGGTATAATGCTTCTCATAAGCCTCCCATACTTGGGTAGTTCCCTTAGTGTCAACCTTAGGGGTGTTCTCTACCTCAATGACCTTGCTGGTGCCGTAGATATAGTTTTCCAACGCCTTTAATAGCTTTGGTGCTACTATATGTTTTTGGTGGGCAATTATTTGGGCCAGACCAGCATCAGATACCAAAAGCCGCAGCAGCAACCTATGCGAAGGCTTAGGCAATTCGCCGTTTTCATAATAGCGGTATTGGTTAATGCCCAAGCCCAACAATTTTGACATGCTGTTCTGGCTCAATTTAAGTCTTTCACGCACCTCTGTTAACTGTTGAGGAGATGGAACCTGATGGCGCTCCCGCCATTTACTGAGTAGTTCTTCTACTACCGAGTCAGTCATCTCAGCATCACCAAATTTTTCTCCTGTGTCTTCGCACAGATAACTTTTAACCTCAATTTCAAACTCTTCTCCTCTAAACGGAATGGTTTCCAGGGTGGTGATTTCTGTCACTTTCCCCCCGGTATATGGGCTTTTCATCTTCTGTTTTTTAAGTTAAACCAGTTTAGGATATACCATGTCATGTTTTGACGGATGAAACGAAATGCAAATCACATTTTCATTTTCTAAGCCTAACTGTACCTTAATGTAAAATTCAACCTTCTTTTTGCTCTTGGGTCTGTCTTTTGGGCCAATCCTTTTGCCAAACACCCAAAGCGGGCCTTTGGGGGGGATGTTGTCGGTGTCTTTTATTGGCCCTTCGGAGTAGTCTGTAGGGGTAAGTGCCTTTATTATCTCGGCTAGTTCCTGGGGAGGGTATCCCCAGGTCTTCAATTCGGCATACGCACTAATGTATTCAGGTCTATGTATAAAACGCACCTCCCGAAATTCCAACTTTAAGCGGAGTGCTTCCAGGAAAGCCTCAACCTCTTTTAATGTTGGCATATTTTCGCTTTCAGTACCCAAACTTATTACCTTTTAACTGAAAACACAACAAATAAGTTGCAGTTATACTAGTTTTAGAAAATTGTGAGAGATATTACTCTTTATCTGATAGCTTTCCTTGATGTGCGGAATCACGCTTCAGAAGAGTCTGCACAGCGGAAGGAGATGAACTGCACTACAGGAACTCTGCATAACACCTTTAAACCTTAACCCTTTCTGGCAGCACCAAAAAATAGAAATCTCGTTTTAGGGCTCATTTCCAGAAACAAGCCTTAAAACGGGTCACAACCAGCATTGGGGACTAAGTTTCTTTGGACAGAATGTTTATATTGAGATTATTTCTAAGAGTTTAGTCTAGACCAACGCTACATGAAAAGAGAAGAGGCCATTGCCATTATAGATGCCTTGGCAGCAGGTTGTTCGCCCTTTACCGGTGAGGTGCTGGAAGGGCACCCCATCTTAAATGACCGAAACGTAATCAGGGCCCTGCAGACGGCGTTGGTGTCTTTGTCTGCCCAACCGAGCGCAATTGGTAACACCATTCCCCCGGCCGTTAAGCTCCCCCATGAATTGTCTAAGGAGACGGTGCGCACCGCCATAGAGTTGCTTCAGGAAAACGGTTTCAATACCACCTTTGGGCGGCTTACCAAATTCTTCTTGGGCAGTCGGCATTTTGAGGGTTCGCCCGTGGCCCAAAGCCCGCTTTTCGGCTCTTTTAAAGGCCGGTACAGATACAATTCCTTTAAGCCCTTGGTGTTGCAGGTGCTCCAGGAGAACCCAGACCTGAGAACAACTGCGGCCATCAGAAAGCAAGCAGCGCAGGAAAAGCCATGGGATTCTGTGGTGTATTTCACAGGACAAAGATTCTGCAAGCTATCTGCCAAAGCCCTTGACCAGTTAAAAAGCCGAATTGAGGCGTTGGGTATTCAGAAACCAACTGCCACCCTTGCAGATAACCAAGTGCAGGCGCGCCTTTCGCACCCCAGAGCCTATGAACCTTGGTCTGAGCAAGAATCTGAATTTCTGGCCAAAGCCCTGTTCTACACCAATGACCTGCAAGTGCTTTCTTCCTGTTTTCAGCGCACAGAAAGCTCCCTCAGCGCCATGGGCAAGAAATTAATCTATGAAGGAAAAGCCGCTACAAACCCAGACGCACAAGCATAGCATCCTATAAATTCCTTTTCCGCAAACGTTACCTAAGCCTGTTTTAGGCTCCATTTCCAGAAATGAGCCCTAAAACAGAAGTCCCTTTCAATCACCATTTACCATGTCACAGAGACAAGAAACAGCCCTGCTAGAATACGTTAGACTATACAAATTACTGGAAGAGAAGGGCGGGCCAGAACAAGACGGCGACCTGTTTGAAGATGTATTGGAAAGGGAGGAAGATATATTACAGACCTTCGGGCTGCCGGCTTCGCTTAAATACCTCCAGATTCTGCACAAACTGGTCAGCCGGAAATCTGTGACGGTAGCGGCCATCCAGAAAACCATAGCCCAACTGCAGAAAACCGCCGAAGCCCATCTGTCGGCCCCGGTACTCACAGACCTGGAACTGCTGCAGAAGGCCAAGGAAGAAGACCTCAGCCCCTATAACGTGCTGCCAGAACTGGGCCTAATTACGCATACCTATCCTATTTTTCTGATGGAAGTAGCGCTCCAGTTTGTTGAGCCTCAAGCCATATTAGACGAGTTCTACGCCCTCAAACGCTTAGACTGCTACGGAGAATTATATCAACTCAAAAGCAAACACCCCAAATCTTTCAAGCGCACCAAAATCTACAAGCAGCTCAAGCCCTACCTCAAGTTCATAGACCACTATGTGCGCTATACTCCTGAGGAACCACCATTTCTTCTGGACTGGCAGCCGGAGGAAGCATTAGATACCCCTGAAAACCAGAGGTTGACGGGAGGGATAGCATTGCCCTTTGAAAGCAAACAACCAAGCCTCTTTGATGAACCAGCACCAACTGAGCCGCCCAGGAATTTCACGCCAGCGTACACCGTTCTCACAGATTTAATGGTGGTGGAAGAAATCATGTTCAGCCGTGATTCTGGGGTAACGGTCTCCGGGCATTTAGCGCAATACTGTAGACCCACCCGCCTGATGCTGGGCTTTGAGTTTGACCAGCTTTTAGAAGTCATCCAGGCTTACCGGGCAGAAGGGCAAGATTTGCTGCTTTACTTCAACAAGAACCGGCAACAGGCCGCCGGAGGTGAGCCCGTGCTTGTAAACCTGAAAGACAAATTAGGCAAAGTGTTTCTGTTAGATCAGCATTACTTTAGGGTATACAAAACTGAATCGCTGGACAGAAATGGTCATGCTGCGCCAATGGAAGAGGAGTTTTACATAGTAGAAGAAATCATTGACAGGGCAAGGTTTGATGCAGGACAGGTAGAACACTCCAAAGGATTGTTGCATGGCCTGTTCCACCATGTGAGAAACCATTACCATACCTATCTTAACTCCTTACGCGACGGCATGCCTGACGCAGAGGCTCGCAAGAAAAATGGGATAGATGACTATGTTAAGTTTGAGTTGGCTAAACTGCTTTATACTATTGAAAAGCACGGTAAACAGATTAATTAACACGTATTACGCATTTCTGCTGGTGGTTCCCGGCGAGGCGGGAGACTCGCTCTAATCTCAGTCAAAAAGCCAGCAGTCTCACACCTTTGATTCCAAACCTGTGAGGTCTTGAAGACCTCACAGGTTTCCGGCCCTTTTCTGCAAAACAGCTCAGAAACGCATCAGCGGGATTCCTCTTTCAGTGAGAGAGGGGCTGAGGGAGAAATCCGGGTTTTCTACGTAAAATCAGTACTTTATCTTATTCACAAAGTTTTCAAACAAAGCCCCACCATTAACTGTAAGTTTGCCAACGGCAGCATATTCGCACGCAAACAACCAAGGCTCTATGAAACCCAACTTTACCTTTCTCCTTCTTCCGTTTTTGGTGTGTTTTTGGGTTTTTAGCCCTAAAACGCTCCTGGCCCAGAGTAAAACTAGCAAAGAAGCAGAACTGGTGTACGTAGACCAGAAAGGCATTCTGCGCTGGAAGAAAGACAACCAGGAAGCCGCTTTTTTTGGGGTGAATTACACGGTGCCGTTCGCGTACGGCTACCGCTCGGTGAAGGCCCGCAACGTGGATCTGGAGAAAGCCATTGACCAGGATGTGTACCACATGGCCCGGCTGGGTTTAGATGCTTTTCGGGTACACGTCTGGGATACCGAGATCACCGATACGCTGGGCAATCTGTTGGAAAACGAGCACCTGCGTTTGTTTGATTACCTGGTCTACAAACTGAAACAGCGCAACATCAGAATCATGCTCACGCCCATCGCCTTCTGGGGCAACGGCTACCCCGAGAAAGACGAGGAGACTCCCGGTTTTTCGCGGCTGTACGGCAAACAGAAAGCATTGGTGAACGAGGCTGCTTTCAAGGCCCAGGAGAATTACCTCAAGCAATTGCTGCACCACGTCAACCCCTATACCAAACTCACCTACGGGGCAGATGCCAACATCATTGGGGCGGAGGTGAACAATGAGCCGCACCACTCGGGCCCGAAAGCCCGCACCACCGAGTACGTGAACCGGATGGTGGCCGCCATGAGAGGCACGGGCTGGACGAAGCCCATTTTCTACAACATCAGTGAGTCGCCGCGCTACGCCGATGCCGTGGCCAGGGCCAACGTGAATGGGTTCAGCTTCCAGTGGTACCCCACGGGCCTGGTTGCCAACCACACCTTGCAAGGCAATTACCTGCCCCACGTAGACCGTTACCATATTCCCTTTGACACCATTCCCGAGTTCAGGAACAAAGCGTTGATGGTCTATGAGTTTGATGCCGGTGACGTGCTGGGTTCTTACCTATACCCGGCCATGGCGAAGAGTTTCCGCGGAGCGGGTTTCCAGTGGGCCACCCAGTTTGCCTATGATCCCCTGGCCACCGCCTACGCCAACACCGAGTACCAGACGCATTACCTGAACCTGGCCTACACGCCTTCCAAGGCCATCAGCCTGCTGATCGCGGCCAAGGCTTTCCACCGCCTGCCGCTGCGCAAAAGCTACGGCGTATACCCGGCTGACAGTGTGTTTGAGGCCTTCCGGGTGAGTTACAAAGAAGCATTGAGCGAGATGAACACGGCGCAGGAGTTCCTCTATTCCAATTCCACGCGCACCCAACCGGTAAACGCCGCCAAGCTGAAGCGAGTGGCAGGCGTAGGAAGTTCACCGTTGGTGTCCTACAGCGGTACAGGCGCTTATTTTCTAGACAAACTGGACAAAGGCGTTTGGCGGCTGGAGGTAATGCCCGATGCGATTCCCATCCGTGACCCGTTTGCGAAAGCCTCGCCCAGCAAGGAAGTGACCCGCATCCAGTGGCAAACCCAAGACATGCAGATCAGGCTGGCCGAACTGGGGGAGACGTTTACCATTACCGCCGTAAATGAAGGCAATACGTACCTAGCCGCCGCGCAGGGAGGCCGTTTTCAGGTGCAGCCCGGCACGTATGTGCTGTCTAAAAAAAGCAAAAGCGGGGTAAAAGCAGAAGACACGTTCGGAGCAATGCAGGTCAGGGAATTCGTAGCACCGCCACCCGTAGATACCAAACCTTACGTGGCGCACCAGCCGTTGAAAGAAGTTTCCGCCGGAAAGCCTTTCGTGCTGACCGCCCAGATCGTGGGGGTTTCGCCTGACACCAAAGTATCAGTGCAGTTGAACAACCAGGCGGCGGTGTACAAAACCGTTGCGATGCTGAATGCCGGGGCAAGTCTGTTCAAGGCCGAAGTTCCCGCGGAACTGACCTCGCCGGGTTTGATCAATTACCGCATCCTGGTACAGGACGGAAACCGGCACGTTACTTTCCCCGGCGGCTACGAGGGCGATCCCTGGGCTTGGGATTATTATCAGAATGACACCTGGCAAACCTTTGTGGCCGCTCCCAACGGGGCACTGCCATTGTTCAATCCCACCACAGACCGTTCTATCTACGTGTTCCCTAATCTCTGGCGAAGCGATGAACGGCAACTGATCACCACCCTGAAACCCGGCCAACTGGTACTGAAACTGACGGCCAAAGAACTTCCGGCCGAACAGACCATGGGCTTCCACCACTATATTGGCGACAAACTGAAAGGCCGCGAAACTGAGCTGTCCGGCTTTGGTAAACTGGTCATCAGAATCAGAACTTCCAACACTACCGCCGTGCCGGTGAAAGTAGGGCTGGTGACCCGCAACGCCTCGGCGTATGCCGCCACCGTTACCGTAGGTACTGTTTTCAAAGATATTGAGATTCCGCTGAGCAGCCTGAAACCAGATTCCTTTGTGCTGCTGCCCCGGCCTTATCCGGGTTTCCATCCGTTCAAATTCGCGGGGGCTACATCGGCTCCTTTCCAATTGCAGCAGGTAGAAAAGCTGGAGATTTCCCTCAGCCAAGACCCGAAATCCGCCCCGGCCGGGCAGCCCAATGGCTTTGAGGTAGAAGGTGTGTGGCTTGAAAAGGAATAGCGGAGCCATCTTCACCCGTGATTGGGAATTCCGTTTACGGGCTGTTTTTGAAAATTGGCCCGTAAACGGAATTATTGCTTTAGCGCTTTTTTTGATTTCAGGTTTGCTGGCTCAACTAGTCAGAGAAAGGTTCTGCGGAAGCGTTTTTTGAGCCGCGTAGCAGCATGACGGGGCGACGCAACCGCGAACGCAGGTTCTTTTTATGGCCATTTGCAGCGCAAAGATGAAATTTAAACTTGCTCTTAGCGGTACCTGGCGCGCGTAAACGCGAAAGTAGAAGAATGGCTGGTTATATTTGTCCTTCTACGTCCAAACCAGCGTCTTCATGAAATCTATTATGTTAAAGCACTTTCTGTACCTGCTGCTGTTCGCGGGGGCGGTGGCCTGCCAATCGCCCGGTACCAGCTCGCCGGAAAGCACCTCGGCCAGGGTGGAGCACTTCAACCAAAACTGGGAATTCGTAAGGGACATTGACACCACCAATGCCGCTGGCCTACTGTCTGGAAATTCCGGCGGAATCAGGTGGGAGAAGATCTCTTTGCCGCACACCGCCCGGTTAGAGCCAATTGAGAAAAAAGAGCAGCAGTGGCAGGGCACGGCTTTCTACCGCAAAACCTTTACCGTGCCCGCCTCTGAGAAAGGCCGCCACGTGGCGGTGCAGTTTGAGGCCGCCATGCAGGTAGCCGATGTGTACCTGAACGGGAAGCACGTGTTCCGGCATCTGGGCGGTTATCTGCCCTTTTACGTGAACATCTCTGAAGACGTGAAGTTTGGCGAAGAGAACACCCTGCTGGTGAAACTGAACAACGAAGACAACCCCGCGGTGCCGCCGGGCAAACCCATCAAAGACCTGGATTTCAACTACTACAGCGGCATTTACCGCAACGTGTACCTTATCTCCAAAGACAGACTCTACCTTACAGATGCCGTCTGGGCGAACCGCGTGGCGGGTGGGGGCGTGCTGCTGCACTACCAGAACGTAAGCCCGGCAACGGCTACGCTGGTGGTGAAAGCCGAGATCAAAAACGACCATAATCAGCAGAAAGAAGCCCAAATCAGGCTCACGCTGCAAGACAGGGAGGGCAGATCAGTCGCCACGGTGACTTCCCCCAGAACGGCTGTGGAAGCGGGCGATTTTGGCACGTTTTCGCAAATTCTGACCGTTTCCAGCCCCCAACTCTGGTCGCCGGACGAGCCGTATCTGTACACGCTTCGGGTGGAAGTGGTGCAGGAGGGCAAGGTGACCGAGGCGCAGGACATCAAAACCGGAATCCGCTCCATCCGCTTTGCCGCCGATGGTTTTTACCTCAACGGCCAGAAACTGTTTTTAAGGGGCACCAACCGCCACCAGGAGTATCCGCTGGTGGGCAATGCCTTGTCTGACCAGGCCCAGTACCGCGATGCGTACAAGATCAAAGAAGCCGGGTTCAACTTCGTGCGCAGCTCGCACTATCCGCAGTCCCCGGCTTTTCTGGCCGCCTGCAATGAGCTAGGCATCTTCGTGATGGACGCCATACCGGGCTGGCAGTTTGTGGGGGGCCAGGAGTTCCAGAAAAACAGCATCCAGGACATACGGGACATGGTGCGCCGCGACCGGAACCACCCGTCCATCATTCTCTGGGAAGCCTCCTTGAACGAGTCTAACATGCCCAAAGAGTATAGGCAGAAGTCGCACGGCGCGGTGCAGGAGGAACTGCCTTTCGCGGAGGTGTACACCTGCGGCTGGGTGGACGACGTGTATGATGTGTTCATTCCGGCCCGCCAGCACGCCAAAGCCCCAGACTACTGGAAAAAGTACCAAAAGCCGAAGCCCCTGTTCATTGCCGAGTACGGCGACTGGGAATATTACGCCCAGAACGCGGGCTTCAACCAGACCGCGTATGCCAACCTGAAGGAAGAGGAAAGAACCTCGCGGCAGCTGCGCGGCTCAGGGCAGAAACGCCTTTTGCAACAGGCCCTCAACTACCAGGAGGCCCACAACGACAACCTGTACGGCCCGGCCGTGGGCGATGCCAACTGGCTCATGTATGACTACAAGCGCGGCTACGCGCCGGATATTGAGTCTTCCGGAATCATGGACATGGTGCGCCTGCCCAAGTTCGCCTTCTATTTCTACCAGAGCCAGGCCGGGCCGAACCTGCAGAAGAAGGCTCTTTTCGGCCAGCCGATGATCTTTATTGCGAACTACTGGAACGACCCCGCCCAGAAACAGGTGAAAGTGTACAGCAACGCCGACGAGGTGGAACTGCAACTGAACGGCAAAACCATCGCCCGGCAGAAACCAGACACAGATAAATACTCCACCAACCTGAACCACCCGCCGTTCACGTTCAACCTGCCCGCGTACGCGCCCGGAACGCTTACGGCGGTGGGGTACCTCAAAGGAACCAAAGTGGCAGAAACCAGCCAACAAACCCCCGAGGCTCCGGTTAAGCTGAACCTGCACGTAGACTACAGCGGCAAACCGTTGACCACCAACCGCAATGACCTGGTGTTTGTCTACGCCAGCGTGCTGGACAAAAACGGAACCGTGGTGCCCACCGCCACAAATGAAGTCACGTTCAAAGTTACCTCCGGCGATGCCGGGATTGTAGGGCCGGCCACGGTGAAGGCCGAGGCGGGAATTGCGGCCATTTTACTGAAAGCCGGGGCAAACCCCGGAACCGTGAAAGTAGAGGCAACAGCCGGAACCCTGGCCAACGGAACCGTTTCCATCCAAACCGTGGCCAACCAGAAATAAAGGGTAAAATGGGAAAAGAAATGATTTCACTCGCTCGCGGGACGCGAGCGAGTGAAATCATTATAAAGCACTACTAAATCAAAGAAGTAATTGAACAGAAATAACTCTATCTTTTTCTCTCCTTGTCCTCCTGAAAGGATCTCGGTGGCGGACGGCAATTGCGTTAATTGACAGCTTTTCTAGTTCGCCCACAAGATCCTTTCAGGAGAACAAAGTAGATTTTAGTTTGCCTTGCTACTTAGTTTAGCAGCCAGCTTTCAACTGCAAAGCCGTTTTCAGCTTCATTTTAGAAAAACACCCTCAAAATGCAGAACAGACTTTCAACGCTAATTGGAATAACTTTCTTTCTGGGGCTTTTAAGTTTCTCAGATTCTCAGGCCCAAACCACTCCAACATTCACCCGGCAAGACACTTTGCGCGGCTCCATTACCCCAGAGCGGGCGTGGTGGGATCTGGTGCACTATGACCTGCGCATGAAGGTGAATCCGCAGGACAGTACCATGCAAGGCGTGAACCTGGTGCGCTACAAAGTACTGAAGCCAAACCAGGTCATGCAGCTAGATCTGCAGCCGCCCATGCGCATTGAAAAGGTAGTGCAGAACGGCCAGAAACTAGCGGTGAAACAGGACAAAAACGCTTGGTTTATCCAATTGGCGGCGAAGCAGGTGCCGGGAACCTTGCAAACGGTAGAGGTAACGTACGGCGGCAAACCGCAGGTGAGTACCAACCCGCCCTGGAGCGGGGGCGTGACCTGGAAGAAAGACGCGCAGGGCAACCCTTTCATCGCCACGTCTGTGCAGGGAGACGGTGCCAGCTTGTTTTGGCCCTGTAAAGACCACATGTACGATGAACCCGACAGCATGATGATCAGGGTGACGGTGCCGCAGCACTTGACGGATGTCTCCAACGGCCGTTTGCGGCAGGTAGAGCAACACGCAGACGGCACCAAGACTTTCCACTGGGCGGTCACCAATCCCATCAACAACTACGGCGTGAATGTGAACATTGGCGACTACGTGCATTTCTCTGAGGTGTATGCCGGTGAAAAGGGCAAACTGGACTGCGATTACTATGTGCTGCGCGAGAACCTGGAAAAGGCGAAAGTGCAATTCAAGCAAGTGCCCCAAATGCTGAAGGCCTTGGAGCACTGGTTCGGGCCGTATCCGTTTTATGAAGATGGCTACAAACTGGTGGAGGTGCCGTACCTGGGCATGGAGCACCAAAGCTCGGTGACCTACGGAAACAAGTACCAGAACGGCTATCTGGGCCGTGACCTGAGCGGGACGGGTTGGGGATTGAAGTTCGATTTTATCATCGTGCACGAGAGCGGGCATGAGTGGTTCGCCAACAACATCACCTACAAAGACATCGCCGACATGTGGATCCATGAAAGTTTCACCTCTTATTCAGAGAACCTCTTTGTGGAGTACTTCCACGGGAAGAAAGCCGGCAGCGAGTACGTGATTGGTACCCGGAAGGGCATAAGAAATGACCGACCCATCATAGGCAAGTACCACGTGAATTTCAGCGGCTCCGGCGATATGTACCCAAAGGGTTCCAACATGCTGCACACGCTGCGGCAAGTAGTGAATGATGACGAGAAATGGCGGAAACTGCTGCGTGGCCTCAACCAGGAATTTTACCACCAGACCGTGACCAGTGCTCAGATGGAGAACTACATCAGTCAACAAACGGGCCGTGACCTAACCCCGTTTTTCAACCAGTACCTGCGGGATGTGCGCATTCCGGTGCTGGAATACAGATTAGCTGGAACTTCGCTGGAATACCGCTGGAGCAACACGGTCAAGGGCTTCAACTTGCCTGCAAAAGTGACCGCGGCCGGCAAAGACATGTGGCTGCAACCCGTAGCCGATACCTGGAAGAAAGCGAATCTCCCTGCCGGCACCCAGGATATTCGGGTTGATCCTAACTTTTACGTGACGCAGAAGCAGGTGCAGTAAAGTGCGGCTTTTCTTGCTTTCTCCGCTACTTGTTTTTAGCCTCTGTGCTTGGAATTGGCTTCTTTGCGTTTTAATGCTACTTTTCTGAAAAGGGACTTAAAACGCTGTTGGTTTCTTTTTGCGCTTTAGCCTCTGCTTAGAATTGGCTTCTTTAGAGCGGGTTGGTACACGGAATATGCTGTTCCCCTGGCTTGTCTGCTTGTTGCGTGGGTGTAAGTGCTGTATTGTTTCATTTCTGGCGGTATGCGCTCACGGCCGCGGGGCCCCGTCTTCCCCTCGCGCACTGCCCTTTCGGCCTGAGAAGTCTGTCTCTCTTAGCTTCTGCCTGTCAGGGCCAAAAGCGAGGCGCGCTTGGGGAAGACTGGAACTGGGAAAGAGCGGAAGCTATATCTATCAGTTCGGTACTTTTGCCCTCTAAAGCAGATACTCCCCTTTGAAGGCTAATCTGGTAGGGAAAAATTATTTCCTTGCTGTTCGGGAGTAGAACTCCCGAACCTGCCTGCTGCGGAGTTCTTCTCCGCCGGAAACCACGGGCAAAAGAAGGGGAGTGGAACTCTGGAAGAGCGGGTAAGAACGGCTTGGTTTTATGGAAGTTTTGGAAACTAAATAGCCGCTCATTTTTTCCTGCAAGATTAGCTTTGAAGGGGGCGAAGGAGGATGTTTACGCACGCAGGTTCACGCATTCCTTTCTAATTCAAAGGCATATTCCCCTCCTCGGAGGGGTGGGTTTTGCGCTCCACCATCAAAAAAACGGAAGGGGTTGGCACTGCCAACCCCTTCCGTTTTCAAGCTGAATTTCAGGAAATAGCCTTAAAACCAATGCCTAATCCAATCCGCCGCGGCGGGTGGGCTTGGTTTGGGCGGGCCAGGTGCCGGGTTGGCCGGTTCTTTGGTTCACGGGCAGTACACTTCTGTCGCGCGGGGCGGTGGTGGGATCTTCGCTGGCCATGTACGTTAAGATGGCGGTCAGGATGGCGTTGCTGCGGACATCGTCAAACACAATCTTGTCATAGGTGTCGCGGTTGGTGTGCCAGGTATAGGTGCCGTACGACCAGCTTAAAGAACTCAGCATGAACGCGGGGGCTCCGGCCGCCACGAAGGAGGCGTGGTCAGACCCGCCGCCGCCCGGCGCACCGGGAAAGTTGGTCTGGATCTGTGACCTGATCTCGGTGGGCACCGGGGCCAGCCAACGGTTCAGGAACTCATAGGCGTGCAGAAACCCTGAGCCAGATAAGTTGGCTACCCGGCCCGTGCCGTTGTCTTGGTTGAAGACTGCTTGTACCTTGCTGACAATCTCGGGGTGGTCTTCTACAAAGGCGCGGGAACCGTTCAGGCCTTGTTCTTCGCTGCCCCAGTGGCCTACCAGAATGGTTCTTTTAGGGTTAGGGTAGATTTTCTTGAGGATGCGCATGGCTTCCATCATTACTAGGGTGCCGGTTCCGTTATCGGTGGCACCGGTGCCGCCATCCCAGGAGTCAAAATGCGCCGAGAGGATCACATACTCATCTGGTTTCTGGGTACCTTTTATCTCCGCGATGGTGTTGAAGGTAGGGACTACGCCGCGCTCTTTAGATTCGGCCTGTATGTTCAGTCTGGGTTTCTGGCCCGAGGCCGTGAGGCGGTACACCATGCCGTAATCTTCCAGGGCGAGGTCTACCGTAGGGATTTTCTTGGTGTAGGCACTGAAAATCTTGTTCACGCCAAAACCCGCCGACCAGTTAGACATCACAATTCCGGCCGCTCCGGCTTTCTCCAGGGCTACCGGCAAGGTGCGGGCCGTGTAGCCCATCCTGGCCATTTTGGTGCGCCAGGCCTCGGTCAGTGCGGTACGCTCGGCCTTCATCTTGTCAAAGGATTCTTTGGTGGCGAATTCCTGCCAGTTGTAGTCTGGGCGACCGGTGGGCTGGGGCATGGAGATGAGCACCAGTTTCCCTTTCACGTTGGGCAGCCACTTCTGGAAAGCCAGAGAATCGGTGACTGTCTCGGGCAGCAGAATGGTTTCGGCGGTTACGCCTTTGCCTTTGGTGCTGGGGCTCCAGGCCAGTTGCATGCCTTCCAGCGTTCTAACTCTGGGGTGCACCATGTCAATATGCGAGATGCCTCTTTGCCAGCCGCGCCACTCGCCCCATTTCTCGTTTCGGGCGGTGATGCCCCAGCCTTTGTATTTGGCTACGGCCCAGTCATTGGCTTGCTGCATCTGCGGGGTTCCCACTAAACGCGGGCCTATCACATCCATGAGCTCGTGGGCCAGCGGTTCCAGTTGGGAGTTTTGGGTGGCTTCTTTGATGATGTTTTCTACCACGGGGTCTTGGGTCTGGGCCATGCCAACCTGGGCAGAAAAGAGCAGGGAAAGAAGCAGGAGCTTGGGCGTACGTTTCTTGTGGCCCAGGCGGGGAGGGGTGAGGAGATGTATCATGCCGCTAATTTAAGAAAGCTGCCCCTATTTGAAAGCAGAGTGCGTAATTGAGGCCATGTTTTCTGTTTAAGGGCTACTTTCTGGAAAGTAGCCCTTAAACAGGTTTGAAATTTATCACTCGTGCTGCAAACGGGCTCCGCAGAACCTTCCTCTTGCCATTTTCGCTTTTAGTGCCAGAATTCAAGCACGAAACAGGCTCTAAGCTTCCAACACGAAATCTTCGGCCTGGGGCAGCGTCATGAATCTCTGCGCGAAGTCTTCGGGCAGGGCGGCTAATTTGCGTTTCATGAGATCCATCCAGGCACCCTCTACGTTGATGATGGCCGCTTTCACGCCATCGCCGCGGTACAGCTCGTGGCGGATAGACCAGCGCGAACCATCGGGCCGGGCTTTGGTCAGCACAGATTCTATTTTGATGGAATCGTTGATGCCCACCTCGCGCAGGTACCGGAGTTCTTCCCTGAACAGAATGGGCCCCAGTTTAAGGTGCTGGAACGTTTTAAAGTCGAGGCCCAGGTTGTTCAACATGGCGATCCGCGCCTGGGCGGCAAAATCGGCGTACGCCGAGTGGCGAAGGTGCATGTTGGCGTCTACCTGCGCCCAGATCACGTTCCCTTCATAGACAATGCTCATAGTTTCTGGTTTTTAATTGGAGGTTTGGAGTAATACCCGAAGGTACATGAACTGGGGTATAGGGTAAAACTTAGTTTTTGGTTGTGCAGAAGGAGCGCCAGATTGCCGGAGAAACCAGCAGAACTTCCCGTGTCAGCAGCGGCTTCCCAGTACGGTCAAGATGATTTCTTGGTAGTTCTACTAACGTAGTGATTTCCCTCGCTCGCCTCTGGGACGCGTGTGAGCTATCTGCGGCCTCTGGCCGATTGTTGGTGAATTCTACCAGACGTTCCGCCATCCTGCCGGTGGTTCCCGGCGAGTCTGGAGGCTCGCTTCATCCCCGGTCACGAGACTTCAGTCTCGCGCCAGTACTTTCCAACCCTGTGAGGTCTTGGAGACCTCACAGGGTTTCGCGTTTGGGGCCTGCTTACCCGGTGCCGCTGGCTCCAAAGACCTCGTAGTGCGCGCAGCTCCTGCGAGCGTCTGCGCCAATGCCGTTTCTGGCCCGTTTTCCCTAAAACAGCCCCAAAACGCATCAGCCAAACTCCCCTCTCCGCGGGAGAGGGGCTGGGGGTGAGGTCTCTTCATACGCGGTTAACTGTATTTTCACGCTACAACCAGGGGAGGGGTGATGCCCCACACATGAACAAGCTGCCGGAAGCCGTTTTCCTTCCTTTTTTCAGAATCTAGGGCAAAAACGTTTGGGCGGTGTTATGGCTGGGGTAAGAAATGGGTAAATAATTTTTAGCTTTGGATAAATGCGTTTGGCATCTGGTCTGAGGGAGAAGGAATTACATGCGGTTGGCGAAACAGGCAGGCGGCGGAGCGCGCACCACGTGCAAATAATTTACTTTTTCTATATCCCTTTTACACTAATTTAAGTAAAACACCTCTAAAATGACCTCCCATGCAAAAAACGTCTTCTGCTTCTCCGCATCTTCTGGAAATAGCCTGGGAAGCGTGTAACCAAGTAGGTGGAATCTACACGGTAATACGCTCCAAAGTGCCCGCCATGATAGAATACTGGGGCGACCAGTACTGCCTCATTGGCCCCTTTTTCCCCAAACAAGCCGCCCATGAGTTTGAACCAACGGAGGACTACTCAGATGTGTATGGGCAAGCGGTGCTGGAACTGAGGGCGCAGGGCGTGGAATGCTACTATGGCACCTGGTTGGTGACCGGCAGACCGCGCATTGTTTTGATCAATCCGCAAAGTGCCATGGGGCAGATGGACACCATCAAATACCTGCTCTGGGAAAACCACAGGATTCCTACTTCCAATGAAGATCTGCTGCACCAGGTTCTGGCGTTTGGCGATCTGGTGAGGCGGTTTATCTCCTTGTTGTCATCCAAGGCGCAGGTGGTGGCGCACTTCCATGAATGGATGGTGGGTTCGGCAATTCCAGACCTGCGGCGTGAGCATGTGCCCGTGAAAATAGTGTTTACCACCCATGCTACCCTGCTGGGCCGGTACCTGGCCATGAACGACCCTAACTTCTATGACCAGCTCACGTCGGTAGATTGGCAGAAAGAGGCCCGGCATTTCAACATAGAACCGGCCGTCTCCATAGAAAGGGCCGCCGCCCACGGCTCACACGTGTTCACCACGGTGAGTGAGGTGACCGTGCGCGAGTGTATTTACCTTTTAGACCGGATTCCGGACACGGTACTCCCCAACGGGTTGAACATTCGGCGGTTTACCGCCATGCACGAGTTCCAGAACCTGCACCTGACCTTCAAGAAACGGATTCACCGGTTTGTGATGGGGCACTTCTTCCAGAGTTTCCCCTTTGACCTGGATAAAACCATTTACCTGTTCACCTCGGGTAGGTTTGAGTACCGGAACAAAGGCTTTGACTTAACCCTGGAGGCGCTGGCCCGCCTGAACCACCGCATGAAAGTGTCTAAAAGCGACATGACGGTGGTGATGTTCTTTATCACCAAGCAGCCGTTCACTACCATCAATCCGCACGTCTTGCACTCCAAGGCCTTGATGGAGGAGATACAGGAAACCTGCGAGGCCATCAAAGACCAGATTGGCGAGCGCCTGTTTTATGATGCTGCCGCCAGCACAGAGCACAAACTGCCCGAGCTGAACGAGTACGTAGACGATTACTGGAAACTGCGCTACCGGCGAACTATCCAGTCCTGGAAAACCCACCTGCTGCCCCCCGTGGTGACGCATAACCTGATCAATGACCAATCAGATGAGATCCTGAATTTCCTGCGGGTTTCCAACCTGGTGAACAACGCCGATGACCGGGTGAAGATCGTGTATCACCCAGATTTCATCTCGCCCACCAACCCGCTGTTCGGGATGGAGTACGGCCAGTTTGTGCGCGGGTGCCATATGGGTATTTTCCCTAGTTATTACGAACCTTGGGGCTACACCCCTTTGGAGTGCGTGGCCAGCGGTATTCCGGCAGTGACCAGTGATTTGTCTGGCTTTGGCGATTACGTGAAGAAAAACGTCAAAAAACACACAGACAAAGGCATTTATGTGATTGACCGCCATGAGCGCAGCTTTGATGACTCTGCGGAGCAACTTACCAAACATCTTTATGACTACGTGGAGATGAGCCGGCGGGAGCGCATTTCGCAACGGAACAAAGTGGAAAGTCTGTCTGAGATGTTTGATTGGAAAAAGCTGCTGGTGCATTATGAGCGCGCCTACCAACTTGCCTTGAGTACCGACCAGGAATAGAAACGTATTTGAGCTTTTGTCTGAGGCGGTGTTTTAGGGAATTCTCTACGCGTGCCTGTTTAGGCGGTATTTTCTGGAAATACCGCCTAAACAGGCACGCGTGTTGTGGTAGCCCACACTCACGGGACGCGAGCGAGTGAATAAAACTATCTTTTTTAGTGCAACACCATTTAAACGCTATAGTCATTTGCAAGTAGGAGAGAAGCTGCTTCCACTTGCCAGGTTTGTTAGGTTGGCTACACCAAAAACTGTGGTCGTGAGTAAATGTAGCAGACAGCTTCAGTTTGAAAACCTGGGATCGCTTTCAGAAAGCAGGACTTTATCCAGAATGAAAACAAACAACATGCTTTCTGATAAAATATCAGGAAAATGCCGTATTTATTCTTAAATTGATGAGACAAGTACGGAATACTTTTAAAAAAACTTTCTAAATTATACTATATCATTAAAATAAATGGACAGGTGCCTTGAACTAGAAGCTTGGTTCCCTATCTTTACAAGTGACCTCCCCTCGTAGAAGAGTTGAATTGAATTATACTAATGAAAAAATTGCGTGTACTAATGTTAGGCTGGGAAGACCAGCCTATTTTAAACGGAGGAGTAGGAAAAGCCTGTTTTCATTTGGCCGAGGCGTTAGCCAAACAAGTTGAACTGACCATGATGGTGCCCCAGGCAGATCATTGGGCATTAGACCAGCACGCAGAAGTTGTGGGTCTTGATGCGCTTAACCTGGCTGAAGTAAAACAAGCTCCCATTCCCCAAACCTATGAGCGTTTTGCCACTACCCACCGCGTACCTGCTGCGCTGTTCCCCTATGAAGACGCCATTCAAGCTTTTGAGTCTTTCCAGGAGGAAGAATCATTAGAAACTTCTGACACTGCTTTCCCTGCGGGTTCTGCCCCGGAAGCAGCCCAGACCGCTGCCGCTGACCACCCGGTGGGGCAACCGCAGATCAACGTGGCCCCCACCACCAGAGGAACCCTGAACTATGAAGTGATCCAGTTTTCGCGCTACGTAGCCCGGCTGGCCTCCCACAAAGAGTTTGACGTGGTGTATGCCCATGACTGGATGACTTTTCTGGCCGGCATGGAAATCAAAATCCAGCGCAAAGTGCCTCTGGTGATACACGTGCACAGCCTCTCCTTTGACCGCCAGGTGGGTGAGCCTCTGGGCTGGATCTATGAGTTGGAGGCCAGGGCCATGCGAGAAGCAGATTTGATCCTGGCCGTGAGCGACAGAACCGCCCGCATGATTGTCAAGCGCTACGGGGTTTCGGCTAAGAAGGTGCAGGTAGTGTACAATGGCTCAGATAAGATCACGGCCTCACCGGTAACCCCTGCAAAACGCAAGCAGGTGACGTTCCTGGGCAGAATGGTGGCCCAGAAAGGCCCGTTGCAATTCCTGAGAGTAGCCAAGCAAGTGTTAAAGCAAGACCCCGAGGTGCACTTTATTTTGGCCGGCCATGGCCCTCAGCTAGATGAAGCCAAACTGTTGGCCCGTCGCCTGGGTATTGATGAAGCCGTCACGTTTACCGGGTTCCTTCCGCCAGAAAAGGCCGAAGCATTGTTGAAGAATTCTACGGTATTCCTGTTGCCAGCCATTTCTGAGCCCTTCGGGTTAGCCGCCATTGAAGCCACCCAAGCCGGACTTCCGGTGGTGATCACTTACCAAACCGGTGCCGCTGAAGTGTTGCCCCAGGCCAGCGTGGCAGACAGCAATGACACCGCAGGCCTGGCAAATCTGGTGGTGCAGTTGTTGCAAGACAAAGACCTGCGTCAAAACCAGGTGGAAGCCAACCAGCAAGCCGTAAAACAACTAACCTGGGGAACATCCGCCGATCAGATCATGGAAAGCCTGCACACGGTGCTGCAAACGCAAGAGTAGTTATCGCTATTGTTTCAGGGCTGTTTTCTGAAAAAGAGCCCTGAAACGAAGCCGGTTCAAGTAAAAGTACCCCTTACAGAAAAGCCGTTGCGCAACCACGCAGCGGCTTTTCTTTTTTCAAGAGAAAGAGTAAAACGTCAACCCTACGCAGATTCCCCCTTGAGTGGAGAGGAGGTGTTTACACCTGCCAGTTCATGCATGCTGGGTTCTGGAACGACTTGAAATCCTTCGGCCCCAAAATCAATCCACTCTTTTTAGTACTAACGCCGTTCTGTTTGGCAGATAGATGCTCAGCCTTGGGCCGTGCGCGGTGGGTTTGGTGAAATACCTAATGGTGGTGTCTACCCGGTCATGGCCGCCCGTTTCTGGCGTGTCGGAAGATAAGATCAGACTGTAGCTGCCTGCCTCCAACACCGGAAACCGGTAATCTGGCACCGAGTTTTTGGCGTGGAAATTGAAAAGGAACACCAAACCAGCCCGTTGGAAGATGAGCACATTGTTGTGGTTGTCCTGGTGAAGTTTCTTGGCTTCGCCTTGCTCCATGATCTTGTACTGATCAGCGATGGCCAGCATGTCTTTTTCAAACTGCCACATGTGCCGGTACCGCAGGTCTGGGTTGTCTACCAGCGACCATTGCCTACGGGCGTACTGGTAACTCCAATTGTTTCCCTCTCGGGGGAAATCCACCCACTCAGGGTGCCCGAACTCATTTCCCATAAACGTCAAAAACGCCTCGCCCCCCAAAGACATGGTTAGTAAGCGGATCATCTTGTGCAGGGCGATGCCTCTGTCTATGACAGGGCTTTGGTCAACGGTGCGCATCTTAAAATACATGTCCTTGTCCATGAGCCAGAAGGCCAGCGTTTTGTCGCCAACCAGAGATTGGTCATGCGACTCAGCGTAGGCCACCGTTTTCTCGCCAATGCGCCGGTTGGTGAGCTCGTGCCAGATTTCATCCAGGTTCCATTCCTCGTCTTTCTTGTGTTTGAGGGTTTTGATCCAGTAATCGGGGATTCCCATGCCCAAACGGTAGTCAAAACCGATGCCGCCGTCTTCCAAAGGACGGCACAGGCCGGGCATGCCGCTCATGTCCTCGGCAATGAGCAAGGCACCCGGTGAAAAGGTATGGGTCAGGTCAGAGGCTAGCTGCAGGTACAGAATGGCGTCTTCGTCTACGCTTTTATCAAAGTAGTTTTCATAATGCCCGAAGGCGACACCCTCGCCGTGGTGGTGGTACAACATGGAGGTGACCCCGTCATACCGGAAACCGTCTATGTGGAATTCCTCCAGCCAGTAGCGCACGTTTGACAGCAGAAACCGCCGAACTTGGGGAATGCCGTAGTTGAATAATTTGGAGTCCCAACCCGGGTGATGACCGCGCAAGCCCGGATGAAAATACTGCCCGCCCGAGCCATCAAAATCAGCGAGGCCTTCGGCAATGTTTTTCACGGCGTGCGCGTGGATCAAGTCCATGACCACGGCAATGCCCCGGCGGTGGGCTTCATTGATGAGGTATTTCAGGTCTTCGGGCGTCCCGAACCGGGAAGTAGGGGCGAAGAAGTTGGAGACGTGGTACCCGAAGGAACCGTAGTACGGGTGCTCCATCAAGGCCATTAACTGCAGGCAATTATAGCCCGTTTCGGCCACCCGGGGCAGAATCTGATCCGCGAACTCGCGGTAAGTGCCCACTCCGTGCTTTTCCTGGGCCATGCCCACGTGGCACTCATAGATAAGCGGCTGGGTGAGTTGGGTTGTGTCAAAAGCAGCATCAGTCCAGTGGAAAGGTTTTTCCGGGGCCCAGTACTGTCCAGAGAAATCATAGGTGACCGGATCTTGAACAGCCCGAAAGGTAAACGGTGAAATACGGTCTATTCCTACTCCGGTGGCACCCACCACGTGCACCTTGTACCTATGGCCGTGTTGCACCTGTACCTGCTCGGCGGGCAGAAAAACCTCCCAGATCCCGTCTCCCATTTTCTTTAGCGGATGTGCTTTTCTGTCCCAGAAATTGAAATCGCCTATAATGGAGAGCGCCTGCGCGGCGGGGGCCCACTCGCGGTAGCGCCAGCCGTTGTTCTCGGGCTCAAAGTGCAGGCCCATCTGGTGGTGCCAGGCCGCATAGTCAACCAGGGAAGAATACTCTTGTTGAATGGTTTTTCTGTTTTGCTCTAAACAAGCCTTCCGCTGCAAGAGCTGCGGGGCATAAGGTGAAAGCCAGTTATCGGACTGAATCAAGGGAAGGGTTGGAGTTACCTTAGGCATACATGCAGTTTTGGGAATGGTTAAGGTACACTTACTTAGGGTAAGGTGCAACTGTGAACAAGGGTAAGAAAAGCTTGGTGGAAACTTGTTAATTAAATCAGGTGAATGCGTTCAAATTTTAATAAATTGACAAGGAAATCGATTTCGTAAGGACATCGGCTTCCTTTTAACTTAATCTAATCTGCCTATTGCATGAAAACTACGTTTCGTTTGCTTGGCTTGTTGCTGGTATTGCTGCTGGTACAAGGGGTTCAGGCGCAGGTGGTGACCTGGTCGCCGGCTTTCCCAGTCCAAAATGAACCCATCACCATCACGTTTGACGCGGCCAAAGGCACCGGCGGTCTGGCCAACGTGACCGAACCTGTATACGCCCACACGGGAGTTTTAACCGACCTGAGTACCTCAGATTCTGACTGGAAGTACGTAAAAGCGGCCTGGGGCACCAATACACCCGCCGCGCTCATGACGCCGTTGGGAAACAATCGGTACCAGATTACCATCAATCCGCGCACGTACTACAATGTGCCTGCCCAAGAAGCAATAAAGGCGCTGATGTTTGTCTTTAGAAACGGGAACGGGAGCAAAGAAGGAAAAGACACCGGGGGCAAAGACATCAAGGTACCTATTTTCCAGTCTGGCTCCATTAATGTGTCCTTCGCGCAGCCCACGGTTGGGGTAAATGGCTTGTTTGTGGACGCAAACCAGAGCATTCAGGTAAGGGGAAATTCATCTGCCAGCGCCAAACTTTCGCTCTACGTGAACGGGGTGAAGGTAAAGGAGGAGACATCGGCTACGGCGTTAGAAGCGCAGGTAACCGCCACTACTCCCGGGGCCAACAAAGTGAAACTAACCGCTGAAATTGGTACCATCACTGCTGCTGATTCTTTTACCTTTGTGGTACGGCAGGCGGCCCAGGTAGAGGTGCTTCCCGCCAATGCCAAAGACGGGGTAACGTATGTAAGCGCCACCAGCGTGCTGCTGAACCTGTACGCCCCCGGTAAGCAGAACGTGAACGCGGTAGGGGACTTCAACAACTGGGTAGTGGGTGCCACGCCCATGAAGCGTACGCCAGACGGAACCCGTTATTGGGTGCAGATTGATAACCTGACCGCGGGTCAGGAATATGCTTATCAGTATCTGGTAGACGAGACCCTCAGGACAGGAGACCCTTACACTCAGAAAACCCTGGATCCCAATGAGGATCGCTTTATCCCGGCAGAAACGTACCCAAACCTGAAGGCTTACCCAACAGGCAAAGCCACGGGCATGATATCTGTCTTCCAGACAAATCAAGCCGCCTATACTTGGAACGTTCCAAATTTTGTCCGGCCCAAGAAAACGGACTTGGTCATTTACGAACTGCTGGTGCGGGACTTCCTTGAGAAACATGACTACAAAACGCTCACCGATACCCTGAATTACCTGAAACGCCTAGGCGTGAATGCCATTGAACTCATGCCCATCAATGAGTTTGAAGGCAACCTAAGTTGGGGGTATAATACTGCCTATTACTTTGCGCCAGACAAGTACTACGGCTCCAAGGAGATGCTCAAGCGCTTCATTGATGCCGCGCACGCCCGCGGCATGGCGGTGATTCTGGACATCGCGTTGAACCACTCGTTCGGGCAGTCGCCTATGGTGCAGTTGTACTACAACGGTGCCACCGGCAAAACCACGCCGGAGAGTCCTTGGTTTAATCCAGATCCCAAACATGAATTCAACGTGGGGCATGACTTCAACCATGAGAGTGCCGCCACCCAATATTTTGTAGACCGCGTCACGGAGTTCTGGTTGCAGGAATACAAAATAGACGGCTACCGGTTTGACTTATCCAAAGGCTTCACCCAGAAGCAGACGTTGGGCAGCGTAAGCGCCTGGGGGCAGTATGACCAAACCCGCATTGACCTGCTCAAACGCATGGCCAACCATCTCTGGAGCATAGACAACAACGCCTATGTGATTCTGGAGCATTTTGCCGATAACAGCGAAGAAACGGTACTGGCCAACCACGGCATGATGCTCTGGGGCAACCTGCACGGAAACTACAAACAAGCCATTCTGGGCTATCCTGACAACTCCAACTTCAACTGGATTTCCTATAAACAGCGCGGCTGGACTAGCCCGCACGTGGTGGGGTACATGGAAAGCCACGATGAAGAGCGGCAGATGGTAGAGGCCCTGGCGTACGGCAACAGTTCAGCTACGTACAATGTAAGGGCACCCGCTACCGCTTTACAGCGCATGCAACTGGCGGCCGCTTTCTTCTTCACCATTCCGGGCCCTAAAATGGTCTGGCAGTTCGGGGAGCTGGGCTATGATATTCCCATCAACCAGAACGGACGCACCGGCAACAAGCCCATCCTCTGGAATTACTACCAGGACGCTGAGCGTAAAAAACTGTACAACGTGTATGCTGCCCTCATCAAGCTGAAGATCAACGAACCCGCTTTTGAATCTGGCAACTACACCTTAAACCTGGACGGAGCCCTAAAAACCATCCACATCCAAGACCCAGGCATGAACGTGGCGGTGTTGGGGAATTTTGGTGTCACAGCGGGCACCCTAGATCCGAAGTTCCAGTCTGCTGGCACCTGGTATGACTATGTCACCGGAGAAGCCTTGGCGGTAACCAATGTAAACCAGGCCATTTTGCTGCAACCCGGTGAATACCGCGTGTACACTACTAAACGGCTCTCCAGTGGCAGCATTCTGTTGGCTTCAAAAGAAGAGGAAGCCGCTTTAGCCAAAGAAGTGGTGGTTTTCCCAAATCCTGCGCGTACCGGAGAATTGACGGTTCGTTACCAATTAATTGCCTCTGCCCAGGTGTCTCTTCAGTTGTATGATCAGGTTGGCCGCTTACTAATCAGCCGTTCTCTGGGGAAACAAGCCCCCGGAAGCCATTCCATAAACCAAACGCTTACCACTGGAAACGGAAACCGTCTGGCACCAGGTATCTACCACTGCAAACTGGTCACCGGCAGCTCTGCTAAAACCATTGCGGTTGTGGTGCAGTAAGCAAAGTAAAAAGGTTAACGCGTAGTTGTTAGTCACATTTCAACGGGTGTTTTTAAGGCTGATTTTAAGAAAACGGCCTTAAAACACCCTTTTTTAGTGCTTTACTGAATGGTGCATTCTCTCGCCCGCTCTCGTACGCGTGGGGGTTACTCTCGGCATACGCCGCTGGAATATGAACTTCTCCGGATCATTTCCGCGCTATTGTTGGTGATCACCAAAAATCCTTCATCGGCTCCCTTCTCAAAACTTCCAGCAAACTGAACTAAGTAGAAGTTGTTGGCGATAACACCAACAACGGCCAAAAGAGCACCAGATGGTAAATTCTAAACGGTTTCAGATGAATAATCAGGCAAAAAGGAAGGGCACTCGGCTTTATAGGCAGAGTGCCCTTTCCTTTTAAAAGACCTGAAGAAACTTCAAAGGGAAACATCAATCCTGCAACACGTACTGGATGCCCCCCAGCAGATGCCGGAGGAAAAGGGGCTCCTGGAAGCTTTCTATGGTGTGGCCGCCCGCCGTGTAGAAGGCTTTTCCGCCGTCAAAGGCATGGTACCAGGCAATGGGATGGTTGGCCCCGTTTTTACCGCCTTTGTAGGTGGTTTCGTCCAGGGTGGCCAGCACTTTCACGTTGGGGTTGATGTTTTTGAAATTGTACCACTCATCTTCTCGCTCCCAGCGGTCGGGCAGGAAAGAGGTGGAGGGGTGGGATTTGTCCAGTACTTGTATGGTGGCATTCTGCACCTTGGGGTGGCTCTCAAAGTAAGCGCCCACCAATTGGTTGTACCAGGGCCAGTTAAACTCGGTATCGGTGGCGGCGTGTACGCCTACAAAACCGCCTCCGGCTTTGATAAACTGCTCAAAGGCGCTTTGCTGCGCAGAGGTCATGACATCTTGGGTGGTGCTCAGGAAAAGGACGGCCTTGTATTTCTTCAGCGAATCGGACAGGAAAACGTCGGCATTTTTGGTGGTGTCTACCTTGAACCCATTCTCTCTCCCCAGCTTCTGAATAGCCGCCTTGCCCGCCGGAATAGACTTATGGTAATACCCCTCCGTTTTATAGAACACCAAGACCCAAGGAGTCTTCAGACTCGCTGATTTTTCTGACTTAGGGGAACAACTGGTCAATAAAACAATGAACAGGAAGAAGAGCGCGTACAGGTTTTTCATGGTGGGTGGTGTCAATCATCGCTGAGTTCTTTTTGCTTTCTGAAAAGAACCAGGTGGGAGCCTGTTTTAATTTGGGGTTTGCAGCCCAAATTAAAACAGGCTCTTGGGTAGAACGCATAATTCTAAGCTATTTTCCCCTGATTTACAATAAGTAGCCTAAAAACGGCGGTACCAGCGGATGCTTGCGGCAGTATACAGATAAACCTCTCGTTTTTGGCTTGTTTTCATAGAAATAGCCCAAAAACAAAGAACCTGTTTAGATTTTTTCGATTTTGGTTATTTTCAGAGCAAAGAGGTCGAGCAGCCCGCGCTCGCTTTTCAAGGGCTGTGCCCGGGCCTTCTGCAGGCTGCCTGTAAAGGCCCACTTCCTGGAGTGGCGGTGGGCGCCCCGCCAGCCCCAAGCCCGTACCCCCGAAGGAGGCCTTTACCGGCAGCTGGCGCCACTGGCAGCCCATTTTGAGCCGGTAAGGGATGGCCCCTATCACCGCTGAGGATTTCACCCCTCGTTTAGCCTCTTTTACCCACGCTCAGGTGAGGCACTCCCAACGGTTTGTGCTATCTTCGCTTATGACTTCCACCGGATTAGGGTTGAAAAATGTCTTCGCAAACACTTTTACCCGCCTAATTCCTTAGAAGTTTAAAACTCTAAACAGCTTCATATTATAAGCCATTGATGTTAAATTGACCACCTACTTCTGTTGTAATTACCGCATTGGCGTTATTGTTGGTTTGTCAATTGGTGAGTATGTAAGTAGATAAGTTTTACATTTAACCCAATAGCCCAGTTCAGCGCATTATCTCATGGTGGTATAGCGAAAACGATCTCTTTACTACCAGATTCCTGGGAGCCATTGTGCCCCATTCAAATATTGTTACCTTAATTGTTTCTTCACACTCATTTGCATGGCATGTCTACTCACCGAAACTTCCTTCTAAAGTTTAGCCTCATCTTTCTACTGTTTTTTCACCTTTTTGCCTATAGAGCTACTAGCCAGGTAAGGCTGCCCAAATTGGTAAGCGATGGCATGGTATTGCAGCGCGATGCGAAAACCACTATCTGGGGCTGGGCCGCCCCCGGCGAAAAAGTGGCCGTCAGCTTTAGAGGGAAGAACTATAGAACAACCAGTGACCAGAATGGAAACTGGAAAATAGCGCTTTCTCCTATGAAGGCAGGCGGCCCTTATTCCATGGACATCAAAGCCAGTAACCAGATCACCGTCAAAGACATCTTAGTGGGCGATGTTTATTTTTGCTCCGGGCAGTCCAACATGGTACATCAAATGTCCTTGCATAATATCACGTATGCCAACGATATCATAACGGCCAACTACCCGCAGATACGGCATTTCTGGATTCCTACCACCACCCATCTGGCTGGCCCCGCGCAAGACCTGCCGCCTGCCTCGTGGAAATCAGCGAACCCGCAGGATGTCAATAATTTCTCAGCCGTGGCTTATTTCTTCGCCCGCAAACTTTATGAGCGGTACAAAATTCCTATCGGCCTGATCAATGCCAGCGTTGGGGGCACGCCCATTGAAGCCTGGACTAGTGAAGAAGGCCTGAAAGATTTTCCGGCCATGTTGGCCACCGTAAACAGAAACCGGGACACCAGCTACGTGAACCCCATCCAACGCCGCGCGGCGGCAGTGGCGGCTGCCAACCGGCAAAAGCCTGAGCAGGATAAAGGACTTACGGCCTCGGTAAAATGGTTCGATCCCGCTTACGTGCCCAAAGGGTGGCGCAACATCAACATCCCCGGCTATTGGGAAGACCAAGGCATCAAAGACCTGAACGGAGCCGTTTGGTACCGCCGCGAAATTGACATCCCGGCCTCCATGGCGGGTGTACCGGCAAAGGTATTCCTGGGCCGCATTGTGGACGCTGATTTCCTCTACATCAATGGAAAACAGGTGGGAAACACCACCTATCAATACCCACAGAGAAGATACAGCCTACCGGCAGGCACGCTCAAACCCGGCAAGAATCTCTTGGTGATACGCGTGCTGAACCAAGGGGGCAAGGGCGGCTTTGTACCAGACAAACCCTATTACATAGAAGCCAACGGCCAGACCCTTGACCTGCAAGGAACGTGGCATTACAAGGTGGGCGATGTGTACCGTCCGGCCAGCGGCGGCTATGAAGGCGGGATTAACTTACAGAACCAGCCCACGGCACTGTATAACGCCATGGTGGCACCAGCCACAAACTACACCATCAAAGGAGTTCTTTGGTACCAGGGGGAAAGCAATGCCGGAAACCCTGCTGAATATAAAAAGCTGTTCCCCGCCTTGATCTCTGATTGGCGCAGCAAGTGGCAGCAGGGCAATCTCCCGTTCCTTTATGTGCAGCTTCCCAATTTCATGGAGGTGAATTACCTGCCTTCTGAAAGCAACTGGGCCCTCATGCGCGAAGCTGCCCTGCAGACGCTATCGGTGCCCAACACCGCCATGGCCGTCACCATTGAGTTAGGCGAATGGAATGACATCCACCCAGATAACAAGAAAGACGTGGGCGAACGGTTAGCCTTGGCCGCCCAAAGACTGATTTACGGCGACAAGAAACTGGTTTCCTCCGGCCCGCTGTACCAATCCTCCAGAATAGAGGGAAATAAGATCATCCTGAGTTTTACGAATGTGGGCAGCGGGTTAACCTCTATTGATGGGGAAGAACTGAGTTGGTTCGCCATAGCCGGTTCTGACAAAAAGTTTGTCTGGGCCAAGGCCATAATTGAGGGCGAGAAGGTAGTGGTGTGGAGCGATGAAGTTCCGGAACCGAAATACGTGCGCTACGCCTGGGCCGATAACCCTGACGGGGCCAACCTATACAACAAAGAAAAGCTACCGGCTTCCCCTTTCCGCACGGACAATTGATTAGCAGGCTTACCCAATCACCTGCATGGGAAAAGCCTTTAGGCAGTTGTCTGCGGAAGGCATTTCTGCCACCTTTTAGCTATCCACCTACTTTCATCTATAAACAAAGAGGCTGTCTCATAATGGGGCAGCCTCTTCTGGTTCTACCTAAATGCTGTAAAACACGCCCATGGCAAAAAAGTAGGAAGGCCTTCTGTCGAACAGCCAGAAAGCTCCTCGGAGCAACCTAAGAGGTTTTCTGGCCGCCCGTAGGAGTGAGTTGTAGAACCTTACCCGCAATGATTTAGTGTTCTGGATGATTATCTACAGTAGGAGAGAGGAGGTCTGACCTTGTAAAGGAGGCCTGCCGAACATAAGTAAGGTTATGGAATAAACATAGCCTTCACTTTGATCTTTGATACGGGTTCGTCCTAATTTACTCCAATGACAATACTTATTCTTCAGTATTGTCATTGGCCATTATTTGAGTAATATTTCGCCCTTGGCACCTCATACTTGCTTTTTGCTAAAAGCAGGATTTACAAATGATTAGGATGTGTCACTAAGCAAACTTAGACAGATATGGTCTTTTACAGAACAATAGCCGAGCAGGCTGCTGCCAGGTGGCAGGCCCGGGAAGGAGTAAGGGAAGGCAATAAGCAAAAAATGCAAACGGAGGGTGTGGTTGGGGTAGAATCGGCCCAGAGAATCCAATTGCGTCTGGACAGGCTTTCTGCCGCGGCTACCAAGGAAAAAGCCTTCAAAACCTCATCTAACCCAACTGCATCCTTCGGGCAGCAATCTCCTACCTCCTTTCTGATAGAGAATGTGGGGTTTGAGAGAGTGATAGGGAAATCTGACTTTATGGGAATGGACTTTCTGGAGCTTGCCCTTGCCGTTTCCCGCTTCGTGTGCAGGATTCAAATCCGGAGTAGCCCAGGGAGAACCATAGGCTATGGTACCGGGTTTATGGTATCTCCCCGCCTACTAATGACAAATAACCATGTCATCAGTAGTGCTAAAGACGCTGTTCACAGTGAGGTAGAGTTTGACTATCAGTATGACCGTTACGGAAGGCTACTGCCTGTGGTGACCTATGGGTTAGAACCTCAGACCTTTTTCATGACAGACCGCCATTTAGACTTTACGCTCGTGGCTGTCCGGGAACGCTCTTTCAATGGGATTGAGCTCAAGCGCTTCGGCTGGAGCCGGTTAATCGCTGACCAAGGAAAAGCCATTCACGGCGATACCTTAAATATTATCCAGCATCCTAAGGGAGAAACAAAGCAGATTGTGCTGCGCTCCAACCGGTTGGTAGATCTACTGGATGATTTTGCCCATTATGAGACTGACACAGAGCCGGGCTCATCAGGTTCTCCTGTCTATAATGACCAGTGGGAAGTGATTGCTCTGCATCATTCGGGGGTGCCGAAGAAAATAGGTGACGATTATGTAGCCAAGGATGGCTCAATCTGGCGGGACGGAATGGATCCCAATAATTTGGACTGGGTTGCCAACGAAGGAATCCGGATCAGTAGTATCGTGAACTTTGTTAAAAAACAAAGGATACCCTCTGCTATGGAGCCGTTAAGGGACGACTTACTCCATGGAGAACCCCCTCACCCCTTTGAGGCGGCTGCCATGGCCTCTATGGTACAGCAGACACCTGTTTCTTCCCAGCAGACAGGTGCCCCTCAAACTCAGGGTACTAGTTATACCTTTACCATACCCCTTCATATCACTATTCAGGTAGGTGCACCTCAGCAGGGTGCGCAGCCACTTACCGGAAGTTCAAATCAGATTCCGGATGCTGGTACTTCCCTGGTAACAACTCGGGGATCAGATGGTGCTACCGCCACTATTCTGGATGATACTAAAAGCAGGTTGCAGGACTCTACCGCTCTTCGCGAAGCTTTAAGTGAGTTGGAAGCAGCCAGAAGCGAGCTATACTATGACCAGACCAAAGACAGGGCAGATAGGGAGACCTATTATGCCGATATTCCGAACAGAGAATTAAGTGGAAGGGAATTATATGAGAGGTTACATGACCTCTTGGAAAGTACCCATACCACCCGGTTAACCTACAGTCAGGCTAGGCATCAGCATTTATACCCAAGAGTAGACTTACACCCAGATAAGATGCTGCACAGTATTTACACAGGAGAAGTGTATGAGCCGGAAACCTTTATTCGCAATGACTTTGAAATCACGGAAAGGCTGTTGGCCCAGGCCCGGGAACAATTCTCGCGAATGGCTCCATTCAGTGAGGCCGCTTTTGCTGAGCACATAGCATTCTTAGAGGCAGAGGCTCCCTACAATGCCGAGCACGTGGTTCCTCAATCCTGGTTTGCCAAGAGAGACCCGATGAAGTCTGATCTACATCATCTGTTTGCGTGCGAAATGGCCTGTAATTCCTTCAGGGGCAACATTCCGTATTATGAATTCGAGGACTTTCAGGAAATTATCCGGCAAGGCTGTGGCAAAAGGGAGAGCAATAAGTTTGAGCCCTCGCAGGGGCATGGTGCGGTGGCGCGGGCTACCTTCTACTTTCTGCTCCGCTACCCGGGTGAGATCAACAACAACGCGAAAGAGTATACTGACGATAGAATAGAAATGCTTTTGGATTGGCATGAGAGAGAGCCAGTAAGCAAATATGAATTGCATCGGAATGCAGAGATCTTCAGAGTACAGGGAAACCGAAACCCCTTAATTGATCATCCAGAATGGGCCAGGAACATAGCTTTTTCCCTTGGGTTAGGTAGTTAGCGTGCTTTGAGAATAAGAGCATACATTTCATCTTTGCGCTGCAACATGGCCATGGCAAGAACCTGCGGAAGCGTTTTTCTGACCCAGTCTTGCCAGTAAACCTGAAATGTAAACATGCTCTAAGCTGCTTTATGTAAAGCAAGAACACAGCTTAGATCTTAGGGCGTAGCGGCAACACATTTTCCGGCTAGGTCTCTGTGGTTAGATGCGATAAATTTAATATATTGGCCTTTACCCATCAGCTGCTATGGCAAGGGGGCCTTGTTAACCGTTCGCTGCTGATCGCATTTACTCTTACCAGAAATCAATGAATATGCTCAAAGAAAGCCCGGCGATTCTACAATCCAGCCTGGGTATTCTAAAGACTAAACATCACTTTGTAATCCTTGATGGGTTAAGGGGGGTAGCGGCTTTGGCGGTGGTGATTTTCCATTTCATGGAGTGGGTGTACCCAGACCCCGGCAAGAATTTCATAGGGCATGGCTTCTTAGCCGTAGACTTCTTTTTTTGCTTGTCTGGGTTTGTCATCGGGTATGCTTATAACGACCGCCTTGGGAGTATGGGAGTGATGGAATTCTTCACATCAAGGCTGATAAGGTTGCACCCTTTGGTTATCCTAGGTTCGGTTTTGGGCTTGTTGGCTTTTCTATTCGATCCATTCGCCGCTTATACAGGGGAGTACGGCACGGGTAAACTTATCTTGGTGTTTCTTTGCTCCCTCTTTCTTATTCCTTTTCCGGTAATGAAAGACCGTGCTTTCAACCTGTTCGGTCTTAATGCCCTTTCATGGTCATTGTTCTGGGAGTACGTTGCCAATATTGTTTATGCCCTTCTCCTCTACAGGCTCTCGCGCCGCTATCTGGCTGTACTGACATTGCTGGCGGCGGCGGCCCTTTGTTTGGTTAGTTATCGGGCAGGCAACCTGCTGGGGGGCTGGTCAGGGGAGACCTTCTGGGATGGCTGTGCCCGTGTCTCTTACTCCTTCTCAGCCGGGCTGTTAATCTACCGTTCTAACTGGGTTATCAAAAACGGACTCGGGTTCGTTGGCCTGGCTATTTTGCTGTCTCTGGCCTTTGTCATGCCCCATTTTGAATGGAATTGGGTAGCGGAGGCTCTGGTTGTCCTATTCTTTTTTCCACTACTTGTTGCCTTGGGAGCTGGCTCTAGCCTATCACCGAGGTTGGAAAAAATCTGTGTGTTCTCTGGAAAAATCTCCTACCCCCTATACATGACACATTACGCCGTTATGTGGATGTTTGGTAACTATTACACGAGCAACAAGCCCGGAGCAACCGAGCTGTTCCTTATCGTGTCCATAGGAACCATTCTTTTGGTGGGCGTAGCGTATTTTGTGATGGTGGTGTATGATATCCCGGTTAGGAGGTACCTAAGCAGGAAAAGGCGAAAACCGAAGGATTAGAGAACCATAGATTATGCTTTAGCCGTGCCACCGCAACTATCAGCGGAGTTGTATAAACTGAACCCGATTGCCCATACAAGGAATACGCGGAGCAGTGAAAGCCTTCCATAGGCAGTTTCCGCCCCAGCGAAAGTACCAAAGCGGCACCCCTGCTCCCGGCGCGTGGTGACGGTTTCGCTTATATCTCACGTTATGATTAGTTTCAACTATATCTTTCATAGAACCTGTTTAGAGGTTTTCATTCACCGGCATTTAAGAGCTTGTTTAAATTTGAGGTTTGCCGGCGAAAATGGCCAGAGAAAGGTTCTGCGGAAGCGTTTTTTGAGCCGCGTAGCAGCGCTACGGGGCGAGAAAAAGGCGAACGCAGGTTCTTTTTATGGCCGTTTGTAGCGCAAAAATGAAATTTAAACATGCTCTAAAACAATTCCCCAGGGCAAGCGTCTGCTTATGCCCTTGTTTTTAGGCTACTTTTATGAAAACAGGCCTAAAACAAGGGGCTGCCCATACGCTGCCGCGTGCAGATGGTTGTACCGTCGTTTTCAGGCTAGTTTTATGAAAACAGGCCTAAAACGCTCAATGCCTTCAATCGCAACTTGAGTTAAGTAAGTGGACAGAAATCACCATCTCTTCTTCTCTCTTTGTCATCCTGAAAGGATCTTGGTGGCGAACTAGAAAAGCTCTTGTCGAAAGTAATTGCCGTTCGTGACCAAGATCCCTTCAGGATGACAAAACAGATGGTTTAAACTTGTCCTGCTACTTAAGTAAAAGTGAACAGCGCTAAAGGCCAACTTTTCAGCCCAGATTGGGCTTGTATGCAAGCCTCTGTGAATGTCTTCGCTTATTCAGAATCCTTTTGGCGCAATCAGAAGCAACCACCAGTCCACCTGCCATCATGATAATATCCTTCAAAACCAACCGACCGGCTCCCGACAAGTAGGAAAATCCGAATTGCGGAGACGGAAAGTCGCCACCTGGGTTTGGCACATACACCTCAGGGGTGGTGATTAAAAAGGATAAGGTCACCAATGACATACCGAAAGTCAGCAGTCCGCCGATCTGTTTTCATTGCTTCTTAGGATTGCTGGCCTTACTTTGATGTTTGACTTTTTCCTTTCCAGAAGCCTAATAGGGTAGGTAATCTGGTTCAGGATTCAGAGATAACTGGTGTCCTAAGTGTAATAAGAAGCCAAGTTCTAATTAACTGAGAGGCTTTCTGGTAGACCAAAGGAATGGAAATAGAGATGATCCACAGTGATATGATGGCTTTGGGAGCATACCCGAAGGGGTAGGAGGACTGCCTTAACCAGGACTTCGCAGAAGAGGGATTCCAGTAGCCGAGCTACATGCCGAACTAGCCAGAAAATGTCTGCCCCAGAGAAAAACAGCACAAATCTGGGTAGCCACTACCAAACTTCCGCCGCTATTTCCTACATTCCCTAAGCAATTGTGAAATGACAAACCTGATACCTGAGATAGAGCGCATGTCTGAGAAAACCGGAATGACAAGGAGCCAGATAAAAGTGGGCCTATATGCCGCCGCGGTGGTTTTCCTTACCTACATCATGATCTTCGGCTTCAGGAAGTCGTTTACGGTGGCTACGTTTGATGGGCTGGAGATTGCCGGGTACAGCTACAAGACGGTGTTGGTGATCAGTCAGATGTTGGGTTACCTGCTGGCCAAATTCTATGGCATCAAGTATATCTCAGAGCTTAAGCGAACCGGCAGAGGCACCGTGATCCTGCTGTTGACCGGGGTTTCCTGGGTAAGCTGGCTGTTTTTCGCACTGGTGCCCTTGCCCTACAACATCGTGTTCCTTTTCATCAACGGTTTCCCATTGGGCATGCTCTGGGGCGTTGTTTTCTCGTACGTGGAAGGCAGGCGCAGCACAGACTTTATTGGGGCCACGTTGGCGGTGAGCTTCATCTTCGCCTCGGGTTTCGTGAAATCGGTGGGGGCCTGGCTCATGGTGCAGTTCAACGTGTCAGAATTCTGGATGCCCTTTTGCACCGGTCTGGTCTTTGTCCCGCCGCTGCTGCTTTTCGTGTATTTGATGGAGAAGATTCCGGCCCCCAGCGCCGATGACATCCAACTCAGGGCCGAGCGCACGGCCATGACCCAGGAAGACCGGAAAAGATTTCTCAAGGAGTTTTCCGTTGGTATTGCCGTCTGCGTTTTGATCTATTCGTTTGCGACCATCTTCCGGGACATCAGGGACAACTTCGGGGCCGAGATGTGGAAAGAGTTGGGCTACTTCAACCAGCCCGCCATTTTCACGCAAACCGAAACGCCCATCACCCTCATCATTCTGGTGCTGATCGGGAGCATGGTGTTCATCAGGAACAACCACAGAGCCCTGCAGACGGCCCATGTGTTCATCTTGCTGGGGTTTGCCCTCGCCGGAGGCGCCACCCTGCTTTTTACGGCTGCATTCCTGGCACCCGCCTGGTGGATGATGCTGGTGGGGCTGGGCTTGTACATGGTCTATATCCCGTTCAATGCCGTGTTCTTCGACCGGCTTATTTCCACCTTCAAGTACACCGGGAACGTGGGTTTCCTGATTTACCTGGCAGACTCGTTTGGCTACGTGGGCAGCGTGGGCGTGTTGCTGAGCAAAGAGATTTTCAAGGTGCAATTGAACTGGGTGACGTTCTTCTCAAACAGCGTGATGGGCCTCTCCGCAATCGGCGTCTTACTGACCGCGTTCTCCATGGTTTACTTTAGCCGGAAGTACCGGAAACTAAAGGCAAACAGGGAAAAACCTGCTTTAGAGCTGGAAACGGTTTAGAGTTCTTTTATCAACTAGAAGGCTTGTTGTGTCGCTCGCAGATATAGACGAGCTTATGCACCGTTTCGGGCCTGTTTCACAGGAAACAGGCCCGAAACGGTAAGTGCCGCTACTTCTGTACAAGTGAATGCCTGCGCAAGAGAATATCAGAAATGCTCAATAGGCTCATAACGGCTGCTCTATAGCCTTCATCTGCGCCTTCCTCCAGGAAACTGCAAAAATATTGTGCATCCATTGAAGCTGTCCACCGTTAAACTGTTCGGGCAGAGAAGAGACGTTCAGCGGCACCGTTGAGAACAATCAGATAGCCTGGCAAGCACTTCATCAAAACAGATTCCTATGAAATGGCAAGGCAGAAGACAAAGCAGCAACATAGAAGACCGTAGAGCACAAGGCGCGGGCGGATTTGGAGGAGGTGGCCGAGGCATCAGTCCCATGCTGTTGATTCCCTTGATCCGGCTCCTCTTCTCCAAAGCAGGGCTGGTGATTGTCGCCATCCTGGCGGTGGTGTTCTTTGTGACGGGAACCAACCCCATCGCGCTCCTGCAGCAGTTTGTAGGGGGCGAACCGCAATATGCCCAGACAAGCACCAACCAACCGCAGAACCCACAAGAGCAGGCACTGGCCCAGCAGACGGCCACGGTGCTCGCCGATACCGAGGATGTCTGGAACAACCTCCTGCAAGGATACCGGGAACCTACCCTGGTGCTGTTTTCGGGACAGGTGAACTCGGCCTGTGGACTGGCTTCTTCGGCCTCCGGCCCCTTTTACTGCCCCGGCGACGAGAAACTGTACATTGACCTGAGCTTTTTCGGGGAGATGGAAAACCGGTTGGGGGCCGCGGGAGACTTCGCGCAAGCCTATGTGGTGGGCCATGAGGTAGGCCATCATGTGCAGAAACTTATGGGTACCATGGAGCAGGTGAACGCCATGCGGGGTCAGCTGTCTGAGGTGGAATACAACCAACTTATGGTAAGAGTAGAACTGCAGGCGGATTTCTACGCCGGAGTGTGGGCGCACCATACGCAACAATCAACCGGATTCCTGGAACCCGGCGACCTGGAAGAAGCCCTGAATGCCGCCAGTGCCATCGGCGATGACCGGCTGCAGCAACAGTCCACCGGACGGGTGGTGCCAGACTCCTTCACCCACGGCACCTCCGCCCAAAGAGTCAGATGGTTCAAAAAAGGCTTCGAGACCGGCGACGTGGCACAGGGCGATACCTTCAACGCCCCCGTGTTGTAACGCAACGGCGATAACCATGACGTGGAATTTGGCTCTTTAAGAGAAGGTAAGGTGAAAGATGAGGTACTCTGGAAGGTATGACGTACTGTTTCCTATTCTGGTAAGTAAGTTGACTGGAAAAGTATAACGGAGGATGAAAAGCCTAAAGCCGCTTCATGTAAATGGAGCGGCTTTTTTGTTGCAATAGACCAAACTATGGAATTACGGAACTTAATCCACAGGGATTGAATAGCTTAAGTGATTTTTTAGGTAGGAGTGAGGAGGTCTAACTTTAGCTAGAAAGTCTGCAAAACATAAAAGAGATTATATGCGTTGATTACTCTAACTTGTACTATGCATGTACGTTACTGCATCTCAACTAAGCCCATATTAGCTTCAGACCGGCACCTTTACAAAATTTGCTTCATATAACTTAAAACGAGATGGATGATAACTACGCAGTTCCTGCCCAGACGCGCATCGGGCACGTACATTTAAAGGTAGCAGACCTTGACCGCGCGCTGGCCTTCTACTGTGACCTGCTGGGTTTTGAAGTGACCACCATGTACGGGAGCCAGGCGGCATTCATCTCGGCGGGCGGGTACCACCATCACATTGGGTTGAACACCTGGCATAGCAAAGGCGCGCCTCCAGCCCCGCAAGAAGGCGTAGGACTGTACCACACGGCCATCCTTTACCCCACCAGAAAAGACCTTGCCCTAATCTTTGACAGACTGCGCAGTGCAAAATACCCTATGACCGGTGCCAGTGATCACGGCGTTTCTGAGGCGCTCTACCTCAATGACCCAGACGGCAACGGCGTGGAGCTGTACTGGGACAGACCGAAAGAGCAATGGCCCGCCAAGCCAGACGGTTCCTTAGATATGTACACCAGACCTCTTGACCTCATGGGTTTATTGAAGGAGATAGAAGCCTAAACACCTTTTCAAATACAAAAGGAACTTGACTGGAAGGGTTCTTCCCAACCTGTATAATTCTAAAGCTGGTTTCAATGAACTGAAATCAGCAGGAATCCTTACAGAATAGCTGGTGGAGAATTCAAAGCAATTGGTCAGGGCAGCAGGTTACCAGATGATACGGGTTCTATTCTTTTGGGCGGTTATCCTGCTTATCCTGTTGACGGATCTGGTGAGCGCCCCACTGGCTCTGTTCAGTGGGGTACTCTTGGGTATTAGTGTTGGAAACCCCTATCCTCAACAATTGGGGAAGATAACCAAGTATGCGCTCCAAGCGTCGGTGGCAGGGACGGGGTTTGGCATTAATCTGTATCAGGCGGCCCAAACGGGGGTGTCAGGTCTTTTTTATATGGCCATTTCCCTGGGGGTCACCGTAGGCTTGGGGGTATTATTGGCGAAGGTATTAGGGGTTGCGGTAAGCTGGGGCATTGATTTCCTCAGGGACAGCCATTTGCGGGGGCAGTGCCATTGCGGCCCTGGCACCCACTATCAAGGCATCGGAAAAAGCAATTTCGGTTGCCTTGGCTACCGTCTTCATCCTGAGTGCCGTGGCGCTGTTTGTTTTCTCTCAGGTAGGGAAACTGCTGCAACTGACGTAGCACCATTTGGGGGGTGGGCCGCTATTGCCATCCATGACACAAGTTCGGTGGTGGGGGCGGCGGTTTACGGGGAAGAGGCCCTAAAAGTGGCCACCACCCTGAAATTGACCCGCGCCTTGTGGATTGTGCCCATGGTGCTGCTGACAGGCCTAATTTACAGAACGGGGGATAAAAAGAATGTATTTCCCTGGTTTATCCTTTTAATAGCCTCGGCAGCCCTTATGGCCGTGTTTTTCTGTGTTCCTTAAGCGCTTGTTCATAAGCAGAAATGAACAGGTTCTTGCCACGGCCCCATCCTGACCGGTTGGGTTTATCTGCCATGACGGCACACGGGAGTCCCGCTAAGTCCAGACAACTGGTTTCGCAGCTGAATTCCCGAGCTGTCTTATTCCCTTTTACTTAACCTCATCCATTTCCTTATCTATGTTCTTGGTTTTAATTAAGGAGAACACAATACTCACTGTGATGATAAACCCAATCACAATCAAGGAAATAAACGTTGGTACTTTGAAGATGTCAATGGTCACCATTTTAAGCCCCACAAAGATGAGAATGAAGGCCAGCCCCGTAGAAAGGAAAACAAAACGGTGTATCACGTGAGCCAAGGCAAAATAAAGCGAACGAAGGCCTAGAATGGCAAATACGTTGGAGGTATAGACAATAAACTGGTCTTGGGTGATGGCCAAAATTGCGGGGATGCTATCCACCGCGAAAATAAGGTCGGAGATTTCAATCAGAATCAACACCAGAAACAGGGGCGTTGCAAATACTTTTCCGGATTGCTTTACAAAGAATTTATCTCCCTCTAACTGGTTAGTGACGGGCATGATTCTTCGGAAGAACCTAATGACCGGGTTTTTCTCCGGCTCCATCTCTTTGTCTTTCTCCACGAACATCTTGTAACCGGTGTAGATAAGAAAAGCACCAAAGAGGTAGATAGACCAATGGAATTTCTCAATCAGGGCAACACCCGCAAAAATAAAGATCACGCGCATCAAAAGAGCGCCCAGAATCCCCCAGAACAGAATCTTGTGCTGATAGATGGACGGTATCTGGAAGTACTTGAAGATTAACACGAACACGAAGATGTTGTCTATGCTCAGGGTTTTCTCTAAGACATAGCCCGTCAAGAACTCTACCGCTTTGTGCTCCCCAAACCAATAATACACGAGGGAGTTAAAGACCAAAGCAAGTGAAATCCAGACCCCTGACCAAATCAACGCCTCTTTCACGGATACCACGTGCGCTTTGCGATTAAAAACCCCCAAGTCCAGGGCCAGCATCAAGAGGACAAACAAGTTAAATCCAATCCAAAAGGTACTATTCACTTCCATTCTTAGAGCAGTTAGGTTTCACTACAGGTTCTTACGATAAATGAACGAGTAGACGCTCAATTATCTTTAGTAAGCCAAAGAAAAGGCAAAAGCTTTGATTTCTAACAAACCTAAGCGGCGTTTTATTGTGGGTTCTTACCACGAGGGGCAGCAGACCTGCTTGCTCATCTCTGATTCAGATATCCTCAGTAAAGCAGGTATCTGATGGGGAGACTTCTCACGGTACTCACCTTCGCGCAGCTACCTGGGAAGAGTTTGGCATCTGTAAATGATCATGGTAAGGATAACATGTCAGTTGATGGTATTTTGCTAGGGCTTAAACCTTCCATTACGTGATGGGCCTTTGCCTTTACTGGAGAACACCCGCTGCAAGGGCGTGGGTACTTCGTTCGGTTTTCAATTTCAATTGCGTTGAAAAAGGGATGAGGGCAGCAGCTACAGAACAAGCGCGCCTATCCCGTTCTTGCCAACAGTTAGTAGTCTTCTGCTGAAGCAAAAAGAGCTTTCTATTTCGCCATTTTCTGCAGGAATTCTATCACCTCTGGCGTGTCATATTCGGCCATTCCCTGCTGCTGGGCCACTATCTGGCCTTCGGGCGAGATGATGTAGGTGGTAGGGATGGCGGGGCTTTGGAACTCCTCGGGCAACTGGCTGGCGGGCAGGTACACGGGGAACGTGAAGCCTTTCTTGGAAATGAATTTCTGCACCTTGTCCCTGCCTTTCTGATCCACTGACAGCAGCACGAAGGCAATCTTGTCAGAACCCACTTTCTCGTAGAGGCGCTGGATGTTGGGCATCTCGGCAATGCACGGCGGGCACCAGGTGGCCCAGATGTTCAAAAAGATGACCTTGCCTTTGAGCGACTCAAAAGAGACCACCTTGCCCGCTAAATCCGTCATCTGGAAACCAGCCCCCGCCATGGGCGCGTTCCCAGAGGTCAAAGTGGCGGGCGTGGCGGTTTCAGTATCTGTAGGCACTTCGGCGTTTTTAAGGCCGGTGGCCAGCAGCAGGCGCTGCACCTGCCCAATCACTTCGGTGTGCAGGCCTGTGGCGTACAGTACCCCGAAGATGGCCAAAGTAATCGCCCAACCTGGGATGTTCCTGAATGAAAACGTATCTCTGTTCATCTATATCGTTTTTAAGGCGTTTCCCTGCAAACAGGCTGAAAACGCTTCCTTTTGATTATAGCAAGTAAATGCGAAGCGGCATCCTGTCAGGCAGTGAATACCCGTTAGGAAAAATTCCGCCATGATATCATTTCAAGAAATCAGGGGAGAGTTGAGCAGGGTGAACAGCAGAAGCAAAACGCTGATTCCTAAAAGCAGGTAACTCTTCATAGTGCAGTTAAATAGACCGGTTAATCGGTCGTATAGTTCATTGTTTACTTTTCCGCATTCCCGTTTTCGACCTTATTCTAAGGAAACAGGCCAAAAACGGGAATGCGTTTAGTGAGGCAATCGGTCTCTTAGAACACCATAGAAATAGGTTCCCAACAAGCCCCCGAAGATAGCCAGCAAGATAGGCCAGTACGCGTGCCCCAGGTTCACGAACAGCGGCCCCGGGCAGGAACCTACCAGCGCCCAGCCCAACCCGAAGATGATGCCCCCAAATAAATACCGGGGAACAGACTTTTCCTTGGGCGTGAAGATGATGGGATTGCCTTGGTAGTCGCGCATCTTAAATTTCTTGATGAGGTACACCGAGATAACGCCCAACACCACGGCCGTGCCGATGATGCCGTACATGTGGAACGACTGGAACCTGAACATCTCCTGGATGCGGTACCACGAGATAGCCTCACTCTTGCTCATCACAATCCCGAAGAGAATCCCCGTCACTATAAATTTCAATCCTTTCACAATTCTTTGTCTTTACGTAAAAACTGGGGTCTAGAAAATAAGCGGGTACAGCAGGAACGTCATGATGAGCCCCCCAATGAAAAAGCCAACCACGGCTACCAGAGACGGCCACTGCAGGTTAGACAAGCCGCTGATGGCGTGCCCCGACGTACAGCCGCCCGCGTACCTAGACCCGAACCCGATCATAAAACCGCCGCCCAACAAGAGCGCAATGGTCTTCAAACTGAAAAGCGCCTCCGTCCCGAACAGCTCCTCGGGCTGCAAACCCTTCGGTGCGGAGAAGCCCAATTCCTGAATATCCCGGATAGTAGCCTGGGAGATCTGCACCGCCTCCCCATTAGACAGAAAGGTAGTCGAGATCCAACCGCCCAAGATGGCACCCACCAGAAACAGGACATTCCAAAGCTGGCTTTTCCAGTTGAAGTCGAAGAACGGCACGCGGGTACCAGCCCCGCAGGCCGCACAAATCACCCTAAAGTTGGAGGAGAACCCAAACAATTTCCCGAAGAAGAGCATCAGCACCATAATCAAGGCAAGCACCGCCCCAGACACGTACCACGGCCAAGGCTGACTGAGTGTTTCTAACATATTTTAATCTTTTCTAAGAATCCTTACCGCTTCTGGTGTTTTATATTTTGGCTATCTAGGCTAGGCACCTACGCCACCTTTAAGGTTATATGCTATTATACCTTCCAAGCTAATCTTACAATCAATTCAAGCTGCTGTTCGGGATTTCCAATCCCGAACCACTCTGCTGGGGATTTCCAATCCCCTTTGTCCTTTCTGCAGGAGCACGGGGATTAGAAATCCCCAACCGCAAGCTTTCGGATTGGAAGTCCGAAAGAGCAGAAGCATAGCATGTAGTCTTCTTCTGTTCAGGTTCCTACGAGCTAGCTTCGTTGCTTAACTTCTTCCTGCGGATGGTTTCCGTTTCTGAACTGTTTTCTGCGAATTAGCCTAAAAGTAGTATGCACTTTCCGTTTTCGGCCTGTTTTCTGTAAAACGTCTCTAAAACGGGTGAACCTATATTTCCCCACTCCAGGCGTTCTTCGTCTGGTTTTCAGTTCTTTTCTGCAAAGGTAAGGGGTACGGAAGTCCTGTTCAGTGACTTTTGTCACCGAGGCAAAAAGAAGGAGGATTTAGCCAGCACGCAGGCGGTTGATGATGCGTCTGGTTGCTGGCTCATTTTACTTCAAGGTAGAAGGGCACACGAAGGCGGTTCTGGGAATGCTGGTGCCCGAGATGCCTTTGAATCCCTCCTGCACGTTCACCAGTCTGTCAAAACCTCTGGCTTTCAGGATAGAGGCGGCTATCATGGAGCGGTAGCCACCGGCGCAGTGCAGGTACACTTCCTGGTCTTTCGGGATTTCAGAGAGATAGTCGTTGAGGTAATCCAGGGGGGCGTTGCTGGCGGTTTCCACGTGCTCAGCCTGGTACTCGCTGGGCTTGCGTACATCTACCACCTTCAGGTTGCTGTCTTTCAGGTAGCGCTGCTCAAACTCAGCAGGGGAGATGGAGGGAATGGAATCCGTCTCTTTGCCCGCGTTCTGCCAGGCCGCAAAGCCGCCTTTGAGGTACCCGATGGTGTAATCATAGCCCACGCGGGCCAGGCGGGTCACCACTTCCTCTTCGCGGCCTTCATCGGTCACCAACAAAATCTGCTGTTTTATGTCGGGGATAAGCGTGCCCACCCAGGGCGCGAAGTTCCCGTCTATCCCAATGTTGATGGCGTTGGGGATGAAGCCCCTGGCGAAGTCCTCGGGCTTTCTGGTGTCCAGCAACAGGGCACCCGTTTCGTTCGCGGCCGCTTCAAAGGCCGCTGGGTCCAAGGCCTGCAAGCCTTTTTCCAGCACATCGGCTATGTTGTCGTAACCTTGCTTGTTCATCTGCACGTTCAACGGAAAGTAGCTGGGCGGCGGGGCGAGGCCGTGGGTCACTTCTTTGATGAACTCCTCTTTGGTCATGTCGGCGCGCAGGGCGTAGTTCGTTTCCTTCTGGTGGCCCAGCGTGTCGAAGGTTTCTTTGCTCATGTTCTTCCCGCAAGCGGAACCAGCTCCGTGCGCGGGGTACACCAGCACGTTATCGGCCAGCGGCATGATTTTAGTCCGCAGTGAATCATACAGGTGACCCGCCAGTTGCTCCTGGGTGAGCTCAGATTTTGCCGCCAGGTCAGGCCGACCTACATCCCCGATAAACAAGGTATCACCAGAGAACAGGGCGTAGTCTTTGCCGTTCTCGTCGCGCAGCAAATACGTGGTAGACTCCAGAGTGTGGCCGGGCGTGTGCAGTACTTTGATGGTCACGCCGCCCACTTGCAGCTCCTCGCCGTCATGGGCAATGTAGGCGTCATAGGCGGTCTCGGCGTTAGGGCCGAACACAATTTGCGCGCCGCTTGCCTGGGCCAAATCCACGTGCCCGCTCACGAAGTCGGCGTGGAAGTGGGTTTCCAGCACATACTTGATTTTCGCGCCGCGGTTTTCAGCCTTGGTCAGGTAGGGCTGGACTTCGCGGAGCGGGTCAACGATGGCTGCTTCGCCTTTGCTTTCTACATAGTACGCGCCCTGGGCCAGGCAACCGGTATATATTTGTTCTACTAACATGGTGCTATTTTTTAAATAGATGAATCTGCTTTTCAAAAGTACAAAGTAAGAAATGCCTGTTCAGTGACTTTGGTTACAAAAGGCCAGAACCTGCCAAAAATCATAAGAAAAGTTCTTTGGCGATGATGTACACGCCCATCACCAGACCCTGCTTGTAAAAGCGGTAACTGCCCACCAGAGTGGAAAGGCCTACAATAAAGAGCGAATAGGCGGTAGAGATGACCGGATTCAGCCCCAACAGGTACACCAGCGCCGGTACAGTCAAGATAGAGCCGCCCCCGCCAATCAACCCCAATGACAGGCCAATCACCAAAGCCGCTATGTATCCTAGTATTTCCATTTTGTAGCTAGTGCTGAAGGAACACTACAAAAGTAGGGCAACGGTCAGGGGAGTACAGTAATACATCAGGAACTCTTCGCCCGCCTCGTCCTGACGGAATACTTTCACCAAGCCGTCCAGCACCAACACATTTGATTTCATCGAACGTTATCAACAATGATTTAGTGGCCTTTGGCAGAGCTTTTAACCCTGGATGAAGAGGTTCTGGAGCGCCACATCTAGGTTGTATTTATATCAACCCTCTTAATTTTTTGTAAAAGCCATCACTATACGTATCGCTGATGGGGATGATCTGATCTGCGATGCTGATCCTGTTCTTTTCTATATGGTCTATCTTGTCAAGAGCTACCATGAAGGAACGGTGCACGCGGGCAAAATCCTGGGTGGGCAGAAGCTCTTCCAATTTCGAGAAGCTCAGCAACGTCATGATCTTTTCTTTGGTGGTATGAATCCGCAGGTAGTCTTTCATGCCTTCCACTAAAAGGATGTCGCGGGTGGCGATTTTCTGGATGCGATGCCCCACCTTCAGGAAAATATAGTCCTGCTCCTGTTTAGGTTCTGTGATAACTTCCTTTTTTACCGGTTGCGGTTTGGGGCTTTGTTCCTGGTACAGGCGCAGTACTGCTTTGTAGAACCGTTCAAAGGAAAAGGGCTTCATCAGGTAGTCTTTTACTTCCAGCTCGAAGGCTTTCAAAGCGTACTGGTCATGGGCGGTGGTCAGAATGATCAGGGGCTTGGGGTTCAGCATCGGGATGAAGCTGAGCCCGTCCAAATCTGGCATGTTGATGTCCAGGAAAAGCAGGTCGGGCTTGTCTTCTTCCAGTTGGGCGGCCGCTTCCAGGGGGCTTGTAAACGTGCCTTTCAGCTCCAGGAAGGGCACTTTTGCTACGTACTCTTCCAGTATTTCCTGGGCTAGCGGCTCATCATCAATGATATAGCAGGTGAGTTTCTCTTTCATGCGCCTGTAGGTGAAGTCCACTGATTTTTAACGTAACGGTAAATAGGTCAACCGTGGTGTTGATCGCTAGCTGATGTTGGCCTGGGTACAACAACGCCAGCCTTTTCCGGACATTGGGTAACCCAATGCCACCGGGCTCCTCCAGAGTATTACCTGGACTTGTATTAACCGGATTCCGGATGCTGAAGGTAAGGGTGTTTTCGGTGATCTCCACCCTCACCTTGATTGCACCTGGCTCCAGCCGGGCCGGGCTGTGTTTGTAGGCATTCTCCAGCAGGTGGATAAAGAGCAGCGGCGCGATGTGGCAGGAATCTGTGTCTCCTTCTATGGCAAGATCTACCACCGGGGCATTTTTGTACCGAAGCTGTTGCAAACCCACATAATCCTGCAGGTAATTCATCTCCCTTGAAAGGGGCACCGTGCGGGCATTGGACTCATAGATCATGTAGCGCATGAGAGATGCTAGGCGCAATACGGCTTCCGGAGCGGCCGGGGCCTGCTTGTAGACCAACGTGTGAATGTTGTTGAGGGTATTAAACAGAAAATGTGGATTGATCTGTGACTTCAGGTAATACAACTCCGCCTCCACAGCCTGTTTCTCCAGCTGCTCTTTCCTAATGGTGTTGAGCACCAGATTCTCGGTTACCCGGGCTAGCCAGCTGAGAAAGAGAAAGAGAGGTACAGCCGTGAAAAGCGTCATGACATAGTAATCATTGGAAAGCGGCCAGTTCTCCAACCCTTTCGGGTGGAAAAACAAAAAGGGGAGAGGGCCGGTCAACAGGATTACGGCCAGTTTGAGGAAATAAGCACGCTTTCTCTTTTTACCTAAGTACCGGGTCAGGAGATAGAAGTGGCCGTAAAAAACATGCAAACACGTCAAAACGAACCCCGTGGTAACAGGTAACCAGTAGGCATGGCCTTCCGTCCGCAATTGCACACCCACCAACAAGGTGAATAGCAGCCAGACGAAGAGGTGACTCAGCCGGAAGATTGTTTTGACTCGGTTCATAGAGCAAAGGTATTTTTTCCTGCCCTTCCTTCCCCACCTTCTCGACCAGCGCCTTTCCCCAATCTATGAAAGACCAGTTAGCGTCTGCCAGCCCTTTGGAGGCAGCAACCCCACCACTCGTCGATTCCTTTTCAGCGGTAGCATATCGTTTTTCGCCTTTTGTTCTGGTAACGGTTCTTTTATGATGAAAACGAAAGAGCAGGAAAAAAGGGGCTTAGTAAAGGCGTTTTTGGCCTACTTTTCAGAAAACAGGCCAAAAACGCCAAACGCTACCTTATAAGATGATGCTTTGACAACAAGTGATATGAATTGATCACTTCAGCTGCTTGTAAGAATTCCAATTGCTAAACAGGTGCATTTTCCTCTTCATTTCTCACCACTTTTGAGCTTACAGGGGCTTCCGTTTTTGGGCTGTTTTGGCCAAAACAGCCCAAAAACGGGAAAGTACAATTTTCAGCAGATCTAAATAGAAATTCCACCGAACCAGAATAGAAATTATGGACATCCACCAGCAAAGCTTGACTATCAGAAACGTCTCCAAAACCTACGCCAACGGAGTGGTGGCATTGAGCAATATATCGCTGGAAATTCCACGGGGTATGTACGGCTTGCTCGGCCCTAACGGTGCCGGAAAGTCTACCCTCATGCGCACGCTGGCTACGCTGCAGGAACCCGATGAAGGCAGCATACGCCTGGGCGGAATAGATGTGCTGTGCCAGAAGGAGGAGGTGCGCCAGACGCTCGGTTACCTGCCGCAGGAGTTCGGCGTGTACCCCAATGCCAAAGCGGAAGATCTGCTAGACTACTTCGCGGTGCTCAAAGGCATCACCAACCGGGCTTCCAGAAGAGAAGTGGTAGAAGCCTTACTGAAACAAACCAACCTTTGGGACAAGCGCAGGCAGAAATTGGGCGGCTTCTCGGGGGGTATGAAGCAGCGTTTTGGTGTGGCGGTGGCACTGTTGGGAAACCCGAAGCTGATGATCGTGGATGAGCCCACGGCGGGGCTAGACCCGGCAGAACGGGTGCGCTTTCTGAACCTATTGAGCGAGTTGGGCGAGAACAGCGTGGTGATCCTGTCTACTCATATTGTAGAAGATGTAAGCGAGCTGTGCACCCACATGGCTATTATCAACAAAGGACAAATACTGCAGGAAGCTGAGCCTATAAGAGCAGTGGAGGGATTGCAGGGATTGATCTGGCGCCGCATTGTTGAGAAAAGTGTGTTGCCAGCGTTGGAGCGGGAGCAGAAGATCATCTCTACCAAACTGCTAAGCGGACGAACAGTAGTCCATATCTACAGCGAAGAAAATCCCGGCAACGGCTTTGAACTGGTGGCCCCTGATCTGGAAGATGTCTACTTCACCACCATGGCAGGATATTTCCAAAAGCAGGTGATGCAACAGGAGGGGGAGGCGCAGCCATGAAGCTCTGGACAATCTTTCGCTTTGAGTTCGGCTATTTGGTAGGCCGCACTTCTACCTGGCTCTATTTAGCAGTTTTGCTCGTATTTACACTTGTGATGAACCTGGTCACCACCCCTGGCGACGGAGTATACCCTAACAATACCTTCCACATTACGGCTATTACGGTCATTGGCGGCCTTCTCTGGTTGGTAATGGGCGCGGCCATAGCCGGCGAAGCAGCAGCACGGGACGTGCAGACGCGTATGCATCCCCTTGCCTACTCTACCCCGGTTACGAAGCTTCACTACCTGGGTGGACGATTTCTGGCCGCCTTTGCGGTGAACGCACTGCTGGTTCTTTCTTTGCCGTTAGGGGTGCTGCTTTCCTTCTACCTGCCAGGCATGGGGCAGGAGGAATTATTGCCGTTCAGGCCATGGGCTTATCTGAGTGTCTACTTCTTGATTGCCTTACCGAATGCTTTTGTAGCAACAGCGCTACAATTCACCTTTGCAGCGCTTAGCCGCCAGGTGATGACAAGTTATATTGCCAGCCTGCTATTAGCCATTTTCCCTCAGATCATCGCGATGACGGCGGCAAAGCTCTTCGGGAACTGGGACTTGGTAAAATTACTGGATCCGGTAGGTGTTGCCGGTGTTGTGGCCAGCGAACTGGGAACATGGACGGCAACAGAGAAAAATACGCGACTAATGGCGCTGGAAGGAATGTTTCTTTGGAATCGGGTCTTGTGGGGTAGTGTGGCTGTAGGCTTGTTGTGGCTTACCTACCTCCGCTTCAGTTTTGCTCATCCTGACACGACCAGCTGGTGGAGTCGCTTTACATGGCGGCCAAAAGTTCCCGCCAAAAATTCTGCTGAAACTGAAGGTGTTAGAGCAACCGTCCTTTCTGTTCCGCAGGTTCAGCGCAGTTTCGGCTTTGCAACCTATTTCCTCCAGACGCTCACAATTGCGTGGGCATCTTTTGGGAAGATAGCCCGAAACCCTATCGGGCTTACGCTGGTTGGTGCTATTGCCTTGCTTTCAGCGGTGTTCGGCTCCAAAATCATGACTCAGTTTGGAATTCCGCTGCTCCCCACTACCCAGCAGGTGTTAGACTACCTGACCACTCCGGTAAGTAACGTCAATACCCCATGGGTTGTTATTCCGCTACTCATCATGTACTTCATTGGCGAGCTTGTCTGGAATGAGCGAGATGCAGGCCTAAGTGATATTGCTGATGCAGCACCGGTACCGGAATGGGTACTCTTGACAGGTAAGTTTCTGGGGTTAGCTCTCATCATCGTGGCTTGGATGGCGTTACTCATGACCGGAGGTATACTGATGCAGTTAGGCCTGGGCTACGACAAATTAGAGCTAGGCCTGTACTTGCAGGCTCTCTTTGGGCTTCAGCTCGTAGACTACCTGCTCTTTGCCCTGCCTGCCCTTGTGGTACACGTAGTGGTGAATCAAAAGTATATTGGTTACCTGGTGGTGCTTTTAGTTTTCAGCTTTATTGCCTTTCCTTCCACATACCAGGTGGAGCACAGTCTGCTCATTTTTGGAGCAGACCCGGGATGGTGGTATACCGATATGCGTGGTTTTGGAACTACCCTTGGGCCGTGGCTGTGGTTTAAGCTATATTGGATAGCCTGGGCTTTGCTGCTTGCAGTGGCAGCGAGATTGCTTTGGGCACGGGGAAGAAAACAAAGTTTGAAATACCGTCTTCAGTTAGCCCAGCGTCGTTTCACAAGGGCAACAACTTGGGTTGCATTGATAGCCTCAGGGCTTATACTTACCCTGGGGAGCTTCATTTTCTACAATACGAATGTGCTGAACGAGTACCTGACCAGCTCCGGCATCATGGAACGGAAGGCTGAGTACGAACGGCGCTACGGCCAGTACAGAAACACCCCGCAACCCCAACTGACGGCTACAAAGCTGCACGTTGAGCTCTACCCCAACCGGCAGCAAGTTGAGATCCGTGCAGCGTATACACTTGTGAATAAGGATACAGTACCAATAGACTCCATACATGTAGGGAGTATTTCGGGCATAGAGCCCAGTGCAGTAACCTTCAATCGGCCAGTTGCCAGCGTGCTGATAGACAAAGAACTCAGCCACCGCATTTATGCACTGGAGAAACCACTGCGGCCAGGAGATTCACTATTAGTAAACTTTGTAGTGCACTATCAACAGCGTGGTTTCCGTCATAGCGGCACAAACGCATTGGTGGTGAAGAACGGCACCTACTTCACGAATTTCGACCTGCTCCCTGCCATTGGCTACCAACACTACCGGGAAATCAATGATGCGGTGCTTAGGAAAAAGCATACCCTTGCTGCCCGCCCTGCCATACCATCCCTTTATGATGGTGAGGCGCGTAAAAAGCCGTTCAGTACAGATCAGAACACCTTTGAAGCCATTGTAAGTACTGCAAAGGATGAAGTAGCCGTTGCACCGGGTACTTTGCACCAAACCTGGACAGAAGGTGACCGGCGCTACTTCCACTACAAAACTGATGCCCCTATCCGGGGCGAGTACTCCTTCTTATCAGGGAATTATGCGGTGCAGGAAAGCAAGTGGAATGATGTAGCGATCAACATTTACTATCATCCAAACCATGCCCAAAACATAGACCGAATGCTCCGGAGCGTGAAAGCTTCGCTGGCGCATTTTACGGAGCAGTTTGGGCCTTACCCCTATAAGCATTTCACGCTGATAGAGCGCGCTGGTACCGGTGGTGGATTGAGTGCAGAAGCGAGCCTGGTAGATTATGGAGAACAGTATTCCCTTATGAATCCCGATGACAGTCCGAATGGCTTTGACCTTCCCTATTATATTCTGGCTCATGAAGTGGCGCACCAGTGGTGGGGAGGTGCCAGATTAACACCTGCATACGTTGAAGGAGCTGGTATGCTGGTGGAGGGTCTTGCCGTATATTCCGGCATGCAGGTTCTGGAAAAGAACTATGGTGATGGTCATTTGCGGCAATACGTGAGCTTTCTGCATTCCTTCTATGAAATGCCACGCTCACTCGCAACAGCTTCCTTACTGCAGGCAAATGAAACCTTTTTATACTATCGGAAGGGTGGGCTCGCCATGTTTGCCCTGGCTAAGTACATAGGTAAAGAAAAGCTCAATGGTGCGCTTCGGCGTCTGCTCCAAAAACACCCTTCAGGAGAGCTACCCCTGCCCACCACCCTTAATCTCTATCAGGAGCTACAACAGGTTACCCCAGACTCCTTACAGTACCTGTTACACGACCTGTTCAAGAAAAACACCTATTGGCGCCTCAAAACAAAACAGGCTACGGCAGCGCAAACCAATGCAGGCAATTGGCAGGTAACCCTACAGGTGCAAGCACAAAAGGTGGTAGTTGATAGTACGGGCAATGAAAATGAAGTGCCGATGAATGATTGGCTGGAAGTAGGCATTTATGAGAAAGGCAAAGGGTTTAACCAACCACTCTACCTTCAGATGCACCGCATCCGGTCTGGTGAGCAGACCATACAAGTGACCGTGCCGCGAAAGCCTGAACGCGGCGGTATTGATCCTAACCACCTGATGATTGACCTGAGACTTGAAGATAATATTGTGCAGCTGGACGGGGAATAAGGCCAAATTCAAGGAGCTGAAGATATAGAATAGAAAGTGTTAAAGCTTGCTTTATCGAAGGGGATAAAAAAAAGCTGCTCCACATTTAAATGGAGCAGCTTTTTTGGTTTAGTAGACCATAGGAGTGAATTATCGAACTTTATCCACCGTGATCTAAGCGCCCTGAATGATGACCTACAGTAGGAGAGAGGAGGGCTGAAGTTAACAAGGAAGCTGTTTAGAGTTTTCATGCTGTTTTTATAAAAACAGCATGAAAACGGCAATACAAGCAGATGCTTGCGGCAGTATACAGATAAACCTCTCGTTTTTGGCTTGCTTTTATGGAAACAGGCCAGAAACAAAGAACCTGTTTAGAGCATGTTTAAATTTCATTTTTGCGCTACAAACGGCCAGAGAAAGGTTCTGCGGAAGCCTTTTTCTCGCCCCTTCGCTGCTACGCGGCTCAAAAAACGCTTCCGCAGAACCTTTCTCTGGCCGTTTTCGCCGGCAAACCTGAAATGTAAACAAGCTCTTAGAGTTATTCAATTTTAGTTATTTTCAGAGCAAAGAGGACGGTAAGAGCGAGTAAATGTAGTGCCACCCAGTGCAGGGTCTTTGCTTCAGACCTGATGAGCGGTGCTTTGGAGCCGTCGAGCCGGGCTTTGGCGTGCTGGATGACGGGGAAGTTTAAAACCCTAGACAGCTTCTTTGTATAGAGATACGCATTGTATATAAACGTTCTTAGTACTGGAATAAAATCATTTCTAAATAAAATATAGGCTTATGAGTTGATACAATTGTATTAATTTTTTTTGCTTGGCCTAGGTGTTTTCTAAGTGAGGCTTGTCTGTAGTATAGTTAAATAAAGGGGAAGCCTGTCCTTAGCCGCTTGATGTTCCGGCAGAAAGGATTTACCCGGAGCGGGTCTGCGGCCCGGTGATAGGAGTGAGGCGAGCCTCCGGCCCTGCCGGAAACCTCCGGCGGGAGGGTGTGACACCCGGGAAGGATATTTTTTACAGATGGCGCCGCGTTTTCGCTTTCTTTTGAGAAAAACAGACGTAAAACAACCAGCCGCAGCCTTCAATGGTAAGGGTGGCCCGCAAAGATTCATCAGCTAAAAACAAGTCGATCTAACATCTAACCATTATGAAAAAACTTCTTTTACTTTTAGTCGTCCTGCTTTTCTCAGGTAGAATGGCCTATGCGCAGACCTTCACCTTGGGGGTGAAAGCGGGCATAAGTTCCTCCAGTGTGGACTTTGATAACCCTAGTTCTAACTTCACGCAGTTCAAGGAAGAGGATAACATCACGGGTTTCCATGCCGGTGTCTTCACCAGGTTTAATGTGCTGGGCTTCATGCTGCAGCCCGAGGCCCTCTTAACTTCCTCGGGGGGCAAGTTTCAGATGCCCAATGCAGATGGAACGGGCACCACCGTGGAGGAGATTGGCTTTACCAACCTGGATGTGCCTATTCTCATAGGTTACAAACTAAGCTTTCTCCGCGCCTATGCGGGGCCGGTTGCCTCAGTGCTGATTGACAGTGAATCTGATCTGGAAGACTACAAAGAAGCATTCAACTCCGCTGACTGGGGCTACCAGATTGGGGTGGGCGTAGACATCTCCCGCCTCACCGCCGATGTGCGCTATGAGCGTTTGAACAGACCATACACTGACGCAAACGGCACTGTTGATGTCAGGAACAAACAAGTAATCCTGAGTTTGGGCTACAAGCTTTTCGGGAAATAAGAGCATGTTTAAATTTCATCTTTGCGCTGCAAATTGCCATAAAAAGAACCTGCGTTCGCCTTTTTCTCGCCCCGTAGCGCTGCTACGCGGCTCAAAAAAACCTTCCGCAGAACCTTTCTCTGACTAGTTGAGCCAGCAAACCTGAAATTTAAACAAGCTCTAATGGGTTTCGCATTGCCAGCAGAAGCCGATCTGCTTCAAAAGCAATCCCCCCGTTTAGCGGCTGTTTTTCAAAAAACGGCCGCTAAATGGGGGGATTGCTTTAATACAGGTTAGTGCTCTGGAACGTCCCAGTTTATATCCGTTTTGAACGTAGAGGGGAATGGTTGGAGCGTCAGAATTCACTCATGGTTCCTTCTGTGGCTTTCTGCAGGGTTTCTATGTTTTCGGCCATTCTTTGAAGGTTAAAGCGTGATTGCCGCTTCGTTTATGGTTGCGTCCTGCGGTTGTTCCGTTTTCGGGAGGTCACGGTTCACCATCCATTTGATAGGGAACCGGTCGGTCAGCATCCCGAAGTAAGCTCCACTTTTCCGCCTTCAGAAAGGGCATTGAAAATAATGGAGGCTTCCTCTATACTTTGGTTTCCTAATTATTTTTATAAAAGAGGTGGTAAAAGGCTAGTTCGCGTTTGACTTATTCAACTCATTGATATTCAGAAATATAAATGTCACGTACAAGATGTTCTCCATGGTGAACGAGGGGTTGGCGCGGTCTGGCAAGGCCCTTATGTTTAAGGTACAGCTGGTGGGGCGCTCCAAGGAAACTAGAATCACCAACGGTTTATTCAGCATTACCCCAGAATTGGTGGTGCAGGATGCTTTTAAGACCGACCTCATCATCATACCCGCGGTGCACGGGAATATGCAGAAGGTAGTGACAGAGAACCAGGAGTTTGTGGCCTGGATTGTGAAGCAGTACAAGAACGGGGCCGAGGTAGTGTCTCTCTGCATCGGGGCTTTTCTGCTGGCATCTACCGGCTTGCTCAAAGGCCGCAGCTGCACCACCCACTGGCTCATGGCCGAAGAGTTCAAGAAGATGTACCCAGAGGTAAACCTGGTGCCCTATAAGATCATCACCGACGAAGGCGGCATTTACACCAGCGGTGGCGCGTACTCTTCCCTGAACCTTATTTTATACCCCGTAGAGAAATTCGCCGGTAGAAACATGGTCGTCAGGTCTTCCAAGATTTTTGAGATTGACATTGACCGCCACAGCCAGTCGCCGTTTATCATCTTCCATGGCCAGAAAGAGCACCAAGACGATGCCGTCAAGAAAGTGCAGGAGTTTATGGAGCATAATTTCCAGAACAAGATCACCGTGGAGGAACTGGCCGAGATGTGTTTTCTGGGCCGCCGCAACTTTGAGCGCCGCTTCAAGAAAGCCACTTCCAACACCGTGGTAGAATACATCCAGCGCGTGAAGATGGAGGCCGCCAAAATGGGGCTGGAAACCTCCCCCGGAAACGTAAACGAAGTCATGTACTCCGTAGGTTACTCAGACACCAAAGCGTTTAGAACCACTTTTAAGAAAATCACCGGAATTTTGCCGCTGGAATACCGGAACAAGTACAACAAAGAGGCGCTGGAAATGGCGTAATTTCTAGGAAACGCCCTCAAAACAGTTGTTGTTAAGCAGCTGTAGCTTCTTCCCTCCTTGTCCTCCTGAAAGGTGCTTGGTGGCGAACGGCAATGGCGTTTGTTTACAGCTTCTCCAGTTTGCCCATATGATCCTTTCAGGAGGACAAAAGAGGATAGAGTAGGATGAAATGTTTTCGGGAAACACTCCCTAAAGCCGTAAAAGGCTACCTGAATACCCTAAAACTGAAACCGGCACAAAGGTAATAGTCTGGCGCTTCTTCGTTCAAGCCCACGCCCGCAGAGACATCAAACTGTATGTCATACCGAGGCGAGAAGGTAAAGCCGGCATCGGCGGAATGGCTCCATTTTCCCTGCTCCGGTTTCTCCCCGAAAAGCTCGGCATACAATCCCCAACGTTCTCCCAATCCTGTCCCTAATGCCAGGGTGTAAATCCCAGAGCCTGATGGTGAGTCACCATCCCATTCATACCCCACATTATAGCCTAAGCTAAGCTTCTCAGAAAGCGTATGGGCAAAGGACAACCGCAAGTCAGGAGCCATAAATCCTGGTTTGAACTCTGATGAACCCGAGGGGAAGGTGAGGTGCCCTATAATGGCAATCTCAGGAAAGAGGCCATTTTCCTCGGCCACATAGATCTTGGTGCCTATGGCAAAAGCGTCTAATCCGCTGGCGTCTCCGGCATCACTCTCGTCTGGCCTCGTGGTTCTGTGATAACCCGCGATTAACCTAAGTTCAAGCCGCTCCAGAATACCGTATCTGAACAGGGCTGATGGGTGCATGTAGTCAATGGTGGTTTGTCCGTTTTGACGGTGTTTTTGACGAAACACCCCTAATTCCACTTGCAGCGAGCCCACCGGAATCACACTGGAGGCTTCCGTCTGGTCTGGCCGATCCGTCTGAATGGGCGAATGCGCCTTCGCACTGTCGGGCGCTACCTGGGCAAAACAGAAGGAGGGGAGCAGCATCAACGTGAGCAAGGTAAAGAGTTTCATGGGCTAGTGCAGTTGTGTAGATATTTTTATCTACTGGCAAGTCTAATAATAAGTTTAGGCTTGTCTAAAAAAACTAGCTGAAATAATTCTCCTGGTTTACTCCACGCATTTCTAAAACACCGCTAATGAAAGATTCTCTTCTTTGTCCTCCTGAAGGATCTTGGTGGCGAACGGCACTAGCGCTCCATCAAAGCTATTCAAGTTCGCCACCAAGATCCCTCCAGGAGGACAGAATGTATGTTTATAATTTGTCCAATTATTTATAAAGCGTGATCACTCCTTATTGCAATCAAACATAAACTCGGAACTACCTGCGGACTCTGGCCGCTACTTGGAATATACAAAGCGGCGGGGCGCCGAAGGTAACCCACACTCGCCAGAGGCGAGCGAGTGCTCTGTTTCAGTTTGGCGGTAATTCTCCAAGACTACCAATCACTTTTACTTTTCCTTTCCTACACAGTGAAGTTACCTGCAGATTCCAACTTTTGATTGGCTGCAGCAAGCCGCCCTCCCTGCCATTTTTGAGCTGTTTTGGGAAAATCAGCAGAAAAACGCCAAAGTAGTATGCATGCCAACTAATTTTTAGTCATCTTCGTAATCTAAACCCATCATCTTGTTGTAGGCTTGCTGCAACTCAGAGAAGGCGTGTTGTTGCCCAGACTGCCGGGCCACCTGCATGCCTTTCTGGTACGCCTGTTGGGCAAGTTGGGGCTCCTCTAGCTGCAGGTAGAGGCTGGCCGCATGGTAGTAAGTGCCTACGTATTCTGGATGTTCGGCCAGCAGTTTTTCATAGTAGAAGCGGGCTTTACCGGTGTCTGTGGGACGGTATTCCGTAGCAATGGCGTAGATGGTGAACGGATCACTGGGATCTTCTTCGTAGAAGGCCAGGAGTTGCGTCAATCTGCTGTTGGTCGTTTCCATTTGATGAATTATTCTTTTAAATTGCCCACAAAATTAACTTAATTAAGCTAACCCTAAGTTAAATGAAGATCTTAGTTTGCATTAGCAACGTGCCTGACACCACCACCAAAATAACCTTTTCGCTTGACGGCAAAGCGTTTAACACGGCTGGTGTTCAGTTTGTCATCAACCCATACGATGAATACGCCCTTACCCGCGCCATTGAGCTCAAAGAAGCCCAGGGCGGCAGTGTAACCGTTTTGAACGTGGGGGAAGCTGATACGGAACCAAACATCCGGAAAGCTTTGGCCATTGGGGCCGATGACGCCATCAGAGTTAATTTGAAACCCACCGATGCCTTTCTGGTGTCGCAGCAGATTGCCCACTACGCCCAAGAAGGCGGCTATGACCTTATCCTGATGGGCCGTGAGTCCATTGACTACAACGGTTTCCAGGTGCACGGCATGGTAGGCGAGTTGTTAGGCATTCCTACCATTGCGCCCGCCATTAAACTGGACGTGAACGGTTCTACCGCTACCCTGGAGCGCGAGATTGAAGGCGGAAAAGAAATCATTGAAGCTTCATTGCCGTTGGTGGTGAGTGCGCAGCAGCCCATGGCCGAGCCCCGCATCCCTAACATGCGCGGTATCATGACTGCCCGCACCAAGCCCCTCAAAGTAGTGGAGCCGGTTGGGCAAGACGCCAAAACCAGCGTTCAGAACTACGAGTTGCCGCCTGCTAAGTCTGGGGTGAAGATGATAGACGCCGAAAACGCCGGTGACTTGATTAAATTATTGCGTAACGAAGCTAAAGTTCTATAAGCATGTCAGTATTAGTAGTGATAGAATGCGCGAACGGCGAAGTGAAGAAGTCTTCCCTGGAAGCCGCTTCGTACGGAAGCAAAGTAGCCGCCGCGCTGGGTACCTCGGCCACGGCCGTTGCCATTGGCGATGTGCAGGCGAACGCCCTGGCCAGCCTGGGCGAGCAGGGAATTACCAAAGTTTTATTAGACAATGACAGCCGCCTGCATGATTTTGTGGCCGCTGCCTACGTGAAAGTAATCTCCAAAGCCGCTGAGTCTGAAAATTCCAGCGTAATTGTGCTTTCCAACTCCAACATTGGCGCCGCTATTGGCTCGCGTTTGGCGGTGAAATTGGGGGCTTCTTTGGCCACCAATGTGGTAGCTTTGCCGCAGATTAACGGTTCTTCGTTCACGGTGCGTCGCGGGGTTTTCTCCGGCAAGGCGTTATCAGACGTGGAATTGTCTTCTGATAAAAAAATTATCGCCGTTAAGAAAAACGCGGTAGACATTGAAACCACCGCTGGCGGTACGGCTACGGTAGAGAATTTCTCCGCTGATTTAGCGGATGCCGACTTCGCGACGGCGCCCAAAGAAACCATCCGCCAGTCTGGCGACATCCTGTTGACCGAGGCTGATCTAGTGGTTTCGGGCGGTAGAGGCTTGAAAGGCCCCGAAAACTGGCATTTGATTGAGGATCTGGCCAAAACGCTGGGTGCCGCCACTGCCTGTTCCAAGCCCGTGGCCGACGTGGGTTGGAGACCGCATCATGAGCACGTGGGCCAGACCGGTATTACCGTGAGCCCTAACTTGTACATTGCCGTGGGTATCTCTGGGGCCATCCAGCACCTGGCGGGGGTTAACTCTTCTAAAGTAATTGTCGTTATCAATAAAGATCCAGAGGCACCGTTCTTCAAAGCCGCAGATTACGGCATTGTGGGGGATGCGACTGAGATTGTCCCGAAATTGATAGAAGCCGCCAAAGCTTTAGACAAATAGAAGAGAAACTGTGAAGAAAATTGAGCTAGAGATTCTGGGTTTGTCCTCAAGCCAGTCGCAATCTGGATCGTTCGCCCTGGTATTGGGGGAGAAAGAAGGAAGCCGCCGTTTGCCTATCATCATAGGCATGTTTGAGGCGCAGTCCATTGCCATCCAGATTGAGAAGATTAATCCTACCCGCCCGCTAACCCATGACTTGTTTAAGTCGTTTGCGCAGCAAATGGAGGTGAGCGTGCAGGAGATTATGATTTCGGATTTAAAAGAAGGCGTGTTCTTCTCCAAGATTGTGTGTACCGACGGCGAGAAGGAGTTTGAGCTGGACGCCCGTCCGTCAGACGCCATTGCCATTGGCCTGCGTTTTGGGGTTCCTATTTACACGGTAGAGTCTGTCTTGTCAGAGGCCGGTATCATTTTAAGTGATATGGAGGAAGACGAAGACGAGGAGGAAACCGATGAAATCCCCACCTCGTCATCCACCAGTGTTTCCACTTCCGGCAGCGGGAAAAGCAACCTAAAGGAAGTATCTGTGGAGGAACTGAACACCATGCTGAACGAGGCATTGGAGAAAGAAGATTACGAACGCGCCGCCAAAATCCGCGACGAATTGAACAAACGGAATTAAGCTATTTCCTGTATTGAAAAAGAAAGTCCTGGGCCCAGCCTGGGACTTTTTCTTTTTAATCAGAATTTGGTTTAATTTTGACGATATTTCTCTTCTATGTTATCTGTATTCCAGGGCCTCATCGGCTATTTTATCTTAATAGGAATTGCTGTGCTCTTCTCTACCAACCGCAAAGCCATCAGTTGGAAATTGGTAGGGGTAGGGATTCTCATCCAGATCATCTTCGGGATACTGGTTACTGAAATTCCATTAGTAAAAGCCGGTTTTGAAGCGGTAAGTGAAGGGTTTGTACGGCTTCTGAGCTTCGCCGACGCCGGGGCCGAGTTTCTTTTTGGCGAGTTGGCGAAACCTGACTCTCCCGCCGGAACCGGGTACATTTTCGCTTTCAAGGTGTTACCTACCATTATCTTCTTCTCTACTGTCACGGCTGGTTTGTATTACCTGGGGGTTCTGCAGAAAGTAGTGTATGGTATTGCCTGGGTTATGTCAAAAGGAATGCGCCTGTCGGGCGCTGAAAGCCTTTCAGCGGCCGGAAACATCTTCCTGGGCCAGACAGAGGCTCCTTTGCTCGTGCGTCCGTTTATAGCGAACATGACCCGTTCTGAGTTGATGTGTTTGATGACGGGTGGTATGGCTACGCTGGCGGGTGGGGTATTGGCCGCCTACGTGGCTTTCCTGGGTGGTGACGACCCCGCGCAACAAGCCATTTTTGCCGCGCACTTGCTTACCGCGTCTATCATGAACGCCCCGGCAGGTATTGTCATGTCGAAGATACTGGTGCCCGAAACCGAGGGCGACAAAATCAACACCCAATTAGAGGTCAGCAAAGAGTCACTAGGGGTAAACGTCATTGATGCCATGTCTACCGGCGCCGCCGATGGCCTTAAACTGGCCTTGAACGTGGGAGGTATGCTGTTAGCCTTTATTGCCGTAATTGCTCTGCTGAACTATCTTCTGCTAGGAATAGGTTCTTTCTCCGGCTTAAACGAGCTCATCGTGAACAGCACGGGAGGTAGGTTTGTAGGGCTCAACTTTCAGTACATACTTGGTCAGATTTTCAGGGTATTCGCCTTCCTGATGGGCAGCCCTTGGCAAGATACCTTACAGGTTGGTAGCCTTCTTGGCCAAAAAACAGCCATCAATGAATTTGTCGCGTACATGGACCTCGCCAATATGAAAGCGCAGGGGACTCTCTCGGAGAAGTCAATCATCCTGGCCACCTATGCGCTCTGCGGTTTCTCTAACTTCAGTTCTATCGCCATCCAGATTGGCGGAATTGGCGGTATGGCCCCAAGCCAGCAGGGGAACCTGTCTAAATTAGGCTTACGCGCCTTGTTAGGCGCTTCCATTGCCTGTATGATGACCGCTACCATTGCGGGTATTTTATTTGAGTTGTAGAAGATTATTCGTTTCATCAATCAGAAAGCCCCAGCCAATTGACTTTGGTGGGGCTTTCTGATTTAGGTGTATTTTTTCTACCTGGTAAAATTGACAGTTAGAACTGCTTTCTAACGAACCTGTTTAGTATTTTTCATTAACCGGCATTTAACGCCGTTTCTCTGCGGCAAGTGCTCGCTGTGCCGTCGTTTTTAGGCTATTTTCATGAAAACAGCCTAAAAACAAGTGGTTTATCTGTGCATTATTGCATACATCCGCTGGCACCCCGTTTATAGGCTTCTTTTATGAAAACAGGCCAAAAACTCTAAACAGCTTCTAACGTATGTAAACAGAATTAGCCTGACCTCCTTTTTTTATTGCATCCTAAAAGGATCTTGGTTGCGCGGGGTAATAGGGCTCCTTTAAAGCTATATCAGTTCGCCCACAAGATACTTTCAGCATGACAATATAGAAGCTGTTTAGGGTTTTGTGCCTGTTTTCATAAAAGCAGCCTAAAAACGACAGTACCAACAACGCTTGCGATACTGCACAGATAAACCTCTTGTTTTATGCCTGTTTTCATAAAAGCAGCCTGAAAACGGGGTACCCGCGTACGTTTGCTCCAGAGGAATTGCTTTAAAAGCCGGTTAATGAAAAACCCTAAACAGGTTCATAGTACAAAGCAGGTCTGTCTCAGGATTCATACCACTGTTGAATATTGGTGCCGCTTGGAAGGAGATGGCGGAGCGCCCGAACCCACCCCTCCCAGGAGGGGAATACGCCTTTGCAGGGGATAGGAATGCGTGAGCCTGCGTGTGTAAACACCCCCCTTCGCCCCCTTCAAAGGGGAAGTATCTGCTTTAGAGGGCAGATGTACTAAGAGGAAGAAAGTTCAGTCAACACTTTCTTCCTCCTTTCCCAGTTCCCGTCTTCCCCGAGCGCGCCTCGCTTTTGGCCCTGGACAGACCTCAGCTAAGAGAAGAGAACCTCTCAGGCCGAAAGGGCAGTGCGAGAGGGGAAGACGGGGCCCCGCGGCCGTGAGCGCATACCGCCAAAGATGGAACAACACAGCACTTGCACCCACGCAAAAAGCAGCCAAGCCAAGGGAACAGCCAACTGCATGCACCCACCCATCTCTCCAAAGAAGCCAATTCAAAGCGCAGAAAGGAACCAATAGTTCTAAGCCTGTTTCCTGAAAAGACCGCAAAAACAGAAGGGTAGCTTGTCAATCAAAGATTATTCTTCTCGTTCTCCTCCTCCTGCCGTTCTTCCTCCTCAATCTGCTCTACCTTTTTGGCATCGCGCATGAGGCGGTTAGAGAAGATAAAATCATTGAGTTCTTTCACGCGCGTGTCCATGATGGTACTGCTGTGTCCTTCCCAGAGCTTTTTGCCTTTGTAGAGAAACATCACATTATCCCCGTATTCCAGCACCGAGTTCATGTCATGGGTCACTACAATAGTGGTGATGTCATACTCAAGGGTGATCTCCTTGATCAATTCATCAATGGTGATAGCCGTAAGCGGATCCAGGCCGGAGTTGGGTTCATCACAGAAAAGATAGGTGCAGTGCGGGGCAATGGCCCGGGCAATCCCTACGCGCTTCTTCATCCCGCCACTTAGCTCAGAGGGCATTTTATTCCCGGCTTTTTCCAGGCCCACCCGCTGCAAACAGAATTCCACCCGCGCCAGCCGTTCTTCACGGGACATGTCTGTGAGCATCCGCAGCGGAAACTCCACGTTCTCGCTTACCGTCATGGAGTCAAAGAGCGCGCTGCCTTGAAAAAGCATCCCAATCTTACGCCGGATCTCCTGTTTGATGTCTAGTTTGTTGTTGGCGAAAATACGGCCGTCATACGTAATGCTGCCCAGGTCGGGTTTTACCAACCCCACAATGCATTTCAGCAAAACGCTTTTACCCGTACCACTGGCGCCCAACAGCATGTTCATCTTGCCAGATTCAAACACCCCGTCAATGCCATCCAGCACCTTAACGCCGTTGAATGTTTTATGAATATTGTGGATCTCAATCATAGTTGTTCGGGCTTAAATCTGCTGTCTTGCTTTTAAAAAGTTACAGCAAAATCTGCGCACATAAAAAGTCAGCAATCAAAACCGCAATAACGCTGTTGGTGACCGCTTTGGTACTGGCCCTGCCCACCTCCAATGCACCTCCCTGGGTAAAATAGCCCTGGTAAGATGAAATGCTGGAGATCAGAAACGCGAAAACCACAGATTTGATCAAAGCAAACGTAATGTTATAGGGAATAAAATCTGTGCGCAGACCGGTTATGTATTCCTGCCCAGACAGAGCCCCGGAAAGACTTCCTGCCAGGTACCCTCCTAAAATGGAGAGAAACATGGAAACAATGACCAGCATGGGAAATACCAGCAAGGCGGCCAGGATTTTAGGGGTAACCAGGTAAGAAGTAGAGTTAATGCCCATCACTTCCAACGCATCTACTTGTTCGGTAATACGCATGGTGCCCAGGCCGCCCGCAATGCTGGAGCCTACTTTGCCGGCCAGTACAATAGACGTAATGGTAGGGGCCAGCTCCAGAATAGTCATCTCCCGCACCATGAAACCAATGGTTGATCTTGGAATTAAGGCGTTGGTGAGGTTATAGGAAATCTGCACGCAGGTTACCGCGCCAATAAACGTGGAAACAACCGCTACAATAAAGATAGAGTCAATACCTATGATAATTGCCTCATCTATGGTTCTGTTAAAAAGGATGCGGGGAGATTCACCTCTTTTGACAAGGTTTGATAAAAAGAGCAAAAATGCACCAAAGGTTTTCATGCAATACGTTGAAGGATGACCATGCGGGTGTGCCGCAATGGGGGTGATTAGGCCAATCTTGGTTTCAAATGTCTATATTACGTTGAAAAAAGAAAAAACATCATTGCCATGCAAAAATATATAGTGGTAACAGGCGGTACCAAAGGGATAGGCCGGGCTATTATTGACCGTTTCGCGGCCGAAGGCTTTCACATCATCACCTGTTCCCGAAACCAGAATGACCTGGAAAAACTGAAGCTAGAGATGGAGCAGAAGTACACGTTCTCTAAAGTGTTCTTTCTGGCCGCCGATGTGAGCCAGGAAGGGGAGGTGCGTCGTTTCCTGACCTACATCCACTCCCTGAAAGTGAAGGTAGATGTGCTGGTGAACAACGCCGGTTTCTTTATTCCGGGTACCATTCACAACGAAAGCGAAACCGTGCTGCGCGAGATGATCAACACCAACCTCTACAGCGCCTATGACTTAACCAAAGGCCTAGTAGGCGACATGATCAAGCGCCGCGACGGCCATATCTTTACCATCTGCTCCACCGCCAGCATCACCGCGTATACCAACGGCGGCTCTTACTGCATTGCCAAGCACGCGCTTTACGGCATGACCCGGGTGCTGCGCGAAGAACTGAAGGAGCACCACATACGGGTAACCGCCGTGCTGCCCGGGGCCACCTACACCGCCAGTTGGGAAGGCGTGGATTTACCCAAAGAACGCTTCATGAAACCCGAAGATGTGGCCAACGCCATCTGGAGTGCCCACTGCCTCTCCAAACAAACCGTGATAGAAGAACTACTGCTTCGCCCGCAGTTAGGTGACATTTAAGCGCCGTTCTTAGAAAAACACCATGGAAACAAACGAATATCAGCCAGACTGGGAGGTGTATTTCTGCCAGATAGAGCACAATCCGGCCTTCATAGGGGTAGACTTAAACCTGCAGAAGATGGCCCCGGTAGAGACCCAGAACAAAGTCATTGAAGTCACCGTGCCGCTGGCTTCTCCCGGCGAAGACGGATTTCCGGCGGAATCAGAATGGGAAGCCCTGGGGCAGATAGAAGACGCCCTGGCAGATACCCTGGAAACAAACCTGGAAGCGGTCTTCGTGGGGAAAACCCTGAACGCAGGCCTCCGGAAATTTTACTTCTATGCCGAAGAAGTCTTGCTGGCCGAGCATTACCTAAGTCAGGTGAGGGAAAGTTTTCCGGGGTATCAGTTTGAAGCCGACATCTGGGAAGATCCTGAGTGGGAAACCTACCTGGAATTCCTTTTCCCTGAACCCATGGACTTGCAGAAAATCAGGAATGGGAAAGTGCTGCGGCAGCTGGAAGAAAACGGAGACAACCCGGCTATTTCCCGGCAAGTAACCCACTTTGTTTATTTCCAAGACGAAGCTTCGCGGGAAAAATTTTGGGCCGGGATATCCGCTCAAGGCTACCAAAAAGTAGAGGAGCGTTTTGACCCAGATTCAGAAGAAACACCCTATATACTGCAAGTAGCTAGAGAAACCACAACCGAGCAAGAAGCCATCAACGAAGTTGTGCTTTCCCTCTGGCACCTGGCCCAACAATACAACGCGGCGTATGACGGCTGGGAAACATCCATAGAAACCGGAGACGCGGCTTCTTGATTTATAAGTAGGAGGTACAAATTCTTAGATCAGTTTTGTCATCCTAAAAGGATCTCGGAGGTAAACGCCATTGCCGTTTGCCACCGAGATCCTTTCAGGATGACAAGTAGAAAAGAAGATATAGTTGTTTCAATCATAGTACCTGCTGTTTGTTATCAAATTAAGACCTTTTTACAAAAAGAGGCTGAAAACAGTGCTTGTGAGAACTGAATCAGAGTGACTAAGTCCTATTTTGATTACAACCTTATCTCCGGTCAGGAAAAAAGTAACAATTAAATTTAGGTAATTCTCTTTTGATTAAATTTGAACAAATTGAACAAATTCTAAGATATGGAACTAGAAGGAAAAGTAGTGGTGATCACCGGTGCCAGCCGCGGGATTGGTCTGGCTGCCGCCAAGATGTTGCTAGAGCAAGGAGCTACCGTGGTAAGCTGGAGCCGTTCACGCCCGAAGATTTCGCACCCAGATTTCTATTTCTTTGAATGCGATGTGCGCCATGAGCATTCGGTGTGGGCAGCCTATGAGCAAACCGAAGAACGCTTGCGGCAAAACATAAGTGTGCTCATTAACAACGCCGGGTTGGGCATTCAAGGTGCCTTAGACACCATGAGCCCCAAAGACTGGCATACCATGATGGATACCAACGTGAACGGCATTTTCTACTGTACCCGGTTGGTGCTGCCCGCCATGAAACGCCTGCGCGAAGGCCATATCATCAACATTGCCTCTATTGCCGGCTTGATGGGCAGCGAGAACCTGACGGGCTATTGTGCTTCTAAATTTGCGGTGCGGGGGTTGTCAGAGGCCTTGTACAAAGAAGTGCGCAATTACGGCGTGAAGGTGACCTGCATCTACCCGGGCTCCACAGACACCAACTTTTTTGACAACTTCGACGGGATCACCAACCAAGAGAACATGATGCAGCCCGAAGACATAGCCTCCACCATTGTGCATGCCTTGCAGTCTCCGCCCAATTACCACCAAGTGAACATTGAGGTGCGGCCGCTCATGCCCAAAGGGCCCATGCCTTCTAAAAAAGCCTAACCCGCACGCATGGGAATTGAAATAAAGGATCTGACCAAACTGTACGGTACCCAGGCCGCCGTTGACCATGTCTCATTCTCGGTAAATACCGGCGAGATTGTGGGCTTTCTGGGCCCCAACGGCGCAGGCAAATCCACTACCATGAAAATTGCCACCTGTTACCTGCCGCCCAGCAGCGGAACGGTACTGGTGAACGGCCATGATGTGCTGGAAGAACCCAAAGAAGTGCGCCGCCAGGTAGGCTACCTGCCCGAGCATAACCCGCTGTACCTGGACATGTACGTGCGCGAGTACCTGCACTTCGTGGGAAAACTGCACGGTTTGGGCAGCAGCCACCTCAAAGCCCGTACCGAGGAGATGATCAACCTCTGCGGACTCACCCGGGAGCGCCACAAGAAAATTGGCGCTTTGTCCAAAGGCTATCGGCAGCGGGTGGGCTTGGCGCAGGCCTTGATTCATGACCCGCAGGTATTGATTCTGGATGAACCTACCACCGGCCTTGACCCCAACCAGATTGTAGAAATCAGGCAGTTGATTAAGCAGGTAGGGCAGGCCAAGACCGTTTTGTTCTCCACCCACATCATGCAGGAGGTAAGTGCGCTCTGTGACCGCGTGCTCATCATCAACCAAGGCAAACTGGTAGCCGACAGTCCGGTGGCCGAGCTCAAAAACATGGGCCGCCAGGAAACCCGCATCTTAGCCGAGTTTGAAGCCGAAGTTGATACGGCCCCTTTCTTAGCTTTACCGGGAGTAGAACGCGTAGAACCAGCCGGGCCCTTGAAGTACCGCGTCATCGCTACGGCCAAAACCGACCTTCGCTCGGCCATTTTCCGGCTGGCCGGGGAAAGAGGCTGGCCCTTGGTGGGTCTTCAGCAGGAAGAGAATTCCTTAGAGAAACTGTTTCAGGATCTGACCAAGGCAGGGAAGTAAGCACCACCTGTTTTCGGCTTGTTTTTGAGAAAACGTGCTGAAAAGCAGTGCTCCTACGTTGTTGGTTAAAACAATACTAGCCCATAAGTACCACTTAAAAAATCTTGATACTTGTGTCTTGATACCTGTATCCAAATCATATGTTCGCCATTCTTTCCAAAGAGTTTAATTCCTACCTCAATTCCCTCATTGGCTACATTGTCATGGGGGTGTTTCTGGTAGCCACGGGCCTGTTCATGTGGGTTTTCCCAGATAGCAGCGTGCTGGACTACGGCTACGCCGATTTACAGAGCGTGTTCATGCTGGCGCCCTGGCTGTTCCTGTTCCTGATTCCGGCCATTACCATGCGCGCCTTCGCCGAGGAGCGCAAAGGCGGTACCATGGAACTGCTCCTGACCAAACCCCTTTCAGATACCCAGTTACTGTTGGGTAAGTATTTTGCTTGTTTGCTGCTGGCCTTGTTCGCGCTGCTGCCCACGTTGCTGTATTATGTAAGCGTGTACCAACTGGGCGACCCGGTGGGGAACATTGACTCGGCAGCTGTGGCGGGTTCTTACCTGGGGCTGGTGTTTCTGGCGGCGGTGTTCGTGGCCATGGGCATTTTTGCTTCGTCCCTCACCGAGAACCAGATTGTGGCGTTCATTCTGGCGGTGTTCTTGTGTTACCTGGTGTACACTGGTTTTGACTTGCTGGCTTCCATTGATGCCTGGGGAACCATGTCGTACTACATTGCGCAGTTGGGCATTTCGTATCACTACAGCTCCATCAGCAAAGGGTTGATTGACTCTAGAGATGTGCTGTATTTTCTAAGTGTGATTACCATAATGTTATTGGGGACTAAACTGGTGTTAGAGAGCAGAAAATGGTAGAGCAGACAGCCCCCCAAACCCCAAACCCCAAAGTGGAAAGCCGCCGCGGGCAAGATTGGACGTTCTTTCTGGTGGCCGTTGGGCTGCTGCTGGTGCTGAACTTCGTAGCCAATCGGTACTTCTTCCGGATAGATTTAACCGAAGACCAACGCTATTCCATCTCTGACCAAACCAAAAACCTGCTCACCGACCTCAAAGAACCGGTGCAAGTGACCGTGTATCTGGAAGGGGAATTTCCGGCCGGTTTCCGGAGGCTCCAGAACAGCACCCGCGAGATGCTGGAGGAGTTCCGTCTGTACTCAGACGGCAACATCCAGTACCAGTTTGTAGACCCCAACACCAATACCAATGAGCAGGCCCGTAACCAGTTCTACACCCAATTGGCGCAGAAAGGCCTGCAGCCTACCAACCTGTTTGCGCAGGAAGGCGACAAGAAAGTAGAGAAAATTGTTTTTCCGGGGGCCTTGATCTCGGCGGGAAACAAAGAAACGGCGGCCATCTTACTGAAAGGCAGCCAAGCGGCTCCGCCCGAAGAGCGTTTGAACCAGTCCATTGAAGGGTTGGAATACGAGTTGGCCTCGGCCATCAGGAAAGTAGCCTCTGTGAGTGCCGGCAGAATAGGGGTGTTGCAGGGCCACGGCGAACTCTGGCTTCCGCAGGCCGCCGACTTTTTGGGCACGCTTTCGGAATATTACACCGTAAACCGCGTGAATCTTTCGCAGGTGCCTGATTTGAACAACTTCAACCTGGTGGTGCTCCTGAAACCCACCCAGCCCTTTTCTGAACTGGATAAATACAAACTAGATCAGTTTCTGATTAGGGGCGGCAAAATGCTGTTCATGCTGGACGGCGTACGCGCCTCACTGGACAGCGTGCGGGAAGAAGGGTTCCTGGCGTTTCCGTATGACCTGAACCTGCAGGATTTGCTTTTCAAGTACGGCGTGCGGGTGAACCCAGATTTGGTGCAGGATCTGAACGCCAGCTTCATTCCCATGGTGACGGGCTACATGGGCAACCAGCCCCAGACCCAACTGGTGCCTTGGCGCTATTATCCGCTCATCAGCAACTTCAGTAACCTGCCGCTCACCCGTAACCTGGATGCCGTGCAAACCCGGTTCGTCAGTTCACTAGACACCGTGAAAGCCGTGGGCATTAAAAAATCGCCGCTGCTCTGGACTTCCCAATACTCGCGCAAGCGCGATTCGCCGGTTTCTATTTCTTTGAACGACCCGCGGGTTGACCGTGACCCCAGGCTTTTCAGCCAGAATGCCATTCCGGTGGGGTATTTGCTGGAGGGGAAATTCCAGTCAGTGTTCAAGAACCGTCCCGTTCCGGCAGGGACAAGAATTCCGTTCCAGGCCGAAGGCAAAGCCTCCCAACTCGTTATTTTTTCTGACGGAGATTTAGCCGCCAATGACGTAGACCCGCGCTCGGGCCGGCCGCTGGAATTAGGGTTTGATCGTTTCTCGCGCTCGCGCTACGCAAACAAAGAACTCCTGAAAAACGTGGCCGATTTCCTGCTGGACGAGAAAGGCTTGATTGAACTCCGCGGAAAAGAAATCAAACTAAGACCACTGGACAAAGCAAAACTGCGCGAAGAAAGAACCAAGTGGCAAGCCATAAACCTGGGCATCCCGCTGGCCTTGCTGCTGCTCTTCGGGGTGGCTAAGTTTTGGCTCCGGAAACGGAAGTATGCCCGGTAAAACAGAAATTAAGCGCATTACGGCGGCGCAAACCTGGCCGGTGCGGCACCAGGTCATGTGGCCCGATCAGTCACTAGAGTTTGTTCAACTACCGGATGATGCGGTTGGGGTTCACTTCGGCACCTTTAAAGACGAACAACTGGTTTCCGTGATTTCTCTGTTCCAGGAAGATAACCGGGTACAGTTCAGGAAATTTGCCACGTTGCCTTCCTTTCAAGGGAGAGGCCTGGGCCGAAAACTTTTAAAGCATGTCTTCGCTTACGCCCGCACCCAAAACGACACCACCATTTGGTGCCACGCCCGAACCTCAGCCCTCGGGTTCTACCTGAGAGCCGGAATGCAGGTGCAAGGGGAGACGTTTGAAAAGAACGGGGTTGAGTACGTGCAGATGGAAAAGAACCTGTTTTTGAAAAAACAGCCCTAAAACGCTTCGTAGCCCCAACGTTAAAACCATCTAAGAGCTTGTTTAAATTTCAGGTTTGCTGGCGAAAATGGCCAGAGAAAGGTTCTGCGGAAGCGTTTTTTGAGCCGCGTGGCAGCGCTACGGGGCGAAAAAAAGGCGAACGCAGGTTCTTTTTATGGCCGTTTGTAGCGCAAAAATGAAATTTAAACATGCTCTAAAAAGGGGGAGTATTGGAAAAGTAATGATAAACCAAAACGTCACACTTGCCAGAGGCGAGCGAGTGAAATCGTTCCCTTTTTAGAACTATCCAAAAAGGGAGTCCCCGTTTTTGGATAGTTTTCATAAAACAACGCGAATTCAGAAATTGCGCGAGCAATACAGAATCACACAGAAGCATCTAACTAGCTAAGCTTAAGCACCTGTTCCGTCCTTGAGCCCCACCCTCCGGCCCGCATTCCGTCCCCCTTTTAAGGGGGTAGGGGGATGATTTCTCGTGCTAATCAGGCATTTTAGAGAATTATTTTTAATCTTTTTATAGTAGCTGGTTTCGGTTTTTCAAGCGCCCTACCCCCTCAAAGGGGGGACGGAATGCGGGCAAAAGAATAATGTTCAGGAGAAGCGGCGCGGGGAGACGGCACTTCTTCGGCTAAGTGAACTGCTCAATTCCCTGCTTTTAACCTGTTTTATGAAAAACAAGCCAAAAACAGGGGTTCCTTTTTGCTTTCTGCCTACGCCTGTGGGTTCCTGACCGAAGATTCGCGAACAATCAGGACGGGTTCCAGCACTATCTTTTTGGGTTCTTCCATTACTTCCCCTGCGTGGGAGCCTGCGGTTTTTTTGGCCATGGCTTCTAAGAACAGAGTAAACGCCTCTTCCCCCATGCGGGCGGGTTGCTGGTCAATGGTAGACAGGCTGGGCGTGACGTAAGGACTAAAGGGTTCATTCCCGAAACCGATGATGCCTATTTTTTCGGGCATTTTCACGCCAGCCTGCTTCAGGTACTGCAAGGCGCCCAGCGCGGTGATGTCTACCGCCGCAAAGATGGCATCCATGCCTTTGTTTCTGGCCAAAAGGCGTTCGGCGCTGTCCCTGCCAGATTCAATGGAGTTTCGGCCGTACTGGATCAGGTCATCGTCTACGGGCAGGTTGTTTGTTTTAAGCGCGTCTACATAGCCGCACAACCGGTCATTGAAGATTTTGATGTGCTGTGGCCCTGAGATATGGGCAATGCGGGTATAGCCCTGCTGGATCAAATGCTCGGTGGCCATGAAAGCCCCTTTGTAGTCATCCACCACTACAGATGGGGAGTTCAATTCATCTTTTATCCGGTCAAATAAGATAAGCGGCACTTTCCGCTTTTTCACGTCATAGAAATGATCCAGGTTGGGGGTGTCTTTGGCAATGGAGACTATGATCCCGTCCACACTGGTTTGCAGCAGGGTCTCTATCCCTTCTACCTCATACTCGCCGGTCTCGTGCGACTGGAACAAAAGGATGTTGTAGCCGTTGCTGCGGGCCAGTTTCTCAATGCCGTGCACCACCCCGCCAAAGAACCCGATGTCTGCACTAGGGATGACAATTCCAATAATGTTGGTTCTGCCAGACCTTAAAGAAGAAGCCAGGCGGTTCTGCCGGTAGTTCAGGTTCTGGGCCGCCGCTTTGATCAGTTCTTTGGTGGCGGCACTGATGGAAGGATGGTCGTTCAACGCTTTGGAAACCGTTGAAGGGCTTGTATTTAGTTCTTTAGCTATATCATGTATGGTAGTTCTACTCATAGGGGAACATCGATTTCTTAGTGAGTCAGAGAAGAATATTCCCTGTGACAATCTCTTGTAGGTACTATTGAAACAAATCTAATTAAACAAATCTTAAAAATAGGGCACTAACCGCTTGATTTTTTTTAAAATATCAAGTCCTGAGAATCTATTTTTGGCAAATCATTAAAAAAAACTTGTTATTTTGTTGTAACAAATCCTTTGAGATTCGGTTTTAAATTCATAAATCGCTAAGGAAATCGATTTCGTAACCGTTGATTTCTTTCATTTTTGTAATGAGCATCAGTGTTTTCAGCTGATTATTTGTTTCTCTTACTTCAAAAAAACCATCTTAATCCTTCATTTATGACAAACTTATTACCTGAGAATCAGCCAATATACCTAGGCTGGCATAGCTTTCGGCAACTAGGGAAAGTATCTTCCCTGCTGGTGCTGTTGGTAGCCATTCTGTTGGTAGGCGCTGGGCCAGCGGTTGCCCAGCAAAGAACCATTACTGGTACTGTGACCGGAGACGGAACTGCTCCGCTTATTGGAGTATCTGTGGTGCTGAAAGGTACCACTACCGCCACCGCTACTGACGTAAACGGACAGTTCTCTCTTCCGATTTCTGGCACTGCCGGTACCCTGGTGTTCTCTTACATTGGGTATGTGTCGCAGGAGATACCCGTAGGAACCCAGTCAACTTACAACGTAAACCTTTTGACCGATGCCAGAGCCCTGGATGAGGTAGTGGTGATTGGGTATGGTACCCAGAACAGAGAAGATCTTTCAGGGGCGGTAGCCACGGTGGGTTCTGAAGATTTTCAGCAGGGGAACGTGACCACGCCTGAACAGCTTATCATGGGTAAGGTCGCCGGGGTGCAGATTACCTCCAGTGGTGGGCAGCCAGGTTCGGGCAGTACCATCCGCATCCGGGGTGGGGCTTCCTTGAACGCTAGCAATGATCCGTTATTCGTAGTGGATGGAGTGCCTCTCACCGGGTATAATATTTCTGGGGCTTCAAACCCTTTGAGCTTAATCAACCCGAATGATATTGAATCCATGACCATCTTGAAAGATGCTTCCGCTACGGCTATTTATGGTTCCCGGGCATCTAATGGGGTGGTGCTGATTACCACCAAGAAAGGACAGAGCGGTAAACCAACCGTTAACTTCAATACCCAATACATTGTTTCTACTGTCACCAAGAAAGTAGATGTGCTGGGAGCAGATGAGTTCCGGGCCTATGTAAACGAGAATGGCACCCCCGCCCAAAAGACCCTTCTGGGAACAGCCAATACCGATTGGCAAGATGAGGTTTACCAAACAGCCACTGGAACAGACAATAACCTAAGCCTTTCCGGGGCTTACAAGAACATGCCTTATCGCGTCTCTGTGGGCTATTTGAACCAAGATGGCGTTCTGCGGACAGATGAATTTGAACGTAAATCGGCCGCTGTTAGCCTGACTCCGCGCCTTTTAGATGACCATCTCAAAATTGACTTGAATGTAAAGGGTTCCATTACCAATACCCGGTTTGCTAACCAAGGGGCCATTGGCGCAGCGGTGGCTTTTGACCCCACCCAACCTGTACGGACAGAAAGCCAGTTTGGGGATTATTTTGAATGGGTTTCCAGGGATGACAAGGGGAACATCCTCTTAAACCCGAATGCCTCAAGAAACCCGGTGGCTTTGCTGGAACAAAGAAATGACAGAAGCGAAGTGCAGAGAAGTTTTGGTAATGCCCAGCTTGATTACAGTTTCCATTTCTTACCTGAACTACACGCCAATCTAAACCTGGGGTATGATATAGCCAAAGGGAAGGGAACCGTATTTGTGCCGGCTGAGGCTGCGCAAAGCTATTCCACGGCTGGTACAAACAACTATTACCTCCAGCGGGTAAATAATAAAGTCCTGGAGTTTTATTTGAACTACACCAAAGACCTGACCGGGATTAAAAGTAATGTGAATGCCACGGCTGGTTATGGGTATTACAACAACCAGACTAAAAACTACAACTATCCTAACTTCAGTGCCGCCGGCGATATCATAGAAGGAAGTACGCCTGTGTTTCCGTTCGACATTCCTGAAAACACCTTGATATCCTACTATGGTCGTTTGATTTACACCTTCAGGGATAAATATACTTTCACTGGTACCGTACGGACGGACGGATCATCGCGGTTCTCGCCCGATGGCAGATGGGGGGTGTTCCCATCTGCTTCTTTGGCCTGGAGAATTAGCGAAGAGCCGTTCTTGAGAACAGTAACCGCCCTGAATGATTTGAAACTCAGAGTGAGTTATGGGGTTACGGGCCAGCAGGAGATTGGGAATAACTATGCCTACCTACCTGTATATGGCTTGAGTACAGAGTCGGCTCAGTACCAACTAGGGAACAACTACTATTATATGTACACCCCTGCGGCGTATGATGCCAACATCAAATGGGAGCAAACCGCTACTTCTAACATTGGTTTAGATTACGGTTTCTTCAACAACCGGATTAATGGATCTATAGATGTTTATTATAAGCAGACGGAAGATCTGCTGAACATTGTGAATATTCCGGTAGGCTCAAACTTCAGTAATAAGATTTTTACCAACGTAGGTAATTTAATAAACAAAGGTTTAGAGTTCAGCATCAATGCGGTTCCGGTGCAAAAGGAAAACCTGAATTGGAGCATTGGCTTAAACCTAACGGCGAACAGAAGTGAAATCACCAAGTTAACTGCCGCTGAAGACCTTGCTTACCTTGGTGACCCGGTGGGCGGAATCTCCGGTGCAACCGGTCAGAACATCCAGATTAACACCGTTGGGTACAGACCTTATTCCTTCTTCGTGTACAAACAGGTATATAATGAAAATGGCACCCCGTTAGAAGGCGTATATGCAGATTTGAATGATGATGGAATCATCAATCAAAATGACATGTACCGGTATAAGGCGGCGGCTCCTCAGGTTACCTTGGGCTTCAATACGCAGGTGGACTATAAAAAATGGAACCTAAGCACCATTATGCGGGCTTATCTGGGGAACTACATGTACAACAACATCTCTGCTAACCTGGGGGTTGCCCGTAACATCCTCAACCCTTCAGGTTTCCTTGGTAACAGCAGCACCAGCTTCTACAACAGCAACTTCGTGAATAATCAGTACCAATCTGACTATTACATTGAAAATGCTTCTTTCCTGCGCATGGACAACCTGACCTTGGGGTACAATGCCGGTAAAGTGTTCAATACCGCTAATCTAAGGCTAAGCCTTACTTGCCAGAACGTGTTCACCGTGACCAAATACACCGGGGTAGATCCAGAGATCAGCAGTGGTATTGACAACAACTTTTACCTGAGACCCAGAACCTTTGTAGTGGGCTTAAATCTTGGTTTCTAATCCATCATCAAACTTGACAAAGAAATGAGAACATTTTTTATAAAAGCAACAGGTATATCAGCCATTGTGCTAGGCTGTCTTACATCTTGCCATGAAGATCTGGATTTAACTCCAACCAATGCCACTACCTCCGCCATTGTATATGGCACCCCTGAAGGATATAAACAAGTATTGGCCAAAGTGTACGGTGCCTATGCCTTATCTGGCAGCGGTGGGGCCAGTACCTCAGACTTGGCCGGTATTGACGTGGGTACTTCAGATTTTCTGCGGCTATTCTGGAATTTGCAGGAACTAACCACCGATGAGGCGCACGTAACCTGGAACGACCCGGGTCTCCAGGATTTTCACAACATGAACTGGACTGCCAGTAATGTCATAGTAACAGGATTATACAACCGTATTTTCTTTCAGATTACCATGGCTAATGAGTTCATCAGAGAATCTTCTGACGCTAAACTAGGTGAAAGAGGTATTTCAGGAGCAGACGCAGACCTTATCCGGAAATACCAGGCGGAGGCGCGCTTTTTAAGGGCCTTTCAATATTGGGTAGCAATGGATATGTTTGGCAACCCGCCCTTCGTAACCGAAAACGACCCTATCGGGAAATACTTTCCGCCGCAGATTTCCCGGGCTGAATTATTCAAATACATAGAGACTGAATTATTGGCTATAGAGCCCTTAATGGCGGCGCCGCGTCAGAATGAATACGGCCGGGCCGATCAGGCGGCGGTTCAGGCTTTGCTGGCGCGTTTGTACCTGAATGCTGAGGTGTATACGGGCACCGCCCGGTATACTGACGCCATTACCTATGCCAACAAGGTTATAACTTCTGGCTATACCCTTGACAGCAATTACAGAGATTTGTTTCTGGCCGATAACAATGTTGATAATAGCGAAACAATTCTGGCCATTAACTATGACGGCATAAAAACCCAGAATTTTGGCGGGACTACTTTTTTGATAAATGCCGCGATAAATGCCGCCATGAATCCTGCCGCATTTGGCGTTCCTAATGGCGGCTGGGGTGGTGTTCGTGGTACCAAGAACTTGCCCTTATCTTTCACAGACTATAGTGGCAATACAGACAAGCGGGCCATGTTCTTCATTGATAAACTGGAAATGGATGATCCGTCTGCATTTGCAGAGGGGCCAAAAGTCACCAAGTTCAGAAATGTTACCTCTAGTGGAGTACCTGCTCCGTCTGCCAACGGAACCTTCACTTCCACTGACTTCCCTTTGTTCCGCTTAGCGGAAATGTACCTGGTGTATGCTGAAGCCGTGCTACGTGGCGGTACCGGAGGAAACTTGACTACCGCGATTGGGTATGTGAATGCCTTGCGTACCCGGGCTTATGGGAATACATCTGGTAACGTCACTAACATTACCACAGACTTTATTTTGGATGAAAGAGCCCGTGAGTTGTACTGGGAGGGATTCCGTCGCACAGACCTGATCCGTTATAGAAGGTTTACTACTGACGCCTACCTGTGGCCATGGAAAGGTGGGGTAAAAGCTGGAAGAGGTGTTAGCGAAGACTATAGATTGTTCCCTATCCCGGCTTCTGATATCAACGCCAATATGAATCTGAAACAAAACCCAGGGTACTAATCTATTTCCTGAACTTTTAAAGTAGAAAAAAATGAAAACATCTTTAATAAGCAATATAGGCCTGCTTGGTCTGCTGCTTTTCTTTTTTTCCTCTTGTGAGAAAGAAGAAGAAAGAATCATAGCCAATACTGATGGAACAGGTGCTGCCTTTACGGCTTCAGCCACTACATTGACTTTGCAGAAAGAAAATGAAGCAGACCAGGCCATCACTTTCACCTGGACAGAAGCAGATTTTGGCTTTGATGCAGCTACCACCAATACAATCCAATTGGCACCTGCCGGAAGTAATTTCGACAACCCTAAAGAGGTAGTCATAGGGGGTGGTATTTCAAGCAGAAGCTATACCGTATTGGAGTTTAATGCTCTGTTACTGTCCATGAGCTTGCCTACTGGTATTAATTCCACAGTAGAAGCTCGGGTAAAATCACAAATTGCAGGTTCTGATGCCATTGCACCGGTGTATTCAAATGTAGTGAGCATGACGGTTAACCCTTACACGTTAATTTCATTTGTGTATGTGCCTGGGGGATATCAGTCTACTGATCCAACTCAAGATTGGAAGCCTGAGACTGCTGATAGTTTGATTTCGCCTACCAGCAATGGAATCTATTCTGGGGTTATCAACTTCCCTACTACTGTGGGTGATGATGCATTAGAGTTTAAGATTACACCGGCCAAGAACTGGACTGTTGCTTACGGCGATGCCGGAAACGGTAAAGTAAGTACATCGGCCCCTGACAATTTATCCGTGCCTGGTGTTGGTATGTATCGTTTAACTATAAATCTGAACGAGAACACGTTTACCGCCGCTAAATATAGCTGGGGCATCATTGGGGATGCTACTGCCGGGGGCTGGGATGCAGCAGATACTGATATGACCTACAACAATGGCACGCAAACCTGGTCGCTCACCACAGACCTGAAAGCGGGAGGCCTCAAGTTCCGTTTGAACGATGCTTGGGATACCAACTACGGAGGGGCAAATGGTACCTTAAACCAGAGTGACAATAATAATATACAAGTGCCTGCTGCGGGTACCTACAGAATTACCTTCAGCTTAGCGGACAATGCCTACACGCTCACAAAGCTATAGGTGAGTAGGTAATCTAACATAAGGCCAAGGAGGCTATCTCAAGTTACAGGTGAGATAGCCTCCTTGATTTTTTAATCCAAGGCATGGCCTACCTGTTTCTACTGCTTCTGCCATTACGCAGTGATCCCTGTAGAACAACTTATGAACCATTTGGTTCTAGGCCAAGAAGGTGAATACCTCACTACACCATTGCTACCCTTGTAAATGGATGGGTTTATAGGAAAACCCCTTTTCTAGGTATCCGGCTGTTGTCAAAACGATGCTGATACCTTTTTGTAACTAACATCAATTGCTGAAATAACATGAGTAAATTTCTTTTAATAGCATGTGTTTTGCTTTCATTTCTAAGTATTTCCAATGCCCAGGATCTGAAATCCCCCAACGGGAAGCTCACCATGAGGTTCTCCCTTCAGGGTGACGGCTCTCCCACCTACAGCCTAACCTACAAAGGCAAGCCGGTCATCAAACAGAGCAAGCTGGGTTTCGTGCTGAAGACCAAAGCCGCCGATGCCGCCTCGGGCGGATCTGACGCCAACATGGAGCAGAAGGCCGTGAACCTCCAGGGTTCCCTGCACAGCAACTTCACGGTAACAGATACCAAGACCGCATCCTTCAACGAGACCTGGAGCCCGGTGTGGGGCGAGGTGAAGACCATCCGCAACCACTACAACGAGCTGGCGGTGACGCTCAGCCAGCAAGGCACCGGCCGCCAGATGCTGGTGCGCTTCCGCCTGTTCGATGACGGCCTGGGGTTCCGCTACGAGTTCCCCACCCAGAAAAGCCTGGCTTACTTCGTGATCAAGGACGAGAAGACGCAGTTCGCCATGGCCGGTGACCATACCGCCTACTGGATCGCGGGCGACTATGACACGCAGGAGTACGACTACACCGCCTCCAAGCTGTCCGAGATCAGGGGCATCATGGCCAAGGCGGTGACGGCCAACATCTCCCAGACCCCTTTCTCGCCCACCGGCGTGCAGACCTCTCTGATGATGAAATCCGCCGACGGCCTGTACATCAACCTGCACGAGGCCGCCCTGGTCGACTACCCGGCCATGCACCTCAACCTGGATGACAAAAACATGGTGTTTGAGTCCTGGCTCACGCCCGACGCCGTGGGCGACAAAGGCTACATGCAGGCCCCCCGCGGCACTCCGTGGCGCACGGTGATCGTGAGCGACGATGCCCGCGATATCCTGGCCTCCAAGATGACCTACAACCTCAATGAGCCCAGCAAGATCAAAGACACCTCCTGGATCAAACCCGTGAAGTACGTGGGGGTCTGGTGGGAGATGATCACCGGGAAAAGCAACTGGTCTTACACCAACGACTATCCCTCGGTACAGTTAGGTATTACTGATTACACCAAAGCCAGGCCGCACGGCAAACACGGCGCCAACACCGCCAACGTGAAGCGCTACATTGACTTCGCGGCCGAGCACGGCTTTGACGGGGTGCTGGTGGAGGGCTGGAACATTGGCTGGGAAGACTGGTTCGGGAACTCCAAAGACTACGTGTTCGATTTCGTGACGCCTTACCCAGATTTTGACGTGCAGGGCGTAAGGGAGTACGCCAAGGCCAGGGGCGTGAAGATGATCATGCACCATGAGACCTCCTCCTCGGTGCGCAACTACGAGCGCCATCTGGACAAGGCGTACCGGTTCATGAAAGACAACGGCTACGATGCCGTGAAAAGCGGCTACGTGGGCGACATCCTGCCAAGGGGCGAGAACCACTACAGCCAATGGATCGTGAACCATTACCAGCACGCCCTGGAGAGAGCCGCCGAGTACCAGATCATGGTCAACGCCCACGAGGCGGTGCGCCCAACCGGTACCGCCCGCACCTGGCCCAACCTGATCGGGAACGAGTCCGCCCGCGGGACGGAGTACCAGTCGTTCGGGGGCTCCAAGCCGAACCACGTGGCGGTGCTCCCTTTCACCCGTTTGATAGGAGGGCCGATGGACTATACGCCGGGCATCTTCGAGATGGATCTGAGCAAGCTGAACCCGGACAACAAATCGCACGTGAACAGCACCCTGGCCAACCAACTGGCCCTGTACCTGACCATGTACAGCCCGCTGCAGATGGCCGCCGACCTGCCCGAGAACTACGTCCGTTTCCCGGACGCGTTCCAGTTCATCAAAGACGTGGCCCTTGACTGGGATGACAGCCGCTACCTGGAGGCCGAGCCGGGCGAATACGTGACGGTGGCCCGCAAGGCCAAAGGCACGGGCCAGTGGTTCCTGGGCAGCGTGGGCGGAAATGATGCCCGCACCTCCAGCGTCAGGTTCGATTTCCTGGACAAGGGCAAAACCTACATCGCCACCATCTACGCAGATGCGAAGGACGCCCACTACAGGACCAACCCGCAGGCCTACCACATCCGCAAAGTGGCGGTGAACAGCAAATCAAGGCTGTCGCAGCACGTGGCACCCGGCGGTGGGTACGCCATCAGCTTTGAAGAGGCGGCTAAAAACCAAACCAAAGGGCTGCAGCGGCTCTAAGCGGTTCGTTTCTGTTTTCCGCCTGCTTTTCAGAAATCAGGCGGAAAACAGAAACGAACCCCGTTTTCGGGCTGTTTTTCTAAAAACAGGCTGAAAACAGCAGTAAAACAAATCTTGATTCCTTAATGAAAGCTACTCCGTGGCAGGAGCAGGATGGAAAGTGGGGGTGCTATCCTTCTCAGCCTTGCCCTGGAGTAGCTTCCAACCCAACCTAAATTCCTTACATGAAAAAGCCTACCTTAGCACACCTTGCCCTTTCGTTGTTGATTTCCCTCGGCACCTTGGGCGCTCCAGAAGCGCTACAGGCGCAGGAGAAGAAAGTAAGCCAATGGCCCCGGGGCATCACCTATGAAATCTTCGTGCAGTCCTTCGCTGATTCTAACGGCGACGGCATTGGCGACATCAAAGGCATGACCTCCAAGCTGGACTACCTGAAGAACCTGGGCGTGGGAGCGGTCTGGCTGATGCCCATCAACCCCTCGCCGTCTTACCACAAATACGACGTGACCGACTATTACGGCATTCACCCGGACTACGGCACCATGGCAGACTTCAGGGAGTTTATCAACCAGGCCCACCAACGCAACATCAAAGTGGTGATGGACATGGTACTGAACCATTCCTCCAGCCAGCACCCTTGGTTTAAGGATGCCGTCAAGAACGAGAACAGTCCGTACCGCGACTATTACGTCTGGACACATAAAAACGACCCGCAGACCCAGAAGGAGGGCAGGCCCACCGGAGCAGATTCTGACAACACCCGGCACTGGCACAAAGTGGAGGGCAGCGATTACCTCTACTACGGCTACTTCTATGACGGCATGCCCGACCTGAACTTCGACAGCCCCAAACTGCGCGAGGAGGTCTTTAAGATTGGCCGCTTCTGGTTCTCAGAGATAGGCGTAGACGGGTTCCGGCTAGACGCCGCCCGCCACATTTTTCCCGACGAACGGCCTTTCGATAACCACCAATGGTGGGTGTATTTCCGGAGCGAAATGCTGAAAGCGAACAAAGACGTGTACCTGGTAGGAGAGGTGTGGGCCCCCGCCGATATAGTGGCCCCGTACCTGAAAGGCCTGCCTGCCTTGTTCAACTTTGAGATGAGCTGGGTGATCCCCCAAGCGGTGACCGAAGGCCGGGGAGATTCGCTGGCCATCAAACATGCCAAGATCACCAACTTCTACCAGTCCGTGAACCCAGATTTCATAGACGCCACCATCCTGAGCAACCACGACCAGAACCGCATCATGAGTACGCTCAACAATGACGTGAACAAAGCCAAGATGGCCGCCTCGTTGTTGCTTACCTTGCCGGGTTCTCCTTATCTGTACTACGGCGAAGAAATAGGCATGACGGGTAAAAAGCCCGATGAGCAAATTAGAGAACCGTTCCTGTGGGATTCCAAAGCCAAAGACAAAAATCGCACTACCTGGCTAAAACCCGTTTACACCACCGAGGCCACCGTTGCGCCGCTAGCCGCCCAGCAGAAGGACAAGAACTCTATCTACACGCATTACAAGACGATGATCAGCCTGCGGAACCAAAGCAAGGCCCTGACCTACGGAAAGCTTGAACCGGTTGCCTTTGAGAACAAAGCGGTAAGCGCCTTTACTCGGGTGCACGAAGATGAATCCTTGCTGGTGCTGCACAATCTCTCTGGTACAGACATCACGGTGCGTCTGCCAGAGAATCTAAACGGTTACGATAAACTGTTCTTCAAAACCAAGCAGGCTAAACTGAATAAAGCCTCACTCACGCTTCCTGCCTACAGTACTGCGGTTCTAAAGAAGTGATTGCCTCAAGTCTGTTTACGTTTTAAGGCATTTTTCCTGAAAACAGGCCCAAAACAGAAGAAGCCCGAGGCACTGCCTCGGGCTTCTTCATTCATAAAATGAAACTGAAATCAAACAGTTTTCTCATCCACATCTTTCACCATCAGGGTCAGGAAACCAGCGAAAATCATGGAGCAACCGCCCACCACCAACACGTAGATAGATTCGCCGTGGAAGATGTTCTTGTTGATGAAATCCAGCAGGGAACCGGCCACAATCTGTGGAATCACGATGAAGAAGTTGAAGACGCCCATGTAGTACCCCATGCGCTTGGCGGGCAAAGAACCAGCTAAAATCGCGTACGGCATGGTAAGGATACTCGCCCAGGCAATGCCTACGCCCACCATGGAAACTAACAGCAGGGTAGGGTTAGAGATAAAGTAAATGGAGATCAATCCTATCCCGCCAATCACCAAACAGAGCAGATGCGTCATCTTACGGCTGGTTTTCTGGGCGATGACGGGTAACACGAAGGCAAAGATGGCCGAGATGCCGTTGTACACCGCGAAACAGATGCCTACCCAGTCGGCTCCTTCGTTGTAGAGTTTGGAGGTGGTGTCAGAGGCGCCGTACACGTGGCTGGTGACGGCGGGCGTGGTGAAAATCCACATCGCGAACAGCGCAAACCACGTAAAGAACTGCACCAAAGCCAACTGCAGCATGGTCTTGGGCATCCTGAAAATCCCGAAGAAGGTTTCAGAAACACCTTGCCAAAAGGTAGTCTCATTGTTCTCCCGGTGGAATTCCTCCAGGTCTTCGGGCGGATATTCCTTTGTTTTCACCACCGTCCAGAGCACCGCCAAAAAGAACACCACGCCGCCGCTGTAAAACGCCCACTTCACCGAGGGCGGAATTTCGCCCGCCGGGGCGGTGTTGGGCAGCCCTATCCAGTTATTGAAAATCCAGGGCAGGGAAGAGGCCACCACCGCGCCTATCCCGATAAAGAACGTCTGGGTGGCAAACCCTCTCGTCCGCTGCTCAGAGGGAAGCAGATCGCCCACCAGCGCCCGGAACGGTTCCATGGAGATGTTGATAGAGGAATCCAGAATCCAGAGCATCCCCACCGCCATCCAAAGCACCGACGAATTTGGCATTGCAAACAGCGACAGCGAAGCCAGCAAAGCCCCCACCATGAAGAAGGGCTTGCGTCGCCCGAAAACCGGACTCCAGGTACGATCACTCAGGTACCCGATGATGGGCTGCACCAACAGTCCCGTCACGGGGGCCGCCAGCCAGTAAAGAGCGATTTCGGTACCGCCCAAGGTCTCAAAGATGCGGCTCACGTTCGCGTTCTGCAACGCGAACCCGAATTGAATGCCCATAAACCCGAAACTCATGTTCCAGATTTGCCAGAAACTCAGACGAGGTTTGGCTTGCGCCGAGATTGTTTGTGCCATGGGCAAAGAGATATTTAAAAGGTTTGTTTGTCTGTTAGGTTCATCCCGTTTCTGCTATATTTTCAGAAAATCAGGTCAGAAAGGCTAGTGATGAAAAGTAGACCGGTGAGGTCTTAAAATGCTTCTTTTATTTCTTCTGCAATAAAAACACGTGCGCACTCAGTGGCGCCAACGTAATGCTGGTTTTCACAGATGGCTGAAAGAACAGCGGTGGGGTGTTGGTGAGCAGATCCTGTAAAATGAAGGATCCTTTGTTATCCAAATTCATGGCGGCTAAAGCCGATGGCGGTAAAGCCAATGCGTAGTTAGCCGCTTCCCGGTTAAAGTTCACCAAAACCAGAACCTGCTCCTGGGCCGTGTGGCGCAGATACGCGTACACGCCCGCCGGGGCGGCATTCTGTGCTGCGGTAAGCGCATAGAACTTTCCTTTCCGGATGGCTTCGCGGCTGGTGCTGAGGTTGAGCAATTTGGAGTAGAACTCACGCAGTTGCTGTTGAGCATGGGTGAGTTTGCCGCCGTCAAATTTGCCGCCGTTCATCCAGGCCTGGTGCGCGGGTACGCCCCAATAGTCAAAGATGGTGGTGCGGCCGTCTTCGCCCTGGAAACCTTCATGGCCTTTGCCGGGCTCGCCCACTTCCTGCCCAAAATACACCATTACCGGGCCACTGCCCAAGGTAGCGCTTAGCGTCATGGCCGGAATACCCGCCAAGGGAGTGCCCGCAAATTCAGCAGAGGCAATGCGTTGCTCGTCATGGTTTTCCAGGAAACGGAGCATGTGGCTGGAGATGCCGCGGCTTTCCTCGCGCCACGCGCTGGTGATCTCCTGGGTATTGCCTTTGCCGCGGTTTTCCATCAATCGGCGTACGCCGTCATACAAGCCCACCTTGTCATAGAGGTAATCAAACTTCCCGTTCTGGAGGTAGTTGCGGTACTCTTTGGGGTTGTAGATCTCAGCGATGAATTTGAGGTCTGGGTGCTGGGCTTTCACCTGCGGAATAACCCAGGCCCAGAATTCCACCGGCACCATCTCGGCCATGTCACAGCGGAATCCATCGGCCCCTTTGCCCGCCCAGTAGAGCAGGATGTCGCGCATCTTGTGCCAGGTATCGGGGATGGGGGCGAAGTGCTTGGTGCGGTTGTTCTGGATGTCTACCCCGTAGTTCAGTTTCACGGTCTCAAACCAATCGTCTACGCTGGGCGAGGCGCTGAACACGTCGTTGCCAGATGCTTTGGCGGGGTTTTCAGAAAACCGGCCGTTTTCCTGCGGGCCTTTCAACGCGGCTCCCAAAGGATTGTTGGCGGCGGGAACCTGCAGTTCCTGGCCCGGCAGGTAATAGAAGTTATTGTTGGGTTTGAAGGCAACCGTGTGGTCATCCTTCGCCCCGAAGTCTTCCACGCCCGCTGGTTTGGCATCTGAACTGTACTTGCGGGCTACGTGGTTGGGCACGAAATCGACAATGACTTTCAGGCCGTTAGCATGGGTGCGTTGCACCAGCGCCTCAAACTCCGCCATCCGCTTGCGCACGTCTACCGCCAGGTCTGGGTTCACGTCATAGTAATCTTTGATGGCGTACGGCGAGCCGGCGCGGCCTTTCACCACGTCGGCATCGTCCAGCGGAATCCCGAATTTAGTGTAGTTGGTCATGGTGGCGTGTTCCAGCACGCCAGTGTACCACACGTGCGTGGCCCCCAGCTTCTTGATTTCCCGTAGGGCTTGGTGGGTGATGTCATGGAACTTGCCCACGCCGTTTTCCTGGAGGGTGCCGTAAGTTTTGTTCAGCGTTTTCTGGTTCCCGAACAGGCGCGTCATCATCTGGTAAATGACCAGCTTGTGATCCTGCACTTCTTCCCCGGTGGTGTTGGGGTCAGTGGTTTGCCCAGGTTGCGTCATGGCGGTTTCTGATGTGTTAGAGTCTGAACTACTATTGCCCGTGGGCGCGGTGGAGGTACAGCCCGCCTCCAGCGCTGCCAGCAGCACCAGAGACAGAAGCGGACGTTGGGCCTTGGTTTTTCTCATGTGGTTTTATCGTAACTGGTAGCGCGTAGCAAGTTTCCCTTTGGCGCGAGTCTCCAGACTCGTGACCTGGGATGTTGGGAGTCTCCAGACACCCTTTTCACATATTCCGGTTCGTAATCCCCGGCGAGTCTGGAGACTCGCTTCATCCCAGGTCACGAGACTTTAGTCTCGCGCCAAAGGGAAGAACTTTCTGTTTTAGGCTCGTTTTCTAAAAAACAGCGCCTAAACGCAACTGCTGAAAACTCCCTCTCCGCGGGAGAGGGAGTTAGGGTGAGGTCTTTTTACGCCAACTGGTGCGCGATCTCGGCCTTGCCATTGGCCTTGATTTCCACGGCTTGGTCAAACACGTTGAGTGTGAGGGCGGCCTCGTGCTGGTTCTCCATCTGCACGTTCTCCTTGGTTACCTTGATGTTGAGCAGGTGGCCCCTGAACCGGATCTTGAAGGAATAAGAACTCCAGCCAGCTGGGATAAATGGATTGAAGAACAGCTGGTTATCGCGCACGCGCATGCCCCCGAAGCCCTGTACCACAGCCATCCAGGTGCCGGCCATAGAGGTGATGTGGCAGCCGTCTTCGGTGTCGTTGTTGTAGTCATCCAGGTCAAGGCGGGCGGTGCGGAGGTAGAACTCGTAGGCGCGTTCCTCATCGCCCAGTTTGGCGGCCAGAATGGCGTGCACGCAGGGCGACAGCGAGGATTCATGCACGGTGCGCGGCTCGTAGAAATCATAGTTCCGCCGGATGGTCTCCAGGTCAAAGCGGTCTTCAAACAGGTAAATGCCTTGCAGCACATCAGCCTGCTTGATGAACACCGAGCGCAGGATTCTATCCCATGACCATTTCTGGTTCAGCGGGCGGTCTGCCGGGTCAAGGTCGCGTACCAGGGTCTGCTCTTTGTCCAGAAAGCCGTCCTGTTGCAGGAAAATGCCTAGTTCCTGGTCTTCGGCGTAGTACATGTGGCCAATGACGTGCTGCCATTTCCCGGTTTCCTCGGCTACGTTCAGGTTCAGTTTGCCAACCAATTCCCGATAACGCGCCGGGGAGGTTTCCCGCACGTGCTGCAAGGCTTTGAGCGTGTAGTCCAGGGTCCAGGTGGCAATGGTGCTGGTGTACCAGTTGTTGTTGACGTTGTTCTCGTACTCGTTGGGGCCGGTCACGCCCAGCATCACATACTGGTTCTTGGCGCCCGACCAGTTTACGCGCTGCGCCCAGAACCGGGAGATGCCCACCAGTACCTCCAGCCCGTACTCGGCCAAATAACCATCATCACCGGTGTAGCGGATGTAGTCATGGATGGCGTGGGCGATGGCCCCGTTGCGGTGGATTTCTTCAAAGGTGATTTCCCACTCGTTGTGGCACTCCTCGCCGTTGATGGTGACCATGGGGTACAGGGCCGCGCCGCCGCTGAAGCCTAGTTTTTCGGCATTCTCAATGGCTTTGGGCAGGTGTTTGTAGCGGTACACGAGCAGGTTGCGGGCCACCTGCGGATCGGCGGTAGCCAGGTAGAAGGGGAGGCAGTAGGCCTCGGTATCCCAGTAGGTGGTGCCGCCGTATTTCTCGCCGGTGAAGCCTTTGGGGCCGATGTTCAGGCGCTCATCTTCACCAGTGTAGGTTTGGTTCAGTTGGAAGATGTTGAACCGGATGCCCTGCTGGGCGGCGGCATCGCCCTCAATCACAATGTCGCTTTCCTCCCACTTGGCCGCCCAAGCCTGGGCCTGCTCCCGCATCAGCTGGTCAAAGCCTTTCTCGGCCGCGGCCGAAAGCACGGTTTTAGTGTTGGCCAGCAGTTCTGCTTTGGGGTGGTTCTCAGAGGAAAGGTTGGCGGCGTACTTGTACAGAACGGTTTCCTGATCTTGCTGCACGGCCAGCTCAAACGTAGAGGCAATGTATTTGGTTTTTTCCTGCGGCGTGGCGTTTACCTTCACTTCCTGGCCGTTCTGGGTGACCGCGAACTTCTGGCCGGTGCAGACGTGGAAGAAGGTTTTCTTGGTTTCGGCAATTACGTAGCCTTCGGTGGGGTGGGCTTCCTGCAGGACTTCGTCCCAGAATTTCTCGTCGTAGTTGGAGTCGGCGTTCATGATGTCGGCGTCCACGTACGGGGTGAGGGTGAGCGTACCGCTGAAGTTCACCGGCGTGATGCTGTAGCGGATGGCGCCCACCTCGTCGTCCACGATGCTGGTGAAGCGCTGGGCGGCCACGCGCACCTGCTTGCCGCTGGGCAGCAGGGCGGTGAAGGTGCGTTCCAGCCAGCCCTCGCGCATGTTTAGCTCGCGCCGAAAATCCAGCACCTGGCACTGGTGCAGATCCAGGGTCTCGCCGTCCAGCTGCACGTCAATGCCGATCCAGTTGGCGGCGTTGAGCACCTTGGCGAAATACTCGGGGTAGCCGTTCTTCCACCAGCCCACGCGGGTTTTATCGGGGTAGTAAACCCCGGCCACGTAATTGCCGGGCAGGGTCTGGCCGGAGAACGCCTCCTCAAAGTTGGCGCGCTGCCCCATGCGCCCGTTGCCCAGGCTGAAGATGCTTTCCGAGATTTGGTTATACTGCGGATGGAAGCCTTCCTCTATGATAGACCACTCATCAACGGTGACATATTGTTTCATAATAGTTGTATCAGGTATCAAGTATCAGGTATCAAGTAGCAAGACACAGGTTTCAAGACTTCTTCTTCAGTTGCGTTTTATTTTGTTCTGAGCCTGATTTTGGGAAAACAGGCCTGAAACGGAATTTACTTTTTCGTCCCCCTTTGAAGGGGGTAGGGGGATGATGACGCGTGCAGGTCAGGCATTCCCGAGAATCATTTTTCCTGGCGCTTAGCATTTCTTTTGGTTCTTCTTGCCGCCTTTATCATCCCCCAACCCCCTTCAAAGGGGGACAAGTGGCTTAACACGTTTTATGGCTGATTTTCTGAAAACAGCCGCTAAACGCAAACTTTTACATTTGCTCCAATTCCCGAAGCCTTGCCACCGACATCTCGGTGAGGTCTTGCACCACAATATCCGCCAGGGTGAGGACTTCTGGTTGGCCTACGCCCACGCAGCGCATGTTGCCGTTTTTGGCGGCTTCCACCCCGGCCACGGCGTCTTCAAACACCACGCATTCTTCGGGCAATACGCCCAGCGCCTCGGCTCCTTTCAGGAAGACCTCGGGGTCTGGTTTGCCGTTGGTCACGTGCCGCCCGTCAATGATGGCGTCAAAAAAGGGGAGCAGCGCGGTGCGCTCCAGAATCAGTTGGGCGTTTTTGCTGGCGGAGCCGAGGGCGATCTTGAAGCCTTCGGCTTTAAGCGCTTTGAGGAACTCTACCACGCCGGGCAGGATTTCGGCTGGGGTCATTTGGGCCACGTCCAGCAGGTACTCGGTGTTTTTCTGCTCGCAGAGGGCCAGCATCTGTTCTGGGGGCAGGGTCCGTTCGCCAATCTCCAGGATGATCTCCAGTGACCGCATGCGGCTAACCCCTTTGAGACGCTCGTTGTCGTGCTCGGTGAAGTCAATGCCCAAGGTCTGGGCCAAGCGGCGCCAGGCTTTGAAATGGTACCCCGCGGTGTCTACCAGCACTCCGTCTAAATCAAAAAGGCAGGCTTTGAGGATTCGCATGTTGCTTGTGGTTATGTCTGCACCCTGTAAAAGGGCGATGTTTGCTTCTATTGTTTTGGGCCTTGTTTCAGAAAAACAGTCCTGAAACAGGTTATGGCTTTCTGCTGTACGAATACTACCCCATATCCATTAGAATAGGCTGCTGGTTCACGGCCCCGCAAACGTTACTTGTTGCGAACCATCTTGCAAGCCTGCTTCTTTGGCCATCAGAATAAATAGGCTACCTATTTGGCAGCGAAACCTTATTTGTCCCTGCGGCACTAACCTGCTGGCAATCTGCTAAGAACGAAGTAGCCTTTCAGGAATTATAATACCTTTAGACGGCTATATCTACGGCTGTTGTTAATATTGTAAAATGATGGAGGTAAATCTACGCTTTTTTCATTAAGAAATCGATTTCCTGGAATTAAAAATGCCATTTATGAAAATGTGGAGAGGGCTTTTTGCGCTTTTATCTTTATTTCTTGGGGTGCTGGTGGTTCCGGCTGAGGCGCAGGTCACTGTTGAGGTTGCGAAGGTGCCAGAGAAAACCCCGCTGGAGGATACGCTCTTTCTGGCAGCCAATCTGAACCACTGGAACCCACGGGCTACGCGTTTTGCGTTCAAGCGGGCGGCCAATGCCAGGTATTACCTCACGCTGCCTGGGGGTGAGGGGGCGTTGGAGTATAAAATCACCAGGGGCAACTGGGAGAAAGTGGAGACGCTGCTGAACGGTACGGGCCGGGGAAACAGGACGTATAAAGTCAAACCAGGCAGGGACACCGTACGTATTGAGGTGGAAAACTGGCAAGATAATTTCCCTACTACTACGAAAGACCATACCGCCACCGCCAATGTCCTGATTCTGAGTAATCAGTTCTGGATGCCCCAGCTAAAGCAATCCCGCCGGATCTGGCTTTACCTGCCCCCCAATTATGCTACCTCAGACAAGAAGTACCCGGTGTTGTATATGCACGACGGGCAGAATCTGTTTGACGCTTTTTATTCCTTCGGCGGAGCAGAATGGGGCGTAGATGAGTCTTTGAACGAGCAGTTTGAATCTAATGGCCGCGAAGTGATTGTGGTGGGCATTGATAACGGAGGAGAAGAACGCATTAATGAATACTCGCCCTGGCGAAATAAGAAACTGGGCGGCGGAAAAGGAGATGCCTACGTAGACTTTCTGGTGCAGACGCTTAAGCCTTACATAGACGCTCATTACCGCACGCTCACCGATAAAGAACATACGGGGGTAGCGGGCAGCTCCATGGGCGGACTGATTTCCTTTTATGCGGCCCTCAAATACCCGCAGGTGTATGGCAAGGCAGGTGTTTTTTCGCCGGCTTTCTGGTTCGCGCCAGAGATATTTGACTTTGCCGCCAAAACAAAGCCTGCGCCCGATTTAAAGATGTTCTTGCTAGCCGGGGCCAAAGAGAGCAAGCAGATGGTACCCGACATGGCCCGCATGCGCGATGTTTTGGTGAAACAAGGGCTTAAGCCTTCCAACCTCAAATATGAAGTGCACGAAGACGGCGAACACACCGAGGCTTATTGGCAAAGGGAGTTCCCCCGGGTTTTCAAGTGGCTGTTCTCCCGATAGGCAGCACGGTTTTTGAAAACAAATCGGCGTTTAGGGCCTGTTTTACCTAAAACAGGCCCTAAACGCCGATTTATTTATCATAGTAAATTACTTTGTCTCCCGTATGGTGGGGGTTACGGTTTACGCTCGTTCCTGAATCATTGACCATTGCCTTGGCCGGTGGAGCCCGAAGAAGTAGTGGTGTCGGCGGATAGGTCTAAAGAGTCAAGCCCACCGTCAACCCCTTCTACCATGTCTTCGGTGTTGGTCGTGCCGGTTTTCTCTGCTGGTGTTTGCGCGTCTCCTCCGCAGGAAGAAATAATCCCCGAGGCCAAAGCCAAAGCCACCAGATTTGTTACAAATGTCTTTTTCATAGCGTGTATAGAGTTAGTGTAGCCTTATCGCTTTTCAATTGTAAGACTGGGTTGAATCTCTATACGCAATTTTTGATTTATAGTGGGGAGTGTTTTGGGTACAGGTTTAGGGATGATCTCTCTGCGTGTGATTGTGTGGATTGCGGGTTATTAGAGGTGATTGGTTCTGTGGTGGTGAATCCGGCTTGTTCCACTTCCTTACTGTTCTTTTTGCTAAAGGGAATTTTTAGCCTCTGCCTGGAATTGGCTTCTGTGGAATGATTAGGTTTGTGCATGCCTTATGCTGTTCCCCTGGCTTGGCTGCTTTTTGCGTGGGTGCAAGTGCTGTGTTGTTCCAGCTTTGGCGGTATGCGCTCACGGCCGCGGGGCCCCGTCTTCCCCTCTCGCACTGCCCTTTCGGCCTGTGAAGATATTCGCTCTTAGCTACTGCCTATTCAGGGCCAAAAGCGAGGCGCGCTCGGGGAAGACTGGAACTGGGGAAAGGAGCAGAAGCTATCTCTATCCATTCAGTCCTTCTGTCCTCTAAAGCAAATACTTCCCCTTTTGAAGGGGGCGAAGGGGGGTGTTTACACACGTAGGTTCACGCATTCCTATCCCCTGCAAAGGCGTATTCCCCTCCTGGGAGGGGTGGGTTCTGGCGCTCCGCCATCTCCTTCCAAGCGGCACCAATATTCAACAGTGGTATGAATCCTGAGACAGACCTGCTTTGTACTATGAACCTGTTTAGGGTTTTTCATTAACCGGCTTTTAAAGCAATTCCTCTGGAGCAAACGTACGCGGGTACCCCGTTTTCAGGCTGATTTTATGAAAACAGGCATAAAACACTAAACAGCTTCATCGTGAAGAGAAAAAGAGGGGAAAGCAGGAGGTGCTATTTTTGTTTATCCAGGTCGGTTTTCTCATTCGCGGGAACAGGCAGGTTCCAATGAAAATAGAGGGCTAATATGCGCAGGGTAAAACACACCGTTAAAGCAATGATCGCCACCCAATCGCGTGATACCCATTGCAGGTAATTCCCCAGCACGACCAGCACGGCCCCTAAAAGTGCCGCCGAAGCATAAATCTCTTTCTCCAGAATGACAGGCACCCGGGTAAGCAAAACATCACGGATCACTCCGCCGCCCACCGCGGTGGTAATCCCCAACAGAACGGCCACCTCCCCATTATGGCCATAGTGCAGCGCTTTCTCTGCCCCGGTCACGGCGAACAACGATAAGCCAACGGCGTCAAAGAACAGCACCGGGCGGGTGAGCCGCTGTACCACCGGGAAAAAGTGGACGGTTAACCCTGCGGCAATAATGGCGACCACCAAATAGGGCCAGTTGGTTAACCCGGCGGGTGGAATAGCCCCAATGCAAAGATCCCGGATGATACCGCCGCCGCAGGCCACCACAAAGGCAATGGCGCAGATCCCAAACAAGTCAAGGTTGCGTTTTCTTGCCGCCGTCGCCCCACTTATGGCAAAGGCGAACGTACCAGCTATTTCAAGCACATAATACAAGGAATGTAATTTCTCCATGCTATAACCCCAGGAAGTTGAAATAAGCCCGACCGCGGCAACGGCCAGCATGTTCTGCCAACCGGTCATCAAGCCCAGCCTTTCCCTAACGGGCAGGCTAAGGTAAATGTTAGCCGTTGATTGAAACCTGACCTTAGGTTCCAGCCCCGCTGCTGCGTTTAGGGGCTGTTTTGCGGAAAACGGGCCGGAAACGCGGAAACCGGGTAAATCACGTTCCGGTAGCGACCGGGCACTGCCTTGTCTCCGGCACGCACTGCTTTCTATGGTTGGTTTTTCCTGCGGGGCAGACATCCTCCCTCCGGCCCAGCGTTTCGGGTCAGTTTTAGGGAAAACAGGCTAGAAACGCCATCGGCAGAGACACTCGTAGGAGCTGCGCGCCCTACGAGGTCTTGGGAGCGGGCGGCAGCGCGGAGGCAGGCTTTGGAAAGTACTGGCGCGGGACTTTCGTCTCGTGACTTGGGAGGAAGCGCGTCTCCAGGCGCGCAGGGAACCGCCGGCAGGAGAATTTGAGGTCAGGTAAGGAGTAGCAACCTGTTTCTGCCCTTAGTAGGGAAGGTTTCTTGATTATGCCGCAAGTAACTGATTATCATATTGGTATTTACTATTTGACAAGAGGTTTGCTGCCAAATAAAAGAGAGTACTGGTGGCAACACTAGCAACCATCACCAAGGTGCCGCTTCAAGCATACCTGAATAAAGTAGACTGAGGGATCATAAAAGAAAAATACTTATAAAAAAAGTACCACAAAATAGGCTTCTTTTAGTTGAGCAACCGTATACAAATCCATGCCCTGGCTAACTATCCTGCCCAAATGAAGTACTTCAGTTTTCCGTTAAGCAAGAAACTTAGGCAGGCCTTGTTCCTGCTGCTCTTTCTGTTGGCTATGAGACCTACCCAAGCCCAGGAACAGGGGAAAGGCCTTGAAGTGTACGGGTACATCAAGGCAGATGTAGGCTATAATTTCAACCAAACTGACCCTAATTGGTTTGATGTGTTACGCGTCACCAAACTTCCCCAGTATAAAAACCAGTTTGCGCCTGACGGGAAGATATATTTCAGCGTGCGCGAAACAAGGCTGGGGTTAAACAGTTGGTCGCAGACTCCGCTGGGCCAACTCAAAGCCAATTTCGAGTTCGATCTTTTTGGGGTAGGGCCAGAGGTTGGCCAAACGGTCTTCCGCTTCCGGAAGGCTTATGTAGAACTGGGAAGATTCACCGTTGGGCAAACCGAAAGTCTTTTCTCAGATGTTGATGTCACGCCCGGCACGCTGGACTTCGGGGCACCGCCCAGCAGGGCTTACCTGCGCACCATCCAGGTACGCTATATGCGGGCCAGGGAGCAGGACAGATGGGGGATAGCCTTGGAACAGCCCGACGCTGTTTCAGATGACGGTATTTATGCCAACCGCATAGAACTCCAACACGTGCGGGCGGCCTTCAAACTGCCGGACGTTGCAGCCGAATACCGTCGGCAAACCGTGAACGGGTATGTTGAAGTAGGTGGGGTTTTGAAATGGATCAGGTGGGAGAATACCGCCAATTCTGTGATTGACCTCAGCGGGCAGGAAATTGGGTGGGGTTTCAACCTCAGTTCCACCCAGCAACTGGATAGCAAAACCTCTTTCAAGGGCCAATTGGTGTATGGCAAGGGTGTTGAGAGCCATCTGACGGACGCAGGCCCTGACATTGGGATCGAAAACAACTTTGAGGACCCCACCACCCCTGTATTGGGTGTCTCGTTACCGGTACTAGGTGGGCTCGCCTTTCTGGAACGTAGCTGGAACAGCAAATGGAGCAGCACGGTGGGCTATTCAAGGGTGCATATTAAGAACTCAGACGCTCAGGCAGCCACTGCTTTCAAAAACGGGAATTACGCCATCCTCAATTTACTGCACCAGCCTTTTCCGCAATCATTGGTGGGCGCTGAATTGCAATGGGGAAAGCGGAACAATTTCAGGGATGGGTTTAGCTCCTCTACCGTGCGGGTACAGTTTTCATTTAAATACAACTTTTCCCATTCGTTTTTTGCGAATGCAACCCAATAGGCAGCTTTCGCCTCCATGGTATGGATATAAGACCAATGAATCATCAAAGCCTGAAGCCACCACGCCACAAACGGAATTCCATTAGTACAAAACAGAGGCGTCTGCCTTGTTAACTGAATCACGCCGAATTGGAAAGAAGCCGTCGCTCTAACCATCTACCTGTTTCTAATCTATCTGGTAAGCTCAAAAAGGAAATTTAACTATTTGATGGAAAATGTTACTACTATGAAAAAGATACTACTACTCATTGCCGTACTATGTAGCGGTATGCTTCAATGTTGCAGTCAATCTGAGCCAGAAGCAAGATCAGAAACAAACAAGGAAAATAAAACAGAAGCAGGGCCAGAGGCAGAGTTATCTCCCCAAGTCCAAACCGCGCAAACCAATAACACCCCCCCAATTGCCTCAAACGCTTCCTGGGTGAAGAACATACCCACCGATGACCTTATAAAATGGCGACGGCACATCCACCAAAACCCCGAAGTGTCTTTCAGGGAAGAGCAAACCAGCAAGTACGTGGAAGGTATCCTCAGATCCCTGCCCAACATGGAAATCCAAAAACCCGGAAAGACAAGCGTTATCGGGATTCTCAAAGGGGCCCAGCCCGGAAAAACCGTAGCCTTCCGGGCCGACATGGATGCCTTGCCTTTGCAGGAGGAAACCGGGTTGCCCTATAGTTCAAAAGTAAAGAACGTGAGTCACGCCTGCGGCCATGACGCCCATACGGCTATGCTGCTGGCAACCGCCTCCACCCTTTCTAAAATGCCGGATCAGATAAAGGGAACAATCTACTTTATATTTCAGCACGCCGAGGAGCAACCACCCGGCGGGGCGTTGGACATTGTCAATTCAGGGGCCCTCAAGGACGTTGATGCCTTTTTCGGGATGCACGTGCTACCCAATTTTCCGGCAGGCCACATTGGTATCTTGCCTGTGGGAGCGGCTTCTACCGCGCAGGACATCTTCAACCTGACCATAATCGGGAAAGGCTCACATGGCTCCATGCCCCATTTGGGAATTGACCCCATTGTGGTAGGGGCGGCTATTGTCACTGCATTACAATCCGTTGTGTCCAGGAATGTGACACCGGGAGAAATGACGGTGGTTTCCATAGGTAAATTTCAGTCCGGCGATGCCCCCAACGTGATTGCCGACAGGGCGGAACTGGCAGCCAGCATCCGCACCACGTCAGAAGAAACCAGGAAAATGGTGGAAACCAGAATAAAAGGGATAATCGAGAACATTACCAAGGCCTATGGCGCTACCTACAAACTGGAGTACATCCCTACCTACCCGGCCATCCAAAACGATGCGGCCCTCACTTCCCAGGCCAGGAACAGTGCGGCCGCCATTCTGGGGGGAAACCAAATCTTTGACGCCCCCATGATGACCGCCAGTGAGGATTTTGCCTATTACAGAAAAATAGCCCCCGTAGGCTTTGTGACCCTGGGCATTGGTAATGGGGCCGCTAACCACAATCCCAAATTCAATGTTGATGAAAGCGCCCTGCAAAACGGGGTGAAAGCCCAGGTGCAAATGATTCTGGACTATCTGAATAACTAAAACGCCTTGTAGCCATGAAGCGCAATAACATCTGAACAAAATGAAAAACATTCCATTTTCCCTCTTTATAGCTGTCCTGTTTGCTATGATAAATTCCTGTGGACAATCCAAGACAGAAACTGAATCCGGAGCAGCGACTGGAGCAGAAAGAACCTCCCAACCCAGTCTGGGGTACCGCTCCGCCAAGCTTGTGGAGGCCGACGGGTTACAGTTCAAAGACCTCAACCGCAACGGCCGGTTAGACCAATACGAAGACTGGCGCCTAACCCCGGCAGAGAGAAGCCAGGATCTACTCAACAGGATGACCCTGGAGGAGAAAGCCGGCCTGCTGCTGATTGCCGACATGCGCATGAACAACGAGGCCTTTATGCTGGAAGCCTCAGGGGAGACCAACCCCGTCACCAGTGCCTTCAATGAGCAGGACGTAGTCCTTGACAAAAACCAGTTCACCGGTGAGCCGCTCCCTTTCCCGGTGATGAACACGGTAGGCACCACCAAAGGGATTCTGCAACACAAGATGCGCCGTTTCATTTGGAGGACTACCACGGCCCCCGCCGATACTATGGCCCGTTGGGCAAACAAAGTACAGGCCCTGGCCGAAAGCGACAGCCTGGGGATTCCGGTGCTGTTCGCGTCCAACCCCCGCAACCATATCACGGCCGGCTCCTTGGGTGCCACGGGTTCCACGTCTATCGGTTTTTCCAAGTGGCCCTCTGAGATAGGGCTGGCGGCCATGGCCGATTCCGCGATGATCCATCGCTTTGGCGATATGGCCCGGCAGGAATGGCTGGCGGTAGGCATCCGCAAAGGGTACATGTACATGGCCGATCTGGCCACCGAGCCCCGCTGGCAGCGCATTGAAGGAACCTTTGGCGAAGACCCCCAACTGGCCGCCCAATCCATTGCCGCCATCACCTTGGGTTTTCAGGGGCCTACGTTGAACCACGGGTCGGTTGCCATGACCACCAAGCACTTTCCGGGGGGAGGGTCTGCCAACAAAGGGTTTGACCCGCACTATGCCTATGGCCGTTTTGCCGTTTTCCCCGGAGGGCAGTTTGAGGAAAACCTGCTCCCGTTCAAAGCCGCCATCAAAGCCGGAACGTCCTCCATCATGCCTTATTACTCCTTGCCCAAAGACACCAAGTATGAAGAGGTGGCCTATGCCTATAACAAAGGCATCTTGCGGGATCTCTTGCGCGGGGAACTGGGCTTCAAAGGAATCATCAACTCTGATACTGGCCCAATCGAGTCCATGCCGTGGGGGGTAGAGAAGCTTGATATTGAGCAACGGTACGTGAAGGCGCTGGAGGCAGGCAGCAACCTGTTCGCCGGCAACGCCGACCCTGCCCAGCTCCTGAAAACCCTCAAAGCGCACCCCGAGGTGATGAAGTATGTAGATGAGTCGGTCACGCTGCTGCTGGTGGAACTGTTCCAGCTCGGGCTTTTTGAAAACCCGTACGTAGACGAGCAAAAGGCGGCGGAAGTGGTGGGCAGGCAGGAGTTTGTGGCGGCTGGCAAAGAGGCGCAGCGCAAGTCTGTGGTGCTGTTGCGCAACAATAAAAACACCCTGCCGCTGGCGAAGGGCACTAGGGTATACTTTGAGGAATATGCCAAGACATATAACAAGATGGCCCCGGGCCCGGGCAAGGTCTACCCGCAGAACTATGAAGGGCTTACCTTTGTCACCACCCCAGAGGAAGCAGAGGTGATCCTGCTGTGGTTGAAACCCGCCATCCGTCCGCTCTTCCCAGCTGATGATTCCCCGTTGCGGGTGAACCTTTCGTCCTGCGCGGTAGATGTGACATACGTAAACGCGCTCACCTCCCGGAAACCTACCATTATGGTCATCAACTACGCCAACCCTTTTGTGATAGACGAGGTCTATAACCAAAAGACCAACAACCGTTTTCTGGGCGTTCTGGCTACTTTCGGGGTAGAACCCGAAGCCCTGCTGGACATCGTGACCGGGAAAAGCAACCCTACCGGTAAAATGCCCTTTACTACGCCCGTCAGCCAGCAGGCCGTTGAGAACAACAAAGAAGATTTACCTGGGTACAAGGAAGGCGAGGCGTATGCTTTGTTTAAGTTCGGGGAAGGGTTAAGCTATAAACAGCTACAGTAACCAAAGGAAAAACGGTTACCTGCCCGTTACAAGCTGCGGAGCTTTGCTAGTTCCCCCAAGGGGCCAAGCGGGGAATGAAGTGAAAAAATTGTAAAGGTAGAAACCCTTGATTTTACTTTAGAGCCTGAAGCTGTTTAGAGTTTTCCGTTTTGTCTCTGGCGCAAGGGTCTAAACCTGGGAGGAATTTCTGTTTTCAGGCTGTTTTTCTGATAAAAGCCTGGAAACGCAGCCGCAAGCAGACGCTTGCCCCAGAGAAACCAAAAGAAGATAAGCTTCTAGAAAACCCTAAACAGGTTCTAATCAATTCTAGCTAAGTACGCTGACAAAATTAGGTTGTCCTACTCTTTTGTCGTCCTCCTGGAAGGATCTTGGTGGCGAACGGCAGTTGCGCTCCATCAAAGCTTCTCTAGTTCGCCCACCAGATCCTTCCAGGAGGACGAATAGTATGAAGTGATGCGGTCGCCGTACTTACTTTATGTGGTAGGAGCCAGTTCAATCCTGCGCGTCGGCCCGTTTCCAGGTTAGAAAAGAGTTAACCGTTTTACCCCCTGATACAATCGGCGTTGCCGTGCTGAGGTGTAACAGATTACCCTCTAATGCAACTACCCGCGGTTGCGTCTGTCCTGTCCAATTGGGGAACAACGAAACGAACATGGAATGGGTGAGCGTCTGCTGTTCCTCATCTACCTGGAAGGGGCCAGTGTAGGCAATGTAAGTAGATGCCTCCTGCCTGTATTCTTCATCGGTTCCGTTGAACCAATCGCCCGAGGCGAAATTTTTTCTATCGGGGTGCATCAGTTGCGCCGACATAAAACCATCTGGCGTGTACATGATGAGGCCCATGGGCTTTTCACCCATCGGGTAGAAAGGGGCAGATCCATCCACGGGTTCTTCTACGTAAGAAACCAGCTTCCAGGCCCCAATCAACCGCTCTTTCAAGGTGTTTGGCATAAGTAAGATTTTAGAAGGATAAAATAGTCAAGGAATGCTAAGAAGCTGCCTGCGCATCACCGTCAATCGGTAGGATCTGCCCGGAAATCATCTTGGCGCTATCGGAGGCAAGAAACACGACCAAAGCGGCAATATTTTTGGGGTCTACGAACCCTTTCAGGGACTGTATGGCCATGGCTTTGTCTTTTTCCTCCTCCAACGTGGTGCCATTGGCCTCAGCCCTGCTTTGCAGAACGTGGTCAATCCGGGGGCCAGCCACCGCCCCCGGCAGAATGGCGTTGGCCCGAACACCATACTTCCCCAATTCAATGGAAAGCGTTTTGGTAAAGCCGATGATGCCCCATTTGGCGGTGGAATAAGGGCTTCGGTTTTCATAGCCGAACCGGCCGGCCAAAGAGGACATATTGAGGATGACACCGGCGGCTGATTTTTTCAGGAAGGGGATGGCGGCCCGGGTGACATAGAAGGTACCGTTGATATCTACCTGCATCACTTTCTCCCAATCCTGGGGGTTTATCTCCTCCACCGGCGCGGTAGGGCCGGCAATACCGGCATTGTTCACCAATACATCCAACCCGCCCAAGGCTTCGGCGCCAAAAGTGACCATGCTTTCAACATCGCTTCGGTTGGAAATATCGCATACTTTGGTAAGGACTCCGGGAACATTTTGCTTTAATTCTTCTAAGGCTGTTTCATTGATATCGCACACAAACACGGTGGCCCCGGTTGCCGCAAATGCCTTTACTATTTCCAGGCCAATACCGGCGGCACCTGCCGTCACTACTACTTTCTGGTTCATACATTGGAATTTTAAGATACGTACTTTATCCTTCGCCACGAGACTGGAGTCTCGCGCCAGTACTTTCCAAACCTGTGAGGTCTCCAAGACCTCACACAGGTTTTAGCGTTTCCAGCCCGTTTTTCCTAAAACAGCCCCTAAACGCAGCGGCAAAACTCCCCTCTCCGCGGGAGAGGGGCTGGGGGTGAGGTGCTATCTATTGCTTCAGGCAGGTTGTTTTTTCGCGTTGGTATGAACCCATTTCTCAAAGGCGGCCATAAAGCTTCGTAAAAACTCTCTGGTAGATTCATTGGTGAGGTTGCCGCTGTCGTCGAATAGAGCGGCGGCTCCCCCAATATAAGCTTCCGGCTGCGCCATGGTGGGTGCGTTCACAAAAACAAGGGATTGGCGCAGGTGGTGGTTCGCGCCAAATCCGCCTAAGTTCCCGATGGAAACACTCACCACCGCGCCGGGTTTTCCGTTCCATGAATTTTGTCCGTAAGGGCGGGAACCCACATCTATGGCATTCTTCAATACGGCCGGTACCGAGCGGTTGTATTCGGGCGTCAGGAAAAGAAGGCCGTCGGCGGCCAGGATCTGCTCCCGGAGCGTTGTCCATTCAGCAGGCGGGGTCGCTTCCAGGTCTTCATTGAACAGGGGGAGTTCTGAGATATTTACTAGCTCAAGGGACAATGACTGGGGGGCCAGGGCGATGAGCGCTTTGGCGGTTTTGAGGTTGTAAGACTCTTTTCTGAGACTGCCTACGAAAACGGCGATTCTATACTTTTCCATAATTTTTAGGTAAGATGTTACTGAAATGGAATGCTTTCTGGGAGTTTGTGTAGATTTTGGATTGATAAGCGAAAACGGCCAAAGGAAGGTTCTGCGGAAACGGTTGCAGAGCGGCGTAGCAGCGCTACAAAGGCGGGGAAAGCGCAGACGCAGGTTCTCTCTATGCCGGTTTGCCGCACGAAAGACAACGTTTAAACCTGCTCTAAGTAGCGGTCTTCTAAAAGCGAAGCTGGTTGGAATGCTGCAGCCCCGCCCGCACCTACCCTAAAAGCTTCTGCCGCCTTACGCTGTTTTTGGCGTGATTTCTAAAAAACGGGCCGAAAACAGCGTAAGGCGGTTCCCCTTCTCCGGCAGGGCAAGTGCTTGGTTACAAAACGCTGAACAGCTGCCGTTTTAAACAGCGGTATAGCCGCCATCCACTTTCAGGCTTGTCCCGGTAATGAAGGAAGCTTCATCACTCGCCAGGAAAAGAACGGCGTTGGCAACTTCAATTGGCTCGCCTAAACGGCCGGCCGGATGAAGGCCTACTAATTGGTCTTTTATTTCCGCAGTTACTGTATCCATTAAGGGGGTTTTGATATAAGCCGGGCAAACCATGTTGCAGCGTATTTTATCCTCTCCATAAGTTGTTCCCACCATTTGGGTCAGCATCTTAACCCCACCTTTGGAAGCGGCATACGCCGTTAAGCCTCTTCTTGCCACAAAACTGTGGATGGATCCATTATTAACGATAGCCCCGCCGGTTCCCTGCTTTTTGAATTGTTGCACCGCATACTTGTTGCACAGGAAAGTGCTGGTTAAGTTAACGTCTATTACCTTTTGCCATTTATCTAATTCCAGTGTATCAACATCTGCTTCAATATTGATACCTGCATTGGCAAAGAATACATCCAGCTTTCCGAACTTTTCAACTGTTTCATCCACTAAGTGTCTTACGTCTTCTTCGCTCGCGACATTGGCTGTTACGAAGAAGGCTTCTCCGCCATTGTTCTTGATTTCTTCAACTACTTTATTTCCGTTTTCTACGTTAATGTCGCTTACCGTAACTTTCGCGCCTTCTCTGGCAAACAGCAGCGCGGTTTCTTTACCAATTCCTGAAGCTGCGCCGGTGATGATAGCGACTTTGTTTTCTAACCTGTTCATAGTAGTGAGTTTTAGATTGTTAAATGATGGTTTGAGTAACTGACCGGGAATTTTGGTGGTCTGCCTCCCTAAGTATAAAAGCTGATCGTGAAACATCTGCTTCCCCTGCATGGAAAACGTTCAGGTAAGTTCTTCTCCAGCGCGTACGGTATCTTCAATTAAACGCGCTTCTCTTATTGACTTTGATAAATATAAATAAATCTTAAATATATATTATACTAAGAACGGGGAAATGGGTTCTGGGTTGTTCCGCTACTTGTGTTCAGGTATCCTTCGGAACGGTAAGAGGAGGGCACAAATGGTTTCAACCACCATACATGCGTTGATTGGCTGGAAACAGTACTTTCAAGCCTCTTCCCATTGGGATTATTGAAAGCGCTTCTTTCTCAAAAAAAGGAGGAACCTTCCTGCCTGTGGTCACAGCCATGGCTGCAAAGCCCGGATGAATGGAAGGTGGGTTTCTATTTTGATACCCCCAAGCAGTTTAGAGCATGTTTAAATTTCATCTTTGCGCTGCAAATGACCATAAAAAGAACCTGCGTTCACCTTTTCCTAGTACCGTAGCGCTGCCACGCGGCTCAAAAAACGCTTCTGCAGAACCTTTCTCTGGTTAGTTGAGCCTGCAAACCTGAAATTTAAACAAGCTCTTAATGGAACCAGGCGGCGGCGGCGGTCAGCATGGTTTGCAAACCGGTTTTCAAGGTTGGGTGTACTACCGGGGCGAATCTTGGGGAATGATTGCTGGGAATGGAATTTAGTTGATTCGCTTTTTTGGCTTCCAGATAGGTTTCAGGGTCGGTTCCGCCCACAAACCAAAAAACATAAGGCACCTTCCAGTTCCGGCCAAAAACGCTGAAATCTTCGCTGGCCGAAGCGGGTTGGGTTTCATAGGATTTATCGCCGAACTGTGCCGCAAAGGCTTCCGCCACTTTCGCGGTAGCGTTGGCATCGTTCTCTGTTAACGGGTAACTGTCCAGTTCCGTGAATTCGGGGTCTCTGGGGGCATTGGAGGCGGCACATTCCGCACAGCAGATCCGTTTCACCGCCGAAAGGATATGATCCCGTACGCCCTCATTGAACGTGCGGATATTCAGTTTCAGGATGGCATCCTCGGGGATGATGTTTTCTTTGGTGCCCGCCTGCAAGGCACCTACGGTGAGCACGGCATTCTCTAGGGGCGCTACCTCACGGGAAATGATGGTTTGCAGACGCAGGGTGGTAGCGGCTGCCATAATCACGGGGTCAATGGACGTTTGCGGCTGGGAACCGTGCGACCCGCGGCCAAAAAGCTTCACTTTGAGGCTGTTGCCGGCAGATAAGATAGCGCCGCTCCGGCTTCTCCCACCATCACGTGCTGCCCCAGAATAATATCTGGCTTAGGGAAGCGCTCCATCAGGCCATCGTCTATCATGGCTTGGGCCCCGCGGCCCACTTCTTCGCCGGGCTGGAAAACGGCCAGCAGGGTTCCTTGCCACTGGTCTCTGTGTTCTGAAAACAACCGGGCAGCACCCATGAGCCACGTCACATGCAGGTCATGCCCGCATACATGCGACACGCCCACCTCATTCCCCTCTGCATCTCTGGCTACTGTCGTGCTGGCGTAAGGCAGTCCGGTGTCCTCGGTGACCGGAAGCGCATCCATGTCGGCCCGGAGCATGACTACCGGCCCGTCTCCGTTCTTCAGAATGCCTACTACTCCGGTTACCCCAATACCCGTTGAAACCTCAAATTGGTGTTTGGTTAAATAATCCGCCGCGATTTTGGCCGTCCGGAATTCCTCCATCGACAACTCCGGGTGCTGGTGAATATCTTTATAAATCTCCTCCAGCTCAGGAAGCAACTCATCCATAATGCCGTCCATATTCGCATTGAAGGCTTTTATTTGAGGAATGTCCATAGCGATAGAATTAACTGGGTGAGAAGTAGAAAACGGATTCTTTAACTGCTTTTTCCGGATCTGCTCTTCGGGGCTGTTATCCAGATGAATGGCGTCAACAACCATAAATACGGTAAACATTGGAAAACATCTAAACGGAAAAAGCCCGAAGGGGACACCTTCGGGCTTTGGGGGGATGGGTTAAGTAGAATTACGCCACAGGCCTTCTCTCTAGTTCTTTCCAGGCAAGAGCAGCGGCACCCATGACGGCGGTATTGTTCAGACCTAAGCCAGACGGCAGGATCTTTACTTTGCCTTTGAAGATGCTGAGCAGGTTTTTCTCCATGTGGTAGCGTACCGGGTCAAACAGGAACTCCTCGGCACGGGTTAAGCCCCCAAACAGGAAGATGGCCTCTGGGCTAAGGTGCGCTACGGTATCTGCCAGTTTCATGCCCAATACTTTGCCGGTATACTCAAAGCAGTCAATGGCAATCTTGTCGCCGCGTTTAGCCGCCTGGGTAATCATCTCGGCGGTAAGGTCGTTGAAGCTTACGCCGCGTAGCTCGCTGTAGTCGGTGTAGTCTGCCAGGAACTTGTACACGGTGCGTTTGATCCCGGTGGCGGAAACATACGTCTCCAGGCAGCCACGGCGTCCGCAACCGCACACGCGGCCGCTGCCTTTGGCATTGGTTAACGTGTGGCCCAGTTCACCGGCGTTGCCGTCATGGCCGTACACCAGCTCGCCGTTGACCACAATACCGCTGCCTAAGCCCGTACCCAGGGTTACCACCACAAAGTTCTGCATGTTCTTGGCCCCACCGTAGATCATCTCCCCAATAGCCGCCGCGTTGGCATCATTGGTCAGGTACACCGGAAGCTTGAAGTAAGACTGGAGCAATTCTACCAACGGAACAGAGCCGTGCCATTTCAGGTTGGGCGCGTTCTCAATGGTACCGGTGTAGAAATTCCCGTTAGGGGCACCCACGCCTACGCCAATGACATTTGCCTCATCTTCAATTTTCTTGAATTTGGTTTGCACCTCGCTGTAGAGGATGCGCAGGAAATCATGTACGGTTTCTCCTTCGGTGGTGGGGAGATCGCCTTGGGTTAGAATGATGCCATCGCGGTCTATGAACCCAAACTTGGTGTTGGTGCCACCGATGTCAATGCCTAGAATTACGTCCTTCATGAGTGTTAGTAGAGATTGGTGCGGGTAAAGGGCACGAGATCCGTCTGGTTGTCGTGCGGTTAGTTTTTTAATGAGATGGAAACTTAAGAATAAACCTGCATTTTGCCAAATATTCGCCACGCCATCCCTGCTTCCCTACCTTTGCAACCCGTGAAACACCAAAAATCCAGTAGAAGCCGCAAACGTTTCTGGTAACCTGGGTGGCAGCTTAACTTCTGGCCTGCATGCTTCTGGATGGTGTTAGCTTGGGTTATCTGGCTAGTTCCAGAAAAGGAATGATCCCCCCGGCTGCCTCGCTCCCCACACACGCACGAACTCGCAGATACGTTTTGGAGCTATTTTATGAAAAACAGGCTATAAACGGCATTGGCGCAGACCCTCGTAGGAGCTGCGCGCACTACGAGGTCTTTGGAGCAGACGGAATTGCAGAAGCAGGCGCAAAACAGGAAAACCTGTGAGGTCTCCAAGACCTCACAGGTTTGGATTCTACTGGCGTGAACTACAGTCCCGTGACAGGGGATGAAGCGAGTCTCCAGACGCGCCGGGAACCACCGGCAGATATGCGGAACATCAGGTACTAAGTACTCTTCTGGTTCGCCCGCCAGATCCTCTCAGGAGGACAGGATAGGTTTGCTGTCAAGCTGCTTTCTACTCAATAGAATCGGCCAGAGGCCGCAGGTAGCCCAGGTACGTCTGAGAGGCGAGCGAGGAGCATGATCATTTTAAAAAGAACACAAAATCAGAAATCGGGTCTGCGGCTGAGCCGGTGTTTTAAGCCTGTTTTCTGAAAAGTACGCTAAAAACAGGCACGCCGCCAGAAGTCACCCAAGTGGCGAGATAGGGGAGGGCCGCTAGGAACGGTTCGGTTCTGGAGGCCTCGCTGGCGCTGTGCGCTTTCACATGTTACAAAAGGTGCCATCTGATTACCGGCTGTTTTTTGGAAAAGAGCCTGATTCTAGAAAACGGGTTCAAAAGCAGAACGAGCATTGATCGTTTCAACCTGACACTGCTCTTGAAGTAGATAGCCCAACTAATATTTACCTGCTTCCATTGGTTTTCTGGCGCAAACGTCCGCTTGCGCTGCAAATCAGAAATGCGTGCGGACACAAGCGGACGCTTGCGCCAAGAGGGATCTAACCGGTGATGGAAGATATCAGTCCACCCTGTTGAGTAGATGCCTCGCAGATTCACACCTTAGCGAGGAATTGGTTCTGTAAATCTTTGAGGGACAGGTGTATGGGAAAGAAGAATGTAATGGTTTAAGGTTAAGATTGCGCTGCCACCGGCAGGCCGATAAATAATTAAACTACCTCTATATTTAAGCGGTGGAAACTGGCAAAAGCGGATAATTTTCCGTATTTTTGCATGTTAATAATCCACCGAAAACGCAATGAGTGACATCGAACAAAACAACATGCCCGACTATGACGCAGACAGTATCCAGGTGTTGGAAGGCTTGGAGGCGGTGCGTAAACGGCCCGCCATGTACATCGGCGATATCGGCGTAAAAGGTCTCCATCACCTGGTCTGGGAAGTTGTAGACAACTCCATAGACGAAGCCCTTGCCGGACACTGTGACGAGATCAGCGTTACCATCCACACAGACAATTCCATTTCCGTTTCAGATAATGGCCGGGGTATTCCGGTAGACTTCCACCAGAAAGAAGGCCGCTCGGCCCTGGAGGTGGTCATGACGGTACTGCACGCCGGCGGTAAGTTTGACAAAGATTCCTATAAAGTGTCGGGCGGGTTGCACGGCGTGGGGGTTTCCTGCGTGAACGCCCTCTCTACCGATATGCACGTGACCGTTCACCGCAACGGAAAATTATATGAGCAGCACTATAACATTGGCATTCCGGCGTACCCGGTGCGCGAGATTGGCACAACTGACAAACGCGGTACCACCGTGCATTTTCAGCCAGACGCCAGCATCTTCACCGTTACCGAATACAAGTACGAAACCGTAGCCAGCCGTCTGCGCGAGCTGTCTTTCCTGAACAAAGGAATCAGAATCAACCTGACAGATTTACGCGAGGAAGTAAGCCCGGGTGAATTCCTGAGCGACTCTTTCTACTCACAAGGCGGTCTGCGCGAGTTTGTGGCCTATATTGAGGAAACCAGGGTGAATCTGATTCCCGAGCCGATCTACGTGGAGAGTGAGAAAGGCGGTATTCCCGTGGAGATTGCGTTGAACTACAACACCTCTTACACCGAGAATATTTTCTCTTACGTGAACAACATCAACACCCACGAAGGCGGTACGCACGTGGCCGGTTTCCGGAGGGCGCTGACCCGTACGCTCAAAAGCTACGCCGAGAAATCAGGCATGCTGGAGAAGGCGAAGGTAGAGATTCAGGGCGATGACTTCCGTGAGGGGTTGACCGCCGTGATCTCGGTGAAAGTGCAGGAGCCGCAGTTTGAGGGCCAGACCAAAACCAAGCTGGGGAACTCAGACGTGATGGGTGCCGTGGACACCGTGGTGGGCGAGATTCTGAACCGTTTCCTGGAAGAGAACCCCAAAGAAGCCCGTATCATCATCCAGAAAGTGATTCTGGCGGCGCAGGCCCGTTTGGCGGCCCGCAAGGCCCGCGAGATGGTGCAGCGCAAGAACGTGATGGGCGGCTCGGGCTTACCCGGTAAACTGGCCGACTGTTCTGACTCTGACCCGGTGAATTGCGAACTGTACCTGGTGGAGGGTGACTCGGCGGGCGGATCGGCCAAACAGGGCCGTGACCGTAAGTTCCAGGCTATTCTGCCCCTGCGCGGTAAAATCCTGAACGTGGAGAAAGCCCAGGAGCACCGCATCTACGAGAACGAAGAGATCAAGAACATGATCACCGCCTTGGGTGTGAGCTTCGGTACTGCGGAAGATGACAAAGCCCTGAACATGGCCAAACTGCGTTACCACAAAGTGATCATCATGACGGATGCGGACGTGGACGGTTCCCACATCAGAACCTTGATTTTGACGTTCTTCTTCCGCTACATGCGTGATTTGATTGACAGCGGTTACGTGTACATCGCGCTTCCGCCGTTGTACCTGGTGAAGAAAGGCAAGGAAGAGCGCTACTGCTGGACGGAGCAAGACCGTCTGGAAGCTATTGCCGAACTGGGCAAAGGAAAAGAAGACAGCGTGGGCGTACAGCGCTACAAAGGTCTGGGTGAGATGAACCCAGAGCAGTTGTGGGAAACCACCATGCGCCCAGACACCCGCAGCTTAAAGCGCGTGTCGGTAGAGTCGGCCGCAGAGGCAGACCATCTTTTCTCCATGCTCATGGGCGATGAGGTTGCGCCCCGCCGGGATTTCATTGAACGCAACGCGAAATACGCCAAAGTAGACGTGTAAGAAATAGTTATATTGTAAATAACAGAAAAGCCTGCTTTACGCAGGCTTTTCTGTTGCTCTTGGGCATAGAATACTGTTACTTAGCAAGAGAGAATGCCATCGTATGGTAGGCCCATACGTACACTATAAAAGCACAGAAAAGTAGAAGTTGACCACCTGCTATGAATTCAATCAAGGCATCGGAGCAAATCCGGAGAAGTAACTACATTAGCCGTGACCTTAGCTGGTTGCGTTTCAACTACCGGGTGCTGGATCTGGCAAGAAACTATGATACGCCCCTGTTTGATAGAATGAAGTTTCTGGCCATCACCTCCTCTAACCTGGACGAGTTCTTCATGATTAGGGTGGGCAGCTTGTACAACTACATTGACTTCGGGAAAGAACGCGTAGATTACTCGGGCCTGCGGGAGCTGCCGTTCCGGAAGAAACTGCTGGATCTGGCGCACCGGTTTGTGGAAGACCAATGCACCACGTATGAGGAACTGAGAACCGATTTTGACAGACACGGCTTCAACATCTGCAAAGTAGAGGACTTGACCGAGTCTGAGCAGTCCAAAGCGGCTTCTTACTTTAAGAACACGGTGTACCCGCTGCTCACGCCCATGGTGTATGACAGCTACCACGGGTTTCCGCTTATGATGAACCAACTGCTTATTTTTGCCGTGGTCACCCGCACCACCGAAGAAGAAAAGCAGCAGAGCCGCACCACCTTTGTGCAGATTCCCAGTAACCTCACCCGCTTTTTTGAGATTTCGCGCAAAAACAAGATCATCTTCGTGCCCATTGAAGAGATCATCCGCTGGAACATGGACAAGCTTTTCCGCAACGTGGAGATTGAGTCGGTGAACCTGTTCCGGATTACGCGTAACGGCGATTTTACGCTGGAGGAAAGCGATGACATGGATCAGGATTTTGTGCAGGAGGTCAAGCAGAAACTGAAAAACCGCAAGAAGGGCCGCGTGGTACGCCTGGAGGTGGAACGCACGCCTTCTCCGCAGGTCATGAAGATGCTGAAGGAGCGCTGGGGCATTGACAACGGAAACATCTTCTCCATTGACCGCCTCATTGACCTCAAAGCGCTGTGGCAGATTGTGCGGCACCCGCAGTTCGCCAGCAAAATTCAGCGCCCACCCGTGCCGGTTCCGGCGCCCAGCTTACCGCCGGGAGCCATGGAGAACATCTTTGAGTACCTCAAGCACAATGACGTACTGTTGCACCACCCGTACAACAGCATAGAACCAGTAGTAACCCTGCTGGAAAAAGCCGCCGAAGACCCGTATGTGCTGGGAATAAAGCAAACCATTTACCGCCTGGCCGACAACTCCCGCGTGACCGCCGCTCTGCTGAAAGCCGCCGAAAACGGAAAGCACGTCTCGGCGTTACTGGAGGTGAAAGCGCGGTTTGACGAGGAACGAAACCTGCGGGAAGGGGAGAAGCTGGAGAAAGCCGGTTGCTTTGTCATCTACGGCATCAGCAGGTACAAGACGCACACCAAAATGCTCATGATCATCCGGAAGGAGGGCGAGAAGGTGACGCGGTACGTGCACATTGGCAGCGGAAACTACAACGAGTCCACCAGCCGCACCTACACCGACATCAGCCTGCTGACCACCGATGACGTGTACGGCCATGACGTGTCTGAATTCTTCAACGTAATCACCGGGCATTCTTACCCAGAAAATTATGAGTACCTGATTACCGCGCCCAAAGACATGCGCCAGCAGTTGATGGAGCTCATCAGGCAGGAGAAGCGTAACGCGGAGAACGGTTTGCCTGCCGGAATTGTGATCAAGATCAACTCGCTGGAAGACAAAGAAGTGATGGACGAATTCTACGCCGCCTCCCAGGCCGGCGTACAGATCAGGCTGATTGTGCGCGGTATCTGCTGCCTGCGCCCCGGCCGCGAAGGCTTGAGCGAGAACATTCAGGTCAGTTCCATTGTGGGCGAATACCTGGAGCACGCGCGGCTTTTCTATTTCCACAACAACGGCAATCCGCTGGTGCTGGGCGGCTCTGCCGATATCATGGTGCGCAGTTTTGAGCGCCGCATTGAAGCCCTGTTCTACATTGTGCACGATGATTTAAAACGGCAGGCCACCAACATTCTGCGGTACAACCTCATGGACAACCACAACTCCTACATCATGCGCGAAGACGGCTCCTACATCAAACGCCAACCCGCCGCAGGAGAGCCCATCTTCAACATGCACCGCGAGTTCTACCATCTCTCTACCGATGTGGAGGTAGAGGCTTGCCTGTTTTAAGTAACAGGTTAACAATAAAACAGGTGGGGCGGTCATTGGTGAATGACCGCCCCACCTGTTTTATGGCTGTTTTTCAGGAATCAAGCTTAAAATGGAATTGGGTGGTGCCTTGGTGGCGCTCATAGAGCGACTGCAGCATGCCGTCTTTCAGGCCTACCTGCGGTACCAGCATAGAGTCTAGGTTGGCCCAGCTCATGGCAGATAAATAAATCTCGGCCGCAGGCACTATGACATCGGCGCGGTCTGCGTTGAGCATAAGCACTTTTACCCGTTCTTCCATGGTGTAGCTGGCAATCTGCTGTACCACTTCCTCTATCTGATTTCGGAAGATAGGTTTACCAGCCATTTTGCCCGCCATTTCATAAATCTTGTTGATGTTTCCGCCCGTGCCAATAGCGCTCACAATATGGTGCATGCGGGCTTTCTCCGTAACCCATTTCTGCATGGTGTGCCACATTTCCAGGGATTCATCGCCCTGCATGTGCCGGATGGAGCCTTGCTCAAACGACTGCGAGGCCACTTTCATGCGGTTCACATAGATGTTGAATTCGGTGCTGCCGCCGCCCACGTCAATGTGCAGGTAGTTCTGGCCGTCCAGTTGCTGCCGGATGACCAGGTTGATGAGATCGGCTTCGGTGGTGCCGTCAATAACCTGAATCTGCAGACCTAATTTGTCATACACCTCGTCAATAATCTCGGGGGCGTTGGCGGCCGAACGCATGGCCGAGGTGGCGCAGACCATGAAATCATCTACCTCGTGTACCTGCATGATCAGGTAAAGGCCGTGCAGCAGCTTTATGAATTTTTCGGCCTTGGGCCGCGAAATGATGCCCGTGGCAAAGACATCTTCGCCCAGCCGCATGGGGTACCGGATGTACTCTACGCGCTTGAAAAGGGTATGGTCTTCAAACCGGAAGACGTTGGAAATCTGGCATCTGACCGCGTTAGAGCCAATGTCTATGGCGGCAAGTTTTAGAAATGGTTCGGTGGCTTCTGACATACAGTTGTAAACATATCACCAAAAGTCAATTTTTGTTGCAACCGAACCGTAGTTTTTAGCTTATTTCCGTAAAAAGAGGTAAAAACCAACTGGTAGGAAAGAAGCAGGAGGTAGGCCTGCATCGGCTTTGCCGATGCGCAAAATAATAGCTCTCATGCATGTTGTTTAGAAAAATTGTGATACCTTAGCATAAGAACGGTCTCCAGACAGGAAGGCCGTTCTTCTTTTTTATATCATTGTACTAACCCATTACTACTATGGCAACAGTATCTTACTACACCCCAGAGGGATTGCAGAAACTCAAGGAAGAGTTACATGAGCTGAAGACGAAAGGCCGCTCAGAAGTGGCGCGCCAGTTGGCCGAAGCGCGTGATAAAGGGGACTTAAGTGAGAACGCCGAATATGATGCCGCCAAAGATGCCCAAGGCCATCTTGAACTTAAGATCTCCAAACTGGAGGAAGTGCTGGGCAACGCCCGCCTCATTGATGAGTCTAACATGGATTTGACCAAGGCGCTCATCTTGTCTAAAGTGAAGCTGAAGAACCTGAACAACAACATGGAGATGCTCTACACCCTGGTGGCCGAGGAAGAGGCGAACCTGGCGGCCGGTAAAATCTCTGTGAAGTCGCCCATTGGCAAAGGCTTGTTGGGAAAGTCTGTGGGCGAGATTGCGGAGATCACCGTACCGGCGGGCAAGCTTCGTTTCGAAATCCTGGAAATCTCCCGATAAACGCTGTTCCCATGGAAACCATTTTCTCTAAGATCATTAGCGGCGAAGTAAAGGCCTACAAGGTGCTGGAAGACGACCGGTTTCTGGCGTTTCTGGACGTGTTCCCGTTGGTGAAAGGCCATACGCTGGTCATTCCCAAAGAGCCCGTGGACTATATCTTTGACCTAAACCCCGATGCCCTGGCCGATCTGCATAAGTTTGCCCAGAAGGTAGCGGCGGCTGTGAAGAAAGCCGTTCCTTGCAAGAAAGTAGGCGTGGCCGTTATTGGTCTGGAGGTTCCGCACGCCCACGTGCATCTGGTGCCCATCAACCAAATCTCAGACATGAACTTCAGCAGCCCCAAACTAAAGCTGGAGCCCGAAGTAATGGAAGAGATTGCCAAACGGATTAGACAGGCTTTTTAGTTGCTAGTTATCAGTTGTTAGTTATCAGTTGTTAGTTATCAGTTGTTAGTTATCAGTTGTTAGTGTGTAGTTGTTGGTTGTCAGTTATTAGTGTTTAGTTGCTAGACCTACTAAAAGTCATTCGCTCTGTTTAGGAGCTGTTTCATTGAAAACAGCCCCTAAACAGAGCGAATGACTTTTATGGAGTAAGTTTTACGCGAGAACTTAAATCCAATAATTTAATCTAAAAACTAACAACTGATAACTAACAACTGATAACTGACAACTGAAAACTACTTCGCCATGCGGTCTGGGTTTTCGGTCAGGAACGCTTTCCAGGATTTTCCGCCGGCTTTTTGGTTGTTGCCTTGTTGGTAATGGTGGCAAAGGGCAACGGCCAGGGCATCAGTGGCATCCAGGAATTTGGGGGCTTCTTTGATCTTGAGAATCTGCAGTAGCATGGCCGCTACCTGCTCTTTGGAGGCGTTTCCGTTGCCGGTCACAGATTGTTTTATTTTCTTTGGGGCGTATTCCACGTACGGGATGTCGCGGGACAGGGCGGCGGCAATGGCTACCCCCTGGGCGCGGCCCAGTTTCAGCATGGACTGGACGTTGGTGCCGAAGAAAGGCGCTTCAATGGCCATTTCGTCCGGCAGGTACTCGGTGATGAGGCGCAGGGTGCTGTCATAGATCTTCTTCAGCTTTACGGCGTGGTTGCTGTAGCTTTTGAGTTGTAACACGCCGTACTGGAGAACCGTTATTTTGGAGCCGTTCACCTCTATGAGGCCATAGCCCATGACGTTGGTGCCGGGGTCTACACCTAAGATTAATTTATTATTGGGAAGAACTGCGGTAGAATGAATCATGAAGCGCAAAATTACAAACAATCCGGCAAAGTGCTGGTACCGCGCCGCCTTTTGGTGGGGTTAGGCAAGCTGCTGGTCTTCGGCCTGACGTTATACTACCTAAGACAAGCAATTCTGGAAGCAAGTTCTCACAGTACCTTTTCTTTTGAGACCCTGCGGAAAATCTGGTTTACCAACGGTTTTCCCTTGTGTCTGGCCGCAGCCTTGCTGCCAATGAACTGGGGCGTAGAAGCAGTGAAGTGGCGGTACCTTTCCCAAAAGTTTGAGAAAATCACGTTTCTGGAAGCCTACCGCGCCGTGTTGGTGGGGCTAACCCTGGGCTTTGTCACCCCCAACCGTATGGGAGACTACGCGGGCCGAATTCTTACCCTGCACCGCAAAGACCGCGCAGATGCCATTGGCGCTATTCTGCTGGGCCGTTTGTGCCAACTGTTTGCCACGGTGCTGATGGGATCTGGGGCACTCGCCTATTTCGTGTACAAATACTATGTTCCCCTGGCTTCGCCGGTGGGCATCTCTGTGGGGTTGGCCTTGCTGTTGATGAATGGCTGGGCATTGGCGCTGCTGTTCAGTTTTCAATGGGCCATCGGGTTACTGGAAAGGGTCACGTTTCTGCGCCGGTGGGTGCATTATTTCTCGGTCATCGGCACGTATTCTTTTGCAGAACTGCGACAGATAATATTCATTTCTGGGGTCAGGTACCTGGTGTTCATGGGGCAGTTCATTGCGTTGCTGTGGGCGTTTGGGGTGCATCTTTCAGTGGAGGAATATGTGTGGGGCGTTTCGGGCACGTTTTTGATAAAGTCGGCGGTGCCTTCCATCAATGCGCTGGCAGATATTGGCATGCGGGAGCTTTCTGCCATGCACTTTTTTGGGTTGATGGGGCAAGATCCCCTGCTGGTGCTGGGCGCCAGCCTCTCTTTGTGGACTTTGAACATAGCCTTGCCCAGTGCGCTGGGGCTTATTTTTGTGCTTCCGCTGAAACTCTCTACTTCCCGTTGATGCTGCTGGTTTTGTTTCTGGTGATTGTGTACGCGCTGGTAATGGTGCGGGCCTGGCACGCCTGGCGAAAACTTCCTGCAATTTCCATTTCAAAAGAAACGCCTACTGCATTCTTCACCGTCATTATCCCCGTCCGGAACGAGGCCAAAAATATTCTGTCGCTGTTGAAGGATCTGGAGCGGCAGCAGTACCCGGCGGCTCAGTTTGAGGTGATTGTGGTGGATGATCATTCTGAGGATGGCACCCCGGGTTTGGTGCAACAGTTTCAGGCCCGAAGTTCTTTGACGCTTACGTTGCTGTTTTTAAGCGATTTTCCGGAAAAGAGGCAGAAAAAGGCCGCCGTGGAAATGGGCATCCGGCACGCCCAAGGCGATTGGATTGCCTGCACCGATGGCGATTGCCGTCTCTCGCCACTCTGGCTGGCCGCCTTCAACCAGGTTCGGCATGGCCAAAACCCTAAACTGATCAGCGGGCCGGTGGTGTATGCGCCTTTAACTACTGGTTGGCAACGGTTACAAGCGTTGGAGTTTTCGGCCTTGATAGGGGTAGGGGCGGCGTCTATTGCCGTGCAGAAACCCACCATGTGCAACGGGGCCAATCTGGCCTATGAAAAAGCGGCCTTTTATGAGGTGCACGGTTTCCAGGGCAATGAACAGATTCCCTCCGGCGATGACGAATTCCTGCTCCACAAAATCCACCAGTGCTACCCGGGCCAGATCACCTTCGCGAAAGCCAAAGAAGTGATTGTGCAAACCCCGGCGGCGGCAACGCTCACCCAGTTTTTGCACCAACGGGTGCGGTGGGCCAGTAAATGGAAACACTACCAATCGTTCACGTCGCAACTGCTGGCCTTGATTGTGCTGGGAGGGAATAGTTCTATTTTGGTCGCTTTGCTTATGGCGGTCTTCGGTTTAGGGGAATGGTGGTTCTTTGGCATCGTATTAACCACAAAAATGAGTGTAGATGCCCTACTTTTATGCCCGGTTCTGAGCTTATTTGATAAAAAGCGGTTACTTTCGCTCCTGTGGTTGTTACAACTGCTGTATGTCCCCTACATTGTCTTCACGGGCCTTCTGGGATTACGGGGAAAGTACCACTGGAAAGGCCGCCAACTGAGCACCGCATGACAGATCAGGAATATGATATTTTAGATGAACTCTATTTTGTGACTTCGTTTGCTGAGTTGCAGCAGGAACTGGAGATGCCAGAACCGGCACTCAGGGAGGCGCTAAGGGGGTTGATCAGTATGAACTATGTGAAGTGCCTTTTCCCCGACCAGGACACCGAGGTGCCGTTTGATCCTGATCATTTTGAGCGGGAAGGGCACCAGTACTTTTTCCTGGCCTCTAAAGATGGGCTCCTTACCCATAATTCAAGGTGAAAAAGTAGTTCTTTTTTGGGCTGTTTTTCTAGAAATGGGCCCAAAACACCCGGTAAGCTGCATGGCAGGAAAGCACTGGTTTCTGTGGGGCAGTTTACCGGCCATCGCTTTTTATTCAAGCTCCCCAGTGCATAGTTCCTTGAACACTTTGCTTAAATTTACCCAAGGTTCTAACACACAGATGAACCGCTAATATCTTTAATAGATGCCTGAATTGAAGTTTCCTACAGTTGAACAGGAATTGAACCTGAAGAAGTTGGAGTTGGCTGCGCTGTTGGAAATCACCAAAGCCATCAACAACAATCTGCCGGAAGAAGCACTTTACAAAATATACCATTTCACGTTGCTGGCGCAACTCAATATCCGGCGCCTTTCCCTTTTCCTCATTGACGAGAAGTGGGAGTGCAAAGTGAGTTTCGGGACTCCCCACAACTTCCGGGAGATAAAACTTCCCCCAGCCATCACGGAGCTGCGGGAAATCACGTCGCTCGCCAAATTAAATATTGATGACTGCTGGTATGACTTTGAGACGGTCATTCCTATCATGCACAACAACCGTATTCTGGCTTTTGTGATGATAGGGAATGTGCACGCCTACTACACCACGCTGGGTGCCCTGAGTTTTGTGCAGACGCTGAGCAACATCATTCTGGTAGCCATGGAGAATCGCCGGTTAGAGCGCCACCGGCTCACGCAGGAGGCCATGCGGAAAGAGATTGAGATTGCCCGCGAAGTGCAGAACATGCTTTTCCCTAAGTCCCTGCCCAATAACCATGACGTGGCCATCCATGCCACCTACATTCCGCACTCGTCCATTGGCGGTGACTATTATGATTACGTGCCCATTGACAAAGACCAGTTCCTTTTCTGCGTAGCCGATGTTTCGGGGAAAGGCGTGCCGGCCTCGCTCTTGATGTCCAATTTTCAGGCCGGGCTGCGCACCATTCTGCGCCAAACCACCAACCTGCACACCATTGTCAGCGAGCTGAACGACCTGATTTACCGCAACGCGATTGCCGAGAAGTTCATTACCTGTTTTCTGGGCCTGTACAACCGCAGCACCCGTGAACTCAGCTACGTGAGTGCCGGGCACAATGAGTCCATTCTCCTCTACGAGAACAACACCTACCGCCTGTTAACCGAGGGAACTACCATGCTGGGCATCTTTGATGAGCTTCCGTTTTTGACGGTCACCAAGGTGCATGTGCCGCACAACGCCCTGGTGCTCTGCTACACCGATGGCCTCACCGAGGTTTTCAACCAGGAGGAAGACGAGTTCGGGATAGAGAACACCCTTAGGGTGCTGCAGAATTGCCGTTATGTGAGCTCCAAAAATATCCATCGGCAACTGTTGCACGAAGTAAACGCCTACAACAGCGGCACTTCCTTCAATGATGACATTACCCTGCTTTCCTGCCGTTTCAAATAAAAGAAGCGGGAAACGTTTCACCATAGAATATGACGTCTCTATTTTGATGGTTTTGTTCTAATAGGAGATGGTGAAGCGAAGCGCCAGAACCCACCCCAACCCCTCCCAGGAGGGGAATGAATACGCTTTTCCAGGAGACAGGAATGCGTGACAGAGCCAAGGCAATGCCTGGTCTCTACAGGTACAATCATCACCGCTTTCGCTCCTTTCCCCATTTCCAGTCTTCCCCGAGCGCGCCTCGCTTTTGGTCATGGACAGACCTCAGCTAAGAGAGACAAACGGCTCAGGCCGAAAGGGCAGTGCGCGAGGGGAAGACGGGGCCCCGCGGCCGTGAGCGCTTACCGCCAAAGATGAAACAACACAGCACTTGCACCCACGCAACGAACGGACAAACCAAGGGAACAGCATACTCCATGCACCTGCTAATCCCTCAATAGAAGCAAGTTCCAGGCAGAGGCTACAGCGCAGAAATAAATCTTTATCTTTATAAAACCAGAGCCTTTGTGTTTTAAGCCTGATTTTAAGAAATTGGGTTTTAAACGTAAGTCCATATCAAGAACCAGAAAAGGTTTTGACAGAAAGGGGAATACACTTTTAACTTATCTAGTGCTGCGCTTCCACAAAACCCCGCCTCTTTTGCCTTGGCTGTTTCCTAACGTCTGGTGGAAGAGGCCCGTGGCCGATAAAACTATTTTCCTTACGTTTGATGACGGGCCCATTCCGGTGGTCACGCCGTTTGTGCTGGAACAGTTGGCTGCTTACCAGGCCAAAGCCACTTTCTTCTGCGTGGGGGAAAACCTGGAGCGTTACCCCGGCATCGCGCGGCAGGTCTTGAACCAGGGACATCTTCTGGCGAACCATACCCACCAACACGTAAAAGCCTGGAATCTGTCGCCCGCCGCGTACCGCAGCCAAATACACCAATGCCAGATGGCGCTGGAAAAGGTGGGGGGCACCACCAACCAGCGAAAATTGTTCAGGCCGCCCCATGGTCAACTGACCTGGCAACATCTGCGTATGTTGGAGCCAGAGTACCAGATTGTCATGTGGAGCACCCTCACCTATGATTTTGACGCCACCCTGTCACCGGAGAAATGCCTGGCCAAGGCGATTTCAGTAACCGGCCCCGGATCTGTGGTGGTGTTTCATGACAGCCTGAAGGCGGAGCGAAACCTGCGCTATGTATTGCCCCGGCTACTGCGCCACTTCTCTGAGCTGGGATATTCTTTCAAAACCCTGTAGCGGATGCTCTTTTCCCTTGGATTCCTAATTCTCTATTTTTCCATCTTCACGGTTCTTCTGAGCCTGTGGTGGAATAGAAAACCCAGGGTTGTTCCGCCGCTCACGCAGTTTCCCAGAGTAAGTATCCTAATTGCGGCCCGTAACGAAGAAGAGCACATTACTACGTGCCTGGAGGCCATTCACCGGCTCAAGTACCCCAAAGACCGGTTAGAGGTGCTGGTTGGCGATGACCGTTCCACCGATAATACCCGCCACCTGATAGAGGCTTTCCGGCAAACCCACCCGTATGTCACCTGCCACGGCATTCTCCATGACATTCAGGGTACCAAAGGCAAAGCCAATGTGCTGGCCCAACTTGCCCAACAGGCCACCTCAGACATCTTCTTCATCACCGATGCTGACATTGAAGTACCGCCCCACTGGGTAGAAACCATGCTTCGGTACCTAAGCCCCGGCACCGGCATTGTCACCGGCATTACCACCACCAAAGGCCGCCGTTTCTTTGAGCGTCTGCAGCGGCTGGACTGGCTTTATAATCTGGGGCTGATGCAGGTAGTGGCAGACCGGAACCTGGCCGTTTCCACCATGGGCAATAACATGCTGGTAACCAGGGAAGCGTATAAAGCCGTGGGCGGTTTTGAGTCCATTCCATTTTCTATTACCGAAGATGTTCAGCTTTTCAAGCAGGTGCTTGCCAAAGGATTTAAAACCAAAAACGTCTACCAACCCGAAGTGCTCGCCTTTTCACTTCCTGCCCCCAATGTGCCCACCCTTTTGCAGCAGCGTCGTCGCTGGATGCGGGGCTCCGTGCACTTACCCTGGTACATGCTGCTGCTGTTTGTGATCCATTCTTCGTACTACCCGGTGTGGCTGCCATTCTTTGCCCATACGTCCTTCGGGATTTGGATCACCATCTTCATCGGGAAACTAGTGCTGCAGAGTATGTTCGTTCATAAATGTGTCTCTTATGTGCATAGGAAAGCTAAATGGACAGACATCCTCTTTCTTGAAATTTACCTCCTGGTTAGCACGTTGGTATTGATCATCTATTTCTTCCTGCCGTTCAAAATCAGGTGGAAAGGCAGGTTGTATTAAGTTTCACGACGCACTGAATTGCGTACCTTTGCCGTTTTGAGGCTGTTTTACAGAAAACAGGCTCAAAACTGTTCCCTAGATTTTAGATTCATGAAGTACATAGATTCACACGCCCACGTTTTCTCCCCTGAGTTTGCGCAAGACCGGGAAGAGATGCTGCAACGCGCCCAGGAGGCCCAGGTGGCCGAAGTGTATATGCCCAATATTGACCTTGCCTCCATTGGCACCATGCTGCAAATTGAGGAGCGGCACCCGTGGTGTCACGCGTTAATGGGCTTGCACCCGTGCCATGTTTTCCAGGACTACAGAGAGGTTCTGCACGAGATGGAGCAATGGTTTGAAAAACGTACGTTCAAAGGAGTAGGAGAGGCCGGACTGGATTACTACTGGGATAAAACGTTTGTGCCCGAGCAGCAAGAGGCGCTCCGTATCCAGTGCGGCTGGGCCAAAAAGTACCAGATCCCCATCATTCTCCATACCCGTGACGCTTTCCAGGATACCTTTGAGATAATACGAGAGCAACAGGACGGTACCTTGAGAGGAATTTTCCATTGCTTCTCTGGTACCGTAGAGGAAGCGCAAGCCGCCGTAGATCAGAATTTCCTTTTGGGCATAGGCGGCGTAAGTACCTTCAAAAACGGCGGGCTTGAACCGGTACTACAGGCGATTGATCTAAAACACGTAGTATTGGAAACTGACAGTCCGTATCTTGCACCCGTTCCCAAACGGGGCAAACGAAATGAACCCGCTTTTCTGCCGTACGTGGCAAACCGGATTTCAGAAATCAAGTCTATTACTTTAGATGAGGTAGCGGCAGCCACCACGGCCAACGCAAGAAACCTCTTTGCCTAATTCTATGAAGTTCTTAAAGGTAAATATCAATACGGCGGCTCCGCGAGATCCTGAGGCTTCCATTTTGCTTATTTACACCGGTGGTACCATTGGGATGGTCTCTGACAAAGAAGACCAGCACCTGGTGCCGTTTGATTTTAGTGAAGTGATTCACCGCGTGCCCGAGATGCGCCAATTCAAGGTGATGCTGACGGTGCTTAGTTTAGATCCGCCCATTGACTCCTCCAACATAGGCGTAGAGCATTGGATAAAACTAGCCCAGGTCATACAGGTGAATTACCAGGAGTATGATGGTTTTGTGATACTACACGGCACCGATACCATGGCGTACAGTGCCTCGGCCCTGAGCTTTTTGTTGGAGAATCTGGGAAAACCGGTCATTTTCACCGGTGCCCAGGTGCCCATTGGCCGGATGCGGACTGATGCCCGCCGTAACTTAATCACTGCCATGGAAATAGCCTCGGCCTACCGCTCTGGAAAACCGTTGGTGCCCGAGGTTTCTATTTTCTTCAATACCGTGTTGTTACGCGGAAACCGATCCACCAAGGTGGAAAGCCGGCACTTCAACGCCTTCCACTCCGGTAAATATCCGCAGTTGGCCAAGGCCGGGATTGATATTGAGTACAACCGCTCCGTGATTCTGCCGCCGCCCACCGAACCCCTGCGGATTTACCAGGAATTGGAAAGCCAGGTGGCGGTACTAAAGCTTTTCCCCGGAATCAATAAAACCTTGATTGAAGCTATACTTAGAGCCAAAGGCTTGAAGGGCTTGGTGCTGGAAACCTTCGGGGCCGGAAACGCACCTACCTATCCGTGGTTTCTGAAACTCCTCCGTGAAGCGGTAGACCGTGGCATTACAATTCTCAATGTGTCTCAATGCGAGGAAGGAGAGGTGCACCAGGGGCAGTACGAGACGAGCTACTACTTGAAAGAAATGGGCGTTGTTAGCGGTTCTGACATTAGTACCGAGGCCGCCGTTACCAAGCTGATGTTTGTCCTGGCCCAGAACCTTACCCCGCAGGAGAAAGTAACCCTGTTGGGAAAAGACCTACGGGGTGAAATGTCCCGCCGCAGTTAAGCTAAAAAATGAATGCGTCGGGTTTGCAAATACCGTTGCTTCTGGCTTTCTTTGCATTCCGAAAAACGGAGATCACGGAGAGGTGTCAGAGTGGTCGAACGAGCACGCCTGGAAAGTGTGTATACTGGTAACGGTATCGAGGGTTCGAATCCCTCCCTCTCCGCATCATAGTTAAAAAAGCCCTGTAAATTAGATTTTTACAGGGCTTTTTTCTTATGCTTCAGATACACCGTAGACTATTGATTAAAACTAATACCTCAATTGGTTTTTTTCTTTACTTTGGCCTCTGTCTGGAAGTGGCTTCTTTGGGGAGATTGGTGGGTGCACGTTGTTTGCTGTTCCCCTGGCTTGGCTGCTTTTCTCGTGGGTGCAAGTGCTGTATTGTTTCATCTTTTACGGTAAGCGCTCACGGCCGCGGGGCCTCGTCTTCCCCTCTCGCACGGTCCTTTCGGCCCGGAAAGTCTTTTGCTCTTAGTTCAAGTCTATCTATGGCCAAAAGCGAGGCGCGCTCGGGGAAGACTGGAACTGGGGAAAGTAAGTAAAGTAGTAACAGGCAGTTAGTATACCCAATCCCGCTCTTCCGGAGTTCCACTTCGGAAGCAAGCTGCCGGGGAGTTCCACTCCCCTTCTTTTGCCGTGGCTCCCGGCGGAGTGGAACTCCGCACCAGGCAGGTTCGGGAGTAGAACTCCCGAACAGCAAGGGTAGTGATTAGGGGCTAGCTGTATTGCCCCTCTTCTTCTATAAAGGCGTATTCCCCTCCTTGGAGGGGTAGGTTCTGTCTCCCATGCGATGTCACCTACTTGAACGGAACGAGGAGCCCCTGTGATGCGTTTTGAAGCTGTTTTGCGGAAAACAGGCTCAAAACGCATCACCTGTGAGGGCTTCAAGACCTCACAGGTGTAGAACTAACCGGCGCAAGACTCCAGTCTCGTGACTTAGGATGAGTGAGTCTCCAGACTCGCCGGAAACCACCAGCAGGAGGGCGTAAGGTCAGGTTAAGGGCTAGCATTCTGACAGGAGAATGGGAGTAGCATTTGAAGAGAGTAAGAACTTTTGTTATGGTGCATGAGGATTTGGGGAAGTAGCCTACCCTCTTACGTCATCTTTTGCTTTGCTTTCTCTACTTCTTCGGGGGTGTTCACGTTTAGGAGCGCATCTGGGTTGAGAGGCTTTAATGAGTGAATCTCACTGTTCCGTAGAACCTTTCGGGGGCAGGTATAACCCTGGGCCAGGAACGAAAGCAAGACAGGATAGCTCTTCGGTTCCCAGATAGTGATGAGGGGCTCGGGAAAACCGTCATGTGGGCTCTCAAACGTGGTGGCTAGGGCAGATACGGCTCTGTTCGCTACCAGGTACCGCAGGGTAGCCGTGTCCAGTAGGGGAAGGTCACAGGCTACGACTAACCAGGCCGCGTCTGGCTGCTCCCGAAAAGCAGACAGAATAGCCCCGTAAGGCCCCAGGGCGGTGAAAGTATCTGGCAGGGTGGCATAGCCCTCTTCTAGTGAAGCCTGTTGCTCTGCCCGGCAGGAGATAAACACGTTTTGGCACAAGCCTTTCAGCTGATCTGCCACATGATACCGCTGCTCTTTTCCGTGCCAGGCAATGGCTCCTTTGTCCTGCCCCATCCGCAGGCTTCGTCCGCCTGCCAATACCAGACCATTCAAGACCGGGGTTGCGTTTTTAAGCTGTTTTTGGAAAAAGGAGACGATTTTGCCTGTTTCGTGCAGGCGGAATAACGGGATTTCCTGCCAGACGGGGATAGCTTCCTGCACAAAGTCAAAAGCTGAGTCGGCGTTGTCGGCTAGTAAAATCAGTTGCACGTTGGTGAGTTGGGCTATTCTTTTTTGCAGGGAGGCCTTTTTGTTTTCGTCCATGATGACCACCTGCGCTTTTGCCTGTTGGTGGTTCCCATTCACCAAAACCGCATCCATCTCAGAGAAAATCTGACGGAACTGAAAGGTGCTCAACGGCTTTTGGAAATGGAACTGATCAAACGTGATCTGGTCTGTGTACTCCAATCGGGCACCGGCTCCCAATCGGCCTGTTTCAGGTTCTTCCTGGTCTTTGGTGTGTTGGGCGTCTACGTAGCCGCATCTGTAGTCAGGCGTTAACGCATTGATGATGGACTCGGCCAGGGTTTTGATGGTGCCGCAGGTGGTTCCCAGAAGAGCCCATTCCAGCCTGCTGTAATTGCCGTAGGCGGGTTGGGTGATGGCACGGTGTTTTTTATGGTCTTTCAAAATCTTTCTCGCTCCTGTTTCTTTCTAGCAATCGGCATAAGAATTTGGGTAGGCCTCAATTTGCTCCTCTTCAGGACGGCCTAAACATACAAAATCTTTTTCCACGGCACGTTTATCATTCGGCCCCAGCCGGTAGCTATCTTCCCGCCCAAGCCCACCCGATCAGTGTTGCTCCACTTGTTCGCCTATTAGCCTGGGAACCTTAACCGTTGTGGTACCCGCCTCAAAACGCACGCTAAATATACGAGAGGTAATTTATTCTTTATGAAGTGCTGGCGAAAGCGTTTGCAGGGGCTCGCCTTCTGGTAAAGATTTCCGGTTAGCGCCTGTTTTGCAGAAAACAGCCTCAAAACAGGCGGCGGAGATGGCACTTTCGCCAAGGGGAGGTGCCGATGCATGGAACAAGAAAACTCTGCCCAAAGCTCTAAACGGGTTCTTTGTTTCATGAAGCCGTTTAGAGCTTGTTTTAAAGAAAACACGCCTTAAACGAGCTGATGAATTTTGATCTTGTCAAACATGAACGCTTGATTGAATGAAGGAAAAGCGACTTCTGTTTACGTTATTTAAGACAAAAAATGCCTGCCGGTGACAAGCCGGCAGGCAAACAGACAAACAACAAAAAAACTGAAACAAGAAACTAACTTCCGTATGGGGGGCTACGGAAGACAACTCAAAAACTTAATATCGTATTCCCGGGTGGCCGGTAAGTGAATCAAACTCAAAGGTTCCTAAGAAGAATCCATCTAACACAAAGCCTTCTGACAAGCTAGTGGTTGAGAATTCCATGAGGTTAGATATGGAAGTAGAAGAATACGTTCCTATCTTACCAAGCAATGACTGGGCAGTTTGGCCACCTGGCTTTTTGGAAGCCCTTACATCTACGGTTAGGTGAGATTGGTGATGTAAAGTGTTCATTAAACTAGACCCAGATACATTCATTTCCATTTGCTTATTATTATGATACAATAATACAGGGTACTATGGTCTCAAAACAGGAAAGAATCATTATATCTATAACTTGAATATTTCATGAAAGTTATTGTACTTTAAGTGCTGATAAACGCGTATTTTGCTCTTTATACCATTGTTTCCATGTTATTATGGTAGGAATACAGGAACAAAAAGGGTTATTTTGTAACGGATTTGTCCCTGTTTTGAGCAGATAAACTATGACCTAAAACCTGAAGACTGAAGATACTACCCAGTAATAAAGCGGCGGGAAAGACCAAAAGCCACCAAGCCTCAACTGAAAAACGTGCATTTGCCAACATTTTACCCCATGAAGGCACATCTGCCGGTATCCCTATTCCTAAGTAAGCCAAAGTAGACCCTACCCCTAATAATCCGGAAGCAGCAAAACAGAAGTTCGTTAGAATTGGCCCCTTCAGAGAGGGTAAGATAAAATGGGTGAAGACTCTGTTGAAGGGAATACCCAGGGCCTGTGCGGTTTCATAGTAAGATCCTTTCTTCAACTGCAAAACGCTGGCCCTGGCTATACGGGCAGGTAAGACCCAGTAGGTGGCAGTTATCCAGCCCATTAACGTGAGCATGGAAAAAGGAGTGAAGGCGGTAAGGATCAATAGTAAAAGTAACTTTGGCAGGGTAGACCAGAGATCAATTATCTTTTGAAGCCCTTCGTCTACGGGTAAGGTCAGCAATGTTCTTTTCTTTGAGAAAGCAGAACCAGGTTTTCGGTTCAATACATAACATAAAAGGAGAATACCGCTCCCGTAATATAGCCAGCGTGTAAACGGGTAGTCTGACAAGGGAGGCCAGTAGCGAATGATGGAATGTAGAACCAGGTACGCCACTAGCAACAAAGCCAGCGTAAGAAGTTTTCTTACGGTGATTTTCACGCCATTATTGCCCAGAATGGCGGCTCCTGAACCAAACAGAACACCAATGGCGGTTGCTACAATCAAAGGCGGTACAGCTAGAAGCCATGCCGTGCGGCAGCTGAGGAATAAATAATATAAAACATCCCTGCCTAGTTGGTCTGTTCCCAAAAGGTGCTCTACGGAAGTGAAAGGAGGGAGGTAGGCCTGTTCTGGAATGGCTACTGCCTGTTTTCCCTGCCATAACAGGATTTGGGAAATAAAGGCGGCAATTGAAAAAAGAACTAGCCAGGACATAGATGCTTTTTCAGCAAACGATAAAGGCTGTCGCGATGGTGTTTCTCCCATAAACTCCTTAGTTGCTTCTCATTCTTGGGTCAAGCCAGCCATACAATAGCTCTGTAAGCCACACGATGAGTAGCCTGAAAATCAGAAACAGGAGGGTTAATCCTACCAATACCGGGTAATCGGCCGAAAGGATGGACTTTGCCAGCAAGCTCCCCAAACCAGGTAAAGAAAACGTAATCTCCACCACCAACACACCGGCCAGTAACCCAATAATGACTTCACTAAGAATGGTTATACTGGGGAGTAAGGCATTGGGTAAAGCGTGTTTCCGAAGTGTTTTCTTGAAAGTAAGCCCTTTTGCTAAAGCTGTGCGCTGGTATAAAACCTGGGTTTGCGCAACAAGGCTTCTGTGAAACTGTAGCGTAAGATGGGGGATGAGCAAGAGCGATATACAAAGACTTCCTAGCAGGATTGACGGTGTTCCAAGTATATCCAGTAAAACACTGCCATCATCCACCAAAAATGGGTTGAAAATAGAACCTCCAGCTCCTAAAAATATACTAAGTAAGAAGAGGGCGATCATGAAAGACGGAATACTATCCAATACATACAGAAACTGCTGCGTAAGATAGGTAAATACGCTTGATGGGTTTTCTGTGAAGTGTAACCCCATGAAGTACGAAACCACCATCGCAAAAAGTAACCCTACCAATCCTACTATTATTGATACACCCGCGGCTTCTTTTATTTTAAAGGAAACGGCTTGATAATCCTGCGTAGATGCGCCCAAGTCACCTTTTAGGGTTTTGACCATCCAATCATGATAGAGGTTATCACTCCCGTGCCATTGCACAACGGGCAGGTAATTGGTTAAGGTAGACGGCGTCTTTCGTAATTTTTGCCAAGAAGTGAGAAGCTGGCTTGAAACGGAAAGGGAAGAGGCACGCAATCTGTTTGCAATTTCCTTTTCTTGAACAACCCTGTCTGTGGGTGAATCACTGATTGACCAGGAGAGTAGATGGTTGAGCAGCGTTCTTTTCTCTGACTCTGCCGCACGTAATTGCCACTGCTGCCAAATGGAATAAAAACTTTCGGCCTCTCTGTTTCCATGCCAGAGAACAGCCTTCTCAGCCCACGGCCTGTCAGTTGCTGTGGCTTGCAATTTTCCGGCTAATGCATGCCCCCTCAAGGCTAGATCGAAGTAAAAGAGAGGCTTACCTAAACCCGTTCTCTCCAGATAGTCACTTCTAACTTGCTCAAGGATAGCAGCATTTGTTGCCCCATGCATGGAAAGGTCTGCGTCTTCCATGCCTTTTGGTGCATTGGCAGAAGGCAATAAGCGGCTCATTAGGAAAACACAGGAAGCGGTGAGCCAAAGCAGGAGAATAAATTTGGTGAGTCGAAGGAATATATTCAACAACGACATAGCTGTTTATTTCTTTAAAAAAGCTCTGGTCACATCATACCCAGGTTTTAAACCAGATATAATCACAGAATCCATCTGCTTTGATACCGCTATTCTGTTTTTTGAAAAGTAGAGGAAAATCATGTTGCTTTCTTCCTGCATCTTTTGCTGAAGAGATTTCAAAAGTAATGCTTTCTCTTCAGGCAGTTCCTCATTGGCAATTTTTTCAAGGAGAAGGTCAGTCTCAGCGGTTCCAAAACTAGTCACATTGCCTCCGCCATTTTTAGCATTAGAAGTATGGAGCAATGGAATAAGGTTATAGGAGAATGGATTACCTATCAATGTTCTGAAATAGAGATCAAACTTCCTGGTTTGCAGTCTCTCGCTTATCTGACTGCTCTCCAGTGCCTGAAGGGTCACCGGAATTCCCAGTGATTTCGCATTCTGCTGAAAGAGTAAACTCATGTTTTCAAAATCAGAGTTGCCTACTTTATGTAACAGATCAAGCTTTAGCTGGTGAATTTTTCCATTTATCTTCTTTTCCCATCCGGTAGAAGTCTGCCTCCATCCGGCAGCTAGTAATAAATTTCTGGCTTTTGGTTTGTCAAACTTGAGTATTGGTAAATCTGAGTTATAGAATTCTTTTTCCTGAGGGTGTACAAAGCCAACAGTTGGGGTTGCTAATCCTCCTTGTAAAGAGTTTATTATCTGGGGGATATCTAGTAAATGGGCTAGAGCCTGTCTGGTTGAACGATCTTGTAAGATAGGATTTTGCCCATTAACCCCCATGAAAATGAGTTCATAGGAAGTTGGAGTGTGAAAGTTGAAAAGTTGCTGGTACTTCCTTTCTCTCTGCATCTCCAGGAATGGAATCAAAGGAATGTTGTCCATCAACTCCAATTGGCTAGCCTTCAAAGCTAAAATGGCGGAGGCATTATCAGGTATTATTTGGAAAACAATATGGCTTGGTCTTGCCTGTAGTGCAGGAACATGGGGATTAACGCCGTCTCCCCACCAAGGCTTCTTTTTCTCTAAAGTGATTGACTGGCCAGCATTCCACTTTCTTAGTCTATAAGGGCCACTTCCTTTAATCAAAGAAGTATCTCTTGCCATAGCTACATTATTAATAATGGTAGCAAAGGCCTTAAAAGTTGGGGTAAGGGCAAGAGAATCAAATTTCTGTCTTATCAATTGATAGGAGACGGAAGCAAGGGTACCTTTTGGGTCAAATTGATAAGATGGGAGGACAAAAAAATCACCTGCCATTAGCCTCATTTCAGGTGTATATCCAGAGCAGACCAAAGTAAAGCTTCTAGGATCTCTCTGGGAAAGCTGAATATCTTTGATGAATTCGTACTGAGCTCGCCAGCGTTCATTGTCAATAAGCGGACTATGGAGTAGCTTTAGAGAGAAAGCCACGTCCTGAGCAGTGATGGGTGATCCGTTATCCCATTGGGCTTCGGGACGAATGGAAAAAGTAAATAAAGAGGTTGAATCTGTTTTGCGTACGCTTGGTAGCTCTGCCGCAAGTAACGGACGAATTGACTTATCCGCTAAATCAACAGTTAATAGGCTTTGGTATACGTGGTTAAGTATCTGAAGTGCTGGAGCATTCCCATAGCTAAGAGGGTGTAGTGACTCTGGATCTTGATCAAATCTTATTCTAATGCCCGTTTCTTCTGGTTTAGAAGTGCAGGAGAGAATACATATAAAAATGAAGCTAAGGCATTTTGCGCAGTAGTTTTTCATATAGAGCGATCAATGTAGGCATAAGCCCAGCTCAATATTACAAAACTTGCTTCAAAATGCCTTAGCTCATTTATAGTACTCCTAAAGATAGAGATGAATCAACTTTAAGAGGCGTTCTATCAATTATATTTGATGTATTAGTTTCTTGTGTCCCAGGTACCTGTTCCGCCACGGCTAGGTTCAGAACCTGAATCTGTATCCTGAGTTGTCGCTGCAGTACTTACTGAAGTTGTAGCCGCTTTGGCTTTTTCATTGTCCTTTTTAACTGTTGTATCTCCATTCAAGGTAGCAAGTTGAAGCAGGAGGGCGAGTAGTAATTCTATCATGGCTGTATTGAATGTTTAAAAGTATGGTACAAATATGGGTGATTGGGGAGGGGAAGAAAAGGAAACTTCTGGTGAATTTGTAACTATGGTTATATTAATAAAAAATATAAAATTATTAATATATAGCTCTTTATTGATTTAATTTATATCGTATCATAATGTAATTTTACGTAATTTTAAACTGATATTGAAGCAAAAAGAATTACTTATATAGTCAAAGACATCAAAGTCATTGAATATGGTTCACCTTATTTCAAGAATCTATGAACAATGGAAGAATTAATAAAATTAGTGCAAATAGTTGAAAAAAGAGGTGGCATGCCGCCTCATGTTTTTACCGTTAATTCTAAAGAAAAGCAATTATATAGAGAAATTATAACAGGCCAGATTCATGACGAATCTTCCGCCAATCTTATTCTTTATTCAAATGGGCAGGATAAAGGAGGGTTGAAAATGGTTAAATCAAGACTTAGGAAGAAGTTAATGAATCAGCTTTTTTTCATTGATGAAAACATAGGAAATAACCAAGGTTCACATGCCATAGAACAAAGTTGCCTAGCAAAATTCTTGCAGGCAAGGGTTTTGCTAGATGCGGGGGCCAATAACCTGGCTTTGCCATTGCTGAAACAAGCCTTGTCTAAGGCGGCTGAATATGATTTCACTTATATCTCTTCCTTGTGTTTGCGGGCGATTATTCAAGCTTATGTTAATTTAAAAGAAACAACTCTATTTTACAAAGCGGTAGACCAATTGAAAACTGTAACGTCTAAACTGACTGCTGACCAGGAATCAGAAATGATTTTTTCAGAGGCCAATATAGAGCTCAGCCGTTCAATTGTAGCCCGAAAAGATTACCTCCAAAGGGTAGATCAGGTACTAGGTAAAATGAATAAAATATGGCAAGATGCCAAAACGTTTGAAACGTTTAATAATTATTATAGGCTCTCCATGTGGCTGCATGAGTTAAATGGCAATTTTGACCAAATTGTTAATTTGACAGATAGATCAGAACAAATTTTAAAGGACTATAAAAATGTGGCAAAAAGATTTGATCATCGGTATAATCAATTCATACAGGTATATGCTCACTTAAGAGCTAAAAAACTAGAGCAAGGCCTAGCTCTGGCTAATGCGTATTTACCTTCTTTTAGTCCTTCAAGCAACAACTGGTTTGCCTATATGGAGAACTATACTTTGTTGGCTATCCATGCAAAGAAGTATGAAGTGGCGCATATGTTGTTGCATCAGGTTCAGGAAAACCCCTTTATTAAGAAAATAAATAAGTTGGCCCAGGAAAGGTGGACTTTGTTTGAGGCCTACTTACAATTTATAGCACCTGAGAAAGAGAATCCGTTGAAGTGGCAAAGTTTAGTACATAATGCCCCAACCTACAGTAAGGATAAAGAAGGGTTCAATGTTGCAATCCTTATTTTACAGGTAATGTACTATCTTGAAATTGCTGACTATGAAGCTTTAGAGTATAGAGTGGACTCCTTGAAAAAGTACGCCCAGCACCACTTTAAGGATAGCTTTAGTGAACGCAGTCGAATTTTTTTCAAGCTTTTAACGGTATTGGTAAGCTCCAATTTTGATTATTCTGTTACCCATAAAAAAGGAAGCCATCTGTATCAGAAATTGCAAAAGACTCCAACTCCCGGAGACGCTTATGCTGAAATTGAGATTATACCTTATGAGCATTTATGGGAGCTTGTATTAAATAGAATAAAGAATACAACCCTACATGCAAAGCAGTGAGATGGGGTAATTGATTTAGTTTTAGTGTGATGAATAACAATTTAAACTTAATGTGAAATACCTTTATTAGTGCTTGAATAGGGTAGCTCTTATACTTGATTTATAAGGGAGTAAATCAGAATTGTATTCTATAGCCTAAATAGGGATAAATGCCCAGCTGGTAATATTCCTTTGCTTCATTCTCCTCTAAATCCCAGCCATAGTAAAGTTCGTTTTTTCTGTTGAAGATGTTGTCTGCGGCTGCAAAAAACCAGTGGGTTGTTTTCTTGGTGTTCAGCTGGTAGGAGAGACGAAGGTCGGTTCTGAAGTAGTTTCTGAGTTTGGGTATATAGGCATTTTCAACATCGTAATAAATTTTATCGGTTGGTTCTTGATTGGTTCTTTCTTTGTCAATTGGAATGTACCTTCTGCCCCCGGCATAATTGATTCTAAGATCCAAGGAAAGGTGATGTCTATTGTCGTAACCCAATTTAATTTCTTTTCCTAAAAGTAGGTTAGAAATAAAGCCGATGCTAAAGGCGGTTGGCCGTTCTTTCCCATCGCCTCCGGTGAAAGTAGACTTCAGCAGCGAGAGGTTGGCTAAGGCGTAGAAACCATCTTTGAGAAAGCGTTCGGCGGTGAATTCTATGCCGTAGTTTTTGCCGGTTCCTGTGCTCACAACACTGTCTACGGTAACAAAGCTGTAGTCGGTGCCCAGGTTGAGCATGGAGAAAGCTTCTTCTCCCTCTCTTTTACTTACCGGAGCATTATAATGGTACTGGTAGTATGCCTCTGCTTTTAGACGCCAACTTGAATTGAGAGAGTAGTTATAGCCTAACACAACCTGACGGCTTCTGGTAAAATCCAGTTGGTTGTACGGTTGATTGAAAACAGGCTGTTCTTGCGAAAAGAACCTGTATTCATAGTAAACCAAGGGTTGGGTTTGGCTGTGGAATCCGGCGGAAAGGTGGACTTTGTGGGCATCCGTAATATAATAATCAAACGTGATTCTGGGCTCTACGGCTAACCGCTCCCCAATGGAAAATTTTTGGGCGTATAATCCGGCCTGCACGTCAAGTTGGGGGGAGATAGAATACTTAGACAGAAAATAGCCTTGTAACAAGGTGGCAGAACCCTGGGCATCCAGCGGAATCTCGTACACATCCCTGGGATATTGATACATGATTTCTTGGTTGTTGTAGTACATTTTCTGCCAGGTGAAGCCGCTTTTGAACAACAGCCCAGGCGTAGGTTTGTGGGTGACAGTAAACCGGGTTATGAGTTGCCTTTCGTAATTGCGCAAGTAGTAGAACAATCTGGAGGTGAGATTCCTAAAGGTGGCAATGCTGGTGGCCTCTACCTGGCTGCCCGAAGTAGAGATGATCAGTTCGGTGACTGTTTTAGGGATCTTAGAATAGGTATGATGCACTCCAAAAGCGTACATCTGGTTGTACAAGGTGGGCTCCAGCCTATAATGAACCTTTCCCCAGGTGGTAGTATCTTCGTCTATGTCATAAATGGTGACGCTGCTGCTACCGGCAATGCCCCAGGCAGAGAACTTGCCCGCTGTAGGCGTAGGCAACACAATTTTAAAGGAGCCGTCCTGAAATCTGGGCAGACCTTGATAGCCAATGTTCACTCCTAATTCTTCCAGTGGCCGAAACGTAAAGAGACGCATACTGCCCAGAAAAGAGCCGCCCCACTTTTTCACTAAGGGGCCTTCCGTGACCACTTCCATTCCGTTCAGGCCAATCTGTAATGTATTCTCTACTCTTTTGTTATTGCCCTCCCGTAAGCGTACGTCCATGACTGCCCCAATTCGGTTTCCGTACTCGGCGGGGAAGGCGCCCGTCAGGAAGTCTGAATTGTCCAGCAGGTTGTTATTGAGCATACTGAACGCCCCACCGGTATTAGGCGTGAACGTAAAATGGTTTGGGTTGGGAATTTCTACCCCTTCCAGGCGCCAGAGAACACCTAAGGGAGAATTGCCTCTCACAATGATATCGTTCCGCTGGTCTGAAGCACTGGAAACGCCCGCGTAATTGGCTGCCATCCGGCTGGGATCTTGCCGGGAGCCCGCAAACCGGTTGATTTCTTCGGTACGAAGCGTATGCACACTGGAGGAAATGAGTAGGTTCTGGGGAAGGGCTTTGTCTCTTTCGGCCTCAATTAACACTTCGGCCTGCTGAATGAAACTTTCTTCCATTTGGACAGAGATGACCGTTTCTTTTCCTGACACAAGCATAATATTCGGCAGCTCAGCGTCTTTGTACCCCAGGTAAGAAACCTGAAGGGTATGTCTGCCAATTGGTAGTTTTTCCAACGCAAAAGATCCGTCTAGGCCGGTGCTCACGGCCCGGTTGGGATCAACGGATAGGAGGGAGACGGTGGCACCTATCAAAGGCGTTTTTAGTCCGGCATCTATCACGGTTCCTCGTAGGGTTTGCGTAAAGGTCTTCAAAGAAACAGCGTTGTCTTTCATCCCATTCTTTGGTTTTAGGACAATCTGTTCCCCAATAATCTGGAAGGAAAGATCAGCACAGGCACATAAAGCTTGCAGGGCTTTCTCTAAAGGGAGCGAGGTAGCCGCGCAGGAAACTTTAGTAGTAAGTGGCAGTTGACTGTTGCTATAGAAAAAATTCAGAGAATACCGCTTCTGCAAATCTTCCAGAACCTGCTCTAAGGTTTTATTCTGGTAGTGAAAGGAAACAGACACCCCAGCCGGTAATTCCTGCGCTCCCGATCTCAAGGGGAAGAAGATCAGGAAAACAACACAAAAACAGAGGCATACTTGTTTAAGCAAAACCGGTCATTTGAAGGGGATGGATGTTGGTAAACGGCAGAAATCTGCTCGCTAATTTCTGAAATTCATGAATATTTACAAAATTCAATTATCATGAAATAGGAATTTAGCTGTGTTCTGTATTGATATTTTAATTTAAAGCTGCATCCTAGAAAGTAAATGGTAAATGCTCCTTCTCCAAAGCGCGCGTTTCTTGCCTGTTTTTGGAAAAAGAGGCTCAAAACAGAATTTTAAAACTATGAAGCTGTTTGGAGCTTTCTGCCTGTTTTCAGAAAAACAACCTAAAAACAGAGGTACAAGCGGATGCTTACGCCAGAGTATAAATAAACCTCTTGATTTTGGCCTGTTTTTGTAAAAGCAGCCTGAAAACGACGGCACAAACGGACGCCTGCACCAGGGGAATTGCTTTAAATGCCGGTTTATGAAAACTCTAAACAGGTTCTATGAGTGGCATTAGCCTGAGTTATTAGCGGAATCCGTTTTAAGGGTCTTTTACCGAAAACAGGCAATAAACAGTTCCTCTTTGGGGAATAGATTAAAATGTTTGAGCACTCCTCAAGAAAGTAAGTTGCTTAGCAGTTACTTAAAGGTTTAGCGCAAAGAATCTGCGGGATGTTGAAACTGGAATTTTATACCCCTGTGCAATGATTGGTTCGCCTTTGAGGGAGATGGTGGAGCGCCAGAACCCACCCTTACCCCTCCGAGGAGGGGAATGCGCCTTTATAGGAGAAGAGAGGCAATACAGCTAGCCCCTAATTACTACCCTTGCTATTCGGGAGTTCTACTCCCGAACCTGTCTGCTGCGGATTTCCACTCTGCCGGGAGCCACGGCAAAAGAAGGGGAGTGGAACTCCCCGGCAGGTTGCTTCCGGAGTGGAACTCCGGAAGAGCGGGCATACTTTTACTGCTGCCATTACTTACTTTCCCCGGTTCCAGTCTTCCCCGAGCGCGCCTCGCTTTTGGCCCTGAATAGACATGAGCCAAGAGAAGAGAACTTCCCAGGCTGAAAGGGCAGTGCGAGAGGGGAAGACGGGCCCCCGCGGCCGTGAGCGCTTACCGCCAAAGATGAAACAACAAAGTATTTGCACCCACGCAAGAAGCAGACAAGCCAAGGGAATAGCAGAAGGCATGTCACTGTCAATCCCCCAAAGAAAGCCAAAGCGCAGAAAGGAACCTATTCCTATTAACCTGAAAGGATCTTGGTTACAAACGGCAATGGCGTTTATTCACTTCATTCCCAATTCGCTCCAAGATCCTTACAGGATGACAGAAGGAATGATTCAATCATCCTGTAGTACTTTGCCCCAACCTGTGGTAAACGTGGAGACGAGAGAAGGAGAGCCGCGGTAATATATGTTTCCGCTGCCGTTAACTGTTGCTTCCAGAACTTTATCTACCCAAATCTGCTGGTGTCCGGAACCGGTTGATTTGGCTTCCACCGTATCTGCCCGAAGAGAATACCCGAGAATTTTTCCTGAGCCGGTCAACGTGGTCTCCAGGTGAGAGACAAAGCCATCCAAGTCTACGTCGCCTGAGCTAGTGTGGGTAACTTGGATGCGGTTTGTGCTTCCCAGGTACCTGACAGTTCCTGAACCGGTTAATCTTATCTTAAGACCCTTAGAGGACGGCACTGCTTGAATCCTCATCTGCCCGGAGCTTTGGAGCTCGGCGTATTCTATGTCTGGTAAGGTGATGTACACGGTGGTTTCCTCATCAGAATATTCTAAACAAGATTCTGATCTGATTACCAAGGTGCTGCCTTCCAGTTCGGTCACAATTTCGGGTAGAAGATTGGCGAAGCTCTCCACCTTCACTTCAGCCTTTGGCCCGGCAGTGACATAGACATTTCCGGCTATCCGCATGTCCACTCCAGTAAAGGAGGGTACAGCCCTGGCTTCTGTTTTGCTTTGGCCATCTCCCTCTAAACAGGGGCTGTCACCTAAAATGTCACAGGCCGTGAAGATGCCCAGAAAACAGAGTAGCAAGAGGGAATGGAAACTTACTCTAAGGTGCATGATGGTGTTCAAATACCTCTGCAGGGGAAAGGTACTTATTGGCAACCTGCCCCTTCAATGGTGTAAGATCCGGTTTGAGAACGGCTTATTTTCAAATCTGATGAGGCAATCAAAACCGCTAGGATTTCATCTAACTCAGGGTTCTCAAACGTGCCGGTGAACGTGCAGGCTTGCAGCTTCTGGTCAGGGATGGCCACAGAAACTTTGAAATACGCTTCTAATTGTTGCGCCACAGCCTTGATAGACGTATTGTCAAATTCCAGCGTCCGCCAGGTGCTGGCAGAAGTTTCCAGCGTCTGTTTCTTGGCAAGTTGGCCATTGGCCGAAAGCTGTCCGGTAAACCCTGGGGTCAGCAGAACTTGCTGATGGTCTTTCAGGGAAGAGAAAGCTACTTTGCCGGTAACCACCGCCACCGAAACGTTTGGCTCATCCTTGATGGCCCTCACGTTAAAGGACGTGCCTAGTACTTTGGTTTGGGCGTTACCGCTTTTCACAATAAACGGCTGCTCTGGGTTTTTCCTGACTTCAAAGAAACCTTCGCCCACCAATTCCACCTGGCGCTCAGCGCCATTGAAAGCGGTCTGGTAGCGGAGGGTCGAATTTTCATTGAGGGTCACCTGGCTGCTGTCTGGTAGATAAATCAGTTGCCTTTGGCCGGCTGCGGTGGCTACCTGGGCCCAGGCAGAAGAGGACGTGTTAAATTGCAAATACCCTAACCAAGCTAAACCGGCGGCCAGAACAAGCGCGGCGGCGTACTTGTATAGGGTATTCCAGGGGGAGAGCTGTCTTTCTACGGTTACGGTTGGCTCTAAAGAGGCAACTGGCTCAGCGGGTATCAGCGGAATGACTTTGGTCTCTGTAGGAAACTCTAGTTTGGCGCTCAGTTTAGTCCAGGCCAGGTCTGCATCTGGCTGGAAGGCCTGGTTTTGTTCTGCGCCAACTTGATCCCAAACTTCCAGCGCGTCTGTCCATTGTTGCGTGTGTGCTTCATCTTGGTTTAACCAGGCAGAAAATGCAACCTGTTCTTCTTCGGTGAGCTCTCCGCGCAAAGCTTTCGCCATCAAGACCCATTCTGGGTTCTCGTGGGTGTTCGGTTTTGTTTGTGTCATGGTAGTGTTAGTGTCGTGGTATCTGTAAGACAGATGAAAGGAGGGTAACCCCTATGCCCACTTCAATCATTTGTTAAACTAATGTTAAAGTTTTGCCAGTCTCAGTTAAAGTTATTAAGAAAGAGCACGTTATAAATAAAAACAGCAGACGCTCACGCAACATGCGCAGGGCTTTTCCCATCTGGTTCTCAACCGTTTTAGGGGAAAGTTGCAGCGTTTCGGCTATCTCTTTGTAGGTTAATTCCTCAAACCGGCTCATTTCAAAGATAAGGCGGCACTGGGGCGGTAAATCGTTCAGGGCCTGCTGAATGCGGCTTTCCATCTCGGTTCCGGCTAGCAGTTCCATAGTAGTGTTGGCCGAAAGGGAGGCTTCAAAGGGGGAGGTGTCTTCTGCCAACACCAGGCGCTTCTGTTTCTCCAGGTAGTTCAAAGCCTGGTTGGTCACCGACCTGATAAGGTACGCCTTGTAAGATGTGTTTACCTCCAGCACCTCACGGTTTTGCCAGATTTTACAGAAGACTTCCTGCACCAGATCTTCGGCCGCCTCGGTGTCTTTGGTGAAACGCACGGCTGTTCTGCACAATAATGCGTAGTACTGCTTGAACAGCGTTTCCATGAAAAGCTTTTCATCTGTTTTGAGCAGGTGGTGCAGTTCCTGGTCTTGGGTAAGTATTGGTGTACCCATATACGTAAGATTAAGTGTACTGCAAAGGTATAAGAACCTTTAAGTTATCCTATAATTCCCGTTTAAAATCAAAATGTATGTCTCAATATTTCAGTATTTTGCTTAACTAGAACTCCAAATTGACTTTACCAAGGCCTAGTTGCCCCTATGATGCAGACCACTCTTAAAAACGACCCTAAAATCATGAAAGCCTGGTGCTTTTATGATTGGGCAAATTCTGTTTACTCGCTTGTCATCACCACCGCCATTTTCCCCATTTATTATGTCGCCCTCACCAGAGGAAACAATGGCGATATCGTCAGTTTCTTCGGAATTGAAATATCGGCCTCTGTCCTGTATAGTTATGCCTTAACCGGGGCTTTCCTGACCATTGCTTTCCTGAGTCCTCTACTCACCGCCATTGCAGACTACGGCGGAAACAAAAAGAACTTTATGCGCTTCTTCTGCTACATGGGCTCTACTGCCTGCATGGGGCTTTTCTTTTTCACCGAAGAGACTTTTTCCCTCTCGGTATTGCTGTTCATGGTGGCGGCCATCGGCTTCAGCGGGAGCATTGTGTTTTACAATTCCTACCTGCCCGAAATCGCCACGGAAGACAACTTTGACAAATTGAGCGCGCGTGGTTTTTCTTTGGGGTATATAGGCAGTATGCTTCTGTTGATTTTCTCGTTGGCCTTGGTCTTGAACAGCGAGAAATTGGGTATTGAAGATGCCGGGTTGCCGCCACGCATCTCCTTTCTGATTACGGGCCTCTGGTGGTTTGGCTTCTCGCAGTATTCGTTTGCGTACCTGCCCAATAACCCTTACAAGAAGAAAGCCGAAGGAAATTATCTGCTGAACGGGTTCAAAGAACTGGGCAGGGTAGTCAGCATGCTGAAAGAGTTGCCCTTGCTCAAGCGTTTTCTGATGGCGTTCTTTTTCTATAACATGGGCGTGCAAACCGTCATGTACGTGGCCTCCCTTTTTGGTTCTAAAGAGCTGAATTTACCCGATAATGCTTTAATTACTGTATTATTGATTATTCAGGCCGTAGCCATTGGCGGAGCTTATTTCTTTGCGTGGCTTTCGGGGAAAGTTGGGAATACCATGGCGTTGGTGTGGGCGGTGCTGGTGTGGGTGGGCATTACCATAGGTGCTTATTTTGTCACCACCGGAAATCAATATTATGTATTGGCTTTTGTAGTAGGAGCCGTGATGGGAGGGGTGCAATCGCTTTCCCGGTCTACCTACAGTAAGTTGTTGCCTGAAACCACAGACCACGCCTCTTTCTTCAGTTTCTATGACATCTGCGACAAAGTGGGCTTGGCTTTAGGCACCTTGGCGTTTGGCATTACCGAGCAAATCTTTGGGTCTATGCGCAACAGCATTCTCACCTTGCTGGTCTTTTTTGTCATTGGCCTGGCCCTGCTGTTCTCCATCAGAACCCGGAAACTGGCACCTGTTGAACCCTCTGTGTTCTAAAACCTTAAACGCCTCAGAAACGAAGAAGGGCATCCATAACAGAATGCCCTTCTTCGTTTCTGAGGCGTTTTTAGAAAAAGAGGCGGTAAATGGCTATTTTCTGCTGTACACTTTCTCTCCGTTCAAAAAGGTGCTGATCACTTTCACGTCTCTGATGGCTTCCGGCTGAATGGTCATGATGTCTTGATCCAAGATCACGAAATCCGCTACTTTGCCGGGTTCAATACTGCCTTTCTGTTTTTCCTCAAAGTTGGCGTATGCAGCCCAAATGGTAGTGCCTTTCAAGGCTTCTTCGCGGGTCAAGGCATTCTCCATCTGGAAACCACCTTCGGGGTAATTTTTAGCGTCTTGCCTCGCAATAGCCGAGTGAAAGCCAAACAGCGGATTGATATGCTCCACCGGAAAATCAGAACCCAACGGAATCATGTTGTTTTGCTGTAACAAGGCTTTAAACGCATAGGCATGTTTCACGCGGTCTAACCCCAGGCGTTCACCGGCCCAGTACATGTCTGAGGTGGCGTGCGTGGGCTGCACCGACGGCAGAATGCTGTACTTGCCAAACAGCGGAACATCGGCGGGATGCACCACCTGCGCGTGTTCAATGCGCCAGCGGCGGTCGTTCTTGCCTTTCAGGTTGTCGCCGTAAATCTGCAGAATGAGCCGGTTGGCAGAATCCCCGATGGCGTGGGTGTTCATCTGGAAATTGTGCTGGTAGATCTCAGCCGCCAGGTCTTTGTACTCCTGCACCGTTTCCAGCAGAAACCCGGTTTCATGGGGCCGGTCTGAGTACGGGTGAATGAGGCAGGCCCCCCTGGAGCCCAGTGCTCCGTCGCCGTAAACTTTGAAAGACCGGACGGTGAGCCGGTTGGTGGTGTAGGGGCCGTTCTTGAAGTAGTGGCTTTTGTTTTCAGGAGATGGGCTCAGCATGGCGTAAACCCTGATGCGCAGTTCCTCTTTCTTCTGAAGGGAGTCCAGCAGGTCTACCGAGCCTTTGCTCAAACCGGCGTCTACCACCGAGGTAAGGCCAACGGCAAACAGGTTCTGCTCGGCTTTCTTCAGCATTTGGGTTAGCTCCGTTACCGAGGGAGAGGGGATTTGCGCCACCACCTGGTTCGCGGCTTTGTCTACGAGCAAACCCGTGAGTTTCCCGTTTTTCACTTCCACTTTGCCCCCAACAACGGTGGTTTGCGGCGTGACGCCCGCCAAATCCAGCGCCTTCTGGTTTGCCAGGGAGGCGTGGCCGTCTATGCGCTCAATGATCACGGGTACGTTGGGGAAAAGCGCGTCCAGGGTGTCTTTGGAGGGGAATTGCTTTCCTGGCCAGTCGTTCTGATCCCAGCCCCGGCCGGTAAGCCAGGCCGCCTGCGGGTACGCCTGGCGGTGGGCCTGCAGACGCTGTACCACTTCCGTGAAGGAGGTGGCGCCTACCAAATCGGCCTCGCGCTGGTTCATGGCGTACCCCAGGAAGTGCGCGTGTGCGTCAATCAGGCCCGGGTACACGGGTTTGCCCTGCGCGTCTACTTCTTGGGTGGCCTTGTACTTCTGGCGCAACGTCTCTGACGTGCCCACTTCCAGAATCTTGCCTTCTCTCACGGCAAAGGCCTGCGCCTTGTCAAAGCTGGGGTTGACGGTGTACACGGTGGCGTTGTACACCAGCAGATCGGCCTTTTCGCCTTGGGTACAGGCTGAAAAGAGGGAAAGCCCCAGCAAGGCAGCCAAGCCCGCTAAATTCCATTTTCTATTCATAGCGCAGGTGTTTTACAGATTCTCCGGAGTCACGGAGTTCCATTAAAGAATCAATTCCAATCTGGAGGTGTTTGGTTACAAAGTCACTGGTAATGCGCAGATCGCTTTCGGCGGTTTTCACACCGTCCGGAGTCATGGGGTTGTCAGAGACCAGCAACAAAGCCCCGTGCGGAATATCGTTCATAAAGCCTACCACAAAGATAGTGGCGGTTTCCATGTCCACGCCCAGGGCGCGAATAGAGCGCAGGTATTCTTTGAACTCCTCGTCATGCTCCCACACGCGGCGGTTGGTGGTGTACACGGTACCAGTCCAGTAGTCCATCTCATGCTTTTTGATCATGGACGAAACGGCGCGCTGTAAGCGGAAGGAGGGAAGAGCAGGAATCTCTGGTGGCAGGTAATCATCAGACGTTCCTTCGCCCCTAATGGCCGCGATAGGAAGGATCAAATCTCCCAACTTCGACTTCTTCAAGCCTCCGCATTTACCCAGGAACAGGGCCGCCTTCGGTTTCACCGCCGAGAGGAGATCCATCACGGTTGCCGCCATGGCACTTCCCATCCCGAAGTTGATGATGGTGATGTTATGGGCCGTGGCGGTCTGCATGGGTTTGTCAGAGCCTTTGATCTCCACCTCAAACTGGTTGGCGAACATCACCACGTAGTTAAGGAAATTGGTCAGTAAGATGTATTCGCCAAATTCATTGAGGGGCCTACCCGTGTACCGGGGAAGCCAGTTCTCCACAATCTCCTGTTTTGTCTTCATAGTTTCTTTTGGTTCGATTTTGAGAAAAACGGCTTAAAAACAACTGCTCTGCTTCCAACTTAGTACTTTTGGCGCATGGATCAGCTTTCATTGCCGGCATATTCCTACAAACTTAAGGATTATGAAGGGAAAACATTTATTCTGGATCAGGTGCGCCGCAAATATGTAGTTTTAACCCCCGAGGAATGGGTGAGGCAGCACCTTATCCACTGGCTGCACGAGCATTTGCAGTATCCGCTGGCCTTGATGAGTGTGGAGCGTGGCACCAAATACAACACCCTGCAAAAGCGTACCGATTTACGGGTGTATTCCTCAGAAGGGATTCCTTTGCTGCTGGTGGAATGTAAAGCCCCCCAGGTACCCATCACGGAAGCCACTGTACGGCAAGTGGCGGTTTACAACCAAACCATAGCCGCTCCTTATTTACTGGTTAGCAACGGCCGGGAGCATTACTGCTGGCATGTTCAGGCAGAAACCAACCAGATCACGCCCCTTCCTGTTTTGCCGTCTTTTCAGGAAATCAGCCTTAAAACGGGGGGGTGAGATTGTTCTTTTATTTCTATTGATCAACTGCTGAAAAGTAGCTGGTGCATGCCTTTTGCTGCTTCCTTGGTTGCTTGTTGCGTGGGTATTGGTGGGTGCATGCCTTTTGCTGTTTCCTTGGCTTGTCCGTTTGTTCCGTGGGTGCAGGTGCGGCTCTTTGCATAGCTTCCGCTAAGCGCTCACGGCCGCGAGGCCCCGTCTTCCCCTCTCGCACTGCCCTTTCGGCCTGAAAAGTCTATTGCTCTTAGTTCAAGTTTATCTAAGGCCAAAAGCGAGGCGCGCTCGGGGAAGACTGGAACTGGGGAAAGTAAGTAATGGCAGTAGCAATAAATGTAGTAAAGGCTTACTATGGCGCGGATTTACTTGTATTCTACCGCAAAGGCGTATTCCCCTCCTGGGAGGGGTAGGGGTAGGTTCTGGCTTTCCACCATCACCCTCAAGGGTGCACCAATTACCCACCCAATAGGGGTTTTGAAGCTACTTTTGAGAAATCGAAGTAAAAACAAAAAGCCCTCTCTTGGCTAAAAGAGAGGGCTTTTTGGCAGATAATAAGAATTAAGCCAATACTTGGGCTACGTCTGTCAATGGTAAGTTGAACGCTTCGGCTACGCCGGGGTACACTACCTTGCCGTCTACCACGTTTAAGCCTAATCTCAGCTCATCGCGCTCTAGGCAGGCTTGTTTCCAGCCTTTGTTGGCCAGTAATATCGCGTACGGAAGGGTGGCGTTGGTCAAGGCAAGGGTAGAAGTGTAAGGAACGGCCCCTGGCATGTTGGCTACGCAGTAATGCACCACGTCGTCAATGATGAAGGTTGGGTTCTCGTGGGTAGTGGGTTTGCAGGTCTCAATGCAACCGCCCTGGTCTACGGCTACGTCTACCAACACGGTACCCGGGCGCATGTCTTTCAGCATGTCACGGGTGATCAGGTGAGGGGCTTTCGCGCCGGGAATAAGAACCGCGCCAATGATCAAATCTGCGTCTTTGATAGCTTCTTTGATGTTGTAGTGGTTGGACATCACCGTGGTTACGTTGGCGGGCATGATGTCATCCAGTTCGCGCAGACGCTTCAGGCTGATGTCCATGATGGTCACGTTAGCCCCAAAACCGGCAGAGATTTTAGCGGCCTGGGTTCCTACAATACCACCGCCTAGCACCAATACATTGGCTGGCTTCACGCCTGGTACACCACCTAATAAAATACCACGGCCTTTCAAGGGTTTCTCCAGGTATTTGGCGCCTTCCTGCGGAGCCATGCGCCCCGCTACTTCACTCATAGGAACAAGCAAAGGAAGGGAACGGTCTTTCAACTCAACGGTTTCATACGCCAGGCAGGTAGCTTTGCGCTCAATCATGGCATGGGTAAGCGGCTCGTAGGAAGCAAAGTGGAAATAGGTGAACAACAACTGGCCTTCCTTGATAAGGTTATATTCCTGCTCAATGGGCTCTTTCACTTTCACAATCATTTCGGCAATGCCGTACACTTCCTCAATGGTAGGAAGAAGGGTTGCTCCGGCGGCGGCGTATTGCTCATCTGAGAAACCACTCCCTTCACCGGCAGTAGCCTGTACATAAACGGTGTGTCCGTTTTTAATAAACTCCGCCACGCCACCAGGGGTAAGGGCCACACGGTTTTCGTTGTTTTTTATCTCCTTCGGAAGACCAATTATCATTTTCTGATTTTTTAGTAGTTGGTGAAAAAGTGCTCAAATATACACCAACCTGCTATGAGATTTGCAAGTTAAAGCAGATATTAATCAACGTTTGTTTGGGTACGTCTGGTTTTTCGCTTCTTTTTGCAAAAACACGGCAGAAACAGAAATGTACAGACATAAAAAAGGCAGCAACTTAGTTACTGCCATTAGTACAAAATAAAACTATGAAAAAACTATTTAAAAGGCACTGACGCCTTGTTTACCTTAACTGAACTTTGTTTTGCGAGGCTTTCTACTACTTTGGCCTTAAGGGTAAGGGTAGGAGCAAAGCCTGTGATGTCGTTGGAAAGCAGTGTTACCGCCTCAATTCTATCCTGTAACACCTGTGGGCTGTAGGTAAGTTCCAATTTTGCAGATTGTCCTGCTTTTACTACCGAAGGGTTCATCTTGAACGCTACGCAGTTGCAGGCAGTCTGTAAACCGGTGATGTTCAAATCAGATTTACCGGTGTTCTTAAGCGTGAATTTAGCGGTGGCTTTCTGGCCTTTCTCTAGTTTGCCGAAATCATAGGTGGTGCTGGCTACCTCAATTTTAGGCGACTTGGCTACTTCTTGGGCAGAGGCGGTAGAAGAGGGAGCCGGAGTGGCAGCTTTTGGCGTAACGGTACCTTTGATAAACAAAGACTGCGTTTCTGGGTTGCCGTTAGACGTAACAGTCAAGGTTTTGTTGAAGGCACCCGGACGGCCCGCGCTGTTATAACCTGCTTTTACCACGCCGGTTTTACCGGGTAAAATCGCTTCTTTGGGCCACTCTGGGGTAGTGCAACCGCAAGAGGCCTGCACGTGCGAGATAACTACCGGCTGGTTTCCCGTGTTTTTGAATTTAAACTCGTAAATGGCTTGCACCCCTTCGGTCACATTGCCAAAATCATGCAGGTCTTTTTCAAAGGTCAGCACGCCTTGTGCTGAAACCATCCCTTGGGTAAGCACTACTAGGACAAGGGAAAGGAAAAGATAGACTTTTTTCATAATTTTTTAAAGATTTGCTTCGGTTAGAAAGCCCGGTTAGTGGGTTAACAAAAATAAGAAAAATAAGTTCTTTACGCTACACTAAATCACTTGATTAACAGGGGGCAAGACAAACCATTTGAAAATGGGGTAAAATCTACGTAGTTTTGGCTTTAAAAATCCTTATAGAACCTTATAAGAAAACGCATGCAAACCGTTGAACGGATTAATCAGCTTTCCCTTACCAAAGAAGAGATGTTGCAGGACTATCGCATTGCGTGCGAGAGTCGGCAGGCCAGTTTAACCGGCCGCAAGGAAGTGTTCATGGGTAAAGCCAAGTTCGGGATTTTTGGTGACGGCAAGGAAGTGGCGCAATTGGCAATGGCGCGGTTCTTCCGCCCCGGCGATTTCCGTTCAGGATACTATAGAGACCAGACGTTCATGTTCGCCATTGGCGAATTGACCATACAGCAGTTCTTCGCGCAACTCTACGCCCACACAGACGTGGAGCAGGAACCGTCTACCGCAGGCCGTAGCATGACCGGTCACTTTGGGACGCGTTTACTGGATGAAGAGGGCAAATGGAAGCCACAGACCTCCGCCAAGAACTCTTCCGCAGATATTTCGCCCACCGGTGCCCAGATGCCCCGCCTGTTAGGGCTGGCCTACGCCTCTAAATTATACAGACAGAACCCAGAACTGCACCAATTCACAGACTTCTCCCACAACGGAGATGAAATCGCCTTCGGTACCATTGGCAACGCCTCTACCTCAGAAGGGGTTTTCTTTGAAGCCATCAATGCCGCCGGGGTTTTACAAGTGCCCATGTTGGTTTCAGTGTGGGACGATGGCTACGGCATTTCTGTGCCCGCGCATTACCAAACCACCAAAAGCAGCATCTCTGAGATTCTGGCCGGCTTCCAGCGCGAAGCTCCGGGCGAACAGGGCTACGAAATCTTCAAAGTGAAAGGGTGGGATTACGCGGGTCTTTGTGAGGTCTACCACCAGGCAACCCAAATCTGCCGTGAGCAGCACGTACCCGTATTGATTCACGTAGAGGAAGTAACCCAGCCGCAGGGCCATTCCACCTCTGGCTCGCATGAGCGCTACAAATCAAAAGAGCGGTTAGCCTGGGAAGAAGAGTATGACTGCATCAAGCAGATGCGCAATTGGTTGATCACCAACGGTTACGCCCAGCACGCTGAACTGAACCAGATTGAGGCCGAAGCGAAAGAAGCCGTACGCCTTGCCCGGGCCAATGCCTGGACTTCCTTCAACAACGCCATACAGGTAGACCATAAACAATGCCTGCACCTGCTAGACCAACTGGTAAGCAGCAGCGGGCAAAATGTCTCAGAGATCGCTTCCATCAGAGAGGAACTGAGCAAAGTGATCAACCCGCTTCGGTCAGATGCCATCAGGGCGGCCAGAAGAGTCTTGCGCTACGTCCGGAAGGAAAGAAGCGCGGCCAAACGCGATTTGGTGAAATGGCTGGAAACCGTACAGGGCGAAAATGCCGAGCGCTACAACTCGTACCTCTACAGCCAGTCAGAGGAATCTGCTTTGCTGGTGGAAGAAATAAAGCCCGAATACACAGAGAACAGCCCCTTGGTAGATGGCCGCGAAGTGCTACAGGCTTGTTTTGATGCCGCACTGGCCCGGGAGCCCCGTTTATTCGCCATTGGCGAAGACGTAGGAAAGATTGGCGACGTGAACCAGGCGTTTGCCGGTTTGCAGGATAAATACGGCGAGTTGCGCGTCACCGATACCGGCATCAGGGAGTGTACCATTGTTGGTCAGGGCATAGGGGCTGCCTTAAGAGGTCTCCGTCCCATTACCGAGATCCAGTACCTGGATTATTTACTGTATGCCATCCAGATTCTGAGCGATGACGTGGCCAGCTTGCAGTACCGCACCAAAGGCGGGCAGAAAGCACCGCTGATTGTCCGGACGCGCGGGCACCGTCTGGAAGGCGTTTGGCACTCAGGCTCCCCCATGGGTATGATTGTGAACAGTTTGCGCGGTATGCACGTGTTGGTGCCCCGTAACATGACGCAAGCCGCTGGGTTCTACAATCTGTTGTTGAAGTCTGATGAACCGGCTTTAGTAGTGGAGCCTCTGAACGGATACCGTTTAAAAGAGCGCATCCCGGCCAACATTGGCGAATTCACCGTTCCGTTGGGAATGCCCGAGGTTTTGAGAACCGGTACTGATATCACGATTGTCACCTACGGTTCTATGTGCAAAGTGGTCATGGACGCCGCCGGGCAATTGCAGACCGTAGGCATTTCCGCGGAAGTGATTGACGTACAAACCCTTTTGCCCTTTGACCTAGAGCATTTGATTACTGATTCTATCCGGAAAACCAATCGGGTGTTGATTACGGATGAAGACGTTTCGGGCGGGGCCACCGGGTATATGCTGCAGAAAGTGATTGATGAGCAGGAGGCCTGGCGTTGGCTGGATTCCAAGCCGGCTACGCTTTCGGCCCAGGATCACCGCCCCTCGTACTCAACAGACGGAGACTACTTCTCTAAGCCAAGCGCCGAGGATGTCTTTGAAAGAGTGTACGCCATAATGCACGAGGCAGACCCGGAGAGTTTCCCTGCGCTTTACTAGCCAGTGAAAAATCTCAAAAGCCAACGGCCTGCTTTCATGAAAGCAGGCCGTTGGCTTTTGAGATTGAAGTAAAGGAAATTGTAAATTACTGTTGGGAGAACAAGATCACTTCTGAGGTAGTCACTACCGGACTTTTATTGCCTGAACGATCCATTATTTGCACATCAAACCGTATGGTATCGCCGCGTCTTAGAAGCGCATTGGGGTTTCTGGTTTCCTCAAAAATATTGATGCTGTACCGGATATCGCCTTCCAACGGTTCTTCCCTTTCTATGGTAGAAACGCGTGGGAAACGCCCATTATAGTTAATTGGATTTCCTTGAAATCTGATTTGCTCAAACCTGCCGTTTGTTTTCTTATAGACGTTGCAGAGCATGTTATGAAAGCTAGATCCGCCTACGTTAAAGGGAGGCTGAATATCTTCAGGATACAAGGTTTCTGACAGGCCCAGATTTCCGTCGCCGTCCTGAAAGCGGGTCACCAGAATAAGGGAGTCATAGGTGACGTTCTGTGGATTGCGCAGGGTACGTTGTTCAATGCCTCTGAAAGTGAGGTTGGGGGTTAAGTCAAATTCAGGTTCTTCGTAACAGGAGGGTAAGCCCAGTGAACCAAATACTAAGGCCAGACCAAACAGGAGTCTACGTTTTTTCATAGAGTATTTATGAGCACCTAAGGTACAAATCATAACGCGCACTTAATTACTTTGTTGTATAATTTAGCATCATCCCCCATGGGTTTTCCTGAAGCGTTCAAAAAGAATATCATCCATCAAGGCCCCCAGAATTTTGAAGCGGTGGCGCTGGAATTATTCCAGTACCAAGCCAAGCACACCCCTTTGTACCGTGATTATCTGGCCTTTTTAAGAAAAGACCCCCAAAACGTACAGCAGCTTCATCAGATTCCTTTTCTGCCCATCGAATTTTTCAAAACGCATACGGTTCAGTCGCACCCCTTCACCCCGCAGGCAATCTTCAAGAGCAGCGGCACCACCTTGCAACAGAGAAGCCAGCACCTGGTGGCCGAAACGGACTTCTATACACAACACGCCCAACATCTGTTTGAGGAAACCTACGGCCCGCTGGAAAACTGTGTGGTGTTGGCCTTGCTGCCTTCTTACCTGGAACAGGGAGATTCTTCGCTGGTCATGATGGTAGACCATTTCATGCAGGTGAGCGGCCAACCCCACCCCGGGTTCTACCTTAAGAACCATGCAGACCTGCGCCAAGCCGTTGGTGAGGCCAAAGCCGCAAACAAGAAAGTCTATCTCTTCGGGGTGACCTATGCGCTGCTGGATTTGGCCGAGGAAGTAGATCATCAGGCATTCAGCGCAATCACTATTTTTGAGACCGGAGGCATGAAAGGCCGTCGGCGTGAAATGGTACGGGAAGAACTGCACGCGGTGTTAACCAAGGCTTTGGGGGTGGACAAGATCCATTCAGAATACGGCATGACCGAACTCCTGTCGCAGGCATATTCTACCGGAGCAGGTATTTTCCAGCCAGCGCGCACGTTGCGGGTGTTGGTGCGCGATGTGAACGATCCTTTTTCCGTAACCGGTGACGCTGGTTCTGGCGGGGTGAATGTCATTGACCTGGCCAACGTAGATTCCTGTGCCTTTCTAGAAACCAAAGACTTAGGAAAACTCTATGCCGATGGTTCTTTTGAGATACTGGGCCGGTTTGACAATTCAGATATTAGAGGGTGTAACCTGCTGGTTAGCTAAAACCTCTATCGGTTCATTTCTACGCTTTTACCACTGCTTGGAACTGGCTTCTTTAAGGGAATGGTGCAGGTCTTATGCAGTTCTCTTTATTAGATTGCTTAATGCGTGGGTAATTAGCAGGTGCACGCAGTTTGCTGTTCCCTAGGTTTGTCCGTTTGTTGCGTGGGTGCAAGTGCTGTGTTGTTTCATAGCTTCCGCTAAGCGCTCACGGCCGCGGGGCCCCGTCTTCCCCTCTCGCACTGCCCTTTCGGCCTGTGACGCCTTTTTCGCTTAGTTTTGCCTATCTATGGCCAAAAGCGAGGCGCGCTCGGGGAAGACTGGAACTGGGGAAAGTAAAGGAGGTGGTAAAAGTAGCAGGCTGTAGCGGGCCTTGGTTGCATTACCTGTGTTTTCCTGTAAAGGCGTAATCTTAACTATGGCGCGGAAGTTACTTCCGTGGCTCTTGCTATGACTGCAAAAAGTGTTTAGGGGAGCAACCTTCAAAGAAACAAAAAAATCCCTCTTGTTTCTGTCCATCCTGTTTTTGGCCTAATTATGGAAAGATAGGCAGAAAACGCTTACCAGAGTAACGTATGCTGGCTATATTGGAATTACACTGGTATGAGGAATTTAGCGCCGTGGTCACCAGATAGTAGGCCACGAAGTGGTATTTTGTGCAGGTATATTATTACTTATATCTAAGGCGAGTAGTGACTTTAATTTAGTGACTGCTGCTATTTCAGGTTTGCATCCCTAATTGAGATACTAATGAGTTTATATCCGTTTTCAGTTCGTAAAAACTCAAAATGGTCTTGGGACAGGTCACCCTTTAATTTTGTATTTATAATCAAGTTCATGGTTGGGTATTTTTCTTGGAGGGCTTCACCGCAGTTATTATAGTACTTATCAAAGCTCGGCCCGGTAAATATATAATGGTTAAGTCCATCAATGGAAAAGAAGAAATCTGCTTTTTCTTCTTTTAACGCGAGCAGTCTTGCCCTGATTACTTTAAAGTTTCTATTGATAAAGCTGGCTTTTGCTTCGGCTTTCCAGCCGTTTGGTTCCTGCCAAAAGGTGATGCTGTCATGAGAAGCCTTACGTAGGTTTTCTGGTTCCAAGGAGTTGAGTAATTCTGTGTCAAGCCAACCTTTGAATTCCTTCTCATAGTCAATGAAGGAGTAGTATTTACCATTATCACTTTCAAAGCTTTGCCTGTTAGGGGCTGTAGTAACTTTTGAGTGGATTTCTAAAGAATACAAGTTCAGAAATGCCTGGTGATAAGTGTTTCTTAAGATAACTTCATTTTTTGTGTTGATGAGCATTTTTTCTCCCCCTTCATAAGAATAATGCTCTTTGTGCTCATCTAGGTACTTCTTACTTGCACCTTTCAGGGCCCAAACAAGGCCATTTTGCACCTTTGATAGACTGTTGTAAACGGCTGGAATAACAATGTGTCCATGCTTGTCAAACATTCCGACTAGGCCAGTTTTCTTGTCTCTAAACCGAATAAAGCCCTCACTTTCACAATCTGTTCCATTGTCATAATAGTGCAAGCTATCTCTTCCAACAATTTTTCCTGTTTTGGTCAGGTAGTAAGATTGGTACTTGCCATTCCTATTTTCCGTCACAGCCATGATGTCTTCAAAGTAGTTGGCTATGATATCAGAATACTTAGGTTCAATTTTTACCACACCATTAGAATCTTTAAAGCCTTTCAGCTTTAGGTTGCTGTCCCAGAAGGCCTTCCACCGCTCAGAAGATTGCGCTTGGCCAGAAAGGGAGAGCAGAAGTGACAAAAATATTATCAAGACTTTTCTCATTTTGCACAATAGTAAATGCTTAAAAAGGGGAAGACATACTTTTCAGCGAATCTGTTTATCAACTCTTTTCGAAAAATAAGGCCAAAAACGCTTACCTCAGCAGCGTAACCGTTCCTTTCTGGGTAATTCGCTGGCCGTTCACATCAATGGCCTCAAAGCGGAAGAGGTAGGTTTCGGGAGGGGCTGGTTTGCCGCCGTGGGTGCCGTCCCAGCCGGTTTTAGGGTCTTTGCTCTCAAAGATAATCTGACCCCAGCGGTTCAGGATTTGCAGGGTGTACGAAGAGGAAAACGGAGCGCCTACGGGCCGGAAGACATCATTCAGGCCATCGTTGTTAGGGGTGAAGGCGGTGGGGAATTGAAACTGGAAGCCCTGGTCTACCGTGGCGGTATTGGAAGAACTCTGGTAAGGGGCGTTCAACGCTGAGGTTACCAGGCGGTAGGTCAGGCGCTGGAATTTCTCCTGCGGCTGCGCATCAAGGTAGCTTTGGCCCGTAACCGGGACGCTCCAATACACCGCGCCCTGTTCGTCCAGTAGTTCCAGCGTTTGGGTGCCTATGCCAGATGGAAAGCCTTCGTACGAGTTCCAGGTGAGTTGGACACTGCCCTCGGGCTGGAGGGTGGCAGTTAAAAGGGTAGGGCAAACCCTAGCGCTTCTGGGCGAAACAAGCTGGCAGGAATCTGTGTAGGCCACTTGGTAACATACCGGAGCGGTCAGGTTAAGGGAAGTTGGGTCTATTGTGTTTTTGGGCTGTTTTTCCAAAATCTGGCTAAAAGCAGCCCCGTTCTGGCTTCGGAAAACGGTTTGCTCCATAAACGTCTCTTGGGCGGGCACAATGGTTTCTACCGTGACCCGGTTCTGCAAATCAAAGCTGGCCACCAGCAAGGGAGCCGTGGGAGGAGTAGTGCCGGTGGTGGTGACTTCCACGGGCAAAGAAGCGCTCTGCGCGCCATTCTGCAGCAGAGCCACCAACTGATAAGAGTACTTTCGGCCGCAGGCCACCTGGGCATCTGTGAACGAGGTCTGGGTACCAGGAAGCGTCTGGTACAACTGACTGCCTCTGAGTACCTGGTAACTGACCACACTGCTGGAACTTAAATTAGGAGCCCAAGAAAGGATATTTTGCTGGTCTCCGGCCCTCGCCGTCAAGGTCTGGGCACAAACCACATTGGAAACAATATCCTCCCGGCCCGAGCAGCTATTGGTGACCCGCACCCGGTAGCAGCCGGTCACGGGAGAAACGGTGATGGTGTGCTGGCTTTGCCCCACCGCTACAGAGGACAAGGTTTGGATGGCCGTAAAAGTACCCGCAGGGGAAACCGCTCTTTCCACCACCAAATCATTCACGCCGGTGGTTTGCAGTTGAACCTGAATGGATGTGCCCTGAAGCGTGATTCTTTGCACCACGGGGGCCGAGGGCGGCGCGGCGGCTTTTACCACAAAGCTGCGTTCCTTGAAATTGCCAACGCCGGTGAGCTGTGTCACCACGTACGTGCCGGGGGCGGTGAATACATGCGTAGGAGGTTCAATGGCATTTACGCCATCGCGTTTGTCAAAATCATAATATTCGGTGACGTTGCTTTGGCCGGAATTGTCTTTGAAGGCAATGGTTTCCCCCACGCAGAAGGATTCTACGGGTTGGTTTTGCTGATTGTAGGCCAGAAAAGGAGGAGATTGCTGCGCCCACGCACCAGCTGAAGTACCCAGCCAAAAAAGCAGAAATGCCAACCGTTTTCTCACGCCATCAACTCGTCAAAGGGAAACTCCTGGATAAACTTGATACTCTTTTCAATGTCGGGCTGCAACACGCGATCCTGCTCCAGCGGCGCTACCTGCCGGCGGTACGCCTCCACTACTTTCTCCAGCGCCGGAGAGGTGCGCAGCGGACGGCGGAATTCCAGGGCCTGTACGGCGGCCATCAACTCAATGGCTAAAATCCGCTCCACGTTCTGCACCACCTGGTACGCTTTGGTGGCTCCGTTCGCGCCCATGCTCACGTGGTCTTCCTGCCCGTTAGACGAGACTATGGAATCAACGCTGGCGGGGGTACACAGTTGCTTATTCTGGCTAACGATGGAAGCCGCCGTGTATTGCGGAATCATGAGACCAGAATTAAGGCCCGGCTCCTGAATGAGGAACTGGGGCAAGCCCCGCTGCCCCGATAGAAGCTGGAAGGTACGCCGCTCTGAGATACTGCCCCACTCGGCCAAGCCGATGCTCAGGAAGTCCAACGCCAGCGCCAAAGGTTGCCCGTGGAAGTTACCGCCCGAAAGCACTAGTTCCTCCTCGGGGAAAACATTGGGGTTATCGGTTACGGAATTCACCTCAGTGGTGAACACTTTCTCGGCGTATTCCAGCGCATCCAGACTGGCACCGTGCACCTGCGGCACGCACCGGAACGAGTACGGGTCTTGCACCTGGGTTTTGGGTTGTTGCTGGAGTTCGCTGCCGGTGAGTAAGCCCAGAATGCGGGCGGCAGTTTTTACCTGACCCGAATGTGGCCTGATTTTGTGAATCTGGGGCCAAAACGGAGTGCTGAGTCCGTTGAACGCTTCCAGGGATAGAGCAGCCAGCACATCGGCCGCGGCCGATATCTGGCGGGCGCGCAGACAAATGATGGTTCCGTAAGCCGCCATCAGTTGGGTGCCGTTCAGTAGCGCCAGCCCTTCCTTGGCTTGCAGTTTGATGGGCTCCCAACTGAAAATATCCAGTATTTCGTGGCCTTTCAGTTTGAAGTCCTGAAACCGCACCTCGCCCAGCCCAATCAAGGGCAGGCACAGGTGCGCCAAAGGGGCTAAATCGCCGCTGGCCCCCAAAGAGCCTTGTTGGTAGACAATGGGGTACACCTCTCTATTAAAGAAGGAGAGCAGGCGCTGCACCGTGGTTAGCTGCACGCCGCTGTACCCGTAACCCAGCGACTGCACCTTGAGCAACAGCATCAGTTTCACCACCTCGGCGGGTACTTCTTCGCCGGTGCCGCAAGCATGCGACATGACCAGATTGCGCTGCAAGGCCTCCAGTTTCTCGGGGGAAATAGTGGTGTTGCAAAGCGCCCCGAATCCGGTATTGATGCCGTACACCGGGGCCGGAGCGGCTTGCAGATGTTGGTGCAGGTACGCGTGTGCTCTCAGAATCCGTTGCTCCACCTCCTCAGAAAGGGCCAGGGTGGCTTTGGTTTGCAGAATCTTTTTAATCTCCGGCAGGGAGAGTGGGCCTAGGGAAACGAGGTGCTGCGTTGCCATTAGTGGGTTGCGTTGGCTTGTAACACGCCTAAGATCTCTTGTACCGTCAGGCGTTCCTGAACGCCGGTGCGCATGTTACGAAGATTCAGCAGGCCGCTCTCCATTTCCTCAGAACCAATCAGGAGCACGTACGGAATGCTTTTCTGGTCGGCGTAGGCCATCTGCTTTTTCAGCTTGGCCGCTTCGGGATATAATTCAGCGGAGATACCGGCTTCGCGCAACGTTTGGAGTACCGGCAGGGAGTAGCGCATGCTCGCCTCGTCAAAGTTGGAGATAAGCACCTGCGTAAGGATTTGGCTGTCCTGCGGAAACAGGTTGAGTTCTTCCAGCACGTCAAAGATGCGGTCTACGCCGAACGAGAACCCCACGCCCGACACGCCGGGCAACCCGAACATACCGGTAAGGTTGTCGTACCGGCCGCCGCCGCTAATGCTGCCCATCTGCGCGTTGTTTACTTTCACCTCAAAAATGCAGCCGGTATAATAGGAGAGTCCGCGCGCCAAGGTTACGTCCAGCTGTACCTTGGCTTTGTGCACGGCAAAGCTTTCCAGGAAAGATAGCATGCTACGAATATCCTTCAAACCGCGTTGGCCTTCTTCCGATTCCTGTAACAACTCATCCAGTTTTGGCAGTAAATCTGAAATTTCACCCGATAAACCCAGAATGGGCTGCAACTTCACCAGCGATTCTTCCACAATGCCTTTCTGCCGAAGTTCTTCATTCACCGCATCCTGGCCAATTTTGTCCAGTTTGTCAATGGCCACGCACAAGTCCGCTTCGCGGCCTTTGGCCCCAATGGCTTCGGCGATGCCCGCTAGCAGCCCGCGGTGGTTGAATTTGATGGTGAAATCGTCCAGGCCCAGCGTGCTCAGCACCTCGTCCATCATGAGAATGATTTCGGCTTCGCAGAGCAGGGAATTGGTGCCTACCACATCGGCGTCGCACTGGTAAAACTCCCGGTAACGGCCCCGCTGCGGACGGTCGGCGCGCCAGACAGGCTGGATTTGGTAACGTTTAAAAGGGAAGGCGATTTCGTTGCGGTTCATGACCACAAACCGGGCGAAGGGCACGGTAAGGTCATAGCGCAGGGCTTTTTCTGAAATTCTGGGGGTAAGCGGTTTATAGCCGTTTTCCAGATCTGGGGCCGAAACCTTGCTCAGGAAATCGCCGGAGTTCAGGACTTTGAAAATCAGTTGGTCGCCCTCGTCGCCGTACTTGCCGGTCAACACCGACAGGTTTTCCATGGCGGGCGTTTCTAGCGGCAGAAACCCGAATTTCTCAAAAGTACGCTTGATGATGGAGAAGATATAGTTGCGTTTCACCACCGTGGCCGGCCCGAAATCACGGGTGCCCTTGGGGATGGATGGTTTGTCTTTGCTCATGCCGCGAAGATAGCAATTTCAGAAAAGAATCTTCCTGCTCTGGGGTGAGCTTCCTGGCGACGTTTTTGGCTTGTTTTTGAAAAAAGAGCCTTTAAACAACTTAATTTTCATTTTAAGGAAGGCTTTCTTCTTCTGATATAAGTAACGTAGGCTGAATTTGCTCGCATGTAAGTCTGGAGACAGCATTACCTTATACTATCTGTCTTCCTCTTGTGGGCGAACTAGAATAGCTTTGATGGAGCGCAATTGCCGTTCGCCACCAAGATCCTTCCAGGAGGACAACAAGAAAAGTAAGTCAAACTAATTTTGTCCGCATTTTTTATCTCCCATTGGCACTCATATGTTATTTGCTTAAAATGTCTTGGAACAGGCTATGTGCTGGGTAGGGCTGAGCGCTTATTTGTGTTGCAAAACCTTGGGTAAGTGGCGGCCCAAGGCTGGCATTTATATGTTCAACTAACGCACCACAAACCCTAAAAGCCCTTAATGCTTTTAGGGTTTGCGCTGCGTTCGCCTTCTTATTCTAAAGTTGATTTACTTTTCTGTAAGTAGTCTCAGTCGCTTTTGATTCCTGGCCTTCCGGGGAAATATTGTAAGCGGTAATTACTATTTCATCATCGCTCATGAACTCGATATTTGTTCGCCACCCCCAGTGCTGTTCCATTTCTGGCGTCACATAAGCATAGCTGCCCAAAACCGAAATGTCTTTCTCCCCCTTTTTGCCTTCTGAAAACATGATGGCCGTTCCATTGTGAAAAGAGTCAATCCAGGCGCACTGGAATTTCCCCAGTTCCAGGTGATACCCGTAAAGGGCCATACCAGTGATTGGATTCTCACCAAAGCTTCCCTTGTATTCATGCAGGATGAATTTGCCATCCAGAATGAGCCTCATGGTTCCACTTACGGGAGATTCATCCTCTAGCTTATTGGGATCAAACCAGGTTCTGGCAGTGCCTTTCCATTCCCCTACTAGTCTGCTTAGTTGGAAATGGGCACCCGAGGTTTTTGAAGCTTCAAATTTTTCGCTCATGACAGTAGGTCTATATTTGTTTGAATAATTATATCGTTTTAGAAGGTAATCGGAAGGTGACAGTTCATTGTTACCTGTAGTTTTTCTTTTACTTTTTTCACAGTTTCTGTTTCCAGCCTGTTTTTCGAAAAAAGACCGAAAACAGCTTCTCGGAGCTTTTTTTCTGCCCGTCTGCTTTTGGCTTGTTTTCCGGAAATCAGGCCGAAAACGCATTCCCGAAGTCGGGATGCGGGCATTTTGCGTCAGTTCCTGCTCAAACGCAACGTCAATCCCTCTTCTGCAACTCTAGCCGATCAGAATCGGGTGGTGTTCCCAATGTCTGCTAAGCTGACTAAATTCTCCTGCCGATTTTTATCTTTTACTTCTGCTACTCTTGCCGATAATTTTTTCTGACTGCCTCACCTAGAAGCCGTTATTCAAATTTGCCACAACGGTCTCGTGTAAACGACGGCTGGGAGGTTTGCTTGCTTACCAGCCACTCTGGCTTTTTTTATAGTAGAATGTAATTGGCCTGCTGTATGGAGGAAACCCAGTTGACGTTTAGGTGTGGTTATGCCATCGCCTTTTTATTCTATTGACAAAGAAATCTTACGCCCAAGTCCAATTTCAAGGATTCGGTAAAGAGTAGACAGTTGAATGTCGCTGTGTCCATTCTCTATCCTTGATATGAAACTCTTTTTTGTTCCTGTTTTCTCCGCAAGTTGTTCTTGTGTCATCTTTGCCAGTTTCCTGTCCTCCTTGATGACCTCTCCAATAGCGAATGCCTTAGCTTTTATTTCAAATTCGGCCCTTTTCAATGAGCCGGCTTTTCCGTATCTTTTATCAAGATGCTCCTCAAAAGTTGTAAAGTTTTTATTTCTAGTGTCTATAAGCTTTCTGCCGCATTTATTGAGTTGCCGCCTCCTTAAGATTTTAGGTTTTACTTTTGTGCGAAATACGCTGCTTTAAGCTTCTTTGCTCGTTCAATTTCCGACTTCGGTGTTTTCTGTGTCTTTTTCTGGAATCCGTTAAAAAGCACCACTAGCTTCCCTCATCAAAACAACAGAAAACCCTGAAGATATTGCTCCCTACCTCTATACGGACTTCGTAAAGCCCGTCCGTTCCTTCCATGTATTGCAGGGATTTCTTTGGCACTCTTTCAACGATAGTAATCACTATGTTCCTTACAATATAATGGATGTTTATAGATTGTCAAGCGGGCCCACGAGAATTAGCAAAGGCAAACCTCCCGTTTTAAGCCTGTTTTGGTAAAAGAACCTTTAAAACGGAACCAACTATCTTCTGGATAATGCCAGCAGGAGGTTTCTGCGCGATTAATTTTTCAGCGGCTTCTTCTGTTTTACCAGAGTTTGCCTGGGAATCGGCTGGTCTTTGGGGGCGAAAAGCAGGAGGGAGGTGACAAAGGAAAACAACAGGGTGCCGTCTCTGCGCTGGAGCAAAGATTCGGTGAGGCAGCAAATGCCAAAAACCGCCACAAACGCGAAAAGGATAAAGTCCTGCCTCTGGTAAGCGGCTTTCAGGAGAAAGAGCAGGAGCAGCAGAAAAACCAGAACTCCTGGTAAACCCAGCGAGACGCCATACATGAGAAACTGGTTGTGCGCATCAAACCGGGCTTCCACTCCTTCTTTAAAGTTGTGTTTGCGGTAGCTCTCCACCACGGCATCTCTGGAGCCGCCGGGGCTAACGCCTGTTATGGGGCGTTCTTTGATAATGTCCAACGCAGAAAGCCACATCATTTTCCGTTCGGTCACTCCCGCGTTTTGGCTGAATTTCGTTTTTAAATAGGTTACTTTCTCAAAAATCAGCAAGCTGGTACCTGCCGTGAAGACCACAACGGCCGCCAACAGCAGGTATTTCCTGGCCTTTAGTGCCAGGTACACCGCTGCCACCGCCAGCACTACCACCGTGGCCACCAAGGCGGTTCTGGAAGACAAAAGCGCCAGAAAAGAAAAGAAAAACAGCCAGAAAAATAAATGAAAAAGAAAGGTCTTCCGGTGCTCTGAATAACGAAGAGTGTACAGGAAATACGAGTGGATGATTAAGCAAGTACCAATGTACAAGCTGAAATATGGAGCATGGAAACGGATGCTTTGCGGAATATGATACGAGAAAAAAGTCCAGTCCAACGTAGCTAAGGAATGTGCATGAGGAGGAATTACCTTGAGGTACTCAAGTGCGGTAAGCATAGTGGCGTACACCGCCAAAACAAAGCAACTCAAACAGAAAAGCAGCAGCGCGTTTTGCACCTGTTTTGCCGAAAATCGCCGGTAAACCAATAGCGGCAACAGGAAAATACTAGCCTGTAAAACAATGAATTGCAGGGTGCCTTCTTGGTTAACCGAGTAAAACAGGGATAGCACGCAAAGGGAAAAGTACGCGATCATTGTCCGGTAAACCTTGCTCTTCAGAATAGAAAGATCGAGGTTTTTTTTACGGGCAGTTTGCCACAGGAATGCCCCCAAAAGAAGAAGAAACAAGGCAGACTTCAGGTTAGAGCGCCAGGGAAAAACGAAGGCGTACAGATAGAGGACATTCCCATAAGCATCATGCCAAAGGCCAGACGTTCCCCTAAAAACCTTGCTGAAGCTCATGGTATTTCTCTGAAACAAATTGCCGTAACTCTTCCCTGAATCTTTTTTGGTTGAATCTTTCTACCGAGGCCCTAACGGATAGGGGGTGGTAGGGTAAACCATTCGTTTCAAACTGCTCCACGGCGGCTTTGAGGGCGTTTTTTTCTTGGGCGTAAAAGAAGACCCCGGTGTGGGGAGCAACGGTCTCCAGCGCACCGCCTTTCCCGAAGGCAATAACCGGTGTTCCGCAGGCCTGGGCTTCTACGGGCGTAATGCCAAAATCTTCCTCGGCCGCAAAAACAAAGGCTTTGGCCCGCTGTAGGTGGTCTTTGAGCACCTCAAAAGGCTGGTAGCCCAGCAACACCACGTTGGGGGCGGCCATGGCTTTTATTTTCTCAAAGTCGGGCCCTTCGCCAATCACCAGGAGCTGTTTGTCTGGCATGTCGTTGAACGCTTCCACAATCAGATCAATCCGTTTGTAGGGCACCATGCGGGAGGCGGTAAGGTAAAAGCTTTCTTTACGGCCGGCGGCGGTGAAATTCTCCACGTCTACCGGTGGGTGAATGATCGTAGAGGTGCGGTGGTAGTTTTTTCTGATGCGCCGGGCGATGTAGTGGGAGTTGGCAATGAAATAGTCTACCCGCTGCGCGGTAGCCAGATCCCAGCTTCTGAAACGGTGTAGGATGAGCTTCGCCAGCATGCCTTTCAGGCCTTTGTCCAGCCCGGTTTCCTTCAGGTATTGGTGGTACAAGTCCCAGGCGTAGCGGGCGGGCGAATGGCAGTAGCAGATATGAAGCTGGTTGGCGTGGGTTAAAACGCCTTTCGCCACGGCGTGGCTACTGGAAATGACCACATCGTACCCGCTTACATCCAGTTGCTCAATGGCCAGGGGCATCAAAAACAGGTAATTGCGGTAGTATTTCTGCGCGAAAGGAAGCTTCTGGATGAACGTGGTAGTGACCGGTTTATGAAGAATGTGTTTCCGCAGGTGGGCAGGCATGAAATCAATCACCGCGAACAGACTTGCCTCGGGGAAAATCTGCAAAAGCTGTTCCACCACCCTTTCAGACCCCGAGTAATCCACAAACCATTCATGTACAATCGCTACTCTCACCCCTTTTCTGCTAACTGATGTTTTAGAGCTTGTTTACATTTCATCTTTGCGCTGCAAAAGCCCATAGCAAGAACCAGCGTTCGCTGCTACGCTGCTCAAGAAAAGTTTCCGCAGAACCTTTCTCTGGCCGTTTTCGCTTGCAAACCTCAAATGTAAACAAGCTCTTAGGCTTGTTTTTGGTAAAACTGCTTCAAAACGGGCCCATTGGTACCGGCGCTAAAAGTTCCTGAAACAGCGCCAGGTGCCGGTTTCCCGACTCCTGCCAGGAGAAAAGGCTGCTCCGCCGAACTCCTTTCTTAATCAACGCTTGCCGTAGCGTTTCATCGTTTAACACTTTTTCCATCTGCTGCGCCAGCTCGTTTACGTCCAGCGGATTAAAGTAAAGGGCAGCATCCCCGCAAACCTCCGGAATACTGGCCGCGCTGGACACCAGAACCGGGCAACCGCAGGCCATCGCCTCCAGCGGCGGCAGGCCGAACCCCTCGTAAAAAGACGGAAAGACAAACAAAGATGCGCATTTATAGAGGAATGGCAATAGCTCATCGGGCACCAGGCCCGTGAAATGAACCCGGTTCTGGAGGGAGGGCTCCTGCTGCAGAAACTGAAACACTTCCTGGTCTGGCGTGATAAACCCTTCCTGCTTTCCCACAATCACTATCCCGTACTGGGCCTTTAGCGCTAATGGAAGCTGGGCATACGCCTTTAGCAGCGTAATCAGGTTCTTATGGGGTTTCACATTGCCCACGTACAGAATAAACTTCTTCGGCAGTTCAGGAAGGTGGCTGCGGAGGGTTTCGGGGGCGTTTTCTGGAAAATAGGCCGAAAACAGGGCGGGGTTCACGCCATTGTGAATGACGTGCAGCTTTTGCTCCGGGCACTTGGTGTAGGTTTTGATTTCTTTTTTAGAAAATGCAGAAACCGTCACCACTTTATCTGACCGCAAGACGGCAGCATTCAACAGAACCGCGGCGTAGGCTTTCTGGGCGAGGGGTAAGGTGTGTTGGTACGCCCGGTGGTAGGTGTCATGGATGGTGACCACTCTTTTTAGGGCTTTAACAGGTAAAAGCGGGATGTTGTAGTGCGGCGACCAGAAGATGTCACAGACCGGGATTTCTGTAAAAAGCGCTACCTGCTCTTGCAAAGAGTAAATAGGCGCGTTCACCGGAATAATCTTTCCGGAAGAACCCATAGCCGCTTCCTGCAACTCTTCTTCTTTGCCTAAAAGGGAAATGGTAAAATGTTCCGCTAAAAAAGGAATAAGCTGCCTCAGGTACACCCCAATTCCCGAAGCATGCACCATGCGGGCATCAATCACCAGAGACGGCATGTGCTTGTTTTTTGGTGATGAGGCGTTGCGCCATGATAAAGCCAAACAGCATCCAGTACAAGATGAAATTCACTCTGCCAATAAACGCCGAATTAATGAACGAAGCTCCATAGTAATAGGCGCTTATCCCTAGAAAGGCGAGGCATAATTGCTTGAGCAGAATATTGTCTGTTTTAAGAAATGCCTGCAGCGCATAAAAGAAACAGAGAAGATAAAACGCCAGATACAGTAGCCCCAAAATTGCCCCGTTCTCCAGGAACAACTGAAACCAATACCCGTCGGTAATAAGTACCTTTTCAGGATCTCCGCTGGGGCCTTGTGATCCAATGCCCGAACCCGCCAGATAATGTTCTTTCAGGTAAGCAACAGCGTTGTCAATCATACTGAAATGGCCTTCATTGGAGGAAATAGTGCTCATTTCACGTCCCGTCATCCTGCGCACTAAAAAGGTGTCTTTGTAGTGATAGCCCACCAGCAGCATAACCGAAAGAAAGGTAGTGAGCACCACCAGAAGCTTGATGGTATAAAGTAACGTAAACCGACCGTAGTACAACGCCAGAATGATGCCGCCAGACAAGACAAACCCCACCAGAGTAGCCCTGGTAAATGTCATGACATTGACCATGAGAATGAGGGCCATAAAGATTAGATAGAGCTTTTTTCTGTAGGTAATGTACTTGGTGAAAAACAGGCTGGACAACAGCAGGGTAAAGCTGGCGAAGATGATGGTGTTGCCAATAAGGGCAGTGGGCCGGGTAATTTCCTGCTCATAGAAATGAAAAGTCCCTTCGCCCCTTAACGCCAGAAAAGAGAGGGGCAGCCGGGAGGCAAAAGTGTATTGGAAAACGGCAAATACACACAAAACCAAACCGGCAGTCAGCAGAATCTGAATGCTTTTGGCAATGTGTTTTTCCTTTTGCAGAAGCAGGGGAATATATACTACAGGCAGACAGTAAATGAGGTTATTTCGGAGGCCTAATACCCTTTCCCGCACAGGATTTTCGTCTATAAAGAAGATTTTACTTAACGTGAGTATTAACAGCAAAAGCAAGAAGGCGGCGAAAATAACGTACTCTTTGTCTATCTTTTTACCTGATAAATAAAAGAACGCCAGGGTTAGAAGCGTGTGAATCATGATCAGGAATACGACCAGATCTACCAGCGCCGTGCCCAGGTTAACCGTAGTAAATGAAATAAAATTAGTGACGAAACCGCTGAATAAAAGCGTGAGAATAAGGCTAACCAGCAGCGTATAGGAAAGGGAGACCTTAGGGGTAAACGTTATCTTCATTTTGTGCGGTGTAGGAGGCTAAGTACCCTAAAAGCTCTCTTGAATTGCCCCCGGCCTAACCGCAGGAAAACCGAAGCCAGCAGCCACGTGTACAGGTGCAGGGACTTTTCTGGGTAGAACTTCTTGAAGAAGATGATTTTGCTTCTGATGCCGTGGTAATCTGCCAGATCACTTTTCTGCCTGCCCACCGAATTGGAGCCGATGGAGGCACCCTCTTTGTGGTAAACCTTACTGGCAGCCACATACCCCAGCGAGAAACCAGCTTTTTGCCCTCGTTTCGCCCAATCCAGTTCTTCAAAGTAAAGAAAATACTCTTCGCTTAACAGCCCAACCTCTTCCAGAAACTTTCGGCAAACAAAAAGCGAAGCCCCCACCACGTAATCCTGGTTTGGGTATTCTTCCTCGTTGGCGGGGGTGTCTTTAAGTCCCTGGGCGAGATGGCTGGTGGTAAAAGTAGTTAAATTCAGTTTTCCGCCAATGGCCTGAATGGTATCTGGTTGGTGGTAATACAGGAGTTTGGAGCCCCAGATGCCTATGTTGCTGCCTTCCCCCAACTGCGCCTGCGCTTGGTGCACCAGTTCAGACAGGCTATTAGGGGCCACCACCGTGTCATTATTCAGCAGCCAGACAAAATCAGGGGAGAAGTGATGCAGGGCGAAGTCAATCCCCACGTTGTTGCCGCCCGCAAACCCCAGGTTTTCGCCTACCTGGATGGTGGTAAGGAAAGCCTTTTCTGATGGAACGGAATCCCAATCCTTTCCTTTCCCATAAATTACGTGTTGTTGGAAAGTCTCTAGCTGTTCTACTTTACTCTTTAAATCATACCCGGTAAAATCGCCCTCCAGCAGCCAGGTTTTTATATAAGCAAGGGAGTTATTAGGGGAATGATTATCGACCACAACCATAGAGAAACGCGCGTATTCCAGCTTAAGCAAATTATCAAGGCACTCAATGGTGTCTTGATAGTTACTGTAATGCAAGACAATGATACTTACCCAGGGAAGGTTTGCGGGAAGGTCTCTACGGGCGGTCATTGGTGTAAGATTTGTACGGAATAGGATAGGCAAAACAACTCTCTGGCTACAAATATCTTTCTGAATAGAATCTAAGTAATTAGTTAGAAATAAAGCCTGTTTAGCGTTTTTAATTTTGTTTCTAGTGCAGACATCTGCTGGTGCATTTATCCATATAAAATTTCTGTTTTCGGGCTATTTTCCTAAAATCGGCCCTAAAACGAAGATAGAATCGGGTGCTTTCGGAAAAAAAATATTTTTGAAAGTAGTCCTTCATTTAAACCTAGAAGAGACAATGTAAATGTTCAACCAGAGCATTCGCTGCACCAGATCACTGCTGGGTTATTTTTGGTTTAATGCCTGTTTTGAGAAAAGTAGGCTAAAAACGGGGTTCTTGATTTCTAAGACTGTGAACAGCCCTACGGTAATGAAAATTTCGGTAAGGATAACAGCCAGGGCAGTGCCTTGGGCCAGATAGAAATAACTTAGAAAGGAGTTTAAAAGTAAGTTCAGGAAAGTCCCGGTGAGCAGGGTGGTTCTGTAGCTTTCTTTGAAGCCGTAAATAAGCAGGAACTGGTTAGACGGAATATTCAGGGCCACAATAAACGGCACGAAACTTAAGAGCCGTATAAGACTACGAATCTCTGGAATGGAACTACCCGCGAAGTAAGTGGTTAGCTCATCTGAGAAGTAATAGATGCCGGAACACAACAAAAGAATGCAAAATAAAAAAGGCAAGTGGAGGCGCAGGGTAAATGCTATGATTTCCTTTTTCGTTTTAGATACCAGGGTACACAGGGTAGGGTAAATGGCCTGGAAATAAACACTTAACATTTGCCGTACCGTGGTAATGACCTTTTCGGCCACACTGTAGAACCCCACTATTTCAACCGATGCAAAAAGGCCCAAGATGAGGATGTTGGAGTTGGAATACAGGTTAACTGCTAAATTGGAGATGAAGATGTCTTTCCCCTCCTTTAAATGGTGCCGTACCTTGTGGAAGGTAGCAGGTTGAAAAGCCAGGCCATATTTTCTTTTTATGAAGAAGAGGCTATAGGCGGCCGCCGACATAGTTCCTAAACCCGAATAAAAATTGATGTAAATATAGTCTTCCGGCTTAGTCACAAACAGAACAATCAGCATCAATGAAAGTACTTTAGAGACCGAATTCACAACACTGATAAACTTCATGTCCTCAAGCCCATGAAACAGCCAGACCGGGAATACTGTCTGCCCTATGACCAGCGTGAACGACAAGAAATAAAGGGACGGATTAGTCTCTGGGGTGCTGAAAAGGGCCACGAGCCCCAGCAAGAGCAATAAACTAAAAACCAGCAGAAAACACTTGGTGGTGAGCACCTCATTGTAAAGCGCGCCAATTACCCTTTTGTTTGTTCTGTTTTGGGAGATTTCCTTGGTGGCGGTAAAATAGAATCCATAATCGGTCAAGTTGTTGAAGTAAGTGATGATGGCCTGGGCCACCATTACCCGCCCAAAGTTCTCCAGCCCGATGGTGCGTACCAGATACGGCGAGAGCACCAGCGGAATCAGGAAATTAAGCAACTGCAAGGAGCCAAGTGACGCCATGTTCTGCAGGATTCTGCCGCCAATAAACACTTTGCCGTTTGGGGTGTTTTTAAACAAAGGACAGACGTTGGGTCAAGGATAGGTGCAAAGGTAGCCTTTAATAAACGGAAGCACCAACTGGGAGTACCTCGGGCCCGGGAAAGCTTTTCGGGGACATTCTACAAAGTTTTTCTATTTTTGAGTGCTTTAGTACAACGTAGGTGCCCCATGGACAAACCATCTCTGAGAGAGGAAAGAGTTGCAGATGAAATAGACCTGAGAATAGTTTTCCGGAAACTAGGCTCTTTTTTCAGATCAGCCCTGCATCAGATAAAAAGCGCATTTTTCCTGGTTTTGCGCTGGTGGTTCCTGGTGCTGGCGGTGACCCTGTTAGGAATTGGCGTGGGGTACGTATTGTGCTCGTTGAAACGGCCCTATTACATGGCTTCTATCACGTTGGCTCCGTCAAAAATCAGGAATGAATATTTTGCCGACCAGGTAAACCGCCTTTCCTTGCTGGTGAATGATGCCAACCATGACGTGGTAGCTGCTGATCTTCACATTACCCCCCAAGAAGCTGCCAAAGTAAAATCTGTCAGGTATATCAGTATTGACCATGTAAGGGTGGCCCAGGATAGTGTCATGGAAGGCTCCCCGTTTAGGGTAGATGTGGAGTTGTATGACAACCAGTACTTTGCTCCTTTTCAAGAGGCTCTGGTAGGGTATTTTCAACGCAATCCTTTTTTTTCCAGGGTTACCCAAGTCAGGCAGGAGCAGCTACGGGCCATGGTTGCCAAACTGAAACAGGATATCGCTTCCATTGATAGTATGAAGCAGGCGGCGGTGAACCTTAGAGGCCCGGCCCATGGGTTTGTCTACGGAGAGCCCCTAGACCCTACCAATCTGTACAAACAGAGCGCGGCGTTGTTTGAGACCCAAACCGGTTTAGAGGCGGAACTAAGAAATCTGGAGACGGTGCAGGTGGTGGTGGGCTTCGCGCCGCTTCTACATCCGTCTGGGCCAAAACTGAAGTGGTACCTAGCGCTGGGCACGCTGTTCGGGTTTACCCTGGCGCTTCTTCTTGTATTACGGCTGGAATCCCGTAGAACCAAATGAATGAAATGGTTTATGGGGTAGTTATCAAAAGTATTGTTTTCACTCGCTCGCGGGACGCGAGCGAGCGCTCTGCTTTACGTTTATCAGGTTTCGCTTTTTTGCGTTAGTTCTGAAGAAAACAGCTGATAAACGGAAAGGCCGGTAACTTACCGGCCTTTCCGTTTATCAGCTGTTTTCCTTAAATCTCGGTTAAATCATCTTCTTTCTGATGCAACCAGCTCAGGTTGTAGAGGTCTTTCCGGCGATCTCTCAGGTTTCTTACGCTGCCGGTGGTGTTCAGGTCTTTCAATAGATCCAAATCCAAGTCGGCAATGAGGGTCATCTCAGTATTCGGCGTAGCCTCGGCAATGATGGCGTCGTGCGGGAAGGCCACGTCAGAAGGGGAGAAGACCGCTGATTGTGAGTACTGGATGTCCATGTTCTCCACCCGTGGCAAGTTACCTACGCTGCCCGTGATGGCCACGTAACACTCGTTCTCAATGGCCCGGGCCTGGGCGCAGTGGCGCACCCGCAGATAGGCGTTCTTGGTATCGGTCTGGTAGGGTACGAACAGGATTTTCATGTCCTGGTCAGAGAGCATGCGGGCCAGTTCGGGGAATTCCACGTCATAGCAGATGAGAAGACCCACTTTCCCGAAATCCGTCTCAAAGATGTTCAGTTTGTTACCGCCGCGCATCCCCCAGTATTGTGACTCATCTGGGGTCACGTGCAGTTTGTACTGTTTGTCATACGTTCCATCACGGCGGCAGAGGTAGCTTACATTGTGCAACTTATTGTCAATGTACTCGGGCATGCTGCCGGCAATGATGTTGATGTTGTAAGACAGTGCCAGGTGAATGAGCCGTTCTCTAATGCCATCGGTGTACTCAGCCAATTTTCTAATGGCGGCCGATGGTGACTTCTCATCAGAAAGAGCCATCAAAGGCGCATTGAAGAACTCGGGGAACATGACCAAATCTGCTTTGTAGGAACTCACCGTGTCCACGAAGAACTCTACCTGCTGCTCAAAGTCTTCCAAGGAGGTCATCTGGCGCATCTGCCACTGGATTACCCCAATCCGGACGACGCGTTTGGTACCGCCTACCAGCGTTTCCTTTTCCTCATAATAGACGTTGATCCACTCCAGCAACGAGGCATACGCCTTGGATTCTTTGTCCTGCGGCATGTACCCCCTAATGATTTTCCGGACGTGGAAACCGTTGCTGAGTTGGAAGGTAAGGATAGGGTCATAAATCTCCTTGTTCCGCACCTGCTCTATGTACTTGCCGGGCGTCATCTTGTCTGAGTGCTCCTTATAGCCGGGAATTCGGCCCCCCAGGATGATGCCCCGCAGGTTCAGGTTCTCGCAAAGCTCTTTCCGGGCATCGTACAAACGGCGGCCCAGGCGCAGGTTGCGGTATTCTGGGTGCACAAACACATCTACGCCGTAGAGCGTGTCGCCCTCATCGTCATGGGTATCAAATTTACCGCCGCCGGTTATTTGCTCGTAGGTGTGCTTATCGCCGTACTCTGAGTATTTCACGATGATGCTGAGCGCGGCGGCTACTACCCGGCCCTTGTCCTCAATACAGAGCTGCCCGTCTGGGAAGCGTTTCAGCAGGGAGGAGAATTCTTTTTGAGTCCAGGAGCCGCCAATGGTGGTGTAGACCAGCTCCATGATTTGTTTCACTTCCTTGTAATCAGACGTGGTAAGCTGACGAAGAATTAATTTATGCTCGGTATTTTCACTCATATTTGGTAAAATCAGGTTAAAAACGCTTTCGGCCGCAGGTGATTCCCACCTGCCACTCAGAAAGGCATTCCTTCAAAGTTACGAAAGCTTTAAAAGGCGGCAAAGCCCAGAGGTAATAGGACGTATACGGCGTTTTGCGCTTCTTTTGCTGAAAACAGTTCAAAAACAGCCTTCAACCCCTGTTCCATTGGCTAGGAGCCGTTGTGTAACAAATAGTTTTACACAGTAATTTCCGGAATCTCGCCTTCTACTATTAATTTTCCTTCGGTGGCCGCCTGTATCTGTTCCACCGTTACGCCGGGCGCGCGTTCTAACAGCCTGAACCCCTCTGCTGTTACTTCCAGTACGGCTAAATCAGTCACAATCTTCTTCACGCACTGCAAGCCCGTAATGGGCAGACTGCAGTTTTTCAGAAGTTTGGACTGCCCGTCTTTGGAGGTGTGCTGCATGGCTACAATGATGTTTTTGGCCGAGGCCACCAAGTCCATGGCGCCGCCCATGCCTTTCACCATCTTGCCCGGAATCTTCCAATTGGCAATGTCGCCCCGTTCAGAGACTTCCATGGCGCCCAGAATGGTGAGGTGCACGTGCTCGCCCCTAATCATGGCAAAACTCTCGGCAGAGCTGAACAGCGCCGAGCCGGGTAGCGTGGTCACCGTCTGTTTCCCCGCGTTGATTAAATCTGGGTCTACTTCTTCCTCGGTAGGGAAGGGGCCCATGCCCAGCAGCCCGTTCTCGCTCTGCAAGACCACGTTCATTCCCTCGGGAATGTAATTGGCCACCAGCGTAGGTATCCCAATCCCCAGGTTCACATAATAGCCTTCCTGTACTTCTTGGGCGATTCTTTTGGCAATACCGTGTTTATCAAGACTCATGTTATTCGTATTTGAAAATGAGAAGATGTGTAGATGTGATGATTTGGAAATGTGGTGATGAGGAAATTTGAAGAATTGAAAATGTGGAGATGAACTGCGCCTCTCTTTAAGTTTTATTTTTTTGATTTGGCACTGATGATGATTTTGGAGATGATCTTTTTTATGGATTGAAGGGCTTTCTGAAGATGTTCTGGGTTTGGGTAAGTGGGAGCGCGCTGGCAAAGCAGAAGCCAATATTCTGTTTCATCTGCTTCTTTGGCGGCTATTTTGAACTTATGGATGAAATCAGCTTTGCTCTCCGCATTCTGCGCCTCTCTTACGTTGGCCCCAATGGAGGTGCCACTTTTCAGAACCTGGTTAGCAACCACAAATTTTCTTTGCGCCTCTAACACTTCGGCATATTCAATCAAAGCCACTGAAAAGTCACGCGACAGGTTCAAAACCAAATTCTGAGGCTGCGGTTTCTCCATATTCAAATCATAAGGCCATTATTAAATCTCTACATTCTCACATCTTCAAATTTCCTCATCTCCCCATCTTCAAATTTCCACATCTCCAAATCTTCACATCAAGAAGAGGCAGGCTCCGCCTGCCGAACGGTTCTCTGTTCAATGCGTTTCTCGTAGTCTTTGCCCTGGAAAATGCGCTGCACGTAGATGCCGGGCGTGTGAATTTGGTTGGGGTCTAGTTCGCCTTCGGGGACGAGTTCCTCCACCTCGGCAATAGTGATGCGGCCGGCGGTGGCCATCATGGGGTTGAAGTTGCGGGCGGTTCCTTTGTAGATGAGGTTGCCGGCGGTATCGCCTTTCCAGGCTTTGACTAAGGCGAAATCGGCTTTGAGCCAGGTTTCCATGAGGTACATTTTGCCGTGGAACGCGCGGCTTTCTTTGCCTTCACCCACTTCGGTGCCGTACCCGGCCGGCGTGAAGAAAGCGGGGATGCCCGCGCCGCCCGCGCGAATTCTTTCGGCCAGGGTGCCCTGCGGAATCAGTTCCACTTCCAGTTCGCCGGAAAGCAATTGGCGCTCAAACTCGGCATTTTCGCCTACGTAGCTGGAAATCATCTTCTTTACCTGGCGTTGCTGTAGCATCAGCCCAATCCCGAAATCATCTACCCCGGCATTGTTGGAAATGCAGGTCAGGTTTTTGATGCCTTTGCGCAAAATCTCCTGGATGGAGTTCTCTGGAATGCCGCAAAGCCCGAAGCCGCCCAGCATAAGCGTCGCGCCATCTGGAATGTCCTGGCAAGCCGAGGCGGCATCTTGTACCACTTTATTGATCATCGTATTATTTAAAAAGCGTGGAGTGTATTTTATCAGTTGTAAAGCGAACAAAAGGAGCGGGTTTTTGGCCTGTTTTACGAAAAATAGCCCTAAAACGCAGCGTTAAGGAATGCGGCGGGCCGACATCATGCCGCCAAAGTAGGCCATGGGCAGGTAAAGCAGCAGAGAAACCACCACAAACCAAAGCGGGTGCGGGAAAGCGAATAAGTTGGCAATGCCCATCACCAGCAACAGAAGACCCACGGCTACCGCATGGGCTACGCGTCTGGAGCGTGCGAAGCGGGCAGCCACCATGCCGCCAAAAAAGGAACCTATGGCATAGCCAAACAACACCAGCAGCAAGGCCGCATCAGGTTGATTCGTTAATGCCGCGCCCATGGCCGCCCGGTCATTAAGATTAAGTTGCGTAGGCAAGGGGTAGAGCTGATGGCTCATGTATTCCACCAGACTGATGGTAAAAACCCCAATCGCGGCTCCGCCTAGAACGGCTAGAATGCTTCTGAACATAGCACAAGTAGGTTAAGTGAAAAACCAGCACCAGCTTTCTTCCCCTCTGCCTTTATCGTGTAAGCCTGAGGTGAAGTTACGGATTTACCAGATTTATCCTAACACTTGTAAGGCGGCGAGTTTGTCTTGGTGGAGTTGTTGGGTAAGCGCATCCAGTCCGTCAAAGTTCTCTTCGGGCCGCAGATAGGCGACAAAGAAGAGCGTGATTTCCTGGCCGTACAGATCTGCCTCGAAATCAAAGATGTTCACCTCAATGGTTTGGTGGGTGCCCTGCACGGTGGGGTTGGTACCGATGCTCAGCATTCCCTTGAAATGACCCTGAGGGGTTTGAACGGCAACGGCATAGATGCCTTGGGCGGGCACCAGCTTCAGTTTCTCCTGGGGTTCTACATTGGCGGTAGGGTACCCAATGGTGCGGCCCAGTTGTTTGCCTTGCACCACGGTTCCGGTAAGGGAATAGGGTCTGCCCAGGTAGCGGGCGGCCGTAGAAACGTCGCCGCGTTCCAGGGCGGTTCTGATCTTTGAGGAACTTACCCCCACGGCATCAATGTCCTGCCGCGGGATTTCCTCCACGGCAAAGCCGTAGCGTTGGGCATTCTGTTGCAGGTAATCAAAGCTACCCTCACGGTTTTTCCCGAACCGGTGGTCATAGCCTATCACCAGTTTTTTGGTCTGGATGGTCTGGATAAGGATTTGTTGGATGTATTCCTCTGAGGAGAGCTGGGCGAATTCCTTCGTGAACGGCAGCAGTAACAGATAATCTACCCCAAAGGCCCTGAGCGCGGCAATCCGTTCCTCAATGGTGGAAAGCAGGCGTAACGAATTGTCTTGCGGGTTTAGAACGGTGCGGGGGTGGGGCCAGTAGGTGATGACCACACTTTGCCCATCGCACTGACGTGCCGTTTCTATCAACCTGGAAAGGATTTTCTGGTGGCCCACGTGCACCCCGTCAAACGTGCCGGACGTAACTACGGCATGCGAAAGGGAAGGAAATAAACTAAGCTCCCGGATGACGATCATGGTGCGCCAATTGTTTTTCGCGGAGTTCCTGCAATTGTTCCAAGCTCATGGCATCTTCCAGCCGGTACTCCCCAATGCGGGTACGCACCAACTTGGAGAGATACGCCCCACAACCCAATTTCAGGCCGAAATCGCGCGCCAGACTGCGAATATAGGTTCCTTTTGAGCATACTACCTTAAACGCTACTTGGTTGCCCGCTATGGAAGTGAGCTCAAATTGCTTAATGGTGATGCGTTTAGATTTGATTTCAGCCTCTTCGCCCCGGCGGGCCAACGCGTAGGCTCTTTCCCCATTAATCTTTACCGCCGAGTAAATGGGCGGGGTCTGGTCAATCTCCCCTAAAAACGAGTTCGTCGCTTCGCGCAGCATTTCTTCGGTCAGGTGATCGGTGGGAGCGGTGCTGTCAATTTCGGTCTCCAAGTCAAAAGAGGGCGTGGTATGGCCTAACACAAAGGTACCGGTATACTCTTTTTCCTGCGCCTGAATCTCTTCAATGCGTTTGGTGAACTTACCGGTGCACAGAATCAGGAGGCCGCTGGCCAAAGGGTCTAAGGTGCCGGCGTGGCCGATTTTCTTGATGCGGAGGGAAAACTTGGTTTTCTTCACCACGTCAAAAGACGTCCAGGTGAGGGGTTTGTCCATCAGAAGGATAGCCCCCGCCTCAAAATCATAAGGAGTTTCTTGCATTACACTATCTGTATTTCAACTCCCAAGGCCATTAACAGGAGAATGATCAATCCTACCACTATGCGGTAATAGCCAAACAGTTTGAACCCGTATTTGGTTAAGAAACCTACAAAGAACTTGATGGCGGCCATGGCTACCACAAAGGCCACTAGGTTTCCTATCAGGAGCACCTGCCACTCCTGCGGCGTAATGGACGCAAAGCCCTGCTGAATTTTGGGCAGGTTAAACTTGACTACGTCTGAAATCTCCAGGTGCAGTAAATCTGTGAGCACCGCGTACGTAGCGGCGGCCAACATGGTGGGAACCGCCATGAAAAACGAAAACTCCGCGGCCGATTTGCGGGTCATGTTCTGGGTAAGTCCGCCAATGATGGAAGAAGCGGAGCGCGAAACCCCCGGAATCATGGCGATACACTGGAACAAGCCAATGATGAAGGCATTCCTGTAACTGGGCGTGGTCACCGGGTTTTCCTTCTCTTTAAACCAGCGGTCTACAAAAATAAGCAGAATACCACCCAGCAGCAGACTGATAGCCACTACCTCCACGCGTTCCAGCATGGCATTCACAATATCCTTCAGCACAAAGCCAATGGCCAGAGCCGGAATCACCGCCACTAGAAGTTTTTTGTAAAAATCAAAGGAGTTGATGAACCGCTTCCAGTACAACACCACCACCGACAGGATGGCCCCGAACTGGATGGTGACCGTGAACATCTTGGTAAACTCAAACGCGTTGATGCCCATAAGACTGGACGCAATCACCATGTGCCCGGTAGAGGAAACCGGTAAAAATTCCGTCAATCCTTCCACTATGGCCAGGATGATGGCTTGCCAGATACTCATCTAAACGTTTTTGCGCGGTTTTGCCAGAATGGCGAAGAATTGAATGATGAAGCCAATCACCAGGACAATTGGCCCCAAGGTCAGGCCCAGAAAACCGTAACCGTACGGCGCAGAGTCCATGGCCATCAAAATGAAACCAATGCCCATCACTACCAAGCCCACCAACATGATCTGGTAATTGCGGCGCCCAAAAGAGAAGTTCGGCTGATTTTTGTTTTCCATGCAGGATATTATCTTTAATATAAATCGTCTAGAGAAGCCCGGAGGTATTTTTTCACCGCCCGGTACGAACTGAAAAAGCCCAGCACCCCACCCAGAATCAGCAGAGCGGCCATGAGAATGAGCATCTGTTTTTCATCGCGCAGCAGGTATAGCTCGCTTATCTCGTGGTAGGCGTATTGCAGCAATCCGAAAAGCAGGAGGGAGGCCATGGCCCCGCTCACCAGTCCCTGAAACGTGGCTCGGTTCAGGAAGGGCCGCTGAATAAAAAAGGAAGTGGCGCCCACCAACTGCATGCTCCTGATCAGGAACCGCTGGGAATACAAGGCCAATTTAATGGTGTTGTTGATGAGAATGATGACCACCAGCACCAGAATGGCCGCGAACGCCAACAGCACAATGCTCACCCGCCGCAGGTTATGGTTGATGGAGTCAATGAGGCTTTCCACGTAATCTACCTCGTACACGCCCGTCGTATTCTGAAGGTCTTGTTTGATGTTTTTGAGTTGCTCAGAGGTGGCAAACTCAGGATTGATGCGCAAAATGAACGCATCGCGGAGCGGGTTTTCCCCTAAGAAGGTCAGGAAGTCTTCGCCGCTTTCATCAATGAATTCCTTGGCGCCCTGCTCTTTGGACATGAAGAGAACCATGGGCTGGCTTTCTTCATAGGCGATGTATTCCTTTCGGCCCAGCGTTTTTTTCAGCTTCTCAATCTCCAGGGGAGAGATCTCGCGGTCAAGGTAGACCTGTACCTCAATGTTCTGTTTCACCAGATTGGAGAGCTTGCTGGCAAAAATGAGCAGCAGCCCAAAAGAGCCAATCACAAACAAAGCCAACGTGATACTGAAGATCACCATGGTATGCGGGTAATTGCCGAGCTTCTTCTTGCGGGTATGTTTAAGCGGTTTAGCAGCCATAGGTAAGTGTGCCGACAAAAATAGTAATAATTTAGAAGAAGAACGGCCGAGTAGGCGTTTTTAACCTTATTTCTGAAAAAGAGCCTTGAAACGGCAGGTGAAAGATGGGGAATAATTCCTTGCTGCTCTTGTAATGGCTGCTCCAAAATGGGGAATTTGTGAGGTATGATACTGCTATTGGCCCTTTTCTGCGCTTTGGTCTCTGTTTGGAAATGGCTTTTATTGAGAGGATTGGCAGGTGCATGCCTTACGGTGTTCCTTTGGCTTATCTGCTTGTTAAATGGAGGTTAGCAGGTGCACGCCTTATGCTGTTCCCTTGGCTTGTGCGCTTGTTTCGTGGGTGCAAGTGCTGTATTGTTTCATCTTTGGCGGTATGCGCTCACGGCCGCGGGGCCCCGCCTTCCCCTCTCGCACTGCCCTTTCGGCCTGCACGGTCTGTCTCTCTTAGTTGGTGTTTATCTAGGGCCAAAAGCGAGGCGCGCTCGGGGAAGACTGGAACTGGGGAAAGTAGCAGAAGCGGTGATGATGGAACCTGTAGAGACCAGGCACTGCCTTGTCTCTAGCACGCATTGCCTTTCCTCTCTGCAAAGGCGTATTTCCCTCCTGGGAGGGGTGAGTTGGTTCCTTACGGAATGACGCCTACCCAAAAGGCCTCGCAGCGTTTTCCAAACGTGCGAGCGTCTGTGCCAATGCCGTTTCCACGAAGTCCTCATTTTGGCACATGAACGGACGCCGCGTTTCCTTGGTACGCCGTTTTAGGGCTACTTTCTCCAAAAAACGTTAAAAATGCATTCTCTCTGATGGCGGGGGCGCCAGCAGACGCTACGCCGGTTATAAAATCTGATCATCCTGAGCAACTACTCTCATGCGGGTTTATTGCTTCACGAATCTACGCACAATGTCCTGCCCCTGGTCGCGGAGGCGGATGATATACAAGCCGGGGGCAAACTGGAGGGTGGAGATGGCCTGTCCGGGGTAGAGCGTACCGGTTCGCAGCGTAGAACCCTGCACGTTCCGCACCTCATAGGCTACCGGGTTCTGGATGCCCTGCACGCGAACTTCGGTAGTAACCGGGTTGGGGTACAGCAACAACTCAGGGGCTGAGGCGATGGCCCTTTGCTGCGCATTGATGCTTTGGTGGAGCAGGAGCGTAGGATTGCCTTCCAGCGTGTACACGGGCCAATCTGCGGTGGCGGCATTCTGGTAATACTCCACCACTCTGACATGATACGCCCGGAGCGGATCTAAACCCCGAATGAGGGCGGACGAACTTGATTCAGTGGCGACCACAAAGGTGCCGTCGGGCAGTTGGGCTCCCTTGCCGAAGGTGTCGTGGGCGGTGTAATGGGTTCCATCCAGAGGGAAGGCTGAAATGGGCGTATCGGCTTTAACCAGAACCAAGCGGTGGTTTCCGTTGCCCTGAACCCAGTTCAGTTGCGTGGTCATGGAATCTAACGGAACGGCGGTGAGGTGCGCTGCATTCTGGTTGGGCGGAAAGAGGTTCTGCATGGGCCAGCCATTGGCGGTGTTGAGGCATTTCCACCCCAGTTCATCCAGTTCCTGCCAGAACTCGTCAGTAGAGTTGTAGGTGTTCAGCAAGATGGCCCAGGTGTAGCCGCTGCTGGTGCGCACCAGGTAACTGGCGGTGCCGTCCAGACAACCGTTGACCCACCAGTTGTTGTGAAGGTTCACCTGCCAGCCTTTGGCGCGCCACGGATGCATGGCGGAGGGTTCCACCATGTTGGCCAGCGTATTCTGATCCAGCAAATCAGGCTGCGTAGAAAAGCCGTCAACTGACAGCAGCAGGCGCACCAGATCGCGGGCCGAGAAAAGCCAGCCGCCGTGGGCGTTCATGGCTTCCAGGTTAAAGCCGCCGTACGCCGAGGGCACCTGCTCTTTGGTTCCGTAGCAGGAAGCCATGCGGAAGTTGCTCAGGTACTCACTTTCGCGTTCCAGCTTGTCTTTGAGTAAGTTCCGGCCTAAATGCGCTTCCAGTACGCCGCTGGGCCGCAAAATATTCTCCTGCACCCATTGCTCGTACGGTTGCTGGGTCACCGCTTCCAGCACTTTCCCCAGCACCAGATACCCAATGTTGGAATACGCTGAACGGGTGCCCGGGGCGAAATCAAGGCCCTTGACCAGCAGAAAACGGATAAGGGTGGAGTCTGCCACCGGATTACGCGCTTTCATAACCTTCGCCACGTGCACCGGAAAGTCAATAGGGTCGCAGCCCGCGTAGCCGTCACACCCTATGGTACGATCCCAGCCCGCCGAGTGCTCCAGCAGGTGCTGTACCGTAATGTCCCGCAGGCGCGCATCGGTGGTGCCGGTGGCATAGTAGTCGTTCTGTAAGTAACCGCCCGGCCCAAACACCTTGTGAGACAAACTAAGGCGTCCGTTCTGCACCAATCTCATGATAGCCACCGCGGTCACCATCTTGGACACGCTAGCCACCCGCATAAGGTGGTGAGGCTGCAAAGGAGTGCTTTGGGCGACATCGGCATAGCCAAACCCCCGGGAATATACCAGCCTGCCCTCCCTGCTCACGGCGACCGAGGCCCCCGTTACCTTCCATTTCTTGATGAATTTCTGAATAGTGGCATCAAAACCAGTTAACTGGGGTACCTGTATTCCCGTTTGGGCGGAGGCGGTAAGCGTAATGAAACTGACGAGGAGCGTAATAATTGTTCTCAAATAATCGTCTTAAGCAGATGCTCCAACACAAGCCAGCAGCCACTTTGACGCCGCTCTTTGGAAATGCTAAATTATAGAACAATTTTAAGTAATGTAAGTCAGTTTATTGGTAAAAAATATAAACTTTCAAATAGTGCGAAACCTTGTGAGGTTAATTTTAGTAGTTGGTTTCTTTTGCTTTCTGTTTACTAAAAGAAAGCGATTTGTAATGAGATGCTTAGAAATTTTTTTGGCTCTCCCTGCCATACCGCCTGCTCCAAAAGACCTCGTAGAGTGTGCGCAGTTCCTACGAGTGTCTACGCCGTTTCCGGCCCGTTTTCCGCAAAACAGCCCCAAAACGCATCTCTACTGGAGAGTCGGCTAAGGGGGGGGGAAGCTATCTCTTGTGAAAGGGCAGGTAGAACAAGAGGAGCGAAGAGAAAAAGGCCCGTAAACAGGTTAGAGATCCTGAATGGGGGTGCGGACATCGTCTTCTAACCGGAGCATGCGTTCTCTTTCGGCGGCCCGTAGGGCGCGTTTGCTTAGTCTCCGGCGCCGGAACAGCTCCCCGAAGGTGTCAAAGTTGGCCTGGTGCAGCACGCTTATGGTCTGGCGGCTGGCGGTGGCATTGGCTTCAAAGTCGCGGGGTGTGGTTTCATAGGTGGCCCGGAGCCGGAGTTGGCCGCTTTGGCTCAGGTAATACTCTACAGACCAGTCGCCGGCGGCCGTGGAGCGGTTGTTTCCTAAGCGGTTGTTGTTCACGCTGCCCTCGCGGGTTACTTTCAGGCGGCCCTCCAAAAAGGTATAGCTTAAACGCAACTGCACGTCGTCCAGCACCTGGTTTCCGTAGCCGCTGACCCCAATGTCTACTTCCAGGTTGGTGTCAATCTGGGAGAGCCAGTAACTGAGCTGGTTGGAGAACAACTCGCCCACGCTGCTTCCTAAATCCCCAACGCCCAGGCCCACCTGTAACTCGTCCTGCGCCGATAGACGTTTGAACGCCAGCAGGGAAAAGACCTGGCGGTTCAGTTCCTGTTCATCGTTCCGGATGTTGTTCAGGTAACGGGTAATCTGGTCTTCCAGCAGGCTGGGCGTGTCATTGAACTCCAGGTTCAGCCTGATCTGGGGCGTGGTGAGCGGGCCGTCCAGATCCATTACGGCCGTAACCGGATAGCGGGTACGGGCCGCCGCAGACTGCTGTTCCTGTTCGTTCAAATCTGCTAAGATAGGAGCCAGGGAAACCCGCTGGGTATAGGTGGCGGTAATCTTCAAAAGGCCTTCCAGCGGGTCTCCGTTCCAGGTGACGGTGCCGCCGGGGCGCACGTTGAATTCTTTGTTAATGAGGCCCAACATAGTGAAGTTGTAGCGACCCTGCACAATTTCGTAGTTTCCGTACATGGCGAATTCGCCCCGGGTATCAATTTCCATGCGGATGTTGCCCCGGCCTTTCCCCCTGATAATGTCACCGGTACGTTCGTCAAAAATCAACTCTATGTAGGCGTTTTCATTTACGTCCAGGTTGAAGTTGAGCCGGATGCCACTCAGATCCACCCCTTTTTTCACCAGCGGAACGGCGGCCGTGGCGGCGGTGTCCTGCTTGGCGGGGTTGTTGTTCACGAACGTGATAAAGTTCTGCCTTTCCAGGGCCGTGGTGTTGTCCAGCGGAATAGAGATATTGGTGTTGTTCTCGCTTCGGGCGGTGATGTTGACCTGTAGGTTAGAGGTAGAGCCCAGGGCGGTTACCTCGCCGGTGGCGAAGGCGGTGCCGTAATACAGGGGGTTGTCGGCCCGGGTGGTATTCAGCACCATGAACTTGTTGAAGCGGGCTTTAAGGTCTAGTACCATGTTCTGGAAGCCGTCATGGAAAACCCCGCCGTTTAATATGGCCGTGTTGTTGTAAATATCGCGTATGCGCACGTTCTGGAAAGAGATATCGTTCTCAGAGAAGAAAACCCGGTCAGAGAAGGTGTACCGGGTGTTGAGGTAATTGAACACAAAGGCCCCCTCAGTCACCATCACGGACCCTTTTAAGATAGGCCCCGAAAGCCGGCCCGAGATGCGCACCCGCCCGTCCATGGTGCCGCCCAGGTCAGACATAATGGTTTTTAGAACGGGCTCCACAATCCTTAGATGGGCATCGTCCAGCACGGCCAGCAAATCCAGTTCCTCGTTGCCGCCGCTGGGGTTGTAGGTACCCGTGAGCGACAGCACTTTCTTGTCATCGCGGCTAATGCCCAAGTCCACGTTCATCCGCCGCAGGCGATTGTCCCAATTGGTGGTGCCCGCCACGTTGCCAATTAACTGATTGCCCAGCAGAAAGGTGTCTACCGTTAAGGTGGAAGACAGGTTCACTTCATGGTAGATATCCCTTAGTTGCAGTTCGCCGTTCAGGCGGCCGTCAATCTTGTCGGGCAGCAGCGGGTTCAGGTTTTCCAGCCTAAAGTTGGAGAGGTTCACGGTAAGCAGATCCTGCGGATTTCTGGAAAGTACCCCGAAAACGTTCACGCTCTGCGGGCCATTGGATAAAGTGATGTTGTCGAACCGCAGGGCCCCGTCATCAAAGACGATGGTGTTGTTGGGGGAGATAGTCCAGACTTTGTCCAGGACGTTGATGTTGGAGCGGTTAAAGACCACCTGAATCTGATCCTGCTCAAACGACACGTTCCCGCTGATGTTGGCGCGGTTGGTGGTGCCGCTCTGGGCAATGTTGCTGGAGAAATTGATAAGGCGCTCATTCCAGACCCCTTCCACGTACAGCTGCTCGGTATTACCGGCGTTGCCCAGTTTCTGCCGCTCAGAGGTGATGATGGCGTTGGCCAGTACATCTGGGGTGTTCCAGAGCTTGGAGGACGTTAGCTCAATGTGGTTGCGGTAGAACTCGTTTTTGCCGTACAGAATGGTGTCAATCCGGCTGATGAGGGTGAGCATGGTGGTAGGCCCGCTCCGGAAAGTGCCTTCCAGCGTAGAGAAGTTGGAGATGGAAATATCTGGGGCAAACGCGTGCAACACCGGGTTTACGTCCCGCAGGTTCACATCCAGGTCTACTTCATAGTCGGCGGGTGGAGCGGGAGATTTACGGCGATAATAGTTCACGATTTTAACCGGGTTGTTCTCCAGGTTCAGGCGGTACTCTTCATACAGGGTTTGCAGATCTTGGAAGAACCTGGAGTACAGGAAATTGCCGCCCGCCTGCAAGGCTAGCACCTCAGACCCCACGTGCAGTTCCCGAATGCCGTCATGGAAATGCGATTCAATGGTCAGCGAGTCAATGGCTACCTGGCGGCCATTGTACGCCAGCGTGGTGTTCCTGAAGTGGGCGAGCCCGGCAATCTCATCCAGTTTAATGCCCGTGAAATCAACATCGGCGGCGGTGGAAAGCACAATGGTTTGGTTTGTGAACCCAAGGGCGCGCAAATCGGCGGTGCGGATGTTGGTTTTCAGATCAAAAACCTGCCGGTTGTTCTGCAGGTTAATCTGCCCCGAGGCCGACATTTTCAGGTGGGGGTCATTGATGCTGAAGTCGCCGTTAAAGGTCTGGCGGCTCAGGTCTGCGTTGACCACTATGTTACGGAAGTTGTAATTGTTGATGTTAATCGCGTTGATGGTCGCGTCCAGGTTCAGGTTAGCCGTGGCCAAACTGAAGCCGCTGCCCTGTACCTTCCCGTTCATGGCCACCCTTTTTATAACACTGCGGTCGCCCAGCAAACCGCCCACGTCAAAGCCACTGGTCTGCAGATAGCCCCGATACGCCGAGCGGTCAAAGTTGTTTTTATCAAACTTGAGGTTGATGTCTGACACCACATTTCCCAGCGCACTCTGGAAAGAACCGTTGGCCACAAAGTCATTGTAAAACCCCGTGAACTCGCCCTCCAGTTTCACCGTTCCGGCCCGGGCCGCCATTTCATAGGCCTTCTTGGGCAGGAACTTCTTGATGTCCCGGGCATTGATGGTACTGGGCCCCAACACCAGATCGGCAAAGGTGTTCTTGAAATTAGGCAGGCCGTCGGCCGAAATATCGCCGGTGATGTGGGTGTGCTGTCCGTAGCGCACGTCTATGTCCTGCGCCCGAAAGTTCCTGACCTTGCCCTTCACCTTGCCCGACACCAGCACTTCCTCATCCCAGTCCTTGAGTACCGAGGCAAACAAGGAGATATCGTCTGAGTTCACGTACGTGCTGTCAAAGGTGGCGGTCACGTTCATGCTGTCATTGAACTGCTTGAAGTTGCTGAACGTGTTGTAGTCAAACCGCACGTAACTGGCCAGGTGGCTGTTGTTTACGCGCATGTTCAGGTTGTCCCATTCCCAGAACTTGGAGGCGTAGGTCATGCGCGTGTCCAGGTCTTTCAGGTACGTCTTGGATTTCCGGTCCATGGTGGTAAGGCTGGTGACCACCGTCTGGATGGTGTCTCCTTTGATGTTGATTTCTGAAAAACGGCCGTTAATCCGCTCCAGATCCATGTGCTGGTAATCTAACCCGTACGCCGCGAAGGGCTTGTTGTAGTTATGGTAGCTGAAATGCCCGTCTTTGAGCACAATCTCGTCAATCTTAAAGTAGAAGGGGGTTTTGGCCTTGGTGGTGTCTTTGGTCACCAGGTTAGACAACGCCCTAATGAACGTACTCATGTTCAGGGTATCTGACCCTTGGTACTGAATGAGGTTGGCCTGGGGTTGGGTGAGGGCCAGCGAAGCAATGTGCAACCGGTTCGGTTGGAATTTGACCGTGGGAACAGAAATTTCCCGGTCTCCAAACAAGGGAATGTGCCAACGGTCAGATTTGAAGAGCTGGAAAAAACTGATGTCCGCATCGGCTTCGCCGATGTAGAAAAGCGTTTTCTTCTGGCGGTCCAGCACCCGCACGTTGGTGAGCACCACGCTCTTGAAGAACTCAATGTCTACGCGGCCAATGGTCACCTGGTGGTGGATGGTTTGGGAGAGAATGCCGGCGGCTTTTTGGGCTACTTTGGTCTGAACGGCCGGAAAACGCAAGGCCAGGGCGAGGCCACCCACCAGCACTACCGTTAGTATTAGCAGGCCCAGAATTATTTTTAACAGAGCTTTTGCTATAACTTGCGGGTAGTTTTTCTTTTTTTCTTGCGTCTCTTCTTGGTCTTGCGTCTCCAACGGAATATGAACCCTACAATTTTAGCAATAGAATCGTCTTGTGATGAAACATCGGCTTCTGTCATTCAAAACGGCCGCGTGTTGTCCAACATTGTAGCCACGCAGGCAATCCATGAGCAATACGGCGGCGTGGTGCCAGAGTTAGCCTCGCGGGCGCACCAGCAAAACATCATCCCAGTGGTTTCTCAGGCGCTTCAACGAGCAAATATAGCAAAAAGCCAATTAGATGCGGTGGCTTTTACCCGTGGCCCCGGACTTTTAGGAGCCTTACTGGTAGGCTGTTCGTTCGCCAAATCCTTCGCCCTGGGTTTGAATCTGCCGCTCATTGAGGTGAACCACATGCAGGCCCACATTCTGGCCCATTTCATTGACGCGCCCCAACCCAACTTCCCGTTTCTCTGCCTCACCGTGAGCGGCGGCCACACCCAGATTGTGCTCGTGCGCAGCCACCTGGACATGGAAGTATTGGGCCAAACCACCGATGACGCCGTGGGTGAAGCCTTTGACAAGTCTGCTAAACTGCTGGGCTTGCCCTATCCCGGCGGCCCTATGCTGGACAAAATAGCCGCCACCGGTAACCCAAACCGTTTCTCTTTCCCCATCGTGAACATGGAGGGCTATGATTTTTCCTTCAGCGGTATTAAAACGTCTATCCTCAACTTCGTGAAGAAGAACACCGCCGCCGAGCCGGACTTTGTGCAGCACAACCTGCCAGATATCTGCGCCAGCATCCAGTGGGCTTTGATACAGACGCTCCTCAAGAAACTGGTGCTGGCTGCCAAAGAGCAGAACATCAAAGAAATCGCCATTGCCGGAGGCGTCTCCGCGAACTCCGGTTTACGGGCTACTTTGCAGGAATACGCCCAAAAACACAACTGGAACGTGTACCTGCCCGCCTTTGAATACTGCACAGACAATGCCGCCATGATTGCCATGGCCGCCCATTACCAATACCTGGCCGGAGATTTCACCACCCAATACGCCAGCCCAGACCCAAGGCTGAAGGTGTGAGAGTAGGGAGGCTGTTTTAGGCTTGTTTTGGAGAAATCAGGCTGAAAACGGATCCTTCCAGAATGACAGAATGTATGTTTTATTTTGCTCAAATACTTAACTAAATAGGTTCCGAAGTCTTCAGGCGGGAAGATCGACTGATACCTTCTGATTTAGTAAATGCTTTACAGAGCCCTCTGTAAAGTAAATTCTGCTAAAAACTTTTCCGTAACCCAGAATTCGTAGGTACATTGACGCCCTGAACAGCCTTAGCCACTACCAGAGGGAAACGCTTGCCCTGGGTGGCTAAGGTGCACCACTTAAAAACTGTGGTACCATGCGGAAACTCCTTATTTACCTTTTATCATTCATGACACTTCTGGGGGCGCAGTGCCAAAACAGCTTTGTTTCGGGGCAGAACGGCGAAACCGCAAAAATGGCGCGGCAAGTATTTGACCAACATGCCCGGTACAAAGAAGCCAGTATCTCTACCCGCCGGTTTAAACATAAAGACTTGGTGCCGTTGCTGGAGAAATTGAGACAGAATCCGCTGTTTGAGGTACAGGTGGCGGGCAAATCAGTAGAACAGCGAGACATTTACCTCATTAAAGCGGGTACCGGCAAAAACAAGGTCATGCTCTGGTCGCAGATGCACGGCGATGAGTCTACCGCCACCATGGCGCTGCTGGACATCTTCCACTTTCTACAGGCATCAGACGAACTGAACCCCATTAGGCAGGAGATACTGGAGAACAACACGCTCTACTTTGTGCCCATGCTCAACCCAGACGGGGCCGAGAAGTTCACCCGCCGGAATGCCCTGGAGATTGACCTGAACCGTGATGCCCTTCGGCTCCAGAGTCCCGAGGCCCGACTTCTGAAAAGCCTGCGCGACAGCATCAATCCCTCCTTCGGGTTTAACCTGCATGACCAAAGCAGGCTGTACACGGTAGGTACCACCGGCCGGCCGGCCACCATTTCCTTTCTGGCCCCGGCGTATAATTATGCCCAGAGCGTGAACGACGTGCGGGAACGGGCCATGCGCACCATTGTGGGCATGAACGAAAGTATCCAGCAGTTTTTGCCGGGGCAGGTGGCCAAGTACTCAGATGAGCATGAACCCAGAGCCTTCGGCGATAACATCCAGAAATGGGGCACCAGCCTGATTTTGATTGAATCTGGTGGGTACCAGGGCGACCCCGAGAAGCAGTACATCCGGCAGGTGAACTTTGCGGCTATTCTGGCCGCTTTGCAGCTAATTGGCGAAGAAGGATACAAAGACTACTCCAGCAAAGACTACTTCAAAATTCCGCAGAATGAGCGGTATCTGTATGATTTGGTACTCAGGAAAGTGCGCTACCGCGAGAAAGGCCGCAACACGTTGGTAGACATCGGGATCAACCGCTATGAAACCACCGCCAATACGCCGCAAGGATTCTATTACCGCAGTACCGTGGAGGAAATTGGCGACATGAGCGTCTTCAATAGCTACGAAGAACTCAACGGCGATGAACTTATCCTAACCCCGGGAAAAGTTTATGCCACACCGCTGGCGAACGTAGAGGCGCTCACCCCCGAGCGGACGAAGGAATTGCTGCAAGCGGGCTACACCACCGTCAAACTAGAGCGGGTTCCCCGAGGCTTGAACCCGGTAAACTTGCCTATGAATGTGCTCTCCAGATCTGGGAGTGCCAACCACATCTTGGGCCTGGGCCGGGGGGCTAACTTCACGCTCAAAACCCCAGACGGTCAGGTGCGGTACGCCATCGTGAATGGGTTCATCTATGATCTCAGCAAACCTAAACCCGCTCTTTTTCATGGTCTGGTTTTATAGGCATCTCTCCGTTTTGAGGCTGTTTTTAAGAAATTGGCCATTAAACAATTATGTTCGCATTATTCACCTTCTTCCTAAACCCTAGCTAAAACAATGGACGGAAATGCCATTATCCTCACCAACGGATTACTACATCAGTATCCGGCTAAAACAGCGCACGGCCTTATCAGAGGCACAGAGCGGTTCAAAATCATTGGCGTCATAGATGCTGTTTCTGCCGGCCAGGATGCCGGAGAAGTAGTAGACGGGAAAAAACGCGACATCCCGGTGTACGCAGATTTGGTTGATTTTCTGGAAAACAGCCCTGAAACCGCGCAGTACTGCCTGGTGGGCATCGCCCCGAAGGGCGGGAAACTGCCCGCCAGCATGAAACAGACCATTTCTGAGGCCATCCGCCAGAAAATGAGCATTGTGAGCGGCCTGCACGAGTACCTGAGCGATATGCCTGATCTGGCCGCCTTGGCGCAGGAGCACGGTGTGCAGTTGATTGATGTGCGCAAACCCAAACCCAAAAGCGAGCTGCATTTCTGGACGGGAAAGATCAAAGACATTCCGGCCCCGCGCGTAGCTGTGTTAGGTACCGATGTACGGATGGGAAAACGCACCACCACGCGTCTGCTCACGCAAGCCGCCGAAGCCGCCGGACTGAAAGCGCAGATGATTTTCACGGGGCAAACCGGTTGGATGCAGGGCCGCGGCAAAGGTTTTATCCTGGACTCCACCTACAACGACTTTGTTTCGGGCGAGCTGGAATACGCTATTCTGTCCAGCTATGAAGAGCACCAGCCTGATGTTTTCTTTGTAGAAGGGCAGGCGGCCCTGCGGAACCCCAGCGGCCCCTGCGGTTCTGAGTACCTGGTGTCTGGTCAGGTGAAATATGTGGTGCTGCAACACGCGCCCGCCCGCGTGTACTTTGATGACAATGAGGTACTCGGCTTCAAAATCCCGCCCCTTTCCACCGAGATCCAATTGATAGAACTGTATGGGGCCCAGGTGTTAGCCGTAACCCTGAATACCGCCGGGCTCACGTTGGAACAAGCGCGCACGTACCAGAAGCAATACCAGGAAGAGTTGGGGCTGCCGGTGATCCTTCCTCTGGAAGACGGGGTAGGCCCAATCATTGACCTGGTAAAACAAGTGCTGGAGAAGGAGGGAGCCGCTGCCGTATGAAGATAAAGGAAATCAACGTCTGGAAAACCAATCTGGAGTTAACCCGCCCGTACACCATCGCCTTTAAAACGGTTTCTGCGGTAGAGAATGTGTTGGTGGAGATTGTCACCGAAAATGGATTGACCGGTTTAGGTGCCGGAAACCCCAGCTCAGAGGTGGTAGGAGAGAAGCTCGCTGAAACCTGGGCCGTGCTCCAACCAGAGAACCTGGAGTGGCTTATGGGGCAGGACATCCGCAGTTTCCAGTTACTCTGCGATGAATTGCCGCAGCGACTCCCCCGCAATCCTGCCGCCCGGGCGGCGCTGGACATTGCCCTGCATGATGTGTTTTCAAAATACCTGGGCGTGCCGCTGGTGTCTTTCCTGGGCCAGCGATTGGAGTCTCTGCCTACGTCCATCACTATTGGGATCAAGTCTGTGGAAGAGACCCTGGCGGAGGCCGAAGAATACGTGGGCCGCGGCTTTACGCACCTGAAAGTAAAAGTGGGCGAAACTGTGGAGCGGGACTTGGAGCGCCTGGTAAAACTCCGTGAAGCGCACGGCAACAACGTCACCATCCGGATTGATGCCAACCAGGGCTGGACAAGCTATGACCTGGCCAATTTCTGTACCCAAGCCCAGCCCCTGGACATTGAGTTGATTGAGCAGCCACTTCCCGCCCCCATGATAGATGATTTGCGGGAGTTGCCAGACGCGGTGAAAGACCTGGTGGCCGCCGATGAATCTCTATTGGTTCCGGCCGATGCTTTTCAGTTGGCCCAATCGCCCCGCGCCTGTGGCATCTACAACATCAAACTGATGAAATGCGGCGGGGTGTACGCTGCCCGTCAGATTGGCACCATTGCGCAACAGGCGGGCATCAGCCTGATGTGGGGCTGCAACGATGAAAGCATCATCAGCATCTCAGCGGCCCTGCACGCGGCCTTTTCCTGCGCCAACACCCGTTACATTGACCTGGACGGCAGCCTAGACCTGGCCCGCGATGTGGTGTCTGGTGGGTTTATCCTGGAAAACGGCATCATGCGCCCCAACGGAAAACCCGGCTTGGGAGTAGAAAGGGTTTAGTTAGTGAGAGATTGAATGCTTGGGAGAATGACAGAATGAGTTTTCTTTCTGTGCTCTCTTCCCGTGAAAGAAAATGGAAGTCCAAAGAGAAAAACCGCTGGTCTAAATAGAGAGTAGCGGTTTTTTTATCTCGGCTGTGTATCTTTCCGCCATAGTACGTCATCTGCCACTCATTCATTCTCTCATTCATTCTCTCAATCCCTCATTCTCTCAATAATCTTCATCTCGCATGGTTTTAAATTATCTGTGGGCGGCGTTCTTTCTCATTGCCTTCTGCATTGCATTGTTCAAGCTCATCTTTTTCCAGGACGTAGAGGTTTTCCAGAAATTGGTGACCAGTACGTTTGACAGTGCCAAAACCGGTTTTGAGATCTCTTTGGGTTTAACCGGCGTTATGACCTTGTGGTTGGGGCTCATGAAAGTAGGGGAGCGCGGGGGCATCATCGCCATCTTTGCCAAAGCGGTAGGGCCATTCTTTAACCGTCTTTTCCCCGAAGTACCCAAAAATCACCCGGTGTTCGGTTCCATCCTGATGAACTTCTCGGCCAACATGCTGGGGCTGGATAACGCGGCTACGCCTTTGGGTTTGAAAGCCATGAAAGAGCTGCAGGAGCTGAACCCCAGTGAAGATACCGCCTCCAATGCCCAAATCATGTTCCTGGTACTCAATACCGCCGGGCTTACGTTGATTCCCATCAGTGTGCTGGTGTTCCGGTCGCAGATGGGCTCCGTAGATCCTTCGGCGGTGTTCATTCCTATTCTATTGGGTACCTTTTTCTCACTTCTGGGAGGATTACTGGCGGTGGCCCTTTACCAGCGCATCAATCTCTTAGACAAAGTGGTGGTGCTGTATTTGGGCACCATGGGCCTCTTGATTGGCGGCTTAATCTACTATTTCAGCACCATCTCGCAGGAACGGATTGCCACCATCTCCTCGGTAGCCAGCAACATCATCCTATTCTCCGTCATCATCTCCTTTATAGCCTTGGCCCTGGTTAGGAAAGTGAACGTGTACGAGGCGTTTATTGAAGGTGCCAAGGAAGGGTTTGGCGTGGCGGTTTCCATTATTCCGTACCTGGTAGCCATGTTGGTGGCCATTGGGGTGTTCCGGGCTTCGGGGGCGCTGGATATTCTGGTGAACGGAATCGGGGCACTTTTTGCCTGGCTGGGCTTCAACACCGACTTTGTGCCGGCCTTGCCGGTGGCCTTGATGAAACCGTTAAGCGGCAGCGGTGCCCGCGGCCTGATGGTAGATGCCATGAAAACCTACGGCGTAGATTCCTTTGTGGGGAATGTGGCCGCGGTGATCCAGGGCTCCACCGAAACCACTTTTTACATTCTGGCCGTTTACTTCGGCTCGGTGGGCATCCGCAAAACCAGGTACGCCGTCATCTGTGGGCTCATCGCCGATTTAATAGGGATTGTGGCCGCTATCTGGTTGGCATACCTGTTCTTCCATTAAGGGCCCGTTTTAGGGCTGGTTTGCAGAAATTAGCCCTAAAATAGGTTTTAGCGGAAGATTGAACCGGTGGTTTACCGGCTCATTTTCTAAAAATAGAGGTAAAACAAAGAGGGCTTCCAGATCTGGAAGCCCTCTTTGTTTAGAGTATGGAAGGGGTAAGGCGTATATTCAGTGATTTTCCTTAACCTGTTTCGCTTCAACTGCTTACCAAGGCTGAAGTTCTTTTCTGCCCAACAACCAGGGCGCGCAGAAGGCGAAAGAATAACTTAGCAGCGTTCTTTTAGGTAAAATGATGGCGTTGGCACTTTGGGCTAACGTGTTTTTAGCTTACAAAATCTCTATGGCCAATAACTTTCTACTCAATCCTGAGCTCCCCATCATCCGTCCCAATTGGAAAGGCAACCCGGTACAGAACGGTCGCTTCTTGAATGAGTTCAAGCAAAGCAGCCCATCTATGTTGCTGGCCCTGAAGTGGAAGTTGACCACAAATCCGCAAAAAGAGGAGAAGGAGAAAGACACCTGGTTACCAGCGGTAGTAGACCCAAGGGATTTTCTGCACGGAAAGCAGGACGGGATGGTGTGGCTGGGGCACGCAACGTTTTTTATCAGGTTGGGAGGAGTGACCTTCCTAACCGATCCGCTGTTCTACGGGGTCTCCATGCTCAAGCGGAAAGTGCCTTTTCCGGTGAAGCCCAGCGCCCTGCCGCATGTAGATTACGTGCTGCTCTCGCACGGCCACTTTGACCATTGCGACAAGGACAGCCTAAAAACGCTGCGTAAAACCCACGCCTTTACCGTGCTTACCTCCCTGAAAATGAAGGCCCTGATTCAGGGCTGGCTCCCAGACATAACCGTTCAGGAAGCGGGTTGGTACCAGGAGTATGCCCTGCGGGACAACCAGCCCCAAGTCTTTTACCTACCGGCTTTCCACTGGCACAAACGCGGCCTTACGGACAACAACCAAATTCTCTGGGGAAGCTTTATGCTGCAAACCCCAGAGCACACCCTTTATTTTGGCGCAGATTCTGGCTATGACCAGCATTTCAGGGAGATACAGAAGCTGTTTCCGAAGATTGATACCTGCTTGTTGGGAGTGGGGGCCTACAGCCCGGCATTCCTGATGCGGCCAAGCCATACCAATCCCGCGGAAGCGGTACGGGCATTCCAGGATTTGCAGGGTGGTACGTTGGTTCCCATGCACTACGGCACCTTTGATCTTTCTGATGAGCCCATCAGTGAACCGGTGCGTTGGCTACAGCAAATGGAATCGGCTGGCGAAATTCCGGGCCGGTTGAAGATTTTAGCCATTGGAGAGGCGCTGCACTTTTCATGAATAGAATCCCCACAGTAATCTTTCAGAAGGAAGAAATGATGAGAGAGGGAATGGGTTTTAGGCCTGTTTTACCCAAAAGAGAGTCAAAACGCTTCGGCCAATGTTGTTTTCCGCGCTCTTTCCTGCTGAAAGGAGTATCCGTTCTGGTGACTTCCCCGTATTTAGAGGAAAAGAGTTTTCACCTAAACAGAACCGAAATGGACAACGAGAAAAATATAAACCTGAATAACAGTCAGAACACCGTAAGCAACCAAGCAGAACCAGGCCGAGTGCCGCAAGCCATTGGTAAATTGCCTTTGCCTACTGATGTGAACGACAACCCTGGAGATGCTGTAGAGGGTAATCCCGGCATTATCACTGGCGGCAGTGGCCGAAGAGGAAATACCAGCGTGGAAGATGGCGGAGACGTGAACGGCAGCTCCACCGGCAGCCGTTAAGAGGATACAATCAACGCAGCGGCCCCGCCTGATCATCAGGCGGGGCCGCTGCGTTGTAGGTCATTTTTGGGCTGGTTTATCATAAACGAGCTTAAAACGACTCAGGTCTGGCTGGTGCTTCCTTTTGCGGTGCAGTTCATAGTCGTACACTACCTGCCCTAGATCACGCAGGAAAGGAAACCCGATGGAGTCGTACTCATACTTGCCATCGTTGTAAATCTCGTCTTCGTTCACGTGCACAGTGGCGGTGAGCAGAAATTCAATGTTTTTCTCAAAATCCACCACGTACGCGTTGTCCGTCAGGAACCCGAAGGACTGACCAATCTTGTTGAAGATTCTGATGTTGGCAGGGATTCTCTCTTCCCGGGTGGGGCCGCCATAGAGCAGGTACTTCACAAAGGCATCTGGGTACTCTTTTTCACTATAAGCCGGGTGCGCCGTTTCGCGGGGCAACTGCGACATGTATTGGTACATGAACCTGTAATCTTCAGGCGTGAGGTTGAAACGGTTCTTGGCCGGAACAGATTCAGGGAAAAAAAGCGCCCGCAGCATCTGGTGCTGGTCTTCTAAGGCAAACGTGTTGGAGTACGCAAAATCCCGGGGCTCCATCACCAGTTTGTCGTCGTTGGTCATGTTGCCTTTGCCTAGGAGAATAGGGGTGGGGTTTTGATAGCTCTTGTTGCTTTTCACCAGCCCCTGCTGGTACACCACCTTGCCATCTTGCAGAAACCGAACGGGGTTGGTGTATTGGTCTAACTCAATAGGCAGAAACGTGGTTAACCTGATGGGCAGCCGTATACTGGAATAGCCTTTCGCTTTTAAGCCTTCGTTCAGGGGTTCCTGTCCAACAAATTCATAGAGGCGGTTATAGGCGTCATTGTCACTGGTGACCAGAATCTTCCTGATGTAGTGCGCAATGGAAGGAAATCCGTTGGCCGAAGTGGGATCTCGTAATACGTTGGTTTGCCCGGTAAAAGCACTATCTGTGAACATAGTGGTTTCTTTGGACAGACCCGGTGCTTTAAGCGTATTGATCTTCTCCAAAGCCATTAAGGTGGCCGGCAGTTTCACCGTGCTGGCCGGGTTAAAATACTCCTGGGCGTTTACCCTATACCGGTACGTCTTGAAAGAGGGCGCATTGTTCTTGTCGCGGTCTATCTGGGTGTAGAGAATCTGAATTCTGTATTTCTCTGGCTGCTCCAGCAGGGTTTTGAATTTCTCGGGGTGCCGTTGCAGCAATTGAGAGAGAAACAAATCGGTTTTGGCTTGGGCCGATACGAGGGTGGAACCCAGCAGAAGCAGGGAGAGACCCAGGAAAGACTTTTTCATAGGATTGCAAGAGATATAGACGGAAGGGTTGAATATGCGTAGAATTTTTTAATCTTCGTTCTTAGTCCCACTAAATATGCGAAACCCGTTCCAGAAAGGAGATACCAGGCGTTACCAGAAACTCATCACCGAAGCCGATTTTGCCCGGTTTGAATCTGGGTTGGTGCATCCGGTGTGTTCCACCTTCGCGCTGGCGCAGGCCATGGAGTGGGCTTCCCGGCTGTTTGTGCTGGAAATGAAGGAAGAAGACGAAGAAGGGATTGGCACTATGCTCCATATTGAGCACCACAGCCCGGCTTTTGCCGGAGAAAATCTTCTCCTTGAGGCAACTTTCAAGACCCTGCACCAGAACGAACTACGTTGCGAGATAACCGTAAAGGCCGCCCAGCGATTGGTAGCTACCGGGCAAACCGGGCAAAAAATTTTGAAAAAAGAGAAGATCCACCGACTTTTGACGAACAGTAGAAACTAAATGGCGAAATCAAGCGAGAAAGACAGGCTGCAGAAAACGGTGAATATCTCAAACCGGCGGGCCTCTTATGAGTATCAGTTTCTAGACAAATACACCGCCGGCATCATGCTGCGCGGCACCGAGATCAAATCCATTAGGGAAGGCAACGTGAACCTTTCAGACGGCTACTGTACTTTCCACGGCAACGAGCTGTTCCTGCACCAGGTCACCATCTCCAAATACACGGAGGGCACGCACTACAACCATGAACCCACCCGTGACCGCAAGCTGCTGTTGAACAAACGCGAGTTGAAGAAGCTGAAGGAAGGAGCCCAGGAGCAAGGCGTGACCATCATCCCTACCCGGCTGTTCATCTCAGACCGCGGCTTTGCCAAAGTAGACATCGCCCTGGCCAAAGGGAAAAAACTCTATGACAAGCGCGAAGACATCAAAGAGCGCGACGTGAAACGAGAAATGGCCCGTGAGAAATATTAATTAGGAATTAGGTTTCTTATTAGACCACTGAAATTCCTGCGCCAATCGCACCTAAGCTTGTTGCATTAGCACATCAGCACATTTTCAAATTAGCACATTAATACCTTGAACTTCGGGATTTGCAAATTGAGTCTGGTGCCGGTGCGCCGGGAGCCGTCAGATAAAAGCGAACAGATCACCCAACTCATCTTCGGGGAATGCTATGAACTGCTCCAGACCCAGGAAAAATGGGTGCAGGTCAGAAACGCCGCCGATGACTACGAAGGTTGGATTGATTTCAAGCAGCACTTCCCGGTTTCTGATGCGTATTTCCAGGAATGGCGGAACGCCCAGCACCCCCGTTCCATGGATCTGGTGCAAACGGTGAGCTGCGGAGACACGGTGACGCCCATCGGCTTGGGCAGTGTGTTGCCGTTCTTTGACGGCATGAGCATACGGGTAGGGGAGGAACGGCTGCTCTACAACGGCCGCGCCTCTAACCCCACCATGCCTTACCGCGAGAATTTCCTGCAGAAGATTGCCCTGCAATTCATGCGCGCCCCCTATGTATGGGGGGGCAAATCCATCTTCGGGATTGACTGCTCCGGGTTTGTGCAGCAGGTGTACGGCGTGTGCGGCTACCAGCTCCGCCGCGACGCGTACCAGCAGGTGGAACACGGGCAGGAAGTGCATTTCGTGAGCCAGACCCGTCCCGGCGATGTCGCCTTCTTTGACAATGAGGAAGGCCGCATCATTCACGTGGGCATTGTGCTGGAAGACCAGAAGATCATTCATGCCTCCGGCGAGGTGCGCATTGACCAGCTAGACCACCACGGCATCTACAACCGCGACCGCAAACGCTATTCCCACAAGCTCCGCATCATAAAACGCATTCTTCCAGAGTAAATCTGTGTAACACGAACGCCTGAAAATCAGTTAGAAAAATCTGTGGTAAGATAATTTTTCGTATCTTACTTAAAGGATCTACTGAGCAGGTTTTCGTATGAATGATAAGGTACTCTTACTTAATCAAGATTACTCCGCCATAGCCACGTGCAGTCTGCACAAGGCTTTTGTCTTGATTTATCTCCAGAAAGCAGAGCTCATTGCGGAAGACCAGCTAAACGGGCTGCGCACGGTACGCCAGACGTACCCCAAACCGCTTGTGATCCGGTTGCACCGCTATGTGCGGGTGCCGTACAAGGGCATCTCCCTCACGCGCCAGAACATCATGCGCCGCGACCGCAACAAGTGCCAGTACTGCGGCTCCACCAGAAACCTTACCTTAGATCATCTGCTACCCCGCTCCAGAGGCGGGGAGAGCACGTGGTACAACCTGATTACCGCCTGTTCCCGCTGCAACTCCAAAAAAGGCGACCGCACCCCCGAAGAAGTTTCCATGAAACTCTTTTCCAAACCCTTCAAGCCTTCTCTGGTTTCCTTCCTGCGCGACAGCATCCAGGATACCGACCATGCCTGGATTCCTTTCCTGCGGGAAAAGGCACGGGCGTAAGAAAGCCTACCCTGCTCCTGTTTTAAGCTTACTTTTACAAAATCAGGCTCGAAACGAGTCTAAAATAGGTTTATACTATTCTAAGAGCTTGTCTGAATTTCAGGTTTGCAGGCTCAACTAACCAGAGAAAGGTTCTGCGGAAGCGTTTTTTGAGCGGCGTAGCAGCACTACGGGGCGAGAAAAAGGCGAACGCAGGTTCTTTTTATGGCCATTTGCAGTGCTAAGATGAAATTTATACATGCTCTAAGGCACGGGGAAGTAACTTCCGCGCCTTAGAGGGTCATAGAAGAACGTTTTAGGGCTGATTTCGTCAAAAAGCTCTAAAACAAGAAACCAAACCACAAGTTTGCAACTTCCAGAACTCTAAAGCTTTTTACCGTGAGTTGAAAACCTGAGCTATGAGAGTTCCAAGTTGAGAACTTGAAGCAGAACCCATAGAAGACCTGTAGACCCTTGCTTTATAGTACTTATTCAGAGCAACCTACCGTTAGGAGGCATTTATAGCCTGTTTTCCTGAAAATGGCCTTAAAACAGGAGAGTGGGGGAAGTGAAAGCAAACTCGTTGTAAGTCAGGTTACTTATGCTGTTTTTAGAGGTAAAATCCCTTTTTAATTGGTAAAAATTTGTACCTTCGCGGCGCGTTCAAGGTGAATGCCCCGGGTTTCAATGTTGAAAAACGGGTATGTAAAAGAAGCTACGGGTAGGTAAGTGGTTCTGTGCCTAGCTGTTATATTTTGTGAACCAATAGTGCATTATGGCAAATTTAGAAGATTTTGACTGGGGCAAGTTTGAGTCTCAGGGTTTCGGCGGTTCTTACTCTGCGACAGAGAGAGCCGAAATGGAACAAATGTATGCCGACACCCTGAACACCGTTCAGGAAGAGGAAGTGATCAAAGGTACCGTGGTTGGTATCACTGAGCGCGACGTAATCCTGAACATCGGCTTTAAATCTGATGGTCTGGTTCCGATTTCTGAATTCCGCGACATGCCGGATCTGAAAATCGGCGATGAGGTGGAGGTATTCATTGAAGACCAGGAAGACCCGAACGGTCAGTTGATCCTGTCCCGCAAGAAAGCCAAAATCGTGAAAGCGTGGGAAATGATCTACGGCGCTTTGGAGAACGACACCGTGCTGGAAGGCGTGGTGAAACGCAGAACCAAAGGTGGTCTGATCACCGACCTGTATGGCGTAGAAGCCTTCTTACCAGGTTCACAAATTGACGTGAAACCAATCCGCGACTTCGACATCTATGTGGGTCGTAAGATGGAAGTGAAAGTGGTGAAAATCAACGCCGCTTTTGACAACGTAGTAGTATCGCACAAAGTGCTGATTGAGAAAGATCTTGAGCAGCAACGTGCCGCCATCCTCAACAACCTTGAAAAAGGCCAGGTTCTGGAAGGTGTGATCAAAAACATGACCAACTTCGGGGTCTTCATTGACCTTGGTGGCGTGGATGGTCTGTTGCACATCACAGATATTTCATGGGGCCGCATCAACCACCCGCAAGAGGTGTTGGAGCTAGACCAGAAAGTAAACGTGGTAGTGTTGGATTTCGACGACGATAAGAAACGTATTTCTTTGGGTATGAAGCAGTTGACTCCTCACCCATGGGATGCTCTCCCTGCGGAAGTAGAAGTTGGCTCCCGCGTACGTGGCAGAATCGTGAACGTAGCAGATTACGGCGCGTTCTTAGAACTGATGCCCGGCGTAGAAGGCTTGATCCACGTATCAGAAATGTCATGGTCTCAGCACCTGCGCAACCCACAAGACTTCATCAAACAAGGTGACGAAATTGAGGCGGTTGTGTTGACCATGGATCGTAACGACCGCAAAATGTCTCTGGGCATCAAGCAGTTGACTGAAGATCCTTGGACGAAGGAAGATGTATTGACCAAGTATGCCGTTGGAACGAAGCACACGGGTGTGGTTAGAAACCTGACCAACTTTGGCCTGTTCATTGAGTTGGAAGAAGGCGTAGACGGCTTGGTGCACGTGTCTGACTTATCCTGGACTAAGAAAATCAAACACCCATCTGAGTTCGTGAAAGTTGGTGACAGATTAGACGTTGTGGTGCTGGAGCTTGATGCTTCTGCCCGTCGTCTGGCCCTTGGTCACAAACAACTGGAAGAAAACCCATGGGATACGTTCGCTACCGTATTCAACGTAGGATCTACGCACAAGGCTACCGTGTTAGAGAAATCTGACCGTGGTGCCACGCTGGAGCTGCCGTACGGTATTGAAGGATTCGCTTTCCCTAAAGGGTTGACCAAAGAAGATGGTTCTAGTGTAGAAGCCGGTGAGCAAGTGGACTTCAAAGTAACGGAGTTCTCTAAAGATGACCGTAAGATCATCTTGTCGCATACGGCGGTACACACGGCCCAGCCAGAAGATGCCAAGCGTAAGAAGTTTGAGAAGAAAGACGCTCCGGCTGCCGCAGGCGCTCCTAAAGCTGCCGCTGCTCCGGCTGCCCCTAAGAAAGACGAAGTTCGTTCTACCTTAGGTGACCTGGATGCTCTTTCTGCCTTGAAAGACCAGATGATGGAAAACGAGAAAGAAGCCGGTGAGAAAAAATTAGCCGCGGCTGCGCAAGCCCGTGCTGGTAAATCTACTGATTCTGACGCTACTGACGCTGGTACAACTGAATCAGCTGAATAATTTTTTAGGTAGGTAACTGCCTGATTTCTAGAAAGGGCCTCTGAAAAGAGGCTCTTTTTTTATGCCTCATCGCAAAAATAAGCGCGAAGGAGTTGTGACCGTATTAAATCCTGTCTATATTTGCACTCCCAATCACGGTAACGTGGCCGAGTGGTTAGGCAGAGCTCTGCAAAAGCTCGTACAGCGGTTCGAATCCGCTCGTTACCTCACCCGAAGAAAGCCTGCTTATATTAAGCAGGCTTTCTTGTTTTTAGCTTATAATCACCTCTGCCCTTCAATTGCCTAAGACCTTGCTGCTATTCCTTCCGATATACCTATCCCTATTGAGTGATAGGTGTGTCTCAGTGGTGGTGGAGTGCTAAAACCCACCCCAACCCCTCCCAGGAGGGGAATGCGCCTTTCAAGAAGAAAGGAATGCGTGAGAGACAAGGCAGTGCCTGGTCTCTACGGGTTATCATCACCGCTGCCCTTACTTACTTTCCCCAGTTCCAGTCTTCCCCGAGCGCGCCTCGCTTTTGGCCCTGGAAAGACCTCCGCTAAGAGAGGCAGACTCCTCAGGCCGAAAGGGCAGTGCGAGAGGGGAAGACGAGGCCCCGCGGCCGTGAGCGCATACCGCCAAAGATGAAACAATACAGCACCTGCACCCACGCAACAAACGGACAAGCCAAGGGAACAGCAAACCGCGTGCACCTACTTATCCTACGGAATAGACAGAAAAGCCAAGGGAACACCTAAAGCATGCGCCCTACTCATCTCCCCATAGAAGACCTTTCCGCGCACAGGCTAAAGCGCAGAAAGGAACCAATAGCACTGTAAACCCTTTTGTGGTAAGTTTACCTCCAGTAATAGTTTACAGAGAAAGATCTATTTATCTAATTGACCAAGTATTTTCTTGCATTATAATTTATCTAATTGAAAGATAAACGCTTATAAAAAGAGTTGCGGAAAACTCTAATTACATAAGTTCTTAACAACAGCAATACCTCAAAAATATCGGTTTAAATGATGCGCCCATCACTTTGTTCTAGAATAGGTTCTTACATATAACTTATTTTACTATTGTAAATTTCAAAATTTAGCTTCTTTGTAAGGGTTGTATGATGTACGAATTTTAAATTTTTACGTAAAATATAGAAAATTCTGCACTTTAGGACTGAAATGAAATTTGTTTCTAAGTAGTTCCCGCAACTGATTGTCGGTAAATCCTATATATTCTTATTCTCTAATCTTTTGGCTTAAATATGCGTATGCCCGAACATCTAATAGGAACATAGAAGCAGAATATCCCTTTTAATTCCTGGGTAAATAGAAAAGCTATCCTGAAAAATTAAGGGCCTGCTTTAACAATTGGATTTAAAGTCATTGCGTAAAAATGAGCAAAAAACACTCAGAGAAAGAAGAAGTTAGTAGTGCTAAGGCAAGAGAAGCAATTGAAGGAAAAACCCCTACCGGAACACTCATCGCCATTGGCGGAAAAGAAAACAAAGGAGATGATCCGGAAGACGGTTCCACCAACGCAGAAAACATAAACTTCGAGAAAAATGAAATACTGGAGAGGGTGGTCAGTGAATTGAAAGGCGCCAATCCGTTGGTGCTGGTCATTCCTACCGCTTCCTCCATCCCCGAAGAAATGGGGGCATCGTACATAGAAGTCTTCCATAAGCTGAAAGTAAAGAATGTGCAGGTGGTGGATATCCGTTCCCGGGAAGATGCCTGTAAAGAAGAGTACCTGGAACTGGTGAAGAAAGCGGCCGGCATTATGTTTACGGGCGGCGATCAGTTGAAACTTACCGCTATTCTGGGTGGCACAGAGTTCATACGAATCATCAAAGAGCGCTATCACAATGACTCTTTGGTAGTAGCCGGAACCAGTGCCGGGGCAGCTGCCATGTCCACCCAAATGATTTACCAAGGCCTGAACGGGGGTGGTTTTATCAAAGGGTCAGTGAGCATTACCGCCGGGCTTGAGTTGTTAGATGATGTGGCCATAGATACCCATTTTATCACCCGCGGCCGTATAGTACGTATGGTGCAGATGCTGGCTACCAACCCAACTTTTATTGGCGTTGGGTTAGAGGAAGACACCGGAATAGTGGTAAAGGAAGGAAAGAATTTTGAAGTGGTAGGAAGTGGACTCGTGGTTATAGTGGACGGGCGGGGCAGCACCAAAACCAATATATATGAAGTGGAGGAAGGGGTTCCGGTCACTATGAGAGATCTCAAGGTGCATCTCCTTGGAAAAGGAGATACGTACACGCTGGAAATTTTTTAACAAAAGACATACCCGCTGGCATACTAGATTAACCAATCTATGAAAATCGCAGAATTGCGCATCATGCGCGGACCAAACTACTGGTCTGTGAAACACCCGAAAATTGTAGTACTAAAACTGGACATGGAAGATTTTGCCGGGGTGCTCACCTCAGATCTTCCGGGTTTCGCCCAAAAGCTGGAAACCATGTTCCCCGGTATGATTTCGCATCGTAGCACCGAGGGGCAGGAAGGAGGTTACCTCAGAAGGCTCCGGGAAGAAGGGGTTCCCCTAAGCAATGTGGTGGAGCACGTAGCCCTGGAACTGCAAACCCTAGGCGGCATGGAATCAGGATTTGGACGAACGTATCCGGCTCCTCAGCCCGGTTTTGAATACGTGGTCTTTTCCTACCAGGAAGAGAAAGCCGGGGAATACGCGGCGCATGCGGCCATACGGGTGGTCACGGCGCTGGTGAGAAATGAAGCCTATGACATTGCCCCAGACGTGGAGGAGTTACACGAGATCAGGGAAGATGAACACATTGGGCCTAGTACCTATTCCATTGTGTCAGAAGCGGTGGCAAGAGGTATCCCTTATATCCGCCTGAACAAAAGTTCATTGATCCAGTTAGGCTACGGCGTGCATCAGAAGCGCATTCAGGCTACCATGACGTGCCGTACGGCGGCGTTTGCGGTAGAATTAGCCGGTGACAAAAGTGCTACCAAGGAGGTGCTGCGCGAAGCAGGGGTGCCTGTTCCCGAAGGGGAGATTGTGTACACCCTGGACGAATTAAAAGAGGCGATTCACTTTCTGGGCTATCCCATCGTGACAAAACCACTGGACGGTAACCACGGAAAAGGGGCGGGCATCAATATTAAAAACTGGGAAGAAGCCGTGGCGGGTTTCGAGACAGCGCTGAAGTACTCCAAAGCCGAAAAAGCGGTTATTGTAGAGCAGTTCATCCAAGGCTATGACTTCCGTTTACTGGTGGTGAATAAAAAGTTTGTGGCCGCCGCCAAACGCACCCCGGCCATGGTGGTGGGAGACGGAGTTTCTACCGTGCAGCAACTCATTGATAAGGTAAACACAGATCCGCGCCGCGGAGTGGGCCACGAGAAAGAACTTACCAAGATTACCGTAGACAAAGACACCAACGGCATTCTGGACAGCAAAGGCTATACCCTTGACACAGTCATTGCAGACGGCGAAGAACTGTTCCTGAAAAGTACCGCCAACCTCTCTACCGGTGGTACCGCTACGGACGTAACCGACCTGATTGATCCTTATAATGTACTGATGGCCGAGCGGATTGCCGGAACCATAGGCTTGGATATCTGCGGTATTGACGTAGTCACCTCAGACATCGCTATTCCGTTACCAGAGGCCCGAGGGGCAGTCATAGAGGTGAACGCGGCACCAGGCTTTAGGATGCACGTGGCACCCACCGAAGGTTTGCCCCGGAACGTGGCAGACCCGGTGATTGAAATGCTCTTCCCAGACAGTTGCCCGTCCCGCATTCCCATCATTGCCATTACGGGTACTAACGGCAAAACCACAACCACCCGGCTTATCGCCCATATGGTGAAATCAGTGGGCTACAAGGTAGGTTTCACCACTACTGACGGCATCTATATCCAGGACACGCTGCTGGAAAAAGGGGATACCACCGGTTCCAAAAGCGCCGAGTTCGTCCTGCGTGACCCAACCGTCAACTTTGCGGTGCTGGAGTGCGCCCGGGGCGGAATGCTGCGCTCGGGTTTAGGTTTCCAGCAGTGCGACATTGGCATTGTAACTAACGTAGCCGAAGACCACATGGGCTTGCGCGACATCTACACCCTGGAAGACATGGCCCGCGTAAAGGCCGTGGTACCTAAGAGCGTAAGCAAAAACGGGTATGCCATCCTGAACGCCGATGACGACAACGTCTACCACATGGCCAAGGAAGTAGAAGCGAAAGTGGCTTTCTTCAGCATGGATGAAAACAACCCGCGCATTCTCAAGCATGTGGCCCAAGGTGGACTAGCCGCGGTATTTGAGAACGGATTTATCTCAATTTTCAAAAACACCTACAAAATACGGGTAGACCGCGTGGCGGATATTCCGCTTACCTTTGGCGGCCGGGCCAAGTTCAATATTGAGAACGTACTGGCGGCCACGCTGGCGGGCTACATCTCCCGTTTTGAGATTTCTGAGATCAAAACCGCATTGCGTACGTTTGTGCCCTCGGCGGCCAAGACACCGGGCAGAATGAACCTGTTCAAGTTCCCCGCCTTTGAGGTGCTGGTAGATTACGCCCACAACCCGGCAGGCATGAAAGGAATAGCTGATTTTCTGCAGAACGTAGATGCCCGCAAAAAAGTGGGGATAGTAGCGGGTGTGGGTGACCGGCGGGCGGAAGACTGGGTTGAATTGGGAAAATTGGCGGCGCAGATGTTTGATGAAGTAATCATTCGGTCAGATAAAGACCTGCGGGGCCGTACTGCCGAGGAAATCAACCAAAGCGTGATCAACGGCATCTTGCAGGTAGACCCTCTTAAGCCCTTCAAAGTGATAGGGCAGGAGATGGTGGCCATTGCCTACGCCCTGGAACACGCCGAGCGAAATTCATTTATCACCATTTTCTCTGAAGACATTCCGGAGGCGATCAAGATGATAGAGAACTTCAAAGTCATTCAGGATCGGCGTGTCATGGTGGACTGAGGTTAATGATTGATTGCGAGAGGGAATGATGGAGTGAATGTAAGATGGTGGAAAAACCAGGGAGTAGGCTAGCTAGAGTTGCCTGCCTGTTTATGAGCTGGTTTCTCAAAACTAGACTTAAACGTGAACCCTCTCACCGCATTACATGTCACCATTTTATGGGCCCAAAATTTTCACACTCATTCATTCTCTCATTCATTCTCTCATTCATTCTCTCATTCATTCAAAAAAACAGCCCCTAAACGCCAGAACGTTTAGGGGCTGTTTTGCTGAAAGCAGGCTGTAAATGCTATTTCAGGGTAAAAGAAGTGGAACCAATCAAGAAACCGTCTGAGTAGATCTCAATCAGGTGTTTTCCGGTTTTGTAGGGAGTGCCTTTGGAGTAGATGAACGACACCAACTGCTGGGAGTTATCAAAGACAATGTCGCGTTTGGCGGTGTAGAACTGCTCTTTTCCTTCAAACTCAAACGTACCCGAACCAGTGGCCAGGTTGTACAGGGCAGAGCCATCGGGCTCAATCAGGCGCATCAGAATCTCTTTGTTTTCTTTGGGCGCCACTTCGTTTTTACCTAGCCTAAAGCTAAGCTTGATTCTGTCTACGCGTTTGGCCTTGTATTCTTCCTCAGCGTCTTCTTTCTCTTTGCCGTTGTCATTGATGATGGTGACGGCTATGTTCTGGGCTTCCAGTTTAGAGGCCAGGTTCACTTTCTCTTCCAGTTCCTTGTTGTTGCTGGAAAGCATGGAAATAGAGTCTGCCAACTTATTCTGTGTGGTTTTCAGGCCCGTTACTTCGGTGAAAAGTTCTTCGTTGTCGTCTTTCAGCTTCGCCACTTCCTCGTCTTTTTTCTGAAGGGCTAACTCCAGGTTTTGGGCCCGTTGCTGAAACCGTCGCTGGTCTGCCACCGTGAAAGAACTGTTTCTAAAGGCGCGCAGCTGGGCCAGGTCTGCATTGATGGCCGCAATTCTGGTTTCCAGCGAGTCGTTGGAGATACCCATGGCGCTTAGTTCGGCACTTTGCCGCTCATAATCGGCCTTGAGGGTTTCAAATACTTTGATCTGGTTTTCCAACTCGGTACTCTTCACCTTAATGATTTCCTGCTGCTCCTCATTCTGCTGCGTTTTCTGCTGCTGCATGTAAATAAGGATACCGTTAATGCTGAGCAGCACAATTATAAGGCCTACAACCAACAATTTGCGGTTACTATCCTTTTCGGGTGTTTCAGTCGCCATAGCGGATTACGGGGTGTTTAGGGTTCTATAGGCATTGCCTATTCTTACAAAAATACGTTTCTATCTATCCTTTGCAAATACCGGGGGAAAATACTTACTTCAGCACATGCGTGAAAAAGACAATTTAGACCAGGAGTACTGGGAGCAGAGGTACTCCCAAAACCGTACCCAGTGGGATGTTGGGCAAATTACCCCTCCCTTAAAATCCTATATTGATCAACTGGAAGATACGTCGCTGCAAGTATTGGTGCCGGGGGGAGGAAACGGCCATGAGGCAGAATACCTGCACCAAAGAGGGTTTCCCAACGTCTACCTGCTGGACATCGCGGCCGCTCCGCTCCGTAATTTTCAGGAGCGGGTGCCCTCTTTCCCTATGGATCACCTCCTGCACCAGGATTTCTTTCACTTAACGCCTAACCAGTATGATCTGGTATTAGAGCAGACGTTCTTTTGCGCCCTTCCCAGAAACCTGCGCCCCACGTATGCCCGCCAGATGTTCCATATCTTAAAGCCCCAGGGCAAATTAGCGGGGGTATTGTTCACTGGGGAGTTTGAAGCAGAGGAGCCACCGTTTGGAGGGTCTGTTCTGGAGTACCAGGCGTATTTTGAGCCGTATTTCCAGTTCAGGCATTTTGCCCCTTGCTATAATTCAGTAAAGCCCAGGTTGGGAAGAGAGTTGTTTATGGTGCTGGAGCGTCGCGATAGGCCGCAGTTTATCGCGTAGAATTCTGTACTTTTGGGCTAGGCAAAGAGTGCGGCGCCTTTTAGCCAAGCACGTCGTTTTAGGCCTGTTTTTATGAAATCAGGCCTAAAACGAATGGCAACGCAGGAAAAAAATAAGCATCGGCTTACAGCCGAAGGACATAAACTGAGTTAACAGATGAACATCAACATTCCTAAATTACAGCATACGGCTTCCGGAAATTTCTTCCTGATGGCCGGGCCTTGTGCCATTGAAGGCGAAGACATGGCCATGGGCATTGCGGAAGAACTGGTCAGGATTTCTGACCGCCTGCAGATTCCTTTGATTTTTAAGGGATCTTACCGCAAAGCCAACCGCTCCAGAAAAGACTCTTTCACCGGAATAGGGGACGAAAAAGCCCTGAAAATACTGGCGAAAGTGAGCGAGACCTTCGGGGTACCTACCGTCACCGACATCCATGAAGCGCACGAGGCCGCCATGGCCGCCGAGTACGTAGATGTGCTGCAGATTCCGGCGTTCCTGTGCCGCCAGACCGATTTGCTCATTGCCGCCGCCCAAACCGGAAAAGTGGTAAACATCAAGAAAGGGCAGTTCCTGTCTGGTGAGTCCATGAAGTTTGCCGTGGAGAAAGTGAAAGAGTCTGGCAACGACAACGTGATCTTGACAGACCGGGGCAACTCGTTCGGCTACTCAGATCTGGTGGTAGATTACCGGAACATCACCATCATGCGTGAAAACCAGGTGCCCGTGGTCATGGATGTGACGCACTCGCTGCAGCAGCCTAACCAATCCTCGGGCGTAACCGGGGGCCGCCCAGCATTGATTGAAACCATCGCGAAAGCGGCTATTGCGGTAGGGGCCGACGGTTTGTTCATTGAAACGCACCCAGAGCCATTGACCGCCCGTTCAGACGGTGCTAACATGCTCCCTTTAGCGCAACTGGAAGGCTTGATGAGAAGGCTCATCAGAATCAGAGAGGCCATCCGCTTTGAGGCATAAAACCGTTTAGGGCCTGTTTTTATGAAAACAGGCCCTAAACGGTTTTACCAGTGCTTTGGATAAGACGGCTGTTTTGGCGGTATATTTCAGAAACGAAGCGTGAAATGCTGCTTAGGCTGGTTCTTTCGGAAAAAGACCAGGCCCAGGTAAAACAGATCAACGGTGAGCAGTACCTGGGGGTGCTGCTTTATCTTTTTCCAGGCCTCGGCCATCTCACTTGACCAATAAATGTCATCCAGAATGAAGACACTGTCCTCGTGGGCTTTGGTCAGGCATTGCTCAAAGTACCGCAGGGTGGGTTCATAGCGGTGGTTTCCGTCAAAGAACACAAAGTCCACTCTTTCCAACTGGTTCAGCGTTTGCGCCAGCGTTTGGTCTAAATTGCCCTCCACCAGTTGTACGTTTTGCAGCCCCAGCGTTTTAAAGTTCTTACGGGCTTGCGCCGCAAGGGCAGGGCAGCCTTCAAAGGTGTACAAGGCGGCTGTTTTTCGGGCCAGGCCCAGGTACCCGGTGGTAAGTCCCAGAGAAGTGCCCAACTCCAGCAAAGTGGCGGGCTTGAAATGGTTGGCCAGCCGGAACAGCAACTGACCCAAGCGGGCGGGTTTGGCCGCGGTGCGGGCAATATCGGCTATTTTCCGCTGGCGGGTAGCACCTGAGTGGGAGCCCGCCCCAAAATCGGTTACCTCCAGCAGGGTCTGGTCTTGGAGCAGTTCTTCCCGAAGGGTTTCTACCGCATCATAGGCCAGGAAATAGCCCTCGTGGTGGATGATGTGGCAATAAAGGTTGAAAACGAAAGGGGAGTGCAGTCCATGCGCATTCCCTGAACGCCACCAAAAAGAGGCGTACCTGTAGATCATGGCGGCGTGCTGCACCAAAGGCGGGATTAATTGAGTTTATAAGGAATGATGAGGGTGAATTCGGGAATGGTGACGTGAAACTGACGGCCGTCCACCAGACGTTCCATCAGGTAGGTACCGGCCATCTTTCCAATGCTGGTCTTCAGGTTACAACCCGACACGTACTGGTGACTTTCACCAGGCTCCAGCACCGGCTGTTGCCCTACCACGCCTTCGCCCTCCACTTCCCTAACCTCATTGTTAGAATCGTAGATATGCCAGTGGCGGCGTAATAACTTTACCGTAAATTCGCTGTTGTTCTGGATGGTGATCTTGTAAGCGAAGACAAAGTGCTGCTGAGCCGGACTGGAATAGTCAGGGAGGTAATTTGTCGTGACGTTGACAGTGACTCCTTGGGTTGTTTTCGTATCCATGCGTGCCTTAATTTGGTATAAATGGAACAGGCTTTCTGGCGTTATAGTTTTGCCAGCCGGATTCTAAAGTAAAAATACGCTAAAAACCATTAACTGGTACCTCTTCTATGCAGGTAAAAATTGAAAGTAGCTGGCAACAAGTACTACAAGATGAGTTTGAGAAGCCATATTTCCAAAATCTCATCCATTTTGTGAAGGCAGAATACGCCTCCACCGAAGTTTATCCGCCGGGCAAGCAGATCTTCCATGCCTTTGACGAATGCCCGTTTGACAAAGCAAGGGTGGTGATCCTGGGCCAAGACCCCTACCACGGGCAGGGGCAGGCCAACGGGTTGGCGTTCTCAGTGGCCGAAGGCATGCGTACTCCCCCGTCCCTATTAAACATATTTAAAGAGATAGAGGCAGATCTGGGAAAACCCATTCCCAGATCTGGCAACCTGGAGCGCTGGGCAGAGCAGGGGGTACTTCTGTTGAACGCCACGCTCACGGTACGCGCCCACCAGGCGGGTTCGCACCAGAAAAAAGGATGGGAGGAATTCACCGATGCCGTCATCAAAAAAGTCTCTGATGAAAAAGAGCACGTGGTGTTTCTGCTGTGGGGGGCCTATGCCCAGAAGAAGGGCCAGATCATTGACGAGAAAAAGCACTTGGTCTTGAAAGCAGCGCACCCGTCCCCATTCGCCGCCGACAAAGGCTTCTTCGGAACCCGCCATTTCAGCAAAGCCAATGCCTACCTTCGGGAACACGGACTAACGGAGATTGACTGGTAAATGATAAACCTGTTTAGGGTCTGATTTCTGAAAATCAGCCTCTAAACAGGTTCAAGGTTACTTTTTTGCGAAGGATTTCTTACTACTAGTGTAATGATTTCACTCGCTCGCGTCCCGCGCGTGTGGGTACCCACGGCCTCTGGCCTTTAGGGAGAACAGCTCTGTTTCGGGCCTATTTTCGGAAAAACAGGCCCGAAACAGAAACTGAAAGCCTTTCTGCTATTTGAAAGGAAAGTTACCCGTAATGTTCTCCCTAGCGGCCAGAGGCCGCAGGTAACCCACACGCGCGGGACGCGAGCGAGTGCTCTACTTTACTATATCATTACTTATTAGGTATCAAAGAGAAATGCCAGCTAAACGGTAGCTGGCATTTCATGAGTATTTCGGTGGTTTGGGTACCCCTAGTGGGTGATTGGTGCGTCCTGGAAGGAGATGATGGAGACCCCTCCGGGGAGGGGAATACGCCTTTGCAGGGGAATCTCTCTATGGCGAGGAAATAACTTCCGTGACTTAAGATTACCCGAAAAGCAAGTCACGTAAGTAAATCCGCGCCATAGAAAAAAGGTTTTACTTACTTTCCCCGTTCCAGTCTTCCCCGAGCGCTTAGCGGAAAAGATGAAACAGCAAAGTATTTGCACCCACGGGACAAACAGAAAAGCCAAGGGAACAGCAGACTGCATGCACCTGCCAACCTCTCCAAAGAAGCCGGCTCCAAGCAGAGGCTAAACCGCAGAAAGGAACCACCAGTGGTTTTAGGCCTATTTTCCTAAAAACAGCCTAAAAACAAACTGTCGTTTATTCTATCCCTTTGAAGATCCGGCTCCAGCGGATTTTGTTGAAGAGCGTTTCGTTCGGGTCAGCGGACATCCAGATCAGAACCGCCTTGCCTACTATGTGATCTTCGGGCACAAACCCCCAGTACCGCGAGTCTTCAGAATTATGGCGGTTATCGCCCATCATCCAATAGTAGTCCTGCTTGAAGGTGTATTGTTTGATTGCCTGTCCATTGATCAGAATTTGATTATCCGTAACGGTGACCTCGTCTTTGCCAAAACCTTCATATTTCCGGATGGCCATTTCATACAGAGGAATGGTCATGGGGTTGATATCAATGGTCATGCCTTCTTTGGGGATGATAAAAGGGCCGAAGTTGTCTTTGTTGTACGGGTAGCTAGAAGGCTTGAACGGAAAAACATCTGCCCTTACAGAACCAATACTGTCTTTGTACAGCACCACTTCTTTGATAAAGTCAAAGCCTTTCAGCTTGGCGGCGGTAGCAGGCGTGGTGTTAATCACGTACCCGATGCCGCCAAAAGCCTCCTGTTTATCTGTGATGTCGTGGTCTTTGAAAAACTTCTCGTTGATGGGCGTAGTGGTCAGCAAACCATAGGCGTATTGCACCCGCTCCGGCTCTGGCATCAGCTTGTCGTTGATGTACACCTGCATGTCCCGCATCTGAATTTTATCGCCCGCAATGCCAATGCAGCGTTTGATGTAATTCATTCTCAGGTCAGTAGGGTGCGCCACATCGGCTGGCCAGTTGAACACAACCACATCGTTGTTCTTGACGGTGGTGAAGCCGGGCAAACGGTACGACTGCAACTGAATGGCATCTGAGTAGGACGGGATGTTGGTGCCCCAGATGGTTTGGTGGGTGAGGGGAACCTGTAGTGGCGTGATGGGCGTACGGGGGCCGTAGTGCAGTTTGCTCACGAAAAGATAATCGCCTACCAGCAACGTTTTCTCCATGGAAGGAGTAGGGATGGTATACGCCTCAAAGGTGGCCCACCTGATTAAGGTAGCCGCTACTACGGCAAAAAGAATGGCATCTCCCCATTCCCTGAAAAAGCCTTTCTTCTGTTTAGGCCTGGCTTCCTTCTTAGTCCAAAAACGGATACTCATGCAGTCAAATTTAGAGTTGTAGCAGATGGGGCATGCCGTAAATGCCTGCACGGCCCGGTAACCACTCAGCGGCCAAAAGGGCACCAGCCGCGAATCCTTCGCGGCTGTGGGCAATGTGGTGTAGCTCAAAGGTATCGTTTTCTGAGGTGTATTGCACAATATGCGTCCCTACAACTTCACCTTCGCGCTCAGAAACCACGCTTAATTGATCGGGCTTTGCAGAAACATCATTGACCCAGCCTTTTTTCTGCGGAAAATGCTGCAGAATCCCGTCGGCGATGGAGAGGGCGGTGCCGCTGGGTTTGTCCAGTTTGTGCACGTGGTGGATTTCTTTTACCTGCACCTCATACCCAGGGTACTGCTGCATCTTTTGCGCCACGTACTCATTGAAGTGGAAGAAAAGATTGACGCCCACGCTAAAGTTGGAGGCGTAGAAAAGGCTTCCGTTCAGTTCCTGGCATTTCTCTTTCACCCGGGGCAAGTGCTCTAACCAGCCGGTTGTACCCACCACTACCGGTATCTTTTTCTCAAAGCAGGTAAGAATGTTGCCTACGGCCGCATTTGGGCTGGTGAATTCAATGGCCACGTCTACCTGGTCTGCGGTGTAGCCAGAAAGTTGGTCAGCATCATGTATGGTAAGGGCTCCTACTATTTCATGGCCTTTGGCCAAGGCCAGGCGTTCAATAGTTTGGCCCATTTTACCGTACCCAATGAGTAATATGCGCATAGTTTTATTTAAGGTTCAGTTGGAGGGTGAAACCCGCCGCGTAAGAGGGAGTACCCGCCAGAGGCTGCAAATTGGGTTTCATCTGTAAAGAAAGGTCTTCGCTCACGTCAAAGGCCCTTAGGTGGGCATGTACGTGAGCTTCCATGATGTTAAGGCCCCAGGCCAGAACCCCAAGAATGATGTCCAGGTCGCGGTACTTGCGGTGGAAGTCTCTGGATCTTTGAAGATTGATGGCTCCCCGGTTGTTGGGCTGGGTTGTGCTGTAAGCGCCGGTGGTGTTGGCATACTCATCTATGGTCGTAGAATCGCCGTCTAACCTCAGCCGCAAGGCCTTGGCAAACCCCTGGTATTTCTTGTTGTTGTCATAGATAAAGTAACCTATGACGGCCCCAGTGGCATAGACCAGCGGAATCTTCCAATAGCTTTTATTGTACGCTTGCCCCAAACCCGGCAAAACGGCCGAATAAAAGGCGGCTTTGGCAGGGCGGCTCCAGGTATTGAAGGGCTTCCATTTAGAGGTATCCGGGGCTTGCACCGCCACCGGCGGAGTAGCTACCTGCGCAGAATCAGGCCCGGTAGTGATCACCTGCGCGGTGCCGGTGAATGTGTTGCCCAAAAAGATACCCAAAAAGAAGGACAGGGCCGCGAACTGCCGCATGTTAGGCGTAGTTTAAGATTTCCAGGATACGGTTCAGCTCATCTACTGACACAAACGGGATTTTGATTTCCCCTTTGCCTTCAGGAGAGGCCTTTACGTGAATGCGCGTGCCAAAGTAGGAAGACAACCTTGATTCTACGCGTTTCACCTCGTTCTCTAACGGATGCAGGTCTAGTTTGGTCTGTGGGTCTGGCTTTTTGTTCTGCAAGCTGATGTTGCGCACCAGTTCCTCCACTTTACGCACAGACAATTCTTCATTGACAATCTTGCGGTATACCTCCAGTTGCTTGTCTACGTCATCTATGTTGATGATGGCGCGGGCATGGCCCATGGAGATGAGGTTGTCTCTGATGCCAATCTGGATGTCGGGCGGCAGTTTAAGCAGGCGCAGGTAATTGGTCACCGTTGTCCGTTTTTTGCCTACGCGTTCGCCCAGTTCCTCTTGTTTGAGGCTACATTCAGAAAGCAACCGCTGGTAACTCAAGGCAATCTCAATGGCGTTGAGGTTTTCGCGCTGAATGTTCTCAATCAAGGCCATTTCCAGCATTTGCTGGTCATCGGCTTTGCGGATGTAGGCCGGAATGGTGTCCAGTCCCGCCAGTTTAGCGGCTTGGTAACGGCGCTCCCCCGAAATCAACTGATAGGCCTCGGCGCTGAGCTGCCGAACCGTGATGGGTTGAATAATGCCCTGTATGCGGATAGACTCAGCCAATTCTTCCAGCGCCACTTGGTCAAAGTGGGTACGGGGCTGGAAGGGGTTGGTCTCAATCTGGGTTAAACTGATATCTGCGATGGTATTGACGGCGTGTAAGGTGGTACTGGGTACAGTTTCGGGTTTGCGGTCATAGCTCCCCGTAATCAATGCGTTTAGGCCTCTTCCAAGGCCACTGGGTTTCTTCTTGGCTGAATTATCAGACATGTAGGTAATTTAAAGGAAAGGTATTATTGGGCTACGGCCACCCCGTTTTTCTCCACAATCTCGCGCGCCAGGTTCAGGTAGCTAATGGCTCCCTTGCTTTCGGCGTCATGGAGAATAACCGGTACTCCAAAAGAGGGAGATTCACTCAACTTCACGTTTCTAGGGATAATGGTATCAAACACCATCTGCTGGAAGTGCATTTTCACTTCCTCCACCACCTGGTTAGACAAGCGCAGCCGCACGTCATACATGGTCAGCAGCAAGCCTTCAATCTCTAGGTCAGGGTTCAGCCGACTCTGGATGATCTTAATGGTATTCAGGAGTTTTCCCAAGCCCTCCAAGGCGAAATACTCGCACTGCACCGGAATAATCACGGAGTCAGCGGCGGTAAGGGAGTTGACGGTGATCAAACCCAAAGAAGGAGAGCAGTCAATGATAATGAAATCATACTTTTCCTTCAAAGGCACCAACACCTCTTTCATTTTCTCCTCGCGGTTAGGCAGGTTGATCATCTCCACTTCGGCCCCTACCAAGTCAATATGGGAAGGGATCAGATCCAGAAAATCAATGGGAGAGGTCATGATGATGTCTTCGGTTTTCACGCCGTCTACCATGCACTCATAGATGCTGTTCTCAATGTCTTTCGGGTCAAACCCGATGCCAGAGGTGGCATTGGCCTGCGGGTCAGCATCTACCAGCAGGGTTCTGAATTCTAAGGCGGCTAAGCTGGCTGCCAGGTTAATGGCCGAAGTGGTTTTCCCTACTCCGCCTTTCTGGTTGGCAACGGCAATTATTTTTCCCATTCTACAGGTTACAGTTCTAATGTTTGACCAATCTCCATCAATATCAACTCCTTCTGCTGGCGCCGGGCAAGCTCCAGCGCCTCCACATGATCAATCTCTATGTACGGGAAGGTGTCATAATGCATCCCAATGATTCTTTTCACATTCACGTAATTGGCGGCTACCAGCGCGTCTTCCACATCCATGGTGAAATTGTCCCCGATTGGTAAAAGGGCAAAATCAACCTTGTAACGTTCGCCAATCAATTTCATGTCCAGGTGCAGGGCGGTGTCTCCGGCATAGTAGAACGTCTTCTCAGCGCTTTCTATTACAAAACCAGCGGCGGTGCCGGCATAGGTGCCATCTGGCAGCGAGCTGGAATGAACGGCGTTCACCATCTTCACCGTCCCGAAGGGCAGATGCACCTTTCCGCCGGTGTTCATAGGATGAACGTTGGCAATGCCCTTATTCTGATACCAGCTCACAATTTCAAACGTGGCCACCAGGGTGGCACCGGTTATCTTGAGCAGGTACTCGGCGTCTGCCACGTGGTCTGTGTGCCCGTGGGAGAGCAGGATGTAATCGCATTCTATGGAATCAAGGTCAATCTCAGACGCTAAGGGGTTAGGGGAAATAAAGGGATCAAAAAGCACCTTGGTACCCCCCAGGTCAAAGAGAAAGCAAGACTGTCCGTAATAAGTGATTTTCATCTGATTGAAGCCAGGGTAAACGTTAAACCACGAGAATAAGCATTCGCTTCCACAAAGATAAGGTAATTTGAAGATACGTAGAACCCCGACTTATTAACACTTTGGGGTTATTTATCCCCAATTTCTGGGGAAAACGCGGTTTGTTGACAGGTTTAAGAAAAACAGGGTAGAGGCCTGATCTCTATCTTTTTAGCTATCCCGGCAAAGTGTGGCACTGCCATTGATCCTTTAAGTCCCTTGTCTGCCGTTTTCCGCCTCGTTTCTGCGTTTTAAGCCAAAACCGGGGCAAGAACAGGTAATGAATGGGTGGGGCTGCCTTTTGCCTGGTTTACCCAGGAAGTAAACATCCCCAGAATTAACCTGATTTAAGAAAAACGCGCTTTAAACGCAGCTTTCTGCCGAAGCCAACTGCTTTCTGAGATAGCCGTTTCTGGCCTGTTTTCCGGAAAAAAGGCGGTAAACGGAAAGAAGGTGTCAACTTACTTTTGATTGGCGCGATTCCCTTTTGTTTGCTGATGAATGAAGTTCGTTTACAACGGAAGTTGTTGCCTACTGTGGGGGGAGTTTAACCTAAAGTTAAGTTTTAGTTAATTTCAAGTAAACATCTGTAATACAGTATTTCACGTTATAGATATAACCTGTGTACAGCATTTCTTTATGCCTTCCAAGATGTGCCCCAGACAGAGGAGCCCCGCGGAGGCGTTTTAGGGCTGTTCTGCGCAAAATAGCCCTAAAACGAAAAACCGGTGAGGTCTTCAAGACCTCACCGGTTTAGAATGAACTGGCGCGAGACTCCCGCCGGGTGCCAGTAGATGAAGCGAGTCGCCAGACCCGGCAGCAGTTATTTACTGCCTTTCTTGCGTTTTGACTCTTGTTCAGCGGCAGCTTTCATGGCTTCCTGTAACCGTTTCTGGAAACCTCCCTTCGGCTCTTTGCCTTTGTTCTTTTCCTGATACTCTTCCAGGTTCTTCCGGATTTTAGTGTCATCCACAAAGTATCTGATCACCGCTTGTTGCCCGAAGGTCACAATGTTGGACACGAAGTAATAGAAGCTCAAACCCGCCGGGAAACTGTTCAGCACGAACATGAAGATCACGGGCATTAAATACGAGTAGAACTTCATGGGGCCCTGTATCGTGCTCACCTGGTTGTTAGACCACGTGTACAGGATGGTAGAGGCGGTCATGAGCAGGGTGAACATACTCACGTGGTTTCCATAGAACGGAATGGTGAAGGGCAGCATGGCGAACACATCATACGTGCTCAGGTCATGGGCCCACAGGAACGGCTCCTGGCGAAGTTCAATGGAGTTAGGAAAGAAGTTGAACATGGCAAACAGGATAGGCATCTGCAGCAGCATAGGAATACAGCCACTCATGGGATTCACGCCCATCTTGGAGTAGAGTGACATGGTCTCCGCCTGCGTCTTCTGCATGTCGCCGTCGTTCTTCTCTTTGATCACATCAATCTCTGGCTTCAGCACCTTCATCTTCGCCATAGAGATGTATGACTTGTAGGTCAGCGGGGTCAGGATTAGCTTGATGTACAGTACCAGCAGGATGATGATGATGCCGTAGGAAGGAACATAATCTTCCAGAAAGTCGAAGGCCGGGATGATGAGGAGTTTGTTTACCCAAGAGAAGATGCCCCAGCCCAGCTCAAGGTTGCGGTCAAAACCATCGGTTACGTTCTTCAGCACATCATAGTCGTTGGGGCCGAAGAAGTACGTGAACTGCGCTTTCCCGCCCAGGGCGTCTTGTACCGGTATGGTCAGCTTGGAAGTCAAGGTTTTCACCTGCGTGGTATCGGCCTCGTTCATGGAAGTCGTTACCTCGGCGGTGCCGAAATTGTTCTGCGCGATGATGGCCGCGGTGAAGAAGTTCTGCTTGTTGGCAACCCATTTCACCGGCTCGCCCACCTTCTCGGTCTCGGTCTCCGTAGCGCTGGCCGACAGGTTGTCAAAGCTGCCCTCAGCGGTGTAGTAGTTGATGGTAGAGTGGCTGCGGTTCTGCTTGATGTCTCTCTCCAGGCGCTTCAGCTCGTCTGTCCAGGAGAAAAGGATAGGTTGCTGGGCCACCAGGTTCTCCAGTCCCCGGAAGTTCAACTGGTAGCTTACCTCGTAAGCATCGTCCTGCAACGTATAGACCTGCTCAATGGATTGCCCCGGTGCCACCTGCGCGGTGAAGGTGATGGACTTAGCCGGCTTTTCGTTCACCGTGAGGTTGGCGACCGCCGATGGCTGGAAAAACAGGTCTGACAAACGGATGGTGCGGCCGCCTTTGGTCTGGAAACTCAACTCCTGCTGGCTTGACTCTGTGTCAAACAAGATCAGCGGCTTTTTGTCCCAGGTTTTGTAATTCTTCAGTTCTACTTCCTGTACTTTGCCTCCCTGGCTGCCCAAAGAAACCCGAAGCACCTGGTTTTCCAGGGCGATGGTTTGGTTCTGGCCGGTGGCTAAGGCCCCAAACTCCCCCAATTGGGCGGTGCGCTGCGCGGAAGCCAGGGAGTCTTGGGCTGTCTCTGGTTTGGCAGATGCAGCTTGCGTAGAAGTTGATTTCGTTGTTTTTTGGGCTGGCTGCTGTTCCGGCCCTTTCATAAAGAAAATACTGTATACCAGTATGAGGATGGCAATCAGGCCCATGCCTATTGCGGAATTCTTATCCATAAGTGTTAAGAAGGGTTATTTGTTTCTGTTTTTAGACTGGGTGATGGCTGCTTTGATAAAGCGCACAAACAACGGGTGCGGTGTCAGGACGGTGCTCTTCAGTTCTGGGTGGTACTGGGCCGCCACAAACCAAGGGTGGTTCTGCAACTCAATCACCTCTACCAGGCCGGTATCTGGGTTAATGCCGGTGGCCTGCATGCCAGCTTCCTCAAACGCCTGTAAATATTGGTTGTTGAACTCATACCTATGGCGGTGGCGCTCAAAGATCTGGTTTTTGCCGTAGGCCTGCTGGGCCTTGGAGCCTTTTTTGAGCTCGCATTTGTAAGAGCCCAGGCGCATGGTGCCCCCTTTCTGGGTGATGCTCTTCTGCTCCTCCATCATGTCAATGACCGGGTGCGGCGTGGCAGGGTTCATCTCAGTGGAGGCGGCGTCTTCCAGGCCCAGCACGTTGCGGGCAAACTCCACGGCAGCGCACTGCATGCCCAGGCAAATCCCGAAGAACGGAATTTTGGCTTCCCGTACGTACTTGATCGCTTCCAGCTTTCCTTCAAAACCGCGTTCGCCAAAGCCCGGCGCCACCAGCACGCCGTTCATGCCTTCTAAATGCATGTGCACGTTTTCGCCGGTGATAAACTCAGACTGGATGGTTTTCAGGTGTACCTTGCACTCATTGGCCGCGCCCGCGTGAATGAAAGACTCAATGATGGATTTATAGGCGTCTGGCAGTTCCACGTATTTTCCCACCAGCGCAATACTCACCTCTTCGGTAGGGTTTTTGAGGCGGCCCAAAAACTCTTTCCAGGAGTCCAGGTTGATGTCCTGGCGGCTGGTAAGTTTGAGTTTCTTCATGACCCGCTCGTCTAGTTTCTCCTTTTTCATGTGGAGGGGCACGTCATAGATGGTCTCGGCGTCCAGCGACTCAATCACTGAGTTGGTGGCCACGTTGCAGAACAACGCGATCTTCTTCCGCATTTCGGCTGGAATGGGGTATTCTGAGCGGCACACCAGAATATCGGGCTGTACCCCGGCTTCTGACAAGGCTTTGACGGAGTGTTGGGTGGGTTTGGTTTTCAACTCGCCGGCCGCTTTCAGGTAAGGAAGCAGCGTGAGGTGGATCACCACCGAATCACTGGTGCTCAAGTCCCAGCGCAACTGCCGAATGGCCTCAATAAAGGGCAACGATTCAATATCGCCCACGGTACCGCCAATCTCGGTGATGACTACGTCAAACTCGCCGGTTTGGCCCAGAGACAACATGCGGCGCTTGATCTCATCTGTGATGTGGGGTACCACCTGTACCGTTTTGCCCAGATAAGCACCCTGGCGCTCCTGCGTGATCACGTTGTGGTAAATACGGCCGGTGGTCACGTTGTTGGCCTGGGAGGTGGGGGCATTCAGGAAACGTTCGTAGTGGCCTAAGTCCAGGTCTGTCTCGGCCCCGTCTTCGGTCACATAACATTCCCCGTGTTCATACGGATTAAGCGTGCCCGGATCAATATTAATATAAGGATCAAATTTTTGGATGGTAACCGAGAAGCCCCTGGCTTGCAGAAGTTTAGCCAACGAAGCAGAGATGATGCCTTTTCCGAGGGAGGAAGTCACGCCCCCCGTAACAAAAATATATTTAGCAGAAGCCATAAGTTGAGTTTGTCTTATGGACTGCAAAGTTACTCTAATTTATTAGAACAGGGCCTAAAATGTTTTGGATACGCCCGAAAGCCTCTAATCCCGTGCTGGTGTTCTGTGTTTTAAGCCCGTTTTTAATAAACCAGGCCTAAAACAAAGCTTCACCTATTACCTTCTCACGTGCGTGAATTTCGGCTTTGGCCATGATCTCATACCCTTTACTGCTGTTCCGCATTTCTGCCGGTGGTTCCCATCACCGTGCACTATCTGTTGCTCCAAAGACCTCGTAGCGTCTGTGCCGATAGCTCGCCAATCAGGAGATTGGCTGTCCTATAGTGCGTAGAGCGCTGACGCTAACTCTACGCACAACGATGTTGCGTACTCCTGCCGGTGGTTCCCGGCGAGTCTGGAGACTCGCTTCCTCCCATGTCACGAGACTAAAGTCCCGCGCCAGTTTACTCTACACCTGTGAGGGCATGGAGACCTCACAGGTTTCTTCGTTTCTAGCCTTTTTCCGCTAAACCGCCTGACCAAAAGACCTCGTAGGGTGCGCAACTCCTATGAGTGTCTGCGCCAAGGCCGTTTTAAGCCCGTTTTTCGCAAAACAGGCTCAAAACACATCAGCGGGGCTCCCCTCTCCGCGGGAGAGGGGCCGGGGGTGAGGTCTCTTCCTGCCGCATAGCAACTTACCCCTGGGCGGAGAGGGCTGGTTTCCGGCGGCGGGAGACCAGGCCGTGGCTGGGGGAGAAAACAAAAACCAGCAGGAACTGCAATCCAATCACCACCGAGATGGCACCCGCCACAGACCCGTTCAGCCACAAAGCCAGGTAGAAACCGCCCGCCGAGGCCAGGGTGCCCAGCCCCGCCGAAATCAACAGCATCTTCTTCAGGTCATCGGTGAGGAGGTAGGCCGTGGCGGGCGGGCCCACCATGAGGGCCACCACCAAAATAGCCCCTACTGATTCAAACGCCGCCACGGTGGTCAAGGACACCGCCCCCATCAATAAGTAGTACCACAGCGTGGTGGAGATACCAATGGCAGCCGCGAAAGCCGGATCAAAGGAGGTGAGGTACAATTGTTTGTAAAACAAGCCGATAAACAGAAGGAGCACCACCAAAACGCCGCCAATAATCCAGACGGTGCGGGGGCCAAGGTTCAGGCCGCTTGGGGTGATCCAGATGTCCAGGGGCACGTAGGCAATCTCGCCGTAGAGCACACAGTCCTGATCCAGGTCTACCTGCCCGGCATACACAGAGATAAGGATGATGCCCAGCGCGAAAAGCCAGGTGAAGGTGACCCCAATGGAGGCATCAGCGGGCACGTTGGCTTTCTTGTGGAAGAACTCAATCAGGAACGTACAGGCCACACCCAGCAGGGCCGCGCCCAGGAGCATCGTCCACACCTCGCGGGAACCGCTGAACAAAAAGGCGAGCACAATGCCTGGCAGCACGGCGTGTGAAATGGCGTCGCCCACCATGGCCATGCGGCGCAGAATCAGGAAGCAGCCCAGCAGGCTGCAGCAGATAGCGACCAGGGCGCCCGTGAGGATAATCCAGAAAGCATCTAGGTTCATGGCTGTTGCGGAATGGAGGAGTGGTGCGGGTCGGCGGTGGGGAAGTCCAGGAGTTCCTCCAGGCGCTTCTCCAGTTCTGGGGTGAGCACGTGTTCAATGGACTCGGCGTCTTCGTGCACGTGGTCTGAGGCCACTTGCAGGTATTGGGTCAGGTACAGTTCCCAGAGCCGGTGCAGGCGCACAATGCGTTGGGCTTCTTTCTTGCCGGTTGGGGTCAAGGCCCAGCCAGACGGGCTTTCCTTGACCAAGCCTTGGCGGCGCAGGGTGTGCAGGGCGTTTTTCATCCTGAGCAAAGGCTGTTGCCTCCGCTCCAGAATCTGGGCTCTGGAATAGCTGCCCTCGTAGGCGCCTTTCTCTTCGCCCAGGTGGAACAGGGTTTTCAGGATATTCTCCCGGGTCATCTGGCGGCGTAACCGGCGCTGCAGCAGGTAGCGGGCCAGCAGTCCTTTTTTAGGGGCCAGAATGAACGAGAAAATCGCCAGCAATGACAGCAGCATCACAATCCAGGGCCCGGTGGGCATGGCGGGCGCGGTGAACGAGACAAAGGCCCCGGCAACGCCGCAGAAGGCGCTCATGACGGCCGCCAGCACAATCATGATCCCCAGCCTATCGGTCCAGAAGCGGGCGGCGGCGGCGGGAGTGATGAGCATGGCCGACATCAGCACCACACCTACCGACTGAATGCCCACCACCACGGCCAAGACGGTGAGCGTGGTCAGCAGCAGTTCCAGCCCCCGCACGGGCAACCCAATGGTACGCGCGTACGCCAGGTCAAAACTGAGCAGTTTGAACTCTTTGTACAGCAGCAGCACACTCAACAGCAGCAGCACGGCCACGGCCCCGAAGGTGATCAGGTCTTGCCCCACCAACGCCGCCGCACTCCCGAACAGGAATTTGTCCAGCCCGCTCTGGTTTTCGTTGCCGGAATGCTGGATGGAGGTGAGCAGCAAAATGCCAATGCCAAAAAAGACGGACAGCACCAGCCCAATGGCCGTATCTTCCTTAATGCGGCTTTTAGCGGTAATCACATCAATGACCACTAGGGATAGCCAACCAGTCAGAAAAGAGCCCAACAGGAGAATAAGCGGGTTTTTCTCCCCGGTCAGCATGAAGGCCAGACAGACGCCCGGCAAAACAGCATGGGCCACGGCGTCGCCCACCAAGGCTCTTTTCCGGAGCACGGTAAAGCAGCCCACCACGGCAGAAGAGGCCGCCAGCAGTACAGAGCCGATGGTCACATACCGCACGTTGGCGTCAGACATGCTCAGGAAATCCCATAGCGTGCTCATTTGCGGGGAGGTTTGGTTTCTCTGATGGGAAAGTTCTTTTTGTGCAGCAGTTCGCTCACGCGGCTGAGTTCGGTTAAGCGGCCTCCGTACGTTTTCTCCAGCAAGGCCGGGGTAAGCGTTTCGTCCGTGGGCCCAGAGGCCACCAGGCGCATGTTGAGCAAGATGATCCAGTCAAAGTAATCCTGTGCCGATTGCAGGTCATGGTGCACCACCACCACCGTTTTGCCGGTTTCACGCATCTGGCGCAGCAGTTCAATGATGGCGGTCTCGGTGGCGATGTCCACGCCCGCGAAGGGTTCGTCCATGAGGTACAGATCGGCGTCCTGCGCCAGGGCCCGGGAAAGGAATACCCGTTGCTGCTGCCCGCCCGAAAGCTGGGAAATCTGCCGATGGGCGAAGTCCTGCATGCCTACTTTCTCCAGCGCCTCCATGGCCAGTTGCCGCTGCTTGGCCCCCGGTCGGCGGAAAAGGCCCAGGGAGCCATAGGTGCCCATCATAGCCACATCCAGCGCTGAGGCCGGAAAATCCCAGTCCACCGATTCGCGTTGGGGCACGTAGCTTACTTTTTCGCGCACTTCATCCAGCGGTTTGCCGAACAGTTCTACGTACCCGCTGTTGAGCGGAAGCAAGCCCATGATGGCTTTGATCAACGTAGATTTCCCGGCCCCGTTTGGGCCGATCACGCCTACCAACGCCTGTTTGGGTACAGTTAAGTCCACATCCCACAGCACCGGCTTCCGCTGATAACTCACCGTCAAATCATGCACCTCCAAAACCGGATCCGTTACGTGTTGTATCATGGGTTTTATCTTTCTTCTAAAATTAAAAAAGCATGGGTCAGAAAAGGAGTATCACCTTCCTTTCTCACCCTTGCCGCGTGTTTTCACCAGTAAGCGGAAAGGCCCCAGCATCTGGATTGTTGGTGAGAACCCCAATAATGGCGGCAAGGCTATCCTCCTTTTTTCCTCCTGAAAGGATGTAGCGAACGGTAGAAGCGTTTACGGAAAGGCCTTTCTAGCATACCCACAAGTTCCTTTCAGGGTGACAGAGAAGGGAGGAAATGCTTCGTTTTAGGCCTGTTTTCAGAAAAACACGCCTAAAACAGATATTCCCAAATCCAAATGCACTCAACCTCTCTTTCAATCTCTCAATCTCTCAATCCCACCTTGTCACCTCAGCGCCTTCACTATTGTGCCCACATTCACGCGCACCATGCCCACGTAAGTTCCTGCCGGGCCATTTTCTTCCCCCAGGGCGTCAGAATACAGGGTGCCGCCCAGTTGGATGTCATGGCCCTTCTGCCGACAGCCTTCCAGCACGGCTTCAATGGCTTTCTGCGAAACGGAGCTTTCTACGAACACGGCCTTCACCTTGCGGCGCACAATGAAGTTCACCAGCGAGGAAACGTCTTGCAGGCCGAACTCTGACACCGTAGAAATGCCCTGCAATCCCTGCACCTGAATGTGGTAAGCCCGCCCCAAGTACCCGAAAGCGTCATGGGCGGTGATCAAAATCCGCTGCGGGGCGGGAATAGTGGCTATTTCGGCCTGCGTCCACTGGTGCAGGCTGTCCAGTTTTGCGCGGTAGCGGCGGGTGTTTTCCTGGTAGTAAGTGGCGTGGCGCGCGTCCTGCTGCTGCAGTTTCTGGGAGAGGTGTTCCACCAGCTGGCTCCAGAGGCTTACATCAAACCAAATGTGCGGGTCGTAGCTGTTCTGGAACGCCGGGGTCTTGTAGAGCTTGCTATCCGGTAGGCCTTCGGCCGCGGCCCAGACCACTTTCTGGCGCGCTAGCTTTTGGAGTACTTCGCCCATTTTTCCCTCTAAATGCAGCCCGTTGTAAATGATGATGTCCGCTTCCCGGAGGGTCTGCAAATCGCCCAGGGCGGCTTTGTACAAATGCGGGTCAACGCCGGGGCCCATCAGGGCAGTTACCACGGCGCGGTCACCCACCACGTTGGCCACGGCATCGCGCAGGATACCGGTGGTGGTCACAATGTAGAGCTTGCCCTGCTGGTGGGCTTTGGCGCCGGGCGTATTCACCGGTTCACAGGCCGCACAAAGCAGAAGCGCGAGAAACAGGAGACAACGTAACCAGCGTTTTGGGGCTAGTTTCATAAAAGAAGCAGGAAAACGCACCTCATGGGTTGATAACGAAAATCTTCTCCAGCACATCGGAAGACAGAATCACCGATTTGCTTTTATCTATGCTTATCTCCAAGGAGTTATCATACGGTATCTTGTCTACCACTTGCAGCTGGGAGCCAATCTGGATGCCCACCCGGTTGAGGTACTGCAGGAAGGCGGGTTGCGAGTCTTTGACGCGGCACACCACGCCTTCCTGCTCTATGTTCAACGAAGCCAGGGCCCGCTGCTCCACCTCGCGCAGTTCACCGGCCTCGGTAGGAATAGGGTCGCCGTGCGGATCCAGGCGCGGATGGCCCAGGAACTCGTCTAGCCGCTGAATGAGTAACTCCGATTTCACGTGTTCCATCTGCTCGGCCACCTCGTGCACCTCGTCCCAGGAGAAGCGCAGTTTCTGCACCAGAAACACCTCCCAGAGGCGGTGCTTCCGGATAATTTTCAGGGCAACCCGCTGGCCTTCGTCCGTTAATTGCACACCGTGGTATTTCACGTAGTGCACCAGGTCTTTGGCGCTCAGCTTGCGCAGCATGTCACTCACCGAGGCGGGTTTGGTTTGCAGCGTTTCAGAGAGCGCGGTGGTGCTTACCGCGGCCGCCCCGCCGCCCGACAGTTTGTAGATGGCCTTGATGTAGTTTTCTTCTGCGGTGCTTTGCATGGCAGGTTACCAGCGGATCAAGGCCGAGGCCCAGGTGAAACCACTCCCAAACGCCGCCAGGCAGATCAGATCACCGTCCTTCACGCGGCCTTCCTCAAAGGCTTCGGAAAAGGCGATGGGCACCGAGGCAGCGGTGGTGTTGCCGTATTTCTGGATGTTGCTGAAGATCTTACCCTCTGGCAGCTTCATCTTTTGTTGAATAAACTGGGTGATGCGCAAGTTTGCCTGGTGCGGTACTACCAAGTCTAAATCTTCGGCGGTAACGCCGTTCTGGGTAAGGGCTTCGTTGATCACTTCCGGGAACCGGGTCACCGCGTGTTTGAACACCGTGCTACCGTTCATGATGGGGAAGATGTCGCCGTTGTCTATCATCTGGTGGGTGATGCGCTCGGGTTCATTGCTGGACGGCCCCATGGCCATCAGTTCCTCGGCAAACTCGCCCTGGGCGTGCAGGTGCGTGGACAGGATGCCGCGGTCTAAACTGTCAGATGGCGTTAAGACCGCCGCCCCGGCTCCATCGCCGAAGATCACCGAAACAGACCGGCCTCTATCTGAGAAATCCAGCCCCGAGGAATGGATTTCAGAACCCACCACCAACACGTTGTCATACATGCCGGTTTTGATGAACTGGTCTGCCAGGGAAAGGGCGTAGATAAACCCGGAGCACTGGTTTCTTACATCAAAGCAAGGAATATCAGAGAGGCCAAGTTCGCGCTGCAGCAATACCCCGGAGCCGGGGAAGAAATAGTCTGGGCTTAAGGTGGCGAACACTATCATGTCCAGGTCTTTGGCTTCCAGTCCGGCTTTCTCCAGCGCTTTGCGGGCGGCGTTGGCAGCCATGTTGGTGGTGGTATCTTTGCCGGGCTCAAAATAGCGGCGCTCATGGATACCGGTTCTTTCCACAATCCAGGCATCTGAGGTGTCCATCAGTTTTTCCAGATCTGCGTTCTTCACGACCTTTTCAGGTACGTAATGGCCTAGGCCAGCAATGCGTGCGTTTCTTAATTCTTTTGCCATAGTTCGTCAAATATACGTGTATAGGAGTAAAAGTTTAGGTTTGTCTAAATTATTTTTTAGTAGACTAAAGTCCCGCTAGACCTTGTATGATTCGCTGCACTTTTCGCTCTTCGCCAAGCCAGAAAACCTCCTTTGGAATGCCGTTCAGGTAGTACGTTTGGTTCAGCAAAATCTCTACTTTTGGGGAGGTTAGTTCTTGGGAGAAGGAATAACTGATACCCGCCGTGGCTCTTTCCAGAAGGGTGGCCCACAAAGGGTTCTCCTCCGTAATCACCACCAAGCCGTTGCCCATGTATTCATAGAGTTTGGTGGGAATACAGGTGAAGGTGCTGGGATGCGGGTGGTAGGGCAAAAGGCCGAGGTGGTGTTGCTGTTCCTGCTTTAAAATTTCCTGGTGCGGCACCAAGGCATCGCCGCCTATCAACCGTACGAAAGGCAGGGGCTGGATGTGCTGTTTTAATTCCTGCAGAAAACCCTTATCGGCGCAATAACCTATGATGGTTAACTCGGCTTCCGGCACCCAGGTGCGCAGTTGCTGGGTGAACTTCACTGCTTCCAGAACCCCGTACAGCCGGGAGATGGTACCGGAATACAACAGGCGCAGCGGCCTGGCTTCTCTTAATGAAACAGGGTTTTTCTGGTGAGTAGAAGTAAAGACTGAAGACGGAAGGTACTTGTTCTGAACTACTGTAAAGCGATTCCCCAGAAAGGGCAGTTCCTGCGCGTACGCTTCTTCTGCCAGGAAGAAATGGCTGACCGAAGGAGCTACTGCTTTTTCTATTCCCCGTACCAATAAACCTAATGCTTTTCCCAGCAAACCCGGGTATACCTGTTGGGTGGTGAGGTTGAGAAAGTAATTTTCCCGCACATCATACACCAACCGGCAGGCGTGCCGTTTACAGTAAAGCCAAGCCACGGGTAATAACTCATGCGTGGCTACCACCAACACCTCCGGCTTTATTTCCCGCAGAAGGTTCCAGAACTTTTTTTGCGCCGTGAGTCGGCCCACCGATAAGCGGTTGAACGAGAAAAGAGGGTGGAAAATGATTCCGTTCGCGTCTGAAGAGGAGGGAAGCACACTTTCAAAGCCGGCCACGTGCACCTCTGCCTGTGGTATTTTTGCCAGGCTTTTGCCTATTTTCTCATATAAACGGGTGTCAGAAGCTGGCTTCAGGAGAGAGGCCAGCAGAATTCGTTTTCGAAACATCGCCACAATTTAATAATTTTGGTCTCTTATTCTTTCAAGAAGACAATATGAACGATTTACGAGAAGCAATAGAAAGCGCCTGGGGTGACCGGTCGTTGTTGGGGCATAAAGTCACCCAGGAAGCCATTAGAGCCGTCATCCATCACCTGGATTGTGGTGAACTGCGCGTGGCGGAACCTACCGGTGCAGAGAAATGGCAGGTGAATGAGTGGGTGAAGAAGGCAGTGCTCATGTATTTCCCCATCCAGAAGATGGAAACCATTGAGGCGGGCCCTTTCGAGTTCCATGACAAGATTCCGCTGAAAAGTGGCTTTGCCGAGTTGGGGGTACGCGTGGTACCGCATGCCTTGGCGCGTTACGGGGCCTACATTTCCAAAGGTGTCATCCTGATGCCGTCTTACACCAACATTGGCGCTTATGTGGACGAGGGAACCATGGTAGACACCTGGGCCACCGTGGGGTCTTGCGCGCAGGTAGGCAAGCACGTGCACTTAAGCGGCGGCGTAGGCTTAGGCGGCGTGCTGGAGCCCGTACAAGCGGCTCCTGTGATTATTGAGGATGGTGCCTTTATTGGTTCGCGCAGTATTTTGGTGGAAGGCTGTCACATTGGCAAAGAAGCCGTGGTTGGTGCGAACGTATGCATCACGGGCAGTACCAAAATCATTGACGTGACCGGAACCGAGCCTAAGGAATACAGAGGCTACGTACCGCCTCGCTCTGTGGTGATACCGGGTTCTTACACCAAAGAGTTCGCGGCTGGTTCTTACCAGGTTCCGTGCGCCCTCATTATTGGTCAGCGGAAAGAGAGTACTGATTTGAAAACTTCCTTGAATGAGGCGCTGCGGGAAAACGAAGTAGCGGTTTAGGGGCTGTTTTTTATAAAATATAGCTAAAATGGAAGAGGCGGGCAATTTGTCGGCCTCTTCCATTTTAGCTTGTTTCTGGTTGTTTGGGGTTTGGCCTCTGCTTAGAATTGGCTTTTGTAGAGTGATTAGTTTGTGCATGCGGTTTGCTGTTCCCTTGGCTTGTCCGCTTCTGCGTAGGATTGGTGGGTGCACGGAATATGCTGTTCCCTAGGTTTGTCTGTTTGTTGCGTGGGTGCACGTGCTGTGTTGTTTCATCTCTGGCGGTAAGCGCTCACGGCCGCGGGGCCCCGTCTTCCCCTCTCGCACTGCCCTTTCGGCCCGGGAAGTCCTCTGCTCTTAGTTGATACCTATCTATAGCCAAAAGCGAGGCGCGCTCGGGGAAGACTGGAACTGGGGAAAGTAAGTAAGCCCACTTTTTCTATGGCACTATGACGCGGATTTACTTCCGTGACTTATTGAAGCATTATTGGAAGTCACGGAAGTAAATCCGCACCATAGTGAGTGTACTAGTTGCATTACCTTTTCTCCGCAGCAAAGAGCCAGAACCTACCCCTTCTGGGAGGGGTAGGTTCTGGCTCTTTGCTGATGTCGCTGTTCGGGAGTTCAACTCCCGAACCTGCCTGCTGCGGAGTTCCACTCCGAAAGAGCGGGGATGGTGTTTTGGGCCTGTTTTGCGAAAAACGAACCTAAAACGCACCAACTCGCTTTCCCGGCCTGTCCCTCTACAGGACGGGAGAAAGGCGGCTCAAGCTGTCCTTCCCCTACTTCGGTTTGTTCAGGGGACAAGCCAAGGAAACGATCAGCCTCTTTTTCTCTAAAGATGAGCTTGGGAGGGCAAGGGGTGAGTTCTGGCGCTCCGCCAACTCCTTTCTAAGGCGCGCCATCATGCAATAGCCATAAAATGTATTAAAATCGGCGGAACGCCGCCGGTAGCGCGCACGCGTACGAGAGGCGAGCAAGGAGAACATTAAAAAGCGTTTCTGGCCTGTTTTTCATTAAACAGGCCAGAAACGCTTTTGCTTACGGGAGATTTCTGGTGGTTACCGTTTCTTGAAAGTGTCTGCCACCACCAGGTCTTTGGTGCCGTGGGAATAGCGGTAGAAACCCTGGCCGCTTTTCACGCCTTTGTGTCCGGCTTGTACCATGTTCACCAGTAAAGGGCACGGCGCGTATTTGGGGTTGCCGAAACCTTCGTGCAGCACGCGCAGAATGGAAAGGCAAACATCCAGTCCTATGAAATCTGCGAGCTGGAGCGGGCCCATGGGGTGCGCCATGCCCAGTTTCATAATGGTGTCAATCTCCTCTACGCCGGCTACTCCCTCAAAAAGGGCGTAAACGGCTTCATTGATCATGGGCATCAGGATTCTGTTCGCCACAAACCCGGGGTAATCATTCGCCTCGGCGGGGATTTTCCCTAGCTGTTTAGACAGCTCCAGGATCTGGGTGGTGACTTCATGGCTGGTGGAATACCCTCTGATCACTTCCACCAATTTCATGACGGGAACCGGGTTCATGAAGTGCATGCCAATGACTTTGTCGGGACGCTGGGTGACCGCGGCAATTTTGGTGATGGAGATAGAGGAGGTGTTGCTGGCCAGAATGCAGGACGGCTTGGTGAACTGATCTAACTGCCGGAACAAGTCCAGTTTTATTTCTACGTTTTCAGTGGCGGCTTCAATCACTAGATCAGCGTCTTTTACCCCATCTTGAAGTTGGGTGAACGTGGTGATGCGCTGCAGGGTCTCAGATTTCTGTTCTTCGGTCACGGTTCCCTTGGAAACCATGCGATCCAGGTTTTTGGAGATGGTGCCCAGCGCCTTGGTCAATGACTCCTGGGAGATATCAATAAGGGAAACGGAGAAGGAATGCTGCGCGAAAACGTGGGCGATGCCGTTGCCCATGGTGCCAGACCCAATGACGGCTATGTTCATAAAATGAGCGTTAGTTAGTAAGATGAAGTTGCAAAGCTAGAATATTTTGAAAGGGCTGCAAGAAGAAACAAGGACAAGCCAATTTAACGATCAGGTTTAGAAATAATTGTATCTGCATAGAAAACTATATAAATCTTTTCTAATACTCTTGCGTACAAGCAGAAAAATCATTAATGGTTCTATTTATAAAAAGTAGCACCCAACTAACCAAAACCAAACACAACTAAAACTATGGGAAATCTATTGTATATTATCGCAGTAGTGCTGGTCATTCTATGGCTCATCGGGTTCTTGGGATTTCCAAGCCAAACCGGCGGAATCATCCACGTCTTGTTGGTCATTGCGGTGATCGCCGTTTTGTTACGCTTGATTCGGCGGGCATAATTCCGCTGCTTTCATAAGGAGCACTATCTGTCTTCTACATAACAAAATAAGAGTATGGGAAATTTATTGTATATCATTGCGATAGTGCTTGTGATTTTATGGCTCATCGGGTTCTTAGGATTTCCAAGCCAAGTGGGAGGAATCATCCACGTATTGTTGGTGATCGCCATAGTGGCTGTTTTGCTAAGAATAATACGCGGGTAGGGTAGATACTTTACCCCTAAAACAGAAAAGGCGACCTTAATAGGTCGCCTTTTCTGTTTTAGGGGCGTTTTACGTAAAACGGCTTAAAAACCAGAATGCCTTACACCAGCGTGCTTACGCCGTACATCTGGGCGCGTAAGGCTTTGATGTCTTCATTGGTGAGGTACTCATCATAGCTCATGCGCTTGTCAATGATTCCCTTAGGCGTTAGCTCAATGATACGGTTGGCGATGGTGTCTACGAACTGTAAGTCATGGGAACTGAACAGGAGTGACCCCTGGAAATCTTTCAGGCCGTTATTGAGAGCCGTGATTGACTCCAGATCCAGGTGGTTGGTAGGCTCATCCAAGACCAGCATGTTGCCGCTCTGCAACATCATGCGTGACAGCATACAGCGCACTTTCTCGCCTCCAGACAGAACGCTCGCTTTCTTCAGAGATTCCTCCCCGGAGAATAACATACGGCCCAGGAACCCCCGGATAAAGCTTTCGTCTTTTTCCGCGGAATATTGACGCAGCCAGTCTACCAGGTTCAGATCCACATTGAAGAACTCGGTGTTGTCTTTGGGGAAGTAAGCCGTATTGATGGTGGTTCCCCATTTGTATTCACCTTGGTCTGGGGTAGCCTCCCCCATGATGATCCTGAAGAAAGTGGTGGCGGCTAAATCGTTCCGGCTGATGATGGCGATTTTATCTTTCTTGTCTACCGTGAAGGTGACATCCTTGAAAATAAGACCATCTTCACTGTTGGCAGAAAGATGGTCTACCTGCAGCAACTGGTTCCCGGCTTCGCGCTCTTGTTTGAACTGAATGTAAGGATATTTACGGCTGGATGGTTTAATGTCTTCCAGGGTCAGTTTTTCCAACAGTTTGGCGCGGGAAGTAGCCTGCTTTGATTTGGAGGCGTTTGCGCTAAAACGGGCAATAAACGCCTGCAAATCTTTTCGCTTGTCCTCGGTTTTGCGGTTAGCGTCTGTGCGCTGCTTAGAGGCCAACTGGCTGGACTCATACCAGAACGTGTAGTTACCAGCATACAGCTGAATCTTGCCGTAGTCAATGTCTGCTATGTGCGTACACACGGCATCCAGGAAGTGGCGGTCGTGGGAAACCACAATCACGGTGTTCTGGAAGTTGTCCAGGAAGTTCTCCAGCCACATGATAGACTCCGCGTCCAGGTGGTTGGTAGGCTCATCCAGCAACAGGATGTCTGGGTTGCCAAACAGGGCCTGCGCCAACAAGACCCTGATTTTCTCATTACCGCCCAGGTCTTTCATAAGGGTGTAATGCATCTCGGGCTGAATGCCCAGGCCGCTCAGTAATTCACCGGCTTCATACTCCGCGTTCCAGCCTTCCATGTCCGCGAATTCGGCTTCCAGTTCAGAGGCGCGCATGCCATCGTCCTCGGTGAAGTCCTCTTTGGCGTAAATGGCGTCCTTCTCGTTCATGATGTCCCACAGGCGTTTGTGGCCCATGATCACGGTCTGGAGCACCGGAAACTCATCATACTCATAGTGGTTCTGTTTCAGAATCGCCAGGCGCATTTTGGCGGGAATATCTACCGTGCCGGTGTTGGGGTCAATCTCGCCAGACAATATTTTAAGGAAAGTTGACTTCCCCGCCCCGTTCGCGCCAATAAGGCCGTAACAGTTGCCGGGAGAAAACTTAATGGTGACGTCTTCAAAAAGGGTGCGTTTGCCGTAGCCAAGACTAACGTTGCTAGTACTGATCATGCTGCTCTTTAATATATAATGGGGTTTGCGGGGGCGAAGTTACCAAAAGAACTGAAAAGCCTCTTGCTATTCAGGTAAATCCAGCTTTTTGGGAGACTGCCTTATTTACAGACAATCAAAGCCTTAATTCAGTTCAGCCAAAACAAGAATGCCGTGAAGGGGTTATACCTGAGGCCGGAACTACAAAAAGTACAGGTTTTGCACAACACCTCTGGAGCGAAATAAGTATATGATAAACCATATCTACCGTGTGTAGCAGAGGGGGAAACCTATTCTCTGGTTAAGAATATCTTAAACAAAACAGAACTACAATGGAACAACGTAGAACAACGGTACAGAAAACGGGTACCTATTTCGGAATAATGACGGGAATTGCAGCTATCCTTTACATTGTCTTGGTAAAACTGCTGGGGCTGATTGAGAATGTATCCTTGCACTTCCTGACGGGGATCATCTTGGTCATTGGTGTTTGCCTGGCTATCAGGCGGCATAAAATAGCGAACGCCGGTGCCTTGGGCTATCTGGAAGGAATTGGAGTAGGCTTTTTTGTGGGCCTGGTTTCATCTGTTCTGTTTACCATTTTTCAGGTTTTAACAGATAAGATTTTCAATCTGGCCTTGTCTTATCCTTACATGGCAGATGAAACCTATGGCAATGAGCAAGCCATTTGGGTACTGGCAATTATCTGGGTCTTGTTGGGCGTAGTGCTTGGCGCTTTTGTGGGCTACATAGCCATGCAGTTCTTCAAGCGACCAGACCATAAATTTACTTTGTAGGAGAAATTTCATTGAAACTTACAGGCCTGACATTTTTGTCAGGCCTTTTTTTGTCCGGCCTGGAAAAAAGTGGGTTGTTGAACGGGGTATTTAACTAGACTATTTGTAGAAGTGGATCTGGGTGAGATTGAAATGGGCAAATTTATATAATAGATAAAATGACATTTGAAGCAAATAGATAATATGCCTTAACAATGGCAAAATGGGCTTTTAATGGGTAAGAATCTTTCTATATAATAAATGTTATATATATTGTTTGTTTGTTGCTTTGGCTTAAATAATGCAAAATCTACAGGGGGGTGCCGAGTGGTTGAAGAAAAAATATCAAAATTCTTATAACCTTCCTAGATCTGTTCCGTTAAAGGGTATATAGAAAAACACTAACCCATTTGATAAAAACTCTACCTCCTAAAGCGTCAATCAATACCATGAAAAAGTTAATCCTATCTGCATTCCTTCTTGGCGCCGTTTACACAGCCCAAGCCCAGACCAACCTTACCGGGGCAGCCGCAACTTCCCGCGCTGTGCTTTCTATGAGCGCGCAGGAAATGAGCCGCCAGATGTACAATGAGCTTCAACTCAACGAGGGCCAATACATTAAACTGAGAGCGCTGAACCAAGCCAGGTTTGATAAATTCAGCGAGATTGAGAAGATGTATGGCAATGACGCGCAAATGCGCGATGCCAAGATCAAAGAAGTAAACCAACAGCTAGACCAGGAGTTCGCCCAGGTTCTTACGCCAAAACAGTTCACCGCTTACCTTGAAATGGACGGCCGGGCTGTAGCAGTGGCCCCGTCCTCCTCCTCCACAGAAATGGGTGCCTCCAGCACGAACGTTTCTGCCGGCTCTACCGGAACAGAGGTGAAAGTAGAAGAGAAAGTAAAGGTAGAGGGTGATAAAAAGAAGATTAAAACCGAGACAACTAAAAAGAAAGTGAAAAACTAAGAGTTGACGCTTGCCCTGGAAAGCCGTTCTCCCCTAGAGGAGAATGGCTTTCTTTTTTTATAGCCTTCGCGGTCTTAGTCATTGAATATATTCACTTCCCGTACCGTGCCCAAAGCATCCATACGTACGGTAAGGGCCTCTGTTATGCTTGATGTCTGGCCCGCCGGAGCGGCTGCGCACTTAGGGCCGGGCGTGATATAGTAGATATAGATTTTCTGGCTCCTTTCCATCAATTCCTCAGCGTCTGGTTTCCCCAGTAATTTCCTGATATTCCACTCCTTTAGGCCCACCAACTTGAGCCTGAGTTCCTCTACCTGGCTTCTGAGTTTCAGGCGTTCCCCTTTGCAACCGTTTAAGTCATTCTTCCAGGCTTTAGAATCCAAGCCCAGGTTGTTTTCTGACGATGAGCAGGAAAAGGAGGCCACAAAAAAAAAGCAACACAGAAACGTGGTCATCGTTTTTTGTTTGGATAATATCTGTAACTTCATATAACAATAGTTTTAATCAGCAAACACCTTCTTTTTTTCTTTTTACTAAGAATGTAAGAGACATTTAAGAAAATTTGGAACAAAAGTAGGTAGGATTGGGGTTATTATAGTGCCACACGCAAAGAAATAAAGATGAACAAAATCATATCAGCCTTTTCCTTCATATCTATATTATCTTTCGTATCACCTGCAAACAGTGCCATTTCATACGGTACGCCAGACACGGTGACTATCTCACAGCCCGTGGCGGTTTCCTCTGCCAGAGAGTCCTTTGAAGATTTTTTGGAAAACGTGTATGATGAGGCAGACCTTAAGAAAGCAGGCTTAAGCTATGATGTCTTCAGAAGAGCGGCCACGGGATACTACAATCTGAAAGAGCAGAAAAAACTCAGTGCCTCTAAGAACTTGCTGACCGTGATAGATTTCGGCAAGCATAGCAGTGAGAAACGGCTTTGGATTGTAGATATGAACAAAAAGAAAGTGTTGTACCACAGCCTGGTGGCCCACGGCATGGGATCTGGCAATGAAAGAGCCGTTAAGTTCTCAAACGTAGTAAACTCACACATGAGCAGCCTGGGCTTCTATGTCACCGAGAATACCTACATAGGCAAGCACGGCTTATCGCTTAAGCTCAACGGATTGGACCGTGGGTTTAACACCAAAGCCAAGGAACGCGCGGTAGTAGTGCACGGCGCAGATTATGTGAGCGAGGCTTTTGTCAAGCAACATGGCCGGTTAGGCCGTAGCCACGGCTGCCCAGCCTTACCAAAAGAAATCACTAGCCAGGTAGTACAGCTGATCAAAGGAGGTACCTGCCTGTATATTGACGCCCCCTCCGCCAACTACACTTCGGCTTACCTTGATACAGACTCTGCCATCAAACGTTTTGAAACAGAGATTCTGGCCAAGCAGAAAGTACTGCTAAGCAAATAAAGAAAAGACACGGTACCGTGAAAGCAGAAGAAGCCAACCTTACAAGGTTGGCTTCTTCTGCTTTTGGGAGAGTTGGTTTACTCAGGCAGTGTCCTTGGTTCTTTTGATGAGGCTAATACCGGTAAAGAAAAATATCAGGCCTAACACAAAAGGTACCGCCGCAGAAAACTGATTCACAGACACATTGCCTACTGAACCACCACCGGCCAAAAATGCATATGCTCCCCATATGAGGCACACAATCCCTAGGATTGTAAGAATAGCGCCGAAAGTTCTTTTTAGATTCATTTTCTAGTTTCGCTTGGTGAAAGAAAACGCCTGCTGGCGTTACAGGCATTCTTACGTATGTACAATCAAAAATGATATAGTCCTCTAGCTATATCCAGCAGAATTCTTTTGCAGGACTGTCCGTAGTTCACGCAACTAAGTAACTGTATTGCCGTTCTTCTAGGCATGCTTCGTTTTTGGCCTGTTTTTACCAAAAGACCCTTGAAACGGAAAACTGAGAAAACTGCAACAGTGAGCCGTTCCCCAGATTTGGAATAGGACTGCCGTTGGTGCCATACTCATTGGTGACTTCCTGCAGCAAACGGGAATATACGCCCGGGATGGGAAACCCAGAAAATCGGATGGGCCTAATTGAGCAAGCCGCTGGTGGCAACTTCCCCAAGGGAATACCAGAAGGGTTGGTTTGATAATAGAGGTACCGTTTTAAGGCTGTTTTAGGAAAAAAAGCTTAAAAACGCTTAGTTATGTAATTCAAAAGCTACAGGTAATATGTCGAAGGTACTTTTTATAGTAAATCCTATTTCTGGAGACATTGACAAAATAGATCTGATAGATGACTTGAAAGACTTTTGTCGGCAGTATGACCTTACGGCAGAGATCTTTAAAACCACCGGCGAGCAGGACGAAGAGAGGCTGAAGAACGCTATCAACACCTTAAAACCAGACATTGCCTGCGCGGTAGGCGGCGACGGAACCGTTAGCTTGGTGGCCAAAGCCATCATCAGCACAGATGTGGCACTTGCCATTATTCCCCTGGGCTCCGGCAACGGGCTCTCCAAAGACTTAGGAATATCCCAGGACTTTGGCGAAGCGCTTCATTTGCTTGTAGACCACAAGAAAGTAGCCATTGACACGCTGGATGTGAACGGCATTCTCTCCATTCACTTGTGCGACATGGGTTTCAATGCCCTGGTGGTGAAACGCTTCTGCACCGGCGATACCCGCGGCCCGGGCGCGTACGCCTGGATTGCCATGCAGGAGTTTATGGGCTATGAACCCAAGAAGTACACCATCATGACAGAGGGAAAGACCATCTTTGACGGCGAGGCGTTCATGATCACCGTCACCAATGCCAATGCGTTCGGGAGTAATGCCGCCATCAACCCTACGGGGATAATTGATGATGGTGTTTTCGAGATTTGTGTGCTGGAGCCTTTCCCCAAGACATCTAGCGTGGGAATCCTGTACCAACTGTATACCGATAGCATTGATAATTCGGTCTACACGCACCGGTTCAGCTGTCGTTCCGCCACCATTATGAACCATTCAGAAGAGGTTTCCCAGATAGACGGTGAGCCCGAAGAACTAGGCCGGGAGATCGTCTTTAAAATACAACACAAAAGCCTTCACGTTATTCTGCCCCGGCAGGAGGAGTAACGGGAGCAGGGGCCTGGTAAATCCTTTTCTGAAAAGCCAGCACCGGTTCTTCGCCCGCCGTGAGGGCCGGTTCTATGACGCGCAGCCAGATGGTGCCGTCCTGGTATTGGTCTAGCACCATAAAGCCTTTGTTCTCGTGGGCGAAAGAGGCTTTGCCGCCTTTGGCCACAAAGTTGGTTTTACTGCCCGAGCCGCTCACCGCGTAATGGTTGCCCTGCACCTGAAAGTACTGCAAGTTGTGGTCATGCCCCGCCACGTAAAAAATGGAGTTGTACTGGTGCAGAATCCGCAGTAACCTTCTCCTGAATTTCCGGTACGGCGGATACGACATATCTTCGTGCATGCCCAGGTATTTGCGGTATACCCTGAACATGGAACCCACCAGCGGAAGCGGAATAAGAGCCCGTTTGTTGATGAAGGTAAGCGGAAACAGGTGCTGTTTAACGGTGAACTTACCGCCGTGTAAGGCATTGCTGTACAACGGGTGATGCGCGGCCAGCACAATGAACCTATGTTTGTTTTGTTCCAGCAACTCTTTCAAAGCTGGGTAAAAATCCCTGGAGATCTTATACGCTTGGCCGGGGCTCCGCTCCAAAGGCTTGAAACCTCTCTGTACCCACCATTGGGTATTGATCACAATGATCAGAAGCTGCCCGTTGATCTCCCAGGTAACCGGGCCCAGACTGCCGCCCTGGGGCAGGTAGGCCAAGGCATCCTGCAACTTCTCAGTGATGTAGTTCTCCTGCCGCAGCACAAAGGAATGCCCGTCTTTGCGCCCTTTGTTCCAGTCATGGTTGCCGCTCAGGTAAATGACTTTGCCCTGGTAATGCTTGAAAAGCGCTAATTGGTTGTTCAGCCGTTGTTCGGCCTGGGCGTACCTGAAACTCTCTACGGGCGGTAAACCGGTAGGGTAGATGTTGTCTCCCAGAAAAAGAATGGTGCTGTTTTTCCCGGCTTCAGCAATCCAGGCCTGGATAGCTTGCAGAAGCAGATCCTCTTCCGGTGAACCATTGCTCCCCACATCACCCACCATGGCAATGGAGTGGATTCTTTGACTGGCCGGCGGCGGTGAGTTGGTGCGCCAGCCAATCTCAGCTAAAGAATAAAAGGGTTTTTTCCGGTATTTCCGCTCGCGCAGGTACGCCCAGACAAACCAGGCAATAAAGACAAGGAGAACAGAGAGGGCAATGGTATAAAGCATTTTTTGGGTGGGGCTGTGCTAGCAGTATCACTTACTCTTCTTGCAAGTTAAAAGTTGGGCGGAATAAGGTGTTTGAAGTGGCCGTTGAGTTTCACCCGTTCTTTCAGGCGTTCGGTTTCCAGAACCACCGGTAAAATCCTGGTCAAGTGGGCTAAGATCATCTCCAGCCGGTCACTTTCCTTGGTTTGTTGCAACAGTTCATATTCCTGTTCGGTGGAGAAACCCAGATGGTGCGCCACATCATAAGACTGAAAATTATCTGGCAGGTTGAGCATGAGCGTTTGAATACCCAACGCGCTGTACAGTTGCTTGAGCAATTCCAGTATCTGGATTCGCTGGAAAGGGTCTTCGTCCTTGATGAGGGGCAGGTCTTCCACCTCACCGCCTGAGTAAAGCCTACCCGGCACCTGCCGCTGGAATTCCTTTATCTTGAAAACCCCCAGACCTTTGGTTTTGATGTCCATCTCGCCGCCCAGGTATTTCTTTTCCAGACTCAGGATCTTGATTTCGGTGCCATACTCGCCCAGCCCATTCTCCAGGTACACCGGTATCCCAAACGTGGTGCCATTGGTCTGGCACTCCATGATGAGTTGCCGGTAGCGGGGTTCAAAAATATGGAGATTCAGCTTTTCCCCCGGAAACACCACTATGTTCAACGGAAAAAGGGGTAGAAATCTACTCATGCGTGTTTTTTAAAAACGTACGTAAACGCTTCTAATTTAAGAAGGCTTTCTTCATGCTACCACTATTTCAGTATTTTTGTCTTGACAGACGATACTTTGTGCAGGCAGCTAAGAGCATGAAGCTGTTTAGAGTTTTGCGCCTGTTTTCCTAAAAACACCCTGAAAACGGCGGTACAAGCAGATGCTTGCGGCAGTATGCAAATAACCGCCTCTTGTTTTCTGCCTGTTTTCATAAAAGTAGCCTAAAAACGATGGCGCTGCTTGACGCTTGCCCCAGAAGAATTGCTTTAAATGCCGGTTCATGAAAAACTCTAAACAGGTTCCATGTTTAAATTTTATTTTGCGCTGCAAACGACTATAAAAAGAACCTGCGTTCGCGGTTGCGCCGCCCCGTAGCGCCGCTACGCTGCTCAAAAAGCGCTTCCGCAGAACCTTTCTCTGGTTAGTTGAGCCTGCAAACCTCAAATGTAAACAAGCTCTTAGGTGTTTATGGCTAAAAAGCAGATTTCCGTTCCCTTTACCTGGGCAGATGCCCGATGGCTTTTCCTGAAGCTTTGCATTACCCTGTTCCTGGTGACGGTTCTGTGGGTGCTTGTCTACAAGTGGATTGACCCGCCCGTGACGCTGCACATGCTCTCCAAACGTTCTGAACCTTCCCCTAAAACGCAGAAGGTAGACCAGATCCAGCACCAGTTCGTGGATATGGAAGACATGTCGGTGAACTTGCCGCTGGCCGTGATTGCCGCCGAGGATCAGTTATTCTTTACCCACAGCGGTTTCGACTTTAAAGCCATCAAACAAGCCTTCCAGCGGAACATGTCCAGCAAAAAGACGGTGGGCGGAAGCACCATCAGTCAACAGGTAGCCAAAAACGTGTTCCTGTGGCACGGACGAAGCTATCTGAGAAAAGGAGTGGAGATGTACTTCACCTTTCTCATTGAGCTGCTGTGGGGCAAGGAACGCATTCTGGAGGTGTACCTGAACATTGCTGAAATGGGCGACCATATCTTTGGGGTGCATGCCGCCAGCAGAAAGTATTTCAAAACCGACCCTAAAAACGTGAGCAAGAACCAGGCAGCCCTGTTAGCGGCGGTGCTTCCCAACCCCATCCGCTATTCGGCGGCCAAACCTTCTGGCTACACCCTGCGCCGCCGCCGCAATATTGCCCGGAACATGACCCGTCTGGGAGGAAGTGCCTACATCAACAAATGGCTGCAAAACTAAGGCCATGAAGAGACCTGAGCACCTTGTTTGTCTATCTGCCTTGTGGCTTTTGCTGTTGGTAGGCAGCAGCAGTTGCACCCCACCGTTGAGAGCATCGGGTCAGGGAAAAGAAGCTATTGGCGCCGTGATGCTGGAGCAAAGTGAGGCCTGGAACAGAGGTGATCTGGAAGCCTACATGGCCTCCTATTGGCATTCAGATTCGCTGGTGTTCATCGGGAAGAACGGGCCTACTTATGGATGGGAAAAGACCCTGCAAAACTACCGCCGAAGTTATCCTACCCCAGAAGCCATGGGAACCCTTACGTTCACCTTGCTCAAAACCGACCGGCTGAGCAAGGATGCTTTCTTTGTGGTAGGCAAGTGGCACCTGCGCCGCGCCATTGGCGATGTGCAAGGTCATTTTTCGCTTGTTTTCAGGAAAATAGCCGGTAAATGGAAGATTGTCGCGGATCATTCCAGTTAGGGAGAAGATTCGTGCTTGCGCGGAAAGAGTGTTTGTTTGTTGAAACTTTTACGCTAAGTGGTTCCTTTCTGCGTTTCTGGTCTGCTTTAGGGAAAACAGGCGTAAAACATGGGTTGGCTACTATCCGTTCTTGCTTCATTCTTGGCCTCTTCTTTGGAGTGATTGGTGCATGCAATCTGCTGTTCCCTCGGCTTGGCTGCTTTTTGCGTGGGTGCAGGTGCTGTATTGTTCCATCTTTGGCGGTATGCGCTCACGGCCGCGGGGCCCCGTCTTCCCCTCTCGCACTGCCCTTTCGGCCCGGGAAGTTCTCTTCTCTTAGCTGAGGTCTGTCTATGGCCAAAAGCGAGGCGCGCTCGGGGAAGACTGGAACTGGGAAAGTAAGTAATGGAAGTAGCAGTAAATGTAGTAAAGGCAGCAGCGGCTATTGGTTTGTAATGCCTCTATGGCGCGGAAGTAAATCCGCGCCATAGAGGCATTACCTGTACTCCTCCGCAAAAACGTATTCCCCTCCTCGGAGGGGCGGGGATGGGTTCTACTCCCCACCGTCTCCTTCCTGTGCGCACCAATCATCCACATTGTCCTCCTGAAAGAATCTTGAAGGCGACCAAAGAAGAGTTAATCTAGTTTGCCCACAAGATTCTTACAGGATGACAAAATAAGAGGAGGATTATCATAAACACAACTCAGAACTCAAGACTCAGGACTCAAGACTCAGGACTCATTTTCCTCGTGTCTTTGCTGAGGGGGGCCGGGGCTTGGTGGGTGGGGGTGCCGGCGGCGGCGCTTTTGTCAATTTCTTTCTGCTCTTCCACTTTCTTGATTTCTTCATGGAAGATAAGGCCGGTGTCGGCGGCGTGTTGGGCGGCGGTTTCGGTGTCTTTGACCAGCAGCATTTCTACCGTCCCTTTTAGTTCTTCTGAGATAGTGGTCACAATTTTAGCGCGCTCTTCTAATTTCACATCCCTTATGTAAACACAGAGAATGCGACCGGGGAATTTCTGGATGACTTCTTTGTAAATGGGGGCATCCTGCTGGCCGCTGTCGCCGATGAGCACGAAGTTCAGGTGCGGGTAGGTGAGCAGAATGTTCTGGATCTCCTTGAATTTATGGCTCATGTGGTCTGCCCCGAAGAACTTGTTCTGCATGAGCCCAAAGTCGCGGAGCAGGAGCGGGCCGGCCGGAATGTCATTGATGTCCAGAAAGTCATGGAGCAGGTCATACATGTTCCAGGGACTGCTGCTCACGTAGAAAAACGGGTTGTTGCGCTTGCCGTTCCGGCCCAGTTGCAGCGAACGGTAAAACGCCGAGACGCCCGCGAAAGGCAAACGGGTGCGGGCGTTGTTCATGAACGTGTGCTGCGACATCTTGATAATATCGGTGGCCGAGGTGAGCACGATGGTGTCGTCAATGTCAGAGATGATGCCGTACTCGGCATCGGGCGGTGGCACCAACACGTGGGCCATGGTTTTCACGCCGGGTTCAAAGGAAGAGATAGCGGCCTGCACCAGTTCCACTTCCATTTCGTGCCAGATATTATCCAGGGGCAGCGGGGTGTTAGGCTCCAGGTTGATCACGAAATACCCTTCTTTGTCAGTCAAGACGGTGTATTCCTGCTCCTGGTACACAATGCGCAATTGGGCATTCGGCACCTCGTCACTCTCAAACCTCCGGTACATGTTAAGCAGGTTCTTCAGGAGCGTGTCATTGTCTTCGGCCGAGGTAATGCCTTTGTTGGCCAGCACGCGTCCTTTCAGGTAAAGGCGGTTCACGGTGCCGTAGCTGCGGTACGCCACAATCTGCAAAGGCTTGTAGAGGCCAAACCGGTTCCTGAGCCGCTGCATCACCAAATCAAATTGATCATTGGAGCGTTCAATGATTTTACCCAGGTTCTGTTTGAAGTCGTTGGCCATGGTACAAGGTTCTTTTTGCGTTTCTCCGCTCTTTTACGAAAAACGCGGCAATAAGTAGAGACACTGGATTACAAGCCCAGATTGCGTTTGAATTCCTGGAAGCCGGTGTTAGAGGCGGTTTCTGTTTTGCAGCCGCGTTGGCGGGCGTGGGCCTGAATGTCCTGGATGCGGTTACCGGGGGCGGGGTGGGTGCTGGCAAACTCGGGCGGGGTGCCTCTGTTTTCAAGGGCTTGCATTTTCTGGAAGAATCCGGCGGCGCCGTCACAGGCGTAATAATCAGTGGCTCCCAAATACAGCACCGAGAACTCGTCTGCCTCCCGCTCATAGTCGCGGCTGAATTTTAGCCCTAAGAACTGTCCCCCCGCTTGCGTGATAACCCGCTCCAAACCCCCTGCTTCACTCCCCAGAATCAGTCCGGAGATAACCGAAATGCCGTATTGCTTCTGTAGTTGTTTGATGGAATGCCGTTGGTCTGCGTGGGCTATCTCATGGCCCAGAACTCCCGCCAGTTGGTCTTCGTTGTCCAGATAACTGATCAAACCGGTGAAAACGTAGATGTGGCCGCCCGGCGTGGCGAACGCGTTTTGAACATTCTTGTCATCAATGATCTTGACATCCCAGGGGAATTCATCACGGTACGTGACCTGTCCAGATTCCAATATCCGCTCCACAATTTGATCAAGGTGCGCGTAAGCGGCGCGCGTTCTTGGGTTGGGGGAGTTACGGTCTAATAACTGACCTTTGCTGGCATACAAAGAATCTGCCTGTTGCGACACCTGCATTCCTAACTGCAGATCATTCTCTATGGGGAAAAAGACCGTATCGCCGTTTTTGTCGCCGCAACTGGTGAGCAGGACAGAAGAGAGCAACAGGAACGCGGCAAAAGCTGGTTTCACTCCTGAGGAAAGCGGGGCGAAGAATCTAGCAAACATAGGTGTACATCGGTTAAAATTCACTTCTACGAGAACTCTGGTAAAATGACAACAACGGCTGGTTGCTGCTGCCCATGAAAGAAGCAGGACAAGGATACGGTTTGTTTTCGGCCTGTTTTCTTGAAAAGAGGCCGAAAGCTGGCTCCCTGGCCTGTCCGCTAGCAGGCCAGAAGAAAAGCGTCATCGCCCTTACCATTGACCTACCGCACTGTTACTGGCGTAAATGTGGTGGACATGAGGCAAGTTTGCAAATGCACCCGTCTCAAACTTATGCGGAAAAAGGAGAAAGGGAAAAGTTTGTTTTCGGCCTGTTTTCTTGAAAACAGGCCGAAAACAAAGCTACAACTTTTATCTTCCGCACGGGTTTAAGGAGTGAAACTTCTCTAGCGCTACCTTGAAATGGAAAACCAGTTAACTCCCCACGCCATCTATGCCGATGCGACCGTTTCTGCCCAGCAGGCCGGCCTTCGTTATTTCCCAGACACCAAACCCGGCATTACCCGGGTATTGAAGGGGAAGACCGCTACCTATTTTACGGCCAAGGGAGAACCCGTGACCGATGAGAAGGTGTTGGAGCGTCTTCAGAAACTGGTCATACCACCGGCCTGGACAAATGTCTGGATTTGCCCCATGGCCAACGGCCACATTCAGGCCACCGGCCGAGACGACAAAGGCCGCAAACAGTACATCTACCACCCGCAGTGGAAACAAGTCAGAAGCCTAAACAAATTCGGGCGCATGATTGCGTTTGGCAACGCCTTGCCCGCCATCAGGAAGCAGGTGGAGAAAGACCTTCGGCTTAAGAAGCTGGAGAAGCGCAAGATTCTGGCCATTGTGGTGGAGTTGCTGGATAACTCGTTCATCAGAATAGGAAACAAAGCGTACGCCAAATCAAACAAGTCTTACGGGCTCACCACGTTGCGCGACCGGCACGTGAAAGTGGAAGGCGACCACCTCAAGCTTGACTTTGTGGGCAAGAAAGGTATCAAACACGAAATCAGCATCAAAGACCGGCGGTTGGCGCGCCTGGTGAAACAGTGCCAGGATATTCCGGGGTATGATCTTTTCCAGTACTATGATGATGAAGGAAACCGTCAGCCCATTGAATCTGGGGACGTGAACGAATACCTGCGCAGCCTGTGCCCGGAGGAGTTTACGGCCAAAGACTTCCGGACGTGGGGGGGCACGGTACTGATGGTAGAAAGCCTGGAGCATATTCTGGGGGAAGACCCTGCCATTTCCAAAGAAAAGGCGGTGAAGGAGGCCGCCAAACTGGTGGCGCAGGAATTAGGCAACACGCCCAGCGTCTGCAACAAATACTACATCCACCCCGAAGTGGTGAGCCTCTTCCAGCAGGAAAAACTGATTGACTACCTCCGGAAGCACGATGCCAAGAAACGAAAAGAGAACCCTTACCTGTCCAGAACAGAGGAATTTGTTATTAAAATGCTAAAAGCAATCAAATAGCGATGGAAAAAATCTGGTTTTTATGAATATCTTTCATCTGCAAAAAGGCAAAGCACATGATCATTGAAACCCCACGCCTGCTCATTCAGCCCCTCACAGAGGCGCAACTGAAATTGTATGCCGCCAACAACGGTTCGCTGGAAAAGCAGCTCGGCCTCCAGCACACCCCCAAAAACATTGAAGCCGATCTGGCAGATGCCCTGGAAAACTACTTCCTGCGCTTGATCCCGTTTCATCCCCGCGAATACTACTTCTACACCTTATGGGCCATTGTCCTTAAAAAAGAGCAGCTACTAGTGGGGGATTTGTGCTTTAAAGGTGAACCCGACGAGACCGGGGAAGTGGAGATTGGCTACGGCACCTACCCAGATTACCAGCAACAGGGCATCATGTGTGAAGCCATTGACGGCCTGCTGACCTGGTGCTCCAACCGGCCAGACATCTCCACCGTCATCGCTGAAACCGAGACCGGAAACACCGCCTCAGAAAAGATCCTGACCAGAAACGGCTTCCTCCGGGACTGCCACACCCGCGATAACAGCTGGTGGAAACGCCCCGTGAAAGAACTGGTGGAAGATTAGGAGATGTGGAGATGTGGAGATGAGAAGATTAGGAGATTTGGAGATGAGAAGATTAGGGGATGAGAAGATGAGAAGATGGGGAGGATGGTTGAAGTGAAGTGTTTTGGGGCTGTTTTACAGAAACTGGCCCCAAACCTGTGAGATCTTGGAAATCTTACAGCCTCTTTAGTACCGCCTGCTATGGCGCGGAAGTAAAGAGGCGCCATAGCAGGCGGTACCATTTGGTGACCTTCAACCATCCATGCTTCCATATCGGCACATCTCCCCCTCTCCAAATCTCCACATCTCCAAATCTCCTCATCTCCTCATCTCCACATCTTCAAATCTTCAAATCTCCTCATCTCCTCATCTCCACATCTTCAAATCTCCACATCTTCAAATCTCCAAATTTCCACATCTCCACATCTTCAAATCCCCTCGCGGTCAAAAGCGTGGACTTTGACGTCACGCGATTTCTTGAGCTTGGTTTCTTTTCCTTTCTCTACCTCAATGCCTTGTTTGGTGTCATAGACACGGGTTTTCTTGCCCCAGCCCTTTACGGAGGAATCATCTTTCACCTCATCTTCTCCCATTCCGCCATAGAGGTTAACCTTGATGCCGCTTCGGCCCTGGCCGGTGAGAATGAACTCATCTTCATCGGCAAGGCCGTAGAGAGAAATTGATTTTGTGTCTATTTTCCTGAAAACACGGTCAAACACCAGCAGCGGGGCTTCTTTGTCTTTACTGGCCAGTTGTGACACTAAAACCCGGGTATCGCCATTGGGCAGACGTTCTACCATAAACTTCTCTTTCTGGTCGGTGCCCGCCACCAGTACGTGTCTGGCTAAACTGCGGTAGAGAGCGTGGGCCAATTGGGGCAATTGATCGCGTCTGGAGAGAAGCTTTTGCTGGATCTCTTTTCCGGTTAAGGCGTAGGCCTGGGGGGGCAAGGCCTCTACCGAGGCGGCAATGACGCTATCTGTCAGTTGGGTTTGGAGTTGTACCGCCAGTTGTTGCCACTGCTCCAGGGTGACTTCGTTCAGGCAGCGGGCATCTATGAACGCTGCGTTCTGCAGATAGCCTTCGGGCGAGGAAACCCGCGCGTGGAAGGTCTTCATTTTTTTTAAAGGTGCCCAGCTTCGGCTGAAAAGCCAGGGCACTAATCCGTCATCGAACTTGAAAAAGGCCTGATCCCGGTCTTTGGGTACCGGGGTGTAGGTGGTGACGTGGCTGGTATCATAGACGGCCCATTGCCACTGGCCTTCGTGGCGATCCCAGTCGCCAATCAAGACATCAAACAACCGGGCTTTGGCAAACGATAATTGGTCTGGCAGGTGCGCGTGCTGGGTGAATCTCTTCCGGAGGAAGTCTTTGGAGTCTACCAGGTTTTTGGCTTTGCCCAGGTAACTGGTAATGGCTGCTTTGCCTTCGTATTTTTCCTCCAGCATGAACACTTTGTCTTGGAACTCCGAAGAGTTCTTTCCCAGGCCTTTCTCGTTCTTGGGAACGTACACATAGCGCGGATGGCTGTGGGGAATTCTGGCACCCCCCGCCAGATGGGAAACCACGAGGGCCCCGTACGGATGGGCGGCCGAGGTCTGGTCTCTGAGCAGGTTGGTAAGAAAGGTTTTGCGAAGGCCTTTGGGAAGAATGTCCTGCGGATCTTTGTCAACGGAACGCAGGGCGTATTCTTTTCCGGCCTCGTTCTGCAGCGTGAGGCTGGTGGTCTGGAAACCGCCGCCCATTTTTTCGGGACTCAGCCCGCCGTGCATTTTAGAGATGTCTAAGACGGGTAAGGTAACGGGCTGGGCCCAAACGTTGCGGTAGTGTTTCCCCCAGAAGAGGTGGTGGAGAAATCCTTTCTGGTAATGTTTTCCCGCCACTACCGTGGCCGAATCCCATTTGGCGTTCCGTTCCTGCTCCACAGCTCCCACCAACGCCGATGATTGAAAGTATTCTTTCCGGGCGCAGCCGGAAGACACTAAAAGAATGGAGAAAGAAAAAGTCAGTAGTTTCCGCATATAGAATGTTTGAATATTTGCCATACAGAAAGTGTACCATAAAAGTTATCTTCCTCTTTTTAGCCGGAATAAGTCTTTTTCCCATTTCTGGTTTACAGCCCCTGCCTTGCAGAAGCAGAACATACCGGCAGGCTTTTAGGTATAAATACGCACCTATGGCACTACACCTATCTAACCAAAAGGGAAACAGCATTTTAATACACCGGTTACTTTGGGTGCTGGCGTTTCTTTTGCTCCAACCAGGTAAAGCAAGGGCGCAGCCTTCAGACGCTACCATCACTGTTGCCGCCGGAAAGCATTATCTTAAAAGTGCCTGGCACAGGTTCTGGTGGGGCCGCCATTACCGCCCGGTGTGGGCAGAACCGGTGGAGGTGCCTTATTTCTGGGTAAGCCAGTTCAAAGGCGGCGTAACGCCCTTAAAAGAAGGAGGAAGTTTCCAGACGAAGAACCTACGGTTGGTTGATGCCGCCGGGCGGGAGTACGTGCTGCGCTCCATTGACAAAGACCCAACAAAGGCACTGCCCAGTAAGCTGCGGAAAACGTTTGTAGCCAACTTAATGCGTGACCAGACCAGCGTTATTCACCCGTACGGTGCCTTTCTGGTACCAACGTTGGCCTCCGCGGCCGGGGTGTACCACACCAATCCCAGGTTGGTGTACATCGCCGATGATCCGGCATTAGGCGAGTTCCGGGAAGAGTTTGCCCAGATGCTGGCTTTGCTGGAAGAACGCCCCGATGGGAATTGGGAAAATCTCCGGAGCTTTGGCAATCCCAAAAGCATAGTAAGCTCCAGAAAGGCTTTTGAAAACCTCATCGGCAACCCGGCCCATCAGGTAGATGCCAAGCGGTACCTTTTGTCCAGGCTGTTTGATATGTGGCTAAGCGATTGGAGCAGGCGGGAAGACCAGTGGCGTTGGGCCGTAGCAGAAAAAGGAGCACGCACCCAGTATGAACCCATCCCGCGCGACCGAGACCACGCTTTCTTTAAATTCAACGATGGACTTCTCACCAAACTGGTGAGCGTTTTTAAGCTGAATTACCAAAGTTTTGACAAAACCATTGTGGGCAAGAATGTAAAAGGGCTCATCAAAAGTTCGTCGCAGATGGATGGCCATCTTTTGGCGTATCTCACCAAACGTGACTTTGACCAAGCGGCGCGGGAACTTCAGCAGAAACTGTCAGACCAGGTAATCGCGGAAGCGCTCCAAGAGTGGCCCACCCAAATCAGGGAACTGTCTGCCCGGGAGTTCACCGCCAAACTCAGATCAAGGCGCGAAGATTTACCGGCTGCCTCGGCGGCGTTTTATAAGCTCATAAACAAAGAGGTGCTTCTGCCCGGCACAGAGGCCAAAGACCGGTTTGTGGTACAGTTTGAGGAAGACGGCAGGGTGGTGGTGCAGCATTGGGCAGCCGCGCAAGACGCAACGGAAATACTGCTGCACCAGAAGTCTTTTTCCCCCTCAGAAACCACCAGCCTTGCTATCTACGGATTAGGCGGTGAAGACACGTTTGTGCTGGCCGGAAAAGGCCGGAATAAAATCAAACTGCGGCTCTACGGTGGGGAAGGAACCGACCAGCTAACCGTGCAGCCTTCCTTTCAACTTACCGGCAAGAAAATAAACCTGCTGGACGAAGAGGACGGAAACGAGTATGAAAAGAACGACATGATCAAACGGGAGGAATATACTCCGGCCGCGCAGGAATTCAACGGGGCCGGTTGGCTTCTGCGGCACCGTCTGCATTAAGGTGTTTTAAGCCTACTTTTCAGAAAACAGGCTTAAAGCGCCACGTCCACATCAGAGGAAAACACCAGTACTTTGTCCTGGTGTTTGGTGCGCATGTAGCCTCTTATAATCTGCTGGGTGTCTTTGTTGTCATTGTAGTATTTGATCACGCTTTTAAAGTCCCCCAGGGAGCTGGCGCTGAACGTCTCGTCAAAATACCCGAAGCCCAGATAACGGCCATTGTCCACCACCACCACAGATTTTTCGTCGGCACTGCGGCCTTTGCCTATAATCACGAAGGTATCATAGTCATATTTGAACGCGTCAATAGACTCAATGACCCGCTGGTTGTAATCTTCTGGTGATTCTTTGCCCACGCAAGCCCCTTTGCACTGGTGCACCTGGTAGTCAAAACAGGGCCCGTTAGATTTGTACAGGTCACACATTTTCTGGCAGAGATTGTACTTGGCCACTCTATTATAGAGAAAGTTCTTCGCCTGAAATTGGTTGGACATGGTTAACAGCGGCGGCACTTCAGTCTTGGCTTTCTGGAACGTGAGCCGCAGGTAACCCTCCTGGTCATAATAAGAGTAAATGCCCGAGTGGTACACGCTTCGGCGTTGCGCGCGGTTGTAGAAGGGTTTGCGTTTCTTGATCTCGTCAGATTCAAACAGCAGCGCCACCAATTCACTGCCCGTCAGTTCATAGGTGATGGTGGCAATCCGGTTCTTGAACTCAATAGACTTTTTGCTCTTGAAATCAATGTTGAAGTGCTGGATGATGCGCTTGCGGATGCTCTTGCTTTTGCCTACGTAGATGATCTGGCCGTCTTCGTCATGGAAATAATACACGCCGGCTTCCAGCGGCAGGGCATCTACCATGTCTTTGCTGATGGCTGGTGGCAGCAAAGAGGTTTTGATTTCCTTGGAAATAGAGGAAGTCTCCAGCAGTTTGTCGTCCTGCGCGTCATAGACCTTTTTCTCGTCAATTTTAAGTAAACGGTCAAAAAGCACGGCGGTGGCTTCGGCGTCGCCGATGGCGCGGTGGCGCATCTGCAGCGGGATGTCAATGCTCTTGCAGAGTTTGCCCAAACTGTAGGAGGGAAGCCCCGGCATCAGTTTTCGGCTTAGCCGCACGGTGCACAGTGTCTTGCGCTGGAACGTGAAGCCCAGGTCAGCGAACTCCTTTTTCACAAAGGAATAGTCAAAGCGCACGTTGTGGGCCACAAACACGTTGCCCTCGGTGATCTGCACAATCTGCTTGGCTACTTCATGGAATCTGGGCGCGTCGCGCACCATTTCATCGGTAATGCCGGTGAGCTGCGAAATAAAATAGGGGATAGACCGGCCTGGATTGATCAGGCTGTGAAACTGGTCTACTACCTGGTTGCCGTCATGGATGAAAATCGCGATCTCGGTAATCCGATCTTCGGCGGGCTGACTACCGGTGGTCTCTATATCTATAATGGCGTACACGCGCTCTGGTTAAGGTGGAAGATGGTTTGTAAGTGCTAACCTTATTAGAACCATAAAACTGGTAAGATCGTTTCATTCGCCCTTATGGCTTTAAACTATAGATGATACTAGATTACTGCCGTTACGCAGAAAGAGAGACCTCACCCCCAGCCCCTCTCCCGCGGAGAGGGGAGCCCTGCCAATGCGTTTTAAGCCTGTTTTGCGGAAAACAGGCTTAAAACGGCCCCCAAACCTGTGAGGTCTTGGAGCCCTGGCGGAGCGTTTTGGGGCTATTTTAAGGGAAACAGGCTTGAAACGGCATTGGCGTAGACACTCGTAGGAGCGGCGGGCTCTTTGAGCGGGCAGCCTCACGGAAGCAGGCTTTAGAAAGTACTGGCGCGAGACTCCAGACTCGCCGGGAACCACCAGCCAGGTCAGGTTAATGCCTGGGGGTAGCAATCTTACAGGAGAAGCTGTTTAGAGTTTTGCGCCTGTTTTCCTAAAAACACCCTGAAAACGGTGGTACAAACGGATGTTTGCGGTAGTATGCCAATAACGGCCTCTTGTTTTTCTGCCTGTTTTCATAAAAGTAGCCTAAAAGCGATGGCATTGGTTGACGCTTGCCCCAGAAGAATTGCTTTAGGTGCCGGTTCATGAAAAACTCTAAACAGATTCAGGAGAATGGGAGTACAACAAGCATCTCCTACTCCTTGTTTTCCTGGAAGGAAGACAAGGAGTAGGCTTAATCTGTCCCGCTACTTAGGTGACCCTGTTTTGAGGCTGGTTTCGTTTCAACGGCTCTTATTGGGGGCCTTTCAGTTGGTTTGTCCTGCTCTTCAGTTTCTTTAGAAGCCGGTTTTCTTCGGGGCCGTTGTGGATGTCATTCAGCAGGAAACCAAAAGGTTGCAGGGGTTCATACGCGTCAAAGATGACTTTCAGGATAGCAATGATAGGGATGGAAAGGATCATGCCCGGGGCACCCCAGATTTCCCCCCCAATGATCAGCGCCAGAATAGCGGCAAACGGGTTAATGCTCACTTTGGAGCCCACCACAAACGGCGTGATAAAATTGCCTTCCAGGAACTGGACAAAGGCGAAAATACCAATCACAATCAGCATTTGACCGGCAGAACCGGTGTTCACCAGCACAAACAAGGCCGGGAACATGGCCCCAATCAGAATGCCTATGTAAGGAATGACGGTTAAGATAGCCGCCATCACCCCGAAGAAAATGGCGTATTCAACGCCCATGATCATCAAACCCACCGAGTTCAACACTGATACCACCAAAATCACGATTAAAAGTCCGGAGAGATAGCCCTGCACTACCCGCTGAATGTTGTCCACGGTTTCCATCAATGGCTCGCGCCGATCTTTGGTGATGAACTGAAACATGAACTGCCGCAGGTGGTCACGGTAATACAGCATACAGAAGATGTAGATAGGAATAAGGGACAAAACCGTGAGGGCACCCGTGGTAAGCGAGATAGTGCTGCCCAGAAAAGCGGTTCCGGTTTGCGTTACGTTTCCCAGCGCCTTCTGCATGAATTCAGCTTTGTTGGTGGGTTTAATGCCGAACCGCTCAAACAGGAACGCCTGAAACTTAGCCAGCAGCAAAGAGAACTTGCTGTTGATTTCGGCCAACTCAGAAGAGAAGTTGCTTAACTGGGCCGACAGAAACCAGATCAGGAGCCCCAGCACAATGATGATCACAATCAAGGAAATAATGATGGACACCGATCTGGGGAGCCGCCTTTCCAGGCTTCTGGCCATGGGCAGCAGCAGCAAGGAAAATAACCCCGCAAAGCAAATGGGTATGAGCACCGGACTAAACGTCTGAAGGAAATGAAGCAGCAGAAACAGCCCCAGCAGAATGACGGTGTACTTAAAATAGGAGGGTAGTTTTATTTCCATGGGTTTGTTTCTGATAGGTAACTCGGAGAGAGGGAATTTGTTTAATTTGCTAATTTAATTAGTTTTACAAGGTATTGGTAATCAGATTATAGGCTATTTTGCTAAAATCAAAGGCAAAATAAGGTTTTCTGAATGAACTGCCAAGTGCTAAATTTGGTTACATTTAAGTACGAAAACTACCCCGCTGGCGAAACCCGCCAGACACTAAATCTAGGTTTTATACGGGTTCTGCCGGCATTAAAATTGCCTTTTCGCGGTTTTAATAGCAAAGTACCCGCTAAATTTATTTTAATTTTACCTAATTCTACTAAACCCTTACCTTCTGTATGGCTGAGCAAATTGATGTTACCTACAACGAGGATAGTATCCGTTCCCTTGACTGGCGTGAACACATCCGGCTGCGTCCGGGCATGTACATTGGCAAGCTAGGTGATGGTTCCTCTCCCGATGATGGGATCTACATTCTTGTGAAAGAGGTGATTGACAACTCCATTGATGAGCACATGATGGGGCACGGGCGCACCATTGAAGTAAAGATTTCTGACCACAAAGTAGTGGTGCGCGACTACGGCCGCGGTATTCCGCTGGGCAAGGTGATTGACTGCGTGAGCAAAATCAACACTGGTGGGAAGTATGACAGCCGTGCTTTCCAGAAATCGGTAGGCCTGAACGGGGTGGGTACCAAGGCGGTGAACGCCTTGTCCTCCAACTTCAGAATCCAATCGGTGCGGGACGGAAAAACCAAAGTAGCCGAGTTTGAGCGCGGCGAACTGGTGAACGATGAACCGCTGCAAGACTCCAACCAGCGCAACGGCACCACTACCGTCTTTGTGCCCGATGACACTATTTTCAAGAACTACCACTTCATTCCCGAGTTCCTGGAGAACCAGATCTGGAACTACGTCTACCTGAATGCGGGCCTTACCATCCATTTTAACGGACAGAAGTATTTGTCTGAAAATGGCCTGAAAGACCTGCTGAGCCGCAAGATTGCCGAGGAAACCATGCGCTACCCCATCATCCACCTGAAAGGGGAGGACATTGAGCTGGCCATCACCCACGGCAATGATTATGGCGAGGAGTACTATTCCTTCGTGAACGGCCAGTACACTACCCAGGGCGGGACGCACTTGGCCGCCTTTCGCGAAGCGGTGGTGAAAACCGTGCGCGAGTTTTATAAGAAAGACTACGATGCCACCGATATCAGGGGTTCCATTGTAGGCGCCATTGCCATTAGGGTGCAGGAGCCGGTTTTTGAAAGCCAGACCAAAACCAAGCTCGGTTCCATCAACATCGCCCATGAAGGGCCATCCGTTCGGAACTTCGTGAATGATTTCGTGAAGGAGCACCTGGACAATTACCTGCACAAGAACCCGGCCGTGGCCGATGCCCTGCGCCGTCGCATTGAGCAGAGTGAGCGGGAGCGGAAGGATATGGCCGGTATCAAGAAACTGGCGAACCAACGCGCCAAGAAAGCGAACCTCCACAACAAGAAACTGCGCGACTGCCGCTTTCACTTCGGGGAGAGCAAGGAACTGGAGAAAGAAGCCTTGACCACTTTGTTTATCACCGAGGGCGACTCGGCTTCCGGTTCTATCACCAAATCCAGAAACGTGGAGTTGGAGGCCGTATTCAGCTTGCGCGGAAAGCCTTTGAACTGTTTCGGGCTGAAGAAGAAGATCGTGTACGAGAACGAAGAGTTCAACCTGCTCCAGCACGCCCTCAACATTGAGGAAGGCCTGGAAGGTCTGCGCTACAACCGCGTGGTGGTCGCCACCGATGCCGACGTGGACGGAATGCACATTCGCTTGCTGCTGATGACTTTTTTCCTGCAGTTCTTCCCAGATCTTGTGAAGAACGGCCATTTGTACATTCTGGAAACGCCGCTTTTCAGGGTGCGCAATAAGAAAGAGACCATTTACTGCTACAACGAGCAGGAAAAGCAGAACGCCATGCGCAAGCTGGGCAAGAACCCAGAGATCACCCGCTTCAAAGGACTAGGCGAGATCTCGCCGGAGGAGTTCGGAAAGTTCATTGGGGACAACATTAGGCTGGAGCCGGTGATCATGGGCAAGACCGAGCAGAACATTCAAAAGATGCTGTCTTACTTCATGGGCAAGAACACCCCGGAGCGGCAGCAGTTTATCATTGAGAATCTCAAGATTGAGAAAGATATAGTAGAAGAGGAGTATGCATAACGAAGAATTGGAAAACGAGCCTGAAAACAACCTGGAACTTTCCACGTCCTTGGATGGGGAAGAGGTGATCCATGAGATAACCTCCGTTTCGGGGTTATACGAGAACTGGTTTCTGGACTACGCCTCCTACGTGATTCTGGAGCGGGCCGTGCCTGCCCTGGAAGACGGTTTCAAACCCGTGCAGCGCCGCATCATGCACGCCATGAAGGAAATGGACGATGGTCGTTTCAACAAAGTGGCGAACGTGATTGGGCAGACCATGCAGTACCATCCGCACGGGGACGCTTCCATTGGCGATGCCATCGTGAACCTGGGCCAGAAAGATTTATTGATTGAAACCCAGGGGAACTGGGGCGACGTGCGCACCGGCGACAGTGCGGCGGCTCCGCGTTACATTGAGGCGCGCCTCACCAAATTCGCCCTGGATGTAGTCTTCAATGCGCAGACCACTGAGTGGCAACTAAGCTATGACGGTCGTAAAAACGAGCCGGTCACCTTACCGGTGAAATTCCCGCTGTTGCTCGCGCAAGGCGTGGAGGGGATCGCCGTGGGTTTGTCCACCAAGATTATGCCCCACAACTTCCGGGAGTTGATCAGAGGATCCATTGACGTGCTCAAAGGCCGCAAAACCACCTTGCTTCCGGATTTCCCGACGGGGGGGTTGGCTGATTTCACGAACTACAACGGTGGGGGCAGAGGCGGCAAAATCCGCTTGCGGGCTACTATTGAGAAAGTAGACAAGTCGCTGCTCATCATCCGGGATGTACCGTACGGCACCACCACCACGGCTTTGATGGACTCCATTGTAAAGGCCAGCGAGAACAACAAGATCAAAATCAAAAAGGTGGTGGACAACACCGCCGCCGAAGTGGAGATTCAGGTGCACATCCCGCCGGGGATCTCGCCTGACTTGACCATTGACGCGCTGTACGCCTTCACCGACTGTGAAGTGTCTATCTCGCCCAACACCTGCGTGATCATTGAAGAGAAGCCCCGTTTCCTGAACGTGGATGAGCTGCTGCGCATGTCCACCGCCAAAACCGTACGGTTGCTGGAGCGGGAGCTGGAGATCAGGATGGGTGAGCTGGAAGACAAGTGGCACCAATCGTCCCTGGAGAAAATCTTCATTGAGAACCGCATTTACCGGGACATTGAGGAGTGCGAAACCTGGGAAGCCGTTTTGGTGGCTATTGACAAAGGCTTAGATCCTTACAAACCTATCTTGCGCCGCGAGGTGACCCAGGACGATATTGTGCGCCTCACGGAGATCAAGATCAAGCGGATCTCCAAGTTTGATTCCTTTAAAGCCGATGAGTTCATCAAGAAGTTGGAGGATGAAATGGCCGAGGTAGCCGATAACCTGGCGAACCTGACCCGTTATGCCATCAGCTATTTTGAAGGCCTTTTGGCCAAATACGGCAAAAACAAAGAGCGCAAAACCCAGATCAGAACCTTTGATGTGGTGTCGGCGCAGAAAGTGGCCGTGGCCAACCAGAAGCTGTACGTGAACCGCAAAGACGGTTTCGTGGGCTATGGCCTCAAAAAAGACGAGTTTGTGGTGGACTGCTCTGACATGGATGACATCATCGCCATCAGAAAAGACGGCAAGTTCATGGTGTCCCGCATCAGCGACAAGATCTTCATGGGCAAAGACATCATCTACGTGGGCGTCTACAACAAGAATGATGAGCACATGGTCTACAACATGATCTACGTGGATGGAAAGACCGGCATCTCGTTCGCGAAGCGTTTTGCGGTGACCTCCATCACCCGCGACAAAGAGTATGATCTGACCAAGGGCGAGAAAAACTCTAAGGTGGTGTACTTGACGGCGAACCCTAACTCTGAGTCTGAGTTGGTGGCCATCACATTGCAACCGGCCAGCACCGCCCGCGTGAAACAGTTCGACTTTGACTTTGCCGAGCTGCTCATCAAAGGCAAAGGCTCGCAGGGAAACATCGTGACCAAGCACCCCATCAAGAAAATCGTGCAGAAAGCCCTGGGAGAATCCACCCGCGGCGGACGTGAGATCTATTATGACGAGGTGATCGGGCGCTTGAACGCCGAGAACAGAGGCCGGTACCTGGGTTCCTTCAACACCGATGACACCATTCTGGTGATCTTCAAAGACGGAACCTATGAGATGACTTCGTTTGATTTGACCAACCACTATGATGTGCCCAACATTGAGGTGATCCATAAGTTCTCCCCGGAGTTGGTGGTGTCTGCCATCTACACCGAAGGTGAGTCCAAAGTCTCTTATGTGAAACGCTTTGTGGTGGAGACCACCACCATTGGCAAGCGCTTCACCTTCATCTCTGAGACGAAGGGCTCCAAACTGTTGACGGCCTCGGTGCACCCGGAACCTAAAGCAGAAATTAAGTTCCTGCGGGATAAGAAGTCTGAGAAAGAGACAGAAAACCTGTTGCTGAGTGACTTCATAGACGTGAAAGGCTGGCGGGCCATGGGCAACAAACTGAACTACTTCAAAATCTTTGGGGCAAGTATCCAAAAAGAGGAAGAAGTAGAGCTGAGTAGGCCTAAGATTGGTACAAAGCAAATAAAAACGGTAAAGGTAGAGCCTAAAATAGTGCAATCGGCAACCGCTTCTTTCTCTACCGGAGACGAAGTCTTGCTTGATTTAGAAACACTAAAACCAGCCCTGGATTTATCCGTAGAGAGTGAACAAAACGGGGATCTGCCAGCACCAGCTAAGACACCTAAGAAACAGCTCAATCTGTTCTAGGAATTTCTGAATTGTTTTCGTAGATTACCCGTACGTTGGACTAAACTGATTACCCGGGAATGTATGCGCAGAACATTTAGACTGATGCTTTTCATGTTGACTCTCATGAGTTTTCCGAACCTGGCGGCCCTTGCCGGCGGCTTAGGTTCGGAAAAACTTTTATGGGAGGCCAATCAACTGTTTCGTGAATACAAGGACACTGAGGCCTTGGCAAAATATGAATTACTGCTTTCTGATGAACCAGAGCAGCAAGAGGCTTTAATCAAGGCCAGCATTGTCTGCGGCCGTATTGGCAACAGATTTTTTGACGACACCCACAAAAGTTTATATTTCCAGAAAGCCTTCGGGTTTGCTCAGAAAGCCATGGAACTAGACAGCCTTTCGGCTGAGACCAATTACGCCATGGCGCTTTCTCTGAGCAATCTGTGCCAGACAGTAGCCATCAAAGACCGCATGGTGCAGCTAACCCACATTAAAACCTATCTGGACAAGTCTTTAGCTGAAGATACAAACCATGCCGGTGCCTGGCATCTCATGGGCCGCTGGGCGTTTAAGGTAGCCAACCTTTCTTTTGCGGAGAGATCGGCAAACAAACTCTTGACACAGCTTCCTTTGCCCACCTCTTCCAATGAAATTGCCATCAATGCTTTTATCAAAGCCATTGAGTTAGATCCCTCTAACTTGTTGTACTACTATGACCTGGCCCGCGTGCAGCGCGAAGCAGACCTGACCAGCGATTGCGTGAGCACCTTGCAAAAGGCCCTGGATCAGAAACTGGTTACTACCGAAGACCTGGAGTTGAGCAGAAGGTGTAAAGTTTTGTTGCAGGAAGTATTGAAAGTAAGAGCGTAAGACTTCTTCACCCGCAAAAAGGCCTCCCTCATAGCAGAGGGAGGCCTTTTCGTTTTAGGGCTATTTTAGAGAAAATAGCTTAAAATCAGGTGGTTTTTTGGTTAGATGCCTCCTGGCGCAAACGGGCGCCTGCGCCATAAAATCAATGGCAGTTAGTAAATACTGGTTGGTGTTAAGTAGGGATTTTCTCAAGTTGGTCTTCTTTGGTGGGAAGCTTCTGCCAGCAGAAGTCTCCCTTTTTGGCTCATTTTTTCCTAATTCAATTAAAATATAGGATGTAGAGCGGGTTTGTTAAATAGGAAAGGGAACATATTTAGTATATTAGAAAACCAAATTCTACAAGGTGAGAAACGTCCTGATCTATCTTTTCCTGTTCATGAGCGTTAGGGCGGCACATGCCCAAACGTCACCTTTGATTGGGAGGGTCACAGATGCGGAAACCCACAAGCCACTGGATTATGTCACCGTGTATCTGCAGTCTGCCAAAATTCCCTCGTTTACGGATGAAGCAGGTCAGTACATCATCAGGAAATACACAATTGCAGACACTGTCACTTTCACGTTGCTGGGGTATTCCCCGGTTATAAAAGCGGTGAGAGATCTCCAGTTAAACGGTAATATTTCATTGGTGCGCCAGAGTTATGCCATCCAGGAAATTGTGGTGCGCCCCAGGGAGAATCCGGCTTATAGAATTGTGCGGGCTGCCGCCCAAAACAAGCACCTCTATTTGCCCGAAAACCAGCCAGCCATTCAGTTTGGAACCTATACCTTAATGAAGGGCAGCATTCTGGAACGGGAGGCGAAAGACAAAAGGAAGGGCTTTTCCAAACGGTTCGCTCCTTACCTGGACAGCCTCACCCTTAGCCATGCGCCTTCCAGAACGGCCTCGTTGCCCATCTTCCAGTCTGAAACCGTCAAAGAAACCTTCTTGAGCCGTGACCCGCCTAATTCAAAAGAGATTCTGAAGGCCAGTAAAGTGGTAGGCGTGGGCATTGAACGCGAAAGCCAGATCGCGCAATTGTTGAACGCGCAGGCCGAGCACTTTTCGCTGAACCAGAATTGGATGCGCATGTTTGACAAAGATTTCGTGAGCCCCATCGCAAACCAGTGGGCCAGTTATTATGACTATGACCTGGAGGACAGCGTGGAAACCGCAAGTGGGAAAGTGTACCGAATTAAAATCATTCCCAAAAGGTCACAGGATCTCACCTTTGAAGGTAAGATGTGGATTGCCGAGGGCTCCTTTTCGCTGCGCCGCATTGAGCTGAAGCTGAACAAAGACGTAGCCCTCAACTTCGTGAAAGAGCTCCAAATTGTGCAGGCTTGGGATGAGCAAAACTCGTCTATCCTGCCACTGTCCAGCAAGCGAAAGTTCCAGATTACCGGCTTGCCCGGCTCAGATGTTCGTCTGTTCGTAGAAACCGTGACCACCTACACAGATCTGGTCATAGGCCAACCAAAGCCTGAAGAGTTCTTTGACATGACGCACCAGATCAGTGATTCGGCGTTGAAGCATCAGGAGCAATACTGGCAAACGGTTCGGCCGCAGGCTTTTTCCCCGGAAGAGCAGAAGAGGGTGGAATCCATTGCCCAGATCAACAAGCTGCCCGAGATCCAAAGTGCCGTGAAACTGATCAGGGTGGTGGTGGAAGGGCATTTGCCGCTCAATGACAAATTTGAGTGGGGCCCGGTGTTCGGCACGTACGTTTACAACAAACTGGAGGGCCACCGGTTTCAATTAGGCGGCAGAACCACCCCAGAATTCCATCCTAACTGGATTTTGAACGGGTATGTGGGCTACGGCACCAGAGATGAGTCTTTCAAAAGCCTGTTCAACATCAGGTACGTCGCTGACCGTCAGCAATGGACGGAGTGGGGGGTAAGTTACCTGAACGATGTGGGGCCCGCCTCCATGGATCTGAACAACACGCAACTGAACAGCCTGTTTTTCTCCGCGTTCAGATGGGGGCAGATGAACTTTCCGTACCAGCAGGAACGCATGCAGATGTGGGCAGAACGGGAATGGTTTCCTTCCTTCCGGCAGCGCGTGACGTTCCGGCGCACCAATTACCGGCCTGTCTTTGATGCAGAGCCGTTGAGCGGTGTAAAAGGAGATTCCAAATACGCCGGTTTCAGCACCACCGATGTTTCGTTGAGCCTGCGTTTCTCCCCAGATCAGAAGATGCTGATCAGGCACTACGAGAAAATCCCCATCTCCAATTCCAATGCCCCCATCATCGGGTTAGATGTTTCGGCGGGCATAAGCGGAGTGATGAACTCTGATTTAACCTACCAGGAAGTGGCTCTGTCGGTGGAGCAGCGGGTGCGGGCGGGCATCTTCGGGTATGGGCGCTACTATCTGCAAGCCGGGAAAACCTTCGCCAAAGTACCGTTGCCGCTGCTGCAGGTGCCCATAGGCAACGAGACGCCTTTCTTTATTCTGCACGGCTACAACCTCATGCCGTTCTTCTCCTTCGCCACCGATGAATATGTTTCGCTGCGCTATGACCACCATTTTGAAGGGGCATTTTCCATCACCAACCGTCTGCCGCTCCTGAAGAAAACGAAGCTGTTGCTGGTGGCCGGCGGAGCGGTTCTGTACGGTAGGCTCACAGATAAAAACAAACCTGCTCACCCGGCTTCGGGTACTGGAAATGTGAACTTCCAGCGTCTGGGGAAAGACCCCTATGCCGAAGTCAACGTGGGCTTCAAGAACATCTTTCAAGTGTTACGGGTAGATCTGGTGCATAGGGTAACGTACCAAGATCTGGATGCTCCCTTGTGGGGGCTGCGCCTGTCAGTGTCAGTGAACCCGTAGCGTTTAGAGGCTGTTTTTACAAAATAAGGGTTAAAACGTCAGATTGTCCTTTAGAAGCAGTGATTTCCCTCAGATTCCTATTCGCGCACCATCTGGTTAAAGGGCTGTTTTTTCAAAATCAGGGTTAAAACAAAGCAGAACTAATCTGGAAATGGTACCTTCGTCCTGTCATCTTTTCATGTACCTGTTTTCTCGCATGCGTTTTCCTCTTTTGCTTTTATGGTTAGGCATTGGGTTTCTATCTGCCTGTTCCCAGGAAACAACGCAGGAGAGAATGTTCAATCCCACGCGGGTAGACAGCAGCCTTCCCACCCAGATAGACGAACTGAGCAAGGCGCTGGAGCAGCGGAACCCGCCGCCGGAATGGTATGTGAAACGGGCAAAGCTGTACCTAGCCCTGGACAAAACGCAACCCGCCGTCAAAGACCTTTCCCTGGCCATCGCCTTGGATCCATCGCTGGGCGAGGCGTATTTCTGGAGGGCCAAAATATTGGCGGGTGAGCAGCAGTACCAGGAGGCCATGAAAATGATGATGCAAGCCAACGCCTTCAACTTCTACTCCCCAGAATCAGAAGCCATTCTGGCCGAAACCTACGTGGGTTTGAAAATGTATGAGCGGGCACTTAGCCACAGCAGCAAAGCCATCAGGCTGAGTCCGGGAGAAGCCAAATATTACGTACTGCTGGCCAAAGCCCAGGCGGGCACGCGCGATACAGCCCGCGCTATTTTCAACCTGAACCGCGCCTTGCTGCGGGACTCGGCTTCATTACCCGCTTTTAGGGAATTAAGTGCCATCTACACCGCCCGTAAATGGTATGACCTGGCTATCCCCATGGTGCAGAAAGGCGTTCAGAAACAGCCTCATGACGGTTTCTGGTGGCAACAGTTGGGGCAGTACTATCTGAACCGTAACTTGACTGATACGGCTATTGCCTGCTTTGGAAAATCAATCAATCTACAGCCAGACAAGGCCGAGGGGTATGCCGGGTTAGGAGAGGCCTGGTACAAGAAAAGGCAGTACAGCACGGCCTTGCCGCAGTTGTTGAAAGCGCAGGAATTAGGGCTTCCGCTCACCGAACATAACCGCTGGATTCTGGCTACCTGTCTGGAGTGGGCCGGCCAAAAGGCCGCCGCCCGCCCGCACTATGTATATTTAATCAGAAAATATCCGCAGAACCGGCGCTATAGTGTAGCTTTGCAACGTATCAATAGACCCGTACAACCTAGGCCTATGCTAGATACATTGCGTTCCGTATCTGTTTTTTAGCTATTTTGCCGAAAACTAGGCTAAAACAAAGAAGTTTATTTCTTTATATATGATCAACATTACCTTACCAGACGGTTCGGTCCGTGAATACCAGGAGGGAGTAACCGGAATTGAGATTGCCGCCTCCATCAGTGAAGGGTTAGCCCGCAACGTGTTGGCCGTGAAAGTGAACGGTCAGGTGTGGGATTTAACGCGCCCTATCACTGAAAATGCCTCCATTCAATTGTTGACCTGGAACGATGACGAAGGCAAAGCAACCTACTGGCACTCTTCGGCGCACTTAATGGCCGAGGCACTGGAGGCGCTTTATCCTGGCGTTAAACTGGGTATTGGCCCCGCCATTGAAAACGGGTTCTACTATGACATTGACCTGGGCGAAGGGAAATCGCTCTCTCAGGAGGAATTCCCGGCCATTGAGCAGAAAATGCTGGAGTTGGCCCGTCAGAAAAGTGACTACGTGCGCAAGCCGGTTAGCAAAGCCGACGCGATTGCCTACTTCACCGAGAAAAACGACCCCTATAAATTAGACTTGCTGGAGCGTCTGGAAGACGGAACCATCACGTTCTACACCCAGGGAAACTTCACGGATCTTTGCCGTGGGCCACATATTCCCAACACGGGTTTTATCAAAGCCGCCAAGCTCATGAACGTGGCCGGTGCCTACTGGCGCGGTGACGAGAAGAGCAAGCAGTTGACCCGCGTGTACGCCATCACCTTCCCTAAGCAGAAAGAACTCACCGAGTATTTGGAGCGCCTGGAGGAAGCCAAACGCCGCGACCACCGCAAGTTGGGCAAGGAAATGGAGCTGTTCGCTTTCTCTGAGAAAGTGGGCATGGGGCTGCCGTTGTGGTTACCAAAAGGCACCTTGCTGCGCGAGCGCCTGGAGCAATTCATGCGCAAAGCCCAGATGAAAGCCGGGTACCAACCGGTGGTAACCCCGCACATCGGGTCCAAAGAACTGTATGTGACCTCGGGCCACTACGAAAAATACGGGGCAGATTCGTTCCAGCCCATCAAGACCCCCAACGAGAACGAGGAGTTCCTGCTGAAGCCCATGAACTGCCCGCACCACTGCGAGATCTACAAAACCCGTCCGCGTTCTTACAAGGAATTGCCGGTGCGGCTGGCCGAGTTCGGGACGGTGTACCGGTATGAGCAAAGTGGCGAGTTGCATGGCCTAACTCGCGTGCGGGGCTTTACCCAGGACGATGCCCACATCTTCTGCCGCCCAGACCAGGTGAAAGAAGAATTCACTAAGGTAATTGACCTGGTATTATACGTGTTCAAGGCGTTGGGCTTTGATAACTACACCGCCCAAATCTCCTTGCGGGATCCAGAGAACAAGGCCAAATACATTGGGTCTGATGAGCTATGGGAAAAAGCCGAGCGTGAAATTATAGAGGCTGCCGCCGAAAAAGGCCTGTCTACTGTAACTGAACTGGGCGAAGCTGCGTTTTACGGGCCTAAGCTGGACTTCATGGTACGCGATGCCCTGGGCCGTAAGTGGCAGCTGGGAACCATTCAGGTAGATTACAACTTACCCGAGCGTTTTGAGCTGGAGTACATTGGCGCCGATAACGAAAAGCACCGTCCGGTCATGATTCACCGGGCCCCGTTTGGTTCGCTGGAGCGTTTTGTAGCGGTACTCATTGAGCACTGCGGCGGGAATTTCCCGCTGTGGCTCAGCCCAGACCAGGTAGCCATTCTGCCTATTTCTGAAAAATACCATGACTACGCCCACCAGGTAAACGAACAGTTGGCCGAGCAGGACATCAGAGGATACATTGACACCCGTGATGAGAAAATCGGCCGTAAAATACGGGATGCCGAAGTGAGCAAAGTGCCGTACATGATCATTGTAGGGGAGAAAGAGCAAGAAAACGAGATTGTGTCGGTGCGGAAACACGGCTTGGGAGACATGGGTACATTGCGCGTTGACGCCTTCGTAGACAACTTCAAGGCAGTACTGGCAGAGATGCTCAGTTAAAAAATATTAGAAAAATACTTTTATTTTACAGGGATAAAGGCGATATTCGCACCCTGATTGTGAAACCTTAAACTTTTAGGAGGTACAACTATTTCTACGAATAACAGACGCTACGTGCCACGTGGCAAGGTCGAAGAACCTTATCGTATCAATCAGCGCATCACCGGCGTCCGCGACGTGCGGGTGGTTGGTGAAAACGTGGAGCCCGGTGTATATAGCATAGACCAAGCCCGTCGTCTTGCCACAGAGCAGAACCTGGACTTGGTAGAGATATCGCCCAAGGCAGATCCACCCGTTTGCCGTATTATTGATTATTCAAAATTCAAATACGAGCAAAAGAAGAAACAGCGCGAAATGAAGGCGAAAACCACCAAGGTGGTGATGAAGGAAATCAGGTTCGGTCCTAACACCGATGACCATGATTTCGAATTCAAGCTGAAACACGCCCGTGAGTTCTTGGCCGAAGGCGCAAAAGTGAAAGCCTATGTGCACTTTGTTGGCCGGACGATTGTCTTCAAAGAGCGCGGCGAGTTACTTTTGCTTAAATTTGCCCAGGCGTTGGAAGACGTGGCAAAAGTAGAGCAGTTGCCAAAGCTGGAAGGGAAACGGATGTTTCTGTTCCTGGGACCAAAGGTGAAAAAATAACAGTACACTTTATATACACCCAAATGCCAAAGATGAAAAGCAAATCAGGGGCTAAGAAGCGATTCACCCTGACAGGTACTGGCAAAGTAAAGCGTAAGCACGCTTACAAAAGCCACATCCTGACCAAAAAGACCACCAAGCAGAAGAGAAATCTGACCCACACCGGACTGGTTAGCGAAGCTGATCAAGCCAACGTGCTGCGGATGCTTGCGTCTTAATCACATTCAATTTTTCCAATTGTTTCATCGGGAACTGGTAACTAAGCATTAAACCGAGATCACCAGCCCCAAAAAAAAGTAGAAATGCCTAGATCGGTCAATACCGTGGCGGCCCGCCACAAGAGAAAGAGAATCATGAAAATGGCCAAAGGGTACTTTGGCCGTAGAAAAAACGTTTGGACAGTAGCCAAAAACGCGGTTGAAAAAGGGTTGCTTTATGCGTACCGCGACAGAAAGGTGAAGAAAAGAGACTTTAGAGCTCTTTGGATCCAGCGTATCAATGCCGCAGCCCGCATCAACGGCCTGTCTTATTCCCAGTTAATGGGCGGTTTGAAAAAAGCCAACATCAACCTGAACCGCAAAGTTTTGGCTGACCTAGCTTTGAACCATCCAGAAGCATTCACCGGAATTGTTGAGAAAGTAAAATAAGCTTTCCTGCTCATACCCTTTGAAAAGCCCAGCGTAGGCTGGGCTTTTTTTATGCCCAATAGATTGTGCCTAACACCAATATCAACTAAATTATTCGCTTACGAGCATTTGCCCCGTCACTTACGTTAGAAGGATTTTCCTCTTGGTAAGGGTGGGGTTATATTTTGCTTTGTCACAGGTCATAAGCGCAATCTTGATTCTACCGCTCTTCCGGAGTTCCACTACGCAGGTAACCTGCCGGGGAGTCCTACTCCCCTTCTTTTGCCCGTGGTTCCCGATGGAGTTAAACTCCGCAGCAGGCATGTTCGGGAGTTCTACTCCTGAACAGCAAGAGTCTTACCGCAAAGGCGTATTCCCCTCCTATAAGGGGTAGGGGTGGGTTCTGCTTTCTCCAGTATACGCAATACCGCCCACTCAAAAGACTTTGCAGCGTTAGACCTGCGAGCGCCTGCGCCAACCCGTCTCTACCGCACCCCAGTATCAATCTGAGGGGCAGAACAGAGGCTACTCCTCCCTAATGTAGGAGGGGCTGGGGGTGGTGGTAACCATGAAGCAAAAGAGCTGCCAATCCAGACTGCTTAAATGAGAAGGTTTCAGGGAACTTATCTCAAGCTGCTTCCCTCTTAATTGCTTATTCTCTGATTGCCTCTAAATTATACCAGCATCACCTGGTTCTAGCGCTTTAGCATCTATGGCGCAGATTTACTTCCGTGGCTTTTTATCAGGTATCTATAACTGCTGTCACACAATCCTGCGCATGGTTCCCGGCGAGTCTGGAGACTCGCTTTACCCTTTGTCACAAGACTGAAGTCTCGCGCCAGTACTTTCTAACCGCTTGCTTCCGCTGTATCACTCGCTCCAAAGACCCCGTAGTGCGCGCAGTTCCTACGAGTGTCTAGTCCATTGCCGTTTAAAGCCCTTTTTTACAAAACGGCCCCTAAACGCATCTGTAGAGCCCCTCTTCGCTGGAGAGGAGGTGGGGGTGAGTTGTCTTTCTGCGGATGGTTAGATTAACCTACCGAAAGTTTTGCGTTAGTGTAAATGTGGTTGACATGAGGCAAGTTTGCAAATGCATTGCACACGTATCATTCTTATAGGAGAATAGGAGTAATTGACAATTGCTATAAAGACTTCTCTAAATAACTAACCTTACGCAGAAAGCAGTCTTACCTCCAGCCTCCTCTCCAGTTGAGAAGGCGAACCCCGCTAATGCGATTCAGGGCTGTTTTGCGAAAAACGGATCGGAAACGCGGAAACCGGTTAAATTAGATAACGGTAGAGACCAGGCACTGCCTTGTCTCAGGCACGCTTTGCTTTCTACGGTTGTTTTTTTCTGCCGGGGCAGACATCCTCCTTTTGCCCCTGCGTTTTGGGGCTAGTTTAGGGAAAACAGGCCAGAAACGGCATCGACGCACGCAGGCGCTCGCAGGTCTTCCAAACGCTACGAGGTCTTTTGGTGCAAGTGGTATGGCAGGGTGAGTCAACAAAAAAACTGGCGCTAAACTGCTGTCTTGTGGCGGGAGATGTAGCGCGCCTCCAGACCCGGCAGGAACCACCAGCGAGATTGCGTTATATCATAAATATTATAAATATTTAAGAGAAGTCATATTCATGATGCTCCATCAAAGCCAACTAGAGCATAATTTCCCTTCATGCTTCTTACTTTACTTTATCACTTCAAAACAGAATAGTAAATTCTCTAATATTTTGGGGTTAATGATTGAGAACCAATTAATTGAGTTGTGAATCTTAGTGGTATTATGCAAGTTTTATAAAAAAGGTCACATACACTGGCGGGTTCGCTTATAAAGTTACCATAGAAAATATTCAATACACAAACTCCCATCTCCAAATTAAATTAACTTAAACTTTGTATAAAAGTTAAAGAAATATAAAGATGCCATAATTGTACTATATTTTGCAAAAAGGGCTAAAGTATAAGAAATGGCTTTATTTATAAAAGTAGAAATATAACTTTATGAATGCATTTATTTCATAAATAACAGTTAACTAGATATATATGAATTTGAAAATATTTATATTGTTTTAGACTTAATTTTAATTATTCAAATTTTAAATTAGTTTTGTCTCATAGCATCAATTCTAATTTGCCTTCTACACCTTATACTTTCATTCATTAAACTTAAAATAATGAAATTAGGTTTACTACGATCAATTAGTATCCTTTCCCTGTTCTTTTCTTCTTTAAAACTCTTTGCACAGCAGCCAACCGCTCATGAAAGTGTAATACCCTATACAGCCAATTTTGGATATGGGAGTAACATGGGCTATTATGCCAATGGGTGGGATGATAAAAGCCTGGCTACTCTGGTCGATAAAGCTGGAGGGAATTCTATAAGACCAACCCTGCCAGAAACGTTTGTTGACACCTGGGGATACAAAGTCAGGTTGAGTGAGTTTCAATATTATGCCAATGATTTGGGCATGAAGGAAATAACCTGCTTTATAGAAGGCCCTTCTGAGGCGCACCGTGACAAAACAAAGTATCCAGGGGCTTCCTCCTCTAAGAGCTTTGCCAATCTCTACGAACCTATTTGGAAAGCAGATGGTACCGTAAACCCAACCAATTACTACGCCACGTACGTGTATAATCTGGTGCAACTGTACGGGCCGTATATTAAGAATTGGGAAGTGATCAATGAGCCAGACCTTGGAAACAACAAGCCAGATGAATGGCTTACCCGGGCACCGCTGCCTTCTGAGATGGAAAACTTCAAGGCTCCCTTCTTCCACTACATACGCATGTTGCGCATTACCTGGGAGGTAGTAAAAAAGTATAATCCCGAAGACCATGTAACACCGGGTGGTATTGGTCACTCTACCTACCTAGATGCTTTGTTGCGCTATACAGACAACCCAAATGGGGGGGCAGTTACCAGCCAGTACCCCAACAAAGGAGGCGCTTATTTTGATATGGTGAGCTACCATGTGTACCCTTCTTTCTTTCTGCGTATCTGGGACAATTCCATTGGTGGATTCAAATTCCTTCGTAATTCTGACTATGCCGCAGCCCAGGTAATAAACCATAAGAATGGATTTGAGGCGGTCTTGCAAAAATATGGATACAATGGGGTTACTTATCCTAAAAAGCATTTCATAGTTACGGAAACAAACATCAGTCGTAGGACAAGTGACTGGCGTAATAGCTCAGATGAAATGCAACGCAATTTTGGAATCAAAACAATGGTGTTGGCCCAGAAAAACAACATAAAGCAGGTGCATATCTATGGAGTAGGGGAAAATGTAAATGCCCCTAATACGTCTGATGTAGTTTCTGGCACAGTGGAGTATGGCTTGATGGGGCTTTATGAAAACTTAACCAGAGATGCACCCGGCGCAGAAAAACTCACCCAGTTAGGGAAAGGCATCAAGACAACCTCCCAGCTATTGCAGGGCTATGTTTATGATGCCGGGCAAACAGCAGCCTTGAAGCTGCCTGCCGGAATAGAAGGAGGGGCTTTCCGAAAAGAGGGGGAAACGGTATATGTACTCTGGGCCAAAAACCCGAATGATAAAACAGAAAGCTACTCACTGCCATTTTCCTTTCCGTCTGCCTTAAACATCTCCAAAATAGATCGTTTTGAGTGGGATTATGCGGTTAGCGGTAACAAAACCCAGCCACAACCTACAGGGCTAACTATAAACACTACCCCTTCCTTTTTTAAGGTTGCAACTGGTTCGGTTGTAAAGCAGAATCAAACCATCACGTTCAATTCTATTGAACCAAAAGTTTTTGAGGGGGAGCCTTCTTCCTTTGACTTACAAGCAACTTCTACGTCTGGTTTGACAGTTGAATTCAAAGTTGTGTCAGGGGCGGCTACTGTCAACGGCAAGTCTCTAACGGTTTCGGGCCCCGGTCATGTTACCGTAGAAGCGTCACAGGGCGGGAACAGCACCTATAATGCGGCCGCAGAAGTTAGCCAGTCTTTTGAAGTCACCTCTGGGGCTTCAACTTCCCCTACTTCCACGTTCAGGATAGAGGCAGAGGAGTACACCCGCATGAGCGGTGTGCAGACGGAGAACACCGCTGATACCGGCGGTGGCCTGAATGTAGGCTACACAGACAATGATGACTGGATGAACTATACCGTTCCGGTAAGTGCTGCCGGGCAATACACCATGAGTTTCAGGGTAGCGGCCCAGAGTAAGGGAGCAAAACTGGAGGTAAAAAATGCGAATGGCAAGGTATTGGCCACTGTAGACGTGCCAGAGACAGGTGAATGGCAGAGGTGGCAGACGGTGAGTGCCTCCATCACTTTAGATGCTGGCACTCAGACGCTGCAACTCTATGCAAAGAAAGGAGGGTGGAACATTAACTGGTTTGAGGTGACCGGCAGTGCCTCTGTGGCGCCCACAGCACCTACTGACTACAAATCCATTCCGGGCCTAATTCAGGCGGAGGCGTACTCGGCGATGTCTGGCATGCAAAAAGAAAATACAGACGATACCGGCGGAGGCCAGAACCTGGGGTACGTGGACGATGGTGATTGGGCAGACTACAAGGTGAGCGCGGCCTCCAACGGTGCCTACACCTTCAGCCTGAGGGTTGCATCGCATAGTGGTTCCAGCGTTATTGAAGTTAAAAACGCGGGCGGAGCCGTTCTAGGCTCGGTGACGGTACCCGCTACGGGCGACTGGCAATCATATACAACCGTAAAGGTGGCGGTAAACCTCAATGCGGGTGATCAGACCATACGGCTGTATGCCAAGGAAGGTGGCTGGAATCTCAACTGGTTTGAGGCGACTGCCGGTGCTGTTGCTCCGGTTCCGGCCGTAATCACCTTTCCGGTATTAAGCAATAGAACAGTGGGTGATGCGCCTTTCGAGCTAAGTGCCTCCAGCACAAACACGCAAGTGCCCATTGCCTATTCGTCCTCAAACCCGGCGATTGTGGCGGTAGCTGAGGTTTCGGGCAAGTGGAGAGCCTCCATCCTGAAGGCTGGTACTGTCACCATTACTGCCACTCAGGCCGCCGGTGCTGGTTTCCTGGCTGCTGAATCCTTGTCCCGGACTTTAACCGTAGCACCGGCAAAGGACCCAACTCCGGCCCCAGCTAACGCCATTACCGTGCAGGTGAAATTCGATTCTGCCCCCCGTTCGGCATCGTCCTCTTTTGCAGACATGAAGTACGACAAGTCAGTAGGTTTCCTGTTCGTGGCCGACGATGCTCACTTGGCTAACTATAATCTGGTCTACAAGGTGCTTCATGGCGGAACGGCCGTGGATGGTAAAACTTACCCGGGAGTGACCTATACTGACGGAGCTGGCAATCAGGTGGGCTACAAATGGAGTTTCGCTGTCAACGGCAGGGGAGACGAGCCGGGCTCGGCGTACACCCAGTACCCACAGTTAGCTGAGATGATCGCCGAAGGCTTCGATGTTATGAACCATACCCGCAGCCACGGAGGCTCTCACCGCTACCAGGAAGTCAAGGAACTGGAGAAGGAAATTTTCCAGCACACCGGTTACCGCACCAGAACTGGGGTGATTCCTACGGCTGATGAGGGTTTTGTCTCCTCCTGGATACAGGAAGGCTATAAATTCATAGGAAGTACGTTTGGAGTTGCCGCCTCCCGTGACGGTTATGATGCCTACGTGAACTGGAGTGACCGAGTGAGCATCAAGAACATGAAGACAGATTACCTGCTGGTGTCCCGCTTCAACATGGATGACATGTGGAAGGCTGACCTGGGCAGCGCTGATAGTTGGGTAGACAACATCTTTGCCGCCGCCACCCAAGGAAACAAGATCATGGGGCACGCCTTCTCCCATGGCCCTGGTGGAGCGTCTCAGGTGAAGTACTTCCAACAGTTCGTTCACTATGTGAAAGACCACCCTTCTAACCGAGACCGGGCTTGGATTGCGGGAACCCAAGAATTCGCTGAGTACTATGAGACCAAGGAAAGCGTGGTGAAATCTGAGGAACTCTCGGGTAACACCCTCACCATTACCCTGGACTTATCTAAAGTCTCAGATAGGAACAGGCTGCGTGACATGTCCTTGTTGGTAGACAGTGACCGCAACATCCACAGTGTAACCGTGACCGGCGCTGATGATTTCTCTTACAACCCGGCCACCGGGTTGGTGAACGTATTCAAGCAGAACCGAAATGTGGCCTCGCCCTTTAATGATCCAACACCGCCACAAATCACCTCTGTGGAAGCCAACGGCAAGAAGTTAACCATCACGTATGATAAGTCCGTTAATCAGTCAGGTACCGGAGGCTATGAAATAGACGGCAACGAAGTAACTGGTATAGAGGGCTCCGGTACGCAATGGACGCTCACTTTACGTAACAACTGGAATGATGGGCAGCGGTTCACTTACCGCATGCATCTGGGTAACGCGACTGGTAATGGGCTTAAGGTTACCTCTTACATTGACCATCCTATCACTAAAAAAAATAGCAAGCAACAACAAAGTGAGGGAATGGAGGCCGATTCTTCCCTGAAAGCACAATCAGCCAAATCTTCGGTGTCAGCAGACTCGTCACTCAATGGAGAGACATTAGAGGACAGCTGGTCAGTTTACCCGAACCCAGTTCGAGATAAGGTTCAGTTGCAGATAGGCCGTCCAATAATGGGTGAGTTAACTGTAGACGTGCTGAATGCTTCTGGTAAAGTTGTTAGAAGTATTATTCTGAACAAAACTGCCGGCGAGATTCTGCAAACTGTGTCTTTACAGAATCTAGCCAATGGCTTGTACTTTATTCGTCTTAGAGCAAATGGTTTGGAAGAGGTCAAAAAAGTTATCAAACAATTATAAGTCTTCAAAGAGAGGTGTCATAAACCTGTTTAGAGTTTAACTTCATCACCCGCTGGTAGCTTAGTGGGCCAGGAGGCTTCTGTTTCTAAGCTGTTTTTCAAAAAGCAGCTTGAAAACGTGAGCACCAGCAGACAGACGCTTGCGCCAGCCATGTCATTGAAATAGGTGAAATAAAGAGCTCTAAACAGGTTCCTAATCTACTTTAGATCAATCGTAAATGCTTGAAATGAATCTTGCAGAGTCTTTGGTTGATTCATGATTTTTTGAGGAACATGTTTAGAGTTTTTCATTAACCGGCATTTAAAGCAATCCTCTGGGGCAAGTGTCCGGGTTATGCCTCTTGTTTTTAGATTACTTTTATGAAAACAGGCCAAAAACAAGAGGCCGTTATTTGCATACAGCCGCGAGCATTTGCTTGTACCGCCGTTTTCAGGGTATTTTTAGGAAAACAGGCGCAAAACTGTAAACAGCTTTGAGTTAAAACTGTCTTATAAAAAAGGCCGGAGCTTTTGCTCCGGCCTTTTTTATAACTACTCAGCATGAGCTTCTTAATTGGTGTTTTTTACTGAGTTTTAGGCCACTTTTCCAGAAAACACCTTAAAAATGATTTCAGGCCGTGTTGACAAATAGTGAATGATTTCTGGCAGATGTTGCTCATAAGTTAAAAAGGGTATGAGACGCTACCAGACCATAGACCATCAGTGGGAACTGGTCGCCCGTAGCGGCGCGCCCCACATCACCCAGGGCTTGCAACGCGTGGCGACCTGATACGAGAAGACGGCCGTCAGTTTTGCCGGGTTCGTGTTCCTGCCCTCCGCTATGATTCGTCCATGCCATGATTCGTCCATTTCAACTAACAACCAAAAACTAACAACCAATAACTAACAGCTACTTCCTTAGAAAATCTCCGAAACTGGTTTGCATGTAGGCTTTGCCTTGTTCCAACTGTTTGTCTGACACCCCCGCCTCCCGCAGAATAGGTTGTTTCGCCACGTTGTCAAACGTCACCGCGCCTTGCGGCGTCACCATCCCGAACCCATCGTTGAAAACGTAAAAGGCGAACGGGGTGGCTTTGGCATCCAGCAGGTTTTTGCTCCAGGCAAAGTGGTCCGTCGGCAAGCCCATCTGCTGCAAAAGGGTGGGGACAATGTCGGTCTGAGATCCAATGGTGGATACCACCGTGTCTTTTACGGCCAACGCTCCGCCAATCATCAGCAGCGGAATCCGGAATTTGGAGGGAGCATCGTTCTGGTCACGACCCGGGAATTGGTGTCCGTGGTCGGCGACTAAAACGACCAAGGTATTCTGCCACCAAGGCATTTTTTTGGCGACGGAGATGAAGCGGCCCAAGGCCCAATCGGTGTAGTAGAAGGAGTTTTTGAACTGCGTTTCTTCCTCGTTTCCGGGAAACCTGGTGGGAATGGGTACGTCGTAGGGCTCGTGGCTGCTGAGGGTGAAGATGGTGGTGAGGAACGGTTCTTTGGGGTTCTGGTGATCGGAGAGGATCTTGTCAAAGAGAAGGTGGTCATGTACGCCCCACTTGGAGTTGTAGTGTTCGCTCCCGAAATCAGATTTCTCCACCAGTTTATCATATTGCCCGTTGATGAGGTACGACTTGATGTTGGCAAACGCCAGTTCACCCCCATAGTAATAGCTGGCGCCGTAGCCTACTTTCTTCAATTCAGCGGCCAGCTGGGGCAGCCGTTCGGTTTTCTTAGGCGTTTTAATAATGGAGGTAGTAGTCTGCACGGGATAGCCGCTGAGCAGCGCCACCATGCCTTTCTCGCTTCGGTCACCGGCGGCGTAGATGTTCTGGAACAGGATGCCTTCTTTAGCCAGCGCGTTGAAATTGGGCGTGACTTCAGCCGGGCCACCCAAGCCCCCAATAAACTTAGCCGTATAGCTTTCCAGGATGATGAACAGCACGTTAGGTTGCTTTACCCTAAGCAAGGAAGGAACGGAGTCGCCTTTGGGTTGATACAGTTCCTGCACCAGCGCCTGCGCCCGCTCTTGCTCTAAATACTGGTAGGGGTTCTTGGTCTGGTGGTTTTTCTTGATGACCGAATGCATCACATTCCAGGGCACATTTACCCCGGCGTGGTTCGCGAAAATCTTCTGGGAGAAATACACGTCGCTCTGGTTCAGCGGAATCTGCTGCCAGCCACCTCTAATGGGCAATATCAGTAAGGCCAGCAGGAACAGGCTGAGCAACAGCTCGGCTGCCAGCTGTTTTGGGCTTCTTTTGGGTGAAACAGTCCATTTTCGTCTGAGAAAAGAATACCCTGCCAGTCCCAGCACCACCAATACTATATATAGGAGTACCAGCAGCCACACCGGGGCCGAGGCGGTAGAGGCCAGCATTTCGGCGGGCGTATTGAGGTACTGCAGGGGGGTGGAATCTAGCCGGAAACCCCAGGCCGAGTATAATTCCAGATCAATGGTGACCAGCAACGCCACCAGCGGCAGCAACACATAGGTAAACCCACTTACCAGTTGAAGGAACACCTTCTTTTGCAAGGCCACTTCAAACAGGAACAGCAGAAACGGAAGCACGCTCAGATACGCGGCAAAGGAAAAGTCCATCCGGAGGCCGAACCAAAACACTTTGCTAATTTCTGAGGCCGTAAGCGAGGCGGTTTTTGGGTAATGGTAAAGGAGAAAAGTAGCCCGGCAAATCTCGAAGAAGAGAACCCAAAAGAAAAAGTAGCTGAATGATCTGGTAAGTATTCGTTTCACGCGCCAAATATACCGTTTAAAGGTGGTTCGCAAAAAAAGAGCACTTTTGCGAAGGGTAGTATTTTTAAGGGGTGTGATTAGCGTAATTGGTGTATTTTTTGAAAATGGCATCCAAAACAAGAGGGGTATTTATGAAAAATATCAAGTGTTGATAAAAAAGACCCTTAAAATTGAGGGGTGTTGCTTGGAAGTAAAATTTTCTCTCCTACATTTGAAACAGATTAATAAACCCACTAACATACATGGCCATTCTTCGTTTTAAGGCACTTGAGTTGGTAAACCAACGCACGCCAGTAGAGGTGAAGCTACCTTCTGACAAAATCTCTGATTATTACGGTAGCAACGTATTTGGTATTGATGCCATGCGTGCTACGTTAGCCGGTGATTATTTCAAACGCCTGCAGTTTGCCATCAGAACCGGCAGTAAAGTAGACCGCAACCTGGCCGATGCCGTGGCGGGTGCCATGAAAACCTGGGCCCTGAGCCGCGGAGCCACCCACTACACCCACTGGTTTCAGCCCCTTACCGGCGAAACCGCCGAGAAACACGACTCTTTCTTTGACCTGAGCTCAGACGGCCGCGCCATTGAAGTGTTCAAAGGAAGCGCCCTGGTGCAGCAGGAACCAGATGCCTCTTCTTTCCCCAGCGGCGGAATCCGGAACACGTTTGAGGCCCGGGGCTATACGGCCTGGGATCCCACCTCGCCGGCTTTCATCATTGAAAACGCCGGGGCCAAGACGCTGTGTATCCCTACCATCTTCGTTTCTTATACCGGTGAGGCACTTGACTACAAAGCCCCTTTGCTCAAAAGCTTACACCAGGTAGAGAAAGCGGCCCTGGACGTTTGCCAGTATTTTGACAAAGACGTGACCAGAGTCACCACTACCCTGGGTATAGAGCAGGAGTATTTTCTGGTAGACCGCGCCTTGTTTGATGCCCGCCCAGACTTGGTGATGACCGGCAGAACCGTGTTTGGGCATGAGCCTGCCAAAGGCCAGCAGTTGGAAGACCACTATTTTGGGGCCATTCCCTCGCGCGTGCACGCGTTCATGGTAGACTTTGAGGCCGAGTCGCATAAACTGGGCATTCCGCTGCGCACCCGTCACAACGAGGTGGCCCCCAACCAGTTTGAGTGCGCGCCCACCTTTGAAGAGGCGAACCTGGCCGTAGACCATAACCAACTGTTAATGGATATCTTAGACCGGGTGGCCGAGAAGCATCACTTTAAGGTCTTGTTGCACGAGAAACCCTTCAAAGGCGTAAACGGCAGCGGCAAGCACAACAACTGGGCCCTTAGCACCGACACCGGCGTGAACCTTTTCGCCCCGGGCCGTCGGCCGAAGGAGAACCTGCAGTTCCTGACCTTCTTCATCACCACGGTAAAGGCAGTGCACCGCTACGCGGATCTGCTGCGCGCCAGCATCGCCTCGGCCAGCAATGATCACCGCTTGGGCGCGAACGAAGCGCCGCCGGCCATCATGTCGGTGTTCGTAGGCAAGAAACTGACCGAGGTGCTGGATGAGCTGGAGCGTACCGCCAAGTTACCGCTGGACAAAGGCGACAACGTGTACCTGAAGCTGGGCATCGACAAAATCCCTGAGATCTTGCTGGACAACACCGACCGTAACCGTACCTCGCCGTTCGCCTTCACCGGAAATAAATTTGAGTTCCGGGCCGTGGGTTCCTCGGCCAACAGTTCCAACGCCATGACCACCCTCAATGCCATTGTGGCCGAGCAATTGATGGACTTTAAAAACAGCGTGGACGAGATGATGGCTCAGGGCAAGAAAAAAGAAGTGGCCATTATTGACGTGCTGCGCGAGTACGTGATTTCTTCCAAAGCCATCCGGTTTGAAGGAAACGGGTATTCCAAAGAGTGGGAAGAAGAAGCAGAGCGCCGTGGGTTGAGCAACATCCGCAAGACACCCCAGGCTTTGGACAAACTGGTGGACGAGACGGCCATGGAGGTCTTTACCAAGCATAATATCTTTAGCCCAAGAGAGTTACACGCCCGCCATGAGATCTTGCTGGAAGACTACATCAAGCGCGTGCAGATTGAATCCCGCGTGATGGGTGACCTGGCCATGAACCACATCATTCCTACCGCTATCGCCTACCAAACCAAATTGGTGCAAAACATAAAAGGCCTGCGCGAAATAGGATTGGATAACGATGAGTACATCAACACCACGCTGCAAACCATCAAGAACATCTCCAGGCATCTGACTACCATCAAGACCACCGTAGATGCCATGATTGAGCAGCGGAAAGTAGCCAATAAAATTGAAGACACGCGAGGGCGCGCCATCATGTACACCGACGAGGTGTTGGGTTTCTTTGACACCCTCCGCTACAGCGTAGACAAATTGGAACTGATTGTGGAAGACGAGCAATGGCCACTGGTGAAATACCGTGAAATGCTGTTTAGCCATTAAGTCTACCTGATTCTTACCCTGAAAAGCCCCTGCCGTAAAGCAGGGGCTTTTTCTTTGCAGAGCGTTTTAGGCCTGTTTTTGGAGAACCAGAGCTAAACATACCGCCTAAAGTATCTTCCATGGCAGATCAGGAATCCTCCTGACACAAGCGTCCGCTTGCGCCAGAAAACCAATAGAAGGACGTAAACACAAGTTGACTACCCGCTACCACCTTTCCTTATCTTGCTGTTCGGGAGTAGAACTCCCCGGCAGGTTGCTTCCGGAGTGGAACTCCGGAAGAGCGGGATTGGGGATGATAGGATTGGGTATACTAACTGCCTGCTACTACTTACTTTCCCCAGTTACAGTCTTCCCCGAGCGCGCCTCGCTTTTGGCCTTGGACAGGCGGAGGCTAAGCGCAAATATCTTCCCGGGCCGAAAGGGCAGTGCGAAAGGGGAAGACGGGGCCTCGCGGCCGTGAGCGCTTAGCGGAAACTATGAAACAACACAGCACCTGCACCCGCGCAACAAACGGACAAGCCAAGGGAACAGCAGAAGGCATGCACCTACCATACCACGCATTTAGCAGGCAAGGCAACAGCAAAAAGCATGCACCTGCTAATACCCTCACACAAACGCACAAGGAAAGCGAACAACCTAAGCCGTGCACCTGCCAATCTCCTTAAAAGAGCAGGCCAACGCCTAATAATTCCCTACGGAAAGCATGACCAGCGTACAGGCGTGCATGGTTTTGATGTTCTGCTCCTGCGCCTTCCTTTCCAGTTCTATGTTTTCGGTGCCCGGGTTGAAGATGATGCGCTTCGGTTTGAGGGACAGGATGTAGTCATACCAACTGGGTTGGTTTTGCGGCCCCACGTACAAGGTCACCGTGTCTACCTCGTCTACCGCAGGTTTCTCGGTTTCAATGGCCAGGCCCGCCACTTCCCCTTTCCTGATTCCCACCGGCACCACCTCGTGCCCCGACCTTTTCAGTTGGTGTACGGCTTTATAACTGAAGCGTCCCGGATTATCAGAGGCGCCAATCACCACAGTTTTTTTCATCGTTTTACCCTTAGTTTTCAGAAAATAGCCCTAAAAGGACTTTCCGTATTTATACTCCTAAAATGGCCGTAGGTTAACTCCGCACCAACAACGCCACCTGCTCGGCGCATCTTTCGCCGTCCATGGCCGCCGACACGATGCCCCCGGCGTAACCGGCCCCTTCGGCACACGGGAAAAGGTTCTGGATCTGCGGATGCTGCAGGGTTTCCTTGTCCCGGGGAATACGCACTGGTGAGGAGGTTCTGCTTTCCACGCCTACAATTTGCGCATCATTGGTGAGGTAGCCCCGCATTTTATAGCCGAATTCCTGAAAACCGCCCCGTAACCGTTGTCCGATCATGGGCGGAAGTACGTCTAACATATCTACGGAGGCCAGCCCCGGTTGATAGGAAGTGTCCAGCAGGGAAGAAGAGACTTTGCCTTTCACAAAGTCGTGCAGGCGTTGGGCCGGGGCCACCTGCGTGCCGCCCGCCGCCGCCCAGGCTTTCTGCTCCAGGGCTTGCTGCAAACGCAGACCCGCCAGCGCGCCGTGTTGTTTCAAATCCATGTCTTCCAGATTCACCGCTACCACAATGCCGGAGTTAGCGTACCTAGAATCGCGCCTACTGGGCGACATGCCGTTTACCACCACCTCGCCGGGAGCTGTGGCCGATGGTACAATGAAGCCGCCGGGGCACATACAGAAGGAGAACACCCCGCGTTCCTGGCCTTTGTAGGCCACCTGGTGCACCAGGGCGTAAGAAGCGGCCGGTAAATGCGGCCCGCGGTCGCCGTTACAATGGTATTGAATGCCATCTATGAGGCTTTGCTGGTGCTCTACGCGCACGCCCATGGCGAACGGTTTGGCTTCAATTAGAATATTGCGGGCGTGCAGCAACTCATAGATATCGCGGGCCGAGTGCCCGGTGGCCAGAATCACGGCTTCGCCCTCCAAGGAGGAACCATGCTGGGTTATCACGCCCTTCATCTGGTTTCTCTCCAGAATAAAGTCGGTGACCCGCGTGTTGAAGTGGATTTCGCCGCCCGCCTTCAGTACCGTTTCCCGCATCTCCGCAATTAAAACCGGCAGTTTATTGGTGCCGATGTGCGGGTGCGCGTCAAACAGAATATCGGTCGAGGCCCCGTGCTGCACCATGATCTGAAGGATGCGCTGCACGTCGCCGCGTTTTTTGGAGCGGGTGTAGAGTTTTCCGTCTGAGTACGTGCCCGCGCCGCCCTCCCCAAAGCAGTAATTGGAATCTGGGTTGACGAGGTGCTCTTTGTTGATGGCCGCCAGATCACGGCGTCTGGCGCGTACGTCTTTTCCGCGCTCTACCACCACGGGTTTCAGCCCCAGTTCAATGCACCGCAGCGCCGCGAACAAGCCGGCCGAACCGGCACCCACAATCAGCACCCGCTTGGCATTAGGCTTCAGTTCTGGGTAGGTGTACGTGGGCAAAATAGTGGAAAGGTCTGGGGCCTGGGTGTAGACATCGGCGCGCACCTTCACCTGCACCTTACGGCCCCGGGCATCTATGGAACGTTTGATTTTATGGATGAAAGCGGCGTCTTCGGGGTGGAGGATACCGGCTTGTTGCAGGAGCTCGCGCTCCAGCAGGGCAGGGTCATAGGCTACTTCGGGTGCCAAGACCAAGTCAAGTTCTTTTTTCATGAAGTAAGGGTAAGGTAGTTAACCTTAAAGCGAGGTTGGGGTTGTGCCCTCTTTCTTTGCGATTGGTTTGGCAAAGATAGGTACTCTTCTTAAACCAAGAGCCAGGCAGGAAAATTCGTTTTAAGGCTGTTTTTACCAAAACACACGCAAAACCCAACCCCTTCTTCCCATTATCAGCAATATAATGTCTTGTTGAACAGTTATTTGGTCGTTGGTTCCCGGCGAGGCTGGAGACGCGCTTCATCCCCCGGGCACGAGACTGAAGCCTCGCGCCAGTTTTTTGATAGCCCACCCAGCAACTCCGCTTGCTCCAAAGACCTCGTAGGGCGCGCAGCTTCCACGAGCGTCTACGCCGATGCCGTTTCTTGCCTATTTTCCCCAAAACAGCCCCGAAACGCTGGAGCGAATGTCTGCACCAACAGTAAAACCAGCTGTAGAAAGCAATGCGTACCCGAGACAAGGCAGTGCCTGGTCTCTACCGGTAGCTAATCTACCCGCTGATGCGTTTTGGGCCTATTTTCTTGAAAACCACCCCAAAACGCCTCACCCCCAGCCCCTCTCCACGGGAGAGGGGCTGGGGGTGAGGTCTTCGCTGCGGAAGTAGGCCCTTTCTGTTTGGGAGGTATTTTCTGGAATTAACGGCAATATAATAGCGTGGGTATATAATCTTTTAAAGATGTATTTAATTAAATGAAGAATCTTTGAAAAAAGAAAAGTACAGAAACTAAAAATTCAGTAATGAGCGTTTTCTTTGTAGTCCAGAATAATTCTGGGTTTGAATAATTACAAGAAGAAAGGAGGAGGAGAGAGGAAGCGTACCAAAGAATAATTCCGCATTATCCATCTAAAAACGCTTAATCCAGTTTAAAAGTATAGCTGGCAAAGACAAATAAACAGGTTCCTACCCAAGCGTTGAAAAATAGGAGCTAATCTTTTTGCGAGCGGGAAACAGACAACTTGCACTATCTGAGCACGTTGCAGACATGCAATTTCAGAGGGCAAGGTATTCCGCTCATAACATTCAAAAACCTAAATGAAGAAAGTTATATTTTTCAGCTTCGTCTTGTTGCTGTCGCTGGTTAGCCATGCGTGGGCACAAAGTCGGACAATAAAAGGAACGGTAACCGATGCACAGACGGGCGAGGGAATGCCCGGGGTTACTGTTCAATTGAAAGGGAGCACCAATGCTGTTCCCACCGGGGTAGCCGGTGAGTATGAAATATCGGTACCTTCCGCAGAGGGAACGTTGGTTTTCACCTTTATCGGCTACGCTAACAAGGAAGTAGCCATTGGCACCCAGACCACCATCAACGTGGTTCTGGCGGCAGACCAGACCCAATTGAATGAGGTGCTGGTAGTAGCGTACGGAACGGCGGAGGAGAAATCATACACCGGCTCTGTGACCTCAGTTAAGTCTGAGGCTATTGAGAAAATGCAGGCCAATGACGTCACCAAAGCGCTGGCAGGCTTAGCTCCCGGCGTACAGGTAACCTCTTCCAGCGGACAGCCCGGCACTACCAGTACCGTTCGGATACGGGGGGTAGGCTCGGTAAACGCGGGCAGTGCGCCCTTGTACGTGGTAGACGGTGCGCCTTACTCAGGAGACATCAACGCCATTAACCCGCATGACATTGAGTCCATGACCGTGTTGAAAGACGCTACGGCTGCTTCCCTTTACGGATCAAGAGCGGCCAACGGGGTGATCGTGATCACGACCAAAGGCGGTTCTGCGCCCAAAGAGCCCACCATCACGTTTGGCGCCACCGTTGGGGTGTCTGACTTTGCCGTGGATGATTACAAGACGGTGAACGCCAGCCAGATGTATGAACTTACCTGGGAAGCCCTGCGCAATGACGCCAGAGCAGATGCTTCTTTATGGAAGAACAAATTTGCATCACCTGAGGAGTATGCCACAAAAACGGTGGTCACCCGTTTGGCGGGTGCCGGTAACGGCCAGCAGTACAACCCGTTCAGTGAGGTAGAGCCGGTAGGTTTGGATGGTAAAATCAAACCGGGTTTAACTCCCGCGTGGGACGAAGACTGGCGAGATGCCTTGTACAGAAAAGCCATGCGCCAGGAGTACGACCTGAGCGTGCAGGGTGGTACCGAGAAAGGGAATTACTATTTCTCAGGTAACTACCTGGATCAGGAAGGTGCTTTTATCACTTCCGGCTTTAAGCGTTACTCCAGCCGTCTGCGCCTGAACTCCCAGCTGCGGGACAACATCAAGGTTGGGTTGAGTGCCAACATTTCCTATACCGACCAGAATGCGCCAACTTCCAGCGGTACTTCCTTCCGTAACGTGGTGTCTTGGGGACGCAACATCTCCAGCATTTACCCAATCTTCAGAAGAAAGAACGCTGACGGTTCCCCGTTCACCGGGCCGCAGGAATATGATTACAACACCGCCCGTCCGTACGGGAGTAACAGCAACCCGGTGGGTACCACGGTACTGGACATCATCCAGGGCAATAACCTGACCTGGGGCTGGAATGGCTTTGCGGAAATCGGTTTCCTGAAGGACTTCAAGTACAGAACTACGCTGGCCTTGAACGGCGACAACTACCGGGGCGAGACCTTCTACAACCCTAACTTTGGCGATGCCTCTGGCACAATCCGTGGGCGGGGTACCCAATCCAGGTCTTCTTACACGGAGTACACCTTCAACCACATCCTGAGTTGGAACAAAACCTTTGGGGTGCATAGCCTGGACGCTTTGGGTGGTTTTGAGGTGTTCAATCTGTCTTCCAACTCCGTGTCTACCCAGAAAACCGGCTTTATTCCGGTGGCAGGCATGACCGAACTGGACAACGCCGCTACCATTGTGAACTCAAGCTCCCAAAAAGACAGACGGGCGTTGCAAAGCTTCCTGGGGCAGGTGAACTACGGGTTGGCAGATAAATACTACCTGTCTGCCTCGTTCCGCCGCGACGGGTCAACCCGTTTCTACGGAAATCAGAAATGGGGGAACTTCTACTCGGTGGGGGCTTCCTGGAGGCTTTCTGAGGAAGACTTCATGAAAAACCTCCTGTGGGTGAGCAATACCAAGCTGCGGGCCAGCTACGGTACCTCTGGCAACGAGAACCTTTCCTCTTACTACGCCTACCGAGGGCTGTATGACACAAGCTATCCAGACTTGTCTGCGCCGGGTATGATTGTGTCTACCTTGGAGAACAAGCTGTTGACCTGGGAAAAGCAAGCCATCTTCAACGTTGGGGTGGATGCCACCTTGTTCAAGAGATTGGATGTCTCCCTGGATTACTATGACAGAGAATCAAAAGACCTGCTCTTGGACAGACCCATGGCTCCCTCTCTAGGCTTTGTTAGGGTAGCCGATAATCTGGGCTCTATGCGCAACAGAGGCTTTGAGGCCAACATCACGGCTCATCTGGTGGACACTGAAAACTTTGGCTGGACGGCCAACCTGAACGCGGCCCATAACACCAATGAGTTTACCAGCTTGCCACAGCCTTTCATTCTCTCTGGCACCAAGCAGTTCAAAGTAGGGCAGTCTATCTATGATTTCTTCATTGAAGACTTCGCCGGAGTAGATCCTGCCACTGGTTTGAGCATGTGGTACCATGACGTGACCAACGCAGAAGGTGTGGTAGAAAGACAAACCACTACAGATTACTCCAAGGCAACCCGTTACTACGTAGGGAACGCCCTGCCTAAAGTGACGGGTGGTTTCTCCAACAACCTGCGCTACAAAGGTTTTGACCTGGGTCTTTTGCTCAACTACAGCTTTGGCGGTAAAATCCTGAACACAGACTACAGCGGCCTGATGAGCGGCGGTGCCTCGGCGGGTACCAACTGGAACATAGACATTCTGGACAGATGGCAGAACCCCGGTGACATCACAGATGTCCCTCGTCTGGGAACCGGACAGTCTCTGAATGCCAACGCCCGTTCTTCGCGGTTCTTGACAGATGCCTCTTACGTGCGCATGCGGAACGTAACGCTGGGGTACACCTTGCCCGCTTCTGTGCAGGAGCGTTTGCGAATGAAAGGCCTGAGAATCTTTGTGCAAGGCGATAACCTGCTCACCTGGTCTAAAGGACTGGACGGCATGGATCCAGAGCAGTCTATTGATGGCTTGACCAACAACAGCTTCCCAACCATGAAGACTTACTCCGTAGGGGTTCGTGCTTCTTTCTAATCTTTGAAAATTAGCCTAAGAGATGAAAATCAATAAAGTAAGCATATATACCGTCCTGCTGGGTGCCTCCTTGGGTTTGGGGGCCTGCCAGGACGACTTCCTGGAAACCCTGCCGTCCAACGCAGTGTCGTTTGACCAGGCGTTCAGCTCACCGGCAGCCGTAGAGGCCGCCCTCACCGGAACCTACCGGCTAATGCGTGACGCGGTAGTCAATTCCGGTTCGGGCACATCTACTGACAGCTACGGTGTTCCGCACTTCAATCTCACCTGGGATGTGATGGGGCAGGACATCATGGCCAACAGCAACTGGTTTGTGTACCAATATGAACTGGACAACAAACTACCCACTTACCGGGGCACCTACACGTTATGGGCCACCAACTACGGGGTCATCACCAATGCCAATTATGTCATTGCCAAGTCTTCTACCGTGCCCAACATCACGGAGAACCAAAGCAAGCTATTTGAAGCAGAGGCAAGAGCCCTTCGGGCCTTTGGGTATTTCAATCTTGCCAGAACGTACCAGCATACGTATCTGAAAGATCCTAATGCCCTGGCGGTTCCTTTAGTGCTGGAGCCCACCACAGAGCAATCTGTGGGGCAGGCAAGAGCAAGCCTTGCAGAGGTATATGCCCAGATTGTGGAAGACCTGACCATTGCGGAGCGTGACCTGATTGCCGCAAGGCCTGCAAAAAGCCGCATCAATAAAAATGTGGCCCAAGGACTTCTGGCACGTGTTTACCTGGAGATGGGAGAGTGGGGGAAAGCCGCTGAATTTGCCGCTAAAGCCCGTCAAGGCTATCCCTTGATGTCGGCCAATGAGTACAAGGCGGGTTTCAATGACTTTGGCAACCAAGAATGGATGTGGGGCTTGCCGCAGGCAGCTGACCAGCAGGTAGGTTTCGCCTCGTTCTTCTCCTTTATAGACGGCCGCTACACCCTTGACTCCAAAGGAAACAGAACCTACGTGCGCCGGGGCTACAACAACATTAGGGCAAACGACAAGTTTGTGGAGTTGTTTGCCTTGACCGATGCCCGCAGAGAGTTCCAGGAAGCAGCGGGCGTGACGAACTCTAACCGCTACACCATCACCAAGTTCAAAGACCTGCCAGATCTGAGCGGGGATTTCGTCTTGATGCGGGCCGCGGAGATGTACCTGATTGAGGCCGAAGCCAAGGCTCGTTTAAGCGAGAACGAGGCGGCCCAGCAATTGGTGTATCAACTTCGTCAGCAACGCTTCACGGTGGCTGCTGATGCGGTGAGGCCCACCACTACTGGCACTGAGCTGGTGGATGAGGTTTGGGTGGAGCGCAGAAAAGAACTGTACGGCGAAGGTTTCGGCTTAATGGACATCAAACGTCTACAGAAGCCCCTGGTACGCACCGGCAACCATACCGCGGTATTGGGTACCACCCCAGCCAACAGTGACCTGTTCATCTACATGTTCCCGCAACTGGAGATTACCAACAACCCTAATTTCGGGCCTCAGAACCCATAAGGAACCCTGAGGTTCCTACTCAAAAAGGCTGCTCTTATTAGAGCAGCCTTTTTTGTTTTAGGGCCGTTTTGGAAATGTAAGGATTATACTCGCTCGCCTCTGGCGAGCGAGTGAACCTTTTGTTTTGGGGCTGGATTTTAAAAAAAGGCCAATAATCGCACTCGCAGTCCTTCGGCAACTTTGCTTTTTACCTGCTACTGTTTTAAGGCTGTTTTTCATAAAACAGGGCGTAAACAGACAAAAAAAGAGGGAGCATTTGCTCCCGGCTGAAGATAGGCAATAACGATTCAGTCTACTTCGCCCACAATGTTGTTGACCCAGCCTTTGCCCCAGTTGTCTTTCTCTTCCTGCGTCCAAATGTCGGGGAAGAAGATGCGTTTCTGGAACTTGGGCGGAAGGTACTTCTGCCAGTTGGTGCCTCCGGTAGCGGCAATAACCTCGGGATCCCGTTGCAGGTAGCGCACCGCAGATTTATAGTGCATGAGCGGCCAGTTCACGTTCACGTTGCTGTCCAGTTCTTTCAGGTGTTGAAGGAGCTTTGGGTTTTGCTGCTCATTTGGTGAAAGTAGCCTGAAAACCGACCAGACATTCTTGTGCTGGTACGCGCGGGCGTGCTGCATCAGCTCATCGGCGTACTTTTCCTCAAACTGCAGCAGCGTCAGCGTCTTGGCGCCGGTGGCCGCCTCGGTGGCGCCTTCCTTCCAGTAAATGCAGCCGAACATCTCTTCATGGGTGCTTTGCTGGCCCAGGGCCTCACGGCGGGCTTTGTCGGTGAGGTTGCGAAGATCAGTGGAGCAGATCTCAATCTTGCGGTACTGCACGCTCTGGAACCCGCTGGCGGGCATAAGGGCCATCCTGAACTTGAGGAACTCTTTGGGATCCATGCCGTCTACCATCACGTCAAACGAATCAATCAGGTTCTCAAAGTAGCGGTTAATGCGGCCAACGCGCGTAATGAGCAGCTGGGCCGTAGGGGTGGGGTGCTCCCCAATCTGTTTGTACTCGTGCAGGCAAAGCTTAAAGTAAAGCTCCGTCACCTGGTGGTACATGATAAAGATCTCCTCATCCGGTATTTTGGTGCGCGGCGTCTGCAGGCTCAGCAGCGTGTCCAGGTGAATGTAGTCCCAGTAATTGATATAATCTGAGTACAGCAGCCCCTCCAGATAAGAAGCCAGGTCTTGGCCCATGTGGCTGTATTTCTGCTGGAGACGTTCCAACAGTTCCATTACCTGGGGGGAGAAGGTTGGGTCTGGCATATATTATTTTCTGAATGTTGTAATTATCTTTCTTTACTTGCGACAAAGAAAGTAAAAGAAATTGGTTTGGAGCCCTCAGGCAGGAAAGAAACGCAAGCGCCCTGAAACGAAGAGATACAGCGTTTCTGGGCTCTCTTTCTGAAAAGAGGCTTATTTCTGATAGGTAAACAGGCGCGAAGGGGAAACATTATCTTTACCTTTGATGCTGGAAGAACGCATAAAGACCATGGCAGAGAAAAGCAGCATTTTTGATATGATTGGCCCGGTCATGATTGGCCCCTCCAGCTCGCACACGGCCGGGGTGGTGCGTATTGCGCGGGCCGCCATCAGAATCCTGGGGGCTCCGCCTGCGGAAGCCACCATCACGTTTTATAACTCGTTTGCCCGCACCTATGAGGGCCACGGCAGTGACCGCGCCATTCTGGCCGGGCTTTTAGACTTTAAAACCGATGATACCCGCATCAAGGAGTCTTTTACCCACGCAGCGGAAAATGGGCTGAAATACACCTTCAAATCGGTGGGGAATGCCTCTACCATGCACCCCAACACCATTAAACTGAACCTGACGGCAGCTGACGGCCGCAAGGCCGAAGTGATTGGCCAAAGCCGGGGTGGCGGGGTGATCAGCATTGTGGAGGTAGACGGCTTCCCGTCCAATTTTTCGGCCAACCTGCATACCTTGATCATTGACGCCGATGACGTGACCGGCAGTATTGCCTTTATCAGCAGCATTATTGCCCATGATGACTGCAACATTGCCACCATGAGCGTGTCCAGGAAAGGGCGGAATGATGTGGCCCGCCAGTTCATAGAAATGGACTCGGGGCTGCGGCCCATCTCGCTGGAGTACCTCCGGCAACTGAGTTGGGTCAACAACGTGATCTACATCCCTAACATTGACTTATAAATGCGACGTTTCCCTTCTAAATTTCTTTCTACGCTGGGTTTGGTCATGGGCTGCCATGCCTTCTCTTTTGCCCAGACCACCACGCCCACAGAAACCGTCTGGACGTTGCAGCAATGCATTCAGCACGGTGTACAGAACAACCTTCAGGTAAGGCAGTCTGGCTTGCAGGTAGAGCAGGATGCCCTCAATGTGAACCAGGCCCGGGCCAACAGGCTGCCGTCTTTGAACGGAAGCGCGTCGTACGGAAGCAGCTTCGGTTTTTTCAATGACCCAATCACCTATGAGCAGCGGAATGAGCAGAACCAGTCCAGCAACTTCTCGCTGCAAGCCTCTGTGCCGCTGTTCAGTGGCCTGCAGATACAGAATACCATCAAGCGGAACCGGCTGGATCTACAGGCCACCGAGCTAGACCAGAAAAGGGCGCAGAATGACTTGATGCTCAACATTGTGACGGCCTACATGCAGATTCTGCTCAACCAGGAACTGCTGAAAACAAACCAGGAACGCTACAACCTCACCAAGATCCAGGCCGAAAGAACCGAAAAGCTGTTCAAGGCCGGTAGCGTGCCGGAAAGCAATGTCCTGGAGCTGAACGCCCAACTGGCCAGCGACGAGCTGAACATCATTACCGCCCAGAACCAGATAGAACTGGCCGAGCTTCAGTTGATTCAGTTGTTGAACCTGGAGAACGCCCAGCCCGCCAACTTCGCCATTGAGATACCCACGCTGCCAGACCCAGACCAGTCAGTGATTGCGTTTGACGCGCAGCAGGTGTATGAGACCGCCGAAGGCATCATGCCTGAAATTAAAAGCAACCAGATTAGGGTGGAGAGTGCGCTCAAGACCATAGACATCGCCAAAGGCGCCTACTATCCTACGTTAAGTTTAGGCGGAAGCATGAGTACGCGTTTTTCCAGCGGAACCCCGTTCTTTACCATCGGGCCGTTGCAGCCGGTCACCGAAACCATAGGCAATGTGAACGGTGACCCCAGCCTGCCGGTCACTTATACCTACCTGACCAGACAGCGCACGCCTACTACCTACAAATACTTTGATCAGCTTTCAGACAATTTAGGGCAGTATGTGGGGGTGAGCCTGAACGTTCCAATCCTGAATGCTTTCAGAACCCGGAACAATGTGCAGCTTTCCAGAATTGGGCTCAGAAGCGCAGAACTGAACACCGCCATCGCCAAAAACCAGTTACGGCAGAACATTGCCCAGGCGTATACCGATGCCGTAGGGGCCCAAAAGCGGTTTGTGGCCGCCAGAAAACAGCTGGAATCCTTTGAGCAATCCTTCAGAAACGCCGAGATTCGCCTGAACAACGGGCTCATCAACAGCGTGGACTTCAACGTGGCCCGCAACAACTACGTGAAAGCCCAGTCAGACATTATCCAGGCCAAATACGACTATATTTTCAGACTTAAGTTCCTGGAGTTCTATCAGGGAAAAACCATCACTCTCTAAAACAACATGGCAAAGCGCAAATCAAACAAACTGTTATACATTCTGGGTGGCCTGCTGGTGCTACTGGTGGTTGGGCTAATGGTAGCCAAAAAGAATGGCTGGATTGGAAAAGAAGAAGGAATTGAAGTAGCCGTGGCCAAGGCGAAACCGGCCACCATTGTAGAGAAAGTAAGTGCCTCTGGCAAAGTGCAGCCCGAGATTGAGGTAAAGATCAGCCCAGACGTTTCCGGTGAGATCACCGAGCTGTACGTGAAAGAAGGCGATTCGGTGGTGGCCGGTCAGTTGCTGCTCCGCATCCGCCCCGACAATTACCAGGCCATGGTAGAGATGCAGTCGGCGTCGGTGAATACCCAGCGCGCCAACTTAGCCCAGGCCAGAGCCAGGTTAAACCAGGCCATGGCCAACAGCAAAAACGTGCAGCAATCGTATGAACGTAACCGCAAGCTGTTTGAGCAGAAGGTGATCTCCCAGTCTGAGTATGATGCGGCCAGAGCCCAGTTTGAAGCCAACAAAGCCGAAGTGGACGCGGCCCGGCAAAGCGTTAGGGCCGCTGAGTCAACCGTGCGCAGCGCCAGCGCCTCTCTGGAAGAGTCCAGAAGAAACCTGGACAAAACCACCATCTATGCACCGGTGAGCGGCACGGTTTCCAAACTGAACGTAGAGCGCGGCGAGCGCGTAGTAGGTACTTCGCAGATGGCCGGTACTGAGATCATGCGCATTGCCAACCTCAACAACATGGAGATACGGGTAGACGTGAACGAGAACGACATTGTACGCGTCCGTCTAAACGACTCGGTTATTGTGGAGGTAGACTCGTACACCAACACCAACCGTAAGTTCAAGGGAGTGGTGACCTCCATTGCCAATACCGCCAAAGACGCCGCTTCTTTAGAAGCCGTGACAGAGTTTGAGGTACGCATCCGGTTACTGAATGAATCTTACCAAGACCTGATCCAGAAAAACGGCCGCACCCCTTTCAGGCCCGGCATGACGGCCTCGGTAGACATCATCACAGATCAGAAAGACAATGTGCTTTCCGTACCTCTGGCCGCCGTGACCACGCGGGCCAAAGACAACAAGGACCCCGGTGCCAATGGCCCGCAAAATAACTTAACCCAGGAAGAGAAACCGGCCCGGGCCGGAGACCGCCCCCAGGAAGTAGTGTTTGTGCACGAGGGCGGCAAAGTGAAAATGGTGAAAGTAACCACCGGTATCAGTGACTTTGACAACATTGAGATTCTGTCTGGCTTAAAGGCTGGCCAGGAAGTGGTTTCGGGGCCGTTTAGAGCGGTTTCCAAGCAGCTGAAAGAAGGTGACCTGGTCACCGTGAAAGATGAAAAGGCCCTGAGTAAAGAATTGAAAGAAGATACGTCTGAAGAAGAGAAATAAGCTTTGCAGGAAAAAGAAAGAGTAGCCGTATTGGGCGGAGGCAGTTGGGCCACCGCCCTGGTTAAGATTTTATCAGAAAACAAAACGGAGGTCTGCTGGTGGCTCAGAAACAAAGAAGATGTGCAGCACCTCCAGCAATACGCCCACAACCCCAGATACCTCAGCGGCGTCCGGTTTGACCTGGCGTACGTGCATCCGTCCAGTGACATTCAGGAAACCGTAGCCCAGGCAGACTGGGTGATCCTGGCCGTACCCGCCGCCTTCGTGCAACAGGCTTTGTCGCCCTTGGCGGCCGATGCGTTGAAGGGGAAAACGCTGGTATCGGCGATCAAAGGCATGATCCCTGGGGAGAACCTGCTCATCACCGATTTTCTGGAGCAGCACTACGGCGTACCCGCCGATAGGCAATGCGTGATTGCCGGGCCCTGCCACGCCGAGGAAGTCGCCCTGGAAAAGCAGTCGTACCTGACCATCGGCTCGCATGACAGAGACCGGGCGGAACTATTCTGCGCTTTGCTCCGCAACCGTTACGTCAAGGCCAACCCGCTGGACGACATTGATGGGATAGAGTACTGCGCCGTCATGAAAAACATCATCGCGCTGGCCTGCGGCATTGCCCACGGCCTCAACTACGGTGACAACTTTCAGGCCGTGCTGGTTTCCAATTCCATGGAGGAGATAGAACGGTTCCTGGATGCCCTCATGCCCCTGCACCGCGACCTGAAAGGCAGTGCCTACTTAGGTGATTTGCTGGTGACCGCTTATTCCCAGTTCAGCCGGAACCGTACCTTCGGGAACATGATTGGCCGGGGCTACACCGTGAAATCAGCCCAGATTGAGATGAACATGGTGGCCGAAGGATATTATGCCGTCCAGAGCATCTATGAACTAAACAAACGCCTGAAAGTAGACATGCCCATCACCACTGCAGTCTACAACATCCTGTATGAACGCATCTCGCCGAGAGTTGAGATAGAGATCTTAAAGGATAAGTTTAAGTAAGTTTTCATAAAAAGAGCCCTAAAACAGAAAATCCACTATTTTAAGACAGCGGGTTTTCTGTTTAGGGCTCTTTTTACGAAAAGACGCATCACCTAACTGACCTTCCGCAGGAGAGGGGAGCCCGCTGAGGCGTTTTAGGCCTGTTTTTAGGAAAACGGGCTTAAAACGGCATCGGCATAGACGCTCGTAAAAGCTGCGCGCACTACGTGATCTTTGGAGCCAGCGGTACTGTGAAACCAGGCTGTTAAAATTTACTGGCGCGAGACTCCGGTCTCGTGCCAAAGGATAAAATGAGTTCCAGACGCGCCGGGAACCACCGGCAAGAAGGCAGAACGTCAAGTAATTAAGAGCACTTCCTTGACCAGTAAGGTTGCTAAAAGACCAGGAGTTCCTCGTACAATCTGTGCACGGGCAAACCCATCACGTTGAAATAGGAGCCTTCTATGCGCTCTATGCCCACCAAGCCCAGCCAGTCCTGGGCACCGTAGCTGCCTGCTTTGTCAAAGGGTTTGTAGTGGTTAATGTAAAAGTCGATCTCATCACGGGTAAGATTTCTGAAATGCACGGTGGTCACATCATGGAAGACTACGCTCTTTTCTGAGCTGAGAAGGCAAACCCCTGTGTAGACCTCATGGCTGCGGCCCGAAAGCATGGTGAGCATACGGGTGGCTTGGGCATGGTCATAGGGCTTGTTCAGAATGGTGTCGTCTAAACACACAATGGTATCGGCGGTGATGATGACTTCCTCCGGTTGCAGTTGCTCGCGGTACGCGCTGGCTTTGTGGGCGGCCAGGTATTCGGCTACTTCGGCGCGGGCCAGCTCGGGGGGGTAGTTCTCGTCTATTTCTTTTACCCGTACCTGAAAATCCAACCCCAGGTTGGTGAGCAGTTCTTTCCGGCGCGGGGAGTTAGAGGCCAAGATGTATTTCTTACTAGTTAAATTCATTTTCGTCTATTGAGCTGAATAAAAAACCACAGATTACTTTGGGGTAGAAGAAGGTCGATTTCTGGGGCATCACGGCCCCGGAGTGGCAAACGCGCTGCACTTCTTCCATTTTCACTTCGTTGGTGAGCAGGGCCAGTTGCGCTTTGCCGGCATCTACTTTCGCCAGACATTCCGCGAAGGAGCGCACGTAGGAGAGCCCCGCATACTGCCGCTGCGCTTCCTGCGAGATGCCCAGTACCCGCTCCAGCATGAAATAATGCATGACGGTGAGATCCAAGTCTTTCACTTCCTGCGGAAGATCCCAAGTGAGTTGGGCATGCACTTCGGGCTTTAGCCGGGCCTTGTAGGCCTCTCCCCGTAAATAGATCCCGAAGGCCCATTTTTTACCTACGAGAATCTCGTTCAGTTCGTACGCCTCATCCATGGGAGTGACGGTGAAGTACTCGCTTAATCTTTCCAGAAATACTTCCGGTACCATGGGTAAAGTCTCTAGCAGTCTATGCGTGGGCAGAATGCGCAGATCATCTGAGGCGGCATTGGTCAGGTACATGAGATGGTAGTTGAAGGGCTCTTCGCCGGTGGCCGCGGGGTATTGCGACAGCATCTTCTGGCGGTACTGCAAAGAACCCTCGTACCGGTGGTGGCCATCTGCCAGAATCACCTGCTGGCCTTTGAGCAGATCCACAAATTTCTGGATCACCTCGGCATCATGGATGACGGAAAAAACATCGCGCACGCCCTGGTAATCCTCAGATTCATAGAGGGGCGAGGTGATGCTTTCGTCCATGTACTGCTCCAGGGAAAAAGAGGCATCGGTGAAGAGGCCGTGGGTGGCGCTGGTGTGCATCTTGGTTTCCGCTAGTAATTCAATCCGATCATTCACCGCTGCCGGAATGGTGTTCTCGTGCCGAAGGATCACCTGTTCTTCCCACGGGTACGCCTTGATGTGGCACATAAAGCCCTTTCGGCAAAACTCATGGCTGGAGCCCGGCAGCGTGAAATACTGGTAATAGACATAGATGCCCGGCAGTGGGTCTTGCAGCAAGATACCGGCCCGTTTCCAGTGCTCGGCGGTGCGACGGGCACTGTCGGCGGGGTCTGGCCCCGGCGGAACGGATAGATGGATGCTGTTATAGGAGTTCCGGTACAAGGCCTGGCGCTGCTTCACAGAAACCACGTCAAACAGGGGAGACGTGAGCGCGTCTATGGAAAACGGGAGCTTGGGATTGTACCGGAAACCTTTGAGGGGTAGAATAGCAGCCATTGACTGTTTTTAAGCTGTTTTAAGAAAAAGAGGCGGAAAACGCTCAGGGAGCCAAGCGCTGGATGTGCCAGTTGCCGTTGCTTTCCACCTCGTACAAAAGTCGGTCATGCAAGCGGTTCTGGCGGCCTTGCCAGAACTCTATACGCGCTGGCCTGACCAGGTACCCGCCCCAATGCTCGGGCCGGGGAATAACCTCCAGTTCCTTGAACCTGGCGGAATACTCTTGCTCCAGGTTTTCCAGCAGGGTGCGGTCTGGGATGGGTTGGCTCTGCGGCGATGACCAGGCCCCAATCTGGCTTCCGCGGGGGCGGCTATGGAAATAGGCATCAGAGACATCCGCAGAGACCCGCTCCACACTTCCTTCCACCCGCACCTGCCTTTCCAGCGCGGGCCAGAAAAACGTGAGGGCGGCAAACGGGTTCTCCAGCAGTTGCTGTCCTTTGCGGCTCCCGTAATTGGTGTAAAAGACAAAGCCTTGCGGGGTGATGGCCTTCAGGAGTACCACGCGGGCAGAAGGTCTTCCGGTGGCAGTTGCGGTGCTCAGGGTCATGGCGGTGGGCTCATCTGCCTTGGCGGTTAAGGCTTCCTGCATCCAGGTCTCAAACTGTTTGAAAGGGTCTGCGGAGACCGCCTCCAGGGTGAGTTCCTTTAAGGAGTAGTTGATCCGGATATGGGCGAGGGACAAGGGTGCTTCCATGGTGCTACAGCTGAGGATTGAGGCAAAACCAAAAGTAGGGTTTTCTCTTTAAAAGGTAGGCAAATGTTCAAGAATGTCCTTTCATTTACTCTCCAAGGCATACGAGAGCTTCTGTTTACGCGTTTATTTAAAGAATTCAAATATATACGCGCTCGCAAACCAATTTATTACCGATTCAGTACGTATAGAGAGTAAATCCACGGAAAAGATGACTAGAAAGACGGCGAAAGAAATCCAGAAGGGAAGTATCCTGATCTCAGAACCTTTTCTGGGAGACCCTAACTTTGAGAGAAGTGTAGTGGTCATCTGCCAGCATGACAAAGAAGGCACGGTGGGGCTGGTGTTGAACAGAGTATCTGCCCTGCATTTGTCTGATGTGATAGACATCAATGACGAGATCTTTGACGTGCCCCTGGCGGTAGGAGGGCCCATGCAGCCCAACACCTTGCATTACATTCACCGCCTGCCTCACCTGACAGACGCCCAATCCATTGCCTCAGATCTGTACTGGGGCGGTGACTTTGAAGAACTTACCCGTTGGATGAACCAGGGCATTGTGTCACAGGATGAAATCAGGTTTTTTGTGGGTTATTCCGGGTGGAGCCCGGGGCAGTTGGAAGAAGAGATAGAGAAAAATGTTTGGTTCGTGAATAACAATGCTGCAAATAAATTGCTTACTTTGAATATAGATACCTTGTGGCGTGATATTTTAAAGGAAATGGGCGGCAAGTTTAAAATGTACGCCAATTATCCCGCAGACCCAAGTTTAAACTAATCCAAAGGCGCTAAGCCCCACGTGTATGATGAATCAGAATCCGGAAAATCAGCAAAACGAAAACAAGGAAGTGCCCTCTACCGGAGAACAAGTTCCCACTGACCAAACGCTTGACCAGCGGAGAATTCTGGAAGAACGTTTAGCTGAAATAAACGCGCGCCAAGAGGACACCGCTACCCCCGTAGAGGCGGTAGAGGAAGCTCCCGCCGGTGAAAGCGCCGCTGAAGCAGAGGCAACCCAAGTTGCTGCTCCTCAGGTTGAACCAGAACTGACGCAATCATCTGTGTTGGCTTCTGAAGCGGTGATAACAGAGCCGGTTGCAGAAGAGGCTTCTCAGGCTTCCACGGCAGGTGATGCCTCAGCCGATGATAGCCAGCCGGAATCTGCGGGTGAACCAGTAAGCTCAGTTTCTGATGCGGGTGCGCCAACCCTCACCCCGGTACAACCAGCGGCCGCTGCGATCCCCCAGGATGAAACCCACCCCGAGGAGGAGGAACTGCACCAGGAGGAAGATTACACGCACCTTTCCGTAGACGAGATTCGGTCTAAGATTCTTTCGCTGGCCCAGGAAGGAAACGTGCGTAAGTCTGGTCGGTCGCTGAATATGCTATACAAGATCTATGAACCCCTTTTCCAGGAAGAGCGGCAGGAAGCCTTAAACCGCTTCATTGCCGAAGGCGGTTTTGCCGATGATTTTGAATATAATGCGCCCAAAGCCCACAAAGATGTGGAGCAGGCCATGCAGCGTTTCCGGGAGGCCCGGTTCCGGGATCAGCGCCAGGAGGAAGAGCAGAAAATCCAGAACCTCCAGCGTAAGCGCGATTTGCTGGAACGCCTGCGCGTCTTGATTGAGTCTGAAACCCAGACCAGCGGCAACGCCATCAAAGAACTGCAGCAAGAGTGGAAAGCCATCGGCCAGGTTCCTACCGCCGAGGCCCAGCAATTGTGGAATTCGTACCACGCCTTGCTGGACATGTACTACAACAACCGCAGTATCTTCTTTGAGCTGAAAGAGCTGGATCGTAAGCGCAACTTAGACGCGAAAACGCTGCTTTGCGAGCGGGCAGAGGCCTTGGCGAAAGAGGAGAACATCAACAAAGCCCTCCAAGAGTTACGCCACCTGCATGACGAATGGAAACACATAGGCCCGGTACCCAATGAAGCGCGCGACCAGATCTGGAACCGCTTTATTCAGGCCTCAGAGCAGGTGCATGACCGCAAGAAAGCCTTCTTTGAAACCCGCCGGGCGGAAGAAACCACTAACCTGGAGAAAAAGAGAGCTCTTCTGGCGCAGATTGAACAATTCCAGCATTTTTCATCTGACCGCATCAATGACTGGCGGGACAGAACCGACCAGATTCAGCAGTTGAAGGAAGCCTGGGATACCGCCGGTTTGGTGCCCAAGGAAAATGCCGAGGAAGTTAACAAAGCATTCTGGAGCAGCTACAAAGCCTTCTTCCACCACAAAAATACGTTCTTCAAAGCTTTAGATGAGGAAAAGATGCAGAACTACCGCCAAAAGGTAGCTTTGTGCGAAGAGGCCGAAAGTCTACAGGGCAGCGAAGAATGGGACAGCACCAAAGAGAAGCTCATTCAGCTTCAGAAAAAGTGGAAGACCATTGGCCGCGTCCCAGACAAATACTCAGATAAAATCTGGAACCGGTTCAGAACGGCCTGCAACGCTTTCTTTGACCGACTGCACCAGGAAGCCCAGAACAAAGAGACGCAACTAAACCAACTGTCTACCCAGAAACTTGCGTTCTGTGAGCAATTGGCGACCAAAGTGGCAGACCCTACCTTTGTAGGCACCACAGAGGAGTTTAACCAACTCAACCAGGAGTGGCAGTCGTTCTCGGCCGAAGGGAAAAGAAACCCGAAGGTAGAAGACAGGTTCCAGCAACTGTTGGCCAAATACCTGGACAAAGTTCCTGAGATGAACCCGCAGCAAAAGGAGCAGACCTTGTTCCAACTACAGTTGAACCACCTTAAAGCCAGCCCAGACGGTGACCAGAAACTGTACCAGAAAGAGCAGCATCTGCGCCGCGACATCACCTCGCTGGAAAACGACATCTCCACTTTAAAGACCAATATCGAGTTTTTTGCCCGTTCCAAAAACGCCGAAAAACTCCGTCAGGAGTATCAGTCTAAGATTGACGAAGCCCAGAATAGAATTCAGCACCTGAAAAGACAGTTGAAAGCACTGAGGTCTTAATTTTTTCTGCTTGACATTCAAGCCCTTTGTGAAAAGGGGACAAATTAGTTACAGGTGGTTTTTGCAAATACCAAAAAGACCTCTACTTTTGTATCGCTTTCAGAAACCGCCTAGGTGATGAAAGCAAAAGCCTCCTTAGCTCAGCTGGTAGAGCAACTGACTTGTAATCAGTAGGTCGCTGGTTCGATCCCGGCAGGAGGCTCTTAAAAACAGCACTTATAGGAAGAAAACCTGTAAGTGCTGTTTTTTGAAAAACCTTACTTTATTGTCGCTTTCAGAAAACACCAGATTCTAAAGGCAAAAGCCTCCATAGCTCAGCTGGTAGAGCAACTGACTTGTAATCAGTAGGTCGCTGGTTCGATCCCGGCTGGGGGCTCACTTATTAAAAAAGCACTTATCTCTACCTGGAGGTAAGTGCTTTTTTGATTTCGTTCCTACCGCACTTAAAATTCCAGCTGCCAGTGGCCGCTGGTGTCCGGACGCATTTTGAACCTCTTTTTGCAGATCAGCCCGTTTTCTACCTGATTTCTCAAAAACAGCCTGAAAACGGTAATCTTTCCAGGAATACTCAGGCTGGCTGAAAATTTATCTTCGTGTCTTTCCTAAAAACCACATAGGCCCTTTTCCAGGGTTTGTCGCCTACCATCTGCCATTTGTGGCCTGAGCCGGTGAGATCGGTGGCGATTAGTACGTCTCCGGTTTCCAGTAAAAAAGTATCTCCTAAACTGGTGGTGAATTCAAGGGTTCCGGTTAAGGTGAGGACGTACTGGGTGTCCGGGGCCGGATGCCAATCGTATTCAGAGTGGGGTGGGGTTTCTTTGAAATGGAGGGAAGTTACTTGGGTGAAGACTTTTTCCGCAATGGTGCCTTTCTCCACATAGGAGTGCCCCTCGGCCCCGGTGAATAGTTTATAAGCTCTGATCATCTTCAGTGATGTCTGGTACAACTGTATATACCGGTAAGTGGAACAGGGGTTACTAAAATTTAGCTTGTGCCCTTAATGGGAGGTTTCTGTGCTTTAACTGGTTTCTTTAGGAAGGATTAGTGGGTGCATGCCTTTTGCCGTTCTCTTTATTAGATTGCTTAAGGCGTGGGTAATTTGCAGGTGCACGCAGTTTGCTGTTCGCTTGGCTTGGCTGCTTGTTGCGTGGGTGCAGGTGCTGTATTGTTCCAACTTTGGCGGTAAGCGCCCACGGCCGCGAGGCCCCGTCTTCCCCTCTCGCACTGCCCTGTCGGCCTGTGAAGTCTGTTGTTCTTAGCTGAGGTCTGTCCAGGGCCAAAAGCGAGGCGCGCTCGGGAAGACTGGAACTGGGGAAAGTAGCAGTAATGCTGATGATAAAACCCGTAGAGACCAGGCACTGCCTTGTCTCTCACGCATTCCTATCCCCGGCAAAGGCGTATTCCCCTCCTCGAAGGGGTAGGGGTGGGTTTTGGTGCTCCACCTATCTCCTTCTAAGGGGCACTAATCATTCGATAGTAGCCTAGGGTGCTTTCAATTAAATTTCGGTTGTGTGTACTATTGGTCTCTCTGAACGTTCAAAGGAAAAACGAGGAAGCAAATCTGAAAGAGGCATGGCAAGTATAGCTTACTTTGTAGAGCGTGTTTAAACTTTGTCTTTCGTGCTGCAAACGCCTAGCAAGCACCTGCGGAAGTACTTTTCTTGCCTTCTTAGCGCTGCTACGGCGCTCGGAAGCTCTTTTCGCTTACGATGCCAGAATTTAAGCAAGTTCTTAAACTATCTTTCGTTGTTAGCCATAGATAACCTTTTTACTATATTGCAAGTAAGTGCGCATTACTACTAACACCAAAGGCATGGATAGAACAAGCTGTATGAAGAGGGGGCACATGCTACTGCTTTGCGGGGCACTGGTCTTTTCTGGCTGCTATACAAAGAAGACCACCCAAGAGGAAGGTACCCCTGAGAATACACCAGCCCAGGTTCAAACACCCACTCAAAAAATTACCCCTGGGCCCAAAGAGACAAGCCCCACTACTGCTCCCTCAAAAGTAGACGTAGACCTTTACCTGGAAGTCTCCAACGGAATGAAGGGTTTCATGCCCCCCCCGGCCGCTGAAAAAGAACCCACTGTCTTTCAACGCCAGCTGAACAAACTCATCTCTGAGGTACAGGACGGCATTTATGTAGACGACAAACGCTACTATTTAGCCGGGGAAAATGGTCAGGGAAAACCTGTACTGGATAGTGTCTCTTACAACACGTTGAAGAACACCATCACCAGCGGGATCAAAGCCGATGTGCGTGGTACCCCTTTGCCAGACATGCTACAGGCTGCCCTGAGCAACTCCTTAGACAGAAATGCCGTCAGTGTCATTGTTTCCGATTTCATCCATGGGCCAGACCCCAACAATCCGGGTCAGTTTCTCTCGTTAGATTCTGATATCAGAAGCAGTCTGAAACAGGCTGAGCATGAGAATTTGGTAGTGGCGGTGCTGGGAAATGCCTCGCCGTTTTTTGGCACTTATTACCCGGCAGTGAAAAAACCTGCCGTGAAACGTACCCTCAACGGAGAGGAAGTGCCTTTCTATATTTGGGTCATTGGCAAGCAGCAGGAGGTACAGACCGTCATTAATAAGGTGCTCCGGAATTTACCGGCCCAGCAGGCGTACTTCGGGTTTGCGTACCCCAGTGTGACGTACTCAGCTATTCTCAAATCAAATACATTTCGGCCAGCGGGCGTTGTGTACTGTACCAGCCGAACCGCGGAAGTGTGTACCAGCGTGAATTTAATGCCGGAAAAAGAGGAACCCGTGGAATTTACCATCGGTCTGAACCTGAGTGATTTCCCGGCTTCCTTGCAGAACGCGAACTTCCTGAAGCAGAACCTGAAGTTGGCCGTGACCGGGGGAAAGGCGTCTCTTGGTACAGTAATTGCAGCCACAGAAGACGTGAAGGCTACGCCCAGCTTAGCGCAGTACACGCATTTTGTAAGGGTCAAAGTGCCGCAATTGACAGCTAACACGGGTTCTATCACGCTTCAGTTGCCGCAGGTACTGCCCACCTGGGTAAGCCAGTGGTCTACTGCCAACGACAACAACCCGGCGGGCGCGCCAAAGAAAACGTATCAGTTGAACAATATCATAGAAGGGGTGCAGGCGCTGTACCGAGATAAAAGCGAAAACGTGTTTAGTGTCACCATGAAGTTTAACAAAGAAAACAAGTAAGGATGATTCAGAATTTTTTCTCCGGGCTGTATGAGCTTTTCCTGGGGCGGCCCATGCCCGCCAATTACACCAATGATTACCGCGAGGTGGTGTTTCCTAACACTGGTATCCAGTTAATCCTTATCTCGCTGGCCATGGTCATCCTGTACTATTATGTCTTTAACCGAGTCATGAGCACGGGCTTTTACAAACCCAAGCACTGGGTCATTATGCTGATTTTAAATGCGGCTATCGCCTTCTTTGTGCCCATTATGCAGGTAAACAACAACGGCGTGGAGACGCATTCCTACACCTACACGTTTGCGCTGGTAAACGCGATTCTCAGCCTGGTGCTGTTTTTTATTTTCTCCCTCCTATTGAAAAAGGGGTCTGTCCAAGCTTGGACAACTCCTATGAAATGGCCTCACTCTAAATAACTATGGCAAAACTTTTTGTATTCGGGATTGGCGGCACGGGCTCCAGAGTCATTCGTTCTCTGGTCATGCTTATGGCCGCCGGTGTCAAGATTAAGAACTGTGACAAGATAGTACCCATCATCATTGACCCCGACACCCAGAACGGGGACATGAACCGGACGGTGGAGCTTCTCAAAACCTACAAACACCTGCACGACCAACTGGGCAAGCGGGACGAAGGCTTCTTCCATACCAACATCAGCACGCTTTCCAGCATTGCCGGGGACGGTTCCTCTAAAATCAGAGACAGCTTTGTGTATGACTTCGGAGGCATCAACAAACCGTTCAAAGACCACGTGGGCTACAACCAGCTCGACATTGACAGCCAAGCGCTGGTAGATATGTTGTTCACGCCCGAGAACCTGAACAACAGCCTGGATGTGGGTTTCAGGGGCAGCCCTAACGTGGGCAGCGTGGTCTTGAACGAGATCATTGATTCACCCGAGATGCGTTTCTTCGCCTCCAACTTTCAGGCCGGTGACCGCATTTTCTTTGTGTCTTCCATCTTTGGCGGTACCGGGGCCGCCGGATTCCCGCTGCTGTTGAAGAACTTCAAAGACGTGCATTCCAAGCTGCCCAACGCGTCTAGCCTCAACTCAGCGCTGACCGGTGCCATGGTGGTATTGCCGTATTTCTCCCTGGAGCAACCGGCGGCAGGCGTAGAGGCAGATTTCATTGATTCCAACACCTTCACCACCAAAGCCAAAGATGCGCTTTCGTATTACCAGAACCACCTGACGGGCGTGAATGCCACCTATTACATGGGTGATACGCCAGACAAACCGCTGGAAAACAATCCGGGAAGGGCCAGCCAGAGAAACGATGCGCACTTGGTGGAATTATTGAGTGCTCTGTCTATCATTGATTTCATGGATTACTCAGACAATGAATTGACCGGTTCGGCGCTGTACCATGAGTTCGGGTTGCGCGAGGACGTGGACAATGTGCAGTTTTCGCATTTAGACCAGGAAACCCGCGACCGCATTGCCAAGCACCTGATTCGGTTCCACTATTTCACGCGCTACTACACCACCTACGTGCCCGATGATGCACAGGCGGCGTACGCCAAAGGAGTGGACTTAGCCAGTGCCATGCGAAATGAGCCTATTTTCAAAGAACTGAACAAATTCCTGACCAGCCCAGATTTTGGCTATGATTCCTGGCTCAAAGAACTGAACCGCATGGAACGCACCTTCTCGGTCTTCCACCTCAATGAACCCGACTTTAACCGCATGGTTTCTGATAAACAGGTAGAAACCGGCTTCCTGAACAAAGGCATTCACCAAGGCTCCTTCGTGAAGGAATTGAACCGGGCTTCAGAAGCAGTGTCGGACCGGGAGGCGTTCAAAGCCACCATCAAGGCCTTTGAAATTGCCACCCACAACCTGGTAGAGGACAAGCTGAAGTATTCCTGATTGGTTTTTTCGAGTTTTGGCGCTTCTTTTTAGAAAACGGCCTTAAAACAGAAAGGCAAAAACCCTCTTCCTCTTCCTCCAGAATTGAAAAGAGAGGCACCTTGAAGGCACAGTTGTTTTCGGCCTCTTTTTACCAAAACACCCTTAAAACAGATTGATTTATGCCGAAAGTACTTCGTCTTCATAAAACCGGCTCTAACGTAGAAGGCTGGGCTAAAACCAGTCAAATTACCAGCACCGAAATCAAAGACATGGTGGATGGCGCTGGTGGCCGGGCGCAGAAGATAAACGCCTCTATTCCCACGCCCTTTGCCCGCATGCACCTGTTTGAAACCGCGTTTGACTTTGTCAAGCAAGGGGTCACCAGCACGCAAAACAGCATCTACCATAAGTTCGTGACCCATTTCTGGGATTTATGGGAGCTGCTCTACAACCACCAGAGTTACGCGCAGGGCGGAAATAAAATAGTGATCCGCCGCTGGAACAAGCACCAGCAGCTTTCGGCCATGCAGGCCAACCCGAACACCAATCTGTTGGGCAAAACGCTGGAGCTGTTCATGAATGACAGCCGGTTCCAGGGCGTAGAAGACCTGTTCCTGTTTTACCTGGAAGCCACTTCGCCGCGCGGCGACCGGCACTTGCAATTACTGGGCGGTACTTCGCCGCTGACCTTCCTGTTTGTGTCGCCTAACGTACAGCCGCTGGCCATTAACCGGGCGCAGAACGTGGGCGTGTATTTTGACAACAACTACATTTCCTTGCGTGACCGAGAGCGCGATTTCCAGGAGTATGTGCACAAGCTGTTTGTTTCCAATCCAGACTACATCAGGGCGTTTCCCGCGGTGTACAATGCCTTGGATGAACATCTGCTCAAGAGCATCAGCATGTCCGGGGTGGTGGGGCAGAACGCCATTTCTGCGGAGTATTTGCCCTTGGTAGATTTGCAGCAGAATCCGGTGCACGTGGGGCGGTTGACGTTTCTGGTGAAGAAAGACCAAACCGCCGTCACCAGCAGTGATTTGTTTCTTCGGCCTACCAATCCTCTGTTCGCCGGTGACCGGCCCATTGTCTTGAAGCCGGACTTGCGGTTAGCGCCGCACGTGAAATACGTGAACAACCTGGCCTGGCCCGCCAATACCGTCGTAGGCTATTCAGACAGCAAAGAGATTGAAAGCCGCTCGTTGCCGGGGGTTGGGTTCAATTACCCGTACCTCACCATCAATGACCTATTGCAGGAAACCATTGTGCAGGTGCCGTATGAGGTGAACACCGACCGGTTTTTCAGCGGAACGGTGCTCTACCAACCGGGCGTGACAGAGAAAGTATTCAATTACCTGTTGCCGGTTACCAGCCTGTATTTCCAGTACTTTACGCCGCATGATTTAGCCACTCATCTCACGTTTTATGTAGATGTGAACCACGTGCGCGTCACGTTGCAGATTCCTACCGAGAAGGGAAACATTGTCTATGAGCGCAGCTACTATGACAATCCGTTGAACTCCAAAGATGCGCATGGTGAGGTCATTCCCGAGAAAGGTCATATCCTGAAATCAAGGGTAGGCATTGGCGTGTTTCCATTCTATCAATTCACCGATACACCTACCTACAATGACTTCTACAAAGTGATGCTGGTAGACGAGGACATTGACCCTTTGCTGGTAAACAAGAACCACGTGCTTAATTTCTATGCGGGCGGAAGACAGTTGGAACCAAACGGAGGATTGATTTCTGCCACCTCACAACGCCGTACTAAGAAGAGCAACAGCAGCGCCGGAAGTACTTACTATGAAATCAGGGGCACTCATTTTGACTATGCCGAGTTGGTGCACGCTGGGGTAGACGTGACCGGAAGAGCCTTGATTGTGCCCAAGTACCAGGAGGTACAGCAGGGCATCCAAAGCTTTACGTTTGCCGTGGACTTCGGGACTTCTAACACGCACATTGCCTATACTTCGGGAGCAAACCAACCGCCCAAGGAATTCTCCATCACCGCCAATGACCAGCAATTGGTGATGCTGAACAAGCCTTCGGAAGATTCTTCCCTGACAGATTACCAACGGTTCCACAAGCGCGGTTTCGGGCGCTTGTTTGCGGTTGAGACCTTGTTGAAGCGGGAATTCATCCCATTGATTATCAATGCCGGAGGCTCATTATATTCATTCCCCACCAGAACGGCTACCTGCGAGTCCATTGATTTTGAAAACCAGATTCCGAGTCTGTTCGGGAACATCAACATCGGGTTCTCTATTAACACCGAGGGCACGCACCAGGACCAGTACAAACAGAACTACCACACAGATTTGAAGTGGAGCGAGACGCTCTCCAACACCGGTAAACGCCGGATTGAAGCGTTCTTCACCGAAATCATGCTGCTCATCAAAAACAAGGTGGTGCTGAACCACGGCAACGTGGCCAACACCAGAGTGGTGTGGTTCGCGCCGTTGAGCTTTGATGATTATTCCCGCAATATGTTCCAGAACGTGTGGGACGGCGTTTACAGCTCCGTTTTCAAAAATGGCCGCAATACCGCCTGCATCACAGAATCGGTGGCGCCGTTCTACTTTCTGTCCAGAACCGGGGCCGTGGTGCCTAGTCAGGACGAGAACCTGATCAACGTAGACATAGGCGGCGGCACTACGGACGTGCTCTTGTTCACCAACCGGAAACCATCGCACAGTGCTTCCTTCCGCTTTGCGGGAAATGACCTGTGGGGCGATGGCTTTGCCTCGGTGAAGACCAGCAAAGACAACGGCTTACTGCAATATGGGGTGGCCCACGTGCTCCAGATTCCGCTTTCGGAAGAGGGCAAGGAATACAAGAAGTTTCTGGAAACAGCCTTGGATAACCCGGATTTTAATTCGGCGGATATTACCAGCTTGCTGTTCAGCTATGACAAAGAATTGCACTACAGCTCACAACTGCTGCAAGCGAGACAACTGCGGCTGATGTTCTACCTGCACTTCGGGTCGTTGATGTACCATTTGGCGCAACTCACGCAGCAGATTGGCGCCCAGGTACCGCGTTATATCTGTTTCAGCGGACAAGGCAGTTTGTACATCAAGTTGCTGAGTGCGGGCAATAACCTGTCAAACGTAGAGCGCTACGCAAAAACCATTTTCCGGAAAGTAACGGGCCAGGAGCCACCGGCTAACTTTAAACTGGTGCTGGTGGACAATCCGAAGCAGGTGACTGCCAACGGCGGAGCCATGGCGCTGGAAGGCAACAACCTTTCAGACCTAACGGATATCCCAATCATGCGTCCAACGGGAGCCGCTACCGGGGAAGACGCCTTACGACCTGTAAACAAAAGCCAGATTACCTCCGCCATTAGGCAGGAGGTGTTGAGCAACGTGATGGCCTGTCTGGAGCTGTTGTTGGATGACGCGGACATTGCCCCGCAGATGCGTTCCATGGGCGTAGAGGTAGACCCCCACTGGGTTCTGAACTTCATGCGCAACCACATCCAGGACAGCTACACCATGGTGCTGGAAGAAACCCTGCGCGGGCTTTCTGACCGTGAACTGATTCCGGAGACCATGTTCTTTATGCCTCTGAAACAGTCGTTGTACCTTTTGTCTAAAGAGCTTTACCAGCAACAGGTGGGCGCTTTGGTTTAAACTAAACAGATGCCTCCTGTACTTTCTTAAAAGTATTTGAGGCATCTTTACACCTTCACCAATATCAAATTATCAGTCGGTATGGAATATGTACCTTATATTATTGCCATTCTAGCCCTTCTAGTGGCTGGATTCACCTTTTACAAAGCAAGCGGACTGGTTTACCGCATCCAGAATCTGGAGAAGAAAAACCGCGAATTGGAAGCCGGCGTGAAGTCGTTGGAAAACCACATCAGGAGAAACGGCAAGAATCAGCAGCCAGAAAATGTGCGGAATCCGCGGGGCGGGCAAACCACGCAACCTCCCGGCCGTGAGCCAAGACAACCGCAAGAGTCCCGTCAGCCCCAGGAACCGCGCCAGAAGCAACCGCAGCAGGGAAGAGGGCAGCAGCCGCAAGCAGAGCAAGCCCGGGGCAATCAGCCCCAGCAACAGCCGCGTCAGCCGCAGGAGCCAAGACAAAAGCAGGAAGGACAACCGCAGCAGCAAAGACCACCCAGAGAGCCAAGAGAACCCCGCGAACCTAAAGAACAGCGTCAGCCGCAGGAGCCTCGCCAGAAACAGCCGCAACAGCAACCTCAACAACCAGCGGCGGCAGGCGGTACGCAACCGCCCCGTACCCAGCAGCAACCGCAGCAAAGAAGAAACGAAAATAGAAGAAGGGAGCCATTGAACCCTCTGGAAGTGGAAGGGCCGACTGCTGTGCCACCTGCGCCTATTGCCACCTTAGGAAGTGAGATAGTGGGTGATGATTTACTCAACGAGTTAACCCAGCAAGCAGCCCCACAGCCCGAGGCACCGGTGAGCCGCACCCGCTATTCGATTATCCCGGAAGACGGAACCATCAAAACGCACCAACTGCAGCAGCGCCCAGACTCAGATTCTTACCTGGAGATTGACGCTCCCGCCGAGGGAAGTTCGAGCACCAGTTACCGTTTCAATTTGGGCGGGAACCAGGCTTTTGTGATATCGCAGGGAATGGACAGGCTGGAAAACGCTTTCTCTTTTGAGAAACCCTCTAACCGCTTAGTAAGCCGGATTGTTCTGCAAGGCGATGGTGTGCTGGTGAGGACCAGCAGCGGCTGGAAGATCCAGGAAAAGGCAAGAATCGATTTCAGATAAGTCTTTTTTACGACCTGACCTTCCGCAGGAGCCACCTCCTAGCTCCTCCTCCCGCAGAGAGGGGAGCCCCGCCGATGCGTTTTTAGGTTACTTTGCGGAAAACAGACCCTGAAACGCCTTTTCCTCGGCCTGTCCCCCGACAGGACGGAAGAAAAGCACTCAGCCTGCCATTCAGGGCTTTTGGCTTGTCAGGGGACAAGCCAAGGGAAGCATTTTCTTTTTCCCTCCAAGGAGAGCCCCGCTTTTGCGTTTTAGGGCTGTTTTTCGCAAAACAGCCCTAAAACGCAAAAGCCTGAGAAGTCTTCAAGACCTCACAGGTTTAGAGAGTACTGGCGCGAGGCTTCAGTCTCGTGCCTGAGGATGAAGCGCGTCTCCAGACTCGCCGGCAACCACTGGCACAAGTGCGGAAGATTAGTGAAAAAGAGAAAATCTATCTTCCACCTTTCCGTTCTAAGGTGGATCTGTCGTGACTAGAGGAACCGTTTTCGGCCTGTTTTTGGGAAATAGGGCAGAAACGGTTCCTCTTTCTTTTACATATCTGTTAATTCAGGTCATTTGAAACGCGCAAGATACGTTTTACAAAGCCTAAATTTCTGCTACATTACATACATGGAATTCATATTTATTTTTGAAGCGTTGCTGGTCATCCTCATCATTGGGTACCAGTGGCGCGTTTACCAGGCCAACCGAACCAAGATTACCAGCATTAAAGGCCTCTTTCCTCCCAAAGAAAACCTGAAGGTGGCCCGCCGGGCACTGGGCTCAAAAGAACAGGAGGCGGCACCTGGCGCATCGCTGGAAAAGCAGTGGGATAGATTGCTCTACGGAGAGCCTTTCAGGGAATTCTCGCCCACCAATCCGGTGGCGAAACGAATCATTGCCGTAGATGCTGAGGAACTGCACATTGAGGCGCAGCACGGCGAAACTCCCTTTTACACCATCAAAATTGAGAAGTTCAAACAACTCCTGAATGACGGCAACATCTACTTAGTTGATGCGGCCACTCCGGTGCCCACCGAAACCGAGGAGAATACCGTTCACGTAGATTTGATTGAAGTGCAGGCCCCATCGCCAACGTTCCAGGAGATCAACAAAAGCACCAATGAGTACCTGCGGCTGAACAAAGGAGCCGCCGCCGATTTCAATATCCTGAAAGATGTGGCCGAGCGCTATGCCGAGGCGCAGGACAACGAGGTGCAGTCTGCCATTGCCACGCCGCTGTACGTGGGTTTGCTGGGCACTTTCTCGGGGGTGATCCTGGGGCTCTCCAGTCTGGTTTGGGCCGGTTTGGGAAGCTCACCGGAAGACGGTTCTTCTTTCATCACGGACGAGAACATTCCTTCCTTCCTGTTTGGCGTGCTCATTGCCATGGCCGGGAGCTTTTTCGGATTGCTGCTGACCATGATGGGAAACAATGCCCTCAAGAACGCCCGCAGCACCCGTGACCGCCACAAGAACGACTATTACACGTTCCTGCAAACCCATCTGTTGCCCAAGCTCAACTCAGACATGTCGGCCAGTCTGGGGAACCTCAAGTCTGTGTTAGATTCGTTTAACAAAGACTTTTTGGACAAGATCCTGGGCTTCCGCCCGATAGTGGAGACGCTCACTAACAACATCAGCACCCAGAAAGAATTCATCCAGAAGCTAGACCAGATTGGGTTCACGCAGATGGCCAACGCCAATCTGCAGGTGTTTGACAAGATCAAGGAAAGCGAACGGCTGTTCATGAATTTCCTGCAGTACCAGGAGGCCTTGAATGAATCGGTGCGGAAGGGGGGAGAACTCACCCAGAACATCACGCAAGTTTTAAGCCGATTGACCAAGTTGCAGGAGGGCTTTGACCAGGTACCCGGCTATCTGCAAAAGCACGATGAAACCATTCAGCGGCAAATCAATTTCTTCGCCCGCCATGAAGAAGAACTGGACACCATTGCCAACCGCACCGAGCAGTACTTCGACAAAGCATCCCTGAAACTAACTGATTTAATGCAGGCCCGGCTAGAACACCAGGAACGCGATGCCCAGAATGCCTACGAGAAGTGGGGGGAACATTTCAGAAAACTCAACGAAGACAACCTTTACCAGCGCATCCTGGATTACATGAAGCCGTTCCAGAGTCTCAACTATCAGCAAGACAACCTGAACCACCAGCAGCGTGACCTGGCCCAGGAGATAAAGCAAACCAATGAGCGCCTGCTCAAAAAGATTGATACCGATACGGAGATTCAGCAAAAATTACTGCAGCAGTTGGCGGTTCTGAACGCAAACGTAGAGAAAAGCATGGCACCGGGGCCACTCAAAGCCGCTATGAGCAGACTTTTTGGCACTGGCCAGAACAACGGCAGAAAGGCGTAGCAGACCATGAACAAAGAAAACCGAGATTTCTTCTGGCCCAGCTATGTAGACCTCATGACGGCGCTGTTCCTGATCATGCTGGTGCTTTTTGTGCTGAGCTTTAAAATGTTCAGAGACAAAGACGCAGAAAACCGCCGTAACATTGCTCTCATGCAGGTAGAGATCCAGGAGAAACGCAAGCTAGACGAGATCAAAGCCGCACTCGCACGCCTAGATGGCCGTTATTTCCAATACAACGAGAAGTATAAGCGGCACGAACTACTGGTAGATGTATTGTTTGACCAAAGCAGCGCCACCATTCCGCAACGGTCGTTGGCACCGCTCCGCCGGGCTGGGGAGGAGCTGAGCCGGGTCATTAATTCCATCAAAAAGACAGACGTGAAATACCTGATCGTGATTGACGGGAGGGCCGCCACTTTCCCCAAAGGCGACGCCCGAAACATCACCCAGCGGGAATATGCCTTGGAACTCAGCTATAAACGTGCCCTGGCCTTGCTCCAGTTCTGGCGAAACGCCGGCATCAGATTCCCGGCAGACCGCATAGAATTGATTGCCTCAGGCAGCGGTTTTGAGGGCGCAGGCCGTACCGGCGACGTGCGGGACAGAAGGTTCGTGATTCAGGTTTTACCGAAGGTGGGTACGTTGGAGACGCGCGAGGAGAATTAGTTCTGAGTTCTAAGTCTTGAGTCCTGAGTGTAACCAATTCTTACATACATTGTCAACCTATAGGATTTTGTAGGCAACCTTGATTAACTCTTCTTTGGTCGCTTCCAGGTTTCTTTCATGGTGACAAAGTGGATAATTGGTGCACTTTTGATGAAGATGGTGGAGAGTAAAACCTACCCCTCCCAGACTACTCTTGTAGGGAAAAAACAGTAGCCATTTTCATGAAAGAAAAGGCGCTTTTTCCTATCCTTCCCACACAGCAACGTTAGTAAAAGTTTCCCTACAAGAGTAGCTCCTAGGAGGGGAATTTTTTGTAGGGAAATACTGGTAATACAGCCAACTAAAGGATCTGTCATCACCGGTTAGATACCTCCTGGCGCAAGCGTCCGCTTGCGCCAGAAAAGCAATAGTAGCAGGTAAATACTAGTCGGTATAACCATCTTGCTGCCCTTACTTACTTTCCCCAGTTCCAGTCTTCCCCTGGCGCGCCTCGCTTTTGGCCCTGGACAGACCTCAGCTAAGAGAAGAGAATTTCACAGGCCGAAAGGGCAGTGCGAGAGGGGAAGACGGGGCCCCGCGGCCGTGAGCGCATACCGCCAAAGATGGAACAACACAGCACTTGCACCCACGCAAGAAGCGGACAAGCCATGGGAACAGCAAAGTATTTGCACCCACGCAAAAACAGACAAGCCAAGGGAACGGCAAAAAGCGTGCACTTACCAATACCCACAAAATAGCGAACAAGCCAGGTGAACAGCGTACGGCACCTGCCAATTGCAAAATCATGTGAATACCCACCCCCCTCCCAAAAGCGGTGTTTAGAGGCTGATTTCTGAAAAACAGGCTTAAAACGCTTCGGCGAAGGCAAAATAGAGATACATTCCCTGGTTAGAAAAAGCGACATCGCCGCGCACCACCATGCCTTCATTGTTCAGTTTGTACCGCAAACCCGCGCCACCCGATAGGTGAAACTGGTTCAGGGCAAAATCAGGGATTCTTTTAGAAACCTGCCCGGCCCCGCCGAATACCGCCCCGCCAATGCGGCCTTTGATGGGAAAGCGGTAATCTGCTTGAACGACGGCCGCGTCTTCATCCCTGAACCTGCCCTCCAAAAAACCCCGCATCACGTTTACCCCGCCCAGGGGAGCCAGAAACTGGAAGGGCGCATCGCCCACGGTAAAGGTGAAGAGCCCTTGCACCGCCAAAACCCCGGGCCCAAGACCAGACATGTACTTGCGCAGGTCTAGTTTGTAGCGGGTGAAATTATCCTCGCCCCCCAGATATTTCCCAAAGAAAACCGCAGAGAACTGGTGATAGTCTCCTGTAGAAGGCGTGTAAACATTGTTCCTGCTGTCAATCATAAGCATAGGCCCCAACCCCGAGGCCACTACTCCTTCGCTGCCCACTATGCTTTTTTGCGCTAACTGACCGCCCGGCTCCACCTCGGGGATGGTTTCTTTCTTGAATTCATACCGCGCCCCTAAGTACACTTTCTTGAAAATTTTCCGCTCAAGCTGCCCGTAAAAGTTGATGGTGCGGCTGGTATAGGCTTCCTCGGCATCGTCTGGCGACTCGTTCCCAATCCCGAAGAAGAAATACGGGTAGTCACTGTATTCCAGTTGGGTGTGAAGGTGCTGGTCATTGTGCTTTCTCCATACATCCGCCGAAAGGGAGGTGAGAATCTGCTTTCTGGTGGTGTACACCAGGGTAGGGGAATAAAGGTCGGGCCGGTCGGTAGGCAGGGTACCCTTTGATTTGCGCACGTGCACCAGTTTTGTCCCAAACCCGAACTGGGTCTCGGGGGTGTAATACGCCACCGGGTAGATGTTCCATTTGCGGTAAGCCGGAGCAACAGAGTCTGCCGGAGTTGTTTGAAGGGCAGAATCAGGTGCCGTTTCCTGGGTGTTTTGGGCAAAAGCGGAAGAAACCAGGCTCATAGCCGCGCATACCAGTACAAGTAATCGTGTTTTCAAGGGAAGTCTTTTATAGCTGTCTCGCCTCTATACGTGTTTATCGCTAAGGTTATATATAATTCTCACACATTTATTTACTTGCCAGAACCCAGACTGAACCAGGTGATTTTCTGATTGACCCTTGAATGGCAGAAGTTTTCAGGAAGTCCTGGAAAAGTGTTGGTTTCGCTCGCTCGCGGGACACGAGTGTGAGCTACTTCGGCATCCCGCCGCTTAATATTAAATTATGTATCGGCCAGCGGCCGCAGGTAGCCCCCAGTGATTTACAGGATAAACCGTTTTTGCCTTGGTTTAAGGAAAACAGGCCAAAAACGGGAAAGTGTACCAGGCCAGCGCCTCGTTCACGTGGGGCTTTGCTTATTTTTGAGTAGTTTTCGGGTATGAAGGCGGAAGAATTGGTGGCTAGGACAGCCCAGCACGTAGAAACATTATTTGCCGGAGAAGCCTCAGGGCATGACTGGTGGCACATAAAACGGGTTTGGCAGAATGCGTTACGCATTGGGCAGCAGGAAAACGTAGATTTAACCGTGGTTCAGCTTGGAGCCTTGTTGCATGACATCGCCGATTGGAAATTCAACCGGGGAGACGAGGAAGCGGGCCCCAGAGCCGCGCGGGAATGGCTGCAAACCCACCAGGCACCGGCAGAGCTGATAGAAAAGGTCTGCCAGATCATCAGGGAAGTAACTTTCAAAGGAGCGGGCGTAGACACCACCCCCTCTACGTTAGAGGCCAAAGTAGTGCAGGACGCCGACAGGTTAGATGCCATTGGGGCCATAGGCGTTGGCCGGGCCTTCGCCTATGGAGGGCATAAAGGACGGGAGATGTACCATCCAGGTCAGGAGCCGCGTTTACACGCTTCTTTTGAAGAATACAAGAAAAACCAGGGGCCAACCCTCAACCACTTCTATGAAAAGCTTTTCTTGTTGAAAGATCGCTTTTCCACTACGGCCGGCCGGCAACTCGCCCAGGAGCGACATGCGTTTATGGTACAGTTTGTGCAGCGGTTTCTGGAAGAATGGCACGGAGAAGAAGTGCCGCCCGCGGCTTTCCAACTTACCAACACGCCATAGAACTTGGTTTCAAGTACCTTTTCATGAATAAGAATCTTAAAGCTGCCTTGCTGGGAATCGTTTTTTCAGGAGCCAGTTCTCTTGCCTTTGCCCAGCGAGATTACCAGAGTTACGCGCAGATGACCGCCCGTTTGCAGAAACTGAGCACTAGGTACAGCAAAATCGCCTCACTAACCACCGTTGGGAAAACCGCTACCGGCAAAGAAATCTGGATGTTGACCCTGGGCAGGGACAATGCCGCCAACAAACCGGCCATCGCCATTGCGGCGGGTGTAGACGGCACCCAGTTGGCTACCACCGAATTAGCGTTGCAGATGGCCGAACAGATGTTGCAGGCCGCGGTGCTCCAAGATTCGGTGCAGGAGCTATTGCAGAGCAAGACGTTTTACATCTTCCCCAACCTCAATCCCGATGCCTCTGAGCAATACCACGAGAAACTGCGTTGGGAACGGTTGGGAAACGCCCAACCCGTAGATGATGACCGCGATGGGCGCATGTTTGAAGATCCGTTTGAAGACCTGAACAAAGACGGGCTGATTACCATGATGCGGGTGAAAAACCCCACCGGTACGTACCGGCCCGCCGAAGAAGACCCCAGAGTCATGGTGCAAGCCGATGTCTCCCAAGGAGAAAAAGGCGAGTACCTGCTCTACACCGAGGGGATAGACAACGACAAAGACGGCAAGTGGAACGAAGACCCCGAAGGGGGAGTGATGTTCAACCGAAACTTTACCTTTGACTACCCTTATTTTCAGGAAGGGGCCGGAGAGCACCCCATGTCTGAGCGGGAAACCAAAGGCTTTGCCGACTTCCTGTACGAGGCCAGAAACGTGTACGCGGTCTTTGTACTGGGGCCTGCCAATACCCTTTCAGAACCCCTGCGCTTTGACAAAGCAAAAGCCTCTAAGCGCATTGTGAGTAGTTTGCTGGAGAAAGATGCCGCTGTGAATGCCCAAATCTCCAAGCTTTACAATAACTCTACCCAACTCAAGAATGCGCCCCGGGTTTCCCCTTCGCCCGGCGATGTGCTGCAGTGGGCCTATTTCCATTACGGAAGGTTCAGTTACAGCACCCCCGGCTGGTGGACTCCCAGGGTAACGCCATCGCAGGATACCACCGGCGGCAAGAAACCACTGGCTCCCTCTGAACACGAAGACGTGAATTTCCTGCGCTGGGCCGAAGCCAATGACGTCATGGGAACCTTCGTGAACTGGAAACCCATCAAGCACCCTGATTTTCCCGGCCAAGAGGTGGAAGTGGGCGGCTTGGCTCCTTACGTGAAGCAGACGCCGCCGGTGCATACCCTAGAGCCCATCGCCCAGAAGCATTTCCGGTTTTTCTCGGCTTATGCCAAATGGATGCCCTCGCTCCAGATTGTGAACATCAGTTCAGAGAAAGTGGCCGGGGGGCTCACCCGCATCACCGCCGATGTCTACAACCAAGGCTCTTTGCCCACCCATTCAGAGATAGGCGACAGTTCACGGTGGGTGCAGAAGGTGAAAGTGACCCTCCAGTTGAACGAAAACCAGAAGCTGGTCTCTGGAAACAGAATTCAGTTAAGCAACGCGCTGGCTGGTGGGGAGAAGTTCCAGGTTTCCTGGCTGGTGAACGGCAAAGGGTATGTCACCATCCAGGCCCATAGCCCCACCGCCGGAAAACAAACCAAAGAAGTGTTTCTCCGCTAATGTTTTGTCATGAAGAAAAGAATTTTATCTGCTGCGTTGCTGTCTTCCTGCCTTCTGGTTTTTAGTGCGCAAGAAACTAAAGCGCAAATCCCAGAGCAGGTGTTCAGGGCCGCCGGTACGCCCCACAACCCCAAGGTAAACGTTAGCTGGAACCGGTATTATGACTATGACGGCCTCACCGAGATTTGCGCCCAACTAGCCAAAGCATACCCAGACCTGGTGAAGCTGGAAACCATTGGCGACTCGTATGAAGGCCGCCGTATCTGGGCCTTGACCATCTCTGACTTCAACACCGGAGAGCCGTTTCGCAAACCCGCCATGTACATTGACGGCAACATCCACTCCAATGAAATCCAGGGCTCTGAATTTGCGTTGTACACGGCCTGGTACCTGGTAGAGAATTTCCAGGAAAACCAATTTATCCGGGAGCTGTTGCAGCAAAAGACGTTCTACATCATTCCTACCATCAACCCAGATGCGCGGGATCATTTCATGCACAAACCCAACACGGCCCATTCGCCCCGTTCAGGCATGATTCCGCTGGACGATGACGGCGATGGCCTGGTAGACGAAGACCAACCCGACGACCTGAACAAAGACGGGCACATCACGTTCATGCGGCGCAAGTCGCCCAATGGCCGGTACATCTTAGACCCCCAGAATCCGCTGCGGCTGATTCAAGCCAAACCAGACCAGCCGGGTGAGTACGAGTTACTGGGCTATGAAGGCTTGGACAATGACGGCGACGGCAAAGTGAACGAAGACCCGCCCGGCTACTATGACCCCAACCGCGACTGGGGCTGGAACTGGCAGCCAGACTACATACAGCGCGGAGCCTACAAATATCCGTTTTCCGTTCCAGAGAACCGGGCCGTGAAAGATTTCGTGCTGCGCCACCCCAACATTGCCGGAGCCCAAAGTTACCACAACAACGGCGGCATGATTTTGCGCGGGCCGGGGGCCGAGGAAGACCAGAATACCTACAGCCGGGAAGACAACCAAGTGTATGACCTGCTGGGGAAATACGCCGAGCAGATCATTCCGGGGTACACCTACATGGTGGTGTACAAAGATCTGTATTCCGCCTTCGGCGGAGAGCTGGATTGGTTTCACGGGGCGCGCGGCATCTTCACGTTTTCCAATGAGTTGATGTCGCCTTACCTGCAATTTGATCGCAAAGGATTAAGCAGCTCAGAACGGGAGGCCGAGCAGCACGATTTCAATAAAATGCTGCTCTTCAATGATGCCTTTGTGGAATGGACAGCCTTTGACCACCCAACCTACGGTGCGGTAGAAATTGGCGGCTTCAAGAAGAATTACCCGCGGGCGCATCCCGGTTTTCTGCTGGAGGAAGATGCTCACCGCAACATGGCGTTCACGGTTTACCAAGCGTACCAATTGCCCCAGTTGGAGATACAGGAGGTGCAAACCAAGAAGCTTTCCAACGGTTTAACCGAAGTGACCGCCACGGTAGCCAATACCCGCATTATTCCCACCCACTCCAGCCAAGATCTGAAATACCGGATTGAACGGCCCGACTACATCACCCTTAGAGATTCCACCGTGGTGGCCGGCATGGTTCTGGAAAACGCAGACCTGAACATAGGCAGAGAACAGAAGATGAACCCCTGGCGGCTGGAGATCCCCAACATACCGGGCATGGGGTTCGTGAAAGTACGCTGGATTGTCAACTCCAAAACCCCAAACCTTACCGTTGAGGTTGATAGCAGAAAAGGAGGAACCGTTAAAAGGAGTTTTTAGGCTGATTTTCGCAAAACAGGCCTAAAACAGAAAGGGCAGCTTACGGGCTGGCTTTTCTGTTTTATGGATCTGTTGACGTTGGGGCATTATTCTCCGGCAGGGAGACGTTTCTGATCATTTTTCGCCAAAACAGCCTCAAAACAGTGGCCAAGGGCCATTTACGTTCAAACCGAGAGATTGATCTCGCGTCTACATCCTAGCCTTTGCTACCCGGCACCATCGGCACAACTGGGGGGAGTTCCTCTTGCTGGGCCAGTTCATTGTGCCACGAGAACTTCAGGCAAAGGCGGTGCATGTTCTCCGGCATAGACGCTTTTATTTCGATCTTCTCCGCCGTGAACGGATGCTCAAACGTCAGTGAGGCGGCGTGGAGCAGCAGGCTGGGGCTCTCCAGTTTCTCCAGAAACATAAGGTTGTGGCGCCAGTCTCCGTGTTTTTTGTCTCCAATGATATAGTGCCGGATGTGCGCGAAATGTTTGCGGATCTGGTGCATGCGGCCTGTCTCTGGTTTTATCTTCACCAAACTGTAGCGCGCCGTTTGGTAAGGCCCCACCGGAATGGGAAGTTCTACGGTGGCAAGTCGGGTAAAGTGGGTGATGGCCTCCTGCGCCTCTTTGTGCTGGTGGTCTTTGTCTGGCCTAATTGGATTGTCTATGGTGCCTGCCTCAGGGGAGTAGCCCCGTACAATGGCGAAGTATGTTTTGTTGGGCTGGCGCTCAGAAAAGGCTTTCACAAGGGGGGCGGTGGCTTCCGGCGTTTTGGCGAACAGCAGCACGCCAGACGTTCCCCGGTCTAGCCGGTGGACGGCGTGCACCTTATACCCCAACTGGTCACGCAGCAGTTGCAACGCGAATTCCTTTTTCTCCTCGGCTATGCGCGTACGGTGCACCAACAACCCATTGGGTTTATTGATGGCCACGTAGTGCGCGTCTTCAAATAGTATCTCCAGCACTTTCTGTCTTTCTGGTAAACGGCGCAAATTACAGAAATTTCAGCTGCGCGAGGTAGGAGATAACACGCTCCAAATTGAAAGTCAAGAATTGCCGGACCGCGTTTTGGGCCTCTTTTCGCAAAAAGAAGACAAATTCGGTTAGCTTTTATCCTGCAAGGATAGAAATTCCCGCAGACCCTGCTCAAACAACTTCACTTCTTCAAGCGTGTTGTAAGGCGCTAAGCCAATCCTGATCCAGCCGCCCATGGGGTTTACGTTCAGCTTTTCGGCGAGGGTGGAGGCGTAGAAGTGGCCGTCGGCCAGGCACATGTGGTAGTGCTGGGCAAACCAAGTGGTCGCGTCACGGGCATGCACCCGGTCTAGGGTAAAAGCAAAGGTGGGGGTTTTAGGCGTACCCGCCGGTGCCCGGTAAAGGCGCACCTGCGGAATTCCCAGCAGAAAGCTTTCCAGGCGCTCGGTCAGTTCCTGCTCGTGCGCCGCAATGCGGTGCATGCCAGAGGTCAGCCGCTCTCTTCTGGTCTCGCCTTCGCCCAGGCTCTCAATGAACGCGACAGCCCCCAACAGACCTGCTATGGCCTCATGGTTTTGCGTGCCGGTTTCCAGCTTGTCGGGTATTTCCTGAGGGGCGGGTGCCAGCTTGTAGACCGGTAATTTCTCAAAAAGGGAGCTCGCAATGGCGGCAATCCCCAAGTGCGGGCCAAAAAACTTGTACGCCGAACAGAGCAGTACATCGCAGCCCAACTGCCTGAAATCAATGGTAAGGTGCGGAACCGCGTGCACCGCATCTATCACCACCAACGCGTTTACCTCTTTGGCCCGGGCTATGATCCTGGTAATGTTTGTCACCGTTCCGGTAACATTTGAAGACATGCCCAAGGCCACCAGTTTGGTTTTCTCCGTGATCATCCCGTTCAGGTCAGACAGGTCTAACGTATAGGTGTCGGGATTTACCGGGATGAACGTCACGCTTGCGCCCGTGTCTTTGGCGAGCGTCACCCAGGGATCAACGTTGGCCCGGTGATCCAGTTCCGTGACCACCACCTCGTCTGAGGCTCTTAAAAAAGGAGCCAGGCTTCGGGCAATGGAAAAAGCAAGCGAGGTCATGTTCTGGCCGAAAGCCACCTCGGTGGGGGCACAGTTCAGCAAATCGGCCATGGCTTTTCTGCCTTCCAGTAGAATGGCGTCTGTACGAATGCTGGTTGGGAATGCCCCGTGTAGGTTTGCCATTCCTGCTGTGATGTAGTTCACCATGCCATCTACCGCCTGCTGCGCCATCTGCGTTCCGCCGGGCCCATCAAAGAAAATGAATGGCTTTTTACCTTCTACCTCTCTTAAGGCTGGAAATTGGGCACGGAGTTGCTGTACTGAAAACTGGCTCATTGGTAATCTGTTTTTATAGGTGTTGGTGATGTGTTTACTCTTCCCAGCAAGGAAAGGTGCCATCCAACCTGTTAGATGTAACCTCAGGAGTTCTAATGTAAAGCTTTTAAAATAGTTGTTGAAGAAGCGAGCGCACTACAAAGAAAAATACTTTCGGCTGTAAGAATGAAAATCTGCCATCTTCATAGGATGGGGACATGAACCGGAGGGAAACCAATTGTAAGAATATAAGATAGGCCAAGGCAGATGCGTGCGCCGGTACAAAATGGTGAACTCTAAACGGGTCATGGTAAAGCCCTATTCAATTTAAGAGGGACTTTATGATATGGAAACTGTTTAGCGTTTTCTGCCTGTTTTCATAAAAATGGCCTGGAAACGGCGGTACAAGCGGATGCTTGCGGCAGGGTACAGATAAACCTCCTGTTTCTGGCCTGTTTCCATAAAAGTAGCCTGAAAACAACGGCACCAACGGACGCTTGCCTTAGAGGAATTGCTCTAAATACCGATGAATGAAAAACTCTAAATAAATTTAAGGTCAGTTGGTTTAGGTCTTTACTCTGAGAATTTTTTGCAATGATAGCCTTGGCTTTCCAGTTGGGCACGTCTGTCTTTCGCCTCTTTGGGGCATACAAAATTTTGAGCTACCCGTACTTTTCTGGCAATCAAAGTATAACTCACTTTTGCAGGAGCCTAGTAAAAACAATGACAATGAGAGTGTGAGGGTAAGAAGTATTTTTCATTTGGGATAGTCTAAAGTTTTCCAAAGGTAAGAGGGTCATCAATAAATTAGCTGAGGTAACATATAGCTGTTATTAGAAAGGCCATACTTAAAATGTGGTTATTATTATGAATGTATATTAATGTGTCTTTTAATAATGGATTGTTATCTTAAAAGTTATATTTATTGATAGAGTTAACTAGATTTACATAAAAATATAAACATTACTCTATGTACAAAAGACTTTTACCCTTTGCTTTTTCCTGTGTTTTGCTCTCAGGGGCGGTGAACGCGCAGGACATTAACCTGGAGAAAATCAACTTTAGCTACCTGAGGCTGCCGCTACAGCCCCTGCCCAAAGAAGCGAAGACTTTCTCGGGCAAGGTGGAGCTTGCCTACCGGGAAGACGCCGAAGCCAGCAAGGCCGCACGCCAGCAGGAGGTAGCGGATCTGAAAGCCAAGGCCGCCGCCGACCAGGAGGCATACAAGAAAATGTCGCTCAAAGACAAGGCCATCAACAAGATCCTCTTAGACGAGGGCAAGCCTACTGGTGCGGTGATCGGCACTGATCCTTATGTGGTCAAGATCCACGATGCAGGCATGCTGGCCAACTCTTACGTCCAGATCCCGGGGTATACCCGCCAAGACGCCAACGCCGATGTGCAGGTGACTGTGTTGCTGAACGGTTTCGCCACGGCGGACATCTCTGAGAAAACAAAGGAGTCAAAGACAAAAGTAAACGGGGCAGAGGTCATCAGCACCAAATACTACTACGAGATCTCGTATAAACACCCCATCACGCTGCGGGTGCAGGACAAGGGCGGGAAGATCCTGCAGGAATCCCCTATTGAGAAGTTGGATGAGGTCATCATAGCCACCTCGGCGGAGCACAAATCCAAAGAGGCGCTGGAAAAATACTGGGGCACTAACCAGAACACCTTTCTCCGCAACCTGGACGAAACCATCCTTGTCCGGAACATGAACATTGTGAAAGAGGAACTGGCGAGCCGCTACGGTTTTGCGCCGGTTCCCAGAACAGCGGTGGTTGTCAACGTCAAGGATAAGAAGGTGTCCTACAATGACTTCAACCAGGCATTCGAGAACGCGACCTCGGCCTACAGCAAGATAGCTAACCAGGAAAAGAAAGCCGAGGCTGCCGCGGAGCTGGAGAAGGCCATAGGACTGTGGAACAATGCGCTGAAAGAGGCGGACCCCAACAACAAGAAGGCGCGCATAGATGCCAAAGTCGCCGCCGCCACCCACCTCAACTGCGCCGAGGCCTACATGTGGCTCAACAACTTTGAAGAGGCCGAAAAGCACATCAACAAGATCAAGGTTCTGGATGTAAACAAGTATGAGAACCTGGCCAAAGAGCTGAACGTTGTGATTGCGGAACAGAAAGAACGATTCAACAATAACAAGATGTAATGACCATTTGCAGCTATTAAGGCAATAGTAATTACATTTTGCTTTATGGTTATCCAATTCCAAAAATCGCTTTGGTGCTACTTGCGCCAAAGCGATTTTTTATAAAATACTCTCTCGTTTTTGGACAGTATTAGTACAAGTAGTACTAAAAAGGAATAGTACTCTCTTCTTCGTGCATGTCTTCAAGTGCTTTCCTCTGCATAGCCAAAAGGAAAGCGACAACTGCTTCATGGAGGCTAATCTACTGTCCCGAACATAAATCCATAGCACTGCTGAACTATCAGATTGGGGAGAATGAAATATGTGGGTCAAAGAAGCAGCAATGTTATTCTCAGCGCTTCTTTTTCAATTAAATGCTCTAAGTACGCGGACAAAATTAGTTTGACTTACTTTTCTTGTTGTCCTCCTGGAAGGATCTTGGTTGCGAACGGCAATTGCGCTCCATCAAAGCTGTTCTAGTTTGCCCACAAGATCCTTCCGGGATGACAAATAGTATAAAGTAATGCTGTCTCCGTACTTAAAGGGATATAAACTGAACCTCAGCAACTCCCCAATGAATCCAAAGCCCTAGGGCGTGTTTTGATGGCTATCTCTGCCATGGTTATAAAAGGAGAAGTCTCACCATCAGCAGCTCCTTTAATGAACGTCATAGATGCCTTGGAAGGATACGAGAGTGAAGACGTGGAAACACTTAGGCAGTCAATCTTTGGGCATATTAAACCCGAGCGCCTGAACTGGTGCCAAGCTAACCAGTTGATAAGGAATAATCCTGTGCAGCTATAAGCTTATAATTAATCAAAAACTCTCCTTGCCAAAGGTAGGAGGGACTTTGTTACGAATACTTACTTTCTATTGTAGATAGCGGCTAAGTTGATGGATAACCCCACGCAAAACAAAGCCGAACTTGCATATCTGATTCCTTTGATGGTTTTGCTCCTCTTTTCCATCGCATCATCGTATTTCTTCTTCTCTTGGATCAGCCTAGACTCAATTCTTTTTATCTCCTCGGGGCCTTCATTTCTATCTAGCGCCTCCTTTAAAAATTTCCTTGTACCTATGGAATAATCTATAGGTTTGGACATAAGGGTGGGGACAAGGAAGTAGGTTGTAGCTCCTATCATGTTAAGGGTTAATCCGAAGGCGAGAAGTTTTTTGCGCTCACTCTTAGCCGCTTTAGGGAGACCAATATCAAGCGGCTTAGTCTGGGCCATTAGGGTGAAGGTCAGAAAAAAGAGTAAAATGGTGGGTAAGGCTTTCCGCATAGAATTACTTTAAAGAGGAATATAGCGAATGTTGGCCAAAAGAAGTAAAGAAAGTTAGGAAAACTTTGGGGGATGAATTTAGCTAACCTCAATCAGCATTTTATCTGGGCCATGCCAGAAATGAGGCAACTGGGAAGATTGCAACAAACCACCCGAAACCGGCACCCCAACAGGAGCGAATGAGGATACTTTTCCTTATAATATAGTGTTAAGCAGAAGTAAGTTCTATGAAAGATTCAAATCCGGTTTAGTAAGGAGAGGGAGACGGGCTAAAATACCGTTCAAAGTTTTAGGTTTTCTCAGGTTCTGGCCTACTCGCTTGGACAATAGGAGGAAGGCTACCTACATGTTCACCTTTACCCGGAAAATCCTTAAAAAGGTTAACAATTGTAAACAGGTAGGCCCTATAAGTGCAAAACCATCCCTTTTTTATATGCAAGAAAACTCAACCTACCTGCTCTGTAGCTTTGAACAGAATCCCACTGTGTTCCCCATACCTAACATTGAATTCTTCTCCGTGAGGCCTTTTACTGTGAGGTTATCGAATATGTCAGACATCTTAAACTTGCCAGAAATCGCATGCACCACTGAATAGGTACCGTCTTCTTCCTGTTTAGCAATAATATTAGGTGCCTCTCTCTACATGGCCAGTCTCAATGCAGTCTCAATGCAGGTGCCGCGGCTTCAAGGCTTATGTTTCCGGCCACTACATCGGCCAGTATCTCTCTGCTGCTTTTTGTCATGCTGCCGGTGGGTTGAAGAAGTTGTAAAGCCTTTAGTCTGTGATCACCTCCGACCGTTCATCATCATCTTCATCATCATGGCAGCTGGTGTACATGAGAACATCCAAGAAGGAGCCAGGTGCGGGATAGGGGGGTAGTCCAGGCGGACGCTCTCCCTGTTGTCCTTCATGGCTTTGGTGCGCAGCTTTACCTTGGTGATCTTCATGCCTCTGGGTGTTTGGGCTTGATAAATAGGGCGTCTATGTCAACCCGCCTGATGAGCGCACGGGCCCCGAACTTGGCCGCGTTCAGTTCCCCTTCCTCTATGAGCCTGTAGATAGTCCTTCTGCTCAGGGGGAGTAATTCGGTTACCTCATTGATGGATAGAAACTCCTTGGCCCTCAGCTCCTCCGTTTTCCGGGCCTTGAGCTGCGCTGTCTCCAGGTTGCTCTTCTCAATCTTAGCTGCCCTTACCCTGGCCTTATATGCCGCGCTGGCGCATTTATCACTGCACGTCTTGGTAACGGAGGTTCTGTTGTAAGTACCCCTAAAATCAAGGCAGTTTAAAAGTAGACAAAAAGGTTTTACATTTAAACTGAGAAGATGAAGAAGACACGATTCACCGAGAGCCAGATCATCAAAGCCCTCCATGAGAACGAGGGCGGTCGGAAGACGGAGGACCTTTGCCGGGATCTGAATATCAGCCGGGCCACCTTCTACAGGTGGAAGAGCCAGTACGGGGGCATGGAAGCCTCCGATGTGAAGCGCCTCAGAGAGTTGGAGGAAGAGAATGCCCGGCTTAAGAAGATGTTCGCCGACCTGAGCCTGAACCACGAGATACTCAAGGAGGTAATCACAAAAAAGGGCTGGGGCCCTGGCAGCAAAGGCAGCTGACCGAGGAGATTGTCTCGGACTACGGCATAAGTGCTGCCAGGGCCTGCCGACTGACCGGCCTGGCCCGCTCCCAATTCTACTACAGGAGCCGCAGGGATGATTCTGAGGTGATAGGGGCGCTGCAGGAGTTGGCCGCCGCCCATCCTACTTACGGCTTCCGCAAACTGCTGGCTTACCTGAAGAGAGCCGGCAAGACGTGGAACCACAAGCGGGTGTACCGGGTCTACAGGCTGCTCAGGCTCAACAGAAAGAGAAAGGGCAAGCGAAGGCTGCCGGCGCGGGTGAAGCAGCCGCTGGCTAAGCAGGCGGAGCTCAACAGCAGCTGGAGCATGGACTTTATGGGTGACAGCCTGGCCTCTGGCACCCGGTTCAGGACCCTGGACGTGATAGACGACTTCAACCGGGAGGCACTGGCCATAGAGGTAGCCACTTCCATTGCCGCTAAAAGAGTGACCAGGGCTTTGGAACAGCTCATTGACTGGCGCGGCAAGCCGGCAGCCATCCGGGTGGACAACGGGCCGGAGTTCACCAGCGCTGACTTTACCGGTTGGTGCAGGGGGAAAGAAATCAGCATTAACTACACCCAGCCTGGCAAGCCGATGCAGAACGGCTTCATCGGGCGCTTCAACGGAAGCTACCGCAGGGAAGTACCGGATGCTTACCTGTTCCTTGGGTTGGAGGAGGCCAGAGAACTGACAGAGCAGTGGATGGAGGAATACAACACCAGAAGGCCACATGAGGCGCTCGGAAACCTAACGCCAAAGGAATGGCCTCCGGAGAGCAGAAGTGGAAATATGGAAAACTTCTCCCCTGGCACAGGGCATGCCCAGCAAGTTTACCACATTACCACTACATAGTGGTGATAGTAAAGATTGAGAAAAGTCTCATTTAAGCTGTCCGAAAAATGGGGTACTTACATTGTTCCTTCATGTTTGTAACATGTACACAAAAGGAACAACCTTTGTGTTAAGCAAGATGAAAAACATTAAAACAAAATTAAGTAAGAGCATAAAAAAAGACCTCATTTAGAGGCCTTTAGACTGTATTTGATGTATTTTAATTAATGATGCTTAACGTCTTTACTTTCCGATGCAGAACTTAGTAAAGATATTGTCTAACAGATCATCAGTGGTGATCTCGCCGGTAATCTGGCCCAGGTAAAACAAGCAGCGGCGGATATCGGCGGCGAGCCAATCACTGGTGAGGCCGTTGTTAAGGCCTTGGAGAACTTCCAGTAAAGTCTCTGACGTTTGTTGCAGGCTTTGGTAATGGCGCAGGTTGGTGACAATGGTGCGGTCGCCGGTGATTGCTTCATGGGCGTTCACTTGCGCCAGGAGCGTTTGTTTCAGATCCTCCAGTCCTTCTTTCGTTCCGGCAGACAGGAATACCAGATTCTCTGTATGGGAGAAGGTAGCCAGCTGCTCAGGGGAAGCTAAATCTTTTTTGTTGGCGAGCAGAAGATAAGGAATCTGTGGCAGCGCCAAGGCAGCTAATTCTTCCTGAAGTTGGGCAGGAGAGGTGGTGGTTACGTCAAAAAGGTACAATACCAGTGCTGCTTTTTTTAGCTGTTCTTTCGTGCGGGCCACCCCAATGGCTTCTACTTTATCTAGGGTTTCGCGGAGGCCGGCGGTGTCAATGAACCGGAAGCGGATGCCGCCCAGCATGGCTTCGTCTTCTATGACGTCACGGGTGGTGCCGGGTATGTCAGAGACAATGGCTTTTTCTTCGTTGAGCAGGGCGTTTAACAAGGTAGACTTCCCGGCATTGGGCTTTCCGGCTATGACCGTGGGCACTCCGTTCTTCAACACGTTTCCCAGCTCAAAGGATTGCAGCAGGCCTGCGATGAGGCGCTGCAACGTAGAGATCAAGCGGCGAAGTGCCTCTCGGTCGGCAAACTCCACGTCTTCCTCGCTGAAGTCCAGTTCCAGTTCAATCATGGAGGCAAAGTGGATGAGTTGGGCGCGCAAGGCTTTGATTTCCTGGGAGAATCCGCCGCGCATCTGCTTCATGGCTACCTGGTGCGTCAACGCGGAGTCAGAGGCGATCAAGTCAGCCACGGCCTCGGCCTGGGCCAGGTCAAACTGACCGTTGAGGAAGGCGCGCTTGGTGAATTCTCCGGGCTCGGCCAGGCGGGCTCCCTGGCGCAGGAACAGTTTCAGGAGTTGCTCGGTAATATACGGCGAACCGTGGCAGGAGACCTCCACCACGTCTTCCTTGGTGTAAGAGGAAGGAGCTTTGAACAGTGAGACAACTACCTCGTCCAGAATCTTTTCCCCGTCGCGGATGGTGCCAAAATGCAAGGTATGCGAGGGTTGTTGCGTCAGGTTCTTTCCTTTGAAAACACCCTGTACAATGGAAACGGCTTCGGGCCCGGAAAGCCGGATGATGGCAATGGCCCCGTGGCCGGCGGCGGTGGCCAGCGCCACTATGGTATCTTGGGAAAAGAGGGAAGGTATCACAAGTTGTAAGTCCTGGGTGAGCAGCCGTTTACCGGCTATTTTTCCGAAAGATACGCCAAAACACGCAGAAAATCTTTGGGTGGTATAAAGCCGGGCACCCGCTGCATGACTTGCTGTTTCTCATTTAGGAAAACGGTGGAGGGGTAACTCATCTGCCCTTGAAGAAGGGACAACGCCAATTCATGGGCCCGGTACTTTTCTAAATATTTATACGTTTTACCTTCTATGGTGATAGGCTGGCGCTGTTCGGCGTTCAGTTTCACCACGTAAAAGTCTTGGTTCAGTTTCTGCACGACGGCGGGGTGCAGGTACACCTGCTTGTCCATTTTCTTGCACCAGCCGCACCAGTTGGTATACACGTCAACTAAGATCTTGCGGGGCTTGGTCTTGTTTTTTTGCAGCGCTTGTTCTAACGTAAGCCATTCCAGTTTTTCTGCGGGAACGGCACCAATCTTAACCATCGGCATTAACTCGGCAGTAGGCCTCTGCGGGGCAAAAGTGCTTAGGAGCGAGTGGAAGGCGAGCAGAAAAAGATACATGTGGGAATTCAAATAAGTGCTTAACGGTGAGTTGCCTTACATACGTTCAATTAGCCAATCTATTGTGAAGCTATCTCAAACATGGGATTTCCATTCAGCACGCCTACCACTCAGAAGCCCCAGATGCAGCGCCAGCTAATCGCCCATGGCGATAACGGGCAACTGGTTTGTTGTTTTTGGTCTTTTTTCCCAAAAACAGCCCGGAAACCGTTTTCCTTCTCCGCAAACAGATTCAAGCAAGTGCCAGTGCCTTTAAGTAAAAGGGCAAGTTTTGCCATCCTGGAAGGAGCATTGCGGGCGGACAGTAGTAACGCTTCTCCAAGCTTTCCTAGTTCGCTATCGAGATCCTTCCAGAGAGACAAAAGGATGCATCATTATTTCTGTTTTGTGCCCTTAGAGCTTGTTTAAATTTGAGGTTTGCCGGCGAAAATGGCCAGAGAAAGGTTCTGCGGAAGCGTTTTTTGAGCCGCGTAGCAGCGCTACGGGGCGAGAAAAAGGCGAACGCAGGTTCTTTTTATGGCCGTTTGTAGCGCAAAAATGAAATTTAAACATGCTCTTAACCAAAGAAGCACCTACAAAAGGCTCCTGAAAATAGCCTCTTTTTTTAAAACAGCCCTAAAACGAGGCCCTTACCGGACGAACACCGGGCTAGTTGACTTTTACAAAAATAGGCGTCTCTGAGATCTTGGCGGTATAAGAACCTTTGATAGGGATTACCTGGCTTTTCATGCTGCTGGCGTTGTCTACCAGGGAATACAAGGTAACGGAAGTAACTCCCGGCAACGCCAGCGTATGGGTGCCCACTTCGCCCGTCATGGACGGGAGCCACAGCGCATACAGCACGCTTTTCTGACGGGTAGCCTTAAGCACCATGGGCGCAGAACTTACTAACTGTTGCGGCGTGTAGTCCCCGAACTCTTTCTGGAATTGGGCGGAATACCAGGCGGCTGTCCTTTTCTCTTTGGGGTACTTCCCGAAATTGCGGGCGAAAAACCCTGAGGAGGCGTAGATGGCGTTTGAAGTATACGGGTCTTCCAGGTAAACGGGGTCTTCCAGAATGTAGAACTGCAGCCCGTCCACTCCGTGGTAGGCGTAGGTGAGTTGGTCGCGCAATACCCAGACGCCCTGCGTGTGCTTGCGGGAACTCACATAGCCAGTGGCGGAATTCTTGATATCGGCCGCGCCTTGTTCTGAGGGGCCCACATCATACCCCAGTTCCCCAATGTGCACGGGTACGGTTCGGCCTACCAGGTGCTGGTGCAGGTTCTTCATTTCCTGTACTTTCGCGGTGGCCGAGGGATGCATGTCGGCGGGAATGGCGAACCGAGGGCCGTTTTTATGCTGCTCCAGACCGGAGGAAGTCGTGTACTGGTGGTATTTCACCACGTCCCAGCAAATGTCTACCGTTCCGTCTTTGCGGTAACCCCGGTTTTCGCGGCACCAGTCTATCATGGCCCGGTAGAACCTTGGGTTGGCCGAAACAATGCCACCCACGTACGCCTTCAGCTTAGGGTCGCCTTTTTTCACCCCGGCTCTTGGCCCCAAGGTTCCTTTGTGCCCGTCATAGAACGCCGAGAGGAAGGCCGCGTGTTCGTAGGGGTTCAGGTACCTTTTCCGGCCGTGCCAGTGGGCGTTCATCTCGTTCCCGGCTTCCACGCCATCCAGCAAGTCAAGCCCCACCAGTTTGTCGGGCGTGAGGACTAGGGTTGGGTCAACGGCTTTGTTGGTTCCATACCGCGCAGCCGATTGGAAGGCCATCTGCGCAAAAGCCTTGTAGGTAGCGGGGGTAACCCTGTCCCGGTCCAGGTTTTTGTTGAAGACGTTCTTGAGTTTCCCCACGGGGTTGGCGTCAGTGGCGTTCTCTTTGGTGAAAACATCCAGGTAGGTGACGGTGTCATTGGTGGTTCTCAGCACGTACCCTTTGCCGTTCCAGGTATAGCACAGCTTGGTGTCATTGGCCACATAGGTGGTTGGCTCTTTGGTGGTGAAGGGAAAATCCCTGGGGTTGGTGGCACCCTCTGCCGGAAAGGAGGAAAGGTTGTTGTAAAAGGCCACGTTGCCTTTGTAAGGGTGGTAGGCATTCTCCCCGTTCCGGTAACTTACGTTGTCTACGTGTGATTTCGGATAGGTATCCGTGATCCAGGCGGGAATGGTCTTGATGGCCTGAATACTTTTCACCCCCCGTTCTTTCAAGCGGGCGAAGCCCCGGTCTTGGTTCCATTCGCCGCTGTGGGCCGGGGCGAACCGGTAATCGTCTTTCACGGCCTCAAACAGGTGCCAGTCGTCATAAGCGCGGTTCCAGCCCATGTGCTCAAAGCGCGAGAGTTGGGAAACGGTGCCGGGGGAACTCTGATTGGCTTCCCTGCCGGTGTTATCCCAGGGGAAAGAGTTGACCCCGTACATGTTCCGGAAATTCACCCGGGTAACGGGCACGGCTTTGGGCGCCATGTAAGGCGTGTACTTGCCTACAAACTGGATCTCACTGGGGTAGATTCCCTCATCCGTGGAATGGGTCATGTTTTTGGGCATCAGAAAGATAACCGCTTTTACTTTCTGGTATTTGACGGGAATCTCGTGGCGGAGCCAGGCTAAATACTGATTTCCATGAAAGTCAGGCACCGCGTTCTCTATCCGTTTCCCATCCGTCAACAGCAAGTGCACCTTCAGGGGATTGCTAGAGCTGCCTTTCCCGTCATAAAAGTTGATCTGCGCCAGTTCCACTTCCAGCTCGGGAGGAAAAGTGAACATGGTTTCGGTGGTTTCCATTACCCCTTTCAGGTTATAGGAAGTAGGGGTGTCTGGGTTGTCGCCCAACGTGCCGTCAAACCACAGATCAAAGTTATTCTCTGACACATCCAGCTGGTACGCCCACTCAGATCTATACGGAATTATGCCCGCCTTTCTACCGTCTGCGGCTTCTGCAGAACTTAGGCCTATGGGAGGGAGGGGAGGTGGCGCGGCCTGGGAACAGCCGGTCACTTGCGCCATGATTCCTAGTAAGCTGAGATGGAAAACGAAGAAAAGGTAGTGCATAGTGTAACCCTGAACAATTTTAGATCTATTCCCAATGCTGTTGCCCTACGCAGCTCTGGAAATCAGTTGACAAGATAAGAATAGGGGCTTGATTCCTGTGAATATACTTTATGGACATAAGATAGGTGATTCCCCTGAACTTCAAAACCAAGGCGTTCATAGGCCCGTCTTGGTTTGTGCCCGTTTTCTCAAAACAACCGTATAAACGCCTTCTCTTCCTATTCCTGAAATCAAACCCGACGTACGCAAAACTGCCCGTGGTTCTTGGCGAGTCGTTTTTAATTGGCTCTCTTTGCCATTCCGCCTGCCTCCAAAGACCTCTTAGCGTCGGTGCCGATAACTCGCCAATCAGGCGATTGGCTGTCCTATGGTGCGTAGAGCGCTGGCGCTAACTCTACGCACAACGATGTTCCGTACTTCTGCCGGTGGTTCCCGGCGAGTCTGGAGACTCGCTTCCTCCCTTGTCACGAGACTGGAGTCTCGCGCCAGTACTTATTAAACCTGTGAGGTCTTGGAGACCTCACAGGTTTCTTCGTTTTGGGGCTGTTTTCCGCAAAACAGCCCCAAAACGCATCAGCGTGGTTCCTCCCTCTCTACTAGAGGGGGCTTTCTTCCGGCCTGTCTGGGCAGACCGGGGGGGAGGCCTCCTGGGACTCTGCTGTTTTTACCGTGTTTTATGAAAACCAGGCCAGAAACAGTTTTTACCTGGTTCTTTACAGCCCCAGGAACCCTTAGCGGAAGATGCCTCTATTGCTCTATCCAGAGGATGGAGTTCCCGGTTCCGTATTCGTTCTGCTCCCAGAGTTTGTTTGCGGGGTCAAGGATCCATTCGCCATCCACGAAGAATTTATAGCGGTTCTTGCCTGCCGGAAGGTGAACGCTGAACACCCAGTCATTGCCTTCTTTTTTCATGGGCAGGGCGGTTGGCGACCAGTTGTTGAAGTCTCCGGCCACATACGCCACTTTTGAATTGCCGTAGCCCCGCAGGCGGAACGTATGGTTGGGGGAGATGATTAGGTATGAGTTGCCGGTTTGGTCTGGGTTGCCCACTTTCAACGGATTAGCGGGATCTAACACCCACTGATGATCCACCTTGAACTTGTATTCATAGTTGCCGGGGCCAATGGTGTACGGGAGTTCCCAGCCCGCAGGCGTTTTCTTCATCTGTAACTCAAAGTCCCGCCAGTCATTGAAAGTGCCCGCCAGGAACACTTCTTTGGACATGGTGTAACCGTCTAATTTGAAAAGGTACGGGGTTCCAATCCTGAGCAGGGAGTTCACCCCTTGGTGGCCGTCTGGTACCGTTTCTGGGTTGGCGGCGTCATGGTACCACTGCCCGTCCACAATAAACTTGTAGATGTGGGTTCCGGGCGGCAGGTACAGAGGCAATTCCCAGCCGCGGCCGGTTTTGGTCATGAGAAGATCCTTTTCCCGCCAGTTATTGAATGAGCCCGCAACGTACACCCGTTTGGCGTTTTGAAAGCCGGGTAGCCGGAAGGCCGTATTGGTTTTGTAAAAGACCGAATTGACATTTCCGTGCCCATCGTTTTCCCGCAGCTGATTTTCCTGGTCAACAGTCCAACGGGTATCTGCCACAAATTTGTACCAGTATTTGCCGGGCGAAAGGGTGACGCGGGCCACCCAGCCGCTGTCTGTTCTGGCCATGGGCAGCGCCGTGGGAGACCAGGCATTGAAGCTTCCGGCTAAGAAAACGTTTCTGGCCTGCGGCGCGTTCCGGAGGCAGAAGGTAACCACCGAGTCTTTTTCTGCATAGGCGTTCTGGTTCTTGAAACGGTTGTACCCGTACCTCACACCCCGGTTAAGGGCCCGGGATAAGGTGGATTTTGCCTCGTTGGTGGTGAAGATGATCCTGTCTACGGGGTTCTTGATGTGCTCAAAAACCATGAAAGGCTTGCTGAAAATAACAATCTGGTCATTGTTTTGCTCCAGTTGCCAGCCCTGCTGGCGGAGAGAATCTGCGGTATTGCTTTGGAAGAACTGTTTCAGGCCCACGTCTGTGAGGTTGAACTGAACCAGAAAAGAGTCAAGCGCCGCCGGAGAGAGGTGTTTGCTCAGCTCAATGAACATCTTGCCGTCTTTTACCAGGTACTTATTAACCGGAGCCTGGGCATAGGCCAGCCCGTGCAGGGCAACTACCAACAAGATAGTGCACCAGCAGGTACGCAGCAACCGCCGCCAAAAAGTCCGGTGAATGTCTATTTCCATATATACAGTTCGCGCTTCACAAAATTAAAGCCTATTTTATTATTGTTGACCACCAGAAAGTCAAACCCCAGCACCCCATTGATACACCCGTTGTAAGAAAAGCAGGTGTTCTCCAGACTGGTAATCAAGACGGGCAGCAGGGCAATGTCCTGGTTGCCGAACCGGAGGTTGCGGAGATTTCCGCGCAGCGCCTCAATTTTCCGGTTTCCCGTACCAGTCAACATGACCCTTCCGGTAACGTCCACATTTTCAAAAATCCTGTTGGGCAACCGGCTGTCCAGAATGTTGGTCTCGGCGCCGCAGTCAATGATGAAGTCAATTTTCTTGCCATCAATCTGCGTGTGGGCAATAATACGGTTGTCTTTCAGGTCAATGGGAATGGTGTTGTACGTAGAAGTGTCCTGCAACTGCGCGCTCCGGTAGGTGTTGCTCTCTTTTCTGCCAATCTGGTGCAGGTAAATGAGGCTTCGTTCATAATCAATAATCACCTCACACTGCCTGAACAGCTCCATGCCCAGCAAGCCCAGTATTTTAACCCCTTTGGTGTTCTCTAAGTGCCCCAAGGGAATTAAATCTGCTTTGATTCTGGAGTGCTTGAGCGTGCCGAAGGTGAAGTTCCTGACCACGGTTTTCAGGACAGTGGCCGAGGAACCGGTCACGCTGGTTCTTTGGGCCCTGGAGTCCTGTATTTTAGGGTAATCCCGGAAGTATGTGATGTTGAGCACCAGGTTCTGGGCACCGGTGTCCAGAATGAAGTTACCCATAGTCGTGTCGGCGGTTGCCTGAATCAAGATCAGGTTTCCGGCCCGGGTGAACGGAATCACGCAGGACGTAGAATCATTGCCCGCGAAAAAACTGCTGATGGAAACAGAGGACAACTGACTTTTGAGCGTCTGGAACGTGGGGGCAAGGTGCCTCCTGGGCTTGGTGCTTTCCATGGGCTTCGCTGGCAGGGCACCGCTTCCTGCCGTAAGTAGGAGCAGCCCTGGTAAAGCCGCCAAATATAGACGCCGGGTAAATGACATGGAACAAGTGTATAGTAGAGAATGTAAGCGCTAGTCCAAAGCCAGGGCCGCCGTTTCCCGTAACAGTTCTGGTGCACGTGCGTGAGTATTCAGCCCGTTATCAGAAGTGCTTGGAAGCGTGCCACACCAGTTTCAACTTTCTAATCCCCTAAATTCAAGGAAGCAACCGGTTGGCTGTTTTAGAGGAGTTTTTATGAAAACAGCCCTAAAACAACCAACCCTTATTGGCATGAGGGTGAAAAGAGCGCTTACCCCCACGACCTTCAATGCTTCTTGTTCCTTTTTTTCAGCACGTAACCCACGCCAAGGGAAATAATTTTATCGCTTTTAAAGCCAAACCCCATATTCTCTACTGAAACACTCACTTTATATTGCTGAATATAAGCGCCAGCTCCAAAGTTGAGAAATGGAACCATGTCTATGTCCTTCAATGCACTGTTTGCCGAGAATTGTGGGGTTAAACCGAAGCTGAGGAATGGAGATAACCGCTTCTCTGGGGCGTTATTGAAGTTATACTGTACCTGTAGTGGTAACCGGAGCATGTGCATTTGTTCTGCAACTGTATAAGGCTTGGCAGGGTAGCCGTCTCTTGAATGGGCGGTATAATTGTAGTTCAAGTGAAGATAATTAAGCCCAACCCTGGTGCTTAGTTTACGACTGATGTCTGGTTTAGTGATGTCCCAGAAAACTCCTCCCCAAAAGCCCCTACCATCAAGAAAGGTAATATTGTCTGGTGCGAACACATGCGTATAGCCAGCCTCTGGCCCCCATTTCACCTCCGCCTTTACCTTATAAGTGTGTTCCACACTTGCAGTTGACGGGTCTTTACACGCATTGTATTGAGTGATGAGCTGCGCCATTGCTTCGTCTTTGAAAGCAAGCCTTTTAAAAGACGAAGAGGCAATACCTGGGCAGTCATTGAGGAGGTAAATCAACAGGCCTATATACCTCTTCTCAAACCTAACTCCATTATTTGTGCTTACCTCATATTGAGCCAACGTGTAAAAGGCAGTGTCTTTTTTTAAAATGTACACATGCGCATTGTCTTTTAGGTACTCCTGAGATAGCTCTTGTTGAGGTAGTTGTAACCTGTACAAAGTAGTATGCCCTGCTACCATCTTTTTAGCGAACCTTTTTATTCTACTGTCTGGAGAGATGCTGCGGATGGTCATATACACCGGTTCAAAATGTAAGCCTTTGTCAATAAAGCCAAATCCGGCAAGTTCATCTGGGGAGTAATGGCGCATCTCAGCCGCCTGATCAGGCTTAAAATTGATGCCTAGGCTAAGTTTTGTTTCATCGGTTCGTTCCACAAAGCCTTTTAGGGTATCACCTGCCTGCAAAATGTAGCCCGGTTCATAAAAGCCGTTCTGGGCGTAGCCTTTAGGTTGAAAACTCAAGAAAAGTGTAAAAACGAGGAGTAAACGTGTTTTCATGCAAAGAGGTAAGGGTGTAGATGTTTAGAATAGAAGCAGGTTTTAAAAGATAATATTTAATTGTGTTATAGTAAGATTAGTTACTTGCGGGTTAAATATAGTAAAATATATTCTTGGGTAGTTCTGAAAAGTAATGATAAACTAAAACACAATATTCGCGTGGGGGATACATGAGCCGCTAGACGCTTCCTGTTATCTTTTTGATGTATAAACAAAGTACTAAGACAGAAACAAACGTGTGTTATTTTTTCCTGTCCTTCTGAAAGGATCTTGGTAGCAAACGGCAATAACGTTTATTCACAGCCTTTTCAGTACGGCCATACTATCCTCTAGGATGAAAGAATGCATCCTTTGATTTATTCCGCTACTAAAATGTAAGCAAAGCGGCAGACGCCGAAGGTAGCCCACGCGCGTCCAAGCGGCGGGAGAGATCATTTCCTTCAAAGGATTATCCATTTTTTAGAAGGAGCTGTATTGAAGTATAACTCGTTTCGGGACTGTTTTCAAGAAAATAGCCCCGAAACGAAGATATGACAAAAGGTAGTTTATGCCTTGAAATCTGCGATGGCCGTAAGAATGGCCGCAATCATTTCATCACTCAAATCAAGGTGCGTGACAAACCGGATCTTCTGCGGCCCGAAGGACGACGCCTGAATTCCTTTTGCTGTTAGATAATCCAGAAAGCCGTTCATGTTCACCTCGGGGGCCAGGGTGAAGATAACAATGTTGGTGTCTACCGGCATCACTTCGGTCACATACGTTGCTGCGCGGAGCGCATTTCCAATCTGGGTGGCGCGGTCATGGTCTAGCTGTAGGCGTTGGATGTTGTTCTGGAGCGCGTAAAGCCCGGCCGCCGCCAAGAAACCAGCCTGACGCCAGCCGCCGCCTAATACCTTGCGCACCCGTTTGGCTTGTTCAATAAGCGGTTTAGGGCCAAGCAGCAGAGAACCCACCGGCGCCCCCAATCCTTTGGAAAGACACACCGAGATGGTATCAAAGTAGCGGCCGTACTCGCGGGCATCATCGCCGGAGGCAACCAGGGCATTGAATACCCGCGCTCCGTCTAAGTGCAGGGCAATCTTGTTTCTTCGGCAAACTTCAGAAATGGCTGCAATCTCCGAAAGCGTATAATAAGCCCCGCCGCCCTTGTTACAGGTGTTTTCCAGTGAAACCAGGCTGGTTACCGCAAAGTGGATGTTGTCTGGGTTAATAGAGGCTTCTACCTGCGCCGGGGAAATCTTGCCGCGCACCCCGTCAATCAACTGCACCGATGCCGCCGAGTTAAACGCGATTCCGCCTACTTCATAGACGTAGATGTGGCTGGTACGGTCGCAGACTACCTCAGAGAGCGGCTGCGTGTGCATTTTGATGGCGATCTGGTTGGTCATGGTGCCGGAAGGGCAGAAGAGGCCCGCTTCCATGCCAAACAGGCTGGCCCCGTAAGCCTGTAATTCATTCACGGTGGGGTCTTCGCTGTAAACATCGTCCCCAACCTGGGCCTGAAACATGGCCTCCAGCATGCCCGCAGAAGGTTTGGTAACGGTATCGCTGCGCAGATCTATAAAAGAATTCATGGGTTTTTTTAAGCTGATTTATTGAGAATGTAAAAGTAATACCTTACTTTTGCGATTCAATTTTAAATATTGACCGATGGCAGTTACTAGATTAAAAAGAAAAGATCGTAAGAATAAAGCAAGACAGAACAACAAAGTGCGCATCATCAAGCAATTGTTGTCTACTCCGGTAATTAAGAACGTAGATGTTGAAGAGTTGAAGGCTCGCTTCACTACTGCGCCAGCCGCTCCTGCGGAAGTGGCAACCGCTGAGTAATTCTGCGTTTTTTCGTTCGCCTACTGCCTTTCGGCAAACTGTACGCGATTACTCTCACTACACAATAGTTGAAAGTGTAACCTTTACCGGTTACACTTTTTTTATGCCCTTTTCCCTAGTTCTATGGCTTGCAGCTTCTGCACTTTGCCTTCCAGCACCTCAAAGCGCAGCATGGTGCGCATCTGGTGAAAGCCATGCTTTCCGGCCGCGCCGGGATTCAGGTGGAGTAAATTGCCGTGCTTGGCGTCATGCATCACTTTTAAAATATGCGAGTGCCCGCAGATGAAGAGACCGGGAGGGTTCTCTTTGATGAGGGCGCGTACCTCGGGCGCATACTTGCCGGGGTACCCGCCAATATGGGTCATGAGTACGTCCAGCCCTTCGCAGCTGAACCGCAGGTTCTTGGGATGCAGGGCGCGCACGTCTCCGGCATCTATGTTTCCGTACACGCCTCTCACCGGCGCTACCTGAGCCAAACGCTCAGACACCGCTGCCGTCCCAAAATCACCCGCATGCCAAATCTCCTCACAGCCGTCCAGCAGCGCCAAAATGCGGTCATCTAGGTAACTGTGCGTATCTGAAAGCAGGCCGATTTTCATGGTAAAATGAGAGTTTGAGAGATTGAATGATTGAGCGAATGAGTGGTTAAAGGGGTACGTATTCCAAAATGTTCATACGTGTGAATACGTGTTTAAGCCCTATTTTTTGAAATCAGGATTATGATTGCTGAGTGATATGCCTAGACCATCTTATTTCCAATTCACTTATTGGGTCTTTCAATAAAACAAAGAACCTGTTTAGAGTTTTCATAAACCGGCATTTAAAGCAATTCCTTTGGTGCAAGCGTCCGCTTATGCTGTCGTTTTCAGGCTGCTTTTACAAAAACAGGCCAAAATCAAGAAGTTTGTTTATACTCTGGCGTAAACATCCGCTTCTTGTACCTCTGTTTTTAGGTTGTTTTTCTGAAAACAGGCAGAAAGCTCCAAACAGCTTCAATCTCTCAATCATGCAATCTCTCATTCATTCAATAGTTATTTCCCCCACGTATCCGGGGACTGGCGCCAGTGCTCCAGGGTGGTGATGGCTTCCGGGGAGATGTAGCCTTGGGAAGCGGCAGTTTCCAGGAGGGCGTTGTAGTGGCTGAGACAGAGGGTTGGGATGCCCGCGGCGGCAAAATTAGTATCTGCCTGGCTGAAGCCGTAGGTGAAAATGGCGGCCATGCCAATGACTTCGCCACCGGCGCCTTGCACGGCTTTGGCGGCTTTCAAAGAGGAGCCTCCGGTAGAAATAAGGTCTTCCACCAGTACCACCCGCTGGTTTTTTTCTAACTTTCCTTCAATTTGGTTGCCCATTCCATGGCTTTTTGGCTCGGGACGTACGTATAAATACGGCAAGTCCAGAATGTCTGCCACCAAAGCGCCTTGCGCAATGCCGGCAGTGGCCACGCCGGCAATGGCTTGCACGTCTGGAAAACGGGCTTGAATGGCCTGCGCCAGCGCATTTTTAATGAAAGAACGAATATGCGGATAGGAGAGCGTGACGCGGTTATCGCAGTAAATGGGGGAGTTCCAGCCGGAACTCCATTGGAAGGGTTGCTCGGGACGGAGACGCACCGCTTGGGTCTCCAGGAGGTAAGCCGCAATCTGGGCGGCGGTTTCTGTGTGTGGCATGGGCGAAATTACACAAATAGTCGTAATCTTTTCCTTGTCTGCCCGGCTTGTGCCCTATGAAAATTCTTTCTTATTTTGTAGCTACTTACGCGCCTTACATAAGCGATACCTTCATGAATGTCTTTATCAACGACATCCCACTGATTATTAAAAAAAGCAGTGAAAAGATCTTTAAGCACAAGTATGATTTGGTGCTGGATAAAGACGAGCAGTTTACGTCGAAAGATCTGGTGGGCGATGTGCTGATCCGCGAGGTGGACTCGGCTTTGATTGACCGTCTGGTGCGGCTCATGGAAGTGAAGAAACTCAAGAAACTGGAGTCGCTCACCCTGGTCACCGACAAAAAGAAGAAGCTCATAGATCACCTCAAAGATCAGTTCAAGATCATTAAGGCGGCCGGGGGCTTGGTGGTCAAAGACGGCAAAATCCTGATGATCTACCGCATGGGCATGTGGGATCTGCCCAAAGGAAAGATCAAGAAGTCTGAGGAAACCACCCTGGGCGCGCTGCGCGAAGTGGAGGAGGAGTGCAACATCAAAGTAGCCATCACCGGCGAATTACCCAGCACCTGGCACTCGTACGCCTACAAAGGCAACAAGATTCTGAAGAAAACCAGTTGGTTTACCATGCAGTGCCTGGATGATACCTACATGAAGCCGCAGGCTGAAGAATTCATTGAGGAAGTGCGTTTCATGACCCCAGACGAGGTGCTGGAAGTACTGCCGGAGTCTTATGCCTCTATCCAGTTTGTTATCCGGGATTATCTGCAGGCAATGAAGAAAGGCTGAAAGGAATAAAATCCTGCACGTTGCCGCCAAACCGGTGAATTTCCCTAATGATGGAGGAGTTGATAGCCGCCAGGGAAGGGGAGGTGATGAGAAAGACCGTCTCCAGCTCTGGGTTTACGTGCCGGTTTGCCTGCGCAATGGTATTTTCATACTCAAAATCGGTGGTGTTGCGTAAGCCGCGCAGCAGAAACCGGGCATCCACTTCCTTCGCGAAATCGGCCGTGAGGCCTTTGTAGGCCTGTACCCGCACCTTCGGGTTATCCTTAAAAACTCCCTCAATAATTTCTACCATGTCCTGCACCGGGAAATAGCGGTTCTTGCTGCTGTTGTTCCCCAAGGCAATGATGATGTGGTCAAACAACGCACAGCCGCGCTGTACCACGTCATAGTGGCCGTTGGTGAAAGGATCAAAAGAGCCCGGGAAAATAGCAATGCGCTTCATGCAGGAATCTGTTTACGTAAAAGCCTATGGTGGTTTAGGGCTGTGAAGATGCTTAAAATATTTCTGTTCCTGTACAGCCCGCTGCTTAAATGTTTTCGGTGCCTGGCGTTTCAGGCCTGTTTTTCAGAAATAAGGGCAGAAACGATGAGGTTGGTGCATGTGAATTTTGCGGTTATTGTAGGAGGAATCTCCTATAGTTGCCCTTGCGCGTTTTAAAGATTGGTCACTCGCTCGCCTCTGGCGAGTGATACGTTTTTCATTTCTGTTCTAGGATCTTCTCAGATTTCAATATTGCAGGGGTAACCACAAGGACGTGCCCCTACATTCTTCCCATTGCCCCGGCCCCAACAAAATGTAAAAAGCGTGTTTTATGCCTGTTTTTGCAAAAACAGGCATAAAACACGCTAAAATAGAAGGCCAAGAGCGGCAGGTTTCACAGAGTAGGGGAAACCAATTGGGTTTCGTTCACCGGGGCTACCAGGCGGAAGCCGTTGCCGTGCACGTTGATAATCTCCACGGATGGATCGGCTTTCAAATATTTGCGGAGTTTGGTTACGAAGACGTCCATGCTGCGGGCGGTGAAATAGTTATCGTCCTTCCAGATTCTGCTGAGGGCCACTTCGCGCGGCAGCACGTCATTTAGGTAGTGGCACAGGAGTAGGAGCAACTCGGCTTCTTTGGGCGAGAGTTTCTGGGTTTCGCTTCCGCGGGTGATAAGGCGGTTTTTGAAGTGGAAGTGGTAAGAACCCAGTTGGTATTCTGTGGCGGTTGCTTTCTGGGCGGCTGCCGGCAGGACTTTGCGTTGCAGAATGGCCTTCAGTTTGCAGAGCAGGATCTCAGAATCAAAGGGTTTGGTAATGTAGTCATCGGCCCCAATCCTGAACCCTTCCAGCATGTCGGCTTTCATGGCTTTGGCCGTGAGAAAGATAACGGGCATGGCAGGATCGGCTTTTTTGATGTCCGTGGCCAATGAGAAGCCATCCTTCAGGGGCATCATCACGTCCAGAATACAGGCATCAAACGTTTCTCTCTGGAACGTATGTAGTCCCTGCATGCCATCGGTACAAAGGGTCACCGCGTAGTCGTGCAGCTCCAGATAGTCTTTGAGAACCATCCCGAAGTTGGGGTCGTCTTCTACCAGAAGCAGGCGGGTGTCAGGGGTTGCCATCATGGGTGTTATGCGTTAAGAATGGGATTGGATTAACTGACCTGTTTTTGCAAAGGAAGCCATAAGGTAAACTTGCTTCCTTTGCCTAGTTCACTGCGCAGGTGGATGCTGCCGGCGTGGGCTTCGGCCATGGTTTTGACGTAACTCAGGCCCAGGCCGAACCCTTTCACGTTGTGCACGTTGCCCGTGGGCACCCGGTAGAACTTCTCAAACACTTTTTTCTGCGCTTCCCTAGACATTCCCCGGCCCTGGTCTTCTACCGAGATATGGATGCCTTTGGCAATGGTGGTGGTTTGGATCACGATCTTGGGCGCAGTGGGGGAGTACTTGTTCGCGTTGTCCAGCAAGTTACCGATCATGTTGGCCAGGTGCCCAGGATCTGCCCAGACATACGGCGTGCGGGCTTCCAGCTTAAGATCCAGGCTTCCCTGGCGCTGTTCAATGTGGAGTTGGAATGGTTCGGCCGCCTTCCTGACCAGTTGGTGCACATCTACCTCTTCAAAGGCCAGTTGTAAGGTTTTGCGTTCCATCTGGGCTGTTTGCAGTACTTTTTCCACCTGCTGGTGCATGCGCCGGTTCTCGTCCTTGATAATGCGGGCGTAATAGTCTACCCGCGCCTCGTCTGTCCGCACTTTCGGGTTCACCAAGGCATCCAGCGCCAGAGAAATCGTGGCAATGGGCGTTTTGAACTCGTGCGTCATGTTGTTGATGAAATCATTCTTGATCTCGGAGATTTTCTTCTGCCGCAAAATGGTGTACAGCGTGAACGAGAAGGTAAGAATAATGATAAGCGTAAACAGCACGGAGATGGCCGACGGAATGAGCAGACTCTGCCAGACATAGAGGTTCCGGTCTGGGAAGTTCAGCAGCAGAAAGCCGGGGGCCGTCATCACGTCATTGGGGAAAAGCCGGACGGCGTATTCGTTTTCCCGCAGGTGGGTGGGGAGCATGCTGCTGTTGGAAGAGGCCAGTACCATGCTAGGTTCGCCGGGGCTGGCGGCGGTTTGCAGCGTGGAGTTGTAGGGGATGGTGATGTTGCGGTTAGCTAACTCGGTGGTGAGTAGTTCGTCTAATTTCAGTTCATGCAGCCGCTGGGCCAACGGCTTTTCCTTCCGCACGTACTCCACGGCCATCTGCTGCATCACTTTGTTCAGGTGCTGGGCTTTGGCTTGGGCCTTTTGGAGGGGATCTTTTTCCTGAACCAGTTTTTTTACAGGGCGGGTGGAAGTGGCTTTCTTTTTGGAAAGTGTTGCTGAAGAAGGCAGGGTGGTAGTGAAGCTTTTGTCAGTGTAAACTACTTTGGCTGGTTTCACTAGTCCTTTGTCTGCGGGAAAATACCGGGTCATGGTGTTGCCCAGTGAGTCAACTGCCAGCGTGATGGCCTGCCTCCAGGTTTTGCTGGGCATGGAATCTACCACTATGTCTACCGCTTTCCCGTGCACCCTCACTTCGCGGATGTTTTTGGCTTTGATCTGGCGAAGCAGTTCGTTTTGTTTTGCCCGGGCAACAGAATCATGGCTCATTCTGAAAACCACCTCCTGGTCTGCTTTGGCCCTATGAAAAGCAAGGGGTTGGCTTTTTATGATAGAGTCAAGGGAAGGCTTTTGGGCGGCAAGCACTTTCCAAACAATAACTGAATCTGTGATGCCTCCCCCAAAGATTTCCACCTGCTCTTTGGGCTGGGCTACCGTTCGGGTGCCTCTTAGGTGAGTTCCGGCCTTTATTTCAGTACCTGAAGAAAACGCAACCGCTTTGCCATCGCTTATCACCACAGAACTTCCAGATATGGTAACATGGTGGGAGGGTGATGTGGGTACAGGTGCGGGTGAAAACGTTATATTCTGCGGAACGCGTGAGTTAGAAGCCGTGGCCTTGTACGCTACAACTTTTGGAGCGCGCTTTGGCTGAGGTTCCGCAGAAACAAGGGGAATCTCTTCGGCGGGCGGAGGAAGCGCTGGCAAGGTTGGCACTTCGGGCGACAAAGCCGCAGCCCTGATCTGGGGGGCTTCCTCTTTGAGGAAATGCATGGCCTCCTGGGTTTCTAACCGGCGGGCTACCTGATGCAGGGCATCATTCACGTTTCGGTCAAACACCTCTTCTTCCATCTGTACCGCATGATGAATCCAGTAGACCTGGAACCCTATCAGCCCTACCAGGGAAATAGTCATGAGGACAATCACCAAAAGCAGCGTTTTCTTTTTCATCTCTACAAAGATAAAGGCTTAATTGAGGCCAAACTTCACTTTAACTTTTGTTTAACAGACTTTAACCTGACCTTAACCTCTTTCTCAAAAGATACCCGGTAATATTGTAGGTATCAAACATATACCCTTTCCCAAATTACAATGATCATGAGAAAGAAACAATATTTAGTACTGAGCCTGCTCTCTTTTCTGCTGCTGGGAGGAGCTTCTTTTGCACCGGCTCAGGCCCAGACAAAAGAGAGCACCAAGGCGGCCCCGGCCAGACAAGCGAAAGTGAAGATACTGAAGCAGGAAGGAGCTACCTTCTATGTGCTGGATACCACCCTTACCCTTGCCCACGGAATGACGTTTGAAGAGGCCGCCAAGAAGCTGCAGGCCAACGGCGAATCCTTGAAAAGCCTGGGAGCCAGGGCTATCAAGCCTTTGGAGTTATCTGCGGCGAAGGGGCTGGAGGCAATTGGGTATTTGCCTTCCCAGAGTCTTGATTCATTGAAGGTGATGGTTTTCAATAGAGCGGCGTCAGATACGGCTTTCACCTCTGTCAAAGGCGTGTCCGTTATCAGGGCTCACCCGCTCGGTGACTCCGTAAGGGGAATGAAAGCCCGTACCATTCATATCTATGGAAATAGGGGAATGATCCACGGAACCATCAAGCTGGATTCGCTGGCAAAGCACCAGCGGTTCTTCAGGGTAGACAGCGCTTTGCAACTCTCGGCAGATACTTTTTCCATGCAGGAAACCATACGCGTGGCGAAAGACAGTACCACCGGCGAAGTGAAAGTAACCAGACTACGGAAAGGCAGGGCACCCGAAGTCCTGGAAACCGGCGACTACAACGTCATCAGGTTAAGGAGCGCAGACCAGAGCCAAGTCCTTGTTCTGAAAGCCACCAAGGGGCCTGCACAGGCAGAGACGCTGAACACCAAGAAGAAAAGCAAAAAGAAGGAAGCCACCGCCCCGCTAGATCTGCGGTTTTCGCCTAACCCCACCAACGGAGAGGTGAATCTAGCCTTCTTTTCTGAAAAGAAGGCCAAAGCGGAAATTAGGGTTGTAGACAGCCAGGGAAAGACGGTGTACCAGGAAGACCTGGGCACGGTGCAGGGGCAATTCACCAAAAACCTGAATCTGAATACATATGGCCGGGGCATGTACTTGGTGCAGGTTCAGGTCGGGAAATCAATCCAATCGGGCAAAGTGGTGGTGCAGTGACGTTTGCTTTACTAAACAGGTTCAACGTGTGTTGTGGAATGCCCCGCTCCCGTAAGGAGGGGGCATTCGCTTTTTACGGCTGTTCCGTTTTCAGGCTGTTTTTAGAAAAAGACGCCGAAAAGGAAATTGCTGTTTGATTATTATGCACGTAGAGACGCAATACTTTGCGTCTTTTCTATTGCAATCCTCCCTGTCCCGCAGATGAAAATCATTTCCCTACTGCATTTCTGACTTGTAAGATGCATGGTGGTCTTACCAATGCCCCTCTCTTTTGCTTTACTGAACAGGTTCAACGATAAGGGAAGGGCCTGGAAATAATTCTCAGGCCTTTTTCGCGTTCCAACACTACTTTTCTTTCGGGCCAAATCGTATATCTGTGCTATGAAAATACGTGTACCAAGCATCTCCAATCTATATCCCCTAAAAGCGGTCTTACATATCCTGGTTGTGTGGGTGATAGGCGGCTTGGATTACAGCTTGGCTCAAGGTAAAGAAGAGCATTCCTGTGCCGCTGCCAGACTAAGCACCAGCCCCTTGTTACTAGCCGATGGTATCACGTCTCTGCCCCATAGAGAACGCATGCGGCAGTATGACCTGCATTGGTATAAACTGGATCTGGCGCTGGAGCGAAATTCTCTGGACATTAGCGGCAATGTGATGCTGTACGCCTCGGCGCTGGCAAACAACTTAGCCGAATTCGCCTTTGAACTGCACCCCAACTTCACCATCCAGCAGGTACTGTTAGACGGAACCCCTTGTACCATCCGCCGGACGGGCAGCGAAGTCATAGCGGTGCTTCCGGTTGCCAAAGCCAGGCAAGACAAGTTCCAGCTACAGGTGTTTTACGCCGGAAGAGCCCCGTCGGGAGCCAGTGCGGCCATTGGGAACGGGTATAATACGGCCACTACTCCGTGGGGACAGTATGCCTGGAGTTTAAGTGAGCCATTTGCCGCCTCAGAGTGGTTTCCGTGCAAGCAACTGTTGGAAGACAAGGCAGATTCGGTGGAAGTGTGGGTAACTACTGATGTCGCCAATAAAGTGGGTTCCAACGGGCTTCTGCAGCGGGTGACGCCCTTGCCCCATCAGAAACACCGGTATGAGTGGAAATCAAATTACCCCATTGCCTATTACCTTATCTCGGTGGCCTTGGGGCCGTATGAGGAATATTCTTACCAGGCAGCTATTCCGGGAGCCTCTAAGCCGGTGTTGGTGCAGAATTATATCTATCCGCAGACGCTCTCTACTTTCAAGACCGAACTCGACCGCACAGGGCAGTTTTTGCAGCTGTTTTCAGAATTATACGGCATTTACCCGTTCCACCAGGAGAAGTACGGGCACAGCATGGCTCCCATTGGCGGCGGCATGGAGCACCAAACCATGACCACCCAGTCTACGTTTGAATTCACCCTAACCGCCCATGAACTGGCCCACCAATGGTGGGGCGACGAGGTTACCTGCGCAGACTGGAGCCATATCTGGCTCAACGAAGGGTTTGCCTCTTACAGCGAACTGTTGGCCATTGAACGACTGCTGCCCACCGAACGGATGGACTGGCTGAACCGCGCCAACCAGGGCGCTCTGAGCCAACCGCAGGGATCTGTGTTTGTGAAGGACAGCACCAACGTATCTCGCATCTTCAGTTCTGCCCTGTCTTACCGAAAAGGGGCTTTGGTGTTGCACATGCTGCGGCACACCTTACAGAACGATGCGCTGTTTTTTCAGGCCCTGCAGGCATACCGGCAACAATACCGCTACCAGGTGGCTGGTACCAGAGATTTCCAGCGGGTGGTGGAACGCGTGAGCGGGCGCTCGCTCCAGTATTTCTTTGACCAATGGGTATACGGCGAGGGCTTCCCCGTTTTCGATATTGCCTGGGCGCAGCAAGGGAATCAGGTGTACCTCAGAAGCAGACAGTCTTCCTCCAGCCAAGCCACTCCCTTCTTTAAAACAGAAGTGGAATACAGGATCAGAACCTCGGTGAAAGACACGCTTGTGCTGGTGCAGCAAGACCAGAATGTAGAAGATTATCGGTTCACCGTAGCTGGCGAGGTTTTGAGCATTGAAGTAGATCCAGACCAATGGCTGTTAGAGTCTGTCAACACTCTCACAAAAGATGCCTCGGTCATTCCTTCGGGTGCTGAGGTGGTACTAGCCTACCCCAATCCAACCTTGGGCGAAGTGAACCTGAAAGGCATGAGTGGGTTACCCGATCAAATTGCCATCTATGACGTGTTGGGTCGGCACATCAGAACGTTTGTGCCCTCTGGCCTTACTTTTTCCGTTGCTCACCTGGGGGCGGGCACTTATTTTCTGAGGCTAAAACGAGGAGAAACCTACACGCAGCTTCGTGTTTTGAAGCTATAATGATATTATTCTTCTTTTTTCATTGTTTTCTGCCAACAAAAGTTAAATTTATCAGTTTAAAGCTTTGCAAGTCCTTCTAAACAACCTCTTTGCTGTTTACGGGCTATTTTCCTAAAACTACCCATAAAACAGCCTTTCTATTAGGTAGAAAGCATTTTTGGCAGACAGGTTGTTTTCCCATGTTTGATAAGTAGAAACGTATAATTGTACCACCTAAAACTATGTCTATGACTACTGAAACTACCCTTGACCTAGATATAAAACATAGATTGTTAGACGAGTGTCTGCGCCAACAGACAGACTTCGTAGACCATGCCCGCCAAGCGATGGAAGAAGCGCAATCCAGTGCCAATGAAAGCCAGGGGGCAATGGAAGACAAGTTTGAATCCTTCCGGGAGGCGTGCCATATCCAGCGTGATATGTTTGCCAAACAGTTGGATGAAGCCATGGGGAAACTGAGCATCCTGAAACGGATTGTGCGCAACAAAGTGAACGATGATGTTTCTTTGGGCTCTATTGTGCGGACAGATGCCCAGAACTATTTTATCTCGGTAAGTCTGGGGGAGATCAACATTGACGGGGAGAAATACTTTGCCATCTCAGCGGCTTCGCCCGTTTTCCAGGCCATGGCCGGTAAAACCAAAGGCGAGTCCTTTACCTTCAGAGACAAGAAGATCACCATCGTAGATCTTTACTAACCATTTGCAAGCGTTTAAATTTCAGAGCGGCCTTTCATCCATCCCCCGGAAAACGCATCGTCCCTGAGAGCAGAGCGGAACCCTTACCAAGGTTCCCGCTCTGCTCTCAGGGACGATGCGTTTCTCATTAATTGTACCTTATACCACCACTGAATGATTGGTGCACGGTAATATCCACCCCAACCCCTCCAAGGAGGGGAATACGCCTTTGCAGGAGAAGGGAATGCGTGAGAGACAAGGCAGTGCCTGGTCTCTCACGCATTCCCCAGTTCCAGTCTTCCCCGAGCGCTTAGCGGAAACTATGCAAAGAGCTGCACTTGCACCCATGAGAAAAGCAGACAAGCCAAGGGAACAGCATATTCCATGCACCTGCCAATATCCACGCTAAGCTGCAAAGCCAAGGGAACAGCATATTCCGTGCATCTTCTCCAAAGAAGCCAATTCCAGGCAGAAGCTAAACCGAAGAACTGTATGTTATTGTACCCTAGTCCAAGTCTGGGAGCGGCCAATCAAAGAAATACCAATGTAGCCTTTCACCTCCAGCTTATCATTGCCCAGCACTTTCATGTAAGAAGAATACGTCTTGCCAGATTTAGGATCATAGATAGTACCGTTGTCCCATTTGTTTTCTTCCACGGGGGCAAAGTTCTTCAGGAAAACCAACCCCATGATAGGGCGTTTCTGTAGTTTAGGGTCTGGGTTGAATTGGTCTACTTTCGGTTTGCCATCTCTGTTGGGTTCTTTCAGCCAAGTAATTTTGCCACAGAGTTTATCGCCGCACTGGTAGATTTCAAACCGGGCATCTTTCTCTTCGTTGGTCCAGACACCAGTAGGAGATTTTTTCTGCGCCCAACCAAGGGTGGTCAAGCAGAGGAAAAGGGCTAACAAGAAGAGTTTTTTCATACGGGTGGTTATTTGAAAGTTATTGGTTTACTAAATATAAGCAATTTACTATCCAAAAAAACGCCTTCGTGAAAGTTTCTCGTAGAAAGGGTTAAAACAGACCTAAAACAGAAAGGAAATGCGAAAATGGCTCCTGATCCTGCAAGGAATTTACTACGCGCTAACCGGTATCTGGCCGTTATGGCACATGCCCAGTTTTCTGGCCGTGACCGGCCCTAAAAACGAAGTGTGGTTGGTGGTGGCGGTGGGTATTCTGGTGCTAGTGATAGGGGCGACACTCCTGGTAGCGGCCTTCCAACCCAGAGAGGAGAAAAGCGCCCAATTACTGGGGTTCTTTAGTGCCGTAGGTCTGGGAGCCGTAGATGTGCGCTACGCCCTGAATGACGTGATTCTGGATATCTACCTGTTAGACGCGGTGGGGGAATTCCTGCTAGCCCTGGCCTGGTTATGGGTATTCTTCAAAAATCCAGAATCTGAGGCGAGAGAAAAATCATGAATTTTTTCGGCAAACCTTTTGAACTATCTTTTCGTCTTTTATCTTTATAAAACGGAAGCGAGTGCTCCGGGCCTCTCTGGCAAGACCATAAATTATTTGGCGCAGCGGATGGGTTTATGTCGGACTTAAAGAAAGGAGGTAAAAGTGTCTAATCCCAGTAAAAATGTATTAAGCCTAGCTCATGTGTCAACCGTTAACCGTGTTGAAGCTTGCTAACTAGACTTTGTCTACTGGCGAATCCGGCATGAGGTAGCCCATGCGACTGAGGGGCAGTTCTCTTTCGTGTCGCTTGATACCATTTCAAAGGATTCCGTACCCGGCTACTGCAGTGGCCGGGTATTTTTTTGCCCAATAGTCTTTAACCTGGAAGATTGTATACTGGCTTACAGGGTGTTAGGTTTTGGATTTAATGGATTTTTTAATCTTTCCACCTAACCGCCCCGGCCTGGAATAATACAGGAAGCAGTCAAGACGCAACCAGAAAGAGAAGGGAATAGGAAAAATTCTGAGGTAAGTGGTTTTTGTTTACTTCAGAATAGAGCTGTTGAGGGCAGTACATTCCGGGTCTGCGCAAGCGACGGCTGCTGTCTCTGTTGGTGGGCTTCTGTTTTGAGGCTGTTTTTCTGAAAGTAGGCGTTAAACGCAGGTACCGGTCAAAGTCCTGGAATTACTCGCTCGCCTCTGGCGAGTGTGGGTTACCAAGCTATCTACAATTGAAGAAACCCTAAAAAAACCGTTTCAGGCCTACTTTCTGCAAAACACCCTTAAAACACGGCTAAGGTATAATTCGCCTGATGTCCAGGAAGCGGTCTTGGTACAAAGTGCCTTCCAATTCGCTCACCTTTACGCCGCCGTTGGAAGAGGAATGAACAAATTGCACGGCTTTGGGCGGATTGGTGATGACAATGCCCACGTGCCCCGGCGTACGGTCTTTCACCTCGGTTCCCGTGAAGATGACGAGGTCTCCTTTTTTCGCCTGCTGCACCGGTACGCTTTCCCCTACCTTCGCCTGTAAAGAAGAGCCGTGGGGCACTTCTATCCCAAAATGATTGAACACGTACGTAATGAAGCCTGAGCAGTCAAACCCTTCGTCTGTCACGCCGCCATAGGTATAGTCCACGCCGTACCGTTGCAATGCAAAGGCCACTAAGCTGTCGGCTTTGCTGGCATAATCACCCTCCAGAACCCCCAGGGCAGGAGCACCGGCATCTCCGTTCGGGACGGGTTTGGCCACCGTAGAATCAGTATGGAAGAAGGAGTCGCCTCCGTCCAAACTGGTACGCTTTGCCACCGAGCCGGTGGAATTATCTGATGCCCAAAAAACCTTATAGAATATCAGCCCAGAAAGAAGTACTCCAAACAAGATCCATACTTTTTTCATATTACTTCCTTTGTACTGCATACGTATTTACCACAGCCTACGGTTGCCTGAAAGGGATCTTGCCTTGTTTTAGCGGCTTTTTAGCCGTATTATGCAACTTAATTCCAAACTACCCACCCAACCTTATGCAAAAAAAAATCCATTCCTGGGCAGCGGGAGTGCTTCTGCTGATGGCAGTGGCTTTCTCTTCGGCTGCTTTCGCAGCACCTAAAATCTCGTACCGCCTGTCTATGCCAGAACCGCAGACCCACTACTTTGAGGTAGAGATGCGGCTGGAAGACTTTAACGGCAAAAACCTGGACCTTACCCTGCCCGTGTGGGCCCCGGGGTCTTACCTCATCAGGGAGTTTCCCAAGAACGTGGAAGCGTTTGAAGCCTTCGTGGGGAATACCAGGGTTTCCTCCGGTAAAATAGACAAGAATACCTGGCGCATAGCCACCGGCGGCAAGGACGTAACCGTGAAATACAAAGTGTACGCCTTTGAATTAAGTGTGCGCACCAGCTTTATTGACGCCAGCCACGGCTACCTGAACGGCACCAGCGTGTTCATGTACCCCGAAGGCCACAAAGACCTGCCTTCCACGGTAACCGTGGTGCCTTTCAAAAGCTGGAGCAAAGTATCTACCGGCCTGCCGGCAGTAGCGGGGCAGCCGTTCACGTACCGGGCCCAGAACTACGATGTCCTGGCCGATTCGCCCTTTGAAATTGGGAACCACGAAATCCTCTCCTTTGAGAGCAATGGGGTGAAGCACGAGGTAGCCATGTACGGCGATGCCAACTATGACGCCCAACGCCTCACCGCCGATATGAAAAAGGTGACCGAAGAAGCCGCGAAGGTGTTTGGCGAGTTGCCGGTCAACTATTACCTGTTCATTGTCCATAACCTGCAAAGCGGCGGCGGCGGTCTGGAGCACCTGAACTCTACCACTTTACACGCCACCCGCACCACCTACGGCACCGAGCGGGGCTACGAAGGTTTCCTGAACCTGGTAGCGCACGAGTACTTCCACCTCTGGAACGTGAAGCGCCTGCGCCCCATCGCCCTTGGGCCATTTGACTACAACCAGGAAAACTATTCCAGAATGCTGTGGGTGTCTGAAGGATTCACTTCCTATTACGCCGATGTGCTGATGAAACGGGCAGGCTTCACTTCTGAGCGCGAACACCTAGACAGGATTGCCAGCAACATCACCAGCGTGGAGAATACCCCCGGCAACAAGGTGGTCTCTGCCGCCCAGTCCAGCTTTGATGCCTGGATCAAACAATACCGGCCCGATGAGAACTCCTACAACACGCACCTCTCTTACTACAGCAAAGGGGCAATCCTGGGCATGCTCCTGGACATGGAAGTCCTGAAAGCCACCAATGGCACCAAAAGCCTGGACGATGCCATGAAATCCCTCTATGACGAATACTACAAGAAAAAGAAAAGAGGCTTCACCGATAAAGAATTCCAGCAGGGCATAGAGAAGTTCACGGGCCACTCCATGGATGACTTCTTCAGACGGTACGTGTACGACGTAGAAACCCCAGATTACAACGCTTACCTAAGCGCCGTGGGCATCACCCTCACTGACGTAAACAAAAACACCAACGAACCTTTATTGGGAGCCGCCATCTCTACCGCTACCGGTAAGCCTGTGGTCACCATCGTTACCCGTAACGGCAGCGCCTGGCAATCTGGCCTCAACGTCAACGACGAGATCATTGGCATGAACGGTTACCGGGTCTCTGACGATATCAATAAATCCATACCGGCCTATGCGGTAGGGGACGTGATAGAGTTGGTTATTAACCGTAGCGGCCAATTGATGATTTTACCGGTAACCTTGTTGAAAAACCAGACGCTTAGATACCGCGCAGAGATGACCCCTTCCCCCACAGATGTCCAAAGGAAAAGCTACCAGAGATGGGCGAGCGCTAAATAGCGTTTTACGGCTTATTTCTTAAAAACAGGCCTAAAACGCCAAGCCCCCAAACAGAAAGACCGCCCACTGTCGGCCTTTCTGTTTGGGGGCTGTTTTCTTAATAATTGATTGATTGATTGATTGATTGATTGATTGATTGATTGATTGATTGATTGATTGATTGATTGATTGATGCGGCTTAGAAGGAGATGTTGGAGAGCAGAACCCACCCCAACACCCCCAGAGGAGGGGAATACGCCTTTGCAGGGGATAGGAATGCGTGTAAGAGGCAAGGCACTGCCTGGTCTCTATGGTTCTATCATCATCTCTATTGCTACATTCCCCAGTTCCAGTCTTCCCCGAGCGCGCCTCGCTTTTGGCCATAGACAAGCATCTACTAAGAGAGACAGACAGTTCAGGCCGAAAGGGCAGTGCGAGAGGGGAAGACGGGGCCCCGCGGCCGTGAGCGCATACCGCCAGAGATGAAACAATACAGCACCTGCACCCACGCAAATAACAGACAATCCAAGGGAACACCGTATGGCGTGCACCTGCCAATATCACGAACTAAGACGTTCAAGCCAAGGGAACACCGTATTCCATGCACCTGCCAATCTCCCTAAAAAAGCCAATTCCAGGCAGATGCCACAGCGCAAAAAAGAACCAATAGCAGTAGTGGCTACCAACCGTTTATTGAATGCGCTTCAGTTCCACCTCACGGGCGGGTTTAATAATCAAAGGCACCTTCTCTACTTTCACAGAACTGGTATCCAAGCCAAACCATTTCCCTTCTGAGGTGGTGAATTGCTTGATGTTGAAGTACGACTGCATGATGGTGTTTTCCCAGAAGGGAAGGTCGTTCTCGTAGCTCAGGAACTTCTCCAGCACCACAAATCGGAAATCCCCGATCAGGTTTTGCTTGTTCAGGGAACTGTAGCGGCTGGTAATATCCACCTCTTTGTTTTTCACCAGATCTTCCACCACTTTCCGGAAGAACAGGTTAATGCGCTGCTCCACCCTGAAACCAAGGTTAAAGTCAATGCGCACTACATCCTGGCTGGCCAGCACTTTCACCTTATACTCCATGGTATAAGGCTCATCTACGGTGTTCACGTGAATAAACCAGTAGATATCGGCCCGTTTGGGTCTTTTCTGGAAGATGGAGTAGATGATCTTGGACTCAATATCAGTGGGGCGCTCAGCACTGGTCATGAACACTAGGTGGGTGGCGTACTTGGGAATAGTCTCATCCTCACTCAGTTCCCGCAGGGCAGAAACGTATTCCGTTAGTTTCACATTCTCGGTTAATCGGCGTTTAATGTAGAAGGCTTTCAGCCAGATGTACATCACCGAAATCAGCAGGAACCCAATCAAAAGCGACACCCATCCGCCGTGCGGGAACTTGATGAGGTTGGCAATCAGGAATGATCCTTCTATGGTGAGGTAAACAAGTAAAAAGAGCGTGACCCATAGTTTTCCTACCCGTTTCTTAATGAGATAGTAGCTTAGAAGGGTAGTGGTCATTAACATGGTGACGGTAATGGCCAGACCATAGGCGGCCTCCATATTAGCCGATTCCCTGAAATACAGGACTACCCCCACACAACCCAGCAAAAGCAACAGGTTAATGCTGGGCACATAGAGCTGGCCTTTCACGTTGGTGGGGTAAATGAGCCGCACCTTGGGCCACATGTTGAGCCGGATGGCTTCGCCGATCAAGGTAAAAGAACCCGTAATAAGCGCCTGGCTGGCAATGACGGCGGCAATGGTGGCAATGATAATCCCGAAGAGCAGGAACCATGGGGGCATGATCCCATAGAACGGATTGGTGGTGCCAAGCGAAACCAGTTGCCTTCCCTGGTACTGCATAAGCCAGGCACCCTGGCCAAAGTAGTTGAGTAAAAGGCACGTTTTCACAAAAACCCAGCTAATCCGGATATTGCCTTTGCCGCAGTGGCCCAGATCTGAGTACAGGGCCTCGGCCCCGGTAGTGCACAGGAAAACCGCCCCCAACAACCAGAAACCACCCGGATAATTGACCAGTAAATCATAGGCGTAGTATGGGTTCAGGGATTTCAGCACCTCGGGGTGCGCGATTACGGAAACAATGCCCAAGATGGCCAGCATGCTGAACCAGACCAACATGACCGGCCCAAAGGCTTTCCCCACAATCTGCGTCCCGAAACTCTGCAGCAGGAACAGAAGCACGAGAATGCCAATCACAATGGGTACCGTTGGAATATCAGGATTAAGGATCAGGAGGCCTTCCACGGCCGAGGAGACAGAGATAGGCGGGGTGATGATCCCATCAGCCAATAGTGCGCTTCCCCCTATAATCGCCGGTATGGTCAGCCATTTGGCATTCCGCCTGACCAACGCATACAAAGAGAAAATTCCGCCTTCGCCCTTGTTGTCTGCCTGCAGCGTGAGCATCACGTATTTGATGGTGGTTTGCAGCGTCAAAGTCCACACCACGCAAGAGATGCCGCCGTACACCAACGTGGCATTGATAGGGGTAGAGCCAATGATGGCTTTCATCACGTACAGCGGAGAAGTACCTATGTCGCCGTAAATAATACCTAAGGCAATAAGCAAACCGGCACCCGTAACGCGTTGTGATGAGTGGCTAGTATTATTCATTCTGGTTTTTGTAAGAGATTCTTCCCCTTGGTTCTTTCCTTAAACTTTAAGGCAGCTTTATTGTTCTCCCTTTCTAAAATCTGATGGCTCCTAAACTGGAAGAAAGCGGGCAAAAGTAACAGGTAGATCGCAATATAAACAGAGGTAAGACCATAATTTCTACTGCTTAAGTGATGAACCAGCTCTAGGGGCAATTAAACTTTGATGGTAGAATTTGAATATTGGTTTTACCTATTTCAATTCTTGCGGGGCTTTATTCGTAAAATTTATTTGGTATATCTATTTAATGTTTATACATTAGATAGATAAATTGGTACAATATCATTTTTAATCAATCTAAAATTATAAACCCGTTCATTTTATTATATGAGTCTGGATGAAACCGATAAATATAAGGTTTGGTTAGATGTTTCTAAAGGAGTAGCGATGCTACTCTGGAAAAGGGATGTAGGATTAGCAGATTGTCAGCAGGGAATTCATGAGTTGTTTCACTTAATCAAAGCAAATAATATACAAAAGTGCTTTATAAATACTTCTAACAGAGGGAGTTTATCGGCGGAAGCCGAAGAGTGGGAGTTGAATATCTTGCAAAGTGATTCTAGCTTATTGGTTCCTAAAGGTTTACAGCTGGCTCTGGTGATGTCTGAGAAGAAGTATGAAGAGCTGATCCATGAGTATTCCTTGAACAGAGTGTGCAAAGTCAATTTACCTATCACCATCAATTATTTCACGCAAATAGACGAAGCTATAGATTGGCTAGAGAATGAGCCAACCACTCCGCTCTAAATTTCCCTTTCTTTTGTTGATGAGTACGCCAATAGCGGGATGATATTCTTTGCCCTACGTTGTCAATATCCTTGAAGAAGGAGCTGAAAAGCTGTTTTAGCCCTGTTTTTCAGAAAACAGGCTCAAAGCAGGGCGTCTTGGTTCATGGGATTAAATTTATGTTATGGCTTTAGAAGGAGACGGTGAAGCGTAAAACCCACCCCAAACTCCCCAGAGGAGGGGAATACACCTTCTTCTTTATGGCGCGGATTTACTTCCGTGACTTCTGCTTCTTTTCCCAGTTTCAGTCTTCCCCGAGCGCATACCGCCAGAGATGAAAAATACAGCACTTGCACCCACGCAATAAACGGACAAGCCAAGGGAACAGCATATTGCGTGCACCTGCCAATCTCCCTAAAGAAGCCAGTTCCAGGCAAATACTAAAGTGCCGAAAGGAACCAATAGTAGTGTAAAACCGGGTGTTCTCTAATGCTTAGGACAATAAAAAAGGAGAACGGGCATGAACCCGTTCTCCTTTTTTATTGAAACGCCTTGGCTTAGTTGTTTACCGTGATTAGCTCTACATCAAATATCAAGGTGGCGTTAGGCCCTATGTCACCGCCGGCGCCGCGAGAGCCGTAGGCCAGATTGCCAGGAATGAACAGACGCCATTTGTCGCCCTCTTTCATGAGTTGCAGGGCTTCCGTCCAGCCGGCAATAACGCCGTTTACCGGGAAAGAAGCTGGCTCGCCGCGCTCATAAGAAGAGTCAAACACTGTTCCGTCAAGGAGGGTGCCGTGGTAATGGGTAGTTACGTTTGAGTTTCTGGTAGGGGTTTTACCAGAGCCGCTTTCCAGTACTTGGTACTGCAGGCCGCTGGGCAACGCATGAACGCCTTCCTTTTCTTTGTTGGCATTCAGGAAAGCTTCTCCTTCTGCTCGGTTCTGCTCACCAGAGGCACCTGCGGAGGCCGTTTGCTTCTCTTGCATTTGCATCTGTAACTGCATCATGGCCTGCTGCACTTCATTTTCGTCCAGCTTGGAAGGGGAGCCGCCCATCGCGTCTTTTAAGCCGAATAGCAACGCTTCCGGTTCTACCTCAATGCCTTGCTTGGCGAAATTGGCGGCCATGTCACGGCCAATGATGTAACTGATCTTTTGTGAAAGGTCTTTTAATTCCATAGCATATCTTTTGTATGGTAAACATACGGCTTTTGTGCGATTTGGATGGTACCAGAACACAAAACCCCGCCAAAGCGGGGTTCCCAAGTGTCTTAACCGAAAATCTTACAGGTACAGATGGATATCCTCATCAGAAAGATCCAGGGAGATATTTCCGGGAGATAACCACGATGTTGCCAGAAAGCCGAGGACTCCAATTACTAAAACGGAGGAGATTGTTGTGATAGTTTTCATGGCGTTTATCTTATTGGGTTCCTATTTTAAACGTAAAATTATGCCATCTGTTTTACTTGTGCGTAACCTTACTATTATGCTTCTGTTAAGTCTGCATTTTCCTTTAAATGAACGGCTTAAACACATAGAAAGTAGATAGGCTATGTGCTTGGCTACGGGTCTCTGCAAGCCTCTGTTCTGGTGCTTTCTGTACTATTTCCGGGTTTGGTGAACGGTTGGGATAGGCTTGGGCAACGCACCGTTCCGTGAAAATGAAGGAGGGAAGAGTGCCCGGTTTCCCTCTCCTGTTTGCCCATGGTTTGCGGCACAAAAGAAAATTCAAACGAACTCTAAGCATCTACGGTGTAGCGGGAAGGGGTTGTTTCAGGCCGGATGTATGCTTCATGTGTTCACCTGCCGTTCTTTTTCGTCCTGTTTTCAGGGAAGCTGATGGGTGAAGGTAAGAGCGAAAATGAAAAGCCCAAAACGGCACGTTAGAAGTGTCTGTTGAATCAACCAGCGCCTTCCCGCTAACCTAAAAAGTGAGCAACTGCTAAGCACTTTACCAGATAGAATGTATCAGAAACGGTGAAATGCGGTAATGGCCATAATATTTCGGTTTAATTATCATTTAAGTATTCCTTTCCAATTAACCAGCGTATCTAAAGCATAGTTTGATAATCAACCTAAGATGGTTAATGAAATACGTGCATGAACAAGCTTCCTTTAACTGTAAGACGATCCATTGAGTTAGTGGGGCTTGTAGTGCTGGCCTTGGTGATAGTGCAGGGGCAGGGAATTATCATGCCCCTGTTAATGGCCCTTGTGATAAGCATTGTATTACTGCCGGTCTATACGTTTTTAAGGCGAAATAAATTTCCAGAGGTTCTGGCCATTTTCCTCTCTATTTTGCTGATGATTATAATTATCTCTGTAGTTGTCTTTTTTATCGCTTCGCAGATAGCACCTTTGACGGATAACTTTCCGCAGATAAAATCAAACATCACCAATCATCTTCATGCCCTTAGCGCCTGGTTTACCCGGCTAACTTCCATCTCCATCACTGAGCAAACAGCGTTCATTGATGAACAGATTGAATCATTGGTTGATTCTGCCTGGGGTTTTATTGGCGGGGCGGCAGGTTCAGTAGGTTCGGTCTTCGTTTTCTTTGGGTTACTGCTTATTTACACTTTCTTTATCTTGTTTTACAAAGATATTCTAAGCAGGTTTTTGTACTCTTGGTTCAAGCCCGCCGCGCATCCGCAAGTGCAAGACACCATCCAGCAAATAAAATCAGTTCTTAACAATTATATAGTAGGCCTGCTTATCCAAATAACTTATCTAACTGTTTTGTTAGGCGGCGCATTAATGCTCCTAGGGATAGAGCACGCCATGCTTATAGGGGTTGTTTTCGCAATATTTAATTTAATTCCCTATGTAGGCGCTCTGTTTGCCAATCTCGTCGGCGTTTTACTCACCCTAAGTTCTTCCCCAGAGTTGGGGCCCATCTTTACCGTGCTTATCGCTATTACGGTAGTCCAGATGCTGGATAACTACATTCTTATGCCGGGCATCGTAGGCTCCAAGATACAGATAAATGCCTTGGCCAGTCTGGTGGGGGTATTTATTGGGGGCGCATTGACCGGGGTGGCAGGCATGTTTCTTTCGCTTCCTTGCATTGCCATGCTAAAAATCATATTTGACCATACAGATCAGTTCAAACAATGGGCCATTCTCTTTAGCGACGAAAAGCCCAATAGGAAATTACCCAATAAGTTATTACACCCTAAATCCCCAAATTAATGTCCTTAAGTAGGATGTTTCTTAAACTAATCAGGAATTAGGAACCATTCATGAAATATAAAAAGAAATCAATCTTTTGCCATTGTCTCGCAAAGTAGGAGGCGTTAAGCGAAGTATTAGTTTCATTAAAAGGAAAACATTTTTTAATCTACCATAAAATTCAATACCATGGAAAACCAAGTAAATAACACCATGAAAAATCGCGTTAAGTATTGGTATCTGCCTTTGCTGCTGGGTATAGTTTTTATTATGATGGGTATTTGGGTTTTCAGAACGCCGGTGGCTTCTTACATTACGTTAGCCCTTCTGTTTGCTTTCACCTTTTTAGTGACCGGAATTATTGAGATAATATCTGCTATTGCCAACCGGAAAGAATTGGATAATTGGGGCTGGTCACTCACGGGCGGGATTATAGATTTAGTTCTGGGGGTTCTGCTTATTGCAACGCCGGGTATGTCTATGGTTATGCTGCCTTTCTATATCGGCTTTGGTATTTTGTTTAGGTCGATGATGGCCGTAGGGTGGGCGCTGGAAATGAGAAAACAAAAAGTGATAGACTGGGTGAATTTGCTGGCAGTGGGTATTATCGGGATTATATTCGCCTTTATAATGCTTTGGAACCCAGTATTTGCCGGGATGACTATTGTGTTCTATACCGGCTTCGCCTTTATCATGGTGGGTATTTTTCAGGTGTATTTTTCGTTTAGGCTGAAAAAACTACGCCAGTAGGACTAGTGACGCCCTAAGTTACGATGGCAGAACCTAAGTTGGCTCCGGTTTTACACATTACCTGTAAAGTAGGCCGCCTAAAGGTTTTTACCTATCTGGCTACTTACTGTTTCATAACAGTTTAAAACAAATGACGCCCCTTAAACCTTTCAGTCTCGTGCCAGTACTTTCCAAAGCCTGCCTCCGCGATGCCGCCCGCTCCTAAGGCCTCTTAGTGTGCGCAGCTCCTACGAGTGTCTGAGCCAATGCCGTTTCGGGGCTGTTTTCCCTAAAACGGTTCTAAACCTGTGAGGTCTCCAAGACCTCACAGGTTTAGAACCGTTTACGGCCCGTTTTTCGCAAAACAGCCCCGAAACGCGTCTGCCGGGCTCCCCTCTCCGCGGGAGAGGGGCTGGGGAGGTGAGGTCTCTTTCTCCTGCGAAGGTTAGAGTTAAGGCAGGGGTAATCCCTGGTGGTCGCCTTTTTGCGTTATTGAATCCACCACAGAAAGGGCAACCACAAGAGATTGCCCCTGCCTTAGGCGTTTTCCTGAAAACAGTCTTAAAGTTAACGGTTACTTGGGGTGCCATAAATTACCGCAGTATCCTTCCAAAAAGATGGGATCGGGCAAAAATTCTTCCGCCTTTCCCTTTATACGGTTGGATAATACTATGCCGGAAGGCTGCAACGGCATGGCAGGAATTGATCAAAGGAGCGGGGATAAAAGCCGGGCTATCCTTTCCAGGAGCTTCCGGGATTTTGGGCGGCTGAGCCAAGCTTCTTTTTCAATCTTTTCGGCATTCTTCAAATCTTCCTGGAAGGCGGCGGCTAACTGATCTGCGATTTCATGGTTGTACACAAGGGCATTCACCTCAAAGTTGAGGTCAAAGCTGCGGGCATCCATGTTTGCGGTGCCTACAATGGCCAGATAGCTGTCCACCACCAGGGTTTTGGCGTGCACGAAGCCTTTTTGGTACAGGTAAATCTCAACCCCGGCCTTCATCAGATCCTCATAGTAAGACCAGGCGGCGGCATTGACCAGGCGAGAATCCGAAACATGCGGGGTCAGGACTTTCACCGATACGCCGCTGAGGGCCGCCGCCTTGAGGGCGTCCAGCAGGCTTTCGCCGGGTATAAAATAAGGGGTGGTGATCAGGATTTCTTTTTTGGCCAGATTGATCGCCTTGAACAAAGAAAGCATGATGGTGGCCGTGGGCGAATCTGGGCCGCTGGCGGCAATCTGCACGCTTACATTGCCCGGGTGCCGGTGGGTGCTAAAATAAACCGGTTCTGGTGCCAGTTGCTGCTTGGAGCAGAAATTCCAGTCGCAGAAAAAAAGATATTGCAGGTAAAAGGTGCCCGGCCCATCTATGCGCAGGTGCGTGTCGCGCCAATACCGTTCGTTTTCGCCGCCCGGCGTATTGATATAACGGTCACTGATGTTGATGCCGCCTACAAAACCGCACGCGCCGTCCACGACAATGATTTTCCGGTGATTGCGGTAGTTGAGCCGGTTGGCGAAATAGATAAGTTTTATTTTGTGGAACGGATACGCTTCCACGCCCGCCGCCCGCAGTTCCTGCACCACTTTCTTGCGGATGGATCTGCTCCCGAAATCGTCGTAGATCATCCGCACCTGCACGCCTTCCCGCGCCTTCTGGATGAGTACCTCCTTGATGCGGTTGCCAATGGTGTCATTTTCGTAAATGTAGTATTCCAGGTGAATGTGGTGCGTGGCCGCCTGTAAGGCCTGGAGGAGCTCGGGGAATTTCTCTTCGCCGTTAAACAGAAGCTTCACCTGGTTGCCGCCGGTCAAGGGGCTCCAACTGTCCTTGAGCAATAACGTGACCAGCCCCTCGGCATCCTGAATGGCCTCCTGGTTGGTTTGGAGGTTCAGTTCGGTTTTAGAGATGATCCTGGTTTCCAACTCCTGGCGCAAGGCATCATCTTCGGTCAGTTTTTTACTGTAGAGTTGGCGTTTGTGGTAATTGATCCCGAACGAGAAGTAAAAGAAAATACCCAGCACCGGAAGGAAGATGACCAGCAACAGGTAGGCAATGGTTTTGCTGCTGCTGTTGGTGTCATGGATAATGCGCAGGCTCACCGGCACCAGCACCAGAATATAGAGAATATCTGCGATCAATATCCAGTTCATAGCTGCCGTAAAGGTTGAAAGTAATTGGCTTCTAAAGAATACGCATTTACTATAGAAAAATGAGAGGTAAGTAGTGCAGGGTTTCCTGTTTAAACGAGAGGGCCAGCCAGGTTTGTTACAAAAGAAGCAGGCAAGGAAAGGCTAAAATACCAGTACTGAGCTAAACCGTGACTGGAAATTTATTTGTAGTCGCCCATAGTACCCCTATGGGTTTGGAAAGCAATTGGGGCTTTCCAAACCCAGCTGATGTGTAGGGGTGGTTACTTCTTGTTTTTATCTCAGTTTTTCTATTTGTTCAAGCGACAACCCTGTGAACCGCATTATCTTTTCAGTAGGCTCACCGGCCAGCACCATTTCTTTGGCTATTTCTACATTCCTTTCTTCTCTCCCTTCTTCCCTTGCCGTATCCAGCGAGTTCTTCATGTCGCGGTAGTACTTTAGGCTGTCCTCGTAGGAGCGGATCTGTTCTGGGGTGAATTTGGCTATCTCGGCGGCCTCGAACAGCTTCTCGAAGACCCGTTCCCGCAGCTTGTCGGGCACCTTGTCCAGCCGGTTCAGGTTCCGGATCACGTACAGCCACTTGTCAAACCTGGTCTCCAGCTCCTCAATGGTCTTGTTGAACTTGGGCATCTCCAGGTAGATGAAGGTGAGTTTGTCGTAGAACACCTCTTTTGTTTCGGTGTCAGAGAGTTTGATGTCATACCGGAACTTGGCGGGGTCTTGCTTGTCCTCGTCGAACACGAAGTCCAGGATGGCGATGGTGTAGACCGCCTTCAGCTCGTAGTTCCAGTCGGCCCGCTTGGCCTGCTCCCGGATGGGGAAGGTGGAGTAGTAGACCGTCCTGTCCTTGAAGAAGTTCTGCTTGGTCTTCTGCAGTTCCACGATGAACTTCTCACCTCTCTCGTTCTCGCAGTACAGGTCGAAGATGGCTTTTCTGTCCAGTTCGCCCGTTCCCAGGTGTTCGCTCTTCAGATAGGTTAAGTCTATGATTTCGCCCTGTTCCTCCTTCAGGAGCACGTTCAGGAAGTCCAGCAGCAGGTCTTTGTTGGGTTCTTCCCCGAACAACTTCTTGAAACCGTAGTCGGTGAACGGGTTGATGTATCTTTCCGTGAACTCAGCCATTGTTGTTTTCTTATGCTATACCCAAAGATACAAGATTTTCATGCCTGCGGTTTTTGTTTTTGAAAGGCTGAGCTACCTGTCAGATTTGCAGCATATCAAAAAACCAGAAATGGTTTTAGCGCCGGTTTGAATCTCGTTTTGCCACGGAAAAGATGAATGTCAAACCGGTGCTTACCTGCAAAAGAAAAGGAGCCTGCAGTTACAGGCTCCTTTTCTGAAAACAGGCGATAAACGCGCTTGCGTCGCCTCGGTTGGCGCGGGCTACTGAGCGCACGAGCCTTGCTACATATTTCTACGGTATTGGCCACCAACGGCAAAAAGGGCATTGGTGATTTGTCCTAAAGAGCAGTATTTGGCCGTCTCCATAATGGCTTCAAAGATGTTACCGTTTTGTACCGATACTTCCTGCAACTGCCTCAAAAGAGCAGGAGTTTTTTCCGCATGACGCTCATGTAACTCCTTTAGCATAGTAATCTGGTATTGCTTCTCCTCCTCGGTGGCCCTAATCACTTCTGACGGAATCACGGTGGGAGAGCCTTGGCTGCTCAGGAAGGTATTCACGCCAATGATCGGGTATTCGCCGGTGTGCTTCAGGGTTTCGTAATACAAGCTTTCCTCCTGAATCTTGCCGCGCTGGTACATAGTTTCCATGGCGCCCAGCACGCCGCCGCGCTCGGTAATGCGGTCAAACTCCAGCAATACAGCTTCTTCCACCAGATCAGTCAACTCCTCTATGATGAAGGAACCTTGCAGCGGATTCTCGTTCTTGGCCAATCCTAACTCTCGGTTGATGATCAGCTGAATCGCCATGGCCCGGCGAACTGAGGCCTCGGTAGGGGTGGTGATAGCCTCGTCATAAGCGTTGGTGTGCAGCGAATTACAGTTGTCATAGATCGCGTACAGCGCCTGCAACGTAGTCCGGATGTCGTTGAAGTCGATTTCCTGCGCGTGCAGCGAACGGCCCGAGGTCTGGATGTGGTACTTCAACATCTGCGAACGCGCATTGGCCCCGTATTTCAACTTCATCGCCTTGGCCCAGATTTTGCGGGCCACGCGGCCGATCACCGCGTATTCCGGGTCAATTCCGTTGGAGAAGAAGAAACTGAGGTTTGGCGCAAAGGCGTTGATGTCCATGCCCCGGCTCACGTAATATTCCACAAAGGTAAAGCCGTTCGCCAGTGTGAACGCCAATTGCGATATCGGGTTGGCACCCGCCTCGGCAATGTGGTAGCCCGAGATGGACACCGAGTAGAAGTTGCGGATGTTGTGGTCAATGAAGTACTGCTGCACATCACCCATCAAACGCAGTGAGAACTCGGTGCTGAAAATACAGGTGTTCTGCGCCTGGTCTTCCTTCAGGATATCGGCTTGCACGGTTCCGCGCACCGAAGCCAGGGTTTTTTCCTTGATCTGAGCGTATACTTCCGCAGGCAACACCTGGTCTCCGGTCACTCCCAGCAGCATGAGGCCCAGGCCATCGTTTCCTTCGGGCAATTCGCCTTGGTAAGATGGGCGTTTCTGGCCTAATTCCTGGAAAATAGCCTGGATTCGCGCGTTCACTTCTTCCTCCAACCCGTTTTCCCTGATGTACAGTTCGCACTGCTGGTCAATGGCGGCGTTCATGAAGAAGGCTGATAACATGGCGGCCGGGCCGTTGATGGTCATGGACACTGAGGTCATCGGGTGGGCCAGGTTGAAGCCCGAATACAGTTTCTTGGCATCATCCAGGCAGCAGATACTCACCCCCGAGTTTCCTATTTTACCGTAGATGTCCGGACGCAGATCCGGGTCTTCTCCGTATAAAGTAACCGAGTCAAAAGCGGTAGATAACCGTTTGGCTGGCAGTCCTTTACTTACGTAGTGGAAACGGCGATTGGTGCGCTCCGGCCCGCCTTCGCCCGCGAACATACGGGTAGGGTCTTCGCCTTCGCGTTTGAACGGAAATACCCCGGCCGTGTACGGGAATTCACCCGGTACGTTTTCCTGCAGATTCCATTTCAAGAGGTCGCCCCAAGCCTGGTAGCTCGGCGTTACTACCTTTGGTATTTTCAGGTGGGAAAGGCTTTCGGTGTGGGTCGCGATTTTCAGGACTTTGTCCCGAACCTTGAACTCGTAGAATTCATTCTTGTACGCCTGCCGCTTCTCGGGCCAAGCTTCCAACAGCTTCTTGTTCTGGCCGTCCAGTCTTAAAGCTGTTTCTTCGTAGGCGTACTCTAAACCTTTGGTCAGGCGGTCTTTATCTTCCACTTCAAGGGCCTGAATGGCTTCAATGGACTGCCGAATGCCGTACAGTTTCTGGGCCACGCTGGCCTGTTCCTGCACCCATTTGTCATAGTTACGGTTGTTCTCGGCGATCTCAGAAAGGTAGCGCGTGCGGGCAGGAGGGATGATGTAGACTTTTTCAGACATCTCGCCGGTAGCCTGCATCTGAGAATCAAAATTCACCCCAGATTTCTCTGAGATTTTGGCCATCACGGTTTTGTACAGGCGGTTCATGCCCGGGTCATTAAACTGCGAGGCGATAGTCCCGAAAACCGGAATCTCGTCATCGTGCACGTCCCACAACTGGTGGTTGCGCTTGTATTGTTTCTTGACATCTCTGATGGCATCCAGGGCCCCGCGCTTGTCAAATTTGTTCAGGGCGATGATGTCCGCGAAGTCCAGCATGTCAATTTTCTCCAGCTGCGTGGCCGCGCCGTACTCGGGCGTCATCACGTACAGGCTGGCATCTGAATGCTCAATGATCTCGGTATCTGACTGACCAATGCCCGAGGTTTCCAGAATAATCAGGTCAAAGTTGGCGGCTTTCACCACGTCTACCGCGTCCTGCACGTAGCGGCTCAAAGCCAGGTTGCTTTGGCGAGTGGCCAGCGAGCGCATGTACACGCGGCTGTTGCTGATGGAATTCATCCGGATACGGTCACCCAGCAAGGCCCCACCGGTTTTGCGTTTGGAAGGGTCTACCGAGATGATGGCAATGGTCTTGTCCTGGAAGTCCATCAGGAACCGGCGCACCAGTTCATCTACCAACGAAGATTTACCTGCCCCGCCCGTACCGGTGATGCCTAAAACTGGAGGAACCTCACCCCCCGGCCCCCTCTCCCGCGGGGAGGAAGAAGCTCCCTCTCCGCGGGAGAGGGCTGGGGTGAGGTCTTTTTTCACCTTCGCGAATTCCTCCGGGAAGTTCTCTGCCGCGGAGATCAGGCGGGCGATGGATTTGATGTCTTTTTCTTTCAGGTGCTTCACCTCGCCGTTCAGGTTCTGCCCGGTAGGAAAATCGCACTTCTCCAGCATGTCATTGATCATGCCCTGCAAGCCCATGGCGCGCCCATCATCCGGGGAATAGATACGGGCGATGCCGTAGCCGTGCAGCTCTTCAATTTCGGTGGGCAGAATTACGCCGCCGCCGCCGCCGAAGATTCTTATATGTCCGCAGCCGCGCTCGTGGAGCAGGTCATACATGTACTTGAAGTACTCCAGGTGGCCGCCCTGGTAGGAGGTAATGGCAATGGCTTGGGCATCTTCCTGAATGGCACAGTCCACAATCTCTTGCACGGAGCGGTTGTGGCCCAGGTGAATGACCTCTGCGCCGGAGGCCTGAATGATGCGGCGCATGATATTGATGGCCGCATCATGGCCGTCAAATAGAGAGGCGGCCGTGACGATGCGGATATGGTTAACCGGTTTGTAGGGTTGTGCAGTAGTAACTGACATTTGTTAGGTTAGCTAGTGAACGGTATGCGAAAGTACGAATTTTAAGATAGAAAGGGAGGAGTAAGGAAAACTCTCTCGGGCCGTTTTAAGGCTACTTTTCTTGAAACAGCCACAAAATAGCTTTCGTTCAGCGTTGACTTATAGATAAAATATAACTGGCTCCGCATGCCTTTTTGAGTTAGTACCCGCCCCTCCGCAGAAAAGAGCCTCACCCCCGGCATTCTCCAGTAGGGCGTGAAAACCCCGCTGCTGCGTTTTGGGGCTGTTTTGCGAAAAGCGAGCCTAAAACGCGGAAACCTGTGAGGTCTCAAGACCTCACAGGTTTAGAGCCAAAGGCGCGATTCCAGACTTGCCGGAAACCACGAACAAGTACCGTTGTGCGTAGAGTTAGCGTGAGTGCTCTACGCACTTACTGGACGGCCAATCTCCTGATTGGCGAGCCATGGGTACAGACGCTCGCAGGTCTTCCAGACGCTACGTGGTCTTTGGAGCGGGCAGCCTCACGGAAGCAGGCTTTAGAAAGTACTGGCGCGAGACTCCAATCTCGTAACGGGGGATGAAGCGAGCCGCCGGACTCGCCGGGAACCACCAGCAGGAGTGCGGAACAGCAGTGAAAGGTGCGCACACACAAGCGGACGCTTGCGCCAGGAATATTGCCATGTTTAAAGAACATCCATCGGTTGCTTTTGCGTAGTTTACCAAAAATTGATGCCTATGCCAGATCTTCCGCCTTTGACGCTCATTCCTTTTATTGATGTGATAGGCACCTTTGTGTTTGCCATTAGTGGAACGCAAACGGCCATTGACAAAAAACTGGATCCGTTTGGGGCTTCCGTGATTGCGTTTGCCACGGCACTGGGTGGCGGAACCATGCGGGACTTGCTGCTGAACCTTCGGCCCGTCTGGATTCAGGAAGAACTGCTCTTGGTAACGGTTTTTGTGGCCGTAATGGTGACGCTGTTTTTCAGAAAGCAAATTGGGCGTTTCAGGAGAACCCTGTTTTTGTTTGATACCATGGGGATAGCCTTGTTTACGGTGCTGGGCATGGAAAAAGCCCTCAGACTGGACGTTCCGCCGCTGATTGCCCTGGTCATGGGGGTGGTGTCGGCCGTGTTTGGCGGCGTGGTGCGGGACATCCTGTGCAATGAAATACCCTTGATTTTCAGGCGGGAAGTCTACGCGACCGCTTGCCTGGCGGGGGGAGCGTCTTATCTGTTCATGCGCTTGGCGCCGGTGCCAGTTGGCGTGCCCGTCTGGATCGCCGTTGGCATCATCATCTTGATCCGGCTTCTGGCGGTGCGGCTGAAATGGGCTTTCCCCACCCTTACCCCAAAAGAATAGCCTTCTGTTTACAGCCTGTTTTCATGAAAAGAGACTGTAAACAGAAGGCAGGAGGCGACCTTAACTATTCTTTGCTTTTTCCTTTTCTACATTCTCCTGGTGGTGCTCCATGGTGTCCATCACTTTCTCGGGTTGCACGTCTCTGGCCAGTTCGTTTATCTCAGGATCGTGGGCCTCGTCAATGTCCATTTTCTTCGCGATGGCGGTGACCAGGGTGACCAGGCGGGTAATTTCGTGCTCAGCCAGCAAACTCACCTGTAAATCCAGGTCGGCGCGCTTGTCGGCCTGGATGTTCATGCGGTTCTGGCTGATGAGCACGAAGGTGGAAAGGAAGATAGCCTCTACAGACGCAAACATGGCCAGCACCACAAACGATTCATCAAACGGCGGAAGGCCCAGCCAACCCAGGTTCCAGACAATCCAAAGCCCGAACATGCATAGGTGAATGACCACAAACAGCATGCTGCCCGTGAATTTGGTCACGTTGTCGGAAATCCGTTCAGACAGGTTCCGGGACAAATCCTCTTGTTTGCGGCGGGCCAGCAATGCCTTGATGTTGCGTTCCACAATATCGGCCAAGTGCCCTTCCGTTCCCCGGAACACCCCATCATTGTTCTTATTTTCAGCCATGTTGTCAAGATTTAACAGGGGTTATACGAAGGCTGCAGAAAGTAGAGGTTTGAAATAAAGGGAAAATCCGTTAATCCGTGTAAGTTGATGAAAATGACGTGGTTTTCACGGCTTATTTTCAGAAAACGGCCCCTAAACGTAGCCCGAAACGTAAAAAAGTAGACCAAGGCTCCCCGCTGCTTTCCAGAGGCTCGCATTTCTTTCTTATCTTTGTTGATTGTTAAAATAGAATATGAAGAACATCCGCAATTTTTGCATCATTGCGCATATTGACCACGGCAAGAGTACCCTCGCCGACCGTTTGCTGGAGTTTACCCAGTCGGTGACCGAGCGGGAAATGCAGCACCAACTTTTGGATAACATGGATCTGGAGCGGGAACGCGGCATCACCATCAAGAGCCACGCCATCCAGATGAACTATAATTATAAAGGCGAAGACTACGTACTCAATCTTATTGACACGCCCGGTCACGTAGACTTTAGCTATGAGGTTTCCCGTTCCATTGCCGCCTGCGAGGGCGCACTGCTGATTGTGGATGCTTCGCAGGGAATTGAGGCCCAGACCATCTCCAACCTATATTTGGCTATTGGCAACGACCTGGAGATTGTGCCGGTTCTGAACAAGATAGACTTGCCGCACGCCATGCCCGAGGAGGTGAGCGACCAAATCATTGACCTGATTGGCTGTGAGCGCGAAGATATTGTGCACGCCTCCGGAAAAGCGGGCATTGGCATTGCCGAAATTCTGGCGGCCATCTGCGAACGTATTCCGGCCCCCAAAGGAGACCCAGATGCGCCGCTGCAAGCCTTGATCTTTGACTCGGTGTTCAACTCGTACCGCGGTATTGAGGTGTACTTCCGGATCATGAACGGAACCATCAGGAAAGGCGACAAGGTGAAATTCATCGCCACCGGCAAGCAATACGAAGCGGACGAGATTGGCGTGCTCAAGTTGAACCAGGAACCTAAGCAGGTGCTGGGGGCAGGTAACGTAGGGTACTTGATCTCGGGTATCAAAAATGCGAAAGAGGTAAAGGTAGGGGATACCATCACCCACGCCGCCAACCCAGACACCATCCAGATCCAGGGGTTTGAAGAGGTGAAACCCATGGTATTCGCGGGTATTTATCCGGTGGAAACCACTGAGTACGAAGAACTGCGTTCCTCCATGGAGAAGCTACAGTTGAACGATGCCTCGTTGGTGTGGGAACCAGAGACTTCGGCGGCGCTTGGTTTCGGGTTCCGGTGTGGGTTCCTGGGCATGCTCCACATGGAGATTGTGCAGGAGCGCCTGGAGCGCGAGTTTGACATGACCGTGATCACCACCGTGCCAAGTGTGCAGTTCAAGGCGTTCACCACCAGAGACGGCGAGATTAAAGTGAACGCCCCGTCTGAGATGCCGGAGCCTAACTACATTGACCACATTGAGGAGCCGTTCATCAAGGCGCAGATCATCTCCAAGGCCGAGTACATTGGCCCCATCATCTCTCTGTGTATGGACAAACGCGCCATTCTGAAGGCGCAGAACTTCCTGACCTCAGACCGGGTGGAACTGGTGTTTGAGATGCCACTGGCCGAGATTGTGTTTGACTTCTTTGATAAATTGAAGACCATCAGCCGGGGTTATGCTTCCCTGGATTATGAACTCATCGGGTTCCGGGAGTCGCACATGGTGAAGCTGGACATCATGCTCAACGGCGAAAAAGTAGATGCCCTCAGCGCCATCGTGCACCGTGACAAAGCCTATGACTGGGGCAAACGCCTCTGCGAGAAGTTGCAGGAGCTGTTACCGCGCCAAATGTTTGAGATTGCCATTCAGGCCGCCATTGGGCAGAAAATCATTGCCCGGGAGACCGTGAAGGCGCTCAGGAAGAACGTCTTGGCCAAGTGCTACGGCGGGGATATCTCGCGGAAGCGGAAACTCCTGGAAAAACAGAAGAAAGGGAAGAAACGGATGCGCCAAGTGGGCAACGTGGAAATTCCGCAGGAAGCCTTCCTGGCAGTTCTTAAACTTGATTGATCCCAGAAAGCCCGGTGCAGCAGTGCCGGGCTTTTTCTTTCTTCTTAGCTTCCTTGTATGCCTTTTACTTTTTCCCATCCGGCGGTCATTCTTCCTTTCAAACATGTGTCGGGGAAGAGAGTTTCTTTGACGGCGTTGGCGTTGGGGAGCATGGCCCCAGATTTTGAGTTCTTTTTCAGAATGCGGGCCCAAACGGACATCAGCCACACCCTCAAAGGCATTTTCCTGTTTGACATTCCGGTGGTGCTGGTCATGGCCATTCTGTACCATGGCTGGGTGAGAGATCCTTTGATCAACCATCTGCCTCCTTTTCTACGCAACAGGTTATGGGTGTACAAAGGCTTTGATTGGCGGGCCTATTTTCGGGAAAACTGGGTGACTGTGGTCACCTCCGCCTTTCTGGGGACGGTGACCCATTTTCTCTGTGATGACTTTACCCACCACTATGGCTGGACGGCGAACAACATTTCCCTTTTAAGCGCACCGTATGAGCTATTCGGCAAAGCCGTTCCCGGTTACCACATTTTACAATACCTCAGTAGTTTGGTTCTGGGAATTTTTCTGGTAGTAGAAGCGCTCAAGTTGCCACTTGCTTCTAAAGAAGGAATGCAGCCCACGTTTTTTCTTTTCTGGGGAATCATCCTCCTCATCACCGTTCCCACTTTTATCTTGAGATTTGCTATCAGAGACCGTGAAATGACCATGGATGACACCATCATGACCGCCATCGCCGCCGGGTTGCTGGGATTACTGGTTGCGTCATCGGTTCTGAATCTCTCTAAGAAGTAGATTTCCCTCCGCAGTTTGGTATTCTCTGCGTTTTAGGGCTGTTTTCATGAAAACGGCCCTAAAACGCTTTGAGGCAAATGTTGTAATAGCTTCGGCCGTAGGCTAGGAGGAAAAGAAGGTGCCGTTGGTTTCGGGCTTGTTTCTGGGAAATAACTCTAAAAACCCGAGGCACTTTCCGCAATGGCTTGTACTTTTACGCTTTGTATCATCTCTCATTTCCCGTACCCATGACCCTTTTAGACGGAAAGAAAACCTCTGAAGCAATCCAACATGAGATTGCCGCCGAGGTTGCCGAAATCAAAGCACAAGGTGGAAAGGTACCTCACTTAGCCGCTATTCTAGTTGGCCAGGACGGAGGTTCTATGACGTATGTCAACAACAAAGTGATTGCCTGTGAGCGCGTGGGATTCGCCTCTACCTTGCTTCACTATGAAACGGACATCACCGAAGAACAACTCCTGACCAAAATCAAGGAGATAAACGAAGACGCAGAAATTGACGGACTGATTGTCCAGTTGCCGCTTCCCAAGCACATCAGCCCAGACAAAGTGCTGGAGGTGATGGATTATAAAAAAGACGTAGACGGCTTCCACCCGGTGAACGTGGGCCGCATGGTAGCAGGCTTGCCGGCGTATCTTCCCGCCACGCCGTACGGCATCATGCAGTTGCTGGAGCGCTACAACATAGATACCAAAGGCAAACACTGCGTGGTGGTGGGCCGAAGCAACATTGTGGGCACGCCCATCAGTATCTTGATGAGCAAATGCACCATCCCCGGCGAATGCACCGTCACCATCTGCCACCGCAACACCGTAGACCTAGCCTCCCATACCCGCCAGGCAGATATCCTGATTGTAGCCGTGGGCAGACCCGGCCTCATTACCGCCGACATGGTGAAAGAGGGTGCCGTAGTCATAGACGTAGGAACCACCCGCGTGACCGATGCCACCCGCGAAAGAGGGTGGCGCCTGCGCGGCGATGTGGATTTTGATAACGTTGCCCCTAAGTGCAGCTACATCACGCCGGTACCCGGTGGCGTGGGCCCACTCACCATCTCCATGCTGTTGAAGAACACGTTACGGGCCGCCAAAAAGGAAGTGTATTCTTAATTTTAGATAGCCAAAACAAAAGGCTCACCATTCACAAATGGTGAGCCTTTTGCTTTGTGGCTGATTTTAAAAAACACCTGATAACAACTATGGCGCGGATTTACTTCCGTGACTTGCTAACCGTTTCCCAGTAGCCTTGGAAGGAAAACCGCGCCATAATTTGCTTTCTGCTTGCCATCGCTACACCGGTTGCTCCAAAGACCCTCGTAGTGTCCGGAGAACCTGCGAGCGTCTGTGCCGCTGCCTTTCCGGCACGCCAATCAGGAGATTGGCTGTCTCTTGGTGCGTAGAGCGCTGACGCAAACGCTACGCACAGCCATTAAGGTTTTTCTGTTTTTAGCCTGTTTTAAGAAAAATAGGCCTAAAACAGAACAACTTACTTGTGCTGGCACGAGTCTGGAGACTCGCGCCAGAGAAATAAAAGTTTGCTCTTCCTTTTGAGCATGTTTTAGCTAAAACAGCCTGAAAACGCTCTTACAAAGTGCCCTCTTTGTGCTCCTGCATCAGCAAGAGTTTAAAGCCTGCAAAGTCATTGGGCATATCGGTGACCTGCTTCTGTCTCCCCTGGAATTTCTTTAGCTGCTCTGGCAATTCAATTTCCTGCCCTAAAACTTCTTCCATGCTTTTCTTGAATTTGGCTGGGTGCGCGGTTTCCAGGAAAATACCGGGTGTTTTCAGTTCCGGGAGTAATTGGCGCAGGCTTAGGTACCCAACCGCCCCGTGCGGGTCTAATAGGTAGCCGGTTTCCTGATGCACCAGTTTGATGGTGCCCTTGATTTCCTCGTCATCGGCCCAGAAACCTTTCACTACTTTTTGCAAGGCTTCCCGCTCATGTCCAAACAGCTCCTGAATGCGGGGGAAGTTATTGGGGTTTCCTACGTCCATGGCATTGGCAATGGTGCACACAGACGGGGCAGGTGTGTAGACGCCGGTTTCTAAGTAATCTGGAACAATTTTGTTCTGGTTGGTGGCCGCCACGAAATAAGTTATGGGCAGCCCCATTTGCCGGGCCAGAAGGCCAGCCGCCAGATTCCCGAAGTTTCCGCTGGGCACCGAGATGGTTATTTCCTCTGCATTTGGGTTCTGTTTTTTCCATTGGCCCCACGCGTAGAAGTAATACACCATCTGCGGAAGCCACCGGGCCACGTTGATGGAGTTAGCCGAAGACAGGTTCTTCTTCTGGTTTAACTCTTTGTCTGAAAATGCTTGTTTCACAAGGGCTTGGCAGTCATCAAAGGTGCCTTCAATGCTTACGGCGCTGGTGTTCTGACCCAGGGTAGTGAACTGCATTTCCTGAATCTCGCTTACGCCTAACTGCGGGTAGACCACTACCACGTCAATGTTGTCCAAACCTAAAAAACCGTTGGCAACTGCGCTTCCTGTATCACCGGAGGTGGCTACTAAGACGGTCACCGGTCGGTCTGGCTCTGCGAAGGCTTGCAGACAGCGGGACATAAACCGGGCTCCCACATCTTTGAAAGCGCAGGTAGGGCCATGGAAAAGCTCCAAGGCATAGATATCCTTCTCCACTTCCACCAACGGAATAGGGAAAGTAAACACCTCACTGCAAATAGTGCGCAAGTCCTCAGGGGAAATATCTGGGGTGACATACGGTTGCAATACTTCAAAGGCAATCTCCGGCAGGGAGAGGGAGGGGAGCGCGCCAAAGAAATCTTCCGATAGGGTGGGAATCTCCTTCGGGAAAAAGAGGCCTTTGTCCTGGGGAAGTCCTTTGATGACCGCTTCCTTGAAACTCATCTGGGCGGCGTAGTCATTGGTGCTGTAGTAGTTCATAGCGGCAGAGCGGGTTGGAAAGTTGATTGTGCCACCAGGCGAACACCTTGTTCCGGCACCTGAGATACATACGTTTTGGTTTCTATGCCGCTGCCCTCGTAAATGGCTTCCATGGCTTGTCTAACGGTATTTGCCTGCTCCAAAGAGGCAGATAAGGCGAAGATGGATGGGCCGGAACCGGAGATACCGGCTCCCAACGCACCAGCGACCAAAGCGGCTTCTTTTACTTGCTTGAACAACGGAATCAGAACAGAACGCTCCGGTTCAAATATCTCATCATGCAGACTGCGCCCGATTAAACCGTAGTCCTTCTTCAGCAGACCAGCCATCAGGCCCGCCAGGTTTCCCCACTGCCGGATGCCTTTTTTCAAAGGAATCTCCTGCTTGAGAATGCTGCGGGAAAGGGAGGTTTTCAGTTCAATCTGTGGGTACAGAATGGTACAGTACAGTTCCAACGGCACCCCCAACGGAATCACATCCAGCGGCTCATAGTCGCGTACCAGCACAAAGCCACCCAAAAGGGAAGGGGCCACGTTATCGGCGTGGGCCGAACCGGAGGCTTTGCGTTCGCCTTCCATGGCATAGATCACCAACTCCTGGGTGGTGAAGGGGGAGCCCAGCAGTTCATTTACCGCAAAAGCGGCGGCGGCAGAACTGGCGGCGCTGCTGCCCAGGCCGCTGCCCACGGGCATCCCTTTATGCAGTTGCAGTTCCAGGCCGTGGGTTACATCTAGGGCATCCAGCATCTTCTGGGCCACTACGCCAATCACGTTTTCTTTAGGGTCGGCGGAAAGTCCGTCAATGCCGTGAATGGCGGAGATGGTGATGCCGGGTTCATTTGTTTTCCGGGCCCATACTTCATCGCCGGGCTGGTCTAAGGCAAACCCAAGCACGTCAAAGCCACAACAGACGTTGGCCACGGTGGCCGGGGCATAGGCTTTGACAAAATCGTTGTTATCCATATAAAAGATATTAGGCCAAAGCGGCCGCTGATTGTTCAGGTACGGAAAGAAAGAAACGGTCGTGGAGCAGGTTCACGGCGCGGTGGGCATCGTTTGAGTTCAATACCACCGAAATGATACGCTCGGTAGCCCCCTGCGCGATGGCCCTGATGTTGATGTTGTTTTCGCCTAATAAGGAGAACGCTTTGCCGGCAATGCCGGGCTGCTGCACCATGCCGTTTCCTACAATGGCCACAATGCTCATAGGCGTCTCCAGACTCACCGGGTTCAACAGCCCCTGGGCCATGTCTCCGGCAAATTCTTCGGTAATGGCTTGTACCGCTTTTTCTCCCTCGGTCTCGGCCAAGCCGATGGTGATGCTTTGCTCAGAAGAAGACTGCGTGATGAAGTAGATGTTGATACATTCTAAGGCCACCGCTTTAAACAACCGCATGGCCACGCCCGGTACGCCCACCATGCCACTGCCGCTCACCGTTAACACGGCTATATGGTCAATGCAGGAGATTCCTTTCACGTTCTGGGCACTTGGCGCGGGATTAGCGGAAATAAGGGTTCCTTTATGGCCGGGGTTGAACGTGTTCTTTAAAACCAACGGAATCTTAGCAGCTACCAAGGGCGCAATGGTAGGCGGGTAGAGCACCTTCGCCCCGAAATACGCCAGCTCCATGGCTTCTTCGTAGCTCAGTTCTTCAATGGAGTAGGCGGCGCTGGCTTTGCGCGGGTCGGTGGTGTACATGCCGTCTACGTCTGACCAGATTTCCAGGGAATCAGCCTGTAAGGCGGCGGCATATAAAGAGGCGGTGTAATCAGAGCCGCCCCGGCCCAAGACCGTGGTTTTTCCATCCGCGGAGCGGGAAATGAAACCGGGAGCCACAATGAGTTCCGCTTGCGGAAGGTTTTCCTGCATCAACGCAAACGTGGCTTTGAGGTTCACTTTGGCGTTGAGGTAGGTATTGTCGGTTTGGATGAAGTCCCGGCTATCTATGAGTGCGTTGGGCAGGCCGTTGTGTTGAAATGCCACCGAGACGATTGCCGAGGACAAACGTTCGCCGTAGGCCATGACCCGGGCCTTGGTGCCGTCGCTGAGTTCGTCTAAGAGGTAAATGCCCCGGCACACGTCTTCCAGTTCCCGGAAAATCATTTTAATACGGCCTTTGATGTCAATCTGCTGGCTCATGGGCACTAGCTGTTCAATGGCTTCCATGTGTTTGGCCTCCAGGCTGGAAATCAGCTCCAGGTAGGTGACATCATGGGCGGCCGCCTTCTGGTACAGGCTAATGAGCAAATCGGTGACTTTGGACATGGCGGAGACTACCACCAGCATCTTTGGATTCTGTTTCTCCTGGATTATGGAGATTAGTTGACGGATGGCATCTGCATTGGCCACAGAAGTGCCTCCAAATTTCAAAACCAGCATGGAAACGGGCTTAAGGGAAAACGATAATAGTACGGTGATTTAGGGCACTAGGCCGAAAGGGCCAGTTTAGATTTGGCCTTAGAATGGACGATATGTGCAGCTATACCCCCGTAGGGGTAATAGTGAAGATACCTGTAATCATAGAAATAGCTAAGACATAGAAAACCGTTTCTTCACAGAAAGAAGAAAGTACTTGAGATGCTATGTTAGGAGTTTTAGCCATTGGTGGGGTCAATATCTGTAAAAATTTTAAAGTATGAGTAAAAAAGGTAATAAATTTTTATTTGACACCACAAAGGAAGTCAAAAACGCTCTCTGCGCATTCTGATTTGGATTGGTTAACTTTGCACCGCCCAATAAAAGAGCTTGCTTGTGAAAGCAAGGCATAGCCGCAACTTATAGCGTGCAAAGCTTGTTGGGTGCATACAATAAATCTCGTTTAAGGGCTGTTTTGCTTAAAATAGCCTTAAAACGGCTACGCTTATACTCAGAAATTGGAAGCTACTGCAGATATAAAAATTGCCTCGGTGCATACGGTACCCAAAGACGGTACCAAGCTGCCATTGATGGAACACTTCTACACCATACAGGGGGAAGGCTACCACACGGGCAAAGCCGCTTATTTTATCCGGTTGGGTGGTTGTGACATTGGGTGCCACTGGTGCGATGTGAAAGAGTCATGGGATGCGACCCTGCACCCGCTCACCGATACCGACTGGATTGTACAGCAAGCCGAACAGTACCCGGGCAAAGCCGTGGTGGTCACCGGTGGCGAGCCGCTGCTGTATAATTTAGACTACCTCACGGCAGAACTGCAGAAGCGGGGCATCCAGACGTTTATAGAGACATCGGGTGCTTATCCGTTGAGCGGTACCTGGGACTGGATTTGCCTTTCGCCCAAGAAATTCAAAGGGCCGCACCCCAGCGTACAACCGCACGCCGGCGAGCTGAAAGTGATTGTCTTCCACAAAAGCGATTTCGCCTGGGCCGAGGAACATGCCGCCCAGGTGGGGCCAAACACGCGCCTGTACCTGCAACCGGAGTGGAGCAAAGCCGACAACATGATGCCGCAGATTGTGGAGTATGTGAAAAGCAACCCCAAGTGGCGCATCTCCCTGCAAACCCATAAATTCCTGAATATTCCGTAAGCCATGCTGCGTTTCCCGCTTCTCAGTCTTCTGCTGTTCTTTTTCCTGTTGGTTGCTGCCCCGGCGGTGGCCCAAAAAGCGGCGGGTGGTTCTGCCAACAAGAAAGCCCAGAGTGCTTACGACGAAGGCATCAGGTACATACAGGCCCGTAACTTTGAGAAAGCGTTAGCCTCTTTCAATGACGCGGTGCAGCGCGACACCACCTTTGGCGAGGCGTACGTAGAGGCGGCGGGTTTATACCGTATTCTGCAGAAAGAAGAGGAAGCGTACCAGTTCTACCGCCGGGGCCTGCCCAAAATGGGCGTGTTGCCCGGCCGGTCGGCAGATTACTTTAATTATGCAGAGTTGGCCTTCGGCCGAGGGCAGTACCAGGAGGCGGCTACTTTCTACCAGCACTACATTCAGTTCGGAAAGAAGGGGAGCAAGCAGATGCAGCACGCCAACCAGCAACTGAAGAATGTGACGTTTGCCCAGCAGGCCCTCAAGAATCCGGTAAACTTCAATCCGAAATCTTTGGGCGAAGGCGTAAACAAATTCGGACTGCAGTATTCGCCGGTACTCACTACCGACCAACAGGCGTTGCTGTTCACCGCCCGGCAAGGCAGCAGACCTTTAGACGATGAAAACCTGTATCTGGCGTACCGCAAGGAAGGCCAGTGGCAGACGCCGGTCTCCGTTTCAGAGACCATCAACTCTGAACTGAATGAAGGAGCCGCCTCGCTTTCCGGCGATGGCCGCGTACTCGTGTTCACTTCCTGCAACCGGCAGGATTCGTACGGCTCCTGTGATTTGTATATCAGTTACCGGGAAGGAAATGAGTGGAGCAAACCCAAGAATATGGGCCGAAACGTGAACACCACCTCCTGGGATTCCCAGCCCAGCCTTTCGGCCGATGGCCGCACCATTTACTTCGCTTCTAACCGCAAAGGCGGACAAGGCGGCGAAGACATTTGGGTCACCAAACAGCAGGAAGACGGCACCTGGAGCATTCCGGTGAACTTAGGGGCTAACGTAAACACACCCGGCCGGGAGAACTCGCCTTTTCTGCACGCCAGCGGCAACACGCTTTACTTTGCCACCGACGGTTTGCAAGGCATGGGTGGTTTAGACCTGTTTAAGGTAAACCGGGAGAAAAACGGATGGGGTACTCCCCAGAACATGGGCTACCCCTTGAACACGCACCGCGACGAAAGCTCCATTTTCATCTCACCCGACAACAGAACCGGCTATTACTCGGGGCAATCCGCCCAGGGAAGTAAAGTAGAAGTGGCCTTGCTACAGTTTGAGGTACCAGAGGTCTGGAAAGGCAAAACCGTTTCCTCGTTCGCCCAAGGCCGGGTGTTTGATGCGGTGACCAAGAAGCCTTTGAAAGCCACTGTGCAGGTGTATGACCTGGACTCGGCGGGCGTAATTACCCAGCAGGTATCTTCTGACGGTACCTCGGGGGCCTACACCATTGTCCTGAACCAGAAGCAACGCTACGCCTTGTATGTAACTGCGCCCGGCCACGTGCTGGAAAGCCGTCATATTGCGGCCACCTCCACTACGGCTCCGCTGGCTTTGGATTTCTACCTGCAACCGTTGAACAAAGGTGCCAAAGCCGTTCTCAGCAATATCTTCTTTGATACCGGCAAAGCCGATTTACGCCCCGAATCGCAGACAGAGCTAGACAAGCTTTTCCAGTTTCTGAAAGCCAACCCGAAGATCCAGGTAGAGATTGCCGGTCACACCGATAACGTAGGTCAGGCCGCCGCCAACCAGAAACTTTCTGAAGCCAGGGCCAAAGCCGTGGTGAAGTACCTGGTTTCTAAAGGCGCTCCGGCTTCTATTTTCCAGGCGAAAGGATACGGCCAAACCCAACCTGCGGCGGCCAACACCTCAGAAGAAAACAGGCAATTGAACCGCCGTATTGAAATGCGGATTCTGTAGCCAGACATGAATTTGAAACGTAATAAACTATCTGCCCCAGCGCTGGTTCTACAAGAAGTGAAACCCAGGTTAAGTTTAGTTGTTTAATGTTTTGTTTAGTTGTACAGAAAGTCGGCCCGAGAATTCGGGCCGACTTTCTGTTTTATGAAAAGGAGGAGAATTTCAGAAATCTTATAGACGGCCTTTGACATCTAGGGCGCGGATTTACTTCTGTGGCTTGCTGCAATGTTCAGAAGGCCCGGAAGTAAATCCGCGCCGTAGTGTGAATTAGCTCTAAAAGATGCAGAGTTGAGATGGGGTTGGTTTTCAGCCTGTTTTTGAGAAAAGGAGACGAAAACGGCTCTTATTCTACCTTTACAAACGAGATCAGCCTCTATTGGCGTTGGTTTCCTTTACTTGTTGGTCTAAGGAAACCAACGTAGTGCCCCTTGGTTGCGCCAACGCCTCTTCCATATCAGGGTCTTCTATCTGTAGGTTCACCTCGCGGGCTTTCTGCACCAAAGCCTGAAAAATGCGCCGTTGTTCCTGCCGGCGCGGCAAATACTCAGGGTGCCACTGCACGCCCAACATGAATTCCCGCTCGGTGTGCTCAATGGCCTGCACCACCTGGTTGGCTTCGCGGGCGACAATCTCCAGACCTTTGCCGGGGGTATTGACAGCCTGGTGGTGCAGCGCGTTCACCTTTAGTTTTGGCAGGCCTATAATCTGGGACAGCTTACTGCCCGGTTTGAAGGTGACTTTCTTTACCGGGAAAATGCTGGAAGGATTGGGCTCTTCTTTGTAAAAAGTACTGATGTCTTGGTACAGGGTACCCCTGAAATAGACGTTCATCAGCTGGGAGCCCCGGCAGATACCCAATACCGGTAGGTTTTTCTTGACGGCTTGGTCTATCAACTGGAACTCCAGATGGTCGCGGGCTTGGTCTAAAGACCACTGTGGTTTGCGGCTGAAGAGTTTCCGGACGAAGAAAAGGGCGGGGTAATAAATCCAGCGGGTAAAGCGCCAAACCCGTTGGAAGAAGTTTTTTTTGGGGTTCTTGAGGGTGCGTTGCAGATACTCCTGGAACACGGCGTCCTGCTGGTAGGTCTGCGGGTCTACATCGGCCCCGCCGCCAATGATGAGCCCTTGCAGACCATCGGCGGTGCGCGGGTTGGAAGGGGTGATGTGGACGGGTTTACCGCCCGCCAGCAACACCCCGAAGGCCGTAAATACCCACGCCACTTCCCCGCCTTTGTCTGGCCCCGTAATGCCAATGGTAGGGCGGTTTCGGTTGATCCTATAAACCTTTTTCTTTATGTTAGCCACTGTTCTGTTTGTTTACACCACTTCCCTTCAAACCCTAAAAGCGTGTTCTCCTTCAGGTGGAGGTACTCCTTGCTCATCTCGGTGATTCTTTCTGGTTTGCTCGCCAATTCTTCAATAACTACCCAGTTGTTCCACTCCTGCGCCAATGTCCAGTCTGGGTCAGAAATGCAGGAGTTGGGCAGGCGGTAGTGAAAGGTTTTTCGGGCTTTCACGCTGCCCAGGTTGGTAAACTGGTTCACTTGCTGCTCGTTCACGAAGGCAAACAACGGGTACATATCCAAGGGGCGGTTCCGGTCTGGGTTGTACTGGTGGTAATCGTCAATGAGTTGCGCCAGCGTTGGGTTGTAGTCTGGGTCCAGCACCAGTGCGTTGTAGTCTGCCGGAAAAGGGTTGATGAACGAAGTCAGGTTTTTACGGGCAAAATCGGTTTCACCGGCTTCCAGCAACCAGGGGTACAGCAGCAGAAACGCCCTGATGTAGCGCAGAATGGTAGCAGGTTCGGTATCTGGTATCTCTACGTTGATGTGCGTGCCGAACGCATTGGTGAAGAATGCTTCGGTGCCTTTGGCCTGATGCGCATACAAAGATTGTCGTAGCGCCTCTAACTGGTCTAATTGATTATACGGCACCGGAGGCACCCCAATCTCATACGGAATCACCTTCTTGATGACGCTTTCCAGGGCATCATCAATTTTCTCTTCCAGCGTCTCCTGTCCCAACTTGGTATGCTCAACGTCAATGTTGAGCTTCTCGAGAAGCGGTTTGTACTGCTTTTCGGTTAAGAGCTTCAAGTCAATCTCCACGCTGAAATCTCCCAACCGCGTGTTCACCACTTTTGCCGAGAAACGGTTTTCCCACTGCACCTCGCCTCCGTACAGCTCCTGCACAATCTGGATGCACTCGTTGATGCCCACATTGGCGAACTCCAGCTCAAAGCCCACAGTCCGCACGTTTCCTTCCTTGTTCTTCTCTATTGGCAGTGGCTTGAAAGACATGGCGTTTTCTATCTACACAGTTTTCCTAAACCAACGTGTAAGAAAGATTAGCGTTACGTGTTTTGTATTTTTTTATTGTGCTTTAAAGGTTAGGCTGCTTAATGGCTGTCTGTTCTTTGATTCTCAGGTGAAAGGTAGAAGCAGGTGTGCCAGGCGTTTTCAGGCTGTTTTTCAGAAAAGAAGGTCTAAACCGGAATTGCATCTATTGGCGAAGACACTCATAGGAGCTTCGCACATTACGAGGTCATTTGAATTAGCTAAGAATGAATATTGATGAGTTGTTTTAGACTTGTTTTCTGAAAAATAGCTTGAAAATAAGAAACCTGTGAGGTTTTGAAAACTTCACAGGTTTGATTCATCAGAACTTGCCACGTTTAAAACTTACAATTTAGAGAAGAAGCAAGCTCAAAAGACCTTGTAGTGTGCGTAGCTCCTACGAGTGTCTCTGCCCAAAATGGTGCTACGCAAGCATCTGGTTGAATTCTTCTTCACTGATAATCTTCACCCCCAGCGTGGTGGCTTTTTCCAGTTTGCTGGGGCCCATCTTGTCGCCGGCCACCAGGTAAGACAGCTTTTTGGAGATGGAGCTCACAATTTTTCCGCCGTGGGCGATGATGGTATCCTGCAGTTCTTCGCGGGAGTAGCCGGAAAACACCCCGGAAACCACGAAGGTGTGACCCGCCAGTTTATCACTCTGCGGTTCCACCACCGCTACTTCGCCCAAGTCCAGTTGCAAGCCATGCGCACGCAGACGTTCCACCACGTGCACGTTGGCGACATCCTGAAAGTACTCGCGTACCGAGGCGGCAATGCGGCCCCCAATCTCGGGCACGGAGATCAATTCCTCCTCGGTAGCGGCGCGGAGGGCATCAATGTTGCGGAAGTGCTGGGCCAGCTTTTGCGCCACCGTGTTCCCCACAAACCGGATGCCCAGGGCAAACAACACGCGGTCAAACGGAGCTTCCTTTGACTTCTCCAGGGCTTTGAGGATGTTCTCTACTGTGGTCTTCTGGAAGGTGACAATGCGGCTCTTGCCCGTGTCTTCGTTCACAAATGTCTTCTTCAGCCCGAACAGCGTTTCATAGGTGAGGTCATAGAGTTGGTCTGGACTGATGACCAAGCCTTGTTCTACCAGCAACTCAATTTTGCCTTCGCCCAGGCTCATGATGTTCATGGCCTTACGGCTGATGAAGTGTTCCAATTTGCCTTTTACCTGCGGTGGACAACCTTTCTCATTGGGGCAATAATGGTTGGCCTCCCCTTCGGTACGGATGAGCGGGGTGCTACAAGCCGGGCAAATGGTAGGATAGACAATTGGCTCGGCATTCTCGCTTCTGAATTCAGTTTTTACCGCGGTCACTTTTGGGATGATTTCGCCGCCTTTTTCAACCACTACCCGGTCATGAATCATCAAGCCTAAGCGCTCAATTTCATTCGCGTTGTGCAACGAGGCGCGTTTCACCGTGGTACCCGCCAGCAGCACGGGTTTCATGAGCGCCACCGGCGTCACCGCCCCGGTACGGCCCACGTTGTATTCTATGCCCAGAAGCTCGGTTACCGCTTCCATGGCTTTGTACTTGTACGCCATGGCCCAACGCGGACTTTTAGCGGTATAGCCTAGCTCTTCTTGTTGCGCGTAGGAATTCACCTTGACCACAATGCCGTCCGTAGCGATGGGCAGTTCAAAGCGTTTGGTTTCCCACACATGAATGAAGTCCATCACCTCTTCAATGGTGCTGCACACGCGCCAGGTAGGCGATACGTTCAGGCCCCAGCGTTGCAGCGCTTCCAGACTTTGCGAGTGGCTCTCGAACAGGGTAGGGGTGCTGAGTAAACTATAGGCAAACATGCTCAGGCGGCGGCGGGCCACTTCTTTGGAGTCCTGCAATTTCAGGGTGCCGGACGTGGCGTTGCGCGGGTTCGCCATTAAGGCTTCCCCGATTTCCTCACGTTCTTTGTTCAGTTCCTCAAACACGTTGAAGGGCATGAACACTTCGCCGCGTATTTCAACCTCGGCTGGTATGTCGTTGCCGTGCAAATGGAGCGGGATGGTTCTGATGGTGCGCACATTGGGCGTGATATCATCGCCCCGCGTTCCGTCGCCACGGGTGACTCCGGCCGTCAGGGCACCATTGGTGTAGGTAAGGCTCATGGCCACTCCGTCAAACTTCAGTTCGCAGACATATTCCATCTCATCGCCGGTGACTTTGCGTACGCGTTTGTCAAACTCCCGCACCTCGTCTTCTGAGTACGTGTTGCCCAGCGAGAGCATGGGGTATTTGTGCTTCACCGTGGGGAAATTTTTGGTAATGGTGCCGCCCACGCGCTGGGTAGGGGAATTGTCTGACCGGAATTGCGGGTGCTGCTCCTCCAGTTGTTGCAGTTCCTTCAGCATCTGGTCAAACTCATAGTCAGAGACTTCTGAGACGCTGTTTTGGTAATATTGGTAGTTGAGGTAGTTCAGGCGTTGGGTCAGCTCTAAAATGCGGGCTTCAGGATTCTGCTCAGGCATGGGTGGATTAGGTTAATCTGCCGGTAAAGGTAAGAAAAACGGAGTTTGTCTCTGTACGTTGCGCTCCGAAGTTGACCACCCCCAATTCAGAAATTACTCCCCCAACCCCTCCTAATGTAGGAGGGGTTGGGTTGGTTAAAAGGCGCTTCTAAAGTTCCTTCTAATTACCTCCAGTACTCCTTCCGTCTGCTCAAACGCCTCCTTGTTTTCAAATCGGAGTACCCTAATGTACAGATTCTCCAAGTACGCTGTCCGTACTAAATCATCTTCAAAGCCTGCATCCGTAAAATGATGGGCACCGTCCAACTTGATTGCAAGCATTTCTGATGGGCAGTAGAAATCAAGAATGTAAGGGCCTACCCTATGTTGTCTTCTGAATTTCTTTCCATGCAACTGGCTCCTTTGCAACATTTCCCATAAGGTAGCTTCAGCAGGCGTAAGGGCATTCCTGAGATTCCTTCTGTTTTCTTTTAAAGAAGACACATAATGGATGAGTGTGGGCATCTTGGTAGAAAGTACACCGCTACACACTAAAACAGCGAAGGAGTTGGTTCCCGACGAAAAGGGGAAGCTTTCTACCTGTTTTAAGGTCCTCATTTACTTCCTTCTTTGCCTTGACCTCCGTAGAAATAACACATTGCCGCTGAGTGCGTATGCTTAAGCAACACACAAAGTGAGAAGAACATGTCTTACATGGTAATGGGCGTATCTGGCAGTGGGAAGAGCACGGTGGGCAAATTGCTGGCGCAGAAACTCCGGCTGCATTTCATTGATGCCGATGACCATCACCTGGCACCCAGCATAGCTAAAATGAGCAGCGGTATTCCGCTCACGGATGAGGATAGGGCGGAGTGGCTTCGCAAACTGAACCATCTCCTGCAAGAAGCGGAAGCTGCCGGGCAAGAGGTGGTCATGGCCTGCTCGGCGCTCAAAGAGCAGTACCGTCTGGTTTTGCGGCAGAATCTGGAAAAGGGGCTTAAAATAGTTTTCCTCCACGGCCAAGTAGCCCTTCTGAAGGAACGCATGGGTGGGAGGGAAGGTCACTTTATGCCCGAGGCGCTACTTGCCTCACAGTTACAGACCTTGGAGGTGCCTGCCGATGCCTTGGCTCTTGACATTGTTCATCCGCCGGATGTACTGGTACAACAGGTCATTCAGCATTTTAAAGCCGGAGATGGTTCCTCCGCTTCTCCGGAGAAAGCCCCATAAACCCCAAAACCAAATTATTCGGGTTACCTTTGCGCTGTCAAAATACCTTCATCAGCAATATTTATGTCTTTTTCAGAGCTTGGGTTATCTCCCGCAATCCTAAAAGCAGTTGCTTCCCAGAAATACGCAGAACCCACCCCGGTACAGAAAGCCGCTATTCCGGAAATCCTGAAAGGGAAAGATGTGCTGGGCATTGCGCAAACGGGCTCGGGAAAAACGGCGGCCTACGCGTTGCCGCTGCTGGACAAAATGCAAACCAACCGGGCGTTCCGGAACCGGTACGTGAAGGCGTTGGTGCTGGTGCCCACGCGCGAACTGGCCTTGCAGGTAGGGGAGGTGTTCCTGTCTTTCAGCGCGCATATTCCCATCCAGATCAAGACCTTGGCGGTATTCGGGGGCGTATCCATCAATCCGCAGATGATGAAGTTGCAGGGCACCGATATTCTGGTGGCCACCCCTGGCCGCTTGCTGGATCTGGTGGAGTCAAAGGCCGTGCATCTGTCTGAGGTGGAAACCCTGGTGCTGGATGAGGCCGACAAGATGCTGAACCTGGGTTTTGAGGAGGAGATGCGCCAGATTTTGGCTCTTTTGCCAAAAAGACGCCAGAATCTGCTGTTCTCCGCCACGCTGGACAACAAGGTAAATGCCATTCAGGAAACCATGCTTAGAGAGCCGGTCACCGTAGAAATCAAAGAAGAAGAAAGCACCGCGCCTTCCCTGATCTCAGAAGTGGCCTACCTGGTGGAGACCGAGAGAAAAGGGCCTTTCCTGCGTTACCTCATCAAGCACCGTCAAATGCAACAGGTACTGGTCTTTGTCTCGGCCACGCAACGCGCCGACCATCTGGTAACTAAATTAGCTAATAACGGCATTAAAGCGGTAGCCCTGCACAGCGGCAAAAGCCAAGGAGCCAGAACCGAGGCGCTGGCCTTGTTCAAGAAAGGGAAAGTAGCGGTTTTGGTAGCCACCGACCTGGCCTCGCGGGGCATTGATGTGCAGTATTTGCCTTACGTGATCAATTATGATCTGCCCCGTTCGTCTAAAGATTACATCCATAGAATTGGGCGCACCGGCCGGGCAGAGTCTGCCGGAGAAGCCATCACCTTGGTCACGCCCGAGGATGCCCACCATTTCAAGATCATCCAGAAGCAAACCAAGCGCATTATCCCCACCCAGGAAACGAAAGAGACTGACTTGAAAGGATTTTAGAGCTTGTTTTTAGAAAACAGAAGAAAAACCGGAATCCATTCGCCTAGTGGTTAGGACTTGCCAGAAGAGGATAGATCCACAAAAAAGCCATACCTAACAGGTATGGCTTTTTTGTTACATCACGGCATTTACGGGTTAGTAGACCAAATACCGGCTTCTTTCAAGAAAACCCTCCGGTTCAGTTTAAGTTGGCACACCACAAACTCAGCGAAATCCTCGGGTTGCATGACTTTCTCGGGGTTGCCGTCGGTCAGTTTCAACTCTACCGCCAGATCGGTGGCTACGGTGCTGGGCGTGAGGGTGGTTACCCGTATGTTGTGCTTCCTTACTTCCTGCATCAAGGATTCAGACAAGCCAATCAGCCCGAATTTAGAGGCGCTGTACGCACTGGTGACGGCAGAACCGCGTTGACCGGCGGTAGAGGAAATGTTGATAATGTCGCCGGTCTTCTTGGAGATCATGGCTGGTAACACGGCGCGGGTCACGTAGTACGGGCCCATGAGGTTTACTTTGATGATGTGTTCCCACTGGTCTGGTTCCAATTCCAGGAATTTGCCAAAGGCGGCGGTACCGGCGTTATTGATCAGGATGTCAATAAAGCCCAGTTCCTGCCGCGCTTGCTCTACGGCTTCATTCACGCTGGTTATATTGGTGACATCGGCGGTTACTACGGAGGTTTCCACTCCTAAGCCCTCCAGCTCGGTGGCTACTTTTTGTAAGTCACTCTGGGTACGGGCCAGTAACGCAATGTTTACGCCTTCTCTTGCCAATGCCATGGCTAATGCTCGCCCAATTCCTTTCCCGGCACCTGTAATGAGCGCAGTTTTTCCTTTCAATGATTCCATAGTTTATCTTGTGTATTGAAAACAATAGGAGCAGAGAAAAATCTCTGCTCAACCTCCAGCCCCGTATCCTAAGTGGTACGAACCAGAGTTTTAGAACTAACGGTAATTTTTCCACCTAGTTAGAGAGAATTCACAGAACCTTAGTGGAGGAAATCACTTCAGAGGCTATCTGTCAGGTAGTCAAACGGCTAGGGGAAAGAGAAGCTTTGGCTTGTTCCGGTACACACAACTTTGTTTTGACAAGGCGCAACCGCTCAGATGATCTAAGGATAGTGAAGCCTACAGCCTGGCATTTTAGCAGGATGATTCGGCTTTGCAGAAGAGCGAATGCTTATTCTTTCTTCAGGTAAAGAGGAAAGATCTTTTAAAGGAATAAACCTATTAGCTATCAGATCTCTATGTTGAGAATTTGAATGCAAGCTTAGATTCTGTAAAGAATAGTTTAGATAAAAGCAGGTCTGTTTTGAGGTTGTTTTCAGAAAATCAGCCTTAAAACAGGTTTCTGACGGTTTGGTTCGTATATTGGGTAGTATCCACGTGTGCTGGATTATTTTAAGAGTCATTTATCACCCCCTCTATATGAATGCAAGTAAGAGAAACAACGTACAGGTAAAAGGCCGTGGAGAGAAGCCCATGCTTTTTGCCCATGGGTACGGCTGTGACCAGAACATGTGGCGCTACATTACCCCAGCTTTTGAGGAAGAGTACAAGATCGTGCTGTTTGACCATGTGGGTTTCGGGAAGGCAGATACCTCAGCGTATACCCTGGGAAGGTATGCCTCGCTTCAGTCTTACGCGGTAGACATTCTGGAAATCTGTGAGGAACTGGAGCTGGAGGAGGTCATTTTTGTAGGTCATTCGGTGAGTGCCATGATAGGGTTGCTCGCCTCCATTCTAGACCCGGGCCGATTCTCTAAACTGGTGTTGATTGGCCCCTCACCGCGCTATATCAATGATGAGGAGTACACCGGAGGCTTCACCCAGGAGGGCATAGATGATCTGCTGGGTACCCTAGACAGTGATTACCTGAACTGGGCCAGGGCCATCGCGCCTCTGATCATGGCAAACCCAGACAGGCCAGAACTAAGCCAGGAACTAACCCAGAGCTTTTGCCAGAGTGACATAGAAATAGCCAAAGATTTCGCCCGCATCACGTTCCTGTCAGACAACCGGGCCGATTTGTGCAACGTGAGGACTGAAGCCTTGATTATGCAGTGTTCAGATGACCTTATCGCGCCTTTACCCGTAGGAGAATACATGCACCAGAATTTACCCAACAGTACATTCAGGCTTCTGAGGGCCACCGGGCACTGCCCCAACCTAAGTGCCCCCGAAGAGACCATCGCCATTATGAAAGAATTCCTACCTAGTAAAGTTCTGGGCTGAAATGAAAAACTGCGGTACGGTTGGTTCTGGTGCCCAAGGCAGCGGATACGAGTTTGATGGATAAAAAGGAGCTGAAGAAGGCAAACGGAGATGTCTGTTTTGAGGCGGTGAGAATGCCCCAGAACACGTACATCTATGTCAACTGGGTAGGTGTCCAAACCCTGGAAACGGTTGTGATGGGGGGCAACCATCTTCTGGCCATGCTGCGCGAAGAGCCTTGCCGGGGCTTGCTGAACAGCAACAAAGAGTTGATTGGGCCCTGGGAAGTGGCGGTGCCGTACCTGAGCTACAAATGGGCCCCGGCCGCCAGATTGCTGGGGCTGCGCTATTTCGCCCATGTTCTCTCGCCGGGAATCTTCGGGCAAAGGTCTTTTGAGTCATTCCGGCAGCATCTGAAAGAACAACTTTACCTGAAAGCCTTTGAAGAACAGGAGCAGGCAGAAGATTGGCTCCTCCTCCATGTTTCCTGACTCTTCTTTATTCCGGGCTTTCAAGCCGAAAATCAGAAAACGTACCAAAAGGAACAGCCGTTTCAGGCCTCTTTTCAGAAAAACGCCCCTTAAACGGCTACGAACAGTATTATAGCACTTATTTGAACGAAAGGAGATGGTGGAGCACCAGAACCCACCCCAGCCCCGCCCCCTTTACTTACGTTCCCCAGTTCCAGTCTTCCCCTCTCGCGCCTCGCTTTTGTCCCTGGAAAGGCAGACGCTAAGAGCAAATATCTTCTCAGGCCGAAAGGGCAGTGCGCGAGGGGAAGACGGGGCCCCGCGGCCGTGAGCGCTTACCGCCAGAAATGAAACAATGCAGCACTTGCCCCCACGCAACAAACAGAAAAGCCAAGGGAACAGCATAAGGCATGCACCCACCTATCTCCCCAAAGAAGCCAATTCAAAGCGCAGAAAGGGAAACAATAAGAAGATTAGTCTTTTACTTGAACCCCAGTGGCTACAAACGTGATGGAGGGTTTGGGTGCGGTAATGGCGGCAATCTCCTCTTTGCTCTTGCCGGCATCTTCAGCAAAGTGGCGTTGGTCTGCCACTGAGACAGTATCTCTTAACGCGACCCCCTCAAACACCACTTCTTTGCCTACAATGTCTTTAGGCATGAAAAAGCCATAGTTCTTGAACGAAACCCGCATGGGTTCCTGGCCTTGCACGGCTACTTCCATCCAGCAACCTTTGGCTTGGCAAACATCCAAAACGTTGGAGGCTACTTTGGCTTGGGCAGAGTCTTGGTTGGTCAGCAGTTTAGGTAACTCAGCGGCGGAAATGGCTCCTTCAGAAGTAATCTTGTTTCCGTAGGTACTTACTTTTACGGGAGAGGCGGTAGATTCGGTTGGGGCAGTTTCGGTGTTTTGGGCGCAACTTCCCAAAAACAGGGGGAAAACGACGACGGCGGAAAACAGCAGCTTTTTCATGGCATTGGTGGAGGTATTCAATGTTTAAAGCTACTCAACATTGGGAAAAGACCAACCGCACAGGTGGTTATTTCTGCAGGGCTTGGGCCGCGTTCCGTTTGGAGATCAGTTCCAGGCCTTTGGCTTTCTTGCCGCGTTTGGTTTTAAACTGGCATTTGATCAGGCCGTGCTCCAGCGAGAAGTACTCCTCCACCTGAAAGACATCGCGCAGGGGCATGCCCATGGCATCTAGGGTTACCTCGTACTGGTAGCTTATTTTGTAGCAGTCAAAGGTACCGGCGGGAGTGGTGATTTTTTCCAGGGCCTCTACTTGGCGGTTGGTGGCTGACATGCTGATTTGGGTGATGTTCACCGTAGAGGAGCGGACTTTTACCCCTAAGCCCGCATCAGGTAATTTTTCGCCTACCTTCATCTGTTGGGGGTAGGCAATGTCAACGGGCGTGAAATCAAAGTCTTTGCCTTCAAAGGTTTTCAGGACTTGTTCTCTGAGCAGCAGCATGGCATCCAGGTAAATAGTGTCGCCGGAGCATCTGATCTGGTATTCTTCTGCGGTTTCGGGGCGTTTCTTGGGGCTGATGCGCGTACTCTTGAAGGTGGTCACGTATACGCCGTCTTTGTTGGCCATCTGCTGCACCACTTTGTTGTTGAGAGTGCCTTTCTTGTGCCCTTTGTCCGTGACCTGAAACACAAACTCTGTGTTCTTAGACAAGCCAAGGGGTTGCAGGCAATTCTGGGCAATGGCGGCATTGGGCAAGGCAAAGAAGGCGAACAGCCAAACCAACCCTGCTATAAAGAAGAAAGTGTTTTTCATAGAAAGAATTACCCTCATATTTGAGCGTAAAGCTGTTGTTTATACGTACAGTAAATTACTTAGATGTATTGCACTTTTTGTATTAAAATCGGGAAAGTAACGCGGTGCCTGTTGCCCCGTATTTCAGTTCGTATTTCAGTTTCTAACCTAGCTTTGTCACTATGGAAAATTCTACTAAATCTGTTCAGAAACTCTCTGAGTTAGCTGCCGTTCTCCTGGAAAAACTAAAAGCCGACCAAACCGATATCACCTTAGATTTTCAGGATGTGGCGGTGCAGGGGCCAGGGCCCACGGGCCAACCCGGCCAGTGGAAACTCAACGGCAAGCTGACGCTTAAAACCACATCTTCTGGTTCTAACAAAGCATAGGTATGGCCGTTTTTCCGTTTGAGATTTCGGGCAGGTTGGTGCTGACGGTTCAGCAAGACCAGGTGCTGGTGGTGGCGGAAGAGAATTACGTGGTTGTGAACTTCACAGATCATGCTTCTCTGGAACGCGTGCTGGACAATGTGATGCCTCCTTCCTCGGCGAAAGGCATAGCGGCGCTGATCTCTAAGCTGGAGAAGGCGAAAGACCTAAACCAAAAGATGGTGCAGGCAGGATTGGTGCTGGACATACGGGTCAACAACAAAACGTACATAGAAATAGGCACCGGCAGTTCTCCCCGCATTACGGCCAATGCGGTGTTTGGGCAAGTGGGCTCTTGGTTTAAAAGAGGCTGACACTCCCCAATAGTTGGCGAGTGTGGTTGCCGAAGATGGATCATTCAATATAAAACTTGGTAGATGCAACGTTCAGATAAAAATGTGCATTAAATATGAGAAGACCGGTAAACATTCTACTGATTTTCAAGGTACTACATAACGTATAGAGTAGCGTTTATACAGATTGGTAACTCACGTTGGGCCGATGAATTTTCTGAATCATGAAATCTGAGAATCAAAACAAAATTGGTGCTGGAAGAATGTCCAGCTTTGAAAAAATAGAGAAAGTGCCGCCGGTGAAAATGCTGCTGTTTGTGACCATGGCAGGTATGGCCATGCTGTTTTTCATGCTGACGGCCATGTTTTTCTTCAAAAACGCAGACGCCGCCACTCCCTCTACCTTCAACCTGCCTAAACTTTTCTCTGTAAGTACCATCCTTATTCTGGTGAGCGGGTTTTCTATGCACCAGGTGCCCTTCCATTACGGACAAGATGATTTGATCAGTATGAAAAAAGGCCTGTTGTGGTCGTTGGGGCTGGGTTTGGTGTTCTCGTTAGCGCAGATTGTAGCCTGGTATGAAATGGCATCGGCCAGGGTTTTCTTTGACGGACATCCGGCGGGTACGTTCCTGTATCTGTTATCGGCGTTGCACCTGTTGCACATTGCCGGTGGTCTTGCCTTCGCCTCTTACCTGTACGTGAAAGTGAACAGAGCCTCTAAAGACCCCATCCGCTCCCTTATCTTCAACCGTGACCCATACCGCCTCATGCAGGTGCAGATGCTCCGCAGCTACTGGCACTTCCTGGGCATTATCTGGATCGCGCTCTACTTTGTTTTCCTGTTCGCGCTTTAGGGGTTATTGAATCATTGAGTGATTGAATGAGTGGGAGAATAGAAGAATGAATTTGTGAGACTAGATAAAAAGGGAGAGCCCTTTGAACAATTTGTCCAAGGGGCTCTCCCTTTTTATTAGGGTTTGTGCCTTCATTCTCAAATTCACTCACTCACTCAATAAATTTAGTCGCAAAAGTGAAGGCTGTACATGTCAAAGTTTCGGTGGTTGAACAGGGCGTCAAAACGGTAGCTGAACCCTACGCCGGTGGGCTTTTTCCCGAACTGCACGTGCCGGATATACGTCCGGAGGACTTCATGCAGCTCTGAGTCCAGCAGAAGTTCGCCCCAGACGGTAACCTGATCCTGGTCGGGGTTCATTTTCTTTTCCTGGAGCACAAACAGCACGTAATAGATAAAATCTTCGGAGGAAGTGAAAAAGAAGGAGTTGCAGAACTCCAGTTTCAGGCCTTGCAACACCACCAGCGTCACGTAGTTCTTGTCTACGTAGATAAAAAGCTGCGGGCGTGTGCTCCGTTCGGCCATGTGCAGAATGCCTTCCATCAAAGCCGAGGTCTGGTGCACAAACTCCACAGAACTTCCCTGGAAATGGGAAGTAACCCAGTCTTCCAGCGGAGCGGGAACCGTGAACACGTTCATCAACTCCAGCCTAGGGTGTTCATGATGATGCACCATTTCCTGTTCGGGTTCTACCACCGCATTCAGTTTCAGGTACTCTGCGCGGGCATTCAGGTCAAAAAGGGCCTCGGGAATAAGCGTGAACTGCTGGTTCTTGATCCCAATGCGGACTTGCTGCCATTTTCTTTCCTCCAACAGGGGAGTAGAGCTGCTGAGGTCTTGCAGTTGGGCAATGGCGTTCTGTACGGTAGAAGGCCGTTCGGCCTCGTAATCTTCCAGGGCTACAAACTTATTGCGCCGGGCGTCTAACACCCCCAAGCGGATGCGGTGGGCCCCGAAACTGATGTATAGATGGGCGCTGCCGCTAAAGTTAGGGTCAAAAGCGTCATCATAGACGCGTTGTGTCTGTCTGAAAGCCGGCACGGACGTAGTCAAGGGCAAAAGGTCTAAGGAGAATTAAGGTACAATATTACTCATTTTAAACCTACTCCCCATGCCACCCCGCCAGATTGCCGCTGATTAGATGGGCAGAGCGGTGTGCCTGCCCGGCAAACCAACCTCAGATTTCTTTTGTCTTCAAGTAGAGCCTTGGGGAAGGTAGCTGCGGTAAAATGTGTTTTTAGCCTATTTTCCTGAAAGGAAGCCTAAAACGGCAACTAAGGCCTTGTCTCACAAGAGAACTCAAGCTCCACTTATACAGGTGTTTTGAGCCTTCTTTTCTTAAAAAACAAGCGAACGCTTGCGCCAGAGACAACCAGAAACCAACAGGCAGACTCTTGGGGAAGACCCTTCTACAGCTTTTGACCCAAAATCAAAAATCCACGGAGTAAACCTTTTCCAGTTGCTTGTCATTAACCCAGGTGGGCAAATGCCGTAGGCCAAAGTTACGGACGCGCATGAACACCCAATTCTGAGATTGCGCCACTTCGCCCAGAAACCGGGACTGGCGGGTGATCCAGTGGGTGCGGGGCATCCGGCGTTTCTCAAACCGTTGGGCGGCCAGGTTAAAGCTGAAATCCTTTTGCAACTCATCGGCAAAAACCACTGCATCTTCTACCGCCTGGCAAGCTCCCTGTCCCATGTTGGGGGTAGTGGCATGACCGGCATCCCCCAGCAGCAACGCGTTCTCAAACGCAAATTGCGGAAGCGGGGCCAAATCATAGAGGTCGTGCCAGAGCAGTTGTTCTGGTTTGGTCTGGCGGAAAAGGTCTGGAATAGGAGTGTGGTACTCCTTGAAGTGTTGTTGCAGATCTTCTACCCGCATGGCTTTCATGCTGGGGTCATTCTCTGGGGCATTGACGCAGGCGAACCAGTAGATTTTGTTTCCTTTCAGCGGAGTCCAGCCCACCCGTCCGGCTTTCCCCCAGGTCTCAGAGGCGTAGAGGCTTTCCAAGCCGGGATTGTCTATAATGGCGCGCCAGCAGGTATACCCCGCATACCTGGTCTCTGCTTGGGGCAGCAATTGTTTCCTGACGGCCGAATGGATGCCATCTGCTACCAGCAGATGATCAAACGCGGTTTCAGTGTTATCCTGAAACTGAACGGTAACCCCTTGTTCCTTCGGCTGGCAGCCGATGGCTCTTTTATTGGGATGCAATGAGGCCGCAGGCAAGTGGTCAACCAAAACTTTATGCAAAGCAGCTCTATGAATCACGAAATTATCCAGCCCGTACTTGGCACTCATGGCGCGGCTGTCGGTACGGTTAATGAGTTGGCCTTGGGCATCAAAGATATGAAAGCCATCCAGGCAATTGCCTTGGGCAATCACCTCATCGGCTATACCCAAACGCTGAAATCCTTTGATGGCATTCGCCGCCAGGGCCAATCCGGCACCCACTGGTTCAAACTTAGGGGCGGCATCAAAAACCTGGGCATCAATGCCTATTTGCTGTAACGCAAGAGCCGTGGAAAGACCTGCAATTCCGCCGCCAATAATACCTATCTGCATGGGTGTACCTTTCTTGTGCCCTTTAAACGTCAGTAGAAAAGAAGAAGTACATTACGGAATTCTGTAGATCACGGCATTGGCGTTCATACCGGCGCCTACGGAAGCAAATACCACGGTATCGCCGCTGTGTAACCCGTGGCCAGCCAATTCGCCCCGGGCGATGAAGTCATACAGCACGGGCAGCGTCGCGACGGAGTTGTTTCCCAATTTAGCAATGGTCATGGGCATGATATCTGCCGGAATGTTTTCCTGTCCGAAAAGCTTGAAAAGCCTCTCTAGCATGGCCTCGTCCATTTTCTCGTTGGCTTGGTGAATCAAGACTTTCTTGATGTCTGTAAGCGGAATACCGGCTTTGTCCAGGCAGTCTTTGATCAACTGCGGAACCGTTTTAAGGGCGTATTCATAAATCTTGCGGCCATCCATCTTAATGTACAGGTCTTGCTGCGGCGCTGCCGGATTGTAGGAAGGGGAGGAGTGCAGCCACAACGCCTGCGTGAGCGTATTGGAAACGGTTAGGTGTTTCAGGACTCCCGCTTTGGCTTCCCCGGCCTGGGCTTCCAGGATGACGGCTCCTGCGCCGTCAGAATAAATCATGCTGTCGCGGTCGTGGGCATCAGACACCCGGGATAGCGTCTCCGTCCCGATGACCAGAATCCGTTTGGCATCGCCGGACTGCAGGTAATAGTGCGCCTGAATAATACCCTGCAACCAACCCGGACAGCCGAAAGGCAAATCATAGGCCACGGTGTAGGGGTTGGCGATCTGGAGTTTGTGTTTGATGCGGGCCGCCAGCGGAGGCATCATGTCTACCCGGCGGGAGCTGGCTTTCACATCGCCAAAATTATGCGCGACAATGATGTAATCTAAGGTCTCTGGATCTATGCCGGCGTTTGTGATGGCTTCCTGAGCGGCCAGGAAACCCAAGTCTGAGGCCACCATGTTTCCTGTGGCGTACCTTCTCTCCTTTATGCCCGTGATCTGCTGAAACTTCTGGATGATGACCTCATTGGGGTTGGGTAACTTCTTGCCCGAGACATCATAAAATTCGTTTTCTAAAAAGTCGTTGTTGGCAACCACCTTTTCGGGAAGAAATCTTCCGGAACCGGTAATGACTGTAGAAAGGGTATGCGGTAACATAAGGGTTGGATAGGTAAGGGAACATGCAGGGGTAAGGGCCAGAACACCGTTAAATGATCTGTTCTGCCTTCGCTTTCTTTTTCTGTGCGTGCAAAGAAAATAGGTTAGGTCTCTGCCCTTGCGGGGTCAAGGTGCAGATTATTTTCCAAAAATAGAAATAGACTAATGTTTGTAAGGAAGGGGAGGCAGGCTTAAAAGACCAAGGGTTGTTTAGGGCCTATATTCTGTAAAATGGCCTTAAAACGGTACTGTAGGAGAGATTCAGCCTGTTTCATTTGCTAATACATATCCTTAAGATCTTGCTCCGTCAGGAGGGACTGCTTAGTCAAAGATATATTTTGCCCCGCCATACAGAACGAAAATCCAGATCAAGCCCTTGATCAGGAAAAACAGGAAGCCCGCAATGCCTATCTTTTTCAGACCTTTTTTCCAATTATACTTCATTTTATAAAAGGTATTTGCCAGGTGAATGATACTGCAAAGAAACTAGATTTTAGCCATTCTATCTAAAACGCCCCAAAAATATGCGGTTTTAAAAGCTTAAGGCAGGTTCCTGTCCGGGAAGGGGCTCAGGTTCGTCTCGGAGAACGCCTACCGCATCCGGCGCCCCGTGGGTATTGTCCGGGGCAAGGACGTCAAGGCGGACTCGCTGCTGATCGCCAGATACCTGAAAAGGAACCTAGACGAGTTGCGGTTCGGCGATTTTTCGGAAAATGAGCCCCAAAACAGCTTATCGGAGAGTTCTCACATTTTTACTTTTCCTGTTTTTGGCCTCATTTCTGAAAATCAGGCCGAAAACGCAAATCCGTCCGTCCGTTTGCACACGTTGCTGGTAAATTCCTTTTACTCATAACGCTGCGTCACTTCCTCTTTTGCTACTCTTGCTGGTGGAAGTCGGGCGGCGTTCCCTAACTTTTGATGAGGTAATCTGTTCTTTTGTTGATTCAAGTCGGCGGCTTCTGCTGATCTCTATCTGTGAATACTGCTGATTTCTCTGCCGTGAAAGTTGGTAAAAAATGTTCTCACTTTCTGCCAACCTTTAGATTGCCCCGATATAATTTTTCCAACTGCTATAGTTCTAAATCACCAGGTATAAGATTAACTTCAACATACCTG
>NZ_JABFAM010000042.1 GCF_013623775.1 Rufibacter sp. XAAS-G3-1 | reverse complement strand
ATTTTTCCGCTTCTGCTATTCGGGCTGATTCTTTTTCTAAAAATCCGACAGAGCGGCTCTTCATGTTTTAAATTTTGGCTAACGTTCTCGTGCAAACAGCGTGCTAGGCCGTCGGCCGTAGCATGTTGTTTGCACAATGTTGTGTGGTGTTTTTCTTTAAAATATTTAAATAACTAGCTTTTGAAATTTTAGTCATTGTTCCATAAATTAAATTCATCATCTTCATACGCTGCACGATACATATCATTTAATTCACTCTGACTATAACCAGTATCATAGCTCTCTTCTTCAGTATAAACATAAATAGGCTCTACATATTTCTCAGGCATTAAAACTTTCCTTAAGCTTTCTAAGGTTGAATCAACCTTTACATGGTTTTTTCTGAGTCTTTCTGCAATAATATCTTCAAAATCAAATCTTTTATATATCGTATTTTTAAATTTAGTGTTTGTAATTAATTCTGATTCTAAGAAATGCCTAATTAAAAGTTCGATAGCTTTAATCCAAACTATACCTTCAGAGTAATATGTAATACTATCTACAATAATATTATGTAAGTGCTCTAAGAAATTCGTAAGCTGCTTTTCTCCCTCAATCAAAGAGATTTTTAAAAACTTAATTATTTCCCCATTGATTATTTCATACATTGGTTCAATGATAAAGAATCTAGTTTCTCTATTGGAAAAATCAAGCTTATCTCCGTCACTTTTTAAAGCTGGTTCTTTTATTAAAAAACAATTTTGTAAGTACAAGCTATCAAATTGTGGCCTCCAAGTATCCATGGGATGGCTATCCCTTCTTTGGGAAAATTTAATATCCTCAAATTTCAGTACTTTCTGTTTTTCTTCTTGATATGTGTGCTGAATATAAAATTTACTAATCATTTTTTATTTTTTAAATACCACACAACGGTTAGTATAAACAACGAGCTAGGCCGTCGGCCGTGGCTTGATGTTTATACAGTGTTGGGTGGTGTTATTCTATTTCTC
>NZ_JABFAM010000041.1 GCF_013623775.1 Rufibacter sp. XAAS-G3-1 | reverse complement strand
AGTTCCTGGTTGTAGCGGACGCTGTTCATGGCCGCCATGTGCAGCACGTGCTTGAGTTCCTTGTTGGCGAACCTGGAGACGCCTGCCCTGCCCATCACGCTCGTGCCGCTGCGGTACTCGAAGGGGGCCACCCCGCAGTAGCAGGCAAGTTTGCGCCCGTCCTCCATTTTGGTGAAGCCCTGGGTGTAGACCAGCAGCGAGATGGCAAGCACCTTGCCCACGCCTTTCACGCTTGTCAGCAGGTCGTACTTGCCCTTCAGGTCCCCGTCGCTTGCGATGAACTCCTGCATCTTCTCCTCCACCTGCTCCATGCTCTTCTCCAGACCTTGGATGGCTTTTTTGTTCACCTGTTCCAGCGTCTTGCCGGAGACTGGGTCCACCGCCAGCAGTTCCTTTATGGTGACCTTGATGCTCTGCAGCGCCTTGAGCAATCTGCCTCTGTTGGCCTGCAGGTCCTTCAGCCTCTCCAGCGTCACGCCAGAGAGTGAGAGGCACTGGGCCTCGAGCTGGTGCAGAAGGGCGTAGCGGGCAATCCTCTGGGCGTCCACCTTGTCATCCTTGCCCCGTACCATGCCGATGGAGCGCTTTATCTGCAGGGCACTCTCCATCCACACCCTTACGTTCCTTGCCAGCAGGTAGTGCACCAGCTGGCGGGTGTAGAGGCCTGTGTGCTCCATGCAGCAGAGCGTTTCCTGTCCTGCCTCACAGCCCTGCTGCTTGAGCCACGCCTTCATGCGTTTGAAGCCGCCGGCGTTGTTGCTGAACTTCTGGTGGAGCATTCTGCCGCCGTTGCTGGTAACCAGGCACGCGTCCAGGCTGTCCTTGGAAACGTCAACGCCCAGAATGAAGGCGGCCGCTTGGGAATCAATAGGCTTTTCCATATCTTTCAATAGGTTGTGCAGGCTTTGGGTCGAAACCTTAATAATGGGCCCGGTGTCCCGAAAATCTATATGACCCCTGCCTGCGGGTTGAAAAATAAAGCAGCCAGACTGAATCGGTTGTTAGACCCTGTTCGCCTTGTTAGCGTGTAGTGCACTGGCTGCTTCTTCAGCTACAGAAAGTTAACCCTGTAACTGG
>NZ_JABFAM010000040.1 GCF_013623775.1 Rufibacter sp. XAAS-G3-1 | reverse complement strand
AGTAGCTTATTTCTTACGGCATTTAAGACGCTCATTTTGCTCTTGCCCTCCCTGACTTTCCTTTCAAAGTAAGTCCTCATCTCCCCGTTGTTTCGGATACTGCTCAGCGCCGCCATGTGCAGCACCTGCTTGAGTTCCTTGTTGGCGAACTTTGACACACCTGTTTTCCCCATCACGCTCGTGCCGCTTCTGTACTCAAAGGGAGCCACCCCACAGTAGCAGGCCAGCTTGCGGCCGTCCTCCATTCTGGTGAAGCCCTGGGTGTAGACCAGAAGGGAAACAGCGAGAACCTTTCCGACGCCTTTCACTGAGGTGAGCAGGCCGTATATCCGTTTCAGCCCACCGTCCTTCTCGATGAACTGCCGCATCTTTTCCTCCACCAACTCCTTGCTTTCCTCCAGCCCCCTGATAGCCTTTCTGTTCACCTGCTCCAGCGTCTTCCCTGACACGGGGTCTACCTGAAGCAGTTCTTTGATGGTGCCCTTGATACTTTTGAGGGCCTTGATGAGCCTGCCCCTGCTTGCCTGCAAGTCCTTCAGCCGCTCCAGGGTAACACCCGAGAGGGAGAGGCACTGCGCCTCGTTCTGGTGCAGCAGGGCGTAGCGGGCGATTCTCTGGGCGTCCACCTTGTCGTCCTTTCCCCTGACCATGCCGATGGAGCGCTTTATCTGCAGGGCACTCTCCAGCCACACCCTCACACCGCGGGCCAGCAGGTAATGCACCAGTTGCCTGGTGTACATCCCTGTGTGCTCCAGACAGCACAGGGTGTCCGGGCCTGCCTCGCAACCCTGCTGCCTCACCCAGGCCTTCATCCGCTGGAAGCCCTCTTTGTTGTTGTTGAACTTCTGGTGGCGCATCGCCCCCTCGCCCTTTCTGGTCAGGCAAGCGTCCAGGCTGTCCTTGGAGACATCAACGCCCAAGATGAAAGAGGCTTCTTGCTGCTGTGTTAGCTTTTCCATATCTTTTGAGATAAATAAGGCAAGCTGTGAGTCGAAACCTTTATCATGGGCCTTGAATCCCGAAAATCTATATGACTCCTCGCCTGCAATGAAAGTAAAAGCAGCCAGTCTGATTCGTACTGTAGGAATTTCGCCTTGTTAGCGAGTAGTTCACTGGCTGCTCTTCAGGTATGAGCAAAAGTTACTCCGATACCTGGTAATTGAAAAGTATAGTTGTTA
>NZ_JABFAM010000039.1 GCF_013623775.1 Rufibacter sp. XAAS-G3-1 | reverse complement strand
AAAAGTAAAAGAAAAACTTTGGCTAACAACAGCTAAACGCCAGCCTCGGCCGACGGCCTCCGCCGCCGTTTAGCCCAGCCGTTAGTTCTAATTTAAAATATGAAAAACCGTTCTTCTCGCTTTGCAGAAAAAATTATCAGCGAAAGTAGCAAAAGCGGAAAAAGTAAAATCAACTGAAGAATTAAGTAAGTTTCTCAAAAGTTGGGAACGCTGCCCGACTTTGACCAACTTGAGTAGCAAAAGAGGAATTGACGTGGCGTTTGAGCAAAAAGAATTTATCAGCAACATTCGCAAACCGACTTCGGGAATGCGTTTCCGACCTGATTTTTAAAAAACAGGGCAAAAACAGACAGACGAAAAAATAAAAGCTCCGAGAAACTGTTTTGGGGCTGATTTCCGAAAAACAGGCCTGAAACAGGAGAAAGTCGCAATGCTTAAAAAGAAAAACAAGAACTAACAACAGCTAAACGCCAGCTTCGGCCGACGGCCTTCAGCCGCCGTTTAGCCAAGTCCGTTAGCTGTTATTGTAAACATGGCTCCGGCATCAGCATTCAGTGAATCGGAAAAAAGCATGAGCAAGCGCAGAACGCAAATTCTGGCAAGAAATCGCAGAAAAGAACTGCAAAAGTTTTAAATTACTTCAGCAAAAGAGAGCAAACGTACCGCGACTTTTACCGCAAAAAGTAGCAGAAGTCGCAAAAGTTGAACAGACGCAAAATGCGTGCTCAGCAATACGCGTAAGCCGACGGCTGAAAATTGCGTTTTCGGCCTGATTTTCCGAAAACGGGCCGAAAACGTGATTGATAAAGAATTCGACAAACGCTCCGTTTTTCTGTTTTCGGGCTCTTTTTCCAAAAACAGGTCAAAAACAGAAAAGCAAAAAGTAGCAGTCAGCACAGAGAAACAACAAACAGCTAACAAGAGTAGCTGTTGCACAACTCGGGGATAACCAAGAAGCCAGCCAATGCCTTTCTCTCACTTTTCCGGTTCTTTCTGATTTTTTCTGCTAAACCAGCTCAAGAAAAGCAGCTGCAACAGGTCTGGGCAAGGCCATCACCGCTGTTTGGCGGCTTTCAGGGCTAAAGTACAGCAGTTTCTTCAGGTTGTAAGCCGTGGCTGCCAATAGCAGTACCTTCAGCGCCTGTTTAATTCCCCTGGTGTTGATCTTGCGTAGTCCCATGTAGTTGATGAGCGTGCCCAGCACCGGCTCCACCGTTGCCTGCCTGAGGCTCTT
>NZ_JABFAM010000038.1 GCF_013623775.1 Rufibacter sp. XAAS-G3-1 | reverse complement strand
CCCCTGGTGTTGATCTTGCGTAGTCCCATGTAGTTGATGAGCGTGCCCAGCACCGGCTCCACCGTTGCCTGCCTGAGGCTCTTCATCCTTCGCCCATAGCGACTCTTTATCCTAGCAATCACCCGCTCGTACTCATCCCTGTAGTAGGTGATCCCCGCCTTCCTTTCGTGGCTTTTGCCGATGCAGCCCTCGCGCAGGGGGCAGCCCCTGCAGTCCCTGCGGGTGGTGAGGTAAACCTTCTTCTTGATGTTGCCCTTCGGCTCCACTTTCACCTTCCGGAACGTGGCTTTCTTGCCCTGCGGGCAGAGCCAGCAGTCTTCTTCTTTGCTATAGCTAAAGCCTTCCGGCCCGCCTTTGTAGGTGCCGTGGGGCGGGATGAAAGCCGTGATACCCCGCTCTTCCAGCAGGGCGTAGTTCTCGCCCGAGGAGTAGCCCGCATCCGCCAAGACAGTGTTGCAGCTTAAAGCTAAGCTATCAAGTCTTTGGGTGAGGTCTTGCAGTACCTCGGGCAAACACTGGCTGTCTTTTCTGTCGGCAAAGTCCGCCTGCACGTGCGTGATGGTGTGATGGGCAGCATCCACGGAAAGCTGGGCTAAATAGCAAAGCTTGCGCGCTTTTCCTGGCTTGACGGCGATGCGGGCATCGGGGTCCACGGGGGAGTAGTGGGTCTTGTTGGAAGTGTACTTGCTGTTTTTATTGTGGGCGCCCGGCCTGAGGTCCTGCTGCAAACTCCACTTCCGGTTGCGGGCCTTTATCCCCTGCAGCTCATCATGGCTGGCCGAGATGGTTTGCTGTGCTAAGGAAGCTTTGTTTACAGCCGCTTTTCTGTCGGCCCGGCTGATGGCGCGGACCCGCCCCAGGTGAGCGTCGAGCGTCTCCCGGGGCACCTTCAGCTCCAGGGAGTCCATCGAGGCGTTGGCTTTGATGAGAGCGGAATCGACCACCTGGGTATGCCCGGCCACCATGCCCGCCTCCGCGCACAGGGACAGCACCCGGGTGAAGACCTGCTCGAAGAGCGGCTCGGGCAGCAGCTGGCGGGTACGGGAGACGGTCGAGTGCCAGGGCAAGGGCTCGTCGAGCTGGTAGCCCAGGAAGTACAGGAGGTCCAGCCGCAGGCTGCAGTGCTCCACCAGCCTGCGGTCCGAGACGATGTTCTCCAGGTAGCCCACCAGGCAGAGCCTGAAGAAGACCACCGGGTCGATGGAGTGCTGGCCGCAGCTCCCGTAGTAGGGCCGGGTCAATTCGTAGAGGAACGAGAGGTCCAGCCTGTCTTTGAGCCGCCGGTAGAAGTTGCGCTCCGGAACGTGCGCCGAGAGCGAGAAGCGCAGCTCCTTCTCATCGGCAAAGTGCTTCCTGCCCTGCATCGGTAAAAAGA
>NZ_JABFAM010000037.1 GCF_013623775.1 Rufibacter sp. XAAS-G3-1 | reverse complement strand
TCAAGTTGTCGCTATTGTTATCCGTTATTTTCAGCATTATTCTTTCTCTTCTGTAGATTTATATTTTCAATGTTGCCTAACGGTCTCGTATAAAAAACGGGCGAGGCCGTCGGCCGTAGCATGATTTTTATACAATGTTAGCCATTGTTTTTTATTTCACTTCTTCAAAATATTTATCAAAATCGTCTAATTCGGTGGGTTTAAATTTTTTTGGGCCGAACCCAATTGGAAAATATCTTTCAGAATATTCACCCTGACAGTAAAACTTTAAAACATCACCTGTTGATTGAATCCAATTAAAAACATTTTTATTAAAAAACTTTTTGTGAATTTCATTAGATGTATTCAATTCATTTGAAACAGATTTTGGATGAATTATATCATTTCTTAATTGTTCTAAATTTTTGAAGTTACTCCAGAATTTTTGATTGTTGGGCTTTTCTAATCCTCTCAGTCCTGGTAGGATTTTGGTTAATTTATCAGAAGTAGTCATCCATCGCTGAATTGCTTCTTTATCCCATATTTCCTTTATTCCACGATTGTTTTTATTCTCATAAGTATAATCATTTGGGATAGCAATGTTTACAAACGCCTCAATTGAATTGTAAGCAAATATTACACTAACTTTAGCAGACTCTAGATAGTCATATAATTTTGTCAACTCTTCTTCTTTAAACTCTGCCGTTTTTCCATCAATCAATTTTGGTTCAATGAATTTTTTGAAAACACTTGTAGATTCAACAAAAGCCTTGTGACTAATGTTGATAAACATTGAAATAATATTTGGCGAAGAAAATTCAACTCTAGTTTTGTTAATATTGTATATTTCTAAATCACTAAGAAAAATGATTTTGTCCTGCTTTATAGCATGAACTGGATAAGGGTGATTCTGACGAAAATCATTCTTATTTTCTTCTTTCATTAAACTAGATGATTTCATTCATTTAAATTATGGCTAACGGACTGGTGTAAACGGCGGCGAAGGCCGTCGGCCGATGCTGGCGTTTACACGTTGTTGTGCGACGTTGTTTCTTTGCGCCGCCTGATAATCTTTTATTCTGCTTTTGGCCTGATTTCAGGAAAAGAGCCGCTAATCAGCCTCGCGGAGGATTGCTCTTTCCTGTTTTCGGTCTCTTTCCGGAAAAACAGGCCCAAAACGCAATCCGTCGGTTTGCACGCATTTTGCGTCGATTCCTGCTCAAACGCAACGTCAATTCCACTTTTTCACTTCTGCCACGCGTGCAGGTTTTCTTCCGGCTTTGCTGATAATTTTTCTGCGATGCCAGCCGGTAAAAAGTTTCTACAATGACGCACAACGGTCTCGTATAAACAACGTGCTAGGCCGTCGGCCGAAGCATGGTTTTTATACAGTGTTAGAGCTTAGTTTTTTTTATTA
>NZ_JABFAM010000036.1 GCF_013623775.1 Rufibacter sp. XAAS-G3-1 | reverse complement strand
AAAAGTAAAAGAAAAACTTTGGCTAACAACAGCTAAACGCCAGCCTCGGCCGACGGCCTCCGCCGCCGTTTAGCCCAGCCGTTAGCCACAATTAAAATATTATAAAATGACCGACATCGTTATAGAGATGCTTAAGTTTGGAAAAAATAATCTTGACAACGGCTTTACTAAAAAGCAAATGACAGATTATTTGCAAAATTCTGGATTTAATTCAACTAACAACTCATTAGTAATCGACTTATACTTTAGAAAATATTTTACGTTTTTTACGCCAATTGGACAACAACCGATTCAAAATAATTCGACAATATACTTTTTAGAACCAGAAGGATATTTTGACCTATTACAACACCAATCTACAGTAGAATCGACTAATCTGTCAAGAAGAGCCAATTTAATAGGCTCCGCATCAATCTTTGTAGCCTTAGTAGCTTTAGGGATTTCTTTAGTTCCTTTATTAAAATATTCTGAAATTGACAAAGGAAAAGAAAAGTTAGAACTGAAATCTATAGATGAACCAAAGAATGAACAAGGGAAAAACACACAATCATTAAATGGGAAGCAGCAACTTCTACTAGAGAAAGCCAATTTAGCCCAAGATTCAATAAAGAAGTAAAAAAATAACAGTGGCTAACATTGTATAAAAATCATGCTACGGCCGACGGCCTTGCACGTTTTTTATACTAACCGTTAGCCAAAATGTAAAGAATGAAAGGTTTAGCAATTTTAGCAGCGATTTTACTTACAGTTTTTTATTGTTTGCGCTTCGGTTATATCTGGACAGCTTATGGACATGGCGGACAAATAATAGGAATACCATTCGCATTGATAATGATAGGATTGGCAATTTCTTATTCGACATCAAAGAAAGAATTAAGAAAAGAAAAGCTATTCTACATTTCAATTTTCTATTTCTTAACACTAGGAAGCTTCAGTTTGACAGTAGAAATTATCAGAAATACCGTCACCGATTATTTTGAACTTTTATATTTAGAGCCAAATGTATTAGTTGATAAAATATTATTGGGGTTTGTATTAACTGGACTTGTAGCAACAGTCTTTAAATTCAGAAAAATAAATAAAAGAGAAAAAGTTAAAAGAAACACTTTGGCTAACAATGGTAGCTGTTGCACAACTCCTAACTAATGGAGAGCTAGAATACTTGCTTCTGTTCCTTTCCTACTTTTTCACTAAGTACCATAGCTAAAAAAGCATGAGAAAAGCATTTCCGTAAGGTCTGGGCAGTGCCATGACGGCTGATTGCCTTGTTTTTGGGGTGAAGCGCATCAGTTTCCGCAGGTTGTAAGCCGTAGCTGCCAATAGCAGTACCTTCAGCGCCTGTTTAATGCCCCTGGTGTTGATCTTGCGTAGTCCCATGTAGTTGATGAGCGTGCCCAGCACCGGCTCCACCGTTGCCTGCCTGAGGCTCTT
>NZ_JABFAM010000035.1 GCF_013623775.1 Rufibacter sp. XAAS-G3-1 | reverse complement strand
GCGCTCCGGAACGTGCGCCGAGAGCGAGAAGCGCAGCTCCTTCTCATCGGCAAAGTGCTTCCTGCCCTGCATCGGTAAAAAGATTTGGTGCTACATCCTTTAACGTTTATCTTCAGTCGGTTGTGCAACAAGCACATTGTATAAACATCATGCCACGGCCGACGGCCTAGCACGTTGTTTATACGAGACCGTTAGGCTGCATTAAAAGAACTATTTACCAACTTGAGCGGCAAAAAAATCAGCAGAAGTAGCAGAAGCGACTGAAGAAACCCGCCAAAGCATTAAATTAGCTTAGTAAAGGTTAGGGAACGCCGCCCGACCTTGACCAGCAGCTGTTGCAGAAGAGGAATTGACGCACAAAGCTTGCAAAAAGAATTGACCTGCAACGTGCGCAACCGACTTCGGGAATGCGTTTTCGGCCTTATTTCGCAAAAAGAGGTCAAAAACGGACGGACGAACTTCGGGAAGCTGATTAGCGGCTCTTTTCCTGAAATCAAGCAAAAACTGGAAAAAGGAATCAGCAGAAGTAAGAGAATAACGCAGCCTAACAATGTGTAAAAGGCAGCTGGGTTTCCCTGCGGCCGACGTTCCATTGTAATCTGCAACCGGTCTGCCGTCCGACATGAAACTGCGTTTCAGTCTCCCAGCCGACCTTTTACACGAGGCCGTTACCTGTAATTTGAAATATCAAAAATGAGAAAGCCAATTATTATTGGAGATAAAGCATTCAAATTTAAAAAAGATGCAATATTACATTATAGAAAAATATTGAATTCCTATAAATTTGGTCAATCAGTAAGCGAAAAAGACTTTAATGATTTATTAGATTTATTGGAATATGACTTCTCTTTCTATGATGATGAAAATCAAGGTATAAATGAAAGTGTAAAAATTGAAGAAAATGAGAAGAGTCAATTTAAGTTTGATTTTCAAAATCAAAAAGAAGAGGATGTTATAATTATTGATATTAAAGTAACCAAGTTTCAATTTAATTCAAAATGCTTTACAGTTATATTTAGTGATTATTCAAGTGAAATTATATCATACTTAATGATAATAAATAGACCTAAATATAATCCTGATACATTATTTAATATTGCTTGTAGAAATGCAATCAAAAAAGACATTTTTAATGTTAAACAAAAATTTTTTGACGACCATTCCTCAAAAGGTTTAGTGAAATGTCAAGAGACGAATCAATTATCAAAGTGGGAAGATTTGGTAGTTGACCATCGACAACCTAATACATTTTCAGTCATAGTTGACCGATTCAAGGAGGTTAATAAAATAAATACTAATGAAATTGAATATATTTTAACAGATGAAAATCTTTTAGTATTCAAAAAAGACGAACTGAATAAAGATTTTAGGAATTACCACAAAGAAAAAGCAAATTTAAGAATAGTTAAAAAAGAGTGCAATTCAAGCAGAACAGGAATGGCAAGACTTAAAAGAAGCACGAAAGATTTAACCGTAAAATAAAAAAAACAACAGGTAACATTGTGTAAAAGTCATGCCACGGCCGACGGCCTCGCACGTTTTTTATACGAGACCGAAATCTATGAGTAAAACAAGCGTTTTGGCTAAACTTTATCCAATTTTATCACATAGGGCGTTCCTCTCTTTATGACGGCCACGATCTGGTGGAGGAGCTTGTTTCTCACCGCGTTCAGAACGCTCATCTTGCTTTTCCCTTCCCCTACTTTTCTCTCGAAGTAGGCCTTGAGTTCCTGGTTGTAGCGCACGCTGTTGAGGGCGGCCATGTGCAGCACCTGCTTGAGGTTCTTGTTGGCGAACTTTGACACGCCCGCCTTCCCCCAGACGCCCGTCCCGCTGCGGTACTCGAAGGGGGCCACGCCGCAGTAGCAGGCCAGCTTCCTGCCGTCATCCATCCTGGTGAAGCCCTGCGTGTAGACCAGAAGGGAGATGGCCAGCACCTTGCCCACGCCCTTGACGGAGGTCAGCAGGCCGTACTTGTCTTTAAGCGCCTCGTCCTTGGCGATGAACTCCTGCATCTTCTCCTCCACCTGCTCCATGCTCTTCTCCAGCCCCTGGACGGCTTTCTTGTTCACCTGTTC
>NZ_JABFAM010000034.1 GCF_013623775.1 Rufibacter sp. XAAS-G3-1 | reverse complement strand
GGCCAGTTGCTTTCTACTGCTGTTGTTGGTACTTTGACAGACAATCAGGCAAACTCTTGGCCGTCGTTTAGCAGCGGCCGTTACCTCACATTGAAAGAATGAAGAAGTTTATAAAAAAATTTAGCGATGTCTTCCAATTAGCAGGGCTGATAGCGATTATCTATCTTTTAACGACAGACAAATTCCCTCTACTCCGACAAGCCTTGATTTTTCTATGGCTAGCTGATTTAGTTTGGGGAGTTATCGACAACTTGTTGTTCAGGGCTGGTCTAAAGAAAAATGAAATAAGATACCCGACACTCAACGACGATTACTCTAAGTACTCAAAATTTGGATTAGGTTTAGCTATCGCAGGGATTTCTTTGGCTTGCGTGTTATGGATTCCTTCAACGGATGTATATGCAAAAATTGGAGTGGCGGTAGGGGTTCTATTTTTAGTAGCTGGCCTAATTGACCTGCCAAGCGGGACAATGAAGCTAAAAGGAGAAAAGCTAAAGTTATCGGGGGTTCCAGATAAAGTAGATATGGATTCCATTCAAAAAATAGAGATTGAAGAAAGCACATTGGTTTTGACAAATACAAACAGTGTTGTTTTAAAGCAAGACAAGCTTAAACTTGATTTAATCTCAGCAATAGCAATCGAGCATTTCCTTCTTAAATACATCGGTGAAAGAGATAAAGTAAGAAACAACGTGAGGTAACAACAGCTAAACGCCAGCCTCGGCCGACGGCCTCCGCCGCCGTTTAGCCTAACCGTTAGCTGCAATTGTAGCCACTCAAAAAGCAGCTGGAACGGCAGAAAAAATCATCGGCTAGAGCAGCAGAAGAAAAAAGAATCTTCAGCAAAAGCAGCAGAAGAATTTTGTTAGTTTAGCAAAAGTGAGTGAACGCCGCCCGACCTTTATCAGCAGACGGAGCAGAAGTGGCAGAAGAGGGATTTGACCCAGAATGCTTTTATTGATTTATCTTCAATGCGCGCAAAACCAACGGACGGAAATGTTAATCGCGTTTTCGGCCTGATTTTCGGAAAATGAGCCAAAAACGCAATCAAGAATTATTATTTTAAATATTCGCGGTTCCCGTTTCCGGCGTGTTTTCCCCAAAACGTGGCAAAAGTAAAAAAGAAACTTCGCCTGGTTGCGCAGTAAAAACAACAGCAGCTAACAACGGCTAAACGGCATCTCGGCCGACGGCCGTCGCCGCCGCTTAGCCAAGTCCGTTATCTGAAATTATAATTATGAAATCAATTTATATTTATCTTGTAATATTTTTATTGATTTCTTGTGCATCGCCAACTTCGGACAAAGAAGAAAATGAATTAGCTGAATTTAATTTCCGTGAAAACAACCCTCTGAAACCTTATACATACTCTGAAAGCTTTGCCCTAGGTTTTGTAGAAAGAGATACTGTAAAGAATGGCGAAGACTATAGATTAAAGCTGTTTTTAGTAAATCATGAAAAGCTATATTTCTCCGATAGTATAAAGCCATTAATGAAATTTCATTATGGAGATTCAATCTCTTGGGGAAAATTACGAGATAGTAACAAATCTGTAAAAATAGTTGAAGATACTGCATTTATTAAGTTCAGAGCAATAGATGAAAGTTTAAAAAAAGGTGAAGTGAAAAACTATAAATGGTATGGCTTAATTGATGTACCTCGGCCTGGTAAAACAGACACTTCGTTTGTAATACAATGGGATTACTGGATTCAACAAAAATAACTTCAGATAACACTGTATAAACATCAAGCTTCGGCCGACCGCCTCGCTCGTTGTTTATACTAACCGTTAGGTCTAATTTTAAACATGAAGAACCGTTCTCGCTTTGCAGAAAAAGAATCAGCACGAGTAGCAAAAGCGGAAAAAAAATAATCAGCTAAAGGAGAAAGTTACCTTAGCAAAAGTTTGGTAGCGCACCTCGACTTTGACCAGCAAGAGTAGCAGAAGTGGAATTGACGCAGCGTTTGAGCAAAAAGAATTATCTTCAATGCGCGCACCCCGACTTCCGAAATGCGTTTTTGGCCTGTTTTTCCTAAATCAGGGATAAAACGGACGGACTTGAAAAGTAAATGATGGAAAATGGATTGCGCTCGGCAAGCTTTTTTTGGGCTCATTTTGGAAAATCAGGCCAAAAACAGAAAGAAGCCGTGCAGTCTTTGCAGAGAAAAAACTAGACCTAACAAGGTATAAACGTCATCTCGGCCGACGGCCTTCGCCGTCGTTTATACAAGCCGTTGGGGCAAATTTGAGAAAATTCTTACCGGCTGGCACGGCAGAAAAAATTATCAAGTAGAGTAGCAGAAATATATCAGCA
>NZ_JABFAM010000033.1:2500-5265 GCF_013623775.1 Rufibacter sp. XAAS-G3-1 | reverse complement strand
GGGCCGGCCCCGCCTCCTTGTCAGGGGCGGGGCCGGCTTGCTGGGGGTTGGCGGCTACCTACTCTCCCGCGTGTGACCGCAGTACCATCGGCTCGGCGGGGCTTAACTTCTCTGTTCGGAATGGGAAGAGGTGGACACCCGCGACATAGCCACCATTATCGTCGTCTCCCTTGCGGGCTACTAATGATGTCGGGGGGTGCTTTGCCATACTTGGGAGGAAAGAAAACTACTTAGGGTACGCGCCTTTCGCGGCGGGAAAGCCCTCGGGCAATTAGTACGGCTCGGCTATGGCATCTCTGCCTTTACACCTGCCGCCTATCGACGTGGTCGTCTCCCACGGCCCTTGGAGGGATGTCTCATCTTGGGGTGAGTTTCGCGCTTAGATGCTTTCAGCGCTTATCTCATCCGAGCGTAGCTACCCTGCGCTGCGGCTGGCGCCACAACAGGCCCACCAGAGGCTCGTCCATCCCGGTCCTCTCGTACTAAGGACAGGTCCCCTCAAACATCCAACGCCCACTACAGATAGGGACCGAACTGTCTCACGACGTTCTGAACCCAGCTCGCGTGCCACTTTAATGAGCGAACAGCTCAACCCTTGGGACCTTCTCCAGCCCCAGGACGTGACGAGCCGACATCGAGGTGCCAAACCTCCCCGTCGATATGAGCTCTTGGGGGAGATCAGCCTGTTATCCCCGGCGTACCTTTTATCCTTTGAGCGATGGCCCTTCCATGCGGAACCACCGGATCACTATATCCGCCTTTCGGCCCTGCTCGGCTTGTGGGCCCCACAGTCAAGCACCCTTCTGCTATTGCGCTCTGCGCACGGTTACCAAGCGTGCTGAGGGTACCTTTGAAAGCCTCCGTTACTCTTTTGGAGGCGACCACCCCAGTCAAACTACCCACCAAACAATGTCTCCCCTCCGGGATTAGGCCCCGGACAACCCGAGGGTGGTATTTCAACGCTGACTAACCGGCGCCTGGCGACGCCGGATCGAAGTCTCCCACCTATCCTACACACGGGTTGCCCAGAGTCAATGTTAAGCTATAGTAAAGGTGCACGGGGTCTTTCCGTCCCGTAGCGGGTACTCGGCATCTTCACCGAGACTACAATTTCACCGAGCTCACGGCTGAGACAGCGCCCAGATCGTTACACCATTCGTGCAGGTCGGAACTTACCCGACAAGGAATTTCGCTACCTTAGGACCGTTATAGTTACGGCCGCCGTTTACCGGGGCTTCGATTCAACGCTTCGCCTCGCGGCTGACGTCCCCTCTTAACCTTCCGGCACCGGGCAGGTGTCAGGCCATATACCTCATCTCTCGATTTCGCATAGCCATGTGTTTTTGTTAAACAGTCGCCTGGGCCTCTTCACTGCGGCTTCTCCATCGCTGGAGGAAGCGCCCCTTCTCCCGAAGTTACAGGGCCATTTTGCCGAGTTCCTTGGCCGTGATTCACTCGAGCACCTTAGGATTCTCTCCTCGACTACCTGTGTCGGATTGCGGTACGGGTAGCGTAACCTTTATAACGCTTAGCGGGTTTTCTTGGGAGCATGGTTAGGGCCGCTATCCCCTCGCCCGGGGGCTTGGGGTACTATCGGGTTTCAGCAGGGTCGGCGTACTTGACTACCGTCCCTATACCTACGCCCTTCAACCTGGTATTCCGTCACCAGGCGGGCCTTTCACTTCTCCGTCACCGCATCGCTGGGTCACGCTAGTACTGGAATATTAACCAGTTGTCCATCGACCTTAGCTCTCGCATCGGCCTTAGGGCCCGACTGACCCTGATCCGATTAGCGTTGATCAGGAAACCTTAGTCTTTCGGTGTGCGGGTTTCTCGCCCGCATTATCGTTACTTATGCCTACATTTGCTTTTCCCGACGCTCCAGCACCCATTGCCAGGTACCTTCTCCGCCGACGGGAATGCTCCCCTACCACATGTATGAATACATATCCGTAGCTTCGGTACCATGCTTGATGCCCGATTATTATCGATGCCCTGTCGCTCGACCAGTGAGCTGTTACGCACTCTTTAAATGAATGGCTGCTTCCAAGCCAACATCCTGGCTGTCTGGGCAACTGGACCTCCTTTGTTCAACTTAGCATGGATTTAGGGACCTTAGCTGACGGTCTGGGTTCTTTCCCTCTCGGCGCGGGACCTTAGCACCCCGCGCCTCACTGCCGAGTATGTCTGGCGGCATTCGGAGTTCGTCAGGATTCGGTAGGGTTTGACCCCCCCTAGTCCTATCGGTAGCTCTACCTCCGCCAGACTCCACCTCGACGCTGCCCCTAAAGGCATTTCGGGGAGTACGAGCTATTTCTCAGTTTGATTGGCCTTTCACCCCTACCCTCAGGTCATCCAAATCCTTTTCAACGGAAACTGGTTCGGACCTCCATTGCGTGTTACCGCAACTTCATCCTGCCCAAGGGTAGATCACAAAGTTTCGCGTCTACCCCCCCTGACTGTGCGCCCTGTTCAGACTCGCTTTCGCTGCGGCTCCGTCTCTTCAGAGACTTAACCTCGCCAGGGAGGAGTAACTCGTAGGCTCATTATGCAAAAGGCACGCCGTCACCCAACGAATGGGCTCCGACCGCTTGTAGGCGCATGGTTTCAGGTTCTATTTCACTCCCCTATTCGGGGTTCTTTTCACCTTTCCCTCACGGTACTGGTTCACTATCGGTCTCTCAGGAGTATTTAGCCTTACCGGATGGTACCGGTGGATTCAGACGGGATTCCTCTGGTCCCGCCCTACTCAGGATACCACTATG
>NZ_JABFAM010000005.1 GCF_013623775.1 Rufibacter sp. XAAS-G3-1 | reverse complement strand
GAGATGAGGACTTACTTTGAAAGGAAAGTCAGGGAGGGCAAGAGCAAAATGAGCGTCTTAAATGCCGTAAGAAATAAGCTACTGCATCAAGCAGTGGCCGTTGTCAAAAGAGGAACTCCCTATGAGGTGAGATTGAATATTATTTAGAGCGAAACCCTTGCTTTCATCATAGATTTCGTACTGGTGTAAACGACGCCGCAGGCCGTCGGCCGAGGTGGGGTTTACACGTTGTTAGGTCTAGTTTTTTTCTGCAAAGACTGCTCGTCTTCTTTCTGCTTTTTGCCTGATTTCAGAAAACGAAGCCGAAAACAGCTTGCCGAGCGCGATTCTTTTCTTTTCATGTCGCCCGCTTTTGGCCTGATTTCGGAAAAACAGGCCGAAAACGCAAGTCCGTCCGTCGCTTTGCACGCGTTGCCGAGAAATTCTTTTTGCGCAAACGCAACGTCAATTCCTCCTTTTCAGGTCGAAGTCGGGGAGCGTTCCCAACTCTGGAGAAGCTAATCCAAACTTTTGTCGGATTTCACTTTCGGCTTCTGCTACTCTTGCCGATGTTTTTTCTGCAAAGCGAGAGCGGTTCTTCATTCTTTAAATTTTGGCTAACGGACTCGTGTAAAAAATGTGCTAGGCCGTCGGCCGACGCATGATTTTTACACAATGTTGGCAAAAGTTTTTCTTTGTTTATTCTGCCGCTTTTTATGTTTTTGGCCTGTTTTGGCAAAAAGAGCCGCTAATCGCGAAATCGGAGTTTTCTGGTTTTTCTGATTCCACGTTTTTGGCTTCATTTCCGAAAACGAGGCCGAAAACGCATTTCGAAAATCGGTCTGCACGCATTGAAGATAAATTCATTTGCTCAAACGCCACGTCAATTCCTTTTCAATTTTCCAGGTCGAAGCCGGTGAGCGTTCCCAACTTTTTGAAAGCTAACTTTTTCTTTAGCTGATTTCTATTTTTTTACTTCTGCCGCTTTTGCCGATTTCTTTTTCTGCTATGCGAGAAGAGCAGTTCTTCATTCTTTAAATTTTTGCCAACGGCCTCGTGCAAACAACGTGCTAGGCCGTCGGCCGAAGCATGATGTTTGCACAATGTTGGGCAAAGTGTTTTTATTTTTTATGCTCAAATTCTGTAATAAGATTCATGAGCTGTGTTATTAGGCCCAGTTTAGCCTTGGCTTTTAATACTGCTTCTGATTCTGGCGTTTGAGATTGCACCAATATTCTTTCTTTTTTTACTCTTTCATTTTCTAAGAAATCTTTCAAATGACCAATGAATTGAGAGTAATTGATGATTTTTCGGTTGTCGTCGGTAGAATGTAGTTGGTGTTTCAATATAATATCAGTCAGTTCTTCTGAATTATATGGCCTTATCTCCGAAACTATATCATCACATATGATTCTATACTCACTTTGGTATAGGTAGGTACTAATTGAAAGCTGTTTTTTACCCGAATTTATTTTTTCTTCAAAGTCGGCATCTTCCTGGTAGTCAACCAGCTTTTCGAGGTCTTCAGTAGTTATGGAAGCTTTATCAAAGTTCAGAAGTGTCCAAGTCCGAATAGAGTCATGTCGATTCGCTTCAAATGACCAGAACAAACTTTCTGTTAATACTAGATTGGCTCCTTCGATTGAATAACTCTTAACAAGTCCCATAATTTACATTTTGCCCAACTTGTTGCTAAACGTACCACCTACGCTTATCTGTACTTTATAACTACTTCCAAACATACGGTTTACACCCGTTTTTGACAGATAACCGTAATTGGACTACCGAATATACTATATTTAAAAATAAGCATCCAACAAAGAAGCCCAGCAGTTTTTGCATAGCTTTTCCCAAAAGGACATGCCTTCCTCTTCTATTGTTGGCAATGGGGGCAGAAATACGTAGCGCGGCCGCCTACATACTTCTTCTGAATGAGCCTCTGGCAGCGGGGGCAATTGAGGTGGGCGTTGGGAGTAGTGGCCACCGGTGCTTCATCCCATTCGCGGGCGTGGATGAGGTAGTGCGAAGGAAAATCGCGGTAAATGGCTTCGGCGGCGATGGCGGTTTCCAGCACTTCCCTGATGGAGGTGGCCAGCCGGTCAATCTCGGCAGGTAAGAGGGAGAGGGCGGAGCGTTCGGGCTCCAGTTGGGCCTGGAACAGCACCTCGTCGGCAATCCAGTTGCCTACGCCGGGCGCAATGCGTTGATCCAGCAGCAGCGGTTTAATGGCCGACTTCTTTTTGGCCAGGCCTTGGGTCAGTTCCTCGGTGGAAAGGGTGAGCGCATCGGGGCCCAGCTTCTTCTGCTGCCGGAACGCCTCTACGCTTGGGGTGAGCCCAATTCTGCCAAACTTACGGGAGTCAACAAACGCAAACCTGAAACCGCTCTGGAAATGGAACACTGCCCGGGCAAAGCGCGGCGTATCGGCTTCGGCACGGTAAAAAGCCACGTCGCCGGTCATCCCGAAGTGCATGGTCACCATAGGGCCGTTGGCGGTGAGCAGGAAAAGTTGTTTGCCAATGCGGTTGGTTCCCGTGAACTGATTGCCCAACAAAGCCCTCCTGAAATCGTCCAGGTCTACCTGTAGCTGCCGTTTGGGGTCTTGCACCTCAATTTCGGCAATGGGCTGGTACAGGCTAGTCTCGTCAATGAAGCGGCGGTAGGTTTCTACCTCGGGTAACTCTGGCATGGCGAAAGGGTTCTCGTTTTAGGGCTGTTTTACAGAAACAAGGTTAAAAACAGGTACCATTGCTTCAACTGGCAGAGGCGGTGCATTGTTACGCGCAAAGGCAGATGGAGCAGCCACCTCTTAAATGAGCGAGCAGAAGACAACCTCGTTTCTCATCTCTTTTTCAAATAAGTATGCGGACAAAATTAGTTTGACTTACTTTTCTTGTTGTCCTCCTGGAAGGATCCTGGTGGCGAACGGCAACGGCGCCCCATCAAAGCTATTCTAGTTCGCCCACAAGACCCTGCCAGGAGGACAAATAGGACAAAGTAAGTCTGTCTTTGTACTTAGCAGTCCCAATTCAGCACCGCTTTCCTGTTCAGTGCCGGGGGTCTGCGGGTAGCGTACGCGCCTTTCAGAAAGCCTTTGGCATCTTTGTTTGGGGGTAGTTTTAAAAATACAGGCGAAAAACGCAGCCAAGAAAGTTCTATTTCGTTAGATTTGTTTAGAGCGCGTTTAAACTTTGTTTTTGGTGCCGTCAACAGCCATGGCAAGAACCTGCGTTTTCCATGGCCGTTGACGGCACCAAACTTCAGACAAGCTCTTAAGACCTGTACCCTCTTCTGAATGGAAACAACCACTTTACCCCTGGAACTTTTGCGCTACCCGGTGGGCCGGTATGAAGCCCCGCCTTTGTACCGGTCAGCCTTCGTGAAACAATCGCTTACGGCTATTGAGGCACTTCCGGCCAACCTGCGCGCGGCCATCAAAGACTTGTCAGACGAGCAACTGGACACGCCCTACCGCCCCGGCGGCTGGTCGCTGCGCCAGGTGGTGCACCATTTAGCCGACAGCCACATCAATACCTACAGCCGTTTCCGGCTGGCACTGACCGAGGATTGCCCCGTGGTTAAACCCTACGAGGAGTCTTCCTGGGCGTACTTGCAGGATGCCCGCTGGGCAGACCCCGCGCTCTCGTTGCAAATACTGGAATCATTGCACCAGCGCTGGATTATTCTGTTGCGCTCGCTCTGCATGGAAGAGTGGCACCGGTCTTACTTCCACCCCCAAAGCGGCGAAACGTATTTGTTTCAGGCCGCGGGTTTGTACGCCTGGCATGGAGAGCACCACGTGGGGCATATTCTATCTTTAAGGGAGAGAATGGGCTGGTAATTGGTTTTCAGCGTTGTTTTCTGAAATCAGCCCAAAAACAAGGGCCGCAGCCCAGTAGAAATCTAAGAAAAATTTGTTTAATTTAGTCAGAAGTTTCTCTTTCTGACGATGTATCTGCCTGCGCCTCTTTTTATTGCCTCTGCCTTCTGGACTCTGCTTCAGTTCTTCCTGGATGCGCCCGCGCCGGTAACGGTGCCGGTGCCAGCAGAGGCGGGCGTTTCCCGCCTCAACCTAAATGACACCCGCTCGCTGGAGTTTGTGGAGAACAAGGGGCAGTGGCCTAAACAGGTGGCCTTCGCCGCTGAGGTACCGGGCGGCAAGCTATTTCTGCAGCCCACCGGGTTTGTGTATGCGCTGCGCGATTCGGCAAGCACTAACAGAAAGCACGGGCATTCCCAGGAGACGGACGCCCCCACTCAGCGTACTATAGGCCCCTCTTCTATCGTCAGAAATCACGCTTATTCGGTGACCTTTGAGAATGCCAACCCTGCCCCCGCCTTGCAGCCGCAGGAAGCCACGGAAGGAACCCGGAATTATTACCTGGGCAAAGACCCTAAAAAATGGGGTACTGGGGCCAGGGGTTTCCGGCAGGTGCGCTACCAAAGTCTCTACCACGGGGTTGACCTGGCCCTCTATGAACAAGGCGGAAAACTGAAATATGACCTTCATGTGGCCCCGGGCACGTCGCCAGAACAAATCAAACTTACCTATAAAGGAGTTACCCGGTTGTCTCTGCAGAACGGAAACCTGCGCCTGGAAACCTCGGTGGGAGACGTAATAGAGCACCAACCGGTGGCCTACCAACTGGTGCAGAACCAACGCGTAACGGTTCCCTGCCAGTACCAACTCACCGGCCAAACGCTCTCCTTTCAGTTTCCCGAAGGCTACAACTCCCAGCACCCGCTGGTGATTGACCCCGTGGTGGAATTTTCCTCGTTCACGGGCTCCACCGCCGACAACTGGGGCTACACCGCCACCTATGACAGCCAGGGCAACATGTATTCCGGGGGCATCGCGTCCAGTATTGGGTATCCTACCACCATGGGCGCCTTCAACACAGATTTCAACGGTTTCTGGGACATCGCCATCATCAAGTACACCACCAAGGTCAGCGGCCCGGCGGCGCGGCTGTATGCCACCTACCTGGGGGGCAGCGATACCGAGACGCCTCATAGCCTGGTGGTGAATGCCGCCGATGAGCTTCTGGTGCTGGGCACTACCAGTTCTGCAGACTACCCCACTTCCCAGAATGCGTTCAGCCGAACGTTCAAGGGCGGCCCTTACATCGCCCCTCTGGGCGCAGGCGGGAACCCGGCCTATTCCAGGGGCTCAGACCTGGTCATCACGCGCCTCAGCAGCACCGGAGACCAGTTGCTGGCGTCTACCTTTCTGGGCGGCAGTCAGAACGATGGCCTTTTGCCCCGGCTTACCACCACCCCTACCTTGGTGCAGAACTACGGCGACCAATACCGCGGTGATATTAGCACAGACCCAGACGGCAACGTGTACATTGCCTCCAATACCTCTTCCTCAGACTTTCCGGCCCAGAACGGTTTCCGCTCCCAGATGCACGGCGGCACGCATGATGCCGTGGTGAGCAAGCTTTCCCCAGACTTAAGCCGCGTGGTGTGGTCTAGCTTTTACGGGGGCACGGGCATAGACGCGGCCTATTCCATACAGCTAGACCAGAACCGGCAGGTGTACGTCTGCGGAGGCACCACCAGCACTACCCTGCCCGGCACTGCCAACGGGTTGAAACCAACCTCCTCGGGCAATACAGACGGCTTCGTGCTCAAAATCAATCCGGCGGGAACTTCCATTATGGCAGCTACTTTCCTGGGAACTTCGGCGTATGACCAGACGTATTTTCTGCAGTTAGATGCCACCAATAACGTGTATTTGTTTGGCCAGACTTTGGGCAACTATCCGGTGACCAGCGGCACCTACCGGAACAACAATGGCCGACAGTTCCTGCATAAACTGAGCAATGACCTTTCCGCCACCGCCTGGTCTACCGCGTTTGGAACGGGCCGCAATACCATTGACCTTTCGCCCACCGCTTTTCTGGTAGATGACTGCCAGCGCATTTATGTCTCGGGCTGGGGCGGCAACAACAACGGAGGGGTATACGGCAACGGTACCACCACCGGCCTCCCCACCACCTCTGACGCCGCGCAAACCACCACCGACGGCGGCGACTTCTACCTCATGCAATTAGGCACCGATGCCAAACAACTGCTCTACGCCACCTTCTACGGCGGTAACCAGGCGGTGGGCGGTGGTAGTTACGAGCACGTAGACGGCGGCACCAGCCGGTTCGACAAGAAAGGCTACGTGTACCAGGCTGTGTGCGGCGGCTGCCAGGGCCGTTCCAACTTCCCCATGCCGCCCGGGGCTAACTTCTACTCCAAAGACAACAACAGCCTTAACTGCAACAATGCCTCGTTTAAATTTGACTTCGCCGAAGAACTGCGGGCCGACGCGGGCCCTGACCAGGAAATATGCGCGCATGCCCTGTCACTTGTTCTGAAGGGCACGCCTATTGGCGGAGTCTGGTCGGGCGACGGCGTTTCTTCCACCAATGGCATCTATCGGTTCACTCCCACCTCTGCATTGATTGGTGCCCGCACGCTTACGTATACCGTTACCGGAACCGGTGCCTGCTCCATTTCCAATACCATGGTCATGAACGTGACGCCGCCCATGCCCCATACCCTTTCGGTTCCAGAGCCTAGGTACTGCGCTACTTCAACGGTGCCGGTACAGCTAATCGGTTCCCCGGCCGGGGGCGTTTTCTCGGGGAAAGGGGTAACGGGTTCCACCTTCACGCCTTCTGTGGCGGGCGTGGGCAAGCATGTGGTTACCTACACCAGCGATGGCACCAATGGCTTCTGCGGCTCTGTCACCCAAGCCATAGAGGTTTACCTGCCGGTGGTGGAGATTGGCCCAGACACTACCCTGTGCCCCGGCAATCTCACCCCTTTCCAGCTTCGCGCGAATGTAGCCGGTGGCACCTGGAGCGGCACCGGCGTTTCGCCCACGGGCCTGTTCACGCCCCCGGCAGGTTACTCAGGAGCCATCAAGGTTTCCTATGCCATTACAGACCCTTGCGTGGTTTCTGACGCCAAGCTCATTAATCTGCCCCCCAGACCCACCATGGAAGCGCAGTTGGCCAATACCTGCCAAGACAATCCAGCCATTTCGGGCTACGCCCCTTTCAATGCTGCTTTCTCCAACGGCACCACCAATGCCACTGGCTTTATCTGGCATTTCGGGGATGGTACGCAGTCTAATGAACCCACCCCAAGGCACCTGTACAAAACCCCGGGCTCATATAAAGTCACCTTGGTGGCCACCTACGGCAACGGTTGCCAGGAAACCATAGAGGTAGGTGCCGTGGTGGTGGCCCCTCCGTTTATCCCCAATATCTTCACGCCCAACGGCGATGACAAAAACGAAACCTTCGTGCAGCATTTCAGCTGTTTCCCTACGGAGTTGACGGTGTACAACCTCTGGGGAAAAGAGGTGCACCAGGAGAAAATCTACAACCAGAAGTGGGACGGCGGCAACCTCTCTGAAGGCTCGTATTTCTACATCTTAAAAGACACCGAAGGCAACAGCGCCAAAGGCTGGGTAGAGATTCTCAGGTAAAGAGAATTGGTATTTTTAGGAAAACAATGGTCGCGTCCCGCGAATGTGGGCTACCTGCGACGTCCCGGCACTTTGTCTACATCTTAAACTAATACCATTATTGTATGATCCGTGCCCTTTGAAGGAGATCTTGGAGAGTAAAACCTTCCCCATCTTCTGGAGAAACTTCTGCTGATGCCGCTGTCCGGGCCTGACCTGTCTGCTGCGGAGTTCCACCACCGAAAGAGCGGGGATGGTGGTTTGCGCGTTTTGGGCCTGTTTTGCGGAAAACGCACCTAAAACGCACCAACCCGCTTTTCTCCCGTCCTGCCCCCCCGACAGAACGGGAGAAAGGCGGCTCAAGCTGTTCTTCCCCTGTAAGATGAGACCCCTCCGAGGAAGGGTATAAGCCTTTACAGGGTAATACAGGCATTACAACCAATAACTGCTAATTATGCGGCCAAAATTAGCTTGACTTACTTTGCTTATCTTCCTCCTGGGAGGATCTTGGTGGCGAACGGCAATAGCGCTCCATCAAAGCTATTCTAGTTCGCCCACAAGATCCTTCCAGGAGGACAAAGAGTATAACGCAATGCCGTCTCCGTACTTAGAAGGACGTAAACACAAGTTGGTATCACCGCTACCACCTCCTTCTATTACCTTGCTGTTCGGGAGTTCTACTCCCGAACCTGTCTGCTGCGGAGTTCCACTCCGCCGGGAACCACGGGCAGGTGTTGCAGGAGAAGGGGAGTAGAACTCCCCGGCAGGTTGCTTCCGGAGTGGAACTCCGGAAGAGCGGGATTGGGTATAATAACTGCCTGCTACTACTTACTTTCCCAGTTCCAGTCTTCCCCGAGCGCGCCTCGCTTTTGGCCTTGAATGGACAGCTACTAAGAGCAAAGGACTTCTCAGGCCGAAAGGGCAGTGCGAGAGGGGAAGACGGGGCCCCGCGGCCGTGAGCGCTTACCGCCAGAGCTGGAACAATACAGCCCTGCACCCACGCAACAAGCGCACAAGCCAAGGGAACAGCGAAAGGCGTGCACCCGCTAATCATCCTACAAAAGCCAATCCTAGGCAGAGGCTAAACCAAGAGAGGTATACGTCCAGCCCGAAGAAACTTTCTTTGTCCTTCTGATTACTTTTCCAAGACTGCCAAGAAACGAACTCTTCTATTCCCGGCATAGTTTTAATACTTTTAGACCTTTATCTAATTTCAAGCATACTATGTCAAGACGCGGTAGACGCACATTAGGCGTTCCTACTTTCCCATTGCCTGTCTCAGGCCAGTTTATGCCCGCCATTCTCCTGATTATTCTGGGTTTGGGCCTGCTCATTTACAAAAACCTGACGCAGGAGGTAAAGCAGGCCCAAGACCTGGTGGTACAGGAAGGAACCCTTATCAATTACTCTTTCAAGAAAACACCCGAAGGGGAAAAAGATTACGGCCTCTGGCTCAAGGAATTTGCCGAGCGCTTTGAACTCTCTCCCCTGGAGGAAGCCACCTTTGACACCGCTGCTTTCAAAGCCGCCATCAAACCCGGCGACCGCCTGCGGGTAGAATACAGTGGCCGGGAAGACGTGCTGGAAAACGGCGGTGTACGCAGACTTTACGGCCTGAGCGCCCCGGCCAAGAACATCGCCTTTTTCACGGGCAAAGACATTGTGGCGAAGGAAAACAGTGGACTTCTCACCTATGCCATTTATGCCTCGCTGGCCCTGGGCATCTTGCTCTACATCTGGCAGATTTTCAAGATGCGACGCCAACAAAAAGCATACGCAGAATAAGTATCTCCCCAACCCTTGCTCCCTTTTTGGGCTGTTTTTCAGAAATCGGCTTAAAAACGGGCCGGCTTTGGGGGATGGGTAAAAACCTGTTCAGCAAAGGGAAGGCAGCTATTCCGGCCAGTGTCCGTACAAAGGAAAAGAGAGCATTAAGGCACACTATGAGTAAATACCCAACAAACCCCCGCCAGGTTATTTACGCCTGCGGAAGCGGCAAATGCCAGAAACGCGGCGGCAAAGAAATCCGCAAAACCATGCGCGACCAGCTGAAGATGGCGGGCTTGCAAGACGAAGTAGAGATCATTAAAACCGACTGTACCGACCGGTGCAAGCACGGCCCCATTTTCAGCATACAGCCCCAGAACATCTGGCTGCATGACATGAGCGAGGCACAGATCATGCAAGTGTTCCGGGAACAGGTGGTGGGCCCATAAAAAATCACCTCAGGCTTACGGGCCCGAGGTGATTTTCTTTTATCCGGCTAGTCCCATCCAGGGTCTATTCGCCATCGTTGTCGTACTTGATTTTGCGCACGTTCTTGTCAATCTCCCAACGGCCGGTACCTTCTTCGCCAATCACGTCAAACAGTTCCAGGGCGCGGCGGGCCACATATTCCTCTTCTACCTGCTCTTTCAGGAACCACTGCAGAAACTGGAAGGTCATAAAATCCCGGGACTTCATGCATTGGTCAGCCAAACGGTTGAACTGCTGGGTCACGAAAATCTCCTGCTGCAGTGCCTTCTCAAACACATCTCTGAATGAGTCAAACTCCTGCGGAACGTTTACCACCTCCGGCGAAAGCGCGTGCCCGCCCAAATCACTCACAAAGTTGAAGAGCTTCAGCATGTGCTCGCGCTCTTCGTGGCTTTGCTTCATGAAATAATCGGCGCTGTAGTCAAACCCCTGGCGGTTGCACCAAGAGGACATGGCTAAATACGTGGCCGAAGAATGGGCTTCTACTTTTATCTGTTCGTTTAAGAGCGTTTCTATTTCTTCTGAAAGAGAGGTACGCAGTCTCAATAAATCTTTCATGGTTTCTATCTCTGTTAAGAGGTTGCTTCAGATAAGCACCTTAACTCAAATATACCGGTAAAAGCGGTTATTGGTTCTTCAGATTACCAGATTTGCCCTAATACAGATTCAGTCTAAATTCAGAGATGGAGATCGTGCTGCAATGTTGCCGGTAAGATAGAAGCCGTTTCGTTTTATACCTGTTTTTCAGAAAAGGAGGGCAAAAACGGCCACCCACCCCTAGCCCTGCAAGGAGGGGAATTATCACAAATGCCAACCTCTTTCCCGTCCGCAGGACGATGAAGATATTGCAGCAGAACAAGCAGTAATAAGCTCACCTGCGCCTTCCCCAGCGGAGGGCCGCCTGCGTAGCCCGAAGCGAGGGGAAGCGCAAGCAGCGGCAGTCCAGACAGCAATAACCCAAGCTCCCTATGGAACGGAAGGCTTTTACCGGGTGGTACCTTCCTGAAGCACCGCCTGTCTGAGCGGCAGCGGGTTCAGGGCTTCTCCATTCTTGTGGTTAGGTTGAACAGCAAGCACCAACCTGGCAAACGTGCGCAGAGCGAGTCCTGAGTCCAGAGTCTGGGAGTAGAAAGTTAGGAAGTAATCAGTTTACCCGTTTCGCCAATCAGGAGATTGGCTGTCCACTACGTGCGTAGAGCGCTGGTGCTAACTCTACGCACAGCAAAAGAAAGCACTAAACGTGGGCACAAAGTGAATCAAAAGAAGGATTACTTATAGAAAGGAAGTTGAGGCCATAAAGCAAGCCAAAGGGGAAATCAAACAACTAGTACACCACCGGGGCATACAAACACTCATACAGAATGCTGTTCAAAGACATCATGGCCCGGGCTCCCTGCAACAGTTCCTGGAAGTGCAGCACATCCGTAAGGGTAAGCACGAAACAACGCTCAGAACGGTACGGCATCAATACATGCACATCTGAGGCACGCGAGGGGTCTTTCACCATTTCGGCTACATTGATGGCGTCTACGTGCTGCTTTAGATCCAGAAAGTCCTTCACCTTGAAAGGCGACATGCCGCCGGCAAACTCCACAAAATAGCAGTTGTAACAGTTACACTGGTAGACAGCGCCGTAAATAGTACGGAATAGCTCTTGTAGGTTTTGAGGGGTAGGCATAGGGCAATTCTACTGATCTGCTCAAAGGGAACGATACAAAATTAGGTTCAGTTTAGAATTAGTCCAAATAAAAGAGGATGATATTTCTCATTTTTCCTTATTGCCTACCAAAAAGCGCGTTTCTGGGCTGTTTCCTTTAAAACAGCCCAGAAACGCGCTCACAGATTTCACCACAAAGGCTATTTAGCGCGGCTCACTAACTTAGAGAAGCGGCTGTCTTTCTCATCCTGGTACAGGAAAGCCAGTTTCTTTTCCTCAAATTTCTCGAAGAACTCTTCCCAGCTGATGTCCTCCAGGTTGTCCTCGGCGTAACCGGGAAAATTGATGCGGAGCAGACCCGCCTCGTCTCCGTCGCCGGTGCCTTTGACGGAGGCGGGCTTGCCGTCGCGGGCCTCGGCCCATTTCCGGATGGTGTCATGGTCGGTGGTGGTTTTCGCTGATTCTGACATAATGTTTCATGCGTTTGGTTTACTTCTTTTTGTACCCGCCATACCCCAAAAAGTTACCTGCCCCGCCGCCCTTCCTCCCGAAACTTCTACCGTACTTTCACGGTTATACCTCTTTGCCCGTACTTGTCCGTTAAACTTCTATGAGACTTCTCCTTTTCGCCTTCATACTTTTACTGGGTTTCACTTCCTGCGCCCAAAGCCGGAAAGAAAAACAAGCCGCCTCCAGTTCTACCGCCGCCCAACAAACCCCTGTCTCCCGTGACAGCCTCTCAGTGGCCACCTTCGCCGGAGGTTGTTTCTGGTGTACCGAGGAAGCCGCCGAGAAACTGAAAGGCGTGCACGAAGTAATCTCGGGCTACACCGGCGGTTCTACCAAGAACCCCACGTACGAGCAGGTAACCACCGGCCTCACCGGCCACGCCGAGGCCGTCCAGATCTACTATGACCCCCAGGTAGTCTCTTACCAAACCCTGTTGGAAGCCTTCTTCGCCGCCCATGACCCTACCACCCTCAACCGCCAGGGCCCCGATGAAGGCACCCAGTACCGCTCGGCCATCTTCTACCGCACCCCAGAGGAAAAAGCCCAGATTGACGCGTACCTACAGAAACTGAACGCCACCCGCGCCTTCCAGGCTCCCATTGTCACCGAAGTAGCTGCGCTAAAAGAGTTCTACCCCGCCGAGGAAGAGCACCAGGACTTTTACCGCCACAACCCCAACAACCCCTACATGCGCGCCGTCTCCACCCCTAAAGTAGAGAAGTTCAAGAAGCAGATGGAAGGCAAGTTGAAGGACGGGCAGTAGTTGTCAGTTGTCAGTTTTTAGTTGTTAGATCTTAGGGAGGAGAAGGAGACCTGTTTTCGGGCTGTTTTCCTGAAAACAGCCCGAAAACGGTGGAGGCCTCACAGGTGTCAGAACCTAGATGTAGTGGTTTAGCGGATTTAAGCGATGCTTTTTAGAATGACCGTTACACCCGCGATCTTACTAACAACTAACAACTGATAACTAAAAACTAACAACTAGAATGGCTAGCTTTGCCCCTGTTTTCCTAGAAAAGACGTACCCTTGAAAGCAACTCAATTTTTGGAGCTGTACCGGCAAGATCCCGTGGTGCAAACCGTGGCCCAACGCCTGCAGACTCCTGAACCGCAACATATACAACTAAAAGGACTGGTGGGCAGCTTAGATGCCGTAGTGGCGTCGGCGTTACAGACCATGCAGCCCGGCACGCACCTGTTCGTCCTGCATGACCGCGAAGAAGCCGCTTATTTCTACAGCGACCTTTTCAACCTGCTGGCCCAGGAACAGGAAGTGCTCCTCTTCCCCAGCTCTTACAAACGGGCCTACCAGTTTGACCATACCGAGAACGCCAACATCCTGCTGCGCGCCGAGGTGCTCAACCGCCTGAACAACCGCGCCGGAGCCGGGGCCATGATTGTCACGTACCCCGAGGCCCTTACGGAGAAAGTCATCAACAAAAAATCACTGGTGGCGAACACGCTGGGCGCGAAAGTAGGCGAGAAACTGGACGTGAATTTCCTCACCGAGATGCTGGCCAGCTACGACTTTGAACGCACCGATTTCGTGTACGAGGCTGGGCAGTTCGCCGTGCGCGGGGGCATTGTGGACGTGTTCTCGTATGCCAATGAATTGCCGTTCCGGCTGGAGCTGTTCGGCGATGAGATTGAGAGCATCAGAACGTTTGACCCCAACACGCAGCTCTCCGTGGAGCAGAAAAAGCAGATTTCCATCATCCCCAACGTGCAGACCAAACTGCTGCAGGAAACCCGCGAGTCGTTTCTGGACTTTATTCCGGCAGACAGCATTGTCTGGGTCAAAGATTACCGGCAGGCGGTAGACGTGGTAACCGAGTCTTTTGAGAAAGCCGAGCAGTCATTTAAGGAGATGCTGGAGGCCAGCGCGGGCATGCAGATTGTCTCCAACCCCGAGGATCTGTTTGAATCGGGCAAGTCTTTCAAAAAGGCCCTGGAAACGTTCACGCTGGTAGAATTCGGCAAACGGTTCAACTTTAGGAATGCCGAGGTAGTGCAGTTTCAGGCGCATCCGCAGCCCTCGTTCAACAAAGATTTCCAGCGGCTGGTCAGCAACCTGCATGAGAACCAAAGCAACGGCTACGTGAACGTCATTGCGGCGGAATCTCCCCGCCAAGCCGATAGATTAACCACCATCTTTGACGAACTAGACCATGACGTGCGGTTCCATCACTTGATGCTGGCACTGCGCGAAGGTTTTGTGGATGATCTAGTAAAGCTGGTCTGCTACACAGACCACCAACTGTTTGAGCGTTTCTACAAGCACAAAACCCGCGAAGGCTACTCCAAATCCAAAGCGCTTACCCTAAAGGAGCTCCGCACCCTTAAACCCGGCGACTACGTCACGCACATGGACTACGGCATTGGCCGCTTTGCGGGCCTGGAAAAAGTAGAGGTGGGCGGCCGGTTGCAGGAAGCCATCCGGCTCATTTACCGCGACGACGATCTGCTGTACGTGAGCATTCACTCGCTCCACAAAATCAGCAAGTACACCGGCAAAGAAGGCACCCCACCCACCATGAGCAAACTGGGCTCGCCGGAATGGGAAAACAAGAAAAAGAAAGTCAAGAGCAAGGTCAAAGACATTGCCGCCGAACTCATTTCTTTGTACGCCAAACGCAAAAAAGCCCCCGGTTACGCGTTTACAAGAGATGGTTTCCTACAGGCCGAATTGGAATCCTCGTTTATTTACGAAGACACGCCAGACCAGGGCAAAGCCACCGAAGACGTAAAGAACGACATGGAACAGCCGCACCCCATGGATCGGCTGGTCTGCGGCGACGTGGGCTTCGGAAAAACCGAAGTGGCTATACGGGCTGCGTTCAAAGCGGCCTGTGACGGCAAGCAGGTAGCCGTGCTGGTGCCTACCACCATTCTGGCCATGCAGCACTACAAAACCTTCCGAGATCGGCTGGAAGCCTTTCCGGTGAACGTGGAGTACATCAACCGTTTCAAAACCACCAAACAGATAAAGGAAACGTTGTCAAGAGTGGCCGAAGGCAAAACCGATATCCTCATTGGCACGCACCGCCTCGCCAGCAAAGACGTGAAGTTCAAAAACCTGGGCCTGCTGATTATTGACGAAGAACAGAAATTCGGGGTAAAAACGAAGGATAGGCTGAAGGAAATCAAGGTGAACGTAGACACGCTCACGCTCACCGCCACGCCTATTCCGCGTACGCTGCACTTCTCCTTGATGGGGGCCCGTGACCTTTCGGTGATTGCCACGCCGCCGCCCAACCGCCAGCCGGTACAGACCGAATTGCACGTGTTTGATGATGTTCTCATCAGAGACGCCGTGGCGTATGAACTCAAGCGCAAAGGCCAGGTTTTCTTTGTGCACAACCGCATCTCAGACATAGAGGAAATGGCCAACCTCATTCTCAAACTGGTGCCCGATGCCAAGGTGACGTACGCCCACGGCCAGATGGATCCCGAGGAGTTGGAGAAACGGATGATGCGCTTCGTGGAAGGCCATTATGACGTGCTGGTAAGTACCAACATCATTGAAAGCGGGCTGGACATTCCCAACGCCAACACCATCCTCATCAACCGGGCGCACATGTTTGGCCTGAGCGATTTGCACCAGATGCGCGGGCGCGTGGGCCGTTCCAACAAGAAAGCGTACTGCTATCTGTTAACGCCGCCCGTTTCCGGACTACCGTCCGATGCCCGCAAGCGCCTGAGCACCCTGGAGGAATTCTCAGATCTGGGCGAAGGCTTCAAGATTGCCATGCGCGATCTGGACATCCGCGGGGCGGGCAACATGCTGGGCGGCGAGCAGAGCGGCTTCATCAACGACCTGGGCTTTGAGGCCTACCACCAGATTCTGGACGAGGCCGTGCAGGAGCTGAAGGAAACCGAGTTCCGCGACCTGTTCTTCAAAGACCTGGAAGCCGATCAACTGCTGGAACCGGTGCGCGAGTGTTCGGTAGAAACTGACCTGGAAATCCTTATCCCAGACTCTTACATCAGCAACATCTCTGAACGGTTGCAGATGTACAGCAAGCTAGACCGTGTGAAAGACCTGGAAAGCCTGGAGAAGATTGTGGAGGGCATGGTAGACCGCTTTGGGCCGATGCCGCCCGAAGTAGACCAATTGGTGAACATTGTGAAAATGCGCTGGGAAGCCTGCCACCTGGGTTTTGAGAAACTTACGCTCAAGAAAGATACGCTCAAAGGCTACATCCCCAGCATGAACAATGAAGCCTTCTTCCAGTCAGAAACCTTTAGCCGTATTTTGCAGTACGTGCAGCAGCACCCGCGGCGCTCCCGCCTGAAAGAAGCCAAAGACAAGCTGATTGTGACCGTAGAAGATGTCTCCACGCTGGAACAAGCCAAAGGCATTTTTGCCGATATGCAGGCATAAATCTGTTTTGGGGCCACTTTTTCAAAAGTGGCCCCAAAACAAAAGAACTCTTTCTCTGTTTGCCTTTGAATGGCAGAACGGGTAGCTTCCGTTATCCTTACAAGAACTTTTGAACGCATTTTCCATGAACTCCTCTACAGCTTCTCCTACTGCCCTGGATATCCTTTCCATCTTCAGGGCGTTGCCGAGGCTCTATATTGTGGTCTCCCCAGATTTCACCATCGTGGAAGCCAGTGACGCCTACCTGACGTCCACGTTCAAAGACCGGTCTATCCTGGGCAAGTACCTGTTTGAGGTATTTCCGGACAACCCAGACCTGGCCTCGGCCGATGGGGTGCTCAACTGGCGGCAATCGCTTGAGTTCGCCCGCGACAACAAAGTGCCCCATAAAATGGCGCTTCAGCGCTATGACGTGACCAAGCCAGAGGAGATGGGCGGGGGCTTTGAGGAAAAATACTGGCAGCCCTCCAATACGCCGGTCTTAGACGCTAGCGGCAACGTTCTTTATCTGATTCATGAATCAGAGGATGTGACCCAGCAAATTAAAAACCTGGAAGAAACCGAAAGGCAAACACAGCAGGCCCAGCAGAACCTGGAACGCTTTGAACTCATTGCCAAGGCCACCAATGACGTGATTTGGGACTGGAACCTGGAAGACAATACCATTTGGTGGAACGATGGGTTCAAGGTTGCCTTCGGTTACAAAGAAGAAGACATTGAACATGACGTAAACTCATGGTACGGCCGTATTCACCCCCATGACGCCAAACGCATTGTAGACGGCATCCACCAGGTCATAGACAGCGGCGGCACCACCTGGCAAGATGAGTACCGTTTCCGGAAAGCCGATGGCAGCTACGCCGAGATTTTTGACCGGGGCACGGTAGCGCGTGACAAAACCGGCAAGCCCGTGCGCATGATTGGCGCCATGCTGGATCTGACCGAGAAAAACCGTTACGCGGCCGAGTTAATAGCCAGTGAACAGCACGTACGCGCCCTGCTGGAAGGCATTCCTGAGATAGCCTGGGTAGCCCGTGCCGATGGTTACATTCACTACTACAACAAGGCTTGGTACACGTACACCGGCAACACCAGCCCAGACGAGGGCTGGGACAAGGTCGTGCACCCAGAAGATTTGGATGCTACTGTTGCTGTTTGGGCGCACGCCTTGGCTACTGGTCAGGAGTACGTGAACGAGGCCCGGCTGAAACGAGCCGCTGACGGCAAGTACCACTGGTTTACCATGCGCGCTACGCCGTTGAAGAACCCAGAAGGCACCATTACCGCCTGGATAGGCGTAGACACCAACATCCAGGAACAGAAAGACATTCAGCATAAACTGAAAGAACGCGACGAGTACGTGCAGCGAATGCTGTCCCAATCGCCGGTGCAGTTTGCCGTTCTAAAGGGAGCTGACTGGATGGTGGATTTTGCCACGCCCCAGTTCAAACAGTTGGTGGGCGGCCGGGATACCGTAGGCAAACCTCTCCGCCAGGCCTTACCCGAGCTACAATCCCAAGGCTTTTTTGACATCATTGAGAAAGTGTACGCCACCGGCGAACCGCACCTGGGGACAGAAACCCCTGCCTACTTAGACCGAAAGGGAACCGGTGAACTGGATCTGGGATATTTCAACTTCATGTACCAGCCTCTCTTTGATGAGCACCAGGCAGTAGAAGGCATCATTATTCTGATAGTGGAGGTAACCGGGCAGGTAAAGGTACAGAAAGAGGCCGCTAAGTTGGCGCAGGAACTGAAAGTCTCGCATGAGCGCACCCTTAAAGTGCTGGACGCCCTGCCCCACATGACCTTTACCGCCAGGTCAGACGGTTACATAGACTATTACAGCCAACAGTGGTATGATTACCTGGGCACCTCGCAGGAAGAGTTGAATGGCTGGGGTTGGGAATACTTTATCCACCCAGATGATTTACAGAACACCCATGACAAGTGGCACCACTCCCTTGCCACCGGTGAAATATTTATGGTGGAAAACCGCTGGAGAACCAAAAACGGCGAAGAATACCGGTGGTTTCTGGTACGCGGAATTGCCGTTAGAAACGAAGAAGGCGGCATTTACATGTGGGTAGGCTCCCACACAGACATTCAGGATCAGAAACAGATGCTGCTGGATCTGCAGGAAAGCACCCAGAACTTCCAGTTCCTGGCCGACAGTATGCCCCAGTTGGTTTGGACTACAGACTCCCAAGGTTACCATGACTACTTCAACAAGAAATGGGTAGAATACACCGGCTATGACGTGGAGGCCAGCAAAGGAACCCAGATGTGGAACAACCTGCTGCACCCAGATGACCAGGAAAGATCCTTCGCCCGGTGGCACCACTCCCTGCGCACCGGCGATCCTTATGAGGTGGAATACCGGTTCAAGCGGGCTTCTGACGGAGAATGGCGTTGGTTTCTGGGCCGCGCCCTTGCCCAGCGCGACCAGGAAGGCAACATCACCAAATGGTTTGGCACCTGCACTGAAATAGAAGACCAAAAACGCAACGAGGAACTGATGGAGCAAACCAACCAGGAACTCCGCACCATCAATGAAGACCTGGACAGCTTTGTGTACACCGCCTCGCATGACCTCAAGTTGCCCATCATTAACATGGCCGGTATTTTCCAGGAGCTCACCAAGAACGCCACGTTCCATGACCCAGACGCCCAGCTCCTGATCAACATGTTCAACCGGTCATTGAAGCAGATCAACGCCACCATTTCAGACCTGGCCGAGATTGTGAAGGTGCAGAAGGAGATTCACGCGCACCAGGAGGAAATTGAGTTGCCTGACCTGGTAGACGAGGTCAAGCTTAGCATCCAAGACATGATCCAGAGTTCAGGGGCCACCATCACCTGTGACTTTACCCAGGTTAATTCTCTGGTATACTCCCGCGTAAACCTGAAAAGTATCTTTTACAACCTAATCAGCAACGCGGTGAAATACCGCTCTCCAAAGCGTACACCCGTTGTTCATTTGCGCACGTACAACCAACCAGGCTACACCGTGCTAACCATCCAAGACAACGGCATAGGCATGGATCTAGAGAAACACGGCGCTAAAATGTTCCAGATGTTCAAACGTTTCCATAACCACGTAGAAGGCTCAGGTTTGGGGCTTTATATCCTTAACCGCATTGTGCAGAAGAACGGCGGCCGCATTGAGCTGGAAAGTCAGGTAAACGAAGGCACCACCTTCACCATTTATTTCAAAAACAGCGTTCAATAGCATAAAGCGCTTTCTATATTTGTCCTATGAAAAGGTTAAACCTGATTTTGTTGGTAGACGACGACGAAACCACCAATTTCTTAAACAAACGTCTGCTCACCCGCATGGAGATTGCCGAGCGGATTGAAGTGGTGACCAACGGAGAAGAGGCCCTCAGGTTTCTCAACACTGCCATCGCCGCCGGGCAAGCCCTCCCAGACCTCATGTTCCTGGACATTAAAATGCCGGTCATGGATGGCTTTGAATTTCTGGACAAGTACCACCAGCTACCCGAGGCTACACAAAACTGCATTCTGGTCATGATGCTTACCTCGTCGGCCAGCTTCTATGACTTAGAGAAACTAAAGAAATACAGCGCAGTGGAACAGCACATCTCCAAACCCCTGGAAGAAGCCCACGTACGCGAGATTCTGAACGAGCATTTCCGTTAAAAAAGACCAATCACCTCCTAAAAGGGCGGCTTTGTGTGGAACAAGGCCGCCCTTTTCTGCCTCTACTCCGGCTGGTAATACCAGCAGAGAATGATTCATGTGCCTTAAAAGAAGACGGCGGAGCGCCAGAACCCACCCCTACCCCTCCGAGGAGGGGAATACGCCTTACGCCTTTGAAGGAGAAAGGAATGCGTGTAAGAGACAAGGCAGTGCCTTGTCTCTACAGGCTCTATCATACCACTTCCACTACTTTCCCCAGTTCCAGTCTTCCCCGAGCGCGCCTCGCTTTTGGCCCTGGACAGACCTCAGCTAAGAGCAAAGGACTTCCCAGGCCGAAAGGGCAGTGCGAGAGGGGAAGACGGGGCCTCGCGGCCGTGAGCGCTTAGCGGAAACTATGAAACAATACAGTACTTGCACCCACGCAAAAAGCGGCTCAGCCAGGGGAATAGCAAAAGGCGTGCACCTACTAATACCCACGCAAAAAGCAGCCAAGCCAAGGGAACAGCAAACCGCATGCACAAACTAATCCCTCTACAAAAGTCAACTCCAGGAAGAGGCTAAAATGAAACCAGTAAGGGTATAATTACCAGCGGCAAAAGCAGTCTTTCAGGTGAAGAAGAACCTTGTGCTTTAGATAAAACCGCCCTTCTTCCAGCATAACACCCATAGTTGAGCCACCCACTTCACCTCCATCAATTCACCAGATAAAGAGAGTCCAAAAGCACCTAAAACGGCAGCAATCTCTTTTTAAAAACAAGGCTCGTTTTCCATTCTAAAGTTCAGATAGCACCTTCCCTTTTAGGCCTTGTTTTCAGAAAACACCGTAAAAACCCAAACCCGGACAATCCACTGGCTTAACCCTCTGCCAAGGCTATCGTACACACACGTACAAGTATCTCTTTCCAAAGAGACATGCATTGTGATATTTAAACGATAGAAACCATGAACGATAATCAAAGAAACCGTTTCGCTCCAAACCAGGAGGGAGAAGCAGAAAACCACAGCGTAGGCCGTGACTTACACAACCGCGACCAACAACGTAACCAGCCCCCACAGCAGCGGCCACACGACAACAGTTGGAACAACGGAAACAACTTCCACACAGGCCCGAACAACCAAAGCAGAAGCCACTTCCCAGAAGATTCATACGAACGCAACTCCAACGCAGACCGTGGCGCCAGCCTAAGCAAACACTACGGCGAGCGCGATTACAGCGTCTACCGTAATCCCAACAACCTGAACTATGGCGATGGCCGCGGCAACAGCACCCGCAATTCTGAGCGGCAGCAAGGGCATTCGGCCTTCCAAAACCCCAACAACCAAAATTCGCAGTTTGGCGATGGGCGCGGCAATTACTCTGCCCACCAAGATTCTTACGGCCAAGCCCATAGCCGCGTGCACTCAGACAACAGAATCAGTGAGCAACGCCGCCGCGATGACTCAAACGAGAACTACTACCGGGGTGGCTACATGGACGCGCGCGGTGTGCGTGAAGAACTGCCCCGCCCAGACAGCAACCCGTACCATGAATACCCCGGTACCCGTAGCCGCTACAAAGACGATGACTACCGCTACGGCAGCGGCAACCACACCTGGTATGATGAACAGCGCTACACCGCTAACGATGGCCGCCGCGTAGACCGCGACAAAGGCGATATTCTAGGAGACATGGGCGAAGGCGCCCGCGAAGCCTGGCATGATATAAAACACGGCGTGCAGAACTTGTTCAGCCGCAACTCCCATCATCCTGACTCAGACCAAAACCGCTACAACCAGGACAACCGCCGCCATGACCATGACTATGAATACCGCTCCCGGGCAGACCGCGGCACAGAAAGAGGCCCCCGTTGGTCAGATGAAACTGATTCAGGAGACGACAACAACTCCCGTTACAACCGTGGCAACAACCCGCGGTACTACTAATCAACGGCTCTTTTCAACGGCAGAACTATGAAAGCATTGATGATAGTCCTTGTGCTAACCGGCGTTGCGGCCTCCATTTTGCTCTACCAGGCGTTTCCGGCAGACGAAGTCTCTGCCGGTGGGTACCCCAATGCCTAGAAACCTTTTGAACTACTTCCAGAAGCCGGTGCCTGTTAAGGGGCCGGCTTCTTTTTTACACGCGTTTATGCCCCCTTTTCCCGAAATTCGCCTTAAAACAGCTTCCCCTTACCGCTAACATGCTAGAAGAACTTCTCCCCCAGATAAGAGCCTGCCAGCTGTGCGCCGCCCATTTGCCCCACGGCCCCAGACCCGTGTTGCGGGCCTCCGCCTCGGCGAAGCTCATGATTGTGGGGCAGGCCCCGGGCACCAAAGTCCACGCCTCGGGCATTCCCTGGGACGACCAGAGCGGCAAACGCCTGCGCACTTGGTTGGGGCTCACGCCCGATGAATTCTACAACGAAGCCCACATTGCCATCGTGCCCACCGCCTTCTGCTACCCCGGCACCGGCCGTTCCGGCGATTTGCCCCCGCGCCCCGAGTGTTTCCAGCACTGGCATCCGCAGCTTCTGCCTTTATTGCCCAACATCCAGCTCACGCTGCTCATTGGCACGTACGCGCAAAAAGCATTTCTAGGCAGTGTCGCCAAAGCTACCCTCACCCAAACCGTAGAAGCCTGGCAAGCCTATCTTCCTAAATATTTGCCACTGCCGCACCCCTCGCCCAGAAACATTGCCTGGTTTAAAAAGCACCCATGGTTTGAGCGCGAAGTAGTGCCCACCCTGCAGGAAATTGTGCAGGCAACTTTGCCCGGCTAACTAGACGTACACCGTTTTTTGCCTATTTTCACCAAAACAGGTCTAAAACGCATGCACTTCCAGATACCCAGCAAACTGCCCACGGTGAGCACCACCATCTTCTCTACTATGAGCCAGTTGGCCCAGCAGCACGGGGCCATCAACTTGTCGCAGGGGTTCCCAGATTTTGACTGTCCGCCGGAGTTGGTGGACTTGGTGACGGAAGCCATGCGGGCGGGCCACAACCAGTACGCGCCCAGCCCCGGGTTACTGCTGCTCAGAGAGAGAATAAGCCAGAAAACGCAGCAACTCTACGGCCACTTCGCCCACCCCGAAACGGAGATCACGGTCACTTCCGGGGCCACCGAAGCCTTGTTCTCGGCCATTGCCGCCGTGGTGCAACCCGGCGATGAAGTGCTGGTGCTGGAACCCTGCTATGACTCGTATGTACCGGCCATTGAGTTGAGCGGCGGCGTACCGGTATTCGTGCCCTTACGTTTCCCAGACTTCAGCGTAGATTGGCAGCAGGTAGAAAGTAAACTGACGGAGAAAACGCGCCTGCTCATTGTCAATTCGCCGCATAACCCCAGCGGTGCGGTGTGGCAGCAAGCTGACCTGGACGCTTTAACCCTACTTTCCCAAAAACACCCGTTTTTCATCCTCAGCGACGAGGTGTACGAGCACGTGGTGTTTGACGGGCAGCCGCATGGCAGTGTGCTCACGGCACCGGCCTTGGCCGAGCGGTCGTTTGTGGTCTCCTCCTTCGGGAAAACCTTCCATACCACCGGTTGGAAAGTGGGCTACTGCATCGCGCCCGCCGCCCTCAGCACCGAGTTCAGGAAAGTACACCAGTACCTCACCTTCAGCACCGCCACGCCGCTGCAACACGCCATTGCCACGTTCTTAGACAACCAGGAGCATTACCTCACGCTGCCGCAGTTCTACCAACGGAAACGAGACCTGTTTGCTTCTTTGCTGCAGCCCTCCAAATTTGAACTGCTGCCCTGCGCCGGCACGTATTTCCAACTGGCCCGCTACGGGCAAATCTCTTCTCTGCCCGATGTGGAATTCGCGCACTGGCTCACCAAAGAAGCCGGGGTGGCGGTCATTCCCATTTCGGCGTTTTACCACCAAGGCACAGACCAAGGCGTCATCCGGTTCTGCTTCGCCAAAAAAGATGAAACGCTGCAAGCCGCCGCCGAACGGTTATGTCAGTTGTAGTTCTGAGTTCTGAGTCTTGAGTCTTGAGTTCTGAGTTGCAAGGACAATCTCATGTGGTTGCCTTTGCGCAGTAAGCGCAAGATCGTTAGCTCAAAAGACCTCGCAGCGTCTTTCAGACCTGCGAGCGTCTGTGCCAATGGCAACCAAACGTTTAAGGGCTCTTTTCCCTAAAACAGCCTTTAAACGCCTCGTTACCTACAGCAATTTTTCGGCTACTTCGCGCCAGGTACTCACGCGTTCAAACTCCATGATATTCACGTTGTGCGGCGAGGTGAAAAGCAATTTTCTTTCGCCGGAAAAAGTAATTAGATTCCGGGGGCGGTCATCAATCATGATGTCTGCCCCTATGATGCTTTTGTCGCCGCAGAGCACGTAGTTGCGCCAGCTGATGAACGGAAAATGGTCTTGCAGCCAGTCAAATTTGTCAATAAGCGAATTGCGGAATTCCATGCCCGCGCTCACAATAAACACCTCGTATCTTTCCATGAGTGCCTTGATGACTTCCTGGCTGTCTGGGATGACCTCTAAATCCCGGAAGAAGCCTTCGGCGTTGAGGTACTCCCACGTTTTACGGGAATGTTCCGGTGGCACCACCTCGTAGATTTCTTTCCCGTGCAGGGCCTCCAAGGTCAGTTCCAAGGCACAGTCTTGGTTATAAAGTTTAATGAATTTCGCGATGGGGTCAGCCATCACCTCATCCATGTCAATGGCAATCTTTTTCTTTTGAAGCTCCATGAAGATTATTGGGTGTAACCGTAAGTGTCAGTACCTTTATCGTAGGGGTGGCTGATTAGGTTAGCCTGTTCCCGAAAAACCACCTCTGAATTCCTACTTCTTAATTCCTACTTACAAATGTCTGACCTGCACGTTTCCCTTCTTCAAGCTGACCTCATCTGGCACGATGCCGCCGCGAACCGGGCAAATTTCCAAGCGAAAATAGAGCAGCTTCCTGCCACGGATTTAATCATTCTGCCCGAGATGTTCACGACCGGTTTCAGCATGGAGGCTCCGCTTTTGGCCGAGGAAATGGACGGCGCTTCTGTGGCTTGGATGCGGGAAATGGCCCAAAAACAGAACGCGGTAGTCATGGGCAGTTTGATTATACACGAGAACGGCCAGTACTATAACCGTGTCCTCTGGATGCGCCCCGATGGTACCCACGCCCACTATGACAAACGCCACCTCTTTAGAATGGCGGGCGAGTGCGAGGCCTATTCCCCCGGCACCCGGAAACTGATTGTGGATTTAAACGGCTGGAAGATTTGTCCGCTGGTGTGCTATGACCTTCGGTTCCCGGTTTGGTCACGCAATACGCCGCTCGCGTATGACGTGCTCATCTACATCGCCAGTTGGCCCGACCGCCGCCGCCTGGCTTGGCAAACGCTGTTACGGGCCCGCGCCATTGAAAACCTGGCGTATTGCGTAGGCGTGAACCGCGTAGGTACCGATGCCAAAGGCCACGCCTATTCCGGTGACTCCGCCGCCTACAATCTACTGGGCGAAGAACTGGTGCACCATGAATTTGAAGAGGCCGTTTCCACCATCACCTTATCGCGCCAGCACCTGGAAGAAACCCGCCAAAAACTCCCCTGGGACATTGACGCCGATGCGTTTACCATTGAATTTTGATTGAGAGGTTGAATGATTGAGAGAATAGATTTATATGTCTTTTACAGAAGAGCCTCTTTAGCTAACAAGCAGTACTTATTAGTTGAAGGGCTCTTTATTAATTTATCATCCTCCTCTATATTTTATTGTCATCCTGAAAGGATCTGGTGGGCAAACTAGAAAAGCTGTAAATAAACGCCATTGTCGTTCGCCACCAAGATCCTTTCAGGATGACAAAGAGGGAGGGAAAAGAAGCTATTTCCTGTAAAACAGGGCTAAAACGCCAGTCCGTCAGCTTAGTGCCTGACCACTAATTTATGGGTCACTACACGCCCGTCAACCGTCTGCACCCGCAGCAGGTAAAGCCCCGAGGACAAGGCGGCGGTGGGGATAGTCTGAGGTTTTGCGGCTACTGTTTTTCCTTGCTTTAGCAATGCGCCCGCTACGTTGTGCAGTTGGTAGGTCGCGTTTTTCTCCGTGATTACCTGAATGGATTTATCGGCTGGATTGGGGAACAGTTGAACGGTGGTGAGCTCTTCCGTTGGGTTTTCCACGCTTAACGGTTCAGAGATGGCTTTCAGAAAACGAAGGCCACCGGCGTGGGTGCCTATCAGGATTTCAGGCAAGGAGTTGGCGTCTAGGTTGGCAGCGGCTAGTACCATGCCGACTCCCAGATTTGCTGCTTTATATTGCTGGGCTATTGGTTGCCAAAGTACGTTTTCTTCCACCGCAAAAGAACCGGTAAGCCGGGACTGAAAACCAGAGAATACACGTAGTTGGCCGCTGTCATCAGAGGCGAGTAAATCGGGGTGGCTGTCTTGGTTGAGGTCTGCTACGGTCACTTGCAAGCGGCGGCGCTCTACGTTGGCAGCAATTCCGCCTAGCGCTTCCGACACTAAATTCCAGGTGGGGGCCGTGCTGGTGCCGGTGTTTTGATAATAGGTGAGTCCGCCGGAGGAGCGGCCAATCAGCACGTCTAGTTTCCCGTCTTTGTCCACATCATAGAGGTACGGCGTATCTCCTCTGAACAGCAGAATACCCGGCACCGCCACGGCATTGGTTAAGGAGAATTGTGCTGGTTGCCCTGCCGAAGCGGTGTTCAAAACATACTTGAATTCTACGGAATTAGTGGACTGCTTGTAGGCGCTCCAGGCGAGGTCTGTTTTCCCATCGGCGTTGATATCCAGGAGTTGAGGCTTGAGAGAAAGCAGGCCTTGTGCCGCGAAACCCAGAAAGTCAGAATCTACCGCTTTGAAAGTGGCTTCACTGGCGGTGCCGGTATTTTGGTACAGAGCCAAAGAAGCGGTGTAGCGGCCATTCTCCAGCACGGCGGTATTACCCACTACTAAATCCAAGGCTTCGTTTCCGGTGATGTTGCCTAAAGCCGGGGCGGCTCCCTCGCCTACATCCAACATTTGGTCTTGTAGAAAGGGCTGCTTAGGACTGGTGAATCTGGGTTGCGCGGCGGTGCCGGTATTGGCATACACCCACACTGAATTTTTCAGGCTCACATTCTGGTGTGCGTTGGTGGTCATGTTGGGGGCTACCACCAAATCAGGCACGCCGTCAAAGGTGACATCTAGGTAATAGGCCGCCGGAAAAACACTGAACTGCTGCCCGGTGATATCTGGCGGAAGGTTGTAGTCTGCCCGCGTAATTTTAGGAAGCAGGTTGGTGCCGGTGTTATAGAGACTTACCAAGTCGGGGCAATCGTCATGGCCGGCCAGCAAATCCAGCACACCATCGGCATTCAGGTCTAGGGGAAGCACGCTGGAACCGCCAATGTGCTCGGTAGACGGGCAAACCTCATTAAAGCGGTAGTTATTGCAGGTGCCCACGCAACGGCTTACCTGTCCCCAGTAAGAAGTGACGCGGGTAAACTTCAGTTCATTGCAGGCAAGCCGCTGCTCTACCCGTTCGTTCCGGTAATATTCCAGCACGGTACCGTGCGACCATTCCCAGGTAAGAATATCCAAGTCACCGTCGCCGTCCATGTCTACAATGGCGGGCATGTCTTCAGAGCCAACCAGTAAATTGGCATCGGTGTTGAAATACACCACCGGGTGCGTGAGGTCGAACTTGAGACCCGCGCTCGCCGAGGATACATTGGTGTACACCACTATGCCCCGGTTGGAAGCGGTGAATAAATCTGGGGCACCGTCGCAATTGAAATCACGGAGCAGTGCAAAGAAACGCAGCTCATGGGGAAAGGAGTTCTCGTACTGCGGGGCGTGCTGGTAAGCCCAGTTTCCGTTGGTCTGTACCGCCAGAAACGTAGTGACGCGTTGGGAGCTTCGGTCGAAGACAAACAAATCCTGTCGCCCGTCCTGGTTCAGGTCAATGGCCGAGAACTGCGGACTGTTGAACCCACCGGCCCAGGGCAAGCGCAACTGCTGGTTGGCCTGGTTCTGCACCATCGGCCCGCGTGCCTCCTGCATCCGGAGGGGTTTCTGGGCCCAGGCAGTTTGCGCAGGCCCAACCATCCAACTTAAAAAAAAGGCTAGTACCTTTAATGCTCGGTTCATTTATTCGTATCCTAGACGTAAAAAAGCAATCTATACTATGGCGGAGCTAGTGGAGCACCTGTATCAAAAATACCTGGAATGCCAGAAAGTAAGCACTGATTCCCGGGCGGAACAAGAGAATACCCTCTTTTTTGCCTTAGATGGGCCCAACTTCAAAGGAAGCAAATTTGCCCAAATGGCCCTGGAAAAAGGAGCCCGGTATGCGGTGGTACAAGACCCGTCGGTTACCGGCCCCAACATTATTCAGGTAGAAGATTCGCTGAAGGCGCTGCAAGCATTGGCCCTGCACCACCGCTTGCAGTTGTCTATCCCGTTTATCGGGATTACGGGCAGCAACGGCAAAACCACCACCAAAGAGCTTATCAATGCGGTACTGAGCCAGAAATTCAACGTGCTCTGCACCAAAGGCAACCTGAACAACCACATCGGCGTGCCGCTCACCTTGCTCAGCATTCAGCCCGAGCACGAGCTGGCCATCATTGAAATGGGCGCCAACCACCCCGGCGACATCGCCGAACTCTGCTCCTACGCCTTGCCTACCCACGGCCTGATTACCAACATTGGCAAGGCGCACTTAGAAGGCTTCGGAAGTCTGGAGGGCGTGGCCCGTGCCAAGAGCGAACTGTACCTGCACCTGGACAAAGCCAACGGCACCGTGTTTGTCAATACTTCTAACGAACACCTCATGCGCATGGTACGCCGCATCGCAAACAAAATCACGTATTACGGGCCACAAGACGATTATTCTGCCCAGTTGCTGCAAGCCGCGCCGCAGGTCATTTACCGGGCCGCCAACGGCGAAGAAGTGCACACGCATCTGATGGGTTCCTATAACTTTGAGAACATGGCCGCCGCTGCCTGTATTGGGCAATTCTTTGGCGTGCCGCACGAGGCCATCAACGCCGCCATTGCTGGGTACGTGCCCACCAACAACCGCTCCCAGATTGTGCAGAAAGACACCAACACCATTCTGCTGGACGCCTACAACGCCAACCCCAGTTCCATGGCGCTGTCGGTTTCCAACTTCGGGCAAATGGCCGGAGAACCCAAGGTAGTGATTCTGGGCGACATGCTGGAACTGGGCCAGGAAAGTGAACCCGAGCACCGCGCCTTGGGCGAACAGCTGAACCAACAGCACTTCGCCCAGGTATTTCTCTGCGGAAAGGAAATGCGCTACGCCGCCGAAGTGAACCCCGATTTCCGCTACTTCGCAGAGAAAAGCGCCCTGGAACAATGGCTCACCGATCATCCGGTCAGAAATAGCCACGTGCTGATTAAAGGCTCTCGCGGGGTTGGTTTGGAAACGGTGGTGAACTTGCTGTAAGGACTTCGTTTTAGGGGCGTTTTTGAGAAAACAGGCGGGAAACGCAGTTGGCGGAGACACTCGTAGGAGCTGCGTTTCCCGCCTGTTTTCCCAAAAATAGCTTCAAAACAAAAAACCTCACAGGTCTTTAAGGCCTGTGAGGTTTGAATCTAGAAAGACCTATGCTTAAAAAGGAGAGTCAAATCTTTCTAGCGTAGGCAGGATTTCGTCTTTCTCAGACACCAAGGGTGTGGCAATTCCCCAGTTGATATTTAAGGCCGCATCATTCCAGAGCAGTCCTCCTTCAGAGGCTTTGTCATAGTAGTTGCTGCATTTGTACTGAAAGATGGTGCCCTCTTCTAACGCCACAAAGCCGTGGGCAAACCCTACGGGAATAAAGAAAGAGTTCCGTTTTTCGGCATCCAGTAAACAGGTCACGTGCTGCCCATAGGTAGGCGAATCTTTGCGGATATCCACGGCTACATCCAAGGCCCTCCCTACGGTGACGCTTACCAATTTCGCCTGCGCGAAGGGTGGCTTCTGGAAATGCAATCCGCGGAGAACGCCTTTTTTGGAGATGGATAAGTTGTCCTGCACAAAGGTCTCGGTGATACCAGCCTCGGCCAACAATTTAGCACTGAATGTCTCCAGGAAAGCACCTCTCTCATCCGCAAAAATTCTGGGCGTAATCTCAGCTACTCCCGCAATTGGGTACTTGTTTACTTGCATGCTTGTTCTGCTTGAGTGAATGTGTGATTGAGAGATTGAATGAAGGTTAGAAATATATGATGAAATAGAATTGATCAACAATCTTCAAATCTCCTCATCTCCAAATTTACAAATCTCCTTTATTTACCGGTTGCTTCTTTGATGGCTGCAAAATAGCGGTCTATCACGAACTTTTCATCAAATTTTTCTTCGGCCAGGCGGCGGCTGTTTTGGCCCATGGTCTGCAAGGCCGTGTCTGCAAGCAGATACAGTCTCTCCATTTTGGCGGCCAAATCTACCCCGTTCCGAACTTCGCAGAGATAGCCGTTGTAGCCATCTACCACGGTTTCTTTGCAGCCGGGCACGTTAGTAGTGACAATGGGTTTGCCTAAAGCGGCGGCTTCCAGCAGGGTACGCGGCGTACCTTCGCGATAAGAGGGCAGCACTACGCAGTCGGCGGCGTGCATCACGCTGGCGACGTCATCTGAGGTGCCCAGGTATTCGAGCCAGCCTTCGTTGGCCCACTGTTCCACCAGCACGCGTTTCACGCCAATGTTGCCTTCTTCGTCAATGCCGCCCAGTAATTGAATGCGCAGACTGGGGTATTTTGCTTTCAGAATCTTACTGGCCTCTACGTACTCCACCAAGCCTTTTTCATACAGCGCCCGCGAAACCATCAGGAACACGAACGGGCTCTGGCGTTTAAAGGTAGCAGCAGGCCGGTATCTTTTGGTGTCAATGCCGGAACCGGGAATGACCTCAGTAATGGATTCGCGCACCAGTTTTCGGTCTAAAAACAGGGCTTGGTCATCAGAGTTCTGGAAAAACACTTTGGCCGGAAACTGGAAGGAGAACCGGTACAGCGCCATCGCAATCTTAGACACCAGATTCTGCACAATGAACACCGTCCCTAAACCAGACACGTTGTTGATGGTAGGAATGCCCGCCAGCTTTGCCGCAATAGAGCCGTAAATGTTAGGTTTGATGGTGTATTGCAAGATCACATCAGGCTTCACACGTTGGTAGGCCTTCAGGAATTTACCCACCAGCAGCATGTCCTTTAGTGGATTAGTACCTTTGCTTTCCAGGGGCAGTGGTACAAATTGGCAGCCTTCGGCTACTAGTTTCGCGGAATAGGCATCTTCGGGGGCAATGGCCACTACTTCATGCCCGGCGGCCAGCAAGGCTTTGACTAAGCTGAGGCGAAAGTTGAAGATATTCCAGGACTTATTGATAACAATGGCAACGCGCATGGGGTAACTTAAAGCAAAAGACAAAGATAGCACCCGTTTCGGCAGCAACCCGCATGGGTAGACAGAATCTGCACCGGTTTATCGGTTTTCAATGCCTTTGTGTTTACTTTGCACGCAAACACACCCTTGATTTCTACCTTTCCACGCCATGACCACTGCTTTTTTACACATTCATGTTCTGGTAGTCATCCTGTTCCTGCTCTTGTTTCTGATAAAGGCGTTACTGCTTTTCCTGAACAAGCCTAAAAACCTGGACAAGACCCGTTCCTCTACCAAAATGCTGGACATTGTGTTTGGTGCGCTTATTCTGGTTTCGGGCGGGTATCTGGTCTTCGATTACAACGGGCCGTTACCTGCCTGGCTGCTGGTAAAAGTAGTGCTGGTGGTAACCGCTATTCCGCTGGCCATGGTGGGGCTTAAGCGGCACAGCAAACTTTTAACCGCTGTAGTAGTACTTATTTTCGGGTACGTGTACGGCATAGCCGAAACCAAAAGCCTGAAAATACGTGCTGATAAAGGCGAAGCCGTTGCCGTTTCCCCTAACGGGAAAGTGGGCACTGCCTCTCCCCACCCCGTAAAGGCCAGCCACCCCATTTTAACCCAATTAGAAGGAACGCAGTTGGAAAACACCAAAGCCATTTACACGGCGCTGTGCGCCAACTGCCACGGCCAAGACGGACAGAAAGGAGCCAGCGGTGCCGTCAACCTGCAAAAAAGCACCTTGAACGTGGCAGAACGCCGGGAAGTGATTGCCAACGGTCGGGGACTGATGCCAGGCTACGGCTCGCAACTCTCTGAACAGGAAATTGAGCTATTGGCGCTCTATTCCACATTGCTTAAAAAGTAAAGAACTACATGAAGAACCAACTCCATATTACTGCCAAAGAACAGGAAACCGCCGTGCTGGTGGCCGTTCCTGAATACAAGCAGACCGACGAAAAAACCAAAGAATACCTGGACGAACTGGCCTTCCTGACCGAAACCGTAGGGGCCAAAACCCTGAAGCGCTTCGTGCAGAAACTAGACAAACCAGACTCCAAAACCTACGTGGGCAAAGGCAAGCTGGAAGAGATTGTGGCCTACGTGAAGGAACACAAGGTAGACATGGTCATTTTTGACGATGACCTCTCCCCTTCGCAGGTGCGTAACCTGGAGCGTGAGCTGGAAGTCAAAATCATTGACCGCAGTTTACTTATTCTGGACATCTTCGCGCTACGCGCCCAAACCGCCACCGCCCGCGCCCAGGTAGAATTAGCACAATACCGCTACCTCCTACCCCGCCTCACCAACATGTGGACTCACTTAAGCCGCCAGAAAGGGGGGGGCGTGGCCATGCGCGGGCCAGGTGAAACAGAGATTGAGACCGACAGACGGATTGTGCGCGATAAAATCTCTTTGCTCAATGACAAGCTGGAGAAATTTGAGAAGCAGAACTTTGAGCAGCGCAAGTCCCGTTCGGGCATTGTGCGCGTGTCGTTGGTAGGCTATACCAACGTAGGCAAGTCTACCATCATGAACGTGCTCACCAAAGCAGACGTCTTCGCCGAAAACAAACTGTTTGCCACGGTAGATGCCACGGTACGCAAGATGGTGATTGAGAACATTCCGCTGCTGCTCTCAGACACGGTGGGGTTCATTAGAAAACTGCCTACCAAATTGATCGAAAGCTTTAAGTCCACGCTGGATGAAATACGCGAATCTGATTTGCTGCTGCACGTGGTAGACGTTTCCCACCCTTCTTTTGAAGAACACATTGGCGTAGTGAATGATACCCTGAAAGACATTAAATCGGCGGACAAACCCATTGTGCTGGTCTTCAACAAAACGGATCTGTATTTGCAGCAACGGGAGCAGGAACTCAAAGAAGACAATCCCGATGCCCTGCCAGACATAAATGAATTGAAATCATCTTACATGGCCAAGCAGCACACACCCGCCATCTTTATCTCGGCGGCCACGCGCACCAACATTGATGAATTACGCCAAGTATTAATGGAGCAGGTTTCCAAAATCCACTATGAACGGTACCCCAACAACGCCCCTCAAGAGTAGCATCGTTTTAGGCCTGTTTTCTGGAAAACAGGCCTAAAACGAACCTTTGCGGTAGAACACCGCCAACGAAGAATCAATCAGCAGATTTCCGGCAGAAAAGCCAACGCGAAAATCGGCTGGTTTTCCAAAAAGAATGCAAAAACAGACCGGTCTCTCAGCACAACCATTTTAAGGTTCATTCAGTAAACATGAAAGCCACAGCTGCACCTCAGTTGTGGCTTTCATGTTTACTGAATTCAAGATGAAGACATTATATCTGTTACGCCACGCCAAATCCAGTTGGAAATATGAGGAGCTCAGTGACCATGACCGGCCTTTAAACAAAAGGGGCCGCACAGACGCGATCCTCATGGGCCAAGAACTGGTAGAAAGAGAAATAAAGCTGGACTTGATTATCTCCAGCTCAGCGGTACGCGCCATTACCACCGCTACGTTGGTGGCCAAAGAGCTAAATGTACCCACAGAGAAAATTGGGGCCCAGGAAGAGCTCTACCTCATCTCTTCTGAAGATCTGCTGGTCTTTGCCCAATCCTTGCCAGATGAGTACAACTGTGTGATGTTGATTGGGCATAACCCCGCCCTCACTGAGCTGGCTAACAGACTCAGCACAGAGAAAAGTATTGACAATATTCCTACCGGCGGTGTGGTGGGCATCAGCTTTGACTGCAACTACTGGGGGCAGATCTCCCCAGACAACGCCAAACTACTTTTCTTTGATTTCCCCAAGAACTATCGTTAAGGCGGGGCTGTGTTGCCCCGCAAAACCAAACCAGAATGGCCTCAATAGATAATACTGATTTAACTGAATCTTCACCGGCCAGCGCTGCTCACCAAGATGTCCCGCTTATCAGCCGGGAGCTGAGTTGGCTGGCCTTTAACTACCGGGTACTGCAGGAAGCCAAAGACCCGCGCGTACCCCTGCTGGAACGCCTCAACTTTCTGGCAATCTTCTCCTCTAACCTGGATGAATACTTTAAAGTACGGGTGGCCACCATGCGCCGCCTGGTAAAGCTGAAAAAGAAAACCCGCGAGAAACTGGAAGACGACCCCTCGCCGGAACTGGAGGCCATCATGGCCGAGGTTTCGCGGCAGCAGGAAGAATTTGGCCAGGTTTACCGGAACGAGTTGCTCCCCGAACTCCGCAAGGCCCATATTCACCTCATTAGCGAGACCCAGTGCACAGACGGCCAGCACAAGATGGCGCTGGACTATTTCCGGGGCCAGGTGAAGCCGCTGTTGGTGCCAATAATCTTCAGCACCAACCCCAGCCCGCTTTTCCTCAAAGACCAGGTTGTGTACTTCATGGTTCGGCTTAAGCCGAAGGAAGGGCCCGAACAGTACGCCATTCTGGAGATCCCGACCCAGAAACACGGCAGCCGGTTTGTGCAGCTGCCCGTGGAGCAGGGCGAGCATTACGTGATGCTGCTGGACGATGTGATCAGGGTGGGTTTACCAGAGCTGTTCCCCGGCTTCGCCGAAGTGGAGGCCTACGCCATCAAGCTCTCCCGCGACGCCGAACTGGACATTGAGGAAGAGGTGTCGGGCAACTTAATGGCCAAAATCAAGAAAAGCCTCAAGAAACGCGAAACCGGACATCCCAGCCGCCTGCTCTATGACCCAGAGACTCCGGAGCCTATGCTGCATGCCCTGCTAGACCGCATTGGCATCACCACCGATGAACTGGTAGAAGGCAGCCGTTTCCACAACTTCCGGGACTTTTTTGGGTTCCCTACGTTCAAGCTGCCCCATCTCTACTATGAGCCGCAGCCTCCGTTGCCGCACCCCGTTCTGGCGAAATACCCCAGCATTCTGGAAGCCATGAAAGCGCAGGAAGTGATGGTGCACTACCCCTACCAGAAGTTTGACTACGTGCTCCAGTTCTTTGAGGAAGCCGCCAATGACCCGGCGGTGACCAGCATTAGTGTCACGCTGTACCGCGTAGCCGATAAATCAAAGGTAGCCAAAGCGTTGATCAAGGCCGCCGAACACGGCAAACTGGTGACGGTAGTGGTGGAACTGAAAGCCCGTTTTGACGAGGAATCTAACATTTACTGGGGAAACAAAATGGAGAAAGCCGGGGCCAACGTGCTCTACGGCGTGCCCGACCTGAAAGTACACAGCAAGATTGCCTTGGTCACGCGGCAGGAAAACGGGCAATCTGTACAGTACGGCTACCTGAGCACCGGTAACTACAATGAGAAAACGTCGCGCATCTACACAGACCACGCGCTTTTCACCACAGATGAACGCCTGACCAGTGAGTTAAGCAAGGTCTTCCATTTTCTGGTAGACGGCGAACGGAACCTTACGTTTGAGCACCTGTTGGTAGCGCCCTTTAACCTGCGCAGCGGCCTGCATGACCTCATCCAGCATGAGATGAAGCTGGCCCAGGAAGGAAAGCCGGCGTACCTCATTGCCAAGATGAACGCCCTGCAAGACAGCCGCATGATCAAGCAGTTGTATGAGGCCAGTCAGGCAGGGGTCAAGATTGAGCTGTTGGTGCGCGGCATCTGCAGCCTTATTCCGGGCGTACCCGGCTTGAGCGAGAATATTTCGGTGCGCAGCATTGTAGACCGCTACCTGGAACACGGCCGCATTTACGTGTTCGGGAACGGCGGCGAAGAGAAAATCTATGTCGCCTCCGCCGACTGGATGAACCGGAACCTCATGCGCCGGGTAGAGGTAGCGTTTCCTATCTACAACCCTACCCTGCGCCAGGAGATACGCCACGTTTTGGATCTGCACATGAAAGACAACCATAAATCGCGCCTTTCAAACAACCAGTACTGGGTTTCAGACGATACTTCCATTTCCATGCACGCCCAGTACGCCACCTATGACTACCTGAAAGAAATGGCTATCCAGAGCGGCTTGGAGGTAGTTCCCTCAGACAACAAAGAGTAGCAAGTACCACCAAAACAAGAAGCCCGCCACATTGCTGTGGCGGGCTTCTTGTTTTTAGGCCTATCCTTCATCTAAACGTTTAGGGGCTATTTTACTAAAAACGGCTCTGAAACAGCAAAACTCATACCCAAGCACCTAAAGCATCTTCCATCACTGGTCAGATACATCCTGCCGCAAGAATAGGCATGCATTGCTGATTTGCCATGTGTGCGGACGTTTTAGGGCTGTTTTACCAAAAACAGCCCTAAAACAGAAAGACCTTATTGCTTCAGGAATCTGCGGGGCGGCACCAGGAACAGCTCCACGTTAAAGTAAACGGCATCTTTGATATGGGTTTCAATCAATGGGTTGGCCGTGCGCTGGCGTCCGTCATACAGGTTAAACCGGTGGTTGTAGCGGTAACCAGACTCCAGCCCGAACCACAGGAAATCATAGATTTCCCTATCCCACCGCAAGCGGGCCTTTAGTTCAGATTTACGCAGTTCAACGGTTTCATACTGGTTGAAGGGCTCTGTATTGATGTTGATGTTGTAGGTGGCCCCCTCAATCTTGTAGCCCATGTACAGCAAAGACTTCTCTGAGAAATTGCGCCGGAACGCGACATTGGCCGGGAAAATGGCTTCTACCCCCCACCTTTCATTAAAGGTTCGGTTATACAAAAGGGCGGGGTAAAAGGTTTGTCGGCCGAAGGCATAGCCCAGTTGCACGCCAAACCCATAGGAAAAGTAGGGGCTTTTCTTCCACCCGTAAATGGCTTCCACGGTGGTTCTCAGGTACCGCGTGAGGCTTATGTCACTGTACTTCCCGTAATCGCCGTTCAACTCGCCTTTCATCCTGAATACGATGAAATTCTTGTAGTTGATGGGGCGCAACATCACCAATTGTCCGTCTAATGAACGCAGGTTCTTGTCTTGCAGCCGCTGGTACAACGGGTATTGCTGCGTGGCGGGCTCTTTGTAGTTGAATTCCTCCAGAAAGTACCCAGCCCCAAACACCAGCTTAAAATGAGGATTGTTCACCAAGGGGGCATAGGCCTTGAACTCAAAGCGGTTGCTTCTGAGCACATCTGCCCGGGCATCTTCCACGGTGCTCTGCTGACCTTGGGAGTGCATGCCAAACCGAGGCAAGCGCTCATACCTGATAATGACACCCTTACTCTTGCCCATGCCTATCACAGAGGGGTTGGCCAGTTCCTGCGGATCATTCGCGGCCTGGGCGGCCCTCACCGAATCACTGAAAAACCCTTGCGCATTTACCTGCTCCCAAGCGTGCAACAGAACCAATATCCCCAACAGAATCAAAAGCTTTTTCATGCAATGCAGGCGTTATGTAAAAGATGATGGGGCAACCTATTAAAACAAGAAGCCGAAGTTCAGGTTGAAGAGCTTATCTTCTTCGCCGGCAGAATAGGTGGCATTGACCACTGCCTGCTTGAGTACGTCAATCCAGATACCGCCGCCTACGCCCCGGTGTATTTTGTTGGAGTTTTCGCCATCGGCCCACACCCGGCCATGGTCTACCAAGCCCATTATCCCAAACTTGCCGGGGAACAGGTACACGTTGAACTTGAAGACCTCTACCCGTATCTCAGTGTTCTGGTAGAGAGAGCTGCGCCCGGCAAAACGGGTACGCCGGTAACCCCTCAGGTTGGTGAGTCCGCCCAGGGTATTGGCTTGGTAGAACGGGAAATCGCCTATATTATGGGCACCGCCCAACCGGGCCGCCAGTGTCAACTGGAACGGCAGGCGCGGCCCAATGTAGAACATGAATTCAGAGCTGAGGCGGCCAAAGTTCCTTTTCTCTGCGCCTAGCTGACGGGTGTATGAGAACTCATTCAGCCATTTAAGCCCTATGCGCGGATTGATGGGCGTACTCACGGCTTGCAGGTTCAGGTACCCTCTTAGCCCGGTGAACCGCTCTGTGCCGAACGCTTCCTCCGGGAGAACCTCTTCAATGTACGAGCCAGGGTAATGCTGCAGCTGATACTGGTCATAGAAAGGCCCAATCCCCATTCGCACGAAGTGGGTGAAGCTGGTATTGATGGTTGGTGACACCATCATTCTTCTCTGGCGCACGCGGTAGTCCTTGATATCACGGGTTTGCTCGGTCTCATTGCCCAACCCGAAGAAGTTGATCTGGTACTGCGGCCCGAAAATGGCGGCTTTTACCCCCAAATCAAGGTTATCATTGAATACCTGCTTGAATTCTGAGTCATACCTGATGTTGTAGGCCTTGGTGGCAAACGCGTAATTGGCCCGTAGGTAATGCTCTGAGGCATACGGCTGTTTCCGGAATTTGTGGTTACGGTACACGACTCCGCCGCCCAGGAACAAACCATCATCTACGTTATACTCCACAGACAAGCGGGGGCCGAAGTAAGGAATCTTGTAATTGTCGCGGTCGTAGAGGTTCACGTCTTCAAACGGCTCGGTTTTGTCCTCGGCTTCTGGCCCCAGGGCAAGCACGTTCTTCTCCTCGGTGAAATCATAGACCTTGGTTTTGCGCACGGCACCTGACACCACAGATTGCTCAGAGATGGAATCATTGCCTTCGCCGCCAATGATCCTAATCATGGGGCTTCTTTTCACGTTGCCGGTGACCTCAAACACGTCATCGCCGCCCAGGCCGTACAACCTGATTTCTTCGGTTTCTTTGTTCAGGAACAGACGCTGGTACAGCACCTTTGACACTCTGCCCTCTTTGTTGATTTTGCGCATGGTCACCTCGGTCTCCTCATTTGAGAGACGGCGCACCTCAAACTTCTCGCGCTTGTCTGACCCGGCAATGTCCACGTCCTCGGCCAGGTGCAGGTAGTATTTCTCGGCTACCTGCGGCAACAGATCTCTTCTGGATTTGAGCTTAGAAATGAGTTCTGGGCCAGAAATGGGGTATACTTCTGGGGGCATTTGCCGCACAGCTTCTTCAATGGCGGCATCGGTCATGGAGGCTTTCACCTCATTGGCCATGGCAATCCACTGCGCACGGGTTACGCTGGACAAAAAGGTACGGTCTACAGTAAGGGCGGTTAGATTGAGCCCTTTGTAATCGCCGTAATCTTTCCCGAAGTGCTGGATATTGCGTACCGCCCACCGGCGGCTGGCAAGCCAGGGTATAAAGCCATCGGCTTTGAAGAAAGCGATGTCGCGGTCTTCGGGTACGGGTCTGTAGGTTCTATTATCTTCCCCAGACCTGGTTTCCACCCACCGCCATTGCCCTTCATGCCGATCCCAGTCACCAATGAGCATGTCCAGGAGACGCGCCCTGGCGAATTCCTGCTCTATGATCTGGTTGTCATGGTCGTTGCGCTTGCGTTCCAGCAGTTTCTCGGTGCCTATAATGTTGGTGGCATTGCCCAGGCTGGCCACGTCTGAGTGATCCTCGTCGGCATCTTCCTCCAGAAAGCCTACGGTGTTCCCGAACTCATCCAGGTACTGGCGCAGGCGCGGGTCACTGGGCACGTACACCAGTTTGGGGTTGGTGTGGTACACTCCGGCGGCATCGGCTAGTTTGGCGGCAATGAGTGCCCCGTACGGGTGCTGCGCCGAAATCTGGTCTTGCAGCAAATCACGGGCGATGGTTTTCTGCAGGGCCACCGGCAGTACATTGGTGGGGTCTTTGTTCACGGAGCGCAAGGTGTACTCGCGCCCTTCTTCATTGCGCAGTTTTAGCGAGGACGTTTGTTTTCCGCCCCCTTTCTGGTAAGGCACCAGGCCGCCTTTTTCGCGCTGCAAATCCAGCAGGGGCAGGGTAACCGGGGTTTGCCATTCCTGCCGGTAGTGGTTGCCCAGTAGGCCATTCTTGATCCCCCCGGCCCCATAGGTGGTATTGGCGGCTATGGTAATGGTGCTGTCTCTGTAATCTTCGGTAGAAATGGCAATCTGCTCGGCCACGGGCTTGGCCTTGGCGTACATGGGCGTTCTGAAAGACAATCTGGCCGGTACGTCGTCGTCATTTTTGGCCCAGAACTCTACCCATGCCTCCCCGTTCTTGTAATAGTTGATTCGGGCGTAGCCCTGCGTTTTTTCGGCGTAGAGCGCCTCCCCGCCGTCTTTTATGTGCTGCGTTTTACAACCGGCCCCGCTCACAATGTGCGCCAGGTTTCCCTGTTTGAAGTACTGCAGGTTGTGCTCATGCCCGGCCGCGTACACAATGTTGTCATACTTATTGAAGATGTTCATCAACCCATTGATGTAGGCCTGGTACGTGGGGTGCGGAATGTCCTGGGCAATGCCGCCGTATTTACGGGCCAGCGGATAGATGGAACCAATGACGGGCAACGGCAACACCCACCATTTCCTGAGAATGGTGAGCGGAAACAAATGGTCTGTGAAGGTAAAATACCCGCCGTGAATACCGTTGCTGAACAGCGGGTGGTGCGCCACCACCAAAATATTCTTCCCTTTGTTTTTCTCGATGATGTCCTCCAGTTGCACCAGCACGTCTACCTCATTTACCACACCGCAGGGACTGTCATCGCCGTAGGGTTTGTCATACGGGTGCAGCCACCAATGGGAGTCCAGCGCAATCAAGACCATTTCTTCCTCAATGAGTACCTCAAAGGGGCCGGGGCACCCGTTGCCGGGCACAAAGAAGTCATTGCCTACCACTATGTTGCTGTCTGCGAGGTATTCTTCCACGAAGCGTTCTTCCCGCACCACGGCCTCCCAGCCGTCTGGTGTGCCGCTTCCGCCGCCCCAGTCGTGGTTACCCGGTATCATGTACTTTTCGCCTTGGTAGCCTTTGAGGATGTCCAACTGGGCCTTCATGCGGTCTTCGGCGGTTTTACGGTCATAGGCATCTGGCTCCGGCAAACCGTTGTGGTAGATGTTGTCTCCCAGGTATACCACCGCGCTCTTTTCCCCGGCCTGTTCTATCTGCGCCTTTAGGTGCATTAACGTGGGGTCTGGTTTGTCTGTGAGCGGGGCACCGGCATCGCCTATGAGAAAGACGCTGTACACAATCTCAGAGGTGTCTTTGGGCGTTTGCTCCTGCCAGTTGAGGACATTGCGGCCATAGTAAGGTTTAGAGGTGGTACAGGCCTGCACCAACCATAACATAGTAAGCGGAAAGAGGAGTAAAACGTATTTTTTTTTCATGAACGATAGGTGCAAAGCTTTCTACTTCTGCGGGCACGTACTACGAAAAGAGGTGCATTGAAAAACCCAGAGACGCAAAAGTTGCTCTTTATACGGAGTCTGGGCTTCAGGGATTATCCCAGCCCCCGCTAAATAGCTTCTTTAGAATATTTGCCCCTATGACGTACGCAGCAGGCCCAAGGTTAGCATAAATTTTCAACCAGCTCTCTTAGAGCATTCTTTTCTGCTTGCGAAGGCAGCCTGCTGTTTTAGGGCTGGTTTCAGAAAACTAGCCCTAAAACGGTTCTCTTGAGAAAGTGATGCCAAGAGCAAAGGTAGCGAGCACACCGGCTACCTTGACCGCCTGTAGATTTATGGTATATTAGCTAAAAGTATACATTAGTACGGCAGAGGAAGCGACGCCTCATTTAAGCAAACCGGCCTTTGGGTCAGTTGCTGTACTTATGTAAACAAGTCATACAACATGGGTGTGACGCATATCTGGTAGTGGGTTGCAAGCCTAAGAAAATGAAACATATAAAAAGCATATTATTTTTATCGGCTTTCGCAATATCCTGTGTCCTGTGTGGACAAGGCCAGAGATGTGGAAAAAGCAGAAGTGAATGCAGAAACTGTTGAATTGAAAAAACAGGAAAAACTGGCCTGGGAAACCAGAAGAGGATACAACATTAACAGATTTAGAAATTCAAGCCACCTTCCCGAACCATGTACGTCAAACCTTGACTCTCATACCCAATAGTTTTCTAATTGATGTAGATAATGAAGCTGTTTAGAGTTTAAGGAACTAACAAAGAAATAGGGTAGTAAAAGTGTTTGCAAAGACATTTTTACCAAGCCCCTAAATCTATGGCAGTTATAAGCGAAGATAGCATAAATGAGTGGATAGTACCACAATTAAGCAGCGGTAGAAGAGGCACAAAAGCAAGCGTAAAGCTTTCAGAAGTAGGTTCTGCTATAATTTACCGTCGAAGCTGTTTAGAGTTTTTAGGCTGTTTTCCTAAAAACAGCCTAAAAACGGCGGCATAAACAGATGCTTGTGCCAGTGTACAAACAACCTTCCTGTTTTATGCCTATTTTCATAAAAACAGCCTAAAAATGAAGGTATTAGTGAACACTTGCACCAGAGGAATTGCTTTAGATGCCGGTTAATGAAAAACTCTAAGCAGGTTCATTAATAGACACGACCACTGATGAGCGGTTGCTTGAAGATATAGTCATGATTCTGTCTGGCAGAAAGGACTATGAAGAAGGCAGCCTATGGAAAGGTTTATCTGAAGAACAGAAACAAGAGGTTTTAGCCAGCGAGAGCGAAATAGGCGACGAATCTGCTTGGGTATCTCACAAAGAGATGAAAAGAAGGAACTCAAGATGGCTCAAGTAATCTGGAACAAACGGGCAAGCAGACAATTAGCAGAAAGACTTAGCCGAAATTCTGGGTTTTAAAAGCAGGGTAAGCGAAGTGTTGAACAGAAAAAGAAAACTCACACTTGAAATGATTAGGAATCTTCACAAGACTTTGAACATCCCTACAAACGTGCTTATTCAAGAATATTAAGCCTAAAACGCAGCGCGGCACAGATGATATGAAGCACTTTGGCCTCCTGAAAATGAATTCTGCTAACCTTCAGGGCAGAATTCGCGTTGTAGACCTTTGGATTCAAGTATAGCAGAAGCAGCATGTACGCTGCTTCTAGACAAGTGCTACGGGCAATATCGCTCTCACCTACTTTATGGAAAACGAAGATCTCATCCGGAAAGCTGGCAACTATGTGTTCACGCTTTTCAAAGAGAAACTATCAAAAAAATTGGTTTACCACAACTACAAACACACGTTTGAGGTGGTAAAAGAGGCGAGGGAACTTGCCCAAGGGTATTCGCTGTCTCCGGAAGAAATGGAGGTACTTACGCTGGCCGCTTGGTTCCATGACACCGGCTACATTACCACCTATGAGAACCATGAAGAAGAAAGCATAGACATTGCCACTGCCTTTTTGCAGGCAGAAGAGTATCCGGCCGAGAAAATTGAACAGGTGAACAGCTGCATCTTGGCCACCAAACAAGGCCAGGTAACGCATCATCTGCTGGAGGATATTCTGGTAGACGCTGACATTGCCAATATTGGCAAAGACACGTTTTTTGCTACCGCCGAGTTGCTGCGCGTGGAATGGGAGATCTTCCTGAACCGCACCTTCTCTGACCTGGAATGGGCGCAATACCAGCTGGACTTCCTGCTTTCCGTTTCTTTCAGGACGCAACCGGCCCAGGCTAAATTCTCTAAGCAGCTCAGCAAAAACATCCAGGAGCAGCGCACCCACCAACTGGAGCTCTCCAAGAAGAAAAAAAGGAAGGAGAAGAAAAACCGGGAGAACCTGGCGCAGCCCAAACGTGGTATTGAGACCATGTTCAAAAGCACCTATGATACCCACATCAGCCTAAGCGCCATTGCAGACAACAAGGCCAACATGATGATCAGCTTAAATGCCATTATCATGTCCATCATCATCACCTATCTGGGTACTAAATCTTCTATCATTGGCGCCGAGTTTACCCGTAACCCGATCCTGATGATTCCGGTGGGTATTCTGCTGGCTACCACGCTGGCTTCGGTGATCTCCGCTATTATTTCGGCGCAGCCCGAGGTGACCAGCTTCCGGTTACGGCCCAACAAACTGACCAGCCGCCGCATTAACCTGCTGTTTTTCGGGAATTTCACTAAAATCCCGTTGGAGGATTTCCAGAACGGCATGCATGACATTATGCGCGACAAGAACGCGCTCTACAACAACATGATTACTGATATTTATTACCTGGGCGACGTGCTCAAGAACAAGTACCGGCTTCTTCGTATTTCGTACACTATTTTCATGATAGGCATTATCTTAACGGTAGTGTCTTTTGTGATTGCCATTGCCCAATAGCCTTTCTTTATAAGCCAGAAGGGGCTGCCGTAATGCAACGGCAGCCCCTTCTGGCTTTAGGCTTTTACTTTCTATTTCTGCCTGTTTTTATGTAATTGCTCGCAAAGCAGCTTCAGTTGGTGCAGTGATGCCTTCATGAATCCTTTGATCTGTTTGCGGCCGAAATGGTCATAGAAATAATCGCCTACAGACACCCTGCTGTAATGGAACTCCAGGGTGAGCTGGGTTCCCTCCTGCTCCTGGTACAGATGGTAGAAGATCAAAGAATTGGGGAACATTTTAAAGTTAGCCATCTTCTCAATTACCTCTATTTTGTCGGCCTTTATCTTGCTCTGCAAGGTTTGCATTTCTATAGACCCTCCTTTCTCCATTTCGCAGAAATAGTTGGTGCCAATACGGTTCACCTTTTTGGTATCAAAGCGCGCGCTTTTCACCCGGTGCATCCATTTGGGCTTCAGGCGGTAATTCTGGATGACCCGCAACACTAACTCTACCGGGGCTTTGATGTGGTCTTTTAAAGAAAAAGTGTTTGGGTACAGCTTGTGCGTGTGTTCTGCTTCTGGGTCTGTGACTAGCAGGCGCAGGGGGGTAAGAAAGGCATATTTGTAATGGATGTCTCCTACGTGCTCATAGCTGTTCATCCCATCTTTGAGCTGAGTCCACTCAAAATTATGCGCTACCGCCTCGGGGTTCTGGGTGTTCAGGTATCCTTCGGTCAGGAGCACGTATTCTGAGCCTTCTATGCTGTTTTTAAGTAAGCGGTGCGCCAGTATCACATCGGTGCCCATTAACTTGATGTGATCTCTTATTTGGGTCACACTTATGCGGCCGTAGTGCACCACCACTTTAAGGGTAAGCTTGTTTTCTGACAATTTGGGGCTGGCCAGAATATCATCTCGCTCCATAATGCGCAGGTAATTCTGGAAATCAAGGAAAATCTGTTTGCACTGGCTTACAATCTGGTCTACCGAGGGGGCATCGCCCAGTTTGTAGAACAGGATGGCATCGCCTTGTATCTCGCAGACCTCCATGTTCAGGATATTGGCCTCAATAATGATTTCCAGCAGGTCAGCGATTAGGTTACGGCTGTACTGCACCCCATTTTCATGCATGAAACGGGTAAAGCCGCTTATATCTGGAATGAACAGCAGCGCGGGCTGCGAATCATCCGCCGCATGGGGTGCTAAAGAAATATTGGTTACCGTTGACTCCATGGAATACAATCTAAGTCAGAAGCCATGCAGTTGAAGTACTCAACCTATGTGCTCTGGTGGCGGGTTATCTGCCAACGCCTCATATACGTGAATACCGCGTGTTCCTTTGCCTTTCCGGCGCACTTGTTTTCGATTTTCCTGAACTTATTTAGGCTTATCTCTCCAAACCACTGCCCAAACCAGCGAGGTTTTTGCCTAATAGGGTTTATTCCGGAGGCAAAAGAATTTGGCGGAGGTAAACCATGGCGTGTTGCCTGGCTTTGGGCAGTAGAAAAAGTTCTTTTATGGGTAGACGTTACCCCAGGAAAATTCAGGGGAAAAGGAACGGTCATTACCTGCGGTTGTTTTGAGCCTCTTTTCACAAAAACAGGCCATAAACAAAAAAGGAGTGATGAGCCACGTGCATGGTCTCTCTCACTCCCCCAAATTAACTTACATTCCTACTTAGGAATTAGCTTCGGCGCTTTTTGGCTTACGGCCTCTTTTGGCCCCTTTTGGCTTGTTCAAAGTATCTGGAATTTGGTTTAAAGCCTCGTTCATTTGGCTAAAAATACCTAACATTAACTGAACATCTTCTACATTTTGGCAATCGCGGATTACCTCCATTTGCATCTTGTCAAGCTTGCTTTTAAGTTGATCTCTCATAGTGAATGGGTGGTTATAAATTTTAACTGGTGCAAATATATAAATTACAATGAATATTCAGCATATAGCTGCCAATTGCGTCTGTTCATTTACTCTACGAATTAATAGACACAATGTGTTTCTTAATTAATAAATTACGCTGATTATTCTTGCCTTATTTTAAATTATTTTCTGCTAAAACAGAAGCAAAGCTTGTGTATTGGCGAATAATACAGACGTTTATCTTTGCAAATAGGGCTCTTGAAAGCCGAATACTTTCCAAACAACCCTCAAAGCAGGCACAGTTTATTGGATTTCACGCCCATAAAATTTCTTAACAAGTAATTTTACTTTACTTTTGCAATTCAGGTAACGCTGTGTCACCCTCCCAAAGGCCCCGTAGTTCAACGGATAGAATAGAAGTTTCCTAAACTTTAGATTCAGGTTCGATTCCTGACGGGGCCACACTCTCCTTTTCCTTAGCACAGAAACAGCAGCCTTCCGGTGCTTCTCTTATTCCGTTTTTAAAAGGCGAATTGCGGAGAATCTTTGTGCCTCCTGGCCCATCTACCGCCGGCCGGAAAGTAAAAAAAGGGCAGAACCTCTATGGCTTTGCCCTTTTCTTCATAGTTGCGTAAAACTACCGAAGAATAACTTTTCTAACTTCGCTGTAAGTGGGGGTCTCCAGTTTTACGTAGTACAAGCCCTTAGAAAGTTTATTCAAGTCCAAGGTCTTCATGTACCGCTCTGCGGGGTCTTGGATCACTTCACGGTAGACAACATTCCCTATCACGTTCATAATCCGGAGGTCGGTTTTCTTACCTTCAAAACCTTCTAAGGAAATAGTGATCACACCGCTGGTAGGGTTGGGGTACACAGACATAGACTGGTTGTCTGCGCCCGTTTTTGCCTCGCTTGTCTGTTCGGTGGGCAGCGGCCGGGTTCTTACCTGGGCAGGCACTTCGTAGAAGCTGAGACAGATAAAAAATAAGAGTATAAAGTGTTTCATGAGTTTTCTTTATCCTTGAATACCAAAGCAATACAGCAACTTTATCTTTTTAACGATGAAGACAAGCTCTTAGTTTTGGATTTTGGAATGAACAAATACGTAAATCAATTGTTTAAAATACCGGCAATTGAATAATAGCAACATCTTAGCCAAACCCTATGGTAACCCGCAAAGTCATTGTCATTGGAGGAGGATTAGCCGGCCTGGTCAATGCCCTGCAATTATCACGCCAAGGCATTGAAGTGGCATTGGTAGAAAGAAAAAGGTTTCCTTTCCATAAAGTCTGCGGAGAATACCTGTCCAACGAAGTGCTTCCTTTCCTGCATAGTTTGGGGGTGAATATAGAGGAATTAGGGCCTTCGCATTTAACCCATTTCATGCTTTCCTCTCCGGCAGGCCGCTTTTTACAGACGCCCCTTGATCTAGGCGGCTTCGGCGTGAGCCGGTACAGATTAGACCACTATTTATTTCAATTGGCCCAACGCCAGGGCGTGACATTTAGGCAACAGGTGAGCGCCACCGGGGTGAACTTTGACGGCAATTCTTTCACCGTGGCGCTCTCTACCGGAGAGCACTTGCAGGCACCCGTGGTGATTGGGGCGTATGGCAAACGCAGTGCTTTAGACCGGCGCTTTAACCGTTCTTTCTTTGAGGAGCGGTCACCGTACCTGGCCGTGAAATACCATGTGCGCACCCAACTGCCTAAACACCTCATTGCGCTGCATAACTTTTCTGACGGCTACGCGGGCGTATCTGCTATTGAAGAAGACCGGTATTGCTTCTGCTATCTTACCACCCGCCAGAACCTGAAAAAGCACGGCACCATTGCCGCAATGGAAACCCAGGAACTAAGCAAAAACCCCTGGCTACGCGACTTACTCCTAAATAGTGAATTCCTGTACCCGCAGCCCGAAGTCATCAACGAGATTTCTTTCGCCCCCAAAGCTTGCCTGGAAGACCATGTGCTCATGAGCGGAGATGCCGCCGGCCTCATCACCCCTCTCTGCGGAAACGGGATGGCCATGGCTATTCATTCGGCCAAACTTCTTTCTGAACAGGTCTTGCTTTTCCTGCACGGGCGGCAAACCAGAACCCAGATGGAAACCAACTATTCCTCTGCCTGGCAGCGGCAGTTTGGGGCCAGGCTGCAGACCGGCCGCCTGGTGCAACGCCTGTTCGGCCAACCGGTGCTGTCTGAACTGGCGGTGGCCAGCCTGAAGCATGTGCCGGGTGCCGTGAAAGCCATCATGCGCCACACGCACGGCAAACCTTTTTAAAAAAGGAATCATCCAATCCTTCTGCCCAGCGCAACATTCTGTTTCAGGCACATTTTTCAAAAACAAGGCTGGAAACAAGCTAGCCTTAGGGAAGCTGCCCTTCAAAGAACTCCTAGCGTCTGGAAGGCCTGCGGAGTCTGGGCCGTGGATCTGGAATATGCGGGAGACCCAAAATACTGCGTCTCTGCAGAAGGCCTCCCAGGTTTTTGAAAACCTGGGAGGCCTGGCTACGCATTGCAGTTGCCAGCCTCCCGGGTGAGCGCCTAGAGGTCTGCGGGGACGGGCGGAGCCCGGCAGCCGAGGCTTTAGCCGAAGGCAGCGGAACTCACCGCGCAAGGGCGGAAGGCGGGGCCTCGCGGCCGTGAGCGCTTACCAGTAGAAATGAAACAACACAGTGCATAGACCACGCAAAAAGGCCGCCGCCCCAGGCATCAGCCCACGGAAACCACCACCAAGCCCAAAGCCACCGCAAAAGGCAAAATCATTCCATGGCACCACGGCAGGCAAGTCGCAAAGGGGCTTTCAACTCCTCTCCTGCCCAACACCAACGCTACAATCAGCAAAACACCCTAAAAACACAATTCATTGAGAATAATTAACATTAAATAATTTAATTGGAGTATTAAAAGAAATCCACCTAAACAATTTACCTTTGCAGCACCCCCTTCCAAGAAACCGTCATACTTCAATATTTTATGCTTCCACCACTAGACGCCGCTTACTCAACGGTTTCTCTATCCCTTAGGGAAACCTTAGACCCCATAGAGACTATGAATCCTGTGCAAAGAAACAATGTGAAAATATTTGGAAAGGGTGAACAAGCCATGATTTTTGGGCATGGGTTTGGCTGCGACCAAAACATGTGGCGCTACATCACCTCTGCCTTTCAGCAACACTATAAAATTGTGCTATTTGACCACGTAGGCGCGGGGCAGTCAGACCTGAAGGCGTACGACTATACCAAATACGCCTCTTTGCAGGGGTACGCCAATGATATTATAGAAATTTGCCACCACCTAGAACTCACAGACCCAATTTTTGTGGGTCATTCTGTGGGTGCCATGATTGGGGTTTTAAGCGCCATCCGGGAACCGGATCTCTTTGAGAAACTGGTCTTGATTGGGCCGTCTCCTTGCTATATCAACCACGGCGACTACCTAGGGGGGTTTGACCCCGCAGACATTCACGCCATGCTGGAGTTCATGGAGACCGATTACATGGGTTGGTCGGGCACGTTCGCCCCCTTCATCATGGGCAACCCAGACCAGCCGTCTCTGGGCGAAGAACTGATGCACAGTTTCTGCAACACCAACTCCAGCATTGCCAAACACTTTGCCCGCACTACCTTTCTGTCAGACAACCGCGCCGACCTGGCGCACCTACAGACCAAATCTCTGATTCTGCAATGCGCCGATGACATGATTTCCCCGGTAGAGGTAGGCGCGTTCGTGCATAAAAACATCAAGGATTCTACGCTGGTGCAGCTGAAAGCCACCGGACACTGCCCGCACCTAAGCGCGCCGCTGGAAACCATCAAGGCCATGGAGGCTTATCTCCAGCACTAGCGTTTATTTTCCAGCGCATCAGCATCAGCCCCTCTCCGTGGGAGAAAGGCTGATGCTGATGCGTTTTAGGGCTGTTTTATGGAAAACAAGCTGAAAACGGCAGGAGTGCTGTTACCCGCTCTTTCGGGATTGGAAATCCCGAACAGCAACGTCACCTCCTACGTTTTGGGTCTGTTTTTGGGAAAACGGGCTTGAAACGGCCTTGGCAGAGACAATCGCAGGAAATGATGCGCGCGCTACGAAGTCTGCGCACTACGAAGTCTTTGGAGCGAGGGCACCGCAGAAAACAGGCCGGAAATACGGAAACCTGTGAGGTCTCCAAGACCTCACAGGTTTAAAACAAACTGGCGCGAGACTGCTGTCTCGTGACAAAGGAGGCAGCGCGTCTCCAGACTCGCCGGGAACCACCACCAGCAGTAGAGCGTAAGATCAGTTCCCTTCGCCTGTTCACGTTTTGCCCTTTGTGCTGCAAACGCCCAGAACAAGAACCTGCCTTCCCATTTCCCTTGCCCCGTAGTACGGCTACACAACTCAAAAAATGCTTCCGCAGAACCTTATCCTGGCCGTTTTAGATGACGAAAGCAAAACGCGAACAGGTTCTTAGCGGCGGAAAAAGACAAACCCGTTTTGCGCCTGTTTTCCGGAAACAAGGCTTAAATCCCATCCTCCCATAAAGCAGTTCCCGGCGCGACCGCACTCCCTGAGGCAACCGGCAAAACCTGAACCGCGCCAACTGAGTATGACAGCAATAGGCAATACATTCCCCCTTCGGCCAAGAACTTTGACAAAACAAACGCGCCGCCCTAAACATCTTGCCGCTTTTTTGCTTATACTTAGAATATGAAGAGTTATCTCTGCGCCATCGGCACGGCTAATCCACCGCATGCTTTTCCTCAGCAACAGATCGCTGATTTCATGGCCGAGGCCCTTCAGTTAGACGGGCAGGACACGCGCAAGCTGAAAGCCCTGTACCGGGTCTCGGGCATAGACCAGCGCCATTCCGCGCTCTCAGATTATGGCCGCCAGAACGGCGAGTATGAGTTCTTCCCCAACACGCCGGGGCTGGAACCGTTCCCTACCGTGGGCGACCGCATGCAGGCCTACCGGAAAGCGGCCCTGCCGCTCTCAGTAGAGGCGGCGCAAGAATGTCTGGCCCAGATTCCAAGTTTAGAGACAAACCAAATCACCCATCTAATCACCGTCAGTTGCACCGGCATGTACGCCCCAGGGCTGGACATTGAATTGGTAGAGGCCTTGGAATTGCCTACGCAGGTGCAACGCACCGGCATCTACTTTATGGGCTGTTACGCGGCCTTCAACGCCCTGAAAGTGGCCGACACCATTTGCCGCGCCGATGCCCAGGCCCGCGTGCTCATTGTCTGCACCGAACTGTGCACCCTCCACTTCCAGAAACACCCCGAGAGCGACCACCTGGTGTCCAACTCCCTCTTCGCCGATGGGGCCGCCGCCGTGCTGGTGAGCCCGCAGCCGCTTTCGCCTTTGTCTTTGCGGGTAGACGCGTTTCACTGTGATCTGGCACCCTCGGGGCAGAAAGACATGGCCTGGCACATCCACGATTTCGGGTTTGAGATGACGCTTTCGTCCTACGTGCCGGCCTTGATCAAACAGGGCATTGGGCAACTGACCCAGTCGCTGCTGCAAAAGCTCAACCTGAAGCTGGAGGAGGTAGATTTGTTCGCCATTCACCCGGGCGGGCGCAAGATTCTGGAGGTGATTGAGCAGGCCCTGGGGCTTACCCCCCAAGACAACAAGCACGCCTACCAAGTGCTGCGGCAGTTCGGGAACATGTCCTCGGCCACGGTGCTGTTTGTGCTGCAGGCCCTGTGGCGTGAACTGCACCCAGACCGCCATGAGGCCCCCATCCTCAGCTTTGCCTTCGGGCCGGGCCTCACCTTAGAATCCATGCTGCTCTCGGTGCACTATGTTTAAACAGCGGTCTACGGAGTTGGAGCTGATGGACGACCTCACCCTCGCCGGCGAGGATCTGCGCCGCAACCTGCAGGAATTGGAGTTCATCAATGTCTGGCTGGGCGGCCATGACGTAGTCCGCAATGGGTTAAACCAGCTCCTGAAGCATCCGTTTCTGGCCTCTTTCCCCAAAAGGAAGCTGAAAATAGCCGATCTGGGCAGCGGCGGCGGAGACACCCTGCGCATGGTGGCCCGTTGGGCGCGCCGCCAGCATATTCCCGTAGAATTGGTGGGCCTGGACGCCAACGCGTTCATGCTCCAATACAGCGCCTCGCTCAGCCAGCAATACCCAGAGATCTCTTTCCGGCAAGCCGATGTCTTTTCACCTGAATTCGCCCGGCAGCAGTTTGATATTGTCATCTGCAGCCTGTTTCTGCACCATTTTTCAGATGCCGCCCTCTCTTCCTTACTGGCACAATTAAGCAAACAGGTGCGCGTGGCAGTACTCATCAATGACCTTCACCGGCACCCGCTGGCGTATTACTCCATCAAAGGGCTTACCCAAATCTTCTCCCGCTCGTACTTAGTGAAGCATGATGCGCCGCTGTCGGTGCTGCGGGCTTTTTCCCGCGCAGACTGGCGGCGCATTCTGGCAAAGGCGGGCCTTGAGGCGTACCGGTTGCGGTGGAAATGGGCCTTCCGCTGGCAGCTTGTTTTTGGCCCGGTTTCAGAAAAAGAGCACCAAAACCAAATATAATTTGTAACTTACTCTTACAGAGAAACATCCGTGCATTTACCACAAAATAAAAATACGGTAAAACGCACTGGACGTTCTCCTGAAAGCGAAGGCGTTCCTTTTACGTGAAGCCGCCTTTGCCTATTGTTTCACCAAATCATTAACCATGGGCCGAAGTTCCTCCAAACAACCTCTTCAGTTCTGGCTGCTTTTAGCGGCCTCCCTTCTTTTATCAGCCATGGTCATCAGCCTGTTCTTTGAAACCATGAAGGTGATGATCTACTTACTGCTGGTGCTCCTGCTGGTGCCCCTCATTTACCTGGCACTAAAACGCTCCCTCCCCTTCCTGCGCGACTCTGACGCAAAACTGAAATCCCGGAATTGACACATAGTATCAGGTAGCACGATGAAAAAAGTCTTGCTACCTCATACTTGCTACCTCATACTAAAAGAAAATCTGCTGGGCCAGCCTAAAGGTGTTGGCGTGGGCTTCTACGATGTCTGCGATGCGGGTAGAGTAACCGCCGCCCATGCTGGCGCAGACGGGCACGCGGTGTTGGTGACACAGTTCCAGCACCAAGCGGTCGCGCTCTTTGCAGCCGGCCAGCGTAAGCCCCAGCTTCCCTAGTTTATCTGACGCCAGCACGTCTACCCCGCACTGGAAAAACACGAAGTCGGGCGCTACCTTGTCCATGAGGGTGGGTAGGTGTTCACGTAGGAGTTTTAGGTAGGCGGCGTCTTCAATGCCATCGGGCAGCGGTACATCCAAGTCAGATTGCTCTTTGTGCAGCGGGTAGTTGTTTCCCCCGTGCATGCTGAACGTAAACACCCGCGGTTCATGCGCAAAAATCTGAGCCGTGCCGTTGCCCTGGTGCACGTCTAAATCTACAATGAGCACCTTGGTGGCTTTGCCTTCGTCCAACAGATACTGGGCCGCCAAGGCGTTATCATTGAGCAGGCAGAAACCTTCGCCCCGGTTGGTGAACGCGTGGTGGGTGCCCCCGGCAATGTTCATGGCCGCACCGTGTTGCAAGGCATAGTCAGCCGCTTCCAGGGTGCCGCCCATAATCCCTACCTCCCGGGTGACCAATTCTTGGGACAGCGGAAAACCGGTTTTCCTGATTTCTGAAGGACTGAGCTCTAACCTATGCAGTTTACGCCAGTATTCCGGTTCGTGCACCCGCGTAATCCGGTTTTCTGGGATGGGGGCTGGCTGGAAGAAGTTTTCCTGGCTCACGGTTCCTTCGTACAGCAACTGTTCCGGCAGCAGTTCATACTTGAGCATGGGAAACCGGTGGTTTTCGGGAAGCGGATGGGTGTACTCTGGCGACCAGGCAATCTTAAGCATATACGTAAGGAAAGCTATTTATTGGATTATTTCTGCCGTCTTTTGGAATGATAACATTGCACCCAACCCAGATGTTTGACTGCAACATTCCAGCCAGCAGACAGTATAAGAGGTACGGTCTGCTTCTGCAAGTGGGCTTACTGAACCTATACCAAATATACTATCTGCTATGAAAAAAATCTGTTTACTTTTGATAAGTGTATTTTTCTTTGACGTAGCCCAGGCGCAGGAACGCGTGCTGAATAGAGGCATCATTAACCACAACGAAGAAACCGGCGGCGATGCGCGCACCAACAGCGGCTTTGGGGTGAAAGGCGGCGTACTTTTCAGCGCACTGCAAGGCGATGGCAAAGATGCACTGGACAATCTGAAAAGCTCCCAAAATTGGCATGCCGGTTTTTACTCGCAGTTTAGCGTAGGCCGGGTCTTTTCCATTCAGCCGGAAGCCCTCTATACCCGCCGCAATGTGGAAGATGTGGCGGGAGACAGACAGTTTGACTATATTGATGTGCCGGTACTAGCCGTGCTGAACCTTACCGAAAACATCAGCATTCACGCGGGGCCGCAGGTGGGCATCATGTTAACCGCCAAAGAAGATGACAGGGAAATTGACAAAGAAGGTCTGAACACCTTTGACTACGGGGCCGCCGCCGGTTTGGAAGCCCGCCTTTCTATTTTTAGGCTGGGAGGCCGTTATTACCGTAGTTTCGCTGACCTAGGAAAATTTGATGCCGCCAATGCCAACCGCGCTCTGAACGACATTAAAGCGGGCAACTTCCAGGTTTACCTGGGCGTAGGGTTCTGATAAGCGTAATTACAGAAAGTTTTATGGAGAAGGCGCTTCCGTTCAGAAGCGCCTTCTCTGTTTTAGGGCTGTTTTTCTCAAAACACCCCTAAAACACAGAAGCCGATGGCAGAACCATCGGCTTCTGTGTTTTAGGGAACCGGGAACTTATGCCCGGTCGTGTTTTCCTTCGGCAAACTCTTCAATCATCTTCTTGTTGAAGGCGGGGATATCGTCTGGTTTACGGCTGGTCACCAAGCCATGATCAGTGACCACTTCTTCGTCTACCCAGTTGGCTCCGGCATTGGTGAGGTCGGTTTTGAGGGAAGGCCAACTGGTCATTTTACGGCCTTGCACGGCCTGGGCCTCTATTAACGTCCAGGGCCCGTGACAGATAGCGGCAATGGGCTTTCCGGTGTCATTGAAGGCCCGTACAAAGGCAACGGCTTGATCGTTGGCCCGCAGGTAATCGGGGTTCATGACGCCGCCGGGCAGCAGCAGCCCGTCATAATCTGAGGCCACCGCGCTTTTCAATTCTTTGTCAACGGTGAATTCCGTCCCCCAATCGGTTTTGGCCCAGGCTTTCACTTTCCCAGATTGCGGGGAGATGATGTGGGTTTCGGCCCCGGCGTCTTCCAGGGCGGCTTTCGGTTTTTCCAGCTCTACTTGCTCAAATCCGTTTTCTACCAGAATGGCAATTTTCTTTCCAGCGAGTTTTTGTGACATGTTTATTAGTTTATCTATATGTTAAAATCGTATATAGTTGTACTTTAGTAGAGATAGAATCGTTACATTTAGTATGATATACAGTACATCTATGTTCCCCCGGAGAATTCTTTTTACTTGTGCGCTGCTTTTCAGTTTTTTGCTGGCCGGTAATTCACTCATGGCCCAGACCCAGAAGGTAGCCCTGGTAAAGCTGCCGCATTTGCAGAAATACCTCAACTCCACCTCAGACACTACCTACATCATCAACTTCTGGGCTACCTGGTGCAAACCCTGCATTGAGGAACTCCCCAACTTTGAGGCCGTGCAGAAACAATACGCCGGTCAGCCGGTGCAGGTGGTGCTGGTGAGCATGGACTTCGCGAAAGACCTGGACAAGAAAGTGGTGCCGTTTGTGAACCGACACAAATTGCAGAGCACCGTTTTCCTGCTGGACGAGCCCGACCAGAATGCCTGGATTGACCTGGTTGACCCTTCGTGGAGCGGCGCTATTCCGGCTACGCTCTTTGTGAACAACGCCCGCAAGCAACGGCTGTTTCTGGAGAAACCCATTACGCTGGCGCAACTGAATACGTATTTAACTTCCACCTTTTCACACACCCCCTAATTTTATGAAAAAACCTTACTATCTTTTTCTACTTCTAAGCGTGTTCACGCTGTGGGGAGCCTCGGCGTACAAACCCGCCGAAGGCGGCTACCAGGTAGGCGACACCGCCACCGACTTCAAACTGAAAAACGTAAACGGCCAGCTGGTGAGTTTGCGCGATCAGAAAGAGGCCAAAGGCTTTATTGTAACCTTTACCTGCAATACCTGCCCTTACGCCAAACTCTACGAAGACCGCCTCATTCAACTGCACCAGAAATACGCGTCCAAGGGATACCCGGTCATCGCCATCAACCCGAACGATGTGACGGCATCGCCGGAAGATTCGTATGCGCACATGCAGAAGCGGGCCAGCGACAAGAAGTTCCCGTTTGTGTACTTGTATGACGAGACGCAGGAAATTGCCAAGCGTTACGGAGCCACCCGCACCCCGCACATCTACCTGCTCACCCGCTCAGGCCAGGATCTGAAAGTGGCGTACATTGGCGCCATTGACGACAATTCAGGCGACCCTGAGAAAGTGCAAAAACGCTACGTAGAAACCGCCCTTGATCACCTGCTTACCGGCAAAGCAGTACCGCAAACCAGCACCAAAGCCATTGGTTGCACTATTAAGTGGCGCAACAACAGCTAATCTATAAGATTACCTATACCACAGAGGCCGTTTACAGGCTGTTTCCAAGAAAACAGCCTGTAAACGGCCTCTGTGGCTTTTAAAAAGTCCTACTCAGTTGCTAGACCGCAGTAGGGGGCGGCGTTGTAAGCTTGTTTTTGGCCAGATGTTCCTCTTTTACGCCCGCCATCCGGGCCTCCACTTCAAATTTGTTGTTGTAATACCCCACGTGCAAAGACTCCACCAGGTACAGCCACAGAAATTTAAGGTAGCCATGTTCCTTAAACTGACGCACATGGCACAGTTCATGGGCTACCCAAGGCGTGTCACGCAGAAATTTCTCTTTGGAAACTCCGCTTAAGTGAATAGTTTTGCCCAGCACCATGGCTACGTTGGAGCTCTTCAGTTTCCAGCGGGCAATACGGGCAAAGAGTGAATTCTCAACAATTTTGAGATTTTTTTCTGGCGGTTGCATCTTCTTTATTTTGCCAGTTTATACGGCATTCTGGTCGCTCAGGCTACATTTTCACCTCTCCTAAAATTTTCTTTTCCTGCTTTAATACTAAAAGTGCGCTTTTACGAGTTTGTTTTTAAAAGGTTTCGTTTTTACCTTTGAAATAATGAGGGGAAGTCGAAAATCGATAAACTCTCTGTAAAAGGGCTTTCTTCCTGTTTTTTAGGCGCTTCAGGGCGCTGACAGTTGGAAGGGCCGCGAGGTGGTCTCTGCTGCAGCCGGTACCACCCGATGTTTCACCATTAAAACAGATGATGAAAAGTTACATTCTGTCTGCACTAGCCTTAGGCTCTGCGTTTATGTCCTTCTTTTATGAAGTACAACCTTCTTCAGCCTCCACTTACTCTGAAGATGCTATCACGGTCACCCCATCAGAACAAATTCAGGAATGGGCCCTGGCACACAACAACTTTGGTGCTTCTGACCCCGTTAATGAGGTAGCCCGCGAAAAGGGCCTCACCTACAAAGACTCCCTCTTCTACAACTACTACTCCCAGTCCTTGGGCCTGCGCCTTGATTTTGACGAAGATAAAGCCCTGCTGGAAACCGTGGCTGATTGGATTGGCACCCCGTACCGCTCCGGCGGAAACTCGCAACGCGGCACCGACTGCTCTGGCTTTGTCAGCAAAGTATACAAGCAAGTGTACGGCATTTCGCTTACCCATAGTTCCCGCTCTATGTTCCACCAAGTGAACAGGGTCTCTAAAAGCGCCATGGAAACCGGAGATTTGGTTTTCTTCCGCCGCGGCCCCGGCCAACCCATTTTCCACGTGGGCATTTACCTGGAAGACGGCAAATTCATTCATGCGGCCACCAACGGCGGGGTCATGATCAACTCCCTAATGTCACCTTACTACAAAAGACACTTTTACGCCGCTGGTAGAGTTATCTAACCGTAGCTGCTTACCCCAGTAGAAAAGCGCCTGCCTCTGGTTTACAGAGCAGGCGCTTTTTTTTATGTTTTCTGTTTCTGGGCCCTTTTTCAGAAAGGGGCCCAGAAACAGAAATTCCCCGCTAACTATTTCCAGTGAAACAAGTATACAAGACGTTACCAGCAGGGCAGATCCTAGGGGGTTCGGGAATGAAATGACCGGGTCATACATCCGTTATTTTTTTGTTATTTCGCCTTGGCCCGCCGGCAAGCACGCTGGCCTTTACTTCTACTTAACGTTAACTCTAGTTCCCTATGGAAAATCAAACAGGCAATACCAAGAACATACACGAATCTTCGTTTTTCAAGCGCTTTTTGCAGAAAGCCGAAGACTACCTGAAACAGCCGTTGCGCATCAAGACCCTGCTGAACGATGCCTACCAGAAAGCAAGCGAGCGAAAGGACTTCGGCACCATTGCCGCCGAGGTCATGGAGAGCCTGGCTACGTTAACGCGCCTCATCAAAGCGTCGGTTTCCGGCGAGTACCACGGCATTCCCAAAAACACGGTGGTCATGGCGGTGGCCGTACTCATCTACTTCCTGTCGCCCATTGACGTGATACCAGACTGGATTCCGGTGATTGGCCTCTTGGACGACGCCACCCTGCTGGCCTGGTTTATGACCAGCATCAAAACCGAGATGGATAAATTCCACGCCTGGGAGTCGGCCCAACCTGCCGCCGCAACTGAACCAAGCACCCAGGTAGCCGGAGCTTTGAGCATAGACACCTCGGCCCATACGCCAAAATACGAGAATGAAGCTGCCGGCCAGTACAGCGCCGGCAGCGGCACTACCGCCCCCGTTACCGGTGGCATAGGCTCCTCGGCAGCGCAACAGAACCCAACCTATGGAGAAGGCAACATGCAGATGGGGAATAACTCGTCTGGGTCGCAAGGCTCTACCGGTGGTATAATCCCCACCCAGAACGACATTCCCATCACCAGCTACAACAGCGTGGAAGGTACCCCCATTCAGGAAATAGACCCCACGGCTACCGCCGATGCCGCCCCCACCGACCACGGCGTTCCTTCTGGCTACGGCGAACCCGAAGTACGCGCCTCTACCACAGACAGCTCCCGCGTACCCAGCAGCAACAGCTATGACACCGACCACGGCGGGAACGTGCGCTAGGGTTGAGTGAGTGATTGATTGAATGAGTGAATGTGGGAGTATCTTCCTTCATACGCTCTATAGCTTTCCCTAACAAAAAAGGCGTCTCTTGTGGGGCGTCTTTTTTGTTTTTAGCCGATGAAAGCCCGTCTTCTGCATAAGGGAAAATCGCGTTGGGGGCTGTATCTTTGTTTTAGATATGGACAGGAAGAAAAGCAGCCCCACCCTTACCACGGGGATTCTGGAGAAGGAGATAGAGACCATTGGGCTAGTGCAGTTTGTGCCCAGCGCCACGGCCAAATACGTTAGAATCAGCATTAAACCCGGCAAAGGCGTTCGCGTGACCCTACCCAAACGCGCCACGCTGGCCCAGGCCGAGGCCTTTGTGCAGGAGAAAGCCCCTTGGATTAGGAAACACTTAGCCTCCCAGCAGCAGGAGCAACACTATAAAACGCTGTTTTCCCCAGAGGTTGAGTTCAGGACGCGCTTTCATCAATTGCTGCTGCTTCCCCACCCTTTACCGCACTGCAAAAGCTGCATCAAAGACGGCGTGCTGTACGTGTGGTACCCCGAGCAGGTCACCTGGGAACACCCAGACATACAGGACTACATCAAAAACGCCGTGGAGTACACCCTTCGGCTGGAGGCCAAACGCTATTTACCCCAACGGGTAGCGCATTTCGCCCAGCAGTTCGGGTTCTCTTATCAGCAAGTCACCATCAAGAATGCCAAAACCCGCTGGGGCAGCTGCTCCCACACCAACAACATCAACCTGAACCTCCACCTCATGCGCCTCCCAGAGCATCTCTGCGACTACGTGATCCTGCATGAACTCGCCCACACCGTAGAGAAGAACCACGGCCCGCGTTTCTGGGCTCTTTTAGACAAAATAAGCGGAGACGCCCGGGGTCTGGACAAACAAATGAAGGCATACCGGTTGCAGGGGTTTTAGGGGAGTCTTGAGTTCTGAGTCTTGAGTCTGGGAGTAGGAAGTAATCAGCTTACCCGTTTCGCCAATCAGGAGATTGGCTGTCCTTTGGTGCGTAGAGTGCTGGCGCTAACTCTACGCACAGCATCCCCCCACAAAAGAAGGGCAGAAGGAAAACCCTGCTGCCTTTCTAAGGTAAAAATGAGCAATAACCTTAAAACCGTTAGGATGCCTGACGCATGGTGTGGGTAGACACGTAATCCACGAAATCACCCACGGTATTCAGGGGCACCTCATCTGGAATCACAATCTTGAAGTTCTTTTCCAGTTCCAGAATAATGTCTACCACATCAACGGTGTCAAATCCAAACTCTTTGCTTAGGTCTGCAGAAACCCGGAGACGTGACGGCTTTATCTCCTTGGCCTTACTAATAATTCTAACGACTTGCCGGGTAACGGATGGGGTATGTGCAGTAATCATATAGGTAAAATTTAAACGTCCTTTTTCAAACAAATCAGCCTACCAGACACCTCTTGCCTGCGGCGTTTGGGCGGTACCCAATTCTTGATTTCCTCCTCAACCGGGCACATCACAGGCATTTCCAACAGGGTAAGGAACATAGCGAAGGTCAACCCCAAAATGCTGGTTCAAGCCAACCCCCCAGAAAGTCACGTCCTAGCCGCCCAGGAAGCGGCACGGATTGAGCTTTGCCAGGAGGACAAGACTTGACCTTCAAGCGAATGGCCAGAGGAATCAACCCCGAAACGGTAGCAGTGGCGGTCAGCACACCTGGTCTCACAGGGGCCTCTTTCCATTCCTTCCATCCATCCAGCTGTGAATCCAACCAGTAAAATCCCGTTCTTCACCACTAGCTCGGCCCACGTAACAATCCCGCTCCCGGTCATCACGATGGACGCGTCCATCTTAGAGACAGGGAAACCAGGCACTACCCCTACGTCTGAAAAAATAAATTCAGAAAGTTTTTCAGGGAGTTGAAAAGTGAGGAAAAGCAGGAAGCTTGCTTAGCAAAGCAGGAGAATGTTGAAACAGCCGCCCTTGTTGGTTCCCCAGCAAGCCAACCACAGGAAGAACGTCCCGCTTGCTTACTGGTGAGCACACGCAGCAAGGGCGAGAGGGCCCTGCCAAGTCTTTCCTGAGCAGGTTCAGGATGGGCGGTATCCGGAAGCAGTTTCTGTTTTGCCGCTGGTTTGAGAAAAAGAGGCTTAAAAAGGCGATCTACGGACTTGATTCTGTTTACCTACCGCTCTTCCTTTTGAAAATGAGCGTAAGCAGGTTCAAAAAATCATTTTACCGCTGATTTTTTGAAAACAAGCGTAAAACCACTGCTGGTTCTTTTAAGCATTCATTTAGGGAAAAGCGTTTGCCGAAGGACTTCAAGATAAAACGGTACGCAATCACCATTACTTCTTTATCTTTGCGCTATGCTATTGGAGAACATAAAACGGCTGACCCAAGAGGTTGAAGCCTATGCTATAGAGAACAAAGAGCAACTGGAAGCCTTCCGGAACACCTATGTGAGCCGCAAAGGCCAGATTGCCGCCCTGTTTGACGAGATGAAAACCGTTGCCCCCGAGCAGCGCAAACAGGTAGGCCAGGAACTGAACCAGCTCAAGCAACTGGCCCAGCAGAAAATGGACACCCTTCAGGAGGCCCTGGAGCAAAACGCCACGCCTGATGCCTTGTCTGGCCTGGATTTCACCTTGCCGCCGGTTCCTAACGCCTTGGGCACCCGTCATCCGCTGTCCCGGGTGCGCGAGCAGATCATCCGCATCTTTGAGCGCATCGGGTTCAACGTATCGGAAGGGCCCGAGATGGAGGACGACTGGCACAACTTCTCGGCGCTGAACTTCCCTGAGAACCACCCCGCCCGCGACATGCAGGACACCTTCTTCCTGAGCAAAAACCCCGACATGCTGCTGCGCACCCACACCAGTAGCGTGCAGGTGCGCGTGATGGAGCACCAGAAACCGCCCATCCGTACCTTATCCCCGGGCCGCGTCTTCCGAAACGAGGCTATTTCGGCAAGGGCGCACTGCGTGTTCCACCAGGTAGAAGGCTTGTTTGTAGACCGGGCCGTGAGTTTCAAAGACCTGAAAGACACGCTGTATTACTTCGTGCAGGAATTGTTCGGCCCAGACACCCAGATTCGGTTCCGCCCGTCGTTTTTCCCGTTCACCGAGCCCAGCGCCGAGATTGACATCACTTGCCTCATCTGCAAAGGCCAGGGCTGCAACATCTGCAAGCAAAGCGGTTGGGTAGAGATTGGCGGCAGCGGCATGGTAGACCCGCAGGTACTGGAAAACTGCGGCATTGACTCTAAGGAGTTCTCTGGGTTCGCCTTCGGGATGGGCATTGAACGCATTACCATGCTCAAGTACCAGATCAAAGACCTGCGCCTCTTCACCGAGAACGATGCCCGTTTCCTGCGTCAGTTTGAGGCTATTTAAGACTTTGCATGCGCCCGTACAGAAACGCTTATCCTGTTTCTGGGCTGCTTTTCAGAAAACAGCCCTGAAACAGAAAACTTCCGGTTTCATTTTCAGAGACTTATCAAAAACATAAAATTTTTCTAGTACAATACTTGCGCGTTATCACGGTAGGCCCTACTTTTGCATCATCATTCAAGGTCACACGGCCAGAGAGTGATAAACTCCTCCTTAGCTCAGTCGGTTAGAGCACATGACTGTTAATCATGGGGTCCTTGGTTCGAGCCCAAGAGGGGGAGCTTTTAAAAAAGCCACTTACAAGGTAAAACTTGTGAGTGGCTTTTTTGTTTTGCAGCCGTTTTCCAGAAATCAGGTCAAAAACCCATAAAGAATCTACACCAGAATGGATTGTGCACAACTGCCATACCCTATAAACTAGTACCTACTCCCCTTTCTCCTGCCCTTGCTTTTCCTCAGTGACAATCTATCCAGTCTAAGATGATATGGAGCACAAGCCCTATCCCAATCAAGCGGGTCTTAGGAAGGAGGGCCAGTAGCACGTACACCGGCACCAACCAGTATTGATGTAGCAAATGGAACCCTACACTGCACCGGTTAGGGTCAAGAATGGGCCTCACCAGAAGATGGTCTACGTCTATCAGTATTCCGGCCAATAGGTACCAGGTGGCCTGCCTGAATTTGGGCCGGAAGAACAGCCAGGCCGTTGCCACAGGAACCACCACGTGCAGAAGCATATGTACTAGAAATCCGATGCTCATCACTCACCCGTTCTATAGTCAGACAGAAGGCCCTACCAGGAATCAACTTTACTCATAACGGAACAGATTGCCTCACAGTTAATGGGAACTGCGGCTCTGCACTTGCACAAAACCCCAATCTTTCCTGCCGCCGGTTTATTACTTTTATGACCGCCGTTACGCAGGAGTGAGAGACCTCGCCCCCAGTCCCTCTCCCGCGGAGAGGGGCGTTTTGCGGACGCGTTTTGAGGCTGTTTTGCAGAAAATAGGAACTAAACGCGAACACCGGTGTGGTCTCCAATACCTCACAGGTTTAAAGTAACCTGGCGCCGGGGAAAACTTCTTTCTTACCGCATAGAGGGTTACCACGGATGTTTGATTGGTGGTGTTCTCACCAACAATGGCAAATGCCGAGATCAGGGATTTCCCCCCTCCGGCAAATTCCCCTAAGGTTCTTTGATGATATCTGGTTTGATCCCGTTTTCATTCAGGTGGAAAGGGATGATACTGATGGAGCCGTCTTTTTCCAGCACGGCATACTTGATCTGATCCATGTTTTCCAGGCCCTGCGTTTTTCGGGCAGCTTCCAGGATATCGTCTTCCTGCAACCTGGCTTTGTCCATCCTATCCTGTAAAGGCTTGCCATTCTCCAGAATGATCAATGGGATTCCGTTGACCACGCTATCCAGGAATCTGAACTTGTTTGTGGCCAGGGAAACCATGACATCGGCAAAGACCAGGGTTAAAACCACCAGGAAACTGCCGGTAATAGATTTATCGTCATCTACCAGGGCATTCTGCACGGCCTCGCTTATGATTAAGAGCAACACCAGGTCAAACGCCGTCATCTCGCCCAGGGTACGTTTGCCGGCCATGCGCAGGATGATGAATACCAAGATATAGACCACCAGGGCCCGTAAGATGATTGACTCCATAGCAGCAGGGGTTGACTTTAAAAATAAATGAATTGGGGGGCAGACAGCCGGGCGTTCCCAACAGAAACCTCTAAGGTTTGCGAGCCCGTGCCCGTAGGAACCAGGTAGAACGTGATCAGCCCGTTTTGGACGGAGCTGAACGTGTAAATGAGTTTATTGTCTTTCACCTCTACCGAGGCAGGCTGCGGAATAACCTGGTCAATCCTCACCTTCCTGATGTAGTCATTATTGATCATGACTTTGGCATTTCCCCCCAGTTGGCCTACCTGCAAGTGCAGCTCAGCCCCTTTTTCTACCCGCATGTATTTGTTGTATTCAAACTGCACACCGTTAGAGGCAACTTTCTTATCACTTAGCCAACCTCTGCCAAAAAGGCCCAAGGCCGCCGCCGCCAACACCAAACCCATCAAAACCCAGAACACCCGGGCTACTCGCCACTCGTTTTTCTGGAACCTATAGAAATCCTCGGTCAATGTTATATCTCTATCCATACCTGAAAAGATTAAGAGCTTATTTGACTTTTGGCCTTCGTAAGCTCAACTGGCAAGTTAAGATTCTGCGGAAGCGGTTTTCAGAGCCTCGTAGCAGTGCAACGAAGCCCTGAAACCGCTTCCGCAGGTTCTCTCTAGGGCCGTTTGCAGCACGAAAGACAAAGTTTAAACAAGCTCTAAGAAGAACCAACCCTAGGTAGTACCCTGAACCTGAATTTAGGTTGCTTCTACAGCGGCCTATTACAGGAATCATTCTCTTGACAGGATGTATTTTAGGTCTATTTTCCGCAAAACAGCCTTAAAACGGAAGATGTTGCAGGGACAATCCCTTGTGTTGCTTCTTCCCGTTTCCGCCGTGGGTGGCTGCTGATCATCGCCTGCCTTCCCAACGGTTCCACTATCTGTGTTGGTTTTATGCAGCTGTAGGGGCAACCACAAAGGATTGCCCCTACAGCTGCAATGCCGTTCGGGAAACCCAGGCGGGCAGTACCTTCAGCTTTCTTTACGCTTACATAAACGAGAGGTGTTTTGGGCCTGATTTCAAGAAAACAGACCCAAAACACCTCTCTAAAAATATGCGCTATCCTGAAATTGACCCCGGCCTCAATGAACCAACCGGAACCACTCATAGGCGGCGGTGGCACCGGTTGGCCCTTTAGCGGTGAGGCCTACCCGCACGCCCCTGTCCCAGGGCGGCAGATAATCGCCGCTGAGGGCCGCGCCCCCGTTCAGGGGTGTCCAGGTGGTACCGTCCGCGCTCCAGGCGAACTGCAGTTGGTCGCCTTTGGCGGCGGTGAGCCTGAACTGCAGCAGATCTCCCTGCGGGGCGGCCACCGTGGCGTGTACGGTTTCCTTGTTATCCTTCACCGACCAGAGCGAAATCTCCCCGTTCCGGACGGAGACCCCGATGGCATTCTGCGGGTCTCCGATGGCGGCCAGGCCGGCGGCCACCCCATTGCCCAGTTGTTTTTGGTTGATGGCGGTGGTGGCGGTATAATCCCCTTCTACGGTGCGTTGGCTCAGCACGCCCCCCAATTTCTCGGGCGAGGCCTGCAGCAGCAAACGGCCTCCCCGGCCTGTCTGCACGGTGTACTGGGGCTGCCGCTCCACAAACCACTGCCACGACTGGGCAAAGGCTTCAACAGGGAATGAGCTTACCAGCAGGCAAACTAAAAGCAAACAAAACCAGCGGCTGACTATCTGCCGCTCTTTGAGATGCCTGAGTTCAGGCCTCACGTCAATTGGTATACTTCTCTTCATGTCTTAATATTTTGGAGTGTGACAATAGCAACCGTATCAAGGCATATTCATCCTTAGTATTTTTCGAAAAATCCTCTGCTTACCTTAACGAATCACTAATTTTCGCCTGCACGCAATCGATTACATTGCATATTCAGCAATCCTGCATATTATTTCCTAATTTAATATTTAGAATTTTAATATATATTGTTAATATTATACCAACAACACCATCTATCAAGTTATAGAATTTAAAATTTCCTTAATCTTCCCCTATATCGTTATTCATTTTCAAATCAAAGACGATAAAATTCTATATAAATAGATTATCATTACACTATATATTTGCGTAATCGATTACGTAACATGAGTAGAACCACCATCCATGACATTGCAAAAGAGCTAAATACAACCGCCGCAACGGTTTCCAGGGCTTTGAATGACCACCCGTCTATTAGTTCTACCACAAAGGAAACGGTGAGAAGAGTAGCCCAGAAACTAAACTACCAGCAAAACCGGGCCGCCTCCTCTCTTCGGTCAGGCAAGACGTTCGTGCTGGGCGTGATCATCCCCAGTGCGGAGATAAGCTTCTTTGGGTCTGTGATCCACGGCATTGAGAAGGTAGCCAAAAGCCAGGGCTACAGCGTGCTGCTGTTCCAGACAAACGAATCTTATGAAGACGAGGCCCAGGGAATCAGGACGCTGCTGCAGTCTAACGTAGACGGCATCATTGCTTCCATAGCGAAGGAAACCACCCGGTATGATCATTTTCTGGAAGTGAAGAAGCGTAAGATCCCGCTTATTTTATTTGACCGGGCCATTGATGAACTGGATGTTCCGGCGGTAGTGATAGATGATTACAAGGGCGCTTATCTTGCCACCGAACACCTGATCTTGCAGGGATACCGGCGCATTGCCCATATTTCCGGCCCTCAGCACATCCAGATTTTCCATGAACGCCTGCGGGGCTATGTAGATGCCTTGAAAGCGCACCACCATAAAATAGACGGAGATCTGATCACCTACGGGAAAGTCTCCATTGATTCTGGCCGCCTGTGCGCAGAACAGTTGTTGAACTTACCCAAAAGGCCAGACGCCATCTTTGCGGTAGAGGATTTCACGGCCTTGGGGGCACTCCAGGCCATCAAGGAAACCCCCTGGAACAAGCCAGGCCAGATTGGGCTAGTAGGGTTTGCCAACGAAGCCTTCAGCGCGTACATCACCCCCAGCCTAACCACCATTGACCAGCAAACTGCCCGCATGGGGCAAGAAGCAGCCAACCTGTTCATGAACCTGAAGCAAGAGGAAAAAAACCTCGCAGACCCTCCGCAGAAGATCATCCTGGATCCGGTATTGATGGTGCGTCAATCTTCCATACGCAGCAAAAACGGCAGCAAAAGGAAAAAACAATAAATTCTTGTCTAAAGGACATCTAAAATACAATTAAAAATATAACTTCACCTTTTGCACTTATTCACTTAAACAAACAAACTACTATTTCACACTCCTACTATGGGCTTACAAACCATTGACTACATTGTCTTCCTGACCTACTTCTTTATCGTGTCGGGGTATGGGTACTACATTTACCGGCAGAAAAAGGACGAAAAAATGGACTCCAAAGACTACTTCCTGGCCGAGGGTTCCCTTACCTGGTGGGCCATTGGGGCTTCCCTCATCGCCTCTAACATCTCGGCCGAGCAGTTTATTGGGATGTCCGGTTCCGGTTTCGCGATGGGCCTGGCTATCTCCACCTATGAGTGGATGGCCGCGGCCACGCTGATTGTGGTAGCCGTGTTCTTCATCCCTATCTACCTCAAGAACAAGATTTACACCATGCCCCAGTTCCTCTCGCAGCGGTACAACGATGCGGTGAGTACCCTCATGGCGGTTTTCTGGCTGCTGGTGTACGTGTTTGTGAACCTTTCCTCTATCCTATACCTGGGGGCCTTGGCCATTGAGACCATCACGGGTATTGACTTCTACTACTGTATGTACGGTTGCGCCATCTTCGCGATCTTCATCACCCTGGGGGGGATGAAAGTGATTGGGTATACCGACGTGATTCAGGTATTTGTCTTGGTATTAGGTGGTTTGGCCACTACGTACCTGGCCTTGGATCTGGTATCTGACCAATTAGGCGGTACCGGCGCCTGGGACGGCTTGGGCTTCCTGCGCAAAGAGGCCGCTGACCACTTCAGTATGATCCTGGACGAGGGCGAGATCATGATCCCGAACGGGGAAGGCGGTACCCGCGATGCCTACATGGACTTACCGGGTCTTTCTGTGCTGATTGGCGGTATGTGGATTGTGAACCTGAACTACTGGGGCTGTAACCAGTACATCACGCAGCGCGCCCTGGGTGCCGACCTGAACACGGCCCGGAACGGTCTTTTGTTTGCGGCCTTCCTGAAACTGATGATGCCGGTTATTGTGGTGTTGCCCGGTATTGCGGCGTACGTACTGCACAAAAACGGTTTGTTCCAAGCCGAGATGGCCAATGCCGCAGGTCACGTGAAACCTGACCACGCGTACCCGGTATTGCTGAACCTGTTGCCCGCAGGTCTGAAAGGGTTGTCCTTTGCCGCCCTTACCGCCGCTATTGTGGCTTCTTTGGCCGGTAAAGCCAACAGTATCTCCACCATCTTCACCCTGGACATCTACCGCAAGTTCTTCAACAAGAACGCTTCTGAAGCCAGACTGGTAGGCTTTGGTAAAATCACGGTGGTGGTTTCCTTTATCATCGCCGTTTTGGTGGCTCCGGTATTGCGCAACCTGGACCAGGCGTTCCAGTACATTCAGGAGTACACCGGCTTTATCTCACCGGGTGTGTTTGCCATCTTCGCCCTGGGTTTCTTCTGGAAACGCACCACCTCTGCGGCGGCCTTGACTGCGGCGGTGTTGACCATTCCGCTCTCTACCTTCCTTAAATTCCAGTTTTCAGAAATACCGTTCCTAGACCGGATGGGGATTGTATTCGTGGTATGTGTGGTCTTGATGATCCTCATTACCTTGTTTGACCCTAAGAGCAAGAACAATCCCAAAGGTCTGGAGATTGATTCTTCTATGTTCAAGACCACTACCACCTTTGCGGTTTTATCTGTGCTCATCTGCGGTATTTTAGCGGCGCTTTACATCGCTTTCTGGTAAGATAAATTATCTAAAGAATTTTAATTACGTTAACCTCTAAAGGCACAGCATTTCCCAAAGTGCTGTGCCTTTCCTTAAAGCAGAAACTATGGTTGAAGACATTGTAACTAAATTCAAGGAGTTGTACAAGACGGAGCCAGTGGTGGCTCGTTCGCCGGGGCGCGTCAACCTCATTGGTGAGCATACTGACTACAACGAAGGTTTTGTCCTGCCCGCCGCCATCAACAAAGAGATCTATTTCGCCCTGGCGCCCAACGGAGGCTCTATCATGCGGGCGTATGCCTATGACCTGGAAGAAAGCGCCGAGTTTGATCTCAATAACGTACAGCGTTCAGAGATTGGCTGGGCCAACTACCTCCTAGGCGTGGTGGCGCAATTGCAGAAAGCGAACTATGAAGTGAAAGGCTTTGACGTGGTGTTTGGCGGCAACATTCCCATTGGGGCCGGCCTTTCCTCCTCCGCGGCCGTGGAGTGTGGCTTGGCGTATGCCTTGAACTACCTCTACGCCTATGGCATTGAACGTTTTGACTTGGTGAAAATGGCCCAAAAGGCCGAGCATGAGTACGCACTGGTGATGTGCGGCATCATGGATCAATTCGCCAGCATGTTCGGGAAGCGCAACCACGTGGTGAAGCTGGACTGCCGCTCCCTGGAATATCAATACTACCCGTTCAACATTGACCATTACCGCATCGTGCTCTGCGACACACAGGTAAAGCACTCGCTGGCCTCCACTGAGTACAACACCCGCCGGCAGGAGTGCGAAACGGGCGTGGCCATGCTCCAGAAGTTGTATCCGCAGGTGAACAGCCTCCGTGATGTGACCGAGCAGATGCTGGAGAGCCACAAAGACGAGTTCGATCCGGTGGTGTACCGCCGTTGCAGGTACGTGGTGCAGGAAAACCTGCGCGTGGAAGACGCCTGCCTTGACCTGGAGCGCGGCGACCTGAAGGCCTTCGGGCAGAAGATGTTCGCCTCACACCAAGGCCTGCAGCATGACTACGAGGTAAGCTGCCCCGAACTGGATTTTCTGGCTGACCGCGCCCGGGAATTTGACGGGGTGCTGGGCTCCCGTATGATGGGCGGCGGTTTCGGGGGCTGCACCATCAACCTGGTGCAACTAGACAAGCTAGACGAGTTCACCCGCCAGATGACCGCGGCTTACCAACAGCAGTACAACATTACGCTCAAAACCTACGTGGCCGAGATTGTGGACGGCAGCAGCCTGGTTCCCATTGATTTCTCTAAAACCAGCCGGTAAACGGAAAGCAGAGAAAAAGCAGCCTCATATTCTGAAAGCGGAAACTGAGCACCACCGCCGCCTCATCACCTTCCAATCTTTGAAACCATGGCAACATTTGACATCACCGAGCACTCGCACCGCCGCTTCAACCCTTTGCTGGGCGAGTGGGTGCTGGTCTCGCCGCACCGCTCCAAGCGCCCCTGGCAGGGCCAGCAGGAAACCACCGAGCAAGACACCCGTCCGGCCTTTGACCCTACCTGTTACCTGTGCCCCGGCAACGTGCGCGCCAACGGCGAGAAAAACCCAGACTATCCCTCCACCTTCGTGTTCGTGAACGATTTCGCGGCGTTGCAGGCCGAGAGCCCTTCGGGTTCTTTCACCCACCAAAATCTGCTCAGAGCGGAAAGCGAGCGCGGCATCTGCAAGGTCATCTGCTTCTCGCCCCGCCACGACCTCACCTTGTCTGACATGGAAACCTCTGAGATAAAGAAAGTGGTGGATTTGTGGCAGGAGCAATACTTGGAACTAGGCGCGTTGGACTACATCAGCTACGTGCAGATCTTCGAGAACAAGGGCAGCGTGATGGGCAGCAGCAACCCGCACCCGCACGGGCAGATCTGGGCGCAGAGCTCGGTACCCGGTGAGCCCGCCAAAGAAACCGAGCAGCAGGAAGCCTATTTCGCAGAGAACAACCGCAGCCTGCTGTCAGATTACCTGGCCCTGGAACTGGAGGAGAAAACCCGTGTGGTGGTGAAAAACGAGCACTTTGTGGCGCTGGTGCCGTTCTGGGCCGTGTGGCCGTTTGAGACCATCGTGCTTCCACGCCGCCATTTCGGGCATTTGGGCCAGATCTCAGAAGAAGAGAAACTCGGCTACGCCGATATCATCAAACGCCTTTCCAAGGTCTATGACAAGCTGTTCCAGACCTCCTTCCCGTACTCGGCGGGCATTCACCAAAGCCCTACCGACGGGAAAGATTACCCCGGCTGGCACCTGCACATGCACTTCTACCCGCCGCTGCTCCGCTCAGCGTCTGTGAAGAAATTCATGGTGGGCTATGAGCTCATGGCAGATCCGCAGCGCGACATCACCCCAGAAAGCGCCGCCGAGCGTCTCAGAGATCTCGTATAATCCCTTCCGTTTTAGGGCCGTTTTCTTGAAACAAGCCCTAAAACAGATCCCCGTTTACCTAAAGCAGCGGCACCTGAATCATTTCGTTCAGGTGCCGCTGCTTTCCTGTTTTAACGTGAACTCGGGAATTAAAGGGATACGATAATCCATCTTGTTTCCATTGTTTGCCTTTCTACTAGGCTGTACACGCATTGCGTCCCCCTTTGAAGGGGGCGCAATGCGTGAGATTTTCCGAGTTGACGTTATTTTATAAGCCAAGGGCAACCACAAGGAATTGCCCCAAATTTCTCAAAGACCCGCACCGCTGGCGCGAATTTGCGGCTCGTGTCCACACGCATTCCTGAGCTCCCCTCATCATTTTCACTTTGTCATTCTGAAAGGATTTTGTGAGCGAGCGGCAATAGCGTTACTACCCAGCCTTTCTCGTTTGCCCACAAGATCTTTCCAAGATGACAAATAAGGAAAGTGAGTTGCCCCTCATTTCTGAACTGTTTTGAAGAAAACGCCCCTAAAACAGATTTTCCTGCATCTGAAAAAGCTGCGGCCCGTACAATCCCCACCTATTCAGATTTACTTTTCCCTATGACCATATCTTTTTACGGCGCGGCGCAGACCGTAACCGGCAGCAAGCATTTAGTGACCTTAGAGAACGGAAAGCGCATTCTGCTGGACTGCGGCCTCACCCAAGGCATGGGCGACAAAACCGAGGAACGGAACCGCTCCTTTGACTTTGAGCCCGAAAACCTCACCTGCCTCATTCTGTCGCACGCGCACATTGACCATTCCGGCCTTATTCCGCGGTTGGTGCGCGAAGGCTACACCGGGCCCATTTACGCCACGCCGCCCACGCTGGAACTTTGCAAGTTGCTGCTCCTGGACAGCGCCCGCATCCAGAGCAGCAACGGGAACGGCAGCAGCGAACCATTGTACACCGAGGAAGACGCCGAGCAGGCCCTGCAGCAGTTTGTGACGGTGCCCTATGACCAACCCTTCCAGATTGACGAGGACATTGAACTGCTCTTCACCGACACCGGCCACGTGCTGGGCAGCGCCGCCATCAACCTCCGGCTGCAGGACGACGGCAAGGAACGCACCCTCTGCTTCAGCGGCGACATCGGGCGGTTTGCGAACCGGATTCTGAATCCGCCGCAGGCGTTTCCGCAAGCGGAGATCATCATCTGCGAGTCTACCTACGGCAACCGCGTGCACGACAGCCTGGAGAACACCGAAGAGCGTTTGCAGAAGATTGTGCAGGAGGTGTGCGTAGAGCGGCAAGGCAAACTGCTGATCCCGGCGTTCAGCATCGGGCGTACGCAGGAGTTGATTTACTCGTTGAATTACCTGGCAGAGGAAGGCCGCCTGCCGGACGTGAAAGTGTTCGTGGACAGTCCGCTTTCTGTGTACGCCACCGATATCATGCGCGACAATCCGCAGTACTTCCGGGATTCTATGCAGGAATACATCAAGGAAGATCCAGACCCGTTCGGGTTTCCGCAGCTGACGTATATCACGGAGGTAGACGATTCCAAGGAGCTGAACAAGATTGACGAACCCTGCGTGATCATCTCGTCGTCGGGCATGATGGAGGCTGGGCGCATTCAGCACCACCTCAAAACCAATTTATCTGACCCCAACAGCGCGGTGCTCATCACCGGCTACTGCGAGCCGTCTACTTTGGGCGGCAAACTGATGAACGGCGCGGAGAAAGTGTACATCATGGGCGATGAGGTAGAGGTGAAAGCCGAGATGATGATCATGAAGGAATACAGCGCCCACGCTGACTATGGCGACATTGCCAAGTTTCTGCACTGCCAGGACAAAGAGCAAATCCAGCGCATTTTCCTGGTGCACGGCGAGAAAACGGTGATGGGCCAACTGAAGGAAGACCTCTCCGAACTGGGCTACCAGAACATTGAGATCCCAGAGTTCCGGCTGTCTTACGTGGTGTAAGGCTGCATCACTCATTATGTCAAAAGCGTTTCGGGGCCGTTTATAGCAAAACGGCCCCGAAACGCTTTTGACTTATTTAGCTGCTGTGGTTCTGAACACGCTGACAGGAACTTACCGATAGCGCCAACGGCTGTTTTGGGGCTGTTTCCTGGAAATCAGGCCAAAAACGCTACGTTCATCCCTCGGTTGCGATGGTGTACTGTGGGTCTTCCAGGATGTTCACGTCAATCACGGCATCAGCGTTTTTGAGGAGCAGGCGGCAGTCGGGGCTGAGGTGGCGCAGGTGCAGTTTCTTGCCGGCCTTGTGGTAGCGTTCGGTGAGTTTGTTCAACGCCTCAATCCCCGACATATCGGCCACGCGGCTGTCTTTGAAGTCGATGATCACCTCTTCGGGGTCACCAGTCACATCAAACTTCTCGGTGAAGGCGGCCACCGACCCGAAGAACAAAGGCCCGTATAGTTCATAGTGCTTCACCCCGTTTTCATCTACGTACTTGCGCGCCCTGATGCGCTTAGCACTTTCCCAGGCAAACACCAACGCCGAGATCACCACGCCAATTAAAACTGCCAAGGCCAAATTGTGCAGCCAGACCGTGATGACGGCCACCAGAATCCCCACCAACACGTCATGCCGCGGCATTTTGTTAATGATTCTGAAGCTCATCCACTCAAACGTACCAATGGACACCATGATCATCACGCCTACCAGGGCGGCCATGGGCACGCGTTCAATGAAAGGCGCGCCCACCAGAATAATGATCAGAATGGCCAGCGCCGAGACAATGCCCGCCAACCGCGCCCTGGCTCCCGCCGATAAATTGACCAATGTCTGCGCGATCATCGCGCAGCCACCCATCCCGAAGAAGAAGCCGTTCAGGAGGTTGGCGCTGCCTTGCGCAATGCTTTCGCGGTTGCCGTTGCCGCGGGTGCCGGTGATCTCATCTACCAGGTTCAAGGTCAGCAGACTTTCGGTGAGGCCCACCCCGGCCATGATGAGCGCGTAAGGGAAAATCACCTGCAAGGTTTCCAGGCTGAAGGGAATCTGCGGAAGGTGGAACGGCGGCAAACTTCCGCTCACGGAGGCAATGTCTTTCACCATTCTGGTTTCCACCCCAAAGCCCATCACAATGCCAAATACTATTAAAATAGCGATCAAGGACGGCGGCACCGCTTTGGTGATTCTAGGCAGAACAAGAATAATACTGATGGTTAAGGCCACCAAGCCGGCCATGATGTACAGCGGAGTGCCCGTGAGCCAGGCCGTTTCGCCGTTCACCACCGTTTTGAACTGCTCTATCTGCGACATGAATATGATCACCGCCAAGCCATTCACAAACCCGAACATAACCGGCTGCGGCACCAGCCTGATGAACTTGCCCAGTTTGAACAGCCCTACCAAGATCTGCAGGATTCCGGCCAAGGCCACCGCCGCGAACACGTATTCAATGCCGTGCGACTGCATGAGCGCAATCAACACAATGGCCGTTGCACCAGCCCCGCCAGACACCATGCCCGGCCTGCCGCCCAACACTGCCGTCACCAAACCCATGATAAAGGCCGCGTACAACCCTACCAACGGCGGAAAGCCGGCCAGAATGGCAAAAGAAAGCGACTCGGGAATCATGGTCATGGCCACGGTAAGCCCCGCCAAGATTTCTTTTTTGTAATCTACCTTCTGGCTGAAATCAAAGAGGCGTATGTAAAGCTTCATGCTTGAAAAATCGATAATGGAAAATAAGGCACACCCATGGTTACGCCCCAAATAGTCTGAAGTCTGGGTACCTTTTCAGATAAAAGCATGCAGGAATACAAGGAGTAGATAGGAAAGCAAGTCCCGGGGCCAAGGCTCCCGGATAGCAGAAGGTCACGGTGGCGTGAGCGCTATACATAGGAATGAATTTGTCATAGCGGGCGCAAAAGTACCACTTTTTTCCAAACGCCTGCCTTTTCAACAGGGCACCCGGTAGCAAGCAAGGTTCTGTTGACACATTCCGGCCTATGTTTTGACTGTATTTCCCTGAAAATGCCACCCAAACGCCGCATGGTCATCAGTATCAAAACCACTGCGTTGATAAAGAAACTATTCTAAGTTTACATTTTCAGCCTATAGGGTTGTATAGGCATTTTTCTAAAATAATTTCAATTATTTTCCGGCAACTTACAATACAGCCCTCTGTAAGGACGTTCAAGGAAACAGTAATCTACTTTCTTGCTTTATCTACACTGTCTCTGCCGGAGATGCGTCTATTTTCATCTGGTCTGGTGAAAGCGACCGCTCATCAAGTTTCCTTTAGAGCATGTTCAAATTTGGGGTTCGTAAGCGAAAACGACAAGAGCAAGGTTCTGCGGAAGAGGTTTTATCGCCTTCGCAGTAGCGCTACGAAGGCGATAAAAGCGCGAACGCAGGTCTCTCTAGGCCGTTTGCAGCACGAAAGACAAGGTTTACACATGCCCTTAGCTACAGCTTTTATTCAGTTATCGGCTTTCACCCAAAGGAACAAATCTTTTTCCGGCGTGAATGAACCATATCAAGAAAGCGGCGGTTACGGGAGAGACCACCACAAGGTTGCATCAAAATCAATTTTTCATTCACAAAAGGTAGTCCATGAAATCACCTAATTTCAAAAAAGCTGTTTCCTTCTTCGCCCTTGCCTCTGTTTTTTCCATGGCGGGCTGTCAAAAAGATGAGCTTTTAGAAGAAACGGCCCTTGCGCCGGCCTCACCTGCCACTACGTCAAATACAGTGGGCGGCAAATACATAGTTGTATTGAAAGACGGCACCCCTGCTTCTAAGCAGGAAATACGGAACCGTTTACTTTCGAAATTAGGCATTAAGGGGGAGCGCATCAGTGACCTGTTCAATGGCACAGCAGATGGCTTTACCGGAAACCTCAGCAAAAATGAGGTGCAACAATTAATGAAGGACGAATCTGTTGCCTACGTAGAGCCAGAGCAGGCTATTATGTTGGGAGACGCTACAGGCACTACCTCTTCTACCGCTAGCCAAACCATTCCCTGGGGCGTTGCCCGCGTGGGTTACGGCAACGGTACCGGTAAAACCGTGTGGGTGATTGACTCCGGCGTACAGTCTTCGCACCCGGATTTGAACGTAGATAAAGCCAGAAGCAAATCCTTCATCTCTGGGGTTACCTCCTGGGAAGACGGGTACGGCCACGGCACCGCGGTTGCCGGGATCATTGGCGCGAAAGACAACAACGAAGGTGTGGTAGGCGTGGCCGCCAACGCCACCATTGTGGCCCTGCGGGTGTTTGACAACGCCGGTGCCGGTACCCTTACCCGCATCTACTCGGCTTTGAACCACGTCTACAAGAACGGCAAGCCCGGTGACGTGGTGAACATGAGCCTCCGGGTGGCTGCCTCCTCCATGCTGGATGACCTGGTGAAGAAAACCGCCGCCCGCGGGATTTATGTAGTAGTTGCCTCCGGTAACAGCCACATTGACTGCAAAGCCGATTCTCCGGCCCGCGTAATCAACTCAAATGTGTACGTGGTGTCTAACATGGACTCTTACGGAAACCTTAACCCCAGCTCCAACTTCGGGGCTTCCGTTAGATTCTCGGCCCCGGGCACTAACATCCTTACTACCTGGAAGGACAGCGGATACACCACCGGAAGCGGAACCTCTTACGCCGCGCCGCACGTAGCCGGAATCTTGGCCCTTACCGGCGGAAGCGTAAACTCCCAAGGTGTGGTGAGCAACGACCCAGATGGCAAACCAGATGCAATCGCTATCAGATAACAACATTTTCACCCCTAAACAGGAAAGGCTCGTCTTTAAGACGGGCCTTTCCTGTTTAGGGGTCTTCTCTGGAAGGCGGCCTTTCCTTATAAACCTTCCTTTGGCTCGTCCCCTGACAAGCCAAAGGATATACATTACAGAAAGAAATTATTAACGATAATTCTTTCACCCTTACTCTTCCTGACAAGCCAAAGGATATACATTACAGGCTGAGACACCTCCCGGCGCAAGCGTCTGCTTGCGCCAGAAAACCCATGGGAGTAGGTAAATACCGGAAAGCAGAAGTTCCAAACTCCCTTGGATAAACAATTGATTGCTTTCTCATTTATAGCTCCTTTTCAAGAAAACGGGCCCAAACCTGACAAGCCCAATGGCTCCTCTCACTTTCTTACAAAAGCGAAAGCTGAAATTCCTTAAAAACTAGTCCTGCAACTTAGGACGGTTATGTACATCCGCAGGAGATACGTACATGCATTCAACCTTTTTGCATAAAACAGAGTAATCAACATAGCAAGCGGTTTCTGGTATAAACCAAAGCCTTATAACTGATTTAACCTTATAGACATGAAAAATTTACAAGCATACTTTTTAGCGTTCATGCTGATTATGACCGTGACGCTCTCGGGTTGTGATCTCATTGGCGACATATTCCAGGCGGGAATGTGGGCAGCCGTCATTATCATAGTACTGGTGATCGCCTTGGTGATGTGGCTACTCCGGAAGATCCGGAGATAGGAAGACAAGCAGTTTACGCCCGTTTTGGGTAAAACAGGCGTAAAACAGAAAGGTCACCTAACGGTAGGTGACCTTTCTGTTTTACGTGAGGGGCTTGCCCTATTGTTTAACTACCCGCAGCGTTTCTTTGCTGGCGGCGGTCTGCACCTGCACCAGGTATACGCCGGCTGTCTGGTTAATTAAATCAAGTGCTACCGGTGAGCCTGTGGCGAGTTTCACTTGTTTCTGGAGCACCACTTTGCCTGTGCTGTGAAAGACCGTGATGGTCGCCTCTTCAGAGGCACTGTAAATTTCAAGGTTCACTTTGCCGTCTGGGGTTGGGTTAGGATAGGCTCCCACTTTCACCTGTGTTTTAGCTGCTGCTTTGGCCGGAGCCAAGGCTACCGTTTTGGAGTATTCAAAAGCTCCGTCCGTATCTGTCTGCTTCAGACGGAAATACTGGGTCTTGGCTGGAGTTGCATCAAATAACTCTTGGCTGTAGGTGAGCGCTACCATGCTGTTTCCGGCGCCTTTTACTTGTTTCCCTACGGCCTGGAACGTTACGCCATCATAGCTCTGCTCAATGGTAAAGTAGTCGTTGTCCTTCTCAGAGGCGGTAGCCCAGTTTAACTGCACGTGCTGGCTTACGCGTTTTGCCTGGAAATACGTCAACTCAACGGGCAAAGGAATGGGCTCAGAACTTCCCATTTTACTTGTACTTGCCGTGGCAAAAGGAGAGAAGGAGGTAATATTAGAGCGGGTGAGAGAGTAGACACCATCTTGCAGGACAATCTTGACCGCACTTCCTTTGTCCCACTGTTTTTTGTGGTAGTGCATCAAGAAAGCATCTTCTGGAACAGTGGCACCAAGGGGCATGTCTGCTGCCGTCCACTGCAGGGTCATATCCAGGTTGGTGCCGCCTACTACGCCTTCGTCAATGATCCAGGTTTTATCTACTACCTGGCCGTTGAATGACAGCCCGTTGGGCACATTGTTCTCATAAGCAGTGTACACACCGTCAATCACTTTAATGCTGAAGGTATCTGCCACACTACCTGTTTTCAATTTCAACTTCACCGGTAACGCTTTGTTATCATAACCTACCGGGAAGATGGCGCTGTCACCGGGTGCTAATTTCATCTTTAGACGGCCTTTCCCTTTGGTGGTGATGAAGCTTAGCGCATCATAGAGCACTGGTTTTCTACTGTCTCCCAGTACCAGGTCAAAATCCCCGATGTCAAGTTTTGCACCATTCTTCAGCTCTAATTGTCCGGTGATTAGAACTTTGTTGCTTAGCTTCTTGATGACTCCCTTGTTGTCAATTCTTAGGTTCCCGTATTTACCTGCTTTTACCTCACTGCTGTTTTCTTTGTAGACAATAGTACTGGTGGGGTGAACACTGCCCAGGGTAGGCAATTCTTTGCTATCAAAGTTCACAACCGCTAAAGCCGACACATCAACGGTGACATCTTTTAATCTAACGTTGGTAGCGATGTTGAACACAACAGGCAGCAATCCATTCCCAATCACCAGTTTTGAACTGGCGTGTAAGTTAATGTTCTTGGTAAGTTCAAGAGTTCCCCACAACAATGGCCCTTGTACAACAAACACCTGATTAGGAGTTGAGAAGGAGGTAGGAGTTTCTCCGTCAGACGTAAGGGGGTCTGTGTTCCAGGCAGATAAATCACCTAGCTCACTTCCAACCCAAAAACTGCTGTAAAATACTTTCTTACCGGTGCCTGCTGGTACCTCTGGAGCCACATATTTGAACTCCTCTGTAGTCAGTTTGAAGTTATCAATAGCCAAGAGGTCTTTGCCACTGCTTACCGCATTCACCCACCGGATAGTCAATTCCTGATTTGGTTTAAGGACAACTCCTTCTAAAACCTCTTTCACTAATTTCTGGTTTGTGCTTGAGTTTCCGTTTAAGGCGGTGTTTCTGTTGGAAGAAACCGGCCCGCGCAGGGCGGCAACAGTATTCCAGGTACCCGTGGTACTTCCCGGCTCGGTGATGCGATAATCTATGGCCAGGTTAGAGACAGATGAACCATCAAACCATTGCTGCAGCAAAAACTCCAGCCCGATATTGGTCAGGGACTTTCCGGTAGCGTTGCGGAACCGTACTTTATAGATCAATTGGTTTGAAGTAGAAGCAAATCCACCCAGGCTACGGTTATCATTATAGTCGCTTGAACCATAGCTTTTCAGACCGGCAGCAGAAACGTTTCCGTCAGTGATTTCAATGGAAGTGGTATTGGCATTGCCTAACTGCGCGCTCCAACCGGGCAAAGTCACCTCATTTTGCCAATTACGGTTTGGAGTATTATAGGCTCCATAATTATACTGAGGCAAGCTATTGAAGTTTTGGGAATAGGAAGCACCAATAACATTGATTGGAAGTGACTGAGCAACCGCGTCTGAAACACCTGCTAAAGACAGGATGCTTGCCAGAAAAGTGACTTTTAGTTTTTGTAAAATTGTTGTCATAGCTACGTACCCTTTTGATTTATATCAATATTATATTTACTACTGAGACAAAGGTAGGTAGGTAAGCCTGTCCAATTCAATACACAAACGCATTGCACTTCTAATCAATAAACCACATACTCAATAAGAATAGTTATAAAACTTAAACAATTTATGTACTTACACTCCATGAATTGTATTAATTCCACGACAAGCCCCGGCAATCACCCGATGAAAGCGGAAATTACCGGGTTGAATCAATTAGCCTATGTTTGAGCCATAATCATCAGGTTCTGTGAAATTTTTTTTCATTTTGTTTATTATATTATAATTTTTGTTTAAAACATTATACAGTATTTTTTTACAACTTTTAATAATACAATATGTTTTCTACCTAGAATACCAAAATCATACTTCAAAAACATATTATATAAATATCCCTAGCAGCACATTCACCAAAAGCAAGCACCCTTAGCCCGGCAAACAAGCCTTTGGCAGACTAAGGCTGCATGACTAGTTCATTAAAACTGATAAGGTAGAATAGAAGGGAAGAACTAAAAAGCAGGACACAAAAAAAGAGGCCTTAGAGCCTCTTTTCTAAAAATCATTCATAAAAGGTTACTTTCTGCTTTTCTGGGGCATGGTACCCATGATCCAATCCCAGAGCGGGGAAGAAACGCCATACGCCCGTTCCGGGTCTTTGTAGTGGTGAATGCTGTGATGAATCCAGAGCTGTTTCAGGAAGTTCTTAGGCGGGGCGTAGGCATGTACCGCGTAGTGCACGAACAGATACAGCGCGTACCCAAACAGGAACCCGGCCACCAAGCCGAACACCATAGACCCGAAAATCAGTTTAAACACGAAAAAGAAAAAAGAGGCGATAAACAGACTCACAATGGGCGGCATGGCCAACCTGGTTTTGTCTTTAGGGTAGTCATGGTGATTTCCGTGGAACGTGTACTGGATGTTCTTCTTGAACTCATTGGTGGGCGCCATGTGGAAGATGTACCGGTGCGCCAGGTATTCCACCAGAGAGAAGATGAGCCAACCTGCCATAAACAGCCCAACCGCCGAAAGCACGTCCAGAAAGCCGTACGCGAAGCCGTACACGAGCAAACCGGCGGCAATCACTAAAAAGATGGTAATAGGAATGGCAATATGCGTGTGGGTAAGACGCTCCAGCACCGGATTCTTGAAAAGAGTCGCAGATCCTTTATGATTCGGTTTCATAGTAGGTAAAATTAGATGAAACGTTTCTTGCTGTGAAACGTGCAAAAATAATCAAAATTATCTAGACACACCTTGAAACAAACATCAGCGCGGGAATAAAAGCCTGGCAATGGACTGGGCCACGGCTTGCGCAGCTCCCTCCCCGGCGGGTAAAACCCAGGGAGCTCTCAGATAGAACCTTTCGCGCTCAGCCAGAGTACCAGCGAGATACCCCTGCAGTTCGGCTGGGCTTTTGTCTTGCAACAGCGGCCGCAACTGCAAATCATGTGTAGATAACCTTGAAACCAAATCCTGCGGAGAAAGCTTCAGATACACCGGTATCCCGTGGGAAACCATAAAATCCATGTTCCCGCCGAAGCAAGGAGCCCCGCCGCCCGTGGCCAGCACCACGTTCCCGGTTCTCTCCGCCGCCAGGCGCAAGGCCTTCGCTTCGGCCGCTCTAAAATAAGCCTGCCCCCGCTGCTTAAATACCTCCGGAACGCTCATGCCTTCCTGCTCCTCAATAAGGGTATCCAAGTCCAGGAACTGGTAGTTCAGTTGACCGGCCAGCACTTTCCCCACCGTCGATTTCCCGCATCCCGGCATCCCTACGAGGAAGATCTTAGACGCGGCGCTGCTTTGAACGGAAGACATAAGAGATTGAATAAGTAAATGGGAGGTTGAATGATAGGTGGGTATGATTTTCGGCCTATTTTTTAGAAATCGGCCTTGAAACAGGAAACATGGTAGGCATGGGAACAATGGTAAGTGTGGGCACAGAATACTTTCAATTATTTTGTCATCCTGAAAGGAGCTTGTGGACGAACTGGAAAGGCATTAAAATAAGCGCTGCTGCCGTTCGCCCACAAGATCTTTCCAAGATGACAAAGAGGGAAATGGTTTAAATCAATTTGGGACATTTATTTATAAATGGAGGAGTTAAGAAAATGATCCCAAGCATTCTTGAAGCGAGAACCGAAAGGAGATAGCGCAGAGAAAGTGAACGGGACTGCATCATTGCCAGAGGATAATTACTTCCTCCTTAATTCTCCTAATTGCTTATTTTAAAACTTATTCTCTCATTCATTCAACCTCTCAATCACTCATCAAAATCCTTCACTCATTTCACCAACGCCTGCACTTCCTGCAACTCAGGAATGTCGTTGTAATGCCACTTGCCTACCACAACACCGTTCCTGAACAAGAGCAAACCCGGGTTGGAGCGGATCATGGTTTTAAGCACGGTGGCATCGGCGAAGTAGTAAGGAGCCGAGAGGTTGACTTCGTGCCGAAACACGTCAAACTCCTGGCTGCTGCTGGAGGTGATCACCACGGGCACTACTTTGGGGTTTGGGTTTTTCTCTAATCCGGCTAAAAGGGCGTTGATTTCCCGAAAGCTCTCATGGTCTGCCTTTTTCACGTCTTTTACCAGAATCAGCAGGCGGTTGCCCTGGAACATTTCCTTCGTGAAATCGCCCTGGTCGTTCCAGATGTTGAAGTCCGTGATCTTGGGGCCATCCTCGGGGTTGAGCGGCACCATCTTCTTGAACTTATAAGTAGTGTCTGTAGGATAGCTCTCAAACGTGACCTCTTCGCCGCCTTTCTCCATGATGTATTGGTACTTCAGCGGAGCCGATGGTTTCATAAGTTTGGGAATATTCGCGCCTACGCGGTAAGCCCTAAAGTCCAGGAACGGCTCGTGTTGGTAGGCGTACACGCTTATACCCACCGAAAAGAGCAAAGCCACCACTACCATGGCACCGGCCACGCCCCGGTTCATCTGCCCCAAAGACACCAAATGGCGCTGGGTGAACAGCAGCACCAGAATAAGCACCAGCAAAATCACATCTTTGGTGAACGACTGCCACGGCGTGAGTTTAATGGCATCACCGAAACAGCCGCAATCCGTCACTTTGTTGAAGTACGCCGAGTAAAACGTTAAGGAGGTGAAAAACAGAATCAGGAAGAGAAGCAGCCACAGCACGGTGTTCAGTTTCCAGCGCACCAGCAAGGCCACGCCCAGCACCACTTCCAGGGTACTCAGAAAGATGGACAGGTACAGCGCAAACGGCTTGAACGAAAGGAACACCGTAGAGAAATCTGCAGAGAACACCTCAAAGTACTCCTCCAGTTTGATAGCGGTGCCCACCGGATCATTCAACTTGATCAGGCCCGAAAAGATGAACAACGCGCCCACCACTATCCACGCGAATCTACTAAACAGCCGGAGTGCCATGGTTTGGATAATTTAGTTTAATCAGGCAGAAAACGGCGTAGTTGAGCATGTCACGGTAATTGGCTTCCACGCCCTCAGACACCAGCGTATGGCCGGCATTGTCTTCAATCTGTTTGGTACGGTATATTTTCATCAGAATCAAATCAGTCATGGACTCTACCCGCATGCTGCGCCAGGCTTCGCCATAGTCATGGTTTTTGTCTTCCTGCAAGGCCTGCGTTTTCCTGATTTCCTCTTCGTACAGCTTTCTTACCTGCTCCACCGGCAAGGCCTGCTCGGCCTCGCCCTGCGCCAAGAGTTGTTCCTGCATCAAAGCAATCACGCAGTAGTTCACGATGGCCACAAACTCAGACGCAATGTCATCCTGTATCTTCTGGGTGCCTTTCTCCTGGATGGATCTGATGCGCTGGGCCTTGATAAAAATCTGGTCGGTGAGGGAAGGCAGGCGAAGGATTCGCCAGGCGGTGCCGTAGTCCTGGGTTTTCTGCAAAAACAGGCGCTGGCACGCTTCTATCACGCGGTTGTACTCCTGGGCGGTTTGGTGAATCAAGTTTTTCGTTTTACTTTTAAGGAAATGAACATAGGCGATTTGACCGCGAAAGATACACTTTTTTGCAAAAAAACCACCCTTAACTGCCGTGGCAGACTGGTCTTGTTGCAGCACCCCACGGTCATGGGCATTCTTAACGTTACCCCAGATTCTTTCTACGCCAACAGCCGCCTCACCGGGGTAGACCAGGCGCTGCAACAGGCAGAGAAGATGCTCAGAGAAGGGGCCACGTTCCTGGACATAGGTGGTTATTCTACGCGCCCGGGTGCCCCCGAGGTTACGGAACAGGAAGAGCTAAATCGCGTAGTACCTATTATAGAGGCACTCGCCAACGCATTTCCTGAGGCGCTTTTGTCCATTGACACCTTCAGGGCCCGGGTGGCGGAAGAGGCAGTACGGCACGGGGCACACCTCATCAATGACGTTTCGGGCGGCACGTTAGACGAGGCCATGTTTGACACGGCGGGCAGGCTGGGCGTTCCCTACCTGCTCATGCACATGCGTGGCACCCCGCAGAACATGGCCTCCCAGAACCAGTATGAGCGCGGGTTACTGGAAGAGGTCTTCTCCTTCTTTGCCGAGCGCGTGGCGTTGCTGAGAGCGGCCGGCGTGAAGGACATTTTGCTAGACCCTGGGTTTGGCTTCGCAAAAAATGTGGATCAGAACTACCAGCTGTTGCGTCGGCTTAAAGAGCTGGAGGCTTTTGAGTTACCTCTTCTAATTGGGCTTTCCCGAAAATCCATGACCTACAAACCACTACACGTAGGCCCAGAAGACGCCCTTACGGGCACAATTGTTGCTAATACGCTGGCGTTACTGAACGGGGCAGACATTCTGCGGGTGCATGACGTGAAAGAGGCGGTACATACTATTGAGATTGTAAAAAAGATGTTGACGGCGTGATTCCATTGTTTTCCATAGGGTTTTTAGAGATAGAATGGCTGGATATTATTGATGTCCTGCTGGTGACGGTACTCTTGTACCAGCTCTACAAACTCCTGACCGGAAGCGTGGCCCTCAAGATCTTCTTAGGTCTGCTCTCTATTTACCTGCTGTACCTGGTGGTGAAAGCCGCCGGCATGGAACTGCTCACCATCATTCTGGGGCAGTTCATGGGCGTGGGCGTTTTAGCGGCCATTATCGTATTCCAGCCCGAAATCAGGCGTTTCCTGCTCATGATTGGGAAAACCACCGCCTTCAACAATGAGCGCCTGTTCAAAGGATTTCCGTGGCGCCGCACCGAGAACGTTGACAAACTCTCCATCACCCCTTTTATTGAAGCCGCCAAATCACTGGCCGGCAAAAACACCGGTGCGTTGATTGTCTTCGCCCGTAGTTCTGAACTGCGGTACTTTGCCGAGTCCGGCGATGCCATTGATGCCATCGTGAGCAAACGTCTGCTTATCTCCATCTTCAACAAGAACAGTCCGCTGCATGACGGAGCCGTGATCATCCAGGGAAACCGCATCAAAGCCGCCCGCTGTATCTTACCCGTGACCGAAAGCAATGACGTGCCCGCCTCCATGGGGCTGCGCCACCGCGCCGCCATCGGCCTCTCTGAAGTCACCGACAGCGTGGTGCTGGTCGTCTCCGAAGAAACCGGCCAGATTGCTCTCGTGCGTAATGGCGAAGTCTACCGCAACCTCTCCGCCGCCGACCTCCGCTCCAAACTCAACCACTTCCTGTTTGACATTGAACCGAAGGTGGTGGAGAAAGTAGCCGCGGCTTAAGGTCTATTTGAGGGACTGAGAGATTGAATGGATGAGAGAGTGAATGGGTGAGAGAGTGAATGGGTGATTTTAAGCGATTCCCTGATCGAACACACACTGTTCTTCCTTTCGCTTCATTCCAAACTTACACTTGCACTCCCCTCGCCATTTTCCTTTCAGCCGATTTTATTTTTTTAGCTGGCGCAAGTCTCTGACTCGTGCCCACGCATGGTGGGTAGTCTCTGACTAGCCTCGCTGTAAGGCAGCGAAACCACGCCTTGCTGATCTTCAACGCTTTCCACCACCCCGCCCTCCGGGCACCCCTCCTGAATCAGGAGGGGAGTTTACAGTAAGGCTTGCCGTCACCATACCGTTTACTCAAAAGGCCTCGTAGCGTCTGGAGGATCTGCGGGCGTCTGTGCCAATTAACTTGCCCTTCTCGCCAATCAGGAGATTGGCTTTCAAATGGTGCGTAGAGCGCTCCGCTAACTCTACGCACAACAATGCTTCTATAAGCCAGCCAGTGCGTTTTGGGCCCATTTTACAAAAAACAGGCTAAAAACAGCAGTAGCCTTATCCTATTCGTGCTACTGATGCTACACATTCAGAAAATATGTATCTTTTGGGCGTTAATCTGATCTTGGTCTATATGCGCTTTATTTCCCTGTTTGCTTGCACGCTCCTGCTGCTCAGTTTTCCTTCCTTCGGCCAAACCGCTGAAAAGGAGAAGACAGACGCCAAACTCACCCAGAAACTACAGGCACTCACCAAAGACTTTCAGGGGGACGTGGGCATCTATGTGCGGCATTTGAAAACCGGAAAAACGGTGGCCCTCAATGCCGACACGCTCTTCCCCACCGCCAGCATGATTAAGGTGCCTATCATGGTGGCTATGTTTGACAAGATAGAGAAAGGCGAAATCAACCCCAAAACCATTCTCCGCTACCGCGACTCTTTGTATTATGCCGGCGAAGACATTGTGGGTAATTTCAAGGACAGTTCCACGGTGGCTTTGGGCAAAATACAGATGCTCAGCATCACCACTTCAGACAATACCGCCAGCCTTTGGCTCCAGCACCTGGCTGGTACCGGCACGGCCATTAATGCCTGGCTGGAGAAGAACGGTTTTCAACACACCAAGATGAATTCCCGCACGCCGGGCCGCCGCCCTAATTGGGTGAAGTACGGCTGGGGCCAGACCACGCCCCGCGAGATGGCGACGTTGGTGACCATGATCAGGGAAGGCCGGGCGGTTAGCCCTTCGGCCAGTGAGCGCATGTACCGCAACCTGGGCCGCATTTACGTAGACGACGTGGCCCTCTCCCAAATTCCGCCGTACGTGCACACGGCCTCCAAGCAAGGGGCGGTGAACCAATCCCGTTCTGAGGTGGTGTTGGTGAACGCGCCGCACGGTGATTACGTGTTCTGCATCATCACCAAAAACCAGAAAGACGAAAGCTGGGAATACAACAACGCGGGGTATGCGCTCATCAGGGCCGTTTCCAAAACGCTGTGGAACCACTTTGAACCCAAATCAGACTGGCAGCCTGCCCAAGGCATGGAGAAATATTAGAGGTAAATCAGCAACGCTCGTTTCGGGCCTGGTTTTGGAAAAACAGCCCTGAAACGGCGTTTAAAAGAATTGCTAACCCTAGAAAAGAAATGATTTCACTCGCTCGCCTCTGGCGAGTGTGTTTGTTACTTCCTTTTCCATAACTACTAAAGAATAAAGCCCACCTTCCGCACTAAGTGTTTCGGGTGGGCTTTTTCCCTTCATGAGATAGTAAGACCGTCCAACTCGGCTTCCCCCCTATTCCTGTGGTTAATTTACGTTAACGTGGGGGCCGATAAATGGAACACATCTTTCAGAGCCCGCCGGGCCGCGTGGAAACCGCACATGCCGTGTACCCCTCCGCCCGGGGGCGTAGATGAGGAACAGATGTAAATCCCCTCGGCCGAGGTCTGGTAAGGCGACAAGGTCACCACCGGACGGGTGTACAACTGCCTTAGATCAATAATGCCACCGTTGATGTCGCCGCCTATGTAATTGGGGTTGTGGGCCTGCATCTGCGCCGTGTTTAGGGTGTGCCGTTTTAGAATCAAATCCCTGAAACCGGGCGCGAAACGCTCTACCTGGCGTTCAATGGCATTGGTCATGTCTACCGTAGAGCCGTTGGGTACGTGGCAGTACGCCCAGGCGGTGTGTTTTCCGGCCGGGGCGCGGGTGGGGTCAAAGAGGCTTTGCTGGGCCAAAAGCACAAACGGTTTCTCAGGATGCCCTCCGCCCGCAGATGCCCGTTCAGAAGCGGCGATCTCCTCCAGTGTATTCCCCAAATGGATGGTTCCGGCCTGGCGGCATTCTGGCGCGGTAAACGGAATAGGCCCGTCCAGCGCCCAGTCAATTTTAAAGACGCCCATGCCGTAGCGGTAACGCTGTAATTGGCTTCGGTAGAAAGGCGACAGTTTCTCACCAGCCATCTCCAACAGTTGCCTGGGTGTGACATCTAACAGCAGGGCCTTATGGGAAGGCAGTTGCGCGAGCGAAGTCACGTACCGGCCCGTTTCAATCTTCCCGCCCAGGCTGGTGAAATAAGAAACCAGCGCGTTCGCAATCTGCTGGGAACCGCCCTTGGGTACCGGCCAACCCTGCAAATGTCCCACCGCCATCAAGACCAGGCCTATGGCCGAGGTGGTGAGATTTGACAAGGGCTGAATGGAATGCGCCGCCATACCGGCCCACAAACCCCGGGCCTCCGGCGTTTTGAACCGATTGGCCAGAAACGTAGCCGAAGTCAACGCATTCAGCCCAAACGCGGCCATGTCAATGGGATGCTTGGGAATGCGCAAAGGGCCCAGCACATCCGTCGCAAGTTTCGGCCAGCTTTTCACCAGCGGTTGCATGAGGTTCAGGTACGCTTGTTCATCGGCCCCCAGGGCCTGCGCGGTTTCTCTCAACGACATGGTCAACGCCGCCGCCCGGCCGTTGTCAAACGGGTGCGCCGCCGACACTTGCGGGTACACGAACTCCAGCCCGTGCTCCTGCAGCGGAAGCGTCTTGAAAAAAGGCGAGCCCGCCGCCAGCGGATGGATGGCCGAGCACACATCATGCACAAAACCGGGCAAGGTCAGTTCCTGCGAGCGCAAGCCGCCGCCCAACTGGTCTTTGCCCTCTATCAATAATACCTCCAGCCCCGCCTGCTGCAACACAATGGCCGCCGACAATCCGTTGGGCCCTGAACCCACCACCACCGCATCATATTGAGTAGTACCCACGCTTGCTCCTGTTAAGTGTCCTGAATAATTCCTATAACCACGCCGCTTAGAATCTGTTTTAGGGCCGTTTTTCGCAAAACGGCCCTAAAACAGATTGCGGTTCTTGCGTATACGGGCTACAAGCTACTCAAATTTTCCATGCCCGATGCTCCTTTTCTCCCGCTTTTCCCGCACCTCACGCCCATTCTTAGCAATGTGACGGCCCTTGACTTTGAAACAACCGGCGTAAGCGGCGGCAAAGGCCGGGTGATTGAGATTGCGGCCGTGAAAAGCACACATGGGCAAATTACCGGGCGGTTTCATACGCTGGTGAAGCTGAAAGGAGAGTTACCCCAAAAGATTACCCAGATTACCGGCATCACGCCCGAAGACCTGGTCAACGCCATGGAAGAACGCACCGCGTTCAGCATTCTGAAAGAGTTTATTGGTGACAGTACCGTGGTGGCGCATAATGCCCCGTTTGATCTGGGCTTTCTGTACAGCACTTACCGCCGGCTTAAATTGGGCCCGGTGCAGCATCCGTTCATTGATACGTTGTCGGTGTGCCGGTTGCGGCGGCCGTCTCCGCGCAATTTGCCGGATATGTGCAAAGCCTATGGTATTCCGCTTACCAGATGGCACCGCGCGTTGCCCGATGCCACGGCCACCTGGCACCTGCTCCACCGGCTGCACGAAGAAAGTCCGCTGGACGACATGCGGAACAAACTGGTCTTGAACCCCAAGTACGGCCCCCCTTACTGGCTTCCGCCGCTGGCGGAACTGTTGCCTTCGCCCGGGGCCTCGGCGCAGGAAGTTTCTTCCCTTGTCTCTGAGGAGTGAGCCCCATGCCCAAAGACGCGCCTTCTTGCCCGTAATGAAATAATACCCAGCTCATCGGCTCTGCTGGTTTAAAGCACTTTTGGTATTTCTACCCCTAAAACCCGTACAAATTCAGAATACAAAGCTTTTCTTCAGCCGTTAAAGGTTAATCTGGGAACGGAAACAAGTATGCTCATTTAGGACTATTTCCTTCACAGAACATCATCAGATCAGCTAAGAGCATGTTTAAAGACGGAGAAGAAAATGGGAAAGATAAGATTTATCTGGGTGCTGGTATTAAGCGGCTGGCTATACTCCTGCTCGTCTAATGACGACACCTTAGATCAAGCAAGACAGGAAACAGGTTTCCTCACCAAGGGGGTATACCCATTGGTGAACACCGGCGATCTGGATCTGCTGGTGAATGAAATCGGCAACAGCCAATACGTGCTGATGGGCGAAGCCTCACACGGAACGTCTGAGTTCTACACCTGGCGTGCCGATCTTACCCGAAGGCTCATCCAGGAGAAAGGCTTTAGCCTGATTGCGGTGGAAGGAGACTGGCCCGCTGCCTACTCTTTAACCCAGTACATTCAGGGGCAGGGTAGCGCAACCGCCCAGCAAGCGGTACAGTCTTTCCAGCGGTGGCCTACCTGGATGTGGGCGAACCGGGAAGTAGCCAATTTCTCTGAGTGGCTTCGGCAACACAACCAAGCCTTGCCGCAGAACCAGAAAGTAGGCTTTTATGGCATGGATGTGTATAGTCTGTGGGAATCACTGGATGAAATACGGGCTTACATGGAACAGGCAGACCCGGCCATTGCGCAGTTAGTACGTAATGCCCAATCCTGCCTGGCCCCATATAACCGGGACGAGCAACAATACGCCCAAGCCACCGCGGGAGGAACATCGTGCGCGGCGCAACTCCAAACCTTGCTGGAGGCCGTTCAAGCCCACAGAGCCAGGCAACCCGCCAACAATGAAGCCGCTTTCCATGCTGAGCAAAACGCGTTGGTGGCCGTAAACGCTGAGCGTTATTATTACCAAATGATCAGGAGCAGCGCTGGTTCCTGGAACGTGCGGGACAGGCACATGCAGGAAACGGTGAACCGTCTGGTGGCGCACCGCGGCAATGGCGCTAAAATCATTGTCTGGGCCCATAACACCCACGTGGGCGATGCCCGCTACACCGATATGGCTACCGCCGGAATGGTGAACATTGGCCAACTGCTGCGGGAGCAGCACGCCCAGAAAGGGGTGTATCTGGTGGGCTTCGGGTCTTACCAAGGCCAGGTGATTGCGGCTAATGCATGGGGCGAAGCCGAAGCCACAAGGGTCATGAATGTGCCGGCCGCCATGACCAACAGCTGGGAAGACATGCTGCACCGGTACAGCCCAGAAAACAAACTGCTGCTGATGCGCGAACTACAGGATATTCCGGAAGCAATGCAGAGCCGGGGCCACAGGGCCATTGGGGTTACCTACAACCCCGCTGCTGAAAGAGGAAACTACGTACCCACTATTTTGCCCCGCAGGTATGATGCCTTCCTGTTCATAGACCAAACTACGGCTTTGTCTCCGCTGTAAGACATGCAGAGTGAACGGCTTACTTATACCAAATTACCCTAAAATGTCTTTTGGCCGTTTTTTTCGCCGATGTTGGTGTTCTCACCATAGCCGTCAGGCTTAGAGCATGTTTAAATTTCATTTTTGCGCTACAAACGGCCATAAAAAGAACCTGCGTTCGCCTTTTTCTCGCACCGTAGCGCTGCTACGCGGCTCAAAAAACGCTTCCGCAGAACCTTTCTCTGGCCATTTTCGCCGGCAAACCTGAAATTTAAACAAGGAAGCTGTTTAGAGTTTTTGGCCTGTTTTCATAAAAGAAGCCTATAAACGGGGTGCCAGCGGATGTATGCAATAATGCACAGATAAACCACTTGTTTTTAGGCTGTTTTCATGAAAATAGCCTAAAAACGACGGCACCAGCGAGCACTTGCCGCAGAGAAACGGCGCTAAATGCCGGTTAATGAAAAATACTAAACAGGTTCAAGCTCTAAGGGGATAATACCAAGAGTCTACCTATACAAAAACTTTACCGTCCGCCCTTGTTGCGTGTTTTCACCAACAAGCAAGATGGTTTTGGGTATGGTAGAAGCCTTTAAGGTATTGCAAAAATGGGGGGGGGCCTCCCTTAGCCTGACGGCTATGGTGATAATACCAACAATGACACGGAAGGGCACGGAAAATTCATACCGCAAGACAACCCCCTTTCTCTGCAATTCGAAAAAGACTCTTGGGGTAATTGGGGATTACTTTTCAAACCCATCACCCGTCCACGGAACCAACCAGTTTCCAATAAAAAAGGGGAGCCTGTCCGGCTCCCCTTTTTCTGTTTCAGTTGTACTTTCTGGCTTTCAAGCGTTCCCCGGCAATAGGTAGTCAGGCTATTGAAGGAGTTCTGCGGGAGCAGTGAGTCAGGCTGCTTCCTTGAAATTCTGCGGCAACAGGTAGTCGGGCTGTTACAGGAGTTTCACGCTTTTGGCCACATCATTGCCTTCATCGTCTTTCTCAATCTCAAACTCCACGCGGTCTCCCACGCGCAGTTCATTGAAGTCGGTGTCCAACACGTTGGTGAAGTGGAAGAACAGGTTGTTGGGCGGGAATTTAATGAAACCGTACCCGTTTTTCAGGCTCATGATTTCACCTTCGCCGTGTCCTTCTACCACTGCCTCTTCATCATAACGCTCTTCCTGCACCACCGTGCTTCGCTTGTGGTCTGGCTGTACAAACAACCGCTGAATGGCGGTATCATTGCGGGCTATGCGCTGGTCAATAATGCCGTGCATGGCCATGGGGTAGGTTACTTCGGCCAACAGGTCTTGTGACGGGCGCGTGGTCATGCGCTGGCCGTTGTCTGTGGTGTACTCAAATTCCCAGGTCAAGGCCATCACGCGCGTTCCCAGGGTGTTCACTTTGCGCACCATCGGCACGTAATCTCCGTCTGAAGAGATCAGCACCAGCACATCAAACCGCTTGTAGAAGGCTTGCTCAAAAGCCTCCAGGGCTAACCAGACGTCTATCCCGCGTTCCTGCTTATATCCTTCCGGCGTAGTCCGCACCGGCAGGTAATGGGTAGTCACGCCCTCAGACATCAGAATATCGTCAAACACGCGATCCCAGTACAGGGTGTCGCCGCGCTGGCTGGCTTCATAGGCATTGAGACGGCCCCTGAAATAGTGGGCATCTACAATTCTACAGAAACGGGCATCTACGCCTTCTTCTTCGGCTACCTGCTCTCTAATAAATTCATGGAGGCCAGAAATGCTGATCCTGCGCTTGCGCTGGTGACCGTAGGCGTAATAATTGCTGACCTGCAGGAAATAATTACCATCATAGAAGACGCCAATTCTCACTAGTTTATCCTGCATGTTGTTTTTGTTTTTTTAACTGTTCTCATCTTTTGTTATTTAATCTGTCTGTATCTTTTCTGAATGTATCTTTCACTTATATATGCAGGGGAAATAAACGGGAGAAAGCGATAAAAAGAGATGGGATTTTTGGGGAGGAAGCAGGGAATAACTCTCTATTGAATGCTGTATAGAACCTTTGGGAAGTATAGCTGCTATATCTAAAAAACACCTTCATTTATCTTGTTTGGGGACTACTCTCCACTTTGATCTTCTTCTGCCCAGGCAGTGGTCAACCACTTGGGGCATGGGCACTCCCTGATACTACAGACAGTGCTTTTTTGTTTCCCCTGAAAGCAAAGAACATCTTTTTCAAAGGAATATCGGGCAAAAGTAGGGAATGATTGCTTTGCTGACAACCTAATTTCTACATAATGTAAACGTCCTCAAAGCCTGGTCTAGTACCCGCTCTAAGGACGTTTTAGGTTTATTTTTAGAAAAAGAAGCTAAAAACAAGAAGTTTCTTTCAGCCCGCTGGGCAAGAATTCTGCTGGTTTTAAGGCCGTTTATTTTACTTTTAGCATAAAAGACATCTGTTGGCCCTGCCAGGTGGCGTCAAAGGCGAAACGGTCTCCCGGCTGAAGGCCAATTTGCGGCGGGGCAGAGGAAAGAGTTCTGCCGGAGGGGTCTTTTCCCATGCCCCAGGCATACAGTTCAAAGTTTTCCAGGTCTGCCTTGTCTTTGATTCTTAATGCTCTGACAGGCCTGTTTTCCCGCACCTGGTAGATAGCAGCTATGTTTAAGCCAACAATTGGGTTGAGCACCACGCCGGTTTTCAGCTCTTCTACTGAATAGCTCTGGCTTATATTCACCGGTTGCCTGTTCAGAAACAACAGCGGCAGAATACTTTTTTGCGCTGTGCTTGCCCCAACCCCTAAAGTAAAAAACAACAGCAACACCGGAACAATTATCTTTATCAAGCTTTTAATTTTCATACATACCCTATATTAAGTGAATAAGAAGTAAGATGTGCTCAATAAAATATAATTATTTTATCTGATTCTGTGATTCACGAAAACGCAGCACAGATATTTTGTGGAAAACTAACCTCATATTTCCCATTATGGAACAGTAGATTACGATTTCCCTCCCATTTCAACTATCTACTTAGTTTAACAACTAACAGTTTAGTTATTTTAGTATCCTCAGGCTCTTATTTTATTAAGACTTCTGGAAACTGATCTATCTAAAGCAAAAGAGGCCGCCAATTGACCATTGACGAGCCTCCATTTCGCTTTACTTCCGGCACTTAGCCTCTAGGAATTATCCTTTTAAAACGCCCAATTCTCGGCCTACTTCGGTAAAAGCTTGGATGGCTTGATCCAGGTGCTGCTGGGTATGGTCGGCGGAAAGCTGTACCCGGATGCGGGCGGCCCCTTTGGCTACCACCGGATAGTAGAACCCAATCACATAGATGCCTTTCTCCAGCATTCTGGCCGCAAACTCCTGCGCTAAAGTGGCTTCATACAGCATGACTGGCACAATGGGGTGTACTCCCGGACGGATGTCAAACCCGGCGGCGGTCATCTTCTCCCGGAAGTATTTGGTATTCCACTCCAGGCGGTCGCGTAGTTCAGTGGTAGAGCTAAGCAGCTCCAGAACGGCCAAAGAACCACCCACAATAGCCGGGGCCAGCGAGTTAGAGAACAGGTACGGGCGCGAGCGCTGGCGCAGCATGTCAATGATCTCTTTGCGGCCGGTGGTGAAGCCCCCCATTGCGCCGCCCAAGGCTTTGCCCAAGGTACCCGTGATAATATCTACCCGGCCCATCACGTTGTGGTACTCGTGCGTGCCGCGGCCGGTTTTGCCAATGAAACCGCTGGAGTGCGACTCATCTACCAACACCAGAGCTTTGTACTGATCAGCTAAATCACAGATTTTGTCCAGTTGCGCGATGGTGCCGTCCATGGAGAAAGATCCATCGGTGACAATGATGCGGTGCTTGGCGCCTTGGGCTTCCTGCAATTTGGCTTCCAGATCGGCCATGTTGTTGTGCTCGTAACGGTAGCGCTGCGCCTTGCACAACCGGATGCCGTCAATAATGGAAGCATGATTCAAAGCGTCTGAGATAATGGCGGACTGCTCGTCAAACAGGGGCTCAAACACGCCGCCGTTGGCGTCAAAGGCCGCCGCGTACAGAATGGTGTCCTCGGTGCCCAGGAACTCGGCCAGTTTCTGCTCCAGTTGTTTGTGGATGTCCTGGGTTCCGCAGATAAACCGCACCGAACTCATGCCGTAGCCGTGGGTGTCCAGGGTGCGTTTGGCCGCCTCAAGTACTGCCGGGTGCGAGGAAAGGCCCAGATAGTTGTTCGCGCAGAAGTTCAGGACTTCGCCGGTTTGCTGGGTCATGATCTCGGCGTGCTGCGGCGTGGTGATGATGCGCTCGCTTTTATATAAGCCGTTGGCTTTGATGTCGGCTAACTGCTGTTCTAAATCTGGTTTTAAGGTTTCGTACATATCAGATAGATAAAGTGGACTCTACGTAGACTTACGCGGTTTCTGGCTTCTTTTGCCCAAAACACCCTAAAAACGGAAAGGCATGGAAACTACTAAGTCTTTCAGGCCGGGCCGCGTATTTTACTTTCAAAGATACAAAACCCCAGCACTCCCCCCTATTTTTTGGAGCCAGTTGAATAACGTACATTTGTTTTTTCATTCAGCACCTGCATGACAAAACAAAAAAATGCCATTCTAGTGATAGGCGCCTGCGGACAGTTGGGCTCTGAACTCACCCTTGAATTAAGAAAGATGTACGGCGATGCCAACGTGGTGGCCGCTGATATCCAGTACCCCAAGCAAGCCGACCTGCGCGAAAGCGGGCCTTTTGAGATTGTGGACGTACTCACCCCGCAGCACCTCACCGAACTGGCGTCGCGCTACAAATTCAAGCAGATTTACCATTTGGCCGCCATCCTCTCTGCCACCGGCGAGAAGAACCCCAAGTTTGCCTGGCGCCTGAACATGGACGGTTTGTTTAACGTGCTGGACTTCGCCCTGGAGCAGAAGGTGGAGAAAGTGTACTGGCCGTCTTCCATCGCGGTTTTCGGCCCGAACACACCCCGCGAGAATACGCCGCAGGACACCATCATGGATCCTAATACCGTGTACGGCATCAGCAAGCAGGCCGGTGAGCGGTGGTGCGAGTACTACTTCCAGAAATATGGCTTAGACGTGCGCAGCCTCCGCTACCCAGGCCTTATTGGCTACAAGGCCCTGCCCGGCGGCGGCACCACTGACTATGCCGTGGATATTTATCACCAGGCGCTGGCTACCGGCACTTACAAATGCTTCCTGAGCGAGCACACCCGCCTGCCCATGATGTACATGCCAGACGCCCTCAAAGCCACGCTGGATTTGATGCACGCCCCTATTGAGCAAGTGAAGGTGCGGTCGTCTTACAACCTGGCCGCCATGAGCTTTACGCCCCAGGAGATTGCCGCCAGCATTCAGCGCCATTACCCAGCTTTCACCATCACGTATGCCCCAGATTCACGGCAGCAGATAGCAGATTCGTGGCCGCAGAGCATCAATGACCTGGCGGCCCGACAGGATTGGGGCTGGAACCCGCAATACGACCTGCACACCATGACCGATGACATGCTGCTGCACTTGAAGCGGATAAATAATTGATACTACCCTAACCAAGGGAAGAGTTTAAGCCTATGATAGATTCTTCCGTGAACTTATTGACTACCCATATCGGCAAGCTCTTTATCTTCATTCCTCCTGCAGGAATCTTTACAACCATCTGATAAACACAGGAATTTATATAAGCCTTTACTCCCAAGTCAATCTCTAGCTCACCTTAGTAAAACCGATGACAAACATAACTTTATTATCTTATGGTGACGAGAAGGAGCACAGCAGAACAGCACTCTGTATTCTAAGCTTTTGGTCTTGGTACAGTGGCAAAAAGGAAGATATCAGATTCCTGCTTTACACTGATAACACATCTCATTTTGAGCCTTACTTTGAAGGTATTGAAGTTAGGTATCATTTGATCACTCCCGAAAGATGGGAGGATATGTTGCAGGGTAATCAATTTAAGTTCTTCAGGAAAATTGCAGTCATTGAAGACAGCTTTACCGCTTACCCAAATGACAACTTATTGTTTCTTGATTCAGATACCTTTTTTATTGCTGACCCTTCCCCTTTGGTACAAGGGATCATGCCGGGCACCAGTTTCATGCATTTAATGGATTTCACCTTTCAGGAAGGGTATCCCTATGCCACCCCTAAGCAGAATGCTGATTTCATGAAATGGTTGGAGGGCAAAAGCTTCCAGATTGGAGATGACTCCTACTGTTTTGACAAACGCAATGTCTCATGGAATGCTGGCGTACTAGGCATGTCCAGTGAGATAGCAAGGTACATTCCTGATGTTTACCGGTTAACTGAAGAAATTTTCAAAGCAACCTCTTTCCACGTCAGTGAGCAACTTGCTTTTGCTTTGGTACTTCAAACCGTTACTAAAGTGCACCCAAGCGATACTTATATTCTGCACTATTGGCCTAGTAAAGCTTTACCTCTTAGTGGGTTAGCATCTAAGATAGGCTTACAACTTTCTGTCCTTCAATTTAACACCAAACTTGAGATTACTAGAAAACTCACTAATTATTTACAATATCTATTCAAATCAACCATCTCCTTTAACTCAAACAACTTCTCAAACGGCTATAAATTTGCTTTTAAAGCTTTCAAATTCACTCTCATCAATAAGTATTCATTGATTAACAGAGTGCATTTGCTCAAAGTTGTCATATATAATTCTTTAAAGTATTTAAAAGTCATAAAAGTCCATCATCCAACTTTATTTTAGATATATTTCTTCAGAAGTCAGCTCATTCCAGTTTCAACATTATCTGAATATACTCAAACCATCAAATATGGTGCCCCATTCTATACCTTAGCTTTTACTTATGTACTGTCTTCTAAGTACGGAGACAGCATTACTTTATACTATTTGTCCTCCTGGCAGGGTCTTGTGGGCGAACTAGAATAGCTTTGATGGAGCGCTATTGCCGTTCGCCACCAAGATCCTTCCAGGAGGACAACAAGAAAAGTAGGTCAAACTAATTTTGTCCGCGTACTTATATTGAACAACTGCATAAACCAATTTTCTTATGGCTCTTGCTCGCGGCAAAATTCTGTTCAGTACATTTGGTTTTTAGCTTCTTTTTCAGAAAACAGCGTCTAAACAGAACGCCACTCTTCGGCGGCAGCCGTACACCTTTCTGTTCTCTAGCAGATGACCACCCACGGCAGAAAGAAGCGATGATTGTAAACCCACACGAGAAAGGCTGGGAGATTATTTACCAGCAGGCGCACGCTTTACTGGCAGCGGAGATTGGTTTTGCGTGGCAGACAGAAAAAAGGCCGCTCCACTTCCTGCAAACCCTGGCCGCCATTGCGCAGCATGATGACGGCCAGCGAGACCTCACGGGCCGTTACGCCCTCACGCCCGCCGGGGCACCCGCTAATTTCACCCAACTGCCTTTCTGCCTGGAACAGGCGCAACAGGTCATGCAGGAAGCTAGGTTCCAAGGCCGGTGGCGCAGTTTGCTCACCAGCATGCACCTTTCTTTTCTGTACGAGGAACTGCGCGGCCAGAAAAAACTGTGGGACGATTTCCTGGACGAACAACTCGCCTCGCAGAAAAAGTGGCGGCACGGCCTGAAAATCAAGAAAGCCCAGGCCCAGTATGCGTATGACTTCATGCAGTGGTGCGACCGCTTTTCGCTTATTCTCTGCCGCAATGAGTTGCCCGAGATGGAGCGCGCGCTGGAGATAAGCAACGGGCCAGACCAGATACGGTACGAGGCAACCCAACTGAAAACCGGAACGGTGCGGGTTTCGCCGTGGCCCTTTCAGGAAAAACAGGTGGCCTTGAGCGTAGAGGCCCGCTGCCTTACCCAACTGCAGTTCTCCTCAGACCAGGAATTGTCTTCGGCATTAGAACAGGCGCCCATTACCAGAAAAGAATGGCTGCTGCAGAAAGAGTAACCACTCTTTCTGCTTTAAAGCGTGTTCTTTTTTAACCTACGGCAGTATTCCCCGTTATTTTATAGCAGAACATTCTTTTTACCAATGGCCATCCAGACCTCCTCTGACACTGAACTTCGCTCCATCATTTTTGCCAAAGAGCGCGTAATTGTCAAATTCATAGACGAAGACTGCCTCATCTGCAAAGCGCTGGCTCCCTCGTTCAAGCGATTCTCAGAGAACCCCATGTACCAAGGCATTACCTTCCTGCAGATGGATGCCGCCGAGAACCCGGTGTCCAGCAAGGAGGTGAAACTGACCGGCACGCCCTTCTTCGCCATTTATTACAAAGCCACCCTGCGCGCCTGCGCCTTGCTGTCTTCAGAAGAAGACGTGCGCGAGTTTCTGGATCAACTTCTCATGGCCAAAGAGTAGCCTGTTTTAGCACTATTTTCATAAAACGGGCTTAAATTTGCTTTCTGCTTCTGCAAGAGCCACCAATCTAACCACAGCATGCGAGGGCACTCTCTTCTTTTTTACGTTTCTGTCCTGTTTTGCCTGTGCCTCCCCACTGGTTGCCAGAAGTCCACGACCCTCAAGGCCACGGAGCCGGAGGTTACGGTGGCTGCCCAGCCGCTACCAGAACCCCAGCTTTCCACCATTACTTTGCCTATCTCTATTCCGGTCACTGCGTTGGAGGGAATTCTGAACCAGGAGCTAACCGGCGTCATTTACCAGGACGACAACCTGCAGGACGATGACCTCATGGTCAAAGTCACCAAAGCAGGCCCTCTAAAATTAAAGGCCGAGTTCAGCAAATTATCCATGGAGGTTCCGCTCAGAATCTGGGCCAAAGGCCGCTGGCAATGGAACGCCTGCGAACTGTGCAAAAGAATTCAGAAGACCGAGGAAACAGAATTTGAGGTGACCGTCCGCACCGAGAGCCGCCTGCAACTCCAACCCAATTATACCTTAAAAAGCTACACCAACGGAGATTTCGCCTGGGGAAACCGGAAGCCCACTCTCTCGTTAGGCCCTTTGAACCTGAATCTGGCCCCTTTTATAGAATCTAAGCTGAAAGCCCAACTCGCTCCCATGTTCCTGCTATTAGACCAGGAACTACAAAAGCGCATTCCGTTGCCAACTTACTTAAGCCTGGCCTGGGAACAACTGCAGGAACCGCTGCAGCTCAATGAACAATACAATACCTGGCTTTCCATTGAACCGCAGGCCGTTCGGCTTACCCCACTGGAGCTTCAGCAGAATCAACTGAGCCTGCAAGTAGGGATTGACGCTTATATCAAAGTGCTCTCGGGCCAAAAGCCAACCCAAGCCAAACCAGCGGCTCTGCCGAATTACACGCCTACGCGCACCCTTCCGCCGGTGGCGCAACTCAACATTGCCAGCGATATTTCCTATTCCTATCTCACGCAGGTGCTGCAGAAAGAACTCAAAGGCCAGGACTTCAGCTTTGAGGGAGGCAAGCACCAACTTACCATTCATGACATTACCATCAGCGGGAAAGGCACCAAGCTGCTCCTGGCCCTGGACGTAAGCGGCCAGACCAAAGCGGCTTTCCTCAAAAAGAAATTCAGCGGGAAAGTGTTGTTGCAGGCCACGCCTTTCTATGAGGCCGCCACCCAAAGCATAAAGGTGCAAAACCTGGAATACACCCTGCAAACCCGCGACCAACTGATTAACACGGCCCAGTGGCTTCTCCAAAACCGCTTCAGAACAGAACTGGAAAAGCAGATGACGGTTCCGGTTAAAAGCCACCTAACCGCTCTGCGCGAAGCCCTACAAACCGGCCTCAAAGAAAACAAACTGCAGGAACGGTTTCTTTTGCGCGGCACCAACTTCACCCTTGACCCAGATACTTTGTATGTGACCCCCACCGGCGTACAAACGCGTTTCCTGGCCTCGGGGCAACTCACGCTTTCTTTTCAGTGAGAGATGGCAGGATTGGGAGAATGGGAGAGTTAGGAATTGGGTTGCCTTACGCAAAACTGTGGTTCCCGGCAAGTCTGGAGACTCGCTTCCTCCCAAGTCCCGAGACTAGAGTCTGGCGCCAGTAGGCTCTAAACCTGTGAGGTCTTGGAGACCTCACAGGCTTTCGCGTTTTGGGCCTCCTTCCGCAATGCCGCCTGCTCCCGCAGCTCCTACGAGTGTCTGCGCCGATGCCGTTTCAAGCCTGTTTCCCGCAAAACAGCTCCAAAATGATGCCTCTACTTCTGCCAGACATACTTGAAGTTCTTTCTTCTCTCATTCTCTCAATCATTCCATCTCCCCATCTGCTCAAAAGCGGTGTGCCGTTAACAATTGCGAGTTTCTCCCGTAGTTTCAATACATCTATTATCTGATTCAACGCGAATGGCGAAATATACTATAAAAGGCATTTTTGCGCTTATCACGAATTCCGCATCGGAGTTCATGAAGAACAACTCCCTGCGGCTGGCGGCGGCGCTCTCCTATAATACTATTTTCTCGCTGCCGCCGCTCTTGTTTATTGTGATACGCTCAGCGGGCTATTTCTTTGGGGAGGAAGCTGTGAGTGGACAGTTGTACGCCCAAATCAAAGGCTTGGTAGGGTCTGAAGCGGCCGCCGAGATCCAGACCATGATTACCAAATTGCACCTGGAAGGCCCTAACCCACTTGCCACCTGGATAGGGCTAGGCACCCTGTTTTTTGCCGGCACCACCATCTTTGTGACCCTGCAGGAGTCCTTGAACAATGTTTGGAACCTACAGACCAAGCCCAAGAACGGCATCCTTAAACTGGTCATGGATCGGATTCTGTCTTTCGGGATGATTCTCAGCATTGCGTTTCTGCTGCTGGTGAGTTTAGTGGTAAGTGCCGTCATTGGCGTCCTCACAGACTACCTCCAGCGGCTACTTCCTGATATAGCCATCGTGTTCATCTACCTGCTGGATGTCATCGTGTCCATGGGCTTTATTTCACTCCTTTTTGCCCTGATTTTCAAATACCTGCCAGATGCAATCATCCGCTGGCGCGATGTGTGGGTGGGAGCTTTAGTGACGGCTTTCCTCTTCTTGCTGGGAAAATACCTCATTGGCTGGTACCTGGGCCAAAGTGATTTCAGCAGTTCTTACGGCGCGGCGGGTTCCATGGTCATTCTGCTTTCGTGGGTGTACTATTCTTCGCTCATCATTTTCTTCGGGGCCGAAATAACCCAGGAATACGCCGACACCTACGGGCAACCCGTCAAGCCCAACCATAACTCCGTCAGGATTGAGATACGGGAATTGCCCCATGAAGAATCAACAGACGCCCAAATGGCTGGCCGCCCGCCCGCTGAAGGCCGTTTCAGAAAATAGCCGTTTTGGGGTTGTTTTACCAAAAACAACCCCAAAACGGCCCCTCCGGCGGGTTTGCTTCCGTTGCTGTGCCGCTTTCAAGCAGCGGTTGGGTTCTGCTTTCCTTTTCGGGCAACGCCCGTGCGCAGCAGAGAAATCAGGCTTCAACATGTAGGGGTATCCCGCAGGATAGGGGTCTTAAAAATATACCAGAAATGCAGGGCTTGTACGTAGCTTTGCAGAGGGTTTCTCCGTATACAGAACACCTTCCTTACTATTTCTCTTTTATTTTCTATTACGGGTATGTGGCGGCTGTTAGTGATCTTATGTTGGCTCCCCCTGGGGGTACATGGCGCCTGCCAAGGAAATCAGGAACCAGACAGTCCGCGGGTAGCAAGAGCCGGGGTGAAGCCCAAATCTACTGCTCCCAAGAACTCCTACGCGCCTAACTTCAACAATCTTGCCCGCATGGAGGCCTTTTATGAACGCCTGCAGCTGGTATCTCAGGAAAACCCCGAGGTAATGAAGGCGGCGGCGTTCATCAACAACCCTTTCTTGCCGGTAGAAGAGCCGGTTTTGCAGCACTATGCGGCCCAGATCCGCACCAAGCTCCAGGTACTGAAAGACACCGTCACCAACCAGCACAAAGCCCGGTACATTGACACCCTTTTCCAGCTCAACTTTGATTCCAGCACCGTAGAGCTGTACTACCCCATGTACACCAAACGCTTCCTGCTCTCCTACGCCGACATCAAAAGCCCCAACCTGGCCTTGCGGAACGGCATCAAGGTAGGGTGCTCCCGCCAGGAGTTACTGCAGAAATTACTGGACTACAAGCTGTTCATCAAAGAGCAGAAAAACGTGATTGAGGTCTGCGACTGGGAACGCACCTCCTGGCTCAGGTTCCACCTGTCTAAAGGCAAAGTGAGCAGCATCCAGTATGAAGGCTACATTGACTGAATAATTAGTAATTGGGAATTGGCCTTCCTAGAAAGTGGTCTCTCCGTAGTTTTGCTAATGCGTTTTGAGGCTGGTTTATGGAAAACGGGCCGAAAACGGCCTTGGCGCCAGACACTCGCAGGAGCGGCGCACACTACGAGGTCTTTGGAGCAGGCGGTATTGCGGCATCTTGGAAGCAGACCCAAAACGCGAACCAAGGCCTCATAGGTTTAGAACCAACTGGCGCAAGACTCCAATCTCGTGACTTGGGATGAAGCGAGACTCCAGACTCGCCGGGAACCACCGGCGGGATTGCGCAACTTCTTTCCCAACCGTCTTTAATTACAATCTTCATAAAGCGTCTTTCTACAGAGGGCGTTTTTCTGTTTTAGCCCTGTTTTCAGGGAAATGGGGCTAAAACGAATAATCTGATCCTGGCCGCTGCCAGCAGTGTCCCCTCAAGATTTAGGCTAGCTATCTTTTTAGGTCTGGCCCCGTTTTAAGCCCGTTTTCTGAAGAAAGAGGCCAAAACACACGCTCCCCATTCCTAATTCTTAATTCTTAACTATATTTCCGTCCATGAATCTTGAAGTAAGACAAACCAGAGACGGTTCTACCACGCTTTTCGTCCCCGAACTGAATGAGCATTACCACTCGGTACACGGTGCGTTGCAGGAATCTTTGCACGTGTTTATCAAAATGGGGCTGGAAGCGACGCTGGAACGCCAGCCTGCCGTTCGCTTGCTGGAAGTTGGCTTTGGAACCGGCCTTAACGCCCTGCTCACCTTGCAACACACCTTGGTTTCGGGGGCGACCGTCCACTATGATACCCTGGAGAAATATCCGCTCACGCCGGAGGTGGTGGCGCAGCTGCAGTTTGACAGATTCATTCTCAACCCAGAGTTGCTGGACTTCTTTAAGCCGCTGCACGCCGCCCCTTGGGAGCAACCCGTACCCATTACCCCCCACTTCCTCCTCCGCAAACTGGAAACCGATCTGGAAACCTTCTCCCCGGCCCCGGAAAGCTATGACCTCATCTATTTTGATGCCTTCGCCCCCGAAAAACAGCCGCACTTGTGGACAGATGCCATCTTCCAGAAAATGCACGACAGCCTGGCACCCGGCGGCACCCTGGTCACGTATTGCGCCAAGGGCAGCTTCAAAAGAAGCCTGAAAGCCGCTGGCTTTACCGTAGAAGCGTTGCCAGGCCCTCCGGGCAAAAGGGAAATGACGCGCGGGGTTAAATCTCTGTAACGGCTTTTTAAGGGTGTTTTCCGCAAAACAGGCCCAAAACACCATCCCCGCTCTTTCGGGGTGGAACTCTGGAAGCAGGCAGGTTAGGCCCGAACAGCGGCATCAGCAAAAGTTTCCCTACAAGATAAGCCTTCAGGAGGGGAATATTCTTATAAGCCATTCTTCTACCGCTTGACTTCTACCCGTCTGCAGGACGATGAGGGCATTGCAGCAGAACAAGCAGCAACCCGCCTCCTGCGCCTTCCCCATCGGAGGGCCGCCTGCGTAGCCCGAAGCGAGGGGAAGCGCAAGCAGCGGCAGTCCAGACAGCAATAACCCAAGCTCCCTATGGAACGGAAGGCTTTTACCGGGTGGTACCTTCCTGAAGTACCGCCTGTCTGAGCGGCAGCGGGTTCAGGGCTTCTCCATTCTTGTGGTTAGGTTGAACAGCAAGGATCAACCTGACAAACGTGCGCAGAGCGCATCTGTAGCCTGAGCCTAGTAAGAAAGGAAGTAGAAAGTAAGCAGCTCACCCGTTTCGCCAATCAGGAGATTGGCTGTCCACCAAGTGCGTAGAGCGCTGGCGCTAACTCCACGCACAGCAAATGATGCACAACAAGAGAACGACGTCCCCATCCATCCAACCCTTTGTTAAAATCTACCCTTAATTCCGTATCTTCCAACTTCCAAACAGTACCATACAAAACCCTTTACATGAGAACCCTTTATTTTCTGGCTGCCTTTCTGTTGGTAAGCCTGGGAGGGCACGCCCAAACGGGGCAACCTGCCAAAGCCAATTACCAGTTGGCCTCCCGTTTCTCCCCTAAAAAACTGGAAAAGCTTATCTTCACCACCAGCTTAGACCCGCACTGGCTCAAGCAAACCGACCGGTTCTGGTACATGTACGAGACTTCCAACGGCAAGAACTGGTACCTTGTAGACCCGGCTAAAAAGTCAAAACAAGCCATCTTCAACACCGACCAGCTGGCCGCCGACATCACCCTGGTGGTACGTGACCCCTTTGATGCGCAGCACCTTCCGCTGGAGAACCTCAAGTTCACCGATGACGAGAAGAACGTTCAGTTTGAGGTCAAAAGCACCATTGATCAGGTAAAGAAAGACCGGATTGATAAAAAGGCCGCCGATTCGCTGGAGAAGAAAACCCACTATTTTCAGTATAACCTGGCCACCCGCAAACTGACCGAGCTAAAGGATTACAATAAGCCGAAACGCAAGCCTACGTGGGCCTCCATCTCGCCCGATCAGAAATTTGTGGTGTTCGCCAAAGAGCATAACCTGTACTGGATGGATCGCGCCAACTATGAGAAAGCCCTCAAGAACGAGAAAGACTCTACCATTGTAGAAACCAAGTTCACCACCGATGGCGTGGAGCACTATTCCTACGGCGACTCTCAAGGCGAAACCAACGTGGAGCGCGAGAAAAACAGAAAGAACCGGAAGCCCGCCTTCCTTATGTGGTCGCCAGATTCTAAGTACTTCATCATGACCCGCACCGATGCCCGCAAAGTGAAAGACCTGTGGGTACTGCACAACACCGCCGCTGGCCGTCCGGCTTTGGAAACCTACAAGTACCAGATGCCCGGCGAGAAAGAAGCGCCCGTCAGAGAATTGCTTTTGTTCAACTTCACGGACAAAACCGCTAAGAAGATCAACGCCGCCGCTTTCAAAGACCAGGAGATCTCGGTGTGGCCGGCACCCGCCAAGCAAAGCTCCCGTGATGACGAGTTCCGCGCCAACCTATGGCACGGCACCAGAGACAAGGTCTATTTTACCCGCACCAGCCGCGACCTGAAGAAGATTGACGTACTTTCTCTGGATGTTCCTACCGGCACCGTAAAACCTTTGATTGACGAGCGGTTCAACACCTATGTAGAGGTAAGCCGCGTAGGCCTGGTGAACGGCGGAAACGAGCTGATCCACTGGTCTGAGCGTGACGGTTGGGGACACTTCTACCTGTACGACGGCAACGGCAAACTGAAAAACCAGATCACCAAGGGCCCTTTCCACTGCGAAGAGATTATAGGGATTGATGACAAAGCCCGCGTGCTTTACTTCACCGCCAACGGCCGCGAAGCCAAGGAAGACCCGTATTACCTGCACCTGTACCGCATCAACTTTGACGGTTCTGGCCTCAAACTATTGAACAGCGGCAACTTTGACCACCAGGTGAGCATGAACGACAGCCGCAAGTTCTTCGTGAACACCTCATCGCGCGTGAATACAGTGCCCAAATCTGCCTTGTATAACAGCAACGGCAAGAAAGTGATGGATCTGGAAACGGCCGACTTGTCTAGCCTAATGGCCGCCGGGTACAAATTCCCGGAGCCGTTTAAAGTGAAAGCAGATGACGGCGTGACCGATTTGTACGGGGTCATGTACAAACCTTTTGACTTTGACTCTACCAAGAAATACCCCATCATTGAGTACATCTATCCAGGCCCCCAGACCGAAGCCGTGAACAAAGCCTTCGGCAGAAGCATGGACCGCATGGATCGTCTGGCGCAACTGGGGTTCATTGTGATTACCGTAGGAAACCGCGGCGGTCACCCGGCCCGCTCCAAATGGTACCACACCTACGGTTACGGCAACCTGCGTGATTACGGCTTGGCAGACAAGAAGGCCGCTGTAGAGCAATTGGCAGACAAATATGACTTCATTGATGCGGATAAAGTAGGTATCACCGGTCACTCCGGCGGCGGATTCATGTCTACCGCTGCTATGCTGGTGTACCCCGACTTCTTCAAGGTGGCGGTATCTGGTGCTGGTAACCATGAGAACAACATTTACAACCGCTGGTGGTCTGAGAAACACCACGGCGTAAAAGAAGTGATCACCGCCAAAGGCGATACCACGTTCCAGTACGCCATTGACAAAAACCCAGACCTGGCCAAGAACCTGAAAGGGCACCTGCTCCTTACCCACGGCGACGTGGACAACAACGTGCACCCCGCCAATACCATTAGAATGGCCGATGCCCTGATTAAAGCCAACAAACGCTTTGATCTGGTGCTCATGCCTGGTCAACGCCACGGCTACGGTGACATGACCGAGTATTCCTTCTGGATGACCGCTGATTATTTCTCTAAACACCTGCTGGGCGACTTCTCCCAAACGGTAGACATTACCGAGATCAATAAAGAGACGGAACAAACCAACAAGAGACCTCAGGCTGCCCGTAGAGCCACTCCTGAAGACGAGGAATAATCTCCCATCAGAACGGAGCACCCAAAAGCCGCAGCCCTTGAATGGGGTGCGGCTTTTTTCATCATACAGTCACTTCAACAGAACCTGGTTGGTTTGCTTTCTTACGCCTTTGCAGGAGACGCTGGAGCGCTAAGCTCACCCCTTTCAAGCTTATCTTGGAGGGAAACCCTTGCAGTAGAATTGTTAGAGATTTAGATAGTCAAAGTAATGATAAACTAGAACAGAACACTCGCGGGACGCGAGCGAGTGAAAACATTCCTTTTAAATAAAATGTCGAAAGTCCAATCCGAGAGCACTCTTCTGCATCAGATTTCCTCCTTTTTGGTTCTGCTATGGCGCTGATTTACGGCAAGGGCATCTTGTGAGCTGTTCCGGTTTTTCGCCTCTTTTTCAGAAAATGAGGCAAAAACAGAAAGGGAAAGCGCCCGGCAGCAGGTTGGAAGGTAGCTTCTGGCCCCAGACCAAGCCTTTTATATAGAATTTTCCGTATAAAGCTTCTATGAGAAAAATGCTTTTCGGGCTGTTGCTCTTTTTAGGCGCACTTACTTCCTGCTCCAGAGACAACACGGCTCAATATGAAACCAACCCTTCGGTAGAACAGGTGGTAGATGCTGCCCCTGCCGTTTCCTTTGCCAGCTTTTCTGCTGAACTGCCCGTGTTGCCTTTACCCTTTAAAGCCACGTGCGCTTTTGACTATGCCATCGGCCCCAGGTTAGACACTACGGTGGCCAGTCATTACCTAAAACCTCATGAACTCCCTTACCGCCGCTTTCCCGTCAGTAAAGAGGTGACTGCCTTATTGCTGCTTTTCCCCGCCGATGAAACGATCCCCAGAATTAGAACCTACCATCCAGACGGCACCAAGCTAGACGAGCAGGATCTGAAATTCACGCCCTGCGGGGAGGAGCCCGGCATCAAGCACAGTGAGCAGTACACCATTCAGAAAGACTTCACCATTGTGCACATAGACAGCACCACCCGCTGGCAATTTGACGCGGAGTACAATGAGGTTCCCAACACCAGAAAACTCACCGTCACCCGCAAACGGTTCAAGATTTCGCCCCAGGGAGACATCACCGAAATAAAGTAGGAGCAGGAAGCAGCAGACTACCCACCGCCATTTTACCTTCGCCCAACACGTTTATCTCTATGAAAGAATTTAAGAAGTATTACCTCCTGCCCGCCACCCCAGAAGAAGTGTATATAGCGCTAACCAACCCCATCACGCTGGAAATCTGGACGGGCGAGCCAGCCGAGATGTCCACGGAGCCCGGTACCGAGTTCTCGCTCTGGGAGGGCAGCATTGTGGGCAAGAACCTGGCCTTCGAGGAAAACAGGAAGATCGTGCAGCAGTGGTATTTTGAAGGCGAACCCGAAGATTCTATTGTCACCATCAAACTGCACCCGCACAAGCAGGGCTGCTCCATGGAAGTAAAGCAGACCAACATCCCAGAGGAAGCTTATGATGATCTGGTAGAAGGCTGGAATGACAGTTACGCCGGGGCTTTGTTATCGTTTTTTGAAGAGCAGTAGGCAAAACGTTTTCATGCCGTTTTTCTTAAGACGGCATGAAAACAGAAGAGGCCGGTAGTGTACCGGCCCCTTCTGTTTATAATTGATGGAAACAGCTTATTTATCCCACCACAATCTGTCAGCTAATGAACCTACGGCTGGCACGTTGGCTCCGTTCCGGCTGATTTCATCGGTTGGGTAGGATACCCGTCTAATGAAAGTGGTAAGGGCGGCATTGGCCGGCAGCGTGAAGTTCTTGTACTGGTAGTCAAACCGGCGGGCATCGTTCCAGGCTTCCGGATTGAGGTAGGTGGTCACGTATTTCTCCTTGAAGATGAGCTCCAGGGTAAGGTTAGCGGCCCCTACGCCCACGGCCGGGTTGGCCAGGTAGGCGGCTTTGTCGGTGGCTGAGACCCCAAGCTTGTCCATGCTGGCACTGATGCCCGCTAGGTAGGCGGTATACGCCCGGGCTTTGTCATTGGCCCGGAAAGCAGCCTCGGCCTCCACGAATTTCAGCTCGGCGTAGGTCACCAAAAAGATGGGCGAGGTGTCGCTGGTGAAAGGGGAAGTCAGGGAAATGTAACTTTCATCTTTCAACGTGGTGCTGGCAGTGCCTCGGTTCCCAGCACCGTTGATAGTGCCTATATAGGTGTTGGTGACCGTAGCCGAGGCGATCTTGGAAAGCCGCGGGTCTACGAACCCATAGGTGGTGCCGTTCAAGTGGTCAACCAGTTGTTCTGACAGCCACCCGCCCAACAAGTTGTTTGAATTGGACAAAGCCACTCCCGCCCAAAAGTTGCGGCTGAAGAAAGAATTCATCCCTGCATCATCGGCGTTGCTGGTGAAAGAATTTTCTACGGCCGTTAATACCTGTGCGGGTGCGTACGAGGCGGTTTTGCTTACTTTGTTTAACTGCCGCGCCTTGAGGGCATACGCCAGTTTAAGCCACTTGGCCCGGTTGCCGGCATAGATCAAGTCACTGGCGGCATCTAGCTTAACGGGCGCGTCAGCTTTGGCCAGTTCTGTGATGGCCTCGTTGAGCAAGGTAAGGGTTTCTGCGTACAGTTGCTCCTGGCTGTCATATTTAGGCGCAAGCGAGCTCAAGTTGAACGCCTCTGAGTAAGGGGCATCGCCAAATAAATCAGTGACCATGGCCAGGTTGTAGGCCATCAATACATTGGCCACGCCCAGGTACTCACTGTTGCCCAATTCTACCGCTTTTTTCCGCAGGTCGTAAATATCGGCCATGGCCAGGTAAAGCGAATTCCAGGTGCCGGAGTAGTTAGCTATCTCGTAGGTATCGGTGGCCCCGGAGGGAGACGGGTTGGCCAGGTGTTGGGCAAAATAAGAGGTGATGCTGGCTACGCTGTAGTTGGTAGCCCCAGATTTGTGGGTAGCGGTGGAAAGCAAGGAAGCCAGCGACGGATTGGACACCTGATTGGGGTTTTCATTCAGGTCAAAGTAGTCATCACAGCTCTGTAGCCCCAGGCCCCCTATCACTACAAAGGGGAGAATATATCTATAGACTTTTTTCATATACTTTAAAGGTTAGAAACCTACATTAAGGGTGAAAAAGAAGCTTCTGACAGCCGGATAGGTAAAGCCCGAGAAACCATCTACGTTGCTTCCGCTGCTAAAAGAGCTTGTCTCGGGGTCATAGCCATAATAATCCGTTGACAGCCACAGGTTGTTGCCGGTGGCGGAAAGAGAGGCATTTTTGATAAACTTCTGCGGAAGCCAGGCAGTAGGCAGGCTGTAGTTGAGGGTAAGCGTACGCAACCTTATCCAGGAGGCATCCTGCACAAATTCTTCAGAGACTGCTCTATGAATAGTACGGTAGTAACCAACCCCATAATCTACGCCATCTGGCCCCTTTCCTTGGCCTAACCATACTTGCTTGGTGTTAGGGGTGCCGTCTGCCAACACTCCCTCAAACACATGGAACTCGTTGCGGTTGGCGGTGTAGTCTGCCTTGCCGAAGGCGGAGTAGAAGTTCTCCAGCTGGTTGTATTTCTCCTGACCATAGCGGGCGTCAATCACAGCCGACAGACTGAGGCCTTTGAAGCTGAAGGTATTGGTGAAACCGCCAATCCAGTCAGGCTGGGTGTTGCCCAGGATTTTCTGGCTTCTGGCAGGGGCAAGCACCGGGAAACCATTTGCTCCAATCACCATTGGCCTGGAAGTGTCCGTAAACATGGGGTCTGGGGTATCAGTGCCGTAGTAGCGCAGGTAATGGGTGCCGTACAGGTTACCGTAAGGTTGCCCCGGTACTATTTTCATGGTGACCCCTGCGTTCAGGTAGCCGAAATGGGAACCCATCGCAATCTCCGTAAGGCCCTCCCGTAAGCTCACTACCTCATTTCTGTTGGCAGAGTAGATCAGTTTGGTGTCCCATCTAAAGTCGCCTTTCTGGATAGGGGTGGCGTTCAAAACCACCTCAATTCCCCTGTTTTTCATAGTGCCGGCGTTCACCGCGGCATTGGTGTAACCGGTAGTGTTGGAAACGGCAATGTTGATGATTTGGTCTTCGCTGAGGGAATGGTAATAGGTTAAGTCAAACCCTAAGCGGTTGTTCAGGAAATTCATCTCCAGGCCTGCTTCATAGGTGTTCGTGAATTCAGGCTTCAGGTTAGGGTCTCCCAACACCGCGGCTCTAGTGAAACCGGTTAAACCAGAGGCAAGGCTGGTGTAAGCAGAGTACCCGGTAGAAGTGGAGTAAGGCAAGGCATCTTTCCCTACTTTGGCGTAGGAGAGCCGCAGTTTACCATACTTAATGAAAGAAGGAAGTTCAAACTGCTCGGAGAACACGTACCCTAAACTCACCGACGGATAGAAGAAAGAGTTGTTGGGACTTCTAAGGGAGGAGGTCACGTCATTCCTTCCGGTCAAGGTGAGGTAAAGAAAGTCTTTGTAATCAAGGGTTGCTTCCCCAAAGATCCCCATCAGGCGATAGTCTGACTCGCTTTGGCTGGCGGTCACTTTTTTGGCGTTTCCGAGGTTAAACCAATCAAAAACGGTAAGATCTGCCCCCATTACCCCCACTTGTTTGATGCTTCTGTCATACAGGTCATGGCCTAAGCGCAGGGTAGCTTTCAGGTCGCTGCCGAAGTTGTGCGTGAGCGTGGCCACGAAGGTGGAGTTGATGGCCCTGAAACTTGTATTGTACTCACCCACATACCCTCTCCCCTCAAGCCCAGTAATCCCATTAGGAGAGTTGTTCTCGCCGGGTATACCGCGCAGACCGGGGGCGGTAGACAATCTGTTGTCGGTGTACGTGTCCAGGCCTACTCTGTAGTTGAAGTCCAGCCACTGGTACGGAGAGTACCCAAACGTTAAGCCCCCAATGAAACGGTTCACGTTATCCTTCATGCGGTTGGTGGCGGCTCCGTAAAGGGGGTTGTCATTACCACCGGGTGACTTTTGGGTTCCGTCTGGATTCTGGTAGTCCTTAACGTCCCAACGGTCTGTGAAATAGGCCAGGCTTTCGCCGTAATAGTCGGCGTTGTAGCGGTACCCGCCGGAGTTGATGAAGTTGAAATTGGCCCCCGTCCTAAACTTCTCACTTATTTTCACCTCGGTGTTCAGGCGGGCAGAGAAGTTCTTGTAGTCGGTGAAAGGCAATACGCCTTCGTGGTCCAGGTAAGACAGGGAAGAAAGGAAGGTTACTTTTTCTGTGCCACCAGAGAAAGAAAGCGAGTTTCTGTACTGCTTACCGGTTTGGTACCCGTTTTCAAGGTTATTATAGAGTTCTTCTGGGTGGGTGGGGTCAATTTCCCGCGCCTCGGCTACGGTTGGGCCCCAGGCCGGCCAGAAACTGTTGGGGTCGTAAACCCCCATGTACCCTTGCGTGTAGGTACGCTGCACTTCTGGGAACTTGTTCACATTCTCCACCCCAAAGCTACTGGTGAAATTCACTCTAAAGGAGCCTTCCTGGCCTTTTTTGGTAGTGATGACCACCACGCCGTTGGCTCCTCTTAAGCCATACAAAGCCGTGGCGGCCCCACCTTTCAGAATGTTGATACTGGCAATATCATCTGGGTTGATGTCGGCGGCGCGGTTGCTCATGCCCCTCAGGGAAGCATCATCGCCGAAGGTGGAGGTAGAGTTATCCATCAAGACCCCATCTATCACAAACAGCGGCTCGTTGGACCTGCCCGCGTCAATGGAGTTCACCCCCCTGATTCTGATGCTGGTTCCCTGGCCGGGGGCACCGCCGGTACTGGAGATCTGGGCCCCGGCTACCTGCCCCTGCAACGCATTGAGCACGTTGGGCTGGCGGCTGCGGGAGATGTCCTCGGCTTTCACTTCCTGGGTGGCGTAGCCCAGCGCCCGCTTCTCCCGGGAAATCCCGAGGGCGGTCACCACTACTTCCCCCAGTTGCTGGTTGTCTGGGGTGAGGCTAAGGTTTAGAGTGGATTGGTTTAACACGGGCACTTCTCTGGGAACGTACCCCAAATAACTCAGAACCAGAACGGCGGCATTGTCTGCCACGCGAATACTGAAGTTACCGCTCGCATCGGTAGAGGTTCCGTTGGTGGTGCCTTTGACTACCACGCTAACACCCGGCAAGGCAGTGCCGTCATCTGAGGCAGTTACCTTGCCGGTGATTTCCCGCTGCTGCGCAAAGGCCATGCTCAGCGAAGAAAGTAGCACCAGGAATAAGAGTAATGTTTTTTTCATGCTTTGTTACAGTTTAGTTGGGTAAGATAATGAAAGCAATAGGAAATATATCTGGTATGCGGGAGATTGAGACCGGATTATATTCATAATTTTAAATATCTCCTAAAAACGGCGCAAAAAATTACTCTTTTTTTTTGCCGAGCACTAAAGCCTTCCTTGAAACTATCTAGTGTTTTTGGCCTATTTTCATAAAAATACCCTGAAAACGGCGACCCGAGCGGATGCTTGCGGCCATGTACAGATAAGGAGCAGGACAAATTAAAATATACATTCTGTCATCTTGGAAAGATCTTGTGGGCGAACTAGAGAAGCTTTGTTTAGGCGCTACTACCGCTCGCCACCAAGCTCCTTTCAGGATGACAAGGAAAAGGAAATATCTACTTCTTTCTGTCTACTTACTTAAACCTCTCGTTTTTGACCTGTTTTCATAAAAGTAGCCTAAAAACGACGGTACCGGCAAACGCTTGCACCAGAGAAATTACTTTAAAATGCCGGTTTCTGAAAAACCCTAAACAGGTTCCTTAAAAACGCTGCGGGGCCATGTCCTTTTTAGGAAAAGCTAAACGACCTTCTCTCTGGGAGACCTTACATCTTATTGACAGAAAAATCCGGCAGAATCAAACACTAGAAATCAGATGGGAGCCGGTGAAGGCACAGGAGTTCGCAAAAAAGAAGCAGTAGAGGGCAAGTTGCGTTACCATGGGCAAGCCGCTCATGTACACCTGCCAGCTTATACCTCTTTGAAGGACGTTCTCAGCAAAAGCAATGGCTTGAAAGCATCTGCTACGGGAAAGGCGGAGCAATTCGTCTTTGAGAGACAATCACCATCGGGTTTACCCCCATGGCCCGCATGATCTTTTTTGACCTGGATTTTGAAATCCAGGCAAAAAGCTCAGCGGAAAGGAGTGGATAAGTCAATTTTGCCTAACTGCCTTGCGGCAACGGCTAGAACTTAAAAACCTGGGAGGGGGTAATAACGGCATCCAACGTTAGGTCATTGACGTGCACATCATCAATCACCTCAATGGGAGGCTCCAGGGACAGGCCCAGTTTTTGGCTTGCTTTGGGTAAAAGAGCCAGAAAACGGTCATAAAAGCCTTTGCCGTACCCCACCCGGTGGCCTTGCAAATCAAACACCAGCAAAGGAACCAGAACCATATCTATCTCAGACTCGGGAAGGGGCAAGGCATTTACCGGCTCAGGAATTCCCCATTTGGTTTCTTGTAGCGGAGTATCTGGGGTAAACAGGAAATGGGTCATGGAAAAGTCCAGCGGGTTAGCCACCGGTACCGCCACCTGCACCTGTTGCTGCCATAGCCGCCGGATGATAAGCCAGGTGTTGATCTCCTGTTGCTGGCGGATGGGCAGAAAAGTATGGATGGTCTGCCCTGCCTGGGGGGCGTAGACAGAAACGAAAAGATCGGCAATCTTCTGGCTACGGGCGTCCAACTCTTCAGCGGAGTACTGCTTCCGTTTACATGAATATTCCTTCCTGAGATCCGCTTTCAAGGCCATGGTTATTCCTCCTGAAGCACGGTGAAGCGATAGGCAAACGGCTCAAAGGCGTCTACCAATTCCTGAATAAAGCCCGGATTGTTGGTTTGGTAGGTAAGCAGATTGTCTACGCGCTCCTGCAATACCCCCGCGGGGAAAAGCTTTTCCTTTAGGTTAGCCAACTGGTTGTAAGCCGTATCATTTTTGTTTTCAACGGCCTTGGTCAGCTTCTTTTCCAGCATCTGCAGGCTGTTCTGGGCTTTTTGCGCCTCGGCCCCCACGGCTTTCACTAACGTAGGATCAATGGCCCGGGCTATGTCCTCTGCCTGCCGGAAAACCGCTTCCAGCGCAGTGCGCTGTTGCTCCAGATTCACTTCCTGCTGGTTCAACAGCTCGGCGAGGCGCTTCTTCAGGTCTGGCAGTTCTTTGAACATCTCGGTTACCGTAAAGCCCAGTTTCTCCAGACGCTGGGCATTGGCTTTGGTGATGTACAGGGCCGAGTTGCGCAGCATCACCGCCGGATACGGCACTCCAAACACCTCAAACAGCCCTTTCAACTGGAACCAATAGGCCACCTCGGCCCCGCCGCCAATGTAGGCCAGATTAGGCAACACCAGCTCCTGGTACAAGGGCCGCAACACCACGTTGGGGCTGAATCTCTCGGGTTGGTCTTGGGCCAGTTGCAGAATCTGTTCCTGTGTGAAAACCAGACCGGTGTTCAGAACCTGGTACTGGCTGCCTTCCCGCACAATGCGTTCGCGCAGGTTAGTATCTAAGTAAAAGAGATTGATTTCCCGCACCATTACCTGCGGCTTGTAATGCTTCTCCAGCGCCGCGTTGGTTTTGGTCACGGCAGAGAACCCTACCTGCTCGGTCAATTCCCGCTGCGCGACAGAGCTGAACGCCCGTTTCAACGCTGGAGTATCGCCGTCTACGCAGACCACGCCGTATTCTCCAAACAGGCCGTTCACAATGTGGCGCATGGCCTCGGCCAGCGTAGTACTCTCGGTATAGGCTTGCTCAAAGAGCGGGTAGCTTTCGGGCATCTCGTCCAGCAGTTCATTCAGCCCATCGGTAGAGAATCGGCCCACGGCCCCTTTGGCATCGCTCTCCCAGGCGTACTTCTTCCCGAAGAGCGTGAAATGGTTCACCTCGGCAAAGTCATGGTCTTCGGTGGCCATCCAGTACACGGGCACAAACTTCTGGTCTGGATACGCTTTCTGCAGTGCACGGGCCGTGTTAATAGCCGTGACAAGCTTATAGATAAAGTAAAGCGGCCCTGTAAAGAGGTTAAGCTGATGACCGGTAGTAATGGTGAAGGTCTGCCCCTCGGCTAAAGCCGAAATATTAGCCTGCACTGCCTCCGGCATCGCCACGCCCTGGTACTGCCGGTGCAGTTCCTCCGCCAGAATCTGCCGCTGCTCCACTGGAAAGTTCCGCTCCTTGATTAGCGTAGAAAACGCGCTGATTTCCGGGAAATGGGCGTAAAACGGCTGAAGCCTGGCATCTTTCCGAAGATAGTCCAGCACAAGGGCAGAAAAGGCACCGGTGGCGCTATAGTCAATACAGGAAACTTTCATATCTGGGGTACAGCGGCATTGAGCCTGCTTGCCGTGCAAAGGTAAACTCTATTTTCAGAATAATATCCGTAGTACGTTTCTACGCCCGCTATGGATGGTGTTGTATAGGAAACCTTCTTCTGTAGTTCAGATAGTTTGCACGGAATATGCTGTTCCCTTGCTTGTCTGCTTTGTTTGGATATTAGTTTGTGCATGCAGTTTGCTGTTCCCTTGGCTTGTCCGCATGGTGCGTGGGTGCAGGTGCACGGAATATGCTGTTCCCTTGGCTTGACCGCTTACTGCGTGGGTGCAAGTGCGGCTCTTTTCATAGCTTCCGCTAAGCGCTCACGGCCGCGAGGCCCCGTCTTCCCCTCTCGCACTGCCCTTTCGGCCTGTACTGCCTGTCTCTCTTAGCTGGTGTCTATTCAGGGCCAAAAGCGAGGCGCGCTCGGGAAAGACTGGAACTGGGGAAAGTTGTAGAGAGTATTGGCTGAACTTTACCTCTAGTATTTACCCTTCTAAAGCAGATACTCCCCCTTTGAAGGGGGCGAAGGGGGATGTTTACACCTGCCGATTACACGCATTGCTGTCTCAAACCGTAACACCGCCAACTCAAAAGGCCCCGTAGCGTCCGGAGATCCTACGAGTGTCTGCGCCAACTGCCCCAAATTTCAGAAAACAAAAAGACCTCACAGGTTTCAAAAACCTGTGAGGTCTAATCTAACAATATTACCCTTTCGTTTTAGCGCCGTTTCTTACAAAACAGACGGTAAATGCGCAGCGGTTTCTTTCTCTGTTGGAGCGTAGTTATTGGTAACGACCTCGCCATACAGGTCAAAGTCAGAAGAATCAGTGATTTTTACGTGGGCAAAATCGCCGAGGCGCACGTAGGTGGAATCAGCGGGCACCAGCACTTCGTTGTCTACTTCGGGAGAATCGTACTGGGTACGGCCCACGAAATAGCCGCTTTCTTTGCGATCGAAGAGTACTTTGTAGGTATTGCCCACTTTCTCCTCGTTCATCTCCATGGAAATACCCTGTTGCAGCTCCATGATGGCATCGGCACGTTCCTGTTTCACTTCATCCGGCACGTTGTCTACCAGCGTGTGCGAGTGAGTGTTTTCCTCATGGCTGTAGGTGAAGATGCCCAGACGGTCAAACCTGGTGTCTTCTACCCAGCGGTACATTTCCTCAAAATCCTGCTGCGTCTCGCCGGGATGGCCGGCAATCAACGTAGTCCGCAGGGCGATGTCCGGCACGCGCTGCCGGATGGTGTCTACCAACTCCAGCGTACGGCGTTTGGAGATGCCGCGGCGCATGGTTTTGAGCATGTTGTCTGAGATGTGCTGCAAGGGCATGTCCAGGTACTTGCAGATGTTCTCGCGTTCTACCATTACGTCCAGCGCATCCATCGGGAACTGGCTTGGGTAAGCGTATTGCATCCTGATCCACTCAATGCCGTTCACGTCTGAGAGGCGCTGCAATAGCTCAGCTAGTTTGCGCTCACCGTAGTGTTGCAGGCCGTAGTAGGTCAAGTCCTGGGCAATCAGAATCAATTCTTTAGTGCCCATGTTCGCCAAGCGGGTAGCTTCTGCCACTAAGCTATCCATAGGCCGGTCTACGTGCTTGCCGCGCATGAGCGGAATGGCGCAGAATGAGCAGGGACGGTTGCAGCCTTCGGCGATTTTGAAGTAGGCGTAGTGCTTGGGCGTAGTAATTAGGCGTTCCCCGATGAGTTCGTGCTTGTAATCGGCCTCCAGGGTTTTCAGCAAAGCTGGCAGTTCCAGGGTTCCGAAATACGCATCTACCTGCGGAATCTCGGCTTCCAGGGAGTCTTTGTAGCGCTGCGAAAGGCAACCGGTGACGTATAATTTATCAATCGCGCCCGCTTCTTTGGCATCGGCGTAGCGCAGAATGGTGTCAATGGATTCCTGCTTGGCGTTGTCAATGAAGCCGCAGGTATTCACGATGATGATGTTGGCGTCGTCTTTCTCTGAGTCATGCACCACGTGGCGGTCGTTGGCCTGCAACTGGCCCATGAGCACCTCAGAGTCTACCAGGTTTTTGGAGCAACCCAGCGTGATCACGTTGTATTTGTCTTGTTTAAGGGATCTTACTTTCACGGAAATGCAATACGGTTAATCTAAGGCAAAACCCACTCTAGTACAGAATGGTTCGTTTTAAAATGCTTGGCAAAGGTACAATTCATTTACCGATAATCGTAGGGGCGTATGGCATACGCCCAATCATGCACGACCATTCCCTGTTTTCTGTCAGACGTATTACCATCAGGCATTTGATCTGGAAGGCGTGGTGCAATGCGTTGGGCGTATGCAATACGCCCCTACGGTTTATGAAACATATCTGCTTCCCATTGCAAGGGATTGTTGATTATATAATCCGATATGTGCTGATAAGATCGTTCATTCCGAATAATGTGCTCATGGTAGCTGCGCTGCCAAACATCAATTCCCACCTCGTCTGACTTTAGTAGATTTATCTGTTTGGTAACGGCTGCTTTATACCCGCGCACAATAGAACCTATGGTGTTGGACGGTGATTTGAATGGTAGGGGCGTATTGCATACACCCTCATCTGCCGCCGGAGGGAGTGAGTCCATACGGTCGTCTGGACCGGTAATGAGGAGGATGCCGTGCAGGTGGTTGGGCATTACCACGAAAACGTCAAGGGAAACATTTGGCCGCACCGCTGGTGTATTCAGCCACTCTTGATAAGCGATTTGGCCGAAAGCATTCAGATGCATCTCGCCATTTCGTATTTCCCCGAAGAGGGGGTCACGTTCATGCGTACAGATGGTGATAAAATATGCACCCGCCTGTCCGTAGTCATACCCCTTTAACCGAACAGACCGCCGACGATGGATTTCTGGGTTAAACGCCATATTATGTAGGGGCGTATCGCATACGCCCAACGCATTGCACTACGCATTTCAGATCACATTCTATCCCCATTGTAATTCGCATTACATTACGATAATCGGGAACGATTGGGCGTATGCGATACAATTTCTGCAACGTATGCATTTACCCATTGCAGATAATCGGGAACGATTGGGCGTATGCGATACGCCCCTACCGTTTGGAAAACAGGGAATCCACGAACTCACGCTTGTCAAATACCTGTAAATCTTCTACACGTTCGCCCACGCCAATATATTTCACCGGAATCTTGAACTCGTCTGAGATACCGATGATCACGCCGCCTTTGGCCGTTCCGTCCAGCTTGGTCACAGCCAGGGCGGTTACTTCGGTGGCTTTGGTGAACTCGCGGGCCTGGATGACGGCGTTCTGGCCGGTGCTGCCGTCTAAGACCAATAATACCTCCTGCGGTGCGTCTTCAATCACTTTCTGCATCACGCGTTTGATTTTGGAGAGCTCGTTCATCAGGTTTATTTTGGTGTGCAGGCGTCCGGCGGTGTCAATAATGACCACATCGGCACCCATCTCCACGCCTTTCTTCACGGCGTCATACGCCACCGAGGCTGGGTCTGTGTTCATGCCGTGGTCAATGACCGGAATACCCACGCGGTCGCCCCAGATTTTGAGTTGGTCTACGGCGGCGGCCCTGAACGTGTCACCGGCCCCCAAGACTACTTTCTTGCCCGCTTTGTGGAACTGCGAGGCCAGCTTGCCAATAGTGGTGGTCTTGCCCACGCCGTTCACGCCCACCACCATGATCACGTAAGGCTTTCCGCCGGTGTCTGGAAGAGTGAAATCTGCCGCCACGCCGCCTTTGTTTTCTTCCATGAGATCCATGATCTCTTCGCGCAGGATGCGGTCCAGGTCTGAGGTACCCACGTATTTGTCACGGGCCACGCGTTTCTCAATGCGGTCAATGATTTTGACGGTGGTGCCAATCCCCACGTCGGCGTGTACCAGTACGGTCTCCAGCTCATCCAATACTTCTTCGTCCACCTTAGACTTGCCTACTACGGCTTTGCTGAGTTGGTCAAAGAAACTGGTTTTGGTTTTCTCCAGACCTTTGTCCAGAGATTCTTTTTTGTCTTTGCTGAAGAAACCGAAAAGTGCCATAGCGTTCTAGGGTACTATTGGAGGTAAGAATTAGTGTAAACAGGAATATACCAAAAAAGTCCCGCGAAATGAGGGACTTTTACAGGTATATCATCAATGCGATATCGGCAATTATTTTTTGAGCGCGTCTTGCACTTGGTCAATCGGCACCATCTCTTCTCTGAAGGTGTACGCGCCCGTCTTAGGAGACTTAACAGCTTTGATCACCTTTGCCCAGTCTTTACCAGTGGCGGTCTTCAGGGTTGCTACTACTTTCTTAGCCATGGTTATTTAATTTCTTTATGTACGGTAACTTTCTTCATGAACGGATTGAACTTCTTCATCTCCAAACGCTCAGGAGTGTTCTTTCTGTTTTTGGTAGTGATATACCGGGACATGCCAGGTACGCCGGAGTTTTTCTGCTCAGTGCACTCCAAAATCACCTGAACTCTATTGCCTTTAGCTTTCTTTGCCATCGCGATGTTGATTTTTATTTAGGACTGCAAATATACAAGCTTAGTTATTGAATTACAAACAGGTTGCCACTTTTTTGTGTTCGTCGCAGGCAGCACGTAGCAAGTAGCGCGACAAAAGTAATTCTAAAATCCTGATTTCGGCTCACTTTCTGAGAAACAGGCCGAAAACAAAAGTCTTGGTCTTGCTACCTGATACTTGATACGCTATCTCAGTTCCGGCAACTTGAAGTTATCCAGCGGACTGGGTTTGGCCATGGTGGCCTCAATGTCTTTGATGGTGCGCGGCGCGGCGGCAGACAGATTCTCCCAACCGTTCTCTGTGATGAGCACATCGTCCTCAATCCGGACGCCAATGCCCCACCATTTCTTGTCACAGGGGCTGCCTTCGGGAATGTAGATACCGGGCTCTACCGTAATCACCGTATTGGGCTTGAACGGCCCGTAGGTGCCCCTGTCGTGCACGTCCAGGCCCAGGTAATGCGACACGCCGTGCATGGTGTAGCGGCGGGCTTCTTCAGGGCTTTTGATGATGCCCAATTTCACCAGACCATCGGCCATGAGCTTTTGGGCCGCGGTGTTGGGGGCGTTGAACGCATTGCCTACTTTGCATTCCTTGAAACCGGCTTCCTGGGCGGCGTAGACCAGCTCGTATATCTGCTTTTGCTCTGGGGTGAACTTCCCGTTGGCCGGAATGGTGCGGGTAACATCAGCAGTGTAGCCGTGGTACTCGGCGCCCAGATCCATCAACACCAGCTCATTGCCCAGGCGGGGCTTTTCATTGTCAATGTAATGCAGGATGCAGCCGTTGTTGCCCGCACCCACAATGGACGGGTAGCCTTCGTACTCGGCCCCGTACTTCTTGTAGACGAACTCATGGATGCCCTGCACCTCGGTCTCTGACATGTTGGGATGCATGGCTTTCATCACCTCCACCTGCCCAATCGCCGACATGGCAATGGCTTTGCGGAGCAGTTTCATCTCCTCGGGCAGTTTGGTTTCCCGCAACTCCGCCAATATTTTCTCCAGGGCAGAAAGGTCGAATTTCTCGGCAGGCATGTTAGCCACCAAGGCAGCCCGCGCCGAGGCATCTTTGGCTTCCGCATAACTTTTCAGGAAAACGTTGCTGCCCAAGTCTGGATTAGCCGCCATTTGCCGCCGTACCTCCTGCTGCACCCTATCGCCTGCCTGTCCTCCGTACATCCTGATGATCTGGTACAACTCCTGATGGGCGAAATCCTGACCTGGCTTTAAGCCAATCTTCTGCCGGAACTGCGCCACCAGATCATACAGATCGGCTTTGTCGCCTGGGTCATTCCTGAGGTCATGCGGCAGTTCCAGGAACAGGATTTGGTCAAAGGCGGCGGTATCCAGTTTTAGGTTCGCGAAGGCGGTGGCGGGTAGGGCGTGCGTTAACCCCAAGTGCTGCTTCACGCCTTCTTCGCCCAGGCGCTTGCCCGTCCAGGACTCGCGCTGCGGGTTGCGGGGCTGCGCGAAAAGCACTTCCTGGGTAGCCACGCCGTTTATGACCTGTTGTTCTGAAAACAGGAGCAAAACGGCGTTGGGTTCGCGGTAGCCGGTGAGGTAATAGAAATCTGGGTGCTGGTGGAAGTGGAAGTCCACGTCATTGGCGCGGTTGCGGAGCGGGTTGGAAAACAAAACGGCAACGGAGTGGGCCGGCAGCTTTTGCCGCAGGGCCTCTCTCCGTTGCCGGTGAAATTCTTTATCCAGGAAATCCGCAGGTTTGCCGGGGCCGGCTGATTGCGCGGTCACCCCCAGCGGCAGCGACACAAGCAATGTTAAGCAGAGGTGTCGCAGGGCCTTCATGGCAGAAGCTTAGTAAACGATGTAACCGTCTTCTTTGGCTTTCTTCAAAACGGCAGAAATACCGTTCTTGGTAATATTACGCAGGGCAGACGTAGAGACTTTCAACGTAACCCAAGCATCTTCCTCAGGGATGTAGAAACGCTTCTTCTGCAAGTTAGGGAAGAACTTACGCTTGGTTTTATTGTTGGCGTGCGAAACGCGGTTACCCACCTGCACTCTTTTACCGGTTAAATCACAAACTCGTGCCATTTTATCTTAAGTATCGTTTATTTCAAAAGGGATGCAAATATCCATAAAAAGTTATGCAATGTCAACCCCACCCTACAACTTTTTTCTTTAACGTCTTCTCAAAAAGCAATTTACCCGGTTGTACCGTCGTTTTTGCTTGCATTCTGCGCCTTCGTTTCGCCGTTTTCCCGGTAATTGTAAGGACAGTGCTTGCAGCCGCTCCCGCAGCAATACCCCCGGCGAAGGTGGTACTGCGCCGTGAAAACCATGCGCCCCTGCGCGTTGAAATAGAAGTCGCCGGGCTCCAGCGGCAGCGGTTTTGGTTTCATGGGGCAAAGATACAGGGTGGCGGTTGCCGATGAAAATTTCTTTGCCTCTGGGCTCTGTTTTAGGCCTGTTTTCACCAAATCGGCTCTGAAACGCTTTCCTGTGTTCTAATCTACCAGAAAACCGCTCTTTCGGAGTTCCACTCCGGAAGCGTACTGGCGGGGAGTTCAACTCCCCTTCTTTGCCCGTGGTTCCCGGCGGAGTGGAACTCCGCAGCAGACAGGTTCGGGAGTAGAATTCCCAAACAGCAAAGTGGCTCAAAGAAACCGAAGGCTCTTGACCACAAAAATGCGTTTCGGGCCTTTTTCCTCAAAAACAGGCCCGAAACGCAGGGGAGCAGGATTTAAGATAATTAGCAATCAACAACATCAATCTACCGCGTACTCCACCCGCACCGTGATGGTGGCGGTTTTCTCTTTGTCTGTGGTGTTGAAGACACCGCCGTAGCTGTAGTTCTCGTTGCTGTTCTGGCCCACAATCTGGAAGACGCCCATGGTGGCTTTCCGGAGGCTTCCTAAATCGCCGCCGCTGTTTTCAGCGATGGCCTTGGCGCGCAGGCGGGCATCTTCTGAGGCCTTGGCCAGCAGGTTGTGCTTTAAGTCTTTCAGCTTGGTGTAGTAATACTGGGGCGGGGTGGAATTGAATTCCACGCCCTTCTCAATCAACTCGGTCACTTCCCGGGACAGCCGCTCTACCCGGCCAATATCACTGGATTCCACTTTTACCTGCTGGGTGAGGGTATAGCCGCTGAAGTCCTGGCCAATTTGCCTCCCCTGCAAGTCGAACCTCGGCTGGAAATCCTTCATAATCTCCACCGAGGAGATGACCACGCTGCTGTCCTGGATGCCTTTGGAGCGCAGATATTGCCTGATTAGGCTTTCGTCCTGTTTCAAGGCGGCGTAGGCGCTTTTCAGTTCCATAGACCGGCGGGCGTAGAAACCAGTCCAGACCACCAGGTTGCTGCTGAAGTCCACTTCGGCGGAGCCGGTCACGCTGATGGACTCTGTGGCGTTGAACTTGTAGCGGTAGGCGCTTGCGGCGATGAATGCGGCGGCCACCACCGCCACGGCGATGATGAAGTACGCGGATATCTGTTTCATAGGGTTAAAAATATATAGTAAACGCCTCTCCAATTTCGTGCCGCCTTTGGGAACAAAGACTTTTGCTTACTTTTATCTCTGCAAGCCAATCCTCCGTATTTACCTAGAGCTTGTTTAAATTTCATCTTTGCGCTGCAAACATCAAATTTAAACAAGCTCTAGAGCCTCATTCGGCTGCGTTTTTTGTGCTAATTTACCAAAACTGTTGACTATGACTACTTCCACCAATACCTCCCTCAGCCAAGAGGCCATCGCCTTAGAAGAGAAATACGGAGCCCACAACTACCACCCGCTGCCCGTGGTTCTGAACCGCGGCGAAGGCGTGTTTCTTTGGGATATGGAAGGCAACCGGTATTATGATTTCCTGAGTGCATACAGCGCGGTGAACCAGGGGCATTGCCACCCGCGCATCATTGGCGCGCTTACGGAGCAGGCCCAGCAACTCACGCTCACCTCCCGCGCCTTTTACAACGACAAACTCGGCCCCGCCGAAAAATACCTGGCCGAGCTGTTTGGCTATGACAAAGCATTGCTCATGAACTCCGGCGCCGAGGCCGTGGAAACCGCCCTGAAACTGGCGCGCAAATGGGGCTACAAAGAAAAAGGCATTCCGCCGCACGAGGCCGAGATTCTGGTGGTGGAGCACAACTTCCACGGCCGCACCACCGGTATCATCTCCTTCTCCACTGATCCCAGCAGCACCGCGGGTTTCGGGCCGTACATGCCGGGCTACAAAGTGCTGCCGTATGACAACCTGGAGGCGCTGGAGCGCGCCCTGCAGGAAAACGCCCACATCTGCGCGTTCATGGTGGAGCCCATCCAGGGCGAGGCCGGCGTGGTGGTTCCCTCAGACGGCTACCTGAGCGGGGCCAAAGCCCTGTGTGAGAAATACAACGTGCTCCTGATCATTGACGAAATCCAGACCGGCGTGGGCCGCACCGGCAAACTGCTGGCCTCTGATTATGACGGCGTGAAAGCCGATATTCTGGTTTTAGGCAAAGCGCTGTCCGGTGGGGTGCTTCCCGTGTCTGCGGCGCTCGCCGATGACCACATCATGCTCTGCATCCAACCCGGTGAGCACGGCTCCACGTTTGGCGGCAACCCGCTGGCCTGCGCCGTGGCCGTAGCCGCCCTAGAAGTCATTAAAGATGAGCAACTCACCGAGAACGCCATGCGGTTGGGCGAGATTTTCCGGGCCCGGATGAATGAGCTGAAAGCCCGCCACCCCGAGCTGGTAAGTTTGGTGCGCGGCCGGGGCCTCTTGAACGCCGTCATCATCCAACCCACCCCAGACGGCCGCACCGCCTGGGATGTCTGCGTGAAACTGATGGAGAACGGCCTGCTGGCCAAGCCCACCCACGGCGACATCATCCGCTTCGCGCCACCGCTGGTGATCACCGAAGAACAGCTACATGCCTGCTGCGACATTATTGAGAAGACACTGGAGGAGTTTTAGTCCATCAGAATTGAGAACAAGGGGCTGTGCTGCGGTAAGCGGGACAGCCTCTTTGTTTTAAGGCTGTTTTCTAGGAAACGGCTTAAAAACGGAAAAGTAGACCAGGTCAGCTACTATGACCTACTATGGCGAGGAGGGTAAAGCCATTGGCACAGACGCTACCAGGTCTTTTGAGCGGCCGGCCTAGCGTTTATAAACAAAAGACTCCTCTCCCAGTCTAGGAAAGCGGGGTGGTGAAAGGGCAGTCCTACTTTCGCTGCATTGCAGCAAGGATAGCCCGGAGATTTGCACCAGCAAAACTCTCTGTACGCATTCTGACTTCCCCATCTGCTTTTGGGCTTATTTTTTGAAAACAAGCCCAAAACAGCCTTTCCCAAACGAGGTTTCGCAAAACATAGCATCTGAGCAACATGCGCTGTACCTTTGCGGCGGCGCAGGGAAAGGCCGGCAGAAAATTTCAGTTCTGCCGAACACTTTTCAGGAAGCGCTTTTGTTGTATCAGCAGCAAGCCCGTTTTCTGGTAGAATTCGCTTGCTTAACCCCTTTAGCTGCTATGAACCATTTAACCCGCCGGCCCCGCCGGAACCGCAAATCAGATGTCATCCGCAATCTGGTACAGGAAAACCATCTTACCCTGCACGATCTTATCTACCCTCTATTTGTCACCGAAGGCCAGAATGTGGCGCAGCCTATCGCGTCTATGCCCGGCATTTCGCGGTTCAGTTTAGACCGCCTGGTAGACGAAGTAGGAGAATGCGTAGAGTTGGGCATTAAGGCGTTCGCGCCGTTCCCCAATATCTCTGAAGACAAAAAAGACCGTTTCGCGCAGGAAAGCAAGAACCCCGAGGGCCTTTTCCTGAAAACCATCTCTGAACTGAAGCGCCAGTTCCCGGGCATTGTACTGGCGACCGATGTGGCCATGGACCCCTACAGCACCGATGGCCATGACGGCATCGTGGACAACGGCCAAATCATTAATGATGCGTCTTTGGAAGTGTTGGGCCAGATGGCTTTGGCGCAAGCCCAGGCCGGGGCCGACATTGTAGCCCCGTCTGACATGATGGACGGCCGGGTGGCGCACATCCGCCAGATCCTGGACAAGCACGCTTTCTCCAACGTAAGTATCATGAGCTACACCGCCAAGTACGCCAGCGGCTTCTACGGCCCCTTCCGCGATGCGCTGGAGTCGGCCCCTAAGCACGGCGATAAGAAAACGTACCAGATGAATCCCGCCAACACCCGCGAAGCCTTGATTGAGGCCGAACTGGACACGCTGGAAGGCGCCGATTACCTCATGGTGAAACCGGCCCTCTCTTACCTGGATGTCATCAAACTGCTCCGCGACAACTCCAACCTGCCCATTGCCGCCTACAACGTGAGCGGCGAGTACGCCATGGTGAAAGCCGCCGCCCAAAACGGCTGGATAGACGGTGAGAAGATCATGCTGGAGACACTGCTCAGCATGAAGCGCGCCGGTGCCGATATCATCTTAACGTACTTCGCGAAGGAGTTTGCCCAATACGTGAAGCGCTAAGCTGTTTTAGCCTTGTTTCCAGGAAAACAGGCTTGAAACAGAAAAGCCCCCCTGCGAAACAGTCCAATAAAAAGGCTGCCGGAGTTTTCTCTGGCAGCCTTTCTTATTTTCACCCTGTAAGCTTACCGCAAGTACGTCATGCGTTTGGTATAGCGCTTGCCGTCAATGGTGAGTTGATACAGATAGGTTCCGGAAGGCACGGTTCCTCCTGAGGCAGTCCGCCCATCCCAGGTGACCTGGTGTGAACCGGCTTGCTTTTTAGCGTTTACCAGGGTAGCGATGGTTCTTCCGCTCAGGTCATACACGGTTAGTTTCACGTTGCCCGGCTTTTCCAGGGTGAACGGAACCGTGGTAACAGCCCCCTGCCGGAAAGGGTTGGGATAGTTTTGCTGCAGCCCAAACTTTGAGGCGTTGGCGATCTCCTCTTTTGAGGCCAGTGGCCCATTGTAGCGGCGGCTGTACACCCCGTTTCCGTGGGTACCCACCAGCACCAGGTTGTCTGTAGTACGGCTGATGACCATGTCTACCGGCACTTGCCCAATGTAATTTGCCCCCTCCTGTATCCAGGTAGTAGCGCTCCCGGCCAGGCTGGCGGTTGCGTACAACCCCGTGCTGGTGGCTACAAAGTATTTGGCTCCCCCGCTTTGTTCCGGCAAAATAGAAACCCAACGGGTAGAAGGGCCATTTCCGGTAGTCGCATTCCCGTTCTCCTCTAAGTTCCCGGAGATAGGCGTCCAGGTTGTTCCGCCATCGGTGGTATAAAACAAACTTTCTACCCGGTAATTGGTGAACGCGACAACGGCCCTGTTGGCATCTCTGGGATCTATGGCAATACAGCCAATGTTGGCCCCGGCCGGAAAGTTTGTGCCGGTTACGTTTGTGGTGGTTGGGGTAGCGGCGGCAGAATTGGTGAGTTTGTAAAGCTGGCCAGCGCGTGTTCCAAAGTATACCACATTGGCCGGCGTTTTACTTACCGCCACCGCCGAGATGGTTTCACTGTTGGCTAAATCTCCTACCACTTCCCAGCCTGTGCCAGACTGGTTGCCACCGGTGGGAAGTAAGCTTACATTTTTATTCCGCCACAAGGTATCTCCGGCCGGAATGAAGACTGTGTACTCGTTATTAGGGTCAATAGAATATGGGTTGATGAAAATGTACCCTTGCGCGCCCGGCGGATCAATGCGGGAATAACCCGTGTTTTCACCGGCATTATCAAAAATATACCGGTAGACAGTCCCCTCTTGCGAAGAAACAAAGATGGAGTGGGTAGTGACTGCCGTAAATGCCCCGTCACCGCCTAGCAAAGACTCCCAGCTAGAAGTCGCATCAATGTCCCCTACGGCCCAGCTGCCGTTATCCTGCAAGCCACCCACCACAAAATCATCTTGGGTATTCAAATCTATGGCCACGGTATAAAACTGCGTGGTCAAATAGCCTTTGTTTAAAGACTCCCAGGCAACTGAAGTGGCCAGTATGTTCTCGCTTCTGGTAACTCCCCCGTCATGCGCAGAGAGCGCCCGGTTGGGAGTAGACGGATAGAAGATAAATTCATGCTGGTCTGGGTGGTGGGTTGGGTAGTTCTCGTAATTGTCGTTTGAGGCCACATACCCTCCTATTTTGCGGGTTGCGGTGGTATTGGAAAATCCGCTGGTAGAGATGTAGAGGTTGGTGCCGCCCACTACCACCACATTGGGGTTATCTGGCTTCACTTTGATGACCATGTTGTAGCCTCCTTGCAAATCCAAATCACCAGATTTTCCGCCTAGCATGGGCACATTAGCCGAAAGGTTTGTCCAGGCTCCGCCTGCCCCGCTGCCATCGCCCGACCGGTATTCATACTTCCAGATATTTGCGCTGGAAGGTTCATTGGTAGTGGTGTGCACCAGAAAATACACTATATTCTCATTAGACGGGGCAATGTCCAACACAATGCGCTCATAGGTGGCCGGAAAGTCGGGCGGGGTGATGTCTGTCCAGGTGGTGCCGTTGACAGAGCGGTAAATTCCTTTTTTAGACGAAGTTTCGCCTCCATTGGCAAACTGACTCAAGGTAACATACATGGTGCCGGTAGTACCAACGTCTATGTCTGTGTAAAAGGGACTGGCATTAAAATCGTTTGTATCGGCCCCGAAGCCCAGTAAATACCTCCAGGTAGCCCCACCGTCTGTAGACCTAAGCACACCACCCAGGGAAGCAGAGAACACTTCATCTTGCGCAGCGTTGGCAGGATTGACCGCCACCCGGTAATTGTATTGCTGTATGTCTGACAGCACGGCGGTGGCGGGAGTTTGGGAACTAGGCAAGGGATTCCAGGTTACTCCATTGTCAATGGATTTGAAGATGCCGTTGCCATAATAAGGAGCGCCCACTTTTGAGGCGGAATTCCCCAGGAATTCACCGGTGCCATAGTACCAGACATTTTGTTTGCCCGGCCGTTTATCCTGTACAACAGTTGTAACACTCTGGGTTACGTTGGGGTCTGTCACTTTGGCCCAGGAAGCTCCGCCGTTGGTACTGCGCCACATGCCTCCAGACACCCCTCCCGCCAGAATAATGTTCTCATTGGCAACATCCAGCGCCAAAGCCCTGGTACGGCCCCCCACGTTATAAGGCCCCCGGTTGCTCCAGGCCGAAGTCACCAACTGGGCGTAAGGGTTCATCATGTGCTGCAGTTGTTCCACGCTGGGAATGGTAGCGGCGTAGGCGAGCTCTTTTGCTCTTATCCCTTCGGGGATACGACCGGTAGCCGGGTCTTTTAACCGGTCTAACTCGTACTGAAAGCGGGCAAATGGATTTTCCTTGGTTCCGGCCGAGCCCTTTTTGTGCAGGCGTTCAGCCTTTGCAATACGGCCAATCTGGGCTACTCCTTCGGCAGAAAAATGAGTTCCCTCATACCGCCCTACCGGAATAAAAGACGCGAAATGCAGCAAGGCCCCAAATAGCAGTAAAAAGGCACCAGAAAGCCAAAAGTGGCGTTGCGGGGTTACACGTTCCATGTACTAAATCTAGCTAAGTTTTTAATGGGAAGTACTATAAAGTTATAAGGCCGGCGGCAAAAGAGCCTCTGCAAGATGGTTAATCTAACAAGGCATAAGAATAGACAACCAGGCGACCGGTATCACCTATGGAGCTTTGGAGTTCGGCCGTTATTCTCTTTCCGGCGGCCACCCCCGGCCTTCCGCCAACCGCTTGCACGGTCATGGGGAAATAAGCCTGCACTTGCTGGCCTTCTGCTAAGGGCTGGATGAAGCCGGCACCATAGCCCATCACCTGCAATATCTTTACTTCGGTCTGGCAGGGGGCCTTGCTACAAGGCCCGTTACCGGCAGTCTCTAACTTGGGAAACACCTTCACCACCTGCAACACCACCCGGGCATGGCTGGGCGCAAGGGGCTTTCGCTCTGGAACAGGGGGTGTTCCCTTGATGGTACTGAGTTTTGAAGAAGACACTGGCTTTTCATTTTCAACCGAAGATTCTGATTCAGGCACTCGTTTACAGGCAAACCCCATCACCAGCAAAAGTGTTGGCAGTACAAGCAGTGTATTTCCTCTCAAAGAAGCCGGGCGCATGAAACAAATATACTTACAAAGATCAGGCTTTTAGCACCTTACTGGCAATATCTTAAGCACAGGGTTGAACTTTGTGATACGTGCTGCAAATGCCCCTAGCCAGAACCTCTAAGCTTACGCTTTCATGCCCTGCGTAGCACTGCCACCAGGCACTGAAATAAGCTTCCGCAGAACCTTACTCTTGCCGTTTCGCTTACACGGCCAGAATGTAAACAAGCTCTGAAAAGCGGGCCAGAATGCATACAAACCCCTAGAGAACGTTCACAACTGAGCCATATCCTCAAAACCAACCACCCTGCGCTCTGTTTTAGGTATAGAAGAACCATTAAGCTTTCTCTATGTTTGTCTGACTTCCTGAATCCCACCCACCTGCCATGTTCTTGTAAGTAACTAGCGGCAAGCTTTATAGAAAACAGACCCTTCTGAGGCCATAACTGTAGACGAATCCCGAAACAAAGGCATCTCCATCCCCGATATTCTAAACCTGGCTATTGGTGCGCGCGTTTCTCTATGACCGCCGTTTTAGGCCTGTTTTCACAAAACAGCCCCAAAACCGGCTCTCCACGGAAACTATTCTGTAAGGGCGGGTTTAGGTTTACAGGCCACAAACCCGCATTTTTGCAGCAGCTTCGCCTTTACAGCTTTCCTCTTGCTATTTTGCTATGGACTATAATTACCTGAAATCATTGCACATTATTTTCGTGGTTACCTGGTTTGCGGGCCTGTTCTACATTGTGCGGTTATTTGTGTATTATTCAGAAACGGCCCAAAAACCAGAGCCCGAAAAAAGCATTCTACAGACCCAGTTCGCGCTCATGCAGAAACGGCTGTGGTACGGCATCACGTGGCCCTCGGCGGTGATCACGGTTCTTATGGGCCTGAGTTTGCTGCACTATTACACGCCAATTCCTACGTGGCTCTGGATCAAGCTGGGTTTTGTGGCCGGCCTGCTGGCGTACCATCTCTACTGCCACCGTATTTACAAACAGCACCAGCGCGGCGAAATAAAGCAAAGCTCCACCACCCTCCGCATCTGGAACGAGGTAGCCACGCTTTTCCTGGTAAGCATTGTGTTCTTAGTGGTTCTTAAAAACGGACTGGATGCCACCTGGGGCGTTCTGGGCTTCATCGGGTTATCCGTCCTCTTAATGGTCGCCATCATGGTTTACCGAAAGATCAGAAAAGCCTAAGACCGCCCGTAATTCATGCGAGAAGTATCTTGTGGGCAAACCAGAAAAGCACTTATACCACCATGGCATGATTGGCCCGCCTTAGAAGATGGCGGAGCGCCAGAACCTGCCCCTCCGATGAGAGTAGGTAAATACTAGTTGGTATAACCACCTGCTGCTACATTAGCTATTTCCCCCAGTTCCAGTCTTCCCCGAGCGCGCCTCGCTTTTGGCCCTGGATAAACATGAGCTAAGAAAAGAGGACTTTCCAGGCCGAAAGGGCAGTGCGAGAGGGGAAGACGGGGCCTCGCGGCTGTGAGCGCATACCGGCAAAGATGAAACAATACAGCACGTGCACCCACGCAAAAAACAGACAAGCCGAGGGAACAGCAGATTGCGTGTCCCTACCAATCACTCCAAGAGAAGCAAATACCAGGCAGAAGCTAAAACGCAGAAAGCAACCCAGATCCTTCCCCGAAGACACGAAAGCACAAAGCGTTTGGGGCCTGATTTCCCAAAACCAGGCCCCAAACGCTTTATAGGAAAGAACAACCGCTACACTGCTTTGCTGAACATCGGCTTTGCCGTGGCATCACCGGCCCCTTTTTTCAAGTACAAGTCAAAGGCGGCGCAGACAGAGCGCAGAAAGCGGCGTCCGGTGGTGGTTAAAGCCAGTTGCTCTTCTTTCAGTTCTATCAATCCATCGGCGGCCAGATCCTGCAAAGCGGGCTGCACTTGTTCCTGGATCAATGGTGCCACCGGGCTGTTCTGCCAATTGGTTTTTCCGCCGCAGGCGATGTCCAGAATATGGCGGCGCATCTGCACGTCGGTTTCGGAAAGCAAGTAGCCCTTGAACAGCGGCCACTCGCCCATGGCCAGCAGGGCGTAGTATTCCTCTACCGTTTTCACGTTCTGCAGGTAGCCCCGGTACAGATCACTGATGGAAGACACGCCCAACCCGATCATCAACTGGGTTTGGTTGGTGGTGTACCCCATGAAGTTGCGGTGCAAACGGCCTTCGCGCTGGGCCACGCAAAGCTCTTCCTCCGGAAACGCGAAATGATCCATTCCCACGTCTTCGTACCCGGCCTCCAGCAACATGGCCTGGCCCAAGGTGTAAAGCGCCAGTTTTTCAGAATCAGAGGGTAAATCGGCGTCTGAGTAGTGGCGTTGGGACTTTTCTTTCCACGGCACGTGGGCGTAGGAGTAATAGGCAATCCGGTCGGGCTTTAAGCCGATGACTTGCCGGAAGGTAGCTTCTATGCTTTCCTGGGTCTGGAAAGGCAAGCCGTAGATAAGGTCATAGTTGACGGAGGTGTAGCCTATCTGCCGGGCCAGATCTGTGGCCTGCACCAGGTTCTCCAGCGGCTGAATGCGGTTAATGGCTTTCTGCACTTTTTCAGACAGGTCTTGCACGCCGTAGCTTACCCTCCTGAACCCCACGTCATACAGCGCCTGCAAGTGCCGGGCGGTGGTATTGTTAGGGTGCCCCTCAAAGCTGAATTCGTGCGCAGGATGCACTTCGGCCTGGGCCAGGAGACCGTTGATGAGGTATTGCAGATTCTCGGGGCTGAAGAACGTGGGTGTGCCGCCGCCTAAGTGGATCTCACGGATGATGGGTTTCTCTGGAAACAGCGCCAGGTATTTGCTCCACTCCTGCAGCACGGCTTTCAGGTAGATGGGCTCTACGCCGTGGTTTTTGGTGATGCGTTTGTTGCAACCGCAGTAAGTGCACAGGCTCTCGCAGAACGGCAGGTGAAGGTACAGGCTGATGCCTTCTTTCTGGTTAGAGGCCGAAAACGTGGATAGCAGCGCCTCCTGCCACTGTGGCACGGCGGGCAAATCGTTCCCCCAGAAAGGCACGGTGGGGTAGCTGGTGTAACGCGGAACCGGCACGTTGTATTTCTTCACTAAATGCGCCGGGGGAGTGCTGGTAGTAAGGCTAGTTTCCATGACACAAAAGTAGGCACCCACCAGCTCTCTGGAAGGCAGTTTGGTCATACCGGGGGATGATCTTCATCAGTTTACTTGTCCTGGGTCTCCCCGCCGGAATCTTGTTTTTGCCCGTTTTTCTTAAAAACAAGCCAGAAACAAGATCCCGCGCGGCCCTAAAAAGGAAACGGCCCTAAAAGGGCCGGCTCACTAAAACAACCAACATGATAGCGGCTCTTAATAAGCCGCCATTATCTTTTCGTATTCATATTTAGAACCCTCGGTTTTAGCCGCCAGGGAATACGCTTCTTTTATTTTTTTATTTTCTTGGCATAGCTGGGGCACTACTTGGCAGAGCCGTTTGGCTTTCCCGCAGTCAGCCCCGGTGCTGTCGCTGGACGTATGGGCACTGACGGGCAACACTTGATGAAGGCAACCCAGCACCAGGAAAGAGGAAAGTACAAATGAACGCATGGTGTAGCCTTTTAATGGAATGTCTCACTAGTGCTGATAACCTGTTCCTTATGCTAAAGACAACCTTTGCTTTGGGTGGTTGCATACGCCTCAGAAAAAGTCTTCTTCCCTCCTAGTGACAAGTGCCATGCCAATAAATCAATCCACTGATTACCAAAGAATTAACTTAATCACTTTAAAATAAAATTGTCCGCTTCCGAACAACAAATATTCGGAAGCGGACATTATCAGGAACCGTTTTTGGCTTATTTCAGCTAAAACAGGCTAAAAACATAAAAAAATGGCTTACCAAGAATGGGCTACTCCTCTTCCCGCTCCAACAGCAGCACTGATGACTGCGGAACGATGAAGTATTTGTCGCCCAGGTAATTGATTTCAACGGCATCGCGCTGGAGGTAGATGGCCAGATCACCTTCGCGGGCCTGTAGCGGAAGGTAACGCACCTGCTCTTTCTCGTCCTGGTTCCAGATTTCGTCATCCAGCCCGTAATCGGCCGGAATGGGGTACCCGGGGCCAACGCGCATCACGTACCCTTCCTGCACTTTCTCTTTCTCCTGCACGCCGGGCGGCAGGAACAGCCCACTTTTGGTCTGTTCTTTCGTACTCTTCGGCTTAATGAGCAACCGGTCTCCTACTACAATCAATTTCTGCAATTTACTGGCGGGTGCATTGTGGCGCATACGGGTAAAGTAAGGTGAAGCGGCAAAGATAAAGCGGCAGACAGGTTGTTGGCAACGGCAATCTTTCCCGCTTACGGCAAAGCCGATGAGCTTGCCTCTGTTTTACCCCTGCTTCCAGAAAAAGAGGCGTAAAACGCAAGGAACACGATGCAACCCCACCATTGGGCCCGCGCGTTTTATATCTTAGGCAACCACCTGGGCCGGAAGCTTCACCGCAAACAGGGAGCCTTCATTTACCTGGCTTTCCACAATAAGCTCGCCGCCGTGCCGGCTGATGAGCTCCTCGCAAATCATCAGCCCAAAGCCGCTCCCCGACTCATTCTCGGTGCCGTTGGTGGAGAAATATTTCTTGCGTCTTATTTTCTTCAGGGTCGCTTCACTTATGCCTATGCCCTGGTCTTTTATCTTCACCAAGATCTCATTTTCTGTTGCCGCAGAAACGGCCACCTTGCCTTCCTTTCTGGTAAACTTAACCGAATTGGACAGCAGATTACGGAAAATCACTTTCAGCATTTCATGGTCGCCTACTACGCTTAGCTCTGGCGCTACGTCATTGGACACGGTGATTCCCTTGTTTTGCAAAGAAGCCTCCTGCTCGTCTATGAGTTTGTCCAGCAATGATTTCAGGTTGATTTCCTCGGGCACAATGGGGTCGCCTTTCATTTGGCTTTTAATCCAGAAAAGAAGGTTCTCCAGCAGCGACAGGGATCTTACATACTGCTTCTCCAGCTCCTTCAACAGAGGTTTATATTGTTCTGCGCTTAAGAGTCCGTTGTTGATTAGCTGCAGAATGCCTTTGGTGTTGGCCAAGGGGCCCCGCAGGTCATGCGACAGGATGGAGAGCAGCTTATCTTTCATCAGGTTGGCCTCTTCCAAACTCTCATTCTGCCGGGTGATGGCTTTGTTGAGGGCCTCCATTGCCAAAGAATGCTTTTCAATGACTTCGTTCTTGATGGCCAGTTCTTTGTTGGCGTTACGCGCCTTCAGGTAATTCCGGTACCATAGGTAGGTGATAATGGAAAGCGCCAGCAAGATCACAAGGGCCATGCCCAGCGCGTAATACGTGATCTCAGCTTTCTGGCTGGCCAGCACCGCCTCTTTCTCATAGGCTAATTGCTCGTCCTGCTTCTCCTTGAGAATATCCAGGAAATTGATGGCGTAGGTTCTTTCCAGGTCAAACAGTTGCCGCTGCTTCTGCAAGAGGGTATCTTGCCACGCGGCTACCAGCAGGTAGTTTCTCTGCCCTTTGTAGATAATGGCCAGATTTTCCATCGCCTCAATTTCAAGCTGCGACGCATTGATGGAGCGGGCGGCCTGTAATGCGGTTATGGCTAGATAAACGGCTTCTTGGTGCTTTCCTTCGTGGCTGGCGATCAAGGCAAGCTGACTTTGGGCCAGGGAAATGCCGTATCGGTCGTTTGTCGCTTGGTCTAGTGCTAAGGCTTTGGTGAAATGCTGCTTTGCTTTAGATAGCTTGCCCGTCTCCAGATACAGCAAACCCAGGTTAAAGTGCGATTTCTTATACCCGTACTGGTAGTTTCTTTTCTGGCTTTCCTGCAAGGCCTGGGTAAAATACGCCTCCGCATCCGCGAATTCCTTTTCGGCCAGTTCTACCAGCCCAAGGTTATTCTTCACATTCACCACATCATTCCATTGCTGAAGGGCGATGTAGTTCTCCAACGTTTCTTCATACAGTTCCTCAGCCTCTGCCAATTTCTGGGCATCTTTCAAGGCCGTGGCAATCTGCTGCTTTGCGCGGGCTATGTTGAACGTGTCTTTGGCAACCTGACTGATCTGAAGCGATTTGTAGTAAAGGGACAGCGCTCTTTTGGCGTAGCCGTTTTGCTGGTAGATACCGGCTTCATACAGATAAGAAATGGCTTCACCCTTTTTGTACGCGTGCTTTTGGGCGAGCAACAGCGCACCATGCAGGAGATTCAGGGCCTGGTCTATGTCCTGGCGCTTTACCTCAAAGCCAAGCTGGTTCAAGGAGTCAACCCTGCCCTCTACAGTTGCCGGGGGTACCGGTGTTTTCCCCATCGTCTTTACCTGCGCCTGAACCGGCGCAAACAGGCATGAAACTATAGAGATACACAGAAACACCAATATCTTCCGCATCATCTTTGCGTTTTTGGAATGTTTAGCATTGGGGCGGGCAAAGGTTTTCTTTAACAAGAAGAATACTACTCAACAAAACTAAGATAAACCCAATAATTACCCACCAGATACCACCTATACACAAAGATAAATACAACAATTCAACAATTACACATAATATCAATTACTTATTTTCAGCTTTACATAAGTCTGTTAGCTAAAAACCTAAAGCCTGCGCTTTAACAGGATTCTTAATTCATCTTTAATAGTAATAATCAAACATTACATCCATCCTTTAAAAGGCTAAAACTACAGCCTTTTAAACGGCAAAAGAGCCATTGGTCATTTGTTTGATTGAGCCCACCGGTATTTGCATTACAAAAGACAAGCCTTGGCCACTACATGCGCTCCTTTTGAAGAGCGATGCGGCAGCCAAGGCTTGCTATGCCCCTGGGCTCACAGAATATCAATCCATCATGTCTGCGGGACGTGGGGCTTGCGGCGCGGCGGCTGGGTTCCAACTCATGGGGTAATTCTGGTCTACCAGTTCCAGCGCATCAACCGTTAAATACAGAGGCTTGAAGGTGTCTATCATCACGGCCAGTTCATGCGTCTCTTTCTTGCCGATGCTGGCTTCCACGGTGCCGGGATGCGGCCCGTGCGGAAGGCCGCTGGGGTGGATGGTAAACGAAGCGATGTCAATTCCTTTTCTGCTCATGAAGTTACCGGCCACGTAATACAGAATCTCGTCTGAATCTACGTTGGAGTGGTTGTACGGGGCCGGAATGGCCAGCGGGTGGTAATCAAACAACCTAGGAACGAAGGAACATACCACGAAGCCTTGCGTCTCAAAGGTCTGGTGTACGGGCGGCGGCTGGTGCACGCGGCCGGTAATGGGCTCAAAATCATGGATAGAGAAGGCGTACGGATAAAAGTAGCCATCCCAGCCCACCACGTCCAGTGGCGAGAAGTCATAATGGTATTGGTGCAGAAAACCTTCTTTCTTAATCTGCACCAGATAGTTGCCGGGAGCATCATCCACCAATAACTCATGCGGCGGGCGTATGTCCCGCTCACAGTAGGGCGAATGCTCCAGCAACTGCCCAAAGTGGTTGCGGTAGCGGCGCACGGTCTCCACGGGGCTGAAGCTTTCGGTAATGAGCAGGCGCACCGGCCCTTCGTTCCATTTCCATTGGTGGATGATGGTGCGCGGAATGACCACGTAATCACCCGCCTCCACTTCCAACCGTCCCATCTGCGAGTGCAATTCGCCGGAGCCTGCATGGATGAACACAATCTCGTCTGCCAGCGCATTTTTGTAGAAGTAGGTCATGGTGCGCTCCCGCGGAAGGCAGATGGAGATGGTGCAGTCTTTGTTCATCAGGAGCGTTTTGCGGGCACTCAGGTAATCTTCGCCGGTGGCTTCCCCTTTGAACGGCCGGATGTGGTACGGCGCCAACGGCACGTCTGACCTTACCGGCCCGTACGGCACCGGCTCCCCTATTTTGGTGATTCTGGTGGGCGCGTGCCGATGGTAGAGCAAGGAAGACACACCAGAGAAACCCAGGGTGCCCACTAATTGCTCATGGTACAGACTGCCGTCTGGTTGCCTAAACTGCGTGTGCCGCTTGCGGGGAATAGAACCTAACCTGTGATAGTATGCCATGCCTGTTCAATGAGTGAAGGAGTGATTTGATGAAGGAGTGAATAAAGAGCTGTTGTTTTATGCCTGTTTTCCTAAAAGTAGCCCGCAAACGGGTTACAAGCGGATGCTTGCGGCAGTGTACAGATAAACCTCTTGCTTTTGGCCTGTTTTCATAAAAATAGACTAAAAACAATGGCCAAAGCGGATGCTTGCACCAGAGGAATTGCTTTAAAGGCTGGTTAATGAAAAACTCCAAACAGTCTTTAAGTTAAGACATCCTCCCCAGAAAGCAAAAAGCGCGACCGGAAAATCCAGCCGCGCTTTTGCCCTATTTTCCTAAAAAGAGGCGTTTATCTCCCTAAACTGATTTGTTTGGCTCGGTCAAAAAGCCCTAGCGCCTTCTGGAAATCTGGGTCAATCTCGTTCAATACCGGGTAGAACCCTGCGGCTTCAAACCGACTGCGGGCCACAAATGCTTTCAGGTTGTTCCGGATGGTTTTCTCTGAGCGCTTCAGCTCTTTAGGGTCTACTTTGATGTCAACGCGTCTGGCCTCTTTCAACAATCCCTGCAACATGGCATCCGTTACCTGAAAGTTTTCCTGGAACTGGGCCAGCGTCGTGTTCTCTAACTGTGCCTTGTGCTCCCGGAAGTATGTTAGGGCATATTCGCGCAGCACGTTCTTGCGGTACAGTTCGGTTAACAGGTTGGTGTTGTCTGTGGTGTCACGCGGCACAAATACGTCTGGCATAATACCGCCGCCGCCGTACACAATACGCCCGCGGCTGGTTTTATACTTGAGCGAATCATTGAACTTGATGCTGTCCTGGCTGAAAAGCTCCCCGTGCTTGTAGCGGTTCATCAAATCCATTTCGTATTCCTCCGTTGATTCAGGGTCATACGGTTTCTGGATGGAACGGCCGCTGGGGGTGTAGTACCGGGAGATAGTCAACCGAAGCTCACCGCCATCTGACAAGGAGATTGGCACCTGCACCAAACCTTTCCCGAAGGAGCGACGGCCCACCACAAGCGCGCGGTCATGGTCTTGCAAGGCCCCGGCCAGAATCTCAGACGCCGAGGCGCTTCCTTCGTTGATCAGCACAATCAGCTCACCGGTTTCAAAGTCGCCTTTCACCTTGGCGTAGTAGTTGGCATCGTACTTAGAGCCTTTGCCATCGGTGTAGACCAGTTTCTTGTTTCCGGAGATAAACTCGTCGGCCATGCGGGTGGCGTGGTCTAGATATCCGCCGGGGTTATCGCGTAAATCCAGAATCAGGCGCTGCAAACCTTGTTTTTTCAAGGCCGTCAATTTGTCTTTGAACTCCTCATAGGTACCGTTGGAGAAGCGGCTTACTTTGATGTAGCCTGTTCTGTTGTCAACCATGTACCCCGCATCTACGGACACCGACGGGATTTTACGCCGGGTTACGGTAAACTGCATTGGTTTCGTTTCCTTCGGCCGCAACACGGTAAGATTGACCTTGGAGCCTCTGGGGCCGCGCAGTTTCTTGAACACGGTTTCATTGGAGATATTGACCCCGGCAATGGCTTCGCCGTTCACTTTCAGGATTTTGTCGCCCGCCTGAATGCCCACTTGCTCAGAAGGCCCTCCGCTCAGCGGCGCAATCACGTACAGCGTATCACGGAAGATGTTGAACTCCACCCCAATGCCGTCAAAATCACTCTCCAGGTAAGAGCGGGCCATGGTCAGGTCTTTGGCCGGAATGTAGGAGGAGTGCGGGTCTAGCTTCTGCAGCATCTCATTGATGGCAAACTCAGAAAGCTGTTCGGTGTTCACGGTGTCCACGTATTCGCGGTCAATGTAGCTCAGGACTTCCCTGAACTTAAGATATCCGCGCGCGGTACCCTGCGGATTGCTGGAACTAGGCTGGAACAGAGTAGCCCCTACCAAAATACCTACCGCCACCGCCAACCCCAGAAATAATGGCAAGCGCACCTGAAACAAAGAGTTATCTACTTTCTTTTGCTCTGTATTCTCCGTCATGTTCTATCTAGCATATTAGCACCAAAGAAAATGCTCCTGCAAGCTACTGATTATTGAACAGTTATAAGCCGCTCGCAAAAAGCAATTCTCCCTTATAATACAAAAACCAACCCAGTAAAGTTGCCTTGAATGGTTAGGCGTTGCCGGTTAACTTCTGCGCCATTTTCTTCAGCTCGCGGGCGTATATCTGGCGGTAGCTTCCGTGGCGGGAGGTGGTGTCTGCGGCGGAAACAACGGGACGGGCCTGTACCCGTTTGGCCGTAGCAAGTGCCACCTGGGCAATCTGCTGGTCACTCCAATGCCCTTTCAAGGCGCGCAGGCACTTGTAGATCAACTCAGAGTCTTCAGATTTGGCTTCTATCAACTGCTCTGTATAATAGCCAATGGTATTGAGCACATTGGCGTTGCCCATGTCTTGGTAATAATGCGGGAACAACTCATGGCGCAACATTTCATTGGCTCCCTGCTGCTGCAAGACAAACAGATAGTCCTTCTTCATGTTTTGCAGCAAAACCCCTTTTATATCGGCGTGCTTGTCTGCCCAGTTGGCTTTATCTGCGTGGAGTTTTATAATGCCGGGAATCTCTTCAAACGGATTCTTTTTAACTCCCGCGGGCGGGGTGAGCCCCACGTATTTAGATCCCTGCGGGAAGGTCATCTCATATTCCGGCTCTTTGGCCTTGGTGCTGGCAGTGTCAGCCGTTGTAGCCGATGAATCTGCGGCTTGTTGCTGCTGGTCAGATGACGTTTTGGGGCCCATCTTCTCACAGGACGCAAGGCTTACCACACTACAAATCACTAGTGCCCACACGGCACGGTTGGCAAATGAAAAATTCATGAATTGGTTTTAAACTATGACAATAAGACAGCGGCTATACAGCAAACGCACCTTCCGCTCCTAAAGTAATACTTTACATAAGTTACCGAAAGCAAATAGGCGAGATTTTTTGTCAACGCGTTATCCCCTTAGCTGTCTATCAGCTTTCCAGCAGGCTTGTTGCTCTTCGTTTCTAAGCGGCCAGCCATCTTTTTCAACTCCCGCGCATACACCTGCCGGTGATACCCGCTGACCGTAGCCGTATCTCCCGGAGATTGTATTTTTCTTTTCTGCACCCGTTTGGCGGTAGAGAGGGCCGCCTGGGCAATTTGTTCCTTGGGCCAGTAATCTTTGAGGGCCCGCAGGCACATATATAGCAACTTGGCGTCTTCAGACTTGGCCTCCAGTAATTGCCCGGTGTAAAAGCCAATTGCCTCCAGCATATTGGGCTGCGTAGGATCCATGTAAAAATGCGGGAACAGTTCATGCCGAAGCATTTCATTGGCGGCCTGCTGTTGCAGCACAAACAAGTAGTCTTTGCCCGCGTGCGCCAACAGCAACTGCCGCATGTCTGTGTCTTTACCGGCGTAGTCCCGCACCGGCCCATTGGCCTTTACAAGGCGCTGCACCTCCAGAAACGGATTGGGGGTTAGCCCGGCGGGAGGCGGGAGGTTTTCGTAAATAGACCCGGCCGGGAACGTAAGTTCCCACTCCGGTTCCGGAAGTACTTCGCCGCGGATGGGGGCCGAGGCCATGACCTTGGTGGCCCTTTGTCCTTGCCGGTACTCGGCCTTGGCAGGATCTGGGTTCAGGAAGAACCGCTGCACCACTAACGTAGCCAATCCCAGCGCAATCAGGAAGATGTCAATTTTATAGATTTTCTTCATTTCCAGGGTTCCTTTCATGTTGTACTCCCTCCTGAAACTCAGAGCTTGTTTAGACTTCATTTTGCACCGCAAACAACCAAAAAAGAACCTGCCGAAGCGTTGTTCTGGTCATTTTGGCCGGGTGACCTGAAATCTAAATACGCTTCTCCCAAATACTTTTCACAAGATGCGTTTTGGCTCTGTTTTCCACAAAACAGGGCCAAAACGCTGCCTGCCGCTATTCCCGTGCCTCATGCTCCCCGGTTTGGAACACGGTTTTCTCCAGTTCAAGCTGTTGCTTTTGCTCTGGGGTAAGCGGCGCCATTTGCTTGAGATCGGGCTGGCCGGCGTTTACCCAGGCCGTAAACCAGTAACTGGCCACCAAATGGATAGCCAGACGCATCTGCCGTTCTACCTGGCCGTGCAGCCCCCGGTGGTAGGCCTGGCTGAATTCCCGGGAATAGACTTTGACCGTAGTGGCCCCGCGCTCCTCCAGGCTGTACTTTTTGTCTTCAGAGAAGGTGCGGGAGAGCTGTTTCTCCACGGAAAACACAGAGTCCAAAGCGGCATGTGACCGGGCCGCTATTTCCCAGGCCGTGCGGTTGGGACTCTCAAGATACTGCGGCGATCCTATAAAGAAATCATATTCCGAGGCCCAAAGTTCCGGCAACCGGCTCTCCCATAACCCGTGAATGCCCCGCTGGTTTGTAAACTGCCCGTTATAGTTGCGGGTGGTGTGCAGCGGCACGCAGGCATCGGCTAGGTAGTGGCCCAATTCGGCGGAAAGCCGCAGGACACGGGGCACGTCATGTTGCTGAAAGGCCTGGGTGAGTTGGTACTGCACCAACCCGATGTGCCAGGGCACTATGCCGTGCCGTTGCAGGGTGTCCAGGGTGAACTGCTTAACGGCTTCTTCCCAGAAACGGGGCAGTTTGTGCGCGGCACTGTCGCCGTACACGTCCAGGTCAATGAAATGGCGGGGGCCTTCCTCGGGCACGGCATACCGTCTTTTGTCCGGAGCCACGGCCTGCTCAATGAGATACGGCAGATGCTGCTTGTAAAACCCGATCATCTCGGGCGCTAACGTGTACACCGCCTGCTGGTTGATGCGTTGGTGCGCGTAGAAGCCCCAGCCCAGGGCAACACGCCCTAGCCCCAAAAGCAGCAGCAGGAACAGAAACCGTTTTCGCATGGGTTTGTATACGCACAACCTATGACCGGAAGTTCTTGTATTTCAGGCCTCTTTCTATGAAAACAGGCGAAAAACGGGATAGTGGCAGAGAAGGCATGATGGTTAAAGAATGGCCTTTTTGTAGTCAGACACAATACCTTGCGTCTGGCGTGCACGAGCGTTCCCTAGAGCCAAGACGCAACGTAGTGCGTCTCTACATTTCAGGTAGCGTACTTGCTATAGTACTGCCAAAAGCGGAAGTGGGGCAACGCTCTACAGGAACAGCTGTTTCAGGCCTTCTTTTAGGAAAACAGAACTAAAACAGCGTTAGAGCCGGGCGTTCTTCTTAGCCTGCAGGTAATCTTCTTTTTTGAAAATCTTGATGCCGTAGTAGTTGATTTGCTTGTAGTCATAGAGGCGGGCCACAATCTGTTCATCGGCGTAGTCTGAGTAGGCGTCTACAAAGTCCAGCCCTTCTATCTGCTCGCCTTCCTCCAGCAGGGCCATGTCGCGCTGTTTCACGTTTCTCCTGATCTTGTCGAAGGCTGGGCCGCCCTGGGCGTTATAGAGGATGCGGTTGGGGCTGGTGTCACTATAATAGAGAATACACCAGGCATCGGCCCCCTCCCCTTCGGGATTGAACGCCCACACGGCTTTTCCCATCTTAGCTTCGGCGGGGGCCGCATCAGACTTGGCTACCCAGCCTTTGCCTTGCAGGAAAAGGGCGATCTCCTGCTTGCCCATGCCCTGCAGTTTCAGGAGTTGGTCAAGGTTCAGCCCTTGCCCCACGCAGGAAAGGGAGAACAACATAAATACCGGATATAGAACGAGCTGTTTCATACTACCTAGCTGACATCAACTGACTGATAGTAAGATACATCATTATTCTTTAATTTAAAAGCAGAAAGATTCAATACAAAGCAGAAGCTACTATTTATAATGGGAAACGCCATTTTTAGATGAGCCGCAGTTCTGCCGTTGTTGGTAAAAACACCAACAACGGCAGAACTCTTGATTTGTGTCCATGATAAAAGGATAGGTATCGCGAATTGCCAGACTCGTGCCTACGGATGATGGGTAGTCTCTGAAACCCTCACCGCAAAGTAGCCAAGCGGGGTTGCAGAATAATATAAGGCTGCTACTTGGGCAACCGCCTTTTACCACCCCGCCCTTCAGACACCCCTCCTAAAGCTAATATTGTAGGGAAAAGACCTTTCTTTGCTGTTCGGGAGTTCTACTCCCGAACCTGCCTGCAGCGGAGTTCCACTCCGCCGGGAGCCACGGGCGAAAGAAGGGGAGTGGAACTCCGAAAGAGCGGTTTGATTCTCTGGAACCTTTTGGAAACAGAAATAAATAACCACTCATTTTTCCCTTCAGACACCCCTCCTAAAGTAGGTGGGGAGTTTTTGGTTGCCTGCGTTATACCGTTTGCCCCAAAGACCTCGTAGCGCCTGCCAGACCTGTGAGCGTCTGCGCCAACGGCCGCCACGTTTTAGGCCTCCTTCTAATAAAATAGCCTAAAAACAGAAAACCTCACAGGTCTGGTAGACCTGTGAGGTTTAAAAAACTCGCTAGTGGCCAACTACCGTCTGCCTACCGTTGCGAATTTCATGCGGTAATCGGCGTCTACGTCGCCTTTGGAGATTTTGGTGAGTTTGCCTTTGAGGAGGCGCTTTTTCAGGGCAGATAAATGGTCGGTGAAGAGGATGCCTTCAATGTGGTCATACTCGTGCTGGATCACGCGGGCGGTCACGTCATCAAACTCCTCCATGTATTCTTTGCCTTCCAGGTCATAGTACTTGATCTTGATGCGTTCTTGGCGCCACACTTCCTCACGTACGCCGGGAATGCTCAGGCAGCCTTCGTCAAAACCCCACTCCTCGCCAGACTCTTCCAGAATGGTAGGGTTGATGAACGCTTTTTTCACGCCTTTTTCTTCTTCGCCCTCGTCCAGGAACGGCTTGGAGTCAATCACGAACAGCCGGATGCTTTTGCCAATCTGCGGGGCGGCCAGACCTACGCCGTGGGCGTGGTACATGGTTTCAAACATGTCCTCAATGAGTTTAGGCAACTCCTCGGAACTTAGGGGGATGTCTTGGGCTTTGGTGCGCAGCACCGGATCGCCGTAGGCAACTATAGGGTAAATCATAACTGGTATTCTCTGCTCTCTAAATAACTCTGTAAAATAATGGTGGCGCTGATTTTGTCCACGGTGGCTTTGTCAGCGCGGGCTTTTTTGTTCAGGCCCATGTCTATCATGGTCTGGAACGCCATGCGCGAGGTAAAGCGTTCATCATGGGTGACTACTTTTTTACCGGGAAACTGCTTCTTAAGTTGCCGCACAAAGCCTACCACGTGCTGGGTGTTGTTGGTGTCTGAACTGTCCAGGTGCTTGGGCATGCCCACCACAAAGGCATCTACCTCCTCTTTCTGGCAGTACTGGGCCAGAAACGCGAGCACATCTTTGCTGTGCACCGTATCCAGCGCCGAGGCGATGATTTGCAACGGATCTGTGACCGCCAGCCCCACCCGCTTCACGCCGTAATCTATGGCCAATATGCGTCCCATGGTTTCCGTTTTTAGAGCTTGTTTGAATTTCAGGTTTGCTGGCGAAAGCAGCCAGAGAAAGGTTCTGCGGAAGTGTTTTTTGAGCGGCGTAGCAGCGCTACGGCGCGAAAAAAAGGCGAACGCAGGTTCTTGCTATGGCCGTTTGTAGTGCAAAGATGAAGTGTAAACATGCTCTTACGTCATTTTCCTGAAAGAAGCCTTAAAACAGGCGGCTTTTCAGAAACAGGGCAAAGGTAGCGCATAATTCTGAGAACCGTTTCCTAAGACTGGTTGCCTGTTTTAACCGAGCGCACTTTTACGTACCTTGGGGATGGAAACAAATCTCTCACTCATGTCCTTTACTTCTTCTGGCCGGTCTCTCCGGTTCACTTTTCTGGCGCTGCTGTGGAGCCTCTCCCTTCCCGTCTTTGCCCAGGTAGATTTTCAGAAACTAGACACCTATTACCAAAAGGCCCTTAAAGACTGGAACGTACCCGGCATGGCCATCGCCATTGTCAAGGATGATTCCGTGGTTTTCGCCAAAGGCTACGGCGTGCGCGACCTACAGAAAGGCGGGGCCGTGGATGCCAACACCGTCTTCGGGATTGCCTCTAACACCAAAGCCTATACCGCCGCCGCGCTGGCCATGTTGGTAGACGAAGGCAAACTGAAGTGGGATGACCCCGTGACCAAATACCTGCCTTACCTGCAGCTATATGACCCGTACGTGACCCAGCACCTGAACATCAGAGACCTGTTGAGCCACCGCGTGGGCCTGCAAACGTTCTCCGGCGATTTGCTTTGGTACCACACCACCTACAGCCGCAAAGAGATTTTGGAACGTGCCAAATACCTGAAGCCCACCTACCCGTTCAGAAGCGGTTATGGCTATTCTAACCTCATGTTCATCGCCGCGGGCGAAGTGATTGAGGCCATTTCTGGCAAGCCTTGGGAGCAGTTTATCCAGGAGCGCATTTTTAGGCCGCTGGGTATGGCGCGTTCCTATACGTCCGTAAACCAACTGAAAGGAATAGAGAATGTAGCCACGCCGCACGGCAACCCAACCGCTGAAAACGGCAAACCGGTACCCACCGTGCTCACCGCCTGGGACAACTGGAACCCGGCCGCCGGAATTTTCACCAGCGTGAACGAAGATGCCAAATGGCTGAAACTGCAATTGAACCGAGGCACCTACCAAGGCCAGCGCCTGTTTTCTGAAACGGCCGCGCACACCATGTGGACGATGCATAACCCTACGGTAGTGGCGAAGGAGATGGAAAAAACCACGCCTTCCCTCCATTTCAGCGGAGCCGGCCTGGGCTGGATGCTAAACGACTACCAGGGCCGGAAGATAGTAGCCCACGGCGGCGGCCACGAAGGCATGAACAGCCGCACCGTTTTAGTACCCGAAGAAAAGCTGGGCATCATCATCCTGACCAACAGCATGAGCAGCATCATGGCCCCTATCGCCAACTATACCATAGACCAGTTCATGGGCATCACCAACGGCCGCGACTGGAGCCAGTTTAATTTACAGGCAGCCGCTGAAACCAGAGAGGCCAAAAAAACGGTTGAGGCCAAAGCCTCAAAGGGAAAATCTTCCAAAGTCAAACTCACCCGTGACCTAAACGCCTATGCCGGCACTTACCACAGCCCTCTGTATGGAAATGCGGTAGTAACGGTGCAAAAAAACAAATTGGTCTTGAGCCTGGCCGCTGCCCCAGCCTTGGGCGGTGAACTTTCGCTCTGGCAACCCGATATCTTTGACCTGGCCTGGAAAAACAGCTTTGCGTTACTCACGCCTACCAAAGCCCGGTTTCTGCCCGGCCCAGATGGTTCCATTGATGAGTTGCGCTTAGATGCCAACAACCCAGATTTCCACTTTTCAGAACTGGAATTCAGCCGGGTGAAATAACCAGAGACCATCTACGCTGTCTAAGGGGTATATTTTGGAAATCAGATTAAAAACCCCTCATGGCGCAGATTTACTTCCGCGGCTTGCTGTTCAGGTAATCTTGGGTCACGAAAGTAAATCCGCGCCATAGTTAGGACTAATGGAACACAGGGAGCCTTGTCAGTTAAATCAGGTAAGGCTTACTGGTTAAGGGGCATAATCCAGAAAACAGATTAAAAACAGAGATTTCTGTAATAATTCCCCGCCTGCACCGACTTATAGGTAGTAGTTCCTTCTACAAGCCCAGGCAAACTCGCTTTCCAAAAGCTTAAGCAATTATTTTCCAATAAGTTAATGAACCTTTTCTAGCCAAGAATTGTGCAATAGATTCCTTGGTATTATCCTTTTAACCCGCTTTCACCAAACCCAAACAAACTAGTTCATGTCAAAGAAGAGCACCCTGGCCATTTTATTGGCTGCCGCCCTGCTCACGCAGGCACAAGCGCAGACCAAGCCAAAGACCACCCCGGCCAAAAAAGCCACCACTGCCGCCAAAACCCAGCAAGGCACCCGAAAACTGGAGACTGTTACCCGTAAGAGCGGTGAACTGGTGATTCCTTACGAGAAATACCAGTTGCCCAACGGCCTCACCGTGATTGTCCACGAAGACCATTCTGACCCCATCGTGCACGTGGACGTGACTTACCACGTTGGCTCGGGCCGTGAAGAGGTAGGCAAATCGGGCTTTGCGCACTTCTTTGAGCACATGATGTTCCAGGGCTCAGACAACGTGGCCGATGAGGAACACTTCAAGATTGTCTCTGAGGCCGGCGGAACCCTGAACGGTACCACCAACCGTGACCGCACCAATTACTTTGAGACCGTTCCTTCCAACCAACTGGAAACCGCCCTGTGGCTAGAAGCTGACCGTATGGGCTTCCTGCTGGATGCCGTGACCCAGAAGAAATTCGAGGTGCAGCGCGAGACCGTGAAAAACGAGCGCGGGCAAAATTATGATAACCGTCCGTACGGCTTGGTGTATGAGAAAACCTCAGCGGCCCTGTACCCTTACGGCCACCCGTATTCCTGGACTACCATCGGCTACATTGAGGACCTGAACCGGGTAAACGTAGACGACCTCAAGAACTTCTTCCTGCGCTGGTACGGCCCTAATAATGCCACGCTTACCGTAGGCGGTGACGTAACGCCTGCCCAGGTGGTGAAACTAGCCGAGAAGTACTTCGGCTCTATTCCTAAAGGGCCAGAGGTGAAGAACATGAAACTGGCGGCTCCGGTGCTTACCCAGGACCGTTACATTTCTTACGAAGATAACATCCGCTTCCCATTGGTGCAGATGACACTGCCTACCGTTCCGGCCAATCACCCAGATGAAGTAGCGTTAGACGTGCTTTCCGATATTATTGGCGGTGGCAAAACGTCTATCATTTACCAAAACATGGTAAAAACGCAGAAAGCCAACCAGGCGGGTGCATACCATTCTACCTCAGAACTAGCCGGAGAATTCACCTTGTCGGCCCGGGTGCTTCCAGACCAAAGCCTGGCTGATGCCGAAAAGCAACTGCGTGATGCCATAGCCGAATTCGAGCAAAAAGGCGTGACCGATGAGGACCTTGCCCGTTACAAGGCTTCTTTTGAGGCGAGCATCATCAACAGATTGTCCAGCGTGTCTGGCAAAACCTCTACCTTGGCTGCCTTCCAATTCATGACTGGTAACCCCAACTTTATTACAAAGCAAAGACAAGCGGTTAACGCGGTCACCAAAGCAGACGTGCTGCGCGTGTACAACCAATACGTCAAAGGCAAAAAAGCCGTCATCCTGAGCGTGGTGCCGAAAGGCAAATCTGAGCTGATTGCCAAAGCCGACAACTTCAAAGTAGACCCATCTGGCTACAAAGCCCCGGCTGACCAATACGCTGGCTTGAAGTACGTGAAGGCGAAAGATACTTTTGACCGCAGCAAACGTCCGGGTGCGGGCGCGGTTCCTGCCATCACCGTACCGCCGTTCTGGAAAGAAAGCCTGGCCAACGGCATTAAAGTCATAGGAACTAAAAACGATGAGGTGCCTACCGTAACCTTGCTGTTCACCCTGCAAGGCGGCCACAAACTGGAGGCCCACGATCCATCCAAAGCCGGCATTGCCTCGTTGACGGCTTCTATGCTGAACGAGTCTTCCCAGAAATTCACCGCTGAGCAAATCAGCACCGAACTGGAGAAACTGGGTTCTTCCATTGGGTTTGGCAGCGGTGCCGAAAGCATGACCGTGCAAGTGCAGTCTCAGGTGAAGAACCTGGATGCCACCCTGGCCTTGCTGGAAGAGCGCATGTTCCGTCCTCGTTTTGACGCCGCTGAGTTTGACCGTATCAAGAAACAGCGTCTGGAAGCCATCAGAAACCAGAGCACGCAGCCTACGGTGGTCGCTGATAACGTGTACAACAAAATGTTGTACGGTGAAGGCAACATCCGCGCCATTCCGGTGGTGGGCACTGTCCAAACCGTGGAAAGCATCACGCTGGATGACGTGAAGAAATTCTACGCGAACTACTTCTCGCCATCTGTGACTAACCTGGTGGTGGTAGGTGACACGGAAAAAAATCAAATCATGTCTAAATTGGCGTTCCTGAACAAGTGGGCTCCCAAGCCAGTGACCATGCCCGCCGACTTCAAAACCGCTGGTATTGACAAGACCAAGATCTTCCTTGTAGACAAAGAGAAAGCCGCCCAGTCTGAGATCAGAATCGGGTACATGGCGCTGCCGTATGACGCTACCGGCGAGTATTACAAAGCCAGCCTGATGAACTACGTGTTGGGTGGGGCCTTCAACAGCCGCATCAACCTGAACCTGCGCGAAGACAAAGGCTACACGTACGGCGCGCGTTCCGGCTTCTCTGGCACCGAGGAAGCAGGCCCGTTCACCGCTTCAGCCGGGGTTCGCTCTAACGCTTCTGACGCTTCCGTAGTGGAGTTCATGAAAGAGATCAAACGTTTTAGGGAAGAAGGAATCACGGATGCCGAGTTGGCTTTCATGAAGAACGCCATCGGCCAGTCTGATGCCCGCCGGTACGAGACCTCGTTCCAGAAAGCAGCCTTTCTCAGCAACATGCTCCGCTACAACCTAACGCCTGACTACGTGACCAAGCAGAACGAGATCCTGCAGAACATCACCAAAGAGGAAATCAACGCGTTAGCTAAAAAGTACCTGCCGGTAGATAACATGAGCATCATGCTGGTGGGCGACAAAGCCGCCATCAAACCAGGCCTGGAGAAACTGGGTTACGACGTGGTGGAACTTGACCCAGACGGCGCCCCGGTCTTAGCGAAAGCTGATGCCCCGGCCACGCCGGAGGTGAAGTCAGAAGAACCCGTGAAAAAAGGCCGCAAAGCCAAAGCGCAAGGCCGCATTTTCTAAGCTCTTTCCAGCCGGTTTGTTTAGTACCTCACCCCTGCCCCCTCTCCCACAGAGAGGGGAACCCCGCTGACGCGTTTTAGGCCTGTTTTGCGGGAAACAGGCTTTAAACGGCCTTGGCAGAGACATTCGTAGGAGCTGCGCACACTACGGTCTTTGAAGCAGGCAGCATCACGGAAGCAGGTGGTTAGAAAGAACTGGCGTGAGACTCCAGTCTCGTGACTAAGGATGAGGCGAGTCTCCAGACCCGCCGGGAGCCACCAACAGGATTGCGAAGGTCAATAAAGTAAGGTGAACCTGTTTTAAAGGCGTTTTCGGGAAAACAACCCGGAAACGCCTTTTTTCTTGCCCCCTTCCTAAACAAGAGGCTCTACTTGGAAGGAACAATGCGCCTTTCCGCGCGAAATCAATACAGGATTCTGGCAGAAGAATTTCCCTCCTGGGAGCCCCTACAGCTCTTTCGGAGTTCCACTCCGGAAGCAGCCTGCCGGGGAGTTCTACTCCCCTTCTTTTGCCCATAGTTCACAGCGGAGTGGAACTCCGCAGCAGACAAGTTCGGGAGTAGAACTCCCGAACAGCAAGGCAGTAAGGTTTTTTAAAGAACTCTACCAGAAGAATCCCCCCTGGTAGAGGTAGGTTTACCAAGGACGGAGACAAATGCGTTTTCGGCTTGCTTTCAGAAAAACAGGCTGAAAACGCCTCGGGGCTAAATGGTAAGCACGAAGCCAAGAATAAAGCCACCTTCTTGTCTTTACCCTTCCGCAAGGCTCTTGGTGGCCCGGCAGTAGGCCCCAACTAAAAACAACGCGAACCAGGTTCTTTCTCAAAAACGCTTCCGCAGTTGTACGCCGCTGTAGAAGTTGCGGCCCGGTGCGGCCTGGAAGTAGCGGTTCCCGAAGGCGTTTAAATCGTTGCCCAGGCTGTAGTCGCGGTCAGTGGCGTTGTCTACGCCGGCGTACAAGTCCAGGTGCCAGGTCTGCGCGAAGGCGCGGCGGAACCCGGCGCGGGCACCCACCACAAAGTAGTTGGGTGCGTAGACGGTGTTGGCATCGTTCAGCGGGACTTCTGCCGAGTAATTGGCGGTGGCGTTGAGGTACAGCCCCAGACGGCTTTCCGCGTCCAGGCCGGCCACGGCTACGTGCGGCGCGGTACCGGTAAGGCGGTTGCCCGAAAAATCATTCTCGTTCTGCTGGTAGTTCAGGAACCGAAAATGAGTATAGGTGTACGTGCCCCAAAGCCGAAGCAAACTAAATGCTTTTGCCGGTGCCTGCACAAACGCATACCCAGCCGCTACTTCCACCCCTTGTTGCTTTGTGCTCCCGGCGTTCGCAAACACGGCTACGCCAGATGGTGTGGTGCGGCTCACAATGGTTTCTTTCAGCTTGAAATGGAAGCCTACCACATCAAAGGTAAAGCGCTGATTGAACAAACTTCCTCTAAAACCAGCCTCGTAATTCACCCCGCGCTCTGGCTGCAAAGCAAGGTTGATGCTGGCATCTGAAGGACGCACCTCGGCCTCAGTGGGCGGCGAGAACCCGGCACTCACGCTGGCGTGCGCCGATAGCGTGGGCGAGAGTACTTTCACCAAGCCTACGCGGGGCGAGAACTGGGCATCAATGCTGCGGGTTTGCTCATAGTTGGGATTGGCGGCGGCTTCAGAAACCCGGGCAATGTCATAGCGCAACGAGTTAAGGCTGGCTCCTACGGTGAGCAGAAAATCAGAGGGCAAGTCCACTTCGGCCTGGCCGAAAACAAAGCCTTCTTGCACGGTCACCTCATCGTCATAATTCAAAGCACCGGGCGTACCGGCCTTGTTCACGTACTGGCGGGCATTCACAAACCGGCGCTGGCCCTCGGCACCCAAGGTGAAACGGGTTGGCAGTGAACCTATCTGGGTTCTATACGTGGTGCGCGTACGGCCCCCGAAGCTTTGGTTCACGTTGCGCTCATAGTCGGTCACGAAGGGATGGTTGAGGAAGCTGAACACGCCAAACAGAGACGTGGTGTTGCTCCAGCGTTCATTGAACTGGTAGTTGTGCACAAAGCCCAGGTTCAGGCCTTCCACGTTGAGCGAGGCGTTCTGGTCTTTGTTCTGTTGGCGGGCCGCGCGCGGATTGGCGGCAAACTGTTCGCGGGTAAGCGCGCCGGGCAATTCATAGAACAGGTCAGAGTACAAGGCGTGGAACGAGAAGGTTTGCTTCTGGTTTGGAAAAAACTGCCCCGAAAGGAGCACGGTCTTGCGGTCTAAGGCGCTTTGTTCGCGGTAGCCGTCCAGCGTCTGCCGGTCAAAACGCAGCAGCAAATTCGACTTCTCAGAAGCCACACTAGCCGACGCAAATCCCCGGCGCAGGCCAAAAGAACCTACCTGGGCTCCGGCCATCACACTACTTTCCACGGGCTTCAGTGTCTCCAGCAAAATAGTACCGCCCGTTCCCGCGCCGTACACACTTCCGGCCGGGCCTTTGAGAACTTCAATATTGCTGATGGTGGCGGCATCCAGCATGTTCAGCGGAATAGTGCCGTTGGCTTCCACCAGCGGCACTTCGTTCAGGTACACTTTCACGTTGCGCACGCCGTACGGCGCGCGCAGAGAACTGCCCCTGATGGAGATGCGGTAACTGGCGGTGGCCCGTTCTTCCATGCGCACGCCGGGCAACGTGTTGAGCGCGGGCACCAAGGTGGTTTGGGAAAACCGTTCCAAGTCGCGGGTGGAGAGCAGCCCGATGGCCCCGGCGGTTTTCTGCAAGGGGCGGCGGGTCTCGTAGCCTCTCACCACTACCTCCTGCAGATTCACGGCCAGCGGCTCCAACAAGATGACCACCTGTTTTCGGCTCTGCGGCGGCACCAGTTTCTGCAAGCGGTGGCTGGCGACACGTTGCACCACCAAGGTATCAAAGCGCGAAGCCAGCACCATCCGGAACTGGCCCGAAGCATCTGTCAAGACCTGGTTCCCGGTGGTTGCTTCACTTATCACCGCTCCTTCCAGCGGCTGTTGGGAACGGGCATCCAGCACGCGTCCGTTCACGGTGACCTGCGCGAAGGCGGGAAAAAAGGAAATCACAGAAAGGAAAAGAAATAGGTATTTCATGAGAAGTAATGGCAAGAGAGCCAACTGTGTTTACTAGGAAAAACGGCATCCGCTTCTGTACCCAAACCCTTGGCTAACTGGCTAGACAAACCCAGTAGCTTCTTTTTGGTTGCGTCTGCCGGGTTTGCTTACGAGTTCTGGGGTAAATAGACGGTACAAACCTAAGAAAAAAGACCTTTCGCAGAAACCTCACCCCCAGCCCCTCTCCCACGGAGAGGGGAGCCTTGCTGATGCGTTTTGGGGCTGGTTTGCCGAAAATGGGCTGGAAACGGCAGAAGTACTGCTACCCGCTCTTTCAGATTTATCAATCCCGAACAGCAACGCATGCTCCTCTCGCCCCAGCGTTTTAGGGCTGTTTTTGGGAAAACAGGCTGGAAACGGCATTGGTACCGACGCTCGCAGGTCTTTTAGACGCTACGAGGTCTTTGGGACAGGCGGTTTAGCGGAAAATGGCCCAAAACGCGGAAACCTGTGAGGTCTCCAAGGCCTCACAGGTTTAATAAGTACTGGCGCGAGTCTCCTGTCTCGTGACTTGGGGTGAGGGGAGTGTCCAGACTCGCCGGGAATTAGACGCTACTTACTTTTGCTGGGGGTAAAGGATCGCGTAACTCACCTCCTGGAAATAGCGGGACAGGTAGCGGGGAACCACGTTGAACTCGGGGCGGTAAGATACCGTGTGCGGCCGCGCCAGTACCACCGTGAACAAATCGTTCTTGGTGATGTCTTTGGCCAGGGATTGGAAATTGTCCCAGTTCTCATAAAGCTCGTAGCTGATGTTCACGGTATAGCGGTCTTGGTTCTGCACGAAGGCTTCTAAGGTTTTCAATGTACCGGCCGCGCCCAGGATTCTGATTTTGGCGCCTGCCCCTTTGGCTAATTGCAGAATGGTGTTCACCCAGAACGGGAACCCGGCCTCGCGTTCAGAGTTCCGGGGCACCACCACTATAATGGTCTGAATGGTATTGAGAGGGTCGCAGAACTTACAGAAGATGGTCTGCACGGAAGTGTGGTTCACCACCCGGTTCAGGATGCTGCCCCAAAACCACTCGCGGGTGCTGAGCTTGCCGTTCCAGGCCATCACAATCTGGGTGATGCGCAGTTCCCGCACCGCCCTGATGATCCCGTTGCCCACGTTGATGTCTACCCGGTACACCGGCCGTATCTGCTCTGCATCTTCGGTCACTTCCTGGATGACGGAGGCTACATCGCGCTGGTGGAGTTTGATCTTATCCTCGGGGCTGTGATGCTCTGAGACCACCACCAGCGGCAGCAAGGGTTCTACCGAGATGGGATTCTTGATGAGCAGAGAAAAGTCCAGCAGTCGTTTCAGGTGCTCCATGTTCTCTACCGGAATCAGGATACGCTCATCGCCTTCGGTGCCCTCGGGGACTTTATCGGCCATGGCAATCGCAATCTTCCTACCGGCTTTTTCGGCCACAATGCTACTGATGAGGCAGGAAACCAGAATCAGGAGAATGGTGCCGTTCAATGCCCTTTCATCCAGGATCTTCAGGTTATACCCAATCAGCACCACGGCAATGGTGGCCGCCGCGTGGGCACTGCTCATCCCAAAGATCAGGTTCCGTTCATTGGCGTCAAACCCGTAGATTTTCTGGGTGAGAAAAGCCGCCAGCCATTTACCGGCAAATGAAATGAGGATGATCACAGCCGCTACAAACAAGGCCTCGGGGCCTTCCAGCAGCACCCGCACGTCTACCAGCATGCCCACACTAATGAGGAAGAACGGAATGAACAGCGTGTTGCCCACAAACTCGGTGCGGTGCATGAGCGGCGAGGCTTTGGGGATAAGTTGGTTCAGGGCCAGCCCCGCCAGGAACGCCCCAATGATCGGCTCGGCCCCGGCTACGTGCGCCAGAAAACCGGACAAGAACACCACCGCCAGCACGAACAGGTACTGCGCGTTGCCCTCGCCCTCCAGTGCCCTGAAAAACCATCGGCTTAGCCGCGGCACGCCCCACAGCACCACCAACACAAACACCGCCAATGAAGCCACAAACTGCACCCAGAACAAAGGCGACAAATCTGGTTTCTGCAGATTGGTGACCACCGCCAGAATGATGAGCACGGCCGCATCTGTGATGATGGTACCGCCCAAAATAAGGGTCACGGTTCTGTGCTGCGTAATGCCCAAACGGCCGATGATGGGGTAGGCCACCAGCGTGTGCGTGGAGAACATGCTGGCCAGCAGAAAAGACGAAAGCAGGCTATACCCCAGAATATAATGCGCGCCCAGAAAACCCAGGATCAGCGGAATGATGAATGTGAGCGCCCCAAAAACAATGCTCTTGTTCTTGTTCTGCTTAAAATCATCCATGTCCATCTCCAGGCCGGCCAGGAACATGATGTAGAGCAACCCAATGGTACTGAACAACACCACGCTTTCATCGCGCTCCAGCACGCCCAAGCCGTGCGGCCCCAGCAACACCCCGGACAGGATAAGGCCCAAAATACCCGGAATCCCCATCTTGTTGAAAAGCATGGGCGAAAACAGGATCACCAGCAGGATGACCGCAAACACCAGCACCGGGTCTTGGATAGGAAGCTGGAACAGCGACGGGGACAATAAAACCATTAAAGTATAGATCAAGGAATAGAGTACAACCAGGTACGATGCATCTGAACGGATGTTCCTGCATTCCCCTGCCCTTACTTGAAACAGATGAACTAGTTCTGGCAATTGCCCTTCCATTCCCTATTCTCAGTACATTTTCAGAAAACAGGGTAAAAACCGCAAGAAGGAATGCCTTTCTGGTAGCAGGAAGAGCATTGTATCTGTATTAACAGCCTGAAACACTATGCAGCCGTTATTCGGTAGTCCACTACAAGTAAGGATAAACGAAAAAGCACTCGCTCGCCTCCGGCAAGGTGGGGTACCTGCGATATAGGCTTTTGGAAAAGAAATGACCTCGAAGAACCAAAAGGGAGGCAGCGGCGCGCACTTTTGGCTTCGAGGTCATTTCAGTCCCGCGTCAATTTATTTAAACCGAGTGGGGGAGGTTTCAAGCAATTCCTTTACTTCAACGCCAAGGTTCCTTCCACGGTTTTCTTGCTCTTCTTGGACTGGGCATCGGGCTGGGCACCGCCAACGCTGATGGTAATATGGCCCGGTACGTGCTTGGCGGTACCGTCCTCGGCAATCAAGCTAAGGTCTTGCGGACGCAGGGTGAAGGTCACTACTTTGCTTTCGCCACGCTTCAGGGCGATGCGCTCGAAACCTTTCAAGGCTCTGACCGGCGTTTTAAACCCGTTCTGCTGACGCGTGAGGTACAACTGTACCACTTCTTCGCCGTCCATCTTGCCGGAGTTGGTTACCCGTACGCTTACCTGTACCGGGCTGTTCACCACGCTGTTTTTAGGCAGATCCAGTTTGTCATACGTGAAGGTGGTGTAGCTCAGGCCGTGCCCGAAACCATACAGCGGCTGGCCTTTGAAGTAGCGGTACGTGCGGTTGTCCATGGAATAATCGCCGAAGGCAGGCAGGTCTTTGTCGCTTTTGTAGAAAGTAACCGGTAAACGGCCCGCCGGGTTGTAGTCGCCGAACAGCACATCGGCGATAGCCGTACCCGCCGATTGCCCGGCGTACCAGGCGTTCACAATGGCCGGAATGTTCTGCGCTTCCCACGGCATGGCAATGGCGCTGCCCGTCATCATCACAAATACCACAGGCTTGCCGGTGGCTTTGAGCGTCTTCATCAGATCAGTCTGCACCTGGGGCAGTAAGATGGAAGTACGGTCGCCGCCGTTGAAGCCAGGTTCGTTTACCTGCATTTCCTCGCCTTCCAGCTGTGGCGAGATACCACCCACGTAGATGATGGCATCGGCGTCTTTCACGCGGTTAGCGATGGCTTTGAAATCTGACTTGGCGAAGTTACCGGCCCGCAGTTGGATAGAGGCTTTGCCGCCGTCCTGGTTGTATTCCACCACCAAACGGTATTTCTGACCAGCCTTGGTAGGCAGCTTGTAGCTTTTCGCGCCCCAACGGTTGCGAGTCCAGGCATTCAACTGTTCTTTGCCGTCTACCAAAAATCTATAGCCGTCATCGCCGTCCACCTCAAAGGTGATAGAGCCGGTGGTAGAAGCGGTATAATCAGTGGTGTAGCGGGCCGAGAAGTTGTAGGCTTTCATGTTGCCTATGACGGTTTCGCCTTCCTGCCAGAAATTGTTCACCCCGGCTTCCTGACGGGTGGCTATGGGTTGGCCTTTCAGTTCCATGTTGTTGAAATACTCTGCCTGCACCCCGGGCTTGCCTTCAAAACTCAACTGCGGGGCAATGTTGGTGTACACCAGCAGGGTGTCTTTGGTAAAGGTGGAGGCACGTTCATAAACCACCTCTGTACCGGCCCCCACTTTGTTTTTGATGCCCTGTAAGGCGGTCACAATCTCAGACGGCAAACCGTTGTAGTTCCCTAAAACCGCAATTGGGTTATCGGCGTTGGGGCCTATGACGGCAATCTTCTTCAGGTTCTTTTTAAGCGGCAGCGTGTTCTTGTCGTTCTTCAAAAGCACCATAGACTGTTGCGCCATCTTTAATGAGTGGGCTTTATGCGGGGCGCTTTCCAGTACGCTTACCGGGGTCTGCGCGTATTTCACCATGGCCACCGGGTCAAACATGCCCAACCGGAACCGGATGGTGAACAAGCGCTTCACTGATACGTCAATCATGCGCTCTTCAATTTTTCCCTGCTTTACGGCTTGCACCAGGGCTTTATAGGCATCGGTACCGCAGTCAATGTCGGTGCCGTGCATGACGGCATCGGCTGAGGCCGAGGCGGCGTCTGGGTGCGTTTTGTGGTTCTTGAAGAAGTCATCTATGGCCCAGCAGTCTGAGGTTACATAGCCGGTGAACTGCCACTGGTTGCGCAGAATGTCGTTCATGAGCACGTCTGACCCGCAGCAAGGCTGCCCTCTAAAGGCGTTGTAGGCGCACATCACCCCCGCTACTTTGGCGTTCACCACCAGTTCCTCGAAAGCGGGCAGATAGGTATCCCACAGGTCATAGTTAGAGGCGGTGGCGTTAAACACGTGGCGCTCCGGCTCGGGGCCGCTGTGTATGGCGTAGTGCTTGGCGCAGGCCGCCGCCTTCAGGTATTTGGGGTCATCGCCCTGCAACCCGCGCACGAACGCCCGGCCCAGCATGGCGGTCAGGAACGGGTCTTCGCCGTAGGTTTCCTGTCCGCGTCCCCAGCGAGGGTCTCTAAAGATATTGATGTTGGGTGTCCAGTACGTGAGGCCCACGTAACGCTGCCCGCTTTTGCCGTCCTGGATGGCTTTGTTGTAGATGGCCCGTCCTTCCAAGGCCGAAAAATCGGCCATTTGCTGCAAAGAGGTGGTGTCAAAGGTAGCGGCCATGCCGATGGCCTGCGGAAACACGGTGACTTTGTAGGGCGTACGGGCCACGCCATGCAGCACCTCGTTCCACCAGTCATAAGAGGGAATGCCCAGGCGGTCAATGGCGGGGGCGGCGTTCAGCATCTGGGCCACCTTTTCCTCCAGGGTAAGGCGCGACACCAGGTCATTTACCCGGGCTTCAATGGTGAGCGAAGGATTCTGGAACGGATAGGCATATTTTTCTTCTTTTTCCGCCGACTTGAAAGCCAACATGCCAACGATGGCACAGAAAGAGAGTAGAACATAGACTTTTTTCATGGATTCAAGCAAAAAGTGGTTGTGCGGTCTAAATTGGGGAAAATTTTCAACATTTCCGTGGCAAAGCGGCAAGTATTAGGCGAGCCTGCCCCTTTTACGGGCTGCTTTCCTTAAAAACCTTCGGGTGGGCGTTTTCTGTTTTAGGCCTGTTTTCTTTAAATCAGGCCTAAAACAGTGGGGTTCATGGTGCTCACTTGGGAGGATATTTGCATTGGACGTAATGAAAACTGGTCTGCCTTTAAAACGACTTATACGTCCTTACTGCTTTGGCAGAGACGTAATACCAGAAGTTTCGGCAGGGCAGCGAAAGCCATCTTGTTACCCTGAATAGAAGATGTGCCGGTTTTTAGTGGAGAATACCCACCAATTATCTATATTCAGCGATGAAGGCCAACCAGCAACAATTGATGAGCCCGTTAATGAAAACTTTCCACTTATTCTCTTTCTAAAACTGGGCGAAGAAGCTGAATGAAAGAACTGCAACCATATAACGGGCGGGTTAAGCAAATTGGTGAATTGCTGGAAGCCGGACGTACCCAGGCGGGTCGGGCCATCAATACCATTCTGGTGCAAACCTATTGGCAGATTGGCAAACATCTTGTAGAGTTTGAGCAGGGCGGAAAAGCGAAAGCCAAATACGGATCTGAGCTGTTAGACCGGCTATCCAAAGACCTGACCCTCAGTTATGGAAAGGGGTTTGGTCGCTCCAACCTCTTCTATATGCGGAAGCTCTACCAGGCTTTTCCAAATAGTGAGACACTGTCTCACCAATTAAGCTGGAGCCACTACTTTGAAATCCTGAAAGCTGATAATAACCTAGAGATCAGCTTTTATGCCAAGCAATGCGAAAAAGAAAACTGGAGCGTGCGCGAGCTGAAGTGCCAGATGAAAAGCATGCTGTTTCATAGGTTGGCTTTAAGCAAAGACAAAGCTGGCGTTCTGCAAATAGCAGAACAGGGGGCCGACGTCCAAAAGCCAGCCGATATCATTAAAGATCCCTACGTGTTTGAGTTTTTAGGCATTCCGCAGCAATACCAGTACAAAGAAGGCGAACTGGAAGAAAAACTGATCCGGAATTTAGAGGAGTTTCTGCTGGAGCTGGGCAAAGGCTTTGCGTTCATCGGCCGCCAATATAAAATCAGCCTGGCAAACCGGCATTTCTTTGTGGACTTGGTTTTTTACCACCGCATTCTCAAATGCTTTGTCTTGATAGACCTCAAGCGCGGCGAGATAGAGCACCACGACATTGGGCAGATGAACCTGTACCTGAACTATTTCGCCAAAGAAGAAAACGTGGAAGGCGACAACCCGCCCATCGGGATTGTATTGGGCGCTTACAAAGACCAAGTTTTAGTTGAATACGCCACGGAGAACATCAGCAACCAGCTTTTTGTAAGCAAATACCAACTCTACCTTCCAGACAAAGCGTTGCTTTCTGCAGAGTTGGGGAAGTTGCTGGAAGAGGATACAGACTAACTATACCCCCTACTTACCTGTCTGGCTATCCTCCGTATGCAGATACAAGTAAATCAATAGAGCCTTTTTCAGCAACCACCTTCAACTCACATAAGCCTTATTTTACTCTACTTTGCTAAAAACAAGCCTAAAACCGTCTCTACTCTCCTTCTTGCAAAAAGCGCCAATCGCCTCACCAGTACATCTGATGAGGCGATTGGCGCTTCCTTTTCAAAAATCAGCCTAAAAACGGCATCAACCGTTGTCCACGAAACCGGGGTACAGGGTCATGCCGCCGTCTACGTAGATGGTGGTGCCGGTGATGTAGTCGCTGTCGGGCGAGGCCAGCCAGGTGGCGACTTTGGCTACGTCTTCGGGCAGGCCAATGCGCTGGTACGGGATCAGCTTCATCAGTTCTTTTTTCTTTTCCTCGTCCTGCCACACATCGGCGTTGATGTCCGTAGCGATGGCACCCGGGGAGATGCCGTTCACGCGTATCTTTTTGGGGGCTACTTCCAGGGCCAGTGACTTCATGAGCATGAGAATACCGCCTTTGGACGAGGCGTAGTTCACGTGCCCGGCCCAGGGAATGATGTCGTGTACTGAGCTCATGAAGATGATGTTCCCTTTGGCTTTTCCCTCGGGCCCAACGTCACCTTTTTTGTCGAATATTTTGATGGCTTCGCGGGCGCACAAAAAGTAGCCGGTGAGATTGGTGGTCATCACTTTGTTCCATTGCTCCAGGGTCATCTCAGCGAAGGCATTGTCTTTCTGGATACCGGCATTGCTCACGAGCACATCTACGGTGCCAAAGGTGTCTACGGCTTCCTGGAACATGCGGGTCACGTCTTCCTCTTTGCCCACATCGGCTTGGCAGATAATGCCTTTGCCGCCGTCGGCTTCTACCTGCTGCAACGTATTGCGGGCACTCTCTTCATCGCCGTGGTAATTGATGATGACGTTGGCGCCCTGCTGCCCGAAGGCGATGGCGATTCCCTGCCCGATGCCCGAACTGGCCCCGGTGACTAAAACGGTTTGGGTGGTCTTTGTTGACATGGTCATCGTGTTTATAGTGGATGCACTCTCTTATTTTTGGTTTCTGTCTAGTTGCTTATCCAGGTTGTAGGCGGCACTGATCAAGCCCAGGTGGGTGAAGGCCTGCGGAAAGTTGCCCAGATGCTCGCCCTGGAAACCCAGTTGCTCGGCGTACAGACCCAGGTGGTTGGCGTAACCCAGCATCTTCTCAAAGTAGAACCGGGCTTTCTCTACCTGCCCCGACCGGGATAGGCATTCTACGTACCAGAACGAGCACATAGAGAAGGTGCCCTCATGGCTCACGAACCCGTCTGGCGCGGCCAGATCTTGCCGATAGCGGTACACCAGTGAGTCTGACACCAGTTCTTCTTCAATCCGTTTAAGGGTGGAAAGCCAGCGCGGGTCTTTGGGACTGATAAACCGCACCAGCGGCATGAGCAGCGTAGCCGCATCTACGGTCTGGGCCCCGGGGTACTGCATAAACGACTGCTTTTCCTCGTCCCAGAACTCGGTGAAGATGCTGCTGTAGATCTTGTCCCGCTCCGTGCGCCACGCTTCTTTCAAGGGGAAAGACCGTCTGGTGCCTATTCTAATGGCCCGGTCAAAGGCTACCCAGCAGAGCAGGCGTGAATACAGGAATTTCTTCCGGCCGCCGCGCACCTCCCAGATACCCTCGTCGGGCTGATCCCAGTTGAGGGCCAGCCAGTCCAGGTGTTTTCCAAGGCTTTCCCAGAAATCGTACGAGATCGGGTCACCGTATTTGTCTGAGAGGTACACAGAATCCATGAGTTCGCCATAGATATCCAGTTGCAACTGGGCGTGGGCATCGTTCCCAATGCGCACGGGCGATGATTTTTTATAGCCTTCAAAATGGGTCAGCTCTTTTTCCTCCAACTCTTGGTGCCCGTCAAGCGAATACATGATGCCCAAGCGGCCTTGCCCTTTGATCTCCTGGCACACTTTTTCCACCCAATGCATAAAGGCACCCGCCTCTTTGGTGTACCCCAACCGGATCAAGGCGTACACAGAGAAGGAAGCGTCCCTGATCCAGGTAAAACGGTAATCGAAGTTTCGGCCGCCGCCAATGTTCTCGGGTAGGCTGAACGTGGGCGCGGCTATGATGGAACCATGGTTGTGGGAAGCCAACAGTTTCAAGACCAGCGCCGACCGGTTGACCGTGTCGCGCCACCGGCCGGTATAGGTGGATTGGGCAATCCAGTTCTGCCAGTAGTTCACGGTCTCAAACAAGCTGGTGGTCACAAACGCTTCAAAGTCCCGCCCTTTGGCGTGTTCCCGGTCTACGTGTTCCAGAATGAAATCGGCAGATTGGGTAGGCCCTAAGGTAAACTCCGCCCCTACATCAGTGCCGGTCACCTGCAGCGGCACCGAACTTACCAGGCGTAAAACGGTGGTATCTGGGTCATGGCCGGCAAACAGCACCTCTTTCTCTGACACCCGCTGCACGGTGTGCCCGCTTTGGCCATAGTTGAACCGGGGCCGGCACTTCATCTGGTAAGTGACTTCGCCCCTAATGGAAGTGACCCGGCGCACCAGTTCCTTGCCGCTGTACAGTGCCTCAACGGGCATGAAATCAATGATCTCCCCCACGCCTTCCGGCGATAGAAAACGCGTCATGAGCACGTTGGTGTCTGGCAGGTAGAGTTGCTTTGTTTTCCTTTCCTTGAAAAGAGGCTCAATCTGGAAACTGCCGCCTTTTTCAGCATCCAGCAGCGCGGCAAAGATGCTGGGCGAATCAAAGTTGGGGAAACACATGAAATCAATGGAGCCGTTCAGGCCCACTAACGCGACCGTGTTCAGGTCTCCGATGATTCCGTAATTCTCTATGGGCTGGTAACTCATTCAGGCAAGGATAGAAGGTGATCTGGGCCAGGAAGGCCAACAGGTGCTAGTAAATACTGCCAATGCCCCGGAAGTGTTCTCCTACTCAAATGATTTCTGCCTGAGAGAAAGGTCTGTTCTTGCCCTGATTTTACAAAAAGAGCCCGAAAACGGTAGTCCTTGGCCCCTTTGGTTTTAAAGAAACCAGACAAGCTCTGAACGCACCTGGGCCTTAACCTTGTGGAAATCTGAATTGTATCTTAACTTGATTCTCTATAGGCGATAAAGCGATTTCCGAATAGTCTCTGCGGCACACAGGGGAAGGCAATGTCAAACATCTATCTTATGAGAAACAGCCTAAAACAGCTAGCCGCTTTTTCCCTCTTTGTCACTTGCTTTGTTGCTTCCTCCTGCCAGACCAATGCTGCTGCTGAAGAACGGGCACCAAGTATTGCAGGCCTCTACCAATTTGTATTGGTAATGTCTGCCACAGCGGTTGATCTGAATAAGGACGGACGAGCCTCTACCAACTTAAATGAAAGAAATAGAGGATTATGACTTTCAGTACCCAAGCGCCAGACTTGAACTCCGGCCCACTAAATTTAATACTGCCAGTAGTTTCAAACTCATTGGTATTTTCTTTCCCCCATCCAAATCTCACACCCTATACTGCCTCAAACTCTCAGACAATCGTTTTACACACTAATAATTCTCTTAATGGTGCTGGCTACACCTATGCTTATGATGAGCGAACAAAAGCCATAGAAATCATTCGGGGCGCTAACCACCAGCAAACGGAGGAAGAGTGGGGCAGATGGAATACCCTTACCGTTCAAGGCTCCAACCGCTTGGAAGCGAACGTCACTAAGCAGTATTATGACTACCAGATCAACGGTTGGCGAAAGTTGAACATCATTGTGGTATATGAGAAAGTAGAATAGAGGCATAAGCCTGTTTTGTGGTTTTGAGCGTTAGGAACCTGCTTTTATCCACTCAGATTCATGTTTCCTAGCCAGGGCATTTCTCTTCTGTTTTTAGGAAAGTAGGGGTAAAACAGTTCTCTCTTAATCACCTGAAACCAGATGCTTTTATGCACTTGTGCCTTTCCCTCTTAAAAAATGATCATCTATCTGGAAATCTTTTTTGGCGAAGAGTTTGTCTCTTCCTTCTGGCCACAGGGTTCCAAAGCTGCATACACACCAGTATCGGGAATAATCCGCGGTGGGCAACTCCCTCCAACAGCAAAATATCTGTTGTCCGGGATAGCACCGGTACAACCAAGCCTTGGGTACACGTAGAAGTACTCAAAAAGCAACGCATGATTCCGCTCCCGTTTCTGATAGTGGCCGTAGATAGGAGAAACTACCTGCTTCGTTTCAGCGTGAACACTTTTTCAGCACAGTACCGGGCATTGGACTCGGTCTCGTACCAACTGTATGATCCACACCAAAATCTTCTAAGCAAGGGCAAAGTGATCGCTCTGGCAGACCAGTTTGCGCAAATGCTGAAGTATAACTTCTACTACCCCGTAGTGAGGGAAACGGAAGACACGCTCACCTTAGCCAGGAGTCTACAGAAAAATCTTTATATTAACCTGGCACTTCACTTACAAGACACCACTGGGAACTCTGTCACCGAAGAATACCGGCAGATTTTACAAAAAGAAACTCCCAAACGGGTACGCGTGCACTTGATGGGGAACTGAACATGACCTCCTGAGAAGGTCTTTCATGCCTTGCTGCTTTGCCTCTGCTTTTTTAGTAAGACGATTACCAAAGCCCTGTTTCTATGCTGAAACATCTACTCTCTTCTTTCTTCTGTCTTTGCCTCACTTGGTCAGCCATAGGGCAAGCCATTACCCGGCTGGATAACAGCAAAATCACAACGGCCGCTCTAGATGCCAAGATTCAGCAGCTCATGCGGGCGGCGCAGGTGCATGGTCTGGCGGTAGCGGTGTTCAACCAGAACCAGCCGGTGTACCAGAAAACCTTCGGGTACAAGAATGCCCTCACCAAAGAACCTCTCACCCCCACCACCAACATTTACGGTGCCTCCTTAAGCAAAGCAGTATTTGCAGTATTGGTGATGAAGCTGGTGGAAGAAGGCAAGCTGGACTTGGACAAACCGCTGCAAAGCTATCTTCCAAAGCCCATCTACACCTATACCCCCGCCACCAAATGGCATGACCATTACCAAGACCTGAAACAAGACACCCTGTACCAGAAAATAACCGCCCGCATGTGCCTGGCGCACACGTCGGGCTTTCCTAATTGGCGCTGGGACTTGCCAGATGAGAAGCTACGCCCGCTGTTTACGCCGGGCCTCCAATACAGCTATTCTGGTGAAGGATTGGTGTACTTGCAGGTGGTGCTGGAGAAACTACTGGCCCAAAGCCTAGAAGAAATGATGCGGCAAAAAGTGTTCGGCCCGGCGGGCATGGTAAATTCTTCGTATACTTGGCAGCCTAGGTTTGAGAAAGACTACAGCCTAGGGCACCAAGCAAACGGAACACCGTACCAGAAAGACAAAGACAACGAGGCCCGTGCTGCCAGCACCTTGGAAACCACCTTGCAAGACTATACCCTGTTCACCCAGGCCGTGCTGCAAAACAAACTTCTGAAACCCGCCACTACCAAGGCCATGTTCCGTCCGCAAATAAGGATCAGGTCTGTCCAGCAGTTGGGGCCGCTGCGCCTGCGCGATTCCACCGCCAATGACGGCATCCAGTTAAGTTACGGCCTGGGCTGGGTGCTTCTGCAATCGCCGTACGGCACGGGCGCGTTCAAAGAAGGTCACGGCGACGGTTTCCAGCATTACTCCATCCTCTTCCCCGAGACCGGCACTGGCATCCTGCTCATGGGCAACAGTGACAACACCGAAAGCATCTTCAAGGAACTGCTGGAATACGCCATCAAAGACTCTTACACGCCCTGGTATTGGGAGAATTACATTCCTTACACGCAGAAGTAAGACAAAGCAAAGCCTCTACATCCTGTTGATTTTTTTGAGCGTACCAGTAACATTTTCTCGTTAAAGACTATGGTTCAAGCTTTCAACCTGGACTCAATATGACCTGAAATTTGCAACTCCCGTGAGGCGAACGCCTCAACTCGCCTGTACTAACACTTACCAACTACAGATTGCCCTCCTTTTGACGCAAACACCCTTCCACGTTGTCGGTTTTGCACCCTCTTTCTTAGGGACGGGAAATGTAGATTTACGTCTCAACCACTTACTTCACCCATGAATTCGCGCAAAGAGTTCTTCCACCTGATCTGGGCGGCCGTGAAAGGCAAAGAGCAGGATTATACCCGCCTGGGGCTGAAAGAATCCATTGTGCTGCTGGCCACCCCCATGATTCTGGAGATGCTCATGGAGTCGCTTTTTGCCGTGGTGGATATCTTTCTGGTGGGCCGGTTGGGTTCTTACGCCCTGGCGACCGTAGGTCTTACAGAGTCTATCCTGATGATTGTGTACTCAGTGGGCATGGGCCTGAGCATGGCCGGTACCGCCATGGTGGCGCGCCGGTTTGGTGAGAAGAAGTACCAGCAGGCGGGCACCATCACGTATCAGTTGTTGGTCACCGGTGGCGTATTAGCCCTGGTCACCAGCGTTCTCACGTTTCTCTTCGCCACAGACATTCTCCGGTTGATGGGGGCAGATGCCGAGGTCATCGCCAAAGGCGTGGGCTACGCGCGCATTATCTTCGGGAGTAATCTCATCATTATCCTGCTTTTCCTCCTCAACGGGGCGTTCAGGGGGGCCGGACTGCCGCACTTGCCCATGCGCACGCTATGGTTAGCAAACGGGATCAATATTCTACTGGCTCCGCTTCTCATCTTTGGGCTGGGCCCGGTACCTGCGTTGGGGCTGGAGGGCGCGGCCTGGGCTACTACCATCAGCCGGGGCATTGGCGTTATTTACCAGTTGTACCATCTGCTCAACGGGAAGCACCTCCTCATGATTACCCGTGAGAACATGGCGCTCCACTACAAGGTTGTGCAACGCATTCTGCGGGTTTCTCTGGGCGGCATGGGCCAGTTCATGATTGACTCTGCCAGTTGGATTTTCCTGACCAGGATTGTGGCCGAGTTCGGCAACAATGCATTGGCGGGCTACACCATTGCCTTCCGGGTCATTACGTTCACGCTGCTGCCAGCCTGGGGCTTGTCTTCGGCGGCGGCTACGTTGGTAGGCCAGAACCTGGGCGCCGGCAAACCCGGCCGGGCCGAGATTTCTGTCTGGCTGACCGCCCGCTACAACATGTTCTTTCTGGGCTTGGCTACGGCCGCTTTCTTTTTCTTCGGAGATCATCTGGCGGGCCTTTTCACCCAGGAACCGGCCGTCATCTCCATTGCTTCGTCTGCCTTGAAAATCATTACGCTGGGCTACATTTTCTTCGGGCTGGGCATGGTCATGGTACAGGCTTTCAACGGGGCCGGTGACACCAAAACCCCGGCTTTTATCAACATTGTAGTGCTCTGCCTGCTGGAAATTCCGCTGGCGTACCTGCTGGCCATTCACCTGGGCTACGCCCAAACCGGCATCTTTGTGACCATCGCTTTCTGCCACTCCCTACACGCGCTGATTAGTTGGTGGCTGTTCAGAAAAGGCAGATGGAAGACGGTGAAGATCTAAGGCTAGCAGGCGTTTTGAGGCTGTTTTGTAGAAAGTAGCCTCAAAACCAAATCAGAAAAGCTGGCGCGGGCTTCTAGACTAGCGCCCACGGCGATGCGTGATAATCAAAACACCCCTCCTAAAGTTGGATACACGCAATACCGGCTACTCCACAGGCCTCGTAGGAGCTGCGCACACTACGAGGTCTGTGCCGATAACTCGCCAATCAGGAGATTGGCTGTCCTTTGGTGCGTAGAGCGCTTACGCTACCTCTACGCACCGCAAAAGAGGCGTAGAGCGCGTACGCTACCTCCGAGTACCGGAAAATCTGCCCTCAGGCAGTTGACTTTTTGGGCAGACAGCATTGCTTGTACTTGTTGCCGCTGCCGCAGGGGCAGGGTTCGTTGCGGCCCAGGCGTTTGCCGTAGGGGTTGAGCAGTTCCCTGAAATTAAGCCCGAAGCGGCGTTTGGGGTTTTGTTTGAAAATTCTGGTGAGCATGGCGTACAGCCGAGGGTGCTTTTCAGACAACTGGCCGGGTTTCTCGAAAAAATATTCAGTGGAGACGGCGAAGAACTCGGCTTCATTGGTGGCCGCGTACGGGTTAATGTCTGATTGCCCTTTCCTGATTTCCTTGATCTTGCGGTCTCGCAGTTCTTCCCAGGGTTTTACCAGTTCATCGGGCAGGTAGGCGGCGGGCGTACCGTCAATCTCCCCATCGGCTTGGTCCAGCATGTGCGCGAACTCATGGATGCCCACGTTCTGGCGGTCGCCCATGTCGTTGAAGCCGCGTTCCAGGGCGGGCTTGGAGAGCGTGACGTAATGGTCGTTCTGGAAAGGGTTTACGCGGCCCAGCACCTCTGAGACGGCCTCACTGTCTTCGTCTTTGTAACGCTCCAGGCTTCCGGGGAAAATCAGGATCTCACCCAGGTTCTGGTACTCCCAGTCCTGCAACCCGAAGATGGGGATAATGGCGCTGGCGGCTACCAGTACTTTGGTGGTGGTGTCAATGGTTACTTCAATGCCGGTAATGCGTTTTTCAGACAAGAACAACTGCACCATCTTCTCAAAGCGCTGTTTCTCTTCATCGGTTTTCAAGGTATGGTAGAACCCTACCCGGTTGGTGAGCACCTTGCGCCACTCCGCCGGAAACTCCTGCGCCAACACCTTCTTCCGCCGCCGGCTCTTACGGGTGGCCCACCGGTAAAACACCACACACACCACTACTGTGAATACAATCAAAGCAAACATTCCCATAGACGCTTCCAACGTGGAAAAGGCCAGAAAGATGCCTGCCGCCGCAGTGGAGTAAAGCTAGTGGTAGACGTGAAATTGATGAGCCGGAAATGTCTTTCTTCCAGAAACCGGATTGCGGCTATTTTAAGAAAAACGGGCCAAAAACAGAACATTTGGGCCAAGACAATTCTATAGGAAGTAGGCGTTTGGTTGCTGTGCAGATTCTGCTACCTTTGAAAGGTGCCCCGGCAGATTTCCTGGCTTTGGCTGGTGGTTTTTCTTACGTCCATTTCAATGCATTAGCCTATGCAGTCTACCGCGCTCAGTCCGCAAGAATATATAGAGATGCTTCCTGAAGACCGGAAACAGGCTCTTGCCGCGTTGCGGGAAGTGCTTTTGCAAAACCTGCCCCACGGCTTTTCTGAGCAGATGAGCTACGGCATGGTGGGGTACGTGGTGCCGCACACGCTGTACCCGGCAGGTTACCACTGCGACCCCAAGCTGCCTTTGCCGTTTATAGGATTTGCGTCGCAGATGAATTTTATCTCTTTCTACCACATGGGCTTGTATGCCAATCCTGAGCTGCTGGCCTGGTTTACGGCAGAATACCCCAAGCACAGCAAAACTAAGCTGGACATGGGTAAAAGCTGCGTCAGATTCAAAAAGCCCGAACAGATTCCGCTGGAATTGCTGGGCGAATTGGCTTCTAAAATCACGCCGCAGGCTTGGATGGAATTCTATGAAACACAGTTCAAGAAATAAAAGCCAGTTTCTAGAGCCTACTGCCTAAAGAAAACCCTAAAGGTAGAGCCTTTGCCTAATTCGCTTTCCACCTCAATGGAGCCACCCGCGTTTTCTACAATGCGCTTCACAATGTAAAGGCCAATGCCGGTGCCCTCTACGTGGTCATGCAGGCGCTTGAACATGGTAAAGATTTTGGCCTTGTCCTGTGGTTTCATGCCCAAACCGTTGTCTGAGACAGAGAAGACGATAAACCCGGGCTCGTGCTGGGTGGTTATCTTTATTTCCAGCGGACGCTCTTCTGAGCGGTACTTCAAGGCGTTGCTCAACAGGTTGTAGACAATGCTGCGCACGTTCTTCGCTGAGAATTTGACGGTAGAACCGGGGGCGATGCAGGTTTCTATCTGGGCGCCAGATCCTTTGATCAGGTGTTCAAAGTCCAGTTGCACATCAGCCACTACCCCCGCTAAATCAATGGGAGCAATGTCTTCATCGGTTTCGCGCTGGATTTTGGCCACTTCGGTCAAATCTGCCACGGCGCGCTTGAACCGGCTCACCGAGGCATCCATCATTTGCAGCACCCGCTGCACCAATTCCTGCTGCTGAATCTCCACCGGTAAATACTCTATCAGGGTTTCCACCAGCCCCTCAATGTTGGAGATGGGTGCTTTCAAGTCATGTGACGCCGAGTACACGAAATTGTCCAGGTCGGCGTTGATGGCGCGCAGCTCAGCGTTCATCATCTCAATCTCCCGCCGGGCTTCTACCTGCTCATTTATCCCAGTAGCCACGGCAATAATCCCGGTAATGGCACCGCGTTCATCACGCATGGGATGGTACACAAAATTGAAGTACACCGGCTCCAGTTTGCCGTTCCGTTCCAGCAAAACAGGCAGCTCATTGTTCACGTACGGAACGCCCGTGTAGTAAACGCCGTCCAGCAGTTCCTTTATTCCCTGGTTTTTCACTTCGGGCAAAGCCTCCAGCAACGGCCTACGCAGCACGTCTTCCTGCTTTTTCCCCCAGAGTTCACAAATGCCCGGGTTTGCCAATTCTACCACATACTCTGGCCCCCGCAGAATGCAGATGGCCACCGGGGCCTGATTGAACAAGTCGCGCAGCTCAGCCTGCTGCCGGGTGGCTTCTTCGCGGGCCCGCACGCTGGAGATGGACATGGCTATCTGCCCGGCCAGCAGTTCATGGAAGTTCTGGTAATCGGTATCATATTCCAGCCGGGGGCTGATGCCCGAAACAAAGAACCCGATGAGCTGATCCTGGCCCGGCCGGAAGATGGGAACAATGACCGCCTGTGTAGGAGCCAGCTCCCCCCCATTCTGGTGCGACGGAAAGCCAAACGCTTGCAGGTCTTCCAGCACCAGGCTTTTCTTGGAACGCAGTACCTCCCCAAAAGGCCACTGGCTTTTGGCCCCCTGCTCCTGGAGCACTACCAACGGTTCCATCTGCGGCACCACGTCTCCAGATTGGCCCAACAGCGCAGCCTCGGTTTGATCCCAGTTTAAAAGGTAAATCTGGCTGAAGGGAATATCGTTTTCGTTCTGGGCCAGTAGGTTGCAGGTGGTTTGGCAGGCTTGGTTCAGGGTCTGAATCTGAGGCAGCGCATCAGAAATGTCTTTGAGGGCCTTGAGGCGGCGCTGGCCCAGAATGGTGCTGGTTTCTTCAGAACAGGCGCAAAACACCCCGGCCGCTTTTCCTTCGTCATCAAAGGCCGGGCTGTAGGAAAATGTCCAGTAGGTTTCTTCCTTAAAGCCTTTTCGTTCTAAGTACAGGAGCAGACCTTGGGCATAGAAGGGTTCTCCGCCCGCTAAGATATCCTCGGCAATGCCTCCTACATTGGCCCATATCTCGGCCCATACCGCGCGCGCCGGGGTTCCTAACGCGCTCGGATGCTTTTTCCCCAGGGCTGGCAGATAGGCATCATTGTGGAATGCGTATAAGCCCTCTGACCACCAGATGAACATGGGGAAGCCCGAGTTGAGTAACAGCCGGATGTTGGCTTTAAAGCTTTGGGGCCAATGGGCCGGACTACCCAGCGGATGGTTCTCCCAGTCATACTTGCGCATCAACGCTCCCATTTCTCCGCCCCCTTTAAAAATACTGAGTGCGTCTGAGGTGGTTTCATCTTGTAAGGAATGGGGCATATTGAAAGTAGTATGAAGATCTATTGGGTTTACTGAAGCCCCATGGGCGACTTTACTGGGTACTTATACGGGCCATAGCAGAAATGGCGCACACGGCACAAAGGTAGGGGTATAGTCTTAAGGTAGGTGTATAGTCCTTCTAATGAATAAGCGTAAAAAACAAAAAGGAGCGCTATGTTTTAGGGCTCCTTTTACAAGAATACGTCAGAAACAGTTACACCGTTCCCAATAAAACACCGGCTCCAAAAAGCATTTCTGCCTTACGTCTGTTCCTTAAAACCGGAAGAAGGTGTTGGTGCCGCCTACCTTGCCGCCGAAGTTGCGGATGTTGTAGGTGAACGTGAGCAGCGCGTAACGGGTGAGCACCTGCGTCTGGAAATCTTCCACAAAGTTTTCTCTGATGCTGCGGTACGCACTAATGTTCTGATCCAGCAAGTCATAGACAGACAGCTTCAACTGCGCCCGGTCGTTTTTCATGAACAGGAACGTCACCCCGGCGTTCAGGCGGCTAATGTCTTTCCGGAGGCCGGGTGCAATGTTGGAATTGTAGGTATAGTCGAAATTAGCTTCCCACACAATCCGTTTGGGCATTCGCACCACTATTCCGGTTCTGGACGTGCGGGTGAAAAAGCTAATGTCCTGGAAAGCGTTGTCTTCATACACGCTGCGGCGGTGGCCTAAGGTCAATGACTCATTGAACTCAAACTTGTCATTCAGGTTCACGCGCGCGTTCAGGCTGGGGTTAAACGAAATGGATTGCCCGTAGCTGCGGGTCTCGTTCAGAATAATCAGCGTTTTCACGTAGTTCACCCACATGGAAGCCGTTAAGGAGAATTGCTTTTTGCCGTCAAACTTCCAGTCTTTGGAGACATCGGCGTTGCCGTTCAACTGCCAGTTACCGTCTGTGTTCACGGGGCGGGTGGTCTGCTGGCCGGTAGCTTCATTTAAGGTTCTGGCCCGGGTGACGGCATCATTGCTGATAGTCCCGGAAAGATAGGCCCAGTAGTTCATAGACCGTTTGGTGTCAAACTTACGGTAATGCAGGTTCACCGAGTTGGAGATGGTGGGCGTTAACCCCGGGTTGCCGTACTGGATAAACAGCGGGTTGGAGATGTCTGTTACGGGCTGCAAATCGGCGGCCGAAGGTTCGCGCACGTTCACGTTATAGCTGAAGTTGAACCCTTTCCAGTTGGCTGTCAAAGACGGGAACGCGTAAAAGTAATTCTGCTTGATGGGCCTCAGTTTCTGGAAGGAATTGTCAATATCCAAGAAGGTAAACCGGATGCCGGGCTGCAACGTTAACTCCTTTATTTTCCACTTCACGCTAGTGGTCAGGTAATTGCGCCAGCCGCTTCTTTCCACTTTATCTGAGAGCTCCGGTAGCCGCCGCAATGGTTCTGTTCCTTCGGCCGTCAGGTCAAACGTGTTCACCAAGTTTTTATCTCTGAAATACTCAGAATTCAGCCTGATAACGCCACTAAGCGTCTTACTGAAAGGCTCTGTGTAAGAATAGGAGGTATTAATGGCGGTATTGGCCACTACGTTGTCGCGTAGTTGATCCAGGGTTTCAGAGTAAGGATCTAGGCCGTAATAATTGCTGAGCACCTGGTAATACTGATCCTGATCGCCGTCGTTGAAGTTGTAGGAACCATAGAAGTTGAAGATACGGCCTTTCTTTTTGCGGGAGTTTCGGTCAAACGAGAGATTCCCCGAGAAGGTAGTGGTGTTGTTCTCCAATACCTGCTGGTTATCGCTGCTGTTGAGCGGCTCAGAGAGGCTCCGGAACGTAGTGGTAAACAACCCCTGGTTAGACGCACTCTGCGCCAGCACCACACTGGGCGAGAAACTGAGGTTGGTCACCGAGTCAATCTTCCAGTCCAGCCTGCCGCCAATTCTGTGGCTGCGGTTCTCGCTGTTCTGGTCTCTGGAACGGCGTGAGACAAGGGTGTCGCTCTGCAGGCTCTGCGCAGAGTTTACCAGTTGGTTCAGGTAGGCGTTGATGCCCCCGAAGAAGTATTGCAGGTTCACTTTCACATCGCCTTTGAGCAGGGTGTTAAAGTTACCGCCCGCCCCCGAAGACCGCTGGATGCCGTCTTCGGTACCGCCAAAGGAAATCCCGTTCACGGCAAAACCGCCGTCGCTCCTGACCATAATGGAGTTCATGCCGCTGCGGTTAAAGCCCCCAATTCTGGAAATATCCTCAAAACCGAAGGCGGGCTTGTTCAGGTTGTTGGAATAGCCCAGCACGCTGACTTGAGTGGTGTCCCTGAAGACGTTCAAGATACCGCCACCTTCGTAGCGGCTGCCTGAACCCGTACCCGCATACACTTTCCCGAATGCCCCTTGCTTAATGCCTTTCTTCAGTTTGAGGTTGATGACCTGCGGAATCTCGTTCACCGGAAGGTCTGGGTCTCTTCTCAAAGCGTCTGGGTCATTCACCACCTGCACTTTGTCAATCATATCGGCGGGCAGGTTGCGCGAAGCCACCTTGGGGTCGTTCCCGAAGAACTCTTTCCCGTCTACCAGAATCTTGTTCACCGCTTTGCCGTTCACCGCAATATTTCCTGAGCCGTCTACCGTTACGCCCGGCAATTTCTTCAAGAGGTCTTCCAGCAGTGCCGTGGGCAAGGTTTTGAACGAGTTGGCATTGAACTCCAGCGTATCTTTCCGGACAATGATGGGCGGGGCCTCAGATGTGATAATCACTTCGTCCAGCAAGTGGTCTGCCTGCTCCATGTTTATCTGCCCCAAATCCAGCTCAGAATTCCCAGAAGGCAAAGAGAACTCCTTCCGGAACACTTTAAAACCGGTCATGGTAATCACAATCCGGAGCGGCTGGTTCAAGGCCAAGCCCGGTACCCGGAAGTTCCCTTTCTCATCACTTACCCTGAACGTCACCAGCGTGGTATCCTGGGCGGTGTAGACCGCAATAGTAGCGTAAGACAAAGCCTCTTTGTGGGTGGCATCCCAGAGTTTGCCTTTCACCTCTCCTTTCTGGTTTTGGGCGAAAGAGGCCGTTGAACAGCAGAGGCACAGCAGGAGAAGAAACGCGGGTAGAAGTGATTTCATACGTACCGGTGAAAGATGAATAGGAAGTTGGGCTACAGGATAGTAACTGGTATAATGTTAGGGAAATAATACCAGAGCTGCGTCTTCCGCTTTTGAGATTTAACAAAGATTAACATTTGACTTCTGCCGTTAACAGGCCGTTTTTTGAAAAACAGGCGCAAACTGGAAGCAGCATTTTTGCCTGGAAGTGCGTGGTGCCTTAGAGGCGAACCTCTTTCTTTTCACTGGTATCTATGTGCTTGTCTTTTGATACCGTTATTGGTTCCTTTTAGCCCCTGTCTGGAGTTAGCTTCTGTAAAGAGACTGGGCAGTTCCTTTGGCTTGGACGCTTTTGCTTGGATATTAGTTTGTGCACGCAATATGCTGTTCCCTTGGCCTGTCTGCTTTTCTCGTGGGTGCAAGTGCTGTGTTGTTTCATAGCTTCCGCTAAGCGCTCACGGCCGCGGGGCCCCGTCTTCCCCTCCCGCACTGCCCTTTCGGCCTGAGAAGTCCTTTGCTCTTAGTTTTGCCTGTCTATGGCCAAAAGCGAGGCGCGCTGGGGGAAGACTGGAACTGGGAAAGTTGTAGGGCCCATATTCATTAGTTCGATACTTTTGCCCTCTAAAGCAGATACTCCCCCTTTGAAGGGGGCGAAGGGGGATGTTTACACCTGCCGGTCAAACGCATTCCTTTCTCCTTCCAAGGCGTATTCCCCTCCTGGGAGGGGTTGGGGTAGGTTTTGTCGCTTCACCGGCTCCTCCTAAAGCACACCAATTATTCAATAATGCCACAAGCTCTGTCCTTTTCATCATGCCCTTCTTAGCATCTGTTAAGGCTTACATGTTAAACTTAAATAAGCTTAGAAAATATATGTAATAAATTCAATAATATTTTGTAACATTACTTAACCCTATCCTCCCACTAATAAATCAAGCGTATGTCAAAGACGAGTACTTTAGCCGTATTACTGGCGGCCGCCCTGCTATCCCAGGCGCAGGCGCAGACTTCCAAAAAAGCTTCCCCCACCAAGAAACCAGTTGCGGCCATGGCTTCCGCGCAGAAGCCAGGCCAGACCAAGCTGGTTGAGAAAGTGACTCGCAAAGGTTCCGAACTGATGATCCCCTATGAGAAGTATGTGTTGCCCAACGGCCTCACGGTAGTAGTGCACGAAGACCATTCTGACCCCATTGTGCACGTGGACGTGACTTACCACGTTGGCTCAGCCCGCGAGGAGGTTGGCAAGTCTGGTTTCGCGCATTTTTTTGAGCACATGATGTTCCAGGGCTCTGACAACGTGGGCGACGAGGAACACTTCAAGATTGTCTCTGAGGCGGGCGGTGATTTGAATGGCACCACCAACCGCGATAGAACCAACTATTTTGAGACCGTTCCATCTAACCAACTAGAAACCGCTCTTTGGCTAGAGGCAGACCGCATGGGCTTCCTGCTGGATGCCGTGACCCAGAAGAAATTTGAGGTACAGCGCGAGACCGTGAAAAACGAGCGCGGCCAGAACTATGACAACCGTCCCTATGGGCTAGTGTACGAGAAGAACGCCCAAGCCCTGTACCCCTTCGGTCACCCGTATTCCTGGACTACCATCGGCTACATTGAGGACCTGAACCGGGTAAACGTAGACGACCTCAAGAACTTCTTCCTGCGCTGGTACGGCCCCAACAACGCTACCTTGACCGTAGGCGGTGACGTTACCCCGGCCCAAGTAGTGAAATTGGCCGAGAAGTACTTCGGCTCCATCCAGCGCGGGCCAGAGGTGAAGAACATGAAGTTGGCGGCTCCGGTGCTTACCCAAGACCGGTACATCTCTTACGAGGACAACATCCGTTTCCCTATGGTACAGATGACGTTCCCTACGGTGCCCAACTACCATCCAGATGAAGTACCGTTAGATGTGCTTTCAGAAATTATTGGCGGCGGCAAAAACTCAATTCTCTACCAGAATTTAACCAAAGCACAGAAAGCCGTGCAGGCGAACGCCGGGCACCCGTGTTCAGAACTGGCCGGCGAATTCACGTTAACGGTACTGCCGCTCCCGGGCTTAACCCTGGCCGACATGGAGAAAGAGATGCGCAACGCCTTTGCTGAATTTGAGAAAAGAGGCGTTACCGATGATGACCTGGAGCGCTTCAAATCTTCTTATGAGGCCAACATCATCAACAGCCTGTCCAGCGTGGCTGGCAAAACCTCTACCCTGGCTTCTTACCAGACTTTCACCGGCAACCCCAATTTCCTGGCTAATCAATTGAAAGCGCACCGGGCCGTGACCAAAGCCGATGTGCTGCGCGTCTATAACCAATACATCAAAGGCAAGCCGGCGGTGATTCTGAGTGTGGTGCCCAAAGGCAAACCAGAGATGGTGGCAAAAGCCGATAACTTCAACGTTGACCCAAGCGGCTACAAAGCGCCCGCTGATCAATACGCCGGTCTAACATATGTGAAGGCGAAAGATACTTTTGACCGCAGCAAACGTCCGTCCGCCGGATCTAACCCAACCATTAACGTGCCTCCGTTCTGGAAAGACAATTTCTCCAACGGCATTAAGGTGATTGGCGCTAAAAGCGACGAAGTGCCTACCGTAACCATGCTCTTTACCCTACAGGGTGGCCACAAACTGGAGGCGCACGACCCATCCAAGGCTGGCCTTGCCTCTTTAACCGCGGCCATGCTCAATGAGTCATCTGTGAAGTACACCGCTGAGGACATTTCTACCCAGTTGCAGAAGTTGGGAAGCTCCATCAATTTCGGGAGCGGCACCGAGACCATGACGGTATCGGTGCAAAGCCAGGTGAAAAATCTGGATGCGACGCTGGCTCTGCTGGAAGAGCGCATGATGCACCCGCGCTTTGACCAAGCCGATTTCGACCGTCTGAAAAAGCAACGCCTGGAGGCCATCAAAAACCAGAGCACGCAGCCCACCGTGGTCGCCAACAACGTCTACAACAAAATGCTCTACGGCGAAGGCCACATCAAGGCTATTCCGGTGATGGGGACTACGGCTACCGTGGAAAGCATTGCCCTGGACGATGTGAAGAAATTCTACCAAACCTACTTCTCCCCCTCAGTGACCAACCTGGTGATTGTGGGCGACGTGGAAAAAGCCCAGGTTATGCCCAAACTGGCCTTCCTGAACAAGTGGGCCGCCAAACCCGTGAATATTCCGGCAGAGCCGAAAGTGGCTACTATTGACAAGACCAAAATCTACGTGGTAGACAAAGAGAAAGCCGCCCAGTCTGAGATCAGAATCGGGTACATGGCGCTGCCGTATGACGCTACCGGAGATTATTACAAGGCCACGTTGATGAACTACGTACTGGGTGACGCCTTCAACAGCCGCATCAACCTGAACCTGCGCGAAGACAAAGGGTACTCGTACGGAGCCTGGTCTTATTTCTCGGGCACCGAGGCTGCCGGCCCTTTCACCGCCGCCGCCGGGGTTCGCTCCAACGTGTCTGACAGCTCTGTGGTAGAGTTCATGAAAGAGATCAAGCGGTTCCGGGAAGAAGGCATCACCAACGAAGAACTAGCGTTCATGAAGAGCGCCATCGGCCAGTCTGATGCCCTCAAGTATGAGACTTCTTTCCAGAAAGCGTACTTCCTCAACAACATGCTGCGCTACAACCTGGACGCCGACTACGTGGCCAAGCAAAACGAAATCCTGAAGAACATCACCAAAGAGGAAATCAACGCTTTAGCCAAGAAATACCTACCGGTAGAGAAAATGAGCATCATGCTAGTGGGCGACAAAGCCGCCATCAAGCCGGGCCTGGAAAAACTGGGCTACGAGGTGGTAGAGCTTGACCCAGACGGAGCACCGGTTCTTGCCAAAGCAGATACACCAGCCGTGCCGGAAGAACCTAAGAAAATAGAACCAGTGAAAGGCCGGAAAGCCAAGAAAGAAGGACGTATTTTCTAGTTGACCTTTCCTTCAAGTGCCGATCATCCACACGTGAGGAATACGTTTTAAAGGCGTTTTCGGGAAAAGACCCCGGAAACGCCTTTTTTTTCTTTTTCTGCGGTTTTGGGAAGGCACTACCCCATTACATGATGGTACACCTTAGAAGGAGATGGTGGAGAGTAAAAAGCTACCCCTCCTAGACAGGGCTGATTCAAGCAAGAGAGGTTGCTTGTTGTTACGAGATCAGCAAACGTCTTTGAGACTCTCGTCTCACTATACTACTTTCCCCAGTTCCAGTCTTTCCCGAGCGCGCCTCGCTTTTGGCCCTGGATAAACAGCTACTAAAAGAAGGGAACTTCTCAGGCCGAAAGGGCAGTGCGAGAGGGGAAGACGGGGCCCCGCGGCCGTGAGCGCATACCGCCAAAAATGGAACAATGCAGCACTTGCACCCACGCAAGAAGCGGACAAGCCAAGGGAACAACGTAAGGCATGCACCTGCCAACCCCCTTAAAGAACCCAGTTCCAGCCAAATGCTCCCCACCTCTTGACAAGCACCTCCGTTTTGAAGCTGATTTAGCAAAAACAGCCCGAAAACGAACGCCTCTTTGCTACTCCAGCAAACCCTTTACCTGCTGCACCAGCGTATCGCCCGCCATCCAAGTCATAACCAGCACCACCAACAGCCCAAACAACGTCAACAGCTTTGGGTGCCGGTATTCGCCCATCAAACTCTTCTTATGCGCCGCCACCAGCATAGTGCCCAACGTAACGGGCAGCACAAAGCCGTTCAGCAAACCAGCCCACACCAGCAACAGCACCGGCTTGCCGATGGAGACGAAAATAGCCGTGGAAACCACGATAAACCCAATGATGAACCAGTTCTCGTTTTGCGCGATGCGCGGATGAAAAGACTTGATAAATGAGACCGAGGTATAGGCCGAACCCACCACCGAGGTAATCGCCGCCGACAGCATCACAACCCCAAACAACTTATACCCCACCGCCCCGGCGGACAGTTCAAACACCGAGGCCGTTGGATTCTCGGGGTTCAGTATTTTTCCCTGCTGTAACACACCCAACGTTGCCAGAAACAGAAAGATTCTAATGATAGAGGCCAGTGAAATGCCGGACACGGCGCTGGCAGTCACTTGCCCCAGGGCTGCTTTCCCTTTAATGCCCGCATCCAGCAACCGGTGCCCACCCGCGAAGGTGATATAACCGCCCACCGTTCCGCCCACCAGCGTGATAATGGCCGTGAAACTAATCTGTTCCGGCGCGAAGGTTCTGATAGCCGCTTCCGCTACGGGCGGCGAAGAAACCCAGGTCACATACAGAATCAACCCAATCATAAGGGCTCCCAGAATCTGGGAAAAAAAATCCATCAGTTTCCCGGCTTCGCGCACCAGAAAAATGCCAATGGCCACCGCGGCAGAAATAAGCGCCCCCGTTTCCACGGGAAGGCCCGTGAGCACATTCAGGCCCAGGCCCGCGCCCCCCACGTTCCCAATGTTGAAGGCAAAACCGCCCAGCACAATCAACAAAGCAATGAAGCCGCCCAAACCCGGCAGCACCGCGTTGGCTACGTCCTGCGCCCGTTTCTCAGAGATGGCAATGATCCGCCACACGTTCAGTTGCACGCCAATGTCCAGTAAAATGGAAAGCAGAATCACAAACCCGAAGCTGGCACCCAGGCTTTGGGTAAAAACGGTGGTTTGGGTTAAGAAGCCAAGGCCTACGGCCGAGGTGGCCATCAGGAAAGCGGCACCCAGGAGCACACCCCAGTTTTTGGGTTGTTTCATAAAACTAGCCCGAAAACGCCTGAAGAGTAATATTTTCCTGGGTGAGCGCTTCGCGGATGAGCTGCGCAAACACCACCGCATGCGCGCCATCGCCGTGAATACAAACGGTATCTGCTTTGATGGACACGTCCACCTCTTGCTGCGACAACACTTTCCTTTCTTTCACCATGCGCACCACCTGTTGCACTGCCTCCTGCTGATCTGTGATTACCGCGTTGGGCAATCTACGGGAAGTGAGGGTGCCGTCTTGCTGGTACGTTCTATCGGCGAAGACTTCGTGGGCGGTTTTCAGGCCCAGCTTCTCTCCGGCTTTGACCAATGCACTTCCGGCCAGGCCATACAACACCACCTCTGGGTTCACTTTGTACACGGCTTCGGCAATGGCTTCGGCCAGGGCCGGATTGACGGCGGCCATGTTGTAGAGCGCGCCGTGCGGTTTAACGTGGTGCAACACACCGCCTTCGGCTGTGATGAAACCCGAGAGCGCGCCAATCTGGTACACGGTTACATCAAAGGCTTCCTCGGGAGAAACCGCCATCTCGCGCCGCCCGAAACCAACTAAATCCTGAAAACTGGGATGCGCCCCCAGGGCCACTCCCTGCCGCAAGGCTAACCGCACGGTTTTCTTCATCACCGCCGGGTCTCCGGCGTGGAACCCGCAGGCAATGTTAGCCGAGGTCACCAAGGGCAGAATGGCTTCATCATTGCCCATTTGGTAGGCCCCGAAACTCTCGCCCAGGTCACAGTTTAAATCAACGGTAAAGGTAGGATTCATCTTTTCAATTGAAGGTGAAGAACGCGCGTCAGGTGTTCCATGGTTCGCTCCTGCTGGTAGTACAACTCGTGCGCTTCTGCCAGAGAAACCTGCCGGAAACGGATGGAACCGCCAGGGCGTACTTGGGCCAAAACCGGCAAATCGGCGAAAATGACCTGTCCCAGACGCGGGTAGCCGCCCGTGGTCTGGTGTTCGGCCATCAAGATAATAGGATTTCCGTGGGATGGCACCTGTACCGTCCCAAAAGTGACGGCACTGGAGAGTAGCTCTTCCGGTTTGTTCAGTGGCAGCGCGGGCCCTTCTACCCGGTAGCCCATACGGTCTGAGGCATTGGTTACCTTGAATTCAGATTGCCAGAAGGTTTCCTGCACATTTTCAGAAAACAGGCTATATTCCGGCCCCGGCACCACGCGCACCGTTGGGTTTTCGGCGTACGCCGGAAGCAGTTCAGAGGAGATACCCCATTTAGAAACCAGGAACGGTTCTTGTGCCGGACTTTTCTGCTGCCAGGATTGAAGTTGTGCTAAGGGCATACCTTTAAAAGGCAATTCGGCGCCTTTCTGTAAGGCTCTTCCTTGCCATCCGCCTACCGCGGCACGTATGTAGGTTGCGGCACTGCCCATAACCAAGGGCACGTCAAACCCTCCGGCCACGGCCAGATACGCCCGGCAGCCTTGCGCGGGTGTCCCGAACTCCAGCAAGGTTCCCTTCCGGATGAAAATAGGTCTATGGATGGGGACTGATTTACCGTTCAGTTTGGGCGAAAGGTTCGCTCCGGCAAGGGCCATCAGGCAATCTTCCTGGAACAGCAGGCTGGGGCCAACTAGCGTAATCTCCAGGGCCGCTTCGGTTGCAGCATTCCCTACCAGTAGGTTGGCGAGGCGAAAGGCGTAGGCGTCCATGGCACCGCTGACCACCATGCCTTGCTTCTGGAACCCGTAGCGGCCCAAATCCTGCACGGTAGTGAGCAGACCGGCTTTCTCCACCTTAAGGCTCATGCGTCTGGCCCTCTCGTTTTAAGTACGTTTCCAGAGAAACAGGCACAAAACGCACCAGGTCGCCCATCTGCAACAGACTTGGAGGCTCACGGCTGGGGTCAAACAGGGAGAGCGGCGTGCGGCCAATCAGTTGCCAGCCGCCCGGAGTTTCCAGGGGGTACACGCCCGTTTGCGCCCCGGCAATACCCACCGACCCGGCCGGAATCACCTTCCTGGGCACCTCTTTGCGGGGTGCGGCAAGGCGGCTGTCCATGCCGCCCAGATACGGGAAGCCGGGCGCGAAACCAATCATGTACACCAGGTACTCAGGCTGAGTATGGATAAAGATGACTTCCTTGGGGCTAAGACCGGTGTGCTGCGCGACAAACGCCAGGTCTGGCCCAAATTCGCCACCGTACACCACCGGGATTTCTATGACCGAAGGAGCTTCTATCTGGGGAGTTATTTCCAGTTGGGCCAGCATCTCGCGCAGGTTTTCTTCCACCACCGCGTAAGGGTCTTGCTGCCCTTTTTCGCTCACGAGCCACGGGTCATAGTAGAGGGTCACGGTGGTAAAGGCGGGCACGTACTCCACCATTCCGGGAAAGGAATGCTGATCCAGAAACTGCGCCACGGCCTTTACCTTCCTATGCGTCTCTACCGCAATCTCGTCCCCCAGTTGCAGCACAATGGCCGCCTCTCCCAGCGGGTATATTTTAACGGACGATCGCAGAAGTGACATACGTACATTTCCAGTTTGCCTTTAATGTAGCGAAAAAAGGCTGGAAACGCATGACGCTTACGCGAACATCTTCTCGGTGGCTCTGCTGTAAAGGGCTTCGTTTCTGAAGGGCACCAGGGCTAATTTGGTGGCTTGCTCGTATAATTCCTGACGGTCTACCACGTTATTGGTTAAGATGCCAATGGCGCCGCCTTTTTGCTTGGAGTTCGTTTGTCCAAAAACCTGGTCATCGGCGGCGCCGAGTTCCACACCTTGCTTCACCAATTCGGCTACGGCCTGCGGCAGGAAGAACATACCGGAGCGGGCTTTCCCTACCAAGTTCTTGGTGCGCACCACAATCCAGGCAAAGGCCGCCAGTTCTACGTGCAAGGACTGCACCCCGCCTTCAATGCCTACCCAGAAATCTGCCTCGGGAAAAGCCTCATACGCGTTGTTCATCCGGTTAAAGGCACCGGTCAGCGTTTCGGTATCTGTCAGAGGTTGGTCGGCCACACCGGAGGGCACAGAGACAGATTCTACTATAAATTCGTGCTGCGGAAACATGGCCTGTAACCCACTATGTACCGCCTTCACTTTTACAGGATTGGTGGAACCCACCACTACTTTTAGTACTACTTTATTCATCTCTTATGTTTTCTTACCACGAAGTAAAGCAAAATTATTACATTTTACTACACCACACCCTATGAATAATTTTTTTGTACCTTTTTTAGAAAAATACCGGTAAAATAGCCATATCCAAAGTACAATGCTTTTAAAAACGGAATGCAATACAATTAAAACTTCTGGCGAGATAACCGAATTTTTATAATTTTACCTAGAATGAAAAACAAGCACGTTCGGGCTTTCCAGAAAGGCCTCTATTTTGTCTTTTTCGCCTCAGCGGTTTCCTGTATGAAGCAAGTTTCGCCTGCCAACAGCAGTTCTGTTCCGGTAATACCCGGCGTCTCCAAACCATTAGCCGATTTCCGGATTTCGCAACTGAGCAAGATTGCCTATGACCTGCACCTGATCCTTCCGGCCCGGAAAGACGAACCGGTACTGGCGTCTGAAGTCATTTCTTTTCACCTGAAAGAAAAAGGTCAGCCGTTGCAGCTAGATTTCAAGGAAACCGCTGATAAACTGAAGCAGGTAAAAGTGAACCAGCAAGTGGTGCCGGTGGAACACACGCAGGAACACCTGCTTATTCCGGCTCAATTTCTGAAACAAGGCGCAAACCAGGTCGAGATTGACTTCGTGGCGGGCAATCTGTCATTGAACCGGCAAGCCGATTTTCTGTACATGCTACTGGTGCCCGACCGCGCCCGCACGGTTTTCCCCTGTTTTGACCAACCCAGCCTGAAAGCCACTTTTAAACTTACCCTGACCATTCCGCAGGAGTGGAAAGCCATTGCCAACGCACCGCTGCAAGACTCGGTGCTAAGCGCGGGGCAGAAGACATACCATTACCAGAATTCAGATGTCATTCCCACGTACCTGTTCTCGTTTGCGGCCGGAAAATTTGACCATGTGGCGCAAACCGCCAACGGAAGAACCATGCACTTTCTGCACCGCGAAACCGATCAAGAAAAGCTGGCACAGAGCCTTTCGCCCATTTTCCAGATTCACCAAGATGCGCTGCAGTTCATGGAGCAATACACCGGCATCAAGTACCCGTTCCAGAAGTTCGATTTTGTAGCTATCCCTGATTTTCAGTACGGCGGCATGGAGCACGTGGGCGCGATTCAGTACAAAGCCTCCACGCTGTTCCTGGACGAGGGCGCGACGCAAGACCAGAAAATCTCCCGCTCCAGTTTAATTTCCCACGAGACGGCGCACATGTGGTTCGGGGATTTGGTGACCATGGCGTGGTTCAATGATGTCTGGATGAAAGAGGTCTTCGCCAATTTCATGGCCGACAAAATCACGCAGGTGGCCATGCCTACCTCTAACTTCGACCTCAAGTTTTTGGTAGACCATTTGCCTGCCGCGTATGGGGTAGACCGTACCGCCGGAGCCAACCCCATCCGGCAGCAGCTGGACAACCTGCAGGATGCGGGCTCTATGTACGGCAACATCATTTACCACAAAGCCCCGGTGATGATGCGCCAGCTGGAAAGGCTCATGGGCGAAGAAGCGTTCAGGAAAGGCTTGCAACAGTACCTGAAGAAATACGCCTACGGCAACGCCACCTGGCCCGACCTCATCCAGATTCTGGACGATCTCACTCCCGCCGATCTGCAAGCCTGGAACCAGGTGTGGGTGAACGAACCGGGCCGTCCGCAGTTTGATTACACCTTGCAAACCGAAGGCAATAAGATTTCCAGTCTTACCATCCGGCAGAAAGGCGAAGACGGCTCTAATCGTTTCTGGCCGCAGCATTTTGAGCTTGCCTTAGTGTATCCAGACCGCATGCAGGAAATGACCGTGAACATGAACCAGGCCGAAGTGACGCTGCCGGAAGCGATGGGCAAAGAGAAGCCTTTGTTTGTGCTGTTTGATGTGACCGGCCAAGGCTACGGCGTGTTCCCGGTAGACGCGCAAATGCTAAGCGGATTGTATAGTTTAAAGAATCCGGTAGCGCGGGCCTCGGCTTACATTAACTTGTACGAGAACATGCAGAACGACCGCAGCGTCACGCCGCAGCAACTGCTGGATTTCTACCGAGGCGGACTTTCCAAAGAAACGGAAGAACTTAACGTGAAACTGATCACCGGCCAATTGAGCGATATCTTCTGGCGTTTCCTTCCCGCCGCCCAACGGCCCACCCTGGCCCCGCAACTGGAGCAGGAACTCTGGACGGCCATGGAGAAAGCCACCGCTGCTAACGTGAAGAAGCTGCTTTTCAAAACCTACCAGAGCATCGCCTTAAGTTCCGCTGCCCAGAACCGTTTGCACCAAATCTGGGACAAAGAACAGGCCCCCGCCGGCATCAAGTTGTCCGAGGATGATTACACCTCATTGGCTTTAGCTTTGGCCGTGCGCGATTACCAAAACAGTCCACAAATATTGGCCCGCCAAATGGCACGTATTCCTAACCCAGACCGCAAGAAGCGCTTGCAGTTTATGGTGCCTGCTTTGTCAGGAAATGTAAAGGAACGGGATGCTTTTTTTGCCTCGTTGAAAAAAGAAGAGAACCGCGAGGTGGAATCGTGGGTGTTGGCGGCGTTGAATTACCTGCACCATCCGTTGCGGGCCGCTACCTCAGAGAAGTATTTGAAAGAAAGCCTTGATTTGCTGGAGGAAATCCAACTGACCGGCGATATCTTCTTCCCGGCCTCGTGGCTTTCGGCCACCTTGGGGTCTTACCAAACCGCAGGAGCGGCCAATACGGTACGCACCTTCTTGCAGGCGCACCCAGACTACAACCCCAAGCTGAAAGGCAAGATTCTGCAAGCGGCAGATGGGGTGTTCAGAGCCGAGAAGTTGGCGCACCCGGTGAAGTAATCCTAAAAACGGGCTATAATGTTCTGGACACCTCTGTTTTCAGAGCATGAACCCGTTTAGAGTTCTTCATGAACAAGTTGTATCGCAATTTCTCTAGGGCAAGCGTCCGCTTGTATCATCGATTTTAGGCTACTTTTACGAAAACAGGCCAAAAACAAGAGGTTTATTCGGCACTGCCGCAAGCATCTGCTTGTAGCCCCGTTTCTGGGCTACTTTTATGAAACCAGGCGTAAAACTCTAAACGGCTTCCATGCTTAAATTTTGGATTGGCAAGCTCAACTGGCCATAGCAAGAACCTGAGATGAATTTTAAACATGCTCTCAGACTGCTTTTTAAGAAATAGCCTAAAAACAGAGGTCTAAACTGATGCAGGCAGCTGCCCCTGGTTCTTTCTTTGGAAGAACCAGGGGCAGCATGGGTAGAAACTCCGCGCAGCGAACAAATACTGACTTCCCGCGTTCAAAGAATACTTTATGTATCTACAGGAACCTAACCAACTTTTACAACTATGAAAAAATCTATCTTGAATACGGCTAGCCTGGCTTTGGTAGCAGGGTTGGCCTTGGCTTCCTGCAACCAGGCTCCCAAAGAAGGTGACCAGGCCACCATCACCGATGAAAAGTCGGCCGCTAGTGCTACGGGGCAAACCTTTGTGGTAGATACCGCGGCCAGCGTGGTAGAGTTCACCGGTAACGGTGTAGGCAAGAACCACCCGGGCACCTTTCAACTTACTTCGGGCACCGTATCGGTGGCCAATGAGCAGATTACGGGCGGCGAGTTTACCATCAACATCAAATCTCTGACGCTGAAAGAACAGGGAGAGATGTTCGAGACCAAGCTGAAGCCCCACTTGTTGAGCGGTGACTTTTTTGACGCCGAGAAATTCGGGACGGCCACCTTTGAGATCACGAAGGTAGAGCCCTACAAATCTGACGGAAAAGACACCTCTTTGGTAGCGGGCGCCAACTTCAGCGTGAGCGGAAACTTCACCCTGAAAGGCGTGACCAAGAATATCACGTTCCCGGCCCGCATTGAGCTGGATGAAAATACCCTGGAGGCCGAAGCCAACTTCAACATTGACCGCCGCCAGTGGCAGATGAACTACGGCAATGATAAAACCCTGGGCGACAAGTTCATCTCCGAAACCGTGAACATAGAGCTGGATTTGGAAGCAAAAAGACAAGAGGGCTCTGCTACTGCCTCTGCTCAATAGATTGAGCCTGTTTTTACCAAAAGAGCCCGAAAACGAGCATGCGTTTTCGGGCTCTTTTGGTAAAAACAGGCCAGAAATGATGTCTCCTGGCGCAAGCGTCCGCATGCACTGCAAAACAGAAATGCGGGCGGACACAAGCGGACGCTTGCGCCAGAGGATCAGTCTGAAAATAAGCTTTTAAACTACTCTAAGCAGGTTTCTTACTTCACCAGATTATCCTGTTGCATTTTTTGCACGGTGATTTCCGCAAATTTCTCAGAGAAAGACTGTAAGCCGCCCGGGTTGTAAGACTCTGATTGGGCAGACCAGAGCAGCCTTTCAGAAGCAGCATCATACAGGTTGGTCTCCAGGAAATACACCTTGTCTTCACGGTAGTAGCCTGGGTCAAGCATCATGGGGCGCATGTAGGTATAATACCCTCTAAACGTGCCGTACCAGCCAAACCGGGTCACCGGCATGTAGGTAGTGCTGCCGGGCACATAGCGCGTCTCGGTTTCGGTGTTCACCAAGGCTACGGTCAAGATGGCGTCGTGCCGGTCGCCTTTGACTTTTTCAAGGATGGCATCACCGGTGGTGGTGCCGTCGCGCATGAGGGCCGGCGGAAACAGGTCAATGCTCTTGGTAGCGGTGATTCCGCGCTGCTGCAACTGGGTCTGCAAATGCGCCTCAATGGTTTGCCGGGCCACTGCGTTATCTGTCAAAGCCGCTACAATTATCCGGTTGAACGTAGTAGTGGTGGCTTCGGGGCTTTTCCAGGTACCGGTAATCTGGGTGGCGGGCGCGCACCCTCCCACCAGCGCCGCCAACACGAACAGCAATCCTACCCGTGACTTCATAGTTCTCAAACAATCTCTCAACATATTCATAATGGTCTATTTAAAACAAGTGGACAGTTGTTTTAGAAAACGGATTGCTGTGAAAATGGATGCTATTTTCTGAGATCAGGTACTGCTTTTTGTACATGCCCCATGTACGGCACTGCTTATAATACCAAAGTGCCCAAAGTTGGCTTTGGGCACTTTTTATGAAAAACAGGCCAGAAACGCGGCTGCGCGGTTATTACTTTCCGGAACTACGCTTCTCCAGTACCTCCTGCACGGCTTTTTCAATGGCCGGCCACACCGGCGAAGCAGGCGACACCAGATCAAAATGCCCGGCTTCCGGCAACAGCACCAGTTGCGCCTTCGTCTTTTCGCCTGGCGAATGATGGACGAAATTCTGCGCCTGGCTTACCGGCACAATAGGATCGCGGCCGCCCTGCACCATTCTAACGGGTATTTTCAAGGCCAGCGTAGGCGAAGGCGTTCCTTCGGCATACCGCTGGGGCACCGCCGTGGGCAAACCGCCCATCAGCTTTTCCACGGCGGCATTACAGCTTCCTTCCTGGGTGCTGTACGTGGCCAGATCTGGGATTCCCGCCAGGGAGACCACGCCTTTCACTTTCAGCGGATTTTTGGTATGCAAAGGACTACTGCGGGGCAGCTCTTTTCGGCCTGCCGCCCACAACGCCAAATGCCCGCCCGCCGAGTGCCCCATCACCACCACTTCTTGGCTGGATACCGGGTATTGTTTGGCCAACTCCCGCACGTAATCTACGGCTTGGGCTACATCTAGAAACGTGCCGGGGTAGCCACCACCCACATCCCCCACCCGCCGGAACTCGATGTTCCAGGTGGCATAACCAGCTTTAGTGAGCGCGGCACTTACGTGGTTCATGTACTGGTAATTGAATTGGCTCAGCCAACAGCCGCCATGGATGACCACCACCACGGGGAAAGGCCCTTTCCCCTCGGGCACCCGCAACTCCCCAAACTGCAAAGAATCTGGGCCGTAGGCAATGCGCTTTCCGGCGGCAGGGGCGGGCAGCTTCAGCAGGTCTTGCCAGGTGATGGGTTGAGGAGCTTGCGCTTGGAGCGGGCTGGTGCAGCAGAGAAAACAAAGCAGCAGAAGAGACAGACAAAACTTCATATTGGGAGTAAACAAGCTCTAAAGTTGATAAAGCAGGAATGGCCCTACTTGGGAGGATGAAGGTACGGGAGGCTTTTCACTTTTGAACGAGTATCTTGCCGCTACTTTCTGCGGCAAGCGGGAAAGCACCGTTGCAAAACCGAACGAAGCTAGAAACCAAGGCAAAAGAGGCACCAATCGCCTCCAAAACAGATTTACGAAAGACTAAAGATGAAACGAGTAGTCATTACGGGCATGGGCGCGTTAACCCCCATAGGGAATACAGTACCAGAATATTGGCAGGCGCTGAAACATGGCGTGAGCGGCGCGGCGCCTATCACTAAGTTTGATGCCACTAAGTTTAAAACCCGGTTTGCCTGTGAACTGAAGAACTTCAACCCGCTGGACTTTATGCCCAAGAGCGAAGCCCGCAAGCACGACCTCTACACCCAATACGCGCTTATCTCGGTGGCCGAAGCGGTGCAGATGGCCAACATTAACTTTGAGCACCTGAACCGCAACCGGATTGGCGTCATCTGGGGCACCGGCCACGGCGGTATGGGCACGTTCCAGGATCAAGCCGTAGAATTCGCCCAAGGCGATGGCACGCCCCGGTTTAACCCGTACTTTATCCCCAAAATGATTGTGGACATTGCGGCAGGCGTCATCTCCATGAAGTACGGACTGCGGGGCGTGAATTTCGCCACTGTCTCGGCCTGCGCTTCTTCCAACTCGGCTATTATTGAGGCGTTCAACTACATCCGCTGGGGCAAAGCCGACATGATCATTACCGGCGGCTCTGAGGCCTCTATCACTGAAACGGGCATAGGCGGTTTTGGCGCGCTCAAGGCACTGTCTACCTTCAACGAGAACCCAGCCGTTGCCTGCCGCCCATTTGACGTGAAGCGGGACGGATTTGTGATGGGCGAAGGTGCCGGAGCCCTCATCCTGGAAAGCTACGAAAGCGCCATCCAGCGCAACGCCGTTATTCTGGCCGAGGTAGTGGGCGGAGGCATGGCCGCCGATGCGTACCACCTCACCGGCACCCACCCCGAAGGCGAGGGCGCGTACCTGGGCATGATGGAGGCCCTGGAGGAAGCCAATTTAAGCCCCGCTGACATTGACTACCTGAACTGTCATGCCACCTCTACCTCTATAGGAGACGCCAGCGAACTGATTGCGGTAGAGCGGGTGTTTGGCCTAAACCCTACCTTGCACCTGAGTGCCACCAAATCTATGACGGGCCATTTACTGGGTGCGGCCGGAGCCATTGAGGCCATTGCGTGCATCAAGGCGGTGCAGGAGAACATCATTCCACCTACCATCAACGTAGATGAGCCAGAACCTGCCCTCAGCCAGAAGTTTGACCTGACCTTAGGCCGAGCGGTTTCCAAGGAAGTGAAGTATGCCATGAGCAATACCTTCGGGTTTGGGGGCCACATTGCCACGGCTATCTTCAAGAAGTTCACCGCGTAGGGCATGATTGGTTTTTAATGCGTTTTCATGAAAAGAGCCCGGAAACAGGTTGTTTCCGGGCTCTTTTCATGAAACGGAGCCTAAAACGGCCTTACCCCAATCACTGCTTCTTATATTATGGAAATGTTTCATTGCTATTCTGGCTCAAACAAAACATGGAAAAACAACGGCATATTACCTTTTCACCAGCCCTCATTTTGAATGGAAGCGCAGCACACGCAACACCTAACCGGAAGCGAAAACCTTTGCCTGCGCCCTGTTACAGGAGCTTCTATGACTGGGCAGCAGTTCCTTCCTGCACACCTAAGCCCAGCACAGTAGAATGAGCACCTTACGTATTTTATAAAATAATGATATTACCGCTCACGTAAATTTTATTTACCCAACTAATATGATTTTAACTTTATACCCCACATTCTTAAATAGAGAATATCGGTTTTGATCACCTGCGGCAGCATTAGCACCGCATCGACTTCCTTTCATTATGCAGCTTATTAGAAACGTTATAGTTATAAACCAAGGCTTAGTTTCCTACTTTCTCCTCAAGATACCCCGTAATATTGTATCATAATAAAGAGAAAAAGGAAATGAACGCTACCGGGTTACATCTAAATAGCACTTCTCAACAGTCACCATCTATCATTGGCTTGGCAACTGCAAAGAAACCTGGGGGGCAAAAGTCCCAAATTATCTCTGTTTCATCCAGAAACTACGCTGCAACCTCTATCAGTAATGCGGTAGATTCTATGAGCAATCCCCTTACAGATGGGTTTGTCCTGGACGGCTACTTTTTAGGAACATTCGAATTTGATTCCCTTACCGGGCACCCGGGCATAAGATACTAGATTCCACTGCCTCTGTTGGTTTACTACCAACTGTACGAGACACATATCCCCCAACCGAAAAGAGCCAGGAAACAAATGTTTCCTGGCTCTTTTCGTATAAAGCTGGTTGAAACTCCCTTAACGTTTAGGGATAACAGCCGGAATCAACTTAACATGGAAGAGCATCGGCACATGTCATTTTCACAGCCACCATTCTGGAGTGGAAATACCTACTGGAACTTGATAAGTACAAGAGTATAATTGTAGAAAGCCTCCGGTTTCTAGCGAAATAAAAGCGGGCGAAAGTCTATGGATTCGTGATTATGCCCAACCACTTGCACCTGCTTTGGAAAATGGAAGAACCGCATCGGCGCCAAGACGTGCAGCGGGATTTCATGAAGTTCACCGGACAACAGCTGAAGTTTGATCTGGCACAGAACCACCCGGCGGTTTTAGAGCGGTTCTGGGTGGATGCAAAGGACAGGCAGTATCAGATTTGGGAGCGGAACCCCTTTATCTGTGCTTTGCTACTCAGTAGCTGTGACGGAGCAGAAGTTGGACTACATCCACCAAAACCCGGCACAGGAGAAGTGGAAACTGGCAGAGCTACCGGAAGACTATTATTATTCCTCCGCCAGGTTTTACTTGGAGAACAAAGATGACTTTGGCTTTTTAACGCACTATCTTGACTAGGAAACCCCTTGACTAGAGAACCGCAGTTTGGGTTGTTGGTGAGAACACCAACAACGGCGGGGCAAATTGGTTAGCAAGCCTATTAAAGCGGCTCAAATTGCAATCCAATTCTCCTTAAACCAAAAAGAGCCCGGAAACGTACGTTTCCGGGCTCTTTTCATAAAACCAGGCCTAAAACAGCCTTAGTCCATCAGCTTCTTGTAGCGGATGCGCTTGGGCTCTACGTCACCCAGGCGTTTCTTCTTGGCTTCTTCGTAGTCAGAGAAGTTTCCTTCAAACCAAACTACTTGCGAATCACCCTCAAAGGCCAGGATGTGCGTGGCGATACGATCCAGGAACCAACGGTCGTGGGAGATGACCACGGCGCAACCGGCGAAGTTCTCCAGCGCGTCTTCCAGGGCCCGGATGGCGTTTACGTCCAGGTCGTTGGTGGGCTCATCCAGGAGCAACAGGTTAGCGCCTTGCTTTAGGGTCATGGCCAGGTGCACGCGGTTCCGCTCTCCGCCGGAGAGCACGCCCACTTTCTTCTCCTGGTCACCGCCCGTGAAGTTGAATTTGCTCACGTAGGCGCGGGCGTTCACCTGACGGCCAGCTAAGAGCATGGTCTCGGTACCGCCGGAGATGGTTTCAAAAACAGATTTATTGGGGTCAAGGCTTTCGTGCTGCTGGTCTACGTAGGCAGTTTCTACCGTTGGACCAACGGTGATGTTACCGGTATCGGCGGCTTCTCGGCCGGTAACCAGACGGAACAGCGTAGATTTACCCGCGCCGTTTGGCCCAATAATGCCTACAATGCCCGCAGGCGGCAAACTGAAAGACAGGTTCTCAAACAGCAATTTATCGCCGAAGGCTTTGGTGAGGCCTTCGGCTTCAATCACCACGTTGCCCAGGCGCGGACCGTCTGGGATGAAAAGCTCCAGTTTCTGCTCTTTCTCCTTGGCGTCTTCTGAGGCCATTTTCTCATAGTTGCCTAAACGGGCTTTGCTCTTGGCCTGGCGGGCTTTCGGGCTCATGCGGGCCCACTCCAACTCGCGTTGCAGGGTTTTCTGGCGCTTGCTTTCAGTTTTCTCTTCTTTGGCCAGACGCTCAGCTTTCTGCTCCAACCAACTGGTGTAATTGCCTTTCCACGGAATGCCTTCGCCACGATCCAGTTCCAGAATCCAGCCGGCCACTTTGTCCAGGAAGTAACGGTCGTGGGTGACGGCAATCACGGTGCCTTTGTATTGCTGCAAGTGTTGCTCCAGCCACAGTACAGACTCAGCGTCTAAGTGGTTGGTAGGCTCATCCAACAGCAACACGTCGGGCTCCTGCAGCAACAGGCGGCACAGGGCCACACGGCGCTTCTCACCGCCAGACAGGTTGCCTACAATGGCTTCGCCGGGCGGTGTGCGCAGGGCGTCCATGGCGCGCTCCAGTTTGCTGTCCAGGTCCCAGGCACCCAAGTGGTCCAGCTTCTCCTGCACTTCGCCCTGGCGGGCCATGAGCTTGTCAAAATCAGCGTTCTCATCTGCGAAGGCTTCGTTGATTTCTTCGTACTCTTTCAGGAGCGCCACCGTTTCGGCGGCGCCTTCCTGCACAATCTCCATCACGGTTTTGGCAGGGTCTAACTGCGGCTCCTGTTCCAGGTAACCCACGCTGTAACCCGGCGAGAACGCCACCTCGCCCTGGAACTGCTTGTCTACCCCGGCAATCACCTTTAAAAGGGAAGATTTACCAGAGCCGTTCAGACCCAACACGCCAATTTTGGCGCCGTAAAAGAAAGAGAGGTAAATGTTTTTGAGAACTTGTTTCTGCGGCGGGTAAATCTTACTTACCCCCGCCATGGAGAAAATAATGGTTTCGTTGCTCATGAATATAGGATAGATTCTGGTCTGTGTACTGGCCTGCGTCCTTTTGGGGTGTTTCCAGAAAAACGGCCCCAAAACGCCACAGATAACCTTGCGCCTTGAAATCAGTATGCAAACAAAGGTCAGGGTGCGCGCGTTTTCTGCCAATAAGCACAAATATCGTAAATTTTGGCACGGCGGGGTTATGAAAATTGGCGTTTATTCATAAACTTGTACCAAAATAGACTTTAAATTTTTCAGTTAATTATCCAGTTGATGGAAACCAAAGATTTGTCTGAGGAGGCCCATAAGTACGGCTACATTGAGGGTAACCAGGTGTGGTTGAAGCCATTTATGCACTTTCCGGCGCGCCAGGTAGGCGATGTGAAGGAGGTCCCCGAAGAATCATTGCACTACTTCGCAAACCGATTCGAGAACTTCAAACAGAAGGTAGACAGCCTGCTGGAGAAGATAGAAACCTCTGAGAACAAGGGTTCTTTCTTGATGAAGGTCTTGCACCTGAAGGAGCAGATTGAGAAGTATGACGCCATTGGCGACTTTGAATCTTTGCACCAGCGTCTCTCTGCCGCTGAGGAGGAGATCAAGGAAGCCATTGCCCGCAACCGCGACAAAAACCTGGCCACCAAGATCACGCTCATCCAACAGGCCGAAGCCCTGCAAACCAGCATTGACTGGCAGGAAACCACCGACAAACTGAAGGAACTGCGCCAGAACTGGATCAAGACCGGCCCGGTAGACAAAACCCTGGCCGACGAACTGGAAGAGCGCTTTAAAACGGCCGTGGAGGTTTTCTTCACCCGCAAGAAGGAATTCTTCCAGGACAAGAAAGACATGCTCTCCCGCACGGTAGACAAGTACAAAGCGCTTATTGCCCAGTCTGAGGCCCTGAAAAACTCTGAGGTGTGGGAAGAAACCAGCAAAAAGCTGAAAGACCTGCAAAACCAGTGGAAAGAGATTGGCGGCACCCTGCCCCGCAAGATGTCCAATGACCTCTGGAACAGCTTCAGGGCGGCCAATAACCACTTTTTTGAGCGCCTGAAAAAACACATCAACAGCCAGAAAAACGAATCTAAGGACAAATACCTGGAAGACAACCTGGAGAAGAAACGCTCTCTGGTGGCCCAGGCCGAGGCTTTGCTAGACGAACCCGTGCAACAGGCCGTGCCCAAAGCCAAAGAACTGCAGGCCGCCTGGAAAAAAGTAGGCCCGGTAAAACAGGAAGAATCTGACATTGTGTGGGAAAGCTTTCTGGTAGCCTGCGACAAGATTTTTGAACTGAGCAGCCTGGAGCATTTCATGCGCAAGCGGCCGCTGCCCGAAGGCAAAAACTCAGAGAATGATCAGTTGCACGCCCGCATTAACGCCCTGCGCGACTTCATCAAGTATGACAGGCAGGAACTGGAAGTGCTGGAAAACAACCTGGATAGGTTAAACCCAAATCCGGGCAATGAAACCTTCAGGGCCATGTTGGAAGGCAAGATCAAGAACTTCAACCGTAAGATTAGGACTAAAAACGAATTAATAGAGCTCCTGCGCAAAAAGTCTGGCGTGCAGAGCAACAAAATTGCCTAAATCCTGCGTAAGCCGTTAGAAATTGTCCTAAATTCTAACGGCTTACGCGATGAGAAAATACGTTCTACTCCTTTTCCTTTCCCTTCCTTTCCTGGCCCAGTCCCAGAACATCAAAGGCCCTTACGTGGGCGTTACTACCCAATTCCAGAATACCTGGGTTATCAATGACGAGCAGTACGAAGATGTCAACTACAAACACCGCTCCACCACCAAGTGGGCACCTTACGGGTTTGTAGCCGGCTATAAATTCAACGAGAACCACAACGTACAGGCAGAAATCTACCGGTCGCACCAAGGTCAGAAATTCGACCTCATAGACATAAATGGTGGTAAATCTGGCGAAAAGGAAATTGACCTGGTCTATTACAACATCCCGCTCCTCTTCAAGTACACCACCACGGGCAAAGTCCGGTTCAACTTTCAGGTAGGGCCGCAACTGGGCATCTTGCAGAAGGGCACTGAGCACAACAGCTTTTCGCGCGCCGCCACGTACCAGATCAAAGAGAGAACGTTCTCTGTACCCCAAGGAAACTACCTGCTGGCCAGCACCCAGGACAGTGACCGCAGCAACTCCAACGTAGGCGAGTTTAACCAATATGACCTGGGCGTTTTATTGGGAACCGGCGTGGAATACAGCCTCAGCACCAACTTGATTTTAACGGCGAACCTTAGGTACAGCTACAATTTTGTAAACATCCGCAAAGAAGAGCACATTGAAGACCTATCCCGCGACTCAGATTATTATGTGTTGCGCCAGAACATGGTAGCCGGAGTGCAACTAGGCCTAAACTACCTTTTCAACACCGGCGACGGCACCAGCCGCGCCCGCCGCGAGTAAAAAATAAGGGCGCAACTAAACATTTTACCGGAATGCGCGTTGTGTTTTAGCATTGCAAGAGAACTGTAATCATAAGATAAATTTGAATTCTCAATCAAAATCTTATTTTTGCGGCTCGTTTACCTCTGCAACTTGTTTGTATAGCTATACTTTAAAAGCGAATTTACTATGTATTGGACACTTGAACTTGCCTCTTATTTGGAAGATGCGCCTTGGCCCGCTACCAAAGATGAATTAATTGATTATTCTATCCGCTCTGGTGCCCCCATGGAAGTGGTAGAAAACCTACAGGCTCTGGAAGACGATGGTCAACCCTACGAGAGCATTGAAGAGGTTTGGCCGGATTATCCTACCAAAGAGGACTTCATGTTCAACGAAGACGAATACTAATATTAATTAGGAATTGAGAATTAGGAATTGGCTCAGCCTTTTTTGATTCCTAATTCTCAATTCCTAATTCTTAATTAACTTGGCTGTTTTAGAAATAAAAAATCTGGTTGCGGGATACGACGAGCGCGTACTTCTCCGCAACCTTTCTTTTTTGGTGCCAGCCCCTGCCTTGGTGGCTATTATTGGGCATAACGGCAGCGGCAAATCTACCCTCCTGAAAACCCTTACCGGGCAGGTTCCTTACCAGGGGCAGATTCTGGTACAGGGCAGCCCACTGGTGGCGCGGGCCGGGGCCATTGCCCGCGCGCTCTCCTACCTTCCGCAGAAAAACAACGTGGCCTTCCCCATCAAGGTACGCGAGCTGGTAGTCATGGGCTTATTCCGGCAGAAGCGTCTGCTGGAACATTATACTACTTCTGACTACACCCGTGCCGAGGCCATGCTGGAGCGTCTACACATTTCACACCTGGGCCAACGCACCTTTACAGATTTATCTGGGGGAGAGCAACAGCTGGTGTGGCTCGCACAACTCATGCTGCAAGATGCGCCCATCGCCTTACTGGACGAACCCACCCAGCAGTTGGATGTCTACCACAAGAAAAGAGTCTTTGATTTGATGGCCAGCTGGGTGCGTGAAGAACAGAAAACCGTGCTCTGCATTACCCATGACCTGCTGAACTTGCTTCCGCTGGAAGGCTATCTCCTGAACATCTCCCAACCCCAGCCAACCCTGGAAAAACTCTCCCCCCAAACAGTATTGGCTCAACAGCGTTTTCTGGAGGAAAAAGCAGTAAGCACCTATTAAGTAGCAGGGCAAGTTAAACTATCTATTTTGTTTTCCTGAAAGGATCTTGTGGGCGAACTAGAAAAGTTGGGAATAAACGCCATTGCCGTTCGCCACCGAGATCCTTGCAGGAGGATAAGGAGAGAAGAAGATGATAATTATTTAGGAAGGTTCTGTTCCTAAATATTCCATTAAATGCCCTTACTGCGTGGCTTCCTGCCGCAAAAATGCTTCGGCTAGGATCAAGTCTTCTGGGGTGGTGAGCTTTATGTTGCGGTAACTTCCTTCCACCAGCTCTATTTTGTGCCCGAACTTCTCTACCACCGAGGCGTCATCGGTGAAGAGGGAGATTTCTGGCTGGGCGTAGGCGCGGCGCAACAAGGGCAACCTGAAGCACTGCGGTGTCTGCACCAGTCGGTAGGCTGTTCGGTCTACGGCCTTGGAATGGCTGCCGCGCACCCGCCTAATGGATTCCTTCAGGGTCACGGCTACTACGGCTGTTCCTTTCTGGGCGGCGGTGGTGTAGGCGGTGGTTAAAATAGCATTATCAAGAAAAGGCCGCACCCCGTCATGCACTGCCACTACCCCTTCCTCTTCCTGATCTAACGCCGCCAACCCGTTCTTCACCGACTGGAACCGGCTGTTGCCTCCGGAGACTACCTGGTGCGGAATGGTGAACTGGTGCGCGGCACACAGGCCGCGCCACGTGGAGATCTCAGCCCCGGGCAGTACCACCACCAGCAGCATTTCAGCCTCAAAGGCATGGAACCTTCTGAGGGTGTGCATGAGCACTGGCTCACCGGCAATGGGCAAAAACTGCTTGGGCATTGAGGCCTGCATTCTGCTGCCGGAGCCACCGGCCACAATAATCGCGTATTTCTTTAAATCTGGTGACAGCATGAGGGTGCAAGATACACAATGCAAGGTGCCAAGACCAGTTCTGTTTTGGGGCTGTTTTGTAAAAAGTAGGCGGAAAACAACGGAGTTCAGCGTCTGGTAGAGCTGAAAAAGCAATGACAATCTGCTTCCTGGTATATTTTTGATGTTTAGAAAGCGGCGGGACGCCGGAGGTAACTCACCTCGCCAGAGGCGAACGAGGGAAATTCCTAGTATGACGCAGGTTTGCTTCCTGGTGACCGCTCTTCCGGAGTTCCACTCCGGAAGCTGGCTGCCGGGAAGTTCTACTCCCCTTCTTCTGCAACACCTGCCCGTGGCTCCCGGCGGAGTGGAACTCCGCAGCAGGCAGGTTCGGGAGTAGAACTCCCAAACAGCAAGAAAACAACCGCGCCAGGCTCTTCAGCGCCTGGCGCGGTTGTTTTCCTTCCGCTTCGCAATGTTGCAAAGAGGTTTCTATCTGTTTTCGGGCTGATTTTAGAATTCCAGGATGAAAGTGGTGCCTTTGTCCACCTCGCTGGTCACGCTCAGGTTGCCGCCCATGGCCTTGGCTTGCGAGTGCGCAATGTAGAGGCCCATGCCTTTGCTGTCTTTATGGTGGTGGAACCGCTGGTACAGCCCGAAGATGCGCTCACCGAACCTTTTCAGGTCTATGCCCAGCCCGTTGTCTGTGAAGTAAAGCGTATCTTTCCCGTTTACCTTTTCGGCTTTCACCCCTATGTGCAGCGCCCGGTCTGGCGACCGGTATTTGATGGCATTGGTGAGCAGGTTCAGCAAGATGCTGTGCAGATAGCCCGCGTTGTAATACACCTGAGGCACCTGCGAGAAGTCTGTGGTGAGTTGGATGTCTTTCTCTGCTAAAAGTCCGTCAACAGACAGCACTACTTTTTCAAAGGCCTTTGCCAGGTCTACTTCTTCTTTGTTGGTGTGCGGATTGTTTTTGATGACCAACACTTCCAGCAAATCATTGATGATGGCGTTCAACTGCGCCGTAGATTCCTTGAATTTCTGGATCAGGATTTTGTTGCGGCCCTCTGGAATGGTCTGCGTGTCTATCAGGTTGGCGATACCGGTGAGGTTGGCCAAAGGCGCGCGCAGGTTGTGCGAGGTGATGAACGTGAACTGCTTTAAGTCTGCGTTGTTCTGGGTTAGCTCAGAGATAAACACTTCGCGCTCCAGTTCATAGTGTTTGCGGTTGGTAATGTCACGGAACATGGAGATCCAATGCGTGAGTACCTGCTGGCTGTTTAACATGGGCATTATGAGCAACTGCACCCAAAAGGAGCTTCTGTCTTTTCTATAGATTTCCAGCTCGGCCTCCCCCACCTGGCCTTCCGCCATGGATTGCTGAAACAGCGACACGGTTTCCTGGTTGGTATTGGGGCCAACTATGAAACTCAGGTTTCCGCCTAACACTTCCTCTTTTTCATAACCGGTAAGCTGGGTGAAGGCTTTGTTGAAGAAGACAGCCTCCAGTTGCCCCGATTTTTCCAGATTGGCTTTACTGATGATGATGGCATCCTGCACGTTGGAAATCACAGACTCCAGCAAGCGCAGTTGCTGTTCCTCGGCTTTTCTTTGGGTGATGTCGGTTAAGAGGGCAAACACACAGTCTACCTGGCCTTCCGCATCAAACAAAGGCTGCATCTGCAGTTTAAACCAGAGCTTTTCCCTAGATTTGGTATAATGCGCTATCTCTACCTCCAGGGGCGTACGGTTAAATTGCTGGTACAGGTAGTGAATGGTAGGGAGGTCGGTTTCAGGGCCTACTAAGAAATCATTGGGCTTTCTCCCCTCTATTTCTTCCAACGTATATCCTAACATACGAGTAAAGGCTGAGTTGATCCATTGGATAGCGCCATCTGGCCGCATGATGATGACCGCGTTCATTGTTTCACGGGCCACCAAAGAAAGCTTCCGCAACTCTTCCTCTACTAGTTTGTGACTGGTCACGTCCTGTATAGCCCCTACTACTCTGGTGGGCCTGCCGGTATCGTCTTTGAGCAGCGTGCCTTGGTCTACCACGTACGCATATTCTCCGCTGGCTTTCCTGAACCGGTATTCTTCACGCCAATGCTCCTGATCTCCCTTTGAGATAAATTCCTGCAAAGAAGCCTCCACCCTCTTTAAATCATCTGGGTGCACCTGTGCGGCCCAAACATCAAGCTCGGGCCCGAATTCCTCTACGTTAAAGCCGAACAATCTTTCAAACCCAATGCCCCAGTTGATTCTGCCAGCCAATATGTCAAAGTCCCAAATGGCGTCATTGGTGGCCATGGTGGCGTAGTGAAACCGTTCATTGCTGAAGCGCAGCTCTTCTTCAGAGCGCTTGTTTTCCAGAATGAGTTGCAGCAGGTGGCGGATACCTTCCAGGGTTTCTTCTTGTTCCGTGGTGGGGGTTTTTACCTCTTGGTGGTAAACGGCCAAGGTGCCCAACACTTTCTGGTTAGACCCCACCAGCGGAAAAGACCAGCAGGACTCCAGGCCATAAGGAAGCAGCAATTGAAAATAGTCTTTCCAGCGGTGATCTGTCTTTATATCTGAGGCTATTACTCTCCCCCCCAGAAATGCTGCTGCGTCATAAGAACCGGCTTTTTTTCCAATAGTAATGCCGTTGCTATTTTCACGGAAACTTTCCGGCAGGCTAGGAGCCGCTATCATATAGAGTTTATCTCCCTCTAGCCGCGTGCAGGAACAGTACATGCCTTTGTAGAGCTTTTCTATGCCTTTCAGGCAAAAGGCCACCGTTGATTCAAGGGTACTGCCGGGCTGGGTGTTTTTTTCCAGCACTTGCTTGCTCAGCCGCTCCAGTTCCATCACGCGCTTGAACTCTCTTACCTCCTGCAACAGACTGGTGTTCATTTTCACCGAGGCGGCGTTTTTGGCTTGTTCCTTAACGTCTTCCAGTTCTTGGCGGGCCTGCTGTAGTTCCCGCTGCAACGCCTGCAGTTGCTCTTGGTAACTAGCGGTGTCCCCTTCTGGCTCTGGTACATTAATGTGCGTAGCGGTCTCTTCCTTATTTGCGGTGAGCGGGCGGGCTGCGGCCCCGTCTTTCAGCGCCGCTTCCTGCTTCAAAACCTCACTACCCTTTTGCGTTTTATCTTCCATTAGACATTCCTGAAAAGCAAGGATCACCAACTATACAACTTAGAGCATGCCCTTTTCTCGTTTAAAGCAGTGAGAAGGGCACCCACTACAATTCTTTAGAGCTTGTTTAAATCTGAGGTTTGCAAGCTCAACTAGCCAGAGAAAGGTGCTGCGGAAGCGTTTTTTGAGACGCGTGGCAGCGCTACGGGGCGACACAGCCACGAACGCAGGTTCTTTTTAGGATTGTTTGCAGCGCAAAGTTGAAATGGAAACAAGCTCTTAACTGAAAAGTTACTTTCTCTTTTTGGGGGAAGGCAGAATTTACGCTCACTGCATTTTTCCAATCAGCAATTAAAGATAAGCCATTTCTTTTAACCTCCTAGCGTTAGCGAAAAAATTAGCCTCTTACCTGATGACGGTATATCATCCGCAACATCTTACACCTCTATTGCATGCTTGGTGCGCCTTGGAATGAGTTGGCGGAAAGCCTAGAACCCACCCCTACCCCTCTGAGGCTAATCTTGTAGAGAAAAAGAGGCTGATCGTTTCCTTGGCTTGTCCCCTGACAAGCCGAAGTAGGGAAAGGACAGCTTGAACCGCTTTTCTCTCGTCCTATCGGGGAAGCGGGTAGGTGCGTTTTAGGTTCGTTTTCCGCAAAACAGGCCTAAAACGCCCAAAACACCATCCCCGCTCTTTCGGAGTTCCACTCCCCGACCGAGTGCCCGTGGCTCCCGGCGGAGTAGAACTCCGCAGCAGGCAGGTTCGGGAGTAAAACTCCCGAACAGCGACATCAGCAAAGAGCCAGAACCCACCCCTCCCAGGAGGGGAATTAGCCTTTGCAGAAAAACAAGGGCAATGCAGCCAATAACCGCTACTATGGCGCGGATTTACTTCCGTGACTTATTGAGGCATTATCGAAAGTCACGGAAGTAAATCTGCGCCATAGGAAAAGGGTTTTGCTACTTTCCCCAGTTCCAGTCTTCCCAGAGCGCGCCTCGCTTTTGGCCATAGACAGGCAAAACTAAGAGAGACAGGCAGTGCAGGCCGAAAGGGCAGTGCGAGAGGGGAAGACGGGGCCCCGCGGCCGTGAGCGCATACCGCCAGAGATGAAACAGTACAGCACTTGCACCCACGCAAAAAGCGGACATGCCAGGGGAACAGCAAAATGCGTGCACCTACTAATCAGCAGTTCCAGACAAATGCCAAAAGGTAGAAACCAACCAATAGCGGTATTAAAGCTATTTTACTGAAAACAAGCTATAAACAGAAAGCCCCACCAGTGACCTGCACTGGTGGGGCTTTCCATGGAAATATCTGGGCTTACAGAATCAGCATTACGTCTCCGTAGCTGAAGAACTTGTATTTCTCTTTAATGGCAGTCTGGTACGCTTCCATGACCAGGTCATACCCGCCAAAGGCCGCGGCCATCATCAACAGCGTAGACTCCGGCATGTGGAAATTGGTGATTAGGCTGTTCGCGATCTTGAAGTCATACGGAGGAAACACGAATTTATCAGTCCAGCCTTCGTTTGGCTTCAGGCGGCTGTTGGCCGAAACGGATGACTCCAGCGCGCGCATGGTGGTGGTTCCTACAGAGCAAACGCGTTTCTTGGCATCCAGGGCTTTGTTCACGATTTTGGCGGTTTCCTCGGCTACGAAGAACTGCTCAGAATCCATCTTGTGCTTGGTCAGGTCTTCTACATCTACCTGACGGAACGTACCCAAACCTACGTGCAAGGTCACCGGGGTTACGTCCACCCCTTTCAGTTCCAGGCGCTTCAGCACTTCTCTGGTGAAGTGCAGACCGGCGGTGGGGGCGGCTACCGCGCCCGTAACCTCAGCGTACACGGTTTGGTAACGCTCTTCGTCTTCTGGTTCTGGCTCGCGTTTGATGTATTTGGGAAGCGGCGTTTCGCCCAGGCTGTGTACCACTTTGTAGAACTCCTCGTCTGGGCCGTCATACAAGAACTTGATGGTACGGCCGCGGGACGTAGTATTGTCAATCACCTCCGCTACCAGATCACTGTCCCCGAAGTAGAGTTTGTTACCAACCCGTATCTTACGGGCCGGGTCTACCAACACATCCCAAAGGTGAATACGCTTGTCCAGCTCGCGCAACAGGAACACTTCAATCTTGGCCCCGGTTTTCTCTTTGTTTCCGTACAAACGGGCCGGAAACACTTTGGTGTTGTTGGTCACCATCACATCACCGTCATCAAAATAAGAGATGATGTCTTTGAATACTTTATGTTCTATCTTGCCGCTGTCACGGTGAAGCACCATCATTCTGGCTTCATCGCGGTTGGGTGCCGGATGGGTGGCCATCAGGTCATTGGGCAGGTCAAATTTAAACTCTGATAACTTCATTTTTTAATATTACGGTATTAAAATATTGTAAAATAGAGCGCAAAGGTAGGCACTTTGCACTAATTTATTTTACTTTCAGGCAAATAATAAGTATCTCTAGCCCCTGAAAGTTGGCGTTGTGGCAGACATAGGCGTGTAAGAAAACAACCCGTTTGGCTACTAATACCTTTGTTCTACTACTAACGATTTCAGGAAGAGCATGTTCTCTTTCTCTCCTTTAAAACCTGTATCTTCCCAACATGCTGTACTTACGTCTGGTTTATGAGAGTTTTCAGTTTGCCTGGCAGGCCCTGCGGTCTAATCTGCTGCGCACCATTCTTTCGTTGCTGGGCGTCACCATCGGCATTTTCGCCATTATATCGGTGTTTACCATTGTAGACTCTTTGGAGCGCAGCATTAGGGAAAGCATGAGTTTTGTGGGCGAGCGCACGGTGTACGTAGAGAAGTTCCCCTGGATTTTTGGCGACGGCTCTGACATACCCTGGTGGAAATTCATGCAGCGCCCGTCACCTACCATTAGGGAATACCGGTACCTGCATGAGACGCTGGAGAACGCCGAAGGCGTGGCGTTGGTAGCCCGGCGGGGCGGCAACACCTTTAAGCACCGCAACAACAGCATTGGCGGCATTATGCTGCAGGGCGTGACCGCAGACTTCAATAAAGTAGCCGAGGTGCCTATTGAAGAGGGCCGCTTTTTTACCCAGCAGGAAATTGACGGCTCCCGCAACGTAATCATTATTGGGAACGAGGTAGCGCAAAACCTTTACCCCTACGGCAGCGCCCTGGGCGGCGATATTAGAATCAGCGGTCAGAAATTCACGGTCATCGGGGTCATGGAAAAACAGGGGGCTGGTCTCTTTGAAGGCATGCCCACCAATGACAAAAACGCCTACGTGCCGTTCGGGGCCTTCGGGAAGATGTTTTCCAGCGGCCCCAGGGGCGTACAACCCACGCTCATGATCAAAGGCAAGGTAGAGGATGTGGGCCTCCAGAACCTGGAGTACGAGGTGAAAGGCAAGATGCGCACCATACGGGGGTTGAAGCCTTACCAGGAAGACAACTTTGCCATTAACCGCTCAGAGATGATGGCCGATGCCATTGGCGAGATGTTCTCCATCATTGGCATTGCCGGTTGGGTGATTGGCGGCTTCTCTATTCTGGTGGGCGGGTTTGGCATTGCCAACATCATGTTCGTGTCTGTGAAAGAGCGCACCAACATCATCGGCATTCAGAAATCTTTGGGCGCGAAAAACTTCTTTATCCTGTTCCAGTTCCTGTTTGAGTCTGTGTTCCTGAGCCTCATAGGTGGCGGGGTGGGCATCTTGCTGGTGTCATTGATAACCTTAATTCCCATGGGCTCGTTGGATATTATCCTTACGCCCGGCAACATTCTTCTGGGGTTGGGCGTATCGGTCGTGATTGGCGTACTCTCAGGCATTATTCCGGCGGTCATTGCTTCCCATCTGGATCCCGTAATTGCCATCAGGTCTAAATAACTGTTCCAGACCGCCAGTTTACCCTGCACTATTATCACAATTATTTAGGTTACGGTGCCTGTTTACGGCCTCTTTTCCGTAAACCAGGCTCAATACAGGATTGCTATATGACAAAGTTGAGAAAGACCAGTAAGACCCAGCTGCATGACCAAACCACCAATGCAGGTAGCGGCACCACTATTATTCAGCCAGAGGCAAATGACAACAAGGTTGACTCCTTACAGGAAGCAAAGAAAATAGCCAAACAAGACGCCAACTTCATCAGTGAAGACGACAAGCGCATTAGAGAGGCTTTTACAGATAAAAACTGGAATGAGATCAAGATAGCTGACTCCTGGCAGATCTTCAAAGTGATGTCTGAGTTTGTGGAAGGTTTTGAGAAAATGGCCAAGATTGGCCCGTGCGTGTCTATTTTCGGGTCGGCTAGAACCAAGGCAGACAACCCGTACTACCTCATGGCCGAAGAGATTGCCGCCAAACTGGTGCGCCACGGCTACGGCGTGATCACGGGCGGGGGGCCGGGCATTATGGAAGCCGGCAACAAAGGCGCCCACTCTGAGGGCGGGCGCTCGGTGGGGCTCAACATCCAGTTGCCGTTTGAGCAGTTCAACAACATTTACATTGACCCAGACAAGCTCATCAACTTTGACTACTTCTTTGTGCGCAAGGTGATGTTCGTGAAATACGCCCAGGGCTTTATTGGCATGCCCGGCGGCTTTGGCACGCTGGATGAACTGTTTGAGGCCATCACCCTTATCCAGACCAGAAAGATTGGGAAGTTCCCCATTGTACTGGTAGGCAAGAAGTATTGGCAAGGCATGTTTGACTGGATCAGGGACGTGATGCTGACCCAGGAGAACAATATCAGTCCCGAAGACCTGGACTTGGTGCACCTGGTAGACAACGCTACTGATGCCGTCAAGGTCATTGATGATTTCTACAGCAAATACCTGCTGTCTCCCAACTTCTAAGGAGCCGCTATTTCTGGCCGATTTTGGCCCGTATTTCACAAAAGAGCCCGGAAACGTTTCCGGGCTCTTTTGGTTTTACAGCGAAGCCAAACCTCAGCCTTTGCTGACACCTTTCTATCTTTCCTCCGCTAACTTTTTTATTACGAAACGCATCTGCCCGCTTTTACATGATTAAGATATAATTATATTTGCCTTCCTAAATTACAAATTACGCTATTCCTTTTATTTATACCCGCTCCTATACCCTAACCCTTTAACTTATAATGAAAAAAACCTTTACTATTTTCTTGTGCGCCACTACCCTATTGGCTTCTGGCTGCGCTTCAATTGTTTCTAAAACCAAATATCCCATCAGCCTTTCAAGTGCGCCAGACGGTGCCAGCTTTACTATTGTTGACCGCAACGGTAAAGAAGTAGCTGCTGGCCAAACCCCTACAACCGTAGTTCTCAAGTCAGGCAATGGCTTCTTCAAAAAAGCGGTTTACTCTATTAACTTCAGCAAGACAGGCTATAGTAACAAGACACTTACCTTAGAAGCTGATTTAAACGGCTGGTACTTTGGCAACATTGTGTTCGGCGGCTTTATTGGCTTGTTGATTGTTGATCCGGCTACGGGTGCCATGTATAAATTCAACCAGAAAGACGTACAGGCCCTGCTCAGCCAAAGCACCGCGTTTGCTCCTCTGCAAGGCGAAGGGCTCAAGATTGTTTCCATTGACGATGTACCTCAGGAATTAAGAGCGAACTTGGTAGAGGTGAAATAACCGCTTTTTACCCCTATTTCTATAAAAGAGCCCGGAAACGTTTCCGGGCTCTTTTGGTTTTCCGCAAGGCAGATATACACTAACTTTGTTTTAACCGAGCTAGAGAGAAACAACGCCTACTGCCGTGACCGACTCCACCAAAAGACAGCAACAAGCCCGCGTCCTGCGCGATTTCCGGAAAGTGCACCGCATTACCGGGGCGCTGCTCTTTGTTTTCTTCTTTGTTATTTCCATCACCGGGCTTCTGCTGGGCTGGAAGAAACACACGGGCGGCATGATCCTGGCCAAAACCCACACCGGCACCTCCACCAACCTCAAAGACTGGCTCCCGGTAGACAGCCTCACCGCCAACGCGTTCCGGGCCGTGCGTGACTCCTTGGGCGCAGACGTTTCCCTCACGCTAGACCGCATTGACATGCGCCCCGACAAAGGCACCGTGAAATTCCTCTTCGTGGAAAAGTACCTGGGCGTACAGCTAGACGGAGCTACCGGCCAACTCCTGCACCTGGAAACCCGCCGCGCCGACTTTATAGAGAACCTGCATGACGGCACCATCCTGGACAGGGTCTTCGGGGTAGACAGCGGTGTCTTGAAAGTGATCTACAGTACCGTCATGGGCGTGGCCTTGCTCATCTTCACCATCACCGGCTTTTGGCTCTGGTATGGCCCCAAGCGCATGAAGCAAGAGAAGCCCGCGGTGCTTGCCAAACCCAGTGGGCCACGGCCCGGAAGACCTGTTCGGTCTGCTTAAACTCCATTTCTCTGCTTTTAAGCTGATTTCTGTAAAACAGGCCAGAAACGAAAAGCTTTCCTCCCGCTCTGGCTTTCTGGGGCCCAACAGACTTGTGTATCTTTGACCTGAATCTTTACCGCCTGTTATGTCTTTTCTTGCCCAAATCACTGAGCCTACCCTTTTGCTGAATGAAACCATCGCCCGCGCCAACATCCGCCGGATGGCGGAAAAAGCAAAACGGCAGAACGTTCGGCTGCGGCCGCATTTCAAAACGCACCAATCTAAGCAGGTAGGTGAATGGTTTAAGGCCGAAGGAAGCACGGCTATCACTGTTTCCTCGGTGAAAATGGCGCAGTACTTCGCCCGGTACGGCTGGCAGGACATCACCATCGCCTTCCCGCTGAACCGCCGTCAGCTGCCGCAGATCGCAGAGTTGGCTAAGCAAATCACGTTGAACCTCACTGTCACCTCCGCCCATGATGTCGTTTTCCTGCGGGAATATTTGACGGCACCGGTGAACATTTGGGTGAAGGCCGACACTGGCTACAACCGAACCGGCATCAAGACCGAAGACACCGCCGCGTTGGATGCGGTTTTAACCGAATTGCAGAAAACAGCACCACATACGTTCAAAGGTTTTCTGGCCCACGCCGGCCACACCTACAAAGCCCGCAACCAAGAGACAATTTCTGCCATTCATCAACAGACGCTGGAGAAAATGCGGGCGCTGAAAGAACAGTATTCCGCTGCCTGGCCTGCGCTGGAACTCTCCATTGGCGACACGCCCAGTTGCAGCGTGATGGAGGATTTCTCGGGCATGGATGAGATACGCCCCGGAAACTTCGTTTTCTATGACCTCACCCAACACCACATTACCTCCTGCTGCCTGCAAGACATTGCCGTTGCCGTGGCCTGCCCCATCGTCGCCCTGCACCCAGACCGCAACGAGGTCATTCTCTACGGCGGCTCGGTACACTTTTCCAAAGACATTCTTCCGCTGCCAGATGGAGGAGTAATTTTTGGGTTAGTAGTACCGTTGACAGAGAATGGTTGGGGAGCGCCGTTGTCAGGCACAGCAGTAGTTTCGCTCTCGCAGGAACATGGTATTGTGCGTACCACGCCAGAGTTAATGAAGCATTTTAAGCTTGGTGGCTTAGTGGGTGTTCTGCCGGTTCATTCTTGCTTAACCGCTAATTTGATGAAAGGCTATTTGACATTAAGCGGGGAGCGGTTGGAGCATTTGAGTGGGGTGGCTCTGTAAGACACTCGTAGGAGCTGCGCACACTACGAGGCCTTTTGAGTTAGGTAAAGCCCGAAGGATGATGGGTTGTTTTAGACCAGTTTTCTGAAATTCAGCCCAAAAAAGGAGAAACCTGTGAGGTTTTTAAAACCTCACAGGTTAGATAAAACAGAACTGTGGCACGTGAAACCTCCAATTTAGTATCTAATTATAATGCCGTCCGCTCCAAAGACCTCGTAGTGTGCGCAGTTCCTACGAGTGTCTCCGCCAACACCGTTTCCCGCCTCTTTTCCCAAAAACAACCTCAAAACCTCCACCCTAAAAACCTCTTCCTCCACTAAACTAATCCGCTCTGAATTCGGTTAAGAAGAGATGGATTGCCCGCTCCTTTTGTAGCGCGGGAATGCCTACCTTTGCTCTTTAAACCGAACCAAGTCGGATGATGCCAAAAGATTCTGTTGCTACGCCGGTAGCCAAAAATACTTCTTCCATCGCAGATGTGCCCTTCATTGAAGTGTACGGGGCGCGGGAACACAACCTCAAGAACATCAGCCTGAAAATACCGCGCAACCAGTTGGTGGTGTTCACGGGCATCAGCGGCAGCGGGAAATCTTCGCTTGCCTTTGACACCATCTACGCCGAGGGGCAGCGCCGCTACATGGAGACGTTTTCTGCCTACGCCCGCTCCTTTCTGGGCGGATTGGAACGGCCCAACGTGGACAAGATTGAAGGCCTTTCGCCGGTGATTTCCATTGAGCAGAAAACCACCTCGCGCAACCCCCGCTCCACGGTGGGCACCATCACTGAGATCTACGACTTTCTGCGTTTGCTTTACGCCCGCACCGGGGAGGCGTTCAGCTATGTGACCGGCGAGAAGATGATGAAGCAGTCTGATGACCAGATTGTGCAGCACATTTTGGAACACTTCAACGGCAAGCGCACCATCATTCTGGCCCCGGTGGTAAAAGGCCGGAAAGGCCATTACCGTGAGCTGTTTGAACAGATAAGAAAGATGGGTTTCCTGCGCGCCCGCATTGACGGAGAATTGGTGGAACTCACGCCCAAGATGCAGGTAGACCGCTACAAAATCCACGACATAGAGATTGTGATTGACAAGCTGGTGCCTTCGGCCGATGACCGGTACCGCCTGTCTACCTCCATCCAGAACGCGTTGCAACACGGCAAAGGCACCGCTTTGGCCATGGATGCGGATACCAACGAGACGCAGTTCTATTCCCGGCACTTGATGGATCCAGCCACGGGCATCGCCTATGATGACCCGGCGCCTAATACCTTCTCGTTCAACTCGCCGTACGGCGCTTGCCCGGTGTGTAACGGGTTGGGTGAAATTGAGGAATTGACCGAGGAATCCATTGTGCCAGACAAAAGCGTAAGCATCAGCCGGGGCGGCATCGCACCGCTGGGTGAGTACCGCGACATCTGGATTTTCGCCCAGATTCAGGCCTTACTGAAACGCCACAAAACCGCGCTCACCGTTCCCATCCAAGACATTCCCGAAGAAGCCTGGCACCACCTGTTATATGGTTTTGAGGAAGAAGATCCCAAAGGCAAGAAAGAGCCGTTCGTGTTTGAGGGCGTGCTCAACTTCCTGAAAAAACAGCTGGAGTCTGACTCAGACAACGTGCGCAACTGGGTGCAGGAATATACGCAGCAAAGCACCTGCCCCGAGTGCAACGGCTACCGCCTGAAAAAAGAATCGCTCCACTTTAAGCTGGACAACAAGCATATTGGCCAACTGTCTGAAATGGACATCCAGGAACTGGCCGATTGGGTAGCCAATTTGGAGGAACGCCTGAGCGAACGCCAGAACCTGATTGCCCGCGAACTGCTGAAAGAGATCCGGAAACGGATTGGCTTTTTGGTGGATGTGGGGTTGGAATACCTGCACCTGCACCGCTCGGTACGCACATTATCCGGGGGCGAGAGCCAGCGGATACGGCTGGCTACGCAGATAGGCACGCAGTTGGTAGGCGTGTTGTACATCATGGACGAACCCAGCATTGGGCTGCACCAGCGCGACAACGAGAAACTCATCAAGGCCCTGCAAGACCTTCGGGACTTGGGCAACTCGGTGGTGGTGGTGGAGCACGACAAGGACATGATTCTGGCCGCCGATTACGTGGTGGACATTGGGCCGGGTGCGGGTGTGCACGGCGGACAAGTCGTAACGGCTGGTACGCCAAAGGAAATGATGGAAAGCGGCACCACTACCTCAGATTACCTGAGCTACAGAAGAGGCATTCCGGTGCGCAAGCACAAACGCGAAGGAAACGGCAAAAGCCTGACTTTGCGCGGCGCCACGGGCCATAACCTGAAAGACGTGACGCTGGAGTTGCCGTTGGGTAAACTGATTTGCGTAACGGGGGTGTCAGGCAGTGGAAAATCGTCATTGATCCATGACACGCTCTACCCCATCCTGAACAAGTACTTCTTCAACGCCAAGCGCGAGCCGCTGCCGTTCAAAGCCATTGAAGGCCTGGAGCACATTGACAAGGTGATTGAGGTAGACCAAAGCCCTATTGGCCGTACGCCGCGCTCTAACCCGGCTACCTACACCGGCGTGTTTACGGAGATCCGCAGTTTGTTCGCGTCTATGCCCGAGGCGAAGATTAGAGGTTATGCCGCCGGACGCTTCTCCTTCAACGTGAAAGGCGGACGGTGCGAAACTTGTGAAGGCGCGGGCATGCGGACTATTGAGATGAACTTCATGCCAGACGTGTACGTGCCCTGCGAGACCTGCAAAGGCAAACGCTACAACCGCGAGACGCTGGAAGTCCGGTTCAAAGGAAAGTCCATTACGGATGTACTGGACATGACCGTGGAAGCCGCCGTGGAGTTCTTTGAGCACCAACCGCGTATTCTGCGCAAGATCCAAACCCTGAACCAGGTAGGCCTCGGCTACATCACGCTGGGGCAACAAGCTACCACCTTATCCGGTGGCGAGGCGCAGCGCGTGAAACTGGCCACCGAGCTTTCCAAGAAAGACACCGGCCGCACGCTCTACATTCTGGATGAACCCACCACCGGTCTGCACTTCCAAGACATCCAACACCTGTCTGATGTGTTGAACAAGCTGGTAGACAAAGGAAACTCAGTACTCATTATTGAGCACAACATGGACTTGATCAAGGTCGCTGACCATGTGATAGACATTGGGGCCGAAGGCGGTGCGAAGGGCGGCATGATTGTGGCCCAGGGAACCCCAGAGGAAGTAGCGGAACTGAACTTAGGCTACACCGCCCGCTTCCTGAAAGAGGAACTGAGCACCAGCCATTACGTAGACGCGCCGGTGTTTGTAGCCGATGAACCCGAAGACGAGCCCGCCGAAGAAGTGGAAAAAGAGAAGAAACCCCGCGGGCGGAAGAAAAAGGAAACCGTTGAGACAGATGCTGCTGCCACAACGCTTGTGAAAGAGAAAAAGGCCCCGGGCCGGAAAAAGAAAACCGAATAGTCTTTCAGGGCTGATTTCAGAAAATCAGCCCTGAAACGATAAAACAGGGTAGAATATAACACTCGCTCGTGTCCCCGGCGCGTGTGAGTAGCCCGCGATCTCTGGCCACTTTGTATACGTTAACTCAAGTTGCGATTTATTCACGCCGGTGAAACTCACCCTACCCCATAAGGCTAAAACAAAGGAGCACGGTATCTAATCGTCCCCCTTTGAAGGGGGTAGGGGAATGATTACTCCTGCTGGTAATGGCGTTCCTTGTTCTTTACACCGGCTGTTTAGCATTGAACAAAAGCCTTGTCTCTTCTTCCGCCTTTCTCATCCCCCTACCCCCTTCAAAGGGGGACGGAATGCGTACAAAATCCGGTGGGGTAGGATGAGCCTCAGAGGAGGGAAATACCGCAAAAGAAAGAAGAATCCCCTCCCGGGAGTTCATCTTGTAAGGGAAAAAAGCGGCTGATCGCTTCCTTGGCCTGTCCCCTGACAAGCCAAAGCAGGGGAAGGACAGCTTGAACCGCTTTTCTCCCGTCCTGTTGGGGAAGCGGATTGGTGCGTTTTAGGTGCGTTTTCCGAAAAACAGGCCCAAAACACCATCCCCGCTCTTTCGGAGTTCCACTCCCCTTCTTTTGCCCATGGCTCCCGGCGGAGGGGAACTCCGCAGCAGCGACATCAGCCAAAGTTTCCCTACAAGAGGAGCCTGGAAAGGATAGGGGTGGATTGACTAAGGCTATACGTTTGTTCAGCTTCTGCAAAGGGCAACTTGGGTGCGTGAAGTAGGCGGATAAAATTAATTTGTCCTACTCTTTGGTTGTCTTCCTGGAAGGATCTTAGGTGGCGAACGGCACTAGTGCTCCATCAAAGCTATTCTAGTTCGCCCACAAGATCCTTCCAGGAGGAAGACAAATAGGATAACGCAATGCTGTCTCCGTACTTAATAAATATACCTAGAAGCGGCGGGACGCCGCAGGTAGCTCACACGCGTTGGGGACGAATCATAAATCTCAGGGCTACATAAAACAGAAATGCCTTGCTTTGGAGCGAGGCATTTCTGTTTTATGGGCTTTCCTCCCTTCGGGAAATCTGAGCTTCTGGTAAAGAGGAAGACAAGTGAAAGACGATTGGCCTTTAGAACTAGTGAGCTGCTTCTGCTGCGTGGGCGGCAGTAGTATCTGCTTTTGCTTCAGGAGCAGTTTCAGCGGAGGCGTGGGTTGTAGCAGTAGTAGGATGCGCCTGGGCAGCAGCTGGCGTAGAAGATCCTACTTCCGCGTCAAGCGCAGTACCTGAACCCTTATCATTGGGGTCTGTGGTGGAAGTGTACGTAGAACAGGCAACCCCGGCAAACAGCGCGCAAGCCGCGAAGAATGGCATGATATGTTTCATTGTTTTTGTAAAGTTTGCCCAAAGGTACTGAATTCAGGCTTCCAAAAAACACCTGCCTCAAGAGCTGCCCAGAAGATAGCTCGTTCCTTTTCGGGCTGGTTTTCTGAAAATAGCCTAAAAAGCAACCTGCCTGCACCAGAGGTCTGGGGCAGGCAGGTTGTGCTTTGGGAGAGAAGGTGGTTTATCTGCTTACTGCTTGTTGCCTGGCTCTACCCACCTGTTCATAAATTGGCTGGGCCATCTTGCGGTGTTCTTGCAGAATAGGCAGGTTTTTAGCGGCAAAAGCCTTTATCTCGGGATCTTTGCCGTTTTTGGCTTCCTGGTCAAACTGTTTGATGTCCATTTCGTGGGCCTCTACCATGTGCTGCATATACGCTTTGTCAAACTCAAGCTCGGTCAGCTTGGACAGCATGTCCAGGTGCTGCTGGTGCTCTGGCATAAGCGCGGTTGGCAGGGTAATGCCTTTGGCGGAGGCAATAGCCTGAAGTTCGGTGTTGGCCTTGGTGTGGTCGGTGACCATGCGTTGGCCAAACTGCTTCACTTCGGCATTCTGTCCTTGGGTAGAGGCTAGTTTACCCGCTGCTACCTCAAACATGCCACCGCTGGCGGCTCTCATGGCAAAGAGATGATCCAGGTTCTGGTTTGCATTTACGCTGTCTGAGTTGGTGCCGGTGGCCGGATTATCTAAGGTAGCGTTGTTGTTGGCTTCGGCTACGCCCATGCTGCCGGTATTGCCGGTACCCACGCTATTATTATCGCCGGGAAAACCGTAGCCGGTAGCGTAAGTAGCAGGATCTGTCGTGGAGGTATAGGTGTCACAGGCTGCGCCAGTTAGCAAGGCGGCGGCGGCAAAGAAGGGCATTATTCTTTTCATAGTTTTAAAGATGATCGCGTGTAGAACTGTTTATAGACTAGTTTTTATACGCAGGCCTTGGGCTTGAGTTAAATTACTTGGTGATACCGCTACTTTTAAACTTTGGCTTTTGCGCTGCGAAAACGAAATGTAAACCCGCTCTAAAAGAATGTCTGGGTTTCCAGGGTGTTTCTGCTGAAACGCCCTGGAAACCCAGACAGTATGGTATGGCCAGAAAGGCCGAAATCAATCTACCTGATCTTCAAGTTTGGTGGCCATTTCCTGATGCGATTTCAACATAGGAAGGGTCTTGGTGGCCAGGGCTTTCACGGGAGGCGTTTCTGCATTGGCGCTTTTCATCTGGAACATGGCAATGTCCATTTTATGGGCTGTTTCCATGGCGTCCATGTAGTCTTCGTCAAAGCCTTTGCCTGTTTTTCCTTTCAACCTGTCCAGCATGGTCTGGTGTATAGGCATCAAGGTTGTAGGCAGAGTGATTTTCATTTGGGAAGCGAGGGTCATCTGCTCCTGGCTGGCTCTGGTGTGGTGGTCTACCATCATTTGGGCAAACTTTTTCACTTCGGCATGAGAGGCATTCTGCGTGGCTAACTTCCCTGCCTGAATCTCAAACATGTTGCTGCTGGCGGCGGTCATCATGAACATGGCATCTGTCATGTTGGTCATGTCCATGGTAGTGCCTCCCGCAGCTCCGGCGGCGGTACCGCCAGCTGTTGTGCCAGTAGTACCACCAGTGGTTCCGCCGGTAGTAGTACCACCAGTAGTTCCAGTTGTGGTTCCGCCGTTCATTCCACCAGTGGTACCGCCCCCGGTAGTTCCGGTGGTGCCTGTAGTAGTTCCTCCGGTAGTGCCGGAACCTGTTCCGGTAGTACCAGTAGCTGTATTCGTGCTCGTACACGCTGTGCCCGCAAGCATTGCTCCGGCCACCAGCATTGACATTACTTTTCTCATAGTTTTTGTTTGTTTCATTCTAGTTCGTTCTGGCTTGTATACGCACTAACTGGGTAGCAGTTAACACATTTCTCTTGAACAAATACTGATTTTGCAATAGATAAACCGTGATTCACAATCACTTGCAGCTTCCCTACTCCAGATTAGTGGAGTCTGAATACAACGTATCTGAGGCCAGGGCATGGATAGGCACGGCACCACCCATGCCGCTGCTGCCTGCGCTATTGGTAGCAGCGGCGGGACTTTCGGCAGAGCCGTCTGCCGCCGCCTCTGAGTCTGTGGTAGACGGCGTGTTCTTCTGGTCACCACTGCAGGAGGTGCCGAAGGCCAGAAACAGGGCAAGTACTGGATAGCAGATTATTTTCATCTTCCGGAAGCCGGTAACGGGTATCGTCTGCGGCGAAGAAGCTCTTTAAACGTTAGCAGAGCACTACTCTATTTGATCTTCTAAGCGGGTGGCTATTTCTGAAGGGGACGGAAATAGGAAATGCTTTAGAAGAAAGAGCCTGCTGCAGCAGGCTCTTTCTTCTAAAGCAATACTTCTTACTTACTCACTTTGGCTTCCAGTTCATCTGCCTGGTGCTCATGAATACGGAGCACAGGAAGGGTTCTGATGGCAAAGGCTTTTACCGTTGTGGTGGGTGCCGCATTACTCACTACGTCAAACAAAGCGATGTCACTTTCATGCACATCCTCTATTTCATCTATGTATTCTTTATCAAACTCATTACCGGTTAGTTTAGACAACTGGTCTGCCAGTTCTTGGTGCATGGGCAAAAGCGAAGACGGAAGGGTAATGTTCATGCCAGAGGCAATGGTTATGAGTTCCTGGTGCGCTTTGGTATGGTGGTCTACCAACATCTGGGCGAATTTTTTCACTTCTGAGTTCGCGCTGCGCTCTAAGGCCAGCTTGCCTAGCTGCACTTCCATCATACTGCCACTGGCGGCCTCCATGAGGAAAGTAGCCTCTGTGATGTTGCGGGTACCGTACCGCATGGTTCCGGTTCCGGCCACGTTGCTGGTGGTGCCGGGAGCCACGTAAGCATCTACTGTTGAACCGCCCACTCCCACCATTCCGGTCGCGGCATTGGTGGCGGTAACCGTTGCTGCGTAGGCATCTGTGGTGGGCACCGTGTTAGACGTATTGGCATCTATTCTGCTACAGGCTGCTCCAGCCACTATAGACCAGGCCGCCATTCCATAAAATATCTTTTTCATAGTTCTTTCTCTTTCTTATCGGCTGCCCTTCGCCATGTCACTAGACCAGAAAATGATTTCATGTACGGCTCGCTGAGGCAGCTACGGCTGTTGGTGTAGGAAACACTATCTAGGCTCCATTTCATCTTCCAGTTGCTCTACCTGTAGCAGGTGCGCGCGCAGGGTGGGGAGATTCTTCCCCGCGAAAGCCTTCAGTTCTACGTCTGTTCCATCTTCAGACATCTCTTCAAACTTTTCAATGGCTTCTTTATGGTCTTCCACTACTGCCTCCAGGTACGCTTTGTCAAACGCGGCCCCAGAACTGCTCATGATTTGATTGTAGGTTTTCTGATGATCGTCGCTCAGCCTGGTGGGCACCATCAGGTTCTTCAGGTTGGCAATCTGTTTCAGTTGGGCATTGGCCTGGGTATGGTGGTTCAACATCAACTCGCCCAGTTGCCTCACCCGGGGGTCTGTGGCTTTGCTGCTGGCCAGCCGGCCCAACTCCACCTCAAACATGCTGCCGCTGCCTGCCTCCGCCACAAACCAGCCGGCCCGTGCCTCTTTGCCGGTACTTTCCAGCAGATCCTCGTTGTGCTTGCCCGCCGCGTCTACGGAGGTCGCATCTGAGGAGGAGCCGCCACAACTGGAGAACAAGGACACAGCGGCCACGAAGAGCATACAGGACAGGTAATTTTTCATAGTTTAGATCTTGTACTGATGGCAAGCGGATAATTCTCATCTGCTCTTTTTACGGCTTGGCGTGCGAAGGGTTAACTATGCCCTCAGAAAAGTCCAAATAGCCTCTACTTGCAAGTTACTGTTGATGCGCCTCATGCCTGCTGAGGAAAATTAGCAGGTGCAGGCTGTATGCTGTCTCCTTGGCTTTTCTGTTTGTTGCGTGGGTGCACGTGCTGTATTGTGTCATCTTTGGCGGTAGCGCTCAGGAAAGACTAGAACCGGGGAAAGTAAATAATGTAGTAGCGGTTATGCCAACTAGTATTTACCTGCTCCCATTGGTTTTCCGGCGCAAGCGTCTGCTTGTGTCAGGGGGCATCTAACCAGTAAAGGAAGATCGTTAAGGTGATTTGGTATCACGGGTTGTAATGCCTCCTATCCCCTGCAAAGGCGTATTTCCCCTCCTCGGGGGGTAAGGGTGGGGGCTACTGCATCAGCATCTCCTTCAAAGGCACCTATCATACAATAGAGGTATGACACACCTGGAAAGCTGTTTTGAGGCTGTTTTAGGAAAAAGGAGCTAAAAACGAGGCAAGCTTGATTATATTTTTGCTCTGTTTATTCATTTTAGGCCTCAACAAAGCACCTTTGCTTTGTTCTTACAAGATCAGCTTCCAGGAGGGAATTTCTTTTTCAAGCAGCATTTCTACAGATTCAGACACGTGCAGAGACTACAGCAGCAGCTTTGTCTGGGGAGGAACAAAAAAGCCGCAGGGCGTTTTGGGGCTGTTTTCATGAAAACAGCCCCAAAACGCCCTGCGGCTGAGAAATCATGTTTGTGGTAGTTACAGACTCACGCCTTTGCGTTTCCCGGCCTGGCGGATGGCATCGCGCACCGCCTCTTCATATTCTTCCGGAATAGAGTCGAACTCAATCTGACCCGTTTGCCCCGAGGTAAGCCGGTACAACAGTTTATCTGACTGCACCCGCAGCAAGCTGATGGTATTCCAGGGCAAGACAACCGAAGCCTGGTTGAGGGATAGCTTTAGCTCTAACTGTTCTTCCGTTACCTGCACATAGCTGGAACCAGCAGGCTTCCGGCGGCGCCAGGCCACTATGATGTAAGAAATGGCTAACGCCAGTTGCAGCAAAGGCAAAAGGTACACACTTAGGGCTACTTCATTGGCCGTGTACTGCCTGTAAACGCCCAATCCGCCTAGTAGAAAGAACACCGCCGCCATGAACAGATACAGCTTTGAAAGCGCAGAGCCGTTCTGGTTGGAGGGGGATAGGTTTAAAAAGAATGATTCCATAGATAAAGCTATTTAGAAGATTTGCCTTTCCGTTCCCGCAAGACTATGATGATCTTTAGAACCACAAACATCATAAACCCCAGAAAAGCCGCAAGGGTCACTATGATATTAGGGTCTTCTAAGCGCCACATCAAGATCAGGAACGAGATGGTGAGCATGCAGTTGAGCAACAGCGCAGATGGATGTGAAGCCATGGGTAAAAGTAAATGGGCAATGGGTAAATATACAGGTTTATACCTAGTACTCAAGCTTATCTCTGTTTCTGGGCCGCTTTCTTGAAACGGTGCCCGAAACAGAATAGTGCCTTATCTCAGCAAAAGAAACGTACTACCGGGTTTTATTTATCGGCGATTGTCCAGCGTTCAAAGTCTTTGAAATACGCGCTTCCCCAGAAGGTGTATCTGGGCAACATGGTCGCATGAACCCTTCGCTTGAAATCAGTGAAGTTCTTCTGTTTGGGATCTGTCCAGAGTACTTCGCTGAGGGCGGTCATGCGCGGGAACACCATGTATTCCACCTTTGAAGGATAGCCCATGTACTCCGTCCAGACGTTGGCCTGGGCACCCAGAATGTATTTGTCCAGTTTGAGTTGCTGCAGCTCTGCCGGTACCGGGTTGAAGTGGTACACGGCGTCTAGCGGATTGTAGCCATGGATGGCCAGGCTGTCTCTGGGGTCTTTGGACTGGTAATTGTCAAAATACAGCGGATTACCGGGCGACATAATCACGGGGTGCCGCCGTTGGGCTGCCTCAATCCCTTGTTTGGCGCCTCCCCAGTTCATGATCACCGCCGTGGTATCCAGGTCACCTTCCAGAATCTCGTGCCAGCCAATCACTTTCTTGTTCTTTTTGGCCAGATAGCCCGATACCTGTTTGATGAAGTAGGTCTGCAGTTCTTTCTCGTCTTTGAGGTTGTTGGCTTTCATAAATGCCTGCGTCTTTGGGTCGGCTTTCCACCAGATCTTGCTGCACTCATCGCCGCCAATGTGGATGTACTCTGAAGGGAACAGATCGGCCACCTCGTGGGACACGGTCTCCAGAAACTGAAAAGTAGCGGGGTTTGGGGCCAACACGTTGTTCTGGCGGTTGTACATGCCCCAGGTATTGGCTACCTGCCAAACGGTATCGGGTCGGGTGCTGAACTCTGGGTACGCGGCAATAATCGCCCGGCTATGGCCCGGAATATCAATCTCGGGGATGACGTTGATGCCTCTGATAGCGGCGTAGCGCACCACTTCCCGCACTTGATCCTGGGTGTAAAATCCGCCGTAGCGGATAGAGTCATAGCGGGCGGGCGTGTCTTTGAAATGCCCAATGAGCGTAGAGTTTCGCCAGGCACCCACTTGAGTCAGTTTGGGGTAGCTTTTTATTTCCAGCCGCCAGCCCTGGTCATCGGTGAGGTGCCAGTGGAAGTTGTTGAACTTATGGAACGCCAGATAGTCTAGGTACTTCTTCAGGAAATCAACCGGGAAAATATGGCGGCTTACGTCCAGGTGCATGCCGCGGTACGCGAAGCGCGGATAATCCTTGATTTCTACTGTGGGGAACGCCACTTGCTTTACTTTCTCCAGCGGAAGCAACTGTAACAGCGTCTGGATGCCGTGCACCATGCCGGCCACATCTCTGGCCTTCATTCTGATGATAGATCCGCCAGACTCCAGCCAGTACATCTCGGGCCGGTGGGCTTCAATGGTATCATGGGCCAGAACAATTTTGGAATGCTTTCCCTGCTTCGTTTCCGGGGTGGCAATTTCCAAGGCAAGCCCTAGCTGATTTGTGAGCAGTTCCTGCAAATACACCGCCTGCTCCTGGAACTGGGCATCGGCCACAATCTTGGTTTGCCGATTGATGGTTACCGGTCTTTCACCAGTAGCGGTATAGGAGACAGGTTTGGGCACGATGTTGTTGACGGAAGGAGCCTGGCCGTGGCAGTAAAAGGAAAAGACGATGAATACACCAAGCAAAATAGGCAGGCGGTACTTCTTCATTGGGTCTGGAGATTGATGCTCTGTTTAGAATTTTTCTATTACCATTCCTGGCTCCGCACGTTTTCAGGTTGATTTCTTGAAAACAGGCGCAAAACAGAATAGGTCATCTATTGCAGTAGGCACAAGCAGATGCCTGCGCCAGAGAACCAAGGTAGGCAAGCCAGAAATGCGCCGCAACCCACCCCTTTGTAGGGAAGTTTCAAAAAGTTGCTGTTCTGGATTTCCAATCCCGAACCACTCGGTCGGGGATTTATCAATCCGAAAGAGCGGAACCCGAGCGGAAGGGTAGGAAGCGCCTTCTCTTTCATTAAAATGCCTACTGTTTTTCCCTACAAGATGAGCTCCCAAGAGGGGATTCTCTCACAAAAGCGAGCTTTAGCAGATGCTCAGCCGCAGGATTGAACTAAGAGGGGTTATTAACTGGTAAACACTCATAATTCATCTGTATAAAAGGCAGAATGGCCTTTCTCCCGGCAAAAGAAGAGAGGCCATTCTGCCTTTTATAGGCTTTGGCAAACTTACGACTGCGGTCTAGGCTGCGGAAGCGCTTTGCGCGGCAGTTTGTCTTTTCTAATGGCCGACTGGTACACAAACGAAGCCACAATCACAGAGGCTTGTTTCAGGTCATCGGCCTGCAGGCGGTCATAGGTGTCTTGGTTGGTGTGGTGCGTGCGGGTGTTGTATTCCAAACCATCCTGAATGAACTGGAAGCCGGGCAGACCCAAACCGTCAAAGGAAAGGTGGTCGGTGCCGCCGGTGTTGCGGTTGGTCACGGTGGTAGCGCCCAAATCATGGAACGGCTTCAGCCACTCTTTGAACAACGGCGCCACGGCCTCGTTGCCTTGCGTGTAAATGCCTCTGATTTTACCAGAACCATTGTCCAGATTATAATAAGCCGCTATTTTGGCGTGCTCCGGCAACAGTTTCATGGTAGCAGGATCGCCTAAGTGCTTTTTGGCGTAGCCACGCGAACCGTGCAGACCCTGCTCCTCGCCACCCCAAAGGGCAATCCGGATGGTGCGCTTTGGTTGCAAATTCAAGGCTTTGATGATCCGGACGGCTTCCATCATCACGGCTACCCCGGCGGCGTTGTCAGTGGCGCCGGTGGCGGCGTGCCAGGAGTCAATGTGACCGCCCAGCATCACAATCTCAGACTTCAGCTTTTTATCGGTGCCCGGAATCTCTGCGATGACGTTGTAGCCTTGCGGATCTTCGGTTAAGAAACGGGTTTTGCTTTCCAACTCCACTTCCACGGGAATTCCGGCGGCCAAAAGGCGGCTCATGCGGGCTAAGTCTTCCTGCGCTACTTCAAACTCGGGCAATACTGGTTTGGCGTCCATGGCGTACGAAGCACCGTTGCTGGTGAAGAAGGTTCCGTGCGAACCACTGCGTCCGCTGAACATGGCTACGGCTCCTTCGTTCAGGAACATTTCGCTCATTTTGCCCAGCAACGCCCGGCGGGCCATCATGGCGGCCCGTTGCTCGTCGGTCATGGGCGTGCGTCCGGCGGTGGCTTGCACCGGCTCGGCCAGTTTCTGGAGCTGCTCGTCGGTGTAGCGGGTGGCATCGGCGGTGAAGGTGGTTTTGATGGGCGTGGTCACCTCCATCATCACAATCTTGCCTTTCAGTTTACCGGCGTACTGCGCTAAATCTTCTTCTTTGGCGGCTTTCACCAACATTACCTGTGCTTTCACCGGCCCGTTGGTGCTAGGTGTCCAGGCCTTGGGTGAGCCAATCATGGGTTGGTAATACGGCTTGGTAAGCGCCAGATACGACTTCTCCACTTCCCAGCCTTTCCCGAACGTGCCCCATGGTTCAATCACGGCGTTCTGCAAGCCCCAGGAAGTCAGTTTCTCCTTCGTCCATTGGTTTGCTTTGGCCAGTCCGGTAGACCCCGAAAGGCGCGGGCCGTTCACATCTGTCAGGTAAAAGGCGATGTCCATGACCTGTGATTTGTTTAATCCTTCCTGGCGGATTTTCTCTACGATGGCCGCGTCCAACGGCTCTACTTGTTGGGCAAAGGCGGGCATGGCCAGAAAAGCGGCCCCTAATACTAGCTGTAAGGTTTTGTTCATTCGTGACAGATGTAGGGTTGTACTGCTAAATATAAGAAAGGTGATTGGATTAAACCAATTAGAAAAAAGATAAAAACCTTAGAATGAATTGCATAACGGCAACTCGTTGTTTTTCAGCCCTTACATGGCATAGGTTCTCAGGTAGCAGTTTTCAAAGGTAAATTTACCGGCTTTGTCTATGCGGTAAGCCTCTAGGCAAGACCAACGGTTATATACATTGCTGGCATGGAAATATCTTTTCACCAGCACCAGCTTTTTAGAGAGCAACACAATGGGATAGGAATAAGCGTAATAGGCGGCCGGTGCCAGCCCTAGTTGCTGCAAAACGACAATGTTCTCCGGAAAATCCTGAGTTGTCCATTCCGTCCGCCTCTGCCCTCTCATTCTGTTTTTGATTAGCTCAAATTCTGGTTTGGCGAGGCGGTAATCCATCTTGAGCTGCGGGCCGGCCCCATGCAACCCCTGCCTAGCCGCCAACCGACTTTCATCTGAGATGTTGACCTTCGCCCAGAGGGAGTCGTTGACATACACGTCAGACAGATTCCAGGGCAACATGTTCTTGTCTACCCGGTTGTGCCTGCCGTTCTGCCCGGCCAGAAAACGCATAAAGCTCTGAACAACCTGGGTTTCCGTTTTACCTGTTTGTGCTTCTCCTTTATAGGAAGTAAATAACAATAGGCTGAAGAAAGCAAGAAGGGCCAAAGACTTGAATCGCATGATGTGGGAAACGGGTAATTCTTCCACAATATCCGTAAAAGCCTTCTTAATCGCAACCAACACCAGGCGGGAACGCTCCTGCATGGGCTTTCCTGGGAGGTGAATGGGTTACGATGTACTGTTTATAAAATGGCGTTTGCTGTTGCTGACTCAGCAACAGCCGGTTTAAGGCATTGCCTCACGGAAGTTTCACACTTCCGGACATTGTAGATCCAAGTTGAAAGCTTGAACCCTGCTCAGAGCAGGACTGATGCGTTTTGGGGCTGTTTTGCGGGAAATAGGCCCAAAACGAAGAACCCTGTGAGGTTCTTGAAGACCTCACAGGGTTAGAGTAAACTGGCGACCCTGCTATTGTTGTGCATTGTTGTGGTAGAGTTAGCGCGAGCGCTCTACGCACCCTTGGACAGCCAACCTCCTGATTGGCGCGCCATTGGCACAGACGCTACGAGGTCTTTAGAGCAGGCGGCATTGCGGAAGCATCCGGGTAGAATCTACTGGCGCGAGACTCCAGACTCGCCGGGAGCCACCGGCCAGATTGCGGAACATCAGGTATCCTTACTCATCTTCTTATGAGCGCAAAAGCTATGTTGATATCGAGTTCCGTTTTGGCGCTAGTTTAAGAAAAGTAGGCTCAAAATGCCCTGTTTAGAGAGGATAGTGGCATTCTGTTTGGCACGGTGGTGAAGAGCTTACCACAACTTTCTGTTTACTTGCCGCTTGCTGTTTCAAGGCTGTTTTTCTAAAAACACCTTAAAAGCAGCTTTACAAGGGCATCCCCCAGAGGGAGATGCCCAGCAGGAAACCTAAGGTGAAACCCGCGTAGACTTGGTTGGAGGTATGGGCACCTAAGGCCAGACGGGCAGAGATAACGGCCCCGCAGATCACGCATCCCAGCACAATGGGGTACAACAGATAACCTTCCGGCAGCCAGCCGTGCAGCAGCACTAAAATTCCCAAACCGCCTCCTAATCCAATACTATGGGCGCTTATTTTCCAGAATTGATTGATGACCAGCGTTAGGTAGACCGAGGCGGTGATTACCCCCATCATCAAATAGAACAAGCTGTCAAAGAAGGACATTCTATAGAACACCACCGTGAGCACGGTGTAACAGGTAGCGGCTAACAGAAGGGGCCAGCGTCGGTCTGTGCGGGCCTCCAGGGTCAGGGAAGAGATAAGTCCGGCCTGTTGCATCATCAGGGTTCCCAGCACCGGCAGCAGGAACGTGATAATGAAGACCAACAGCACAATCAACCGTCGGCCTTCCGGCGAATAGGAGAACACTTCGGGTGGCAGGTAGTACAGCAGCAGACTGAACAGGTACGTGGGCTGTATCAACGGATGAAACAACACCGAGAGCACCGTGGCGAGGCGGGGATTCACTTTTTTAAGTAGGAATTAAGAATTAGGAATTGGCCCTTAGGTGAACTAACTCCATTGGTGTGCCTGTGAGACAAGGTTGATACTATTCATACTTCCTTCAAAAAATCCCTAATTCTTAATTCTAATTGCCCTCCTCCGCGGGTTACAGTTCTTTGCGCAGGCGGGCTACGGGGATGTTCAGTTGCTCGCGGTACTTGGCTACGGTGCGGCGGGCGATGTTGTAGCCTTTCTCGTTGAGCATCTTCTCAATTTTATCGTCAGACAGGGGCTTGCGCTTGTTTTCGGCTTCAATGATGTCTTTCAGGATGGATTTTACCTCGCGGCTGCTGGCGTCTTCGCCGGCATCGGTGGCAATGCCTTCTGAGAAGAAGAACTTTAAGGGAATAATCCCGAACTCGGTCTGCACGCTTTTGCTGTTGGCCACGCGGCTCACGGTAGAAATGTCCATGCCAATGTCTTCGGCAATGTCTTTCAGGATCATGGGCTTCAGCTTGCTTTCATCGCCGTCCAGAAAATAATCATACTGGCGGCGCAGCAGGGCTTCCATGGTGCGGAGCAATGTATTCTGGCGCTGCTTGATGGCGTCAATGAACCATTTGGCGGCGTCTAGTTTCTGCTTTACAAAGGTAACCGTCTCCTTCAGCTTCTTGTCTTTCTTGGAGCCTTTGTCATAGGCCTCAAACATGTCGGCGTAGGAGCGGGAGATGCGCAGGTCTGGCGCGTTACGGGCGTTGAGCGAAAGTTGCAGTTGGCCGTCTTCGTTGGTGATGATGAAATCTGGGATCACGTACTGCACCCGCGTGGCTCCGCCGGTTCCGCCGGGCTTGGGGTTCAGCTTCAGGATTAAGTCAATGGCGGCTTTCAGCTCATAGTCTTCCAACTCCAGTTTCTGCTGAATCTTGGCGTAGTGCTTCTTGGTGAACTCGTCAAAACAGTCATGGATGATTTGCTCGGCCACCTCGGTGATTTCGTCTGGGTCGCGGCGCTCTAATTGCAGTAAAAGGCATTCCTGCAAGTCTCGGGCGGCAATGCCGGGCGGGTCAAACGCCTGGATTCGGCGCAGCACGTCTTCAATCTCTTGCTCGCTGGCCTCTATGTTCTGGGAGAAAGCCAAGTCGTTGGAGATCGCCTGCAGTTCGCGTCTGATGTAGCCGTCCTGGTCAATAGAGCCAATCAACTGCTCGCCAATGGCCATTTGTTTGGGGTTCAGGTTCAGGAAACCCAATTGATCCATGAGCGCATCAGTGAGGGAACCGGTGAACGCGATGGGCATTTCGCGGTCTTCCTCTTCGCCCGGCCCGTCGCCCTGCATCTTGTAACCGGCTATCTCATCATCGTTGATATAATCCCCTAAATCTACCTCGTCATCGTCGCGGCGCGCTTCCTCTTCGGCAAAATCGTCCTCGGTGTTGTCGAAATCTTCATCGGCATCACTGTTAGAATCGTCATTATCCGTAGAAGGCTCGTCAGCGGCATCCCCTTCTTCCAGCGCGGGGTTCACCTCCAGTTCTTCTTTGATGCGGGCCTCCAGCTCAGCGGTTGGCACCTGCAGCAATTTGATGAACTGTATCTGCTGCGGCGATAATTTCTGGGATAAAAGCTGTTTTAAATCAAGTCTCTGCATAAGTCAACGGCACTGGTCACACAGGTGCGGCCTCGCCCAAAGTTATGGTTTTTTACTGCTGGTTTGCAAAAAAGGTTAATTTTGGCACGCGCCAATGGCGCAAGGTATCAAGTAGCAGGTATCACGTAGCAAGACGCTTCTTTCAGTTAAGATTTTTTGCGATTGGATACCTACTTTTGCACCAATTGAATACCTGCTACTTGATACCTGATACGTGCTACTTGATACGAGAAAGAACATGAAAAGAACCAAAGTAAATGCCCTGCTCCAGACGCCCGCCAGCGGACAGGAGGTGTTGGTAAAAGGTTGGGTGCGCACCAAGCGCGGAAACAAATTTGTGACGTTCATTGCCGTGAATGACGGCTCTACTATTCATAACATACAAGTGGTAGCCGATATGACCTTGTTCACCGACGAGGCCCTGCGGGAAGTGACCACCGGCGCCAGCGTTTCTGTGCTGGGTACGCTGGTAGAAAGCCAGGGCAAAGGCCAGACCGTTGAGATTCAGGCCCGCACCATTGAGGTATTGGGCGTAGCAGACCCAGAGACGTACCCTTTGCAGAAAAAAGGCCACTCGCTGGAGTTCCTGCGGGAGATTGCCCACCTGCGGCCGCGTACCAACACGTTTGGCGCGGTATTGCGCGTACGGCACGCCATGGCGTTTGCGGTGCATCACTATTTCAATGAGAAAGGCTTCTTCTACGTGCACACCCCGGTGATTACCGCGTCTGACGCCGAGGGAGCCGGTGAGATGTTCCGGGTCACTACCTTAGACCCCGTGAACCCGCCGCGTACCGAGAACGGTGAAGTAGATTTCTCTGAGGACTTCTTCGGGCGTTCTTCCAACCTCACTGTTTCCGGCCAGTTGGAAGGTGAGGTGCTGGCCATGGCTTTGTCTGAGATTTACACCTTCGGGCCCACCTTTAGGGCCGAAAACTCCAACACCAGCCGTCACTTAGCCGAGTTCTGGATGATTGAGCCCGAAATGGCGTTCTATGAGCTGGAAGACAACATGGACTTGGCCGAGGACTTCCTGAAATACCTAGTGCGCTATGCCTTGGACCACTGCGCCGATGACCTTCAGTTCCTGAATGACATGTACGACAAGGAACTGCTCGGTCGCCTGAACTTTGTGGTGGAAAACGACTTCCAGCGCCTGACCTACACCGAGGCCGTGGAGATTCTGAAAACCGCCAAGCAGAAATTTGAATACAAAGTAGACTGGGGCACCGATTTACAGAGTGAGCACGAGCGCTACCTGGTAGAGAAACATTTCAAAAAGCCGGTTATTCTCACCAACTACCCCAAAGACATCAAGAGTTTCTACATGAAGCTCAACGAAGACGGAAAAACCGTGCGCGCCATGGACGTGCTGTTCCCCGGCATTGGCGAAATCATTGGTGGTAGCCAGCGCGAGGAAAATTACGAGAAACTGGTGACCCGCATGCAGGAGATGGGCGTACCCGAAAAAGAATTGTGGTGGTTCCTTGACACCCGTCGCTTCGGCACCGTTCCGCACAGCGGCTTCGGACTGGGTTTTGAACGGTTGCTGCTGTTCGTGACCGGTATGGGCAACATCAGAGACGTGATTCCTTTCCCGCGCTTCCCTAAGAGTGCAGAGTTCTAAGCTATAAGGGTTTCATTGCCTATGTTTGAAACGGGCCTGTTGTATTGAAACAACAGGCCCGTTTTTTTGGCCGCACTTGTAGCGGCATATTTGTGGGAAACACTTCTGGAGTGAAGTTTCTAGCAAAACAGACTTCTTCTGCGTCTTATATGCCAAACAGAAACCCAGGGCTACATTCATGTTTATTCTTGGATTACCCTCTTTTCCCGTGCTTTTGCCATCAATCAACAGATACTTAGCTAAGTTATATTCATTAATTAAATATGCATTTTTTAGAATAATTATTTGTATCTATCAAATATTGTATTGTCATTTGTGCTGACACTAGCTCTTTATACAATTACAAACAACTAATGCTATGCTAAAAAGACTTACCCTTCTGCTATTTGTGCTTGCCTTGGCAATAGGCTCCACGTACGCGCAAACAACCAAGCAAAGAGAGAGAGAACGTGCTGTCGAGCTGAAGGCAAAGCAAAAAGAGCGGGAAGAACTGGCAAAGCAAAAAGCCAAGGAGCGGAAAGAGCTAGCCAAACATAAACAAATAGCCCGCGAAGCCCTGATAGATGCTAAATATGATGCGCTGGATGAAGCGTATTTTCAGAGAGAAGAAGCTAAAAGAATTGCTCTAAAAGAAAGAGAAGAGGCCCTAAAGTTAAAAGAGCAGCAGAGAAAAGACGCTTTGAAGGAGAAAGCCATGGCCGCCAAAGAAAAAGAGCGTGAGGCTAAGATAGCCCTGAAGGAAAAAGAGGCCGCTAAAAAATTAGCCGCGCAGGAACGTGCCCAGGCCTTAAAGGAAAAAGAAGCGGCCCAGAAAATGGCCGCCAAAGAAAAAGAAGCAGATAAAAAAATGGTCTCTAATAAATAAGCCAACCACTATACAAACTACTATCTACGTTCTATACTATATTCTATCTTTCAATCCTTGTAAACAGCAAGAGTCCGCTTTGGCGGGCTCTTGCTGTTTACAGACGTTCCAATTCTGCTCCACATCCAGAAGAGAGGGCAGTTCTGGAAAAGTAATCATCAACTAAAGGGGGACACTCGCTCGCGTACCGCAAGCGAGCGACATCATTACTTTAATTAAGAGAACTGCCCAAGAGGCACCGGTGTTTTTAAGCCGTTTACAGAAAAAGAGGCCTAAAACGCTCTCCTCAACAACCTGTCTGGCCGGTTCTCTTACCAGGTTTTCAGAGGTTGACCATGAACTGGAAGGCTGGCATAACCTGCTTTTGAAGAATTGCATATAACTATTCTATCTTATTCTTTTGTTTTAAAACCTCAATGGTGATATTGGAGTCAATAAATACCTCCCCGCATGCACTTCTCCACTCCCGCCCCACAAGTAAACAAAGACGGTTATCTGTTAAGCTTTGACAAAGACCTGCTGCAATTAGAAGTGATACACGGCTTCTTACGTGAGGTGTATTGGTCAAGGGGTATTCCTAAGCAAGTGGTCAAAAAGGCCATTGAGCATTCTTTGTGCCTAGGCATCTATGCTGAAGGAAAGCAGGTGGCCTTCGCCCGTCTGATCACCGACTATGCCACGTTCGCCTATTTATGCGATGTATTTGTGCTGGAAGACTACCGAGGCAAGGGCCTGTCTAAATGGATGTTGCAAGCGTTTAGAAGCCATCCCGAGTTGCAGGGGCTCCGCCGGTGGATGTTAGCCACCGAAGACGCGCATAGCCTGTACACCCAGTTCGGGTTTGAGCCGCTGCCTCATCCAGAACGGTTTATGCAACTCCACACCCCCGATATCTACCACAGACAGCCCCAAAGCACCGAGGAAGTGTAATAGTGCGGGCTAAGCCCGAAGGGAGTCTCTCAAGTAAAGGCCCTTTCTGTTTTTTGTGCGGCAAGCGTTTTCGCCCTCTTTTCCGTAGAAGAGGTAAAAAACATCATTTGCTATGCTTACTCCAGTCGTTAATAGATCTCAGAAACCGGCCTTTCGTCAGCTTTCGCCGTTTTTGGCGGCTGTCTTGCTGTGCATTATGCAGGCTTGCAGCAGCACCAATAATTTGCCTGCCGCCCAGTCAACAACCGAGTTTTACCAGAAGTACAAAAATGAGGCAGGCTTTAAGGGAACCACAGTTCCGGTAGGGCTTGTCTCCCGGTATTTAGCGAAGGAAACCACTGACACCACTCTTCGGGCGGCGTTGGCTAACATTACTTCGGTGCGGGTTCTTACCTTCACCCCCACCACCAACAAAGCCCAGCGGCTGCTGGAACGAAGCCTTACCCAGGAGTTAGACCAAGTGTTGCAGAAAGACAATTATGCGGCCATACCGCTGTTAGACGAGGCACCCGGCGCCTTGCAGTTCCGGATAAGGCAGTCTAATGAGCAGGTACAGGAAATTGTGGGCTACCGCAAGCACGGCAACTCTTTTCTGATGCTTCAGGTAAACGGCCGCTTCACCCGCCAGCAGGTAGAGCAGATGCTGGAGAAGATTGACCCTGATGTGCTGCTCCCGCTGCTGGGTTAACTGGCCTCTCCTGCATTTCGGTTGCCTTTTAGCAAGCTGATTTAAGCCTGTTTTTCAGAAATCAGGCTTAAATCAGCTATCCTTTTGAAGAGACATCTCTTTGAAGTAGACCATGAATTTGGTGCCCCGGCCGGGCTCACTGCACACGTCAATGCGGCCGCCGTTGTTCTCGATGATGCGTTTGACAATGTACAGTCCAATGCCGGTACCCTCTACGTGCGAGTGGAACCGCCGGAACATGGTGAACAGCTTCTGCTGTTGGTCTTCGCGAATGCCCAGGCCGTTGTCCTCTACGGTAAGCACGACGTGATTTTCTTGCCGATAGGTATTGATGGCCACCGTCAGTTCCCGGGAAGGGTCTCGGTACTTAACGGCGTTGGAAACCAGGTTGTAGAGAATGCTGCGCAGGTTTTTGCGCGCGTATTGCAGTTGCTTTACCTCAAAGGTGGTTTTCAACTGAACGCCGGCCTCCTGTATCAAAGGAGCAATGTCGTCCTCTACCCCGGCCAGCACCTCGGCAAAGGAAAGCACCTCGGCCTGGGAGTCTAGGTCTTTCTGCACTTTGCTGATCTCTGTAAGGTCATGGATGGTGCCTTTGAGTTTAGCAATGGAAGAGGCCACCATTTGCAGCAATAGCTGTTCCTCACTGCCTTCTTTCCCCTCTACCGTTTCCAGCAAGGCCGAAGTAAGGCCTTCCAGGTTGGCCAGCGGAGAGCGCAAATCATGGGAAGCGGTGTACACGAAGTTGTCCAGGTCATTGTTGATGCGGGTAAGCTCCTGGTTTTTCTGGTTCAGCTCATCATTGATGGCGGAGAGTTGCTCGCGGCTTTTCACCTGCTCTGTCACTTCTACGGCAAAGGTGAGGATAGACTCCACTTGCCCGTTGCTGTTTTTGATGGGCTCGTAGACAATGTTGAAATGGCGTAGTGTCTGCTGGCCTTCGGCGGTTTCAAAGGGAATGGCTACTTCCTGCCCCACGTACGGCTCACCGGTGTCTCTGATTCGCTGCATGATTGCCTTGAACCGCTCGCGCCGTTCCTCTGGCAAAGTCTCAACGGCGTTTACGCCTACCGCCGCTCTGCCTTCGTACAACTTGCTTAGATACGAGTTAACCAACGTGTACCTGAAATCTTTTGCCCGCACCAGCCCCACAATGGCCGGTACCTGCATAAAGATATACTGCAGCGTATCTGCTATTTGCTTCAGCTTCTGCTCCATCTTGATCCGGTCGCTGATGTCAATCGCCGACCCGATGTAACCCAGGAACTCGCCCCCCTCGGTACTGAACCGGGGAATCCCCATGGTGACCACGCCGCGGTATTCCCCGTCGCGGCGGCGCAGGCGGTATTCTACTTTGAACTCATTCCTGGCTTCGGCCGCCTGTAGGTAAGATTGGGCCATTTGTTTTGTGTCGTCGGGGTGAATGAACTGCAGCCATCCTTTTTCCGCATTGTCCTCAAATTTAGAGCCCGTAAACTTAAGCCACTGCCGGTTTACGTACGTGCAGTTATTCTTCTCATCGGTGATCCAGATCAATACCGGGGCACTGTCTGCCATGTTCCGGAAGCGGGCCTCGCTTTCTATGAGGGCCTGTTGGGCTTTTCTCTCTTCGGTCACGTCGCGCACCTCCAGAATATGCCCAACCACCGCGCCACCCTGCTTTACAAAACGCGTGGAACAGGCCACCGGAATTGGGTTACCATTGTGGCAGAGGAAGGTGTCTTCAAAGAGGAAGGATTTTTGGGAGACTAATTCAGGCGACAGGTTTCCGGCCTCCTTGCCCTGGTGCACGATCTCATACAAAGGCTTGCTTTTCAGTTGGTCCAGGTCATAGCCCAGCAAGCGCTTGGCCGCCGGATTCTGGAAGGTACAGTAGCCCCGTTCGTCCAGCATGAACAGGCCGGCGGTGGTATTCTTGGTAATGAGTTCGGTGAGCTGGTTTGACCGCAGATAGCGTTGCAGAGACCAGATCACAAAGAAGATAAGCAAACTGATAATGCTGCCGCCCAGCAGAATGAGATCATGCTGGTCTATGCCCGAGGCTTCTGAAAAGGCCCGGGTGGCTTTGTAGCGCAACGTCCAGGTGCGGCCGGCAATACGCATGACATCGGTAGACAGCAATAAACTATCACTGCTCTCAGACAGGCCTATGTCAGCCACGTTTCTATACAGCAGCGCCTCTTCTTTTACCTCTTTCCCGTCATAAATGGAAATACTGATATCATTGAAGTCATTGCCAATGGTATTGGTAAAAAGGTCAGCTGCCCTGAAGGGAGCATACACAAAGCCTTTCAAGCGGTTTCTGCGCGCCATCAAATCCACGGGATCTTTTCCGCCAAAGTATACCGGCATGTAAATAAGCAGGCCGGGTTGCACGTTGGCGTCACCCTCCTGCACCAGCTTCACTTTTGCGGTCATGGCCGGAAGGTTGAAATCACGGGCGGCCTCCATGGCTTCGCGGCGGGTAAGATCATTGAACATGTCAAACCCAAACGCCCGCCTGTTGGAAGCGGTCATGGGCTCAAGGAAGATAATGGCGGAGTATTCTGTGCGCGGCGCGGCCGGATGCACTTGGAAATTAGGGAAGCCTTCTGCCCGCACCCGTTCTTCCAACAAAGGCACTTGTTCTGGGGTAGCCATTACCGCAAACCCTATGCCCTGTACTCCCGGGTAGTTTTTGCCTACCTGTAGCGAACCCAAATACTTCTGGAAATCTGCCCGGGTAACGGTATCTGACGCGGCAAACAAGCCGTTGACTCCTTTCAGAATCTGCAGATAATACCCCATGCGCCGTTCCAAGGTAGCCTTGATCTGCACTTTCCTGATTTCAAACAGCTGGGCATCCTCCACCTGGTCATTGGTTTTGGACACGTAATAGGCATAGAGGGTGATCCCCAGCACCAACACAAAGGAGCCTATGGCCAGGTAGTAATCTTTTAAGCGGGAAAGTATCATGTAAAAAAATCAGTTCACCTCACCTTCTGCAAAGCGGCAGGACAGGTGTTTGTAGTTGGGTAAAGGAAATTACTACAAAGGTGGTGTTTTTAGCGTCTTTTTAGAAAACCGGGTTAAAAACGAAAGTTGGCTTACGTCAGTTTGGCCTGAAGGTACTGCTGCACCAGGGGTTTGTCATAATCTCCTTCTTTCTCAATATATTCCATTAACTGGCGCATAATCTCTTCTTGCCGCTGCCCGTTGGCCAGTGCCTCTGCATACGGAATATCTGGGGAAAAGGTGACCATGGAATACAGCGGAAGCCAGGAATCTGGGTATTGAGCGGTGATTTTGGCTTCTATTTTCTTTTGCAGCAAAAAACGAGGATCAGCCACTTTGTCCCGCATCTCAATAAAGTTATAGACAGCCAAATCTGCGATGGCGTCTGTATTGGGTTTGCGTACGTCCTGAAAGGTCTGGAAGATCGTTTCCCAATCGTCTTGGTGCTGTTCCAGCAGGCCACGCAACACGGTGCAGTCCTCAAACCCGGCGTTCATGCCTTGGCCGTAGAACGGCACGATGGCGTGGGCCGCATCTCCCAGCAAGAGGATTTTGCCGCTGTGCCGCCAGGGCAGGCATTTGATGGTCACCAGTGAGCCAATGGGGTTTTCAAAGAACTCCTGCGCCAGGTCTGGCATAAGCGCGGTCACATCTGGGAAAACCTCTTGGAAGAAGGCGTTTACCTGGGCCTCGGTCTGCAAAAACTGAAACGAGGGTTCGCCTTCATAAGGGAAAAACAGGGTACAGGTGAAAGAGCCGTCTACGTTGGGCAGCGCAATCATCATGTACTGCCCCCGCGGCCAGATGTGCAGCGCGTTCTTCTCCAATTGCCAGCTACCATCGGCCGCAGGCGGAATGGTGAGTTCTTTGTAGCCGTAGTCCAGGTAACTTTGCTCATAATTGAACCGGTCTGTTTTCTGCAACGACAGCCGCACCATAGAATACGCCCCATCGGCGGCGAAAATCACGTCTGGCTGAATGTGGCGCGCCTGGCCGGTGCTATTATCCAGCATGGTCACTCTGTTGGTGGCTACTTCCACCTCCATGACCTGCTGCTGGAAATGCAATGAGATGGTAGGCTCGGCCTCGGCCAGGTCTAATAAGGCTTGGTTCAGCCCACCCCGCGAAACAGAATAGATAGCCTGTCCTTCCTGCCCGTACGGCTGAAAAGAAAGGTTGCCGTTCTTGTCATGCATGATGCGGCGGTACATAGGAATGGCCACTTTCTTGATATCCTCGGCTATGCCGATGGTTTCCAGCGCGCGCCAGCCCCGGTCACTCAGGGCGAGGTTGATGGAGCGGCCGCCGCCAATGTCGGTGCGGCGCAGGTCTGGCCTTCGTTCGTAGACATCCACCCGGTAGCCTTGTTTGGCCAGGTACAAAGACAGCAGGCAGCCTACCAGGCCCCCGCCCATGACACTGAGTTGGGTGGTTTTCTCCATCAATTTACGTTACATAAAATCTGCGGGCGCAGAAACCGCCCTGAAATAGTGCATTCTACGGAAAGAAGAGGTAAACTTAGGTTAAAATTTGTGAAAAAGCCTTGCCATGCCTGTTCCTCCGTTGCTCTTTGTGCGCCATGTGCCTTCTCCCATTGGCACTATCCAGCTAACCTCTACGGAAAACCATCTGGTTAGGGCTTCTTTTCTGGAAAACGGCCCAGAAACGGACAGCCCTGTTTCACCTCCTTGCCTGACGCAGGCGGCCACCCAGCTAGAAGAATATTTTGCCGGTAACCGCCAAACCTTTAACATCCCATTGCTCGCCCAAGGCACTCCTTTTCAGCAACAGGTATGGCAGGCCTTGCAACAGATTCCGGCGGGCCGCACTGATCATTACTTAGGCTTGGCCAAGCGAATGGGCAATGCCGGAGCGGTACGGGCCGTGGGCGCGGCCAACGGAGCCAACCCCTGGCTGGTGCTGGTGCCTTGCCACCGCGTGGTAGGAGCGCAAGGGCAGCTGACCGGGTATGCCGGGGGCCTCTGGCGAAAACAATGGCTTCTGGAGCACGAAGCCAAGATGATAGGCACGTACCAAACGGCTCTTTTTTGAATGAGAGATTTTGGGATTTGGAGATGAGGAGATGAGGAGATGAGAAGATTTGGAGATGAGAAGATGAGAAGATGTGGAGATGAGAAGATGTGGAGATGAGAAGATGTGGAGATGAGAAGATGTGGAGATGATTTTTGATATTATGCTCGGATTTACTTCCGTGCTTTGGGATCTGCTTCTAGGAAGTCACGGAAGTAAATACGGGCTGTAGACGGCTATAGAAAATAACTCCAATCTCCCCACTGAACATCTTTTCATTGAAGCTGTTTAGAATTTTGCGCCTGTTTTCATAAAAGTAGCCTGAAAACGGGGTACAGACGGACGCTTACGGCAGTGTACAAATAAACCTCTCGTTTTTAGCCTGTTTTCATAAAAATAGCCTAAAAACGACGGTAAAAGCGGGCACTTGCCCCAGAGAAATTCCTTTAAATGCGGTTAATGAAAAACTCTAAACAGGTTCATTTTCAAATTTTCAAATTTCCAAATCTCCTCATCTCCTCATCTCCAAATCCCCTCATTCTCTCATTCATTCAATAAACCTAAACGTGAGGTTGATTCTGGGTTGCAGAGGTTTGGTGGTTTTAGGGAGTTGATGGTGCCAGAAATGCTGGGTGGGGCCAGCCATGAGCAGCAGACTTCCGGAAGGCAAGACGAGTTGCTGTTTCAGGTCTTTTTGCTGCTTATGCCGGAATGAGAACGTGCGCTCCTGGCCCAGACTTACTGATGCGATAATCGGGTTCCGGCCTAGTTCCGGCTCATCATCGGCGTGCCAGCCCATGCTGTCTTGTCCGTTTCGGTAGAGATTCAACAAAACGCTGTTGAAGGCCGCACCGGTGAGTTTTTCCAGTTGGCTTCTCAGTTCTGACAAATCGGGGAGCCAGGGCAGCGGCTCCCAGGTAAGCCCAGAGTAGGTGTAGGCTTTACCGGCATCGGCGTACCAGGCGGTGAGCCTTGGCTGATCTATCTGCCTGCCGAACATTCTGATTTTTTCCTGCCGCCACGCTATGTTGTTCTCCAATGTCTGTTGTAACGGCATCTGCTTTTCCTCAGAAATGAAATCAGGCACCAGATACACCTCTGCGTCTGGCATGGCTAATTGGAAAGAAGCAGACTGCGCACGGAATTCTGTTGCTAAGGACGGCATCAAGCAAAGTTATAGCAATGTATTATGCAGCGTTTTCGGCCGTGCCGCTTTTTTCATCTTCTGACATTTCCTGTGCGGCCTGCTCAGGATCAATGAAATCCCCTGGCCTCCGGGCTTTGTCTAAGTGCCGCATGACAGGAGTGGCCAAGACGCCGTGAATGAAAATGGAAAGCAGAATGGTGAACCCTACAATGGCCCATATTTCCTCTGGGTTCACGAACTCGGCCTCGCCCAAAGCAAAGGAGACGTAAAAAATGGATCCAATGCCTCTAATCCCGAAAAAGCTGATGGCCCATTTCTCGCGTGTTTTCACCGGAACACCCAAAAGACCAATGTACCCAGCCAGCGGCCGTATGATTAACAGAAAGCCGATGCCCACCACCGCCCCCTGCCAGGTAAGTGCCTCTAACAAACCCCGGCTGATGCTTCCGCCCAACAGAATCAAGACAATCACAACCAGAATCCGCTCAATCTGGTCGGTGAAATCATGCATTTCTCGGTGGTAACCAGCATCCTTTTCGTAGTGTTTGAGGGTAAGGCCCGTCACAAAGACGGCGACGAACCCGTAGCCGTGCACCATTTCAGTAAGCCCGTACACCAGCAACGTAGCCGAGATGGCCACAAATCCGTCCTGCGTCTGGGGGAAACTCCCCTTCTTAGGGAGTTTAAACAAAAGGTACTCCAACACTTTGCCCAGCAGAAAACCCATTCCTACGCCTACCACAATGCGGTACAGCAAATCATAGGCAAGCCAATGCCCTAACCAGTTTTCGGGGTTCAGTCCGTGCAGGGCTAAAGCGATGGCCAACCAGGTAAACGGAAAGGCCATGCCGTCATTCAGGCCAGCCTCGGCGGTGAGGGCGAAGCGGGTGGCGTCTTCCACTTCCTCACTGGGTGGCCCCACCTGCACATCAGAGGCCAGCACCGGGTCTGTGGGCGCCAGGGCCGCGGCCAGCAATACCGCCGAGGCCACCGGAAAACCGAGCCACCACCACGCTATGCAGGCCAGCGCCCCAATGCAGAGCAACATAGTCCAACTCACCAGCCGCAACGGTACCTGCCAACTATACAAGGAAAACCTGCGGTTGATTTTGATGCCCGTGCCCATGAGCGTGACAATGACGCACAGTTCTGACAGGTGCAAGGCTAATTCATTCTGGCGCAGCGGATCTGGCTCTGGCAGCCCTAATGGCAATTTATAGAGCAGAAATCCTACGCCAATAAAGAGCATGGTGTAGGAGAAAGGCACCTCCTTAAACCAGATAGGCAACCAGGCCATGGCCAAAGCGGCGATTCCTATCACCACAAATGAAATCAGGTACATATCCATGGCCGCTGCTGTTTCTGGAAGGAGGCGCTCATAAGCTTCGTATAATGGCCTACTTCATACGGAAACTACGCGCCTGTTTCCGGCTTATTTTCAGAAAAAGAAGAAAAAAACAACAGAGCCAGAAACCAGCTAACGTACTCTTTCTCAGAAGCTATCTTTTAACCTACTGGTATTTTATAAAAGAAGCAGCGTTTAAAGGCCGTTTTTCTGAAAAACACCTCTAAACGCTGCCTTAAACACCTGTGGGAGGTAGGTCTATTGATTGAAATGCGCCACCAGAAACAGCCCGAACCGGTACACGTCTTCAAAGGTATTGTACAGCGGGGTGGGTGCTACCCGTATCACGTTGGGTTCGCGCCAGTCCAGGATGAAGCCGTTGGCCATGAGCGTTTCAAACAATTGCCGCCCGTTCTGGTGCACCAGCAGCGAAAGTTGGCAGCCTCTGGCCGATGGCTCTTCAGGGGTAATCACCTCCAGAGCTTCTTTGGGCTGCCGTAGTCCTTTGAGTAAGAATTCAAGATAGCCGGTCAGTTGCTCGCTTTTGGCCCGCAGGTTTTCCATGCCCGCCTGGTCAAAGAGTTCCAATGAGGCTTTGTGCACGGCCATGGGCAGAATCTGGCTGTTGGACAGTTGCCATCCTTCGGCCCCCGCCATGGGAATAAAGCCTTTTTTCATCTGGAACCGCACGCTCTGGTCATGGCCCCACCAACCGGCAAGCCGGGGCAACTCTGGGTTCTGCGCGTGGCGCTCGTGCACAAACACCCCCGAAGTTCCGCCCGGGCCCGAGTTCATGTATTTATAGGTACACCACACGGCAAAGTCCACGTCCCAATCATGCAATTGCAACGTCACATTACCGGCCGCGTGGGCCAGATCAAACCCACAGGTGGCACCCACCGCATGGGCCGCCTGCGTGATTGCCGCCATGTCAAAGACCTGCCCCGTGTAGTAGTTCACGCCACCCATCATCACCAACGCCAGCTCTTGCCCGTGTTCCTGAATGGTTCTGATGATGTCCTCGGCACGAAGGATGTGCTCCCCCTCGCGCGGCGCTACCTCAATGATGGCATTATCTGGATTAAATCCATGGAATTTCACCTGGCTCTCCAGGGCATACTGGTCTGAGGGGAAAGCTCCGGCCTCGGTCAGAATTTTATACCGCTGCCCTTGCGGCCGATAGAAGGAAACCAGCATGAGGTGCAGGTTCACCGTGAGTTGGTTCATCACCACCACTTCCCCGGGCTTGGCCCCCACTACTCTGGCCGTAGGTTCCGCCAAGCCTGTGTGGTACGTAAACCATTGGTTTTCCCCGGTAAAGTGCCCCTCCACGCCTAGCTCTGCCCATTTCGCCATCTCCGCTTCCAAGGCGGCCCTGGCGCTCTTAGGCTGCAAACCCAAAGAATTACCGCAGAGGTAGACGGTATCTTTCCCGTTATGCTGCGGAATATAAAACTGACCTCTAAAAGAACGAAGCGGGTCTGCCTGATCTAACGACTGGGCAAAGGCAAGGGTATTTTGAAAAGACATGCGGGTTATAGGAAAATCAACAATGAACGGTTGGCTAAATTACCTAACAGGCGTTAGACCACCATAAAAACTTTAACTGGAACTCTTCTGTATGCAATCTTGCGTTTAAGGCCTGTTTTTAGAAAAACAGGCCTTAAACGCAAGATGTTTAAAAGCGAGAAGCTAGGAAAGCGATAAGGTTAAAAGCTTGTTTACATTTGAGGTTTGCTGGCGAAAATGACCAGAGAAAGGTTCTGCGGAAGCGTTTTTATGGCATTTTGCAGCGCAAAGATGAAATGTAAACATGCTCTAGAGCTGTTCGTACTACCCAAGGTATATCTTGAAATTGCATAATAGTTTAAACCAATCTGCCCCAGATACCTGTCTAAAGAAAGGTGAGTCTAAGAGCATGTTTACATTTCATTTTTGCGCTACAAACGGCCATAAAAAGAACCTGCGTTCGCCTTTTTCTCGCCCCGTAGCGCTGCTACGCGGCTCAAAAAACGCTTTCGCAGAACCTTTCTCTGGTCATTTTCGCCAGCAAACCTCAAATGTAAACAAGCTCTAACGTCAGTTAAATAACTGATGATGTCTTATTATTTCTTTTCACCAAGAACCGAAAGCCTACCCCCAGTATTAACTCTTTTGAGAAACCGGCTTCACCATACAATTCAATTTTGGGATGTAAATGATAGGATAGCCCAATTAATCCTCCATGATAGGCATCATGTACTTTGGTATTGAAGTCATCTCGGTATATGTTTTTTTTATCATACACCACAGACCTAAAGGTATAACCGTAAAACCCTGTAAAGTAAAGGTGTACGTTTGATTGTGTAAATAGGAAGGAGCCTGTATTGAAAGAACCTCTCACCCCAACGTCATACCCAGAACAGACATCTTTTGAGTTTAAGGCAGGATAATAATCATTGGTATAAGTAGCCACTTCACGTGAATACAGAAAGTAGGGCCCCGCGCTAAATAAATTGCTTAGACCATATTCTGCATAAAGCATTGCCGTATATATTCCGCCATCACTGTCTGGAAGCCTGTAAACAGGATATCCATTACCCGAAGCAAGGCCCAGCCCTAACGCTAATTCGTTTTTGTTTATTTGCGCAAAAGAACTTGTAGGCTTAAAAGCAAACAGTAGGGCAACTGAAACAATGAACTTGATATACGTTTTCATAAGATTCAGATTATTTAACACGTTCAACTTCATCCACACCGCCGGAGTCCGCACGTAGCTCACCCGCGCCCGGGAGGCGAGCGGGATTTAGGCTTAGCTTTGGTTTGTCTGCTGAAGCTTTTGCACCAGAAACCGTTCTTTCTCCAAACCCAGCCACTGCAAAGCGGCTCCGCCCAGAAGAAGTTCTTTTACCTGGTCAGTATACGGCATAGACTCAATGAGTTGGCCCGGCTCCAGTTCGCCCAGCGGGAACGGGTAATCTGAGCCTAGCGCCACTTTATCGGCCCCAAACTGCTTCACCACATAATCTAAGGTGTTGGGGCAATGCACCAGTGAATCAATCCAGAATTTGCCCACGTAGGTTTCGGGCGCAACGGGGTTGTCCACGGCGCAAAGGTCGGGGCGCACGTCAAAGCCGTGCTGGATGCGGCCCAGGGTGAAGGGAAACGAACCGCCGCCGTGGGCGAAGGCCAATCGCAGGTTGGGCAATCGTTCCAAAACTCCGCTGAAGATGAGGGAACAGATGGCGCGGGAGGTCTCGGCGGGCATGCTCACGAGCCACGGCAGCCAGTACTTGCGCATCTTCTTTTCGCCCATCATGTCCCAGGGGTGCACAAAGATAGCGGCTCCTAACTGGGCGGCGGCTTCAAAAATGGGGAACAGGGCGGCATCATCCAGGTTGGTGTCGTTCACGTTGGAGCCTATCTGCACGCCGGCCAGTCCCAGTTCTTTCATGCAGCGCTCCAGTTCTTTGATGGCCAGCTCTGTGTCCTGCATGGGCAAGGTGCCCAGGCCCACAAACCGCGTGGGGTACCGCGCTACCACCCCGGCAATATGGTCGTTCAGGATTTTGGATAGATCCCAGGTGTGTTCGGGCTTGGCCCAGTAACTGAACATGACGGGCACCGTGCTCAATACCTGCACGTGCACGCCGTGTTGGTCGCACTCCCGCAGGCGGGCCGATGGATCCCAGCTGTTTTCCTGAACCTCGCGGAAAAACCGGTCGTCCAGCATCATGCGGGCGCAGCAGGGCTTGTGGTGCTCCAACCTGATGAACCCACCATAGCCGTAGCGCTCCCGCAGATCGGGCCACCGTTCCGGCAGAATGTGCGTGTGGATGTCAATTTTAAGGGGCTGGTGCGACATGGGAAGCAGGGCAAGCAATCAGGAACCGTTGCTCAACTTACGAAAACTCTTCCAGATTGTCTTGCTCCAAGAGAAACGGCTTCGGGTTTTACGCCTGGTTTTCAAAAAACAGGCTTGAAACCGGTGAACCGACATCAGCCATTGGAAGGAAGCAGGGCGCGCCCACGGCGAGTTATTCAAAGACATTAGGCCAGTGGCCAGCATGGTAGAAGTGACCGCCTTGGTTAATCCTGCCCTTTTGGTAGAGATTGAAGCCACCACCTCTTGCGCCGGATGCCGTTTTTTAGCAGATTTTCCAGAAACAGGCCAAAAACAGTAGTAAGGAAGGCAAGCATCATATTTCTGCCAAGGTCTTCTTCCTCAGCCCAGCAGGCGTTCCATTGAAGATTTGCACATCTGAATGCACTTTATTTGAAAAATCGGTAAAAAACGCTTAGTTTAGGGAAATGTAGGAATATGACTACCCCCCTTTCTCTCCTGCCTATGGAAACTGTACTTGTTTTAGGAAGCACCGGTAGCCTGGGTTCATCGGTGTTGGAAGTGCTTAGACAGCAATCCTATAGAATAAGGGCCACCGCCCGCACTCCCCTCAAAGCAGAGCAGCTTACCCCGTGGGTAGACGAGGTCATGGTCTGTGACCCCACTGAACCCGGAACGCTTACGCCCGCTTTGCTGGAAGGGGTAGACTACATCATCTCGGCGTTGGGGAAGAGCCTTAGCCTTTCAGACGATAGCCGCGCTTCGTTCCATGAGGTAAACTACCAGGGCAACCTGAATGTACTCAAGCTGGCGCAAGCCTACGGGCAGGTAAAGAAGTTTGTGTACGTGGCGGCTTTCAGCGGAGAGAATCACCCCAATGTGGCGTACTTCAAGGCCCACGAAGACTTCACGAAGGCCCTTCGGAAAAGCGGAATCCCCAATAGCATCATCAAACCCCCGGTTCTTTTCTCGGCTTTCCTGAATCTGTTGCCGTTGGCCCGCAAAGGGCGTCTGGCTTCCTTCGGCCCCGGCGACGCCATCACCAACCCCATTCACGAGCATGAAGTGGCCGAAGCCTGCGTGCAGGCCCTCACCCTTCCGGTGTCTACCATAGAACTGGGTGGCCCGGTGGCGTATTCGCGGCTGCAGTTGGCGGAACTGGTGGGCAAGGCGGTGGGCAAAAACAAGCCGGTGCCCAGAGTGCCTTACTGGCTGGTTCGTACCTTTCTGCCCATGGTGCGCCTGCTCAACCAATCGCTCTATGAGAAAGCCGCCTTCTTTGTGGAAGTCGCCCAAACCGACTGCGTGGCCCCGGCCAAAGGCCACCTGCGGCTGGAAGATTATTTAGCCGAACATGTATAGCAACCCGCTTGGGCTATCCGCCGTTTTTCCCGATATTTGCCTGTACTTCGTTTTAGAAAACCGCAATGGGAAGAGCATTTGAGTTCCGGAAAGCCCGGAAGATGAAACGCTGGGACATGATGTCCAAGCAGTTCACCCGCATAGGGAAAGAGATTGTGATGGCTGTGAAATCTGGCGGCCCAGACCCAGACACCAACGCCCGTCTGCGCGTGTGCATCCAGAACGCCAAAGGGGTGAACATGCCCAAAGACCGCGTGGAAGCCGCCATTAAACGCGCCCAAGGCAAGGAAGAAAATGATTACTCTGAGGTAGTATATGAAGGCTACGGCCCCCACGGCGTGGCCGTGCTGGTAGAAACCGCTACTGACAACGTGAACCGCACCGTGGCCAACGTGCGCATGCACTTCAACCGCACCGGCGGCGAGCTGGGCCGCACCGGCCAATTCGACTTTATCTTTGAGCGCAAAGGCGTGTTCCACCTGAACGCCGAAGGCCTGGATCTGGAGGAACTGGAACTGGATTTGATTGACTTCGGGCTGGAGAGCATTGACAAGGACGAAGAGGAAAACGAAATCATCATCCAAACCTCTTTCCCAGATTTCGGGGCCATGCAGAAAGCCCTGGAAGAACGCGGTATTGACGTAAAAACCTCTGAGTTGCAGCGTTACCCTACCGTTCTGAAGGAACTTTCGCCGGAGCAGCAGGAAGACATGGCCAAGTTGCTAGACCGCCTGGAAGAAGACGATGACGTACAGGCCGTGTACCATAACATGAAAGAAGACACAGAAGACGAATAAACGCGTTTTAAGCCTGTTTTCTAAAAAACGGCACTTAAACGTACAACATAGCAAAGGCCCGCTTTCTTTGGGGAAGGCGGGCCTTTGGTTTCCTAGTAGTGAGATTTACTTTTATCAAACAGTTTAGCTCCTCCCAATACCAATATGCTCAGCAACATTACTACTCCTCCCAGCACAAACAGATACATGAATGGATATATAAACCACATGACCGCAGGAAGAATCAACTCTGGCCATGGGCTAATTTGAAACAGAAAATAAACTATCCATAAGTAGGGCAAGCGGTAGCAGGCACAGCAACAGGAAAAAAAGCAACCTCTTGAAATTTGAACCTAGGTAGCCTTTACAGAATATGTAGATCCACAGTGTCAATCCTGCTAATGGTGCAAGAAAGATGACAAATGACAGCGTGTATCTAATGATGCTATTATCCATGTCTGTTCATAAACAGAAGCATGACTTTGCCTTCATGATAGAACCCGCATTTATGTAAGCTTTGGAGGCTTTTTCTACTTTTCTAGTTGGAGTAACTTGATTAAGTTTTGATTCAACTGCTGAATCTCTGCCTCCAGAAGATGGCCTAATTTTCCAATCACCAACTCCTTGTCAAGGTTAGCTAATTTGCTAAGCCTTACCAAAGAGGTCTTTTTAAGGCCGTTTTTCAGCAGATGGCCCAAGTTTTAAATCGTGCTCTTCCTGCCACTTTATCTGAGAAGGAATAAAAGCTACTGTGATGTCTGCAGTTGTGGTGACCAAGGCCAAGGCAGGCCTGTTCTTCTGTCCCGTTAAATCTGTGAAAGGGAACGGGATCAGTAGAATATCTCCTTTCCTCACGTATACTTTTCTTTTGAATCAGCTTCAGTGTATAATTCTTCCTCCTCTTCCAAGAACTGGAATGCTTTGGAATCCATTGCCAACTTCTGAATTCCTTCTGTTAAGAGGCTATCTTCCAACTTACTTAATAGGAATTCTGCAAAATCAGACACTTCTTTCAGCTTCTGGTCAGGCAGCTTAGAAAGATTATCGATGGTGCGTTGTATCAAAACTTCTCTGGTCATACTACTTTGTTCTTACTTACAGTTTAACGGATGTTTTAGACAATTCAGTATTTTACTCAGAATAGCGGCCAACTGATGTACAAATGCAGCAGCACTTTACTACTGTGCCACCTCCGGCTTCGCCATGACCTCACCGCAGTTGGAGCAGGTTCGTTTTTCGTCTGAGGCCCAGAAGGCATTCATGACCACCGGCAACTGCCCCACAATGTCTGAGACCGGAATAAACTCTTCGTACAGCTTGGTGTGGCAGTTCTCGCAGTACCACTGGAAACCGTCCAGTTCGCTTTCATCGCGGTAGCGTTCCATCACCAAGCCTACGGTGTTGGGGCCTCGGCGCGGGGAATGCGGCACGTTGGGCGGAAGCAGGAAAATATCGCCTTCGCGGAGGTGAATGTCTTTGAATTCACCGTTGTCAATGACTTTGAGTACAATGTCGCCCTCCAGTTGGAAGAAGAATTCCTCGCCGTTGTTGAGGTGGTAATCTTTGCGCGAGTTGGGGCCGCCCACCACCATCACAATAAAATCTTTGTTGTCTTTGTACACCTGTTGGTTGCCCACCGGCGGCTTGAGCAGGTGCCGGTGTTCCTCTATCCATTTCTTGAAGTTGAAGGCGGGTTGTAAAGCCATGATACTAGCGTTTGGGTACAGAATGCGTCTTTGGCTCCCGCCAGAGACTGCTCCAAGGTACGAAACCTCCTGCATAAAAGATAGGCACCATTTTAAAGCTAATTTCTGAAAAGTAGCCCTTAAACATCAGAATAAAGGGCAGTGAACAGACAGGGAACCCTTATTGTCACCCTAAAAGGATCTTGTTAGGGAACTTGACCAACGTTTACCCAAAGCGCTACTACCACTTGCCTACAATATCTTTCCAAGATGACAGGAAGGCAGGAAGCAGATCACCGCATTATTCCTTATTTTGCTCACTCAGAACTCAGCACTCAAGACTCAGCACTCTTTACAATGGATTTGAATTTACAGCACAAGCACGCCGTGGTCTGCGGCAGTACGCAGGGCATCGGGAAAGCGGTGGCCCTGGAGTTAGCGCAACTAGGTGCTACCGTCACCTTGGTAGCTCGCAACGAAGAACGGCTACGGGAAACCTTGCAGGAACTCTCCACCCAAGCCGGACAGCAGCACCAGTACGTAGTGGCAGATTTCACCCGTCCGCGCGAAGTACAGGAGCGTTTAGAGGCCCATCTGGCAAAACTAGGCGAGGCCCATATTCTGGTGAACAACACCGGCGGCCCGGCGGGCGGCCCCGCGCTGGATGCAGCCTTGGAGGAATTTGAGAACGCTTTCGCGGCGCACCTGTTGTCTAACCATGTGCTGGTGCAGGCGGTGGTGCCGTACATGCAGGACGCGGGCTACGGACGTATCATCAACATCATCTCCACCTCGGTGAAGCAACCCATCAAAGGCTTGGGCGTGTCCAACACCATCAGGGGCGCGGTGGCCAACTGGGCGAAGACGCTTTCCTTTGAGCTGGCTTCCTTCGGGATTACAGTAAATAACGTGCTGCCCGGGGCTACCGTCACCGCCCGTCACCATGCGCTCATCGAAACCAGAATGCAGAAAACCGGCCTTCGCAGAGAAGAGATTGAGAAAGAGATGCTGGCGGGTATCCCAGCCAACCGGTTCGCGGAGCCTGCCGAAGTGGCCGCCGCTGCTGCGTTTCTAGCTACTCCTGCCGCCGGTTACATCAACGGCATCAACGTGCCGGTAGATGGCGGACGATTGGGGAATTTGTAGCGGCGTTACCCTGTAACGCCGAGGCCGAAGCCCCGACAAGCCTTGCCCACAAAAACAGGCCGCATTAGATTTTACAAACCCTTTATAGTTCAATGGAACCGTTCCTGCCCACGAGAACCACGGCGTTACAGGGTAACGCCGCTACGTTTTGACTTACATTTAGCCTCTAGCCTCCTTCCATGCTGCACCTTCAGAACTACATCAACGGCACTTTCCAACCTCCAATTTCTGGCGCGTATCTGCCCAATATCAACCCTGCCACGGGCGAGATCTACTCCCAGATTCCGGATTCTGATGAGCGAGATGTGCAGGTGGCGGTAGAGGCGGCGCAGGCGGCTTTCCAGGCGTGGTCGGCGCTTTCGGCGGAGAAACGGGGTAGGTATTTGATAAAGCTTTCGGAATTGATAGACCAGAACCTGAAGCGGTTGGCCGAGGCCGAAACCACCGACAACGGCAAGCCGCTCTCGCTTTCCCGCACCGTAGATATCCCCAGAGCCAGCAGCAATCTGTATTTCTTCGGGACGGGAATTCAGCACTTCGCCTCCGAGGCCCACACCATGGAAGGCGTGGCGGTAAACTACACAGTGCGCAAACCCTTGGGCGTGGTGGCCTGTATTTCCCCGTGGAACCTGCCGCTGTACCTGTTCACCTGGAAGATTGCCCCGGCCCTGGCCGCCGGGAACTGCGTGGTAGCCAAACCTTCAGAAATCACGCCGTACACTGCCCATCTGCTGGCGGAACTGTGCGTAGAGGCCCAGTTACCCGCGGGTGTGTTGAACATCGTGCACGGCACCGGCCCCAAAGTGGGCGCACCGCTGTGCGAGCACCCCGAGGTCAAGGCTATTTCTTTCACTGGCGGTACCCAAACCGGCAAAACCATCGCCCGTACGGCGGCCCCGATGTTCAAGAAACTGTCGCTGGAACTGGGCGGCAAGAACGCCACCGTTATCTTCGCTGATTGTGATTTCGAGCGCACCGTGAATACCGCTGTGCAGGCCGCCTTCGCAAACCAGGGGCAGATTTGCCTCTGCGGCTCCCGCATTCTGGTGGAGCATCCGCTGTACGAGCGTTTCAAGGCTGCTTTTCTGGAAAGAACCAAAAACCTGACGGTGGGTGACCCGATGGAAGCTGCCTCCAACATGGGTGCGCTGGTTTCAGAAGCGCATTTGCAGAAAGTACAGCAGTACATCGCGCTGGCGCAGGAAGAAGGCGGCACGCTGCTCACCGGCGGCGAACGGGTGCAACTGGAAAGCCGCTGCGCGAACGGCTTTTTCCTTCAGCCTACCGTTATTGAAGGTCTGCCCCACACCTGCCGCACCAACACTGAGGAAATCTTCGGGCCGGTAGTCACGTTGATGCCGTTTGACACCGAGGAAGAAGCCCTCACCTACGCCAACTACACGCAATACGGCCTCGCCGCCTCCGTCTGGACGCAAGACCTCACCCGCGCCCACCGCGTGGCGCATCAACTGCAAGCCGGTATTGTCTGGGTGAACACCTGGTTGCTTCGGGATTTGCGCACGCCCTTCGGGGGCACCAAACAAAGCGGCGTAGGCCGGGAAGGCGGTTGGGAAGCCCTCCGCTTTTTCACCGACCCGCAGAATGTGTGCATCAAGTTGTAATTGAATGATTGAGAGAGTGAAGGATGGAATGATAGCGGCTGATGTACTATTTAGCGGCTCTTTTTCAGAAAACAGGCTAAAAGCAGCAAAAGAGCCAATTCCAGAATTCTCTTTTATTCTCTCATTCCTTCCATCCTCTCCTCTCTCATTCCCAATAAATACCTATTTTTAAGGCTACGAACTTTCTAACCAACCGAATGAGACATACCATGAACCGCTGGCTGGTGGCGGCTTCCTGCCTTTTGATGGCGGTCAGCACCCAGGCCCAGCAGAAACGCGACTTTGATTTAGACGACATTTTCCGGAAAGGCACGTTCCAGGCCCGCTCGGTGTACGGCGTGAACTGGATGCGCAACGGCCAGTTCTACTCCAGCCAGGTAGCCGACCAGGCCAACCAGGCCGTGGACATCGTGCAGGTAGACGTGACCACCGGTCAGCCGGTGAGCACCATCATTGAGGGCGAGGCCATCAAGGTAAACGGCAAAACATTGGACTATGATGATTACACGTTCAGCGCCGATGAAACCAAAATTTTGTTTGAGACCGAGCACGAGCCCATTTACCGCCGCAGCAGCAAGGGCCATTTCTACGTGTATGACCGCGCCAGCAAGCAACTTCAGAAACTGAGCCAGGGCGGTAAGCAGAGCTACGCCACCTTCTCGCCCGACAACAAGTACGTGGCGTTTGTGCGGGACAACAACCTGTTCTACGTAGACCTGGCCACCATGCAGGAGCGCCAGATTACGAACGACGGCAAGTGGAACTTCATCATCAACGGCGGCACCGATTGGGTGTACGAAGAGGAATTCGGGTTCGCGCAGGCGTTCTTCTGGTCGCCGCAGGGAAACCAGATTGCGTTCTACAAGTTCGATGAAACGCAAGTGCCCGAGTACAACATGCAGATGTGGGGCCCGCTTTATCCGCAAGACTACAAGTTCAAGTACCCGAAGGCCGGGGAGAAAAACGCCACCGTGGCCATCTATACTTTTGACCTAGGCTCCGGCAAAACCGTGAAAATGGAAACCGGCGCTGAGGCCGACCAGTACATCCCGCGCATCAACTGGACCAACACACCTAACCTGTTGTCCATCCGGAGAATGAACCGTTTGCAGAACACGCTGGAGATTCTGCACGCCAACACGCAAACTGGCCAGAGCAACGTCATCCTGAAAGAAACCGACAAAGCCTACATTGACATCACCGATGATTTGACCTACCTCGCTAACGGCAAACAGTTCGTGCATAATTCAGAGAAAGACGGTTTCAATCACCTGTACCTCTATGACATGAACGGCAAACTGGTGCGCCAAATCACGAAGGGCAAATGGGAAGTGAGCAGCTTTTACGGCGTAGACGAGAAAAACGACTTGGTGTACTTTTCCTCTACCGAAGTTTCTCCGTTGGAGCGTCATTTGTACCGCATCGGGCTGAACGGCAAGAACAAGAAAAGTCTTACCCCCGCCAAAGGTACGCACACCATCAACCTGAGCCGCGACTTTAAATATTACCTGGACTATCACTCCACCATCACCACGCCTACGGTGGTGAGTTTGCACACCTCAGACGGGAAGCAGATTAAAGTGTTGGAGAGCAACGAGAACCTGAAGAACACGCTGGCGACGTACAACATGCCCAAGCCCGAGTTCTTCCAGTTCAAGACCGCTGAAAACGTGAGTTTGAACGGCTATACCATCAAACCCACTGATTTTGACCCAAACAAGAAATACCCCGTGCTGATGTTCCTGTACGGTGGTCCGGGTAGCCAGGAAGTAGTGGACAGCTGGAGAGGCCGAAACTATCTGTGGCACAGCTACCTCGCCAAGCAAGGCTACATCATTGCCGTAATTGACAACCGGGGTACCGGCGGCCGCGGCGCTGATTTCAAGAAAATGACCTACGGGAACCTGGGCCATTACGAGACCATCGACCAGATTGAAGGCGCGAAGCACCTGGGCAATCTGCCGTACGTAGACAAAAGCCGCATCGGCATCTGGGGTTGGAGCTACGGCGGGTACATGAGCTCGCTGGCGATCACCAAAGGCGCTGATGTGTTCAAAGCGGCCATCGCGGTGGCACCGGTGATTAACTGGCGTTTCTACGACTCCATCTACACCGAGCGGTTCCTGAAATTGCCGCAGGACAACGCCAAAGGATATGATGACAACTCCCCTATCACCCACGCGAACAAACTGCGCGGCAAGTACCTGCTCATCCACGGCACCGGCGACGACAACGTGCATTTCCAGAACTCCGTGGAGATGGTCAACGCCCTGGTGAAAGCCAATATTCCGTTTGAGAGCGCCTACTACCCTAACCGGAACCACGGCATCAGCGGCGGCAACACCAGCATTCACTTATTCACCAAAATGACCGAGTTTGTGTTGCGGAACCTGTAAGCGGAACTTACTTTGGAATAGAAAACGCCAGCCTTTTAAAAAGGCTGGCGTTTTTGTTTGTTTAATGTTTTGGGGCTGCTTTTTGAGAATTGAGGTTAAAACAAAAGAAGAGAAACCGCTTGTGAATAGTTGAGCCGCTGGCGCGAGCCTCCGGCTCGTGTCAGCGTTAGAATGCGGTAAACCTTATTAGCTGTTTAGAGGCCGGTTTCTGAAAAACAGCCGCTAAACGCAGTTCTTCTTATCCTCTGAAGCTGGCCCGCTGCAGACGGTCGTTGATGGCGCGACCCAAGCCTTGCTCCGGCATCGGCTCTGCCAAAATGAAGTCAATGGGTTGCTCATCCAGGGAACGGAGGGCGGAAAACAGGCACCGGGCGGCTTCGCCGAGGTCTCCCCTGGTCGAAAGCTGGATTTGCTGCCCAATAGGAACCTGCGGGAAATTCTTTTGCAGGGAGATGGTGCCAACTCTGGCCGGGTCTACTAACTGTAGATTCTCCTCAATAGAGCCTAGCAGCACCTTTTTACGGGGCGAATAATGGCTACTGAGCATACCGGGTGCGGCGGGATTAGAGGAGGACGTTTTAATACGCGCTTTGGAAATCTGCACCACTTCCTCCAATTCCTCCAACGCCAGTCCGCCTAACCGAAGCACCTCTACCTCGTTCCCGTTCAAACTCAGAATAGTGGATTCAATGCCCACGGCGCAGGCCCCGCCGTCTAAGATGTACGGAATTCTGCTACCCAGCTGGGCCTGCACGTGCTGCGCGGTGGTAGGACTCACGTAGCCAAACGGATTGGCGCTGGGCGCAGCCACCGGAAAAGGCAATTGCCTTAGCAGTTCCAACGTAAGCGGATGGTTGGGAATGCGTACCCCTACGGAGTCATGCCCCGAGGTTACGAGTAACGGAATATGCTCCGCTTTGGGCAAAATCAAGGTTAACGGGCCGGGCCAGAAACGCTCAGCCAACAGATAGGCCACATCCGGCACTTCGCGGACGATGGAGGTTACCTCCGTAACAGCGTGGGTGTGCACAATGAGCGGGTCAAAGGCGGGACGGTTCTTGGCTTCGAAGATTTTCACCACGGCGGCCTCGTCATAGGCGTTGGCGGCCAGTCCGTACACGGTCTCGGTGGGAATGGCGACTAAATCGCCTTGGGTAAGGTATGCGGCGGCGCGTTGTACCTCTTTGCCTATGTCTGCCATGTCTGTCAAGTGATGCTGCAAAGCTACTACGGTTCTGCTTCACATTCAGCCTAGTTACGGCAAACCAGACCGCGTTTTTAGGTTATTTTTCTGTAAACAGCCCCAAAACAGAAAGCCCCGCTTCATGAGCGGGGCTTTCTGCTGCTACGTATCATAATTAGAACCTGTCTAATACTATAAATCTAGAAAAGGTCAATAAGCAATTAAGCCGCCTTTGTTGGTGTTCTCACCAACAAACCCAAATGCAGTGGCAATTCTGCTTGTTGGTGAGAACACCAACAAGGGCAAAGAAAACTACTACTATATAAGCTGATTTTCAGTCACCCGCAGGTTACGTTTCTGTTTAGGGGCCGTTTTACCAAAAAGAGCCTCTAAACAGAAAGCCCCGCTTGATGGGCGAGACTTCCTGTTGCTACACTTTCTATGTAGAGCAATCGCTTACACGGTCTCTTTCTGGTACAGTTTGGCCAGGGTAGCCACGGCGTAATCAATTTCCTCTATGGTGTTGTACTTGCTGAACGAGAACCGCACGTTGCCCCGCTCCATGTCTGTGCCGATGGCGCGCAGCACGTGGGAACCCAGGTCTACGCCGCTGGTGCAGGCGCTTCCGCCGGAGGCGGATATTTTGTTGATGTCCAGGTTGAAGAGCAGCATCTCGTTCATGTCTGAGGCCGGCAGGCTCACATTTAAGACGGTGTAGAGGCTTTTATCGGCTTCGGCCGAAAGGCCGTTGAACTGCACGTCTTCTATTTGCTCGCGCAGTTTAGAAATCATGCGGTCTTTGAGGCTTTGGATGTGGCGGTGGTGCTCGTCCATGTCGCGGTACGCAATCTCCAGGGCTTTGGCCAAGCCGATGATGCCGTACACGTTTTCGGTGCCGCCGCGCATGTTGCGCTCCTGCGAGCCGCCTTGAATCAAGGGATGGATTTTAATGGATGAATCTACATAAATGAAACCCACGCCTTTTGGCCCGTGGAATTTATGCGCCGAGCCTACCAGGAAGTTCGCGCCTAGTGTTTGCACGTCATGGCGGTAATGGCCCATGGTCTGCACCGTGTCTGAGTGAAAGATGGCGTTGTACTTCTGGCAGATATGCGCGATGGTTTGGAGGTCATTGAGGTTGCCCAACTCATTGTTGGCGTGCATGATGGACACCAACGTGCGGGGCTGGGAGACCAATGTCTCTTCCAGATGCTGCAAATCCAGCACGCCATTAGCATCAACGCGCAACATGGTTAACTGTATCTCACCGGTTTTCTCCAGCGCTTCCAGCGAGTGCAATACGGCGTGGTGTTCTAGCGGAGAAGAAATAGCGTGTTTCAGACCCAGCGTACGAATGGTACAGATAAGGGCCAGGTTATCGGCCTCAGTACCGCCGGAGGTAAAGAACACTTCAGAGGGCGAAGCATTGATTAAACCGGCTACTGTTTTGCGGGCACCTTCAATGGCGGCGCGCACCTGTCTGCCGTGGGCGTGTATAGACGATGGATTTCCGTAGTGCTCCAGCATGAAGGGAGCCATTACGTCAAAAACTTCTTTATCCAGGGGCGTAGTGGCCGCATTATCTAAATATACACGCATGGCAGATTTTACTTTTTACAACAACAGCAGGTGAAACAGGTACGGTTCATATTTTGGGTATCAAGTAGCAGGTATCCCGTAACAAGATTTGACGTTCTACCTGCCTTGTGATTAACAGAGATGTCTCCGTTTAGGGCCTGATTCCAGTAAAACAGGCCCTAAACGGAGAATTCTACTCAGATTTGTCTGAGATGATTTCTTTGATGTCGCCGATGATCTTGTTGGCCAGGTGATCTGCGGTAGAGATGTTCTCAGACTCGGCGTAAATTCTAATGATGGGCTCTGTGTTAGACTTGCGCAGGTGCACCCACTCTTTGTTGAATTCAATTTTCACGCCATCAATGGTATTGATAGGCTGTTTGGCGTACTGTTTCTGCACTCTGGCCAGTACGGCGTCTACGTCAATCTCTTTGGTAAGCTCAATCTTGTTCTTAGAGATATGATAGTTAGGGTACTTGGCCCGCAGGCGGGACATTCTCAGGCCAGATTTAGCCAGATGGGTCAAAAACAGCGCGATTCCCACCAAGGCGTCGCGGCCGTAATGCAGTTCTGGGTAGATGATGCCTCCGTTGCCTTCACCGCCAATGATGGCGTTCTGGGCTTTCATCATGTTCACTACGTTCACCTCGCCTACGGCCGAGGCAAAATACTGGCCTCCGGCTTTCTCGGTGACATCGCGCAGGGCGCGGGTAGAGGACAGGTTGGAGACCGTGTTTCCTACCTGGTTCTGGAGCACGTAATCGGCCACGGCTACCAGGGTGTATTCTTCGCCAAACATGCTGCCGTCTTCGTTCACCAACGCCAGCCGGTCAACGTCTGGGTCTACCACAATGCCTAAGTCAAAGTTCCCTCTTTCCATTACCCGGGCTATCTCGCCCAGGTTTTCTGGCAGAGGCTCGGGGTTATGGGCGAAGTGCCCGGTGGGGTCGCAGTGAATTTTCTCAATGTGCTCTACCCCCAGGGCTTCCAGCAACATGGGCACGGCAAACCCTCCGCTGGAGTTCACGGCGTCTACCACCACTTTAAAGCCTTTGGATTTGATAGCCTCTACGTCTACCAGGGGCAGGTCAAGAATGGCTTTGATGTGTTTCTTCAGGAATTTATCAGTCTGGGTGTATTTGCCCAGTTTGGTCACCTCGGCAAACTGGAAAGACTCCTGCTCGGCTAACTCCAACACCAGTTTTCCTTCGGCGTCATTGATGAATTCACCGTTCTGGTTCAGGAGTTTGAGGGCGTTCCATTGCTTGGGGTTGTGGCTGGCGGTGAGAATAATTCCGCCGCCGGCTTTCTTGGCGGGCACCGCCATCTCTACGGTTGGCGTGGTAGACAGCCCTAAATCAATGACGTTAATGCCCAGGCCTTGTAGCGTAGCGGCCACTAATCTGTTAACCATCTCGCCAGACAGACGGGCGTCACGGCCTATGACAATGGTATCGTTCTGGGTGGTTTGCAGCACCCAGGTGCCAAACGCCGCCGCAAATTTCACGACGTCTACCGGGGTAAGGGCTTCCCCTACCGCTCCCCCAATTGTACCTCTTATTCCTGAAATTGATTTTATAAGTGCCACTGATTCCTGTTTTTGAAAACGCAAAAGTAGTAAAATTGAAATGATTCAACGCAAAGAAGGAGACAAAGGTAGCGGCATCTCTCCTATACTCACCTCTTAACGTGGCTTACCACAGGAGATTAGGCCGCCCCCAGAAGGCTCTGGCAGAAAGCGGAGTAGCCGGTAAGCGGTGGTACTGGAGCAGCCTATTTCTTATTACCAAAGCCCTTCCCTGCTGTGGGCTGCCGCGTTTATAGGCTTCTTTTACAAAATTACCGCCAAAACGGCGAAGGACTTGTGTCTATTCCCTGCGGAAAACGTATCTGTTTTCTACAGGCAACTGCTGTAGAGTTGGGCAGTAGCGCGCTTTAATGCACGGCCCTGCGCGGAGTCATCAGAAAATAAATTATTTTTTTAGTCTTTCATTTATGGAATCCTGCAGGAACGTGCATCATGGTAGTAAATAAATCGTTCTTCGCTGGGACAAGGTCTGGGCAGGAACGTGCTCCGTTTAAGGTGTGTTTTTCTGAAATCTGCCTGAGAGTTTGTTTACATTTCATCTTTGCGCTGCAAACAATCCTAAAAAGAACCTGCGTTCGCGGTTGCGTCACCCCGTAGCGTTGCTACGCTGCTCAAAAAACGCTTTCGCAGAACCTTTCTCTGGTTAGTTGAGCCGGCAAACCTGAAATCCAAACAAGCTCTGAAAACGAGTCCGCCACTATACTTGCACCGGTAAAGTTCAAGGTTTGTTGTGTTACTGTTTTATTAAGAAAGTACGCATAGCGCATGAAATCCTAACATTACGTTTATCTTTGTTATATGGAAACCCCCGCAGTACCCGCTTACTCCAGACAGGCCCAGCTAGCTGCTTTTAACCGTCTGCTGGATATTTTAGATGATTTGCGTGAAAAATGCCCCTGGGACAGGAAACAAACCATGGAAAGCCTTCGGCACCTCACCATTGAGGAAACCTACGAGCTCTCTGAGGCCATTCTCACCCAGGACATGCCGGAAATCAAAAAAGAGCTGGGCGACGTACTGCTGCACCTGGTTTTCTACGCAAAGATTGCTGCTGAACAAGGAGAATTTGATCTTGCGGAGGTTTTGAATGCCCAATGTGACAAGCTGGTTTTCCGGCATCCGCACATTTACGGAGACACCAAAGCCGACACAGAGGAAGAAGTTAAAAAGAACTGGGAGAGTTTAAAGCTGAAGGAGGGCAATAAATCTGTTTTGGCAGGCGTTCCTTCATCACTTCCGTCCATGGTGAAAGCTATGCGCATCCAAGAGAAGGCCCGCGGCGTTGGATTTGATTGGGATGAACCCTCCAAAGTTTGGGAGAAGGTGGAAGAAGAGATAGCTGAGTTCAAGGCTGAGTTTGACAAACCCCATTTAAGCCCCCAGGACAAGGCCAAAGCAACCGATGAGTTGGGCGATGTTTTCTTCTCACTCATCAACTTTGCCCGTTTTCTGGAGCTCAACCCAGAGGAGGCGCTGGCTAAAACCAACCAGAAGTTTATTCACCGTTTCCAGTACCTGGAGCAGGCAGCTGCTGCCCAGGGGAAGAAACTAAGTGAGATGACTTTGGCCCAAATGGATGTCTATTGGAACGAAGCTAAAACCAAAACAAGCTAAAGGAGTAATATCAATATTCTTAAGTATACTGCAAATGGATTGGATTTTTTCAGTAAAATTTAAGGTATTATTTGATATTTTGCGATTAAATCCCTAGGCTTGTATCTAGGTTGCTCCCAAGCTAGAGTCATTCTCTCACTGAATTAATGATATTAAGGGAATTATTCATGTCAAAAGAGCATTTAACTTTTTAACAACCAATTCATTATTAACAACTAACTCAAACAACTAACACAGTAACACAAACAACTAAACCTAAATTTTAGAAAAATGGAAAAAAAGAGTGCACCTGCAACTGCAAAACCAGCACAACAGAATGAAGGCAAAGCAGGCTCAATGTTCGCAAGTATTGTAATTCCGGTAGCCATTATTGCTGCTGTTCTTATTTATCTGTTTATTCTTGGTAACCCAGCCAACTTTGAGGGCGGTGACAACGCCAACCACCCTCTGCCAGGCAACATGCTAGGCCAGGTGTACAAGGGAGGTTTCATTGTACCCATCTTGATCGCCATTAACATTCTGGTAGTCGCTTTCTCAATTGAGCGTTTCTTGACCATCAGCAAAGCGAAGGGCGGCAAAGGCCTGGAGCACTTTGTGAGAAGCGTACGTCAGAAAATGAACGCGAATGACATCAATGGTGCCATCGCTATCTGCGACCAGCAAAAAGGCTCAGTAGGTAACGTGGTAAAAGCCGGTCTGTTAAAGTACCAGGAAATGCACAATGAGCACGGCATGACCAAAGATCAGCGTATTTTGGCTATCCAGAAGGAAATTGAAGAAGCAACTGCCCTTGAATTGCCTGTTTTGGAGAAAAACCTGGTCATCATCTCTACTATCGCTTCTGTATCTACCCTGGTAGGTTTGATTGGAACGGTATTGGGTATGATTAAAGCGTTCGCGGCCCTTGCAACGGCAAGTGGTGCACCAGATGCTACCCAGCTGGCAAACGGTATCTCTGAGGCCTTAATCAACACAGCCCTTGGTATTACCGGTTCTGCTATCGCTATTATTGCGTACAACTACTTTACCAGCAAGATTGATGAGTTGACCTACAGCATTGATGAGGCTTCTTACAGCATCATCCAGACGTATGCCGCTCAGCACACTGAGAACAACAGAACAATTTAATTGAACTTCTAACATAGAAGGAAAAAAATGCCTAAGGTAAAACCACATAGAACCTCTCCATCCCTGGACATGACGCCCATGGTGGACTTGGCATTCCTTCTGGTAACGTTCTTCATGCTTATTTCGAAGTTCGCGCCAGAGGAAGTGCTGGTAGTGGACACGCCTTCTGCCACCACAGAAATCAAGGCCCCAGATGCCAACGTTATCACCATTAGTATTGGTAATGATGAGCGGGTTTTCTTTGGAGTAGATGACAAAGCCACTAAACTGAGACTGATAGATAAGATAAGTGAGAAATACGGAGTAGGCTTCACCCAGCCAGAGAAAGACGTTTTCGCGTCACTGGCTTCCTTTGGAGTTCCCATCTCTCAACTTAAATCCTATCTGGCTCTGAAACCCGAAGATCAGAAAAAGGTGAACCAGCCAGGTATTCCTATTGATTCTGCCAGAAATGAGTTAGGCGACTGGGTACAATTGGCCCGCTACTCTAACCCCCAGTCTATTGTAGCCATCAAAGGAGACCAAACAGCAGGCTACCCGGTAGCTGGTCGTGTAATTGAGATCTTACAAGACAAAAACGTGAACCGTTTCAATCTTGTAACCGATATGGAAGTTAAACCTGTTATTAAATAACGTAAGGGAAACGACATGGCAGAAATACAACAGTCCGGCGGAGACGAAGGCGGTAAAAAGCGGGCCAAGAAAGGCTCTACCAAGGTGGACATGACGCCCATGGTGGACTTAGGCTTCCTGTTGCTTACCTTCTTCGTAATGACCACCACGTTGGCTAAACCACAGATCATGGAAATCAACATGCCTGTGAAGCCAAAAAATGAAGTTGAGCAAAATGAGCTGAAAGCATCTAATGCCTTTACCGTTTTACTTGGCGCAGACAACAGAATCTTCTATTACCGTGGCTTGCACCAGCCAAACGTTGGCGCAATTCCTACGGTAGAGGAAAGCAACTGGTCTGCCAACGGTATCAGAAAAACGGTACTGGAAGCTACACGCGCTAACCCTAACCTGGTAGTACTAATAAAGGCCGATGAGACTTCCTCTTATAAGAATCTGGTAGATATCTTAGACGAGATGGCTATCACCAGTACTCAAAAGTACGCCATTGTGGAGTTAGACAACGCAGATGCCACGCTACTTAGAAACGCAGAAAAAGGAGGAGCGCAATAATGGATAATCAACGTTTAGCAACCGCCTCTCTTGATGACATGGTCTTTGAAGGCCGTAACAAAGAGTATGGAGCGTACATGCTTCGTAAATTATACACGAAGCACGTAAACCGGGCAATTGTCATCTCCATCATTCTCTTTGTACTCTTCTTGAGTATTCCTTTGATTCAGTCTATGTTCAAAGGCGAAGAGGAGGTTTCAGTAGCTCCGGTAGTAAAAGTAGTGGACTTAGCAGCACCCCCTTCCGTTGAGAAGATAGTGCCACCGCCACCCCCACCACCAGATGCACCACCGCCACCGCCACCCGTACGGTCAACCGTTAAATTCACGCCTCCGGTAGTAAAGAAAGATGAGGAAGTAACGAAGGAAGAGATTCCTGACGTGAAAGAACTTTCAAGAACTGACGCTGGTACTGAGACCGTAAAAGGTGACCCTACGGCACCACCCACGCTTGAAGGCATTGAGAACGGCACCGGCCCAACCGGCCCGGTTCAGGAAGTCTTTGAAGATAAAGTGTACATTGCGGTAGAGAAAATGCCTGAGTTCCCGGGCGGAATGGGGGCTATGATGAAATACATGAGTGAGAAGTTCCGTATTCCATCAGCCGCGCAACGTGCTGGTGCCGAAGGTAACGTGGTACTCTCTTTCGTAGTAGGCCCAACCGGGGAAATCACCAATATTGAAGTTCTGAAAGGCCTTGGTTATGGTCTTGATGAGGAAGCGGTACGTGTCATCAAGGGGATGCCTAAATGGAACCCTGGAGAGCAGAACGGCCGTAAAGTATCTGTAAAATATACAGTTCCTTACCGCATCGTGATTAAGTAACCACTGCACTGGCTCTTTACAATGAAAAGCTCCGGAGACAGACATTCCTTTCAGAATGGTTTGTCTTCGGAGTTCTTTTTTACCCTGCCGCCTATCATTCACGTACTATGCTTGAAGACAAACCAGAAGCAGACCCATGACTTACTCTAGAAGGCCACAGCGCCCACCCCAGCGAAACACTTATGTCAACATCATGAAATATGTGTCGCTGCTCATGGTGCTTTTATACTTTGGCTTCGGCCTATACGTTCTTCTTTCTACTCCCAAACAGATACCTTTCCCCCAGGAATATAAGTATATCTTTGGCGGACTACTCCTTTTCTATGGTTTGATTAGATTTGTGAGGGCGTACCAACAGTATTTCAAAAAAACCAGACGAAATGAAGAAGATTAATCTTTTAGCTTTTCTATGTACTGCGGGTGTGGCCTTGACTACGGCTTCTTGCGGTCAGTCTGGCGGCAAAACGGCAGATACCCCAACCAGCGGAAGCATCAAAATAAGCGTAGATGAATCCTTTGCGCCCATCATTGATGCCCAGATCCAGACCTTTCAGGGGTTATACAAATATGCCAAAGTACATGCTGTGTATAAACCTGAAGTACAGGTAGTGCATGATCTTTTAAATGATACCGTTCGCTTCGCCATAATGGCACGGGAACTGAATGACCAGGAGAAGGCTGAATTTGATAAAATCAAAATAACCCCCAGGATCAACAAGATTGCCATAGACGGCATAGCCCTCATCTTAAACAAGGAAAACACAGATACCACCCTCACCTTACAACAGGTTAGGAGTATCTTTACAGGTGCCACCACAACCTGGCGCCAGCTAGACCCCACTGCCCAGGATGGCAAGATCACTATTGTGTTTGATAATAGTAATTCCAGCACCGCCCGGTTCATTATTGATTCTATTAACCAGAAGAAACCCTTGCCGCCCAATACGTATGCCTCTACGTCAAACTCAAACTTGGTTGACTACGTAGCCCAAAATAGAAACGCCATTGGAGTAATAGGCGTGAACTGGATCAGCGACCGGCATGACAGCACCGCCATTAGTTTTCTCAACAAAGTAAATGTGGTGGGCATCAGCAGCAAAGAGAACCCCACTTCTGAAGATGATTTTGTACAACCTTATCAAGGTTATTTAGCACAAGGAACTTATCCACTACGCAGAGAGGTTTTTATAGTAAGCAAAGAGGCCCGAACCGGACTTGGCACAGGTTTTGCATCTTTCATTACCGGTGATAAAGGCCAAAGGATCATCCTAAAGTCTGGCTTAGTGCCAGCTTCTATGCCAGTAAGGGTAGTAGGGTTCAGAGAATAATTACAAACAGAGTTTCACTTACACTAACAACCAAAACAAATGACTAAGAACTGGAAGACGTATGGGGTTTTAGCGGCCGCTTTCTTTACCGCCGCTGGAGCCTCAGCACATAACAATGAGCTGCGTTCTGGTGAGATTGAACTGACACAATCTGTTATACAGTCCACCCAGGCGCAAGTAGCATTCGCTTCCTACGCTGTACAAGACAATGCTGCCGCCAGCTTGGTAAAGCAAGGCAAAGCAGCTCTTGAGCAAAACAAAGTAGCCGAAGCACAACAGCTTTTTGACAAAGCATTGTCCCTGACTAAAAACAAGGACAACAATATCAAGATCATGATTGGGGAAGCCTATGTTACCTCAGGCGTAAAAGATTTAACACCTGCTATTAAGGTTTTAGAGGAAGCTACCAGCAAAGATACCAAGAATGCGAACGCGTTTGTTCTACTTGGTGATGCTTACCTGCACAACAAGACGGTAGACGGTGGTAAGGCGATGGCGAACTATGACAAAGCCCTTGCCGCAGACAGCAAATTTGCGAAAGCGCACTTGCGTAAAGGGCAACTTTATGTACAGTCCCGCAACTTTACCCAAGCAAAAGAAGCGTTGGATGCCGCGTTGGCAGCAGACCCCAACTACGCTCCCACCTACCTTGAGTTAGCAGAACTGTATTACCGCGCAGAACAGTATGAGAAAAGTTCTGAGTACATCAAGAAGTACGTATCTATGGCCGAAAACACGCCTGAGACCCGTGCTAAGTACGCCTCTATCCTCTACCTGACAAAGGATTACGCCAATGCCATGACAGAGATCCAATCTGTTCTGAAGAGCGATCCTAACAACATTGCCATGAACCGTTTGTTGGCATACACTTACTATGACACCAAACAGTATGACAAAGCATTAGAAGCCATCACGGCGTACTTCAATAAGTATGATGAGTCTAAACGAATCCCGTCAGACTATGAGTACTATGCCAATACGCTGGTAGAGAACAAGAAGCCCCAGGAAGCCATTGCGGTTATTGAGCAGGCCAAAAAAGTTGACCCCAAGAATCCGCTTTACAATGATCTGTTGGCGAAACAATACCTGAGCCTTAAAGACTACCCTAAAGCCATTGAGGCCTATAAAGCGAAGTTCGCCGTTTCACCTCCCAATAATACAGACTTGTTCTACTATGGGTACACCCATGAGTTGAACGACGACTATAAGACAGCAGACAGCGTGTACACGATCATCACCAAAAGCAACCCTACGTATGCGTATGGTCACTTCTGGAGAGCCCGTGTGAACTCTAACTTAGACCCTGAAACCAAGGAAGGCTTGGCCAAACCTCACTACGAAGAGTTTATCAAGCTTACCGCAGGTGATAAAGAGAAGTACAAGAGAGACTTAATCACGGCAAACAACTACCTTGGCTATTACTACTATACCAAAAAGGATAAAGCCAACGCTACTAAATACTGGCAAGAGGTAAAAACCTTAGACCCAGCCAACGCTGATGCCACAAATGGATTGAATGGCCTTAAAGCTATGAAGTAATCTTCCTTCAAGAACACAAAAAAGCGCCTCTTAGATTAAGAGGCGCTTTTTTTATGCCTTCATAACAGCATCATCTGCTTACTTTTGGTTATCCTATGAATCTGGGGCTACTTTTTACACAAGTATATTCTATAGCCTATGAATCCGTTAGAAGCTAAGTTTTGAGCCGTAATTTTTTTGGTAAAAGCAGAAATGCCCCGTTCGCACAGAACAATTGGCTCTGTGCTGCATCTTATACTTCAGAAAAGACATGTTGAGGCTGCGGCTTTACCGAAGTTTCAAACTTCAGTCATATAGCTTCAAATAGGAAACTTGAACCATGGATTTTTTTGGAAAGCGGATTGAAGGAAAAATTCCCCTCCTTATCCTGCTCAGAGGTGTAAGCTCACAGTACAGAAGAAAACTCAAAAGCAGAAAACAGCAAAGCCATAAATTGCACGAGCCAAATCTCAGCAAAATGAAACTGTTTAACGTCTGTTTTTGCAGAACCAGGCCCAAAACAGCAGTGCACATGAACACTTGTACAACCATCAAATGAAAGAACTTCCTTGCTACTCAGTTTTGGCACACTTTTGGAAAAATAGTGCAAAAACGAATTGAATAGATAAAAGCTCCATAGAAATCAAAATATCAAAGTCATACTGCGCATCATTATAAGTTGCTGACCTCCCGCAGAAGATAACCTCATCCTTAGCCCCTTTCCAGTAGAGAGGAGGAACCCCGCTGATGCGTTTTTGGGGTATTTTGCGGAAACTGGACGGAAACCTGTGAGGTCTCCAAGACCCCACAGGTTTAGAAAGTAAACTGGCGCGAGACTCCCTTCTTGTGACAAAGGATGAAGCGAGTCTCCAGACTCGCCGGGAACCATGAGCAGGCTTGTGTGACAGCAGTTATAGATACCGGAGAAGAGGCTAAAGCGCTAAAGCCAGGTGATGCTGGTATTATTTAGAGGCTATGAGTGAATAAGCAATCAAGAGGAAGTAGCTTGAAGTCCCCTAGAACCTTCTCCTTTCAGCAGCCCAGATTGGTAGCTCTTTTGCTTTGTGGTTACCACCACCCCCAGCCCTTCCTACCTTAGGAGGGGACTTCTGTTCTGCCCTTCAGATTGTGGTTTGGGTGCGGTAGAAACGGAGCTGGCGCAGACACTCGCAGGTCTAAAGACGCTACAAGGTCTTTGGAGTGGGAGTTATTGCGTTCGTACCAGCAATACGTGAACCAGCAGGCGTAAACATCCCCCTTCGCCCCCTTCAAAGGGAGAGTATCTGCTAGCGTAAGGGGGTAGCGTGTTCTAAAGGAGATTTAGAGAAAACAGGCTTGAAACGGAGTTGGCAGAGCCACTCACAGACTTGGTAGACGCTACGAGGTCGCGGTATTGCGGAGAGAAACAGAACCCACCCCTACTCCTCTGAGGAGGGGAATACGGCTTTACAGGAAAATAAGGACAATATAACTTGTACAACCAATAACTGCCCTTGCTGCAATGGCCTTTACTACTTTCCCCAGTTCCAGTCTTCCCCGAGAGCGCCTCGCTTTTGGCCCTGGACAGACAGCTACTAAGAGAAGAGAACTTCCCAGGCCGAAAGGGCAGTGCGAGAGGGAAAGACGGGGCCTCGCGGCCGTGAGCGCATATCGGCAGAGATGGAACAGCACTTGCACTCACGCAAAAAGCAGCTAAGCCAAGGGGACAGCAAACGGCGTGCACATGCTAATAATCAACGCAAAAAGCGGACAAGCCAAGGGAACTCAGAAAGGCGTGCACCTCCCAATCGCTCCAAAAAAGCCAGTTCCAAACACAGAAATGAACCAAGAAGGGTATAACCCCTGTCCTGCTGAGTTTTAAACCTCTTTATTAAGAATTGATTCTATTCTGAAGAACCTGCCCGTATTGACGCCATTTCTCCAAAGCAGCCACAAAATCAACGGGGAGGTCAGATTCAAAGAAAACGAACTGGTGCGTAGTAGGATGAATAAAACCCAGTGACTTGGCATGCAAGGCCTGTCTGGGCAAGACCTCAAATGTATTTTGGACGAAAGCCTTGTAGGAGCCTGTCTGTTGGCCTTTCAAGATTCTATCACCACCGTAGGTAGCATCATTGAACAGCGGGTGCCCCAGGTACTTCATATGCGCTCTAATCTGGTGGGTACGCCCGGTCTCCAAGTTGCACTTGATCAAACTACAGTACGTAAAGCTTTCCAGTACCTCATAATGGGTAACGGCGGGCTTCCCGAATTCCCCATCTGGGTAAACCGCCATTACTTTCCTATCTTTTGCGCTACGCCCTATGTGTCCTACAATGGTTCCCTTTGTCTGGGCCGGTACTCCCCATACCAAGGCATAGTACGTTCGTTCAATAGAATGGTCAAAAAACTGCCTGGCCAGAAAGGCCATGGCCAACTCAGACTTAGCAATCACCAACAGCCCAGACGTGTCTTTGTCAATCCGGTGCACCAAGCCTGGGCGTATTTCTCCGTTTCTGGCAGTAGGCAAATTCTGCAGGTAATACACTAATCCGTTGACCAACGTACCAGACCAGTTGTTATACGCTGGATGCACCACCATACTGGGAGGTTTATTGATGATCATCAACTCCTCATCTTCAAATACAATGTTTAAAGGAATGTTTTCAGGAACAACATCGGTGTCTCTGGGAGGCGTAGCGAGGGTAACCGTAATCACATCCAACGGCTTTACTTTATAGCTAGCCTTGGTGGGGTTTCCATTGATGCGTACAGATTCGGCTTTGATGGCATCCTGGAGTTTGTTACGGGTCACGTTAGGCAGGCGATCCATCAGGAATTTGTCAATCCGCAATAGTGCCTGTCCCTTATCCACCTGAATGCGGTGATGCTCATATAACTCATCAGAATCAGCATTCGCCAATTCTTCATACTCGTCTTCTATGCCGCCTGGTAATTGCATCTGTTTTAAGCCTATTTTTCAAAATTTAGCACAAAAATAAAGAGCCGGTAACGATAATCGTCACCGGCTCTTTACTTAAAGAGGTCTTAAACCTTATTTTTTCTTCTTAACCGGAGCTGAATTTTGGACAGCTGGCTTAGGAGAAGTTGAGGCACCTGGGGTAGCGGCTGAAGCAGCGGCGGCACCTTTAGGAGCCGGTGTTACGCCCAGGTCTTTCAAGACCAGGTCAGTGAAGCTGTTTCCATCTTCGGGGCCGTATAACAAAGCTTCAGCGGTAAAGATGTGGGTGTATCCGTTCTCTTTGGCCACTTTGTCAATTGACTTCTGGATTTTGTTCATGACAGGCTCTAACGCGGCTTGCTCTTTTTTCTGCAGAGAGGCATCAGCGTTACGCTGAAACTCTTCAATAGAGGCTTGCAACGTCGTCAACTCTTTTTCTCTATCTGCTCTCACCACATCCGTCATGGTAGGGGCACCTTTTTTGTACACCTCTACTTTTTCCTGGTACGTTTTGTACTTATTCTGAAGCTCTTTCTCCAATTGGCTGCTATGGGCTTTCAGATCAGATTCAATCTGGCGGCTCTCAGGCAATTGGCTGATGATGTAATTGGCGTTGGTATAACCAACTTTCACGGTTCCTGTCTGTGCAAAAGAAGCCACACTCACTAGTAAAAAGGAGGCTACTAACAGAGATTTCAGTTTGTTCATTGTAAGTTACTTAGTTGTTTAATTGTTTTTCTTTTTAACCGGGGTTGTTTTACGGATTGGTTCTGCTTTTTTAGTCGTCGGGTTTTGTGGCGTCACCGCCCCTGCAGGGAGTGGCGGCACATCGGCGGGATCATCTACCAAAGCATCTGCGGGGCGGGCACCTGCCGTATTCTGTTCCTTGGAGGCAAGGCCTAACTCTTCCAATACAAATTCTGTGTAATCATGCCGGGGATCAGTATATAACATCACCACATCTCCAGACTTGTCAAACATGAAGTTCAAGCCACGTTGCCGAACGATCTTCTCAACCGCTTCAAATAATTGATCCTGTACGGGTCTAACCAGTTCTTGCCGTCTTTTAAACAAAGAGCCCTCAAACCCAAACATCTTCCGCTGGTACTCCCGTATTTCGGCATCTTTGCGGGTTAGTTCTTCCTGCCGCTTCACTTTCATGTCGGGCGTTAACAAGATCTCTTCAGCCTGATAACTCTTTTGAAGCTTTTCAAGTTCCGCCCGCATGCCCTCAATTTCCTTTTGCCAGGTCTGCGACAGTTTTTCTACCTCGGCCTGCGCTGTGGCATAGGCAGGCATTTTCTGCAAGATAAAACCAGAATCTATATAGCCAAAGCGCTGCGCACCCACATCCTGCCCAAACAGAAAGAACAAGCCTACAAACAAAAAGCACCCCAACTTCTTCATTACACCTATCTTAACAAATTCTGTTCCAATTATCTGATTTGTTGACCAATGATAAAGTGGAACTGACCTCCACTCGCACCAGGGCGCCCGGGCACGGTGTCAAGCCCCCATCCATAGTCAAAGCCCAGCAAACCGAAGGCGGCCATAAATACCCTGGCTCCTACCCCTACAGAACGATATAGTTTGAATGGATCGTATTCACGGTAGCTTCCAAAGTTATTACCTGCCTCAGCAAAACCAAGCACATAAACAGTAGCCGCTGGGTTCAAAGAAACCGGGTAGCGCAATTCTGCCACATATTTATTGAAGGCGATACCACCCGCCGCATTTGGCGAGATACTTTCGTCTTCGTAGCCTCTTAAGCCCACATAATCTGTAGCCACAATGAAGGAACCTCCTCCTAAGCCAGAACCACCCAACTTGAATCGTTCAAAGGGCCCGATTACTCCGTTGGAACCGTATGTTCCAATGAAACCGAAGTGGGCACGGGTATTCAAAACCAGCTTACCGTCGCCACTTAAAGAGTGGAACCAAGATGCATCAAACATCCATTTATGGAATTCAATCCACTGGAAATTATTGACCGTGCTCTTAAACAAAGAGTAAGGCGGCGTAAAGGTCACGTTCAGGCCAATGGAAGAACCAGACCGGGTGTAGGTTGGGTTGTCAATGCTGGAACGGGCAAAGGAGGTAATAAAGGAGATGTTGTTCGCATCTCTAATCTGGTCTGCCTCTGCATAGCCCTGGAAGATGGTAGAGCCATTGCTCATATTATACCTGAAGTAAGAAATAGAATTACTTAAGGTAAAATAGTCATCTGGCCACCGCAGTCTTCTGCCCAGGTTTACGCTTGCTCCGGTAATGTCAATGAACGCATCTTCAGATTGGCCAAACTCGTCTAGCTGGTTGAATCTCTGGATGGATTTGCTCAAACTCACTGTCAAGGAGTTAGGCCTGCGTCCGCCCAGCCATGGCTCCGTAAACGATAAGGAATAAGATTGGTATCTTTTACCGTTGGCCTGAATGTTAAGGGCTAACCGTTGCCCATCTCCGGAAGGAACAGGTCGCCATTCTTTCCAATCGGCGGCTTTGCGCAGAGAGAAGTTATTCAACACCAAACCTACCGTTCCTACCGCGCCAAGGCCACCACCCCAACCACCAGACAAGGTAATCTGGTCATTAGGCCGTTCCTCTACCGTGTACCGAATGTCTACCGTCCCGTTTTCTGGATTAGGGATGGGCTCCATTCCAATTTTCTCTGGGTCAAAGTACCCCAGGTTGGAAAGCTCCCGCTGCGAACGGATCAAAGCCGATCTACTGAAATTTTGCCCTGGTAAGGTGCGTAACTCCCGTAGAATCACGTGGTCACTGGTTTTGGTATTTCCGGTAACAGTGATTGAGTTCACTGTGGCCTGGGTTCCCTCGCTTAAGCGCATCTCAATGTCAATGGAATCCCCTTCTACGGCCACTTCAACGGGCTCAATCTGGAAAAACAGGTAACCGTCATCCATATACAGGGAGGTCACGTCATTTCCGTTGGGGTTATAGTTCAGACGTTTGTCCAGTTCTTCTCTGTTGTAGACATCTCCTTTGTTCAGGCCCAGTACTCTGGCCAGCATGGCATCGTCATACAGGTAGTTACCGCTCCAGGTAATGTTGCGGTAGTAATATCTGCGCCCTTCGTCCACTACAATCTTGATGCCTATGCGGTCATCACTGATTTTATAAATAGAATCAGAGAGGATGGCTGCATCACGGAAACCTTCAGCGTTGTAAAAATCAATAAGAAGCTTTTTATCTTCTTCGTACTCCGCTTTGTTGAATTTAGCGCCCGTGAAGACTTTATAGAATTTCTTTTCCTTCGTCTTCTTCAGCTGGCGTTTGAGTTTGGTCTCACTAAAGACTTCATCGTCCTCACTGCTCCACAGGCCAGAGAAGAAACCACCAATACCAGTACCTTCCGCTTTTCCGGTTGCAGGATTGGCTCTCTCAATGTCCAGTTCGCCAATACGAACCTTTTCCCCTTTGTCTACTCTAATTTCAAGCGCTACGCTGTTAGAAATGACAGAGTCTGGCGTTTGCCTGATAACCACCTGGGCATTGAGATAGCCTTTGTCCTGGAAGAACTTCTGAACGGTGGTGCGGGTGGAGTTTAAAAGCGCATCTGTCACTACCCTCCCTTTGTTCAAGGCAATGGACTTCTGCAAATCCTCTGACTGGGCCTTCGAGGTTCCAACGAAGTCAAACCTGGACAGGCGCGGGCGCTCCGTTAGAAAGAAGTCAAGATAAATAGTATCGTCCTCAATCTTGGTGGCACGCACATCTACCCCGCCCAAAATACCTTGATCCCAAAGTTTTTGAATGGCCCTGCTGATGGCGTCACCCGGAACATCAATTTCATCACCAATTCTCAACCCGGTAAGGGAAATCAACGTAGTAGGATCTAGGAACTTAGCACCACTTACCGTGATACCGCCAATCTTATATTTACGGGGATTTGCGTAATCAATGGATGTGGCCGCATTGCTGCTGCTTCCCACACCTAGTCTGATCTGCGCGGTGGCAGTTACACCAGACATTACCAAGAGGCATAACAGCCAAAAGTACTTACTCATTAAGAATGTGCTTTTTGTAATTGTTCGCTTGTCTTTCCAAAACGACGTTCTCGTTGCTGAAAAGCAAGTATGGCTTCATAAAGATGTTCTTTCCTGAAATCAGGCCACAGTAAATCTGTGATGTACAATTCTGTGTACGCTAACTGCCAAAGCAAGAAGTTACTGATGCGTTGCTCCCCACTGGTTCTGATTAAGAGCTCTGGGTCAGGCATGCCAGCCGTATTCAAGCAACTCTGCACTGTAGCCTCATTGATCTCTTCTGGCGCCAGCTCACCTGCTTTTACCTGCGCCGCAAGCTTTTGCATGGCGTTCACCAATTCCCAACGGCCGCTATAACTCAACGCCAAGACCAGTGTCATGCGGGTATTCTGGCTGGTGAGCTGAATTGCTTCCTCCAGTTGCTTTCTGCAGGCCTGGGGCAGCGCCGCCACATCACCAATAGATTGCAACCGGATATTGTTTTTGTTCAGGGTCTCCGTTTCCTTCCGGATGGTGCTGACCAGCAACTGCATCAAGGCTTCTACTTCATACTTAGGCCTTGACCAGTTTTCTGTTGAGAAAGCGTAAAGGGTTAAGTAGCGCACCCCCAATTCTGCCGCCGCCTCTACGGTTTCGCGCACGGCCGTAATGGCGTTTTGGTGGCCAAAAATCCTAAGGTTGCCCTTTTTCTTTGCCCACCTGCCATTCCCGTCCATGATAACGGCAATGTGTTGGGGCAAATTGCCTATGTCTATCTTTTCCTTCAGGCTCATTAAAAAGAAATTTCAATGCAATTTAGGAAAAGCTTAGCACATTATACACATTTGATTCTCCGCTACCGTTATCCCATTTACTTAATGGGGCAGTGTATCTTATAGAAAGTATAGGAAATGCTAACCCCATTGTAAAAATACAGGTCTCTGCTGTGGGGGTTCATGACCTGTTCATTCTGATCGGTGAGGTTGTCGAAATCATCTGTGAAGAGCACCCGCACGCCTGCTTCAAAGCCTAAGTTCCAATGCTCAGAGAGGGCGTACTTTACGCCGGCACCAACGGGAACGGCAAAAGCAAATCCTGTTCTATAGGCTGCGTCTTTCCCGCTGCCAGATGGATAGATAAGACTAGGGTCTTCTACGCCGTTCCTATATGCCGTTGTTTTGTTATTGTACACCAACCCGGCCAAACTTACCGTAAAATAAGGCGTCCAGCGGATATTGCGTCTGAAATCATAGTAGTCCATGAAGTTATAGTCAATGCCGCCACTCAGCTCCAGAAGGCTGGTGGTAACCGTAGCTTGCCTATACATAGACAAAGGCAGCTCTCTGGCCAGAAAGGACGGGTTATCTGTATAAGCTTCATCTTCGGCCTTGATTCGCCCAATAAGTACGCTTGCTTTCCAGGCCAAAGAGCTAGAGATATCTTTTTTATAGAAAATATTGAGGGCAGGCCTGTTACTCTGCAACCGGTACCTGGGCGCCACTTCCCCTTTGTACACGACTCCGCCAATACCAACCCCTAGCTCACTGGTTGTTCTGGGTTGCCCCGTTTGCTGTTGCGCGATAGCAGGTACTACAAAAAAAACACTCCCTATTTGTACCAAGGCGCAAATAAGGAGTGTGCGTACTGTTTTTAGGCTCATTTACTTCAAATCAAAAGGTGTTACCGAGTTAACGGAATTTCGGTCCTCTTCTTGCTGGAGCCAGGATATAATTTAAAGAAAACCCAGTGGTAATGTACCAGTCATCATCTGAGGCGTCTCCTCTTTGGTTTCCTTTAGCGCCAAATCCTTCTATTCTGCTGTACCCGTTCTCAGTGATAATGGGGTACTGACTTGCTCTTGAATTCTCAGCGCTTCTGTCAGACAGGATGGCGGCGGCCTGACTCAGATCATTTTTATCTGCGTAAGTAGTACTTACATCATCTAAGTAGTCAGTAAAAGTTTTACGCCAGGTAATCTCAAATCCTACATCCCAGGTTCTGGCAAGCTTGTACTTCACCCCAAAACCGAAAGGGATCGCAAACTGAACCTTCTTATAAGGCTCTGGATAGCCACCTCCATTTGCGTACTGCCCTTCAGTTCCCAAAGGCTGTAATTCATACCAACCGGCCGGCAGCGCGGCATTATCGCCGTCATAGTACGCTTTGGGGTTGTGGTGTAGCACCGCTAGACCAACAAAGGCATACGGAGTAAAGTCTGGGCGACGAAGGTATGTTCTGCGGTTCTCAAACAAATCAATGATACCATGTACGCTTAGTTCCTTGATGTCATTTCTGAAACTAAGGTTACGCTTGAATCTAGGCTCGTTTTCTGGCTCAGAGAAGTCAGCGCTTTTGCTGTCATCACCGGTGATTCTTCCCCAGGACAAAGCGGCTCTACCAGAAATCCTGGGCGTGAATTTACGGGTGAAGTGTACTGACACACTTGGGCGGGTAGAGTTCAGGCGTAAGCTGGTAAAGTCAGATTCTGGGGTTACATCGCCAAAGTAATTCATGGCATTCAAACTGATCCCCACGCTGTTGTAAAGATTTCTCCTATTGAAACGCTGTGCTTCTGCCTCAGGAGCAGCCGCCATAAAGAGAACAAACAAAATTAAAAAAGTAGAGAAAATTTTTTTCATGCCATCAACTATTACTTACTGAACTTCCATTTACTGTGCAGAACATTCTTCTGCAACGGACAAAATTATACTTTTTTTTATTACCACAAGCAGGTAATAGGATTTTATAATTTTTTGTTTTTATTTAACCATTTCGCTGATCAAGCCCCCAGTGCATTTTGGTTCTAAGGGTGGTCAGGAAATTCACCTGGTTCAATTTCACCAATCTGGCGTTGAAATCTTCACGCCTGACCGCCAACTGGATAGAGGCATCTACAGGCCTGGATCTGGAATCCAAAGACACGAGATACCTGGTGCTTCGGCCTTCAATCTCAAAGGAAATAACACTCTTATCTGAGACCACTAGAGGGCGTACGTTTAAGTTATGAGGGCATACGGGAGAGATCACAAAATTGTTTGTCTGCGGCATCATCACGGGCCCACCGCAGGAAAGGGAGTACCCCGTAGAACCGGTAGGGGTTGCCACTATTAAACCATCTGCCCAGTAAGAGTTGAGATATTCGCCGTCTATGTAGGTATGCACCGCAATCATGGAAGAGGTATCCCGCTTCACGATGGTGAACTCATTCAGCCCAAAGTTAATGCCATCAAATACTTCCTGGTCACTGTCCAGATGGATGAGCGACCGGTCTTCTAAAGTAAAGTGTCCTTTAAGCAAAGAGTCAATGGCCATGTCTAATTGGGCATACGGCACAGAGGCCAGAAACCCCAGTCTTCCCATGTTAATACCCATGATGGGGATCTGCAAGGCACCCACGTAGGTCACTGCATCTAAAAGAGTACCGTCTCCCCCTAAACTCAGCACATAATTGACGTCTTTCAGACTGGTTTCCCTGGTAAATACTTCTGCGTGGGCAGGAATATTGGCAAGTGGGGCGAACGCCTCCACGAAGTGGTCTGCCACGGTCACCTGAACCCCCTGCCGAGCCAAAATGTCAAATAGCCGGTGCACAAAAGGAATCACTTCCTCTTTCACAGGTTTACCAACTATTGCTATTTTCATGACAGATGAGGCAAAGGGATTGCAATAAATTTACGGAAAGCACAAATATAGTGCCTTGGCTACTATAGGAAAGTTAAATATTTAAGTAGCGTAAAAGCATATCTAATCTATCCTGGTCTTCTGGCGCGCTGGAAGTATCCTGAAACTGAGCCGTTATCTTATAGCCAAACCGTTCCAAGGTAGCAATGATGCGGGTAAGGTCGCCGGTATTTATTTTCAGGGTCAGCTTTATCCGGAAGATATCGGCTTCATCTGGTGACACATTGGCGCTCAGGATTTTGGCGTTGTTTGACTCTACCAACCGGCTGATTTCACTAAGCGAATAATCACGCTCGGCCATGCACAGCACCAGAATTCCGCCCTGGCCTTGGATGGCCGACATCTGACCGAATGCCGAAATGGTGTCATTTACCGTAATTACGCCCAAATACTCCTGCAAGTCATCCAGCACAGGCACCACCTGCACTTTGTTTTTGATAGCCAGTTCCATCACGTTGTAGAAGTGTTGGTTTTGCTGCACGTGCACGTGCTCAAAATCAAAAGGAATGTCCGCTAAGACCATCTCGGGGTTCTTAGCCTCCATGACGTTCTCTTCGGTGACCAAACCTAAGTATTTTCGGTTCTTGACCACGGGCAGTTGGTTCAGCCGGAACTCATCCATCCAACGCACGGCTTTCTCGCCGGTGTCTGAGGGTCTAAGGGGCGGAACCATCTGGTTTATCAGTTCTTCAGCTATCATACGAAGCGTTCTTTAACAGGAATTCTTCTAAGATACTGTTAAAGGCGGTTGGATGTTCCATCATGGGGGCGTGGCAGCAGTGATCTATGAACCGTAACTCTGAATTCTGGATCAATCTGTTGAACTCATGGGCCACCACAGGCGGCGTAATGGTGTCATTCAAGCCCCAGATCAATAGCGTGGGTGCTTTGATTCTGCCTAGCTCTTTGCTCAGGTTATTCCGCTGCGCAGATTTGGCGATGTAGATAATCCGGAGGGCTTTGGGGTTGCTGTTGGTGATCTCAAACACTTCGTCTACCAGGTCTTTGGTAGCCACAGCTGGGTCATAAAAGGTGTATTCTATGCGTTCTTTCACAAAACTGTAGCTGCCGCGCTTGGGGAAAGAACCGCCCATGGAATCTTCAAACAACCCCGAGCTACCGGTCAGGACTAACCGCTTCACGTACTCAGGTCGTTTCAAGGCGAACTCCAGCGCCACGTGCCCACCCAGGGAATTTCCCAGCAGCGTTAGGTCAGCTAAGTTTTTATGGGCCACAAAGTCTTCCACAAATTCTACCAAGCCCGGCACACTGGCCTGAGGCAAGGGCATTTCGTACAGCGGCATAAGCGGAATGACCACGCGAAAGTTTTTGTGGAAATAGGAGACCACCCCCTGCCAGTTACTCAGCGCCCCAAACAGACCATGCAGGAGCAACAGCACTTCGCCTTCGCCCTCATCTATGTACTCAAACCCGCCTTCCTTCTTGATTTCCAAATTCATGTGAGAAAATCGCTTGTATTGATAGTAAGTATAATCTATTCTAAAGATGTAATATTAGCAATATTCACCCAATTTCTGAGTATTTCCAGTCCGTGCGGGGTAAGCGCCGCCTCTGGGTGAAACTGCAACGCGTATAAGGGCAAATGGGCGTGCCTGAACGCCATGAGTTCCCCCTCAGAGGTTTGCGCCAGCGGTACCAAATCTGCTGGAGATTCCTGTACCACCAGTGAATGGTAGCGCACTACCGGTATACTGGCGGGAAGCCCCGCAAAAATGGGATCAGGTACACACTCAATCTCCGAGATTTTCCCGTGCATTGGCCGCAGGCCTTTCACCACCTTGGCCCCGAAGAACTGACCTAACGCCTGGTGCCCCAGACAGATACCCAGCATAGGCAAGCGGTCATGGTAATAGTCAATGACGGCGGGCATGACCCCGGCCCGTTCGGGCGTGCCCGGCCCCGGCGACAAGACAATTCCCTCTAGCGGCAAGGCTTTGAGTTGTTCCAGCGGCACATCATTCCGGCGTACTTCCACCTCTACGCCCAACTGGCGGAAATAGTCAAAGAGGTTGTAGGTAAAGGAATCAAAGTTGTCTAAAAGCAGCAGCACAGAGAAGAAAACGCAACCAAGCGAAAAAAGATATTCCTGTTTTGGGCCTGTTTTTGGCAATACAAGCTTAAAACAGGAACCTGTTTAGTAAAGAGGAAGAAGAGAGAAGCCAGCCACGCCTCCATCCGCAGAAGCCTTTCGGCTAGCCGTTGAAAACACCCAGCAAAGGCGAACAAGATGTTTCTGTTTTAGGCTTGTTTTTCCAAAAACAGGCCTAAAACAGAAACATGGAAACTTGACGGTGACCAGCAACTGCGGTTTTGCAGGACTTACTCCCGTTTTGAGGCTGTTTTGGTAAAAATAGCCTCAAAACGGACAGTTGCGGATTTTACCCAAATGACTCCAGCGCCTCGCGCCCGAAGGGGATTATCCATTGCACCAAAGCCCAAGCGTTGGGCGCGGCATCCAGGTAATACGGGTACACGTCAGACTCACGCACGGTTTGCAGGGCCACGTCCAAGCCCGTGGCGTTGGCGAAGTACACCAGCAGGCAAATGGCAAACGCCCATTTGGCGCCGCCCAGCCCGGCTCCTACCACGTTGTCCATCATGCCCAGCGGGGTTAAATGTACACCTTTCTTGACCATTCTGCCCACCGCCCTTACGGCAAAGCCGATGCCGGTAAAAACCAGCAGGTACGGAAGAAACGGCAGAAAACCGGCTTTGTCACCCAGCCACTCATGGATGGGCGGCGTCACCAGCCCTACTATTTTCATTCCGAAGACGGTCAAGATGACGAGCGTCGCCAAAGAGGCAATCTCCAGCACTAGGCCTTTGAAGAAACCCTTGAAAGCGCCGTACGCCACCGGCAGAAGCAGGAAAAGGTCGAAGGTACTCACCCCTGGGAATTAGGCGTTGGTGTTGTTCAACAAGGCGTTTACCGCGTTGGAAATGGCCCGGCCGTCGGCTTGGCCCGCTAGTTCACGGGAGGCCACGCCCATTACTTTGCCCATGTCTGAAGGCCCCAAGGCACCCACGCGCTGGATGATTTCCAGCAGACGCTCGCGTAAATCGCCTTCGTCCAGTTGCTGGGGCAGGAATTCCTCAATGATCGCCAGTTCGGCTAGTTCAATTTCCTCCAGGTCGGTACGGGACTGGGTGCGGTACACCTCCGCCGATTCGCGGCGTTGTTTGGCGGCTTTGGTCAGCAGTTTCAGCTCAGTGTCTGGAGTTAAGGCCTGCACGCCGCCTTTCTCGGTTTCGGCTAACAGAATCTGGGACTTGATGGCGCGCAGGGCTTGCAGACGCACTTTATCTTTAGCCAACATGGCTTGTTTAATGCCGGCTTCAACTTTTTCTTTCAGGCTCATAGTTTATTTAGTAAAGGTGCCACGGCACCCGGGTCAGAAATCATTTAGGAAAGTGACATCAAGTTTCTTTTATCTTTGTTCCATTCATCCCGAAGAACGTTAACGCAAAAGAACCATGACGAAACTGAGCGTAAATATAAATAAAATAGCCACGTTACGGAACGCCCGCGGCGGCAACCGGCCAAATGTAGTGCAAACCGCGCTGGACTGCGAACGGTTCGGGGCACAGGGCATCACGGTGCACCCGCGGCCCGACGAGCGGCACATCCGGTTTCAGGATGTATACGACCTGAAGGCCGTGGTGACTACCGAGTTCAACATTGAGGGCAACCCTACCCCAGATTTCATCAAACTGGTCTTAGCCGTAAAGCCCGAACAGGTGACCCTGGTACCCGATGCGCCCGACGCCATCACTTCTAACGCCGGTTGGGACACGCTTAAACACAAAGACTTTCTGGTAGACGTGATTGCCAAGTTCAAAGCCCACGGCATCCGGACGTCCATCTTCGTAGACCCCATTACCGCGCAGGTGGAAGGCGCCGCCGAAACGGGCACTGATCGCATTGAACTTTACACCGAAGCCTACGCCCACGACTACCTAACCAACCGCGAAGCGGCCGTAAAACCCTACGCCGAGGCGGCCCGCGTGGCCCAAACTTGCGGCTTAGGCCTGAACGCCGGCCATGACCTGGATCTGGACAATCTGCGCTACCTCAGAGAGCAACTGCCTAACCTGGCTGAAGTTTCCATTGGCCACGCCCTCATTTGTGACGCGCTGTATTACGGTTTGGAGAACACCATCCAGCTTTACTTGCGCCAACTCAACTACTAATGCGATATTTCCTTTTTTCGGTTCATTTTCTAAAAAACAGCCCTAAAACCCGGCTGCTATGCTAGGCGTGTTGCTCAAAATAGCCGCCTTAGTCATAGCGGCGCAGTACGGCGTGCGGTTCTTTGCCTGGTTGTTCAGGAAACAGCAGCGGGTGTTCTTTCTCTCGCCCATGCGCCAGTTCAAGATGGTGTTCTGGTCGTTGCTCAGTTTCTGGTTGGGCGGTACCATGCTGGGCATGCTGCTGCGGGAACAGAATGATACGCCGTTGGAAAAAGGCATTGCGATTGGTTTGGGCACGGTGCTGTTTCTGTTCGCTTTGCCCACGTTGCTGGTGCATTTTCAGTACTGGCGCTATGAGCGGGAAAATGCCCTGGAATTGGAAAAAGAGACCAAAAGCGCGTTACTCCTGCAACCCGGCGGCAAGTATCTGCTCAACCCGCAGCACATTAGGGAAATCACGCACACCCGCAGCCTGTCTAAACGCTTCTTCTGGAGTTCTTACCAGTACCTCACGCTTTCGCTCACCAACGGAGAACAGCTTAAAATCACCTCTTTGCTGATAGATTTAGAGCAACTGAAAGCCCTTTGGCCCCGCGTGCCGTACCAAACCAAAACGAAATGGGTCTGTTTTCTGTAAAACAGACCTAAAACGCATCTCTTACGAAACCCCTCCAGACCATGGAATTAAATTATAAGCTCTTAGGCGAAGGCCAGCCCCTCCTTATCTTACACGGTCTCTTCGGCACGCTGGACAATTGGCAGACCCTGGGCCGCGAGTTCTCCAAAACCTACCAGGTGTACCTGATTGACCTGCGCAACCACGGCCGCTCGCCGCATTCTCCTGAGTTCAGTTACCAGCTCATGTCAGATGACCTGCTGGAGTTCATTCAGCAGCACCAACTGCAGAACCCCATGATTATTGGTCATTCCATGGGTGGCAAGGTAGCCATGAACTTCGCCCTGCAAAACCCGGATAAGCTCTCCAAACTGCTGGTCGCTGACATAGCTCCTAAGTACTACCCCCCGCACCACGATGATATTCTGGCTGGTTTCCGCTCCATTGACCTCGCTTCGGTTAAAAACCGGCAGGAAGCCGATGACCAACTGGCCGTGAATGTAAATGATTACGGTACCCGCCAGTTCCTGCTCAAAAACCTGTACCGCAAAGAAGACAACAGCTTTGGCTGGCGCCTAAACCTGGATGCCATTGAAGCAAACCTGCCTCAAGTACTGAGTAACATTGACTCAGACACGCCTTTTACCAACCCCACGCTGTTTCTGCGCGGCGGCAACTCGCGCTACATTAAACCAGAGCAGGACTTACCGCAGATTCAGAAACTCTTCCCCAATGCCCGCATAGAAACCATTGAGAACGCCGGTCATTGGCTTCACGCCGAACAACCGCAGGAATTCTATGGGTTAACCATGGAGTTTCTGCAGGGATAGTTACTCCTATTCTGAACCAATATCTATTTGAATCTCTGGCAATTCAGTTAAAATTCTATCATTCTAACGAACCTAGGCCCCGAACGATTGTAGCGCTTAAGCCCAAGTCTATCTAGTTCGCCCACAAGATCCTTCCAGGATGACAGCAGGGAGATAATCAGGATGACAAAAGAGAGAAAAGCTGCTTCTCCTGTTTTGAACCCCTTTTAGATAAAACACCAAAGAAACATGAGCACACCCGCCAAAGGCACTCTCTTCTTAATTCCCACTGTTTTGGCCGAGGACACAGCGGCAGATGTCATTTGCCGGCAGGTGGCCGAGGTAACGGCGGAGCTCACCTGTTTTCTGGTGGAGAATGCCCGCACCGCCCGTCGCTACATCAAATCCATTGCACCCAGCCAAACCATAGAAGAACTACAGATTACGGTTATTGATAAGAATTCCTCTGATGCCGAATTAACCGCTGCCTTAAAGCCTTTGCTTGCCGGACAAGATGCCGGGGTAATTTCAGAGGCCGGTTGCCCGGGCGTGGCAGACCCGGGGGCGGAGTTGGCGCGTCTGGCGCACCAGCACGGCGTGAAAGTAGTGCCGTTGGTAGGCCCTTCGGCTATTCTGATGGGGTTGATGGCCTCGGGATTCAACGGTCAGTCGTTTGCGTTTCACGGCTATCTGCCCATTGAGAAACGTGACCGTATTCAGGCCTTGAAGGGGTTGGAGAAAGAAATGGCGCAGAAAGACCAGACCCAGATCTTCATGGAAACACCTTACCGCAACAAACAGATGATAGACGATTTGCTGCTGCACTTAAGCAAAGACACCAAGCTGTGCATTGCCGCCAACATCACGGGCTCCAATGAATTCATCAAAACCCTGCGGGTGGCGGACTGGAAAGGCAACGTACCTGACCTTCACAAACAACCTGCGGTTTTCCTTATTTACAAACGTTGACCTTCGCTTCCGTTTTAGGGCTGTTTTTTAGAAAACAGGTTTAAAAGGAGTAACTGGAAATCGAACCGAAGTACAAGGTCAGGAATAAGCACTACTTCTTTTTCCCTGTCATCCTGAAAGGATCTTGGCCGTGAACGGCAAATTTGTTTCATTAGTGCTTTTCTAGCTTGCCCACAAGATCCTTCCAGGATGACAAAAGGCATGTTTTATTTGTCCTCCTATTTACAAACTAGCTGCTGCAAATACTTGCTGGCTGGCGCGAGACTTTAGTCTCGGGACAAAGGATGAAGCGAGTCTCCAGACTCGCCGGAAACCACAAGCTGAAACCTATAACCGCCTTTCAACGCTATCAACTTCCCATTCAAAACAAAGGGGTAGAGAACCGCAGTTCTCTACCCCTTTGTTTTCTAACCTGTTTTCGGCAAAAAAGCCTTAAAACAGGAATTCCTGTTTGAGACTAGCCATCTGGAAATCAAGGGCAAGCACAAGGGGCCCCTGCCCTCAAAGGTGTTTTGCGCCTGTTTCTGGAAAAACAGGCGCAAAACAGGAATTTTTATTTCGGCATGAGCCAGCCTTGCGGATTTAGGTTGGATTGGTTTTTCCAGATTTGGAACTGAAGCTCAGAGGTTCCCTCGGCATCTGTGTACACGGTACCAATGGTCTGTTTGGCGCTGATTTCCTGTCCTTCGGTCACCGTCACGGTGCGGAGTTTGGCGTAGACGGTAAAGTACTCGCCGTGCTGCACCATCACAATATTGTTCATGCCCGGGATGGTCTGCACCGTCAATACTTTCCCCCCGAAGATGGATCTCACCCGTTCATTGGCTCCGGTCTGAATATCAATGCCCCGGTTCTCTACCACCACCCCCTTGAGTACCGGATGGGCCTGCCGTCCGAACCGCTGCGAGATAAACCCGCGTTCTACCGGCCAGGAGAAACGGCCTTTGTTCCCCGCGAAGTTAGAGGACAGGACGGCGGCTTCGGGGGTAAGGGTCACCCGGTCGGTGCGGGAAACGGTAGCCTTGGTATTGGTGGCCGCGCCGGGGTTGGTGCCTGTGCCAGCGGGCTTTCCGGCTTTGGCCGCGGCGGCGGCGGCTTCACGGGCAGCTTTCGCCTTGGCGGCAGCGGCGGCCCGGGCAATTTCCTCCCGAACCCTGGCGGCAATCAACCTGTCTAATTGCTGAACGGCTTTTTGGCGTTGCTCCAGTTCCTGCTTCAACGATTGTTCCTGCTTACTGAGTTGCTGAATCACTTGGTCTTGCTGGTCATGCATAGAGAGCAGGTTCTTGTTCTCGTTCAGCTGTACGGTCAAGAGACTTCTCTTTTGTTTTTTCTGCGAAGTAAGGGTGTTGAGTTGCTGGTTGAGGTTCTGCTGCACTTCCTCTATGGCGGCGGCCTGCTTTTTACGGGCCTCGGTGTACTGGCGCAGGTAACTCATGCGCCGCATCATCTGGTTGAAAGAATCTGAGGCAAACAGGAACATGAGTTTGTTGTAGCTGTTGGCCGTTTTGGAGGCTGCGTAAATAAGGCGCGAATATTCTTTCTTAAGCCGCTGCAGATCTGCCTGGGCATCGGCCACTTTTTGCTCAGTGGTGCGCAAGTCACGGTTAAGGTAGCTGATTTCTGAGGAAATGTTGGTGATCACCCCTTTCTGCACCGTAATCTTTTCTTTGATCACGTTGAGCTGCCCCAGGGAAGCCTGCTTTTTCTGGGCGGTCTGCTGCAGAATGCGGTTAGCCTCCTGAATACGTTTCAGGTTCGCGTTTTTTTCGCGCTCCAGCTGCGCTTTGCTTTTGACCGGTGCTTTTTTGGCGGCTGTTTTGGAGGGGGTACGGGTTGTCCTTTTCTGCTGCGCCTCCGCAGAATGACACCCAATCAAGAAAAAGAATAATAAAAGATAAAGTAGCCCCGCCCTATTTTCGTTCATAGTTCGAAGGTACGGAAAAAGGGAAATCCAGGGAAGTTTCAGACGTGGAAACCTGCCGGTGCTTCACGGCCACCACCGTTGTTTTAGAGGCGTTTCCCTCCGGTTGCTGAATGGAAAGCAGGAGGGCCATGGCAAAAGGCTTCCCGTTCAGATCTTCAAAATCCTGGTAATCTACGGTCATGAAATCTTTGGTCTGTAGGTTCCGAACCTCGGTACGTTTTAGTTTGTAGCGGGTGGTGTCCACAAATTGGTCTATCTGTAGATTCGTGCGCAGGGTACGCAAATGCTGCACTGGGCCTTCCTGCGCCAGCTTTTCCCGCTTAGAGTCACTGGGCACAAAATTCCCGATCAAGATTTCCTGCAGGGTATTGAAATCCACGTCTACGTTGTAGCGCTGCCGCAGCATGTCATACGAACCGGCAAAGAATTCATCTTTGAGCCTGTTCACCACATATACTGAGTCTGGGGTTACTTTCAGACGGGCCGCCTCAAAGCCCAGGGCCTGCACCGAAGCCCAGATGACTTCGTTTTTCTTCATGCGCAGGGTGAGGTTCGCACTTATCTTGCTGCTTTCACTCTGTACTCTTCCTTTGGCCGAGAAGTACGTGTAATCTGTGTTGACAACGCTTACTTTGTTAATGTTTTCCGGGGCCACGGTTCCAGAGGCAACGGGTACCGCCTTCTTCTGACAACCTACCAACACCAGCAAACTTAACCCAAATGCGTAGATATAACTCTTACTATTCATATAGTTTCTTGTCTTTGATCTTTTTGCTGATGCCCTCTGAGGCACCGCCTACCTGGTTCGCCCGTACCCATTGTTTGAGGGCCAAGTCGCGCTGCCCCAGTTGGTAGAGTACATCGCCGTAGTGTTCAATAATGGTGGCGTCTGAAGAAGCCGCTACCGCTTTCTCCAGTAACCGCTTTGCCTCCTGGTATTCTTTCAGTTTGTACAAGACCCACGCGTACGTATCTAAGTACGTAGGATTATCTGGAAACTGCGCGACCAGGGTGCCCGCCATGGCTTTCGCTTTGGCCAGGTTCTGCCCTCTTATAGACAGGAAATAACTGTAATTGTTTAAGGCATGGGGGTTGGTAGGCTCTATGGCTAAGGCAGCCTCATACGCCTGGTCAGACAGTGCATACTGCTCCTGTGAATGATAGGCATCGCCTAATTGGAGATTGAACTGTAATTGTAGCTCCCTGTTATTCCCGGCCAGCCGACGGCCATACTCCAATGACTTGGTAGCTTTGGGGTAGTTTTTGTTGATGAGGTGCGCCGTGCCGTTGTAGAACCAGAACATAGGCTGGTTAGGGAAAAACTCCAGTGCCCGTTCAGAATGGGCAATGAGGGAGTCGTTCTGGTTCATCTCGCCGTCCAGTAACACTATCTGTTGCCAGATTTTGTAATGCCCGGGGTCTAAAGCGACTGCTTTCACGTAATGGTCACGCGCCGGCAACTTACGCCCGGCATTCACAAAGATATCGCCGGCTACGGCGAAGGCCTTGGCTTCGCGCGGGTGCGCTTTGGTGGTCAGTTCGGCTAATTTGATGGCTTGCGCCGCCACTTTCTCATTGGGTAACCGCCGGATGTAGTCCACCAGGATCTTCACCTTGGAATCAATGTCCAGGCTAGGGTTCCCGAAGGCGAGTTCCAGTTGGGCATCGGCCTCAGCGGTTTTGCCTTGCTGTTGCAGAAGATCCGCGAGCATAAGTCGGCCGTAGGCATTGTCTGGGGCTACCCGTAAGGCTTTCTGGGTGACGGTTATGGCATCGGCAAACTTCTTGTTGGCGGCCAGAATCTCGGCCTGGGCCAATAAATAGCGTACTTCTTCTGGTTTAGAGGAAATCAGGTTTTCCCCTTCTTGCAGGGCTTTTACCAGGTTGTTCTGCTTGAGGTAAATCTGCTGCTTTTTAAAGGAAATCTCTTCAATGAGCCCGTACTTCTCTTCAATCTGGCCTAACGTCCGCAAAGCGTCGTCTAAACGGTTTTTGGAGAGATAGAGATCCGTCAGGTTAAAGAGGTACTGTTCGGTGTTGGGCAGTTCTTGGGTTAGGCGGGCATAGACTTTGATAGCCTCATCATACTCCTGCTGGTTGGTATAGATCTGGGCCAGTAGCAGATGGTAATACCTGTTTTTGGGCTCTAGTTCCAGCGCCGCTTTCGCGAAGGGCAGGGCACCCCGCACGTTGCCCAGCAACAAACTGGTTTCGGCTAATTTATAGTTGACGGCGGCGTTGTTCGGGCTGATGGCGTAAGTCCGTTGGAACCGGTCTAGCGCCTTGGGGTACTCTTCCAACACGAAAAACTTCATGCCTTCCACAAAATAGGACTCACTTAGCTGCTGCTCCTGCGGGCTTAAGGTCAGAGAAGGTTCCCCGGTGGTTTCGGGGGACGTGGGTTTCTCTTTTTTGCGCTCAGACTGGGCATAGCTTCTTTCTCCCGCTGCCACCAACCCGCACAAAACGGCCACTATCGTGAGTCCTCTTTTCAACATAAAATTAATCCGGTCTAGCCACGCAGGGTATTGTAATCGCCTAAGCTCAGGTCTGAAGGCACCCCTTCGTATACAACGTAATTCCCTACCATTGAGTTAGCTATGTGCGCATGGCTTACCTTGCTGCTTTCCTGCACAATGGAGTTACTGATCACGGAGCCCGACACCTGCGTGTTGTTCCCAATGGAAACGTGCGGCCCTACCACTGAATTGTTCAGCACCACGTTTTCGCCCAAATATACCGGCGGAATGATCACGCTGTTGTTCACTTGCGCGCTGGCAGACACCAAACCTTCTTCGTCTTTGATGTACTCCAGGTAGCGCTGGTTGGTGAATACGGTAGAATCTTTGTTTCCGCAGTCCAGCCACTCAGAGATTTGGCCGGGAATGAACACCGAGCCTTTGCTCTTCATGTTCTCCAGCGCATTGGTGATCTGGTACTCGCCTTTGTCTTTGATGTCATTGTCCAGCAGGTACTGCAACTCACTGCGCAGGTACTCGCCGTCTTTGAAGTAATAGATACCAATAATGGCCAGGTCAGACACGAAGTCCTGTGGTTTTTCCACAAACTCCGTGATTTGTCCCTGCTCATTCAGTTTCACCACGCCAAACGGACGCGGGTCTTCCACTTTCTGCACCCAGATGGTGCCTTCGGCCGAAGTATCTAGTTTAAAGTCTGCTTTGAAGAGGGTATCGGCGAAAGCCACCACTACATTGCCTTTTAAGGCACTTTCAGCACACAGAATGGCGTGGGCTGTACCCAGCGGCTTATCCTGGTAATGGATGGAACCTACGGCACCAACAGACTCGGCAATTTTGAGCAAGCGCGCCTCTACTTCTTTCCCGAAGTTACCAATGATAAAGGCTACTTCTTCAATAGGTTCCTGGCACACCTTGGCAATATCTTCCACCAACCGCTGTACAATTGGTTTGCCCGCGATAGGAATAAGGGGTTTGGGAACAGTGAGGGTGTGCGGGCGCATACGCTTGCCCATGCCGGCCATTGGTACAATGATTCTCATAGTGTGTGTGTCTTATAAAGGTTGCTTAAGTAAGGCCTACCTACGGCTGTCTTGCATTTTAGATATGCATTCTTCCCGTTTTCAGGCTGTTTTTCCTAAAATAGGGTAAAAACCGAAGATAGTCAATTTATTGTTTCCCGGTACTGCCGTACCCCCCGGCCCCGCGTTGGGTTTCCGTCAGTTCTTCTGCGGTTTCCCACGTTACGCGCTCATATTTAGCTACGACCATCTGCGCAATACGTTCGCCGTCTTCCACCACGAAATCTGTGTCTGAGAGATTCACCAGCAGCACTTTGATCTCGCCGCGGTAATCGGCGTCAATGGTGCCGGGGCTGTTCACAATGGAGATGCCGTGCTTGAATGCCAGCCCGCTGCGGGGCCTTATCTGCGCCTCGTGTCCCTCGGGTAGTTCAATGGAAAGCCCCGTGGGAATAAGCGTACGCTGCAAAGGCTTCAGGGCCACCGGTGCCTCTAAATTGGCTCTTAGGTCTAACCCGGCAGAATGCTCGGTGGCATAGGCAGGCAGCGGGTGCTTGCCCAGATTGATGATTTTAACAGGAAGGGTGCTCGTCATAGACAGCTAATATAGGAAATTATCCTTTTACCTGCCGCTGCATGGGTTTTTCCACCACCCAAACCACGGCCAGAAATACCCCGCACAAGCCCAGATGGTACACCTGCCGAAGCCAGAAATTCTCCATCTCCCACGCGTACGCCAGCCAGATAAGGCCAGAAGCCAGAACCAAGTACCCAAAAATAGCTTTCAACGGATACGGCACCGGAAAATACTTCTGCCCAATCACGTAGCACACCACAGACATAGAAAAATAGCAGAGAAAGGCCGCAATGGCACTGCCCATGTAGCCCAATACCGGAATAAGCAGGTAATTAGCCACCACTGTGACAACCGCCCCAAAGATGGTGATGTATGTGCCGTAATGCGTTTTATCTGTGAGTTTAAACCAGACGGTAAGGTTGTAATACACCCCGTTGAACAGATAGGCCAACAGCAGGACGGGCACTATCTCCAACCCTGTGCGGTACTCTTCCTGCCCTAAGAAATACTGAAAGATGTCTAGGTTTGCGCTGATGCCCAGGTAGGCCAAGGCGCACACAATCACAAACCACCGCATGACCACGGCAAACGTGTTGGGGGAATTTTTATCCTGCGCCTGCGAAAAGAAAAACGGCTCCGCCGAATACCGGAAAGCCTGAATCATGAGGCTCATCATAATAGCCAGTTTATAGGTGGCCCCAAATACTCCCAATGCTTGGTCTGTGGTTACCCCCGGGTAAAAGCCTTCGGGCAGCCAGTATTCCAGCATGATTCTGGAGAGCATCTCATTGGTGGCACCGGCAAGCCCCATTATTAAAATAGGGAAAGCGTACACCACCATCGGCTTCATCTCCCCAAGATTCAGCCTAAACCGAAAATCTGAGAACTCCCGCCACAACAGGGGAATAAACAGCAAATTGGCCACCATGTTCACCAGGAAGATATAGCCCACCCCAAGGCCAGGGTCGTAAATAGTCTCCACTATTGGGCGTAGCTCTGCCAGGTATTTGCCTTCGTACACCTGTCGGCAGAAAATCAGGAAAAACAAGTTTCCCCCAATCACCAGAAAGATATTGGTAAGCCGAATAACAGCAAAGCGAATTGCCTGATTCTCTAACCGCAAGCGCGCGAACGGAATGGCCGAGACAGCATCTACGGCCATGGTGATGGCTAGCCAGATAATATATTTTTCCCTGCCGGGGTAGTCCAGGGCCGCCGCAATGGGTGAGGCGTAGAGGACAATAACTACGGTTAGAAGAAGGCTAGAGACCATAATGAGCGTCTGCACCTTATGGTAGAGTTCCCGCCGGTTTACCCCTGGCTTGTTGGCAAACCTAAAGAAGGCCGTCTCCATCCCGAAGGTGTACACAATGTTTAGGAAAGCGACAATGGCGTAGAGTTTGGTCACCACCCCATATTCTTCGCGCTCAAAAACACCCGTATAGAGGGGTACCAACAGGTAATTGAGGGCCCTGCCTACAATGCTACTGAGCCCGTACGCCGCGGTTTGCCCTACCAGTTTCTTTGCAAGGCTCATACTAGGCTAGAGGCGGAGGTGATAATGGTCAAATAAGAATAGAAACGAAACATAGCTGCCTGTTTACAGTTACTCCCGTTTTTAGGCTGTTTTATGCAAAACAGCCTAAAAACGGGAGTAACTGAGTGATTGGAACAAATGGAAGCGGCCAAAAAGATTATTCTCCTTTGAAGACAGGCTTACGTTTCTCTAAGAACGCCGAGGTGCCTTCTTTGAAATCCTCTGACCCGCAGCAGCGGCTGAAAGAGTTGGCCTCAGTCTGGTACCCGTGTTCCTCTTTGTCATACCAGGCATTCACGCAGTCCACGATCATGCCAACCGCCAGCGGGGCTTTGGCGACAATCTTCTGCATAATCTCCAGGCACTTGCCGTTCAGGTCTTCCAGCGTAGTCACGTGGTTCACCAATCCTACCTCCTTGGCCTCGGCGGCCGAGATCATATCGCCGGTCATCATCAGTTCCATGGCTTTGCCTTTGCCTACCAATTGGGTCAGGCGCTGGGTACCGCCATAGCCGGGGATAATGCCCAGATTCACCTCGGGCTGCCCGAACCGCGCGTTCTCGCTGGCTACCCGTATATGGCAGGCCATGGCCAGTTCGCAACCGCCGCCCAGCGCAAACCCGTTCACGGCGGCAATCACGGGCTTAGGGCACTCCTCAATGAGGGAGAACACCTCCTGGCCCCGCTCCGCGAAACGGCGGCCGTTCACCTCGTTGAGTTCGGCAATCTCAGAGATGTCGGCCCCGGCCACAAACGCTTTCTCGCCGCTTCCCGTCAGGATCACTCCCCGCACCTCTGTATCATCATACACTTCCTGAAAGGCGTTGTTGATTTCCTTTACCGTCTCAATGTTGAGGGCATTCATCTTGTTAGGACGATTTACCGTGATAAACAAAATACCGCCTTTGTTCTCCAGCAGAAGGTTATTGTATTGGGCCATGTTCTGTTTTCTAAACGTCTGTTTTTCCAAAAATAAGAGGCGCAAATATAAAGAAATCCACACAGAATGTTCCTCTCACCGCCCACCCGTTAAAAATACTCTTCACCTCTGCTTTTTAGGGGAAAAAGCTTAGGAAAGTATAATATTTTACTCAAATTTAAGTTTCCATCTCTGGAACAGTAGACCTGCGTTTAGCGTTACACCCCATATTCCTACATCTCTCCGCATCAATTCTATATGATCAATTTTTTCAGATACGTTGCATTTGCCATGACGCTCCTGCTGCTGGGGGCAAGTGCGTCTGAAGTGACGGCGCAAAAGGCGAAAAAAACCAGCCGCCGTGGCCCCGATGGCGTAAAAAAAGGCCAAGTGGCGGCTGGAAACATGGATCGCAGTATGCTTCTTGACCAACAAAAGGCCGTAGCCTCTGCCAAAACCAGCGGCGGTATGACCTCCAAGCCCAATGCGGCTTTGCCTGGCATTAAATATGATACCGGTAAAGGCCGCTTTGCCGTTACTGATTATAAGAGTAAGGCGAAGACCCGGAAAGCGAAACAGCGGAAATCTAAACGGTTGATTGACCAGGATAATCCTAACGGCAAGATGTACCAGCAGAGCCTGAACAAACGCAACCGCAAGTTCCTGCTCTTCTAATCTTTATTAGCCGTGACTTGTAAACAGGAAAGCCTCTTCTACTTTTAGAAGAGGCTTTCCTGTTTATGCCCTCTTTTACTGAAAACAAGCCTAAAACGCAGCTTCTACTTAGCGAAACGAGATTCGGGGAAAGTTACTAACCGCTGTTCCGCCATTCTGCGCTGGTGGTTCCCGGCGAGTCTGGAGAATCGCTTCATCCCCAGGTACAAGACTAAAGTCTCGCGCCAATTGGTTCTAAACCTATGAGGCCTTGAAGACCTCCCGGGTTTCGCGTTTGGGGCCTGCTTACCTGGTGCCGCTCGCTCCAAAGACCTCGTAGGGCGCGCAGCTCCTCCGAGTGTCTGCGCCAATGCCGTTTCCAGCCCATTTTCCTGAAACCAGCCCCTAAACGCTGAGGGAAGGATGTCTGCCCTCGCAGGGAAAACTAACCGTAGAAAGCAATGCGTGCCGGAGACAAGGCAGTGGCTGGTCTCTACCTTTTGGTTCCTGCGTTTCTGGCCTGTTTTAAGTAAAACAGGCCAGAAACGCATCAGCGGGGCTCCCCTCTCCGTGGGAGGCTCATCTTGTAGGAAAAAGGAACGGTTATTTATTTCCAAAAGATTCCAGAGAATCAAACCGTTCTTTCGGAGTTCCACTCCAGAAGCCTATTGCCGGGGAGTTCCACTCCCCTTCTTTTACCCGTGGCTCCCCGCGGAGTGGAACTCCCCGGCAGGCAGGTTCAGGAGTAGAACTCCCGAACAGCAAGAAAAGAAATTTTCCCTACAAGCTTAGATGGGAGGAGGAACTGGGGTGAGGTGTCTCCGGCGAAAATCCGTGCTATAGAGAACTGGTAGTAGAACGCTAGTAGAAGAATTCCCCTCGTGGAGGATAGGTTCTGCTCTCCACCACCTTCTTCAAAGGCGCACCACGCTGTTTTCGGCCTCTTTTCAGAAAATCAGCCTTAAAGGCTAAGGTGCTAAGCACAAAAAAGCCCCACCTTCTCAGGCGGGGCTCTCTTTGGTTGATAGGAACAGTTGATCTCTTCTGGATTACAGCGTCCGTTTGATCTCACGCTCTTCGTAGGCTTCAATAATGTCGCCCTGCTGAAGATCGTTGAAGTTCTTGATGCTGACACCGCACTCGTAGCCTTGTCTCACTTCTGAGGCATCGTCTTTGAAGCGTTTCAGGGCCAGGATCTCACCGGAGTGTACCACAATACCATCGCGCACCAGACGTATCTTGGAGTTACGGGTAATGGTGCCATCTGTGACCATACAGCCGGCAATGGTTCCCACCTTGGTGATCTTGAACACCTCGCGTACTTCTACGTTGGCAACTACCACCTCTTGTACGGTTGGCGCCAACATACCTTCCATGGCGTCTTTCAGCTCATTGATGGCGTTGTAGATGATGGAGTACAGACGGATATCGATTTGCTCGTTCTCTGCCAGCTTACGGGCATTCACAGACGGACGCACCTGGAAACCAATGATGATCGCATCTGAGGCCGAAGCCAACAGCACGTCTGACTCAGAGATCTGACCTACGCCTTTGGAAAGGATGTTCACCTGTACCTCTTCGGTAGACAGTTTCAGTAAGGAGTCTGAAAGGGCCTCTACGGAACCATCCACGTCACCGCGTACAATCACATTCAGTTCCTTGAACGTACCGATGGCCAAACGACGACCGATCTCATCCAGGGTAATGTGTTTCTTGGTTCGCATGCTCTGCTCACGCTGCAATTGCTGACGGCTTACGGCAATCTCGCGGGCTTCACGCTCTGTCTCCATCACCACAAACTTATCGCCGGCTTGCGGCGCCCCGTCAATACCCAATACTTGGATTGGCATGGATGGACCGGCTTTCTTATGGCGGCGGCCTAACACATCGGTCATGGCTTTCACACGGCCGTAATGCGAGCCTGCTACCAGAATATCACCAATTTTCAGCGTTCCGGTTTGTACCAGTACGGTCGCCACGTAGCCACGTCCTTTGTCCAGGGCGGCTTCAATCACGGTACCCACGGCACGGCGGTCTGGGTTCGCTTTCAGCTCCAATAATTCGGCTTCCAGCAATACTTTCTCCAGCAACTCGTCAATCCCTTGCCCGGTCTTGGCCGAGATCTCCTGGCTTTGGTATTTACCACCCCACTCTTCCACCAGTACGTTCAACTGGGCCAGTTCCTCACGGATCTTGTCTGGGTTAGCGGTTGGCTTATCCACTTTGTTGATGGCAATCACAATTGGCGAACCGGCCGCTTGGGCGTGGTTCAAGGCCTCTTTCGTCTGCGGCATCACACTATCGTCAGCGGCTACCACAATGATAACTACGTCCGTTACTTTGGCCCCGCGGGCACGCATGGCGGTAAAGGCCTCGTGACCCGGCGTATCCAGGAACGTGATGTCTTTTCCGGCCTCAGTGGTTACCTGGTAGGCGCCAATGTGCTGGGTGATACCTCCGGCCTCACCGGCGGTTACCTTTGTTCTTCTTATGTAGTCCAGCAAAGAGGTTTTACCGTGGTCAACGTGACCCATGATGGTTACAATTGGCGCACGGGGCTGCAGATCTTCTTCTGCATCATCCTCTTCCACCCCAATGTTTTCCTCTTCCTCGGCCGAGGCAAACTGTACATCATAGCCAAATTCATCGGCGATGATGGTGATGGCCTCCGCATCCAGACGTTGGTTTATGGAGACGAACATCCCAAGGTTCATACAAGCCTTGATCACGTCGTTCACGCTCACGTCCATGAGGGCGGCCAGGTCATTGGCCGACACGAATTCGGTTACGCGTAGAATCTTGGACTCCAGCTGCTCCTGCATTCTGCGCTCATCAGCGGCATCTGCCACGGCCGAGCGTTTCTCACGGCGGTATTTGGCACGATTTCCCTGGTTTCCGCCTTTGCCTCCGCTCAAGCGGGCCAGGGTAGCCTTGATCTGATCCTGGATTTCCTTATCGGTCAATTCAGCGCGTGGGGCGTTGGGTGCTCCGGCACGTTGTCCTGGCCCTCCCGGACGTTGGCCCGGGCCTGGGCCGCCACCTGGACGATTGCCCTGGTAGCCTCCGCCACCGCCTGGACGTTGTCCTTGGCCTGGCCCACCCGCTCCGCCTTGGCGGTTAGCCGCCTGTCCTGTCCCTAACGGACGGGTACTGGTGGCTCTATCACCGGCGCGGTGACCTTGGGAGGCGGCAGTAGTATTACCACCACCCGCATTGCCTTGGGCTCCAGTTTTAGGAACTTCAATACGCTTGCGTTTTTTCTTGTCTCCGCCGCCCTGGCCTTGACCCGGTTGGCCTTGACCACCTGGCTGGTTTCCTTTGCGGCGCTCATCTGAAGACGCCACTGGTTTACCGCCTTTGCCACGACCACCGCTTACTGGTAATTCAATTTTACCCAATACAGTCAAGCCTTTCAGCTGGTCTGCCTGGGCTTTGATGGTGGACTGGGCTACTTCTGGCGCAACGGGCTCTTCTGGCTTATCGGCCGGAGTTGGAGCGGGCGCTGCTGCGGCCGGAGCCGGGGCAGTTGGCTCTGGTCTTGGGGCTTGCGGTACAGGAGCTGCGGGTTTAGGAGCTTCAACAACCGGTGCAGGCGTTGGGGCCGGGGCAGCTGGTGCTGGTGCTTGAGGTTTTTCAGTTACAACCGGAGCAGCAGGTGCTTTGGCTTCCACCGGGGCTTGTGGCGCCGGGGCCGGAGTTGCAACAGGCGCAGGTGCAGCTGGCGTTGGAGCCGGTACAGCTGGTGCCGGTGTTTCTACCGGAGCAGGTTTTTCAGCCGCTCTTGGTGCTTCTGCTGGTTTTGCAGGGGCTTCCGCTACAGGAGCCGGAGTAGGCGCTGCTAGGGCCTGTGCTACCGGGGCAGGGGTTTCGGCTGGCTTTGGGGCGGGAGCGGGTGCTGGTTTCGGCACTGGTCTGCCTTTCGCATCCAGGTCTATCTTGCCCAGAATCTTGATTCCTGGCAAGGAAGAACCACCAGCGGCGGCCGGGGCCGGAGCGGCTTGGGGCGCAGGAGCTGCCGGGGCCGCTGGCTTGGGTGCTTCTGGCTGGGTTCTCACCTGGCTGGATTTGATAAACATCTCCGGCTCTGGCTCAGGCTGCTTCTTAGGCTCTGGGCGCTCCTCCGGTTGGGGCTTCTTCCCGGGGAGGTTCAGATCTGCCGCCTCGGCCTTGGCCTGCATAGAGGAAGCAAACTCTTTCGACAGCATATTGAACTGCTCCGGGGTAATTTTTGAAGTAGGTTTATTCTCGATCTCAACCCCTTTCTTGCCCAGGAAGTCCACTACCGTGGTCAGGCTGATGTTTAGGGTGGTTGCGACCTGTTTAAGCCTCATCGTTCTTTCTTCTGACATGTTCAAATATGCTGTTATAATTTACTTTTAGTAGTTACTTGTTTCTTACTCATTTAAAAAGGATGGGGTGGCCTTGACGACTTCGCGTTTTTGCCCTGTTTCCCGGAAAATAGGCCAAAAATGGCACCCACCCTCCAGTAAGGTCAAATAACCCGGCACATAAAGCGCACCACTAGTTGTTGTTGCTTTCTTCTGAATCAAACTCCTGGCGGATGATGTTGAGCAGGTCTTCCACGGTTTCTTCTTCCAGTTCCGTTCTGCGCACCAGATCTTCCTTGCTAACGGCCATCACGCTGCGGGCTGTGTCCAGACCAATGCGTTTCAGTTCGTCAATTACCCAGCTTTCAATCTCGTCTGAGAATTCTTCCAGGCTGATGTCTTCATCAAACTCCTCGGTCTCACGGAACACGTCAATTTCCAAGCCCACCAACTTACTGGCGAGTTTGATGTTCTGCCCGCCTTTGCCAATGGCCAGAGACACTTGGTCTGGTTTCAGGAAAACGGAGGCGCGTCCGGTTTCTTCGTTTATCTTGATGCTGCTGATCTTGGCGGGGCTCAACGCCCGCTGGATGTACAGCTCTACGTTATCTGTGTAGTTGATCACGTCAATGTTCTCGTTCTCCAACTCCCGCACAATGGTATGGATACGCGAGCCTTTCATGCCCACGCAGGCTCCTACCGGGTCAATGCGGTCATCATACGACTCAACGGCTACCTTGGCCCGCTCACCCGGCTCGCGCACAATCTTCTTGATGGTGATTAAACCGTCAAAAATCTCAGGCACCTCGTTTTCAAACAAGCGCTCCAGGAACTGAGGAGAAGTACGGGAAAGAATGATTTTAGGGTTCCCGTTGATGATCTCTACGCGCTGCACCACCGCCCGCACCACGTCACCTTTGCGGTAACGGTCTTTGGGGATCTGCTCAGACTTAGGAATCAACAGCTCGTTGTCTTCCGAGTCCAGAATCAATACCTCGCGGTTCCAGACCTGGTACACCTCACCAGAGATGATCTCCCCAACTTGGTCTTTGTATTTTTGGTACAGCAGGTCTTTCTCTAAATCCTTCACGCGCTGGATCAGCGTCTGGCGGGCGGTCAATACGGCTCTGCGGCCGAAATCTTCCAGTTTCACCAGTTCAGACACTTCCTCGCCCACTTCAAAGTCGGGTTCAATCTTGCGGGCGTCAGACAGGGCAATCTTGTCATCGTCCCAGATGTCTTCCGAGTTATCATCCACAATCTCGCGGTTACGCCAGATTTCCAGGTCGCCTTTTTCTACGTTCAGGATGATGTCAAAATTCTCATCTGTCGTCCACTTCTTCCGGATCATAGTGCGGAACACGTCCTCCAAGATCCGCATCATGGTAGGGCGGTCAATGTTCTTGAATTTAGCGAACTCCGCAAACGACTCGATTAATATTGAACTATCCATGTCTTTCTTATTTAAAAGAGATTACAATCTGCGCTTTCACAATATCACTGAACGCCACGTGCACGGGCTCCAGCAACGCTATCTTATGTTTTACTTTCACTTCTTCGGCAAAAAGAAAGCCGTCTTGGGTTACTTCCCGTATCTCGCCTGTTTTCTCCACGCCGTCGGCTAACTTGATTTTTACGTGACGGCCCACATTTTTGGCGTACTGCCGGGGCTGGGTCAACGGGAAATCCACGCCGGGCGAAGACACCTCCAGCACATAGGAAATCTCCTCGCCGTAAGCCTCCTCAATCTGCTTGGCCACGCGGCGGCTGATCTTGGCGCACTGGTCAATGCTGATGCCTTGGTCACCGTCGGCCAGGATGGTTATTTTGGGCCGCACCGGGCTGTCAGACACTTTTACGCTCACAATGAACAGGTCGGGTTCGGGCAGGGCTGCCTGGGCATATCCTTGTATTATTATTTCCTCTAAGGCCATTGGTACTCTGGATAACAAATAAAAAGGGGGACTCTCTCGTCCCCTCCATTTCACTTTAATCGCACAAATGTACAAACAAATCCGCTGAAACACAAGCAACAGCGTATTATGTGCGCTTTAAGATATTATCAATAGAAATTTCATGGAGGAAAATCCGCAAAACCCGCAGCTACAGAACCCGTGGACGCAAGGTTTTCTATATATGAATTAACCTATTGGTTAGGTGAATAGTTCAACGGGAAGGGACTTGATTAAGGCTACTTTCCAAAAAACAGCCCGAAAACGCCTGGGCAGCCACACGGGATTGCTCTTACCAGTTTGTTATCACGTTTCTGGCCCGTTTTCAGGAAAACAGGCCAGAAACGCTTGCTCAGGAGAACAATCTAAATACCAGAAACGCAGAACCGTACGCCAAACCGGTCATGTAGAGCATCTGCAAGATAGGCCATTTCCAGCCTTTGGTTTCGCGGTACACCACGGCAATGGTGCTCATGCACTGCATGGCGAAAACGTAGAAGATAAGCAGTGAAAACGCCCGGGCCGGGGTGAAGAACGGCTGACCGAACGCATCTTTCTCAGCCAACAGTTTTTCTTTGACGGTGGAGATGTTTTCAGAATCGCCTACGCTGTAGATGGTGGAAATGGTACCTACAAACACCTCGCGGGCCGCGAAGGAAGTAAGCAACGCAATCCCGATTTTCCAATCATAGCCCAACGGACGAATGGCGGGTTCAATGAATTTCCCGAACTGCCCGGCGTAGGAAGCTTCCAACTTCTGGCCGCCTATGTGCGCCTCGGCATCCGCTTCGTTTAGATTTAGCGTGGTAAGTTCAGCGGTGGCGCGTTCCTCGGCCTGTTGCATGGCGTTGCCCGGGCCGTAGGAAGACATGACCCACAAGATAACGGAGATGGCCAGAATCACTTTACCGGCTTGGAACACGAACGCTTTTACCTTTTCTACAATGGTAAGGCCCACGTTTTTCCAGCGCGGCATTTTGTAGGTAGGAAACTCCATGATGAAGTAGCTGCGCTCTTTGGTTTTGAGCACCCATTTGAGCAAGGCCGCCGAGAAAATAGCCGCCAGAAAACCAATCAAGTACAAGCCCATCAGCACCAAGCCCTGCAGACTCATGAACCCCAGGTAATACTTCTCCGGCACCACCAGCGCAATCATGACCGTGTAAATGGGCAAGCGCGCCGAGCAACTCATGAGCGGGGTCACGAAGATGGTGATCATGCGGTCTTTCCAGTTGTCAATGGTGCGGGTTGCCATGATGGCCGGCACCGCGCAGGCCACGCCCGAAATCAAAGGCACCACACTTTTACCGTTCAGCCCGAATTTGCGCATGATTTTGTCCATCAGGAACGTGACGCGGGCCATGTAGCCGGTTTCTTCCAGCACGGCTATGAAGGCAAACAACAAGGCAATCTGCGGAATGAAAATCAGCACGCCGCCCAGCCCGGCCAGAACGCCTTCGGTGAGCAGATCAATGAGCGGGCCATCAGCCAGCGTATGAATCCAGGCATTGAGGGTGGCCACGCCGGTGTCAATGAGTTCCATGGGGTAAGCCGCCCACGCGAAAATGGCCTGAAATAACAAAAAGAGCACCAAAAAGAAGATGAGGTACCCAAAGACTTTGTGCGTGAGAATCTGATCCAGCTTGTTGCTGAACTGCTCATTGTTCTCGGCCTTGGTCACGCGCATGGCATCCAGCAGCAAGCCGTTGATGCGGGTGTACCGGTCAATGGTTTCTGCGGCCTGCAGCGTGTTGGAATGGAAGCCGTACTTTTTTACCAGTTCTCCAATGTATTCTCTATCATCCTCAGAGAGGAAGGAAAGCTTCTGGTATTGGTGGGCGTAGTGCCAGGCCAGGTAATCGTTGCTCAGTTCAAAGTAGTAGCGAATCTGGCGCACCATCACCAGCAACTCATCGGGGATTTGGAAGAAGGAGGATTTAGGTTTCTCCAACTCCTGCGAAAGCAAAATCTTAAGCGCCGCTAGACCACTACCGGTACGGCCGTTCACCGGAATCACGGGCACGCCCAATTCCTGCTGCAACTCGGCCAGGTCAATCTTGACGCCGTGCTTTTCGGCCACGTCCATCATATTCAAAGCCAGCACCGCCGGAATCTTCAGGTCTGCCAGTTGGGTGAACAAAAGGAGATTCCGCTTCAGGTTAGAGGCATCGGCGGTGATGATGAGCACGTCTGGGTAAGAGGCCGCCTTTTTGTCATGGAGCAGGTCGATGATGACCTTTTCGTCCAAGGATTTGGGGTAGAGGCTGTACGTGCCGGGCATGTCAATGACCTGCGCCTTGAGGCTGGGCGTGAGTTGGCTGATGCCGGTTTTCTTGTCAACGGTGACACCCGGGAAGTTCCCTACCTTTTGGTTCAGACCGGTTAAGTGGTTAAACAACGATGATTTACCGGAGTTAGGGTTCCCGATGAGGGCCACTCTGGCCACCTTGCGGGTGGCGGAAGCGGAGGAGGTATGGGGAACGGAGGCGGGGGCCGGCGCTAGAACTTCTGACATAGACTAAGCCTTTAACTTGATGGTAGCAGCTTCGTCTAAACGCAAAGAAAGGGTGTAATCGTTCACAATAATGGTAATGGGGTCGCCAAGGGGGGCACGGCTGTTGAGTTTGATCTCCTCGCCGGGAATACAGCCCATCTCCAGCAGTTTCAAAGACATCTCGGGGTCAGTTAAGCAACAAATGATGCCCTTCTCCCCTATCTTCAAATCCCGCACACTTTTCTGTTGTTCTTGCACCTGTCTCTGCTTTATTTAGACTTGTTATAAACAGTTGCAAGGTACAAGGTGTTCCGGGTGAATCCAAAAAGATACGTGCTTTTCCCTCTTGCCTATACATAATAGGTGCATTTTTAGGGCGAAACCAGTATTAGTTCAGGGATATGCATGGGGAGAACTCTTTGGCTTGATATCCCCTACTCCTGTATGGCAAAATTATTAAACAGCAACTTGTTATTGGGCAAAGGCCAATACACATCAGTCTCAACTGGTTTAAGCAGGAAAGAACTTGCCCAGATATCACTTCCCTCTAACCAAATCTTAATATGTTCCCCGGCAGCCAACCTAGGGAAGGAGATATCAAGCTTTACCCAACTCCCATACACGTCAAAGGATGTATGCCCAAGCACCTTGTGCTGTGCCAGCACTTTCCCTTGGGCATCTAATTGCTCATAGTAAAGCGTTGGTAGCTGCCGGTCAGCAGCGGCATTACTCCAAACAGAGGCTTCCCAAAGGGTATCTTCCCCAGAAGGAAAAACAGCGTCAAAAAGCGGCAGAGGCCCTTTTACCACCCGTAGGGCACCTTGTCCAAAAACGCCGCCCGTAGTTTTGGCTCCCAATCCTTTCCAAACAAAGGGCTTGTCTTGGCTTAGGTACCAATTCCCTTTTTTAGGCAACGAAGCTGAATCTTGAGTAAATTCCTGCGCTATCCGCGACCTATCATTTTTACGCAGAGCCTCTAATGGCAACTTATAGAATTCTAGGTTATCAGTTTTGAAAAGGAGAGCGGCCTTCTGCCGTAGCCCTTCCTCTGCCAGAGTTCTCTGCCCAGGGGCGACCACCAGCAAAAAAGGCTTTTGATTGGGCAACTTTCTTAAAAGCGTTTTCTCAATCAATGCACTGCTCAGCAACTGGGCCTGTGCCAAGGCCTGTGATTGCGACGTACGGGCCATCATCATGGTAGCCAACGGAAGCCCCGTCTGTAGTGACACCCGCATGCCTTCGTACACTGACCTGTAGAGATACCCTACGCCTATTTTCTCAGAACCAATGCAGAAGTAGGGCAACGGTACTATTGCCTGAAACTCATGTACAGCATATCCATTAGCTTCTAGAGCTTCTACCAAGTTGTCTTGCTGCCCGTTGAAGGAGTATCCCACCGGAAAACCCCGTAGCGTCTGGAATTCCTTCCTGAGGAAAAAGACGGTATCAAGGGCCCATAGGAATAAGGCGGCTGCCAGCACGAGAACGGCTACCTTTTTATTTAAACGCCGCAACCGCCGGTACAAAGCATACAACGTGAAAGCCAACACTGATGCATACACATAATAGAAAGACCACGCAAAGCGGTATAGAACCCGGAACTGCTCCAAAAGAGGAGACCCTTCCACTACTTCCTCCAGACCATACTTAAGAGGTATGGCCATGGAAAACAGAAGCGTCCCTACCGCTGGCCATACACTCCACCGTAAGGCAAGTGGCAATACAGGCTTTAACACAAGCTGAAATCTTTTCCTAAACACATACCGCAGCCCTCTCACCACAAAAAACAGCACGCAAAAAGTACCCAGTACTCCAGCGTAGGCATAACTCACCTGCCGGGAATCTTGCAACGAAGGAAATACCTTCTGCAGGAGAGGCAGGTAGAAAAGATCATAGGGCCAAAAGATACCTTCTAAGTTTGCCCGGTGCACAAAAAAACCTTCAGGGTGCTGGGGCCTGTCAGTTACTTGGTCTACAGTGGCCATAAACAGCAGGAAGAACGCGCTGGGCAGCACCACCCCTAGGAGCAACTTTGCTGATACCTTGAATTGCTTCTCCTGCATGGCATAGACTACCGCTACCCCTACCCCAAAGAGCCCATTGATAGCCAGGAAATAAACATGTATAAATCCAATTGCCAAAGAGACCAGAACATACTGCCCCCACCACTTCCAACTACCCTGGTTCTCAAAATATTTCATCACCAAAAGCCAGGGCAGCAGCAATGCGAAGGAATAACTGAGCGCATACTGAAAGTCAAACTGCGTGTTCTGCGGACTCATGGCCACTATAATCACCGCCACGGGCACCGTGTACCAACCCGGCAAATGGAATCTAAGTAAAATCCGTTGCATAATCCAGGCCCCGATGGCGAGCGAGCAAATTGAAAATAGGTTCTGACCCGCCGTGACATAGTTTGCAATAGGCCAGACATAGTGATGAATGAAGGCCAACGGAAAGGAGAAAAGCGGCTGGTTGTCTGAGAAAAGCGCAAGTTCCCCAAACGGATAATTCATGCCCGTGAACCAGAGGCCAGAATTATATTTCACGTAGTACGCCACCACGTAGTAATTCTTTATATGATCCCCGTGCACCTCAAAAAGGTAACGCCCCGGATGCAGAACCACATCTATGCCCACCACAGCTATGAAGACAAGTAAAATGGCCCCTGCACTGATCAATGCGTATATTTTGTCACCGTACTTTTTAGGCATGCCTCCTTTTCCTTTCCGGCAAAGGTAAAAGAGTTCTTTCTATCCATGTGCATTTATCAAGTTCATGCACAACCCAGTCCTCTAGCATACGAGTAACTCTCTAAAATTTCATAAATTTGCTACAACTTAACCTCACACGCCCATAGCCCCTGCTCTGCTTGACCTAGTAGTGCCCTGTTATAACCCCGCTGACGGCTGGGTTTATAACTTATTTGACAATCTTCGGCAGTTGCAAGCTTGCCATCCAAATTTAATAATTCATCTAATTTTAGTGAATGACGGCTCCACCCGTGGCATTCACCCGGCTGACATCAAGTTCTTACAAGAAAACCTGACCCATTTTTCTTATCTCCACCATAAAGTCAACCAAGGAAAGGGCTTTTCCGTGCGCAGAGGCGTACAGGCAAGTTTGAACCCATTTTGCCTGTATACTGATATTGACTTCCCCTACACCCTAGAGAGTATGGCTAAGATCATAAATTGGTTAATGCAAGCCGAGGCAGATATACTAGTGGGGGTTAGGGAAACAGAATATTACGCGCAGGTGCCGCCTATTAGAATCAAAATCTCTCAAGTTCTTCAACTTCTCACCAAACACTTGCTCCACCTACCCATCAATGACACCCAATGTGGACTGAAAGGTTTTAACCAAAAAGGAAAACAGGTGTTCCTGAAAACCAAGACCAATCGCTACCTGTTCGACTTAGAATTCATTTACCTTATATCAAAGGCGCCTACCAGCCTGTCCATTCAGCCTGTTACCGTGATGCTGAAACCCGAGGTGAATTTTTCCAGGATGGATATTAAAATCTTGTTGCAGGAAAGCTACAGTTTCCTAAAAATCCTTTTCCGCTCATCTGTGGAGTAACCACTTACCCGAAGATAAATACATCCATTAGCTAACCCAGGCTTGCGCGCCTGAAGGATTTCTCGTAAATTTCGTAAAACCAACTAAAAAACATGTCACTTTTCACTTCAAACAACCCTGCTCTTAAAGAAGAAGCGTTTACCCAAGCGGCTGTTCCGCAGGCGTTAGACGGGCCGGCGATGACCTTGAACGGTACCATTGGCAAATCTGCTTTGCTGCTGGGCATTGTGCTGGTGTTCGCGGTGTTCGCCTGGGATTTGTTCGGCATGGTGGGCGTGCCCCTTCCCTTCCTGATCTCCATTCCGCTGGTGGGCGTGGGTCTGGCTTTCCTGATTACGTTCAAAAAACAGTGGGCGGCCTATATTGCCCCGCTTTACTGTGCGCTGCAAGGTCTGTTTTTAGGCGGAGTCTCTGGTTTGCTGGAGACGAAGTTCCCCGGCATTGCGAACCAGGCCATGCTGCTGACGTTCACCGTATTTGGCGGCATGTTGCTTCTGTACAGCACCCGCGTGATCAGAGCCACCGAACGCTTTAAATCCATTATCCTGACCGCCACCTTCGGGATTTTCTGTTATTACATGATTTCGTTTGTGCTGCAGTTTTTTGGGGTAGAGATGGCCTTGATTCACAGCAGTGGCGTGGCCGGAATTATCTTTAGCGTGTTTGTGGTCATTATTGCCGCCATGAACCTGATTCTGGATTTTGATACCATTGAACAGGGTGTGGCTTATGGCGCTCCTAAAAACATGGAATGGTACGCCGCCTTCGGCCTTACCGTCACCTTGATTTGGTTATACATTGAAATCCTGCGGTTGCTTTCTAAATTGAATAGCCGAAGCTAGGTTTTCCCTTGTTCTTTCCCATAACAAAAATGCCACTGGAGATTCAGTGGCATTTTTGTTTATACTTACACCTTTATTGGTTCATTGCTGCGGTTTAGCACTTGCTTAAAATTGGCTTCTTTGGGGAGGTTAGCAGGTGCACGCAGTTTGCTGTCCCCTTGGCTTGTCCGTTTATTGCGTGGGTGCAGGTGCTGTATTGTTTCATCTTTTACGGTAAGCGCTCACGGCCGCGAGGCCCCGTCTTCCCCTCTCGCACTGCCCTTTCGGCCTGAACTGTTTGTCTACCTTAGTAGATGCTTATCTAGGGCCAAAAGCGAGGCACGCTCGGGGAAGACTGGAACTGGGGAAAGTAGCGAAAGCGGTGATGATTGTACCTGTAGAGACCAGCCACGGCCTTGTCTCTACCACGCATCCTTTCTCCTGCAAAGATTGATTCCCCTCCTGGGAGGTAGAGATGGGTTTTACTCTCCACCATCTCTTCTTAGGCCCATTCCTTATGATGAATGGTTGAAAAGACTTTCCGCGTTTTGGGGCTCGTTTTCGCAAATGAGCCCTAAAACGCTACTCATTAAAGAACACCCGCTTCACCCGCGTGCTCACGTTGGTGAGTAATTCATACGGAATGGTTCCTATACGGGCCGCCAGTTCGGTAAGCGGCAGTCCTTCGCCAAATACCAGCACCTCATCTCCGGCCCGCACGTCTAACCCAGTTACATCCACCATACACATGTCCATGCAGACGTTTCCGATGATGGGCGCGCGCTGCCCGTTGATGAGCACCTCACCCACGCCGTTCCCGAAGCGGCGGTCGTACCCGTCGGCGTAGCCGATGGCGATGGTGGCGGTGTACTTGTCCTGCGCGGCTACTCCGCGCCGGCTGTAGCCCACGGTTTCGCCCGCTTTGACGGATTTCACCTGAGAAACGGTGGTTTTGAGCTGGCCCACGGTCTGCAAACTGCTTTGCTCCTGCCCCGCCGATTCAATGCCGTACAAGCCGATGCCCAGCCGCACCATGTCAAAAGCGGCTTCCTCGCCAAACCGCACAATGCCCGCCGAGTTAAGGATATGCTTGGTCACCGAATAGCCCAGTTCTTTCTCTACCCGCGTGGCCATCTGCTGGAATTGGGTTATCTGCTCCTGCGTGAAATCATTGTATAAAGCTTCATCGGCACCAGCCAAATGGCTGAAGACGCTTTGCACCCGCACGTGGGGCATTTGGTCTAATACAGCCAAGGCCTCTTCCAACTCTTCGGCGTCAAACCCCAGGCGGTGCATGCCGGTATCCAGTTTCAGGTGGATGGGTGGCGTTTTAGGGCTCTTTTGGGGAAAATAGTCTAAAAACCGATGCAGTAAATCTGAGGAGTAAATCTCGGGCTCTAGGTTGTACTGCTGCATTTTCAGGAAGCTGTCTGGGCTGGGGTTCATCACCATGATGGGCAGCGTGATGCCGTGCTCGCGCAGCGAAATGCCCTCATCGGCATAGGCCACGGCCAAATAATCCACGCGGTGGAACTGCAGCAGGTTGGCAATCTCGTACGCGCCTGCGCCGTAGGCGAAGGCTTTGACCATGACCATGATTTTGGTTGGGGCGGGCACTTTGGCGCGGTAATAATTGAGGTTGTGCACCAGCGCATCTAGGTTCACCTCCAGCATGGTGCCGTGTACCTGCTGTTGCAGGGCGGCCACAATTTTCTCAAAGTGGAATACGCGCGCGCCTTTCACCAGAATGGTTTCCTGCCGGAAGGTCTCGGAGCGGAGCTGGCCCAGAAAGGAATCGGTGCCGAGGTAGAACTCGCTGCCCTTCGGGAAAAAGTCCTGGTGGCGGGTAATGATGTCGCCAATCCCGATGACGCGGTCTACGCCCCGGGCCGTGATTTCCTGCGCCACCTGCTGGTAGAGCGCGTGTTCTTCCAGCCCGGCCTCCAGTAAATCTGAGACAATGAGGGTTTTCCGACCCCGCCGAGCCTGTTGGCCCAGTACATCCAGCGCGATGCGCAGCCCGGCCAGGTCATTGTTATACGTGTCATCAATGACGTAGCAACCGTTGATGGCTTCTTTGCGCTCCAGGCGCATGGCTACGGGCATCAAGCGTTCAAACCGACTGCCCAGTTCTTCGGGCTTCACGCCCAGGTAGAGCAACACGGCTAGGCAATGGAGGGCGTTTTCTAGGGAAGCCTCATCGGCGAAGGGCAGTGTCAAATCCTGACCGTTTCCTCTGTACCGGAACCGGACTTTGGTTTTGCCGTGGTGCATTTCCAGCACCTTCAACTGCACCTGCGCCGCCGGATGTTCCTGCGTACTCCAGGCAAAACCGGGCAAACCTTCGGCCTGAATGGTTTCGCGCACCACGGGTTGGTCGGCACAGTAAATGAGTTGGGTCACGTGCGCGAACAGCTTCAGCTTTTCGTGCAGTTTCTGGGTTTGGGACGTAAAACCCTCGTCGTGCGCCGAGCCCAGGTTGGTAAACACGCCTAGGGTAGGTTGCAGCACGCTGGCCAGGTGCTCCATCTCGTCTGGCTGGGAGATACCGGCCTCAAACACGCCAATGGTATGGCTTTCGTTCATTTGCCACACCGAGAGCGGCACGCCAATCTGGGAATTGTAGCTCCTGGGGCTTTTGACCACCCGTTCAGACACGCTCAACAACTGCGAGAGCCACTCTTTGACAATGGTTTTGGCGTTGCTGCCCGTAATGCCCACGACCGGAATGCTGAACTTACGCCGATGGTAAGCCGCCAGCCGCTGCATGGCCTGAATGCTGTCACTCACCAGCAACACGTTGGCCTGCGGGTAACTGGTCAAATCCATGATGCCCGACGCGTCTTCCACCACAAACTGCCGTACCCCGGCCGCATACAGTTCAGACAGGTACTGGTGCCCGTCATGGAATTCGCCCCGGATGGCGAAAAACACCGAAGAAGCGGCATTGGCGATTTTACGGCTGTCGGTGACCAGGTGCTGCACGGGATACTCTCCTGTGTGCTGCACCAACATGCCTCCCATTACCTGGGCAATTTCTTTGAAACTAAACATGATTACTCCATCTGTTAGTCAAATATACAACAGAAGACCTAGTCCGTGACGCTGACTTTCGGCCGTGGGCCGAAGGGGAATGAAAATGATTTGGGGCTGTTTTCTGGAAAACACGGCCAAAACAGGAAGCCAACGGCCGCATTGGTCTGGTTTCTGAGCGCAACTTGTTTGTTTTAAGCCGACAATGCGGCGTATTAGGCAGTGCGCGGCGCAACTTCTACCTTTGCGCTTCTGAAAAAAAATCCTGTGAAATTTAACCGGTACCACGGCGCGGCCATCAGCGCTTTCATCATTTGGGGCTTTATCCCGTTTCCGCTGAAAGCCTTGACGGCATTCCCCAGCAGCCAGATTCTGTATTTTCGGATTTTGGTGGCGGTGCTCACATTGTTGGTCATTTCGGGCACCACCCGCCGGGAGCAGTGGCAACAGACGTTCCGGCTATTCAAAGCACAGGGGCCTGTAGAAAAGCGGCGGTTTATTATCTACACCTTGCTGGGCGGCGCGTTGCTCACCATTAACTGGCTCGCGTTCATTTACGTGGTGAACCATGTAGACATCCAGACTGGCTCTTTCTCTTACCTGCTGTGCCCCATCTTAACCGCGGTGCTGGGCTTTCTTATTCTGCACGAACACCTGCGGGTGAACCAGTGGATTTCGGTGGCGCTGAGTTTGATGAGCTGTCTATTGGTGGGCACCGATTCGCTTTACAACCTGCTGTTCAGTCTGCTCATTGCCGCGTCTTACGCCTTTTACCTCATCACGCAACGGCTGCTGAAGGAGTACGACAAGATTGTGCTGCTCACGTTGCAACTGCTGCTGGCGTTTGCGTTCATTGGGCCCAGTTACCCGTGGTTTGTGGGCGCAGACGCGCAGCCCGTCACAGCCCATTTTATGGGACAGATTGTGCTGCTGAGTTGGCTGTTCACCGTGATTCCGCTGTTTCTGAACCTGTACGCGCTCAAAGAACTGAAATCTGCCACGGTGGGCGTGCTCATGTACCTCAACCCCATCATCAACTTCACCATGGCGTTTCTGTACTTCGGTGAGGTGGCCAGTCAGCAGAAGGTCATTGCGTATGGCGTTATTTTCCTGTCAGTGGTTCTGTATAATCTGCCCATCGGGAAGAAGCAGGAACCCCAGGCTTCGGCCTGATATTTCTATTTCTTGCGTACAACGTTTAAGCCAGAAAAAGGCTCTTCCAGTTAATCCAAGGCATGGCCCAAAACCGCGCGTTATGATGAAAAGCAGATTTTTGTTTGTACTTCTGTTGGGATTGGCTTTCGGGTGCGCCCGTCCTGAGTTGCTTTCGCCGGAGGAAGAAGAGGCCCTGCGGCAAGCCCGATCCAAAGGCGCCACCCTGCTCACGGTCAACCAACCCACGCTTTTGGGTGGTTTGTTGGTCAACTTGCTTGCTATTGGAGACAGCCGCTGCCCAGAAGACGTAGTGTGCATCTGGTACGGGTACGCCGCCGCCACGTTCCAATTAACAGATGCCCAGGGCGTCTCTATGAGCCAGCAGCTTTACCTGGGCAACCCTTTGCCCGCCCCAAACAACCGCGGCTTCCGGGAAGCCGATACCGTGGTGGTGCACCTCGGCAACAAACCGTACCGCCTTGTCCTGAGCGAGGTGCAACCGTACCCCAACTTCAACAATCCTTCCCCCACTAAGCAAAAGGCGATGCTCTCTGTGCAGGCCTTGTAAGTCTTTGCCTAGTTTTTTAGAGAATTTACCCCGGCCGGTGCAACCTTCGGCTAAGCCGAGGGCTCTTATCACTAGAAGAGGAAAACCTGCCCTTTTTCAGAAAACGCCCATGAAACGCACCCGCAGCTTTCTTATTGGTTTGGTTCTCCTGATGGGCTGCGCCCGCACAAAAAACGCGGCTTCGGCTGAACAGAGGGTCTTTGTGCCACCACTTTCTTCGCTCCAGCCGCTTTCCGCTTTCCCGCCGGGCGAAGCGGTGACGCTTTACTGGCAGAAACCGGTGGCCATAGGCGGCCTTACCGTCACGCTGCAAAAGATAGAAGACAGCCGGTGCCCCAAAGATGCGCTCTGTATCTGGGCCGGGGCCGCGGCCGCAGGGGTTCAGGTGCAGGATTCAACCGGCGGCAGCGTGTCCAAAACCTTGTCGCTGGGCAGGCTGGTCAACGTCCCGCTGGGCGGTAAAACCTACCAGCTTACCCTGCGGGAAGTCTCGCCTTATCCCAGAATCTCAAACCTGAGCCTGGTAGAGAAGGAAGCCAAAATCTCCGTTGCCGTCCTGTAATTTTCAACTAACAGGGAATGGGAAAGCCCGCGGCGTAAGCTGCGGCTTTGTTTTGCGGCTCTTTTCACGAAAACAGGGCTAAAACGGTAGCATTACCGCTCATACAGTTCCAGCGGCAGGTGATCGGGGTCGGTGAAGAAGCAGAAGCGTTTGCCGGTGTGCTCATCTGTTCTGATTTCCTGCACGGCCACCTGTTGCCCAATCAGTTCCTGACGCGCAGCTTCTACGTCTTCCACTTCAAATGCCAAATGCCTTAGTCCGGCCGCCTCGGGAAAAGACAGGCGGGCGGGCACATCCGGGAAAGAGAACAGCTCCAGCACATAGGTTCCGTTCAAAGCCAAATCAGCTTTATAGGAGTTCCGCTCCGCGCGATAGATTTCCTGCACTAAGGTAAGTCCCAGCACTTGCGTGTAAAACGCTTTGGAAAAGGCGTAATCTGTGCAGATGATAGCAATGTGGTGAATGCTTTTTAGTTGCAGCATGATGCGTCAATCAAGTTCTGAATCTGTTTTAGGCCTATTTCCAGGAAAAGAGGCTTAAAACCCGTACCCTACCCTAATGCCGGAGCTTACTTTCTGGCGCTCCTGGAAACCGGTCACAAAATCTACCCGGAATACCTTGAACAGGTGCTCCAGCCCCACGCCCAGTTCCAGGTAATGACCGGCGACATTGGTGTGCAGGTAATTGACGCTGCCAACTTCCTGCCATTTCAGTTTGCGCAGCAGCGGGACTTTGTTCAGGATAAAGCCGTTGAAATGATGGCTGTAGTGGGCTTCAATGTACGTTTTCTGGGTACTGTACTGGTAGTAGTCCAGTAACTGAAAGCCGCTGAAATCGCCGGACAGAATGGTGCGGTTGCCCGAGAAATGCTTGAAATCCATGAAGTATAGCTGGTTTTTCCGCCAGAAAGTACCCACGCTGGCCGAGTACTCGCTCGCGCCCAGCAGGCCTAATTGCAGGTAATCGCTGATGCCCACCGACACAAAATCATAGTCTACATCGCTGCCCAGCACGTTGGAAAGGCCTTTGCGGTAATAGAAGTTGAAAGTGGGCCACTTGGAGCCGAGGTTAATCTTGCGGTCGGGGTGGGAGATGTATTCGGCCCCCGGCCGATAGGAAAGCGAAACGGTGGCGGTCAACGCTTCGTGCCGCGGGAAGGCGGTAGTGGCGAGCTCAGCGTTTTGCGGCTCGTTTGGCGTAAACACCCTAGAAACGCGGTCGCGCAGCACGTAATCTGTGGTGTTGAATAGCATTTCGCGCTGGGCGTAGTCTACCATGAACGTCGCCGACAGGCCGTTGACCAGCTCGCGGTTGTGCCACAGGCGCAGGTACTCCCGTTGGTACAGCTTTTGGTAATTTTCTTTGAGCAGCAGCGTGTACACGGTGTTCACAAAAGGGGTAATCGGCTCTGTCGCGTTGAACTGGCTTACAAACCGGCCGCCTTCAAAGCCCACTGCCCGGCGCTTCACCAAATCATAGTTGTAGGTGCCCTGTAGTTTCGCCTGGGCTTTCTGGTTGCTGAACCCGTACCGTACCGTGGGCGCGATGGTGTAGCTGCGGCGGTCTTCAAATTGTTTGGTGTAGGCGATGCGCAGGTTGGCCACCAAGCCTTCTACGGTGTTGTACTGCCAGATGCGCGTGACCGGCTCCATGCTGAAGCGGGTGCGCTCAAACGAATTCCGGTAAGAATAGCCCGAGAGGAGCAGACCCGTGACGGAGAACTTGTTGTTTTTCTGGTCCAGCGAGTCTTGGTAGGGCTTGGATTCTTTGATGACCTGTAGGCTGTCTTTGGTGTGGTAATCTACTACCTCCTCCTCGGTGAGGGGCACGGGCCTAATTTCGGACCAATAAGCACTATCGCGGGTGTTGGCGTCTTTCTCAATGAGCAATACCTCTTTTTTCTTGAAGAACTCGGCATTGGGTACGCCGTTGGGCGGAGGCGCATTGCGCAGGGCTTTCCGTTCTTTTCGGGTAGGTTTGGGCGCGGGCGCGGCGGCTACCACGGGCGCACTCACCACGGGGGCCGGGGCGGCGGGCGTGGCAGGCACTGGGGGCTGCTTCACGAACGGAGCCGGTTTTACGCGGTATTTGCTGTAAACGGCCATAAAATAGCCGTTGCCTTTAAACCCGTAGCCCTCCACGTCAAACGTGAATTTCTGGGATTGCAGCACCCACACGTTGCCGGCGGCCGGGGTAAACTGCTGCGTGATGCGCAGGGTGTCTACAAACTCAATCTGCTGGTCTTTGGTCACGTACAGGTTCAGGCTCTGCAAGCGCCAGGAACCGTCCACAATGTACAGGTAGCCCGTCACCACCGGGTCGGTTTTGCGTTTGGGAATGACCTTGATGCGGTGGATGAGGTGACCGTTGTTCTGGCTGCTGCCCACCAGTTCATACTTGTAGAAGAATAGGGCATTGTTGGCCAACGGCGAGACAAACCCGCGTTCGTTCACGCCTTGCGCTTTGACCAGGTTCTGGTAAAAATTGACGTTAAACTCAGACGCCTGGTTAAAGCTGAAGGCCCGGCTGTTTCCGCTTACCTTAGACGAAATCATCCGCTCGCGGTACTTGCCCGGCTGCATGAAACTCATCTCAGACACCGACTCTGACAGGTACAAAATGCCCGGTTTCAGCCCCGCCGGAACCTTCATGATGCCCAGCACGCGCTTGGGCACGTTGATAAGCCGCTGCAACCCTTTCACGTACACCTGCGCGGTAAACGCCTGCACTTCCTTTAAATGGTACTCGCGCTTCGCGATGACCTGCTCCATGATGCCGTACGCCGGATTCTTACCGCTGAGGCTTACGCGCACCTCGTTCAGGTTGTAGACATCGGGGAGCAGTTGTACGTTTAGCACCAGTGGCTTCGGGGTTTCCTCCTCTACTACTTCTATGGCCCGGGTCTGGCTTTTGTAGCCCACATACTGAAACACCACCGTATGCTTGCCCGGGTCTACCATCAACTGATAATCGCCCTGCTCGTTGGTGGTGGAGCCCACGGTAGAACCCTGCAGATACACCGTCGCGAAGGCCAGCCCCTCTCCTTTTTCATCGGTCACTTTTCCTTTCAGCACGCCCGCCTCGGCCCCGGCGGTTAGAAGGCAAAACCAGCCGCACAAGACGTAAAGAAGATTTTTACGCTTCACGGAAAACAGACTCAATTTTAAAGAAAACATGGACGAGGCGTTTGGCGGCATAACGAAACAGGCTTCCCTTCTCACATACCATTTATTCAAAATACTTCATCTTCTATTCCCCAGGTGCTCTATCAGGAAAACCCGAAGGGAAGAATGCGAAAGGTAAAGAGAAGAGGCGGTAGGATGCAAAAGCGCCAGGCCGTTTTAAGCCTGTTTTTCAGAATAGATGCCTAAAACAGCTAACTGGTTGCCTGCGCGGCTTCCTGTTTCCGTAATTTCCTGCTGTACTGCATGTTCAGCACCACCCCCAGCAATACCAGCGCAATACCCAGATAGGCGTACAAATGAAACGTCTCCCCGAAGAATACCATTCCCAGCCCCAACGCGTACAGAATGCCTAGGTAGTTGAGGTTGGCCACCCGCGCCAGTTTCTCTATCTGGTAAGACCGTGTCATGAAGTACTGCCCCAACTGCGTGAGAATTCCCGTCAATGAGAGCCACAGCCAGTCATTTCCGCGCAGCGGCACCCAGTCAAAGAAGCAGAACAGGAGCGACAGCGGCAACGAGACCAGCGGAAAGTAAAAGACAATGACCAACGGATGCTCCGTCTCGCTCAGTTTCCGCACCGAGTTGTACGCCACCCCAGACAGAAACGCGCTGCCAATGCCAATGAGCAGGTAATACGATGAAATGCGCGTATCCACCCCCTCAATCACCAACACGCCCGAAAAGGAAATCAGGAAAAACACCCACTGCCAGGGTGCCACTTTCTCTTTGGCAATGAACACGCCCAGCAAAGCCGTGAAAATGGGCGCCAGATATTGGATGGTCACCGCGCCCGCCAGCGGAATGTTCTGCAGCGTGGTATAGAACAGGAGCAGCGAAAAGCCACCGGCCAGCCCGCGGGCAATGAGAATAGGCTTCCGGTTTCCCCACGGCGACACCTTGGCTTGCCTAATCATGGCGTAGCTCAGCATCAATGAGATGGCAGACCTGAACAAAACCACTTCCATGGGCGGCAAGTGCGACAGAAACTTCACGCACACGTTCATAAGGGCGAAGAAGAACGTGGAAAGCAGCATGTACTGAACCCCTTTGGTCATGGCGGTAAGCGGAGAATGAGGCCGCAAAGGTCGGGGTTTTAGCGGTAGCATTTCGCCCTTCTTTTAGGTTTTCGGCCCAGAAACGGCGTTTTGGCAAACTGTTTTTGCCTATTTTTGGTTTATAGATAGACGCAAGATTCAAGACGTAAGACATAAGATTTGGAAGTCTTGATTGGTTTGCAAGAACCAGAAGTATTTCCTAAGTAGTTTGGCTCACTCTTTCAACTGGACGTGGAAGCCTTGTGTCCTGAATCTTGTATCCTGTGTCTATAAAACTCCGCCTGTGTTCAGCCCCCAGAAAAAGAAAGTCTACACCAAGAAAGAGGCGCTGCCCAAGATTGCCGCTTACTGCGCCTACCAAGAACGCACCCAGAACGAGGTACGCGCCAAACTGCTGGACTATGGCCTGGATTTAGACGAAGCCGATGAACTCATCATTCTCCTGACCCAGGAAAAACTGCTGGACGAGGAACGCTACGCCCAATCCTTCGTGCGCGGCAAGTATGGGCTCAAGCGCTGGGGCCGCCGTAAAATCCAGCTGGGCCTGAAAGCCAAAGGTGTCTCTGACTACTGCATCCGGAAGGGCTTGCAAGAAATTGACCCCGATGTGTACTGGGAAAACCTGCTGCACCTGCTGGAGAAGAAAAACGCCACCGAAGGCGAACGCAACCCCTTAGCCCGCCGCCAGAAAATCCAGTACTTCCTGCAAAGCAAAGGCTATGAACTGGACTTGGTCCAGGATGCCTGGAAAGAGCTGGGCTTGGGGTGATTCTTAATGTGGAGATGTGCCAATTTGAAGAGGTGAAGATGCGTTTAGGGCATTGCTCTCCATGGCCCTGATTTACTTCCTAAGCAGTATCCGTAAGTGTTTTTATGTTATTAGGTCTGGTAGTAGTAGTAGTAGTAGTAGTAGTAGTAGTGACGAAATGCCATTGGCACAGACACTCGTAGGTCTAAAGACACTACGAGGTCTTTTGAGTAGGCGGTTTTTGCGGTTTGCAACAGAACTCACCCCCCCTCCCAGGAGGGGAATGCGCCTTTGCAGGGTTGAAAGGAATGCGTGTGACCAGCAGGTGTAAACAGTCCCCTTCGCCCCCTTCAAAGGGGGAGTATCTGCTTTAAAAGTCAGAAGTACCAAACGGATAGATATCGCTTCTGCTCCTTTCCCCAGTTCCAGTCTTCCCCGAGCGCGCCTCGCTTTTGGCCATAGCTAAACACCAACTAAAAGAGACAGGCTTCACAGGCCGAAAGGGCAGTGCGAGAGGGGAAGACGGGGCCCCGCGGCCGTGAGCGCTTACCGTAAAAGATGAAACAATGCAGCACCTGCACCCACGCAAAAGCAGATAAGCCAAGGGAATAATAGAAGGCGTGCACCAGCTAATACCACACAAGAAGCAGCCAAAGCAACAGCAAACTGCCTGCTCAAAAGAGATTCAAATCATAAGCACCACTTCTTAGCCTAGAACGACTTAACAAGCAGGAACCAAATCATCTCCTGTAGAGGCCTTACCTTCTCTTCGGCACCGGCGGGGTAATCATCTTCTGCCGAGGCATCAAGTACACCCTTCTCCCCGTCATACTCTCCAACATCGGTTTCAGAATCTTCTCTGCATTCACCGACGTCTGCTGTAGAATACCGCTGTTCAAGGCCGCTTGCTTTACATTTGCTTCTGCGTATTTGTAGCCTTCGTCCACCAGCTCAGCATCCTGGAAGTACGTATTCTCTTTCCCGAACACCTTGGACTGCGTATGGTCTATCTTGTAATAGCAGATTTCTGGGGCGGGCAGACTCACGTGTAGCACAGAATCCCCAATAAACTGTAAGTCACTGGCTTGCAGTTGCCGCAGGTCAATACACCCCACGGCCTCGCCGCCCACAATCAAGGCCACCTTGGAATCTGGCAAAAACTGCGACACTTCCTTCTTGTACTCCACCACGTCTTTGAAGTTGAAGCGCACCAACTCCAACTTGCCCATTTCCTCAATCTTGGTCAGGATGGTGTTATGCGTCACTTCCACGGCGGGTTCCTTCTCAGGATTCAGGAAATTCTTGACCGGCGCCAGCAAAAAACGCCAGGCCAAACCGCCCACCACCAATAACAGAACCCAGGGAATAAGCTTACGAAGAACAAAGAGGAGTCGCATGGAAGAAAAGTAGATACCCTCTTTTATATGCAAAAACCGCCCCGAAAGTTGCCCTGTCGTTTTATGGCAGTTTTCAGGAAAGTAGCCTAGAAAGAGGTTCCGGTTTTGTCAGTTGCTTTTCACGGGAGGACAAGCACCTTGCGGCTATTGGATAATATCGGCCGTAGGCCACGCCAAACCGTACCGCTGCGCGTACCCGGCCCAGCCCTGCTGCCCGCCCGTGTGCACCGCTATGATCTTCGTTCCAACAGCAAAGTAGTCTTGCCGAACCAGGTCAAACACGCCGTACAGCATCTTGCCGGTGTACACCGGGTCTAGCAGAATGCCGTGGTGTTGGTGAAACTGCTGCATAAACGTGAGCAGTGCCGGCGTGTGTTTGGCGTAGCCGCCGAAGGCATAATTGGTTTGCAGTTCCCAGTTTGGGTAGGCCTGTCCGGCGAACGTTTGCACCAGATCGGTGACTTCTGCCTGCAGGAACTCGCCGCCTTTGAGGGCAGGAAAACCAATGACTTTGCCGTTCCCGCCGGCTCCCACCACCATTCCCGCCAATGTTCCGCCAGTGCCTGCGGCGACGCAAAGTACATCCCAAGGCTCTGTTAACTCCGTCACAACCTCAGTACAACCTTTGACGGCCAGGAGGTTGGTGCCGCCTTCGGGGAGCAAGTACGGTTTTGGGGCCGTTTTCAGAATTTCGGCCTGGAAACGGGCCTCATTCCGCAGGCGGTACTCGGTGCGGCTGAGGTAACGGAGGTACATGCCGCAAGCGGAAGCCTGCTGGAGCGTGGGGTTCAAAGGCAGCGTTTCTTCGCCTCTGATGTAGCCAACGGTGGCAAACCCGAACGCCTTTCCGGCAGCGGCTACGGCGGCAATGTGGTTGGAGAAGGCCCCGCCGAAGGTAACCAGCATTTCACACCCTTGTTCCCGCGCCGCCTGGAGGTTGTATTTCAGCTTACGCCACTTATTACCGGGAATGCCTGGGTGCAACAGATCCTCGCGCAGCACCGAAAGTTCTACTCCTTTTTGGGTAAGGAGCGGGTCAGAGAGAGCTTGCAGGAGAACGGGCATACAGGTGCGTCTGGCGTGAAAACAGCAGGGCCCGTTTTTGACCTGTTTCTGCTAAAACAAACCCAAAACGGGCACTGTCACTTGAATCAACTAAACGTTGGCCGGTCTTCTTTTGAAGCCGTAGACCACGGCACCCACCAGACCTGCCATCAATAGCAGCGAGGAGATTAGGGCGACGGTATTGCCCAGCGCGTATTCCTCCGGTTCAAACTTGAACTCAATGGCGTGGTTACCCGCCGGTACGTTCATGGCGCGCAGAATGTAGTTCACCCGGAAATGGTCTACCGGTTTGCCGTCTATGTACGCTTGCCAGCCGTCTTTGTAGTACACCTCAGAGAAGACCACGGGGCCGGGCTGGGCGGCGTTTACCACGTATTTGAGGTAATTAGGCTGATATTCCACCAAGGTGATGACAGAACCGGTGGTGGTATACGTCTGCGGCTTCACGTTCGGGAATTTAGAGACATCTACAATGGCCTCGTTCTTGGCGTCAATGCCTTTAAGAGCCGCTAGTTCTTCGTCTGGGGAGTTTACGGCGCGTATTTCCTGCACAAACCAGGCGTTGCCCAAATAACCGGGAATCAGCTGCACCGGCTGTTCTGCCTGACCCGTGATGGCGTACTTGGCGTTGAGCATGTTCAAGACCTGGATGTTGCCTTGGGCGATGTGCTGCTCAATCACGTCTTGGTAGCGGCGCAGCTTGGCCCCGTGGTACCCGCCAATGGACTTGTGGAAGTACGAGGTGCGGGCATCGTTGAACGGGTTGGCCACGTTGTACACGCGGTAACTCAGCTGTTTGTCCTGCAGGATGGCTACGTCGGCGGGGGTGGGTTGGAAGTACGTTTTGCTGTAGTCTTTCTGGAAATCGTCGTTGTTGAGGTAGCGTTTGTCTACCGTCCAGAGGTCTACCAGAATGAGAAGGCCAATCACGGCGGTAGCCATGAACGACGTCATTTTCCGGTTGATGTACAGGTAGAGCGTGCCGGCGGCCAACAAGATAAAAATCAAAGAACGCAGGGCATCGCCGCGCAGCATAGATTCGCGGTCTTCCCGTATAGCCTGGATTGGGTACTGGTACTGGGCCAATTGCTCATCTACCGCACCCACGTAATCAAACATGCCGCTGAACAGCACTAGCAAAAGGCAGAGCCCGCCGGTGATGCCCAGCGCGGTGAAGAGTTTCTTCTGGAGGTTCTCCACCGGCTGGTTCTGGAGCACCCGGCACAAAGCCAGCACCGCCAGCAGCACCATGGTCACCTGCGCAATGACCAGCGCCATGCTTACCGCCCTAAACTTGTTGTACCCCGGGAAGTAGTCAAACATGAAGTAGTTGAAGGCCTCAAAGTTCTTGCCCCAGCTCAGGAAGAACGACAGAATAGTAGCACTCAACAGCCATATCCACAAACGGCGCGGCGTGACCAATAAGCCCAGTACAAACAGGAAGCAGATAATCGCGCCCATGTACACCGGGCCACCCACGAAGGATTGGTCGCCCCAGTAGAACGGCATGGTGGCGTTCTGGAGTTGCGCCTCGGGCACGCCGCCTTGGGCTAATTGCTTATAGGTCTCAGAGTCTTTCTCCAACGGACTTTGCGAAGCTCCGCCGTAGAAATTAGGCACCAAAAGCGTCATGGTTTCGCCTACGCCGTAGCTCCACTGGAACGCGTATTCGCGGTCTAAGCCGGTACCCATCTCAGAGGCATCTTTGCCCTGCGTTAATTCAGAAGCGCCTCTGATGGAATAGTTGCCGTACTCGGCGGTGGTGTAAATACGCCCGAAGCTCACGCCCGCGGCCAAGGCTGCGCCGAGGGCCAGGAGGAGGGTGCGCTTGAAGAAATCCGCCACGCGGCCTTCTTTGGCCCAGGTCACCAGCTCCACAATGCCGAAGATGAGCACGATGAAGAGCAGGTAATACGTGATTTGCAAGTGGTTCATGCGGATGTGCATGGTCAACCCGAAGGCAAACAAGGCGGCACCCAGCCACAGGTTTTTACGGTACGCGTACCAGAGCCCCGCCAGCACCAGCGGCAAGTAGGCAATGGCGAGTGATTTAGTGTTGTGCCCGGCCTCCAGAATGGCGAAGTTGTAAGACACAAACGCGTAGGCGATAGCGCCAACTGCCGCCAGCATTGGCCGCAGGCCGAAGACCACGAACATGATATAGGCGCACACCAGCGTGATGAAGATATTGGAGGCCACCAGCGGCAACCCGACGGTGAAAAGCGAGTGTACGTACTGGAACAAATCGCCGGAGAACTGCACGCTGATGAGGTAGGCGGGCATGCCGCTGAACATGGAGTTCGTCCAGAGGGCTTCCTCGCCGGTGCGTTCCCGGAAATCGGCTATCTCTTTGGCCCCGCCCTGGAACTGCACCACGTCGTGCTGCATGAGGGTTTTGCCGTCAAAGAAAATGGGCGAGAAATAGGCTACAATGAGTAGCAGGAAAAACAGAAGCACCAGCAGGTGCGGCAACACGTGGCGGTTGAAATCTAGTTTAGGTGAGGCCATTGTGGTTTGATTGCAATAAAAAAGCCCGATGCGTTGGGCATCGGGCTTGAAAGATACTCAGTTTATTTCACTTCTTCATACTCTACGTACTCGCCACCGGGGAAGTCTTTGGGCGTTCGCTTCTCATCGGGCACGTAGGCTACCTTCACCTTGCCGCCATCGGCAGAAGACTGGCTTCTACTCTGCTGGCTGTATTGCTGTTTATAGGCTTGCTGCGCGTGCGGCTGGCCTTGGAAAGCCGCGTATTCCTGCGCTTTGCGCATTTGTTTCTGCACGAACGTTTTAAGAAGAAAGCGGATGATGTACGGCATCAAGTACCGCATCAGAAACATCACCGCCAGCATAATCAAAAAGAATTTCACTAGGCGTATGGGTTTGGTTTAAAGTAAAAGTCGCCGCCCTGGTAGGCGTCAATTTCTTGGGGGCTACAGGCAGATAACGTGTGTTTAGGCGATAACGTGTACACGGCATAGCCTAAACGGGTGAGTATGTCTACCACGGCGCGGCGGTTCTCTGTGCCGTTGAGCTCTGTCTGAATCAACGGCTTGTGCCGTTTTATAGTTTCCTGCAAATAGGCAAACACCTGGTGTTCATAGCCTTCCACGTCGCATTTAATAAAATCCAGTTGGTCTAAATCGGCGAACAGTTCATCTGGGACGCGCATTTCCACCTGGTAGGTCTGAGCGTATTGCTCCTGCGCCGAACTAGCGATTTTGGTCATGCCGTGGTGTACCAGGCCGTCGCGCACGGGCGTGCCCATCTCAATGGGGATGTTCTCGCCGCCCAACGCATACGGCAGCAACGTGAGGTTGTCTACCCCGCTGGCCCGCACGTTGTCTCGCCAGATGCGCCCGAACAACGGCACCGGCTCCACGGCCAGCACTTTCCCGTTCGGCCCGGCCAGTCTGGACAGGAAAGTGGAATAGTAGCCCAGGTTCGCGCCGATGTCCAGGCACGTATACCCCGGACGGATGATTTTGCGCAGGAAGAACAGCTCTGGGTACTTTTCACGGCCCCGGCCCGAGCCCACCATGATGATGTACATCCGGCTGACCAGACGCAGATAGCCCTCAAACCCGAGCGCCTTGACCAATATTTTGCGGAGAAGTTTCACGCGGTAAAGTTCAGGAATCTGGGGGGAGAAAACAAAGGGGTGCGTTTTAGGGGTTGTTTTGAGGAAAGAGGCGGGAAATGGAAGTTGGATTCTTTTCTTTCTTGACCTTAATCCAGTAACTTGAAAAGCTATCAAACTTATGAGTAAAATCTGATAGACATGTAGAGAAAGTAATTTCTATATATCACCTGACTTTGAAGAAATACAGAATTTAATGGACAAGCATTTTAAATACAAGTTCGACGACCTATTTAACCCTACTTTAAATGCTTTAAAGAATTTAGGAGGTTCAGGAGCAGTAAGTGAAATTGAAGAAGAGGTAGCACGGCTTTTGAATCTAACCGAAGAAGCTACAAATGAAATCCACAGAGAAAGCACGACCAAGCTAACCTATCGCCTTGCTTGGTCAAGAAATTACCTTAAGAGATATGGGTTACTTGAGAATTCTTCAAGGGGAATTTGGGCTTTAACTGAAGAAGGACAAAGAACAACTGAAGTTAATAAAGAGGAAGTCAAAAGGTCAGTTATAAAGAAAGACCGTGAAGAAAGCCTTTCTAAGAAAACAGAGGGTAAAGAATCAACAGAACTTCAAGGTACGACAGAAGAACTTGAAGAATTTACATGGCAAAGCAAATTAATAGATACCATTAAAAGTATTGAGCCTGACCAGTTTGAAAGGCTATGTCAAAGAATATTGAGAGAATTAGGATTCGTGAATGTTGAAGTAACTGGAAAAACTAATGATGGAGGAATTGATGGAAAAGGAATGATACGATTAGGAGGCATACTTTCTTTTCACGTTGTCTTTCAAGCAAAACGATATCAAGGTTCTGTTTCTTCATCTATTATCAGAGATTTTAGAGGAGCAATGAGCGGACGTGCTGAAAAAGGCTTGATTATGACAACAGGTAGTTTTACACGTGAAGCAAAAAAAGAAGCCCAACGTGATGGAGCAATACCTATAGATTTAATTGACGGCAATGACTTTGCTGAAAAACTTAAAGAACTACGATTAGGTGTTATAGTGGAATTAGTGGAAGAGGTAAAAATAAAACCAGATTGGTTTAAAAACATTTAAGTTTCCTAATGAACTCTCATTTTATACCCAATAGGGTATAAACACCTATTCAATCAGTCATTTTATACCCGTTAAGGTATAAAGTCAAACACTTTACGTATCTTTATACCTCAACGGGTATAAAATGGAGGAAAACAACTTACAAAGCTTTGTCAAAGAAAGAAGGAAGCGTTTAGGTCTTACCCAAGAGGAGCTTTCTTTTAAAGCGGGCGTGGGCCTTCGGTTTGTGAGAGATTTGGAACAAGGCAAATCATCGCTGCAAATGAACAAAGTAAACCAAGTACTGAAGCTGTTTGGCTATGAACTAGGGGCAGTGCCTGCCAACAGAGAAGATTTACTGCATGAAGAAGGCTAATATCTACATGTACCAACACTGGGCAGGCACTCTTATCGAAGACAGTGAGGGCTACCACTTCAGGTATGAAGCAGCCTATCTCGCACTTCCGCAGGCAGAACCCATCAGTCTCACCCTACCGCTTGCTCAAAAGCCCTATCTTAACAATATGCTGTTCCCTTTTTTTGACGGCCTCATTCCGGAAGGCTGGCTTTTAGACATCGCTGAGAAGAACTGGAAACTCAACCCCAGAGACCGCATGGGCATTCTGATGGCTACTTGCAGAGATTGTATTGGGGCTGTTTCTGTAGTAGCCATGGAGGAGAAGAATGATGAAGAATAGCCGTTGCTTGTATTGTTACCAGGAACTCAAAGTGACAGAAACAGAGTACCACCCTAAATGCAGCAAGAGCATCTATGGCACTCCAATTCCTCCCGAGCTTCCTTACACAGATACCGATATGTTTGCCCTGGCCGAGCAGATTATCAAGAATCAGACTACTATCACGGGTGTTCAGCCCAAGCTGTCGTTAAGCATTGAAGCTTTACGGGATAACTTCTCCTCTAAGAAATTTGCCATCGTTGGTTTGTGGGGCGACTATATCTTGAAACCACAGACACAGCATTACCGCCACCTTCCCGAGATTGAAGATGTTACCATGCACTTGGCCGCGCTGGCGAAAGTAAAGACGGTGAATCATTCTCTTATCCGGTTAGCCTCGGGTCAGTTGGCGTACATCACCAAAAGAGTGGACCGGTCTAAAAACCTAAAACTACACATGGAAGACATGTGCCAATTGACGGAACGGCTCACCGAGCACAAGTACAAAGGTTCTTATGAGCAAATAGCCAAAGTCATTTTAAAGCACACCGCCAACCCTGGATTTGATAGCATCAGTTTTTATGAACAGGTACTCTTCAGTTTCCTGACCGGCAATAATGACATGCACCTGAAAAACTTCTCTCTGCTCAAAGACCCAAACCAGCAGTATCATCTTTGCCCCGCCTATGATTTAGTTGCCTCTGAATTAGTGGTAGAAGGTGATACTGAAGAACTGGCTTTAACCCTCAATGGCAAGAAGCGAAAACTGAAACGGAAGGACTTTGAGATTGCTATGGGTGCCGCCGGAATTGAAGCACGAGCCATGCAGAACATCTTCAAACGATTTTCAAAAGCTCTTCCTGCCTGGCACAACTTTATTGACATCAGCTTTCTGCCAGAAGACCTAAAGACAAACTACCATGAATTGCTGGAGGTGAAGCAACGCCAGTTGGAGATTTCTAGCTGACTTGAAGACATAACCGGCTCTCATGAAAAAAGTCCTCTACCTCCTACTTGCCTTCACCATTTCTTCTGCCTCCGCGCAGCAGGCTTCCACTGGTACTACCGCCGCCAACTATCCCGCTCCTATAAATTGCACGGCAGAGCAGGATCATCAGCACATGATGAAGCCGTTGGGCATCAAGGTGCTGCGGCCCGGGCCTGGTGGAGATGTGAAAGCGATTATTGGATCCAACTATGATCAAGTTCTGGCGAACCCATAATCTGCCAGTTTACTTACCAGGCCCCCCTCTCTGGCCCACCACCGAAACATTTTTATAGTAAAATTTTCTTTCATTGCCTTATCTTTAGAGTCCGTTTTCGTGTTGGCATTTTCAGGTATGGCTTTTCTCAAAACAAAACACTTGCTTCTTAGCGGCATCACTGCATCCGTTTTCTGTCTGTTCCTGGTCGGCTGCCAGGAGTCAGGCAAGAAGAACAGCTTGTGGGGAGGCGATGATGACACCAGGGAGCAGATCGCTATTCCGGCCTCGTTTACGCCTGATAGTGTCCGGAAACTGACCCAGCAGTTAGATTCCGTTTTTAAGCATTTTCACAAAAGAAGGGGCTTTAACGGCACGGTGCTGGTGACCAAGTATGACCAGGTCATCTACAAAAATGCCTTCGGCCTTGCCGATTTTTACAAGAAGGATTCCCTTACCGTGGAGACCGCTTTTCAGTTGGCCTCGGTGTCCAAGCAGTTCACGGCCATGGCCATCATGATGCTGAAAGACGAGGGCAAACTGAGCTACAAGGACAGCGTGCAGCAGTACATCCCCAACTTCCCGTACCACGGCATTACCATCCGGCAGCTGCTCACCCACCAGAGCGGCTTGTCTAACTACACGTATTTCAGCGACAAGCTCTGGCCAGACCGCAACAAGAACCTTACGAACGAAGATGTCATTAACCTAATGGTGGCGCACCGTCCCCAACCGTATTATCCGCCCAACACCCACTTTGACTACAGCAACACCGGGTACAGCCTTTTGGCCTCTATTGTGGAAAAAGTCTCTGAAATGCCCTTCGCCACTTTCCTGCGGGAGCGCATCTTTGAACCCCTGGAGATGAAGCAGACCTTCACCTACAGCCCAGAGGTAGCCACCCTTACCGGCAAAATAGCCACCGGCCACACCCGCTTCCGCCAGAAACGCACCTCAGATTACCTAGACACCGTGCTGGGCGACAAAGGCATTTACTCTACCGTAGAAGACCTCTACAAATGGGATCAGGCGCTCTACACCCAAAAACTGGTGAGCAAAGAAACCCTGAAAGAGGCGTTTACCGGCTCTATTCTCAAAAAGAAGAAAAAACAGGAGGAGGATTACGGGTTCGGTTGGCGCATACGGCCGTTGGACAACGGCGACACCGCCGTGTACCACGGCGGCTTGTGGCACGGCTTTTCTACCTACTTGTTGCGTAACCCCAAAGAGCACAGCGCCCTCATTATCCTCAGCAATCTGCCCAACGGCAGCTTCAGTTACCTGCAGGAACTACGCAAATTCCTGTATCCGGCCCCTGCAGATAGCATCCTAAACCAGCAGAATACGGCTACGGCGCGGTTGTAAGATCTGGTAACGCAGCAAATCACCCCTGTTTCCCCACCGCTTTCTTCACGGCTGGCGCTACCACGGTTCCTAACAATTCAATGGCGTGCATGACCTGGGCATGAGGCAACGTGCCCACGCTTATATGGAAGAGATAACGGGTATTGCCGAACAACTCATATTCCCAGAGTATCTTGTCTATGACCTGCTGCGGGCTGCCCACCAGCAAGGAGCCCTCGGGGCCGCGCATGAGGTCAAATTGCTCGCGGCTCATGCCAGACCAGCCGCGCTCGCGCCCAATCTTGCCCATGAGGTAGGCGTACGGCCCGTAGAATTCAGCGGCGGCTTTCTGCGAGTCATCGGCGAGGTAGCCGTGCGAGTTGATGGCCAGTTGCAGTTTATCTGCGTGAAAGCCTGCCTGCAGGTAAGTTTTCCGGTACAGATCAGTGAATGGCACAAACCGCTCGGGCAGGCCGCCAATAATAGCCAGCGCCATGGGCAAGCCGCGCTGGGCGGCCCTAATCACCGAGGCCGGGGTGCCGCCCACGGCTACCCAAATGGGCAGCTCGGGCTGGTACGGCCTGGGGTACACGCCCAGGTTGTCTATGGCGGGGCGGTGCTGGCCAGACCAGGTTACTTTCTCGCTTTTGTTGAGGGCAATAAGCAGCTCCAGTTTCTCAGAGAACAGTTCATTGTAGTCGTTCATATCTTGGCCGAACAGCGGGAAAGACTCTATAAAGGAACCCCGCCCCGCCATGATCTCGGCGCGGCCTTCAGACAGCAGATCCACGTGCGCGAAATCCTGGAACACCCGCACCGGGTCATCGGAACTGAGCACCGTCACGGCGCTGGACAGCCTGATGCGCTTGGTTTTCACCGCGGCTGCGGCCAGCACCACGGCCGGGGAGGAAACAACGAAGTCTGACCGGTGGTGCTCCCCGATGGAGAAGACATCCAGCCCCACCTGGTCGGCGAGGGCGATTTCCTCCATCAGGTTGCGCATCCGCTCGTGCGGGGGCAGCAGTTGACCGGTGGCGGGATTTGGGGTGTTTTCTACGAAGGTGGTGATGCCGATTTCCATAGGGAGGTTACTTCTCTTTTGTAGCGCAAAGGAACGAAGACAAACTGTTGTAACGGCACAAAAACGGAAAAGCTGCGGTTTGGGGCCTGTTTTTCAGAAAATGCCCCAGAAACGGCGGGGAACGCTGTACCCCCCAACTCAGAGCTTGTTTCTCCGGCGCAAGCGTCTGCTGGGGCTGCCCGCCGTGGAAAACCGGTTTTGAGCCCGTTTTCGGGAAAACAGCCCTAAAACAGACCTTTCAGCGTACGCTGCCCCAGAGGAACTGTCTGAGAATAAGCTTTTATATCCCGCTGAACGGGTGTGCCGCTTGTCATTCTGCCTGACATTTAGTTCCTTAAGGCAACGAACCACTTTTCTTATTTATGCTGGACATTGTCATAGAAGCCCGTAAAGCAGCGCTGGCCCCCGGAATGGACGTGCGCCGGATTCTGCCGTTCCGCCTGCGCCGGATGGTGGGCCCTTTCATCTTCATGGACCACGCGGGCCCGGTAGCCGTGCAGCCTTCCCTGGCCACGAACCTGGATGTGTTGCCGCATCCGCACATTGGGTTGTCTACGGTCAGCTACCTGCTTGGCGGACAGGTCATGCACCGCGATAGCCTGGGCGTGGAGCAGATCATAAGGCCCGGCGAGGTGAACTGGATGACGGCCGGCAGCGGCATCGCGCATTCTGAGCGGTTTGAAGACCCGGCCCTGCTGGCGGGCGGCAACCTGGAGATGATCCAGACCTGGGTGGCCCTGCCCGAGAAAGACGAGGAAGCCGCCCCGGCCTTCGACAATTACCAGCCCGAGCAACTGCCCATCTACACCGATGCGGGCGTCTGGATGCGCCTGATTGCCGGGGATGCCTACGGCCTTAGAAACGGGGTGAAGACGCACTCGCCGCTTTTCTACCTGCACGTGGTGCTGGACCGGGGAGCGCGCTTCGGGTTGCCGCAGGAGCATTCTGAACGGGGCGTTTACGTGGCCAAAGGCAGCGTGGAGGTTTCCGGACATACGTACACCGTGGGGCAGATGCTGGTTTTCAGCAAAGGCGTTGACCCTATTATTTTAGCCAAAGAACCCACCACGCTCATGCTGCTGGGCGGCGAGCCGCTGGGCCAACGGTTTATCTGGTGGAATTTTGTGTCCAGCCGGAAAGACCGCATTGAGCAGGCCAAAGCCGACTGGAAGGAAGGCCGCATCCTGTTACCGCCCACCGACAACCAGGAATTCATTCCGCTCCCCGAAGACAAATCGCGCCCCGCCGGCAGTCCCGCCCCCGAAGCTCTTTCCTGAGGGAGAAAACCGTTTCTGGCTTGGCTCAGGAAGCTGCCTGGTGAACAGCAGAAAGCGTTTTAGGCCTATTTTCAGGAAAATAGCCTCAAAACAGAAACACCGCTCCTTCGGAGTTCCACTCCGGAAGCAAACTGCCCGTGGTTCACCGTGGAGTAGAACTCCGCAGCAGTTCGGCCAAAAGGCAAACCTTACATTATATTTTGCGGCAGACTTCCTGTCAAAGCAAAAATCCTGTGGTAACTGTTGCTTTGCGCCAATTACCACAGGATTTAAAAGTTATTTCACTTCATCTACAAGCAGCCGCTTTAGGCCTATTTTTAGGAAATCAGCCTTAAAACAGAAACGCTTTACCTGCCGGTCTTGCCTTGCCCCAGCCCAATCTGCACCCCAATGGAAGGCACAATGGTGATGCCGGAGAAGTCGGCTTTTTCTTGTTTCAGGAGTTCATAGGTGCCGTAGCTCTGGTAGAACATAGAAAGGGCGGGCAGAAGGTAAATGCGCTTCGCCCCAATTTTAGCGTTCACGAACAGGCCGTAAGACGGAAAACTCTGCGTTCTGGTGAGGCCTTCAATCTGCACGGCTTTGCCGCCGCCTACTTTCTCATAGAGTTTGCCCGGTACCAAGCCGTATTCCACAAAGGTGTGGTTATAGGCCACCCCGAAGGAGATATTCCCGAATTCCTCATCGGCCCCAAACGACCTACTGAACACCAACGGCACCAGCACGTCTCTTCTTTTGGCGGTGAATTGCAGCACCGGCGAAAGCTTGTCCAGGAAAAGTTTATCTAAGATGTTTGAGCTCTGCCCGGCATACTGCAGTCCCACGCTGCCGTACCACCTTTCATTGGCGCTTCGGGTAGACACTCCGGCCACCGGGCCCATGAACTGGTACATGGCATCTAGCACGTGCACGCCAGAGGCGTATTTATACCCCACGTCTACCCGGGGCAGCACCCCGTAGCGCACGTAAAAATCAAACGTTGGCCCGAACGGATCCAGGGTATAGGCGATGGCGGCTTTGGTGGCCGACCGCACCAACCCGTCATAATACACAGAATCGCGGTTGGCCAGGGCCACAATGGCATCTTCGGTAACGTCTTTCAACTGCCCAATGGGCTCCGTAGAGAGATTCCCCCCGAAGTTGGCTCCTACTTTGAACTCGCCATGCGGCGTAACCCGTCCAGAATGGATCACCGACCTGGGGGCCGTACAACCCGCCAGCAACGCCACCAACACTACCGCAGAGAATTGCCAGTAGCCACTAAAACTCAGAACTCTACGCATAGCTGTTTTAAGAAACCAGAAAGAAAATACGGGAATGATTTGGCGCGTGAAACGGAATTCAACCTCAGAAAAGCGGATGCCGTCCTATACTAAAGCCCTCTCGCCAAAAGCATGCCAATGCAGGCCAAAGTTAATCTGTTTTCCTTTAGCTACAAGGCTTCGCCTCTTCTCCACAGCTGGTTTCCAGCCCTTTCTGGCAGAATACTATCTTTAAGAATTCCTTCGGGGATAAGGTGTTTTTTGCCTTCTTTTTTGGAATGAGCCTTAAAAGGTGTCCGGTGTTGCAAGATCGGTTTTTGTCTGTCCTCTTCAGCATGCCTTTGGGGCAAGGGAGTAGGGTGTCACCGTTGCGGGTAAGTATCTTGGCTGGTTTCTACGTTTTGGCATTTGTCTGGAACTGCTGATTAGCAGGTGCACGCCGTTTGCTGTTCCCTTGGCTTGTCCGTTCGTTTCGTGGGTGCAAGTGCTGTGTTGTTCCAGCTTTGGCGGTATGCGCTCACGGCCGCGAGGCCCCGTCTTTCCCTCTCGCACTGCCCTTTCGGCCTGGGAAGTTCTCTTCTCTTAGTAGCTGTCTGTCCAGGGCCAAAAGCGAGGCGCGCTCGGGGAAGACTAGAACTGGGGAAAGGAGTAAAGGCCATTGCAGCAAGGGCAGTGGCAGCTATTGGTTGTACAAGTTATATTGTCCTTATTGCCCTGTAAAGCCGTATTCCCCTCCTTGGAGGGGGAGGGGTGGGTTCTGTTTCGCTCCGCCATACCGTGACCTCGTAGCGTCTACCAAGCCTGTGAGTGTCTCTGCCAATTCCGTTTCAAGCCTGTTTTCCCTAAATCTCCTTTAGAACACGTTACCCTTACGTTAGCAGATACTCCCCCTTTGAAGGGGGCGAAGGGGAGTGTTGACGCCTGCTGATCCACGTATTGCGGGTACTAACGAATATCGCCTACTCAAAAGACCTCGTAGCGCCCGGGAGGGTCTGCGAGCGTCTACGCAACATCAGTTTGAGGGGCAGAACAGAAGCTCCCCTCCTACTTTAGGGGCTGGGGGTGGTTACCAGCACGCGGCAAGAAAGCCCATCCTGTAACTCAAATCTTTCGCTCAGAAAGCAAAGCCCTTACCTGGGTTCACATCTTCCCCAGAATTCGCCTTCCCTCACAAGTTGCTTCCCTCCTCTACACCTTGCTTCTATATCTGCGTCAGGTTCAGTAAATTTGCGGTTCTTACCTTAGAACATGATAAAATCTTTTCAGCCGAGGGCCTTGCGGCGGAGTGTGCACCTAGCGATGCTGCTGGCTTTGGGGGCGGTGATGCTGCTTTATACCGTGTGTCGGCTTCTCTTTTACTTTTTCAACCGCGGCTTCTTTGCCGAAACCTCCTTCTCTGACCTGCTTTACCTCATGTGGGGCGGACTGCGCTTTGACCTGGCGGCGGTGCTGTACACCAATCTGCTGTTCATCGCGCTCATGGTGTTGCCGTTCCGGTTCCGGCACCACCCAGTGTACCGAACCGTGGTGAAGTGGGTGTTCCTTGTGTTCAATAGCCTGGGCTTGGCGCTTAACTGCATTGATTTCATTTATTACCGCTTTACGCTGCGCCGCACCACCGGCAGCGTGGTGAAGGAATTCGCGAACGAGGATTGGGGCGGGTTCGCTTCCAGTTTCTTAGTCGATTTTTGGTATGTGGCCTTAATCTGGTTGGGGCTGGTGGCCTTGCTGGCCTGGCTGTACAACCGCATCAAACTGGAGAAAGCGCCTACCTATAACCCATGGTTCTATTATCCGTGGCATACGGTGCTGCTGGTGCTTACGGTGGGGCTGAGCATTGGGGCCATGCGCGGCGGGTTCCGGCACAGCACGCGGCCCATCACGTTGAGCAACGCCGGCGAGTTTGTGGAGCGGCCGCAGGAAATGTACATCGTGCTCAACACGCCTTTCTCCATCATCAGAACCATCAACAAGACCAGTTACCAGCGGGTGGAATACTTTTCTGAGCAGGAAGTCGCGCAGCTGTACAACCCCATCCATCAGCCCGCTGACTCTGCTAAGTTCCGACCTAAAAACGTGGTGGTCATTGTGCTGGAGAGTTTCAGCAAGGAGGCGGTGGGCGGCTACAACCGGCACCTGGAAAACGGCACCTACACGGGCTTCACCCCGTTTCTGGACTCGCTCATGCAACACAGCAAAGTGTACTGGAACTCCTTCGCCAACGGCCGCAAGTCCATTGACGCGCTGCCCAGCGTGCTCACCAGCATCCCCAGCATCCAGGAGCCGTTTGTCCTGACGCAGTACGTGAGCAACAACCTGCCCAGCCTGCCCCGCACCTTGGGCGCCAAAGGCTACCACACCTCTTTCTTCCACGGCGCGCCCAACGGCTCCATGGGCTTTGACGCGTTCATGAACCTCATTGGCGTGCAGGAATACTACGGCATGACCGAGTACGGCAACCCCGATGACTTTGACGGCATGTGGGGCATCTGGGACGAGGAGTTCCTGCAGTTCATGGCCGGCAAGCTGAACACGTTTAAGGAGCCATTTATGAGCGCGGTGTTCACCACCTCGTCGCACCATCCGTTCAAGCTCCCGGCCCGCTACCAGGGCAAATTCAAGAAAGGGCCCTACGAGATCTTCGAGACCATCGGGTACACCGACATGGCTTTGCGAAAGTTCTTCCAGAAAGCCAGCCAGGCCCCGTGGTTTAAGAACACGCTTTTCGTGATTACCGCCGACCATTCCGCAACCTACACCTATTATCCCGAGTACCAGACCGCGCTGGGGAACTTTGCCGTGCCCGTCCTTTTCTACGCCCCCGGCGATGCGAATTTCAAAGGCGTGGAGCAAGACCGCGTGGTGCAGCAACTGGACATCATGCCCACCGTGCTGGGCTACCTAGGCTACGACCAGCCGTATTTTTCCTTCGGGAAGAACATGCTCAACCCCCAGGAAGGCAATTTCGCCATCAGTTACCAGGGCGGCTACCAGTGGACAGAGAACGACTTTTTCCTGCAGTTTGACGGCACCAGAACGCTGGGGCTGTTCAACTACAAGCAAGACAAATTGCTGAAGCAAAACCTGAAAGACGAACTTCCCCAAGTGCGTACCGCGATGGAGAACAAGCTCAAAGCCTTCATTCAGCAGTACAACAACCGCATGCTGGAAAACCGGTTGACGGTGAAATAATTGTTGATTGTTGGTTGCTGATTGTTTTCTGTTTTCGGGCTCTTTTCTGGAACTGAGCCAAAAAACACACTTGCCTTCTCCAGAACAATCTGAAAGAGAGACCTCACCCCCAGCCCCTCTCCCGTGGAGAGGGGAGCCCCGCCGATGCGTTTTTGGGCTATTTTTCGGAAAACGGGCCAGAAACGCAGAAACCTGTGAGGTCTTGGAGACCTCACAGGTTTAGAATCAAAGGAGCGAGTCTCCAGACTCGCCGGGAACCACCACCAGCAGTGCGTAAGGTCAGTTCGTAATTCATGGAAGTTACTTCCGCGCTATAGTTAGCCACCATGCGTTTCTGGGCTGTTTTGCGGAAAACAGCCCAGAAACGCATGGTGGCTGAACAATCCATTCACCTTCCAAAACAAAAAAGGAGAGCCTGTGTGCTCTCCTTTTCCGTTACGCCAGTTCCCGCCGCAGCATTCTCCTGATGGCGCGCATTCTGGGGTACAGGGCTTTTACCGGGGCATATGGGTAGTTGTAGAACAGGAAAACCACAAAGCACCCAATACTGGCCATCAGCAGCAGGCCGTAGACTTCTTTAAACGAAACCATCAGCACCTGATTCTGCAGCAAAGCACCTAACTGTATGGGCGCGGTACTGGCCAGCTGCGGATTTACGCGGTCAAAATTAGCCGACAGCAGCTGGAAGTTCTTAGCCGCGATGCCGTTGAACAGGTGGTGCAAGACCGCCGCACCCAACGCGCCGCCGCAGGCCGCGCTGATGAACGCCTGCACCGACACCGCCTGGAAGAAATGGTGGAAAGGCACTTTGGTCAGGTTGGTGATGAGCACGATGGCGATGACCACGTACCCGAAGTTCCGGAGGAAAATAGGCACCGCCAGCATTTGCTGCGTGGTTTGGTAGTCAACAGAAAAGTACATCAAGAGCAGGTACGCCATAATTGCCGCAAACCCAATCAGGAACGTGGATTTGTAGGAGTTCTTGGCTAACGCGAAGAAATAGTACGTGAACACCGCGCCAGCCAGCACCCCGGCCCAGCCAATCCAATTCACCTGCATCAGGTGCAGGGCGTCATACTGCAACACCTTCTCAAAGTATATAGACTCCACCAGATGGGCTGGGGCCAAAAGAATATCCACCACTAGGTATAAGAAGAACGTCAAATACACCGCTTTGTATTGAAAGGTCTGCAGCGCGATGAACGGATGCCGGATAAACGAGGCCCGGTACAGATTCAAGGCCAGCAGCACCGCCAGAAAAAGGGTAGCTATCTGAATCTCCTGGCTTTGCCACCAGTCATAATGCTCGCCGTAGATGGTGATGAAATTCACGCACAGCAGGATCAGGCCCCACATGGCCCCGCCCAGCCAGTCAATCCCGAACAAGGGGAAAGGCCGCATGAACCGGTTGCTGTTGAAGAGCAGCAGCGTCACCAGCATGACCACCAGCAACGCGCCCATAATAAACCAATGGATGTACTGCCAGTTGGAGAAAAGCGCCACGTACAGATGCGTAATGCCAGACAACAGAATACTGCCCTGTACCAACAGGTAAATAAAGCAGAAAAAAATACTCAAATCACGCTTCGGCGTAAGCCATAACTGAATGGTGGAATTGCACTCAAAGGTGGCCCACATCCTGAACATACCGGCAAAGAAACAGGTGGTCACCAGCACCGGCACGTTGTGGGTGTACAGGCAAATGAGGTTGCAGACAATAAGCGCCGCGCCGCACACCAAAAAGGCATGCTTGGTGGTGAACCGCATCTTGAGCCTGAGCATGAAGGTAAACACCAGCGCCATGCCCGCCAGGGAGGCGTAGCCCGCCATTAAGATGTCTTCCTGCAACAAGGCGGTGGCCCCCACCATCTGGTTGGCCGTAGCCAGGTAGATGCCGCCCGTAAACTGGAATACAATGACAAAGAGAATCAGCAGAAAAGGCTTCCATCTCTCGGGCACCACGTTGTGGATGGCCGGAATAATAAAAGGGCCGGAAGGAGCGTGCATAGCCTAGTAGTTAACGGTACTTTCCACGTTCATGCCCGCCCGCAGCTGCCGTAAGTGCTCTGGGCGGTTAGTCTGGGTTAGTTCAATGCGCACCGGAATACGCTGCTCCACCTTCACGAAGTTGCCCGCCGAGTTGTCCTGCGGCATCACTGAGAAGCTGGCTCCCGTGGCCGTGGCCATAGATTTCACCACGCCTTTTAAGCGCACGTTGGGCAACGCGTCTACCACCAATTCCACCTCCTGGCCCTCTTTGATGTGGTGCGTCTGGGTTTCTTTGTAATTAGCAATGACCCATTTCTCGTTCTGGTCTACTACGTCCACAATGGTTTGGCCGGGCTGAATGAGTTGGCCCGCCTGCAGGTTCTTTCTGCCGGTGTAGCCATCCGTGGGGGCCGTGATGACGGTGTAGGAGAGATTCAGGTTGGCCAGGTCAAGAGCCGCTTCGGCTAAGGCAATGCCCGCATCATTCTGGGAAAGGCGCACACGCTGCTCGTCTTTGGCCAAGACCGTAGATTGTTTCTGGCGTTGCAGGGCCTGGTATTTGGCTTTGAGGGAAAGGAAGTGGGTGTGCACGCGGTCATACTCCTGCCGGGTCACAGATTCCTGGGCCAACAGGTTCTGGTAACGCTGGAGCTCTTTCTGGGCGTGGGTTAACAGGGCTTTCACCTCGGCCAGGCCAGCGTTAGAGACAGAGATATTGTTCTGGGCGGTGTTCACCGATGAGGTCACCACCTGCTTGCCCGCCAAGGCGTTCTGGTAATCTGCCCGCGCCTGCGCCAACCGGAACCGGAACTCGGCGTCCTCTAGTATAACCAAGGTATCGCCTTTCTGCACGGCCTGGTACTCCTGAAACCTGATTTCCTTCACAAACCCCGACACTCTGGCGTTGACCGGTACAATCAACTGCTTCACCTGGGCATTGTCTGTGTACGCTACGTTGCCCAAATGGATGAACTTAGACGCCACGTAGGCCAGACCGCTCCCAATAAGGGCCACCGCCGCCAGGTTATAGATGAACTTTTTGGTTTTGCGATTCATAAAAAAGAGTCTGTAATGATTAAAGGGTTCCGGTAAGTTTTTTGAGTTGGTAGTAGTGGAACAGGATGTTGATTTGGGCGTTGGCGGCCTGCAATTCAGCATCCAGCTTGGCATTTCTGGCATCCAGCATCTCGGTAATCAAGACCAGGTCACTGAGGTAGCGGTTATAGACGACGGTGTAATTCTCGGTGGCCAGCTGCACGCTCTTGAGTTGGGTTTCATAGACTTCCTGCGCCTCTTGGTGCCTAATGCGCGTAGTTTCCACCTCGGTCATGAGTCTATCCTGTGCCAAGGCTTGGGTTTCCCTGGTTTTCTGGGTGGACAGCTTAGACGCGGTGAGGTTTGTTTTGGCTTTGTATAGATTGGCCAGGTTGTATTTGAGGCCCACGCCCGCATACCAGTAGTTGAAGTTCTTGTCTAGCGGCGGCACTTCAATCATGACGGGGCCGTTGAGCTGGTCACCGGCAAAAGCCACCACCTGCGGTTTTTTATCGGCGCGGGCCAAGGTCTCCTGGTGCTGGGCCTGCTGCACCTGCACCTGCATTTGCTGCAAAACGGGGGCGTTCTCCTGAGCCAGGCTTTGCCAGGGCGCGGGCATAGAGGTCTCCATCTGGGCAGGTTCCACTGCCGGGTTTATTTCTAGGGTGGTGCCTTTGGGCAGCTGCAGGGTTTCTACCAGTTCATGGTGGATGATTTTCTCGTTGTTCTCCAATTTGAGCAGCGCCAGTTCATACGATTGCTTCTGTAGCTCAAAACGGGTCACGGCGGTTTTGAGGGCAATTCCCTGACTGGCCTTGTTTTTAATCTGCGCCAGCAATTTGTCGGTCTGCTGCAGGTTATGCCGCAGAATCTGCTTCTGGTTCTGGAGCTTCTGCAGTTCCAGGTAGTGCCCCGCCAGCAGGAACCTGATGTTTTGCCGGTCTTGGGTTTTGTCTAGCTGGGCCATCACCTTACTCAGCTTCGCCATTTCAATTGAGGTTTTGATGGCCCCACCGGCGTAGAGCACCTGCGTGGCCTCCAGCGCGAAGTTGTTCCCGAAAGACGGGATGGGCGCGCGCATGCCGTTGGAGAAATCGCGGTCGGCAATCCAGCCGTCGCCGTTGTAGGTAAAGGAAAGCGAGGCTTCTATAGACGGCAGCCGTTGGTTTTTCTGCTGCTGAATCTGCTCCTCGGCCAGTTGCTCCCTGTAGGTGCCCACTCTCAGAGTGCGGTTGTTTTCATCGGCTAGCCGAAACAAGTCTTGCAAACTCACTAGGCGCTTCTGCGGCTCTTGCGCCACCGCTGCCTGAAGGCCGGAGATTAGGAAAAAAGTAAAGAGAAAAGGAAGAACCTTGTGCATACATTTACAGGAATAAATCTAAAGGCAAAGGTCGGGTTTTTGGGGCGCACGCCCTTCTTCCCATCTTGGGCAAAATTGGTTTAAAGTGAAACAACCGCCTTCTATTTTGCTTACCTTTAGCCCCTAACCCTGGGCCAGATGAAAGAAGACTCCGCCATCAAGACCGATGCAGAATTGTTCCAAGGGGCCTCTGAAACTACAGAAGAACCTTCCAATGTCAAAATCATGCAGCTGACCGCTGCGGCGTTGCACCAGCACGTGGGCACCCGCGTCTATCTCAGGTCTTCCATGTTTATTCTGGTTTTAAATGGAACTGCCGCGTTGGAGATTAATTTTAAGGCGCATGACGTGGGCCAGAACAATATCATCCTGCTTTCCTTCGGGCACTTCTTTAAGATACTGGAGGTAAGCCCTGACTTTAAGGGCGTGGTACTGTATGTGAGCCAAGAGTACGTGGAGGCGATGTTCTCCTCAGAGATGGTGTACAAACGGGTGAAATACGGGGTAAAAATGCACAAGACCCCCTTGCTGCAGCTGTCTCCCCAGCAAAGCGAGCTGTTGGCCCAGCGCATAGCGTTCCTCCAGGAGGTAGTCACCGTGCAGCGCCATCTTTATTACCAGGAAATGGTGCTGAACGCCCTGCACATCTTCTTCCTGGAGTTGAGCAACATCATTGAGCAGGCAGAGCAGCCAGACCCCACCGCCAAACCAAGCCGCGACGAACTGTATTTCCAGCGGTTTCTGGAACTGCTGGTGCTGCACTACAAGACCCAGCACCACGTGGAGTTCTACGCCGAGAAACTGCACATCACGCCCCATTACCTCACCCAGATTGTGAAGCGGCTGTGCGGCCAGACCGTGGCAGACCTGCTGTTCCAACTGCTATTCAGCGAAGCCAAACTGCTGCTGCAGCAACCCGGCCTTACCATCCAGCAGATTGCCCAGGAACTGAACTTCTCAGACCAGTCCGCCTTCGGCAAGTTCTTCAAGCGCAACAGCGGCGTTTCGCCCAAGGAATTCAGGAACAGGGTGATGGGGTAAGGTTCCTGAAACTGAACCCGTGTGGTATTTCCTTCCTGATCTGAAAAAGCCATTCTCTCTGGCGAAAGCGTGGGCTCATGCCGCCGTTTAGGGGCTGTTTTTGGAAAAACAGCCCCTAAACGGAAAGTAGCACCCTGCTCAGGTTGGGTAGGAAGTATCCCAAACCGAACGAAAAGCCTTCCCTAAGCAGGAAGATTCCCTGGCGCCAGCATACTCCCGGCTGCTCTGGAATATACGTGGACACAAGCCTACGCTTTCGCCAGAAAATTCATATAATAACTCAACTATCAATTGACTGGCACAAACAACATCTCTTCTTGCCCTCCTGGAAACTAGATAGTTCAACTTGTCCTGTTACACCCGTTTACTTCCAGAAACCGACTCTGGACAAGACGGTTGTTTCCATCCCCGTACCTTTGCAAAGCCTGTTTTCGGCCTCTTTTCCTGAGAACAGCTCGAAAACGCTTCTCTATATCTTCCGTTCAACTATTGACTCAAGACTCAGAACTCATGACTACCAATAACAAACCCACTCTCTTTTACATCTCAGACGCGCTTTGCGGATGGTGCTTCGCCATGGGGCCACAAATAGAGCAACTGCATTCGGCGTACGCCGATAAATTTCATTTTGAGGTGCTGAGTGGCGGCATGATTCTAGGTGACCGCGTGGGGCCCATGGGGAACATGGCCAGCTACATCAAACAAGCCCTGCCCCGGCTCAGTGAGATCACCGGGGTTAAAATGGGAGAACCTTATTTCAGGGAGGTGCTGGACAAAGGCACGTACCTCTCCAACTCAGAGCCGCCCGCCATTGCCTTGAGCATCTTCAAAGAACTGCACCCAGACCAACAGGTGCCATACGCCAAAGCCATACAAGACCTGCAGTTCAAAGAGGGCAAAGACTTCAACCAGATGGAAACCTATTTGCCGTTGGCGCAGGAAGCGGGCCTATCAGAAGAGCAGTTCGGGGAGCGCTTTGCGGATGAGAGATACCGCCTGATAGCCCAGCAGGAGTTTGCCCAGGCGCAGGCTTGGGGTATCCAGGGCTTCCCGTCCATGGTGGCGCAGAACGGCGACAAGCTGTATCTGGTCACCCGAGGGTACGCCAAGTTTGAAGACCTTGCCCCGGCACTGGAGCAGGTATTGGCTCAATAAATGGATAGTTCACTCCTCGCGGGCAGCCGATGTAACTTTTGGCTGCCCGCTTTCTTGGCAACATTCCTGCGTTTTCCGTAGAGCAAAAACACGAACCGACGTAACCTACCGCTATGAAAAAGGAAACCACACCAGTTGCAAGCCACTCTCTTTGGAAAAACAGTTTGTTTGCCGCCGTTTTCGGCCTGTTTCTGCTAACCGCCTGTGAAACCAACAAGCCCGCCGATCAGGAAGCGAAAGACCGCGATGATGCCACCACCGACATCACCGAAGACGCCGACCCGGACAGCACCGTGGAATCTCCGGCTACCACTGGTTACATAGCTCCTCCGGCAGGGCCAAAACTGGTTTAGGCGCAGAAACCAGGTTACCTTAGAAATACCGTAAAAGCGGAGTAAGGAGAGGTCTCTTATACAGGCTTAAGCCTGCTTACAAGGCTGTTTTGAGGCTGTTTTACCTAAAAGAGGCCATAAACGCAATTCCCATTTTGCGCATGTAAACGCTTCTCTTTTTTGGGTCTTCCTGAAACTATACCCCTACAATAATTGTATATACAACAGAGCACTGTATATTTGCTGAACCAACGGCAGTAAGCCCATGAAATTAGAGGACGAATTGAAGCAGAAGACATTTGGCAGCCCTTACCGCCGCATGGTGGTGAACGTCATGTTCACGGGCAACTGGCTGCAAAAAGCATTTTCCTGCCAACTGAAGCAGTATGGGATATCGTTGCAGCAGAACAACGTGCTGGGCATCTTACGCGGACAATACCCTAATCCGGCCACGTTGGGTTTGGTTCAGGAGCGCATGCTAGACCGTGACTCCAACGCCACCCGCCTGGTAGACAAACTATTGGAGAAAGGCTTGGTGACCCGTTGCCAGTGCGCCGATAACCGCCGCAAGGTGGACATCATGATCACCGAAAAAGGCCTGGAACTGCTGAAACAGACTGACACCATCATGCAGAACCTGGAAGAGAAATACAGCCAAATCAGCGAAGAGGAAGCCATCCAGGTTGGCGAGCTGATGGACAAACTGAGAGAACGCGAGCGCTAATATATTTTTTACCTAGATAGTTGTATATACAACCTATGTTTTAACACAAAATAAAAAGATGAATCAGATAGAGAATCAACCGCTGCTGCAACCTTACCACCAAGGCGTTTTGCAACTGACCAATCGTTTAGTCATGGCCCCCATGACGCGCAGCCGGTCTAATAACCCAGAGAACGTTCCTACCGCGCTGAACGCCCACTACTACGCCCAACGCGCCAGTGCTGGTTTGATCATCTCAGAAGGAACGCCGGTAAGTCCGCAGGCCATCGGTTACATCAACATCCCGGGCATCTATTCTGCCGCGCAGGTAGAAGGCTGGAAAGGGGTGACTACCGCCGTCCACGAAAAAGGCGGGAAAATCTTCGCGCAATTGTGGCACGTGGGCCGCATGTCGCACCCAGATTTCCACAACGGCGCCTTACCGGTGGCTCCATCGGCCATCAATCCCAATGACCAGGCGTTCACCGCCGATGGTTTCAAACCAACCGTGACGCCGCGCGCGTTGGAAACCGAGGAAATCAAAGGCATTGTAGAAGACTTCAAGAAAGCTGCCGTGAATGCGGTAGAAGCCGGATTTGACGGCGTGGAGATTCACTCTTCCAACGGCTACCTGTTCCACCAGTTCTTCAGCCGCTGCTCTAACCAGCGCACCGATGCCTACGGCGGAACCGCTGAGAACCGCGCCCGCTTCTTCTTTGAGGTGCTGGACGCGGTGAAAGAAGTGATTGACCTGAGCCGCGTAGGCGTTCGTCTAAACCCGTCCATGCACGAGCAGTTCGGCATCACCGTGGACGAGGAAACCGCCCCTACGTTTGAGTACATCGTGCAGCGCCTGAACGACTACAACCTGGCCTACCTGCACCTCACCGAGGCCTCTCCCAAAGTAGCCGAGTTGCCTTACGCCATCAAGGAAATCGCGAAGCACTTCCGTCCGCTGTACCACGGCACGCTCATCATCAACGGCGGCTTCACGCAGGAAACCGGCAACAAAGTGTTGGCAGATGGCTTCGCTGATCTGGTGGCCTACGGCAGACCGTTCATCGCAAACCCAGACCTGGCAGAGCGTATCGCGGAGAACGCCGAGCTGAACGCCCCGGATTATAACACCTTCTACAGCAACACCGGCGCAGTAGGCTACACCGACTACCCTACCCTGGCGGAAGTTTCGGCTGTTTAATCATCAGGAACAACACAACTGCATATATAGAAAAGGGCCGCGCGTTATGTGCGGCTTTTTTCGTTTTAGGGGTGTTTTGTAGAAATGAGGCTTGAAACAAATCCCCTTCTTATCTTTTCTATGGCGCGGATTTACTTCCGTGACTTTCTGAACCGTCAGCGAGAGTCACGGAAGTAAATCCGCGCCATAGTACCGGCAAAGTCTTTATCAGTTTTCAGCCTACTTCCAGAAAACAGGCTCAAAACAATCCCCTCTAACCAGCTTAGCATCCAGTACTATTTTGACACAAATCCCTTAGCTTAGAGTACCTTTGCCCTCTGCTAGACGTGTGAAAGAGATCCTGATGAAAGCTGCTTCCCCATCCTTTGCCCTGGTGCATTTATTCGCCACTGGCTCCTATGGCTCCAAACATGGGCTGCTGCAGGTGGGGGTATTGTCTTTGCAAAAAGGAAATGCGGTGCTGAAGGAATGGTTCGTCAACCCCGAGGTGGAGTTTGGCCGCAGCGTGCAGAAGCAGTCCAAAATTAGCAAAGAACAGGCGAAAAGCGCTCCCCTCTGGCAAGATGTAAAAGCCGAGGTGCAGGAACACCTGAGTTCATTCACGCACGTGTTTTTCTTCCAGGAACGGCATGAGCAAACCTGGCTGAAACATTACATTCTGGCGGGCATGCCCACGCCGCCCGTCCTTGCCGATTTGGCCGTGCTGTCCTCGTTCTTTCTGCCGCACCTGAACCTGATGGAGCTGGCAGACGTGGTGGCGCTTTCCAGTGCCGCCCAGAAAAAGCCCGCTTCGCAGCCCATGCACGTCGCCTTGGCGGCTTTGCACACCCAGCTTTTCAAACTACTAGAAGTGCTGTTGCATAAAATCCCCAGCACCCCGGAAGACGAACTCGGTGCCCCGCCTCTGTTCCTCCAACTCCTGCGGCAGGTGCTGGACTTGGGCACCGTGTACATGGGCAGCGCCTGGCGCACCCTGCAAGCCGCCGCCGAACACATTGAAACGCTGGAGCCGCTGGACTTGCACTGGCTCACGCCGCCGCTTACCTCAGCCGTGCCGGTGGCGCCCTACCATCTCCGGAAGCTGCTTTCCTCCTGGCTGCCTACCGTGACAGACACCACCGCGGTAAAACCCCGGGTAGACATCGCCCAACCTTCTGACCAGCTCATTCATGATGCCCTGCACGCTTGGTACAAACAACACAGCCTGCCGGAGCGCTACGCCCAGATGCAGTACGCCCAGTTCTGCAACAAGGCCCTCACCGACAAAGGCACGTTTGTGGCCGAAGCCGGAACGGGCACCGGTAAAACCATGGGCTACCTCATGGCGGCCGCCGAATTGCTGCGCTTAAACCCCGGCCGAAAAGTAGTGGTGGCCACGGCTACCAAGAACCTGCAGGAACAGGTGATGCAGGGCGAAATTCCGCGGCTGCGTTTCAAGGGTGGTTTACACACGCACTTAAGGCCTGCCATTGTGAAAGGCAAGAACAACTATCTCTGTATATCCGCCCTGCTGGATTTGTATGACGAGTTGGTGGTGCAGGAAAAAGGCACCATCCGCGAGGGGCTGAGCTGGCTTTACTTGGTGCTGCGCGTGCACCACACCCAGGGCGAAGTGGAGGAGATTCCGCAGAACATCAGGGCGCTGCTACCAGACACCTACCGCCTGCTCATGGAGGCCAACGCGCAGGAAGTCTGCGTGCCCAAGCTTTGCCTGGAACCCGCCAAGTGCACGTACGCCCGCCACATGGAGTTGGCCTACGCGGCCGATATCATCGTGACCAATCACCACAAATTGCTGCAGTTGCCGCCCAAGCTCACCGAGCTGATTAAGCACTGCATCATTGACGAGGCCGACCAGTTCCCCGATTTCGCCCGAAGCGCCCTGAGCATGAACTTCAGCCTGGGAGTGGTGGAAGCCCGGTTGCTGCGTCCAATGCTGGGCAAAGATTACCGAAAAGGCTTCCTGGACATTGTGGCGGAACGGGTAGTGAATCACGTGGAATCAGAAACGGCCCAGCTGGTATTAACTGAGATTGATTCCATCCACCGCGACTGCGACACCATCAGAGCGAGCGGTGAACTCATTCAGGCCTTGCCTATTCAAGGCGAGCAGCGCTGGCAGGAAGAAGTGGCCTTGGAGGAAAATGGCCGTTGGGTAAAGAGAGAATTCAGCGCCGCTATTGAACAGGCGTTGCAGGAGCTGCTCACGGCCATCCAGTTTGTGGCCGGTAAGATAGACCGCATCCTGCGCCTCCTGAAACAGCCCGAGGACAAGACCTTCAGCCGCCTGGAAACCTACAAAGAGAAAGCCGCCGAGTTCGCTGATTCGCTCCAGAAAATCACCAGCGATTTTCCGGCCCGTAAGTGGATTCATGTACTGGAAAAGAGCGGCCAGAACTGGTCGGTGAGCAAGATGCCGTACTACCTGCAGGACGAGATGGAGAAGCTGCAGAACGTCTATCCTAGTCTGCTGTTCACCTCGGCCACGCTGTACGTGGGCGGCAACACGCAGTACTTCAGGAACCAGTTGGGCCGCCAGGAGCCGTTTGCGCAGGAAGTACGCTACCTCTCGCCGTTCAACTATGAGCAGCAGGAAAAGGTACACGCCGTGGTGCCCGCGTTCATTCCCTGCTATGAACACAAGATGGCGCAAGACCAGAAGCAGGCTTGGTTGCAGACCTCCATGGAAACGCTGTTCAAGTGCATTGTGGCCCTCAATGGCAGAACGCTGGTGCTTTTCACCAGCCGACGGGACATGGAAGATGCTTACCGTTGGCTGCACTCCCGCTTGCCCGCCTATGACATTGAATTGCTCAAACAGGAAGGAACCAGTCTATGGGAAATCAGACGTTTCCGGCAGGAAGAGCATTCGGTGCTGCTGGGACTTGACCGCATGTGGTCGGGGGTAGATTTCCCGGGCGTCACGCTCTCGCAGGTAATTGTGTTCCGGTTGCCTAATCCATCGCTGGGGAATCCGTTGGTGGCGCACCGCCGCGAAGTAGAGGGTGGACTGTTCTGGAGTAAATTCTACTATCCGGCCAGCCAACACAAGCTTCGGCAAGGCTTCGGGCGTTTGGTGCGGCGCGAGAAAGACAAAGGCGCTTTTGTGATTCTCGATTCTCGGGTGCACCACACGGCCCGTATGCAGCACCTTAAAGACGAATTGCCGGTAGACATCACGCCTTTCCATGCGGGTGAGGAAATGGAGCACTGGCTTTTGAAAACGCTCTTACCAAAGCTGGAATTGGCCTCTGAGCGGGAGCGCCGGGGAGTATCGTTCTCGCCATCGTAAAGCGTTTCAGGGCTATTTTCTGGAAATTGGGTCTGAAACGCACCTGCATTGCACGTTCGCTCCCCTTTAAAGAGGTAAGGGATGACGGCTAGTGCTGCTACTATGGTTCTTGCTGTTCGGGAGTTCTACTCCCGAACTTGTCTGCTGCGGAGTTCCACTCCGCCGGGAGCCACGGGCAAGAAAGGGGAGTAGAACTCCCCGGCAGGTTTCTTCCGGAGTAGAACTCCGGAAGAGCGGTTACGTTTCAGGGCTATTTTCCAGAAAACAGTCCCGAAACGCACCTGATTAACTTCAAGCTTTCTATCCATTGAAGCCTCACATCAATTTAATTGTCCCAAAAAAGTAATGATTCCACTCGCGCGCGTCCCGCGAGTGTGCTGCGTATCGTTTTCGTAACCTTAACCGTTTCGGGCCTGCTTTTCAGAAACCAGCCCTGAAACGCACCTATTCAACCGCAAGCTTCCTCTCAATATTCGCTCCTAAGTACATCTCAGCAGCCTAGCTCTTCATTCTTCTGCTTCGGGTGAACTCTCCCCTACTCTCTTGTTGTTCCAATTCGGCTTCTGCGTTCAAGCTGATTTCCAAGCAGTTTAGACAAAGAAGTGAATAATTCACCCGCCCAAAGCAGATTATTGGCTAATTCTCAACTTTCTACTTTAACTTTGGGCAATTTATACATACCGCTTTACTAATGCCGAAAGATAATTCCATTAAGTCAGTCTTAATCATTGGTTCCGGCCCCATCGTAATTGGGCAGGCCTGTGAATTTGACTACGCTGGCTCCCAAGCCTCCCGCTCCCTGCGTGAAGAGGGGATTGAGGTAACCCTCATCAACTCCAACCCCGCCACCATCATGACCGATTCCATCACTGCGGACAACGTGTACCTGAAGCCGCTGGAGAAAAAGTCGATCATTGAGATTCTGGAGAAGCACCAGATTGACGCCGTTCTGCCTACCATGGGCGGACAAACGGCGTTGAACCTGGCCATTGACTGCGAGAAAGCCGGTATTTGGAAAAAATACGGCGTAAAGATCATTGGCGTGGACATTGCCGCCATTGAGACCACTGAAGACCGCGAGAAATTCCGCCTGTTAATGATTGAGCTGGGCGTGAACGTCTGCAAAGGCAACACGGCTACCTCATTCCTGGAAGGCAAGGAAATCGCCCAGGAAATCGGCTTCCCGCTCGTGATCCGTCCGTCGTTCACCCTGGGGGGAACCGGTGGTGGTTTTGTGAATACTCCAGAAGAATTTGATGCGGCGCTTACCCGCGGTCTGCACGCCAGCCCTACCCACGAGGTACTGGTGGAGCAAAGCATCATGGGCTGGAAAGAGTACGAACTGGAGCTGCTGCGCGATAACATCGGCAACGTGATCATCATCTGCTCCATTGAGAACTTTGACCCCATGGGCATTCACACCGGTGACTCCATTACCGTAGCCCCGGCCATGACGTTGCCAGACACCATCTACCAACAGATGCGGGATTTGGCGATCAAGATGATGAACGGTATTGGGCAGTTTGCCGGCGGCTGTAACGTACAGTTCTCCGTGAACCCCGAGGATGACACCATCATTGCCATTGAAATTAACCCACGCGTGAGCCGCTCTTCGGCGCTGGCTTCTAAAGCGACTGGGTACCCGATTGCCAAAGTAGCCGCCAAACTGGCCATTGGCTACAACTTAGACGAACTGAAAAACTCCATCACCAAAACCACGTCGGCGTTCTTTGAACCCGCATTGGACTACGTGATTGTGAAAATACCGCGCTGGAACTTTGACAAGTTCAAAGGCGCAAACAAACAACTTGGTCTGCAGATGAAGTCGGTAGGCGAGGTCATGGGCATTGGCCGTACGTTCCAGGAAGCCCTGCAGAAGGCTTGCCAGAGCCTGGAGATCAAGCGGAACGGCCTGGGTGCCGATGGCAAGGAGAAAACGAACTATGACCAGCTCATGTACAGCCTGGAGCACCCTAGCTGGGATCGTCTGTTCACCATCAAAGACGCCATGAAATTCGGCGTAGCCACCAGCACCATCCAGAAAGTCACCAAGATAGACCCTTGGTTTCTGCAGCAGATTGAGGAACTGGAACTCACCGAGCGCGAGATCCTGAAATACACCCTTGACACCATTCCGGTGGAATTGATGCGCACCGCCAAAGTAAAAGGCTTCGCCGACCGTCAGCTGGCGTACCTGCTGCGTTGCAAAGAAAGCCAGGCGCATGAGAAACGCACCAGCATGGGCATCAACCGCGTGTTCAAGATGGTAGACACCTGCGCCGCTGAGTTTGAGGCCGTTACGCCGTACTACTACAGCACCTTTGACGGCGAGAACGAGAGCAAAGTCTCTGACCGCAAAAAAGTGGTGGTACTGGGCTCGGGCCCTAACCGCATTGGGCAGGGCATTGAGTTTGACTACTCCTGCGTACACGGGGTTCTGGCGGCCAGTGAGTGCGGGTACGAAACCATCATGATCAACTGCAACCCAGAAACGGTGAGTACAGACTCTGACATTTCAGACAAGCTGTACTTTGAGCCGGTGTTCTGGGAACACATCTATGACATTATCCTGCACGAGAAACCCGAAGGCGTTATTGTGCAGCTAGGCGGACAAACCGCGCTGAAACTGGCCGAGAAATTGACCCGTTACGGCATCAAGATCATGGGAACCACCTATGAAAGCCTGGACTTAGCCGAAGACCGCGGTGCCTTCTCTACCCTCCTGAAGGAGAACAACATCCCGTACCCGCCCTTCGCGAGCGTGACTTCTGCCGAGGAAGCCTTGGAAGTGTGCAAAGACCTGAAGTTCCCGCTGCTGGTGCGCCCCAGCTACGTACTGGGGGGCCAGAACATGAAGATTGTGATCAATGAGAAGGAACTGGAAGCCCAGGTGCTGGACATCCTGAAGGACAGCCCCGGCAACCACGTACTTTTGGATCACTTCCTGGATCGCGCCATTGAAGCCGAAGCCGATGCCATCTGCGACGGCGAAAACGTGCACATTTTAGGTGTGATGGAGCATATTGAGCCGGCCGGTATCCACTCTGGGGACTCGTATGCGGTGTTGCCGCCGTTTGACTTGAGCGAGAACGTGCTGAACCAGATTGACGAGTACACAAAGAAAATCGCCTTGGCGCTGAATACTGTGGGTTTGATCAACATCCAGTTCGCCATCAAGAATGAGATTGTGTACATCATTGAAGCCAATCCACGCGCCAGCCGCACGGTGCCGTTCATTGCCAAAGCGTACCAGGAGCCGTATGTGAACTACGCCGCCAAAGTAATGCTGGGCGAGAAAAAGGTAACCGATTTCACCTTCAACCCGGTGAAGAAAGGCTACGCCATTAAGGTACCGGTGTTCTCCCACAGCAAGTTCCCCGAGGTGAACAAGGAGCTGGGGCCGGAGATGAAATCTACCGGTGAGGCCATCTACTTCATTGACAACCTGGAAGACGACTACTTCACCAAGATCTACGCTGAGCGGAATCTGTATCTGAGTATGTAAGTTGGTAGCAAAACTAGAGTACTAGAAAAGGCTGTTCCAAGCGGAGCAGCCTTTTGCGTTTCGGGGCTATTTTTCTAAAAACAGCCCCGAAACGCAAACATTGATTTTCTTTCCGCGCAGTTCTAAAACCGCTGGATCTTTCCCGCCTTCAACCTCGCCAGGTAATCTTTGGAGGCGGCCATCACTTTAGGCGACAGCACCAGCGCGCAGGCCATGGTAGGAATGGCCATGAGGGCGAAGGCGGTATCTACCAGATTGATGACCGAGGTAATGGTCACAATGGATCCGATGATGATGGTAAAGATGTAGAAGTAGTCGTACAGGCGGCGGTATTTGAACCCGAACAGGTAGGTAAAGCACTTAGAACCGTAGTAGCAGTACGAGAACAACGAGGTGAACGCGAAAATGAACACGCAGATCACCAACAGGTACTTGCCCACGTGCGGCATGGCGGCACCGAAGGCCTGGGCTGTCATGGAAACCCCGTTGCCGCTGTTCGTTTCCCAGACGCCCGTCACCAGAATGGCCAGCCCCGTCATGGTGCAGACCACAATGGTGTCAATGAACGGTTCCCACATGGCCACCAGGCCTTCGCGCACCGGCTCGTTGTTCTGCGACTCGCCGTGCATCATGGCGGCGGTACCAATACCGGCTTCGTTGGAGAAGGACGCGCGGCGGGCCCCCATGATAATGACCTGCATGACGGCCCCGCCCATAACGGCGTTACCGGTAAACGCATCCTCAAAGATAAGCGCGAACATATCTGGCACGGCGGCTATGTTGGAGAAGATGATGTAGAGCACCGAGCCGGTGTACAGCACCACCATGAGCGGCACCAGCTTGGTGGCCACGGCAGCAATGCGCTTGAGGCCGCCAAATAGAATAATAGACACCAAAAGTGCCATGGCCATGCCCATAAACAAATTAGACAGAAAGGCGTCTTCGCCCACCATGCCGCTGGGTCTCAGCACCACATCGGTGATGATCTGGGTAAGCTGGTTGGCCTGAAACATGGGCAACGTCCCGAACAAACCGGCAAAAGCGAACAGAACGGACAAAGGCTTCCATTTCTTTCCCAAGCCTTCGGTCACCATGTACATGGGCCCGCCTTCCACCGCGCCCAGTTCGTTGCGGCCCCGGTACATGATGGAGAGCGTGCAGGTAAAGAACTTGGTGGCCATGCCCACAAAGGCACTCACCCACATCCAGAACAGCACGCCGGGGCCGCCCATGGCAATGCCCACGGCCACGCCACTTATGTTTCCCATGCCAATGGTAGAAGCCAACGCGCTGGCCATGGCCTGGAACGGCGTGATTTGCCCGGCTGCGTTAGGGTCTTGGTATTTCCCCTGCAGAATATGGAGGGAATGCCCCATCATCCGGAACGGGATAAGGCGGCAGTAGAGCATCAGGAAGGAACCACCGCCCATGAGCAGGAGTAGCAACGGCATGCCCCAGGCCAAATTACTGGCCTGGGCTAAAAAAGCATCTATTTTTTCCACTACGTTTCTATCAAATTAAAATGAATAAGCCTGCCGTCACAAAGCAGGGCGTAAAAGTAAGTGCCGTTTCTGACTTCTTTTCACAAAATCGGGTTAAAAACAGTTATCTCTATAGATCAACTAGAGAAAATGTAGGCAAAATGGTTTCCGTCCGTTTCTATTGGGGAAGATACGCTCTGTTTTGGGCCTGTTTTCAGGAAATGAGCCCCAAAACAGTTTATCGGTTTACCTTACCGCGCATTCACCCTGCCAGGAAGGCAAGATTTGGGACATTGATAGCCGTCTGGAGTAAAGCCCCAAGCTACTCAATGCCTTTTATGCGTGGCATCTCAGGAGAGAAACCGGGCTTTCAGGGCTGGGGTGGGCAGCATACAGCTTTCCTGCCGTCCAAACCACCGGTACCGGTTACGCGAAACCCAGTCGTAGAGCGGGTCGCGGAGGAAGGGAGGTACCAGCACCAGCGCATACAGCAAAGACCAACCTTCGCTTAGGCGGCGCACAATGCGCAGCGCGGCGGCAGAACGGGTATAGAGCTGTCCGTTTTCCACCAGCAAGACACTTTTGAAGTGCCCAGTTGGCAAGCCATGCGTGCTTAGTACTTCCTGCCCTGCCTCAGACTGCAAGGACGCAAACCGGAAATAACTTTTAGGGTCATGGTTGATCACAAACTGCACAAATCCGTTACAAAGGTTACAGACGCCATCAAACAGGATAGTAGGGGAAGAAGGAAGCATAAAGCCTTTGGATTATAGAGGAAGGTCTGTATTGGTACGCGTAAAAGTACGTAATCGTTAAAGAACTTCTCTGCAAATGAATAATTTTCATTCAAATATGGCACCTTTCTAAGAACTGTGCGTAAAACGATGAACTTGAAAAAGTAAACCATTTATCACCATTCATTAACCTGTCAAAACTATGAAAAAGACATTTGTAAACATGTTCGCAGTTGCCGCCATGACAGCAGCTTCGGCACTAACGTCATGCTCTGGTACCGGTGAAACCACCACAGACACCACTTCTACTGACATGAGCACCGAATCTGGTACTACTACCGGTACTACCGGAACCACTGGCGGCGGCACCACAGGCACTACCTATGGCACCACTGGTACCACTACCGGAACTACGGGCACTACCACTGGCACAACTGGTACAACCGGAACTACAGGTACTACAACTGGTACAACCGGAACCACAGGTACTACCACTGGTACTACCGGCACCACTGGAACTACTGGTACAACCGGCACCACTACAGGTACTACTACCGGAACTACTGGTACTACTGGTGGAACCACTGGCACCACTACCGGAACTACAGGTGGTACTACCAGCCGCTAGTAAATTGGAATAAACGTTCTTAGAAGCGTTGTGATATGGAAGAAAAGGCAAGGCCCAATGGTTTTGCCTTTTCTGTTTTCCCTCTTTTTTCAACCCTCCTCTCTATGCATCTACTTAGACAGTATCTGCATCGCGTATTCTATACAGATACCCGGGCACTTTCTTTTATGCGGATATGGGTAGCCAGTGTCTTGTTATTGGACATCGGCATCAGGGCTTCTGATATGGAGGCGCATTATTCCAACATGGGCGTGTTGCCTTTGCATGTGCTGCATGCCAATGCCTGGAACCAGTACTTCTTCTCTTTGCATGCGCTAAGCGGCCTGTGGCAGTTTCAGCTGGTTCTCTTTGTTCTTGCGGCGGCGGCGGCCATTTGCCTTCTGCTGGGGTATCACACCCGCTGGGCCACCTTCATTTCCTGGATTCTGCTGGTCTCGCTGCACAACCGCAACCCGCTCATCACCCAATCTGGCGACAGCCTGCTCCGGATGCTGCTTTTCTGGGGAATGTTTTTGCCCTGGCACCGGCATTATTCCGTAGATGCGCGCCGTTCCCTTACCTCAGAAACATCGCCCCACTACCTCAGCATGGCCTCAGCGGCCTATCTTCTGCAGGTGGCCTGGGTGTACGTGTTCACCGCATTACTGAAAAGCGGGCCCGACTGGACTACTGACGGCACCGCCCTTTACTACGCCCTCAGCATTGACCAGATCCTGATGCCCGGGGGGCGAATTCTCTACCAGTTCCCGCTGCTCATGAAGCAGCTTACGCACGCCACGTACTTTGCAGAGCTGTGGCTGCCCTTTGTGTTGCTCATTCCGTGGCGTACCACGTGGTTCAGGATGCTGTTCTTTGTAGTCATTGCGGGCCTGCACATAGGCATCAGTCTGTCTTTGTTTGTGGGTTTGTTTTACCTGATCAGTATCTCGGCGGTGATAGGGTTGCTGCCTACTCCGGTTATGGACACGGTAGACCGGTATCTGCGGGCAGGGTACAACAAGCTGCATAAACGCTGGGCCAGGCTGGGGAAAGGCATGCGCTCCCCGGTAGAACTGCAGATGAAGGTGAAGTGGAATCAGCCGCGCTGGGCAGAAGATTACCACCTCAAATACATGAGAGAGGGTCTGGTGCTGGCTTGCTTGGTGCTGGCTTTTTGGTGGAACCTGAGTACCCTGGGCAAGCCTTCTTTCCAGGTACCGGCTAATCTGCACTGGGCCACCCTGATGCCCAGGTTAGACCAGAACTGGAGCATGTTCGCCCCCAACGTTTTCAAAGAAGATGGCTGGTACGTGCTGGAAGGAATCACCAACAGCCAGCATAAAGTTGATCTAAACCAACAGGGCAAAGAACCAGATACCGCCAAACCTGCCTCGGTGGTGAGCCTCTTCAAAAACGACCGCTGGCGTAAATACTCAGAGAATTACCTGTTTGTGCCCAATGAGTACATGCGGCCTTACTACTGTTTTTACCTGCTGCGCCGCTGGAATGAGTCTCACCCTCCCCAGGAACAAATCAACGAGCTGTCAGTGATCTACATGAAGGAAGTCTCGCTCCCAAACTACAAAACAGAGCCCGTAAAGCGCGAGGTGCTCTGTCATTGCAAGCCGTAGCCGTTTAGGGGCTACTTTTGGAAAAACAGCCCCTAAACGGCTTTTATTGAAAGTCATCCACTACTTACACTTTCACCTTCCGCAGCCACTTAGCCACGCCACCGGCCACTACACCAGCCAGCAGGTAATAGCCGATGGTGAGCGCCTGGGTCTGTTTGGTTCTGGCGCTGGGGGCCACACCTAAGCCCATGGGGCCTGGTAAAATCACGCCGCCTACGCCCGCCGCCGCACCCAGGATAGTACCGCGCCACCAGGCTTTCTTACCGGTGCCGGTTAAGCTGTAGTATAAGCTATTGGAGACAATATCGCCAACCAGAGACCAGGTGTGCAGTCTGCCATGGTCTGGCGGAGTCTGGCCCGCGTAGCGCAAGCCCTTGGCAATGGCCCGCATGCCCAAAATGTCCATACGTGGGGCATTGGGGTAAAACCGGCGCACACTTTCATGCACCAGGGTAACGGCAACGGCCCCGGCCAACCCGCTGAGGCCAGACCGGAGCCATTTGTTCAGCCTTTTCTTAGATGCCTTTCTGGTAGTTTTATTCCGCTTAGGGGTAGTTTCACGTTCCATATTCTTTTGAGTTTACGCGTGCTCCTGTTCTGTTACATGGTTTAAACCGTTTTTAGCCGCGAAGGTTGTCCTGCCCCAACGCCGCTTAAACCCAGAGGCTTGTTTCTGGCTTAGTCTGCCCAAAACAGGCCAAAAACAGAGACTGAATCTTTTTCCCTATCTTTGTGTCTTCTAAGGATAGGTGCCAGCTTGGTATCTTTTTTATTCATGCCTGGCCACTACTTTACGGCCATTATTCTTTATAATGACTTTTTCAGAACTAAATTTGATTGAACCTCTCTTGCAAGCCTTGCAGGAAGAGGGATACACCAACCCCACCCCCATTCAGGAACAAGCCATTCCGCCGGTATTGAACGGCGATGACTTGTTGGGCTGCGCCCAGACCGGAACCGGTAAAACCGCGGCGTTCAGCTTACCGTTGCTGCAGCGTTTGCATGAGGCTGGCCCGGCACACCCGGCCAAAGCCATCAGAGCGCTTATCTTAACCCCAACCCGCGAGTTGGCGCTGCAGATCGGTGACAGCATTCAGGCCTACGGCCGCTACACCAAAATAAAATACACGGTTGTCTTTGGCGGCGTGGGCCAGGTACCGCAGGTAGAGCAGATTAAACGCGGCGTAGACATTGTGGTGGCTACCCCGGGCCGTCTGCTGGACTTAATGAACCAGGGACTTTTATCCCTGAAACACATAGAGACTTTTATCCTGGACGAGGCCGACCGCATGCTGGACATGGGCTTTATCCATGATGTGCGCAAAGTGATTGCCCAGATACCTTCTAATCGGCAGACGCTTCTATTCTCGGCCACCATGCCGCAGGAAATCCAGAAACTTTCGGCCAGCATTCTGCGCGACCCGGTGTATGTAGAGGTGACGCCGGTATCCAGCACCGTTGAGAAAATTTCCCAAAAAATATACTTCGTGGATAAAACCACCAAGCGGGCGTTGTTGAAACATCTTCTGAAGGGCGATGAGATTCAACGGGCGTTGGTTTTCTCGCGCACCAAACACGGCGCAGACCGCATTGCCAAAGAACTCTCCAAAGCAGGTATCTCGGCGCAGTCCATCCACGGCGACAAGGCCCAAAGCACCCGCGTGAAAGCATTGACGCAATTCAAGAACAATGAACTGAAAGCCCTGGTAGCCACTGACATTGCGGCCCGCGGCATTGACGTTGATGACCTGACGCACGTCATCAACATAGACCTACCCAATGAACCCGAGACGTACGTGCACCGCATTGGCCGTACCGGGCGGGCGGGTGCCGAGGGAATGGCCCTTTCTTTCTGCGATGACACCGAACTGGCCTACCTGCGGGACATTGAGAGACTCACCAAACAAACGATTCCGGTGGAAGAGGATCAGCCTTTCCACGTAGATTATGCCAAACTTCCGCTGGCCGGCGGAAAAGCGACGGATAAAGCAGCCCGAAACGGCAGCGGCAACGGTGGGCAAAACCGAGGCCCTAGAGGCGGCGGCGCCCAGGGTAACAGACGCCCAGATCAGCGCCGGGCCTCTTCCGGCGGCCAGAGCAGCAGCGGCGGAAACAGAAATCCATCCGGAGGCCGGGGCAGAAGCTAAACGCTCCTTCTAAAAACAGAAAAGCCGAACACGTAAAAGTGCTCGGCTTTTCTGTTTCTGATACACTAGTTTCTAAGAAGAGTTAACCACTCTCAGAGCGGTGCTCCTCTTTCTAGCTAGTTGTCAGCTATTCTTAAAAAGATTAAGAATCGTACTGGCCAGAAGTATGTTGGTCAGTAGAGGCATACTGGTTTTTAGAAGCTTTGTTTTTCTTGCCAGCTTTGCCAAGCTTCGGCATTTTGGCTTGTCCAATCCAGCCTTGGTTGCTGGCTACCCAGTAAGAAGCACCCAGAAGAGCCGCACCACCTAATACTTTTTGGGTAGTGCTCATGCCGCTGTATGAACGGGAAACGGTAGTTCCCAGGTCTTTCACAGACTGTGGCATCTGGATGTTGCTAAGGGCCCCCATCATGCCGCCTTTTCCTTGGTTGCTGGATGAGTTCTGCGCTGAATCTTGTGAGTAAGAAGTGGCATCTTGCGCTGCAGAACCTGGCTGATTGTTAAATTGATTTTCCATAATTTTTTAAGATGTTAGATGTTTAGATCGTTTCGTTCCCAAAGCAAACCGCCCTGGCTCGCCGTCTTGCTTGAGCGGCGAATTCATTTTATCGCAAACGCGCCCGAATAGTTGCGTTCCCCTCTAACTTTTCTTATATTTTTTCAGATCCATCTTCTCTGGAAAGGCACCGCCCAACGGCCTTAATATATTACAGATAGTATATACCGTTTTAGACTTTTATTCCGTAAAAGACCTTAGAAACAACCAAATACATATTCCCTATTCCTATGCCGCTTCCTGTCTCTCCCACCCCAGGCTCGCGAGACCACCTGCAGGTGTTCCTCCGCAAAGTATTAGTTGTGGCACTCCTGGTGATCGTGCTCTTTCTGGGTTACACCGTAATCAAGCTGGCGTTTCAGGTGTTTCTGGTCTTCTTTGCCGCCATCTTGTTTGGCATTCTTCTGCACGGTCTCAGCAGTTTCCTGCACCGGCACCTGAAGTTGCCGTACAAGTGGTCTTTGGGGGTGGTCTGTCTGTTGTTGGTGGCCTTGTTGGCAGGGTTTCTCATGTATTTAGGCCCTACCCTGTCTAAGCAAGGGGAAGAGTTGCGCCAGAACCTTCCGGCTACGTTAGAGGGGCTAAAAGCGAAGATATCATCTTTGCCTTACGGAGAGCAGTTACTGAGACAGATTCCGCCGCCGGAGCAACTTTTGAAAGGGCAAGGCTCTGGCACTGTCATGAAAAACGTCTTTTCGGTTTTCTACTCCACTTTTGGGGTATTAGCCAATATCTTGATTGTGCTGGTGATAGGCATTTATTTAGCCATCTCGCCGCAGGAAACCGCCAATGGGTTAGTCCGGCTGGTGCCAAAGCCCCGCCGCCCCCGGGCCCGGGAGGTCGTCCATGTGCTGCGGTACACCCTGTGGGGCTGGCTTAAAGGCACCTTATTGGCCATGGCCGTGATTGGCACGCTTACCACCCTGGGCTTGTGGATCATTGGTGTGCCAATGCCTCTGCTGCTGGGGGTGTTTGCGGGGCTTATGGAGTTCATTCCCAACATTGGCCCTTTCATAGCCGGGCTACCCGCCGTGGCGCTGACCTTGGTGCAAGACCCCGGCAAAGCCCTTGCCGTGATTCTGTTTTTTGTGGTGCTCCAGAGCCTGGAAGGGTACGTGCTCACGCCTTTGGTGCAGAAACGCATCATTGACCTGCCGCCTATCTTGACCATTATGGGCCAGTTGGTGCTGGGGCTTATAGCCGGTTTCTGGGGATTGCTCTTAGCCGTGCCCTTGGTAGCGGTTTTGATGGTGCTGGTGAAAATGCTCTACATTGAAGATGTGCTGGGGGATCACGGCGTTGAGGTGAAAGGCGAGGAAGAAGCCATTGCCCAGGAAGAAAACCGCCCTACCAATGCACAAAACATGCCAGCAGAACCCGGCTCGTAAACCGTCCTACCTCAACCCCAGTTTACGCCTTGTTTAGATAGAACAGCCTTAAAACCAACGGCTACCCTCTCAGAAAGCCAGCCAAGGGGGGATAAAACAAACGATTCTATCCAAAAGGCAGCCGTATAGGCTAAATTCTACAGAAGAGACTATCTTTACCCCGTCTTCCAGTTGTCATCTCACCTTCGCCAAACCTATGATTCTTAAGAACGCCTTTGCCCTCTGCCTCGCCCTGCTGCCCCTCACTGCGGTTTTCGCGCAGAAAGGCATCCAGCAGAAAGACGTGACCCGCCTCATCCGTACCCTGGCCGCCGATGACATGATGGGCCGCCAGACGTTTACGCCCGGCATTGAGAAAGCCGCCGAATTTATTTCCAATGAGTTCAAAGCCATCGGGCTGAAGCCTTTAACCGGCGACACAGATTTCCGGCAGGACTTCAAAATGTACGCCTTAAAACCCGGCAAAGCCGATGTGACCCTTAACAAGCAGTCCCTCAACCCCGAGGATTTTTTTTACAGCACCGGGCACCGCAAATTTGAGTGGGAAGAAAAAGCCCCCAAGCCCGTGTTCATTGGCGAGAACGATGATTTCAGGCAAGGCCTTACCACCGCCCGCAGGTTGGGCAAAGACGTGCTGGTAGTGGTGCACCCCAAACATCAGGAAATATTCAAGCGCTATGCCGGGTCGTTCCGGCAGGCCAGACCGGTGATGGAACTGGGAAAAGGCAACACGCTCATCTTCGTGCTTTCTCCGCTTACTGAAGTAACATCCTTCAACATTGAAATCAAGAATGACGCAGAGGAAATGCCCCTGGCGAACGTGGCGGGCATGATTCCGGGCAAGCGGGCGAATGAGTTCGTGGTTTTCTCGGCCCACTATGACCACATTGGCGTGATGCAACCCGTAGCCGGTGACTCCATCGCCAACGGGGCCGATGACGATGCCTCTGGCACAACTGCGGTGATTACGCTGGCCAGACACTTCAAGAAGCAACCCAAACCAGAGCGCACCCTTATTTTTGTGGCCTTCACGGCCGAGGAAATCGGTGGTTTTGGTTCCCAGTACTTCTCCCAGCAACTGAACCCCGATGAGATTGTGGCCATGTTCAACATTGAGATGATTGGCAAAGGCTCCAAGTTTGGGCCTAACAGCGCCTACATCACCGGCTTTGAGAAATCAGACTTCGGGACGCTGTTACAGCAGGCCGTGAAAGGCACGGCCTACAACTTCCACCCAGACCCGTACCCCAGCCAGAACCTGTTCTACCGCTCAGACAATGCCACCCTGGCCCGCCTGGGCGTTCCGGCCCACACCATTTCCTCGGTACAGATTGACCAGGACAAACTCTACCACTCCGTGAACGATGAAGTGGAAAGCCTAGACATGGCCCACATGACCAACATGGTCAAAGCCATCGCCCTGGGTGCCAAAGACTTTGTGCAGGGCAAGAAAACCCCTAAGCGCGTAGACAAAACGCAGGTGCAGTAAGGTTTTAGTTGTTAGTTGTCAGTTGTTAGATTTTAGACGCTGGGAAAGAGACTGTAAAAGGACGAGGCTCCGTTTCAAGGCTGTTTTTAGTTAAACAGCCTTGAAACGGAGCCTCGTTGCATGGTTGCCTGGCAAGAGATGCCAAGGCTTTCTCGTTAAACTCCTTCCTCTTTTGTCATCTTGGAAAGCATGTTTTTGGAGGGGTGTTTCAAGCATGTTTCTGGCAAAACAGCCCCAAAACAGAACTGCTTTTCCGCTTAGAAATTTCCGCGTAAAGTCAACACCAGATTCCTTCCCGGCGCGCTCACGCCCGAGGCATACACCCGGTAAAACTGATCCAGCATATTCTCCAGTGCCGCCTGGAATTGCAGTCTTGGGTGAAATTGGTAGGCAGTCCGCAGGTTCAGCGTGTACCAAGCCGGCACGCCCTGCGGCGTGGCGTATTGCAGGTTGTCTTCGCCCACGGGATTGTAGTCCTCCAGTTGTTTCCAGCCGTTGTATTGCACAAAGAACTCTGTGCGGAACTTAGGCAAGGTCAGAAATAGGCTCGTTTTCCCGAATACCGGCGGAATGTGGTCTAAGGGAGTATTCACCGGGTCTGCCTTGATCCGGCCCCGGGTGTAGGTGAGCGTAGAGGTTAATTGGAAGGCCTGGGTAATGTCTGCGTTCACAGACCCGGTGAAGCCGTACACGTAGGCCTTGTTCGCGTTCACGCTGGCCACCACGCGGCTGCGTTGCCCGTTGTACGCCAACTCGGGTTGTCCCTGGAACAGGAAAGGCTGCGTGGTGATGGCATCGCGGTACCAGGTGTAGAAACCGGTGCCTTCCACCCGCACGCTTTGGGCCACGGTTTTCCCGATGGTGAGTTCAGCGTTATAGGTGTACTCTGGTTTCAGGTCGGGGTTAGGCACCACCAACTGCCCGGCCACCGATTCAAACACCTTGGCCAGGTCATCTACGTTGGGCGCCCTGAAGCCCGAGGAAGCCACGGCGGCAAACCGCCACTCATGCCCCGGCTGATACACCAAGCCCAGGTTGCCGTTGACGGCGGTATTCTTTTGGCTTACTTCATCAAACGGAAACGGGAAAAAGCTTTTGTCCCTAAAATCGGCGTTCAGTTCTACCCGGCTCACCCTAATCCCATCAGAAAGTATCCATCGCGGCGTGATTTCCCAGGTATGGGTGACATACGCCGCCGCGGTGCGCATGTCTGAGCCGCCGCTGGGGTAACGGGTATCCAAGGGCGTGCGCGCACCGGTGACAAGGTCTGAACCATAGGCGCGGGAAGAAACTTTGTTGTACGTACCTTCCAGGCCGTACCGCAGTTCATGTTCGCCCAACAGGCGGCTGGCATCAGCGTTGAGGGTGTAGACGTCCACGTGCTCAAAGCGGTTCTGCAGCGGCCCCCGGTTGAAGCGGCGGTTGTGGCGGCTTTCCTCCACCCTCTGGTAGGCGGCAGTCACGCGCACATCCTCCAGCCAGCCTCGGCCTTGGGCCGCAAATGTATACGCCGCCAGCCAACGCTCCTGCGGGCCGTAGTACCATTCACCGTGGTTTAAAGTGCCTCGGGCATCTACCTCGGTGAGGCGGTCGTACCGTGGAATGTCTGAGGAAGTGGAAAACTGCAGGTTCAGTAAATGCGAGGTGGTAGCCGAGGACTGGAACAAGACTTTCTGCAACACATCGTACTGCTGGTATCCGGAGAATCTTTGCAGGTTGATGTTTTTATTGGGCACCATCACATCTTCCCCGTCTTGCCACGTTTGGTAGAAAGGCCGAAGCCCCCAGTTGCCGTAGAGAGGATTGCGGGTTGCGCCCTGGCGCAAATCATCGAAATCGGAATAGGTGAAGCTGGTAAAACTTCCCCATCTGCGCCCGCCCACTGAGAAATCCATGTGCCCGGTTTTCTCCTGATTGGCGGTGGCGTAACGCGTGAAGGCCCCGCCCGTCACGCGGGTACCCGAGCTGTCACCCAGCACGGGGTTCTTGGTGTAGAAATGCACCACGCCGCCCAACGCATCTGAACCGTACACCACCGAACCCGGCCCGAACACCACCTCCACTTTCTCCAGTGCCGCATTGTCTACCGTAATCACGTTCTGCAGGTGCCCGCCGCGGTAAATGGCGTTATTCAGGCGCACTCCGTCAATCACCATCAGAACCTTATTGGCTTCAAATCCGCGCAGAATGGGGCTGCCTCCGCCTGCCTGGCTTTTCTGCACCAGTATCTGCCCGGTTTGTTGCAGCACATCGGCGGTGGTCTGGTTGCTCTGGAAAGCTAGTTCCCGCGCGTTCAGTACCTGAATTTGCTGCGGCACATCGGCGCGCTTCTCCTCAAATTTACTGGCCGACACCACCACTTCGTTCAGGGAATAGCTGCGTTCTGTGAGCCCAACCTGGTACCGCAGGCCCGCCAATTGGCTTACCGCCAACGTGCGGGTCTGGTAGTCTGTCCGCTCAAACCGAAGGCTGTCGGTTTCCTGGAACCCCCTGGTGCTGAACCGGCCTTTGGCATCTGTGAGGAGGGCGCTACCGCCCTGCGTGGGCACCACCCGCACGCCTGACAGCGGCTGGAGATTCGCCCGGTCTTGCACCACGGCACTCTGCGCCGATGCCACCAAAGGTACCGCCACCAGCAACAGAGATAGAAGAGATTTCATAAAAAGAACTATAAGAAATAAGAGGGATATCTAAGAGTTAGAGCGCCAGTTCCATCTTGATGTCGGCGCGTTTGTATTCTTTCAGTTCATCGGGCACCTCCGCAAAACCCAGTTTGCGGTACAGGTGCAGGGCTGTTTCCAATTTTTGGTTAGAGAGTAGTATGAGGGTGGCGGCTCCCAGTTCTTTGGCTTTCTGAATGGCGGCCTCGCCCAGGCGTTTCCCAATCTTCAGCCCCTGGGCTTTGTCGGTCACGGCCATCTTGGCCAGTTCATAGGTCTGGTCATCTACCTTGATCAGAGCGCAGGTTCCTACTAGTTCGCCGTTATACTCGGCCATGAAAATATGGCCGCCTTTGGCAATGATGTAGCCGTCTGGGTCACCCAGGGATTTATGGTCAAGTTCCTCCATTTCAAAGTAACGCTCAATCCAGGCTTGGTTGAGTTCCCTAAAACGTGCGGCATGGGCGGGAGTATAGTCAATAATTAAAACGGGGGCGATGGTAGAGGCGGAATTCATAAAACTAAATCAATATAAGCCCCAAAGGTACGCAAAGCGCCTTGCGTTTTCAGGCCCTTTCCTAGAAAACAGCCTGAAAACGGGCACAACACCCTGCGGGTTTGTTGGGTTGTGCCGCCGCCCGAAGGCTTCTCATTTCTATGTGTATTCATTGCCCTAGTGCCTGCAAGTGCGCTTAAGGAACCGTTTGCCTTCTTTCCCGGTTTAGAAGAAGAAACACAAGTTGATTGCCGCCGCGCGGATATACAGGCAACCAACTCACCAGGAAATAGCCTCCTTCTTATAAAGTTTCTTTGTACCCTAGGCTGGAAAGACTTGTCTGCGACGGAAACAACATGGAGCAGAACACTTTTTAAAATTAATTAAGAATTACTTGCCAACCTGTTCTCCAAAAGCTTATATTGGCCCTCTAGGTCTACTTCTATGAAAAAAAGTCTCGCTGTTTTATTCCTGGGCTTTCTGATGTCCTGCGCGGGCAGCAAAACACCCTCAGAAATCTCCTCCGGTGCCGCCCCTGCGGTGGTGCCTTCGGCGCTTGCGCCCCATGTAGAAGCGGTGCGCCAGCAGTTTGCCCCTGACAAACGGGTAGCGCTGTTTGACGTGAAAACCAACGGAATTGTACTCACCGGCGAGACCAATATGCCCGCTGCCAAAACCGCGTTGCTGGAGCGGCTGCAGACGGCCGGCATCTCTTTCCAGGACAGGATTCAGGTATTGCCAGAGGCCGGGCTGAAAGATAACCACTTTGCGGTAGTGACGCTGTCCGTGGCCAACCTGCGCTCAGAACCCCAGCATCCGGCCGAGTTAGCCACCCAAGCCACCATGGGCACCCCGTTACGCGTCTGGAAACAGAAAAGCGGCTGGTACCTGGTGCAAACCCCAGACAAGTACCTGTCCTGGGTAGACGGCAGCGGCATCAAACTCATGGACGAAACCACCTTTGCTACCTGGCAGCAAGGCGAAAAACTGCTCTACACCAATCCATACGGGTTTGCCTACGCCGCACCAAACACCCAAGGTGCCACCGTTTCTGACTTGGTGTACGGCGATGTGATGGTGCTGAAAAGCCAGGGCAAAGGATTCCACGAGGTTTCTTTTCCCGATGGCCGTACCGCGTTTGTCTCTTCTACTGAAGTGCAGAAATATACTGACTGGGCCGCCACCCGCCAACCTACCGAACAGAATTTGGTGGAGACCGGCAAACGGCTTTTGGGCTTGCCTTACCTGTGGGGCGGTACCTCGTTCAAAGGCGTGGATTGCAGCGGCTTCACCAAAACCGTGTATTTCATGAATGGCCTGGTGCTCCCCCGCGATGCCTCCCAGCAGGTACACGTAGGTGAATTGGTTGACACCAAAGACGGCTTCCAGAACCTGCGCCCCGGCGATTTGCTTTTCTTCGGGTCACCGGCCAAAGACGGCAAAAATGAGCGCGTGGTGCACGTGGGCATGTGGATCGGGAACAACGAGTTCATCCACTCGGCAGGCCGGGTGCGCATCAACAGCATGGATCCTGCCGCCCCCAACCATGACGCCTCTGAGCTCAAACGCTTCCTGCGCGCCAAGCGGGTCTCTCCCCAGGCCTCGCTCATAGATTTACGCACGGCTTCGTTGTTCCAGTAGGATTTCCTTTTCCTTCATACAAAAGCCCTGTTTTAAGGCCGTTTTTATAGAAACAGCCTTAAAGCAGGGCTTTCAATCTAAGATTCGTTCTCTTAATACTTCTCGTGCACCTCGGTCATGATGCGCACCATCTCGTTGCGGATGTCGCCGGAAGTTACTTTGAAGTTGTTGTTCATAAAGCTGTACAGCAGCAGTTTCCCGCTTTTGGTTCTGATGTAGCCGCTCTGGTTGTGCACGTGCCCCAGCGTGCCGGATTTCCCGAAGACAAACGGCGGCTCGGCTTTGTAGATGGCCCGGAAAGTGCCGGGGCGCCCGCCGGTGGCCATGAGGGGCAACAGGCGGTCGGCCGGGCGCTCCTGCTGTAGTTTCTGCAACAGGGCAATGATGCTGCGGGGCGTGAACATGTTCATGCTGGACAAACCGGAGCCGTCTACCCACACCGGCGCGTCTGGCAAGTCTGATAAATAGTTTTTCACCACGTGCCGGATGGCGCGCTCCACCGACAAGGTGTCTGACAGAGTACCGGAGCAAAGCACCATCAACTGCTCGGCAAACAGGTTATCGCTCACCTGCAGCATGCGTTTGTACACCGTATCTGACGGCAGGCCGTAGAAGGTCTGCGCCCCGGTGGGCAAAGCCCGGTTCTTCAGCAACGTCACTTTCTTTTTGAGGGTATCGGCGAGCAGCCGCACGGTCATGTCTGGCGACGGGATGAACGGTACTTCCACGGAGAAATCGGCGGCGGCGTGCTTGGGGTAATAGGTGAGCTCGTTGGTGCGCCAGGCCCGCACGAAGGCATCCTTGCGGGGGTAGCGGGCGGTGTCGGTTTTGAGGGTGGGTTTGAAGATGGCCGGGGTGGTGGTGTAGCGTTGGGTGGGGCCTCCTTTGCGGGCGAACTTCACAATGTTGCCGTGGATGGGGAAAATGCTGCGCTCGGGTTGGTAGTAGTAGTTGTAATCGTCCCAACCCCAGTTGTTGGCGAAGGGCGTACTGGCGAAGGGTGCCTCCAGGTAAAACAGCTTCTCCTTGCGGTTCTTCAGGAAGTCATAGGCCTTGGTGTTCTTCAGGTCCATGTGCGTGAAGGTAGGGTCGCCGGTGCCCCAGAAGATGAGCGAGTCGCCACGCACCACGTACTTGAGCGCCGGGATAGAGTCGCCCAGCATCTTCAGGCAGGCGTAGAACGTGAACAGTTTGGTGTTGGAGGCCGGCACGAAATATTTATCGGCGTTGTGTTCCACCACCATCTTGCCCAGAGCGGGGTCATATAAAGCGAAACCCACGAACCGGTTTATCCCAAGCTCAGATTCCAGCACTTGCCGTCTGATGACGTGGGGGCCGTACGGCGGCACGGGCGGCGGAGTGGGCGCGGTGACAACGGCCGGCGCTTGCCTGGCGGTGCTGCAGCCTAACAGAAAGAACAGGAAAAGGCACGGGAGCGGGAGCCAGCGGAAGCCGGAAAGTTGGATGTGCATAGCAGGAACTGGTTTAGAACCTCTAATTAGCGTAAGAATTCGGTATCGTCAAGAATTTACCAGAAAATTTTAGGGTTTTCACTTCCTGTAGATGATCTTCCTCAAGCGCTTAGCTTCCTGCTGCCCCGTCATCCTGCCGATGGTTACCGGCAAGTCTGGGGATGAAGCGGCCGTGCGTTGCCCCGAGGCCACCGTCTCGCGCCAGTAACTTTCCAACTCCCCGCTTCCGCGCTGCCGCCCGCTCCCAAGACCTCGCAGCGTCTTCAGGCCTGCGAGCGTCTGCGCCGATGCCGTTTCCGGCCTGTTTCCCGCAAAACGGCCCCGAAACGCGAGGGAGGACATCCGTAGAAAAGTCTAACGACAGAAAGCAATGCGCGCAAGAGACAAGACCGTGCCTGGTTTCTACCCATCTAAATAACCGCGTTTTGGGGCTGTTTTCTGCGAAACAGGCCCAAAACGCATCAATTGGGTTCCTCCCTTCTACTGGCTGATCGTACTCATAAAATTTTTGCGCACATTCCGTCCCCCTTTGAAGGCCTAGGATGACAAAGCGGGAGGAAGAGCCTTCAGCGGCAACAATGAAACAAAGGAGAACGATTAGGGAACGCCAACATCAGCACGAGTACTCATTCTAGGCCTTCAAGGCTGATCTGGTAGGGAAAAACAAGAAGTGCTTCCGCTCATGCTTTTGGGGCCGCTTTCCGAAAAACGGCCCCAAAACGCCTCAACCGCTCTTTCGGAGTTCCACTCCGGAAGCTAGCTGCCGGGGAGTTCTACTCCCCTTCTTCTGCCCGTGGCTCCCAGCGGAGTAGAACTCCGCACCAGGCAGGTTCGAGAGTAGAACTCCCGAACAGCAAAGAACAATTTTCCCCTACAAGATCAGCTTCAAAGGGGACGGAATGCGTCACTCCACTTACGTTTCAGGCCTGTTCCTGAAAAAACGGCTTGAAAACGCTCGAAACAGAAACAATCTCTTTATTTTAACCGGCACGAATTCCGCCATCCCTAAACCCGTTCAACCATGACTAACCGTACCCGCCGCGAGGTGCTGGCTTCCCTTTCCATGGCGGCCGCCTCGCTTCCCCTGCTGAGCTTCGTTTCCAGCCCTTCTCCAGAGAAATCGCCTAAAACCATTGTCCCGCCGCGCCTGAAACCCGGCGATACGGTGGGCCTTATCTGTCCGGCGGGGGCGGCGTTCAGCAAAGAAGTGGTGCAGATTACCAAGGAATCCATGGAGGCGCTGGGGCTGAAAGTGAAGCTGGGGAAACACGTGTTCGACCGGTTCGGGTATCTGGCCGGTACTGACCAGGCGCGGGCCGAGGACGTGAACGCCATGTTCGCGGATAAAAGCGTGCAGGGGATTCTGGCCATCCACGGCGGTTGGGGCTGCGCCCGATTGCTGCCTTTGCTGGATTACAAAACTATCCAGAAGAACCCGAAACCGCTCATCGGCTACTCAGACATCACGGCGCTGCACCTGGCCATCAACGCCAAAACGGGCTTGGTGACCTTTCATGGCCCGGTGGGTTCGGCTACCTGGAACAAGTTTTCGGTAGATTCTTTCCGGCGGGTGCTGTTTGACGGCCGCCCGGTGCTGTTTGAAAATCCCAAAGAACTAGGTGATAACCTGGCCCTCACCAAAGACCGCATCACCACCATCACGCCCGGCACTGCCAAGGGCAAGCTGGTGGGCGGCAATTTGACGGTGCTCACGGGCATCATCGGTTCTGACTACCTGCCCAACTGGAAAGAAGCCATTTTGTTTCTGGAAGACACCAACGAGGCCGTGTACCGGGTAGACCGCATGCTCACGCAGTTGAAACTGGCCGGTGTGCTGGATCAGGTGAAAGGCGTGGTGTTTGGCAAGTGCTCAGACTGCGGGCCCGGTAATGGCAATTATGGCTCGCTCACGCTGGAAGAAGTGTTGGAACAGCACCTGCAGCCGTTGAAGATTCCGGTGTACTCAGGCGCCATGATTGGGCACATCACGCATAAATTCACGATTCCAATAGGGGCTGAGGCCGAAATAGACGCCACCGCCGGAACCATCAGGTTATTACAGGGTGCCGTGGCTTGATTCTGAACTTTAACTTACTTTGGGTCTGTTTTTGATATAATTGCCGTAATTTGCAGCTACTTCCGCTACCTACACTTCTTTATTTTTGTCTATTGCCTTGAAAAAACATCGTTTCCTTTCCCTCGCCCTTGTTTGCCTCTTCCTGGTAGGTGCCATTTCCTTGCACGGGCAGACCGGCAAGCGCAAATCCGCCAAAGCGACTCCCAAGAAGACCGCTGCCGCCAAAAAAGCGGCCCCTAAGAAACCTGCCGTTCCGGTGTTCAACCCCAAGACTGATCCCCCGCATCTGGGCGCGAACCAGCGCTGGGTTGACTCGGTGTTCAAGACCATGACGCCCGAGGAGCGCATCGCGCAGCTGATCATGATTCCGGTGTACTCCAACAAAAACCAGGTGCACATTGACTCCATCAGTCGGCTGATCACCACTTACAAGGTGGGCGGGTTGATCTTCTTCCAGGGCGGGCCGGTGCGGCAGGCGCACATGACCAACCGCTATCAGCGCGAAAGTAAGGTGCCGCTCATGATTTCCATTGACGGCGAGTGGGGTTTGGGCATGCGCCTGGACAGCACCGTGTCGTTCCCGTACCAGATGAGTTTGGGTGGTATTGAAGACGAGAGATTGATCTATGACATGGGCGCCGAGATCGCCCGCCAGTGCCGCCGGTTGGGTATTCACGTGAACTTCGCGCCGGTGGTGGATGTGAACAACAACGCAAACAACCCCGTGATTGGGTTCCGCTCGTTCGGCGAAGACAAATACAACGTGACCAGCAAATCCCTGGCGTACGTGAAAGGCATGCAAGACAACAAAGTGCTGGCCAACGCCAAACACTTCCCTGGCCACGGCGACACCAACGTAGACTCGCACTACGGTTTGCCGGTGCTACATTTCTCTAAACTGCGCCTTGACTCCACGGAGCTGTACCCGTTCCGGGAATTGATGAAAAACGGGCTGGGTAGTTTGATGGTGGCGCACATGAACATTCCGGTGCTGGACAACACCAAAGACCTGGCCTCCACCCTTTCCAAGAACATTGTGAGTGATCTGCTTAAGAAAGAGATGGGCTTCAAAGGCCTGGTGTTCACCGATGCCCTGAACATGCAAGGCGTGGCCAAATTCTACCCGCCCGGCGTGGTGGACGTGAAAGCCCTTTTGGCCGGCAATGATGTGCTCCTGAACACCATGGACGTGAAAACCACCATTGAGGAGGTGAAGAAAGCCATCAAGAACAAGGAAATCACGCAGGCCGAGGTGGATGCCCGCTGCAAGAAAGTGCTGGCCGCCAAACAGTGGGCGGGCCTGGACAAGTGGCAGCCCATTGAGACCAAAAATCTCATCGCCGACCTGAACAACCCCACGGCAAGCTACATCAACCGTCAGTTAACCGAGGCCTCCCTCACGCTGCTCCGCAACAAAGACAACGTGCTGCCCATTAAAACGCTGGACACGCTCAAGATTGCCGCGCTGGCCATGGGAACCGGCACCGAGACTGAATTTCAGCGCAGCCTGGCCAAATACGCCAAAGTAGACAACTTCTTTCTGCCGCCTACCAGCTCCATCGCCGATCTGCAGGCCCTGAAAGAACAACTGAAAGACTACAACACCATTCTGGTAGGAGTGCACAGACTGCAACTGAAAGCCTCGGGCAACGGAACCTTCGGGATTACCGCCGAGATGAACCTGTTCCTCAAAGACCTGATCCGTTCCAAGCAAACCATTGTGAGCGTGTTCGGGAACGTGTACAGCCTTAACCGTTTTGAGGACATTGACAAAGCGCACGGCGTGTTGGCCACCTACCAGGAGAATGCCTTAACCCAGGACGTAGCCGCCCAGATCATCTTTGGCGGTGTGGGTGCCAAGGGCAAGCTGCCCGTGAACGTGTCCAACTACTTTAGGATGACCAATGGTCTGAAGACCGAAGGCGGTTTACGTCTGGCCTACACGCAACCAGAGGCCCTTGGTCTGCGGTCACAGGATTTCGCGCAGATTGACACCCTGGTGAACCAGGCCATTCGGGCCAAAGCCACGCCAGGTGCGCAGGTGCTGGTCGCTAAAAACGGGAAAGTGATTTACGCCAAGTCGTTCGGGTACCATACCTACGAGAACCAGACGCCAGTGAAGAACACCGATTTGTACGATTTGGCTTCCGTGACGAAAATCACCACGGCTCTGGCGGCCTACATGAAACTGAACGGCGAAGGCAAGTTTGACGTGGACAGAACCTTGGGCGAGTACCTGCCCATGATGAAAGGCTCTAACAAAGAAAGCCTGAAGTACCGCGACATTCTCACCCACCAGGCCCGCCTGAAATCCTGGATTCCGTTCTGGAGAGAGGAGCTGAAGAAGAACGGCGAGTTGAAAAGCAGTGTCTTCAGCCCAGATTCCTCGGCCAAATTCCCGATCAGGGTCGCCCAGAACCTGTTCATCCACAAAGACCACGCCCAGGATATCTACAAGCAAATCAAAGAGTCGCCGCTGAACGAGAAGCCGGGGTACGTGTACAGTGATTTGTCTTTCATTCTGGCCCCGTTGGTAGTAAAGAACATCACCGGCCAGGACTTTGAAACCTACCTGAAGAAGAACATCTACGAGCCCCTGGGCGCTACCACCCTTACGTTCAATCCTTACAAACACTACCCGCTGTCGCGCATCGTGCCCACCGAGGTAGACACCCTGTTCCGGAAGCAGCTGTTGCATGGCACCGTGCACGACGAAGGAGCTGCCATGCTGGGCGGAGTCAGCGGCCACGCCGGTTTGTTCGGGAACGCGAATGACCTAGCCAAAGTGATGCAGATGTACCTGAATGACGGTATCTACGCTGGTAAACGCTACATTGCCAACAAAACGGTGAGCACGTTCAGCAAATGCCAGTTCTGCCCAGACAACTACCGCGCCCTCGGGTTTGACCGTCCGTCTAAACCCGGTACCGTCAACGGAAACGCCGCCCCAAGCGCCCCGGCAGAAAGCTTCGGCCACACCGGCTTTACGGGTATTTACAGCTGGGTAGACCCGGTGAACCAAATTGTCTACATCTTCATGTCCAACCGCGTGCACCCCACCCGCGAAAGCTCGGTGCTAAGCAAACTCAACACCCGCACGCAGGTGATGCAAGTGGTGTATGACGCCATGGCGAAAGCCAAGAATGGCAATACAGCTCCTGCCTCGGCTACTTCAACTACCGGACGGTAAGATTTAGTTATAGACAATTAATTAAGGCAAAAGGCCCGCTCTGAATTAACAGAGCGGGCCTTTTGCTTTGAAAGGAGGTTTGTAGGGGCAATCCCTTGTGGTTGCCCTTTTATCATCGGGTTAAGAAGCAATGCGTACGCCGTTACAGGGTAACGTCGCTACAGACCAGCCATGTAGCCTCGTTACCCTGTAACGGCGTACTTCTGCCGAGGAAATAGGCCTTAACTTTGTTGGCCTAACTTTGCAAATTGAAAGGGCAACCACAAGGGATTGCCCCTACCTAAATCCTCAATCGCTCAACGTGATTTGGAACTGCGGAGCCCGGTTCATGTGCATTTCTCCATCATGTCCTTTCACGCCCGCGTTGTTCCAGTTACCTTTCATGTAAATCCAACCGTTGCGTTCTTCCTGCAGTAATTGGTGCGTTAGGATACTCGGTTCATAAGAAGTTCGCTTAAGCTTCTTTTTGCTTCCTTTCATCGTATACGTGTGCTCATAGCCATTCTCTGGAATGATGAACCACTCAAACGCAATGAAGAATCCGTCCTTTGGAACTTGTAAATTATACTCGCTTACATCTAGCGCTACATTCATATTTATTCCTTTGGGAGCGACACCAATCAACGGCTTAGGAAGCAAGTCTTTGCCCGGCTGCCCATTCTCACTGACCTCTAACAGCCTGATTTGAAACTTGGCTTTGTCTACCTTGCTCCACAGAACAAAGGCAATTTGGTCTAAAAACGGCGTTCCCTCATACTGGGCCGCATACGGAACAAAATCTGCCACAATCCAAGGGGTACCTCCAGTGGCGTACCAGTGCGCAGGCTTTGTACGCTCCAACTTGCCTACTACCACTTTCTGCCGTTGAGCGCTTTGCTTTACCGTTACCTCCTGCAAGGCCACCGCTGCCGGTACTAACTCCACCGTCATGGAACCCGACTTAATGGGAAACCGGCCCTTCTCATAACCCAGGCAGGAAACCACCAGCATTTTACCCACCGCAGACGCATCTGCGAAAGAGAAAGCACCGGTCTCAGAAGAGGTGGTGCCCAGATTTTCGTTCTCCACCCAAATGTTGGCGTAGGTTACCGGCTTGCCCGTGGCTTTATCCACCACGATTCCCTGAACTTGGCCCAGAACCGTTTCGGCAAAAAGCATAAGCAACAAAACCAACCCACAGGGATGTATTCTCATTGGATTCCGTTTATGAGGTGATTTTCAGGAATAAGGCCAAAAGCAGAACAAATTCCTCCTCAATTACTCAGCGTGAGTTGAAAGTGCGGCGTGGCCGAGGTGATGGCGTCTCCTTCGCGTTGGTTCGTGCTTACCCATTTGCCCTGGTGGTAAATCCACCCGTTGGGACTGCGGTTATCTGGGCCATAACTCCGGATGCTGGGTTCATAGGAGACTCTGGCGGGGACTTCTTTGGCTCCGGTTTCGGGGTCTACGGCTTCGTAGCGGTTCTGCTTGAGGATGAGCCATTCAAAGGCGATGAACAGTCCGTTCTCCGGCATCGGTACATCATACTGGCTCACATCCAGCTTCACGGTTTTGATGCCTTTCTGCGCCACGCCTATCAGTGGTGCTGAAATCAAGTCTTTACCCGGCGCTCCGTTTTCCCCTACCCGCAGCAGATGCAGCTTGAACGTGGCGTTCTTCACATTGCTCAAAGTCACCAGGGAAATCTCGTCCAGAAAAGGTGTGGCCGCATACCCAGGTTTGTACGGAATGTATTGCGCCACAATCCAGGGCGTGCCGTTGCTCCCGAAGGAGTATTCAGTGTTCTCGTCCAGCTGGTTGATGACAAACTTGCGGCGCTTGGTGCTTTTCTTCACGGTCACCACGTCCAAGGCCACGGCCGTTGGCACCAGCGAAACCCGCAGCGTTCCCGCCGGAATAGTGACTTTGGTTTTTTCGTATCCCAGACAGGAAATCACCAGCGTCTTGCCTGATAGGTTGGTTTGGCTGAAGCTGAATTCGCCTTTCTCAGAGGAGGTGGTGCCCAGGTTCTCATTTTCCACCCAGATGTTGGCAAACGCCACCGGCTTACCCGTGGCTTTATCAGTGACCACGCCTTTCACCTGACCAAACCCTACGCCCACAGACAGAAGGAATACAAAAAGCAGGAGTATCGCTGGTTTCATGCCGGATGGAAAAGTGGAAAAGGAAATCCGTTTCGGGGCCGTTTACAGGGAAACAGCCCCGAAACAGAAGAGTTGAAAAGAGGAATCATCTTCTTCAACGTACACTGCTGCCGCTTATTTGCTGAACTTAATATTATTGTTTCGCTATATCTTATACACATCCGCCACCACGCTGTTTTCGTCGGGCTTGCGGGCATCGGTGGGGCTGTCAAACACGACCAGCAGGTGCTCATCATCATAGATGGCCAGACCCTCGGCTTTGTCCTGGCCCGAGGTGGGGCCGCTGCCGTGGGGCACGTCAAACAGGTGCTCCAGTTCTTTCCGGTGCACCACCTGTTCGCCGCTGCGGGAACTGCTCATGGCTTTGGGCCAGCGGTATACGGCAATGGTGCCGTCCAAATCCATGGAAGGGCCCGCCAAGATGTAGAGGTCATCGCCTTTGGCGCGAAGCTCTCTTATTCCCTGTCCGGCCAAGTGCAGGAAGTGCTTTTTGTAGAACGTGCCCTCGGCGTTGGTTTTCAGTTGCAGGAAACCTACTTCGGCAGCGTCTTCCAACTCAAATTCCAGCACCATGGCCCAACCGCGCAGCACTGGGCCGCGCAAGCCCACAAAAACACGTCCTTCGTGAATGGACAAGCCCTCTATGTCGAATCCGTTGTCTTTCCCGGGAATCGGGAGGAAATGGGCGAGGTGAATGTCATTTTGGATGGCCTCCATGAGTTGGTTCTTTTCACCGGCGCTTATCAGTTGTGCGGCCCGCAGCGTTTTGGAAGCGTCATCGGCATCGGTGCATTCTTTGCACAGGGTGTACTCGCCGGTAGTCACATCCTGCACCAGCGGAATACGGGCCAGCAGGTAACGGTTGGCTTCGCCTTTCACTTTGGCCAGGCGCTCTATCTGCTTTTTCACGGGGTCTTCTTTGCGAGGCTTCTTGCGCTTGAGACTGTGCGAACCCACCAGCCACAGATAACCGCCACTCACGGCCAGCCCTTCAATGTCAATCTCAGAATTCTTGCTGTCGGGCAAGTCCAGGTACTCCGTCAGGTCAAAGTGCACGTGCTCCCCGAAGGTGTGATCGCCGGTTTTCTTCAGGCGCTCCAGCGTGGTCTGCTCGTCGCAACTGAGCCAGAGATAATCGCCAGTACGCAGCACGGTAGAAAGGCCGTCGCGGACGTGTTTGCCGGTGGCGGTGATACTATGAGTGGAGTCAAAGGTAAGTGTCAGGGGAATGGCAGGGTTCTTCATGGTCATGTTGTAAATACGATGCTCGCCCAAAAGTAAGTTTTCGTTTCGGGGCTCATTCCTGTAAAAGAGCCTTGAAACGGAAAAGACCAGTGCGTTATCTAATTACTTAGGGAATTTAATACGATTAAAAGCGCGGCTCAACCAACGTGATGTTTGAGGTAAGTAGCGCCAGTGCTTAGAATCTTCGCTCTTCTGGCCTCCTGGTAATCTGGAAATAGCCCACGTAAACCCACCCAATGATAGCGTGAAAAATGGCCCACAAGAGAGACCGGTTTCTAGTCCAGGAAGTGACGACAGCCAACACAGACCCCAAACCGACGCCGCTTTTCACCACGGGGTTGTTCACGTAAGTGTTTCCCATCTCTTGGGCATACAAAGGCATCGAACTGAACAAAAGCACCAAGACCATGGCGCCAGCGGCTGTTTTTTTCATAGATAGCTATTTAGCAGAAGGAAGATAGCACTTTTTGCCCCATTTCCAGAAATGAGGCTTAAAACAGAAGGGAACTCTAAAACCACCTTTTTTTGACTTCTGTTTGCTTATGGCGCGGAAGTGACTTTCTTGCATGTTTCCATAAGTCACGGAAGTAAATCCGCGCCATAGTAGGTAGACCATTATAGGCAGACTTAGTAGAAACAAGACAAGCCTTGTCTCTACACCACATTGCACCCGCATATTCCCAAACCAGCCCCAGCAAAAAAGCCGCCCCTGTTTAGGGGCGGCTTTTTTGCTGGGGCTGGAAACGGTTATTGCGCCAGCGTGATTTTGCGTTCTACGGTGTTGTACGGGCCCGGAATCACTTGGCCTTTGTCGTCAATCAATTCCAGTTTGAAGGTATTTTCGCCCATAGGCAGGCCTTCTACCAAGTACGGCAGCCACTGGTCTAAGAGGAACTCGTTGCCGTTGATGGTGGCGCGTACTTTGTTTCCGTCTTTGGCTAGTTTGGTGTTCACCAGGTAGAAATCCAGCATGATTTTGCGGGTATCAGCGCCTTTGTACTCGCCTTTTGGGCGACTGTAGAAAAGGTGCTGGCCGTCTTCGTTGAACTTGGCAGTGTTGGCCGGAACGTTGCCCACGTTGATGACGCGCAGGTCATACGCATCGTCGTGCTTGATGCTCTCGTGGTACGAACGGGACAGGAACGACAAGACCACGTGCTGGCCCGGCTTAATCGCTTTCTTGAACGTTGGCTTGTAGTGCGCGGTGTAAGGCTCATTGTCCACGATGTTGTGGATGTGCTGGCCTTCTTTGGAGTTGGCGTGCTCGTGGGTGCCCGCATCGGTGGTCTGCTGGCTTAGCTGGAAGTTCTTCACCTCGTAGTTAAACTGCACCGAGTCGCCGGTTACTTTGCCGTTCTCCTCGGGTTGGTTCAAGTCCAGGTCGGCCTCCGGGAAATCAACCGAGTTGCTGTAGGAATACACTTTCAGGCCGCCTTTTTCCATGGGCGTGCCCATCGCGCCCTGGTGCTGCACCCCGGCGGTGTCATGCACCATCGCCGCAGTGTCTGCGGTAGCGGTTTGGTTGGTTTCAGTGGTTTCAACAGACCGTTTTCCGTCGCAGGCAGAAGCCAGGAGCGTTACGGCTACTGCCATAAAAGATAGATGTTTCTTTTTCATAGTAGGGTTTTCGTATAAATACGCAGAATGTTTCAAAGATAGAAATTTCGTACCTTGCAGCATATTTTAAATGGCATTCAAAAACACGTCAAGACAGGTTTATGAACGATAAATTATTAGAGGAAATCCCTTCGTTAGACTTAGCTGATTTCACCTCCGGCGACCCGGTTCGCAAGGCGGCTTTTGTGCAGGGCATGGGCGATGCGCACCAGAACATCGGCTTTGCCGCGTTGAAAAACCACGGCCTGAGCGATGAACTGACCGATAGACTATACGCGGCCATCAAGAAGTTTTTCGCTCTGCCCGATGACGTAAAACAGAAATATGAGATACCCGGTCTGGCCGGACAACGCGGGTACGTGGGCAAAGGAAAAGAGCACGCCAAAGGCCGCAACACCGGCGACCTGAAGGAGTTCTACCACGTGGGCCAGGAAGTAACCGACAACGACCCCATCAAAGAAGAATACCCAGACAACGTGTGGCCCGCCGAAGTAGCGGAGTTCCAGGAAGTAGCCCTGGAGGCGTACAGCCGCCTGGAAGCCGCCGGCAAGCAAGTGCTCCGCGCCCTGGCGCTGTACTTAGGCTTGTCTGAAGATTACTTTGATGCCAAAGTACACAACGGCAACAGCATCCTGCGCGCCATCCACTATTTCCCCATCGAGAACCCAGACGCGGTTCCCGCCGATGCCGTTCGCGCCGCCGAGCACGGCGACATCAACCTCATCACCTTGTTGATGGGTGCCTCCGCCGATGGTCTGCAAGTACTTCGCCGCGACGGCAAGTGGATTCCGATTACGGCCCTGCCCGAGCAGGTGATCGTGAACGTAGGCGATATGCTCTCACGCCACACCAACAACAAGTTGAAGTCTACCATCCACCGCGTGGTGAACCCGCCGCGCGAGCTGATGCACACGTCCCGCTTCTCTATCCCGTTCTTCATGCACCCGCGCTCTGAGATGGACTTGACCTGCCTGGAAGGCTGCATTGACGAACAGAACCCGAAACAATTCCCCGACATCACCGCCGGCGAGTTCCTGAACGAGCGTTTGGTAGAGTTAGGATTAAAAAAATAATCTGTTTTCAGAAACATAGAAAGGGGCCTTTGGGGCTCCTTTCGTTTTTATGCCTATTTTTAGAAAACTGGCTTAAAACGCTTCTCAACCCACTAGCCTATTGCGCCCTCGTAACTATCTCTTCCTGAAGGATGTGGCTTCGCTCTCGCTCACGGCGTTTGGCGGCCCTCAGGCGCATATTGCCATGATGCTGCGCCTGATGGTGGAAAAACGAGGCTACATCACGGAGAAAGAATTGCTGGAACTGAACGCGCTTTGCCAGATTCTGCCCGGCCCCTCCTCCACTCAGACCATTACCGCCATCGGGTTTAAAGTAGGCGGGCCTAACCTGGCCTACCTCACGCTCCTGGTCTGGATAGCGCCTGCCGCGGTCATCATGATTGCCGCAGGCCTCATCATCTCCTTTCTGCAAGACCGAGGCGCTCCGTTGGGCTTCACGCGTTTTATCCAGCCCATGGCGGTGGGTTTTGTGGCCTTTGCCGCCTGGCGCATCAGTTCCAAGGTGGTGCTTACCAAAGGCGGCATCGTGATTATGGTCATCTCGGCTATTCTGGCGTTCTTTTTCCGGTCGCCGTGGGTATTGCCGCTGCTGTTGCTGATAGGCGGAAGTTTGACGGCCCTGCGGTTCCAGAACCAACCCGTACTGGAGAAGAAACCGATGAAGGTGGAATGGGCCAATTTCCTGCTGTTCCTGGGTGTTTTGATTGCAGCGGCCTTACTCGGCCGATTTACGCAATTGCGGGCCGTGCTGCTCTTTGAGAACTTCTACCGGAACGGCAGCCTTATCTTCGGCGGGGGCCAGGTCTTGATTCCCGTCATGTACACCGAGTTTGTGGAGTTCAAGGGCTATCTTAATTCCAAGGAGTTCCTGTCGGGGTTTGCGTTGGTGCAGGCGTTGCCCGGCCCGGTTTTCTCGTTCTGTTCCTACATCGGTACCCTGTCTATGCGGCCGTACGGTTGGGGAGCGCAGATTCTGGGCGGTGTGGTGACCACGATTGCCATTTTCCTGCCGGGCACTTTCCTCATCTTCTTCGTGATTCGGTTCTGGGAAGAACTCCGGAAGTACCGCGTCATTCAAGCCTCACTGGAAGGCGTCAATGCTGTAGGCTGCGGTATGGTATGCGCGGCGGCCATCATGCTGTACCATCCCATTGAGAACACGCCATACAATTTCGGGTTGGTGGTGGCCACGTTTGCGCTTTTGCAATGGACGAAAATTCCTGCCCCTGCATTGATTTTGGCGGGGTTGGTGGTGGGCCTGGTGTTTCCGGGGTAAGGGTGTTTTTAAGCCGTTTACAAGGAAACAGCCTTAAAACGGAAAGCCCTGTAAGATTAAATCTCACAGGGCTTTCCGTTTAGGTTTAGTAATGTTACAAGCTGTTCTGCTCTCTCAAGACGCTCAGCAGGTAATCCCCATAACCGCTTTTGCGCAATGGCTCGGCTACGCGCTGTAGTTGCTCGGCATTGATGAAGCCCATCCGGTAGGCTACTTCCTCAATGGAACCGATTTTCAGTCCCTGGCGCTCTTCAATCACCTGTACAAACGTAGCGGCTTGCATTAATGACTGGATAGTACCCGTATCTAACCAAGCGGTTCCACGGTCTAGGATGCCCACTTTCAATTTGCCTTGACGGAGGTATTCTTTGTTTACATCGGTAATCTCGTACTCACCGCGGGGGCTGGGCTCTAGGTTCTTGGCGATGTCTACCACGTCATTGTCGTAGAAATAAAGGCCTGGTACCGCGTAGCTGGACTTCGGCTGCTTGGGCTTCTCTTCAATGGAGATGGCTTTCATGCTTTCATCAAACTCCACCACGCCGTAACGCTCCGGGTCTTGCACGTGGTAGGCATACACCACGCCACCCTCGGGGTCATTATTGGCTTGCAGCAGCTTGCTCATGCCCGAACCGTAGAAGATGTTGTCTCCCAGAATCAAGGCCGCTTTGTCGTTCCCGATGAAATCGGCGCCCAGCACAAATGCTTGAGCCAGTCCGTTGGGGACTTCCTGCACTTGGTAGCTGAAGTTACAGCCAATTTGGCTACCATCGCCCAGCAGACGCTCAAACATGGGCAGGTCGTGCGGGGTGGAAATGATTAAGATGTCTTTTATCCCGGCCAGCATCAAGGTGGACAGCGGGTAGTAAATCATGGGTTTGTCGTACACCGGCATCAACTGCTTGCTAACAGCCAAGGTGAGCGGGTGTAACCTTGTTCCTGAGCCTCCGGCTAAGACGATTCCTTTCATGCTCTTATTTCTGGTTGTAGATGAAATCTTGGTTATCACGGAACCAGGCCAAGGTTCTCTGCAGCCCTTCCTGGATTCTGATTTGCGGGTTATAGCCCAATAAACGCTGCGCCTTGGAAATATCGGCTAAGCTGTCCCGGATGTCTCCGGCGCGTTCCGGCCCGTATTCGGGCTGCACGTCAACCCCGGCTTCCGCTTTCAAAATATTGAACAAGTCGTTCAAAGAAGTTCTATCGCCCACGGCGATGTTGTACACCTGGTTGATGGCCTCTGGGTTCTCCACTAACGCCGCCCGAATGTTCGCTTCCACGCAGTTTTCCACGAAGGTAAAGTCACGGGTTTGTTCGCCGTCGCCGTTCATTTTAGGTCCGCGGTTATTCAGCACGGCATCAATGAACAACGGAATCACCGCCGCATAAGCCCCATTAGGGTCTTGGCGCGGCCCGAAGATATTGAAGTACCGCAGCCCGATGATTTCCATGCCGTACGTTTTCCCGAAAACATCGGCATAGAGCTCATTAGCGTATTTGGTTACCGCGTAAGGAGACAGCGGCTTGCCAATCTGGTCTTCCACTTTAGGCAGCGACTTGCTGTCGCCGTAGGTAGAGGAAGAAGCCGCGTAGACGAAACGTTTCACATTCTGCTCCTTGGCGGCCATGAGCATGCTCACGAAGCCCCCCACGTTGACTGCGTTGGATGTCACCGGGTCTTTAACGCTTCTAGGCACAGAACCTAAAGCCGCCTGGTGCAATACCACGTCCATGCCCTCGCAGGCTTTCATACAAGCCTCTAGGTCTCTGATGTCGCCTTCTTGTACTTCCAGTCTTTCGTTATCCTGGAAAGCTCTCAGGTTTTTGTGGAAGCCGTTGGAATAATCGTCCAGTACGCGTACTTTCTTGGCGTTGTACTTCAGCAGATATTCTACCAAGTTAGAGCCGATGAATCCGGCCCCGCCGGTGATTAGAAACGACGTTTGCTCCAGAGAGCCGCTATGAAAAGGATGTTCGTACACTGCTGATAATTAAGAATTTGGAATTAAGAATTAGGAATCGAGGCGTTTCAGGGCTGTTTTGAGTAAAACGGCTCTGAAACGCTGTTCTCATTTATCAATGCCTACTCCTACGTACTCTTTTATACTTTAACTTAAACCACTTGCGGAAGATGACTTCCTTCTAAACGACAAGTGGCAAAACAGGAAAGGCGTTTCAGGGCTGTTTTCATGGAAACAGCCCCGAAACGCCTTTCATTTTATTTTAGCGGGCATACTGCTCGTTGTAATATTCCTGGTAGCTGCCGGAGGTCACGTTGTTCAGCCACTCTTCGTTCTGCAAGTACCACTCTACCGTTTTCTCCAAGCCTTCCTCAAACGTTACGGATGGTGCCCAGCCCAGCTCGTTCATGATTTTGGAAGAGTCAATGGCGTAGCGTAGGTCGTGGCCGGCTCGGTCAGTAACGAAGGTGATGAGTTGGCGGGAAGTGCCGGGTTCACGGTTCAGTTTCTGATCCATGATGTCGCAGAGCAGGTGAATGAGGTCGATGTTGCGCCACTCGTTCACGCCGCCAATGTTATAGGTATCACCTTCTTTGCCTTTGTGGAACACATCATCAATGGCGCGGGCGTGGTCAATCACGTACAACCAGTCTCTGATATTTTCGCCTTTACCGTAAACCGGCACCGGTCTGTTGTTCTTGATGTTGTTTAGCGCCAACGGAATCAGTTTCTCGGGGAAGTGGTTGGGGCCGTAGTTGTTAGAGCAGTTAGACACTTTCACCGGCAAGCCATACGTGTGGTAGTACGCCCGCACGAAGTGGTCTGAGCTGGCTTTGGAAGCGGAGTAAGGCGACCGCGGGTCATAGGCAGTTTCCTCGGTGAACATGCCTTCCTCGCCCAGTGAACCATATACCTCATCGGTGGAGATGTGGTAGAAGATTTTTCCGGTGAAATCCGACTTCCAGAGTTCTTTGGCGGCATGCAGCAGGTTGCAGGTTCCGTTCACGTTGGTGCGCACAAACGCCATCGGGTCGGTGATGGAACGGTCTACGTGCGACTCAGCGGCCAAGTGCATCACGGCATCAAACTGATATTCCTGGAACAGGTGGTTGATGTATTCCTGATCGGTGATATCGCCTTTGATAAAGGTGTAGTTGGGAGCGTCTTCAATATCTGTCAGGTTCTGAAGATTTCCCGCGTACGTCAGTTTATCCAGATTGAAGATTTGATAGTTCGGGTATTTGGTGACGAACAACCGAACTACGTGCGAACCGATGAACCCGGCTCCTCCGGTAATTAATATTTTCATTCTATTACGTATTGAATTCTTATTTCTTCGTGAGTTGCTGCTGCCAAGCCCAGGAGCTTCCCAGACTGTCTTCCAGCGACAAGGAGGTCTTAAACCCAAGTTCCTGCGTGGCTTTGGTTACATCGGCGTAGATAGCCGGAACGTCACCTGCCCGGCGTGGCCCGATTTTGTAGTTGAACTTCTGCCCGGTGGCGTTCTCGAAGGCTTTGATGACCTCCAGCACGGAGCTTCCATTTCCGGTGCCGATGTTGAACACCTCGTACGGCACCGCGTCTGATTTCTCCAACCGTTTGATGGCCGCCAAGTGTGCTTTCGCTAAATCCACCACGTGCACGTAATCCCGGATATTACTTCCGTCAGGCGTATCGTAGTCCGTTCCGAACACGGTTAAACTCTCCCGGATACCGGCAGCCGTTTGCGTGATGAAAGGCACCAGGTTGCTGGGCACTCCCAAAGGCAACTCCCCAATCAACGCTGATTCATGCGCGCCCACAGGGTTAAAGTAACGCAAAGCAATGGACTTCACGGCATAGCTTCCGCTGTTGGCTACGTCTTGGAGAATTTCCTCGTCAATTTTCTTGGTATTGCCGTACGGCGAGTTCGCTTTCTGGGTAGGGGTTTCTTCGGTTACTGGCAGTTTCTCCGGAACTCCATACACAGTGCAGGAAGAAGAGAAAACCAATTGCGTTACCTTGCTCGCTTCCATCACCTGCAACAGCGTGATAAGTCCGGTTATGTTATTATGGTAATACTTGAGCGGCTCTTTCACCGACTCACCCACCGCTTTGTACGCCGCGAAATGAATGACCCCAGCAATATCGCCTTCTTTTGAGAAGACTTCCTGTAAAGCGACGGCATCTGTGCAGTCTACCCGGTGGCAGGTCACTTCTTTGCCCAGAATCTGGTTAATGCCCTGCAGCACGCGCTCTTCTGAATTGCTGAAATTATCAACAATGATGGGGGTATAGCCAGCCTGCGCCAACTCCACCACCGTGTGGGAGCCAATGTAGCCTGCTCCGCCGGTAACAAGAATCTTACTCATAGTAATCGTTTATAAGCTCCAATACGGCAAGGTATTTATTTTCCCGCGATAAATCCCTTTCAGGTCAATCACAATAGGGCTATCTGAAGAGATGCTCTTAAAGTAGCTTTCCTCCAGGCCTACGTAATCTCTGTGGTTCACGGCCACCACCACGGCATCGTAGTCGTTGCTCGGGTTCTCCGTCAGGGCAAAACCATATTCGTGCTCCAGTTCCTGAGAAGACGCGTACGGATCCACCACATCAACCTGCACCCCGAAGCTTTTCAGTTCGTTGATCACGTCGGCTACCTTGGAGTTCCGGATATCTTCTACGTTCTCTTTGAAGGTTGCGCCCATCACCAGCACTTTGGCTTTGGAAATGGCTTTGCCTTCTTTAATCATCATCTTGATGGCTTTGCTGGCCACGTACGCGCCCATGCCGTCATTGATGGTACGGCCGCTCAAGATGATTTTGGAATCATAGCCCAGCGCTTTGGCTTTGTAGGTCAGATAATACGGGTCTACGCCAATGCAGTGACCACCCACCAGACCCGGGAAGAATTTCAGGAAGTTCCACTTGGTGCCAGAGGCTTCCAACACTTCATAGGTGTTGATGCCCATGCGGTCAAAGATGATGGAAAGCTCGTTCATTAAAGCGATGTTCACATCACGCTGGGTATTCTCAATGATTTTGGCGGCCTCGGCTACTTTAATGGAAGAAGCACGGTGCACCCCAGCCTCAATGACCAGTTCGTATGTTTTGGCGATGACATCCAGCGACTCTTCGTCACAACCGGACACCACTTTCACGATTTTGGTAAGCGTATGCTCCTTATCACCGGGGTTGATGCGCTCCGGGGAGTACCCCACTTTGAAATCAGCGGGGAACTTCAAGCCAGACTCGCGCTCCAATACTGGAATACAATCTTCCTCGGTACAGCCTGGGTATACGGTAGATTCAAATACTACATAATCCCCTTTCTTCAAGACTTTCCCTACGGAAGTAGAGGCCCCAAGGAGAGGCTTTAGGTCTGGTAAAGCATACGCATCTATTGGCGTTGGAACGGCTACAATAAAGAACCGGGCCTCTCTTAGTATTTCCAGGTCATGGGTGAAGGTGATATCACATCCTTCAAACGCCGAAGACTCCAACTCGCCGCTTGGGTCTACGTTGTTTTTCATCAACTCTACCCGTTGGGCGTTGATGTCAAACCCAATCACACTTATCTTTTTGGCGAACTCCAGGGCAATAGGAAGCCCTACATATCCTAATCCGATGACCGCCAGTTTGGCTTCTTTGTTGAGGAGTTGTTGGTACACAGTTAATCTATTTGAGGGATGATTTAGTTACTACGTTGTTGTCTAAAAAGTATTTTTCGCCCGTTTCCGGGCAAATGGCTTCATTCTGCTGGTCAAAGGCGAGCTTGTGACCGGCCTCACTTACCCAGCCGTGTTGTTTGGAGGGATTGCCGTACACCAGCGCGTAAGGAGGCACATCTTTGGTGACCACCGCGCCGGCTCCAATGAGGGCGAAAGCCCCTATGGTATGTCCGCATACCACGGTGGCGTTGGCCCCGATGCTGGCGCCTTTTTGCACCAAGGTCTTCAGGTACTCCCCCCGGCGGTTGATGGCGCTTCTGGGGTTCAGCACGTTGGTAAACACCATGGAAGGGCCCAGAAAGACATCGTCCTCGCACACCACGCCGGTGTACACCGACACGTTATTTTGTATTTTGACATTCTCCCCCAAAATGACGCCGGGGGAAATCACCACATTCTGCCCGATATTGCACCGCTTACCTATCACGCAATCAGACATAATATGCGAAAAATGCCATATTTTGGTTCCCTCTCCAATGCGGCAGCCTTCGTCAATGACGGCGGTTTCATGGGCAGTGTACGGAAGAAAAGCATTTGTCATGGAAATAGGACTTTGAAAGAGACGAGCTCTTTACGAATAACCGTTCTACTTGGGTATCAGGTTTTGCCGCCGCAAATGTAGGGGTTTTTATAACAATTTCCGGTAAAGCGGCTGTATTCATCTCGCCTCAAAAAACAATTTACCGCCAAACCGCCTCCGCTACTCTGTCCTTCCCGCGTAAATCTTGGTGAACCTGTACGTCCTGATAGTCTAACTGCTGCAACATAGCTTTTGTCTCCTGGGCGAAGCGTTCATTTATTTCATAGAACAGCTTCCCGCCGGGTTTAAGCAGTTGCTGCGCCACCTCCGCGATTCTCCGGTAAAAAAGCAGCGGATCTTCATTGGGTACAAATAACGCCAGATGCGGTTCAAATTCCAGCACATTCTGCCGCATCAGGCTTTTCTCCTCTTCCAGCACGTACGGTGGATTACTGATGACCACGTCTAAGGAATGGGTTTCTAGAACGGGAATCTCCTGCAAAATATCCTGCTGCAACCAAGTCACGTTCTGAGCCAACTTCTCCGCATTTGATTTCGCTACCGTGAGGGCTTCTGGAGAAGTATCCAGGCCCCACACCTGCGATGTGGGCAGTTCGGCGGCCAAGGTGATAGGAATACAGCCGCTGCCAGTGCCGATGTCCAATAATTTCACTTCCGGCTGATGTTGGTAGGTTTTGATGACCCGCTGCACCAGTTCCTCGGTCTCGGGACGGGGAATGAGCACCGCCGGGTTCACGTAGAATTCCCTACCGTAGAAAGAGGCTTCTCCCAACACATACTGTAGGGGTTCATGCTGTAGCAGCCGTTCCAGATAGGTTTGCAGCTGCTTTTGTAGTTCAGGCGAGACTTCTTCCTTGCGGCGCTGCAGAAGTTCAAAACGGCTTGCCTTTAGCGCGTGCTCCAGCGTCCATTCGGCGATGGTGCGGGCTTCTGGTTTCTCGTAAAGGGTTTCTAACCGGGAGGAAAGGTTCTCTAAAACAGCATCAAGGGTTAGCATACACGTAGTTTTGGGCAATTTCTGAAAAAACACCCGATATTCGGGCAAGGAAAATAAGTGGTGCGTACATACAGCAGATGAATACAGACCAGAAATACATGCGGCGGGCGCTGGACTTGGCAGCCCTGGGAACAGGCTGGGCTCGCCCCAACCCCATGGTGGGCTGCGTGGTGGTGCACGAGAAGAAGATAATTGGGGAAGGCTGGCACCAGCAATACGGCGGTCCGCACGCCGAGGTGAATGCCCTCAACAGCGTGCAAGACAAAAGCCTGCTGCCCCACAGCCGCGTGTACGTGACGCTGGAACCCTGCTCCCACTACGGCAAAACCCCACCCTGCGCCGATTTCCTGCTTCAGCACGGCGTGCGCGATGTGGTCATCTGCAACACCGATCCCAATCCCTTGGTAGCGGGTAGAGGTATTCAGCAACTGGTAGACGCGGGTTGCAAAGTGCATATAGGGGTACTGGAGCAGGAAGGCCAGGAACTGAACCGCCGCTTTTTCACTTTCCAGACCCAGAAACGTCCTTACCTGGTGCTGAAGTGGGCGCAATCTGCCGATGGATTCATTGCGCTGCCCAACTATCAATCCTGCCAGATTTCTGGCCCGCTGGCCAAGCAACTGGTGCACAAATGGCGCACCCAGGAGCAGGCCATTCTGGTGGGCACGCGCACCGCCCTCCACGACAACCCGCAACTGAACGTGCGCCACTGGCCCGGCCCGGCGCCGCTTAGAATCGCCATCGACAAGCAACTGCAGCTTCCCGCCACCCATCATTTGTTGGACGATTCACACCCAACGCTACTCTACACCCTTCAGGAAAGGGAACCGATGGCCCAGACCGAGTTTGTCACCCTGTCTTCTGAGGGCATCTTCCTGGAGCGGATGCTGGCCGACCTGTACCGGCGGAACGTGCAGTCGGTGCTGGTGGAAGGGGGAACGGCTCTGCTGGAGACGCTGCTGCAAAGCGATCTGTGGGACGAGATCAGGGTGATTAAAAGTCCTGTCACCTTGGGCGACGGCGTCAAAGCCCCCCAGTTGCCTGCTCTGCCGTCCGTTTCCCGAAGGATGGTGGGTACCAATGAACTGGTGTTTTACCGGAATGCGTAAGGACCTCACCCCCGGCCCCTCTCCCGCGGAGAGGGGAGCTTTCTGGGATTGCGTTTTGGGGCTGTTTCCTGGGAAACAGGCTTTAAACAGAAACTTTGCTCCCCAAAACTCCTTCCGCTACCTTTGTGGTTCTAGAAAATAGTGCGCAGCATAGAGCAATAGCACCTTAGCACATCCAAAAATTAGCACATTACTCCATGGCCGAAGACCTATTCATTGACGATACCCTCTCCAAAGAAGAAAAATACCAGGCATTGCTTCCCCAGATAGAAGCGCTGGTAGCCGGAGAAACCGACTTAATCGCGAACCTTGCCAACGTGATGGCCGCCCTGAAGCAGACCTTCGGGTTTTTCTGGGTGGGCGTGTACCTGGTGAAGGAAGACCAACTGGTGCTGGGGCCGTTCCAGGGGCCGGTGGCCTGTACCCGCATTCCGTTCAGCCGGGGCGTGTGCGGGGCCTGTTATACCCGCCGCGAGACCATTGTGGTCCCGGACGTGGAGGCTTTCCCGGGGCACATTGCCTGCAGCAGCGCCTCCAAGTCTGAGATTGTGGTGCCGGTGCTCAAAGACGGCGAAGTGAAAATGGTGCTGGACGTGGACAGCGACCGCCTCAATGACTTCGATGCCGTAGACCGGAAGTTCCTGGAGCAGCTCATGAAGCTGGCCGAGAACTGGTTCTGAGGCTAGTATCAGGTAGTGCTTAGCATGACTTCTGAATTTGCGTTTCAGGCCCGTTTCAAGGGAAACAACCTTGAAACGAAGAGGCCGCGTTCCTACCGGAAGAGGCTTATTGGGCTTACATCAATAGTACTTGCTTGTTGCGCCATTGCGTTTCGAGGCCGTTTCCTTGAAAACAGCCCTGAAACAGAGAAGCCTCTTCCTTACCGGAGGAGGCTTCTTCGTTTTTTATCAATTTAAAAAAGTCTTGCTACGTGATACGTGCTACTTGATACTAAAAGGCTACCCGAAGAATGACCCGGAAGGCTTCGTTTTCAGTTGCGCGATGACGGTTTGGCCGCCTTTGGTTTTCTGACCAAGTTGTACTTTCACTTCGGTGTCTACGGGCACAAAGATGTCTACGCGGGAACCGAACTTGATGAACCCGAACTCCTCGCCCTGGTTTACTTCATCGCCCTCGGTCACGTACCAGACAATGCGGCGGGCCATGGCGCCGGCAATCTGGCGGAACAGCACTTCGGGGCCGGCCAGTGATTCTACCACCACCGTGGTGCGCTCGTTCTTGGTGCTGGATTTGGGGTGCCAGGCCACCAGGTAATTGCCCGGGTGGTACTTGAAATATTTCACCACGCCAGACACCGGGTTCCGCGTGATGTGCACGTTGATGGGCGACATGAAGATGGAAATCTGCTTGCGTACATCGTTGAAGTACTCAGGCTCTTCCACGTTCTCAATCACCACCACTTTGCCATCGGCGGGCGCCACTACCAGGTCTTCATGCAGGAGCAGGTTACGGTAAGGGCTGCGGAAAAACTGCAGGATGAGCAGAAAAACGACAAACGAAACGCCGGAGAAGATTCTGTTGAATGTTACGTGCTCGCTGTTGAAGTAGTAAAGCGCCATGTTTACGACCAGCAATCCTAACAGGGTAAAAAACAGAATCTTTCGTCCTTCTTTATGAATCTTCATTAGACACGCGTTGGGCTGAACAGCAAAAATATAAAAAAAACCGCCTCCTGTCTAAAAAAAGACGAGAGGCGGCAAGATTAGTTGTCATTAATCGTTCCTAAGGGAAACGCTGCTTAAAAACCGCCCCGGAATTTATAGGTCTGGGCCACTTTGTCAATGGCCACAATGTAGGCGGCAATCCGCATGGGCACGTTGTATTTCTGGGAGGTGGCGTACACTTTCTTGAAGGCCTCGGTCATAATCCGGTCAGAGCGTTCGGTCACCATGTCCAGGCTCCATTTGTAACCCAGGCGGTTCTGCACCCACTCAAAGTAGGAAACCGTCACCCCGCCCGAGTTGGCCAGAATGTCCGGCACCACCATGATGCCTTTCTCGTTGATGATGGTATCGGCGTTCGCCGACGTTGGGCCGTTCGCGCCTTCCACGATCAGGCGGGCCTGGATCTGGTCGGCGTTACGGGCAGTGATCACGTCTTCCACCGCCGCCGGCACCAGCAAATCAACCTTGGAGGTCAACATCTCTTCATTGCTGATGGGCTCTGCTCCGGCATAGCCTTCCAGACGGCCGTGGTGGGCGTTCTTGTAAGCGATGGCCTCGTCAATATTGATTCCGTTCTCATTCCAGTACGCGCCGCTCACATCACTTACGCCCAGGATTTTCACGCCCCGCTCAGCCAGCAACTTAGAGGCCCAGGAACCTACATTCCCGAAGCCTTGTACCGCCGCCGTAGTTTGGGTAGGGTTCATGCCCAGCACTTCCATGGCGGCCATGGCCGATACCATCACGCCGCGACCGGTAGCTTCCACGCGGCCCAATGAGCCACCCAACACCAACGGTTTACCGGTTACCACGGAGTTTACGGTCATGCCTTTGGTTTTGGAGTACTCATCCATGAGCCAGGCCATCTCTCTTGGCCCGGTGCCCATGTCGGGGGCCGGAATGTCCTGGTCTGGGCCGAAGGTATCAATCAAAGCCACGGTATAGGCGCGGGTCAGGCGTTCCAACTCCCCAGCCGACATGGAGGTAGGGTCACAGATGATACCGCCTTTGGCACCGCCGTACGGGATATCCACCACGGCACATTTCCAGGTCATCCAGGCGGCCAAGGCTTTCACCTCGTCCAGGAAAACGCCTTTGTCGTAGCGGATACCGCCTTTGGAGGGGCCTAATATATTAGAGTGGATTACCCGGAAACCTTCAAAAACTTTCACGCTGCCATCGTCCATGGTTACGGGCAGGTTCACGATTACCTGACGGGTAGGCGATTTCAGGACTTCATAGGTATCATCATCCAAGCCCAGCACTTCCGCCGCAATGTTGAAACGGGACATCATGGACTCAAACGGATTCTCCTTGTCCTTAATGGGAGCGGGTTCTTTGTAGGCCATCTTACTATTGTATGCTGCCATAATTATAAATTTGATAATTCTGCGAGGTTTATTGGCGGCAAAATTACCAAATTTATAACATGAAACTAACGTTAGCCCTTTTTATCCCGAAGTAATATTTATTTCACCAATTCCAGAAAAGCCACCAGAAAGGGAACCACCAGAATGAGGCTGTCAAACCTATCCAGAATACCGCCGTGGCCCGGAATCAAGGTGCCGGAGTCTTTCACGTCCAGGCTCCTTTTCAGCATGGATTCCACCAAATCGCCTAAAACCCCGAACACCGACACCAACACCGCCACGCCCAGCCAGTGCCAGAGTGCTAAATCGTGGTAAAACATAGACAGCAGCCAGGCCACGCCCAAAGACAGCAGCACACCGCCTACCCAGCCCTCCCAGGTTTTGCCGGGCGAAATACGCGGAAATAATTTATTTTTCCCAAAGCTTTTCCCGGCGGCGTAGGCTCCCGTGTCTGAGGCCCAAATCAGGAACATGACGCCCAGAATAATCTGCCAACTGTATCTGCCTGGCAGAAAAGCCAGTACGTGCAGCATGGTAAACGGAGCCGCTATGTAAAAAACACCCACCAGCGTAAGCGCCACATTGGTGAAAGGCTGCTCTTTTTTGCGGTACAACTCGGCCACCAAGGCCAGCAGCATGACCGGCGGCAGCAAAAAGAGCCAGTCACTGGAGACATCGCCGCGCTTCACCAGAAAACCCAACACATACAACCCCACGCCCAGCAACGCGCCAATCACCCGGTTCGGCTGAAACCCTTTGGCGGCGAGCAACCGGTAGAACTCCAGCAACCCCAGCACCGTGAGCGCCAGAAACAGCACGAAGAACGTCCACTCGCTCAGGTAAATGGCACCAATGAAAACGGCTCCACCGATGACCCCGGCTAATAGGCGCAGTTGCAGGTTATTCAATGGTTTTCTGATTTCTTCCATGGACAAGGCTTGGTAGGTTGCTAGTGGCCGGAGAAAAACCTCCGGCGGCTGTTTTGGGGCTGATTCCTTTAAAATGGCTTAGAAACGGGAGGTGTCCTCTTCCACCGGGGCCGGTAATCGGCGGAACGCCGTGTACAGACCGTACAGCAGAACGGCCGTCAGCACCATAGAAATTAGGGACAAGGTCAAAGACTCCGGCTCCGTTGACTCCACGTTGATGGATACGGCCCGGCGCTGCGCCAGGAACATCATGAGCACCATGAACCCGTTGTTCATAAAATGTCCAATGATAGGCACCCAAATATTGCCCGACCACCAGTACAGATAGCCAAACAACACGCCCAACATGATGCGCGGCACCACGCCGTAGAACTGCATGTGAATGGCCCCGAAGATGATGGCCGCTCCCCAAATGGCGACGTGCGGGTTCTTCCACCAGCGGTGTAATTCGTTTTGCACAATGCCCCTGAACGCCAGTTCCTCACCAATGGCGGGCAGCACCGCAAACACCACCATGCCCAATATCAACTGCGGAATGGTGTTTATCTTGGTTAATTCCAGCGTCAGTTCGCGCAGAAGGTCTTCCTTAGCCTTGGCCCATTGCTCAAACGCATCTAAAAACGGCGGGAAATCAACATTCGCATTCCAGTACACCAGCCAGGAGGCAGCCGGCAAAATGACCAGCATGAGCACGGCACTGCCCAACAGCAGATGAAACGGCACCGTAGCCCTGGGCGAAAGAAAAGCGGCGGGCCGATGGGCGTTCACGCGCAGGAACATCAGCGAGGCAATGGTAAAACCCACCAAGTGCACCACGCCCTGAAACAGCACCAACGCACTGCGGCTCTGGGGGTAATCTGCGGGACGGGCCAGCATGTTGGAGATGTCCATCAGCCCGAAGCCCCAGAAGAGTTTAATGAGCAGCATCGCCAGGAAATTCCCGATGAACAGGCCCGCCATGGCAAACACGGTAAACAGCAAAAGTGACTTAAACGGATGCAGGCTAGGCGAGATGAAACCTTTCATATAGGCGAAGTGGTTTTAATGAGGTAAATTTACGCGAAATATTTAAACTCAATCACGTGGTAAAAATCGGCAAGATAGAGCTTCCGGACTTCCCGCTGCTGCTGGCCCCTATGGAAGACGTCAGCGACCCTCCCTTCCGGGCGGTGTGCAAGGCCAACGGCGCCGACTTAATGTATACAGAGTTCATCTCCTCTGAAGGTTTGATTAGGGATGCCGCCAAAAGCCGCCAGAAACTGGACATCTTTGATTACGAGCAACCCATTGGTATCCAGATTTTCGGCTCAGATATTGATTCCATGCGGGAATCGGCGATTATCTCAGCGCAAGTAGGGCCTGATTTAATTGACATCAACTACGGTTGTCCGGTGAAAAATGTAGCCTGCAAAGGGGCCGGAGCTGCTTTGCTGCGCGACGTCCCCAAGATGGTGGCTATGACCTCGGCCATTGTGCAGGCGGTAGAACCGTTCGGATTGCCGGTGACCGTGAAAACCCGTCTGGGCTGGGATGATTCCACCAAAAACGTGGAGGAAGTGGCCGAACGCTTGCAGGACATCGGCATCAAAGCCCTCACCGTACACGGCCGCACCCGCGTGCAGATGTACAAAGGCGAGGCTGACTGGACGCTAATCCGGAAAATAAAAGAGAACCCGCGCATCCAAATCCCCATCTTTGGGAACGGGGATATTGACACGCCGGAGAAAGCGATAGAATACAAAGAGCGCTACGGCGTGGATGGTATTATGGTGGGTCGCGCCTCTATTGGTTACCCCTGGATTTTCAGGGAAATCAAGCACTACATGCAAACCGGCGAGTTGCTGGCCCCGCCTACCATCCAGGAACGCATTGCCATGTGCAAGATGCATTTTGACAAAGGTTTGGAGTGGAAAGGCCCGCGCCTGGGCATTTTTGAGATGCGCCGCCATTACGCCAACTATTTCAGAGGCCTCCCTAATGTAAAAAGCTACCGCACCCGTCTGGTGCAGACCGAAGACCCGCAGGAGATTTACGCCATCTTAGACGAGATTGCGAATTCTATGGAGTACGCCGAGGTGTAAGGTCTTTGTAGTTTTTTATGGAATCCGTTTCGGGGTTGATTCTCGGGAATCGGCTCTGAAACGGATTTTTGTTTTTCCGGGGCATCAGTCGTTGGCGCAGACGCTCGCAGGTCTGTGCCAATCCCGTTTCAGAGCCGTTTTAAGTAAAACAGTGCTAAAACGCCTGCACATCCCTTACCTTTGCCCTTTCATTTTCAGTACGCTACTTCTGTGTCTACCACTACTGCTACTTCCCCTACTAATACAAGTTCTACTTCTACTCCGCCCTTGGCGTGGGTGATATTGATTGGCCTGGCGCTTATCTGGGGCACCTCGTTTATTCTAATTAAGAAAGGATTGGCCGTTTTTTCATCGGATGAACTGGGCGCTATCCGGATTACGATTGCCACGCTGGCCTTGCTGCCCTTCGCGTTAAAGGGGCTGAAAGCGCCTAATTCGGGGCAGTGGAAGTTTCTGTTGTTAAGCGGGCTGATTGGCAACTTGATTCCGGCATTTCTGTTTGCCTACGCTGAGACGCAGTTGGCGAGTGGCTTGGCGGGTGTCCTGAACTCCTTGACGGCGCTGTTCACCCTCATAATTGGGGCTATCTTCTTTCAGCAGAAGATTACGCTGCTGCGGGTAGTAGGCATTTTGATTGGGATTGCGGGTACGGCGGTGCTGATATTTTCGGGCAGCGCCCAGGAAACTTCGTCCAATGCGTTGTACGGTCTGTATGTGGTACTGGCCACGGTGCTGTATGGCGGCAGCCTGAACGTCATCAAGCACTGCCTGGCGGGCATCAAGCCACTCACCATGGCGAGTCTGGCGTTGTTGACGGTGGGGCCTATCGCGTTTGTTTATCTGTGCACCACCTCGGCGTTTGAGAAACTGGCCACGCAACCGGCGGCCTGGGAGGCGTTGGGCTACATCACGCTGCTGGCGGTGTTCAGCACGGCTATTGGGTTGGTGTTCTACAACAAGCTCATCCACATGACCAACACGCTGTTTGCGAGCACCTCCACGTACCTCATGCCCATTGTGGCCTTGATTTGGGGCGTAGCCGATGGCGAAACCATCCATCTGATGCACTACGTGGGCATGGCCGTGATTCTGGCGGGCGTTTTACTGGTGAATCGGGCGAAATAGCCTTGAAACAGCGGAGAAGTTCAGCGGTCGGCGCGGCTTTTCAGGAGCCAGGCCACGGCTTCCTGCTCAGACTGGAAAACGCCTAATTGGGTCAGCTTGCCGTAGTTTTCCAGATAATCCAGCCCGATAGTATCCCGGATGTGGGCAAAGTGGGTGGGCGTGACCAGGTTGGCAAAATAGCCCTGGTACTCAAACTCCTCTTCAATCTGAGGGAAGAACGTCTGGAGCATCCAGGATTCATCTTCTTCGGAAATCTTGCCGCGGCTGCGCAGGTCGAACATCCAGTAGGTGGCCTTCACCTCCCGGGCCATCTCCAACGCCGACAGGTAGCCTTCGCGCAGTTGCGCCGAGGTGGGATATCTATACCAACGCAGAAACAGGATGTCCAGGTCTCTGCGGTACGTCAGGTGCAGGTTACTTTCTAAAACATCTCTCTCAACCACGGCCTCAACTTTTCTTACACACCTCCACCACTTAGCCTGCTTTCGCCGCCTCGCCCGAAGTATCCGCAAGATACCACCCGATCAGGAAGAAAGAAATATTTACAAACGTTTTTAGCCCCTTTTCGTACTGGCTTCGGCAAAGCCGATGACAGGATTACTGCCCGGCTTGCGTGCGGGTGGCCAATTTACTGTGCTTGAAGCTGTACCCGAAGTAGATAGCCAGACCAATCAGCAACCAGACGGTGAACAGCATCCAGTTATTCACGCCCAACTGCGTCATGAGGTACAGGTTGGTCAAAAGGCCCAGCACTGGCAACAAAGACAGGTTTTTCCGGAAGGAAACCCAGGCCAGGAGCACACAGGAAATCAGGAAAAACAGCATAGGAATCTCGTGTCGGAACCCTTCATACCCGCCGTTCCAGGCCACGGCACCCCAGAAGGCATCTATGGCTACCCGGTTGTAGAGCATCACCAACACACCGGCCACCACCAAAATGAGCGGCACCAGAAACTTGCCGTTCAGGTACGGCACCTTGAAGCGGGCATCTGAGGTGCCCTGCGGGTCAATCATCAGAATACCGCCGCACACCAGCGCGAAGGCAAACAGCGTCCCGATGCTGGTGAGGTCAATCACTAAATCCATGTTCAGGAGTAAGGCGGGCACGCCCACGAAGAACCCGGTCACCAAGGTGGAGAAAGACGGTGTTCTGAAGCGCGGGTGCACTTTAGAGAAGACGGGCGGCAACAGACCGTCGCGGGACATGGTCATCCAGATACGCGGCTGCCCAATCTGGAACACCAGCAACACCGAGGCCATCGCGAAAATCGCGCTCACCGCCACTACGCCGGCCAACCAGTCTACGCCTACTTTCGTGAAAACGTACGCCAACGGGTCGCCCACGGCTAGTTCTTTGTACGGCACCATACCCGTAAGCACCAGGGTGATAATCACGTACAAGACCGTACAGATAATGAGCGCGTAAATCATGGCGCGGGGCAAATCGCGCTGCGGATTCTTGCATTCCTCGGCAGTGGTACTGATGGCGTCAAACCCGATGTAGGCGAAAAATACCGCTGATACGCCTTTCAACACGCCACCAATGCCGTTGGGCGCAAACGGACTCCAGTTAGCCGGGTTCACGTAGAAAGCACCCACCGCAATCACCACCAACACCACTATCATTTTGAGCACCACCAACAGGTTGGAGGCGTTTTTAGACTCTTTTATGCCAATGTACACCAAAGCGGTAATCACGGCATTAATCATGAAAGCAGGCAAATCTACCACCAGTTTCCCGCCCAGAAAGTCAGGGGCGGCCAACCACGTGTTATAAGCTTCCAACTGCACCGGATCTGCCGCCGACAAGGGTTGTCCGGATTGCAAGAGCGCCATTACCTCTTCGTAGCCTTTGTGCGCACTCTGCGTGCCCATGGTGAGCCACGCCGGAATATCCCAGCCAATGCCGCTCATGAGGCCGGTGAAATAGTCACTCCACGAGATGGCCACCACAATGTTGCCCACCGTGTATTCCATAATCAGCGCCCAACCGATAATCCAGGCCGCCAACTCGCCAAACGAGGTGTACGCGTACGTGTACGCCGAGCCGCTCACCGGAATGGTGGCCGCAAACTGGGCGTAGCACAACGCCGAGAACGCGCACGCGATGGCCGTGAACACGAACAGCATGGATACCGCCGGCCCACCCTCGTAACTTGCGTTGCCGATGGTGCTGAAAATACCGGCCCCAATGATGGCGGCAATACCCAGGGAGGTCAAATCCCGGACTGTTAAATTACGTTCCAGCCCCTCGTCTACCGTTCCAACGTGGGCGGCCACATCGGCGGGCGGGGTATGCAAAACAGCGTTCAGACTCTTGCGGCGGAAAAGACTTTTTAGACTCACTTGTATAGTTGGGTGTAGAAATTCAGGGGAAAAGTTAAGGAAAATATTCTGAATGTGCCGCCAGGCCCGTATATTTAGACAAACCCCTCCCGTATGCCCACCCGCCGCCTCACCGTTTCTGTGCCCCAGCCCTGCCATGAGGATTGGAATGCGATGACGCCTGCGTTTCAGGGCCGTTTCTGCCAAAACTGCTCCAAAACGGTAGTGGATTTCACGGCGATGTCTGATGCGGAAGTGGTAAATTGGCTAGAGAAGGCGGATAGCCGCGTGTGCGCCCGGCTGCGGAGCGACCAACAGGAAAAAGAAATGCGGGGAGTACCAACAGCCCGGCAGCGTTGGACTTGGCAAGCTTTTGCATTGGGTATGGCCGCCTGGTTGAGCGTAAAGACCGCCGAGGCCAAGGAATCCACCTCTTTCCCTGCGTTGGAGCAAGGTTCTCAAGCCATGAAGAACAAAACATTCGCAAAAATAGCCTTGCCGTTAACCATTGACAGTAGCAGAATAGTAAAGGGTGTGGTTCTGGACGTTTCCACAAAAGGACACATACCTGGGGTGACGGTCTTTCTTAAAGGCACAGCTATTGCCGCTTCCACTGACAAGGATGGCAAATTCACCTTACCTATTCCTGATACCTTCCCAGAAAACGAGTTAAACCTTATATTTTCTCATATTGGTTATTTATACCAGGAAATACATCTAAAAGACCTCCCTAAACACGGCAACATAATTGTCAGGCTATTTTCTAACACAAGTAACACAATATCCATTGGCGAAGTGATGGTAACAGGATTTGATTCTCCCAAACGTGAATTCAAAAGCGCACCACCGGCCTCCAAGAAGACAGGCTTGATCCAAAGAATAAAAAGCTTATTCTCCTAAACCCGTTTCAAGCCTGTTTCCCTGTAAACGGCCTCAAAACGCCTTACCTATTCAACACCACCCTGAACGTGGTGCCCTTCCCTACCTCAGAGGACTTTACGTACAGCCGCCCCTGGTGGTAATTCTCAATAATGCGTTTGGCCAGCGCCAAGCCTAAGCCCCAGCCGCGTTTCTTGGTGGTGTAGCCGGGCACAAATACTTCTTCCTGCTTGGTCTTGGGGATGCCTTTGCCAGTGTCTTGGATGTCCAGTGCGATGGCGTCTTTGATGTTGGATTTCACCAGGCGCAAGGTGATGCTGCCTTTGCCTTCCATGGCATCTACCGCGTTTTTGCAGATGTTCTCAATCACCCACTCAAATAGCGGTATGTTCACCTTGGCCGTGGTCTCGGGCGGAAACTCAGACTCTATGGCGAAGGCGACTTTGTTGGAAACCCGGTTGCGCAGGTACCCGATGGCGTTTTCTACCACGCGTTGCAGCGGCTCGTCCTTGAGCACCGGCACCGAGCCGATGTTGGAGAAACGCTCCGTGATAATCTCCAGCCGGCGCACGTCTTTGCCCAGTTCGTCAATGATAGGCTCGTTCTCAAACCGGGGACTGCTTTTCAGGTACTCGTACCAGGCCATCAAAGAAGAAAGCGGTGTGCCCAACTGGTGGGCAGTTTCTTTGGCCAGACCCACCCACACGCGGTTCTGTTCGGCTTTGCGCGAGTAACTGAAGGCGTAGTAGGCAATCACCGAAAGGCAGGCGATGACCGTGAGCTGCACGTAGGGGTAGTAGCGCAGTTGGGTGAGCAACTCAGAATCTTTGTAGAAAATGTAGTTCTTGAACTCCTGCTGGTAAGAGACCTCAATGGGCTTGTGCTGCGCCTTCATCTTGGCTATTTCGCGCTGCAAAAGCCTTTTTTTGCGGCTCTCTGAAATCTTTTCGGGGATATCAAGGTTCTTATAGGCGATGACATTCTCTTTCTCGTCGGTCTGAATCACGGGCACCGAGCGGTTCGCGTCAATGATTTCCTCCTGAATGAAAACCAGGTTGTCAGAGTCAATCTCGGCGTTAATCATGTAGCGCAACCCCTTGGCGTACAAGTCAATCAACTGTTGCTCACGCTCAGACAGCTTGGCTACCAGCAGGTTGGTGTAAATGACCGTGGCCGCGCCAATGAACAGCGCAATCGCGATGATGAGCAGCTTTAACCTTGATTTCTTGGAATAAATGGAGGTTGGAATCATGTACAAAGGCAACGCTAGAACAGATACGTCCGTCTAAGGATGGTGTTCTCCCTAAACGAAGATAGCAGAAAGAAGCGTCTACGTACCGTAATTTGTAATGTGTATAAATAGAAGAAAGATACGAATATTATTCATTCTTAAAAGTAAGCACCGTAATTTTGCATCCTATTTCTAAACTGCCGTATGCTTCACAACTTCAGAGCCGTCAGTCTTTCACATAAAAAAGCTCCCTTAGACATAAGAGAGCTTATCGCCTTGGATGAGGGGTCGTGCCGACAGTTCCTGCAAACGCTCAAAGAATTCATTCAGGCAACTGACATTTTAGTGCTTTCCACGTGCAACCGCACGGAGGTCTATTATACGTCTGATGATGACTACAGCCACGACATCGTGAAACTGTTGGGCATCAGCAAGGGCATTGCCAATATTTCCCAGTACCTGGACTACTTCACCATCGTGAATGAGCACGCAGATGCCGTGCAGCACCTGTTCAACGTGGCCATGGGCCTTGACGCGCAGGTGGTGGGCGACATGCAGATTTCCAACCAGGTGAAACACGCCTACCAGTGGAGCGTGGACAGCCAGGCCGCCGGCCCGTTCCTGCACCGCCTGCTGCACACCATCTTCTTCACCAACAAGCGCGTGGTACAGGAAACGTCCTTCAGAGACGGAGCCGCCTCTACCTCGTACGCTGCCCTGGAATTGGTAGAAAGCCTCACGGCCGATATCCCTAACCCGAAGGTGTTGGTAGTTGGCTTGGGCGAGATTGGGGCCGATGTATGCCGCCACTTGCATGACTCAGATTTCCAGAACGTGAAAATCTCTAACCGCACCAAAGCCAAAGCCGAGATTCTGGCCGAGGAGTGCGGCATGGAAATGGTTCCGTTTGAGAATCTGGTAGAAGCCATGAAAGAGGCCGATGTCATCATCTCCTCGGTGGCCCGTGACGAACCGTTCTTCACCAAAGAAATGGTGAGCCGCCTGAACGTGTTAACCTACAAATTCTTCATTGACTTAAGCGTTCCGCGCAGCGTAGAGCCACAGATAGAGCAGATTCCGGGGGTGTTGGTGTACAACATTGACACCATCCAGAACAAAGCCTCTGAAGCCCTACAGCGCCGCCTGGATGCCGTACCGCAGGTAAAGCAGATTATCAAGGAATCCATCGCTGGGTTTGAGGACTGGAGCAAGGAGATGAACGTATCGCCTACCATCCAGAAACTCAAAAACGCCCTGGAAACCATCCGCCAGGAAGAGATGGCCCGCTTCATGAAAAAGCTTACGCCGGAGGAAGCCAAGCACATGGACGATGTCACCAAATCCATGATGCAGAAAATCATCAAGTTGCCGGTACTCCAACTCAAAGCCGCCTGCAAACGCGGCGAGGCCGAAACCCTCATTGACGTCCTCACTGATTTGTTTGATTTAGAGAAACAGTCCTCTGAGGCCTCCGTTTAGCGCCTGTTTTCATAAAATCAGCCCTAAAAGCGAGATGTTCTTTCAAGGAGCATCTCGCTTTTTTTGTGTCTTGTAGGGGCAATCCCTGGTGGTTGCCCTTTTCCTTCCCCCATTTTATCTCCCAGAGCATGTACGGACAGGTCGCGACCTGTCCTGCGATATCAGAAATCAGCAAACGCCAGGGCAACCACCAGGGATTGCCCCTACGTTTTTGACCTGATTCCTTGAAAACAGGCCAAAAACAGTTACCGCACCCTTACCCAAACCACAAACCAACTCTTTATATTGGCGGCATGAAAAAGCTGCTTCTCTCCCTCACCGCCGTTCTTCTCTCCTGCACCGGTTTCGCCCAAGTGAAATGGACACCGTCCGTAGAACACCAGCAAGGCCTGCCCGCCTCCGTGAAAGTGTTCTCCACGGCAGATTCGCTGGACGGCAAACCGTTTAAAGCCTATTACCTGGAAGCTGACCTCAAAGACCCCAAACTGGAAGTCCTCACCAGAGTAGGCAACGGCCAGCGGTACACGCCCCAGCAATACTATACCCAGGAACCCGGCAACGTGCTAGCGGTCGTGAACACCACGTTCTTCTCCTTCGCCGATAACAGCAACCTCAACCTGGTCATCCACAACGGCAACGTGCTGGCCCCGCAAGCCTCTGTAAAGCGCAAAAACCCCAAAGGCCCTGACACGCTCACGTATCACCCCACCACCGGGGCCATCGGGTTCTTCCGGAACCGCACCGCCGATGTGGCCTGGGCGTACAACGTGGGCAAGAAAAAGAAAACCATGGAACTGCCCGCGCCCTATGGTACAGCTGCCAACGGCCAACCCGCCCCGGAACCCTCCAAACGCACGGTTAAAGGCATAAGACGTTGGAAACCGGAAACCGCCGTGGGCGGAGGCCCGGTGCTGGTGCAAAACGGCAAAGTGCACATCACCGCCGAGGAGGAAATGCGTGGTGGTGCCAGTTTCAGAGGCCCCAACCCCCGTACCGTCATGGGCTACACACCCGACAACAAACTGATTATCCTGATGGTGGAAGGCCGCAACAAAGGCATCGCCGAAGGCGCCACGCTAGACCAGCTGGCCCAACTGATGGTGGACTTAGGCTGCCAAGAAGCCTTGAACTTAGATGGCGGCGGCTCCAGTGCGCTGTACGTGAAAGGAAAGGACACCATCAAACCCTCAGACAAAGAAGGTCAGCGACCGGTGCCGGCGGTGTTGGTACTCAAGTACAAAGAGTAAATTCCTACCCCTGGGTAAAAATAAAAACCGTTTCTGGCCTACTTTCTTGAAAACAGGCTGGAAACGGTTCCGGGGACTACTTACTTGACGCGGGGGAGACTACGAGGCAAACAGGAAGGCTACAGATCGCCGCAACACTCCTCCAGGCAGTCTATCACATCAATCAGCTTGGGGATAGATAAGGAATAATAGATTTTGGTGCCCACCTTGAACGACGAGAGCACGCCCTTGTCTTTGAGCGTGATCAGATGCTGGGAGGCGATGGCCTGTGGCAGATCCAGGTACTGGTAGATCTCCGTCACCGTCATCTTGTCTTCCTTACCCAGAAGATCCACGATGGCCAACCTTTTGGGGTGCGCCAATACCTTCAGCATGGACGCCGCCTTATCAATCTTCTTAGATTCCACTCTGGATAATAAACTTTTCATAAGGACACACAAAAAACAGTACTACAATAAACGCGTCCACCGCGCCTTTTAAAACCCGCCGGGAAACCCGTTTTGCTTAGGACCGGAACATTACGTTACTTTAACGCATGGCGACTTACCATGTTATAGGTATCATGTCGGGCACTTCGTTAGACGGAGTTGACTTGGCTTATTGCAGATTTACGTATAAAGAAGATAATTGGATATATAAAATACTTAATACTGAAACAGTTCCATATTCAAATATTTGGGAACAGCGTCTGGCGGGCCTCACAGAGGTGAGCGCCGCCGAAATAATTGCCACCCACCGGGCCTATGGCCATTACCTGGGCGAGTTGGTGAAGAACTTCACTGAACGCCACCAGTTAGCCGTAGATTTTGTGGCTTCACACGGCCACACGGTTTTTCACCAGCCCCAGCTGCACATCACGTTTCAGGTGGGCAGTGGCGCGTACCTGGCCGCCGCCGCCAGCCTTCCCGTGGTCTGTGACTTTCGCACGCTAGACATCGCCTTGGGCGGACAGGGCGCCCCCCTGGTCCCCATTGGCGACCGGCTTCTGTTTTCTGAGTATGATTTCTGTCTGAACCTGGGCGGCATCTCCAACATCTCGCAGGAAGGCCAAGACCACCGGGTGGCGTTTGATATCTCCTGCTGCAACATGCTCTTGAACCCCCTGGCCGAGCAACTGGGCCAGCCGTATGACAAAGGCGGGGAAATGGCCCGCTCCGGCCAGTTCCAACAAGCCCTGTTCGACCAGCTCAATGAACCAAGGTATTTCACGGCTCCTTTTCCCAAATCCATCGGGAAGGAGTGGGCCGATACCCATAGTTTGCGCACCCTACAGGAATCCAGGGCTTCCGTGCAGGACAAACTGCACACCGCCTGCCACCACATTGCCTGGCAAATCGCACAGTCTGTGCACCAATACACCCCGCAAGGAAAAGGGAACTTGCTGCTGACCGGCGGCGGGGCGTTCAATTCGTTTCTGGTAGAGCAGATCAGATCTTATCTAGGCCCCACCTATGACGTAGTAGTGCCGGAGCCCGAACTGGTCAACTTCAAAGAAGCCCTCATCTTTGCGTTTCTGGGGGTACTGCGTTGGCGGCAGGAACCCAACTGCCTCCGCAGCGTCACCGGTGCCCGGCACGACAATTGCGGCGGGGCCATCTACTGGAACTAGCGTTTTAGGGCTGATTTCTTGAAAAGAGGCTCAAACTGCATTTTACCACCCCACCCTTCGGGCACCCCTCCTAAAACTAGGAGGGGAGTTTTTGCATGCCCACAGTAATGGCGGCGGCTCAAAAGACCTCGTAGCGTCTGAAAGACTTGCGAGCGTCTGTACCAGTAGCTTCTGGAATGCGTAGATACGCTGGTGTAAACCCACCCCTACCTCTCCGAGGAGGGGAATACGCCTTTGGAGGAGATAGGAATGCGTGGTAGAGACAAGGCAGCGCCTGGTCTCTACAAGTACTTTCCCCAGTTCCAGTCTTGCCCGAGCGCGCCTCGCTTTTGGCCCTGGACAGACAATAGCTAAGAGCGACAGACTTCCCAGGCCGAAAGGGCAGTGCGAGAGGGGAAGACGGGGCCCCGCGGCCGTGAGCGCTTAGCGGAAGCTATGAAAAGAGCCGCACCTGCACCCACGCACCATGCGGACAAGCCAAGGGAACAGCATATTCCGTGCACCTGCACCCACGCACCATGCGGACAAGCCAAGGGAACAGCAAACGGCATGCACAAACTAATATCTAAGCACTAAACGGCCAAGGGAACAGCATATTCCGTGCATAAAAAGAACATGCATTAGCTTCTTCGCTGGCTCAAGGATGTCCTGGCAGCAAGAGCATTTTAAACCTCTTTTTCCAAAAACAGCCTTGAAACGAAAATTACACCTACCAGCAAATCGGCATCTTTTCCGCCATCAGCTTTTAACTAACAACCGTTATCCTGTACCTTTGAACCCAGACATCCAAAACACCGCACGCTGCTATGAAAGACCTACTGGCCAAATTTGAGAACAAGCGCCCCGAAATTGTCTTTGAGTGGAAAGACTCTGAAACAGAGGCCGAAGGCTGGGTAGTCATCAATTCGCTGCGGGGTGGGGCGGCCGGGGGCGGCACGCGCATGCGCAAAGGGCTGGACAAACGCGAGGTAGAATCTCTGGCGAAAACCATGGAAGTGAAGTTCACGGTCTCTGGCCCGGCCATTGGCGGCGCCAAATCAGGCATCAACTTTGACCCCGCAGACCCTCGCAAGCAGGGCGTGTTGGAACGTTGGTACCGCGTGGTGTTTCCGCTGCTCAAGAACTACTATGGCACCGGCGGCGACCTGAACGTGGACGAAATCCATGAGGTAATTCCCATTACCGAGGAATACGGCCTCTGGCATCCGCAGGAAGGCATTGTGAACGGACACTTCAAGGCTACTGAGCCACAGAAAATAAACAAACTGGGCCAGTTGCGCCAAGGCGTGAGCAAAGTGCTGGAAGATGCCCACTACTCCCCTTCCCTCGCCCGCAAATACACCGTGGCCGACATGATTACCGGTTACGGCGTAGCCAAAGCCGTTTCGCACTATTATGAACTGTGGGGCGGCGAACTGGAGGGCAAACGGGCCATTATCCAGGGCTGGGGAAACGTGGGCGCCGCGGCGGCTTACTATCTGGCTTCTGAGGGCGTGCAAGTGGTGGGTATAATTGACCGGGCCGGTGGTTTAATCAAGGAAGAAGGCCTCTCTTTTGACGAAATCACCCAATTGTTCCTCAACCGCGTGGGCAATTCGTTACTCGCCAATGACCTGCTCTCTTTTGAGGAAGTGAACGCCCGCATCTGGGATTTGCCTTCGGAAATCTTCATTCCGGCGGCGGCTTCGCGGTTGGTGTCTACCAATCAGGTGGAGCGTATGCAGCGGGCCGGTCTGGAAGTGATTTCCAGCGGGGCCAACGTACCGTTCAAAGATCCAGAGATTTTCTTCGGAGCCACCGGCGAGTTCGCCGATCAGCAGGTTTCCGTCATCCCAGACTTTGTGGCCAACTGCGGCATGGCCCGCGTGTTCGCGTATCTGATGGAGCAAGACGTGGAAATCACTGATGAGGCCATCTTCACTGATATTTCCCGCACCATTAGGCAAGCGTTGGAGAAAGCCCATGAGCGACATCCGCAGAAAACCGAGATTGCCAAAACCTGCTTTGAGATTGCGTTGAGCCAACTGCTTTAATCCCTGTCGTTAAATTATCTCCAAAATAAAAGCCTTCATTTTTGCCGAGTTTCTGGAAAACAAAGCAAAAACGAAGGATTTCGTCTTTTCATCACTACGGTTATGCCGTGCTCCAATGAGCCGAATATCTCAGTTAGAAAGGCGAAAGTCCTTGAAACTTTAAGAATATACTTAATCTCACACTCGCGGGACGCGAGCGAGTGAAATCATTATTTTTTTAGACGACCTTTTTAAACCCCACGGCCAACAGTTTGGTCACGTCCTGCTCTTGTACCCTTACGTTGAAGGTTCGGCCGGAGGGGCAGTGACAGGCTTCACAGACAATAAGACCGGCAGGCGCTGGTGCCATGGCCATCTCCAGCACCGTAAAACCCTGGTCTTGCACATACTTTTTCACGCAGACTTCTGTGTCTGGGTTTGTGTTGCAGTAACCCCAGGGGTTACCTCCGCACTGGATTTCAGAATAGGCCAGCCACTGTGCGCCGGTCAGCGGGACTTCCTCTTCCGCGGCCTCAGAATCTATGATCTGGCAGGCCGAAAAGCTGAAGAACAGCAGTCCGGCGAAAAGCTGGAATAAGAAGTTTCGTTTCATAGATTTGCCTTTCATTTCCTATAAGACCCCTGCGCCCACGCATTGGTTGCAGGAGGGCAAACATTTAACGAATGCAGAACCAGGTTTCAGATATTCTACGCTTTGTTTTTCTGGGGAATACGGTGCAGCAGTACCTTATTTTCATGGGGATCATGCTGAGCGGCTTCCTGTTTAAAACGGTTGTTTCGGGGCTTCTTTCCACCATTCTCTTTAAGGGGATCATTAAACGCATCAATCAGGAAGTCACCAACGAGGAGTTCAAGCGTCTGTTGGTGACTCCTCTGGAAGTGCTGGCGTTTCTGGTGTTCCTCTACGTTGCGTTTGAACAGCTGAATTACCCTCCCCAATTAGGGTTGCCGGGCAAAGAGGAGCTGGGCCTAAAACGGGTTCTACAGCGCATTTACAGCATCTTCCTCATCTGCTCGCTTACGTGGGTAACCATGCGCCTGGTAGATTTCTTCGGGATGATGTTCTCCAAGCGGGCGGCCAAAACACTTTCCAAACTGGATGACCAACTGGTGCCGTTCTTCGTGGATTTCACCAAGGTGATCATCGTCATTATTGGGTTTTTCGTTATTCTGGGCGCGGTGTTCAAGGTGAACGTGGCGGGCATGGTGGCGGGTTTGGGAGTGGGTGGTCTGGCCATCGCGTTTGCCGCCAAGGAAAGCCTGGAGAACCTGCTGGCCTCATTTACCATTTTCCTGGATCATCCGTTTGTGGTAGGCGATCTGGTACAGGTGGGCGAGATCACCGGCACCGTTGAGAAAATAGGTTTCCGGAGCACCCGCATCAGAACGCTGGAGAAAAGTTACGTGACGCTGCCCAACAAAAGCATGATTGACAAACCGCTGGATAACCTCACGCTGCGCACCTTCCGGCGGGTGAAGTTTGACATTATGCTTACCTACGGCACCACCTCTGAACAGCTGAAGGCCATTGTCGCAGACATCCAGCACTTTATTGACAACTACCCGCGCACCAACCAGGAGGGCCGCGTACGGTTCATGAACTTAAGCCCGCACGCCAAAGAAATCATGGTGCTGTACTTCATAGACACCGTTGACTGGGACGAGTACATCAACATCAAAGAGGAAATCAATTACCAGATTGTGGGGATGGTGGAGAAACACGGGGCTGAATTCGCGCACCCCACCCAAACGCTGTATGTAAAGCAGAATGGGTGATGTGGGGATTTGGAGATGTGGGAATTTGAAGATTTGGAGATGTGGGGATTTGGAGATTTGGAGATGTGGGGATTTGGAGATGTGGAGATGAATCTTTCGGTTTTGCATTCCTCTCTTGTATTCGATCTTCCCTGTGAGTTAAGAATTGGATGACAGAGGTAGGGCAATCCCTTGTGGTTACCCGCACGGTAGCAAAAAAACATGGGCGTTGGTTTGACACGCGTAACAGCAACAGCTTTAGAAACAGAGGACGGTATCATCCTGTGTGCTGCTTTTGTGAACAGCAAAGGGCAACCACAAGGGTTGCGCCTACCGCTGGTATGGCTATAAGAATGCCACCATCAACTGATGTGAATACGAAGAGAGATTCCTGCTTTGGGGCTAGTTTTACAAAACCAGGCCTAAAGCAGGAATTCCTCTTCTTACCAGCCTGATCCTCCTCTACGACCGCCGCCCAGAATACCGCCTAGCAGGCCTCCTAAGCCGCCGGAGCCCATGCCCCGGCCGTAACCGCTTCGGCCACCCAAGCCCCCCAGAATAGAGGCCATAGAACCTAAGCCGCCCATTCGGCCGCCGCCGTACATGCCCCCGCGGTTCATCATGCCGCCGCCTAACAGGCCACCCAGCAAACCACCTAGGCCTCCGCCCATGCCGCCGCCCATCATTCCTCCTCCCATCATACCACCACCGTATCCATGGGGCCGACGGCGGTTCATCATGCCGCTGATTACAATAGGAGCCAAAATGCCCAGCATGCCGGTTACCATGCCTGGTGAGATCCCAGACTTCTTGAACATGTCGCCAAAGCCGCTTTTGTTCAGGAACGATGGGGAGGTAGGGTCTTCGCCCTGCTCCTGGGCTTGGTTGGCTTTGTCTACAAACTGATCCAGGATGCTGAACTGCTTCTGGTCAATGCCCAGGTAGTTGCTTACCTCGGCAATGCGCTGCTGCTCATCTGGGGTATATTGTCCGTCTGACTTCGCGAAGCTGATGATATCGGTGACAAAAGAGAACCGCAGCGGGCTGCCTTTGAGCACATCCAGGCACCGTTGCAGGCTTATCTGCGAGGGATTTTTAGCGATGGAGAGAACCTCCTGCTGCAAGTTCTCTGGTAACTCTGCCGCCTCGCTCATGAGTTGCAGAAAAGTGATCTCGTCTTCAGACACATGCCCATCTGCCGAGGCAATGGTGGCCAATGCGCCCAGGTAAGCTCCTTTTTCCTGATCAGAGTAATCCTTTAAAAGGGTGGTGGTTTCTTCAGCCATAGTTCAATGCGTTGGTGTAGAATTACACAAACGATCTGGTTAAAAACGGGTTGGCGTTTAGGGCCTGTTTTTCTAAAAACAGGCCCTAAACGCCACTTGCCACTCACATTCCTCTTTAGAGCATGTTTAAACGTTGTCTTTCGTGCTGCAAACAACCTGCGCGTCGCCCCGTAGCGTTGCTACGCGGCTCCAAGAACGCTTCCGCAGAACCTTTTTGTGCCGTTTTCGCTGGCAAACCTCAAATGGAAACCAGCCCTTACTTTTTTACCGAGGCCAGAATGCGCTTAAAAAACTCGTCTCCGTTGGTACCGTGCCAGCGCCAGACCACCACCAGGTCATGCTCAGGGTCTACCCAAATGGTGTTGGAACCTGCGCCCAAGGCCGCAAAACTGGTAGTTGGCGCATTGGGCCATTGTTTTTTCTGCGTGTTCAGCCACCAGAGGTAGCCATAATCTGGGCCGTGCGGGCCGGGCGTAGTCGCTTGCTGTACCCAATCTTGAGACACAATCTGCTGGTTTTTCCATTTGCCCTGCCGCAGGAACAGGTAGCCGAAGCGGGCCTCGTCGCGGGTATTGATCCAGAGGCCACCGCCCCAGCGGGTACCGCCGCTTACGCTGGGCAGCCTTTTTCCTTCTACTTCCACGTAAGAATTTTTGTACGGGAGGTACTGCCAGGTGTCTGAGGCGCCAATGGGGTTCATGATCTGCTCTTTCAGCACCTGGGGCAAGGGCTTTTTCCAGAGCCGCAGCAATGACAAAGACAGCCGGTTAATGCGCACATCGTTGTACTCATAAAAAGTACCGGGTTCCTTCAGTCCACGGGGTTTGCGTTCGCCGTTGCCAAATTCCTCTTTGCCTACAAAGGTGTGCGTTTTCCCGAAGAGTTCTCCCTCCCACTCACTGGTCTGCTGGGCGTGGTGGCGCCAGGTCACTTTGCGGTTGGGCCCTGAGTCATAGCCGCCGTCTTTGATGTAGTTAGCCACCGGGTCATGGATGTCTTTGATCATGCCTTTGTCCAGCGTCACGCCCAGAATGGTAGACAGAAAACTCTTCGCGATGCTGTAGGTAGGATCCACGCGTTTGGTGTCGCCCCACTCAGCCACAATGTAGCCGTGCCGCAGGATGATGCCGTTGGTACCCGCCCGGTCTTTAGGAATTGGCCCCAGCAGTTTCCCGAAAATTTCTTCCTGGGTGGAGAAATCCTTGGGCATTTTGGTTTCCTGGGTTTGGGCATACGCCACCGCCTCTGCCAACAGCTTCGGATCCATGCCTACCTGCTCGGGGGTTCTCTGCTCCCACTTATCGCCTTTCGCTGGGTAATACACCTTGGCGTTCGCCGAAGTGGTTTGGGAGGAGGTAGTACTTGTGTTGGTTTGACAGGCGAAGAGGCCCAGCCATAAGAAGGAAAGAAGTTGGTGGCGGAGTTTTTTTATGGGTTTGGTTTGTATCACAGCTTTCTTCTTGGTGCCATTTTTTGTTCATTGAACAAGCAAGGTCAAATGTTCGTTTACGTCTATGCCAAACGATGGGCGAAGGCCGGGGCTGACGTTTAGGTGTAGCAAGCTGTTAAAACAAGCTTTCGCTATCGTCAAATCCAGCATCTACTACCAAGCTGACTTCCATAAAATCACTGCCTGATTCCCTTAGCTTTTAAAAGAGTTCATGTTATATTCTGGCATATCCAAGTGTTTCTATTTCTTCGATGCTTTTCACCAAATGAATCCGGCCATCAGTAAGTAAATTCATATCATCACTTATGTCTAGAATGTGTCTGAACATGTGGTCGGTGAGCAATAACCCTTTGTTGCTTTTCTCTTCGAGTAAAAACTCTTTTACTTTCTCGATTTGAATGGGGTTCAAATGCGTGAAAGGTTCATCGAGCATGGCGAACTGCGACTTTGATTTAACAATGGCATATATTTCCACCAGCCTACGGGCGCCGCCTGAGAGGCTTTTCATAGATGATTTGTGTCTGCCAGCAAACTCAGGAAACCTATTTTCGAACGGTGCATAATCGAGACCGAAGTCACTGAATACCCGTTTCAGCGTGAGCCATGCGGGTATGAAATTGAACTGTGGGAGGTAAAGCAATAAATCAGGCCGCTTAAACGCTGCTGATTGGAACTTCCCGTCAAAACGGACTGATTGACTACATTCCAGGCTGCCATAAATCACCTTCATAAGACATGATTTCCCTTGCCCGTTTCTGCCCAACAGGCCTGTTATTCTACCTGTCTCACAACTTAAGTAGATATCCGAGAGAATTCTACGGCCACCCAATTCCAGAAGAATACTGTCTGCCTCTAGTCTGTGAATCATCGGTTTAGTAGGGCAGAAAGTTTAGGAATAGGAAAATAAAAAAGTCAAATGAGAGGGTTGAGGCCCATAGTTTCACCTTAGATACACCTAAATTATAATAATAAAAATACTCATGCTTTTTATAGCTGTTCACAGCAAGGAACATCAAGCTAAGGGTCGCTACCTTGAACCAGAAAATAATTGAGTATAACCGCAAACCCGACTCAATATTAAGGCTTAGGCAAGACAATGTTATCGCCATGGAGGGTACGGCAAAGGCTGTGTAGAAAGTCCATATTATACGGATAGATTTAATATTCATTTTTTTAATTTCTGCTAACGGACTAGTATAAACGGCGGCGAGGCCGTCGGCCGATGCTGGCGTTTATACCTTTATATTTGCTCATCTGCGAGAGTGCAATTTCCTATATTTGAAATGGGAGAGGAGAACTAAACGTTTATATGGGTTTTCATGCCCCTACATTGTGTTAGTCCTCTCCCCATTTCTTCCGGTCGGCCCTGACAAGATAGAACACTAGGCCTGCATGCCTGCTAAAGGTGACAGTCGCCCGACCTTCTTTTAAACCTAGAAGAAAGATATGGAAAAAAACCTTTTCATCGGCATCGACGTCAGCAAGCTAACGCTGGATGCCACCGCCCTTTTCCCCGACAACGGGCACTGCCACTCCCAATTCAAGAACACAAAGGCTGGCTTCGGCCAACTGGCCAGATGGGCCGCCAAGCTCTGCCCCGGCCCGGACCACGGCCTTATCCTCGGCTTCGAGGACACGGGCGTCTACTCCGTCGGCCTGGGCAGATTCCTCTCGGAGAAGGGGCTCAGATTCGTCTCGGAGAACGCCTACCGCATCAGGCGCTCCATGGGCATCGTCCGGGGCAAGGACGACCAGGCGGACCCGCTGATGATCGCCCGCTACCTGAAAAGGAACCTGGACGAGCTCACCTTCGGCCAAGCCGCCCCATGCCTTCTTCTGGAGTTGGGCCAGCTCTCCTCCCAGCGGGAGCGGCTGCTGAAGGAAAAGTCGGCGCATAAGACCCGAATCAAGGAATTGAAAGTATTGGAGGGCTGCCTGGACATGAGGTTCCTGCTGAAGGTCGAGAAGGAGATGGTGGCGCTGCTGGACAAGAAGCTGAAGGAGGTGCAGGCGGAGATAAACCGCAGGATCGCAGAGCGCCAGGAACTGAGGGAGAAGAAGGAGCTTCTGTGCACGGTGCCGGGCGTGGGTGAGCAGACGGCCAACCAGATGCTCGTGCTCACCAGGGGCTTCACCCGCTTCCCCTGCTGGCGCAAGTTCTCCTGCTACGCAGGCCTTGCGCCCTTCAGGTACAGCTCAGGCACCAGCGTGAAAGGAAGGACCAAGGTGTCCAAGATCGCCAACAAGAAGATAAAGGCCCTCCTGACCATGGGCGCCTTGACCAGCATCAAGGCGGGCAACGAGTACCGGAAGTACTATGAGAGGAAAACGGCGGAGGGCAAGCACCCCATGGCCGTCTTGAACGCCATCAAGAACAAAATAGTGAGCCGCATGTTCGCCGTCATCCAGCGCAACACGCCCTACGTGTGCCTACAGGTGTGAGAAGACTTCAGGAATCGGTTCTTGGTAAATTTATGCGGTTTTACTTGCTTTTACCATAGAACACAATGTTGGTGGTAGTAATTTTTCTCTTTTTATATGCCAGAATACCTAAAATGACATTAAAAAATGCTGAGACGCCAAGAGCATAATACAAATACTTTATCCTATCCTTTGACTCTGCAAGTTCGCTACCATCTCTTTGGAGCTTTTCTAAAGTCGAGGTTTCAATCATTGCGAAAGTTTGCCCCTTCGGCTGTTTAATGTCCTTTTCTTTAGAAATTTCCCTTAGCTCTTTTATCGCTGGAAGTTGTGCGAAGCTGTCGGGAAGTTTCCTAGTGTTTGTGCAAGAATTTGTAAAAGCTAGTCCAGAGGGCATTTGATGTCCGTAAATAACATATGTTTTACCGACCTCAAAAGTATACTGACAGGAATTGTCTGAATAGTCAAAAGAAATTATTCTCTGCTCTTTCTCAATATTTTTAAAGCCCTCCAATATTTGGAAGTTGATGATTCTTAGTTGCTGTCCACCTTTGTCGAATAACCTTGAGTTCTCAATTATTTCAGTTGCTTTTCCTATAAGAATTAAATCACTTTTCGCCCAGTCTTCTAAGGTAGTTTCAGGAGCTTTAGTACACATGCAACCGAAAGTGAATGTATAAAGATGTAGAAGGACTATGGTAAGTATTATCTTTTTCATTTAGTTATAGGAAATAGCTTGTCAGATATAGATTCATTATTTGCCTAATTTCCATAAAACTTTCATGTTATTTATTACCACCAACTACCTTGTATAAGGAACAACTCCGGTTATCAGCCCTATGGTTAGACTGAAACATCCTGTTTACATCCGTTTTTGACAGATAACCGTAACTGAACTACCGAATATAATATATAGCTCTCAAAGTATAAGTTGCGTCAACGTTTATAGCCTACTTTCTAGAAAAAAGCCTTAAAACGCCACTTGCCTCTTTCTCAGAACTCAAAGTATTCCGCCGAAGGCTTTACTCTTTTCTCTTCCTCTTTCTTCTTGCCCCGCAAGATATCCTTGACTACTTTTTTCTCTCGCTTCAGGTCTGCGGCAACTTTCTGCCTTACTCTCTGCTGGTCATAGGCCACTTTGAAGTTGCCCTCCTTGCCTTTGATGGTGAGGAAAAGGTTGGGGTTGTTGGCGGAACTGGTGGCGATTACCCCAAAGCGCTCATCTTTGTCGCGGCGCTGGCTTTTGAGCGGGATGCGCACGCGGTAATCCATGAGTTGGTCAAAAGTGTGCGTGCCCGAGACGGTAATCGTTGACAACCGGCTGGTGTTGGATTTGATCTCCATCTCTGGAATGTACACGATGCGGTTCTTGATGTAAAAGTTGTTCTTCATCTCTGAGAACCGAAGATTTGCCAACTCCCCGCGTTTTACAAAAAGGCTGAGCTTCTGCATGGGGGCAAAGTTGATCAACTGCCCGTTCCGGAGGGTGGTCTTGACCTCGGCCCGCACTAGGTCTGTGCGGGGCCTGAGGCGATGATCCAGGTAGGTGTCTGACGTAATCTGGGCTGTGAGTTCACCGCGCAGGTGCCGCTGCATGATAAACGTCTGCCCAAAATCTTCAAACACGTAGAAAAGGCTATCTACGTTGATGTTCTCCAGGTGGGCCGTGGAAGTCACCTTAATCAGGGGGCTGCGGGCGTCCATGCGACCAGCTACTCTAAAGCGCCCACCCACGCCCTGCATGGCCATGCCCGGCGTGGTCAGCACCTTGTCCTTGAGTTGGATGCGCCCGGACAACTGACGGCCCCTAAACCGCCGGAACGTCAACCGCTGGACGGAGGTATTCAGGTCTAGCTCCAACTGGGCTGGCATGTTGAAGGCATACGCCCCAGAGCCGCCTTTTTCACCAGGCGCCGCCGTGGCACTACTGCCCATTTCGGCGGAAGCCGCCAGAATCTGGTTTACGTTCAGGAACCGGGAAGCCACATCGGCCTCTATCCTAAGCTTTTGCCCTTTAAAGAAAAGCCAGGCCAGCGCATTCTTAAAATACCCGTTCACCAGAAGGTCTGAGTCGCCTATTTTGCCCTTGACCTTTGAAACCGCTACGTCATTCTTCTTAAGCAACAAGGTACCATTGAAGCCCTTAAACAAGATGGGATGCTGCCGAAACTGTAGACTCACCTGCCGTAGCGTGGCTTCGCCGCGGGCTTTAATGGCGGGGCTAACAGGGTTCGCCCGGAACGTGCGCAGGTTCCCCGTAAAGGCGAATCGCACCTGCGCCTGCCCGCTTCCCTTTTCAAGGTGTTTTCCCGGAAACAGCCCCAAAACGCTGGCCACGTCTAGCTGGGCATTTACGTTTAGGTGTAGGTCTGGGTTGACGAAGTTTTGGTAGATGACCTCTCCGCTGAAGGGTTTCCCGCGCAGGCGGCCCTGTATCTGGCGGACCTCCAGCCGGGAGGTCTGGCTGTTCCGCTGCGCCCCGTTCGTGAAGCGGCCCACCAGCGTTACCCCTTCCACTTTCTCCCGGGAGCCTGGGTGGTAAAAAGAGGCATCCCTAGCCCCAAACTCAAAATCCAGGAACGGGTTCTTTTGGGAAGACACCTCGCCTTTCACCTTGCCTTTGAAGTAGACATCGCCGTCGCTTTGGTATTGGCCAAATTGGTTTGAATACCGGGCTGGCAACAAAGCCAATAGTGACTGCACCTGGGTGTTCTTGCCGTTCACGGTTAAGTTTACCTGCGTTTTCTGCCGGTACGCAATCTGGCCGCCCAACTGGTACACTGCTTTCCCTATCTGTACCTCTGAAGGCTGAAGGGTAATGGTCTGCCGCTCTGTATGAATGCTGAGCCTGCTAGCCAGAGTCACTTCTTTCCCATTCAGGAACTCGTTAAGCCCAATTCTGATGTTCTTGATGCGCGTGTTCCCGCTGGCTTCCAGCTGCAGGACTGATCCTTCCATTTCCAGCGCGGCCCTTAGCGCGCGCGCGTGAACGTCATACACCTGCCTGCGGGGAGCGTCTTGGTACGTGACGTGCACATGCTTGAGGACAATGTGCTGCAGGTGGAACTGCATGGTCTCACTTTGTACCGTATCTGCGCTTTGGAAGAAGCGGTAATTCACCTTTCCGTTGGCCAGTATTCTGGCGTGTACCTCCCCGTCCTCTAAATGAATTTCCCTGATGCGGTAAGAACTGCCCAAGAGATCCCAGGGATAAAAGGTGGCGTACACGTTCTTCAGTTTGGCCAAAGGCGCGGTACTGCCGGGCACGGCTTCCGTCACCTCTACGTTCTGCAGCCTAATGGCCACCTGCGGAAACTGTTCCCACCAGGTCACCTCTATCTTCTCTACCGCAATTTTGGTCTTGATGTGTTGGTTGGCTTCGGCCACAAACAGCCGGATGATTTTATCTTGATAGAGAGCGAGCGCCCCACCCGCCAAGGCCATGATCAAAAAAATTCCTGCTACCCCCCAAAAAAAATATCGGGTTACCTTTTTCCTGTTTCCCACAAACTTTCTGATTTTCAGCCGCTAAATATACGTTGAGCTACGCACGTCTCCAATGAAGAAGTGTTTCTACTAAATTTTAACGATTTTTTGAGAACATCATTTGGTAGATAAAAAAACATCCCCCATATTTGCATCATCAAACGGGAACAAAAGGTCTTCAAAAATAAAAAGAAGGGGTGTTAGCTCAGCTGGTTCAGAGCATCTGCCTTACAAGCAGAGGGTCGCTGGTTCGAATCCAGCACGCCCCACTTCATAGAAAAGCACTTACGAGGTAAAACTTGTAAGTGCTTTTTTCATTTACAGACATTTTACTTCTTTTTGGGCAGCTTTCACAATAAGCTCCAAGGCATTTGGCCGGCTTGGCTTGCGCCTCTCCTTAAGAAGCAACCCAATTTCTAAGAATTGTCCCTAGCCCCATCGTTATAGAAAGATTTTTGTTGGGCAGGATTTCCTCCATCAACTAACCGGTTCATTATTCACCCGTACCTCCAGTGTCTGCCGCCGCCCGGGAAGATCCTAAAGCAGGTTGTAGCCGGTAGCTTGTTCAATGGTGGCCAGGATGGATAATGTGAGCTTTCCCTGAACCATAATTTCAATCATTTCCTTCCATTCTGCTGTTAGAATGGTACTCCAACCTGACTTTACTCCAACCTGACTTTACACCATCCTGCCGGTGGTTCCCAGCGAGTCTGGAGACTCGCTTCATCCCCGGTCACGAGACTGGAGTCTCGCGCCAGTACTTTCTAACTGACTGCTTCCGCGATGCCGCCCGCTTCAAAAGACCTCGTAGCGTCTTTAGACCTGCGAGCGTCTGCGCCGATGGTTCGCCAATCAGGAGATTGGCTGTCCAAGGGTGCGTAGAGCGCTCCCGCTAACTCTGCGCACAACAATAATAGTAGGTCTACTGCTGTGAGGTCTTACAGACCTCACAGGTGTTCGCGTTTTGAGCCTGTTTTCTGAAAAGCAGCCCCAAAACGCCTCAGCGGGGCTCCTCTCCCCAGGAGAGGGACTAGGGCTCGCGGCGAAGGTCAGATTACCCTACCGCAAGTTTGCCAATGCCCTGCACACGTATCATTCTTATAGGAGAATGGAAGTAAGTTGAAGATCCTGGCCAACTTGGTAATCAGTGCTGTAATCTTTCATGCCAAATTAACCTACTGGCGGCCCTTGCTTTGTCAATGGCTGTGGCCCGCCACAGGTTCTGCGCCTTTCTTTAAGACGAACTCACTGTAAAGCAGGTAAGCCCCCGTGACCACAACCGTGTCATTGGTGCTCAGTCCGCTGGCGATGGCCACCTGGTGGGCACTTTCCTCGCCCAAGGTCACCATCCGGGGACTGAAGGTGTTTTCCCCGGTTCTCACCCAGACATGCGCTCCCTGGGAATTGCGGATTACCGCATCCAGCGGAAGGGTCAAGGCCCGGTTTACTGGGGCTGGCAGATGGATGGTAGCCTGGGTGCCGGGGATCAATGTCCCTTTGGGGTTAGGCAACGCTGCCCTGGCCACCACCACCTGGCTGTTCTGCCGGAACTCGGGGTTGATGAAGGAGATTTTGGTTTTCAAGGGGGTGGATACCCCGGGGACGGTTACTTCCACGGGAGTGCCTACCGTCACTTGGTTTGTTTCCTGCGCGTACAGCTCGGCCTCTACCCAGATGGTGTTGAGGCGGCTCACCCGGTACAGTGGGCTGCCCTCGGCCACGTACACTCCCTCGGCGGCGGTTATCTCCGTCACCGTGCCGGAGACAGGGGCTGCAAAGGTGATGCGGGCATCCAGGCGCTTGGAACGGGCGATTCTGTTGATCTGGGCATTGGTCAACCCGGTCAGCAAGAGCTTTCTTCTGGCGGCCTCCAGGATGGAGGCGAACTGCGTTTCCCCGGGGAATGCCTGCACCTGATCTAAGGCCAGCAGGTATTCCTGTTCCAGGGTGAGCAGGGACTCGCTGTAGAGGTCATACAGCGGCTGGCCCTTCCGGATGGGCTGGCCCGTCTCCTTCACGTACAGCCTCTCAATACGGCCGGTGGCCCGGCTACTGATCAGGTCAGCCTGGGTTTGGTCTACCACCAACCGGCTCGTAAGAATCGTGCTGCTTCCCACCTGCCCCATTCTAACCGGCCGGGCCGTTATGTTCCCCAGCTTCATTTGGTTATCACTCAACATGATGCTCGCCGCCGTACTTCCCGGGGCCTGTTTTTTCACCGGTACTAAGTCCATGTTGCAGATGGGGCAGGAACCCGGTTCGTCTTCAACAATCTGGGGGTGCATGGGACAGGTATAAGTGGTACCCGCTTCTGCCGTTTCGTGGTGTTCGTGCTGCTCAACACAGGACAGCAAAAAGAGCGCCGCCAGGAAAACGAGGAATGTATTCTGTGCCTTTTTCATCTGTCGTTGTCTGTTACCCTGATAAAACTTTCGCTGTCCACCAGAAACTGGGCATTGGCGGCAATTACGTCCTGAGCAGTTAAGCCCTGGGGCACCTCTACCTGACCGTGGGCGCGCTGCCCCACCTGGACAGCCGTTGGCTTGAATACCCCCTTGACTTTAAGGAAGGCGACGGACTGGGTGCCTAAGTCCAGTACCGCCTCTTGGGGAACCCATAAGGCTGCGCCGGTGCTGTAAGCGGTTTTGCCCGTGAGGAGTTGGCCGATCAAAATGGATTTTCCCCGCGCCGGGAGCGAAGCCCTAACCTGGGCAAAGTTCTGCCCGGCCTCATAGACCGGCTCCACCAGGTTCACGGTGGACTGCACCGGGTCGCCGCCGGGCTGTTGGTTGAAGGTGATGGTGATAGGGGTTCCTTTCCGGAGCTGGCCCACCAAGCCGCTGGGCACGTTGAACTGGGCCCACACCTGCGAGGCGTCTACCACTTTGAGCAGGGCCTGCCCGGTGGTCACGTACATGCCTTCCCGGATGGCAAAACCCGTACCCTGCGCAGGTGCCGCTGTTATACTTCCGCCGCCCGCAGTACCACCCGGGCTGGAGGAGCTTCCCATGCCGCCCATTCCATCTCCACTACTAGCATTGGCAGGGGCAAGGGTGGGAGCCGCCGTCACGGAAGGGTCCAGCACGTACCCCGTGTAAGGGCTGTACACCGAGAAGGTATAGGATTCCCGGCCCGTCCGGGTCAGTTGTTTGATCTGGGCTTCCGTGGCACCCAGCAAGCGAAGCTTCTGCCGCGCCCCGGCGATCAGGGTTGAATTGCCAGCATCATTTTGCAGGAGGTACAGCAGTTCTTTCTGCGCCGTCACCAGCTCTGGGCTGTAGATATCGTACAACTTCTGCCCTTTGCGTACCGGCTGGTAGTTGAACTGTACGTACAGTTTTTCCACTCTTCCCCCAAAACGGGCCGGAATCAGGTATTGGCGGCGCGTGTCATAGGTTACCACCCCGCTCATGGTAATCTCGTTCTCTACTTGCCGCTGCACCGGCTGGGTGGTCTGAATGGAGGAGACCACCGCTTGGTTGGTGGGTTGCAGCAGATAATCCAGGTCTGAGCTGACGGCCACGGTGGGGGCATTGGCCAGCTGTTTGGCTACCAAGTCCATCCCACAGATGGGGCAGGAACCGGGTTTGTCCTGCCCAATCTGCGGGTGCATGGGGCAGGTGTATTCCAGGGCATGGGCAGCTTCGGCTTCTTCGTGGCTTTTGTCCTGGCAGGCGGAGAAAGTGAGTGGCACCAGCAAAACCAGCAGCCATCTTACTTTATTTTTCCAGTTCTTTCTCATAATTGACACCTATCAGGTAGAGTTGCTCCAGGTTGTTGAGGTATTCCATTTGCGCCATGTTCAAGGCTTCCCAGGCATCAATCACCAGCGGCAGCTGCCCCGTGTTCTGTTCATAGCTGAGGAGCGTGGTTTCATAGTTGCGCCGCAAAGCCGGGATGATCTTCTGCTCGTAGTTCTGCACTTGGATGCGCTTGGTCTGCAGTTCCAGAGCCATGCTGGCCACCATGTTGCGCGCCTCGTTCATCAGGTTCTCCCGCCCTTTCTGCATGCCCTGTATCTCTAGGTGCATGGCTTTGCCGTTGGCCTTGTACATCTTGGAAGACCAGGGCGCGATGGGAATAGACACCATCCCCATCACGGTGAACACCTGGGGCATCATCTTGTCGCGGGGCATCATGTTCTCGAACCGTATCCCGAAATCGGGCTTCCGCTGTAGGTTCTCCAACCGTAGGTTGAGTTGCATGGATTCAATGGTGCGGTCTAGTTGGCGGATGTCGCTGCGGGCGGCACTTAAGGAGACGGTGTCGGGCAGAACCGTCAGCACCGAGGTTTGAACCGTGGTATCAATGCGGAAGCGGGTTTCCGGCGGCAGGTTCATCAGCAGGTTCAGCTGGATGTTCATCCTAGTGATCTCGCTGTCGTTCATCACCAGCATGTTCTCCACTTCCGCCAACCGTCCTTCGGCCTTGTAGATACTGCCCAGCGAACTTTGGTTATAAGGATAGCGGACTTTGCCCAGCTTGAGCATGAACTGCATGATGCGCTGGCTTTCCAGCAGCACAGAATTTTTCTTTTCCAGCACCACCCACTGGTAATAAGCCGTTCTGGCCTGCGCCCTGAGCTGGTTGAAGGTGTTATCGCGCCCGGCCTCTTCCATGGCCACCTTAGAAAGCTGGTACTTTTCCCGGGCCTTCAGCTTGGCGGGGTTGGTGATGTCCTGCTCCACCACCGTCATCAGCATGCCCTTGTCCCGCTCCTCCATGATCGTCTGCCCCGGGTAGGGATACATGAACACGCCGGCCCCCACCATGGGGGCCATCTGGCTGCGGGCTCCCTTTGCCATGGCATTCTGCGCCTGGGCCCTAAGCTCAAACTCTTGCAGCATGGGGTTGTTCCGGTAAATTCGGTTCAGCACGGTGTCCAAGGGCAGCACCGGGGTTTGGGCGCAGGCTCCTCCCGCCGCCAGCAACAGCAGCAAGGCCGATACGTATATTCTAGTGTTTAACATCGTAGATCTCTAGTTTGCCGTGTTTCTTTAACTCGTAGAGCTTGGTCATCTCAAACACCACGGGCGTCACCAGCAGAATGTGGATGGAAGAAGTGAACACCCCTCCAATCAGGGGCAGTACAATGGGTAGCATCACATCTGTCCCCACCCCGGTGGCCCACAGCACGGGAATCAAGCCAAAGAGCGAGACGGAAACGGTCATGATCTTGGGCCGCAGTCTTTTGGCCGCCCCCTGGAAGACGTATTCCCGGATGTCCTGCTTGCTGATGGTTTGGCTGGAATTCCCTTTTGCCGCCACCAACGCATTCATGGCCTCATTCAGGTACACCACCATCAGCATCCCGGTCTCCACCGCCATCCCGAACAGGGCAATGAACCCCACCGCCACCGCCACCGACAGGTTGATGCCGTAGAAATAGATAATGAATACCCCGCCCACCAAAGCGAAAGGAATGGTGACCAGGTTAAGCAAGGCCTCCTTGAAGGACTTGAAGGAGAAGTACAGGATCAGGAAGATGATGAGGAGTACCAGCGGAATGATGATCTTCAGGGTCTGCGTGGCCCTGATCTGGTTTTCCCACTGCCCGCTCCACTCCAGCCGATACCCGTTCGGGAGGTCTGTCAATTCCCCGTTGAGCTTCTGGATCGCCTCCTGCACGGTGCTGCCCAGATCGCGGTTTCGCACGTTGAACAGAACCGCGCCCCGCAACTGCGCGTTCTCAGAGGTGATCATGGGAGGCCCGTCCACAAACCGCACATCGGCCACGGCCGATAAAGGCACTGTGCCAGCCGTGGCCGACTGGAGGGGAATGCGGCCGATGCGCCCCAGGCTGTTGCGGTATTCCTGGGCCAAACGCAGGCTGATGGAGAAACGCTGGCGGCCCTCAATGGTATTCCCGATGGTCATGCCGCCCAACGCCGATTCCACCACGCTGTTCACGTCATCCACCGACAGTCCGTAACGCCCCAACTCCCCGCGCCGGGTTTGGATCTCCAGGTACTTTCCGCCGGTCACGGGCTCTATGTACAGATCTTCCACGCCTTCCACGTTTTGCAGGGCATTGCGCACCCTCTCTGACACCACCGCGATGGAATCCAGGCTTTGGCCGTACACCTTCACCCCCACGTCTGTCCGGATACCGGTGGCCAGCATGTTGATGCGGTTGATGATGGGCTGCGTCCAGCCGTTGATCACGCCCGGAATCTGCAGCTTCTGGTCCAGCTCAGCGATGATCTTGGCCTTGGTCATCCCCTCCCGCCACTCAGATTCCGGCTTCAGTTGGATGATGGTCTCAATCATGCTGATGGGGGAGTTGTCGGTGGCGGTGCTGGCCCGGCCGGCTTTGCCCAGCACCTGCGCCACCTCTGGCACCGATTTGATGATCTTGTCCTGCACCTGCAAAATGCGCTTGGCCTCAGCGTTGGAGATATCGGGCAGGGTCACCGGCATGAACAGGATGGAGCTCTCATTCAGCGGCGGCATAAACTCAGAGCCCAGGCTCATGAGCATGGGAATGCTCATGAGCAGGGCCAGGAGGTTGACCCCGATGGTGGTTTTGCGCCATTCCAGGCACCAGCGCAGCACAGGCCCATAGACCCGTTCCAGCGCGCGGTTAAGGGGGTTGGCACTCTCTGGCTTGAACTTGCCCTTGAGCAACAGGGAAAGCAGCACCGGGGTAACCGTGATGGCCACGAAAGCATCCACAATCAGGATAAAGGTCTTAGTCCAGGCCAATGGGCTGAACAGCCGCCCCTCCTGCCCAGTCAGCAGAAACACCGGCAGAAAAGAGGTGATGATGATGATCGTACTCCAAAATACGCTGGGGCCCACCTGCTTGGCGGCTTTCTCTATAATGGACAGGCGCGTTTCGTTATCCATAGTCTTCTTTGGTTTGGGCATCGGCCAGATGCCGGTGAGCATTCTCCACCATCACAATGGCGTCATCCACAATCACCCCAATGGACAGGGCGATCCCCGTCAGGGACATGATGTTGGAGGTGATCCCGAACATATTCAACAGGATAAAGCCGATGGCGATGGAAAGGGGCAGTTGGATGATGATGATGAGCGCACTGCGCCAGTGGAAAAGGAAGAGGAACACGATAAAGGAGGCCACCAGCATCTCCTCTAGCAGGGTGGTCTTCACCGAGTTCACCGATTCATTGATCAGCCCGCTGCGGTCATAGACGATGTTGAACTTGACGCCCTGGGGCAACCCGGCGGAGACCTCCTCCATCTTGGTTTTGACGTTCCTGATCACCTCCTCGGCATTCTCGCCGTAGCGCATCACCACAATGCCCCCCACTACCTCGCCTTCGCCGTTCAGGTCAAAAATCCCCAACCGGGTTTCGCCCGTCATCTGCACGGTGGCAATGTCACGCACGCTTACCGGAATGGTGTTCTGCGTGGTGATGGGGATGTTCTCTATCTCCTCGGTGGATTTAAGGTACCCGGTGGTTTTGATGATGTACCCGATGTCGCTCAGCTCAAACTTGCTGCCCCCGCCCTCGTTATTGTTGGCCCGTACCGCCGCCATCACCTGCGGCACCGACAGGTTGTAATAAGTTAGCTTGTTGGGGTCTACTGTGATCTGGTACTGTTTCTGGAAGCCCCCGAACGAGGCGATCTCACTCACGCCCGCCACATTCTGGAGCGAGAATTTCACGTACCAGTCCTGGATGGCCCGCTGCTCGCCCAGATCCATGCCCGGCGCGTCCAGGGTGTACCAGAGAATATGGCCCACGCCGGTTCCGTCCGGCCCCAGGGTGGGGATGGCGCCCTGGGGCAGCAGGCGGTTGGCGTAGTTGAGGCGCTCCAGCACCCTTTCCCGCGCCCAGTAGATATCGGTCTGGTCTTCAAAGATGATGTAGATGAAGCTCATCCCGAACATGGACACGCCGCGCACATATTTCACCTGCGGCATGCCCTGCAGGTTGGTCACCAGCGGGTAGGTCACCTGATCCTCTATGATCTGAGGGCTGCGGCCCATCCACTCGGTAAACACGATCACCTGGTTTTCCGATAAATCAGGGATGGCGTCTACCTTGCTCGTGGTCACCGAATACACTCCCCAGCCGAACATGCCCGCCGCAATCAGCAGGACTACCAATCTGTTGCGCAGGGAGAAGGAAATTAGTTTAGCAATCATGCCTTGGAGGGAAAATCCCCCGGCCTAGCCGCCGGGAAGAAGGAATGGAAAAAATCAATGCTGATCGCCCGCTTCATGCCCATGGGCGGCCGCAGCAGAGTCCAGCTCCTCGCCGGACTTCACTTCTTCCAGGAACATGCCGCATTTAGGGCATTTGCCGGGCTCGTTGCTCACCACCTCGGGGTGCATGGGGCACGTGTAGGTGACCCCGGCCACCTGCTGGTTTGTCTCTGTTCCTTCTACGGCTTTCGGCTCGGTTGCGGAACCGTTGCAGGCGGAGAATAGGGTTAGGCCAAAGAAGGCCACGGCAAAGTTTGATTTCAGGGTTCTCATGAAATGGAAATGTATAGATGAATGAAAAAGAGAGTTTTTCCCCTTTGAGAGCTTCTTTCAGCCAGAAGCTCTCAAAGAGGAATACTGTAGGGCTGCGTGATGCAGTCCAAAACACGGGTATAGGGCGGGCGTAAATTCCAGACCTGATCATCCCTGGCCAACTGCTGGTTCTACAGGGAAGAACCGGGCATACCGGGGCATGAACGCCAGCAACATGACCAAGAAGGATCCTGGCTTTTCTTAAAAAACGGCCTTAAGGAATTTACGGTCTGGGAGAAAAGTAAGTCAAACTAATTTTGTCCGCTTACTTAGCATGAACAGAGAGGAATCGCTGGCGCTCCTAGACAGGGAAGGGAATACTAAATAAGGAAAGTTTGATATAGAATGCCAATGAACCTGCCGGAGGACGGAGGCGGCAAAGTGAAATGGGGTTCGGTTTCAAGAATGGAAGGCCGCATTCGTTCGGCAAAGTCAGGGAACGTGATAGGCTCCTTCTCAACCTTGGCTATTTGTTGGGTAGCGGCAGTAAAGGTTGCCTGCGTGGCCACTCCCCGCTGCATGACACAGGACAGGTCATGGCAGGCTTCCATGGGCTTCTTCGCTGCCTTTTTGCAGCAACAGTTTGGCTCTGCGAAAAAGCCTACTGCACTCCCTTCCCCACCAGAACATTGCGAAACAGCCCCGCGGAAGCCCATAGAAGCCAGGGAGAGGGCGACCATCAAACTTAGGTGAACAAATTTCTGCAGTGCTTTCATGTGGGGCGGAAAGGATATAATCCAATACCAAAACGTCAACAACCACAGAGAGTTGCCAAACGTTTGATGCTACTTTTCACAAAAGTATACAGAGGTGAGCAATCTGCTCTAATATAATTTTGGTTTATAGTTATAAAAATCGGTGCACTTCAACCATTTGATACTTCATGACTGCCCTTCCGCTGAAGCCTCGCCCCCCACTCGTGGGAGAGGAGTTGGGGATGCGTTTTGGGGCCGCTTTTCGGAAAACAGCCCTAAAACGCGGAAACCTGTGAGATCTCCAAGACTTCACAGGTTTAGAGTTAACTGGCGCGCGACTCCGGTCTCGTGACCGGGGATGAAGCGAGTCTCCAGACCGCCGGAAACCACCAGCAGGAGGACGGAACATCAGTTACTTAGCCTATAAGTAGCAGGACAAATGAGCTATCTATTTTGTCCTCCTGAAAGGAGAAGAGATAGTTATATCAGATGGCTACCACGGAAGAAGCCCCTCACATCTTACTGGAAAAAGGTTGGCAATTATGCCCAAACCCGTATACATGCCAGGCATTGATATTCAGAAGAGGCTTTCATTAGCCCGCATGATCACCCGCAATATGCATTCAAAGCGGCCCTGCCTGGTGCTGCCATGCCCACAGCACCAGGCAGGGCCGCCTTGCCCAAAGAGAGCGTGGCGTGGCCATGGCACTTCTACCGCAATTGCGTAGTTTTGTCTTTCTTAGCCCCACCCGTCTATGCACTTACTTGAAGTAAAAAACGCTGCCACCGTCAGAGCCTTTTTAGATCTTCCTTCGGCCCTCTACCAAGACCACCCCAACTGGATCAGGCCGCTAGACAAGGACATTGAACAGGTTTTTGACCCCAAACAGAACCCTAACTTCAAGAACGGCACCGCCATCCGGTGGATTCTTCAGGATAGCCAGGGAAAAACCATTGGCCGGGTTGCCGCTTTTGTGAACAACAAAACCAAGAATGCGTCTGAGTACGTGACCGGCGGCATGGGCTTCTTTGAATGTGTCAATGACCAGACGGCGGCCAATATGCTGTTTGATGCCTGTAAAAACTGGTTAGCCGCGCAGGGCATGGAAGCCATGGACGGCCCTATCAACTTCGGGGAGCGAGACCGGTGGTGGGGGCTCCTAGTGCAGGGGTTCACCCAGCCCAATTACGGCATGTTTTACCATGCGCCCTATTACCAGCAGCTGTTTGAGAATTACGGGTTTCAGGTGTATTTCAAGCAGTACACCTATTACATGGATACGCACGCCCGGTTCGGCGACAAGGTGTATCAACGGTCCGAAGCGCTGGATGCCATTCCCGGCTACAGTTTTGAACACCCTTCCAAAAACAACCTGGAAAAACTGGCGCAGGATTTTCTGGAGGTGTACAACAAAGCATGGGCCGGGCACTCGGGCATCAATGAGATGACGCTGGAAAAGGCCATGAAGATGGTGAAGAGCATGAAACCCGTGATGGTGGAACAGCTCCTCAACTTCGTTTATTTTGAAGGCAAACCCATTGCCTTTTTCATCATGCTGCCGGAATTGAACCAGCTCTTCAAACACCTGAACGGCAAGTTCAACTTCGCTGCTAAGCTTAAGTTTCTCTATCACCGCTGGCGCTACAACAAACGAACAGACAAGAAGGTATTTGGGGTCATTTTTGGCGTGGTGCCCGAATTCCAGGCCAAAGGAGTGGATTCCTACATGATCGTGCATGCCCAAGGCCCCCTGAACGCGTACGGTGCCCGCGAGATTGAGATGAACTGGGTGGGAGATTTCAACCCGAAAATGATGTTGGTAACCCGTGGTTTAGGAGCCCGTATCTACAAAACCCACGTCACTTACCGCAAGATATTTGATCCGTCCAAACCGTTCACCCGGTACCCAATTATTAAGTAAGGTTGCTGTTTTAGGGCTGATTTTCATAAAACAGCCTTAAAACGGAATAGCTTTCTCCTAAGGAAAGATGGTATGTTTTCTTTGATGCTTTTGGTGCACGCCTTTTGCTGTTGCTGGCGTGGTGGCTGGTTAATGCGAAGCCCTTATGCTTGATTGTTGCATTGCTGCCCTCCGTGCGCCCGGGGAAGACTGGAACTGGGGAAAGTTGTAGAGCACATTTCCATTGGTTTGATACTTATGCTTTCTAAAGCGGATACTCCCTCTTTGAAGGGGGCGAAGGGGGATGTTTACACCTGTAGGTTCACGCATTTCTACATCTGCGCCTCCTCACGCAATACCGCCTACTCAAGAGACCTCGTAGCGTCCGGAGGATCTGCGAGCGTCTACGCCAATTCCGTTTTAAGCCTGTTTTCCCCAAACTCCCCCAAAAACAGGTGAGCTATCACATGGGGAGGCAGGTACACGAGCAGATTTACGCTCAAATGAGAAAAACCCCCATAAAACGCATCCCGATAAACTAGCAAGCGCTTTTGCCAGCAGCTAACTTCAAGAAAGTTTCATGCAGGTGCGCTACCTGGGGCAGTACCAGGTGGGTATCATCGTTGTACAGCACGAATGGGGCACGGGTGACGCGTTCTTCTTCTGAGAGTTGCTTGCCCATGATGGCTTCTACCTCGGCGGTGGTACGGTGCGGGTCGCGTTGGAGGGTGCGGGTTAACCGGAGGGGCAACGGGGCCGAAACGGTAAGCACGTGGTCTACCTGCGTGTAGGCGTTGGACTCAAACATGAGGGCCGCCTCTTTCAGAATATAAGGCGCTTGTGGCTGCTGGTCAACCCACCGGTAGAAGTCTTTGCGAACCTGCGGGTGCACCAGCCCATTCAGCTTTGCCAGTTCTGCGGCATTATGGAAAACTTTCTGGCTTAGGTAGGGGCGGTTCAGGTGCTGCTGAGCATCAAAGGTATCTGGCCCAAACGTGGAGATGAGTTGTTCGCGCAGTTCGGGGTCATGGTTCATGACCCACTTGGCGCGGGTGTCAGAGTCATACACCGGTACGCCCAGCAACTGGAAGCATTTGCATACTATGCTCTTGCCTGAGCCTATGCCGCCGGTAATGCCTATTTTTAACATGGGCTACTGGGGCGTTAAGGAAATCTGCACTTTGCCGGGCATCACCGCTACCTGTCTTACGTTTGGCGATTTCTGCAGCACCGTGGGCACAATGGTAGAATCTGCCGGGTTGAACTTCTGGAAATCCAGCGCGACCTGAAAAAGATCAGGCTGCATTAAACTCCGGTTTTGGGGCAGATAGGAATAGTGCAGCACTACGGGCCCGTTTACTAACCGCAAAAGGTACCCCGCCGGAAAATTCTGGAGAACGGGCTGCACCATTATCTCTTTCCGCTCCAGGGCAATGACATTGAATTGCACTTCGGCCTCGCTCACGTCTGCTTTCACCAAAGAGGTAAACTCATGGTTTACCGGCACATCGCCGTTAAACGGCGTGGTGAGGTTTTCAGAAGGAAGCGCTAAGAGGAAAGGGCTAGGAAACTGGTTCAGGATCTGTTCTGGGCCGGTAAAGGTCACTGAATCTGGGCGCACCTGGGCAGGGCCAGAAAACACATACCCCGCTGCTACCTTTACCTGGCTGGTGTCAATAGCCAACGGGAATTTACGGGTGACCAGGCGGTCAAAATCAAAGCTGATGGTGTCGGTCACCACAAAGTTCAGGCTCAGGCCGTCCAGCACGTTGGAGATAGCTGGGCGTAATGCCGGGCCGGGCAACCGCTTTACGTACGGCAAGTTCCGGATGGTGAGTTCTACCGGCCTCACCTTGAACAGCAGGTTTTTCCGGAGCAGTTTCCATCCCTTCCCGGTCACGTTGATGACCACCTCCTCAGGCAACGGTTTTACCGGCACCAGGGCCTGGGGGTCATACTTGAACTGGATGGGATAAGAGACCTGGGCCGTGTAACTCTTGTTTAGCGCATTCAGGAGCCAGAACGTAGCCGCCGTAAGAAAACAAAGCACTACCACCCTCCAGTACTGTTTCTGCTTGGGCGAAAAGGGTCTCAGTAACCAGAGGAGGGCGTGCTTTGTTCTATTGAATGGCAAGGTGGTGTTTACGGGTTAAGTGGTTTCTGTGGTGGTATTGGCATTCACCCGGCTGGTGGCTTCTACCGCAATGGCTACTTTGTCAAATTTCAGTTTAAGGCCTTTGTCTACTTCAATCCAAACGGTGTCATCGTCTACGCTGAGCAGACGGCCATGCAGGCCACCAACGGTGACTACGTTCATGCCGCGCTTCAGCTCTTCACGGAACTTCTTCTGGTCTTTGGCTTTCTTCTGCTGCGGGCGCACCATAAAGAAGTAAAACACCAGAATGATTAGCCCGATGAACAGGAAATTAGAGTAAAGGTTTGCCCCTTCTGGGGTGGCTTGCAATAATATGGTTAGCATAAGGTTGTTCTAAGAATTATAAACGAACAGGCCCTTGCGCTCCTGCCTGTGGCACTGTGCCGATGACGTTGGTTTTGATACTTACCTGGTTTATCTGCGGGTCAGTATTAGCGGTGATGGTGATTTGCTTAGACTGCTGACCAGTTCTTCCGGTTGGGTCATATACCACCTTTATTTTGCCGGTTTGGCCGGGGGCAATGGGCTCATGTGGCCATTCCGGCACAGTACAGCCGCAGGTAGCAGAGGCGTTCTCAATGACCAAAGGAGCCTGACCGGTGTTGGTGAAGGTGAACGTGTGCTCTACTTTTTTGTCTGCGGTGATGTCCCCGAAGTCAAACTCGGTTTCCTTGAACGTCATGACCGGTTTAGGGGCATTGGGGTTCACGGCTTCCTGGCTGGCCACGTTGGGGTTGGTAGCGGGATCGTTGGCGGCCACCGGGGCGCTGCCTTCAGACGCGTTCTGCTCCGTGGCAGTAGCGGTCTCATCTGTACTTGCTTTTTTCTCGCAGCTAGAGGTCCAAAGGCCGCCGGCTACTAGTAACGCGATTATAAATTGCTTTTTCATAAAAATTAAGCCTATTAATGAATAGGACAAGTTACAAATTAGAAATGATATGCTGCGCAAATTCTGACGTAGAGGCCGTTCCGCCTAGGTCACGGGTGCATTGTTCTTTGTTGAGCAGGGTTTTCTCCAGCGCATTCTCAATCTTGTCGGCTTGTTCGTGCAAGCCCATGTGCTGCAACATCATGTGGGCCGAACGCAGCAACGCCGTAGGATTGGCCAGACCTTTGCCGGCAATATCCGGCGCAGAGCCGTGCACGGCTTCAAAAATGGCCATGTCATCGCCAATGTTGGCCCCAGACACCACGCCTAAGCCACCTACCAGACCAGCGCACAAGTCAGAAAGGATATCCCCGAACAGGTTGGTGGTCACAATCACCTCAAACTGCTCTGGTTTGCTTACCAGCTGCATGCACATGTTGTCAATGATTTTCTCATCCCACTGCACCTCCGGAAACTCTTTGGAGACATCGGCGGCAGCCTCTAGAATAAGCCTTCCCGCCGATTTCAGGATGTTGGCTTTGTGGGCGACGGTTACTTTGGGGCGGTTGTGCTTCACGGCGTACTGGAACGCGGCGCGCACAATTTTGTGGCAGCCTTCTACCGTCACGCGGGCAATAGAATCTGAGATACCCAGGCGCTCATCATAGGTTTCCAGACCGGAGTACAGGCCTTCGGTGTTCTCCCGGAACAGCACCAGGTCTACGTTCTCAAAGCGGGTTTTCACGCCGGCCGTGGTTTTGGCCGGGCGCACGTTGGAGTATAAGTCAAATTTCTGGCGCAACTGCACGTTGATGCTCTTGAAGCCCTTGCCCACCGGCGTGGTGATAGGCCCTTTCAAGGCGATTCTGTTGCGTTCCAGCGAGTCAATAAGCGATTGCGGGATCAACTCACCTTTGGAGTCAAACGTGGTTTGACCGGCATTTTCTTCTTCCCAGGTAATGGGCACTTGTGCGGCTGCAAAGATCGCCTTCACGGCTTCTGTGATCTCAGGACCTATCCCGTCGCCGGGAATAAGGGTAACGGTTGTCATGGGCAGGCTTATATTTCCTTTTTACTGTTTATTTCATTGATCAGGGAGTCCACGTCCATCAGAAGGCGCTCGGCTTTGTCACGGGCGTCCTTGATCACGCGCTGCCCCTCGGTTTTGGCGGCAGAACCCTGCTCTTCCCTTCCGGCAATCAGGTCGTTGGAAAGCTCTAAAAGCCTGGCGCGGTATTTCTCTAATTGAAAACTCAGTTTATCACGGGTTTCACGGCCTTTTTCCGGCGCAAACAGGATGCCCAGTACCGCACCTGTGGCGATACCGCTGGAAAAGGCAAGGATAGCATTGGTTTTTTTGCCCATAGTGTATAGGTAGTGTTTAATAGGTTCTTATCTGTGGGCCTACGCTGCGTTTTGGGCCTGTTTTCATGAAAACAGGCCCAAAACGCAGCGTTGAATGCCCATTCTACTCTTACGAACGAAAACCCGCCGGGATTATTTGTTATCCAGCAAGCCTCTCCCCGATTTCCGGATGGCACCGCTCGCGAGCAGATCCTGTGAAAGTTTGTCCAAAACCCCGTTAATGAACTGCTTGCTTTTAGGCGTGCTGTACACCTTGGAGATGTCAATGTATTCATTAATAGACACTTTCACGGGAATGCTTCTGAAAATATGCATCTCGCAGAGGGCCATCTTCAAGATGATCTTGTCCATCAAAGCCACCCGCTCCACATCCCAGTTCTGCACGCTTTCAGCGATCATGGCCTCGTACTTCTCGTCGTCCTTCAGGGTCTCGTAGTACAGTTCCTCAAAGAAAGCCTTGTCGTCTTCCCAACTGGCCGACAGATCAAGCAGGGCGAGGTGCTCATCGGTGTTCTCCTCCAGCATCTTGATGGATTTGTTCACCAGGTTCTTCACCACCGACTTGTTCTCTACCCAGTTCAGGTCTTTCTCCTCAAACAGGGTCTGCAGGTTCTCGTCCTTAAAGATAACGTTTTTGAAGATATGTTTGAGCAATTCGTGGTCTTGGGCATAGGTTGGCTCCACCATCTCCAGATAGGCCAGCACTTCCTCGTCTTTCTTGAGGTTGTTGCGGTAGATTTTCTGGATCACCTCCATGTCTCCGGCCCAGCTCAGGTTTCTCCGGATCACGCGCTGCTCCAGGAATTTGTTGCCGAGCAGCTTTTGCAGGGCTTTGTTGTCCAGCAGTTTGCGCAGGTTCACGTCTTTTCGTTCGGTAAACCGGGTGGCGGCCTTCTGCTCTTCGTTTTCTATCTGGTGCACCAGTTCTTGGGCCACCATTAGGGTGAGCAGGTAGCGGTCATAGATTTCCTCTGCGGCGGCAAGCATCTGGTTCCCGAAGAACTTGAGGTCTTTGCGGAGCGAGTTCTGGTAGAAGTTAACGGCGGCCTGGGTGGCATCTAAGATTTCACGGTCTTTTTCTTCCGTATCAAATTTGCGGGTCTGGTACCATTCTTTGAACAGCAGGCTGGCAATCTGCTTCTGGCCTTCCAGCTTTCTTCTGTCCTGCGCCTCAATGGCCATCAGGTCGGGGGCAAACCTGTCCGAAATCAAGTCCAGGGCCAACTGGTAGTCAGACCCTTCGGCCTGCACGTAGGCGTAAATGGCTTGCATCGCTTTGATTCGGAGTATTCTGCGGTTGAGCATGATAATAAGGAAAGAACGTGGTGAACGTGAAAATTACGGTAAATGTTGAGGTTGACGCACTGGCCTTACAGCCTTATACGCCTCTGTCCCCAATTCAGCCGCAAAGGTCTGAACTTGGTGCCCAAGAAGCAAACGGTATTCTTTTTATTTCCTTTCCAAGGCTGTGCCGTTTTGAGGCTGTTTTGTAAAAAACAGCCTCAAAACGGGTATTGATGATTGGCGTAACGGAAAGGCTATTGGCATAGACGCTCGCAGAACCTTCTGACACTACGAGGTCTTTTGAGCCAGCGGGATGGCGAAATGTAGCTGCTAACGCAGCGGGGGTAGTCAGAGATTATCCATCATCCATAGGCACGTATCTGGAAACTTACGGCAGTGGAAAAGCTATAAAGGCAGAATGCGTTTCCGGCCCGGTTTTTTCAAACCAGTCCGAAAACGCATTCACTGTCTTTACTCCTCCTTTGGGAGGTGGGAATTAATAGGTTTGCTTGATTTTGGCTATGTCATCAATGCGTTTCTGCGCAAGTTCTGTGGCGGCTCTTTGCGTGTGCGTCCCATCGGCCTCGGCCTTCGCGAAGATGTTCAGCGTGGTGTGGTAAATCCGCTCGGTCTGCTGCATGGCCCACTCGCGGTTCAGTTTTTTCACTTCTGAATACACGTTGATGATACCTCCGGCGTTGATGAGGAAGTCTGGCGCGTACACAATGCCCATGTCTACCAAGGCGGGCCCGTGCACGTCTTCGTTTTTGAGCTGGTTGTTGGCGCAACCGGCAATCACCTGGCATTTCAGGCGCGACAAGGTATTGTCATTGATGGTGGCGCCCATGGCACACGGCGAATAGATGTCCACGTCTACGTCATAGATTTCATCTAAGCCCACCACGGTGGCACCGGTAGCAGCTGAGATGCGCGCTAAGCGATCCTGATCCATGTCGGTGATGAACAGTTGGGCGTTTTCCTTCACCAGGTAGTCAATCAAATAACCCCCTACGTGGCCCGTGCCTTGTACTGAGATTTTCTTTCCGGCCAGGCTGTCATTGCCCCAGGCTTTTTTGGCGGCGGCTTTCATGCCCATGTACGTTCCGTACGCCGTTACCGGCGAGGGGTCACCGCTGCCGCCTTGTGATTCTGGCAAACCGGCCACGTACTTGGTTTCCATGCCAATGTAGGCCATGTCTTGGGTGGTCATGCCCATGTCCTCGGCGGTGATGTACTTGCCGTTCAGGTTGTTCACAAACCGCCCGAACTTGCGCATCAGGGCTTCGGTCTTGTCTTTCTTGGAATCGCCTATGATCACGGCCTTTCCGCCACCCAGGTTCAGGCCCGAGATGGCCGATTTAAACGTCATCCCGCGTGAAAGACGCAGCACATCGCGCAGCGCTTCTGCCTCAGTTGCGTATGTCCACATACGGGTACCGCCCAAAGCAGGCCCCAGCACGGTGTTGTGCACGCCAATGATCGCTTTTAGGCCGGTGTCATGGTCGTGGCAGAACACCACTTGCTCATGGTTGTATTCACTTATTTGGCTGAAAACGGACGTTTCCTGCTCAGCGGTTAGTTCTTTAACTTCTATCATGATTTGTTTTACCTTGAAATACCGACTTTCTTTTGTTAGATATTGGGGAAGCGAATCGGTAATTTTGATGCAAAATTAGGTTTATATTTTTGAAGACCAAGAAAATTCCTAACAAGTGTTAGTACGTATTTTCTTTAAACGTAGCCTGTGAAATCGCTTAAATACCTCAATAAATATCTGCTCAAATACAAGTTCCGCTTCTTCTGGGGCATTGTGTTTGTGATTGTCTCCAACATCTTCGCCATTATTCCAGCCCAGGTGGTGCGGCACGCGTTTGACCTGGTGCGCGAGGGCATTACCATGTACCAACTGCACGAGGGTTTCGCCCAGCAGGAGCGTGTGTATGACTCTTTCGCGCGCAGCACCTTGTTCTATGGGGCTGTGATTGTGCTCATGGCCTTGTTACGCGGCATTTTCCTGTTTTTCATGCGGCAGACCATCATTGTCATGAGCCGCTTGATTGAAAACGACCTCAAAAACGAAATCTACGCCCACTACCAGACCCTGCCCCTCTCCTTCTACCGCCGCAACAACACCGGCGATTTGATGGCGCGCATTTCTGAGGACGTGAGCCGCGTGCGCATGTACCTGGGCCCGGCCATCATGTACGGAATCAACCTCTTGGTTTTGTTCCTGATGGTGATTCCGTACATGCTCTCGGTGAACGTGGAGTTGACCATTTACACGCTGTTGCCGCTGCCTATTCTGAGCGTGAGCATTTACTACGTGAACAACATCATTGAGCGGAAGTCTGACGAGATTCAGAAAAGCCTGAGCGGCATTACCACGTTTGTGCAGGAGGCGTTCTCGGGCATCAGGGTACTGAAATCGTTTGTGCGGGAGCAGGATTCGCACGCCAACTTCACCAAAGCCAGCGACACGTACAAAGACAAATCGCTGGAGCTGAACTTCGTGAACTCGCTGTTCTTCCCGCTTATTCTGTTTCTGATTGGCCTGAGTACCATCATTACCGTGTGGTACGGCGGAAAGGAAGTCATCAACGGGGACATTACGCCGGGGGTTATTGCCGAGTTCCTCATCTACGTGAACATGCTTACCTGGCCCGTTACGGCGCTGGGCTGGACGACTTCCTTGGTGCAACGGGCGGCCGCCTCGCAGCAGCGCATCAATGAGTTCCTGAACACCAAAACCGATATCATCTCGCAACAGAACCTGGAGAAAGACATCAAAGGGGCCATTGTCTTTGACGAGGTGGATTTTGTGTACCCAGATACCGGCATCCAGGCCTTGAAGAAACTATCGTTCCAGATTAATCCCGGCGATACGCTGGCGGTGATTGGCAACACCGGTTCCGGCAAGAGCACCATCGCGGCGTTGGTGTGCCGCCTGTATGACGCCACCGGCGGACGGATTCTGATTGACGGCGAAGACATAAGAAACTACAACATCACCAACCTGCGCAGCCAGATTGGGTACGTGCCGCAAGACGTGTTCCTGTTCTCAGATTCCATCAGAAACAACATCGGGTTTGGGGTAGACGCCCTGCCCGAGGAGAAAATGCGACAGGCCGCCAAAGATGCCGATGTCTACGAAAACATCATACACTTCCCGGCGCAGTTTGACACCGTGTTGGGTGAGCGCGGCATCACGCTTTCCGGCGGCCAAAAACAGCGCGTGTCCATTGCCCGCGCCCTGGCCCGGGAACCTAAAATTCTGATTCTGGATGATTCGCTCTCGGCGGTAGACACCAGAACGGAGAATGCCATTTTGAACAGCCTCCAACGCGTGATGGCCAACCGCACCTCCATCATTATCTCGCACCGCGTGAGTTCGGTGAAACTAGCCAACCGCATTCTGGTCTTAGACGATGGCGTAGTAGTGCAGCACGGCACCCACGAAGAACTGATGCTGGAACCCGACGGCCTGTACCGCGCCCTGTATGAGCGCCAACTCCAGACCGAGGACATGGAATAAACCCGTTTTGGGCCTGTTTTTAGGAAAGTAGGCCCAAAACGCATGTTTCTTTCTTAAATTTTACCAGACAATTTTTGCATCTGCTTTTCTGGCTTCTCATTTTTTGTTTTATTTGCAGCAGATACTACTAATCGGGATGTAGCGTAGCCTGGTATCGCGCCAGCATGGGGTGCTGGAGGTCGCAGGTTCAAATCCTGCCATTCCGACGAAAAGCAGAAAGCCCGTTGTTCTTTCCAGAGCAACGGGCTTTTTTTCTGCACTCCTGTTTTACCCCTGCTTTCTGAAAAACAGGGATAAACCTATCTTGTAGAGAATAAATCTAAATATTGATCAAAAACAAAAACGCGATTTCTGCTTTGCCCCGTCATTTCCCTAAGCACCCCAATCCTTTCAAAGTCAGCTACTACAGAGTTTGCGGCTTTTTTACCTAACTGGCATGCCTCAACAATATCACTTACATGGAGAACAGGATTATGAAATAGATGCTGAAGCACCACCAGTGCAGATCCTGATTTACGCCCGAAATCAGCTGTGATTTGTTGCTCTAACTTGTCTTTTAGCTCTAGTACCTGCTGAAGGGTGCTTACTGCTTTTGTAGCTGTCTGCTCAATGCCTACCAAGAAATATTTAAGCCATTGAGTCATGTCATTTTTAGTTCTTACAAAAGTTAGGTTATCATAATACAAGCTTCTATTTTCTTCAAAGTAGCTAGAAAGGTATAACAAAGGCTTGCTTAAGATTTGCTCACTCACCAAGTAGAGAGTTATCAGTAGCCTCCCTATTCGCCCATTTCCATCTAGAAACGGATGGATTGTCTCAAATTGGTAATGCGCAATAGCAATTCTGACTAAGGCAGGAACTGCAATATCTGTGTTGTGGAGAAAATTCTCCAAATCACTCATTAGCTGACCAATGTATTCAAAATGGGGTGGCACAAAAACCGCGTCAGAAGGGCTACTCCCACCAATCCAGTTCTGGCTAGTTCTAAATTCACCGGGTTGCTTATGCTCCCCTCTCACGCTATTCAATAAGATGCCATGCGTTTGCCTTAAAAGGCGAGAAGATATTGGAAGCCTTTCTAATTCATCTATAGCTATGTTCATAGCTTTGACATAATTGTTCACCTCTCTCCAGTCGTCTCTCCGCTCAGGAGAAATGTCTTCTTCTGGTAAAAGTGCCTCTCCCATATTTGTTTGAGTTCCTTCAATCCTACTTGACACTACTGCTTCTTTAGTAACATGGAGATGAATGAATAACCCAATGTTTGGTACCATGCGGGCAAATGAGTTCAGCTCCCCTAACTTTACAGCAGCCTTTTCTAATAACGCGTTAACTTCAGGACTACTCCAAGTCCACTGCTCATTTATAAGAGTGGGCATAAAGTACTTATACCCTCCAACACCTTTCTCAAAACGGCCTGACTTATATCTTTCTAATTCTATCATAAATTCGGCTAGTTACACTTACGCACAAAGGAAACTAAAATTCATCTTAGTTTCCTTTCGGCACTGAAAGGAAACTAAGATGAATTTTAGTTTCCTTTCGGTCAATACCATCTTTGATAGTACTAATGCAAACACATATGTCATTATCAATATGCATAGTGTCAAACATCCAGTATTTGAGTAAGTAATAACTCAACTTTCTAACAACTATATATTTCTAAGTACTGAGACAGGATTACTTTATACTATTTGTCATCCTGGAAGGATCTTGTGGGCGAACTAGAATAGCTTTGATGGAACGCTATTGCCGTTCGCGACCAAGATCCTTCCAGGATGACAACAGAAAAGTAAGTCAAACTAATTTTGCCCGCGTACTGAATAAATAAGAAAGCCAAACCAATACTCCACGACCTACTCCATCTGCCCGAAATCATGTTTGAGCGTGAACATGGCAAAGTGTTGGTGCTTGGTGCCGCCGCCATGTAATTGAGACATCCACATACCTTCCAGCGTGAAGTGCTTGCTGAACGTGTAGCCCAGTCCGCCGAAGACGCGGTTGGAGTCAAAGGGTTGGTCACGGATAATCACCCTCACCTCGTTGCGCAGGATACCGTACCACGGGCGCACTTCCTGCTCTTTCGGCCCCAAAGGAATGCGGAGAGCCACCAAATAGCGGAAACGCGTTTGGTAACCTTGCGTGAGCCAGCGTTCCTCTACCTGGTACCGGTGCGTGATGCCAGCCTTCCAGAGATTACCCCGGATGGCGATGGATTGGTACAACCGGTTCTCATGGGCGAACTCGGTTTTTTCAGCCGTGACGTAGTTGCGGTTAAACAGATGGGCATACCCGGCAGTCAAGGAAACAGGTGCTTCTTTGAAGTTGTACGTAGCCTCAGCCCCGGTAAAAATTACCCGAGGGTTTTTTATAGGGTTGTAGGTGCGGTACTGCAGGTTGGCGGTGGCTACCCAGCGGGGGCTGAACCAATACGAGCCGGAATACTGCAGCCAGTAATTGTAGTTGTCTGGTTGGGCCGCACTCTCCTTTGACAGGAACAGCCCACTTAGTATAAAAAACAGGAACAGCCTTACCTTCATCTTACTCTTTTTATTTTCTTCCCTCTGTAGCGCAGGCTATAAGTCCTCTCCTTTTCACAGGAGAAGCCTTACCAATAGGCAAGGCTTCTCCTGTACGTGGCCATATAAGCAGAGACTATCTGTTTGGGTCGTTTCAGGGGCTTTTTCAGCAAAACGGCCTTAAAACAACCTCTACCCCTTTTTCCTCAGCACAATTTTCTCGGCGTGTTTGGCGACCATCCGGTTGTAGAATTCCCGCAGGTTCCCGTACTCAGAGGCCTCAAAAAAGGTTTTGTTGATGTTGAGCCTGCTGATGATTTGCAGTTGCCCGTTGACCATCTGCGTCATATACGAGAATTTAGCGGCGTTGCCGGGCAAGGTGACGGCCGAAGACTGCGGCACCTCTTCCAGTTCATAGCCCTCGGGTAATTGGTACGTGAACATATACGTTTCTTCTACTGGCGTGCCGAAGTCAATGGGGAACTGGCGGGTGGCCAGTTTAAACGGATTTTCGTCCTGCCCGTGGGTGAGCATGGGCGAAAGGTAGAGCAACGAAGACGGGGCACTGTCTCCGGTTCTGTTCAGTTGGTACTCTTTCTTGAAAGGCTCCTGCAGGTTCTCCAGGTTCTGGATCTTTATTCCTTCCCGCACCCAGTCTGGCCCGGCATTGGCGAACTCTTTGAGGTACGTTTCCTGTCCTTTGCTCCGGATGGCGGAACGGGCGCGCAAGGCAGGCACGCCCAGGTAATCTTCGGTTAAGGTACCGGTTACTTCGCCGTTGGGCTGTATTTTAAGCCGACCGGAAACCAACTGCACGTTTTTCTCTACGCCCGTGAGGGGCACCCATTTTCCGGCGGGGGCTTGCAGTACCCAGCCTTGGTCGTTCAGGCACCGCAAAGGCAGCATCCCGAAGGGCAGGTCTTTTTCAGTGGCATCCAGCAGGTAGTTTTTGCCACCCACAGACACGTAGGAAATCACGTAGTCAAACTTGCTGATCATGGGCGAACCCACCATTGGCCGGCCGTGCTCGCGGGTACTCACCAGCATGGGTTGCGCGGCTACGCCCGCTTCGCGCAGGAGAGCGGTCAGCAGCAGGTTTACCTCAGAAGAAGACCCCCGTTGTTTGTCAAAGGCTTTGCGCAGGTTCTCGGTGTAGATGCGGTGCTTGCCGTCCCAGTGCATGTTTTGTTGCACGAACTCCACCACGGCCTTCACCTTGGCCAACGAATCGGTTTTCCCGGCCACCAAACCATCGGCGGTTTTCTTCAGGTAGGCGGTATTGGTGAGTTGTCCGCCAAATTCCTCCTCCTTCAGGAGCTCTTTGGTGAAACTTTCCCAGTCTCCTGACACAAACTGCGGCTTCTGTTCTGGGTACTGCACTTTGGAGAGTTCAAACTCCAGTTTGGAAAGGTAGTCTTTGGCGCTGGAAAGGAAAGGCTCCTGGGTGAAGGCGGGCACATCTTTCATGACCCACTGGTACTGCACCACCGACATGGAGAGCGCCCCCCTTTGCTCAATATTGGCCAGGCCCACCTCATCTTTCCAGGTGATGGCTACTGTTTTCCGCTCAATTTTGGCGTCTTTGATGTGAAACGGATGAAACCCGTGCAAGACCTGGCTGTACTCAAAGAAAGGCACCATGCCCACCCGGTACTCACTCCACTTCACCGGAATGGTGTGCTGGAACTCCCACTCCCGCAGCAGCTTGATAAAGTCTGATTTGATGGTGTAGGTCAACTCAATCACAGAACCCACCTTTACGCCGGGCAGGGTCAGCTTTTTCAGGTACCAGTTGGCATCCTGTTTTTCGTCAAAGATGGCTTTGTCCTCTAGCTTCAGCTTCACCGTTTCGCCGTTCTCCAGGTTGTAGGTCACCCCTTTCACGTTGAGCACCTCTTCCTTATTGCCATCGGCGCGGCGGTAGTACGGAATAACGAAATCGGCCTGATCCAGGCCGTTCTTTTTCAGGATCTTGATTCTGGTGATGCGTTTGAACTGCAGTTGGGTGCCTTTGGAGAAAAGGAAGGAAGACTCGCCCAGGTCATACAAGACCACGGCCGCGGCGCTGGTGTCTGGGGCGTAAGCGGTCATCTTCAGTTCTTCGGGCGTAACCTGGCCCAGCTTGAAAGGATCTTCAGAATAACCGGGCGTGCTTGCGCCTAGCACAAACAACAGCAGGGCCAGCCAGGGTTTTAAAACGTTGGTCATATAGAGGAAAGGGGTTAGTCTTTGAGGTTGGAGGCAAAAGAAGCCTGCAAGGAGTTTCTTTCTTGCAGGCTCAGATAAAATCAGGTGGCTTCGGCGGCCAGCACCACTTGCTGCTGGTCGGCGCGGGACACCTGTTTCAGGAAGTTCACCAGTTCCATGTACTTGGCGGCGGCATGCCGGCCTTTGTGCATGGTAAGTTGACGCACGTAGATGAGTTTACTGCCATTTATCTGCACCTGCGCCTGGTACTCGCCAAAGGCCGAGGCGATTTTCACGGGCTTGGGCATGTTTTCGGCTTTGTACCCGGCCGGTAGGTCGTACTCCACACTGTCTACGTCATGGAAAGACATGGGCCAGATCACGTCCTGCTTGCGGCTTTCGTTTGTGGCGGGCACGCTCGTCCAGCGGTTCATGAGGTTGGGGGTAATGAAAAGGCGTCTGCCGCTCACCGATGCCAGTTTGGGCAACTCCAGTTGCAGTTTCTCTTTTACCTGCGGCGTGTCCTTCACTTTCTCCAGGTTGTAACTCTTGATCTCGAACGCGGGGATTTGGGTGTTTCGGTAGAGCCATTTCAGTTGCTCTTCTGGACTATAACTCTGAACCAATCTGTTACGCCCCTCATGCTGAAGGCCCGTGTAATTGGTGAAAACCTCTCCGGTGGCGGCCCCCTGTGCGTTAAGTTTCACTTTAACAGCGCGGTTCTGCACATTATCTAACGCAGTGAACCGCGGTGTTGAAACCAGTTTTCCGCCGGTAGGGGTAACCAGTAGCGAGTACCGATCACCCGTAAACGAACCGGTATAGCCCGCATCATCTGTCTGGCTGGTACATTCTAACCAAACAGTGTCTTTCGCCATGGGTACACACAACACCACATGATTGAATTGCCTACTGGGGAAATCTTTTATTACCGGCTGGTTGTCTGCCCCACCATAGATGATGGCATAATGGCTGGGAATGCCAGCCGCCTCCAACAAGGCTTTGGTATAATTACTCAAGGCTTTGCAGTCTCCATACCCTTTGCTGTCTACCATAGAGGCTTCAAAGGGCTGCCACCCACCAATCCCTAATTGAATAGACACATACCGGGTCTTGTTCTGCATGAACTGGTAAATAGCCTTTACTTTCTCTTTGGGATTGGTGATGCCTTTGGTGAGCGCCAGAATTTGCTGTTTGGTTGCTTCCGGCAATTGGTCTCTGCCGGCATTCAGCTTGTGGTGGAACTCTCCCAACGTATGCCAAGATTCCATGGTGCCGGCATAGCCCTCTACCTCAAAAGCAGTAGGCGCGGTTCTTACCACCGGAATGATGTCAAAGAACTCAGGGCCGTACATTTCTTCTTCAATAGGTGCCACATCCTTTACCTGCCACCGGTATACCTTTTGGTTTCCCTCCTGGCTTATTTTGGCTTGCCCCGGCATGTGTTGCTCTTTGTAGCGCAATACCATGTCTGTTGGCATGTTTACCACAAAAGAAGCATGCTCTACGGCTACTTTTTCTGCTGAAACCGGGCTCCAGAAAGGATAAAACAACATATTACTGGTAGTGGTCTGGTACTCATACTCTACCGTAAAAGGATAGGATGCATGAGAGATCCCTGCCACTTTTGCCCTATCATCGCCAAAAAGGGTTCCGTCACCGTTCGCGCTGTAATCCTTGATATCAGACGCTTTCAGAGTTCCGGTTTTCTTCCCCAGCATATCATAGACGGCTCCTTTGATGTAGTCTACCTTCCTGAGTTTGTCATACCGCACCACCAGTTGGGCGTGCTTTTTCCCCTCTTCATTCAGCACCGTTATCGCCACCTTTATTTTCTCAGTGGCAGATTTGGGTGAGTTCACGGTAAACGTGGTTTCCTCAGTGCGGATCACCGCATCAGCACCTGTAGACAAGGCCGCATTGATGGTGAACGCCGCATAAGAAGGCGTGTCTCCGGCCCAGGAGGTGGCACTCACCAGCAGGGAGAGCAGGAGTACTGTAAATCGTTTTTGCATGGTTTTGAGAAAAATAGGCTATAAACGAGATTACCCTTTCTTTTTCAAGACAATCTGCTCCGCGTGCTTTGCCACCATCTGGGTGTAAAACTGCTTCAGGTATTCGTACTCGCCGGCATAGAAAACAGGCTTGGAGATGGTCACTTTGCTCATGACCTGAATCCTGTTCCCAATGACCTGTAGCATGTACGTGAACCTTCCGCCGTTTTCAGGCAGGGCCAGCACTATGTTCTTTGGCATCTCCTCAACCGCATAACCTTCTGGGATGGTAAAGTTACAGATGTAGACCTCTTCCGTAGGATACCCGAAGTCCACGGGATATTTGCGGGAGGCGTTCTTGAACGGGTTGTCCTGCTGGGCCTTCAAGAGCATGGGGTTCAGGTAAATGATGTCTTTGGCTTGATCATCTCCCACGCTGGTTAATTCATACTGCACACCAAAGGGTTTGTGTACTTCTTTAAGGTTCTGTAGCACGGGCGCTTTGCGTTCAAACTGGTTCTGGTTGCTGACCAGTTTCTCCAGGTACTTGCTTTCGCCGGTTTCCTGCACGCTGTGCCGCTGGCTCACCGCCCAGAGGCCACTTCTGGACTCCGTTACTTTCCCGTTTAGTACTCCGGTGGGTAACACCTGAAGTTCGGCGTTCACCAGTTCGGTGGTGCGGTCTAAGGCCTGGAGTTCCACCCAATCGCTGGCTGTTTTAGAGACAAGCCACCCCTGCCCGTTGAGACAGTATTTAGGCAGCAAGCCCAAGGGCATCAAAGGATCTGTGGCATCCATCAAGATTGCTTTGTTCCCCACCTTGACATGGGCCACCACATAGTTGAACTTGCTCAACACCGGGGAGAACGGAACGCGCCCATTGTCGCGGGTGCTTAGAATCACCGGATGAGCCTCAAACCCGGCATCGCGCAGCATAGACACCAGCAGCAGGTTAACGTCTGCCGAATTCCCGGTTTTGGTGTCAAAGGCCTTGCGGAGGGTGTTGGTGGTGTATTTACCGCCCCGGCCATTCCATTTCACTGATTTCTTCACGAACTCATAGATGGTGTTCAGCCGGGTAAGGGTATCTGTGGTGGCAGGCAGCGCCGCTACTTCGTTTTTGAAGAAACCCGTGCGGTTCAGCTGCAGCCCGAACTGCTCATCGGCCATCAACTCTTCGGTGAGGTCATTCCAGTTGCCGGCGTGTCTTTTAGGGATTTCATTTGGATAGCGCTCCCACTCCAATTCAAACTCAATCTTAGACACGTAATCATTGAGCGTGGTGATAAAGGCTTCTGGCGCAATGGCCGGTACGTCTTTCATCACCCACCGGTGGTCAACGGTAGTGGCATTGATGGTCTCTGAACCACCGGGAGTACGAGAGGAGTTAAACCCACTCCCCACATTCTGACCACTATAGCGCACGGTGAAATTAGTGTTTCCGGGCAAGGCCTCATTGATCACGAAAGGCTCATAGCCCTGGGGTACCTGTTTGTATTCAAAATACTGCGGAATAGAGGCCCGGTACTCACTGTACACCACCGGAATAGAAGATTGAAAGGCCCAGTCGCGCAGGTTGAAGATAAAATCTGAGGTAACGGTGTAGGCTATCTCCAGCACAGACCCTTCTTTTACCGTCGGCAGGGTAAATTTCTTGTTAAACCAGTTAGCCGACTCTTTCTCGTCAAAAACGGCTTTGTCTTCCATTTTCACTTTCACCATCTTGCCGGCTTCCAGGTTGTAGGTCACTCCCTTGATGTTGGTTACCAGCTCCTTTCTGCTGTTCCGCTGGTAGTAGGGCACCACCATGTTGGCCCAGTCATAGCCGGTTTTCTTTAGAATCTTGATGCGCAGAATCCGCTCAAAGTTCACTTTGAAACCTTGGTTGTAGGTGAAGTAAGAACGGCCGTAATCTGCCAAGATAACGGCGGCGGCACTGGTGTCTTTGTCATACACCTTCATGTTGAGTTCTTCTTCGGTCACCTTCCCGAATTTAACCGGGGTTTCCTGGCCGAAAGCCGTAAAATAGAAAAGAAAGAAGGCCACGGTCAGGTATGACCGCGTGTTAAAAAGGGTAGAGTTGGGCATAGAGCGGGCGTTTTAGGTATGTATTCAATAAGTTATAGTATGTACTACAGGAATAGCTTCTCTTGAAGAGAAAACAGGAATTAATCTTATTTTTATATCTAATTCAACCCGCCGCAAGGCTCCCTTGGAAGCGCGCATGAATAGGGTAATACTTTTATACTGAAGGCAACAGACACGTAAAGGCGAAGCAACGCACGCGCCAACTTCCCGCTGAGTTACCTTCTCTTTTTCACAAAACAGGATAAATTATTTTCTCTCTGGAATTTGGACACAATATGTAACTATTCCAGTTATAAACTACTATGTGCGCCAAGAATCCAGAAAATATTTCGCGTGATTTCTTCCGCTCCCGCAGATTTTGTCCTTTTCCAATAAGAGCTTATTTGAATTTTGGATTCGTAAGCTCAACCGGCAAGTTAAGGTTCTGCGGAAGCGGTTTTTGAGCCTAGCAGCAGCGTTACGAAGGCAAGGAAAACGCGAACGCAGGTTCTCTCTATGGCTGTTTGCAGCACGAAAGGCAAATTTTAAATATGCTTTAAGGCTGCCTGGTTTATTCTTCTGTTGCAGGAGTATAATCCAGGGGAAGCATCTCGGCCAGTTTCTCAAAAGCCCAGTACTCTTCCACCAGGTGTGAGTAAGGATTCAGGATCATGCCGGTGGGCTCAATATAGGTGTAAGGCTCCAACAGGGTGAGCAGGGAGGTCTGGAAAGTGGGTGTGCGGCGTTTGGCGAAGGCGCTTTGGTGCAGGTAGTTCAGTTCTTCCTTCTCCTTGGTGTACACCACGTTCAGGTGGTCTACAAACTGCAATCGGCGCTTGCCGCTACCGGCTTCCCGCACCACCAGCTGGTCATACGGAACAGGATCTTTGTGCAAGTAAGCCACCGTCTTAGGCAACCGGGACATGCGGATCCAATACGTGAGGCTGTCTTCTTTCTCATTCCCCGCATAGGTGACCGTCATGCCTGCGCCCATTTGGCTTCTGGCCCGCTTTAACCCGGCCTGTATCTCTGCCTCCGGCGGCCTGTTGGGGTTGGGTAACCGCTGCAGCCGCCTTACATTGAACCCTTCGGCCTCCAGGGCATTGTTGTATAGCGCGCGCGTAAAGTGCATGAGCGACCCACGGTAGGCTCTCAGCCGCGCCGCATCCCACCGTTTCTGCTGGGCCTTGCTGCGGGGCTTCAGGGCCTCAAACCGGGGGTGACCCGCGTGAAAAACGTGCGAATTCTTGAAATCTGCCCTAAACGCCTCCAACACAAAGTGCAGCCGGTAGCCCAAAGCCTTGCTTTCAATAATCAAAGGTTGGGCGGCCTCAGCGGTTAAGACCCGTTCCTGCGGATCAAAGTGAAAATACAAGACCTCGGCGTTGATGATTTCGGTCTGGGCCGCATTGGCCGATTGGCCCAGGAAGTTCTTCAGGAAGACGCCGTAGTTATGCCGCCAGTTGGTGTCTGCCCGTACCACCACCTCCTGCAGCGTATTGGCCTTGGGCTTTACCTCAAACCGGAAGGATAATTGCTGCCCTGCCTGCAGCGTAAAAGTATGCGACAGGGTTTCATAGCCCAGAAAAGACACCACCAGTTCATGGCTACCCGCGGGCAAAGAAGTCAGTTTAAAGGTACCGTTTTCCGCAGAGTTGGTGCCATAGGTGGTTTGGGCGATGAAGACGGTGGCAAACCCCAGCGGCTGCTTTGTCTGCGCATCTACCACGGTTCCGGCCACGCTTCCATGTCCGCCGCTTTGGGCGTACGCGGTCTGCTCTGGGCAGAACCAAAGCAGCCACAGAGACACCAGAAAGAACGGTAGGCGGGCAGGTTTAAGGGCCATAAAAGACATAGCAGAGACTTAGCTCAGGAAAGATACACATCTGCCCCATATTTCCTACAGCCCCGGCTTCCCGATTTTAGCCTCTTTTTCCTAAAACAGCTTAAAAACGCCCTCCTGCCCCGGTGGTTCCCGGCGGGTCTGGAGACTCGCTTCATCCTTTGGCACGAGACGGTAGTCTCGCGCCAGTTGATTCTAAACCTGTGAGGTCTTGGAGACCTCACAGGTTTTCGGGTTTTGGGCCCGTTTTCTGCAAAATAGCCCTAAAACGCATCAGCGGGGCTTCCTCCTCTCCGTTGCTCTCTTTTTGCGTAGATTCCCTAAAACAGCCTAAAAACGCAGCGTGAAGGTAGTGCCCTCGCCCAATTCTGAACTGACGGTTAAGGAGCCTTTGTGCAGCCGCATGATTTGCCGGGACAAGCTCAGGCCAATGCCGGTGCCGGTGGGCTTGGTGGTGTAAAAGGGCAGGAAGATCTGCTCCAGCGCCTCTTCGGCAATGCCGCTGCCGTTGTCGGTGACCTGGATGACCACGCGGCTGTCCTGGTCTGCAAACGCTTCTATCTGCAGGGTTTTGACCGGTTGATCTGCCAGGGCATGAATAGCATTCCGGATGAGGTTGATGAGCACCTGCTCTACCAGTTCGCGGTCTGCCAGCAGTTGCAGGTTGGCGGAAGGGCAGGTAACCAACAGCTGGATTTTCTCATGGGCCAGTTCCTCCTGAAAGAGCGTCTGCAGTTGCTTCAGCATCTGGGGCACCCAAAAGAACTGTTTCCTGGGTACCGGCACGCGGGCCAGGCTCCGGAAATCCTGCACAAACCGCACCAGCCCCTGGCTGCGCCGCTCAATGGTCTGTAGGGCCGCGCCCATGTCTTCGGTTTCTTCGCGCTGCAACTGGATCTGGTTGCCGGGCTGCGCCTCCAGGTAATCTGCAATGTCAGCGGCCACGCTGCCCGCCAGCGAGGAAATAGGCGTCACCGAATTCATGATCTCGTGCGTGAGCACCCTAATCAGGTTCTGCCAGGCTTCCATCTCTTTCTCTTCCAGTTCCCGCTGGATGTTCTGGATAGACGCCAGCCGGAAGTCTTCGCCGCGCATGACCAAGTCCACCACAAACAAAGACACCGGCACCCGCTCTTTGCCGCGCTTCAGCTGCAATACCACACTCTGCCCCGCCGGCAATTGCAGCAGCTGCTCTACCAACTGCGGCGCCTCTGGGCGAAGGTGTTCCACGTGGGCAAGGTGCGGTACCTGCAACAGCCGCTTGGCCGCATTGTTGACCAACTGAATCTGGCCGGTTTTCTTGAAAGTAATAATCCCGATGCCGATGTGCTGCACTACGGTTTGAAAGTACTGCGTGGTGGCTTCTTTCTCTGAGCGGATGTCCCTAAACTTCCCAATGACCTCATTGTAGCGTTGGTAGAGTTCGTCAAAAACCTTCCCTTCGCCGCGCGAAGAGAAAACCTCAGAGAAATCGTCGTACTTGATGGTGTTCAGGAATTTGATGAGCCGTTCGGTGGTGCGCTCAATAAACAGGATCAGGGCAACGGTCTGCCCCAAAATCAAAATGCCCATGGTCACCTGCGTAGCCACCAACGAAGAGTTAAAATCGAGCCTGAAAAACAGGAACACCGATGCTACCAGCAGCAGCACCCGCAAGATTACCTGAAACCGGAAGTTCTTAAAGCCCATACTTCTCCAGACGGCGGTACAGTGAGGCGCGGGACAGGCCTAGCTCCTTGGCGGCTTTGGAAATATTGCCATCGTGCTTGCCCATGGCCTTGACCACGGTGGCCCGCTCCACCTCGTCCAGATTATGCGTTTGGCGCACGTTTTCCGCAAAAGAGGGGGGTTGCATCTGCAGAAAGAAGAAGTCCTGCGGCTGCAGGATGTGGTTTTCTGAAATGATGGAAGCGCGCTCCAGCACGTGCTCCAGTTCCCGTATGTTGCCCGGCCAGTTATAGCGCCGCAACCGCTCCAACGCCGCCGCCGACACCGATTTGGCGGGCTGCTTGTACTTCTGGGCGTAGCGATTCAGGAAATAGTCTACCAGCAGCGGCAGATCTTCCAGCCGCTCGCGCAAAGCAGGGAGATTGAGTTCGATGGTATTGATGCGGTACAGCAAATCTTGCCGGAAACGGCCCTGCTGCACCATCTGTTGCAAGGGCATATTGGTGGCGCAGATGAGCCGCACGTTGATGGGAATGGGCTGGCCTGTGCCTACTCTAATCACCTCACGGCGTTGCAGCACGGTGAGTAGCTTGGCCTGCATGGCCATGGACAAATTGCCGATCTCATCCAGGAACAAGGTGCCGCCGTTGGCCATCTCAAACCTACCCACACGGTCTTCTTTGGCATCTGTAAAAGCGCCTTTCTTGTGCCCGAAAAGCTCGCTTTCAAACAGCGTCTCTGTGAGGGAACCCATGTCTACGGAGATAAACACCTTATCGGCGCGCGCCGACTGCTGGTGCAGGCTACGGGCGATGACTTCTTTTCCGGTTCCGTTTTCACCCAGGAGCAACACATCGGCATCGGTTTTGGCTACGCGGTTCATGAGGTGCAACAACTGCTGCATGGCCGGGCTTTGCCCTGTTACCAAATTCACGTTCTGGCTCAGTTGCGAGGCCAGCGCCGAGTTCGTTTTCTTGAGCGTGGTGATTTCTTTGTAGGAAGTCTTCAGCTTGGCCGCCGCAGACAAGGTGGCAATCAGTTTCTCGTTCTGCCAGGGCTTGAGCACAAAATCGGTCGCGCCTTCTTTGAGGGCCCGCACGGCCATTTCCACATCCCCAAAAGCGGTAATCATGATCACGACGGCACTGGGGTCTCTCGCCAGGATTTCCTTCAGCCAGTAAAAGCCTTCGTTGCCGCTGGTGGTGTCTTCCCGGAAGTTCATGTCCAGCAGGATGAGGTCATAGGTATCTTGGTTGAGCAGGAACGGGATTTTGCGCGGATCTTTCTCAATGAGTACCTGTTGGGCATGTTTCTTCAGCAGCATTTTAGCGGAGAAGAGAATGTCCTCGTTGTCATCTATGATCAAGATTTTACCCAGGCTCTGTTCCACGGCGGTTTTGGTTACGTTTTTAGAAAGATAAACCTAAACTGTGCCAGATGGAGGGAAATGCGTTTTTGCGGCTGGCAGGGTGAATTTACAAAACCGGCGGACATTTCAGTGTTCACCGCTGAACAAAAAGTGTCCGCTGGTGAACACTGCACTATGCAGGGGCAATCCCTGGTGGTGCCTTTTTCGCACGATAACAAAATGCGCGATGGGCAACCACCCGGGATTGCCCCTACTTCTGGGCTGTTTTCCAAAAAAGGGGCTTAGAACAGACCTGATCAACTTGGAAAACATCATTAAAGCAAAACCTTAGCCCGAATTGCCTACCGGCCCCTGTTCTGGCTTTGAGAATGTTGCCATGTACTGAAAAGGCTTCCCAATCAACCTTACTTCAAAGGCACTACTTACTCCTTTTAAATTGATGTTGGCGCTACTTGTCACGTAAGGCGGATTTTTTAAAAGACTGAAGGCTCTTTCAGAGATCACAAAGCTGTTGTTCAATTCTTTGGTGGCAGCTTGCAATCGGGCGGCAATGTTTACCGGGTAGCCCATCACGGTCAAGTTATTATTCAGCCCAATGCCCACATTGCCATAAATCACGCTGCCTACGTGCACGCCAATGCCTACTTCAAAGAAATGGTTAAAGTAAGGACGCATGTAGGTGTTGTTGAAGATTTTCACATCTTCCATGATTTTGAGCCCCGCCAACACGGCTGCTTCGGCCGCCTTCTTGATCTTGGATTCCAGGCCAAATACCGCGTACAGGCCATCTCCGGCGGTATCAATAATTCTACCGCCATACTGCTCAATTGCGTTCCGCAGGAGGGTGAAAATCCGACGCATGATGTGGATGACATCAAAAGGGGGGTGCGCTTCTATAAAGGGGGTGAAATTGCGAATATCAATGAAAAACAGCGCGAGCTTTCTACGCACTCCCATGACCTCAGTGCTGTTCTCTTCAGCACTGTTAATGAAAATGTAACGGTCTGTATCGTCTTTTATTAACCTGTGCACCTTTACGCCTTCGCCGGTTACCTGTGCCTGGCAGGCCAGCCTGATGTTATCTGGGAATTTCCGGACTGCTTTGATGGTTTTCTCAAAGCTGGTCAACTCCGAAAGATGCTCCTCTCCTTCCTGTACCAGCACCCGGCAAGTGGTACATTGTCCTTTGCCCCCACAGGCATGATAATGCGGGATACCGGCGGCTAAGGACGCCTCAAGAATAGACTGCCCTTCTGCCACCGGAACAATCTTCTCGCCTTTGAAATCTACTTGGAAGGGCATAGCCACTGAGTTAACGTTCACCTTTATTTTAGCCTTTAACATTAGTGCTTGACTAAATACTGGTACTCGGGGGGCTTTTTGAGGTATGCGGCCATGTACTCTAGCGCACGCTTAGACAATGCCCCCGCAATGCCCCGGCCTTCCCTCTCTTTTGGTACTTGGGTGTGTAAAACGGTCATTACGCCCAGCCGCAGTTTATAGTCTATGAAAGCGGTATGGCCTTCTAGTGTGATCTCAAAACGGCGGGCGGCCTCGTTATTGGCAGTGAGCTAAGTCCATGGGGTTGACAGCTAGTGTTAGGCTCAATTTAGCTATTTGCTGCTGCTTTGGAAAGAATTTGCCGGGCCAGGTCTATTTCTTCCTGCAAAATGGTGTGGGGCCTGCCCTGGTAAATCTTCTTGGTCACCACAGCGCCGCGCTCTTCCATGATTTTCACGGTCTCTTCCACCCGGCCCACGGGCACGTGCGGGTCTGGGTCACCGGTGGTAATGAGCACCGGAGTGCTGGCAAAATCGCCTTGGTACTGGGTAGGTTCCAACTGCTGGCCTACCAAACCGCCCGTGAACAGCAACAAGCCGCCAAACTGTTGGGCGTGGCGGGTGGCGTATTCTGCGGTCAAACAAGCCCCCTGCGAAAAACCCAACAGGTAAATGTCCTGGCTGCTGACTCCTTCGCCTAAAATGCTTTGCACTACATGGTCTATTTGCTCTAAAGCCAAATCTAGCGCCGGTTGGTTTTGGGCTGCGGGTGCCATAAAGCTGTACGGGTACCAGCTATGGTTGGTGGCCTGCGGCGCGAAAAGCGAAAAGTCATCTACCGGCAGATGCTCGGCTAAGGAAAGAATACTCTCCGCGCTGGCACCGCGGCCGTGGATCATGATCAGGGCCTTACCGGTTTCCGCCAGTGGTTTGCCCTGGGTGATGACTTTCTTCTGGTGCGTATACATGGGTTAACAAGTCAAAAGGTGGCTGTCTGAAGGGAAAACCACTCCATGAGTAAATGAAAACGATTGCCGTTTTTAGCCCAGTTTTGGCAAAACAGCCTCAATATCGGTGCGGCGCGGCTCGTACTGCGGGGGCAACAGCAGGCGTTGGCCCAACTGATCCCACGGCTCGTCAATCCCAAAGCCTGGGTTATCAGTGGCTATCTCAAACAGCACGCCGCCCGGCTCCCGGAAGTAGAGCGAATAGAAGTAGTTGCGGTCAATCTTGTTGGTGATGTTGAGGCCGCTGCCGCTGATCTTCTTCTGGAAATGCAGGAGCACGTCTTCGTCCTTCACCCTAAACGCGATGTGGTGGTTGGTACCGGCCCCGCCAATCCCGCGGGCTTCGTTGGGCAGTTGCACCAGGTCAATGACAGCGGCGGCGGCTACGTTCTCGTTGAGGTAGCGGTAACGGTGGCCGCTTTGCTCCAGCAGTTTGTAGCCCAAAAGCTCGGTCAAGACCCCGGCGGTCTGCCGGATGTCTCTTAAAGTCAAGGTCACGCCATGGAAGCCCTTGGTAGCTACCTCAGCTTTCACCTCCTCGGTTTCCCAGGCGGTGCGGGCATCGTGGCTTTTGGGGATGACCAATTCCAGTTTCAGGCCGTCCGGATCCAGGAAGGTCAGGTATTTCTCCCCGAACTTCTCTGAGGGCTTGTTGTAGAGGACGTTGTATTTCTCAAAACGGTCGATCCAGAAATCAAAGCTGCCCTCGGGCACGGAGTAGGCAATGTTGGTGGCCATCCCGGTTCCGGCGCTGCCGCGGCGGGCACCCTCGTACGGGAAGAACGTAAGGATGGTACCGGCGCTGCCTTTCTCGTCGCCGTAGTACAAATGATAGGTGCCCGGATCGTCAAAGTTGACGGTTTTTTTGAGCAGACGCAGGCCCAGCACCTTGGTATAGAAATCTACGTTCTTTTTGGCCTGATCGGCGATGGCCGTAATGTGGTGCAGACCTAAAATCTGGTTTTCCATGGTAGTATCAATGATTGATAGGCACCTCGATGAGTAAGAAGCGGCTATCGGTTTCAAAAGTGAAATAAAGTTGATCTGTTTCCCAAATACCAATGGCCTCGCGCGGCTGTAGCGGCTGGCCATTCACCTGGAGCGTACCGCTGATATTGAACACGAACACGGCCTTGTTCAACGGCTTGAACTGATAAGAAAGCGGCTGGCCTTGCGCAAAGTAGCCTAAGGAGAGCTTCGCGTTCTGGTTGATCCAGCAGTGGCCCTGGCCTTCCTCGTTGCTCACGATGGTGGTCAATTGGTTTACCCGCTTCTCCTCCGGAAAGTACCGGCGCTGGTAGCGGGGTGTGATGTTCTGCAGCTTGGGCTCTATCCAGATCTGCAGAAAATTGACCTCAGCCTGGCCCACGTTATGCTCCTCGTGCCGAAGGCCGCTGCCCGCGCTCATGATCTGCACCCAGTCTTTGTGCACCACCTCTTTGTAGCCCAAAGAATCTATGTGGTTCATAGAGCCCGCCAGCATCACAGAGATAATCTCCATGTTGGCGTGCGGATGAATACCGAACCCATTCTCAGGCTGTACATAGTCATCATTGAAAACCCGCAGCAACCCGAAACCCGCCCGCACCGGATTGTAATGGCCAGAAAAGCTGAAGATGAAATTGCTTTGCAACCAGCCCAGGTCTTTCAGGCCTCTGTCTGCGGGATTATAGCGCTCAAATTGCATACACGTTTTGGGGGTAGTCCCGGAAAAGTAATGATAAACCTAACATTCGCTCGCCTCTGGCGAGTGTGAGATAACTCCGGTGTCCCGCCGCATTGGATAGAAATAGAAGCGGCCAGAGGCCGCAGGCAACCCACACTCGCGGGACGCGGGCGCGGGAAATCATTACTTTTATATGACTCCCGTTTTTTGAAGGGTTGTACGGTCATCGCCTAAGAATGAACAAGTTAAGCCAAGTTCGTTTTTAGCTTACTTTGGGCAAAAGACCTTTAAAACGGCTCTTGCCCAAAGAAGCACTCTAGGCTTGTTTCACCAATTGGATCTCGGCCTGCAGTTTGATCTCGTCGCTTACTACCACGCTTCCAGCCTCGGTCACGGCATTCCAGGTCAAACCAAACTCCTTGCGGCTGATTTTACCGGTTACGGTGAAGCCCGCTTTGGTTTGCCCGTAAGGGTCTACCACAATACCGCCGAACTCTACATGCACGGTCACGGGTTTGGTCACGCCTTTGATGGTGAGGTCGCCGTGCAGTTTGTATTGGTCACCGCCAATATTTTCATAGTTGGTGCCCACAAACCGGATGCCCGCGTGCGTCTCGGCATCAAAGAAATCCGGAGATTTCAGGTGCGTATCGCGTTGCTCGTTGTTGGTGCTGATGGAGCTGACATCGGCGGTGAAGATGACGCTGCCGGCGCTGGTGAACTGCTCATCGGCGGTTTCGGCCTCTACGTTGAAGCTTTGGAAATAACCGGTCACCGTGGTGATCATCAGGTGTTTTACTTTAAATTGAACCTCGCTGTGCATTGGGTCTAGCGCCCATTTTGTAGTTGCCATAATCTTACTTTCTATTTTGTTTGAAAATGATTGTTTCTATGGTTCCCCTGGGAGAACAAGACAAATGTATGTACATTTAATGTATATACATACATAAGAAGGCGAAAGTTTCAAATTTATTTTTAATGGTTTGTCAAGGCCTTAGCACCTCACGTGTAACCAACTACTCTGCCTAGCCTGTTTTAGGCCTGTTTTTCTTAAAACCAGCTCAAAACAGGAGTGTCCATTGTAGCTGGAGGCTGTGCGGGCATGAACAAAAAGTGTACGCCAGCGGACACATTTGAAAGCAGCAATCTTGAATACCGGCTGTTACTCAGCATCTTATGAAAATGGCACAGCAATTGGCAGAGGTAACCCGAAATTGAGTGTATTCCCATGGATCGTATCATAGAAAAGAAGCGCTGGCCCCCTAAGAAGATTGCCGGCTACGCGCTGGCTGTTGTTCTGATTGGACTGGTCACTTACTTTATCGCCTTTGCCGACAACAGCTCCAAGCTGAACGTAGAGACCCAAAAGACCACCATCGCCTCGGTAAGCCAGGGTTCTTTTCAGGAGTTTATTCCGGTAGACGGCACGGTGCACCCCATCAAGACCATTATGATTCCGGCCGTGGAAGGCGGTACCGTAGACCAGAAGTACCTGGAAGGCGGCAAACCCGTGCGCCAAGGCGACCTTATCCTCAAACTGACCAACAACCGGCTGGTGCTGGATTTCATGAACCAGGAAACGCTCATGAACGACCTCATCAACAACCTGCAGAGTTCTAAACTGAGCCTCCAGCAAAACAAATTTAACCTAAGACGCCGACTAACCACGTTGGACGCGCAGGTAGACGCGGCCAAAGATGTGTATGAGCGCAATATCTCCCTCTATGAAGCCAAGGCCGTCTCCCAGCAGGAGTTCTTCGGGTTCAGGAGAGAATACGAGCGCCTCAAAGCCGAGCGGGCCATTGAACTGGAGTCGCAGAAGTTTGAGGAGAACAATGCCCGCCAGCAGATTGCCCAGTTGGAGACCACCATTGCCCGCACCAGCCGCAACCTGCAGATGATGGAAGACAACCTCAAGAACCTGTACATCAAAGCGCCTATTTCGGGGCAACTTTCTTCTATTCAGGTCGAATTGGGAACGCCCGTGCAGCCGGGGCAGGTGATTGGCCAGATTGATGACTTGAGCGGTTTCAAAGTAAAAGCCGAGTTAGACCAGCACTACGTGAGCCGCGTGTTTGCCGGGCAGCAGGGCAGCTTCACTTACAACGGCCAAACCTATCCGCTGGAAATCTCTCTGGTGTACTCCGAAGTAACCAACGGCCGGTTTCCGGTAGACATGAAGTTTATTGGCAGAGTGCCCGAAAGCATCAGGCGAGGCCAGACCTTGCAAATCAGGCTCCAATTATCTGATCCGGCCCCGGCGGTACTGCTGCCCAGAGGCGGTTTCTACCAAAGCACCGGCGGCGCCTGGGCCTACGTTCTGGATGAAACGGGAAAAGTAGCCGCTAAACGCAACATCCGGCTGGGCCGCCAGAACCCTGAGTACTACGAAGTACTGGAAGGCCTGAAACCCGGCGAGCAGGTGATTGTCTCTTCTTATGACGCCTTCAATGACAAAGACAAGTTGGAGCTGAGGTAGTCTGTTTAAGGGCTACTTTTAAGAAAGTAGCCCTTAAACAGACTACCTCAGCTCCAGTTCTGAGTTCTGAGTCCTGCGTTGAATTGGGCACGCAACTATGCCGCGGATTTACTTCCGTGCCTTACAATATAGAGAACTCCTCAAGGCACGGAAGTAAATCCGGGCCATAGACAGGGTTCCTGCAAGGGGAAACACACTTCACAAAAACAATAAGCAATTAACAATCAACAAGTAAGCTATATGTTAAAGACCGTCAACCTTCAGAAGAAATATACCACTGATGAAGTGGAAACCACTGCCCTGGTGAATGTGAACCTCCACGTGAAACAGGGCGAGTTCCTGGCCATTATGGGGCCGTCGGGTTGCGGAAAATCTACGCTGCTGAACATCATCGGGCTCCTGGACAACCCTACCAGCGGTGAGTTCTATTTTCTGGACAAGGAGATCTCCAGATTCAGTGAGCGGCAGCGGGCCAATCTGCGCAAAGAGCACCTGGGGTTCGTGTTCCAGAGTTTCAACCTGATTGATGAACTGACGGTGTATGAAAACGTGGAATTGCCTTTGATTTACCTGAAAGTGGGCAACGCCGAGCGCAAACAGCGCGTGGAGCAGATCTTGGAGCAGATGCAGATTGCGCACCGCCGCAACCACTTCCCGCAGCAATTATCGGGTGGGCAGCAGCAGCGGGTGGCCATTGCCCGCGCCGTGGTGGCCAGGCCCAAATTGCTCTTAGCCGATGAGCCCACCGGTAACCTGGACTCGGCGCATGGGCAGGAAGTGATGCAGTTGTTGGGCACCTTGAACGAGCAAGGCACCACCATTGTGATGGTCACCCACTCCCCCACCGATGCCGACTACGCCCACCGCATTGTGAACCTGTTTGACGGGCAGATCATCTCTGAGAATGTGAAAGAACTGGCTATCCTGTAATAGCGGTTACTATGTTTAAGAACTATCTATTGGTGGCCGTGCGCACGCTGCGCCGCAACCTGAGCTACACCAGCCTCAACGTGGTGGGCCTGGCGCTAGGAATTACCTGCAGTTTGCTTTTGTTTCTGGTGATACGGCATGAGCTGAGCTTTGACAGGTTCCACCGCAAGGCAGACCGTATCTACCGCATCAACATTGACTCTGATGACCAGAATGGGCACCACACCTCGGCGGGCACCCCTGTTCCCCTGCTGGCCGCCCTCAAGGCCTCGCTCCCAGAGTTGAAGCCGGCAACCCACATGCACGAGGAAGAGGGCGGCACCTTCGCCATCCTTCCCAGCGACACTACCCAAGCCCCCAGAAAGTTCAGGGAGAAAGGTTCCATCATGTTTGTGGAGCCTGACTTCTTTGATCTCTTTGACTTTGCCACCAACGGCGTAGATGCAAGGCAAGCGCTAAAAGACCCCAACTCTGTTCTGCTCACAGCATCTATTGCCAAAAAGTTTTTCCCCGAGGGGAATGCCGTGGGCAAGGTGGTGCGCATGAATGGCAAGACCAACCTGCAAGTGAAAGGCGTGATCCCAGACGCCCCCGCCAACACAGACATTCCTTTTGTCATGCTAGTGCCCTATGAGGTAAGCAAAGAGGTAAGCACGTTTAGCACAAGCGGCTGGAACAGCACCAATAGCAGTCAGCAGGTGTATTTTGCCCTTCCCCCTGGTGCCTCGGCCAAGCAAGCGGAGGCCCGTATCAATGAAATCGCGAACAAATACCGTGTCCGCAGGCCTGGCGAAAAGGAATGGTTTACGCTACAGCCCCTTTCCAGCCTGCACTTTCATGAGGGATACTCCAACTACAGTGACCGCACCGTAAGCATGAAGACGCTGTGGGCACTGGCCACCATTGGGGCATTCCTGGTGTTGATTGCCTGTATCAACTTTGTGAACATGGCCACCGCCCAGGCCATGCGCCGCGCCAAGGAAGTGGGCATGCGCAAAGTGCTGGGGGCCAGCCGAAGCCAGCTGGTCGTGCAGTTCCTTAGCGAGACTGGCGTCATTGCCCTTGCCTCCCTGCTGGTTTCTGTGGTGCTCACAGAGTTACTGTTGCCGTACCTGAACCAGTTGCTGGCTCTGCACATCACCTTCTCCCTTCTGGAGAATACAGCGGCCGCCGCCTTTTTAGCGGCGGTGTTCATTCTGGTCACATTTTTTGCGGGTCTTTACCCCGCACTCATTCTCTCTGGCTTCAAACCTATCTCGGCGTTGAAAAGCAAGGTGGCCACCGCCCGTACCGCAGGTCTTTCCCTGCGCAGGGCGTTGGTGGTGCTGCAGTTTACCATTTGCCAGGTGCTCATCATCTGCACCATAGTAGTACATGACCAGATGGAGTTCTTTAGAACGGCGCCCCTGGGGTTTGACAAAGAGGCCATTGTCACCATTCCGTTGCCCGCCCAGAAAGCAGAAGACTTAATGCCCCTGCGCCAGCAACTGGAAGCCCACCCGGGTGTAAAATCCACCACGTTTGCCATTTCACCGCCTTCGGCAGATGTGACCATGAACATGTCTTTCAGCTATGATGATTACTCCGTAGAACGCCATTTCAACGTGAACTTCAGGTTTGCCGATGAGTCTTACCTCAAGACGTTCAACATTCCGCTGGTAGCGGGCCGCATGTACGCGAAGTCTGACACCATCAATGAGTTTGTGGTGAATGAGACTTTCCTGAGACAGGTAGGGGAAAAAAGCGCCCCTGCAGCCCTAGGCAAGAAAATGGTAGTGAACGGCGGGCAGAATGAAGGCCGCATTGTGGGGGTGGTGAAAGACTACCACGTAGGCTCTCTGCATGAGACCATTGACCCCGTGGCCATGTCAACCTGGAATTACTTCTACTATTGCGTCAACGCCAAAATTGAGCTGAAAGACGCCAAATCTGCCATTGCCCATCTGCAGAAAGTCTGGTCTACCGCCTACCCCCATGACGTGTTTGACTATGAGTTTCTGGACGACACCATTGCCGGCTTTTATGAAGAAGAGCAGCGGCAGGCTACCCTCTTTAAGATCTTCTCAGTCATTGCCATTCTCATTGGGTGTTTGGGGTTGTACGGCCTGGTGTCTTTCATGGTAACCCAGCGCACCAAAGAAGTGGGCGTGCGCAAGGTTCTGGGCGCTTCCTCGGGCAGCATTGTGGCCTTGTTTTCCAGGGATTTTGCCGCCTTGGTATTGATAGCCTTTGTCATTGCCGCCCCCATCTCCTATTACTTCATGGACAAATGGCTGCAGGATTTCACCTACCGCATAGACATTAGTTATTGGGTGTTCTTAGCGGCCGGAGCGTTGACGTTATTCATTGCCTTGACTACCGTGAGCGTACAGGCCCTGCGGGCGGCGGTCTCCAATCCGGTACGGGCGCTCAAGACGGAGTAGAACTTCTGTTTTAGGGCTGTTTTCTCTAAAACAGCCCCAAAACAGAACGGCAGCCACCTGCCTGGGTTTGGCTCACCACTCTCTGGACAAAAGCCCCCGCTGGTTTTCCCGGCGGGGACTTTCGTTTTTACCGCTGGCAGGCAAGGGCTTTTCTAAGAGCATGTTTAAATTCTCGCTTACCAATCTAAAATTTAAACATGCTCTAAAAACAAAAAAGTATCTCGCCCGTTTAGACGCTTTATTTCTTACTTTTACCCGCAAGCCTCGCACCCACCGTTTATGGGCTGTTTTCTGAAAAAGAGGCGTAAAACGTTACACTGTCTTCCCAACCGACAACTAACCCCCTTATGAATAAAGAAAGCGCCGCTGCCCTGAAAGCAAAGAAAAAGCAAATCATGGAGGTCTGGATGGCCAACCAGACCAAAGATGCCGCCCTGCGGGATGATCTCATGAGTGTGGCAGAATTGCAGCAGCAATCAGAAGAATTCCTGACCTCGCTGCTCAAAGCCTTTTCCTCTGCGCAGGCCGAAGATACAGACTCAGCCGGGTATGAGCCCATTCATGATATTCTAAACGAGATTTCTATTTCCCGGGCACGCCAGGGCTTCTCTCCCCGTGAAACCAGCTCGTACATCCTGAGCCTGAAAGAGGTGCTGAGCCAGATGCTGGAAGAGCGCTTCAGAGAAGAGCCAGCCATCCTTTACAAAGAGATCATCGCCATGAACAAAATCATGGATAGCCTCAGCCTGGTTACCATGGAGACCTACATCAAAGGCAGGGAAGAGGTGATCCTGCGCCAGACCAATGAGATGAGCGAGATCTCTACGCCCGTTATCCGGGTGTGGGAGGGCATTCTGGCGTTACCCATCATTGGCACCTTAGACAGTGCCCGCACCCAAGTGGTGATGGAAGCCCTGTTAGAGGAGATTGTAGCCACCGGTAGCCGCATCGCCATTCTGGATATCTCTGGCGTGCCAACCGTTGACTCACTGGTAGCCCAGCATCTGATCAAAACCGTAAGCGCCGCCAGACTGATGGGGGCCGAGTGCATCATCAGTGGAATCAGGGCCGAGATTGCCCAAACCATTGTGCACTTGGGCATTGACCTTACCAACATCTACACCAAAGCCTCGTTGGCCAGTGCCTTGAAGATGTCTTTCGCCATGCTGAACATACAGGTGACAAAGGCTGCGCAAACCGGCCAGACAGGCTCTAAACAGAACTTCGGGTTTTAACCAGCCGCTCCATGGAAAGAATTCCTATTTTAAAGATGGGCCCCTTCTTGCTGGTAACCATCCAAGTGGATTTGTATGACCGGCTGGCCCTCACGCTGGAAAACGACCTCATCAACATGGTGAGCAAGACCGAAGCCAAAGGAGTATTGATTGATATTTCTGCCGTAAGCATTGTGGACTCTTTCATGGGCCGCATCTTGGGTAACATTGCGTCCATGTCCAAAATCATGGATGCCGCCACCGTAGTGGTAGGCATGCAACCGGCGGTAGCCATAACGCTGGTAGAATTAGGCCTTACCCTCTCTGGCGTACACACGGCATTAGACGTGGAGCAAGGCATGGAACTATTGCGCACCAAAATTGGCCAACTAGACACTGACGAAGAAGGCCTCTATGATAGTTTTGTCTAAAGAGAAGCTCTCCATCCAGAAAGAACAGGACGTTGTTTTGTTCCGGAACCGGATCAAAGAACTGGCCACCAAGATTGGCATGAGCCTGGTAAACCAAACCAAGCTCATTACGGCGGCCAGTGAATTGGTGCGCAACATGCTGCGCTACGGCGGCGGCGGCATCACGCAGCTAGAGATTGTCAGCCGAAACAGCATACCCGGGGTGCGCCTTATTTTCACAGATGAAGGGCCGGGCATCAAAGACGTAACCTTAGCCATGAAAGACGGTTATTCTACCGGAAAGAGCTTAGGACTGGGGCTGCCAGGCGCCAAGCGCCTCGTAAACGAGTTCGACATCAAGAGCGAACCCGGCAAAGGCACCACGGTCACAATTATCCGGTGGAAAAATGGACTTTAATTTCGCTGAACATCACTACTTCCCGCTCGCAGACCGCACCTTCCAAAACATTGTCCGGCGTGACATTGGAAAGATAGCCGAAGCCGCTGGCTTCTCAGAAGCCGAAGTAGGCCGCGTAAGCCTAGTGGTAACCGAGATGGCCACCAATCTGGTAAAACATGCCAGCTCTAAAGGCGGTGAGCTTTTAGTCAAACCTATTTGCCAGGAGAACGGGAAAGCCTGCGGCATTGAGCTGCTTTGCCTGGACAACGGCCCCGGCATGAGCGACCCGCAGCGCATGATGGAAGACGGCGTTTCTACGTTTGGCAGTATGGGCCAGGGCCTGGGTGCCATCAAACGGCAATCAGACTTCTTTGACATCTACTCGCAACGCGGCGTAGGCACGGTCATTCTCTCCCGCATTTACCGGAAGGGGAAAGCCCCTAAGGGGGCGGCCAGAAGTGAGCAAAAGTTTCAGGTGGGCGCGGTGCTGGTGCCCAAACCCGGCGAAAAGGTAAGCGGCGATGGCTGGGGCCTGCGCCTGTCGCACCAGGGCGCTTACCTGATGGTGCTGGACGGGTTGGGCCACGGGGAACATGCCCACGAGGCCGCCACCAACGCCCTCCACGCCTTTCAGCAACAACCCAAGCAAGCCCCTTCTGAGATGCTGCGGGCCGTACATGCCGCCATCAAGAGAACCCGGGGAGCCGTAGGGGCTTTGGCGCACTGGAATGCCGAGGACGGCACCTTGCTTTTTTGCGGCATCGGGAATATTGCGGGCCGTCTTATCATGCCTGACAAGCCCAAAAGCCTGCTTTCTTACAATGGCACCCTGGGCATGAGCATGCCCAACACCCTCAATGACCAACAGCTTACCTGGGAACGGGGCAATCTCATGATTCTGCACTCAGACGGCCTGAAAAGCCGCTGGGATTTAACCAAGTACCCGGAACTGACCAGGCATGATCTTACGTTGATAGCGGCAGTACTCTACAAAGACAACACCCGCACCACCGATGATACTTTGGTAGTGGTGGTACGGGCTACTGACTAACCCCATGGATCAACCTATCACTATCATTAAGCTGCAGAACGAACTGGATGTGGTATTGGCCTACAAACGCACCATGCAGCTTTCTGAGTTCTCGGGGCTACCCGTTGCCTCGCAGACCAAGTTTGCCACGGCCGTCTCTGAGATCTGCCGTAACGTTCTGGAGCACGTGGGGGAAGGAACCATTCGGTTTAGCATGGTAGAGAACCGGGGACTTTTGTCTCTGGAGGCGTTTGTCGCAGACAGAGGCCGGGGCATCCCCAACGTGCAGGATATTCTGGACAGGAAATACCCCCCCGCCGGAGGCAAAGGCCAGGGCATCTACAGCTCCCGCAAACTGGTGGACTATTTTTCGCTGGACAGTGATTTTGAGAAGGGCACCCGCGTACGGCTCCAGAAGCGTATTCCGGCCAACCACCCGCCTATCAACAAAGCCATCATCCAGGGGTGGGCCAACTACTTCAACAATGAGTCTGAGATATCGCCTTACGCCGAGATAAAACGCCAGAACAAGCAGCTCATTGAGCTTATGGAGCAACTGCAGGTGCGCACCATTGAGGCCGAATACCAATTGCAGGAAATCCAGCACCTGAACCAGGAACTGCAAACCTCTAACCATGAGATCCACGCCCTGCTCCAGGAACGGGAATCCAAGAACCAGCAGTTAGAGCGGGTAAATAGAACCTTAGACGAGTTTGCCCATACCATTACGCACGACCTGAAAGCTCCGCTGCAAAATATCCTGGGCCTGGCCTCTGCGGTTACTGATTTACTGGAGGAAGACAACAAAGAAGAGGCCCTGGCCGTGATGCCCATGATTCAGAGGCAGACCTCCCGCATGGAGCACCTGATCAGTGACGTTCTGGCGTACTCCCTCACGGGCCGCCAACAGATACAGAAGAAACCTGTCTCAGTAGGGCAATTAGTCCGTAACGTGATCGCCAGCCTCACTGTTCCAGCGGGGTTCCAGCTGCACATCCCCCCTGATTTACCGGTTATTGAAGCAGAGGAAATCTACTTACAGCAGATTTTCGGGAACCTCTTAAGCAATGCCCTTAGGTACCATGACCTGCCCGCCGGGCACGTGTGGGTGAAGGCGTTCCAGAAGAACCGGCACTGGGAGTTTGTGGTGGAAGATGATGGCCCGGGCATTCCGGCGGAAGACCAGGAAAAGATCTTTGAGTTGTTTGAGACCACCAACGACGTGAACCACCCGGGCAGCACCGGTATTGGGTTAGCGATTGTCCGCAAAATCATGCAGGAGAAGCAGGGCCGTGTATGGGTGCAGTCTGAAGGCCGGGGAACCGCCATGCATTTCACCTGGCCCTCTGAGCCAGAGTTGGTGCCCCAGCCGATAAGTGCTCTTGCATAAAGTAGATCAGGAAGCCTTGTACCCCACCAAAGAGAAAGACCTACTTATACATTGGCTTTTTCTGCGCTTTGGCCTCTGCTTGGGACTAGTTTCTATTGAGAGGTTGGCAGGTGCACGCCTTACGGTGTTCCCTTGGATGTCCGTTCGTTTCGTGGGTGCAGGTGCTGTATTGTTTCATCTTTGGCGGTAAGCGCTCGGGGAAGACTGGAACTGGGGAAAGGAGCAGAAGTTTGTGGGGGAACTCTCATTTACTATGCCGCGGAAGTTGCCGTTTCTTGCCTATTTTCCCCAAAACAGCCCCAAAACGCTGGGGCGAATGTCTGCACCCGCAGTAAAACCAACCGTAGAAGCAATGCGTGCCAGTAGAGACAAGGCAGCGCCTGGTCTCTACTGGCATCTGATCTGCACGTTGATGCGTTTAGTGTCCATTTTCTGAAAATCAGCCCTAAAACGCATCAGCAGTACTTCCGTGACTTACTGAAGCTTTATCAAAAGTCACGAAATAACTCCGCGCTATAAAGAAGAAGGCGTATTCCCCTCCTTGGAGGGGCAGGGGTGGGTTCTGGTGCTCCACCGTCTCCTGCTAAGGCGCACCAGTCTTTCAATAGGGGTACTAGTTCTTTTTATAATAATCATTCATGATATCCCGGACATCGCTCTCCGTTAATGCTTTGGAGAAATGCTTCTTCACTGAGGCATAGCCTTTCAGGCGCTCCAGGTCATAAAAGCTGGCCGAAGAGGTCAACATCAGGATAATCATGCTGCCGTTCTCAGACAGCGCAAGGTTATGGTACTCGTCCAGAAAACTGAACCCGTCCATTACCGGCATTTTGATATCCAGGAAAATAAGGTCTGGGTATGCCGCGCCATCCTGGGCGGACTTCTGCAGGTACTCTAAGGCCTCGGCTCCATTCTTTTTGATCAGAATCTCCCGGGCTACCCCCAGTTTGGTCAATAATCGCTTGTTCACAAAGTTGGTGGTGTCATCATCGTCTACCAACATGATCAGATCCAACGGCTCAAACTGGGTTTTCATATAAATTCTTTGTTATAGAGGGGGCAAGACAGAATTACCCGTATGTGTCTATGGAACAAATATAATACAAGTTTAGTAAATCTTTGTTTAACTTAATTTTATCAAGTTAAAAGGCAGGTGTTTACGGCCATGTTCTATTGCCACCGCCTCTCTTTTGCCCCTATTTTCTGATTCTCAAGCCGTAAAAGCTTCTTCTTCCTGGAGAGGCTTTCCTGTAATAAGTACTATAACAACGCTGGGATTCTTCTTGGCCCCCGGTGGTAAAACCTGCCTCTAGCAGACGCGGGCACTTCAACGCAAGTTCCTTAAATTGCGTATGAGCAAAAAGAATTGACACCGCTCCTGATACGCCATTTCCTTTGTACCAAGATCGGGCGGTACCGTTTACCCGTACTTCTAACCTACTCACCCTATGGCTATTAACCTTCAGCAGACCAGCGCCAGACTCAATTTCTACATGCGTATAAAAGAGGTAGATGTGTACCAACTAAGCCAACTCACCCAAACGCCTCCAGATATTGTGGGCTGCATTCTGCAGGGAGAAGACTATTGCATGGATGACTTGGTGGCCTTGCTAAAGCAGTTGCCAGACCTGAACTCGCGGTGGGTGATCTATGGCGAAGGCAATGTGTTCAAAACAGAAGGGAAAGAGGGCGAGAACGTACCTCCGGCAGGATTAAAGAAAGACCGATCTGCCTATTTAGCCGAGATGCAGGTGCTGCTGCACCAACTGGAGGAAATTGACAAGCAGAAGCAACAGCAAAACCACCTTGACCAACTGCGTAGCAGAATCAGAGATTTGACGAGGCATATCTAGCCTCTGTTTATGGCATGCTTTTAGCAAATGACGCTACAACTACGACCTCATGCCTGGGCATGCCCGCAGGGAACCGGCTAGTTCCATTACCTGCTAAGCAGCCGTAAAGTAGGGGAAACAAATAATACCGGGGGCAGGACTATGCAAACCGCAGGAGATACTGCCGAACTGTTTTCAGCGTTCTTTGTTCGCCCAAGGGCCGTTTTAGTGATATCACTATTGCCAGCCCCAGTGCCCCAGAAGAGATAGCGGTGGCACCCATCCGCCTAAGTTCTTTTCATGGCAGGCATAAGTGCTCTGCGCGTAAATGATGTTCAAGGGTGCCTGGGCTAAAAGTAAATTTATTGAAAGTGACGTGTTTAGGTAGGGGTAACACCTAGTATTTCAATCTTAATAGCAGGAGGTATATCATGGGACAACACCGAAAACTGGAATTACCGAAAGAGTTGCATTACTGCAACCGCAACCGCTGGGGTTTTGAATCAACCCATAATCCCCCGCTGGTGCTGCAAGAAACCATGCCACCAGTAGCCCCTCTGGCTGAGATCTATAACTTCTGTGGTTATACCTTCTCAGAGAATTGAAAAGGAATCACGAACAGAGACCTCAGCCCCGCCTCACCGGTGCTGGGGTCTTTTTTTGCCCCACCTTCCCCTCCCTATTTCCCGCAGCCACCCCATTCTTCCACCCCTGGCCGAACACTTTCTAACAGATTTACTACCCCCTGACCTTCCGCTAGAGATAGCCTAGCCCCTCTCCAGTAGCTGACCCTACCCCATAAGTCCAGCATGGTGAAGAACGATATCTGATATCCCCTTTGAAGCTCATCTTGTAGGGAAAAAGGAACGGTTATTTATTTCCAAAAGATTCCAGAGAATCAAACCGCGCTTTCGGAGTTCCACTCCGAAAGCTTACTGCCGGGGAGTTCCACTCCCCTTCTTTTGCCCGTGGCTCCCGGCGGAGTGGAACTCCGCAGCAGGCGGGTTCGGGAGTAGAACTCCCGAACAGCAAGGAAAGATTTTTCTCTACAAGATGAGCCTTTAAAGGCCGAGGATGAATACTCGTGCAGATTCACGCCTTCCCGATGCTGCTCCCGGGGGTTCTATGCTTTGCTCCATGGTTCTGGGTTCCTCAACTGACCTTGTCATCCTAGGCCCTCAAAGGGGGAACGAAATGCGCGCAAAAATCCTGTGGGGTGGGATGAGCCAGTAGAAGAGAACCCCACTGCTGCGTTTTGGGCCTGTTTTTCATAAAAAGAACCCAAACCGCAAATACCTGTGAGGTCTTAAAGACCTCACAGGTATGGAAATAACTGGCGCGAGACTCCAGTCCCGTGACTAGGGTTGAAGCGAGTCTCCGGACTCGCCGGGAACCACCAGCAGGAGTGCGTAACAGCAGGCAAGCACAGAATGTCTCACATTCCATGGGTCATTCTGTGCGGGGCCGCTCCTAATGTTATTTATCAAAGGGTGTGGCAAAGCAGCGCCTACCTTTCCTTGCTTGCAAACAACATACATCTGCAGCAGAGAATTAGCGACCAGCAACTTCTTCTACTTTCTTACTCGCTAACCATTGTCCAAGAAAAAGCCTAAACAATATTTCCCTGAACAAGTAAATATTTTTCACAATGTTCAACACATAAGCTAGTTACATATAATTAAACCAGGCATCACACCTGCATAATACAATTTTATTCTATCATTTTACCGTAACCCCATTACCTCCATTTCAGTATAACTACTCAACAAGCCCATGGAAGAAAGAAGGCTGAGCGTTATGGCAGGTAAACTGAGGCAGATAAAATTGGAACTATATAATTTAAGAACAAAGGCCAGAAATATTTTCAAACGTGGTTATGAAGACTTGACCATGTTGATTTACTACCATGACCTGAAAAACCAATTTCTGCTCCTGATCATTAATGCGAACAACCTACTGCTGCTGGAAAAAGAGATTACCAGAGCCGAGGCGTTCAGGATTATGAATACCCGCAGCTAACAGAACCTGTACCCCTACACGGGGATGATTTATAATAGATAAGGCGCAAGCCATGACGCGTAAACGAAAGGATCAGCCGTAGAAAGCTGATCCTTCTTTTTTGCATTACTTCTATAAACTGCCCGCTTCAGCGGGTACGCCTGCGAAAGAGGGTGACAAGAGTTTACAGCAACTGAAAGCAGCTACAAAAAGAGCCTCCGGAAATGACTCCCAGAGGCCCTGCCCTACGTTTTAAGGCTGTTTTCGCTAAATCAGCCCTAAAACAGACGTTTACTTCTTTGCCAAGGCTACTTCAATCACGGCAGGTTTTCCCTCGGGGAAACGTTCCACGTAGAACTCCTGCAAGGCAAGCTTGTTTTCCTCTGCGTACTCAAAAAGGGCTCCGTAAATGCGTTTGGGCGCGATGGTGATGTTGGCATCCAGTTCCCCCTTCAACACCGGCCTGCCCGCAGGCACTGCCCTAACCGTAAACCCGGTGGGCAAGGCAACGCTGGAATCTTGCACGGCTACCCCAATAAAGGCCTTCACCGTTTTAGACTCTTGGTTGGGATTGTTGTAGTAAATGCCCGCAAAGTCGCCGGTGAGCTGCTTCTGCTCTACGGCTTTGCCCACTTCTTGGTAAATCTGCCCCAACTCCTCTGAATCTGTGCTGCCCTCATAATATTTACCGGCAATCACCGCTGGCGATGACATAGCCTGCGAAACTTTTACCTCGGCAAAGCCACCCATGTACGTGTACGCCACCAACGCCACGCCAACTATTACCGCCAGGTAAATCAAGAACTTCCTCATTTGATTCTATCTTATTTCTTTTGAGCTGCTGTAAAGAAGGCAAAGGTAACCTATAAACACCAATGCCTCGCTTGTATGGCCCACCCGTTTTAAGGCTGTTTTTCTAAAACCAGCCTTAAAACGGGGCACTCTCTATACAAAGTTCTTGTACTGCATCTCGTGTAACTGGGCGTAGTACCCACCCGACTGGATAAGCTCTTCATGCCGGCCGCTTTCCTTGATCTCGCCCCTGTCCAGCACAATGATGTTGTCGGCCTTCTGGATGGTGGAGAGGCGGTGGGCTATCACAATAGACGTACGGCCCTGCATCAACTGCCCAATGGCGAACTGAATCAGCTCCTCGGTCTCAGAATCTACGCTGGAAGTGGCCTCGTCCAGAATGATGATCCTAGGGTTGTACACCATGGCGCGCACAAACGAAATCAGCTGCCGCTGCCCCACAGACAAGGTCGCGCCGCGTTCCATCACGTTGTAGTGCAGGCCACCGGGCAGGCGTTCAATGAATCTGTCGGCCCCCACCAGGCGGGCGGCTTCCCACATCTGGTCTTCGGTGATTTCTTTGTTGCCTAGGCTGATGTTGTCGGCGATGGTGCCGGAGAACAGGAACACATCTTGGAGCACCACGCCTATCTGCTGGCGCAACACCTCCAGGTCATATTCCTTCACGTCCCGGCCATCTACTTTGATAGTACCTTTGTTGATTTCGTAGAAGCGGCTCAATAGGTTGATGACAGATGTCTTACCGGCTCCGGTGGCACCTACCAGCGCCACTGTCTGGCCCGGATGCACGGCAAACGAAACGCCTTTGAGCACCCAATCTTCGTCATTGTAGGCAAACCAGACGTTCTCAAAGTCCACCGCGCCTTTGATTTCTTTGGGGGCATAGGTGCCCGAGTCTGAGATCATCTCCTTGCTTTCCAGCAACCGCATGATCCGCTCAGAACTCACCACGCCCAGTTGCAGCGTATTGAACCTATCGGCAATCTGCCGGATGGGCCTGAAGAACATGCCTATGTACATGATAAAGGCGATGAGCGACCCCAAGGTAACCGTTTCCTGAATCACGCCTTTGGCCCCGTACCACACCAACAGGCCCGTTCCGGCGGCGCCAATGACCTCGGCCACCGGGAAGTAGATGGAGTAGTACAAAACAGACTTGATGTTGGCGCGGGTGTGTTCTTTGTTGATGGCCTGGAATTTCTTCATTTCCCGCTCCTCATTGCTGAAGATCTGTACCACCATCATGCCCGTGATATGTTCCTGCACAAAGGCGTTCAGCCTGGCCACCGCGCCCCGCACCTCCTGGAACGAGTCTTTCACTTTCTCCTTGAAAATGTACGTGCTAATGATGAGCAGCGGGAACATGGAAAGGCTGACCAACGTGAGTTTCCAGTCAATCCAGAACATGTAGATCAGGATGAAGATAAGCTGGAGCACATCACCTATCATGGCGGCCAAACCCTCAGAAAACACGTCTGACAGCGTTTCCACATCGCTCACGTTACGCGTCACCAGCGTCCCAATGGGCGTGCGGTCATAGAACTTCAGCCTAAGCTTGAGGATGTGTTCATACAGTTTCACCCGGATGTCGCGCACCACGTACTGCCCCAGCCAACCGGCGAAGTAGGTGTGGAAGTATGACACGGCGGTATGGGCCACCAGCAGCACAATAAGCCACAGGAACATGCGGTTCACGCCCTGCCAGTTGTATTGCAGGATCTGCTTGTCCACCATTTCCTGGATGAGGAATGGCCGGACAGTTGCCAAAACCGCCGAGGCGACCGTTAAAAAAATGACCAGATAAAACACCTTCTGGTACGGTTTCACAAACCGGAATATCTTCCGCAGCACTTCCCAGTCAAACGCGCTCCCGGTTTTGCTGCCTCCTATTTCACTCATGGATGGATGTCGCTAGTATGATAAACGTGCCACTTCGTTTCTGCTAACGTAGAACAGGCAGAAGCAGGTGCAGCACAAACCCAGGGAAAAGCGTTTAGAGCCTCTTTCCCAGAAAAAGCCCCCGAAAGAACGTACGCTTTCCGGCACAAAAGTACGCAATAAAGCACGGAATAAATGGAGCTTTACTCCGGCTACTGACCCAGACACTCGTAGGTCTAAAGACACTACGCGGTCTTTGGAGTGGGTGGTGTTGCGTAGATGTGGAGACGCAGTTGTAGGAATGCGGGTGATCAACTAGTGTAAACATCCTCCTTCGCCCCCTTCAAAGCTAATCTTGCAGGGAAAAATGAGCGGCTATTTAGTTTATGAAAATCCCAGAAAATCAACCCGCTCTTCCGGAGTTCCACTCCCCTTCTTTTGCCCGTGGCTCCCGGCGGAGTGGAACTCCCCGGCAGGTTCGGGAGTGGAACTCCCGAACAGCGACATCAGCAAAAGTTTCCCTACAAGATGGGCCTCCAAAGGGGGAGTATCTGCTTTAGAAAGCAGATGTACTAAGAGGAAGAAAGTTCAGTCAACACTTTCTTCCTCCTTTCCAAGTTCCAGTCTTCCCCGAGCGTGCCTCGCTTTTGGCCCTGAACAGGCAGTAGCTAAGTGCAAAAGACAGTTCAGGCCGAAAGGGCAGTGCGAGAGGGGAAGACGGGGCCCCGCGGCCGTGAGCGCACGGAGGGAGACGATGAAACAACTCAGCATAAGGGCACCGCACAAACCAGCCACTACGCTAGCAACAGCAAACGGCATGCACAAAACCGCGAAATCAAAGATAAAGTCTACTCTTCCATGGCAGCTTCCGCCGCCTGCTCAAAAAGCACCCGCTGTTGCGCGAAGTAATCTACCGGATAGTCCACGCGGTGCAGAAACAGCCCTTGCGCGGGGGCGGCCCCGCTGGCCAAACGACGATCCTGCCGCTCAATCACCTCTCTGAACTGCGCCACGGTCAGCTTGCCCTTGCCCACGTCTAACAGCGTGCCTACCACCAACCGCACCATGCCGCGCAGGAACCGGTTGGCTTTGATGGTAAAGATGAGTTGCGAGCCTTCTTCCTGCCAATGGGCCTGGGTAATGGTGCAGCGGTAATGTTTGGTATCGCCTTTTACTTTGGAGAAAGTGGTGAAATCTTCCAGTTGCAGCAAGGCAAGCGCGGCCTCGTTCATTTTAACCACATCGGGCTTTCTGGATAGATAGTAGGCGTACCTGACCAAGAATGGGTCTTTCTGCAACGTGATGCGGTATTCGTACGTCCGACTGATGGCATCAAAGCGGGTGTGCGCCTCGGGCCCAACCGGCAGCACCTGCCCCACCGAAATATCTGGCGGCAGAATACGGCTGAGCTTATACTGGATCTCTTCTGGCTGAACCACCTGCGGCAGGTCTACGTGCACCCACTGCTGCGTGGCATGGACGCCCGTATCGGTGCGGCCGCTGCCTACCGTCTCCACCTGGGCTAACCTGAAAACCCTGCGTAAACAATCATCCAGCACTTCCTGCACGGCCAGCGCATTGGGCTGCGTCTGCCAGCCGTGAAACCGGGTGCCGTCATACGCCACTTCTAAAAAATACCGCATGCCACAAAGATACGCAAATACGTCCTGAGTCCCGGGGCCTGCCTCATTCCCAAAGAGAAAGCGACTCTATTTTGTGGCTGTTTTATAGAAAGTAGCCCTAAAACGGGTCTCTGCTCTTTCCCAAAAAGTTATCTGCACAAAAAAACGGCCCCTTTCAAAGAGGCCGCTCTGGCTGACGGATGGATCATACCTACAAGTACTTTTTACATTCTTACCAAAGAGACAGAGCTTCTTTGCGACTGCCAGGCAGTTTGCCGCTGGTCACGCTTGCGTTCATAACGCTCCTGCAACTGCTGCCTGTCGTGCTCGTAATCGGCTTTGAGGCGGGCCACTTCCTGCTCAAAGGCCCTGGCTCCGGCGGTAGATTTGGCCAGCTTATCATGTAATGTATGCTGCCTGCGGTTATAATCTTCTTTCAGGTTGATTTGGTCACGTTCATACTTTTCCTTGGCCTTCGCCATTTCCTGCTGGTAGGCTTCGTTTTGGCGGGCAGCCTTGGCTAGTGCTTTGGCGCGCTGCTTCTCTGCTTTGGAAGCTTGTTTCGCCCTGGCTTCCATGATAGGGTTCTTTTCCATCGGCTGCGCCGAAGCTACTTCATTCCCCAACAACAGCAAACTTACCAAACTGAACAGTACCAATCGTTTCATCTTTTTAGGCTTTAGAGTTAACATTGGGTTTGCAACGTTCATGCCAAAAACAGAAGCCCAACGCTCTTTTATGAACCGCCGACCGCCGTTCCGGGGATAGGCAAAAGCCAGGCAGTTCAGTTCACCTCCTCTACAGAGAACTTAAGCCTTTATTGGACAAACACATATACCACATCTTTCACTTTACTACCGGGCGGAAGGATATAAAATAAGGGCTATTCTTGATTCACAAGTTTTGTGTAGTTTTGCGATTGATACCGAAACCAAAACAAATTTATGATACAGAGAGTCCAGAGCGTTTTCCTGTTTTTGATTGTAGTAGCCATGGTGGCCATGTTCTTTTTGCCCATTTGGGCCAAGACTAACCCCGCCGATGGTCAGGAATACGCCTTAACCGCTTTTTCATTGGGGCCTGTGAACGGAGGGGCAGGCGCTGACTCCAAGAACACTATTTTTATTGCCATATTGGCCGCCGTAGCCGGCTTGATTGCCCTGTATGAGATTTTCCAGTACAAGAGCCGTCTTACCCAAATGAAACTGGGCTTGCTGAACTCCCTGGTGATGGCCGCCCTGATGGGTTGCGCCTTCTACTTCTCGTCTTACGTGGGCGAAGACCTGGTCAAAACGCAGACCCAGGGCGAATACCTGTCCGGCTTTTATCTGCCAGCCTTCGGCTTATTGATGAACGTGCTGGCTAACCGCTTCATCAAGCGCGATGAAGATTTGGTTCGTTCTATGGATCGTTTGCGGTAAGAGATAGTTGTTAGTTATCAGTTGTTAGTTATCAGTTGTTAACACAAGATTTCTACTTGCCAAGCTTTATGCTTCATGAAGCCTTGAACATGCTTTAAACAGAGCGGCTCCGTTTTTCTAAACGGAGCCGCTCTGTTTAGGGGCTATTTCTGGAAAGGAGCCCGATTTCTGGGAATAACGTCTTGTGCTTCTAACCAGCGTCTATTTTATCGCTTTATAAACGAAATCCTGCAACTCGCGTTTATTGAGACTGGACTCTAGGGCATCTAACACGCGGCTGAACCGCTGGCGGTCGCAGACATAATCATACGCGAATTTGGCTAACTCTACTCTTCGGTTTTCAAAACTGATGGCTTTCATGAGCAAATAGAGGTCTTCGGTCATGATGCCTCCGGCCAATTTTATTTCGCCTTTGGCGATTTCCAGCCTTCGGTCGTCAAAGCCTTCTTCTTTCATGAACCGCAGCACACGGTCTACATCTGGCTTTTCCATGACGTAGCGGCAGATGTCATTTCCGGTAGCTGGCGGGGCAGCAGGCTGAGACAAAGGCACGTCCTCTACTTTGCGCAACACCAACGGGAAAGCCCGGCCCGGCACCGTGGGCGCCAACACATACACACTTTCAAAACCGCTCTGTAACATGATTTCTGCGGTAATGTTCTGCGCCCGGCGGCTTCTGCCCAATACCCGCAGGTGCAAGATGTGTCGGCCCGCCGGTAAATCTGCGACGGCAACTCTGGTAGAAGGCGCCGGATTGATGAGACGGCCGCCAATGGTCAGGTGGAAATATTCGCCGCGTTGGGTTTCCACCAGTAGAGCGGCATCTAGGGTAGGCTGCGCGTGCAGCACCGGCACCAGGCACAGCAAAAGAAAAGGAAGGAAGTAGAGACGTTTCATAACAGGAGTGAGTAAGAGCCACAAAGGCCTAAATCCAATAGTATGCCAAACCTATATAGAGACAAAAAAATCCTTTCGGTTTAGGGGCTGTTTTACCAAAAACAGCCCCTAAACCGAAAGGATTCTTCTTAAGTGTTCTTCTATGCTAAGGTTTATCCCTCGTAGTAAAACTGGCCGTACGGGCTCTGGATGGTGAGCTCGTTTTTCTCGCTGGCCTCTACCCTGCCAATCACCTGCGCCTCCAGGTTGAAAGATTGACTGATGCTGATTAAATCCTGCGCGATAACCTCCGGTACGTACAGCTCCAACCGGTGGCCCATGTTGAAGACCTTGTACATTTCCTGCCAGCTGGTATTGCTCTGCCCTTGAATAAGCCGGAACAGCGGCGGCACGGGCAACAGGTTGTCTTTGATGATGTGTACGTTCTGGGTAAAGTGCAGCACCTTGGTTTGCGCCCCGCCGCTGCAATGCACCATGCCGTGCAGTTGACTGCGGTAGTCTTTTAAGATGGCCTGCACCAGCGGCGCGTAGGTTCTGGTAGGCGACAGCACCAACTTGCCCACGGTTAAGCCGGTTTCCTCGTTGACATCGGTGAGGTTGCAGTTCCCGGAATACACCAAATCAGACGGCACGGCCGGGTCAAAGCTCTCGGGATAGTTCTTGGCTAAATAATGAGCGAATACATCGTGCCGGGCCGAGGTGAGGCCGTTGCTGCCCATGCCGCCGTTGTACTCGGTTTCATAGGTGGTCTGGCCGTAAGACGAGAAACCCACAATCACATCGCCGGGCTGAATGGTATGGTTGGAGATAACGTCGCTGCGTTTCATGCGGGCAGTTACGGTGCTGTCCACAATGATGGTGCGCACCAGGTCGCCCACATCGGCGGTCTCGCCGCCAGTGCTATAGATGCCGATGCCGTTGTCGCGGAGCATCTGCAGAACTTCCTCGGTGCCGTTGATGATGGCGGCTATCACTTCGCCGGGCACTAGGTTCTTGTTTCTTCCAATGGTGGAAGACAATAGAATATTATCGGTCGCCCCTACGCAGAGCAGGTCATCGGTGTTCATGACAATGGCGTCCTGGGCAATTCCTTTCCAGACGGATAAGTCACCGGTCTCGCGCCAATACAGATACGCCAGGGCCGATTTGGTACCCGCGCCATCGGCGTGCATGATGTTGCAGAACTCGGGGTCACCCACCAGCAGGTCTGGGATGATTTTGCAGAACGCTTTCGGGAACAAGCCTTTGTCTAGGTGCTTGATGGCGTTGTGCACATCTTCTTTGGAGGCCGAGACGCCCCGTTGCAGATACCGGTTTTCCATGGTGGTAGTGGTTGAGGTCAAAGGCCGTTTTCGGCTTGGTTTGGCAAAAACAGCCCCTAAACGCAGTTCTGTCCTTTGCTGCCGCAAAAATAAGAAAGCCTCCCGGTTATGGGAGGCTTTTCTTTTGTATTTCGATATGTTGAACGGATGATACTAGCAATCGCTTATTGCTGTTCATCAATGCGTGTCACGGTGAACTCAGTGCGGCGGTTGCGCTGGTGCTGGGCCTCGGTGCGGGCGTTGCGTACGACTGGTCTGGACTCTCCGTAGCCACGGGCCGTGATGCGTTTAGCGTCTATGCCTTTGGAGATGATGTAATTCACCGCACTCTGCGCCCGGCGTTGCGACAGGTCTTGGTTGTAGATGTCTACGCCGCGGCTGTCTGTATGCGAACTTAGCTCAATGGTGATGGCGGGGTTATCTCTCAATGTCTGCACCAACTTGTCCAGTTCTACTGCCGCGTCTGCCCTAATATCGGCTTTGTCATAGTCGTAGAAGATGTTCTCCACCACAATGGCCCTGTTCCGGACAATCTTGGAAAGCGTAAGCGTGGTGGTTAAGCGGATGTCTGTTACGGGTTGCGTCAATTGACTCTGTGGCGGCGTTTTGCCTTGGGTGACTACTGGCTGACGAGCCGCAAAATAACCGCTTCTCTCCGCAATGACAGAATACACGCTGGCTGAATCTAATTGGAAGGTGAAATTTCCGCGGGCGTCGGCGGTGGCTTCCGTGACTTTCTCGCCTTGGGCATTCTGCAAGGTCACCCGCACGTTCGCCATGGGCGTGGTGGTGTTGGTGGTTTCATTGCGTTCCAGTACGCGGCCGTCTACGAAGAAGTTGACCAGTTTAGGCTGGCGTTTCACGAAGGAGTAGATATCATCGCCGCCTTGTCCCCCAGCACGGTTAGAGGCGAAAAAACCCTGGTCTTCGCCGGTAATCAGGATAGAGAAGTCATCGCCGATGGAGTTAATGGGCGTACCCATGTTAATCACAGAATCTCCGCTGATGCGGAAGACATCCAATCCGCCCAAACCGGGGTGTCCGTCTGAGGCGATGTACAAGGTGCTGTCTGCGGCTACATACGGGAACGACTCATTGCCGGGCGTGTTGATGGTGGGCCCCAGGTTTTCCGGACGGGAGAAACGCCCTCCGGCATCCAGGGTGGTTTTCCAGATATCACGGCCGCCTTGTCCGCCCCGGCGGTCAGAGGAGAAGTATAGGGTGCGGCCGTCCGGTGAGAAAGCGGGGGAAGAATCCCAGGCTAGCGGGTCATTGAAACTGGCAAGACGCGGCTCAGACCATTCGCCGGTTTTGTATTGCGAGATGTAGAGGTCTACGTTGGCGGTTCCGCTCTTCTTGCCGGTGTTGCTGCGGGCGAAGACCATGGTGCGGCCTTCGTTGGTGAAAGCAGGAGAAGCATCGTGCACTTCCGGGGCATTTAAAGCCGCCGCAAAAGGCCTTACCGTTGAAGCGGCGGCATTTCCGGTATCTGCGACGGGCACCACGTAGAGGTTCAGGAAACCTTCGCCATTGCCTTTGTACTTCACATCCTCGCGGCTGGAGGAGAAAATGACCTCGTTGTTGAGAATAACCGGCGAAAACTCAGAAGCGGCAGTATTGGCAGCCGGTACCGGCTTCACGATTTGGTAGGTAGGGGTGTTGACAATAGAGGCGACCTGCTTGAGGTTGTTTACCTCCTGCTGCGCCAGTTTGATGAACGTCTTGTTAGAGGCTACCGCCAGATAACTCTGTAACTGGGTGGCGGCTTCTTCGTATTTGCCGTTCGCCTTGAGCGCCATGCCGTAGCGGAACATGGTTTCCTCGGTTTTACGGGCATCTAAGGCGGCTTTGTAGTATTGCTCGGCCTGCGGCAGACGGTTAGAGAGACGGTAAGCCTCGGCTAACTTGAAGTTGACCTCTGCCCCGGTGCGGCCTTTGCTCAGCGCCGCCTGGTAGTGCTCAATAGCGGGCTGGTATTCTTCTTTGTCAAAGTTCTTGTTGCCTTTTTGCACGGAGCTCCGGAAAGGCCCGCAAGCCGCCACTGCCAAAGACAAGGCCACTCCTAGTACAAGGGTTCTGTTCTGTCGCATCATGTGCATTCCTATGCGTTATTGGCCCTGAAAGTACCGAGCCAGCCAAGTATCTTTTGCCGGTTTGGGCCACTGTTGCTGGAGCGCCCCCACCGTGGGAATCAAGGTATCAAAATAAAGCGAATCCGGCGCCAAGGCGCCGGCCGCTACCTCGGCTTTTATTTTCGCCAAGGGCATCAGCCGCACCCCGCCTTCGTGCCTGAATGCCAACTGGGTACGGTCAAATAATTGAACGTTAAACTCCTGTTCTAATTGCCTTAAAAATGCGACTGATTTATCTATGGAACACCCGCTGGCCGAGGCCACTTCTTCATTGGTGGCCAGAAACAGAAAGTGGTGCTCTTTGATGGTGAAAGATGCCTGCAAATTGCGGCCGTGGCTGCTCCACTCCGTTACGAAATCCCGTAACAGGTGGTTCAAACGCGCCTCCTCCTCTAAGGTAAGCGGTCGGTTTATCTGGTACACCCATACTCGGCTATACGCCGGCAATTGTTCAAAAGGAACGTACATTTTGGTAGTATCAAGTAGCAGGTAGCAAGACACAAGACTTGTTCCCTGCTGTTATTGTACGTTTAGCGGCTGTTTTTCTGAAAACAGCCGCTAAACAGCTTTTCTTTGTTCATGCCGCGAGGTTATAGCTTGCGGTTTTCAATACCTTCTTATCTGATTTGGGACTAAATAGTTCCAAACATTTTTTTGTCATCCTGAAAGGATCTTGGTTGCAAGCGGTAATAGCACCTTATTTAAGCCTTCCTAGTTCGCCCACGAGCCCCTTCCAGGATGACATGATCATATACGTGTTTTTGTCTCTGTACTTACGTACGAATGTTGAGACTTAAAGCAACATTTGTCATGCTACGTGATACTTGCTACCTGATACGTACTAAGCATTAATGCCTTCAGCTTGCGCGATGAGTTCGGCTATGTCAAACACCTGCACGCTGTCTTCTTTGTTATGGCTTTTCACGCCATCGGCCATCATGGTCATGCAGAATGGGCAGGCGCTGGCGATGATGGTGGCGCCGGTGCCGATGGCTTCCTCGGCGCGCTCCACGTTGATGTCTTTGTTGCCTGGTTCCGGCTCTTTCCACATCTGGGCACCTCCGGCTCCGCAGCACAGGCCGTTGGCGCGGCTGCGTTTCATTTCCACCAGGTCGGCGTCTAAGGCGGCTAACACCTCACGCGGCGCTTCATAGATGTTATTGGCGCGGCCCAGGTAGCAAGAGTCATGGAAGGTGATGCGCTTTCCCTTGAACTCGCCGCCACCCGCAATCTTCACTTTGCCTTCGTTGATGAGGTTCTGCAAAAACGTGCTGTGGTGAATCACCTCGTAGTTTCCGCCCAGGGCCGGATATTCGTTCTTGATGGTGTTAAAGCAGTGCGGACAAGCGGTGACGATGGTTTTAATGCCGTAGCCGTCCAGCGTGGCGATGTTGGTCATGGCCTGCATCTGGAACAGGAACTCGTTTCCGGCACGTTTGGCGGGGTCTCCGGTGCAGGTTTCTTCCATGCCCAACACGGCGTACTTGGTGCCGACGTGCTCCAGAATGCGCACGAAAGCGCGGGTAACGCTTTTATAGCGGTCGTCAAAGGCCCCGGCGCAGCCCACCCAGAACAACACTTCGGGGGTTTCGCCACGGGAGGCCAGGTCGGCCATGACGGGTACTTGTATCTGTTTTTTCTCTGCCATCTAGGGTAAGTGCTAAGTAGAAAATGTGCTCCTGTGCAATTTATTCGGCATGCCGCACAAATACTACTGCTTGTTAGCTAAGATTCTGTTTTTAGGCTAGTTTTTGGAAACGGTGTACAAATCGTCGGCCCAGTTGAAGCGGTCACTGGGCGAGAACGCCCACGGCGCGCCGTTGTTCTCAATGTTGTTGAACATGGTGTTCAAAGACGCCGGCGCCGCCGATTCTTCCAGCACCAGAAAGCGGCGCAGGTCTATGATGGTAGACAGTTGGTTGATGTTCACCGGGCAAGACTCTACGCAGGCGTTGCAGGTGGTGCAGGCCCACAGCTCCTCTGGCGTCACGTAGCCGCGCAGCAAGGTGCGTTCCTCCGTGGCCTTCACGCGCTCTGATTCCTCGGTGTACTTAGCCGGGTCAAAGATGAGCGGCGACTCGCCTTTCTCCTCCATCCGGTCACGGGTATCCATCACAATCTTGCGGGGCGACAATAATTTTCCGGTGAGGTTGGCCGGACATACGCTGGTGCACCGGCCGCACTCGGTACAGGTGTAGGAATCCAGCAGTTGTTTCCAGGTGAGGTCTTCCACGTCTTTGGCCCCAAACTTCTGCGGATCGGTTCCCTCGGGGGCAGGCGGCACCACGTAGCTGGGGTCCAGCATGGCTTTGATCTCGTGCGTAATGCTTTCCACATTGCTGAACTGGCCCTTCGGCTCCAGTTTAGTGTAGTACACATTGGGGAAAGACGTGATGATATGGAAGTGCTTGGAACTGGGCAGGTAGTTCATGAAGGCCAGAATGCCCACAATGTGCACCCACCAGCCAATACCGGCAATGACAGTTAAGGTACTCACGTCGCTCCCGAACAGGTTCACCAAGGGGCCGCTTACCGGAAAAACTCCCGGCAGCGTGTGTCCGCCTAGTTGCGCCAGTTTCTGGTCTGCGATGTTGAAGGCGAACAAGGCCAGCATGAGCACAATCTCGGTGACCAGAATCACGGTAGCGTCTAACTTCGGCCAGGCCCGCATCTCGGCCCCACGGGTAAGGCGCGGCACTTTGGTCACGTACCGGCGGGCCAGGAAAATAACGCAGGCCACAATCACCAGCAGTCCCAAGACTTCATTGATGGCCATGAGCACACTGTATACGGGCCCCAGAACACCCAGCACCCGGTGCGTCCCGAAGATCCCGTCAATCAGAATTTCAATGACCTCCACGTTAATGACCAGGAAACCCACGTACACAAACAGGTGGAGCACGGCAGGCAAAGGCCGCTTAAACATTTTTTGCTGGCCAAACGCCACCAGTAAAAGAGTCTTGATTCGCTCAGAAACGTCACCAGATATCTTCTTGTCACGCCCCATGTTAATGTTGCGGGTTATCTTACGGATCTGCCACACAAACAGACCGATACCTAGCGCCGCCACAATCAAAAAGAGTATATTACTGATCACAGAAAGGAAATTTAGTCATGGAAACTGCTTGTACTACGAACGAATTTAACAAAGTATTCTGAAAAGGGCATAAAAGATTTTTTTGCCTTAAGTTTTGCAAATCCGCGCAGGCTCCTTACATTTGCATACTTTTTAACCAGAACGGCAGCGAAACGCCTCCGGAACGGTTTCCAGAAAGGTGCTGGTGATGTAGCTCAGTCGGTAGAGCAAAGGACTGAAAATCCTTGTGTCGTTGGTTCGATTCCAATCATCACCACCAGCAGAAAAGAGAATCCCGCTTCAGAAATGGAGCGGGATTTTTGTTTTTGGGCTGTTTTGGGGAAAAGAGGGCAGAAACGGAAAGGTTTTGTTTAGACTTGACGTGCGCTCTTCTTGCAATCTAGCAACGTATCTTATTGGGGTGTATATTTGGATGAGGCTTTACTTCTTAGTTTAGCCCTGTTTTCGAAAAAATCGCTGTAAAACGAATGCTATCATCTGGGAACAGTTATTGTAAAAAGACAGATTATCCTTTACTTTCCGGCTGAACATAAAAGCTGCCATGCCTGCTCCCCCGGATCCGTTGAAGTTCTACCTCCACAAATTCACCCGTTTGCGCCAAGGCGGCACCAAGTACGGCCCGGCCCCACACAAACCGGTGTTGCTACTTAGCCTGATAGACCTGTTTGAGAAAGGTGAAGTACGGGAAAACAAGATTTTCATCACGGCAGAACTGGTAGGCATTTTTAAAGAGAACTTCGCGCTCCTGGTGACCACTGGCCACAACCCAGATTTCTATCTGCCCTTTTACCATTTAGGCAAGGAGGGTTTCTGGTTCGTGAAGACCTGGCCAGGCAAGGAAGTATATTCGGCCATCAAAAGCTTTAGTGTGCTGAATGGCTTGGTAGAGTATGCGTATCTCGCCGAGGATCTCTACCCGCTCCTGCTGGCTCCAGACACCCGCAATATCCTGCGAAACACCTTGCTTGCCCGTTACTTCCCCACCATTGCGCAAAGTTACCAGCATGGCAAAGAGAAAGGAGGTTATCTCCATGACTTGGAGAATTATATCTTGAATGAAAGTGCGGCCACCTATACAATTACCCAAGTTGCACCTGATGAAGAACAGCAGTTTGTGAGAGGCGGCTTATTTAAGAAACTGGTGCCGCAAGTTTACAACTTTACCTGCTGTATTACCGGCATGCGCCTCATCTCTACCCACGGCTTCTCTATGGTAGACGCCTGCCATATTGTGCCTTTCAGCCGAAGCAACGATGACCGTGTAACCAATGGGCTCGCCTTGTGCCCCAATCTGCACCGCGCTTTTGACCGGGGTTTGATTACAGTAGACCGTCAGTTGAAAGTAGTGGTTTCGCCCACCATTGCCGAAGATGAGGAGAATGCCTATGCTTTGAAGAAGTTGGAAGGGAAACGGCTGAACTTACCTTTTGGAGCGATCCATTACCCGAGCGTGGAGAATTTGACTTGGCACCGGGAGATGGTGTTTAAGGGATGAACCTTTCATTATTATGGTATTCAAGCAAGCTCCTATCTGGCAAGAATTTAGAGGGCAGGATTATTTTCTCTTTATCATACTTTAGAAAATAGTCTTCCTTGGCAATAGCAATTTCTTTTCCCTTAAGAGTAGAGGATATCTTAACAGTGTAATCAGGAGTAATTGTTAGAAGACCAGCTTCAAATGCTTTATCATGCAAGGCATTTATGGCTAATCCGTTTCTAGGATTCAGCCGATTCTTCTCATCAATTCCCCACGGCCTTATATGTCCAGCTATTAGCAGAGAGGGAATTTGTATGCCGGTAATACAGCAAGTAGAATTATATGCCGCAAGAACAGTACGCCTGAAAAAAGCTTGGTTTACCCGCACTTTGACAATCTGTTCTCTCACCTTCCCCTCTTTCGGAAGCTCGGCTTCATCAATCTGATAGACCTCCTCTACTGTTGAATGATCAAACTTCGCCCTAACCTTTTCACTCTCATAAGGCAGTTCATCCCAGTTCTGATTAAATTGATTCCAAATCTCCCTGTCCAACTTGCTTGTGTTCTGAGCCCCTTTGATACCTCTCTTTTGGAGACTTGGGTCTAAGCTCGCGAAGTTTACCAGCTTGAAAGCAACAGAATTGCTAGTTCTGCCAATCAAGTGTGCTAACTGAATTACTTCTGGGTTATTTCTATGAAGTTTTCCGAAGGGTAATTTACAGTACAGATTGATTGCCAAAATTAGTTCTTCCCTAGTCCAAAGACTTTGGCCTTGCTTCATATATCAAGAAATAAGATCAGCCGTAGACAAATAACTACTCAAATACTTTCAGCATTCTTCCCAAAAACAACCCCTAAAACACCTTACAACAGCAACGTATCTACCCTATGCGCGTGTACCATCATCTCGCAGGGAGACCAGCTGAAGATGGTGAAGCGGCCGTCTTGGGAGGCGACCAAGGCAGTGGCGTCGCGTTGGTCGTGGACAAACTGGGCGGCGGAGAGGTGCCGGGTGCCGCCGTTGTTGCTGGGGTGAATGATAAGGGCCTCGTTTCCCAGAACGGGCTCGGTGACTACTATCTGCTCTACGGGTTGGTTTCCATAGGCCCGCACAATCTTGGTGCCGAAGGCCAGGACTTCATGCTGGTCATTGATGACGGTGGCCCCGTCAATGGCGGTAAGACCGGCTACGCCGTCAATTTCCCGGCGCAGGGCACCTTGCCAGATACTGCGGTTGCGGTCTTCCTTTTCCTGCCGCATCAAATCGGCTAGGGCAGAGAACGCCGGCGAAAGGGCGTATTGCATGGGTTTTACGATAGATTCCTGCCAGGTTTCTGAGCCGGTAGGTACTACCAGCAGCGTGCCGCCATTTCCGTGCGCGCGCATAGAGACGGCTAGCTGCACCAAGATATTGACCGAGTCGTTCCAGGTAGACGGGTTAGTGAACCCCAGCAGAGACGTTAGCACCTCGGGGCAATCAGGCAGGCTGTCGCTGTGCTCATCAATGATCTTGATCACGTCTCCTTTCAGCACCGCTACGTTCGCGAACTTGCCAAACCCATGGAACCGCCTATGCTTTACCACCAGCAAACCCGGCTCAGAAACATCCAACACAAAGCAAAAGCTGAGGATTTCGCGGGTGGTGCCCCAGATGTACAGGTCGCCTTTCTCAAACCACACGCCCAGGTGAATGCCTGCCCGTTCTACGCCCGGCCCCAACTTGGTGAGGTTGTAGGCGGTAAGCGGAAGCCGCTGGGCAAATAAAAGTGGTTTACCGGCTTGTTCAGGCGGCAAGAAAGCGAGGGAGATTCTGGGAGACTGTCCTTCTTCTTTTCTCAGGCTCGCCCAGAAAGCCACGTCAATCAACGCTTCTATGATCTTTACGGACGGGATGGGGGCCAGATTTAACTCGCCGTGCTGGCGGGCTTCGGCCTGTTGCTGGGCAAAATGGATTTCTATAGCAGGCGCTACGGTTCTGGCCGCAGCGTAGGTGGTCTTTCGGATCATGTAATCAGCTGTGATTCTTAAAGGAAATCTGGGTAGCGGCTTTACTGATTTCTCTCCTCCCCAATGTGCGACATCACAAGGCTGTGCTCTTTTAGAGCATGTTTACACGTTGCCTTCTGTGCTGCAAACGGCCCTAGAGGGAACCTGCGTTCGCGCTTTTATCGCCTTCGCAGCACCGCCACGAGGCTCAAAAACAGGTTTCCGCAGAACCTTAACCGGCCGTTTTCACTTACGAAGCCAAAATTCAAACAAGCTCTTACGAGGAGGAGAGTTTCCGCTGATCTCAGATTCTAACTTACATTAAGTTTGCCTGTGTACAAGCCCCCGGCACAAATTGTTTCACCAGCTGCGTACAGACAGCACCAGCCACTCCTCCGCTCTACTGGGCAACGCTCTGCGTTCTGCCGCCGCAGGAAACCAGTTGTTTTTAGCCTGGTTTCCTGAAAACAGCCCCAAAACACCTCAGAGCTTGTTTAAATTTGAGGTTTGCTGGCTCAACTAACCAGAGAAAGGTTCTGCAGAAGCGTTTTTGGAGCCGCGCTACGGTGCGACGCAACCGCGAATGCAGGTTCTTTTTATGGTCATTTGCAGCGCAAAGATGAAATTTAAACAAGCTCTTAACGGCGCATACAACTTCACCGGTTGGGTCATGCTTCCGGAACCAGGTACGCCTCCATCCAGATCAGAAGTCTGGTACGGCAAGCCGAGGCACGACCATTCAAAGAATTACAGCCTTTGCTGGAAACCCATTTACAGGCGGTGCGCGTGTATAGAGTAGGAAGACTATGTGGTAGGGAGAACCCCGTAAGGTACGTGGCTGGGATTAAAAACGGTACTGATAGAAACCTGGGTTAGCTGTTTTCGCGCAGCAGTTCCTGCACCAGCTTGTCCATGGAGGTGGTCTTTAGGTAAGGCTCCAGTTGCTCCTGTGAGGTGAACGTCCTGATCATGCCAATACTGCCGCAATGCTCCAGAAGCCAGACCTCGGCGTAGAATGTGCCCATGAAATATAAGCTGATGTGGCACCACCCTTTCAGGCGGGCATGTAGGTACCTACCCGTGGTTTGCACATAATTGATCTGATCTGTCAGGGGCAATTGGCTGAACTCCTTCACTTTTATTTCCATCTCTGCATGGGCCTTTTTGTACTCTCTTACGCTCTAAAAGACTGCTTTAGTGCTTAAGGTACGGTTTTTTTATTTTGATCCGGTGCCGGAAGTGCGCAAATTTCTCCCTGTTTCTTCGCCCTGCACCCGGTACTATTCCTGGTAATGCTGTTATCTTCTGTCGCTTAGGAACGCAATCCCCGTCCTTGTTTCACTTCGTTCTGAGATTTTATCCATAAGAAACAGGCAGCCTTCCCGGCAACTGAGATAGCAGATTCACCTCTACAACGATGGTCTTTTTCACTTGGTTTGCCCGTCGTTTTATTATCTAATCTTCTTCTTTCCTGGGTACTATTTTAAGCCTGTTTTTCTTAAAATAGCCTAAAAACAGCAACTCTCGCCCGCGTCCCGCGAGTGTGAACTACATGCGGCGTCTCGCCGCTACACAATTTATTAAAAAATACCCCACCTCGGCCAGAGGCCCAAGGTAAGTAGCAGGACAAATCAGAATGCTCATTTTGTTATCTTGGAGAGATCTTGTGGGCTAACTAGCAAAGCTTTGGTTGGACGGTACTACCGCTCGCCCCCGAGATCCTTTCAGGAGGACAAGGAGAAGAAAAGGTAGACTTATTTCTGTTCACTTACTTAGCTCACCCTCGCGGGACGCGGGCGAGTGAAACCATTCCCTTTCCAAGGCTGCCGTAAAACGAAAGAAAACGTGGCACGGAGAGATGGCCGGGCACTACGGCTGGCACTGGTATTGCATCTCTTCGGCGGCCAGGACAAACCCCAGTTTGGCGGCTTTCGCCAGTAGCGCGCACGCTTTTTTCGCCTGTCCCTGCGATTGCCTGATCTTGGCCTGCAGGTAAAAGGCCTTGGCGTTGGCCGAGTCTTGCCGCAGTGCCCGCTCTGTGTCTTCCCAGGCGCTGGCTATCTCCTGCATTCTGAAATACGCGAAAGAACGGTACAGCATTGCTTCTGTGGCAAGGCCCGCTGAATCTGGGGCGTTTTGCAGAAAACGGCTTAAATCTGCTTCGGCGGCGGGCCAGTCATCTTCCAGTTGCAGGTGCACAATGCCTCTGTTCAGGTAAGCCTCTGTGTGGGTGGTGTCTAAGGCAAGGGCTTTGTTCAGATCCCGAAGGGCTTTCTGGTATTCCTTTGTTTGCAGGTAGCCTTTTCCGCGGGCGGCGTACCAGGCGGCGCGTGGCTTTTCGTTTTCCTCCAACACGGCAGAATAATCTTCAATGGCTCCGGTGGGGTTGTTCAGGTACGTAAGCCGCAGGGCCGCGCGCCGCAGCCGGGCCTCTTGCAGGGTTGGTTTGTAGTCAATAGCGGCAGAATAGGCTGCATCGGCTTGTTTCCAAAGGCGCCGCTTTTCGGCTTCCCGCGCCTGCTCCATGGCGCGGCCAGAGGCTATCTGGTTCCAGCCAATATTCACGCCTATGATCAGGAGCACCGTCAAGACCACGGTACCTAGTATAATCTGAAGATCGCGGGAAGAGAAGTGGGTGTGCTGCTTGGGGCGTTGGCGGTAATGGCGCTCCTTAAAACCGGCCGGGTTCCGGGTGTAGGTGTCCAGGGGAGAGGCGTAGGTCTGGGTTTGCCGCCGGTGCCGTTCAAACTGCTGCTGCAGGTCAAAGGCGGCGCGGCGGCGCGGGTTGGAAAGCACCTGGTAGGCATCGTTCACCTGCTTGAAGCGGTCTTCTGCGTGGGCGTTGCCCGGATTCTTATCGGGGTGGAATTTCAGGGCCAGGCGCTTGTAGGCCGCTTTGATCTCGGCGGCGGAGGCGTTGGAGGAGACTCCTAAAGTATGGTAGTAGTTCTTGCTCAAAGATGCGGGGGGGCTAAGCTGTCTGCAAAAGTACGAGATAGCCTTGCCGCGTGGGTACGTCTTGCCTTGTTTTTGCCTTCTTTTCTTTAAACCGGCCTTAAAACGGCAACAGGTATCTTATCCTTTTTTTTATCCGTAAGAAGTCTTATTCCGTATGAAAATCTGAGAAAGTAAATTCTGGAATATTTTCCTTGGATGTTCCGTATATCTACCAGGCACCCTCAACTTGAAAACACATGGCTACCGAAGACAAAAGCAAAAGTGACAGCATCATAGCAAACCTGATGGGGTACATAGATACCCGCATTGACCTGGTCAAACTTGATCTCCAAACTAAGCTGAAAAGTATCTTTGTAAGCACCATCCACGGGGTGTTGCTGGGGGTGGTGGGCTTGTTGATGCTGCTGTTCCTCAACATCTTTCTGGCCATGTGGCTGAACGACCTTCTGGACAGCCGTTTCTGGGGCTTCGGGATAGTCACTCTTTTTTACCTTATCTTGCTCGTCATTTTACTGGTGGGGCTAGACAAGAAGGTGTTTCAGGGCATGGCCGACAAGGCGTTCCGGAATACCATTTACAAGACCGATGAATCTGATCAAACCATCTAACTATATTTGCTGCCATGAGCGAACTAACCAATCCGCTTTTTGATGACCCAAGGGAGTTTCTGGAACGCCAAAAAGAAGAATATAAAAATGCCTTACTCAGCGATGTCACTGACCTGAAAGACCAGGGTCAGCAAATAGGGAAAAGCGTGGCCATTGCCGGCGGCGTGTTGGCGGGTATCTATCTTCTCAGCAGGGCCTTTGGCCGAGGCAAAGAAGACAAGCCCAAAAAGAAAAAGAAAGGCAGCCGCCTGGAGAACCCGGCCCGTTTCAAAGGCGCCGAAGACCGCGACTGGATTTCTACTATTCCAGACGTAGAGGATGATGAGCCGCTCTACAGTGCCATTGAACGCACCTACCCATCGGTGTACCACCCCGCCACCGGCACGGTGGCCGCCGCGTACAGCCGGGTCAAAAACAAAAAACGCAAACCAGAAACTTCTGGGCTCAAAGCGTTTTTCCAATCAGATTTATTTAAGATATTGGAGCAGCAGTTGGCGGCTTTGGCCATGGTGTACCTCACCAAACTGGTGGAACAGCATCTGCAGAGTTCTGCCACCGCCCCGCACCCTAACCCAACGCAACCGCTTTTAGTGGAGAACACCACTGACCGCTACCAGTTACCGCCTGACGATCTCACGAATGCCCAACCGCCTCAATCACAGCCTCTTTCCGGCTTCTAGCACCCAGGACATCGCCAACCGCCCCAAACGATTGGCGGTGCTCCTGGATCCTGACCACCTCACCGTAGCCCGTTGCCAGGAGATTCTAGCCCTGAGCCACCGGCATGAGGTGGATTTCTTTTTCATGGGGGGCAGCCTGATCTCCAACCCAGACCAGGCCTCTTTTGTAGGCTACATCAAGCAGCACAGCTCCATCCCGGTCATTCTGTTTCCCAGCAGCGGCCTGTACATAGACGCCCAGGCCGACGGCATGCTGCTGCTCTCCCTTATCTCGGGCCGCAACCCAGACCTGCTCATTGGTCAGCACGTGGCGGCGGCTCCTTTGTTGAAAAGCAGCGGCCTGTCGCTTTACCCTACCGGCTACATGCTGGTGGACTCGGGTCGTCAGACCACGGCCTCTTACATGAGCGGCACCACGCCTCTTCCGCATGACAAACCCTCTATTGCCGCCTGCACCGCCTTGGCCGGCCAGATGCTGGGCTTGCAGTACATGTATTTAGACGGCGGCAGCGGGGCCATGTACCCCGTGAGTGCCGCCATGATCCAAGCGGTGCGCCAAGCTGTTTCTGTGCCCATTCTGGTGGGCGGCGGCGTAAACACCCCTGAGAAAGCCGAAGCCGCCTGGAAAGCCGGGGCCGATATTCTGGTAGTAGGCAACCACATTGAGAAAAGCCCCCAGTTTATCTCAGAGGTAAGCGAGGTGAAGCAGCGGTTCAATATGGTGTTGCCGCAGGAGTAACGGCCGGCGCGCCCTTTCGCTTGCTATTGAGGAATCTTAGGGTTATCTTTGGTAATTACCATAAAGAACACCGTGCCGTCTTTCAGTAAAATACGAACTACTATCATCAAGCCTTTTATTGGTTTGGTAGCAGCGTCGCATCATGCCTCCCAGCATGATGACCTGAACGGCTATTGCCTTTGCTTTTTTACCGCCCCCAAAGCTTTTAACAGCTAAGCCGGGAACTCCGGCCCACGCCAGCGTTGCCCTCAGGCGCAAAAAACCTGAAACTACTCACGTAGCAGTTTCAGGTTTTTTGCGCCTGAGGGCAGTTCCATTCTATACCGCCCGCTTTTAACCAGATTCCAGCATAACCCTCGCCTTGCGGAGGTTATCTGCACGCGTGCGGCATCAGAAGCCATGGGGCTCATCTAACCAGAAAACTTAAATTCTATTCCTATGAATTCAATCCTTTTAACCGAGAAAGACTATGAGCGCCTGCACCTGCTCGTGCAGGCCCAACGTACCGCCGGCGCACCTGCCAACATAGAAAACCTGTGCAAAGAACTGCGTACGGCCAGAATTATTCCGCCCGAAGAGGTGCCGGTAGATGTAGTGACCATGAACTCACTGGTACGCCTGCGCGAAAAGAAAAGCAACACCGTGCTGGAACTCACCATTGCCTACCCCAAGAACGCAGACCTGGCCACCCGCAAAATCTCTGTCCTGTCGCCGGTGGGCAGCGCCATCTTAGGGCGGCAGGTAGGCCAGGAAGTGGCATGCCCCACCCCCAGCGGTCTGCTCACCTACCAGGTAGAGGAGGTCATGTACCAACCAGAGGCCGCCGGCGATTGGTCTCTCTGAAAGCCTGCGCGGCCATCTGTTTCCCCGGCTCTACCCCCATCCGTATCCGCCCTGTTGCCCCCGTTTCTGTTTTTGGCTTGGTTCTTGAGAAAACCTCCAAAACCAGAAACAGGTGGTTTTAGGGCAAAGGCAACCCTCGCTGCCGCATGGACGGCAGCCCTTGCGGTTTGCCTTCTATTTTCAATGTGTCATTTAAACGTAGTGTTATGAGATCAGAACTTGTGAATGCTTTTGGCAACGTGTACCTCACCATTTCCTTAGACCATGAGAACCAATGGATTCAGGCCAGCTGGCAAGGCTATTCCACTCCAGAGATGGTGCGATCTGGCATGGAGGCCTACACCGAAGCCCTGGAAAAGGCCGATTACAACGCCATGCTCATAGACACCCGTGACATGGTGGGCTCCTGGAGCCACTCCCTGGACTGGACATTGGAGGAATGGTCGCCGCAGGCTGCCAAGGCCGGTTTGCAGTACTATGCGTTGGTGGTTAAACCAGAAACCTTTGCGGAGGCCACCGCCGATGCCTTCTACGCCAATGTTCAGTCTTTTGAGGCGGAAGTGTTCGCAGACCTGGCCACCGCCCGGGCATGGCTCCGCAGGAGCCGCCTCCAGCGGAAAGAAACCAGAGACTATCTTAGTATTTAACCTTCCGCCGGCGAGGGGAACCCCGCTGCTGCGTTTTAGGTCTGTTTTGCGGAAAACAGACCTAAAACGGCATTGGTCGAGACGCTCGCAGGAACTGCGCACACTACCAAGCCTTTGGAACAGGCGGCACCGCGGAAGCTGACAGCTAGAAAGTAAACTGGCGCGAGACTTTAGTCTCACGCCACGGGATGAAGCGAGTCTCCAGACTCGCCGAGAACCACTAGCAGGAGCGCGGAATTTCAGTTATAGGAAGTAGCTGAAGGTAAGCCCCCTAGCACCTTCTCCTTTCAACAGCCTGGAAGCTCTTTTGCTTCATGGTTACCACCACCCGCAACCCCCTAATCTCATCTTGCAGGGGAAAAAACAGCCGCTTGTACCCTTGGCTTATCCCCCACAAGCCAAAGTAGGGGAAGGACAGCTTAACCCGCTTTTCTCCCGTCCTCGGGGGACAGGCCGAGGAAATGGGTTGGTGCGTTTCAGGTTCGTTTTCCGCAAAACAGGCCCAAAACGCGCAAAACACCATCCCCGCTCTTACGGAGGGGAACTCCGCAGCAGGCAGGTTAGGCCCGAACAGCGACATTAGCAAAAGTTTCCCTACAAGATGAGCTTCCTAATGTAGGAGGAGAGCTTCTGTTCTGCCCTTCAGCTTGTGTTGGCGCGCGGTTAGAAACGGAGCTGGCGCAGACGCTCGCAGGTCTAAAGACGCTACGAGGTCTTTTAAGTGGGAGTTATTGTGTTAGTATCAGCAATACGTGGATCAGCAGGTGTAAACATCCCCCTTCGCCCCCTTCAAAGGGGGAGTATCTGCTGTAGAAGGGTAACGTGTTCTAAAGGAGATTTAGGGAAAACAGGCTTGAAACGGAATTGGCAGAGACACTTGCAGGTCTGAAGACACTGCAAGGTGTTGTGAGTTGGCGGTATTGCGGTGGGAAGCAAAACATACAAACGCGAGCACCACCGCAATCTGCTGGAGCAGGTTGGCGGTATTGCGGTGGAGTGCCAAATCCCACCCCTACCCTTCCGAGGAGGGGAATACGGCTTTACAGGGGAATAAGACAAATACCATTAATAGCCGCTCAACAACTGCACTTGCTACTTCCCCAGTTCCAGTCTTCCCCGAGCGCGCCTCGCTTTTGGCCCTGGACAGACTTCTACTAAGTGGAACAGACTCCTCAGGCCGAAAGGGCAGTGCGAGAGGGGAAGACGGGGCCCCACGGCCGTGAGCGCTTAGCGGAAACTATAAAACAATACAGCACTTGCACCCACGAAACAAACGGACATGCCGAGGGAACAGCATATTCTGTGCACCTGCTCATACCCACGCAAAAGTGGACAAGCCAAAGGAACAGCAAAAGGTGTTGCTAATCTCCTCAAAGAAACTAATGCGCAGAAAGGAAACATTAGGGGCATCAATTTGACCAATGGCAATCTAAAAAGGGGCGCAAAACCAAGATTGCCCTCCATTAACTTTTTACCCACACTCCCCACAAACCCAACAATAACTGGTAGCTACCTACCATAAGACGAATCGTATAAGGCTTTGCTTTGGAGCTCTTTTCCCAAAAACACCCTTTAAACAGAAAAGCCCGCTTTTGGCGGGCTTTTCCTTCATGCACACATATGAGATCACTACACGTTCATAGAAGACTCACGGCGGCGCATTTTACCGGCCGGAATCCCGAACATCATCTTAAAGCGACGGCAGAAGTAAGCGGTGTCTTTGTAGCCCACATCTTTTCCAATCTCCCTGATGCTTTTCTTGGTAGTGCGCAGCAAGAACACGGCCCGCTCCATGCGCTGGTATTCAATGTAATCCTGCGGGTTGATCCCGGTCAGCATCTTGAAGTACTGGCCTACATAGTCTTCAGACACGTTGGCCACGTTGCTGAGTACTTTGTTGGACAAATCGCCGCCCAGGTTCTCTTTGATGTAGTTGAACAGGTCAATGAGGCGTGGGTCTTTGAAGTAGGTGCTGTTGGTGGCCAACTGCTCCACAAACATCTTGTTCTTTAAGATATAGCGGATCAACTCCACCACCATCTGCTCGGTGTAGAGGCTGATGATGCGCTCCTTGCCTGGCAATTCCTGCATGCTCTCCTCTACAATCTTAATCACCAGGGTGGCCAACTTGTTGCTGGTAATCACAAACGCAGGCACTTCCAGGGAAGTGAAGAAGTTCACAGAGTCAAATACCTTGGCCTCAAAGCTTACAAAGCTGTGGCTGTCATCGGCTTCGCCGATGAGGTCAAGATCATTGTTGCTTTTGAAGAACTTATCTTTGGTGGTGATGTAGTCATCATTGGAGATAACCCTACTCTCGGTATCGCCATAATAAAGCTTGGTACTCCGTCCGCCCGGAATAAAGAGCAATTGCCCTTCTTCCGCTACTTGTTTATCATCTCCGAAAGCGACAATGCCGTTGTGCACTAAGATCAGGTTGTTTCCAACGTCATAGTAGTTACGCACCGTGAGCGGCTGCTGTAACATCAGGTTTTTAGACTTGATGTAGCGCACTTTCAGGGATTCAATTATCTTATTGTAATCTTCCATGTAGGGGCACTTATTAAAAGGTTTTAATTTATGTTGATTTTTTAAGTTGTCTGTCGCCTTAAAATTAGTACTAATCTTTTAAGTTATCAAACAGAAAAGTTCTATATTTATAAACAGACAAATACTATATACTAAAAATTCCCCTTCTAACGTTGTTAAACCAATTTCTTATTTCAGTATTTCCCTAGAGATTACTATTTTCTGAATCTCTGAGGTTCCCTCATAAATTTGCGTGATTTTGGCATCGCGCATGAGGCGCTCTACATGGTATTCTTTCACAAACCCGTACCCACCATGGATCTGAACGGCTTCTACGGTGGTGTCCATGGCTACTTTGGAGGCAAATACTTTGGCCATGGCCCCAGATTTGGAGTAGTCGCGGTGGGCATCTTTGTCGGCGGCGGCTTGCAGGCAGAGCAGACGGGCCGCGTCAATGTTGGTGGCCATGTCGGCCAGTTTGAATTGGATGGACTGGTGCTGCGAGATAGGCACGCCAAACGCTTTGCGCTCTTTTGAATACTTCAAGGCCAGCTCATACGCTCCTGAGGCAATGCCCAAGGCCTGCGAGGCAATCCCGATACGGCCGCCGTTCAAGGTAGACATGGCAAACTTAAACCCGAACCCGTCTTCGCCAATGCGGTTTTCCTTGGGCACCTTCACGTCGGTGAACATCAAGGAGTGGGTGTCTGACCCTCTAATGCCCAGTTTGTTTTCCTTAGGCCCAATCTCAAAGCCCGGCATTCCTTTCTCCACAATCAAGGCATTGATGCCTTTGTGGCGCAATTCTGGGTGGGTCTGCGCAATGACCAGGTACACGCTTGCCGTGCTGCCGTTGGTGATCCAGTTCTTGGTGCCGTTGAGCAGGTAATGGTCGCCCATGTCTACGGCAGTGGTGCGCTGCATGGTGGCGTCTGAACCTGCTTCCGGCTCAGACAGACAGAAGGCGCCAATGATTTCGCCGGTTGCCAGGCGCGGCAAGTACTTTTGCTTTTGCTCTTCGTTTCCGTATTTTTCCAGCCCCCAACAAACAAGGGAGTTATTCACGGACATAACCACTGAGGCCGAAGCGTCTACTTTGGAGATTTCTTCCATGGCCAGCACGTAAGAAACAGTATCCATGCCGCCGCCGCCGTACTTAGGGTCTACCATCATGCCCAGGAAACCCAGTTGGCCCATCATTTTGATTTGCTCCGCAGGGAATTTCTGGTGCTCGTCCCGCTCAATAACTCCTGGCAACAGTTCTGTCTGGGCAAAGTCCCGGGCAGCTTCCTGCACGGCTAAATGTTCTTCCGTTAAGTTAAAGTCCATATAATGCGTTAAGTATGAGTACTTGTGGTGTGTTGAATAGTAAACAAAATTAATCAAAATATAGTATGCAAGCAGCCTACTTATTTTAACCTCCTAACAAAACTAACAAATGTTAGCTTTTATACATGCTTCTTTCTTGCCCGCTTAGAAACAGAACTCATCTAAATGAACCTGATTGGTGTTTCCACCAACTGGCTTATAAAGGAATGCGTCCGCTTACGCCACCGTTTTCGGGCTACTTTTAGGGAAACAGGCTTAAAACAGGAAATTTACCCGTACCCTGGCTTAAGCATGTGCTTGCACCGGCGTTTCTGGGCTGCTTTTATGAAAACAGGCCTAAAACGCTAAACAGCTTCAATAAAAAAGAGGAAGGCATCTGCCCTCCTCTCTTACCTATAACTGACTTAAAAGTTTTTAGTCTCTACGCCCCATCAATAGGGAAGCATAGTACAGCAACGTAGCCAGTGAGCCAATAGCGGCCACTACGTACGTCATGGCGGCCCATTTCAAGGCGTCTTTGGCCATGCCGTGCTCCTGGGTTGTCACTACGCCGCGGGTATCCATCCAGGCCAAGGCGCGTTTGCTGGCATCAAACTCCACCGGCAGCGTGATAAAGCTGAAGAGCGTGGTTAAGGCGAACATGGCCACCCCAATCGCCAACGGAATAGGAGTAGATTGAATCAAGATCACCCCTAATAACAGAATCCACTGCATGTACCGGCTGGCGATGCTCAACGCGGGCACCATGGCAGAGCGGAACTTCAGGAAGGTGTAGGCTTTGGCGTGCTGCACGGCGTGCCCGCACTCGTGGGCTGCCACTGCCGCCGCCGCCGCGCTCCGGCTTTCGTACACACTCTCACTTAGGTTCACCGTTTTATCTGCCGGATTGTAGTGGTCGGTCAACCGGCCCGGCGTGGAAATAACGCGTACATCCGTAATCCCATTGTCGGCAAGCATCATCTCCGCCACCTCACGGCCGCTTAACCCAGATCTTAGCCCCAGTTTGGAGTATTTCTCAAACTTACTCTTCAACGTCCAGCTGACCAGTGCCGAGGCCAGCATCATTGCAATCATTATAATCCAAATACCGCCCATTTCTTTCTCTCTTTTAAGGTTAACACTTATTGGCTTTCCAATATCTTACTTACTACCTGTGAAGTAGAATACCCCTTCACCAGCGGAATTGTTTTTACGGCTCCGCCCCTGGCCAGTACAATCTCATGCCCTACTATATTCTCCAGGGCATAATCATCGCCCTTCACTAATATGTCTGGCTGTACTGCCTTAATCAATTCCAGCGGCGTTTCCTGCTCAAACAATACTACTGCATCTGTAAACCAAAAGGATGCCATTACCCTTATACGTGACATTTCGTCCTGCAATGGCCTGGAAGACCCCTTTAATTTACTGACAGATTGGTCAGTGTTGAGCCCAACTACCAATTTGTCTCCTAAAAGCCGCGCCCGCTCCAGATAATCTACGTGCCCCATGTGCACAATGTCAAAGCAGCCGTTGGTGAACACAATCTTCTGGCCCTGGGCTCGCCACTCCTCCACGGCAGACAAAAGCTGGGGAAGGGAGACGATTTTCTCTTGCGAAGGAAGCATAGCAGGATTTGGTTATATTACGAGTAATGGAAGACAAGCCCCGTTAGACACAACGAAGAAGCCAGGTTTCTGTTTCTGGGCTGATATAAGAAAAACAGGCTGGAAACAGCCTAGGCGATTTGGCGGGCCGGTTGTTTCTTCGCCTGGGCCAGACTGGCCACCAGACTGATGCCGCCCATGGCCACCACCAACAGAGCGCCGGTGGTATGCGTGACCAAAGCATAGGCCATTCCTTTGTCTAGGGGCACGGCATACAGCAGAAGCGCCGTTCTCACCAGGATATGGTACACCCCAATGCCCCCCTGCACCGGGGCCGACATGCCCAACCCGCCTACCACCAGAATGGCCATTCCGGCTTGCCAGGAAAGCCCCTCTGTGCCCGGCAGCGCGAAAAAAGCCAGGTAGCTGCCCAAATAATAGGTGACCCAAATGAAGAGGGTATGCAAAATGAACGCACCTTTCTGCTCCATCTTGCCTATGCTGAAAATACCCTGCCAGATGCCCCGCACAAAACCGCTTACTTTCTTGAAGAAAGCGTTTTGCTTCAGCCTGGAGATATTCTTGTAGATGTACCAAACCATGATGGTAGTACCCACTAGCGCCACCGCACCTAACAGATACAACGTCTGCAGGTTCTGCTGCAGGACAGTGAATTTCTCAGAGAAAATCCCCAGGAACAGATCTTTCACGCGCTCAAACTCCAGCAATAGCGTAAAACCCATGCACAGGAGGAGCATCACCAGATCAATGACCCGTTCGGTAATAACCGTTCCCAGAGAAACATTCACCGGCACATCTGCCGAGCGCTTCAACAACGTGCACCTGATCACCTCCCCGGCCCGGGGCAACACGATGTTGGCCAGGTAGCCTACCATCAAGGCATGATACGTCTGCTGCGTGTCTGGCTTAAACCCCAGTGGAATGTACTGCATGCGCCAGCGCATGGCCCGGCTCACGTAACCCGCTACTGAAAGAAGCAAGGTGATCACTATCCAGGTATAGTTGGCCTGGGCAAGCTCGGCCTTGACGGCGGTAAAGTTGATACTGCGCAAGGCATAGGCCATCAAGAAAACCGAAACCGCTAACAGGAGCAGGTACTTGAGTACGTTTAGGGTTTTCTTCATGCCGGGCGAAGCTTATACAAGCCGGTTGTGCTGGTCTGGGAAAATGACAGTTGGTTCGTGGCTGCGGGCATCTGCGAAATTGATGAGGGCGTAGGAAATAATGATAATGATATCACCTACCTGCACCCTGCGGGCTGCCGGGCCATTCAGGCAGATCATGCCACTGCCCCGCTCCCCTTTTATAATGTAGGTTTCAAACCGCTCGCCATTATTCACATTCACAATGGTTACCTTCTCATGGGGAACCATGTTGGCCGCATCCATCAGATCCTCGTCTATGGTAATGCTTCCCACATAATGCAACTCGGCCTGCGTTACCTTGGCCCGGTGTATCTTGGATTTAAGAACTTCAATCTGCATCAAAACAATCTAAAAAACGCACAAAGTTAGAGATTATTTATGATACAAGCAGGCAGGTACGTTCCTTTTGAAGCAACCGTCACTTTACAGCAAAAGATTATCAATCAGGCGTACCTCGCCCAGAAAAGCGGCTAGGCAAATCGCCACAGGAACATCCGCCGCAATCTCATGCAGTGGTTGTAGCGTCTGCGCGTGCACCACCTCCAGGTATTCTAGCTTGATTTGGGGAAAACGGCCCAGAAACGCCTCGGCTTCCCGTTTGGCTTCAGAGACAGACAGGGTCTGTAGTTGGGTGCGCAGCAATTGCAGGGCTTGGTGGAGCTGCGGGGCCGCTTCCCGCTGCTCTGTTGTGAGGCGCCGGTTGCGGGAAGACATGGCCAAGCCGTCTTCTTCCCTGATGATAGGAAAACACACCAATTCCAGGTCAAAACTCAGATCCAGCACCAATTGTTGGATAATGGCGAACTGCTGCAAATCTTTCTGCCCGAAAAACGCCTGGTGCGGTTTTACCAGATGGAACAACTTGCTCACCACCATGGCTACCCCGTTGAAATGGCCCGGACGGTGCGCGCCTTCCATCACTTGCTCCAGCTCGCCAAAATCAAAGGAAAGCTTGGACTTGTGCTGGTACATCTCCTCGGCTAAAGGAGAGAATAAGACATCGCACCCTTCCTGGGCCAGCATCTGGGCGTCTTTCTCGGGCAGCCGGGGGTACAGGCGGTAATCCTCCTGGTTATTGAACTGCGTGGGGTTCACAAACACACTGCAGACAATGATATCGTTCTGGCTTTTGGCCGCTCTTATCAAAGACAGATGGCCTTCGTGCAGCGCACCCATGGTAGGCACAAAGCCAATGCGTTGGCCCTGCCGGCGAAGCTGTTCTGTGTGCCGCCGAATATCAGATAAAGAAGAAAGATGCAACATGGGGGCTGCCCGGTTTAAGATTGTGTAGCCAAAAACGCCAAAGGTATCATTTAATTCAAATAAATTGAGAATCAGCCGATAATTGCTTAATTTTGCATCTCGCAATTACTATTGCTTGTTTTATTTAATCACTCCAACCCTATGTCCAAATTGAGAATCTTATACGCGGCCACTGAGATTGATCCCTTTCTGCAAACCACAAAAGTAGCGGAATTCCTGAGGATGTTGCCACAAGCGATGCAAGAGCGTGGGATGGAAGTAAGGATTTTTGTGCCTCGGTTTGGTTTGATCAACGAACGTAAGAACCGTTTGCACGAGGTGGTTCGCCTTTCCGGCATCAACATTGCCGTGGGCGAAGAGGAGAAACCCCTGATTATCAAGGTAGCCTCTATCCCAAATGCCAAGCTCCAGGTTTATTTTATTGACAACGAAGACTATTTCCACCGGAAGTCCGTTCTGGTGGACAAAGACAATAAGTTTCACCCAGACAATGATGAGCGCGCCATCTTTTTCTGCAAGGGAGTTCTGGAAACCGTGAAGAAACTGGGCTGGGCCCCGGACATTGTGCATTGCAATGACTGGATGACCAGCTTGATTCCGTTGTACCTCAAAAGCACCTACAAAAACGATCCTATCTTCAAGACCTCTAAGTCTATTTTCTCGGTCTACAACAGTGAGTTCACCCATAAATTTGAGGGCGATTTGCTGGAAAAAGCCAAAATGCTGGACATTGAAGATGACATGCTGGTGAACCTGGGATCTGGTGATTTTGGGGCTTTCATTAAAATGGGAATGCAGTACGCCGACATGGTCATTAAGTCTAACGAAGATTTCAGTGACAACTTAAACGCCATGTTCCAGGAGTACAACAATACCAAGCAGATCAACACCATTAGCTCAGACGAAAATACCCTGGATTCTTACTATAACTTGTATAATGAACTTGCGAATTAGTAAAGCAGCTGCTGTACTCTTTATTTCCTCTTTCTTTTTTGCTTCTTGCGAAGACCCTACTGCCATTGGCCTGGAACTGCAGGAACCTGGCACCCAGATTGGGACTTCTTATACAGACACCTCTACTGTAAGAGCTTCAACTGTTTTACTGAAAGACTCCATTATTGGCTTGGGCGCCCAGCGCGTACAGGTGGGCAAAATCTCTGATCCGGTTTTTGGAACCGTGACCGCCAGAACCTACGCCGAATTTGCCCCTGTTTCCTTCCCGGCGCATCCAGATTCTATTGATGTTTCCAGAGGAGCCGACTCCTTGGTCATCAACCTGGATTATAACTACGCTTTTGGTGACACCACCAAAGCGATAGGCATGCATGTGCATCGGCTTACCCAGGCCTTTAGAGATGATGAGACCTATTTCATCAATGAAGCCTTGACGTACAACAATACGGCGGTAGGCTCCATTACCTTTACCCCACGGCCAAACACCACGTACAGAAGCACCACAGACACCAGTCAGACGCTTCCGGTCTTGGTGAAGATAAAGCTCACCGGCACTTTCGCGAACGAGGTGCTTGGGACACTGGCGCAAACCACCAGCAGAGATGCGTTTATCAGCACCATCAATGGCTTGGCCCTGGTGCCTGCCAACGGGTCTGACCCGCAGGGGAGCATTCTTGGTTTCTTGCCTATTTCTAACAATACCAACCTGATGCTGTATTACAAGTCCAAGAAAAACATAGCCAAGACCACCACTTTGCTCTTCACAGACCGGTATTACAACCAGATTGAGGCAAACAGAGCCGGAACCGTGCTGGCTTCCTTGACCAACAACGCCAACAGCTTGTCTTCCAGCAATGCGGGCAACCGTACCTACTTGCAGGCGGGTGCGGGTTTAGTCACTAAGATAGAACTGCCTTATATTGCGAACCTGCGCCAGAATATTCCGGGTTCAGACAAAAACCTGGCGGTTAACAAAGCCGAACTGATTATTCCGGTGCTGGAATCATCGGTTCTCTCCAAAAGCGACTCTGCGTTGCTCCCGCCGGTAATTTCCGTGGTGGAGGCCACTGCTTCTAACAGAATAGCCCTGAATCAACAAGAAGTTCCAATTGTGCTGCTGGCAGAGGGCAGCAACGCACCGGCTACCCTCCAGTATAGAGGAAAAAAAGGCGGCTATGTCTATGTAGTCAACATCACCAGCTACATGCAGAGCCTGCTGTACAACAGAAGACCCAACAACGGGCTGATTCTTTTGCCTTCAAACGTGAGTAGCGAGCGTTCCCTGCCGACCAATTTCGCGCAGACCATGAACCGGGCTATTCTTGAGGCAAACCAAAGCCCTAGCGCTGAACGCCGGATCAGGCTTAGACTCTTCTATTCAACTGCTCAATAAAAAATTAGATATACCCCTAGCTAAACAGTAGAAACAGTACCATGTGTGGAATAGTAGCGTACGTTGGACAGAGAGAAGCCTGCCCCATTATTTTGAAAGGATTGAAGCGTTTAGAGTACCGGGGCTATGACAGCGCCGGTGTGGCTTTGCTAAATGACGGCGATCTTAAAGTTTTTAAAAAGAAAGGCAAAGTAGCCGATCTGGAAGCCCATATTGGCACCCAGGACACCAGCAGCACCATTGGCATAGGCCACACGCGCTGGGCTACCCACGGCGAGCCGAATGATGCCAATGCCCACCCCCATTACTCCAACTCCAAGAAGATCGCCATCATCCATAATGGGATCATTGAAAACTACGCTTCCCTCAAGCAGCACTTGAGCAACAAAGGCTACGAATTCCACAGTGACACAGACTCTGAGGTATTCATCAACCTGATTGAGGATGTGCAGAAGAACAGCAACGTTTCCCTGGCGGAAGCGGTGCGCTTGGCCCTGCATGAAGTAGTGGGTGCCTATGCCATTGTGGTTCTGTCGCATGACTCCCCTACCCAATTGGTAGCTGCCCGCAAAGGGAGCCCCTTGGTGATTGGGGTAGGCAAAGGAGAATACTTCCTGGCCTCAGACGCAACTCCCATTATTGAGTACACCAATGAAGTAGTGTACCTCAATGATTTCGAGATTGCCGTGATCAGAGATGGCGTATTGGACATCCGCTCTAAAGAAGACGTGGTGCAGACGCCTTACATCCAGAAACTGGAACTGGAACTGGAAGCCATTGAAAAAGGCGGCTATCCGCATTTCATGCTGAAGGAGATTTTTGAGCAGCCTCGTTCTATTCTGGACAGCATGCGCGGCCGCCTGGTAGCGGAGAACACGCAACTGACCATGTCCAGCATCAGGGAATATGCCACCCGCTTCAAAAACGCCGACCGCATTATCATTGTGGCCTGCGGAACATCCTGGCACGCTGGTCTGGTGGCTGAATACATGATTGAAGAGTTCGCCCGTATCCCGGTAGAGGTGGAATATGCCTCTGAGTTCCGTTACCGGAACCCGGTGATTCGCGAGGGAGACATTGTCATCGCTATCTCGCAATCCGGTGAAACCGCCGATACGCTTGCCGCCCTGGAATTAGCCAAGTCAAAAGGTGCTATGATTTTTGGGGTGTGTAACGTGGTAGGTTCCTCTATTGCCCGTGCCACCGACGCTGGCGCTTATACCCACGCCGGCCCAGAGATTGGGGTTGCCAGCACCAAGGCTTTCACGGCTCAGGTAACGGTTCTCTCCCTGATTGCCATGATGTTGGCCGAGATGCGGGGCACCATGGAGCTTTCTGCCCTACGCCACATGATGATGGAGATGGAGAAAATTCCGGCCAAGGTAGAGCAAGCCCTTCAGCTAGACAAAGAGATCCAAGCCATCTCTGAGATCTTCAAAGACGCCACCAACTTCATTTACCTGGGACGCGGTTTTAACTTCCCGGTAGCGTTAGAAGGTGCCCTGAAGCTGAAAGAGATCTCCTACATCCACGCAGAAGGCTACCCAGCGGCAGAAATGAAGCACGGCCCTATTGCGCTGATTGATGAGAACATGCCCGTGGTGGTCATTGCCACCAAAGACAGTTCTTACGAGAAGATTGTTTCGAACGTACAAGAGGTAAGAGCCCGCAAAGGCCGGGTAATTGCAATCGTGACCGAAGGCGATACCGTGATTCCGCAGATGGCCGAGTTTGTGGTTGAGGTGCCTAGTACCCATGAAGCTCTAATGCCTCTTCTTTCTGTAATTCCTTTACAGTTGTTAAGCTATCATATTGCTGTCATGCGGGGCTGTAACGTAGACCAACCGCGTAACTTAGCCAAGTCTGTGACAGTTGAATAAGAATACCATTCTATAGGTGAAAAGGGGAAGCCAAATGGCTTCCCCTTTTTGTTTGCTATATTTTTTTTCACTTTAGCATCTATGCGCGGATTTATTTTGGTGACTTATAACTGATGTTACGCCATCAAGCCAGTGGTTCCCGGCGAGTCTGGAGATTCGCTTCCTCCTATGTCACGAGACTAGAGTCTCGCGCCAGTTGACTCTAAACCTGTGAGGTTTTGGAGACCGCACAGGTGTCCCCGTTTTAGGCCCGTTTTGCGCAAAAGAGCCCCAAAACGCATCAGCGGGGCTTCGCTCTCCGTTGGAGAGGGACTGGGGTGAGGTCGCTTTCTGCGGAAGGTCAGTTGTAAATACCTGAAAAATAGTCACGCAAGTAAATCCGTGCCCTAGTAAGACATCAGCTAACCTCCCCACTCAGAATTCTACTTCATAGCAGATGCGGGCCTAACACGCTCAAATTATTTGATATTGGGAGTAGGTACGTCCTTTCCCCCACCTTGCTGTTTTAGAGCTTGAAGCTGTTTAGAGTTTTCATTAACCGGCATTTAAAACAATTCCCCTGGGGCAAGCATCCGTTTATACTTTTGTTTTGAGGCTATTTGTATAAAAACAGGCCAGAAACAAGAGGTTTAGCGGTACACTGCCGCATGCAGATGCTTGTACCGTCGTTTTCAGGCTAGTTTTATAAGAACAGACCAGAAACTCTAAACAGCTTCCTTGTTTAAATTTCAGGTTTGCTGGCGAAAATGACCAGAAAAACGCTTCCGCAGGTTCTTTTTATGGCCGTTTGTAGCGCAAAGATGAAATTTAAACATGCTCTTAGCCCTGTTTTTACAAAAACGCCCTTAAAACCTAAATTACCCAGCCTCCTCCCTAAAGGATTACGCTTCAGAATGAGAGGTTTTACGTAAAAAGAGGTAAAACCGAGATTGGTTAGAGTGGACTTTCCCCCCTTCCTGTTTATGGCTTGTTTTATGAAAAACAGCCCCAAAACGCTATCCTTTAAAGATGAAATCCCGCATTCAACCTTGCCCCCTTCGTCCGTCGCTAACTTTAGAATGCCTGTGGATTGTTTATGCAGCGCTTTAATGACTCTTCCTTCATCTGCCCTCCCGCTTGCAAGAGAATAGAATCCTAACTTTAACAGAGGCAGAGACATACAGACAAAAATTTATTCTCAGGTTTTAAACCTTTTACCACTTTTTTAATCTATTGTAAACAAAGTGGCTCAACTTTCAAGAGAGTAGCCATTCTGAACCGAAAGTAATTTCCCCCTTTCCCGGCATTTCACCTTTACGGCATATGAAAAGCGTTTTTAAACTTTCTTTTATCGTTCTGTTCTTCGTGGTGGGAGGTTTATCTCTATCTTCCTTCGGAGGTACAAACACGTTGGCAACCAAAACCCCGAAGTTTCCTTACAAGAAAGCGGGGTTAACGGAACGCCAGGCGGCCGCGCACTTACTCAGCCGTTTTACGTACGGGGCCAGGCCGGGACAGGTAGAGGCAGTGGTGGAAATGGGACTGGAGAAGTGGTTCATGCAGCAGCTTCAGGCCGAACTTCCAAACCATGGTTTGGATAAGAGATTAGCCCGGTTTGAAACCCTGAAGATGACGAACGAGCAAATTTCCCAAACTTTCCCGCAAGGAGGGCAGGTGCTGCGCATGGCTATCAAGGAGGGAATAATTGCTAAAGATGACATCAAAATAGAGGCGGCAGACAAAGAAAGCAAGCGGGAATACAAAGGCAAGTTGGAAGCGTATATGCAGCAAAAAGGGTTTAAACCGCAGCGGGTACTGTACCAGGAGTTAATCAATCAAAAAATTCTGAGAGCCGCTTACTCAGAGAACCAATTACAGGAAGTCCTCAGCAGTTTCTGGTTTAACCATTTCAACGTATCACTTACCAATAAAAACAGCGCGCTGTACCTGACCTCGTATGAACGGGATGTCATTCGGCCTAATGCTTTGCGTACGTTTGAGACGCTTTTGCTGGCCACGGCTAAGTCGCCGGCCATGCTCACGTACTTAGACAATTTTAAAAGCACCACCTCCACCATAGCACTTACTCCGGCCCAGAAACAAAGGCAACAGCGCCAACTGCAACTGCTGGAGCAAAGGCAGGCCCAGGACACTTCCATGCAGCAGATGCAGGTAGCAGAGAAAGTTAAAAAGGCGAAGAAAGCGCAAGGGTTGAACGAGAACTACGCGCGGGAAATCATGGAACTGCACACCCTGGGCGTTGACGGAGGCTATACGCAGCAAGATGTCACCCAAGCCGCCCGCGTATTAACCGGCTGGACTATTAACCCTGCGGTAGACCGTTACAGTTTGAATAACGCTAGCGCCACCATCAACAACCCCAAACGTACGGCGGCGTTGACCAAGCAGGGTTTTGTGCAGGAAGGCGACTTTTTGTTTGCCGCCAACCGGCATGACAAAGGCCAGAAAGTAGTACTGGGCACCACCTTTCCGGCCAATGGCGGGTACGAGGAAGGGGTACAATTGATTCAGTTATTAGCCCATCATCCGGCCACGGCTACCTTTATCTCTACCAAACTAGCCGTTCGGTTTGTGAATGACGCGCCTCCCAAGAGCCTGATTGACAAAATGGCCAAGACTTTCACGGAGAAGAACGGCGACATACAACAGGTACTGTTGACCATGGTAACGGCACCCGAGTTCTGGAGCAAAGGAGCCTTGCGGGAGAAAACAAAGTCGCCGTTTGAATTGGCCATTAGTTCGGTGCGTAGCCTGAATGCCGAGGTAAAAGCTCCTTATCAACTCTACACCTGGATCACGAAAATGGGCGAGCGGATGTACTTCTACCAGGCCCCCACCGGCTTCCCGGACAAAGGCGCTTACTGGATTAATACCGGCTCCCTATTGAATCGAATGAACTTCGGATTGGCCCTGGCCTCGCAGAAAATTCCGGGCATTTCCATAGATTTGATGGCCCTCAACCAAAACCGTGAACCCAAAAGCGCCGAAGCAGCGTTGCTCACCTACAGCAAATACCTGCTGCCGGAGCGCGACCTGGATGAGACCATAAAACGATTAACGCCTTCGCTCAAAGACCCCAGCTTCGGGCAAAAAGTAGATGCCGCTGCCAACAGGAATCCATCTGCCGCGCAAGCTGAAATGCTAGAGTTGGAAGACGAGGAGATGATGGTTCCCCAAAAGAAACCGAAGAAAGGTGCCCGCAGAAAGAACCTGGGGAAAAGTGATCCTGCTATGACCACAGTTAGACAGACCAATACCGGTAACACGCCCATGTTAGCCCAAGTGGTAGGCATCATCATCGGCTCCCCCGAATTCCAGCGCAGGTAATGTATCAACAGAATCAAAAAAGAGTGTGATGACTACCAGAAGAGGTTTTATAAAATCAGGGGCACTGGCGCTTTTTGCGGCCAGTTTGGGAGGCATTCCTAATTTTCTGGCGCAGGCCGCCAGCAGCAGCAAACTTTTATTGCCGTACAAGAAAAACAAAATCCTGGTCTGCATCTTCCAGCGCGGCGCCATGGATGGCTTAATGGCCGTGACGCCGTTCACCGATGTCCATTTACAGAGGGCCCGCCCCAGCTTGTTTATGACCGCCGCCAAGACCTCTGCCAACCCCCTCCTGGACTTAGACGGACGTTTCGGGCTGCACCCGGCGATGCGCGCCTTTGAGCCTTTGTTTAGGGAAAAGCGGCTGGCCATTGTGCACGGCGTGGGCTCGCCCAATCCTACCCGCTCCCATTTTGATGCCCAGGATTACATGGAGGCCGGCACGCCTTTCCACAAAGGAACGGCCAGCGGCTGGCTGAACCGGGCGGTTGGCTTGCTGGGCCATGAGGCCGCCACGCCGTTCCAGGCGGTAAGCCTTACTTCTTCTTTGCCTCGTTCATTTTACGGCGATAACGCAGCGGTTGCCATCAACAACCTTCAGGATTTTGCCATTCAGATGCGCGGGAACCCAAACGCCGCCAATGTAGCGTCCAGAAACTTTGAAGACCTGTATGACCAAACGTCTTCTTCGCTGCTGAACAAAACCGGGAAAGAAAGTTTTGAGGCACTTAAAATCCTCCAGAAGGCAGACACCAAAAACTATATCCCGGCCAACAAGGCCGTGTATCCCAACAGTCCCCTCGGGAATTCTTTGAAGCAGATTGCGCAACTGGTGAAAATGGAGGTAGGCTTGGAAGTAGCCTTCGCCGAATCTGGCGGATGGGACACGCACTATAACCAGGGCACCGCCCAAGGCACGTTCGCCCGCAACGTGAACGATTTGAGCCAAAGCATCACTGCTTTCTGGACTGATTTAGATGCCTACCAAGATGACTTGGACGTGATGACCATGACCGAGTTCGGCCGCACCGTGCACCAGAACGGCAGCAACGGCACCGACCATGGCCGCGGCTCCTGCCTGTTCATTTTAGGCAATGACGTAAACGGCGGCCTGGTCCACGGCAACGTTCCACCCCTAGCCGTAGAAAACCTGGAAGACGGCCGCGACCTCCCCGTCACCACCGATTTCAGGAGCGTTTTCAGCGAAGTAGCCGGTAAACACCTCAACCTCCAGAATGACAAAGTTCTGTTTCCTGACTGGACTGGGCCAAAAATAGGCGTGATGCGCCACAGGTAAGTAAGTGGCCGTTTCAAGGCTGTTTTCTGAAAAAGAACTTAGAAACACTACATACTTCCGTTTTACGCCTGTTTTGGCAAAACTAAGCTTAAAATGGCAGCGCATCCTTCTCGCTCGCAAAACGCGAACGCGAGTTATCTACGGCGTCTCGCCGCTTTTCAAGACTTTCTTTCCGTGGTCAGAAGTTGCCCGTTTCCACACGCGCGGGATGCAAGCTAGGGCTCCTGTTTTGGGCTTCGTTTTGGTAAAACAGGCTGAAATCAGTGACTGATCGGCTGTACCTTTTCCGGTTACACCAACTTATAGAGCGTGGCCAGAAACACGCAGGCTTTGTCTACGGCACGTTGCGACTCTTCGCGCAGCAGGCTCACTTCCAATGCTTCGCGGTTAATCAAAGGCTCTCCTTGCAGGCCGCATAAATGGAAATTCAGGGGCTCATAGGCTGACGCGAAATCGGCCAGTTCTAGGTTGTTGGCGTTGAAGAAGACGGTGAGTTTCTCGCCTTTGCCTTGTTGGTTGTATTGGGCCAGGCGTTCTGGGTGTTCGTGCAGCAGTAAATCAATGACCAAATCCGCTTGCGGAAGCCAGGCTTTCAGTTCTTGGGGGTCTTGTAAATGGAGGTAGGCTCTGTTGTAGAATTTCAGGCTCACCTCTGCCTCCTGCTCGGCGCTCGCCAAAACCAATGTGTTCATATTTCTGTACCTTTAGCGGCATAAAGATACTAATTAACCTTTTTGTTTATGGCAACCAACCTTATAGAAAGCAAATCTGCGCCCGCTCCCATTGGGCCGTACAGCCAGGCAGTAATGGCGGGCAACACCTTGTATGTCTCCGGACAAATCCCGCTGGATCAAGCCACTGGCCAATTGGTGCAGGGCGATATCCAGACCGAAACGCACCAGGTGATGAAGAACCTGCAGTACATTTTGCAAGAAGCCGGTATGGATTTCAGCCACGTGGTCAAATGCAGCATCTTCGTGAAAGACCTGGGCAACTTCGGGGCGATCAATGAAACCTACGGCAGCTATTTCACCAGCAACCCGCCCGCCCGCGAAACCGTGGAAGTAAGCCGCCTGCCCAAAGACGTGAACGTAGAAATCTCCTGTATTGCGGTGAAGTGGTAACGCTGATTTGAAGATGGGGAGATGAGGAGATGGGGAGATGGGGAGATGGGGAGATTTGAAAATGAGGAGATTTGGAGATGGGGGGATTTGGAGATGGGGGGATTTGGAGATGTGGAGATGAGGAGATGGGGAGATGGGGAGATTTGGAGATGGGGGAATGCTTCTAAACATTTTTCCATCTACCCATCTCCAAATTTTCAAATCTTCACATCTCCAAATCTCCAAATTTATTTAATCGCAATCCTCTCCTTTGGCTTTGGCCTCGTTGGGGCCGGGTTCATCGTTCAGGGGGGCATGCCCTATTTCCTCTTCTTTGTTGATGACCCGTACCGCATAGGTGGAAGGGTAAATGTTGGCCCCGTAGCGCCGGGCATACACCAGCGTAAACTGGGCGCCCAGGAAAATAATCTGGGAGGTGTAGAACACCCACGTGAGCACCACTATCACCGAGCCCGCGGCGCCGTAGATACCGGCGAAATCACTGTTGCCTAAGTATATACCTATCAAAGACTTGCCTAGTGAGAAAAGCAGGGAGGTCACCAACGCGCCTTTCCATACATCTTTCCATTTTATTTTGGCATCGGGCAGGAATTTGTAAATCAAGGCGAACAGGAACATCACCACGCCCGTGGAAAGCACAAAGTTGGCTATCTGCGTTAATTGCAACAGCGAAGGATCTATCTGGTCGGCCAGAAAAGTAGTAATGGCCACTAAGGCGGCATGTACCATCAAACTCACCAGCAGCAGAAAAACAATGGCCATGATCATGGCAAACGACAACAGCCTATCCAGCAGCAGTTTCAGGTATTCATTGCGGGGTTTCGGCTTTACGCCCCAAATCTGGTTCAGAGATTCCTGCAAAGAAACAAACACGCCCGTGGCCCCCACCAGAAAGGTAAACACCCCCACTACGGTGGCAAAGGTAAAGTCAGAGGACTGGCTGATGTTCTCCACCATGTCTTGAATATCCAGCGCGCCCTGGCTTCCCACCAATTCCCGTAGTTGTTCATACACGCGTCCGCGCACGGCATCGCGCCCAAAAACCGCCCCGGCGGTGTTGATCATGATAATGAGGATGGGCGGTAGCGCGAAAATGGTGTAATACGCCAGCGCGGCCCCTTTCTGAAAAGAGTTATTGTCCAGGAAATCAAGCCAGACTTCTACAATGATCCCCCAAGCTTCTGTTAGCTTCCGTTTGAGCATGTGGTTGGTTTTCCTTCTTCATACGTACTAATAGCGGCAGGTTACAAACTTCTTGCGTGACAGTTCTTTTCACCGCTGGAATTGCAGAGGTTTCCGCTTGCCGCCTTCGCGCATTAGTTGGCACACTTCTAAGGATTTACGCGTAAAAGCTTTACCAAAGGCGCGAAATACCGTACTTTTGCACCTCGATTGACATACCTATACAACATGGAAAGAGAAGTACGAGTACGCTTTGCCCCTAGCCCCACCGGGCCGCTGCACATTGGCGGGGTGCGCACGGCGCTGTATAATTACCTGTTCGCGAAGAAAATGGGCGGCAAAATGTTGCTGCGCATTGAAGATACTGACCAAACCCGCTTTGTGCCCGGCGCCGAGCAATACATCTTTGATTCCCTGGCCTGGTGCGGCATTACGCTAGACGAGAGCCCGGTGCACGGCGGGCCGCACGCGCCTTACCGCCAGTCTGAGCGCAAGCCCATGTACATGGACTACGCCCTGCAACTGGTAAACGCCGGCCACGCCTACTACGCCTTTGACACCGCCGAGGAACTGGAGGAAATGCGCGAGCGCCTCAAAGCCGCCAAAGTGGCTACCCCGCAGTACAACGCCATCACCCGCGCCACCATGAAGAACTCCCTCACCCTACCTGAGGATGAGGTGAAGCGCCGCCTGGAAAGCGGAGACCCTTATGTGATCCGTCTGAAAGTACCACGCAAAGAAGAAGTTCGTCTGAAAGACATGATCAGAGGTTGGGTGATGGTGCATTCTTCGGCCATTGACGACAAAGTACTGATGAAGTCTGATGGGATGCCTACTTACCACCTGGCCAACATTGTGGATGACCATTTGATGGAAATCACCCACGTGATCAGAGGCGAGGAGTGGTTGCCCAGTGCGCCGCTGCACGTATTGCTGTACCGCTATTTTGGGTGGGAAGATACCATGCCAGAATTCGCCCACTTACCCTTGCTGCTGAAACCCGACGGAAACGGCAAGCTGAGCAAGCGCGACGGCGATAAACTGGGCTTCCCGGTATTCCCGCTGAACTGGGTAGACCCGGTAACCGGCGAGAAATCTAGCGGCTATCGCGAGGCAGGTTACCTACCAGACGGTTTCGTGAACTTTCTGGCCTTTTTGGGCTGGAACCCCGGCACGCAGCAGGAAATCTTCTCTATGGAGGAATTGATTGAGGCTTTCAGCATTGAGCGCATCGGGAAATCAGGCACCCGTTTTGACATTCAGAAAGCCCGTTGGTACAATGAGCAGTACCTGCGCGCCAAACCAGACGCGGAGTTAGCCCAGTACCTGCTGGCGGCTTTGCCGGAGCAAGGCATTGACTGCTCGCCAGAGCGGGCCGAGAAGATTGTGGGCCTCATGAAAGAGCGCGTGACCTTTCCGCAGGATTTCTGGAAAGAAGCTTCCTACTTCTTCGTGGCGCCCACCCAGTACAATGAGCAGGTAGCCGCCAAAAAATGGTCGGCCGCGGCCGCCGGGGCTTTTGAGCAATTCAGAAACGAACTTGCCTCTTTGCCTGCCTTCAACGCCGATGCGGTGAAAGCTTTGTTGCTGCAAATCTTAGAGCGTAACGGTCTGAAGATTGGCCAGGTAATGCAAGCCTTGAGAATTGCCCTCACCGGCGTAGAAGCAGGCCCAGACTTGATGGCCATTATTGAGATCATCGGGAGAGAAGAAACCGAAAGCCGTATTGACGCTGCGTTGACCAAACTAGCCCAGTACGCCGCCTAAGTTTCACCTTCCTCTAAAATAGAGAAGCGCTTTGTCTGCGTTTTGCGCCTGTTTTCCGTAAAACAGCCTTAAAACGCTTTTAAGATTCCATCCGCCGTCATAAACAAGCCCCTACTGCTTGCTTATGACGGCGGATTCTTTTTAATTCGTTTATCCTTCTTCCAGATTTCCCGTTTGTAGTAAAAACACCAGAACAGGCGGCTTTGCAGCCTGGACGCAAACTGTACTACTATGGCAAAGAAGAAATCAGATAAGGACAAACCAGAAAACAAGCCGGAGAAAAAAGCGAAGGTGCATCCTGAGCTGGAAGGCTTCGAGATCAAGATCAATCCCCTGGGAGATATTACCTCTAACTTCAACATTGACCAGTTGAATTCTTTCCTGGACAGAAACGTCTCTGACAAGAAACTGGTGGGTGACCAGGGCAAGAAGCGGGCGCAGGAAGAAGACGAGGATTATCTAATTGAGGAAACCGTGGACGAGGAAGAGAATGAGGAGGATTTCTTCAAAAAAGGGGCATCTTTAGACGATGATGCAGACGAGGACATCTCTGGCAAAGGAGAGAAACCATCTGACTCCAAACCGAAGAAAAAATAAACCTAAACCCTTATGACATCCCACGAAGTAGATTACCGCATTTACGGCTCAGACATTCAGGTGCTGGAAGTGGAGCTAGACCCGCAGGAAACCGTGATAGCCGAGGCCGGTGCCATGGTCTTCATGGAAGACGGCATCCAGTTTGAAACCAAAATGGGCGATGGCTCCAACCCAAGTTCCGGCTTTTTCGGGAAGTTGGTGCAGATGGGCAGCCGCGCCATCACGGGCGAGTCTTTGTTTATGACGCACTTCACCCACCGCGGGTACGGCAAAGCGAAGGTAGGTTTCTCGGCTCCGTACCCCGGCACCATTATGCCCATCAACCTGACCGAGTTTCCGCAGGGCCTGATTGTGCAGAAAGACGGCTTTCTGGCCGCGGCGCTGGGCACCAGAATTGCGATGCACTTCAACCAGCGTCTGGGCGCGGGCTTCTTCGGGGGCGAAGGTTTCATCATGCAACGCCTGACCGGCGATGGCTTGGCCTTCATCCACGCGGGCGGCACCGTGATTGAACGACACCTGCACAACGAAACCCTGCGGGTAGACACCGGCTGCGTAGTGGCCTATGAGAACGGGATTGATTTCGACATCCAGCGGGCGGGCGGCTTACGCTCCATGGTCTTTGGCGGCGAAGGCCTGTTCCTGGCCACCCTCAGAGGCACCGGCCGCGTCTGGATCCAGTCTATGCCCGTGAAGAAACTGATCCAAGCGCTGATGCCGCACGGCGGGAATGCCAATAAAGAAGGTGGCTTGCTGAGCAGCTTCCTGGAGTAATCGTTCTAGATATATCTTTTCCCAAAGCACCGCCCAAAGCGGTGCTTTGGGTTTTAGGGCTCTTTTGAAGAAAACAGGCCTAAAACAGGAGTGAGATAAGGCAGTGCCTTGCCTCACGTTTTCCCTTCGCCTCCCTACGCATTTCCCTGTAGGGCAATCCCTGGTGGTTGCCCTACACGGTAGCCGATAATATTGTGTTCGTGGGTAAAAACCAGTCATAAATGCACCGGTAGATTGAGGAAGCAGCCGAAGGGAGACGCCCGATGCAACGGGAACCGTGAAGGGCAACCACCAGGATTGCTCCTACAGGGAAATGACATCTACCGTAGGTTATTCACCTCCAGAATCTCTTCCAGGTAGTCCCGGTTGTTGGCCAGGCGAGGGACTTTGTGTTGCCCGCCCAGCTTGCCCTTGTGCTGAAGCCAGTTCAGGAAGGCACCGGCGGGAGCTACCGTAATCAACGGTGCTTGCAGTGCCAGGTCTTTCTGGCGTTTGGCATCATAGTCTGAGTTGACAGTGCGTAACGTTTGGTCTAAGACTTCTGTGAACTGCTCTAAGCTGGAAGGTTGCCGGGAGAATTCTATGATCCATTGGTGGCCGCCTTTGCTCTTGCCTTCAAAATACACGGGCGCGGCCGTGAAGTTGGTGATGGTGGCACCCGTGGCTTCGCAGGCCTTGGTGATAGCCGTCTCTGCGTTCTCCACCACCACTTCTTCACCGAAGGCATTGATAAAGTGTTTGGTACGGCCCGAGATCTTGATGCGGTACGGATCTAAGGAGGTGAATTTAACGGTATCGCCAATCTTGTAGCGCCAGAGACCGGCGTTGGTAGAGATAAGCAGGGCGTAGTTCTTGCCTACTTCTACTTGGTCTAAGGCCAGCACTTTCGGGTTCTCTTGGTCTGCTTCTTCCATGGGAATAAACTCGTAGAACACGCCGTAATCCAGCATTAAGAGCATCTCGTCTTTGAGGCTGGGCTCATCCTGTATCCCGAAGAAGCCTTCCGAGGCATTGTAGACCTCCAGGTACTTCATCTTTTCAGAGGGAATCAACTGCCGGAACAGTTCGCGGTAGGGGCCGAAAGCAACGGCTCCGTGGGTGAACAGTTCCAGGTTTGGCCACACCTGGGTAATGTCTTTTGCGCCTGTTTTTTCTAAAATGCGGTTTAAAAGCACGTACGTCCAGGTGGGCACGCCAGAGAGGCTGGTCACGTTTTCTTTGACGGTGATCTCCACCATCTTCTCTATCTTCTCTTCCCAATGATCCATGAGCGCCACTTTGAGCGGCGGGGTACGCATGGCCTCGGCCCAAATGGGCAGGTTCTGCATGATCACCGCCGAGATATCACCGGTTCGGGTATTGGAATTAAAACCGTTGGGGTGATGGCTGCCGCCAATGGAAAGGGCTTTGCCCGCGAATACCTTGGTGTCTGGATAGTTGTTCACGTAAATAGAAAGCATGTCTTTGCCTCCTTTGTAGTGACAGTCTTCCAGGGCTTCGGGGCTAACGGGAATGAACTTGCTGCGGGCATTGGTAGTACCCGATGATTTGGCGAACCACTCTACTTTGCTGGGCCACAGGACATTGTCTTCCCCGCGCATCACGCGCTCAATGTACGGGTACAGGTCTTCATACGCGCAGATGGGCACCCGCTCCTGAAACTCGCGCACGCTTAGTTTATCTGAGTAACCGTATTTCTGGCCCCACTCAGTGCTTCTGGCAGTGGTAATGAGGTTCGTAAACAACTCGTTCTGCACATCGTGCGGGTACTTCCTGAAGAGGTCTATCTGGTGAATCCTCTTCTTCATTACCCACGTCACCAGCGAATTGATTATCTCCACTCCTTTTAATTGTTAGTTGTTGATTGTTGTTTATCTTGCTATGTTTTCAGGTTGTTGTTGGTCAATTTGATGAGGCTATTGGTCAAGAGGGGCAACCGCTGCAAGCGTTGGAATATGTGCTTGTACTGCTCTTCGGTTAATAGGTTTCTCTCCGGTGCTTTAGCCCAAGAAACCACCTCTCCCCTCTTTGTCATCCTGGAAGGATCTTGTTGGAAAACTAGAAAGACTTTGTTCAAGCGCCGCTGCCGTTCGCCCACAAGATCCTTCCAGGATGACAAAGAGGAGTCTAACTTCTTAGACCAAGAACCAAGAACCAACAATCAATCATACCTTCCGCTTGAGTTCAAAGTGCTTGCCCAGGTACACGCGGCGCACCTGCTCATCGGCGGCGAGTTCTTCGGCGGTGCCGGCTTTCAGGATTTTGCCTTCAAACAGCAGATACGCGCGGTCTACGATGGAGAGCGTTTCGTTTACGTTGTGGTCGGTGATGAGAATACCTATGTTCTTGGTCTTGAGCTTGGCTACAATGGTCTGGATCTCTTCTACCGCAATGGGGTCTACCCCCGCAAAAGGCTCATCCAATAATACGAACGACGGGTCTACAGCCAGGGCGCGGGCAATCTCGGTGCGGCGTCGCTCTCCCCCAGACAGCACCACGCCTTTGTTTTTGCGCACGTGCGTAAGCGAGAATTCCTCCAGCAGTTCCTCCACTTTCTCGCGTTGCGCCTGCTTGCTCATATCCGTCATCTCCAGCACCGACAAGATGTTCTCCTCCACCGTCAGGTCGCGGAACACCGATGCTTCCTGCGCCAGATAACCTACCCCTTTTTTGGCCCGCCGGTACATGGGTAATTGGGTGATGTCTTCCTGATCCAGGAAGATACGTCCGGAGTTTGGCTTTACCAGCCCCACAATCATGTAGAAAGAGGTAGTCTTACCGGCACCGTTTGGCCCCAGCAGCCCCACAATCTCGCCTTGGTTTACCTCTACGCTCACATCGTTTACCACCGTGCGAGACTTGTATTTTTTGAACAGGTTTTCGGAACGTAAAATCATTGCCTAAAAGTAACGAATAAACCTCAGATGTGGTATGGAACCATGAAAGTGCCACCGCTACGCACCCTTGCAACATAAGGTTTTAGTCCTGAGTATAATTAATCAAATAATATGCTTGGCCACACGGGAGAATAGTTGCAAAAGCTGTCATTAAGCCATACCTTTTACTACTCTTTAGCCCATGTCTGCATTCTCTATGTCTCTCCTGCTTAGGAAAGCTGCCCGCCCCTTGGGAGTGGCGGCAGCCTTGTTTACTCTCTGCCTGACTTTGCTTAGCGCGGGTTCCGGCCCGTCTTCCTATTTGCATGGCATAGACGTGTCCCGCTACCAGCAAGAGGTAGACTGGAAACATGTGAAAGACTCAAACATCAATTTCGCTTTCATTAAAGCCACCGAAGGCGATTTCCTGAAAGACCCTTTCTTTGACAGAAACTGGGAACAAAGCCGTCAGCAAGGCATCAAACGCGGTGCGTATCACTATTACTTACCGTGGGTGCCTGTAGAAAAGCAAATTGCCCACTTCCTCAATACCGTTTCTTTACAGCCCGGTGATCTTGCTCCCGTGTTGGATGTGGAGACTTATGCCGAGGACATACCTGATGCTCACATGCGCCGCGATATCCGCCAATGGCTCTCTGCCGTTGAAGAACATTACGGGGTGAAGCCCATCATTTATACCTACCAGCGGTTCTATGACCGCAAGTTGCGGGGCCACTTTCCCAACCACCATTTCTGGATTGCCCGCTACCAGAACGTAGAGCCTTCTACCCACCCCAGCGATAAGATGGCTTTCTGGCAGTATTCTGAAAAAGGCACTGTAAGCGGAATTGACGCCCCAGTAGACGTGAACTGGTTCTACGGCGACTTGGAAGATCTGAGCGCCCATTGCGTACCCGCCGCTTTGCCCTCTAGGGAGGTGATCGCGCAGTTTAAATAGTTTCCAGGCTCTTTTTCAGGAATTAGGGTTAAAACAGACAGAGGAGACTACTTTCTTCGCTTTGCCAGGAGCCAGCCCATCACCAAACCCAAGGCTGTTCCTAGGAGAAATGTCTGGGGAGAAACCACCGGAATAAACCTGGTTTTCTTGTCGGTGATCTCGAACACCCCCTTGGGGATGGTGTACAGTCCTGCTCCGGCACCAGACCCTTCCCCTTCGGCGTTTTCCGGTTCTGCCGCTTTCCTTTGTCCCTGCCCGTACCCGCCGCCCAGCCCCAAGGCAATCTGTGCCACCGGAATGATGGTTTTTCCCTGTGTTTCTATGGGCTCCCCAAAGATGTTCTTAATGGAAGCATTTTGGGTTAAACTGCCCGCTACAATGCCGCCCATGTTTTTATCTTCTGAAGGTGATGTTGTCATATCCGTTTCCTTTTCTCCACTTCTGTACAGAACTCTTCAGGGAAAAGTTGTCTTCTGGTAAACTGCCGTGAAAACAGGATTGAGGCCTACCTAAAAATGCCCAGCACTCTTCAAGGGAGACTGGGCATTTTTGAGTTACTTTATGAAAATGAGCCTAAAAACGACTACCTGATAGTAGCAGGTTGGGCAGTAGTAGAGGTAGTTGGCTGCTGGCCAGGAGTTGGCGTAGCAATGGCTGGCTCCTCAATTAGTTCCAAACCGTACTCTTTGCCCTTCACCAGGGTAGGAACGCCTTTCTTCATCCAGGTTGGTTCTGGGGCTCCTTTCAGATAATGGTCAAAAAACTGGGACATGCGCACCGAGAGGTCTTTGCGGTTCTTGCGTTGCATCAAGTTGTGGGCCTCGCCATTGTAGACCAGTAACCAAACCGGTTTGTTCAATCGGCGCATAGCCATGAACATTTCTATGCTTTGGTACCACGGAACGGCCCCGTCATTGTCGTTGGCCATCATCATGAGCGGTGTCTCTATTTTTGGCGCATAGAACAACGGCGAATTCTCTATGTAGTGCATGGGTTTTTCCCACAACGTTCCGCCAATGCGGCTTTGGGTGCGCTCATATTGGAACTGGCGGCTCATGCCCGTCTCCCACCTGATTCCGCCGTAGGCGCTGGTCATATTGCTCACAGGCGCTCCGGCCATGGCCGCTTTGAACATATTGGTACGCGTTACCAGATACGCCACTTGGTAACCGCCCCAGCTCTGCCCCTGAAGCGCCATGTTCTTTTCGTCTACAAACCCCTTCGCCACTAAGCTTTGCACCCCCGGTATAATGCTGTGATACGCACTCTCGCCCGGATAGCCGTCTTTGTAGATAATGTCTGGCACAAACACCAGATAGCCTTGGCTCACGAATAACGGAATGTTGATGGTAGAAGCGCTAGGCGCCGGAGAGCGGTAGTTGTGCAGCGTCTCGGCGTTGCGCTCATAGAAGTACACCACCATGGGGTATTTTTTCTTCGGGTCGAAGTTTTCTGGTTTGAACAGCAAGCCTTCCAGCGGAACGCCATCATCTGACTTCCAGTCTACCAATTCTACGTTGCCCCACAAATACTCGCTTTGTTGCGGGTTCGCATTGCTGATTTTCTGCGGCGTATTGAAATTGGTATTGGTTACCCACAGGTCTGAGTACTCTCTGAAGCTGGCTTTCCGGAAAACGAGGCGGTCACTGTTCTTGGCTTTCCGAACGCTGACAAAACTATATGGCTCCATCATGACTTTCTGCGGAGCTCCGGCTTTGGTCACGTAATCTGTGTAGAAACCAGCATCTTTGGTCTTGAGGTTCAAGGTACGCAGCAGCAGTTTGTCTTCTGACGGTACCACGCGCTGGCTTGGATTGAGGCTCAGGTAACGGAACTGTAGATTGTTTTGGCGTCCATACCCGTCGGTGATGTTTATGCCGGTTGCTTTTCCGGTAGGGTCTAGTCGCCATAAGTCGTAGCGGTCATTCACCAGCAGGTACTGATCATCTTTCGTCCAGCCGGTTAGGCCATACTCATCCGGAAGGGCGGGCATGTCATTCTGCTCATCGTAGAAGGCCACCTTCAGCTTCTTGGTCAAGTTAACCGGCGTACCAGACTTCACGCTCATGGCTTTCCAGGAACTGTCAGATGGCTCATACCAGTACAGGTATTTTCCGGCGGGCGAAAGTCTTGGCGTGCCGCGGGTGTCTTTCACGGCTAATTTCCGGCTTCCGTCTTTTAAATCAATAAGCCAGGCATCTTGCCGGGAAGGAGAGTCATAGCCTACGCTCATGAGGTAGTTCACATTGCTGCTTCCTACGGCCACATCGGCGGTACGCCCGGGGTTCAAAGACACATCTGGGATTTCCAGTGTAGCCAACTGTACTATTTTCTTGCCTTTTACATCATACACGGCCAAAAACGAGCGTTTCTGTTCGCGCTCCAGTTGCTTTAGCTGCATAGGCTGAATGAGCGGGTCACGGTACGTCCAAACGTCTAAGCTAACTTTGTCCTCGTCTAGTTTGGTGGTGTCTTTCTCGTATTGGGTGGGCCTTGGGAAAGTGCCGAAGAACAGGCGGTCACCCTTCTCTGAGAAGCCTAGCTGCGCGTGTTCGCTGACCATCCATTTGGCAGGCATTCCTTTGAAAGTAGTATCGGCAACCACGCGGGCCCGGTTGTCTTTGGCTGTCCAGTGCAACAGCTGAAAATACCGGATGTCTTTGCCCGTGCTGTCTTTGCTGGAAACAAAGGCCAATTGCTCACCGGCTTTGTCAGAAATCAAGTTCTTGTAGGTAACGCGGCCGCTGTCTACCGGCATGGTTTTACGGGCGGCGGTGTTGAAAGAAAACACCCCTCCATTGCTTTTAGCATCTTTACCGGCTTTCACAAAGAACAGCATGTTACCTTTCTCTGAGAACAGGAAATCAGTGACGCGGTCAAACCGATATTCTTGGCCTGTAGGCAAATGACGCAGCACCAACTCCGTTGGGTCTTCCTGCCTTGACGCACCTGCCCCAGCGCCCCTACCCGCGCTTCTGCCTGACGTGGCGGCGGGGGTTGGCGTAGTAGCTTTGCTGGTGTCTTTAGCCGCTTTAGCAGCTAATGGAGCCTCTAAATGATAGGCCAGCCACTCGCCGTTTTGCTTAGGCAGTTTGTAAGCCTTCACCCGGGCTACATATTGCGCGCTCCCTTTGCTTAAATCCAGAATGGCCAACGAGTCTTTGGGCATCTCCTCGGGCTTTTTCTTCTTCAGTTTGGCCTGGCGGGTAGCGGCATAGGTAGGTTTTACCTGAAAGATGGCAAACCGGCTATCAGAGGTAAAAGCACTGCGGTACCCGCGGGGGAACGTCTTGCCGGAGTTCTGGGCTAAATCTCTCAGATGCAGCATGCCGTCGCCTTCCTGCGGGTTTACGGCATAAAGCAGGTATTTCCCGTCATGGGAAAGGGAATCTGCCTCAATGCTTTTCCACGCGTCATAGACATCATGGGTCAACACTTTCTTGGCTGGCGTCTGTGCTTGCGCGGTAAATGCGCCAGCACTCAGCAAGAGCCCCGCCAAAAGAATTTTAGGTTTCATACTAAGTGAAGGTTGTAGGTAGAAGGATGGTAGGAAAGCCTAATTTATATTATTTGAAGCACAGATGCGAACTTGTTCTCCGCTAAATCCTGGCCGCATCGGTTTTAGGGCTAATTCCCGGAAAACAGGCTTAAAACGAAGGAAAAGCACGGTTGCCGGTGAACCTTGGACAGGTCGAGACCTGTCCGTACATTTCTGGAATCATAGCAGGCAGAAGGGAAAGGGCAACCACCAGGCACGGCCCCTTCTTCATCTCTGTTTTAGGCCTTGTTTTGGAAAAACGGGCTATAAACCGCGCTTGGGTTTCCTACGCGAAGCGGATGTCTTTGATGCGCAGTTGCAACGTGGTAGTCCCCCGGAACACGTTCTCCTCCACGCAATAGCACACATCAAACGGAATGCCTTTCTGGATGCGCGGGTAGTACTCGGCCATGCCGAAGGCGATGGCGTCAAAGAAGGTTTCGCCGTCTTGGGTGAGGCGAAGTTTCAGGTGGGCGTCTCCTACCACCCGGGCCGAGCCGGTGTCATACACGCAGGTGCTCATGAACACGGGGGCCATGTTGCCCGGGCCAAAGGGTTCCATCTGTTTCAGGATGTTGAAGAAGTTGGGCCTGATCTGGCTCAGTTCCAGCGGCATGTCAATTTCTACCATGGGTACCAACTGTTCCTCCAGAATGGTATTTACCACAATTTGCTCAAAACGCGCCCTAAACGCAGGCACGTTCTCTACCGGTAAGGTAAGCCCGGCCGCATACATGTGCCCACCAAATTGATCCAGCAGGTCTGCGCAAGCCACAATAGCCTGGTGCACGTCAAAGCCATGTACTGAACGGGCAGAGCCGGTGGCTTTGCCGTTAGACTCGGTGAGGATGATGGTAGGGCGGTAGTATTTCTCAATGCAGCGCGAGGCCACAATACCCACTACGCCTTTGTGCCAGTTCTCTTTGAACAAAACCGTAGAGCGCGCGCTGCGCAGGAAATCATCCTCCTCAATCATCTGCAGCGCTTCTTTGGTAATGCTGGTGTCATGGCCGCGCCGCTCTGAATTGGAGACATTGATCTTCTTCACCATCTCATCGGCCTCTTCCTTCGTTTTGGCCAACAGCATGGCCACCGAGCGTTTGGCATCGCCCATACGCCCGGCGGCGTTGATGCGCGGTGCAAACCCGAAGACGATTTGCGTGATATCCAGTTCACTGCGCAGCTCGGCCAGTTCTTTGAGGGCTTGCAGGCCGGGGCGCAGCACGCCGTTGTTCAGGCGCTGCAAGCCGTGGTAGGCCAGAATGCGGTTCTCGCCCGTGATGGGCACAATGTCGGCGGCAATGCTCACGACTACCAGATCCAGCAGCTCAAAAAGCGGTTCCTCGTTAATGCCTTGGTGCTGACAAAAGGCTTGCATGAACTTAAAGCCCACGCCACAACCGGCCAGCTCTTTGTACGGGTACGGGCAATCGGCACGTTTGGCGTCCAGCACGGCCACGGCCTGGGGCAGTTCATCGTCGGGTAAGTGGTGGTCGCAGATAATGAAATCAATGCCTTTGGTGTTGGCATACGCGATCTTGTCAATGGATTTCACGCCGCAGTCAAGAGAGATAATCAGACTGTACCCATTTTCCTGAGCCCAATCAATGCCCTGGAACGAGATGCCGTAGCCTTCGGCGTAGCGGTCTGGGATGTAGTACTCAATCCTATCCTGGAAGTACGACTGCAGAAATCCGTACACCAACGCGACCGAGGTGGTGCCGTCCACGTCATAGTCGCCGTAGATGAGAATGCGTTCCTGTTGGCGCAAGGCTTCTACCAACCGGTTCACGGCTCTGTCCATGTCCTTGAGCAGGAATGGGTCGTGCAGGTCTTCCAGCGAGGGACGGAAAAAGGCTTTTGCCTCGTCAAAGGTGCAAATGTCGCGCTGGCAGAGAATGGCCGCCAACGTGGCGCCTATGTTCAGGCTATCAACTATCTTCTGTACTTTTGCGGCGTCCGGCGCGTCCTTTACTACCCATCGTTTCTGCATCGGTTGTTGCTGCGGCTTGGTCTGTGAAATGAGGTCACAAAAATACGAAATCTGTGAGAGAACCGGGCACTCGTTTCGGTACCTTGGTGTTTTTAAACGACAGAACCTTCCATATAGCGTTACTCCCGTGAAAAGATTAAAAGAGTTTTACCATAAGTACAAAGACTATGGCTTGGTAGACAGCCTCATGTACCTGTCTTTCTTCCTGTTCCTGGCCATTCTGTTTATCTTCTTCCGGGACTAGCGTTTTAGGGGTGATTTCTGAAAAACAGGCCTGAAAAGCGTAGTGGCTTTCTTTGTGCACGCAGCTTGCTTTCGCTGGCGTGGTGGCTGGCTGATGCGAGGCTCTTACGCTTGGTTGTTGCATTGCTGCCCTCCGTGCGCTCACGGCCGCGGGGGGCCGTCTTCCCCTCTCGCACTGCCCTCTGGGCCCGGGAAGTCCTTTGCTCTTAGTTTTGTCTGTCTAGGGCCAAAAGCGAGGCGCGCCCGGGGAAGACTGGAACTGGGAAAGTAGCAGGGGAGGTTCTGATAGAACCTGTAGAAGGCACTGCCTTGTCTCTTGCACGCATTCCCTTCTCCTTCAAAGGCGTAAGGCGTGTTCCCCTCCTCAGAGGGGGGGTAGGGGTGGGTTCTGTCTCCCCACGCTATACCGCCCACTCAAATGACCTTGCAGCGTCTTTAGACCTGCGAGCGTCTGCGCCAATACCGCTTACAGCCTATTTTCTAAAAATGACCCGAAAATAAGTGGGTACGCTCCACCGTGTTGTTGGGGAAAAGGCAAATCCTGCCAAGTACGCGGACACAATTAGTTTGACATACTTTTCTTGTTGTCCTCCTGGAAGGATCTTGGTGGCGAACGGCAATTGCGCTCCATCAAGGCTATTCTGGTTTGCCCACAAGATCCTTCCAGGAGGAAAAATAGGATAACGGAATGCTGTCTCCGTACTTATTGTGGTGGAAGGTTACGCATTCCGCCTCCCTGCTTTGGGTAAAAGCCCCGGGTTGTTTTCAGGCTGGTTTTTGAAAATCAGCTTTAAAACAACCCGGGACTTTGCTGTTAGACCTTATCTCCCCTCAACTTCCGAAGCCGTTTCCGGGCCTCGGCTACAAACACGCTGCCTGGGTGCTTCACCAAGAGTTGGTTATAGAGTTCCTGGGCTTTCTCGGGTTGTTTCAGGTTCTCTTCGTTTAGTTTGGCTAAGAGGAAAAGCGCGTCATCTGAGAGGATATCGTATTTGGGGTTGTCAATGATCAGTTGCAGGTTTTGGGCGGCCTCCGGAAACTGCCCTACCAATTGCAGCAGTTCTGCCTTCTGGAAATAGATCTCGTCGGTGAGGCTGTGGCCGGGGTATTTGGTGAGCAGTTTGTCCAAGGCGGCCATCGCCTCGGGGTACTTGTGCTGGAACACCAGGAAATCAATGGCGGCGTATTCCTTGAGTGCCGCCATAGAGGTATCCATACCCGTGTTGTCAATGATGAGCAAACTCAAGTCCAGGGCATCATTCGCGATTTCGCGGCTGGTGGCTAGTTTTAGGATATCCAGGTGGCTTTGGGCCAACTCGAAATCGCCTTTGTAGTAGCTGAGCCGGGCGTTGCGGAGTTTGGCCTCATAGCCCAGCGGCTGTTCTTTGTGCGCTTTTTCTACCTGGCTGTAGAGCAGCGTGCTTTCCCACGGTTCTCCGCGTAGCAGGTACACATCGGCTAAGATCAGTTTGGCTTCGGCCACTACGTTGGGTTTTGCCCGGGGCATGGCAATGACTTCCTGCAGGTTCTTCACGGCCTCCGGCTGCGCCTCTAAATAGAAGGCCTGCAGTTCGCCCAGTTCTTTGATGACTTCGGCGGTACGGTCGCTGCGGCCCAGTTCCTGCAGAAGGGCTTCGTATTCCTGCGCCAGCAGCTTTATCTTCTCTTTGTCCAGCGGAAACGTATTCTTCACCTGTTCTTCGCGGGCCTGAATGATGCGCTGCCGCGCGATGGGGTACAAATCTCCGGAACGGTATTGCTGCATCACGTAGGTATAGCCCTCAATGGCGGTTTCGTAATCTTTGTTCCGAAGGCTGATGTCGGCCATGGAAAGTACGCGGGCACCTCCGCCCTGGGTGCGGCGGTCTAGCGCGCGGGTTTGCAGCAGGGCGGGGCCGAAGTCCTTGCGTTGCAGCAGCGTCCAGATGAGCAGTTCCTGTACGGGCGTGGCATCTGGTTCGGCCTGCACGTCGGTCATGAGCCGCTGCTCCAGCATGGCAAGGGATTCCTCGTCACGCAGGGTGTTTTGCAGCATGTTCTGGGCATACATCAGCGGCACGCTGTTGCTTTTCACCTGCCGCAATACTTCGTCTACCAACAGATCTGTTTTGCGTTGGTAAGCATACAGCTGTAGCAACTGTGCCGCGAATGTCTTCTCGCTTCCGCTCAGTTGCCGGGCCTTCAGGTAGGCCTGCTCTGCGTAGGGAAACAGATCTGCCTGCTGGAACGCGGTAGCCACGCCATACACATTCTCTGGGGTGGTGGTTTGCACTACCTGCGCCCAGGCCTTCTCGGCGGCGGCGGCGTTGCCCGCGGCTTGCAGGACGCGCCCTTCATCTATGGCGTACGCGGGCACGCCCGGATATTTCTTTTGCGCCCGCTTCACCAGTTTGTCGGCCTCTTTGAAGTTGCGTAGGGCCAGCAGGGTTTTAAGGTAATCTGGGTACACCAAGCCAAATTGGATGTCATGCTCTATTAGTTTGCTGAACAGGGCCTCGGCTTTGCCGAATTCGTTTTGGCGCAGGTATTCTTTGGCCAAGGCCATCTGCTCTGGAACTCCCTGGGCCCTACTAGGCGGCACAACCATTGTGAGGCATCCTACCACCAGTGCCCACATCAACAATAATCTCTTCATGGTTATTCTCCAGCTAAGCTATTCTCCCTTAACGTATTCTACGGGTATTCAATATACTGTTTTAAGCCCGTTTTTCTAAAAACAGACGCCAAACAGGACAGCTTTAAAACGCAAGAGCCGCGCTGGGTGGCGCGGCTCTTGCAATGTTTCTTATAAACGGTTGGTCTTAGAAGAACCGAACGCGGTTATCTTCAATCTTGGCGTTCTTGCGTACGGCCTCATACAGGGCACCTTGTACACGTCCGGCGCGGGTTCCTTGCAATTGTTGTTTGATAGAAGCTACATCGGCAACCGGAGTGGCAGGGCTGATGCTGGCTAGTTCCACAATCACCACGCCGCCTTCTCCGTCAATTGGCGCGGTACGCTGCCCTGGTTTCAGGCCGAATGCTTTCCCTACCACTACTGGCTCAAATCCTAAACCCGGGATGTTAGCGGCACCCAAGGTCACGTCATTGGCAGGACGAACAATGGCATCTGGGCCGTATTTACCCGCTATCTGATCTAACGGGCCAGAAAGGGAAGCCAATTTGTCTTTGATTTTCTCCGCTTTCAGTTCATTGCGAACCAGAGCAGTTAGTTCTTCCCGTACATCTTCTACTTTGGCCGTTCCTTTTTCGCGTTTGCCGGTTAACACCGCTACTACGTATTGGTCATCCATGGTGATTACCGGAGAGACAGAACCTTCTTTGGTGTCTTCAGAGAAAGCCCAACGCACCAGTTCCCGGGCATTCTGTAGGTTGTTCACGGCCCGGTCAGCCGCGGTGATGTTTTTGGCTTCGGCTTTCATCACCCCTTTCTCACTGGCTACTGCTTTGTTGAAAGACTCCAGGTCTGAGCTGTTGGCGGCAATGGCACCGGCCCGGCCGAAGGCGAACTCACGGGAATTGTCGCTTGGGGTTAACGCGCGGGTGACCTGTGCTACCTGATAGGTCTTGGTAGTTTTAGGCTCCGTGATTTTCACAATGTGGTAGCCGTAGTCGGTTTCTACCAGGTTTGGCAACAGCCCAACCCCTGGAGCGCTAAATACGGCTTTCTCAAAGGCTGGCACCATCCGGCCCTCAGTGAACCAACCCAGGTCACCGCCCATAGAGGCAGTTCCGTCAGTACCGTGCTGGGCCGCTAACTGAGCAAAGTTCGCCCCACCTTTGATCTGGTTTAAGATACCCTGGGCTTTGGCTTTCGCGGCGGCTTTGGCTTCTGGGGTGGTGTTGTCTGGCTTGATTAAGATGTGGCTGGCGCGTACAGAAGCGGGGCCGCCTTCTTTCACGTCCATGATCTTATACAGGCTGAAGTTTCCGTTCTGGGCGAAAGGGCCATACAGTTTGCCTTGCTCCAGGGTTTGGGTTTTCAGTTCTTCCGGCAACTCATTGGCGGGCACGTAGGCTGGGTTGAACGGAGTATCTGACTCTGCTTTCACAAACAGAGAGTCGTTCTCAGTGGCGGCAAAACGGGCAGCCAATTCAGCGGTTTCTTTGCTGTAGTCTGCACTGTCTTCGCCGGAAGCAGATACCGGCACGGTTACGTAGGTGATGGAACGGCCTTCTTCTACTTCAAATTTCTTCTTGTTTTTGTTCAGGTACTCGCTCAGTTGGTCATCGGTTACTTTCACCGTTGAATCTGCGATGCTGAAGTAAGGAACAAACAATGAGGTGATGCTCGCCTTGGTGTTTTGCTCGGCGTTGAAGCGCTTGGCTTCTTCGGTGGTCACGTAGTTAGAGAACGTGAACAGGTTGTAGTATTTGTTACGCAGGCGGTCTGTGGCCAGATCCTGCTCGTATTTACGCCAGGCGGCTTGTTGCTCTGGAGGCATGCTGCCCAGGTTGCGCAACGTCTGTTTTACCTGCTCTACGTTGAATTGCCCGGTCTGGGGGTCAGTGAACATTTGTTTCAGGGCGGGGTGCACGTTACGTCCTTGTACCATGTCTACCTGCTCGTCTTCAGAAATGCCCAGGCCTACTTTCTCAAACTCTTCTTCAAAGGCATACTTGAACACTAACTGGTTCCAGGTCTGCTCACGCAGAGAAGCCGTCTCTGCCTCTGAAGGCTGGCGCCCGTATTGGCTGGCGTAGTTATTTCTGGCCTCCTCAAACATGGCCTCAAACTCCTGCACAGACACTTCATGCCCGGCAACCTCCCCTACCACCATATCGTTCCCGAACAACCGTGAATTAGGCCCTAGCAGGTCTCCCAACACAATGAAAATGAGCAAGCCAATAGCAATTGCGCCAATAGCAAACCCTGACTTCTCCCTAATCTTGTTAATTAATGCCATGTAAGTAGTAAACGTATTTTAAGCGTTATGCAAAATAATCGCAATATGTGATAAAATCAAAATATAAGTGTCTATAACGCAGGTTATTCTTCTGGGGAGGCTAACCTTACGGTAAGATGTACCGTATTGATGCGGTGCTCGTCCATGGAAAGGATGCGTATCTCAAACGGCGGAACCACTACTACGTCGCCCGCTGAGGGTATTTCCTCCAGTACAGACAAGATAAAGCCGCCTAAAGTTTCATAGTCGCCTTCGGGGAGGTGGAGATTGTATTTGTCGTTGAGGTAATCAATTTCCTGGCGGGCACTGAAGAGGTAGGAGTTTGGTTCGGGCAGGGCTTGCTCCAGCAAATCTTCCTCATCGTACTCATCGTTGATATCGCCCAGAATCTCTTCCATCACGTCTTCCAGGGTCACAATGCCTGAGGTACCGCCAAACTCGTCCAGCACCAGCACAATGCTGCGGTGCTCGGTAATGAATTTCACAAAGAGCTCGCGGGCCAGCAGGTTTTCGGGCACGGCCTCCATGGGCGTCAGGATTTCCTCAACGGTGGCGGGGTTGCTGAAGAGCGAGAACTGATGGCAGTACCCTAAGATATGATCCAGGGAGTCTTGGTAGATGAGGATTTTGGAATGGCCGGTCTCAATAAACGCCTGCCGAAGCGCCTCTACCCCGTCTTCCAGTTCTATGGCGTCAATCTCGGTGCGCGGCACCATGCACTCCCGCACCTTCACATTCTTGAACTCCAGGGCTTTGTTGAAAATCTTGCTGTCTACCTCACTGGAAGGCGCCAGCACTATCTCATCGGGGGTATGCAGCCTTACGGCGAAAGGCTGATACGCCAGCGCGTTGGCCAACACTTCGGCGTCATTTTCGCCGTCTTTTTCAGAAAACAGGCTTAAAACGGCGTTTATGAGCAACGTGACGGGGTAGAACAGCACAAAGGAAAAGGCGATGAACGGGGCCACGCCCTTGAGCAGACGGGCCGGAGAAATCAGGCTTGCCAGTATTCCCAACAGCAGAAACAGCAGCCATGTGGCCACTACCGTAGCGAGGCCTGCCAACCCAAGGGCCACCTGGTTTGGGAGGTATTTTTGAAAAACAGCCGAAAAACCCCCAAACAAACCAAGCCCCAGCAGTAACAAGCCCAGCCCCAGCCCTAACTGGATGGTGAGCATTGTCCTTTTTTCGCGGCACAGGAGAAAGCCCAGCAGGGAGTTGGGGTTCTCCGTGACCTGTAACCGGATGTAAGCCCGCCCTATCTGCCGCATGGCTATCTCTGCCACGCTGAAGAGCACTAACAGCAGAAGTCCTGCCGCGGCAGCTATGTACGAATTGTCAGAGTCCATGAAGCAGGGAAAATCAGGGTTTTGCCTTGTTCATACGGAAAAGCATGAGAAAGATAATAGATAACATAATGATCCAATAACTTTCCACCACCCCATTCACCATGGATTGATGCACGCCAATCACCAGGAAAGCGACGGCCAGCGCCATGTATATGGTTTGCTTTAAGTTCATTGTTTCAACACAAAAGAGCCGGAGAATTGTTTTAAGGTATAGTCAGAGAAGTCTTGTTTGGCGGTAAGGCCTACCCCGGTCACTACTTCATCTACACTGGTGATACGTACAAACTTGTCTGTGAAGATGCTTTGCTTTTGACGCTCCCAGAATAGTTCCTCGGTGTTTAGCTGTTCTTTTTTTACAATGTTCTTTACCACCACATCATTGCGGGCAAAGTATTGGTCTTTGGCTTTGTCATACCGACCGTATTTGGCGGTAATGATGGTAGTAGGCGTTTCTTCCTCGTAAAAGGTGATGTACATGCCTTTGGGATAGATGATGTCTCCGTTCTGTAGCTGTTGTTCTACCGGGGCGCTCAACTTCAGCTTCATTTTAGCTGAGTCGCTGTAAATGGTTACCTGGTTGTAGGTTTCTGAGGAAGGGCCGTTGTACTCAATGGGTTTGATGGTCTCTTCTCCCTGCTGGCAACTCCAGCTGAACGCGCTCAGGAGCAACGCTGCTAAGAGAGAAGCTCTGGTGCCCCCGTATGTTTTCAACAGAATTTGAATCAAAGTACTCATTCCTTTAAACGGTTCAGATACCAGACCCAAAAATCAGCAGTAGATTGAGGGGCCTGGTATCTGTCTTTCTTTTGTCTGGAGTGTAACGTGAACTTGAGTGCTAAGGGATGAAGCTGTTTAGAGTTTTATGCCTGTTTTCATAAAAGCAGGCTAAAAACGATGTCATAAGTGGACGCTTGCACCAAAGGAATTTCTTTAAATGCCAGTTAATGAAACATTCTAAACAGGTTCGGATGTTTAAACTTGGTCTTTCGTGCGGCAAACGGCCATTGCAAGAACCGTTTTCGCAGAACCTCACGCTTGCCGTTTTTGCTTACGAAACCAAAATTTAAACATGCTCTAATCAAACTTCCGTTTCACAAACCATCTGTTGTTGAAGGTCACGCCTATGTTTACCCGCAAGTACTGTTCTTTCAGTCCGGTGTTCTTGGCTTCTAACTGGCCTACCGTAAAACTGGTGTTCAGCAAAGCCTGGGTATAATCTGGCGGCCGTACGCCTCTTCCCAACGGAAGGGAGAAGCCGAAGGTAAGGGCCATGTCCTGCAGGTCATGCGGGCTGGCAACAGTGTTTCCTCTTGAGATGGCGTTGATCTGTGAATTACCATAGTAGCCGCCAAAACGGTAGGTTACTCTTTGCAGGTAAGAACTCACAGAACCGGCATCTGGCGTGATTTCCGTTCCTACGCCAATTCTGTAGCCGTCGCCTAATTCCTGGCGGCCTGCCTCCTTGTTTAAGCTGAAGCCTCTGTAGTTTGATCCTGTCACGCGGGTATAATCTGCCCCTACAGACCAGTTCTTGTTGTTGTCATACGCCAAGCCTAGCTGTAACATCTGCGGCACCGTGGTATAGCCTTCCAGGCTGTCCGTCACCAGGCTGGAGATAACCGACTCATCCAGATACCGGCGTTCCTGCGCGGTCTGCCGGTCGGTTTCTATGTTGGCTTTGCCGGTGTAGGTTCCTCCTATGGCCAAGCTGGCTTTGTCACTTATTTTTCTCCGGTAATGCAGCCCTCCTTTGAACGCAAGGCCAGAATACCTGGAGGTGGTGTGAATCAAGGTCTTTTGCAGCGCACTGGTAGAATCCTGGCTGTCTACCAGAATGGTGGATTCCTGCCGGTCAATAGTCCCGAACAGGTAAGACCCAGACACGCCCGCAGTTAAGCCGTTGGCGATTCTGATGCCGTGCGCAAAGTACACTTCGTTTAGACCGCCGCTGCCGGTGTACTCATTGTAAGAAGTAACCGTGGCTTCGGCTCCGGCCACCGGGGCACTGGAGATGGTAGAGAAGTTTACCCGGCTATAGGGCCGTAACCCAATAGAAGTAGTCCACCTACGGGAGATGGGCAAAGAAAGGCCCAAGTACCCCAGATTGGCGGTACCGTCTACCTGCGAGGTGTTTTTATCAGATAACCGTTTCAGTTCAGAAGCCACAGCGGCTTCAAACGTGACGGAGCTGTTGTAGTACAGCAAGGCCGGGTTCTGGTCATTGATGAGACCAGCACTACCGGTGGCTACCCCTACCTGCCCCATGCCGGCACTCCGGATGGAAGTGGAGCCGTGCACCATATCGCCCACGCCAAAGCGGGAATAAGGGGAGTTGGAGAGCTGTTGCGCCTGTAGGTGTTGTGACCCAATTGCTAGGCCAGAGATCAATAACAGAGCGCGGAAAGGCTTATACATTATACTCAAGTATTCGGTTTAACCCGATTAAAACCAATTCGGGAATGACAAAGATGCGTGCTTTTACTGTACTTTCAAAAAACGGGGCGTCGCCGCCGCACAGAATAACCGTTAGTGGTTTGTATTGACGCTCATAATGTTGGATCATGCTTTCTGCCTCGGCCACCGCGCCGTAAAGAATTCCTCCTTTTATAGCCTCAGCGGTGGTTTTGCCTGGCCTGGGTGGTAGCTCATAACCTTCCAATTGCGGCAGCTTGCCGGTGAAGGTATGCACCGCCTGGTACCGCATGGTAATGCCCGGCGAAATGCTTCCCCCTTGGAAGGTACCATCAGCGTCTAGCAGGTCATAGGTAATGCAGGTGCCCGCGTCCATAATCAGGCAGTGCTGCCCTTTGAACAGGTACTGTGCCCCTACTGCGGCCGCTAACCTATCTACGCCCAACGTGTGAGGTGTTCCATAGTGGTTGTGCACCGGCACCGGGGTCTGGGCATGGAACAAAACCCGGTGCCCCGTCACCGGAATATGCTGCACCAACGCTGCGGATTCCTGACTCACCGAAGACATAATGGCGTTTTGCAGGGAAATTCCCGCCAGTTCTTTCCCTAAGGCGGGAAAGTCTGGGCAGGTATATTGTTGCACCAAAAGCCCGTCTTGGAAAAGACCGGCCTTGATGCGGGTGTTCCCCCGGTCTATTGCCAGATTCAGCATTCTAGGAACGATGACAGATTACATAAAGTATTTCAGCCGAACTACTTCTTTTTCTGACAGGAAGCGCCAGTTGCCTCTTGGCAGGTCTTTCTTGGTCAAGCCTGCATATTGCACGCGGTCTAGCGTTACTACGTCATAGCCCAGGTGTTCAAAGATGCGGCGCACGATGCGGTTCCGGCCAATATGGATTTCTAAGCCTAAGAATTTGTTGCTGCCTCCTAACAAAGCCACGTCATCTACTTCGGCTTTGCCGTCTTCCAGCTCAATGCCTTCCTGGATCTTCTTCACATCTTCCTGGGTAATGGGCTTGTCCAGCTCCACCTGGTAGATCTTGGAGATCTTGTTGGAAGGGTGCGTCAGCTTCTGGGCCAGTTCCCCGTCATTGGTGAAAAGCAGCAAACCGGTGGTGTTTCTGTCCAGACGGCCTACCGGGAACATACGCTCTTTGGAGGCATTCTTTATCAGATCCATCACGGTTTTACGGCCCTCAGGATCATCAGTAGTGGTCAGGAAATCTTTTGGTTTGTTCAGGAGCACGTACACCGTTTTCTCGCGGCTCAGGGTTTTGCGGCCGTATTGCACGGTATCAGTGGGCGCTACTTTATAGCCCATCTCCGTTACCACCTCTCCGTTTACCTTGATTTCGCCTGCGGCGATGAGTTCGTCGGCCTCACGGCGAGAACAGATACCGGCGTTAGCGATGTAGCGGTTCAGGCGCAGGTCTTCGTTTCCGTAGGAGTCATCTCTTTTCTTCCGGCGCTCTTCGTAGCGTTTCAGGTTGTAGAAAGGCGCTTCTTGCGTTTCTTCATTGTTTTGGCCAAAACGGCCCTCTTTTGAACCTCTGTTTTGGTCTCTGCCAGCACGGTCATGGCGGTCTGGACGGCTGTTACTGCGCTCCGGACGGTCATCCCGTTTCTGGAAAGACGAAGAACGGTCATCGCGGCCCCGGTTTTCACGGGGAGCGTTGCGGTCAAATGGTCGGTCACCTTCTCGGCGGGCCGGACGCTCAGAACGGTTTTCGTCCCGATTTCCGGAAAACGGCCGGTTTTCGCGGGGAGCGTCATTGCGTCTATCTGTAGGACGGTCAGCGCTTCTATCATCACGGCGGTCACCGCCCCGGTTGAAGCCGCTGCCTTCTCTGTCTCCGCTTCTTTCTCTGCGGTCATCGCCGCCGCGGTTGAAACTACCGCGTTCGTTGCGGTCAGAAGAGAAACCTCCTTCCCGGCGGTCACCGCCACGGGCTGGGCGGCTGTCATCTCTGCCAGCGCCAAAAGACGGACGGTCTGCACCACGGCGCTCCCCGCCCCGGTCATCACGGTTATTGAAAGAACGACGTTCGCCGCCACGTTCCTCCCCGCCCCGGGCCGGGCCTCTGTTGCCTTCCCGGCGGTCTTGGAAAGAACCACCGCTGCGGGTGTCTTTGCCTTCAGAACGGTTGAACCCGCCTTCTCTGGCTGGTCTACGGTCTGAACGGTCATTATCCCCGCGCGGTCTGTCGTCCCGACGGTCGTTGCCTCTGTCTGGTCTTTCAAAGCCGCTTGCCGGACGGAAATCGCCGGGACGGCGGTCGTTTTCTCTTCTGGGCGCGCGTTCTCTGTTTTCGCGGTTGGTGTTTACATCTCCGTCACGGTCATCTTCGCGGCGCGGTCTTTCTGAACGGGCGCGGTCACCGGCTGGTCTATCTGAATTGTCTGAATTTCTGTCTCGGTTGCGGAAGCCACCTTCGCGGTCGCCGGGAGCCGGGCGGTCAAAGCGGGTGCCTCTGCCAAATACTTTTCTTTCGCCGCCGCGAGAATTATCCCGTGCGCGGTCGTTGCCTTCTTGGGGCGTGTCTTCGTTTCTTGCCATGTTGTTGTGAAAAACTGCAGTATCGCTACTGTATAAAAGGATGTGATTCTAAATTACAGGTCGGCGGTTTCACCGATGGTGTTCTCTTCCGGGGCCAAATCTCTGAGTTGCGGAAGGTCTTTGAGGTGGTTAATGCCGAAATGCTCCATGAACTTCTGGCTGGTGCCAAAAAGAACCGGACGGCCGATGGTGTTGGCTTTGCCTTTGATTTCCAAAAGGCCTTTCTCCAGCAGACGCTGAATGGCGTAGTCACAGCTCACGCCTCTGATCTGCTCTATCTGGGAGCGGGTAATAGGTTGTTTGTAGGCAATGATGGCCAAGGTCTCCAAGGCTGAAGCCGAAAGCTTCTTCTTAGACTTATGCTTGAGCAAGATACTAACCGAATCTTGATAAGCCGGTTTGGTTAAATACTGATACCCGCCGCCAATGGCGTAAATCTGAAAGGCAAAGGCATCGGTAGAGAATTGAGCATTGAGTTGCTCAATTCCCTCCAATACATCACTCACGCTCACCTCGGTCACCAGTGCTTCAGAAAGGCATTTCTGCAAATCTTCAATAGACACGGGCGAGGTGGCGCAAAATATGAGCGCCTGAAGATGGTTCAGTAATAGATTCAAATTAGGTGCGGTTGGTTAGTCGTTGCGGTTCATCTTGGCCTCAATGGTGTGCTGCGTGTGCGGCACGGCCTTTAAACGCTCCTTCGGGATCAGTTTACCAGATTTGATACAAACGCCGTAGCTTCCGTTTTTGATACGGATGAGGGCATTCTCTAACTGCTGGATAAACTTCAACTGCCGGGACGCCAACTGGTTCAAGCTTTCTTTTTCCTGCGTATCTGCCCCATCTTCCAATACTTTAGAAGTAGAGGCGGTATTATCAGTTCCTGCATCGTTCCGGCGGCTCAAGGTTTCCTTAATAAAAGTCACCTCTCTGCGAGCGTTTGTTAGTTTCTCAATGATGATTTCCTGAAATTCGTTCAATTCCTCTTGGGAATACCGCTGTTTTTCTTCACTCATGGCTTTAGGGGTTCGTAACGGTTAAGCTATAGTTTGTTAGTATGCAAGAGCAGACAGTCCATTATTCCAGCAGATTTACTCAGTTTAGAAATACACCGAATTTATATAATCCTCTGATTTTTAAAAGTTCCGGCTGCTTAATTTTTGCGCAAAAATACAGCTATTATTCCGGAAAACTAAACAGAGTATCAAATTGATAGCTAAAATTTATGGCACATTAGCTTTAAGTCTCTACATTCTCCTCTTTTCTGCTCCTAAACCAAGTTAGTTCTATCCTAAACAGGCGCTCTGAATTCTACATCTTCCTGTTTTTGTAAGAGCATGTTTACAATTGTTCTTCATTTGCCCCTGTAAGAAAACAGGAAGGCCAGCTACTGTCTAGCTGGCCTTCCTGTTCTAAAGAATAACTGATTTGCTTAGCTTACCCAGTTCAACATCTGGATGGCGGTGGCCGCGGCTTCTACGCCCTTGTTGCCGTGCTTGCCGCCGGCTCTATCCCAGGCTTGCTGCTCATCATTGGTGGTCACCAGACCAAAGATAACGGGCTTGTTGAACTTGAGCGCCACTTGGGTGAGACCTTGGGCTACGGCATGGCAGATATAATCATCATGCTTGGTCTCGCCTTTGATGACGACGCCTAAGGCGATGACTGTGTCTATCTCGTTGCTCTGGGCCAGGAACTGGGCGCCCAGGGTGAGCTCAAAGCTGCCCGGCACGGTATTCCGGTAAATGTTCTCGGGCTTGGCCCCGTGCTGGAGTAAGGTGTCATAGGCTCCTTTGCACAGGGTATCGGTGATTTCTTTGTTCCATTCTGCCACCACCAAGCCAAATTTCTTACCAGAGATGTCTGGCAGGTTATCTGAGTTGTAGGCACTGAGGTTTTTAAGGGCGCTTGCCATTTTTGAAGGAGTTTTAAGAGATTGGGTTTCCCTGGGCTCTGCGTTTTCGGCTCTTTTTGCCAAAACCAGCCCGGAAACGGTTGTACGCAAATTTGCATAAAAAAACAGAGCGGCGGCCGAAAATAATTCCGGCCGCCGCTCTGTTTTGATGGAACTCCAAAGAGCCTTATTTCTTGGCTAATCCCTCGGCACGGGCCTTGTATTTCTTGGCATCGTTTACCTCTGGGCTTAGCGGATAATCTGCGATGATGCGGTCATACACCTCAATGGCTTGGGTGAACTGGTTACCGGCTTCATAGGCTACGGCCGCTTTCAGGAGGTACTGCGGTGAGAAAAAGTCGTTGGCTTTGTGCTCAGCGGCTTTCTTGTACAGGGAAGCGGCTTCCTCTCTTTTGCCTAACTCCAGGTTGGCATCGCCTTGCAGGCTGTAGGCGCGGGCTTGCAGCAAAAGGTCATCAGACTTGAATTCTTCCAGGTAGTTCAACGCCTCCTGGTATTTGCCTTGTTTCAAAGAAACGATTCCGGCATAGAAGTTAGCCAGTTTACCGGCTTTGGTGCTGCCGTACTCATCGGCCACGGTTTTAAAGCCTTCGTATTGGCCATCGCCGTTCAGGGCTTTGTTCAGAGAATCAGCCTCTAAATAGTACTCGGCCTGGAACATGGCGGCTAAGGCTTCTTGGTTCTTTGTCTGCTGGTTCTGGTAATACAGGAACCCGCCTACCACGGCAAGGGCAATCGCCACAAACACCCCGATGAACAGGTTTTTGTTACGCTCCACAAAGTTCTCAGACTTTAACAGTCGGTCGGCTAGCGCATCTGGGTTTTCCAATAGCTCGTACTCGCCTTCCCGCTTCAGTTCGTCTTCGCGCTTGATTGTGTTATTTGACATCAGTAATTATAAAATAGGATTTAGATGCTGTTCTTGAGAAAAAGCCTTGCCCGTTGAACCCCAAATTGTTATGCGGGGTTCCCACGGGCGCGGTTTTTTAGTCCATCACGTAAGGATAGTCTTTTTCTACGTAAATATCGGTGTATAATTCGCTTGCCTCTGGGTAGGGAGAGTTCTCCGCGAAGTCAACTGACTCCTGTACCTGCGCCTTGATTTTGTTGTCAATTTCCTCTAGTTCCTGCTCCGTGGCGAAGTTGTTTTCCAGAATGGTGAAACGCACGCTCTCAATGGGGTCTTGGTTGCGGTAGTTCTCCAGTTCTTCTTTGGTGCGGTACTTAGCCGGGTCAGACATGGAGTGGCCTTTGTAGCGGTAAGTCCGGAATTCTAAGAACGTTGGGCCTTCCCCGGCGCGGGCGCGCTCAGCAGCGCGGGCTACGGCGTCATGCACGTCTTCGCAACGCATGGCGTTCACGGCCTCAGAGGGCATGTCATAAGACAAACCAAGCTTGTACAGTTCGGTCACGTTAGACGTACGCTGTACCGAGGTACCCATGGCATACCCGTTGTTCTCTACCACAAAGATGGCGGGCAGTTTCCAGAGCATGGCCATGTTGAAGGCCTCGTGCAACGCACCCTGGCGTACGGCACCGTCACCCATGTACGTGATGGACACGTTGCCCGTCTTGTTGTATTTCTCGGCAAAAGCCAGACCGGCACCAAGCGGCACTTGCGCACCTACAATCCCGTGGCCACCTACGAAATTTACCTCTTTGTCAAAAATGTGCATGGAACCGCCTTTGCCTTTAGAGCAGCCGGTGGCTTTGGCGTACAGTTCGGCCATGACAGCGTTGGGCGAGGTGCCTAACCCGAGCGGGTGGGCGTGGTCGCGGTACGCGGTGATCCATTTATCGTCTTTGGTGAGGGCGGTGATGGCACCGGCCGCACAGGCTTCCTGCCCAATGTAAAGGTGACAGAAACCTTTGATTTTCTGCTGGCCGTATAACTGGCCGGCTTTCTCCTCAAATTTGCGCATGAGTTGCATCATCTCATACCAGCGCATGTAGGTCTCTTTTGAAAATGCTGGGGCAGCGGTTACCTTTGCCGTTTTCGCATCATTCGTCTTCGCTGCTTTCGTCTCTGCCATACTTGTATGTTGGTTCGTAAGGGTTAAGTCAAAAAATCAGAGCTTGCCAACCGGCTTTTTCAGAGTAGATTTAGCCCGGGCTCCCTTCTGTAAGGTATTATAACATGCGAAATTAAGTAAAAATCTGTAAACAAGTTCATGCTCCTCGAAAATCTACACGTCCTGCACTTCAAGAACTACGAGGAAGCCACTTTGCCTTTTTCTTCGCACATCAACTGTTTCATTGGAAACAACGGCAGCGGCAAAACCAACCTGCTGGATGCCATCCATTACCTTTCGCTCACCAAAAGCGCCTTTACCTCCTCAGACCTGCAAAATATCAAAGAGGGCGAAGACTACTTTATTGTACGAGGCCGGTTTAAAACCGATGAAAAAGTAAGTGCGGTTCAGTGTTACTTAAAGACGGGTCAGAAAAAGATTATCACCTTAAACAAAGCCCCTTATGACCGCGTGAGTGAGCATGTGGGCAAGTTCCCGGTGGTCTTGATCTCACCGTATGACACCGATTTAATCAGGGAAGGCAGCGAAGAACGCCGCAAGTTCTTTGACAGCCTCATGGCGCAACTGGACCACTCCTACCTTGATTTGCTTATCCAATACACGTACGTACTCAAACAGCGCAACTCACTTTTGAAGCAGTTCTATGAAAAGAGCTACGTAGACAAGGAGTACCTGCAAGTGCTGGATGAACAGCTGATGCCGTTGGGTACGGAGTTGAGCATTCGGCGGGCCGCCTTTCTGGAAACGTTTGAGCCCGTGTTCCAGCGCCATTACCGCCACTTGTCAGATTCCCATGAAGTAGTGACCTTGGCGTACCAGAGCCAATTGACCCGGCAGAACTACGCGTACTTACTAGACCAGAGCCAGCGCAAAGACCTGCTGCTGCAACGCACCACCGTGGGCCCGCACAAAGATGATTTCGTGTTTCTGATGGACAGCAAGAGCGTGAAGAACTTTGGGTCACAGGGGCAGCAGAAGAGTTACGTCATCGCGCTTAAGCTGGCTCAGTTTGAGGTACTTTCCCAGAAAAACGGCCAGAAACCGCTGTTGCTTTTAGACGATATTTTTGACCGGCTTGACCAGAAACGCATTGAACAGCTCATGCAACTGGTAGCCAACAACACCTTCGGCCAGATTTTCCTGACCGATACCCACCTGGAACGTACCGACAAAATCCTACGGCCGCTCTCTACCAACATCCGCCGGTTCAGAATCTCAGAAGGTACCGCTGAGACCATTGAGGAGGAGTAGTTAGTGTTTAGTTGTTAGTTTTTAGCATCATTTTGCGATTTGAGCTGTTCACCTAAGTTGATGCTTTTGCCAACAAGCACTAGCATCTCTTTGCTAAATAAATCTCCTGCATCACCGTAAAAAGAAGACAACTCTCGTATGAAGGAAAGGTGTTTTAGGCTTGTTTCCTGATAATCAGACCTAAAACCGACGTGCATAACTGACCTGGATTTGGGGATAACCAAGTGGGTAAATTCATCTATTCAAAGCCTCACCAAAGCGCCTGCAAATACAGTACCTTAGCGCCGTAGCACCACTAAAAAAGAGCCCTTATGTCCCTGCGTCCGCTTAACCCCAGAAGTCCGTTCATGCGCAAAGCCGATACTATCTCCCTGAAAGATAGCATTGATGCCATGCTGAAAGCCTATAAACTGAACGGGAAACTGAGCGAGGTGCGGTTGGTAAGTTCCTGGGAGAAAATCATGGGCAAAGCCATCTCCCTGAAAACCCAGGAAGTGTTTGTGCGCAACCGCAAACTATACGTGCGCCTTACTTCGGCCCCGCTGAAGCATGAATTGAACATGGCCAGAGGGAAAGTGATGGTCTTGATCAATTCTGAGATGGGCGAACAGGTGATTGACGACGTGGTCTTCCTCTAATTGCCCGTAATTGCGGTAACATTGATCCTGTTTCCCTTGAAATAGAAGAACGAAGCCGAACTACCATTCTCCCGTTTTGCCTTACTTTTGGGGAAACAGCCCACAAACGGCCATGCAGCAGCTTTTACAAGAACCAGACTTTTACCGACCAGTTTCCCACTCCCGCACCACCCTCACCGAGTTGATGATTCCCAGTTATGCCAATTTCGGGGGGAAGATTCACGGGGGCATTCTGCTGTCGCTTATGGACAAGGTGGCGTATGCCTGTGCGGCCAAACACGCCGGTAATTACTGCGTAACGGTAACAGTAGACGGCGTAAACTTTCTGCAGCCCGTGGAAGTGGGCGAATTGGTGAGTTTGATGGCCTCCATCAACTATGTGGGCCGAACTTCGCTGATGGTAGGCATTAAAGTCATTGCCGAGAACGTGAAATCCGGTTTCGTGAAGCATACCAACACGTCTTACTTTACCATGGTCGCCAAGGGCGAAGACGACAAACCCGCCAAGGTACCCGGCCTGCTCCTGGAAACCCCCGATGATGCCCGCCGCTTCATGGAGGCCATCCAGCGCAAAGAAATCAAAGCCCGGTCTGAGCGCGAGTTCAAGGAAATTAAGACTAATCTGGAATTGCGCCAAAATATTTCTACACTGGCCGGGCAACGGTGCCAACTGGGGTTTAAATTGTAAGCTGTTTTTGGCCTGCTTTGGTAAAAACAGGCCAAAAATGCCTCGTTATCCTAGATGTGACTTGCTTTCAGATTTGTTCTCCTTAACGCTTCCGCATCATCCTTCCTACATAGTCTGCAAAATAGTATCTGTAAAACCTATAGGATATAGTAAGAGAGAACCAGAAGGTTGAGCCGATAGGCAACTTTATGTTAAATAAAACCTAACGCTTTACAGCCTTATGGAGGCAGGGAAATTTGTCCTGCCTCTCCATGTCCTTGCTGTTGTTGACTAAAGATAATTTGTTCAATTCATATCCTTCCGCCCTGCTTTTATAAAGCTGCTGTTGTGCGGAGATTTCGTCAACGACTTTTATTTTCCCACTCCTTATCTATAATTTCAAAGTTATGGTTTGGGTAATCAATTTCATTTTCTTCAAGGCTTCTTTTTTCAGGGTCAATTAGCAGACAAACAATTTCATCAACTTCGGATAAATTAGCATCCATTGATTCAATAAACCTTGTTCGCAAATACAAAGCATAATCGTCTTCAATTGAAAACAGTTTCATTCTTTTCTTACTGAAGTCGTATTTAGCCATGTGGTATATGCTAAGCCTAAAATGATATAAATCACGAAACAAAGCCGTAAGATTTACTGGTTGTTCATTTATCTTTTCCAATTGTTCTGGAAAAATACTTTTGGCGGTAGAAATAATTCCGTCTATAACACCTTGATACTTTTCTTTAGAAGCGTCAGCAATAAATTCTCCAGTACTAAAATATTTGAAGTTGTTCAAAGTTTTTATGTACTCAGTTCTATTCATTGATTTAGAATGATGCCCAGAAACAACGTCTACCATTTGTATGGTGTGTTCGTTATTTACCTGGGCATGGTGACTTTTAGCATTAACTTTTGATATGCCAAAACCAACCAAAAGTTTTTCTAATTGAAGTTTACGTAATTGTGATGGTCTGGAAGCTATCCTACTTTTGGAAGTATTCCAAAACCCGTCATAGTCTAAAGCTTGATATAATAGGTCTCTTGCTGTTATCATTGTTGTTTTCTGTTTTCGCGCAACGGCCTCGTGTAAGCGGCGGCGGAGGCCGTCGGCCGAGGTGACGTTTATACAGTGTTAGCTCAAGTAATTTTTTATTTTTTACTAATTCCTTTCTCCTAATGCGATATCATTGAGCAAGGCATAGTTTGATTTGTAGACTGAATCCGCAATCTGTTTGAATTCTTCATGACACATCCTACTAAAAATACTTTTGTCGCTTTTGACAGAATTTACAGAAAAGACTTCTAAATCGTGCTTTGGCCTGTTTTCCCATTTAGCATTTGAATTGCCTAGCTTCTTTTTGGCAGATTGTTCTAAGTCGTAATGTAAGTTCCAAGAATAATATGAGTTTTGCCTTTGGTTCACAAATGTACTGCAGGAATCGAATTCCTTAAATTTTAGATTCTTTTTCCAACTGTCCTTCCCAGTGAAGTGTAGAGCCATTCTTTTGTCAGTTAGGGAAACTTCAAACTTCTTTCCTTTCAGTTTCCCTTCTTTTATTTGCAAAGTATCGATTGTCGAGCCTGCCAACTTTCCTAAGTATATTCGCTGTAAGAGATAGCCTGAGTTATCCGGAATCAGGAGCGTTTCTGTACTACCCAATAGACCCCAGCTTTTGTTGTAATAGACCATTTCCGGCTTTTGTGCAAATGTGCTGATACAGAAAAGGAATGAGGCAACCGTAATAAATAATTTTTCTTTCATTTCTATTATTTGAGCTAACTATGGTATATACGGAAGTCTATTCGGCTTATCAGTCGAAAACGCCCAATAACCGGAACTGGACTGCCGAATAGACGATCTATCCGGAGCAATAGAAAGAGACCTGCTGCCAGTTGCTGCTCCTGTGAAAGCACCAAGACCCCACCCCCAGATTCCAGCCGCTCAGGGCGGTTTCACCCATAACACTTCTCATGTTCAGCAAGTAGCTTTTATGCATTAATACAAATTGCAAGAAAGAAAAAAACAACTTCACTCCTTTTCCTGCTTGCAAAAACCGGTATTGGTTCAGCTAAAAGCAAAACCCTAAAATAGTAAGCCAACCCTGTGCATTTTAATTTCCCGTTTTCGGCCTGTTTTATGAAAACGGCCAAAGACGGAAGCGCACAAAAAAGTCAGTACATTCCTGCACCGGCTTCTCACACCAACCATAAACAACTCTAGACATTAAAGTAGCTTTCCAGTTGCTGCAACGTAGTTTCATTTGTTTTCATGTCTTCTACCACCTGGCCTTTTTCCAGCAATACAATGCGGTCACAGACTTCAATGACGTGGCTGAGGTCATGGCTGGAGATGAGCAGGGTCATGCCCTGGCGTTTCAGGTCTTTCAACAGGTTTTTGAGCCGAATCTGGGAACTAGGGTCTAGGTTGGCGAAGGGCTCATCCAGAATCAACAGTTCGGGGTCAGACATGACGGCGGCGGCCACGCCCACTTTCTTCTGGTTCCCTTTGGAGAAGTCTCTGATGTACTTGCGCTGCTCCAGAATCTCGCCGTTGAAGAAATCCCGGAACTTGTCTAAGAAAGCCTGCACATCGCCGGGCGTCAGGCCATTCAGTTTCCCGATGAAGGCGAAGTACTCTTCCGGGGTCAGGAAATCGATGAGGAAGCCCTCGTCCAGGTGCGAGCCGGTGTACCGTTTCCAGTCTTCGGTAGCCCGCACGTTTTCGCCTTTGCTGAACACTTCACCCTTGGAAGGCCGGATCAAGTCCAGGATCATCCGGAAGAACGTGGTCTTGCCGGCGCCGTTGTTGCCTACCAAGCCAATGGTTTCCCCTTTCTGCACGGTAAGCGCCGGTATGTTCACCACGGTTACGCTGTTGTAATTCTTTTGGAGGTCGCGAACTTCTATCATATCGTTTTGAGGCTATTTTTCAGAAAACAAGGTAAAAACTAAGCCTGGCGGAAACCGGCGGCAATGGCGTATTTCTCTTGCTGAAAGCGTTTCACCACCACGCCCAGCAGTTGTTTGTGGAACAGAAAACCCAGGAAGCCCAGCACCCCCACGGCGGCGATGCCCCACCAAGGTTTGTCCATGAGCCCGAACGGCAGATAAATAAGGATGGGGAGTACCAAGGCCGGCAGCATCATGATGAACTGCGAGGCACCCACGCCCTGCCAGTTAAAGGAAGCGCTCTTGCTTAGGTCAATGCGTTTTTTGTTGTAGGTGCTCAGATACAGCACCACAAACGTGTTAATGCCAATGTTATAAAGAAAACAAGCCGTGTTGATGAGGATGATTTTTCCGCCGATGCCAGGCATGAAACCATACAAGAGCGTGATGAGATAGGCGAAAGTACAGGCTGGCACAAACAGCCAGAATTTAGCCAGATAAAAGGTATACGGACTCAGGCGTTTGGTAAGCAGGGCATCAAAATGGGCACTTTGCCAGCCTGGCACAAACTGCCCGTAGCTCAGCATCATGAACCCGGTCATGAAAATGCCCGGGAAAAGGAGCATCGCGAAACCGTCGGTGTAGATCTTGTTGGTGTAGAAGATGAACCCATACGCCAGAAAAAACACCGACATCATGGTAGTGGACTTCGGCCGTTTGTGGCGCAGAATCAGTTTCAGTTCCAGGCTGATCAAGGTTCCCAACTCACCAAACCGCTGCAGAAAACCAATCTCGGCAGAATCACCTACTTTAGACTGTTTCCGGATGCGCATTTCCTCTGGGTAGGTGTGCGCTATCAGGAAGTTGTAGTTCATTAGGTATACTCCCGCTAACAACGCCAGCGGCACCAGCACCCAGACTAGATTTTCGCCTAACGCACTGAAGAAAGCCCCCGATGCGGCACCCAAGGAAATGTAGTTCAAGTAATCTACCGTGGCTAACGCCACCACCGCCAAGAGAAAGCCTATGGAGGCCAGGGGTTTTTCTGCCAACAGCCGCTTGAAATAAAGGGTCAGGAAGTTATTGACCAGCGTGAGCAGGAAAAGTCCCAGCACCCACATCCAGGCTCCGCCCATGCCATACACGCTTGGCAGCACTTTGAGCGCAAACGGAATAAACAGCAGCAGCGGAAGGAAATTGAAGAGGCTGGTAATGGATTTCCAGAGCACGAAATGCACCAGTTTGCCTTTGCCTACCGGCAGGTGCAAATACGGCTGAATGCCCAGCACCGGCAACTCCTGCATGAAAAACCGAAACGCCAAATCTATGAGAAAGTAATACAGCAAGGCCCCATTGACAACCGCCACGGGATCTTTCCCCGGCCAAACCGCCTCAATGATTTTGTCCATGAACACGCTCAGCACCACCACATACAGCAGCAAAATGAGCATGAAGAACCCCAGCACCAGGTTCACGGCAAGGTTCTTCTGCCATACACTGGAACGGGTGGCTTCTTTCCATTGGTGAGAAAGTAGTAATCTGATCATAGCGGTAGGGTTGTAAGAAAGGCTGTTTGATCTGTTAGTCTCCCGAACTGCTTAAATATTACAGCATTGGGGCAATTTTTCTGTTGAAAACTGCAGGAAGATTTCCTTATTTAGGTTCGCTATTCCTGCTCACGACGGGAATCAGCCTTGCAGAAAAAGAGAGGCAATACAACTTGTACAACCAATAACTGCACTGTCTTTGCTGCAATGGCCTTTACTACTTTCCCCAGTTTCAGTCTTCCCCGAGCGCGCCTCGCTTTTGGCCCTGGACAGACACTAGCTAAGATAGAAAGACTTCTCAGGCCGAAAGGGCAGTGCGGGAGGGGAAAACGGGGCCTCGCGGCCGTGAGCGCACGGAGGGCAACGATGGAAAGACCAAGCATAAGGGTTTCGCATCAACCGGCTGCTACGCCAGCAAAAACAATTGGCATGCACAAAGCACTACTCACCAACGCAGCATGGTTCCCCTTGGCCATCAGCAGCAAAATAGAATAGGAAAATACAAAGGAGAAAAAGAAGCACACGTTAAGCCTACTTTATGGAAATCGGCTTTAAAACGCTTTTCTGCATTTCGTGAAACCCAGCCCACATATGGCAATGGCAAAAGGCATCATCCACAGAAAACGACAACGGTAGAAACACCCTTTAAAACAACAAGTAAACCCTACGCGGCCACCTCCACACTCTCCAACTCACAGTAAGCTGCTTTCAATGCTTTCAGATGGCCGCCAAACATCTGCTTGATGTACCACTTGAGGAAGAAATAGCCTAGTACGGCCCCAATCACAAACCCGATGGTCAGGCGCAGGTACATTTGCTCCCAGGGCAGGTGCGAGATGTCAATACCCTTGGCCAGTTTAAGATATCCTAGCTGACCGGCCGCCAGCCCCAGGGGAGCCAGCAACATATTAGTCCAGAAGTAGAGTCTGGTGAGCCCGGTCAGCATCTCAATAAGGTTCCGGAGGGTAGCCCGCAGGTTGGCGGTGGTCACGTTCAGTCCTTTCACATAAGACAGACGCCCCCAGAAATAGCCCAGGAACGGGAGACACACCACCATAACCACCACGCACAGTACCTGAAACGCAGGGTCATCTTCTGCGAAAACCGCCCCGGCCCCAAACAACAACACCGTAGAGGCCTGCACTGCCAGCTCAAAATAGATGTTGCGTTTAAGTTTGGTCAAGGCATTTTCGGTGCGGGCCTTTAATAAGCCTGCAATCTGGTGCTCGGTTACCTGGTGGGCCGCCGCTGCCTGGGCCGCGTACACCTTCCAGGTATCTTTGAGGCTATCTAATTTCATCATACACCGGGGTTAACAGCTTCTCTAGTTTCGCTTTGATGCGGTTCAACTTCACGCCTACGTTAGATTTGGTAATGCCAATGATCTCAGCCATCTCATCGTAACTTCTATCTTCTAAGTACAGCATCACAATCGCCTTCTCTACCTGAGAGAGCTGGTCAATAGCGGCGTAGAGATATTTTATTTTCAGTTCATACTCAGGGGAGGTATCTGGCGCGGCCGGAATCTGCAGGTCCATGTCTGACAGGGAGCCGTGGTAAGGCCGCCTGCTTTCTTTCCGGAAACTGGAGACGGCGGTGTTCAGTGCCACCCGGTACATCCAGGTACTTACCTTAGACTCGTGCTTAAACGTAGGATAAGACCGCCAAAGTTGCAGCACAATCTCCTGAAACAGATCTTTCCGCTCTTCGTGATCCCGGCAGTACATGCTGCACACCTTATGGATCAGGGCTTGATCCTGGGCAATGAGCTTGACAAATTCTGCGCGTAAGGCCGGATTCTCCAACGTGGTACGTAAAGGTTGTGGCTATTAGTAGCGTAGAGGGCCGGTAAATTACACGCGAAATCAGAAAAGCCTACTTATAAGTTGCCCTTTTTGAGGCGTTTTCAGGAAAATAGCCCTTAAATGGAAAAGCATGTCATTGGCCTTGGGTAAATCCAGGCGGAAGAAAATCCAGCAATGCGTGGTTTCACTGCGGTGTAGCAAGGGTAGTCAGAGACTCGCGCCAGCGGTTTTGGCAGAAGACCTCACAGGTTTTGAAAACCTGTGAGGTCTGGCTACGCATTTCCGTTTCCAGCCATTGGGCTGAGCGCCTAGAGATCGACCCGGCGTGAGCGGAAGCGGCAGGCCTGAAGGCCAGGCGAGAGATCACAGCTCAAAGGCAGAAGGCGGGGCCTCGCGGCCGTGAGCGCTTAGCGCCAGAGATGAAACAACAAAGCTTCTGAACCCACGCAAAAAGCAGTACCTCCAGGGGAACACCATAAGGCGAAAGCGGACAAGCATAAATCCAACATCCTTGTAAACCGGAAAGCCTCCCCAACCCTAGGTTGAAGAGGCTTTCCGGTTCGGCCGCCTTTTCAGGAAAACAGCCTTAAAACCGCTATCCTCTCCCCATCACGGGAAAATACCCAATGACTGGTAGCTTACGCCTATCTTCTCAATAGCGGCATAGAAACCGGCGGTGCGCAAATCAGTAATGGCTTTAACCTGGTGCGTGACCTCGCGCATTTCCTGGTAGGCGGTAATCATGGTGTCCTCCAGACCAGAATACACCAAGTCGCGCTCATCGGCACCGTGAATGATCAGTTTCTTTTCTTCCGCAGAAAGGCTTTTGCCGGTGGTTTTCTCAATGGTGTTCACCAGACGCTTAAGGCTGGCTTCCTCGGCGCGTTTGCCCATGCGGCCGAACCGCACGTTGGAAAGGTTCTTGAGCCACTCAAAGTAGGACACGGTGACCCCCCCGGCGTTCAGGTACAAATCTGGGATAATGACCACGCCGCGGGCGTGCAGAATGCGCTCGGCCTCCTGGGTGACCGGGCCGTTGGCCCCTTCGGCAATGATCTTGGCTTTGATACGCTCGGCGTTGCCGATATGGATCTGGTTTTCCAGGGCCGCCGGCAACAGCACATCGCAGTCGTACTCCAGCATTTCAACGGAATTTTCAATGAACGTGCCGCCGGGGTGCCCCTGGAAGCTCGAATTCTGTTTCCGGTAATGGAAGATGTTGTCAATGTCTAGGCCGTCTGGGTTGTAGATACCGCCTTCACGCTCAGCCACGCCAATGATGATGGCGCCGTCTTGTTGCAGGAACTTGCCGGCGTTGTAGCCCACGTTTCCAATTCCCTGAATGATGATCCGTTTACCGGTCACCCCGCTGGAAAGGTTCAACGGCTTGAGCACCGCCTCGTCATGCAGGGCCTCGCGCAGCCCGAAGTAAATACCCAAACCGGTGGCTTCGTTCCGGCCCCTGATACCGCCCTGGCCTACCGGCTTCCCGGTTACGCAGCCCAAGGCGTTGGTTTCGCCAAACTTGAAAGCGTGGTAGGTATCGGCAATCCAGGCCATCTCGCGGCCGCTGGTTCCGTAATCTGGGGCGGGCACGTCTACGGCCGGGCCGATGAGGTTTTTCTTGATGAGCTCTGAGGCAAACCGGCGGGTCACCCGTTCCAAAGTTTCAACCGAGGACGTTCTGGGGTTGATTTTCACGCCGCCCTTGGCGCCCCCAAACGGTACGTCTACCACGGCGCATTTGAAGGTCATGAGGCTGGCCAGGGCCACCACCTCGTCTTCGTCTACCTGCATGCTGTACCTGATTCCGCCCTTGGTGGGCAATTTATGTTGGCTGTGCTGGGCCCGTATTCCCTCAAACACCTGTATCTGGCCGTCTACCTCTACCGGGAAATTCACCTTGTACACACTGTTGCAGATCTTGATCTGCGCAATAATACCGGGGTGGAGTTTGGAATGTTGGGCTGCCTGGTCAAAGTAATAATGGACGCTGTCCAGAAATTCTCTGCCGGGTGTCATGGCTTGGCTCATAGTTTCTGCAGTTGGTGATTGTAGGTTAAAACGTACTAACCCCGCCTCACGTTGCTTGCCTTTTAAAATGTTCCACGGAGAACATTTCTGCCCACCCCGTTTTCTGCTCTGTTTTCTTAAAACAGCCCAAAAACGCTTTTTCTGGGCCCGCCGCCTTCCAGCTATTGGTTTCTGCGGAATAATCTTGAAATTACAGATCAGATTACTCAACCAAGCCGTTACGTACGTATGTTTTACCCCGTTTCTACCTTCGCCCGCGCCGGTGCCGCTGCGTTGGGTTTGCTTTCCCTTTCAAACCTTACCTCGGCCCAAGACATTGTCAAGCAAGACCCCACCATCAAAACCTTGACGGAACAAGTATCTGCTCAGGAGTTAGAACGGCTGGTGCGCGGCCTGGTCAGCTTTGAGACGCGCCACTCGCTCAGCACGGTCAAAGACAAGAAAAAAGGCATAGGGGCCGCCCGCAACTGGGCCGAGGCCGAACTGCAGAAAGCCGCCGCTACCTCAGGCGGGCGCATGACCGTCACCCAGGACAAATACACTGTAAAAGCTGATGGCCGCCGCATTCCGCAGGACACCGAGTTCGCCAACGTCATGGCCACCCTCAAAGGCACTGACCCCAATGATGACCGCGTGTTCATTGTGAGCGGCCACATAGACTCCCGCAACACCGATGTGATGGATGCCAAAGGCAAAGCCCCCGGCGCCAATGATGACGGTTCTGGCACCGCCGCCGTCATAGAACTGGCCCGTGTCATGGCCAAACAGCAGTTTCCGGCCACCATCATCTTTGTGTGCGTGCAGGGCGAAGAGCAGGGCCTCTACGGAGCCAAGCACCTGGCCGACCGCGCCAAGAAAGAGAACTGGAACCTGGTGGCCATGCTCAACAATGACATGATTGGCAACTCCTTCTCAGACGAGACCAATCTTAGAGACAATACCCGCGTGCGGATTTTCTCTGAAGGCGTACCCGCCCTGGAAACCCCCGAGATGACGGCCCTGCGCAAAAGCACTGGCGGCGAGAACGACAGCCGCAGCCGCCAACTGGCCCGCTACATGAAAGAAATGACCGCCCGCTACGTGCCCCAACTGGAAGTGGTGCTCAACTACCGCACAGACCGTTTCCTGCGCGGTGGCGACCACACGCCCTTCAGCCAGGCCGGTTTTACCGCCATACGCGTGTGTGAGATGAACGAGAACTACCAGTACCAGCACCAGAACGTACGCACCGAGAACGGCATCGCCTACGGCGATTTCCCAGAGCACGTAGACTTTGAGTACGTGCGCAAAAACACCGCCATGAACCTGGCCACCCTGGCTAACCTGGCCTTGGCTCCCTATTCACCGGAAGAAGTAGGCGTAGTCACCAGCAACCTCACCAATCAGACTGAACTCCGCTGGAAGGCCCCTGTTAAAGGAGAGAGACCAGCGGGTTACTACGTGCTCATGCGGGAAACTTCCATGCCCATGTGGGAAAAGAAAATCTACGTGGAAGGCACCACCACCACCCTGCCCTACTCTAAAGACAACTACTTCTTCGCCGTACAGGCGGTGGACGCGGAAGGCCACGAAAGCTTGCCCGTGATGCCAAAACCTATCCGGTAGAAACGTTTTAGGCTCCTTTTGTAAAAACTCCTTAAAAACAGGCCCGGCAATTAGTTTGCCGGGCCTGTTTTTAGTTATAGATGGAATTTATTACAGGGAGAACTTTTACTTTTAATGCAGAACCGCTGGGCACATAAACCTGGCGAGCACTATCCTCCACCATGGCTGAACTTTATACCCCCATCTTCTCCAGAAAATACTTGGATACCAAAACTCGCAACTTTCAACTGAGCCAGTTCCCAGACTTGGCGCACAAGCTGGATCTTATTCAGAAATGGCAGGTGGGCATAAAGAGTGGCAAAATTGTAAAGCAGAAAGAAGAAGAGCTGCAGAGCGAGTTTCTGAACACGTTTTTTGGTGAGGTGCTGGATTACGTGTACAGCCCTGACGCGCGTTCAGATTTAGACAAACCGCAGAACCGCCTCAATGACAAGCGCAGCCCCGTAGAGCAGGCCTTCAGTTACGTGCCCAAGGCTGGCGGTAACTGCAAATGGGTCTTGGTAAGTAATTTTCTGGAGATACGCCTGTACCATCACTCAGACCAGAGCCGCTATGAACGCTTTGACGTGATGCACCTGCACGAAGAGAAAGAGCTGCTGCGTTTTCTGTTTCTGCTGCACAAAGACCGGCTGCTGCTGGAACACGGAGAGGCCACCACAGAACAACTCTTCAGGGAGCGGCAAGCCGAAGAGCAGAACATCACCAAAGACTTCTACCAAGACTACAAGACCTCTCGGCTGCACCTGTTTGAGCACCTGCGGGGCCAGAACCCCCACGTGCCGGAGCTGGTCATCTTCCAGAAAACCCAGAAACTGCTGGATCGCGTGGTATTTGTGTGCTTCTGTGAAGATTTGACCATTATTCCGCCGTACACGTTCCGGGGTTTGCTCAAGACCGTGAAAGAAGACCGCTTCAACCGGCAGGAGACTAAAATCTATGAACGGGTGAAGGGCTTAGCTATTCTTTATAACTGTTACCCAAGACTTGTCAAATCCAAGAGTATCAAGAATCGTTTGCTGGTCTAATTTCGGCGGCTGCTTTATTTTAATAAGCAAACTATGTTTTGGCACATCTTCTATAATCGTGAATTGGGAGCCATGTGGTTGCCAAGTGAACCTGTGTTCTCCTGTTGACTTGTCGTAACCCACAAGATTGTTATTTTTATTCCATTCCCACCTGAAGAGTTCCAAGTCATAACGGATAGTTTCAAACTCAAAAACTACGACTTCTGACAAATCACTAGATTTTACCAGAACTACCGTCCTAAGATGCTTGAACTTTTCCCTTATAGAAGATACTCGCTCGTTCCAGATGTTAAGGACTAAGCCACCAATAAAAGTAGGGTCTGCACCAGAAACATTCTGCTCACCAAAGGAATAATTCGGTGAATTACGGCCTGAAATCAGTCTTAGCTTTTTCTGTGATGAGGGCTTGGTCGCTTTTACTGTTTTTGCTCCCCATGCCGTATTGCCAAGGATTACATCATCTAATCCCACATTGGACGGTTTCCAATCTGCTCCAATACATTTAGCGAAAATTTCTTCCCACTCGTCGCCTTCCAATGCGCCTTTTCCTTTGAAAGCAAGTAAATAAACTATTTCACGCGCCAAGATAAAAGGAAAGTCAGCGGGGAATTCATTAAGCGGATAAGGTGCTACTGACTTATTTACAGTTCTAAGCTTTGGAGATTAAATTTATACAATTGATACAGCTATTATTAATTAATATATGTAATCGGAAATATATTATTCCCTATTACTACTAAATTACCAATTCTTGAGTGGAAGGAAATTTGGTTCCTCCGCTTATGATTTCTATCATTCAAAATCCTATCGGCACAATTAATGCAAAGAGGATGATAGTTGGCTAAATATCCGTGCGGTAAATTATTAAAGCCGTTTTCAATTCCACATAAATAACATTCCCAATTTCTATTCATACCACAGAAGAGTAATTTACTTGAGTAATTTGCCTCTCAATCTTCTTAAATTTCAATCTGCTATTTACAGGGTCGAAGATTGTTTCATGGAAAGGTTTTTCGCTGAAATTCATAGCTATGAAAAGACAAAACTGGTGTTTGAGTTCAGTTGCTACATGAAACTCTTTTTCTGTTAATGAAATATTACCAGAACTTGTACTTAACCCTTTAACTTCAACGCAATAAAAATTTTCATTCAAGGACAATTTAAAATCGAAACCGCAAGCCATGACAGTTGTATCAGTTAAGTTGAAGCCTTTAAAACTATCAACTGAATTAAATTTAGTTTTAAAGTACTCCTCTGCAGCTCTTCCTGTTATTAATCTTTTGGCTACGCTTTCGCTTCTATCCTTCTTTTCTATTCTTTCAATTATTTTATCAATCTCGTAATTGCTAAATACAAAACTCTTTACCAATTCTGTAAATGAATAAAAATCCAAAGCAGAGAAATTGTCATAAAAAACTCTACAATATTCTCTTAATGGTCTTTTGTGCCATCCTTTTCTTGGGTTAGGGAAAAGAGGGTCAAACTCATCACGATAATTCTTTATAGAAGCTGGTCTTGCGCCTATTGAATAGCCTAGAGCATTGAAAGCTTCATTGAAGCCTTTAAAATCAAATGCTTTTATTGCCTCTTCATCAAATTTAGATAAATATAGCCCAATTAGGATTGATTTGTCTCTAGTTGATAAAGTGCTGGACATAATAATCTCTATGGAAGAACTGTAATTTTTTTGATATTAATATGCTTCTTTTATTTAGTAAATTGATAATATACTATCTTGACAAAATGTATCTATATCTGATGAAAAAACACAAGTAGGTATAAGGTCATTTTCTTGACAAGCTTCATCCATTGCCACACGAAAACCGCCTATACCGCAAAACAGGTCAATAAATTTTATTCTTTCCATTAAATCAAAGGCTTTTTCAAATATAGAGTTATACGTTCTCTTGTACAAGAACAGATTAGCAATCCTATAAATTTTCTATTTTACAATTTAGCTTTACAAATCCGTAGAAAATCATGATGCAGAAGAACCAGGAGTTGCAGGCGCTCAGCCAGAAGTTCTTGACGCTGTTGCAGTCAGAGTTGGGCGTGGGCAAACTGAGCCAGAAGCTGGAGAAATGGTACACCCTCTCTTGGGAGGCCTTCAGCCAAGAGTTGGGCAAATGCAAGGTAAAGCTCACGCTGGCGCAGAAGTCAGACTGGCTGGCGTTCTTCACGGCGCAGCAGCAGCTGGCGCAGCAGATCACCACGCAACTGGCCCAGACAGACCGAGAGATAAACCAACTGGTGTACCAACTCTACGCCCTCACGCCCGAGGAAATCGCCTTGGTAGAAGCCTAGCCGTGGCGTTCCTGTTTTGGGCCTCTTTTTCAAAAAACAGGCCCAAAACAGGTCTGTAGCGTCGTTACCCTGTAACGACGTGTCTCCATGAAACAGAAATGTCTCCGGCCGAAAAGGCTTTTCTCCCGGGCAAAAAGGATTTCTGTTGCAAAGAACGGTTCTTGTGTGTGGTTGAAACATGGTCGTTTCATAGAACCACGTCGTTACAGGGTAACGACGCTACGAGAAAATTATAAAAATGCAACTACGCTCTCTCGGATTAAAAATCCCGAACAGCAATGAACTACCCAGCACCCGTTTATAGCTTCTTTTTGTAAAAACAACGTGAACTCGGAAATTCTCACGCATTCCGTCCCCCTTTGAAGGGGGTAGGGGGATGATTACTCGTGCTGAATACGGCATTTTGGAAGCTCCAAGAGGGGGAGGATGTACCATTGGACAGGCGGATTTCCGCCCTCTTCCGCCTTTGGCATCCCCCTACCCCCTTCAAAGGGGGACGCAATGCGTGTACAGCATAGTAGAAAGGCAAACAATGGAAACAAAATGGATTATCGTATCCCTTTAATTCCCGAGTTCACGTTAAAAACACCTTAAAAACGGGCCTGACAATATTAATTGTCGGGCCTGTTTTATATTTGAGCAAATCTGCTGGAAGTTTTGCTGAATCGTTCTTTCAGAAGTACGTACAATGAGAACCGGATGATTACAATGTTCTTCCAGATGCACTCCGTTCCTACTGCTTTAGGTGTGAAACCTTCTTTTTTGACGTGGCTGCGCCAGCCCGTAGACAACGCGCCGTTGGTTGTGTTCCGGTGGGGGTTCGGGCTGCTCTTGTTTCTGGAAACGGCGGGGGCCATTGCCACGGGTTGGGTGAAGAAGAACATGATAGACCCCACCGTGTTCTTTCCCTTCATCGGGTTTGAGTGGCTGAGGCCGTTGCCGGGCAACGGTATGTATTTCTATTACGGGGCCATGGCGTTTCTGGGGTTGCTGGTGATGGTGGGCTGGCATTACCGGGCCAGCATTACCGCCTTTACGTTCTTGTGGTGGGGCGCGTACCTCATGCAGAAGTCCAGCTACAACAACCACTACTACCTGCTGCTGGTACTCTGTTTCCTGATGCTGCTGGTGCCCGCGCACGCCTACGCCTCCCTTGATGCCAAACGCAACCCGGCTCTGCGGTCTTTAAGCTGCCCGCGTTGGTGCCTGCTCCTCTTTGTGGCCCAGATGGGGATTGTCTATACCTACGCCGCCATTGCCAAGCTAAACCCCGATTGGCTCGCGGGCACTCCGGTCAGCATTTGGTTTTCGGCGAAGCGTCATTTTTATCTGATTGGAGAACTCCTGCAGCAGGCCTGGTTTCAGAAGCTGGTGGTGTACGGCGGTATCTTCTTTGATCTCTTCATTGTTCCGCTGCTGCTGTGGCGCAGAACCAGAAGGTGGGCGTTTCTGCTGGCTATTTTCTTCCATGGGTTTAACTCGGCGGTGTTCCACATTGGCATTTTCCCGTATCTGGCGCTGGCGCTGTGCGTGTTCTTTTTTCCGCCCGAAACCATTAGAAGAACGCTGTTGCGCAGGAAACCTCCCCTTGCAGTACCCCAGGCTCCTGCCCCGGCTTTGCGCACGGGAGAAAAACTACTGTTTTCGCTCTTAGCCCTACATTTCATCTTGCAGGTGGCGCTGCCCATGCGGCAATGGTGGTTTCCGGGGAACACCAACTGGACGGAAGAGGGCCACCGTATGTCTTGGCACATGATGTTGCGCTCCAAAAGCGGATATGCGAAATACAAGGTAATAGCCGATGGCAAAGTCTTCTGGGAGTACCCCGAAAAACACCTTACCCCCAAACAAACCAGTACCGTGGCCACCCGCCCCGACCTGATCTGGCAATATAGCCAGTTTCTGGCCCGTCACTACCAAAAGCTTGGGTACGCAGAGGTAAAGGTGTTTGCGCATACCAACGTTAGCCTCAACAAACGCCCTTTTCAGCTGCTGGTAGATTCTACGGTGAACCTGGCGGCCGTTCCGTGGCGGCCGCATACCTCCTCTCGCTGGTTGGTGCCGCTTCGGGAGGAAGAGTAAGCCTTTAATTTGTTATCCTTTGGGCTGAATATTGCCCCAGGGTGCCAGAAACGCGAGGATTTGAAGGATAGTCCTAGAAAAGCAATGATTTCACTCGCTCGCCTCTGGCGAGTGTTCTGCTTTAGTTTACCGTTTTTTGCTAGGACTAGCATTTGAAGAAAGATCGTAAAGAGAAACATGCCACAAGAAAGAATGCGTGCGGAGCCCCTGCTTTACAGGACAAGGAAAGCTCATCTGGTTCTTTTCCCGTTAATATTACTAACCTTTTCTTACTGCTTGTAGTAAGTGCAGCTAATTGGCTTTACCTACGGCTTTTAGAGTACGTTAGCAACCCTTCTGCGTTAACCAGAATACTTCCCTTACTTCTGCCAGAAGGATAACAAAGCAAACCTATCAGCCTTTTACCAAATCATTTTCCAGAATAGATTATATGTTTAAACTCTTACAGCATTTAAGGGTAGTAGTGCTTCTGCTGGCGTTTATTTCCGTGGATGCATCGGCGCAGAAGGTTGGGTTGGTCTTGAGCGGTGGCGGGGCCAAAGGGCTGGCGCACGTGGGCGTGCTCAAGGTGCTGGAGAAAAACCAGATCCCCATAGACTACATTGTGGGCACCAGCATGGGCGCGGTGGTGGGCTCTCTGTACGCGGCGGGCTTTTCGCCGCAGGACATTGAAGACCTGGTGTTGTCGCCCAAGTTCCAGTACTGGGTTTCTGGGAGGCAACTGGAAGACCGGGCGTTCAACTACTTCAGCTTAGACCCTTCTCCGGCGGCTTTGCGGTTGCCGCTCACCCTTAAATCTACCCTCAAAGTACAGACCACCGGTGGCCTCATCAGTGATGTGAACCTCAACTACGCGCTGGCTTCTACCCTGGCCGCGGGCGGAGCCATTGCTGAATATGATTTCAACAAGCTCTTCGTGCCTTTCCGGGCATTGACCGCCGAAATCTTTACCCGGCAGCAGATTGTGCAACGCAAAGGCTCGTTAGCTGATGCGGTTCGTAATTCCATGGCGGTTCCGCTGGCGTTCCGGCCCATCCGGCAGGCAGATGGCCGTTATTTGTTTGATGGCGGGCTTTTCAACAACTTCCCTACCGATGTGATGCGCTCAGAGTTCAAGCCAGACATCATGATTGGCGTGAACGTGGGCGATGTTTCCTATAAGAAATACCCCGCAGACAAGGACGATGAATTACTGGGCAGTTCCCTCATTTTCCTGAGTTTTGACGTAGCCGACACCTTGGCTTTAGGCCCTAATGGTGTGTTGATTCAGCCCGATTTGGAAGGCTTCGCCACCACTGATTTCGCCAAGGTGAAAGACCTCATTGACATAGGCGTAAAGTCTGCCGAGGCTAAACTACCTACCCTAAAACAGCGCATTCCCCGCGAAGTGGACTCTGCGCAACTGGCGCAACGCCGAAACGCCTTCCAGAAGCAGGCTCCTCCCCCGCGTTTTGACCGGGTGCAGGTGAAAGGCCTTAAAGAGAATCAGAATACATACGTAAGCAAATTCTTTCTGCGCAAAGGAGACCACTACACCATTGATGAGATTGAGGAAGGCTACTACCGCCTGGCGGCGAATGACTTTTTCAGGGGCATTTATCCCCGTATTCAGTTTGACAGTACCACCCGGGGCTACGTGCTCAGTATTGACGCCCAACAAAGCAACAACGCTACCGCCGAGGTAGGTGCCGTGTTCAGTACCCGTCCTGTGGATAACCTCTACGTGGGCCTGGAGTATCGCTATCTAAACCGCTTGTTGTACACCGTGGGCATCAACGCCAACCTGGGTAGATTCTATTCGGCGGGGCAGTTCGGTTTCAGGGTGAATATACCTGGCCGAATTCCTTTCTATATAGAACCCTCCGTTATGTACAGCAGCCTTAACTACCAGGGTACTAAAACATTCCTGGATCGGGACGCGGCCAGTACCCAGGTGAGTCAGCGTGATTTCAAGGTAGGACTGCAAACCGGCTTCAGCCATAATTTCAGGAGTAGGTTTGTGTTGGAAGGCGCGTATTTCTCCAATGAAGACGAGTACGCCAATGTGGAAAACGTCTCCTCAGATGATGTGCTGGACGAAACGGATTTTGTAGGGCTCACCGCGGCGGTACGCTTTGAACGCAACTCCTTGAACCGGAAAATGTACTCTACCAGAGGGCACCGGGCAGTGCTGGGTTTACGGGCCGTGATGGGAGAAGAAGCCTATAAACCCGGTTCCACCTCTCTAATGCCAGACAACCGTACTACTGACCACAAGTGGCTGCAATTCTCGGCTACCTATGAGGGGTATTATCCTTTCAACAATGACAAGAACAGTTGGGGGTACTTCTTTGAAGGCATGGTGAGTACCCAGGGCCTGTTCTCCAACTACCGGTCTTCGCTCACCTCGGCCCCGGCGTTTTCTCCCCTGCCAGATTCCCGTACACTGTTTCTGGACACGTACCGGGCAGCCCGCTACGGAGCCGCCGGCCTGCGTTTCTCCCAAAACCTATTCACCAAATTTGAGTGGCGTACCGAAGCGTTCATGCACCTTATCCACCGGCCGTTGGAGGAAGGAAATATGCAGCAGGCCATGAGAGCCAATGGGTTTGACAGGCCCCGGCTTACCGCCAGCACGGGCATTATCATGCAATTGCCCATCGGCCCGGCCGCTTTACACTTTATCCATTATGACAATGATGAGAACCGGTGGAGCGTGTTTGGGCACGTAGGTTTCCTGCTGTTCAGGAGCCGCACGTTGCAGTGAAATGAAAGTTAATTATTTGTAAAATAAATTATCTGGCCCATTGATTTAATTATATATTTAGTTATTATTGTAAAAAAAATAATAAAATCTTTAACTACATTTAATAGTGTTTACATGAAAAAAACGTTTACTAAAATTGCAGCATTATTGCTGCTTGCTGGCTCATTTTCCGGTTGTGCAACTGTATTCGGTGGGCCTGTGACTGAATATCAAAGAACAAAGCCAGCACCTGGGCAGCCTCAAAGACAAATTCGTACAGGTGCTTTGGTGGCTGACATTCTTTTATTTTGGCCTGGAGGTATCATAGATTTTGCCACTGGAGCAATCTATAAACCACAGCCAAAACAGCCATCGGTGTTTGTACAGCCAGCAAACGGTTCTACTACTAAGTAATAATTCTTCTAGGAAATCATTAAAGAGCCTTCCAAATGGTCAAAGAAACCACTTGGAAGGCTCTTTTTGCATACTGCCTTAAATAGGGAGAATTGAGTAAAAACATGCTTCACAGAGTTGTAATGATTCTTCTCCATTTTAGAGTAGTGCACTAGCTTACCACTTCTTAACCTCAAACATAGGTTCACCAGAAGCAAAAAGAAACCGCGACGTGATTTCATGTTTCTCTACAAACATCAGATCCAGGACCTGGAGAAATCCGTCGGGTGTCTTTTTGCTAACTTGGCTTTGGCTCTGGTAGGGATGTGCCCGGGAAGTGCGTTTCATAGCCGTTTTGTGGGAATTCGCTCTAAACGGACCGGCTAAAACCGCCCCTCCCAGGCAACCCAGAGCAATAGTTAGGATAGAAGTTTAGGTTACCCGCGTTTTTTAACGGAACCGCTGCCGCTCACGCGACTGTCTACGCTGGGAGAACCCGCGTACAAAACCCGGCCGCTGCCGCTGATGGAGGACTTAAGCCGGTTGGTGGCGGTTATCTCACAGGAACCGGAGCCGCTGATGCTTACCTGCGCGTCGCTGGTTGTGAAGTCATAGCCTCGCATGGCCCCCGAACCGCTCACGGCTACGGTGGTTTGCTTGCCCTGGCCTTTCAGCTCAATGCTGCCCGAGCCCGAGATACGGCTGGTGACATTTTCTGCGTTAGCGGTTAATTGAATATTACCAGACCCGCTTACCGCCAGATCCAAAGAATTGCTTTTGAACGTATCTTCGCTTCTGATCTTCCCAGAACCACTCACTGATAAGCCTTCTACCTGCGGCACGGTGATGTAAATATTCACGCGCTTGTTGTTTGAAGACCCGTCATTGCTGTACTGGCGGTTTTTTCTCTTGATGGTGAGTTTGCCGTCTTCTACTTCAGTAATCAGTTGGTCTAGTTGCTCTGCATCTCCTTCTACTTTCACGCTTTGGGTGTCGCCCTTGCGTAAGATCACATTAGCCGGATACGCCAGACCTATTTTTTTGAACGGAGCCACGGTGCGGGTTTCCTCTTCTACTATGGCGGTATTGGTAGCGGCCCGGAACGAAGACAGAGAAGCAAACAGGGCTAACACCGTCAGAAGTGAGAAGATGTTCAGTTTTTTCATAGCAGTAGGATTACGTTTCATCCTAAAGATGAGAAGACAGCACCCAGGGTTGCATCTGAGCCTTAATTTATCTGAGGTATCTAAAAGCAAGCTGTTACACCAGAGAAGTTGTGCAGAGAGAAAGGCTGATTCAGGTAGGTTCCGCAATAAACCAATAGTGTTTTCAGTTAGAGCTTGTTTCAAGTCAGGAAAACGTGTTTTATGCCTGTTCTTCAGTAAACAAGCCTAAAACACTACTATAAACAAAAAGGGCCTGCCACTAGAGGCAGACCCTTTTTGCATTCACATACGCTGGTATTATAAGGAAGAAGCATTGGATGGGATGGCGCCGTTCAGTTGGTGCCAAACCCCATTCATAAAAAGCTGATCTGATTTAAGTAAGCGCACACCGCTCACCAGAAGAGACCCTTTCTTCCGGCAGATGCGCAGGTTGTTCCCACTGATTGCTTTTATATCTGCCCCGTCACGGAGATCATGGGTAGTGAAATTGCCTTTGACAATGTGTTGCTCCAGAAATGCCCTTAGCTGTTCTGGTGAATCGCTTTTGTGTTGCGCCAAGGCCTTGGCAGACGGAGCAAAAAAAGTATGTTCTTCGCCGTTAGAGAGCACCGGCATCAGTCCGGCTTTGGTTACCAGGTCTAAGAGCAATTGATCTTTCTGCGCAATACCCTCGCCCAAACTTACCTGGGCAATTCTGGAAGTTGCGGCCACTTGGGCCGTCAATGACTGCGCTTTGCCGCTGGCCTGTATACACAGGCAAAAGCAAAGCACCAGCCATAACTTTGTATCATTCAACCCTGCTTTCATACCCCGCCTCCTTAAAAATACTGCTATACAACAGTATACGCTTTTAAAGAAGAAAAGGCCGAAGCTTAACTTCTACAGGAAATACAATATACGCTACCCAATAATATCACTGATAAAATTCTGGATTTGCCCCGGCACCAGAATCACACTTACCACAAACCCGAAGGCCGCCCCGTAAAAGTGCGCGCTGTGGTTAATGCCGTCATTGCCTCTTTTGCTCAGGTAATAAGAGTAGAAAAGATAAAGCGCCCCAAAAATATAGCCTTTGATAGGAATTGGAATAGGGAAAATGATGAGTTCTGTGAGAGGATTGAAATAGATACTGGCGAAAATAATAGCCGCCACCCCGCCCGATGCCCCTAAGGAATAATACCTACTGTCATTTTTATGCTTGAAGAAAGTAGGCAGGTCTGATACAATGATGGCTACCAGATAAAGCAACACGTAGAAGGCAGCCCCGGTGGTAAAGCCGAAAGCCCCCATGAACTGCTGCTCTACCACGCCCCCAAAAATGTACAGCGAGAACATGTTGAAGAAAAGGTGCATGAAGTCGGCGTGCAGAAAGCCCGAGGTCAGCAGGCGCCACCACTCATTGTTGCGCGCCACAGATTGTGGGTGATGCACCCAGTTCTCCATCAGGTTCTGGTTCCGCCAGGCGAACAGAGAGACAAGCACGGTAACCGCAATAATGATGATAGTGATGCTAATGGGCATGATGGTCAAGTAGGTTTAAGAATAAAGGATGCCTCGTTTTGGAGGTATTTTAAAGAAATAAGCCTGAAAACAACTCTTAATCACGTAAAAGCGCCGAAAACACCTCTTTGTTTTTCAAGAGGAAGTTTGTTTTTTCTTCAGGCTTGCCCCTTTCAAGGATAGATGATTTTAACTATCGCGTTCAATTAACTGGATGGCTAATTGCCGAAGCAGCTCTTTTTTACTGTTCAAGGCATTTACCTCGTTCAGATGATGCAGCGCTTTCTGGAAGTAGTGATTGATCTGGCTATGGGTGGTGCCCTGGATATCTAATTCGTCATAGATGGCTTTTACCGCCTGCACTTTCTCACTTTCCTGCCCATTGGCGGTCTGGCCCTGCCACTTTCTCAGTTCTTTTCGCTGGGTGGCGGAGCAGCGTTCCAGAGCGGTCAGGAGCAGATAGGTTTTCTTGTCAGAGACAATATCGCCGCCTACGCGTTTTCCAAATTTGGCCTGGTCACCGTACACATCCAACAGATCATCGCGGAGCTGGAAGGCAATGCCCATGTTAATCCCAAACTCTTTGAGGTGTCTGGCATCTTCAGGGGCCGCGTTGTTCAACAGCGCGCCCAGTTCCAGACTAAAGCCCAGCAGAACCGCCGTTTTCAACTTAATCATGTTCAGGTACTCCTGAATCTGCACGTCTTGCCGGGCCTCAAAGTTCATGTCCAGTTGCTGGCCTTCGCAGACTTCGGCGGCACAGGTACTGAAAAGCTTCAGTGCGGTAGGCAGTTTTTGGGGCTCAATTCCTAAAAAGCACTCATACGCCCGCACCAGCATCACATCTCCGCTTAAGATAGCGGTGCTGGTATTCCATTTCTCGTGCACGGTAGCCTGGCCTCGGCGGAGCGGGGCATTGTCCATTATGTCATCATGCATGAGCGTGAAGTTGTGGAAAACCTCTACGCCAATGGCGGGCATCATGGCCTTTTCCACATCGTCATGGAAAAGATAAGCCCCTAATACAGTCAACAGCGGACGCACCCTTTTCCCCCCCAGTTCCATCATATAGCGAATAGGCGCGTACAGCTCGTCTGGAGTCTGCCCGTACTGGAGCGTGGACAATGTCTGGTTTATGCGTTCCGAGAATTGTGAGATATCCACAAGAATTTAATTTTAAGCTGCCAGGCAAAAGCCTTTATTTGAGATGAAAATGCGGTTTCTTTATTTTACTGTCAAAGCTACAGTAAAATAAAGAAACCGCATTTTAGTTTTTATAGGTAAGTTAAAGAAGCGTTTCGGGCCTCTTTTTGTAAAAAGTGACCGGAAACGCCTTCACGTCCATTCCTTATTTCTTCACGGTATCAATTAACGTGAGGTCAATGGTGCGCTCCAATACATTGGCCGCTTTCACCTCTACGATCACCTCATCACCAAACGAGATAATACGTTTGTTGTTCTGCCCGATGATGCGGTAGTTAGCAGCGTCCAGTTCGTAGAAATCGTCCTGCAGATCTGCCAGGCGAACCATGCCTTCGCATTTGTTCTCCTCAATCTCTACGTACATGCCCCAGTCTGTTAAACCAGAGACAATGCCCTTGAACTGCTGCCCAATAAAGCCGCTGATGTATTCTACCTGCTTGAACTTGATGGAAGCCCGCTCAGCATCTGCCGCGCGCTTCTCCATGTCTGAGGAGTGCAAGCTGCGCTCTTCAAATTCCTCCTTCTCGGCGGTAAAGTCTTTCTGGCTGTACTGGTGAATTAACCGGTGCGCCATCATATCTGGGTACCTTCTAATAGGCGACGTAAAGTGCGAGTAGTGCGCGAACGCCAGACCAAAGTGGCCTTCCTCCTCGGTGCTGTACTTGGCCTTCGCCATGGTTCTGATAGCCAGGCTTTGCAGCACACTTTGCTCGGGCTTGCCTAGCGTTTGGTCGGCTAGTTTGTTCAGCTCTTTGGAGATGTCACGGCCTTCCTCTAACTCAACTTTATAGCCAAACCTGCGCGCAAACATAGAGAAGTTCATCAATTTCTCTGGGTCTGGGGCGCCGTGCGTACGGTACACCATTGGCAGTTTGTTCTTGCCTTTGCGTTGCTTGTACACATGCTCAGCTACGTATTTGTTGGCCAGCAACATAAACTCTTCAATGAGTTTATGCGCGTCTTTGCGTTCTTTCACGTACAAATGCAGCGGCTTGCCGTTCTCATCCAGCTTGAATTTTACTTCAATGGTTTCAAAGTTCACGGCTCCGTTCTGGAAGCGTTTGTCTTTGAATTTCTTGGCCAGTTCATTCAGCTTCAGGATTTCCTGGGAAAAGTCACCTTCGCTGGTTTCAATCACCTGCTGGGCTTCTTCGTAGGAGAACCGTCGGTCTGAGTGAATGATGGTGCGGCCAATCCAGTACTCATGGATTTTGGCGTTGTCATCTATCTCAAACACCACTGAGAACGTGAGTTTATCTTCATGCGGCCGCAAAGAACACAGGCCGTTAGACAAGCGCTCTGGCAACATAGGAATGGTACGGTCTACCAGATACACCGAGGTGGCGCGACGGTAAGCCTCTTTCTCCAGCTTGCTACCAGGCTGCACGTAGTGGGTCACATCGGCAATGTGCACGCCTATCTCCCAGTTGCCGTTCTCCAATTGACGCATGCTGAGCGCATCATCAAAGTCTTTGGCATCGGCGGGGTCAATGGTGAACGTAGTGATGGCCCTAAAGTCACGGCGCTTGGCAATTTCCTCCTGGGTGATTCCCTCGGGAATAGCCTCGGCCTCCTTCTCCACTGATTCAGGGAATTCGAACGGTAAACCGAATTCGGCCATGATGGCGTGGATCTCAGCGTTGTGTTCCCCGGCCGGGCCGAACACCCGGATGATCTCACCGGTAGGTTTCTTCTCGGGGTCTTCTGGCCAATCGGTCACTTTCACCAGTACTTTGTCGTTGTGCTTGGCATCGGCTAGGCCGCGCTCACCCACAAATACATCAAAGTACATGCGTTTCTGGTCAGGCACAATAAAACCGTAGCCCTTTGACATTTGCAGTCGGCCCACAATTTCCTCGCGCTGGCGCTGAATCACTTCTACCACTTCACCCTCTGGGCGCTCGTTGGCCCGGCGGCTGCGGCGCAGTTGCACGCGTACGGTATCACCGTCCATGGCAAACATGAGGCGCTCTACCGGAACGCGGATGTCCTGCTCGCTTTCTTCGCTTACCACGTAGGCGTGGCGGGCATTGGCCAGATCAACCTTGCCTACAATGGTAGGCCCGCCTCTACGGGAGACGGTGGCCGCGCCGCGCTCAGATTCTCTCCGGCTGCTGCGCTCTGGTCGGTTGGTGCTTCTTTCCAGACTTTCTCTGAACTCAGGGTTGAGAATATAGGAGTCATCTGGCAGAAAGATCAGTTCACCGTTTTTGCTCATCTTTTTCAGAAGCCCAGATACTTCCTCACGGCCTTCTTTCGCGGTGATGCCTAGGCGGCGATGCAACTGACGGTACGTGAAAACTTTCTTAGGCTCCTGGATAAAAATATTCAATAGTATCTCTCTAGACACGTCGCCGGTGTTTGCTCCGCCTTCGCTGCGTCTTCCAGATGTTCCTCCTTTTTCACGGCGGGGAGCGCCTTTATCTTTTCTGGGGTTACCAGACCGCGGGGCTGAATCTCTGCCGGCACCCGGGCCTCTTCTTTTTCTTTCCATTAATTCTTTTCAATTATTCATAGGCTCTGTTTTCAAGCGCAGAACCTAGGCGGCAGCGAATTCCGCTACCTGTTTTATTTCATTCCTGCTTTCCTTCCACTCCCTATGAAAGCATTTATGTTTTGCTGTTTACGCCCTTGTTTTAGGAAAATAGGCCAAAAACGCCCTTGCGGAGGAGGCGTTTGCAAATATACCTATTCGTCTATACTTGCATTGTACGTTTTTCGTTTCTCTTGCGCCGCTAAAATATCAGTAAGTTCTCCGGCCGGAATAGCCTGGAGCAAGGCCTTGGTGTAAGGCTGCTGCGGAGAAGAGAAAATTTGCTGCGCGGGGCCCTGCTCCACAACCTGGCCTTTGTCCATCACCAACAGGCGATCTGACATGAACTTAGCCACAGACAGGTCATGGGTAATAAAGAGGAGCGTGAGGTTAAGCTCGCGCTTTAAACGGTTGAGCAGGTTCAAGACTTGCGCCTGCACAGACACGTCTAAAGACGATACTATCTCATCACAGATGATACACGTGGGTTCCAGCGCCAACGCTCTGGCAATGCAGATGCGCTGCAATTGACCGCCGGAAAATTCTTGGGGATAAAGGTGAAAATGTTCGGGTGAAAGGTTGACGGTCTCCAATAACTCTATGGCGCGCTGCTTTCTTTCCCGCTGGGTATGTAACACCTGATGCACCTGCATGGGTTCCATGATAGACTCCCCTATTTTCATCATGGGGTTGAGCGAAGCCAAGGGATCTTGAAAGATCATCTGGAAGTCTTTGCGGCTTTTTCTTAGCTCTTCTTTGGGCAACGTGGCCCAATCCTTTCGGTTGAAAACTACCTTTCCTTGGGTAGGTTCTATTAACCGTAATAAGGCTCTGCCTAACGTGGTTTTTCCACAGCCAGATTCGCCCACAATGCCCAGGGTCTCGCCCGGGAAAACTTCAAAGGAAACTCCGTTTACCGCTTTTATGGGCTCTTTTTTCTGCCAGAAGAACATTCTGCTTCTGGTGAATTCCACGTGGATATCCTGAGCTTTCAAGAGAGGCTCCCGGGAGGCACTTTGCGTATGTGAATTCCCTGAATCAATGGGTTTGGCTTGTTGGTTCTCCACCACTTTCAAAGGAGGTAACTCAGACAGGCTTTTATCCTGGATATTTCCCTGAGCGTCTACTGCCATGAAATCTGAGACGGTAGGTAACACTGCCACCTGGGTCTTTAAAGTAGGACGGCAGGCGAGCAAGGCTTTGGTATACGGGTGCTGAGGATTGGAGAAGATTTGCGTCACTGAACCTTCTTCCACTACCCGGCCTTGGTACATGACCAAGATACGGTCGGCTATTTGGGCTACCACCCCAAGATCATGGGAGATGAACAGCATGGCCATCTGTTTCTCTAAGCGTAGTTCTGTTAGCAATTGTAAAATACCCCCTTGCACGGTTACATCCAGGGCGGTGGTTGGTTCATCGGCAATCAAGAGCGAGGGCTCACAGGCCATGGCCATGGCAATCATGATGCGCTGCTTCTGCCCGCCGGAAAGCTCGTGTGGAAAACTCCTGAAAACCTTTTCTGGATCCGGAAGCTTTACCAACTCAAAAAGGGCGATCGTACGTAAATAAGCCTCTTTTTTGGAAATAGGCAGGTGAATCAGCAATGCTTCGGCCACCTGTTTTCCACAGGAGATAACTGGGTTAAGCGAAGACATAGGATCTTGAAAGATCATGGCAATCTCCTTGCCCCTTACTTTCTGTAGTTGCTTCTCTGTAAGGGTAAGTAGATCAACTAAGGCTAACTGCGGAAAGTTGAATAAAGCTGTACCAGAGGTATGTACCCCAACAGATGGCAAAAGCTGCATCAATGACAAGGCCGTCACCGTTTTGCCTGAGCCCGATTCACCCACAAGAGCTACAACTTCCCCTTTCCTGACCTGGAAAGAAATATCCTTTACGGCCTGCACCTCTCCCTGCCTGCCCTGAAAGCTGATGCTCAAATCAGTTACCTGTAATAAAGGAGCGGAGAAAGCCATGTTACCCTATGTGGTGGTATAAGTTGAATTCAGTCCAGAAAAAGTGCCTGAAGGCCTTACTTCTGGTTAGCCTTTTAAGGAACAGATTGCCTGAGTAGCTGCAATGTTGGGTTTACCCAGAGAACTTCCAAAGGCTTTCCCTACCCCTAATTTATTTTAAGACACAACTTAAATAATTAAACCTAAGTATTCACAATACATTTTGCCCTATACCCTTTCTTTCGTCTTTATTAAAGTCTTATGAAACACGTTCACTCCCTACGCACCTTTTTTCTAAAAAGTGCTTTAGCAGGGTTCTTCTTCCTTTTTTTAGTACCCAGTGCTTCTGCCCAGCACCGTTATCCAAACCATTTTAGAACCGGGGTGGGTTTTGCGTATATCTTAGAAGGCGATAACAGCGGCGCGTTGTTCTCCCAGCAATATACCCGCGAACTAACCGACCATTTACACGTTGCCTTTTCTGGCGAGTACCTCAGTTCCTCCCGCTATGATAAGCAAGCACTGCTTTTTACCTCCAGAAAAGCCTTTGTCATGTTTGATGCTTCCCTTTTCTATGATATCACCGAGACAGGCAGGTACACGATTAAATTTGGGGTTGGGCCTGCCGTAAGAAGGCGTTCAGAACTGGACTTGGTTAGAGGAGGTGTTCCCGAAGGGACTGTCACTACGCCTGGCTTAGCTCCTGGTGATGTATTTGCCCATATCAGAGAAAAAGATATAGGTGGGAAACTAGTGGTTGAAACCGACTTCTTCAATGATAACCGTCTTTTCTTTGGCTTGAGGGCTTCTGGTTATATGTATGACCAAGGAACATCCATCTTTGCCATGCAAGTGAACATGGGCTATTCTTTCTAGGTCTAGACAGTTATATAAAAAAGAGGGCTGCCTTTGCCAGACAGCCCTCTTTTTTATGCTTCCACAATATTGATTTCGTGTTTCTCTTTGGCGGGCGGATGGTTCAGGAACCGGTTCTGATTGAAGATAATAATCAAAACCCCCACAAATATAGCGGCGTCTGCTATGTTGAAGATTGGCCACAAAGACATGGGCGTTCCGCCGATGATAGGAATCCAATGTGGCAAGATACCTTCCCAGATATCAATGTAGAACATATCAATCACCTGCCCGTGCAGCCACGGAGTAGAAACACCATACGGAGCATTGTCCAGTAAAACCCCATAAAACACACTGTCAATCAGGTTGCCTACAGCACCGCCCAAGATTAAGCCTACGCACCAGATCAAACCTTTAGGGTAACGGTGCTGCACTAAGTAGTATACTAAATACCCAATGGCCACCATTGCTACCATTCTAAAGACGGTTAAGATAATCTTGCCGTAGTCTGAGCCCAACTCCACCCCGAAGGCCATGCCGGGGTTCAGCGTGTAATGCAGCTTGAACCAATCCCCAAATACCGGAATCTGACCAGCCATTCCCATTTGCATGTTGTTGTGCACCAGCATCTTCACGGCCTGGTCAATGACGATTACCAGCAAGGCAACCAGATAATATTTAGTATACTTCATGATTAAGGTTTTACCTGCCGTTTTAAGCCTCTTTTTCTGAAAAGAAGCCTTAAACGGCTGGCGTTCAATCTTCATTTTAATTCCTGAGCAAGCGGAATATTACCTGGCTACTTCTAAGCGTACCGGCAAACTGAATCCTTCCATGTCCAACACGGCGGCATCTGCTTCCGTTAAAGTTGGTACCAAGGTCAGTTCCACCGCCTGTACTTCTTCAGAGATATACCCCCCAAAAGCTTGAACGGCGGCGGCCACTTCTTCATTGCCACCTTGCAGGAACACTCTTATTTTATCTTGTACATCCAAACCGCTGTCTTTGCGCAGGTTCTGCAGGCGGTTCACCAACTCACGGGCCATCCCTTCCAGACGAAGTTCTTCGGTAATGGTAATATCCAGCGCTACGGTCAACGCTCCCTCAGAAGCTACCAACCAACCGGGTATATCCTCAGACATGATCTCCACATCTTCGCGGCTCAATACCGTGGTGTCATCTTCCACCGGAATCTCAAAGAAACCTTCGCGTTCCATCTTGGCAATGTCTTCCTGGCTCATCTGTTGGATCTGCGCAGCCACCAATTTCAGCTTCGGCCCAAATACCTGGCCTAAGCGCTTGAAGTTAGGCTTGATCTTCTTCACCAGAATGCCCGTGGTGTCTTCCAGGTACTGCAGGCTCTTCACGTTCACCTCAGAGAGAATCAGATCTTCCACCGCTTGCAGTTGCGTCTTCATCTTCTCATCTAAGATGGGCACCAAGATACGGCTCAACGGTTGACGCACTTTGATCATGTGCTTTTTGCGCAGCGAGTGCACCAAAGACGAAACGCTCTGCGCCAATTGCATGCGTTGCTCCAAATCTACATCTATCAGGTTTTCCTGTACCTGTGGGAACAACTCTAAATGCACCGACTCTGATTTGCTCCGGCCACTCACATGGGTTAGATCCAGGAACAGACGATCCATGTAAAACGGCGCAATCGGTGAGGCCAGTTTCGCCACGGTTTCCAGGCAGGTGTACAGCGTTTGGTAGGCGGCCAGTTTGTCTTGGTTCAGCTCGCCTTTCCAGAAACGTTTGCGGTTGAGGCGCACGTACCAGTTGCTCAGCTCATCGGCGACAAACTCCTGGATGGCACGGGCCGCTTTGGTAGGATCGTAATCATCAAAGTAGCCAGCCACTTCTTTCACCAGCGTGTTCAAACGGGAGATGATCCAACGGTCACTCTCGGTGCGCTGCGCTACCGGTACTTCTTCGCCTTCAAAGGTGAAGCCGTCTAGGTTGGCATACAGCGCGAAGAACGAGTACGTGTTCTGCAAGGTCCCGAAGAACCGGCGCTGTACCTCGGTGATACCGTCTAGGTTGAATTTGAGGTTGTCCCAGGGTGGCGCGTTCACAATCATGTACCAGCGGGTGGCATCGGGGCCAAAGCGGCCGATGGTCTCAAACGGATCAACGGCGTTGCCGAGGCGCTTGCTCATCTTGTTTCCGTTCTTGTCCAGCACCAGACCGTTCGCGATCACGTTCTTGAACGCCACGCTGTCTTCCAGCATTACGGCCAGTGCGTGCAGGGTGAAGAACCAACCACGGGTCTGGTCCACGCCCTCGGCGATGAAGTCTGCCGGGAAGTTAGCGTCAAAGGTTTCTTTGTTCTCAAAGGGGTAATGCCACTGCGCATAGGGCATGGCACCGGAGTCAAACCACACATCAATGAGGTCTAACTCACGTTTCATAGGTTTGCCACTCGGACTTACCAACACAATGTTATCCACGTACGGGCGGTGCAGGTCGAAGCCTTCGTAGTTGAAATCAGTAATTCCTAGCTCAGCGCGTGGTTCCTCGGTTCCGGTGGGGCTAAGCACAAACTCACCGGCAAACTCCAATAAGGTATTAACCTCATGTTCAGCTTTAGGGCCCGTAGGTTTTTCCACAGTTTTTTTGGCTGCCCGCAAGGGGTTCTCCGTCATGAATCCGGCGGCAATGCTGCGCTCAATCTCGCGGTCTAACTCGGCCACGGAGCCGATACAGATTTCCTGGTCGCCTTCCTCGGTGCGCCAGATAGGCAGCGGCGTTCCCCAGTAGCGCGAGCGCGACAGGTTCCAGTCCACCAGGTTCTCCAGCCAGTTCCCGAAACGACCCGAGCCCGTAGACTCTGGTTTCCAGTTAATGGTTTTGTTCAGCTCAATCAACCGTGCCTTCACTGCCGTGGTTTTGATGAACCAGCTATCCAGCGGATAGTAAAGTACGGGTTTGTCGGTGCGCCAGCAGTGTGGGTAGCTGTGCTCGTACTTCTCAACTCTAAAGGCTTTTCCTTCTTCTTTCAGTTTGATGGCGATAAGAACATCGGTGCTCTTGTATTCTTTATCGTTCTCGTCCAGGCCGTCATAGTTCTTCACCGGCATGCCGGCAAAGTCCGTCACTTCTTTCACGAAGCGACCTTGGCGGTTCACCAACGGTGTTGGCTTCCCGAATTCATCGGTTACCAACAATGCCGGAATGTCGTTCTGCGCGGCTACCCTAAAGTCATCGGCCCCAAACGTTGGCGAGATATGCACAATACCGGTACCATCCTCCGTTGTCACGAAATCACCGATCAATACTCTAAAGGCTGGTTTATCTGGCTGCACATATGGCATGAGTTGCTCGTACTCAACTCCGGCCAATTGCTCACCGGTGAACTCACCCAGAACTTTGAACGGAATTAGCTTATCACCGGGCTGGTAGGCCTCCAGTTCTAACTCGGCAGCTTTAGGAGAGAAGTATTGACCCAATAAATCTTTGGCCAGAATCACCGTAGCTGGTGTGTACAAGTATGGGTTGAAGGTTTGCACCTGCACGTACTTGATGTTCTTACCTACTGCCAAAGCGGTGTTGGCGGGAAGCGTCCAAGGCGTAGTTGTCCACGCAAGAAAATAGTTCTCTGCGGCAGCTTCAAATAGAAACGCTGATTTCTGATTGTTGATAATCTTGAACTGCGCCACAATAGACGTATCCTTCACGTTGCGGTACGTGCCGGGTTGGTTCAACTCGTGCGAGCTCAAACCGGTACCGGCCGCCGGAGAGAACGGCTGGATGGTGTAGCCTTTGTACAGGTAGCCTTTGTCATAGAGCTTTTTGAGCAGCGCCCAGTTAGACTCTATGTATTGGTTCTCAAACGTGATGTACGGATTGTTCAGGTCTACCCAGTAGCCCATGCGTTCGGTGAGGTCGTCCCACTGGTCTTTGAAGCGCATCACGGTCTCGCGGCAGCGGGCGTTGTACTCCTCTACCGTGATGGTTTTCCCTATGTCTTCTTTGGTAATGCCCAGTTCCTTCTCTACCTGCAACTCAATGGGCAGACCGTGGGTGTCCCAGCCGCCTTTGCGCTGCACCTGGAACCCTTGCAGGGTTTTGTAGCGGCAGAAAATATCTTTCACGGCGCGGGCCATCACGTGGTGAATGCCCGGTGCGCCGTTGGCCGAGGGTGGCCCCTCATAAAAAACGAAAGTGGGCTGACCCGCCCGGGTCTCCACCGATTTCTCAAAGATGCGGTTCTGCTTCCAGTAGGCTCTCACCTCCTCGGCCAGACCCGCATAGTCTAGTTGTTTATACTCGTTGTACTTCACCTTTTTGTCTATAGGATGTGGTAGGTGTTATTCTATTATAATAGTATCGCTTCTGAAAAGGTATTCTGTCAAAGCAAATACTAGCTAAAGCTTTACGTGCTGAAAGAAACAATCTCCCGCAAGGCATAATAAAGCAAAGTTAAACAATAAATAACTTGTGAATGGATTCCAACGCTTTTTTCCGTTTTAGGGATGTTTTTTTGAAAACAGGCTTAAAATAGGAATGCGCTGGTTAAATGATTCTCTCCGTTGGCGCGAGCTTGCCTCTCAGACGCGTGTGGGTTCTGTGGCCTCTGACCCCCTCTTTGTTTATCTAAAGCGGCCAGAGGCCGCAGGTACCTCACACTCGCGGGACGCAAGCGAGTGAAATCATCACTTTTCTAGCACTACTAGCCAAAGTTTACCAGAGCAGAATAGATACCGTTGAAAACTCTCCGTTTTAGAACCGTTTTTCTAAAATCAGCCTGGAAACGGAAAATACAGTTTTTCACAGGATAACTTCTCAGCTTTCTGCCTTAACAGATTTTATTCGCCATTTTCTTAACCGCAGCATTTCCTTTCTTTGTTTCTTTGCCAGCACACTTATAAACATATAACCATGTCTTCCACCCTGATTACCTCCGTCAGTTATCAACCGCTGAATTTGCCTTTGCTAGAACCTTTCGCCATTGCTACGGGCACCCAGTACCAGGTAGAGAATGTGGTGGTGCAGGTACAGCTCGCCGATGGCACCTTTGGGCTGGGCGAGGCGGCTCCCTTCCCGGCGGTGAGCGGCGAGACGCAGGAAAGTACCTTGGCGGTGTTGCAGGAGTTGGAAAACCACCTGCTCGGGAAAGATGTCAAAAACTGGCGCACCCTGGCTAAAGAATTGGATGAACTCGCACCACAGGCGCCCGCCGCCCGCTGCGGGTTGGAGATGGCGGTCTTGGATGCTTTGTGCAAACATTACCAGATGCCGCTGTACGTTTTCTTTGGCGGAGCAAAAACTCAGTTAATCACCGACCTCACCATTACCGCCGGAGATGAGGCCCATGCGGCGGCTTCTGCCAAGTCAATCGTGGAACGCGGATTCTCTATTATAAAGGTGAAGACCGAAGGAGTGGATGTGGAGTATGACCTACGCCGCCTACAAGCTATCCACACGGCTGCCCCTACCGCTAAACTGATTGTGGACGGAAATTGCGGTTATGATTTGCCGCGTGCCCAGCGGTTTGTGCACAGTCTGTCGGAATCGAAAATCCCGGTTATCTTACTGGAACAGCCACTTCCGCGTGAATCTTGGGAAGACTTGGCCGTGTTGGCAAGCACCTGCCCTTTCCCCATTGCGGCAGACGAATCGGCGCGTAGTGCCAGCGACGTGGCACGGCTGGCGCAAGACCAAAGTGCCTCGGTTGTCAACATAAAATTGATGAAGTGCGGGGTGCTGGAAGCATTGCAGATGGCGGCTTTGGCCCAGGTGCACGGATTGGGGTTGATGATTGGGGGCATGGTGGAAAGTATTCTAGCCATGACCTTCTCGGCTCACTTCGCCGCGGGCATTGGCGGGTTTGATTTCGTGGATCTGGATACGCCTTTGTTTATTGCGGAGCATCCGTTTACGGGCGGCTTTCAGCAAGAGGGAGAAAACATTAGACTTGATGCAGGAACTGCAGGGCATGGGGTTTGGTTGGCAGAGGCTTTGTAGATGACGTTTAATTCAATTGTGCGTTTTAAGCCTGTTTTCTAAAAACAAGCCTAAAAACAGGAATAAAGAAGTGGACGCATTTTATGGTAGGGGCGTATCGCATACGCCCAGCATTCCTGATCTATTCGCGTACGCGTACGCAATCAGCTTTAATTCCTTGATGCAACTGAACTGCCGGTGGCAGGCGCATTGGGCGTATGCGATACGCCCCTACAGGCAATATACTTTTCCACAACAAAAAAGGCCTTTCCAAATTGGAAAGGCCTTTTTTGTATTTTCTGCTTTAGGCCTGTTTTTCTAAAAACAGGCCTAAAACGCACAATTACAATTTCTCGAAGATGCGTTTGAAACTTACGGCATCGCCGATGTACTGGCGGAGTTCTGAGAGATGCATACGCTTCTGCTCGCGGCTGTCGCGCTCCCGGACGGTGACGGTGTCGTTCTCCAACGTCTCATAGTCAACGGCAATACAGAACGGGGTTCCGATCAGATCCTGGCGGGTGTAGCGTTTGCCTATGGCGTCGCGCTCTTCGTAGATCATGTTGAAATCGAATTTCAGGTTATCGAAAATCTGCATGGCTTTCTCGGGCAGGCCGTCTTTTTTCACGAGCGGGAACACGGCGGCTTTCACCGGGGCAATGGCGGGGTGGAATTTCAGGAAGGTACGGGTCTTGGTGTTCTCGCCTTCGGTGATTTCCTCTTCCTGGTAGGCGTTGCAGAGCGTCATCAAAAACAGACGGTCGGCGCCCACAGAGGTTTCCACCACATAGGGTACGTAGTTTCCGTAAGGTTTGCCGTCTTCGTTTAAATCATTGTCAAAGTACTGCTGCTTTTTGCGGCTCAGGTTTTGGTGCTGGGTTAAGTCAAAGTCGGTGCGGGAGTGGATGCCTTCTACTTCTTTGAAACCGAACGGGAACTCAAACTCAATGTCTACGGCGGCGTTGGCGTAGTGGGCCAGTTTCTCATGGTCATGGAAACGGAGTTTCTCAGTAGGCACGCCCAGCGCCTCGTGCCAGTTGCGGCGCATGGTGCGCCAGTGCTGGTACCATTCCATCTCGGTGCCGGGGCGCACGAAGAACTGCATCTCCATCTGCTCAAACTCGCGCATTCTAAAGATGAACTGGCGGGCCACAATCTCGTTCCGGAACGCTTTGCCTATCTGGGCAATCCCGAAGGGCACTTTCATACGGCCAGATTTCTGCACGTTCAGGAAGTTCACGAAGATTCCCTGGGCGGTTTCGGGCCGTAGGTAAATGGTGCTGGAGTCTTCGGCCACCGAGCCTACCTGGGTGGAAAACATCAGGTTGAATTGGCGCACCTCCGTCCAATTGGAAGTACCTGAGATGGGGCACTTTATGTTTTCTGAGATAATCAATTGCTGTACGCCTTTCAGATCTTCGGCACCCAGCAAACGGCCCATTTCCTGTAGCAGCGCTTGGGCTTTTTCCACATCGCCTTGCTTCTCGTACTCGGCGGCTTTCTCCTCCAGCAGCACATCGGCGCGGTAACGCTTCTTGGAATCCAGGTTGTCAACCATGGGGTCGTTGAAGGAGTCTACGTGGCCCGATGCTTTCCAGGTGCTGGGGTGCATGAAGATGGCGGCGTCAATGCCTACCACGTTCTGGTGCAGTTGGGTCATGCATTTCCACCAAAGCGTTTTGAGGTTGTTTTTCAACTCCACCCCATTTTGGCCGTAATCATACACGGCTTGCAGACCGTCATAGATCTCGCTGGAGGGGAACACGAAACCGTATTCTTTGGCGTGCGAGATGATGTCTTTTAACTGTGCGTTTTCTGTGGTTTTCTCAGGTGTGCTCATGGGCGCAAATATAGAGGTTTCGTTGGCACTTTTCTAAAACACCGTATTGCTTTGGTTAGAGAGATACCGCATCTGCCGCTTAAATGTTCTGTCAAGCGGCCAGAGTATGAAATGGGTTTGTGGTTAGTTCGTACTTTTACTCCGTCACAATTTAGCAGAGGAAACATTCCTTAACAATTCGGTAACATTACCAGGAATTTAATCCTTTACTTTTGGCACCTTTTTCTCACCTATATTACATTATGTTCGGATTAGAAACAGATCTGTTGATCTTGCTGGTAATTTGCTTACTGGCCGCGTGTGCTTTTGAATTTGTGAACGGTTTCCATGATACGGCTAATGCTGTGGCCACCGTTATTTACACCAATACCCTTCGCCCTTGGGCGGCCGTGGTCTGGTCTGGTTTCTGGAACTTCATTGGCGTTTTTGCCGGCGGAATTGGCGTGGCCATGGGAATTGTGTACCTGCTGCCCATTGAAACGCTCATTGACCAGGACGTTTGGCACGGGATTGCCATGATTGGGGCTTTATTGATAAGTGCCATTCTCTGGAACCTGGGCACCTGGTACTACGGTCTTCCTTCTTCCAGCTCCCACACCCTCATTGGCTCTATTCTAGGGTTAGGGATTGCCTATTCTCTTCTGCCTTCCACCACCGAGGCTTCTTTCGCCTGGTCTGAGGCCACCAAAACGGGGATGTCTTTGCTTGTCTCTCCTTTCCTGGGCTTCACCTTAACCGTTTTCCTGATGTTTATTCTGAAACGGTTTGTAAAGAACAAGGCTATTTTCAAAGAGCCCCACAAACGCAAAGCCCCTCCCCTCTGGATCCGGATTATCCTGATCATTACCTGTACGCTGGTTTCGTTTTTCCATGGTTCCAATGATGGCCAGAAAGGCGTTGGTTTGGTTATGTTGATCTTGATTGCCATTGTGCCTTCTTATTACGCCTTGGATATTGAAAAAGACCCCGCCGGTTTAAGAAATTCTATTACCCAAGTAGAGCAGATTCTGGTGAAAGTAGACAGCACCGTCCTCTCGGCCTCAGATGCGCGGCAGTTGAACCTGCTGAACGAGGAAGTAAGTGAGATGAGAAGCATCTTCACGGCCAATCCTAACATGAGCAGCCTGCCCCAAGACAGCCGTTTTATCTTGCGCCGCGACATCCTTCTGATCACCAAAGGCACCGATAAACTCATGGACAGCCCTGACATCACGTTAAGTCAGCGTGACCGTGACCAGTTGATGGCAGGCGTAACCGGTATGCGCTCTTACACGGACTACGCCCCGGATTGGGTGATCATGATGATTGCGCTCTCCCTGGGGATTGGAACCATGATTGGCTGGAAGCGCATTGTGAAAACCATTGGTGAGAAAATAGGCAAAGAGCACTTAACCTACGCCCAGGGAGCCTCAGCCGAATTTATGGCTGCCAGCGTGATTGGGTTCTCCACGTTCGTTTTCAAGCTGCCGGTAAGTACCACGCACATCCTTTCTTCCGGTATCGCGGGCAGTATGGTGGCCAACAAAGGCATCAAAAACCTGAATGCCGGCACCATCCGGAACATTGCCCTGGCCTGGGTCTTGACTCTGCCGGTTTCCATGTTCCTATCGGGAACACTGTTCCTGCTTTTCCGCTGGATGTTCGCTTAAATCATATTAAGATCTCCGATTCAAAAGAGCCGCCTCATTTCTAAGGCGGCTCTTTTGGTTTGTGGTTACCGCCGCAGATTGATAAATCCGAAAGAGCAGAGTTATTAGCCAAACTCCAGCATCACCACTATTGCTCCTTTCTCCAGTTCCAGTCTTCCCCGAGCGCACCTCGCTTTTGGCCCTGGACAGGCAAAACTAAGAGAGACAGGCAGTGCGAGAGGGGAAGACGCGGGGCCCCGCGGCCATGAGCGCATACCGCCAAAGATGAAACAGCAAAGTATTTGCACCCACGCAATAACAGCCAAACCGAGGGAACAGCATAAGGCGTGCACCTGCAAATCTCTCCAAAGAAGTCAGTTCCAAGCAGAGGCTAAAAATGAACTACTATCAATTGGCCTTTAACCCGCAAACGTATCTCTGGCCCATACCCAAACTTTTGATTTAAGCTGTTTTCTAGCAAAACGCGGAACCTTAAAATCAATTCGTGTTTTCAGACCTTCTGCGAAGCGACGTTAGGATTTACTCACCAGAGCTCGCTGTTTTCAGTTTGATGGCTTTAAAGCAGTTTAAAGGGCTTCTGACACCAATGCCCCAGACTGGTTGTTCCACGGAAATTTCGTGGAACCGGAAAAAATTTTCTTTTTCTCCTCTCATACATAAAAGCGGCTTATTCATGAGAGTAAGAATCTTGTTGTTTTAAGGCTATTTTAGGAAAATCAGCTTTAAAACACCCGCAGCGAAGTGATAAAAACAAAAGAACCGCTCATGGCGGTTCTTTTGTCTGATTGGTTACTCGTATTTTCTGTTTTAGCCTTCTTTTGGCCAGAGAACTTCCAGGTTATCATCCATGTGTACCCCGAAGTTGACGGCCAGTAGCTTGCCTTCTTCAAAGTAGAGGTCAATCATCTCACGTTCGTAAGAAAGGCAGGTCACGTTGTTCTCAATTTTTTCCTTCTCTACGTTCTGCACGCCGTTTTCCTTGAACAACTGCTCCACTTCCTGCTGGCTCATTTCAAAGATCTTCTGCCCAAACAGGGTCACGTTGGGGTTGGCGGTTTCTATGCAGCTCAGGCGGTAGTCGTCTTCTTTGTCAAAGTAGAAGGAAAAGCCGCTATCCCAGTAATTCCAGGCCTTGTGCTCAAACTCGTCTTCCTCGTCAGACTCTTCCACTTCTTCGGGCTCGCCCATGATCTCCTCTACGTCGTCCATGTTCAGTCCGAAGCGCAGGTCGCCTATTCCGTATCCTAATTTTATCTCGTGGTCAAATTGTTCTCTGTCCTGTTCCATAGTTTCTATTGGTTATATGGTGGTTCCGTTTCCGGCTTGATTTTCCTAAAACTAGTCAAAAATAGCGGTTCTTCCACATTCTGCCCGCCGGGTGGCCCCTTCCGGAAAATCCGCGCCGCGCCCCAGCTCCCTTTTCTCTTTCCCGGTCTGCGGGCTTTTCCCACTTTTCCACGGAGTCAACTTGATATCTATTATAAAATGATTTTTTCTTAAAAAGAATCTTGTTCGTCATTAGGGCTGTGCAGAAGTGGATAAAATTTCTTCTCCCCACGTTTTCCCCGCACTTCTGGAATATCCTCTCAGTAGTCCCAATTATTCCCCCACTGCTGTGGATTCTTTTTCTGTCTCTGTCAGGTACTTAGGTGAACTTTCCACTTCTTCACATTAAAACCGGTGGAAAGCAGCCAACGTTTATACGCACGTGCATAACTTCCAGGATTTTCTGTTTTTATGAACGCTCACCCACAATTAAGGCTGTGAACGTAGAATTTCTGGTTTTTGGTTTTTGGTTTATCAGACTTGCCCGCGTCTTATCCAGAATCTTGTCCACAGTTATCCACCTGGTTTCCACGCTAGAATTCTATGGTTTGGGTCTCTATTTCCCAGTCGGCCCTGATCTCCCAGATGTCCTTCGGCAGCACGACGGGCTCAGGTAATCTGCGCTCGCTCAGAAGCCCGTTGTCCCATTTTCCGTTGCCGTTTGCGTCTACCAGTATCCTGATTTGGTAAGCACCGGGTTTCAGGTTTTCCCATAGAATGGTTTTTTGGTTCCTCGCTTCCCGTACCATGGTGTTTTGGCTCATGAGCTGCACTATGAAGTTCTCCTGCGCGGTGGCCAGCATGACCTTGAGGCTACCTACGTCTACTTTGTCGTTTATCTGTAGTCTCTGGGGGGTGTTGGCATACCTATCTCCAATGAAAGGCACTACTTTGGTGGTATCCATGGTAATGGAGATTTCCTGTTTGGCCGGCAAAGGGAGTCTTAAAAGCAGCTCCGTTGTTTCCTGGTTGAAGCGGAAATCTGCGGTGTCTTTGGTGGTGACGGTGGTGGTAGAGTCCAGCAAGAACGTAAAGGCACCGGCCGGATCAACAATTTTAGTGGGTACTTCAAATTGAAGCCTGATCTGTTCTCCGGTCTTAATGGTGGCTCCGTTAGCCACCGCAAAGCTGTTGTTTCTTCGGGGAGCCGCTTTTCCGCTGAGCCGTACGGCCACAGTGTCTAGCCGAACGTTGCTGGCACTGTCCTGCACTTCTACCAGCCACTGTTTTTCGGCAGGGCTGCCCGGAAACAGGCGCAGGGTTTTCCCGTTGTTGCCAATGAGCCATTTGATGTTAGGGTCATTGTCTGGGGCGGTGACGTTGGCCTGGGCGATTCCTTCGTTGTATTCTACCTCAAACACGTTTAGGAAGCTTCTTCTGGAGATTACGTTGGGCCTGGTGACATCCTGGGTGTGCAGCCGCAGCTGAATTCCCTCGGCCGCTGGCCTTACTTTGATGGTATCTGTGGTGTAGGCGATGTATTCTTTCTCATTGTCATACCGCAGGTTGTTGTTGGTTTCTGCTAAACCGTAGATAAAGTAGTCGCCTTCCTTGATGTTTTTGAAGGTGAAGTTTCCGGTGGAGTCTGTGTTGGTCACGTACAGCGGGCGGCCTTTGGTTACCTGCGACGTATCTGTTACCGGATACAGCAGTACGTTTATCTCCTTCGGCAGCGTGTTGCTAAATACCAGATTAGCGCTTCCGGTTACTCTACCAGAGTCAAGGAAGGAGCCGGTGCTAAAGGTAATGACCATGTCACGGGCCGGGTTTTTCTCCGTAATGTCTGCCAGGCTGTTTCTGAAGTTTAGGCTATAGGTGGTGTTCTCTTGCCAGGGCTGGGTGAAGGTGAGTTGCACCGTTGCGTTTTTTACTCTGCTTTTGTAGGTATTGTCTGTAATGGGAGCAATGATGAGTTGGCGGGTTAAGTCAACGGTTTGGATGGCTTCATCAAAGGTTAAGGAGATTTCTTCCGGCTTTACGTTGGTTTGCCCATCCCGCGGATAGCTCATGACTAATTTGGGGGCGGTTACATCTTTGGCTCCCCCCTCTGGACTACTGATGCTGGCGCATCCTTTTAAGAACAAAGCAATGCCTGCTAAGGCGTATATAAGCTGTTTTTTCATTTTCGGCTTTAAAATGGAAATGACCTTACAGGGAGAACTGTAAGGTCATTGCGCTTAGTGTATCTGGTTATTTTTTCTGAGCGATGAAGATTTGGCTGGAGTAAGAGTTGTCGTTCTTAGCTCCGTGCAGGTTAGACCTGAAACCCGTGAAAAACGAGTCCAGCATCTTGGTTTGCCCATGCTTGAACTTTTCGCTCAGGATGCTCACGTAATAAGAATCCCACTTCATGGGCAGTACTTCTTTCAAATCCAATCTATGCTTCTTCAGAAGCCGCTGCATGCTGGCTTTGTTGAAGTGGTACAAGTGCCGGGGTACATCATACGCCGCCCAATTGGCCCCGTACTTCTTGGCATCATAGGAATCTGCGTTAGGAACGGCAATGACCAAATGACCTCCGGTTTTGGTGGCATTCACCAGAGCTTTCAAGGTTTCATTTAACGTATGCACATGCTCCAGCACGTGCCACATGGTTACTACTTCAAACGTTTCCTGGCCCAAATTCTCCAAAGGGCCCTGAAACAGCGGCTTGCCTATTTTCACCTCGGTCTGTATTCTAGCGGCTTCGTTGGGCTCTACTCCTTCTACCTCCCAGCCTTGTTTTTGGCAGGCTTGCAGGAAGTACCCCACGCCGCAGCCATAGTCCAGCATCTTGCCTTTGTTTCCCAACCGGTTCACCAACTCTACTTTGTTCTTGACGGCCATAGACCGAACCAAGCGGTAGGTTTTATTTAGCAAACCTTTGCTGGTGTCTGAATGCGAGATGTACTCCTCAGAAGCATAGTAAGGCGCAATGCTTTCTTCGGGCGGACGTGGGTTCGTGAATTTGAGCTGGCAATTGAGGCACTGCACTAGCACGAAACTCTCCTGGCTAACGCTTTTGTCTTGTACTACTAGAAAATTCTTAAACTCTGTTTTGGAACAAATGGGGCAATGGTCTAGCCGTTCGTAGCTCATTCTATTTTCCTAAATATACCATCAGAATAGAGATATCTGCGGGAGATACGCCACTGATGCGAGATGCTTGTCCTAGGGTTTCTGGCTGTACTTTCAGCAGCTTCTCACGGGCTTCGTTGGAAAGCGCGGTGATGGCTTTGTAGTCCAGCCGATCTTTGATGCGGTAGTTTTCCAGTTCTTCCATTTTAGAGGCCATCTGGTTTTCTTTGTCAATATAGCTGGCATATTTCAAAAGAATCACCGCCTGCTCCAGGCTGTCTGGTAAATATTTGCTCAGGAACAAATTCAGGCTTTCTGAGGACTGCATCAAGTGTTCCAGTTCTACATTGGGGCGCTTCAATAGATTACCCGCTTTGGCTCTTTCGCTGATTGGGGCTGAGTCCAAAGACAGCAACATGGCATTTACTTCTTCCGGCTCTATTCCTTTCTGCTGCAGATACGCCAGCACTTCCTGGGTTTCTTGTCTCTTGCGGTTCACCTTCTGCAGACGCTCTTCTGAGGCCAGACCCAATTGGTGGCCTTTCTCGGTTAACCTAAGATCAGCATTGTCCTGGCGCAACAAGATGCGGTGCTCGGCGCGCGAGGTGAACATGCGGTACGGTTCGTTTGTACCTTTGTTTACCAAATCATCAATCAAAACACCTATGTAGGCCTCTGATCTTTTCAAGATGAACGGTTCTAAGTTATGCACCTTGTTATGGGCGTTAATTCCTGCCATAAGGCCCTGGCAAGCGGCTTCTTCGTATCCGGTAGTACCGTTAATCTGGCCTGCGAAGTAGAGGTTATCCACTAACTTCGTTTCCAGCGACAGGTTCAGTTGGGTAGGCGGGAAGAAGTCGTATTCAATGGCGTAACCTGGCCGGAACATCTTGGCATTCTCAAATCCTGGTATTTCCCGAAGGGCTTTCAACTGAACATCTTCGGGTAAAGAGCTGGAGAAACCATTCACGTACACTTCCACGGTGCTCCAGCCTTCCGGTTCCACGAAGATCTGGTGACGGTCGCGTTCCGCGAAGCGGTTGATCTTGTCTTCAATGGACGGGCAGTAACGCGGGCCCAATCCCTGAATTCTTCCCTGAAACATGGGCGATTTCTCAAACCCGGTTTTCAGGATGTCATGGACTTTAGAATTGGTATAGGTGATGTAGCAGCTTCTCTGGTTCTGGAGTGCTGGGGTATCTGTGTAAGAAAACTTGGAAGGATTCTCGTCACCCTTCTGCTCTTCCATCACCTCGTAGTTCAGGCTGCGGCCGTCTACGCGTGGTGGAGTTCCGGTCTTCATACGTCCGGCTTCAAAACCCAAAGACACCAATTGCTCAGTGATGCCTTTCGCAGATTTTTCGGCAGCTCTGCCGCCGCCCAATTTTTTCTCCCCTATATGGATGATGCCGTTCAGGAAGGTACCATTGGTCAAGACTACGGCTTTGGCTCTGATCTCGATTCCTAAGCTGGTCTTTACTCCTACTGTCTGGCCATCTTCCACCAAAATTTCAGAGACCATCTCTTGCCAGAAATCTATGTTGGGTGTTTGTTCCAACGCCATTCTCCATTCCTCCGCGAAACGCATGCGGTCGCTTTGGGCCCGGGGACTCCACATGGCGGGGCCTTTAGACATATTGAGCATCCGGAACTGAATCATAGTCTTATCTGTGATGATTCCGCTCATTCCGCCCAAGGCATCTACTTCTCTCACTATTTGCCCTTTGGCCACGCCCCCCATGGCTGGGTTGCAGGACATCTGGGCAATGGTGTTCATGTTCATGGTTACGAGTAGTACTTTCGATCCCATGGTGGCGGCCGCATGTGCTGCTTCGCACCCGGCATGTCCCGCCCCAACTACTATTACATCATAACTTGTGAACATAGTGTGGATTAGTGTGATGTTTCACGTGAAACATTGTTGATAAGTGAGGATAACTAGAGAAGGAGGTGTTTACAACTTAAGGAACTCTAAACACTCATTTTCTTTGGAACGCATTAACTCCTTCTTTTCTGGTGTTTTATCATCAAACCCGAGCAAGTGGAGCAAGCCATGGGCCATGACCCGGTGGAGCTCTTCTTCGGGGGTAATGTTGAAAGTAGCGGCATTGTCCACAATGCGGTCAATACTAATGAAAACATCACCTTCAATAACTCCTTCAAAGTCGGAATTATCAAAGGTGATGACATCAGTAAGGGTATCATGCTCCAAGTATTCTACATTCATCTGATGAAGATATTCATCGGAACAAAAAATGTAGTTCAAAGATTCTAATTCGAAAGAATATTTCGAGATAATTTGGGAAAGCCATGTTTTGACCTTCTCTTCGTTTTTTACCTCAAATTCTACCTCTTCAGTAAAGAACTCAATTGGCAATTCCTGCATTCTCTATATTGAAGGTTAAGGAAACCGTGCGGCCGTCATTGCTGAAAGAAACATCGTCGCAGAGGTTACGCATTAAGAAGATACCTCTGCCGCCGGGATTCTCCAGGTTTTCTGGGGCGGTGGGGTCAGATAAAGTTTCAGGGTCAAATCCGGCTCCTTCGTCCTGTACTTCAAACCGCAGTTGGTTGGGCTCCACGAAAAGAGAAAGATAGACGTTCTTATCTTTATCAAACTTGTTGCCGTGTCTAATGGCGTTGTTCACAGATTCGGTCACGGCAACCATGATATTACCATAGATGTCATCTTCAATCTGAAATTTCTCCCGGGAGTTGTCAATAAAACTCTCCACAATACGGATATTCTCAATGATAGAAGGAATCTGAATTTTTACTTGATTCATAATATGTTTACTATATCTGAAATGTCTGCAAATCTAATAACCTAATCGCTTAAAATAAGCATCTACTTGCTTTTTATAATAAGGTGTTAAAGCAGGTAGGTTCTGACGGAGCGATTCTGTCTGCTGTTTCTGCCGTTCCTGGTATTTCTGAAGCGATGGCGGGATGCGGGCCGGCAATTCTCTCGCCGTATTCGCCTCCCGCTTCTCGTCCAGATCGCGTTCATTAGCGGCTTTCTCAGCTTGCAGCAATCGAGTCAATATCTCTTTTTGCCGCATCATGGTCTGCTCTGTAAGACGTTTATTAACGAGATCAGTTTCGGTTTGTTCCATGAGCTTGCCCAAATCACTGAGTTTCTCCCCTCCTTCCTTTCCGCCTGGCGAAGTGGGCGACGGAGCCAAGTCTTTCATGGCATTACGGAGCATTTCCTGCTGCGCCGCTAAGCGAGCCAACTGCTCAGATAATTGCTGGCCGCTCTGGCCACTTTTCTGTAGCTGCTGAATCTGCTCATTCAGCTGCTGCTGCATCTGTCCCATGGCCCCTGGCTGGTTTTTACCGCTCTTGCCTTTGCCTTTCTTTTTGCCTGGCCCGCTTTGCTGCATGGCCATCATGGCTTGTTGCATCTGCTGCTGCACGTCACTCAGCATCAAAGCCAGGTTGTTCATGGAGGTCATGGCTAGTTGCTGGTGGTTGCCCGCTTTGGAAACGTTCCGGTCTTTGATAGACTCAGAGCTCTTGTCCATTTCCTCTTCCATAGCCCCCACTTCCCTGGTCACAAACGACTGAATCTGCGGAACGCGTTTCGCCAGCGAAAGCAGACTGTCTTCAATAATCTGGGCATCATCTGAGAGTTTCACCTGATGCTGGGCCAAGCCGATGAACCTTGGGTCGCTCTGCTGTACGTTCCGGAAGTCTTTCATGAGCTTTTCCTGGTCAAAGGAAAGCGTGACCAGGTTCTCCAGAATATCGCGCAAATGATCTAGGTTCTGCTGGGCTTGCTGCATGTCGCTTTCCATTTCCTGGCTCTGCATCTGCTGCGCCATTTGCTGCATCTTCTGGGCCGCTGATTTCTGCTGCTGGCTTGCTTTCTTATTCTGGCCTTTCTGCATAGATTTCTGGGCGTTCTCCTGCTCCTGTTCTATCTGCTCCTCCATCTTCTCAGTGTCAGGAATGTCTTCGGGGTTCTCCAGTTGCTCATTCATCTTCTCGGCTTCTTTGAGTTCTTCCTGCATCTGCTTGAATTCCTCTTGAAGCTGCTTTTGTTCTTGTTGTAAACCCTGGTCTGGTTTGTTGTTTTGCTCAGCCGTTTTGTTGGCCAGATCATCCTGCTTTTTAGCTAGGTCGTCTAGCTTTTGTTGGGCGTTATCCAGTTTCTGCTCTACCTGTAGTTGCTTGAACATCTCCAGTAGCCGGTCTAGCTCTTTCTGCAGGTTCTCTTCTTTGTTATTTAGTTTGTCCAGCAACGGCTGAATCTGGGCTGGATTTGGTTGCTTCTGCTGCAGGAGCTTCTCCAGTTCTTCGTAGAGTTTCTTGGTCTCATCGTCCAGCAGTTGGTCTATCATTTTCTTGAGCTGGTCGCGTTTTTCGGCTAGTTCTTCGTTTTGAGGCGAGAAACGCTCCTGCTGTTGGTTCAGTTGCTCGTTCATCTTCTGCAACTGAGCCAATTCTTCCTGCAGGGCTTTCTTCTTCTCGGCGAGTTCCTGCAGGGCTTTTTTGTCCTGGTAGGAGAGTTCTTTCTTCAGCTTGGTCTTCTCTTCGTTCTGCTCCAGTGATTTCTTCAGTTCCTCGGCTTTGGTGAGCGAAGACTTCATTTGGGATTGTACCTGCTGTGAAGACTCTTCAATGGATTTCTGCACCTCAGACGGATCGGGGTACTTGAAGATGAAGGTAGACGTGCGGGCGCTCTTCGGCTGGGGTACCTGGTCATTGTCGGTTACCTGCACATAATACTCCAGTCTATCGCCGGGCTGAAGGTTAAGGGGTTTCAGGTTTAGTTGCCGGAAATACGACTGGGTAGCCAGCGATCCGCTGAACGGAATGGCCACGGCTTTATAACCGGTAGCGGCTTTGTTTCCTCTGAGAACCCGGTAGTGCAAGGCCAAGCTGTTGAAACCGTAATCATCAGAGATAGTCCCTCCTACTACCAAATAAGAGTACAGCACCGAGTCACGGAACTGCTCTAAGGTAATCTCAGGGTTGCGGTCTGGGATGACGGTGATCTGGTGGGAGATTTGCTCTTTGTTTTCTGAGTAGCGATTTTTAAGGTGCATGCTATAGCGTTGGCTCTGCACGAAGGTCTTGTTCACCACGTATTCCTCATCACGGGTTTGGGCTTTCACTTTCTGGGCCGGAGCGTCAAACTGGAGCCAGAGCGAATCGGCGTTATCGGCGGCGAGGCGCCAGGTGACGTGCGTGCCTTCGGGAATGGTCAGGTCACCGGTATTGTCCAGCGTTTCGGCGGGCCTTTTGGTGTAAGCGGGGTACCTCAACTCGGCCTTTAACTGCCGAAGCATGGGCCGGGCTACTACGTTCAGGCGGTTTTCCTCGGAATAGAAGCCCGCACCGGTCAGCTGGAAATCGACGGACTCCTGCACTTCCTGAAAGTCATAGACGTAGGTTTGGTCTTTGAGCTTCTTGAGCGGCATTTGCCGTCCGTCTATTACCAAGAACACCTCTTCGGGAACCGATTTTCCTTCAATGTTGACCTTCAACTGGAAGTCTTCGCCCTTGAACGCCTGTAAAGACGAGTTCTGAATCTGGAACTGGAAAGGGGCTTTGGGCGCGTAATGGGTTTTAAAATTGATGATGCGCTCCGTGCCTTGCACAAACAAAGCGGGATAAATAAAGGCCAGCACCACCACCAACGTGAGCGGAAGCAACAGGTATTTAAAGTAAGAACGGTTCTGGGTGAATTTAATCCGTTCAGGGAATTGGTAGCCCACCAACTCCTCGGAACGCTGCTCTACGCTGGCCGCTACCAGGTCATTGCTCATAGCCACATTTTTCAATTGCAGCAGATTGAGAAGATGATCCTGGATTTCGGGGAAATAGTGGGCTACCTGTTGGGCGGCTTCTTCATCGGTGAGCAGCTTCTTCAGGTTTGTCAACGCCATAATGGGTGCCCAAAGCCACCGAATAACAGCAAAGGCACTGATGGCTAGAAACGAAAAGAAAAGGAAAGCGCGCACCTCCGGCTGAAAATAGAAGAAGTATTCCAGAACGGTGATGAGCAGATAAGAAGAAAGCACCAACCCCAACGTGAGTAAAGCGCCTTTGAAAAGCAGGTTCAGGTAGAATTTGCGCTTAAACGCCTGAAGCTGCTGTAAAACTGTATCTAAAGAACTGGCAGCCCGCATAGGTAAAGAAAGGTTTAGAGTGGCCTGGAACCGTGGTACCAGAAGAAAGAGTACCAGCCGTTTCGTTGTATTGTCATACGTAGTTAATCAACAGAGTAGTAACTCTTTTGCTTACTAATTTATTGTTAATTCTCTGCTTTGAAAGCATGTTGCCCCGTTTTTAGGCTATTTTCCTGAAATCAGGGCAAAAACGAACCTACCCATGAAAATGGTTCCTGCCGCTTCTAAGAAAGGCTTCCCTCTGACTCTGTCAAATAAGGTGTGCGATGTCCACAGATGTGTGAAAATAAAAATGCGTTTTTAGGCTGTTTTCCAATAATCAGCCTAAAAACGCATTGGTAATGTTGTAAGAAGAAAGCTTAGTTTTCCACGGGGTGCATCTCCAGGAGCACGGGGCAGTGGTCTGAGTGCTTGGCCTCGGGTAAAATGGCGGCCCGTTTCATGAGCGGTTTCAAATGTTCTGAGACCAACAGGTAATCAATCCGCCAGCCCAGGTTCTTGGCCCGAACGTTGGCCCGGTAGCTCCACCACGTGTATTGGTGCGGCTCTGGGTTGAAGTGCCGGAACGAATCAATGTACCCGTCCTGCAGAAAATTGGAGAACCAATTTCGTTCCTCGGGCAGGAAGCCGGAGGAATTGGCGTTGGATTTAGGGTTGTGGATATCAATGGGTTGGTGGCAGATGTTGTAGTCGCCGCAAATGACCAAACCGGGCACCGTGTCGTTTAAACCCTGAATGTACTGTTGAAAATCGCGGAGCCACTCCATCTTAAATGCCTGCCTGTGTTCGCCGCTGGAGCCCGAAGGCATGTACACATTCAACACCGAATAGCCGTCATAATCTGCCCTAATCACTCTTCCCTCCTGGTCATACTGTTCTATGCCGCAGCCGATGCACACGTTTTTGGGTTCTTTTTTGGAAAGGATGGCCACCCCGCTGTACCCTTTCTTCACGGCCGGATGGATGTACACGTGGTAGTCAAGTTCCTCAAAAACTGCTTTGTCAAACTTGGTCTCATCGGCTTTGATCTCCTGCAGGCACAGTACGTCTGGGTTGGCGGCTTTCACCCAATCCACAAAGCCTTTAGAGATGGCAGACCTAATGCCGTTTACGTTATAGCTGATAATCTTCATGAACCCATTTCGTCAAAATACTCCAGCGCGTGCCATTTGAGCATGCGTTCCTGCTCTTTCAAGTTGCAGGCCGGCAGCGGCTTCACCGATTTCCAGTGCGGCCATCCTTCCTGGTCTGTTCCCTCCAACTCGTAATAGCCAGACAAGCTCAACAATTTGCAGGTGGCAATGTGCATCAAGTCCTGCTTCTCTTCTTTGGTGAACTCCCTTACCCCTTGCCCTAGTTCCTGTACGCCCACCAAAAATAGAATGGCATTTAAGTCTGGCTTCTTCCCAAAATGTTTCTTGATGTCCTGGCGCAAAGCGGCCCATCTTACATCAAAATCTTCTTCGTTCTCCATAAGCTACTATGTGCATAAGTGAATGCGTTCAGGATTAGCTGGTATGTTGATGAGCTACTCCTTATCCACTGATTTTCTACAAACCTTTTCTGCCTATTTTACTTAAATAAGGCTAAAAACGGGTTTTGAGTCAGTTAGCCCGTTTCGTTAAATGTATAATCTACTATGGTCTGATAAAGTAATCCACAGCAGAAAAAGCTTTCATTTCACAGCCAGTTTCCTGTAAACAGGTCGAAAGCGCTTTTACTAAAATGACTCGTCTTTATTGTGCTTGTTGTTCCGTCTTCAGTTCTTCCCAGTATTCCACGGCTCTTCTAAAGTGCGGGATAACGATGGAGCCGCCTATCAGGTTGGCAATGGCGAAGACTTCGTACACTTCCTCGTCAGAGAGGCCGCACTCAAAGCATTTTCCCAGGTGGTACTTGATGCAGTCATCGCAGCGTAACACCATGGAGCAGGCCAGGCCCAGCATTTCCTTGGTTTTTACGTCTATCGCGCCTTCGGCGTAGGCGTTGGTATCTAGGTTGAAAAAGCGTTTGATTACTTTATTATCCGCGGCCATGATCTTCTCGTTCATGCGGGTGCGGTAGTCATTGAATTCTTTTACTTGGCTCATTGTTGTGCGTCATTAATGGCGGCATTCTGCGCCGCTACTGTAAAGTTACACCAAAATACGCAAGTAGTCTATGCCGCAGCTGCAGTTGGGCCTCCATACGTTATACCATGATTTCATGGCGTTGCTCTTCCCCGAGGATTGCCGGGCCTGCGCCGGCGAGTTGGCCATGGGTGAAGAAGTGATTTGCAGCCATTGCCGCATCAAACTCCCGTACACCGACTTCCACCTCTCCCCTACTGCCAATCCTTTGCATGAAGTTTTCTGGGGCAGAGTTTCCCTCCAGTTAGCCACGGCTTACCTCAAGTTTCAGGAGAAAGGACGCGTGCAACGATTGCTGCACCAATTGAAATACAAAGGGCAGGAAGAAGTAGGAAAAGTGCTGGGTAAATGGTTAGGGGTGCAGCTGCGGGAACAGGAAGACTTCAGAACCATTGACGTAGTGGTGCCGGTACCGTTGCATCCAAGTAAGTTGAGGCAGCGTGGCTATAACCAGGTAGAAGGCTTCGCGCAGGCCATTGCCCAGAGTCTGGAAATTCCCATGGCAGCAGATGCTCTCCAGAGAAATCGATTGTCTACTACCCAAACTGCTAAGAACCGGCAAGACAGATGGGAGGCCATGCAGCAATTATATGCAATTCACCAGGCCCAAAAAGTAAAGGGGAAACATGTATTATTAGTAGATGATGTCATTACCACCGGGGCTACCATAGAAGCGTGCGCCCAGATACTTTTACAACACGGGGCTAGTGCCGTGAGCGTGGCGTCCATTGCCTACACCTTGTAACCTTATAAATACCACATAAAAAAAGGAAGGCCAGTTTATCTGGCCTTCCTTTTTTTATGATTGAGAGTATTTCTTCTTATCTGTTAGAGCCTGTGTTGATCATGGCGCAACGGAAACCGATAGTAGAGGTAGCAGAATCCTGCTCCATGAAACGACGGGTACCTGGAGATAGCCAGTACGCTACGTCTTTCCAGGAACCACCTTTGAACACCCGTACGGTGTTGGTGATCAGAGACTGAAAGCCACCTACGTCATACATAGAGGAATCATCCATTACCCCGTTGCGGCGAACTGGGTTCAAATCTTCCACGTCCTGGAAAGAAAGCGGACGGTATACGTCTTGTACCCACTCATTCACGTTGCCCGCCATGTTGTACAGACCAAAGTCATTTGGTGGGTAAGCGTAGATGTACTCTGTGATCATGGCACCATCATTCAATGAACCGGCAATACCGGCGTAGTCACCGCGGCCACGTTTGAAGTTAGCCAGGAATTGTCCTTGGCCTTTGCCGTACGGGTTCCGCACCTGGTGGCCATCCCAAGGATAGATACGCTTGTTGGTTTGGTTTTCTTCTTCGCTCAACTGGGTTCCAATCAAGGCTTGGGCAGCATACTCCCACTCAGCCTCTGTAGGGAGACGGTAGTTGGGCAAAACAGCGCCAGACTCAACCGGAGGCGTAGCACCTTCGGCCAGTTCGCCGTCATAGTTGGCCGCCAGGTTTTTGTTTACCATGGCCGTACGCCAGGTGCAGTAATCCTGCGCCTGTAACCAGCTCACGCCTACTACCGGGTAGTAGCGGAAACCAGGGTAACGCAGGTAATAGCTTACGTACGGGTCATTGAAAGACAACTCACGCTCCCACACGGTAGTGTCTGGAAGGGCTTTCGCGTAGATTTCCTCAGAAGAGTCTTTTCTGATGTAGTGCAGGTACTCCAGCCAGTGAATGTTGGCTACCTCGGCTTCATCCATGTAGAAAGAGGCGATGGTGACGGTACGCTCAATGTTGTCACGGGTCATGGCCACATCTTCCTCAGCAGACCCAAGGGTAGTTCTACCACCTTCGATAAATACCAAACCGGGCCCTTCAGGTACGTCGCTATAGTCAGCTACAGCAAAGCCACCTTCTTCATCTTCGTAAGAAATGCCGGTTGCTGTACTTTCCTTACCTGGGTCTAGGCTAGTAGGACGGTTGTTTCTGGAGCAGGAGGAGAGAATTACCGCTCCCGCAGCCAACACGTACATAAAATGTTTAGAAAGTTTCATAAAATTGGTAAATACCAGTAAAATTGTATTCTTTTGGTCAAATGTGGCTTTTAACATGCAATAATACCGAAATTTAGAATGCTGGACAAGCAATCCGATTGTATTTTTTGTTTGTGCCTGATCTTTTAAAAATCTTCAAGTAATCCACTTTCTCAAAGGAAAGAACGAGCTCATGGGTTGGGCCTAGGGCCACGGGGCTTACCGCCAGCAGATGCCGGTAGGCATATCCTATTTTCAATCCTTTATGTGTAACGCCAACTATCCCCTGGATAGTACTTGCCAGCGAAGTATTTTTTGTGCCCGGTAACAGTGTCATCCCCAGTCCCATGGTCACAGGTGTAATGTTCGCATAAATGGTGGCATCTAAGCGGTTATAGCTTCGTTGGTGCGTATACGAAAGAGTGGGAATAAAGCTTATCTCTTCAAAGTGATTTTTTTGAAAATAGCTCTTCACGTAGAACTTATACCCGGTTTGCAGTTGGAATGCCGGAGCGGCCGTACTCTGTGACATTTCCCCTACAGTAGGATTATTCAAATGGTGCCCCGATACTCCCATCCAAAACTGTCTTGTGAAAAGTAATAGTCCGCCAGAGACAGTGAAGTAGGAAGTTCTATCTAGGCCAAAGGTCTCGGCAGTAGGGTTGATTACGCCTCCGTTGGGGTTTAGTTGGTCTTCAAAAATGAGCCCGTTGGCAGATGGTTTCTGGGAGCCGTACCCTACCTGCATGCCCGCGCTCAGATCCAGGTTACTCCTCATTTTTGTATGATAGGCATATAAAAGGCCCGCCTGCATTTTCTGGTACCCACCCGCCGGGGCCTTGTCTGCCATAAAGGTAGTCCCAATGGCATTCTTGTTCTCCTCAAACCGGTATTCGCCACTGGCCCACTGCGTGCTGTACCCCCCATTTATGCCAGTCCATTGCGACCGGTGCCCGGCGGTTACGCTGTAGTCAGACAATAATCCGGTGAAAGCCGGGTTAAGGAAAAGGCGGTGGGCATAGGGCAACGTGCTGGTGCTTTCCTGCGCTTGGGCCCTCAGGAAGGTAAACAGTATAATAGCACTCGTCAACAATAGCCTTCCCCTACCCGCTTGCTGTTTGATGAACCTACGGCACATAAATTGCAGGAACCCGCCTAAGAGTATATTCATTTGAAAATACCTAAACTTACAAGCTGAAAATAGATCATTACCAACATGAGGAAAATATTTATAGGTCTGGCCGTATTTATAGTGGTACTGCTGGCCGCCGCGGCACTTATACCGGTCTTCTTCAAAGATAAAATCAAAGAGCGCCTGGATGAAGAAATCGCCAAAAGTATTAACGCCCGGGTTCTATACGAAACAAATAACGTAAGTCTGTCCCTTTTTCGCACATTCCCAGATCTGGGATTAAGCGTGAAAGAATTGACCATTGTAGGAAAAGACTCTTTCCAGCGGGACACCCTCGCCTATTTGCCGGATTTCAACCTGGGCCTTGACCTGATGAGCGTGATCACGGGCAATGAGATAGAGATCAACTCTGTGCAGCTGGATCAGCCGCGCCTGAAACTACTGGTACTCAAAAGCGGAAAAGCCAACTGGGACATTTTCATTCCAGACTCTGCTGCCACTACCCCTGAGGCGCAGGATACCACTGATTTTAAGATGGCCATTGACGAGTGGAAAATCACAAATGGGCAGATTGTCTACCAAGACCTGAGCATCCCGTTTGGGGTAAACGCCCATAACGTGCAGCATACCGGCAGCGGCGATCTCGCCCAGGACATCTTCGACATGGAAACCAGCACCCAGGCCGAGCGCTTCACCGTCACGTATGGCGGAATAAACTACCTTGAGAACAAGACGCTGGATGCCGATGTAATCCTAGCCATGGATCTGGCCAATGCCAAATACACCTTTAAAGACAACAACTTCCGCATCAATGACTTCGCTTTGGGCATGGCCGGTTCCATTGCCATGCCCACCAGTGACATCAACCTTGATCTAACCTTTAAAGCCTTAGAGACCGATTTCAAGAATATCTTCTCGCTGGTGCCCGGCGTGTTCACCGATAAATTCAAAGACGTGAAGACCGATGGCAAAGTAGCCTTCAACGGGTACGTGAAAGGCATCTTCAACGAAACCTCCCTGCCAGGCTTTGGGGTAGACCTGAAAGTGAACAACGGCACCTTCCAATACCCAGACCTTCCGCAAGCAGCCCGCAACATCAACCTTGACATGAGCGTGAAAAACACCGATGGCAACGTAGATCACACCTTGATTGATGTACGCAAACTGCATCTGGACTTAGGCAAGAACCCCATAGACGGCCGCGTATTGATAGATGGTCTAGACCCGATGAAAATTGACGGAAACCTACGGGCCAAACTAGATTTGGCGGAAGTCACGAAAGTATTCCCGCTGGAAGGTACTACGCTGCGCGGGTTACTGGACGTAAATGCCCAGGCCAAAGGCGTGTACTTTGAGAACCACATGCCCGAAGTGACCGCTACCCTCAACCTTACCAACGGCTACGTGAAATCCGCCTCGTTCCCGGCCCCGCTGGAACAGGTAACCGTGGCGTCTACGGTCACCAACCGCACCGGTAACGCCGCCGACACAGACATTCAGATTTCCCGCTTTAAAATGCTGTTGGACAAAGAACCGCTGGAAGGCCGGGTCGCCATTAAGAACCTGGCCCAGCCGCAGTTTGACGTAGACATCAAGGGAATTCTGGATTTAACCAAACTCACCAAAATCTTCCCCCTGGAAGGCACCACCCTCAGCGGCCGCCTGAGCGGAAACATTCTGGCCAAAGGGAAAATGACCGATGTGGATGCCGGGCGTTACGGAAACGTGCAGGCCAGCGGAACAGTGCAGATTGCCCAACTCAATTACAAGAGCCTGGATCTGCCGCAAGGCATGCGCATCAACTCGGCGAAGGCCACGTTCAACAATGACCAGGTGGCCCTTCAGCAACTGAACGGTTTTCTGGGCAAGAGTGATGTGCAGATGAATGGCACGGTTTCCAACTACATGGGCTACCTGCTCTCTGAAAACCAGCCCTTGCGTGGAAACTTCACCTTAAAGACCAGCAGCTTCAACGTAAACGAATGGATGGTAGATGAACATACCGGCCAAACGGTTCCATCTTCCACCCAAGAAGCCCAAGGCGTAGTGCAGATTCCGGCTAACTTAGATATGGTGTTGATAACCCAGGCAGGAATGGTGTTGTATGACAACTTAAAGCTACAGAACCTACAGGGGAAAGTAACGCTTAAGAACCAGGTAGCCAAGCTGGAAGATGTTTCCTTCAATACGTTGGGTGGTCAGTTTTCCACCACCGGTTCTTATGATTCCAGAGACCTCATGCACCCTAAATTTTCCTTCGGCCTAGACATCAAGAACCTCGATTTTCAGGAATCCTTCAATTCTTTCAACACTATTCAGAAGCTGGCACCTATTGCCAGATTGCTGAAGGGCGAGTTCTCTTCTAAATTCAATCTCAGTGGAGAACTGGGCAGTGACATGATGCCAGTCATGAGTTCCCTTACCGGTAAAGGCATGATAGAAGTGGTAGAAGCCGTGGTAGCCAACGTGCAGGCGCTAGCCAAAATCAGCCAATTGACCAACCTCAAGGAAGTGCAGAATTTCTCGTTAAAGAACCGGGGCTTCGCCGCCGAGATTATTGGCGGAAACCTGGTGGTGAAACCCTTTGATTTCTCTGTGGGCGACATCAAAATGACCGTGGGCGGAACCAATAACGTCAGTGGAAAAGTAGACTACGTGGTAGCCCTGGATGTCCCTTCGGGAAAGGTTGGAAACGCCCTGGCGGGCAAGATTACCAGCTTGACCGGTGTGCAAAACCTGAATGGTCTTGAGCGGGTAACGCTGCAATTAGGCGTAACGGGAGACTATAATAATCCGGCGGTTGCTTTAAAAGGCAGCAGCCTTAAGGCCGGAGCTTCCTCTCTGGTGAAAGAGGTAGTGGCCAGCAAACTGGAAGGTGTCAAAGACAAGCTCAACGTGAACGTGCCCACCAACAAAGACAGCATCAAAGTTGAGTTGGCTAAACGGCAGCAAGAGGTTGAACTGAAGGCGCGGCAGGAACTGGAGAAAAAACGACAGGAGGCTGAGCAGAAAATCAGAGCCGAGGCCAAGTCCAGGCTGAACAAATTGCTTACCCCTAAAAAGCCAGCGGCCACCCCGCCCACAGATACCACGAAGCAGCAGTAAAAAGACTAACCGTTTTTAACCTGTTTTTCTGAAAAGTAGGTGAAAAACGGTTTCTCTCCTGTTCATTTGAGTAGAGAGGCAGTTTAAACAATTCCGCTTGTTATCTTAGAAGGTGCACGGAATACGCTGTTCCCTCGGCTTGGCTGCTTTTTGCGTGGGTGCAGGTGCTGTATTGTTCCATCTGTTCCGCTAAGCGCTCACGGCCGCGGGGCCCCGTCTTCCCCTCTCGCACTGCCCTTTCGGCCTGAGAAGTCTGTCTCTCTTAGTCTCTGTCTATCCAGGGCCAAAAGCGAGGCGCGCTCGGGGAAGACTGGAACTGGGGAAAGTAGTGGAAGTGGTATGATAGAGCCTGTAGAGACCAGGCACTGCCTTGTCTCTGTCGCGCATTGCTTTCTCCTTCAGAGGAATCCCTCACTAAAGCAGATACTCCCCCTTTGAAGCTCATCCTACCCCCCCACAGGCTTTTGTACGCATTCCGTCCCCCTTTGAAGGGGGTAAGGGGATGAGAAAGGCGGAAGAAGAGGCAGAGCAAGCTTTCGTTCAATGCTAAACAGCCGGTGTAAAGGACAGGGAACGCCATTATCAGCAGGAGTAAACATCCCCCTACCCCTGCAAAGGGGGACGTTCACATATCGTGCTCCTTTGTTTTAGACATATGGGGTAGGATGAGCTTTGAAGGGGGCGAAGGGGGATGTGTACACCTGCCGGTCACACGCATTCCTTTCCTATACAAAGGCGTTTTCCCTTCCGAGGAGGGGCAGGGGTGGGTTCTTCTGCACCATCCCCTGTAAAGGTGTAATTGTATAAATAAAAAGGAGGAGGGAAAGCCATAGCGGCCTTCCCTCCTCCTTTTCTTTTTATGAATGTGTTTTTAAGCTTCTTTTCAGAAATCAGCCTGAAAACAGAGTATTTGGAAATCAGATCTCCAGATCCTGTCCGTACTGAATGCGCACGTAGGTCACGTAGTCTGAGTTGATGGGCTCATGGCCGGCTAAACGGAGTTCACGGGCTACCTGGCCCCGGTGGTACGTGGCATGGTTGATGGCGTGGGTAAGAATGTCCTGCACTTTGGTGGAGTAAGCTTTGCCTTGCGTGTTGGTGTACTCAATGGTGCGGTTCAGTTCGGCCTCATCTGCGTTGGCGTACAGCTCTATCAGCTTCGCCGATGTCTGTTCATGCAGTTGGTGCAGCTCCTGCAAGCTGTGTCTTTGCAGAACCGTTACCGGGCTTTTGGTGCCGGTGATACGGGCAATCCAGATGGCTTGGGCATTTAACACGTGGCTGAACATGAGCTGAGCATAATCTGGAAGCTCTCCTTCAATGCGGTCTAGGCTTTTGAGGATGCGCCAGTTAGCCCATACGTTATATTCGGTCAGGTTTCTAAGAACGTCGTTTGTAGTCATTGGTCAGGTAAATTGAGGAACAGAAGAGACTTCCGGTTTTTGGAATCGGGCAAAAGTAGTAAACGTGGCGTTTAGAAAGAATGTTTAGAGCTTGTTTAAATTTGAGGTTTGCAGGCGAAAACGGCCAGAGAAAGGTGCTGCGGAGGCATTTTTGGAGCCGCGTAGCAGCGCAAAGATGAAATGTAAACATGCTTGCTCTTAGGTGTACATTTGCAGCAAAGCCCACAGATAAGGCAGGAATACCAGAAGTCCCGCCACTGCGGCTGTGAGAGAGGCGATCAATACCGCACCGGCGGCAATGTCTTTCGCTTTGCCCGCCAGCGGGTGCCGTTCCGGCGAAACCAGGTTGACCACTACCTCTAAAGCCGTGTTGAAGAGTTCGGCCATCCAGACCAACCCAATCGCGAAGCAGATGACCACCCATTCCATGTTCGTCAGCCCGAAGTAGAAGCCAGCCGCCACTACGGCTCCCGCCGAAAGCACGTGCCAGCGCATGTTTGCCTCAGACCTGAAAGCCGCCGAAATCCCTTTAAGGGCATAGCCAAAGCTGTTCAGCCTACTTCTTATAAACGTGGGGCGTTGTCTTTCCATCTTCAGAACTTACGGAATACCGATGTGGCGGGTGCAAGTTCTGCTATTCCGTAAATCTTACCAAGCCGGTTTTCTGTAGCTCTTGTTTTACGGCAGTTTTTGTGAAATCGGGTTGAAAACGGAGAACTCTCAGGAAGTAATAGGCGAGGCTGTTTAGAGTTTCAGGCCTGTTTCTGTAAAAGTAGCCTGAAAACGAGGGTACAAGCTTCTGCATGCGGCAGTGTACCGCTAAACCTTTTGTTTTTAGGCTATTTTTATAAAAATAGCCTAAAAACAAAAGGTTTAGCGGTACACTGCCGGTGAATGAAAACTCTAAACAGGTTTGGCACCTGCAGGTGAGATATAAAAGAAGAAGTTATCTGTAAACTTTGTACCTAATTTGGTGCCGTACAGGAAAGGCCACTGTAAAATGGCCCTTCCTGTCACTCTATTATATATAGTGTACGACGTTACACTTTGATGATGATGTTTTTTCTGTACATGATCCAGAGAATGACCATCCAGAAGAAGATCCAGGTCAAGGCCCAGGCCAGGGAAGCATTATAAGGGCTTAGGTGGGGCGTGTAGAAAGATTCATATAGATACGTCTTACTGTCTACCTCGCCGGTTGGGGTATTGACCTTGATCATGCCCAGGATTCTGGGGATAAGCCCAGAGAGAAAGAAGACGGTAATGGCATTGACGCCATAAACCAGAAACGGCGTGGTGAATTTCTGATAGCCTTTCACATCTATGAGCCAGTAACACATTCCAAGCCCCAACATGGCCAAACCAGAGGTATATAATACGTAAGAGCTAGTCCAGAGGCTTTTGTTGATGGGGAAGTGCAAGTCCCAGATCAGTCCCAGGCAGGTGCAAATGACGCCCCACACCATTAACCAGGCTATTTTGTTTCCGGCATCGTCTTTCTTTTTGAGCCACTGCCCTACCAGCACCCCAGAGAGCGCGGTGACCACGGCGGGCAACGTACTTAAAATGCCTTCCGGATCCCATACTTTGGTAGACTTCCACAGATGGCCAGGCAGCAAGGTGTTGTCCAGCCAGGCTGCCAGGTTAGTAGTGGGTAACAAATTAGACTGGCCTATGCCGGGTACCGGTGCGAACATCATCAAAACCCAATAACCCACCAGTAAGAAAATGGAGATCAATATCTGGGTACGGCGTTCGGTCTTCAGGAAGATGATGGCGGCAATGATGAACACGACCCCAATGCGCTGGAGTACCCCCGGTATCCGGACTGTTTCGAAGTCAAATTTGGGAAACAGGGCCAGAAACAGACCCAGGGCAAACAAGGTAAGGCCCCGCCGAACGATCTTTAAGATGGTAGACGTATGTTTTTCCGGCATCAGCTTGGCCCCAGACAGCGCATAGGCAATAGACACCCCTACTATAAAGAGAAAGAACGGGAACACCAGATCGGTGGGCGTGCACCCGTGCCAGGCCGCGTGCCTGAGCGGGGCATAGATCTTTCCCCAGCTTCCAGGGTTATTCACCAGAATCATGGCCAGAACCGTGATTCCCCTGAATACATCCAGTGACCTGAGCCTTGCCTTGGTGGGTGCCGCAAGCTTGTCTGGAGAGATGGTGTCTTCTGAGGGCTGGGTTGAGGTAGAAGTTGTTGTCACAATAGGGTGCTTTTTTTGGTGGTAGTAAAACAGGGAAAGTGGTTTCAGAGAGCAGTAATGGCACTTAGGGTGTTAGGAGAGACAGATTTTCTATATCTAAGACAGCAATTGAGCCCGAGTAGGGACTTTTACAGATTTAGAGGTTATTTGTTTGATTTGTTATTAAATCAGGAAAGGCTAATTAATAAATAAATTTAGGAACTATATAAAATTTTAAAAAAAAATTTAACTCATCAAAGAATTAAGATAAAAATACTTAATATTTCTTGTGTGGCTACAAAAGCTTTTTTAAATTTTCCCCATTATTGCTTGTAGCAGGGAGAAGCTCACTTAAATTATGCCTGAAGGCCCTCGTTTATACCTGGTTTTATTGAAAACTTACCTAAATCAAGGTATTTTCGCATGGAAAAAATAATTGCAGCTTCATAACAGGAAGAGTTTTTAACAATTCCTTAATATTGCACTTGGTTTCATTAGAATCTGTATTTGGCAGAAGTCCTGCCAACCTAATGTAGTTTCATGTTTATGAATTGATTTTCCAATGTTTCAAGAATTCCGCAGATCTTCAACAAAATCACTTAATACCCTAATTCTTTTTTTATGAAAATAATGTTACGGCTACTGCTATTTGCTTTGAGCATTTGTATTGCTCAGGCAGGTTTTGCCCAAAGCAAAACTATAACCGGAAGAGTGACTTCTTCCGATGACGGCTCCGCCATGCCCGGGGTTAGTGTGGTGGTGAAGGGAACAACCAACGGTACCTCCACTGATGTTGATGGCCGGTATTCAATACAAGCGGCACCAGGCAGTGTGTTAGTGTTTAGCTTCATTGGAGCGCTTCCGCAGGAGCATACAATAGGGGCTGCTAATACCATTGATGTGAGATTAGGATCAGATGCTAAAGCACTTGATGAGGTAGTGGTAGTAGGTTACGGTACCCAAAAAAGAAGTGATGTAACTAGCGCGGTCTCTACTGTAGATACTAAGGTGCTGGAATCTAGGCCAGTTACTGATGTGGGACGTGCTTTGCAGGGAACCACCCCAGGTTTAACGATCACCAGTCCTACCGGTCAGATTGGGCAAAACCCTACCATTAACTTACGGGGTATGGCCGGTACTTTGAGTGGTGGAGGAGGTGCGCAGCCATTGATCTTAGTAGATAACGTGGAGGTGCCTAGTTTGCAATTGGTGAACCCTGAAGATATTGAGTCTATCTCTGTCTTGAAAGATGCAGCTTCTGCTTCTATTTACGGAGCCAGAGCTGCCTGGGGTGTTATCTTGATTACTACTAAAACAGGGAAAAAAGGCGCACCTACCCGGGTGAACTACAACAATAACTTCTCCTGGAACAGGCCAACGCAAACGGCTGAAATGGCCAATGCGGCTGACGCCGGTGAAATGGCGCTTGCTTCTGCCAGAAGAACAAACCCTAATTTAACCGAGATGGGGATTGTAGGGGTTTACTTTGATGACGTTGCTATCCAGAAAATACGTGATTGGGAGCAGCAATACGGAGGCCAGGACTTAGGGCCTGAAATGGTAATGGGCCGTGACTTTGAGGTTAGAAACGGACGTTTGTTTTTCTATAGAACCTGGGACCCTGCTGATATGTTCATACGTGAATGGACGCCTATGCAAAAGCATGACTTATCTGTTTCTGGCGGAAGTGAAAAAACCACCTTCCGTATTGGTGCTGGTTTTCTAGGACAACAAGGAGTGTTGAAAGTGAACCCAGATGAGTTCAATAGATATACCCTTAACCTTAACGTTACCACTGCGGTGACAGATTGGCTAGATACCAGAGCCAGAGTTCTGTATGCAAACACTTTGACTACTGAGCCCTTCAACTACGGTTCTGCTACGTATGATCCTTGGTTTTATTTATTCAGATGGCCTGGCAACTTCCCATATGGTACCTATGAAGGTAGGCCATTCAGAAGTGCCATTACAGAAGTAGAGCAGGCCAAAATGAATGATAATAGAACCTCTTTATCTAGAATTGCGGTAGGTGGAACCCTAAAACCAATGCCTGGTTTAACAGTAGACGCAGACTTTACTTATAACAATACTTCCGGTCAGGTTCACCAGACAGGTGGGGCTGTCACAGCCTATAATTACTGGACTGGCGGAGGAACCTGGCCATATGGGCCTTATACTACGGCTGCCTATGATAAAGTGCGGTATGAGAACAGCCGCAGAGAAATGTTAACAGGTAAGGCTTTTGCTACTTATGTGAAAGATGTCAATGACCATTCCTTCAAAGTGATAGCCGGGGGCGATGTAGAGGAGATGGAGTACTGGTGGAATTACGCTGAGAGAAGAGGCCTTTTAAACCCAGATCAAGGAGAACTTCCTCTTGCCACAGGAGACCAACTAGTAGGCGGAAACCGTGACAAATGGACTACCCTTGGTTTCTTTGGGCGTATCAACTACTCTTTCAAGAATAAATATCTCTTGGAAGTAAACGGAAGATATGACGGGTCTTCTAGATTATCTAGGGCCCAGAAATGGGGCTTTTTCCCATCCATGTCTGCTGGTTACGTGATCAGTGAAGAGTCCTTCATGGAATTTACTCAGCCAGTTTTGACATTCTTAAAGCTTAGAGGTTCTTGGGGATCTATAGGTAACCAGAACGCTAACATTAACAACATCTACTCTACTATGACGCCGGGTACGTCCGGTTGGGTGATAGGCGGAGTGAATACTGCTCAAGTAGGAACTCCTTCTTATATACAAGAGGCGCTGACCTGGGAAACAGTAACTACCCTTGATTTCGGGTTGGATTCAAGATTCTTCAGAGATAAGTTTGGGATTACTTTTGACTGGTATCAAAGAAAAACCACTGATATACACAGCGCAGGAGAAGTACTACCAGTTACATTAGGTGCCCCGGTTCCGCTCAGGAACTTTGGTGAATTGACCACTACTGGTTGGGAATTAGCGGTTGACTTTACTCACGAGTTTAAAAACAATTTACGTTTCACTGCTACGGCCATGTTGTCTGACTTCAAAGAAGAAGTCACTGAATTTGCTAATAACACAGGCCTTACTGCCAATAGACCTGGTAGAGTTCTAGGCGAAATCTGGGGATTTGAAACAGATCGTTATTTCACCAAAGATGATTTTAGACAGGATGCTAATGGAAACCTCATCCTACAAAACGGCAAGTATGTCTTAAAAGAAGGAATTGCTACCCAGACACTTTTTGAAAATGCTGGTTTCTTCTACGGCCCAGGCGACATTAAATTCAAAGATTTAAACGGTGACGGTAAAATTGACCGTGGTTCTGGAACGGTAACTAACCCTGGCGATCAGAAAGTGATAGGTAACTCTACTCCCCGTTACCAGTATGGTTTACGCCTTGGGGCAGAATGGAAAGGATTTGACTTGAGTGTTTTCTTCCAAGGAGTAGGAAAACGTGATTTCTGGGGATCAGGACAGATCATTATCCCTGGTTTCAGGGCTGGTGAAGCAACCTATTTTGCCCATCAAACAGACTACTGGACAGAAGAGAACCCAAATGCCTTCTACCCTCGCCCTACAGATGCTGAACAATCAACGGCTTTCAGAAACTTCCTGCCACAAACTAAGTATTTGCTTGATCTTTCTTACATGAGAGTTAAGAACTTAGCAATTGGGTATACTTTGCCTCAAACGTTAACCCGTAGAGCAAAGCTTGAGCGCGTACGGGTTTACTTTAGCGGGGAGAACCTTCTTACCTTTGACAACTTAGGTGATATTCCAATTGACCCAGAAGTGAATTATACAACTTCTGGTTTGAATGACCCAGCAACATTTGGCCGGGTATACCCTTACCAAACGAATCTTTCCTTTGGTCTTCAGGTAACCCTTTAATACGTAACTACATGAAAACTAGATTAATAGCAGTTTTTTTCTTTGCGCTAACCTTGTTTAGCTGTGAAGACTATCTTGAAACCCCCCCTATAGATCAATTAAGGGACGAAACCTATTGGGTAAATGAAAATAGTGTTAGAACCTTTTCCTACGGGTTCTATACCGCTTACTTTACCGGGTATGGTTCTGGTAATACCTGGGGTAGGTACTTTACTGGGCAAGCATTGAATGATGATTTTGCTCCTACTACCCCAGTCCAATTCACACCCAATGCTGTTCCATCTTCTGGTGGTGGTTGGACTTTCACTTGGGTTAGAAAGGCTAATATCTTCATTAACCGGGTACAAACGGTGCCAATGGATCAAGCAGCCATCAACCACTGGAGAGGCATTGGCCGTTTCTTCAGAGCATTAGAGTACCATGATTTGACTAAGCGTTTTGGTGATGTTCCTTGGTACAGTAATGCACTGGTAGAAACTGATCTTGAGGAACTTTATAAACCACGAGATTCCCGTACCCTAGTGATGGACAGTGTCTTGGCTGATTTTAGGTATGCGGCTGAACATGTACGTCTCAGCAATGGTACTAAAGGTCTTACTGTGAATAAAGATGTGGTGTTAGCCCACATGTCAAGAGTATTCTTATTTGAAGGTACTTGGCAGAAATACCACCTTAACAATTCTGCCAAAGCAGCAGAATACCTTGAGGCAGCTAAGTGGGCTGCCAATGAGGTAATCAAATCAGGCAGATACCGTTTAGGCAATTACAGAGAAGTATTCAACTCTCTTAACTTAGCAGGAAATCCTGAAGTGATTCTCTACAGAGAATATGCGCCTGGTATACTTACCCATGCCCTTAATAGCTATAACAACAAAGAGCCTCAGAGTGGGCCATCCAAAGACTTGTTAGATTCTTATTTAGCCAATGATGGACTTCCAGTGAGAATTTCTCCAGTCTACCAGGGCGATCAAGGCATTACGAAGTTAATGGCCAATAGAGACCCAAGAATCACCCAAACTTTTGTTTCAAATCAATTAAGGCTGAATGGGATAGCGGGTAATTACTCTACCACAGGTGTTGCCACCCATAAATTCCTGAATGAAGAGATAAAAGATTTGCCTGAAGGAAGTTTGAGTGGTGGCTATGCTGATGCTCCTGTTATCCGTTACGGAGAGGTGCTTATCAACTACGCTGAGGCGGCGGCAGAATTAGCCACCGTTGGCGGGCCTGCTTTAACTCAGAATGATCTGAATATCTCTATCAATGTACTGAGAAGCAGACCAGGCATCAATATCCCCCACTTACAGGTAATGGGTGGCCAGCCAGCCGTGAATGGTCAAGTGTATGATGATCCAGAAAGAGATGCAACCGTACCATCCTTAATTTGGGAAATTCGCCGCGAAAGAAGAATTGAACTGGTCTTTGAAGGCTTCAGACTAGATGACCTGAAAAGATGGAAGAAGTTAGAGTATACCAATACTGTAACAAACCCTGAGATCAACATGGGAGCCTGGATTAGAAAAGCTGATCATCCGGGTATTAGCGCTGCCGTGGTACTGGATAAGAGCCAAACCGATGTGGAAGGTTATATTACGCCAGCCTGGACTGCTGCCACCCAGCGAACCAATATAAATCCTAAGTACTATCTGAACCCGATCCCGCTGGATCAAATTGTTCTCTACAAAGAAAAAGGAGTAACGTTAACCCAGAACCCTGGGTGGGAATAATCTTTCTCTTACTAAACCACTAGCAAATTTTAAAGAAGGGCCTGCGTCATGCAGGCCCTTCTTTTTTTGCCGTTGAGGCTGTTCAGGAAAGCACAAGAATAGCCAATTCAGCCACCATTTTGGTGTTTTCACCTAGGCGTTAGGCTTAGGAGAGGAATGCGTATGACGTTACAGGGGAACGTCGCTACGGAAAACCAAATAATGTCAGCCTCTTTACCCTGTAGCGAGGTACTCATGCAGAGGAAATAGGCCTTTTCGCTTGCGGGTGAAAACACGCAGCAAGGGCGAGGGTATTAGTTCGGCTTTACTAAACAGGTTCGTTTTCTAATCAAGGAACCTGTTTAGAGTTTTTCATGAACCGGTATTTAAAGCAATTCCTCTGGGGCAAACGTCCGGTTATGCCTCTGGTTTTTAGGCTATTTTTATGAAAATAGGCCAAAAACCAGAGGCCGTTATTTGCATACTACCGCAAGCATCCGCTTGTACCGCCGTTTTCAGGGTGTTTTTAGGAAAACAGGCGCAAAACTCTAAACAGCTTCAAGCTAAAACAAAGGATAACTTCTTTTGAAATGTATTTGTCCCTTACTGAATGCTTGGTGCGCTTAGAACGAGGTGGAGAGGCAGAACCTACCCCTCGCTCCCAGGCTGATCTTGTAGGGAAAAATGGGCGACTACTTATTTAACTCAAGTTGCGATTAAATACATTTGTTGATTGTGTAGGCAAAAAGGAACAGGACTATCTTGAGCAGGAACCCTTCTGGGG
>NZ_JABFAM010000032.1 GCF_013623775.1 Rufibacter sp. XAAS-G3-1 | reverse complement strand
CAGTTATTATGATAAACAGAGCCGTTTCGCGGGAATGTCACATTCCGAGCACGCAAGGGGTAAGGAAGCACCAGGCGTTAACTGACAGCGCTTGTCGGCAGAGAAGGCTCCGCAATAAGCACCTCCAGCGGGAAGCGCAGCCCCCGGTGCAGGTTCCTGATCATCTCCAGGGAGAGCGCGCGTTTGCGGTTAAGTACCTTCGAGACATTACCCTTGTTACCCATGTAAGGCACCAGATCCTCCTGCCTCAGACCCAGCTCCTCCATCCGGATCTTGATGTAGTCTATCGGGTCCGGCTCCTCAATCGGGTAATGCTCTTCCTCGAATTTATTGACAAGCATAACAAGGACTTCCAACTCGTCGGCCTCCGGGGTGCCTGGCTCGGCCTCCCATAAGGCCCGAATGCGTTGCAGGGTGGCCTGGTAATCGGCCTCGGTGTGAATTAATTTAATGTCCATGGGTTGAGATGCTTTATTCTGAATGATTAATCTATGCTGCCTCACAGGTCCTTTATCCGGACCTTGTCATATTCGGCGTGGGTGCCAATCCAGAGCACAAATACTCTTTTCGCCCGAAAGCCTATCAGTGCCACTAATCGGTAGTCGTTTGCCTTGATATTGAAGACAGCTTTCCCGTCCACCACCATCTCCGCACTGGGAAAGTCATGCCGCATATCACTAACGCTACTCCACTCCGCCTTTCTGACGGTTTTGAACCAGGCTGTCAGGTAAGGTTTGGCAGCGGCATGTTTCTCGTAATATTCTCGGATAGCCTTGTAACTGATGACGTGCATGAGGCAATTTGATTTACGACAAATATACTATTTTGTTGTCAAAAAGACAACTTTATATTTCTTTTCCCTTCTGTTTCCTCTTAAATATTGCACCATGTTGCACGCTGTTGCTACCTTGTCGCAAGCAACAGCGTGCAACATGGCAAAAATCAGCATATCGGAGGCTGCTCGGCTCACTGGGAAGAACCGCAGCACCTTACATCGTCACATCAAGGCAGGGAAGCTAAGCAAGCATTTTGACAATGATGACAACCCCGTGCTTGACACGAGTGAGTTGAGCAGGGTGTACCAATCCTTCAAAATGCCCGCAACACTGCAACAGGGTGAGACACTGCCGCAAAGCAACAGTGTGCAGCAGTCTGCAACACCCCCAGAAACCAGCAATGCAACAGGGGAAATCGAGCTTCTAAAGCTGAAACTGCTGCATGCCGAGGAAAAGATAACTATTGAGGAAAGCCGTCGCCGCGAAGCCGAGCACCGGGAAAGGGAGGCGAGAGAAGAGGTCAAACGCCTATTGGGCGTTGTCGAAAAACAGACCTATCTACTGGCAGCGCCACAGGCCCCGGGGGGCCAAACCCAGGAAGAGATCCAGCCAGAGCCGGAGCAGCCCAAGGGTAACTGGTGGAAGCGGCTCTTCAGCTGACAGAGGTCACTAAAGAGGCGGCATCTTCTTTTCGCCCTTCTCCAGCTCTTCCCTAAAGCCATTCACCAGGCACTGCATCTGCTGGGCTTTCCCGGCTTTCCGGAGGTAGCGAATCTGATTCCTGTAAAGGCTGGTATAGCCGCCCTGGCCCTCAACCTCAACATCTATCATGTCGTCTGATGTGCCCGGCAGATGTTGTTCCCTTACCCTACCTATGTAGTTAGGGTAAGGGAAAGCCAAATTGAGTGACCAAAGATGGACAGTGTCATCGCCAGGATTCCTGCCAAAGAAAAACCAGGCACCTGTCAAGGTGTATCTGAACACCTCAAACAGCCTTATTTTATCTCCCACCCTACTTCAGGACGCCCTTTTTCTGAAACACGGCAACCAGGTAAGCGGCAGGGTCGTCTACCTTCCTGCCCTCGGAGATGGCTTTCTTGAGGTCTGTCACTGTCGCCTCGAAGTCGGCATAATGACGCAGGGCTATCTGCTTGGCCGCACTTTCCGAAACCCCATATGCCATCACATTCCTAACGTGCTTCTGGTAGTCTATGGGTTCATTTAAATCAATTTGCACCTGGCGTATTTTCTGGACGCCAACAAAAATCTTGATGAACTCAAAGGAGCGTCCACGTTTTATGAGTTCATAATCAAAATTAATATCTGTCTCTTCATTGATTTGCTTTTTAGCTATATCTAAGACTTTTGTTTTAAAGGCAGTAATTTCAGTGAATTGCTCTTTCTGTTTTCCTGTAGGGTCTTTCAGATAAAGCATTTCCTTCAGTTCATTTATGCTCAAAATTTTAACTGGGTCAGTATGTCTCCACTGACAAGCCAGAGCGTAGAGTCGCTTGGCATATTTGCTTGTGCACGACAGAGCAGATTTAAGCTGAAAAACAGTGAAGTTACTTTTCAGTTCGAAGAGATAGGGGCGTGCCTTATCACTTAAAGAAACATCAAAGTATCCTTTTCCCTTTTGGTATTCTACCATGGAGAAAAGCCAAAGTTGTTTGAGTGACTTCTCTGTTTCAATAACAAACATTCTACTTCCCATTTCTTCAGTAGCATGCTGCAACTGCTGGTAATTCCATTTACGACCAGTTATAGTTTCAATGTCCTTAGCATACAGAGAGTATATTTTTCCTGGAGCATCATCCTTCCCTAAAGAGGCCAACAGCATAAATAAGATATCTAATTGACAAGCAGTAAAATCAAAACGCCCTGATGTAATGGCATTATGTTGCATGATTCTCTTGTCGATATTAATTTTCTGTAGTTCCATGATCACAATTTAAGCGAAAACGAACTAAATAAAAAAACAGAAATACAATTTAGTTCGTTTTCGCTTATAAAAGGTTCGTTTTCGCTTATAAAAGGTTCGTTTTAGACTTATAAAAGGTTCGTTTCCGCTTATAAAAGGTTCGTTTTCGCTTATAAAAGGTTCGTTTTCGCTGTTGTAAACACTTATTTATTAGATAGTTAGGTACCCCCTAAATAGATAAATAGTTAAATAAATAAAAAAAACAAATACAAGAGAAAGCCTCCCCCCGCGCCTGTCCAGAAACAGAAAGCAACTGGCAAGAAAACAGAAGGGAAAAAAGGCCAAACAAAAAAACAAAGCGCGGGCCCAGGCAGGACGAGGAACCGAAAAAGGAAAGAAATGCGTACCTTGGAATGCGTAAGCTCAGCATGAAGTATAGCCCACTAGACTTATTAGCTGCACCGCATAAGTCAGATGGGTCAGGGGAGACCCCTAAGACCCCCAGGAACGCCAAAAACAGCAGATAACCATGGGATTCGCCGTATTCCACGCCAGCAAAGGCTCCGGCTCCGGAGGGGGCACCGGTCACCACATCGACCGCACGCCCGGCCACGAGCACACGTACCCCCACACCGACCCTTCGCGGCGGGAGCTGAACGAGAACCGCGCCCTGGGGAACGGGGCGCACCTGCTCCCCCTGCCCGAGGCCATCACCCAGCGCATCCAGGAAGGCTACCAGGGGAAGAAGGCCATCCGGAAGGACGCGGTAAAGTACCTGTCGCTCGTTCTGACCGGCTCCCACGAGGACATGGTAAAGCTAGCCAGTGAGCCGGCGCGCTTTAAGCAATGGCAGCAAACTAATTTTGATTTTGTGGCCCGGGAGTTCGGGGAAGCGAACATCATGCGCTTCACGCTGCACCTGGACGAGAAGACGCCCCATATCCACGCGGTAGTGGTTCCCCTGACCGAGGACGGCCGTCTGTCGGCCAAAGACCTGATGGGCAACAAGAAGAGCCTGTCTTTGCAGCAGGACCGGTACGCGGAGGCCATGGAGCCTTTCGAGCTGAGCCGGGGCGTGCGGGACAGCAAAGCCAGGCACACGGGCGAGGGCTGGTACCTGGAGCACCTCAAAGAGGCCCGGGAGAGCCAGAATAAGGCCGCTGTGCCGGAGTTCACCTTCAAGGACAGGCTTAGCCCCGAGAAATACGTGGAGGGCGTCAAAACGTCCCTAACCGCCCTGCAGCAGCAGAGCATAGACCTGCAATTGGAAAACAAGCGAAGGGAGAGCCAGGTGAAAGACGCCCAGGCCAAACAGCAGCACACCGCGGCAGCGGCAGCCAGGCAGAAGGAAGCCGTCCAGGCCATAGCGGAGCAGCTGGTGAACTCCGGAAAGGAGGGCATCACCCTGAATGCCAGCTATGCCCTGAACAAGGCCCCCGCAGCCATCAAAGAGGCCGCGAGCATAGTTTTCACCAGGCAGGTGAAGGAATTGGCGGAAACGCACCTGAAATCGTCCATAGAGCCATTAATCAGGCAATTCCTTGGAATCGAGAAGCAGGCCAAGCCTACCCAGCAGGACTACGGACGCCTACAGGAGTTGGACACCCCGAATTCCCGCCAGAAGCTGGCGGACTACGCCATGGAAACCTTCAACCATGAGGTTTCCAAAAGATGGGGGGTGAGCCTGAACACCAAGGGGAGCGTTTACCTGGACTTGGCGCGGAAGGCGCTGAAAACGGTCAACGAGGCAATGGCCAGTATCACCCAGGAAGTGAAAAAGGCGCTGGGCCTGGACAAGCCCCAGCAGCAGAACCGGGGAAGGGGAATCGGGCGGTAGAAAGAAGCAGATGCTTATAGGAGGTAGGATTTGAAAACACCAATAAACACTAAGCCAGTTATTACTGTTATATTGTTTTAGTGGTGCTATTTTTATTTGATTTTATCTTCATTAATATCTACAAAGATATCCCATTTATGCTGCCATCCTGAGCTTGAGGGAACTGCTCCGCCATAATGAATTCTTACAATAAAACTGCCATCCTCTCCTTCAAAATCTCCTGTATTTTCTCCACGTTTAAAACCTCTTTTAGTCATTATTTCCTCAAATTTAGTTAGATTGAATGTCCATGAACTTGCAGAATTTCGACGGTTACTCAAAGTAGTCCATCCGTAACAATCATCTACAATATTTTGGTATTTATCTTTAATTTTATCCTTCTTTAATTCAAGTTTAGCAATCTTCTTTTGTTTAAGCTTATATTCCGGTGTTGTTTTGTAAATACTGTCAGCAATAAATTCCACTCTTGCTGCTGCTTCCCTTCCAGCAAGTACAAGGCTATCGTTATATCTGTCGACCTTGGCCGACTCATTAGAAGAGGTGTTGCAGCCAAAAAAAATTGAAATAGTAGTTGAAATTATAACTAACCTGTTTATTAATAAAGGTTTTCTAACTCCAAGTTTCATAATCAATAATTTAAAATTACTGCCATTGTTTTTAATACCAGTTAACAGGCTGTTAGAACGGCGGAAGGAAGACTTATATGTAGAATGATATTGACTATGAAAATTTATTAGAAAGAATGAAACTACTGCTTGCAAAATCTAAAAATTAGGTAATTTTTATGGCAGTGTCTTTACCATTCAGAATTTTCAATAGATTTTGACGTACTCCCCTCTTTAATTGCCTTTTCAACAGCATCTAATGTATTGTTTGCCTTCTTAAATGCTTTGTAGAAAGCTTTTGTCATAACAGTTTTTTGCATGCCTTTAGGATTGATTGGATATTCCTGTGCAACTTTCATTGTGGAATAAGAAGGGGGCGTGTCACCTCCAACAATTTTCTTTTCGTATTCTGTTAAAGTTACTATTACTCTTGCCCTACCGTCTTTAGCGTCAACTCTTAAAATATGCCAAGCGTCCACATGGGTTGTAATAATTGATACGCCTATATGAACATTGTCATAAATTCCCTTGCCAACAATGTGTCCATTTTCTTTGTCTTGGGTTTGTATAACTGATTTGCCGCTTATATAATTGTAGGTAAAATAGTTTAAAGCTCTATTAAAGATTTCTTCTTTTTTAAGTTCAGGTGCTTCTATTACTTTAACTATTGTAACATTACCATTGTCGTCAAGTTGCCATTTGCCTTCAATTTCACTAAGCATTTCTTTTGCTGATTGTCCATAGCTTACTGTTCCAATTAAAGCAACTGCAATTAGGAGAATAATTTTCTTCATAATTTTTGTTAATTTGGTTTGAATATGTTTTTATTTTATAAAATTACTGTCAACGCTCTCGGCCGTAGCCTAACTTTTACAAAATGTTGGCGGTAGTAATTTTTATATTTTTTTCAAGGTTTCTGGTTTAAAAATATTTGTTTCAAGTTTGTTGTTTATAAACCATTGACAGACTAAATCTCCATCCGAATGTCCAGCTGTTTTAAGAGCAAAGTTCTCCATCTTATCGGTTGATTTTCCTACAATTTTTTGAATTGTCATTTTAGGTCCTCCGGACTTCAACTCTACAACATCTCCTATATTAAAATCCATAGTTTTATAATTTTTTTAACAAGTTTTCTATTTCTTCTAGTTCGACTTCAGTAATTTTCCAATCCGCATCTTCTATTCGAGCTATCTTTTCAGGTGGAAGTGGATTTTCCTGAAGTGTTGGGATTATTTCTTCAAGCATATCACTTAATACTTTTTGTTTGTAATAAAGTCCTTTAAATCTCTCAAATAGTAGCTTTACTACCTTCTTTTCATCGTCTGTCATAGTTCAATATTTTTTGTATTACCGCCAACTACAGTATTTAAGTAGTTATTCCGTTTAGTGGCCTATTTTTAGTGGGCTAAACGGAACCAAGCACCGAATGTACGACATAGCCCGGGCAACTGAAAGCGACCCGCACGATTCCCCTCCCCTCTAAAGTGCCAAAACCGCACCCCCCGTTTCCAGCGAATCAGGGCGGTTTCGCTTATAACAGTTATTATGATAAACAGAGCCGTTTCGCGGGAATGTCACATTCCGAGCACGCAAGGGGTAAGGAAGCACCAGGCGTTAACT
>NZ_JABFAM010000031.1 GCF_013623775.1 Rufibacter sp. XAAS-G3-1 | reverse complement strand
ACCTCGTCTTTGGTAGCCCCCGACCGGAGCCTCAGACGTAACCAATCTCAGGCACTCGGAAGTTCCTTCTTGCGGAGATTTTTACTAAAGAAAGCCTTTCCTATATACCAGCTACATCTATAATAGCATCGGCTAATGCCTCCCAGGTATACTTTTGTTTCTCTTCCTTTATATTCAGGATCATATCAGATGCTTTATTCTCTTTGTAGAATCTTTCTATAGCATCTGCGATTGCGTTTGGATCAACCGCTACGACGTACCCTACTTTCTGGTCTGGTATCATTTCGCTAAGACCACCCACATTTGTAACAATCATGGGCACTTCAAAGTGATAGGCTATCTGGGTTACTCCGCTTTGGGAGGCATCCCTGTAGGGTTGCACCACTAAATCTGCTACAGAAAAGTAGTCCTTTACCTTTTCATGGGGAATGTATTCGGTGGCTAGAATCACTCTGTTCTGTAAATTGCCTTCCTCTATGAGTTGGGTATACAGGTCTGGAGATTCATAGAACTCCCCTGCCACGATCAGTTTGATGCCCCTTTGCCGAAGCCTAGAATCTTGCATAGCTTCTAACAAGAGGTCTAACCCTTTGTACGGTCTAATGAAGCCAAAGAATAGAAGGTACTTGCCGTCAGGTAAGTTTAACGCTTTCAGGGCTTCGGCTCTTTCTACTTTGGGACCGTACGTGTCATAAATGGGATGTCCCTGACAGGCGATTGGTTTGGTTTTGCTGAACTGCTTTAGCTCTTCTTGTACGGTAGCCGACATGGTGACGAACGCATCACAGGCATCTACAAAGAATCGGGTGAGTTCTTTATCGCCGGGGCGTTTTTCATGCGGTACTATGTTATCTGTAAGAGCTACTACTTTCGTGTGCTTGTTTCCCTTGATGATTCTGGCAACTGTCCCTAAACTGGGGCTCATGAAAGGGAGCCAGTACCTGAACAAAACTACATCGGGTTTCTTTTTCCTGATCTTGTAGCCGAGGCTAATCCAGGTGAAGGGGTTGATGGAGCTTAACTCCTGGTGGATAGTTAGATCCTGAGGCGGCGGCCCGTCTACTAATTGAGACTTGCCTGGAAAGAGAATGGCTGGATACTGCGTGGTGAAGGTGTAGATTTCAACCTGGTGCCCCATCTGCTGCCAGGTACGGGCCAGGCTTTCAGTAGAGGCGGCTATCCCTCCCCTAAAGGGATAGGCCGGCCCCACAAGAACAATATACGCCATAGCTTAAAAACCGATATTATCCCGAATCAGGTACTCGTCTTTTCTTCTACCAGACAAGGAAACCATTTCGGCCAGAAAGCCGGCCAGAAATAACTGCACACCCACCACCACGGCTACCAAGGCTAGAAAGAACAAAGGTTGATCCGTGACGTCCCTAACCATCTGATTTTGAAAAGAGTGGTATACCTTTTCTATCACCAACCAAGAAGTAATCAGGAAACCAATCAAAAACGAGATAGTACCCAAACTCCCGAAGAAGTGCATGGGGCGCTTCCTGAATTTAGAGACAAACGTGATAGACATCAAGTCCAGGAACCCATAAACGAAACGCTCTAAGCCGAACTTGGTAGTGCCGTATTTCCGCTCGCGGTGCTGCACCACTTTCTCGCCTATCTTTCCAAAACCGTTCCACTTAGCAATAACCGGGATATACCGGTGCATCTCGCCGTACACTTCAATGCTTTTCACCACGCGCTCATCATACGCTTTAAGCCCGCAGTTAAAGTCATGAAGTTTTATTTTAGAGATCTTGCGGGTAGCGGCGTTGAACAGCTTGGTGGGCAGTGTTTTGCTCAACGGATCATAGCGCTTCTTTTTCCAGCCGGAAACCAAGTCATACCCCTCTTCCACAATCATGCGGTAGAGATCAGGAATCTCGTCTGGGCTATCCTGCAAATCGGCATCCATGGTGATGACCACTCTTCCCTGGGTTTCCTTGAAGCCAACATTGAGGGCGGCAGATTTCCCGTAGTTCCGGTTGAACCGGATGCCCTTGAGGTTTGGGTCTTGCAGAGACAGTTCCTGAATCATTTTCCAGGAAGTATCTGTGCTGCCATCATCAATCAAAATGACCTCATAAAGAAAACCGTGCAATACCATCACACGGTTTATCCATTGGGTAAGTTCTGGCAGTGACTCTGCCTCGTTAAGAAGTGGTATTACCACCGAAATATCTACGCTCTTCTGCATGAAAATTCTTACTCAAACTCTGGACGGTTTCTCTTCATGATAGCCGCAATAACAAGAGATAAAATGAAGCCTAAAATAATCGCACCAATAAAACCCATGACCAACATCATCTCGGGGCTAGTGAATTTCTCGGTCATGCTGGTGGCTTGCTCTATCTGCTCATCACTCATCCCTTTGCTTTCCATCTCCTCTATAGACGCATTCCGGATTTGCTGAATGATGTTTGCATCCACAAACTTTAGATAGATATACGTGAAGATTCCGCTTAAAACCCCAGAAACAGCCGATAAAATGGTACCGGTACCCAAGCCCTGGCCATAAGACATAAAGCCATTATTCTCCTTTTTGAAATAATTGTAAGCCATGACAATCCCTACAATAGGAATAATCATGCCTAAATAGGACACCATTTTATTGGTATGCAACCCTGTAAGGTAAAGCACAAGGCTGAAAATGATGGAGGCGAAGCCGGTCATAATACCGTAGCGCACACCTACGGAGCCTGGAGTAACGGTTTGTTCATTCATGGTGAATTGGTTTTGGTTTTTGGTTTATTTTCTAAAAAAGACGCCTAAAACGATGCTAATAAAGAAACCCGTTACCATTCTATTCACAAAGCTGATTTGCGCCAGCGTATAAGCGTTCAGCTGGTTCAAGTTCTGGTAAGCATTCTTGTAATTTACTTCCCCCATCACCTGCGTTAACTCCGGCTTGGTTAGCTCCATCCGTTTCTGACTCAATATAATATATTCTTTTATCATTTCTTCGCCCGCGAAAACGGAGTAGATGCACAGTAGCAGGGCGAAGGTGAAGGCCAGGAAGAAGACGGTGAGCAGGCCCACCTTAAACGCTTTCCCGAACCCTAGTTCGGTATCATGAAACTTCTTGAAGTACTTTATGGCCAGAAATATAAAAATAGAGACGAAAACAAGGGTAGAAGAATACTCGCTGGTAGTATCATACGGATTCTCAAACCCCAGTAAAGCGAGAATCAACACAAAAGCGAAACTTACAATCCCCCCGGTTACGCCATACCTGATGGCGGTATTTACAACAGCTCTGTCAAACATTTGAAGTCTCTCTAGTTGTGGAAGGCTGGGTTTCGCGTAAGCTGCCCGTTCAAGTACGTCCCGAACACGCATCCTTTTAACTCTCGTCCAAAGAAAGGGCTGTTCTTGGCGGCCGAGGCGTTCAGGCTTTCCTCAAACACCCAGGTTTTGGCCGGATGGAAAAACGTGAGGTTAGCCACGGCACCTTCAGCCAAGGAAGGAATGGGTAAGTCTACTATCTTTCGGGAGTTAACGGCCAGCTTCTGCATCAGCTCCTGGCTTGACAAATGGGAAGAAAGCGTTTCATTCGCGATGGCGTACGCCGTCTGTAAACCTATGATGCCCGCTTCGGCTAAGTCAAATTCCAGCTCTTTTGCTTCTTCATCCCACGGCATGTGGGCCGATACCAAGGTGTCAATGGTTCCGTCCTGCAAACCTTCCAAAATAGCCAGCCGGTCTGCCTCGCTTCTGAACGGCGGACTTACTTTATAATTCGTGTTGAAGGGCTCCATCATCTCATCTGTGAAAGCGCACTGATGGGCAGCCACGTCACAGGTGACGTTTATGCCCTGTTTTTTGGCTTTCCGCACTAAACTGATGCCCGCCGCCGTAGACAATTGGGTGAAATGCAGCCTTCCGCCCACGTAACTCAGCAACTGTACATCTCTGGACACCTGTACTTCTTCGGCTATAGCCGGAATTCCTTTGAGCCCTAAGCGCGTACTGGCGGTTCCTTCGTGCATTTGCCCGCCAGTGGCTATTTTCTTGTTTTCAGGCCGATTTATCAAAACTCCCCCGAAAAGCTTGAGGTATTCCAACGCTTTCAATACAGAATCTTCGGCTTGCAACGGCACAGTACCGTCTGTAAAGGCAATGGCACCCGCCGCTTTCAGATCCAGAATCTCAGATAAGTCTTTTCCCTCTAAGTCATGGCTGACCGCGGCCAAGGGATGCAACCGGACAAAACCGTTTATGGGCTTATTTTTGAAAAACTCAATAGAAGCGCGGGTTTGGGTAATAGGGTTTACGTTAGGCAAACACGCCACCTCGGTAAATCCCCCATAGGCCGCCGCTCTTGCAAAATTGTCTAGCGTTTCCCTGTGCTCATACCCGGGCTCTCCACTAAAGGCAATTAAGTCAAACCACCCAATAGAGCAATGCAGCCCCTGGCCGGGAATAATTTGTGCATTTGCCTCCTCAATGGAAGGAGCCATTTGGTGGATACGGCCTTCCCTCAGGAGGAGGTCTACTGTCTGGCCGTTCAACCCAGAAGTTGCATCAACTATGGTTACCGCTTTAAATAGGAGATCCACTTTTTTTAGTGCTTAAAATGACTGCCTCTAGCCCGAGGCACAGAAAACACAATATTAGGCAATATTTCCAAAGGGAGGGGCCGCTTGCTTCCTTTTGCAGTTGTTTTTGCAGCGAAATGCTTTCTTCGGGCTCCAGTACCTGAATGTTCTTTCCATGCTCCGCCAGTAGTTCTTTTAATTCGTCCACTGAATAGCCCTCCAATCTTGATTCTGCTCTGGGTATGTTCATGGCAATGGTAGAAACTACTTTGCCTTCCCGCATTAATTTGTAGAACCCAGGCTTATTCACCTCATGAGGAAGACTCATCTGAAGCAGATTCTGCCTCACCCTTTGGTCAGGGATAAACGATTGTTGCCCTAGTACCAGAGAATAGGGTTGTTTGGATGCCACTGCATCTTCCAGCGGAATACTGATGTTCCCGCTGTTAGGCTGATGTGATAAAACTGATTTGCCAGTGCTGGAAGATAATGCCACCTGATACATCACCGGAACAAACAATGGGTGCGCTACAAACGATGATGCATTGTTAATGGGAGACGCAAATAAATGGACGTTGCCTTTTCCTACCCTGAAAGTACTTAGAAAAGGGGTGTTATCAGTGAACTTGAGAATAGTATGGAACGAGCTTCGCCAGGTTAAAACCGGTTTGGCTTCTGGCATTTTCATGTTTTGAACCTCTTTTTCGAAAATCTGCCTAAAAAAGGCATCTGACAAATCAGGTTGTCCCAAAGGTTTTGCACCAAGCTCCTGATTTTCCACGCTTACGTCTCTCAGCCCAATTCTGGAAAGAAAGTCAACGGTGGCTTGTTGCGTGACCTCTGTTGGAATAAGAACCACTGAATTCCCATCTTCTACCCACGCTTTCACTTCATTGACTAAAGAAGAAGCACCGCTGGTTGGAATATCCAACACCCATAAACTGTTTGGAGCCTGGGCTTTTTGGGAAAAAGTAAACGCTGGCTCAGCTTTATAGGCCTGTACTATCGGGTCTTTCTGTAACTGCGCCCGACTCATTCTAATCTGAATTGCCGAAGGCTTAGGAAGGACAATGAAATACTGATTATCAAAGGTGGTCACCGGATCTTCTACTTCAAACGTGATTTCTTTCGGTTCATTTCTGTTAAGGGGAATCTTAAAATGTGCCGTGGCTTTCTGGCCAGGATCCAGAAGTACCTGCGTAGCCCCTACCAACTGTCCTCCTTCTGAGGCCGATACTTTTATTTGACTGCTTTCACTCAGATTGCTACCCGCCACCCGTATAGAGATGCCTGCCAATGAATTAGGCATCAATATAGGTTGCTCCAGCCAAACCGAATCAATGAATAAATTAGAAGTATTTCCGGACGAAAGGGAAATCAGCGTTATTGCTTGGGCTCTAGGTAAACTTTTTAGTATATCTGGAGAAAAGGTAGACTTCTGGAAATCTGACAAGAAATACGTTTGACCAGAGTGACGCTGATTTTCTATTCTATCTATTCCCTCCTGTGGCAAGTAAAAGGATGTACTGGATCCTGATTGTGCAGTACTGCCTCTTCTATTAATGGAAGATTGGTTTTGGACAACATCCGAAACAACATCTAAGGTCAGGTCGGCTTTAGAGATTCCGTTCTTTGTGGAAGGACTCTGCATACTCCAGGAAGTATCCACCAGCACCACAGCATTGTTATTTGATAGGGAGCTATTATTTTTTAGCTGGTTCAGGAATAATAAAACCGCAGACAATGCCGCCGCCACAAAAAGAAGTCTAAGGAAGAGAAGGAGGTAGTTATTGATTTTCCGAACAGACTTTGTTCTTGAGATTAATGCATTTAAAAATTGAATATGAGAGAAGTCAAGCCTCTGCCTGAGTCTTAGCCCAAAGAAATGTATAAAAATTAAAATGACTGCAGCAATAGCAGTTCCAGATAGGAGAGGCAGCATCTAGTAAATCCCGGTTATACGTGAAGATAACTATTTGCTTCTAAAACTTAATATATCAGACGTTTGGTATAGGTCTTTGCTTCTTTTGATCAAATGGAAGTGTTTTGCGACCCTGGACATAATTGCTAGTATACGATATCAAGGAGTACGTTCATTAAACCACTTCTATTCATAAAGGAGTTCAATAAATCTAATGGAGAGCTAAACCCATTTTAACTTGATTAACAAGAAAGTTGTTCGGGATTGCTGAAGAACAGATAGAGAAATAATGGCTCTATTGGCTGCTATCGGGAGAAGACCGAAGATTGGGAAGAGCGAGCGGGGATAGTCCTTAAGGCACTAAACAATTGATTTAAAGAACTCGTGGTACCCAGCGGCTGTTAAGGGCAGAGCGAAGAAAATGCTTTGAGGGCGACCCGGCATTTAAAGGTCAGAAGCATCAGGCAGGTCTGGGGGTGCTCAGGATGCGCATCCCCCAACCATTACAATCAGCAGAATGAATAGGCTGGAAAAAGCAGAGGGTTTATGAATTGTTTTCATAAAAAAAGGCGGAAAGCGGCGGAGCGAGCGGATGTCTGCGGCAGTGCACAGGCAAACCTGCCGCTTCCGGCCCGTTTCCGCAGCGGCAGGCCCACAGCCAGCGGGGTGGGCGCTTCCGGGCATAGCGCGCGCTTCGGGGTGGGCGTAAACGGGCCGGCCCCGCCTCCTTGTCAGGGGCGGGGCCGGCTTGCTGGGGGTTGGCGGCTACCTACTCTCCCGCGTGTGACCGCAGT
>NZ_JABFAM010000030.1 GCF_013623775.1 Rufibacter sp. XAAS-G3-1 | reverse complement strand
CTCTAGAACGATGTGCCTGTAAACGGGTCTTGTAAAAACATCTATCCAGTCTACCACTGTTAAGGTTAGGTAGTATAGGTAGCTTTCATGGATTTTGTTTTTCAAGCCCATTAACATTAAGAGGAAATACGGTTTATTGCAATGCCTGTTTAGGGAGTATTTCTGCTGTTTCTACTGTTTTTGCTTTTCGGGAGTTCTACTCCCGAACCTGCCTGCTGCGGAGTTCTTACTCCGCCGTGAACCACGGGCAGGTGTTGCAGAAGAAGGGGAGTGGAACTCCCCAGCAGGTTGCTTCCGGAGTGGAACTCCGAAAGAGCAACACAACATAGAACCCCGAAAGAGCATCAAAAGGAATAGTTGCTAACCCTAAAGCCTCTTTCAATTCCCGAGTTCACGTTAGTTACCAATAGAGGCAACTGGTTAGAAATCATAGCCCATGGAAAAGTAGAACTTAGGCCCTTCCCGGATCAGGTTTCTTTCTCCCCAAGCCATGTCAAACCGGCCGTACACGCCCAGCAAGGTAGTTCGCGCCCCGAAACCATAGCCATACATGAACGGGTTTCTAAAGTTGCGGACAATCACCTCAAACGGAGGCCTTGGTACCGGCTGGGTGTTTACCGAGTTGTCATCGCTGAACGGGTTCCCGCTGTTGTAGGCGGTTCCGGCGTCAAAGAAACTTACCAGCTGTAAGTTTCGGAAGAAGCCAGAGTTGATGGGCCCTTCAAACAGATACTGGAAGAGCGGCAACCGCAGTTCTGTGTTCCAAAGCACGTAGCGGCTGCCGTTGCGGGCCCCGTAGTTGAAGCCCCGCATGGGGGTAGCGAAGTCAAGATAGAAAAAGTCTGCCGGATCAGTGATATTGACCGTGTCTTCAGAGGCGTTGATCCAGTTGTCTACCCCACCCAACAAGTACTTTTTGGGGTCTTGCCCAAAGGAATGGCCGTAGCTTAACCGGTTAGCCCACACAAACTCACGGTGTATTTTCTGGTAATGCCGTAGGTCTACATAGAACTTCCCAAACCCGATCTCTTTGTTTCCTATGCCGTACATGCGGGTGATGCCTACTTTCATGCGGGTACCTTCGCGCATGTTCATGCCCGTTACCACCGAGTTGTCATACACCAATTCACCGCCTACACCCACAAAATCCATCACCATGTCTGGTTCAGAGAAGTTCTCAATCACGGTGTACCTAATGTTGGAGTAGCGAGGCAGGAATTTCACACTTAGCGCATTGGTCAACGGATAGCTGAGGGCGGGCAAGATTTCATGTTTGTGCAAGCGTCTTATAAAGGCTCCGTTGGCCTGGTACACGCTTTGCTTCTGATACCCCACCCGGTAATCGTAACGGTTCTTGAGGTTGGAGTACTCGGCGTAAAAGTTGGTGGTCTGGAGGTCTGTGAGCGCAAAGACCCCGCCCCTAATGCGGTAATCCTCAAACAGATCGGCCATGCCCACTTCCATCACAAACCCGAAGCCCAGCAGCGGGTCTGCATGGATAGAGGTCACCAGGTTGTTTACCCCGAAACGCAGATCATACGGTTTGGGGTAATTTAACACCAGCGAATCTGGCGTGCCCATGGCCATGATGGTTCTGGGCTTGGCAGCCACTCTTGGTTTCACCGGCGCTGCGGTGCTGTCTAGGGCAGTACTATCTATGACACCACTCGCCAACTGGCTTTCCCGTACTGCCGCCAATGAGTCTGCCGTTGCTTTGGCCGCTAAAGCCGCCGCCACCCGCGCATTCTCTTGCTGAATACGGCGCTGCAGATGTCCTTCCAGTACTTCCTGGCGCCTGGTTTTAAAGCCGGTCTGCGCTACGGCCGTGAGGGCTGAATTAGGGTAATGGTACAGAAATTCCTTCGCCCGGTCATTGGCCACAAACGTGAGGTTACCGGTGCGTACGTTATAATCATAGGTTTTGATGTTCTGCCGGAAAGCGGAGACGCGCTCTACGGTGCCGGTCTTAATGTTATGGCGGTAAAGCGACCTGATACCGGTTTCCTCGCCCAAATACATGATTTCGTCTTCAGACAATCCAATAGGCATCACTTCATTAGACGGCGTATAGGTCAGTTGCCAGAAGCGGCTTTGGGTATTGTTAGGGTCAAACAGGTAAATATCAAAGTTATTGGCGACCGCATTGAACTTGCCCCGGCTAGACTGAAGTGAATCTGCAAAGCGGTTAGAACTGAAGACAATGCGGTTACTGGTGCCCGGTAAAAAGGACGGCTCCAGGTCATCAAACACGTCATTGGTTAACTGCCGAACTAACCGGCCGCCGCGGTACAGGTATAAATCACTCTGCCCGTTTTTCACGGCACTCAGCACCATGAATTGCCCGTCTTCAGAGAAATCAACTCCTGCTACCTGGCTGTAGGCATTCAAAGGGAGCACGTTGTTTGTTTTCCCTAACAGATTCTTCACCGTGGCCACGCCCGGAATGTACCGTTGGCCTGCATCCTGTAATTTGAGTTGCAGTTTCCCGCGCCGCACATCAGAAATACCCAGTTGGGATTCTGACCGCCAGGATAACAACGGCACCGTATGGTCTACCTCTTGGTTAGGCATTTTAAATCCACCCCGGTACACAATCCTTTGGCCTTTGGAGGCTAGATTCCGAACGTGTACTTTGTACGCCCCCCGGTCATAGGTAACGTAGGCCAGTTTCTGCCCGCTGGGGCTCAAGGCTGGCTCTGAGTACAGGGCATTGCGGGCATTAGATTTCTTGATTTTGTTGTCTTTGCTGGGCGAAGGCAGGGTTCCTTCGGCAAAGGTGTTCATTTGGGTGTAGTAGGCAAACCAATCGCGCATGAACCGCTTGTAGGGCATGTTGAGGCTGCTGGCAATGCCTATTTCAATGTCACGGGTAATGCGCGTCAGGTTGAGGATGTTCTGGATGGCGGCGGTGCCGTGGCGTTCGGCGATGTAGTTCCAGATGGCTTGGCCGGTCATGCGCTGGTTACGGGCAAACAAAGGATCTGAACGTCTACCACCCGTTTTCTGGATCATGTCACGCATGTAGTCATCCATCTCCACGCTCCAGCCTTCGGCCAGGTACGCGGCCGCGCCAGACACAAACCACTCGGGTAACCGCAGCAGGTAATTGCTTTGGATCACTTCCTTCAGGCTACCGCCGTACATCATGTCTGAGAGCAGCAATTCAGAAATGCGGTACGTCATCTGGCGCTTCAACTCGGTCTGGGAACCTTCAAAGGCCACTTCAATCTTGCTTTTCACAAACAGGGCATCATTGCCGCCTTTGTACGGATCATCAATCAGCCCGATGTTGCTCTGCTTCATGTCTGACACAGAGTTGTACATGATAATGGTGATTTTGGAATAAGGATAGTAGCCAATGAGGGCTGTGATGCGCTTCAGCTCGCGCTCGGCGTGCTCGGCAGCGTTGCGGGCCAGCTCACGGCCGTCCTGCGAGAAGTAGATGTTGAAGTTCTGGGTGCTGTAGTACTGCCAGTTGAAGCGCTTGTACTGGATGCGGTTCTGCCCGAAGTCATCTGGGGCAGTGGCCTGGCCGTACGTGAACGCGGGCGCTCCTACGCAGAGGAGCAACACAAATAACCGGCAAACCTGTAAGAAGCGAGTAGAGAGTTGACTCATGTGTTAGACGTTGATGCTAAATATAACGATAAATACCGGGCAATAGACACCTCAGGCCACAGGGGCGTTTGCTGTTCCAGCGCAGCGAGAAACTGCTGCGCCAGCAAGGGCGCCATCAAGACCCCTTTAGAACCCATGCCGTTGAAAATCCCTACCTGCGGGGCCTCCGGATGCAGCCCAATCAGCGGTTTCCTATCCCGCACGGCGGGCCTGGTTCCTACATACTGCTTTTCCACGGTAAACGGTTTTTTGAGAATGTCCTGCGCTTTGGCGGTAAGCTCTTCTTTGGCGTCTGCGCTAAGCTCTTCCTCCAGATTGCGCCAGTTGTAGGTAGCGCCCACCCGGTAGCGGTGTTGCCCTAAAGGCACAACGTAAACGGCTTTATTATAGATATATGAAGCGGCAAAATCGGGCACATTTATGTCTAAAATTTCGCCTTTGTTCAAAGAAAAGGGCAACCAACTGAAAAACGGATTCCGGGCCCCACCGGCTCCCTCGCAGAAAATGATTCTCTTCGCCTGAACATCGCCGTAGCGAACGCCGTCTGGCAGCAGTTGAAGCTGCGTAAAGTCAATGGCCTCCGGCCGAAATCTCTCGCGGTTTCTGAGGTCTTTTTCCCGAATGTCCAGGAAAGTACGCAGCGCCACGTAACCGCCCTGCTGAATAAGCAAACCGCCCAATTCCTGATGCACGTCTTCGGAGGGAGGCAGTTGCAGGTGCGTGGTTTCAATGTAACCCTCCCAGGCGGCATCGGTGCTTTTGCCCATCCAGTTGTTCTGCTCCTCGGGCGTGGAGAAGAGTTTGAGAATGGGTTTGCGGTGGAACAACTCGGTCTGGTAACGCTCTTCCATTTCCTGGTAAAAGGCGGCGGCGGCGGGCAGAAACGCGTCTACCTGCCAGCTTTTGGCGAACCGCTTTCCGGCCACGGGGTTAATGAGGCCTGCCGCTACCCGTGACGCCGAGTTCGCTTTGGGCGCATCAAAAACCAGTACCGTTTTACCGGCTTTTTCCAGAAAACAGGTCAAAATCGCGCCGGCCAAACCGTGCCCTACTACCAGATAATCATAAATCATGGTACAAGGTACGGCATGTGCCGCTGAAATCTGTAACTTAGAGCCTGCAAAATAAGATGTGTTCCATGGCTGCCACTGGTCTGCAAGTAAAATTCTTTACGTTCAATCCGTTCTCAGAAAATACCTACGTGCTGTATGACGCTACCAAAGAATGCGTCATCATTGACCCCGGCTGCGCCGATAAACAAGAGCAGCAGGAGTTAACGAACTTCATTCAGGCGGAAGGTCTGAAAGTAGTACGGCTCCTGAACACCCACTGCCACATTGACCACGTGCTGGGAAATAAGTTCGTAGCCGATACCTACGGCGTGCCGTTGGAAATCCACGAAGAAGATTTAGCCGTGCTACGCGCGGTGCCTACGTACTCAGCGGCCTATGGCTTTCCGCAGTACCAGGAGATTTTACCGGAGAAATTCCTGAAAGAGGGCGAAAACGTACGCTTCGGGGAGACCGAACTGGCAGTATTGTTCACGCCCGGCCACGCGCCCGGCCACGTGGTGTTCTACCACCCCGCCAGCAAAAACCTGATTGGCGGCGATGTGTTGTTCCACCGCAGCATTGGCCGCACTGACTTGCCGGGCGGCGATTTCAACACGCTTATTCAAAGCATCCGCACCAAATTATTCACGCTCCCCAGTGACGTGACCGTATATCCTGGCCATGGCCCCTCTACTACCATTGGGGAAGAAAAAGCCAGTAATCCGTTTTTGAGCTAATTTTGCCAAAACAGGCTCAGAACCGACTTTTCTAACACTATGAAGAAACACATTCCTAATTTTATCACCTGCCTTAACTTATTGTGTGGTTGCCTTGCCCTGGCGGCTGTTTTTGCGCAGGACTTAACGGCGGCGGCAGCCTGGGTAGTGGCCGCGGCCACCTTAGACTTTATGGACGGCATGGTGGCCCGCGTGCTCAACACGTATTCTGAGATAGGCAAACAACTGGATTCTCTGGCCGATATGGTCTCTTTTGGCGTGGTGCCCGGCGCGGCCATGGTGCAAATGCTGGCCCAGGCCATTGAAACCGGCGGCTATGACCTACCCGCTTTTCTGCCGTATGCCGGCTTCCTGATCACCATTTTCTCCTGCATCAGATTGGCCAAATTCAACATAGACACGCGTCAGGTTTCCTCGTTCATTGGTGTGCCCACGCCGGCCTGTACCTTGTTCATCATGTCGTTGCCGCTTATTATGGTGTATGACAATTTTGGGTTAACGCCCCTTATTATGAACCCGTATGTGCTGCTGGGAATAACAGTTCTGTTTTCTTATCTATTGATAGCGGAACTTCCGCTGATTGCCCTCAAGTTCAAAGGCGGCTCCTGGAAAGGCAACGAGGTACGGTATATTTTCGTGGGACTTTCTTTTCTTTTCCTGGCAATCCTTAACTTTACTGCCGTTCCGTTGAACATGGCCATGTACATTATCTTATCCTTTTTCCATAAATCTTCTTCCCTATGAAATTCACCGCCGAAATAGACATCATGCCCCACACAGAATTGTTAGACCCCCAAGGAAAGGCCGTGATGTTGGGTTTGGAACATTTGGGGCTGGAGCAGGTTTCTGATGTAAGAATCGGGAAACACATTCGTTTACAGCTAGAGGCAGAAAACGAAACCGCTGCCGCCCAGAAAGTGGAAGAGGCTTGTAAGAAATTGCTGGCCAACATGATTATGGAGTCATTCTCTTACCGTCTCACCGCCAACTAAGTAACATTCAGTTAGGTTTTTCACGCTGTTTTGGGCGTTGAACCTATTGAGAGAGGGACTGTGTTGCGGAGTAACCCTTTACCCGCGAACATGCATGCTGTAAGGAAGTTTCTTTTGGCCGCTGGCTTCTGGATTACTGCCGTTTCGGCCTGGGCTCAGCACCAGGCCGAAACACGCAGTGTCTCCTGGCGTACCATTCCGGCCAATTCTTCTCCGGCAGTAACTCCGGCTCCGGCCATTCCCCCGTTTGAGGAAGCGGCTTTTGTGGGCCGCGAAGAGATTCCCTACTACCTGCTCTCCCTCCCTAACGCAGCGGTCACTTCCTTTGAGTTTACCAACCTGGAGTTTAGTCCGCTTACCGAGGCAGAAATGCGCTCTTTTCCCAAAAAGAGCCTTAAAACGGAACTGCAACCGGTTATCAGCGTGGGTACGGCTAACCGGGTTCCCCATTCCGTGGTCGCGTTCCAGCCCTTCCGCCTGAACCCGCAGACGGGCGCCGTGGAGAAATTGCTTTCCTTCAGTTTTCGCTCTGTTTCTGGAAATAACCTCAGAAAAGCAACTGGTGCAGATGCGGTTCGCCGGGCGTATGCCAGCCGCTCGGTCTTGGCTTCTGGGGAGTGGTTGAAGATTGGGGTTCTGGCCTCGGGCATGTACAAGGTAGACAGAGTTGCCCTTCAGGCGATGGGCGTGAACCTGCAAAACCTGAACCCGCGCAATCTGCGGCTGTTTGGAAACGGCGGCGGAATGCTGCCGCAAGCCAATTCTGCGTCTCGCCCTGATGATTTAATAGAGAACGCCATCTGGGTAGAGGGGGAGCAGGACGGCTCCTTTAACGCGAACGATTACCTGCTGTTCTACGGTCAGGGGCCTCATACCTGGTCAGAGAATCTGGTTACGGGTCAATCGCCCTTCCGCCATACCTTAAATCTATACAGTGACACTACCTATTACTATTTGAATGTAGGTTCGTCTGCCGGGTTGAGGATAAATCAGCAAGCTTCCCTTTCAGGGGCATTTCCGGTTGTGACCTCTTATGATGAGCGCTGGTTTCACGAGGTAGACCTCCGCAACATGGTCAACTCCGGCCGCGAATGGTACGGCGAGGAGTTCACGTCCTTCGCGCCGCAGCAGACTTTCTCTGTTCCGGCTGCTGATTTGGTTCCCAACAGTACCGTTTGGTTTACGTCGGCGGTAATGGCCAACTCCCCGGAAAACAGCTCGTTTTCGGTAAAACTGAACGGAAACGCAGTAGGCACCCACTCCGTTTCGGGCAGAGGCTCGTACAATTACCATCCCGAGGGCGTAAACCATGTGCTTCATTTCTCGCCTTCGCTCAGTGCGCTCACCTACACCAATGACCTGAACGTTTCCTATACCTACCAACCCGGCAACAGCTCTTCGGCCGCCGGATTTCTCAATTACTTCACGCTTTCCGCGCAACGGCAACTTAAACTCTACGGAAACCAGACCAGTTTCCGGTCATTGGCCAGTAAGCAAAATGCTGTGACTACTTTTCAGATTGGCGGCATGACTACTTCTGAGGGGCAGGTTTGGGAGGTAACCGACCCGTTGAAGCCGGTCAGGCAAGTAACTTCCATTGCCAATGGCGTGGCTAGCTTTTCGGCGAGCAGCCGGCAGTTGCGCGAGTATGTTGTTTTCCAGGGCTCCTCTTTCCCCGCGCCCACGTTTATAGGAAAAGTGGCGAACCAGAATCTGCACAGCCTTAACTTAGACGGAAAGCTGGACATGGTCATCATTAGCCCGGCTATCTTTTCGGCGCAGGCCCAGCGTTTGGCGGCTCACCGGCGCACGCGTTCGGGCTTACAGGTAGAGGTTGTTGCCTTAGCCGCCATCTACGAAGAGTTTTCGTCGGGCAAACAGGACATCACCGCTATTAGGGATTTTCTGAAGATGCTGTATGCCCGCAGCGCCAAACAGGGAGATGACCTGCTTCAGGTGGCCTTGCTGGGTGATGCCTCTTTTGACCCGAAAAACAGAATCCCGCAAAACACCAATTTCATCCCTATTTACCAATCCCGTCAGTCTTTAGACCCGGTGCTTTCTTACTCCTCAGACGACTACATCGGGTTTCTGGATGACGAAGAAGGGGAATGGTCTGAAGTTGATTTCTCGCTGGCTCACCGCTTAGACGTTGGAATTGGCAGGCTACCCGTGAAAACGCCTGCTGAGGCAGATCTGATCATTGATAAACTCATCAGGTATGAAAGTGATCAAACGTTGGGCAACTGGCGCAAACGACTTATTTTCTTAGCCGATGACGGTGATTCCAATGAGCACCTGAATGACGCCGATTACCTGGCGGAGTTGGTAGAGCGTAATCACGCGGACTACTTGCCCCAAAAGATTTACCTGGATTTGTACCCCCAGATTTCTGTGCCTAACGGGCAGCGCTCGCCAGAAACAAACCAAGCCCTGCGCGAAGCCATTGAGAAAGGTGCCTTGGTCACCAACTACACGGGCCACGGCAATGCGCTGAGCTTAGCCGATGAACAGATTCTCACCATTAATGAAATACAGAGCTGGAAAAACGCCAACAAACTCACGTTCTTTCTAACCGCCACTTGTGAGATTGGCCGGTATGATGACCCAAGGCGTACCTCAGGCGCTGAAACAGCTTTGTTCCACCCAGACGGAGGTGCCATCGGGCTTTTGACCACCACCCGGCCGGTCTATTCAGACGGAAACCGGGCTTTAAACACCAATTTCTTCAACTTTCTGTTTCAGCCGCTGGCCAACGGCACCATGCCTACGTTGGGAGCACTCACCAATAAAACCAAAAATGCGAGTTTGTTTGGGGTGAACAACCGGAACTTCGCCTTAGTAGGTGATCCGGCTATGCGTCTGGCGTACCCTAATCTGGAGGTTGTACTCTCTAAACTGAACGGCAAACCATTCTCTGCTGCTACGGCAGACACGCTAAAGGCACTTTCCAAAGTTCAGCTACAAGGCTTTGTTCAAAACAGCCAACAACAGATAGCCACTGACTTCCAGGGCCAAATTCATATCACCGTGTATGACAAACGGGCTACGCTTATCACCCTAGGTGACCAGAACGCCAAACGCCAAGTTCAGAACCGGAGCAATGTCCTGTATGATGGTTTAGCAACCGTAAAGAGCGGCGTGTTTGAGGTCTCTTTGGTAATTCCCAAAGATATCAATTACCAGATTGGCGATGGAAGTATTCATTTGTATGCCTCTTCTTCTGCCCAGGATGGTCATGGCGCCAGCACAGTACCTGTGGGAGGAGCAAACACAGATGTGGCTGCTGACAATACTCCCCCTCAGTTAGAGCTTTACCTAAACGATGCGTCTTTTGTCTCTGGAGGTACCATTGGTACGAAGGCTACGCTGCTGGCCCATCTATTTGATGAGAATGGCATCAATACCGCCGGGGCCGGAATTGGGCATGAAATAACGGCTATTCTGGATGAGAAATCTTCTGCACCAATCCTCTTGAATGAGTTTTACACCGCCGATGTAGATTCTTACCAATCAGGTAAAATCCGGTATTCTCTACAGAACGTAGGTGTAGGGCCTCACACTCTTTCTCTGAAAGCCTGGGATACGCATAACAACTCCAGTACCACCAAGATTGAGTTTATTGTCGCTTCTTCTGAGAAACTGGCCTTAGACCATGTGTACAATATCCCGAACCCATTCCTGAACAAAACCACTTTCCACTTTGATCATAACCGACCGGGACAGGAACTGGATATACTAATTCAGGTATTTACCGTATCAGGAAAACTGGTTAAGTCCCTCCATGGCTACGGCGATGGAAGTACCCATTTCTCTAACCTTTCCTGGGATGGTAGAGACGACTATAATGATGTTTTAGCCAAAGGCGTATACATATATAAAGTAAATGTACGTTCTCGTCAGGATGGTGCTAGTACATCTCGCTACGAAAAGCTAGTTTTACTTAAATAATATCAGATACTACAATCTCTATATACCGCATGAACTGCAATTTCTTCAGATCTACGATCTTAGTTCTTTTTCTAGTTTCCTTGGCTAGTATCTCTGTTAAAGCGCAAAATTCTATTGGCCAGAATCAAGATTATCGACCAATCACTACTGCTGTTCCAGTCCTCTTAGTATCTCCAGATGCACGCTCAGCTGGCATGGGAGACGCAGGAGTTGCGACTTCGCCTGATGTAAACGCTCCTTACTGGAATCCGGCAAAACTTGGTTTTATTGAATCTGACCTCGAGGTGTCATTATCTTATACACCTTGGCTTAGGAATATAGTAAATGACATGAGCTTGGTCTACCTTTCTGGTCAAAAGAAATTAACACCTAATTCTTCAATTGCACTGTCATTGCTATATTTTGATTTAGGTGAGATAGTTTTTTCCCAAACCGGGAATGATTTTCAGCCCTTCAACCCAAAAGAATACGCCGTTTCTCTTTCTTATGGACAAAAGTTAAGTGAGAACTTAAGCTTGGGAATAGGTGCCCGCTTTATCAGATCAAATTTGGCAGGAAATACTAATGTTGTAAATGCAACAGGTAACTTTGAGTCTGCTCCTGGTAACACTGCTTCGGTTGATTTAGGAATTTATTACACGAAAGATCTTGCCTTGGGAGGCAAAAACTATAACCTGGCCCTAGGTGGCAATATTTCTAACGTAGGGGGCAAGATCTCTTATACTACTGCCGGCAGAAAGGACTTCTTACCAACTAACCTAAGATTAGGTACTGCCTTTACGATGGAGCTTGATCCTTACAATAAGATCACGTTAGCGGTAGATGGCAATAAACTGCTGGTTCCTTACGCCCAATCAGATGATCCTGCGGCTAATGACGACACCAATGTTTTCTCTGGGATTGTTAAATCCTTTACGGATGCCCCCGAGGGCGGAAGTGAGGAATTGAAAGAAATCACGGTATCTACTGGTTTAGAGTACTGGTATGACAATATGTTCGCGGCTCGGGCAGGCTACTTTTATGAAAACGAGCTCAAAGGAGGCCGTCAGTACTTCACTATGGGGCTTGGTATCCGCTATCAGAAATTTGGCTTTGACGGTGCCTACATGATCCCGAATGAGCAGAACAATCCTTTAGCCCAAACCTTCCGTTTCACGCTTCATTTTAGACTAGACGAAGCCGAACAATAATATATGCTTCTTAACCGTACCATCCCCCCTGCCATTGCAGAACTTTCTTCAGATTTATCTATTACTCCCGAAGTAATAAAAACTCCTTCAGGAGCCCGTCTTCATATCTTTGAGAACAATATTCAACCTGTCATACGGGTTGAATTTGTTTTTAAGGCCGGTAAATGGTTTCAAACCAAGCCCGGTGTAGCTTCGCTTACCGCTAAAATGCTGAAGGAAGGAACCCTTGAACATGATGCAAAAAAGATAGCAGACACGGTAGATTACTATGGTGCCTCGCTGGAAGTGAACCATGGCTTTGACAGATCTACCGTTACATTATACTGCTTATCTAAATTCCTTCCCTCTCTGCTCCCGCTTGTCTTTGAAATCATTCAGCGCCCATCTTTCCCAGAGAATGAATTCAAACTGATGAAGCAACGAGTGATCCAGACGTTAGCCGTAGACAAACAAAAGAACAGCTATCTGGCTACTGAGGCATTTACATCAGCTGTCTATGGCAAAGACCATCCGTATGTCTCCTCCATCTCAGAAGAGGAGATTGCAGCGTTAACTATTAATGATCTGATCAGCTTCCATAGAGAGGCCTACACTTTCTCTGCCGCAGAAGTATTTATCACAGGTAATATCACAAAGGCGGGGATAGACGCCATCTTATCTGACCTAACAGATGATGCAGATAATGTGGTGAGTACTTCACCCCGACTAGATTATTTGCCTCAAACGGGTTTATTCTTACAGCAGACGGCCAATCAGATGCAAGCATCCATTAGGGTTGGTTGTTCAACTATAACACCCTCTCATCAAGATTACCCTGGCTTATACCTGCTCAACCATATACTTGGTGGCTATTTTGGATCCAGGTTAATGAAGAATATCCGAGAGGATAAAGGGTTCACTTACGGTATCTACTCTGCTATATCCAATAAAGAGAATAGCTCCTTGTTCTTTATTGGAGCTGATATAAAAGGAGATAAGATCCATGAAACGCTTGCGGAAATTTCGAAAGAGCTCTATTTACTCAAGCAGGAAGAAGTATCTGAAGAGGAGTTTGTGACAGCAAAAAAACACCTCGCAGGTAAATTTCTGTCAGATCATGCTACTCTGTTCGATAAAATGGATAAGTATAAATCTAATGTTCTATTAGGCTTACCCATCAACTTCTATTCACAGCTACTTGAGTCAATACAAGCTTTGTCGCCAAAAGAATTGATAAATGTAGCCAATAAACATTTACAAGAAGGTAGCCTCTTGAAAATAGTCACTGGTGGTAGTAAGAAACTCTAGTTTAGATTCCCAGTATTAAGAAGAAGGCTCATTAACTAAGTTAATGAGCCTTCTTCTTTTTTTACTATATCTAAAAGATCACGGAGTCCACGATGTGGACTCCACTTACCGAAAGTTGTCTAAGAAGGAAAAGACAATTTCCGCCACTATGTTGATGCTAAAGTGAATAGAGAACAGGCAGTTTAGAGCTTTCCCTGAAAGAGTTCCGGCCCGTTTCCACAGCGGCAGGCCCACAGCCAGCGGGGTGGGGCTTCCGGGGGGTGGGCGTAAAGGGGCCGGCCCCGCCTCCTTGTCAGGGGCGGGGCCGGCTTGCTGGGGGTTGGCGGCTACCTACTCTCCCGCGTGTGACCGCAGT
>NZ_JABFAM010000029.1 GCF_013623775.1 Rufibacter sp. XAAS-G3-1 | reverse complement strand
GCCGTTATCAAAAGAGGGACACCGTATGAGGTGAGATTGAACAATATTTAGAGCAAAGCACTTGTTTTACTCATAGATTTCGGTTGTGGTAGGGCAATCCCTTGTGGTTGCCCTACCACAAGGGATTGCCCTTATGGTAGCTTCTGCAAAGACACTAATAGTTTTTGAACAGGAAGTACAGCGTCTATAAACAAAAAATTCTCTCCTTATCCTTATGTAAAGAGGGGTGCCCAAAGGGCGTGGTTAATCGGTTTACACATCAAACAGAAAGAACGGCATGGCAAAGCCGGCTTTCTGGAGGATGGGTTTGGCGACGTTGAATACTTTCACCCCCTTGGAGGTCTCTCCTTCTAAGGTACCTATGTGCGCGTGACCGTGAAAACAGGCAAGTACGTTTTGCCGGTTCAAAGGCTCTGCCAGGCGGGAACAACCCAGGAACGGATGGATGGCCTCGGGTTCTCCTTCTACCGTGGCTTTGATGGGGGCATAATGCAAAAGGGCTATCTTCTTCACCTCTGGGTGCTCGGTATCCAGGCGGGAAAGACCGGCCTCCAGCTTTAGGGCTTCGTCTACGGCTTCCTGCACAAAGGCTTTGTTGCTCACCTCGCCAAACATAGACAGCATGTATTTGTCAAAACCACCGCCAAAACCCTTCACGCCCGCAAAGCCTACATTTTTAATGACTACGGCATCACCGTCCAGAAAGTGCACATTGTCGCGCAGAAGGCAAGACCTGATCTGTTCGTGCTCGTCTTTGTCATGGTCATGGTTCCCTAGCACGCAAACCACCGGAATGGTGCAGGCCCGCATCTCCTCGGCCAGGACTTCCGCCTCTTTGGCGTAGCCGTGGTCGGTGAGGTCGCCGCAGAGCAGCAGGACATCGGCCTGGTCAGAGGCCGCTTTGAAGAAATCAACCCACTTGCCTTTGTCCGTCTCGCGTACGTGAATATCACCCACGGCGGCAATGCGCACTGGCTTTACCTGGGCAGGCAGCGCTGGCAAATCAGCAGATTGCGGCGCGGTGGGCTGTAAGGGCTGAACGGGTTGCGGCGTAACGTGTGGTTGTGGCTGTTGCTCCATTTTTAAATTGTTGGTTGTTGATGGCTGGTCGTTTTAAATCATAGTTCCAGGGTAAGAACTGACAACCAATCACTAGATGGTCATGATGGTCATGGCTTTGAAACCCCACTCGGTCACGGCGGGGGCGTACTGGGTTTGGTCAATGAGCAAACCGCGGCACACCCTCTCGGTAGGCGGCGGCATGTCAAACTGCTCTTTGGCGCGCAGCAGCAACTCGTCAAACAACCAGCGCGGAATAATATCGCGTTCTGATGGGTACACAAACTGAAACGACAGCAGTTGCGCCAGTACCAGTTGCCAGTGTTGCTCCAGGGTCTGCAGAATGCGCTCCCAGTCCAGCAAATGGCCGTGCCGAAGAATAAGGTGGTTCAGGTCTGAGCCATCGTAGCGCTCGCGGTTCTGCACGTAGATTTTGCAGCGGAACAGATCCTCGGCCGAAATGTATTTCACGGGCACGCCGAACTCGGTGCCTTCGGGGGCCTTCCGGAACCAGCCGTCGTTCACGGGCGTGTTGTTGCCGGGGTTGTTGAAGATAAAGTCCACATACTTGCCATCTTTGAAGGCTTTGGCCAACCAGCGGGCGTCCACCAACTCCGTTTTAAAACCTTCGTCAGAAAAGATCTTGAGCAACCGCGGGCAATCGCCGGCCTTGCAGAACACGTCCATGTCTTTCATGTCGCGTTGCATGCCGGTGTACTGCCTGAGCGCGAAACCACCGCCCATTAAAAAAGGCAAACCGCTTTCGTGCAGCATGCGCAACGCCTGTGGGTAAAATTCTTTGGCCACATGAGGGGCCATATCGTCCAATTCCATAATATTCTCCAGTGCTGAAAAGTAGAAAGATGTTTGCCTGCTCAAGGCCAATGTTAGCTGCGCCTTTGTCTGCCGCCCTTGCTACGGGCTGGCAGGTATAGCATTTACTGAATCCTTCAAAAAATGTTATCCTGTAACCCGCAGAGGGCGCTTCTTTCTTCAGAAAAGCTATTTTTAAGCCGTTTTCTGAAAAGAAGCCCCTAAACAAGTTCAGCGGTTTTCGCTTGCTATGTGGATCAGCCTGCGTAAGTTTGCCCGTAACCAAAGAAAGGAAACGTGATGTCTGGCAAGAAAGTGAAATATATTCTGATAGCGGTTTTTGCCGTGCTAATGGCCTGGTTTATCAAAGATGCCTTCACCCAGCCCGGCGTCCAGGATTTAACCGGCGGCTTCACCGAAGTGGCCTTCTACCGCAACGAGAACAACACCGGCCCTATTCAGCGCATTTACGCCGTCACCGTCTCAGACAGCCTCTGGGAACAGATGCAACAGTACGGCGACTACATGCCCCACACCAAATACGGCACCACCAAGGTCTACTTCTTCCGGCAAGGCCAACCCGCCCCAGCCGCTGTCTCGCCCGGCGAGCAGAACTTTGACCCGCAATTTCAGCCACATTGCCTGGCCAAGTACGAGAAAGACGCCATGGGGCAGGTGAGTTTGGTGAAGCGGCCGTTCAGGTAAATATCAATATCTGAAATGTAGGGGCAATCCCTTGTGGTTGCCCTTTTGCGTTGAGCACCGTAAAGGGCAACCACAAGGGATTGCCCCTACATTGCACAAATTCAAGAACCTTTAATCACCCCATCCTTTCCGTTGCGGATTCGAATCAGAATCGATTAACTTTGTAGAGCGATGGAGAATTTTGTTGTATCGGCCCGTAAATACCGTCCTACCACCTTTGACAGTGTGGTGGGGCAGCACCACATTACCACTACCTTAAAGAACGCAATCAGCAGCAACCACCTGGCGCAGGCGTTTCTGTTTTGCGGCCCGAGGGGCGTGGGCAAGACCACCTGTGCGCGCATTCTGGCCAAGACCATCAACTGCCAGAACATTACGCCAGAGGTAGAGGCCTGCGACTTGTGCGACAGCTGCAAGAGCTTCAACAACAACAGCTCCTTCAACGTGCACGAGCTGGATGCCGCGTCCAACAACTCGGTAGAAGACATTAGAAATCTGGTGGAGCAGGTTCGGTATGCGCCACAGACGGGCAAGTACAAAATCTACATCATAGATGAGGTACACATGCTCTCCAACTCGGCGTTCAACGCATTTCTGAAGACCCTGGAGGAGCCGCCGGCTTACGCCATTTTCATTCTGGCTACCACGGAGCGCCACAAGATTATCCCCACCATTCTCTCGCGCTGCCAGATTTTTGACTTCAACCGCATCCGGATTGAGGACATGGTGCAGCACCTGGGCCGCATCGCCCAAAAAGAGGAAATCCAGGCCGATGACGATGCGCTGCACCTGATCTCGCAGAAAGCCGACGGTGCCTTGCGCGATGCCTTGTCTATCTTTGACCAGATGGTCACCTTCTCGGGCCACCACCTCACCTACAAGGCCACCGTGCAGAACCTGCACATCCTGGACTATGATTATTACTTCCGCCTCACGGAATATCTGCTCACCCAGAACCTGAGCGGTGCCTTGCTACTTTATGACGAAATCCTGAAAAACGGCTTTGATTCGCACAACTTCGTGTTGGGCATTGGCGAGCACCTTAGAAGTCTGCTGGTGTGCAAAGACACCGTGACGGTTCAGCTGCTGCAAGTCTCAGAAAACATCAAGGCCCAATACGCCCAGCAGGCGCAGGAAGCCTCGCTGAGTTTCCTGTTATCAGGTTTGAACCTGGTGGGCAGCTGTGACCAGAACTTCAAAGCCGCTAAAAACCAGCGGTTGCACGTGGAACTGCTGCTCATGAAGCTGGCGCACTTGCCGCACGCCTTGCAGTTGGCCGCAGATGTCTCTCTCACCGGAGACGTCAAAAAAAAAACTAATGGAAGTTCCGGCGTAGCCGCGTCCGGCTCCAGTGGTTCGACTCCAGCTCTGGGCACTTCCTCTGTGGCTCCTTCGGCTACGCCGAAAATGCCTATTCCTACTTCGGCGCCAGCACCGCCGGTTTTGGCCTCCGTTGAGAAAAACAGCCCCGAAACGCACCACAACACGGCCCCGGCCGACATGGATGCGGGCGAAGACCCCATGTTTGACACCTATCCGGCCGATGCACCGTCCTTGGTTCCCTCGGCTACTGTGCCAAGCCCCACGCCTGCGGTAATGGCCCCGGCAGCGCCTTTGCGCCCGGTTTCCTCGCCGTTGGCCAGCCGGAAAACATCCAAATTACCCAGCCTCAAGAACATAGAGGAGCAGGTGGCGGCTTCGGCGGCGCCGATGGTGGAAGTGCTGGAAGAGGAAACCGAAAGCTACGTGCCCGGCTCGCTGCCCGCCATCAATGAGCACAAACTGCAGCAGCTCTGGAAACTCTACACAGACCGCGTCAAACACACCGACCGCACCCTGGAATACACCATCCTGAACCGCGAGTGGTACTTTGACGCCGAGAAAGCCGAGGTGCATCTACAGGTGGAAAACGAGGTGCAGGTAGCCGAATTCAACAGCTTCAAACCCGAATTCCTGATGTTCCTGCGCCAGGGTCTGGGCCACAACCGCCTGCAAGTGCAGATTGATGTGGTGCAGCAGGAAAGCGGCCGCAAGCTCTACACCTCCCAGGACAAGTACAATTACCTGGCCGACCTGTACCCCGCCCTGAAAGACCTGAAAACCCGCCTGGGCCTGGACACCGATTTTTAACCCAACCACTCTTAAGCCTGTGGGGCTTTTTCAACGTCCCCCAGGTTTCTACTTTCAGCCCCTTCCATGAGCCAGCACTTGTTTGACCGTAAAACCGATTCATTCTTCGGCCCTCTCAGCTACTTGGGGTATGCGCTGTTACTAGCCAGTTTGGTGCTAGGAAGCAGCCCGTGGTGGTACGGCCCCGCCTCGGCAAAAGTGCAGATGCTAGCCGTGGGGGCTTTGCTCTTGTTGCTGGGCATCCTCTTCAAATTCACCTTCCACGGTTTCCAGCTCGATTTCCAGAACCGTCGCCTACGCGAATACCTGAGCATGTTCGGTCTGAAAACCGGGAAATGGGCACCCCTACCGGCCTTCCAAAAAGTGGTACTCACCTCCAACCTCAGACCGTCTGATGACCACGGCCATTCCCATGACCATAAACCCGCCCCTCTGGTCATGTGGTACACCATTGGTTTGTTCTCCCATTCAGATGAAGCCGACTACGAACTCCGCACCGACAACCAACAAGACGCCCTGAAAACACTGCGGCTTTTGTCTGGGAAATTAGGCATTCCGGCAGAAGACAGAACCTCCTCCCCTGTTTCCCGCGGGTAAAAAGGAAACCTGTTTTCAGGCTATTTTCCTGAAAACAGCCTGAAAACGAAATCTCAGCTCTACGCGTGATCTGCTGGTGTAAACATTTCCCTTCGCCCCCTTCAAAGGGGGAGTATCTGCTTTAGAAGGCTGAAGTGGAATATGTACTTATCATTAAAGAGAGGTTAAGCTCCGCCAGTATATTTTCCTACTTCCACTACTTTCCCCATTTCCAGTCTTCACTTCGAGCGCCTCGCTTTTGGCCCTAGATAAGCAAATGCTAAGAGCAAAGGACTTCTCAGGCCGAAAGGGCAGTGCGAGAAGGGAGGACGGGGCCTCGCGGCCGTGAGCGCACGGAGGGAAACGATGGAACAACCAAGCATAAGGCCCCCGCATCAATCAGCCACCACGCCAGCTTGAACAAAACAAGAACCATGATAAGGGTACCGCAGTAACCACGCCCGCAATAATAAACTGCAGGCACAATCCTATTTTAAGGCTCTTTGCCTTAAAACAACCCTAAAACGACAGGGAAACCCGTCTCCTTCCATCACACTTTCCACCCCGCCAAAACCGTTAGAATAAGCAAGAAATACTCTATTGCATTTCTTATATTTGATCAGTATCTGACCTCTAATCCACTGCCTCGTGAAGAAAAGATTTTTATCCCTGTATATGGTAGGGGCCCTGCTGTTTGCCCAGTGCAAAACCAGCACCCCTCCCCAAACTTCTTCCGCCCAAGTTCCGGCCACCACGGCTGAGACAAAGGAATTCACCTATACCACCGTTCCTAATGATCCGCTGAAAGCCCGCATCTATACCCTGGACAACGGCCTCACCGTGTACCTGACCAAGTACGAGAATGCACCGCGCATTCAGACGTACATCGCGGTACGCGCGGGCAGCAAGAATGACCCCGCTGATGCCACGGGTTTGGCGCACTACCTGGAGCACATGGCGTTCAAGGGCTCCACGCGGCTGGGCACCATTGATTGGGAAAAGGAGAAAGTAGAACTGGCCAAGATTGAGGCGCTGTATGAACTGTACCGCACCCAAAAAGACCCGGCGCTGCGCAAGAAAACGTACCACCAGATTGACTCTATCTCGGGGGTGGCCGCCAAGTATGCCGTGCCCAATGAGTATGACAAGCTGGTGGCCGCCATGGGCATGAAGAACTCCAACGCCAGCACCTGGGTGGAACAGACCATCTACTACGGCGACATTCCCCGCAACCAGCTGGACAAGTGGGCCATGCTGGAGGCCGAACGCCTGGGCGTCATGATTCCCAGATTGTTTCACACCGAACTGGAGGCAGTCTACGAAGAGAAAAACCGCTCGCTTGACTCTGACAACAACAAAGCCTTTGAAGCGGCTTTCGCGGCCCTGTTCCCTACCCACCAGTACGGCGCCCAAACCACCATAGGCACGGTAGAGCATCTGAAAAACCCGTCTATCACCGAGATCAAGAAGTATTTTGATCAATACTACGTGCCCAACAACATGGCCATTGCCATGAGCGGCGATCTGGACTTTGACCAGACCATCAGAACCATCAACGAGCACTTCGGCCGGTGGCAGAAGAAAGCTGAGCCGGTGTACAATGCTCCGCAGGAAAAGCCTATTACGGCCCCCATTGTAAAGGAGATTCTTGGCCCCGAGTCTGAGATGCTGCTGATGGCGTACCGTTTTCCGGGCAGTACCTCCAAAGATGCCTTGGTGCTGCGCATGATCAACCAGATCTTGACTAACGGTCAGGCGGGCTTGATTGATTTGAACATCAACCAGAAGCAAGCGGCGCTGGGGGCCGGTTCTTTCGCCGAGGTCTACAACGATTACTCCGCCCACTTCCTGACCGGGAACCCGCGCCAGGGACAAACCCTAGATCAGGTGAAAAACCTGTTGCTGCAGCAGATTGAGTTGGTGAAGAAAGGGCAGTTTGAAGATTGGCTGATTCCGGCCATCGTGAACAAGAACAAGATCAGTAAGATGCAGGCGTATGAGAGCAACGCCGCCCGCGCCACCGCGTTTGTGGATGCCTTCATTGCCCGCCAGGACTGGGCCGAGTACCTGCAACAGGAAGACGCTTTCGAGAAGATTACCAAGCAGGACGTGATGGAGGTGGCCAACCGGTATTACGGCAACAACTACGCCGTGATCTACAAACGCACCGGCCCAGACCCAACGGCCCAGAAAGTAGAGAAACCCAGCATTACGCCGGTGCCGGCCAACCGTGAGGCGCAGTCTGCCTTCTACCAACAGGTGGCCAGCCGCCCCGTATCTGCCTTGCAGCCGCAGTTTGTGGACTACCAGAAAGACATTCAGCAGGGCCAGCTAAAAAGCAATATTCCGGTGTATTACACCAGAAACCAGGAAAACGGCTTGTTCAACCTGTTCTACATCCTGGACATGGGCACCAACAATGACCTGAAACTAGGCCTGGCCGTGGATTACCTACAGTACCTGGGCACGGACAAATATACCGCTGAGGAACTGCAGAAAGAGTTTTTCAAGATTGGCTGCTCGTTTGGCGTTTCCTCGGGCCAAGACCAGGTGTACGTTTCCCTCACCGGGTTAGACGCGAACCTGGAGCAAGGTTTGCAGTTGTTTGAAAGCCTTTTGCAGAACCCCAAAGCCGACCAGCAAGCCTTGGATGACTTAGTGGCCGGTATCTTGAAAGACCGCAAAGACGCCAAACTGAACAAGAGCATCATCCACAGTGTGGCCATGGTGAATTACGCCAAGTACGGCCCCAAAAACCCGTTCACGCATATTCTAAGCGAGCAGGAACTGAAGAAAGTAAAACCCGCCGAGTTGGTGTCCCGCATCAAGAGCATCCCAACCTATCAGCACCGGGTGCTCTACTACGGCCCGCGTGAGTTGCAGGCGATTACTGCTACTTTGAACACCGGCCACATTGTACCGGCTGCCTTGAAACCAGTTCCGGCCGAGAATGCTTTCAAGGAACTGGACATCAAAGACCGTAAGGTGTACTGGACGAACTATGACATGGTGCAGGCCGAGTTGCTGTTTTTGACCAAGTCTCTGAACTATGACCCCAAACTGGTGCCCACCATCAGGCTGTACAACGAGTATTTTGACGGCGGCATGGGGGCCATCGTGTTTCAGGAACTCCGCGAGTCCCGCGCCCTGGCGTACTCGGCCAGTTCCCGCTTTGCCAACGCCAGCCAGAAAGACCGCGCCAACTACATCCTGTCGTACATCGGCACGCAGTCAGATAAACTGCCCGAGGCCATGGCGGGCATGCAGGAACTCCTCAACGAGATGCCGCTGGCCGAGGCCAACTTCGCCAACGCCAAGGCCTCGGTGCGCAACAGCATTGCCACGGAGCGCATCAACAAAGTGGGCATTCTCATGAACTACGAGCAGGCCCGCAAACTGGGCATTGACCACGACCTCCGCCGCGACATCTACGAAAGCCTGGATGCCCTGACCCTGGATCAGATCAAAGCGTTCCAGCAGCAGTTCGTGAAAGGGCAGAACCAGACCATTCTGGTCATCGGCTCCAAAGACCGGCTCAACTTCAAGGAACTGGCCAAATACGGCACTGTGAAGCAGTTGACCTTGAAGGAGCTGTTTGGGTACTAGCGGCTAGTTGTCTGTTTTTAGTTATTAGGGTTAGGAAGGAGCGGCCGGTGGGCGCTCCTTCTTTGTTTTGGGGCTGTTTTTCTGAAAACAGCCCCAAAACAAAGAAGGAGCCTTAGGCAAAATAAATTACAGGCTGATGTGATTTTTCTGGCACTTCCTGCACTAATAGGCTGAAGTTTGATTTTAAATGAATAGAAAAGACCAGTTTACCCAAGTCATAAAGGAGAACAAAGGGCTGATTTTTAAAGTCGCGGCGCTGTACACCAATACCATCCAAGACAGAAATGACCTGTATCAGGAAATCGTCTACCAGCTTTGGAAATCCTTTGGCTCTTTCAACCAGCAGTCAAAACTGAGTACCTGGCTGTACCGGGTGGCCCTGAACACGGCCATTTACCACCTCAAGCAGTCCAAAAGAAGAGTTGACACCATTCCGCTTGATCTAGAGGCCGACCGGTTTTCTGAGGAGCATGACAGAACGGAGGAAGAACGGATACAGTTGCTGTATGCGCAAATCCAGCAGCTGAACTTACTGGAGAGAGGCATCATCCTGCTGTACCTGGAAGGCAAAAGTTATGAAGAAATCGCTGCTATTATAGGAATCACCGCCAGCAACGTTGGCACCAGAATCTCCAGAATCAAAGAAAAACTAAGAACCCAAATCACCAAAAAACAAGCCGTATGGAACTAGAAGAAATGCAAAACGCCTGGAACAGCTTAAGCCAACGGGCAGAGAAACAAGACGTACTTTCAAACAAACTTCTGGCGAAAGTGACCCAGCACCGCTACCATTCTAAGCTAAACAAAATACGGTACGCCGAGTTTGCGGGCACCCTGGTTTGCTATGCCGGGGCGGCTTACGTAAGCGTGCACCTCACCCAAATAGAGGCAACCTACCTGCAAGTGATGGCTCGGCTTTCGGTGGCGTTGCTTTTGGGACTGCCTATTCTCTCGCTTGCCTCGGTACGCGCCATGCAACGGGTGCCCCTCTCCTCTGCCACGCATTTAGAGACCATCAACCACTTTGTCAGGCAAAAGATGATGTTTCAGAAGTTGCAGAAGCTTAATGTTTGCTTCGGGCTGTTGCTCATGCTGCTTTGCCTGCCGGTGCTGGCGGCCATACAGGGGAAGGACTTGACCCAAGTTCCGGATTTCTGGACGGGTATTTTCCCGCTTTTCGTTCTGGTGGTCTTGGCCTTTGCCTATTGGGTGCTGAAGTCTTACAACAAGGCGTTGAATGCCATGGAAAACACGCTCTCTGACATGAACAACTAATCATGCAGTTTTGCAAAAAAAGCCTGTAAACGGGCGGAAGATTGTTTTAAAAAAGCGTGACAGTTTCCATCCGGCCCCAAAGCAAGGGAGGAGCAGCCGTGGGTTGCTCCTCCCTTGCTTTGGGGCTGTTTTTGCAAAAACAAGCTAAAAGCGTGCCCCCGTATTTACCATCCCATAGTTGGGGTTTATACCTACTTGTCTTTTTCAAGGAAACCTCTAGTTCACCAGAACGTTACAGCTAATTCAAATTCTACGGTGCTGCTTTAAGACGATGGTATAGGTCCCATACCACAACCAGAGGGCACTTGCCACCCGTAGGTTTACCTCCCTTTAAAAAACCAACATTCGGTGCTTCTACTGCCACCCTGAACGGGCAGGCGGAGAAACCTTTCTTCTGATTATCCAGCCTACGTTCACATGAAAAGTACCAACACCTCCCCCATAAAATTAAGCCTGATTTCCCTATTACTTGGTGGTTTCAGCATAGGCATGACCGAATTCCTGATGATGGGGATTCTGCCTGATTTATCAAAATCGCTGCAAATCTCCATTCCCGAAGCGGGCCACCTTATCTCTATTTACGCTTTGGGCGTGGTGATTGGCGCGCCCTTGATGGTGGGCCTTACCTCCAACCTCCCACCCCGTAAGGTGTTGATTGGCTTAATGCTGATGGTGGGCATCTTCAACGGCTTGTTTGCCCTGGCCGGAAATTATCCCTTGCTGCTGGCTACCCGCTTTCTGGCCGGGCTGCCGCACGGGGCTTTCTTCGGTATTGGCGCGGTGGTCGCCAGTAAATTAGCCGAGCCGGGCCGGGAAGCCCGGGCCGTCTCGGTGATGTTTGCCGGGTTAACCGTCGCCAACATTATTGGGGTGCCGCTGGGCACTTTCATTGGGCACAACTACAGCTGGCGCTATTCTTTTGTACTGATTGCGGCAGTGGCCTTGCTGGCCGCTCTGGCCGTGAAGGTTTGGATGCCCTCGGTGAAATCTGAATCAGAAACCAGTTTCCTGAAAAGCCTCAATATCTTCAAGCACAAAGAACTGTGGTTCATCATCGGGATTTCGGCCATTGGCACCGGCGGCATGTTCGCCTGGATTAGTTACATCGCGCCGCTGATGACCGAAGTGGCCGGGTTCAGCCCCAACGTCATGACCATTATCATGGTAGTGGCGGGCTTCGGGATGGCCGTGGGCAATTTCATTGGGGGTCGCCTCGCCGACAGGTTCTCGCCTTTGACCACCACCACTTGGTTGCTGCTGTGCATGGTAGGCGCTTTGTTGCTCACCGTGGTGATGGTGCAAATGCAGCCCACCGCCGTGCTCATGACGTTTCTCACCGGGGCCATCGGGTTTGGCGTCATTGCCCCCATGCAAATGCTGATTGTGCAACAGGCCAAAGGCGCCGAGATGCTAGCCTCTTCGCTGCTGCAAGCCACCTCTAACATGGGCAACGCCCTGGGCGCTTTCCTGGGCGGACTACCCATTGCCGCCGGTTTCGGGTTCATTTCTCCGTTGTATGTAGGCGCGGCGCTGGCGTTCACCGGGGTTCTGTTTTGCCTGCTGCTGGTAGTCTCGCACAGACAGCGGGCTAGAAATGTAGCGGTAGCGTAGAAGTTTAGGTAGTATCATTCCAAAACGAAGAAGGAGCAGCCTAAAGGTTGCTCCTTCTTCGTTTTAGGCCTGTTTTGGGTAAAAGACGCCGAAAACGGAATGCGTGTCTATCATGAAGTTCTAATATCTGGTATATTCGGTAGTTCAGTTACGTTTATCTCCTTATATTGGCTTGTAAACAGTAAGTTAAGCTACAGGTAGAAGTCTGATAAGCGTAGGTGGTACGTTTATACACTAGTTAGCAGTAAACGAAAATAAAAACAAAACTATGAAACATTTTATTACTAAATCTAACTTTATTAGAATTACTCAAAAGGTAGCTCTAAATGAAGAACACCTGAAAGATGAAATTTATAAAAAGAAGATATACTTTTTTAATCTCATTGAACAAAAAAAGATTTTATCAGTCAAGCAGTTTTTAGTAAATTCCGAAAATGAATTTTACCAATTTGTTGGTAATGGATTTATTGACGATACTTATAGCTTTGTAAATGAAGAATCCCACTTTGCCAAATACCATGCGGACAGAGACTGCAAAGGATTACTTTCAACCTTTAAAGATTTTGAAATTCCTGTTGAGATTAAATTTAAAGCAAATGGAGAAATAGACACAAGAAGGGTTGAGGAATTTAGACTATGGTTTAAACAAACTGAAATTCAAGCCTTATTTCATAACAATCAAAAAGAATTTATAATAAGATTACAAGGAAGATTCAGTCTACAGAATCCGCCAAAAGTCGTTGAACTAGGTGGTTCTGGTGTCCAGGGTATAACAAACTTAACCCAATCAGAAATAGAAAATTTTATTGATGATTTACTAGTACAAGCAAGTAGATTTTACCAAAGTTCAATAAAAAATAGAAAAATACTCGTAGAACATAATTTTTCTAAAAAAACCTATCTTGTAACAAGTAAAAAATATCGTAATGAGCCAATCCTTAACAACATAACTGGTTACACAGATAATGAGGTAAAGGAAGTACTAATTGAATTCTATACTCAAATAAAAAAACCAATAATTGATTATTTAGTTGATTACTGGATTATCAAACTTAATCCAAAATTAGATTTTAGCAGCAGTATTTTAGAACAAATACAGTTCAAACCTTGTAATTATTGTGTGCCTAAAAAAGTATTGGTTCATCTCCAAGTGGATATAGATGATTCAGATGAACTTGATTTATAAAAACGTCAACTGCTAACATTGTATAAAAATCATGCTTCGGCCGACGGCCTCGCACGTTTTTTATACTAACCGAAATCTATGAGTAAAACAAGCGTTATGCGCTAAATTTTATCCAATTTAATCTCATAAGGGGTCCCTCTTTTGACGACAGCCACGATCTGGTGGAGCAGCTTGTTTCTTACCGCGTTCAGGACGCTCATCTTGCTCTTTCCTTCCGAGACTTTCCTGTCAAAATACGCCTTCATCTCCTCATTGTAGCGGACGCTGTTCATCGCCGCCATGTGCAGGATGTGTTTGAGCTGCTTATTTGCAAATTTAGATACACCTGTTTTGCCCATCACGCTGGTGCCGCTGCGATACTCAAAAGGAGCCACTCCGCAATAGCAGGCCAGCTTTCTTGCGTCATCCATTTTCGTGAAGCCCTGGGTGTAGACCAGTAGCGAGACGGCCAGCACCTTGCCCACGCCCTTCACTGAGGTCAGCAGGTCATACTTACACTTCAGGGCACCGTCTTTGGCGATGAACTCCTGCATCTTCTCCTCCACCTGCTCCATGCTCTTTTCCAGCCCCTGTATGGCTTTTTTGTTCACCTGCTCCAGCGTCTTGCCAGAGACAGGGTCCACCGCCAGTAGTTCCTTTACTGTAACCTTGATGCCCTGCAGGGCTTTGAGCAGTCTGCCCCTGTTTGCCTGCAAGTCTTTCAGCCGCTCCAGTGTCACGCCCGACAGGCTTAGGCACCTGGCCTCGTGCTGGTGGAGAAAGGCATAGCGGGCTATCCTCTGCGCGTCTACCTTGTCATCCTTGCCCCGCACCATGCCGATGCTCCTCTTAATCTGCAGCGCGCTCTCCAGCCAAACCCGTATCTCCCTTGCAAGTAGGTAGTGGACTAACTGGCGGGTGTATAGGCCCGTGTGCTCCATACAGGCAAGCGTTTCGGGCCCTGCCTCACAACCATGCTGCTTGAGCCATGCTTTCATGCGTCTGAAGCCTGAGGGGTTGTTGTTGGTCTTATG
>NZ_JABFAM010000028.1 GCF_013623775.1 Rufibacter sp. XAAS-G3-1 | reverse complement strand
TATTATGAAGTACATGGTGGTGATGGCAAGACCAAGGATGGCTATCAGGTGGTGATAAACTTCCTGAACCCTGAATTCCCAATCATCAGTGTGGAACATAATTATATCACTGACACAAGCGGCCTAACCGGCACCTGGTGCCAGTTTGAGGTCGGTGAACCCATCACTGAGTCTGAATTCAAAGAAGCATATATAAAAGCCATAGGGCATCCAAAAGTGTCAATCAGATAGGGCTACCAGTATATAAGACTGACGGCAAGATAATTGCGGCAAAGGGGAGTAGCAGCTCTTTGCAATACCTTTTATGTTCTACTTACTTGCTAATTCCCTGTCTAGGATCTGGCAGGCCTCAGACAGCCCGGAATCACCCGATCCGCTGTAGATGATTTTCCCATCGGGGCTTATCAGGATGATAGAGCCATCAACGTGTGGGGTGCCGACTGATAAGTCCGCTTATGTTAAATGAGCCTAACGGTCTCGTGTAAACAGCGTGCGAGGCCGTCGGCCGAAGTATGGTGTTTACACAATGTTGGGCAATCGGGATTTTATTATACGTTTATGATTTATTAAAATGTCAAATCTATACTAGATATTAATTTCTACCTAGGGTATTTAAATGGCGGTTCAGTTAAAATTTTAACATCAAAACATCTCCGTATAAAGGATAATCCATTTTCTATGTAATAATATCTATCATTAGTATTGGTCGATGGTAAATTAAATACCGTCCAAGTACTAACAGCTTGTTTCATTATTTCCTTCCCAATCCCTTTACGCTGCACAAAGTCCAATGTATTCATATGGGCTAATTGTACATAGTCATCTATTTCATAAAATTCAAAACAGCTACATATTAAATTTTTACTATCAATAGCTATTATGTAGCTGTCACTTTCATTAAGCCAATATATTTCATAAAGTCCAAATGATTGTAAATGCTCAAGCTCCTTTAACTTTGTTGACGTAATTGACTTACCTATCTCTAAATTCATAAAACTTTTTTATTATTTTCTCCTGTTGCCCAACGGTTAGTATAAAAAACGTGTGAGGCCGTCGGCCGATGCATGATTTTTATACAATGTTGGGGTTAGTTCTTTTTTTTCTCGCTTTCTGGTGAAATCTCACATGAACATTCTTTTGATGAAAGTGAGTATGATTTATAGTTGTTTAGTTCTTTCAAGACTTTTAGATTCCATTCTTCTTGAACAAAATCAACACCCCCATTTCCTGTTTCTCTATCATACTTTTTATTTAATAAATCTCGTTGGTTCTTATATTTATCAATCACCATTTGATATTCAGAAACATCTTGCACTTTTTTGGCTCTTAGGATTGAAAATTCTCTTCTAATTTTTCTTGCGAAAAGTTCTGAAATATCGAAATGAAGCTGCTCATGTTGTAATAACTCAACTGATGTTGTATCAACCGTCCAAGACTCGCTTTTAATGATACAACTAGTTGCAATAAAGTCGGGAATTTTTTGGTTAAAGTCTTTCTTTGTAATTACTAACCGAGTTGCAATTAATGCTTCGGCGTTAGATTTAACAGATGTTCTAACTGACATATCAGGCTTTCCCTGAAAGTCGCTCCATTTTAGCTTTATATTTTCACTCCAACAATCACAAGAAGGTTGGAGTGAATTAAACGCAAAAAGAATCAATGTAATGAGAAACATAAGTTCCTTTTCTTAATACTTTAAAATCTTAAAGCAATTCCATTTTTATTATTTGAATTAACCCCAACGTCTAGTGCATGAGGCGTGCAAGGCCGTCGGCCGTAGCATGGCTTATGCACAATGTTAGCCTTAGTTTTTATTTTATATATTAAACTTAGGTTATTGGCTTAATATTTTCTTTACATCCTCCAGTCGTAATTTTGCTTTGTTATTGCCAATGTCTCCAACAGCATAAGTAAGTGAATCTATTGTTTCTACTTGTAAAAGATGTGTTCCACAGGTTGAGATATAGTAGTCTGAATTGCCGTCCTTTCTCACTATTTCATTAGATTCAAGTGCTACTATAAAAGTCTCGCCTTCTTTTAGTTGAGAGGCTTGCATCCTACAGTCTTTGCCTCTACTACCTAAAATATTAATAACATGCCGCTTCTCTTTTCCACGATAGATTTGTATGATTTCTGCTTTTATCTTTAATGGAAGTATTGAGTCTGGCTCATCCTTCATGTTTAGCTGTTTTAATATTTTAACATGAGCCACCAACCTTGTCTTAGGTGCTACTTCCAAAAAGCTTCCTCTCAGCGTACATTCGCAGGCATTTGCTTTTGATAAGGAGAACAGCAATCCGAGTGTGAGGAGTAAAACTTTCATAATTATAAATTAAGGCTAACACCTAAATAACATCACCAGTAATGTTATTTACACTACATGCAGGTCTTTTGGGAGGTGATGTTATTTCTTTAGATTTGATATTAAGTGATTGATAATCAGTTGATAACTTTTCCATAGAGGTTCCTTTATCTTTTAATAATCATATTTCTAAATTATCAAGCGGACTCTTTATCTTTTCCATGCCCTTGCGGGTGATGTGGGTGTAGATCTCCGTCGTCTTGCTGGAGTGGTGCCCCAGCAGCGCCTGGATGTAGCGCAGGTCTGCCCCCTGCTCTAGCAGGTGCGTGGCGAAGCTGTGGCGCAGGGTATGGAGGGAGACCTTCTTCTTTATCTCGCATGCCCTTTTGAAAACCTTCCGGGCACTTCCATAACTGTAGGCCTCCCCGTCCTGCCCCTCAAAAAGCCAGTCCTTGGGCCGGTAAGCTTTGTAATACTGCCTTAAGTAGGTGAGAATTTTCCCGGAAAGCAAGGTGACCCTGTCCTTTTTCCCTTTCCCGGCCCTGACGTTAAGGATTCTCCTGCCGGAGTCCACGTCTGCGACCCTGAGGTTTATCAGCTCACCGGCTCACCGGCCCTCAGGCCCGCCGAATAGATCAGCAGCAGGATGCATTTGTGCTTCAGGTTGCCCACGGCATTCATGATAAGGGTGACCTCCCCCTCGCTGAGTACCTCCGGCAGGGCCTGGGCTTCCCGTGGCCTGTCCAGGTAATAGACGGTGCGGGGGAGGTGCAGCACCTTCTCATAGTAGAACTTGATGGCGTTCACGGCCGAGTTCTGGTGGGAGGCGGAGATGTCGTAGTCATCTATCAGGTGGAGCATGTGCGCTTTTATGTCAGCCTCGTCCAAAGAGGCGGGGGTCTTCTCCTGAAACAGGTTGCTTGTCCCGTTAAACGGCCGTTTTGCGGGACTAACCCGCTGACCGGAAAATGCCCCTCTATAGACGCCAATCCTGTCCCGAATAGCCATCTCAATAATCAAAAACGTTTTCTATATTTGAGACGGGTTAACGAGACACAGACATGAAGATAGGCTACGCCCGGGTGAGCACCCAGGACCAGAGGCTGGAATTGCAGACGGACGCGCTTTCCGGCTACGGGTGCGGGCAGATATTCAAAGAGAAGAAATCGGGCAGGAACAAGGAACGTCCGGAGCTGGGGAAGATGATAGAGCGGCTCCGGACCGGTGACACGGTCGTGGTCTGGAAGCTTGATAGGCTGGGCCGTTCGCTGCGGGACCTGATAGACCTGGTGGCGGAGTTCAAAGAGAAAGGAGTAGACTTTGTGAGCCTGCAGGACGGTATCAACACCGCCACGCCCACCGGTCGCTTCACCTTCAACATCTTCGCCTCGCTGGCAGAGTTTGAGCGGGAAATCATCCGGGAAAGAACAAAAGCAGGATTGGATGCTGCCAAGGCAAGGGGCAGAAGGGGAGGCAGACCGGTAGGCCTTTCCAAAGAGGCGCAGGAAAAGGCAAAGTCCGCCAAGATCCTCTTCGACTCAGGCACCAAGGGCGTGGGGGAGATCGCCAGGCAGCTGGGTATCGGCCGGGCCACCTGCTACCGCTACCTGTCCCAGGCAGAGGGGGAGGGCGGTGGCCAGTGACCGGGCATTGCCCACCATTGCTCTGCATTGATTCCCGTTGACTGGGCTGCATTGGTCTTCATTGAACTGCATTGCTTTGCATTGATTCCCGTTGCTAGGCTGCGTTGAACTGCATTGCTCTGCATTGATTCCCGTTGCCGGGCTGCGTTGATTTGCATTGCTCCGCATTGATTCACGTTGCTGAATGTTGCTTCAGTGGCTTATAGGGCCGATTCGGGTGTGTGTTGCCGCATTTTTGCTCGGTATCCTGCCCGGGCAACACAAAACAACCCACAGCAACGTAGTTTAGCAACACGCAGCAACAGCCAGCAACACGTAGAGCAACGGCCAGCAACAAGCAGCAACAGGAGGCCTGATTGTATGGCCAGATCCCCTTACCAAGCGCGGAAAACCCGTATTCTTTCCTTTGGTGTCCCCTGTCGCCCCTCCTGGGACGGCTGGTGTGATTTACAGCCGCACCGATACGCGATAAACTGCCCAGGCGACGCTGAAACTACGTCGGCCAACGCAAACCGGCCCTCCCCACCAATGCAGATCAATGCAAAGCAATGCCGGAACAGCCTTCCGCTCCAATGCAGATCAATGCAGATCAATGCCGGAACAACCCTCCCCGCCAATGCAACTCAATGCAAACCAACGTCGGGCAATGCACCGACGGGCAGTTTGGGACGGCTTCCCGCCGCCGAAACGGACGTTTCAGGGCAGGATAGCTGCCAGAACCTTCCAGGAAGACACGCTTGAATTTACTGTCCCGAGAACCTGCCGTTTAACGGGGTAGCTACTTTGCCGCCTGCTACCGCCGCCTGTCTCCCACACCCTGGGGAGGGCAGCCCCCAATGGCAGGGACACCCAGGCGGCGGCTATTAGGCGGCTACCTGGCGGCTTGGCGGCGGCTGGGGAGCAAGCGGCGGCGGCTAGGCGGCTGAACTGGCGGCAAACCGGGTCCAAAGGCGGCGGCTGATGGCGGCAAACAGTGGCGGCTAGGCGGCTAATGGGCGGCGGAAGGTAGTTTAGTGGGTTATGGGGCGGTTTTAGGTGTGTTGCCGCCGCAGTGGGACACTCTGCATTGCCTAGACAACGGAAAGACACCGTTTTGCAAAGCAAAAGCAACGGACTCCAACGCAAACCAACCATCCCCGCCAACGAGGATCAACGCAAATCAACGCCGGACAACGAGAATCAACAGGCGGCTTGGGACAGTGTCCCTGTCACCGTTGCTCTGCGTCGAAACGGACACTTCAACGGGCTTTTCAATGCAGAACAGTGGCCGGTACCTGTCGGGCAGGCCTGTCTGGTTATACTGTCCCGGGAACTTGCCGTTTTAAGGGACGAGGCACTTTGCCAGCCGCTCCTGCCTTGGCTAACTAGCTACCGCTACTTAGCCAAGGCATGGAAAGCGCGGATACCCAAAATGACAGGGCCGCCTGGCCAGTGCAAAGCAATGGTGCTGACATTCAGTTTGGCTATTCGCCACCACCGTATTGCTGGCCGTCCCCTCCCTCTGAGCCTTTAAACAGGTACATCCGCACATTTCCCCAGTGGTCAGTGAATGCGTTTGACTTTCACGCAAGCAAAATAATTAAGCAGAACCAGAGTGATAGTATTTAAATTATTAATAATAGCTTTACTATTATTAATAATTTTTTTATATACTTGTGAAAATTCATTACAGCCGAATTGGTTTATGGGCGCCACCATTAGAATAGAATTGAACGAGAAGCTTTTCCTGCGTGACCCGGAGCTGACCGAATTAGGCAGGGCCATCGTGAAAGAGAGCATCCGGCTTATTGATGAGTTGGGCTTTGAGCATTTTACCTTTAAAAAGCTGGCGCAGCACATTGCGTCCACGGAGGTATCGGTGTACCGATACTTTGAGAATAAGCACAAACTGCTGCTCTACCTGGTTTCCTGGTACTGGAACTGGCTGGATTACCAGTTCAGCTACCATACCCATCATGTGGCAGAGGCCTCGGAGAAGCTGAGGGCCTTCATCCGCATTCTGGCTGGAAGCGATGGGAGAGAGCCGCCGCTGTCTAACGTAGACGTCCACTCTTTGGCGCGCATTGTCATTTTGGAGGCTTCCAAGGCCTATCTCACCAAAGAGGTAGACGCAGACAACAAAGCCGGCTTGTTCCAGGACTACAAAAACCTTTGCCACAAGGTTGCACTGATTGTGCTGGAGATAAACCCAGCCTATCCTTTTCCGCACGCGCTGGTGAGCACTCTTGTTGAGGCCGCCCGCAAGCACCTGTTCTTTGCGCAGCACCTGCCCTCCCTTACGGAGGTGAGGCTGGACAGCACCGGCAAGAACGACCTGGCCGGTTTCCTGAATCATCTGGCGTTTAGTTCGCTCACCAACGCTGCCGTCTCTGCATACGCTAACCATTAATTGACATGGCACAACAAGCAACTGGTAAGCCCAGCCCCTTCAAACGGTTTGTGGAACTGTTGTCTTCCGAACGGAAGGTAATTGGCTATATCTATCTGTACGCTGTTTTCTCCGGTATCGTAAACCTATCGTTGCCATTGGGGATCCAGAGCCTGATTGGGTTTGTGTCTGGGGGGCAGTTGGTGACGTCGGTTTCTGTCCTCATCTTTTTTATAGTGGTGGGTGTGATAGTGGTAGGCGGCCTGCAGGTTATGCAACTCTCCCTGGTGGAGCACGTGCAGCAGCGCATCTTTGCTACCAAAGCGTTTCAGTTCACCACGCACGTTACCCAGCTCAAAGGAAACCAACTGGCTTCGCAGAACCTGCCAGAAATGATGAACCGTTTCTTTGACGTGGTCTCCCTGCAAAAAGGCCTGGCCAAAATGCTCACCGACTTCTCGGCGGCGGCCATCCAGATCTTGTTCGGGCTTATTCTGCTTTCCTTTTACCACGCCTACTTCATCTTCTTCGGGCTGGTGCTGGTTGCGCTTTTAGGTCTGGTGCTGCGCGTTACAAGCCCTAAAGGCATGTGCACCAGCTTGGAGGAGTCTAAATACAAGTACAAGCTGGTGCACTGGCTTGAGGAAATGGCGCGTAGCATCACCGTGTTCAAGTCTGCTTCACAAGAGAAGCTATCCATGGAGAAAACAGACTATTACACCAGTGGCTACCTGAAAGCCCGTGAAGCCCATTTCAGAGTGCTGATCTCACAGTACATCGGGTTTGTGGGGTTCAAGACCGTTATAACCGCAGGTTTGCTGCTCATGGGTAGCTTGCTGTTAGTGAACCGGGAAATCAACCTGGGCCAGTTTGTGGCTTCTGAGATCATCATCATTCTAATCATAAACGCGGTAGAGAAACTGCTGGTGAAGTTGGATGTGGTGTACGATGTCCTAACCAGCCTTGAGAAACTGGGCACTGTGACAGATCTGCCCCTGGAAGAGAAAACAGGCATGGTTTGGGAAACTCCCTCTAGTATAAACGGGGTAGCTGTGCAAATCAAAGAAGTGACATTCCGTTACGCGGGTTCGAACAAACCTACGCTGCAGGGCCTGAGCCTTTCTGTGGCCCCCGGTGAAAAAGTTTGCCTGGCGGGAGCAGAAGAAGCCGGCAGGTCTACGTTGTTGCAGGTCATGGCGGGCGTTTTTACCGATTATCAAGGTACCGTGGTGTACAATGGTTTATCGCTGCGCGACTATAACCCAGAAGCCATGCATGAGCAGACAGGCTTCTTCCTTCTTCCCGCCCTGTTGTTTGAAGGAACCATTCTGGAGAACATCACTCTGGGGCAACCAGATGTGACCATGGACCATGTGCTGTGGGCGCTGCAGGCGGTGGAACTGTCTGACTACATTCAGGCGCAGCCAGAGGGCTTGTATACGCAAATTCACAGCCATTCCAGGGGAATTCAGGAAGGAATCATTCAGCGGCTAACCTTAGCCCGCAGCATTGCCCGTAAGCCCAAGCTATTGTTACTGGATAAGTTTCTGCCGGCGGTAGACAAGGTGCAGCGAGAGCGAATAGCGCGGTTCCTGTTGGGCGAAGACCTTCCCTGGACGGTTATCATCATTTCCAATGAAATAGATATCATGCGCCTCTGCCACCGGGTGGCATTGGTGAAGAACGGGCAGGTGGTACGCGAAATGGTAAGGGAACAAGTAACTGCCGAGGAGCTAAACACTATTCTATAATGGCAAAGCAAGCATCTACGCAGGCACTTCCAAAGGCCTGGAAGCAGTATGACTCTTTCAAACTGATAAGCAAGCCCCGGCTGGCCAAGGTGCTCGCCATCTGGTGCGTGGGTATCTTCGGGTTGTTGTTTATTGCCTCCTGGATGCCCTGGACCCAGAGCATCCGTTCAGCGGGGGCGGTGACTACGCTGCAACCGCAGGACCGTCCGCAAATGGTGCACAGTACCATTGCCGGCCGTATTGAGCAGTGGAAGGTGCAGGAAGGTCAGAAAGTGAAAAAAGGGGATACGCTGGTGGTGCTTTCCGAAGTAAAGGAAAAGTACTTTGACCCTCAATTGCTTCCGCGTATGCAGGAGCAACTGCAGGCCAAAGAAGGCAGCTTGCAATCTAACCATGACAAAGCCGAAGCCCTGAATCAGCAGATTGCCGCCTTGCGGGAGGGCCTGCAGTTTAGTTTGCAGAAAGCCCGTAATAAAACCCAACAGGCCTACCTGAAAGTGCAGAGTGACAGTGCGGATTTAGTAGCTATCCGGGCCGAATATCAGATTGCCCAAGCGCAATACGCCCGCCAGGAGAAACTGTATGAGCAAGGGCTCAAGTCTTTGACGGAGCTGGAAGGCCGCCGGCTTAAGTTCCAGGAGATGCAGGCCAAATTGCAGAGCACGCAGAACAAGCTCAACATAAGCCGCAATGAGCAGCAGAATGCCCGTATTGAGCTTTCCTCGTTGGAGGCCGAGTACCAGGACAAAATCTCCAAGGCCCGCTCAGATTTGAACTCCACCTTGGCGTATATCAATGACAGCCAGGGCGAAATCTCCAAAATGCGGAATGAGTACGCCAACACCGAAATCCGCAGTACCTTTTACCAGGTAACTGCTCCGCAGGATGGGTACGTGGTGCAGGCGCTTAAAGCCGGTATCGGGGAAACGCTCAAAGAGGGCGAGGCGGTTTGTACCATTATGCCGTCTAACCCGCAACTGGCCGTTCAACTGTATATGAGCGCCATGGATATACCGCTCCTGGAGGTAGGCCGCCACGTGCGCATCCAGTTTGAGGGTTGGCCTGCGCTGGTGTTCTCGGGTTGGCCCGACGTAGGGTTCGGGACATTCGGCGGCAAAGTAGCCGTCATTGACAACATTGACAGCCAGGGGAAATACCGCATTCTGGTGGTGCCAGACCCAGATAGCACGCCGTGGCCTGAGGCCATTCGGGTGGGTTCCGGGGCTTATGGCTGGGCCATGCTCAATGATGTGCCTATCTGGTATGAGCTATGGAGGCAGCTGAACGCCTTCCCACCAGATTTTGTGGGTTCGGTGAATAGCGGGCAGAAAGACGGGAAGAAAGAAAAGGCAGGTCCAGGAGAAGAAAAATGAAACAAAAGCATTTGATCTTTTTACTGGTGAACGGCCTGCTGTGGCTGGCTAGCGGAACTGCGCAGGCCAATGACACTACCTCCGTCTTTACCATTGATGACATGATGGGGCAGATTGCGGTGCACCATCCGGTGGCCCGGCAGGCGCACCAGCTGTCTGAACAGGTACGGCAAGAGATTCGTATGGCACGGGGCGCTTTTGATCCGGTGTTGGCTTCTAAATATTACAATAAGGAACTGAGCGGAAAGCACTACTACACCCTTTGGGACAACGTGCTGAAAGTTCCACTTTGGGTGGGAGATCTGAAAGCCGGCTATGAACGCAATAGAGGTGCCAATGTAAATGGCGAGAATATTACGCCTTCTCAGGGACTAAACTACGTGGGTATATCTGTTCCGCTGGGGCAAGGCTTGCTTATAGATGAACGGCGGGCCACCCTGCTACAGGCCCGACAGGCGCAGGAGTTAGCCGAGGCAGAGCGGGCAAAGCTCATTAATAAACTGATTTTTGAAGCAGCCAAAGTATACTGGGACTGGTCTTATGCCTACCACCGGGTAGTCTTGCTGGAACAAGGCTATCAGTTGGCGCAAGTAAGAGCCGAGGCGGTGAAAGAGCGGGTAAGGCAGGGCGATCTGGCGGCTATTGACTCCGTAGAAGCTCAGATGGAGGTGCAGAACCGATTAGCAATGTTAAACCTGGTCCGCGTAGAAAGCCAGAATGCCGCTCTGCTGGTATCTAATTTCCTGTGGGGAGAAGATAATACGCCCCTGGAAATACCAAAGGGCGTCAGTCCTTCGCTTTACGGTACTGATCTGCAGCCTCTTTCCTCCAACGAGCTTTCCGCATTGCTGACTAATGCCCAGGAGCGGCACCCGGATATCGCTAAGCTCAATGTTAAACTGAGGCAACTGGAGGTAGACCGGCGCTTTACCCAGAATAAGTTGTTGCCTAAGCTAAACCTGGAATACAATATTATTGGGTATGGCGGCTCCATGGGGGCCAGATGGATGGAGGGAAGCTACCCGACAGAGAATTACAAAATGGGGGCCAGTTTTAGCATGCCCATTTTCCTGCGGCAGGAGCGGGGCAAGCTGCAGCTGACGCGCCTTAAGATTTCTGCTACGCACTTTGAACTGCAGCAAACCAGCCGCGAGAACTTAAACCTGGTGCAGGCCGCTTTCAATGAACGACAGATGCTGGAAGACCAGATTGCCCTGCAGGAACGGATTATTGCCAATACCGCCCTCATGCGGAACGGTGAGCAGCAACGCTTTGAAAGCGGCGAAAGCTCCCTGTTTTTGCTCAACACCCGCGAGATGAACCTGCTCAACCAGCAGGTCAAACTCTACGAACTGAAAACCAAATACGGAAAGGCCAAATACTACCTGCAATGGGCCTCCGGGAATCTGGCGAATAGCGCCCCAGGTACTGCTTTGTAAGCCTATTGGTATACGAGTGTGATTCGTATAAACGCACCTTTTTGGCCCGCCCGCCGCCCACATAGAATATTCAGGCTTCTAAGTCGGCCCCTCACCCGCAATGACAGCCTGCTCCTACCTCTAGTATTAGCGCGGGTGGCACACGTAGATGGGCCAGCCTTTCACCCTACAACCCCGTGCGGCCATTTAAGCCATACTCTGGAAAACTGCTCAAAGACTTATAGGCTTTTGCTAGAACTGAAGTGAATATAGTCGCGAAAAACTGCGCAGGCAAGGAACAAAGCTACCATTTGAAGCAGGGATTATTTTGAAGCGAAAATACTTACCTATTATGGAAAATTAACTTCACCTCAACTAGTATCTTCGGTAGAAACATCATGCTCAGGCTGGTGGTCTACCATGAGGTTTACATGAGGCATTTAGGATTAATGGAGATAAATAAATTGGAAACTAAAGTATTTATATCATATTCTCATGACAGTAACAACCATAAGGATTGGGTATTACAACTAGCCACAAGATTGCGCTTGAACGGAGTGGATGTAATTCTTGACCAATGAAACCTAAGAATAGGACAAGACCTTCCATCGTTCATGGAGAAAGGCCTTTCAAAATCCCATAGGGTGATCTGTGTATGCTCTGAAGCATACGTATATAAAGCTAACGAGGGGAATGGCGGAGTTGGTTACGAGAAGCAAATAATTACAGCCGAGTTGCTCGCAGACTTAAACAGCAATTGGGTAATACCGCTGATAAAGAACAATCCCTCTCAAAGAAAGACCCCAACGTTTCTTGGTGGGCGACTATATATAAGCTTTGAGGACACACTCCTACATGAATCCAAATATGAGGAGCTGCTTAGGGAGTTACTGGATGAGCCAGTCCTTCCAATACCTCCTTTAGGGAAGAACCCATTTAAAACGATTAAGGATTTTTCGCATCAGAAGTTCTTCCCATCTAATGAAAAATACGTTTCCCCAGCCACAAAGGGGAAAGTGGCCTTCGATTACTCCAACAACAACGGGAGATATTCTATCGGACAAGGAGAGTTGATGTTTGAGACATATTGGTCTAAATGTAGCGACCGAAACATCTATTTACTTAATGATACTCCTAGTATCAAGACAGTCGCTGTAGTAAAAGATGCAGACGATATTTGCTCCATTGTGGATGCGAGGGTATATGATGGGTCTTCCAGAATAAGAACACCTAAGGTTAACCAAATAGCCATCCTGCAGAATGAAAATGGATTTTATGCTGCTTTGAAAATACTCTCAATAAAAGATGATACAAGGGGAAGTGAAAACGATGAGCTTACTTTTGAATATGTTATCCAGACAAATGGAACTCCTGATTTTACCACCACTAATAAATAGAACCAAGAAGCCAACTTCCTAATTAGATAATTCGGGTCAGGTTGACAATGTCGGTGACGACTTGTTACCGATAGAAACACGGGGGCTCTATAAAATATCGGGTTATGCCCCTAGACGGCCAGTTGTTGGGTATATTCAATTTTAAGGTTTTGGCAAACCTTTTATAAAGCGCATACCAACGGTATATAAGGGTAGAACAAATCCTAAACATATCTTATTACCCGGAGAGACTTAACCTATATGCTACTGGCTTCTTGCATGGTATGGCCTACCCCGAAGAGCCGTCCCAAGTTTGATTATAATGCGGGCATAGCCCCCGCGCAGCAATGGAGAACACACTTGCACGTCACCAGCATCTCAGGTATCCGTATTTCTATTGGGTCTTGGAGATATTGGATACACCTTACGCCGCTACTAACCCTGATCCCTGGTCTAATACTAAGCTGATCTGCCCTTGTAGGAAGCAAAGGCTTGCTGCGAGGTTGCCTCTAAATATATTAAGGGAGACGACTTTACGCATCGGCACCGTTAACCTGTTCAAGTATCCTCTCCAACTGGACTCTTGCCGAAGATAAGACAGCGGCGACCTCCCCCATGTAGTTGGCATTCGAGCGGTGCTGCTCTTGCTGATCCTCGGGGATGGCCTTACCCGAAAGCGTGGAGAGACTGCCTTGATTGGCCAGCCACTCCGACTCTCTCCCGGCTATGAGTTCGATTTCGCTCGTGATCTGCTGTGTGATAAAGCCCTTGTCCATGTTATGCTTAGTTATGGTGTAGCTAAACATACATATTTTCTGCTACCTACCCAACCATCCAGCACATCATTTCATCCATATGCCTTATCGATCTTGTATTCTAGCCTTGCAGACCCTTGATTTGGTAGGGCTACCTAACCATTCGATGCAGAATTACCTTAAAACCTTAGATTTGACGAAAAACACAGATTTATATAATATAAATGAATCACATTCCAGCCTACTCCTGGCAACGCTTACGTCTCCATTCTGAAAGCGGGAAAGGAGGTTGGCAAGATCAGGTATCGCCCTCCCACCAGATCTCTGAGTGTCATCAGGGTCTACTAGAACGCAATCGCCAAAACCATCAGCACTTTCTACCCTAGACACAATTGAGGATCCCAAAGCCTTCGCCACCCGATATTTTCAATGAGCTGTGGCAGCGCCAACTGGGCGTTACCGTTTTCGGCACACCTTTTTACCTATTCCTTACTAAGACTATCCACTAATTTCTGTGCTTGGCAGTGTTTTAAATGAACCGAATCTATCATTCCTGGTATAGCGACCGCAATAAGGCCAAACTATGAGTGATTGGTAGATCTAAAGCGCCCGATTACGATTAGGGTAAGGATTAACTCAGGTCTAGTAAGAAGAGCGGTAATTTAATAGATATATAGTCTGGCTTCATTAGGCAATGAATAGTTCTAGTTGACTTGCCTGGCAATAGCGTTTGTTGAACTTTGGCTTGAATACCCGAATGAAGTGCTTCTCAAGTATAAGCACCGTCCTTTTTTCTGGGTGCTCCTGCAGGTAAACTTCTGAATCATTGTTACACTTCGCTTTGTGCTTCATGATCCTCCAAAAGATGTTGCTTGTCTCTCCCACATAGACGCAGTCTCCTGCTGTAAAGATGAGGTATAGGAAGTGTGAGTTGTTACCTTTCATATAACGCAAAGCTTTATATTCCTTTAGGACCTCTCCCCTGCTGTACTTCAGGAACTCACTTAACACCATCCGAAATTATATTTTGATTTTTTAATGTATGCAACATGACTCTTGATTAGAATGTGTATCCTCAAAGGCAAGTGTGATGAGCTATTTAACAGCTTTACGAGCTAAAATAGTATACATCTCTAACTTAACTATATAATTTAGATATTTTATATATGTTATATATGTTATATATGTTAGAATTTATAACATATATAGATTCCATTTCATGACTATCTTTTTTAATATAGTTACTTATAATAGATAGTTATGAAATGTTAGTATTGCGTTATACATTTTCATGAAAGCTAAATGACTATCTACTATGGTGATAAGCTACTTTCACAGCAGGAAATGCACAGCAAAAAGCACTTGTCTGGAGACTATTTACCTTTGTTAGTGATCTTGTTGTTAAGGTGGCTTTTGAACCAATCTGATTTGTTACTAATATTTAGAGAAGCTTGATTCTCTTGAAGCCACTTGTTAGCTCTAGTAATAGTGACGGCAGGAAGCTGGTTTATGAAGTAATCAATGTCAGCATCAGAGAACTCATATTTGTCTCTCATTATCCTAATAGCATTATCAGACACTTTATCGTGAGATAAGTTTTTTTTTGATGAAGCTTTTATTGGCTCTTCCTTATTTGGTTCCTTCAAGGTTTGATCAAAGGACAGAGAGGTCTGAGTAAGTGGTGCAGGCAACAGCTTAGTTCCGGACTTACTCTTTGACTTGGAGGAGAACCTGAATTTGATGTGAGAAATAACCTTACCAGTTTTCAATTCATCATATTCAAATTCTAACTGAGTTCCCTTCAACTCTTCATAAGCAGGGCTCAAAATAAACTTCTTGAATTCACCATACTTTTTGTACTTGCCAACGTCCTCAAGAAGAAGCTCTCTAATCTGCTCCACTGTTAGCACTTCGGGTTGTCTACCATAGGCCTGATATTTACTATTGTAAGAGTTTAGTAACCAGTACATCTTATGAGCATGAGGTGATTTTAAGTTCAACAGCTCCTCAATTTGACTTGAGGTGAAGTTTCCCTTGAGTTGTAATAGATAAGGCTTGATCTGAGGATCAAACCACCCTATAATGCCCTTCCCCTTAATAAGCTTCATTCGACTGAAGACATGTAGCTTATCGAAGATTACATCTGGATCCTCAACACTCTTTAGATTCAGACGTAGTGTATGAAGCTTGTCACAAGCAGCCTCAATAGCATTATAGGCTGCCTTACTTGCATTGTATGAGATAATTTGCTTAAGTGGAATAAAGGTCTCTTTGAAGTCAACATCATTCATACTATCAATAGTCGTGAGCATCAGAGTGTATATCCTGTTCTCAAGAATACCTAACCTAAAAGGCGTGTTGATCAGGATATTGTGTTGAGAAACTTTAACCCCTTGGGTCTGAGAAAGAGTTTTGTTGTGTACGTTTTCCGTTTCGTTCATACTTTACCTACCTTCAATTAAGCTTAGAGATCTAAAGCTAAATATTAAAAATGAAAATTTTTATTAATATTTAATACTTTGTATCAAAAAACCACCATAGGAACTAGTAAAACCCACCACAGGAACTAGTAAAATCCACCATTTATAAACGTAAAACCTACCACATGAACTAGTAAAACTCACCATTGAAACTAGTAAAACCTACCACTGATAGACTTAAAAATATTATAATGAATTTCATAACTTTCTAAAAATCAACAATATACGGCTATTCATTTTTTCGTTTTTTAATGATAAAAGAAAAAAGAAAATTATTAAAATAAAATAAAAAATACTCTGTAAGTAGCTTTTCTATTTTTTTATTCAACTAAAAGGATGAGCAATAACTGACCTATTTTGTTAACTTGCTTGCAACTATGAGGGATTAATAACTTACAAGGTCTAGATGCTATCATTTGAAGAGGTTTTTTAGATCATCAATCATGATTTCCTGTTTAGAATGACTCCATTCCTTATTTCAAAGATGAGACTTTTACGAGCTTAAGCTAACCGACCCCCTTAGTTAAGCTAACCGATACCCTTGTTTAAGCTAACTGACCCCCCTAGTTAAGCTAACTGGCTATCTAGGGATCAAAAATAAGGTTCCCCTACTCGTAAAAGCCACCATCGGTAACATTCTTATATCTCAATTAGTCTCACGCCATTGATACATTCCATATGGACACGTGAGTATGTTTTTTAACACTAAAAAACTAAGTCCCAATTCTAAGAATACTGGTTAAGCGCGTCGTTTAGGCTTTGAATACCTTTTTCTATGTTTAAGCATTAAGTTCTAATTATTTGTTTCTTACTAACCTACTCAAGTCTTAGATAGTCAAGTAAGGTAGAATATTGAATAATAGATAATTATCTACCTTAGGCTATTTGTAAATATAACTTCTATATATTCTATCAGATAAATCAATGTTAGAAATTATAATAATGTTATTATTTCAATTGGACATAACTTCTTTATCTTTACTATTAAATCTAACAGAATTAATATATGACCATTATCACGGTTATGAACAACAAAGGCGGAGTAGCTAAAACTGTCACAGCTATTAACACTGCGGCCTACCTAGCGGCACTATCAACTACTAAACGGGTGTTGCTTATTGATTTCGATGCCCAGGCAAACTCGACGGGTGCTTCTATTGGCGAAGCTATCAACCATGTGGGTGAATGGCTAGTAGGGGAAAAGCGATTCGCTGAAGTGGTCGTAAATTATATGGAGAGATTTGATGTATTACCTGCTAAACGTGCATTAGATACTTATGCTAAAGCAATAGGTGCAGAACAAGATTATCAATTTATTTTAAAAGAAAGGATGGAGGAGGAAGGGTTTGATAAAGTGTACGATTATGTGGTGATCGATAATGCTCCATCCTTGACAACATTAGCCTACACTACCTTCATTGCAGCTACACATGTTCTAATTCCAACTGCACCTGAAGAGTTTAGTATTAGTGGTATCACAAATATCCTGCAAACTGTAGCGAATGTACGCAAACGTTACAATCCACTTTTAAAAGTTGTTGGTATTTTCTTTACAAAATACCATTCATCTTATAGGTCTCGGATAGATTCAGATATGGTGGCGGGTACACGCGAAGCATATGGAGAACTAGTTATGAAAACAACAATAAGGAACAACGTAGCTATTAGAGAGGCAATGGCATATAAGCAACCTGTTTTTTCATATGCACCTGAATCTGCTGGTGCACAGGACTATCAGGCAATGGTGAAAGAATTAATAACTAGGTTATAAATTCTAACATTAATAGATATTATAACTTTATTTAACTGTACTAACTTTAGTAATTTAAACTTTGCAGAATTAAAGCATGGTAGGTAAGAAGAACTTTAAGAATATAGCAGTTAAGACTGCCACAAACGGATTTGACGCTGAAATGATGGGTGGAGTAGGGGACATGCCTTTAGAAGGAAGACCTTTGAATGATCTGCCTGAACCAGAAAAGACTGAGGGTACAGATCAATATGAACTTAAGCCCTTTGCTACTAGGCTCCCTGTATGGCTAATTCAAAAGATGCAACAGCATCAATATTGGAACCGTGAAAGTATCATGGATACCGTTGTCAATGCTGTAGATGCATATTTGGAGAACAATCCCGACGCAGATAAACCATTGCCAGCCAAAGTAGCTGCGAAGAAAAAGAATAGAAAAAAGAGGACAGTTAAAGATAAATAGGCAAGTATATCCTTCTGGTTACGAAATCAATGTTCAACAAGGATATTCAATACTGAATTGATTTACGATCGTGAATAAAAACCATTTATTTTTAGAATATATTCAACAAGTGCTCGGATGCCCGAAAGTCATAACATAGAATGGAAAGCCAGCTGGCGAGATGAGTACCTTAAATGGATTTGCGGTTTTGCAAATGCAAAAGGCGGCAGAATCTACATCGGCAAGGATGACAACGGGCAAGTGGAAGGCGTCTCGGATTACAGAAGGCTCATGGAGGATATTCCCAATAAGGTGCTGAACCATTTAGGTATCCTTTGTGACGTAAACCTTTATGAGGAAGAAGGAAAGCATTTTATTGAAATAGTCGTGCATCCCTATGATGTGCCGATCTCCTACCACGGGAAGTACCATTATAGGAGCGGCAGCACAAAGCAGGAACTGAACGGGGCGGCGCTCAACGATTTCTTACTCCGCAAAGCCGGTAAGACCTGGGATGATGTCCTGGAGCCCAGCGCTGATCTAGGGGATATAGGCGAAAATGGCATAGATGCATTCAAGCGCGGGGCAGCCCAGAGCAAACGCCTCCCTTCCGCGGCAAACGACAGCACCCAGGAGCTGCTGGAAAACCTAAGGTTGCTTAAGGAACACCAACTGAAACGGGCGGCGGTTTTGCTTTTCGGGAAAGACCCTAGGGCTTTTTTCCCTACTGCATATGTGAAAATAGGTAAGTTCGGAAATTCTGACTCAGATCTTCTTTACCAGGATGTGGTGGAGGGGAATGCATTCCAGTTGGCGGACCTCACTTTGGAGATTCTTGAGAAGAAATACTTGACCTCTCCTATCTCATACCAGGGGCTCCACCGGGTGGAAGGCTCCGAGTACCCATATGAGGCTGTACGCGAGATCCTGCTAAATGCGATTGTGCACCGAACCTACACCACAGCCCCGATCCAGGTCAGCGTCTATGGTGATAAACTCACCATTTGGAACGAAGGAACGCTGCCTGACAACCTGTCTGTGGAGGATCTAAAACGTAAGCACCCCTCGCTGCCGAAGAACCCAGTGCTGGCGGATGCCTGCTTCAAGGGCGGGCTGATAGAGGCATGGGGGAGGGGCACCGTTAAGGTAATGGAGGAATGCCGGCGCTGGGGTCTTCCCGAGCCTGAGATTGAGGTAATAGCGGGAGGTCTCTCCGTCACCCTTTTCAAAGACGTTTACACAGCTGAGCTCTTAAAGGTCTTTGGTTTGAGTGAAAGGCAAACAGATGCATTGCTGCACTGGAAGAAAGCAGGGGAAATATACAATAGCCAATATAAGGATAGGTTCGGCATTACTGACAGAACAGCTTTGAGGGATCTATTGGAGCTGGTTGGAAAGGGGCTGCTTGTTAAAGTGGGGGAAAAGAAGGCAACCAAGTATCTATATAAAGTCCGTCATGTCGGATAGTATACCTTGTTTGTCGGATAAATGTCGGATATTAACTAAAGGGTCCACAAACAAGAAATCAAGCCATCAACAGAAACAGGAAAGCATTGTTCCCAGAGTTGGCAATTCGGATCATACTTGAGCTGGAAATCGGAGGGAAACCACTCAATCGCATCCACCTTCTCAGGCTTAGCCTCTAAACCCTTGTCATTGAAGTAATCACCAGCCACAGTGTAGACCGGAACCTTTTCTTTAAGGAGGAGCCACTGAAAGGGAAAATCCGAGGACGCTTGTTTCCATTGAATGACGCCTCCCTCAATATATATCACCATAACAGGGTAACTACCCAAATCCTTGTACTTCAGGAAAGCGGCGGTCAGCGATACTCCAAAATAAGCCGCGGTCTGCTCGATCAGGGACAGACTAAGCTTCTTGCCGGCCACTTTGGATTTAAACAAATCAGATGGCATCAGTAGTTCGGAGGCGAATTGATTGGCTTGCTGCTCCTGTGGCCCGTTCCTGTGCCATTCGGCTAAAGTCTTATCGGTGTCAGAGTAGAGGGGCGTCAAGCCATTGTGGAGCACGAAATGCCCAATTTCGTGCGCGATCACAAAATTCCTTTTACCCGGAGAGGCAATATTGGAATTAACTGTGATGACGGCATTATTGCCGCTCATGAGGATACACCCCTCCGCACCCTGCATGGGGCTTTCTTTCAGAATCCCACCGAGCGCAAAAACCATTTCCTCTAAAGAGATATCTCCTGGATCCGAACAGCCCAGGGACTGGCGAACATCATTGGCCGCCTTTAAAGGGTTAATCCCCAGCATTGTTATCTAAACGACTCTTCAGTATTTCCATCAATTTCAAAACCTCTTGATCTTCCAGTATAGAAGCTTCGTCCTCTGGGGTCAACCCTTCGAATTTCCTGAAAAGAGGCTGCAGCTCCACTTGGTCCTGAAAAGACAAAAGCTTTTTAAGCTCCTCGAACCCTTTCTCTTTCAGTGACTTCAGTTGGTCTAAGGCATCATTGTATCTCTTTTTATTTGCAGCCGCCCGGAACCTGGCTGAGAGTTGCTTTACAAGCTTAAGGTGCTTCTCTACGAAAGGATCCGTGTGATCCTGCAATTCACCTAATACATCCTCCTCTGGCCGATGGTAGTTTATCTCCATCATCAGGCCATATAAATTGTTCAGTGACTCTTTAGGGTTTGTAACCGCCATATCCGTTATCCTTTCAAGGGTTGTAAAGTACTAACCCTCCGTAATAATCTCTCTCTCACTTTATCCAACTGCTTCGGGGTAATCCCGAGAACCTCCGCTGTGTCGGCTCTTCTATAGCCCGCCTGGACCGCCTCCCAAAAATCCAGTAGTTGCTGGTCTCCCTGAATAGCATCCTCCATGACGCGAATCCTTCGTTCATATTCGTGAGCCTCCTCACCGTCACTTTGGTGGGAAAGGTCACCAAGGTCATAAAACTCCGCCTCAATATCCCGGTACTCTATTTTGAGGCTTTCAGACTTTTGGGTCTGTCTCCGCTCTACCTCCTTCGATATTAGGCTATTGATGATGCGGATCAACTGTTCAACCAGGGAGAACTGTATTTGCCATTCCCATTCCCCGGACAAAAGCTTCTCCAAAGCCAAACTCAGGTAATGCTCCTTTGGGTCGGCTCCCAGACTGGCGGAGGAATGGGCCCCGTACAATGTTTTCTGCTTCAGCTTCCAACCTAGATGCTCTTTGCATTTTGCTAAAGCCGCTCGCCAGTCTCCATCTGTTAACAGACTTAGCCTTTTCTGATTGGCCTCATAGTACTTACCTAAATCCATAATTGTATTAACCGGGAAAAATTCTTTTTACCCCATGGGGGAATACTGTATGAATCCGGTTAATACCCTTTTAGAATACCCAACTGACCGGTCCAGTTTGCTGTTTCCAAACTTACATTTTTTTTGTCAAAGGCGACCGGGCTTAGATATGAGGTTATCACCAAATGCGAATACAACCAAACTTTGAAATATGAGAAAACATATACCAATTGAAAATTTGACTGGTAACGGAGAAAATATTGAAGGACGGTGCCTTTCCCAACCGCTGAATAGACATACCTCCAAAAAGACAGCCTTCTTAAAGCTCGGAACCGGGGCACGGTTCCTGTGTAAGCCTGTTGCATGCTTAATGTTTGTAATGCTGTCAATTTCCATCCAGGCTACCGCTCGGCAGCCTCGGGTAACAAACGGTAAGATCGTTGAGCGATTAACCGCCATAGAACGGGATAACCAACGTCTGAAGGAGGACATTATTGAATTAGAGGGTAAGCATGCTGACCTAAAAGAGAAAAACAAAGAGTTAGAGGCTGGGCTGAAAAGATACGAGCCCTTCAAATTCTGGGCTTGGATTCTGGGTGGCTTGGGCGTAGGAAGTATATTAGGTTTAACCTGGTTATACTTTAAAGTCATTCCGGGCAAGGTCAACAGCCAGGTGGATGAAATTATTGCTAAGATATTGACAGACCGCCGGGAGGACTTCCTGGGATTACTGAAGGAATACGATTTTGAGAACTCCGTGAAGCGGCGCCATCAGATCGTTCTGCTCTCCCACCGGAACGGGAGCGATGATTACCACCACCGGATGCTCAGCAAAAATGGCTTCCAGGTGAAGGCCTTTACCCGTCTGGAGCAACTCCAGCAGGCGGTTTTCAATCCGGATGACATCCTAGTTATCAATAACGATGGAAACCACTGGCCGGCGGATCAGATACAGGATTTCATCAATGCCCACCCCAACTACTGCTTCTACTTCGGAAAAGGAGTGATCAACCCGGAAAGCGCCCGCTTGGACCGGTTTGCCGCCGCCAATTTCCGCACTCAATTCATAGGCAACCTTATGAATGTGTTAAAATACTCCCACCATCAAAACTAAACTCCCTTAACTATGACAGCAACATCTTACTTTAACACATTCTTGTCCAATATCCGGTTGACAAAAAGTCAGGTGGATGATTTGGTAACCGGCCATACGACCCTGCGTGACCGGCTGGCCAATGACGCCGACCTGTCCAGCATCATCGTCAGCACCTTCCTGCAAGGCAGTTATAAGCGCGCAACTGCCATAAAGCCTAAAAACGGGAAAAGGGCTGATGTCGATATAATCGTGGTGACGAACCTGGACCAAAGCAAGACGACCCCGCAGCAGGCGATCGAGTTATTTCTTCCGTTCGTTGAGAAACACTATAAAGGGAAATACAGAATACAAGGCCGCTCCATTGGCATAGAGCTTTCCTACGTAGACCTGGATATCGTAGTCACCTCAGCGCCATCAGAGGCTGAGCAGGCCATATTGCGGTCAGAAAGCGTGCTTACCACATTGGCCCTGGAAGAGATGGACAACAATTGGAAGTTGGTAAGCAACTGGGCCGAACCTGCTAGCCAAAGAAGCTGGAGTTACTTAATGTTGGAGTCTGTCCGGGCCGCCGCCGAATGGAAATCAGCCTCGCTTTACATTCCAGACCAAGATGCGAACTGCTGGGTGGAAACTAATCCGTTAGAACAGATCCGTTGGACTCGGGATAAAAACAAGAACACAAACGGCCATTACATCAACGTAGTAAAAGCCTTGAAATGGTGGCGGGTAGTAAACTTGACTGACCTCAAACACCCCAAAGGTTATCCTTTGGAGCATATGATAGGAGACTGCTGCCCCGATGATATAACTTCAGTAGCCGAGGGGGTAGTGAAATCATTGGAAGCAATCGTGACTACTTATGCCTGGCACCGAAGTATGGAGACTACCCCCGTATTAGCTGATCGGGGCGTATCATCACATGATGTATGGAAACGAATCTCCAAAGAAGATTTCATCGCCTTTTACGATTACGTGAAAGAGGCAGCGGTTACCGCCCGAAAGGCTTATGATGCAGAGCTTTTAAGTGAACAGCTGAAGGAATGGCAGAATTTGTTCGGTCCGGAATTCTCGATAATGACAGAAAAGGAAGCCCGGAGTGAAAGACTGGAGCAGAAAGCAAAGCTACTGGAATCAGGAGGCGCTACCATCGGCAGCGGTATCAATATTATCAGGAGTACAGCGGGCATTACGGTACCTAAAGAACGAAACCACTATGATTCGGGCAATCTATAATGAGGGGTATTCGGCTTTAGAGCAATGCGTTCAGCAGTTTATGGTGCACCAACTTTTTCCTGGTTGTAAAACACGAGTTGAGAACCAAGTTCTTCTGGTGGATTTTACCATTACTGATCCTGACTATAAAGCCGAATACCATTTACAGGTTCAATACATTTCACAGAGCTGGTTTAAAGTCTTTGTGGTGAATCCGAAAGTAAAGGCGTCAGTCGCCATTCATATGTATCCGGATAGCAGTTTGTGTTTATATTACCCGCCTGACATTTCGCCATTCAGGCGTATGTGGATAGGTAAGGATTTAATCCCGATGGCCGCATTATGGATTTGCCACTACGAACAGTGGCGGATAAATGGCAATACTTGGAAAGGTAGGGAAGCGCCTGGGCATGACCAACTGTTAGAGCAATACAACCGAAGAAAATAAAGATAATGGTTAAAGTATTTGTAGACAGATAAAACGCACAAGTTCTGTCTAACATAATAATGGTTATGGGCTTGCATTCAGCTAATGAGAGGTCGGGTCGCTTGCCTATGGTGGCTTAAAAGGAGAGGAGCCAACAAAGATAGATCAGTTGACAGCCTAAGGTTTGATGTTAGCCCTTGTCTTAGTAGTTTGGCTTTGCGTTAATGCCAGTACCAAAATACAAAACGCTATGTGCGGCCGTTACTCCCTCATCCCTAAGAAAAATAAGGCAGTGGCCGGGCAGAAAGGCTCCGTGGCGGAGGTGCTGGCCAAGTGCCGGGAAAAAACCCGCTACAACGCCGCCCCCTCCCAACTCCTGCCAGTCATCACCAACCGGGAGCCCGGCAAGGTGCAGCATTTCTCCTGGGGACTGCTGCCCAGCTGGTCCAAGGAAAAGGAGCACGGGCTAAGGCCCATCAACGCCCGCACGGAGACCATCCTGGAGAAGCCTAGTTTCAGGACGCTCATCGGGAGCAAACGGTGCCTCGTACCAGCCGATAGCTTCTATGAATGGAAGCGGGTGGGCAAGACGAAAACCCCTTACCGCATTTTGCTGAAAGACGAATCCATGTTCGCCTTCGCGGGCCTTTGGGACGAGTGGGTAGATAAAGTGACGGGCGAAGTACTGCATACCTTTACCGTCATCACCACGGAACCCAACGAACTCATGGCGGGCATCCACAACCGCATGCCGGTCATCCTGCACCCGGAGGAAGAGGAAATCTGGCTATCAGGCACCGGTGACGTGAAGTTGCTTTCGGAGCTGCTCAAGCCCTATCCGGCCGGGGAGATGAAGGCGTACCCGGTCTCCACCTTGGTGAACTCGCCCAAGAACGACGGGCCCGAGATTCTAAAGCCGATGGCCCAGCAGGGTGGGCTATTTCAATAGGCCTTTATCAGGTCATCCAGCCGAGTGGTGTAGCAGGGGGAGACATTGCCGCCCTGCATCTTCCATTTACCCTTTGTGCCCTGCACGCCGTATTTGACGGAGTTATAGCCGAATTTCATCCTAAGGGTGTCAAGGGCATCCATGAGACCGGCGTCCCGTTCCCGGGTACCGGCTGAAAAGATGCTCTCCTGAACCTGGTTTGCCGGGCAGATACCCGACACGATGATGCCTACCTTCTTGTAGCGGAAGCCTTTCCGGAAGATGGCCCGGAGTGCCTCAAGAGCCAATGGCATGATGACCAGTTCGCTGCCGCTGGGGCTGTCTGGTTTCACGGTGCGGCTGTTGAAGTACATCTGACCCACCTGCCCGAAGCGGCTGGTCTCCAGAAACACGGTAAGGGCAGCAGCACAACTCTTCTGCTTGCGGAGCTTAGTAGTGCACCTTACCGCATGCGTGGCCAATGCCTCTTCAATATCCGAAATATCCGTGAGGGGCTGCCCAAATGACCTTGAGGTGCAAATATTCTGCTTGGTGGCAGGTATCATCTCCAAGTCAATGCATGGCTCACCTCTTAACTCTTTAACCGTTCTGAGGCCTACAATTGTCATGTGCTTCTTCACAAAACTGTCAGTCTTCTGGGTAAGGTCATAAGCGGTATGTACGCCAAACGTTGCCAGTTTCCTGGCGTAACGACCGCCAACGCCCCACACGTCCCCAATCTCGGTAGCCTTCAACGCCGCCTCAATATGCACCGGGTCGGTGAGCACCAGCACCCCGTTGGCTTTCTTCGATTTCTTGGCCAGCCGGTTGGCCAGCTTCGCGAGGGTCTTGGTAGCCGCCACGCCAACCGCGACCGGTATGCCCGTGGCCCGGGGCACCCGTTCCCAGATGGCTCTCGCATGCTGCCGCACATCCACGTGCAGGAAGTTACCCAGGTCCAGAAAGGATTCGTCTATGCTGTAAACCTCCACGTTGGGGGAGTACTCCGAGAGGGTAAGCACCACGCGCCTGCTCATGTCGCCGTAGAGCTCGTAGTTGGAGCTGAACACGTGCACCCCATCCTTCTCCAGCAGGTCCCTTATCTCAAACAGGGGCGTGCCCATCTTGATACCCAGTGCCTTGGCCTCGTTGCTCCGGGCGATGACGCACCCGTCATTGTTTGAGAGAACCACAATGGGTTTTCCGTTCAGCTCCGGCCGGAACAGGCGCTCGCAGGAGGCGTAGAAGTTGTTGCAGTCCACTAATGCAAACAAGCTCGTCATAGGCTCAGAACTTACGGTGGATGCCCACGACCACGCCCCAGATGATGCCGCCCTCGGGTGAGTCTATCTTCATCGGTTTGTACTTGGGGTTCTCAGAAACCAGGTAGGCGGCATCCTTCTTTATCTCCAGCCGCTTAATGGTGTAGCCCCCGTCCACGAAGGCCAGCACCACCATGCCGCTGGCCGCTCTTATCTCGCGGTTCACGATGGCCAAATCGCCCGGGGCGATGTAGGCCCCAATCATGGAATCCCCCTCCACCTTCACCAGGAACGTGGAGCCGGGGTGGTTGGAGGCATAGGTGTTCAGGTCAATGGCCTCCGCTGCGTAGTCTGTGGCTGGGCTGGGGAACCCGGCCTGCACGGTGGTGGTGTAGAGCGGCAGGGAGCCGCCCCGGTCAATGATGACGAGAAATTTCTGTTCCTCAATCGGGTGTAGTGGGATTATCGCTGCTTCCATTCTGCCTCTGCTTGTTCTGTCGCATTTTACGAACAATATTAGCAAAACAGATATATAAAACTAAAATATTTAGTAATTATTGGCTTTTAAGATACCCTTTGTTTTTACCAATTGGTTAGCCATAAGCACCTTGTCTCCTTTTTCAATCATCCCTCTTATTTTCCCTTTACCGAAACTATATACCGGCAATCCCAAATCAAAGGTATTTGGGGTTTGCTTCCAGCGTAGAATAAACCCCAGGGGTAAGCCATCTAACTCAGTTGCCGGTAAGCACGGAAAGGCCCTGGTTATAGCCAAGGCAAAAGGGGCTAAACCGTACTTATGTGTGATGGCAAGGCAGACCAGTAAGCCAGCTGGGCCAAGGCCCCTCAGACGTTTTCCCAGTAATATGTCAGGTAAACGAATGCCCCAAGCCAATAGGTGAGGGTCAAAGCCGTGAGCATGTTCCTCTCTTTGGCGGTATAGTGGCTGAACTTACCCGGAAGCCTTTTCCATCTCGCCTTACGGACAATAAGCAGGAAGTTGACCAACACCGTCACCAGCCATAGCAGTTGTGTGGCGCCCAGAAGAATCAATCCATCGGGATAGAGTGAGTTGACGGGTGGCAGGACCACATAGGCCAGGAACACAGCGAGCCCGGCCGTCACCGTGTTCATACATTTGAAGGTTATGCGCTCTACCTCTTCATCCCCGATGTACGGGTACAGCCGCTTGGTCTCCCTTAGGAGCAGGAAAACCAGAAAGTCATATAGAATCATCTCACCACTCTGTTACTCCATCAACGGTATTGCCCACCAGGCAAATGTACCATCTTTTCACTTGTCGGATAGTTCGAACGTAAACCATCTACCAATCAACCCCCAATAGGGTTAGAACTGGTCTTTGCAAGTTTATAATCTCATTAACATAACAGTCATTATGGGCTAAAAGGATTTGACAGCTGTTTAATGTAAAAGAAGATATGATAGATCAAGTAGATGGATATGCGGAAAATAGAAGGTAAATTTCGGCATGGCCCATTATTTCAAACGGCAGCAGGATGAGGGCATCTACCACTATTATGAAGTACATGGTGGTGATGGCAAGACCAAGGATGGCTATCAGGTGGTGATAAACTTCCTGAACCCTG
>NZ_JABFAM010000027.1 GCF_013623775.1 Rufibacter sp. XAAS-G3-1 | reverse complement strand
GGGAAGTGAGAGGTAAAGTTTGGTCGCTTTATCCTTCAACAAACCTGGATGGCTTCATAGTTTTATAATCGCAACTTGAGTTATTTATTAAGAATTACATAGAATCAGACTGCTCTTCCGGAATTCCACTCCGGAAGCAAGCTGCCGGGGAGTCCCACTCCCCTTCTTTTGCCCGTGGCTCCCGGCGGAGTAGAACTCCGCAGCAGACAGGTTCGGGAGTAGAACTCCCGAACAGCAAGGGAAGAATTTTTCCTACAAGATCAGCTCCCAGGGGGGAAGACGCTTTTGTAGGGGAAGAGGGGCAATAGCTAATAACTAATCGCCTAAACTATCTTCCATCACTGGTGATATACCTCCTGGCGCAAGCGTCCGCTTGTGTGCGCACGCATTCCTGATCTGCAATGCGTGCGCACACAAGCGGACGCTTGCGCCAGAAAAACAAAGGAAACGGGTAAATACTTGTTGGCATAACCACCAGCTACTGCATTAGCTACTTTCCCAGTTCCAGTCTTCCCCGAGCGCGCCTCGCTTTTGGCCATGGATAGACAATAGCTAAGTGCAAAAGACAGTTCAGGCCAAAGGGCAGCGCGAGAGGGGAAGACGGGGCCTCGCGGCCGTGAGCGCTTACCGCCAAAGATGAAACAATACAGTACCTGCATTCACGCAAATAGCAGCCAAGCCGAGGGAACAGCAAACGGCATGCACCTGCTAATACCTACCCACGCACTAAGAAGCCCAGCCAAGGGAACAGCAAAAGACGTGCACCAGCTAATACCACGCATTTAGCAAGCAAGGCAACAGCTAAAAGCTGCACCTACCAATCACTCCCAAGAAGCCAGCTGCAGGCAGGTGCAAAGGCACAGAAATGAACCAATGAGGGTATTGGCCATTAGAGAAGTTAAGGTTGGCATTAGACAAAAACAGGAAGGCCCATCCACGTAGCAGAAGGGCCTTGCAGTTTTGAGCACGTTTAAGCCAAAGTAGGTCAGAAACGGGCTTTACTTCTTCAAGCTTCCAATCATATCCTCCGGGCGAACCCACTCGGTGAACTTCTCATCGGTGAGCAAGCCCAGGTCAAGGGCGGCCTGACGGAGGGTAGTACCTTCTTTGTGGGCTTTCTTCGCGATTTTGGCAGCGTTGTCATACCCTACGTGCGGGTTCAGGGCCGTTACCAGCATGAGCGAGTTCTCCAGCTGGCGCTTGATCACTTCATAGTTGGGCTCAATGCCTACGGCGCAGTGTTTGTCAAAGGAGTCACAGGCATCGCCTAGCAGGCGGGCGCTCATGAGCAGGTTGAAGATCATCACTGGTTTAAACACGTTCAGCTCAAAATGGCCGTTCATGCCGCCTACTGAGATAGCTACGTCATTGCCTATTACCTGCGCGCACACCATGGTCATGGCCTCAGCCTGGGTGGGGTTTACTTTGCCGGGCATGATGGAAGAACCGGGCTCGTTTTCTGGGATGATGATTTCGCCAATACCAGAACGTGGGCCGGAAGCCAGCAAACGGATGTCATTGGCAATTTTCATGAGACTTACGGCTAGTTGCTTCAGGGCACCAGAGGTTTCTACAATGGCATCGTGGGCGGCTAATGACTCAAACTTATTCTCGGCGGTTCTTAGTGGTAAGCCAGAGAACTCAGAGATTTTCTGGGCTACCAGTTCGGCGTAGCCTTGTGGCGTGTTCAGGCCGGTTCCTACGGCAGAGCCTCCTAAAGCAAGTTCGCTCAGGTGGTCTAAGGTGTTTCTAAGGGCACGCATGCCATGATCCAGCTGAGACACGTAACCAGACAGTTCCTGGCCCAGGGTCAACGGCGTAGCGTCCATTAAGTGCGTACGACCAATCTTCACCACGTGCATGTACTCCTGTGATTTGGCGTGCAGCGTATCGCGCAGCTTCTGCACCATGGGCAGGGTATGTTCTGCCACTACCTTGTAACCGGCAATGTGCATGGCGGTGGGGAAGGTGTCATTAGAAGACTGCGATTTGTTGACGTCGTCGTTGGGGTGGATTTTCTTTTTCTCATCCATCAAATCACCGCCCAGCAGCACGTGCGCGCGGTTGGCTACCACCTCGTTCACGTTCATGTTGCTTTGGGTACCAGAACCGGTCTGCCATACCACCAGCGGGAACTGATCTGCTAACGCACCGGCCAGAATCTCGTCGCACACGCGGCCAATGATCTCGGCTTTTTCCTGGGGCAACACGCCCAATTCAGTGTTGGTGTACGCGGCGGCTTTCTTTAAGATAGCGAAGGCGTCAATGACCTCACGCGGCATCAACTGGCCTCCAATGGTGAAGTTTTCTTTGGAACGTTGGGTCTGGGCACCCCAGTATTTATCGGCGGGCACCTCTACCGGGCCCATGGTATCTTTCTCTATGCGTACGCTCATGTCTGTTAGAAATGGTTAATAGGTTAGATGCCTCAAAACTACGCAATTATTCATAAAAAACGGGCGACTAGGCAGCCTCCCGTTTTACGCTTGTTTTTGGGAAAAGAGCTAAAAACTCACTTCCAACTACTTACTTCTTCCGCTTCCCTCCCACTTTATTTGACAAACCGCTTTCATTGTGCAGGCGGTCTACGGCCGTAACGGCATAGGTATAGCGCTCTCCGGCTTTCGCCGAGGTATCTGTGTAGGTAGCCTCCCCGTTGTGAATAGCCAGCATATGGGCCGGGTTCTCCAGATTGATCATTTGCCCCTTCAACACCCGGTACACCACGTAATAGCGGGCGGTATCTCCGTCTGAAGCCGCCGCAGGGGCTTCCCAACGCAAAGAAACGCCGTCTAAAGAATTGTGCACTTTCAAATCTGAGGGAGCCATTGGGGCAATACTGTCCAGCCAGGGCATGGTAGGCAGCAGGGCGAGGTTGCGGTAGAAATGCTGGCGTAGGCTGTCCTGCACGCCGTTGGGGTTGTTCATGACAGACTTGGAACTGAAGTACACCTGGCCGTGTGCGTTTGGGGTGGCGCGGCCCAGGCGCAATTGCCGGCCCGTTTCCAAGGGATCTGACCATTCTTTGAAGCGGAGCTCACTGTTGATTTTATAAGTGCCCAACCCAATGTAGGTGTGTTTGCCGAAGCTATTCTTCGTCCACCAGTCCAGAATCTTGGCATAGTCTGCAATGGGGTACCCTATGTGGAAATAGATCTGGGGCACGTTGTAGTCAATCCAGCCTTTCTCCAGCCAGCCCCGCACATCAGAATACAAATCGTCATAGTTGTTGACCCCGCCTTTGGTGTCTGATCCACGTGGATCTTGGGAGACATTCCGCCAGATGCCAAACGGACTGATCCCGAATTTCACGAACGGCTTCTCTTGCTTGATGCTGTCAGACAAAACCCTGATGACCTCGTCTACATTGTAGCGGCGCCAGTCGGCTTTGTTGGCGAAGTTGGTGCCGTAGCGGGCAAAGTCTTCGTCATCTGGGTAAGGGTCTTTGGTAGGATACGGGTAGAAATAGTCATCAAAGTGCACCGCGTCAATGTCATAGTTGCGCACCACATCCATGATGATGTTGATGATGTACGCCCGCACCTCGGGCAAACCCGGCCTGAAGTACTTCTTGCCCCCGTAGGTGACAAACCACTCGGGCTTGGTCTTGGTGATGTGGTTTTTGGCGATGTTTTCGCTGATGGTATCATGGGTGGCCCGGTACGGATTGAACCAAGCGTGAAACTCCATGCCCCGCTTGTGCGCTTCCTCTATCTGAAAGGCCAAGGGGTCATACGGCGGATTTGGGGCCTGCCCCTGTTTGCCGGTAAGCCAGTGCGACCACAGTTCTTTGCCGCTGCGGTAAAGGGCATCGGTGGTGGGGCGCACCTGCACCACTACGGCATTGATGCCGGTCTTTTGGTGTTCATCCAGAATATAGCGGAACTCCTCCATTTGGGTAACCGCCGAAAGCCCTTGTTGGCTGGGCCAGTCAATGTTGGCGACGGTGGCAATCCAGACACCCCTAAACTCGCGTTTGGGAGAAGGCTGGGCCTGGGCCGAAGAAAAGAGAAGAAAGAGCAGGGGCACCAAAAGGGCGGTCTGCTTCAGGAGGAAAGGTGTTCTCATAGCGGAGCAAAAGGTTAGCAGGTCTGAATGGGCAAATAACACTCTTTCGCTTTTCTCTGCAAACTTTTTCCTTGTTGCCTCCGTTTTTGGGCTGTTTTTCTGAAAAGAATGCTAAAACAAGAACCCTTTCCTACTCTTCAAGCGCTTTCAGGTCTTCAAACCGTATATCCATCAACGGATAGTTGCGCCATTCTTTAAAGTCGAAATGCCACCACTCGTCTGGGTACACCTGAAATCCGTGGCGGAGCATGGCCTGCTTCAACAAATCCCGGTTTTGTTTCACTTTCTTGGGTAGCCGGGCGTACGTTGAGTGCGCTTTGGGCGTGAACGCGTCATAGGCGGTGGGCATGTTCAGCTCTTTCCCGTCTTTCAGCCGAATCAGGGTCAGGTCAATGGCGCAACCACGGTTATGGCGGGAGCCACTGCGCGGCGAGGCCACAAACACAGAGTCCCGCACTTTCTCATAGAATTGCACTGTGACCTGGTACGGCCGGTAGCCATCGTAGATTTTGAGCCCCAGGCCCAGCGGCTTCAGTTCTTCCTGTATCTTTTTCAGGGCATCAGCCACGGGTTTGCGGGCATAAGCGGTGGCCAGCGTGTAGACAGGCTCACCGGCCAGATTATCGGCCGTGGCATACTTAATATCCAGCACCAACCCCGGAATATAAGCCGCCAACTCTACCAGTTCCTGCGCGGGGTCTTGCGCCACCAACTCCTGGTACAGGGCAGTGGTAGCCACCACCGGCACCCCGTACCGGTTTTTAGGAATGGAAGGCTGCGCCCAGGCCGCGGCAACGCTCACAAACCAGAGAAAGAGGAAAAATAAAGGCTTTTTCATTTACGTTGATACACAATATACGCCAGAATGCCAGACACCAGAAAGGTGAGCAACCGAAGCCATTCTATTCGGCCGGTGGTGAAATAGGTGAGGCAAAGGGCAGTCCAGGCTAACAAAGTCCCCAGGCAGAAGAGGAACAAGATAAGCTTTCTATTCTTCATGTAATAAGTAAAGTAACAACTAGCCCGAAGGCACTTAACACAGGTTGGGTTTTTACATTGCTTCAACAATTATTCCCCTGAAAAGGCTTCTTTTTGGCTCTCTTTTTATAAAAACAGGCTTAAAACAAGAAGGCACCTGTAAAACATATAAAAAGATGAATATAGTATTTCCCCTGAAAAGAACCGCAAGAAAGGTTAATTTGCTGGAGTTTACGGCCAAGGCGGTTTGCTCCTGTTTACGCGCCGTTTTCAGGAAAACTGCCCCAATCCATAAACGAAGTAAAGCCCGAAAAAGCCGTGTGGTACTTGTAATAATTAAGCTGTTAGTGTTACTAAATTAGCATAAGAGTGTCAACTCCTTCTAAACAAGACTAAGAGCTTGCTTGGATTTGAGGTTGGCAGGCGAAAATGACCAGAGAAACGTGAACGCAGGTTTTTTTAAGGTTGTTTGCAGCGCAAAAATGAAAGTTAAACATGCTCTTAAGACAATCCAAACCCTTATTCTATCATGAACAGAAGATTGAAAGTTGCTTGCCTGTCACTGCTGGTGGGCAGTATGGCGGTAAGCGCATCACCGAACGCGTGGGCGCAGGCGTCAAAAAAATCAGCGGCCAAAACCACCACCAAATCTGCCACTGCCACGCCGCAGTTTAACCTGCCGTTTGAAAAGTACAAGCTAGTGAACGGGCTAGATGTGGTTCTGCACCAAGACAAATCTGACCCCAAAGTAGCCGTGGCCATCATGTACCACGTGGGCTCTAACCGTGAGAAGCCGGGCCGTACCGGGTTTGCGCACTTCTTTGAGCACATGCTGTTCCAGAACTCAGAGAACGTGGGCAAGGGAAATTTCATTAAAACCATCAATGAGGTAGGGGGCACTTTCAACGGCGGTACCTTTGAAGACGGAACCGTGTATTATGAGGTGGTGCCGAAGGATGCCCTGGAGCGGGTGCTCTGGCTGGAGTCTGACCGCATGGGCTTTTTCATCAATACCGTAAGCGAGTGGGGACTGGAGAATGAGAAGCAGGTAGTGAAAAACGAGAAGCGCCAGCGTGTGGATAACCAACCCTACGGCCACACAGATTACGTGCTCCTGAAGAACCTCTACCCGGCCGGACACCCCTACAGCTGGGATGTCATTGGCTCACTGGAAGACCTGCAAAACGCAACCCTAGCCGATGTAAAGGAATTTTACAACCAATGGTACGGGGCCAGCAATGCCACCTTGGTGTTGACAGGTGACTTTGAAACCGCCAATGCCAGAAAGCTGATTGAGAAATACTTTGGTGAGCTGAAAGCAAAGCCTGAGCCCAAAGCACTTCCCGCCATGCCCGCTAAACTAACGGCCACCAAGTCACTTTTCCACGTGGATAACTTCGCCAATCTGCCGGAGTTGACCATGGTGTTTCCCACCATAGAGCAGTACCACAAAGATTCTTACGCGCTGGACATGCTGGGCCGCTTGCTGTCTGACGGCAAAAATTCTCCGTTTGAGAAAATCATTGTGGAAGAGCGTAAGTTGGCTCCGGGCGCCTCGGCCAGCAACCGTTCCAGCGAGATTGCCGGTACCTTTAGAGTACGGGTGCGCGCCTTCGACAAAAAAGACCTGGACGATGTACAAGCCGCCGTTTTTGCCGCTTTTGATAAGTTCGAGAAAGAAGGCGTGAACGAGAAAGAACTGGAGCGTCTCAAGATCAAACAGGAAACAGCCTTGTACAACGGCATCTCCAGCCTCCTGAACAAAGCCTTCCAGTTGGCGCAGTACAATGAGTTTGCCAAAGACCCGGGGTATGCCCAAAAAGAAATCGTGCTCACCCAGGCCGTGACCGCGCAGGACATCATGAACGTGTATCGCAAATACATCAAAGGCAAACCATACGTAATGACCAGCTTCGTACCCAAAGGCCAGGAAGAACTAGCCGTAAAAGGTGCGGTCAAGGCCGATGTAGTGGAAGAAAAAGTAGTGGCCGGGGCCGAAGGAGCCAACACGGGCCAGGAACCTACTTCTTTTCCAAAGACCGCTTCCAAGATAGACCGCAGCCAAATGCCGGAGTTGAGCAACAACTTCAAGTTCACCGCTCCCGCTATCTGGACATCACAGCTCAAGAACGGCATGAAAGTGTACGGCATTGAGCAGAATGAATTACCGCTGGTGCAATTCAGCATCCAGATCAAAGGTGGTATGCAGTTAGATGACCCAGCTAAGATTGGAACGGCTTCTTTGGTAGACGCCATGCTCATGGAAGGCACTAAGAACAAAACTCCGCAGCAACTGGAAGAAGCCATAGGGCAGTTAGGCGCGTTTATCAGCGTGAGTTCCTCGCCTGAGAACATCACCATTTCTGGGAACACGCTAACTCGTAATTTCCCGCAGGTGATGAAACTGGTAGAGGAAATCCTGCTGGAGCCCCGTTGGGATGAGGCCGAATTCGCCAAGGCCAAGCAAGCTGCTATCAGCCAAATCAGACAGATGCAGGCGAACCCATCGGCCGTGGCCTCGCTGGCGTTTAATAAAGTATTGTACGGGGAGAACAGCCGTTTTGCCTATCCCACCAGTGGCACGTTGCAGACCGTAGAAGCCATTACCATCCAAGACCTGAAGGACTACTATCAGAAAAACTTCTCGCCCAGTGTCGCCAGCTTCCAGGTAGCCGGTAACGTGAAACAAGCCGCTGTCTCCAAAGCCCTGACCAGCCTGGAACAGAAATGGGCTCCCAAAGACGTGGCCTTGCCTTCACCGGTAACCGCCACTGCCAAACCTGCTGCCCGCCTGTACTTCATTGACCAACCAGACGCCAAACAATCTGTGATTTACGCGGGGTATCTGGCCGTGCCAGTAGGTTCTGCCGAGTATCCGGTGATGCAGGCCATTAACCATAAACTGGGTGCCGGTTCTGCCTCTACCCTGTTCAATGTATTGCGTCTGCAGAAAGGCTATACCTATGGCGCTTTCTCTGCTTTCACCCGTCGGCCAACCGCCCCGGGTGCCTTTATGGCTTCTTCCAGCGTGCGTACCAACGTAACCAAAGAATCATTGCAGACCCTGGATGAAATCTTGAAGACCTACGGCACCAGCTACACTGAGCAAGACCTGAATACGTCTAAAGGGGCCCTCGTGCGCCAAACGGCCTTGGGCTATGAAACGCTGGGGAGTCTGGTAGGCCTGCTGGAAACCATGAACACCTACCACCTGCCTACTGACTACCTGAAGCGCGATGAGCATGCCATTCAAAACCTGAGCTACGCGCAAGCCAAAAGCCTCATCAACAACTACATTGACCCCAATAAAATGGTGTATTTAGTGGTGGGTGATGCAAAGACGCAATTGGCCGGTCTAAAAGAATTAGGTTTAGGAGAGCCGGTGGTATTACAGAACAAATAAAGAGAGGGTACCAGAAGCTTTCTTTTCAAAAGCCCGTTGCCCACCGCAACGGGCTTTTCTTTTTGGTTACCGTTTTAGGCCCGTTTTCCAGAAAGAAGGTGAAAAACAAGAATCCAAGGTGGAGAACGTTAGGTCTGGTACAGCACCTTCAAAGGGGAAGGATGGGTTTACGTTGTGAAAGACCAACCCATGCCCCATCTTTGCTGTACAAAAGAGCACATAGTGCTATGGTTGAAACGGAACGCATGATAAAACATACCCTATACTGTGCCTGCCTGATTTGTAGCTTGTTCACCTTTAGTTCCTGCGAGCCGGAGAAGCTGGAGCGAGGCAAAGAAATGGCCGTAGAGGCCGAACGCCACAAGGTAAAGCGCATTACACAAGAAGACATGGAGAAACAGGCGCTGCTTGCCGGTGATACCATTACCAGACTGATAGAGGGCGCCTTTCTGCAACTAGCCGAGGGACAACCCAAAGAGCAGGAACTGTTTGTAGCCCAGCCAGACAAGTTACCAACCGTGAGCAGCATTCTGCAACGGTACAACGCTACGCTCAAACGCCAGAACTTTACCACGGAAGCCGAGGCCAAACAATTCTTAACGCAGGAGAAGCTTATCTCACCTGAAGGAGAACCAACCGCCCATGTAGAACTACAGGTGCGGGAAGGCCTTCTTCAATACCAGCGGCCTATTGCCATCAGGCGGCGGAACTGCGCCAGTTGCGATGAGCCAAGCCTGCTGGACTACACGGCGACTACCCTGGAGCAATTGCGGGTGTTCTCGGCCCAAGGCAAACCCAATGGGTTTGAGGAGGGACAGGTACGGGGGCTATGGCTTATTTCTTTTCCTAGGCAGAAAGTGATTGAGCAGATTACGCTTAAAACCAAACCGTCCAGACGGGGCCGGGGAGGCTTGTTTGGCAGCAAGCCAGATTCTGCCGCCAAACGGTAACCTCTTATACCAAATCACATAAAGTATCTTACATGGCTGGTTAGATTTATCCTGGCGCAAGCGTCCGCTTGCGCCAGGATAATGAATGGAAGAGAGTAAATACTAAGTACAGAGACAGAATTACTTTATCCTATTTGTCATCCTGAAAGGATCTTGTGGCGAACTAGAATAGCTTTGATGGAGCGCAATTGCCGTGCGCCACCAAGATCCTTTCAGGATGACAACAAGAAAAGTAAGTCAAACTAATTTTGAAGCTGTTTGGAGTTTTCTGCCTGTTTTCAGAAAAACAACCTAAAAACAGAGGTACCAGCAGATGCTTACGCCAGAGTATAAATAAACCTCTTGATTTTGGCCTGTTTTTGTAAAAGCAGCCTGAAAACGACAGCACAAACGGACGCTTGCACCAGGGAAATTGCTTTAAATGCCGGTTTATGAAAACTTTAAACAGGTTCTTGGTATTACTTCACCTGAAACGTGGTGGTTAAATGCCCTAGTTTTCCCGTGGTGGTCATGCCTTCCAGAATGGCCCGGTAAGTGGTTTTCTGGTCAGCGGTGTAAAACGTGATTTCGGCTTTGCCGGTGGCATCTGTCTGAATCCTTGGGTTCCAGTAGAGCGTGGTGCGTAAGTCTGGCATGACTACGTTGCTGGTATCTGGCTTGTCATAGCGGGGCAGATAGAATTCACGCGCTTTTTGGAAGTACAGGCCCTGGTAGGTGGCCATGCCGGGCATTTTCCCCGCCAGGCTGGGCTTCCCGTCCGTCTCATCCCCTTTCTTGGTGGTAACCGCTACCACCCCGTTTCCGCCGCGTGAGCCATACATCGCCGAAGAGGCCCCCGGCTTCAGGATCTCCACGGCTTCTACCTGCTGGGAGGTCAATGATTGGATAAAGGAAGCGTCTACCGGCATTCCGTCCAACAGAAACAAAGGTTCTCCCCCACCCCGCATGGTCACCTGGCCGTTGTTCACCTGTAGACCCGCTACCCGCCCCTGCAAAGCTTGCAGGATGTCCATGCCCCGGGGAAGTTCAGACCCTCTCAAGACTCTGTCGGCGGTGGTATGCAGGCTGCCAGCGGCGGGCTTGAATTCTTCCCGCTTCTTGCCCCGTACATTCACCTGCTGGAGCATGATGCCGCTTTTGCCAGAGAATTGGTCTAGTTTCAACTGCTCCCGGTTCCGTTGCAGGTACGCCCATACTTCATTGGAATACGGGGCCGGAACAGGCTCATACGGAACCTGCGGATAGGCCTGGATCTGCGGCAGGTTGTTGTCCAGCTCCAGCAGGGTTGTCGCTACTCCCTTGGCCGCCTGTACCGTAATGGTAGACGTGTCTGGAAAACTGGCCAGGCTGAACTGGAACTTCCCCCGGTCATCGGTCTGCAGTTTGATCGCGCTTAGCGGGTTGTTACCGTTCATGAGCATGATATCTGAATAGGCATCTGGTTGGCCGGTTATCTTGGTCACCGTGCCGCTCACGTACAAATCCCGTTCGGCGGGAAAACCCATCTGCGGAAACTTGTCCTGCAGAATGTCTTTCCAGACAAACCGGCGCCATCCCTGCGTGAGCAAGAGGTTGTCCAGAGCCAAAGCCGCCTCGGGCGTAGCCGAACTGAAGTAATAGGAGGGTTCTTCCACATGCCCTTTCAAATCTGAACTGAGGAGCAGGTAAGACACCAGATTGGCCGCGTGCGGCGACGGGGTGACGGTTTTCTGGTCGGTGATGGCCAGGGAGAAGTTTCCGGCTACGGGTGCGCCGGTCTCGTCTTTGGCCTGTACCTGCAGCGTCACTTTCTCGCGGGGTTTGTAGGCAGGTTTGTCTGGCGTGATGCTCATTTGTACCTGCGGGGCGTGGTTCACGAAGACCAGCCGTTCGGCCAGAGGCTCTCCTTTGTCAGAGAAAACCGTGAACTGCACCAGGCCAGAGGGAAACTTGTTTTTGGGAACCTCTACCTGAAAAACCTCCCGGGCGGTGGGACTGGAGGCCGCGTACAACACTTCGCCCCTAACCTGGGCCACTATATGCAGGGCTTTGGGTTTGCCCACGCTGTCTGGGTTGAACCCCAGGGTGTAGAATTTAACCCGAATTTTATCAGGTAATTTACTGTCTGCGGAGAGAACAAAGCCTTTTTGCTGCGGAACGGGCAGCGGGTACTCCTTGGCAACGCCTTTGGGCGACGTGATGCGGGCGGTGTACTGTTGGTCTGCGGCTGGAATGAAGCCCACGCGGCCCATCCCAAACTTCAGGCTTTTGAAATCTACCACTTTCTGGCTCTGGCTGTTGTAAATAGCGCCTTGCACGTCTTTCCCCAGCCCGTTGGCATCTACCGCCTTAAACCCTACCTGGTTCCAGAGACCGGCCACCAGATTGCCGCCTTCGGGGAAGAACTGCACATCCAGCTGCTCCTGCGGGGCAGGGATGACCACCGTCCGGTTCAGGTTGCCGGTTTCCTGCTCTATTGCCAGAAAAATCTTGGGGCTGGTGGTCTCATGATGCGGCAGGTACAACCGCAGGAAAGCTTTGCCCTCTGCCGAGGTGGTGGTTTTTTTAGCCGATGCTTTCTTGTCAAAATTGGTGGAATAGGAGAAAGCGGTTTGCCCCATGGGCTTTGCCTGGTAATTGAGGAGGCGCAGGTTCACCAAAATAGAGTCGCCAGAAGGCTGGGGCTTGAAGGTGAAAGCGGTGGAGGTGACAACGTCGTTTTTGCGGGGACTCCAGATGGTGATGTTCTGGTGGAAGAAATAGGCTTCGTCAAAGTTCTGCATCCTGCTGGTAAAGGCGCGCAGACGGTACGTGCCCTCCGGAATATCATCTGGCAACGCGAAATCGCCGTTACCCTTGCCTTTGTCCATCCGCACCACGCTGGTCTTGTAGAACGTGTTCTCTGGGGTGATCAGCTCTACGTACAGCACTTTGCTTAGATCGCTGGGCGCGTGGTTGTGCGCATTGACCAAATAGGCCTTGAACCAGATGTCTTCGCCGGCGGCGTAATACGGCTTGTCAAGGTGCAGGTACACTTTCTCCTGGGGGTATTTGGTGTGCAGCGTGGTTAGTTTGGCTACTACTCTGGTGATCACATCATTCTGTTGCCAGGCGGGCGGAGCGAAGGCAGCCAGGAGGCCAACCAGCGCCAATAACAGAAAAAAGAAGCTTTTGGGGAAACGTTGAAAAGGCATGCAAAAAGAAATAAGTAAGGCCCAGAGAAAGCACAAGCAGTTACCGGTAACGGGTACTTTCAGGAGACAATGTAATTTAACGCAGTCTTTACATAATAAAAAGGAATAGGCTGTTTTTGGCCTTTATTTCTGAAAATAGATCAAAAACGTTAATTTTGCGCTTGATTCATTTTTTAAATGTACCTACATATAATACCATGGCTATCATACAAGCGACAGATACAGATTTCCAGGATGTGCTGAAAAGCAATGAGCGGGTAGTGGTGAAATACTTTGCGGACTGGTGCGGCAACTGCCGCCTATTCTCTCCCAAGTTCAAGCGCATGGCCGCTAACGAAGAGTTTGCCAACGTGGCGTTTTTGGACGTAAACGCCGAAACCAGCCCCGAAGCCCGTAAACTGGCCGGTGTGACCAATCTGCCCTACTTCGCGGTTTTCAAGAACGGCGAGTTGGTGGAAGGCGCCGCTACCAGCAAAGAAGATTATGTGATTGAAATGGTTCGTAAACTAGCGTAACATCCCCATGAAAATACCTGCCATCAAGAAACTGGTAGAAACGCAGACCATTGACCGCCTGCGCGAAGCCGAAGAACAGCTCCTCAACGAAGAAACGCCCGCCTTTGAGATTGAAGGCTCAGACGAAGGCGAGAAACTGACCCACGTGTTTGGCGCCATCTGGGTCCTGAACCACATGGGCGACCACAACGTGGATTTCAAGACCGCCCTGCGCGAGTTCACCCAGAAAGTACGCGTCTCCATCAGCTAAGAAGAGGACATTCCGCTCGTAAGAAAAGAAAGCCTGCCCATTATAAATGGGCAGGCTTTCTTGTTTGGTAGGCGTTACGCAGGAGTGAGACCTCACCCTCAGCCCCTCTCCCACAGAGAGGGGAGCCTGGCAGATGTGTTTGGGGGCTGTTTTGCGGAAAACGGGCTCAAAACGGCAGGGTACAGATACTCTTAGAAGCTGCGCACATTACGAGGTATTTTGGGCAGGCGGCACCGCGGAGACAGGCCGTTGGAAACTACTGGCGCGAGACTCCCGTCTCGTGACAAAGGAGGAAGCGAGTCTCCAGACTCATTGGGGACTACCGGCGGGTTTGCGTAACAGCAGTCTTAAAGTAGAGGTAGGCCCAAACTTGTTTTTAGTTTCCTTCCTGTGGCGCAAGTGTCTGTACGTATTTTGAACTCCGTTGCAGTAAACCTGTTTTCAGCCTTCTTTTGAGAAACCAGGCTGAAAACGGGTTTCCAGTGATGATTTGGCAGATAAATGCCCTTACCGAACTAAGTTGCGCCAGGGGAAAGTTTTTTGCCAGAGAGGAAAGACAAAACAGGTTCGTTTTAAGCTCGTTTTACTTTAGATTGGCGAAAAAATCCTCGGCCCTTTTCATGCCGTCCTTGGCACAAATCCCTCTAATGTAGTACAGGAAAACACTCCGGAAGACTTCAGCGGGGTTAAAGCGTTCTGGGGGGAAAATGCTTGGGTTTACAATAAGGGAAAGCTGCTCCATCATGATTTTGGTAACCAGTTGGATGTTCAGATCCCGGCGGAATTCCTTCTGCAGCACGCCTTGGTTGAGGAGGTCATTGAGTAGGTGCGTGGTGTAATCGTTGGAATGGCTCCAGTACAGGTGCCAGGCAGCGGGGTAGTTTTGCTGAAGCTCCCTTAACGCCGTGGGCTGAGCCGCGCGCAGGCTCTCAATACCCAACCGCACAATCAGCAGCAACCGGTTTAGCGGACTGGGTTCACCCGCGAACAACCGCTCATGCTCCTGCTTGCGTTCTTCCAGATCATACTGTACCACCTGGGTGACCAGATCTTCCATGTCCTTGAAAAATTCTCTGAACGTGGCCGAGGAAATATCAATGCGGTCAATAATTTTCTGTTCATCTAAATGAGCCAGTCCCTCTTGCCTGATAAGGGTGAGCAATTCCTGTAAAACGGTTTGCTTGAAAGTCATTTATGAATGGGAATTCAGATTAAAACCAGGTGTGTACGTGCAAGTTTTTTTGCAGCCTGCAAAGATACCGTTTTCAACGAAGAGAAAACAGGTTTCAGCGTTTTAGGCCCAAAAATAAAAAGGCGTGATGCAGGCCTAAAGAGAGAAATCAGCGAAAAAGTTCTCCAATTCTTTGTTTCCTTTCTCGGTAGAAATACCCTTCAGGTAATACAGGAAAATGCCCCTGAAAACCTCGGCCATGTTATAGCGGTGCGGCGGGAAAAGGGCGTGGTTCAGCAGGATGTTGATCTGCTCCAGCAGCACTTTGGTGACTACTTCAATGTTAAGGTCTGGCCGGAAAAGCTGTTGCTGAATGCCGGTGTTCAGCAAATCGTAGAACAGGTAATACGAGTGCATCTGGGCGTGCCGCAGGTACAATGTCCAGATGCGCGGGTACAGGTACTGGATCTGGATAAAGAAATCTGGGTTGATTTGGAGCAGCAGGGTAATGTGGTGTTTGATGACCTGCATCAGCTTTGCGATGGAATGGCTGCCCTCCTGCAGAAAGGTGCTCTGCACTTCTTTTTGCTCTGCCAGGTACAGCTCTACCGCCTGGCGCAGAAAGTCTTCTTTATCTGTAAAAGACAGATGGAACTCTTCTACAGATAAACCAAACTCCTGCATGAGTCGCCGCTCTGTCAGGTCTTTCACCCCATTGGCAGAGAAGGAGCGCAGAGCAGTGCGCAAGAGCTCATCCTTGGTCATTGTAAAGATTAAATTTATGATTTAGCTTTAAACAAATATAACGCTTTTTAGATAAGAACCTAGAGCGGCAACAGGTGAAATGCAGGTTTTCTACCATTTACGGCCTATGGTTCTTTGTGCGTTTGATGAGTTTTTTTATGACAAGCTTTCTCCTTAAGGAGCAGGACAAACTAAACTATCTACTTTGTCATCCTAGAAGGATCTAGTGGCACGAACGGCAAATACTTTCAACAAGAGCTTTTCTAGTGCGCCACCAAGATCCTTTCAGGAGGACAAAGAGAGAAGAAGATATAATTACTTCTGTCCATTTGCTTACTTTTCCGGCGAAGGGTTTAGAAGGCATTTTAACTAGTTTTTGCTGAAATAGCTTAGAAACAGAAAACAGGTGCTGGATGGTACCCTAGGGGAGAGCCTGGGGAATAGCTGCTTTTCTACGGTACAGGCGCAGGTACACCTGCCCTTTCCGTAGCTCATGCACAACAAGCCAACGCTGATGGAGCTCTTCCAATTCCTGGTCTGTGAAACCGTTGAACACGTTGGAGTAAAGAATGTAGGCTTGCGTAGAAAGGTTCTTGGCTTGAAACCGCCGATGGTCATTGTTCAGCTCCGTCTCTGCCGGCGAAGCCAGGTTTGGGAAATTACTGCCTACCGCCTGCCAGGGAATCTGTTGCTGATCCAGGTAGGTCATCATCTGGTGCCGTAGCGTAAAATAAGGCAAGTGCGCCAAGGAAGCATCCCACCCTGTGGCAACTCTCTCTGGATACACCCAGAAGTGCCCGCTGGCCAAACTTGCTACTAAGGTACAATAGATGGTTAGCCTGAGCTTCTGCGATGAAATAAGGGATAACAGATGCGTAGTTAACAGCCCTAACAACACGTACACCACCAGCCAGTACCGGTGCCCGATGGGATTGGCGAACCAGACCAACACACAACTTAACGTCACCAAAGGAACCAGTAAAAGCAGCAGCAGTTCTTTGGTCTTTTTGGGAAAATGACCTCTAAAACGCCACCACAGAATACCCGCCGTTCCCCAAAGCGCTATCCGGCCAAAGTCTACCAAGCGCCACCCAATCAAGAACAAATTACGGACAAACCCCTGCACGGTGACAACCGCAGAATATGCACCCCAGTCTGAAGACGGCGCGTACCCAATCCACCCGAAGTGCTGGTAATGTAGTCCCAGCCAAAGGACAAGAAGCAGCCCGGCGGGTGCGTACGGGGAGAACTGTTTCAATACTCCTGAAAGAGTCAGTTTTTCGCTTTGCGACCAGAGTAAAAGCAAATGCGTGAGCAAAACGGCAACTATTAAAATCTGGCTTCGGGGGGTGTGAAGGGCCATAAAGACCAACGCCGTAGCTAAAAGCCAACCTCTATGTTGCAGAATGGCGTTCAGGCAGGTCAGATAGAGAAACAGCAGCACTACGTCTGGGGCCACCTGCGCGCTTTGGGCCAGCAACGTAGGATCCAGAAAGATGAGGAGCATGCCCCCAAACACCCAGGTAATGGGTACGTAACGCCTGACCAGCAAGTACACCTGCCAGACAATACCCAGCAGAAAAGGCAGCATCAGGAAATGGCTTACCGGCACCGTTTTCCCAAACAGATACCACCCGGCCGCCAGATACATCCCAAACAACGGCGGATAACCAGCCAATTGTTGGGGCACGAACAAAGTAGAGAAGCGGGTCTGGTAGTACCACTGCCCGTATTTAGAGGCCAGCAGAATATTATCCCAAAAGAAGCCATTGTCCCGCACATACCACGTCAGCCCTACCATCAACCCCGCAAAAGGGAGCACTACCGGCACAGCGTTACGGATGGAAGAAGCGTGAGGCATTCTCAAGTTTTTCTGGTGGGCAATGATGAGCAACTAAGTAAAGGTAAAGAATAGTGCTGCATTCCTGTTCTCTGCCATCTTCATAGCCATCCATTCTTTTGTCATCTTCACAGACAGCCATGCCTTTGTCACCCACTCTTTTGTCACTGGCTCTTTCGGATTTGTCAACCCGCTCTTTCGGATTTATTAATCCGAAAGCACTCCGTCGGGGATTTCCTAATCCCCGAATCTGCTTAACTAAGGTAAGGGGATTATATCTGATGTGTGTTAAGTACAGAGACAAAATTACTTTATACTCTTTGTCCTCTTGGAAAGATCTTGGTGGCGGACGGTAGTAGCGTTTGCTACAGGCTATTCTAGTTCGCCCACAAGATCCTTCCAGGAGGACAAAGAGTATAACGTAATGCTGTCTCCGTACTTACCTGATGTGCGTTAGAAGAAACCATGGGCATCTAGGGCGCGGAAGTAACTTCCGCGCCATCGTGTTCTTCCACGTGAGCCCTATTCCATTTCACCCTGTTTTCAGAAATTTAGCCCCAAAACGGAAGCCACACCAAACAGAATTTAGGCCTGCATGTTAGAAGTAACCACGGGTGCTAAATCAGAGGCGATTTTGGCGGAAAGCAGGCAAAGCGGAATCCCGCCGCCAGGGTGAACGCTGCCGCCTACAAAGTACAGACCTTTGAGCTTGCTGGTGAAGTTGGGATGCCGCAGGAAAGCCGCCATTCGGTTGTTGGAAGAACTGCCGTACAAGGCTCCCGCAAAGGAAGACGTGTCGGCTTCAATGCCGCGCGGATCCCAGACTTTCTCGGTGGTGATGAGCGAAGTTATGTCTACGTCCAGAGATTGACTTACTTTGCTAAGCACGCTTTGCCGCGTCTTTTGGATGAGTTCTTCCCAGTTCTGACCGGCATTGTGCGGCACGTTCACCATCACAAACCAGTTTTCGTGCCCAGTGGGGGCATCTTCTGGCGTGTACTTGGAGGTGATGTTTACATATACGGTGGGGTCTTCGGCCACGGTGCCTTTCTGGAAGATGTGCTCAAATTCCCGTTGGTAGTTCTGGCTGAAGAAGATGTTGTGCAAGTCCAGTTCGGGGAAGGTGCGCGAGATGCCCCAGTAGTAAATCAAGGCCGAACTGCTGCGCGGCTGCTGCAAGGTTCTCTCGGGGGCGGGCTGGTTGGGGAGCAGTTTCCGGTAGGTGGGCACCACGTCCATGTTGCTGACTACCACGTCTGCCGGGTACGTTCCCAGCCCGGTGCGTACACCGGTGGCTTGATTGCCTTGGGTCAGGATTTCCTGTACCGGCTCCTGGAAGCGGAACTCCACGCCCAGCTCCTCCCCTAGCTTTACCAGACTTTGAGCAATGGCGTAAATGCCGCCCTTAGGGTAAAACGCGCCAATGTTGAACTCCAGGTGCGGAATCAGGTTGAGGGTGCCGGGTGCCTGGTAGGGATCAGAGCCGTTGTAGGTGGCGTACCTATCCAGCAACTGCACCAGACGCGGGTCTGAGAAGGCGCGGGCGTTGGCGGCGTGCATGGTGGTGGTTAAGCCCAACCCCGGCAAGGCCGGAAGGGTCTTCAGCACATCGGGGCTAAGGTAGGTGTCCAGCTTGTGCAGCGATTTGTGCAGGAACGTGTTTGCGGTAGCGTGGTACAGGCGGGCTACTTTTCGCAAATGGCGGTGCAGTTGATCCTGCGGAATGCCTAGTTTGGTTTCTACTTCCCGGGCAAAATCATCGGCCGAGGCATGGGCGGTGAGGCGTGTACCATCGGGCCAGAAATACTGGGTCACAATGGGCAGGCGCTGGTAGCGGAAATAGTCTTGGGGGTTTCTGCCGGCCAACGTGAAAAGGTCATCTACCAACTGCGGCAGGGTGAACAGCGACGGCCCGGCATCAAAGCGGTAGCCGCCCGGCAAGGTGAACTGCGTCATCTTTCCGCCGAAGGAGGCGTTCGCTTCCAGTACTGTCACGGCATATCCTTTCACGGCCAGCCTAATCGCGGCGGCAATGCCTCCAATACCTGAGCCAATCACTACTGCTTTTGCCATGTTGCCAATCTACGCAGTTTCCCGCTTTTTTCTGGAGATAACCTGTTCCACGGGGAAAAGTTTGGAAGTGGTCATCTGCGTGAACTCTGTTTTACCCCGGTTTTCCCGAAAACAGCCCTAAATCGCTACGCCACTTTCCCGAAGAACTTCCGGTAGACCGGCCCTCTAGCCGAAAATTGCGCATACAGGATGGGGTACAGCAACGCATCTAACACGCGGGAGCCGGTACGGTACTCAATCTGCTCATGGATGATGCTGTGCGTGCCTGCCCGGGTAATGAGGTGCTTGTGTCGCCAGTATTTGAGGAGAGAAGGTAGTTCCTGGCCTTCGTCTACAAACCAGGCTTCGTGCGCTGTTACTTCCCGTTGGGTGATGAGGCTAGTCCACCGGCGTTTGAGGGGGCCGGCCTGTAACTCCACTTCTACCCTGTCGCCGGGGAAGCTTCCATCAAAACGTAAAATTTTTAACCGGGGGAATGGGGGTGAAAGGGCCCTGAACAGGTCTACTGTAAAACCTTCTAGAACAGCCCGGTACTCTTGGGCCACAGGTATCTGGAGATAAAGTTTCATGCGGGCAGAATGGGTTCAATTCCTTAACCTGTTCCTAAGGCAAAAGTTATCTTTGGTAAGCCGGTAAAGAGGGAAAGGGGTTGTAAAAGTAAGCATCAGCAGATACAATGAAGAGGAGACGTGCACTTCTGGCAGTGGTAGTAATGGTGGTCACGGGGCTGGGTAGTTGTAATCCTTCCAGAAACATCTACACCAGTCCGGCTTTTCAGGCGGCGGCCAGGCACCACCAAACCATCGCTATTTTGCCTTTTGATGTGCAGGTGGGGCTTCGGCCAGTTCAAATGCGCCGGTTAACGCCCGAACAGCTATATGGCCTGGAGTTGCGGCACGGGCGGGCCGTGCAGAGCGCGTTTCAAGTCCACTTTCTGAAAAAGATAAACAAAAACGCCGAGAAAGTGGCCGTGCAGGATGTGAACGTCACCAATTCTATCTTGAAGGAGCATGACATTCAGCCCGAGGAAATCCAGAGCTACCCCCCCACCCAACTGGCCCAGATGTTGGGGGTAGACGCCGTGCTGGTAGGTTCGCTCACCACAAACAAGCCGGTTTCAACGGCGGTGGCGGTGGCAATGACGGTGTACACGTTTCTGTACATGCCCTACGTAAGCGGCGCGGGCCCCACCAACACGGGCAATACCTTCCTGAAAATCTATGACGGGGCTTCTGGAGATCTGCTGTGGAGTTATGACAACGTGCTCTCCCGTGGCCTTGGCAGCGACACCCACCATATAGTAAGAGCTATTACCCGCAAAGCGGCCAGGCAACTTCCTTACGCCAAAAACAAGAGGTAAAACCCAGATAATATGCCCTAAAAATTTTATTCCGTATTCTTTTTGTTTCACCCTTCTTATCATTTCAACCTTAAACCTTTATGAAAGCTACTTCTGCATTGCTCGTTTTGCTGGCTCTGTTTCTGAGCCTGGGCGCTTCTGCCCAAACCAAAGAAATCTACACCAACCCGGCTTTTGAGAACCTGGCCAAAAGCCACAAGACCATCGCCATTCTGCCTTTTGAGGCCCGTGTCGGACTTCGGCCGAACCAGATGAAAACCATGACGCCCGAACGCATCAAGGAGATGGAGCAGAACGAAGGCCTGGCCGTACAAAGCGCCCTGCAAACGTACTTCCTGAAAGTAAGCAGCAAAGACGACTACACCGTTTCTTTCCAGGATGCGGCCACTACCAATGCCATGTTGCTGAAAAACAACATCACCGCCGAAAACATCAAAAGCTTCACCCCGGCTGAGCTGGCGAAAGTATTAGGGGTTGATGGCGTTATCACCGGAACCTTCACCACCGACAAACCGATGTCTGACGGGGCTTCCCTGGCGCTGGGCCTGGCCGTGGGCTTCTATGGTGCTACCAATTCCGGCAAAACCGCTATCAACATCTATGACGGTGCCTCTGGCGAACTGCTCTGGAAATACGAGAAAAGCCTTTCCAGAGGCCTGGGCAGCGATACCAACACCATCATTACCACCATCATGCGCAAAGCGTCCAAGAAATTCCCTTACTCTAAGATAAAGGCATAATACCCTCTCTTTAAGTAAAACAGCTTCGCCCATTGGTACAAGAGTATCAGTGGGCGAAGCTGTTTTTAGGCTGTTTTCCTATTAATAGGCCTAAAACAGAGAGGATACCTGTTTCTGTTTTAGGCCTATTAAGTATGCGGACAAAATTAGTTTGTCCTACTCTTTTGTCTTCCTCCTGGAAGGATCTTGGTGGCGAACGGCAATAGCGCTCCATCAAAGCTATTCTAGTTCGCCACAAGATCCTTTCAGGAGGACAAATAAATAATATAACACAATGCTGTCTCCGTACTTAATATCCACCTTGTGTGTTACAAAGGAGAATCCCTTCGTTTTTGTCTTCTGCCAATCATTAAATAAAGAATAGCCCCAAGCACCGGAATAAAGATAATTGCAATGAGCCAAATCAGCTTTTCAATACTGTTGGAGAATTTACTAGTCAGCAAATCAATAAGGGCCCAAATCCAGAAAACTGCTGGAATAAAGAGGATGCTCAAAATAATTAGTTCACCCGCGCCGAGATTGCCAATAAATGAGAGGGTAGTTGTTTCCATTTCGCTTGATGTTAGAGTTACTTAATTTCGTTCTCCTGTAAGAAGGATACACTTACACAGTAACTTGGTTTTCCGCCATCGTGCCTAGGTATGAGACTGGAGTCTCGCGCCAGTTGGTCTTTAAACCTGTGAGGTCTTGGAGATCTCACAGGTTTCCTCGTTTTGAGCCCGTTTTCCGCAAAACAGCCCCAAAACGCATCAGAGGGGCTCCTTGGTAGATCAGTTATTATGAACCCGTTTTGTCACTACGCAGCAATGCCCTCTTTCGCCTTAAGGATAGATAATCAGGAAGATAAAGGCAAACAAATTAACTAAAAGGACTACTCCGTAGACAATGTTTGTCCGGCCGCTGCTTAATGACAGCATGACCGTAAATACCGATAGGCCTAACAGAATAATAGATTTAATATCTAGCCCCAGTATAATTTTCATGTCATAGATAATACAAACTACCGCCACGCTTGGAATAGTCAACCCTATACTTGCCAATGCAGACCCCAGTGACAGATTCAAACTTGTCTGAAGTTCGTTTTTCCTGGCTGCAATGATGGCCGCAATTCCTTCGGGTAATAAAATGATAGCGGCAATGATAACCCCTACTAGTGTTTTGGGGAGGCTATAACTGGTAATGATGCCTTCAATGGTGGGAGAAAGGGTTTTGGCCAACAGTACCACAACTCCTAAACTCATTACTAGAAACACAAGGCTTGTGATTAACACCTTGTTGCTAACGATAACGGGTTCCTCATCCTCGTCTTTGTCTGTGATGAGGAAATAATTCCGGTGTCTGCTTGTCTGGGCGAATAGAAAGCAAGAATAAATAACGAGGCAGGCAATAGACGCGAAAATAAGCTGGGGGGTAGAGTAATAAGATCCTGCTATGCTTTCTGTAAACGTAGGAAACACCAGGGTAAAAACCACAATGGAGATCAAGGAAACCAGGGCGATGGTGACAGAATGTTTAGAAAACTTCTGTTCATGGTGTTTCAGGCCGCCAATGAAAAGGCAGAGCCCTACAATTCCATTGAGAATGAGCATGGTGGCAGAATAGACCGTATCTCTCGCCAATGAGACAGATTCCTGCCCGCTTGACATCATAAGGGATATAATGATGGACACTTCAATAACCGTTATCGCAATTGCCAGGATGATTGTTCCATAAGGCTCTCCCACTCTGTGGGCAATTATCTCAGAGTGGTGCACGGCCGACATGACACTCAAAATAAGCAGTACACTTGCTGCTATCTGGAAGAAGCCGCTGTCATGAATAAGCCCAGAAAAAAACAGAACCCAAGCCAGCGTGGGAATAATAATTGTCCATTGAAGAAATAATCTCATAGTCTCAGGTTGTAAAAGGGGTACGGCAATATTATGCAGGTTGTTCTTTTGTATGGAGTTACCGGTTAGTGCATAAGGCGTGCGAGGCCGTCGGCCGATGCTGACGTTTAGGTGTTGTTATTTTACTGTGTTTTGTAAAACAAGCCAATGATTTGAATGATTTAGAATCAAATCTCTTTTAAGATTCTCATCTTTCGTTTCCAGATACTTGTATACTTTTAATGGAATTGAGGTAGGATAAACTTCCAATCCCTTCCGTACTGTATCTTTTGCTTCTTCACTTCTTTGATTATTGTTTAGCGCTTCTGCTTTATAAATATAAATTATCGCAGGAATAACCCCGTATGTATTCTTAAATTCCTGTTCAAGAGCATTGACAGCAATGACTTGGAATTGTGCATCAACCCTTTAGCAGCGGTTTCGCTAATATGTTCTTGATAAATAAGGAATAGATTTATAAGATATTTGTTTTTGGAACTTTCAGATTCATAAAAGTTTGAAGCTTGTTAATAGTCTTACCCTCAAGTTCTCCCTTGTCAGCTTGCAAAGCCTCATTGTAGAAATCATCTAGTAAATTGAGTGCAGATTTATCATTTATATCAATTTTAGATTTCGTCTTTATTTTATTTACTGTTTTTTGAAAACTTTTACTTGAACTTTGTGAAAATGAATAAAAAGATAGTAGCAGCAATAGGTTTGTAAATAGTATTTTCACGATTATTCGTTTAAGTTAATTTAATAACACATAACGGTTCAGTGTATGAGCAGTAGCGGATTTTAACCTTCTAAACTGTCTGATTACACCGAACTTTGATTTATAGTTTGATGTTTCAAACAGCGCTGAACCCGCTATTGCTTATACACAATGTTGGGTGCTGGCCTTTCTTTTGGTCGTTAGTTCTGTTGGTTTTTCTGTCTCTGCCTTGTCAAATATACCTGTCTCAATTATTGCTTTTACAAGTATGTCTATAACTGGAACAGAAACACTATTTCCAATAAGTTTCATCCACCTTGCTCTGCTGGCGGGAAGAATATAGTCTTTTGGAAAGCCTTGAATTAAGCAGGCTTCTTCTTTGGTAATTCTTCTGTAATTCTCTTTTTTGTAAACTTTGTTTATAAATTCTTTTTTGTGTTCACTTTCGTTTTTTGCTTTGATTATTTGGGTTGTAACAAAATCATTTGTGTCACTTGCCACTAGAGTAGGGAAGATGTTTGAACTAGGAAGAAAAATTCTGTTTACTCCATAAAGTCCTGTGCTAATTTTTGTGTTTTTGAAGTCATATCTTGATTCAAACAATTCCAAAACCCCCTTTTCTAATAGTATTGCAATGGTCTTAGTTATTGAGATTTTCTTCAACTTTAATTCACGACTTGTTTTAAGTTCGTCAATTATTAAAATATTTCCTTTGCACCTTTCTAAAAGTATCTGTTCTTCCTCTTCAAGATTTTCTAGTTTGTCAGGATTGATTTTAAAAGCATAATCTACTTTTTTCAAAATCTCTAAATCAACCAGTTCTTCAAGTTCGTCTTCAGAAATTGAGCTGTCTAACCCTTGAAAATGTTTCAAAGACAAAGGATTGCCATCCAAACAGCCATAAGCACTTTTGCGTCTGTTTTTGAGTAATAAATAACAAATCTCCTTTTGTCTTTCGGTGGTTTCCTTAATATCCCAAGAGTGTATAGTTGAATGTCCGTTTCTTAAATCGTTAAACAGGAAATAATCATTCAATCCGTTACTTGTTGATAAACTCATACCCTTTTGAGTAATTATGTTTCCAAATAAATCTCTCGGAAGTTGAATGTAATCTTCTTCTATTTTTTCAGTAAAACCATTTAGAATATCAGCCAACTTTACTTTGTCCTCAATTGGTTTTGGAAGTCTAAATGATTCTGCAATTATTGGGTCTTTAAACCCAATAATATAAATACGAATTCTATTTTGAGGAACACCATAGTCAAAAGAATTAAGAACATAATAATTTGCAAAGTATCCTGCTTCTTTTATTCTTTCAAGAATGTGGGTCAATGCTTTTTTATTTCTAGGGTCAACCAAACCTTTTACATTTTCAAAAATAAAAGCGTCTGGTCTCGATTGATTCAGTAAGAAAATAGTGTCATTCCAAAGTTGTCCACGGTCATCATCAAATCCTAAATTTTTACCTGCAATTGACCAACTTTGACAAGGTACTCCTGCGGTCAGTAAGTTATGCGAAGGCAGTGATTTAATTTTTGTAATGTCTCCTAAATTTTTCTCTACGGGTTCATTTGAGTTTACGCAATAAGTGTTTATTGCATCTGAATTGATTTCGCTAAAGTATAAGCATTCGCCGCCATTATCTGCCATTGCCTTTCTGAAACCTCCAATCCCTGCAAAAAGGTCAATGAAGGAATATTTTACATTCTTCATATTTTCCTATTTTAAGAGTTCGTCATTAATGTCTTCAGGTGGTTCAATTTCCAAAAACTCTCTGTAAATCCTTTCACGATATTCTTTACCAAGTTTATTTACTTCTGAAACAAATGTTTTGTAAGTGCCTAGACCTCCAATTAAATCCCAAAACTCATTCCCAATAAGCACTGATTCATCTTCGTGCATATTGAACCATCTCATTGGGAAAGTCCATTTGTAGTCAGATTTTTTGCCGTATGGATTGTAAGCAAGGGCGTAATAGGCAAAATCCACTTGCTTTGGATTCATTGCCAATAGTTTGAACATTTTCTCCTTGCTTACCTTAGTTTGGTCGCTATTCGGTAATGGTGCTTTTAATTCAAAAGCGTATTTTGTGTTTGTTTCTTTATTGTGAATGAAAATGTCGCAAGTTACACTTACTGGAATTGGTTCTCCTCCACCTTCTTGTATGTATTCAAGTTCTTTAGACCAATCAGGTTTTGCTTTTTCCTTTCCTTTTGTTTTGGTTTCTAAACTGTTTAACACCTCTTGAATCCTTCTTAAACTTTCGCTTCCAATCACTCCGTCAATTTTATGTCCCATCGAGCAATGTCCGTGTGCCTCTAAAGCAGCCACTTGAGAAAGTTTTTCCCATACGCCACCAAAAGGTGTTACAAATCTTCTTTCAAAATGTGCACCTTTAAATATTTCGTCTGGAACTAATGCTGCGTAAAGAGGTTTAGCAGAATGGTGTTTTTCTTTAATAAACGGGTCGTTAATGAGTACATTGTTCATCACTCTGTCCATCATTATTGTAACTACACCTTTTATAGCTTCACCAACTCGTTTTTTCTTACTCATAATTTTAATGTTCCGCTTCAAATTTACGGATTATATATCTTGTTTTGTCGGGTTTTCTAGGCTTGTCCGCCAACGGTTAGGCTAAACGGCGGCAGAAGGCCGTCGGCCGAGGCTGGCGTTTATACAATGTTGGGAGAAGTTATTTTTAATCGTCTGCCCTCCATTCCTTTGTCGTTGAATCATAAGTATGCTCAACACCAATATATGAGTAAAAGTATAATTTAAACTTATCTGATGAGATAAAATTATAGTGGGAATTCTGTCGAAGCACGCCGTAAGCCGTCGGTGGAATGCTTTTTATTTGTTCATTGGTTAAAGTTTCCAAATTCTGAGGATATTGACCTTTATCCTCTCTATACTGTTCTAATGCTGTTATAATTTTATTAGCTCGATTATCTGTAATGATGTTCTGGAAGTTTGCAATTATGAAAAAGCAGACTATTGAAACAAAGGTTAAGAAGCTAATAAAGTAAAACCATTTGCTTGTTTTGGTTTTCTCTCCAATAGCACCTGAAACTATACCTGAAATTATTGCCGCGAAAACCAACAGAAATGCACCAAAAACCCCAATAGGTAACAATCCAAATGAAAACTGCATAATGCCTAAAGTTGCTAAGGTTATATAAAGCATTGAAAAGATTAGAGTCTTATTCTTCCTAATGTAATTTTCGCTCTGTCCCGATTTTGTAATTTTAATTTCTCCCAACGGACTGGTGTAAACGACGCCGAAGGCCGTCGGCCGAAGGCTGACGTTTAGCTGTTGTTGTGGCAAATTTGTTTTCTGCAAAGCCAGCCGATTTTTTATTTCTGTTTTTGACCTGTTTTACGGGAAATAGCCCCAAAACAACCTGTCGAAGCTTGGTCAGATTTCTCTTTTCCGTTTTTGAGCCGTTTTCTGAAAATCGGGCCGAAAACGCATTCCTGGAGTCGGTCGGTTTGCACGCATTTTGCGTCCGTTCCTGCTCAAGCGCTGCGTCAATTCCTCTTCTTCTGGTCAAAGTCGGACGGCGTTCACCGACTCTTGCTAAGGTAATTTAATTCTTCTGCCAGTTACTTCTGCTTCGTATGCAGGATTTTTTGTCGGTTCTGCTACTCTTGCTGATTTTTTTCAGCTTGCCTCGCCAAGAACCTATATTTCAAATTTGCCACAACGGACTGGTGTAAACGACGCCGAAGGCCGTCGGCTGGAGATGACGTTTAGCCGTTGTTAGGTCTAGTTTTTTCTCTGCGAAGTCTGCTTTTCTTCCTTCTGCTTTTTGCCTGATTTCAGAAAAAGAGCCGCTATTCAGCTTTCCGGGCGCAATTTGTAGTTTCTACTTTTGCCCTATTTTCCTAAAAACAGGCCGAAAACGCATTTTGTAGTCGGACTGCGCGCATTGAAAATAAATTCTTTTTGCTCAAACGCAGCGTCAATTCCTCTTTTTCACTTTCGCTGGTTGTCGGTGAGCGTTCCCGCAACTTCTGCTAAGCTAATTTTCTACTTTAGCTGATTCCGTTTTTCCGTTTCTGCTACTTTTGATGATTCTTTTTTCTGCAAAGCAAGAACGGTTCTTCATGTTTAAAATTAGACCTAACGGTTAGTATAAAAACCGTGCTAGGCCGTCGGCCGTAGCATGATTTTTATACAATGTTGTATACAGTTTTTTTTTAAAGGTAGCTTGGCCGCTTATGCTGTAATGACATAAACAATGACTTGTTTTTATCCTTAACTATAACCACATCTTTATTTCCATATGTAAATTTCTTATGACTTATATTAGAATTATTTTTATTTGTTGCTCTATTTTTAACTGTATCTTCTTTATTAGCAATATAAGAAATATGAAACCATTTATCGGAATTGAATTCAATAGTATCGATTAGTTTTAAGTTCACCTCCTCTGCTAAAACAGTGACTTTATATAACCCTTTTAATAGTTTAACTTTTTTATGATACATTGTATCAGGGCTCCTTAAAACTGGCTTTGTTAATCTATTAAATATCGTATCTTCATTTAATAGAATTGTAAGCTTTACGTCTTTTATCTTATTACTATTATCTTCCAAAAGTTGACTTCCATTTCCAAAATAAAAATGCCCAGTTACTTTTTCGTCGCAACCAGATAACAAATACATCAAAAAAACTAATACAGAGATGTTTTTCATTTTTAGAATTGTATACAACGGTTCCGGCTATGCGGTCGGCTGGGAGACTGAATCGGAGATTCACGTCGGACGGCAGACCGCTTGCAGACAGCTATGGAACGTCGGCCCGGAATGAAACCCAGCTGCCGTATAGCTATTGTTACCCACTGTTGTTCTTTTTTTCTTCTGCTTCTACTTCCGCTTTGCCCCTATTCCTGTTTTCGGCCCGGTTTCCGGAAAACGGCCCGAAAACGCTGGCCGTCGGCCGGTTGAAACCGCGATTATTTTAACTTCTGCTACTTCTGCAACTTTTGCCGGTCAAAGTCGGGTTGACTGCTTTTGGCCTGATTTCGGGAAAACAGCTCAAAAACGGTGGCCGTCGGCCGGTTTGAGCCGCAATTTCTCTTCTGCTAAGGTAACCAAATACTTCTGCTGCTCTTACGTGCGTTTATTTTCCTCTGCTCCGCTTGCCGATTTTTTCTGCTTTGACAGCCGAACTTTATTTTTCAATTGTGGGTAACGGCTGGGCTAAACGGCGGCGGAGGCCGTCGGCCGAGGCTGGCGTTTAGCTGTTGTTAGCCAAAGTTTTTCTTTTACTTTT
>NZ_JABFAM010000026.1 GCF_013623775.1 Rufibacter sp. XAAS-G3-1 | reverse complement strand
GAGATGAGGACTTACTTTGAAAGGAAAGTCAGGGAGGGCAAGAGCAAAATGAGCGTCTTAAATGCCGTAAGAAATAAGCTACTCCACCAGATCGTGGCGGTTATAAAGAGAGGCACCCCCTATGAGATCAGATTGGATAAAATTTAGAGCGAAACCCTTGCTTTCATCATAGATTTCCTTTTGGTCATTTCATTTTTCTTTAAATGCACACCAACGGTCTCGTATAAACAACGTGCTATGCCGTCGGCCGTAGCATGATGTTTATACAATGTTGGCGGGAGTGATTTTGCAAGGATTGAACAACTAATATTTTCTTGTTATATCTATTATTCTGATTGAATTTGAGATATTATTAATTTGCTGTTGATTTAAATCATGCCTCAAAGTCTTGCTATCATCTCCTTGTCCACTTTGAAACTGATTAACGAATTTTCTATAACTGTTAAGTTTTTGTTCTGGAAGCCAGTCTAACTTTACAGTCATTTCTTCTCTAGACATTTTAGCTAGTTCAATAAATTCGCTAAGTTCTGTAGTTATACTCTTGATTGATGAAAGGTCGGGATTTACTATTTCACCTTGTTTTAGTATTTTTTTATCTAAATATTCATAAACTATCTTATGATTTTTTATTCCTGACTCTAGTAATTCATAACCAGAAGTTTCATTATTAAATAAGCCTTCTTTAGCTATTTCATAAATATAAGTCCTTCTTTCGTCGTGCATTTCGTCCGAACTGTATGTCTCTGGATGATTTTCTAAATCTGAAAATTCCATTCTATGGACATCAAGAGTCGCATATGTTAGTCTCGTATCTTCATTTAAATTTCGTAGCCCTCCCTTAGTAATATCTATTGCATGAGCTACAGAATACTTAAAGTAGTCAAATCCAATATTCATTAATAATAATCTTTGGCTTACTCTATAAGTATCTGTAGGATGTTGATTAATAGCTTTAGAAGTAAACAAGTACCCTAAACTGGTAATCAGTATATTATCTTCTAAGTTATCTGACATTTGCTCTACTAACATTAGAATGAATGTGCCTCCCAATAATTTGAAATCATCAATTGAATTTAGAATACTTACATCTGACTTTATTGCATGTAAGATTTCGATATATTGGACTTGGGCAGTATCTAAATCTTCATTCTCTATGTTGTCAACTGCTTTTTTGCAAAGATTTACTAATTCTAAAGAAGTCATGTTGAATTGGTTAAAAGTTGTCTATAAACTTAATTTTATGTTTTTTCATTACCGCCAACGGTCTCGTATAAACAACGTGCAAGGCCGTCGGCCGTGGCATGATGTTTATACAATGTTACAAGCTGTTATTTTAAGTACACAATTTCTTCTTTCCTTGCTTTAAGTTTATTTTTTATTGTGTCCTCCTTACAAAGCATTAATTGGTTATAGATATATTTCATTACTTTTTTAGGTAGAGTATAGAGGAATTTTTTAGTTACTTTGGAATAAACGTCACCTGTATAAAGATTTAATTTTTCTGGTTCATCCCGCCTATCTGCATGAGGGTCACTAGGGAAAATATCATCTGGGTCATTCTTGTGAATTTTCCATATGCCATTTTGTTTTATTTGTTTTTCTAATAGCATTCTTTTCCCGTCTGTAGTTATTTCATCATAATCAGGGATTTCAAATTCAAGAAATTCTTCTTCTTCAACCATTTTGCTCTGCGTTTTTAAAGTCTGTGAAACGGCTTTTTACTTTAATGGATAGCTGTTGTCTACCTGCTTCACTATCATCTTTGAATTCTCTCTTAAGTGGATTAAATGAATATTTTTCTAGAAAGAATAGATTTTCTAAATCCCAGATAATCTTGCTTTTAACTTCATTGACTAAAGCGTCAAATTCTTCTGTCCACTTGTTATCATGATACAGCTTTTTTACATCTTTTAGAATCCTGAACTGTTGATTAGTCGAGAAGTCAATTTGATTTTCTTGTTCTTGTGTTATCATATTTTTTTTAATTGCTTGTAACGGCTTGGCTAAACGACGGCGAAGGCCGTCGGCCGAGATGACGTTTAGCTCTTGTTAGCCAAAGTTTTTCTTTTCGAGTTCTGCAACGTCTTTCTGTTTTTGGCCTGATTTCCAAAAACGAGGCCGAAAACAGCTTGCCGAGCGCAATCCATTCATTTTTCCGTCCTTTTGTTTTTGGCTTCATTTCGGAAAAACAGGCCGAAAACGCCAATCCGTCCGTTTGCACGCGTTGCTGATAAATTCTTTTGCGCAAACGCAGCGTCAATTCCTCTTTTGCTGATTGAAGTCGGGCGGCATTCCCGACTTTCGAAAAGCTAACTCAAACTTTTGCCAGATTTTTAATTTTTCGCTTCTGCTACACTTGCCGATAATTTTTACTGCAAGGCGAAAAGAGCGGTTCTTCATGTTTTAAATTTTGGCTAACGGACTGGTATAAAAAACGTGCTAGGCCGTCGGCCGTAGCATGATTTTTATACAATGTTGTGTGACGTTTTTCTTATTTACCAAAATATTTCTTCATAGTCTGTTCATCTTTTTTGAAACGCAATTTAGCTGTGGCATCCAATTCTTTACTATTGTAGAGTTCTAAACATATGTCCATTATTCTTTTCCCATCCATTCCTTCTGCTACACGTCCATCTCTATCGATTGAATCAAGTCGGATTTTATTACTTGCAGACTTGGCTATGCTGTCTATTATTTTCCCTTCTCCATATAAATAATCTGGATATCTGCAGCTTGCATCTTTACTCTGTAAGTTCAATTGCTTGTTATTACCGTACTCTACACAATTGCAGAAAGCGAGAGTTTTAAAACTTTCAATAAAAGCTGTTTTGGATGATTTAGAGTATTTGTTCCCTTCCCAACCTCCATATTTGGCTCGACAGCTTGCAAGTAGAGTGGTTATGATTATAACTGCTAATGAATAATTGAATTTCATATTTTATTTTAAATGACACACAACGGACTAGTATAAACGGCGGCGGAGGCCGTCGGCCGATGCTGGCGTTTATACAGTGTTGGCAAGCGTTTTTCTTTCTCTTTGTCTGATATGCTTAAGCTATTTATAAAAGATATAGAAAAAGTGAACTAGGCTTTAAGATAGCAACAAAGAACTTCTTTCTATTTAGTTGAAAGTTCTTTCAAGTTCTCATGACTAGAAGCTTCCATTAAGCTTTTCAATACTATTTCTATCTTGCTCTTGAATATTTCTTCATACCCTCCTAGCATATTTGGAACAATTAGCAAGTCGCTATTATTGCCAGAATAATCTTGCAAGCGGTATCTAATCATTTGCTTCTGGGGATAATTGTAATCGCATGTGCCAAATGTCTGTAAGTCAATCACCCGCCAACCATTATATTCAAGAAAAGCCTCTTCATTATTAAAGTCATGTACCAGTAGTTCAAAATTTGGCTTTAAATAGACATTTCCGCCCATTGTTACATGGGTTTTACAGAAATAATAAAAAGTATAAATGAAGAACTGACTTGAGTTATACCTTTCATGAATGTCGCCACTTTCAGTTAATTTTAAGCTACTATCAAGAATATACTTTTTTATCGTTATTTCTCTTTCATCGTAAAAGTGCTTTTCATTTTTAATTCTATCTATTGTTTCTTTTACAGTATCCATTTTTATCTATTTAAAGTTTTAAAAGATTATATGTTTTAAATGTTTGCCAACGGTTAGTGTAAGCGGCGGCGAAGGCCGTCGGCCGAGATGCCGTTTACACAATGTTGGTAGTAGTTATTTTATCTTCTTTAGAATTGATTCTGCTTCAAAGTCATAGCCTTTCATTCTGCTTTTTACCTTAAAGAAGTCACCGTTTATTTCTATCACTTCATTATATAACGTATCGCTGTTTGATTCGGGATACAAATCAGTTCCCTTAGTCACTTTTCTGTTAAATAAGATATAGGAGCAGTCGTCCAGCCATTCAATATCAAATTCGCTTATTGTTCCAGTCCTACTAATGTTTTCTATCTGTTTATTACCTTTTCTTGTAATTGTATGGCTACTACCATCCTCACTATTTAATTCAAAAGTTCCTTTTTTAAAATCCTTACATTCATTTTTCAGATTAAATGAAAGAAAGGTTAGTGACAAAACTATCAAGGAAGATATTCTCATATTTTTTTTATTTTTAATTACTACCAACGGTCTCGTGTAGACAGCGTACGAGGCCGTCGGCCGAAGTATGGTGTTTACACAATGTTAGACAAAGTTATTTTATATTCCATCTCCAATCATCCCATTCTTCTCGGTATTTAATCGGTAGTTCAAATTGATGTTTAGAAGGCTCAGTAATTCTTAAAGTTAAATCTTGACCTGCCTTAGCTAAATTTGCATAGTGATTGTTTATACTATTTTTTAACCAAATATACTCATTGTGTAAAAGCAAAGTATTATGAAACATATCTATCCAATCATCAAAAGATAAGTATTTCAGCTGTGAAGCAACATCATTTTCAATAAAATTATTTGGATGAATATTTCTATTTTGGAAAGAATAATTTGAATGTGCAATTGAGTTTCTAATTTGAGTTTTATATGAATCCTTTATTGTTTGGTATAAGATTGGTGATATATCTTTAACTTTATCTCTTATGTCTTTTCTAATTATTTCTTGCCTGGTTCCATGACCTTCTTTGTCTCTATTAGATTCAGAAATTTTGAAGTGCCACTCATATGGATTGCCATTTAAAATAGTAACAAACTGATACAAATTTTTAATAATTAAATCTGCTTCCCAAAACTTGAGATAAATAAGCATTTCAATTTGTATTGAGAATTCTTCTATTTGAATATATTCATCTATTATTTCTCTTCTGTCAGGTCGCCATTTTACTTCATTAAGATATTCAGAATGCGTTAGTTGTACAATGCTATTGTCCCTATATGCATGGATAAAGCTATAATGAGTAGACTCTGAATGGCCTATATCTCCAGGGCCTATTACATATGGTATAGTCTTAGGCATGTTTGGATTTTCTAATGGTTTGAAAAATCCATTAATAACTATTAGTAAAAGGTCTGTTGGAAAGGATTGATTTTGCAGAGCTAGATTTAAAAGCCTTTCAAATTCTGGATGAAGTAAGTTCTTCTTCATCTCAAGTATGTCTTTAAAAATCATATATTTAATTTTGTCTAACGGCTAGTATAAAAAACGTGCTAGGCCGTCGGCCGTAGCATGATTTTTATACAATGTTAGAGCTTAGTTTTTTTTCTGCGCCCAAAGTAATGTATTTAAATATTTGCAAGAAGTTTTTTTGAATTGTGAATTATTTGAACCTCCCCATATTTTTGATATGTATTCCAATTTTCGCTATTGGACATTCTGTCTCCAGTATTAAGTCCATAGTCCTTTTGAGTATTGGAAACAATATCAGTTAAATCAATCTTTGCCTTAGCCTTTTCATTAAGTGCAAGATAAGATTTTGCCCTTAGGTAAAGAGCATCAGGGCTTTTGTGTAATTTCAAATTATGATTTATGTTTTCAATAGCATTTGCAAAATCATTTAAAGCATAATTGCATTCTGCAATATAATAGTAAAGAAACATTTCATTTCTCGCTAGCTTCCATTTAACGCATTTCTCAAATAAGTTAAGCGCTAAAGCATAATTCCCATTGTCTTTTGCAAGTTTTGCAATTGAGTCAAAAGTTAAATCTAATCCTTGCTTATAATTAATACCTAATAAAAAGCCTTTAATATATAATGATATAGCTGTATTATAATCATTTGATTCATGTCCTTCATAAAAGCAATTATCAGCATCTTCAAAGTCACTATAGAAGTCGTCCGTCCAAAAATTTGGCGATTGTTTGTTTTCTATAACATACAATTCATTATAAGATTCTAAAGTGCTAGTATTTATCACCTTCTGTAATAATCCAAGACTTATTGTAGCTTCGTTTTTTATTATATCTACAATATCTTGATTAGAATTTATTTTATACTTTCTATCCTTGATTACTATTTCATTACCTTCAATTTTAAAGTAATAAAACAAGGAAGCCGATAATTTTGAAAAGACATCGTATTTACCATTGGAGTAACCAAAAACAGTAGCTCCTTTTTTAAATACATTTTTATTATCTAATTCATTAAGAAAAGACTTGTAAACTTGATTATTCATATGTTTGCTTTAGCTGATGTTTATTTTTTAAAATTAGCTCTAACTACCGTATATACGTAAACATACGCTTATCTGCACTATAACTACTTCCAAACATACGGTTTACCCCCGTTTTTGACAGATAACCGTAACTGGGCTGCCGAATATACTATATAGACATCAATTATAACTAAATTCCTTACCAACAGCTAGAGCCTCTAATTCCGGTTACAGCTCCTATTTCCAAAAACAGCCATAAAACGTTTTCCTGCTTAGGCCGTGCGTGTTTCCGGCGCATGATGTGGTTTGCGGTGGGGAATGACCTGATGTGGTAAAACAATTACCTTACTGGCTTCACCCACCTAGGATTAACTCGGTTAACGCCATTGAGAGATTGGCTTTTCTAAAGTGCACAGATACCGCAGATGGGAATTCTATGATAACATAAAGGGCTTGCACCTCCCCATAAGAAAGAATGCAAGGTGCGCTACTATAAAGAGGCGCAATCAACAACTGCGCCTCTTCTGTTATTTGTAAGTAGTGTTAGCTCCCTTTGGCAGGACAATCTTTGGTTTGGGGGCTTTCTTCATATCCTCACCAAGGTAAAAACCCAGATGTGGTGGCTGATTGTAGGCAACATTCTGCCAGGCGATACTGAGCCGGTACTGAGGGTCGTGCATGAGGGTATAGAGACGGTGCTTTGTAGCAAGGACGGTTGTGTAAATGCGGAGTTCGTTGGTACCTGCACTGAGGATGAACTCTTCCCGCCAGTCGCCGAAGAGGTCAGCTGTCAGATTTGGATTTCCCCTTCCGTTGCCTCTTGCCCCACTGGCGCTGAAAATGGTGCCGCCTTTGTATTTACTGATTCTGCCGCCGCCCATCAGTTCACGGGTGAAATCACCGTCCCACCAAATCAGCCACGAGGCGGTAGGGGTAGGGCCAATTTTAGCTCCTTTCATGGAATGCAATCCCCCGGAGCCTGACCACCACATTTCGGCGCCAGCATTATCTGGGTCTATATTTTCTGCCACTCCTGCCCCCACATCGGTGTCAATGGCGCCTTTAAAGGACACTTCTCCGGTACGGGCACTATAAACGGTCACGCCGGGGCCGGCATCTTTCACATAGCCTGAGTCGCCTTTTGCATGATCTTCAATTTCATGGGGGCCAAACACTTCCAGTCCGGGCCGATCCAGGTCAAGGTCACTCACGTGGAGGGCATCGCCATGGCGGAAACCCGTAGAAAATAGTCCTTTTCCGTTGTCGTCTACTACCATGGAGCCATAGACAATTTCGTCTTTCCCATCCTCATCCACGTCAGCTACCGTCAGGTTGTGGTTTCCTTGACCGGAGAAAGGGTTTTTACCGTCTTTGGTGTCAAATACCCAGCGGGAGGTTAGTTTTCCGTTTCTATAATCCCAGGCGGCGAGCACGGTGCGTCCATAATACCCGCGGCACATGACCACGCTCGGCAATTTACCGTCCAGGTAGGCCGCACAGGCCAGGAAGCGGTCTACCCGGTTTCCGCTGTTGTCATTGCCCCCGTTTCCGCCGGGGCCGCCCCAGCCATCAGTAGGATAGCGGGAGGGGATGTAGTCCGTAGTGGCAAGCGCAGCTCCGGTCTGTCCATCAAACACGGTAAAGAACTCTGGCCCGTCCAGTACTTTGCCCAGGGTAGCGGGCTTTTTGCTGCGGTAGTCTTTTGTGGAGTCGCCAATTACTTTTCCTTGGCCATCTATGGTGCCATCGGCGGTTTTCATGGCCACTTCAGCCTTCCCGTCGCCGTCCAGATCCATCACTATAAATTGGGTATAGTGTTCGCCTTCGCGGATGTTGCGGCCCAGGTCAATAGTCCAAAGCAAGGTGCCGTTGAGCTTGTAGGCTTGTAGAATGGGTTTGTCAGTAAACCCATTGAAGGAGTTGTCCAATCCTTTGCCCACCTGGTGGAGCACCAGCTCGTATTCGCCGTCACCATCCAGGTCGCCAACCGATGTGTCGTGCGGTCTGTAACCGGCCGGCGTCTTCAGCGGAATGGATAGGTACTGGCTTACCGGTGCGTTGGCGGGGATAACAAAAGGTTTGCTTCCGGCGGTTTCTTTGCCATTCACAAGGGCTTTCACGGTGTAGGCTGTCTTTTGCGCCACGTCCGCTTTGGTGTCAATAAAATTGGTGCCGCCGGTTAGGGGTTGCGCATTCAGCTTTACCGGCTTCCCCGAACCTGTGGTGCGGTAGAGGTTGAAAGGCAGGTTTTCGGGCTCGGTCGCCAGCACACGCCAGCTAATGAAAACAGAATCAGGGGTATGCCGAACGGCTACCACCCCACGGTCTAGGTTTTCCATGACCCGCTGACCGTAAACCGAGGCGGTGGAGCAAAAAAAGAGCAGGTAAAAAAGTAGTTTTCTCATAAACTTAGCTAAGAAATAAGGGTTTACTCAGCGCAGAAGGTGGTAGCAATAGGGCGGAGGTAGATTCCTTGTAACTTCCAGCTACAAGGAACTTCTCCAGATCCTGCACCAATCTTTGAATTGGGCTTAGCGTTTCGGCTGACCTTGTGCACTTCATGGAATAATCTTAGGGAGAGGCCAGGGCAAAAAAGGAAGATCAAAAAACCGGCTGAAAAGAACGCATGTTTCTTTCAGCCGGCTGATTTAAAGAGATAGTATCGTTTTAGAAAAGTTTCTTCTTGTTAACGGTTACGTTCTTCCCTTTGAAATTATCTATGATGGAGGTGTTGATCTCCAGGTGGTTCTTCGCGGTTACATGAATGTTTTCAAACCTGAAGTCAGACAATTTATAACCGAAGCCTTTTGCAGGATTGATCTCCTTGGATGCCCCCACGTTGAAAAAGTTATCGCAATCCAGTTTTATGTTGCGCATGGTGATGTTGCGGATGTTGGATGTCCCCGCTACCTGTTCGCCTTTGAGGTCGAAGAACTGAGTCCAGGGCTGTATGAAGATGAAGTTGCCTATGTCATGGCCTTCAATGTCTTCTACCAGCACATGCTCGTAAATCTGAGGGGTGTCAGGGCGCATCTTGAACCAAAGCAAACGTTGGGCGTGGTTTATCTTGATCCGGCGCAAAATGATGTTGCGGTTATGGATAGACTCGCTGCCGAAGGTTAAGGCCCCGTGGCAGAATCCGTAGGTACAGTCTTCGATGATGATGTTTTGGTTGCCCCCGTTATTGGGATCTTTGTCGGCGCGCGGCCCTTTCCCGCCTTTCAGCGCTACGGCATCGTCATTGACCGACATGTAGCAGTTTTTGATGAGGACGTTTTTACAGGCGTCTATGTCCACGGCATCAGAACTTGGGGCTTTCACTGGTTCTTTGGGAGAGTAGATGTACAGATCCAGAAGCTTTACGTTTTCGCATTTATAAAGGTGAGTTGTCCAGAAAGGGGAGTTCACCAATCTTACCCCTGAAAGCTGGACATTCTTGCTGTGGGAGATGTAGACCAGCCTGGGTCGCATTTCATCCATGTTGGTGGTGCTGGGATTGAATTGCCGCCGTAGCCAGAATGATTTCCAGTAGCGCAGCCCGTTGCCGTCAATGGTTCCTTTGCCCGAGATGGTAAATCCGTCAAGGCCATCGGCATTCACCAGCGCAGCAAAATATTTCAGGGTTTGCCCCTCCATACGGGTCATGACCAGGGGGAAATTGCTGATATCATCACTGCCTTTCAGCCTGCCGCCTTCTTCCAGATGCAAGTGCGTGCCCTTCTTGAAAAACAGCGCACCACTCAGGAACGTCCCTTTGGGGATGATGACCACGCCGCCGCCGTTCTCATGGGCTTTGTCAATCACCGCCTGTAGAAGGGTTGTCTGGAGGACAGTACTATCGTTTTGGACATTATAGTCTGCAATATGGTACAGCTTGCCCAGTTTGGTGATATCGGTGGGTTTGTTTTGCCGGAACCAGTCCGGTATCGGGGTTCCATCTGGGAATACTTCCTTTGCAAGGGCCCTGAGATTCAGTGTGAGGGAAAGCAGGAGCAGCAGCGCGAGGCTGCATTTTTTTGTCATCATAAGAGTTTGTTTTCTAGGGGTAGCATGGTGCGGAACGTTGTCATGATTCCGCTGCCACCCGTTTATGGCTCAATATACCAAACTCTCTTTCGGTGAGAATCCTGTAGAATCCTGTACAGGCAGTTATTGGGCACCTGGGATAAAGGTTTTTTTAACGTTCTGGACAGAAACCAAAACAACATGCCAGATTTTGGCCAAGTGTTAGACGACAATGAAATGGCAGTGAAAAAGGAAAAGCAGCCTTAAAAGGCAAAGAAGCAATAGGGGCGTTAAGGGGGAATTTGGATTAGGTTTTTAGGCACCATACCTGTGGCTAGGAATTTCCTAGCCACAGGTATGGTGCCGATGTCTATGTTGTCCAGATTTGTTTTGGAAAATCTAACGTTAATTATAGGAATAGTAGGTGGCAGGCTTTATTCCAGTCTAGTTACAATCTAGTTGAAGTGGGCTGCAAGCTTTGAATTACAGTTGTCTTGGCTATTGTTTTTATACAGTGTTAATAGCTGTTAATATCGTGTTTTTCAACTGTCATCAATAAAGGTGATATTATGAAACTTAGTTTGTTAACAATCATTTAGAAACTGTTTAGAGTTTTATGCCTGTTTTCATAAAAGTAACCTAGAAACGGGTTACAAGCGGATGCTGGCGGCAGTGTATAAATAAACCCCTTGTTTTTGGCCTGTTTTCATAAAAACAAGCCAAGAATGGTGGCATAATCAGACACTTGCACCAGAGGAATTGCTTTAAAGGGCGATTAGTGAAAACTCTAAACAGGTTTTTATTTAAAATATTAGTCACCAAAGTTATTTGACAGCAAACTGTCTAATTGCTTAAGGTCTGATATTAAATCAAGATGGTTTTGAGTTATTGATAATTCAGACTCGTTTTTCTGCAATAACTTTTTTAATTCAATCATTTGAAAGTAAAATGATTGGGATTGTAGTTCAATTTGTAGTAGCGCTAACTTTCTTTCAATGTCAATCTTTTTTTGTTTAACCACATTGATTATTTCAATAGCCGAATCAAAATCAACTTCCTTTTGTTCGAGGGATTTTAAAAGTCCGCATTCAAATTTGGCGCATTGTTTCGGCCTTTTAGAATAAATAGTGCAGCCATTACAATATTTTTTGCAGGGTTGAAGAAAGAAACCCTCCCCATTTGTATTCTCAATATCTATTACATCTCTCAATAAAGGCAACTCTTCACGGCCAACCTGTACAAAACCAATCACGGTACCCTCACAACAGAGTCCACAAGACAAACAGATATTTGTTGAATCATTCATGTTTTCAGATTTTAAACCCCTTTGTAACGTACTCCTTCAAAGAACATCTTCTATTTCCAGCATTGAGTAAACACATTTGTTGTGCGCATTGAGTTTGTGAACAATTCTAAGTAAATTTAAGTATTTGGTCATACTTAAATTTTATGGTTTGTCGGTTTGCTTTCTGCTAACTAGTAGTTAAATGGTGTTATTCGGGTTATCAGGACTATCCCAAACATGAAACTTCCTGTTTGTTGCCAATATTGACAGATACCTGGAACTACACAGCCCAATATAATACTTAGTTTTTCCAATCATCAAGAAAAAAAAAACCATTTCCGCTTTAAGCCTACTTTCCCAAAAACAGCCCCAAAACACCTCCCTACTTCAACCTGCCATTCTTCCGGCGCATGATCTCCTGCACGGGCACATTCTCAATCTTGCTTTCCAGCCAGGAGATGATATCCAAGTACAGGAAAGGCCGTCGCTCAAAGGGGTTCTGGGAAATGGCGATGAGTTTTTCTTTGAGGGTGATAAAGGCCTCCTTCACCTGGTAAGGCGCAATGTTGCCCACGGTACGCAGGAACTTGAAAATCTCTACCTGCATTTGCTGCTGGTTGTCCATCTTGCCCAGGAAATGGTACACCGTCCTGATCTGGTAATCCAGGGTGTCGTCATCGTAACCGGCCTCGTAGTGGGCAATCAGGTTCAGGATACGCGCGAAGCACTGCAGATCCTCGCGCAGGCTGGTGTTGCGGTGGTGGATGACCTTGTTCAGGTACTCAATGGCTTTCTTGAAATCGCCGGAGCCAAAGTACAGGCTGGCAATTTTGTAGTAGAACACCAGCATGCGGTGCGGGTCTAACTGCGCCTGAAACCCTTCCAGGTTCTTCAACACGCCCGGAATCACCTGCAGGCCTTCGGTGAACTTGCCTTCCAGAAAGTAGGCGTTGATTTTATTGGTGGTAATGTAAAGGAACAGCAGCGTTTCTACGTTGGGGTTGGTTCGCCGCGAGGTATCTGCCGCGTATGCCTCCAATTGCTGCAGTACCTGGGTGAATTTAGAATAGTACAGGAGGTTGTAGAGCGAGTTGAGCAGGTTGTGCATGCCTTTGATGTAGAGCACCGGCCGCCGCTCCTTCATGTGCGGGTACTCGTCAAACAAATCCACCCACTTCTGCGCGTAGCGGTAACACGCCTTGAAATCCTGAATCATGAGGTAATACCACACGTGCGCCTGGTGGTCATACAGTTTCTCATAAAACCCAGCCCGCCGCATGTCTATTTTGGGCAGGTTTTCCTGAAAGAAGGCCGAAATCGAATGATAGTCCTCCTGGCTTCGGGCCAGGCCCACTTTCAGGTACAGCCCGTAGAGGCGCAAGGCCACGTTGGAGAGTTGGTGCATCTGGGAAAGGTGCGAAGAGAGCGCGGTGGCTTCCTGGCTTAAGTCCTCGGCGCGGCCCTGCAGACTGCGCGTAATATATTGGCTTTCAATCAGTTTCTCAAAGTCCAGCGCCGTAAGTGCGATGTGCGGCAACTCATATTCCAGCGCCGTCACCTTCACCTTGTCCAGCATTTTCAGGCTCTGTTGGTAGAAGCCCTTGTTATATAAGACCCGCGCGTAGTCTAGCTGCTCATGCAGTTGAATGTCCAGGTTTTGGGGGGCGTGGTACGCCCGAAGGCTGGAAAGCAGGTGTTTGTACAGGTTGTTCTTCAGGTTAGCCAACTGCGCCTTCTTCAGGCTGGGCACCTGCTTCAGAATCTGGGTTTCATTCAACGTCTCCAACTGGTCTAGCGCATCAAACAACTGCAGAAACTTCAAGTCCTCACTAGAGCCGCTTCGGTTGGTAAACAGCCTGAAGTGCCGCTTTTCTGAAGGCGTCAACGATTTTATCAACTGAAAAATAGGGTCAATATTCTGGTTAGGCATTGTAGGAGAAAGGATGTTAAAATATTGATTTTCAGAATGATGTATAATTAAATAGAGGCCTTGGAAATAGTAGAAGAGGCAAAAATAATTTTTTGTTTCCGTAGTAGTACGCGCTTCTTTGCATCAGAACAAGTAGCCAAATAAACGATGTCAGCCCAGAAGATACAAATATTTGATACAACGCTGCGCGACGGGGAACAAGTACCCGGGTGCAAGTTGAACATGGAAGAGAAGTTGGTCATTGCACGGCAACTGGAGCTTCTGGGGGTAAACGTGATTGAGGCAGGCTTCGCGGTTTCCAGCCCCGGCGACTTTGCCGCCATCCAGGCCATTGCCGCGCAAACCAAGGAAGCCACCGTCTGCGGACTCTCCCGCGCCGTGGAAAACGACATCAAGGTGGCCGCCGAGGCCTTGAAAGGTGCCCGTTATCCCCGCATCCATACCGGTATAGGTACGTCAGATTCGCACGTGAAATTCAAGCTGCGCACCACCCAGGCCGATGTGATTGAGCGTGCCGTCTGGGCCGTGAAATACGCCAAAAGCTTTGTGGAAGACGTGGAATTCTATGCCGAGGATGCGGGTCGTACCGATAACGAGTTCCTGGCCCGCGTGTGCGAAGCCGCCATCAAGGCCGGGGCCACCGTGCTCAACATCCCAGACACCACCGGCTATTGCCTGCCCGAGGAATACGGCGCAAAAATCAAATATCTGTATGAAAACGTGCGCGGCGTGCAAAACGTGACGCTTTCCACCCACTGCCACAATGACCTGGGCTTGGCTACCGCCAACTCTATTGCGGGCGTGGTGAACGGGGCGCGCCAGATTGAGTGTACCATCAATGGGGTAGGGGAGCGTGCCGGTAACACGGCCCTGGAGGAAGTCGTCATGATTCTCCGTCAGCACCCGTACCTGAACCTGGACACCAGCGTGAACACCCGCCTGCTTACCGAGACCTCGCACCTGGTTTCGCACATGATGCGCATGCACGTGCAGCCCAACAAAGCCATTGTGGGCGCCAACGCTTTTGCGCACTCCAGCGGTATCCACCAGGACGGCGTTATCAAGCACCGCGAAACCTACGAGATCATTGACCCCAAAGAAGTTGGTGCCGAGGATTCTTCCATTGTCTTAACCGCCCGCTCCGGCCGCGCCGCCCTGGCGTACCGCATGCAAAAGTTGGGTTATGCCCTGGAAAAATCTTCCTTAGACAAAGCATATGCCGCCTTCCTAGAGGTAGCCGACAGAAAGAAAGAAGTAGTAGACGAAGACCTTCATTTGATGGTGGAGCAGGATAACCTGGTTTCGGCCAATTAAACCCCCTTCCTGTCCTCCTGAAAAGAACTTGTGGGCGAACGGCAGTAGCGAACAAGAAGCGCTTTTCTAGCTCGCCCACAAGATCTTTCCAAGATGACAAAGGTGAGAACACAACACAACAATGGCAAAGACATTATTAGATAAGATTTGGGACGCCCACGTAGTGAAGTCCATTCCGGGAGCGGGATTAGACGTGTTTTACATTGATAAACACTTAATACACGAAGTAACCAGTCCGCAGGCCTTTGATGAGATTGAAGCCCGTGGCTTGCCCTTGTTCCGCAAAAAGCAGATGGTGGCTACCGCCGACCATAACGTGCCCACCAAAAACCAGCACCTTCCCATTGAGGAGCCGCTTTCCCGTTTCCAGGTAGACAAACTCACCCAGAACTGCGCCAAACACAACATTGAACTGTACGGCTTAGGCCACCAGCACCAAGGCATTGTGCACGTCATCGGCCCAGAGTTAGGCTTGACCCAGCCCGGCATGACCATCGTGTGCGGCGACAGCCATACGTCTACCCACGGTGCCTTCGGAGCCATCGCCTTCGGGATTGGTACGAGCCAGGTGGCACAGGTAATGGCCTCGCAGACTTTGCTGTTGAGCAAACCGAAAAGTATGCGCATTACGGTAGAAGGAGCGGTAAAACCAGGTGTCACCGCCAAAGACATCATCCTCTACGTGATTTCAAAACTGGGTACCGGTGGTGCCACGGGTTACTTTGTGGAATACGCCGGCAGCGCGTTCAGGGCCCTGAGCATGGAAGGGCGCATGACGGTCTGCAACATGAGCATTGAAATGGGAGCCCGCGGCGGCATGATCGCCCCAGACCAAACCACTTTTGACTACCTGAAAGGCCGTCCGTTCGCGCCGCAAGGCGAGCGTTGGGAGCAGGCCGTTGCTTATTGGTCTACTCTGTTCACCGAGGAAGGCGCTTCTTTTGAGAAAGAATACACTTTTGATGCACAGGATATTGCGCCGATGATTACGTTCGGGACGAACCCCGGCATGGGCATGGCCATTGACGCGGTTATCCCCACAGATGTTCCGGTGAGTGAGCAGGCCAGCTACAGCAAATCTTTGAAGTACATGGGTTTTGCCCCCGGTGAGTCTTTGCTGGGCAAGCAGATTGATTACGTGTTCATCGGGTCTTGTACCAACTCCCGCATTGAAGATTTGCGGCAAGTAGCCAAGTACGTGCAGGGCAAACAGAAAGCCCCGCACGTAGAGGCCATCATTGTGCCGGGTTCCAAACTGGTGGAAAAGCAAGCCATGGAAGAAGGCATTGACAAGGTGCTGGCTGCCGCAGGTTTTGAACTACGCGAGCCGGGCTGTAGCGCCTGCCTGGCCATGAACGAAGACAAGATTCCGGCCGGTGCGTACTGCGTTTCTACCTCTAACCGCAATTTTGAAGGCCGCCAGGGGCCCGGTTCCCGCACCTTGTTGGCCAGTCCGCTGGTGGCCGCCATCACCGCCGTGGAAGGAAAGATTGTGGACATCACCCACTACCTGAACTAGAATAGAGAAGCACGCATTCCGTCCCCCTTTGAAGGGGGTAGGGGGATGACGAGGACGTTTGAAGAAGTAACAGCAGTTGCAAAGCAGATGAAAAATGATTCTCGGGAATGCCTAATCAGCACGAGAAAACATCCCCCAACCCCCTTCAAAGGAGGACGCAGAAGTAAAACATTTAAAATGAATGGAAAAGTTTGAGATACTTCAATCCACGGCGGTTCCGCTCCCGATTGAGAACATAGATACCGACCAGATCATCCCGGCCCGCTTTTTAAAGGCTACTTCGCGCGAAGGCTTCGGAGAGAACCTTTTCCGCGATTGGCGCTTTGACAACGCAGGTCAGCCTAAAGCCGATTTCGTGCTGAACAACGGGCGTTACAGCGGGCAGATTCTGGTGGCGGGCAAGAACTTCGGGTGCGGGTCAAGTAGAGAACACGCGGCCTGGGCCATCCATGATGCCGGGTTCAAAGTAGTCATCTCCAGCTTCTTCGCCGATATCTTCAAAGGCAATGCGCTGAACAATGGCTTGTTACCATTGCAGGTGTCAGATGAAGTGCTGGCCAGATTATTCGCCCAGCTAGAGGCAGACCCGCAGACTACGTTGGTAGTGAACTTGGTGAATCAGGAATTAGAAGTGCCGGTGTGGGAAGAGCGCATTCCGTTTGCCATTGACGCCTACAAAAAAGAGTGTATGATCAATGGCTATGATGACATTGATTTTTTAGTGAACCAGAAAGAAGCGATAGAGCAATACGAAAAAAGCAGACCATGGGCGTATTAACCAAAAGAATAGCCGTATTACCCGGCGACGGAATTGGGCCGGAAGTGTGTGCCGAGGCCCTGAAGGTATTGGAGGCTGTTTCTGAGCGGTTCGGGCACCAGTTTGAACTGGACGTGCAACTGATGGGGGCCTGCGCCATTGACGCCACTGGCGACCCGCTGCCGGAGTCTACCCTACAGGCCTGCTTTGAGGCCGATGCTATTTTGTTAGGTGCCATAGGAGACCCCAAGTACGACCACAACCCCGCCGCCAAAGTGCGCCCCGAGCAAGGTTTGCTGCGCCTGAGAAAGTCGTTGGGTTTGTTCGCCAATATCCGTCCGGTGACGGCTTATGACGTGCTGTTGGAGCATTCGCCCCTGAAAGCGGATCGTATCAAAGGCGCCGACATGCTCATCTACCGCGAACTGACGGGCGGCATTTACTTCGGGGAGAAAGGCCGCACCGCAGACGGAGCCTATGACCACTGCACCTACACCAAAGAAGAAATCGTACGCATCGCGCACCTGGCATTCCAGTCGGCCACTACCCGCCGAGACAAGCTTACGCTGGTTGACAAGGCCAACGTGCTGGAAACCTCCCGGCTGTGGCGCGAGGTGGTACAGCAGATTGCCCCAGAATACCCATCGGTCGCCGTTGATTACCTGTTCGTGGACAACGCCGCCATGCAGCTGATCCTCAACCCCCGGCAGTTTGACGTGATCCTCACCGAGAACATGTTCGGGGACATCATCTCTGACGAAGCCTCGGTGATTGCGGGGTCGCTGGGCTTGTTGCCCTCGGCTTCGGTAGGGGAGACGGCGGCTTTGTTTGAACCCATCCATGGTTCTTTCCCGCAGGCGAAAGGAAAAGGCATTGCCAACCCCATCGCCACCATTCTATCGGTGGCCATGATGCTGGAGCATTTCGGGATGCAGGAAGAGGCAGACTTGGTGAAAGAAGCGGTTGACTACACCCTGGAGAAGAACGTGCTGACCCCTGAACTTAGAGCCGATCATCCTTTTACCACCGAGCAAGTGGGCGCTTTCATTGCCAACTACGTGCAGGAAGGCGGCGAAAGTTTCCGGCATTTGAAGAACATTGAAATTGGGCTGAGCACCATTATTTAAGACCTCACCCCCGGCCCCTCTCCCACGGAGAGGGGAGTTTGGGATATAGCGTATGCAGGCTGTTTTCTGGAAATGAGGCTTAAAACGCTAAACCTGTGAGGTTTTGAAAACCTCACAGGTTTAGGAACCTCCAACCTGGCGCGAGACTCCAGACTCGCCGGGAACCACGGGCAGAAACAAGGAGGAAGTCTGGAGACGCCACGCATCCATCGGCACAAGTCTGGAGACTCGCGCCAGTAGAAAAAAGAAAAAGGAATACTGTTTCCGGCCTGTTTTTCAGAAAGCAGGCTCAAAACGAAAAACCTCACAGGTTTCACCCAGAAATGGAAAGTGGTTTCTGCCCTCCTTTTCAGAAAACAGACTAAAAACGCATCATCCAAAACTCCCCTCTCTGTGGGAGAGGGGCCGGGGGTGAGGTAACATATAAACTCATGGCTTTAAACAAATACAGCGGCATCTACACCAAAGACGACAGCCTGCCGGCCTCCCAGGCCATGCTGATCGGCTCCGGTATCCCGGAGGCGGATCTTCGGAAACCGTTTGTGGGCATCTGCTCCACCGGCTTTGACGGCAACACCTGCAACATGCACCTCAACGACCTCGCCGACGTGGTGAAGGAAGGCGTGCAGGCGCAGGATTTGGTAGGACTTAGGTTCAACACCATTGGCGTGAGTGACGGCATCACCAACGGCAACGCCGGCATGCGCTATTCATTAGTGTCACGGGAACTGATCGCTGATTCCATTGAGGCCATGGCCGGTGCCCATTACTATGACGCCCTGGCCTGCGTGGTGGGCTGCGACAAGAACATGCCGGGGGCCCTGATGGCGATGGCACGTTTGAACCGCCCCGGCATGATGGTGTACGGCGGCACCATCAAAGGCGGGAACTTCAAGGGCCAAAAATTAAACATCGTGTCCTGCTTTGAGGCCTACGGCCAGAAACTGAACGGCAACATCTCAGACGAGGATTACCGCGGCATCATCCGCAACGCCTGTCCGGGGCCAGGGGCCTGCGGCGGCATGTACACCGCCAACACCATGGCCTCGGCGGCCGAGGCGCTGGGCATGTCCCTGCCGTATTCCTCCTCCTCCGTGGCCGTGAGCGACGCCAAAAGAGAAGAGTGCCTAAATACCGGCGAGTACCTGAGGAACCTGTTGGAGAAAGACCTCAAACCCCGTGACATCTTAACCCGCCAGGCCTTTGAGAACGCCATGGTGCTCATCACGGTGCTGGGCGGCTCCACCAACGCCGTCATCCATTTGATCGCCATCGCGCATGCGGCGGGCGTGAAACTGACCCTGGAAGATTTCCAGGCGGTGAGTGACCGGGTTTCCTTTAGAGCAGACCTCAAGCCCAGCGGCAAGTACCTCATGGAAGACCTTTCCGCCATAGGTGGGGTACCGGCCGTGATGAAAACCCTGCTGAACGAAGGGCTGCTGAACGGTGATTTGCTTACCGTGACCGGCAAAACCATCGCCGAGAACCTGGAGAACGTGAAACCGCTGGGCGAGGAGCAAGACTTGCTGCGCCCGCTTTCCAACCCCATGAAGCCCGACGGCCACATTCAGGTGCTGTACGGCAACCTGGCCACCAAAGGGGCCGTGGCGAAGATCACCGGCAAAGAAGGCGTTCGGTTCGAGGGCCCGGCCGTGGTGTTCAACTCAGAGGAGGAACTGAACGAAGGCATCACCTTGGGCAAGATACAACCCGGCCACGTGGTGGTGATCCGGTACGTGGGCCCAAAAGGTGGGCCGGGCATGCCCGAGATGCTGAAACCCACCTCGGCCATCATTGGGGCCGGACTGGGCGATAAAGTGGCGTTGATTACGGACGGCCGCTTCTCCGGCGGTACCCACGGCTTTGTCATCGGGCACGTGTGCCCCGAGGCCTATGAGGGCGGCACCATCGCGCTGGTGGAAGACGGCGATTGGATTGTGCTGGATGCCGCCAATAACACCATGGACGTGCAGGTAGACGAGGAAGAGTTAAGCGCTCGTCGGGAGAACTGGAGAAGACCCACCCCCAATGCTTCGCAGGGAGTGTTGCTGAAATATCTAAGGACGGTGAGCGATGCGAGCCACGGTTGTATCACCGATTTACAGGAAGAAGCCTATGTTAACGCAAGAGAAACCAGCCCCAGCCTTGCCTGAAACGGCCACCGTGATCAGCGGAGGTCAGGCCTTATTGCACGCCCTCACGGTGGAAGGCGTGGACACCATCTTCGGGTATCCCGGCGGGGCCATCATGCCCATCTATGACGCGCTGTATGACTTTGAAGGCGATCTCAAACACGTGCTGGTGCGCCACGAACAAGGCGGTATCCACGCCGGACAAGGGTACGCCCGTTCCTCCGGCAAAGTAGGCGTGGTGTTCGCCACCAGCGGGCCAGGGGCCACCAATCTGGTAACCGGCCTCGCCGATGCCCAGATAGACAGCACGCCGCTGGTCTGCATCACCGGCCAGGTATTCGCGCATTTGTTGGGTACCGATGCCTTCCAGGAAGCCGATGTGATTGGCATCACCACGCCCGTGACCAAATGGAATTACCAGATCACCGATGCCACCGAGATTCCGGAAGTGATCGCCAAGGCGTTCCATATTGCCCGCACTGGTCGGCCCGGCCCGGTGTTGATTGACATCACCAAAAACGCGCAGCTGCAGAAATTCAGCTTCCAGGGGTATAAAAGATGTGACCACATCCGCAGCTATCGGCCCAAGCCGATTGTGCGCAGAGAATACATTGAACAGGCTGCCGCTTTGATCAACAGCGCTAAAAAGCCGTTCGTGCTGTGGGGGCAGGGCGTGATGCTGGGTTCGGCAGAGCAGGAGTTTAAAGCATTTCTGGAGAAAACCGGCATTCCGGCCGCCTGGACTATCATGGGAGCGGGGGCCTTGCCCAGCGACCATCCGCAGAACGTGGGCATGTTGGGCATGCACGGCAACTACGGCCCCAACGTGATGACCAATGAGTGCGATGTGCTCATCGCCATAGGCATGCGCTTTGACGACCGCGTGACGGGCAGATTGGACAAATACGCCAAGCAAGCCCAGATCATCCACCTGGACATTGACCCCGCCGAGATAGACAAAAACGTGAAAACCACCGTGCCCGTGTGGGGCGATTGCAAAGAGACCCTGCCGCTGCTCACGCAACTGGTGGAAGCCAAACAGCATTCTGAGTGGCTGGCTAAGTTCCGGGAGTTTGAGCAGAAGGAAATAGATGCGGTGATCAGAGAAGAGCTGTTCCCCACCTCAGAGGAAATGACCATGGGGGAGGTGATTCAGCAATTGAACGAACTCACCAAGGGCGAGGCCATCATTGTGACAGACGTGGGCCAGCACCAGATGGTGGCCTGCCGCTACGCCAAACTGAACCACACCCGCAGCAACATCACCAGCGGCGGCTTGGGCACCATGGGCTTCGCGCTTCCGGCCGCCATTGGGGCCAAATTTGGCGCACCAAACCGCACCGTGGTAGCCGTGATTGGCGACGGCGGCGTGCAGATGACCATCCAGGAACTGGGCACCATCATGCAGAGCGGCGTTGACGTGAAAATCCTGATCCTGAACAACCAATTCCTGGGCATGGTGCGGCAGTGGCAGGAGCTCTTCCATGAGCGGCGCTACTCTTTCGTGGATATCACCAGCCCCGATTACGTGCAGGTGGCCAAAGGCTACGGCATCCCCGGCAAGAGCATCAACCAGCGTGAAGACCTGACCGGTGCCCTGCAAGAAATGCTGGCGCACCCCGGTTCCTTCCTGCTGGAAGTGATGGTGACCAAAGAGAACAACGTGTTCCCCATGGTGCCGCAAGGCTGCAGCGTGAGCGAAATCAGATTAAAATAACGGTGCCTAACCAAGAAGACCATGCCTGAACAAGCGCCCATAGAAAAGGAAGAATACAACATCACGGTGTACACCGAGAACCACGTAGGGTTACTCAACCGCATCGCCATGATTTTCACCCGCCGCAAAATCAACATTGACAGCCTCAACACCTCGCCCTCTGAGATTGAAGGCATCCACCGCTTCAACATCGTGATCAACGAGACCGAGGAAGTGGTGAGCAAAATTGCCCGGCAGATTGAGAAGCAGGTAGAGGTATTGAAGGTGTATTACAACACCAACGAAGATGTGATCTGGCAGGAAATGGCGCTCTACAAAGTGCCCACCGACGTGATCGCCGAGAAAGCCAAAGTAGAACGCCTGCTCCGCGAAAACGGCGCGCGGGTGGTGGTGATCCGGAAAGACTACACCGTCTTTGAAACCACCGGCCACCGCGAGGAAACCGACAACCTGATCAAAGTTCTGCAGCCCTTCGGGTTGATTGAGTTCGTGCGCAGCGCCCGCATTGCCATCATCAAAAGCAGCGACGGCTTCAACCGCAAACTGCGCGAATTCGAGCGCACCGAGCCAGGGCAGGAGGTAGTGGAAAACGAGTTCCTGAACAGCCGCGAGAAGGTGTTTAGCATGTAAACCTCACCCCCGGCCCCTCTCCCACGGAGAGGGGAGTGTTGGAGGATGCGTTTTGGAGCTGTTTTCTACGGAACAGGCTAAAAACGGAGGCGCATAAAGAAAGCTGGCGCGAGGCTAAAGTCTCGTGACAAAGGATGAAGCGGGTCTCCAGACTCGCCGGGAACCACGGGCAAAACACGGGAGTCTGGAGACTCCACGCATCCACCGGCACGGGTCTGGAGACTCGCGCCAGAAGGAAAGTGGAAATCCTGTTTACTGTTTCCTCGGTCTGCCAGGGGACAGACCGAGGAGAGTTAGAAGTAAAACCTGTTTTAGGCCTGTTTTTCAAAAATAAGGCCTAAAACGCAAAAGTACAAAGCTCCCCTCTCTGTGGGAGAGGGGCCGGGGGTGAGGTTTCACCTCCATGAACCAAGTAAATCAACTAACAACCCATATTAACAAACAGTAAAATGGCAAAAATCAATTTCGGCGGGGTAGAAGAAACCGTTGTCACCCGCGAAGAATATCCGTTGGCAAAAGCCTTAGACAAATTAAAAGACGAAACCATTGCCGTGATCGGCTACGGCGTGCAAGGCCCGGGCCAGGCATTGAACATGCGCGACAATGGCTTCAACGTGATTGTGGGCCAGCGCCAGGATTCCCCGTCCTGGGAGCGCGCGAAAAGAGATGGTTTTGAGGAAGGCATCAGCCTGTTCTCCATTGAGGAAGCCGCTGAGCGCGGAACCATCCTCTGCAACTTGTTATCAGATGCCGGCCAGATTGCCGTTTGGCCCACCCTCAAAGAGAAACTGACTCCGGGTAAGACCTTGTACTTCTCGCACGGTTTCGGCATCACGTTCAAAGAGCAAACCAACATTGTGCCTCCGGCCGATGTGGACGTGATTCTGGTGGCCCCCAAAGGCAGCGGTACCAGCCTGCGCCGCCTGTTCCAGGCCGGGGGCGGACTGAACTCTTCCTTCGCCGTGTTCCAGGATGCCACGGGCGAAGCCTACGAAAAAGCGATAGCCATGGGCATTGGGGTAGGTTCTGGTTACCTGTTTGAGACCGATTTCAAAAAAGAAGTATACTCTGACCTTACCGGAGAGCGCGGCGTGTTGATGGGCGCCCTGGCCGGAATCATTGAAGCCCAATACCAAGTGTTGCGCCAGCGCGGGCACTCCCCGTCTGAGGCCTTCAACGAGACCGTGGAAGAACTGACCCAAAGCCTGGTGCCCTTGGTAGGCGAGAACGGCATGGACTGGATGTTCAGCAACTGCTCCGTAACCGCCCAGCGCGGTGCCCTGGACTGGAAAGGCAGATTTAGAGAGGCCACGTTGCCGGTATTGAATGAGCTGTATGACAGCGTCGCCTCCGGCAAAGAAGCAGAGCGCACCATCCAACGCGGTTCTACCCCCGGCTACCGCCAGGAACTGGAAGCCGAGCTGAAAGAGGTGCGGGATTCTGAATTATGGCAGACCGGTGCCGTGGTGCGTCAGCTCCGCAGCAAAGCGGAAGTTACCCAGGAAGTTTGATTTTAAATGATTCTTCTCTAGGAGATGATTCTCCCCTTGAGGAAAGATAAAGAGGGGAGTCTACAGTAGGGACAGGGCTTGACCTGTCCAATACGGTGGCCGAAGCTTCCTACAGAGGGGAAAAATGGCACCTGCAGAAAGCGCAGACCAGCAATGCGTGGGGACAGGTCAAGCCCTGTCCGTACGAACCAGCAAATCATCCTCAATTGGGAAATCCATTTATACCTGTTTTCGGCCTGAATTTTAAAAATCAGGCCGAAAACAGCTTTTCACCGAACCAACATGCAGAAAGAGACAGCTTCCTTAGAAACCGTGGTCTCGTTAGGGAACGTGGAGAAAGCCGCCAACAACCTTAAAGGCGTTATTTACAAAACGCCTTTGATGAAGAATCTATGGCTTTCCCAAACGTATGATGCGGAGGTTTACCTGAAGCGCGAAGACCTGCAGGTAGTTCGTTCTTACAAGATCAGGGGCGCGTATAATAAATTGTCTACGCTTACCGCTGAGGAAAGCGGGAAGGAAATTGTCTGCTCCAGCGCCGGAAACCACGCGCAAGGTGTAGCCTATGCCTGTCAGTTGTTGGGCATCAAAGGGTATATCTTCATGCCCGCCCAAACCCCGGCCCAAAAAGTAAGCAAAGTGCGCCTGTTCGGGAAGGAGTGGGTGGAGATAGTGCTTACCGGTGCCACGTATGACGATACGTTTAAGGCCGCCAAGGATTTCTGCGACGAACGCGGCAGCACCTTCATTCCTCCGTTTGATGACTTGGCCGTGATAGAGGGACAGGCCACCGTGGGGCTGGAAGTTTTCAAGGAGGCCGATTTTGCCATCGATTACCTGTTCATGCCCATTGGCGGCGGCGGGCTGGCCTCGGGCGTTTCCAGCGTGTTTAAGCAATTGAGCCCCCAAACGAAGCTCATTGGTGTACAGCCGCTGGGCGCGCCGTCTATGTACAATTCCATCAAGGAAAACCGGCGGCAGACCCTCCAAACCATTGATTCTTTTGTGGACGGGGCGGCGGTGAAATGTCCGGGGGCGTTGACCTTTGAGATCTGCCGCGACTTGCTGGATGACATTGTGCTGGTGCCCGAAGGCCAGGTCTGCGAGGACATCCTGCGGATGTACAACGAGGAGGGCGTGGTCTTGGAACCCGCGGGCACGCTGAGCATTTCGGCCTTGAAGTCTTTTGCCGAGGAGATCAAAGGCAAGAACGTGGTCTGCGTCATCAGCGGCAGCAACAATGACATTACCCGCATGGAGGACATCAAGGAACGTGCCCTTCGGCACCAGGGCCTGAAGCACTATTTCATGGTGACCTTCAACCAGAAGCCGGGGGCCTTAAGAACCTTCGTGAACCGCGTGCTGCACCCCGAGGACGACATCATCCATTTCCAGTACATCAAGAAAAACAACAAGGAAAAGGGGCCGGTTTTTATTGGCGTGGAGGTGAAGCAACCACAGGACGTGGAGACCATCAAAGCACGCATGCGGGAGGAAGGTTTTGCCTATGAGTACCTCAACGGCCGGCAAGACTTCCTGAACCTGTTTGTGTGAGCGTTAGTTTTAGTTTGTTTATAGTTCGTTTAATGTGTGTTGAATGCCCCGCCCCCGCAAGGAGGCGGGGCATTCGCTTTTTACGGCTGTCCCGTTTTTAGGCTGTTTTTAGAAAACAAGCCTGCAAACGGACTGTTGGACGGTTACTTGCCGGTAGCCCCCTCTGTCCTCCTGAAAGCATCTTGGTGGCGAACGGCAATTACGTTTACCCAGACGCTTTTCTAATTCGCCCACAAGATCCTTTCAGGAGGACAAAAGAAGGGAGAGTATTTCTGTACCCATGCGTCTTCTTGTAACCCCTCTGTTTAGAGCCTGATTTTCAGAAAACAGGCCAAAAGAACAGGCTTTCCCATTTCCCCAAAACATTGCGGTAACGAAAGGTTCACAATAAGGTAACGCCTCCTTTGCCGCGTCTCAGGAACAGGCAAGGTACTTTTGTACAGCAAAAACTTTGTTCAAGACATGCTGACGCAAGTGTATCCGGCTTCCAGCCGAAAAGGTCAATTAAACCTGAAAAGACACCTCTTGCACGCCTTCAACCTCGGCGGAGATTCCTATCACGCGCCCCCTTCTACGGCACTTCATCCTTTACAGAAATCAAAACCATGAAAACACGTTTACTGCCTCCTACCAAGAAGAGGTTAACCCAGTTCCCCAGAAAAATGCTTTTGGGTATTTCCTTTTTAGCGTTGGGCCCCATGGCCGAGGCGCAGGTACTTGCCAGCAATAAGGAACTCAACGATCTGGGCCAGGTGCCGTCGGCCACCGGAACCCCCGCCCCCCAGCTTGCCCAGCAAACCGAAAGGGTGAGAATCACCGGTACCGTGGCTTCCGCGGAGATGGGCACCATGCCGGGGGTGGTGATTACGACCAACGGAACCGCCGTGGGTGCCACCAATACTGACGGCACCTTCACCATACAGGTGCCCAAAGGGGCAGAAGTGGTCTTCTCCTTCGTGGGTTACACCTCGCTCAGAAGAACCTTCGCCCAGAACGAGGCAAACGTTTCCGTGACTTTGGTGCAAGACAGCCAGCAGCTTTCTGAGGTGGTGGTGACGGCCCTTGGTATCAAGCGGGAGCAGAAGGCACTGGGGTATGCCACCCAAACTGTCACCAGCGAAGCGCTGACAGACGCCATGCCCAACAACTTCGCGCAGGCCTTGTCTGGGAAAGTGGCCGGTTTGAACCTGGTTTCGCCGGGCTCGGGGCCGGTGAACTCCACCAGGATCAGCCTGCGGGGCGATAACTCCCTGAACCCGGGCGGTAACAATGCCCTTATTGTTCTGGACGGCGTGCCGATGAGCAGTGAAATGACCAGTTCTGGGACAGACAACGCCTACGGGGCCGGTTCTGGGGCTGACATTCCGGTGGATTTCGGGAACGGGATCGCCGACATCAACCCGAATGACATTGAAAGCATCACCGTACTCAAAGGCCCAAGCGCCGCCGCCCTGTACGGGAGCCGGGCCGCCAACGGGGCATTGATCATTACCACCAAATCGGGTGCCCGCCGAGACAAGGGAATTGGCGTAACCGTGAATTCCAACCTCAGCTTCAACAATGTTCTGAAATGGCCCGCTTACCAGTATGAATACGGCCAGGGAACCGGGAAATCCTTCAACGCCGCAGGCGAGCCGTATTATTCGTATGGCGCGTCTGAAGACGGGGCCAACACCGGGGGAACCAGCAGTGCCTTCGGGCCCAGGTTTAACGGCCAGAATTATTACCAGTATGACCCCACGCGGGAAGGGCAGTCGGCGGAAAGACAGCCATGGAGACCGTACCAAGATAACATCAAGGGCTTCTTCAGAACCGGCTACACCCTCACCAACAACGTCGCCCTGGAAGGCGGCGGCGAGAATGGGTCGGTGCGGGCCTCCCTCACGCACTCTAAAAACGAGTGGATCATGCCCAACACCGGTTTTGAGCGTCTAACGGCCGCTCTGAGCATGAACCAGAACATTTCCAAAAGGTTAAAGCTTAGCTCTAAAGTCAATTTCACCAACAAGAAGAGCGATAACCTGCCGGGCACGGGCTACAGTAACCAGTCCATCGCTTATTTCATGATCTTCCAGAATCCCAACGTAGATCTGGCCTGGTACGAGCCCCGGTGGAAAGCGGGGCAAGAGCAGCTCCAGCAGGTGCATCCGTTCAGTTCTTTTATAGATAACCCGTATGTGATTGCCCATGAGATGACCAACTCGCTCAACAACTATTCCTTGGTGGGTAACCTGGCGGCCACCTATGAGTTCTCGCCCAAGTGGGACGTGCTGGTACGATCGGGGATTGATTTAACCGCCGAAGACCGGGCCATGCGGCGTCCTTTCAATACCGCCAACTTCCCGTACGGGTACTACAAAGAGCAAAATATCTTTGATTACGAGATCAACACAGACGCTTTGCTGACTTATAAAGAGCAACTAGGGAGCAAGGTAGAGGTAAGGACTTCCGTGGGGGGTAACCTGAGAGACCAGCGATACCGCGGTACGGACGGTGTGGTGGACGGTTTGGTGATTCCGGCGGTATACAAACTTTCTAACGGGGTGGGCAACGCCATGATGACCACGCGCCACCGGAACCGGAAAGTGAACAGCCTGTACGCGCTGGCGGCCTTCTCCTTTGAGGACAAGATCTTTGTAGACCTTACCGCCCGTAATGACTGGTCCAGCACGCTGCCAAGACAGAACAGCTCCTTCTTTTATCCGTCTGTCAGCACCAGCTTTATCCTAACCGATCTGTTCAGGCTGCCTACCGCCATTTCCTTTGCGAAGCTTAGACTGTCGGCCGCGCAGGTGGGAAGTGACACAGATCCTTACCGAACCAGAAAATACTACGGCCAAAGCGATTTTGCGGGCTCAGGCTCGGTGCCCACCACGCTCCACAACATCGGTTTCAAACCAGAGATCACCACCAGTTATGAGGCTGGTATGGAGTATATGCTCTACAACGGCAGAATTGGGATAGATGCCACGGTTTATAGAAACTACACCAAAAACCAGATCCTGGAGATACCGGTAGATCCTACCACCGGCTATACCCGGGCCGTGTTGAACGCCGGTAAAGTAAGAAACCAAGGGGTAGAGCTAGTCTTGAACGCCAAGCCCATTGACCTAGCTGATTTCAAGTGGAGATCAACGGTGACCTGGTCTAAAAACAGCAACAAGGTGCTGAAACTGGCCGATGGGATAGAGGATCAGCAGGTATTGGGCGTAGGTGGTCAGGCTTCCATCATTGCCAAGGTGGGCGGTACCACCGGTGACATCTACGGCTTCGGTTTTGTGCGGAGCCCCGAAGGGGAGATTGTGTATGACAACAGCGGTTTGCCTGCCTACCCCCAGGAAGTACAGTACATTGGCAATGCGTACGCCGACTGGAAAGGCGGTTTCCTGAATGAGTTTTCGTATAAGAATTTCAGGTTCAGCTTCCTGCTGGATGGTTCTTACGGAGGCATCATCTATTCCCAGACCCACCACAAAATGGCTGAGCAGGGCAAACTGGAGCACACCCTCATGGGCCGCGAAGAAGGCTTTATCATTGGCGATGGCGTGGTGTTGAACGGCGACGGTACTTACACCCAGAATACCAAGAAAGTAAACCCCGCTGACTACTATGTCAGGTACTACCGCCGCGCCAACGTGGAGTCCAACTCCTTTGACGCCTCTTACCTGAAACTGCGGGAAGTTCGGCTGGAGTATAACCTTCCCCAAGCGCTCTTGGCCAGAACCAAGTTCTTCAACGGCGCCAGCATCGCCCTCTACGGCCGTGACCTGGCCATGCTGACCGATTTCCCCATGTTTGACCCCGAGACAGCTGCCCTGAACGGGAACAACATCATGCCGGGCATTGAAATGGGCCAAATGCCTTCAACCAGAACCATGGGCATGAACGTGACCCTTAAATTCTAAGCAAACCTCAGAATCAGTCCTTTCCCATTAACGTGTCAGAACTGCCTTCAGGCCATACAAGCCGGCTGGCAGTCCGCCTAAAGAACTAAAAATCATGTTATCTATAAAGAAAACCATTGTAGTACTTGTCGCGCTTGGTACCTTCTCTGCCTCTTGCACCGATGATTTTGAAGAGGTCAACACCGACCCCAACCGAATTGAGCTGATCAGCCCAGGTACGTTGCTGAACCCCATCCTCTATGAGATGAGCAGCTTCAACGCTCGCCGCAGCGATGACTTCACCTTTGCTTTGATGCAGGTAGCCCTGCCGTTTCCCAGTGCTTCCGGCGGCATACACCGCTATGACGTGACCGAGAATTCCGGCAGCTCCACCTGGACTACCTATTACCGCTGGCTAACCAACATCAAGGAAATGCACGCGGCGGCGGTGAAAGCCAATGACCCCAACTACGAGGCCATCGCGCTGACGTTAAACGCCTGGGGGTATTCGCTGCTCACCGACAGCTTTGGCGACGTGTCCATGGTGGAGGCCGCCCGCGGCGATGAGGGCATCCTGTATCCCGCCTTTGACACGCAGAAAGCAATCTACACCAAAATCCTGGCTGATCTGGAGACCGCCAACGGCAAGTTTGATCCGGCCAAAGCCATGGTGTACGGTGATGATATTCTGTACCGCAAAGACGTGGCCAAGTGGCGCAAGTTCTGCAACTCTTTACGCCTGAGGTTGTTGCTTAGGGTATCTAAAAGGGAAGAGATGAACGCCGCCGCCAAAATGGCGGAGATCATCACTAACCCTACTTTATACCCGGTATTCACTTCTAACGCCGATGCGGCCATTTTGCAGATATCCGGTATTCCGCCCTTGATTTCTCCCTGGGGGCGGGCAGTGGATTTCAGAACCGGCCGGGCCGCCTCTTCTTTCTTCATTGATCACCTGAATGCCCTGAATGACCCCCGCCGGGCCAGGTTCTTCACCCAGGCCACCTCAAAAGACGGCAGGACCCAGGTGGGCTACAAGGGCATCCCCAGCGGGTACGAAGGAACCGATACCCAATTCGACTATGCGCCTTCTACCTTCAACATAGCCCTGGTGACGGCTCCTATGGTCACGGTGCTCATGCCCTACGCCGAGGTGGAGTTTATCAAAGCGGAACTCGCGCAGAAAGGCATAGCGCCCGGCGATGCCAAAGCCGCGTATGAAAAAGGAGTAAAGGCCGCCATTGAGCAATGGGGCGCCGTCATGCCCGCCGACTATTTCACGAACCCCGCCGCTGCTTACCAGGGCACCTTGGAGCAGATCATGCTGCAAAAGTACCTGGCCTTGTTCTTCGTGGATTACCAGCAATGGTTTGAGTACCGGCGTACGGGTTACCCGGTACTTCCCACCACCAATGCCATGCTGAACAACAAAGTGGTGCCGGTGCGCTTCAGATACCCTACCACGGTGCAAACCAACAACGCGGAGAACTACAAGAAAGCCGTGGAAATGATGGGCGGCGATGACATCAATACCAAGGTTTGGTGGGAAAAATAAATTTAAACAAACCATGTACTACTTGCCACCCTCTGTTTTTTCAACACGCATTCCGTCCTCCTTTGAAGGCCTAGGATGACAGGCGGGTTAAAGAGCCAGCAAACTTAGCCATGATGCAGGGAAGAATAATTCTCGGGAATGCCTGATCAGCACGAGAAATCATCCCCCTACCCCCTTCAAAGGGGGACGATCAGATACCGTTCTTCAGCATGCTGGGCTTCTGGGGTAGGATCAGCCTCATAGGGAGGATCTGCCATGAATAGGTGCCGTTAGCATAACTGGATAATTAGTTACTGGAATTAATAGTGAGCCAGCTAATTCCCGAGTTCACGGTAACTAGCTTACTGCGCTTCATCCAACTATAGCGCAGTAGGTTTAGCTACTTTTCCTTATACTTACGAGCATGTTTATAACCAAGCCAACCATGAGAATCGTAACCCCTTTTACCCTGCTTTTCTGCTTCTTCATAGGCTTTCACGCCCCCGCCATGGCCCAACAGCAAATCACCCTTACCAAGTACACCGTCAAGCCCGGCGCAACGGAAGCAGGCCAGGTAGTAGTTTCACCCGCCGCCAAAGGCAAAGCGAAGGTGAAACTGGTAGGGGCGTCTGCTCATCTGTTTACGCTGGGGAAAGACCATACCCTGAAAGCAAAGAAAGCCATTTCTGAACCTTGGGTGGATGTGGTACTGGCCGTAGGGCAGGGGCCAAGCACGGTACAGGACACCTTCCGGCTAGTGAAAGACGAGTTCATCACCAACCGGGTCATCGCCCACCGGGGCGCCTTCAAGAACACCGGGGCTACCGAGAATTCCATTGGTGCCTTGCAACACGCCATAAAGTTGGGCTGCGCCGGAAGCGAGTTTGACGTGCACATGTCCGCAGACTCGGTGCTGTTTGTGCACCATGACCACGACGTGGATGGTATTCATATTGAGAAAACCCCCGCCGCAGAGTTGATAAAACTGAAGCTGCCCAACGGCGAGAATTTGCCCACCTTAGAGGCCTATCTGCAAGCCGGACTCCAGCAGAACAAAACCAAGCTGATTCTGGAGATCAAACCCTCGTCCCTCAGCAAAGCGCGCGGACAGGCGTTGGCGCGGAAAGTGGTGGAACTGGTGCAGAAACACAAGGCCCAGGGCTGGGTGGACTACATCAGCTTTGACTATGACATCCTGAAGAAAGTGCAGGAACTGGAGCCGTACGCCAAAGTAGCCTACCTCAACGGCGAGAAAGCCCCCGCTGAGTTGGCCAAAGACAAGATGTACGGTTTTGATTACCACCAAAGTGTCTTGCAGAAGAACCCGCACTGGATTGAAGAGGCACACCGGCTAGGCCTCACCGTCAACGCCTGGACGGTTAACTCTCCCGACATGATGGACTGGCTTCTGGAACGCAAGGCCGATTTCATCACCACCAACGAGCCGGAATTGCTGCTGGAAAAAGTAAGGAAGCTGGCAACGGAATAACCGCTTCCTTTAGCCAAGATTATCTGGTAAGAGAAGCCATCTTTCTCTTTTTGTCAACCTTTCTCTATCTACCATCTTTCCTCTTTTTGTCATCCTGGAAGGATCTTGTAGGCAAACTAGACGAACGTTCAACCAAAACGCTACTCCCGTTTCTGGCCTGAATTCCCTAAAACACCCCTAAAACGGGAATGCTGCAAAAGTGCTTGTACCGGGCATCTTTTGTCCATTCATTCATTCTCTCAATCATTCAATAAATACATGTTTAGAAGAAAGCCGTCGGCGGAGGCCAAACAGATCAAGATTGAAGTGACCGGCAGGTTTGGGAAGGTATATTCTGAGGCGCTGGCGGTGTAGATTATTTTTGGTTTTTAAGCAGGCGGGGCACGGAGATCTTGATGATGTCCGTGCCCCGTTTCTCTTTTAGTAGGTAAGAGGGTCAGTGAAGTAGATGTATATATTTTGTAGTTAAAATATACCTACCTTAGGTTCAACATGGCGGGCGATGGCTGGAGAGAAAATTACCTAACTGTACGTTAAGATGAAAACTGGTTTTCTTTTATCTCTTCTGCTCCTGACAGGAAGCTTCGCGGCTGCCCAGGATTCTACTTCTACAACCGATAGAAAGGCGTACATATTTCTTGGCAGTACGGTGCCGCTGGCCTCAGATCAGGATAATGTCTTCAACGTGGTGGTGATGGCCCAGACCAAAAACAACCTGAATATTGCTGCCGGGTTTTATGGCAGAACCTTCACAGATAAAAACTTGGCCGGGCTCAAGTTTTCCCAATACAACCGCCCCATCCATGATTTAAGGGAGATGAACCTATCAATGGGGAAAATGGTTTATCTGGGCAAAAAAGGTTTTGTGTCGGGGCATGCGGGGCCGTCACTGGTGCGGTATGACATGCCGGTGAACATCAGGCAAACACATTCGGGCGGTTGGAAAGGCACTTCGTCGCTGGCTTTTGAAGAAAAAACCTATTTTTTGCTGGGCTTTACTGCCCGGGCAGACCTGGCCTATTTGCCCCTTTACGATATCAGGTTGAGAAAAGACGCCAAAAATGGGGTAGACATGGGGCTGAACATGGGAGGCTTGGTAAACTGGAACCGAAAAATCACTTCCTGGGGCCTACACCTTGGGTTGGTGTTTGGGCTAGGAAGTTAAGGGTTCCTTCAGGAGAGGTAAACCCCAGGCAACTTCCGCCTTATTCTTCTTTCCTGTCTTCGGGTACCTCCTCCAGATGCACGTAATACCGCGTGATTTTATTCCATTGCAAGGCCTGGAACCCGGCCCAACCACCTTCAGAGATGAGGGTGTTCAGGATGGGGCGGTCACCAGCCTGTTCTCCGGTGTTGTTTGGTTTCTCGTCCCGGCCAATCTCCATGCCCATGATTGTGGTGCCCTCGCGCAAGACCCTAAACGTACTGGTGGCATCGTCTGTGAAAAAGTGCTTTACCTCATCGCCATCGGCTGCATCTTTCTGAGCCTGGGGTTTGGGGCAGGGGCGCACTACAAATTGGGCGGCATCTTCTTCCTCCACCACTTCAATGGCCGTCACCCAGTTCTCAATAGGGGTAGCGGGTAAAATGATCTGCATAAAATCACCCACCTGTATTTTAGAGGCGGCAGATTTGTTCCCGTGTTTGTCATAAAGCTGGAAAGTAGAATTAACACCCGTCAAGTTAGACCAGCTGTTCACGTCAAACAGTTTCTGCTTGGTGCGCGTGAACTCCCGGCGGGCGGTGGTTTCATCGGGGTACGTGTTCTCGTTGTAGAAGAATTTGTCTTTGGACTCCTCGCCCTTCAGTACTTCCCACTCTTTTTTGATCTTGTTCAGAAAATCAGTAACGGCCATCGCTCTTCGGTTTAGTCTGGGTGAAATGTGTTTACCAGAGAGCGTACGCAACAGGGCCGCCCAGGTTAAGCAAAGCACCTAAGTACAATCCTGTTTTAGGGCTGATTTTTGAAAGTAAGGCCAAAACCAGGCAGACAAGCGGGCTTCCTGGGTTTACCGCTAAAGTGCAGGGTGGGTTTTGGGGCCGATTTTCAGGAAACAGGCCTAAAACAGCCTTACTTCGCCGGAGGCCCCTGCGCGATGCCGTCCAGCACCGGCCTGATCTGGTTGGCCTGTTGCATCATGTGGTACAGTTGGTCGGTTTGGCCGTTTTGCAGGCACTGGTGGAAATGTTGGAGGTGTTTGATGTACTCGGCCAGGGCATGGCTCAGAAAATGGGCGTTCTGCTCAAAGATGGGTGCCCACATGTCGGGCGAGCTTTTGGCCAGGCGCACGGTAGACGCAAAACCAGAACCGGCCAGCGTGAAGATGTTGCGTTCGTCTTTCTCCACGTCCAGCACCGTTAAGCCCAGCAGAAAGGAACTCACGTGCGAGAGGTGCGACACGTAGGCCACGTGTTTGTCGTGCTCCTCGGGCGGCATGTAACTGGTTTTCAGGCCTAACACGGAGAACAGTTCCAGGGCGGTGGAAAGGGCGTGCCCGGCAGAGAGTTCTTTCTCGCAGATAATGTTCATCTTGCCCTGGTACAAGCCTTCCAGCGCCGCCGTGGGGCCCGAGTACTCGGTACCGGCAATGGGGTGGGCGGCCACAAACTGGGAACGGTTGCGGTGCGCCCGCACGGCTTCGCAGAGCAGGCTTTTGGTGGAGCCCAGGTCAATCACCACCGTCTGGGGCGGAACCATCTCCAGCAAGGCAGGCAACAGCTTCTGGATGGCCGAAACCGGAATGGCGACCAGCATGAGGTCAGAAACAGCGGCGGCTTCGGCTAGCGGCAGAATTCGGTCTACCAAGCCAAGTTCCAAGGCCCGGGCCGCGTTCTGGGGGTTTTGTTCCACGCCAATCAGCTCCTGCGCGAACCCTGCTTTTCTGATGTCTAATGCTGCTGAACCGCCAATAAGCCCGGTTCCTATAATGGAGATGGTTTTCATGTGCTTAAGCGTACTCTCAGTAAAAAACGAAGGTACTATAACTTTTCTGATCGGCTTTCATTTGTGCGCAGGCTTTGGCACCGTAAAAAGACAGCTTCCGTTTCTAGGCTGTTTTTCTGATATTAGCCTTGAAACGGAAGCTGACCTGATGGAGGGAAATTGAACTGGGCTTATATTTCTGCCATGTAGGGTTTGTACTCAGGATGCCGCTTCACGTAGGCCTCCACCACCGGACAGGAGGCGATGAATTTGAGTTGGTTGCCTTTCACGTATTCCATGGCAGATTTCACCAACTCATCGGCAAGGCCTTGGCCGCGGTGGTCTTCCGGCACGTAGGTATAGTCTAAATCCAGTTCGTCCTTGTGGGTGCGGGAATACGTAAGCTCCGCCTCCTCCCCGTCTAGGTCTATGTAGAACCGAAGGTCATCTTCGTCATGAATCACATCTTGCTTGCTCATAGGGGTGCGTTTTTTGAAGGATATACGGCCAAAGCGCCCCTGTTGGCGAAATTCAGTATTTACTCACGTTACAAACTCCATGATTCCAGCAACAGAATAGGAGAGGGGGCGGTAAAAGAAACAAGCTCTAAGAGGAAAATTTCACCCTGCCTACCCAGATACCATGAATTACGTAGACCTTCTGCTGCTGTTTATTCTTCTCTCCAGCCTTTGGACGGGTTGGTACCGGGGCTTTGTGTACGGCGTGTTAGATTTGATCAGATGGGTGGGGAGCCTGCTCATCGGTTTGAGTCTGTACCCGTACGTGGCGGAGTGGCTGGGCAAGTTGGTGGATTGGAACGAACTCTGGCTGCTGCCCATCTCTTTCTTTATAGTGGCCATGATGGCCAGCATCTGCATTCAGGCTTTAGGGGCCTGGGTGCTTACCAAATTGCCCCGCTCCATCTACCAGAACAAAGGCAACCAGGCACTGGGCCTGCTGCCCGGCCTGCTGAACGGACTGGTGACCGCCGCCATTGTGGTGTTCCTGCTGACTGCCTTTCCGCTGCCCCAAGGGGTGCAGGAGGAAGTGCAGGAAAGCGCCCTGGCAACCCGCATGTCTGACTATACCGAGAAAGCCGAGATGGCGCTTACGCCCGTCTTCGGCGAAGCCATGAACCGAACCATGCGCAAGCTTACGGTGCAGCCTGGCTCTGAGGAGATGATTGAGTTACCCTACAAGGTGACCAAGATGCAACCCAGGCCAGACCTGGAGGCCGAGATGCTGGAACTGGTGAACCAGGAACGCGCGAAGGAAAACCTGAAACCCCTGGCCGCCGATACTTCCCTGCGCCGCGTGGCCCGCATGCACGCAGAAGACATGTTCCGCCGCGGTTATTTCTCCCACTACACCCCCGAAGGCTGGAGCCCCTTTGACCGCATCCGGAAAGCGAAAGTACCGTTCAGACTGGCGGGCGAGAACCTGGCGTTAGCCCCCACCCTAGACATTGCGCATAATGGATTGATGAATTCGCCGGGGCACCGCGCCAACATCCTGCGCGACCGGTTTGGCCGGGTAGGCATAGGCGTGTTGCAAGGCAGCGACCGACGTCTGATGATCACCCAGAACTTCAGGAATTGAGAAAGAAGCCGCTCCCGTGTAGAAGCGGCTTCTTTGTTTGGTAGTCCTTAAAAACTTGAAAAGTAATGATTTCACTAGCTCGCCTCCGGCTAGTGTGAGCAACCCACGGCCTCTGGCCGCTAGGGAGGGCATTACGGTCAAATAGCATAAAGACTTTCAGTTCCTGTTTCGGGCTTGTTTTTCCAAATACAGGCCAGAAACAGGGCTTCCTATACCAGAACCAGTGGCTGCGGGTAACCCACACGCGGCCGAGAGGCGAGCGAGTGCTTTTCGTGCCATTTACCCCGCCGTTCGTGCCATTGTTGGCAATTTGGTTTTACTTCCTTTCTGGTACCTTGATTAAGGTATTGGCGGCGATACGGTCAGTAAGGAGCATGCCGTTCAGGATAGCCAATTCCTCAAAACGTTTGCTGGGTACCTTATAGGACTGGAGCACCTGAGACAGGGTTCCCGGCGTTTTTACGGTTTTAATGCGAATGACCTCGGGTTGCCGGTTGATCTTCTCCTGGTCGGTGAGTGGGCGGAAGTTCTGGGCGGTGACGCTGAACGCCGGGAAATACGTGTTGAAGTCTGTGGCAACAGCAATACCGGTAATGTTGTAGATCATACCCCCGTATTGGATAAAGTAACTCAATGCCTGAATGGGCGCAGCTTGCTGCTGTTGCGGAACCTGTTGCTGCTGCTGCTGCGGTGCCTGTTGGGCGATCACCGCCAAAGCGGGCAGGCCGTTTACGGTTACCTGCTTAGATTCTACCGCCTGAAGCTGGTTTGCCTGGAGCATCTGCTGGGCGGCGGCTTCCAGGGAAGTGCCTTGGGCCAAACGCAAAAACAGCAATGCCTTGCCATCTGCGGGGGCCATTTGTACCTGCTGCGGCGAGTTTTGGAGATTCCAGTTAGCCGGAACCGGAAATTGGAATTTCAGGTCTGGATGGTAGAAAGTGCTGTTCTCTACAAAACCTTGTCTGGGGTCTTCGCCATAGATGAGCCCCTCAATCATTCTAAGATAGCTGTCCCGGCCTTCCTTCAGGTTGGTGGCGTTGGTTTGCTGTTTCCATTGCTGGGCCAATTGGTGCACCGTGGTGTAGCGGTTGCCGGGGTTAGGGTGCGTAGACTGCCACTCGGGGATCTCGCCCTGGCCGGCCTGTTCGCCCTGCCGCTGCAGGGTCTGGAAGAAATCGGCCATGTGGCTGGCGTCATAGCCAATCTTGGTGGAGTACTCCACGCCCAACTCATCTGACTGGCGCTCATCGTCCCGCCCGAATTTCAGGAACAAAAGCCCGGCTCCCTGAGAAAGCTCGTTCGCGTATTGGGCTAAGGTAGGAGAGGCAATCATGCCGCCCATGAGAAGTACCTGGGTTAAGGTAGATTTGCTTTGCTGCTGCGCTGAGTGCCGCGCCGTAATGTGCCCAATCTCGTGCCCCAACACCCCCGCGAACTGCGCCTCACTGTTAAAATGCGCCATAATGCCGCGGGTAAAGTACACGTAACCCCCGGGTACGGCAAAGGCATTCAGGATGGGCGAGTCCACAATCTTGAATTCGTATTTTAAGTTAGGGCGGTGCGAAATAGCAGCCATCTGAGAGCCTTTCTCCTGAATGAACCGTTGCAGCGTGGGGTTTTCTACCAACCCGTACTGGGCCACAATCTGAGGGTCTGACTGCAGGCCCATGGCTACTTCCTGTTCTTCAGACACAAAGTTAATGTCCCGTTTACCGGTAACCGGGTTGGTGGCGCAGGAGTTGAACAATACTAGAGCCGCAACGGCCAGACTATAGGAAATATGTTTTTTCATAGCGGTAGGGATTAGGAACAAGTACTAGTGCGTGCAGCGCTTACAGGCGTGCCGGAAGTACTGCTCTTTGCAACGTTTTTAGAAATTATAGGTTACAATGGCTTATTTATAGGATTATACTAGTATGTAGTGTTTGCATACTAGACACGTAAGCCTAAGAAATGCGCAGCAACCCACCTCAACTTCTCCCAGGCTCTTCTGGTAGAGGTTTGGACGGCAGGCGAGAAGGCGTTTTCAGGCTGTTTTAAAGAAACGGGCTTAAAACGGACGGAGCTTCACGTGTAAGGAGAGGGAAGAGCAGAGGGGGCTCTTTAGAGGACGGGAGCATTTGCCGGAGGAAGCAAGTCCAGGTACGTTTGCTCTTTCCAGCGCATGCGGTAAGCGTTCATGGCGGTGGTGCCCAACTTTTGGAGTAAACGGTAATTAACCACGGCACCCACCGGTGCCCCAATGATGGGAATCAACTGGGCCAGCTTAGCCAGGTCAATGTAGTCGCGGTATTCTTGCTGGAAGGTGCGCCAGTCAAACTGGTTTATGTCCTGGGGCAGATGGAGTTTCTGGGTTTCCCAGTCTACCATCTGCAGGTAAACCTCGCGGCGCTGTTGCGGGCTGCTGAACGCCAACTGGAAAATGTGCAACAGGTAAATCCGCTCGCGGTAATCTTCTGCCGCGTGGCCGTACAGCGCCGCCAGGTCAAACAGCATCTTCAGTTTAATGCTCAGCAGCAGCGGGAAATCGGCGAGGCCGAGCAATATGCCGCCCGCGCCCGTAATGCCCCCTTCGGCGGCGGCCGTTTTCTTGTAGAACTCAATCCGTTCCCGCGCCATCGTCTCTTTTAGCTCCAGCGTAGCCTGCGGAAACGATTTGCCCGTGGTGAACTTCGCCCCGAACAGCACTGCCCTGATCATCTGTTTGATGGCTGCGGTAATGGCCTGGTGGACTTTCTCTGGGATGTAACTGTTCAACTTCTGCTGCATGCCCCTGGTGAAGTGGTTCATCAGAGAAGGTTCCTTCAGCATCTGCTGCTGCCAGTCGCGCAGTTCCTGTAGCACCTTTTCTTCATGGGCAGATAACGTCATAGCGGTGGTTGGCTGGGTTAAGTCTCTGCACGAAGAACGTGCTTTTAACTGAACAGACCAAAAGCCAGGCATACGCGTAAAGGTCTGGCGCAGGGCAAAAAAGCAGGAGGGAAAGGCAAAAGTAAACTGGGTTAGCGTTTTTAGAAGCCTGTTGTAAGAGCTTGTCTAAATTTGAGGTTTGCAGCGCAAAGATGAAATTTAAACAAGCTCTAAGGCAGCTCTCTAGTACAACCTAAACGATTACTGGTAGGTTAATACTATGCCGTTGCAGTGGGTTTTCACCGGTAACAACTATACGAGAGGTAATCAAGACAGTCTTTTATTCTTTAGGAAGCACTAGTTCACGCGTTTGTTGGGGTTTCGTTTTAGGGCTGATTTCAGGAAAACGGCCTGAAAAGAGAGACTTTCTGTAGCCAAGGCGAAGCTGCTGTGTTTGCAGAACAGAATGGCGAACAGTACCCAAGTGGGAGTATCCGCAATGTTTTCCGGATGGCCTGGGAGAAGCCTGACTCTAGCCCAAGGCGATATTACTCTAAGAGATTCTTTCGCCACGCTTTTGCTGGAACCGTGTGCAACCTTTAGGTACATCCGAGCCTTGCTGGGGCACCGCTCGCGCATAGCAGCAAAAAAATCACGCAGGTTATCACCCCACCTTGGCAAGATCACCAGTCTGCTTGATAACTTGTGAAATATCTATATATTAACAGGGTAGTGGAACGAATACCTTCCCTGTACTACCCGGAAGAGCGAAAGACATGTGCTCACCTCCGCACATAGTGCAAATAAGCGTATGTTGACGTATACACTGTAGTTGGGTGTCATTGTAGAAACTTTTTACCAGCTGGCAACGCAGAAAATTATCGGCTAAACCGTAAAAATATCTGCAGACCTTGCAAAATAATTATCGGCTAAAGTATTAGATTACCTTAGCAAAAGTCAGGTAACGCCGCCCGACTTTGACCAGCAAAAGTTGCAGAAGCGCGAAAGTAGCAGGATAAGTAAAAGAGGAATTGACCTTGCGTTTGAGCAGAATTTATCTGCAATGCGCGTAACCCGACTTTCAACTTGCGATTCTGGCCTCGTTTTTAGAAATAAAGCCAAAAACGTATTGGCAGCAAAACTATTTATTCCGCCCGGCCAGCCGTTTTGGGCTCGTTTCGGTAAATCAGGCCAAAAACAGAAAAATTAATCAGCAAGCACAAAGAAACAACGTCACCCAACAACACCTAAACGTCAGCCTACGGCCGACGGCCTCGCCCGTCGTTTAGCCTAGCCCGTTACCCGCAATTGAAAAAATAAAATTCTGGAATCGCGCAGGAGCAACCTCGCCGACTTCAGAAATAGAAAAAGATTAGCCTCGGCGACGCGCACCGACGGTCGCAAAATGCGCGGAAAGAATTTATCGGCAGCGCGTGCAAATCGACGGACTTGCGTTTTCGGGCTCATTTCCGGAGAACAAGCCAAAAACAGAGATTACCGATTTCGGAAAGCAGAAAAAATCGGACAGAATTCACCGACTTAAAAATGATTTGCGATTAGAGGCTGTTTTTCCGAAATCAGGCAAAAACCAGGAAAACTAGCATCAGCAAGAAAAGCAGAAGAAAAGAACAACAGCGGGTAACAATGTGTAAAAGGCAGCTGGGTTTCCCTGCGGCCGACGTTCCATTGCTTCCTGCCACCGGTCTGCCGTCCGACATGTCCTGCGGACAAGTCTCCCAGCCGACCTTTTACACGAGGCCGTTGTGGGGCATTTTAAATATATAAAATTGAAAAAGTATCTAATCCTGATTTTTACTGTTCTATTGTACAGTTGCCAAACAGAAGGCTCGAAAGAGAAAACTGTTACTTCATTGGTAAATGAGGTGCAAGAACAACCAACGGTAGCAAAACCAAGTGAGGAGTTTGAATCATATCTTAAGCTCTTTCCAAAAACGCAGCTCCCGATAATAATTAAAGGTTGTTACATTGAAAGAAAAGGTCTAAAAGAATTTGACGGGAATGAATTCAAGTCCTACGAAGACCAATACTCACTCAGCTACAAAAGCATTCCGACAAACGGTGATTACACAGCGATAATATCACTTGGAGCCGCTGATTGTTACCTTCCAATTCTAACAACTTTCAAACCAAATGGTGAGAAGATTGACAGCAAGACAATTGCGATAGGTTATTGTGGGTCGGATTGCGGTTATACTTGTGAAGAGTTCATGACTATAAGAAAAGATTTTTCTGTTTATGTATCGGACACAATTACTTCCGCAGAATGTGATACATTAAGCAACATAATACCTGGAACAACTGAAAAATATGTGATTTACAAAACAGGGAAACTTCTGCAAGACGGCAGGATTGAGTTGACAGAAGAGATAAAGAAAATACTGAAATAAAAAAACGCCCCACAACAACACCTAAACGTCATGCTTCGGCCGACGGCCTTGCACGTCGTTTAGCTAAGTACGAAATCTATGATGAAAGCAAGGGTTTCGCTCTAAATAATATTCAATCTCACCTCATAGGGAGTTCCTCTTTTGACAACGGCCACTGCTTGATGCAGTAGCTTATTTCTTACGGCATTTAAGACGCTCATTTTGCTCTTGCCCTCCCTGACTTTCCTTTCAAAGTAAGTCCTCATCTC
>NZ_JABFAM010000025.1 GCF_013623775.1 Rufibacter sp. XAAS-G3-1 | reverse complement strand
TCTGCTGGTTTATTTCTGCTTCTCTTGCAGATTCTTTTTTCTGCCGTGAAGCCCGATGAAAGGTTCTTCAAATTTGCCCCAACTACAGTGTAAACGTCAACATACGCTTATCGGCACTTTGTGCGAACTCCGGAAACTTGAGCTGGAGCAGGTTTTATGCCTAGTCCTAGGATGTAGAGTGTCCATGCCTATCTCTGTTCAAGCTAATGTAAGGTTTTGCTAAAGGCTATCCAAGGGACTAATGATTTTTTCCATGGCATGCGTGGTGACATGGGTGTAGATCTCAGTGGTCTTGCTGGACTTATGCCCCAGCAGGGCCTGAATGTACCTTAGGTCGGTTCCCTGCTCCAGAAGGTGGGTGGCAAAGGAGTGGCGCAAAGTATGGGGTGTAGCCTGCGCCTTCACTCCGGCCTTCTCCTTGCTGGCCCGGAACACGTTGCGGATGCTCTCCACCGTGTACTGCCCGCCTGCCTGCCCCTCAAAGAGCCATACCTTGGGTTTGTATTGTTTATAGTAGGCTCGCAGGCATTCCAGCAGTCTCTGGGAGAGCAGCGTGGTACGGTCTTTCTTGCCTTTACCACCCCTGATCAGCAGCAGGTTTCGCCCAGACTGAACATCAGTTATCTTAAGATTGATCACTTCCCCAATCCTCAGGCCACCTGCGTAGAGCAGTTGCAGGAGGCAACGGTGCTTGGGGTTCTCGGTAGCGGAAAGGATCTTTGCCACGTCCTGCTTGCTGAGCACGTGGGGCAGGCACTCGGGCCTCCCGGGGCGCTCCACCTGGTTCAGCCGTACCTCGTGCCGCAGCAATACCCGTTGGTAATAGAACTTAACGGCATTGATGCTCTGGTTCACCAACGAGCAGGAATAGGTGCCTGCCTGTACCATTTGGCGGTGATAGGTATTGATCTCCTCCTCTGAGAACAGGTTGATTGCCTCCAGTCCTCTTTCCTTATAGGAGTTCAGAAAACGCAGGAGCAGGCTGTGGTAGGTGCGGATGGTACTGAGGCTGTAGTTGAGCAGATACAGCTTCTCCAGATAAGGAATGGGGCAGGAAAGGTAGCCGTCTCCTTTTCTGTAGACCTGCTCCCAAAGCCTGACCTGCAGCGCCATATCCCGGATCTGTATGGCCTGCGCAAGCCAGAGTTGCGCCACAGGCTCCATTTCCGAAAGTAGTGTGAGTAGGCTACCACTGTCCGTTACTGTGACAAAGCATTGCATCTGGGGCAGCCACCGCGCTGTCTTGCTGCGCTTCAGACAGGCGTAGATCACTTTATCATAGGGGTAGCTCAGTTGCACAAGTGTCTTGCCCCCATACTCCAAGGGCTGTAGCCGCACAATGGGTCGCCTGGGCAGCTTCTCCAAAGGCTCGGTTCCGGCACCGCTTTCACGCAGGATCACCGCCCCCTGCTCGGGGCGAAGGCGCCTGGGCCTATGTAGGTAACGTGAATCTACCTTCGCCAGATCCTGAAAATGCCTGTGCAGCATCTCAATAGCCTGGTTGCTCCGGTGCATCACAAAGCACTTATAAGTTTTGCTGTACCTGATCCAACTGGCCTCCTTCAACCGCTTGGAAACGAAAGGATTGGGCTTATACCAGATACGGATAAAGGTCTTACCACCGTGTTCCAGCGGGTTTAGGTAAAGAACAGGTAATTCAGAGCGATAAGCCATGGGAATGAAGGAGTTGGGTTCGCAAAATACAACCTTCCTTTTCCCTAGCCGTGTTAATACCCGTGTACACCCGGATATACGCGGGTATTAACACGGCTAGGGCTTATGGAACAAGGAAAGACATGTTTGCAATGCGGCGCGGGAATCATGGGGAGAAGTGACAAGCGTTACTGCTCTGACCAGTGCCGCCACTTGGCCAACAATACGGCCAAACGCTTAAGTCTGGGTGAGCGGCGCATCCAACAGGTCAATGCCGCGCTCAGGAAAAACCGCAGCATTCTCAGGCAGCTTAGCCCGCAGGGGAAAACCACCGTCCCCAGGCAGTACCTGGAGTTGGCGGGGTTCGACTTCCGCTACCTGACCCAACTCTACCGCACCCAGAAAGGCAACACCTACCACTTCTGCTATGACTACGGCTACCTGCTGCTACCAGAAGGCAAAGTATTGATTGTAAATTGGCAACCTTACATGGAGAAGTAGGGGAGGAAGGGCAATGTATTTCCCCCCCTTGGTTCTTGCAATGAAAACCGCAGATGGCACCGTGTCAATACCCGTTCTAAGCAAGCAGTAGGAAAATTAAAATTCAATTTTAATACCCTGGGAGGGCATTACGTTCACACTACTACCTTCTTCCAGAGATTCCTTCAACCCCATGCAATCATCAACGGCCTCGTATCAACAACGTGCAAAGCCATCGGTCGAAGCATGATGTTGATGAACCTGTTTAGAGTTTTTCCATTTTAGTTATTTTCCGGATAAAAAGCACCGTGAATGCGAGTAGATGCAGTGCCACCCATTGCCTGGCCTTTGTTTCGAACCTGATCAGCAAGGCTTTGAAGCTGTCGAGCCAGGCATTGGCATGCTCGATGACGGCTCTGTTCTTGAAGAGTTCCTCGTCAAAGTAAACGTACCCATCTTCACTTTGCCCATTTCTGGGGTTGAAGGCAATGTTGGCCTCAATCTTCATCTCCGAGCACAGACGCCTGAAGCCCTCGGAGTCGAAGCCGGCGTCAGCGTTCAGGAACAGCCCCTCCGTCTCGATGCCCGCCTCCTTAAGTAGGGCGCACAGCCCCCTGAACACCTGCTCTATCCCGAACAGGTCGTGGTGGGCACCTGACACAGGCTCGCTGCAGGCCAGCAAGAGCCCCCTGCTGTCGGAGAGAAACAGGCTGTTGCAGGTCCTGCCTGCTTTCCGGGCCTGGTAGCCCACATGCTCCCCGCCGTTCTTGCAGAGCGTTTGGCTCCCGTCCAACTGCACGCAGGAGAGGTCGAGCAGCCTGCGCTTGCTCCTGAGCAGATTCACCCACACCTTTCTCAGGCTGCCGTCGGCGGCCCACTTCCTGAAATGGTGGTATACTCCCTGCCAACTCAAACCAGCCCCATCGAAGAACTCCCTGGTGGGCAACTCCCGCCATTGGCAGCCCGTTTTGAGCCTGTAGAGAATGGCCGACATGATTGCTGAGGGCTTTACCTGCGGCTTGGAGCCTCTTTTACCCACGCTCAGGTGAGGTACTATCCAGCGATTAATGTTACCTTCACTTATGACTTCCATTGGATTAGGGTTGGAGTTGAAAATGTCTTTGCAAACACTTTTACCCACCTAATTCTTTGGAAGTTGAAAAACTCTAAACAGCTTCGATACGAGGTGATGCTCTATTTTTTATTTATTGCCTTAACTCTTCAATTGTCAGCTCGTTTTTATGAAGCACTGCATGGCAGTTAGCGCAAACTGGTATTAAATCAATTATTGGGTTGTTTGTATATTCTTTCCTGATTTTGCTTATTTCCTACACGTGGTGAACATGGATGGAACTTCCCCCAATAGCACCATACTTTTTTGAAGTTAAAGTTGCATACTGCGCAATCCAATCCATGATGGGTGATATAGGCATTTCTTGCTTCTATATTCCTTTCATCTTTATTGACTAGAATCTTGATTGACTAGAATACTTGCAAACCTCAAATTGAAACAAGCTCTAAATGTATCTACTTCTGTGGCATCTATCTCTTCTGTTTTTTTGGCAGTCAATACTTTGTAAGCTCAGATTTTCCTTTTTATCCCTTTGCTGGACTTTGCCTCCATCTGCTTTCTCTCAAACTCCAACAAATATTCATGCATGCATTCAGCCTAAGTCGTGAAATGTGCGCTAAACCAATCCACTTCTCTCATTATCCAGTTTGTCGGTATCCAGCATGGAAAGGTAGCTGTGAATTCCTTTATTTTTAGTAGCTCTTTAACAATTGAATCCCTGTCCGCCAATTCTTTATTAAGATTGATTTCTCGGATTGCGTTCTTTGATTATCGGAAATGTTTCTTTTAAACTTATCTTATTCTTTGTTGAAAATTGAACATGATTAAGAGAGAGAGTCAATGGCTTTAAACTTCACCCGAAAGCCAATGTACTGATTTGGTGAAAATTTTGGGAGGGAGAGAACAAAAAAGGGAAGAGGTACTTCGGCTTTGTGGGCAACACAAAGCCGAAGTACCTCTTCCCGTGCCCCTCACAAAGGCATTATCATTGATTAGCGGATGCTTATTCTAAGCAAAGAAGCTGTTTCGTGTTTTAGGCCTGTTTTTATAAAAGTAGCCCCAAAATGACATCACCAACGGGCACCTGCACCAGAGGTATTGCTTTAAAAGCCGGTTAATAAAAAACTCTAAACAGGTTCAAAAAGTGAAAGTTACACCCCAGCCCTCGCCCGCAGAATGTCAATGGCGGCGAACAGCGCTTCCCTGAACGAGGTCTCGTCTGCTTTGTTCTGCCCGGCAATGTCATAGGCGGTGCCGTGGTCGGGCGAGGTGCGCACAATGGGCAAACCGGCCGTGAAATTCACGCCCCGTTCAAACGCGAGGGTCTTGAATGGAATCAGCCCTTGGTCATGGTAGAGGGCCAGGGTCGCGTCAAACTTCTGGTAACTGCGCGTGCCGAAGAACCCATCGGCGGGGAACGGCCCGAAAATGAGGTTTCCTTTGTTCTTGAGCTGTTCAATCACCGGGATGACAATCTCCGTTTCCTCAGTGCCCAATAACCCGTTTTCTCCGGCGTGGGGATTGAGGCCCAACACCGCGATCCGGGGTTTCTGAATCCCGAAGTCCTTGCGCAGGGAATTGTCCAGGATGGTGAGTTTGCGGATGAGCAGCTCAGGGGTGAGCCGGGTAGCCACGTCTTTCAAGGGAATATGCCCGGTCACGGTGGCTACCCTAAACCTATCGGCTACCAGGAACATAAGGCTCTCCGGCGCATTGAAAAAGGTGGTGAAGAACTCGGTGTGGCCGGGAAACTCGAAGCCTTCGCCCTGCGTGTTGTCTTTGTCAATGGGAGCCGTTACTACCGCCTGGATGTGCCCGTCTTTCAGATCCTGGGCGGCGCGCAACAAAGCGGTGCGGGCCAGGGCCCCGGTGGCCGCCGTAGGGGTGCCGGGCGTGAAGTCAATCTCCTCTTCCAGGCAGTTGAGCACGTTTACCTTTTTGGGGTGCAGTTGGTCAAAGGAGGGAAGTTGTTGGAAGCTGAAGTTCTCCAGGTTCAACTGTTTCCGGTATTTGTTCACCACCGAGGCCGTCCCATAGATAATGGGGGTGCAGTAATGCAGCACCCGGTTATCTGAAAGGGTTTTCAGTACCACTTCCGGCCCAATGCCAGCAATATCTCCTATGGTAATCCCTATACGGGGCTTGGTTTTGTGCTCCATTGATTAAGCAGTGGCTTGTGAAGAAAGGAAATGGTACAGCAGGCGCACGCTGCTGCCGGTGGCGTGCTTGCCGCGGTAAGAATCTGGGCTCAGCAGATAGGCGGTTCCCGCAATGTCCAGGTGAATCCAGGGATAGTGGGTGAAGAACTCCAGAAATTTGCCCGCGGAGATGGCGCCCGCTTCGGCTCCGCCGATGTTCTTCAGATCCGCGATGTCTGATTTCAGGTGCTCCTGGTATTCGTCCCAGAGCGGGAATTCCACCAGGCGCTCGTGCGCCAGGTCACCGGCCAGTTTCAGGTCTGTTTTGATTAAATCATCGGCGGTGCCCATCATCACAATGCCTTCGCGGCCCACGGCGCGGGCGGCGGCTCCGGTTAAGGTGGCAATGTCAATGACCAAGGCCGGGTTGTAGCGCTTGGCAAAATGCAGGGCATCGGCTAGAATCAAACGGCCTTCCGCATCGGTGTTCAGCACTTCCACGGTGTGGCCGCTGTGCATGGTGATCACATCGCCGGGGGCGAACCCTTTGCCGCTGATCAGGTTATCGGTCGCCGGAATCAACCCGATGACGTGCAAGGGCACTTGGTTATGGGCCAAGGCGTACAGGGTTCCGGCTACGGCGGCCGCCCCAGACATGTCTGACTTCATGTAATCCATGGAGTTGGGCGTGGGTTTGATGCTCAGGCCGCCGGTATCGTAAACCACGCCTTTGCCTACCAAAATCACCGGTTGGGTATTAGTGGCGTTCTCTGGTTTCCATTCCAGAATATTAAAGGTGGCAGATTCATCAGAAGCCTGGTTTACGCTTAGCAGACCGCCCATTTTGAGGGATTGGATCTGCACCTGATCCAGCACCTCTATCTGCACGCCAGAACCGTCCAGCATCTCTTGCATCTGTTCGCTCAGGAGCGTGGCGGTTTGCATGTTGGGCGGGGTATTGATGAGGTCGCGGGTACGGCACACGGCTTCCAGCAGGTGCGCCAGCTCTGTTACCTGCGTCTGCGACACGCCCACCCCCGTAATGGTCACCGACTTTAAAGTAGGAGGGGTGGCGTTCTGGGTTTTGTAGCGCTGGAACGAGTAGTTGCTCAGCACCAGTCCCTCGGCCACAAACAAAGACGCCTCGCCATCGGCCCCATCCAACAAGACAACGCTTTCCACCTTATCGGCCGAAAGGCGTTGGTGCAGGGAATGGCCGGCTTTGCGCAGGGCTTCCTGGGTCTGGGTTTCCTTGGTTTGTGGCTCAGTGAGCACCAGATACAGCTGATGCGTGAATCTATTGAGGCCTACCAACGTGCTTTTCAGCTCCAGTTGGCGGGTAATGTACTCCAGCTCATCTTGGGAGAAAAGCTCCACGGGGAGGTGCTCGCGGCCCGGTACCAACACCGCGGTGCTGGTATTAGCGGGTAATGTTGCAACGTAGGTCAGTTCTGTGCGCATAAGATGTGTATCTTTGAGCTGCAATATAGCCCTAACAAACGGAAACCGAAAACCAGTGAAGCCCGTCCAGCCCAAGAAGCACCTAGGTCAGCATTTCCTCACCGACCTCAACATCGCCCAGAACATAGTGGAGGCGCTGCGGCTGCCCAACGGCGTGCAGGAGGTGCTGGAGGTAGGCCCCGGCATGGGCGTTTTAACCCAGTTTTTGGTAAAACACCCCCAATACAGAACCACCATTGTGGACATTGACCGGGAATCCATTGCGTGGCTTAACGAGCATTTCCCGCAGCTGGAGGGCCGCGTGCTTTTCGCCGATTTTCTGAAAACCGACCTGAAAACGCTGTTCACCGGGCCATTTGCCGTCATTGGGAATTTTCCGTACAACATCTCCAGCCAGATCTTCTTCAAAGTGCTGGAGCACCGCGACCAGGTGCCCGAGGTGGTGGGCATGCTGCAGAAAGAGGTGGCCGAACGCATTGCCGCGCCCCACGGCTCCAAAACCTATGGCATCATGAGCGTGCTGTTGCAGGCCTTTTACACCATTGAGTATCTGTTCACGGTGCATGAGCACGTGTTCAACCCGCCGCCCAAGGTAAAATCTGCGGTGGTGCGGCTTACCCGCAATGCCGTGGCGCAACTGCCCTGCGATGAGAAGTTGTTCTTTAAAGTGGTGAAGGCCAGTTTTGCCACCCGCCGTAAAACCCTGCGCAATTGCCTGAAACCGTTTAACCTGCCCCTGGAAGTAGCCCAGGATGCTTTGTTTGACAAACGCGCCGAGCAGCTTTCCGTGACTGATTTTATTAACCTGACCCTTCTGATCCAGCAGCATGCAGACTGAAATCACCCGTGAGTTTATTGACCAGATAGAGGACGCCATTGAGCGGCGCGACGCGGAGTTCATTCTCTCCAACATGGAGGAAATGTACGCCGTAGACATCACCACCGTTTTGTACGAGCTCAACACCGAGCAAAGCAAGTACGTGATGGACATTCTTCCTCCTGATGTAGGCGCCGAGATCCTCAGCGACCTGGACTCTGACGTGCGCACCAATTTCCTGAAGAACTTCACCATTGAGGAGATTGCCCGCTACATTGGCGAGATGGACTCTGATGACGCCGTGGATTTGCTCAACGAGCAGCCCGTACAACGCAAAGAGGAAATCATCGCCCTGCTGGAAGACCAGGAGCACGTAGCCGACATTATTGAACTGCTGCATTATGACGAAGACTGCGCCGGCGGGCTCATGGCCAAAGAGTTGATCAAGGTCAACATCAACTGGCGCGTGGGGCAGTGCATTGATGAAATCAGGCGGCAGGCCGAGGAAGTGGAGAAAGTCTACGCCGTGTACGTGGTGGATGACCGCGACAAACTCGTAGGCCGCCTGAGCATGAAAACCCTTATTCTTTGCGGCGACGAGACACCCATCAATAAGGTGTATGACCCAGATGTGATTTCCATTGAGTCCTATAAAGACGAGCAGGAAGTAGCCACCGTCATGCAGAAATATGACCTGGAGGCCATCCCGGTCGTGAACATCCAAGGCCGGTTGCTGGGCCGCATCACCATTGATGACGTGATTGACGTGATCCAGGAACAGGCCGAACTGAGCCGCCAATTGATGACCGGTATCACCGAGAACATTGAGGAAGACGACAGCGTTTTCCGGCTTTCGCGCGCCCGTTTGCCCTGGCTCATGGTGGGCATGGTAGGCGGTCTTCTTGGGGCCCGGTTCATAGGGTTGTTTGAGGGCGACATCGCCATTATTCCCGCGCTGGCCATGTTCACTCCTTTGATCACCGCCACCGGCGGAAACGTGGGTATCCAGTCTTCGTCCATTATCATCCAGACGCTGGCCAACAAAACCATCATGTTTGACAATTTCACCTCCCGTATCATCAAAGTGTTACTGGTAGCGGTGATCAATGGGGTGGTGATGTCTGGGTTGGTGCTGGGGTTCAACCTGCTGTTAGGAGTGCAGTTGACCTTGTCTATAGTGGTAGCGGTGGCCTTGTTCAGTGTGGTGCTGCTGGCTTCTTTTATGGGAACGGTGACGCCCATGATCTTAGATAAATACGGCATTAACCCCGCCGTGGCCGCCGGGCCATTTATCACCACTGCCAATGACCTGTTGGGGCTGGCCGTGTATTTTATGGTAGCCCACCTCTTGTTGAATCTCTGATTTTGGCCTGTTTTGCCAAAACCAGCCCTAAAACCCCCCTTCCATGCCCACTCCAACTGATTCTCCCTTCCGTTGCCTCATCATAGACCTCATGCACGAGAGTCTGCTGCCCATGTTGAAAGAGGTAGGCGTAGAGGCGACGTACCTGCCCGAAGTCAAGAAAGAGGATGTTCCCGCCTTACTCCCAGAGTACCAGATGCTGGTGGTGCGCAGCAAAATGCGGATTACGGCTGATTTACTGAACCATGCCCCTAACCTAAAGGTACTAGCCCGTGCCGGGGCCGGCGTAGACAACATTGACGATGGCGTGCTGGAAGCCCGAAACGTTACCTTGATCAACGCCCCCGAAGGCAACCGGGACGCCGTGGGCGAACACACCTTAGGCTCACTCTTAACCTTGTTCCGGAAAATCACCCAGGGAGACCGACAGATCAGGCAGGGGCAGTGGCGGCGGGAAGACAACCGCGGCGAGGAAATAGGAGGCAAGACCATCGGGCTGATCGGGTACGGCCACATGGGCAAATCCTTCGCCAAGCGCCTGGTGGGGTTTGACTGCGAAGTGCTGGCCTATGACAGGCAACCGGTAGAAAACCCGTTCCCGCACGTTCAATTAGCTTCTTTAGAGGAACTCCAGCAGCAGGCCCAGGTGCTGAGCCTGCATCTTCCGTACACAAAAGAAAACCATCATTACATAAATAACCAAGTGCTTTCTAGGTTCCAACACCCGTTGTGGCTCTTGAACACCGCCCGCGGCGAAGTACTGGATCATGCCGCCTTGGTAGAAGCCCTAAAAACCGGGAAAGTACGCGGCGCGGCCTTAGACGTGCTGGAAAACGAAAAGCTGAAAACGCTGACCCCAGAGCAGCAGGAACGGCTATCGTATTTATTTGAGCACCCCCGCGTGGTGTTAACGCCCCACATTGCCGGTTGGACACGGGAGTCCTATGTGCGCATAAACGAAGTGTTGGTGGAGAAACTGAAAGCATACCTGACCAGCAGAAACAACTAAGCGTTTTCAGGCTGTTTTAAGGAAAGCGGGCCCAAAACAGCAGAAAAATATATAAAATAGAGTTCTTCCAGTAAATTATGTTAAGAGCATGTTTAAAATTTGTCTTTGGTGCTGCAACTGGCCATAGCAAGAACCTGAGAAAGCAGTTTTATCGCCTTCGTAGCGCTGCTACGAGGCTCAAAAACTGCTTTCTCAGAACCTTACTCTTGCCATTTTCGCTTACCAATCCAAAATTTAAACATGCTCTTAACTGGCGCGAGACTGCCACCTCATGACAAAGGATGAAGCGAGTCTCCAGACTGGCCGGGAACCACACTATTGTTGTGCGTAGAGGTAGCGCCAGCACTCTACGCACGAGCCGGAAAGTCCATCTCCTGATTGGCTAGTGGCATAGACGCTCGCAGGTTTTTCAGACGCTACGAGGTCAATATAGCGGCGCCAGATAAAAAAATCTCCTTTTGGTTTGGGGGGGGCAATGATATTGGTTTTCTTCCCCAAAAACAACGAACAACTATCTCCTACCGCTGCGGATTGAACTGAAGGGTGGAGTACCCAATAATCAGATCGGCTCTGGTGCCCGGCGGACGGTAATAGACCAGCACATCATACACGTTCTCGGTGGCGAAGTGGCTGCCTTCAAAATAGCGGGCGTCGGCTTGGCCGTTGGCCTCTTTCAGGGCGAAGTAGTAGTTGTAGTAGCCTTGTTTGAGGAGAACGGTGCCGGTGTAGAGTTGTTTTTCGGCATCATACGTCATCCGGAAGGGTTCCTGCAGTTGCCAGTCAGATAAACCGCCGAACACATAGACCGGGCCGGGAGCGGGTTCGGGGGCCTGAAGCTGGAAAGTGACTTGCTGGTAGTCGGCGTTGAGGGGAGCGTTGCCGTACTCGCGGCTCCCGAAGATGAACTTGCCGTTGGCGTCTGGTTGGGAACTGTACACTTCGCGGGCGCGGCTTCTGCCAACAGAGGCATACACGCGGTCTGGGACGGTGGAGTTATCGCGGCGTTCTACGCCCAGGCCACTGAAGCGTTCGCTGCGCGTGTCAAGGGGGCGGAATTCACTTAAGCCCAGGAACGCTTGCTCCGGCTCAAACAGTTGGTACTCCAGGCGGCGCTGCGCTTCCTGAATGAACGTAGGGCGGGTGAAGTACTTGGCGTTGTCCCACCGGTGGTTTTGGCGCATGACCACCTTTATCTCCTGCGCAGGGTTCACCAGCGGGTATTGAGCATAGAAGATGTTGAAGTCCAGTTGCTGCCGTTCGTAACGCTCACCGGCTCCCGGCGTGGCCACCGGACGTAAGCCCACCTGCACCTGTTCCTCAAATATGACAAAGCGACGGCTTAGCAACAGGTTTCCGCCTTCCTCAGAGACTTCCATGACGTAGTTTCCGCTGAGTTTCACGCGGGGCAACTGGAACCGGTAATGCCAGTAAGGAACTTTGGTACCCGCTGAGGGTTCCACTTCATTGATAAAGAACTCGTTGTAGTCCTGCACGTACTGGAGCGGCTGCAATTGTGAGGGCTGCCAATTGACATTGCAATGGTAGAATTTCACCACCGCCCGGCCCCGGGGAGCCGTCATGCGGTCGAACTCCAGCACCAAAGGGCTGGATTGCTCAAGGGAAACCACCGGCGGTGCCAGTACATCCCCCACGTTGTAGCTTTGGGCGTAAAACTGAACGGAGCGGACATCGGTGGAATACACGGCATCTTCATAGCGTATGGAACCATAGCCCACGGTTCCGGTTCCTGTGCCCGTTGACTCTACGGGTACGCATCCGGTGAGGGAGGTGGCGGCCAGAGCAAAGAGCAAGATTCCGCGTTTCCAGTTTGTTTTTTGTATCATAAGGTGTCTTTCTAATCCATGAGGCGTTTGCGTTCACCTGATTTTTGTAGTTTGTTTGGGTGAACGCTTTTGCATACGCTAGAGAACGGTTGTTTGTATCAGAAGATAGTGAACCCCTTTCTAACGGTTGGCAGGTGCAGACGCTTGCAACATAAAGCTATTTTTAGGTTGTTTTACAGGAAACAGCCTTGAAACAGAAAACCTCACAGGGCTTTAAGACCTGTGAGGTTTAACTCCATTTACTTCAGTTGGCTTTCCAGTTCGTCTACCTGCTCCATGAGTTGTTCCCAGGCGCTCTGCTCTTTGTCCAGCTGTGTTTTGATTTTGTTGAACTGCTGGGTGGTTTCGTGCAGGGCGTTGGGGTCTGCGTAGGTGCTAGGGAGGGCGAGTTTGCTTTCGCAGCCCTTGAGTTTGCTTTCCAGTTCGTTCACCAAGCCTTCCACCTGCTTCAGTTTCTGGTTTACTTTTTTCAGTTCCTGCTCCAACTGCTGTTGCTGGCCCGCGGTGGGGGCGGGCTTGGGCTGGGCTTTGGGGCTATTTGTTGCGGGGGCTGGGCGCTTCAGGCCTTTGTCGCGCTGCTCCATCCAGTATTCGTATTCGTGGTAGGTGCCGGGATATTCCTTCAGTTCGTAGTCTTCAATGTACCAGATCTTGTTGGCTACGTTCTCCACGAAGTAGCGGTCGTGGGAAATTACCACAAACGTGCCTTCGTACTGCTCCAGGGCCTGGATGAGGATGTTCACACTCTGCATGTCCAGGTGGTTGGTGGGCTCATCCAGCAACAGGAAGTTAGCTTCGGAGATCAGCGTTTTAGCCAGGGCCACGCGGCTTTTCTCACCTCCGGAAAGGACTTTGATTTTCTTGAAAACAGTGTCGCCGGTGAAGAGGAAGGAACCCAGCACGCCGCGCAACTCCATCTCGGTACGGCGGCTGCCCGCCTGCACCATCTCCTGCAGCACCTCATTCTCCACGGTAAGGCTCTCCAACTGGTGCTGCGCGTAAAAGGCCATGATCACGTTGTGCCCCAGTTGCCGCTCGCCTTTGATGGGCTCATCACCCGCGATGATGCGCATGAGCGTGGACTTTCCTTTTCCGTTGGCCCCTATCAAGGCTATTTTATCGCCGCGCTCTATGTTGACGTTGGTGTTTTTCAGGATGAGTTTTTCGCCGTAGCTTTTGGCCACATTCTCCAGCCGCAGGATGTTGCGGCCCGGTTGTACCGTGAACTGGAACTTGAAGTTCACCACCGGCGCATCACCGGCCACGTCTTCAATGCGTTCCATTTTGTCCAGCGCCTTCATGCGGCTTTGGGCCTGCTTTGCTTTGGTGGCTTTCGCCTTGAAACGGGCGATAAACTGCTCGGCCTGCTTTATCTGCTGTTGTTGGTTCTCGTAAGCGCCTTTCTGAATCTCGTTGCGGAGCTCCTTTTCCTCCAGGTAGAAGCTGTAGTTGCCCGCGTAGACGTTCAGTTTCTGGCCAGACACCTCTACCGTGGTGTTGGTAGTCCTGTCCAGGAACTCGCGGTCGTGGGAGACAATGACCAAGGCGCCCTCATAGGCACTCAGATAATTCTCAATCCATTTGATAGAAGGTAAGTCCAAGTGGTTGGTAGGCTCATCCAGCAGCAGGAGGGAGGGTTTCTGCAACAGGATCTTGGCCAACATCACGCGCATGCGCCAGCCCCCGGAAAAAGTTTTGAGCGGTTGCTGCAACTCCTCGGTGGTAAAGCCAAGGCCCTCCAGAATCTCCTCCGCTTTTACCTGGATGTTGTAGCCGTCCAGCGCCTCAAACTGCTCCTGCAGGCGGGCCAGTTTGTCAATGTGTTCGTCCTGGTAATTGGTTTCCATCTCGTGCAGCACCGCATCTATCTTGTGCTGCACCTGGATGGCCTCCTCAAACGCCTGCATGGCCACCTTCAGGATACTTTCATGGGTATCGTAAGATAGTAGATCCTGGTTCAGGAAGCCCAGCGTGGTTTCGCGGCCCATCTGGATGCTGCCCCCGTCGGGTTTGTATTCGCCCACCAGCAGGCGCAGCAGCGTGGATTTACCGGTTCCGTTCAGGCCCACCAGCCCAATCTTGTCTTTGGGTTTGATGTGCAGGTTAGCGTCTTCGTACAGGGTGCGGCTCCCGAAATGGAAGTTGAGGTTATTAATGGAAATCATGGATCAATTCTTGTCAAGCCACAAAGGTAACACTTTGAAAATTATCAGGCGTTCGCCTTTTGCGGTTACTGTTTTTTGTTGAGAGTATAGAGCATGTTTCTAACACGCGATAGCTGAAAATCATGCCTTGCCATGGAAGAGAAAGGTAGAGGAATCCGTTTTAGGCCTGTTTTCCAGAAAATAGGCTCTAAACGCAAAGGGAGAAACGTGTATTGGCGGTTGGTTTAAAGAAAGAATGGGTGTAGAGCTATTTACTGCTGTTACGCCCTCCCGGCGGTGGTTCCCGGCAAGTCTGGAGACTCGCTTCATCCCATGGCACGAGACTGGAATCTCGCGCCAGTTTACCTAAACCTGTGAGGTCTCCAAGACCTCACAGGTTTCCGCGTTCTAGGCCTGCTTCCGCGATGCCGCCTGCCCAAAGACCTCGTAGTGTGCGCAGCTCCTACGAGCGTCTGTGCCAGTACCGTTTCTGGCCTGTTTTCCGCAAAACAGCCCCAAAACGCATCAGCGGGGTTTCGTTCTCCGTGGGAGAGGGGTTAGAGGAAGTCTGCCAACCACAGGTTGTTCTCTGTAATTTGAAGAACATTCTGAGAAAGGTGCCTTTCCATTCCGGCCTATGCCCCGTATATATGCTAGTTTTGGAAAACCAGCCCAAAAACGCTAATCTTACCTCTTATGGTAGCTATTGTATCTTTACTTGATGCCGAACACTCAGACAGGGTGAACCAGTTGGTGTTTGAATTGGAACGTGAGTTTGGGCTGAAAGACGTGCAGAAAACCCCCTATCCGCATATCACCTGGCTTACGGTGAATGACGGCAGCTTGCAGCACCTGAAGAAGACCCTGGGAGAGGCGGCGGGAATCTGTTGCCGGTTCATGATTGGCACCACCGGGCTGGGGATCTTCCCGGGAGAGAAGCCCGTGCTGTATATTCCCGTGGTGCGCACCGAAAACGTCAATCAGTTTCACGGCCAGTTGCATACGGCGGTGGGCCTCGTGTGCCAGGAGATCAATCCCTACTACCACCCAGACGTCTGGATGCCGCATCTTTCGCTGGCCCTTGGCGATACCAGCCCAGAAGTAATTTCCCAGGCCGTTCTATACCTTAACCAGAGGAACTTCCATTGGAAGATTGAGTTGGACAACCTCACGCTACTCACCAAAAAAGGGGAGCTGTTTCTGGAAGACGGCGTTTTCCCTTTGGTAGAGACAGAGGCGCAGGATGCCATCAAACTCTCGGCCTCCAGATAGACGTTGCTCTTTTCCTTTCTGCCACATCCCCGGCTTTAACCTGCCTGTTCAAGTGCCGCCGCTTTCTCCTTCAGAATTTCCAAGGCCAGATCAATGGTAGGTTGGTGCGTTCTAAAGGAAAGAATGGCCAGCCGTAGCATGAAATTCCCGTCCAGCAGGGTAGAGGATAGAAATACGCGGCCGTCCTGCTGCACCGCTTTGATCAGCTTCTGGTTGAAGGTATTTGCCTCTTCGGGGGGCGGGGGAACGTAGCGGAAGATCACTACTGATAACTCCGGCACCACAGGCACCTCAAAGCCAGGGGTTTGCTGCAATTGCTGATACGCGTACTGCGCCAAACCTAACTTCTCTTCCAACGCGCCGCGGAAAGCGCCCACCCCGTGCAGTTTAAGCGGAAGCCACAGCCGCAAGCCCCTGAAATGCTTGCTCAGCTCGGGCGACAGATCGGCCGGAGAGGCTTCGTCGGTGGCGGAGAGGGCATCCTGCATGTAATTGGCCAGATAATGATGCGTCTGGGCGGTTTGTTGACGGTTTTTGATGAGCACCGCGCCTAAACCGTAGGGAATAAACAAGCCTTTGTGCGGATCCATCACCACAGAGTCGGCCGAGGCGATGCCCTCCAATTTGGGTTTGCCGGAAGGCGCCAGGGCGAAGAATCCGCCGTAAGCGGCATCTACGTGGTACCACAGGTTAAACGCTTTTGCGATCTGGCCAATGGCGGGGAGGGGATCAATGGCCCCTACGTCTGTGGTTCCGGCCGAGGCGATGATAAGCCAGGGGGTTAACCCGGCCGCTTTGTCTTGGGTAATGGCTTTTTCCAGCTCCTTGGGCCGCATCCGGTACTGGGCATCCATGGGAATATGCCGCACCGGGCATTCCCCCAAACCGGCAATGCGCAAGGCTTTGTCCAGGCAGTGGTGGGCATGGGCAGTGGTGTAGACCACGGCATCTGGGATGACGCGGGAGGTGATTTTCTGCGCATCGCGGGCGGTGGCCAAGGCAATAAGGCTGGCGATGCTGCCCCCCGAAGTCAGGTTTCCGGCCGCGTCTGCCGGAAAGTCAATCAGACTAGCCATCCAGCGGAGCAGCAGGTTTTCCATGCGTACCGCCCCCGGTGCTGCGAAGAAGATACCCGCATATTTATTGGCAACCGCCGCCAGATAGTCACCCAGCCCAGAGTAGTAAAGCCCGCCGCCCGGAATATAGCCTAAGTGTCCGCCAGAGGCCGCGGTAATGCCCGGTGTGTCTACCTCGGTTTTCAGCAAGGCTAAAGCCTCTTCTATGTCAATTGGGTTTTCTTCTATGGGACTCTCCAGCAGCCCGGCTCCTTTCTCAGGAGAATCTACAAAGGCGGGCAACGACGGTAACTGGGTCAGGAAGGATTGGACGTAGGTTTCAACGGCCTGTTGCACCACTGCACGTTCTTGTTCGGTGGGTTCCAGGGGAAAGCGGGAAAGCGTCATAGATGAGGTTAATTCTTAGGTTGCAAAAGTTCACGCCGGAAAAGGCGGAGCCCCTTAGATTTCTAATTGCCTTTGGGGCTGTTTTAAAGAATGAAGCTATAAAATAAAAGTGGGTTTAGGGGCTGTTTTTTCAAAAACAGCCCCCAAACCCACTTCAGTTGAATAAGAATCAGCTACTTCTTTCCCATCAATTAGCCGAGGAGTTCTCTCTCAGATAGCCTTTCCGGAAAACCCGGTACTGGTCAAAGATGGTTCTCACGGCTCGGTTGAGGTAGGCCGTATTCTCGGTAGTGGGGTCTGAGAGCACGCCAGAGGTATAGCCCTGCCAGACGGCGTTCTGCTTTTTATGGTCTAGCAGCGTCACCAGCAACGTGCCCTGGCTCATGTACATTTTGATGGGTTTATAGGCCTCATGCTCTTTGGTAGGCTCCTCATTGTTCACCAGCCAGATATCAAACTCTTCCTGCTCATAGCCTTTCATGCTAAGGTCATTGTAGTAGATGTAATAGCTCACCAACAGATCGGGTTTCTTGTCACTGTATTCATATCCCTGAATCTCTAGCCGTTCCCTGATGTACTTTTTAAGCACCTCGTAATTCTGAAGGGTGACGCTGTCTTCCTCTGAGGCGTGGGTGATGAAGTTAAACGTCCGGTATTTATGGAACGCCCCGGCATAACTGTAGTCAGATCCGAATTTACGGTTTCCGAACCCCAGGCAGCTGCTCAACGCGCAGGCCCCTATCAAAATGAGAATCTTGGATAAAAAGTAAGTGTGTTTCATGGCTTGATCTCTCTAGTTTTAATAAACTGGTGCTCCGCTACTTACGAAATAAAATAGGCGAGGGGTTCTAAAAGTTATAAGAAAATTCAAATAACTTTATTAGAAAAACAATATAGCTATTGTTCTGATTATCAGCAATAATATCCAATTAAATAATCGGCTTTCTTGTGAAGGCTGGAGAGTGATGGTTACGTACCTTCTGGAAGGTGTACTGCGTTGTTCAGCCTGGCGTTTACGTGAGGACTGGACATAAAAAAAGGAGGCGGGATCAAATCCTGCCTCCTTGCCATAGCACTTTTATTCAGATGGACTAGTAATCCAGAACGATGGCGAACACCAGGGGTGCCACAATGGTCGCGTCAGACTCAATCACGAATTTAGGTGTGTTGATGCCCAGTTTCCCCCAGGTGATCTTCTCGTTCGGCACCGCACCGGAGTAAGAACCGTAAGAGGTGGTGGAATCAGAAATCTGGGCGAAATAGCCCCACAACGGAACCCCGGTGCGCTGTAAGTCTTGGTGCAGCATAGGCACCACGCAGATAGGGAAGTCACCGGCAATACCGCCGCCAATCTGGAAGAACCCAATGGTGGAATCTTCTTTGGCCGTGTTGGTGTACCACTCGGCCAGTTCCATCATGTACTGGATACCGGTTCTCATGGTATGCACATTCTTGATGTCACCGGTGATCACGTGGCCGGTGTAGATGTTGCCCAGCGTAGAATCTTCCCAGCCCGGTACGAAGATGGGCAGGTTTTTCTTGGCCGCTTCCAGCATCCAGCTGTTTTTGGGGTCAATTTGGTAATACTGCTCCAAATCGCCGGAATTCAGGATTTGGTAGAAGAATTCATGCGGGAAATACGCTTCGCCGGCCTGATCGGCTTTTTGCCAGTATTTCAGAACCGTGTGCTCCAGACGGCGCATGGCCTCTTCCTCTGGAATACAGGTATCGGTCACGCGGTTCATGTGGCGCGCCAGTAAATCCTGCTCGTCTTGCGGCGTTAAGTCGCGGTAATTAGGAATGCGCTCGTAGAAATCATGCGCCACCAGGTTGAAGATGTCTTCTTCCAGGTTAGCCCCGGTACAGGTAATGGCCTGCACTTTGTCCTGCCGGATCATCTCAGCCAGAATAATTCCCAGTTCGGCGGTACTCATGGCCCCGGCCAAGGTGATCATCATCTTGCCACCTTCGTTCAAATGGGTTTTATAGCCTTCAGCGGCATCAATGAGTGCGGCTGCGTTGAAATGCTTGTAATGATCTTTCAGGAACTGCGTTACCTTCATGCTGTTCAATTAGTTGATTTTTTAACGGAATGGTTTAAATGTTTCTGCCCTGTTTTAGCGAAAGAAGCGCGAAACTATGGGGCAAACAGGAAAAAACCGGGGTTAGTTCGGTTTCTCTATGATGAGGTTGTGGTTGGTGTAAATACAGATATCGGCGGCAATGTTGAGCGATTCGCGTACCATTTCCTCGGCGGTGAGGTGGGGTGCGTGTTTCTTCAAGGCCAGCGCCGCCGACTGCGCGTAGGTGCTGCCCGACCCGATGGCGGCAATCTGGTGGTCTGGTTCCAGCACGTCGCCGGTGCCCGAGATGATGAGCAATTCCTCTTTGTTGGCGACTACCATCATGGCCTCCAGCTTGCGCAGGTACTGGTCTTTGCGCCAGTCTTTGGCCAGTTCAATAGCCGCCCGCTTCATGTTGTTGCCGTAGGCGTTAAGCTTCTCCTCGAAGCGCTCCAGCAGGGTAAAGGCATCGGCGGTGGAGCCGGCAAAGCCTGTCACTATTTTACCGTCCTGCAGTTTGCGAATCTTCTTCACGTTGCTTTTGGCAATGTATTTATCCATGGTGGCCTGGCCATCGGCTCCCAAAGCCACTTCGCCGTTATGGTAAATTCCCAGTACGGTGGTAGAACGTATTTTCGTCATGAGGTACCTTTCTTAGTGAGAGGGCGTTGCCACCCGTTTACAGCCGCGAAAGTACGACAAACTTTCTGAATACCCGAACCTGCCCTGTAGAGCTTGTTTAAACTATGGCTTTTGTGCTGCCAACGGCCATGGAACCTGTTTAGAGTTTTTCATTAACCGGCATCTAAAGCAATTCCTCTGGTGCAAGTGTCCACTAATGCCTTCATTTTTAGGCTGTTTTTAGGAAAATAGGCATAAAACAGGAAGGTTATTTGTACACTGGCACAAGCATCTGTTTATACCGCCGTTTTTAGGCTGTTTTTAGGAAAACAGCCTAAAAACTCTAAGAGCTTGTTTACATTTGAGGTTTGCAGGCGAAAACGGCCAGAGAAAGGTTCTGCGGAAGCGTTTTGGGAGCAGCGTAGCAGCGCTACGGTGCGAGAAAAAGGTGAACGCAGGCTCTTTTTATGGTCGTTTGTAGCGCAAAGATGAAATGTAAACAAGCTCTAAACAGCTTCATAGAAAGAACCTGTCAAAGCCAATTGAGCCAGCAAACCCAAAATTCATACACGCTCTTGGTTGTTCAACCACTCAAAACTTATCTATCTGCACCTGAAGCGGTGGAACAGTTACGTAGCAGAACAAATTAAACTGTCTATTTTGTTTTCCTGAAAGGATCTTGGTCATGAACGGCAAAGACTTGCAATAAGAGCTTTTCTAGTTCGCCACCGAGCTCCTTCCAGGATGGCAAAGAGAGAAGAAGGTATAGTTACTTCTGTCCATTACTTATTTCCTCCAGGCCCTCCAACTTTTATGGGGTAGATAAGAAGAGATCAGTAGATTTACAGTATTTAAAGCTAGACATGCACTGGGCGATACCCAAAGGCGGGAGTTATTTAATAAATTTTAAAATAAATTAAATGTTATTAAATTTTGTGAATTAGTCAGACTTTTTACCTTTGCGGATTCCACACGTCCACAACCTATTAAAACAAGATACTACTATGAGCAGGCTTAACCTATTGGAGGAAACGCGCTACGAGAAGGTGCCGGTAACCGTTTATGCAGACCAGCAAGAGGCCTCAAAGGCGGTGGCCCACCGCATTGCGGATCTGATTAAGGGAAAGCAGGCGAGGGGAGAGAAAACGGTGCTGGGCTTGGCCACTGGTGCGACGCCCGTTGGCGTATATACCGAACTGGCGCGACTGCACCGCGAAGAAGGGCTGAGTTTCAAGAACGTCATCACCTTTAACCTGGACGAGTACTACCCCATGCAGCCCACGGCCCCGCAAAGCTACGTGCGCTTCATGGACGAAAATCTGTTCAACCACATTGACATTGACAAAGCCAACGTGAACATCCCAGACGGTACACTGCCGTTGGAGGACATTCCGGCTTTCTGTCTGGAGTACGAGCGCAAGATAGAGGAACTGGGCGGGCTTGACCTGCAGGTACTGGGGATTGGTAGAACGGGCCACATCGGTTTCAACGAGCCCGGTTCGGCACCCAACTCGGGTACGCGCCTGGTCACCCTAGACGATCTGACCCGCCGCGACGCCTCCCGCGATTTCGGGGGCAAGGAGAATGTACCCACCAAGGCCATCACCATGGGAATAGGTACCATCTTCAAGGCCCGCGAGATTGTGCTGATGGCCTGGAACGGGAAGAAAGCATCCATCGTGCGCAAGGCGGTGGAAGGCGAGATCTCCGGCGAGGTGCCGGCCACCTACCTACAGCTTTCTGACAACGTAGAGTTCGTGCTGGACCAGGATGCCGCTATGGGCCTGACCCGTTTCGGCACGCCGTGGCTCGTGAAAGACTGCCACTGGGATACCCAATTAACCCGTAAAGCGGTCATCTGGCTCTCAGACACAGTGAAGAAGCCGGTTTTGAAGCTGACCGAGGAAGATTACAACGCCCACGGCATGGCCCAACTGGGCGTGAACCGGGGGCCGGTCTACAACATCAATATTGACGTTTTCAACCAACTGCAACGCACCATCACGGGCTGGCCCGGCGGCAAGCCGAACGCCGATGATTCCGGTCGTCCGGAGCGGGCATTACCGGCCCAGAAACGTGTGCTCATCTTCTCCCCGCACCCAGATGATGACGTGATTTCCATGGGCGGTACGTTCATCCGCTTGGTAGACCAGGGGCATGATGTACACGTGGCCTACCAGACTTCCGGCAACACGGCCGTGTGGGACGATGACGTGCTGCGCTACATGGAATTTGCCATAGACTTCAGCCGAAGCATTGGCCAAGACGGAGAGATACTTTCATCCGTGTACGAGCAGATGCGGACGTTCATTGGGCAGAAGCACCCTAACCAGGTAGACACCAAGGAAATTCAGGACGTAAAGGCGTTCATCCGGAAGAGCGAGGCGATTGCGGGCGCGCGCTACGCCGGTCTCTCAGACGACCACATCCACTTCCAGGCGCTGCCTTTCTACGAGAGCGGTAAGACCAAGAAGAACCCCGTTACAGATCGGGACATAGAACTCACCATGGATCTGCTGCAAAAAGTGAAGCCGCACCAGGTGTTCGCCGCCGGCGATTTTGAAGACCCGCACGGTACGCACATCGTATGTTTCAATATTATAGTAGAAGCGCTTCGCCGACTAAGCAAAACCGAGGAATGGGTGAAAGACTGCTGGCTCTGGATGTACCGGGGGGCCTGGCACGAGTTTGAGACGCACGAGATTGAGATGGCGGTGCCGCTCTCCCCGCAGGAAGTAGGACGTAAGCGGAACGCCATCTTCAAGCACCAAAGCCAGAAAGACCGTCCCGTGTTCCCCGGCGACGACGAGCGCGAGTTCTGGGTACGCGCCCAGGAGCGCAACCGTGAGACCGCCCGCCGCTACGACCGTCTCGGCCTCGCCGATTACGAGGCCATGGAGGCCTTCGTGCGGTTCCATTACTAACTTTCTTCTGATTGCCTTCTAAAAAAGCCGCTTCGGGTACAGCCTGAAGCGGCTTTTTGCATGGTTGGTATTCCTGAATGCGAAAAGTGTTTTCCGGCTCATTTCCCAAAAACAGGCTCTAAACACCATGCTGTAGGGGCAATCCCTTGTGGTTGCCCTCACGGCTCCCCACCCAGTTACGGCACCCAATGTCAATACGCGAAAAGGGCAACCACAAGGGATTGCCCCTCCATTTAACCTGAAGGATTAGAAGTAATTCTGTTTAGGGGCTGTTTTCCAAAAAACAGCCCCTAAGAGCTTGTTTAAATTTCATCTTTGCGCTACAAACGACCATAAAAAGAACCTGCGTTCACCTTTTTCTCGCCCCGTAGCGCTGCTACGCGGCTCAAAAAACGCTTCCGCAGAACCTTTCTCTGGTCATTTTCGCCTGCAAACCTCAAATTTAAACAAGCTCTAAACAGAAAGAGCCGATGGAATTTTCCATCGGCTCTTTCTTATATAAAGTTTGTCTTCTAACAACAAACAACTAATCACTAACAACTACACCAAATCAAACCAGCATTCTTACCGGGTCTTCCAGGAAGCCTTTGAGGGTCTGCAGGAAGGCGGAACCTACGGCACCATCCACCACGCGGTGGTCGCAGGAAAGGGTTACCTTCATCACGTTTCCAATCTGGATTTGTCCGTTCTTCACCACCGGTGTCTGCTTGATCCCGCCTACGGCTAAGATACACGCATCTGGTGGGTTGATGATGGCGGTGAATTCCTCAATCCCGAACATGCCCAGGTTAGAGATGGTGAAGGTGCTTCCTTCCCAGTCAGACGGCTGAAGCTTTTTGGATTTGGCTTTTCCGCCCAGGTCTTTCACTTCGGCAGAGATGGTAGAAAGTGACTTCTGGTCGGCGTTGCGCACCACGGGTACCAGCAGGCCTTCTTCCACGGCTACGGCCACGCCAATGTTGATGACGTTGTTGTAGCGGATTTTGTCGCCTAACCAGGATGAGTTCACGGCCGGGTGCTTGCGCAGGGCAGCGGCAGCGGCTTTGATCACCATGTCGTTGAAAGAGACTTTCACCGGGGCCACCTCGTTCATGCTCACGCGGGCTTCCATGGCTTTGTCCATGTCAATCTCCATGGTCAGGTAAAAGTGCGGGGCAGTGAACAAGCTCTCAGACAGACGGCGGGCAATTACCTTACGCATCTGTGATACCGGAACCTCGGTGAAGGCTTCGCCGGATTGAGCCGGAGCAGATACCTGCGGAGCCGGGGCCGGAGCGGAAGCAGTCTGTGGTTGGGCTTTAGGGGCCGCGGCGCCAGGGGTGAAGTTCTCCACGTCACGCAACACAATGCGGCCGTTCTCACCGGAGCCTTTCACGTCTGCCAGGCTGATGCCTTTTTCCTGGGCAACCTTCTTCGCCAACGGGGAAGCCAATACGCGGCCTTGGTTGGCAGAAGAACCAGAAGTGGCTTCAGTACCTTGGCCTGGTACCGGAGCCCCAACGGTTTGGTTTACGCCGTCGCCAGACTGCGACTGCGCGTCAGATTTATGGTTCTCGGCACGGGTAACTTCTTCTATGGAACCAACCATGACGTCTGGGCCTTTGTCCTCCGCTTTACCACCGCCGTTCAGTAAGGCTTGGTAATCGGCACCGGCTTCGCCGATGATGGCTAGAACGCCGTCTACCTGAACCGAGGCACCGGCTTCCACCCCAATGTATAAAAGCGTACCGTCTTCATAAGACTCCAGCTCCATGGTGGCTTTGTCGGTTTCCACCTCAGCCAGCAGGTCACCGGATTTTACTTTGTCGCCCACTTTTTTGTGCCAGGCCACAATGGTGCCTTCCTGCATGGTGTCGCTCATTTTGGGCATGCGCACCACTTCGGCGTTCACGTTTGCGGCAGGTGCCGATGGGGCAGCAGGGGCAGGAGTTGCTTTCGGTTCTTCCTTCGGCGCATCGGCTTTAGGGGCTTCCTGGGCGGCAGGGGCAGCGCCACCACCGTTTACTTCGGCCATAAGGCCGGAGATATCTTCACCTTGTTTCCCGATGATGGCCAACACGCCGTCTACGGGTACAGATTCACCATTTTTAGGGCCGATGTACAGTAACGTCCCATCTTCATAAGACTCCAATTCCATGGTCGCCTTATCGGTTTCCACTTCGGCAAGAACGTCCCCAGATTTCACAGAGTCACCAACTTTCTTTAACCATGAGGCAATGACCCCATCGGTCATAGTATCACTCATCTTGGGCATTCGGATGATTTCGGCCATAGTTTTTTGCTCGGGTTTAAGGCCTCAAAAATAGAGGCAAAAATGCTGTAATACAAATATGCTTTTAAGAGATTCTGCGGCTGTTTTTGGCTTGTTTTCAAGAAATGAGGCCAAAATCAGGAATCTTGTTCTTTTTTCTAGGTCAAATGTGAGACATCGGCAAAACGCGACACCCAAAACATAGAGCCGGTGTAGTTCAGCTCATACAGGCAAAGATTATGGTGCACAAACCTATCCATTTGGTGCAGCGGGTAACGCAGCAATTGGGCGAGTAACACCCGCATGGCCCGGCCGTGCATGCACACCAGAATGGTCTTTTCCTCGGGGCGGGAAAGAATCAGGTCGATGACGGGTTTCTGACGGTCGGCCACGTTCTGGGGGCTTTCGCCGCCTTCAATGGGCACGCTGGTCTCGCCGTTCTGCCACCGCTGGAGCATGTCAAAGTAGTACGCGTCTTCCTCTGGGGTGATGCGGGTGCCTTCGCGGGTTCCCCAGCTGATCTCGTTCAGGCCCGCGTGTTGCTCGTGCGGAATGCCCAGGTCAATAAACCCCTGCACGCTCTGCACGCTGCGCTGCAGCGCCGAGGTGTAGATTTTGTCAAAGGGAATGTCTTGGTAGGCCTGGAAGAATTTATTTGCTTGCCAGCGGCCGGTTTCATTGAGGGAACTGTCAATGCCGCTCCCCTGCACAATTCCCTGCAGGTTAAGGTCTGTCTGGCCGTGCCGAACGAGGTAGATTTTTTTGAGGCTCAATTTTACGCTAATTTGCAGGCTCTAAGGTAGGCCATAAATACGAGAACTCTGGATGAAAAGACGCGCCGATATCACCCTGGAAGGGTTAAATGCTTTAAATAAAAACACCATGGGCGAGCATCTGGGCATGGAATACACCGAGATTGGCGATGATTACCTCATTGGCCGCATGCCCGTTGACCACCGCACGCACCAGCCCCTGGGCCTGCTGCACGGTGGTGCCTCGGTGGCCCTGGCCGAGACCCTGGGCAGCATTGGTGCTACCATGTTCCTGGATTTGACCAAGCAATACTGCGTTGGCCTGGAGATAAACGCCAACCATATCAAGAGCGCCCGGAGCGGCTACGTGTACGGCAAAGCCAGTGCGGTGCACATAGGCCGTAAGACCCACGTCTGGGAAATCCGTATTACCTCCGAAGCCGGTGATTTAATCTGCATCAGCCGCATCACCATGGCTATTCTGGATAGATAATGCGTATTGAATTGGAATTGTGTTAGCTGGAGTAAGCCTTTATTACGAAGATACATTATGCAAGATAACTTATTAAGCCGCATCACCATTGAACCGGAAATCTGCCATGGCAAGCCCACTATCCGGGGGCTGCGTTGTCCGGTAGAGAACCTATTGGAGTTGCTAGCATCCGGTATGTCCATAGAAGCATTGCTTGAAGACTTTCCAGACCTGGAGAGGGAAGATTTTCTGGCCTGTCTGCAGTATGCCGCAAAGCTGATGCAGGTAAAAGGCATCTACCGGATTGCTTCATGAAGTTTATTGTAGATGCGCAACTGCCCAAAAGCCTCTCAGACCTCCTTCGTTCAAAAGGAATCGAGTCTGTTCATACCTTAGATTTGCCAGATAAGAATAAAACGAAAGATGGCTTTATTGCTTAGTTGGCAGCGGATGAACAGAGAATCGTCATCTCAAAAGATTCAGATTTCCTGGAGTCATACCTTCTTAAGAAAGTGCCACCTCAATTGTTGTTGGTCAAAACAGGAAACATCAGAAACCAAGTGCTCCTGAATCTTTTTGAGAAGCATCTTTCCTTGATTCAGGAGTTGTTCTCAAAGCATTCTTTACTAGAGATTACCCAAGAGGAGATAGTAGTCCATAATTAAGCTTACCTACCATTGTTTTGCTTTAAACTGAAACTTTGTAGTTGCTCTGCAAGCACCCGTAAATGTCCCTAGAAACCACCTCTTCCATCCCCCCGCTCACTGACCGAACTTCCCCCGAAGAAACGGCTTTCAAGATTTTTCAAGCAGCCTTGGCGGCTGAACTGCCGGTGGCGCTTTGGCGATTGCCCAACACCAAAGAAGTACAGGCGGTGGTAGCTGCCCAGGCAAAGCAGACGCTGCCGCCTATGGAAGGGCCACAACAGGGATTTGCCTTCTGTCCGTTCCAAAACGCCACCACAGCCCCTGGCACGTTTCTGCCCGCTGACCTGTATTTCTCTGGTAAACCAGATGCTTCACTAGAGAGGGGAGAGAGCCATTTACCCTCCGTTTTTTGGGCCAATATTCAGAAAACAGACCAAAAACAGCATTCAGAGTTGAAGTGGCCCAGCCATCCGGCGGGAGCCGTAAAGTCCATCACCCGCGATTCCTTTGAGCAAACGGTAGCCACTGCCGTAAAGGCCATGCAAGCGGGGTGTCTGGAGAAAGTGGTCTTGTCGCGCACCAAAACGCTGCCCCTGTTTGAGGGTTTTGATTTGCTGAATGCCTTTACCCAACTTACCCAGTTGTATCCCACGGCTTTTGTCTCGCTGGTGGCCATTCCGGGGCTGGGTACGTGGTTGGGCGCTTCACCCGAGTTGCTGGTGCAGATTGACCGGCACCGGGTGTTCCGCACGATGGCTCTTGCTGGCACACAACCGATTACCGATGGCCTGACGCCCGCCGATGCCATCTGGCGGCAGAAAGAAATTGAAGAACAGGCTTTGGTGCAGCGGTACGTGGTGAGTTGCTTCCGGCACCTGCGGCTGCGCGAATACGTGGAAATGGGCCCCCGTACCATCAGAGCCGGAAACCTGCTGCACCTTCGCACCGATTTTAGCGCCGCCATGGACGAGGTGGGTTTCCCCAAACTGGGCACCCAAATGCTGGAACTGCTGCATCCCACCTCGGCGGTAGGGGGAATGCCCAAGGCGGCTGCCCTGCAAATGATACACCAACTGGAGGTACATGATCGCCGTTATTACAGCGGTTTTATGGGGCCGGTGCAGTTGGGGGAGGAGACGAACCTTTTCGTGAACCTGCGGTGCGTGGAACTGGGGCAGGACACCGTGACGGCGTATGCCGGGGCCGGCATGACCGCAGATTCCAACCCGGCCAAAGAGTGGGTGGAAACCGAACTCAAGATGCAAACCGTGCTCCGTTTATTTCAAGCGTCTGAATCATGATTTTACAAGCCGTTATAGATATTGCCGAAATCTGTGCCCGCAAAGGGGTAGAGGAGGTGGTGCTGTCGCCGGGTTCCCGGTGCGCGCCTTTGACGCTGGCCTTCGCCCGGCACCCGCAGCTACGCGTACGCACCGTGCCCGATGAGCGCAGCGCCGCCTTTATTGGCTTAGGTATTGCCCAGCAGACCGGCAAGCCGGTGGTTCTGGTTTGTACCTCCGGCACCGCCGCCTACAACTACGCCCCGGCCGTGGCCGAAGCCTTCTACCAGAACATCCCCCTGCTGGTGCTCACCGCCGATAGACCGCCCGAGTGGATAGACCAACTGGACGGGCAAACCATTCGGCAATCAAAAATCTACGGGGGGCACGTGAAACGCAGCCTGGACTTTCCGGTAGACACGAATCATGTTGATTCTCAGTGGTATGCTGCCCGGTTGCTCAATGAGGCCTTGAATGAAGTAGTCGCTTTCCCAGAGGGGCCGGTACACGTGAATATCCCACTGCGGGAGCCATTTTACCCCCAGGAAGGAGAGGAGTTCGCCTATTCTTCTGATGTGAAAATCATGGAAGAGTGGCCCTCTGGTTACGGATTGCCTGCCCAGGCCTGGGAGACTTTGAAAGAGGAACTGCCGCAATACAAAAGAGTGCTGGTAGTGGCCGGGCAGGGTAGGCGGGACGAGGCCCTGCACACTGAAATTGTGCGGTTCTGCCGTGCCACAGGTGCCGTCTTCATCACAGATACCATCAGCAACCAGCAGGCCGCCGGAGAGACCATCAACTACCATGATGTATTTCTGGGTGCCAAGCACCTGCACGCCTCAGAAGAACTTAAACCAGATTTGCTGATCACCTTTCATAAGTCGCTGATTTCCAAAAACCTGAAATTATTTCTGCGTCAGCAGAAAAGCCTGCCGCACTGGCACGTGCAGCCCGCCGGAATAGTAGCCGACACGTTTCAGGCACTCACCCGCATCATCAGAACTACCCCGCAGGACTTCTTCCGGGAGGTAGCTGCAAACGCCAATGGAAGACAGGTTTTGCCGGAATTCAGTCAGACCTGGCGGGGGCTGGAAAAACAGGGGAGAACGGTTTTGGAGTGTTTTCAGGAAAACAGCCCGTTTTCAGAATTCAAGGCGTGTTACCAGGTGCTCAGGAGTTTGCCCGCTAACAGTCTGCTGCACGTAGCCAACAGCATGAGCGTGCGCTATGCCAACCTCATCGGCGTAGCCGAAAACGAGGGCGTGGAGGTGTTTGCCAACCGGGGCACCAGCGGCATTGACGGTAGCACCAGCACGGCCGTAGGTTCGGCCTTGCGCACAAATAAACTGGTAACCCTAGTCACCGGTGACATGGCTTTCCTGTATGACCGAAACGCCCTATGGCACAACTACCTGCCCCAGAACCTGCGCATTGTGGTACTGAACAACCACGGAGGCGGCATTTTCAGGATCATTGAAGGCCCGCGCAGCCAGCCGGAACTGAGACCCTACTTTGAGACCGATCAGCGGCAAACGGCCCAGAAAACCGCTGAGGACATGGGGTTAACCTACCACAAGGTAACGGACGGAGATGCTTTGGCTGCCTTGTTGCCGGCCTTTTTTGAGCCAACCGCAGGGCCTCAGTTGATAGAAGTAGAGACAGATAGCGCAGAGAATTATGCCGTTTTTGCCGCCTACAGAGAGCAAGTTGCGACAGGTATTCAACTATAATACACTTCTAAGAATTTTATATAAAAATTAACAAAGTATTCATTGACTTAAGCTGGAAGAAGTCGTAAATTACTGATGGAGACGCTGTTGTAAAGGCGGTAAAATCATGGAGTTTACAAATCAGGTAGAAAAATGGCATCATAAGCACCGGGTGGTGCTGTATGATTACGGCCGCATTGCCTTGGGAGGCTTTCTCCTGTTCAAAGGAGTGCAGTTCCTGTTGAATATCACGGCTCTGGAGCAGATTTTATTAGACAGCAAACTGTATTCTGCCGCTTCCTTCTTTGCGTATGCCATCGCGGTCATCCACGTGATTGGGGGCATCATGATTATGGTGGGGTGGCATACCCGTTTAGCCTGCCTGGCCCAAATCCCTATTGTGATGTGTGCCGTCCTGTTCCTCAGCCCAGAACATGATCTGTTCTCGCTTTATTCACCCTTCGCGGTGGCCCTTTATACCTTGTTTTTCCTGGCCTTCTATTTTGTGGGCGGGTCTGGGTATTACTCCTTTGATGACAAAGCGTTGACCGAGCGGAAACGGCTGCTCAAGAAAAATAAATCGCACTCCCTCAAAGCCCGCCTGGCCAATGAAGACCAGGTGGTGAACACTGAACTGCACCACCCGTGAATGATACATCTTTCCGCGTCAGGTAGATTTTTTTTACCAAGCCTACGAACCTGTTTAGAGTTTTTCACTAACCGGCTTTTAAAGCAATTCTTCTGGGGCAAGCGTCCGCTTGTGCCGTCGTTTTCAGAGCTTGTTTACATTTGAGGTTTGCGGGCTCAACTAACCAAAGAAAGGTTCTGCGAAAGCGTTTTTTGAGCAGCGTAGCAGCGCTACGGTGTGAGAAAGACGTGAACGCAGGTTCTTTTTATGGCCGTTTGCAGCGCAAAGATGAAATTTAAACAGGCTCTCAGGCTACTTTTATGAAAACAGCCCAAAAACAGGAGGTTTATCTATGACATGGGCACAAACTTCTACTCTACCCCGTTTTATGCCTGTTTTTATGAAAACAGGCATAAACTCTAAACAGCTTCTACTTTTAACCTCTTCTGAGTTCCTGTATTTCTGCCCTTCTTTGGATGCCCGCGAGTTTGTTTAAGTTAGAACTCCCGCATCTTGTTTGTCTGTCGCTAAGAAAGAACAGATAACCTTGAACGGAGGCGCTACTTAGAACAGCGCCTGGGTACACCAAGTTGACCAGTGGCAACATGAGCACCACCCCGTAGCCTATGACTACGGAAGAATTCTTTTGGGTCTGTTTATCTTCTACAAAGGCCTGACCTTTATTGCTGATACCTCGGCGCTAGCCGAAATCATTCAGAACAGCCAGTTTCATTTTATTGGGTTGGCGCATTACGTGGCCTTTGCGCACCTGGTGGCGGTGTTTTGATTGCCTTGGGCCTCATTACGCGGGTAGCCATTGGTTTTCAGATTCCTGACCTCATTGGGGCGGTTTTCTTCTTTAATGCAGGCCATGGGTTTTTCTCGGTTAATCCACAGTTTGCCCTTTCGCTCATCACTCTTCTGGCGCTAATTTTCTACTTTGTGGGCGGTTCCGGCTACTACTCGGTAGGCCATACGTTTGCCATGAACGAGAAGCGGCTGAACCAGAAAAAGCGCTCACGCGAGTAAAAAGGTTTCTGAAAGAAGAACCGATTTCCGGGCATACCGTTGCATAATCTTGCAAGGGCACACTACCTTTATGCCCTCATTGTTTTCATTTAAACCGAGGTTCATGCAAAGTAAATTCAACTGGACAACGCTCAAAGAATACCAAGAGATTCTCTTCCAATTCTATAACGGCATCGCTAAAATCAGCATCAACCGGCCGCACGTGCACAACGCCTTCACCCCGCGCACCGTGGCCGAGATGATTGATGCCATGAACATCTGCCGCGACAATCCCGAGATTGGGGTCATCATCTTCACCGGCGAGGGCGGCAAAGCCTTCTGTTCCGGCGGCGACCAAAGCGTGCGCGGGCACGGCGGTTACATAGGCGAAGACACGGTGCCCCGCCTGAACGTGCTGGATTTACAGATGCAGATCCGGCGTATTCCCAAGCCCGTGATTGCCATGGTGGCCGGTTGGGCCATTGGCGGCGGACACGTCCTGCATGTGGTGTGTGATCTATCCATTGCCGCAGATAACGCCCGTTTTGGGCAAACCGGCCCCAAAGTAGGCTCCTTTGACGGAGGCTTCGGGGCATCTTACCTGGCGCGCGTGGTAGGGCAGAAGAAAGCCCGCGAAATCTGGTTCCTCTGTGACCAGTACAATGCCCAGGAAGCCCTGGACATGGGCTTAGTCAACAAAGTAGTACCGTTGGAGCAACTGGAGGAAACCACCGTAGAATGGTGCCAGAAGATTCTGGAGAAAAGTCCGCTGGCCCTGCGCATGCTCAAAGCCTCTTTCAACGCCGAGTTGGATGGCCAGGCCGGGGTACAGCAATTGGCCGGAGACGCCACCTTGCTCTACTACTTATCTGACGAGGCCAAAGAAGGCAAAAACGCTTTCCTGGAGAAACGCAAACCAGACTTCTCCAAGTACCCTAAGTTTCCTTGATTTGTTTGTAGCAAGTAGCAGGTATCACGATGAAGGTATAGGTGCTTGTAATGCAAGAAAGATTATGCGCGGGGCAGTGCTGAAGGCAAACTTCATGGCTGCTCCGTAACTTTTTAAGGGCTTTTTCTAGTAAGAGAGCATAAGAGAGCGCACCAGAAAGGAAATTGTTCTCTTACTTTGTTTCATCGTGATACCTGATACACACTACGTGCTACCCTCATGCCCGACCACCTGCTCCTGAATGGCAAGAAATTCTTTTTAGACGAAATCCAGCATTACTCTTTCCGGGAGAGCATTCCCATTGACGGGTATGAGGCCAAAACGCTGGAATTCTGCAAGAATTGGCTGCAGGGCGTGCAGGAATATCCGGTGCAGACCTCGGGCAGTACCGGCACGCCGAAGTTCCTGGAACTGCCCCGCGATAGAATGGAGGCGAGTGCCAAGCGAACCTTGGGTATTTTCGGCTTGCAGCCCGAAGACCGGGTGCTGGTCTGCCTAAACACCGAATACATTGCCGGCATGATGATGCTGGTGCGCGGCCTGGTGGGCAACCTGCACATGACCATCATTGAGCCCACCGGGAACCCTTTGGCCAGCGTAGACCCAGACGCCGAGTTTGATTTCATAGCCATGGTGCCGCTGCAACTGCAAACCATTCTGGAACAGACGCCCGAAAAGGTGGCCAAACTAAACCAGATGAGAGCCATTCTGCTGGGCGGGGCCGCCGTGGGCAAGACGCTGGAAGAAGCTGTGCAGAAGTTGGAAGTGCCGGTGTACCAGAGTTACGGCATGACCGAAACCATCTCGCACATTGCCGTCCGGCGGCTGAATGGAGCCGAGAAAACCGATTACTATACCGCGCCGCCGGAAGTAACCCTGGGCCAGGATGAGCGCGGCTGTCTCACTATCTGGGCGGAAGTGACGGGTGGCGAAACCTTGGTCACCAATGACCTGGTAGAACTGCTGGATAACAATTCTTTTCGCTGGCTCGGCCGTGCCGACAACACCATCAATTCGGGCGGGGTGAAAGTACAATTGGAGAAAGTAGAAGCAGCCTTGGGCGAAGCACTAGCCGAACTAGGAATCTCGCGCCGGTATTTTGCCGCCGCCTTGCCAGATGAAACGCTGGGCGAGCGGCTGATTGCGGTACTGGAAGGCAGCCCTCTCACCCAGGAAGAGGAAACCAACCTCAAAGGCAAACTCAGCGAAAGCCTTTCTAAATATGAGATCCCCAAACAGTTTGGCTATCTGCCCCGTCTACCGGAGACCGCCACCGGCAAGATTGATCGGCGCAGCGGCATGACTTTGCTCTAGCGTTTAGGGCCTGTTTTTCAGAAAACAGGCCCTAAACGCTAGAGTCTGGAAGATGAAAATGGAGTAGTCAGGCTTATTTTTTTGATGAGTCTGTGGCGGCGAGCCCAACCGTAGGCATGGATCCAAAGCAGTTCCCTATCAACTCTGCGCATGAGCGTTTCTTCAATTAGCTACTAAAACAGACGCAGTACACATCAACGGAGAAAAGGGAAAAGCATCAGGGCCAAAGCGTAAGGGTGGGTAGAAGCGTTGGAGTATTGAAGAACCACCCGACCAGCGACTAAGTGATTCTGGGGCTTAAGGCTGACCCTGAGGAAGTTAGCTGAAAATTTTTGAGATTAGTTAGATAGATGCTTCTTTTTTAGCTAGAAAACGTAAGAGAGACAAGAAACCGATTTTTAATTCCCTATTTCCCCCTCTTACAATGAAAAAATTCTTCTCTCTGACTTGCCTGGCATTTGCTTCCATGTTTCTTCTTTCCTGCGAAAAGGAGGAAGTAGAGCCAAACCTAAGTGAAACGACGTTCTCAGATAAACGTGGTGCAGCTTGTAAAAACTATTCTTATTTCAATAAAGCATCTGGTACCGTACAGTACGGGAAGGCCAGAAGCGAAATGCTGTTGGTTGGCTTTGCCGATGGTATGTCTTTGAAGGCTCGTAGGCAGGTAATAGGAAGATTCCCGCAGTTCAAGGCCATATACAGCGAGATAACAATGGATTCTGGGGTAATCACCGTCATAAGTTTATACCCCGGTTCTACCTGCTCAGACGTGGAGAAACTGATGGCAAAACTGCTCAAAGAACATACTGTTTCTTTCGCGTATCCCTACTTTGGCGAAGAACCCACCAATCCTGACGTAATGTGGGTAGGGTTGACCAATGAATTCATGGTTTCCATTGAAGGCAGCGGAACCTATGCGCAGCTGAAACAACTGATGGCCAAAACCAGAACCAAACTGGTCTTTTCTTTTGACGAGAACATCCACGTGCTAAGCGCCGATAAAAATTCCATTGGAAATGTGCTAGACGTCTTAACCGTTTTCAATAAACAGCCCTATATCACGGTAGCAGAGCCAAACGTAGTCTTTTATTTCACCTCTTCCGGAATAGAACCCCAAGCCACCGGTGCTAAGACCGCGAAAGCATTGGGAGTTGGCTCGTTTAAACCTTTAAAGCAGGCAAACGCCCTCCAGAAATAACGTCATAAATTCTTCCATGCCAGGAGCTGCCCAGGTTATGTGATACATGGCCTGGGCAGAACTGTTTATGCAGCATGATTTCTGTTGAAAAGAGCTTTCCCAGACAATAAAGCTGTTTAAGAGCATGTTTAAATTTGAGTTTTGCGCTGCAAACAATCCTAAAAAGAACCTGCGTGCACGGTTGCATCACACCGTGGCGCTGCTTAGCCCCTCAAAAAACGCTTCTGCAGAACCGCTCTCAGGTCATTTTCGCCTGCAAACTTCAAATTTAGACAAGCACTAAAGTTTTATGCCTGTTTTCATAAAAGTAGCCTAAAAACGACGTGCAGGCGGCCGCTTGCGCCAGAAAACCAATGGAAACAGGTAAATACTGGTGGGCATAACCGCTACTGCCACTACAACTACATTATTTACTTTCCCCAGTTCCAGTCTTCCCCGAGCGCGCATCGCTTTCGGCCTTAGATTGGCAAAACTAAGCCAAAAAGACGTCTCAGGCCGAAAGGGCAGTGCGAGAGGGGAAGACGGGGCCCCGCGGCCGTGAGCGCTTAGCGGAACAGATGAAACAATGTAGCACTTGCACCCACGCAAAAAGCGGACATGCCAAGGGAACAGCGTATTCCGTGCACCCACCAATTCCACGCAAAAGTCGGCAAGCTAAGGGAACAACGTAAGTCATGCACCCACCAACCGCAATATCATGTGAATACCTGTCAACCGCTCTACAGAAGCCAGTTCAAAGCTCAGAAAAGAGTATTATCAGGCAGACTTACGCTACTTCTCCCGGGCACTGAAAGCCCCATGCTCCTTTTTGTCATCTTTTCAGAAAAACGGGCTTAAAATAGGAGAGGAACGCAAACAAAACCGCCGTTAACATAGGATAAAATCCTTTTTTGGTTAACTTTGCCCGATATAAGACCTTTCCCAAACCTACTATAACGGATGAAATTCATTGTATCTTCTACGGCGCTGCTCAAGCAGCTTACTAGCATCAACGGGGTAGTGGCCAACAACCCGGTGGTGCCGATTCTGGAGAACTTCTTGTTCGAGATCCACGACGGTGTCCTGACCATCACGGCAAGTGACCTGGAAACCTCCATGATCACGGAGATACACGTGGAAGCCCGCGAAAACGGTCGTATTGCGGCGCCGGCCCGTATCCTGATTGATACCTTGAAAAACCTGCCGGATCAGCCGGTAACTTTTACCATTGACGAGGAAACCTACACCATTGAGATCAGCTCATCCAACGGCCGTTACAAACTCTCTGGTGAGAACGCCACCGACTTCCCGAAGGTACCGGTGGTGCGGGGGGGAAACGCCATTGAGATTCCGTCAAACGTACTGGGCCGCGCCATCAACAAAACCATCTTCGCGGTGAGCAATGATGAGTTACGCCCCGCCATGACCGGTATTTTTGTACAGCTAAGTAGCGGGAACATCACGTTTGTGGCCACAGACGGACACCGTTTGCTGCGTTACCGCCGCCAAGATGTGAGCAGTGACAATGCCGCTTCCATCATCATCCCTAAAAAAGCCTTTAACCTGCTCAAGTCCACGTTGCCTAATGAGGCCACGGCGGTACGGGTAGAGTTCAATACTTCCAACGCGTTCTTCAGCTTTGACAACATTAGAATGATCTGCCGCCTCATTGATGAGCGCTACCCAGATTACGAGAATGTGATTCCGGCCCAGAACCCGAACAAACTGGTGATCAACCGCTACGATTTCCTGAGCTCGGTGAAACGGATCTCTATCTACTCCAACAAAACCACGCACCAGGTACGTCTGCGCATTACGGGCAGCGAACTACAGATTTCGGCCGAGGATCTGGATTTCTCCAACGAAGCGAACGAGCGCCTGACTTGCCAGTACGACGGCGAGGACATGGAGATAGGATTCAACGCCAAGTTCCTGACCGAAATGCTGAGCAACATTGACTCAGACGAAATCACCCTGGAGCTGTCTACGCCTAACCGCGCCGGTTTGCTCATGCCCTCTACCAACGACGAGGAGGAAAGCATCTTGATGTTGGTGATGCCGGTCATGCTCAACAACTACGTGTAAGAGTAGAAATTCTGCTAAAACAGGAAAGCCTCTCCAAGCATTTTGGAGAGGCTTTCCTGTTTTAAAGCGGTATTTCATTATCCACGAAGATGAATAACTCCAAAGTGACAACTATATAGGCTTACCTGTTTCTTACCCCATTCCTATTGATTTGATTCTGATGGTTTACTTCATTGCGTTGTATTACATTAAATGGAAAAGAAAAGGCATACTCTAATGCTTGACCTTCTTCAGTGGCTGGATTAAAGTATGACAACGAGTTCACCACTCTTAATACTTCTTTATCCAAAGCAGGGTGTATGGATTTAATTATTTCTGGATCATGTACTTTTCCTTCCTTTGATACCAGGAACTGAACCACTGTAATACCAGAAGCACCACTTCTCGCTGCTTCAAGGGGTATTCTAAACCTGTTATTAATCATTTTCATGAGTGCGCTGGTGCCACCTGGGAATTCGGGATGTGTAAAGTGCGGGTAATAAGGTACAACTTCGCCGTTTTCTGCATAACATTCTCCTTTTGTAAGTTCTCCCTTACTGAACTGCTCACGTCTTCGTAATTTACCAGATGGGTAATAACCTAAAGCTTCTCCTTCTTCTTTTCCGTCTATCTTGAGGCACTTGTAATACACTTGCCCATTCTCATGCCACTTGGTGAGTTTTACCTCATTGCCTGTGAAAAGCTGTTCTTCCTTTGCTTGCCCATTTCTGTAGAAGTACCTGGTAGGGCCTTCCTTCTTATACTTGCCTTTGGCTTCTTTGACAGCATCCTCTTCGTAAAACTTCTCCCCAGTTAAATAGTACGTATCAAGCCGTCTCTTCTCTTCCTTAGAGCCAGAATACGTAGTTAGCCTAAAATACTCAGCCTCTTTTCTGTCTGGTTTAATCCTGTAGTATTTGTCTAGGTAAACAGTATCTGTTTGGCTTTGCGCAGCTAAGGCTGAAAGTGGTAGAAAACAAAACAGGAGTATTCGTTTCATAAAAGATATTTTGAATAGTTATCTTATACAAGAGCTTATAGTTCAAGAACCTAATCTAGAAAAAGAATTCAACTATCGTCTATATTACTGGAGGCTTATATGTCTTTATGCCCAAACTTTCTCTTGCAACAAAGAAAAACATTTTACCTTTGTTTTTCAGTAACCTGCGCGGCAGCGCACAACCCATGAAACAAATGAAAAAATCAGAGATACATTTCAGCATTGCCTTAGATGACCAGCGCGTTCCGGAGGCCATCAGCTGGACCGCTACCGATGCCGGTACCGACATCCATTTCGCCAAAGCCATCAATATTTCGCTTTGGGACCGCAATGATTCCGGAACCATGAAGATCGATCTCTGGACCAAAGACATGCCGGTAGATGAGATGAAGTACTTCTGCATTGATACTATTGGCGCCATGGCCCAAAGCATTGAAACCGCCACCAATGACAAACTGATGGCCGAGAAAATGCGCAGCCTGTGCCAGGAACTGATGCAGCACGTAGAGGAGCAGCAAAACCGGAACGCGGCCCAGAACCCGCAGTAAGCTTCAAAAAGTACCAACAAAAAAGCCGCTTGAGAAAGCGGCTTTTTTGTTGGTACTTACAATAGGCTAGTTTCTAGGCGCAGCCTCTTTGATAAGAGCGGTCTCTGGCTGCGGGAAAGTACGTTTGGTATCGGTTTTATCCTGAGCTATCAGCGTTTTTGCGGCTTTTCCGTTCTCTTTCAGTAACTGCTGGGCATATTGCCGGTCAAAGTTGTTGAAAGATTTACGGGCACTGTAATAGCGTGAGTACTGGGCGGTACTCAAAAGGTCTTCCAGGGCTATGTCCCGCTCTTTACAAACCCCATTGATGCATTTCTCCAGTTCGGCAGGGTTATTGGCATGTTTCGCCTCAAAGTCTACCATTTTCTTGGCGTTCATGAGGTTGAGCTCTCTAAGTTTCCGCGACTGGTAATTGTTCAGTTGCAGTTCTCTAATCATCTTATCAGACAGGCTCTTGGCGCGTTGTTCAGCGGTGCCTCCGCTTTGCGCGAAAGACGCGAAGCTCACAGAGAGAACAAGGGCTAAGGTATACACTAATCTTTTCATGGTTGTTCGGTTTTGAGAGTTTCTATACAATTCCTGTGCCATCTATTTTAGAACAAAACCCATAGCAAAAAAGTTGAGGGCCAGTAAGAAAAGAACGTGCCAGCGGGTAGTTTGTTTCTTTTAGAGCCTATTATAATTGCCTGAGAGCAAAGTTCTTGATGTTCTACCAACCCCAGGTAAAATATATCCAATTAACGGCAAAGGAGGGGGGTGAACCTGGAAAAATCTAGAATTTGTTCTTCCACATCATAGACTCCACCGGGTACACTGAGCGTTGGTTGTACTTGGCGTTGCTTTTCTGGTTATAGTAGTTCTCAATGCCGCCGTTCACCACAAAATAGATCAACTGGCCAATTGGCATGTTGTGGTACACGCGTACTTTCTGGCTTACTGAGATCTCCAGCGTCCAATGGTTGCAGAACCCAACATCACCCTTTCCGGCGGTAGCGTGAATGTCAATGCCCAAACGCCCTACGCTGGATTTTCCTTCCAGAAAAGGCACGTGGGCGTGGGTTTCAGTGTATTCTTCGGTGACCCCCAGGTACAATCTGCCGGGCTCCAGCACGTAGCCTTCCTCCGGAATCTCAAATACCTCTATGTGGTTGTGTTTGCGGGCATCCAGCACTTCGTCTTTGTAGAAAGCCAGGTACTTGCCCAAATGCACGTCATAGGAGTTAGTGCCCAGGCAGGTGCGGTCATAGGGCTCAATCAGGATAGTGCCTTTTTCTATCTCTTCCAGAATCTGAAGGTCGGTGAGGATCATGCGGGTGGTGCGCTTAAAGTAAAGGTGCAAGGTACACGTAAAATCCGGTTCTTGCCACGGCTTTGGAGGTGAGAGGATGCGTTTACCGCGTGTTTTGCCTAAAATAAGCCAAAAACGCCCGGTGCTTCTTTTCCCAAGAGAGCACCGGGCGTTTCCACGAAAACCATCTTAAGCCGGAAGAAAGCCAGCGATGGTACGGCTGGGCTTAGAGCTGGTTTAGATTTCATTTTTGCGCTGCAAACCATCCTAAAAAGAACCCTGCGGGCGCGGTTGCGTTGCCCCGTAGCGCTGCTACGCTGCTCAAGAAATGCTTCCGCAGAACCTTTCTCTGGTTAGTTGAGCCAGCAAGCCTGAAATGTAAACCAGCGCTTACTTTGATTTTGCCTGGTTCTTCTTTACCGGCTGAGAGGCGTATTTTCTGATGAGTTCGCGGCTCTTAAGCCCCGATGGCTTCAGATCGCTGTCTTTCCATGGGCCGGTGGCCGAAGCCGAGGGCAGAAGTACCGAACAGGTTTCATTTTTATCAGACACCGACCAGGTTACCCAGCTGATGTGACGATCCTCGGCCCAGTCAAGCCATCTCTGCCATTCTGCTTCGTTCAAAGGCCCGTCTCCGCTGGCTTCCATGCCCGCCGACTCTGAGATGAACAGCGGAAGGCCTTTGCGCAACGCGTAATCTCCTCGGTCACGCAGTTCCTGCTTGTGGGTGGCGGCGTAGAAGTGCAGCGTGTACATGAGGTTGCGCTCGCCCCTGATAGGATCATCGGCGGCCAGGTGCACGTCCTGATCCCAGCGCGGCGTGCCCACCAGAATAAGATTGTCGGGGTCAATGGCTCTGATGGTGGAGATCACCTCCTCTGAGTAGGCTTTCACCTGCGGCCAGGTTTCCTCATCGGGCTCATTGAAGATCTCGTAGATCACGTGTGGGTTCTTGCCGTAGGTTTGAGCCATCTGGGTGAAGAAAGCCTTCGCCTCGGGCAGGTTGATGTTGTGGCTGTGCCAGTCAATGATCACGTAAATGTTCTCTTTGATGGCTCCGTCCACCACCGCCTTCACCTTCTCGGTAGACCATTCCGGCTTTTGCAGGTACCCGTCTTTGGGTTCTACGCCCATTGCGGCGCGTACTACGTTTATCTTCCAGTCTTTCTTGAGCCAACCCACGGTCTGTGGCGTGTAAAAACGGGGCCAGAAATTGTGCCAGCCGAAGCTTATGCCTCTGAGCATAACCGGCTGACCGGCTTTGTCTACTAATTGGGTGCCTTCCACGCGTAGGGCACCATGTTCTTTCACCGCCTGGGCGGATGCTGCAAAACTGCTTCCCACCAAAAGCAGGGCTGGAATTATTTTCTTGAGCGACATAGATGAGACTGAGGTGAAGCTTAAAGGAAGTGATTTTTTAAAGGTGTGTTATAATACTTGTTTAGCAAACATTAGAATGGAATAAGACTTTTACCCGGTAGGTATGGCAGGTGTGGGCATCACCAGAAAGAAAGGCAATTCCTGTGGTAAGTAAGCAGAGCAGGTACAGGAAGTTCCTGAATCTGCTCTGCTTTTACAGAATAAGGGTCTTTTAGAAACCAGCCTTGATGTAGCTCCATCCTTCACTTGGTCGCACCATCACATGCGCAATACCGGCCAGGATGATTTTGGTAAAAGGAAGTACAATGTATTAAACCCAATGTCTAGTATAAACAACGTGCTAGGCCGTCGGCCGTGGCATGGTGTTTATACCCTGCGAGAGTGCGATTTACTATATTAGAAAAGGGAGAGGAGAACTAAACGTTTACATAGGTTTTCATGCCCCTACATTGTGTTAGTCCTCCCCCATTTCTTCCGGTCGGCCCTGACAAGATAGAACACTAGGCCTGCATGCCTGCTAAAGGTGAGAGTCGCCCGATCTTCCTTTAAACCCAGGAGAAGGATATGGGAAAAACCTTTTCATCGGCATCGACGTCAGCAAGATGGTGCTGGATGCCACCGCTCTTTTCCCCGACAACGGGCACTGCCACTCCCAGTTCAAGAACACAAAGGCGGGCTTCGGCCAGTTAGTCAGGTGGGCCGCCAAGCTCAGCCCGGACCACGGCCTTATCCTCGGTTTCGAGGACACGGGCGTCTACTCCGTCGGCCTGGGCAGGTTCCTGTCCGGGAAGGGGCTCAGGTTCGTCTCGGAGAGCGCCTACCGCATCCGGCGCCCCGTGGGCGTCGTCCGGGGAAAGGACGACCAGGCGGGCTCGCTGATGATCGCCCGCTACCTGAAAAGGAACCTGGACGAGCTCACCTTCGGCCAGGCCGCCCCCGGCCTTCTTCTGGAGCTGGGCCAGCTCTCCTCCCAGCGGGAGCGGCTGCTGAAGGAAAAGTCGGCGCATAAGACCCGAATCAAGGAACTGAAAGTATTGGGGGGCTGCCTGGACGTGAGGTTCCTGCTGAGGATAGAGAAAGAAATGGTGGCGCTCCTGGACAGGAAGCTCAAGGAGGTGCAGGCGGAGATGAACCGCAGGGTCGCCGAGCGCCGGGAACTGAGGGAGAAGAAGGAGCTTCTGTGCACGGTGCCGGGCGTGGGCGGGCAGACGGCCAACCAGATGCTCGTGCTCACCAGGGGCTTCACCCGGTTCCCCTGCTGGCGCAAGTTCCCCTGCTACGCGGGCCTTGCGCCCTTCAGGTACTCCTCGGGCACCAGCGTGAGGGGCAGGACGAGGGTGTCCAAGATCGCCAACAAGAAGATAAAGGCCCTGCTCACCATGGGCGCGCTGACCAGCATCAAGGCGGGCAACGAGTACCGGAAATATTATGACAGAAAGACCGCCGAGGGAAAGCACCCCATGGCCGCGCTCAACGCCATCAAGAACAAGATCGTGAGCCGCATGTTCGCCGGCCGTAATCGAGAGGAACACGCCCTACGTGTGCCTGCAGGGCTGAGTGAGAGCTAGGGGCCGGTTCTTGGGGAATATTATGCGGTTTTACTTGCTTTTACCATAGAACACAATGTTAGGCTGCGTTTTTTTCAAATCTCCTTATACTTTCCAATTCGTGCTGCTTATTGGCTTTCTCTTCTTCCAGGTCATAATCGTCCTGAAGGCCGAGCCAAAACTTTGGTGAGTTCCCGAAATAGTAACTTAGCCTTAGGGCAGTGTCCGCCGTAATTCTTCTGTTCCCTTTCAATATCTCCGATATTCTGGTTTGGGGAATACTTATGTCTTTGGAGAGTCGGTAAGCGGTAATGTTGAGTGGAATAAGAAATTCCTCCTGTAGTACTTCTCCTGGGTGTATATTGGGTAGCTTCTCCATATTTTTAATGATAGTCAACAATTTCTACTTCTGAGGCCTGTCCATTGTTCCATTGGAAGATGATTCTCCATTGGTCGTTAATCCGGATACTATAGAACTCTTTAAGGTTTCCTGATAGTTTTTCCAATCGGTTAGAAGGGGGAATCCGCAAATCCGCGATGTTCTGGGAGTTGTTCAGCATCCTAAGTTTGCGCCTTCCAATTGCCTGTATTTCCATAGGAAGTTTAGCGACTCGTACCCCGTTCCAAATCTTTTCTGTCTCTTTTGAGCCAAAAGATATAATCATACTGTTGCTTTACGGTAGTAACGCCAAAAGTAAGCAATTGTTTTTATTAATTCTTATCCAAGAAGAAGTTTTTTAAATGCAGCCTAACCTTTAGTGTAAACAACGTGCTAGGCCGTCGGCCGAAGCATGACTTATGCACATTGTGTGCGCCCAGCATGGCGCGAGTATATTTCTCATGAAATGTACTCAGATTATCCAGAGGGTGCAAGTCCCTCATCGGCAAGTTGGTGAAGCCGATTAGCAAGCTGCAAGCTGGTTTGCCGTGAGGCAAGCAGTGAAGGAAGCAGGACTGCAAATACCTGAACCGACGAACAGAAACTGCATAAGAGGCAGGGAGCCGTGGGTGAGCAAGCACATCTTTGCGAAGCCCCTGGCCAACAAACGACTCTCTGTAGATGCAGCGGGGTTAGGTGGAAGGATAAGCGTCTTACCTGGGGAGGTCTCGCCCTGTCGTGCACGGGGGGAGAAGTCAGCAGAAGCCATAGTAGTCACCCGGGAACGAGCCGTAAGCGCTACGGAGGCCTCACAGGGTGATGAAGGGCCGAACGTTAAGTTGCCCGAAATCCGATAAGGAGGTTCAAACGCAGGAGTTTGCTAGCCTTATCCCAAACTAGGGCAAGGGCACAGCTGGTGTAAAGAGCGACTGTGCTATCCTTAACGAACCGCCGAATACGCGACCCGTACGTTCGGTGGTGTGAGAGGCGCACCCCGTCAGTTAACGCTGGCGGGGCCGTCTACTCGATTGTGTGTAGTTTTTTTTATACTATCAAGCCATTTGATACTGTTGAACTGCTAAAAATACCCGTCTTATATTCTCCGTCTGGAGCTGGGTTGTCGTTTAGCCATACCCTGTTACCTTTTTTTGAAGTCTGCATTCTATAATTATCAATTTCAATTACAGCTCCATTCGATTGAGTATGCTTTTCAATGCGGTATTCCTTATGCAGAATCCCGTCAACAACTTCATATCTTGTATTTAAAATAGACTTATACAACCCGTCTTGTGGTTTTTGGCCATTTATCAAAACTTTACAGCCTTCTATAATCGTAGTTTGGTTTTTCTCTGTCGGGTAAAAAGTAATTGAGTCCCCATTCACTAATTCTACATTGCCTAACCTATTGTCATTGATAGGCTGAGTAGAGCGATTTGATAGATTTTGTTTCTCTTTAAGAGTGTACTTTGCTTCCAGAAACTTTATTAAATCGTTGATATTGTTTATCTCATTCCCATACTTGGTCTCATTGACGAAAACAGCATATTCATTTAATCCGTCAACTTTCAATGCTAAAACTGATTCGTCCAGAAAGCCGTGCTTGAACAGATAGCTTTCTTCTTGCCTTTCGATGATGATACTATTGTGGCTCAAGTATTCCCAACTTCCTCGTGTAACTTTCCCATTTTCAGAGATTATCAGCTGAGAGTTACCTCTGAAAATATATACTGTTTTGAAAGCATCAATCTCATTTACTGAAACCCAATGTTGATTAGTCAATAGAGTGGTATCATCAAGCTTTTTACTATATGCTTGAATCTTTGGAATAATAGAGATTATGTAGAATAAGCTTTTATTGGCTCGTTTAGATTTATCAAGAAGTTATGCAGTCCACAAGCAATGAGCATGACTTCATCTCTGAGTTTATGGCGGTAGCTTCTGATTTTGTCTTTAACGATGCGCCACTTTTTAATGCCCCCGATGGCATGTTCAACGACTACCCTTTGAGCGGCTTTGTGCTTGTTTTGCTGCTTTTGCTCCCAAGTTAGCTCCTTGCCTCTGGGTTTCTTCTCGGGCATGGGCAGAATGGCTCTTTGTGGGCAGAAGCCTTGGAAGCCGCTATCCTGCAGCAACTCTATCGTTTTCTCGAATTCAATTTCCGCTTCATCAGCTATCTTTTTGTCATGTACGCTGCCCTCGTAGGTCTGGCTCAGGTAAAGGATTCTTTTATTGCTGCCAGCCAGTACCACATTTTTGATGGTATGGCTTTTTTTTACCTGAATAATACTCCTTTTGCGTCTCATCATCAATGCTGCGGCCAACGCCCCTTTCAGTGGCATCGATCAAAACCCGCCCCTCATCCTCGAGCAGCCGGTACAGGCGCTCGGCTTTCCGCTCCGGCAGCACTTTCTCTTTTGCTAAGGTAGCTATTAGCCTTGCCCGAAGCACTTCCGGCCAGCGGCTTGCCTGGGGCTGGCCCATCCCAAATGCTGTCGCCAGCACTTCCTGTAGTGGGTTAAGCTTCAGATAGTAAAGCAGAAACAACAGTTTATCCTCAATGCTTCCCAAAACGCTGTTCCTGCGCCCTTTGCCTTGCCGCTCACGAGGCTTGCCCTCCCAGGTGAAGCAGCGCATATACTGCTCCCATTCCTGCTCGAACTTCCCAGCTAAGGCTTTGAACTCCACCCCCCTTAAACCCGTGTGAGAACGTATGGCTTTCTCCTCTGATGAAATATCTGAATATCGTAAAGGCATACTCTACCAAAATATTCCATTAGCCTATAGTTCCTTATTCTACATAATATTTAATGTCTAATAAAAAATATCCATATCATATTATAAATTACACACAACGCCTTGGCTAAACGGCGGCAGAAGGCCGTCGGCCGATGCTGGCGTTTAGGTGTTGTGCTTGTTGCACAACCGACTGAAGATAAACGTTAAAGGATGTAGCACCAAATCTTTTTACCGATGCAGGGCAGGAAGCACTTTGCCGATGAGAAGGAGCTGCGCTTCTCGCTCTCGGCGCACGTTCCGGAGCGC
>NZ_JABFAM010000024.1 GCF_013623775.1 Rufibacter sp. XAAS-G3-1 | reverse complement strand
TGCCTCCCATTGAGTATAAGAGTGCTTTTATGCTATAAAATAGGAGGATTCCTTATATGGGGAGCCTTCCTTGTTCCATATCACCTTTTATGTAAAGTATAAAATGTTCCAAGCTTGTGCTTTAAAGTGCTGCAAAGTAATTCTCAAATTGCTGCAAACAGCCTTTTATTTTTTAAAGTAACCATTTAATTAATCAAATTTTATATATTGTGTGAAAATTGAGTTTTTTAAAAAATATGGCAAAGATTGGTTACGCAAGGGTATCAACTATTGACCAGAAACTAGACAGGCAAATTGATGCCCTAGAGAAATACGGCTGTGAACAGATATTCCAGGAGAAAGTAACTGGCCGCAAGACTGAACGGCCACAGCTAGACCTAATGCTAAAAATGCTACGCAAGGGTGACCAGCTAGTGATTTACAAGTTGAACAGGTTAGGCAGAAATTTCAACCACTTGATTAAGTTAGTCGGGGAGCTAGAGGAAAGAGGAATTGATTTAGTCAGCCTCACAGATGCCATTGACACCAGTACAAGCATGGGCCGTTTTATCTTTCGGGTGTTTGCCTCGCTTTCCGAGCTACAGGCCGATTGGATAAGGGAGGACACGTACCCAGGCTTAGCCTCAGCAAGAGCCAGGGGGAAAAATGGGGGCCGCACCCCAGGTCTAACTGAGAAGGCCAAAAAGAAAGCCGCCAACGCTTCCAGACTGTACAAGGGAGGCAGCTCTATTCCTGATATTCAGGAGGCACTAGAGATACGCAGCACTGCTACAGTATATAAGTATCTTCGCTTAGAAGGGATTGAAATTAGTGGATGGAAACAGACCACCTCAAAAATGTAGAAGTTCCGACTTCACTAATAACTAATCAAAGCGAATATGAGCAACTTAGAAAACAATGATATACCAACTATAATTCAAGAGAATTATTATCTCAGTAGGATTGACAGGAGCATAGCTGACAATCTAAAATCTATTGAATCAAGCTTCTTCGATGATGCAGGCATAGTTAAAGATTTTATTGTTTTTATATCGAAAAGGCTCAAACATGATATATTCGGATTCAGCACTTTTACATTGAACCAGTTCTGTAAGGAAACCGGTAGAAACAAACAAACCCTGTGCGAGTTGCACCCTTTCTTTGTTAATAATAAGAAGGCAGTTCCACCTGTTTACAATGGGCACACATTTAAGACAGTTTTTGATTTTGCCCTGCTTAATATGATTCGCCATAACATTGTGTTTGATAAATCTTATACCTACAACAACAAAGGAGAAACAACGCACTTAACTAAGTTCTCGATACTTCAGGATATAAAGCTGAACCATGACCGTAACAGCGGCAGTGTTAAACTGTACGAAATCAGGTTAGCTCCTGAAGTGATAGAGGGTTTTCTTCAAAGGTACTATACTATAGATACGAAAGGCTATAGTAAGATTGGCAAAGGTAGAGGGGGTGATGGTAGAAAAAGCCTGTACGTGCTACTGGAAAAAACCAGGCATATTCTTCTTACTAAATTGATACCATCTACAAAGTTCACTGTTGATTATCTAGCAGGAATAGCGGGAATTGTAGTGGAAGAACCCAAGAATAGAAAAACATCTTTAAAGAGGGTGCTGGAGGCAATGAAGAATGTCGGAGAGCTCAACTTTACATACAAGTTCGTAAGAGGTGATGAAAGCCTGCGTTACCAGGAGGATTATTGGGTAGAACTTACATTCCACGATTTGACAGCCGAAACACAAGGAGACAATATTTTCTTCCTTAAACTAATGGAGGAGCTAACAGCAATCTTTACCAGCAAGTACCATAAAGTTGAAATCAAGGATGAAAAAGATCCCTTCCAACGGTGGATTACCAATAACTCCATTGATACAGATTTAAAGGTGAACGCTATCACAACCTGTTACTTTAGAGCCTATAACAAGGAGATAACTAACGGAGAAGCTAAAACAATGATACTGAACGGTAAACTATGGGAATGCATTGAAAGGAAAAGGCTGTAATTTACCAGTTAAACCGTTCAAGTATTGCAGCCAGCTAGTAAAACAAACTCCTAAACAGTTCATTCTGGCTCCTGATTTAGTGCTGCTGTAGTAGATATGGAATCAATTTTACCTGTTCTACCCGTTCAAGTATTGCAGCCGAAGTACTTTTGCAACCATTCATCCACCCAGGCCAAAGCGTTCAAGTATTGCAGCCGAAGTATTTTAAGGCCCAAATTCTTATTAAGAAGATAGGTTAAATGGGTTAAAAGCGTTCAAGTATTGCAGCTTTGCGCTCATCTATTGCAGCCCATCGTTCATCTATTGCAGCCAGAGGACCAAAAGCGTTCAAGTATTGCAACCCACCATTCAACTATTGCAGCTAGAGGGCTAAAAGCGTTCAAGTATTGCAGCCCACCATTCAACTGTTGCAGCCCAAGTAAGCCAGTGTTCAAGTATTGCAGCTAATGAGATACTAAATAATGAGCCTATAGCCCTTCTTGGCTATAGGCGTTCAAGTATTGCAGCCATATATATACTTATTTTATAGGTTCTATTATAGTTAGGAGGTCAAATTACCAGTATAGCTATGAAAGAAGAAAATCAAGATTAATCTTTCTTGAATTAGAAGATGGTTAGTGTTTCCTGAGTTAGTAAATATTTAGCAAGAGAAGCCCTGTAGAAGTCAAATCTACAGGGCTTCTCTTTTTATTAGCTGATAAAATAACCTCAACAAAGATTTTTTTACAAAAGGGAGAAAAAAGAGCCTGTTTTTGTGGGTAACTAAACATATATAAAACGTAATTTTTTAAGTACAAAACGTATATATTTATATAAGTAATCAGTTAATCATCCACACACAAAAAAAACAAGGCCATGAACGCACAGCAAAAATTCCAGCAGTTAGCAGAAACAGTAACAAACGAAATTATTGAAAAATTAGAGCAAGGCGTAGTTATCTGGCAAAAGCCTTGGGGAACCGCTGGTTTTGCTGGACTTCCTAAAAATTACAAAAGTGGCCGATGCTATGAAGGTTTTAACGCCTTTTATCTAAACTATGTAACAATAGAGAAAAACTACAGAACCCCCAACTTTATAACTTTCAACCAAGCCAAAGAATTAGGCGGTAATGTGAGAAAAGGAGAAAAAGGCACTCAGATACTGTTCTGGAAAATCTACGGCAATAAGGTAGGCGAGAAAACCACCAGTACAGGAGAAACGAAAGACGTTATTCAAAACAAGTTCGTGCCGTTCATCTGGACTGTTTTTAACATTGACCAGATAGAAGGCGTTGAGTTCAAATTTCCTGAAGTAAAGGAACGTACCGAAAACGAGATTATAGAGGCTTGTCAGTCAATTGTAGACAATTATCCTGTTCCTGCCCCTAGAATACAACACGGAGGCTCTGAAGCCTATTACGCTCCATTTAATGACAAAGTGCAGATGCCAGCAATTGGACACTTTGTAAATCCTCAATCCTACCATTCTGTTTTATTCCATGAGCTGATTCACAGCACAGGCCATGAGGTAAGATTAAACCGATTCACGCCAGAGGATAAAACCAGCCGTTTCGGTGATACTAACTATTCAAAAGAGGAATTAGTTGCAGAAATGGGAGCCAGTTTTTTAAATGCGCATACAGGCATAAAAGATGCAGTTATAGAAAATTCAGTTGCCTACTTGAAAGGATGGGCCAGCAAACTAAAGGATGATAAAACGATGATTATCTACGCCAGCACCAAGGCGTTCAAGGCAGCAAGCTTTATTCTAAACCTGAAGCCAGAGCCACAGGAGCAGGAGCAGGAAGCAGCACAGCAGGAAGCATAAAAGAACGGGGCCTGCTATCTGGCAGGCTCCTTTTTTCCAAACCTCAAAAATTTAGCCTTATGAAATTCAGCATTGATTTAGAACGCGACCAGCTAGAGAAAATAAAAACTTCCCTTGATTTAACGGCCAGCTATTGGAGAAAAGCAGCCGAGAATGAAAACGAAGAAAACCACAGAACCCGTTTTTTAGAGCTTCATTCTGAATACTCAGCTTTGCGGGATGAAATAAAAACTTTCCTTAAATAAATTCTTCAGCCGATGGAAACTCTTAATAGAAAATGGAGCGCAGCAGCCAAAGAAAGAAACCGCAGGAAAAGAGCAGCCAGAAGAATTTACTCTAAGTTTCCCCTTCTGGCTGTTCCCCTGATGCGGGATTTAGAAGAAGGAGGAAACGGTGGTTTTCGCTATCTTGATTATTCCTATACACAGTTAGAAATAGACCTGAAGAGAAAAACCGCCGCGAAGAAAAGGAAAGGCAAAAACCCCTCCCCTACTTTTAAACAGTACCTGCTTAAAAAATGGCAAGGTGAAATTTTCTGGCAGTTAAGACAGAATGAACTTGTCCAGAATTTAATAAGCAAATACTATCTTCTTTTAAACAGCCCAGGAAGATACGTAAAGTTTAAAGTTACTTTCAAATGCAATTCTTATACTTTCAATTTTCCTGACAATGCCAACGAGGAAACAGCCAAGGCAATGCTTGATTTTGTGAACCAGCAAATAAAAGTTTGCAGCGACTTTCCGGAACTGGAAAAGGAAATCAATAATTATAGGAAGCGCCATTTTTCTAGTTTCGGAAATTAGAAAACCAGATCTAGCGACCCGCCAAAAGGCGGGTTTTCTTTTTTGCCATCATTCTTCAGGCCAGGAACACAAAGGCCAGCGCAGAGCCAACGCCACTACTTAAATTTCTGATAGCAAAGTTTAACCAGGTTAAACAGAGGCCAGCTCAATTCTGATAGCAAAAGCAGTAAGACTTTTTACAAAAGGGGAAAAAAAGAGTCTGTTTTTGTGGATAATTAAATATATACAAAACGTAACTTTTTAACTATAAAACGTATATATTTATATAAGTAATCAGTTAATCATCCACACAAAAAACAAGGCCATGACAATTTACAACGTACAGTCCGAAACCTCAAACGTAAATGAAAATGCCAACCAGTTAAATAGCTTGCAGGAAATTCTAAAAGCAATTCCGCAAATAAAACTAAGCTATAAGCTGGACCAGCCAGCCAGCAGTTTAATGCGGGTTACCTGTTCGGCAGACGTAGAAAAGGCATTTAGGGCCAGTTGGGATGAAGATAATATAGAGTTTGTGGAAGAGTTCAAAGTAATGTTTCTGAACAGAGGAAACCGCATTTTAGGTATTTGCGAAATTTCAAAAGGCGGCTATTCTGGAACAGTGGCAGACCCTAAGCTGATTTTGTCAGCAGCACTTTTAACGGCTTGCAGCGGTATTATATTGGCTCATAACCACCCAAGTGGCCAGCTAAAGCCAAGTGCAGCAGATTTAACCCTAACCAACAAAATGAAGCAGGGAGCCGAATTGTTGGATATGGTTTTACTTGACCATTTAATTTTGACAAAGGAGGGGCATTATTCTTTTGCTGATGAAGGGGATGTTTAACCATCCCCCACAAACCCAATATAGCGACCGCCTACGGCGGGGGGTTAGTGGAATAAGTTAGTGGAATAAAAGTGTTTTCTATATGGTTTTTGTATATTTTTAAAGATATAACGTAGTTATGAAAGATAACCCAACTCAGCCTGAAATAGAATTTCATATTACTGCTAATGGCTATGATTTGAAAACAGGCAAATATTCAATTCCTGAGTGCTATGTAAAGGCAACAGGTTATATAGAGGCAGCACAGATTCTATCTGCTTTTTTAGATAGTGGTGCTCATGCAGACAGAGTTAATCTAGTAAAGGAGGAACAGCTATGAACATTTATGATTTTAGATTTTTGAACCAGGAGGAAAGGGCCGAATGTGTTTACACAGAAGGTACTTTTCTTGCAACGAATCCCGAAAGAGGAAATTTGTATTTTGTGGGCGATTTCTACGCAGAGGTTCTGTATGATGGTGACAGGAACGAGATAAAAGAAGTAACCTGCTTTAAGTCAACTAACAGGCTTGCCCCCTACCTTGAACACATTGCAATTTTAAAAAGCGTGAACCCGTAATGCTTGCACTTCTTATTTTTGTCTGGCTTATGATTCTCAGCCTTGGAGCTGTTCTGTTCTGGCTGAACGGCTTGAAAAAGGACTAGTTTTTTTTCCCTTTTGTTGGAAGGTAAAACTATTAGTACTTCTTTTTTATATACATTTTGTATATATTTACTAAGGACTAAATTTTTAACACGCTTTTCTATAATCTGATATATGGCTAACGGTGAATTAACAAACTTAAAATTTGAAAAGGCTAAACAAATGCTAGAAAGCGGCCTTATTCCTGATTTTCAGACAATTTTCAGTATAGCCCCCCCTACTAGTATTGCTACAGCTACTAAGATTCATAACCTCAGACTGAAGGCTAAAATTGAAGACCCTAGTTTATTTAAAATGCGAGAACTGATGGACATTGCAGCAGTTTTAAATATAGATGATACTTTGCTATTTAAATTGGCCCTTGATACTATAAAAAGTAACGATTCTGCTGAGCCAGCATAAAGGAGCAAGTACAAGTTTTCTTAATTACAGGAACCCGCTAAACAGTGGGTTTTTTTGTTTCTTTTCTCTAAGCTTGTTTAACTACTTATTCCCTATTACTTGTTGTGTAATATATAATATTAATTAAGTATTATATAATATGTATTACTTTTTACATATTAAGTAATAAGTATTACCTAATATGGATTACTTATTACTTATTACTTATTACTTATTACTTATTACTTATTACTTATTACTTATTACTTAATACATATTACTTAATACATATAATTTACTAAATATTACTTACTGCATATTATGTAATATATTTTAAATATTAAATATTATATAATACATAACATTTAATACCTATCACTTACTAGATTTTATGTAATACATATTATATAATACGTATTAGATACTATATAACATATATTGCTTATTATACAGAAACAGTTTATATAATACGTAATACGTATTATATAAACTGTTTCTGTATATTCGCTTATGACAAGTTTGGTCTTTTGGAAACTTGTCATAAGCCCAATCCTCACATGAGGTAGTAACTCTTATTTATGGCAGTAAATCGGTTTACCCCTGTTCCTGTAAAAGCTGCACAAAACCAAAAAGGGGGCAAAGTGTAGGTTCGGGATTTGGTTTGCAAGAAGTGTTTTTGTCTGACAAAAACCTCTTGCCCTTAGCTTCTCGCTCCGCTTTGAAGCCAAGGGGTAAATTATTCGCGACTCATAATTTTGGAATAAATGGAAAGTGAAAAGACGGAAGGGAAACCAAAAGGAGGCAGGCCAAAGAGTGAAAAAAAGGAATGGAACCCCAAAGGAGGTAGGCCCAAGAAGGAGGCCAAAGAGAAAAAAGATTTCCGAATAACCCTAAGATTCACAGATGATGAATTCAAAGAGTTGGAGAAAAGGCTAAAGGATTCTGGCTATGATGAAATGAGTACCTATGCCAGATTGAAACTTCTATCAACAGAAAGTAACGCGGTGCATAACCCCAGACCCTTACTTTTAGCTATCAGTAAGCTAAATAGTGAGATACATAAAGTAGGTGTTAATATCAATCAGATTGCTAAGTATGTGAATTACCTAGATAGAAATAAAATGATTGACCCTAAGCTTTTGGGTGATTACAACACTCATTTTAAAAGGATGATGGATTTACAAAGTGAATTTTTACTAGCAATAAGAACTTACTTGCGTTCCAACAAGAAGAAGTAAGTAAGGATTTTTAATATTTAAGATTCGTTTTCTGCTTAATCAAAGGTTATGGTTGTAAAGATTCTTTCTAATTCTGCCAGTTTTAACGGGGTTGGTTACAATGAAGAGAAGGTCGATAGAGGTTCTGCCGAGCTGGTATCAATTAAGAACTTCGGTATTTATGAGGGGCTTTCTGGTGTAACTGTTCAGGACTACAAAGAATACCTAACCCAATATTCCAACGGTTCCGATGAAAAGGCCAGTAGGGTAAAAAATCCGCAGTTTCATGCGGTGATTTCTTGCGAGGGGAGAGAGTACGATACCAAACAGCTTACAGAGATAGCAGAGCAGTACCTAGATGAAATGGGTTATGGGGGTAACCCATTCCTAATTTACTTTCATTCGGACACGGCCAATAACCATGTGCATATAGTTTCCAGCCGAGTTAACGACCAGGGAAAGAAGATTAACGATTCTTTTGAGGGCAGACGTTCCCAGGCAGTGATTCAGAAAATTCTAGGTGCTGATTTGGCCTATGAGGTAAAGAGCCATGTAGATAAGGCCATGCGCTATAATTTCTCTTCCGAAGCCCAATTCAAGATGCTACTGGAAGCGCAGGGAGTAACGGTAAAGATGAAGGATGATTCATACAAATTCATTAAAAATGATACGGTGCTTCACCAAGAGGCCAAAACAAAGGTGGGGGCGAAAATAGAGCAGTACAAGGAGCCAGAAAAAAGGGCGAAGCAGCTTGCTCATATTTTCCAGAAGTACAAGCCAGCATTAGGGTTAGAGGAATTCTCTGATTTAATGAAAAGCAATTTTGGGGTAGAGCTGGTATTTCACAAGGCCCAGGGCAAAGACACACCTTATGGCTATACCATAGTTGACCACGCAAAAAAACAGGTGTTCAAGGGTTCGCAGGTGATGAAGCTTGCGGCTTTGCTTTCAGCAATACCGAGAGCTGATAGACTAAAGGCAGGGGGGGAGCTGATTACTCTTCTGGCTCAGGATGAAAAGCTAGGCTACAGGAATTTTAAAGGCCAGCTTTCAAAATTGGGATTTGACCTTGATAGTAAAGGAGAAATCAAGCTGAAGGGGGAGGAACAGGTAAGCTTCAGTATTTCCAAAGACCGCATGAAGCAGGTCCATTATAGCGACAGGTTTTCAGAGGCGCAGAAATTCAGGTTTTCAAGCAAAACCGAATCAGAGATAATTGCCAAGATTTTCTCAGTCAATAAGCACGATTTAGAGCCGCTTGATTATGGCCACTACGATACAGAGCATTCCAGAGAGCAGGAGCGGCAAATTATTTCAGACAAGCTAAATAGCCTGCTTGATGCTGGAAAGGATTTAGGGGAAATCGCTAAAGACAATAACTACTCCTATGCCAAGAAGGAGGGGGAAGCCTACCTAGTGGACAAAGGCGGGTATGCCATTTACAATATGGCATACCTTACAGACAAAGAGCTGGATTACAGCAAAGCCAAAGTTCACGACCTGGACAGGGAGTATTCACCCCATGAACACCAAGAGTTGGAGCAGAGTAGCGGAGGCTTCAGCCAGATGCTTGATATAGTAGAGTATATGCTACAGGCCAATTCAAGGGGAACTGAAGCTGACAACAAGCGGAAGCGGAAAATTAACCAATAATAGAAAACCAAACTTTTAATTTATGAACATACTAATTGCAAACCAAAAAGGAGGGGTAGGGAAGTCTACCATTACAACACTACTGGCAAATTATCTTGTGCTGGAAAAGAAGGAACAAATCCTGGTGATAGACCTTGATTTCCAGGACACGGTTTACCAGCGTTGGACGCGCAATAAAGAGGAGTATAAAAATGAGCCTCTTTATGAAGTAATGAAAATGGATATTGATGAATATGCCACTTATGCAAAAGGCATTGAGGAAATGAAATCAGATGCTCATTTGATTATGGATATGCCAGGAAGGTTAGACGATGATAAAATACTAGAAATCATCAAAGGGGCAGACCTAATCATTTGCCCTATAAATTATGAGCAATCAATATTTGAATCTACTTTCTTCTTTGCTGAAGTAGTTAAGGCAGTGGCGGCAAAGGCCAAGCTTGTTTTCCTGCCTACAAGGGTAATGAGCAGCATTAAATACGAAACAGAGCAATCCGTGATTGAGGCTCTGAGGCCTTTCGGAGAAGTGGCCCCAAAGATACCAGAAAGGGTTGCCCTGATGCGGATTGACTCATTTAGTATAAGCAGTGAAGCTATGCAGCTTATCAAAGGGCCGTTCGACTTCATATACCAGTCTATAACCCAACAGCCTGTTTGATTTGTGTATATACATTAATTAAGTAATCTTTATAAACATACCATATTTTGGATAGTAATATTACCTAAAAATTATTTTTCAAAATTTTGGTATATTTATTTTGTATTGATTTGTTTTTAATCTTATTAAAAGTATTTTTGTAATGGATGAACATAAAGAACCTAAAAGCTCTAAGAGTCTTTTAGCACAATTAAAGAATAAGCAGCAGCCAGTAGATAAACCTGCAGAGACTCCTTCAGATTCAAAGCAAGTAATAGCAGAACCTGAAACGCCACATGACACTACCCCAGGGGAGCCTAACCAAGTTGCTGAGCCAGCTCAACCAGCTCAGGAGGTAACAAAGGCAAAACCTACCAGGAAAAAACAGGCAACCGAACATGGTACGGTTGATGAATTTCCTTCTTTCACAGAGTTACATAAAATATTAAAGTCCGAAAAGGAATTTTTCACATTTAATAAGAGAACAGTCTACATTGACGATGACATTGCTGATGTGCTAGATTTATTAAGAAAGAAAGAAAAAATTAACTCTAACCTCTTAACAAGCTTTTTGCTTCAGCAATTCTTCATAAAAAATAAAGGATTGATTCAAGAATTGAGAGATAGGAAAGAAAACAGGTTCCTAGATTGAAAGATGTTCTTAGAGTGAAAGAGGTTCCTAGAGTGAAACAGTAATAATTTTATAGCCTTTTAAATTATTTCTTTATGGAGTGGGGTACTTTTTTCACCGTTGTTGTAACACTTTATCTAGTGTATTATGGATTCGTTTTTCTGCTGGATTTACTGACCAAAGGGAGGCCAGTAAGACTTTCAGGGGAAGGAATAGAGTACAATATGAGTAATCTGCTGGATGAAGAGGAAGTTTCCCAAGTTTTGGGTTCAAAGGCTTTTGAAGAACCTACAGTTACCGCCTATAATACACAAGCGCAGGCAGAAGAGGAATACCCCGAAGATTCAGAAGAGGAATACCCCGAAGAGGAATACCTCGAAGATTCAGAAGGGGAATATGCTGAGGAAGAGGAATATACCGATGAAGAGCTAGAGCCTGAAGAAGTAGTAAAAATGACTGTGATAGAAGAGCCAAAACCTGAAGAAGTAGTAGAAATGGCCGTGATGGGAGAGCCAATGCAGCCGAACAACTATCTTAAAATGATACGTGAACAGGCAATGCAGAATGCCCTTTCAACATCAAAAACCATTTTCAGCTAATAATTTTAATTCACTTTTACCTCTAACATTTTTCAATTCAAATCTTTCATTATTATGAAAAAGAAACTTTTATTATTCGCCCTCGCAGTAGTTGCAACTGCTTCAAACACATTTGCCCAGGGAGGCGGCGCAGGTGGTATTGATGCGGGAGCATCGGAACTAACTACTTACATTGACCCAATCGGAAATCTGATTTTAGTAATCGGGGCCATTGTCGGTTTAGTTGGAGGTATAAGGGTTTACATCAAATGGAATTCAGGTGACCAGGACGTGCAGAAGGCCATTATGGGCTGGATGGGTTCTTGCGTGTTCCTGATGGTCGTAGGAGTAATCATCAAGGCATTCTTCGGGGTGTAATGAAAGATTCCACTGACGGATACAATGTATATAGGGGGCTTCAAAAGCCCCTTATATTCAAATCCTTTAAGGGAAAATTTATTTATTGGGCAATGGGTTCTGTACTGGCTGCTTTCGTCGTAGGAATTTTGGTTTCTACGCTCGTTAAGCCAATTGCTGGTGTGGCTGCAATGATAGTCATTAGCTTAGGGGGGTTGCTCTTTACCAACCAGAAGCAGAAAAAGGGCTTACACAAGAAAAAAATATCACTAGGGACGTTCGTTGTTTCTCCAAAATTCAAACGCTCTTCCAAAGGTTAAGCTCCTTTTTCCCGCTGCTTCACTTTTTTTAATTTTCCAAGGTATGAAAGCAAAAGAATTTCGCAAGCCATTTATTGGCATAAAAGCCTATGCCTATGATATTCTGTTCCATGAGAAAAGCGACCATTCGGTAATAATAAAAATCAAGAATCCTGTACTTCAGTATTCAGCGGACATAGACGCTTACAGCGATTTTCATTATGTGATGGGTAACATTATAAAAATTCTAGGTTCTGGCTATACTCTTCAGAAACTAGATATTCTTGCGCTAAAGAAATTCAAAGGCAAAGAATCAGCGGATTACCTGGACCAAAAATACAACGAGAATTTTGAGGGCAGGGAGTACAGGGATATTAACACCTTCCTGACAATAACCAGGAATGTTAAACGCTCCAAATTCTTCACCTACGATGAAAAAGATTTTAAATCATTTGAGCGAAATGTAACAAAAGTTATTTCCCTGCTGGAAAGTAAATCATTCACCCCGCAGCCACTAAAGGAAAAGGAAATTACCAACCTGCTAAACAGGTTTGTGGCTTTCAACTTCTCAGATGCAACTTATACGCTCAACAACTTCTCAGCATCCGAGGAAAGCCTTAAAATCGGGAAACGCACAGTGAAGAGTATTTCACTGATTGACATAGACGAAATTGATTTTCCAGCAACCTTAAAGCCGCACGTTGAGGTGAATCTAGGTTTCTCCCTTCCAGTAGACTTGATGCACTTTTTGCACCACGTACCAGGAACAGACTGTATTGCCTACAACCAGACAATACAGATACCAGACCAGCGCCTAGAAATGGCTAAGCTTGCTGCTAAAAGAAAGCGCCACGTTTCCATGCCCGACCCTGCCAACGATTTAGCGGTAGAGGACATTGACAAGGTGATGGCTGATATTGCCAAGGATAACCAGTTGCTGGTACTTACCCACTTCAACATTATCATAGGCGCAGACGAGCAGGTAATTGACAGGGCCACGAACTACATAGAGAGCAGTCTGTTTTCCTTTGGTATAATACCATCTAAAAACGCATTCAACCAGCTAGAGCTGTTCAGGGCGGCCATCCCAGGCAACCAGGAAGAGTTGCAGCACTATGATAAGTTCCAGACTACTTCCGATGCAGCTATTTGCATGATGTTCAAGGAAAGTCTGCTTCAGGACGAGGTTTCTAACTTCCAGGTTTTTTTTTGTGACAGGCAAGGCATACCAGTAGCCATTGACCCAAGCGATATGCCAATAGAAACCCAGCGGATAAACAACAGAAACAAGTTTATCCTTGGGCCTTCAGGCAGTGGGAAGTCTTTTTTCACCAACCACCTTTTCAGGCAGTATGCCACGCAGAACACAGATATTATTCTGGTAGACACAGGCCACAGCTATTACGGAATCTGCAAATATTACGGGGGCCGCTACATTACCTACAGCGAGGAAAGACCTATCACAATGAACCCTTTCAGAATCGGAAGGGAGGAATACAACGAAGAGAAAAGGGAGTTCCTTAAGTCGCTGCTTTTTGTCTGCTGGAAAGGTACAGATGGGCAGGTGACACAAATTGAGGATAGCGTACTTTCCTCAGTAATCACTTCTTACTATGACTACTTTTTTACCAAAGTAAACGATACCCATTACCTTTCTTTCAACACCTTCTACGAATATTCGATTGACAAAATAGTAGAGATAACCCAAGCGGAAGCCATAGATTTTGACATTAAGAGCTACCGCTACATACTTAAAAAATTCTACAGAGGGGGAGATTATGCGGCTATCCTAAATAACCAGATGGATTCTACCCTTTTCAATGAAAAGTTTATAGTGTTCGAGATTGATGCCATCAAAGAACACAAGATACTTTTCCCAATTACCACCATCATTATAATGGACGTGTTTTTACAGAAAATGCGCCATAAGAAGAACCGCAAGGCCCTCATTATTGAAGAGGCATGGAAAGCGATTGCCTCACCTTTGATGGCAGGCTATATCCTGTATGTGTACAAGACAGTGCGGAAGTTTTGGGGTGAAGCAGTGGTAGTAACCCAGGAGCTTGATGATATTATAGGCAATGCAGTTGTGAAGAATTCCATCATAAACAACTCAGACACTATCTGCCTACTTGACCAGACCAAGTTCAAAGACAATTTCGGGGAAATAGCCAATCTCCTTTCCCTAAATGAAGTGGAGCAGAAAAAGATTTTCACCATTAACAACCTAACCAACAAAGAGGGGAGGGGCAAATTCAAGGAGGTTTACATTAAAAGAGGCTCAAAAGGCGAGGTCTACGGGGTAGAGGTTTCGATGCACGAATACCTAACATTCACCACCGAGCGGAAAGAGAAAGATGCCCTACAGGTCTACATTGACAAGTACCAGGACTACAGGGTAGCCCTTGACACATTTGTAGAGGATTTGCAAAAATCTGGAATGAAGCTTTTAGAATTTTCAAACTTAATTAATAAAAGAAGCCATGAAAAAATTTCTATGCTTAGTTAACCTGTTTGCGCTCCTGGCAACAGGGGCAAATGCCCAGCAGTTGGTTTTTGACCCTGCCGTACTGTCTGCCCTAGTGATAAACCACGAAGCGCAGCAGACAGTCCTAAAGGATATAAAACAAAGCGAGGGGGAGATTTCAAGCCTTCAGACTACCATAGCCTTTAAGATGGCTCAGATTCAGGAACTGGAATCTAAAATGTACAACTCCCTGAAAACGGTGCAGTCCATAGTAGGCCAGGGAAAGAACATCATCTACGCCTCAACAATAGCAAACGACATAGGGAAATACCAATCCCAAATGATAGACATAGCCAGGGGTGACCCTGAGCTGATGTTGATTGCCGCTAAAACCGAGCTTGCCCTAATCAACCGAACCGCAGACCTTTTTACTTATATCTATCAGGTTGCAGTCATAGGAACAGATATGAACCTGATGAACAATGCAGACCGATTGGCCCTTATTCGGCACGTTGTGGACGAGTTGCGGATTATGAGGGGATTGGCCTACTCAATTACCAGAAGAATGAGAACAGCAAAATATGCTGGCTTATGGAAGTCAATGTACCCAGGGCGAAAATACCCCAACCATAGCGGAGCTATTATTAATTCACTTCTGGACGAGTACAAAACAATGAAAAAATAAGAAGCCATGAAAACTAGAGCCTGTTTTGCCTTTCTATCAATTGCGCTCCTTCTTCCATTGGCCGAATCAAAAGCCCAGGTAACGCCAGTGGAAAGCAGGAATACAAAAAAGCAGCTAGAAAGAGAGGTTTTTGTAAGATGGAATAGAAGAGATTTTGACCCACGCTGGTACTTTATTCTATTCCACAATAGCTACAGAAGAGGCGAGGACAGAAGAAATATGCTTCAGCTTGCCCCAACGCTGGCATTTATAAAAGTAAATGAGGCAAAGGCCGAGGAACAGAAAGATGACGTGGATATAGTCTACGAGCAGGAAATGTTCAAGATGGCAGACCGCAGCCTGAATAAAAGCTATTACCTGCTTTATGAGAAAAAAATAAAAACGCTCAATACGGAGATTGATTTGGCCAATGCCGAGGCCATAGATACAGGGGTAGCAGTAGAACACATTCTGGCTCTGATGCAGGAAAAAGAAAGAATCAACGCAGATATAGATATAGCCAAAGATTCTTACATGGACGATGCCCTAAAGACAAAAGTGTTCAGAGTTTGCCTAGAGGATTTATCAAAGCTAAGGGGCTATTACCGCAGATTAATAAGCATCTATAAAACGAGCAACAAACACATTAAATACTAAAAGATGCGTGAATTAATAGACAAAGCGATTTTTGACCTCTTCCAAGGGCTGTTCCTGAGCATAACGGATTTAACAGGTGAATTTCTTGCAGATGCCCAGGCAATAGCTGCAATAGCCATGCTCCTATATTTTGCAATGCAGGCTTACGGTATGATGGCAGGGGATGAAACGCTAAGGATAATGCCCCTTTTGCGGCCATTCGCCTTGACTCTTATAATCGTACTTTGGAGCCCTTTTATTGAGGTTATAAATTTTCCACTTCAGGTTGTGAACGATTCTTCCAGGGCAATGTACGAAGGCCAAATAGACCAAGTGGAAGATATGCACGTGGAGCGGATGGCTTTAATTGATAGCGTGGCTAGGAAAATGTCAGATACCGTCGCAGATGCAGAGCAGGTAAACGGGGAGGCAACAGACAAAGCATGGTATGAGCAGATAGGGATAGACTTAGACCCATTGATTAATAAAATGAAGGGCTATTACCTGATGATTACGGCCAGGATAAATTTTGCCATGATGCGGCTGTTAGAGTTTATTGTCATAACGATTTTCCAAGTCTGTACTTACATCATATTCTTTCTTCAGATAATCTTTGCGGCAATACTCGTCATTTTGGGGCCTTTCAGTTTTGCCCTCAGCATTCTCCCAGGCTTCAGGGAATCTTATTTGACGTGGATAGGAAGGTATATCTCAGTAGGGCTATACTCCACGATTGGCTTTATAATTATGTCAATTTCATTTGTGCTGGTGAAATATGGCCTGCAACGGGAAATAGATATTCTCAGGGCTGTACTGGCAGACGAAGACCTGTTCATAGTGTACGTTTCCTCTTCTTCAGGTAACATAAGCTTTTTCATAGTGGCGCTGATAATAGGGGCATTGGCCATGCTTACAATTCCAGTAATCTCAACTTGGATTATCAACACCTCTGGCATAGGTCAGGCAATCGGTTCGATGGTAGGCGGCGGCATGAAAGCAGGCAGGAGCTTAGGGAAATAAACAATCCATATTCTAACCTAAAGGACAATGATAAATAAAATTGAAGATAAGATAAAACTGGCATTCGCCATAAGTGTAGGCAGCTTCATTACCTCACTTGTGGTTGTAGTGATAGTTTGCGTTTTCGCCTACTCCCTGATTAATGAGCAGCGCAAAAACCTGTATGTGATAGACCACAACGTGCCCGTACTGGTGCAGCAGACACAGCTAGGAACCAACAGGGAGGTAGAAATGGAGGCCCACGTTAACCTATACCACATGCTGTTTTTCACGCTTCCACCAGATGATGCCTATATAAAGAACAACCTTACAAAAGCCATGTACTTGGTGGATGAAACAGGTTTGGCCCAATACAACAACCTGAAGGAAAAAGGCTACTACAACTCTATTCTAGCCAGTTCTGCCCTTCTGACCATTCAGACAGACAGCGTACAGGTTGATTCCGAAAAGCGGTTCAGGTACTACGCCAAACAGCGCATTGAGCGCGAAACCTCAATCCTTACAAGGCAGCTTGTTACGGAAGGGGTTTTGCAGGACGTGCCACGCACTCAGAATAACCCACACGGCCTAATTATAAAAGGCTGGAGAACGGTGCTAAATAAAGATATAGAGAATGTGGAAAAGAAGAGATTTTAAGGAAGTGGTAGGGCAGTACTCTTCCAAAAAGGAAAAGGTAAAGCTGTACGCCAAGGACAACCCCAGGAAGGTGATAGCGGCAATGTTCCTCATTCTTCTGATTTCGGTTACAGCACTGCTTATAAGCAGGCTCTTTAACAGGAAGGGTTACGGTGCATCCATAGACAGGATTTTTTCAGAAGTGGACAGCGGCAACCAGCAAGTGCAACTGAGAAAGAAATCTACTACCGCTGAACTAGTGGAGTTGTACCAATTGAAAGGTAAGCTGAACCATATAAATCCCGACAGCATAATGACGAAAGACAGCCTGCTACTTAGGGAAATTGAATCCGACCTAAATAACATCATAGATGAAAAAGATTAATTTCAAACAGCCTAAATATGTGATTCCTGCAATCGTTCTCCCTTTTGCCTTTCTGTTCAATTACCTGTATCTGGACATGACCAAACCAGCGAGGGCCCAGGGCAAACAAATAACTCTGAACCAAAGCGAGGGAATCTTAACTGAACTGCCTGATGCTAACCTGAAGAAGCGCAAAATAAATGACAAATTCGGGGCTTCGGTTGAACAAAACAAGTACCGCACCGATGCCTCAGCAATCAGGGAGCTAGACCAGAACAGGGGAAATACAGCAGATTACGGCAGTGTTTACACCCCTGAAGAAAGGCGTATGCTGGATAGCATGAATGCGGCCATCCTTACTGATAAACCGCAAGGTGATTTTATGGCGAGGGTGAACACAAGGCAGCAGCAAGACCGCAGCCGCTACGTAGCTTCTTCACCAGCGGCCACTTCCAGACCAGCCCGACCAATCAAAGAAGAATCTGCCTATGAAAAGGAAATGCGTTTGTTCAAAGCGCAGATGAAATACATAGACAGTTTGGACAGGGCAGGAAGGGAACCCTCACCACAGAGCAGGCAAATGCTGGAAAAGGCAAGCCAGGCCATGAGCCAGCAGCAGCAGCCAAAGGTAGAAGAGGTAGAGCCTGAGGCAGTAAGGAAAAGCGCCAACCCCAATATTTCCTATTTCAACACCGTTACAGATGCCAAAACAGAGCAATTTATCAAAGCCATTCTGGATGAAGGCTTAACTGTCAGGGATGGGGGCAGAATAAGAATTCGGTTACTGGATGACATTTTCGTAAGCGATTTTGAAATTAAAAAAGGCAGCTATCTTTTTGGCATAGTAACAGGATTCACAGGCCAGAGGGTAGAAATCAGCATTAGCTCCCTTCTGTACGGCAACCAGATTATACCAGTGAACCTGAGCATTTATGACAACGATGGTATGTCAGGGCTATACGTTCCAGCTTCACAGTTCAGGGATTTTACCAAAGAGCTTGCCGCCCGAACCACACAAGGCCAATCCATGAGTTTTGAGCAAGACCCTTCCAATCAAAACGAAATGATGTTCAAAATGATGGACAGGATGGTTCAGACAACCACTAGGGCAGCGGGTAAAGCTTTCAAGGAGAATAAGGCAAAGCTGAAGTATAACACCACAGTTTATTTGATTGATAATAAAGCCAAAAGGAAATAATTATGAAAAAGTTACTTACTCTGTTTGTGCTCATGGCTGCAAACCTTACAGCCTTCAGCCAAACCAGCGATACCAGGAATGTTAAGGTTATTTATGTAAATGAGTTAGTCACTACCCATATAGTAAGCCCTGAGCCAATAAAGTATGTGGATATTTCCACAGATGATATTGCAGGAGACATACCAGTGGACAATATTTTCAGAATCAAACCGAAAAAGGCCAACCCTAAAACTGGAATGGTTACCATAGTAGGGGAGCGGTTTATGGTTCAGTACAAGTTACTCTATACTGAGAGCGCAACGGCCAATTACGAGGTACGGATTGACCCGACACAGGTAGACGAGTTTCTGAATCCCAGTGTTTCGATGAGCCTGCTGGATATGGATAAATTCAGCATGATGGCAGTACAGAATAAGCCAAGGGTAAATGCAGTTTCCACCAGAAACCAGAAAATGAGCATTACCCTGAATAACATTTATACCATTGGCGATTATTTCTTTGTCGATGTTTCCATGAGAAACGAAACCAACATCAAATATGAAATTGACCAAATCAAGTTCAAAATAGAGGATAAGAAAGTAGTAAAGGCAACTAACTTTCAGCAGATAGAAATAGAGCCAGTGCGACAGCTCTACAATATAAAAAGCTTTCAGAAAAAGTACAGAAACGTTTTTGTGTTCAAACGATTTACTTTCCCTGATGAAAAGGTTTTCAATATAGAAATAGCGGAAAGCCAGATTTCGGGCCGCACTATTTCCCTGAAAATTGATTACTCAGACGTTCTAAATGCTGATACCCTATGAAAAGATTAGCTTTTTTCTCCCTTTTGTTACTCTCAATTTTCTACGAAGCAAAAGCCCAGGAAGGATATACCAGACTAAGTTTGTCAGCAGGAATAATGCACAAGGAAGCCTACACAGGAACAGTTGCCTTGGAGTTCGGCAAAAGCTACCTTAAATATTTAGAAGTGTTTGCTGATGCCTATAAATCCCAAGTTACCAACACTGAGAACTATTTAGGGGGGGTGGCCTTTAAGCCAAATATTACCAGGGCAACCAACAGATACCTAAATTTTCGGGTAGGGGCAGGCGTAGGCTCCAATACAAATAATGTTATAGCGGGCTTGCAAGCAGGATTTGAGGCAGGGTATATTTTTAAAAATAACATCGTCCTGATGCTTCACCAAAAGAACGAAGGCATTATAGGTGCTAAGGACCACCCACTAAGAACAGGACTGCTTTTTGGTTTTAAATTTCCTCTTTAAAAAATGATAGCATAAAGCCAGCACTGCCGGCACAACAGACCCGCCTTATGCTATCGAAACTAAAAGCCCCGGTGCTGTGCCAGGTTAAAGTCTGCTATCATTTTCAGTCCTAACAGACCCGTTCTGCTGCTGAATTTGATAGCAGTTATTTTTTTAAACCCGCCAGAGCAGGAGGGGCCATCGTCTGACGAGCCTGCAAACTGATGGCAAAACAGTTTAAGACTTATGGAAGAATCTACCGAACTCAAAAAGCTTTACGCCTTTTTACAAGGCTTCATTTACTTTACCCTAGTATTAGAATTTGCTGTTTTCATATTCGGGGGTAGCAGTTTGCTTGAACCAGTTAGGCCAGCTATTATTAAAATTCAGCGCATAGCTGTATATGATAATATCTACTTCTCAAAAGCATTCACTTTCCTGCTGATACTTATAGTTTCCATCGGAACCAAGGCAAAGAAGAACCTTAACCATAGCCCTGCAAAGCATATTATCTTCCCGCTTTTTATGGGATTCGTTCTTTTTTTCGGCTCAAGTTTTTTCTATTTCTATCAGAGCGAAACTTACCTACTGGAAGAGCTGAGCCTTTTTGATGCCTTCTACATGGCTTTCTCAATTATAGGCGCAGTCTTTATCAATGTTGCACTCGATAACATTTCGAAGCATATTCAGTCTGGATTGATGAAAGACAAATTCAATGTTGAGAATGAGTCATTTGAGCAGAGCAAAGAGCTTAGGAATACGCCCTACAGCGTAAATATCCCAATGTTATATTACTACAGGAAACGGGTTAACAAAGGCTACCTTAACATTGAAAACCCCTTCCGAGCAACACTACTAATCGGAACCCCAGGTTCAGGTAAATCATTCTCAGTTGTCAATCCCTTCATTAAGCAGATGCTGGCAAAAGGCTTTACTTTGGCCCTCTATGATTTCAAGTTTCCAGATTTAGGGAAAATCGCATACTACCATTATCTGATTAATAAGAAGAAAGGCATACTGAAAGGCTTTAAATTCCATGTAATTAACTTCAACAGCGTAGAACATAGCAGAAGGTTTAACCCACTAAAGCCAGAGTATTTACCGACATTGGCCGATGCCACCGAAACAGCCGAGGCGCTGTTGCAGTCCTTAACCAAAAGTGACAAGGAGAGCGGGGCAGCGCAGTTCTTCACGCAGTCAGCGGTCAACTTTCTGGCAAGCTGTATTTTCTTCCTAAGCAGGTTTGAGGGGGGGAAGTATTCCACGTTCCCGCATGTGCTGGCATTTATCAATTTGAGTTACGAGGAAATTTTTAACATGCTCTTTACCGAGACACAGCTAATGAGCTTGCTTTCGCCGTTCAAATCAGCTTTCAAGAACAAAGCCTTTGACCAGTTGGAGGGGCAGATAGGAACGCTAAAAATCAACGTTGGCCGACTTGCCACCAGGGAAACATTTTGGGTGTTGAGCGGTGATGATTTCAACCTGAAGATAACAGACCCCAAAGACCCATCCATTCTGGTAATAGCTAACGACCCATCCACGCAGAGCATAAACAGTGCCTGTAATGCCCTTATCCTGAACCGCATGACTAAGCTAATCAACTCAAAGGGCAATTTGCCATGCGGGATGATAATTGACGAATCTCCGACCTTGTACGTGCATAAGGTGGAGAACCTGATAGCAACCGCCAGAAGTAACAAAATTGCTGTTCTTTTGGGCCTTCAGGAACTGCCGCAATTAAAACAGCAGTACGGAAGGGAAACAGCAGATACCATTTGCTCAGTTGCAGCGAACGTAATTTCAGGTTCAGTAAGGAACAAGGAAACATTAGATTGGCTTGAAAAACTATTCGGTAAGGTGCGGCAACAAAAAGAAGGGGTAAGCATTGACAGGAACAGAACTTCAGTGACAATGAATGAGGAAATGGGTTCCCTCATCCCGGCATCAAAAATTGCCACCTTGTCAGCAGGAGAGGTAGTAGCGCAAGTTGCTTTTGATAATAGTACCTTTGACGGCCAGCACACGAACAGTACTTACAACTGCAAAATTGACCTTGACATAAAATTGATAGCAGAAGAAGAGAAACAATATGTAAGCATGCCAATTTTTTATAATTTTGGTGCAGCTTCCACCAAGAATTCAATACTTGATGAAAACTTCGCCAGAATAAATAAGGAAATTGAATCACTAACTCAATCATTTTACGCATGAATCTAGTTCTAGTAGATTTAGGGGAAAGACTTCAGTTACTAAGAAGAAGCCTAGAATTATCGCAGAAGGATTTGGCCCAAACCCTAAGCGTGGGGCAGAACCAGATTTCACGCCTTGAAAATGGCTTAGGAGGGAGTATAGACCTGCTGCTACTGCTGATTAATTTCTACGATGAGCATTTTCAAATATGCAATCTCTTCAAAGAGCATTTTGAGATAGTGAAGAAAGGCGAGGATGAGAAAGAAACAGACACTTACAATTATATTGCCCTTGAAAGGCTGAAGTTTCTGAAAGACGAGGTAAACGAAAAGTTAGAAGGTATTATAAAGGTGATGGAGCATATCTAGTTACTGCCCAAACCAGCAGTTTTGTTTCTTGCCCTAAGTTCTACTGAGCGATATATTAAATCTAAAACAGGAGTAGGGTCTATAGCCTTACCCTTGTGCTTAACTGAAAAATGCAGATGTTCCCCCGTGCTTCTGCCAGTAGTGCCAGTAATGCCTATCACAGCACCAGCCGCTACTTCTTGTTTCTCCCGCACCAGGACAAATGAAAGATGGCCATAGATAGTTCTGTAATCGCCATGCTCTACCTCTATATAGTTCCCCAGGCTACGTGAGTATGCTACTTTCCTGATTTTCCCAGGCATAACCGCCATTACTGAGTTTGAATTGGCCTTAAAGTCTATACCCTGATGGAATTTGAGTTTTCCAGATATAGGGTCTATTCTATTCCCATAGTAAGAATTGATTATAGGATTCGATAAAGGCATTGAAACTAAAGCGATTACCTTCTTTGCAGCCTCATTCAATTCAACGGTATTTTCTGGCTCATAGCCAGGGATGAAACTTGAAGGTAGTTTAGCAACAGTGGCCGTGTCCATCTGAATCTGAGGCAATACCTTAATTTTCTTGATTGTGTTGAACTGGCCGTGAGCTGAGGTGCAAATACAAAAAAGAACTGCTGTAAATAAAGGATTTCTCATATATTTATGCTTTTTTTGTATAACATATACACAATAAGTATATTTTAGTATCTTCTAAGTAAGAACTTACTACAATATTAGTTAAAAATTATCTTAATTTTGTATATTGTCTAAGTTTTAATCAATTTTTCACCTTTAACAAATTTAGCTATGAGTTTTGATATCAAGGACTTACCCTATTCTCAGTTTGAGCAGATAGGAATGAGTAAGAAAGACGTTATCAACATGAAGGATGAAGATTTATCCAAAATGCTGAATGGTGGCAGAACAAGCCTAGTTCCATTGAGTATTCCGCTAGGAGAAGGGATGCAGCCTTTGCAGCAGGAGGTAAAGCTGAGCCTGAGCAGAAACCCCGATAACACCCTCTCCCTCGGAATACACCCCGTCTTAGCCAAAGCTGCAAATACTATCGGGGCAACCCCTGAGCAATGGGATAAGCTACTGAAGGGTGAGCCTATTGTGAAAGATACAAGAGCATTCAACGGCCAGATGGAACCTCACATTCACCAACTGGATAAAGACACAAAGGAAATGCTTACCACTAGGGTAGCTAATATACAAATACCTAACATAATAGCAGACAATGCCTTGACTGTCAGCCAGAAAGAAACATTAAAAAACGGGCAGGCAATAGAGCTGGACGATAAAGCGAACCAACGAGCAGTAACAGTACGCCTTGACCTGAACGAGCCTAAAGGATATTCGGTGCAGCTCTCCGAGCAGAAAATAAACCTACAGGCAGACCAGCAGTTAAAGAATACTGTTGGCCCCCATAATAAAGAGCAGCGGGAGCAGGCCAAAACATTAGTTGAAACACCGAATATCCAAGAAGGCCAAAAACTGGACAACAAATTAACTACCGCCTTCATCGTCAATTTCCACCCCAAAAACGAGCCTTCCCTAAAGGATAGCTATTTAGCCCTTAACAATAACGATATTTATCTAAGGGTGAGCCACTTGATAGAAAAGAATACAGTTAATGTTGAACGGTTTGATAGTTTAAATCAAAAAGAATTTCAAGCTATTCAGCAGAAGCCTAGAGACCACTATGAGGGGAAAGGTACTTTGGTTTTAGCCAGCGCCGGGAATGGTAAGGGGATTGAGATAAAAGACTCAAGCTTGAAAACCTACTTTGAGAAAGAGAATTCATTACGACCTTCTGCTGCTATTGCGATAGCAGAAACTCCTGTAATAAGCAATGAGCCATCGAGAGGATTCAAACGCTAACTTAAACCACGTGAGCTATGACTTTTCAAGAATTCAGGGAGAAAGTACCTATTTCACAAGTTGCGGAATCTTTGGGTTATGAAGTTGACCTGAAGAAAGGTCGTAAGACCTTGGAATACAACCATAAAGACGGTGATACAGTACTGATTGACCCTGTTAAACAGCTCTACTATAATCGGGATGGTACAACCGACAGGGGCGATGTTATCGAGTTCGTGAAAAACAGGCTAGAAAGGTTCAACGTCAGCTACCAGCATACTATTCAGGGGGTAAACAATGTCCTAAAGATGTTTGCCAACGAACCGCAGAATATCTCCACCCATTCCAGCGCACCAGCAGCCGCTAAGGAGTTCAACAGCGGCCGCTATCAGGCACAGGAGCCTTCTATTTTCAAGCTACACTACCTTATAAAAGGAAGAGGTCTTGACGTTGAAACTGTTCAGGATTTCAAACCTTTCATCAAATTGATAAAAGATACGGAGAAAGAAAAAGCCTATGATAATATTGGTTTCCCTTTGACACGGCCAGGGAATGATGCAGTTGTAGGATGGGATATCAGGAACTACGGTTTCAAAGGAGTGGCAGCGGGGAGCGATAGGCAGAATGGTATGTGGATTGCAGATTTCGCAGGGAATCCCGAAAGAACAAGTAAGGTATTCTTCGGGGAGAACCCGATAGACCTAATGAGCTTCTACCAGTTAAATAAGCATAAGATTGATTTCGAGAATGCAGCCTTAGTTTCATTTGGGGGAGGGATAGCCAAGAGCCAGCTTCAGTCAGCCTTGAAATATTGGGAAAAGTCTGAAAAACACACTGTTTTCGACAATGACTACCAAGGCAAAATGTATGATATAGCAGTAGCAGCAAGGCTAACCACAAAACAGGTAGACAGGCCAGAGAAAAAGTCTGATAGCCTACTATTCACGGTAGACGATAAAAAATTTGAGATTCCTGCCTCAAAATTAAGCCTATCAGCTTTTGAAGTAGCTTCAGGCGTAAGGTCTAACATCAAAGTTCATAAAGCCACAGGGGAGGCTAACGGTATTCCTTTCAAGGACTTCAACGACATTATCCATCCCAAAAATGAAGTAGTGAAATCTTATAAGGTGAAGATATGACAGAAAAGAGTATTGTTGTTCACCCAACAAGTGGCTATGCGCTGCTTCTAAACATTCAATACCTGCTGATAATACCGTTTGTTATTTTCGGAAGTACGCTGTTTCCTGATTTCATTGAATACATTCTAGCAATTGGAGTATTCGGTTTAAGTATTGTATTGTATAATTATTATTACCTTAGACAAACGGTTTATGAATTGACTAAATCACGACTTAAATACAGCAGGGGGATATTTACCCTTACAACAGATTTTATTGAGCTTTACAGGGTGAAAGATATAGTTCAAATGCAGCCTTTCCTTTTGCGTTTAATAGGGACTATGAATCTAACTATTCTATCCTCCGACAGGAGCCACCCACACCTAGTTTTAAAGGGAATTCCCTTGAGCAACTTGGCCGACACGTTAAGGGAAGTCGTAGAAATGGCACGAAAAGACAACAGGGTATTTGAAGTAGACTGATTATAGCTAACAGAGAGCATATTGATTTTTCAACCAAAAATGATTTGACCATGAAAAAAATCCCCCTATTAACTAGCATTCTTTTTTTGTTCCTGATGGTAACTGGTTGCGGTTCCAAAAAGAACGACCCTACGCCAACAGGTGCAGATAAAGCCACCTTCAAAGTTGAATACTCACAGTCGGGGGACTTCGATAAGTTCATTAAGATTATTACTATCGGAGGGGGTGATTTCGTGGAAACAGGCACTACGAAGGCCATGCCAACGGTACTTTCAGATTCCCACCTTTCAACCACTTCCATCTACTCATACGAAGCCAAAGATGTTGTAGAGCTGAATATAAAGACAAAAACTGGCTTCAGGGCGGCACTCGATGGTCCAGCGAGCATGACCATGAAGTTCACTATCTATAAAAACAACATCAAGATTGACGAGAAATCTTTCACTTATGATGAAAAAACCACCAACGGCGTAGATGAACATTTAAACTATAAGGCAAGGTGAAAGACAAACCATCCTAGAAAACCAATCAGATTCTTTTGATTGGTTTTTTTTGCCACCATTCTTCGGGCCAGTGATAGCGAAGCCAGTGGAGACCCGCTGCCAGTTCCTGCTTTTCTGATAGCAAACTTCAACCAGGTACGCACGTGGCCAGCTCGTTTTTGATAGCAGAATATAACCTAGTACAAAGCTGGAGCGTTTAGTTTAGGTGGCAAATTTGTAAAAAGACACGTATAAAATCTTTTACAAATTTAAATAATCAGATTATGGGAGCCTTAGCCGATATAACTTTTGTATGCATAGCAATAGGAGTAATATGTACGTTTATATTGAGCCTGAACGACCGCAGGGCATTTATGGAGAGGGAAACATACAAAGCTCTGAGTGCTGTTTCATTTATTTTCAACATGTCAGGATTTGTCCTATGTATGTTTGCTTTAGCGAATTAGAAGTATAGATGACTTTTTCCCTTAGTAGTTGAAAGCCTTGGTTCTATAATCAAGGCTTTTTTTATGTTAACTTTTCTATATTAGAAAGGGCAACTATTGTATAATATATAGTAATTAATACGTATTACATAATACTTGTTACCTAAATACTTATTATGCATTACTTATTAAATATTACGTAATAAATAATACATAATATTTGTATAAAATATACAAGGTTTGTATATTGTGCTATAGTCACAATAAAATGAACGTGGTTTTATAGACGAAATAGCCAACTCTGAGCATATCTACCCCAAACTCTTTCAACTGCTAAAAAAGAAGCCTAATTATTTCTTTTTTCAGCGATGCCAGAGCAATTGTCAGATATAAGTATCTGCGAATTTTGCGCAGATACTTGCAATAAGCATAATGCAAAGCTGGTAGATTCATGTTACAGAAGCTTAATTAGCCAGTTGTCAAAGTACATTCGGTCTGTCAAAATGAATAACCAGCTAATTTTTTTGGAATCGCCAAAAAGGGCAGTGAGTCTAACTGAAGAGATACTTATTAAACTCAAAGAGGATTATCCGAGGGCATTTAAAAAAAACATAAAAGGACTAAAAAGGATACGAAGTAAAGCAAACTGAACTTGAATTTCCTGAGCATAAACCACCATACCTATTACAAAATGCAGATTTTATAAAGCAAATGAATGATGCCAGTGGAAAAGCTAACAATCCCCTAATCTAATATTGATATGCAACAGGCTACTACTTTCCGTGCGGACGAAACCGTTTTTGACAAGATAACTGCTATTGCAGAATCTGTTCCTGACCCTTCAGTGAATGGCTATAATAAAACGCTTGTCTATTTAGTGAATAACTACCAGCCCACTAAAAAAAGGATGGAGGAAATGGAAAAAACTATTGTGGAATTACAGAAATTCAAGGCTAATGCTTTACAAGTAATGAAGCTTGAAAAACAACTTAACGATAGTAAGAAGATTCTACGAGAATCAATGTAACCCATAAACTTATGATAAAAGTAAAGCACCCGCTAGCCGATTGCAACCAAATACAGGAGGCCACAATTAAGCAACTGCCCCAGGAGCAGCAGCACTTTAACGAACTTCAGTACAGCTACGGAAACGCAGCCTACCGCTACCACCAGCTTGCCGAGCAGCACGAGCCTACCGATCAAGATTTTAAGGAGTGGCTAGATGGCTTGCCTGAGAATATTAGAAAGGATATGGAAGCAAAGGGTTTTGAAAGTTACCGCAATGTTTTAGGCTTCAGTAGGTATGTGAACGAAAAGAACGATTTAGGCATGGAAGAGTATGTGCGGGAGCTGATGGGCCAAGAAGAATACACAGCGTATAAAAATATGTTAGAGCCTAAAGCAACAAATGCTTATCCGAAAGAAGAAGATTCAAATAGTGAGTTCGATTCTCCTAATTCGGACAATGCCGAGTACAAGACCTAGAAAGGCATTTATGAATAGAAGATGAAACCTATCTATACAAATGCACTGATTATTTATAGACATCAATGGATTCAATAGATTTTCAAGCAATAATAGGGCAAAGGCTAGTTGAAGTACGAAAATCAATCAAGCCTAAATTATCCCAAGTTAAATTAGCTGAAGAAACTAATTTAAACCAAGGAAATATACAGCGCTTTGAAGCAGCAGGGCGGGGAACAGTAGAAAATCTACTGGTAATACTTAACTATTACCTAAAAAAAGATATTAACCTGAACTATATTTTAGCCGAAGATAATTCAATGTTTACTCCAAAGCTACGGCCAGAGGATAGGATAGACGATATTGAAAAATACTTTGACCCGCTATTATCAAATGAATAAAACAACACAGCCATGCCAGAACAGACAAATTTCACCATCACCACAAGCAAGGCGCTGAGCCTAGATAAGCTCCAGCTTTAGCAGCAAAGCCGCGGATGGGCCGGTAGAAAGAAGCAAAAATGCACTTAGACCAGAATCAGCCTTGTTAATCATAAACAGGAATATAGACTGATTAGTTTGATTATGTTATGCTTAATTTAGAATTCGTATCACTTAAAGCTATAGCTTCCCTTGACACGGAAACATGCCTGTTTATCCATGTATTACAGAGTCCTAAGTGGGGTAAGTTTGATTATACTTTTTTTGACACACCTTCAGATTCGAATCTGTAAGTTCTCAAAATCTCGTCGCCTTAAAGTGAATAAAGTAAATAATTATAACATAGGTATTTCAGATCTACTTTTAGTCAACATTTTATTTGGCATGGTTAGAAGTGTGCTTGAATCCCTATCTTTGGTATAGAGCAAAAACACTTTTTAGGTATACAAATGATAAGTGAGCACGAGCCACGTATTAAATATTCTTTTTCAGGCCATGAGTCCTTTCAGTGTAGGCAACTTTGGTTGAAGAAAGGATTTGACTACATAAAAGCAGGAGGGTCATTCCATAGCGAAAGCGCGGTGGTTGATTTAGGGGTAGGTAAGAACATGGTAGCTTCCATCCGATACTGGCTGAAAGCCTTCAATATTGTAGATAGCCAAGATGCCATAACTGATTTTGGTTCATTCTTACTAGGTGATGATGGTAAGGATCCCTTTCTAGAGGACAGCGCAAGCCTTTGGCTTCTGCATTACCAGTTGGTGAGTAAGGGAATGGCCTCTATTTACTTTCTGATATTCAATGAATTCAGAAAAGAGAAGATCCAATTCACCAAAGACACTTTTGTCAATTATATAAAGAGGAAAGCTGAGACAGAAAAAGGGTTAGGCTCCAACCTCAAAACTGTTGGTGATGATTTCGATGTATTCCGTAAGCTTTACTTATCCTCTAATGATGACGCTAAGAGCAGCATAGAAGATAGCTTTTCTGGAATATTGACTGAACTAGGGTTGCTGAAGTCAATGATGCAGATCAGGGAAGAAAATGGCAAAAAACTAAAACAGGACTTCTTTTACATTGACAATACAGAAAGATTGTCTCTGCCAGCAGAGGTGCTTCTGTATGCTATTTGCTTTAATCCTACTTACGGAGCTTCTATAAGTTTGCAGAGCTTGGAAAACGACATAAACAGTCCAGGAAATATCTTTGCCCTAAATAGAGCAGGTTTGGTGAGCAAAATCGAAGAAGCGGTTGAGCTATACCCTTTCATTACTTATACAGACCAAGCGGGTATCAAAGAATTGCAGTTTAAGAAGGAGATAGAGCCTTTAGAAATTCTCAAATTGTACTATGAAAAATAATTTCACCCCCTCCATAAATATCATTAGAGATACTGAGAAGGATTTCTTCTATATACCTACTCCTAACGCAAAGCGGGTGGTAGGGCAAATGGTGGATGATTTCAGAAAAGGTACTCGGGCATTTAATCTAATTGGATCTTACGGAACAGGCAAGTCCTCTTTTCTGCTTGCCCTAGAGCAGAGCTTAAGAGGTGTAAAACCCTATTTCAACGCTAAATTTTTACAGGAGCCCGATTTTGAAGTCATTAAGGTTGTTGGCTCCTATAACAGCATCATCGAAACCTTAGCAGCAACCTTACAAGTTGAGGCAAAAGAGAACCTGCCTGAGAATGTTCTATCTGAGATCTACAACAGATACCATGACTTAGGACAAAACGGATTACTGTTCATTGAAATAGATGAATTTGGTAAGTTATTAGAATACGCCGCCCAGAATAACCCTGAACAAGAGCTGTACTTTGTTCAGCAGTTGGCCGAGTTTGCTAACAATCCTGAGTACAACATTGTATTAGTAACCACCATACACCAAGGGTTTGAAAGCTACGCTTATGGGCTAACACCTGCCCAGCGGCAGGAGTGGACAAAGGTAAAAGGGCGCTTTAGAGAAATTACCTTCAATGAGCCGGTAGAACAGCTACTCTTTCTAGCTGCAGAACATATTGATGCTGCCACAAATTTTGAAGCACCAAAGGTAAAGGTTAAAGCAGCATATAAAATATTTGCTGGTACTAAAGCATTCCAGAATACGGCTTACAGTAATGAGATTAGTGAGAAGATATACCCGCTAGATCTCTTTGCTGCCAATGTTTTGACCTTGTCCTTACAACGATACGGACAGAACGAACGGTCTCTGTTTTCCTTTTTAGAGGCAACAGATCATACGAGTATTGCCCGGTTCAGAAAGACGGAATCCCCGTTTTACAACTTGGCCAATGTCTATGATTATCTAAATTTTAACTTCTACTCATTCCTCACCTCGAAATACAATCCAGACCTTACGGCTTGGGGGGCTATTAGAACTGCGCTAGAGCAAGTAGAAAACAGCTTTGAGACCAATTTAGAGGCCTATTCTAGAATAGTAAAAGCAATTGGACTTCTAAGCATCTATGCATCTGCTGGTTCAAGTCTGAATAAGAGCTTTTGGGTTGCTTACGCCACGCTTTGTTTAGGAATTCCAGAGGCTGAGGTATTGATCAATGACTTAGAATCCAAGTCAAAGCAAATTATCCGGTACCGAAACCACAGCAAACGGTATATTCTTTTTGAAGGAACAGATGTAGACATCGAAGGGGAGTTGATGAAAGCAGCTGACTCTGTAAACGAGATTACAGATGTCAAAACTGTCTTGGAAAAGTATTTAGATCAAGACCCAGTTCTAGCTAGATCATATTTTTACTGGAAAGGCACTCCACGGTACTTTAGTTACCAGATTAGAGAGAACCTTGATACGGATGTTCCGCAAGGGGAAATAGATGGCTTCATTAACTTGATCTTCAATGAAAGATTAAGTATCGATGAAGTTCAAGAAGCGTCAAAGGAACAGAAAGAGGCTATATTGTATGGGTACTTCAAGAACTCCAGAGAGATAAAAAGTCTCTTGTATGAGATTGAGAAAACAGAAAAGGTCTTACAAGAAAACAGAGAAGATAAAACTGCTAAAAGGGAGCTAGAGAATATTGTACTTCACCAGAAGAAATTGCTCCAACATTACATTGACAGAAATTTGTTTGGGGAGAAAAGTGAAGTAGTTTGGTTTTGGAATGGTGAAAAGCGGACTATCGCGGATCGAAAGGGATTTGTTGTGCTTTTGTCTTTGATTTGCCTTCAAGTATATGCGGATACACCAACCTTCAATAATGAACTGGTAAACAAGCACCGTATTTCAGGAGCAATCCATAGTGCCAAAAGGAATTATTTTAAAGCCTTGGCTAATCACTGGATGCAAGAAGACCTAGGCTTTCCATCAGATAAATTCCCGGCAGAGAAAACCATTTACATTACCTTACTAAAACAGAATGGTCTTTCTCCCTACATAGATGTAGTAGGACAGGACATTTCTGTTTCAGAAGTATCATCTTTTAAAGCACTGTGGAATTGCTCACTTAACTTCCTAAATAAAGCAAAGCAGGAAAAAACGAATCTCATTGAATTTGTAGAAGAGCTAAATAAACGGCCTATAAAGCTAAAACAAGGTCTAATTGGCTTCTGGGTCCCAACTTTCCTGTTCTTGAAACGGAATGATTTGGCTCTCTTTGGCGAGAATGGCTACATTCCTATCCTGAATGATGAAATCCTAGAACTTATCTCTAAAGAGCCAAAAGCTTTTTGGGTAAAGGCCTTTGACATTGAAGGCGTAAAATTAGATATCTTCAATAGTTATCGCTTGTTCTTAAACCAGGAGGTGAAGGAGAAAGTAGATAACCAGACTTTTATCCAGACCATCAAGCCGTTCTTAACTTTTTATAGAGATCTACCTGCATACGCTAAAAATACAAAGCGCTTAAGCAGAGAGGCATTGGCTATACGCACAGCAATTTCTAAATCGGAAGACCCAGAGAAAACCTTCTTTGATGATTTCCCAAGTGCGTTAGGCATTTCTTTTGGTCAGTTAAAAACGGATGCTATTAGTTTGAACGACTACATCACTACGTTACAAGATGCAATCAAGGAGGTAAGAACTAGCTATGATGGACTAGTAGATAGAGTTGAAGACTTTATTCAAGATGAGTTGCTATATGAACGGTATTCTTTTGAGGAGTATAAGAGCAAACTACAGCTACGCTACAGAGAGCTGAAGAAACATATGCTATTGCCGTACCAGAAGACTTTTATCCAACGTCTAGACTCTGTATTGGATGACCGTAAGGCATGGTTGAATTCAATAGGTCAAGCAGTTGTAGGCAAATCCTTGGAGAATCTGAAGGATGAAGAAGAGATTCTGCTGTATGAAAAGTTCAAGACGTTAATTTTAGACTTAGATAGCTTAACGGAGCTTTCTCAAACAGAGATTGATGAAGAGAAAGAAGAAGTTTTAGGATTTCAAATCGACTCTTTTGCAGCAGGAGTTACCCGAAGTATCCTTAGATTGCCTAAGGCTAAGAATGATGAGGTAGAAGTCATCAAGAAATCTATAGCAGAAGTGCTCTCAAAAGATAATAGCTTAAATATTGCGGCATTAGCCAAACTTTTAAAAGAAATAGTATCAAAATGAGTAATGTAAGGCATGTATTGGGCATTTCAGGAGGGAAAGACAGTGCCGCTTTAGCTATTTACCTAAAACAGAACTACCCTACGTTAGACATTGATTACTATACCACGGATACGGGGAAGGAATTAGATGAAACCTACCAACTCATAGAGAACCTAGAGGTTTTTCTAGGAAAGAAGATCACATTGTTGAAGGCAGCCGAAGGAAGCCACGTGGATTCCTTTGATCACTTTCTGAAAATGTACGGTGGCTATTTGCCTTCCTCCAACTCGCGCTGGTGTACTAAGAAGTTGAAGCTTGAGCCTTTTGAGAAGTATGTCGGCAATGACTTAGTAGTCTCTTATGTAGGGATAAGGGGAGATGAAGACCGAGAAGGATACATCTCTAAGAAATCTAACATACAATCTATATTCCCCTTTAGAAAGAACATCTTCAGTGAAGATGTAATCACCAAATTTATCAATAACAACAATCAAGAAAAGCTTATTGCTCTAACAGGTATTGTAGACCTTGGTAGAAGGAGGGACAAAGTTGTTGATATATTAGCTAAACCCATTGCTTTGAACTTTAACCAGCAAAGCAAAATGGACCAGCTCTTCAACCAAGGAATTAAGGAGACCAACCGGCTCATCTTTGAATTTCTTAAATCTACAGACTATCCGTTGGCTAAAGAGGAGGATTTTCCGCTCCTGGATAATGAAGAAGTTCTGGTAAGAGATGATATTTTTAGAATACTTGAGGAAAGTGGAGTAGGGGTGCCTGCTTACTATAAAAAAGTGGATTTTGAAGTTGAGAATAAGAAAGGTCAATATGCTAGAAGCCGTTCAGGTTGTTATTTCTGCTTCTTCCAACAGAAAATAGAATGGGTCTGGCTTTATGAACAACATCCTGAGCTATTTCAGAAAGCATTAGATTACGAAAAAGCAGGCTATAATTGGAATCAAGAAGAAACTTTATTAGAACTTGTCCAGTCAGAAAGAATAAAGCAAATTAAAGAAGACTATATTAAACGTCAAGAACGCAATCAGTCAAATATAAAATCACCTTTTCTTCTCGATATATTAGATGATTCAGAGGCAGAAGGATGTGCTGCTTGCTTTATTTAAACTATTCCTATCAATTAATTGGATATAATTAAATATTTATAAAAATATAAAGATAAACATCAAGTTGATAATGCAACAACTAATTTAACGCTAAAACTTAATAAAATTAAATTATACTATCTTAATCATCTGATCTAAATCCTGTTAAAAATGCCTGATATAAAAAAACATAAATTTACTTCTGGTGCTATGTCCATTATACAAATGGGCGAGGAGCAGATTGGTCATCCATCAACAGCAATTAACGAATTAGTTAAGAATAGTTATGATGCAGATGCAGATAAGTGTTGGGTGTATACTCAGTATGATAAAGACCCTATAAAGAACTTTCTAATCATTAAAGATAATGGATTAGGAATGGATTATGATACTTTATTTGGCAATTGGTTAATTACTTCAAGAAGTACAAAACGAGATGAAGATAAAGATCTAAGGAAAAGTGAAATATATGAACGAAGATTTTTAGGCTCTAAAGGGATTGGAAGATTAGCGGCAATGGCTCTTGGTCGTTATTTAACAGTAGTGACTAAAAGAAAAAATGAAAAGGAATTCAATTGGTTAAGGATTGATCGAGAAATATTTAGAATTGAAGGATTACTTGAAAGTGTTTCCTTTCCAGGCGGAAAAATATCTGATTTTAATTTATTGTTTTCTAATGAACAAATTTTATTAGAAAATGAGCTACAAAGAAATGGAAATTTAATTCACCTCCTATCATGCACGCCTTTCAAGGACTTTTCTGAAGGCACAATGATAGTTCTTCAAGATGTTGACAATTCAGTAAAAACAATAATTGAAGAAGAAATAAATTTCAGAGGTTTAGATGCAACAACTTTCTATAAGAGCTTAGTTGATTTAGTTACACCATTAAAATTAAATGAACAAATTCAGAATGATTTAATAAATGAGAATATCATTGAGGAGAGATTAAGAATTAGTAATGGGGCAGGTACATTTCAGCTTTATTATGGGATAAACTTTATTGAAAATCAAAAAAAGAAAGAAGTAGAATTTATTAATGTTGAGCCATCCGAAATAATCAAATTTTATGATTATAGAGTTTTCGGTAAAGTTACTGAAAGCTGTGATGTTATTGGTAAGTATATTTGTAAAAGATTAGAAACAGACACAAGAGAGGAACCTATTAGTTTAGAAGCAAAGTATGTACTATCAGATGAAGATCAAAGAGTACGAAATACACTAGAAGAAGCTGATATTCCAAATAAATACCAAGATGCTGATGTAGGGGAATTTTATTTTGATATACGTATTTATGATTTAGATGATGATTCAAAAGATAAAATGACTAAGTTACTGAAAGCTTCTGGAAGAAGAGAGGCAATGCAAGTAATGAATCAATATCTTGGATTAAAAGTATCAAAGAACGGGTTTGGAGTGAAGCCATATGGTGAAGAAGATAAAGATTGGCTGGGATTAGGCGCTCAACGGGTAAAGAGGCACATTATTAGTTTAGGACCAAACCAAATTTTAGGGTATACCTTTTTATACTCTCCTCAAAATGATGGCCTTAGCGAAAAAACGAATAGAGAGGGTTTTTTTGAAAACAAAGCATTTATAATCTTTAGAAAAATCATAAATTATATTTTATTAGATGCTGGCAGACGCCGCGCTAAATATAGACTTTTCCATGGCATGGGAAGAGGAAGGGCTATTAGTAAACTTCAACGCCCAGATTCAGAAAAATTCATACAGTATCTTTCTTCAAGAAGTCAGGATGAAGCTTTAAAGAAATTTGCTGAACAGTTCATAACTGAAACTAATTCAGCTCTAGATAATATGCAAGAGTCATTAACTCTTTCACAACGACTCGCAACTCTAGGGACAGGATTAGAATTAGTATACCACGAGCTGTCACAACCATTAAGTGCAATTGGAGGTTCGTTAGATTCTCTTAACAATAATATTAAAAAAATTGAAGATACTAAACTAAGAGGCATTTTGGAAAGTAGATCTTTGAATATTGAGTCAGCATTGTTGACAATTGAAGATCTTAAAGACTCATTGCAACCTGCAATTGGTAAATCCAAAGCATCTACATTTAAACCGATAGACACTTTTAAAAAGGTTCTTCATTTATTCAGAGATAAAATTGAAAAAGATAAAATACTAATAAATATAAATACCTCTCTTGATAAATATTCAATCAAGGACGTAGAATATCCATTTTGGATAGCATTTTTAAATATTATAAATAATGCTATGTATTGGTTAGATCATACTGACAAAGAGAAAATTATCAATATGCAATTGATTGATGAAAACTATTTCTCAATAAGTAATACTAGCCCGTTAATTACTGAAGAAGATATTGAAATAATATTTGAATATGGTATTACTGGGAAAAGAGAAAATAATGCCACTGGTTTAGGTCTTTCTTTCACAAGGACTATGTTAGACACTATTGGATGGGAAATTTGGGCTGATAACTTAACTTTTGGTCCTGTATTCTATATTAAAAAATCAAATTCTTAATTTATATGAGTGACCAAAATAACGGAGATGCCATCCTGATCCTTGAAGATGATGAAAAAGTTATAACGTCCTTAAACCAATTATTTGAGGATGTTGAATTTCCTATGGAATTAATTTTTTGTAGGACTTACAGTGAATATGAAGCTGTCACATCTAATCAGGATACAAAACATCGTATTAAATGTTTTATCATGGATTTATCAAATGATAAATCTGAAGATGACTCAAATACCTTTAAATCTGTTCAATATATCCTAGAAGAATATGAGAATAATAGAGTTCCTATTTTTATTCATAGTGCATACCTAAGCAAATTTGAAGAACTTGGAGATAAAGGTACTGTTTTTAAGATATTAAAAACCACACGTTCTCCTAATGAGATTGTTGGGTTAATTCAAAAAATGAGTGTATGTGGTTTTTTAAATATCTTTTCAAGGGGCGGGACTCTTGAAAACAAAATCATGAAGGAAATTCATAATTCATTTGTATGTCAGTTCAAACCAAAAGAGGTGCATGAAATTATAAACTCGATTGAAAAGGCAAATCCAAATAATATTATTGAAAGAACAACTGAAGTCTTCGAAAGAATTGGAATAAGATCAGTGTATCAAAACACTATTGGAATTAGAGAAAATAATGAAAGTGTAAAGGTTAATGCAATTGAACATTATTACAGAAGGAGTGAAGGTTATAAATTCTGGACAGGAGATATCTTTAAAAACAAAGAAAATAATTCATTGGTTTTTATTGCTACCCCAAGATGTAATATAGCTAACAAAAATTTCAACAACATACTAATCTGCTCAATTATAGATGTAAACCAAGAAGATGTAAGTGCGTTTCTTAAGCCTAAAGACGGCAGTAAAAAAATCAGTAATAAGATAACTGACAATTTAGTAGGTGAAAGACTTAGATTTTTACCAAGAACTCCTCAATTTAAAGGAGGATTTGTTGATTTTGTTGAAGTTCATACAATAAGTGCTGCTATATTGTTAGAGGAATTTGAATATGTAATTTCGTTAGTAGATGATTTAACAAATGATATAATAAGAAAATTAGCTTCCTATTTGTTGCGAGGTGGGATATCTGATACTCATTATGATGAAGCAATTTACTATTTTCAAGAAAATAGTGATGATAAGCCTTGAAGAAAAATTCACTGGCTTTACCTTGTACGTATTATTACTTATGTATGATCAATATTGAACAAGCATTTAATACTGAGAACAGAAGTGTTTTTGAATATTATCAACGATCAGGAGTAGGTTTTTATATTCAGCTCTATTAAAGAGAATAAAGCTGGGATAATTCTAATATTGAGCAAATTTTGGAAGATATTTAAGAATGAATTGAAGACATAATAAAAGACGATGAATCGGGAATTCGTTTCTTTGGTACTATAATTACTGTTACTGAAACTTGTAAAAACAAGCTTAAGGGTACAAGGGCTTTTTCCAAGCTCAATATAGAAGGTTTCGAATAAAATAAAAGAGTCAGAATTTTAATCCTGACTCTTTTATTTTATCTCAATTAGGCACTCAATTATTTATGCAGGAACTTTAACCCTTTCAAAAATCTCTCTAAAGTAATCATCTGCATTATTAAACCGACTTTCTAAACCAGGGGTACCACGTAGCTCTAATACATGCTTGGCTCCGCCCTCGGCATATTCACTAATTATGGTTAAGATATTTCGTGCATTTAGGATTTCAGCAGAAGTTTCTTCCTCGATTTTGCCAACTGCCATTAAAATAAGCGCATATGCAATGCTTTCTGAAGCGTTATAAATAACCTGGTACTCAAAAGAAGTTCGATTATCTAAGTTTGCTCCTACTTCACGCTTATCGTTCATAAACCCAATGATGGCCGCCCAAGCATAAACTTGCCAATAATTGGAGAAAAACTTGTCATCTGACCTAGTAATATTATAACCTTTCTCTTCTTTTCTACTAAACAAGTCTCTCACCTTCAAGACTTCCGGACCATACCAAACCTTTTTTTTATTGACGTCGGTTATTAATCTATCTTTCATTCCTTATTTAACTTTAGTCGTCACTGATCTTTTATTGGTTCTTGAGTTCGGACCGTTCTGGTCTATCAAGATATTTTCAATGCTGTAGAAATTTTTAATATCTGCCTTTTCAATAAGATCATTCAATTGGCTGTCAGTAAATTGAGAATAATCTTTTGACATGATGATAATCTGATCAAAAGATTTGCCAATATTAATCGTTAAATTAAAGGTATTGTCACTATCTAGGTCAGAAGAGGGGGCATCGGCAATCAAAGGATAAGACCGGTTCATTTTCTTAGCACTTAAGGAAAGAAATGAATTAGCCACAGAGAGCTTTTCAGCTACAATTTCCCCCGTGTTTAGATCTACCAATGGTTGTTCTGTTGCTACATCCACAATTCGCACACCATCTTTAAAAATAATTTTACCCTGTTGTTTGCCACCCAAATAAAGTGAGTAAAGCCTATTGCTTTCTGCCTCCAACTCATTTATTAAGTTAGTATAAGCTATGGTTTTTAATTTGTTGATTCCTGCAACAAACATCTTGATATAATTAGCAGCTACACTTTCTATTAAACTTGTATCACTTTTCTTGACAAAAGTATCCCGTATAGCTTTTTTCTCATTCAGCAAGGTTCTTTGACTGCTTAAATCAGAATTTACCCCATTTAAGTATCTATGTTTAGTTGCTAAATCTGCACGATGCGATTTTAATTTCTGTGTATTATTTTGGGCAATATTAGCTCCTTGCTCTAAATCTGCTCGCTGGTCAGAGCCAAGTTCCGTGAAAATATTATTAATCTGTTTCTTTAAACTATTGCGTTTGCTAATTAAACTGTCTATCTTTTTATTATTTTCAACTATTTCAGAATTTATTGAGGGTAGGTCTTTTAATAGCTGCCTTTTATATCTATTAAGTTCTGTATAATTGTCTTGAAGCATTTTATTTTGAGCACTTTTCTCAAAATCGTTCATTCTACGCTTTAAGGCAAAATAAGGCTCAGAATCTTCCTCGACGGTGCGTTCGCAAATATAACATACCTTGTCTTCTAGCATTCTTTCTACATACTCTGGGCCAGGCAAAGTAGTAGGGACCGGATTTTGGGTCTTATTTATTTCTTGAATCTCACTATTTAGTACGTTTAATTTGGATTCTGAGGCTTTTATAAGCTTATCACAACCATTCAACATCCATTTGTTTATTAACCTTTCTTTAGTGTTATTGTCAATATTTTCTATTTCGCTCTTTACAACAGTTAGGTCTGCTTCAAGCTTAGTTAATTTCATTTTATATTCCATAAAATGATCTAAACCTTCTAGCTTTTGCTCTACTTTAGTTATTTCATCCTCATAGTATTGTATATCGTTGGTATATAGCAGCACTCTTGATTCAAGTCCCTCTATTGTCCTTTCTATTGCTGCAATGTCAGCATAGATAACGTTTTCTTCTTTAGTAAGCTTATTTTGCCTGTTTAACTCTTTCTCAATTTTTTTGTTAATGCTTACTTCAGAAGCCTTAACCACTTTATCCATGAAATCATACTTTGGGAAATAAGAGATTTCATTGATAGCATGCTTTAGTGTAGAGTCGTTGCTGAAATCATAAATTAAATCCATGGTTTCACCTTGGTACCACATAAACTTTCTTATGCTTCTGGGAAAAATAAAGTCCAGGAGCATTTCGTGCTGGGCCCTATTCACAATATGGGTCTCACCGTCCTTGGTGTATTCAATCCTTAAATCAGCAGGTAGGTTGTTTACAATTATTTGTCCCTTCTTTTTAAAAGTTATATCTTTTGTGAAGGTGTAGCGAACTTTATCGTCTGTTGAGCTTGAATGACTTTGGTAATCCAAAGCATCTAGGGTTATCTCAACCGAAGTTGTAAACTCATCTCCTATGGGCAAATCATGGGCAAATTTGTCAGGATATATTCTAACGTTTTGGGCTATTTGCCATTTCTTTTTATTTGAATTTTCGTCAGAATATATTCTATCAAAGAAAACCCAGTAGATAGCATTAAAGAATTGGGATTTCCCGCCTCCATTCTTAGCTGAAATAATGTTTAACCCTTCTGTGAAATCAAAGACATTTTTGTCTAAGTAGCAGAAAAAGTTGGCTATAATAACTTGGCGGAGTATCATGTTAATGTTGTTTTGTTTTCAGAGTGTTCAATATATAATTTTCAAACTCACTTCTTGTCTTTTCAATATCTTGTTCAGTGGCCTCTAAAAATCGTTCTCCCGCTAATAGTTTTTCAAAAGCCCCCTTGATAATGCTGGCCTCTAATTTCCTTTTTTCCACTAACTGCTTTACCTCTTCATCCTCGAGAATATTGCTAAATTCTTCCCGGAGGCTATCATTTAAACTCTTTTTCATTGGTTAATATTTTTCTAATTCGTTGTTCATCATTTCATAAATATCAATATCATAGCTTTGGGCTAGGTCTTCTATCTCTCTCAAAATGTACATTTTGTTTTCAGCCAAGGCGGCAAAGTTTATCAATCTATTCAATTCACTTTTCAAGAGGTTCTTCTCTAACTTGTATTCTTTGGATTCGCCTTGAGTAATGTCAATAGGGGGCTTTACGACCATGTCATAAATATAAGCCATCTTTTTATCCTTATGGGTGCGGAGTACCCGGCCCCTGCGTTGGATGTATTGGCGCGGGTTTCCAGTACTGGAGCAAAAAATAGCATATTGAGTTCTTGGTACATCCACTCCCTCATCTAAGCACTTCATAGCTAAGATGGCGTCAAGTTCACCACGAGAGAACTGCCCTAGTATTTCATCTCGGTCAGTTGTTTCGCCTAAGAATTTGCGCAAACGCAAGTTGTAATCCTTGTGTAAGATTTCGGTATAGTTATCTATAATTCTATTGTCTTCCTCATTGAATTCTACTGTATCAATTTTTGCATATTGCGGCTCATTTCCTTCGGGAACATAAATGAAAGCGTATTTAAACTTATCAACCCCTATTTCATCTATAATTTCTGTCAAACAGTTTTCTTTCTTGGCAGCTTTATGAACTACATTTTTTCTTTGAATAAGCAAGTTATTAACAATGGGATTGTCCCGATACTTTCCTGTAGCTGGATCAATGTATTTGGTCAGTTTTTTGGTGATCTCCCGATAGGTCGCTAGCTCTTCAGAGGTTAATTCTATAAACTTAGGGTAATAATTGTAACGACATAAGATTTCATCTTCAATTGCTTTCTGCATATTATATACATAAGTATACTCAGGTGGGTGAGAATTGAAAAATTCACAGAGTTGGTTTTGGCCTTCCTGATCATATACTCTTTCGGGAGTGGCAGACAGGCCAATCCTTTTGTTGATTTCATGCGGTAAAATAGCTAATAGTTGAGAGGAACCAAAAGTATGGGCTTCATCTGCAATAAGGGTAATTTTAGGAAGATGTTTTCCAAAATATTGATTAAATAAGGTTTGAAATTTTTTCCCTCTAAATGAGGCGTAAGTAGCAATAATACAAAAATTACAGTCTGTGCCGTAAGTCATGTTATTGCCGTATTGCTTGAGCGCACTTTCCCAGCCTGCATGTTTACTAGAACATAGGGTTACAGTTTGAAAGTTAAACTTCTCATATGCTTCTTGTTGCCATTGATTAGCTAAGGCAATGGTAGGTACTAATACAATAAACTTGTATTCTCTACTTCTTTTGTATTCCTCCAAAATGCAGTTTAAGGAAGTAATGGTTTTGCCAGTACCAGTAGCCATGGCAAATAAGCCTTGGTATCCGTTATTAACCCAATTCTGGTAAGCTTGTAATTGGTAAGGCCGAGGACCTTGGGGAAATGGAAACTTTGGTTCTTGCTGTAATTGCTGCAAGGAAACTTCTAATTCCTCTAATTTTTGTTTTAAAGCATTGTTTTTAGATATGCTTTTTTTCTTTTTGGCCAGAAGCTGTGATTCCTGAATCAAAAGAGCGTCTAAGTCTTTATCACCAAATTGGTTGAAGATTATTCCTTCTATTTCTTCTATATTAATATAATCAACATACTCCTCCTGACCAGAAAACATTTTCTCAAAGTCTTTTATACTTTCTGAAATGAACTCAGACTCTGAAGTTGACACCCAGGAACGCCTTAAGGTAATTTCCTCAAGGTTTTCTAATAAGGCATTGGCAGTGAAGTTACAGGAACCTGTAAAATGAACCTGATTATCCCCATCACTGAAAACACCAGACTTGTAGTGAGAAATACCATTTTTATCTTTGGGTCGAATGGCAACAATATCTATTCGCTTCGTGCTAATGAGCCAAGCCAAACAGTTAAAGAAATGGCGGCCATAATCATCAAGTCCTTCTTTGATGGATAAGAAGTCATTAGGGGAAAATAGGGAAGGCTTTATATCTTTTTCTTGGGCTTTTAGAATGATTTCCTTGTCCCGCGCTGATAACACGTCATTGATTACTACCCTCATCTTCCCGCCTTTAGCAATGAAGTGAGCAAATCCTAGTGCAAGGACGTTTATAGCGGAGGAACTGAAATATCCTAATAGTAAATCAAAGGTCTTACTTTGGGGTAGAGCCTCTAAAAAGAAATTTATAGGTTCATACTCTTTGCCATTTTTGTAGATACAACCCTTAGCGTATTGTATTTGTGAAAGCATATTTTTTTAAACTTATTTTATATTATTTTAAGATTCAAAAATTATTACTCAAATTACTATATTCTACTTGAAATACTAAGGTGTGCTGCTAATTATTATAGCAGATCGTACATGTAACATACTTGAGATCAATGTAATCATCAATATGCTAAGATGTTGAGCTCCTCCCAAATTTAAGGGTGGTCAGTCACACCACACCAGCAGAAAAGTCTATTCTTTAACCAAGCAGAGTTGTCTGAAGAAAGAATTTAGTGAGCTGATGTTGTCCTATAATAGCAACATCTTCACACTTAATGTTGTCATTGCCGATTCGCAGTACTATATTACTTTTACCCAATGCCGCTACACATCCATATTGAAGACCTGCTACACCACCGATCAGTGGAGTCAGACCGAATCGAGTTCAAGGAAGGCTGGAATCCAGACTCCATCTACCGATCCATTTGCGCCTTTGCTAATGACTTTGAAAACACGGGCGGGGGTTATATCATCGTTGGTATAGTCGAGGTAAACGGAGTGGCCAAACGGCCTTTAAAGGGGCTCTCTGCTGCGGAGATCGCTGAAATTCAAAAGAAGATGATCGGCTTCAACAACCTGATCAGGCCCATTTACAGCCCAAAGGTCTTCATTGAAGAGGTGGACGGGCAGCAGATTCTGGCTATTTGGGTGCCTGGCGGCTCCAATCGTCCTTATGAGGTTCCGGAACAGATCACAGCCAGCCAGAAAAGGTACTTTTACTACATTCGGCGCTACGCTAACTCTGTGAAGGCAGATCAAGAGACGCAGCAGGAACTGATCAGCCTGGCCAACCAGGTGCCTTTCGATGACCGACCTAACACGCAGGCGAGCCTAGAGGACGTATCCATGGTGTTGGTGCAGGACCACCTGCGAAAGATGGGGAGTAGGCTGCTGGAGTGGACAGAGCAGCGGAGCAAGGCAGATGTGCTGGAGCAGATGCTGCTGGTGGAAGGCCCTGTAGAGCACCGCTTCCCACGCAACGTGGCGCTGATGATGTTCAATGAGCATCCGGAAAAGTTCTTCCCCGCTACATGGGTGGACGTGGTGTACTTTCCTAAGGGTGAAGGAGACCCAGAGTTCACAGAGTTTCCCAAGATCACGGGGCCAGTGCCTTCTATGATCCGCAAGACGCTGGAAGTGCTACAGATTAATTTTCTAAGGGAGAAGGTTATCAAGCAACCTGGAAAGGCAGAAGCCGTGCGTGTGTGGAACTATCCCTACGCTGCCCTGGAAGAGGCTGTGGCCAACGCCTTGTACCACCGAGACTACATGGTAAGGGAACAAGTGGAGATTCGAATTAGCCCCAACTCCATTGTCATTCTTAATTATGGTGGTCCAGATCGCTCTATTCGCCAGGAAGACCTTGATAATGGCCGTATCAGACCCCGGCGCTACCGCAACCGCCGCTTGGGCGATTTCCTAAAGGAACTGGACCTAACAGAGGGCAGAGCTACTGGTATCCCTACCATCAAGAGGGTACTGGAAAACAACGGTTCTTATGCGCCCACTTTTCGAACTGATAATGACCGTACCTTCTTTGAAGTAGAGATTTTCTGCCAACCAGCCTTTTTAGAAGATAGCTTAGTCGGGAGCGACCAAGTTAGCGACCAAGTTAGCGACCAAGCTGAAGAAGAGCTGGCAAAGAGCCTACAACTAGAGCATCTGAAGGTTCTACATTATACGCTGAAACCGGCTAAACGAAAAGAGATTCTGGTGGACGGGCTGGGCCTAGCCAACCACACAGACAACGTGAGACGCTATATCGATCCCTTATTAGAGAAAGGCTTATTAGACCGGACTATTAAGGACCGACCCAATAGCCCCTTACAGCAGTACATTACAACAGATAGGGGACGAGAGTTGCTAAAGAATATTGGCTTTGAATAATCTCGCTTAACATAATGCAAATTATAAGACAATTATAAACTACTTAAATTCAGTAGGTTATAAATTAAATTATGTTAAGTACCGGTCACGCATAACCGTCAGTGCCGTAAAATTAAGATGAATATTCTTAGTGAAAGGAAATTTCCTTTACCTGAGTACTCTCTGACGAAGCTAAAAAGCAGGCATTGCGGTTATGCAATGTGTGCGCCCAGCATGGCGCGAGTGTTATTTCCTATGAAATATACTCAGATTATCCAGAGGGTGCAAATCCCTTATCGGCAAGTTGGTGAAGCCGATAAGCAAGCTGCAAGGGCGTAATTCGTGAGGATTAGTCTGAAGGAAGCAGGACTGCAAAAACCTGAACTGACGAACAGAAACTGCATAAGAGGCAGGGAGTCGTGGGTGAGCAAGCACATCTTTGTGAAGCCCTTGGCCAACAAACGGCTCCGTGTAGATGCAGCAGGATTAGGTGGAAGGATAAGCGTCTTACCTGGGGAGGCCTTGGAATAGATTCGGTTTCTATGGGCCAAGGAGTCAGCAGAGGTCATAGTAATCGCCTGGAAACGAGCCGTAAGCGCTGCGGAGGCCTCACAGGGCGATGAAGGACTGAACGTTAAGCTGCCCGAAATCCGACAAGGAGGTTCAAATGTTCGAGTTTGCTAGCCTTATCCCAAATTAGGGCAAGGGCACAGCTGGTGTAAAGAGCGGCTGTGCTATCCTTAACGAACCGCCCTGTACGCGAACCGTACGCAGGGTGGTGTGAGAGGCGCACTCCGTCAGTTAACGCTGGCGGGGCCGTCTACTCGATTGTACGCCATTTTAGCCATTTTCCTTGTGGAAACTCAATAATACTTGTAATCATAGAACTTGAAGGGATTACACTTGTTCTTGCAATAATCTAAACACTGTATAACGACCATAATCATGAACATAAACAAGTCCAATTCGAAATTTTGTACTTAGTTCTCTGCCATAAATGTTTTTGTAATCAAAAGTGACAAGTAAAGTAGGAAACACTAAATCGCCATCCTTTAATCTACGGATAAGGTTTTGCAACTGGAATGCAGCCATCATTTGTGAAGGCACTACTGCCGAAGTTTCTTTGTCTTTTTCAATTACTCCAAGACGAAGTTTTTCCTTAGCTAGTATTTTAGAATATAAACTTTTGTAATGAAAATGCTCTTCTGCATCAATTGTCAAAACAATGAAGTCACGCCCATCTTCATCTGTTCTAATTGCACTTACAGTCGTCTTAATTTTTGGGTCATCAATATTAAGAGACTTTGCTAATTCCTCTAAGTTAATTTCGAAGGTTACAATAACATCTGTTGCAACACCAATACCTTTGTTAGATACTTTCAGATAAAATTGCTTATTCTGATAGTCAAACTGCCCTGCTGGTTCTTGCGGTTCAGTATAACCATAACAGTCTTTTTCTACACTTGGTCCAATGGCAGAAATGTCTGAAGAATAAAAGTAACCGTCGCCAATAACAAAAAAAGGTTTGACTGGATTGTGAACAGTCTCTTCGTGGTTTCGACTTTCAATTCTTCTAATGTTGATAGCTATCACTATTGTCACTATCAACGTTAGAAATGAAACGATTGGATTGAGAATTCCACCTATATAGTCTCCGAATGTTCCCCAATCAGAAGGGTTAGTCGAACGTGGAAGAGCATAAAAATCCTTAATATATAAATAAATTGGTGTCGCAATAGCTAAAATTGCAGTTAGAATACCTATCCCAATTATCCAACGATTCTGGTTTGACATTTTTAGTTAATAACTTTTCTGGCGGGACTGTCTCTTAAATGCCGCACAACGGTTAGGCTATGAGCAGTACTAAGCGAAAGCGAAGTATTGCTTATAGCTCAGCTCATGTTGGCATTTCGTCGTTTTTATAATGTCCTTAGAATGTATTCAGCTTTTTCCTTTTGATATGGCACTTCAACTTTATAGTATCGGTCATAATCAGGGTAGAGGACTACAAGATTCATTCTTGAAACTTTCAGGCCGTAATTCTTTTCAAGAATAAATCTGTATAAACTCTGCTGCAAACAATAACGGTTAAAGCTTGTGTCTGCTATGTCACTTAATTGGCCAACTCCACATTGCCATTGATTGTGGCAAATTGGCTCACCTGTAATTTGATTAACTACTTTTTTACTTCTCTTCCAATCGTATATTTCGTAACTGCCCCCATTTTTGCAAATCAAGTCAATTGTACCTGCAATATGGTTGTGTTCGTCAAATATCCTCCATTCACTTCGATATGGTTTAATTTCTTTATGATCAGCAATAAACTGTTCAAACAAATGAAATTCTTCAGTTCTCTTGTAATCTTGGTCTAGGAAATAATTTTCTATTTGCTCATGAAGGTGTGTGCCGTCTTGCGCTGCTTTTTCTCCTTTATCTTTCCACATTTTAGCAACTTCATTTGGTGTCATTCTCAATTCTGGAGCTTTTCTGGTTGCCCAATATTCAGCATCAAATTCGGGGAAAAACTTTGAAATTATAGTGCTTGCTGACGGCGCTGGGGTTTTATCTATAGTGTAAATATGTGGTTCAGGATAAAATTCTATTCTTTTATCTCTTTGGTGTGTATTAATAAGATTAAAACCAATTGATTTTCTTTTATCAGCAACACCTATTAAAGTTGGCTTAACTAATTTTTCTTCGTTTGATTCTTGCTCACTAAAGTCTCTCTCGATAGTTTCTTGCTTTTCTTCGATATGTTGAAACGTGTGGTTTAAATATTTTTCGCGATATTTTGCTTTCTCCCATTTTTGTGCCTGAACAACATCCCACATTTTTTCAGTCTTAATACTTTCATAATTATTGAGTGAAAGTGGTATATCGTATAATGGATTTACAGACTGAATCATTTCTGCAATAAATTTAATACATTCTTTCTCAGAGGAATGTACTTGAAGTTCTGAAAACCGTATTACAATCCAACCTCTGTCTACAAAGTAAATATCTCTCATCAGGTCGTCACCTTTACAATGAGTAGGTTGCCTTGTTAGTCCTGCGTAAGGTTCATCTATCTCAATGTCTATTCTTATACTGTTGTTTGATTTACCAATTATTGCAATATCCGGCTCAAATGGGCGGGTATCCTTTCCGGTATTTAGTCTAATACTCCCCGAAACAAGGAAGTCTCGTCCAAATATATTTTCAATTAAATTTTGAAAGCTTTCTTCCTTGAAGCCTCTTCGTTTAGTGTTTCCAAATCTGTAAGAGCGTACAACGGTGCCTTTTTTAGGGCACCGAAATATTGGATAGCTTTCTGTTTGGTCACTTTTTGATGAGGCGTAGTTTACGTAGCAGGTAGAATCTTTACCGACTTGCGTCTCAATTTTGGCTTCAGATAACTTTTCTTTTGGCTTCGGCTTTGGAGGAGCTACTTGAACTTTTGGGATGGGTGGAGTTAATAATGGTTTTTCCGCTAACTTCGAAGTGTTAGTTGAAAAATGTGCTTCAACTTTAGGCTTTTCTGATTCGCTTTTGTTTGTTTGGTAAGTTGATGGCCTTATTCCCTCAGTAACTATCTCTCTCTCTTCACCCTTGGCTTTATTTAAGTTTTCGTTATTGCGGCTATTAGGAATAGCTAATGGGGGATGATGAACCTCCCTTGTTGTTGAATTATTTTTTTTGAGTATACTTTTGAACACCAATATAAGTATTGCTAATATTAATGCAGCTCCAGCCCAAAATCTAATAGGGTGTATACTTTCAAAGTCAACAATTGCTTGGTAAAAATTTTCCATTATTTTCTTTTTTTACAATGAATGCCAACAGTTTTTTTTAATCCAGATGTTTTCTTGTTGCAGCCGTTAACACCATAGCAAAAAGTTCTGCATTATCAAATTGCATGAGATAGTAGCCGTTATTTTTCTGAAACCCCATTCCATTAGAATATGGCTCAAATGAAACCAAGCTATTGAAAGGTGCAACAAATCCTTTTCTTGTTGCTGAAAATACTAACCTTTTATTAGTAATAACTAATTGTCCAGGATATTTAATGGTGACTTCCTGCTTGATAGGTTTTGACTTTGCTTGCCCTACTCTATATGATAAGCCTTTTGCAATTCTTATACTTACTCCATGAGAATTAGTAGTATATCCTGTAAGTGTTTCTTTTGTCTCTAATAGACTGGCACTTGTTACAAAATGAGCTAGTTCGTTTTTCTGAAGAACAATTGGTGAGATGATTTCTGGAAGGATTCCATTCTCAATCTCCCAAAGTAGTTTATAGTAGGCTAAATCTTGGGTGGTTCTTTTACTTAAGGTGATTTCTTGTTGATTCAGTCCAAGAGCTGTCATTAATTTTTGTAATTCCTTTTCTTCAGTTTGACTTACACGTTTATCCGTTAATACTTCATTAATAGATTGATTATAAATTTTTAATGCATTATTCTTATTGATTTTATTAACTTCATCTTTGTCTAACTCAAGAAATTCAGCAAGATGAAATATTTCCTCACTTTCCTGTTTAGTTATTATCTTGTCACCATACTTAAGCTTAGATAATTTATCAACCGCTTCTTTGTTATAATGGTTTTTTACCCTTTGTAAGTCTACAGAAGATAACTTAAAGTAATTTTCAATTTCTTTAAATCTTTTTAGTTCATCTGCATTGATGTTTAAATCCTCTAAAGAATTCTTCAAATAATAGCTGTAAATTTTTTTACCAAGTGTTTTAAGTTGATTTTGAGAAAGAACTATGTTTTGTTCTGATGAATAAGATGTAATGTGTTTCTTCCAATTTTTACTACCGTCAATTTTAATTTTATTAAAAATGGTATTTACAGCAAACAATTGCTTAATAAAGTTTGAAATCTTAGTAACAATACCCATAAGTTTATTTGCTTTTAAGGCTAATCCCTGTTTTTAAAAATTCTTTTATTGTATCTTCCTTGCAATAATTATTTAAGTAGTAGCCTTTCTTAAATTTTGGCTCGTATAAGATTTTAGCTGTTTTATTCCCAATGAGCATTAGACCAAATCCATTTTTATTGCATAGAGAGTCAAGGATTTGGAGATGATTTTTCTTGAAATTTGATGTCACACTAGATAAAAGATTGTCTGTATATGTTGAATAAGCAATCCATTGTTCATTTGCGGGATATTGTTTTAACTGCTCTATCACGCTAATAATCTTATGATTATCTAAGTCAAGTTTGTCTAATAGCCAGAAAGCAAGTATAAAGAAAGCAGCAAAAGTCCCAAGCCCTATTATTGATAAATAGTACCATTGTAAGTTTAGTAAAATTGCCAAAGTAGTTATTGCCGAGAATGTTATAATGGCAGAAACAACTAAACTTTGGATTATTATTTTGTCATCACTTATTAGAGAGGTTAAGTCACCTAAGGTCTTGTGTGATTTTGCTTCAAGAGATACTGTAAAAATTTCCTTATTCTTGGTTTCGAAGCAAATTATTCCGTCAGCTCTTTTATTTCCTTTTTCTTTTCGTGTCCTTACTTCAATAGCGCTATAAATATTTTCGTTGCCTTCTTTTCTAAAGTAAAATTTTCTTAACTCTTCAACCGCTTTTAGCTGAATTGTCCTTTCTCTTAGTCTTGACATTGTTCCTTAAAAGTGGTGCTAACTAGTGTATAAACGGAATAACTCCGGTTATTGGCCATATGGAGGTAGGTAAACATCCATATATCTACCCGAAAACAGCTGATAATCGGAGCCGGACTGCCGAATATACTATATAGTCTGAGCAATATAAAGCGGCCTGATGAAAGTTTCCCCTCCCTGTGAAAGTTCCATAAGTGCCGACCGCAGTTCTAGCGCAACTTCCCTCCTCTTTTCTCCCTTATGTAAACCGGCCTTACCCGCCGATACTGGTGAGGCCGGTTCTCCGGCCAGGCCGGATGCCCCTTTACCGGCCAAAGTGTCATAGGTTGGGCCCCACAAGAGGCGGGTCTAATAAACCCTCGTTTTCTGGACACCTCCCCCTCCCCTGCCGACCGCACCCGTTTTAGGTCTAAACCTGTCCAGAAACTCGGTCTATCAATCAATGCCTAAAAAGTACAAAGTCTTTATCTTTTTTGACTACCTTAGTGGAGAATTAGGCTCTTCACCTTTTACTCACCCGACCATGCTCATCGGCTACGCCCGCGTCTCGACCATCGACCAGAACCTGGCCCTCCAGCAGGACGCCCTGGAGCGGGCCGGGTGCGGGAAGATCATCAGCGACACCGCCGGCGGCACCCGCTCCGAGCGGCCCGGCCTGACCAGGCTCAAGGAGCAGCTGCGCGAGGGCGACACGCTGGTCATCTGGCGGCTCGACCGGCTGGGCCGCTCCCTGCAGGACCTTATAAATTGGGCTCAGTACCTGGAGGCGAACGGCATCGCCCTGAGGAGCCTGCAGGAGGCCATCGACACCTCCACCCCCGCCGGCAGACTGGTCTTCCACATGTTCGGAGCCCTGGCCGAGTTCGAGCGGAACCTGATAAGGGAGCGGACCGAGGCCGGGCTGGCCGCCGCCCGAGCGCGCGGGCGCAAGGGGGGCCGGCCGCGCAGCCTGGGAAAGGACAAGCGCAAGCTGGTGGTGCAGCTCTATAACAGCAAGGAGCATACGCTGAGGCAGATCATGGAGCTGATGGGCATCAGCAAGCAGACCATCTACAACATCGTGGAGGAGGAGACGGGCCGTGCTTCCGGGTAGCACCGCCGCCTACCTCGAGCGCCACCGGCCGGAGGAGAACATGCGCCGCTACTACCGGCTGCACGTTACCCCCACCCTCTTCGGCGGATTCGCGCTGGTGCGGGAGTGGGGCCGGATCGGCAAGGGCGGGCAGCGTATGGAGGAATGGCACGGCACGCTGGAGCAGGCCTGCGGAGAACTGGAGCGCCTGGCCGGCAGGAAGCGGCGGAAGGGGTACTGCGACGCGTGACGGTTATCAGCGTCTCACTTACCCGTCCCGCATGCAGAAAACGCCTTTTGATTCGCGAGACGGCAAAACAGGACGTGACGCGGGCTGCCGTGACGTGTGCTGCCTAGGGTACTTCGGGTCTCAACATTGGGCCGTTTTATGGGGCAGCATGAGAAGCCCATTGTCGTAGCAGGCACTGCGAGGCTATCTGCTGCCGCTATCCCAAAGGTTGCGCAGCAGGAGGATTCCCCTTCAGATTCAATATCAATAATCCAGGTTTAGGATGATCTCCAGGCTGGCGTGCGCAGGGCCGCAGATATCCATCAAATTCCCCTTGCCGTTGCTGACAGCGGTGCCTCGTGCCGTGTAAGCCTCGGCCTCATAGATGGCTCGGCGGATATATTGCAGGGCTTGCTTGGTGGCCAGTTGCACGTGGGCCGAGTTGTCGGAGAACTGTAGGTGCTGGATAAGATCCAGTGCTTTCTCACACTGGGTTTTTATACCGTACAGCGCCTGTGGGTTGTCATGGGCATCACATTCCAGGCTATCCATTAAATCCTTTAGGGAAGAGAAGGTGTCGGTGTTCATTGGTTCTTGGGTTTGCCTCCGTAAGGCGGTGAGCCGCTGATAGTAAGGGATATAAACTGTAAACAGACCATTATTGCTCTCAGGGTTGCATCAACGCCACAAGAATCGCCCGGTATTCACACCGTCTGAGCCGGCGTAAGATTCTGTCGGGTTCCCAGGCCCAGATGCCCCATTCTCTCAGGCTGTTTCCTGAGGATCGGCAGAACCGCCGCAACCTGAGCGGAAACATGCACCCGTACCCGGTCTTTCGATGACCGGAAAACTCAGCAGGGACCCGGGCCCTGACTAACCCTTGCCAGCCAGTGAAGGCGAACCTGACAGTTGTCTAGCGGGCCTCCAGCGTAATCTGCGCTTTAGGGCTGTAGGTGAGGGCTATCGCAACTTCGATGTCATTTCCGGCTTGCATGACGCCTCCCATAAAGCTGGGCTTTTTGATGTAGAAATCAGAGAAACTGAGGGCTTTGGTACCTTTCAGGGTAATGCTTCCGTCTGCGTTCACCCTCGCCGCCAGGTCCAGCGAAACTGGTTGGGTGACGCCTTTGATGGTGAGGCCTCCGGTGGCCCGGACCAGGTATGGGTTTGTCTGGCCAGGTTTAACCACGGCACTGTCCAGCGTAAAGCGGATGTCAGGGAATTTCCCGGACTTCAGCGCTTTGTACGCCTTCCTGTCCATGGCTCGCAAGCCGCTTTTCAGGGTTTCCGCCCCCAGCGTGAACTTCAACGAGGAGACGGAGCGCAACTGGTTCATATCGTCGAAGGCAAACAGCCCCTGGCTTTCCGCGGCGGTGGAGGTCATACTCCACTCCTGCAGGTCGGAGGTGCCGGTCACTTTCACGGTTCCTGCGTCTGTGGGGCTGGTGCTGTACAAGGACTGGGCGACCAGGCCCTGCGGCAGCGCCAACACCGCCAGTAAAGAGCAAAGGAAAAGGGCGGTACTACGGGAGAAGAGACGGTTGGCTTCCATAAGGCTGGGCTTGATGATGCACAAATGTAGCGTATCCTCCCGAGGCACTTCTTGACCTCCGTTATCCCGAAATCTGATCCTCGTCAGGAATGGGAAAGCCTACCCATCCACCCGTTTCACCCGGGATATGCCACATACCGCTCTAAAACCCATTTACCCAAGTATATTTTAGGCACATTCACCGGCAAATAGGCCAGAAACGACCTTCCAATCGGTGGATTTATTTCCTGAAAAGGGTAAGCAGGAAAACCGATTCCACCAGAGCCTCCACCCGGTGCGGTACCCCGGCGGGCAGTACCACCTGCTGGCCGGTGGTGAGTACAGTTGCATGCGGAAGAGCCTCAAACGTGAGCTGCCCTTCCAGCACCTGCACACTGATGGGACCGGGAGCGGTATGCGTTTTCATTTGGGCACCGGCGTGTAAGCCAATCAACACCACCCGCACCTCTTCTGATTTATACAAGGTAAGGGCATTCCGGTCAGAGGTGAGCCAGGCTTTTTCCTCTTTGATCTGGGCCAGAGAGCGGGTGAGATCCAGAGTTAGTAGAGGGGCATCCAGGTGGCGGGCACTATCTGGTCGCTGGGGCGTGGCTTCGGTTGGCTTGGTGGGTAGTTCAATAGGCGTTAGTTCTGGGTCTGAAAGGGCGGAAGGTCGCGGGTGCAGGGCCTGGAGCATGGTATCACTGGTGGCATCACTGTAAATACCGTAACCGTTGACCAGCGTGCCCTTAAGACCATGTTTTTCAGAAGAGATGGCGTACACCACGGCCTCGTCCCCCGGATCGGAAATCCCCTCGAACCTAAAATGGCGGTCCACCAGAAAATCCTCCGGATGAAGTTCCAGGCGGCTGCCCTGGCAAACCAGGCAATGGTCGGTGAGGTTGAAATCAGTGGTGTAGCCTTTATCCTTTAAATTCTGCAATACCTCTGAGACGGTGGTAAGGGTGTTTTCCATGTGGATTAAGTTTAAGGATGTAAAAAGAAAAGCCGTATCAGGCTTGTTTAATGAGAAAAGGACCTAACGCAGAACGGGGTTACCCTACCTCCTTCAGCTTGAGACGAAACGAGATCACCAGCTTCTGGTGCGTCTGTACCATGCCCTTGAATTTAGAAGGTGGCTTCAGGTTGAAATCAGAGAAGGTAACCTCCCGGCTACCAACCAAATGGATCACGTTCTGGGCGTCTACCCAGATCTGGTACTTCACCTCCACCCGTTTGCGGGCCCCGGCCAGCTCAATGTCCACCAGACCGGTGATATGGGCGGGGTTCTGACTAAGCGCGGGCAGTCTGTTCAACGAAAGGAAAGTAATGCCAAGCATGGGATACTGCCCGGCTTTCAGGGTTTTGCGCAGGTCACGGGTCATGACAGGGTTGTGGCAGTCAAAGTTCTGCAGGTTCAGCTGCAGACTGCCGGAGAGGGCCACGGCGCTGCCGTTCTCGGTCACGTGCAACGTATCCAAGCGGTCATAGGAGCTGATCTCACAGGCGAACTTATTCACGTTGGTGCTACCGTTCACCTGCAGGCTGCTGGTTCCGCTCACCGCCCACTGCGTGGTGCGGTTGGGTTTGCTGGCCGGTAGCCAGCCTATAAGAGCTAAAAGAGGCAGCAACAGCACACCTTGCAGAAAAAATGGGGAGATATGCATCTTACAAGGTTTTATAAGGAGAAAGGCCAGGCCGAAGAAATCCCCTAACCTGGCTTATTCTCAAGAATAGAAATGATTAGAAACCAACGGCGGCCTGTATGACATACCCGTTGAACTCGCCGCCGCTGCGGTAATCGGCGGCCGGGAAATTCATGTATTCCTGACGCACGTATTCGCCCTTGAGCAGGATGTTGCGGGTCAAAAACCAGCCGGCACCCAATGCCATGCGGTCAACCTTCACGTCATCGTTAAACACAATGGGGGCCGTGGTGACCGTGCCGGCTACGTTGGGCAGTTGGGCAGTCACTTTGTTGTAACGGGCACCCACAAAGAAGTTCTCCTGCGCCCCTATCCGGTAAACCACGTCCACGGCGTACTGGTGCACGTTCCGTTCCTGGGTTTCGTTTCGGGAGCGACCCTCGGCGGTTTCATAGGTGGCGAACACTTCCAGTTGCTTTGCTTTCACAAATCCGTTCACCTGCAGGGCGTCTACTTTCTTGCTGAAGCCGGGGTTCAGGCGACCAGAGAATGCGTTGGCCGCATAGGTGCCGCCTTCTTTTTCCATCACCATGAAATAGTTGGAACCGGTGCGGTCCCCGCCGTACAGCGTCTGCCCGCCCGAACTGTTGTTGGTGTAATAAGAGGCCGCCAGGCGCACGCGCAGTTCAGGCACCACTTCTTTGTCTATCCCGCCTTTGACGTAGAAAGACGGCGATTTGCGGATGTTGCCATCGGCAGCCGTGGGCACCAGTTCATCAATGTTGCCCTTGATCATGCCATTGGACACGCCCACCAACCCAAACAGTCCGTTTTTGCGCACCAGCACCTCGCCCCCAATCTCCGTGGAGAAAGCGTCCAGGATGTAGTTTTCGGCAAAAGGGTTGTAAAACGTGTGCCCTCCGTCTGAGCGCCGGAAATGCTGGTCTCCGTAGTTGATCTCCATGTGGCCTATCTTGACAGTAGTGATCTCCATGAGGTCGGCCCAGAACTGTCCTTTGAAGGGCAGTTTGTCGAACTGGATGTAGCCGCCTTTGACCCAGGTCTCATTGTGGTGCCTACTGGAAAGATAACTGGTCAGGTTCAGGCGGATGCCTTCGGCCAGCTGCACGTCCAGGAACAGGTTGGCGTTGGCGGTGTTGAAGCCCGGCGTAATTTTGTACAGCCCACCAGAGGCGTTGCGGTGCTTGAGCCCCTGGAACGACTGCGTGAAACCTGCCCCAATTTTCAGGCGGATGCCGTCAAAGGCCACGGTATCCGTCTTAGGGTCTTCAAACACATTGATGCCACTTTTGTCATAAGGCCGCAGGTTGGAAACCGGCCCGAATACCTGGCCCTGGGCGTTGGAGGAGGCGAGAAAGCAGCCAGCTGTGAGAAGGGAAGCGAAGGCGGTGGTAAAGATTGTTTTCATGATATGGGTATTAAAAAGAAGCTGCTGTAAGAGAGATTATTTCTGGTAAGTCTGGGCAAACCCGATGGTGAGGTCATTGCCCACTTTCATGGTGCCGGCCATATAACTGGGCGCCGCGATGCCATATTCAGAGAGTTTGATTTTCTCAGTGCCGGTGCAGGTGATGCTGTTGTCGGGGTTCACCACCACGTTCACATCCATAGAGATAATCTGGCGGGAACCGGCAATGGTCAGGTCGCCCAGGGCTTTCACCAGGTATCTGTTTTTGGAGAGCGTGGTCACATCTGTGGAGCGCAGGTTGTAGACAATCTTGGGGTGCTGGGTGGTTTTCATCACCTTGTAGGCCCGGTTATCCAAGGAAGAGTGCTTGCTTTTGAGGGTCTTGGAGTCAACCGTCAATTGGAAGGCATTGATGGAGGTAAGGACGTTTTTCGCATCGAATTTGAAAGTGCCTTTGCTTTGCATGGTAGAGGAAACCATTTCCCAGTCATGCACATTGGAACTGCCCATCACTTTCAGGAAAACCTTGGCTTTGGGTTGCAAGCTATAGGTGGCCTGGGCTTGAACCTGCTGCGGAACAATAAACAGGGCCAGGGCGATGAACAGAGCCGAGAAAAAGAATGGACGGGTGAGGGAATGCGTTGTTTTCATAACCGATTGGTTTTATTTGATACAAAGGTAGGGGCACGTAAGAACGCGGTACCTGATGCGGGTTAGCCTATAACTTGATGCTCGTCAAGCTTTGCGAAGCCGCCAGGAACTACCCGCGGGATAATAAATCGCACGATGTCAAGGGCTTTCGTGTTATTGGGCTACTATGGCTTCAACTGGCTCAGACAACACCGCATTAGTACAAGCCATCATCCAGAACGCGATTGACGGGATCATCACCATTGATGAGGGCGGCATCATCGAGAGCATCAATCCGGCGGCCTGCCATTTATTCGGGTTTTCCTCCGAGGAAGTGATTGGCAGGAACATCTGCATTCTGATGCCCTCCCCAGACAGGGACCGGCACGACCAGTACCTGGCGCGCTACCAGCAGACGCGGGTGCCCCACATGATCGGCATTGGGCGCGAGGTGCAGGGCTTGAAAAAAGACGGCACCGTTTTCCCGTTCCGGCTGGCTTTAAGCGAGGTACAGATGGCGGGCAGGGTCATTTACACCGGGTTCATCCATGACCTGAGCCGCGAGAAGGAAGCCGAGGAAAAGCTCCGGCAGCACTCCGAGCAACTGGAGGCGCAGGTAAAGGAGCGCACGCAGTCTTTGCAACTCTCTTTGCGTGAATTGCAGAACGCGAAAGACACCATGAGCACCTCCCTGGAGAAGGAGAAAGACCTGAGCCAGCTCAAAAGCCGGTTCGTGTCCATGGCTTCGCATGAGTTCAGGACGCCGCTGAGTTCGGTGCAGCTGTCGGCCTCGCTGATTGAGCGATACGCGTTGTCTGAAAACGCCAACATCACCAAGCACGTCAACAAGATCAAGAGCGCGGTCGCCAACCTGACCAATATCCTCAACGACTTCCTGCTGCACGAGCGCCTGGATGCCGGCAAGGTGGAGGCTACGTTCACGCTGTTCAACGTGGTGAAACTAGGCGAGGAAATCACCGAGGAGATGCAACTGGTTTCCAAAGAGGGCCAGAACATTATCTACCAGCATACTGGCGTGGAAAGCGAGTTCCGGCTGGACCAGTACCTGCTCAAGAACTGCATCATCAACCTTATCTCCAACGCCATCAAATACTCCGGCGAGAACACCTTTATTGAGTTCAACACCGAGATTGCCGGGGCCGTGCTCACCGTGGTGATCAAAGACTACGGCATCGGGATTCCGCAGAAAGACCACGCGCAGCTGTTCGAGCCTTTTTTCCGGGCGCACAACACGGGCACCATTCCGGGCACCGGGCTGGGGCTGCACATCGTGCGCCGCTACGTCATGCTCATGAACGGCTCCATTGAATTTGAGAGCGACCTGAACAAAGGCACCTCTTTTACCTTCACTTTTCCGGTACAACCATGAAAAAGCGCATCTTATTGATTGAAGACAATGTGGACATCCGGGAAAGCTCTACGGAGATTCTGGAGCTGAGCGGCTACGAGGTGTTGCAGGCCGCAGAAGGAAAAGCCGGGGTGGAACTGGCCCTTGCCCAGGTACCTGACCTTATTCTCTGCGACATCATGATGCCGGAGCTGGACGGATTTGGCGTGCTGTTTCTGCTGCGTAAAAACCCGGTCACGGCTAATATCCCCTTCGTTTTCCTGACAGCCAAGGCCGAGCGTGGCGACATGCGGAAAGGCATGGAAATGGGGGCCGATGATTACCTGACCAAGCCCTTCGATGACATGGAACTGCTGGTGGCCGTGGAAAGCCGCCTGGCCAAACAAGAGCAGCAGCAGACCTTCTACAGACAGCCGATAGAAAACCTGGGCAACCTGGCGGCTACGGCCGGAGGGATGGCCCAACTCCAGGACGTGATCACGGGCCTAAAGACCAGGCAGGTGAAAAAAGACCAGGATATCTACCGGGAGGAAGACCAGCCAAAAGGCATTTACCTGGTTATGAGCGGAAGGTTCAAGACCAACAGGCTGGCCGACGATGGACGCGAACTGATCACCGGTCTGTACACCCAGGGAGATTATCTGGGCATTGAGGCCCTGTTGCTGGGAGAAACCTACACCGACAATGCCACCGCCATGGAAAACAGCTCTTACTGTCTGTTGACCAAGGAAACCGTGGACTCGTTTCTGAGCCGTTTTACGGATATCGGGCAAAAATTCATCCAGATCCTGTCCCAGAACGTGCGCGAGAAAGAAACGCAGTTGCTCCAGATGGCCTACCACTCCGTGCGCAAACGCATGGCCGAGGTGCTGTTACATTTGGTTCGGCAACAATCCCAGCCCCTGTCACAGGAATGCCTGCAGATCTCCCGGGAAGACATGGCCTCCATGGCCGGCATGGCCACCGAGACCGTGAGCCGCATCCTGTCTGATTTTACCAACGAGAAACTGATCCTGAAGAAAGGCCGCCTGATCCAGGTTCTGGACCTTCCCCGCCTGGCCAGCATGAAAAACTGACCAGGATCAAACTTTGGCCTGACCAGCCGCAAGAAGTCTGGGCGTTGGAAGAGGTAGGTTTGTATCCCTTAGATGCAAACCTATGAAAGTAATCGCCTATGGCATCCGGCCTTCAGAGAAAGGTCTTCTGGCCCAGGCCAACCATAAAAAGCACGAAATCACCCTAATCTCCAATCCGCTGAGTGCGGAGACCGCTTTCTACGCCCAGGGCAAAGAGGCCGTTATCGTCTTTGCCCCCAGTGGTGTCTCGGGCCATGCCCTGAAGGTGTTGGCTGCACTAGGCATCAGATTCATCGCCACGCGTTTCGATGGCCCCGGCCCGGGTAGCCCAGGGAAGGGTACCGCTGCCCGGTTGGGCATCCTGTGGGCCAATGTCACTGTCCCCTCCACCCCTGGCCAGGCACCCTCCTTGGAGGACCTTCAGCGGGCCGCAGCCCAGACCATACGGCAGTTGGATGATTGGCAACTATTAGCTTAGAAGTTTAGTAGGTCTTTCCTTTCCTTGTATCCTCTACCTTCTTGGCCTGATTTCCTTGTTGGCGTGAAGTTGCCCACCACCCAAGACAAAGAGGAAAACCTAGGGTCTCGCGGGAGTCATCTGTAATGGAACAACTAGCTGGAAGTTACCATTACTTCTAAATACAAGATTAACTAACAGAACAAGCAAGCTAAAACTAACATCGGTAAAAGGTTCTTAGAGATTAGCTAATGGTTTTAATGCATCGAAGATTTAGAGAAAGTATGTACAATGGTAGGGGGCAACACCTCCCGGGATTGCTGAAAAATTACCAATCATGGCTTTTGAAATCAGGTAAATCCGGCCTGAACAATATTACTTGATGACCACAAGCCCATTACTTGAAACACATTTAAACTTAAAGAAATGACGAGCCTTAACCGTACCATCGTATTGAACACGTTGATCAAGCACGAGACACTCACCATTGATGACATTGGCAAAGAGAAGAACCTTGGCCTCGTGCCGGCGCCCAACCACCTGCAGTTCCTGCTTGATGAGTTAGTGGAAAGCGGACATATCCATACGCTCGACGGGGTGTTCCCCTGCACCTACACTATCACAACCAAGGGGATCATAGAGGGTAGGAGGCTGGGCCAGGAGAAGTAGGTCTCGAGGGAACGCATGCCCCGGTCGCGCGAGCTACCAAATGGCTGGAAGAGAGAAGGGAGTTTCATGATAACCCTATAGACGGGGTCCGGTCAGTTGATGGATAACTTCCCAGTGGTATGGACGAAACTGGTGTATAGGGTAGTTTCATATTTATAAAAATTTAGCATTCTCCATGTATCGGAAAAGACCGACGTGATTTGCCTCCCATTGAGTATAAGAGTGCTTTTATGCTATAAAATAGGAGGATTCCTTATATGGGGAGCCTTCCTTGTTCCATATCA
>NZ_JABFAM010000023.1 GCF_013623775.1 Rufibacter sp. XAAS-G3-1 | reverse complement strand
AAAGGAACAGAAGCAAGTATTCTAGCTCTCCATTAGTTAGGAGTTGTGCAACAGCTACCAATGTTAGGGGTAGGTATTTCTATTCTAGGATAGTCAGGACTTGTGCTATCACCTTTCTTCTGAAATCTGCCGTTACGGAAGTCTTCTTACCCAGTATCAGGCTTTCATTGAGAATAAATATCTTATGAAACCTAATGTGACTTTTAAGTTCAAGGGGCGATTCTTCGTAGTCTGTGCTGGTGATTTCAATAGACAGTCCGTCTCTTTTTATTCTGGAGGTGATTTGAACAAGGATATAGTCCCCAATGTCGTTAACTGCTTTATTTGAAATGATTAGAGCTGGCCTTGGTTTTGACTGTGAGCCGTCCGTAAAAGGAAAGTCTACCCACACGATGTCACCTTGCCTATAACTCATGCTTGAAAGAATTTCTCGTACCTACTGTCTTCCTTGCTGTCCCATTCCTCTGCTAATGATTGCTCGGAAATAAGTGTGGCAGGGTCTACCCCCTCTATTTTTTTCTCTTTTATGACCTTTACGAAATCAAGTCGGGTGAGAAAGCTTCTTAGTTTTGAAAAGTCTTGGTCGCTTACCGATATTTCTATAGTTCTCATAGTATTATCCTTTTTACGAATTTACGTTTTTTATCCCAGTCTGTTATTATTCTATGCATTACCGCCAACTTTCAAATATGACTAGTTACCTCCCCCGCCAAATCAAATAGCGAACCGCTCCTAGCACTGGTGCAATTCTGTGACAACCACGCAGCCGTTCTGGTCTGTGGAGGAATTTACGGTGGTGGTCACTCCACGTGGTCGTTGGTTTTCAGGATGCCAAACACCAGGGCAACCGTCAGGAACATCGTGCCTACTCCATAAAAGCGTACTTTCTTCTGATTCATAAGGTCTTCTTTTTGCCGCAGCCCCGTGCTGTTTCAAGGCCAATTTGTGAAAAACAGGCCGGAAACCAGATTACTTATTACCCGTGTACGTGATACGGTAAATGGCGTCATTCATGTCATCAGACACCAGCAGAGAGCCGTCTGGCATCACCTCTACATCCACGGGGCGGCCCCACTCTTTGCCGTCCTGCAACCAACCGGCCGCGAACGGCACAAAGCTACCCTTGCCCTGCGCGTTGGTGCGGTAGAGGCTCAGGCGATAGCCAATCTTTTCGGTACGGTTCCAGGAGCCGTGCTCGGCAATGAAGATCTGGTTTTTATAGGTCTCGGGGAACATGGCACCGGTGTAAAACTCCATGCCCAGGGTGCCGCCGTGCGGATTCAGATTCTGGACGGGCGCAGTATAATCTGCGCAGTCTTTGCCTTTGCCAAACTCAGGATCCAGGGTTTCGCCGGCGTGGCAGTACGGGTACCCGAAGTGCATGCCTTTTTTAGGGGCGCAGTTCAGTTCATCGGGCGGCAGGTTGTCGCCCATGAGGTCGCGGCCGTTGTCTGTGAACCAGAGTTCCTTGGTGGTAGGGTGCCAGTCAAAACCCACGGTGTTGCGCACGCCGCTGGCGAACACTTCCAGGCCCGAGCCGTCGGGGTTCATGCGGTTGATGGCGGCGTACACCGGTTCTTTTTTAAGGCAGATGTTGCAGGGGGCACCCACCGGCACGTACAGTTTATCATCAGGCCCAAAGGCGATGTATTTCCAGCCGTGGTGTTCTTCTGTGGGGAATTTATCGTAGACTACCGCCGGGGCGGGTGGGTTTTTCAGGTTCTGGGCGATGTTGTCATAGCGGGTGATGCGGCTGATCTCGGCTACGTACAACGCACCGTTGCGCAGGGCCACGCCGTTGGGCATGTTCAGGCCAGAGGCAATGGTGATGATCTCATCGGCTTTGCCGTCTTTGTTTCTGTCTGGCAAGGCATACACGCTGCCTTTGTCGCGGGTGCCCACGTAGAGCGTGCCGTCTGGCCCCAGCGCCATGGAACGGGCGTTCACCACCTTCTGGGCGAAGTAGCTGATCTGGAAACCGTCTGGCAGGGAGATCTTGGCCAGGTTGGCTTCAGTGGCGGGCTGCTCGGTGACGTTCTCAGAGGCGGTGTCCTGGGCGGCGGTAGAGGTTCTTTCGCCCTCTTCGTTTGCATCGGGCTTGCCCGAGTTAGAGGAACAGGCCAGTTGGCCCAGCAGCACCAGCAGGCTGGCCCCCAGTTTCAGTTGTAAGGGAAGTTTCATAGTTTTAGATTGTACGGTGTCAATTAGAAGGAAGACTGAAACAGGTCAATGCCGCCCCCTCTCTTCCGTTTTGGGGTTTCTTTGGCAAAAGTAGGCTCAAAACGGGGGTCTCCTTCTGAGGCGTATACGCAAAGAAACTTAGTTGGCTGTCTTGGCGCGGTGATTCCGGAGCCACGTGGCCACCGTGTACAGCAGGTTGGTGTGCCCCGTCTGCAAAACCACCAGGTTGTGCCGCTTGAGGGCGTTCAGGAACACCTGTAGCCGCTTCTGCGAAATAATCTGGTCGTACTTGCCCAAAAACACGTTCACCTCAATGTTGCTCTGGTTCAGGAGCCGGACAATTTTGCGGGTGTCAAAAGTCAGGTTGCTAAAGCCCGTCCAGCTGCGGTACACGCGCAGGCGCTTCTGCGGCGAGTCCATCTGCCAATGCGCGAATTTCACCAGCCCAGAGTTCACCCACTGTTTGCGCTCCAACCAGTTCAGGGTGTTGAAAAACCGGGAGGGCCGTAGCACGATGCGTTTGAACATACCTTGCAGCCAGCCTGGGTACGTGGCAATGCTGTAGAGTAGATGCGTTTTGATGCCGTCTGGGGCAATCAGGTACAGTTCGGCCATGCGGCCATGGAACTTCTCCAGCACCGTGAGCGCGAACTTGCCGCCCATGCTGAACGCCATCACCGAGAATCGCTCTATCTTCTCCTTCTCCAGCAAGCCCTGGATAAACGCCTGCAGCTTCTTTTTGGAGAGCGGCTGGTCTGCCTTGCTCAAGGTGCTTTTGGCGTGGAAGAAAAGGTCAATGGAAAACACCGTGTAGTCTGGTTGCAGCGTACGGGCCATGGTGTCATAGTAATGGCTCTCCTGCCCGTACCCATGAAACGCCAGCAGCGCCTTGGGGCCGTTGCCCATGACCCGGTAATGCAGTTTGGAGGATTTTATCTGGATGAAGGGCACTTTTTGGTTGTTAGTTTTTAGGGAACAAGGAAGCAGTACATACTTTGAGGTGGTTTATGCGGCAATTGTCTTGAGGGTATTTTTACGAAAACAGGCTAAAAAGGGCAGAGCTACACCTTTAAAAGATTTGATTACAGGTGCTATAATCTATTGGGTTTCTGTTTTCACGTTCCAGCTTATGCAGTTCAGCAATCCGCCGTGTTTAGCCACTTCATTGATATTTATTGTTTCTATTACTCTATCTGAAAACACCTCCTTTAGAATAGCGACAGCTTCCTCATCTTTGTTTCCTTCCACTTCAAAAACAGGCACTACAATTAACTTTCCTACTTCCAGGTAGTTCACGTAGCACCCAATTGCTGATTCTGGATGGTTCTTGACTTTGTGATCCACAAACGGCAAATCTATATAGTCAAGGCTGTAGCGGGAAAGCACTTTCTTCATTCCTTTTCTCCAATAGTCGTATTCATCTTCTAGGCGATTGCCTATCAGCGTTGTTCCGTCATAAAACCGTACTAGTCCATCTGCATGACCTGTCATGTCAGATTTTATCTGCGGAATGACAATAACCTCTACTTCCAAGAGGCTTTCCAATTCATTTATCAGTTTGGACTTGTTGGTGTAGGCTGGATTTTCGGTGAACACCCTGTCTGTAACAATCACCCTGTCTTTCCATCTCAACACGTTCCCTCCATCCAGGTTTATGCTGGAGAAAGCTGCCTGCATATGATTATGCGCCAGCGTTGTTCTTGGGTCTGTCTGTACATCTAAATCGTTTGCTAAGTAGGAAGGCTCATACCTGAACTGAACAAATTCAGATGCCTCTTTTTGAATGGGCATGTAGTCTCTACACCAAATATCCTTTGTTGAGTTGATGACACCATAGCTTATCTGGTGTTCTCTTAAAATGGAGCAAAGCCTATCAACAATGCCACTGGAACGGCCATCCGTAAACAGCAAATCTGAGAAAAAGACTTTGTTTGTTTCTCTATCTATTACCATTCAGGAAGAACTCTCTATATTTAAGAAGACGGTAATCATACGGCGAGGCTACCTTTTCACTCTGCACCAGACTTTTGTATTCTTCTAATCCAGCTATATACACATTGGCGGCCGGGGAAGGTGAGGGCAAAACGTAGCTTGGAATTTTTACCTCCGGGAAGTTCCTTAAAAAGTGCTTCTCAACAAATCTGCTGGTAAAGTAGATGGCTTTAATATCTGCGGCCAGACATTTATTGATACCTGCTTTGTTTATCTCTACTATCTTCAAGTTGGAATCTGAGCAGTTATCTTTTGTCCTTTCAATTTTAGAAGCTATGTCTGTGATGGCTATTGCATTCTTAGAGCATATCTCTAGCTTATCTTCCTTGGTAAGGCCAGGCATTTTGAATACCTCAGACAGCAATCTCCAGAAGTCGCTTTTGCCACTTCCGCTATAAAACCAATCTCCATAGTCATTGCCATTGAAGCAGGGGAAGCTTCCCAGCAGTAATTTATCGGCATTTGCGGGAAGGTAATACCCAAAGGGATGTACTTCTGTCATTTATTGTCTCTTAAGATGATACTCCATCCTTCTTCTCCCATGAGAATGATACGTGTGCAGCGCATTTGCATCCCGCCTCCCTGGCCTGTCCCCAATAGGGCGGAAGACACAGCGTTGGGAAAAGCGGACGCAAATCTATCTGGATTTCTAAACCTGACCAAACAAGACAAACTTCAACCCTCCTGCAACGCACCTCTGGCCCAAAGGCCTTCTTACTTTCTCTTCCGGTACCGGTTACAAATCCTTTTACCAGATTTCAGGCTCAGTTAATGCGGGAAACTCTGCCTTTTTTGGCTTGTTTTCCTGAAAACACCATAAAAACAGGGCTTTCCGCACCACCTTCGGCGTGTTCCCTTAACGGTTAACGGGTGCCGGTGAGGCGGCGGTTAGTTCCCGCTCAAAGTAAACCAAGTCTTTCTGGGAAGGGTTTTCCTGAACAGTACAGTAGTAGACCCGTTTCGCGAAACGCCTTACCACTAATTTCTGGCTCGGGTTTATTTTCGCGACAACTACCGTTCCCTGGGCATATTTGTTTTCCATCATTCAGGAAGATACGCAAAGGAAAGGCAGCAACGCGTATTCACTTCTACTATCTCCGTTTTCAGCCTATTTTCAGGAAAACAAGCCAAAAACCGCCGCAATCCGTTCACTTATTACCTGGTATTTCGCCGGGCGTTTACCCATCTGCCTTATGTTTATTAAAATACCTGCCATTGGGAGCATTCAGGAAATGATCCTCAACTCTGACTTCATCGTGTCTGTTACGCTGGATACCACAAAAAACGCCGGAGTTCTGGAAATAGAGCTTGTGAAGGGAGACCGCACCCAGGTGCTGGAGTATTATTTTGAGGAAGAGGGGGAGATGGAGATACTTTATGAAAAACTGAACACGCTGCTGGAAGCCAGGCAGATTCTGCTCTTCTAGGTTCATGAGCCGTTTTTTCCTACCGCGAGTAGCTCACACAAAAGTCTATTAACGACCTTTCTGTGGGTGTTTTAATTAATAAATTAATATATAACAATAGACCCGGTTGTTTTACCTGTTCCCGCGTATAGCCAAACAGAGTATAATTCTATAAGAATATGAAAACCAAGACCTTATTATTCACTTTATTGACCGGCGTGCTCTCTTTTTTCACGGCCCAGGCTTTTGCCCAAAGCACCCAAAATGAGCAGGAACAGAAACTGGAGCAAGATTCTGTGAAGGACAAAGCCGTGGGAGACAAGAAACGCCTGGACGATTTGGCTAGCCAAAGAAAAACCACGCAAACCGATGCCAAAGCCGCCAAAGCGAATTCAAAGGAGGCCGACCGGATAGAGAAAGATGCGACTAACGCCGCCAAAGAGGCCAAGCAAGCCGCCAGAATGGAAACGAAAGCCCAGCGCAACCGGGCCAACGCCGATAAACAAGCCAAAAAAGCCACCCGGGCCGTAGAAAAGTCAGCCAATAATTAACCGCTGATCTTCTCCATACCTTCAAAGCCTCTCCTTACCGGAGGGGCTTTTCTTGTTTCACACCTCGGCAGTAGCCTTCCCTAAGATGCAAAAAGCGTTTCGGGGCTGATTTAAGGAAATCAGCCCCGAAACGCTTTTATAATTTGGTGGTTCTGGAAAAGTAATGATAGACTAAAACAGAGCCCTCGCTCGCGGGACGCGAGCGAGTAAAATCGCTCTTAGGACTACTTATTCTCCACCGTCGTGACCCGGCTCGCCCGGCCAGCGGCGTCAAAGGCGGCTAGTTTCACAGTCCCCTTTTCTGAAATAGGCCCAGCATAGGCTTTGCTTTTCAGGGTGGGTTGGGTTCCGTTGGTGGTGTACCGGATGGTCAAACCGGGCATCTGCACATTGGCCAGCACTTTGCCGTTCTGGGCAGTGGCCCCCACGGTAGGGATGCGGAAATTGAACCCTCCGGCAAAATAATTCAGGCGGGGCAGCTCGCGCTTGCCCAGTACGTTCACGAATTCAGACCAGGCTTGGCTGTAAGCGGCCTTGCTTTGCCCCGATTCTGGGTTGGTGGCCCAAACCGGGTCTGGTGCCCAGGCCCTTTCTGCCAAGCCCAGCAGTTTAGGCAACAGCATGTATTCCAGGCGCTCCGGCGAGGTAATCATTTCGCTCCAGAGCGGGGCCTGCAGCCCCACAATGTTGGCGCGGGCGGCAGGGTTCAGCTGCTCTTTGCCGGCGAAGGCGGCATTGGAGGTAAGGGGCTCGTTGTTATCGTTGACCCGTATGCTTTTCATGTAGTCAAACGGGATAAAATAGAAAGGCTTGTCCACGTCCATAAACCCGCCCCAGTAGAGGCCCGGCTCGTCGTACTCCCTTTGGTAGGCAAGATCCATGTACAGGTGAGACACGTTGGTCAACACTACTTTGTAACCGGCGTTGGCCATGCGGTACGGCAAGTCCAGGTTGGCACCCTGGTTGTTCCAGACATCCACGTGGAAATTCTCTTTCACAAACTCTGGGTTGGCCACATACGATAACCTGCCGTTGGTTCTCACCTTGCTCAGGCCAATTTCCTCCCAACCCGAAAGGTACAGGCCACGGGCCTTCACCAGGTCATTTACCTTCCTAAAGAAGTAGTACCACAGGTCATCCACGTTTTTCACGTTGGCATTACTGGCCATCAGGTTCTGCACCACCGGCGACTTCTCCCAAACCCCGTTAGGCACCTCGTCACCCCCAAAATGGATGGTCTGGATGGGCGCTCCGGCTTCTTTGTACATGGCCAGCAGTTCATCGGTCACTTTCTCCAGAAAGGTATAGGTAGACGGCAGGGCCACGTTCATGACATTGTCATTGAAATACTGCACCGAGCGGTACACCGATTTGTCGTTCACGTCCCGCAGCATGTACTGCTCGGCCTCGGCTTTCTTGCCTTCCTTCATGAGCCGCTCGTAGCGGGCATCCATGGACTTGATGGCGGCGCGGGCGTGGCCGGGCGTTTCAATCTCCGGAATTACCTTGATGTGGCGGGCACGGGCGTATTTCAGGATTTCTATGAAATCGGCTTTGGTGTAATGCCCGCTGCCGCTGCGATTCTCCACGTCCGGCCCCGAGCCATAAGACGGTTGCAGGAAGTTCTTCTCATCGGTAGTGTGCCCTCTGCGACCACCCACCTGGGTTAGCTCTGGCAAGCCCGGAATCTCAATGCGCCAGCCTTCGTCGTCGTTCAGGTGGAAATGCAGGACGTTCACTTTGTAGAGCGCCATCAAGTCCAAGACCTTCAACACCTGTTCCTTCTTCTGGAAATTACGGGCCACATCCATCATGTAGGCTCTATGCCCAAACCTAGGCGTATCTTTCACCTGCACGCCGGGCACGGCAATAGAGGCTTGTTTCTTGGCCAGGGCCGAGGGTGGGAGCAGGGTTTTCAACGACTGCGTGCCGTAGAAAGCACCGGCCGGGGTAGTAGCGGAAATCACAATCTCCTGCGGCGTTACCGTCAGTTCATAGGCCTCGGCCCCAAGTCCGTCCCTTTTCTGCAACCGGATGGCTTTTCCCGTGCCGGTGCTTCTCACATCTGGCTTCTTGCCGAAAACTGTGCTTAGGTGGGCCGCCAACAAGGAAGCCTCGTTCTGGAACGCATTGTCTGCCACCACTGGCACGGCGGCGGTTAAGGTAAAGGTTTGTCCGGTTTCTTTGTACTGCACCGGGGTGGGGAACACCTTGGTCAGTTTTTCGGCGGGAATGTCTTTGATACTGCTGTTCTGGGCATAGATGTCTTTGGGTTCAATCCAGCCCACCATGTTTTTGGAGGGTTTCAGAATCTGGGCATTTTCTATGGTATAGCCCTGGGTCTTGTCTTTGTCCCAAACCAGGTAGAAGCCGCGGGGTGCCCTGGACTCATTTATGATCTGTCCGGCGGCCACAAACTCAATGCGTTGCGAGGCTCCGGGGGCCAATCCTTTGAAGGTATTGGTAGGCACCATACGCAGAAAATCGCCGTTGACAGATTCTGTTTTTACGGGCGCATCAGCTTCTTTGGGCTTAAAAGACGGGGTGCTATGGAAGTAGATACTCCACCCGCTGGCGGGCAACGCCTCTTTTCCGGTGTTCTTGATGGTCAACACTGAAAGGGATTGGTTTTTTCCCTGGTGTTTTTCTTCTATCACTTCCCAGGTAAGACTTACCTGGTTGGTACTTGTTCTTTTGGTCTCTCCCTGCGGAGTGTTGGTTTGGGCAGCTCTGGGTTGATTCTGCCCGGTAGAGCAAATGGACAGCAGGCACATGGAGAGGAGAAGGAGATGTTTCATCTGGAGCGCTTTTTGACAATAACGTTTTTTCAGGCTGGCTATTTCTTCTAATGGCTTCGCCGTCCTTTGAATCGCTAAATATATCACAACCTTACCAGATTCCTGTTTTTATACCTGCATATTCTATTTTCCCGCAGCTTTTGCTTGATTCTGGATTGATTTACCGACGAAAGGCAACAGAAAAGCCGTTTTCAGCCTGATTTCTGAAAAACTGGCTGAAAACGGCTTTTGCTCCTATTTGAACTATCCCACTTGGCCGCGCAGACGCACCTACGTTAGCGCCCCGTCTGGACAATTGCTGGTTACGTGTTACAATTTAGACACGCCGCCAGACACCACAAACTTCATCACTTCACTGCTCGGGATTTCCAGATACGTCACATTCTCGCGGGCCACCAGGAACAGCTCCCCTGAGAAGTTGTAGGAGTGCGGAAAGTAGACCGCCACTTTATCGGGCAGGTGAAGGGCATCCATGGAAAGCTGCGTCACGAAACCCAGTTTATAGGTATCATTGTACTGGGTCATTTTCACCAGCACCGGTTGGTTGAATTTCTGGTTTTCGCCCACAAACGCATCAAACAGGTCTTTGAGCGAAGAGTAGATCATGTTTACCAGCGGTAGGCGGCTCATGATGCGCTCGGTTAACACCAAGAGCGGCTTTACGAAAAACGAAGAGCCTATGTACCCCACCAACGTCACCAGAAGGATGATGAGCAGCAACCCCAATCCCGGATAATTCAGCCAGAAAAGATCATCCAGCCAATTAATGATGGCTACAATAATGTAAACGGTTAAAGAAAGAGGCGCAACAATGAGAAAGCCATTTAAGAAATAGCGTAAGATTTTTTTCATACACAGAAAGATAGTAAAAAAGCCCCGTCTCCGGGGCTTTCAAATATACTGAGTCTCTAATATTTTGTTTTAAAGAATTATGCAATTACCGGGTGCTGCGCCTGAATGGCATCTGCTACCTGCTGCATGAGCCACATGGGCGTGGAGGTTGCCCCGCAGATTCCTACCGAGGCGGCGTCTTTAAACCACTCCATGTCCAGTTCGTCGGCGTTCTCTACAAAGTAGCTTCTGGGGTTTACGCGTTGGCACACGGCGTAGAGGGCTTTCCCGTTGGAGCTTTTCTTGCCGCTCACAAAGATGACCACGTCATGGTGCTGGGCGAATTTGTCCAGTTGCGGTTCCCGGTTAGACACCTGGCGGCAGATGCTGTCATTGGCATCCAAATCAAACACCTCAATACCATTGGCCCGCACCGCTGCCACGCGCTCTTCAATCAGCTCTTTCATGCGGTAAAAGCCTTTGGTGCTTTTGGTGGTCTGGCTGAAAAGGGTGATGGGGCGGGTATAATCCAACTGCTCCAGGTCTTCCTCGGTGGTGATGACAATGGCTTCGTTGCCGGTCTGGCCGGCCAGGCCAATTACCTCGGCGTGGCCCTGCTGCCCGTACAACACAATCTGGCCGTTGTGGGCTTTTACGGAGTCATAGGCGTGCTTTACGCGGTTCTGCAATTTGAGCACCACCGGGCAAGAGGCGTCAATCAGTTCCAGGTTGTTGCGCAGGGCGGTCTGGTAGGTTTCGGGCGGCTCGCCGTGCGCTCTGATTAATACTTTGCAGTCGTGCAGCTGCTCCAGTTGCTCGCGGTCAATGATGCGCAAGCCTTTGTTATACAAACGCTGTACTTCCATGCTGTTGTGCACAATGTCACCCAGGCAGTACAACTCAGACACTTCATTCAATTCATCTTCGGCCATCTGGATGGCGAATTCTACTCCAAAACAGTAGCCCGAATTCTTATCTATGGTTACGTCCATTTTTTTGACTCAAGTAGCAAGACACAAGTAGCAAGACAAAAAGTAAGAGGTAGATTCTGCGGCATAAGGCCCGCCACCTCTCTTATTTAAACAACCGGTTTACTGGGCAAGTTCTTTTTGCAGCAGCGCAGAGGCCACTAAATCCAGCACGAAATCTACCTGCTCATCAATGGTGATGTGGGAGGTATCCAGCACATGGGCATCATCAGCTTTTTTAAGAGGGCTTTCGGCGCGGGTAGAGTCAATGAAGTCTCTTTTCTTCAGGTTCTCTACAATCTCGTCATACGGCACCAGCTGGTTTTTCTCAAACAGTTCCTGCTGGCGGCGGCGGGCTCTTATCTCCACATCAGCGGTCATGAAAACCTTCACCTCGGCGTCTGGGAAAACGGCGGTTCCTATGTCGCGGCCATCCATCACTATGCCCCGGCGCTTGCCCATTTTCTTCTGCTCGGCTACCATGGCGTGGCGTACGGGTGCCAGCACGCTCACTTCGCTCACCTTGTCTGAAATGTACATTTTCCTGATTTCGTCTTCCACGTTCAGACCGTTCAGGAACACCTCGTTCCGGCCCGTTTTTATATTTCGGTGAAAAGTGACTTCAATGGTATCTAAGGCTTCCTGCACCTTTTTGGGGTTGGTGAGGTCAATGTAGTGCTCCAGAAAATAAAGCGTAACGGCCCGGTACATGGCACCGGTGTCTATGTACGCGTAGCCAAGTTCTTGTGCCACTTGCTTGGCGGTGGTGCTCTTACCGCACGAAGAGTGCCCGTCTAGGGCTACAACAATCTTCTTCATACCAGTGCCTTAGGGTGAATTTAATTAGCAATCTTTGGTGGGGCAGGGAATTCCCTTGCCCGAGCGCTGATGACGTTGAAAACTCTTGGTTTTCTTACTCAATGAGGTGGATTTGCGCGTACAGGCCGGACTAACGGCCCCCAACAAAAAGCACCACAGCAGCCCCAAGGAAAATATCTTTCTCAAAACCATTAACTTTGACTGCAAAGATATACGTATTCTGCCGGAACCGCTACGGGTTTTTACGCACCCACCCGTTTCCGGATTACTTTTCTGAAAACTCCTTAAAAACATCCCATGGCTACCCCAAGATTCTACAAAATGAGCGGCAACATCATAGACATCCTGCACCAGGAAATCTACCAGGGCACCCTGGAGATCATGGACGGTCAGATTGCCAGGATCATACGGGAATCCGTAGCCGAAACACACTACCTGTTGCCGGGGTTCATTGACGCGCACGTGCACGTGGAGAGTTCCATGCTGGTGCCGTCTGAGTTCGCGCGGCTGGCCGTGCCGCACGGCACCGTGGCTACCGTGTCTGACCCGCACGAGATTGGCAATGTGCTGGGCCTGCCAGGCGTGGAGTACATGCTGGAGAACGGCAAGAAAGTGCCGTTCAAGTTTTTCTTCGGAGCACCGTCTTGCGTACCCGCCACGCCTTTTGAAACGGCCGGGGCCGAAATCACGCCCGAGGACATTGAGGAGCTTTTTCTTCGTCCCGAGGTGAAATACTTAGCGGAGATGATGAACTGGCCCGGCGTCCTGAGCGGCGATGACCTGGTGATGCAGAAGATAACGCTGGCGCAGAAGTTTGACAAGCAGGTAGACGGCCACGCCCCCGGCCTGCGGGGCGAAGCAGCCAAAGCCTACGCCGCCGCCGGTATGACCACCGACCACGAGTGCTTTACCGCCGAGGAAGCCCGCGACAAACTGGCCGCCGGCATGAAGATTCTCATACGCGAAGGCAGCGCCGCCAAAAACTTTGAGGCCCTCATTGAACTACTGGCGGAACACCCAGACAAAATCATGTTCTGCTCTGATGACAAGCACCCCGACAACCTGGTGGAAAGCCACATCAATGAACTCGTGAAGCGCGCCTTGGCCAAAGGCCATGAGTTGTTCCACGTGCTACAGGCCGCCTGCGTGAACCCCGTGCAGCACTACAAACTGGAAGTGGGCCTGCTCCAGGAAAAAGACCCCGCTGATTTTATAGTGATAGACAACCTGGAAGATTTCAACGTGCTCAGAACCTATATAGACGGGAAACTGGTCGCTGAGAATAGCCAGAGCAAGATTGAATTCACGCCCAGCGAAATCATCAACAACTTCCACGCCCAGCCCAAAACCGTGGAACAGTTCGCGTTTCCGGCGCAAGATGCGGTGAAAATACGCGTGATTGAGCCGTACAATGGGCAACTGGTCACCGGCATGCTGCTGCTGGATCCTAAGATAGAGAACGGCAACATTGTAAGCGACCTGGCGCAGGATGTCCTGAAGATGACCGTGGTGAACCGCTACCAGAACACCCAACCCGCTATTGCTTTCATCAAGAACTTCGGGCTTCAACGCGGCGCCATTGCCTCCAGCGTTGGCCATGACTCGCACAACATCATAGCCGTAGGCGTTGACGATGAAAGCCTGTGCCGCGCGGTCAATCTCCTGATTGCCGCCAAAGGCGGAATTTCGGCGGTAGCCGAAGGAAGAGAGGAAATTTTGCCCTTACCGGTAGCGGGCATCATGTCGGGGGAGGACGGCTACTGGGTGGCCGAACAGTACGCCAAGCTAGACCGCACCGCCAAAGAACTGGGCAGCACCCTTACCTCGCCTTTCATGACCCTGTCGTTTATGGCCCTTTTGGTCATTCCAGCCCTGAAACTGAGCGACAAAGGTTTGTTTGACGGCCAGCATTTTGCGTTTGTAGAGGTGACGAGCAACTCCCGGGAAGGAAAATAAATTCACGTATGCTGAGTGGGTTGGCCCAAAACTCCCCTTCTCCCAGTTATAGAGAAAAGCCCCACTGATGCGTTTCTAGCCTGTTTTCAGGAAAACAGGCTAGAAACGTAGAAACCTGTGAGGTCTTGGAGACCTCACAGGTTTTGGGGCTGTTTTTCGGAAAATGGGCCTGAAACGTTGTTGGCGTAGACCCTCGCAGGAGCTGCGCACCCTACGAGGTCTTTGGAGCAGGCGGCATCGCGGAAGCTGGCTGTTCCAAAGCGCTGGCGCGAGACTTCAGTCTCGTGACCGAGGGATGAAGCGGGTCTCCAGACTCGCCGGAAACCACCAACAGCACTGCGGAGTGTTAGACAGAAGTAAAAAAGCTTTCAGCCATGAAACAAACTGTTTCTGAGCACCGATGCCGCCCGAAGCCGGGGTATTGTAAATCGCAACTTGAGTTATTTCAGTAGCCTTCTGGCAAAGGACCGCTTTTACAAGGATAACATTTCTTTCTGTAGGACGGTAAGCAATATGTTGTTTCCTTTGATTTGAGCTTCCTGGACTCACTGGGGAAGAAGCGTATTCTTTTGTGCAAGAAGCTTCTTCCCGCCGGAACTGTCATTTAGTAACTCCGCATGATTTGTTAACAGACGTACTCCTTTTTTTAGTTGGAATTGTGGTCAGCACCTTCGGGACGATGGTGGGCTTTGGGGGCGGAGTGTTCATGGTGCCTATTCTGATCATGTTCTTCCAATTCCCCATTGAGTTGGCCATTGGCACGGCTATGACGGCTTTGTTGCCGGCCGCCCTGGTGTCTTCGGTCTTTAACTTCCGGGAGAAAAGCATTGATTACGTGGTGGCGTCCCTGCTACAGTTTCCGGCCATGGTGGGCACGGTGATTGGGGCTTTTCTGGTGGCGTATATGCCGGTGTTGCAGATGCAGGCGCTGTTTTCTTTGTTTGTGCTGTTGGTGGGCATTTACATGCTGGCCACCTATAAACAGAAGAAAAAGCGGGAACGCGGCATGATGTACCGCCTCAACCGGATGCCCACCTCCTTCATCAGAAAAAACCACCCCAAGCACATGGCCTATCGGCTGAACGGTAGCCTGATGGCTTTCTTCGGTTTGTGTACTGGCACCATTGCGGGCCTCTTCGGGATTGGCGGGGGGTTTCTGCAGACCCCTATCATGATTAGGGCTTTCAAGATTCCGTCGCAGATTGCCATTTCTACCTCTTTGTTTATTCTGGTGGTCACCAGTCTCTCTGGTATTTCTTCGCATTATTGGTTAGGCCATATTGACTGGAGCAGGAGTTTGCCCTTGATGCTGGCCTTCGCGCTGGGGGCCTTGCTGGGGAAAACAATGAAGGGCACCAGTTCTCCCACGCAGCAATCCTCTGAAAAACTGATTGGCATAGGTTTGATGTTGGCCGGCCTCAGTGTCATGGTTCACATCATCCTTAAATACGATTTCTAATAGCGAGGTTCCTTTCTGTGCTTTGGCATCTGCTTGGGACTGGCCTCTTTGGGGAGAATTGGTAAGTGCACGTCTTCTGCTGATCCCTTGGCTTGGCTGCTTTTTGCGTGGGTGCAAGTGCTCATTGTTTCATCTTTGGCGGTATGCGCTCACGGCCGCGGAGCCCCGTCTTCCCCTCGCGCACTGCCCTTTCGGCCTGAGGAGTCTGTTGCTCTTAGCCTCTGCCTGTCCAGGGCCAAAAGCGAGGCGCGCTCGGGGAAGACTGGAACGGGGGAAAGGAGCAGTGGTTTGCGGTGATGATTGAACCTGTAGAGACCAGGCTCTGCCTTGTCTCTTACACGCATTCCTTTCTTCTGTAAAGGCGCATTCCCATCTTCTGTAAAGTAGAATTCCCCTCCTGGGAGGGGTAGGGGTGGGTTCTGGCGCTCCATCATTTTTTCCAAGGCACACCTGTCATGCAATAATGGCATAATGACTTTTGCGCATGGGTTACTTCCATAAAAAAAGCCGGTGGTTTTGGCCCCGTTTTCTAAAAACGGGGCCAAAACCACCGGCTAATAAAAATTTCTAAGTCCTATTCCCGCACTTACTTTTTCTCAGGCCTATTCCCCTTCTTCCTGAAAATAGGCATCCAGAAGGTCTTGCATTTTTTGGGTGGTGAGGGGCTTGGTGAGGTAGGCGATGTTGCTGGCGGCGGCGCGCTCCGTGTCCTGGCTGTGCTCAGAGGTGGAGAGCAGGGCCAGCACTATGTCTTTCCGGAAGCCAGCATTCAGCTTCTCAAACAGCGAGAGAAACTCAAACCCATTCATGACGGGCATGTTGATGTCCAGCAGGATGAGCGACGGTTTAAAGTAATCGGGCGAAGACGGGTCATAATGTTCCGCACTAATATTGTAGAGGTAGTCAAACGCCTGCTTGCCGTTCCGGAACTCCCGTATCTTGTCTGTAATTTCCATTCTGTTCAGCAAACGCTGGTTCAGGAAATTGTTCGTGTCGTCGTCGTCAATGAGCATGATGCCCTTTAATTTTCTCATATCCGTGTTCCGGTCTGTTGGTCATGGCGTACAAAATACAGCAGAAAGGTAGTTCCTTCTCCCAGAACGCTTTGTACCTCCACTTTTCCGCGGCTGTTGTCCATGATGCGTTTAATAATATAAAGTCCTACACCGCTGCCCTCTACGTGGTCATGAAACCGGCGGAACATAGAAAACAGATGCTGGCCGTATTGGCTTAGATCCATGCCCATGCCGTTGTCCTGCACCCTTAAAACCAGGTACTGATCCTGTAAACTGCTGGAGAGGGAAATTTGCAGCGGCCGTTGCGTGTCGCGGTATTTGATAGCATTGGAAAGCAGATTCGTAAGCAAACTGTAGAGGTTGTCTCTGGAAAAGTAAACCTCTGGGGCTGCCGAGAAATCTGCCTGCAGGTTGGCGTTTGAGAGGCGCAATGGCTCTGCCAGCCGCTCTTTCACCTGTTCCAACACCAGGGCGAAAGAGACCATCAGCAAATGCTCTTCGGCTATAGGCCGCTGGATGCGGCTTACCTCGGCAAGGTTGTTGAGTTTGCGGTGGATGCTGGAAACGGAATCATCCAGCCGGGCGAAAAGCTGGTTCAGCTCCTGGTTACCGGGTGGCAACTCTTCCCTGATGGCTTCTACCAGGCCCGTTACGTTCAGCACCGGCCCCTTCAGGTCACGGGAAGCGTAGTAGACAAAGTCATCCAGGTCGGCGTTTTTCTTAACCAGTTCGTAGTTTTTGGAGATAAGCTGCTTTTCGGCGCGTTTGCGGCTTTCCACTTCGCGCTCCAGTTCCCGGGTGGCGGTAATGGCCTGCGCGCTGCGCTTCAACACCCGGTCTTCCAGTTCCTGCTGCGCCTCGCGTAAGGCAACCTGGGCTTTTTCCTTTTCCTCTACCTGCGCCCTCAGATCTTCATTGGTTTTCTTCAACTGCCACTGGCTGGGAATGGCCATCATAGCCGGAATGGCCCTGAACAGCAGAAAAGCCCCTACCAGGGCAATAACCCCAAATATCAATCTTAGCGTCAGGAGCATGTCACCGCTGGCGGAGCCCCAGAAGTTGAGGGCGTGCACGGCCCCGCCCATCAGGGCAATGACCCCAAACAAGGCCAGTACCACCTTCCGTTCCCGGTCATCGCGCCGGAGCGCCAGGTAAAACAGAATGGCGGCTACCAGAAAATAAGCGGTTACTACCAGAACCTCCCCTACCAACACCAACCCATTGGGGTCAGAAATCTCTGCCGGAGTAGTGACGATGGAATGGGAAGAATTTTGAAAAAGAAGCACTGCTTTGGTTTAAAATGTTCGACTTGCTTAGAGTGTGTTTAAAATTTGACTATTGCGCGGCAAACGGCCATAAAGAGAACCTGCCTTCGCACTTTTCTCACCTTCGTAGCGCTGCCACGGGGCCCAAAAACTGCTTGGCAGAACCTTGCTCTAGCCGTTTTCGGCCAGTAAACCCAAAGTCTAAACATGCTCTTAAAAACGGTCACTTGCGCCACAAAGTTACCGCCGTGAAAGGTACTGGATAAATGCTCTTCGTTGCCACGTGAAACGGCTGCCTGTTGTGTTGTACAGGCAGCCGTTTTACGTGGGTTTTTAAGAAAACAGCCTTGAAACCGAAGCGTTAGTCAAGATAACCTTGCGCCCGCATCCAGTCATCGTTGTAAATCTTGGCCAGGTAACGGGTACCATGGTCGGGTAATACCACTACCAGGGTATCGTTTTCGGTGAGGTGCTCGCGGGCGTATTCCAGTGCGCCGTGTACCGCAGAGCCAGAAGACCAGCCCACAAAAAGACCTTCTTCCTTGGCCAGGCGGCGGGTCATCACCGCACCGTCTTTATCGCTTACTTTGATGAAAGTATCAATTAAATCGAAGTTCACGTTTTTGGGCAGAATGTCTTCACCAATGCCCTCGGTGGCGTACGGGTAGATTTCGGCCTCGTCAAAAACGCCGGTCTCTTTGTATTTCTTGAACACCGAGCCGTAGGTGTCAATACCCACCACTTTGATGTCTGCCTTCTGCTCTTTCATGTATTTGGAGATGCCGCAGATGGTACCGCCCGTGCCCACGCCAGAGGCGAAGCAGGTGATTTTACCATCAGTCTGTTTCCAAATCTCGGGCCCGCTGGTATCATAGTGGGCGGCGGTGTTGGAGAGGTTGTCGTACTGGTTGGGGTAGAACGAGTTGGGAATCTCCTGGTTCAGGCGCTTGGCCACGGAGTAGTAGGAATCTGGGTGCTCAGGGGCCACGTTGGTAGGGCACACCATTACCTCGGCCCCTACGGCTTTCAAGATGTCAATCTTCTCCTTGCTCTGCTTGTCTGACATGGTGAAGATACATTTGTAGCCTTTGGCGATGGCGGCCAAGGCCAATCCCATCCCGGTGTTGCCCGAAGTACCTTCAATGATGGTTCCGCCCGGTTTCAGGATGCCCGCTTTCTCGGCGTCTTCCACCATGCGCAGGGCCATCCGGTCTTTCACTGAGTTGCCCGGGTTGAAATATTCTACTTTCGCCAACACAGTGGCTTTTACTCCGTCTGTGACGCTGTTCAGTTTTACCAATGGCGTGTTGCCAATGGCCTCTATAACATGATTGAAATACATACCTTATCTCTTGGTGGTTGACTCTTGGAATCAGGCACAAAGGTAACCAAAAATTTAAGACCTGCCGGACAAGGTGGCTGCCAACTGATTACCACCGCGGATCATAGAAACTGGTGGTGTCTCTGAAGAAACGATTATACCGCAGGCGCGCCTGCCGGATGGAATCTTGCCGCATCATAATGCGCTCCAGCTCTTTCTGGCGCTCGCGCTCTTCCATGAGCTTGGCCACACGGGTGCGCTGCCTGCCTTCCTTGGAGAACTGCTCATACAGGAAACTGAGGGGACTGGTAATAAGGTCTGGGGGCGTAGGCGGCCCCGGCGGAATGATGATGCGCGGCACGGTCACGTTCATTCTGGGTTTGGGCGGCGCAGGCCGGGGTTTCATGTTCCGGAGCACCCGGTCAACTTTCTCGGGCGACAGCGGCGACACCCTCACTTCCCGCAGTTGCACGCTTTCCTGTTGCAGCAAGATGTTCACCCGCAACTCAGTGACGCTGCGCAAGGCGGGCACGTAGATTTTCTCGGCAAACCCCAGCGCCCTGAACACCACCGTATCTGCCGATGAAATCCTGATCCGGAAGGCTCCTTTTTCATTGGTGGCCTGGCCTTCGCCGGTGCTTTTAAGGTACACAGACGCGCCCGCAATGGGGGCTTTGGTATCTTCCCGCAACACCTGCCCGCTCACCCAGATATTGTGGCCCGTGGTTTGGGCAGCGGCCTCTTGTAGCCCCAGCAGGCTTACCATCAAAAAGAATATAAAGCAGAAACGCTTACTCATAGAATACCAGAAGGGCAGAAAGGGCCATGAAAAAGGCTTGCCTTTCTTACGGGCAAGCCTTTCAAAGATAATGAGAGAACGGTTAGTTCTCCAGTTTTATTTTAGTATCGCCGGACTTGTACTTTACCTCGTCCTTCTCGCGCTTCAGTTTGGCGTCATCGGTCTTTATCTTAGACTCACCAGGCTCTTTCTTCACTTTAACATTGTCAGTTTTGAGTTTGGATTCGTCCCCGTCTTTCTTCACTTTGATGTTATCGGTTTTGAGTTTAGACTCATCCCCGTCTCTTTTCACTTTGGTGTCGCCGACTTTCAGTTTGGCCTCATCGCCGTCTACTTTCAGCTTAGAACCGTCCTGCGCTTTGTATTTGGCCTCGCCGCTGTAATATTTCTGACGGTTGGCCTCGTACATTTTGAATTGCGCCGGAGTCAGGAAGCCTTTTACTTCCATGTCTACGTTGGAGTTGATGGACTCTATCTCACTATAATATTGCGTGGGATAGTCTTCGGGGTAGCCGGTTACCTCTACCGAACCTTGTACGGCCATGCCGCTGTCTACCACGTTCTCTTCGTCCACCAGCAAGTCATTGCTGTCTGCGGCCATACCGGCACTCTGGTTGGTGCTACTGAAACGGGTTTCCAGTTCATCCATCATGCGGGCGCGGTTGTACATCACGGTTCTAATGCGGGCCTGGGTAGCCTCGTCTAAGCTCAGATCCTGCGAGATTTGGGAAGACACGCGGGTTGCCCTCTCCCGTGACTCCTGCTCATAGTTGTAAACCGTGGAAGAATCATTGGTTTCGCCGGAGGCGTTGTCTGGCGTGCTGCTGTCGTTTTCGTTGGTTTCAGTGGAGGTGCCTCTGTCTTCACTGCAAGCGGAGAAAGCCAGGGCTCCTGCCGCCATCATCATGAACATGTACTTTTTCATAGTCTTATTTTTTGTTGGAACAGCGCGGCCAAGTAACTTGGCTTGTTCCCACCGTTTTACGGCGCCGTTTATGGCAGGTTTTTACCAAATTGCACTTAAACCATAGAACCCTGCGCAACAAAGCCGCTGCCTGCTGCTTTCTGAAATGAAAGATTCCTGCTTTTGGGCTGTTTTCGCAAAAACAGCCCAAAAGCAGGAATTGTACTCTGACTGAAAAATTCTGGGAAAGAAATTTAAACCATCCGCCACAGAATGGCTTATTAGCCTCTCTTGAATTCAAATACCGTGATCTCCGGCAAGAAGCCTACGCGCCCGTGGTAGCCCAGAAACCCGAGGCCCACGTTCACATACAGTAGCTGCCGCCCTTTTTTGTAGAGCCCGGCCCACTGTTTGTACACGTACTGCACCGGGCTCCATTTAAAACCGGGAATGTTCACGCCAAATTGCATGCCGTGCGTATGGCCAGAGAGCATCAGGTCAATGTCAGGATATTTAAGGGTTACTTCGCCGTCCCAGTGCGAAGGGTCATGCGAGAGCAGAATCTTCACCGGGTACTGCTCTGTACCGGCGTAGGCTTTGGACAGGATTCCGTACTTGGGGAAGTTCATGCGATGGCCCCAGTTCTCAACGCCCAGCAACGCAATCTGCTGCCCGTTCCGTTCCAAGACGCGGTGCTCGTTCAGGAGCAGATCCCAACCGGCGGCGCGGTGATGTTGCTTAAGGGTGTTCAGGTTCTGGATTTTCGCCTCACGGCTGCCCCAGTTTACATAGTCGCCGTAGTCGTGGTTGCCCAAGATGGAAAAGACACCGCTGGGCGCTTTGATTTTCGCCAGCGTTGGGATATACGGTTCCACCTCAGAAGCCACGTTGTTGACGATGTCTCCGGTGAACACCACCACATCGGCGGCTTGTTTGTTAATGAGGGCCACCGCTTTCTCCAGCGGCTCGCCAGAATGGAAACTCCCCGCGTGCATGTCGGTGATCTGTACCATCTTGAACCCGTCAAAGGCGGGCGGCAGATTGGGAAGCCTGATGGTCACTTTCTTTACCTGGTAGTCATACGCGCCCTTCACCATGCCCCAGATAAGCGACGCGAACGGAAGCGCGCCCATCACCAAGGCCAGTTGGCTCATGAATTTATGCCGAGACACATCAAACTTAGGTTGCTCCGGCCCGCGCACGGTGTTGGAAATCCACTGCACCAATCTTACCAGGTCATCCAGGAACAGGAACAGCACCACCACCAGTTTAGAGACAAACAAGATGAACAGCACATTGGCTACCTGCATGCGCACCGGGTTTGGGGCCGAGCCTCTAGTAAGCAAGGCCAGCAGCAGCGTACCTAGGGTAAAAAGGCTGACGGCCCAGTAAAGCACATAAACCGCCTTTCGGGCACCGGGCGCAAAACTGGTCGTCGCGGTACGCACGGCCTGGAAAACATAGATATCTATTACTAAAACGAGTACTAACGTGACAACCAGTCTGAGCATATATTTTTTAAGGCTGAAGGAAGGCAGCAAATGTATGTTGCTACAACGGAAGGTTTACGGGAAATTGTAAGGCTCAGGTGAACTTATTCTTACCCATGGCACTTGTATCTCAAAAAGTAGCCTTATTCCCGGAAAATAACCCTAAAACGCATGTCTGTTGCCTACGCTCCCGCACCGCTTTCCATCAAGTCCTGGGCCGAAGAAGACCGCCCGCGCGAGAAACTCCTTCTAAAAGGCCGCGCCGCCCTCTCAGACGCTGAACTGATTGGTATCCTGATTGGCTCTGGCACGCCCAAGCTCAGCGCGGTGGACGTGGCCAAGTTAATCCTGAACGCGGTAGACAACGACCTAAACGCGCTGGCCCGGCTTACGGTAAAGGAGCTGCAAAAGCACAAAGGCATCGGCGAAGCCAAAGCCATTTCTATTGTGAGCGCCCTGGAACTGGGCCGAAGACGCAAAGAGGCCGCGCCCGCCGTAAAAACCCGCATCACCTGCTCCACAGATATTTACGAGTACATTCGGCCGCACCTGCTGGACTTACCGCACGAGGAATTCTGGATTATCCTCCTCAACCGGGCCAACACCATCATGAAGAAAATCCAGATCAGCAGTGGCGGCGTGGCCGGTACCGTCGCCGATCCCAAACTGATTTTCAAGCACGCCCTGGAGAATCTGGCCAGCGCCATTATCCTGGTGCACAACCACCCCTCGGGCCAACTGAAACCCAGCGCCGCTGATATTTCCCTCACCAAAAAGCTTCAGGAAGCAGGCAAGGTACTGGACTTACCCATTCTGGATCACTTAATTTTCACCGACAACAGCTACTACAGCTTCGCCGATGAAGACTTGCTTTGATGGTTGGTTGTAGCGGCGTTACCCTGTAACGACGTTACGGTGGCTCGTTTTTGGCCTACTTTTAGAAAAAGAGGCCTAAAATGCTTCCTTTCTTCATCTTATCAATTTCTTTCCGACCTTTGCGGGCTCAAAGCCTTAGTTCATGAAAGGATTCAAATACATCATCATTATTGGCGTGCTGCTCATTGTGGGGTACTTAATGAAAGACCTGTTCTTCAACGATGAGAGCTACAACCAAGCCGTCCTGAAATACCGGGAAAACAAAGACCTCACGTTTAGAAGCCTCACCCGCTCTCCCCTGCCAGATTCGCTGCGGCGCGCCTTCAACAAACTCACCTATTTTGCCCCGTCGCGGGATTTTGAAATCGCCGCCGATTTCACGCCCGAGGAACACGCCGAGCCGGTGGCCATGCCCATGACCACCGGCACGCAGGAACCTTACTTTGTAAAAGGGAAAGCCTCCTTTGAACTGAACGGCCAGGAACACACGCTCACCTTGTTCCAGAAAGCCGGTTCGGTGTCAGACACGCTGTTCATTCCTTTCACTGACCAAACCAACGGCTTCGAAACCTACGGCGGCGGCCGCTACCTAGACGCTATTCCCAACGGCCAGACCATTGTGCTGGACTTCAACAAAGCCTACAATCCCTTCTGCGCCTACAACCCCGAGTTCGCCTGCCCCATGCCCCCCGCCGAAAACCGCCTGAAAATGAAAATTCCGGCCGGAGAGCAAGCGTTTGCGAAGTAAACTTCGCGAGTCCTGAGTCTTGAGTCTTGAGTTCTGAGTGAATAAAGAATAACAAAAAGCGCTGGCACGAGTCAGAGACTCGCGCCACGCAGCGAAAACGGGATAGCTGATTGGTGAAGTCTGCTACTCCGTCAACCGCTTTCCCACCACCCCGCCCTTCGGGCACCCGTCCTAAACCAGGAGGGGAGTTTCTTTATCCGCCATCGCTATACCGCTTGCACGGCAAGCGTTTTAGGGCTGTTTTTCCAAATTCAGGCCGAAATCGCGTTTCTTTCCTTTTCGGGAAGTTCTGCTGCCGCCTACAAAAAATCACTCCTTTCCGCCCATGTTTACCAGTTTTTGGTAATTTTGAAAATTGTAGCCGCAAAACGGCTTCGGGTGCGGCGTGGCTGCACCTGTCCTTACTTTGATTTAACACCATGCGCATTTCCCTTGATTGGCTGAAGACCTTAATCGCGATAGATAAACCCGCCCCGGAAGTGGGCCAACTCCTCACCAATGCCGGTCTGGAAGTGGAAGGCATTGAAACGGTAGACGTGGTGCCCGGCGGCTTGCAGGGCATGGTCATTGGCGAGGTACTCACCTGCGCCAAACACCCCGATGCCGACAAATTGAGCGTCACCACCGTAGACACCGGCGAAGGCGAACCCAAGCACATTGTGTGCGGCGCGGCCAACGTAGCAGCGGGCCAGAAAGTAGTCATTGCCACCGTTGGCGCCACCTTGTACCCGGCCGGCGGCGAACCGTTCCAAATCAAAAAATCTAAAATAAGAGGCGCGGTTTCAGAAGGCATGATTTGCGCCGAAGACGAAATTGGCCTGGGCACCGACCACTCCGGCATTCTAGTGCTGGACACCGATTTGCCCAACGGCACTCCGGCGGCCCAGTATTTCGGGTTGGCGTCTGATGAAGTGTTTGAGATTGGCTTAACCCCTAACCGCGCCGATGCGGCCTCGCACCTGGGAGTAGCCCGCGATTTGCAGGCTTTATTGAAGACCCCGTACCAACTGCCTGACCTTTCCGGGTTCACCGTAGCCAACACCAACCTGCCTATCTCGGTGGAAGTGGAAAACACCGAGGCTTGTCCGCGCTACGCGGGTGTGAGCCTCTCGGGCGTGACCGTGCAGGAATCGCCGAAGTGGTTGCAGCAGAGATTACGGGCTATCGGCTTGTCGCCGATTAACAACGTGGTAGACGTGACCAATTACGTACTGCACGAGCTAGGCCAGCCCCTGCACGCCTTTGACGCGGCAAAAATCAAGGGCGGCAAAATCATCGTGAAGAACGCCGAAGCCGGAGCCAAGTTCACCACCTTGGACAGCGTAGAACGCACCCTGCGCACCGAAGACCTGACCATCAGCAACGCCGAGGAACCGATGGTATTAGCGGGCGTATTCGGAGGTTTGCAGGCGGGTATGACCGAGGCAACAAAGAACATCTTCCTTGAAAGTGCTTACTTCGCTCCGGCCGGTATCCGGAAAACCTCACAGACACACGGCATCAAAACTGATTCCTCTTTCCGGTATGAGCGCGGCACTGACCCTAATATGGTCATCACAGCTTTGAAACGGGCAGCGTTGCTCATTCAGGAAGTAGCGGGCGGCGAAATCTCTTCGGAGATTGTGGACGTGTACCCTACGCCAGTAGAGCCTACGCAAATCAGGGTGAGTTACGCGCGGGTGCACCAATTAATCGGGCAACACATCGGCGAAGCCAGAATCAAAGAGATAATGACCGACTTGGGTATTGGCATTAAAGAGGAAACCTCTGAGGATTTATTGCTTTCTATTCCGCCGCACAAGGTAGATGTGACCCGTGAAGCCGATGTGGTGGAAGAGGTGCTGCGTATCTACGGGTACAACAACATTCAGCTGAGCGAGAATTTGGCGGCGAGTTTCCTGGCTAAATTCCCGAATCCTGACCCCGAGGTAATCACCAAGCGGATTGCTGATTCTCTGGCGGCCAACGGGTATCTGGAGACTATTACCAACTCGCTCACCAACTCCAACTACTACAAAGACGCGGAAGGCAACACCCCGGCCGAAATGGTGCCTATTCTGAACTACAACTCAGAAGATTTGGATGCCATGCGCCTGACGCTGGTGTATTCGGGCTTGGAGGTACTGCGCCACAACATCAACCGCCGTCAGCGTGACCTGAAGGTGTTTGAGATTGGCAAGACGTACCGCAAAGACGGCGAGAAATACAAAGAGAACAACTACCTGGTTCTGTTCCTAACGGGTAACCGCGCCGCCGAAAGCTGGCAACAGGCTACGGCCAAGGCATCTTTCCATGACTTGGCCGGACAGGTGCAGCAGGTCTTGACGCTTTGCCGTCAGCCTACCTTCACTACCCAACCCACCCAGCATCCGTACCTGGCCGGGGGCGTTACTTACCAGAAAGGCGATGTGACCTTAGGCCACATCGGGCTGCTGAAAGAGAGCGTGTGCAAGCAGGTAGATGTGAAAGAGCAAGTGTGGTACGCCGAGCTGAACTGGGACTATCTGCTGCGCAACTACAAAGAGAAACTGGTGTTTGAAGAACTCTCCAAATTCCCGGAAGTGCGCCGCGATTTATCTTTGGTGGTGGAAAAATCCGTATCTTTTGACCAAATCAGGCAGGTAGCCCAGCGGGTAGAAAGGAAATTGCTGCAGGAGGTGAACGTGTTTGACGTGTACGAAGGCGACAAGATTGAAAGCGGCAAAAAAGCCATTGCCATCAGTTTCACGCTACAGGACAAGAACCAGACCCTCACCGACAAAGTGATTGATTCTACCATGAGCCGCCTGATGCAACAGTTTGAGCACCAATTAGGAGCCGTAATCCGGAAGTAAGATGTCTGACCAATCCTATCTGCAACAGATACAGTCCATTGAGGGCAAAGTGCACCAGCTGGTACAACAGTTCCAGGCAGAGCAAGAACGGCTTCAGGCAGCCCACCAGGAAATAGCGCGCCTCCAGCAAGTGATTCAAGACAAAGATGCTGAGATAAAAAACTTTCAGAATCAAGATAATATTAGTAAAATTGTACAAACCATAGCAGTAGACACCACCAATTCAACGGAGTTGAAGCTAAAAATAAACGAGTACTTGCGCGAAATTGACAAGTGCATCGCTTATTTAAGAGATTAGGAAACGGGCTGGCTGGTTGCGGTTGTTTGTTCTCATTAATTTATAGCGTGCTTGCACGCGCATATACCAATTTAGAACCTTAGGCTTGTGATGCGGATTTTTTACATTTTCACTACAACGCACGGCAACCTGTCAACAAACAAACGCGCCACGGCAGCACTAAAAGCATTTGGGCATGAGTGAGTTATCTATACGAATCAAGATAGCCGACCGCGAATACCCAATGCGGGTAAACGAGGACGAAGAAGAAAGGCTACGGCAGGCCGGGAAATACCTGAACGAACGCATCAGAATGTTCAGAGAGCAGTTCGGGATTCATGACAAGCAGGATTTGCTGGCCATGATTGCCCTGGAAACCGCCGCCGACAAAATAAAAACGGAAGATACTTCCGTTGAAACCCAACAAACGTTGGAACAGAAACTCTCTTCTTTGAACCAACTGCTCTCATCTCTGCAGCTCGGATAATTCACCGTCCGCTCCGCTTCTTGAGCTTATTTTGGCTTTGCTTTTGTAAGTGAAATAGGCTAGGCAAAGGTTCTGCGGTAGCATTTTTAGAGTCTCGTAGTGGTACTACGGGACGAGAAAAAGGCAAACGCAGGTTCTTTGATTAGCCTGTTGCAGCACAAAATCAAAGGTAAAACAAGCTCTAAATTGGCACGGTGTTATTGCTATACTTAAACCCTTTAAGTTATAGTATATGACTCTTTATATCATTTTAGCAGCCGTAATAGGCGCCGGCATAGGCTTCTATGCCGGCCGCGTGCTGCTCCTGAAGCTGTTCAAGGAACAGGAAGAACAAGCCACTGAGCGCGCCAAGCTCATCATCCGCGAAGCGGAAGTAAAAGCCGAAACCCAGAAGAAAGACAAGATGCTGGAAGCCAAGGAGCATTTCCTGAAGCTGAAAGCAGAGCACGAGGAAGAGGCCAACCGCAAGAAGAACATCATCATCCAGAATGAGAACAAGGTAAAGCAGCGCGAGCAGTTCATTACCAAGCAGCAGGAAGACCTGAAGAAAAAAGAGCAGGAAACCGACGCCCTCAAAGAGAAACTGAACCAGCAACTGGACGGCTTCAACAAGCGCAAAGAAGACCTGGAAGCCCAGTTCCGCGACAAACAAGCCAAGGTAGAGCAAGATCACCACGAAATCCTGAGCCGCCTGGAGCGCATCGCTAACCTGAGCGCCGAAGAAGCCCGCGAGCAATTGGTGGAGAACCTGAAGTCAGAAGCCTCTACCCGCGCCTCTTCCTACATCAAAGACATTGTGGCCGAGGCCAAGCTCACCGCTACCAAAGAAGCCAAAAAGGTAGTGATTGAGACTATTCAGCGCACCGCCGCCGAGCACGCCATTGAGAACTGCGTCTCTATCTTCAACATTGAGTCAGACGATATCAAAGGCAAGATCATCGGTCGGGAAGGACGTAACATCCGGGCCCTTGAAGCAGCCACCGGCGTGGAAATCATTGTAGACGACACCCCAGAGGCGATTATCATCTCTGGTTTTGACCCGGTACGACGTGAGATTGCCCGTCTTTCTTTGCACCGCCTGGTAGCCGATGGTCGTATTCACCCGGCCCGCATTGAAGAGGTTGTTTCCAAAACCAAGAAAAGCATTGAAGAAGAGATTGTGGAAATTGGAGAACGTACCGCCATTGACCTAGGAATTCACGGTCTGCACCCAGAACTGATCAGAATGGTGGGCCGTATGCGCTTTAGGTCTTCTTACGGCCAGAACCTGTTGCAACACTCCCGCGAGGTAGCCAACCTTTGCGCCACTATGGCCGCCGAATTGGGGCTGAACGTGAAACACGCCAAACGCGCCGGTCTGTTACACGACATCGGGAAAGTCACCACTGAGGAACCGGAATTGCCGCACGCCATCATTGGTATGCAACTGGCCCAGCAGTACAAAGAACACCCAGACGTGTGCAACGCCATTGGCGCTCACCACGACGAGATTGAGATGACGGCCATGATTTCGCCCATCATCCAGTCCTGTGATGCGATCTCCGGCTCCCGCCCTGGCGCCCGCCGCGAGATTATGGAGTCGTACATCAAGCGTTTGAAAGAACTGGAAGAAACCGCTCACTCGTTTGACGGCGTGAACCAGTGCTACGCCATCCAGGCGGGCCGCGAGCTCCGCGTGATGGTAGACGCCGAAAACGTCACCGATGAACGCGCCCAACAGCTTTCTTTTGACATCTCCCAGAAGATTGAGAAAGAGATGCAATACCCCGGCCAAATCAAGATCACGGTCATCCGGGAAATGCGCTCGGTATCGTACGCCAAGTAGTTTCTAGTTGTTAGTTATCAGGTGTTAGCTTTTTGTTTCAAGGCTGATTTCTGAAAAATAGGTTAAAAAGCCCCTCTGCTAAAATGTAGAAGGGCTTTTTAGCTTATGGATATTTTATGTAGGGCAATCTCTAGTGGTTGCCCTAACGGTGATAGCAGCAAAGGGCAACCCACCAGGGATTGCCCCTGCAGGAATTTAGGAAATTGCCTCAAACTAAAAACGCCCCTGCACTTAAAGTGCAGGGGCGTTTTTAAGCTCATTTCAGGAAAACAGGTTCAAAACCGTTTACCTCTTTATGATCTCGCCTGGAAGGCGTTCAGCATCCAGAGGGTTTTCTCCAGGGTATTCAGGTTATCGCTGATGAGGCTTTGGGTTCCTTCGTCGTCATGCTCGGCGGCCAGGGCCATTACCTCGCGCTCCAGTTGAATAATCTGCCCAATGTTCTCTACGGTGGCGCCAACGGTGTCTACATCAGAGGAAAGGTTCTTTCTCTCCTGCACGGTAGAGGTTGCCAGAAAGTCTGAGAAACTGTGCAGGGGTACGTGGCGCAGGGTTAAGATGCGCTCGGCAATCTCGTCAATGGTTTCAAAGGCAGCGGTGTACAGTTCTTCAAATTTCGCGTGCAGCGCGAAGAAGTTGCCGCCTTTGATGTTCCAATGGAAGGCCCGCAAATTCTGGTAGTACACGTGGTAGTTGGCCAGCAGTTCATTGAGTTTAACCGCCAGCTCTTTGGTGTCTTTGCGCTCCAGTCCAAGTTCGTTATGTGATTCCATAGTGTTTGTATTCTTTTTAAAGGTACGTTCTGCCTTCCCATACGGGAAAACCGGGGCAAATGGTTAAATTGATTGCATTGATAATCTTCTTACAATTATCATCTATATCTATTACCTTAGCCTAAGCTTAGTTTTAGGTCTGTTTTCAAGAAAACAGCTTAAAAACGGCCTGCTCCTTGGGGCCTTACCTCCTTCTGAAAAGGAGCAAAATCTTCGTTTACGAGCCGTTTTCAAGAAAACAACCCCAAAAAGCACCGTACTTCATTCTCTCAATCATTCCTTCCAAAATGACCCTTACCCAACTGGAATACCTGCTTTCCGTAGACACGTACCGGCACTTTGCCACCGCCGCTGAGAAATGCTTTGTGACGCAGCCCACTCTGAGCATGCAGATTCAGAAACTGGAAGAGGAACTGGGCGTGCAGGTATTTGACCGCAGCCGCGTGCCCGTAAAACCCACCGAACTGGGCAAAGAAATCATTGCGCAAGCCCGGGTGGCGGTGGCCGAGTTCAGGAAGATTGAGGAATTGGTCAACGTGCAGCGCGACGGCATTACCGGCGAACTCAGAATCGGCATTATCCCAACGCTGGCACCCTATTTGGTACCGCTGTTCATCACCTCGTTTATCCAGAAATATCCGCAGGTGCACGTGACCATCCAGGAACTGGTCACCCACCAGATTGTGGAGAACCTGCGGCTGGAATTGCTGGACGTAGGCCTGCTGGTAACGCCGCTGCACGACAAAACCATGGTAGAGGTGCCGCTTTTCTACGAGGCGTTTGTGGGTTATATGCACCCCTCGCACCCGCTGTCAAAACAAGAAACCATTACCGCCGAGTCCATTGACCCCGCCGATTTGTGGCTGCTCAACGACGGGCACTGCTTCCGGAGTCAGGTGCTGCAACTCTGCAACCGCGCCAAAGGAATCCGGAACGTACACCTGGACTACGAGAGCGGCTCGCTGGAAACCCTCAAGCGCATTGTGGAAACCCAGAGCGGCATGACGCTGCTGCCCGAACTGTCCGTCCAGGATTTGTCAGACAAAAAGAAAGCCATGGTGCGTCCCTTTGCCGAACCCCAACCCCTGCGCGAGGTAAGCTTGGTGGTGCACCGCAGCTTCCTCAAAAAACGCCTGATTGAAGCCCTGCGCGGCGAGATTGTAACCCACGTGCCAGACGGACTGAAAGAGCGGAACCCGGTGCGGGTGGTGAAGATTAAGTAAACTGTTCTCTCAATGCTCTAGAGAAATTAGGCCGTCTTGCAGATTAGGTTTGCTGAAGTGCACCATCCTTCTCCTTTCAGCTAAATTCATGAGGCATCCAGTCATCACCACTGTTTTAGGCTTGTTTTCAGAAAAACACGCCTAAAACAGTGGCGTGCTATACAATTGTTACCTTAACCCCCATTCCTTGTAAGGTCTTGGACGTGTGCTCAGAAATACCTTTATCAGTAATGATCTCGTCTATTTCCTCAAATCCACAGATGCGCCCAAAACCCCGTTTGCCAAATTTAGAGGAGTCTGCCAGCACAATGGTTTTCTGGGAAACATTGATCATCTGCCGGTTCAGGTGTGCTTCCATCACATTGGTAGTGGTTAAGCCGAACTCCAAATCAATTCCATCTACCCCTAAAAACAACTTACTGCAGGAAAAATCAGCCAAGATGCTTTCTGCGTAAGGCCCTATTACGGAAGAGGAACTTCTCCTCAATATACCTCCTAGCTGCATCACCTCCACTTCAGGGTAACGAAGTAGTTCCTGCGCCACATTAAGTGCCGAAGTAATCACTGTTAGTGTTTTGAGCAAATGTGGCTGAATGTTCTTTGCCAAGGCTAATACCGTTGTTCCAGAGGCAATTAAAATAGAGTCATTGGGTTCAATCAATTTTGCGGAGGCCATTCCAATACGGTTCTTCTCATTGATCTGAATATGCTCTTTCTCGTTCACCGGCCGGTCAATGGTGTAGGGGTTATTCTGGGTTGCCCCGCCATGAGTCCTGAAAAGCAACCCTTTGTCCTCCAGCAGCTTCAGATCTTTCCTGATGGTAACAGAAGAAACGCTGAGCTCGTCACACAGATCTAGCACGTTTACCTGTCCCTTATGCTGCAGCTTAGTGATGATATGCTGGTGCCTTTCGGTTATATTAATCATTTGCAGAAAACTTAAAACAAAACGAAACAAATAAAACCCTTCTACACTGATAAGACAAATTAAAACTAATTAACTACTGAAACCAACTGTTAGAAGAACATCATCCACCAACTTCTACCCCACCTTCACCAACTCTAGCTACAAAATGTTGCAAAGATCTTAATCCTCCTCCATTTTAATGCACTCACGCTCAACAGAACCCCACTCCTAGGAAAACTTTAAAAGTTAGTCACAAAAGTATGAAGCCAATCAATCAACTGGTTAGTGACCAGTGTTCTAACTTTTTCAGAACCTTCTCTTCTCCTCATTCACTCTCCCTTCATGAGACTATATCTTCTCTAAAAGTCTGGATTCAATATGCTAATAATAGCAATTCTACTCTGTTATTTGAAATTTTAACAAAAAGTATATCTCCAAAATAAAATATTTTACCACTTTCATTTGTTTTTAGCAAACAAGTAGCATATCTTTAAAACGAAAGAAAAAGAAACATCATTACCATTAACCGCAAACCACTTGAAAGGAAAAGAATCTAAAAATTTGTTTTTTAAAAGAGATAAATTCCTGCAGGAAGTTGAAAACAAAGCTACTGTATGGGACATGATCGTCATTGGAGGCGGTGCCACAGGCCTAGGAGTAGCCCTAGACGCTGCTTCGCGTGGTTTCAAAACGTTATTATTAGAGCAAGCAGATTTTGCAAAAGGCACTTCCAGCAGAAGCACCAAGTTAGTACACGGTGGAGTCCGGTACTTGGCCCAAGGTGACATCAAGCTGGTATATGAGGCTCTTTATGAGCGTGGGCTACTGCTACACAATGCCCCGCACCTGGTAAATATACAGTCTTTTGTGATCCCTAATTATAGCTGGTGGAATGAGATAATGTACGGGGTGGGCCTAACCGTATATGATTTAATGGCCGGCCGCTACCGCTTCCACAAAACCACATTGCTTTCAGGCAAAAAAGTAGCCAGGCTGTTACCCAACATTCAGGTAAACGGGCTAAAAGGAGGCGTCCAGTATTTCGACGGACAGTTTGACGATGCCCGCCTGGCCCTAAACCTTGCCCAAACCTGCGCCGAACAAGGAGGCGTCTTATTAAACTACATGCCAGTAGTAGAACTCCTGAAAGACAGCAAAGGCAAAGTAGCAGGGGTAAAAGCAAAGGATCTGGAATCTGGGCAAGAGTACCAGCTAAAAGCCAAAACGGTGGTAAACGCCACCGGGGTCTTTGTGAATGAGATACTGCAGATGAATGCCCCAACGCAACAACCGCTGGTACGCCCCAGCCAAGGCGTACACGTGGTATTAGACAGTTCTTTTCTGGAAGGAAACAATGCCCTTATGATTCCCAAAACCCCAGACGGGCGGGTTCTATTTGTCGTGCCTTGGCACAAACACCTGTTAGTAGGCACCACAGATACCCCTCTGAACCAAAATAGTCTGGAGCCTATGGCGCTGGAGCAGGAGATAGATTTCATTCTGGAAACCGCCGGGAAGTATCTGGTTCGCAAACCAAGCAGAGCCGATGTTCTTAGTGTCTTTGCCGGATTACGCCCCTTGGCCGCCCCCACCAAAGACACTAACAGCACCAAAGAGATCTCCAGAAGCCATAAACTATTGGTTGCTCCCTCAGACCTTATCACCATTACCGGCGGCAAGTGGACAACCTACCGCAAAATGGCTCAGGACACAGTAGATAGGGCTATAGAATTAGGGATTCTGCCCAACAAAACGTGCGTTACCGCCTCTCTGAAGATTCACGGATACGAAGCCCCACAAACGAACTCTGAGCACTTGACAATATATGGATCAGACAAAACCTTCATCCAGGAATTAACAAACAGGTTCCCTGAACTAAGCCAACCATTGCACGAGCGGTTTCCTAACATTGCGGCTGAAGTAATTTGGGCCGTACAAAATGAAATGGCCAGAACCGTTGAAGACGTTTTGGCCAGAAGGATGCGTATTCTGTTCTTAGATGCCCGGGCTGGCATTGACATGGCCTCCAAAGTGGCACGTCTGATGGCAGAGGAACTAGGCTACGGCGAAGAATGGCAGCAGCAGCAAATAAGAGATTTCACTTCCTTGGCCTCCAACTATCTCCTTGAACCTTATACTCCTGCTTCGGCCGGCAAAACCCCAGCTCAATACATTAGCTTCAAAAACTAAAGACAATGGCAAAATTTATACTTTCCTTTGACCAAGGCACCACTAGTTCCCGCGCTATTGTATTCAACCAACAGGGGAATATTGTTTCCTTAGCCCAGAAGGAATTTAACCAGATCTTTCCTCAGCCCGGCTGGGTGGAGCATGACGCCAGTGAAATATGGTCAACCCAGGTGGGGGTAGCCGCTGAGGCCATGTCTAAGGTGGGCTTGCGGGCAGAAGACATTGCCGCCATAGGCATTACTAACCAACGGGAAACCACCGTCGTGTGGGACCGCAGAACAGGAGCTGCCATCTGCAACGCCATTGTCTGGCAGGATCGTCGAACCGCCGCCTATTGCGACAGATTGAAAGAACAGAACCTGGAGGAAATGATCCAGCAGAAAACAGGCTTAGTGATTGATGCTTATTTCTCCGCCACCAAAGTAAAGTGGATCCTTGACACCATACCCGAAGCCAGAAAAGAGGCAGAAGCCGGGCACCTGGCGTTCGGCACTGTTGACTCTTGGCTTATCTGGAATCTTACCGGAGGGAAAGTGCATGCCACAGATGTCACCAATGCTTCCCGTACGCTTCTGTTCAACATCCACACGCTGGATTGGGATCAGGATCTCTTAGACTTGTTTGATATTCCCGCCAGCATGTTACCCAAAATAACCTCCTCCAGTGAAATAGTTGGCGAAACTTCCGCCTCTCTGTTTGCCACCCGCATTCCCATTGCAGGTATTGCCGGCGACCAGCAGGCGGCTTTGTTCGGGCAGATGTGCACCAAGCCCGGCATGGTGAAAAACACCTATGGCACTGGCTGCTTCATGCTGATGAATATTGGCGAAAAGCCCATCCTGTCTACCCATAAACTGGTTACCACTGTGGCTTGGAAGATCAAAGACCAGGTACATTATGCATTGGAAGGCAGCATTTTCATTGCAGGGGCAGTTGTGCAATGGCTACGTGACGGCCTGGGCGTTATCTCCAATTCTGCCGAGGTGGAGGCGCTCGCTCAGAAGGTAACCAGTAGTGAAGGAGTTTATTTTGTTCCTGCCTTTGCCGGATTAGGAGCCCCGCACTGGGATCAGCACTCCCGGGGTACTATGGTAGGCATGACCCGTGGCACCACTTCAGCGCACATTGCCCGCGCCGCCCTGGAAAGCATTGCCTATCAAACCATGGAAGTATTAAGAGCCATGGAAGCCGATGCTGGCATAGAGATAAAAGAGCTAAGGGTAGACGGCGGGGCTACAGAAAACAACCTACTCATGCAATTCCAAGCCGATATATTAAGTGCCCGCGTGGTGAAACCTGCCATTACAGAGGTAACAGCTATTGGGGCAGCGTATCTGGCAGGACTCGCCACTGGTTTCTGGAACAGCGTGGAAGAGATCCAGGAACAATGGGGAATCAATAAGAGCTTTGAAGCAACCCCAGATCAACCTACTGAAGCTCTAACGGAGGGCTGGTTCCGGGCTGTCCGGGCCGCCAAAGTTTGGGCCCAAGATAGTCAACCAGAACAAATCACCTCATTAACCTAACGCATCCATGTCAGCATTTACGGCCGAAGTTATTGGGACCATGTTTCTGATTCTCTTAGGGGGAGGCGTAGTGGCCAATGTGATTCTGAAAGGCACCAAAGGGAACAACAGCGGATGGATGGTTATTACCACCGGCTGGGCTCTGTCTGTTTTTGCCGGAGTAGTGATTGCCGGCCCTTACAGTGGTGCCCATTTGAATCCGGCCGTTAGCATAGGCCTGGCAATTGTGGGCAAGTTCGCCTGGAACCAGGTTGGCTTGTACGTTGCAGCCCAATTATTGGGGGCCATCTTGGGAGCCTTCTTAGTATGGCTTATTTATAAGCCTCATTTTGAGGCTACCGAAGATCCATTGGCTCAATTGGCAGTATTCAGTACCGGCCCTGCTATCCGCCACCCTATCGCTAACTTGTTCAGTGAAGCAGTAGGTACTTTTGTTCTCATTTTCGTGATCCTTTATATTACTGAGCCAGAAATGGGTGACCAGAAAACGCCTATCGGCATGGGTTCACTGGGTGCTCTGCCAGTTACTTTCTTAGTATGGGCTATTGGCTTGTCGTTGGGGGGCACCACCGGTTACGCCATCAATCCTGCCCGTGACTTAGGGCCCCGGATCGTGCATAGCCTGATTCCTCTAAAGAACAAGTGCCAAAGTGACTGGCACTATGCCTGGATACCAGTGGTGGGGCCTCTTGCTGGTGCAAGTTCTGCCGCCGCTTTGTATTTGCTTCTACAATGATCTATCGTCTTGAAGGCAAAGCCCAGCCTTATGTTAGGCTTTTGTTAAGCCAGCCTGCAAAAAGCTTCATTACTCTAAAAGTACTGTAGTTTTGGATCAGTGACAAAAGACAAATTGATACAATAGGTCATAATATTGCCCCTTACTTTAGATACACTTGATAGCTAAACTTCTACTTTGAAAACTATAGATAACAACACCTCTTCTTCGACTGCATCCACTAAAAGGAGCATTTTTGCGCCTGCTCCTCACATTGAGGAACTTCCCTTGCAACGCATAGACCCGGAGTACAAACGGCTACGGTTCCAGGTTTTCTTGGGAATATTCCTGGGCTATGCTGGCTACTATCTGGTGCGCAAGAACTTCTCACTGGTCATGCCTGATTTTGTGGCTCAGGGATACTCTAAAGCCGATTTGGGCTTTGCGTTGTCTGGCGTATCTATTGCTTACGGCCTCAGTAAATTCCTGATGGGTAACGTATCTGACCGTAGCAATGCCCGGGTATTTTTAAGTGTGGGGCTACTGCTATCGGGGCTGATCACTATTGTGATGGGGGTAGTACCATTTGCGACCAGTTCCATCCTCATCATGTTTGTGCTCCTGTTTCTGAACGGCTGGTTCCAGGGCATGGGTTGGCCACCCTGCGGCCGGGTAATGGTGCACTGGTTCTCCACCAAAGAACGCGGCACTAAAATGTCTATCTGGAACGTGGCCCATAACGTGGGGGGCGGCTTGGTAGGCCCAATTACCATTGCGGCCGTCGCCATCTTTGGCACTTGGCAAAGTAAGTTCTACTTCCCCGGCATGATTGCCTTAGGCTTTGCCGCCCTTGCCTACTTACTAGTCCGTGACACCCCGCAGTCATGTGGTTTGCCCACCATTGAAGCCTACAAAAATGATTACCCGGCTCACTATTCTGCACACCAGGAACAAGAATTAACTGCCAAGCAAATATTCTTTGAGTACGTGTTCAACAACCGCGTGCTCTGGTATATCGCTTTTGCCAATGCTTTTGTGTATCTGGTGCGCTATGGCATTTTGGATTGGGCACCTACCTATCTGGAAGAAGCGAAAGGCTTCTCTGTAAAAGAAACCGGTTGGGCCTACTTTGCCTATGAGTATGCGGGCATCCCAGGCACTTTGCTGTGCGGCTGGATCAGTGATAAAGTTTTCAAGGGCCGCAGGGCTCCGGCCACCATCATTTACATGGTACTGGTATTGGTAGCAGTATTGGTGTATTGGAAAAACCCACCTGGCAATATAGCCATAGACAACATTGCCTTGATTTCTATTGGATTTTTGATTTATGGCCCGGTCATGCTCATTGGGGTGCAGGCTCTAGACTTGGTTCCAAAAAAAGCTGCTGGGACAGCGGCTGGGCTAACGGGCCTGTTCGGCTACTTGGGAGGAGCGCTTTTCGCCAATATTGCAATGGGTTTGATTGTAGATAAGTGGGGCTGGGATGGAGGCTTTATTTTGCTGGTTGCTGCCTGCCTTTTGTCAATTGTCTTCACAGCCTTTACCTGGAAGAGAGAGAAACAACACCTTAATCTTAGATAGACCTAACCATCTGTTTCACAGCAACATACTAAACGCACATGAAAACATTTCTACAACCATCGTCGCAACTTAGGCATAGCCTGAGTAAAGGCATATTACTTGGCTCCTGTCTTCTGTTCTTCGGTACAGAAGTGCTTGCAAGCTCAGTAGAATACGTTGCATATTTACAGCAAACTACCCAACAAGCACAAGTGCCGGTAAAAGGCAAGGTAGTAGACCAGACAGATGGCTCCGCAATGCCTGGAGTAACTGTTTTTGTAAATGACCAGGCAGTAGGTATGACCAACGTTGATGGCACCTTTCAGGTAAGCGCCGCAACAGGTGCCACTCTGTCTTTTACATTTATTGGGTATCAACAGCAAAAATTGGTTATCACTAAGCCTGAAACTAATCTTACCATTAGGTTAGCAGCTGATGCCACACAAATTAACGAGGTAGTGGTCACTGCCTTGGGTATTACCCGTGAACAGCAAGCCTTAGGGTATTCTACTGCCACAATACAAGGGGAAACCCTGACAGAAGCTATGCCTAATAACTGGACAGACGCTTTAACCGGTCGTGTCGCTGGTCTAAACATGGTAAAGTCTGGCGGTGGCCCTACTGGTTCCAATAGAATTATTTTGCGGGGCGAGAATGATTTGGGTGGTTCAAGTGAAGCTTTGATTGTGGTGGATGGGGTGATTATCAATGGTGGCAGTGGCCGTGCAACTGGTACCGGAAGCACAGCTTACCTTCAAAGCGATAGCCCTGTAGACTTTGGAACAAACTTAAATGACATCAACCCAGAAGACATTGAAAGTGTAACGGTTCTGAAGGGGCCGGGTGCCACTGCACTGTATGGTTCAAGAGGGGCAAATGGCGCTGTCATCATTACTACCAAAGATGGAAAGCCAAGAGTAAAAGGATTAGGCGTCTCTTTCAATTCTAACTTCTCTTTGGAAACTATTAACCGCTGGCCAGACTACCAAAATGAATATGGGCAGGGAGATGAAGGGGTTAATTACTACTCTTACAACAATACCCTAGATGGTACTAGCACACGTAGTACCAGTTCTGCCTGGGGTGCCAGATTTGATGGTCAAATGTTCTATCAATATGACCCGGCAACCCAAACAACTGGTACAGAGCGTACTCCTTGGGTACCTTATAAAGATAGCCGCAAAGACTTTTTTCAGACGGGAAAAACCCTCACCAATACAGTTACATTGGATGGAGGTACAGCCAAAACTGCTGTTCGTTTTTCACTGACCAATGTTTCCAATGACTGGATAATTCCAAATACAGGATATAAAAGAAACACAGTGGCTTTATCTCTTAATCAGAACGTAACAGATAAGCTTAAGATTTCCAGCAAGATAAACTATACAAACAAATACAGTGACAATTTACCATCAACAGGGTACAACAATCAATCTATCATGTATTGGGCCACGTTGCAGGTTCCTAATGGGAACGTTGATTGGTATAAAGATTACTGGAAACCTGGCCAGGAAGGAATTCTTCAAAATTACCCGTACAGCAGCTTGATTGACAACCCGTACCTGATTGCCTATGAAATGCTGAATAAATCTAACCGGCACTCCATTACAGGTAACATCCAGGCTACATATGATTTCACCAAGGAGCTAAGCTTGATGGTACGCACTGCCATGGACTTTTCCTATGAGCAGCGTTCACAACGTCGGCCTAAAGACACTGAGAAGTACAAAGAGGGTATGTACCGCGAGCAGAACATCTTCTCCCAAGAAATGAACTATGACTTTTTGCTGAGGTACGGCAGAAATCTAGGCGACAGATTTGAGGTCTCTGCATCATTGGGAGGCAGCAAAACCAAGAACCGATATGTCAAAGATGAGCTAAGAGCCGAAAGATTGATCTTCCCACAAGTATATAATTTTGCTAACAGCCGAGATGTACTGTTGAATTACCCTTACCGTTCAGACGTGGAAATGAATGGTATTTATGGATTAGCAACAGTTGGATTTGATGATTGGCTGTTTGTGGATTTGACTCTCCGGAAAGACTGGTCTAGTACTTTGGCGTCAAGAGGAAAAGATCTGCCCGAGATAAAGCCCTACCCTTCTGTTAGTGTAAGTACCATTTTGTCTGAGGTGATCCCTATGCCTGCTTCAATCTCCCTGTTAAAGCTACGTGGTTCATGGGCAGAAGTAGGGAGCGGCGGAATGAACCCTTACTATACAACCTTTGCCTATGAAGTTGCCACTGGTTTCCCTTCAGGCTTATCAAACCCTAGTGCAATACCTAACGCGAATCTTTTACCCCTGAGAACTGAAAGCGTGGAGTTTGGTTTAGATGCCCGCTTCTTTAAAAGCAGAATAGGGCTTGATGTTGCCGTTTACCGGAACAACACAAGAGATCAGATCCTACGGGTACCTATTGACAGATCTTCAGGCGCTAATTACCAAATTCTGAACGCCGGGTTGGTGAGAAACCAAGGAATTGAGATACAGGCCAACGGCTCTCCTCTTAAAAGCAAAAATGGATTGAACTGGAATATGTTTGCTACTTATTCAGCAAACCGCAATACTGTTATTGAACTCTCTGACAGCTTAACTACCTACCAATTACAAAGAGGGCCAGGAGGACGTGGCTCTGTGGAGGCAACGCCAGGTGGCACCATGGGTGACATCTATGGCAGAGGGTACCTTCGTGCACCAGACGGCCAGATCATCTATGAGAATGGCTACCCTGTGTTAACCAATGACATCATGTACTTAGGAAGAGCTGTACCAAAATGGAAAGGGAGCATTGGCCAAGAATTCAGATATAAGCAATTCCGTCTGAATATCTTATTTGATGGTTCATTTGGTGCCAAAGCTTATTCACTTACCCATGCTACCTTGGCAGAACAAGGTAAAACCAAAAATACTTTACCAGGTCGCTACAACGGAATAATTGGTAATGGGGTGATCCAGAATGGAGACGGTTCTTTCAGACCAAATGATGTTGTGGCAGAGAATATCTGGACATATTACACTGCCCACTTTGGCCGTGACAACGTGGAAGGAAACTTATTCAGTACAGACTTCATCAAGTTACGCGAAGTTCGTCTTGATTATACATTACCAACCAGCTTTATCTCCAAATTAAAATTAGAGAAAGCTTCTATTGGTATCTATGGCAGAAACCTTTGGATCATCTCAGACTGGCCTGCCTTCGACCCTGAATTCGGAACATTGAACAACGGTACCATTGATGCGGGCTATGAATTAGGTCAGTTCCCTTCTACCATGACCACAGGTGTTAACCTGAACATTAGTTTCTAAAACATTAGACAAAATGAAAAAGATAAAATTAATAGCACTCTCTCTTCTAACGGTAGTGGGCATGTCTACGCTCAACTCCTGTACAGAGGATTTTGAGGAACTGAACACCAACCCTAATACTAGTCCATTTGCCATGCCAGAGTCATTGCTGGCCCCTGCATTAACAGACATGGTAAAACGCAACTTAGACCGGGCACTGCGTCTGAACAATGAACTTATGCAAGTGCATGTTGCCCGTTCAGATAATGATGAGATTCACCGGTATGTGGTTCGGTCTGCAGAAGCAGACTACATGTGGAACAACTGGTACACCCAGATCACAGACTTCAAAGACATCTATAGTAGTGCGGAGGTGTTATCCAGAACCTATCCAACCCAAGCTTACCATAAGACTTTTATGGGTGTAGGGTTAATCTGCGAGGTTTGGGCTTTTTCACTGTTAACAGACATGTATGGTGATATTCCTTATTTTAACGCTAACAAGGTAAAAGAGGGGATTTTAATGCCTGCCTTTGACAAACAAGAAGCCATCTATGCCGATTTATTCCGGAAGTTGGAAGAAGCCAACACGCTTCTATCTGTAACTAATGGAGATTTCCCTTCTGAGTTAAAGCCATTAGACCCATTGTATAATGGTAGTGCAACCAACTGGCGTAAATTTGGCAACTCATTGTATTTACGGTTACTATTAAGAGTATCTGGCAAACCAGATAAGATAATAAACAATGAGATGACAGCGGCTGAAAAAATAGGACAGATGGTTGATACCAGCCCTGCTACCTATCCTATTATTTCAAGTAATGCAGAGTCTGCTATTTTGCGGTTTACTGGCACCGCCCCTTATCAATCTCCTTTCCAGACCGTACGGGATGCTGACTGGAATACTGCCCAAAATCTGGCTGAGTTTTTTGTTAATAACCTAAATGAATGGGGTGACCCGCGTATTACCGTTTGGGCAACCTTGAGAGAAGGCCGTTATGCAGGAATACAAAGTGGTTATGAAACAGGTAGGTTACCGGCTGCCCAGTCTTCCTATCTCCCTGCTTTAAGAACTAACCCTTTGTTAGGGAATATCCTGAACTATCCTGAGGTGCAACTTATATTGGCAGAGGCTGCGCTCAAAGGATATATTGCAGGCAGTCCTAAAACCTATTATGAAACTGGCGCTACCAATGGCATCACCCTTTGGGGGCTAACAGTACCTGCTGGTTATTTAACAAATGAAGAGGTAATGTGGGAAGAAAATTATGAATTTGAAAAGAAGATGGACTTGATCCACCTTCAAAAATACTATGCCCTCTTCTTTACTGATTTCCAACAATGGTATGAGTACCGCAGAACAGGGCACCCGGTTTTACCTATAGGCCCCGGCGTACAGAACAATGGTCAAATGCCTTCTCGCCTTAACTATCCGCTATATGTTCAGAGCCTAAACCGCGAGAATTATTTAAAGGCGGTGGCAGACCAAGGGTCAGATGATATCAACACTAAGGTGTGGTGGCAACAATAGACCTTGCCTATAATTCTTGGATCAATTGAAATCCATCATTAACATTCTATTAAAATGAAAAACAAGATATTTCAGCTTTTCGCTTTCGTATTGGGAGCATTGGCCTTCTCTTCCTGCATGGAAGAAGATGAAAATAATGCCATTGGGCAGCCAAGCCCTTATATGTCTGTGGCAGATGTTAGGGCACTGTATAGGGGCGAAGATGTACAACTAACCACAGACAAAATGGGAGGAGCCCATCAAGTGGTAGGGGTTGTCATCTCTGATCCAGCATCAGGCAATTTCCCTGCTGGTCAGGTTGTCATCCAGAACAGCAGGAGAAGGCTAACCAGGGGAGTTATCCTTGACTTTGGTTCTGCAACTGCTCCATTTGTCATAGGTGATTCCGTTGTGGTAAATACAGAAAGTGCCACCTTAACGAGTGTGAACGGTGCGTTACATATCAAAGGGCTTTCACTTGCCAGTGTAACAAAAGCTAAATCTGGGATAGAAGTTACGCCCCGCGTAGTGAACCTGGAAGCGTTAACCGCTAAGCCAGGTGAGTATGAAGGCACATTAGTGAGAATTGTAGCTGGTAATGCCACGCCAACCCCTGGCCGCTCTGCTAAATACAGCGGTGACAAAAAGTTGACGGATGGTAATGGCAACAACATCATCCTGCATACAGAACCAACTGCTTCTTTCGCAAATGAAAGGTTATGGGCAAGCGCCACCTATACTGGCGTTCCATTGATGGGGATAGACCCTCAAACACAGGAACCCACCGTCTTTTTTTCATTACGTAGTATTAACGATGTAGAAGACCCAAGTGGCCCGTTATACCCAGGTTTCCCTGAAGGATTTAATGATCCTAGCTTGCTTAAAGATAGCTACAACATGAACCCTTTAAGAGGGGTAGTAGATAACACGGTTAATTTTAGTACAGGCTCCTGGAAGCTTTTCTACTCAATTGTTGGACAAACACCAGGTAGAGATAGATTTACGGGTACTTGGGGTATTAGAATGCAGGATAACCGACCAGAATCGCAGAGCCCTTATGTGCAGATGAATTTTGATCTGCCAAACGGCGCATCTAAAGTAACCTACATATATGGAGCCTACTACACAGATGCCTCTAGCACTTGGTGGATTGAATATTCACAGGATCAAGGTAAAACTTGGAAACAAGTAGGCCCTACCATGACAGAAGCTGGCAACTGGACTAGAACAGCAACTGTGTTGATGGATATTACCGGCCCGGTTCGCTTTAGATTATTTAAAAAGGGCTTAGGGGCCACACAAGCCCCTAATATCTTCAACGGTCGTTTTGCCTTTGATGATTTCGCTATCTACTCCAACACTGAATGATTTTTTTAAAGAGAGTGCACCATTTATCATAGGATAGATGGTGCACTTTTCATTTTGCCAGAAGCTACTTAAACAGGATTAGAGAGTTATTATCTGCCTCGTTCCATCATATTGTACTTTCTGCTGTTGCCTTGGACTCAACAGGTTTCCTCATTTTCACGGTACCACATTGATTAAGTACACTTGGGGCAATGCTCATTAGAGCCTGCTTTTCTAAAACTAGGCCTTAAACGGCAATGCAATGGTTAGAAAACAAGAGGACATTTTTTATTGGCTGGAACCTTCCAACACCGGTAAGTTCATCTTACTTCTAGCGATCTCTATTCCCCTTTTTATTGCTTCTCACAAGGGCACGGCGCTATTTAATTCAATCTAGAAACAACATTTATAATATGAAGCTGTTTAGAGTTTTTCATTAACCGGCATTTAAAACAATTCCTCTGGGGCAAGCGTCCGCTTATGCCCTTACTTTTAGGCTACTTTTATGAAAATAAGCCAAAAACGAGAGGTTTATCAGTACACTGCCGCATACAGATGCTTGTACCGTCGTTTTTAGGCTAATTTTACAAAAACAGACGTAAAACTCTAAACAGCTTCTATCAGAAAATATACCATGTTTAAAACAAAACTTGCCTTCCTTTTACTGCTGTTCGCGTTTTCAGCCTGTAAAACGGAAGATGATCCAGTCAAAAGCGAGGGAGTTACCCCATACTCTGCTTCGTTAAATGACCTCATCTTCACCAAGCTTGACCAGGTAGGAAGCGGGATCACCTCTCCGGTCATTATGGATAGATTGGTTTCCATGATAGACGCTGCGCCAGAGCAATCATCTTTACACCTGAGTATTTTCGGATTCACCCACAGTGGCGTCATCAGTGCCTTAAAAAGAGCCAGTGAGCGGAACGTCAACTTACACATAATGGTAGACATGAGCCGCGAGGAAACCCAGGCTGAAAACCCGCCTACCGTAAATGAAATAAGGGGCTTCCTTAAGCCTAACTCAGAAATAGTGATTGTCACCAGTGATGCGGGCGGCTCCTCTATCAACCACAACAAATTCGTGATTTTCTCTGAGTTGAATACCCCAGACGGAAAGGCCGAGAATATGGTATTCCAAACATCCCACAACTTCACAGAAGCCGATTCAAAGAAGATTCAGGAAGCCACCGTTCTGTCCAATAAAGGATTGTACCAAGCATACCTCAGCTACTGGAATGACATGAAAGCCAAGGCTGCCAGCGGCATGAAGAACTTTGAGTACCGCGAGTTTGAAGACCCAAGCGCAGGCATCACCGCTTATTTTTTCCCCAAAAGAAAAGATGGCAAAAACTACGGTACAGACACCGTCATTGATATTTTAAACCAGATCACAGAGCCCTCTACCGCCCTCATTAGAGTAGGCATGTCAGACTGGAGCGCCGCCCGCATGAATGTAGTAGATAAGTTGGAAAGCCTTATTGACCAGGGTGCAACCGTAGAGGTGATTGCCAAAAGCACCGCCGCGCCAGAAATACAGGTGGCGTTAAATGACCTCAAAAAGAAAGGCGCCTATATCAAAATCTATAATCTCACCTTGTCTAACCAACTCAAGATAAATAACCACTCGAAGTTCATGCTCATCAAAGGAAAGGTGAAAGGGGAGCAGGCCACACTGGTATTGACAGGCACTCACAATTATACCGGCAATGCGGTGTATTATAACAACGAGGTAATACTCTTATTTAAGAACAACAAACCATTCTTTGACTCCTTCATGACTTATTACAATGAAATGAAGAAACTTCCGGGCATAGTTAAATAAGCCCAGAAATCAATTTAGCATTGATAAATCCTGAGATTTCTGATTAGTGGCTGTTTTGGTAAAAACAGCCACTAATCAGAAATCTATATTCTTATTCATAAAGTTGCGCCTTCCGCATCGGGACTAGTAATTACAGACTTACCATGAGTACCCTAACACGCAAAGCAGTCCTTCTTTTCACCCTTTGCCTTCTCACCTGGCAGGGAGTCACCGCCGGAACAAAGGAGCCAGCCGGTAATAACCAAAACGACCAGGAAAAGGCCACGTATGCCTTGATCAAACGGGTGCTTCCCAAGCACGCGAACCAGTTCAAAATCGCTTTCATCCCTAAAGACGGCGACAAGGATGTCTTTGAGTTGGAAGGCAGGAAAGGCAACATCATTTTGCGCGGAAACAACGGCGTTTCCATTGCGAGTGCCCTTCACCATTACCTCAAAACCTACACCAACTCGCACATCTCCTGGAACGGCTCCAACCTGAACCTTCCTAAAAAACTACCGGCGGTGACGCAGAAGGAACGCAAGGTCACCCCTTACAAATACCGTTACTACCTGAATTACTGCACCTTCAACTACACCATGAGCTGGTGGGATTGGGAACGCTGGCAGTGGGAGATTGACTGGATGGCCATGAACGGCATCAACATGCCGCTGGCGGTCACGGGGCAGAACTCCATCTGGGACCGGGTGTACAAGAAAATGGGCTTCACCGACAAAGACTTAGCCAGTTTCTACAGCGGCCCCGCCTACTTCAACTGGTTCTGGATGGGCAACCTGGACGGCTGGGGCGGCCCCCTGCCGCAGTCCTTCATGCAACGCCACGAAGACCTGCAGAAACAGATTCTGGCGCAGGAACGCGCCTTGGGCATGACCCCTATCCTACCCGCCTTCACGGGCCACGTGCCGCCTTCTTTCAAAGATAAATTCCCCAACGCCAAACTGAAGAAGACCCGCTGGCAAGGTTTTGAGGAGGTCTATATTCTGGACCCTGATGACGAAATGTTCACCACCATTGGGAAAGAATTCATCCAGGAAGAGATCAACACCTTCGGGACAGACCACTTCTATTCAGCCGACACTTTTAACGAGAATACCCCGCCCACCAACGACTCTACCTACCTGAACGACATCAGCAAGAAAGTCTACCAGTCCATGGCGGCGGTAGACCCTAAGGCCACCTGGATCATGCAGGGTTGGATGTTCTCCTACTCCGCTAAATTCTGGCAACCCACCCAGATACAGGCCCTGCTCAATGCCGTGCCCCATGACAAGATGATTGTGCTGGACCTTTACAGTGAAAGCAAGCCTGTCTGGAGCCGCACCGACGCTTACTACGGCAAACCCTGGATCTGGAACATGCTCCACAATTTCGGGGGGAACGTAAGCATGTACGGCCGCATGAACAGCGTGGCCAACAATCCGGCCACCGCATTACAAGACCCTAAATCCGGGAACATGCTGGGCATCGGCTTAACCCCAGAGGCCATTGAGCAAAATCCGGTCATGTATGAACTCATGCTGGAGAACGTGTGGCGCAGCACTCCTATAGACCTAAACACTTGGCTGCCCAATTACGCTCAAAGACGTTACGGGCAGAAAAATGCGGCCGCTGAAAAGGCCTGGGAAATCTTGCGGAACACGGTGTATGATGGCGCTATCAAATCCGGGGGGCCAGAGTCCATCATCACCGGGCGGCCTACCTTTAACAAGAAGAACCGGTGGACGGACACTGACAAAGCGTACCGCCCCGCAGATCTGATTCCCGCCTGGGAAGCCCTGCTGGCGGCCTCAAAAGAACTGAAGAACAGCGAAGGTTTCAAATATGATTTGGTGGATGTCACCCGCCAGGTGCTCGCCAATTACGCAGACACCCTGCAACAGCAATTCGCGCTGGATTACAAGAACAAAGACACCGTGGCGTTCAGAAAGCGCAGTGAGCAGTTCCTGATGGTCATAGAAGACATAGACCGGTTACTAGCCACCCATGACGATTTCCTGCTGGGGAATTGGCTCAACGCCGCGAAAGCCTGGGGTAAAACCGAAGAAGAGAAAAAGCTCTTCGAGAAAAACGCCCGCAACCTCATCACCCTCTGGGGAGACAAGAACAGCGTGTTGCATGATTACTCCTGCCGCCAGTGGGCCGGCATGCTCACCGGGTTCTACAAGCCCCGCTGGAGCCAGTTCTTCACGCATGTGAACGCCGCCATGGCCCAGGGTAAAACGATGAGCCAGAAAGAGTTTGATGAGAAAAGTAAAGGGTGGGAATGGCAATGGGTCAACAGCAACGAGCCTTACGTAGACAAACCCAAAGGCAACTCCCTAGAAGAAGCCAGAAAGCTCTACCAGAAATATCAGCCGTTTCTGAAAAGCCAATACGCTCTGCTTTAACTGGGTTTACCTTAAAACGCACTAGAAGCAGTGCAAGAAAAAAGAACGATACCACCGGCGAAAACCAAGGCAAAATCTATGTTTCCGTTTTAGAGCTCTTTCCCAGAAAACGGCCCCGAAACGAAGCATAACCTTTGTACGCCAGACCTCCCTTACAAATAACAAAATTCAGTATAGTAGCCCCCCGTTTACTTAAAACAGATGAAAAGAAGATCCTTTATCCAGAGCCTGCTGTTTTTCTCTGGTGGTCTGGTTTTAACTGGCCCCAGTGTTTTCGCCGGAAACAAAAAAGGCAAGCAAACCTTAAGCGGCACGGTGCGGGCGCAGGGCAAGAAACTGGCGAATGTGGCGGTCTCTGACGGGTTCACGGTAGTGAAAACCAACCGGCGCGGCCAGTACGAACTTCCCTTCAACCAACAGGCCAGGTTCGTTTTTGTGTCTATCCCGGCGGGGTATGCGTTCCCCCAGGAAAAAGGCCTGGCCAAGCATTATAAGCCCATCACCCAAAACCAGAAAGCCACCTATGATTTCGAGTTGGCTCCCTTGTCTCAAGACGATAAAAAACACTCCTTCCTGATTTGGGCAGACCCCCAGATCAGGACCAAGGAAGATGTGGCGCTCATGATGCAGGACTCCGTGCCCGATGTGCAGAGACTGGTGCAAAGCATGGGCCAAGACACCCTGTTGCACGGCATTGGCGTAGGCGACCTGGTGTGGGACAACCACAAGCTTTTCGCAGATTACAACAAGGCGGTGGCGGCCATGGGCATTCCGTTCTTCCAGGCGCTGGGGAACCATGACATGGATTACCGGTTAGGCGGAGACGAAACCTCAGACGCCACCTTCCAGAAGACGTACGGCCCCACCTTCTACTCCTTCAACCGGGGCCAGGCCCACTACATCGTGCTGGATGACGTGCGGTACCTGGGCACCGAACGGGACTATGACGGCTATATCTCAGAGCAGCAACTGAACTGGCTGAAAGAAGATTTGCGCCACGTTCCCAAAGACCACCTCGTGATCATCAATGCACACATCCCCATCTCCAACCACGTCAAGAACAGAGAGGATTTGTTTGCGCTGCTCAAAGGCTACCAGGTGCACATCATGACCGGCCACACCCATAACAACTACAACATGATCAGAGAGGGCATCTACGAGCACGTGCACGGTACCGTGTGCGGTGCCTGGTGGTCTGGCCCCATCTGCACCGACGGCACCCCCAACGGATACGGCGTGTATGAGGTGGAGGGCAACGAGCTTAAATGGTATTACAAGCCCACCGGCAAAGACAAGTCTTACCAGGTGAAGGTACATGTGGAAGAACTCACCAACCAGAAACGCATGATCGCAAACGTCTGGAACTGGGACTCGGCCTGGAAAGTAGAATGGTATGCCGATGAAAAGTACATGGGCACCCTGCAAAGCACCAAAGGATTTGACCCTGAGGCCGTACGCACCATGCAGGGAGAAAAGCTGCCCGCCCGCCGCGCGTTTGCCGAGCCCAGCAGAACAGAACACCTGTTCATGGCGCACTTCGGCCCCGAGGTCAAGAAAATAAGGGTGGTGGCCACAGACCGCTTCGGGAACAAATATGAGAACACGTCTGGGTAGCAACGCCCGGCTTTATCAATGCTTTCGCTTGCCATGAATAGATATTTCCCTCTCTGTTTCCTGCTGCTGGTCTTCTTCTCAAGGCCAGCGCAGGCGCAGCAGAACACAAAACAGATCTTCATCCAGACAGACAAGGTTACCCTGGGCTTCACCGTGGGGAAAAACCAGAAGCTGTACCAAAGTTACCTAGGCGAAAAGCTGGCAAACAGCCAGGACAATGGCCTGCTCCCCGCTACCCGCCATGAAGCCTATGTCCCGGCCGGTACAGACAACCTGTTTGAGCCTGCCATCAGGATGGTGCACACAGACGGGAATCCTTCGCTGGAACTGAGGTATGACAAGCACACCACCCAGCAGCAAGAGGAGAATGTCACGGCAACGGCTATCCACCTCAAAGACCCCAAGTATCCGGTAGAGGTCATCCTGCACTTCAACGCTTTCCAGAAAGAGAACATCATCAAGACGTGGACGGAGATCCGGCACAAGGAAAAGAAGCCGGTAGTGTTGAGCAACTTTGCCTCTGCCATGCTGCATTTTGATGCCCCCAACTACTGGCTCTCCCAGTTCCACGGCGATTGGGCCGGAGAGATGCAGCAGCAGGAAAGCCAACTTACCAGCGGCATAAAAATCATTGACAGCAAGTTAGGCACCCGGGCGCACAAGTACCAAAGTCCCACTTTTCTGCTAGCTCTAGACAAACCCGCCGGCGAAAACCACGGCGAGCTGATTGCCGGCACCCTGGCCTGGTCGGGCAATTTCCAGTTTGCCTTTGAGTTGGATGAGCAGAATTCCCTGCGGATTTTGGCCGGCATGAATCCCTACGCCTCTGAGTATCGGCTGGAGCCGAACAAGCCTTTTGTGACGCCCGCGTTCATCTTCACCTATTCCCGAACCGGCAAAGGGCAAGCCAGCCGCAGTTTCCACCGTTGGGCCCGCAACTACGGCATCCTGGACGGAAACAAACCCCGCCTGACGCTGCTCAACAACTGGGAAGCCACTTTTTTTGATTTCGATGAGAAGAAGCTGGTAGGTTTGTTTGATGGTGCCGCGCAACTGGGTGTTGACCTTTTCCTGCTGGATGATGGCTGGTTCGGGAACAAGTACCCGCGCAATGATGCCAAAGCCGGTCTAGGCGATTGGCAGGAAAACAAAACCAAACTCCCCAGCGGCATCGGGTATCTGGTAGAGGAGGCGGAGAAGAAAGGTGTGAAGTTTGGCATCTGGCTGGAGCCGGAAATGGTGAACCCCAAAAGCGAGCTCTACGAGAAACACCCCGACTGGATCCTGAAACTGCCCAACCGCGAGGAGCATTATCAGCGCAACCAGCTGGTGCTGGATTTGATCAACCCCAAAGTGCAGGACTTCATGTACAACCTGGTGGATGATCTGCTCACCAAAAACCCGAAGGTGGCTTACATTAAATGGGATTCTAATCGGTCCTTGACCAATACCTACTCCCCTTATCTAAAAACCGAGCAGTCAAAACTGTACATTGACTACGTGCACAGTTTGTACAAGGTACTGGGGCGTATCCGGCAGAAATACCCGCATTTGCCTATTATGCTCTGCTCCGGCGGCGGTGGCCGGGTAGATTACGGTGCGCTCCCCTTCTTCACGGAGTTCTGGCCCAGCGACAACACCGATGGGCTGGAGCGGGTCAAGATTCAGTGGGGCTACTCCAACTTTTTCCCGGCCATTGCCATGTCCAGCCACGTGACCTCCTGGGGCAAACAATCGGTGAAATACCGCACCGATGTGGCCATGATGGGGAAACTGGGCTATGACATTCAGGTGAGCGAGTTCAATGAAAAGGATCTGCAGTTCAGCAAACAGGCTGTGGCCAATTACAAACGGTTAAGCGACGTGATCTGGTTTGGGGATCAATACCGGCTGGTGTCGCCGTATGACGAAGACCGCGCGGTGCTGATGTACGTGAGCGAAAACAAAAGCAAAGCCGTTCTCTTCTCTTACAATCTGCAGACGCGGCACCGCGACCGGTTTACCCAGATTAGGTTAGAAGGGCTTGACCCGCAGAAGAAATACATGGTGCAGGAAACCAACCTGTACCCCGAGACCAAATCTTCCTTCACGGCCAACGGCAAAACCTATTCCGGTGATTACCTCATGAAAGTGGGGATTGCCGTATCGCCTACCACTGCCCTTACCAGCGCCGTGTTTGAGATCGTGGAGAAGCCTTAACCAAGCATCCGGAGTTCATAAGAATTAATGTTAGAATTGATCCCCAAATACCATGAATAAACTAGTTTCCGTTATCCTGCTCAGCACCGTTTTAGCGGCGGGCTGCAAGAGCTCCCAATCCATGACCCAACAGCTTCCCCCCTTGCCCGTCTTTGACACCGAAGGACACCGCGGAAGCCGCGGCCTGATGCCCGAGAACTCCATCCCGGCCATGCGCAAAGCCATTGACCTGGGCGTGACCACCATTGAGATGGACTGCCACGTCACCAAAGACGGCCAAGTGGTGGTCACCCATGACCCGCACATCAACCTGGCGTACGCCCGCACGCCAGACGGCCAAGACATCCCCAAGGAAGACGCCAAAAAGTATGCGGTTTACCAAATGGACTATGCCCAAGTACGCGAATTTGACTTGGGCACCAAGTTCTACAGCAACTTCCCGCAGCAGCAAAAGCTAAAAACCTACATTCCGCGGCTCGCCGATCTCATAGACTCGGTGCAAGCCTACCTGAAAGCCACGGACAAACCGCAGGTTTTCTACAACATCGAGGTAAAATCCAAAGCAACCGGCGACAACAAACTGCACCCAGACCCAGAGGGTTTTGTGAAGGCCATGCTGCAGGTGATTGAACAGAAAGGCATTGCCCAGTACGTGATCATCCAGTCGTTTGACCCGCGCCCCCTGCAGGTACTGCACCAGAAATACCCGCACGTGCGCGCCTCTTTGCTGGTAGACAATACCAAATCTGTGGAAGAGAATTTGCAGGGACTGGGGTTTGACCCGGTGGTCTACAGCCCCAGTTACAAGTTGGTCACCGCTGAGCTGGTGAAGAAATGCCACGCCCGCAACATCAAAGTGATTCCCTGGACGGTGAACTCTCCCGAGGAAATTGCCCGCCTCAAAGCCTTGGGGGTAGACGGCATCATCTCAGATTACCCTAATTTGTTTGCCCAGCAGTAACTGAAAGCAGCGCTGTTTTAGGCCTGTTTTGGTCAAATCGGCTCAGAAACGGAAATCTACCTACACAAAATTCTTCTCACCAGTAAACTACCCCGCATGATGAAGTTGAAAGTATCCCTTGTTACTGCCCTGTTCGCCTTGCTCTCCTTTTCCCAGGCACATGCGCAAACCGCCAAGTATGACAGTACGTACCGCCCTGCCTCCTATGAGCTGCAAGTGAAGCAATTCCGGTCTTTCCCTAACTCCTCCAATGATATTATTTTCTTGGGCAACAGTCTCACGGCGAATACAGAATGGGCCGAGTTGCTGGGGATGCCCAACGTTAAAAACCGCGGCATCTCCGGCGATATCACGTTTGGTGTATTGGAGCGGCTCGATGAGGTCATTGAAGGCAAGCCGACCAAGGTGTTCATTTTGATCGGGATTAATGACATCTCCCGGAACGTCCCCGATCAACTGATTTTGGGCAATTACCAAAAGATGATCTCCCGCATCAAGGCGGGGTCACCTAAAACCAAAATCTACCTGCAAACCCTGCTTCCGGTAAACAATACCTTTGACAAGTTCAAGAACCACTACAACAAAGATGAGCACATCGCGGCCGTGAACCAGGGTCTCCGGGCGTTGGCCGCCCGCGAGAAAATCACGCTCATAGACCTGCACCCCCACTTTCTAGACAAAGACAACCGATTGGTGAAAGAATACACCCATGATGGTTTGCACTTAACGGTAGCGGGCTACCAAAGATGGGTGGAGGTATTGAAAAAAGGCAATTACCTGTAAGCATCCTCCCCATGGCTGCCCAAAACTCATCTCCCTTCCATGGAGAAGAGATAAACTCAAAATGGGGGCTGTTTACAACCAGAACTGGTGATCCGGAAGTCGAGCGGGAGTTGAAGAATTTAAAAAATACAGGCTATTTTTTTGATTATCGTTAATTAACCGATTAACTTAAATCTTTCAAATGCTTCTCCCCATGCGTTTCGGGAAAGAAGGAAAAGAAGACAAAGGCGTGGCGGAAAATTGCTTCACCCCGGCCCAAAAAGGCCTGGAGGATACCAAACCCTATGACAGCAAGAACTATAAGCCTTGGTACAGCAGTAAGTTCAAGAACATTCAGGAGGTAAGCCAATACTGGTAAACCAATTACCAAGACTTGCAGCAGAAATCTGGTCTCTCCCGGGATGCTTTTTACGCCAGTACGTTGCCTCCTGAAGTGATTGAGGCCGTAGCCGCCAACCTCCCCATTATCAAATCACCAACCGTTCTACGCCAGTACGACGGACGGCTTTGGAATTGGGAAGGTTGCACCGATGTGAAAGGATGCTGTGCCGGAAGCTGTACCCACGTTTGGAACTATGCCCAGGCGATCCCGCACCTCTTCCCTTCTCTGGAAAGAAGCTTGCGCCATACGGAGTTTTGCGAAAACCAAAGCGCCGAAGGTTATCAGGGATTCCGTACCAATTTACCTATCACTCCACTGGAACACGATTTCCATGCCGCCGACAGTCAGTTGGGAGGTATCATGAAAGTGTACCGCGAGTGGCGAATGAGTGGTGATACCAATTGGCTGAAAAAGATGTACCCCATGACCAAGCAAAGCCTGGACTGGTGCATCAAGACCTGGGATCCGCGTAATGCTGGTATCATTGAAGAGCCCCATCACAACACCTATGACATCGAGTTCTGGGGGCCGAACGGAATGATCACAAGTTATTATCTGGGTGCCCTGCAAGCCATGGTAGAAATGGGCAAAGCCCTGAAGAAAGATGTTTCCTCGCACAAAGACCTTTATGCCAAAGGGAAAAAATACATTGAAACGGAACTGTACGATGGCGAATACTTCATCCAGAAAATCCAGTGGACGGGTTTGAAGGCCGCTGATCCGGTAAAAGCCTCTGAAATATCAATTGGCGGCGGCTATTCAGATGAAGCCCTGGCTTTGTTACAGAAAAAGGGCCCCAAATATCAGTACGGTACAGGCTGTATGTCTGATGGGATCTTAGGTGGCTAAATTGTCCGCATGTGCGGTCTACAGGAACCAGTAGATGCGCAGAAGACCAAGAACCACTTACTGGCGGTACATAAGTATAACCTCAGAAAGGACTTAACCGAGCACGCCAACCCCCAGCAGCCTACCTATGCGGTCGGCAAAGAAGGTGGGCTATTGATCTGTACCTGGCCCAAAGGCGGAAAGCTTTCCCTACCCTTCTTGTACAGTGATGAAGTCTGAACCGGCATAGAGTACCAGGTAGCCTCGCATTTGATGTTACATGACCAGGTAGACCAGGGACTGTAGATTATCAGAACCTGCCGTGACCGGTACGATGGTCGGGTACGCAATCCATTCAATGAGTATGAATGCGGCCACTGGTACGGCCGGGCCCTTGCCAGCTACGGTTTCCTGGAAAGCTTAACCAGCGTGCGGTTTGACGCCGTGGATGGTACGCTGCATATAGACTCCAAAGTAGGCGACTTCACCACTTTCCTTTCCACCAACAAAGGTTTTGGCACGGTTACCCTAAAGGGTGGCAAGCCTTCCTTGAAAGTGGCTTACGGTAAAAGCCCGGTGAAGCAGGTATTAGTTTCGGGTAAAAAGGCAAAGCTTTCTTAACCCGATAAATATAACCTTCGGACAAGAATGCGCCAGAAGCTATCTCATAGAACAAGATAGCTTTGGGTGACAAAGGGAAAAGTCTCCGTTTCTGGCCTGTTTATGAATAAACAGCTCAGAAACAGAGGCACCTGCATCTTGCTAGAAGCATTGGTGAGATGGCTCTGGCTGTCTAAAGCAGTAGTGATAATCATTATAAAAAGAGGTACAAGGTGAAATTATTTCTAATGGGCGGCTTTTTAGGTAGTGGCAAAACAACCGCTATCCAGCAGGCATGCCTGCTGCTACAGAAGGAAGTGCGAGTGGGCGTGATTACCAATGACCAAGGTGTTCAGTTGGTAGACAGGGCCTTTCTCCAAAACATGGAAGTACCACGCGTGAGGTGATAAAAGGGTGTTTTTGCTGCAACTACGCAGATTTGGACAGCAGTATCCGGTCGTTGTCTGCGGAAGAACAGCCCGACATCATATTTGCGGAATCGATGGGTTCCTGCACAGACCTGATCGCCACGGTGGTAAATCCGCTGATGCAATTTCACCCCTCCCTGGAAATCGTGGTTTCAGTCTTCGCCGATGCCCGCATCTTGCTAGACCAGCACCACAAGACCAATCCGCTATTTGAAGAGGAAGTCCAATACATCTATGAAAAACAGTTGGAGGAAGCAGATGTACTGGTGGTGAACAAGGTTGATCTCCCGAACCAAGACCAACTGGGTGAGCTCAGAGCATATCTACAGAAACAATATCCAGATAACGAGATTCTTTACCAGAACTCCCTGGAGCCAGAAAATATTCAAAACTGGTTGGCCACCTTAAACAGCTTCCAGTTATCTGGAAAAAGAAGAACGCTGGAACTGGACTATGAAACCTATGGGGCCGGGGAAGCCAAACTCGCCTGGTTAGATGAGGAGGTGGAAATCATAGCCAAGGACAACAACGCCATGGATGGAGCCTTTTCTTTGATCAAGAAAATCTACGCAGGAATAAAGGTCGCTGGCTACACCATCGGTCACTTGAAGTTTCTGGTAAATGATGGGCACAAAAAAAGGAAGATCAGCTTTGTCTCCCTGCATCAGCCGGAGGCAAAATTGACTGATGAAAATTTGGGAGTCAATCGGGTGCTGCTCCTGATAAATGCTCGCGTGCAGACGGAACCAACCAGCCTGAAGCAACTCTTAGCCGAGGCGATTCAGGAACTAAAGCAGGAAACCGATTGCCAGGTGGTGGAGCGCAAAATGCTGGCGTTTAAACCGGGCTTCCCCAGACCAACCCACAGGATAGTAAGCTAAGCTTTAAAGACATGCAGATTGCCGCGAATACGGTTGTTTCCATCAGGTACAAAATGCAAAAAAGCAAGGGCGAAATCCTGGAGAATATTCTGGAGGGGTCACCAGTGGAATATTTGCATGGCGCCGGTAACATTCTCCCAGCCTTGGAAGCAGATTTAGTTGGTTTAGGCGCGGAAGACACCAAGCAGGTGTATTTATCCCGCGATGCCGGCTTTACCGAAATGGATGATGACTTCTCTTTTGACGTGGTGATTGATGCCGTGCGGGAAGCCACCGAGGAGGAAATCACTAATGGCTACCCGCATGAGGAAATTGAAATAGAAGACTGCGGCCCAGATTGTCATTGCCAGCAAAAGCCGTTTAGAATTTCACAGAGTTTGGGGCAGATGTCTTCTTAACCATGCAATTTGAAAGCTCAGTTCTAAGCTGTTTCCCCAAAAGAGGCTCTGAAACGGGAACCGCAAAAATCATCACGCTTTACAAAACCAAGAACAAGAATTCACAATCAGAACAAATAAGAATTAACCTTATACCTAACTATGAGAAAAGCGATTTTTACCTTTTTGTCCTTCTTTCTGTTCACCTATGCCTTTGCCCAGAACCGGGACAAGTTCAATGGGTTAGACATGAACATGGGTAACCTTTCCCGGTTATCAGACGCCAAGACCCGCTCCATCAGCCCCGAGAATTTCACCGGTGCCAAAGGCAAAGGCGGCATGGCCGACCCTGTGAAAGACAAAGGCAAGCGCAATGTGGCCAATTCCTCCATCCCCGCCTCTGAACTGGGGCAAGGCTGGAAAGTAAACCCTTATGTAAACATCAACCCCGGCGAAACCCTGACCATTGCCGAGATGGAAGGCCCCGGCGCCATTCAGCAGATCTGGATGACCCCTACCGGCAACTGGCGCTTCACCATCATGCGCATTTATTGGGATGATGAGAAAGAGCCGTCGGTGGAAGTACCGGTGGGCGACTTCTTTGGCATAGGCTGGGGCGAATTTGCTCCCTTGAACTCGCTGGCCATCACCGTGAACCCCGGCAGCTCCTTTAATGCCCTTCCGGAAGAAGTGCAGAATCACCATGGAAAACACCAATAAGACTGCCGCCATGGCTTGTACTACCAGGTGAACTATGTGCTGACCGACGTTCCAAATGATGAAGGCTACTTCCACGCCCAGTTCCGGCGCAACAACCCTACCACCAACCACCTGCACACCCTGGTAGAAGGCATCAAAGGAAAAGGGCATTATGTGGGAACGTACATGGCATTTGGGGCCAATAACAACGGCTGGTGGGGCGAAGGTGAAGTAAAGTTCTTCCTGGATGGCGACAAAGACTTTGCCACCATTGTAACCACCGGCACCGAAGACTATTTCAACGGCTCCTACAACTTTGAGAACAAGGCAACCAAACAGTATCAGGAGTATTCCACTGCTTATGCTGGTCTGCACCAGGTAATCAGACCAGATGGCTGTATAAATCCCAGCAGCGTTTCGGCATGTACCGCTGGCACATTCTGGATCCATTTCGGTTTGAGAAAGACCAGAAAGTAACCGTCCAGGATTTAGGCTACCGGGGTGCCACCAGGCCCTATTTACCGCAGAAGTCAGACATTAGCACCGTTTCCTACTGGTACCAGACAGAACCCCATGCGCCCTTCCCTAAACTACCAAGCCAGAGCGAACTGGAAGTAAACTAATCAGCCTTACCCCTGCTTTCCGTTTCAGAGCCATTTTAGAAGAAGTAGCCCTGAAATGGGTTTGGCCTACTCCAAAACAGAATTGTAGAGGAATCAAGGCGGATACCTGGTGTGCAAGACCGAAATACTGATTTGAACAGTGTCAGTTTTCATCCACTTGCCAAACAAAAAAGGCGGCCCTTTGCAGGGCCGCCTTTTCTATATAAGACAGGGTTTGCTTACGCGTTGTTGGTAGCTTCGCCTTGTAATACACGTACCATGGTCTCGCCAATCTCGGCGGGTGAGTCTACTACGTGGATGCCGTTTTCGCGCATGATGCGCATTTTAGCGGCGGCGGTGTCATCGGCTCCGCCGATGATGGCACCCGCGTGGCCCATTCTACGTCCGGCCGGAGCGGTTTGGCCCGCGATGAAACCAACCACTGGTTTCTTGTTGCCGGTGGCTCTGATGTACTCTGCGGCTACGGCTTCGTAGTTCCCGCCAATTTCACCAATCATCACAATGGCATCGGTCTCTGGGTCTTCCATCAGCAGTTGTACGGCGTCTTTGGTTGGCGTCCCGATGATGGGGTCACCACCAATTCCGATGGCAGTGGAAATACCCAAACCGGCTTTCACAATCTGGTCGGCGGCCTCATAGGTCAACGTACCAGACTTGGAAACGATCCCGATTCTTCCTGGCTTGAACACGAAACCGGGCATGATACCAACTTTCGCCTCGCCTGGCGTGATCACACCTGGGCAGTTTGGCCCGATTAAAGTAACCGGCTTGTTTTTGAGGTAGTTTTTAGCGGCAACCATGTCTTTCACCGGAATTCCTTCGGTGATGGCCACAATCACTTCGATCCCGGCATCGGCGGCTTCCATGATGGCATCAGCGGCAAACGCCGGTGGCACGAAAATGATGGACACGTTGGCCTGGGCTTTCTGCACGGCCTCGGCCACGGTGTTGAACACCGGACGGTCTAAGTGGGTGGAACCACCTTTGCCCGGGGTTACGCCACCTACCACGTTGGTACCGTATTCAATCATTTGCTGTGCGTGGAAAGAACCCTCTGAGCCGGTGAAGCCCTGCACAATCACTTTGGAATCTTTATTTACTAAAACACTCATGTGTAGTGGATTATGTGAAAGATGTACGCTCTCGTTTAAACTGTACGCAAAAATAGGCTTTTTTGCCGCCCATCCAAACTAAGAATTCCCGATAAGGCCCGTGGGTATGACAATCCGTTTCGGGGCTGTTTTCTGGAAAACAGGGGTAAAACAGCGCTTCACCTCTTCTTCGGCATGCCAAGTAAAAAGGTTTTTCGCTATATTAAAACAAAAAAGCGCCCCATGCCTCTGCCCCGTGTCCTAAGACCTTGCCTTGCGTTTCTGCTGTTCACCTGCGGTCTGCTGCTTACCTATACGGGTGCTACGGCTCAACGGAACCTGACCAACAGCCGCACTACCAGCTACTACACGTACATCTACAAGATTACGAACGCAGAGGCGAAACAACTGTATGAGAAAGGGATGCAGGCGGCCCGGGAGAGCTTTTTCCATACCAAGGTAGATTCCTTTCCTACGCAGTTGACCTATCAGAAGCGGTTGACTCAGGGACATTACCTGTACACCTACACATCGGGGCCAGATTTGGAGTACTCGCTGCACAGCAAAACCAATGCGCAGGTGCAATTGCTCAAGAACCACGTAGACTTGGCGGCGGTGCTGCACGACTCGTTGGGTAATCTCATCAGCAATGCTCTGGTACAGGTAAACAAGAAGAAAGTGCCGTTTGATGCGGCCACCCAAAGCTACCGCCTGGCCAAACACAAAAAGAGCGGGTTACTTTCAGTGACGCAGGAGGGTTTTACCTTTTATGTGCCCTTGGCGACTGACGCCCAAAGGCTGCCCTACCCTACTCCGCTTTGGAAAAAGATTGTATTCCGTAAACCTTTGTATTATGTCTGGCAGCCCTTCCGGAATATTGTCCAGAGCCTGACGTACCATGAGCCGCAGGGCTTGGTACGAAGCATATTTTCCATTTTTGACCAAGACTACCGCGACAACTATGGAAATCAGAAAAACAAACCTAGGGGTTATTTAGCCCTGAACAAGCCCATGTACCGGCCCAATGACACGGTGCGCTATAAGGCTTTTCTGGTGAAGAAAAACGGAAAGCCTTACCGAAAACCTTTGATAGCGGAGGTTAATGGCAATAGCAAAACCAAAAGGGTAGGCGCCTTGAAACCCTACCGCCCGGGCGCCTACGAAGGTGCATTCGTTCTTCACGATTCCCTCCAATTTAGGTTGGACACCTATGTGAATCTGAACCTAATGCGGGAGAAAAAATGGGACGATAAAAGAATCATCAACTCCCAGTTTAAGTATGAAGACTATGAACTGAAGGAAAACACCTTCACCCTTCGGCTAGAACACAAAGAACACTTTGCCGGCACCACCAACCAGGTGGTGGTGCGTGGGGCAGACGCCAACGGCCTCACCTTGCCCGATGCCCGCGTGGAACTGACGGTGCTCACGCGCCAAATCAGGCAGACCAAAGAAGCCGTGCAGTTTATCCCAGATACGCTTTGGGTGCACCAACAGCCACTGGAAAACTCGGGGGAAACCACCATCAAGCTTCCGCCTACTATTTTCCCGAAGGCGAAGATTGTATACGAGGTACAAGCCGCGTTCCTGAACTCTAGCAATGAACGCACCGAGAAATCGGCTAACGGTACTTATTCCTTTGAAGAAGGCCATCTGCTGCTTACCCTTAAAAATGACAGTGTGTTGGCCCAATACCTGGAAGGCGAAAAGTCACTCCCCAAAGCGGCCACGCTGGTTCTCAGGGATGAAAAGAATAAAAAGCTCCAGACGCAGAAAGTACAGCTTCCGGCGCTTCTTCCGTTGCAGCCGTATGCCCGCGACTATGAAATTTCTACCGGAAACCTAAAAGCCTCTTTATCTCTTAGAGACGAAAGTGCCAACTTTCAGTTTTTCTCAGACCGAACCGCTGATTCCCTTTTCCTCACCATTGACAACCCCAGAAAGCTGCCTTTCTGGTACTTCATTTACCGGAACAACCAACTTATTGACCGTGGACAGGACACTACTTCGGCCTGGTACTACACCAGAAAAGCCAGCAACGAAGAGCCGTACTACGCATCGGTGCAGTACGTGTGGGGCGGTCAGGTGCAGAGCAATGAGTACAATGCCCCTTTCCGGAAGCGGGAGCTTGACATTACGGTCAATGCTCCCGCCACGGTGTACCCCGGTCAGCAAACCAACCTCACCTTGGAGGTGAAAGACGCGAAAGGCAAACCGGCGCCTCACGTTGACCTCACGGCCTATGCCCTTACCTCAAAATTCAAGGCCGCTTCGCCACCTAATGTGCCATTCTTTGGTTCCTACCAAGGCCGGAAAAACAGGCGTTCCTTCAAAATAGCAGATACTCCCGACAGAGGCAGTCAGTTACTGCACTGGAATACCTGGCGGCAGGAAATGGGACTAGACAGCCTTTCCTATTATCAGTTGTTGTATCCCGCGCAGGGAATGTTCACTAATTATGCCGCCTCTAGTGACAGCCTTACCCAGTTGGCGCCCTTCGTGGTAGACTCGGGCCGGGTGGTGCCGGTGCACGTCATCTACCTGAACCAGGTACCCGTGTATTTCTCCGGCACAGATGTGGTGCCGCCCTACTCCTTCCCCGCCGACAGCGGGTACCATCACCTGAAACTTCGCACGGCCAACCACCTCATCACGTTAGACAGTGTTTATCTGAAACAAGGGCAGAAACTCATCCTCAGCATTGACCAGAACAAGCTGCCGCAACAGTTACAGGAGATGGAGAAAGGGCGCTTCACCGCTTCAGAACAAGAGACGCTTACCCAATACCTGGTGCCGGTGGAGCAGAACTTCTCCTCTGGCCTCTCCTACTTGAAGCAAGGCCGCCTGGTTCAGTTTCTGCCCAACAGCCACCAGCCGCGCGGGTATTTCACTCAGAAAACCAGAGGCAATATCCTGTTAACCGGCCCCTTTAAGCCCGATGTGATGCAGTTTCACACTTTGGGCAGCTTTACCACCAACTTCACCCCAGAGCCCAACTACACGCACCATTTTGAGCCTGGTTTGCTGAAACTACGCGAAAAACCGACGTTCCCGGGTAGAGTGCTACTTTCAAACAAAACAGACTCCTACGTACTCGCCCTCAGTCGTTTAGCCGAAATCCCTTTAACGGAGGCCAGCTTATTGAAGCAGTGGGAGAACACACAGTACCAGTTCTGGCTTTCGCACCTCCTGAACCAACCGGAATACCGCACCTTGCCGGGCTACGGCCGCTTGCAATGGCACCTGGATTCAACTTTCCAGATGAGCCCGCAGGTTCTTTTCCTCTACGCGCCAGATGCGGCCACCCACCAGGTCTCTATGTACCGCGGAAGTCTGGCACAGCTACATCAGGTGTACCCCGGTGAATATCAGTTCACGTTGGTGTTCCCCGACCAAAGCCATCTCAGCGCACGCATTACCGTGAAGCCCGACGGCGTGCTGCGCCTCAACTTCACCAAGAGTCAACTGCAGAAGCCTGCCCCAGAAACCAAGGCGTTGGAAAAGTATCTCCAGAACAGCGTGGAAAGAGCCATGCAAAGCGCCACCACCACCGCTCCGCTTCCCAAGCCCGTTTCCCCCAATGTTCCCTCGGTCTCCTACAGTTATTCCGGGGGCTTTTCAGACCAGGTGTGGGGCCGGGTGTTGGACAAGGAAACCGGAGAACCCATGCCTGGAACCACGGTGCAGGTAAAAGGCACGAGCTCGGCAGTTGCCACAGATGTAGACGGAAGGTTTACCATCACTACTCCAGCCAACGCTATTCTGGTAGTATCTTTTATTGGGTATGTGAGCCAGGAAGTCCCGGTAAAAGGCAGCAGCCGAATTGAGATAAAATTAGCCTCCGATGCCAGAGCCTTAAGCGAGGTAGTGGTGGTTGGCTATGGGGCTCAGGAAAAGAGGGAAATGACTTATTCTATGGCAGTCGTGCGTTCTGAACTGAATGGCAGAGTAGCAGGACTAGTTGTTGGAAATCCTGGCAGCAGCATCAATATCCGAGGTGTTTCATCTATTCAAGGCAATAACCAGCCGCTTATCATAGTAGACGGCGTGCCGTTCAGCGGCAATTTAGGAGACATTTCCGCTAGCTCCATTGCCTCTACTACCACCTTGAAAGATGCGGCTGCCAAAGCCATTTATGGTTCCGCAGCGGCAAACGGTGTCATTATTATCACCACCAAGAAAGGCAAAGCCGATGCCGAGCAATCCTTGATGGCTGGCGCCGAGGCAGACGCTACCTCCTCCATCCGAAGCTACTTTTCTGATTACGCTTTCTGGCAACCGCGCCTGGCTACCGACAAACAAGGCAAAGCCACGTTCCCGGTCACGTTCCCCGGCGATGTGACCAGTTGGAAAACCCACGTACTGGCCATGGACGGAAACAAACGCAGCGGCACCGCCAGCACTGAAATCAGGTCTTTCAAAGCTATGATGGCAACGCTGAGCGGCCCCCGTTTTTTGATTGAAGGGGATAAAACGCAAATCATCGGCAAGGCCGTGAACTACTTGCCAGATACGGCATCGGTGCAGACCACCTTTGCCTTCAACGGCCAGACGCTTAGGCAACAAAACCTGAAACTAGGCCGCGTGTTCACCGATACCGTGCTGGTGCAGGCCCCGGCGGTAGCACCAGACTCGGTGGAATTGCTTTTCTCTTTACAGCAAGGGGCGGGTTTCTCAGACGGCGAACGGCGGTACATTGGCGTGTACAAAAAAGGCGTGCTGGAACGGAAAGGCCAGTTCCTCTCCCTGCCGGTTGATACCTCGCTGACCCTCACGTTTGACCCCGCCAAAGGCCCGGTGCATTTCTACGCGCAGAGCAATCTGCTGCAGGTCATGCTGGACGAGATTAACGCGCTCCACCGCTATGAGTACTGGTGCAACGAGCAGGCCGCCTCTAAACTGAAGGGACTGCTCTGGGAGAAGCGCATTCAGGCAGCGCTGGACAAACCCTTTGAGCACGAAAAGATGGTGCGCCGCCTCATCCGGCACTTGGAGAAAACCCAGCAGCAGGACGGAACCTGGAGTTGGTGGGAAACCGGCCCCGCCTACATCTGGATAAGCCACCACGTAACCGAAGCCCTGGTCATGGCCCAGCAGGAAGGTTTTGCCACCAGTTTCAAAAAACAGCCCTTAATTGACTACCTCACCTATCATGTTGAAAAGAAAGATGCGCCAGACAAGATAAGAGCCCTGGAGATACTACAGCAGTTACAAGCCAAAGTAGACTTTCCGGCGTACGTGTCCAAAGTGGAGAAACAGCCCAAATTATCTCTGGAAGAACAGTTCCGCATCACTAGGCTTCGGCAGAAGTTAAACTTGCCTGCACCGCTGGATACACTTCAGAAATACCGCCACGCCACTATGCTGGGTGGTGTGTACTGGGGCAAGGAACGAAGCAGCCTCTTTGACAACCACATCTCCAATACTTTGCTGGTCTACGAAATCCTGAAAGCCGCCGGTGGGCATGCCCGTGAACTGCTTAAGATACAAGCCTTTTTGCTCAGTGAACGGCGTACCGGCCATTGGCGCAACACCTTTGAATCTGCCCGCGTGCTGGAGACCTTGTTGCCAGATTTGGTAAAGGAGAAAGGCGTTGCGCCCGAGAATAATTTGGTGCTCACGGGTGCCCTGAACACCACTCTGCGCCGTTTTCCGGTAGACACCACCTTTATTCCTACCCAGCCGCTCACGCTGCGCAAACAAGGTTTATTGCCGCTGTATCTCACCGCTTACCAGAACGAGTGGATAGCCCAGCCGACCCGGGTAGACAAGGACTTTGTAGTACGCACTTCCTTCGCCAACACCAAATCGGCTCAAGCTACTTTAACCGCGGGCAAACCGGTAGAACTGAAAGTGGAAGTAGACGTGAAAGCCGATGCCTCCTACGTGATGATTGAAGTACCTATTCCGGCCGGTTGCACCTATGACGCCAAATCCAGTTGGGGCCGTAACGAGGCGCACCGCGAGTACTTCCGGCACAAAGTGGCTATCTTCTCCAACCACCTGAGCAAGGGCAGCTACACCTTCACCATCCAACTCCTCCCCCGCTACAAAGGCACCTACACCCTGAACCCCGCCCGCGCAGAATTAATGTATTTCCCTACTTTCTTCGGGCGGGAAGGCCTGAAAGAAGTGCAAGTGAAGTAAGGGAGTTCTGAGTCTTGAGTTCTGAGTCTTGAGTCGGATTCAAGCCATTCTGGCGCAAGACTCCAGTCTCGTGACTTGGGATGAAGCGAGTCTCCAGACTCGCCGGACCCACGAATGATATTGCTGTGCGTAGAGTTAGCGTCAGCGCTCTACGCACCAATGGATAGCCAATCTCCTGATTGGCGAAACGGGAAGGTTGTTGGCACAGACGCTCGCAGGTCTTTTGAAAAATTTCCCTCTTACTTTAGGAGGTTTTCCGAAGGACGAGGTCGTAAACTAGCAGTCCCCTTATCGCGGCTCCGCAGCGAGGATAATCTGGAGACTATCCATTATCCGTAGACACGAGTCTGGAGACTCGCGCCAGAGGTGTTTTGAAGCTGCTCTCCTGAATTCAGCCCCAAAACCCAACCCCCGTCCACCCAAGCCCCGGAACTTCAGAAAACACTCGCGCCTTCCCGCCGTTTACTAAACCATAAACAACTGCCCCGGGCACTGGTTTATACCACCTAACCCTGCGAACCATGAAGATTGGATACCCTTGCGTGAATGAATCTCTGGACTGCACCTCGGCCACCACGTTCCGGTTGGCGTCTTACAGTGAGGAGCGGCTGGTGCAGACCGTGGAAAAGAACTTGGCCTGTCTGCGCCGTATTCTGGAGTACAACCTAGAGCACGGCTTCCTGTTCTTCCGGATGAGCTCTGAGTTGGTGCCCTTCGCCTCGCATGAAATCAACACCTACAACTGGCAGCAGCATTTCCAGATGACGTTCCGGCGCCTGGGCGATTTCATTAAAAAACACGGCATGCGCATCTCCATGCACCCAGATCAGTTTGTGGTGCTCAACTCGCCAGATGAGCGCATTGTGCGCAACAGCATCGCGGAGTTGGTGTACCAGGCTACGGTGATGGACTTGATGGGGCTGGACTCCACGGCCAAACTCCAGATTCACGCGGGCGGCGTGTACGGCGACAAACCCAGTGCCCTCAAACGCTTCATCCAAACCTACCAGACTTTGCCCGAGAACGTGAAAGCGCGCTTGGTGGTGGAGAACGACGACCGCCTCTACAGCCTACGCGATTGCCTGGAACTGAACGCCGAGACGGGTATCCCCATTTTGTTTGACAACTTCCACCACGAGTGCCTGCACCACGGGGAGCCCATGGCCGAGGCCCTGCAACTGGCCGCCGGTACCTGGCACCCGCAACACGATGGCGTGCTCATGATGGATTACAGTTCCCAAAGCCCCGGCGACCGCAAAGGCAAGCACGTGACCAGCATTGAAACCGATTTGTTTCGGGAGTTTCTCACCCATTTGCACGGATTGGACGTAGACATCATGTTGGAGATCAAGGACAAGGAAGCCAGTTGCCTGCGCGCGCGCCAGGTGCTGGAAGAGTTGGCCCTGGTCTGATGCTGTTTTAACCCTGTTTTCCAGAAATCGGGGTTAAAACGCAATTCATCTTTTGCAGAAGCTACCTCCGTCCGCCACTCCTTACCTTTAAGAACGCTGACTTAGATTATACATCCCCCATGAAAACTCTAGTACGGCTCTTATCTTGTTGCACCTGTCTTGTTATGTCCCTTTTCGCCGCCAGTTGCCAGTCAGACAAAGAATCTTCCACCCAACCCACTGCCGTCATCCGCCAGAAAATGGTGTTGGAGGGAATTCCCTCGGCCTCTGGTATTGAACGGGTGGGCAATCAATACTACGTCATCGGGGATGATTCGCCTTACCTGTTCACGCTGGATGAGAAGTTCAAAGTAGTGGCCAAAACACTTCTTTTTGAAGGCAGCACGGTGGTGGACGGACGAATCCCTAAACCCGTGAAACCAGATTTGGAAGCCATCACCCAGCTCACCATAGAAGGCGGGCAGCCGTACCTGTTCATTGTGGGCTCCGGGGCAACGGAACCCCGCAACATCGGTTTCCTGGTTCCGCTAACCCGAAAGGGCCTCGGCAAACCCGTCGCCATCAACCTGACGCCGCTCTATGACCATCTGCGGGCTAATAAATCTGTCACCGGGCAGGCGGCCTTGAATATTGAGGGCCTGGCGGCCGATGAGGAATACCTGTACCTCTTGCAGCGGTTCGCGCCGGGCGGGCAGAATGTGCTTATCACATACACCATGGAATCTATGGTGCCTTTCCTGCAGGGAAAAGGCCCGGCCCCCAAGCCTTCTGGCATACAGAACTGGGCCCTGCCAGATTTGGAGCAGATTAAAACCGGTTTCTCGGGCATGACCACTGCCCTGGGGGGCCGCATGCTTTTCACGGCCTCCGCTGAGGAAACGCCCAACGCCGTGTTAGACGGGGAAATCTACGGCAGCCTGGTGGGCTTGCTACAGGCGCATACAGATGCATCTTCCCAACCCGCTAAACCCCAGGTGGTGGTGCCCATCACCGAGCAGGACGGCAGCGCCTACAAAAGCAAGATCGAGTCCATCTGCATCTCGGGGCAAGACCGCAGCGACCTCACCGCCGTCGCCGTGGCCGACAATGACAACGGCCATTCTGAGCTGATCGTGCTAAAGTTCAGATGGTAAAAGGAAACCAATTGTACATGGAGAGGGCTGCGATGATTCTTCATCGCAGCCCTCTCCATGGATGGCTATATCTTATTATTTCCGCCGCACGCGCATTTTTTTCCAGTACACGGTATTGGACGTTTTCACTTCCACCAGATAGGTCCCCGTTCCCAGCTTGCCAATGTTCAGGGGAGCCGCCAAGGTGTGGTCGCCGGCCGGAATGGATTTAGTGTACAGCACTTTCCCGGCGTAGTTGGTGAGTTCCAGCACACCGCTTTCGGGCATGTCCTGCTGGAAAGAGAGCAGAAAGACGTCTCCTTTCTTGTCCTGGGGGAACAGGTCAATGCCAGACAAGGTCTCGCGCCTTACGGGTGTCTCTTTGCCTGCGTTGGCCATGGCCAGCACGGTGCCTTTGTTAGTATCCAGAGGTTTACCCTGGGCGTTCGCCGAGGCTCCGGTTATTGTTAAAATCCCTGCCAGTAACAAGGCACCAACTGCGTTAATTTTCATTTCCATACGGGATATCATCAGTTATATTTAGAACGGCTCCTGCCGTGAAATCCGTAATACATATACCGTTCCAAAATTGAAGCTTCCCAGGAAATTTACATTGAACTTGTTTAGTCTAGTACAAGAATAGACAACCTAGCCGCCATTGTTGGTGTTCTCACCAACAATCCAGATGCAGGCGCCTTTCCGCTTGCTGGTGAAAACACGCAGCAAGGGCGAAAGTATTTTACTTTGGCTTAACTAAACAGGTTCATTCTCTTATGCAGCTTGGAAGAAGCAATCAGACGCTCCAGAAAGATGCACCTCCGTTTTAGGGCTCTTTTGCAGAAAACAGGCCCTAAACGCGAAAACCTGTGAGGTCTTGGAGACCTCACAGGTTTAGAACCAACTGGCGCGAGACTCCAGTCTCGTGCCTGGGGATGAAGCGAGTCCCCAGACTCGCCGGAAGCCACCAGCAAAGTGCGTAACATCAGTCACCAAGAAAAGCGCTGCCAGCCGCCACCCTAGGCACGCTTCGTTTCAGGGCTGTTTATCCGGAAAAGAGGCCAAAAACTCTTGGCGGGCTTGCTCCAAGGCATGCAGTAACCGGGTGCGCTGCTCTAACAGGCTTTGCAATACGGTTGACCGACGGTAGAACAGCGTGAAGAAGATCCAGTTACGGCGGGCTACCTGAATGCGGTGCCAGTAGTGCAGCACAAAGAAACCGGTCACGGGCAAGGCCACCAGATACCCCACCAACGCCCCTCCTGAGAGGCCTAGCCAGGCATGCACGGCCCAGCCAATGAGGGCGTAGAAAACAGGGAACGTGAACATGCCAATGGTCATCATGATGGGGGCGTAGAACTCAATGTCTTTGGTGAGCGCCCGCGCCACCTTGGCTGGCAAAAAATACGGCAGGTAATTATGAACCACCCCGAAGAGATAGAAAGGGAAGCCTACCAGCAGATAGAGAAGGGTCTGTACCGTGCCCCAGGCCACCTCGCGTCGCCGGGGAATCCGCTTGAAGGCGTCTGGCACCAACCCTACGCTTTCTAAATGCTGTAGGTATTCCTGCAAGTCGGTGCGTAGGTGGTGGATGCGTTCGGGCTCGCGGGACTCAAAATATTTGATGCTCTGTACAATGCCTTTGGTAATCAGGAATCGTTCTTCGGGCTCAGACTCGGCTAGGTCCAGTTCTTTCACCAGTTTGTCTTGGTACACGGCTTCTACCTGGCGGGTGAGGGCGTCTTCTTCCTCGGTGTCGGTGTGGATGACCAGGGCTTCCAGGCGTTCCTTCAGGTGGTCGGTGAGGGCGTGGGCGGCTCGGAAGGGGTCTTCGGCGTACGCCGCTTGGAAATCTTTGACCTGGATGGGCTCGCCCACATTCACGAACACGTCGCTCCGGAACCGGGACGGGTCTGAGTAGTTGACGCCCACGGGAATGATGCGCAACCCCAGGTTGAAGTTGTGCTGGGCCTCGGCCCCCAGGCCGATGCGGGCGGTGCCGGTTTTGAGCGGACGCAGGCGGCGCTGCATGAAACTGTTGCCCTCGGGGAATACCATGAGCGTGCCGCCCTTGCCCAGGAACTCGTAGCATTTGGCAAACGTGGCGTCGTTCTGGGCGGTGCCGCCGTCGCCCACGTCTTCGCGGCGGTACACCGGTATCATGAACAATCTATGGAAAAGCCAGCCCTGGAGGCCCGGTTTGAAAAAGCTGCTTTTGGCCAGGAAATAGACGTTCTGCTTCATGAGCGAGGCCGTAACCACGGGATCCATGAGGGTGTTGGGGTGGTTGGAGACCACGATGAGCGGCCCTTCAGAGAACAGCAGGTGCCGGTTGTTCACCGTGAAACGCCGGAAGAACACGCGCAACGCTACCTGAAACATGGTCTTGAGCAGAAAGTACAGCATAGAATGGCCCTGGATTAAGGAAGGAAGCTACGCATTTTCGGCACGATTTCAGAAAAACAGGCTTAAAATAGCGTAAGCGGCCCACGGAAAGCACCACCAACCAGTGTTGCTGCCCGAAGCCAGGTCTATTTTTCATTGTTTTTCAGAAATTAAGCCGCTAAACGGAGAACGTTTTCTAAATTGGGTGACCGCGTCTTTCCGCATGGCGGCAATGTGCTCTTCTTTGTCTCAGAGGAAACGGTTTAGACGTAGGTACAGAAGAATTCTGCCAACAGACACATACCTTTTGCGGAAATGCCTAAATTTGTAAGGAAAACCAAGTTACCGCTGCTCGCCAGCTCCCTAATTCACACAAAATGACAAAGACTTTCTTTGAGGAAATAAACAGTGATTTCCCAACCGGCGTGGCGTTCAAGAATGTCAACCTTAAAAAGAAAGTCATTGCTTACTTTGCCAATACCGGAAACGCCACCATTGCCGAACTGGGCAAGGAACTGAACCTGAGCGTGCCCAAGATCACGAGTCTGCTCAATGACCTCATCCAGGACGGGCTGGTACAAGACCACGGCAAAGTGGATTCAACGGGCGGCCGAAAACCCAATGTCTACGGCCTGGCCCCAGATTCGGCGTTCTTTCTGGGAATTGACGTCAAAATCAACCACATCAACATAGGCCTCACCGATTTCCAGAAAAACCTGATCAGCGATTTTGAGAGCTACCCCTACAAGCTGTCCAACGACAAGGAATCTCTGGACGAACTCTGCCACATCATCAACAACTTCATCGCTGATTTACCTATTCCCAAAGAGAAGATTCTGGGCATCGGCATCAACCTGTCGGGCCGCATCAACTACGCCAAAGGCTATAACTACAACCTCTTTGATTTCCATGACGCGCCGCTAAGCAAAGTCATTGAGCAGGAGATTGGCATCAAGGTGTTTCTGGAGAACGATTCCCGCGCCATGGCCTACGGCGAGTTCTGCTCTGGCGTGGTAGATAACGAGAAAGATGTCCTTTTCCTGAACCTGGACTACGGCATTGGCATGGGCATGATCATCAACAACCAGCTGTTCTACGGCAAGTCTGGTTATTCTGGCGAGTTTGGGCACATTCCTATTTTCCAGAACGAGAAGATGTGCAAATGCGGCAAAAAAGGCTGTCTGGAAACTGAGGCCTCGGGCTGGGCGTTGGTAGAAATGTTCAAGGAAAGCATGGAAGCCGGCGCTTCTACCATTGTCTCCCAAAACAACATTCATCCCGAAGACCTGCTCTTGGACGATATCATCAATGCCGCCCACAAAGACGATGTACTGGCCATTGAACTGATTGCCAGAATAGGCGACAAGATTGGCCGCGGCATTGCCCTGCTCATCAACATCTTCAACCCCGAACTGGTGGTATTGGGCGGCAGCCTGGCCTCTACCGAAGACTATATCCTGCTCCCCATCAAGAGCGCCATCAAACGGTATTCGCTCAGCCTGGTGAACAATGACACCAAACTGAAGGTCTCCAAACTGGGCGAACAGGCCGGTGTGATTGGAGCCTGCCTGCTGGTGCGCCACCGCTACCTGGCCCTGGAGCATAATTAAGATTGCTTTCTTAATCTTAAACAGTAAAGCCCCGTTTCAGGCCTGTTTTTCTAAAAACTGGCCTGAAACGGGGCTTTACTGTTTAAGAATTCATCCTAAATTGCTACCACGCTGAAGACGCCCACAGCCACAGGTACTCGGCTATTTTCCAGAGGCCATAGAGCAGCAGCCCGAAAAGAATCAAAAACGCGACAAGCACCCCAATGATAAAACCGGTGCCTTTGCCCTGGTATTTGCCCTCCTGGTAGTGTTTCTTTAACAGATTCACGTTCCGTTGGTTGGCCTTGTAGCCGAAGTCGAAGAGCCAGCCCACAATGGGAATACTGCCAATAATCGCATCCAGGAAGATATTCAACAGCATTCTGACCACCAGCGCCCGGCTGGCCCCGTGCTTGGCCATGGTCATGACCAACACACCCGACATGGCGAAGGAGGAAATATCGCCCACCACGGGCAGCAGCCCCATAATAGGATCTAGCCCGAAACGGAACTTCGTGCCCGGCAACTGAAACTGGTTGTCCAGTAACCGGGAGATGGACTCTACCCACTTCAGGCGTTCATCAATTGGCATAACGGGCGGTGGTGTCTGGTTCATGGCACAGGTATTTCTCCTTCATACGCAGAATCAGCCCTCGGGATTAATTTACACGTACCGCTGCAATAGGATCTCAAGCCGTTGCTATGAAATTTGGCTGCTTAGCAGATTCCTATTGGCTTAACACATTGCTTTTTGATTGATGAATGCCTCCTCCCTCCTTTTGTCATCTTGGAAAGATCTTGGTAGCAAACTAAAAAAGCCTTTGAACAAGCGCTACTGCCGTTCGCCCCCAAGATCCTTTCAGGATGACAAAAAGAGGAAGACAAAAGGGAGAAAGACTTATTTCAGAAGCTCTTTAAACAAAACAGCCCCAAAACGGAAATCCGCTTTGGGGCTGTTTTCAGGAATAAAGGTCAAAAACGCTAGATCGCGCCTTCTGCGGGGCTACCGCTCTGCAAGAACGGGTAGCGGTAATCTACCGGTGGCACGAAGGTTTCTTTGATGGTGCGGGCACTAGTCCAGCGCAGCAGGTTCAGCATGGAACCAGCTTTGTCATTGGTGCCCGAGGAACGGGAACCACCGAACGGCTGCTGTCCCACCACGGCGCCGGTGGGTTTGTCGTTGATGTAGAAGTTACCCGCTGAATGGGTCAGTTTCTTGGTGGCCAGTTCAATGGCGTACCGGTCATTGGCGAAGATGGCACCGGTGAGGCCGTAGGGCGAAGTCTCATCTACAATCTGCAAGGTCTCCTCAAATTTCTCGGCGTCATACACGTGCAGCGTGAGCACCGGCCCAAAGAGTTCTTCGCACATGGTTACGTACTGCGGGTCTTGCGCCACAATAATGGTAGGTTCAATAAAGTACCCCACGCGCTTGTCATGGTTCCCACCGGCGATAATCTCCACCGAGTCATCTTTTTTGGCGGCATCAATGTAGCGGGCCAGCTTGTCGAACGATTTCTCGTCAATGACGGCATTGATGAAATTCCCGAAATCTTCGGGGTCACCCATCTTGAAGGATTTCAGGTCTTCCACTACGTGGGCTTTCACCTCGTCCCAGATGTTGCTTGGAATGTAGGCGCGCGAAGCGGCCGAGCATTTCTGGCCCTGGTATTCAAACGCGCCGCGGGTAATGGCGGTGGCCACTTCTTTCGCGTTCGCGGATTTGTGCGCCACAATAAAGTCTTTCCCGCCGGTTTCGCCCACAATGCGCGGATAGCCGCGGTAGGTGTTGATGTGCTCGCCAATGGTTTTCCAGATGTGGTTGAACACGCCGGTGCTGCCGGTGAAGTGAATGCCCGCAAACTGACGGTGACGGAAAATGACCTCGCCCGCCTCTGGGCCGTCTACATACACCAGGTTGATCACGCCGTCGGGCAGCCCCGCGGCCTTGAACAGCTCCATGATCACGTTGGCCGAGTACACCTGCGTGTTGGCCGGTTTCCAGACCACCACGTTGCCCATCATGGCCGGAGCGGCGGGCAGGTTGGCGGCTATGGATGTAAAGTTGAACGGTGTAAGCGCAAACACGAACCCTTCCAGCGGACGGTGCTCCAGCCGGTTCCACATGCCCGGCAGTGACTCCGGCTGCATCTTGTAGATATCGGTCATGAACTTGGCGTTGAACCGCAGAAAGTCAATCAGCTCGCAGGCGGCGTCAATCTCGGCTTGGTACGCGTTCTTGGACTGGCCTAACATGGTTGCGGCGTTCATACGCGCTCTAAAAGGCCCGGCCAGCAAATCGGCGGCTTTCAGGAAAATGGCGGCCCGGCTTTCCCAGGGCATGTTGGCCCATTGCTCGCGGGCCGAGAGCGCCGCTTCAATCGCTTGCGTCACGTGGCTGGCATCACCGTAGTGGTAGTTTCCAATTACGCGCTTGTGGTCATGGGGAGGGGTGATAGGCATTAAGTTGCCGGTGCGCACTTCCTCACTCCCAATGTACATGGGAATATCCAACTGCTGCTCGCGCAGCGCTTTATAGGTGTTGAGTAGCTCTTCTCTTTCTTTGCTGCCGGGTGCGTAGCCCTTTACAGGTTCGTTTACCGGAATGGGGACATTGAAAAATCCATTGGACATACAAGTATGGGGTTAATTTCAAGTTAATGAGATGAGCAAAGGTAAAGCTTTCGGGCAAAAAAGGCTAACCTTTAGATTAGCGCAGTTTCATTTTTCCAATAGTTCTACTTCTTATTTGTCAGGTATAGGATTAACTTACTGTACTTGAA
>NZ_JABFAM010000004.1 GCF_013623775.1 Rufibacter sp. XAAS-G3-1 | reverse complement strand
CTCCCGAACCTGCCTGCTGCGGAGTTCCTACTCCGCCGTGAACCACGGGCAGGTGTTGCAGAAGAAGGGGAGTGGAACTCCCCAGCAGAGTGCTTCCGGAGTAGGAACTCCGGAAGAGCAGGTGAAACATCTGGCAATATTTGTACCCAACCTTTAGCCTTCTTGTTTTATGTAGAGGCCCTTTTTAACTAATCCAATTCCCGAGTTCACGTTAACTAGGTAACTGGCAGGACACATTCAACGATCTATGTTGTCCTCCTGAAAGGATCTCGGTGGCGAACGGCAATGGCGTTTAGTTACAGCTTTTCTAGTTCGCCCACAAGATCCTTTCAGGAGGACAGGAGAGAAAAAGATATCGTTCTTTTTGTCCATTTACTTGATTCGTTTCTAGGCTGATTTCCTGAAAACGCCTACAAAACAGAACGCCTCCTTTGAACAAAAGGAGGCGTTCTGTTTTGGATAGAGTATATCACATTAGAGCTTGTTTACATTTGAGGTTTGCAGGCGAAAATGGCTAGAGAAAAACGCTTTCGCAGGTTCTTTCTATGGCCGTTTGCAGCGCAAAGATGAAATGTAAACAAGCTCTTACAGTTACTTCTATAAGAAAGCCGTTTATGGCCTACTTTCCAGAAAGGAGGCCATAAACGGCAATGCCTCTCTAAACTAAGAGAGGCATTGCCGTGTAATAGGTTTACCAGAGAAAGATCTTACGCCTGAACCGCCTGCAAGAGAGACTCAAAGATGAGACGGCCATCTGTGTTATTTAATTCTGCGTCAACGGCCCGTTCTGGGTGCGGCATCATGCCGAATACGTTTTTGTTTTTATTGCTTACCCCGGCAATGTTCAGCAGACTGCCGTTGCAGTTGCAGACCTCGGTTACCTGTCCGTTGGCATCGCAGTAGCGGAACATGATCTGGCCGTTGTCTTCCAATTGTTTCAGCGTATCGGCATCGGCGTGGAAACGGCCTTCACCGTGCGCAATGGGAATCTGGTAGGCTTTGCCGGGCTCCAGCAGGGCGGTTGGCAAGGCATCAGTATTTTCTGGGGTGATGTAGACGTTCTGGCAAATGAACTGCTGGCTGGTATTCCGCAGCAGGGCCCCAGGCAACAGGCCGGCTTCGGTCAAAATCTGAAAGCCATTGCAGATGCCCCACACGTACCCGCCAGAATTGGCGAATTTCACCACTTCCTGCATGATAGGGGAGAACCGGGCAATAGCCCCCGAACGCAAATAGTCACCATAGGAGAAACCTCCGGGCAGCACTATGAAATCACAGTTCTGCAAATCATGGTCTTTGTGCCAAAGCCTTACAACTTCCTTTTGGGTGGTGTGTTGCAACGCATCAATGACATCCTGGTCACAGTTGGACCCTGGGAAAACGACAACTCCAAATTTCATAAGGCAAATATATAGAAAATACGCAGGTTATTAAAGGAACGCCCCACAGAAACCGCAGGCGGTAAGATAGGGAGCGAATGGGACTTTTTTCATAGATTTACCTTTTTCCACTTTAATTACGCAGTATGTTATTATCCATGACCGGGTTTGGGTCTGCCCACCTAGAGACCGAAGGCAATACCATTTCCATTGAGCTGAAGTCCCTTAACTCCAAATCCATGGACTTGAGCCTGCGAATACCGCGCAGTCTGTCTGACAAAGAACTGGAAATCAGGAATATGATAGGCAAAAGCCTGGTGCGCGGCAAGGTGAACCTGACCATTGAGGTGGCTAGAAGCAAGACCAGTTCTTCCCGCAGCAGAATCAACACAGAGCTGTTAAAGATCTACTTCAAAGAATTGGAGGCTGCCGCTATTGCGCTGGGCGCGAAATCCCCAGATTTGTTCCGGCTGGCGTTGCACATGCCCGAGGTACTGCAGACCGAAAGCACCGAAGAAAAAGGCGAAGAAATTTCCTGGGAGCAGGTAGCCCCGGTTTTACAGGAAGCCATTGACAAGTTTAACGTATTTAGGGCAGATGAAGGCAAAGCCCTTAGCAATGAAATTGTATCTTACATAGATCGTATTAGGATTTTGTTAGCTGAGGTAGACAAACATGACCCTAGCCGGGTAGAACACATAAAACAGCGCATACAAGGTCATTTAAGTGAAATAAGCGCCTCAGAGGGCTTTAATCAGAACCGCTTTGAGCAGGAGATGATCTACTATATTGAGAAGCTGGACATTGCCGAAGAAAAAGTGAGACTTGTCAATCATTTGCATTATTTTGCAGAAACTGTCTATCTTCCTGAACCAACTGGTAAGAAATTGGCGTTCATCTCGCAGGAAATAGGCCGCGAGATTAACACCATAGGTTCCAAAGCCAATGATGCCACCATTCAACACCTGGTGGTAGAGATGAAAGAGGAACTGGAGAAGATCAAAGAGCAGCTGAACAATATTTTATAAGGGTTCCGTTTTCAGCCTGTTTCCCTGAAAACCACCCCCAAGCGCAGATGCCAATGGCTCTAAGAGTACTCACTGTTTTTTTTATTTTCGCGCTCACCATTAGCCAAGCCATTAGCCAGACCCGGTCTTGCGGTACCATGGAGCATCTGAAGCATTTGGAGCGGGACAGACCTAATCTGCGTGTTCAGTTACAGCAGCAGGCCAAGGCAGCGGGCATCCGCTCCAAAGAGGCAAACGAGCTAAGGGTTTTGGGGAGTGTCATCACCATTCCGGTGGTGGTGCACGTGGTGTACAATACTGCTGAACAGAATATCTCAGAGGAGCAGATCGCGTCACAGATTACAGTCCTGAACAAAGATTTTCGGCGGCTAAACGCCGATGCCAGCAATACGCCCGCCCTGTTCAAAGACGTAGCCGCTGATACAGAGATAGAGTTCAAACTGGCACAGCGCACCCCAGACGGAGAACCCACCAACGGAATTACCCGCACCCAAACCACCCTTCCTGACTTTACCGTGAACGATGCCATGAAGTACGGCGCCACCGGCGGAAAATCGGCTTGGAATACAAGCCAATACCTGAACATCTGGGTGGTGAAATTCAACAAAGAGGAAGAAGTGCTGGGCTATGGGCAGTTCCCCAATACCGGTGCCCCTTCTTCAGACGGCGTAGTGATTGACTATCGGTACTTCGGGACTACCGGAGTGGCGGAGGCACCTTTTAACCAGGGGCGTACCACCACCCATGAAGTGGGCCATTGGCTTAACCTGTTCCATATCTGGGGCGATGAAGCATGCGGCGATGACTATGTAGCAGATACTCCCCCTCAAGAAGCTGAAAACACGGGTTGCCCTACTTTCCCCAAAGCCAGTTGTACCAATGAGGGTGATATGTTCATGAACTACATGGACTACACCAATGATGAATGCATGAACCTGTTCACCAACGGGCAGAAAAATGTGATGGAACAGGCGCTAACCAGATACCGGCCCGGTATTCTTACCTCGCCAGGTAATACGCCGGTGCAGGTGCCTGACCTGGACGCAGCTTTGATGGAGGTTAGTTCCCCGGCAAATGTTCTTTGTGCTACCTCATTCTCACCATCTATTGTGTTACGTAACCGAGGTGCGCAGACGCTTACTTCGGCCCAGATACAGTACAGGATTGACAATGGCCCCACACAAACGTATAACTGGACTGGTTCTGTTGCCTCTTTTCAAAGCACCACGGTTACTATTCCGGGTCTCACGGCTGCTCCCGGGGCGCATACCATTGCCTTTGCCATTACTTCCAGAAACAACACCGGCTCTGACAGTAATACCGCCAACAACACCATCAATGCTTCTTTCCAGGTACAGGGAACAGCCTTGCCTTTGCAGGAAAGCTTTGAAAACGCTACTTTTCCCTCTGCTGGCTGGGCTATCAACAACCCCAATACAGACCTCACCTGGGAGCGCACGACCAAAGCCGCCAAAACGGGCACTGCCTCAGCGGTCATGCGGAACATTGACTACACGGCCAACGGCCTGGTAGACGAACTTGTCTTGCCGCCCCTGGATCTGACTAGCCGCACTATGCCCAAGCTGTCTTTCCAGGTGGCCTACTCCCTGTTGTCTGAAACCAAGTTTTCTGATACGCTGGAAGTCTGGGTTTCTGCTGACTGCGGAAGCACTTACCAACGCATTTACCAGAAGTTTGACCAGGCATTAACCACCGCCACTCCCTACTTCACCACAGAGGAGTTCATCCCCACCGCTTCCCAATGGCGGCTGGAAACGTTAGATCTGGCAAGCTTTTCCACAGCTAAGACAGTGCTTATCAAGTTTCGGCACGTCACTGACTATGAGAACAACCTCTACCTGGATGATGTAAAAGTAGACGGGAATAATCCACTAGGGGCCGAAGAAGAACAAGCCCAACTGGCTGTAAACGTGTCGCCCAATCCTACCGCGGGGCTTATTTCCATCAGTTCCCCGGAGGCAAGTATCTCCAGCATCCAGGTTTGCACCACAGTAGGGAAGGTGCTTCAGGAAATGACGTCTCCCCGCCACGTGCGGAGCCAGCCGTTGCAACTCTCTCTCCAGCACCACGCCAACGGCCTCTACCTCATCAGAATGCAAACCGACAAGGGCGTAGTAGTCCGCAGAGTAATGCTCATGCAATAGTTTTGTTGTAACGATAGCAAGTATAAGGCCCCTGTAGCTTCATATAATGGAAAGTTATCGGGGCCGCTGCCTTTGGGGGATTATTGTTTGAATTCCTGCGTTTCTGTGCCTTCAAAGAGATTGCTGGAGATGTCATACCAACCAGTATTTACCTGCTTCCATTGGTTTTCTGGCGCAAGCGGACACAGGTGGACGCTTGCGCCAGAAAGTACTCTAATGCCAATATCAAATAATTGAGGCGTGTTAGGCCCGCATCTACTAACCGCTCTTCCGGAGTTCCACTCCGGAAGCAACCTGCCGGGGAGTTCCACTCCGCTTCTTTTGCCCGTGGTTCCCGGCGGAGTGGAACTCCGCCGCAGGCAGGTTCGGGAGTAGAACTCCCGAACAGCAAGGCAATGGTATAACAGTAGCAGAGGCAGTTTTATTTGTATTGCCCCTGTTCCCCTGCAAAGGCGTATTCCCCTCCTCAGATGGGCAGGAGTGGATTTACGTTACCAGATACCAAAACTAGACTTTCAAAGTGACTCCCTGCCTTTTTTGAGCCGTTTTTAGAAAAAGAGGGCAAAAACAGTAAGCCAACAGAAACTACAGAGCTTTAATAAACGCCTGTATCAGGGCGGTGACCTCTCTGAATTTGGTAAGCGGTAACGTGTCTGGTTTATCCTGCGGATGGTGGTATTCTGTGGTGGTGCCGCCTAAGGTATAGAAGAAAAAAGAAGGAACGCCTTTCTCAGAGAAAAAGTAATGGTCTGAATTAGCAGCTTTGCCCCGGCTCTTGACGTGGGGAAGGTAGCCGTGCTGTTGGTTCAATTGCTGTAAAAGCGAGAACTGCCTAGGGAAAACGCTGCCGTTCACCACCATCAGGCCTTCTTCGCCGGTGCTCATCAAGTCCAGGTTCAGCAGGAATTTGATTTTGTTCAGCGGGAAGAGGGGGTGTTCTGTATAAAAGTGGGAGCCCACCAAGCCCGCTTCTTCCCCAGCAAAGGCCATAAAAGCAATGGAATAATCAGGTGCGTTCTGGGGTTGGGCATAATAATGGGCCAGTTCCAGCAGCATAGCGGTGCCACTGGCGTTGTCATGGGCACCGGGAAAATAAAGGTCTTTGCCTTGATGTCCTAAGTGGTCATAATGGGCGGTCACTACCACAAAAGAATCTGGCTTGATGTTGCCGGGCACAAAGCCAATCACGTTTTGGCTTCTGTATTGCAACTCCAGCCGGGCATCTACGGCATAAGACACCTTTTTAGCGTTTTTTGGCCAGGATTTCTCCAGAACTTCCAGCACTGGGAACGGCAATTGCTCTCCGCGGACGGTGCCCATCAGTTTTGGGCCCGCTTGTCGTACCAGTAGGGCAGAAACACTCCTTAATTGCGGCTGAAAAGGCTCTGGCAAGGAAAGCAGTTCCTGGAAGTGCCGCTGGTGAACCACCAATACTTTGTTGCGCAGGTTATTGGTCAGGAATTGCTGGGCCACGTCTACGTCTTGCAGTACCAAGGTGTCAATGTCATACACTTTCCCTTCGCCCGCTCCGGCACCGGTAGCACCGTGGGCAATGAAATCAACGCCGGGAACCAGGGCTTTGCCGTCTATCTCTAACTGAAGACGATTTTCCAGAATGTTGATGGGAAGGGTGAATGGTTGCTTATAGGCGGGCGTGAAAGAACGCAAACCAATAGCCGCGTACTGCTTTTGCAGATAGCTGGCGGCCAGGCTGTCTCCTTTAAAAGCATACCCTCGGCCGTGCAGGGCCGGGGCAGAAAGATCAGTAATGGTCTGGCGTACCCGCGTCATGTCCTGGGCTTTGCCCCCAAGGCACAGCAAGAGAAGAACCAGGGAAAGCCAATGGTACCGCGCCATAGAAACGTTTTTAGCCTACTTTTCTGGAATTAGCCCATAAACGGCGGGAAACCAGAGACCACACCAGCAGACCGATCACGCCGCCAACAGAATTGCTGATGGCATCTACCGGGTCTGCTTGGCGCCCGAAGCCCATGGCACCCTGCAGAACCTCCACCAGAGTCCCAAAGAACACCACCAGCAGAAAGGAGGCCGTCATCAGGCGCTTATTCAACTGAACAGAAGGGTCGCGCTGTAAGCCATAGAGCAGGAGCAGCAACTGTACCCCGAAAAGCACGGCGTGCACCAGAGAATCAAAGGTGAGAAAGTCCCATTTAGGGCCGGGAGGTAACGCCTGGGCGGGCAGTAGCGTCAAGATTAGAATGACTACTGCCCACCCCAGCGCTAGTGCATGGTAAGAGAAGCGCACGCAGGAATAGCTTAAGCGCCTACCAGTTCGCGGTACGCGGCGGCAGAAAGCAGTTCGGCTACTTCGCCTTGGTCAGAAACAGACATCTTGATCATCCAGCCATCGCCGTAAGGATCAGCGTTCACCAACTCGGGGCTGCCGTCCAGTTTCTCATTGATTTCCAAAACCTGGCCCGATAACGGGCTGAACAGGTCAGAAACGGTTTTCACGGCTTCTACCGTGCCAAACACTTCATCTTTCGCCACGTCTTTGTCTAAGGTGTCAATGTCTACATACACAATGTCACCCAGTTCGCGCTGCGCGAAATCTGTGATGCCTACGTACGCTACGTCGCCTTCAATCCGGATCCACTCGTGGTCTTTGGTGTATTTCAGCTCCTCAGGGAAGTTCATAAGTGATAAAGTTAAGTTCGGGTCAAAAATACATTCTTTTTAGCACCTGCCGCAAGTCTAGCGCGTGAAACTGTTTCGGGCCTGTTTAAAATCCGTTTTGGGGCTGTTTTAAAGAAATCAGCCCCAAAACGTTTCCCTAATCCTATTATTACTCAGACAAACTGAACCTGAGTTGGATGCCGCCCTCGGTAACGGTGTTCCGGAAGGCGTTGGCGACCTTGGGTTCGTTGATGTTCTGCGTGAAGTAGAACTGCAGGTTCAGGCGCTGGCTTACCACGTAATCTATGGTAGGCCGTATCTGCACTTGCAAAGCCCCGGCGGTGGTCAGGTTGTTCTGGTACTCGCTACCGTTAGCGTCTACGGCAATGGTGCGCTGAATGGTTTCATTGTCCCGAATGGTGAAGTCCAGCCGCATGGTTAGTTCGTTCTCCAACGTCCGCTTACCGCCCATCTTGAACGGAAGCTTGAAGTTGGTGGCGCTATAGCCAATTCCCACTACCACGTCTTTGATGCCATTCTCGGTTACTTGCGCGTTGGTCATGTTCAGTAAGAGGTTGCGCTGGGTTCTGTACTCCATGCGTCCGGTAATTTGGCCTTTGGTACGGAAGTTAATGCCAATGAGCGGTGACATGCTTTCTGTGATGGACACCTGGCTCACAATGTAGTACGGAATCACGTCTCCGGTTCGTTCATCTGCCAGGTTCGGGAAGCCCGCCGGTTTAAAGCTGTAGTCCAGCGCCGTGCTGAAGTTGGCCACCGTGAAGGTTGACTGGTAGGCGTGGTTCAGGGTGAAGGAGCTGAAATACTGCTGGAAGAACGGCAGGGCCGCCAGGCCGTTGTACACCACGTTCCAGTTAGGCAACGGAATGGCGTCAAAGGGCCCCGATGGTTTGGCTTTGTACCCGTTTACATCTTTGCCCTGGTAGGCGCGCATGAACGAAGGAATCAAGACATCCTGCGAGTTCAATTGGTAAACCCCGGGGCCGCCACTGGCCGCATTCAATCTACTGGCGATGGTGGCGCGGTTCCGGATAAAGTTCTCAAACGCAGCTGAACTACTTCCAGACCTAGACTCAAACATGGTTTGCAACGAGATAAAGGAAACGCGGTAAGAACCGGTGGTGAACGGGTTTTGCCGCTGCACTACCAACGCAGAGTCGCGGCGGTAGTACACCTCATCAATCTCAGATTTGTTCATGACCCCGTCTAACGTAATAATGAAGTTTTTGAATGGTTCAATGGTGGCGCGGGCCGTTAAATTCACCGATTTGAGGGAGCTCAAGGGCGTGTTCAGGTACTGGCTGCTATCGGTGTACCAGTTTTCCCGTTCAGCGCGCGCGTAAAGGTCATGTAACTCAAACTGTTTCCCTAACACGAAGTCCAGACCCGGGGCCCCAAAGCCATCGGCTAAGCCGAAGTTTTGGGTGGTAGGTAGGAAGCCCGGGAGCAAAGTGCCCTCCGTTTGCGCATAAGTGAAGTTGATGGAACGCGCCGACATAAGCGCCCGCAGGATTCCTTTGAGCACTTTATTCTCGCGCTGCTGCGTGGAGTCCAGAACGGCGGTGGTGCCAGTGGTCTGCTGCCGGACACCGGGGTTTGGCGACGCTTCATTGGCGGCTTTCAGGATTTTCACTTTGTTGTACAAGCGCACCAAATCCAGTTTCCCGCTCAGGCTGGTTTCTGTGCTGTTTTCAATGGTATTGCCCAATTGCAGCGTGTCATTTCTGCTGAGAGCCGTGGAGGCTGAAGTCCACGTAAAACCGGCCTGATACCGCGCATCCGCCGAAACCCAGTCGGTCAGCGGGAATTTGTCCAGCGGCAAGCGGTACGTGGCGGCTACCACCTGGTTGAAGTTGGTGTTGCGGCCGAAGCGTCTCAGGTTGTGCCAGATTTCCTCGTTCTTCCAACGCAACGTATCTACCTCTTCGTTGATGCGGCCGTTGGGCTCGTCTATGACTGCCCGGTTGGTGGCGGTATAGTCTAAGGTGAGGCTTTTGGTTAAGTCCCACTTCACGTCATAGATACGGTTAAAGAAGAACGCTTTCTGGAAAGTAGGCAGGAAACCGGCCGTATCTGGTAAGCTGTACGGCGAGGTACGGCCTTGCAGGTACGTCTCATTGTACCGGCGGTCCAGGTCTGCTCTAACAGAGATTCTACTAGGCAAGAGCGAGAAGTTGAATTCCTTCAGCCACCGCAGGTACGGCGACTGGAAGGCTTTCACCTGGGCAAAGGGGGTGTAGCTCTTAGGCGCGTTGTTGTAGTTGTAAGCGATGCCGCCATTATAGGTTTTAGAGAAGTTGCGGTCGGTAGAGATGTCGGTGTGCAGCACCTCGGTATAGGCATAGGAGAATGAGAGGTTTTCTATGTCATAGAGGCGGCTCTTCGCCTCTGGATTGGTTTTCTCTTTCCGGACGTTCAATAGGTTGATGCTCTTGGTAGTCGTTTGGCTAACGACTTCCTTGCGGTATCTTTCCTTTTCTGTACCTTCTTCAAACTTCTCTAAGGAGAGGTCTAGTTCAGTGTCACGGTCTAGGGGGTCATAGCGTGGTTCGCTTATGGTGGTTCCGTACTGCACAGACAAAGGGATTACTAACCCTAAGTTGGAAGGAAGCAGTTTCTCTGCGGCTACGTTAGCGGTAATGTCAAACTGACCCGTGGTTTCCCGTGCTCTCTGGGCCGCCCGCTGCTGAATGCCGCCAAAGCCTACGGTGGTATAAGAACCGGTAGCCGTCAGGTTCGCAAAGTCGGCCAGTTTCACGTTGGCGCGGGCGGTGGCTGCCCAACCGGCGGTGCGGTCAAAGTCAGATACGCGCAACTCATTCACCCAAAGCGTAACCGAATGGGCCGCTTTGTCTGGCGTGGCCGGGTTTTCCAGACCAATCATGAGGCTTTGCACATCACTGAAATCTGGGTTACCCACTACTCTGAACACTTTTCCGTCTTCGCGGGATTCGGTGAACACTTGATTCAAGGGGAAGCCGGCCTGGTTTCGCCTTGATTTCAACCGGACAAACTCATCAAACGCCACGTCTATGAAGTTTTGCTCGTTCCAGATCTGGTACGGGTCACGGCTGCCCTGCGGTGTCATTTTCAGCGGAATGGAGAACTCATAGTAGTTCTGCGTAAAGTCAGTACCAATTCTGATGAACGCGTTTACTTCATTGTCCTGGGTTCCGCTGGGGCTCTGGGCGTGCACGTACATTTTCAGGCGCTTGTAGATAAGCATGTCCTGGGTTACGTTCTTGTACACCGCCTTGCTGAAAGAGTCTCTCAGGTTTTCCACGTTCAACTGCAAAGACTGCTCATTCTGGCGGCGGTTGTTGGCCGAGGAGTAATCGCGCTGGCGTTCTACCCCCGGTGGCACCACGTACGGAATAGTACCGGGGTCTACCTCGCCGTTTTCCTCAATACTTACTGAAGAGACACTAAATGCTGAGGCATCAGAATCACAGTCGCCCACGCAGGGAGCGCCGTTAGAGAGAATGGAATTGTACGTACGCCACTGGTTGGACACAAACTGCATCTGCACCATCCGCAAGACCACCGGCTGGGCAAACTGGGTCATGTACATCCGCATGAACCGGATGGACTTAAAGCCCTGCATGTTGTTCACATTGCCAGTAGGCTTTCTTACCGGAATTCGGAACTGGTACCATCTTACTCTATTGCCACCGTTATCTGTGGAATCAACTTTGTCTACAATGTAGTTGTTGCCTACTTCCAGACGGTTGGGCCGCAGGTCAATACTGTATTCATAGTACTGCTCGGTGTCACTGATGACGTTGTCTTTGTTCAGGTCTTCTTTGTCTGGGAAGGCGTTTGAAGAAAGATTGCTGTTGACCGGTGAGTTGCCTTCCATGCCGTTGAAGTTTTTGTAACGACCCAACACCCCCACATTGGCAGCGTCATACGACCCGTCTAAGTGGTGCCGGAAATTATCGGCCGATGGATCTTCCATGGTGCTGTAGATGCCCTGGAAGAAAGCGCGTTCGTCATTGTCATTCAAACCTTCTAACCCTATGTCCTGGTATTGGCGGGAGCCGGGTTCGCTGTCAAAGGCATCGGTCAGGAACTGGTTGCGGGTCACGCGGCCATAAGGCGTTTGCTCGGTGTTCTGGAGGTTGCCGTCTGTTGGCAAGCCGTTCTCAAACTCGTACCGCTGGTCTTTCAGAAGGTCTTCTGAGATGTTCCCTAAGTTGAAGACCAGTTTACCGTTTTCGTCCTGGCTGTTCTGGGCATCGTCTAAACCTGTGATAATGCTCCGGCCCCGGTCACCTTTAATGAAGGGATCCAGCATCCAGAACTCTAGGTACTCAATGTTGGCATTGTCAAAGTTGTTGTCAAAGGAGATCTCCCGGCTGATACCGGCATAGTTAGTACGGGGGTCAATGTTGGGAGTGAAGAAACGGCCATCAGGTTGAACGTTGGGGGTATAGTTGTACTGGCCACGTTCTCTGGGGTAATACGCCAGGTCAAAGGTGTACTCAAATGAGTTATTGGTCTCAGGGTCACGATTAGGAAAAATCTCGCGCCGCTGCACGCCCCGTACATAATGGTTCTCCAGTTCTTCCTTGGAAATGTTGTTGGGGCGCAGCCCGTTGGAGGTGTAGTAAATCTGGTCAATGGTGTACCAGGCCAACTTGGCGCGGTTATAGGCATAGGCCAGCCCAGTGGCACCGTTCACCAACGTGGCCGGAGTGGCCGACAAACGCCAGGCATTGGTATTGAAGCCTCCTAAAGAATAAGGCGTCTTGGCGTTTTCAAAGTCATCTATGTAAGAAACCCCGTCTTCGCCCTCAAAGGCTGTTTTCTGAGGCACCAACTGGGCTATCTCGGCTCCTAAGGTAATGGAAGAAGGCTCCTTGGTTTCTAAGAACGGCAGTTTATCTGTAAGCGTGGTGAGCAAGCGGGAATCACGGCGGTAATTGATGTCAAACCCGTAGATGGTGTTGTTGCTGGGCTCATCGCCAATGTTCACGCGCTGAATGAACGGGCGTTCTCCCTGGTGCAGCACCGTGGCCCCAAGAATCAGGTCATTGTCAACCCTATAATCAAAGCGGGCACCCAGAAGCGTTCTGGGTTGAACACTCAGAATGTCAGCTTTCTCAAAAGTGACACGCAAATTGCTGGCACTGTTCAGGTAGCTGGGGTTGAGGATTTTCACCCGGCCCAAATCATAGAACACCTGGTAATCCTGGCCTTCTACCAGGCGCGTTCCGCCGGAATACACGGCCACCGATCCTTCAGCAATCCTGATACCGGGTAGCGTGATTTCATCTGTACTGGAGGCTTGGTAACGGCCCTGAATGAAGAACTTGTTTTTCTGGGCAAACTGCTGGGCATCGGTCTGGATGGAGTCATACAGTTCCTGGAAAACGTATTTGTTGATATATTGGTCTTCCTGGCCCGGCGTGAAACGGGAGCGGAGGTAAGACCCGAACGGCTCTACCTGCGGGAAGAAGATGCGGCCAGATTCTGGGTCAATGGTGATACCAGATAAAAAGTCAAAGTTACCATCGCGGGGCGGGTCATTGTTGGTGTTCACGTTGTCCAGGTTGAACACCTGGATCAGCGGAATACCTTTCAAGCTGGATTCATCCTGTAAACTGGTCAGGTCTCCGCCGGTGGCATCGTCTTTATAGGCAATGTTCAACTGGAAGTTCTGCCGCTCAATCTGGTTGGCGTTGAGGGCGTAGACGTTTTTCATCATCAAATCCCAGGTAGGCGTGTTCAGCCCGGGATTGGTGCCGCGCAGCAACTTCAGGAAAATCACCTGGTCTTCCGGCACGTTCTGGTAATCTTCCTGTAACTCGCCTACTTTATAGGTACGGCCATTCAAGGTGTACTCAAACGCTACCCCCAACACCTGTTCTGGCAGCAAGGTGGTATTTAGGGAAATATAACCCAATTGCGGGTTGAATTTATACTCATTCTGGTCTAGGCGCCGCGCCCGTACGTGTTCAAAGTCAACGGTTTTCTGCAAACCGAATCCTTCCAGAAAATTGTCTATCTGCGTATTGCTGCGGTTGCCTAGTCTGCCGTAGAGATTGTTCTGGTTGTTACCAGCACCCGAGGTAGTAGGTAAATTGTTGCTGAAGGGTGCTCTGAAAGGATTCGGCTCGCCCAAATCCATCAAAGCCACCACGTTTCTCAGGTTTTGGGTGGCCCGGTTGTCATTAGTGATGTAGACTTCAATACGTCTGATGACAATGCCGGAATTCACCAAAGGCAGACTACGGAGGGCCTGATCATAGCGGTTCCGGAAGAACTGGGCCAGGAAGAAGTGGCGGTCGCGGTCGTAGTCATCGGCACGTAACTCAAAGCGGCGGTTTTGGGCTCCGTTCTGGATATCTACTGCATCAATGCTCCCGCGTTGGTTGGCGGCAATGGCTGTCACCGATAGTTTTCCTAGCTGTAACTGCGCTTTTAACCCGAAGAGGTTCTGCCCACCCGAGATAAGGGAGTTGTTGAGCGGCAAGCTTACGTTACCGGCTTCTATTTTCTGGATGATTTCCTCAGGATAGCCCGTATACTCCAACTTGAGGTTATTCTCAAAGTCGAAGTTGGCTTTGGTGTCCCAGTTGGCCGTGATGCGCATTTTCTCGCCAATGCGGCCGTCAATGTTTAGGGCAATGCTCTGGTCGAACTCAAAATCCCCGATGCTCTGCTGACGCAACGGAATAGCCGGGTTTTCGTTTTTGTTGAAGAGCGCCCCAAACTTTAGCGTAGCCAACCCGTTAGGCCGTATATCTACGGTGTTTCCGCCAAACAAGCGGTCAAACGTACGGCCCCCTATGTCAATGGTAGGAACCAAACGGCGGCTGGGCGCGGCCGGATTCTGCTCGTCCAAACTCGCCGATTTGGCGCGCCAGTAGTCTTTGATGGCTCTCTGCTGTTGGTACCTGGAATATTCCTCAAAGGTCATGGTGCTGGGATCGCGGTAATCATACCCGCCAATCTGCTCTGTGATCTGGTACCGCTTTAAACTGTCATCGGGCACAACGTTGAGCTGCACGTTTTTAGGCAGCGGCAACAAAAGCGGCGACAACGTGGTTCTGTTGGAAAAAGGGTCTCCCCGGCGGTCATCAAAAATAAGTTTTGGACGCCGGGAAGGAATGTAACCCTGGTTTTTTACTGTGTCTTGTACTACTTCTTCATCTTCTCCTTCAGACAACGTCCTGAGTGAGGTACTCACTCCTTTCATGGACAAACTCATAGGCTCGGCCTGAGATAGCCAAGCCATCAACGACACCAACCCTACCGCGGCTGCAAGAATGTGAGGCTTCTTTTTATAAAACACAAATAATGGGGAAGTTACTTAGGAAGACTTCAAGGCAAACTTAATCATTTCTTCAACGGTTAAGGTAGAACCTTCCCGTTTAATGATCGTATCCAGGGTTTTTTCGGCGACATTCTTGGCGAAGCCTAAGGTTACCAGTGCTGATAACGCCTCCTCGCGGGCGGTATTGTGCGCCCCAAATGAGACATTTACCGCATCTGCGCCGGTGCCTAGCCCTTTCCGGAATTTATCGCGCAGTTCCAGAATAATCCGCTGGGCGGTTTTGGCCCCAATGCCTTTCACCTGCTGGATGGTGCGCACATCTTCCCGCACAATGGCCTGCTGCACTTCCTGCACGGTTAAAGAGGAAAGAATCATAAGCCCGGTGTTAGGCCCCACGCCCGAAATGGAAATCAGATGCAGAAACGCGCTTTTCTCGGCCAGGGTGGCAAAACCATACAGCGTGTGCGCATCTTCCTTGATGTGCTGGTGCGTGTACAGACGGCAGCGCTCGCCCTCCGGCAATTGTCCAAAGGTGTTGAGTGAAATACGAAGCTCGTAGCCCACGCCTCCCACGTCAATAATGACAAAAGTTGGATCTTTCTGGGCCAGGCGACCGTCTAGGTATGCAATCATAAAATGGTAAGTGAAATCAGCTTACAAAGATATCCTGTTTTTAGGACGTTTTTTAGAAAACGACCTAAAAACAGGATATGAATTTTAGAGGATAGCCCATAAAGTTGCCTTCGGCGGAAATATGGGTTGTATGTTCGCTCTGTTAGTCTACAGTTTTGCCTTGCAGGTTTGGGCATCTACCACGGCAATGGCTACCATGTTGATGATTTCCCGCACCGAGGAACCTAGCTGTAAAATGTGTACTGGCTTCCGCATGCCCATCAAGATTGGGCCAATGGCCTCGGCCCCGCCGATTTCCTGCAAAAGTTTATAGGCAATGTTACCCGCTGCCAGCCCCGGAAAGATAAGGGTGTTAGCCCCCACGTTGGCCAGTTCACTGAACGGATAGTGTTCGCGCAGCAGATCTGGGCTTAAGGCGGTGTTGGCCTGCATCTCGCCGTCAATGATCAGGTCTGGGTAGCGAAGTTTGGCCAGGCGGGTGGCCTCGCGGGTTTTGGTAGGTACTTGCCCAGAACTAGACCCGAAGTTGGAGTACGAAAGCACCGCCATGCGGGGTTCGCGGTCAAAGAAACGTACGTAACGGGCCGTTAACCCAATGATGTCTACCAGTTCCTCGGCACTGGGCTGCAAGTTCACCGTGGTATCTGCGAAGAAATAAGGTTCTTTTTTGTTCTGGATAATGTACATGCCCGCCACTTTGTTCACGCCTTCCTCTACGCCAATGACGTGCAGCGCCGGCTTGATAGTAGAAGAGTATTCGCGGGTAAGCCCGGAGATAAGAGCATCGGCCTCGCCGGTTTCCACCATCATACAACCAAAGTAGTTGCGGTCACGCACCAGTTTGCGGCAGTCAAACAAGGTCAAGCCTTTGCGTTTGCGTTTCTCATACAGCAAGTGGGCGAACTTCTCGCATTTGGCGTCTTCTTCACGCGGGTCAATGATCACGCTGCCCGTCAAGTCCATGTTAAACTCGGTGATCATTTCCTGGATGCGCGCCCGCTCGCCCAATAGAATAGGGTAGGCCAGCTTCTGCTCCAGAACGGTTTGTGCCGCTTTCAGGATTTTGTAATGATCGGCTTCGGCGAAGACCACCGTTTTAGGATTCTGACGGGCCTGGGTGAGCACGCGGTTCATCAGTTTCTGGTCAATGCCAATGCGGGCCTGCAGTTCCTGATGGTAGCGCTCCCAGTTCTGGATAGGATGGCGCGCCACGCCAGAGTCCATGGCCGCTTTGGCCACCGCCGGACTGATGGTAGTGATCAAACGTGGGTCTAATGGCTTAGGAATCAAGTACGTGCGGCCGAAGGCGATGGAGTTATCGCCGTATGCTTTGTGTACGATGTCCGGCACGCCTTCTTTGGCCAATTCTGCCAGGGCGTACACGGCGGCCAATTTCATGGCTTCGTTGATTTCAGTGGCGCGTACGTCCAAAGCACCTCTGAAGATGTAAGGGAAACCCAGTACGTTGTTCACCTGGTTAGGATGGTCTGAACGGCCGGTGGCCATGATCAGGTCTTGGCGGGTGGCCATGGCGGTTTCATAGGCAATTTCGGGGTCTGGGTTGGCCAGCGCGAAAATGATGGGGTCTTTTGCCATCAATTTCACCAATTCGGGCGCTAAAACGTTACCGGCGCTTAAGCCCACAAACACATCGGCCCCGTCCATAGCCTCGGCCAGCGAGGTGATTTTGCGCATGGTCACAAACTGGGCGCGGTAGATGTCCAGGTCATTGCGCTCTGGGTTGATGATGCCGTCTTTGTCAAACATGACAATGTGGTCAATCTTCACACCCAGTTCCAGGTAGAGCTTGGTGCAGGCAATGGCCGCAGCCCCTGCGCCGTTCACCACCATCTTAATTTTGGAGATGTCTTTGCCCACTACTTCCAAAGCGTTCAACAAAGCCGCGCTGGAGATGATGGCGGTACCGTGCTGGTCATCATGCATGAGCGGAATGTTCATCTGCTCGCGCAGGGCATTCTCAATCTTGAAGCTTTCTGGGGCCTTGATGTCTTCCAGGTTGATGCCACCAAACGTAGGCTCCAGGGATTTTACAATCTGGATGAATTTCTCGGGGTCGGTTTCGTTTATCTCAATGTCAAACACGTCAATTCCCGCGAATTTCTTGAAAAGAACGCCTTTTCCTTCCATCACTGGTTTGGAGGCCTCTGGGCCTATGTTGCCTAAACCTAGTACGGCGGTTCCGTTGGTGATGACGCCTACCAGGTTGCCTTTGGCGGTGTATTTGTAAACGTCGTCTTTGTTGGCGGCTATTTCTTTACAAGGCTCTGCTACGCCCGGCGAGTACGCCAGGGCTAAGTCCATCTGCGTGCTCACCATTTTGGTAGGCACCACCTCTATCTTGCCGGGTTGTCCCTGGCTGTGATAATTCAGCGCGTCTTCCTTGTTTATTTTAATCATGTCCTTTTGGTCGTGTTGTAGTGGTCTATGGGATTCTGCCGCCAAACCAACGCTTGCCTGGCGGTGAATAATTTCAAGTTGCTATCTTTTTTCCAGTTGCGCAAGTAAGCTTCTGGTTTCTATCTTTTCTGTTTTAGGCCTGATTTAAGCAAAACACCTTAAAAACAAATAGCATCCCAAGCCTGAGCCAGAGATGCTATCTTTCTAGTGGGGGCATAATCAGCCTACAATCAGCTTCATGCCGGGTTTTAGGTCGTCGCCTTTCAGTTTGTTCGCTTTCTTGAGTTCCTCCACGCTCACGTTGTTGTAACGCTTAGAAATATTCCAAAGGGTGTCGCCGGGTTGCACGTGGTGTACAGTCTGTGGTTTCTCTACTACTGCCTTTCTCCCTGCGTTTTTCTTTGCAGAAACAGTTGGGATGGAAGCGTTGCTCTTAGGCATACCTTCTGCGTTAGGGCCCGCGTTTTTGCCAGCAGTGGCAGGATAGGCTTCCGCCGAGGCCAGAAGCGTTGTTTCTGAGGCCGGAGCCTCATGCGTGTCTTTCAGTTCTTTGTTTTCTGGTTTGAACATCACCAGCTTTTGGTTTGCCACCAGCATATTCCCCGAAATCTTGTTCCAGGCTTTCAACTGCTCTACCGTTACGTTCTGCTCTTTCGCGATTTTGGAGAGATTGTCGTTGCGGCGCACCGTGTAGAGGATTTTAACAGTGCTGTCCCCAGAGATCGGTTCGGCTTTGGCCAGCAGGGTGTTGGGTGCTTCCTGTAAGGCGGGTAGTTTGGTTCTGGCCGGGGCTCTGTGAGGGGCCACGTAACGGGCCGAGTCCAGGATCGCCATTCTGTTTTCCGCCAGGAAAGGGCGAACATCGGCCGGAATGCGCAACGGGAAGTTGGAAACGTTGGCTGGAATGTGCTTCAGCTTCAGGGCTGGGTTCAAGTTGGCAATCTGGTCTTCGGGCAGGTTCAGTTGCAGCGCCAGCAGTCTCAAGTCTACGGGCTGACTGATGAGCATGGTGTCCACGGCAATAGGCGTCTGCACGTTGGCCGGGTGCAGGTTGTGGTCTTCGGCGTGGTTCAGCGCGTAGACCAGGGCGGTGAAAGAGGGCACATACGCCCGCGTTTCTTTGGGTAAATACGGGTAAATGCCCCAAAACGTCTTTTTGCCTCCTGATCTCGCAATCGCTTTCCTAACGTTGCCCGGGCCGCAGTTGTAGGCCGCCAACGCCATTTCCCAACTCCCGAACATGCGGTACAGCTGTTTCAGGAACTTGCAGGCAGCCTCGGTGGATTTCTCAGGATCCATGCGCTCATCCAGGTAATGGTTTTGCACCAGTCTGAAGTCGTTGGCCGTGGGCGTCATGAACTGCCACAGCCCCACGGCTTTGGCCGAGGAAACCGCTTTGGGCAATAACGCAGACTCCACCACCGCCAGATATTTCAGCTCGTCAGGCATGTTGTGCTTGGCCAGGTACTTCTCAAACATGGGGAAGTACATCGGCTTGCGCTCCAGCACCCGGCGGGTGTATTTCCGGTTCCGGATAGTGAAATAATCAATCAACCCTCTTACCTGCTTGTTAAACTCCAAGGGAATCTCCTGTTCCAGGCAGCTCAAGCGATCCTGGATAAGTTCATCGGTTTCTACCGGAATGAACTCTACGGAGTCTACGGGTGCCTTGAGAGAGTCTTGGAGGGGCATTACTGGTAAATCCTGGACGGTGGCTTGGCGGGCCTGGGCGGCAGAGCCAAGGCCAAGCGAAAGAACAAGGCCAGCAAGAAAGGTAGAGGTGCGCATTAGGCGGTTACGTGTGGTGGATGGTTCATCAGGTGTTTGGAGAAGGCGAAAAGCTGCTCTTCCCCAAAAGCTTTGGTCATCACTTGCACCCCAATCGGTAGCCCTGCGGCGTCATGCCCGATTGGTAACGAAATAGCCGGAATGCCCGCCAAATTCGCCTGTACTGTGTAGATATCCTCCAGGTACATGGCCAGCGGGTCTTTGGTGTTTTCCCCTATCTTGAAAGCCGTGGTAGGGGTGGTAGGTAAAATCAGAAAATCATATTGGCTTAAAAGCTCATCGGTTTTCTCTTTGATGAGGCGGCGTACCTGTTGCGCCTTGGTGTAGTAAGCGTCATAGTAATCAGCAGAAAGCACAAACGTGCCCAGGATAATGCGGCGCTGCACTTCCTTCCCGAAGCCTTCGGAACGGGTTTTCTTGTACATAGAGGCCAAATCTGTCGCGTTCTGGCTCCGGAAACCGTACTTCACCCCGTCGTACCGGCCCAGGTTGGAACTGGCTTCGGCGGTGGTGAGAATATAGTAAGTAGGTACAATATAGTCTAAGAAATGGAATTCTACCGGCTCAACGGTATGGCCGTCAGTCTGTAATTGATCTAGGACACCCTGTACGGCAGTTTTTACCTCATTATTCAGACCCGGGCTCTCAAAAGAGTCACGGATGAACCCGATGCGGGCCGGGCGGTCAAAGGTCAGGTTCTGGCTGTAAGCGGGAACCGGGCGCTGGCTTACGGTGGCGTCAAACTCATCAGACCCGGCCATCACTTCCAAAAGAAGCGCGGCATCTTCCACGCTCTGCGTGATCACGCCAATCTGGTCAAAAGAAGAGGCGTAGGCGATAAGCCCGTAGCGCGAGATGCGGGAATACGTAGGTTTCATGCCCACCACGCCGCAATACGCCGCCGGTTGGCGCACAGAACCACCGGTATCAGACCCGATGGAAGCTAAACAAAGGTCGGCTTGCACGGCCACGGCCGAACCTCCCGAAGAACCGCCCGGTACGCGGGTAGTATCTACTTCATTAAGGGCAGGGCCGAAAGCCGAGTTCTCGTTGGAACCGCCCATGGCAAACTCGTCGCAGTTCTGGCGGCCAATGATGATGGCGTCCTCGGCCAGCAGGCGTTGCACAGCGGTGGCGGTGTACAAAGATTTGAAACCATTCAGGATTTGGCTGGAGGCCTGGAGCGCGTGACCCTCGTAGGCCAACACGTCTTTGATGCCAATCACCATACCGGCCAGTTTGCCGGCGGTACCGGCTTGTAATTTGGCATCCACTTCTTCGGCTTGCCGAAGGGCCTCTTCTTCAAACACCTCCAGAAACGCGTTGAGATGGCGCTTGGTGTGGATGTTCTGGAGGTAACGCTCCACCAGTTGACGGCAAGAGAGTGCGCCTCGGCCTATCTCCTCGCGGATAGCGTCAAGGGAGGTATAACGCATGTATTAAACGTTGGGGTTGTTGGGGGTTGGGTTCGGGTTGACAGGCGCGTTGGTATAAGGCGCATTGTCATTGTTGTAGGGCGCGCCGCCGTTGTTGTACGGGGCGTTGTTGTTATAACTGGGGTTCGGGTTGGTGTAGCCCGGGCCGTTGTTATGAGTGTTTCTGTTCTGGTTTGTATTGGAATACCGGTCATCATTGGCCGAGTTCTCAATATCATTCTTGATCTCTTTGGTGGCGTCTTTGAACTCCCGGATGCCTTTCCCTAAGCCGCGGGCCAGGTCTGGAATACGCTTGGCGCCAAACAGCAGCAGAACGATCACCAATAAAGCGATAATTTCGCCGGTTCCTAAGTTGCCGATGAATAATAGGCTGGATAACAACATAGCAGTACTAATAAGGTGTTAAGAGTGTAAAATTAGGGTATAATTTTCAATTACTAGGTACATCAGGGCAAGTTTAAAACGGAGAGGCGGGTGGGCTATTTTAAAACCCGTGGAATATTAATAATCCGTTTTTGCGCTGTTTTCCTGAAAATGCCCGCAAAGGAGCCAGAACCTACGTTTTTTTAGCGGCTTCCGGTTTTTTGCGTAGGTTTACTACTGCGATTAAATTTTTCTCTGTGCTCCGGAAGATTCTCTTTTTTCTTACGTCTCTCTCTACCCTTTGGCTATTGCTGGGCGTAGCCTGCCAGTACGTGCCACCGCACATTTTCTGGCCCGCCGGGTTTGTGGCCTTGTCCTTGCCAGGTGCCTTGGTGCTGAACGGAGTCTTGTTGTTGCTCTGGCTCTGGCACAAGCCGCTGTGGGCATTGTGGTCGGCCATGCTCATTTTCCTGTTCTGGGGGCAGCACACCCGGTACTTCAACCTGGGTGGCTCAAAAGCGAGTCTGGCCCCCCAGGCGCAGCAAATCAAAGTGCTCAGCTACAACGTGCGGGTATTTAATGTTTACAAGCATTTGCACGAGGCAGACCCAGGCCTGCCGGAAAAAGAAATGCAATGGGTAGCTGAACACCCCGCCGATATTCTCTGCCTTCAGGAGTTCTACCATGATAAAACCGAAAACGCCTATAACAGCCGTAAGCGGATAGGCAAACAGCAGAACCGGGAAATCTACGTTGGGAAAGCCCTCACCAACAGCATTGGCGCTGAGTTTGGCCTGGCTATTTTTTCCAAGTTCCCCATCATTAATAAAGGCACCGTCACCTTTGAGCGCCCCACCAAAAACCAGGTGATTTTTGTGGATGTGAAACTGCCTTCCAAAGATACCCTGCGCGTCTACAACATGCACCTGGAGTCCATGGCCATAGAGGAGAAAGATGTGGCCGAGGCCATCCAAAGCGAAGCAGGTCTTAAAACCAAAGGCCGCAACGTAGCCCGAAGGCTCAAAGGAGGGTTCATTGCCCGCAGCCACCAGGTAGAACGACTGCTAGAGCATATCAAATCCAGCAAACACCCGGTACTGCTCTGCGGCGACTTAAACGACTTGCCTAGTTCCTATACGTACCAGCAATTACGCCGGCACCTGAAAAATGGCTTCGAAGAAGGCGGCAGCGGTTTTGGGTTCACCTACAACGGCAAACTCCCCATCAGAATAGACAACCAATTCTATAGTGACCGCCTGGAACTTCTCCAATTTGACGTTCTTAACCAAATCCAGTTCACCGACCATTTCCCGCTGGAGGCGACCTATGTGTTGAATGCGCCTTCTGCAGAGGAAGGAGATTGATTGTTTTGAGGCTAATTTTTGAGAAACAGGCTAAAAATAGCAGTTGGCGTAGACACTCGTAGGTCTGAAGACACTACGAGGTCTTTTGAGTTGGCGGTATTGCTGAGAGAGACAGCAATGCGTGTGACCGGCAGGTGTAAACATCCCCCTTCGCCCCCTTCAAAGGGGGAGTATCTGCTTTAGTGGGGTAGATACTTAAAAGGTAAAGTTAAGTCAATTCACTCTGCTACTTTCCCCCGTTCCAGTCTTCCCAGAGCGCGCCTCGCTTTTGGCCCTGTTTTGGCGAAACTAAGCGAAAAAGGCTTCCCGGGCTGAAAGGGCAGTGCGAGAGGGGAAGACGGGGCCTCGCGGCCGTGAGCGCATACCGGCAAAGATGAAACAATACAGCACTTGAACCCACGCAACAAGCGCACAAGCCAAGGGAACAGCATAAGGCGTGCACCAACTAATACCTACGCAAAAAGCCGCCACGCCAGCAACAGCAAACGGCATGCACAAAGAGAACTTCCGTTTCAACCCTGTTTTCCAGAAAACAAGCCTAAAACCGCTAAACCCTCCTCATCAGCATAAAAGAAAAAAGCAGCTTATACCCACTAACGCCGTACCGTTACCACAAGTACCAGTAAGTTTTATAATTTTGCCGCATGAACCACCCATTGTCTTTATATAATACGCTCACCCGTACCAAAGAACCGTTTACCCCACTAGAGAGCCCGTTCGTGGGCCTGTACGTCTGCGGGCCTACCGTCTACGGCGATGCGCACTTGGGCCATTCCCGGGCGGGTGTGGTGTTTGACGTGCTTTCCCGGTACCTGCGGTACGTAGGCTACAAAGTGCGTTACGTGCGCAACATCACCGATGTAGGCCATTTGCAGAACGATGCCGACTCGGGCGAAGATAAAATCCAGAAGTTCGCGAAGGCCCACCAACTGGAACCCATGGAGGTGGTACACCATTTCACCAACCGCTACCACGAAGACCTGGCGCAACTGAACGTTATCTCCCCAGACATTGAGCCCCGCGCCTCTGGCCACATCATTGAGCAAATCCAGATGATTGAGGAGATTCTGGAGAATGGCCTGGCCTACGTGTCCCACGGGTCGGTGTACTTTGACGTGCCGGCTTATAACCAGCAGCACAACTACGGAAAACTCTCCGGCCGCGTGATTGAGGATTTGATGACCAACACCCGCGAAGACCTGGAAGGGCAGGAGGAGAAACGCTCACCGCTGGACTTCGCCTTGTGGAAAAAAGCCTCCCCTACGCACATCATGCGCTGGCCTTCGCCCTGGTCAGAGGGTTTCCCGGGCTGGCATTTGGAGTGCTCGGCTATGAGCCGGAAATACCTGGGCACGCAGTTTGACATCCATGGGGGCGGATTGGATCTGATGTTCCCGCACCACGAGTGCGAGATTGCGCAGAGCCAGGCCAGCCACAACCACACCGATGCCGCGCGCTACTGGGTACACAACAACATGATCACCATGAACGGCAAGAAGATGGGCAAGTCGCTGGGCAATTTTATCACCCTCCGCGAGTTATTCACGGGCGAGCATGAGTTGTTGCAGCAAGCGTATTCGCCTATGACGGTGCGGTTCTTCGTGTTGCAGGCGCACTACCGCAGCACCCTGGACTTCAGCAATGAAGCCCTGCAAGCCGCGCGCAAAGGCTACCTCAAAGTAATGAACGGCCTGCGCATTTTAAACCAGTTGACGTATCCGGCCGGGGCCGAAAACCTGGACGCCAAAGCCGAAGAGGAAATCAAGAAACTGACCGCGGAGTTGTTCGTGCCCTTGAACGATGACCTGAACACGGCCAAATCCATTGCGTCACTGTTCAATCTGCTCAAGAAAATCAACAGCATGCATACCGGAGGTTTCAAGCTGGAGACCATTTCCCAAGAGACCTTTGAGCAGATGCGCACCCAGTACCGGGCCTTGGTGTTAGACGTGCTGGGCCTGAAAATAGAACAGACCGCCGATGCCCAATCGCTGCTGGAAGTGGTGCTGGGCTTTTACAAAGAAGCGAAAGAAACCAAAGATTACGGCAAGGTAGATGCCATCAGGGCGCAACTGAAAGGGCAGGGCATTGTGATCAAAGACATGAAAACCGGTATAGACTGGGCTTATGAAGAATAACATGAAAGTTCTGGCTTTAGGCCTGTTCCTCGCCGCCGCGCTGCCCGCCTGCGACAAAAAGACGAACTCAGACACCGCTACCGTTGAGCAACCGGCGGCTGCGGAAACCGTGAACGTGTCGGCGTTCAACGCCGATTCGGCGTACCAGTTTGTCGCCAGGCAGGTATCGTTTGGCCCCCGCGTGCCTAATACGCCCGCGCACCGCGCCTGCGGCGATTATCTTATAGGTAAACTGGAAGGCTACGGCGGTACCCTGCAGGTGCAGTCTTTTACTGCCAAAGCCTATGATGGCACGACGCTTGATCTGCGCAACATCATGGCACAGTTCAACCCCCAAGCCAGCAAGCGCATTTTACTGGCCGCCCACTGGGACACCCGGCACGTCGCCGATAAAGACCCGCAGAACCCCACCACCCCCATAGATGGCGCCAACGACGGAGCCAGCGGGGTGGCCGTTTTGCTGGAGATTGCGCGGCAGTTACAGGCCAACCCGCTGAAAGGTGATGTGGGCGTAGATATCATGCTCTTTGACGGCGAAGACTACGGCCAGCCCGACAATGCCGGAGATTACATTCCTGATACCTGGTGTTTGGGTTCGCAGTACTGGGCTAAGAACCTGCTGCCCAAAGGCTACACCGCCAATTACGGTATTCTGCTGGACATGGTAGGGGCGAAAGGGGCGCGTTTTGCGCGGGAAGAAACCAGCCGGGTCTACGCCGGCGATGTGGTGGAGAAAGTCTGGAAAACCGCCCACCAACTGGGTTACTCAGACTATTTCCCGTTCCAGGATAGCCCCGGCATTACCGATGACCACACCTACGTGATCCAACACGCCAACATCCGGATGGCCGACATTGTGGCCTATGACCCTTCCAGCCCAGACGGCTTCTTCGGGCCGTACCACCATAGGCATACTGATAACATGGACATCATTGACCGCAACACTTTGAAAGCCGTGGGCCAGACGGTGTTGCACGTGGTCATGACCGAACAGTAAGAAATAAGAGCTTGTTTACATTTGAGGTTTGCTGGCGAAAACGGCCAGAGAAAGGTTCTGCGGAAGCGTTTTTTGAGCTGCGTAGCAGCGCTACGGGGCGAGAAAAAGGCGAACGCAGGTTCTTTTTATGGCCGTTTGTAGCGCAAAGATGAAATTTAAATAAGCTCTAAGCTGTCAACCGTTTTAAAGCCGTTTTCCGGAAAAGAGCCGGGAAACGGCTTGGTGTTTTTTAAGGCTTCAGGAAAGAATTAGCTGTCTTGCGTATCACCCGTGATGAACTAAGAAAGGAGAGGGCTTTGTATGGAATACCTCACAGACAGAATCACGCTTGATGAAAGCATCTGTAACGGCAAGCCTACCATTAGGGGGAAGCGAATTGCGGTGCAGACCATTCTGGAATTCCCTTCAGCCGGGGAAACGCCCGCGGGAATCCTTCGTCAGTTCCCGTCTCTGGAGAAAGAGGATATCACGGCATGCCTTCAGTTTGCCACAGCCCCAATGAACAGGAATTACGTGCTGAAAACGGTAGCCTAACCTGCCAGACGTGAGCTTGCCTTATTACTTTTCCCTTTGGAAGACGGCAGACTACATCCATCAAAAAGACATCAATGATAACTTGGGCAGACGCCCAAATCTGGCGCTACGCCCAAGAAAACAACCTGACCATTGTCTCAAAAGATGCAGATTCCTCCAGCCGTCTCCTCCTGAGGCAACCGCCGCCAAAAGTGATCCACCTCCGGTACGGGAACATGAAAATGCATGAGTTCTTCCTGGCCACCGTCTAGGTTTGGGAACAGGTGCTAGCCTTAAACCAAACCCATAAACTGGTGAATGTTTTCAGAGATCGCCTGGAAGGAATTAACTAAATCTGTTTTAAGCCCGTTTTCCCAAAAATAACCTAAAAACGAGTTGGGGTATAGTGCAGTGAAACGCTTTCTGCGGTGACCTGCAGCATCGCTTCGCGGCCAACCACCAGCGCCAGGTTACGCTCTACGTGCCCTACGGGGAAATCAAAGCAGATGGGGTAGCCATAGCCTCCGCAGTGCTCCAGAATAATCTGCGGCACATCTCTCCCGAACGGAACGGCCGTGTCCTTCATATCTGAAAATTGACCCACTACCAGCCCAGCTAGTTTCTCCAGTTTTCCCAGGCGGCGCAGATGCACCAGTACGCGGTCTATGTTGTAGTAGTGTTCGCCCACGTCTTCCAGAAACAGAATCTTACCGGTATACTCTACCTCTGACGCCGTGCCCGTAATAGTGTCCAGCAGAATCAGGTTGCCGCCCACCAGTTGGCCGGTGGCAGCACCCAGCACGTTGAGCGGATTGGCCGGAGTGGCGTAGGAAAGCGGTTCCCGGAACAAGATCCGGCGCAGTGATTCATCGGCTTCCCCCGTTTCGGGCTTACCCATGAGCAGGGGCATGGTGCCGTGTACGCTTTCCAGGCCCAGCGTGTGCAAGTGGCAGAGCATGGCGGTGATGTCACTGAACCCAATCACCCACTTCGGGCTTTTCTGGAAGCCGCTGAAATCTATCTGATCCAGGATGCGGGTGGTGCCGTAGCCGCCGCGGGCCGAGAAAACCGCTTTGATTTCGGGATTGTCCAGCATCTGTTGGAAATCGGATCTCCGCAGTTCATCGGCCCCGCCCAAGTAGCCGTCTTCCGCGCCCACGCTTTTGCCCAGCACCACGCGCAATCCCCAGGTTTCCAGTAACCGAACGCCATCCTGAATGTCTTCTAAACTTACTTTTCGGGCTAAACAAACAATGCCAACGGCATCTCCTTTCTGGAGGGCAGGGGGTGTAATCACGGGTAAACTCGGTTTGAAATACAAGCTTCCAAAGTACTCAATATTTTTGAGCGACAACGGTTTTAAGCTTGTTTTTGAGAAATCAGCCTTGAAACGCTCCCGGTGTCTCCGTATACCCTATCTTTCCTTCTCCATTCCTAATTCGTAAATATAAAGTGGCCCGCATCAAGATAGACCTTCCCGCGCATTTCGCTTTCCAGACTGAACTCCCCATCCGTATCACTGATCTCAATTATGGCGGGCACTTGGGCAACGATGCGCTGCTGAGTTTGCTGCATGAGGCCCGCATGCGGTTTCTGCAGACGCACGGCTACTCAGAGATGGATTTTGCCGGGGCGGGGCTGATCATGTCTGATGTGGGCATCGTTTACAAAGGCGAAGGTTTCTACGGCGATGTACTCACCGTGCAGGTACAGGCCACCGAGTTCAGCAAGTACGGCTTTGACCTGGTGTACCGGCTTTCCACCCAAAACGGCAAAGAGATAGCCCACGCCAAAACCGGAATGCTGTGCTTTGATTACCAGTTGCGCAAGCTGAAAACTATTCCGCCGGAAGCGCGGGAGCGTCTGGAAACTAAAGCGTAAGATATTTTGTACCTTTGTAGTATGAGTACCACATTGATCCCAGACATAGAGATTCTGAACCGGCAGGACATCCGGAAACTGTCTTTAGACCAGCTCAAGGCCTGGATGACGGAGCAGGGCGAAAAGCCGTTCCGTGCCAAACAGGTCTACGAATGGGTCTGGAAACTGACGGCCACCTCGTTCGCGGAGATGAACAACATCAGTCTGCCGCTGCGCGAGAAGCTGGAGCGTTCCTTCACCATCAACAGCGTGGCCGTGAACACCAGCCAGCTGAGTTCAGATTATACCATAAAATCCACGTTCCGGCTTTATGACGGAAATATAGTAGAAGGGGTCTTGATTCCGCACCCTAAACGGATGACCGCCTGCGTGAGCAGCCAGGTGGGTTGCTCCTTGACCTGCTCTTTCTGCGCCACCGGCAAGATGGATCGCATTAGAAACCTGAACGCCGACGAGATCTATGACCAGGTGGTGCGCATCAAGGAGCAAACTGAGAGCAACTACAACCGTCCGTTGACCAACATTGTGTACATGGGCATGGGCGAACCGCTCCTGAACTACGCCAACGTGATGAAGAGCATTGAGCGCATCACCGCGCCCGATGGCCTGAACATGGCGGCCCGCCGCATCACGGTCAGTACCGCCGGCATTGCCAAGATGATCAAGAAAATGGCCGATGACGGCATCAAAGCCAACCTGGCCTTGAGCTTGCACGCCGCCAATGACACCAAGCGCAACGAGATCATGCCCATCAACGAGACCAACTCATTGGAAGCCCTGAAAGAAGCGTTGGTCTATTACCATGAGAAAACCGGCCGTAAGGTGACCTATGAGTACATCCTGCTCAGCCACTTCAACGATAACCCCGAGGATGCCCAGGAACTGCTTCAGTTCTCCAAGATCATCCCGTGTAAGGTGAACATCATTGAGTACAACCCCATTGACGGCGGCCAGTTCCAGAAATCAAGCGATGACCGTCTGGAGCCGTTCATGCGCTACCTCGCCGACCGAGGCGTACAGGTGAACGTTCGGCGCAGCCGAGGCAAGGACATTGACGCCGCCTGCGGGCAGTTGGCCATCAAGGATAAGAAAGAAGCTGAAGCATAAAGGTCAACGGCTAGTATAAAACAGAAAGGGCACCGATCATATCGGTGCCCTTTCTGTTTCTGGCCCGTTTTCTGTGAAATAGCCTTAAACCAGTTTACAGCGGTTTGGAGCGCAAGGCATCCCTGATCTCGGTGAGCAGTACTTCTTCTTTGGTGGGCGCGGGCGGAATATCGGGCGAGGCCGCTTTCTTGCGTTTTAGGGAGTTCATCAGTTTGACCACCATGAAAATAGCTACGGCGATGATAAGGAAGTCAATGAGCGTCTGGATGAAGTTACCGTAGTTCAGGGTCACATCGGTCAGTTTGCCGTCGGCGTCCAGCACGCCTTGTTTCAATACCAGTTTCAGGTCTTTGAAGTCCACGCCGCCCAACATGATCCCGATGGGCGGCATGAGGATGTCGTCTACCAGGGAACTCACGATCCTCCCAAAGGCGGCCCCAATCACCACCCCTACGGCCAGATCCACCACGTTGCCCCGCATGGCAAACTCTTTGAACTCTTTGGTCATTGACATAAGGTATTTTTTTAAAGGTTCGGTGAAATAGAGATTAGTGTGTATTCACTACCAGTGTGCTAGCAATCGTGTCGGGCAACCTTTGCCTGCGCGCTCAAAATGCAAGGGTAGTGGTGTTCTCCATAGGAAGCAAAGAGACTTAATTTTAGCTAAATATATAATAAAATCTACATAAGTCAATAAGAAGCACCCTTACGCTCCCTTATTTCCGCTGGCGGGTTTCCTTCAGGAACCGCTCCAGCCCTTTCCTGATCTGCTGGGCCATGTCTTCCTGGAACTGCGGGTTGATGAGACGCTGCTCGTCCTCGGGGTTAGAGGCGAAGGCGGTCTCCACCAGCGCGTTGGGGTATTCGGTGGGGGCGTTGAGGGCGAAGTTGAAGCCGCCGATGTTCCCGAACTCCTTCAAGTCCAGCTCCAGCACTTCTTCATACAACGCCTGCGACAACGGCCGGAACGCCAGGTGGCGGTAATAGGTGCTGGTGCCCTGCACCTCGGGGCGGCCGGACGAATTCACGTGGACGCTTACCAAGATATCGGGCTGCGCTTTTTTCAGCATACGCACCCGTTCCATGGTGTCAAAGGTGACATCGGCCTCGCGGGTCATGAGCACGGTGGCGCCTTTCCGCTGAAGTTCCTGCTGGAGGAGTTTGGCAATCTTGAGCGTGATCTCCTTCTCTGGAATGCCCGTTTTGCCGGTGGCCCCGGTGCTGGTGCCGCCGTGGCCCGCGTCTACGGCAATGGTGAGGTGCTTCAATTTCAGTTTCTCCGGCTGGCGTTTTATCTTGACCACCAAGGATGTGCCCTGATACCCCACACTGTAGCCCCAGGCCTGCGGATGCTTTAAGTCGATAATCATGCGGTACACGTCTGAGGCCACCTGTTGGTACTGCACGTTCTTGACTTCGCGCAGCGTGCGGTGCAGCGTCATCCAGTTGGTGTTGGAGACGGCTCCGTAGATGTCCACGATGATGCGGGATGGATTCACGTCCAGGTACGAGGTATAAGGCAAGCGTTGGCCTACCGCCACCCGTACGTAGTCATATTTGCCGTTGGCATCATCGCCGGTCACGCTCCAAGAGCTGGTGAGGCTCTCGCCGGGGTAGGCGGTGGGGCCTTCCAGTTGCACCTGCTGCACCGGCATGTAGGCGTTGAGGGTATTGGACAGTTTAATCTTATAATCCCGCCCACTCTTGCCGATAATCTGCACGCGCACCAGCGAGTCTAAAAAGCCCATCTTGGCCCCGCCCAACCGGTCTTCGCCCAGGCCATAGTTCATGTACGGCATCTTGCCCTGCGTTAAACCATAGAGAGGCTGGGCCGGGTTAAGGATTGTGACTTTGCTGGCGGTGCCGAAGACGGTGTACGGGTACAGATCGGTGGTGTCATCTACCAGCACCGGCACATTGAGGTTGGGGAGTTTATCGCCGGGCTGCACAACGTAGGTGCCCGCGTATACCCCCGCCTCGCCTTTGTTCTGCGCCGCCGGCAGTTCTGGCAACGGGTGTTTGTTCCAAAGACTCACCTTGAGGCCCGTTCTCGCTTTCACCCGCACATTCAGCCGGTCGCCGGGTTGGAGCCAGAGTTCAGCGTCGGGTTGGGTGCGCACGTATTCCACTTTAAGGGAATCAACCGCCGCGGGCGTAATGGTTCTGGTAGCCGGGGCTGATTTTGCCGGAACGGTCTGCGCCCCGGCCCACTGGGCGAAGAGGCAAAAAAGAAGGAGGAAAGTGAAGGGTTTCATAAGCGGGAAATGGTCTAGCGGCCAAGATAAGGGTTCTGCGATGTTTCTGGCAACAATTTGTCAAAGAGGTTCTGCTGTTTTTAGGCCGATTTCTTGAGAAAGGACTTAAAACAGCAGAACCTCACCCCCAGCCCCGTCTCCCGCGTTTTGGGGCTGTTTTACGGAAAATAGGCCGGAAACGCGGAAATTAAATTCCGGTAGAGACCAGGCACTGCCTTGCCTCGGGCACGCATTGCTTTCTAGGGTTGGTTTTTCCTGCGGGTGCAAGTCTCCTTGCTTCGTCCCAGCGTTTTTGGGCTGTTTTGGGGGAAACAGGCCCAAAACGCGGAAACCTGTGAGGTCTCCAAGACCTCACAGGTTTAGAGTAAACTGGCGCGAGACTTTAGTCTCGTGACCTAGGATGAAGCGAGTCTCCGGACTCGCCGGGAACCATCGGCAGGAGGGCGTAACATTGGTTGGCAAGTTTTAGACCTTTCTTCTACTCCGTCTCTTTCTTTTCCTTCAGCATGATCGCATCCACGTTCTTGCTGCGGATGAGCTGGTTCAGGGCCGGCAGGTCGGTGGCGAAGACTTGGTTGAGTTTCTGTAGTTGGGTATCTATTTGGGCCGTCACTTCCTTCTGGAACGCATACATCTGGTCGGTCGGCCGGAAATCCCCTACGGAGGCTTGGGAGGCCAGGTTTGCCAGTTTGTTGTTCAGCCGGATAGGGTAGTTCAAAGGGTCCTGGCCGCTGCGGTTCTTGGTTTGGTACAGCGTCTCTTCCACCTCGGTCATTTTCTGGTTCATCGCCTTGGCGGCATCCAGCACGTCTTTCATGTCGGCGCGACCTGCAAAACGGGCGGTGACGGCGTTCATCTGGGTACGGGCTTCGCGTATTTTGCTGATGGCGTCGTGCGTCTCGGTGAGTTTGTCGCGCACGCTGAGCAGGAAGGCCTGTTGCGCCTGCAAATCGGCGAGCGGCGTTTGGCTGCGCGGGTCTTGCAGAATCTCGAACTCGGTTTCCTGCGGTTGGCCGTTCACGGTGAGGCGGGCTTGGTAGGTGCCCGGAATGGCTTTAGGGCCTTGCGTGCCGCCGCCCCACAGAATCATGCCCTCAAAGCGCGATGCCTCGGGGTAGGTCATGTTCCAGACAAAGCGGTTCAGGCCGGTTTTCGCCTCCAGTTTGTCGGCGGCTTCTTTGGCGCCGTAGGTGTATTTCTTGATCGGCTTACCGTCTTTCTCCAGAATCTCCAGGGCTATTTTAGAAGTGGTATCTGGGGCGGTAGGCAAATAGAAATGCACCATCACGCCCCCCGGGTGGTTCTGGCCCTCAAACTTGGTATTGGCGGCGTTACTGCCCAAGGTTTTGTAGGTAGGCATGGGTTTGAACAGGTGAAACTTGCTGTCGGCTAACTGAGGCGTTAACTGGTGCAGTAATGTTAAGTCATCCATGATCCAGAAACCCCGGCCCTGGGTGGCAGCAATGAGGTTGTCGTTCTTGATGGTCAAATCGGTGATGGGCACCAACGGAAGGTTCAGGCGGAACGGCTTCCAGGAAGCACCATCGTTGAACGATACGTACATGCCGTACTCGGTGCCGGCGTACAGCAACCCGGCTCTTTTAGGGTCTACACGCACCACACGGGTAAAGTGCGTGGCCGGAATACCGGAGGTGATTTTAGTCCAGGTTTTCCCGTAATCTGCCGTTTTGAACAGCAGCGGCTGGAAATCGCCGGTTTTGTAGAGCGTGGCCGCCATGTATAGCACGCCTTTTTGGGTGGGGTGCGGGTCTACGCTGTTAATCATGCTCCACTCGGGCAGGGCCTTGGGGGTGACGTTGGCCCAGGTTTTGCCCGCATCACGGGTCACGTGTACCAAACCGTCATCAGAACCCGTCCAGATCACACCTTCCTCGGCGGGAGATTCCATGGCCGCGAAGATGGTGCCGTAGTACTCCACGCTGGTATTGTCTTTGGTGATGGGGCCGCCCGATGGGCCTAGTTTGGTTTTGTCGTTGCGCGTCAAATCCGGGCTGATGACTTCCCAACTCTGGCCTTCGTTGGTGGTCACGTGCAGGTGGTTGGACGCGGTATACAGCCGGTTCGCAGTGTGCGGTGAGAAGAAGATGGGGAAGTTCCACTGGAAGCGGTACTTCATGCCCTCGGCGCCATGGCCCATGGGGTTGTCTGGCCACACGTTGATGGTGCGCTCAAAACCGGTTTTATGGTCTAGCCGCCCGATGAAGCCGCCGTAGTTTCCGCCGTACACAATCTCGGGGTCTTTGGGGTTCACGGCAATGTGCGCGCTTTCAGAACCCGCGGTTTCCTCCCAGTCGTGCAGCCCGATGCTGCGGCCGCTGGTGCGGCTGGCAATTCTCACGGCGCTGTTGTCCTGCTGGGCTCCGTAGATGCGGTACGGGAAAGCGTTATCCGTCACTACGCGGTAGAACTGACCCGTAGGCTGGTTGTCAGGCGTGCTCCAGTTCTCACCGCCGTCAAAGCTTACCTGCGCGCCGCCGTCATCGGCCAGAATCATGCGTTTGGGGTCTTCGGGGGCAATCCAGAGGTCGTGGTGGTCTGAATGTGGCGTAGGAATGGATTTGAACGTCTTGCCGCCGTCGGTGGAATAATGGTGGCCTACGTTGAGCACGTACACACCGTCTACGTTCTGCGGGTCGGCGGTGAGGCGGGTGTAGTACCAGGCCCGTTGGCGCAGGCTGCGGTCTTCGTTGACCTTCGTCCAGGTTTCGCCGCCGTTCTCTGAGCGGAACAAACCGCCGTCTTCGGCTTCCACCAAGGCCCACACGCGCTGGTTGTTTACCGGGGAGACGGTGACGCCAATGATGCCCAAGGTGCCTTTTGGCAAGCCGGTGGCGCGGGAGATTTCTTTCCAGGTATCGCCACCGTCGGTGCTTTTCCAGATACCGGAGCCGGGGCCGCCAGAAGAAAGGCTGTACGGCGTGCGTTGTATGCGCCAAGAGGTGGCGTACAGGTTCCGGGGGTTCACCGGATCTATGGTGAGGTCTACCACGCCCACCTCGTTGTTCACGAACAGCACGCGTTCCCAGTTCTTGCCGCCGTCTTTGGAGCGGTACACGCCGCGCATGTCGTTGGGGGCGTAGATGTTGCCCATTGCCGCCGCGTACACCAAATCAGGGTTCTTGGGGTGGATGCGCACGCGCGAGATGTGCTTGGAATCTTTCAGTCCGATGGATTGCCAGGTCTGGCCCGCATCCACGGATTTCCACATGCCAAAACCCGAAGACACGTTGCCGCGCACGGTTTTCTCGCCTTCGCCCACGTAAATCACATTGGGGTCGGCCTCGCTCACGGCCACCGCGCCAATGGAACCCCCGAAGTACTTGTCCGAGATGTTCTCCCAGCTGGAACCACCGTCTTTGGTGCGCCACACGCCGCCACCCGTCGCCCCAAAATAGTAGAGGTTCGGTTTGCCCGGTACGCCGGTCACGGTAGCCGAACGCCCGCCCCGGTACGGCCCAATGGAGCGCCAAGTCATCCCGTTGTACAGTTTTTCGGGATACGGGTCTTGCGCCGCTTTCTTGTTTTTGGCCGTACTGGCTTTCGGCTTTTTCTGGGCCTCAGCGGCGAAGGGCGTTAAAAAGGTCAAGCCGCCCAGCAGCAAGGGAAGGCACTGCCGGAAAAACCGGGTGGAGTAGGGGTGTTGCATGTGGTTCTGTTTGTTAAGGTGGTGTTTGGAAGGTGGCGGGTAAGCTGATGAAAGGTACTAAATAAGCCGAAAAGCGCCTCGTTTTCTGCCTGTTTTCTGGTAAACGGCCCTGAAACGGAAGGTGCGTTTATCCTCTCAAGAAAGGAATATCAAGAAAAGTAAAAATTTATGCCAAGGCTTTTCCCGATGCGCCTGCTCTGCGGCAAACATAGTCGCAGCCTAGGTGAGGACGTTTATGGTTGTATAGAAACACCACCTGCTTTAGCACTGACTTGACCTGAGCCGACGAGGATACCTGTCGGTGACTCAGGTGCTTCTAAATAAAGCCTCTATATTTAAAGAAACTTTATTATCATATTTAATCATGGTCTCAAATGCTTATTTACAGGAATTAAGGTTCAGACAGGATTCTGAAACGAACCCCAATAAATACCCCTTTGATTTGCCGGCTTTCAATAATTTTGACGGGATTAGATTTGGAGATGAGGTAACGTACCTAGTCGGAGAAAATGGCATGGGTAAATCAACTGTTTTAGAGGCCATCGCCCTTTCCTGTGGTTTCAACCCGGAAGGGGGAACAAAAAACTTCAGTTTCTCCACAAGGGCTTCCCATTCCGATCTTTATAAGTATATTCATTTATCTAAAGGTTATAAGCAACCAAAGGATGGGTTCTTCTTACGCAGCGAGAGCTTCTATAATCTAGCGACTCAGATTGAAGAGTTAGACAAAGGCGGCGGCGGGAAACCTATAATTGATTCATACGGAGGCAGGTCACTGCACGAACAGTCCCATGGGGAATCATTCTGGGCTCTTTTCATGAATAGGTTCAGCGGGAATGGGATATATATCTTAGATGAACCTGAGGCTGCCCTTTCACCCACACGGCAGATGGCGATGCTTGTTCGTATGAAAGAACTAATCAGCAATAAATCTCAGTTTATCATTGCCACGCATTCGCCAATCGTTTTAGCATATCCCGGCGCGGTTATCTATGAACTGTCAAGTTCCGGGTTTAAGGAAGTTGCTTATAAGGAGACGGAATTGTATTCCGTCACAAAAGAATTTATTAACAATACCGATAACATGCTGAATATTCTATTGCAATAAGATAGTAGTGAGATGCTTTACTTATTCCGTCGGGAAATCTACAAAAGATGGTGGTAAGCCTACACACTAAGAGCAACTTGGAACTGGTGCGGAAGCGCTGAAAATTGTCAGTGAAGAAATTATAAATACGGCAAGACTTCTATTATAGGTAGTGTGTTTAAAGTAAGGATGGCATTTTTGCCAATTTCTCAAGGTTATAGCTGTAGAGGAAGTATCGTATTGCCAGCCGGTGGTTCTCCCATGACCTGGAGAAGGAGAGTGTCTTCCTCACCAGCCTGGCGCACCTTTGGCGCAGGGTGTTGTTGAGCCGCTCCATCTTCGTGGTCTCCCTCTTTCCCTCCGGCTGGTGCTGCCCTTTTGCGAACACAGCCCCGTAGGCCTCCAGCCCATCCGTGAAAACCAGTGCCTTTTCCCGTAGCTTTTGCGGGATGCTCAGCCACAGGCCCATCGCCCCTTCCGTGTCCCGCTCCCCCAGGTGGAAGCCCACCACCAGCCCCGTGCGCCGCTCCATGGCCAGCCACAGCCACACGGGGCAGTCCTTGGCGCCCACGAAGCCCCACTGCTCGTCGGCCTCCACGCACAGCAGCCCCACCTCCGTCTCCTCCAGCCTGCCCTGTGGCAGACGTTCTGCGGCCCCCTGCCACAGGGCCTTCACGCGCGGCACCAGCCAGCCTACGCTCACCTTGAGCAGGCGGGCTATGGCCCGCAAAGAGAGCCGCTCCAAAAGCAGCCCCCTTAGCAACTCATCGCGGCTGAAGAGCCTTTCCGGCTCACGTTCTACCGCCTGCCTGCGGCAGTGGCGGCACTTGTAGTTCTGCTTTGAGTGGTAGCTCTTGCCGTTTTTCACTATCTTCGGACTATGGCAGTGGGGGCAGGTGGTCATAGGAATAAAGGTTTGGCGATCTCTATTCCTTAACGCCTGCTCCTCATTGCTGATTCCGCAATAAGCCCATCCTTACTTTAAGTAAACTACCCTATTATATAGCAATAAAATAATTATATAATTTACAAAAACGGCCTCGAAACGAAAGATGCGTTTATCCTTTTTTCTCCATGTCGCGCAGCAGGCGCACCGTCATATAGCCTAACCCAACCGCCAGCACGGCAATGGCCGCCCAAATGAGCAGCTTGGAGTTTTGGGCCTGTTTCGGCGTTTTCGGCCCCGAAACGGACTGCAGGTTCTGCACTTGGAGAACAGGAATATCCTGCGGAATGCTGTCCTGGAAGAACTGCAGGTCATAGTCGGGGGCGTTCAGTTTCTCGTTCCCGAAGCGCAGGGTGTAGGTTTGGTGGGGTTCCAGCGCGGCCACCAGGTACCGGTTCAGTTGCAGCACTTGGACGGAGTCAATGGTCAACGGCGGATTGTCGGCGTTCTCAATCTGGATAGTCAATTCCTCTACTTTTTGGCGCGGCAACTCCAGCACGGCGGGCGCGTTGGAATGAAGCAGCAACGGCACAGAAATCTCCTCCATCCGGGCGCGGCGGCGTCTTTTTCTGCGGCGTTCCTGCCCCTTCTGCTTGCCCATAATTACCTGCCCCGACCGGAAGTACAGATGCGGCGCCGAGATGTGGAAAACGATTTGCTCGGGGTACACCGGTTGCCCGAAACGCAGGTGCAGATACGTAGTCTGGTTCTGGGTGCTGTCTACGCGGGTGAGCGATTGGATAGGAATGCGGGTGTACTTGCCGGCCTCTGAATACGTGTCATAGTAACCGGCCTGCAGGATGTTGAGCGGGGCACTGGCAGAGTCGTTCAGTTGAAGCCGGAAATACCGGTAATCGCTTAATGGGAAATCCAGCAACTTGACCTCGGCGGTGCTTCTGGGGTTCCGGATGGCGTACAGCACGTCCTGTTCCTTGAGCACGTACCAATTCTGCTGGTCATCGCTGCCGCTCAGAGAAACCTGTTTCCGGACTTCGGCATTGCCAATCTGGAGGCTGATGTTGTTTATGCGCCTTTTTTCCGGATTGTGCACCAAAAGCTCAGACACGCCGCCCGGCTGACGAGTATAACGCAGGATTTGGTAGGGCTTGAACAAGGTGCGGTACTGTACAGGAGACTCTGTGCGTACCAAATACGGAACCGCTTGCCCCTTGCCTTGGAACAACCGCAGGTCTTCCAGATTAGGTTGTGCGTGGCCCGTGACCTGCGGAGAAAGCAGAATACGGTGGTAGCCCGGCTGCGGCACGGGGCCCAGTTGGGCTTGCCAGGCAAACTCCTGCGCCTGGCTGGGGAGAACGCGCAAAAGCAATCCAACTAAAAGGAACAGCAATTTACGCGTCATCGGAAACAGGGCTAGCATCCACGGGTTTGGTTTCTCCTTCTAATATAAGGTTTTTGAGCTTCTGGTACATAAACGAAATCACCAGTAGCAGGACGCCCAGACAGATAAACGCGGCAATCTTGCCACCCTCCGACATATCCCGCACATCAAACAGGAACAGTTTAAGCAAGGTCAGGAAGAACAAAGTAAGCGAGATGATGCGCAGCGTTTTGATTTTCCGGGACATGCCGAGCATCATGAGCGCAAACGAAATCACGCCCCAGAGAATAGGAAAACCAATCTTCCGGATGTGGCTCATGGAGTTGTACAGCTCGGCGGAAGTGGGGTGCGACTTCAACAGCCAAAGATGCACCAACTCATAGCTCAGCAGAAACACCCCGGCGGCGCTCGCCAGCCACAAACTTATTTTTCCCAGTCTGCTGCCAAACCCGAACTGCTGCTGCACTTTTCTGAGCACCATCGCCAGCAACAGCACCAGCGTGAACAGCGGGAGGTAGTGGGTGAGAAAGGCTGATAAGGTCTCCGTTTGGTTGAACAGATAGCCGTTCCGGAGGTAGCTCGCCGAGGGTTGCAGGTTGGTGAGATACGCCAACAATCCCACCACCGACAGGCCCATGACAATTCTGCCGTAGACAGGATTGGGTAAACGGCCGCTCCACCACAGCAGGCCCAGCAAAAACAGGTAATGGAAGAAGCCCAGTACTTGAATCTGAACATCAACGCTCAGGGTAGAATGAGTCAGTTGGTGCTGTCCTTCCAGCAGCAGCACTAAGTACAGAAAAACCACCAGTAAAATGCCTACCACCGTACGGTACGAGGTCATGAACTTGCCTTGCAGAGAATCGGGGTTTTCGCGGGCTAAAAGCCACCAGGTTCCCGCCAGCGAGGCGACCACTACTACGCCGGTGACAAAAAGCTTGTTCAGGAGCAGTGGCAAACCTTCGCGGGAAATGGAATAATCCAGCCAGTCCATGCTCAGGCTTCCCAGCATCAAAAACAGCACCAGCACCGAGGCGTATTTGATGAGCTGAATGCCGGAACGCTGCGACAACCAGAGCAACAAGACCGCCTCCAGTGCCCAGAACAGCGTGATGTAATTCCCCTCTAACTGGATTGGCGCCGATAAACTCAGGAACGTCAAAACCAACCCAATGAGCAGGTACACCAGATTGCGGTCTACACGGTTGCTGCGATACAGCCCGTACGCAAACACGAAGTTGAAAACGCCTAATAAGATGGTGAACAAGCCCCGGTAACTGCCCCCGGCCACCTGCGACATCACGTACATGCCCACGCCGTAATACAGAAACGTGTTGCTTAACAGCATCAGAATCTCGGGCCCGGTGAATTTCCGGCGCTCCTTCACGTTGTAAATGATGGTCATCCCGAAGAACACCAGGTAAAACAGCGTTGCGAACACCAATGCGCCCACGTACGGCGGATTGACCATGCCCACCACCCGCGTGCCAAACCAACTGCCGAACAGCAGAATGGTAAACCCGTAGGCAATCAGGTTGAGCAGGTTCCACTTCTTGAAGTACGCCAGCACCAGAATGCCTACGTTCAGCAGCAAAATGAACACGAACAACACCACGTAATTGCCTTCGCCGGTACTCACCATGAACGGACTCCCAAACCCGCCAATCAACGCCAGCACCGCCAACTCCATGCGGTCATAGGCCACGGCCAGGAAAATGGTAACCCCCGTAATAGCCGCCATCAACAGAAACGCGACCGTCTGGCTGAAAATCTGGTACTCATGAAACGCAATAGCGATGGTAAAATACAACACCGCCATGCCCCCGCCAATCAGCACCGAACTGAACGCCTTGTACTCCTTCCGTAACCGATGCGCCACGCCCAACAAAGCCCCGCCCGCCAGCAAACCAATGGCTACGCGCCCCACTTCGTTTATCCAGTCCTGGTCAATGGCATACTTCACGAAGAACCCGATGCCCAGCACCAGAATCGCAATCCCCAGTTTGTTGATGAGGTTCTCGCCGATGAACTTCTCCCAATCCAGCTTGCGGGTGAAGATGGAAGGCTTGGCCGGTTCAGACTCCTGGAAAACAGAAGTCTCCTGAGTTGAGGTGAAAGCGGCCACCGGCACCGGTTCTGGAACGGGCGTTAGGGTAGATTGCTCAACTGGTGTTTCAACCAGAACCGGAATAGTTGGCGTGAAAACCGGCGGAGGTGTAGGAACAGGTGGCGCGGAAGGCTGCGCCGAAACTTGGGGCGGTGCCGAGGCAGCCCGGGAATCAGCATCCCTGCGCATCGCGGCGGCGGCATCTACCGGCGGGCGAACGGTGGAGCGGCTGAGTTGTTCGCGCAGGCGGGCCAGTTCCTCCCGTACGTCCTGCAGGTCGCGGCGGTGTTCCAGCAAATGGTTTGAGATTCTGGTGCCAAACCAAAGCGCTAACCCCACCAACACCAAAAGCAGCAATACCTCCATACAAGCCTGTTTAGTCCAGAGGCTATATTACAATTTTATCTTGTAAATAAGTAGGAGGGCTACATTGCTATTGCCAAAGGAAATGGGCCAGAATGCGTTTATTGCCTGTTTTCAAGAAATCAAGGCTGAAACAAAGTATTTATAACGTTGTCAGCTAGCGCGAGCTTGCAGCTCGTGTCCGGACTCATTATTGTTCCTCTTTTTTAAAATAATCAGCAGAAGTATTCCTTGTATACGTGTGGACACGAGCTGCAAGCTCGCGCCAGCGGAAGTTACTTTGGGGCAGTTTCCTGAAAAACGGCTCTGAAACAGATTAATCCACTACTATGGCTAGTATGCGCGGATTCTGCATACTAAAAAGGAACGCTGTTTTAAAGGCGTTTTTAGAGAAACAGGCTCAAAACGAAAGCCACAAAAAAAGGCCTTCCCAATCAGGAAGGCCTTTCATCTTATTGAAATCTTTACTCGCTTAGCCGTTGGCTTGGGCGTAACGGCGGTTCACTTCGTCCCAGTTAATCAGGTTGAAGAACGCCGCGATGTACTCTGGTCTGCGGTTCTGGTATTTCAGATAATAGGCGTGTTCCCACACGTCCAAGCCCAAGATGGGAACGCCACCGCAAGAATCAACACCTTCCATCAAAGGATTGTCCTGGTTCAGGGTAGAGCAGATGGCAACAGAACCACCTTCCACGGCGCAAAGCCAGGCCCAGCCAGACCCGAAACGAGTGGTAGCGGCTTTCGCGAATTCCTCTTTGAAGGCATCATACGACCCGAAGGCTTTGTCAATCGCCTCCGCTACCGGGCCGGTGGGGTTGCCACCCGCGTTAGGGGCAAGGATAGTCCAGAACAGGTTGTGGTTGTAGAATCCGCCGCCGTTGTTGCGGATGGCCGGCGTTTTAGCCGCATCACGCAAGATTTCCTCAATAGACTGATTTTCTTTCTCAGTGCCCTGGATGGCGTTGTTCAGGTTAGTGGTGTACGCCTGGTGGTGCTTGGTATGGTGGATTTCCATGGTCTGACGGTCGATGTGCGGTTCTAGCGCATCGTACGCATACGGAAGTTGCGGAAGTTCAAATGCCATAGTTTTAGGTGTTTTAGGTTAGAAATACAAAGGTTCTGCTATTCATACGGAACGGGCCAAAGATAAACTAAATTCTTTTCGCTCTAAAGAACTCGGTCATCAATTGCGCACACTCATGGGCCAGAATACCGGTGGTCAGTTCGGTCTTGGGGTGCAGCAGGTTCACACCCGTTCTCCGGTAGCCGCGTTTCTCGTCTGCGGTGGCATAGACCACGCGTTTCAACTGCGACCAGTAACTCGCGCCGGCGCACATCACGCAGGGTTCTACGGTTACGTACAGGGTGCAATCGTGCAGGTATTTGTTGCCTAGGTGGTTAGCGGCGGCGGTGAAGGCGAGCATCTCGGCGTGGGCCGTCACGTCGTTCAGTTTCTCGGTTTGGTTGTAGGCGCGCGCGATGATTTTGTTTTGGCAGACCACCACGGCCCCAATGGGAATTTCGCCTTCTTCCAGGGCGTATTGCGCCTGCTTGTAGGCCTCGCGCATAAAATGTTCGTCTGAATGGATGCTGAGCACAGGTTGGGGTTCTATGAAATGGAAACGGGTGGCTCTTTTCTACTGCCACTCGTTCTGCAATGTTACAAATGACCTCACCCCCAGCCCCTCTCCCACGGAGAGGGGAGGCAATGCGATTGCGTTTTTGATTCGTTTTCTGGGAAAGAGGCTCAAAACATGTTAATGGGAACGCTCCCCTCTCCGTGGGAGAGGGGTTGGGGGTGAGGTTTTACTTCACACTGGCGCTGGCCATGATCGCCCGGGCCGTTTCCTGCCACTCTTTCTGCAGTTGTGCCGGGGCATTGAAACTGAAAATCAGCATCTGGTCTTTCTGGAACGTGTACTGGATAAGCGTGTACTTGCGGATGGGGGCCATGTTGCGGGTGCGGCGTTCGTCCCGTACGGTAGACACAAACTCATACACCAGGAAATCGCGGCCGTTGATGGTCTGTTTCTCCTCGCGCAGGAACTGCACCTCGGTGAACATCCGTTGGATAGATGCTTTGTAGAATGGCAGCAGGATGTTGATGTCATCGGCGGGGAACGTGCTGGGGCGTTGGTTCACGCTGATGTCCACGTTGCCGTCGGGGCTGGTGAACACGCCCAGCGGCTTGCGGGCCGCCGGGTATTCGCGGGCGATGCCGTCATCGGGCATCACGTCAAAGTTCTGCGGAATGGACAAGGTCACGTTTTTGGCGACCGTCACCTTCTTCAGTTTAGGCGGGGCAAACGCCAGCAGGAAGGTGAGGGGTAATATAAACGCAAAAAGATAGTTTCTCTTCCTTTTCATAAAAACACGTCTAAAATGGCGTAACAGGCCAATGCAAATTCTGGGCCGTTAAGTCCTGACGGAGGCAAAGGTAACGCCGAGCCCATTGATTTCAAGCGTTGCCTGCATGGAAAAAGCCCAGCTAAAATAACCGGGCTTTTATCAGTGTGAAGAAAACTTACTTAAAAAGCAAGCGGGGGAATGGAGGGACACTTCTCCGCTTGCTAGAGTGTAATTCCAACACTCGTTCCCATTAAGTGTCTAAATTTTATGAAATATTGCAAGAATCACTAATTAATTCTAATTAATTTAAAAATTACAGGTTGCAGACTGTTGATTTTGTAAAATATTCAGAACGGCTGTTCGTTTGTTTAAATAGTGGCTCCAACCAAAAGTGCAAACTTCTTTTTAGTTTGAATCTTAGGTTTAAGTGTCTAATTTTGCACCAAATATCTGTATACTATGGAAACAACAATCCCTGCTCAATATTTGCCCAGTGACTACCTGCCCATCGTGATTCAGTTTCTGGCGGCCCTTGGTTTTGTGGTTTTCGCCATGGTGGTCACCCACAACATTGGCCCCAAACGCAAGAGCGCGGTGAAAAACGCCTCCTGGGAATGCGGCATTGAATCCAAAGGCGATGCCCGGGCCCCCGTCTCTATCAAGTATTTCCTGATCGCCATCCTGTTCGTGCTGTTTGACGTGGAGGTGATTTTCCTCTATCCGTGGGCAGTGAATTTCAGAGCGTTAGGGCTGGATGGTTTCGTCTGGATGCTCATGTTCATGGGACTGCTTCTGACCGGCTTCTTCTACGTGATCAAGAAAGGCGTTCTTAAGTGGGAATAGCATCTGAATTCGCGGGAATACCAGCAAACTTTTACAGGCGATAAGGTGTTCAGGAAGAGGCCGGTTTCTGGCCTGTTTTTCTGAAAACTAAGCGAAAACGACTCATGAGCGATAACAATAGCAATTTAACCATGGTAGACGCCCCAGAAGGGGTTGAAGGAACCGGCTTTTTCGCCACTTCCCTGGAGAAAGTAGTAGGTCTGGCCCGTAAGCACTCTTTGTGGCCGTTGCCGTTTGCTACTTCCTGCTGCGGTATTGAGTACATGGCTACCATGGGCTCGCACTATGATATTTCCCGTTTCGGGTCTGAGCGCCCCAGTTTCTCGCCCCGCCAGGCCGATTTGCTGATGGTGATGGGGACAATTGCCAAGAAAATGGGGCCGGTGGTGAAACAGGTGTATGAGCAGATGGCTGAGCCCCGTTGGGTAATCGCCGTAGGCGCCTGCGCTACCAGCGGTGGTATCTTTGACTCTTACAGCGTGTTGCAAGGCATTGACCGCATTATACCGGTAGACGTGTACGTGCCCGGTTGCCCGCCGCGCCCTGAGCAGATTCTGGATGGTTTGATGCGCATTCAGGATTTAGCCGAGAACGAGTCTATCCGCCGCCGGAACTCCCCGGAATATCAAGCATTACTGGCTTCTTACAACATTAAATAAGCATGGCCGAACTAACCAATGAACTGCTGGTACAAACGCTGCAAGAGAAATTTGGCGACCAGTTGTTTGATATGCATGAGCCTTACGGGCTCGTGACCGTGACCACTACCCGGGAAAACATCATCCCAATGCTACAGGCCTTGTATGATGATGCTTTCCTGCAATTCCAGTTCCTGACCACTTTATGCGGTATCCATTACCCAGATAGCAAAGGGCAGGAATTAGGCGTGATTTACCACCTGCACAGCCTGGTGCACAACGTGCGGCTGCGTATCAAAATCTTCTTCTCGGAAGACGATGCCGTGGTGCCAACGGCCACCAACCTGTACCAAACGGCCAACTGGATGGAGCGTGAAACCTTTGACTTCTACGGCATCCGCTTTGAGGGCCACCCCAACCTTATCCGCATTCTCAATGTGGAGGAGATGGAGGCGTTTCCTATGCGCAAGGAGTTCCCGCTGGAAGACCAGACCCGCGAAGACAAGATCAATACCTTCTTCGGAAGATAAACTTCATAAATGCCCCCGGCTTTGCTCTAGAGACAAGGCCGCCGGCGTTTCTGCTCTCTACTAAGTTCCCACATGGAGTTAGCCAAACAGAATACCCAGATAGTTACCCCAGATTCCTACATGCAGGAGCTAACTACTCTGAATTTAGGACCTACGCACCCTGCCACGCACGGCATCTTCCAGAACATCCTGCAAATGGATGGCGAGAAGATTGTGTCTGGCGTGCCGACGATTGGGTACATCCACCGCGCCTTCGAGAAAATCGCGGAGCGCCGTAACTTTTACCAAATCACCCCGCTTACCGACCGCATGAACTACTGCTCCTCGCCCATCAACAACATGGGCTGGTGGATGACAGTAGAGAAGCTGTTGGGCGTGACCGTTCCCAAACGTGCCGAGTACATCCGGGTAATCGTGATGGAACTGGCCCGTATTGCCGACCACTTGATTTGCAACTCTATCTTGGGTGTGGATACCGGAGCCTTCACGGGCTTCCTGTACGTTTTTCAGGAAAGAGAGAAAATCTATGAAATCTACGAGGAAATCTGCGGTGCCCGCTTGACTACCAACATGGGTAGAGTAGGCGGCATGGAACGCGATTTGTCTCCGGTAGCCATCCAGAAGATCAGAGATTTCCTGCGCGACTTCCCTAAAGTAATGACCGAGTTTGAGACCCTGTTCAACCGCAACCGGATTTTCATTGACCGGGTGGAGAACGTGGGGCCCATCACCGCAGAGCGCGCCTTGAACTACGGCTTTACCGGCCCTAACCTAAGAGCCGCGGGTGTGGATTATGACGTGCGCGTCATGAACCCTTACTCTTCTTACCAGGACTTCGATTTCGAGATTCCAGTAGGTACCAAGGGCGACACCTACGACCGCTTTATGGTGCGTAACGAGGAAATCTGGCAGAGCTTGCGCATCATCCAGCAGGCCATGGACAACCTGCCAGAAGGGCCGTTCCACGCCGACGCCCCGGAGTTCTACCTGCCGCCAAAGCAGGACGTGTACCGCAACATGGAAGCACTTATCTATCACTTCAAGATTGTGATGGGCGAGATTGACGCACCGGTAGGCGAAGTGTACCACTCGGTGGAAGGCGGAAACGGTGAGCTTGGGTTCTATTTAGTGTCTGACGGAGGCCGTACGCCGTACCGCCTGCATTTCAGAAGACCTTGCTTTATCTATTACCAGGCCTATCCGGAGATGGTGGTGGGCACCCAGTTGTCAGATGCGATTGTGATCCTTTCTTCCATGAACGTGATTGCCGGCGAGCTGGACGCATAAAATGAAATAGCCATGGAACTGACAGAACAGGAGTTGGAAAAGATTCGGGAGTACTTCAAAGAGCAGCCCGTTTTAAATGCCTACCTGTTTGGGTCTTATGCCCGTGGCGAAGCAGATGCTGGCAGTGACATTGATTTATTGGTGGACTTAGATTACTCTGTACAGATTGGGTACAAGTTCTTCGGAATGCACCAGGACTTACAGAGATTGTTGAAACGGAAAGTAGATGTAGTGCCCTCAGACGGAGTGTCGCGCCATTTGCAGCCTTTCATTGAGAAAGACAAGAAGCTTATTTATGCGAAGTAAGCTGGGTGATGTTCAGCGTCTGCAACACATCGCCGATGCTGTTTCTGAAATAGAGGCCTTCACAAAAGGTGTTACCTTTGAGGCTTTCTCAAGCAACCGCATGATGGTATTGGCCTGTGTGAAATGCTTTGAGATAATAGGGGAGGCAGCAGGCCATCTTTCAGAAGAGACAAAGGCAGAATATACCTCCATTGATTGGCGCAATGTGAAAGCGTTCCGCAATCTGATGGTGCACGAATACTTTAAAGTGAGTGACCGGTTGGTGTGGCAAATCATTGAAAGCAACCTACCTGAACTCAAACGTGTGGTCGCAAATGCGATAGCCGCATTAAATACAAACCTCGATTAATGTTCCTTTAAAGAGCATTAGGAGCAAAAAAATACATGGAGCAAACAGCAAGCGTAAATCAAGTACAGTTCTCGGAAGGGGCTATGGCCGAAATCCGGCGCTACTTATCTCATTATCCTGCTGACCGTCAGAAATCAGCCATTTTGCCCATCCTGCACATCGCGCAAGCGGAGTTCGGTGGTTGGGTAAGCCCAGAGGTGATGGACAAAGTGGCCGAAATCCTGAACATCCAACCCATAGAAGTATACGAGGTAGCCACCTTCTATACCATGTTCAACCTGAAGCCGGTAGGCAAGCACGTGCTGGAAGTATGCCGCACGGGCCCTTGCATGCTGCGGGGTTCTGACCAACTCATTGAGCACCTGGAGAACCGTCTGGGCTGCAAAGTAGGCGAGACCTCGGCTGACGGTAACTTTACCCTTAAAACCGTGGAATGCCTGGCATCCTGCGGCACCGGACCGATGCTGCAAGTTCGCGAGCAATTCTACGAAGACCTAAACCCTGCCCGCGCAGACCAGATGCTGGAAGACCTGAAAGCCTTAACCGTAAGGAAACCATGGGAAGAAAATTATTAACTGAACATATCAACGTTGAAGGCATCCACACCTTTGACGTATATCGCAAGCACGGCGGCTATGCCTCGGTAGAAAAAGCCATTAAAACCATGTCCCCTGAGGAAGTGGTGGAAGAAGTGAAAGCTTCGGGCTTAAGAGGCCGGGGTGGTGCCGGATTCCCTACGGGGATGAAGTGGAGCTTTTTGGCCAAGCCAGAAGGCAAGCCCCGCTACTTAGTGTGCAACGCCGACGAATCAGAACCGGGTACTTTCAAAGACCGGTACCTGATGGAGAAACTGCCGCATTTGTTGATTGAGGGGATGATTACGTCTAGCTACGCGCTGGGTGCCCGCACCTCTTATATCTACATCCGGGGTGAGTTATTGTACGTGCTGCGCATTCTGGAGAAAGCCATCGCGGAAGCGTATGCCAACGGTTTCCTGGGCGAGAACATCTTAGGAAGCGGTTACTCTCTGGACTTGCACGTGCACCCAGGCGGTGGCGCGTACATCTGCGGCGAGGAAACAGCGTTGCTGGAATCTTTGGAAGGCAAGCGCGGAAACCCGCGTAACAAGCCTCCGTTCCCGGCGGTGTGGGGCCTTTACGGGTGCCCGACCGTGGTGAACAACGTGGAGTCCATTGCTACTGTTCCGTGGATTATCACCAACACCGCTGCCGAATACGCGAAGTTCGGGATTGGCCGTAGCGCCGGTACCAAATTGATTTCTGCGGGTGGAAACATCAACAAGCCAGGTGTGTACGAAATTGAGTTGGGGGTTCCCGTAGAGGAATTCATCTACTCAGACGAGTACTGCGGCGGTATCTGGAAAGGCCGTGACATGAAAGCGGTCATCGCGGGAGGTTCTTCCGTTCCGATTCTGCCGAAAGAGTTAATCCTGAAAACCACCAACGGCGAAGACCGCCTGATGACCTACGAGTCGCTTTCTGACGGAGGTTTCGCCACCGGTACCATGTTAGGTTCCGGCGGATTCTTCGTGATGGATGACCAAACCTGCATTGTGCGCCATACCTGGACTTTGGCCCGTTTCTACCACCACGAGTCTTGCGGCCAATGCAGCCCGTGCCGTGAAGGAACCGGCTGGATGGAGAAAGTATTGCACCGCATTGAGCACGGCCACGGCCACATGCGTGACATTGACCTGCTGGTAAGCGTGGCCAAGCAGATAGAAGGAAACACCATCTGTCCGTTGGGTGATGCCGCTGCCTGGCCGGTTGCGGCGGCCGTTCGTCACTTCCGTGAGGAATTCGAGTGGCACGTGAAACATCCGCAGGCAGCTACGGCTCCGGGCGCGGTGTTCAACAAATCTGAATCTGTATTAGCATAAATATCTGTTTCAGACCTGTTTTGGAGAAAGCAGGCCTGAAACAGCTTCATAAAACCTCCCACCTGTCATCCTGAAAGGATCTTGTGGGCAAGCTAGAAAAGCTGACGAGAAACGTCCTTACCGTTCGCCACCAAGATCCTTTCAGGATGACAAAATGGGGAGAAGGGTGTAGTTGACAGTAAAACTTCTCAAAGGTTCTTGCTAGAAAGTTAAAAAGTGAATTGCCGTTTAGAGGCTGTTTCCTAGAAAACAGGCCTAAAACACAAGTATATATAAACAGCCATTTGTTGCGCGTCAAGAGCAATTGACAACCAGCAATCAACAATAATTTGAAATGGTAAAAATTACGTTTGATGGCATAGAGGTGGAGGTTGAGGAAGGAACCACCATCCTCAACGCAGCCCGTAAAATAGGCGGCGAAATAGTGCCCCCGGCCATGTGCTACTATACCCCTTTAAAGGGAACCGGCGGAAAATGCCGCGCCTGTATGGTGCGGGTAGCGGCCGGCTCCGCGAAAGACCCGCGCCCCATGCCCAAGTTGGTGGCGAGCTGCATTACGCCGGTACAAGACGGCATGGTGGTGGAGAACACCACCAACCCCGATGTGCTAGCCGCCCGCAAAGGCGTGGTGGAGATGCTGTTGATCAACCACCCCCTGGATTGCCCTATCTGCGACCAGGCCGGCGAGTGTGATCTGCAGAACTTCTCGTATGAGCACGGCACCTCGGCCACGCGCTACGAGGAAGAGCGCCGCACCTTTGAGAAAATCGACATCGGGCCGCTCATTCAGTTGCACATGACGCGCTGCATTTTGTGCTACCGTTGCGTGTACACCGCCGACCAGTTGACCGAGAAACGTGTGCACGGGGTGCTAGGCCGGGGCGACGCCGCCGAGATTGGGACTTACATTGAGAACGTGATTGACAACGAGTTCTCCGGCAATGTGATTGACGTGTGCCCGGTAGGCGCCTTGACGGATAAGACGTTCCGGTTCAAGAACCGCGTGTGGTTCACCAAACCGGTAGACGCGCACCGCGACTGCCCCACCTGCGCAGGCAGGGTGGTGCTCTGGATGCGGGGGAACGATGTGTTGCGCGTAACGGGCCGCAAAGACCAATACGGTGAGGTGCAGGAGTTCATCTGCAATACCTGCCGCTTCGACAAGAAAGACCCCAACGACTGGACCATTGAAGGGCCGCGCAAGATTGCCCGTACGTCGGTGATTTCCACCAACCACTACGAGTTGCCGGTGCTGAACGTGAACGTGATCCCGAACTTGCCCGGCTCAACCGAAGAAGACTTAGAATCCACTCCTTTTAACCTAGGAAGACACGTATAATGGAGTTAGACATCTTATTAATCAAAGGGCTCATCATCTTTGCCGTATTCGGTATTACGTTGCTGATTGCCACTTACTCCACCTACGCTGAGCGAAAAGTGGCTGCTTTCATCCAGGATCGGGTAGGCCCAAACCGTGCGGGCCCGCTCGGTTTGGCGCAGCCGTTAGCCGATGCGGTAAAACTGTTCTTCAAAGAAGAATTCGTGCCGGCCAACGCGAACAAGTTCCTGTTCATTGCCGGCCCTTCGTTGGCGATGTTAACGGCCTGTATGTCCAGCGCGGTCATTCCGTTTGGCGGCACGTTGCTGATTGGCGGTGAATACATCCACTTACAGGCCATTGAGGTGAACATCGGGATTCTGTACGTGTTCGGTATTGTGGCCTTGGGCGTGTACGGCATCATGATTGGGGGCTGGGCTTCCAACAATAAATTCTCTTTGTTAGGGGCCATCCGGGCGGCTTCCCAGAACATCAGCTACGAGCTGGCCATGGGGATGTCCATCATTGCGCTGTTGCTGGTAACGGGTACGCTTTCCATGCGTGACATCGCGGCGCAGCAAGGGCAGGAGATGTTTGGCGTGTCTGGTATGAACTGGAACATCTTCTATCAGCCGGTAGGCTTTTTGATTTTCATTATCTGTGCCTTCGCCGAGACAAACCGCGTGCCTTTTGACTTACCAGAGTGCGAGACCGAGTTGGTAGGTGGTTACCACACCGAGTATAGCTCTATGGGCATGGGCTTGTACCTGTTCGCAGAGTACGTGAACATCTTCGTGGCCTCGGCGGTAATGGCAACCCTTTACTTTGGCGGTTACAACTTCCCGTTCATGAACCAATTGGGCTTACCGCACAATGTGGTGACTATCTTGGGAACGGTTGTGTTGTTCGCTAAAATTTTCTTCTTCATCTTCTTCTTCATGTGGGTACGCTGGACGTTGCCGCGTTTCCGCTATGACCAGTTGATGAACCTGGGCTGGAAAATCTTGATTCCGTTGTCTATCCTGAACGTAATCGTGACCGGCGGAGCCATTCTGTTAAAGGCAGAGTTGTTCTAAGCACTGTATGAGTAGGAGAGGAGCAGGTGTAAAAGGTTGTTCCTCTGCCCAATCATTTAAAGAGTATAAGAGACATGCAATCACTTAGTAATAGAGCGAAAAAGCTGGAGAAGAAACCCATGAATTTTTCCGAGAGAATGTATCTCCCGGCCATTTTCCAGGGGTTATCTATCACCATGCGTCACTTCTTCAAGAAGAAAGCGACCATTAGATATCCGGAGGAAACCCGCCCCATGAGTACGGTGTGGCGCGGGTTGCACGTGTTAAAGCGCGACGAGAAAGGCAGAGAGCGTTGCACGGCCTGTGGTCTGTGCGCGGTGGCGTGTCCGGCCGAAGCCATTACCATGGTCGCCGGCGAGCGCAAACGGGGCGAGGAGAACTTGTACCGCGAGGAGAAATACGCCATCAGCTACGAGATTAACATGTTGCGTTGCATTTTCTGCGGCCTGTGTGAAGAAGCTTGCCCCAAAGCGGCCATCTTCCTGCAGAACGACAAAACCGCTCCAGCCCGCTACGAGCGCGATGAGTTCATCTACGGCAAAGACCGCCTGGTAGAGCCCATGCCTATTGAAAACCTATAATTCTCGGCCTCGCGCTGTATATCATTTCTAACTATGACGGGTAATTTCTTTTACTTTCTCACTTTCTTAACCTTGTTCGCGGCCATTGGGGTAGTTGCCTCCAAAAACCCCGTGTACAGCGTTCTGTTCATGATTCTGACGTTCTTCGCCTTAACCGGACACTACATTCTGTTGAATGCGCAGTTCCTGGCGGCGGTAAACTTCATTGTGTATATGGGGGCCATCATGGTGTTGTTCCTCTTCGTGATCATGTTCCTGAACATGCGCGAAGACACCGAGCAGCACAAGCCTATGTTAAGCAAGATTGCCGCGGCCATTGCCGGCGGAATCCTGTTTGTGGTGATGATTGCCGCTTTGAAAGACGTGAACACCCAGATGATGCAACCCGCCGTGTTTGACTCCCAGATTGGGATGGTGGAGAACCTGGGGAAAGTGCTTTTCAAGGATTACCTGTTGCCGTTTGAGTTAGCCTCGGTGTTGTTCCTGGCGGCCATGGCTGGTGCCGTGATGCTGGGCAAGCGTGAGCCGGGCGAGCAAAACAGATTCTAAGTCTCCTGCGGGAGGCTGAAAAAGGACAGCTTTTATGTTGTCCTTTTTTAATGTACTAAGAATGAAATTCTACTTTTGGCCTGTTTTCTGAAAAACAGGCCGTAAATGTAGGAGGAGTGAAACCTCACCCTAAATCCCTCTCCCGTGGAGAGGGACTTTCCCGCTACTACGCTTTCGCTCTGTTTTGCCAAAACGAGGCTGTAAACGCAGAAAGGTTTTGCAAAGAAGTCGCTTCAGCTGTTTTCAGCTTGTTTTCTGGAAAGCAGCTCGAAAACAGCAAGGCAGAACTTCCCTCTCCGCGGGAGAGGGGCGGGGGTGAGGTCGTGTTTTATTGTGTTTTACCAAAAAATGGGAATAACTTTGGGCGCTGTTGTCAAGCGCGTCCACCGCTTATTTCACCAACGTCTGTATCATGAATGATATTCCTGAGGTCATAAGGACCATCCCGCTGAATTATTACCTGTTCTTCAGCACCGCTCTTTTCTGTATCGGGATTATTGGGGTTCTCATCCGCCGCAACGCCATCATCATCTTTATGTGCATCGAGTTGATGCTCAACTCCGTCAATCTGTTGCTGACGGCTTTCTCGTCTTATCGCTCAGACCCCAACGGACAGATTTTCGTGTTTTTCATCATGGCGGTGGCTGCCGCCGAGGTGGCGGTGGGTTTGGCCATTATCGTGATGATTTACCGGAACGTGCGCACCACCGACATCAACATCCTGAACAAGCTGAAATGGTAAAGCGGGTTTCCTGCGCTACTGACTCTCTAAAGAATACCGTTCCATTTACGTTTTAACAAATGCAAGAATTTATTTTGCCGGCAAACAACGCTGAGATGACTTGGGTGTGTTTGCTGATTCCGCTCCTGCCGCTAATCGGGTTCCTGATTAACGGGTTGGGTAACCGGAAATTGCCGAAAGGCTTGGCGGGACTGATTGGCTGTTCCGCCGTGATAGGCTCGTTCCTGCTGTCACTGTACCTTTTCTTCGGGTTTGAAGGCTACGGCAACCGTCCGTACACCACCGATATCTTCAACTGGATTCATGTGGGTGCCCTCCGCATACCATTCTCGTTCCAGATTGACCAATTGTCACTGATTATGCTGCTGTTGGTAACGGGCGTGGGTTCAGTGATTCACATTTACTCGGCGGGCTACATGAGCCATGACGAGAACTTCGGTAAATTCTTCTCTTTCCTGAACCTGTTCGTGTTCTCCATGCTCCTGTTGGTGATGGGGTCTAACTACGTGATGATGTTCGTGGGTTGGGAAGGCGTGGGGCTTTGCTCGTACCTGCTCATCGGGTTCTGGAACAAGGTCACGCCGTACAACAACGCCGCTAAGAAAGCTTTCATCATCAACCGCATCGGGGACTTAGGCTTCCTTCTGGGGATTTTCCTGATTTTCCAGACCTACGGCAGCGTAGTGTATGGCGAGGTGTTCAACCAGGCTTCTCAATTGAGCGAAGTAAACGATGGTGTAGTAATTGCAATTACTTTGCTGCTGTTTGTAGGTGCCATGGGTAAATCAGCACAGCTGCCGCTCTACACGTGGTTACCAGACGCAATGGCGGGTCCAACTCCGGTTTCTGCCCTCATTCACGCCGCGACCATGGTGACGGCCGGTATTTACATGGTGATTCGTTCCAACGTGTTGTACACGCTGGCACCGCAAACTTTGGAAGTTGTCGCCATTATTGGTCTGGCTACGGCGTTGTTCGCGGCTACCATCGGTCTTTTCCAAAACGACATCAAAAAAGTATTGGCTTACTCTACCGTGAGCCAGTTGGGCTATATGTTCCTGGCGCTAGGCGTAATGGCGTATTCATCTTCGCTGTTCCATGTGTTGACGCACGCCTTCTTCAAAGCCCTTCTTTTCCTAGGTGCGGGTAGCGTGATTCATGCCATGAGCGGCGAGCAGGACTTGCGTAAAATGGGTGGTTTGAAAAAAGCCTTACCCATCACGTTTATCACCTTCTTAATTGGAACCTTGGCTATCTCTGGTATTCCGCCATTTGCTGGTTTCTTCTCTAAAGACGAATTGCTGGCGCACGTGTTTGTGCATAGCAAAGTGATGTGGGCGTTCGGTCTATTGACCTCGTTCATGACGGCTTTCTACATGTTCCGTCTGTTGTACCTGGCGTTCTACGGAAACTTCCGGGGCACCGAGGAGCAGCGTCATCACCTGCACGAGTCTCCGGCGGTGATGACCATCCCGTTGATTATCCTGGCCATCCTTTCCACCATTGGGGGATTTATGGGTTTACCGCCGGTTTTCAGCGAAAACCACTCATTGGGTAATTTCCTTTCTCCTATTTATGAGTTGGCCCGAAGAGCCGTGCCAAGTGCCTTCACAGAGAACCACTTGTCACATGAACTGGAATACACCTTGATGGCGGTATCGGTGGCAGTGGCCGTGGTTGCTATCATCATGGCGTACTTCATCTACGGCAAGAAACGCACTGTTCCCGCTGAGGAAGGCGCTGCTTTGTCGCCGCTGCACAAACTGGTGTACAACAAATACTACGTGGATGAACTCTACAACGGCTTGTTTGTGAAACCCGTGATGGGCCTGTCTACCGGGCTGTACCGCTTCGTGGAGAAAGGCATCATTGACCCAATTGTGAACGGGTTCGGGAAAGTCACGTTGGGCGGCGGTCGCTCGCTGCGCTATGTGCAAAGCGGAGCCACCGGTTCTTACCTGCTCCTGATGGTGCTGGGCATCACGTTAATCTTATTGCTGAACTTTATTTTCTGATACTGCCAAACATGTTAACCGCTTTAATAATCTTATGGCCCGCGTTGGCCGCACTGCTGGTACTGTTGGTAAAAGGAGACAGCGCCCGCAAAGTCGCTTTCGGGGCTGCCTTGGTGGAACTGGTACTGGGCGTATGGGCCTGGATTAACTTCGCCCCAAACGGAAGTACCCAATTCCTGCTCAATGAACCCTGGATTGCCAATGCTGGCATCATGTTCAAAGTTGGCATTGACGGCATCAGCTTACTCATGGTGTTGTTGACCGTGTTCCTGGTTCCGTTGATTATCCTGTCTACGGCTAAGCACACCTACGAGAAACCATCTTCTTTCTACGCGCTCATCCTGTTCATGCAAACTGGTTTGTTGGGGGTGTTCACCGCGCTGGATGCCTTTGTGTTTTACTTCTTCTGGGAAGTAGCGCTTATTCCCATCTATTTCATTGCTGGAATTTGGGGTGGTGAGAACCGGGTACGTGTTACGTTCAAGTTCTTTATCTACACTGTCTTCGGAAGTTTGTTCATGCTGGCTGCCTTTGTGTATCTGTATTTCCAGACGCCGGGTACGCACAGTTCTGAAGAAGTTGCCTTCTACCAATTAGTGCTGGATGCCGGTACCCAAAGCTGGTTGTTCTGGTTCCTGTTCATTGCCTTCGCGATTAAAATGCCCGTGTTCCCGTTCCATACCTGGCAGCCTGATACCTATACCACGGCTCCGGCCGCCGGGACTATGCTCTTATCGGGTATCATGCTGAAGATGGGTATTTACGGTGCCTTGCGTTGGTTACTGCCGGTGGTGCCCTTGGGCGTGAGCCAGTGGGCGAACGTGGCGCTGGTATTGGCCATCATCGGGATTATCTACGGCGCTATTATTGCCATCCGGCAGCAGGACATGAAACGCCTGGTGGCGTTCTCGTCTATTTCGCACGTAGGCTTGATTGCCGCCGGTTTGTTCACCTTAAACCACCACGGTTTACAGGGCGCCATGATTCAGATGCTGAGCCACGGCGTGAACGTGGTGGGCATGTTCTTCATCATTGACATTATCCAGAGCCGCACCGGTACCCGCGAAATTGCCGCTTTGGGCGGTATCACGCAGAACACGCCGTTCCTATCGGTGACCTTTCTGGTACTTCTGTTAGCAACCGTGGGTCTGCCGTTGACCAACGGATTTGTGGGCGAGTTCCTGCTCTTGATGGGTGTGTACCAGTACAATGCCTGGATGGGTGCCGTTGCCGGCTTAACCATCATTCTGGGAGCCGTGTACATGTTGCGGATGTTCCAGCGCGTGATGTTTGGCGAAAAGAACGAAATCACCCAAGGCTTCACCGATTTGACCTTTAACGAGAAAGCCGTATTGGTGCCGTTGGTGGTGATGGTGTTTTGGATTGGCTTGCACCCGAACACGTTCCTGAGCCTTTCTGAGCCCGCCGTTCTGAAACTACTGGACGTGATTAAACGCTAAACCCTGACGCTTTTTAAAAACCCAGGAGAAATTACCTGCTCATGATCTCAATCATTCTACTTTCCATATTCGGTATTGTGAACCTCTTCGTAGGGTTCATGAAATCTAAAAAGGTGCTTATGCCCGTGGTATTGCTGTTTTTGGCAATAGCGCTGGGGGCTACCTTGCTTGACTGGAATCAGCCGCAAAGCTATTTCAGCAACATGCTGGCCACCGACAACTTCTCCGTGGGCTTTACCGCGGTGATGGTGCTTTCTACCCTATTTATCCTGCCGTTTTCCCGCAGCTACGTAGTGGCCGAGAACTCCAACCTGGCCGAATACTACTCGCTGTTGTTGTTCGCGTTGGTGGGCGGGATCATGATGGTGACCTATGAAAACCTGTTGATTCTGTTTTTGGGCATCGAAATCATGTCCATCAGCATGTACATCATCGCCGGTTCTGACAAACGCAACATCCTGTCCAACGAAGCGTCCATGAAGTACTTCCTCATGGGCTCATTCTTTACCGGGATCATCTTGTTTGGGGTGGCTTTGCTATACGGCGCTACCGGAGCTTTCTACCTGACCGATATTGCCGCCGCCGCTGCCAACATAGATCCCGCCACGTCACCAATGTTATTGATGGGCTTACTGTTGGTGCTGATAGGTGTAACCTTTAAAATCGGTGCCGCGCCATTCCACTTCTGGACGCCAGACGTATACGAAGGAACTCCAACCGTTTTCACCAGCTACATGTCTACTGTAGTGAAAACGGCCGGTATAGCCGCTTTCTATAAGTTGATGTCGGCAGCTTTTGGCGGCGTGTATGAGCAATGGTTCCCAACCGTGGTAGCCATCACAGTCTTGACTTTGTTGATTGGAAACATCGGGGCTGTGGCGCAGACCAGCATGAAACGGATGCTGGCCTACTCCAGTATCTCGCACGCCGGTTACCTGATGATTGCCTTGACCGCCTTCAATGACCGCTCAGAGAATGCCCTTCTGTTCTATTCCCTGGCGTATGCCATCGCCACCATCGCGGCTTTTGGTGTCTTGAAGTACGTAGGCGATGCCCGGGGTACTGATGACTATTCTGCCTTCAATGGCTTGGGCAAAACCAATCCGCTGCTGGCCTTCGTGATGACCGTGGCCATGCTGTCCTTGGCGGGGATTCCGTTAACCGGCGGTTTCTTCGGGAAGCTGTTCCTGTTCTCGGCTGCCCTGGAGCAAGACATGGTCTGGCTGATTATCGTCGCCGTGCTGATGTCAGCGGTAGGTATCTACTATTACTTCCGGGTGATTATTGCCATGTACATGAGAGACGCCGAGGAAGCCCGCATTGCCGTTGACCCGTTAGCTACCTTCACCTTGATTTCTTTGGTGGTGCTGACTGTGCTGATGGGCGTAGTACCGGGTTTGTTCAGCAACCTGCTGTAAGACTTACGCAACTTGTCCATAAATGAGAAGAGGCACCCTAGGGTGCCTCTTCTCATTTATGGCGTTTCGGGGGTGTTTTGATGAAATCAGGCCTGAAACGCAACCTGGTAGCCAGGTAGGGTTCTCTCTTAAGGGGAGCGTTTACAAAGGAGGGCACAAGAAATGTAGGGGCGTATCGCATACGCCCTTTCGCATTCCCGATAAAGTTTTATCGGTTGGTTTGTGGTGGCAATACATAAAGCACAGGTCATTGCAAGGGCGTATGCAATACGCCCCTACCAGACCCAACCTCCGCTCACCTTAATAGACATTGATTCTACTATTAAAACCATACCCCGTTTCAAGCCTGATTCCATCAAAACAGCCCCGAAACGCAAAAACTTACAAACTCATCAATTCCTTGAACACCTGCGTCTGCCTGCGAGAAACTTCCACCTCCTCGCCGCCTCTCAGCTGAATCTTGATGCTGCCGCTGAACCAGGGGTTAATCTGCTCAATGAAGTTGACGTTGATGATCTGCTGTCGATTGGCCCGGAAGAAGACCTTGGGGTCTAGGCGGCTTTCCAGGTAATTCAGGGTCTTGAGGATGCACGGGCGCTCATTCTCGAAGTACAGAAACGCGTAGTTGCCGTTGGACTCCATCATGCGTACCTGTTTCAGGGACACAAACCAGCAACGTTCGCCGTCTTTCACAAACACGCGGTCTTCCTCGCTCAACTGGGAGGGAGGAGCGGCGGGTTTAAAGGCTTCCTGCTGGGCCATGGCTTTCTCCACGGCTTGGCGCAGCCGGGGTTCCTCAATGGGTTTCATGAGGTAGTCCAGCGCATTCCGCTCGAAGGCTTTGAGGGCGTATTGGTCGTAGGCGGTGGTGAAGATGACCTGCGGGGTGTACTCCAGCGCTTCCAGCAGTTCGAAGCCGCTTTTCTGGGGCAAGTGGATGTCCAGGAAAAGCAAATCGGGCCGGAGGCTTTCAATCAAGTCAATGCCTTCCTCGGCGTTTTCGGCTTCGCCGATGAGTTCCAGGTCCGGGAATTTAGCCAAGAGATGCTTCAGTTCCAGGCGGGCCAGCCGCGAATCTTCAACGATGCAGATTTTCATATTCTTTCCAGGGAAGGGTAAGCGTGGCGGTCACGCTGGTATCACTTGTTTGCGAAAGGGTGAAGGTGCCGGGTTGGTCCAGTGAATGGGCCACACGTTCCAGCAGCCGTTGCAGCCCAATGCCTTTAGAAACTGACGACGCGTCTAAAACACCGGTATTCTCTACCTGCACCTGCAAATAGCCGTTCTGCCGGTGAAGGGAAAGCTGAATCCTGCCGCCTTTGGCTTGCGTACCAATGCCGTGCTTGATGGCGTTTTCCACGAGCAATTGTATGCCCAGCGGAGGAATGGCGGCACTTCTGACCGCCTCTTCTACCTGGCAGGAGAACGTCAGCTTGTCTTCAAAGTGAATCTTCTCCAGCGCCACGTAATGGTCCAGGAAGTCCAGTTCCTCGGCTACGGGCACCAGATTATTGCGGTTGTAGCCAATCACGTAGCGCATCATCGCCGAAAGGCGCGTAATCATCTCCCGCGCCTTGTTCTGGTCCACCAGCACCAGTGACCGGATGTTGTTGAGGCTATTGAACAGAAAATGTGGGTTCAGCTGCGACCGGATGGCTTCCAATTCGGCCTCCTTCAAGGAAAGTTGCAGTTTCAGGGTTTCCACTTCCTTGGCCTTCCAGCGCTGGATGGCTTGGAACGCAAAGTAAATGGTGGACCAGAAGCTCAACATCACCAAACCGTTCGCCGAGTACATGACCAGATACCCGAAGCTGAATTCCCGCAAGGTGAACATGCCAATGCCCAGCATGAAAAGGCAAACCAGCAACTGACACGTGATAGACGCCACCGCGTTGTGGGCCAACACCAGCAAGGCCATTTTGCCCAAAGGAAGTTCCAACCAACGGTATTTGCGGTTCAGGTGGCGTTGCAGGTGGGTGCTTAAGAACAAAACGCCGGTTCCCACAAACTGCACGCTGTACATGCCGGTCTGTTTTTTGAAGAACAGGAAGCTCATCAGGAGCCCTACTAAAAGGTAGAAGGTCCAACCAATTGCTTGGCAGACCCAATACCATTTATACTGACGGGAAGTGGTCATGCGTGGCGTGTGCGATTATTTCTTCAGGAAAGCGTCCATCTGGGCCAGCATCCAGGCGGGCTCGTCATACATGATGAAGTGCTTGGCCGTGTCTGCCACTTTTATTTCAGCGGTAGGCAAGTTAGCGAATTGCATCTGAAAGGTGTTGGTGGTCATCTCTTTGGTCACGCCATAATCTTTGTAGCCGTACCAAGCCCCTAACACCAGCACCGGGCTCTTAATAGCCACAATTTCTTTGCGCAAATCTGAGGTGTACATTTCATAAATGGCCTGCCCCGTGGTGGCGTAGTCAGAGGTACGGCCCCAATCAATAATCTTCTTGATGTGCACCGAATCTTTGGCCATAGAGCCCATGTTGGCTTCCTGCTGCTTCTGCGCTACTGGGTTGGGCGTTGCCATCTGTTTCTTGATTTGGTCAGCCATGGGCTTGATGCTCTCTAGCGTAGCGGCAGGGTTTTGGGCTGCGCCGATGAACGGTAAGCCGTCTACCACCACCGTCTTCCCGAACAACTCCGGCGCTTTCACGTTCAGGGCCAACACCATATAGCCGCCCAGGCTATGCCCCACCAGCACGGGTTTCTTAAGCTTGTTTTCTTGCACATAGGCGATAATCTCGTCCCGCACGGAGTTCAGGAAATGCTCCGTCTTCACAGCAGGCTGCCCCGCAAAACCGGGCAACGTCAAGACATAGCAGGTGTAGTTTTTCTGGTAATGCGCCACCGTCTCGTCCCACACTTCGCCCGCCGAGTTCAAACCTGGAATCAAAATCATGGCGGGGCCTTTCCCCGATTTCATTACTTTGAACGACGGGGCTTTGGCCTGTACCTGAATGGCGAGGCACAAGAAGAATACGAGAATAGAGGTAATTTTTGCTTTCATGGCTTTGGTTGTTTTTTGTTACCGTGTTTGATTGAAACAAAGGTGCCACCTGAAAACCTGCAATAGAAGGGAAATATGATGAACGGTTGAAGGGAAGGGTGAATGGCAGAAAAGATTAGAAGTGCGTTTCAAGGCTGTTTTGTCAATAGCAGGCCAGAAACGAAAATGTAGCGTCGTTACCCTGTAACGACGTATCTCCATGAGAAACCTATGATGCACATCAGAACTGTTCTCAAAACAACATTGCTAAAGAAGGTTCTTAACGCCTTGAATTGTTATTGCTGCGTAGAGCCACGTCGTTACAGGATAACGACGCTATATTTCCGTTTTTAAGCTCGCTCTTACTAAATAGCCCTAAAACGAAAAAACCGGTGAGGCCTATAAGCCCTCACCGGTTTCATGCTATTTGAAAAGCTGATGATTACTTTTTCAACCGAACGTCAATCTGTAATTCATCCAGCTGCTTTTGGTCAATGGGCGAAGGCGCATCAATCATCACGTCACGGCCCGAGTTGTTTTTAGGGAAGGCGATGAAGTCCCGGATGGAATCGGCCCCGCCGAACAATGAGCACAAACGGTCAAACCCGAAGGCGATGCCACCATGTGGCGGCGCACCGTATTCAAAGGCATCCAGCAGGAACCCGAACTGCGCCTGCGCTTCTTCTTTGGTGAAGCCAAGCAAGTCAAACATGCGGGATTGCACGACACGGTCATGGATACGGATAGAGCCGCCACCTACTTCTACACCGTTAATGACCATGTCATAGGCATTGGCGCGCACGGCTCCGGGGTTGGTGTCAATCAAATCCATGTCCTCGGGCTTGGGCGAGGTGAACGGGTGGTGCATGGCGTGGTAACGGTTGCTTTCCTCGTCCCATTCCAATAGCGGGAAGTCCAGCACCCACAGGGTAGAGAACGTGTCTTTGTCGCGCAGGCCCAAACGGGTACCCATTTCCAGGCGCAGTTCACTCAAGGCCTTGCGGGTTTTATCTGCTCCGCCAGCCAACACTAACAGTAAGTCGCCGGGCTGGGCGTTGAAGGCCTGGGCCCATTGCTGTAAATCCTCCGGCGAGTAGAATTTGTCCACGCTAGATTTTACGCTGCCGTCTTCCTGCACGCGGGCGTACACCAAACCAGTGGCACCTACCTGCGGACGCTTCACAAAGTCAGTCAGCTCATCCAGTTGCTTTCGGGTAAAGTGGGCGCTACCGCTGGCGTTGATGCCCACCACCAGCTCAGCATCGTCAAATACTTTGAAGCCTTTGTTAGACACTAAATCCGTAGGCAAAGCTCCCTCTCCGTTGGAGAGGGCTGGGGTGAGGTTTTTCAGCTCCAAAAATTGCATTCCGAAACGGGTATCAGGCTTGTCTGAGCCATACAGGCGCATGGCATCGGCGTAAGTCATGCGCGGGAAGTCTGCCAGTTCTATTCCCTTTACGGTACGGAACAGGTGCTTCACCAGGCCTTCAAACGTGTTCAGGATGTCTTCCTGGGTCACGAAGGAAAGTTCGCAGTCAATCTGGGTGAACTCCGGCTGACGGTCGGCGCGCAGGTCTTCGTCTCTAAAGCATTTTACAATCTGGAAGTACTTGTCAAAACCCGACACCATCAACAGTTGCTTGAACGTCTGCGGAGACTGCGGCAGGGCGTAGAACTCGCCGGGGTTCATGCGGCTGGGCACCACGAAGTCACGGGCACCTTCGGGCGTGGATTTGATGAGCACCGGGGTTTCTACCTCAATAAAGCCTTGGCCGTCCAGGTACGAGCGGGTCTGCTGCGCCATGCGGTGGCGCAGTTCCAGGCTTTTGCGCACGGGAGAGCGGCGCAGATCCAGGTAACGGTACTTCATGCGCAGGTCATCGCCGCCGTCGGTTTCGTCTTCAATCAGGAAGGGCGGTAACTTGGCGGGGTTCAAGACCTCCAGCGCGGTTACTTTTATCTCAATGTCGCCGGTGGCGATTTTGTCATTTTTAGACTCGCGCTCAATCACGGTGCCGGTGGCTTTGATCACGAACTCGCGGCCCAGGGTACGGGCCAGCGTGAGCGCCTGCGGATCAGAAATGCCTTCCTCCAGGCTCAGCTGCGTGATGCCGTAGCGGTCGCGCAAGTCAACCCAAAGCATGCCGCCTTTGTCGCGTGATTTCTGTACCCAACCGGTCAGGGTCACTTCCTGACCAATATTCTCGAGGCGCAATTCGCCGCAGGTGTGTGAACGAAGCATGGTATCTGTTCTTTAAAAGGGAGCTGCAAAGGTACTAATTGTTCTGTGATCTGGCGAAACGCGTTTTCGGCCTGTTTTTTCTAAAACGGCTTGTAAACGAGTGGGGCTGTTTGCTGCAGTTGGTAGTGTTTGTTCCACCTGTACGGCTTTTGTGTTTTCGGCCTGCTTTTCTGAAAATAGCTGTAGAACGACTTCACTCTTCCTAACGCTATGTACGCCAAAACATTTACTTTTCTTCTAACCTGCTGGTTCGCTTGTTTGGCCAATTTGGGACACGCTCAGGCGCAGAGTAGATTTGAAATCAAGGGTACGGTCAAAGGCCCTAAAGGGGAAACCCTGGCGGCCGCTATACAGTTGGTGAAAGATTCCAGCCAGGTGCTGGTGAAAGTGGAAGTGTCTGATGCCCACGGTGCCTTCACGTTCAGCAACATCCCCGCTGGGAATTACAAGCTCATGGCGATGCATTATGACTATGCCTTGTACTCCTCGGGAGCCGTTCGGCTGCAAAGCAACACTGATTTGGGAGAGGTGGTGATGCCAAAACGGGCGGTGGCTTTGAAGGAGGTAAAGATTGAGGCGCAGAAACCGTTTGTGGAGCAGCATTTTGATAAGACGGTGCTCAACGTGGAGAACAGCATCTCGGCGGCGGGGAGCAATGTGCTCTGGAGGTGCTGGAGAAAGCCCGGGCTTAATGGTAGACCAAAACGACAACATCAGCATGCGGGGCCGCGCCGGAGTGATGGTGATGATCAATGGCAAGCGGGTGCCCATGTCAGGCACAGAATTGGCGACCATGCTGCGCAGCCTCAACGCCAACGAGGTGGCGAAGATAGATTTGATTACCAACCCTTGGGCCAAGTATGATGCGGCGGGCAATGCCGGAATCATTGATAGTAGGCTAAAGAAAGACACGCGGGTTGGTGCTAATGGCAGCATCACGTCTTCTTTGGGGCAGGGTGAATTGCCTAAAATCAACCAGGGCTTGCAACTGAACCACCGCAACAAGAACCTGAACGTGTTTGGCTCCTACAATTACGTGCACCGCAAAGACTTCAACCGGTTGAATATTTACCGCGAGTTTTTCTCCCCTAATGAAGCGCGAACGTACCAAGGGGCGTATGGCCAGCAGAACAGAATCAGGCACCAGATCAACAGCCACAACGCCTGGGTTGGGTTTGATTATAACCTTACGCCTAAAATCTAGCAGGTTCCGGAGTGGAACTCTAGCTGTTCGGGAGTTCTACTCCCGAACCTGCCTGCTGCGGAGTTCCACTCCGCCGTGAACCACGGGCAGCTTGCTTCCGGAGTGGAACTCCGAAAGAGCGGTCTGATTCTTTAGGATTCTCAGAATATAATTAGCCGCTCATTTTTCCCTGTAAGATTAGCCAAGGAGAGGGGAATATGCCTTTGCTGGGGAATAAAGGTAATGCAACTAGTAACCGTTACAGCCCCTTCCATGGCGCGGATTTACTACATTCCCCAGTTCCAGTCTTCCCCGAGCGCGCCTTGCTTTTGGCCCTGGATAGACAGCTACTAAGAGGAACAGACCTGCCAGGCCGAAAGGGCAGTGCGCGCGGGGAAGACAGGGCTCCGCGGCCATGAGCGCATACCGCCAAAGATGAAACAGCAAAGTATTTGCACCCACGCAACAAACAGCCAAACCTAGGGAACAGCATAAGGCATGCACCTGCCAATCCCTCTCCAAAGAACCCATTTCCAGACAGAAGCCAAAGCACAGTAAAGTTACCTACAGCCCTGAGACGCCTCCGTTTCAGGGCTGTTTTCTTGAAAGAAGGCTGTTTTCGGCTTACGCTGGAAGTAAGGGCGCAGTGGCCTTTGATAGAAGTTCAGCCCTATTCAATTGCATCTTAATAAGAACAGCATTGGATACTACTCTGGCAGTAAAATTTAGTTTTAGCCGAAAGAAGGAAGTTGTTATATTCTTTTAAGAAGTGTTTTGGGTACCCGTGGATAGTTGGTAACTAGCATAAGTTAAGTGAAAGATGATAAGGTGGGGTGAGCCACAGGTGAACTTAGCTTGTCAGAGTAAAAAGGTGAAATAAAGTTAATTAAAGCAATAGCATTAAAACTTATTAGAGATGTTTACTTCTGTTTGGAAAGCGTTGGTATCAGGAAAGTCTAAAAGCAGACTGGATGTGGGAGGTCAAACAAAAAAGGACTATTTTGACAGGGTGAATTATGTGCGTACCGTGGCAAGTATGCGGAATGTGCTCACTGCGCCTAAGCAGCTTCAAGCAAACACGCGGCAGGAGGTTACCTTCAGAGGCTTGGCTTTCGGGGCGACCATCCGGCAGGCGAAGCGGCTGTTGGGCAGACCTGAGTTCCGCGTGCACCAAGAGCTGGATGTGGTGGGGCATGAGGTGCTTTTCTACTTCTCTTACGTGGGGTCTGCTAAAATGACGCAGTGCCTTCACTTTCTGCACGGTAAATTCATCATGGGGCAAACCATTGTGAAAACCCCTAAGCCAGCCAGAGGGCAGGCCATCGTAAAATCAGTTCTTTCCAAGTACAACCTGTTGCCCGAAACCGGGAATGTCTCTCTTGAGGATTCCTTCCCTATTTGTGACGGGGCAAACCACCGGATTGAAATGCACCATGTTTTTGACTTGACCCTTACGTACATCACCGGCGACCCAGAGGTGCTTCCTATGATTGCCAAAGTACAGCCAGTTGAAATACCTAAAGGATCTTACCTGAGACGTGCTTTCCAAGAGCAAGTGCTTAGGCACGTGTAGCCTGGTTCGCCTACCAGATTTTGTTGAAAGCCGATGCCCTGCCTTCCCTGAAGGCAGGGCATCGGCTTTTTGGGTGTCACCAGGGGCAGGGGCGGAGTAGGCGGGTTGTTTAGGGGGTGTTTTCAGAAAAACAGGCCCAAAACAGACCCTAAAAGAAATGCGCACCTTCGCCACGCTACAGGAGGCAGACAGCGGCAGCATCAGGTTAGGTGATCTGGAGGGGTTCTGGGAAAAAGACGAGATGCGGAAAGTGCTAGGGTGTCTGCCGCAGGAATTCGGGGTGTACCCCAAGGTGAGCGCCGAGGAACTGCTGGATTATTTTGCGGTGCTCAAAGGCGTCCACAACAGCAAAGAGCGGAAAGAGACAGTGGCCTCCCTGCTCCAGCAAACCAATCTGTACGAGGTGCGCAAAAAGAACCTGGGCGGCTACTCCGGCGGCACGAAGCAGCAGTACATCCATTACCGCAAAGGCTCGGTGGCGATGTACGCCTTGGCAGATTACATTGGGGAAGACAAGCTGAACGCCGCCCTGAAGGAATACGTGCAGAAAGTGGCTTTCCAGCAGGCACCGTACACCAACTCAGTAGAGTGTATGAGGCTGCATCCGCAAAGCCACGCCAGATTTCCTGCAGTACCTGGTAGATGACATGTTCTAGAACATCACCCTTTATGAGAACAAGGCCACCCAGGCCTGGGCGGTGCAGCAGAAGGATGGCTCGTACAAAGTCACGTTCACCGTAGACGCCAAGAAATTCCGTGCCGATAGCCTGGGCAATGAGACGCTGGATCCTTTGAATGACTTTGTAGACGTGGCGGTGCTCACCCGCAAGAAGATTGACGGCAACTGGCAAGACGTGCCGCTGTACCTGCAGAAACAGCGCATAAAGGCCGGTCAGAACAAGTTGGAGGTCACGGTAAAGGTAAAAACCCCAGAAAGCGGGAGTTGGCCCCTACATCAAACTCATAGACCGAAACCCGGCTGACAACATGAAGGAGGTGACGGTAAAGTCATAGGCAGAAAGCATCTTCAAAAACAAAGGCCCGGCTACTACAGCCGGGCCTTTTTGCGTCTGGCGGGTTCTGCCAGAAATTACCGTGCTTTTAGCAAATGACGCTGTTTAGAGCGTGTTTTTATGAAAACAGCCCTAAAACCAGGTTTCTCAATAAGTTTCAGGATTACTCCTGCTTACAGGAAAAAGAGGAGTATGGTTGAAGTGATTTCAATAAGCTCTAAAACAGGCTGTTTATAAGGAAGTTGTAAGTGAATATTGGTATTGTGTTATGCAGGCTCACGCCTTGGGAAGTAATCCTGAGATAAAATATACTTGGAAAATACTAATTTTTCAGGAGGTTATCCTGTGGAGGTAAGTAGTATGTAACTATATGAATGTATTTTTGAACTGATAGCGCTGAGTTTCTGAAAAAATCATGGTGAGTTAACAAATAGTTGAAAAATTTTTGTAGGTAGAAAGTTGCATTTACAGCGTGTAAAGGCATGTTTTGAAGAAAAATTTATTATTTCATGCATTTTTTTATATCAAGTCTTGTTTTCGTTCTGAATGTTTCTCTATATTTGTCACATTCCTTTAAGCAATTGACATTTTCTGCTAGATGAAGCTGCTGGTCGTTTAAAGGGAATCAATCTGGTACAATCACTTTGTTTTAACCCGAAAGGAGAAGAATGCAACGCTTAAAGATGATAAGCATATTGGTTTTGATGGTAGCTTCTTGGCAAGCTTCCGCATTTACCTTAACTACTCCTTTCAATGCAGGCTCTAAAAACAAAATAAAGGAGCGCTCGCAGCAGATCAACCGACAGCCTGCCAATGCCCAGGCCTATGCCGAGCGCGCCGCAGCCAGAATGGAGACAAGTGATGTCTACGGAGCAATCAAAGATTATTCAAAGGCTTTGCATCTAGCAACTGACAAGAGGGCAGATTTGCTTACCAGCCGGGGAAAGGCGTTTCTGGAGATAGGGGCTTTCAAAGAAGCTTTACAGGATTTTGAGGCCGCCCTTCTGGAAAATGCCTCCTTAGAAGGCTTGTATGGAAGATCGGTGGCCAAGTACCATTTAGATGATATGTTCGGGGCCATTCGTGATCTGGATGCCGTGATTGCGGTTGCGCCGGAGCATTCCAAAGCCTTGTATAACCGGGCCGTGGTAAAGCTGGAGCTAAACAAGGTGCAGGAGAGTATCTCAGATCTGACCCGGTTTCTTGCCTATCACCCCAATCACCCCGAGGCGGAATATGCCTTACGGGTGGCAACAAACCAATTGGAGAAACGATTCGCGAGTCGCTACTAACAGACCCAACAGAAATAAAGCTTTTACACTATTAAACATTCCAGGTGCCCGTAAAAAGGTGCTGCCACTTTATCTAAACCCAAAAAACTAATTTTTAAACTTTTACACCCATGAAAAACTTTACCCTCACCCTTTGCTTTGTATTCGCGTTAGTAATGAACGTGGTTGCCCAGAATGGCCCGGCTAACCCGGCGTTGGAAAAAACCACCCATTCAGTTACCCGCCTCATGATGCAATCCATTGGCTTAAACGAGAGCGAATACATTCAGGTGAAAGCCTTGAACCATGCCCGGTTAACGAAAGCCGCCGAAGTTGCCAAAATGTACAGCAACGACGCTGCCGCCCGTGATGCCCGTCTGCAGGAAATAGATACTAATTTTGAGAATGACTTATTCAAAGTATTGAACAGCCGCCAGGTAGAGGCCTATGCCGAATTCAAAACCAAGCCAGAAGGAAACTTCCTGTCCATGGTACAGGAAGTAACCAAGACCAGCAAAAAATAAGCGGCCACCCATAAAGAAAAGAGGCCTGCCCAGTTCGGGCAGGCCTCTTTTCTTTATGAAAAGGTGCAAAACCGATTGCTCTCCCAATCATTTGTTCATTTATGCGCTTTTACATCTGCTGAAAGCAGGCTTTTTTCGAGGGAATCCCCTCTTGGGAGCCAATCTGGGAGGAAAATTTTAAAAGTTGCTGTTGGGGATTGGAAATCCCCAACAGCGGAACGGGAACTCCCTTCTTTTGCCTCAGATCGCCCTTTCGGAGTTCCACTCCGGAAGCAAGCTGCCGGGAAGTTCCACTCCCTCTCTCTTGCCCGTGGTTCCCGGCGGAGTGGAGCTCCGCAGCAGATAGGTTCGGGAGTTCTACTCCCGAACCGTAAGGAAAGAATCTTTCCCTACAAGCTCAGCTTGGGAGGGGGGTGATACGCATTCCTTAAGATAAGTAAGGAGGCAGAATTAATTTGACTTACTTTCCTATTTGTCCGCCTACTTACTTCGTCTAAAGCGCAGGAACCAGGTGATGTTGGTATCCAGTCTTTTCACGAAAGTTAAGGCAAAGAAGGGCCAGCCAGTGTTTTACTCAGAAAATCCCAGGCCACCACGCCCACCGTCACCGAGATATTCAGGGAGTGTTTGGTTCCAAACTGCGGAATCTCCAGCACGCCATGGGCGGCGGCAATCACCTCTTCCTCCACGCCCAACACCTCGTTCCCGAACACAAACGCATACTTGGCCTCGGCCGCGGGCCGAAAGTCTGCTAAAGAAGTGCTGCCCTCGGCCTGCTCCACGGCCCATACCTGGTACCCGTTCCGCTTCAGGCCTTCCACGGCCTCCAACGTGGACGCCACGTGCGCCCACTCCACTGATTCAGTAGCGCCCAGCGCGGTTTTGTGGATTTCTTTGTTGGGTGGCGTGCCCGTAATCCCGCACAGGTAAATCTTCTCCGCGGCAAAGGCATCGGCGGTTCTAAACGCCGAGCCCACATTATGCAGGCTGCGCACGTTGTCCAGCACCAACACCAACGGATTTTTTTGCTTATTTTTGAAATCCTCCACCGAATCGCGTTGGAGGTCTTCCATGCTTAGTTTACGCATCACAGAAGTAATAAGAGGTTGGGTAGAAATAACTATCTCTTTCTTTGTCATCTTAGAAAGATCTTGGTAGCGAACGGCAATAGCGTTTATTTATAGCTTTTCCAGTTCGCCCACAAGATCCTTTCAGGATGACAAAATAGATAGTTTAATCTGCCGGGTTACTTACATCGGCCACCGGCCGACATGTGCTCAAAGGTAAAGACATTGCAGGAATAGACGTGTTTTTGGTCTGTTTTTCAGGAATTAGGCCTAAAACGGCGGGAGAGCAAAGAGAAGGAGAGGCTGTTTTAAGGCTTTTTTTAAGAAATCGGCCCTGAAACGGGCTGCGTTCAAGAGGAACTTGGGGCAGTACATCAGCATATTAAAAATTAGCACATTACGCTTTGGCCAAATCAGCAGAATTCAGCGCTACGCCGCTGATGAAACAATACAACGCCATTAAGGCGAAACACCCCGGGGCGCTGTTGCTGTTCAGGGTAGGGGACTTTTACGAGACCTTCGGCGAAGACGCCATCAAGGCCAGTAAGATTCTGGGCATCATGCTCACCAAGCGCGGCAACGGCTCGGCGTCTGAGACGGCGCTGGCGGGCTTTCCGTACCATTCGCTGGACACGTACCTGCCCAAGCTGGTGCGGGCCGGCGAGCGCGTGGCCATCTGCGACCAACTGGAAGACCCCAAGACGGTGAAAGGCATTGTGAAGCGCGGCGTGACCGAGTTGGTGACGCCCGGCATTTCGTTCAACGACCAGGTGCTGGAGCAAAAACGAAACAACTACCTGGCCTCACTGCATTTCGGCAAAAGCCAGATGGGAATTGCCCTGTTGGACGCTTCCACCGGCGAGTTCCTGCTGGCCCAGGGCGATGCCGGCTACGCGGCCAAACTCCTCCAGAATTTCGGCCCGGCCGAGGTGCTTTTCTGCAAAGGCCAGAAAGAGAACTTCTTCCAGACCTTTGGGGCAGATTTTTGCCATTATGCGCTGGATGAATGGGTGTATAACTATGATTTTGCGGTAGAGGCGCTCACCAAGCAGTTCAACACCAAAACGCTGAAAGGCTTTGGGGTGGAGGCGTTGACCGAGGGCATCACCGCCGCCGGGGCCATCCTGCACTACCTGGCAGAGACCCAGCACCATGACCTGCGCCACATCACGGCCCTGGGCCGGTTGGAGGAAGACAAATACGTGTGGCTGGACCGCTTCACCGTGCGCAACCTGGAACTGATTTATCCGCAGCACCCCGAGGGCGTTCCCCTGATTGATGTGCTGGATTCTACCATTACGCCCATGGGCGGGCGCTTGCTGCGCAAGTGGCTGGTGCTGCCCCTGAAGGATGCCGCCCAGATTAAGCGCCGCTTAGATACCGTGGAGGCGTTGCAGGCCCGCCCAGATCTGTTGCAGGATATTCAACACTATTTAAAGCAGATAAGTGACCTGGAGCGTTTGATTTCCAAGGTGGCCGTACGCCGGGTAAACCCTCGGGAATTATTGCAATTGGCGCGGGCCTTGGAAGCTACGGTGCCTATTAAAGAGTTGCTGGCGGTCAGCGGCGTGCCCACGTTGCAGAAACTGGCCGACCAATTGTTGCCGTGTGCGTCCATCAGAGATGAAATTCAGCGCACGCTCAAGCCCGATGCGCCCATGCTCACCAACCAAGGCAACATGGTGCAGACCGGCATTGACGCCGAACTGGATGAACTGCGCGCCATTGCGTTCTCGGGCAAAGATTACCTGCTACAGATTCAGCAGCGCGAAGTGCAGAATACCGGCATCTCTTCGCTCAAAATCGCCTTCAACAAAGTGTTTGGGTATTATCTGGAGGTGACGCACGCCCACAAAGACAAAGTGCCCAGCACCTGGATGCGGAAACAGACGCTGGTGAACGCCGAGCGCTACATCACCGAGGAACTGAAAACCTACGAGGAAAAAATCCTGCACGCCGAAGACCGCCTGTACGTGATTGAGCAGCGCATCTTCAACGAACTGGTCTTGAGCACCGCCGAGTTTGTGCCGCAGATACAGCAGAACGCCAAAGCCTTGGGTATGCTGGACTGCCTCGCCAATTTCGCGCACCTGGCCACCCAGAACAGCTACGTGAAGCCCGAGGTCAACGAAAGCACCGTCCTCAGCATCATCCAAGGCAGGCACCCGGTGATTGAGAAGCAGCTGCCGCTGGGGGAGCGTTACGTGCCCAATGACATTCGGCTGGACAATGAGGATCAGCAGGTCATCATCATCACGGGGCCCAACATGGCCGGTAAAAGCGCCTTGCTCCGGCAAACTGCCCTCATCGTGCTCATGGCGCAGATTGGCTCCTTTGTGCCCGCCGAGGCGGCGCAAATTGGCGTCATTGACAAGATTTTCACCCGCGTGGGGGCTTCAGACAACCTGAGCCGCGGCGAGAGTACGTTTATGGTGGAAATGACTGAGACGGCTAGTATTCTGAATAATCTGTCAGACCGCAGTTTAGTTTTGATGGACGAGATTGGGCGCGGTACCAGTACGTATGACGGTATTTCCATTGCCTGGGCCATTGTGGAGCACCTGCACAACGCTCCCAAAGGCCGGGCCAAAACGCTTTTCGCCACCCATTATCATGAGCTGAACCAGTTGACCGAGGATTTCCCGCGGGTGCGCAACTTCAACGTGAGCGTAAAGGAAAGCAACGGCAAGATTCTGTTCATGCGCAAACTGGTGGAAGGCGGCAGTGCCCACAGTTTCGGGATACAGGTGGCCCAAATGGCCGGCATGCCCAACAGCATTGTGATTAGGGCGAACGAGATCATGCACCACCTGGAGCAGGAGAAAATCAGCCATCCGCACCAAGACCCACAGGAAACCCTGAAAAGCCTGCCCAAACAGCCCTACCAGCTCAGCATGTTTGAACTTAACGACCCGCAACTGGTGCGCATCAAAGAAATGTTTGAGAAACTGGACATCAACACCATTACGCCGGTAGAGGCCCTCCTAAAACTGAATGAGCTGAAGATGCTGGTAGACAAAAAATAGTTCTGAGTCTATAGTTCTGAGTCCTGAGGTAGCTCAGATCTTATGCAAGCCGTATTTGGGCTGTTTTTCATAAAACAGCCCAAATACGGCTTTTTTGTGGCCCCTTACTTTGTCGGCCAGCCGTTCTGCCTAAGAGCTTGTTTAAATTTCAGGTTTGCCGGCGAAAATGGCCAGAGAAAGGTTCTGCGGAAGCGTTTTTTGAGCCGCGTAGCAGCGCTACAGTGCGATAAAAAGGCGAACGCAGGTTCTTTTTATGGCTGTTTGTAGCGCAAAAATGAAATTTAAACAAGCTCTAAGAACTACCGACTTCCAGTGTGTGGCTGTTGGTGTGCTTTGCGGCAGGATAGCCGTACGCTTTGCTAAACGGAGCCAAAGCTTCGCCTTTAGATGGCCGGTAAGAATTAAGTATAGCGCTAGACCAGTGGTTTTCGGGCTTATTTCAGAAAAGAGGCCAGAAACGCAGCCGCTTTCCTGTAGAAGAATGACCTGGGTACGGGGAGACACCGCCCGTTTAGGAGTTGTTTTCAGAAAAGCAGGCCCTAAACAGTGGCTGTGGGAAGGCTGGTGAAAAATTTCTGGCTGATTTTCAGAGAGATTACCCTGAAGGGCTGATTTTTTTAGGGCCGATGCTTGACAAAAAGATTTTTGTGCTTACCTTTGTATCACTAATTCAAACAGCGGATTAGTAAACGCGAAAGTAGCTCAGTTGGTAGAGCGCGACCTTGCCAAGGTCGAGGTCGCGGGTTCGAACCCCGTCTTTCGCTCCAAGATAAAAGACGTTACCCCGGTAACGTCTTTTCTTTATCTGCCTATTTCGTTTCTACCCAGAGACGAGGTTGCCGGGATGGTGGAACTGGTAGACACGCAAGACTTAAAATCTTGTTTCCATTAGGAAGTGCGGGTTCGATTCCCGCTCCTGGTACTAAAAGCCGCTCATACTCTTGTATGTGCGGCTTTTTTGTTTTCAAGGCAGCGTGTAGCCCCAGCAACACACTATCTCTTATAAAAATACAGCTGCACCGCAGAGGCTAAGCCTTTCTCGCTTAACGTGAAGTACCCAGAATCGGCGGCGGCAAAGGTGACAGATTCTCCTTGGGGTTCTATGGTGTAGGGCAGAGTCGTAAAATCTTTTAATAAGTATTCTTCCAGAGATTCATTGGCTTTTTGCGCGTAGCGGTACAGCGCGCCGTAGGTCTTGATGATGGCTTCCTTTCCGTTGGGGGAGAGGGCGGCGCTTACCACGTAGGGGTGGGGCAGGTTCCCCACCAGTTTTGCCGTGGTCAGGGAGGTGGAGGCGTACGGATACGTTAGTTTGTAGAGACGGGAGAGGGTATCTGTTTTGGTGAAGATCAGGATGTCCTTGGTCTTGGGATCCACCAGAAAGGCCTCCGCGTCATGGAAGCCGTCGGGGTATTGGTATCTGATCACCGAGACGTTTCTGATGGTTTCTGTAGCGGCAGACGGTTCTTTGAAATGGTAGATAAAGTACTCCCGGGCGGTTTTACTGTTATCCCCAATGTCTGCGAGGTATAATCGGTCACCGGAAAGGGCCATGTCTTCCCAGTCCCTGTTTTCGGCTCCTTTTATGGAAATCTTCTTTAAAACGGCTCCGGTATGCGCCAGCAGATAGAGTTGGGCCGGATTCCCGCTGTCTTCCTGCACCCAAAGATGGCCCGGAACGGTTTTGCTGTCCGCAATGCCAGATGCTTCCTGAATCATGGGCGTGACCAGGGTTTTAGTAGGGGCAACCTGCTGGGTTGGAACCACGTTTGCCTCCTCCTCAGATTTCTGGCAGCCCGCCAGCCCCAGCAGGAAAGAAAAGAAAATGTCAAGCCAAAGGTATGTTCTCATCTGAAAGTCTTCATAGAAACGAGTAAAGAATGCCTGTTTACAGATTCTTTTGCCAGTTATGGGTGCAACAACTTTATAGAAGAACGGCAAGAACACTGCGCTTGTCGCTTCTAAGTAGCAGCACAAATTAAACTATCTCTTTTGTTTTCCTGAAAGGATCTTGTGGGCGAACTGGAAAAGCGGTAAATAAACGCCATTGCCGTTTGCCACCTAGATCCTTTCAGGAAAAAAAGGAGAAGAGATAGTTATTTCCGTCCAATCACTTACATGGTGTCCTTACCCAGTTCTATACGAGAAATATAATTGAGATGCTTCAGAAGTCAATGAGCTCCAAGTAAAAGATATGGCTGGCGGCGGGTTCTAATCTTAAACCCATCAACAAAGCCATGGCTGGGGAAATGAACAGGAGCGTAAGACGAATGCTCCAGATATCTGCCGCTACCAAGAACTGACCAAATTACTTCACGCAGATTGTAGACCAATATAAGCGGTGTTTTTAGGGCCTTTTCAGAAAAATAGGCCGAAAACGACCCGGAGTGTTCGTTAGGGGGCTGCTTTTACAGAAGCGGTTTTTAGGTGTAGGCCTCGTCAAACTCAATGGAGAACTCGGTTCCCTGGTTGATCTCGCTTTGCACCTGGATTTTACCGCCCAATGCTTCTACCTGCGTTTTTACCATAAACAAGCCCATGCCTTTGCCATCGGTATGGAAATGGAACCGTTTGTACAGACCGAAGATCTTGTGCTGGTGGGTTTTCAGGTCTATGCCCAAGCCGTTGTCGCGGAAGGTGATGATCTTCTTCCCGCCTTTTTTACAAGACCAAATCTCAATGGTGGGAACCTGGTGGGCCTGGCGGTACTTGATGCTGTTGGAGATAAGATTGGCGAAAATGCTGTGCAGGTAACTTTTGATGGTATAGAGACTGTCAACATCAGAGAAATTGGTGCTGATGGAGACGTTTTCTTTGGCCATTAGGCCCGAGGTCATGGTTTTTATATCTTCTACCAACTGGTTCAGGTTTACCTGTTCCTTTCGCTCGTTCACTTCCCGCCGTATCTGTAAGACGTTGTTCAGGTCATTGATCACCGCGTCCAGTTTATGGGCCGAAATCTGCAAACCTTCCATGGATTTAAAAAACGTTGGGTTTTCGGGGCCCAGGGTACGCATGAGGTTAGACAGGCCAATGATATTGGCGACGGGAGCTCTGAGGTTGTGCGAGACTATGTAGGCAAACTGCTCCAGGTCCTTGTTCCGTTGCAGCAAATCTGCCGTGATGCGCTCTTTTTCCAGTTGGGCAAGTCTTTCATTGGTCACATCCTGTACAATTCCCAATAGTTTGTCTGGCTGGCCCGGCAGGGAAGGCTCCCTGGTGAATTCATTGAAGAGGTACCGCACATCTCCATTTTTGTGAATGATTCGGCAATGATATTGGCACGATTTCTCGGTAGATCTAATGGTGCTCCTCACGGTTTCCTCCACCATGGCTACATCTTCTGGGTGCACAAATTGCAAGTACGAGGTAAATGTTGGCTGAGTCTCAGCGGGGGTGGTGCCTAAGATCCTGTATATCTCGTCTGACCAGATATTTTCCTCGGCATCAAAAGAGTATTCCCAGCTGCCCATATGAGACAGTGCCTGGGCTTCTTTAAGCTGGGCCTCGCTTTTTTCAAGTTCTTCAAAAGCCTGCCGCAAGGCCACTTCGTTGGCTTTCTGGGAGGTGATGTCCCACCTGATGGACATGTACTGGTACGGAATGCCCGTTTCGTCAAGAATAGGGACAATGGTGGCTTCTGTCCAGTAGTAGGTGCCGCTTTTGCTTTTGTTTTTGATTTCGCCCTTCCAGGTGTTTCCGCCGGAAAGCTTTTGCCGCAACTCTTCTAGTAATTCATCTGAAATGTACTCAGAAGTAGTGAGCCCATAGACACTGCCTATCAGTTCTTCTCTGCTGTACCCAGATATGGCGCAGGCGTAATCATTCGCATAAATGATCACGCCGTTTTCGTTGCCTATGGTTACTATAGCAGATTGATCCAGCGCATACTTGTAGTCGGCTGTTTCCTTCATTCTCTTCGCCACATTTTTCTCTAAGGAGATATTGAGATTCTTTATAAGCTCATCTGCTTCTTTCTTCTGCGTGATATCTGTAAACGCAGTGACCAGGCATTCCCGCCCATCCAGGTTTACTAAATTGGAGTTGATGGAGATATAGCAGATTTCGCCGCTTTTGGTTCTTGTCTCTACCTCCAGAGCCCTAACTGTACCGTTGTTGCGGAGATATCTGAGAACAGCAGGCCTATCGCCCTCTTGGGTCTATAGTTGCAGTTTAGTGCTGGTTCTGCCAATGATTTCTTCCTTCTCGTACCCAAAGAACTTGGTGAAGTTGTCGTTCACATCCAGGTAAATGCCTGTCTCCGCCTCTGAGATAGATTTCATGATGGGGCTTTTGTAGAAGATGGTAGAGAAAAGGGTTTCGCTTTCCTTCTGCTTTTTCTCAGCGGCCTTCCGGTCAGTAATGTCTTCAAAAGCTACGACAAGGCACTCTCTGTTACCTAGCACTACCTTCTCAATGTTGTAAAGAACGTCTTTTACTTCATTTTTGGCTTTTACCTGCGTCTCAAACCTCTGTACTTTTTGGTCTTGGCCCAATTGCAAGATCATCGCTGCCCTGGCAGAGGTGTCCAGAAAAATACCGGCGCTTTCTGCCGTGGTACCTATCACCTGCTCACGGGTATGGCCAAAGAACGCCAGTGCTCTTTCATTGGTGTCCATGATCCTGCCTGTTTCCGCATCTACCAGCGAAAGCATGACCGGACTTTTATAGAACAGGCCTGAGTAAAGCTGCTCCTTCTCCCTCAGGATTGTGGCGGCTTTGTTTTTATTGGTCAGGGTTCTGCTGATAAACCAGTAAGTGGTCATGAAAAAGAAGAACATAAACGCCGAGAAGGCCGCAAATGCGGAGAACGTGCGCTCCGTTTTGACAGTAGCTTCGGTATCGGCGAAATGGAGCCTGCTTCTCTCTTTTTTCTCCACGGCGTGCACCAGAATCTCAATGGCGCTTAGCTGGTTCCTCAACTGGTCTTTAGGGGGCGCGCTGGAAGAAGTGGCCGAAGGCGTACTCACCTGCGAAACCAATTGGCTTGCCACTTGCACAAAGGCTTCCGTCTGGGCGGCTATAGCACTAATCTGGCTTTGCCCCACGCTATCGGTTACACCCGCGCTTTGCAGTTCCCGCAGGCGCAGCGGGTACTGAGAGAAAGCCTCCTGATACTTTAGCAGGGCCGCCTGCTGGCGGGTAGCCCTAAACGAAGTGGCTCCTTCTTCTATGTCCTGCAAGTTCTGGAAGAGAACTTCCACTGATTTAAGTACCCGGAAAGAGACTTTTTCCTGTCGGTCAATCGCTTCGTTTTCCTTCAGGTTGAAATAAGCGACCACCGAGAAGAACAGGAGGCTGAGAAAAGCAACCAGAAAAACGCCAAACAGGCTACGTTGAATGTGCATGCGTTGAAAAGAAAGGTCTTAGCTGATATAATGTTGTTTGATTCTGTTTTGGAGAAGTTTTGGCAAAAAAGCATTCAAAACTCCAGCAGGGATGTTTAAATTGATTAGCGGAGATTCACTTATGATGCTGTAAGGTATAGGTTAGCGCTTGTTTGAATTTGAGGTTTGCCGGCGAAAATGGTCAGAGAAAGGTTCTGCGGAAGCGTTTTTTGAGCCGCGTAGCAGCGCTACGGGGCGACTCAACCGCGAACGCAGGTTCTTTTTATGGCCGTTTGTAGCGCAAAGATGAAATTTAAACAAGCTCTTAGCAGCAGCGGCGATAAATGCGGTATGTAAGTTATTTGTATAAGAATCTGATGAATGAATAAGAAGAGTTCTTGCGTTCTAAGTAGGGTATGTATCTGATATTCAGTAAACTTATCAATAGTATTTAGATGTTTCGCTATTGGCGTCAATTTATTCTGGTTTATTCCTTGATTAACTCAATCTTTTAAAATGAAAGTGCAATTTTGGCTGTTATATGCAGTTTTGGCGGCCCGGTACCTGTTTCTTGCCGGGGTGCCGTTTCTGGTATTTTATATTTTTCTGCCCCGCAAATTTGCCAGGAGAAAGATACAGGCCCTGTTTCCCAAACGGAGAGACTACGTGCGCGAAGTAGGTCATTCGTTTTTCACTTTTCTGGTGTTCGCTTTGTACGGGGTGGTTTTATCTTCTGCGTTGGTCTTGCCGCACACCCAGATTTACACCAACTTCTCTGACCACGGCTGGGGCTATTTTGTGGCAAGTGTGTTGTTGGCGTTGATCATCCATGATACGTATTTCTACTGGACGCACCGGCTCATGCACCACCCACGGCTGTTTAAGCTGTTCCATCTAACGCACCATAAATCGGTGAACCCATCGCCGTGGGCGGCTTTCTCGTTCAGCCCCTTAGAGGCCGTGGTAGAAGGCGGAATCATCTTTGTGGTGGCGCTGCTCATTCCCATTCATCCCTTGGCCATTGTGCTGTTCCTGTTTTTCATGACGGTGTACAACGTGTATGGGCACTTGGGCTACGAGATTTACCCGCAGTGGCTGGTAGAAAGCAAGGTAGGCAAGTGGCTGAACACCTCTACCAACCACAACATGCACCACAAATTCTTCAAAGGAAACTACGGGCTCTACTTCCGGTTCTGGGACGAATGGTTGGGCACCACGCACGTAAAATACCAAGAGACGCTCTCTAAACTGGTAGGCGCAGAAAAGCGCAAATGAAATCAAAAAGCCTCGCCGGATAAACCGGCGAGGCTTTTTGCTGCCCTTTTGTAAAAACAGGCTTAAAACGTCTGGTGCCGTACTGGCCTTTTACTTGGCAGGTTTCACGCCTTCAGAAGTCATGGCCACGCGTTTCATGGTGCCGTCTTTGTTGTAATCCAGGTAATCTATGCAGACCGAGCGCCTGAAGCTTCCGCCTTCTGGCTGGATGCCGCCGTTGTGGTAAATGAAGTAAGATTTGCCCTTGAAGTCAATAATGGCCTGGTGGTTGGTGTTGGAGTTGCCCGCCAATTCATTCAGAATGCCCTTGTATTCCCACGGCCCTTCTATGTTTTTGCTCATGGCGTAAGCAGTTTTCTCTGGGAATTGGTACGCATAGGAAAGGTAGTACCAATCCTTACGCTTGTGTACCCACGGGGCTTCTGTAAAGTGAGGGAGCTTGATGGTGTTGATGGGCCCGTCCAGTTCTGTCATATTCTTTTTTAGCTTGGCATAGTGCAACGTGGTGTTGCCCCAGAAGAGGTAGGCCTGTCCATTGTCATCAATAAACACGGCCGGGTCAATGTCATTCCAATTGATCTTAGTCTCAGTGGTCATGTCATTGGTGATGAGCGCCGTACCTCGGGCGTCTTTAAAAGGCCCCAGCGGACTATCAGACACGGCTACTCCTATGGCTTTCCCCCGGATAGCCGCGTGCTCTACCGTGGAGTACCAGTAGAATTTTCCGTCCCGCTCTATCACGTGCGAAGCCCAGGCCTCTCCTTTGGCCCACGCAAAATCCTTCGCTTTTAAAGGCGATTGGTGCTCCGTCCAGGTGACCATGTCGGGCGAGGAAAAGACCAGCCATTCATGCATCACGTAGCCTTCGCGCTTGGCCGGGGCTTCATCATGGCCAGCGTATAGATACACTTTGTCTTTGTAAACCAACGCCGCCGGGTCTGCGGTGTATTTGTGGGTGAAGATTGGATTGCTGGTGGCTTTGATAGTAGTGTCTGGCACGCTTGGAGCAGAAGCCATAACTGGAGTAGTAAGACAACCAACCAAGGCAGCGCCTAGCCCCAATACGTTAAGAAGGGAGAAAGAAGTGTTTTTCATTTTCGTGAAGCTACAGGTGAATGGAGAAATAAAAACTCCTGGGTTGTTTCTGGCCTGTTTTTCTGAAAAAAGGCCAGAAACAAGAGTAGGAAGGTTGACGTTTTAGGCCTTGTTTTGGGAAAACTGCTGTAAAACGGCTGGGTAGTATTGGATGTAGAAACTGCTGTTTCACAAGTAATCAGCGAGAAGCAGGATCAAAATAGTATGTCCTATCTCTGATCCTGCTTCTCGCTGATTACTTTATTTCCAGCACTACCACAGAAAACGGCGGAAGTTCCACTTTCAGGTTGTTGCCTTTCAGTTTTGCTCCTTTGAAGGCAGATGGCGTAATAAGGTTCGGCTTGGCAAAAGTGTTGTGATCCTGTAACGATTTTGACGTCAAGATTCGGCCCGACACTGATCTGTAGGTAGCGCCATCAATGTTAATGGAAACCTCTTGCTTGTTTTTGGCATCAATGTTCACCAGAGAAACGTGGGTGACACCATTTTTGTCACGGGAAGCAGATCCGTTTACGGCGGGCAATTTCTCAGTGCCCAAGGTGTAGTCGGCGCTTTTAATGGAGAAGGGGAGGTAGGTGGCATCCTGGTGTACATTGTACATCTCCATCACGTGGTAGGTGGGCGTTAACAGCATCTTCTCCTCGTCGGTAAGGATCACGGCTTGCAGCACGTTAATGGCCTGCGCCAGATTGGCCATGCGGACGCGGTCTGAGTGGTTGTTGAAGGTGTTTAAGGTGGAGCCGGCAATCATGGCGTCGCGCATGGTGTTCTGCTGGTACAGGAAGCCGGGGTTGGTGCCGGGTTCCACTTCATACCAGCCGCCCCATTCATCTACTACCAAAGCGATCTTTTTCTCGGGGTCATACTTGTCCATGATGGCGCTGTGTTTCTGCACCAGTTCCTCCATGCGAAGAGCGCTTTTCATGGTGGCGAAGTAGCCCTGCTCTGAGAAAGTAGTAGAAGGGCCTTTTTTGTTCCAGTCAATCACGGCATAATGGTGCAGCGCCACCCCCTCAATCAGGTTCTTAGGCACGTTCTTCATCAGGGTTTCAGTCCAGTTGAAATCACCGGAGTTGGCGCCCGAGGCGATCCGGAACAAACCGCCGGTGTTGGTCCAGTCAGACACGAAGGTGGCGTATTTGCGGTATTCGTTCGCGTAATACTCGGCGGTCATGTTGCCGCCGCAGCCCCAGGCCTCATTGCCGATACCCCAGAACTTCACATTCCAGGGTTTATCCCGGCCGTTTTCTCTCCGGAGCTTAGACATGGGGCTTACGCCTGCAAAGTTGGTGTACTGCACCCAGTCGGCCAGTTCCTGCACCCCGCCGGTGGCCATGTTGCCGGCCAGGTAAGGCTCGGCGCCTATCAGTTCGCACATGTTGAGGAAGTCATGCGTCCCGAAGCTGTTGTTCTCCGTTACGCCACCCCACCAGGTATTCACAATGGTAGGCCGCTGGGCTTTAGGGCCGATGCCGTCTTTCCAGTGGTACGTATCGGCGAAACAGCCGCCCGGCCAGCGCAGGTTAGGTACTTTCAGTTTCTTGAGCGCATCTACCACGTCATGTCTAATACCGGCGGTGTTAGGAATCTTGGTGTTGTCCTCGCCCACATAGAAGCCACCGTAAATACATCGGCCTAAATGTTCGGCAAAATGCCCATAAATGTGTCTGCTGATGGTTCTGTCTGGTTTGGCGGGGACGGTGATAGTGGCTGTGTTCTGCCCATAAACACCAAGGGTGCCCAAGAGGAGGAGGAAACTCAGGATTGCGTTCTTCATACTTTAAAGCTGTTTTAGAAGGGGTTCTCTGTTAATTTTTAAAGTGGGTATCTTCTTGACCGTAAAATTTTCAATAAATATAAGTGTATTTATTACATTTATACAACCAAAATTTTTATGTTTGTCATAAGAAGCTTGCCGAAAGACCACAATGGTTGCCGGCTTGCAGAAACGAGTCAGAACAGATGCACCATAAGGCTATTCTATAGAGAATAGTAAAGCCTTGTTTGTAAGTGAAGCGTGAAACGGGCTAGGAGTTGGTGCAAGACCTGCTGACACCTGTGAGGCAGACTTTGGTTCTGGTAAGAGCGGTGCCTTCCTTCTGCCGTTAATTGCCTGTCTGGTAAAGGAAGCCTTGCTAAAACAACTCCTTTTCTGGAATAGAGACCAAGACTGAGCAAAGCTGATAATGGTATGGCAGTTCTTCTACGGGTCTTTCACCGCAGAAAGACGGTAATTGCCAATTTGGCACTTTAAAAAATAAATAATCTTTTTTTGTTGCTAAAAAATTAAAGCAAGCATACATTTATGTGAAATTAATAAATGTAAAAATAACACTTAATAAAAGTTCTTTACTCCTCCTGAGTCCTGTGTATTCAAATGATTAAGTAAGATCTATCTATAATCAAACTCCTATGAAGCATAAATTACTAATTAAGAAAGGATGGGTTTTGGTGCTCTTCCTATGGTGTGGTTCTATAGTAAGTGCCATGGCGCAGGGGATAACCATAAATGGGAAGGTGACAGATGCAAGTGGAGCGGGCCTTCCCGGGGCATCTGTGGTGCTAAAAGGTACCAGCGTTGCTTCCTCTACAGACGTGGATGGAAACTACAGGCTAACGGTGCAAAGTGGTACAGGTACGTTAGTGGTCTCTTACATCGGTTTCCTTACCAGAGAAGTAGCCGTCAACAATCAAACTTCCCTCAACGTGGTTTTGGAAACAGACGCAAAGTCTCTGGATGAAGTGGTAGTGGTAGGGTATGGTACGCAGCGCAAGTCTGACATCACTGGTTCAGTAGCTGTGGTGGAAGTGGAAGAGATGAAAAAAGTCTCTACCAATGATGTAGGGGCCATGCTTCAGGGGCGCGTTTCAGGCGTAAGTGTCAACACTGACGGTCAACCAGGGGCGTTTCCGCAGGTAAGGATTAGGGGGATAGGGACTTTTGGCAACTCTGACCCTCTCTATGTAATTGATGGTGTTCCCGTAAGTACTGTCCCCAGAGAGTTTAACCCGAATGACATTGAGTCAATGCAGGTATTGAAAGATGCGTCTGCAGGGGCAATCTACGGCTCCAGGGCTGCCAATGGCGTGATCATCATTACTACTAAAAAAGGTAGAAAAGATACGCCTCTGCAAGTAGGCTATTCTGGGTATTATGGAATAGACCAGGTTTGGCAACGTATGCCGGTTACCAACCGCGCCAATTATCAGACGCTGAATAATGAGTCTCGCCTTAATTCCGGTAAGCCATTAGCACCGGCCAATGATCCAATGCATCCATCTTATATTGATGATATTGATACAGATTGGCAAGAAGAAGGGCTTAAAACAGGTGACCGGCAGAATCATAATGTGAGCTTTTCCGGTGGCGGTGCCAATAGCACGTATAACATCTCTCTGGACTACTTTGGAAATAATGGCACCTACGTTGGCAATGGGCCGTCTTATGAACGCTACACAGCCCGGGTAAACACCACCTTAGAGAAAGGCATTTTCAAGGTAGGGCAAGCATTCAACTATGCGCGTTCTAACGAAAATGGGTTGGTAACCGGAGACGGAGTGCTGGCAGGCGGCAGACCGCCTTTGATCAATGACCTGGTGTTTGCCATCCCTACCATGGCTTTGTATGATCCCTCCAATGAAGGAGGGTTTGGCGGTACTTTGTCAGAAAGAGAAGATGCCATCTCCCTTAACGGAATTGGGTACAATAGCCTTGTCAAGAATACCACAGATGTAGACCGAATTTTCGCCAGCGTCTACGGCGAACTGGAGATCCTCAAAGGGCTTAAGTATAGGTTGAATCTGGGCTATGACGCAACTAATATCCGGGACTATAATTTTATTCCTGAATTCAATCTAGGGTACTTTTTCAACAACAACATTGCAAGGTTGAATGACAACTCCAGAAGGCTTCAGACGCTTTTAATTGAAAATACCCTTAACTACGAAAAGACGTTTGGTCAACATTCCTTGGCAGTTCTGGTAGGGCAGATGTACCAGAAAGATGATGGCGTGTACAGACAAGGATCTGCCGAAGGGTTTGTGAAGCCGTATTTGCCTGTTTTATCTAACGGAGCCATAAGTGACGCCTCTGGCACCGAAGATTCCCACGTGCTGGCTTCCTACTTGGGAAGAGTTAACTATAGTTTTGCGGATAAATATCTGGTAACGGCTACGCTTAGAAGAGACGGTTCCTCCAGGTTCTCGCCAGCCAACAGATTTGGTTACTTCCCTTCTGTTGCCTTAGGTTGGAAACTCATCAATGAAGAGTTTATCAACTTGCCTAAAACCATCTTCACGGATCTCAAAATCAGAGCTAGCTGGGGTAAACTCGGAAACGAGAACATTGGGAATTACCTCTACTACCCACTTATCAACTCTAACGTGGTGTATACCTTCAACGGACAACGGGTGTTGGGAGGTCTGCAAACCAACGTGTATGATGAATCAATTAAGTGGGAAGAGAAATCTACCGCCAACGTAGGGTTTGACGCTGTTTTATTCAACGGGGCAGTAGATTTTTCTGCCGAATATTATAACAGCAAAAGCGAAGATGTCTTGGTGAATATTCCTATTCCTGCTTCGGTTGGTTCTGTGAATGCTGCGCCGGTAACCAATGCCGGTACTTTAAGAAACTCAGGGGTTGAATTATCACTTGGGTATAACAAAGAGGCAGGTGATTTCAGATACGGGATCTCAGCCAACTTCACTACCCTCCGTAATGAGGTGCTGGACTTAGGAGATAACGCCCCGGAAAGGTATGGTGTGGGTTCTATCACTGAAGTAGGAGGCGAAGTAGGCCGCCATTTTGGTTGGTTGGCAGATGGTATCTTTCAATCTCAGGAAGAAATTGCAAATCACGCTTTCCAAAAAGCTGGTACCTCTCCGGGAGATATCAAGTTTAGAGACATTAGTGGCCCAGAAGGCATTCCTGATGGTATTATTAACGAAAATGATCGCACGTACTTGGGCAGTGGCATTCCTAAATATACCTATGGCTTAAACTTCAATGCCTCTTACAAGAACTTTGATTTCACTCTGTTTATGTCAGGCAAAGCCGATTATCTCATCAATAGCAGGCTGTATAGATCTCTGATGCACACCGCGGGAGATGACAATTGGCACGAGGATATTCTGGATCGTTGGACTACTGTCAATACAGATACAGACATTCCCCGCCTGGTTCACGCAGACCCAAATGAAAACGGCAGAGACTCCAACAGAGAAGGTTGGTTACAGGACGGTACGCACCTTCGCATCAACACGGTGTCTTTAGGGTACAATTTCAAAGAAGGATTCATCAAAGGACTCTCCAGTGCCAGAGTCTATGTGACCGCTCAAAATCTGTACACCTTCCAGAAATACAAAGGGTATAATCCTGACTTTACTGCCGGTGTTTTTGAGCCTGGCTTTGACAATGGTTCTTTCCCTAGACCTAGAACGCTTATGCTAGGGGTACAAGTTGGTTTCTAAGCTGTTGGTGAAAACGAAACATAAAAGATGTTCAAAATGAAAAAGTTAAAATATTTTATAGTGGCCATGATGCTTCTTTCCAGCTGTGATGATGAACTGGAAATGACGAACCCAAATCAACGGACTACAAGCACCTACTGGGCTACCGAAGATCAAGCTTTTGCCGGAGTAGTGGCCGTTTACAATGCCTTAACTACAGACGGAACCTACCAAAGAACGTTTCCTAGCTTCAGTGACAGCCGCGGAGATGATATGTATGGAGACAGCCCGGCTACTTATCTTGAATTAGGTGGGCAGTTCGCCATCCCCAACAATGCCGGGGAAGTGCAGTGGATCTGGAGAGACCATTACATGGTGGTGTTCCGGGCAAACCAAGTGATTGAGAACGTAGCCAAAATGGACGCAGCCGTTATAAGCGAGGATGCCAGAAACCGGATTTTAGGGCAGGCTTATTTCCTGCGCGGCCTGGCCTACTACAATCTTGCTATTACTTACAAGGCCGTTCCTTTGATTACTGTTCCACCAGCAGATAAAACGGAATATTATCCGGCTACTGCGTCTGAACAAGAGTTGTGGAACCATATCTATAGTGATCTGAGGTTGGCCGAAGAGAAACTTCCTGTTTCCTATGACAATGTGGTAGGGCCAGACAGAGGGCAAAAAGGACGTGCCACCAAAGGCGCCGCTGCGGGAATGTTAGGCAAGGCTTACCTCTACCGGAAAATGTACCCCGAGGCAGAAACGCAGTTTGCCAAGTTCTTCACTGGGCCTTTACAGGGGGTTTACTCCTTAGTGCCTAACTACAGAGACAACTTCACTACCACCAATGAGAACAATGCCGAGTCTTTGTTTGAAGTACAGTTTAGTGCAACCGGTGGATCTATACCTAACTGGACGGGTGAGCCTACGGCTACCTGGCGGCAATTCATTGCCCTTCCGGTAGCCTATGGCATGGACGGCAAAGGTTGGTCAGATTATCAGCCTACCAGATGGATTTTCAATGAGTACAGACAAGAAAAAACCAAGGACGGTAAAACCGACCCCAGGTTAGCGGCAACCATTCTCTTCTATGACCAGGCAGAAGGATTCACTTCCGCTTACGGAACACCTTGGCCAGCTGACAGAAGGAATCAGATTTATCCTAGAAAGTATACCATGGAAGGGTTGGGAGTGCCTATTGAGACTCCGGAAACCGGCGGTGTAAACTACAGGGTTTTACGGTACGCCGATATCCTGTTGATGTACGCCGAAGTCCTGAATGAATTGAACCGCACGTCAGATGCTTATTCTTACATTCAGCAAGTGAGAAACAGAGCCAATTTACCTGATCTGTCTACCGTTAAGCCTGGCTTGAGTCAAGCGCAAATGCGGGATCAAATTGCGCATGAAAGAGCGTTGGAGTTTGCCATTGAAGGACAAAGAATCCAGGATATCATTCGCTGGGGATGGTTGTATGATCCTGCAAAATTGGTCATGTTGAAAGAGCATGATGATGATTTCAACACTTGGACTCCGGGCAATGAATACCTACCTATTCCGCAAACGGAGCTGGATTATAATTCAAATCTTCTACCTAATTCTGCCAACTAAAAGGGCCATGGTTAACGTTTTTAGAAAATTTCTGGTTTTTACGCTGTTGTCAGCTTCCTTCCTCAGTTCTTGCCAGCAAGATGATGATGAACCTCTAACTCAAATTGACCCGGGTATTTTTGCCCAGCCCAATGATACGTACCCTCAGCTTGCCTCTCTTGAGTCCGCAAGCCTATGGGGGCCATACAATGTGCATGATCCTTCCATTCTCAAGGAAGGGGAATGGTTCTACTCCTTCAACACAGATGTTGCTTACGGGGTTGCCCCACGGGTGGGAATTATGGTTCGGAAATCCAAAGACCTGATCAATTGGCAATATGTAGGTTGGGCCATCAATGGGTTGCCAGCGATGGGTGCGCAGTACATCACCTCTAAGGGGGCAACTCCCGTGCAAGGTTTGTGGGCTCCCTATATCATGAAGGCCGGAAGCGAGTTCAGACTGTATTACTCTCTGGCTCCAACCGCGGGCCGTACCAGCGCCATCGGCTTACTAACCTCCAGTTCTATTGATGGGCCATGGACTGAGAAAGGGTTGGCGGTGACATCAGAAAACCAGGGGCCGGGCACAAATGCCATTGACCCCTCAGTGGTAGTGACGCCAGCAGGCCAGCACTGGATGGTATATGGTTCGTCTTGGGACGGGTTGTATGAGGTGCAACTGAATCCGGCAACGGGTCTTGCCCTTACCGCAGGTGATCGGGGAACCCGCATTGCCAGAAGAGGGAGAACCAATGGCCTGGTGAACGGGAACCTGGAAGGGCCAGAAATTATCTATAACCCACAAACCCAGATGTATTATCTGTTTGCCTCGTATGACTGGCTGGCTACTAAGTACAACGTGCGGGTATTCCGGTCTACCAATCCCAATGGCCCATTCCTGGATTGGAACGGGGTAAACGTAGATAACCTGGCAGATAATGGCCCTATGATCCTGTCGCCGTACAAATTTGAGAACCATGGCGGGTGGCAAGGGGTTTCCCACCCGTCTGTTTTCCAGGATAACGGCCAATACTTCATGGCGCACCAGGGAAGACCTTCCGTTGATCCTGCCTTCATGGTAATGCACGTGCGTAAAATTTACTGGACAACAGACGGCTGGCCTTTGGTATCTCCAGAGCGCTACGCAAACGTGGAGCAAACACCTATTGCCGCTGCTGAAATAGCGGGCAATTATGACCAGATTGTTTTAACCCAAACGGTAGTGCCAGGCTTCGGGAACGAGCAAACAGATCCTAATCTTTCGGTTTCCTTCCAAACCACGCTGTCTCCCAACGGAACCATCAACGGTGATCCTAATAACACCTGGAGCTATAATGCTCCTTGGATTGAGTTGAAGTGGGGTGGAGTTTTCATAGACAAACTGCACGTGTCAAGAGAGCGCGATTGGGAAAACAAGAAGCGTAGTACCCTTGTCATGTCTGGTTTCAACGGTGGCGGTCTGGCCATCTGGATGAAAAAGAAACAATAGGCTTCAGAGAGGCAGGTGTACTGAGGATGAAGAATCTTCAGGGCGCCTGTTTCTTTGTACGTGCTGTTTTAGGGCTGTTTTTAGAAAAGAAGGCTTAAAACAAACAACGTCTTACTTGAGCGATAGCGCTGTTTTTAGTTGTTAAAGTTGTACGAATTCTGATGTTACAAAAAGCGTTGAGGGTTGTTGCGATTGCCCTGCTCCCGGTGCTGGGGCATGCCCAGGCCACTAGTAAGCTGCAGCGTTTCCCTTTGTCTTCTGTCCGTCTGCTGGAGAGTCCTTTTCAACAGGCGCAACAGACCGACCTGAAGTACATGCTGGCCTTGGACATGGATCGTTTATTGGCTCCTTTTCAGAAAGAAGCCGGAATCCGGCCCAAGGCGGAGAATTACGGCAACTGGGAAAACACCGGGCTGGACGGGCACATGGGCGGGCATTATCTAACAGCCATATCTTTAATGTACGCCTCAACGGGTAACCCCGAACTCCTGCGCCGCATCAATTACATGGTAGACCAGTTGGAAGCCTGTCAGCAGAAGAGCGGTGATGGTTATTTGGGCGGAACACCCGGTGGCAAGCAGATGTGGCAGGAGATTAAGGCCGGAAAGATAAACGCCGGAAATTTTGATTTGAACAAGAAGTGGGTGCCTTTGTACAACATCCATAAAACCTACGCGGGTCTGCGCGATGCCTACTGGTTTGCCGGTAACGGGAAGGCGAAAAACATGCTCATCAAACTCACCGATTGGTGTATGGACATCACGGCCAACCTCACCGATGCCCAGATACAGGACATGCTGCGCAGTGAGCACGGGGGCATGAACGAGGTATTTGCGGATGTAGCGGAGATTACCGGAGACCAGAAATACTTGACCCTCGCGAAGCGGTTTTCCCAGACCTCGGTGCTTAACCCCTTGCTGCAAGGCAAAGACCAACTAAACGGCATGCACGCCAATACCCAAATCCCGAAGGTGATTGGGTACCAGCGGGTGGCCGAAGTGTCAGGCGACAAAACCTGGACGAGCGCCGCTGATTTCTTCTGGAAAACGGTAGTCAACAACCGGACAGTGTCTATTGGCGGCAACAGCGTGAGTGAGCACTTCCATCCGGCCAACAATTTTGCTTCCATGATGGAAAGCAAGGAAGGCCCTGAGACGTGTAACACCTACAACATGCTCAAACTCACAAAGCAGCTGTACCTGAACAGCGCCTCGGCCAGCTACCTGAACTACTACGAGCGGGCGCTCTACAACCACATTCTTTCCTCGCAGCACCCTGCCAAAGGCGGCTTTGTGTATTTCACCTCCATGCGCCCGCAGCATTACCGGGTGTATTCCAATCCTCAGCAAGATTTCTGGTGCTGCGTGGGCTCTGGGTTGGAGAACCATGGCAAATACGGCGAACTCATCTACGCGCAGTCTGGCAAAGACTTGTATTTGAATTTGTTTATCCCGTCTGAACTGGAGTGGAAAGAGAAAGGCCTCACACTCACCCAAACTACCACTTTCCCCTTTGAAGAAAAATCTGAGGTAAAGCTGAAGTTAAAAAGAGCGAGCAAATTCACGTTCTACATCCGGAAGCCCGAATGGGTGCAGGGAAACCAGTTGAACGTGCTGGTCAACGGAAAAGAAGTACCCACCAGCACCGTCACCAACGGCTACGCAGGCATTGCGCGTAAGTGGAAATCTGGCGATGTGGTGACCGTCCTGCTGCCCATGCAAACCAAAGCCGAGTACCTGCCCGACAATTCTCCCTGGGTTTCCTTCGTGCACGGCCCTATAGTACTGGCGGCAGTTACGGGCCAAGCAGACCTGCCCGGTTTGCTAGCCGATGGTAGCCGGATGGGGCACGTGGCCAATGGCAAGCTGTATTCACTGGAAGAAGCGCCTTTGCTGGTGTCTTCCAGTAAAGACTTAACCACGCACCTGGCACCGTTGCCCGGCAAACCCTTTACCTTCACTTTGTCTGGTATAGCCGGCCAAGGCTCTGGGCAGAAGATGGAATTAGTGCCGTTTTACCAGATTCATGATGCCCGTTATATGGTGTATTGGCCGGTAACTACCCCAGAAGGGTTGGAAGCCAGAAAAGCCGCCATCAAAGCTAAAGAAAGAGAGAAACTCGCCTTGGCCGAAAGAACAGTAGACCAGGTTTCGCCCGGTGAGCAGCAACCAGAGTCAGACCACGGTTTTCAGGGTGAAAAAACCGAAACCGGGGTGCACAGAGACCGCCATTGGCGCCATGCCCAAGGCTGGTTCAGCTATAACCTCAAAAACAAAGGCCAGGGGCCGCGCAAGCTGCGGGTAACGTATTTCGGGGCAGACCGCGGCCGTAACTTCCAGATTCTGATAAATGACAAACTCGTGCAAACCGTGGAAACCGATGGCTCCGGCGGCGACAAGTTTGTGGACGTGGAATACGATATTCCCACTGAGATACTGACCAAAGCCCCTGGCAATACTTTGAACGTGAAATTCATGGCGAAAGAAGGTTCCTCCACGGCCGGTATCTACGAGGTCAGGTTGGTGAAATAATCTTCCCTTGCAAATCAAAGCAGTTTACTTGATGACTGCTTCCTACTTGAAATTGATACTCCCTAATTAGAACCCCATGACGCATAAATCCATTTCCTTTGCGGCCCTGGCTGCAGGCTGTACAATGGCTTTGAATCTGTCGGCGCAGACGGCTTCTTCTCCTAAAACGTTCCAGGTAAAAGCAGACCAGGTGTACGGCGAGATTGCCCCTACTATGTACGGAATCTTCTTTGAGGACATCAACCTGGGGGCCGATGGCGGTATCTATGCCGAGTTGGTAAAGAACCGTTCTTTTGAGTTTGATACCCCTTTAATGGGCTGGAAGGAACAGAAGCAAAACAACGCCGAGGGCAGCCTGCTGGTACACAACCAAGGAGAGTTAAACGGCACCAACCGTAGATTCTTGCGCCTAACGTCTAAGTCAGACAACGGGGGCTACGGCGTGTTGAATGAAGGCTTCCGGGGCATGGGCATCAAGAAAGGGGAGCAATACACCTTCACGGTGAAGGCGCGTCAACAAGCCGGTAGCACAATGCCCCTGGTTATAGAATTACTCACCGCCAAAGGCGAGAAATTAGGCTCAGCCACCATCACCCCAACCGGTACCGACTGGAAAAAGTACGAGGCCAGCATCACAGCCACCGCAACAGACCCTAAAGCCCTTTTGCAAGTGGTGGCCCAAGGAAAAGGCACGGTAGACCTGGACATGATTTCCCTCTTCCCAAAAAATACCTGGAAGCAACGCCCCAACGGCCTCCGTGCCGACATGGTGCAGTTACTGGCGGATATGAAGCCCGGCTTCCTCCGTTTCCCGGGGGGCTGTATTGTGGAAGGCCGTACCTTGGATGAGCGTTTCCAGTGGAAGCAGACCATTGGCGAAGTAGAGAACCGCGCCACGCTGGTGAACCGCTGGAATACCGAGTTCAAGCACCGCCACACGCCAGATTACTTCCAGACCTTCGGGCTAGGCTTTTTTGAGTATTTTCAGTTAGCCGAAGACATTGGCGCCGCGCCGCTTCCAATCCTCAATTGCGGCATGGCGTGCCAGTTCAATACCGGCGAGGTGGTGCCCTTAGACCAATTAGACCCCTACATTCAGGATGCGTTGGATTTGATTGAGTTCGCCAACGGCCCGGTTACGTCTGAGTGGGGTAAGATACGGGCTCAGATGGGGCACCCGGCTCCGTTCAATATGAAATACCTGGGCGTGGGCAATGAGCAGTGGGGCGAGCAGTACGTAGAGCGCTACAAAATATTTGAGAAGGCCCTTCGGGCGAAGTACCCAGACGTGAAGCTGATCACCACCACCGGCCCTTTCCCCGATGGCCCTGAGTTTGACTACCTGAACAAGACCCTACGCAGCCTCAACGCCGATATCATTGATGAGCACTACTACCGGGCCCCAGAATGGTTTCAGGAGAACGTGACGCGCTATGACAGTTATGACCGCAAAGGCCCCAAAATCTTCGCCGGGGAATACGCGTCACAAACCGTAGCCATTGCCAGCCCAGACAACAAAAACAACTGGAAAGGTGCCCTGTCAGAAGCCGCGTTCATGACTGGTCTGGAGCGCAACGCCGATGTGGTGGTGATGGCTTCCTACGCCCCGTTGTTCGCCCACGAAGAAGGCTGGCAGTGGACGCCGGACATGATTTGGGTCAACAATCTGCAATCCTTCGGGACGCCTAATTACTACGTGCAGAAGCTATTTTCTACCAATGTGGGCACGCATTTGGTACCCATTCAGCGTAACAACGCCAACGTCACCGGCCAGGACAAACTGTTCGCCTCGGCCAGCCTCAACCAGAAAACCAACGAGCTCATCCTGAAAGTGGTGAACACCTCAGACAAAGCGCAGGAGGGCGAGTTTGTATTAGATGGCGTGAAAAGCACCCAAAGCAAAGGCACCGTGCAGAAACTGAGAAGCAGCAACCTGGAACAGATGAACTCTTTTGCGAACCCTACGGCCATCAGCCCGGTGCAGCAAACGGTGCAGGTGAAAAACAAACGGGTGAAGCTAACGCTGGAGCCTTATTCGGTGAACGTGATCAAGGTGAAGGTGACTCCCAGCGTGGGCCAGTACTCACAAAACACGAAGTAAAAGAGGGAGCGATGGAGCGGCGTTTTTGGGCTGTTTTGGCAAATTCGGCCTGAAAACGGCCCCGCTTTCATCGCTCCCTTTCTTCTTTTTGCCTATTGCCCAACGGGGCGTTTTAGAGTTATTTTCTGAAAATCAGCTCCGAAATGTTTTGCCGGGAGTTTATCAGACGAGTGTTATACCGTTTTATTACAGAGAAAGAATGACGTCTTGTATTAAGTTTCTTACTAGTCTGTTGCCAATGAGCCTGTTTCTGCTTAGTGCCTGCTCGCAGAAAAATAGCGCTGGGTCTAGTACTGCCTTGGAAAAAGAGTATCTGGTGGAGAGCCCCGATAAAAGCATTGCGGTTACGTTCAGCTTAGCGCCAGAGCAGAGCGCCACGTACGCCATCACCCGCAACGGTGCGCCGGTGCTGCAAAACTCCAAACTGGGTGTCCGGATGGAAGACGCTGACCTGACCAAGGACTTGACGTTAGCTTCGGTTTCTAAGGTAGAATCCGTGAAAGACGATTACCAAATATTAACCGCCAAACGCAAGAACAACAGCTACCGCGCGAACAAGCGCACTTTCCATTTGAAGAACACCCAGGGGCAGCAGATGGATGTCATCTTTCAGGTGTCCAATGACGGCGTGGCGTTCCGGTACTACTTTCCGGGGCAAGGATCAGGGGTAAAGAGAATCAACCAGGAACTGACGTCTTTCAAGTTTCCGGAGAGCGCGAAAGGTTGGCTGCAACCCATGTCTGATGCCAAAACCGGCTGGAGCGAGACCAATCCCTCTTATGAAGAATATTACCTGAAAGGTATTCCGGTAGGCACACCGTCGCCCATTAAAGCAGGTTGGGTGTTCCCGGCGCTTTTTCAGAGTGGCGACAGTTGGGCGTTGATCACCGAGTCTGCTCCGGAGGGAAATTACTGCGGTACCCGCTTGGCGCCAAACGCCCCGGGCGGCGAGTACAGCATCGCGTTTCCGCAGGTGCAGGAGAAAATGCCCGGTGGCGTAGTGAACCCGGAGTCAGAGTTGCCTTGGTACACGCCGTGGCGCATCATTGCCGTGGGATCTTTGAAAACCATTGCGGAGTCTACGTTAGGGACTGATTTGGCAAAACCAGCCATTAAACTGGATCATAGCTTTATCAAACCCGGCAAATCGGCGTGGAGCTGGGCTTTGCTCAAAGATGATTCCACCGTGTATGATGTACAGAAGCGGTTCATTGATTACGCCGCCCGCATGAACTGGGCCTACACGCTCATTGACGCGGACTGGGACAAGAAAATCGGCTACGCCAAAATGAAGGAACTAGCTGATTACGCTAAAACCAAGAACGTAGGCTTGCTGCTGTGGTACAACTCGGCCGGCTCCTGGAATACGGCGCCGTACACGCCCAGAGACAAAATGCTCACGTATGAAAGCCGGATGCAGGAATTCGCCAGAATACGGGATATGGGCATTAAAGGTGTGAAAATTGACTTCTTCGGGGGCGATGGGCAGAGCGTGATGCAGTACTACACCGACATTCTGAGAGATGCCGCCGAGAACAAACTGCTGGTGAATTTCCACGGCTGTACCTTGCCGAGGGGCTGGCAGCGCACCTATCCTAACCTCATGACCATGGAGGCGATCAAAGGCTTCGAGTTCATCACCTTTGAGCAGCAAAACGCCGATGAAGAAGCCGCGCACGCCACGGTGATTCCGTTCACCCGCAACGCCTTTGATCCTATGGATTTCACGCCGGTGAACCTGGACAAAATCCCGAGAATAAACCGCAAAACCACCAAAGGGTTTGAGTTGGCTTTGTCGGTGCTGTTCATTTCCGGCATCCAGCATTATGCGGAAGTCCCGCAGGGCATGGCAAAAGCACCCGCGTACGCGCAGGAGTTCCTGCGGCAGGTGCCCGGCGTGTGGGAAGACTCTAGGTTCATTGACGGCTACCCCGGCAAGCAGGTGGTCATGGCCCGTCAGGCCAACGGCAAGTGGTACGTGGCCGGCATTAATGGTGAGAACTCCGCCAAAACCATGGAGTTAGACTTAGCTTTCCTGAAAGGTAAAAAAGGTTCTTTTATCTCTGACGGAAACGATGCCTCGGGCATGCAGCAGAAGACGGTAGAAATTGCCGCCCACGGCAAAACCACGGTGGACCTGAAACCCAACGGCGGATTTGTGATGGTGTTCTGATAGTTTAGGTTTAAAACCCACACTCGCCAGAGGCGAGCGAGAGCGAATTGTCAGGCTTTTACTTAGGATGCACTCTGGGCTACGGAAGTCTGTTTTCGGTGCATTTTGGCCAAAACAGCCACAAAACGAAAGATAATCACAATAGAAATTATGGTAAGAAACTTCATCTTCAGTATACTCTTGCTCACGGGCATTGGTTCTGTGCAGGCGCAGCAAACGCAGGGGCCACAGGTAGGAGACATTAGGCCGGTGAACAACATGACGGTACACGACCCGGTTATGGCCAAGCAAGGCAAAACGTACTACCTGTTCAGCACGGGGCACGGCATCTCGGTGTGGTCTTCTACGGACATGCAGAACTGGAAAAAGGAAGCGCCTATCTTTGCCTCGGCGCCGGAGTGGGCCACCAAGGCCGTAGCGGGCTTCAAAGATAACCACATCTGGGCCCCGGATATCAGCTTTTACAACGGAAAATATTACCTGTACTACTCCATCTCGGCCTTCGGGAAAAACACCTCGGCCATTGGCTTGGCCACGAACACGACCTTAGACCCGCAGGACAAGAACTTCAAATGGGTAGACCATGGCAAAATCATTGCCTCTATTCCGGGGCAAACCAATTGGAACGCCATTGACCCAAATATTGTGACGGATAACAAAGGCACGCCGTGGATGACCTTTGGGTCATTCTGGGGCGGACTGAAACTGGTGAAAATGAACAAAGACCGCATGAGCGTGGCCGAGGATATCTCTACAATCCCCACCATTGCCAGCCGCAGAAAAGGGTTGACGCTGCAAACCAATCCGGCCCCGCTGCCGGGCAACCCAGCCGATGCGGGCGGAAATGCCATTGAGGCCCCTTTTGTTTTCAAGAAAAACGGCTATTATTACCTGTTCGCTTCTATTGACTACTGCTGCAAAGGCGCAAAGAGTGACTACAAGATGATTGTGGGCCGGGCTAAAAATGTGCGGGGGCCTTATTTGGATAAAGGCGGCGTAGCCATGGATGCGGGCGGCGGCACTATCCTGCTGGAAGGGAACGAGAAGTGGAATGGGGTAGGGCACAACTCGGTCTACACCTTTGACAACACAGATTACATCATCTTCCACGGGTATGACGCCGCAGAGAACGGAAGGCCTAAACTCAGGGTGGAGAAACTGACCTGGGACAAAGACCAGTGGCCCGTGGTAGCAGTAGCGCAGTAATCTGGTGAATTCTTGCTCAGGGCAGAAATCCTGGGAAAAAGTCTTACATTCAAAAAATAATCCGTTTAACCCTATAACTCGTCTATGAAATACGTACTAAGCCCTGTTTCCACGTTGCTGGTAGCTTCCATGCTGCTGGTGAGCGCCTGTAATCAGAACGCCGGCAAACAGGAAACAACTGAGACAGAAAACCAAACTACAAACACTGCCAACGAAGTGAAACTACCTGCCCGCGCTGATTTCCAGAAGACCATAGACGGCAAACAGACCGACCTGTTTGTACTTAAAAACAAGAACAACGTACAGGCCGCCATCACCAACTACGGCGGTCGCGTGGTAAGCTTGTTGGTGCCCGATAAAAACGGAAAGCTAACCGATGTGTCCATCGGGTTTGCCAACGTGGAAGATTACACCGAGGGTGCCGATACGTATTTCGGCGCTACCATTGGCCGGTACGGCAACCGTATCGCCAAAGGCAAGTTCACCCTGGAAGGCAAGCAATACACTCTGGCCACCAACAACGGTGCGAACCATTTGCACGGCGGAGACAAAGGTTTCTCCCGCGTGGTGTGGGATGCGAAGCAGGTAGACGACAAAACCCTGGAACTGACCTATGTGTCAAAAGACATGGAAGAGGGTTACCCGGGTACGCTAACTACCAAAGTGACCTACACCCTCACCGACGGGAACGAACTGAAAGTGAATTATCAGGCCACCACCGATAAAACCACCATTGTGAACCTTACCAACCACACGTTCTTCAACCTGAACGGTGAGGGCAGCGGCGATGTACTGGGTCACACGCTGCAAATAAACGCTGACCGCTACAACCCGGTAGATTCTACCTTAATCCCAACGGGTATTGAGCCAGTAACCGGCACTCCGTTTGACTTCCAGCAGCCAACTGCTATTGGTTCCAGAATCAAAGAGCAAAACCAGCAGTTGCAATACGGAAACGGGTATGACCACAACTATGTATTGACCGGCGGAAACGCGGGCAAGGAGATGAAGTTAGCGGCCACCGTAACCGGTGACAAGAGCGGCATCACCATGGAAATTAGAACCCAAGAGCCTGGTATCCAGTTGTACAGCGGTAACTTCATGGAAGGCGGCCACACCCTTAAAGTCGGTAAAGATGAGTTCAGAACCGCTTTCTGCTTGGAGACCCAGCATTTCCCAGATTCTCCCAACCAATCTGCTTTCCCGTCTACCGTGTTAAAACCCGGCCAGACCTATAACACCACTACCGTGCATAAATTTTCAGCAAAATAGGTTCTTGCCTTTTGCATAACAAGAATCCCCGGATACTCCTGCTGCAGGAATACCCAGGGATTTTTCGTGATTAATGGATAGAGTTTTTGTTTAGTTATGCTGCGAGTTCTACTCGTTTTTAGCCCCTTTTCTTGAAAACAGCTTAAAAATCAGCTAGCTATTTCTTTATTTGCTTCAGAATTGGATTAGGAAAGTATTTCATTTCATACGAGTAATAGCCTCTGGTCTTTCAAAAGAAAGTCCAAAGCTTAAGCACTGGGCAATACCCGCACTGAAAGGCTACCCTAATTGGTCTCTTGGTGTTCTTGCCTCTATTTTGAACTAAGGGATTTCGTAATAAAACAGTAACAGAATGATGGAGTATTCGGGCCAGACAAGGGTTCTTGTTGCGGTAGACTGTATTGTCTTTGGGTTTGATGGAGAAAACTTCAAACTTCTGTTAATTCAAAGAGGCTTTGAGCCGGAGAAGCATAAATGGAGTTTAATGGGTGGTTTCGTGCAATCAGACGAGAGTCTGGAGGCGGGTGCCCAACGCGTTCTGAAACAACTTACCGGCTTAGAAGGGGTATACCTGGAGCAGATACCGGCTTTCAGTGAACCTAGCCGTGACCCCGTAGAGCGCACCATCGTGGTGCCGTATTTCGCGCTTATTGACATCCACAACTACGAAACTCAATTAAGCTCAGACTACCACGCCGAGTGGTTCCTGCTCAGCGAGATGCCAGACTTGATTTTCGACCATAACCAGATGGTGGAAATGGCCAAGATGCGGTTGAGATATAAAGCCGCTTTACACCCCATCTTGTTTGAGCTGTTACCCGAGAAATTCACCCTGCCCAAACTGCAGATTCTCTATGAGAAACTCTACGAAACCACTTTTGACAAGCGGAACTTCAGCCGCAAAGTCTTGTCTACCGGCCTGTTGGTACGCCAGGAGGACAAAGACAAGGAAAGTTCCCGCAAAGGTGCCTTTTATTTCAAACTTGACAAAGAGAAGTACTACGACAACTTTGAGGCTTTCCTGAAGTTTATTCCCAACCCAGAGAAGTTCCTGATGTAGGCCTCAAGCCGTAAGGCAGCGCTTTTCCCTGTTCTAACAAGCAAGAGAAGATTACCCCGATTCCCGTTTAGAGGCTATTTCACAGAAAACAGCCTCTAAACGGGAATCACTGCGTAAGATAAAGTTTAACAGCGGAGGCAAGGCTCTCTTTGACGTTCATAAGCAGGGAGTCAAACATTGGGATATTATTAAGTGTCATATTTACATTTTATAAACTTTATTGCTATACTTGTAAAGTAAATGCTTTAAGGAGTAGTGGAATTTTAAAATCCGTAAAAGTTTACTTCTGCTTATTTGGCAATAGGTAAATAAGCGTTAATTTGACAGCAATAATATAGATATGGCGCAAGATGTTTTTGTGATTGGGGTAGACTACGGCTCAGACTCAGTGCGGTCGGTGTTGGTCAATGCACTTAATGGCGAGGAAGTGGCTTCTTCTGTGTTCCACTATCCGCGCTGGAACAAAGGGGCGTACTGCGTTCCTTCTGAGAACCAGTTCCGGCAGCACCCTCTGGATTACGTAGAAGGGCTGGAGAAAACCATCAAAGAGTGTCTTCAGAAAGCCGGTGCAGACGTGGCAGGTAACGTGAAAGGCATATCCGTGGATACCACCGGTTCTACGCCCGTGGCCGTGAACAAACAAGGCACGCCTTTGGCCTTGCTGCCGGAGTTTGCCGAAAACCCGAACGCCATGTTCGTGCTCTGGAAAGATCACACTGGTGTGCAGGAAGCCGCTGAAATCAACGCGCACGCCACCAAATTTGATACGAACTACCTCAAATACGTGGGCGGCATCTATTCTTCTGAGTGGTTCTGGGCCAAACTGCTGCACGTGCTCCGCGAAGATGCCCAAGTGCGCGAAGCAGCCTATTCCTGGGTGGAGCACTGCGACTGGATTCCATTTTTGTTAACCGGCGGTACTGATGTGGATGCCATGAAGCGCGGCGTGTGCTCGGCGGGCCACAAATCGCTCTGGGCCGAGGAGTTTGACGGACTTCCTCCCAATGAATTTTTCTCTTCTTTAGACCCGGTGTTGGATGGCTTCACTTCCCGCCTGTTCAAAGAAACCTACACGGCAGACCAGGCAGCTGGTCAACTGAGCGCTGAATGGGCGGAGCGCCTGGGCTTGTCCACCGATGTAGTAGTAGGCGTGGGTGCCTTTGATGCCCACATGGGCGCTGTGGGCGGACAAATTGAGCCGTACCATTTAAGTAAAGTAATGGGAACCTCCACCTGCGACATGCTGGTAGCGCCCTTAGAGGAAATAGGTGACACCTTGGTAAACGGTATCTGCGGTCAGGTGCCCGGTTCCGTGATTCCGGGCATGATGGGGCTGGAGGCAGGCCAATCTGCTTTCGGAGACACCTATGCCTGGTTCAAGCGAATCTTGTTGTGGCCGTTGCAGAATCTGTTAGCCAATTCACAGGTAATTGACGCGGCTACCGCCGAGGCCTTGGTGGAGGAAGTATCCGCTAGAATCATCCCTGAGTTGAGCATTGCCGCCGATCAAATTCCTTTGTCTGAAAATAACGAATTCGCCATTGACTGGTTCAACGGCCGCCGCACGCCAGATGCGAACCAAGTATTGAAAGGCGCTATCTCTGGTTTAGGGTTGGGCAGTGATGCGCCGCGCGTGTTCAGAGCTTTGGTGGAAGCCACTTGCTTTGGCGCCAAGAAAATTGTAGACCGTTTCAACGAGCAAGGCGTGCCAGTAAAAGGCCTTATTGGATTGGGCGGGGTGGCGCGTAAATCGCCGTTCATCATGCAGATGATGGCCGATGTGATGAACATGCCCATAAGAATTCATAAATCAGAGCAGACCTGCGCCATTGGGGCGGCTATGTTTGCCGCTACGGCAGCCGGCATATATAATAGAGTAGAAGAGGCGATGGAAGCCATGGGCCAGGGCTTTGACTTGGAGTATTTCCCTAACCCGGAGAAAGTAGACCTGTACGCCAAGCGCTACCAGAAATACACCGAATTAGGCGGCTTCTTAGACAGCCACAGCTCGCCCGCTAAACAAACCACCTTGTCTGATTTGCCCGAGGTGAGCAGCCCGGCCCAAGACGGACAGACCAGAGCCTCCATCCAAAACCAGGAAGCGCTAGAAGGCCTTTCCTCGGTCACCGACAACTAAGCACCCATGAGTTCTTTCCAACACATCAAAGAAGAGGCGTACCAGGCCAACATGCAATTGCCCAAACTGGGGCTGGTGTTATTCACCTTCGGGAACGTGAGTGCGGTAGACCGCTCGCAGGGCGTGTTCGCCATCAAGCCCAGCGGCGTGCCCTATGAAGACCTTTCACCGGAGAAAATGGTGATTGTGGATTTTGACGGCAACACCGTAGAAGGTGCCTTGCGACCTTCGTCCGATACCAAAACCCACGCGGTGCTCTACAAGCATTGGCCCACCATTGGCGGCATTGTGCACACGCATTCTACCTACGCCACGGCCTGGGCCCAGGCGCAACGCGACATTCCCATCTACGGCACCACCCACGCCGACCACCTCACCACCGATGTCCCTTGTGCCCCGCCCATGGACGATGCCATGATTCAGGGCAACTACGAGTACGAAACCGGTTTCCAGATCATGAATTACCTGCAAGAGAAAGGCATGCGCTACGAAGAGGTGGAGATGATATTGGTAGGTAACCACGCACCGTTCACCTGGGGCAAAGACGCTAAGAAAGCGGTGTACAACAGCGCCGTGGTAGAGGAGATTGCGCGCATGGCGTTTCTCACAGAGCAGATCAGGCCGCAGGTGCCGCGCCTGCAAGATTCGCTCATTAAGAAGCATTTTGAAAGAAAACACGGGCCAGATTCTTACTACGGCCAATAACCTACACTAAAAATTAGATACAAGCAGGCCGCGAGTTTCTCCTCCCCAGGAAAATTCCGGCTTTAAACCTTATACCATGATTGACTTAAAACAATTTGAAGTCTGGTTCATCACCGGAAGCCAGCATCTGTACGGCGAGGAAACCCTGAACCAGGTAGCCGCCCACTCGCAGGAGATAGTGAAAGGACTGGACGGCGCTGAGCAGATTCCGGTGCGGATTGTCTTCAAACCTACGGTGAAAACAACCGAGGAAATCTTCCAGGTTTGCCAGGATGCCAACGTTGCCGAAAACTGCATTGGCGTGATTACCTGGATGCACACCTTCTCACCCGCTAAAATGTGGATTAGAGGTTTGTCTATCCTGAAGAAGCCGCTCATGCACCTGCACACCCAGTTTAACCGCGACATTCCGTGGAATTCTATTGACATGGATTTTATGAACCTGAACCAAAGTGCCCACGGCGACCGCGAGTTCGGATTTATGGTGTCGCGCATGCGCAAAGACCGCAAAGTAGTGGTAGGTCACTGGCAAGACCCGGAGGTAATCCAGGAAATCAACAACTGGTGCCGCGTGGCTGCTGGTTGGAACGACTGGCAAGGTGCTAAGTTCGTGCGTTTCGGGGATAACATGCGCTACGTAGCCGTAACCGAAGGCGACAAAGTAGAGGCCGAGCTGAAATTTGGTTTTGCGGTGAACACCCACGGCATCGGTGACCTGGTGCAGGTCATCAACGAAGTGTCTGACCAAGCCATTGACCAACTGGTGCAGGAGTACGAAACCAAGTACACCGTCGCCCAAGGGCTGCTGGAAGGCGGCGCCCAACGTGCTTCTTTGCGGGAGGCTGCTAAAATCGAAATCGGGTTACGTACCTTTTTGGAAAAAGGAGGCTATAAAGGCTTCTCAGATACCTTTGAAGATTTGCACGGCATGGTGCAGTTGCCGGGCATTGCCGTGCAGCGCCTCATGGCCGATGGTTACGGTTTTGCCGGCGAAGGCGACTGGAAAACCGCGGCCTTGGTACGCGCCATGAAAGTAATGGGAAGCGGACTGCCGGGCGCCAACGCCTTCATGGAAGACTACACCTACCACTTCGACCCGAACAACTCGCTGGTGTTGGGTTCGCACATGCTGGAGGTAGACGAAGCCCTGGCCATTGACAAACCTTCCTGCGAGATTCACCCGTTGGGCATTGGCGGCAAAGCCGATCCGGTGCGTTTGGTGTTCAACGCAGGTTCAGGCCCGGCTTTGAATGCCTCGGTAGTAGACATGGGCAATCGTTTCCGGTTGATCGTGAACGAAGTAGAAGCCGTAGAACCGCAGCATGATTTGCCGAACCTTCCGGTAGCCCGCGTGCTTTGGAAACCACTGCCAGATATGAAAACCGGCTGCGCCGCCTGGATTCTGGCCGGAGGTGCGCACCACACGTGCTACAGCCAGAACATCAGCGCCGAGCAATTACAGGACTTTGCGGAGATGGCTGGCATTGAGTGCGTGGTCATCGGCAGAGACACCAAGTTAAGCCAACTGAAGAACGAACTCCGGTGGAGTGAAATGTTCTACCAGATGAAAGGATAAGCAACACGGCATCGGCTCTCAGAAATGGGAGCCGAGGCTGTTTTAGGGCTGTTTTAGGGAAAATGGCTCAGAAACAGTAACAAATCCCTACCCCTCCGAGGAGGAAAATCTGCCATCAACGAAGCAATTGCGCCAAGTCAAAAGACTCTTGCTGTTCGGGAGTTCTACTCCCGAACTTGTCCTCTGCGGAGTTTCACTCCGCCGGGAGCTGCGGGCAAAAGAAAGGGAGTGGAACTCCCCGGCAGTAGGCTTCCGGAGTGGAACTCCAGAAGAGTGGTACATCGGCTCCCATAAACGGGAGCCAATGCTGTTTTGGGCACGTTTTGGCCAAATCGTGCCCAAAACAGCCCTAAGGTAATGCCGCTAACCCAAAAGACCTCGTAGTGTCTGGAAGACCTGCGAGCGTCTGCGCGATACCGTCTCAAAACGCAAGGGCAACCACAAGGGATTGCCCCTACGTTCTGCAATGCCAGCAGATTCTGCCGCAGAATCCGTAAGTTTAGGCGTCTGTTAAGGCAGATGCGCTTAGGAAGTGAGAACAGACCATGCAAGACTACCTGCTGTTTATAGACATAGAATCCTCGGGGTTGCCCCAAAACTGGGAGGTGCCGTACTCAGACGAGGAGAACTGGCCGCATACCGTGCAGGTGGCGTGGCTGGTCTATACCAAAGACGGGCAGCAGGTAAAAAGCGAAAACCACTACCTCCGGCCCGAGGGCTTTGAGGTGAAGCCTTCGTCTATTGCTGTGCATCATCTTACGCCAGAGTTCCTGCAAGCCAACGGAAAAAGCAGGCGGGAAGTGTTGTTACTACTGCAGGAAGAACTGCAGCGCTATCAACCCATGGTTATTGGGCACTTCATGCAGTTTGACTTCCATGTACTGAGCGCCGATTTCTATCGCGAGGGGTTGCCCAGTCCTTTTGAGAATCTGCCTACTTTCTGCACCATGATGGCGTCCTCTGACCTCATCCATCTGCCCCGTAAAAAGTACCTGCGCCTGGGCGAACTTTACAGCCATCTCTTCCACCAATCCCTGGAAAACCAGCATAACGCGGTGACAGATGCCCGGGCGACTGCTGAGAGTTATTTTGAACTTCGCCAACGGCGGATTGTGACGGATAAAACCATTGCCCAACAGCAGGGAAATCGTTACACCACAGACAAACAACCGCCGCCTAAACGCTCTCTCCTTTTCTGGGTAGGAGCGGGGCTAGGAGCATTCCTTTTCATCGTTTTACTTTTCTACTGGCTATGAACGACCGTCTGCAATTTCTGAAGAGCGTAAAGCCGTTCCACTTGCTGAGCGACGACATTCTGCTGGGGGTCATAGACCTGCTGCAGGAAGTGAAATACTCCAAAGACACGCTCATTTACCACCAGGAAGCCACCAAACTGCGGGGCGTAGACCTGATTGTGGAAGGCGAATATGAGTCGTTTTTCTATGACAGTGCCCAAAACAAGCGGGTGCTGGAGCCGCACGGCCCCGGCTATTGCTACGGCGGCATTTCCATGCTGCTCAACCGCAAGAAGTCGTTGCGGACGGTGATTGCCAAGAAAGGCACCCGGGTGTATTTCCTGCACCGCCGGGATTTCCGGGCCCTGGCCAAATCACACGAAGGGTTTCTGCATTACTTCACCCAGGAATTCGGGGTTAGGATGCTCAACGAGGAGTTCGCCCATTTCGTGAAGCGGCCTACGTCTTTTGAGGAAAACTACATCGCCACGGACCAACTGTACTCCCGCCGCATTGAAAGCGTGGAGTACCGTGACATCATCACCTGTCCCAGCAGCACGCCCATCTACACCGCCGCCCGCCTCATGGCAGAACACAAGACCAGCTGTGTGTTCGTGGCGAACGAGGTAGGGAAGATTGCCGGCTACATCACAGACATCACGCTGCGCGATAACGTGGTGGCCGCCCAGGAAGACGTGCGCGGCCCGGTGAAGGAAATCATGGACAACCCCATCGTGTCCATTAGAAAAGACGCGTACGTGTATGAGGCCATTTTGCTCATGTTCCGCACTAAAACCCGGTATTTGCTCATTGAGGAACACGGCGAATACGTGGGCATGATTAGCCGCAGCAAGCTCTTGAGCGACCAGGCGCAGTCGCCGTTCGTGTTCATCCAATCGGTGAAACTGGCGCGTTCCGGAAACGAGTTGCGGGCTAAATGGCAGCGGGTGCCCGAGATTGTGATGCAATTGCTCCTGCGTGGCGCTAAGTCCGAAATCATTAACCAGGTCATCACCACCGTAGCCGATACCATCGCCCAGAAAGTGATTGAGGAGGTGATGGCTATCTGCGGCCCGGCTCCGGCCAAGTTCGTGTTCATGGTGCTGGGCAGCGAAGGCCGCAAAGAACAGACCCTCAAAACCGACCAGGACAACGCCATTGTGTACGAAGACAAAGCCAACGAGCAGCGCGAACTGGTGCGCGCGTATTTCCTGCGGTTTGCCGAGTTAGTCTCAGAAAAGCTAGATTACATTGGCTTCAGTTATTGTACCGGCGGCTACATGGCCAAGAACCCCAAGTGGACGCACTCGCTCTCGCACTGGAAACGCAACTACCACGAGTGGATGCAGGAAATCGTGCCCGAAACCGCCATCCAGTTCTCCACCTTCTTTGACTGCCGCTTCATTTACGGCGACCGAACCATCATGAAAGAACTGGTTTCTTTCCTGGACGAGGAACTGCAAAAACCCATGCCGCGCCTGTTCTATCATATGGCCAACAACGCCCTGCAGTACGAGCCGCCGCTCACGTTTTTCAACAATATCAGAACGTTTACCGTGGGCACGCAGCAGGTGTTTGACATCAAGAAAGCCATGACGCCCATCGTGGATTTGGTACGCGTGTACGCCCTGCAAAACCGCATCTTCAAGACCAACACCGGCGAGCGCATTGAAGCGCTGGCCGAGGCGGGCGTTTTCACCGAGAAGCAGTGCCAGGAACTCATGCAGTCGTACTACTACCTCATGGGCCTCCGGCTCCGCAAACAGGCCAGCCAAATCATGCACGATAAAAACGAGCCAGACAATTACCTGGATCTCCAGAGCCTCACCAAGATAGAACAAGTCACCCTCAAAGAGATTTTCAAAACCATCAGTGACTTTCAGTTAGGCATCAAAGTACAGTTCACGAATAGCTTATTTGGGTAGATAGGAGGAGAGTTTTCTGTTTTCAGGCTGATTTCAGGAAATCAGCCTGAAAACAGAAAATGTAAGACTAACGTGAACTTGGGAATTAAAGGGATACGATAATCCATTTTGTTTCCATTGTTAGCCTTTCTACTAGGCTGTACACGCATTGCGTCCCCCTTTGAAGGGGGTAGGGGGATGCCAAAGGCGGAAGAGGGCGGAAATCCGCCTGTCCAATGGTACATCCTCCCCCTCTTGGAGCTTCCAAAATGCCGTATTCAGCACGAGTAATCATCCCCCTGCCCCCTTCAAAGGGGGACGGAATGCGTGAGAATTTCCGAGTTCACGTTAAGACTATGAATAATGGCAGACGGCTAGGCTTTATGGTTTGGTTCAGCTCTCACTACTCTGCTCACGCTGCTCCACTCTTACACCGCTTTACCCTTACTTTTTTGTCATCCTGAAAGGATCTTGCGGGCGAACGATAATAGCGTTTACTTCCAAGCCATTCTAGTTCGCCCACAAGTCCCTTTCAGGATGACAGAGAGGAGGAGGAGCAGAGTAACATCCGAGGTATAGAAGGTTTCAGGGCTGTTTTCGCAAAATAAGGCTTAAAACCGACCTCCGTTTACTTCTTCTCTCCGGCGAGCAGTTTCTCCAGCATGGGGTCTGTGTAATCTTCCACAAACCCGATGATGTTGTCATAGGCTGGGAACTCGTCTTGGCGGTGCATGGTGGTAATGACCAGGCAATCCATACCGGCGTTCTGGGCGGCTTCCACGCCTTTGGGGGCATCTTCCAGCACCAGGCAATCTTCAGGATTTATTCCCAGCCTTTCGGCGGCTTTCAGGAAGGTTTCGGGGTGGGGTTTGCTTTTGGACACGTCATCGGCGCTCACCAGGGCGTTGAAGTAGTGCCTGAGGTGCAGGTTGTCTACCACAAAATCAATGTTGAAGGTGATGGCGGCGGTGGCAATGGCCATCTGAATGTTCTGCTCTTTCGCTTTCTCCAGGAAACCGTCTAATCCCTTGATCAGCTTAAGGTGCGGGAGGTAGGCTTTCTGGTAGATTTTCTCTTTTTGCACCGACAATTCATCGGCCTCTTCCTGCGTGAACCGGCCTTCCCCGAAGAACCGGGCCAGGACTTCGCTGTTCTTGCCGTACATCTGGGCTGCTACTTCTTCGCGGCTAAAGGAACCCTGTAAATCGTTGTTTAGAATCTGGTGCCACGCCTCGGTATGGAAATCCATGTCGTCAATCATGGTGCCGTTCATGTCAAACAAAAATGCTTTGTAAGTGGGGGTATGCATGTAATGGAAATTAAGTCAGGTGCTGGATATGGGGTTTACGAAAAACGGGCTCTGTGAGAGCCCGCCTTCCTGAAATATTCTTTTCTGTTTCTGCACTGTTTTCCCAAATTGGGGGTAAAATCAGCGGGTTATTTCGCCAGTGCCTGCTTCCGCTCCATTACTTTCTGCACCGCTTTGATGATGTGCTCCTCATCTAAGCCGTACTTTTTCATGAGTTGCTCTGGGGTGCCGCTCTCGCCAAAGGAGTCGTTCACGGCTACGTATTCCATGGGCAACGGCGTGTTCTTGGCCAGTAGTTGCGCGATGCTGTCACCCAGGCCGCCCAGGCGGTTGTGTTCTTCGGCGCTTACCACGCAACCTGTTTTGGCCGCCGATTTCAGGATGGCTTCCTCGTCCAGCGGTTTGATGGTGTGAATGTTGATGATTTCGGCGGAAATGCCCATCTCAGCCAGTTTCTCACCGGCTTTGATGGCTTCCCACACCAGGTGGCCCGTGGCGAAAATACTCACGTCAGTGCCTTCGTTCACCATCCAGGCTTTGCCAATCACAAACTCCTGGTCAGCAGGCGTGAACACCGGAATCACCGGACGGCCGAAGCGCAGGTACACCGGGCCTTCGTACTCGGCGATAGCCATGGTGGCGGCTTTGGTTTGGTTGTAGTCACACGGGTTAATCACGGTCATGCCGGGCAGCATTTTCATCATGCCAATGTCTTCCAGAATCTGGTGGGTGGCTCCGTCTTCGCCCAGCGTTAAACCGGCGTGCGAGGCACAGATCTTCACGTTTTTGTCTGAATACGCGATGGATTGACGGATTTGGTCATACACGCGGCCGGTAGAGAAGTTGGCGAACGTGCCCGTAAACGGAATCTTGCCGCCAATGGTCATACCCGCCGCTATGCCCATCATGTTGGCCTCCGCAATGCCCACCTGCACAAAACGCTCCGGGAATTCCTTGATGAAATCGCCCATTTTCAAGGAGCCAACCAAGTCGGCGCAAAGGGCTACTACGTCTTTGTTTTTTCTACCGGCTTCTACCAGCCCCGCCCCAAAACCAGAGCGCGTGTCTTTAGATTCTGTATAGGTATATTTTTTCATTTCGATGTTTTCAGTTGAAGCCCTGTGATGAGGACAAATTAATGGGTGAGCATTTCAAGGCTGTTTTTAGAAAAGGAGCCTTAAAACGCAGCTTAGTAATCCTGCATGTTGCTGGTGAGTTGACCCAAGGCCAGAGAAAGCTGTTCATCATTGGGCGCCACGCCGTGCCATTTGTGCGACCCCATCATGAAATCCACGCCGTGGCCCATGTTGGTTTGCATCAGAATCATGATAGGTTTTCCCTTGTAGGCTTTGGCTTTGGCCAGTTCCAGCACTCTAATCACGTCTGCCAGGTCATTGCCATTCATTTCCATGACATCCCAGCCAAAGGCTTCCCACTTGGCGCGCAGATTACCTAAATCCAAGACTTTGTTAGTAGGGCCGTCAATCTGCTGGCCGTTCACGTCTATGGTGGAGATGAGGTTGTCTACTTTGTTGTGCGGGGCGAACAACGCCGCTTCCCAGATTTGGCCCTCCTGCAACTCACCGTCGCCGTGTAGCGTGAACACCAGACCTGGGTCATTGTTCAATTTTTTGGTCAACGCCGCGCCGATGGCCACCGATAAACCCTGGCCCAGTGAACCAGAGGCGATGCGTACGCCCGGCAATTCTTCATGGGTGGTGGGGTGGCCCTGCAGACGGGAATCCAGTTTCCGGAAGGTCTTCAGCTCGCTCACGTCAAAGTAGCCTGCCCGGGCCAACACACTGTACCACACCGGCGAGATGTGGCCGTTGGAAAGGAAGAACAGGTCTTCGCCCTGGCCGTTCATGTCGAAATCGGTGGAGTGGATCATAATCCGGAAGTACAGCGCCACCAGGTAATCGGTGCAGCCCAAGGAGCCGCCCGGGTGCCCCGACTGGCAACCGTGTACCATTCTTACAATGTCCCGGCGTACTTGCTTGGCCACTTGTTCCAGCTCCTCTAGCTGCATTGGTGCTTTTTCTTCTATTTGCATATCGGTTTATTTGTCGAAAAACGTTGGGAACAGCCTCTTTCTCAAGGAAAAGTAAAGATGGCTGGGGTTCTAATGGCCGAGATGGAGCCCTTGATTGTTTAATAAGTGTAATAATAACAATTAATTTAATCTTCTGAAATCCCAAGCCGTAAATAAAGATAAAAGGTTTTATGCAAACGTTGGCATAAATTTTTGGTTTTATGAAAGTGGCAAAGAGAAATGCATGGGAGGGAAGAATTATTATTGATGCTTTTGCGCGTATACCCTAGTTTAGTGGAATGATGGACTTCACAATTATCACCAAAGCGTTTGCCGGCCTTTCCCCACAGGAACTCTATGATTTGCTGCAACTGAGAAGTGCCGTGTTTGTGGTGGAACAGAACTGTGTTTTCCTAGACCCCGACGGGTTGGACGCACCCTGCCATCATTTGCTTTTTTATAGAGGCAAAACGTTGGAAGCCTATGCCCGTCTGGTACCCGCCGGTGTGTCTTATCCAGAGCTTTCCATTGGCCGTATTATCACCAGTGCCGCCGTGCGCAGAACCGGCGTGGGGCAGCAGTTGGTTCAAAAGGCCATTGAGGAAACGTACCGGTTGTTCGGGAACGGGCCAATCAAGATTGGGGCGCAGCTGTACGCGAAAAAGTTTTATGAACGCTTCGGGTTTGTGCAATCCAGCGACGTGTATGACGAAGACGGTATTGACCACATCAAAATGATCAAGCCCTATCAAACGTAACGGGGGGAAGCATGGTATGAGGGGCCTGTTTGTTTCAGGGCTGTTTTACCAAAAGTAGGCCTAAAACAATCAGGTTCTTCTATTTATACTTGGAGCACTTTTTGCAAAGTTTTGATGGCGCTTTTTAAGTGTGATGGCTGTTTTTGGCCTGTTTTTTCAAAAAGATGCCTGAAAGAGAAATTTGGCGGAAGTTGCGCTAATTCCCTTTTTGGTTCATCTCTGCGCTTTGGCCTTTGGCTGGAATTGGCTTCTTCGGGGAGGTTAGCAGGTGCACGCAGTTTGCTGTTCCCTTGGCTTTTCCGTTTGTTTCGTGGGTGCAAGTGCAGTGTTGTTCCAGCTTTGGCGGTAAGCGCTCACGGCCGCGGGGCCCCGTCTTCCCCTCGCGCACTGCCCTTTCGGCCTGGAAAGTTTTCTTCTCTTAGCTGAAGTCTATTCAAGGCCAAAAGCGAGGCGCGCTCGGGGAAGACTGGAACGGGGAAAGGAGCAAAGCCCCCTTTTTCTATGGCCCTATGGCGCGGAAGATCCTTTAGGTGATTGGGTAGTAGCTGTTTTTTCTTGCTGTTGGGGAGTTCTACTCCCCAACTTGTCTGCTGCGGAGTTCCACTCAGCCGGGAGCCACGGGCAAAAGAAGGGGAGTGGAACTCCCCGGCAGATTGCTTCCGGAGTGGAACTCCGAAAGAGCGGTATTCGGAAGAGCGGTTTGGTTTTCTGGAAGTTTCAGAAACAAAATAGCCGCTCATTTTTCCCTGCAAGGTTAGCTTGGGAGGGGTAGGTTCTGGATCTCCACCCGTTCCTTCTAAGTTGCACCAATCATCCAGTACCGGTAGGGATATAAATTCAATTCCTACTCAAACTAGCAGCCAAATTATTCCTGTCAGGCAACCGGCTACAGCCATTTGAAGGCCTTTTTTATCCAGTTTAGCTTTTTTCCGTAAGGCGGGTAGCGCAGGGGCAGGTCTGGATGGGCTGGTTTCATGAGCACGCTTTTCTGGTGCGAAAACGCGTCAAAACTGGCTTTGCCGTGGTAGTTGCCCTGCCCGCTGGTCCCCACCCCGCCAAAAGGGAGGTGTGGATTAGCCAAGTGGGAAATAGTATCATTGAGGCACATGCCGCCGCAGGAAGTCTGGTGCAGCACCAGTTCTTTGGCCTTTTTGCTTTCAGAGAAGAAATATAGGGCCAGCGGCTTGGGCCGGGCGTTTATCTGCTGAATAGCCTGGGGCAGCGAAGGATAGGTTAGAACCGGCAGCAGCGGCCCGAAGATCTCTTCCTGCATGATGGGGTGCTCCCAGGTAATGTTGGAAAGGAGGGTAGGGGCAATGTAGCGCGAAGCCGCATCGGTTTGCCCGCCGGTATACACGTTGGCGTGGTCTAGGAGGGAACTCAGGCGCTGAAAATGGCGGTCGTTGATGATGCGGGCGAAGTCTGGGCTTTGGGCGGGCAAGGGGCCGTAAAACTGCGTGATGGTTTGGGTTAGCTTTTCCAGCAACGGGGCGGCCACGCTTTCCTGTACCAGCAGGTAATCTGGGGCCACGCACGTTTGCCCGGCATTCAGAAACTTTCCCCAGACAATGCGTTTGGCGGCCACGGACAGGTTGGCGGTTTCATCTATGAGGCAAGGGCTTTTTCCGCCCAATTCTAACGTGACGGGTATCAGTTGTTTGGCGGCGGCTTGGGCTACAATCTTTCCTACGGGTACACTGCCGGTGAAAAAGATTTTGTCAAAGGGCAGTTCCAGCAGCGCTTGGCTTACCTGGGGGCCGCCCTGCACCACCGTCAGGTACTCCGGCGGAAAATGCTCCTGTATCAAGCGCGCGGTTAGTCCGCTGGTGGCCGAGGTCAGTTCAGAAGGCTTCAGGATGGCGCAGCATCCCGCGGCAAGGGCTCCCAGCATGGGCGACAGCGTGAGTTGAAACGGGTAGTTCCAGGCGCCAATCACCAGGGAAACCCCGTAAGGCTCGGCGTAGATGGCATCTGACGAGGGAAAATTCAGGAAGCTTGATTTTACCCGGCGCGGCTTCGTCCATTGGGGCAGGTGGCGCAGCATGAACTTTATCTCAGACTGCAGAATGGCAATCTCGGTGGCGTAGGTCTCAAACGGCGGTTTCCCGAAGTCTTCGGCCAAGGCCGCCATAATGGCCTCTTCTTCGCGGGCAATTGCCTCTTGCAGACGGCGCAGCATCTGTACCCGGAAGTTTAGCGGGCGGGTCTGCCCCGAGGCGAAAAATGCTTTTTGTCTCTGGACAAGCGTTTCCAGGTGCGGTGGCGAGGTCATGGACGTGGGTGCTTTGGGTTATTTTTAGCTATACTCCGCTCCTCAGAAAACGGCCGGCACCAGAGAACTAAATTCAAATAAATGGGTTCTTACCGCCTCTGTTTTCCTGCTAAGAATAGTAAGAATGGGTTTTAAGGCTATTTTTGCGGAAACAGCTCCAAAGCGGGGCACACAAGAAATTTTACTTATTTGTCGGGCACTTTTTAGAACAGACACGTAAAAAGAAGACCGGCGTACACCAGGGCAAACCACTTTTTTGACAGAATTAAACTTTAACAGTATGGCACCACGCGGCAGTTTCGATGATGAATTTGGCTATGATGAGGATGATCTCAAGAACAGCCACTTTGACGATGAGTTTTCCTTAGACGATGACGACGATGATCTGTTAGGAGACAGGGGCGGTTTTGGCGCGGACGATGACGAGGAAGTGAACCTTCCGTATGAGGGCGAACTTTTCAACGAGATGCTCAGCAAGTTGCACGGTACGCTCATCATGTACGGCGAGGATGACCCAAAACTGATGGACTTACAGGCCGAGCTCCTGCAGATTGACGCCGACAAACTAGGCACCGCCACCGATGATATGTTCTACCTGGAGGAAGCCAGCCATATTGCCAAAGTCCTGAAAAAGCACGTGGGAGAGTCGCCCAAGATCAAGGAGATCCATGACAATTTCATGAAAGACATCACCCGCTTCAGCAATGAATCTGCCGAAGGCCATTCGGGGGACTATTACTTAGAAGACGAAGAATAAAGCGTGATTTGATTCTCCAAAAAAGAGGCCCCTGATTGCGGGGGCTCTTTTTTGGAGAGCAGTGATAGCCGCGACTTGGAGCAAGCCCCAATTGCATAAAGTGCATCTGTTTAGAGTTTTGCAGTAACCGGCTTTTAAAAAAAATTGGATGGGGCAAGCGTTGGCTGGTACCGTCGTTTTTAGGCTGTTTTTATGAAAACAGGCCTAAAACTCTAAACAGGTTCAGGATCTTCTATCACCGTTTCTTCTGGCGTAAGCGTCCGCTTGGGTCTGTATGCGCTTGTGATGATGCAATGTGTGAGGATCTACTATGGCGCGGCTTTGCTTCCGTGACTTTCTAAGCATCCGTAAGCCACGGAAGTAAAGCCGCGCCATAGATGAAAGCGCAAAACCAAGTGATATTGCCTTCACTCAACTTTGTTTTTGCGCTCTTTTTCAAAAAATACCCCTAAAAGGCAGAGGCACCCCATGGGGTGCCTCTGCCTTTTAGGGTGAACTCTGGTTACTGTTTCACCACGCGGAGTACGGTCACCACATTGGCCTCTTTTAGTTTAACCAGGTAGGTGCCTACGGCTACGGTGGTCAGGTCAAGCTTCTGGAGGGAACCACCGGTTACGGTAAGTGTTTTCAGCAGGCGTCCGTTTAGGGCGTAGATGCTGATTTGCACGTCAGAAACAGGCAGTTGGGTAAGATCCAAGTTGACCACGTCTGGTGTTGGGTTAGGATACGCTTTCACCGTTATTGAGGCCGCGCTGGCTTTGGTTTCTAGGGCAACGGTCTTGCTGTACTCAAAGGCACCGTTAGCGTCTACCTGCTTCAGGCGGTAATAGACAGTGCCAGTAGCGGTGTTGCTGTCCAGGAAACGGTAGTCCAGGCGCACGGTGCTGTTTCCGGCTCCTTTTACCTGACCAATGGCGCTGAAGTTCTTTCCGTCAAGGCTTCTCTCTACCTGGAAGTACTCGTTCTCTTTCTCAGAGGCTGTCCCCCACTTCAGTTCTACGCCTCCTTTTTGCGCTTTGGCCGTGAAACTGATGAGGGTTACCGGGAGCGGGGTGACTACTTCCGAAGAGCGGTAGGAGTATTCATTATTGTCTGAGGTCTGCAAGGAGGCCTTTCTGCCGCCGCTGTCTGTGTCAAACAGGTCTACCATACCGTCAAGGTCAGAGTCATGGTAATAGCTGCTCGTTTTGGTTAGGAAGACAGGGTAGGCGTTGGTGAGTTTCAGCCAGTTGGGGACTTCGGTGCCCAACTGGTCGTTTACATAGTAGTTCTTTGCATTTACTTCCTCAAAAACCCGGGCACGTTCCATTAAATCGTCTAGTGACTTACCGTCTGCGTTGTCATCAAAGGCTTCTACATAGTCTAGGGAGAAGTCTCCGTCGCTGTCTCTGTCCAGGTAATCTGGGGTTCCGTCCTTGTCCGTATCTACTGGGATAAGGGCCTGGCCGCCAGTGGTGGCATCATAGCCGTCGCTGAGGCCGTCTGAGTCTAAGTCTATTCCAAAGCCATTGTTGAAATTTTGCGTGAGTTGCGCTTCATAGGTGTCCAGAATGCCGTCGTTGTCTGAGTCAATATCCTGGAAGTCAACAAAGCCGTCGCCGTCTGTGTCTGGGTTTGGAAGCGTGTTCTTTCCGTTGGCGTCTAAGACAGCCAGGGGTATACCAACCTCATTTACCTGGCCAGGGAAGGTGCCGGTTACCGGATCATAGCCCGCTGGCGCTTTGCCGCCGTTTGCTTCAAGCGTATTGGTGATGCCGTCTCCGTCTATGTCAATGTCAAAGCCTCTGATTAAGCCATCCAAGTCCAGGTCAAAGGCATCATGGATGTCATCATTGTTTTTGTCCTGGAAAGCTCCGTACACTGGGTGAACAAAGTCTTTGTCAAGGAAGTTGTAGATACCGTCTCCATCATGGTCGCCGGTAGGGTTTACAGCACCGGGTTCGGTGATGATGCCATCATTGTTGTCATCCCGGTCTATCACATCTGGGACACCGTCGTTGTCCCAGTCGCCGGAGATGGCGTAGGTAAGGGTGTTGCTGGAAACACCCCCTTGGGTATCGGTGGTTTCAATGGTCAGAGTATACGTTCCTGGTACCAAGGCAAACTTATTGTTTACTTCCAGGGTGCCATCGCTTTCTAAGCGCATACCGGCTGGTAAGGTGCCGCTCGCAAGACGGGCATTCTCAATGGGGCCGTCCAAATCTGTTATCTCAATGATGTGGTCACCGGTTTTATAGAAGAACATGTGTTTGCCCGTAAGGACTACCTGTGCCGTTGCTTTACGGTCTTGTATTGTGAAGCTTACGACCGTACTGTTGTTGCCGTTTTGGGTAGTGCCCCCATTAGGGTCAAACTCATTTTGTGCTGATTTGTACCCCAGGCTGTTGAGCGTACCCGTGGTAAGAGGCTCTGCCAGAAACGTGAGCGTTTTGGTTTCATTTACCCCTATGTTGCCAATAGTCCAAATGCTAGAGGCGGTGTTGACGGTTGTTCCTTCAGTTGCCACCTCGCTGTCAGGTACTATCCTTAGGCCCGAAGCTACGCTTGCCGATGAAACCACCCCTGTAGCAGGGTCAGGCCCTAGGTTGGTAGCGGTGATGGTGACCTGGTACTTGCCCCCTACATAGTAAGGGCCCGGAACAATAGAACTGCTTAAAGCGATGTCAGCGGTTTTGCCAACCGTGATGGCGGTGGTGGCACTATTATTAGCCGTGTCATTGTCAAACTCAGTTGCTGTTTTTACGGAGGCCGTAGTAGCATAGGTGACCCCGGCGGTTGGTTTCACTTCCAACACTAAAGACTGGGTTGTGCCAGGCAATACTTCCGTACCCAAAGTCCAGATTCCAGTAGTAGCATCATAGGTGCCCACGGTTGGGTCTGCGCTCACAAAGGTTAACCCGGCAGGTAATTTGTTTAAGATCTGCACTTGGGTAGCCGGATCTGCGCCGTTGTTTCTTACTTTAACTGTAATAAACGTATTCTGCCCGTTGTAGTAAGGCCCATCGGCAGCCGTGTTGGTAATTTGCAGCTCTGCTACCGGTACCACGTTGAGCAAGGCGACTGCTTTGTTGTTTTCGCTGTTCAGATCATGTTGATCTGAATAAGTGATGCTGCCCCCCAAATTGAGGCGGCCTGTTTTATTGGGCTTGCCTTTTACTAGAAGGGTTACGAACTGACCTGGGTCTAAAGAAGGAATAACCCACTTGCCGGTTACAGGGTCATAGCCTTTTCCTTCCTCGGCGTAGGTGAACTCCAGGGTTTCTGAACGGGTGTCATAGCCTACCAAATTGGTGATTTTATCGGGGCCGTTGTTGGTAACCGTCATGATAAAGGTGGCCTCGGTTACCCCATTGTAATAGACGCCATTTACATCTCCGGAAACGGCTAGCGTTACGCTTGGGTCTGCCGCTTTCTGGACGGTTAAAGTGGTAGAGGCAGTGTTGTTCGCTGTATTGGGGTCGGTCTCGTTCGCAGATTTCTTAGTTGCAGTGAAGGTATAGGACTTGTCTCCGGCAACGGCGTGGTCAGGGTTAGGAACCGCGACTACGAGTAGTTCTGTATAGGCATTAGAAGCGATGCTCCCTACTGTCCAGACACCACTGGTAGAGTTGTAGGAGCCTACTTTAGGAGTCGCGCTTTTCAGAGTGAAGCCTACAGGCACCAATGCCTCTAGGGTAACATTGGTGGCGGCATCTGGGCCCTGGTTTTCTGCTTTAACAATCAAGGTAACTTCTTTGCCCGTGTAGTAAGGCCCATCAGATTCAGTGATACTTACCTTTACATCTGCGGATATAATGCCAGTTCCGGATGTGATTGAGGTAGAGGCACTGTTATTCCCATTCACATTGTCATACTGGGCGTGGGTTTGAGTGGCCGTTGTGGTGATAATGGCGCTTTGGGTTACTTTAGCTACCAGGGTGAGGGTAGCGGAAGCTCCTTTTGCCAGAGTACCTACGGGCCAGGTGCCCGTGTCAGCACTGTAAGTTCCGGTTCCGGTAGAGTTGCTGGCGCTTACAAAGTTCAAAGAAGCGGGTAATTTGTTTGTGATGACTACGTTGGTAGCGGTGCTTGGGCCATTGTTGGTAACGGTGACAGTATAGGTAATCTCTTCGCCATTGTCGTATGTTGCTTTAGATGCCGACGTGATGACGTTGGTTACCGCCACATCTGCCGTTGGTTTCACCGTGATGGTGCTACCAGCCGTGTTGTTGTTGCTTTGGGTATCTGTTTCTGTATGCGTTTGCGTAGAGGAAAGTACCACAGTGCCGGTAACCGTTGGTTTGGCCGTGATAGTTAAGGTTTGGGTACCACCCGTCACAACGGTTCCCACTGTCCAGGTGCCGCTCTCTGAGCGAAAGGTGCCTGCGCTGGCTGTGTGGCTAAGGTAGGTTAAACCGGCGGGTAATGGGTTTGCCACCGCTACATTGGTAGCGTTGTTGGGCCCCAGGTTGTTAACTTTGATGGTGTAGGTAATAGCATCTCCCTGGCCGGGGGCCGAATTAGAAACGGAACCGGTGACCGCAACATCGGCGGCTGGTGTGACGGTGATGGTGTTGGAGGCTGTGTTGTTGTTGTCGTTTAAATCCAGCTCATTGTTTGCTCTGCTGCCTGAAGTGGCGGTGGTGGTGATATTCCCTAACTGCGATGCTCTGGCAGTTAACGTCAGGGTTTTGGTTTCATTCACCGCTAAGGTGCCTACCGTCCAGAGGCCGGTAGCAGCATTGTACCCGCTTGGTGTAGTGCTTAATGTGAGCCCGGCAGGTAGCTTGTCGGTTACCGTGACTCCGTTAGCAGCATCGGGGCCTAGGTTTAGGGCCGTTATGGTGTAGGTAACAAGTTCACCGTTGTAAAGACTGGTTTTAGACACGGTATTGCTCACGGCTATATCCGCAGAAGGCTGAACGGTGATGGTCGTACTCATGCTATTGTTTGCCGGTACATTGTCAGCTTCGGTGTGGCTTTGGGCGGCAGTGGTGGTGATATTTCCGGTTACTAGGGGTTTAGCGGTAATGGTCAGCGTTTTTGAGGCTCCCACGGCCAAGGTGCCTACGTTCCAGGAGCCGGTGCTGCTGTTGGTGTACGATGCGTCTGAAGAACTTATGAACTGTAGCTTAGCAGCATCCAGTTTATCGGTCACCACCACATTGGTGGCTGGCATGGGGCCGTTGTTGGTGACGGTGACCGTGTACGTGAATTCTCTGCCCACGGCGTAAGAACCGGCAGGCGCGGTATTCGTGACCGCCACATCTGCGCTGCAGTCATAGGTAAGGGTAGCATCTTGTTGGCTGGAAGAGGTATAGCCGTATGTCCAGGTATTCACCGTTTTCAAGTCACCGGCGGTTCTGGAGGCAGAACCCCAGGTATGAACACCAGCCGTTGATTCTATGCCGAAAAGCTCAGAACGGGTAGGGAATGATGTAGCGGCTAAGTTGATGTCATCCCAGTAAAGCAGGGAATAATCAGGTGTTGTGGTGCCCGGGGCGAGCGGACGTACATCCAGCACCCTGAAACCATCGTTCCACTCGGCATCCCAGACCGGGAAATGAACCGGCGCGCTACCATTCCGGAAGAAGTACTTGAGTGCGGTGCCTTTCGGTACCACTTTCCCTAAGCCATCCAGGCCATTCCATTCTGCAGCCCGGGTTCCTTTGTTGCCCACAGACTCCAAGAGAACATCAGAGGTGTTGGCTTGATACCCGTCTGTCCCGTTCAGGTTGATCAAGACCAGAAAGGTACTTCTCTCTGTTGTGTTCAGGTTGAACAAGGTTCTGCCGCCGCCCGTGGTGGTGTTGCAAAAAGTATTCATGCTAACCGTAAAACTAGGCGCAGTTGCACTTGGCCAGATAGCGGGGTCTGGGTCATTCACAAAGTTGAAGTACTCTGGGTAGTCTGTCTGGCTTAGCTGGCTTTTTCTTCTCTCAGATTCTGTTACTCTGTTAGAAGCAGAAGCAGACCCGGCACTGTTGGTGACAAACCGGAAAAAGTTTTGGGGGGCAATCCCCGCCAATTCAATCTTCTTCACGAAGTACTTTCCAGTTTGATCCTGGCTGGGGATAAGAGGGAACATGTTGAAGTCTTTGGAAAAGACGTTGGCAGTGCCTCCGGCAGAGAAAGACCAGAGCTTGCTGCGCAAGCGGCCTTGTCTCTCATCTCCGTTGGCATCAATCACGGTAAAGTCCCACAGGTCATAGACAGAGAACCGGCGGCCATCATCTGTCCAAGATGTTTCGCCTACCTGCGTGAATTCTACATAATAGTCATAATCTACGTCTGTAGTGTTGTGAATAGATAGGGGTTTATAGCCGTTGCTGACATTTTTGCCATTGACAGACCGGTTAGGGCCGTTTTGAGCCTCCGTAGGACTGTTTATCACTCCGTTCTGACCTGCCACCAGCAGCATGTCTCTGGTAGAAGAGGTGTTTGCTGTAAGTGTATTTGCTTGTGCATAGGCGGCGTCATCTACACCAGTGGCGACATTGGTGCGCCGTAAAGTGATAACCAAGTTTGCCTGGTTAGCGGTAGTTTGATCATGTACCGCCCTGCGTACTCCGTAAAACAGTCTTTCGCCTGCTTTTACTCTAATGTAGAGCCGGTGGTCTTTTGAGTAAGTAGCACCGTTACGGCTGAAGCCAGCTGGTTTTAAGAAACTCAAAGAGGTGATGGCTACCCCCGTTGCACTGGGTAAGTTGGCATCGTGGGCCAGATAGCCCGCCTTGTCATTGAGAGAGCTGGTTAAGGCAGCACCTGATCTGTTGGGGGTAAGTTGCTTTGAACCTTCACCATACATGGTGAGGGGGAATAGGAACAACGCGAAAGCCAGGAAGCGTAAAGTTGAAAACATAAGAACTACTGAAATTGTGTAAGCGGAGATTATTTATCTGCTATTGCAGCGGGAAATTAGATAGGAGGTAGATTTGGATAAGATTTTGATTCTCTTGTTTTTGTTGGCAGCGCAAATTTATGCAATTATTTTGAGAGGGAGCGATTTTTCGATGAAAACGGCCTTTTTAGCCATGAATAGGCTGTTAGGAGGTTGAGTGCTGATTTTTAAGGGTAAATGTAGGATTGAATGAAAGTTTGTAAGGGGTGATAATTGCATTGTTATAATATATTAAATTGATGATGTAAGGAATAGTTATAGTTTATGCGGTTTGATGAATAATATGAATTTTGCATGTTTTTACCTGTCTGTTGATTATGTGGTTGAAGTAATCTGATGCGCGTCTTGTGTTTCTGGCCTGCTTATGTAAGAAGAAGGCAAACGTAAATAGCCGCTTTACTATCCAAGAGGCATCAAGCTTTTCTGGTTAAAGTAACCGGCTTCTTCGGGGAGATGGGTAGGTGCATGCCTTTTGCTGTTCCCTTGGCTTATGCGCTTGTTGCGTGGGTGCAAGTGCAGTGTTGTTCCAGCTTTGGCGGTATGCGCTCACGGCCGCGGGGCCCCGTCTTCCCCTCTCGCACTGCCCTTTCGGCCTGTGGGGTCTGTCTCTCTTAGCTGAGGTCTGTCCAGGGCCAAAAGCGAGGCGCGCTCGGGGAAGACTGGAACTGGGGAAAGTAAAGGCAGCGGTGATGAGAGCCCGTTGAGACAAGGCATGCCTTATCTCAACCACGCATTCCTTTCTTCTTTAAAGGCGCATTCCCCTCCTTGGAGGGTGGGTTTCGTGCTCCGCCATCTTCCTCCAAGGCACACAAATCATGCAAGAGGAGTATAACTAACTTTGCAGGCACCTGATGTTGCGCTATGAAAGCCTTCTACCCCATCTACTTTCTTGCCTTTCCCACCTGTTTATGACCTTTACTTGGTACGGGCACCTGTACTTCAAGAAAATTACCTTCCTGCAGAAACTAGGATTGGTGAATGTTATACTGATAAGCTGGAGATTGGCGTTCTTTGGGTGTGTTTTTCAGATTCCGGCCAATAAACAGGTGCTGCAAGAACGGAGGGCCTTTTTCGCTTTTTGGGCGGCAGGAGGTGATTTCCCTGTCCGTTTTCACGATGGTGGCCGTCTATGTTTTCCGAACCGAGAAGCTGGCATGGAACCATTTAGTAGGGATCGCACTGTTAGTAGGGTCGGTTTTCTTTGTCTTCAAAAAGCGGCAGGCAGAGAGTGTCCAACAGAATGGTTACCTTAGCCCATTCCTAATTGAAAGAGTAAATGCAGACCGAAGAAATCTCATACCAGGAAAAAATTCGTGAGCACCAGCTAAAGATAAAGCAGGTGTTTAGAGAGATGGGCAAAGTGGTGGTGGGGCAGCAGTATATGGTGAACCGCCTGTTGATAGGTCTTTTCACCAACGGGCACATCCTGTTGGAAGGGGTGCCGGGCCTTGCCAAGACCTTGACCATTAACACGCTGTCCAAAGTGCTGCACCTCAATTTCCAGCGCATCCAGTTTACCCCAGACCTGTTGCCCTCAGACTTGGTAGGCACCATGATCTACAACCAAAGCTCCTCAGAGTTTGAGGTGAAGAAAGGCCCCATCTTCGCGAATCTGATCCTGGCCGATGAAGTGAACCGCTCCCCCGCCAAAGTGCAGTCGGCGTTGCTGGAGGCCATGCAGGAGCGGCAGGTAACCATCGGCGAGAAAACTTACCGGCTGGATCTGCCTTTTCTGGTGCTGGCTACCCAGAACCCGGTAGAGCAGGAGGGAACCTACCCGCTGCCCGAGGCCCAGGTAGACCGCTTCATGATGAAAGTCTACGTAGACTACTTGTCTAAAGCCGATGAGCTGGAGGTCATGCGCCGCATGTCTAACCTGTCTTACAGCAGCACGGTCAACACCATCCTCACCAAACAGGACATCTTCGACATCCGGAACGAGATCAACCAAGTGCAGATCTCCGAGACGCTGGAGCGCTACATCATAGAACTCGTGTTCGCCACCCGCCGCCCCGCCGATTACGACCTGACCGACTTCGCGCAATACCTACAGTATGGTGTTTCGCCCAGGGCGAGCATTGCCCTGAACCTGGCTGCCAAAGCCGTGGCCTTCTTTGATGAGCGGGATTACGTGCTGCCCGAGGACATCAAAGAAATCGCCTCAGATGTACTAAGCCACCGCGTGATCCTGAACTATGAGGCCGAGGCCGATAACATTCAAGCCAAAGATTTTGTAGACGCTATTCTTGGAAAGGTACCTATTAGTTAAGGAAGAGCCTGTTTAGGTTTTTCCTTAACCGGCTTTTAAGGCAGTTCCTCTGCCGCAAGTGTCCGCTGGTGCCATCGTTTTTAGGCTGTTTTTATGAAAGCAGGCATAAAACACGAAGCAGCTTCATGTATGATTTTAGCCAAAACAAAGAGGCAGCTTTTAAGGCTGCCTCTTTGTTTTGGCGCTGTTTTCGCGAAAATAGCACCAAAACAGCTGAAGTGATAAGCGAATCTATTGGTTCCTTTCTGCGCTTTGGCCTCTGCCTGGAACTGGCTTCTCTTGAGGGATTAGCCGGTGCATGGAGTATGCTGTTCCCTTGGCTTGTCCGTTTGTTGCGTGGGTGCAGGTGCTGCATTGTTTCATCTTAGGCGGTATGCGCTCACGGCCGCGGGGCCCCGTCTTCCCCTCTCGCACTGCCCTTTCGGCCTGGGACGCCTTTTCCGCTTAGTTTTGCCTGTTCAAGGCCAAAAGCGAGGCGCGCTCGGGGAAGACTGGAACTGGGGAAAGTAAGTAAGGGCAGCGGTGATGATAACCCGTAGAGACCAGGCACTGCCTTGTCTCTCACGCATTCCTTTCTTCTTTAAAGGCGCATTCCCTCTTGGGAAGGGTAGGGGTGGGTTTCTGGCGCCCCACCATCATGTCACAGCAGTTGTGCAATGTCTTACAGGCGGAAGAAGTGGATGTCTGTTTCAGGAGTTGGTGAAGGCTGTTGAGTTCGGCCCAGCAGGAGATTTGCCTGGCCTACAGAGTCCGGCAACTCCCATTGTTAAGCGATAAGCAGAATACAGTTCCTTCTTTATGTGTAGTGGAGCCCTGTCAGAAATGATAGGGCTTTTTTGTGCCTGTTACGCTTGGGTTTAGGTGTAAGTTAATGAAGATGACCTGTTTAAAAACATGGCTTAATGTTTCTATAACATACCAAAGAGAAAGTTAACAATAGGGTAATGAAGGGTTAATTCTCGGGTAAAGTGGCGGGTCTACTTTTGTCAAACAATACACGGGGGCAAGGTTTAGCCTTACAGTTAGAGCTGAAAACCCTTACATCTTTTAACCCATAGTCATGAAAAAGACGAGCAAATTCTTATTCTCACTGTTGATGGCAGGTTCTGTGCTTGCATTCCCATCCTGTGGTGATGATGATGATCCAATGGACGAGGTAGTAGAAGAAGGTGAAAAAATAGTGGTAGAAGCATCTGCCGGAGGGGTTGGTACCACAACCTGGACTTCAGAAAATACTTACATCTTAGATGGTTTGGTGTTTGTGAACGCAGGACAGACATTGACCATTGAGCCAGGCACCGTTATCAAAGCAAAACCGGGCGAAGGTGAAAATGCCAGTGCTCTTATTGTGGCGCGTGGTGGTAAAATCAGGGCTGAGGGTACTGTCGCAGAGCCAATCATTTTTACAGCCGAAGATGACGACCTTTCTAGTACAACTGATCTGGCCTTAGACGCTAACGGGCTGTGGGGTGGTGTGATCATACTTGGCAATGCTACCATCAACAGAACAGGTGGGGAAGCCTCTATTGAAGGAATCTCTACGCTAGAGACCAGAGGGTTATACGGCGGGAATAATGACAATGATGACTCCGGGATCTTTAAGTATGTGTCCATCAGACATGCCGGCACACTTATTGGCGCTAACAATGAAATCAATGGGTTGACCATGGGAGGGGTTGGTAGAGGTACTACCATTGAGTACGTAGAGGTGTTCGCAAATCAAGATGACGGCTTTGAGTGGTTTGGCGGGACAGTAAACACCAAATACTTAGTGTCTGCTTTCTGTGGTGATGACATGTTTGACTACGATCAAGGCTGGAGAGGTCTGAACCAGTTCTGGTTCGGGATCTACAATGACAACGCGGGTGGTACCGGTGGAGAGTTTGACGGCGGTTCAAACCCAGATGACGTTCAGCCATTTGCCATCCCTACTATCTATAATGCCACTATCATTGGAAGCAAGACCAAAGCCGGGCAGAATGCCGTAATGCTGGTAGACAATGCCGGTGGTAAAATCCATAACAGCATTTTCGCAGAGTTCACCGGGGGTATTGTGGTGGAAGATGTGGCTGGTAATGTTGGGGATAGCCGTCAGCGCCTGGAGGTAGGAGACCTTGTTTTTGGAAACAATATCTTCTATAACGTCAACAACAACACATTTGCGGGTATAGCAGGTGTGGCCGCCAACCAAGAGTATCTGCTAAGCCATCTTCAGGCTAACAATAACCGTGTTACCGCTACCAATGTGCTGGGTGGTATTAGTAGAGCAACCAACAAAGGCCTTAATCCTTTGCTTCCTACGGGTAGCGCTGCCTTAACCGGGGCTGCGGCAATGCCTGCCAATGGCAATAACTTCACCTGGATCCCTGCCAACTATGTGGGTGCCTTCAACGGCACTAGCAACTGGATGAAAGGCTGGACTTACCTAGATAAACTAGGTTATCTGCAATAACATTGCCCTTTGGGTTCAGGTGCTGAGTGGGACTTGGTTCAGCACCTGAACCTTTCTTCTTAAGATTTTTCTCACCCAATCTTTCCAATTTTTTATGTTACGAAAAGTACTAAGCTTCCTTAGCTTATACCTCCTTTTGGTAGGTACCGCCCTTGCGCAGAGCGGAATAGTCAGGGGGCAACTCAAAAGCGGCGAAAACAATGAGCCTCTTATTGGGGCGACTGTCCAGATAAAAGGAACGTCCAACGCCGCCGCCACTGACCTGGATGGTAAGTTCAATTTAACCAATCTTGCGCCGGGTACTTATGAAGTAATTGCGTCTTACCTTTCTTATGAACCTAAAACAGTAACCGGGGTTGTTGTAAAAAGCAATGAAGTAACGGTTCTGAACATCTCCTTAGGCGCAGCCGCTACTAATTTGCAAGAAGTAGTGGTGGAAGGCCGAGCCATCAGAAATTCTGAGAATACGCTGCGCAACATGCAGAAGAAATCTGCCACCGTGATGGACGGTATCTCGGCAGAGCAGTTCTCCCGAAGCGGTGACAGTGATGCCGCCGCCGCCTTGTCCCGCGTGACGGGCTTATCTGTAGAGGGAAGTAAGTATGTGTATGTGCGCGGCCTTGGTGACCGTTACGTGAAAACGTCATTGAACGGGGCCGAAATTCCGGGCCTGGATCCCAACCGCAACACGGTGCAGATGGATCTTTTCCCATCTAACCTGCTAGACAACCTAACAGTATCTAAGACCTTTACGCCTGATATGCCAGGCAGTTTCTCTGGTGGTTTTGTGAATATCACCACAAAAGATTTTCCGGACAGATTCACCCTTCAATTCTCTACCTCAATAGGAGTCAACGACCAGACCACTTTCAACAAGAACTTCTTAACCAGCAACAAAGGAAAAACAGATTGGTTAGGGTTTGATGATGGAACCAGAGCAGTACCTGGTGAAATCAACTATGAAATTCCCTTTGAGAGTGCTTCCAGCCAAACCGTTGCTGAGCGCATAGACAGAGCTACCAATGCCTTCAACACAGAGATGGCCCCCACAAGAAATGCGGCCCCTGTCAATCATTCTCACTCTTTCTCCTTAGGTAACCAGACAGAGCTGTTCGGGCGTCAGTTTGGCTATGTGGTAGGGCTTTCTTACCAAAGAGCCTTCTCCTATTATAACAACGGAACGTTTGGCCTGTGGGAATTAACCAGTGCCAATGCAAACGAGCTTCTGGTAGAAAGCCTTTTGGATGATGAAAGAGGCGTAGAAGATGTGTCACTGGGGCTTCTGGCAAACTTCTCTATGAAGTTTAATCCTAACAACAAGATTGCGCTGAACGTGATGAGAAACCAGAGCGGCCAAAACTCAAGCCGGTACCTTAACGGTATCTTCCCAGAGACATCAGGCTTGTATGGTGATGAGTCGCGCCGGAACATCTTTGAATCAAGAGCCCTCCACTATACCCAACGCGCACTTTCCAGCGCCCAGTTAAAAGGGGAGCACGTGCTGCCCGGCTTCAAGAAAAGCGTGGTTGACTGGCTTGCCTCCTTTACCCTGTCACAGCAAGATGAGCCAGACCTGCGTTTCTTTGCCAATGATTACTTTGTAACGGGTGCAGATACGGCTTACAGAATTCAGCCAGCCGCCTACACCTTGCCCGCCCGCTTCTTCCGTGATCTGGATGAGACCAACCTAGATGTGAAAGTGAATGTCACCACTCCTCTTACCGTCTGGAGCGGGTTAGAAGCAAAAGTAAAGTATGGGGCGGCAGCCTTGCGCAAAAACAGAACGTTCCGGGAGAATATTTATCGCTACAGGTTCAACAATGATTACAACTACAACGGAAACATTGCCGACTTTTTTGCTCCCCATCACTTAGGGGTAGTATCACGCCCCGGCGATCCTGAGAATGAGGGTAGGTATGCGTACGGCGTGTACTTACAGGACGGTACCCAGCGGACAAACAATTATGATGGAGAAGAGTCTGTCTATGCCGGCTACGCCATGATTGACCTGCCAATCTCAAAGGAATTGCGGGTAGTGGCAGGCGCCCGGGTAGAGACAACCGATATTTTTGTAGAAAGCTTCAACAGGAATTTAGCGCCAGGCGAGTTGAACCAGGTAGACGTGTTGCCTTCTGTTAACGCTACCTACAGCCTTACAGACAAGATGAACCTGCGGTTTGGTGTATCCAGAACATTGGCCCGGCCTAACTTTAGAGAGATCGCTCCTTATACCTCGTATGACTTTGTGGGTGAGCCAGCCTTTACAGGTAACGCCAACCTTAAAAGAACCCAGATAGACAATATTGATGCCCGGTGGGAATGGTACCCAGAACTGGGGGAGTTTATTAGTGTGAGTGCCTTCTTTAAGAACTTTAATAACCCTATTGAGCGCAGCATCAACACCCTGGCCCTGAACAATGAAATCTTCATTCAGAATGTGAACAATGCCAAGGTGTATGGGCTGGAGTTTGAGGTAAACAAGCGCCTGTCTTTCATTACACCAGCTATGAAGAACTTTTTGGTGGGTGCCAACTTGTCTTTGATTGAGTCCAGGGTAGGTATCTCTGCCAGAGAGTTGGAGCAGATTAGGGCGGTAAGGCCAGAGGCAGAGGCCACAAGACCATTGTTCGGGCAGTCTCCCTTCGTAGCCAATGCCAGCTTAACCTACCAAAATGATCCATTACGCCTCATCGCAACCGCAAACTACAGCGTTTTTGGCGACAGAATCTCGGCTATCTCTGTAGGAGGTACTCCTAATATTTATGAACGCTCCCGCCCTATGATGAGCATGGTGGTTTCTAAAGGATTAGGTCAGCACTTTACGGCGAAAGTGGCGGTAGAGAACATTCTGAACCCAGAGTACAAACACAGCCACGAGTTCAATGGCCAGGAGTTTATCTACAGCGCCTACAAATTAGGCAGAACCTATTCAGTAGGTGTGACTTACCTGGTTTTCTAAGCGCAGGTTTGAATTGCGTTTTTGCAGCGCAAAAGATGAATTTCAAACCTGCCCTAAAATGAATTTGCCGTCAAGATGAATAAATTGGCTATCAATATGGGTGAGATAATATGATAGGCCAATCACTTTGCGCATGACCTAGTCCCTCATGCGTAAAGGGGCCCGCCAGTTATGGCGGGCCTTTCTATTTTGTATGTTTTACACCTGATTTCCTAAAAGTAACCCCAAATCACGCCGCCCCAGCGGGAATAATGACGGAAATCATCTCACCAGACGCATTTGTGTTGTACCTTTGCCCCAAAATAAGAAGAAGTGCTGCTGAAAGAGGTTATCTACCTGATGCAAAAGGATTTTGTGCTGGAATGGCGGCAGAAGTATGCGTTTAACGGCATGCTCCTGTACGTGGGCAGCACCGTTTTCATTTGCTATCTCAGCTTCAGTTTGCGTTTCGGCAGCCTGGAGGTGCCGGTCTGGAACGCATTGTACTGGATTATTCTGCTTTTTACCGCGGTGAATGCCATTGCCAAAGGCTTTGCCCAGGAAAGCCGCGGACGGCTGCTCTATTATTATAGTGTGGTGAGTCCGCAGGGGGTGATTCTGGCCAAGATGATCTACAATGCGGCGCTTATGCTGGTACTGTCACTGCTGTGTTTTACGTTCTATGCAGTGGTGATTGGGAACCCGGTACAGGACGTGGGCATGTTCTTAGTCACCATTGTGCTGGGGGCCATCGGGTTTGCTTCGTCGCTGACCATGATCTCCGGCATCGCGGCTAAGGCGGCGAATACCGGTACGCTCATGGCGGTGCTGAGCTTCCCGGTAATGGTGCCCATGTTGCTCATGCTCATGAAGATGTCCAAGAACGCCATTGACGGGCTGGATCCCTCCGTGAGTCTGGACGAGGCACTGGTCTTGCTGGCGATCAATATGATTGTGGTAACCGTGTCTTATATTCTGTTCCCGTACTTGTGGCGAAGTTGAGTTTAGTAGGTAGTTGTTTGTGTTTAGTGGTTGGTATTTGAAAGATGGAGGTAGTACTGGCTAACTCTTTGAAGGCTCAGGCGGAAAGTTTGAAAAAACAGGCTGTTGCCCTTGAAGCTTTTATACCTACTGCCGAAAGTATAGAACCAAAGGTGTTTAAGTTTACCTTTGCTGATTTATCTGAGGATAAAAGAAATTCTATAGTTATCTCCCAAGTTCCCAAAAAAGGAAAATGGATATACTCATTAACAACAGACCAGCCTGAAACTATTGCTGAGATTTTCGGCAAAATGTCTAAAGAGGACAAGAAAGAATGGAAACTGCCCAGGTATAATGGTTTTAGTGGAAACAATAGCCTGTATGTGGGCAGCTCAAATTCCCTGAGGAAAAGAATTGAAGAACATTGTGGCTTTGGATACAAAGGAACGTTCTCCCTAAAGCTGAATAGATTTGTCTGTGCAGATAATATAGCGTTTGAGTTGAAGTGCTTTGAGATTGAAACCGATAATCAGACTATTTTGCAGAATATTGAAGACGGACTGTGGCGTGAATTGAAACCGATGTTCGGGAAACCGGGCTCAAATAACAGATTGAAGAGGACTTCTCTTACTAGTAACTGAATTGAAAATGAGACTAAGTTGGTGGAAATGGCTTACGATTCTCCTGTTGCTGTATACAGTAGTGGTGGGTATGCTCAGTGAGGTGCCCCGTCTGGCTATTCTGAACGAGACGATCCGCAACCTGTATTTTCACGTGCCTATGTGGTTTGGGATGATCGTGATTTTGCTCGTTTCGGTGGTGTATTCCATAAAATACCTCAGAAACCCCTTGTCCCGGAACGACATCATCGCGTATGAGGCGGCCAAGGTGGGCATTCTGTTTGGCGTGCTGGGCATTATCACCGGCATGGAATGGGCCCGTTTCACGTGGGGCGAGTTCTGGAGCAATGATCCCAAGCAGAATGCCTCGGCCATCGGGCTCCTGATTTACTTTGCTTATCTTATTCTGCGGGGTTCTTTCCAAGACCATCAGCAGCGCGCCCGTATTGGGGCGGTGTACAACATCTTCGCGTTTGCGGCGCTTATCCCGCTCTTGTTTATTCTGCCGCGCCTCACAGATTCCCTGCACCCGGGCAACGGCGGAAACCCCGGTTTCAACGCCTATGACCTGGACAGCCGTTTGCGGGCCGTGTTTTATCCGGCCGTGCTGGGGTGGACGCTCTTAGGGGTTTGGGTGGTGCACCTTCGCACCCGTTTGGAAGTTTTAAAGCAACGATTCTATGAAAATGCATAAATGGCTCCTGGTGCTGCTCCTCACGTGGGCGGCTGGCTTCTCGGTTCCTGCTTCGGCACAGACCGGTTCTGAGGCTACTTCAACGGTAGAGTTCTCTTCGCAGGCCCAAACGGCTTCATCCCCAGAGATGGCCGATGTCATGCGCCGTGACGGTAAAATCTACATTGTGGTGGCAGTGCTGGTAAGCATATTGTTGGGGGTGCTGTTCTACCTGATTAGCTTAGACAAAAAAATTGGCCGACTAGAGCGTGAGCTTCGGCAATAAAAACCGTTTTGGGCCTGTTTTACCAATAAGAGGCTTAAAGCGGTAATCTGTTGGCGGGTGCAAGAAAAAGCACGCAAGCGCGGATTTAATTTTAAATAAGTGTTGTTAAAGAGGCGGGCAAACCCGCCTATGCTTGCATAACCTATGAAAAGAATACACATCATCGGGATTTTAGTCATTGCCGTAGCTATCATGATCATTATGTCTACAGCCTCTGACGCCAGTGTTTACGTTCCTTTCTCTGAAGCGCAGGCCCGCGCCAAGGAAGGAGATGACACTAAGGTACACGTAGTAGGCCGTCTGAAGAAAGACGAAAAAGGCCACATTGTAGGCATGAAGTATGACCCTACGCTAGACCCCAACTACTTCTCTTTCGTGCTGGTAGACACCAACCGTGTGGAGCAGCAGGTGGTGTACTACAGCCCCAAGCCACAGGACTTTGACCGCTCTGAGCAAGTGGTGATTACCGGTAACATGCAGGAAAACGTCTTCGTGGCCGACAAGATTTTGCTTAAATGTCCTTCTAAGTACACCGAGAACGAGGTGAAAGTAGGGAAAACGGCAAGCCTTTAGTATAGTTCTGAGTCTTGAGTTCTGAGTCCTGAGTCTAAGATTTTGCGCAGAGCCAATTCTCCTTTAGTTAAATATCTTTTAAGAGTTTGCGGTTATAGGTTTGGGGTATTACTAACTCAAGACTCAGAACTCAAGACTCATAACTAATTGAAATGGTTAATACTCTAATTGGTGATTTAGGTCACTACAGTGTCATTCTTGCTTTTGTGACAGCGCTGGTTTCGGCCGTCGCGTTCGCGTTCGCCTCCAATGCCAAAGAGCTCTCCCCTGAGCAGAAGGACTGGAAAAAATTAGGTAGGGGTGCCTTTTTTGTGCACGTAGCCGCTGTCTTCAGCATTATCTTCTGCCTCTTCAACATTATTTACGAGCACCGCTACGAGTACCACTACGCGTGGAGCCACTCGTCAAACCACTTGCCGGTGCATTACATGATTTCCTGTTTCTGGGAAGGCCAGGAAGGTTCTTTCCTACTCTGGATTTTCTGGCATGCGTTGCTGGGCCTGGTGCTGATCAGGTTTGCCGGCAACAAGTGGGAAAGTCCCGTGATGGCTGTTTTCTCCTTCGTGCAGCTGTTCCTGGCGTCAATGATTCTGGGCGTGGTGATCGGCGACCTCAAAATTGGCTCTTCGCCCTTCATTTTGATGCGGGACTTCATGACCGATGCGCCAGTCTTCCAGATGGATCCTAACTTTGTGCCGGAAGACGGTACCGGTTTGAACCCACTTTTACAGAACTACTGGATGGTGATTCACCCGCCGGTGTTGTTCCTGGGTTTTGCCGCTACCTTGGTGCCGTTCGCCTTCGCTATTGCCGGTCTCTGGAAAAAAGATTTCTCCTCCTGGACGAAACCTGCTTTGCCGTGGGGCTTGTTTGCGGCCGTGGTGTTAGGCATAGGTATCATGATGGGTGCTTACTGGGCCTATGAAACCCTCAACTTTGGAGGCTACTGGAACTGGGATCCGGTTGAAAACGCCGTGTACATTCCGTGGTTGATACTGGTTGGCGCTATTCACACCTTGCTGGCGTACCGCAAAAGCAGAACTGCTTTACGGGCCACCTTTATCCTGTTCATCACTTCGTTCCTGTTAGTACTGTATGCTACCTTCTTAACCCGTAGCGGTATTCTGGGGAACGCCTCTGTGCACTCCTTCACTGACCTTGGCTTGTCTGGGCAGTTGTTTACGTACCTGGCCGCCTTTGTGGTATTGTCCATTGGTTTGCTGGCCTACCGCTGGAAGAACATTCCGGCTACCGAGAAAGAGATTGCGACCTACTCCGGCGAGTTCTGGGTGTTCATTGGGGCGGCCGTGTTGTGCTTGGGTGCCTTCCAGGTATTGGTGACCACGTCTATTCCGGTGTATAATGCCTTTATGGGCTTCATTGGCGTGAAAACCAACGTGGCCCTTCCGGCCGACCAAATTGCGCACTATACCAAGTTCCAGATGTGGATGGGCATTGCCATTGCCATGCTGTCGGGAACCGGCCAATTGCTGTGGTGGCGCAAAAACAGCGAAGGAAATAAGTTCTCTGACCTGTTCATGGTGCCTTTGATGCTGACGGCTCTGTTTGCCGCGCTTATCTTGTTGGTGAGCAAAATGGGGTACATTGAGCGCATTGACAACCCAGTGTACATCCTGTTGCTGCTGGCGTCTCTGTACGCGGTGTTCAGTAACCTGGCTATCCTGTTGGGTGTGCTCCGTAAAAACGTTTCCATTGCGGGTGGGGCCGTGGCGCACATTGGCGTGGCCTTGATGCTCATTGGGGTTCTGTTCTCCTCTGGGTACTCTAACATCATCTCCAAAAACATGTCTGGTATGGTGTACGCCCGCGAGTTTGGCGATGACATTAACCGGGACAACGTGCTGTTGTGGCGCAACGCCGGCACAGACATGGGGCCTTACAAGGTAACCTACAAAGGACAGTACTTAGAAGTGGAAGGTCTGCCAGACTATGTGAACAAACAACGGCTGTTCCGCATTGAAGACGAGTACAAAGCCATTGCCCGTGGGCCGCTGAAAGACGGTGACAAGGTGCTGTACACCGCCGGCGATACCGTGAACATCTCTCCTGAGAACACTTACTACGAAGTGGAGTTTAAGAACCGCGAGTCTGGCGAGGTCTTCACCTTGTACCCTCGGGCGCAGGTGAACCCAGAGATGGGCTTGCTGGCCTCACCAGATGTCAAGATGTTCGTGACGAAAGACCTCTACACCCACGTCTCCACCATCCCAGACCCTAACGAGGAAAAGGAGTGGGGTGAGTTGAAAGAGTACCAGGTGAAGATTGGCGATACCATCTTCGTGAACGATTACGTAGCGGTGCTGCACGGCATTGAACAAGCCAAAGACACCCTGCTGCTGAACCTGAAACCCGGTGACGTGGCCGTACAAGCCGATATGCAGGTGTTAGGCGAGCGCCACACGTATCACGCCCACCCTATTTATGCCATCAGAGACCGCATGGTAGGCCGCGTGCCCGAAGAGATTGAAGACCTGGGCCTCCGGATCATGCTCATGAACATTGACCCAGAGAAAGGTGCTTTCACCATCGGGATCAATACCACCCAAAAAGACTACATCATCCTGAAGGCGATGGAGAAACCGTTCATCAGCATTCTCTGGATCGGGACTTTGATCATGAGCCTCGGGTTTGTGATGGCCATTGTGCGGCATTACAATGACGGCAAAGGCGGCAATGGCCGTACCCCTAAAGACCCGGCCGGAAAAGTAGCCGTGAAGCGCGAAAAGCAACTGGCGTAATTTCCTGCATGATTTTACAAGCCGCGGAAGAAAACTTCCGCGGCTTTTTTGTGTCCTGTTTTTGGCCTGTTTTAAAGAAAATAGCCTTAAAACGAACTCTGGTAAAGAGGCTATCAACAGAAAGGGAAAGGCCTTCCGGCGAAACCCGCTAACTTAGATTTCTGATCACAGAAAGAGAGAAAATGAAAGTAGGAATTGTGGGCGCGGGCAACGTAGCCACCCATCTGGTGAAAGGCCTGACCCAAGCAGGCCTGGACATCCCGGTTATTTACAGCCGAACACTGGCCTCAGCAGCGGGACTTGCGCAATACGCATCCTCGGCTACGGTCACCAATGCAACAGATTTCAGAGGCTTGCCGCAGGCCGAGGTGTATCTGTTGGCTATTCCAGACCAGGCTCTTTCCTCTTTTCTGCAAAGTGCCGTATTCCCGGAGAAGGCGCTTGTAGCCCATACTTCCGGCACGCAGCCAATAGAGGTGTTAGCTTCTTTGGCAGGCGTTGAAACTGGCGTTTTTTATCCGTTGCAGACCTTCAGCAAAGAGAAAGACGTGGACTGGAAGCGAATTCCCATCTGCGTGGAAGCTTCTTCGGCCAAGGCCGAACAAACGCTTTTGAAACTAGCCAAGGTGCTGAGCGGGCAAGTGGTGCCCATGAACAGCGAAACCAGGCGCAACCTGCACGTAGCGGCGGTGTTCGCCTGTAATTTCACCAACCATTTGTGGGGCGTGGCGCAGGACTTGCTGCAGAAAGCAGAGTTGCCGGTCAATCTGCTGGAGCCGCTGGTGCAGGAGACGGTGCAGAAAGCGTTTCAGTTTCCGCCTTTTACGGTGCAAACCGGCCCCGCCCAACGGGGAGATCAGAACACTGTTCAGGCGCACTTGAAGTTGTTGCAAGATGAACCGCTTTACCGGCAATTGTACCAGACGCTCACAAAAAGCATTCAAACTATGACTGAAAATGAGCCGTTTTCAGGAAAACAGGCGTAAAACGGGTGGTGTCTTGGAAGGAACTGCTTCAAACCGTTCGCGTTTTGTTTAGGGCGGTTGTATGCCTACCTTTGCACTTTAACAATCCACAGGAATGAAAGTAGTAAATATCACATATAAGTTCATGGACGGTAAGCCCGACGAAACCCACCTGGGGGCCGAAGGAGAATCTGTGCTGGACGTTGCCTTGAATAACGGAATTCAGCTGCAGCACAACTGCGGGGGCGTGTGCGGTTGCAGCACGTGCCATATCTACGTAGAGACCGGCATGGATGACCTCCCCGAAATCACCGACGCCGAGGAGGATTTCATTGACCGGGCCGTAAACCCCCGTATCAATTCCCGCCTAGCGTGCCAGTGTGTGGTGCAGGGCGGTCAGGACTTGGTGATCACCATCCCTAAACAAGATTTCTTAGGCCATTAATTTTTATAGTTGTTAGTTGTCAGTTTTTAGTTGTCAGAGGTAGAGAGAAATCTGAAAGCCCTTATCCAGTCTTTGATTCACCGCTTTCCACTACCAGACAACTTTCAAGAAAAACTAACAACTGGCAACTAACAACTGACAACTATACTACAATGAGTAATCTATACGAGCCACCTATGAAGTGGAGCGACCATGAAGACATTGCCATGGCGCTATATGAGAAATTTGGGGATGAGTTTGGCGAAAGCAAAATCTACCGCATCCGGTTCACAGATCTGCTGGAATGGGTGTTGACCCTGCCCAACTTTGAAGGAACCCGCGAGCAAGCCACCGAAGGCCACCTGGAGCAGATTCAGGCCAAGTGGGTGTACGAGTGGCGCGACAACCAATAATCTTTTAGGCGTTTCAGCCTTGTTTCAGCTAAAACAGCGTAAAAACGGAATTTGAGTTTCTTTTCCTGATGTCCTAACCATGCAAGCACTCCCTGATTTCAAGAATATCACCACGTTCATCTTTGACGTGGATGGCGTTTTGACAGACGGCAGCCTGCTGTGCTTCTCTACCGGGGAGCAGGCGCGGGCGTTCAACATCAAAGACGGCTACGCCATCAGGCATGCCCTCAAGAACGGCTACCGGGTGGCCATCATCTCGGGCCGGAACGAGCCGGGCGTACGCAAACGGCTGGAGTCTCTGGATGTGAAAGATATCTACCTGGGCTCAGAAAACAAGCTGGACACCTTTCAGAATTACGTCTATTATTACGGAATTGATCCCGAAACGGTGGTGTTCATGGGCGATGACATGCCCGACCTGGAGGTAATGCAACACTGCGGCATTTCGGCCTGCCCCGCAGATGCGGCCATTGACATCTGTGACATTTCACAGTACGTGGCTACCGCCGAGGGTGGAAAGGGAGCGGTACGCGAGTTGATAGAGATGGTGATGAAGCTGCAGAAACGCTGGTAAGCAGAAATCGTACTTATACGCCTGTTTTTCAAAAATTTATAAATAAAGTTTGCTTTTTGTATAATAATCCTATATTTACAGAATCATTCATTCTTTCAATTTTTAAATTTTTATGAAAACAGGGACTGTTAAATTCTTCAACGAATCCAAAGGCTACGGCTTTATCACAGAAGAAGCCACCAACGAGGATTTTTTTGTTCACATTACCGGCCTCAATGGTGTCCAGATCCAACAGCACGACAAAGTAGAGTTCGACACCAAAGAAGGTAAGAAAGGTATCAACGCGGTAAACGTGAAGAAACTCTAACACTTCTACGCCTCATACTTATTTTGCATTCCCATTGAAAAGCCCCTGCTCCAGGGGCTTTTTTTATAGGTGGATTTTTAAGCGTAACTTCCGCTTTCCATAAACCCCTGTGAAGCAGTTTTTAGCCCTCATTCGGTTCCCCAACTTGATCATCATGCTGTTGGCGCAGCTCATGGTGCGTAAGTTCCTGGTCTTTCCCGAACGGACGTTTCTAGAGGCGCTGTCCTGGTCGTTTGCTATGCTGGTAGTGGCTACCCTTTGCATTGCGGCGGCGGGCTACATTATCAATGATTACTATGATGTCAAGATAGACCTAATCAACAAGCCCGCAAGGGTAGTAGTGGGCAAAGCCCTGTCCCGCCGCAAGGCCATGATGATTCACCTGTATCTGTCGGCGGCGGGAGTGCTGTTGGGAGGCTTGATAGGCTGGCGCATTGGGGCGGTGTTGTTTGGGGTGGCTATGCTGCTGTGGGGGTACTCTGCACAGTTTAAGAAGCGCCCGTTGATTGGTAACCTAACCATCGCGCTGTTGTCGGCAACTATGGTGTTGGTGGTGCCGTTGCAGGCCGGGCAACCTTCGCTGGCTGCTTGGGCCTACGGCGTTTTTGCCTTCCTTATCTCCCTGGTGCGCGAAATCATCAAGGACATGGAAGACGTGCCCGGCGATGCCTCTTTTCGGTGCCGTACGCTGCCCATTGTCTTGGGCTTGCCCCAAACCAAATGGGTGTTGTATGTAGTCATTGCGTTGTTCCTGCTCTACACGGGCTTCATTATGCTGCAGCGCCAGCATGAACCCCTGTTTCTGGTGTATCTTTTTGTAGGGGTGGTGCTGCCCACGCTGGTACTGCTCCGGCAGATTTTCTTCGCCGATAGAAAAAAGGAATACGCGCAGCTGAGTTGGCTTTGCAAGGCCATTATGGTAGTCGGGATCTGTTCCATGATGGTGCTTCGGTAAGTCTTGGCAGGTAACCAGAGCAATGGAAACGAGGCGCGGGCGTTTTCCGCGTGTTTTAGGGAAAACAAAGTAAAAACAGGCTCAATCCTGTGTACCTTTAGATATGACGCTGCCTAGAATAGTCAGGTTTGCAGTGGTGCTGAGTGCTCTTTTGGGGAGTTCAGGAGCCAATGCCCAATCCAGTCAGCTGCCGCTGGGCGGGTGGCAGGTGCATGTGCCTAACCACCGGGCCAAAGCAGTGGCAGAAACGCCTTCATCCGTGTATTGTGCCACCGAAGATGGCTTTTTCCGCTACCTCAAAGAAGACCATACGCTCCAGAAACTCTCCCGAACTAATGGTTTCAGTGACGTCAACCTCAACACGCTCAACTATGATTCAGTATCGGCTACGCTGGTAGTGGCCTACGAGAACACCAACCTTGATCTGCTGAAGGACGGAAAGGTGCATAACCTGACCGAACTGGTACGCAAGCCTATGACGGGGGCTAAGATCATCCATCACCTCTACACCCATAATAAAATGGCCTTCGTGTCTACCTCCTTCGGGCTGGTGGTGGTAGATCTGGTGAAGCTTGAAATCAAAGACACTTACAGCAATCTGGGAGCGAAGGGCGAGGCCGTGCAGGTGTTCTCTTCCACCGTATGGCATGACAGCCTGTACATCGCTTCTTCTAACGGCGTGATGTCCGCAAATCTCAACAACCCCAACCTCCTGGATTTCCGAAGCTGGCGCCGGTTTGACGCCTCTCAGGGGCTACCGGTAGGAATAAGCGCAGACGCTGTTAAAACGATTTCTGCCTTTGAGGGTGGCGTGTATGCAGGCGTAAACGGAACCGGGGTATATCGGTTCAACGGTACCACTTGGAGCAAAGCTGGTTTCTCCACGCAGGATCATCAGTTCAGGTCTATGGAAACCAACGGGAAAAGATTGCTGATAACGGGAGCCCAGGAAGTGCTGGAGGTATCTTCCACGGGGCAGGCTTCCCGCCTTCTTCAGCCGCTGTTCCAGAACCTCCGCATGGCCATTCCCGCCAGAGCGGGCGGGGTATGGGCGGCCAGTTATGAAAAAGGATTGGTGCAGGTTACTAATGCGGGGGCTATCGCGCATGTGCCCAACGGGCCTGCCTTTGTAGATGTGTTTGGGGTGTATGCAGAACGAGGGTTGTTCACCGTTTTAGGTGGCGGCTACAGCCAGGGCTATCTGCAACGTTCTTCCCCGGCGGGGTTCTACCAGTACCAAAACGGGCAGTGGACTAGCTACAACTTTGCCAGTGGCGGCCAGTTCCCCCCCAACGCCAGAGATCTGGTCATGGCCCGCCGCAACCCGGTAAATGGGAAATTATACATTGCCAGTTACGGAGCGGGCTTGTTGGAATGGGACAACCTGAACCAGGTGAAACTTTATAACAACACCAACAGTCCTCTCCTCAGCGCCCTAGACGCGAATGACCGTAATTTCATCAGGGTACCGGGCATCGCTATTGATGCCGCCGGAAGTGTGTGGGTCACCAACAGAAACCAGTTCGCCAATGCTCCGGGACTGTTCGAACTGAAGCCGGATGGCACCTGGAAGTCGCATCCTTTCACCGGCTATAGCTTAGGCAGCGGCCTGGATAAGGTGGTAGTGGATGACAGCGGCTACAAATGGGTTACCATTAGCACCAATGGCACCGATGCCGGCATGGTGGTGTATGACGACCTCACGGCTAAATACGCGTACATTGGCGGTGCCGGACAGGGCGGTTTACCGGGCAAGCAGGTATTTGCATTGGCGGTTGACCAGCAAGGGGAAATCTGGGCCGGTACTAACAGCGGGGTAGCCGTCTTCAGTAGTACCCCAGAGATTTTTACCTCTTCCTACGCCGGGGCCTATCTGCCCATCTATGAGCGCCGCCCTTTGCTGCAAGGACAAGTAATCAGAAGCATAGCCGTTGACGGCGGTAACCGCAAATGGATTGGTACCGATACCGGACTGTGGCTCTTCCATGAAACCGGCGAAGAGATGATCCTCCACTTCACCACCAAAAACAGCCCCTTGCCGTCTGATAAAATCATAGACCTCTGCGTAGATCCTTCTACCGGAGAAGTACTCATTGGTACTGAAGGCGGAATTGCGGTTTTCAGGGGAACAGCCACCCGCACCGAAACTGTGAACAAGAATTGCCTGCAGGTTTACCCTAATCCGGTTCGCATCGGGTTCTCCGGGAACATAGGTATCTCTGGGGTACCTGACAATGGGTGGGTGAAAATCACGGATGTGGCCGGGTTCCTGGTGTTTGAAGGCAAAGCAGCCGGCGGCACCTTTGCGTGGCACGGGCGTGATTACAATGGCCGCAAAGCCAAACCCGGGGTATACATCGTCCTGGCTTCCTCGGCAGATGGAACACAGACGTGCATGACCAAGATAGCCGTGCAGTAGAAGTCATTTTGCTTGTACTTGCGGGAGGATGCCATCTTCAGCCAAAGCGCTTTCGTATCAGGAATCAGAAATTAAGCCCAATCTATGCTGGTAAAAACCCGTGGCATTGTCCTGAACTTCATCAAATTCAAGGAGTCTTCCATTATTGTGCGCATTTACACCGAGGAGCTGGGGCTGCAAAGTTACATTGTGAACAGCGTAAGGAAGAAAGGCACCGCTTCCCGCATTGCTTTGTTTCAGCCGTTCACCTTGTTAGATATGGTGGTGTACCCATCGGGGAAAGGAGGCCTCACCCGAATTTCGGAATACAAATGCAGCTATCCGTTTGCCTCTATTCCTTATGATATTAGGAAGAGCAGTATTCTGCTGTTTCTTTCTGAGATGGTTTCCAGAACAGTGCGGGAAGAAGAAGAAAACCGGCCCTTGTTTCACTTTCTGCACCATGCCATGCTGCTGTTTGACCAGCTGGAGACTGGGTTTGAGAACTTCCACCTGGCTTTTCTGGTACAACTGGCCAATTATCTGGGCTTTGGCGTTCCTTCGGCCGAGGAGGTGATTACCCAGGTAGCCTTTGAAACCGGTGGCGGAGCTGGGTTAGGAAACAGCCTCATGCAATTGCAGCAATTAGAGCCTTACCTCAAAGAGGTCATCAAAGATGCCGAGACCGCTAAACTCCCCAACGGGAAAGTGCGCCGCGAACTGCTGCAATTGCTGGTGCGCTATTTCCAACTGCATGTAGACCAGCTTGGGGAAATCAGATCATTGTCCGTTTTGTCAGAAGTATTAAGTGACTAACGAAGTGGAGTCTTTGTGCTGCCGGTAAGGCTTTCTTAACGTGCGTTCTCCTATAAGAAGGCTAGCCTACACATTGATCTGACCTTACGCCCAGCCTTGCTGGTGGTTCCCGGCGAGTCCGGAGACTCGCATCGCCCCTAGGCACGAGACTAGGGTCTCGCGCCAGATGATTTTAAACCTGTGAGGGTCTCCAATACCTCACAGGTTTTCGCGTTTCCAGCCTGTTTTCCGCAATACCGCCCACTCCAAAGACCTCGTAGCGGCTTCAAACCTGCGAGCGTCTGTGCCAATACCGTTTCCTGCCTCTTTCCCGCAAAGCAGCCCCAAAACGAAAAATCACGCTTCCTTAGTAAATGAGACGAGCATAGCGCTGTACAGCATCCTTTTAGGAGAGGGGAGTAACATGCGTTCATATTTCAGCAAAAAAGAAGGGCCTCCCATGTAGGAGGCCCTTCTTTTTTGCCTTATGCTTTTACAGCTGTTAGAAGTTGATCAGGTTAACTTCAAACATGAGCGGAGTGTTTGGCGGAACCTTTCCCGATCCTCTAAGGCTATAGGCCAAACGTGAGGGAATCAGCAGCACCGCTTTTTCTCCCTTTTGCATGAGGGCGACACCTTCATCCCAGCCCGGAATCACTTGTTTCTGGCCAAGCACAAACTTAAAGGTTTGCGCCCGGTCATGAGAAGAGTCAAACTTCTGACCGCCCTGGATAAACTTACCTATATAGTGCACCTCTACCTGTTTGCCAGCAGTGGGTTTGTCGCCGGTACCTGCCTCTTTTCTTATGTAGTAAAGGCCCGAGGTAGTTTTGGTAAAGTCTGTGATGTTGTTTTGGGTAAGATAAGCCGTAATGATCTCATCTTCCAATTTAGCCTGGGCTTCATGGTCAAAGTTGGCGTAGGGGTCATAAGGGTCATACTGTTCTTCACAGGAAAAAGTGAAGAGTAAGCACACTCCCAGCATCCATTTCCACAAACTGCTTCTTTTCACTAACTGTTGCATACACGTATGAATTACATGCCAGGTACTCCTGGGCCCATAGGGCCAGCAGGGGCTGCCGGAGCATCTTTGATATCTACTAATTCCACTTCAAACCGCAGAACAGAGTTAGCCGGTAAATCTGCACCACGGGCCATAGAGCCGTACCCTAGCGGAGAAGGAATCAACAAGGTGCCTTTGCTGCCTTTGTTGAATTGCTTGATGCCATCTTCCCAGCCTTTGATCACCTGGTTCTGGCCCAACGGGAATTCAATAGGATTGCCACCGTTTGATTTGTCTGAAGAGTCAAACTCTTTACCGTTCAGCAAAGTGCCTCTGTATTTTACGCTCACTACTTTACCATCTGTGGCATTAGGGCCAGTACCTGCTTGGGTGATGGCATAGTACACGCCAGAAGGAGTTTTCTGCACTTGCAGGTTTTCTTTCTTCACGTAGTCCTGAATGAGTTTGTCATCCAGAGGAGCTTGTTTGGCGGCGCGGGCCTCCATCTCTTTCTGCTGACGCTCCATCATTTTAGGATAGTCGGCCATGGCTTCCTGCTCGGTCTGCAAGTTGATCGCTTTCACGAAGAAGGTCAGGTGGCTGCCTTTCTCAATGAACGGCGGAAGCGGGCTTTTGAACGTTTTAGCGAAAAGGGTGTCGGCGTTGATTCTGAACACCGCGCTGTCGCCTTTGTCCAGCATCAGGAACGCTTCTTCAATGCTTCCTTTGTTAGGAGACTCCACCATCTTAATCTGGATGGGCATGGCGTTGTCTTTGGTGCTGAACAGCAAAGAATCTTTGCTGTTGCGGTATTCCATCTCAAAGCTCATTACTTTGTCAAGCTTGGCTTTGTGGGCAGCAGAGTCAGTTTTAGCTTCTTTGGTTTCATATTTGCCTTCTTTGTTCAGGGAATAGAGTTTGTATTCTAACCCAGAAGGGGTCTTCACAAATTCATCTTTGCCTAAGTTGTTGCAAGAGAAGGAAAGAAGGGCCACCGCCATGGCAGGCAGTAGGTACAGTGATTTTTTGAACATTGGTTTTACGTTAGTTAAGCGTCTTTTAAAGGTTAGTTTACTAGTTGTTCCGCGTATTGCGGTAATAGACTCACAAATTTATCCACGGTTTCGTTCAGGGGGAGGTAGGAGATTCCGCCGGCGGCGTTTTTATGGCCCCCGCCGTTGAAATGCGCGCGCGCAAACTCATTCACCGAGATATCACCCACTGAGCGGAAAGAAATCTTCACCGCCTCAGAGCGGTCAATGAACAGAGCGGCAAACCGAACCCCTTCAATGGAAAGGGCGAAGTTAACCAGGCCCTCAGTATCACCGGTTTGGGAGTTGTAGGCCTTCAGTTCTTCGGCGGTCACGGCAATGTAGGCGGTGTTGAACTCCCGCACCACGGTGAGCTTGTCTTTGAGCACGTAGCCTAAAAACCGCAGGCGCGACTCTGAGTAACTGTCATAGATGTTGCGGTGCACCTTGCAGATGTCAATGCCGTTGTGGAGCAGGTCTGCAATGATCATGTGCACGTTGCGGGTAGTGCTGGAGTGCCGGAAAGAGCCCGTGTCTGTCATGATGCCGGCGTAAAGGCACTCGCCAATGGCCACGTCCACCAAGTCCTCATCGCCCATGGCACGAATCACCTCGTACACGAGCTCGGCCGTGGCGGCGGCGCTGGTGTCTGAGAACATGATGTCGGCAAATTGCTCAGGCTGAAGATGGTGGTCAATCAATACCTTGGTGCCGCTAGCCTGCTGGATGTAGTCGCCCAGTTCATTGATCCGGCTAAGGGCACTAAAGTCCAGGCAAAAGATGGCCTCGGCTTCTTTTATGATTTGTTGGGCCTGGGCATCGGTCTTGGGGCTATACACCAACACGTCTTCGTTGCCACTCATCCAGTTCAGGAAAGAGGGGTAGTCTGACGGCGTGATTACCTGCACCTGGTGCCCTTTTTTCTTCAGGTAGCCCGCCAATCCCAGAGAAGACCCCAAAGCATCTGCATCCGGCTTGTGGTGCGTGGTGATCATGATCTTCTTAGGAGACTCTAAAAGCTCCTTTAGCGCGTTGATTTGCTGCATTGTAAACTCACAGTCCGCTTTTTAAAAAATAGCGGATACAAGCTGCAAAATTCTGAAGAATTAAAGTACAAACCAAATTAAATCTGGGAACGGCCCAACGTGCGGGTAATTTTACCGTACAAAATGGGTTTTGCCTTAAAGTATGCTACTTTTGCGGGCTCAACGTCTATTTAAACCGATAACCAAATAAGAAATATGGCTGGAAACGTAACGTTCACCATGATTAAACCAGACGCCGTGCAGGACAACCACATTGGCGGGATCACCAAAATGATGGAAGAGGCTGGCTTTAGAGTAGTAGCCCTGAAAAAGACCCGCCTTACGGAGGAGCGCGCCGGTCAGTTCTACGAGGTGCACAAAGAGCGCCCTTTCTACGGCGACCTGGTGAAATACATGAGCTCTGGCCCCATTGTGGCCATGATCCTGGAGAAAGACAACGCCGTTCTGGACTTCCGTACCTTGATTGGGGCCACTAACCCAGCCCAGGCTGAGGAAGGAACCATTAGAAAGATCTACGCCAAATCAATGGAAGCCAACGCCGTGCACGGTTCTGATTCTGATGAGAACGCCCAGATTGAAGGAAACTTCTTCTTCACTGCCGACGAGCGTTTCTAAGCTCTTTTTCAGAAAAGATAGCAAAAACGCCTGGCCACCCACCAGGCGTTTTTTTGTGGGTGGTGGAGTTAAAACCTAGAAAGCATGGCATTTATGGTCGTTAGCGTTGGACGTGGTGGAGCGCCAAAACCTACCCCTCGCAGGCTAATCTTATAGGGAAACTTTTACGAACGTTGCTGTTCGGGATTTCCAATCTGAAAGAGCGGGAAGGGTAGAAAGCGCCTTTTCTTTCATTAAAATGGCTACTGTTTTTCCCCTTACAACATGATCTCCAAGGAGGGGTGTATGCCCTCGCTGTTCGGGAGTTCTACTCCCGAACTTGTCTGCTGCGGAGTTCCACTCCGCCGGGAACCACGGGCAAAAGAAGGGGAGTGGAACTCCGGAAGAGCGGGTGGTACTTTTACTGCTGCCATTACTTACTTTCCCCAGTTCCAGTCTTTCCCGAGCGCGCCTCGCTTTTGGCCCTAGACAGACCTCAGCTAAGAGAAGAAAACTTCTCAGGCCGAAAGGGCAGTGCGAGAGGGGAAGACGGGGCCCCGCGGCCGTGAGCGCATGTCGGCAGAGATGAAACAATACAGCACTTGCCCCCACGCAGGGAACGGACAAGCCAAAGCAACATCAAAAGGCGTGCACCCACCAATCTCCCCAAAGAAGTCAGTTCTAGGCAGATGCCAAAGCGCAGAATAGGGCAAGAAGCCTAGCGCCGCTAGTTTCTTGCTGGCGCAAGGTATAGAGAAGAGCTAGAGGAAGGCAGGAAAAAACGGGGCTCAAAGTTCCAGAAGTAGTCTCCATGGAATAAACCACGGCAAAGTTCAGGGAAAATGATCCCGTACCGTTGACCGCAAAGCTAAAAACCGCATCAGGGTTGCCGTAGAACACCAATGCGGGTCTGTTTTAGGCCTGTTTTTAGAAAAGCAGGCCTAAAACAGCTGCTGAAAAGGGAAGAATCAATGGTCTTGGGTGTACTTCCCGCCAGACTTATCGAAAGCCATCATGAGGATATAACCAGTCATGGCACCAACGGCCGTGCCCAGAATCACAACGGAGCCTGCCACCATCAAGAGCGGTAACCGGACGCCGTAATAGTCTTGGTTTTGAAGAACGCCGGCATAGCCCGGGTCAATGAAGATGGCGTGGATCAGGATAAAGGCCGCGAAAAGCCCAGCCCCAATCAAGCCCACCAGAAAGCCGATGGCCAGGCCGGGCAGATACGGGATTCGCTTCTGGAGGCCATCATGCTTTTTCTTGAGCGTGCCAATGGCCAGCACCACCGCCCCCAGTATGAAAATATTGCTTCCAAAACGGATAAGCTCACTGTCTTGCAGGCCAAGTAAGTTAATCACGATGTAATAGATGATCATCACCACGGCGGAAAGAACGCCATAACGAACTCCAATACTTTGGGTAGAAGTAGTTGATCTGGTTGCTGTCATGTCCATAGGAGTAATTTATAGTTTTTGAAGTGTCTGACTAGATGCCCTTTAGAAATTAGGCAATACAGTAGATACGTGAGAAATTGAGTTTTGGCTATTTGGCACCTTAAAAGCAGCGGCTACCCATAGAGAAAATCGCCCTCTCGGGAGGCCATCGCCCGCGGCGAAGAGCAGGCCTCTTCTTTTACGGAAGATAGCGCAGGGAGGTGAATGGAAAAGTAGGAGACCGCCGGGCCTCCCGCAAAACAAGGGTAGGTTTTCCGGCGGAAAAGAGACAATGGAAAGGAAGAAGCGCAGGCTATGGGGTGCCCGGCGGAATGGCATTTTGGGCCTGTTTCTGCAAAAACAGGCCCAAAACAGGGCTATTTTTCTTCCTCATCCTCTGGATGCTCGCCAAACACGCGCAGCACCCAGCGGGGCAGGAAGAAAGAACCCAGCACCAGGTACAGGTAATAGGTTACCACGCGGTACAACAGCACAATCACGGTGGTGAAGCGGCCCAGGAACTGCCCGAAGAAGGTTGGGAAAGCGACCTCGGCAATACCGGCGCCGCCCGGCGTGATGGCCACCAGCAACACAATCTTGTAGACCATGTTGCGCGAGAAAATGAGCACGTGGTCATGGAAGCTGATGTCTGTGAAGGCGGCAATGAGGCAGTTGATGACAAAGTAGCGGGCCGTCCAGACGAAGGCGGTGCTGAGGGCGGCATTTGCCCAGTACCCGAACGTGCTGCCCTTCAGTTGCTGCGAGGCCCACACCAGTTCATTCCCGTTTTTGTAGGCACCTGGTCTCCACCGGCGGGTTAATTTAAAAGACGTGGCCCGCAGGAAAAGACGTTTGACGGCGGTAGGGTTGATCAAAAGCCCGTAGGCCATGATAAAGGCGTACAGCGCAATCAGCAGATAACTCACTATGAAGGCAATCTCCAGACTTTGGGTGACAGAAAATTCCATGGCCGAGACCTCGGGGAAAATATCACCGGCGGTAATCAGGAAGACCAGCGGCACCGCAATAATGAAGTACAGGTTGTCCAGCATGGCCGTCACCATCACGTACGCCAGAGACTTGCCCAAACTCAGGCCTTCTTTGTTCAGGATAAACGCGGCCACGGTAGAACCACCCACCACGCTGGGCATCACGCAGGAGGCAAACTCCCAGAGCATGATCACGTCCAGGCTTTTGCGCCAGCTCAGGAATTTCTCGGTCACGTACCTGATGCGGTAAATATACCCGAAGTCTCGGATCACCAGTACCACAAACGTCATGACCAGCCAGAAAGGTTTGGCGTTGTAGAGCGGCGTGAAGTCCATGGAGGCGCTGTCTCTATAGAACATGTACCCAATCACGCTCAACCCAATCACCACGGGAATTAAGATGCGTTGCGGCGTGAAGTACGAGAGCAGTTTCTTACGATTCAGATCCATGGTCAGTGAGTATCAGGTGCTGGTGTTCAGAATAGGGGACAATACGGAAATTGTTGAACCCATCGGCAATCTCCAGGCCAATCTCGTTGAGCTGGAGTAAGTCTAAAATGGCCAGAAAGTTAAAGATCAACCCAATCTTGTCGGGGAAGGCCTGCAACAAGTCAGTGAAATGCACTACGCCCTGGGCGCTCACGCGGTTCTTGATGTACGTGCGTTGCTGGTCTATGGTGTAGGGGTAGGTGACCACCGTGTGCTTGGGACGGTTCTGCTCGTCTTCGTACCGCCGCATGGCCTTGTGGAACGACTGCATGAGGTGGTACAGGTTCAGGTCTTTGAGTTCGTACTCCAATTGGTGTTTGGCGGCAATCTTGCTCAGTTCTTCGTCCGTATTGCCGCGTTCTTCCTGTTGCAGGCGCACGTCTTCCAGCAGACTCAGGTCGCCCAGTACTTCTTTGAAACGCTTGTATTCCAGCAGGTGCTGCACCAATTCCTGGCGGGGGTCAATCTCATTGCCTTCTTCGTCTTTCTCAAAACGGGGCAGCAGCATCTTGGCCTTAATGCGCATGAGCGTGGCCGCGGTGAGAATGAAGTCGCTGGCTACCTCCATGTTCATGGTTTCCAAAGCCCGGATGTAGCCCACAAAATCATTGGTGATCTGGAAGATGGGAATGTCATGGATGTCCAGCTCGTCGCGCTCAATAAAGAAAAGCAACAAGTCAAATGGGCCCTCAAAGAGCGACAGCTTTATCTCAAAACTCACGTGTGGCGGTACGGCATTGGTTTAATTTCCAAAATTACGGATTAGTATCGCCATCTGCCAACGTTTGCCGCAGAAGAACCTGTTTTTGAGCTGATTTCTGAAATTCTGCCCAAAAACGGCGCATCAGTCCAGGATTTGCCAGGAGTGCCCGGCCACCTGGTACGCTGTCCCCAAGCAGATGCTCCGCACCAGTTAGTTTCAAACCTGTGAGGTCTCCAAGACCTCGCAGGTTTCTAGCGTTTCTGGCCCGTTCTCTGCGATGCCGCCCGCTCCAAAGACCTCATAGTGCGCGCAGCTCCTACGAGTGTCTACGCCAATGCCGTTTCCGGCCCATTTTCCGTAAAACAGCCCTAAACCACTGGGGCGAAATCTGCACCCACAGAAAAAACCAACCTTGGAAAGCAATGCGTGTAGGAGACAAGGCAGTGCCTGGTCTCTACCTTTAGGGTACCCCGTTTTAGGCCGGTTTTCCTAAAAACAGCCTTAAAACGCATCAGCGGGCCCCCCCTCTCCGCGGGAGAGGGGCTGGGGGTGAGGTTACAACCAAAACAGGAAGCACAAGCCCAAAAACCACAATTGTGCTGTTTTCAAGCTGTTTTTCACAATTCAGCTTAAAAATGAACGCCCAGCGGCGGGTACAAAAAATGACCTCTCAGAAAAAATCCTTAATTTTACCCTTTGACTGAGTGCGGATACGTATAAGCTAAAACTTTCAAAGGCTTACGTTGTTGCATAAATATCCACCCAAGTGCACCCCTATGATAATTGAACCCGGAGAACTGTTGGCCAAAATTGACTCGCCAGCAGATTTGCGCCAACTGACCGAAGACCAGTTGCTGCAGGTATGCCAGGAATTACGGCAGTTTATCATTGACAACGTGTCCATTTACGGAGGGCATTTCGGGGCGAGTTTAGGGGTGGTGGAGATGACCGTGGCCCTGCACTACGTGTTCAACACACCGTATGACCAACTGGTCTGGGACGTGGGCCACCAGGCGTACGGCCATAAAATCTTGACCGGCCGCCGCGATAATTTCCATACCAACCGCAAGTTTGGCGGCCTTTCGGGGTTCCCCAAAAGAAAAGAAAGCACCTATGATGCCTTTGGCGTAGGGCACTCCAGTACCTCCATCTCGGCGGCGCTGGGCATGGCCGTGGCCTCGCAGTACAAGAAAGAATTTGACCGCCACCACATTGCCGTCATTGGCGATGGCTCCATGACGGCCGGCCTGGCGTTTGAAGCCCTGAACCACGGCGGCGCCTCTGATGCTGACTTGTTGGTAGTCCTCAACGATAACTGCATGAGCATTGACCCCAACGTGGGCGCGCTCAAAGAATACTTAACTGATATCACCACCTCGCGCACCTACAACAAAGTGCGCGACGAAATCTGGAACATTCTAGGCAAAATCAGCAAGTTTGGGCCAAACGCCCAGCAGATTGTAGCCAAGGTGGAAAGCGGCATCAAAGCCACGCTCTTGAAACAGAGCAACCTGTTTGAGAGCCTGAACTTCCGCTACTTCGGCCCCATTGACGGGCACGATGTGAACCATATGGCTTCGGTCTTGAAAGACTTGAAAAAGATACCGGGCCCTAAAATCCTGCACTGCGTGACGGTGAAAGGAAAAGGCTTCGCGCTAGCCGAGAAAGAGCAAACCAAGTGGCACGCGCCCGGCTTGTTTGACAAAGTCACCGGCGAAATCTACAAGGTGCACCATACCACGCCGCAGCCACCCAAGTACCAGGACGTTTTTGGGCACACGTTGCTGGAAATGGCGGAGCAGAACGAGAAAATCATGGGGGTGACCCCGGCCATGCCCAGCGGTTCTTCCATGAACATCATGATGAAGGCCATGCCAGACCGCGCCTTTGACGTAGGCATTGCCGAACAGCACGCCGTTACCTTCTCGGCAGGCTTGGCCACCCAGGGATTGGTGCCGTTCTGTAATATTTACTCCAGCTTTATGCAGCGGGGGTATGACCAAGTGGTGCATGATGTGTGTCTCCAGAACCTGCACGTGGTTTTCACCCTGGACCGCGCCGGTTTCGCCGGGGCCGATGGGCAAACGCACCACGGGTCTTATGACATTGCTTTTATGCGCTGCATCCCTAACATGGTGGTGTCTTCGCCCATGAACGAGCAGGAATTGCGGAATCTCATGTACACCGCCAGCCAAGACGGCATGGGGCCCTTCACCATCCGCTATCCGCGCGGCGAAGGTGTGATGCCGGAGTGGCGCACCCCGCTGGAACTGATAGAAGTGGGCAAAGGCCGCGTGATTCAGGAAGGAGAGGAGGTGGCTATTCTCACCATTGGGCACATAGGGAACTACGCCGTGGAGGTCTGCCAGAACCTGAAACGCGACGGGCTGCGCCCGGGCCACTATGACATGCGCTTCGCCAAACCCTTAGATGCCAACATGCTGCACCACATCTTCCAGACATACGACAAAGTAGTAACCGTAGAAGATGGTTGCCTGCAAGGCGGCTTCGGCAGTGCCGTGCTGGAGTTTATGGCCGACAACGGCTATACTGCCCAGGTAAAACGCCTCGGGATACCAGATGTGGTTGTGGAGCACGGTTCCCAGATGGAACTGCACCGCCTCTGCGGCTTTGACCCCGCCGGCATTGAACGTGCCGTGCGTGAACTCATGGATGTGGCCGTGCGGGTGTAATTATTGATTTGATAGATAAAACAGAAAGGCCTCTCAGGTTTCAAAACCAGTGAGGGCTTTTTGTTTTTAGGCCAATTTCCAGAAAGTAGCCCTAAAGAGGAAGCGTGTATCCTAAGGAGAATGGGAGTAAGAACCCTTTTTGCCGGTAACAAATTCTAAAAAATGGGATCTTCCAGGAAATTATTTCATATTCCTGTGGCATCACCCGCAGCCCTAAGCCAGAGAAAGTCAAGATTTATGATATTTCCTGGCTGCTCGCGCTGGCTATTTACATGATCATTGATCTGCACGTGTCCGCCAAAATGCTTTTCTCCGGGAGCAGATGTCTTTCTCTGAGGAGATCACTACGTTTTATGAAAGAGAAAACCACCTTTTATGGTAATCATGGGGTTTTGATGGCCGGTAGAACCAGTAAGAAAAGAGCCGTGGCTTGTGTTGCGGCAAATTAGAACCACATAGCCTTATGATTACAAAAGGTAATTAGAAGCGGGAAATAACTGTTTTCTGCCTTCTTTCCGTAAACCAAGCTAAAAATAAAAGACCAAATGACTACTACCACCCTTGCCTATACAGACGCCGGTTCTGGCCCCGCCATCGTCTTTCTTCACGGTTTCTGCGAAAGCAAAGATCTCTGGACTGATTTCACCAAACCGCTCGTGCACCAGTTCAGGATTATCGCCCTGGACTTGCCCGGTCACGGCGAAAGCCCCATGGCCCCTGATTTCTCTATGGAGAACCAAGCCCGGCAGGTGCAGGAAACGCTGAAAGCGTTAGAGGTGGAGAAATGTCTGTTGGTTGGGCACTCCATGGGCGGTTACGTAGGAATGGCCTTGGCCGAACTGTTCCCTGACCTGTTGTATGGACTGTGCCTGTTCCACTCCAGCGCCCTGCCAGACACCCAGGAGAAAAAGGAAAACCGCGACAAAACCGCCGCCTTTGTGCAGAAACATGGGGTAGAGAAGTTTATGGACACCCTGGTAGCCCCGCTTTTCGCGGAAAGTAACCGCACTTCCTGTAAAGACGATATCCAGAGAATGCAGGCCATCGGCAAAGCCACGCCTTTGGAAACCATTCTGGGCTGTCTGGAGGCCATGCGTGACCGACCAGATAGAAGTGAGGTGCTCAAGACCACCGCGCTTCCTGTTTTCTTCCTGGTAGGCAAAGAAGACCCGGCGGTACCCCTGGAGGCCGTCTTGCAGCAGTGCCACCTGCCCCAGAACAGCATGACGTATTTTCTGGGGCACGTGGGCCACATGGGCATGTTTGAAAATACCGCCCTCACCCGCCAAGCCTTGCTCAAGTTCGCGGAGGCCTTATACCCGGCCAATACCCAGCGGTACCGGAGCGCTAATTCTTTCTAAGATACGGTGGTGGCTCGGGTAGGAGTTTATTGATAGGTGCCTTTGCCGGTAACGGTGTATTCCCCGCTTTCCACAATGCTGTACACGGTGCAAGTAAAGGTAAAGGATTTTGCCCCTGTTTTTGTGATGCTACCACCCGGTTTAGTGGCCATGAAAATATTATCTGCGTTGATAATGGCAAATGTAGTTCCAGAAGGTTGTCTCCAACCATCACTAAAAGCAACTGTGCCACTGCTGGCGGTAGGTACATTGCTCAAAACCAAAGTGTTGGTTGATGCAGTAGTGGTATGGATGGAGATATCCACCCCAAAGTTACCTATTCCTGATGCCGGTGAGCCAATACACAAACCCGTAAATGTTTTCCCGGCCAAGGTAAACTCCCCGGTGAATTCATCAGGAGTTGGTTCGTTTTCATCATCACTGCCACACTGGGTAAACACTAACAATGACAAGACCAGGAAGAATATTTTAGCTCTATTCATGCGTGTGTTTCTATGATTGAATAAGATAGTGAAGGAGTATAGGCTTTTGAAGCGGAGCAACGTAGAGGCTGCTCCTGTGAGAGAAGCCAGGCTATAGCTAGCAGTGGAAGCGCGCGGGGCAGGAAAACAATCTCCTGGGGCAGGTGGTCCAATAGCCTTAGGGGCTAAACGTAGGGTAAAAGCAAGGTAGACGCTATTTTCTGTGCGTACAATACTGCTTATTAAGTAATTATAGAAAGGACTGTTTCTGGTTGCAGGCGGGCTTACCTAAAAGAAGAAGGGGGAATGCTCCCGGCTCTGGGTAAAAGAACTGCCAGTTGAAACAGGCTTGCTACAAGATAAGCCAAAGCTGTTTTGGGGCTGTTTTCCGGAAAACAGCCCCAAAACAGCTTTCTTTTTCTAGGTGAAGTGATTTGTGGATGAAGGCAAAGACAAACCCCATACCATGTTTCGTTAACTCCCGATTTTCCGCTATTTTCAGATCTCCAAACCCAATCCTAGCTAAACAAAACTACTTCCCGTTCGCCTTATGCTACGCAAACCCTTGTACCCACTCCTGCTCATGGGGCTATTGAGCCTTCCGGCGGTGGCCCAGAAAAAAGAGAAACAGCCCGCCGCCACGCCCGCCAAGGCCCGCTTGCAGGGCTATGGGCAGCGGTTGCAACTGCAGAAAAACTCCCTGGTGAGCAACCTGCCGTTCCGCAATGTGGGCCCCGCCGTCATGAGCGGCCGCGTGGTAGACGTAGACGTGAACCCCGCAGACCCCACCAATTTCTACGTGGCTTACGCCTCCGGCGGATTGTGGCACACCTCCAACAACGGCATTTCCTTTGAACCGCTTTTTGATAATGAAACCGTGATCACCATCGGGGACATCAGCGTGGACTGGAAGACGAATACCATTTGGGTAGGTACCGGCGAATCAAACTCCAGCCGTTCCTCTTACTCGGGGGTGGGTATCTACAAAAGTACAAACGGCGGTAAAACCTGGCAGTACAAAGGCCTGCCGGAAAGCCATCACATTGGCCGCATTATGCAGCACCCCACCGACCCTAATACGGCCTGGGTAGCGGCCTTGGGTCATTTGTATTCCCCCAACCCAGAGCGCGGCGTCTACAAAACCACCGATGGCGGTACCACTTGGAAGCACGTCCTGAAAGGCGGGGACGACAACACCGGAGCGGTAGATTTGGTGATAGACCCGTCTAACCCCAATACCCTATACGCCAGCATGTGGCACCGCGAGCGCCGCGCCTGGAACTTTGTGGAAGGCGGCAGCACCTCGGGCATCTTTAAAAGCACCGACGGCGGAAATACCTGGCAGCGCATCACGGGCGGTACCAGCGGATTTCCAGCCACTGGAGGCATTGGAAGGATTGGCTTGAGCATCTTCCCGCAGAACCCCAACATCCTTTACGCCAGCGTAGATAACCAAGACCTGCGCCAAGAGGTGAAGCCCGCTGTAGCTGCCGGTAACAGACTGCGCAAAGAGCAATTCAAGGACTTCTCCAAAGAAGATTTCCTGAAACTGGATGATGCGGCCATCAATACTTTTTTAAGCGAGAACAACTTCCCGCGCCAGTACACGGGCAGCACCGTGAAAGAGATGGTGGGTTCAGATAAGATCAGACCGGTGGCGTTGTCAGATTTTCTGGTAGATGCCAATTCCATGATGATTGAAACGCCGGTGACGGGTGCGCAGGTCTACCGGTCAGACGATGCCGGAAAAACCTGGAAGAAAACCCACGAGGGTTACCTAGATGACCTGTATTATACCTACGGCTATTATTTCGGGGTAATAAGGGTGTCACCGTTGAACGCGAACCACGTGTACGTTCTGGGCGTGCCTTTGCTCAAATCTGAAGACGGCGGTAAAACCTGGCGTGAGATTAGCGGCGACAACGTCCATTCAGACCATCAGGATTTATGGGTGAGCCCTACCCGCCCGGGGCATTTGGTGAACGGCAACGACGGCGGTATCAACATCACCTATGACGATGGCAAATCTTGGTTCAAGGCCAATTCTCCGGCCGTAGGGCAGTTTTACTCCGTGACCGTTGACATGGCGCAGCCTTATAACGTGTATGGCGGTTTGCAAGACAACGGCGTGTGGGGTGGCCCCAGCACGTACCAAGCCAGTTCTGCCTGGACAGACAACGGCCGTTACCCGTACCAGCGCTTGGGCGGCGGTGATGGCATGATGGTGCAGGTAGATTACCGTGATAACAATACCGTGTACACCGGCTCACAGTACGGCGCGTATTTTCGCCTGAACAAAGCCACTGGGCAGCGGTTGTCCATCCAACCCAAGCACCAACTGGGTGAGCGTCCACTGCGCTTTAACTGGGAAAGTCCCATTCTGCTGTCACGCCACAACCAAGATGTCCTGTACTTCGGGTCTAACCGTTTCCACCGCTCCCTGAACAAAGGCGAGAACATGGAAGCCCTGTCCGGTGATTTGACCAAAGGCGGCCGTCCCGGCGATGTAGGCTACGGCACGCTCACCACCATTGAGGAATCGCCTAAAAAGTTTGGGTTGCTGTACACCGGCTCAGACGATGGCCTCCTCCACGTAAGCCGTGACGGGGGCTATACCTGGACGAAGATTTCTGATAAACTGCCGAAGGACATGTGGATTAGTGGGCTGGCCGCCTCGGCGGAAAACGAAGGCGCCGTTTACGCCACCTTGAACGGGTACCGCTGGGATGATTTCACGCCTTACCTGTACGTGTCACAGGACTACGGAAAAACCTGGAAGCAAATTGGCAAAGATTTACCAAAAGAGCCGCTAAACGTGGTGCGGGAAGACCCTGAAAACCCGAACATCTTGTATGTAGGCTCAGACAACGGCCTTTATGTGTCATTAGACAAAGGACAAACGTTTCAGGCACTGGGCGGTGATGTGCTGCCTGCGGTGGCAGTGCATGATCTGGCAATCCACCCGCGGGAGAATGATCTGGTGGTGGGTACGCACGGCCGTTCGCTGTACATAGGCAATGTGGCGCACCTGCGGCAATTGACGCCAGAGGTGCAGAAGAAAGGAGTACACGCCTTCCAGATTACGGCCCCGCAATATTCAGAGTGGTGGGGGCAGAAATACGGGGCCTGGAACGAGCCTTTCACGCCAGCGTTGACTATTCCGTACTTTGTGAACGCCGCCGGTACCACCACCGTGCGCGTGAAAACCGAGAAGGGGCTGGTGCTGAAGGAATTGAAAGACCAAAGCGAACGCGGCTTGAATTACGTTGCTTATGACCTCACGTTAGACGCAGCCAACACCAGCGCCTATGAGCAAGCCCTGCACGAAGGCCGCAGATCTGGCGACCCAGAAAAGGTGATGCCTGCGGCCAACCAGCTTCTGTATCTCCGCCCGGGAAAATACGTGGTGGAAATAGAGGCCAACGGAAACAAAACCTCACAGGAATTCACGTTGGGAGCCCCAGAGCGCCGAGGCAGGGAATAGTACCCCATCAGCATACCTCTGGCGCAAGCGTCCGCTTGCGCCAGACAATCAGTAAAAGCAGGTAAATACTGGTTGGTATTGGTTCTTTCCTGAAATAAAGACATCCGCTTTTGGTCTGTTTTCTGTAAAACTGGCCAAAAACGGATGTCTTGTTTATAAACAGAATATTCTCCCGCTCGCCTCCCGCGAGTATGGGCTACCTTCGGCGTCCCGCCGCTTTGAAAACACCACAAATAAGTCTGGAGACTACCTTCGTTTGGCCTGCTTCTTTGTTGTCCTCCTGGACGGATCTTGGTAGCCAACGGTAATTGCGCTTACTACAAAGATGTTCTGCCCACAAGATCCTTTCAGGATTGACAATAAGGTAGGACAGTAGAAATAGAAAGTACTCTGTCTGGGTACTTATGCCAAGAAGCGGCCAGAGGTCGCAGGTAACCCACACTCGTGGGACGCAAACGAGGGAATATTCTAGTTTATCACTACTTTTCCAAAACTACCCAAGAAACAGGGCGGTGGTTCTTGCCTTCAGGGGGCTACGATTCTAAAGGAGTGGCATCTTCGTCAGATGACCTGAAGAAGTGCTCTTTGATCAGGTGAGTGGCATCGGCTTGGGTGAGGGGCTTGGAGAGGTGGCCGTTGACATCTGGAAAGTCCTTGAGGCGGTGCAAGTCATAGAAACTGGCCGAGGAGGACAAGGCAAACAGTTTTTTCGCCTTCCGTTCAGGGGCCAGGTGTTGGTAGCGTTCCAGAAAATCAAAGCCATCCATCACACTCATTTTAATATCCACCAGAATCAAATCCAGGGGTAGGTCAGCCTGCAGGTGCTCGGGGTTGCTCAAATAGGTGAGGGCCGCCTGTCCGTCAGTGACCACATCAATCTGCCGCGCAATCTCGGCTTTGTTGAGCACGCGCGTGTTCATGTAATTCGTGATGTCATCGTCGTCAATTAACAATACACGGTTGATCTTTTCCATGGCGGGGCGCTTTGTTTCCGGTAAAGGTACTGTATACGAAAAGAAGGAAGGCAAGTAAGGAGAATATCTCCGGAAGAAAGGCGGGTTCCAGCCAATATGCCGTTTCGGGGCGCCGAATCCGATGAAAGAAGCAGCGGTTTCTGAAGGGGGCGGGTAGCCGCCAGGCAGGCAACCAGAGGCATTGGTTAGCTGTGCCTATGGGCTGAATGTAGCAAGAATGGGGCATTTTCTGTGGAGAAGCAAATGAAAAGGAGTATCTTCCTGACGATTAAAGAGGGAAACCGCCTATCTTGCTTTATCTATTTTGTACCGCATGAACTTGAAAATGATGAGAAAAGGCAACCGCCTGCCGCTATGGTGCGCCGTTGGTATTGGGTTGCTTACCGCCTGTAATTCTGAAGGGACACAAAAAGAAACAAACGGCGCCCAGGCCGCCGTGGCTTCGGCCAGCCATACCCCCGCCACAGATACGACTAAAAAAGTAGCCGCCGTTCCGGCCCCGGCAGATTCTACCGCCGCCGGTGATTCTACGGCGGCAACTGCTCCCGCCGAAGCTCCTATAAGAGATGAGGCCGCCGACAACCCGGGGGCTATTCTTCCGCACAAACGGATTGTGGCCTTCTACGGAAACCCGCTCTCCAAACGAATGGGGATTCTGGGCGAGATTGCCCCTGATAAAATGCTGGCTAAACTGGACGGTGAGGTGAAAGCCTGGCAAGCCGCTGACCCTGGTACGCCCGTGCAGCCCGCGCTTCACCTGGTCTTTGTCACCGCGCAGGGGAAACCAGGCAAAGGAGGCACGTACCGCCTAAGAATGAGCGACCACCTGGCAGACACCGTCATTGCCTGGGCCGCCAGAAGAAACGCCCTCGTGTTCCTGGACATCCAGATTGGGCGCAGCACCGTGCAGGACGAAATACCAAGGCTGGAGCAATGGCTGAAACTGCCGCAGGTACACCTGGGCATTGACCCCGAGTTCGCGATGAAGAACGGAGCGATCCCAGGCCGTAAGATTGGTACGCTGGACGCGAAGGAGATCAACTACGCCACTAATTTCCTGAATGATATTGCCGTGAAGTATAACCTGCCGCCTAAGATCCTGGTAGTGCACCGGTTCACGCAGCGCATGGTCACCAACTACAAAGACATCCAGCTTAGGCCCAACGTACAGTTTGTGATGCACATGGACGGCTGGGGCGACCGGGTTCTGAAAAAGAGCACCTACAACGCCTACATCAAAAAGGAGCCCGTACAGTACACCGGCTTCAAGATTTTCTACCACAATGACACCAAAAAGCCGGGTTCCAAGCTGTACCCCCCCAAAGAGGTGCTGGCCCTCACGCCCAAACCCATGTACATTCAGTACCAGTAGCCTTTAAGCAGAAAAGCTGAAATTGGCTTGTTTTAGGAAAAGTAAGGCAAAAACAGCAGAGGCGCTCATTGAGCGCCTCTGCTGTTTTCTGGTGAGTTCACTAGGTTCTGCGCTTAGTAGGAAGGATAAAGATGACACTGGTAGGTTGCTCTGAAGCTGAAACTGGTTAGGATTTCGTGAATTGGCGGCAACTTTATTTAGACATGTTTTTCGCGAAAGTAAGCCTAAAACAGAGCTGCCAACAACTGCTGAGGCAAAGGAATCCAAGAATTGCAATAGATACAATGGTTAACAAAACAGCCTACTAACTTAGTAGGCTGTTTTGTTAAGGAGATTAGTAGTTAGGATTCTGCTGGCCTGCTAGAACCGGATTAGCAGAGGTCTCGCTGGTAGGAATAGGCCAGATAAACCTGAAATCTTCGTAAGGCACCGCCGGTACCGCAAAGGCTGCTGCTCTCACGGTGCCACTAGCGGCAGCGTAGTCGGCGGCGGTAGTGTTGCCTTTTGTCACTTTAGCAGGAATGCCTTTGTACACATAGACACCCTCTACGGCTAACCGGAAGATGTCTTTCCAGCGTAAGCCCTCTGCCAGGAACTCTATTCTACGCTCATTCACAATGGCCTGAATGAGTTTCTGAGGAGTATTCAAGGTCGCCTCAGTATAGACATCAGTGGTAGCTCTTCCTCTTACGGCATTCAAAAGTGCCAGGGCTTTAGGAGTTGCCCCAGCAGTACGGGCAATGGCTTCAGACATGTTCAGCAATACCTCGGCATATCTGATGATAGGGGTGTTGTCGGCCCAGGTTACCTTGTCACCGTTGTACTTGGTGGTGTACAGGTAGTTGTTGGTGCTTACATCTGTCAACTGGGTTCTTCTCTTATCGGACACCGGCCAGAACGCCTGGTTCCAGATAACGGGGCTGATAGCCACAAGTGCCCGGTTTGGAGCTGATCCGTACATCTGTGGCAAGGCACCGTTGGTAGAGGCATTGTCAATGGCAGAATTAAGAATAGAGAAAATAGACTCTGTGTTATTTTTGTTGTTGGCACCAAACGGCCCAGATGGCTCAGCGGTTAATTTATACCCGCCAATTGGGCTGGTGAAAGGAGCCGCATCGCCGGTGACCAGCTTAGAGGCTTCGGTTACCACATTGGCATAATCTCCTTTGTGGAGCAATACCCGTGTTTTAAGCGCAATGGCAGCCCCTTTGGTAGCCTTGGTGATTTGGAAAGTGCCTCTGGTGGCCGGAAGCGCTGTCTCGGCGGTATTCAGATCTAACAGGATCTGGTCATATACTTCCTTTACCGTGTTGCGGCCCTGGGTTTTCGCTTCATCTACGCGGGCGGGCGTGTTTACCGCCGTTAGCCTGATAGGAACGCCCAAATGCGACGCATCTGCGGTATGGTTGTAGGGGCGGGCAAAGTTGGTGATCAACTCATGCAGCGCCAACGCTCTCAGAAATTGGCATTCGGCTACGTACTCAGCGGCTGTCTGCTCTGTGATGATGCCTGAAGTGGCGGCACCCTTGATTCCTTCAATAGCCACGTTGGCCTTGTTGATGAGCGCGTACAGCGTTTCCCACATGTACTGGTTGTTGGCTGTGGTAGGGTTGTACAGGTTCTCATAGGTGGCTTGGTAAAAGGCCTCCATGTTGAGCATGTCTTCGCCCCTGGTATCTCCCTGGGCGGTGCTTGCCGCCCCAAATGGATACCCCCTCACCGCGCCTGCGGCATAGAACCCGCTCTGGGCGGCATCATAGACACCGTTCATCACCAGTTGAATTCTGGCCGCCGACTCAAAGGCTCCCACCTCAGTATATCTGTCTGGGGCCTCCAATTCTATTACCTCGTCTTCACAGGAAGTCATTGCGAAGGACAAGGAAAACAAAGGTGCCACTAAGGCAACTTTTAAAATCCGTTTTATGGTATGATTTTTCATTTTGAAAGTTTAGATCTGAAAATTAAAACCCAAGGTTTACGCCAAGAGAGAAGACTCTTTGTTGCGGGTTTGTATTGTAGTCAACCCCAATGGAAGAAGACATTTCTGGATCCAGGCCTTTGTACCCGGAAAAGGTGAGCGCGTTTTGCAATTGGGCAAACACCCGCACTCTTTCAAGATTGAATTTCTGGGTAAACGTTTTTGGCACGGTATAGCCAAGCGTCACATTGCTTAATTTCAGGAAGTCACCGCTTTCCACAAACCGGGAAGAGGCCTCGTTCTCTGTGTTGATGATGAGTTGTCTTCCTTGTCTTAGTTTGGGAGTCTGCCCATCACCCGGGTTCTCTGCGCTTTGCCATCTGCCTAAGATCTCAGTGCCATTGTTCTCAAACAACATGGTTAAAAGATCCTGGCGGGTGCGGTTCATGATTTTGTTCCCTCCAGAGAAACGGAAGAAAACATTCAGGTCAAAACCGGCATACTTAAAGTTGTTGTCAAACCCACCAAACCAGGTTGGCAAGGCACTGCCCAACACAACTTTATCCCCCGCGCCTAAAGAGGCTGCCTGAGAAACATCTGTTGGGTTGGCTGGGTTATATACTTTGTAGGAATTGCCGTTGATATCGCCCTGTACTAGAGAACCGTTGGCTTTCTTGAAGATAGGGTTTCCGTTTGCCATGTTCACACCCTCATACACGTAGCCGTAGATAGACTGGAAAGACTCGCCCACTCTAATGATGTTGTAGGCGCCAATAATGTCCTGGCCGTCTACCAACTCTTTTACCTCATTGTTCTGGGTAGAGAAGTTCACGCTTGAGTTCCAGGTGAATCTGGAAGATTCAATCACGTTACCGCTTAACGCAAACTCTAATCCATCATTGACCATTCTGCCAATGTTTCTGTAAATAATGTTGCCGGGTACTCCTAATGACGGAGGAGTTGGAGCTCCTAACACAATGTCATCATTGTCTTTCTTCCAGTAGGCAAACTCAAAGTTTACTCGTCCGTTCAGGAAGCCCAAGTCAAGGCCGATGTCAGATATCTTTTGGGTTTCCCATTTCAACAGCGGGTTACCGGTGTTGCTGAAAGAGATACCGCTTTCTCCGCCGTATTGTACAGAGCCAAAGCTGCCCAAATAACCATAGTTACCGCTGGTAATACCGCTGTTGCCAACTTCAGCGTAGCTGCCTCTGATTCTTACGTCACTAAGGACGCTAATGAACGCTGAGTTCTTGAAGAAATCTTCCTCAGAGATTCTCCAGGCCGCAGATACGCCAGGGAAATAGCCCCAACGGTTGTCAGGAGATAGTTTTGACAAACCATCTGCCCGAATAGAACCTCCCAGGTAGTACTTTCCTTTGTAGTTGTAGTTTACCCTGGCCAGGTAAGAGGCCAAACCGTTTTCTTCCAGGTCACCAAAGATCTGCTGGGTAGTCAACGTTCCGGACTGGATGTTCTGATTGAAGAATCTGTCAGACAGGGTGGTACCGCTTGCCTGGAAGAAAGAAGAGCGGCTTTTGGTGTATTCGGCCACTAAGGTTGCGTCAAAGTTGTGGGTGTCCTGGAAAGACTTGTTGTAAGAAAGAATATTCTGCCAGTTCCAGGTGTAGAAAGGGCTGTAGGCCTGGGAAAGCGTTCCGCCGGAAGAGAGACCATCGCCATGTCTGGGGTCTGTGTAGTTGAAATCCTCAATAATACTGAAGTCCGTACCTATTAACGTTTTAAAATTCAGGTTTTCAATGATGTTCACGTTCAAAGAGGTATTTCCTACAAAGCGGTAGGTTTTACCTTTCCGGCGGTTGTTCTCCAGTACAAACATCTGGTTAGGAATGCCGTTGGCAATGGTGATGAGGTTGGATCCTCTGCCTAGGGAGCTGCGGGTGGTGGCGTCAATGTTATAACCGGTAGGGTCATTTGGGTTATACACTGCCACGTTAGGCAACATGCGGATAACAGAGAATGTGTTCGCAGACAAGCTGTTGGTGCCTACCAGAGGGCCTAAGTTATCTTGGTGCGAAAGTCCTGTCTGCACATCCCAGGTGAGCCTTTTTGATATTTTCTGGTTTAAGTTGGCTCTCAAGCTGTAACGCGCTAGGCTGTTGGCCACCGCAATTCCTTCTTGGTCAGTGTACCCTAAAGACACGTAATACTTGGTTCTGTCTGTTCCGGCACTGGCAGATAAGGTGTGGCTTTGCTGAAACGCTGTTCTGTACACGTAATCATTCCAGTTGGTGTTGGTACCGTCATAGACGGCAGGCAAAGAGGTAGAGCCTGCGTTGCGGTACTTTTCATTCTGGATCTCTACAAATTGCTCGGCATTCAGGAGATCGTGCAATTCTGTCGCTTTAGACCAACCTGTCCAACCGTCATAGTTGAATTTTACCTGGCCCTGTCTTCCTTGTTTGGTGGTAATAAGGATTACCCCGTTAGAAGCGCGGGAACCATAGATAGCGGTAGCGGCCCCATCTTTCAGAATCTCGTAGGAATCAATGTCGTTCGGGTTAATGTCTGCCAAAGCGTTTACACTGGTGAAAGCACCTACGTTGCCAGAAGAAGCAGGCACTCCGTCTATCACAATCAAAGGCGAGTTGTTTCCTGAAATGGAGTTCACCCCTCTGATTCTGATGGTGGGAGGAGCGCCAAGAATACCCGAAGGCTGCTGTACTACCACCCCCGCTGCCCGGCCAGATAACTGCTGGTCAAAGCTGGGGGTTGCCAGGTTAGCGATTGCCTCGCCTTTTACCTGAGAGATGGAGCTAGTCACATCTCTCTTTAGCTGCGTACCGTACCCAACCACCACAATCTCGTCCAGTGCCCGGGCATCTGATGCCAGGCGCACGTTAATGGTCGTTTGGGTTCCTATGGCTACCTCTTGATTTACATAGCCAATAAAGGTAAACACCAGCGCACCACCAGCCGAGGGAATACTGATGGAGTAGTTTCCGTTTACGTCTGTAGGAACAGCCGTGCTGCTTCCTCTGAGTTGGACGGTCACGCCAGGCATTCCTTCGCCGGTGGCTGCGTCCGTTACCCGTCCTGTTACAGTTCGTCCCTGCGCCCATACTTGCCCGGCAAGTGTCAGCAGCAGCACGAAGCTTACTAGTAAGTTTTTCATCATGTGGTTTTTGGTTTGTTAGGTTTTAGGAACATTTGTGTTTCTAAATATATATGTAAAAAAGTGCTCTGCAAGCGTTTGACTTTCTTGGGTTTGGAGGGGTGAGGGACTTTGTAACTTACTTTTATTTGAAGATGGTAGAATATGTGTAAGAAAATTAAGGTTTTGATAATATCTGGGTAATGTTTCTTGGCGATTTTGGAAAAAGATTAGGGAACGTTGGGGTAAAAAAAATTTGAAGGATAAAAAGAATAGATATTATAACCCTGCTATTATAAGTTGCTTATGCAGGTATATATAAAGGAGGCCTGCCGGAAGAGTAGGAGAGAGGCTGATTTATCTGCCCATGCGGCTTTACTTATCGTTCGGGTTCTACTAGGCAAAGCCTATTGGCAGGTGACCTTTCTATGCCCTCTGTCTGCTCTGCCTCCTAGCTTATTCATCCTTTGAAGAGGAGCAAATCTACCAGACTTGCGAGGTAGCCAGCCCAACGCAGGAGACTGGATGGCGGCGGGTAAAAGTGCTGGAACTGCAGTGTTTAGAGTACTGTTAGTTTATGAAAGGCGGCAATCTGAATGGCCAGCCAGTTTTGTGCTGGGCAATTGCACGCCGTACATCAACTCCATTGATCAATATATGACGGTGACGGCAGCCTGCTATGCCACGGAGGAGGTGAAACCTGCCCCGATTCTTAAACCACGCGAAAGCCTTATCCTGTTTTGGGTAAACTACATACGCTTCTAAAACCTGTGTTTTTGTCTGGGAGCGAACAATCCTTCTTCTGTTCTCCCTTTTACAAAACACCAATGCTGTCTAGCGTTTTCTGCCTGTTTTTATAAAAATAACCTGAAAACGGAGGTACAAGTGGGGGATGCTTACGCCAGTGTGCAAATAAACCTCTTGTTTTGGCCTGTTTTCATAAAAGTAGCCTGAAAGCGACAGAACAAGCGCAATTGCTTTAAATACTGGTGAATGAGAAGCTTTAAAAAAGACTCACTCCCTTAACTCCAGTCCTGTCATTTCGGCTTCTATTGCTGCTTTGATACATCAGGGCTTTGCTTCACCCTTTTCTGCGATGAGGGTGGCATTACTCCCTTGCTCCAGTTGATCCCAAAAATACTTCGTCTGTCCATCTCCTTTGGTAAGGGAAGGGCATTGTAGCCTCAACCCAGCCTAAGAGCATGTTTAGCTTTAGATACTGCCAAAGGATGGTTATGTTTTTGTTAAGTTTTTTCAGATTGCCTCCTGTTTCTTAATAGTCTCATAATATACTATAAATATTGAGGTAACCCCTGCCGCCTAGTTTTGCCTTAAATCTTACAAGGCATATGGTAGAGCCAAGCAGCGGTAGGACACTAATAAGAAATTGCGAAAAAGCCTGTACAAGTGGGCCCCATGGTTTTGGGGAACAGGCGTTCTATGGCACTAAGCCTTATTCCTTTTCCTCCTTTCTATTCCACCTTCTCCCTCTCTGTTTTCCCTGCTGTTCTTGCCTTCCTTCCATTGCTCTGGTGAGATTTCTTACGGACAAGACAACAAATTCACTTTTAATAAAGCGTAACAATGAGATTAAAATTACCAGAAAACAGCAAGAAGGGCTTCTGTTACAGGTATTCCCTGTTGCTGTTGGCAATGCTTGGGGCTTCCCCGGGACATGGGGTCGCAAAGGAATCTGAGGGTTCTGCCACCAGTGGGTCTTTTTCTGAACTCTGGAACCAAGACCGGCAGAGCAGAAGAGTGTCTGGGGTGGTGAAAGATGCCGCCGGGCAGCCCTTGGCGGGTGTGTCGGTTTTTCTGAAAGGGACTTCCACCGGAACCTTCACTGACGTGCAAGGGGCGTTTTCCATGACTATTGCCGAGATGGACGAACCGGTGTTGGTCATTTCCTACATCGGGTATGTTAAGCAGGAGGTAGCCCTGGGGAGCCAGACTTCGCTTAACATAGTACTCCAGGAAGACGCCAAGGCCTTGGGGGAGGTAGTAGTGGTGGGCTATGGCACCCAAGAAAAGGTGAATGTAACCGGGGCGGTGGAGTCCATTAGCGCCGAAGCGCTGGAAAACAGGCCTGTAACCAATGCGGCGTCTGCTTTGCAGGGCCTGGCGCCAGGCCTCACCGCCGTGAGTGCCTCGGGCTTCCCGGGGGCATCAGGCGCCACCCTGCGCATACGGGGCGTAGGCACCCTGAACAACTCTGAGCCTTTTGTGGTGGTAGACGGCATTCCAGACGTAGACATCAACTCCATCAATCCAGATGATATTGAAAGCGTGTCTGTCTTGAAAGATGCGGCCTCTGCCTCTATCTATGGGTCAAGGGCGGCCAACGGCGTGATCTTGATCACCACCAAAAGCGGTAAATTCAATCAGTCACCTGCACTCAACTATAGTGGGTACTACGGAGTGCAAACCCCCACGGCGCTGCCTAAGATGCTGGGCTCAGCAGAATACATGGAGATGCTCAATGAATCTCAGCGCAATGTGAACCTGCCCACCACGTATACCAAAGAGCAAATACAGGTGGCACGGGAGGGGTCAGACCCCAATTACTTTGCCAACACCAACTGGTCTGAGGAGCTCTTTAGAAAGTATGCCCCTCAGCAAAACCACAACCTAAGCCTGAACGGCGGATCTTCTGATTTGAGTTATTATGCCTCCTACGGACGGCTGAGCCAGGAAGGGTTGGTGGAAGGAGACCAATACTGGGCCAAACGTAATAATGCCAGGCTCCGCCTGAACGCGCAGAAGCTTTTCGGCCGGCTGGATCTGGATGCCAATTTCAATTACATAGACCGGTCGCAGAACCAACCGGCCGGGGGCACTGACCATAATTCGGGGCCCATCTATACTACGTTAACCATGTCGCCTCTTGATCCGGTAAGGTTTCAAAACGGTAACTGGGGGTACGGCGGCGGCTCCAGCAATCCCCTGGCCGTGGCTATAGATGGTGGTTACAACAACTTTACCTCCCAAGAGTTTTATGGCAGCGTGGCGGGTACGGTTCACCTCCTGAAGAACCTAAGCCTGCGGGGCCAATACGGCCTAAATTCCATCAATCAGCTCAGATCCACCTTTTCGCGCAAGATTGACTACTTCTACCCAGAAACGGGAGATTTCTGGTACAGCAACCGAACCGATAACCAGTTGGAAAACCGGGACTACAAAGAAAGGAAAGAGCTGCTGTCTGGGCAGTTGAACTATGAGGCCAACCTGGGGTCGCATAACCTGAGGGTGTTGCTGGGGTATCAGCAGGAAGAGTTCCGGTATGATTCCTGGTATGCCTCTAAAATGGGTTTCGTGAGCGATGAGGTGCCGGTGTTCAGCCTGGGAAGCATAGACCCAAGAGCCACCGGAGACGCCTACCAGTGGGCGTTGCGGTCTTATTTTGGAAGAATCAACTATAGCTTCAAAGATAAATACCTGCTGGAGGTGAATGCCCGGTATGATGGGTCGTCCCGGTACCTTCCTTCGCGGCGGTATGGGTTCTTTCCTTCCGGCTCTGTGGGCTGGCGGTTTACCCAGGAAAAATTTGTGCAGGAGAGTACCGGTCTTGCTTGGCTGAGCGAAGGAAAGCTACGGGTCTCTTACGGTGATTTAGGGGGCCAGTACGGGGCAAACGGGGCTGCCTATTCAGAGTGGTATCCTTACGTTCCGGTGCTTACCTCCGTCACCACCATGCCCATTGGCAATGCGTTGACTTCGGGGCTCGCCCAGCAAGTACTGGCGAACCCTTTGCTTGAATGGGAAACGGCAAGCATGGGCAATATTGGCCTTGACCTGGGATTCCTGAACAACCGGCTCACGTTTACGGCCGATTTGTTTGACAGAAGAACCAAGAACATCCAACTCAAAGTGCCGCAGCCAGACATTCTAGGCTTGCAAGTACCCGACCAGAATGCCGGCGAAGTTTCAAACAAAGGCTGGGAAGTTAGCCTGGGCTGGCGCGATCAGAAAAAGGAGTTCAGCTATGGATTCACGGCGCAACTGTCTGACGTGAAAAACGAAGTAGTGAACCTGGGGGGCGCACCGCCTACCGTTGGCAACCTCATTCGGCAAGTGGGTTACCCCATTGATGCGTACTATGGGTATAGAACGGCAGGCTTGGCCCAGGAAATGGATTTCACCAAGGATGAGAAAGGTGTTTTGACACCCCTGTTCCCCATTTTTGACGCTGATAAAGGCAAGGTGGGCCCCGGAGACCTGAAATTCGTGGATTTAGACGGAGATGGGAAAATCACCGCAGATAAAGACCGTACGGTAATTGGGGATGCGTTCCCCCGCTACACGTTCTCTTTCAGGGGTGACTTTGCTTACAAGGCGTTTGATTTTTCCTTCTTCCTGCAAGGCGTTGGCAAGGCGAACGGCTACATATCAGGCCCTGGTATCCATGCCTTCCACGTGAACGGAGCCTTTCCGCAGGAAGTGCACCGCGACCGGTGGACCCCGGAGAACACTGATGCGTGGTACCCCCGGTTCACCTATTCAGACACCCGCAACGCTACTATGCGCTTGTCTGAGCATTGGTTGCAAGATGCCGCCTACCTGCGCCTGAAGAACATTCAGGTAGGGTACACTCTCCCCAACCTCCTAACCACCAAGTTTAGGATTGACCACCTCCGGGTGTATGTGTCGGCAGAGAACCTGTTTACCAGAACAGACTACTTCTACGCCTATGACCCTGAAACCGCCGGTTTGGGAGGAGCCACCACCAACGGAGGCATGTACCCGCAGGTGAAGACGTTTATTGTGGGCCTTAATGTAAGATTCAAGTAATACGGCTGGCAGGGAAGCGGCGGCTAACCCAAGCGCTAAGGCAGTGCCTATTGCGCAGGCAAACCAATTAGGTGGTGCCCGCTGCCCTTTTTCCGCCCATTTTTTTAAAGAGTATCATGAGACATAAATATATTCCCAAGATTTCAAGTGCGTATCTCCGCAAGGCCTCTGCTGGGGTAACCTCCTTTGCTTTAGCGGTTGTACTAGGTGCCTCTTTGAGCAGTTGCGAAGATGACTTTCTGGAACGCAAACCCCTAGATGCCATCACAGACGTTACCTTCTGGAAAACCCAGGATCAACTGGAACTGGCCGTCAACGGCACGTACGCTTCTCTGAAAGGTAAAAACTTTGTGGACATGGAGAACCTGGGCGATAACACCATCTATCCGCCCCGGTCAGATTACCAGGCCATCTCCAGCGGTAACTTTGATTTTACGGCCGGTACCCTCAACAGTGAGTGGACGGCCCAGTATGACGGTATCAGGAGATGCAATCACTTTCTGGAAAACTACCAGAAAGCCGAAGGCGTGGTAGACCCCAAACTACTAAACCAATACGTGGGGGAGGTTAGGTTCATGCGCGCCTTTCTCTACAGCTACCTCTCTTTTTTCTACGGAGATGTACCATTGGTAACCAAAACCCTGAACATTGGTGACCCCGAAATCTACGGGAAAAGAACCCCACGGGCCGAAGTAGTAGATTTCATTCTGAGGGAACTGGACGAGGCCGCCCAGGGGTTGCCAGCTACTTATGGCGCAGCCAACCTGGGCAGAATCACCAAAGGAGCCGCCCTGGGCTGGAAAGCACGGGTAGCGTTGTTCTACGGCCGGTATGAGGTGGCAGAGGCTGCCGCCAAGGCGGTGATGGATCTTGGCGTCTACACCTTATACTCCAACGGAAACCCCACCACCAGCTACAACGAGCTCTTCACCGATGCCGGCAAACTAGCGGCGGGCAAGAACAAAGAAACCATTCTGGCCCGCATGTTTTTAGAGAACGTGTCTATGCACAACATGAGCCGCGAAACCCAGGTGCCAGACCAGACCGCCCGCTTTAGTCCCACCAAATCATTGGTAGATGCTTACCTGGCCAGCGATGGGTTACCCATAGACGTTTCGCCCTTATATAGTGAAGCTACTTACGGAGATGTTTTCAAGAACCGTGATCCCCGCATGAAGCAGACCATTCTGGCGCCGGGTGCCAAATGGGGCGGAAAAGACGACGGTGACCAGGACGACAAGCCCAGCGATGTCTTCAACCTGCCTAAGTTCAACGCCGACAAAAAAGGAACCGTGACGGGCACCGGGTTCTACTTCACCAAATACGTGGATTTAGCCGCCGTGGGCACCTATAACAAAGATGATAATGACATTCACCTGCTTCGCTACGCCGAGGTGTTGTTAACCTACGCCGAGGCCCGGTTGGAGCAAGGCAAGCTCACGCAGCAGGATCTGGATAAAACGGTCAATAAACTGAGAGACCGGGTAGGCATGGTACACATGAACATAACTACCCTGGCCGCCAACGGGCTGGAGCTGCGCACTGAACTCAGGAGAGAGCGCCGGGTAGAACTTGCCCAGGAAGGCCAGCGGTACTTTGACCTTCTGCGCTGGAAACAGGGGCACCTTCTGGCTCAGGATGTGAAAGGGGTGAAGAAGAGCCTGATCCCTAGCTGGAGCCAAACCTACGTAGCCAGTTTCCCTACTGATGAGAAAGGATACCTGATCATCAACACCGGCAGAAGGTTTGAGGAAGGTAAAAACTACCTCTGGCCTGTCCCATTCAACCAGTTGCAGCAAAACCCTAACTTAGGCCAAAACCCAGGTTGGTAAGCGTAAGAAACCTTATTCGCCTTTTAGAAGCTGGGGCCGCCTTTGGGGTGGCTTCCTGCCTTCACGCCCGGCAGCAAGTTCAGCGTTTCTGGGCACCGGGTACTTGCCTCTGACCACTTACCCGGTGGTGGCCGTGATGACTCTGAGAAAGCGAATTTTAAGCTAGCGGGCCCCCGCATAATCCCCTTTATTTCTACTCTCTTTTTATAAAAATGATGAAGAAACAGTTTTTATTGATGGCCGGTCTGTGCTTTTCCCTTACCCTGCAGGCGCAAACCACCGCCAACGGCTACGTATTTGCTGACACCAACGGAAACGGCAAGAAAGACCGAACCGAAAAAGGCATTGCCCAGGTGGCGGTCTCCAATGGCCGCGAAGTGGTGTTAACGGATAAAAATGGAGAATATGCCCTACCCGTAGGGCAGGACAACATCCTGTCGGTGATCAAGCCCAGCGGCTACCAGGTTGCCCTTAACCAGCAGAACCTGCCCCAGTTCTATTACATTCATAAACCTCAAGGTTCACCGGCCCTCAAATTCAAAGGAGTGGCGCCCACCGGTAAGCTTCCTAGGTCAGTAGATTTTGCGTTGTTACCGGTCAGGGAGAAAGAAGACTTTACGGCCCTTATTTTTGGTGACCCCCAGCCCTATACCAGAGAAGAAGTGGATTTTTTTGCCCGGGGCATTGTCTCTGAGGTAGAAGGAATCAAAGAGGTGCCTTTCGGGCTTAGCCTGGGAGATTTGGTGGGAAACGACCTCAACCTGTTCAACCCCTACATTGAGGCGGTGAAAAAGGCGGGTATCCCGTGGTATAACCTGCTGGGTAACCACGACCTGGATTTTGATGCCCCCGCCGACTCCCTGTCTGATGAAACGTTTGAGGCGCACTTTGGGCCGGCCAACTACGCCTTCAACTACGGCAAAGTCCATTTCATTGTGCTGGATGATGTGCTTTACCCAGACCCTCGGGACGGCAAAAGTTATTGGGGCGGTTTCCGGAAAGACCAGCTGGACTTTGTGGAGAACGACCTGAAATTCGTGCCCAAAGACCACTTGGTGGTGCTGGCGTTCCATATTCCGTTGAGCGAACCAGACGGAGACGCCTTCCGCGACGAGGATCGGCAACGGCTTTTTGATTTGCTCAAAGATTTTCCCCATACTCTTTCCCTTTCAGCGCATACGCATTTGCAGAAACAGGATTTCTTCACGCAGGCAGAAGGCTGGCGGCAACAAAAGCCGCACCACCATTACAACGTGGGCACTACCTCCGGTGACTGGTACTCAGGCAAGCTGAACGAAGCGGGCGTGCCCGTCTCTACCATGCGTGACGGAACCCCCAAAGGCTATGCCTTCCTCCGCTTCAAAGGCAACCAATACGTGGTGGACTACAAAGTAGCCGGTAAACCCGAAGAGTACCAGATGGAGGTTTTTGCCCCCAAAGTGGTAGAACAAGGCAGAAACACCTCGGCCGGCATCTATGTGAACTTCTTCATGGGCAGTGAGCGGGATACGGTGATGTACCGGGTAGACAACGGTGCGTGGCAAAAGATGGAGTACCAGAAACAACATGACCCTACCTTTCTGCACAGCCTGCAGGAGTGGGATTACGCAGAAGAACTGATGCCCGGCCGACGGCCCTCAAACGCCGTTCAGTCTACGCACGTATGGCGGGGCAGTATTCCCACCAAACTACCTGTTGGGGAACATACCATTGAGGTGAAAGCCACAGACATGTTCGGCAGAACCTTCACCCAGAGAAGCAGCTACAGAATTGACCTCAAGAAGACGGTGAAGCAGTAAGCTCGCCTGTTTTAAGGCTGTTTTTCCAAAAACAGCCTTAAAACAGCTCCTTGAATGAGGTGCTTTGCGTTAGTTGTTTTAAAACTTGATGGGCAGAAATAGGAAAGGCCACCCCTAAAGGTGGCCTTTCCTATTAGTTAACTAGATGGACAACGTTACACCAGTTTGTGCGCTACCAAGTATTCAGCAATCTGGACGGCATTGGTGGCGGCGCCTTTCCGAAGGTTATCAGCTACCACCCACATGTTTAAGGTGTTGGGCTGGGTTTCGTCTAGTCTGATGCGGCCTACCAGTACCTCGTCTTTGCCGTGGGCATCCATGGGCATAGGGTATTGCAGGTTGGCGGTATCGTCTACCACCACTACGCCGGGAGTTTCCTGCAGCAGGCGGTACACCTGTTCCAGGGTGAAATCCTTCTCAAACTCCACGTTCACCGATTCTGAGTGTCCGCCCATCACCGGAATACGCACGGCCGTAGCCGTTACCCTGATGCTGTCATCGCCCATGATCTTCTTGGTCTCGTGCACCATTTTCATTTCTTCCTTGGTGTATCCGTTGGCCTCAAACACATCAATGTGCGGAATCACGTTCAGGTCAATGGGGTAGGCGTACGCTTTCTCGCCTTCTTTCCCGGCGCGCTCGTTCATTAACTGGTCTACCGCTTTTTTGCCGGTACCCGTCACGGACTGGTACGTGCTGACCACAATGCGCTTGGCTTTGAGGGCCTTGTGCAGAGTGTTCAAGGCTACCACCATCTGAATGGTAGAGCAGTTAGGGTTGGCAATGATCTTGTCTTCGGGGGTCAACTCAGAGGCGTTGATCTCGGGTACCACCAGCTTTTTGGTAGGATCCATGCGCCACGCAGAAGAATTGTCTACCACGGTAGTGCCCGCCTCGGCAAACTTGGGGGCCATCTCCTTGCTCACGCTTCCGCCCGCCGAGAAAATAGCGATCTGCGGTTTCTGCGCGATGGCTTCCTCCATCCCGATCACGGTATATTCCTTGCCCTTGAAACTCATCTTCTGGCCCACCGATTTCTCAGAGGCCACTAATAACAATTCGTCTACTGGGAAGTTACGCTCCGCCAGGACTTTCAGCATTTCGCCACCCACCAAGCCGGTGGCACCTACTACAGCTACTTTCATGTAAGGGTGTGTAAATTGTAAATATCACGTTGAACCCGAAGGAAAACACAGCCGTGTCTACCCCCAGATGTCTAGCCCAAAGCGTTTTCTGCTTGTTTTCTGAAAATCAGGCAGAAAACGCTCTAGGTCAGCTGCAAAGTAAGCCAACTTTTCATGATAATTAAAGTACAGGCTATGCATGCGGCAATTGTTTCTTATATTATTTATATACTTAGCGGTTATACCGGCTCTACAGGCCCAGATACAGGAATCTTTCACCGACGGAGACATCACCCAGAACCCGGTTTGGGCTGGCGACAGGCATTTTTTCCAGGTGAACGCCGCCGGACAATTGCAGAGCAAAGGCCCGGCTGTAACGGGTACGGTGCTGCATTTGTCTACCCAAAACAGGGTAGCCGTTGGGGCGCAGTGGGAGTTCTATGTGCAACTGGGGTTTGCCACTTCCTCGGGCAATCTGGCCGAAGTCTATCTTACTTCTGACCTGCCAGATTTGGAAGGAGCGTTACGCGGCTACTTTGTACGGATAGGCGATACCCAGGATGAGGTAAGTCTCTACCGCAAAGACGGCACCTCCGCCGCCAAGATGATAAACGGGGCAGATAAAACCGTAGGCACCTCAGATAATAAAGTATGGGTAAGAGTTTCCCGTTCCGCCACCCACCAATGGACGCTGGAACTGGACATGACCGGTACCCGGCAAAAGTATGAAGTACAAGGCACTGTGCAGGACGCGCGTTACACCACTTCGGCTTACGCCGGAATTCTCTTCCGGTACTCTCAAACCAACGCCCAGCGGTTCTATTTTGATGATTTTACGGTCAAAGATATAGGGGTTGCCAGTCTGGTAAGCACCATCGCTACTGATTCCAGAACTCTGGAGGTAACCTTCTCAGAACCTATACAACAAACAGATGCCATTCAGTTGTCTAATTACCGGCTAAACGGGAGCGCATTGCCGGTTGCCGCAGATTGGGACGCCACCACCCCGCACATAGTGCGCCTACAATTCAGCCAGGATTTTACAACCGGTAGCAACCAGATAGAAATTCTGCGCGCGGTAGACGCAGCGGGCAATCTCACGCAAAACCTGACTGGTTCGTTTGTCTTTTCCCCTTCGGCCCAGCCGGGTGCTGTGCGGATCACCGAGGTGTATGCCGATGTCAACCCCTTGCAGGATTTGCCCGCCGCCGAGTTTATTGAACTTTACAACCGAAGCAACCAAGCTTTTAACCTGCAAGGGTGGCGGTATTCAGATGCCACCAACAATTCGGGTACTTTCCCCAATTATGTACTGCAGCCGGGTGCCTACCTGATTGTATGCGCCGCCACTGATACCGCGCTGTATCGGCCGTTTGGGCCGGTGCTGGGGCTTGCTACTTTTCCCTCCCTCAATGACAGCGGTGATGATATAGAGATATTCAATGCCGCCGGGCAGTTGATAGATTTGGTGCGCTATCACAACGCTTGGTACCGTGAAACCGCTAAAAGAGAGGGAGGCTGGAGTTTAGAGCTTATTAATATAGAGAGTACTTGTGCCGGTGCCTCGCAGTGGAAAGCCTCTGTGCATCCGCGCGGCGGAACTCCCGGTCAGGCTAATTCTGTGCAGGAGGTAGACCAAACGCCACCGGTTTTTCAGCAAGTAATAGCGGCTAACCCTACCAGAATTCTGCTTTCGTTCAATGAGCCGCTGGATAGCACCCAAGCCGCGCAGGTGAACAGGTACGCCATTTCCTCTGGGGTTTCCATCCAAAAAGCGGTGGTTTTGTCTCCGGGGCTAACGGAGGTAGAGCTAACCCTTTCAACGCCTTTGCGGGAAAACGAGCAATATACGGTAACGGTACAAAACCTGAAAGACTGTGCCGGGAACGCCCTTGTGCCGCAGCAACAGACGGTACTTCTCCCCGCCATTCCCGCCCCAAGCGATATGGTCATCAATGAAATCCTGTTCAATCCCAGACCCAGCGGGGTTGACTTTGTGGAACTGGTAAACAGGTCTGCCAAACACCTGAACCTGCGAAACTGGAAATTGGCAAACCGGGCAAATGGCGGTGCCGTGGCGAATGTCCGTGAAATCACCAGCCAGCATGTTCTCCTGGCGCCTGGCGAATACCTGGTGTTCACCACCAGCCGCACCACGCTGCAAAGCGAGTACCCCGCCGGGCACGCTAACCGGTTCCTTGAAATGCCTTCTTTGCCGCCCTACCCAGACGAAGCCGGTACCGTGGTGTTGCTTTTACCTGATGGCACCGTGATGGACGAGGTGAGCTACCAAGACGACCAGCATTTCAAGCTTATTTCTGATGCCGAAGGGATTTCTTTGGAACGCATTTCCCTTGCTGGGCCCTCCGTAGCGGCAAATTTCCATTCGGCGGCAACAGACGTGAAGGCTACGCCGGGCTATGAAAACTCACAGGCCCGGGAAAGCGTGACTACAACTGAAAAGCTAACCCTACAGCCCAAAATCATTACGCCAGACGGAGACGGGATAGATGATGCTTTGCTATTGCAGTTCAGGTTGCCGCAAGCGGGATTCGTGGCTTCCGTCACCATCTTTGATGCGCAAGGGCGGCACATCCGGAAACTCTCGGCCAATACCCTGTTGGGGGCCGAGAGCGTGTTGCAGTGGGATGGCCTGACCGAAGCCGGTTCCAAAGCGGCCATCGGGTATTACGTGATACTGGTAGAACTCTTTAACTTGCAGGGGCAGAAGGAAGTACTCAAGCAAACAGCGGTAGTGGGCGGGCGTTTTTCTATAAATAAGCCAAAATTGCTTCTTCCGTTGTGGACGGTTTTGATTAGCCCGTACATTTTCAGAATATTTGCGGTTTCATCTGCCCCAACGCTGGCGTAACTCTTCAACCTTGGATATCCTGTACCTGTGCCTGTTCGCTTTTCTGGCGGGCTTGATTGATTCTGTAGTAGGCGGCGGCGGATTGATCCAGTTACCGGCCTTGTTTGTGTTCTTGCCCCACGTGCCTGTCCCCACGGTGTTTGGCACGGGCAAACTCTCCAGTATTGCGGGAACCTCCGTCTCTATGTGGCGCTATTCCAGAAACGTGGAAATCAACTGGCGCGCGTTGCTGCCCGCGGCGGTGACGGCTTTCGTGTTCTCGTTTCTGGGAGCGCGGGCGCTCAGCCATTTTGATACCGCCCTGCTGCGCCCCTTGATTCTGGTGCTCCTGATCTCGGTGGCGGTGTACACGTTCTTCCGGAAAGACTTCGGGGCTATTCATGCCCCTAAGCTGGCGCAGACCAAAGAAATCTGGTACGGGGTAGGCGTGGGGCTGGTGATCGGGTTCTATGATGGGTTCTTCGGCCCCGGAACCGGCTCTTTTCTCATGTTCATCTTCGTGGGCATCTTTGGGTTCAACTTCCTGGCGGCCTCGGCCTCAGCCAAAGTAGTGAACGTGGCCACCAACCTGTCGGCCTTGCTGTACTTCGGCTACAAAGGCTACATTTTGTACCACATTGGTATTCCCATGGCCATCAGCAGCGTGATTGGTTCCATGGTGGGCACCCGCATTGCGCTCGCCAAAGGTTCTGGCTTTGTCCGGAAGCTGTTTCTGGTGGTAGTGACGGGTATCATCCTCAAGTTCGCCTATGACACGTTCCAATAAACGTCCGTTTTTGGCCTGTTTTCAGGAAAACAGGCCAAAAACGGACGTTTATTGGAAGGAAAGTCTCTCCCGATATTTGAATTATTCTTATTTATGTAGAAGTTTGAGGGTTTTCAATTATTTGAATGTATGTTGTTTGCTTATTCTTTTCCGCAGGCTCTCTTTAGATTTTGCTTAGTGGCGTTGCCGATGGCTGGTATAGTGCTGGCTCCATTGTCCGCACAGGCCCAGCAATCTTTTGGCGAGGTCATAAAAGCGGGCACCAAAGACGCCAATACCTTGATAAGGGTTTATTTTGAACCCGGCGGGAAAGCGGTGGGGCACGCGCTCAATGGCGGCTGGTTCAACTCGGGCAAAGCCATGGGCTTGGGCAGGTTTGACGTGCGTCTTTTTGCTACCGGTGTGTTTGTGCCCAAAGACCAGACTACGTTTGATATCTCTACCCTGGAGTTGGAAAAGATAAGGCTGTCACCTGGCCAATCTCCTATTGCCCCCACCATTTTTGGGGAAGACGAAGAAGGGCCGCAAATGGAAGTAGAGACAACCGGGGCGGGAGAGAAAGCAACTTTCAGAACTCCGCCGGGTATTGGCTACCGCAATGTGCCCATTCCTATGGCGCAGGTGAGCCTTGGCCTTGTCAAAGACACCGAAGTGGCGGTGCGCTATGTGCCGGAGGTGAAGTATGAAGACTACTCCACCAAACTCTGGGGCGTAGGGGTGAAGCACGGCCTCAAGCAGTGGATTCCCGTCATCAGCGCCATTCCCGGGTTTGACATCGCCGCTTTCGGCGGATATACGCAGTTGGAAGCCAACGCCGCCCTGAATTTGGAACCAGATCCTGCCGCCGCCAAAACTGCGCAGCAGCAACAGCCCGGCTATTATGATAACCAGGCTTTGGTGTTCACCACCAAAGCCTGGACTGTCAGCTTGGTCGCCTCTAAAACCTTAAGCGTCATCACCGCCTACGGCGGCGTGAAATACAGCCACGCCACCACCGATGTCAACGTGAACGGCCGCTTTCCTGTCACCACGTTCAGGGGGACGCCTCCTGCCAGAGAAATCGTTGACCTAGTAGACCCTGTTGTCTTGAATGTGGAGGACAGCCAGTTTGGGCTCACCGCCGGGTTTCGCCTGAAGCTATTGTTCTTCTCTGTCTACGGCGAAGGAACGCTCGCCAAGTCCCCTTCGGCCACGGCCGGGGTTGGGTTTGGGTTTAATTAACCGTTTGAGAGAAACAAGAGAGAACCAGGAAGCCCTCCGTCAATGAATGACAGAGGGCTTCCTGGTTTAGGACGTTTGAGTCAAGTTGCCTGCAAAGCCGGATTCTGGTCTTTTAATCTAGTGATTGGTTTTCAGGCTCCTTTTTCAAAAGTACGCCTTAAGCAAGGCTTTGGTGTCAGTCTGCTTATTCCACGCGGAGATCAGTGGCCATGATGCTGTTCAGGCTTGAGATAGAAAGGAGTTTAAGGGGTATGATTTTGGTAAGCTTTGCCAAACGCAGAATGCCGGTTAGGAGGAAGTGCCCTAATTGTTGTGCTTTGTTCCAGAACTGAAGCACAAAAGAAATCTTTAAAGAAGAAAAATAGTGTTGAGGTATTTAAATTATAATGCTTGCGGTTTAAGGTTGTAAAAGCCTTAATGCATTCATTGTTTTTATGATGGATTTGCAAATTTTTGTCTAATGTGAGCGGTTTAGATTCAAATATCTAATTTTTGGAATATGTAAAAGGGGCGCTTATACGTCCTCTGGCTTTTTTTTGTTCAATGAATTAGCTTGAAAGTAATGTTAAGAGTTTGTTAAGATATCTTTTAAGGTTATATTTGGTTATCAAACAGTAATATCTACAAACAAACTCAAAAACACATGAAGAAAACTTTACTTTTCAGCTTCGTCTTGATGCTGGCGCTTGTAACACAGGCGTGGGCACAAAGCCGGACTGTAACAGGACGGGTGACTGACGCCGCAACAGGAGAGGGAATGCCTGGCGTGACAGTACAACTCAAAGGAACCACTACTGCTGCTCCAACAGATGTAAACGGCTCCTATACGATCTCGGTGCCCAATGCGGGCGGAACCCTGGTGTTCTCTTTTATAGGCTATCTTAATCAAGAGGTAGGCATTGGTGCTCAGTCAACAATCAATGTGCGGATGGCCACTGATGCACAACAATTAGCTGAGATTGTAGTGCAGGTGCCTTACGGTACAGCAGACCCAGCCACATTTACCGGTTCAACAGCTACGATTGGTGCTGAAAAACTGGGTCAGCGACCAGTTACAAACATCACAAACGCCATTGCCGGACAGGCTCCAGGTGTGCTGGTGTCTGGAGGTAGCGGACAGCCCGGCGGTGGGCCTGACATTCAAATCAGAGGTTTCAGCTCTATAAATTTTTCAAACTCTCCTCTTTATGTGGTGGATGGCGTGCCTTATACAGCAGGTTTGTCAAACATAAACATGGAAGATGTTGAAAACATCACCATTTTGAAAGATGCTGCTTCTACTGCGCTATATGGAGCTCGGGCAACAAATGGTGTTGTCATGATTACTACCAAAAAAGGGCGGAAGGATAGAAACAGAATCAACCTTAGAGCCATGCAGGGGGTTACTTCAAGAGCTGTTCCAGAATATGAGCGGGTAAATGCATATGAGTACTACCCTCTCATTTGGGAAGGTTACCGTAACGGCTTAATCAATGCAACTACCACCAGAGAACAAGCCAATCAGAAAGCAACAGCTGATGTCAAGGGCTTACTAGGGTATAATCCTTTTAATGTGCCTAATAATCAGATTGTTCGCCCAGATGGAACCATCAATCCAGATGCCCAATTGCTATGGGAAGATGACTTGGATTGGGAGAAAAACCTGACGCGTAGCAGCTCAAGATCTGATTATACCTTAAGCTTTAGTGGTGGCACTGATAAAACAGATTACTATGTGTCTTTAGGTTACTTGAATGATAAAGGCTACTTGATTAGATCTGACTTTGAGCGCTATTCAGGTAGAGTAAACATCAATAGCAAGGTTACCAATTGGTTTAAAACTGGCCTTAACCTGACTGGTACTCTTTCCAACTCTAACCAGGCAAGTACCGGAAGTGCTACGGGATATGTCAATCCCTTCTATTTTAGCCGAAATATAGGGCCTATATATCCTGTTCACATGCATGATCCAACTACAGGAGAGTATATCCTTGATGAGAACGGAAATAAGCGATATGACATTGGGACGACCGCGGGTATGACTCGTCCTGCAGGTGCAAGTGCAGGTAGACACGTAGTTGCTGAAACGGAATGGAATAAGTTTTTATACAGACGCAATGTGGCTGGAGCAAGAACCTATGGAGAAATCACCTTCCTGAAAGATTTCAAGTTCACTACCAACCTTACAGTTGATATTACCAACTATGAAGAGCAAGGTTACGAGAATACAATTGTAGGCGATGGTGCACCTGCCGGTAGAGCTAACCGTACCATGTACAACTTGACAAGCTACACTGTCAACCAATTGCTTAACTACAATAAAACGTTAGATGCACATTCTATTGATTTATTGGTTGGGCATGAGAATTACAGCAGAACTCGTGATTACTTGTATGGGATGAAGCAAGGTGAAGTGGTGGCGAATAATACAGAATTAATAAACTTTGGTACCATCAATGATCTCTATACATATAAAGAAGAACATAAAATAGAATCATTCTTTGCTAGGGCAAATTATACCTTCAGTGACAAATACACCTTGTCAGGCTCTTTCCGTAGAGATGGTTCCTCAAGGTTCTTTGAAGATGTGCGCTGGGGTAACTTCTGGTCTGTTGGGGCTTCCTGGAGATTAGATAGAGAAACCTTCTTTGCAATGCCTGAATGGGTTGAGATGATCAAGTTAAGATCGTCTTATGGACAAGTGGGCAATGAAGATGTAGATGATTATTACGCATGGCAGGCATTATATTCACTTGGTTATGAAAATGCTTCAGAAGGAGGGTTCCTGCAATCAACTTTAGGAAACAGAGAGTTGCATTGGGAAAAAAACAACTCCTTTGACGTGGGGGTTGAGTTTGCTCTATTCAAAAACAGATTAAATGGTTCCGTTGAGTACTTCTTCCGGGAGTCTGAAGATTTGTTGTTTGCAGTAAAGCAGCCTTTATCAAGTGGTGTTGATGAGGTAATTCAAAACATTGGCTCTATGAATAACAAAGGAGTGGAACTCCGTTTGGCTGGAGACATCATTAGAACCAATGGATTTACTTGGAACCTGGATGTAAACTGGACTTCTTATAAAAATGAGATCACCAAGATGCCTCCTTTGCAACCAGAATTGGTAAGCGGAACTAAAAAATTGAAAGAAGGCGAGTCTATAAACTCTTTCTGGTTACGTGAATTCTATGGGGTTGATCCTGAAAATGGAAACAGTCTGTACCGGGCCAATACTTACAATGAGACTAACAGCAAAATCATTGGTAATGATACTGTAACCTGGATAGCTAATAATGCAAGGTTCCATTATGCTGGTACTGCAATCCCTGACTTCTCTGGAGGTATTACCAACACCTTCTCCTATAAAGGGTTTTCATTGTCAGCTTTGTTAACGTACCAAGTAGGTGGCAAAATTTATGATAGTGAATATGCCGGTTTAATGAACCCATCCTATGGGTCAGCTTTACACAGAGACATATTGAATCGTTGGCAGAACCCTGGTGATATAACGGATGTGCCTAGATTACACCCAGGTAACACTGATCTTAATACCGCTTCTGATCGGTGGTTAATTGATGCCTCTTACCTGAACTTCAGAAATGTGACGTTGAGCTATAATGTTCCAGCAACTTTTGCCTCAAAGCTTAAACTGCAGAACGTCAATATTTTTGCATCAGGAGAAAACCTGGCAATAATTTCAAAACGGAAAGGAATGAATGTTGGACAGAACTTTATAGGTACTACATCGGCGGTGTATACCCCTGCCCGGGTTCTTTCATTAGGGTTGAATCTTTCTTTGTAATAACTTAAGTAAAAATGAAAAAAGTAATATATAGTGTTTTCTTGATGGCCGGGCTGCTTACTTCTTCCTGCAGCGAGGATTATCTGGATACAGTGCCTACTAGCGATGTGACAGAGGCAGATGTATTATCAAGTACTGAGAATGCCTACGCCGCGCTGAATGGAATTCACCGGATGATGTACTCCCAGCATAATTCAAGGCAGAACCAAGGAGGTGAAGGCACCAATAAAATTTTCATGGATGCCTTGGGTGAAGATTGGGTGCAGACAGCCCAAGGGAATGGATGGTTTAATGGCGAGCATAACTGGACCTCTCACCGCAATGCTACTTCCACTACTACTTATAACCATGCTTGGTATTATTTCTACTATAGAATAATTGCTAATGCCAATATGCTTATCAATGGACTAGATAATGCAACTGGTTCTGAGGCTGAAAAAGAAATGGTGATAGGTCAGGCGTTAGTGTACCGGGCTTGGGCACATTTTCAGCTGGTACAGGCTTTTGGTGAGCGGTATGATGCCTCTAAAACTAACAGCCAGCTAGGAATACCATTGGCACTTACTAATACAACGGAAGGTCAGCCGCGTGCAACCGTTGAGGAGGTTTATGCCCAGGTTAACCAAGATCTGGATCTAGCTATCACAAAACTTGCCAATGCTCCTGCACGTGCAGAAAAGTCTCATTTTAATGTGTGGGTAGCAAAAGGCGTAAAAGCCAGAGTAGCCTTAACAATGCAAAATTGGGCCTCAGCGTCAAGCCTTGCGAAAGAAGTGATTGCGGGGAGTGGTGCTTCTTTGATGACGCAGCAAGAGTATTTAGGAGGGTTTAATAGCGTAGGTAACAGAGAATGGCTTTGGGGAAGTAAAATGATTCCAGACCAAACTTCTTACTTCTACTCCTTCTTTGCTTATATGTCGTCTAACTACAATTCTTCCTATATTAGAACTAACCCTAGAAGAATTAATTCATTGCTGTACGACAAGATTGCTGAAACTGATGTACGCAAGAAAGTATGGTCACCAACTGGAACAGGAGTAACTGTTCCTTCTGGAGGTGTTAAACCAACCTACATACAAAATAAATTCAGGGTTGCTGATACCGGATCAAGTATTGGAGATGTGCCTCATATGCGCTTAGCAGAGATGTACTTAATTGCTGCCGAGGCAGACGCTCGCAGAGGCGAAGACGCTTTAGCACTTGGAAGCCTTAATACTTTGTTAATTGCCCGCGGTGCTCCAGCCTCAACGAAGGCAGGTAAAGATTTGATTGATGAAATACTCATTCAACGCCGGATTGAGTTGTGGGGAGAAGGCTTCCGGTTCTTAGATTTGAAGCGTACTAACAGCCCGCTTGATAGAACTGGTGCGAATCATCCCGCTACATTTGCCTGGGCCATCACAACCAATAATTTTGTTGTGCCTGCAGGAGCAAAAGAATGGCAATTCTTATTTCCACAAAGGGAAATAGATACTAATAAAGCAATCGTGCAGAACCCACTTTAATTTAGCCATCTTCCTTTATAACAAAAGAGCCGTCTCTCAAGACGGCTCTTTTGTTATAAAGGAAGATGGCAGTGAAGCTGTGTAGAATTTCCGAAACATGGCTAGCACAAGCGTTTGATGGGGTCGCCTTCTGGTTGAAAATTTCTGTTTAGAAGCTGCTTTGCGGAAAATAGCCTCTAAACAGAAGGTATAGCGGCGTTTTCACCAAGGGGATGTGTGTAGCTATAGAACAAGAAAACTCTGCTCAAAACTGTAAACAGCTTCAGTTATAAACTTAAAAGTCCTTATAAGTTCATAGCATATTTGCAATAAATTGTCCTTCAAAGAAGATAATAAACGTACATAAGCATGATTAAAAGCAAGCATAAAACGTTAGTTCTCTCCAGCCTTGGAGTGGCGCTTTTCTTTACCGGTGCCTTTGTGGGGAGAAGGTTGGAGGTAGCAAAGATAACCGTGCCAATGGTGCAGAGTGCCCAGCAACTATTAGGGCTCAACTTTAAGCCAGCCCAACTAGATACCGCCTTAGCCGAGTTAACCGATCTTAGGAATAGTTACGGACGTTTAAGGACTGCTAAAATTGGAAACGACGTGCCCCCGGCGCTTATGTTTAACCCACTGCCGGTCGGCTTCACATTTGAGCGGGAGAAAGAGAAATTCAAGCCATCCTCTTTAAATAAGGTAGAGCTTCCGGCCAACAGAGAAGATCTGGCGTTTTATTCCGTGAGGGAGTTGGCAGAGCTCTTAAAGGCAAAGAAGATTTCTTCAGTAGAGTTGACGCAGTTTTTTCTGGAACGCCTGAAGAAGTACAATCCTAAACTACAGTGTGTCACCTCCTTCACAGAGGAACTGGCCATGCAACAAGCCAAACAAGCAGATGCTGAAATCAAAGCCGGAAAGTACAAGGGCCTATTGCATGGCATTCCGTTTGGGGTAAAAGATTTGTTGAGTACCAGAGGCTATAAAACCACCTGGGGCGCGGTGCCTTTCAAAGACCAGGCCATTGAGGAAGATGCCACGGTGGTTGTGAGGCTGAGAGAGGCTGGGGCAGTGTTAGTCGCTAAAATGACCTTAGGGGAGTTGGCCATGGGCGATGTCTGGTATGGTGGAAAAACACGTACCCCCTGGGATATTGCCAGAGGCTCCAGCGGCTCATCGGCGGGCTCAGCCTCGGCGGTAGCCGCAGGTCTGCTGCCGTTTGCCATTGGGACAGAAACCCTAGGCTCCATTGTCTCTCCCTCTACCGCTTGTGGTACCACAGGGCTTCGGCCCACATATGGCCGGGTGAGCCGCCATGGGGCTATGGCCTTGAGTTGGTCAATGGATAAGATAGGCCCCATTGCCAGAACGGTAGAAGACTGTGCCATTGTGTTCAATGCTATTTATGGCCCAGACGGCAAAGACCAGTCCGTCTATGACGCTCCTTTCAATTATGACGCGAAACGGAACCTCAAGAAACTGCGCATTGGGTACCTGAAAACCGATTTTGAGCGCGACTACCCAACCAAAGCGCAAGACCAGGCTACGCTAGCGGCATTGCGGAAAGCAGGGCACGAACTTATTCCTATAGAACTGCCCAAAATGCCGGTAAATGACCTGGTAATGACCATCTCAGTGGAAGGTGCGACGGCATTTGATGAAATCACCCGCAACGGAAAGGTAGATTTAATGGTGAACCAGGATAAAAATGCCTGGCCCAATACCTTCCGGAGTGCAAGGTTTATTCCTGCCGTAGAGTATCTTCAGGCCCAGCGGGTACGCTATCAGTTGATTCAGGAAATGCACAAAATGATGCACCAAGTAGATGTGTACGTATCACCAGCGTTTGCGAGCAGCAACCTGGTTATCACAAACCTGACAGGCCACCCCTGTGTGGTGGTGCCAAACGGTTTTAACAGCAGAAACCTGCCTACCACCATTACTTTTATTGGAAAGTTGTTTGGGGAAGCAGAACTGTTGGCTTTTGCCAAAGAATACCAAGATGGAACAGATTTTCACAAAAAACATCCATCTTTGAATTTCTAATCTCTTTCCTTTTTGACGTGTTTTTCAAAAATAAGCTTAAAAATGCATCTCATTAAAGCAACTTGGGTACTAATGGTGGCCTTGGTACTACCCCTATGTACCATTAACGCCCAAACCAAACCAACGCTCACGGTTGATAAGATCATGCAAGATCCCGCCCAGTGGCTTGGTACTTCGCCTAGTAACATCTATTGGTCTGATGATAGTAGAAATGTCTATTTCCAGTGGAATCCTGAGAAAGCGAAACGAGACTCTTTGTACACGGTGCAGGTAAAAGGCACAAAAGCAACCAAAGTATCGGCCGCTGCCCGCAGGAGATTATTCACGCCCGGGGGAGTGTACAACCAGAAGAGAACCCACCGGGTGTATGAGCGGGGAGGAGACCTCTTCCTGTTAGACGTAAAGAGTGGCAAGCTGAGGCAACTCACCAAAACCGTAGAACGCGAGTCGTCACCGGGGTTTGCATTTGATGAGCAGGAAGTAACCTACGTGAAAGACGGCAATCTCTATGCCTGGAACATCGCCAATGGCCAAACACGGCAATTAACCGATTTCAGGAAAGGCAGAAAGCCCGTAGATCCAGACTTGGTAAGGGACAAGCAGGAACGTTTTCTGCGCGAGCAGCAGGTAGAGTTGTTGCAGATCATCCAAAAGAGAGAGGAAGCCCGGAAACAGCAGCGCTTGGCCCAGAGAGAAACGGCCAGCAGCAGACCCAAAGAGATCTACCTCGAAGACAAATTGGTAGATAACATCATCCTGAGCCCAGATGAGCGGTTTATCACCTACCGCTTAGTGGCAAGACCCGCCAACAGCAAGATTGCACAAGTGCCTAACTATGTCACGGCATCGGGCTACACCGAAGAAATTGCCACCAGAACCAAAGTGGGCGATGAGCAGGCGACCTATGAACTGGGGCTGTATGACCTCACGCGGGATACTACCTACCTGGTTTCTTTCAAAACGTTGCCTGGCATTCAAGACCGGCCTGCTTACCTACAGACAAATCAAAAGACGGGCAAAGCGGACTCTGCACGTTCGGCCGCTGGCCAAAGGAAGATCATGATGTTTGGGCCGTATTACTCGCCCAACGGCAAGAAAGCCGTGCTGGTAGCCAGATCTCAGGATAACAAAGACCGTTGGATCATGGGTTTCGATCCCGCTACCCGGGCAATCAAACTCCTGGATCGGCAGCATGACGATGCCTGGATCAACGGCTATGGTGCCGGTGAGATTGGCTGGCTGCCAGACAACGAGAAGGTGTGGTTTCTCTCTGAGGAAAGCGGCTATGCGCACCTATATACGGTAAATGCTACAACCGGAAACAAAGCTGCCCTGACCAGCGGTAAGTTTGAGGTGCAGAGCATCCAAATGTCCAACGATAAAAAGTACTGGTTTCTCACCACCAACCAGGTACACCCGGGCGAGCAGCATTTCTACCGACTGCCGCTGAAGGGCGGAAAAATGGAGCAGATCACCAGAATGACCGGGGCGCATGAAGTAACCATATCGCCAGATGAAAAGAACCTGGCCATCCGCTACTCCTATTCCAACAAGCCCTGGGAGCTATACCTCATGGAGAACCGGCCCGGTGCCAAACCGGTGCAAATCACCAAATCTACTACCGCTGAGTTTAATGCCTATCCTTGGCGCGAGCCGGAAGTGATCACCTACAAAGCAGCAGACGGAGCCGAGGTGCATGCCAGACTGTACCGGCCAGAGAATGCCTCGGGAACAGGGCCTGCCGTCATATTTGTGCACGGCGCGGGGTATCTGCAGAACGCCCATAAATGGTGGAGTACCTACTTCAGGGAGTACATGTTCCATAATCTTCTGGCAGACAAAGGCTATACCGTTTTGGACATTGATTACCGCGGCAGTGCGGGTTACGGACGTGACTGGCGCACGGGCATCTACCGTCACATGGGCGGAAAAGACCTGAGTGACCACGTAGACGGGGCGAGGCTGCTGGTGGAGAAATACAACGTAGACCCCCAAAGAATTGGCATCTACGGCGGTTCTTACGGCGGGTTCATTACCCTCATGGCCATGTTTACCCAACCAGATGTTTTTGCCGCCGGGGCCGCCCTGCGCTCTGTGACTGATTGGGCACACTATAACCACGGCTACACCTCCAACATCTTAAATGAGCCCCAAAGCGACAGTCTGGCCTACGTGCGCAGCTCACCCATCTACTTTGCCGAAGGCTTGAAAGGAGCCCTCCTCATGTGCCACGGAATGGTAGACACCAACGTGCATTTCCAGGATATTGTGCGGTTATCACAGCGCTTGATTGAGCTGAAAAAGGAAAACTGGGAGCTGGCCGTTTACCCCATAGAAGACCACGGGTTTGTAGAGCCCAGCAGCTGGACAGATGAGTACAAGCGTATTCTCAAGCTTTTTGAGGCTAATTTGAACAAAACAGGCCCAAAATAGAATAACTGCCTCTAAAACAGGAAAGCCAGCCCCACGGGGCTGGCTTTCCTGTTTTAGAGGCAGTTTTAGAAAAGTAAGCTAAAAACGCTTTGTTAGCGCCACGCCTTGCAGAAATTCTCCCGGCAACTGCTCGGCGGCGGGAATAAGTCTCCAGCCCATCTGGTTGTTCTTCTTATGCAGTTCTGGCACCAGAATCCCGATGGTGGCCCCCACGGTATAACCTACAATATTATCGCTCAGGAAATGCTTGCCCGCCCTAAGCCTTAAATACCCTACCGTGGCCGGCACTGCGGCGGCGGCTCCCCATACCACCGGGCGCCAGGGCGAATCTGGGTGCAGGTCATGGAAGACTTTGGCCGTGAAAAAGGCAACACTGGCCGTTGCGGCGGTATGTCCCGCAAAAAAAGAGTTCTCGGCATACTTATGCAGCCTTTCCTCCAGCGGAGCGTGGGTGGCGTAGACATTGGGCCTTTTCCGGTTGGTTAAGCCAGCGGTTAAAGCATAAAGCCCCCCGGCCAAAGACACGGTTTCAGCATAAAGGAAGTAAATGTCCTTAAGGTGCGGAGTAGCGGTTTTATCAGCCAGAAAAAGCAAGGGCAGGGCGTACGACGTGTAGAAAAAGACATCGCTGGCATCTTTGGCTTTCTTGCTGTAGTTGCCGGCGGCCCATCGGTCAAACCTATTTACCTGGTTTTTGTCTAGGGTCAGCAGGTCTGCTTCCGTCAGTTGCTCTTTGTTGGTGAGCAGCAAAGAACCTGCTACCGACATGGTAACCCCTCCGGCGGTAATCAGCCCATCGCGCAGCAAATCTGTGTGGTACAGGCGGTTCACCGTGCTTTGCGCCTGTACCGGAGCAAAGGCAAGCTGGAGCAGGGTCACACACGCCAATAGGTACTGAAAGGACGTAGACAAGCGGCTCATTAGAATTTATACTGAAGGCTTACTCCGTCCAGGTTTTGGCCAAGCACCGGAATCACGGTAGGGGCTACAGAAAGCCCTATGTCTTTCTTGTGCAATTGCGGCACCAGAATACCCACTGCAGCACCTACACCATAGCCCACCAGGTTGTCGCTGAGGAAATGTTTTCCGGCCTCCAGGCGCAAGTAGCCCACCACAGCGGGAACCACGGCAGCCCCGGCCCACACAAAAGGCCTAGCTGGTGAGTCTGGGTTGTAGTCATGGAATACTTTGGCGGTAAAGAAAGAGATAGTGGAGACCGCCGCCGTATGCCCTGCGAAGAAGGAATTCTGGGAGTTAGCCCGGGTTTTCTCCCCAATTTCTACCGCTGGGCTGTAAGTCAAAGGCCGGGCTCTGGGAAACGCGGCTGAGCTCATGGTGAAGAGCGTACCGGTGATGGCCATGGTCTCTACGTAAAGCGCCAGCAACTGCCCAGTGTTATCATTGATATCAGAGTCAAACAAAAGTAACGCCGGCGCCGCTAATGAGCCATACAGCATAAAGTCGCTTACTTTTTTCGCGCTTTCACTGTGGTTACCCGCCGAGAAACGGTCAAAGCTATTCACGTCGCTTTTCCGCAGCGCCAATGCTTCTGCCCGGGTGAAAGGCTCCTTCTGCTGCATCAGGTACAAACCCAATCCGCTTAAACCCATTCCAGCCACCGTAATAGGAGCGTCTACCTTAAATGAAGTTTTATAAGGAGAAGTAGATTGGGCAAACGTCTGAGTAATAGCGAAAAAGCTAATTAAAAGAGTATAAAGGTGTTTTTTCATAGCTGGAAGGAATAGGTAAAATATGAATTATAAGATGTTTCTGAAACGGGAAGAGGTTTAAAAGGTTTCTGCCCGGGATTGTATGGCCTTCAAAGCTGTTGAGACTCAGGGGCAATCTGGTTTTTAGGCTGTTTTCTTAAAAAGTGCCTAAAAGCGGGGAGAGGCCAGATAAGCCAGATTTCTTCTAAAAGAAAAGATGGCAGAATTGCCCATTTGCAAGGTATGTTTTTGCATCTCCGCCAATTAAACTAAATTTGTCACTTGCGGGCCAAGTGCTGTGCCGCCTTGTTGTTGAAATAATAATCTAGATAATGCCTTATCTTTTTACATCTGAGTCGGTATCGGAAGGACATCCGGATAAAGTGGCCGATCAAATTTCTGATGCCCTGTTGGATGAATTCCTGAAACAGGATCCTCAGTCAAAAGTAGCCTGTGAGACCCTGGTGACCACTGGTTTGGTGGTGCTGAGCGGCGAGGTGAAATCATCGGCCTACGTTGACGTGCAGAAAGTAGCCCGTGAGGTGATCCGCCGCATTGGGTATACCAAGTCAGAGTACAAGTTTGATGCCGAGGCGTGTGGGGTGATCTCTACCATCCATGAGCAATCTGGAGACATCAACCAGGGCGTTGAGCGCGAGAACCCCGAAGACCAGGGAGCCGGTGACCAGGGCATGATGTTCGGCTATGCCACCAACGAGACGGACAGCTACATGCCGTTGGCGCTGGAGATTTCCCACCTGCTGCTGAAAGAATTGGCCGCTGTGCGGAAAGAAGGCAAAGAAATGACCTACCTGCGTCCTGATGCCAAATCGCAGGTGACCATCCGTTACTCAGATACCCACGTACCCGAGAAGATTGACACGGTGGTGATCTCCACCCAGCACGATGAGTTTGAAAGTTCAGACGCCAATGACCGGGCTGCCTCTAAGCAGGCCGAAGAGAAAATGGTTTCCAAAATCAAGGAAGACGTTTTGAACATTCTGCTTCCTAGGGTGAAAGCCCAATTGCCCCAGCGTACGGTTGATCTATTTTCCGATGATATCACCTACCACATCAACCCAACGGGTAAATTCGTGATTGGAGGCCCGCACGGCGATACGGGTTTGACGGGCCGTAAGATTATTGTGGATACCTACGGGGGCAAAGGCGCTCACGGCGGCGGCGCTTTCTCCGGGAAAGATTCTTCTAAAGTAGACCGTTCGGCCGCTTACGCCGCCCGCCATATTGCCAAAAACTTAGTGGCTGCCGGGGTGGCAGACCAGGCCTTGGTGCAGGTAGCGTACGCCATCGGCGTAGCCGAGCCCGTTGGATTATATGTAACCACCTACGGCACCACCAAAGTGAAAGGAGCCAACGGCGAAACCATGACCGACGGTGAGATCGCGAACAAAGTGAATGAGTTGTTTGAGATGCGCCCGTATGATATTGTGAAGCGTTTTGGCCTGCAGAACCCTATTTTCTCTGAGACTGCCGCTTACGGACACATGGGCCGTGCGTCTGGCGTGAAAAAAGTAGTGTACCAGGTGAACGGTACAACTGAAACAAGGGAGTTTGAGACCTTTACCTGGGAGAAATTAGACTACGTAGACAGAATCAAAGCTGCTTTCAATTTGTAAGAGGTGTGATTATCGCCTGTTTTAACGAAAAGAGCCCTAAAACGGGGCTCTTTTTCTATATAGCGGTATTTGTATTTTTGGTGCCATTGTTGGTGTTATCACCAACAATTCTTTATCGGTTCCTTTCTCAAAACTACCATCAAACTGAACTGAGTAGAAGTTGTGAGTGAGAACACCATAGCTGTCAGGCTAAGAGGGGAAACCCCCATTTTTGCAATGCCTAAAAGGCTTCTACCATACCCAAAGCCATCTTGCTTGTTGGTGAAAACACGCAACAAGGGCGGGCGGTAAAGCTTTTGTATAGGTAGACTCTTGGTAATATCCCCTTAGCCTGACAGCTATGGTGAGCACACCAACAACGGCACGGGGAATACGGCCATAAGACTTTTGTGGGTAATTTGGTGTAAGAGACTCGTTTATAGCCTGTTTTAACGAAAAGAGCCCCAAAACGGGGCTCTTTTTGTATATATGAACATCTGTATTTTAGTGAGTAGTCAGCTTGTCTTTGTACCTGATCAGCTGCTTTTTCATGTCTTCCACGGCTTTGTCGGTGGCAGTCTCAAAGGTGCCGGCCTCTTCTGAGCAGAACAGGGTAGCACCGGGCACAAACAATTTCACCTCCACTAACTTATTATCATGAGACTCTGGTTTTAGCACACGCAGAACCACTTCGCCGCTTACTATTCTATCAAAATAGGTGTCCAGCTTGTCAAGCTTTCTCTGAAGGAAATCTAACAGACTTTGGTCTGCGGTGAAGTGTACAGATCTGATTTGCAGTTTCATAGTTTACTTCTTTAGGTGTTACGAATTACGCTTTGGGATGAGCTTTCTCAAAGACGGCTTTAAGTTTTTCAATGGAATTATGGGTATAGACCTGCGTGGCCGCCAAACTGGAGTGGCCCAGCAACTCTTTGATGGCGCCCAGATCTGCCCCTCTGTTCAATAGATGGGTGGCAAACGAGTGACGGAGTACGTGCGGACTGTTCTTGATGGCAGTAGACACAGAACTCATGTACTTGGTGACCACCCGGTATACATACTTGGGGTAGAGGGGAGCCTCTTTATCCGTAACGAAGAGAAAAGGAGAATTGTTATTAGGAAAAGTAGCCCGTCTTGCCTGTAAGTAGAGGGTCAGTGCCTGTACCAAGGAAGGGTTCAAAGGCAGGATACGCTCTTTGTTGCCCTTGCCTAACACTTTCAAGGTGCTGGCAGAGAGATTGATATCCCCTAGTTTCAGGTTGGTTAATTCTGCTAAGCGCATGCCTGTGCCATACAGCAGTTCAAGGATCAATTTTTCCCGTTGGCCTTTGAAATCAGCAGAAAACTCGCTTTGATCCAAGATTTGGGTGAAAGCCTCCTCCGGAAGGAAGGCCGGCAGCTTCTTGGCTAATTTAGGTGCTTTGATGCGAACGGTGGGGTTGCTTTCCAGCACGCCGCGTTGTACCAGAAAACGAAAGTAGGAGCGTAAAGAGGCAATTTTACGGGTAATGGTACGGCTGTCCAGATCCTTCTGGACTAGAGTAACCACCCAAGACCTGATGATGGCATGGTCTGCCGCCTGAATGTCTTCCAGTTCATACACCTCCTGTAGGTACTCTTTGAACTGCTGAAGATCTGTCTGGTACGAGGTAATGGTGTGCGGGCTGAAGCGCTTCTCGTACTGGAGGTACTTAAAAAATAATTCCATAAACTAGTAAGTAGCCGCTGGTAAGCGGTACGCACTAATTTATGGAATTACCACGTAAATTCTAGGGATAAAGACTAGTAGTTGTCGTTGGCGAACAATTGTTGCTTGTAGATGGCTCTCTCTTTCTGCTTTCTTTTAGACACAGAAGGCTTCTGGAAGAAAGTTCTAGCGCGTAATTGTTTCAAGACACCAGTTCTCTCGAATTTCTTTTTGAATCTTTTTAAGGCTTTGTCTACAGACTCGTTATCCTTTACGTTGATGATGATCATATAATAGATTGATTTTAAAGTCAGTTGTTTTAAGGATTGCAAAGGTATTTACAATTATACTCCAAGTCAATACCTTTCCCTAATTATTTTAATACTGCTCTGGAGATAACAAGTTTCTGGATTTCTGAAGTTCCTTCGCCAATGGTGCAAAGTTTTGAGTCACGGTAGTATTTCTCAGCCGGATAATCTTTGGTATAGCCGTACCCGCCAAAAATCTGAACCCCTTCGTTTGCTGCCCGCACGCACACCTCAGAAGCGTATAGTTTAGCCATCGCCGACTCTTTGGTTACGTTTTCGCCCCGGTTTTTCATAGCGGCGGCCCGGTAGGTAAGCAAGGCCGCGGCCTCAATCTCGGTGGCCATGTCAGCTAGTTTAAAGGCAATGCCCTGGAACTGAGCAATAGGTTTGTTGAACTGCTGGCGTTCCTTTGCATAGGCCAAAGCGGCTTCGTACGCACCCTGCGCTATTCCTAAGCTCAACGCGGCAATGGAAATACGTCCTCCGTCCAGCACTTTCATGGACTGGATAAACCCTTCGCCTACGTTGCCTAAGATGTTCTCATGGGGTACCCGGCAATCTTCAAAGATTAATTCCGTAGTCTCAGAGGCGCGCATCCCCAGTTTGTCTTCCTTTCGGCCCGCCGAAAAACCTTGAGTGGGTTTCTCAATAACAAACGCCGTCATGCCGTGCGAATCGCCTACTTCGCCGGTTCTGGCAATCACCACGGCAATGTTGCTGGATTTTCCGTGGGTGATAAAGTTTTTGGCGCCGTTTAGAACCCAATGGTCTCCGTCTCTTACTGCTACCGTACGCATGTTACCCGCGTCTGACCCGGTATTAGGTTCGGTGAGACCCCAGGCCCCAATCCACTCAGCGGTCGCTAACTTAGGCAGCCACTTTCTTTTTTGTTCTTCACTGCCGAACTGTAGGATATGGCCGGTGCACAAAGAGTTATGGGCCGCCATAGACAAACCAATAGAGCCATCTATCTTAGACAACTCGGCAATGGCCGTCACATATTCCAGGTATCCAAAGCCAGACCCACCGTATTCTTGCGGCACCAGCACGCCCATAAGCCCCAGTTCACCTAATTGCTTAAACACGTGAACGGGGAATTCCTGAGACTCGTCCCATTTCATCATGGCAGGTTTTATGGACTTGGCACCAAAGTCACGGATCATGTCCGCAATCATTTGCTGATTCTCATTGTAGGTAAGTTGCATATAGGAGTCTGTTTTCTTAAGTCAATTTTCCATAAAATTAGCAGAAAAATAACTTCCTACCTAACGTATGTTAGGGGTTTTGGTTGGGAAGTTTCTTCTATCTGTGTAGCTTCTGAATTAGTCCTGCTTCCATTAGGAGCGGTTTGGGTTTTCGGCCTGTTTTCATGAAAATAGCCTAAAAACGGCGGTGCAAGCGGGTGCTTGTGCCAGTGCACAGACAAACCTTTTGTTTTTGGCGTGTTTTCATAAAAGTAGCCTAAAAACGGCGGTACAAGCAGAGGCTCTCAAAGACCGTGCTTACTACAAGTATATTTCAATGCCTGCGTTTAGGGGAACGAGTGAGGTGTTTGCATGGGTAACTCAATTCCTTGCCTTCTGGTTTTTGGCGTAGCCATTACTTTTGCCTTACTTTGTAGTTAGCTTTATCTGTACATAGCCCAGGTAATGTTCAGGTGTTTATTTCTAATCAAGGCTCTTCTGTTAAGTATGTCTTCTGCCTTACGCAAATCTTTTTTCTATCTGTTTCTTTTGATTGGGGTCTCGCAATTGAGTTCCTGTAATGTTTACCGGCAGAACGTGATGTTCAGGACAGATGGTGATGTAAACGCTGATTTGCTTCGGGCTTCTATGGCAGAGGCTGGGCGTAACTACAGAATTCAACCTAATGATGTTCTGAACATTAGAATTTATACCAATAAAGGAGAGATATTAATTGATCCTAACAGCTTCTTGCGGCAGGAATTAGGGTCTGGCGGTAATATAACTGGCGGCGGCGCGAACCGGGGGAACAGAGCAGGGCAGACCAATAATACCTATCAGCAAGGCGGACAACAGCAGCAGCAATACGGGCAGGAGTATACTGTGCTGCCCAATGGCGAGGTGAAAGTGCCTATGATTGGGTTTGTGCAAGTGCAGGGATTGACAGTAGCACAAGCAGACAGCGTCTTCCAAAGCCAATTTGAAACTTATTATAGAGACACCTATGTTTATTCTCAAGTAGTTAGTAGGAGAGTGGTGGTGCTGGGGGCTACGGGAGGAAGTGTGATTCCGCTTACAAACGAAAACATTAATGTGGTGGAAGTTCTGGCGTTAGCCGGAGGTATCCCAGAAGACGGGAAAGCCCAGAATATTAGATTGATAAGAGACATTGCCACAGACAAACCTATTGTGCATGTGATTGATCTCTCTACCATTGCCGGTTTGCAGAAAGCCAGCCTTAGGGTTCAGCCCAATGACGTCATTTATGTGGAGCCCGTTAAAAGGGTGTTCAATGAGTCTCTTAGGGATGTTTTAACCGTAATAGGTGCTGTTTCAAATGTGCTCACCTCCTATATCGTTATCAGAAATATAATTTCAGAGTAGTTCCATGAGTGTAAAAACAGCCAATGATCTGGATGAACTGGATCATCGTTTGGGTAGTGTTGAAGAGGAAGAGGATGATGGCGGCACAAGCATTGATTTCGTCACTCTTTTACATGTAGTTCGGCGTAGCATTCCATGGGTAATATTGCTGATCATCTTGGGCGTGTCTGCCTCTTACCTTTATTTAAGGTACACCAAAAAAGTATATGAATCTTCGTCTACCATTAAGTTAGACGAGCAGTCTGAAGCAGGGGTTCTTGGACTGGAGAACAATGGCCTGAAAGTAGAGTCTGGTATTGGAAAGCTGCAAGGCGAAGTAGACCTGATTAAGTCTAACATTGTGTATGAAAGACTAAAGGGGACAATGCCCTTGCAGGTAAGCTATTATGTAGAAGCGCGCGTGCTGGATGCGGAGCTGTACAAAGACAGCCCCTTCTCCGTGACGTATGACACTGCCAGCTTCAGCTTATACGATCAGAAGATCTACGTGACGTTTACTTCCCCAAGTAAATTTGAGATAGCGCTAGGCAAAGAAGGAAACCGTACAACCCATTCAGTGGGTGCTCCTTTACGGCTTTCTGACAACCACATCACGGTCAATACTTCCCCTTCGTTTGGCGGTGCCCAGGTAGGGGAAACCTATTACTTCATTGTGCATAGCAACGGGTATCTGAAAAGGTACATTGATGAGAATCTAACCACCGCTATCCTTAACCCAGAGTCCAAGACCATCCAGATTTCATTCAAGGATTTCAATAGGTTCAAAGCCCATGATATTGTCAATAATATTGATGCAGTTTACCTGCAGCATAAACTTGAGCGCAGCAATCAGGCCAGTAGACAGACTCTTAGTTTCTTGAATGAGCAATTAAAGGAAACAGAAGACAGCCTCAGAAAGGCTGAGAATGACATTGAGCGGTTTGTAAGGCAGAACAAGTCGTATGATATCAAGTCTAACCTCCAGGAAGCGCTGTCCCAGGTGCAGGAATTAGAGAAAGAGAAGCTGGAACTACGGTTCCAGTTATCGCTTTTGAATACAATTCAGGGCAAGGTGCAGCGGAATGAGGATTTGGCTCTGATTGTAACCGGGCTGCAGGGGCAGGAAAACCAAGACCCTCAGTTAGCGGAACAATTATCTGAGCTTAGCTATTTACAGGCCCGGCAAAGAACAACGAGCAAGACCAGCAGAGGCAATACCCTTTCTGATGCGTTAGTGGAAGATCAGTTAAGTCTTGCTCAAAGTAGAATAAACGCTATTGTCAGCAGCAGCAGAGCACTGGTTCAGACTAAGATTGAGAACATTGACAGAAACCAGGCGGAGCTTACCGGCAAGATTCTACAGGCTCCTTCCAAGGAAACAGAGCGGGCCCGGCTGGAGCGTATCTTCGGGCTCTATGAAAGCTTCTTCACCCAGATCCTGAACAGACGGGTGGAGTACGGCATCGCCATGGCCGGGACAACGCCAGACTTTCAGATCCTGTCCCCAGCCAGCCTGCCCGGGGAAGAAAGCCCTATCTCCCCTAACACGTTCATCATCTACGCCATAGGCATTGCCGGGGGCTTGTTCCTGGGTGTTGGTTTGATTGCATCTCGGTATCTGATGCATGATACGGTGACCAATGTGAGGGAGTTGGAGCGAAATACTTCCATTCCTGTGCTAGGCGTGGTGCCGTCCTATGACAAGCAGAAGATGCCTTTCTCCAAGTTGGTGGTGAATCAGAACCCAAAGTCGGCTCTAAGTGAATCCATTCGTTCTGTAAGAACCAACCTGGAGTTCATGAGTGCCTCTAAGAAGAAAAGGATTATCTCCGTTACCTCCACCATAAGCGGAGAGGGGAAAACCTTTGTGGCGGTAAACCTGGGCGGGATTATTGCCATGTCTGGGTTGAAAGTGGTTATCCTTGATTTGGACATGCGCAAGCCTAAAGTGCACATCGCCTTAGACGGGGACAATGCGAAGGGAATGAGCACCATCCTGATTGACAAGCATTCAGTGGTGGAAAGCGTGCAGAACACCACAATCCCTGACTTAGATTTTATCTCTGCGGGGCCAACCCCCCCCAACCCGTCTGAGTTGATCATGGGTGGCCGTTTTGACAGTGTTTTAGAGGAACTGCACCAAATCTATGACATCATTCTGGTAGATAGCCCGCCGGTTGGTTTGGTCACGGACGGGGTTCTGATCATGCGCAAAGCAGACATTCCTTTGTACATCGTTCGGGCCAATTATTCTAAAAAGGCCTTCTTAAAGGGCATTGATAAATTGGTGCGCACCAACCATCTTTCAAACATGGCCGCCATCTTGAACGATGTTAACGGTGGAAATATGTATGGCTACGGTTACGGGTATGGCTACGGCTATGGCTACGGGCAAGGATACTACGATGAAGAAGAAAAGCCTTCCGTTGGAAATAAATTGAAGTCTATCTTTAAATAGGATCTATGTGGGATAGCCTTCGTAAACTCTGGGGTAAGAACGAGCCAGCAATCTCTTCTTTTGCCAACTTGCAGGCGGATATGCACTCGCACCTACTGCCCGGGCTAGATGATGGGGCCGTCACCCTGGAAGAGTCCATGCAACTTCTGGAAGCCCTCCAAGCCCTGGGTTTCAGAAAGCTGTGCATGACTCCCCACATTATGGGCGATTTTTACAAAAACACCCCAGAAACGATCAGGGCAAAACTACAGGAAGTGCAAGGGGCGGCTACCGCGCGTGGTTTTGAAATGGAGCTTTCCTGCGCAGCAGAATATTACCTGGATGAATGGTTTTTCTCTAAAGTAGAGAATGGCGAAGAGCTTTTGACCTTTGGCGGGGAACGTAAGTTTCTTTTAATGGAGACCTCTTACATGAACGAGCCCGCCCATCTCAGGCAAGTGATCTTCGCTACGCAGGCTGCTGGATATACCCCGGTGTTGGCACATCCTGAGCGGTACACGTACTTTTATGGCCGGGTAGAGGCGCTCATGTCTTTAAGAGAAACGGGGGTGTTGTTTCAGGTGAACGCCAATTCATTAGCCGGGTATTATTCCAAGCAGGCCAAAGAAGTAGCCCGCCAACTCATCAAAAGAAAGGCAGTTGAGTTCCTGGGCACCGATACCCACTCCATGAAGCACATTGCGGTGCTGGAGAAAGTGGTAAAAGAGCCTTTGTTCCAGGAAGCACTTAAATTGCCGCTTTTAAACGCTACCCTATAATCCTAAGCAGAAACCTCCTTTGAAACACGTACTGGTAACCGGTGGTAGTGGCCTTCTAGGCCATTTTCTTTTGCAGCGTCTGCTGGAGGAAGGCTGCGCCGTAACGGCAATCTATAGAAAGACTGTTTCGGAACTGGCCCATCCAAATTTACAGTGGGTAGCCGGAGACATCCTGGATACGCTGTTGCTCAGGTCGTTGGTGCAGGAAGTGGAGGAAGTCTACCATTGCGCCGGTTTTGTGTCCTATGCGCCGCAGGATGCCGCATTGCTTCAGCAGATAAACGTAGACGGTACCACCAACGTAGTAGACGCCTGCCTAGCCAAACCGGGAGTGCGTTTGTGCCATGTCAGCTCCATTGCGGCTATAAACCGAAAAAGAGGCGAAAAACGCATCCAGGAAGAGGTGAAGTGGGATCCGGCGGCGGAAAGGTCAGTGTATGCGTTCTCTAAACATTACGCCGAGATGGAGGTTTGGAGAGGGATTTCTGAAGGACTGCAAGCCGTCATTGTGAACCCGTCGGTTATTCTGGGGCCCGGCGATCTGGGACGGAGCAGCACCCAACTGTTCAAATATATTGCAGACGAGCGGGCTTTCTATACGCAGGGGTATGCTAACTTCGTAGACGTGCGGGACGTGGTAGAGGCCATGCTGCTTTTAATGAACGGAAACCATTGGGGCGAACGTTTCATCATCAACGCCCACCAGACCACTTACCAGCAATTCTTCCAGCGTGTAGCGGTGTTGATGGGTAAAAAGGCCCCCTCTGTCAAGGTGCCGTACTGGGTGGCCGAAATAGTGTGGCGGCTGGAAAGTGTGAGAGGCAAACTAACGGGGGTGAAGCCGTTGATAACCAAAGAAACCGCCAGAATTGCGAAAGAGGAACACTTTTACTCCAATTCAAAAATAAAGGCGGCAACTGGCATCATGTTCCGGCCGTTGGAAGATACCCTGCGTTGGAGCTGCGAAGGACTTGCGAAGACAAGAACCACCTAAGGCACTTCTTGGCAGGGTAAATGTGTTGTACAGAGAAGGGCTATTTGCTTAGCCCGTGTTGAGATTTACTTGTAGATGAACGATAATTTTGAAGATTTCTCCAGCGAAGACCTAGACCTTGTGCAAAGGTTTGAAAGCATGCTGGAGGCTAATACCACCGTATTTTTTGATCTCTCAGATTACGAGAGTATCATTGACTATTATGCCAATAGCTTTAACTACAGCCAAGCCCTGAAAGCCTGTGATGTAGGCATTACGCAATATCCTTTCTCTACCGAACTGTTGATTGACAAGGCGCAGGTATTGGCCATGCTGGGAGCCTTTGATGAGGCACTGCATTTAGTAGAGGAAGTAGCCCAGATGGAGCCAGACAATGAGGATATTCCCTTAACCAAAGGCATTATCTTTAACCAGAAAGGCGATTTCGCTTTAGCCATTGATTGTTTCAAGCAGGCCGTTGACCAGTCTGAGATAAAGGATGACATCTATTTCAACATAGGTCTCTCTTACCAGAGTTGGGGTAAGTTCAAGGCGGCCATGAAGTACTACAAGAAGAGCCTGCTCCTGAACATGGAGAACGAGTTAGCGCTTCAGGAACTGCTGTATTGCCTGGAAATCACCGGCGAGGGCGACGATGTCATTGCTTTCTTCCAACGGTTTGTAGACGAAGATCCCTATTCGGCCATGGCTTGGTTTAACCTCGGGCTAGCCCAAAGCAGGCTGGGTAACCACGAGAAGGCCGTGGGAGCGTATGAATATGCCACGCTTATTCAGCCAGACCTGGCCCCGGCGTATGTGAACCTGGCCAACAACTATGTGTATTTAGGCGAATTCACCAAAGCCATTGAGTCTTTTCAGGCCGCTTTGGAGCAAACAGAACCTAATGCAGACATCCTTTGCAACATAGGGGAGTGCTATGAAAAGCTCTCGCAGTGGGACTTGTCTCATAAGTACTACCAGAAAGCCATTGATCTTTCTCCCGAAATGGATGAGGCGTGGTTTGGGATTGGCGTGATCTTAGACCTGCAGGAAAAATGGATGGAAGCCGTTCATTTTTACCGCAAAGCCATCTCGTTTTACGCCGATAACTCAGAATACTGGTTGGCTCTGGCCGCCGCCGAATACCAGATGGGAAACATTATCTCCAGCGTAGAGGCGTATGAGCAGGCCAGCGTGCTAGCCCCAGAGAACAAAGATATCTGGCTGAACTGGTCTATTATTCTGTACGAGCAAGGCAATTTTGAAGGAGCTATCGACCTTCTTCTGAATGCGTTAGAGCTACAGCCAGACGAAGCAGAGCTCCAATACCGGCTCTGCGCGTACAGCCTGGCGGCAGGAAAGTATAAACAGGCATACAATTATTTAGAAAATGCCTTAATTTTGGACTTCGATAAGCATAGGCTTCTCTTTGATTTCTTTCCTGAACTGGAATCGCAGCGGGCACTGGCCCGGCTCATTGACCAGTATCGCAAATAACCATTTCATGAACTACGAACTTTCCCACCTTCCCCAACGCACCTCTAAACCTAGAGAGAGCGGTTTCACCATGGCCATGGACAAAGGCCTGAGCTTAAGAGAAACAGAAAATTTTGTGGAGGTAGCCGGAGAGTACGTAGACATTGTCAAGTTGGGCTGGGCTACCTCTTTCGTGACCCCGCACCTAGACAAGAAAATCGATATTTACCGGGCCGCCGGTATTCCGGTGTACCTGGGTGGTACCTTGTTTGAGGCCTTTATCGTGCGTGGTCAGTTTGACGACTACCGCCGCTTACTGGATAAGTACCAACTCACCTACGCCGAGATTTCTGACGGGTCTATTGAAATGGATCATGACCTGAAGTGCCAGTACATCCGCACCCTGGCCGAGCAAGTGACCGTACTTTCTGAAGTAGGATCCAAGGACGATCAGAAAATCATTCCGCCCTACAAGTGGATTAGCCTGATGCAGGCCGAATTGGATGCTGGAGCCTGGAAAGTGATTGGCGAATCCAGAGAAGCCGGAAACGTGGGGCTGTTCCGGTCTACCGGGGAAGTGAGAAGCGGCCTGGTAGAGGAAATCCTGACCAAGATCCCGTTTGAGCGAATCATCTGGGAGGCTCCCCAAAAATCACAGCAGGTTTTCTTCATTAAATTACTAGGGGCCAATGTGAACCTGGGGAACATCTCGCCTAATGAGATTGTGCCGCTGGAAACCATCCGTCTGGGCCTGAGAGGGGATACCTTCACCCACTTCCTTGACAAAGATTTATTAGGCAAACTGATCTAACCTCCCTTAGCTACACGTTACACTTCATGGAGTTACTCCGCCAGTTCATCGACTTATTCTTGCACCTGGACCAGCACCTCAGCCAGATCATCTCTGACTACGGTACCTGGACTTACGTCATCCTCTTCCTTATCATTTTTGTGGAAACGGGGGTGGTAGTCATGCCTTTTCTGCCCGGAGATTCCCTTTTGTTCGCCGCCGGTGCCTTTGCCGCTACCGGAGTGCTGAATGTCTGGGTCTTGCTGGTCTTACTTTTCATAGCCGCTTTTCTGGGCGACACCCTCAACTACCTCATCGGCGATTACTTCGGCCCCAAGGTGTTTAAACGGGATTACCGGTTCCTGAAGAAGGAGTACCTGCTTAAAACCCAGGGCTTCTATGAGAAACACGGCGGCAAAACCATCATCTTTGCCCGGTTCATTCCCATCATCCGTACGTTTGCCCCGTTTGTGGCGGGCGTAGGAACCATGAAGTACAGTAAATTTCTGTCTTACAACATCATAGGCGGTCTTCTGTGGGTGGTTGGCTTTGTGGTGGCGGGCTTTGTCTTCGGGAACATTCCGGCCGTGAAGAGCAACTTCTCCTTGGTGATTTTCGGCATTATCCTGATTTCCATCATTCCGCCTATCATTGAGATTGTAAAGCAAAAGATGGCCCCTAAAGGGCAATAAACGAAGTAACATAGCCAACCCAAGCTGCCTATATGGAAAATGTGTACGGACTAGTTGGTTATAAACTAAGCCACTCTTTCTCTCAGAAATACTTCACAGAGAAATTTTTGTCAGACGGCATCAAGGACAGTGTGTACCATCTTTTTGAGTTGGACAGTATTTCTGAACTACCCGCGCTGCTACAGGCGCATCCTAACCTGAAAGGGTTAAACGTTACTATTCCGTACAAAGAAGTAGTCATTCCTTTTCTGGATGAGCTGGAACCGGTGACCGCTAAAATTGGGGCGGTAAACGTGATTAAGTTTGAGAATGGCCGTCTTGTGGGCCATAACTCAGATTACCAGGGGTTCATGCAGTCGCTCCAGAACTTCTATCCCTGTTACTCCCAGTCGCAGGCGTTGGTGCTGGGAACGGGCGGAGCGGCGAAGGCAGTGATGGCGGCGCTGGAGTACCTGAACATTGGCTTCAAGGTAGTTTCCAGAGAGAAAAAGCCGGGTTTTCTGACCTATCAGGAGCTCACGCCCAACTTCATGTCCTCGGTCTCCCTTATCATCAATGCCACGCCGGTAGGCACTTTCCCCAAGCAAGACGAAGCCCCGCCAATCCCTTATGAGCGGCTTTCATCGCACCATTACCTCTATGATTTGGTGTACAACCCCGCCGAAACCCTTTTCATGAAGCGCGGGAAAGAAATGGGGGCCAAGACCATCAACGGCTATGAAATGCTCTGCCTTCAGGCCGAAGTAGCCTGGCAGATCTGGCACAGCTAATCGCGTTTTAGGCGTGTTTTCTGAAATTCAGCCTTAAATCAAAAGGCTACTCCTCTATTTATTCCCGTATTTACTCCCGCTTCCCCGGCCTATTGCCAGACAGGACGGAAGAAAAGCGTCTCAGCCTGCCCTTTATATACGTTGGCTTGTCAGGGGACAAGCCAAGGAAAGGACTTTCCAAGTACGAAACAAGTTCTCTGTTTTGCCCCTGTTTTTCAAATTTCAGCCCTAAAACAGGGCTCCTCCTTTCTAGTATCCAGATGATTTTCCAGGTATCTTTCTTCTGCGCCTAAGTTGGTGAAAAGAATTTTATCATCTTAGGGGAAGGCGATGCAACCTTTGTGGCACGGCAAGGCTCTTACCGGTAGAAAATAATACAAGTGGCCCATTGTTGAAGATTCTGAAACCTAAAAATCCCACTGAGGCAGACCTGGTCAAAAGGGCTGTTGACGGGAAGCGGGACGCCCAGCAACTGCTGTACCAACAGTACGCAGGCAAGATGCTGGCCGTGAGTAAACGCTATGCCCGTACGGATTTTGAGGCCGAGGATATTCTGCAGGACTCTTTCGTGAAGGTGTTCCTGTACCTGAAGAACTTCAAAGGAGACTGTCCGCTGGAGTTCTGGGTGAAACGCATTGTCATCAATACGGCCCTGAAGTACCAACGCACCAACCGGCACCTCATGGTCACCGGCCAGGACGAAGAGTTAGACGATGTCTCTGAGCAGGATAACCTGGACAGCCAGTTTGCCTATGAGGAACTGCTGGAGCTGGTTCGAGGGCTACCGCCCCGCTACCAGGCCGTTTTCAACTTGTATGCCATTGAGGGCTTCTCCCACAAAGAAATAGGCGAGATGCTGGAAATAACCGAGAGTACCTCCAAATCACAATATTCCCGCGCCCGCGCCAGCTTACGGCAGGCGTTGCTGCGGCTAAAACAGCAGAACCATGAAAAAGTCACCGGCTGAGAAAAAGCAAGGCCAGTCTGTGGAAGATGTCTTCCGGAATGGCTTTGCTGAGGCTGAGAGCACCCCGTCTCCCCGTGTCTGGGAGAACGTAAACCTGGAACTGGAAAACCATGAACTGCACCGTTACCGCAGACAAGTGAAATGGTACCGTTCTATGGCGGCGGCTTTCCTGTTCCTGTTGGTTTCTGCGGGGATCATTCTGTGGCGGCAGGATTCTGCTTTGGTGGGGCCGCCGGAAACCGGATTCGCTACGCGGCAAGAGACCACCAGCAGAACTGCGCCCGGCGGTTTGGCGGCCAAAGAACCTGCGGCAGCGTCTTCTGTGGAAAAAGAGCCGTTCAAAGAGAAAGCACCTGACCCGCTCGCTGCCGTTTCAAGGGTGTTTTCAGAAAACCAGCCTGAAAACAGAAACCAGAAAATTACTTCTTCAAGGGCCAGAAACCAGCACTTGGCGCAGAATGAAGAAACTCCGGAGGCACGCATCGCGCAGCAAAACCCCATGGCCGGGGCTTCCCATACAGAATCCACCGCTGCGCTTGCCAAGTTGGAAGAAAAGAAAGTGACGGGCGGAGAGGCAGTAGAAAGTCAATCTGTTTTTCCAGGGAACATAGAGGCGAAACCTTTTCCCGGGTCCTTGGCCAATAGCTTGGCTGCCTCCCAAAGTTTGCCCTCGCTGCTAGATTCTCTTCCGCCGGCACCTAAAAGAAGTATTCTGGTGCAGAAAGAGGCCGAACCAGCCCTGGCACCGGCACCGCCAACTGAGAAAGGCCATGAAAGCGAAACCGCTCACGGGAGCAAGTGGAGTGTGACCATGGCCTATAGCCCGCAGTACGCGTACGCGCCGGTTAAAATAGGGAACAATGCTGCCATGAACGAAAGAGCCTCCCTGAGCCAGGCACCACAAGCGTATCGGCAGTATCAGGAAGCGGTAGAGGAATACAACAGCAGTTACGCGCCTGCTTACTCCTATTCTGCCACGGTGGGTGCCAGTTATAAAATCAACGATAAATGGCAACTGGAAAGCGGGGTCATGTACACGCAGAACGAAGCGACTACCACGCAATCTTATCTGTTTTATGATGGCTACATGGCAGGAGGGGCACCAGTGAACTTTGCATATAGCAAGAGTACCCCCTTGGTAGCCAACGCCTTTGTGGCCGAAGCTGCGGGGCAGGCTATCTCTGTGGTTAGGACAAACGAATACAGCACCAAGTATAAGTACCAGAAGATAGGCCTTCCGCTGCGCTTGGCGTACCGTCTAGATCTGAGAAAGGTGTACGCTCTTTTCTCCGGCGGAGTGAACATGAATTTTCTGGTGCAGAACGCCATTGTGCCCGAGACAAACCAGGTGCAGGCCGTGAAGTTCGGGCTCAATGACAAAGACTCTCCCTTCAGAACGTTGCAGTGGGCCACCACTACCTCTATTGGGGTTGGTTATCACGTGACCAGCAAGATGAGCATTCTAGTCGCCCCTGAGTTCACGTACTCACTCTCGCCCCTACTGCGGGAAGAACAGCACCAGGAGAATACCTATCAACTTGGCGTGAGTATAGGCGGCAGATGGCGCCTGACTAAATAAATAGCTTATTTTTTACAAATGAGAATAGGGGTAAGCCTGCGTGGAGCGGTCTCTCTATTCGGCATCCTCTTACCCTGTTCGTTTACCATTATGAACAAAACGTGCTCTCTCCCCAAAGTAGTAAGAACATGGGCGTTGCTGTTGTCTATTCCGTTGTACGTTGGCACTTCGGCCTTATGGCTCAAAGAAGAAATTAAGGAAGTAGTCAGCGAAAAGGAAGAAAACATGATGGCCGCCATGAAAGAGCAGTTGCGCAACGCACTGGCGAACAATAAGATGAGGTGAATTTTTTGTATTCCCCTTGCTTGTTTTTTCCTGGTAAATAGTAACTTCATTATTCCAAACACTAAGTGATAGGATTCATGCAAAGCGGAAGGCTCGTTTCTCTAGGGCTTGCTGGTGTACTCGCTTTTACCAGTTGTGAAGACGAGGAAGTAGTAAGTGCTTGTCTGGAGGCCGTAGTGTTAGACCAAGGCTGTGGCACCGTGTTGGCTGTGTTGGACACCGCCGCCGCCAACATTGTAAATGCGAAACCCAGCAATGACACCGTGTACGTGAACACGTTTAACCTGCACCCGGTCTACCAGGTGCCCGGCAAGAAGCTCTACATTACCATGCAGTCTGTGCCTGAGAATGAAGCCCCAGACTGCCCCGGCTTTATTCCCGTCATTTATCCGCATATAAAAGTGCTCTCGGTAAGTGAGTCGCCTTGCCAGTAATCAGAAGATTGTACAGCATCCTATGAAATCCGGAAACGCCGCTTTGCTACAAGCGGCGTTTTTTGCTTTGTTTTAGTAAAGTAGCCGTAAAACACCAGTATATTTAGCCGCTTGCTAAACTCTCTTGCGCCGCTTGGTGTTATAATACGTTACCTTTGATCGTATTTATTTCCGCTATGGATTTTCAATTAACCTCAGAATTCCAACCTACCGGCGACCAGCCCAAAGCCATCCAGGAACTGGTACGCGGCATAAGAACCGGGGAACACGCCCAGGTGTTGCTGGGGGCCACCGGTACCGGTAAGACCTTCACCGTGGCCAACGTGATACAGGAGGTGAAAAAGCCTACGCTGGTGCTGTGCCACAATAAAACCCTGGCCGCGCAGCTTTATGGCGAGTTCAAGCAGTTCTTCCCCAACAACGCGGTGGAGTACTTTATCTCGTACTATGACTACTATCAGCCGGAGGCCTACATTGCTTCTTCTGACGTGTTCATTGAGAAAGACTTGGCCATTAACGAGGAAATTGAGAAGCTCCGGCTGCACTGTACCTCAGCACTGCTCTCGGGCCGACGTGATGTGATTGTGGTGGCCTCGGTGAGTTGTATTTACGGTATCGGGAATCCCGAGGAGTTCGGGAAGAACGTGATTCCGCTGGCCCCGGGCATGAAAGTGAGCCGCAATAACCTGCTCTACCAGTTCGTATCCATTCTCTACAGCCGCACCGAGGTGGAGTTCACACGTGGAACGTTCCGGGTGAAGGGCGATACCGTGGACATTTATCCGGCGTACGCCGATTTCGCTTACCGCATCTACTTCTGGGGCGATGAGATTGAATCCATCCAGCGCATCGACCCGGAGTCCGGTAGAAAAATTGCCGACGAGGAAGGCATTTCGCTGTTCCCGGCCAACCTCTTCGTGACGGGCAAAGACACTTTGAACCAAGCCATTAACGAGATTCAGTTTGACATGGTGGCCCAGCACGAGTATTTCCTGAAAGAAGGCCGCGACAACGAAGCCAAACGCATTAAGGAGCGCACCGAGTTTGACCTGGAGATGATCCGGGAACTGGGCTACTGCTCCGGTATTGAGAACTACTCCCGTTACTTTGACCGCCGTGAGCCCGGCGCCCGCCCCTTCTGTCTGCTGGACTATTTCCCCGATGATTTCCTGATGGTCATTGACGAGAGCCACGCTACTCTTCCGCAGGTGCGCGCCATGTGGGGCGGTGACCGCTCGCGTAAAACCGCGCTGGTGGAATATGGTTTCCGGTTACCTGCGGCCATGGACAACCGCCCGCTTACGTTCAACGAATTTGAGGGCGTGATGCACCAGGTATTGTTCGTGAGCGCCACGCCCGGCGACTATGAGATTCAGAAATCTGAAGGTGTGATCGTAGAGCAAATCATTCGGCCCACCGGCTTGCTAGACCCAGAGATTGAGGTAAGGCCCAGCCAGAACCAGATTGATGATTTGCTGGACGAGGTGGACAACCGCATCAAATCCGGCGACCGTATTCTGGTGACCACGCTCACCAAACGCATGGCCGAGGAACTCACCAAGTACATGGAGCGCCTCAACATCAAGGTCAAATACATCCACTCTGAGGTGAAAACCCTTGACCGGGTAGAGATTCTGCGGGAACTGCGCCTGGGAATTATTGACGTGCTCATTGGCGTAAACTTGCTTCGCGAGGGGCTTGACTTACCCGAGGTGAGCTTGGTAGCCATTCTGGATGCCGACAAAGAAGGCTTCCTGCGCGACCAGCGTTCCCTCATCCAGACCATCGGCCGCGCCGCCCGGAACGAGAAAGGGAAGGTCATCATGTACGCCGATAGAATGACCGGTTCCATGCAGCGCGCCATTGACGAGACCAACCGCCGCCGCGCCACGCAAGTGGAATATAACCTGGAGCACGGCATCACGCCTAAAACCATCTTCAAGTCCAAGGAAGCCATCATGGAGCAAACCTCCGTGGCCGACTCTAACCGCCCGAAAGAACCGAAAGCCTACGCCGGCCCAGACGAGAGCCTCATGTCCGTCGCCGCCGACCCCGTGGTGCAGTACATGAAGAAGGACGAACTGGAGAAAGTCATCAAGAAAACCGAGAAGCAGATGGAAGCCGCCGCCAAAGAACTGGACTTCCTGCAAGCCGCCAAGTTCAGAGATGAGCTGGCCGAGCTGCGCAAGTTGCTCAAGAGCAAGAAGGATTAACGCAAGCGCCTGTTTTAAAGTCAAAATTTGGAAATCGGCTCAGAAACGGTATCGGCAGCTCCTACGAGTGTCTCCGCCAACAGCTACAAAAAGACCTCACAGGTTTTCAAAACCTGTGAGGTCTAGTCCCCCATTTTCAGCCTCTTTCTCTGGAAACAGCCCATAAACGGAAAAGCCGCTCTGCACAGTAGAACGGCTTTTCTGTTTTCTAGGATTTACACCATCATCAGCTTATCCGGCGTAATCGGTAATTCCCGTATCCGTTTACCAGTGGCGTTGAAGATGGCGTTGGCAATGGCCGGGGCTACGCCGATGATCGCGATTTCCCCGATGCCTTTAGTGCCGTTCGGGTTATTGATCAAATCGGGTTTGTTCACGAACGCAGCCGAAATATTTGGCGCATCGGCGTGAACTGGCACGTGGTATTCGGCGAAGTCTTTGGTCACGTACCGCCCGAACCGGTGGTCTATCACGCCTCCTTCCGTAAGAGCCATACCTAGACCACCTACCGCGCCGCCAATCATCTGGTTACCGGCGGTCTTGGCGTTGATGATGGTGCCGGCATCGGCGCACGCCACCATGTTGGTCACGCGAACCTGACCCGTTAACGGATGCACCTGCACCTCGGCAAAATGCACTGAGAAAGAGTACATGGAGTATTTAGACCGGAGACTGGCGTCAGGAGAGGATTCTTCCGTTACTTCCAGTTCGGGTAAATTCTGCTGTTTCAGGACATCAGCGAAAGAAAGTCTAGCCGAAGGAGAGGCAGTTACGGAAACATATCCGTCTTTGAACGTCAGGTTCTCCACGGTGGCACCCTTAAAGCTGGTGTCTGCATTACCCGCTACCATGCCAGCTATCCGTTGCTTCAATGTCTGGCACACGGCATGCACCGCCGAACCCACCGTAGCCACCGTAGCGGAACCACCTTGGCTGGGCGAAGGCGGATACAAAGAGCTACCCAGCTCAAATACTATTTTTTCCGGTGGTAAGCCCAGGTTCTGCGCCGCAATCTGCACCATGGCCGTCCCGGTTCCGGGGCCAATATCTGTAGTGGCGCTTTGCATCACCAGTGTACCATCTTTGTGCAGAGTGGCTTTTACCTTGGCGCGGCCGCGGTTCGCCCCGAAGGTTCCCACGCCCATGCCGTAGCCCACCAGCCACTCGCCGTTCTTTACCTGTCCGGGTTTCAACTGGCGTTTGCTCCAGCCAATCTGTTCGGCGCCCATTTGCATGGCTTCCTTCAGATACTTGGTAGACCAGGGCAGGTTTTTCTCGGGGTCTTTGTCGGTGTGGTTAATTAAGCGGAACTCCAGCGGGTCTATTCCTAGTACGTAGGCCATTTCGTCCATCGCACTTTCCAGGGCAAAAGCACCCGTTGCCTCGCCGGGGCCGCGCATCCAGATGGGCGTACTTACGTCTAAGGGCAGAATGCGGTAACGGGTGGTCACGTTAGGGCTGGTGTACATCATGCGCGTCTGCTGCAAGGTAGACTCGGTGAACTCCTCGTAGGTGGACGTCTGCCCAATGGCCTCGTGCGTGATGGCAGTAATCTTTCCGTCTTTGGTGGCGCTCATGCCCACTTTCTGCCAGGCGTGCGGCCGGTAGCCCACCATGGTAAACATCTGCTCGCGCGTCAGCATCAACTTCACGGGACGGTTCACTTTCTTGGCGGCAATAATGGCGGCAGTCTCGTGGGGCCAGGTGTGCAGCCCGTTCCCAAAGGCGCCGCCCACAAACGTGGCAATCACCTTCACGTTCTCCACCGGAATTTTCCAATCCTTGGCAAAAGCGTTCTGGGTTCCGATTACCGCCTGCGTTTTGTCATAAACCGTGAGTTTGTCAGCGGCTTCCCAGTGCGCGATGATGGACTGCAACTCCATGGGGTTGTGGAACTCCGTAGGGATCACGTATTCGCTTTCAATCTTAAGCGCCTCGTTTTTGTACGCGTCTTCTTTGCCCCTAGTGTAGTCATTCAGTCCGTGCTTGGGATTGCGTTTGGCGGCCGTGGGAAGGAAAGCCTTGGGCACATTCTTATCAAAGTCGGTGGCGTGCTCGTCTACGTTGTACTGCACCTTCACCAAACGAGCCGCGTACACGGCTCGCTCCAGGGTATCGGCCACTACTATGGCAATGGGCTGGTCGTTGAAGTGAATCTGGTTATCAATGAACACCTGGAGGGGCTTGCCCGCCGGTTTCGGCTCGGTGGGGTGCGCCTCTTGGGCATAGCCGGGCACCTTGGGTGAGTTCTGGTAATGTAGCACCGCCAACACACCCGGGGCGTTCTCGGCTCTTTTGGTATCAATGCTTTTGATGCTGCCTTTGGCGATGGTGCTGCCCACCAATATGCCGTGCGCCATGTTGGGTAACTCGTACTCGGCAGAGTATTTGGCGGCACCCGTCACTTTCTGGCGGCTATCTACCCGATCCATCGGCTTACCAACGGTATCTTGGAAGAAATAATCTTTCATAAGGAAGGAGGGTTAAACGGCGCCTGCCGCGTTTTTCAAGGCCTGCACAATGGTGTTAGGGCCCATCTGTAATTTAAATTTATTGTGCTCAAAAGCTTTCGCGCCGCGCATGGCAATCTCGGCGGCCTGCCGAAATGTTGCTTCATTGGCAGTTTTACCAGCCAAGAACTGCTCTGCTTCGTTCAAACGCCACGGTTTGTGCGCCACGCCACCCATGGCTAATCTAGCCGATTTAATGGTACTGCCGTCCATATCCAGCGCCGCGGCCACCGAAACCAGGGCAAAGGCATAAGAAGTCCGGTCGCGTACTTTGAGGTAATGGACGTGTTTGGTGTAAGGATTCTCCGGAATCTCTACCGCCATAATCAACTCGCCTTGCTGCAGGTTCGTGTGGATTTGCGGCGTATCGCCGGGCAGCCTATGGAACTCCGCAAACGGGATTTTCCTGTCGCCTTTAGGGCCGGAAACCAGCACTACGGCATCCAGCGCCACCAAGGCTACGTTCATGTCGCTGGGGTTCACGGCAATGCACTTTTCGCTGTGCCCGAAGATGGCGTGCATGCGGTTGAAGCCTTGCAGCGCTCCGCAGCCGGTGCCGGGTTCACGTTTGTTGCAGGGCATGGCGGTGTCATAGAAATAAGGGCATCGCACACGCTGCATGATGTTTCCGCCCACCGTGGCCATGTTCCGCAGTTGCGCACTGGCCCCCGCGTTCAACGCCTGGGACAGCAGCGGATGTTTCTCCATGACCAACTTGTCCTCCGCCACGGCTCCGTTCAACGCCAAAGCGCCAATCCGGACATTGCCGTTTTCTCGTTCTATTTTCCGGAGCGGAAGCTTGTTAATATCCACCAGCTTCTCGGGCGTCATCACGCCGCGCTTCATGAGGTCTACCAAGTTGGTGCCTCCGGCGATGAACATGGCCGTTTGGTCTTTGGCTACCGTGTCAATGGCGGCCTTGGGTTTGCTGGGCTTTACGTATTGGAAGGGAATCATACGCGCTGTCCTCCGTTTTTAACTTCTTTGATGGCGTTCACAATGTTGGGGTAGGCGCCGCACCGGCAAATGTTGCCGCTCATGTATTCTCGGATTTCGTCTTCAGAATCGGCGTGGCCTTCTCTGATGCACGCCACCGCACTCATAATCTGGCCCGGGGTGCAGTACCCACACTGGAACCCATCGTGCTTGATGAAGGCTTCCTGCATGGGGTGCAGTTTTTCGCCGTCGGCGAGGCCTTCAATGGTGGTCACTTCTTTGCCGTCTGCCATGGCTGCCAAGGTGAGGCAGGACAGCACGCGCTGCCCGTCTACGTGTACCGTGCAAGCGCCGCACTGGCCGTAGTCGCAGCCTTTCTTGGTACCGGTGAGGTGCAGTTGTTCGCGCAGCAAATCCAGCAGCGTGGTACGCGGCTCCACGGAAAGCTTCTGCTTTTTGCCGTTGATGCCCAGGGTGACCTTCACCTGCTCGAACACCGCCGCCACTTTCTCCTCATATTTCAGCTCGGCGGCTTTGAGGGCCGCGCTGGGAGCCAACGCCAACGCCGTTAACAGCGAGGACTGCTTTAGAAAGGTGCGCCGCGCATCTGAATGCGAGGAGCCGCTCTTCTCTTCCGGAAGGTCTGGGTTGGGGAATTTACTTTGACACATATAAAAGGTCGTTGGATTTCTGATTCACCTACTAGTATACGCACATACCCAATTAGAAAGTATCTAAATAAGGGGGGAGCCTCGGGTTTCATCGTGCAAAGGAAGTTTTGCTTTTTTGGGTTTTAAGGGCTGATTTTAGAAAAACAAGGATAAAACGTTTTGCTTTGGAGGTTTAGTTGAGGCCAGAACCAGGGCTGAGGTTCTTCTTCGTATCTTTGCTTCAAAAACGCTGCATGCCCGCTTTCGCCACTGATACATTCACCTTCCGCCGGGGAACTCCCGCTGATGCTGCATTACTCGCCGATTTAGGCTGGCGCACCTTTGACGAGACGTTCGCCGCCTATAATACCCCCGAGGACATGGCCGCTTTCAAGCCCACCATGTACACCCCAGCCCTGCAAGCCGCCGAGTTAGCCGACCGCCACACGGAGTTCCTCATTGTGGAAGCAGCAGGGGAAGCGGTGGCTTACGTGAAATGGAACACCAGCCCGGCTCCCGCCGAAATTACCGGTCAAAAGCCTTTCCAGATTAGCCGTTTGTATTTGCTCCAAGCTTGTACAGGCCGCGGGTTAGGAGATACGTTGATGAAAATGAGCCTGGAACGCGCGAAGCAAAACGGCCATGACGTGGTGTGGCTTACCGTGTGGGAAAGCAACGAACGCGCCATTCGGTTCTACCAGAAGTACGGCTTTAGAGAAGCGGGTGAGTTGACCTTTGTCTTAGGCGAAGACGTGCAGCGCGATTTGTACCTGCAGCGGGAGGTTTAAGCCTGTTTTAGGCCTGTTTTCCAGAAAATGGGCTGGAAACGGCATTGGCGCAGACACTGGTAGGAGCTACGCACACTACGAGGTCTTTTGAGTAACAGACAATGGTAAATCTAAACTGATAATAGACTTAACTTCATCTAGGGTAGGTTCTGTCTCTTATTCAAATAAAAACCTCACAGGTTTCCAAAACCTGTGAGGTTTAATGCAGCAATACCGCTTACTCAAAAGACCTCGTAGTGCCTGCAAGACCGGCGAGTGTCTCTGCCAACGGTCGCTTTTAACCTGCTTTCTGCGAAACAGCCCATAAACGCTTTTACACCACCAACAACCCCCGCTCCCGCAGATCCAGCCACGTATCGGTAATCAGGAATTCCTGGAAGGTGAACATTTGGCTTTCGGGGTAATCAGCGGCCATGTCTTTGAGCAGGAACTTGGTGCCGTAATCCTCTGAAAGGCGGGTGAGCCAGGTGTGCAGCCATTGGCCTACCTCCGGGGAGGTTCTGATTTCGTATTCCTCCGTTTTCTCGGTGAAAGTGAGAACGGCGTTGTGGAACGTGCGGCCTTTCTTGGTTTTGGTCACCACTTCTACCTCCGGCGCATTGCCCAGCCACAAAACGCGCAGGTTCTGTTTCTCAGAATCGGGTTTCCCGAGGGCTTCTACCGCTTGCGCGATCAGGTTTTTGGGCAGCGAAACGCGCGGCACCTTGAAGTCAAACCAAAACGAAAGCGGCTCTTCCAGCCCGATGCCGTGCATGTAGTTGTACAGCGCCTTCGCCAAACCAGCCCCGAAAAGTTCATGGTCAGCGCCTTGCGGGTCGTCGTGCCACAAATCATTATCGGCAAAAAGGCCGGGTGCGGGGCCTGTTTTCACCACGCCGTATTTCTCCGGGTTCTTGCCCACCGGGCTGTGCGCCGTCATGGAGAAGCGGTGCCAGTACCCAGACTGGATCACGTTCTGGGCAAACAACTGCCGTACCACTTCCAGGGAGTCCATGGTTTCCTGCGCCGTCTGCGTTGGGAAGCCGTACATGAGGTACGCGTGCACCATGACCCCGGCGGCGGTGAAATCTCTGGTCACTCTTGCCACCTGGGCAATGCTCACGCCTTTCTCCATCTTCGCCAGCAGGCGGTCAGACGCCACTTCCAACCCGCCGGACACGGCAATGCAACCGCTGGCCGCCAGCAGACGGCATAAATCAGCGGAGAAGGTTTTCTCAAAGCGGATGTTGCCCCACCAGGTAATCTTCACGCCCCGGCGCAGCAGTTCAATGGCCAAATCACGCAAAGCCAGCGGTGGTGCGGCTTCATCCACGAAGTGGAACCCGGTCTGGCCGGTCTGTGCGATAATCTGTTCAATGCGGTCTACCAGCAGGGTGGCGGGCGCGGTCTCGTAGCGGGAAATGTAATCTAAGGTGATGTCACAGAAGGAGCAGCGTTTCCAGTAGCAACCGTGCGCCACGGTGAGCTTGTTCCAGCGGCCGTCAGACCAGAGGCGGTGCATGGGATTGAGCACTTCCACCACGCTCAGGTACTCATGGATTTTTAAATCTGAATAGTCGGGCGTGCCCACTTCGATGTGCGGAATATTAGCATCGGCAGCGCCGTTGAGGAATTGCACTTCGCCGTTCAGCAGCAGGAAGGTGCGTTGCAGTTGCGCTACTTCGCGCTGGCCTTGGAAGTATTCCAGGAGGCGCAACCACGGGCCTTCACCGTCATCTAAGGTGATAAAATCAATGTAGTTGAAAATGCGGGGTTCGCGCAGAGTCCTCAACTCAGTATTAGGGTAGCCGCCGCCCATCAATGTTTTCACGTGCGGGTACTTCTGCTTAATGAACTGCGCCAGCCGCAAGGCCCCGTACAGGTTGCCGGGGAAAGGCACGGTGAAACCCACCACCTCGGGCTGTGCTTCCTGCAGGCGCTGGTTTAAAATACCCAGCAATATCTGGTCTACCAGATTGGGCTTGGTTTGCAGTTCCTCTTCTAGCGGGTCAAAAGACGTGGCACTCATGGCCAGTTTATCTGCGTAGCGGCTAAAGCCGAAGTGCGGGCACACGGTTTCCTTGATCAGATCGGCTAAATCCTCTAAATATAAAGTAGCCAAGTGACGTGCTTTGTCAGAAATGCCCATGGTACCGAAGGCTTCCTCCAAATCTGCCAGCTGTAGAAACCGGCTGGCTTCCGGCAGAAAAGAACCCAGGGCAATGGGGTGCGCCAAGGTGCTGTCGCGGCCCTGCAGGAACTTGATGACCGGCTCAATGGTGTCCAGGTACGATTTGCGCAGGCGCAGCATCCGTTGGCTGTTCTCCGATAATTCATAGGTGCCGTCCAGAATAGCCTGAAACACCTGAGTTAACCCTTTTCTTGAAAATAAACGCAAAACCAGTTCCAGCCCGAAATCGGCCTGCGTGACGTCAAAACCTCGGCCGCATAGAAAACCTTTGAGGTAGGCCGTGGCCGGATAAGGCGTATTCAACTGCGTGAGCGGCGGGGTAATGAGCAGGATTTTGGGCGCGGTGTTCAAAGGATTCGGTTTTGGGCAAAGGTACTAAATGGAGTTCTGAGTCTTGAGTCCAGAGTTCTGAGTTTGCGTTTTGGGCGGGTTTTTAAAAAAACAGGCCCAAAACGCAGCTCTAAATGGTAAGGAAGAAACAGCCTTTGCCGGTGATGAGTTCAGTAGGGAGAAGGACGGCCGATAGGCTATTCTAACTGTGGCAGTAGCCTTGCGTATTAAGATGGCAGGAAAAGAAAAATGACTGTTCCAAATTTATATGGGTTGTTATGGCTATCACACTCACAAAACCATTGAAGATAGGGCTCACGGTAGTGGCACTGCTGCTGGCCTTCCGGATTGCGCTCCCGTACATTGTGAAGAATTACGTCAACAAGACGCTGGATGAGTTGCCGGGCTATACCGGGCACGTGGAAGACATTGATATCGCCCTCATCAGGGGGGCGTACCAGATTGACGGGTTGATCTTGCGGGAAGAGAAAGGAAATCCCAAATACCCGTTCCTGAGCATCCCCGAAACCGATTTGTCTATTGAATGGAAAGCGTTGTTCAAGGGCAAACTGGTAGGCGAGGTAGTCATGGCCAGCCCCGTGCTGAACATGGTGGCCGGCGCTTCCTCGGGTTCACAGGAAGACCCTACCATGGATCACTGGACGGACGTGGTGAAAGACCTGATGCCCATCACCATCAACCGCTTTGCCGTGCATAACGGAAAGCTGGCCTTCATGGATTTCAGCGCCTCGCCCGACGTGAAGCTGGACATTCACGCCATGGAACTGGTGGCCTTGAACTTAGCCAACGTGGAGAAAGTGGCCAAGAAACTGCCATCCTCGGTGACGGTGACCGGTAAGTCCATTGGCGGCGGAACGCTGAAGGGCAAGATGCAGGTGAACGCCCTCAAGGAAATCCCCGATTTCGACTCAGATTTCCAACTGACGGGCGTAGACCTCACCAGCCTGAACAGTTTCATCAAAGCCTACGCCAAGTTTGACGTGGAACGCGGTAAGCTGGACATGTACGCCGAACTGAAGTCCACGGACGGTAAACTGGACGGCTACATCAAACCTTTCTTCGAGGAAGTGAAAGTGCTGAACTGGAAGAAAGACAAGAAGGAAGGCGGGGTGCTGAGTGCTGTGAAAGAAGCCGTGATCGGGATCTTCGCAGAAGCCGCCGAAAACCAGAAGCGTGACCAGATAGCCACCCATGTTCCCATCAAAGGTGATCTCAGCAACCCGCAAACCAACGGCTGGAAGACGTTTATCAATGTGCTGAAGCACGCCTTTATCAATGCCTTTAGTAAAGGAATAGAAAACAGTCTGTAATAAGTGCTGAGTCTTGGGTTCTGAGTCCTGAGTGGGGAATGGTTTGGGCCTGTTTTCTGTGAAATGGCTCCGAAAGGCATTTCAGACTAGGAGGAATACTGGAAGACTTTAGGATAAGAATAGGAACTTTCGTAGAAGGGGAGAAAAGCTCGCGCATTGCTTAGGTTAAGAATGCATTTGTAAGCTGCTACTGCAGAAAGGGATAGGTTTATTTTGCGTGTGTAACCGCTTTGCCGCGTGTGTATAGCAGGGCAAAACGAAAGGATCTGACTTGAACATACCTCAGTAGAAACCGTTTCAGAATAGAGAAAAGTACTGTGTTTTGCCTTGTTCTTTATGTGGAAGATACGTAGCAAAGCATGGTCTAACCTCCTAAACCTAGAAACATGTTTCATCACTCAAAAGACCTTCAGTTTAATGCCCGGGTGTCTAAACCAGACCCTCGCTTTGCCACGTTGCTGCTAGAGCAGTTTGGCGGCGAGAACGGTGAATTAGCCGCGGCCATGCAATATTTCAGCCAGGCCTTTGCCGCCAAGCAGCCCTTCCCAGACAAGTATGACCTGCTCATGGACATCGCCACCGAGGAGTTCAGTCACCTGGAGATTGTGGGTGCCACCATCCAGATGCTTTTGAAAGGCGTGAACGGTGAGTTAAAAGATGCCGCTGACCAATCTGAAATCATGGGCGTGCTGGACGGAAAGGCCGCCAAAGAAAACATCATCCACCAAGCCATGTCTAACCCGCAGTTCGGAGTGTTGAGCGGTGGTGGCCCAAGGTTAACCAACAGCCAGGGCGTGCCGTGGTGTGCCTCTTATATTCACTCCAATGGTGATTTAACGGTTGATCTACGCTCCAACATCGCGTCTGAGTCGCGGGCGAAACTGGTGTACGAGTACCTGATGCAGTTCACCGACGACCCTTACGTGAAAGACACGCTGTCATTCCTGATGACCCGCGAGGTAGCCCACTTTGAGATGTTCCAGGCGGCCCTGGCCACCATTGAGCCCAACTACCCCCCGGGAGTGCTGCAGGCCGACCCGCGTTTCACGAACCAGTACTTCAACCTGTCGCAAGGCGAAAGCGCCCGCGGCCCTTGGAACGAAGGCAACATGCCCATCACCGGCAAAAGCTGGGATTACATCGCTGAGCCCCTTGCCCACGTGAAAGAAACCCAAGGTCTGCAAGACCGCGAGAAAGGCATTGAGAAGGAAATGAAGCTCACTGAGAAAATGAACAAAGAGCTCAGCAAAATCAAAAGCGCCGAAATCACCAGCGCCGAGCCCAAGGGAGTAGCCCAGTGGAGCAACTACGACGGCAACGGCCAGGAGAAAAGCTAGTCTACCCTCTCCAGACCCAGTAGAACACAGAAGCGGCTGCCAGGTGCAAAAACCTGGCAGCCGCTTCTGTGTTCACGTAAAGGCGAAAGAGGGAGAAACCGGGTTTTTGCCGTAGATTTAGGAACTGCCGATACGCAGAAAGCCTCACCCCCTCTCCCGGCGAGAGGGAGGCCCCGCTGATGCGTTTCCAGGCTGTTTTACGGAAAACAGCCTGGAAACAGCCCGGGTGCATCTCCTGCGAGTGTCTGCGCCCCAGGCTGTCTCTGCCTGCGGTTTTCCTGGTGGGGCTAACCGCGGCCTGAGTCGCGTTTTACGGCTGTTTTCAGGAAAACAGGTGCAAAACAGAGAAAGGGAAGCACGCGCATCGCACCTCAAAAGAATTTTATGGGCGTTTTTCAGAAACAAGCCCAAAATCTTCGTAGAAGCAGTAACGTTCAAAAAAGAGAAGCCAAGAAGGGAGACTTCAGTTGAAGTGCTTTCTGGAATCATTAGCCAAGCCGTTGTTCCATGGAATTTTACCAGCGTTCTGCAGACCAAATTTTAGAAGAATTCAATACAACTGCCAAAGGCTTGACCAGCGCCGAGGCGCAGCAGCGGCGGGAGACCTACGGCTACAATGAACTGTCTGAGGCGGCCAAAGTCCCCGTCTGGAAGCTGTTTCTGGAGACCTTCAAAGACCCCATGGTCATTGTGCTGCTCATTGCGGCGGCGGTGCAGTTGGTCTTGGGTGAGGTCATTGAGGCGGTCATCATCTTCGCGGTGCTTGTCCTGAACGCCGTGGTAGGCGTGGTGCAGACCAAAAAGGCCGAGGGTGCCTTAGACGCGCTCCGGCAAATGTCGGCGCCGTCTGCCAAGGTGCTGCGCGACGGCGTCACGCACACCATGGCCGCGCGCGAGCTGGTGCCCGGCGACGTGGTGGTGCTGGAGGCGGGCGACTTCGTCTCGGCCGACGGCCGCCTGCTGCAAAGCAAATCGCTGCGCATAGAAGAAGGCATGCTCACCGGAGAGTCGGTGCCGGTGGAAAAACACATTGACACCATTGACGGGGAAGTGGCCCTGGGCGACCGCAAGAACATGGTGTTCAGCGGCGCGCTGGTGGTGTACGGCCGCGGGAAATTCGTGGTCACCGGCACCGCCGAGAAAACCGAGATAGGGAAAATAGCCGATTTACTGGCCTCGGCCGAAGCCAAACAGACCCCGCTCCAGCGCAAACTCGCCGATTTCAGCAAGAAACTGGGCTGGTTCATTCTGGCGCTGTGCGTTGTCATTTTCGGGGTGGAGGCTTTCCGCGTCTGGGTAGGCACTGACACTGGCGACATGACCGGTGCGCTGCTCAAAGCTTTCATGTTTGCCGTGGCTGTGGCCGTGGCCGCCATCCCAGAGGCGCTTTCTTCCATCGTGACCATTGTGCTGGCCATGGGCACCAACAAGATGGCCCGCCGCCACGCCATCATCCGCAAACTGCCCGCCGTAGAGACCCTGGGCTCCACCAGTGTCATCTGCACCGACAAAACTGGCACGCTCACCCAGAACAAGATGACCGTGGTGGATTTCTACGTGCCCGGCGAAAACACCGAGGAATTCACCGAAGACCCGGCCCAATGGTCTGTCTCTGAGCGGCGGCTCCTGCAGGTGGCCGTGCTCTGCAACGATGCCCAGATAAACGAAGACGGCTCCCAACTGGGCGACCCCACCGAGGTGGCCCTCATCGCGTACAGCAACCAGAAAAAGCAGCCGTACCAAGAACTGCGCAAACAGTACAAACGCGAGGCCGAACTGCCCTTTGACTCAGAGCGCAAGCTCATGTCTACCGTGCACACCATTGACGGGCAACGGCTGCTGCTCACCAAAGGCGGGCCAGATGTGGTGTTCTCCCGCTGCACCCGCGTGCTGGTGGAAGGCGAGGAGAAACCCCTCACGGCAGAACTGTTAAACGACATCCAGAACCAGAACGAGGATTTCTCTGACCGGGCCCTGCGCGTGCTGGCCTTCGCCTACAAGCCGCTTCCCGCCGCCGGCGGAGTTTCCTTTGCCGACGAGAACGATCTGGTGCTGGTGGGCCTGAACGCCATGATTGACCCGCCCCGCGAGGAAGTGTACGGCTCCATCGCCGAAGCCAAGAAAGCGGGCATCCGGACGGTCATGATCACCGGCGACCACAAAACCACCGCCCAGGCCATTGGCCGCGACATAGGGCTCATGGATGAGAACGATATCGCCTTAACCGGCCAGGAACTGGACGCCTTGTCAGAAGAGGAGTTGGACCGGAAGTTGGAGGACATTGCCGTGTACGCTCGCGTCTCGCCGGAGAATAAGATCAGGATTGTGCGCGCCTGGCAGCGCAAAGGCAAGATTACCGCCATGACCGGCGACGGCGTGAACGACGCCCCGGCCCTTAAGCAAGCCGACATCGGCGTAGCCATGGGCAGCGGCACCGATGTGGCCAAAGACGCCTCGGCCATGATTCTGACCGATGATAACTTTGTCTCCATCGTGAGCGCGGTGGCCGTGGGCCGTACCGTGTTTGACAACATCAAGAAAGCCATCGCCTACTTGTTTGCCGGAAACTTGGGAGCCATCATCGCCATTCTGTTTGCCCTGGCGCTGGATTGGGTGAACCCGTTCACGCCCATCCAGCTGCTGTTCATCAACCTGCTCAATGACTCGCTGCCCGCCATTGCGCTGGGCATGGAAAAAGCCGAGCCCAACGTGATGCAACGCAAACCCCGCGACATTAACGAAGGAATCTTCGCGGGCGGCACCCTGCGGAGCGTCATCATGCGCGGGATTCTGATTGGCGTGGCGGTGATTATCTCGCAGTACATCGGGTTGCAGCACTCTGAGGGAATGAGCATCGCGATGGCGTTCACCACCTTGATTCTGGCCCGTACGCTGCAGACCTTCGCGGCCCGTTCTAACACCCAAACGTCCATTGGCGCCGGTTTCTTTCAAAACAAATACGTGATAGGAGCGGTCATGCTGTGCTTCGGCTTGTATGGGCTTACCGTGTTGCCGGGTATTAGGGGAATCTTCACCATTCCCGCAGACTTCGGCTGGGATCAGTGGAAGATAGCCGCCGGGTTGGCCTTCGGAGCCGTGATCTTGATGGAACTCTGGAAGTTGATGCCCTGGGCCTCGGGGAAGAAGGGAACGAACTGATGCCAATTGACCTTGATCTGGGGCAAACCTCTATTTCCGTCAGCGGCGTTTTAGGGCTGTTTTGGGTAAAATAGCTCTAAAACCACTTGCTGTTTTACGGGTTAGCACAAGCATATGATCTCCCTCGTTCGCCTCTCAGACGCGTGTGGGCTACTCCGGCGTCTGGCCACTTTGGGTATTTGATTCCTTTTTGCCTCTGCCTGGAAGTGGCTTCTTTGGTGAGATTGGTGCATGCTTTATGCGTTCCCTGGCTTGTCTGCTTAGAGCTTGGATATTAGTTTGTGCATGCCTTATGCTGTTCCCTTGGCTTTTCAGTTCATTGCGTGGGTGTAGGTGCTGTATTGTTTCATCTTTGGCGGTATGCGCTCACGGCCGCGGGGCCCCGTCTTCCCCTCTCGCACTTCCCTTTCGGCCTGAGAAGGTATTCGCTCTTAGCTGATGCCTGTCCAGGGCCGAAAGCGAGGCGCGCTCGGGGAAGACTGGAAACGGGGAAAGTAAAGGTAGCGGTGATGAGAACCCGTAGAGACCAGGCATGCCTGGTCTCTACGGGTTTTTTTTCTCCTTTATAGGCGTATTACCCTCCTCGGAAGGGAAGGGGGTGGGTTTTGGTGCTTCCCCACTATGGTGCGGATTTACATTCCGTGACTTACGGTTACTGCTTAGAAAGTGTCCTCCTGTAAGAATTTTGATTGCGAACGGCAAATACGCTTCGTAAGCGCTTTTCTGGTTCGCCAGTAAGATCCTTTCAGGAGGACAGAATAGGTTAGTGTTAATCCGTTCTACTACTTGCCAAGAATTGGGCAGAGGCGAGGGTATGCCACACGCGTCTGAGAGGCGAGCGAGCGAGAGGATAAGCACATTTAAATGGGTTCTGGGCTGTCACTGTGCAGAACCAGGTATTTCCAAGGGGCCAAGGTAAGGACATCCTCTCCTTTTAACTGATAGCTGTTACCGGTGAAAAGCTCTTTGTATCTACCTGCCTGCAGTTTGGAGTTCAGCTTTACTTTTACCGGTTGGCTGCTGAAATTGAGGATAGGGATTACTTTGTCACCGTTTTTCTCACGGTAGAAGGAGATCACTTGTTCGGGCTTGTCATTGTGAATCCGTACCATTTCGCCGCCCCAGGCACCGTTCCAGAGGGCTTGGTTCTGGTGTTTCAGTTCAAACAGTTTCCGGTAGATTTCTGCGTTGCGGTGCTCCTTCCAGATAATGGTGTCTTTTTCAAAAAACTTCAAAGAACGGTTGAGGCCCGCTTCCTGCCCGCTGTAGACCAAGGGCATGCCGCTGACCGTGGAAGCCATCACCATGGCGGTTTCCAGCCCTTGCCCGAAGTTCGTGTACTGGTTGCCTCCCCAGGAATTCTTGTCGTGGTTTTCGGTGAAGGTCATGCGGTAACCGTTTTTGGGGAAAGAGTTCACGTCATGGGCCATATACTCTACCAGGCCGCCCAGGCTTTTCTTGCCCGTAGTGACTTCATGCAGGTGGTTCCAAAGGCTCCAGGAATAGGTCATGTCGAAGGCGCGTTTGTGCAGGTCTCTTGACTCCCACTCGGCCAGCATGAAAACCGGTTTGACGGCGTCCAGCTCGGCGCGGGCGTTCTCCCAGAAATCAAGGGGCATGAAGCCGGCCACATCGCACCGGTAGCCATCAATGTCTGTTTCCTTCACCCAATGGACCAGGGCCTCGGTCATGTATTTCCTGATGCCGGGTTGCTCGTAATCAAAGTCTACGATGTCTTCCCAGTCATACCAGGGGGTAGGCTGAAAGTTTCCTTCGGTGGTTTTGGTGTACCACTCGGGGTGCTGCTGGGTGAGCGGGTTGTCCCAGGCCGAGTGGTTGGCTACCCAGTCCAGGATGACGTACATGCCCATGCCGTGGATCTTGTTCACCAGTTCCTTGAACTCCTCCTTCGTTCCAAACTCGGGGTTCACGCCGTAATAATCTTTCACCGAGTAGTAGCTGCCCAACGTACCTTTGCGGTTCTTTCCCCCAATGGGGTGAATGGGCATGAGCCATAGAATGTCTACGCCCATTTCCTTTAGCCGGGGTAAGTGCGCCTCAAACGCCTTGAACGTGCCCTCTGGCGTGTACTGCCTCAGGTTCACCTCGTAGATGGTCGCATTTTTGCTCCACTCGGGGTGGTGCAGTTCTACATACGGGTGGGGCGTATAGCGGTCATCATCGGCTTTCTTCTCTTTGATTACAGCAGCGGGGGCGGCGGTTTCTGGTTTAGTTTTGTTGCAACTCCATAGAAACAGCGGCAGGAGTAAGAACAGAAAAGCGAAAGGGGCTCTACTCATAGATAGATGGTTTACAGAGAGGGCTATGAAACGGTCAAAGGGGCGGCCCTAAACCCTTGCTTACGGGGTACAGGATAGGAGGGTTCCTGAGGAATAATGCTGGTGTTGGCCGCAGGCTGACCTTGGGCGAAAGCGGTAGAAATGAATAGACAACCAGTACCGTGGCACTAACCTCTGGACACAAACGTCAGAAAAACGAATACCCTTGCGTAGTGCTGGTGCTGTCTACCGCTTCAAAATTGGGGTCTAGCAGTTTGACGCTTACCTCATGTTCCTGAAAATGGAGGTTGCCAAAGGTGCTGGCGAAAGCGGTTTCGGCGGCATCGGTGCCGGTGGCTATTTTCGCCATGCCGTTGAGGGGCACCATCTTGGTGGCGTCAAAGAGAACCCAGTGCCCGCCCAGGTACGCCTCAAAGCAAGCGTGGAAGTCTGCGGGCTGTAATTGGTAAGAGTAGCCAGTGAAATAACGGGCCGGAATGGTGAGGGCCCGGCACAGGGCAACCCCCAGGTGCGCAAAATCACGGCACACGCCCACCTGTTCGGTAATGGTGTCAAACGCCGAGGTGTGCGAGTTGGTGCGTCCGCCGCTGTATTCCACGTTTTCATGAACCCAGTCGCGCACGGCCATCACTTTGTCAAACGCGTGGGGAATGTGCCCGAACTTATGGTGGGCGAACTTGTACAACCGGTCTGACTGGCAGTACCGGCTGGGGGGCAGGTACCGCAGCACCGGGGCGGGCATCAACGGAATAGCCACATCCACTAACTGTTCGCTGGGGATGGCCTGAATCTCGTTTTCTACCTTGGCCGAGAAAGCAAACGTGATATCACCGGCGTCTGGCACGTCAATAATCTTCATCCGCTTCTCGCCGGCCGCCGCCTGTACTTCTTGCATGGTTACCCCAGGCACGGCCTGAAAGGCTTCATCCCATACTTTTTGCTTGTTAGATTTGAAGGGCAGTATGCTCAAGATGACAGAGGAAGAGGAAATGATGTCATACCTCATCTTGACAGTTACCGCTAGTTTCATAGGTGGTTTTGGGTAGGCACAGGAATCTTATTGAAAGCAGCCTCCATCCAGGTGTCCGGAAGTTTGTTTAAGGCAGATTTCAGTTCAGAGGCCCATTGCTCAGATACGCTTTCCAGGTCTTTTTTGGTGTACCGGTGTTCTACCATCTCAAAGCTGTTGGCGCGGTAGAGCACTACATCAATAGGAAAGTCTACGTCATTGGCGCTTACGCGGGTAGAGTCAAAAGATAAAAATCCGGTTTTTAACGCCATTTGCAGGGAAGATTCGTCGGTGATGGCCCGGTTGAGGATGGCTCTGCCGTGCCCCGAGTTCCCGATGACCACAAACGGGGCGCCCTGGCCCAGTTCCACCCAATTGCCTTCGGGGTACAGCAGAAAGAGTTTATGCTCTTCGTCGTCTTGCAGCTGTCCGCCAATGATGGTGTGCAGGTTGAATTTGAGCCCGGCATGTTCCAGGGCCTCCCGGTCTTCCTTGGCTACCCGCTTCACCTGCGCCCCAAAGTCATTGACGGCTTTGTACAGTTTGTTGTGCTCGGCCCCGTCTTCAATCAGTTCCTTAAAGTATAACACCGCTTTGTCCCGCACAGACCGCAGGCCGCTGGTCATGATGAAGAGCGAATGCTCACCGTGTTGCTGAATGTAGATTTTCTTTTTCTCGGTGGTGTCAGAGCCCGCGGTAATTCTGGTGTCTGCTATGGCTACCAGCCCTTCTTTCACTTTTATTCCTAAACAGTACGTCATAATAGAGCTTCCCTTCTGCCAGTAGATACGTCTTGTAAACAAATTGATATTCTAAACTGGCTTTAGTTAAAATATTGTAAATAAGACTTCTAATGGCTTATAAAGATAGGAAAGAGTAACGTAAGTATTTACCGCAACCTTCATGTTTTTGAGGAAGCTAAATACTTAAAGTCCCATTTTTGTTCAGAAGAAATGATTTCGCCTCTTTTACAACCGGCAACTTCTACTGGTGAAGAGCGGTTGCTTATGGCAAAACAGGAATTCAGGGACTTGGAATGTTCCTTTTAGCTGGTGACTGACGGTATGCCCTGCTTCCGGTGGTTCCCGGCGAGCCTGGAGACTTGCTTCATCCTAAGTCACGAGACTAAAGCCTCGCGCCAGTACTTTTTCCAAAGCCTGCTCCCGTAGTACCGCTCGCTCTAAAGACCTCGTAGTGCGCGCAGCTCCTACGAATGTCTGCGCCAATGCTGTTTCAGGCCCGTTTTCTGCAAAACAGCCCCAAAACGCCGAGACGAAGGGAGGATGTCTGCCCTCGCAGGGAAAACTAACCGTAGAAAGCAATGCGTGCCCGAGACAAGGCAGTGCCTGGACTCTACCGGAATTTTATGATAGCGGTGTTGGCGTTTTAGGCCCGTTTTCCGCAAAACAGCCCCGAAACGTATCAAAGCGACTTCCCTGCGGAAGGCGGTACAGAAAAAGATAGCGGCTAAACTCAACTACTTTCGCTTTATTTCTGTTAAAAGAATGCTCCGTTCGTGCGCCCTTTTTGAAAAACACCCCTAAAACGGAGAGCACTTACCTCCAGAAACCTATGCCCTCATTAAGCGAAAAAGAATATAAAAACGAGTTTGTGGCCACTTTCCCCGGCGATGACAGCGGCAATACCAAACCGCGCCAGACGCCCGGCGTCTTGTACAGCAAAGCCATACCAACCCCGGTTAAGAAACCCGAGTTGTTGGCCTGGTCTGAGGAACTAGCCCAGGAACTCGGTATTGAAAAGCCCACCAACCAGAAAGACATTGACATTCTGGGCGGAAACCACGTGGCCCCTTCTATGTACCCCTACGCCGCTTGCTACGCCGGGCACCAGTTCGGGAATTGGGCTGGTCAGTTAGGTGATGGCCGGGCCATTACGCTGGGCGAATGGGAAGCGCCGAGCGGGAAGTCCTGGGAACTGCAGCTGAAAGGCGCAGGACTCACGCCGTACTCGCGCCGGGCCGATGGGAGGGCGGTGTTGCGTTCCTCGGTGCGGGAATACCTCATGAGCGAGGCCATGCATTTTCTGGGCGTACCTACTACCCGAGCCCTGAGTTTGGTTTCTACCGGCGACAAGGTGCTGCGCGATATGTTCTACAACGGCAACCCCGCCTATGAGCCTGGGGCCATTGTCATGCGGGTAGCACCCAGTTTGCTGCGTTTCGGGAGTTTTGAGATGCCTGCCGCGCGCCGCGAAAACGAGAACCTGCAGAAACTGGTGGACTGGACTATTGACCGTTACTATCCGCACTTGCAGGGCGAAAACCGGATTCTGGCCTGGTTTCAGGAAATCATGGAAAGAACCGCCAGCCTCATGGTGGACTGGATGCGCGTAGGCTTTGTGCACGGCGTCATGAACACTGACAACATGTCTATCCTGGGCCTCACCATTGACTACGGCCCCTTCTCCTTCCTGGACGACTACGACCCCGATTTCACGCCCAACACCACCGATTTGCCGGGCCGCCGCTACGCCTTCGGGAAACAGGCCTCCATTGCCTACTGGAACCTGGGTTGCCTGGCCAGCGCCATCGCGCCTTTGCTGCCGGGCACCGAGGAATTAGTAGCTATCCTGGAAACTTACAGCGATATTTTCCACGAGAAGTATTACCGGATGATGGCCAATAAATTAGGGTTGGACGAAGTAAAGGAAGGCGACCAGGAACTCATCACCCGCTTCACCTATACGCTCTCTACTCTTAACCTGGACATGACCATTTTCTTCCAACTGCTCATAGATTTGCCTCAAAATCTGGAAAACGAAGCAGAAACGGAAGCCCATTTCCAGGACAGTTTCTACCGCCCCTTGGAGAAAGGAGAACGCCAGACGCTGCATACCTTGCTAACCGATTACCAGACGCGCCTGCAAGCCAACACCAGCTCCCGCGAGGAAACTGTTCAGATGATGCAGAAGGCCAACCCCAGAATTATCCTCCGGAATTATCTTTTGCACCAAGCCATAGAACAACTGGAACGTGGGGAGAACACGCTGTTCCTGAAACTACAAGCGGCCATGAAAGACCCGTATTCCCGCAACTTTGATGAGTTCTTCGCCAAAAGACCAGACTGGGCCAGCCAAAAAGCCGGTTGCTCTATGCTGTCTTGCAGTTCATAAGTAGTTAGGCCTTCACGCATTCCGTCCCCCCTTTGAAGGGGGTAGGGGGATGATTTCTCATGCAGATAATGGCATTCCCCGAGTTTCATAAAGTTGAACCGCACTTTCAAAGCAGTCGGTTCTTTTTGCCGCCCTGTCATCCCCCTACCCCCTTCAAAGGGGGACGATATAAGTGTAAGAAGAATTGCGTTTCGGGACTGTTTTTCGGAAAAGAGGCTTAAAACAGAAATGGACGCGGAGGTCAGAAGAGGTTAGTACATCTCAATGACTTTCAGCGTCCATTTTTGATTGATTTTGTAGGTGCCCTTCCGGAGAACGTGCAAGCCTTCCCCGATGCCGTACAGCGCGAGGGCTGCGGCCGTGGTTTGCAGGCCATCTTCCCGGTCTAGTTTGTCTTTTGCCTTTAGGTTCGTGAGGGTATTGATGACGCCCACCGTGGTGAAGACCACGCCGGCCGTCTTCAGGAAAGCGCCCGCAAAGCTGGCTACTTTCCGGCCGCCGGTATGGTTCCGGAGCCTGATTTTCTCTACATCCTTCAGCGGCACCTCCAGCCCTTCCACAAAGAAAGAATTTCCCCGGATGTCCAGCACTACCCGGGTTTGCAGTTTCTTGTCCTGGAAACGCTTGAAGGTAATAGATTCCCCCATCTGAATCCGGAAACGCGAAATAGTGCCAGTTTTAGACAGGAGCAGGTAGCGGTATTTGCCCGAGGTGGTAGCAGTTGGTTCAGTGGTTTGGGCGTGGCATGCAGAAGAAAAAGCACAACTGAAGAAAAGGACAATCCCGAACAGAAGATGTTTGAACATGCCGAATGGAGTAATTTACCTGTAAACGATGCGCCGGTAAACTTATGATAAATCGCACACTTACGGCTAAGTTATTTGGCAGGAAAACCTAGGCCCTTCTTTCTTCTTTGCCATCTTCTCCCTTCTTTGTCATCCTGAAAGGATCTTGTGGGCAAACTAGAAAAACCATGAATAAACGCCACTGCCGTTCGCCACCTAGTTCCTTTCAGGAGGACAATCTATTTTTAATGTTTTCACTATATTGAAAATGAAAGCAGAACGGCCTCTCTAATTGAGTGGCCGTTCTGCTTTCAGCAACTTAGTCGTCTATTTTGGTGGCGGTGTAGCCCGCGAGTTCCACCGCCTGAATCACCGTGTCAGAAGAAGCGTCGCCTTCAACGGTTAAGATTTTCTCTGGATTAGCGGTGTCCACCTGCCATTGGTAAATACCCGGCGTGTTGTCCAGCGAAGGCGTCACGGCCTCGATACAGCCGCCGCACTTGATGTTGGTTTTGAATTTTTGAGTGCTCATATTTTAAGTAGGAAGTAAAAATTAACAAGTAAGAATCGGAACAGGCAGGAATGCGGGCAATCAACAAGTAACCATCAGTAATCCTACAATTTAAACGTCCGGAGGCGCAAACTGTTGGTGACCACCGAGACGGAACTCAGCGCCATGGCCGCACCCGCCAACATAGGGTCTAGCAGAAATCCCCACACGGGGTACAGCAAACCGGCCGCTACGGGTATCCCGATGACGTTGTAAATAAATGCCCAGAACAGGTTTTGGTGGATGGTACGCACGGTAGCTTTGCTCAGTTTGATGGCTTTGGCAATGGCGTTGAGGTCTGAGTGCATGAGCGTGATTTTGGCCACATCCATAGCAATGTCGGTTCCCCGGCCCATGGCAATGCCCACATCGGCGAGCGCCAAGGCCTGTGAGTCGTTGATACCGTCGCCTACCATGCCCACCACGTGTCCCTGGCGTTGCAGTTCCTGGATGAAATCGGCTTTGTCCTGCGGCATCACCTCGGCTTTGAAGTGTTGCAAACCTACTTGCTTGGCCACCGCCGCCGCAGTTTGGGTATTGTCACCGGTAAGCATGTACACTTGTAGCCCAAGGTGCTGCAACTCTTGAATGGCTTGCGCCGAAGTATCCTTAATCGCATCCGCGATGGCAATAAGGGCGACTACCTGCCCCTGGGTTCCCGCGAAGACCACCGTTTTGGCCTCGGCTTTGAGTTTTTGAGCCGTTTCTTCTAAATCAGGGGTAAACCGAAGGTTGTTCTCCTGCATCAGTTTCTCGTTGCCCAGCCAATAAGTCTGGCCTTGGTGCTGCGCCCGTACGCCCCGCCCGGTGACGCTTTCAAACTGCGCTAGCGCCGCCGCTTTTATGCCGTTTTCAGTAAGATGCTTGGAAACTGCCTCGGCCAGCGGGTGCTCTGACTGGTTTTCCATGGCCAGCAAGACGGGAGCCAAAACCTGTTGGGCCTCGGCAGGCACGGCCCAGACCAGTTCGGTGACCTCGGGTTTGCCTTTGGTGATGGTGCCGGTTTTGTCCAGCACGATGGCGGTGAGTTTATGGGCCGTTTCCAGACTTTCGGCGTCTTTGATGAGGATTCCGTTCTCAGCCCCGCGGCCCACGCCCACCATGATAGCGGTTGGCGTCGCCAAACCAAGTGCGCACGGACAGGCAATTATCAGCACGGTAATCAAAGCCAGGAGCGCATGCGTCACGTTATTGTCGCCGCCCAGGAAGTACCAGGCTACGAAACTGAGCAGGGCAATTCCTATCACGATGGGCACGAAGATGCCGGCGATCTTATCGGTGAGTTTCTGTACCGGGGCTTTGGAGCCTTGCGCTTCCTGCACCATTTTGATAATCTGGGCCAAAAGCGTCTGCGCGCCCACTTTCTCCGCCGAAATCTGCAAACTGCCTTTCTGGTTGATGGTGCCGGTGAACACCTGGTCGCCCGCTTTTTTCTCCACCGGAATCGGCTCGCCGCTAATCATGCTCTCATCCAGAAACGAGGAGCCGCTGACCACCCGGCCATCCACCGGAATCTTCTCGCCCGGACGAATCACCAGCACATCGCCCACCAACACGTCTTCCACAGGCAGTTCTATTTCCTGGCCGTTCCGAACCGCTTTCACGGTTTTCGGCTGCAAGCCCATCAGCTTTTTGATGGCTCCCGAGGTGCGGGATTTGGCCCGTTCCTCCAGCAGTTTGCCTAAAAGAATGAAGGCGATGATGACGGTAGCGGCTTCATAATACACGTGCGGCTCCAGCCCCCTAGAAAGGAAAAACTGTGGGTAAAACGTGTTAAAGGCACTGAACAGAAACGCGATGCCGGTGCTCAGGGCCACCAGCGTGTCCATGTTTGCTTTGCCGTGGCGCGCCTGTTTAAAGGCGTTTGCGTAGAAGTTTCTCCCAAACCAGAACACCACCGGCAGGGTGAGGGCCAGCATAATCCAGTTGCCGTAGGGCATGTGGTGGAAAAACATACCAATGACCGCCACCGGCAAAGACAAGGCGGCGGCCCAGAGGGTTTTGGTTTTTATTTGGCTGTAAGCTTCCTGCTCGCGGGCCTGTTGGGCTTCTTGGGTGGCTTCCTCTTTCTCCAGCAGCAGGTCATAGCCAATGTCTTGGATGGCTTTCTGCAGAGAGTGAAGGTCAGTGCCCGGAGCATATTCTACCAGCGCGGTTTTGTTTGCGTAGTTCACGGCGGCGCTCTGCACGCCGGGCTGGGCCTGCAGCATAGATTCTACGCTCACGGCGCAGGCCGCACAACTCATGCCATCAATGGGAAAGCTATTTTTTATGGCAGAGGTCGGTTTTTCTTTGGTGAGGGTTGCCATGGTGGTTTTCATTAGGTTCAAAGTATACTACAAAGATACGGGCACCAGACGGCGAGGGCGTTACAGCATTGTGTATGCGGTGTTATAAAATTCCATTGTATCTATGTAGGGGTAATCCCTTGTGGTTGCCCTTTTCTGTTTCCCCGCACCAGAAAGGTTCCAGATTGATGGGTGAATCCTGTTATTCTGCCTATTGATACGGCTACTGTTTAAGGGCAACCACAAGGGATTGCCCGTACAAAAACGAAGAAGCTCCTACTGTAGAGGAGCTTCTTCGTTATAGGGCTTATTTCCTGGAAACAGGTTAGAAACGGATGGTCAAGGGTTAAGAGGCTGAGGCGTACAGCAGGTCAGCGACGGGGTCAGATTTAGGGATGAGTTCCTGGCAGACTTCAATGCAACGGCGGCAGGCTTCGGCGCAGGCCTGACAGTGGTCATGGGCATGGCGTTCGCATTCGATGGCGCAGGCTTCGCAGATTTCCACGCACTGTCGCAGCACCAGGCGCGCGTGCTCAGAACCTTTGGACAGGAACGAAGCCGTGAGACTACAATACGCAGAGCAGTCCAAATCCAGGTGAATGCAGCGCGCTATCTTTTTCACTTCTTCTTCCTGCAGGCAGGCGGTGGCGCAGTGGTCGCAGGCCGCGATGCACGCGAGCAACGCATCTATGGCCGGTTTATACTCAGAACGCATAGGCTTGACGTTTGGTGAACCTTTTTATACGTGATTCAGAAAATTGGGGGTACCGTTTAGAGCACCCTTTTTAGGAAAGAGCCCCAAAACAGCATAGTTCTTTCTTAATGATACACCCCGGCCTCGGTACAGCTTGCGGCACTGCGTTCTACCTGCAGAGTCACGTGCGGAATATGGAAATGGTCGCGCAGCCCGGCGGTAATCTTAGAGAGTTGGGGTTCTGAGGCCTCGTCTTTTACGACCAAATGCGCGGTGAGGGAGTTTTCGGTGCTGCTCATGGCCCAGACGTGCAGGTCATGCACCTCGGCCACGCCGGGTACTTCCAGCAGGTAAGCCCTGATGGCGGCCAAGTCAATTCCCTGCGGCACGGCATCTAAACTGAGGCGCAGCGACTCTACCAGCAAGCCCCAGGTGCTCCAGACAATCACCACCACAATCACTAGGCTCATGGCGGCATCTACCCAGAACCAATTGGTGTAATACATGACCAGGCCAGATACCACCACGCCTAGACTGACCAACGCATCGGCGGCCATGTGCAGGTACGCGCCTTTCACATTGATGTCATGGTCTTTGTCGCGGAAGAAAAGGAGAGCGGTGCCGGCGTTGATGAGAATACCAACTCCGGAGACGATGGAGATGGCCGTTCCGTTAAGAACGGGCGCGGTACCCAGCCGTTCAATGGCTTCCCACCCGATAGCGCCCACCGCCAGCAGCAACAGCACCGCGTTGAGCAACGAGACCAGCGTGGTGCTTTTGCCATAGCCGTAGGTAAACCTATCAGTGGGTTTGCGCTGGGCCATCTTGAGGGCGAAAAAGGCCAGCAGCAGGCTGATGACATCGGTGAAGTTATGCCCGGCATCGGTGAGCAGCGCGAGCGAATTGTACCACCATCCGGCCCCGGCCTCCACGGCCACATACAGAAGGTTCAGGGTAATGCCCAGCAGAAACGCTGTGTTCAGGTGCCCAGAGGCGGGTAAGCCGTGGCCGTGGGAATGCCCGGGGTGGTGGGCGTGCGAGTGTCCGGGAGAATGCGCCATAAGAATCTGCGGGTAAGGGAGGCGGATAAGGTGCAAAGAAAGATACGGAAGTACGCGGAAATCTTACATGATTTGCTGTATACGTTACAGAATTTTGATTCTCCGGCCCGGCGTTAGAAAGGCGTTTTTACCCTGTTTTTCGGAAAACAGGCCAAAAACGCCTCCGCAGGTTCTTTTTAGGATTGGTTGCCGCCCAAAGATGGAATCCCAACGGGCTCTTAGCCTTGTTTCAAGAAAAAGAGGCTAAAACGGGCTCCATAAATCGCTCGTTCTGCGCGCAATCTATAGAAACCTTTCTATATTGATGATCTAACGGAGACCCTTTCCTTATACCCTGCAACCTTATGAACCAAACTGAACCACGAACGCCGCCTAAACGTCTTTGGCAACTTTTCCTATGGGTCGGCATCGTCTTGTCCCTGGGTTGCTCAAGAGAGAACAGCACCAACCAAAAAGCGGCGATGGTCGTGCTGAACGGCAAAATCTGGACCGGGAACGAAGCGCAGCCTTGGGCCGAGGCCATGGCGATAGGGGGAGATTCCATCTTGCTGGTAGGTTCCACGGCCCAGGTGCGCGCCCTGGTGGGCGACAGCACCCAGGTCATAGAGGCGAGGGGGCAGTTGGTTACCCCGGGTTTCATAGACACCCACGTGCATTTTATTGACGGAGGGTTCAACCTGGGGTCGGTGCAGCTCCGCGACGCCAAGAACAAAGAAGAGTTCATTTCGCGGGTAGCCGCCTTCGCCAAAACGGTGCCGCCCGGCACCTGGATCACCGGCGGCGACTGGGACCATACCAACTGGGGCGGCGAGCTGCCGCAAAGCGCCTGGATTGACTCGGTCACGGCAGAGCACCCGGTATTCCTGCAGCGCCTGGACGGGCACATGGCCCTGGCCAACCGCAAAGCCATGCAGGCGGCCAAGGTCACCCGCCACACCAAAGATGTACCCGGCGGTACCATCGTGCGCACCCCGGCCGGTGAGCCGGCCGGGGTTTTCAAAGACAACGCCATGAATCCGTTCTACAGCGCCATCACAGACCCGCCGGCCCCGTTGAAAGACCGCGCCCTGGCGGCGGCCATGCGCTACGTAGCCGAGCAGGGGGTCACGTCGGTGCACAGCATGGGTACCTGGGCAGATCTGGAGGTATACCGGCGCAACAATAAGCAAAACCGCCTCCAGACCCGCATTTACGCAGTGGTGCCGCTGGCCTCCTGGGAAGAGCTGCGCGACGAGGTGCAGAAAGAAGGCCGGGGCGATAAATACCTGCAGATTGGCGGCCTCAAAGGCTTCGTGGACGGCTCCCTGGGCTCCCACACCGCCGCTTTCCTGCAACCCTTCACTGACGCCCCCGCCGACAGCGGCTTTTTCGTGACCCCGCCCGCCGAGCTGTACCAGCAGGTGGCCGGGGCCGACAAAGCGGGGCTGCAGGTCATGGTGCACGCCATAGGCGACCGGGCCAACCACGAGCAGCTGAACATCTTTGCGCGCGTAGCCCAGGAGAACGGCCCCCGCGACCGCCGCTTCCGCATAGAGCACGCCCAGCACATAGCGCCCCAGGACATTCCCCGGTTCCATGCCCTGCAGGTCATTGCCAGCGTACAGCCCTACCACGCCATAGATGACGGCCGCTGGGCCGATGAGGTCATTGGGGAGGAGCGCAGCAAAACAACCTACCCCTTCAGGAGCCTATTGGACAGCAAGGCCAGAATAACCTTCGGAAGCGACTGGTACGTGGCCCCGGCCACGCCGTTGGAGGGCATTTACGCCGCCGTCACCCGCCGCACCATAGATGAGAAGAACCCCACCGGCTGGGTGCCCGAACAAAAGATAACCGTAGAGGAAGCCCTGCGCGCCTACACCGCCAGCGCCGCCTTCGCCTCGTTTGAGGAAAACCGGAAAGGAACCCTTTCCCCCGGCAAGCTGGCCGATTTCGTGCTCTTGAGCCAAGACATCACTACCATGGCACCGGAGGCCATCAAAGGCGCGAAAGTGGTGCTGACGGTGGTAGGCGGGAAAGTGGTGTACGAGCGGAAATAAGACGGGGGCCGAAGTGCTTTTCACCCCTTTGCCCTGCCCTTAGAAGCTTGGCTGCATCCGGGGATTACGGGTAGTGCTTCCCGCAGGAAAGAGACCTCACCCCCAGCCCCTCTCCCACGGAGAGGGGAGCCCCGTTGATGCGTTTAAGGGCTGTTTTAGGGAAAACGGGCCCGAAACGCGAAAACCTGTGAAACACCGCCCAACCGCTCTTTCGGAGTTCCCCTCCGGAAGCAAGCTGCCGGGGAGTTCCACTCCCCTTCTTCTGCAACACCTGCCCGTGACTCCCGGCGGAGGGGAACTCGGCAGCAGGCAGGTTCGGGAGTAGAACTCCCGAACAGCAAGGGCTTTGCTGATGTGTTTCGGGGCTGTTTTGCGGGAAACAGGCCGGAAACGGCATGGGCGCAGACACTCGTAGGAGCTGCGCACACTACGAGGTCTTGGGAGCGGGCGGCATCGCGGAAGCAGGCAGGCAGTTGGAAAGTAAACTGGCGCAGGACTTTCGTCTCGTGCCTTGTGAGGAGGCGGGTCTCGGGCCTCGCCGGGAACCAGGGGCAGGAGCGCCGAACGTGAGTGGATGAGTAATGAACCTGCTATTCATTCACCTCTGGCGCAGCACCCGCTTGCGTTGGTTCTGGCTGGGAGGGCCTTCTGTTTTTGGCCTGTTTTGGTGAAAGGAGAACAGTTTGATACGCCCCAAGGTGATCCGTAATCCAGAGAGTAGGGAAAGGAGAATGGCAGGTTGCTTGCGGTCTTACCGAGAACTACTTATAAAATAAGCGGTGATGTAGAAGTAAGAGAACATTTCCCTGTATACTTGTACTGTCACGTTCCATCCTTGTCACCGTAAAACCCTCTCCATCATGCGCCTTTCGTTTTACTCCTTCTATTGCTGGGTGTTTCTGTTGTCAATGTTGCTTTGTAACAGAGATGCCGCCGCCCAAACCAAGAAAAAGCTTGTCACGGCTGGCCTGCACGCCCCCGTAGAGATCCTTCGGGATCAATGGGGGGTTAACCACATCTATGCCGCTAACCAGCATGACCTTTTTTTCGCGCAAGGGTACGCCGCCGCCAAAGACCGCCTGTTCCAGTTTGAGATGTGGCGCCGCGAGGCCACCGGCACCGTGGCGGAGCTGCTGGGGCCAGATGAGGTGAAAAGAGACATGGGGGCCCGTCTCTTCAAGTTCAGGGGAGACCTGAAAAAGGAACTCAACCACTATCATCCGCAGGGCGAAGCCATCATCAACGCCTACGTAAAGGGCGTGAACGCGTACATTGATGAAGTGGCCCAGAAACCGGAACTGCTTCCCGTAGAATTCAAACTGCTCTCCATCCGGCCCGGCAAATGGACGCCTGACGTAGTCATCTCGCGGCACCAGGGGCTGTTGGGCAACGTCACCGAAGAGTTGAGCATAGGGATGGCCGTGGCCAAAGCCGGGGAAGCCAAGGTGAAAGACCTCATGTGGTTCCATCCCAAAGAACCTAACTTGGCGCTGGACAGCAGCATCAAGGGGGCGCTTCTCTCAGAAAAGATCCTGGAACTGTATGAGGCGTATCAGAAAGACATTGTGTTTAAGTCCACCCACCTCAACCCCGCCGCCAAAGACCTGGTGGGCCAGGCAGACATGCTGAACCGCCAGTTGTCCAACCCCAAGAAAGAACCTTTTGAGCACGGGCTCCTGGGTAGCAACAATTGGATTGTGAGCGGTAGCAGAACCGCCAGTGGCTACCCCATGCTGGCCAATGACCCGCACCGCAGCATAGCCGTTCCTTCTTTGCGGTACATGGTGCATTTGGTGGCCCCGGGCTGGAACGTGATCGGGGGCGGCGAACCTGTCATTCCGGGGGTGTCTATTGGTCACAACGAGCACGGCGCCTGGGGGCTCACCATCTATGAGACAGACGGCGAAGACCTCTACGTCTACGACCTGAACCCGGCCAACTTGAGGCAATACCGCCACAAAGGCAAGTGGGTGACCATGGAGGAACTGACCGAATCCATTCCGGTGAAGAATGCCCAGCCCGTCAGCGCTACCTTGCGGTACACCGTGCACGGGCCCGTCACTTTCATTGACTCAATCAACCACAAAGCCTACGCCGTGAAATGCGCCTGGCTGGAGCCGGGCGGCGCCCCCTATCTGGCCTCCCTGCGGATGAACCAAGCCAAAAACTGGGAGGAGTTCAGGGAAGCCTGCAGTTACAGCCACATACCGGGTGAGAACATGATCTGGGCCGATAAGAAAGGGAACATTGGCTGGCAGGTAGTGGGCATTGTGCCCGTCAGGAAAAATTTCAGCGGCATGGTGCCCGTACCCGGTGACGGCCGGTATGAGTGGTCTGGCTATCTGCCCATCAAAGAGAGGCCGCATATGCTCAACCCCCAGAAAGGGTTCTTCGCCACGGCAAACCAGAACGTCACCCCAGAAACGTACCAACATTGGGAGGCCGTGAACTATACCTGGGCAGACCCCTTCCGCGGAGACCGCATCAACGAGGTGCTGGAGAAGAACCCCAACGTAACCATGCAAGACATGGAGGCGCTGCAAGCAGACTATTTCTCTATTCCGGGGAGAACGCTGGTGCCCCTGCTACGGCCCTTTACCTTTGAAGATAAATTAACCCAGCAGGCCAAAAACCGGCTCTTGGAATGGGATTTCATCCTGCAGGGGGAGTCCATCAGCGCAGGCATTTACGCTATGTGGGAACGGCAGATCATGCAGGAGGCCCGGCAGCAGTTCATTCCCCAGGAACTAAAAGGATTGGTGGGCTTACAGTTGACCAAGGTGATTGGCTGGCTGCAAAAGCCTGACCAGCGGTTTGGGGCTACTCCCCAGGCGGGCAGAGACGCTTTCCTGAAGAAGACATTTGGGATGGCCGTGGCGGAACTGCAGAAAAAACTGGGGAATTCCCTGGAGAACTGGCAGTACGGCCAGGAGAAGTACAAGCACGTAACCTTGGTCAACCGCTTGCCCGGGCTGGCGAATGACCAGTGGAAGAAAAGGGCCGACGTTGGGCCCGCCCCCCGGGGCGGGAACAGCCACACCCCTAACTCTACCGGCGGGTATGATAACCAGTCCAGCGGGGCCAGTTTCCGGCTGATAGTGGATGTAGGCGATTGGGACTCTGCCCGCATGATCAATACGCCCGGCCAGTCAGGCGACCCTACCAGCCCGTATTACAAAAACCTTTTTGAGCTTTGGGCCCAAGACGGCTATTTCCCGGCCTATTACTCAGAAGATAAAGTCAGAAGTGTCACCAAAGAGACCACCCTCCTGTCGCCTTCGGGCAAAAAAGGAAGAAAATAAGACCAGCCCTGCTTTGGGTTCTCACCCGTGCCTTGCCTATGGAAGGGGAACCCAAACCAAAACAGCCGGAACAAGCCCGGCTGTTTTGTCTTTTTACGGGAGAATGGATTACGCGGCCAGTGACTGGCAAGCCTCGGCGCAGCGGCGGCAGGCTTCGGCGCATTGCTGGCAGTGGTCGTGGTCATGCTGTTCGCACTCGGTGGCGCAGGCTTCGCAGACCTCAATGCATTCGCGTAAGAGGTGTTTGCCGTGCTGCGAACCTCGGGCCAGCAAGGTAAGGGTGAGGCGGCAAATATCGGCGCAGTCGCGGTCTGTTTGGATGCAGCGGGCCATCATGTGCACGTGTTCTTCCTGCAGACAGGAAGTGGCGCAGTGCTCACAGGCCAAAATACATTCGTGCAGGGCGTCTAAGACGGGTCTGATGTGTGAGTTGTGCATAGAATTGGTTTTAGGTGGAACAAAGTATAATCACATTCGCACTCTGTATTCCTGTTCAATTGCCAGGTTTGATTCCCTTGGTTGATCAGGGTCACCATCATTCATACGCCGTCAGGCAAGCAGCGTTCTTATAAAATTCAGCGTTGAGATGTGTACAATTACCGTCTAGGCCAGATTGTCCAGCGCGGTGCGGTCAATGGAGGGGTTCTTTTTATAGTCGGTGACGGAGAGGCCGGTCACTTTCTTGAACTGGTTGGAAAGGTGCTGTACGCTGCTGTACTGCAGTTTGAAGGCGATTTCGCTCAGGGTTAGCTCACCGTAGGAGATGAGTTCTTTCACGCGCTCAATCTTGAGCCGGATGAGGTATTTCTCAATGGTGGTGCCGGTGTGCTGCGAGAAAACCTTGCTCAGGTGCTGGTAAGACATGCCCAGTTTCTCGGCCAAATACACCGAGGTGGTGATGGGTTGGTATTCTTCCTCCAGATGGCGCTGGTATTCCAGGAGGGTGGTTTTGATTAACTCGGTGAGCTGCTCGTCTTTCTCCTGCAGCAGCTCAAACCCGTGCGCCTGCAAGGCCTCAGAAAGAACCGAGGTGTCTGCCTCCTGGTCTCCGGCGATGACGGCTTCGCCGAGCTTTACCTCCTGCACCGCCCAGCCCTGCTGGCTCAGTACCTCCGTAACCGTGGCAATGCAACGGGGGCAAACCATGTTCTTGATGTAGAGGCGATGTTCCATATTGAAAGAGTTCTGAGTCTTGAGTCCTGAGTGCTGCGTTTTGAAAATCCTGACTCTAGACTCAGGACTCAGAACTCAGGACTCTTTTTTGGCAGGTTGCGTTTGGGGGCGGCTACTTTGGGGACTGCTTTGGCGTTTTTGGGTCGTTTTCCAGAAAACCGCATGAAAACCCAGTTCACGGAGGGCACAATCACAAACGCGGTTCCGGTAATCAGAATAAAAATACCAAAAAAGGCATTAAACAGCCGGAAAATAAAATCACGGGGTAACCCAAACGTGTAGAGCAGCAGCGCCATGGCCAGCAGCATGCTGATGAGGGCGGCAATGAGCAGGTCGCGGCGCCAGTCCCGCTGGAACGGATGTCTTTTGACTGCTTTGGCCATGTTACGCTGGCGAAACTCTAACCCATTGGGGAATCAGTTGCAGGAGCTCGGCCTGCAGGGCCTGCCCGTTGTCGGCCGCTGAGTATTCTAGGGCTTTCTTGATGAACTCGGGCATGGGAAGTTCCTGCTTTTTCAGGTTGAGCACATACTCCTGCAGCACCTGTGGCCGGGGCCCCCAGGAACCCAGTGGTTGCAGGGTATGGGCGTTGAGGGCAATCAGTTTGGGAATGCTTTTGCCGCCGTTGGTGAGGTACGCGTCCATGACGGTGGGCTGCTCGGTGCGCAGAATTGTCCTTAACTCCACCTCGGGCGACTGCTCTGCCAAGGCCGCCAGCACGGGCAAGTGCACGGCGGCATCGCCGCACCAGCCTTCGGTGAGCACCAGCCACAGTTGTGGTTGTTCTAAGGCTTGCACCATTTCCACCAACTCCGGAAGGAGCGGGGTTTGGTAGGTGCGCTCCATAATGACCAGGTTGTCTTTGGTGTACTTCGCCAGCGCATTGGACTGGTCTACCCCGGTGGTTTTTCCTTGGGCTACGGCCTCGCGAACCAAAGCCATATAGCCCTCAAAAGAAAGGCTTTGCGCTACTACACTGGGGGTGATCACATTGTCATTGGGTTGTGCTTCCATACGTGAATTGTTAAAGTCTGCCAGAACAGACGGTACCGCGAAGATACGGCAAAGCTGGTTTCCGGCCCAACGTACCCCGCCCATAGAAAAAACAAAAGACCCGGTCGTTTTCCGGGTCTTTTGCGGAAAACAGGCCCAAAACGCCTGCCGCCTTTCTGCCAAAAAAAGAGCCTATTCTTTCTCGTTGCCCAGGCCTTCTTTGTCTTTGTGGCCTTTGAGGGTGCTGGCGTTGGGCTGGTTGTTCCGGAACTCCTTGTCTGAGGAATCTGCGCCGCGGGTGTCTGAGGGGTTGGCGTTGGAGCCCTGCGGGGAGTGTTGCTCAGGGTCGAACTTGCCTTTTTTAGCGCCGCCGCCGTGTCCTTCCCGGGAGGGTACGTTCTCGCCCCGGGTGTTATCGGCGCCGCCAGCCACGGGGCCGTCCTGGAAGTTTGGCGGGTTGTTGCCCTGGTCTGGGTTGTGGTTGTGCTCGTTGTTGGGCTGTCCGCTCACGCCGGCCCCGGTATCCAGGCCGCCTTGGTCATTGTTGCTGGATTTCTGGTTTCCGCTGCTATCGCCTTGGGGGTTGGAGCGCGTTTCGGGGGAGCCCTCGTAGGGCGGGTTGTTGTTGTGCCGGTTGCTGTTGTTGAGCTGGTCGTCCTGGCTGTTGATGTCGCGGTAGCTTCTGTCTTGGTCTGGTCTATGCTGCTTTGGGCTATTCTCGCCTTTTCCTTTGGTCATGATTTCTTCTCCTTTAATTGAAGTGAAACTTATACAAATGATTCTGTTGGGTTGCCCCCAGTTTTCTGTTGTACGGAGAGAGGGTTCATTAAGGTTAGCCCAAGCGAACGGGAAAGCAAAATGTGGCGGAAAGGAACGGCCGGGTTAACTCAAAGCCGATGAAGCGCGTACTATCCTTAGAGCAGGCCCCAGGTATTCGGGCTGGCCCGCCTAATTGCTAAACTACTGACCCATATCTATGAGAAAGCTATTCATTCCCATAAAACGTGTTTCCTGTTCTTTGTTTCTGGGAGGCGCATTACTAGTAGGTACCGCCGCCTGCAGCACTGGCACCAGCGAGGGTGAAGTGAACGTAGAGGAAAGTGACTTCAAAGACAAAAGCCCCACTGAGAACAATCCTGGAGGAGTGTCAGACAATACACAGGATCCCGTAGGCAATACTTCCCAGGATTCTGCTAACCAGGCCATCTATGACCAGCAGGAAGACAAAATGAGAGCGCGTAATGGGGCTAGCAACCAAGGAGTTGGCGGCGCGGCCGAAAGAACGCAGAACAGAGACAATCATTGAGAGCTTGTTTACATTTGAGTTTTGCGCTGCAAACAATCCTAAAAAGAACCTGCGTTCACGGTTGCGTCGCCCCGTAGGGTTGCTGCGCTGCTCAAAAAACGCTTCCGCAGAACCTTTCTCTGGTTAGTTGAGCCGGCAAACCTCAAATTCAAAAAAGCTCTAACTCAGGAAAAGAATAAAACAGGAAAGCCTGCCTCAAAATAAGGCAGGCTTTTCTGTTTTAGGCCTTCTTTCAGGAAAACAGGCTAAAAAAGGTCTACCGGAAACCGAAGCCGGTTGGAATACCCTGCACCTGAAAGGAATCTACTGCGGCCCCCGTGGGGCGGTAACGGATAACCCAACCAGAGATTCCGTCTGAATCTGTCCGCGAAGTGTACAGAAGCCCATCGGTGGGGTCTTGGCCTAACGCCTGGAACCTGCGGGGAATGAGGGGTTCTTTTGGCAGGGCCGTGGCGGCGGTCTCCATCACGTACACCCCGTCATACACAAAATAAAGCCGGTTCCTGGTAATGCTTAAGGCCAGGTTTCTGGGTTGGAAAGCGGCACCCGGAAACTCAAACACTCTGGGTGCGGCCCTGAGGTTGGTGGTGGTTATCCTTATCAAACGGCCTCTGGTGTTGTTCCCCGGATTGGTGGCATCAACTTTTCCGGCGCATAAAACCCAAAGGAATCCGGAGGCGTCTACCACCATACTGTTAGGGTTGTCTCCTACGGTGAGGGTGGTGTCAGTTCTGTCGTTGGTGGTATTGATGACGCTGATCTTGTTGTGGCCATTGGCCACGTAAAGGCGGGTTCCTACCAGCGCCATGGCCCCGGGGTTCTTGCCCGTAGTAATGGTGTCGGTTATCTGATAGGTGCTCAGGTTTACCTCCATCACCCTGCCCGACGTAGCTGACGCCGCCCCCGCCTCTGAGACAAAGCCGAGCCTGTTGCTGAACGCAACAAACCTTTGCGGCGCAGTCAGGCCCTGGATAACCCCCGCCGAGGTAAAGGTGCGGGTGTGCAGGACTTCAATCTTTTGGTTACTGGTGATGAGGTAGGTTTTCTCAAACGCCGAGGCCATGGTCATGACATTGCCCTCCAAAGACCGGCCGTTTACTTTATTGAAAAGGTCTGGCTCTACGGTGCCAGTGGCTCGGTCATAATAGCTGACGCTTCCGCCCGGCGTATTGGTGGCGCTCCCGTTAGAGATCAATACCCCCGCCTCATACACCGGTAGCACTACTTTTTCTTCCTCTTTGCAAGAAATGGGGAAGAAAGCAGCGGCACCTAGCAGGCCACCCAATACTTTTTTGGTGAGGGAAAGACGTTTCATCCTGCTAAGGTAGAAAATTAGCAGGAATTGCATGGAACGGCACGGGTGTGAAGAAAAATGCCTTGTTCATGGGGGAACCGATAATAATGCTGTTAAACGCAACGAAGCCAGCCCCAAAAAGACCGGCTTCGTTGCGTTTTAAGCTAATTTTTATAAAAACGGGTCTAAAACGGATTACCTGAAGGTGAAGCCGTTGGGCGCAATCCTTACCTGGAAGGAGTCAATGACAGTGCCTGAAGGTTGGTACCGGACGGCCCAGCCATTAGACGTAAATCCGCCTATCCCCAGATACAGGATGTTGGTTTCTGGGTCAACACCCAGGCCATACGGACTGCGGTTGATGAGGGCGGTGCCGGGGGCGGAGGTGGCCGTGGTAGACATGGCGTAGACTTTGCCGCCGTAAGAATAGTACAGCGTGTTTTTGGCTCCGTTGATGGTTAAAAAGCCTGCGCCGCTGGTTCCCGCCGCGAAATCATAGGAAGTAAGGGCATTGTTATTGGCCGGGTCAATTTTCACCAAAGCGCCGGGTGAAGAGTAGCCGCCCCGCAGTACCCAGATTTTGTTGTTCGCATCCAGCACCAGGTGCTTCGGAGATTCGCCCACGGTAATAGTAGACTCTACCACCTCTGTCGCGGTATTGATCACCGAAATGGTGTTTTCACTGCTGTTGGCCACGTACAGTTTTCCGTTGTAAATCAATAAGCCTTCGGGCAGCAGGCCAACGTTGATGGTTTTAGTGACGGTGTTGGTGGTTAAATCCAAAACAGATACCCTACCCGTGCCGGTGTACCCGAAAAAGTCGTACCCCACATACTCGGTCACATAGGCTTTGTTGTTGCTGAGGGCCGCCATGTATCTGGGAATCTTCAAGCCGTTGATGACCCCCACAGAGGCAAAAGTACTGGCATTGACCACTTCAATCTTCTCGCTGGCATTGACGGCAATGTAGGCTCGGTCTCCAATAAAGGTGGTAGACTGGGCGGCGTTGCCGAGCGGACGGTTATTCACCTGCTGAAACACATCTGGGGTAAGGGTTTTGGTATCTCTAGAGAGAAAGCTGATTTCTGCGTCGGGTGAGGTGAAGGTGCCTTCGTTAGTAATAAACACACCGTGCTCGTAAGCTCCTTTGGGCGTATTTTCGTCATTGTCGCTGTCACAGGAGGTGGCAAAAATGGTACTGCTGCCTAACAGCACATACAGGAGGTACTTTTTAAATGGGGATACTTTCATAGTAATGGTAAAAGTGTAGTGAATTAATTAAGGGTGAGCGGAAGTGTTTTGAGGTTTAGCCCACGTCAAAGAAACCGCCAGGCGGAAGTTGCGCGGCGGCATGGCGCGGTAGGCCATGGTTTGGTACACGGTATTGGAAAGGTTCTGCACCTGCGCCAGAATCTGGGTCTCGAAGGAGTTCCACCGGAAGGTTTTGCCCAGACTGGCATTCACGAGCGCGTAGCCAGGCAGCCAGTTGTTGTTGTCATTATCGGTGAACCGGCGGCCGGTGAAGGTGGCATCTCCCGTGAGCCACCAGGTACGGTAACGGGCTTCGGCCCAAAGAGCGGCTTTGTGTTTGGGTACGTAGAACAACTGCCGTTCCTGTAGCTGCGCTCGGGCATCTGGTAATTTCTGCTGCGAGATGGTATAAGCGTACGCCAAGCCTCCGGCGAAAGACCAGTCTCTCTCTAAAGCAATCTGCCACCGGCTGTCCATCTCGGCCCCGTGGCCGCGCACGTGTTGTAGGTTGACGGGTTCAGAGTAATTTCCTGTTGAAGAAGGTTGCCACTGAATCCAGTCTTTTACCTGTACGGCATAAACCGTGAGTTCTGAAGTGCCGCTGAATTGCCCCTTTTTATATTGATGCTCCAAACCACCTTCGTAGCCCCAGCTGCTTTCGGGTTTTAAGGCCTGATTCCCGCCCGGACGCCAGTAACGGTCGTTTAGGGTAGGCACGCGGTAGCTGCGCGATACATTCGCCTTCGCGGTAAGTGTGTTCCCGTTCTGTTCCAGTATTCTGACGTTCGCGCCCAGCGTAGGCGTAAGCGGCGGATTAAAGCCCTGTACCCAGGCTTGCCGCACGTTCAGGCTTAGCTGAAGTTTCGGTAGCGGGTCATAGCGCAGCCAGCCGTACGTGGAGAACCGCTGTTCGTCTACTTTTCCGCCGTAACCGCCCACATTGGCTTTGAATAACTGACCCTCAGCCCCAACCTGTAGCAGAAGATTCGGCAGCAACGTGCGCTCGTGTTCTACCTGGGTTTGGTAGGTATTAACGGTAGAAAGGGAAAGCGAACCGTCATCCTGGTAATCCAGGCGGTCTTTGAAGTAGGCGGCTCTCACGGTGGTGGTACCTCCGGCCAACTGGCCTTGCCATTCGCCCATGAGGCGCAGGTTTTCATCGTCCTGCTGGGCGTGGGTGTTGGCGCTGCCCATGGAAGGTTGTATCTGCCGATGCGTTTTCACGTACCAGCCCCGCACCGAGAGCCGCTGCGCCGGACTTAGCTGATAATGTACTTCCTGCGCCAGGCTGGTCTGGTCAAAGGCGGCATTCTGCTGCGTTTCCCGCGGCGACCCGAAGGCGGTGGTGTTCTCAAACCGGAAATCATTGTCGGCTGAGGTTCGGGTGAAAGAGGAGGTGAGGGCAAGACGGCCGTTGGAGAAAGAACCCGCGGCGGCGGTGCGGCGTTGCCCGAAACTGCCTATTTCCTGCTGCCCCTGTACCTGTTGCTGAGGGGCAAAGGAAACCGGGTTTTCCAGCAGAACAGCTCCTCCCACCGCCCCGCTGCCGTGCAACGCACCGCTGGGGCCGTGCTGAAGGCTCACCTGCGTATTGATAGGTGGGGGAAGTAACGCGAAGTCTGACAAACCCAGGGTAGGAAGCGCAATGTTGAACCCGTTCCAAAGCACGGCGGTATGGCTGGAGGAAGTACCCCTGAACGCCACGGTGGCGGTCATGCCATTGCCATAGCTTTTGAGGTACAGCGGGCTGCGTTGCTGCAGCACATCGGCTAGCGTGATGCCGGGCCTGCGTTGCAGGAGCAGGGAGTCTACCGTCTGCACTCGGGCTCCAGCGGCATACTTGGTGTAGCGATGACCCGATACAGTAACGGGGGCCAACTGTACTGTGTCTTGCAGTTGGGCATAGCTTTCCGGCGGAGCCAGAAACTCCGTGCTGACCAGAACCCACGCAAACAGAAACAGACAACGGAACATACCCTCGGCTTTTAAAGCAGAGGAGACCCCAACGAAAGAAATACACGAAAACGCCAGCCCACGCGGGGCCACCATCCTTGCTGCTTTTTTTCCCGAAAGCCTCCAGGTGAAAGTTTGACGTTGGCAGGTCTCCTGGCTCTCTTCTTCGGCCCGGCCTTCCCATCTGTAAAACAGACAGTGGCCTGCGGTGGGCAGAACGTAAAGGAAGATAACAGTTGCGGGAACAGCTCAGGTTTTTCACCTGATTCCCTTTTAAGACATCTTCGGCAGAAGGCCGAGGCTGTCACCAAAATCAGGGCAAAGGTACGGGAAGTTTGGAAAGCGTGCTATGCATGATGGGAAAAATTACCAAAACTCGTTTCTAAGCCGTTTTATCAGAAACAGGCTGTAAACAGAAATCAGATTCCTATAGAGACCAGGCACTGCCTTGCCGCTCACGCATTGCTTTCTTCGGCTGGTTTTTCTGCGGGTGCGCACAGCAGTCCTTCGTCTTGGCGTTTATGGCCTGTTTGCGGGTAAACGGGTGCTAAATGCGAAAACCTGTGAGGTCTCCAAGACCTCACAGGTTTAGAACCGTTTCTCAGTAAACGGACTTGAAACGGCCTCGGCGCAGACTCTCAGAGGAACTATGCACACGACAAGGTCTTTAGAGTAGGCGGCAGGATGAAATTCCTAGCAAGTTACTTTGCGTAAAAGCCTTCTACAGGAGAAAGCCACCCTATCTTAATAAGGCCACACTATTTTAATGTGGAAACAAAGCATGTTTTTAAAACTGGTCTGCCCCGCATAATTCGTCCGTTTCTGCGTTGTTTTACCAGAAACAGGCTCAAAACAGATTCCCTTATAAAAAGGCCGCCGCTGGGGGGCGCAACTTTTTTGCGGGGCCGCAGGTTTTTAGCACTGTATTTGCCATTGGCTTGTTAGTACCACTTCCCTTTATTTCTACATGAAACAAATTTTATTTTCAAGTATCCTGTTCCTCAGTTTCGTCTTTCAAAGTCAGGCGCAGACTGGCTCCAAACAACCAAAGACCGTTTCTAAACATCCGCAGACCACCGCCTCTAATCAGGCGCAGGCGGTTTCCAAAATAGATTATACGGCCATTAAAACCGCGGTGACTTCCCCCAAGTCCAAGATGTATTACCCCACCTTGCTGAAACGTTACCAAGCCAACGACCCTAACCTTACCCTGGAGGACTACAAACACCTGTACTACGGCTGGACTACCCAGGCCGGGTATAATCCCTATCGGCCCAATGACCAGTCCGATGCCCTCAATGAGATGTTGCTCTACGAGCGGTTCCCTGAGATCATCACCACCGGCAAGAAACTGTTGGCCACAGATCCCTTCAACCTGGACGTGATGTACCTCCTGCACATGGCCTACGGCGAGCTGAACAAAAAGGCGGAAAGTCAGCAATGGCTCACCAAGTTTGAGGGACTTATGGCGGCCATTAAAGCCAGCGGCAACGGCCGAAGCAAGGAAACCGCTGTTGTGTTAAATGCGCCCCGCGATGAATATATGTTCTTGACCGTGGTGGGGCTTCGGCAGAAAGGCCGTCCGCAGTTAGTGGATAACAAATATGACCTGGTGACGCTGCAAACCCCCAATAAACTGAACCTCACGGAGCTGTACTTCAACATCCAGAAGGCTGTGGAGAAGAAACGCTAAGGACGGTAAATGAATTGAAAACCGAGGGAAGGGCGGCCAAAAGAAATCAATTTGGCCGCCCTTCTTCTTTTTGCGTTCTTGCTGATGCGCTAAACGTACGCTGTCTATGAAAAAACTACTTGCTGCGGCCCTGGTCTCGGGACTTTTCGCCTCCTGCCAGACCAACGGAGAAAAACCTACGGATACTTCCTCGGGGCAGGGCGAACGCGCCGGAGCGGGGGTCACGCTCTGTGAGTTCTCGTCCACAGACTCGGCCACGGTTGTTTCCAGGTTACCCGGCAAGTGGGAGTTGCGGGGCCTGCAAACCAATTACATGGGCGCACAGGAAGACGAGTTTCTAACCGGTGCGCAGCTAGGCGAAACCAAATCGCTCACGTTCTATGAAAATGGCGAGTACGAAGAACGCGTGAACGGGAAACTCCAGGGCGAGAGGCAACGGTACAACCTGGTAGGCCAAAGCTTGACCCCAGTAGGCTACCAATTCTGGTTCTGTGACGAGAATACGCTGGTGATCAACAACGTCATCGCCGACGGGGCCACCGAAGTCTTCGTCCGCCAATAACGGCTTCCTCTATGGCTCTCCAGCAGAAACTCACCGCAGATTTCTTTACCCGTCCAGATTCCGTCACCATTGCCCGCGACCTGCTTGGTAAGTACTTCTTCACCAGTTTTGACGGCGTTCTTACCGGCGGCAGGATTGTAGAAACAGAAGCCTATTCGGGGCTGAATGATGCTGCCTGCCACGCCCACCTGGGCCGCCGCACCAAGCGCACCCAGATCATGTACCAGCAGGGCGGCGTGGCGTACGTGTACCTCATCTACGGCATTTATTCGCTGTTCAACATCGTGACCAACACAGAAGGCACTGCCGATGCCGTCCTGATCAGAGCCATTGAACCACTTGAAGGAATAGAAGAAATGCAGCTCCGCCGAGGTCTGGCCAAAGCAGAAACCCGCCTCACCGCTGGCCCCGGTCTCTTGACGCAAGCCCTCGGCATCTCCACCCAGCACAACGGCACAAATGTCACGGGAAACGAAATCTGGTTTGAAGACCGAGGCATGCCCATCTCCGATGACCAGATAGTAGCGGGCCCCAGAGTTGGAGTCGCCTACGCCGGCGCCGATGCCCTCTTGCCCTGGCGGTTCAACCTCAAAGGCAACCGCTGGGTGAGCAAAGCCAATCCGAAATATTGATTGTCACAGGTAGTTGTCAGTTGTCAGTATTCCCTCTGGCGCGAGTCTCCAGACTACCCCCGCTGCCCCGCAGCGACAGTACGCATTGCTGAGAATCAGTGCTTGTTGCTCCGGTTACGGCTTTTTACCACCCCGCCCTTCGGGCACCCCTCCTATTTTAGGAGGGGAGTTTTTGCTAGCCGCCGCTATAGCGTTGCTCAAAAAGCCTCGTAGCGTCTGTGCCGATTACTTGCCAATCAGGAGATTGGCTGCCCGTTGGTGCGTAGAGCGCTTACGCTAACTCTACGCACAGCAATATTATTTCGGTGAGGCTAGAAACAACAGTCCCGCGACTTGGGAGAACACTGACAACTGACAACTAACAACCAACAACTAACAACTGACAACTAACAACCAACAACTAACCTACCTTCCGGCAGAGCAGCAGAATAGGCTTGTTGTTCAAATCGGTGGTAGCAAAGAGGTAATCGTCTCCGCCTTCCTTCAATTTGACTTTCTCCCGTAATTGCGCCACCGTCAACGGATAATTACGTACGGTGATGTTGGCCTTTTTGGCGGGAAGAAGTTGGTACAGTTCTTTGGCGTTGGCCTTCGGTTGAGCCGTGATTTCAAAAATACGGCCCGGAAACGCCGCTTGCAGTTCAGTGGAGGTATAGAGATGGCTATTACGATGCAGTTTGTTTACGCCAAATTCCTCTGACAGCCATTTGTAGGCGCCGGCTTTGAGCAAGGCCGTGTTGGGTTCGTATAGGTACCGCTGCGGTTCAGAGAAAGTAACCCGGGCATTTTCTTCGGCGCCTTTGGTGAAGGTCAAGGGTTCTTCGGGTTGTTCTGGTTTCAGGTTGACGGCGGTAATCAAAGGAGCAGCAAAGGCATCGGGTTTAAGTAAATACAAGACCTCTTTGCATTCGTTCTGCACCGCGATCACCCACACCTGCACTACGTTGGTCAACTGCTGAAGCGCCAGGTCGATGTCCAACATGGGAGCGGTTTTCAACAAAACGGCTTTGCTTTTCTGCAAAAGAAGCGGCAACAGACGCAGCACGTCCGGTTCGCAGTCCTGCAGCAGATGCACCCGCTCCTGGCTTTGGCCGCGACGGGCGGGATCTAGAAAAAGCACATCAACGGGCTCTTCCAAAGTACTTAGGAAAGCCTCGGCATCTGTGGGGTATACCGTAATGTTTTTTGCCTCCAGCTGAGTGAAGTTGAAACCGGCTAGCAAAGCCAGCTCCGGTTGTCTTTCCACGTAAGAAACGTGCCTGAACCGTCTTGAAAAAGCAAAAGAGTCTATTCCGAAGCCCCCGGTCAAATCCACCAACGTCTCGCCCGAAACCAGATTCGCTTTGTAGGTGGCCGTCACCTCAGAGGAACTCTGCTCCACCGACAGGTTCGCCGGGAAAAGCAAGTCCAGGTTAGCCACCCAGCTGGGCATCTTGCTTTTCGCCTTTTGTCGCGCTCGTATCTGTTGCGCTAGTTTAGGAATGTCCAACGCGGGCCACTTTTTAGCCTGCAAGACAAGTTGCGCCGGGTCAGCGGTCAGGTGTTCGGCAACAAAGGCACGTTCAGCGGGGGAAAGCGGAAGAGGCATGGGCTTGGATGGGTAGAAGATGGGCTGCGTAATAAGATTTACCTGAATTCCGTTTCTAGGTCGTTTTACAGGAACTAAGCCAAAAACGCTTGTCAATCATGTAATTGAAGAAGATAAACTTATTGCGTACTTTTGCGGTTCTTCTGTAAAAAAAGAACTACAATGGTAGAAACGTATCTGAAGTACAAAGTAAAAGATATTTCCCTGGCCGAATGGGGAAGAAAAGAAATTAAACTGGCCGAGGCCGAAATGCCGGGTTTGATGGCCATCCGGGAGGAGTACGGCCCTAGCCAACCCTTGGCCGGTGCCCGCATTGCTGGTTGCTTGCACATGACCATCCAGACGGCCGTGTTGATTGAGACATTGGTGGCGTTGGGTGCCGAGGTGACCTGGTCTTCCTGCAACATCTTCTCTACCCAAGACCACGCTGCCGCTGCGATTGCTGCCGCTGGTATCCCGGTATTTGCCTGGAAAGGCATGAACGCCGAGGAGTTTGACTGGTGCATTGAGCAGACCCTTTTCTTCGGGGAAGACCGCCAGCCCTTGAACATGATCTTAGACGATGGTGGTGACCTGACCAACATGGTGTTTGACAAATACCCAGAGTTGGCCGCCGGCATCAAAGGTTTGTCTGAGGAGACGACCACGGGTGTTCACCGCCTGTACGAGCGTATGAAGAACGGCACTTTGTTGATGCCGGCTATCAACGTGAACGACTCCGTGACCAAATCTAAGTTCGATAACAAATACGGCTGTAAAGAATCCTTGGTAGACTCCATCAGACGCGCTACGGACGTGATGATGGCCGGCAAAGTAGCCGTAGTGGCTGGTTACGGTGACGTAGGAAAAGGTTCTGCCGCCTCGTTGCGTGGGGCCGGTGCCCGCGTGATCGTGACGGAGATTGACCCAATCTGCGCCTTGCAAGCTGCCATGGACGGTTTCGCCGTTCGTAAAATGGAGAACGCCATCAAAGAGGCTGACATTGTGGTAACCGCCACCGGTAACTTCAACATCATCCGCCGTGAGCACTTCCTGGCCCTGAAAGACAAAGCCATTGTCTGCAACATCGGTCACTTTGACAACGAGATTGACATGGCCTGGTTGAATGAGAACTACGGCCACACCAAAGACACCGTAAAACCACAGGTGGATTTGTATACCCTGGAAGGCAAAGACATCATTATCCTGGCCGAAGGCCGTTTGGTGAACTTAGGTTGCGCCACGGGTCACCCTTCTTTTGTGATGTCCAACTCCTTCTCCAATCAGACGCTGGCTCAGATTGAACTGTGGACGAACGCTGATGCCTACGAAAACAAAGTGTACACCCTGCCTAAGCACCTGGATGAGAAAGTAGCCCGTCTGCACTTAGCCAAAATCGGGGTTGAACTGGAGGAACTGTCTGCTGAGCAAGCTGCGTACATTGGCGTAGAGGTAGAAGGCCCGTTCAAACCGGAGTATTACCGTTACTAAGCTATCGTTTCCGGCCCGTTTTCCGGAAAATACCCTAAAAACGCCCGGCTTCTGCAGCGAAGCCGGGCGTTTTGTTTTAGAATCCCTTCACTTTGTCATCCTGAAAGGATCTTGTGGGCGAACGGTAGTAGCGCTTGTTCCCTGTTGATGCTGCTTTCTTTTGGAAAAGCCTTCTCAAGGCAAAGAGGCCTTTCTAGTTTGCCCACAAGATCTTTCCAAGATGACAAAGAAGGAGAGGAGCTTCTGGAAAATGCAGTAATGTTTAAGCAGTAAGTTTAAGGAAGGAGCTTCTCTCTACACCTGCAGATACTTACTGATGCCGTTCTCGCACCATTTGGCTTTCTGTTCAATGGCATCGGCTAGAATCTTGTCGTTCTCTGGGAGCGAGGTGCGGGCGTTTTCTGGGTGGTACAGGTGATACCCCACGCCTCCGAAGGGGAGGTTGCGGCGCTCTATACCGGCGTTCAGCATTCTAATGGCGAATTCACTGTCCTCGCGGCCCCAACCTTGTATGTTCTCGTTGAACCCGTTGATGCGCAGCACATCGGCGCGCCAGAACGCCATGTTGCAGCCCCTGATGGCTCTAATATCTGACCGTTTCTTGGAGCCGAGTTTTGCCAGTGTTTCTGAGGAAACAGCGTTAAAACGGTTGATGATGCCCGAGGAGAACGGCGTAATGCGCCACTGTCTGGTTTGCAGAATCTGCTGGGTGAGCTGGGGTTGCAGCAACACGCGTTTGCCCTGGATGAAGGTGTTGGCCCGGGCCATGCGTTTATGGCTCTGCACAAAGTCGGGGTGCAGCACCATGTCGCCGTCTATGGAGAGAAGGTATTCGCCGGTAGCCATGGCCATGGCTTTGTTGCGGATAGCGGCCAGCCTAAACCCGGTGTCTTCGTGCCAGCAATGGCGAAGCGGGACGGGAAAGTTCTGCTGGAATTTCTCAATAAGTGCTTTGGTTTCAGCGCGGGAACCGTCATCGGCAATAATCACCTCATCTGGTAATTCACGCTGCAGGGCTACGCTTTTCAAAACCACTTCCAGAGCCTCGGGCCAATTGTAGGTGGAGATGATGAGGCTGGTGGTCATGGAACGGTTGGCCTCGTGCAGTTTCATGTACTTGTAGAAAGCGCCGTTCGCATTGCAGGCCGAAATGAGGAATCCCTCAAACCCGTACAGAAAGCCCCGTTTCAGGAAATAGTTGCGGATAAACGTCCAGGCAGCTTTGTAAGTAGCCTTAAAGGCCGAGGACTTTTTCTGGAAACGGTTTTCCTGGGCAAAGAGGGTGGTGTACTGGTTGAGTTTCTGCAGCAGTTCTGTGGCGTTCTTGAAGGAATAATGGTTCAGGAGGCCGGGCAAGGTTTCCACCGTAACCGCATCGGTCATAATCCCTTCGTGTACCTCACGGTTGGTGAATTGGGTTGTTTTGCGGTTAAAAAGCCGCAGCACGTAATCGTTGTCCCAACCACAGGCGTTTATGAGCCGTTTTCCGTAAAAGTTATGACGCAAGAACTGGTACGCTTTGGCGTTATCTAAGGGGTGGGTTAGAATAGTCTGGGTTAATTGGGGCGTGATGACCTCATCGCTGTCAATGGAAAGCACCCAGTCATGCGAGGCGTAAGAGGCGGCCAGGTTCTTGAGCGGCCCAAACCCGATGAACGGAGAGTGGAACACCTTCACGTTGGGGAATTGACTGGCGATGGAAACGGTGGCATCCGTAGAGCCGTTGTCCAGCAGAATCACCTCCGGGAATTGGGCTAACGCCCGTAGGCATTGCGGCAGCAATTCCTGGCTGTTTTTGGCGAGGATGGTAACTGAGATAGGTTGAGGCATGCAGCGCAGAAACAAAAAAGAGAGGGAGATAAATTCCTCATAACAAGCTTTGGATTGGGTAATGTAAACATATGCCCTAATATTCGTATGTACCTATGTATATTTAATTTCTATATTTGCGTATAGGTATTTTTATCCCCAAGTGTAAAAGTACAAAATCAAGACCAATGAGCGAACAGAGAGCGAATTCCATGACGAAAGAGGAGAAAGACGCCCGGTTTGAGGCGGAACTGATGCCAGTTATCTCGCCTCTCTACAACTTCGCGTTCCGTCTAACCCTGGACGAAGATGACGCCAATGACTTGGTACAGGAGACCTATCTCAAGGCGTATCGCTTCTTCGATTACTTTGAACCCGGAACTAATGCCAAAGCCTGGCTGTTTCGCATCCTAAAGAACTCGTTCATAAACGACTTCCGGAAAAAGAGCAAACAACCTGCCAAAGTAGACTACTCTGAGGTGGAAGGTTACTACAATTCTGAAGACGTGGACGCAGAGGGCGACAGTTCTGGCGGTACTACTGACTTGCGCATGGAAAGTGTGCAGGACCTGATTGGCGATGAGGTGGCGGGAGCGCTCAACTCATTGCCGGTAGACTTCAGAACCGTGATCATCCTGTGCGATTTGGAAGGGTTCACCTATGAGGAAATGGCCAAGATTCTGGACATTCCCATAGGAACGGTACGGAGCCGCCTGCACCGGGCCCGGCATTTCCTCAAGGAGAAGTTGGAGCAATATGCGAAGTCAATGGGTTATAATGGATAAAAGAAATTAAAATGATGGGGACTACTACAATGACTGATGAATTGATGGGGGCAAATGCCTCTGAGGAGAGCCGTGAATCTGATTGCGAAAAGGTACAGGGCGTGTTTGAGAAATGGCTGGAAGGCGTTGCCACCAGCGAAGATGAAGCCTTTCTTGCCGAACGGGCCGACGAATGTTCGCCCTGTTTTGAAAGCATTGACAAACAACAGCTATTTGTGAAATTCCTGAACGCGTCATTGCGCCGCCCGGGTGCCCCCGCCACATTAGCAGACACCATCAAATCAAGAATCCACCAACTAGCTTAGTTTTAAGCTTTCCCACCCCGGATGCAAGGTAAAATCATCATCTTTTCGGCCCCCTCCGGGGCCGGTAAAACAACAATTGTCCGTCATTTAGTAAACGTTCTCCCAGAGCTAAGTTTCTCTATTTCAGCCTGCACCCGCGACCGCCGGGGGCGCTCTGAGGTGAACGGCAAAGACTATTATTTCATCACGCCAGACGCGTTCCGTGAGAAAATCGTGAACGAGGAGTTTGTGGAGTGGGAAGAAGTATACGAAGGCGCCTTTTACGGTACCCTCAAATCTGAGATAGAACGCATCTGGGCCGAAGGCAAACACGCTATTCTGGATGTAGATGTGAAAGGCGGCTTGAGCGTGAAGCATTTCTACGGAGCCCGCGCCTTGGCCGTCTTTGTGAAGCCCCCTTCCATTGAAGAACTTTCCAAGCGCTTGGTGGCCCGTAACACAGACTCTGCCTCCAGCATTTCCAGCCGGGTGTTCAAGGCTAAGTTTGAGCTGAGCTTTGAAGATCAGTTTGATGAAGTGATTGTGAACGAGAATCTGGAGGAGGCCTTCGCCCAGGCAGAGAAACTGGTGCGGAACTTCATCCATCCGGAAGAACCAATCGTGTAGCCATGCGGGTAGGATTGTTGTTTGGATCCTTTAACCCCATCCACGTAGGGCACCTGATCCTGGCGAACTACATGGCCGCCAACACTACCCTGGACACGGTCTGGTTGGTGGTGAGTCCGCAGAACCCGTTCAAGCCCAGCAGCAGCCTGCTGCACGAGTTTGACCGCCTGCACATGGTACGGCTGGCCATCGCCGATAACGCAGACCTGGGCGTCACCGACATTGAGTTCAGGATGCCCAAGCCCAGCTACACCATAGATACGCTTACCTATCTAACAGGAAGATATCCTACCTACCAGTTCGTGCTCATTATGGGCGAAGACAACCTGGCCACTTTGCCGAAGTGGAAGAACTATGAGCAGATTTTGGAGCAATACGAGGTGTTGGTGTACCCCAGGCCGGGAAGCGGCAAGATTCCTGATGCGGTAAAAGAACACCCCAAGATAACAGTGGTTCCGGCTCCTTTACTGGACATCTCTGCCACCTTTATCCGGAAATGCCTCAAAGAAGGCAAATCTACCCGCTACCTCTTGTCAGAGCCCGTAGCAGAGTATATCCAGGCCAAGAAGCTTTATCAGTAAAGAATAGCTTCATCCTTCCGCAGGAACGTCACACACAACCGTAATCAATTAACCTTCTGTAGGGAGGCTACTTTAAACGGGCGTTTTGGGCTCACTTTTACGAAAGTGAGCCCAAAACGCCCGTTTAAAGTAGCAGGATAAATGATATTGATCTTTTGTTTTCCTAAAGGGATCTTGTGGGTGAACTGGAAAAGCGGTAGATAAACGCCATTGCCGTTCGTCACCGAGATCCTTCCAGAGGACAAGGAGAAGGGATGGTTATTTCTGTCCAATGCTTACTCGCGTTTCCGGTCACGGATTCTGTTTTCAGCCTGTTTTTCAGAAGCAAGGCTGAAAACAGAAATCCCCCCACCACTGAGCAGTCCCTCTCCCGCGAAGAGGGGGGCCCCGCTGATGCGTTTAGAGGCTGTTTTGCGGAAAATAGGCCCAAAACGGCCTTGGCGCAGACGCTCGTAGGAGCTGCGCGCACTACGAGGTCAATTGGAGCGGGCGGCACCGCGGAAAACAGGCCTGAAATACGGAAACCTGTGAGGTCTTCAAGACCTTCACAGGTTTAGAACCAACTGGCGCGAGACTGAAGCCTCGTGCCATGGGATGAAGCGAGGCTCCAGACTCGGCGGGAACCACCGGCAGTTTTGCGGAACGTCAGCTCCTTAGTTCTACTGCGCCACAACGCGCTAACTTATTTTTTTCATTGGAGTTTGCCTTTCAAGGGAAAATATTTTCTTGCTCTATGGCCTATGGATCAACCTTTGTTCAGGGGGAAGAGATTCGGTCTTGGGAAGGTGTTTTTGTTAAAGTCTATTGAAATATTGGTATTTAAGGCACTTTCAGCAAATAGTAATAACCTTTTACAAGTGAATGCGTTTATAAGTAGTTTGGACAGTGATTTTATTTGAATAATCCAATAATTACTGTGCAAAAGCTTGGTAAGATGGGGTTTGAAACGTAATTTGCCATCTTTTCAGACAGACACAACAGAGGGACTTTCTTGAGGCAATGCGTACCGAAGTTATATTTCAAGACACCTATATTTCTATCATATACAACCAGGAGCAGCATTTTATCCATGCAGACTGGATCGGTTTCCAGACGAAACAATCGGTGCAGGAGGGGTGTGAGCGCATACTGGAAACGATGGGGCACTTGGAGTGCTTCAAAGTGATCAATGACAATACCCACGTGGAGGGGATCTGGTCTAGCGCGGCCGAGTGGGTGGGAACGGACTGGTTTCCCAGAATGCGTCAGGCCGGTATGGCTTCTTTTGCTTGGGTGTACTCTCCCAGTATGTTCAGCCGCTTGTCTGCTGATAAATCTTTGCGCTTTACGTATGACACCACGGGCATTGAGGTGTTTGATAGCGTGGAGGAAGCCACAGCATGGTTGGCGGCTACTCCCACTTAAACCCGGTCTGTTCCTGGAGCACACTACCAACATTACCTGATTTCTACGCTTTAAGCGAACTAAGTACCGAGACAGCATTACATTATACTCTTTGGTTGTCCTCCTGGAAGGATCTCGTGGGCAAACTAGAATAGCTTTGATGGGGCGCAATTGCCGTTCGCCACCGAGATCCTTCCAGGAGGATGACAAGAACAATAAGTCAAACTAATTTTGTCTGCCTACTTATCCTAAACAAGCTCTTAAACCCATCTCTACCCCTTTCTCTGTAAGAGAAGCAAGCTTTAGGTAGATTCGAAAGCGCAGAAATGAATCACTATTATACCATCATCGGCTGATATGTTCGCATTGGAGTTGAAGTAATGGCAGAACTCCAGCAGAGGAATTCCTCTCTTGGGAGGGGTAGGTTCCACGCTCCATCATTTCCTGCAAAGGCGCATAAATCATTCTATATTGGTAGTAGCATATAAACAGAAGGCCCCGCACTTGCAAGTGCGGGGCCTTCTGTTTATATGCTGTTTTCCTAAAACCAGGCAGAAAACGATGTTTTTTAGATGGTCATGATTTCGGCCTCTTTCTTGGAGAGAAGCTCGTCCAGCTTTACAATGTAGGCATCTGTCAGTTTCTGCACTTTGGCCTCGGCATCTTTCACCGCGTCTTCAGAAGTACCTTCCTTTTGCAGTTTCCGCAAAGAGTCATTTACGTCTTTGCGGATGTTGCGCACTCTGATTTTGCCGCTCTCGGTTTCGTTTTTGGCTTGTTTCACCAGATCCCGGCGGCGCTCTTCGGTGAGGGCCGGAATGTTCAACCGGATTCCGTCGGCTTCCACCATGGGGTTCAGGCCCAGGTCGCTGTTTTTGATCGCTTTGCCAATTTCGGCTACCATGTTTTTCTCCCAGGGCTTGATCATAAGCGTGCGGGCGTCTGGGGTCATGACGTTGGCTACCTGCGAGATGGGAGTAGGCGTGCCGTAGTAGTCTACGCGCAGGTCTTCTACCATAGACGGTGAGGCTTTGCCGGCTCTGATTTTGGTCAATTCTACACTCGTGTGCTGCACCGATTTCTGCATAGATTCCTCGGCTTCGCTCAAATAAAAATTAATTTCTTCGGTCATTGGGATTTCTGATTTAGAAAGATGACTACATGGTACGGCCGTAGCAAAAGCCAAAGGCGGCACAAATTTCTGATTTTATTCCGTAAAATCCACTGTGGGCAGCAGACACTTTTAAATTACATAGAAACCAGGGTTCCTACTCGCTCGCCGTCAATTAGCCTGGCCAGGTTGCCGCGCTTGTTAATGTCAAACACTACAATGGGTAAGTTGTTTTCTTTGCAGAGGGTAAAGGCGGTCATGTCCATCACGTTCAGGCCTTTTTCAAACACTTCTTCAAAGGTAATGTCAGTGTAGCGGGTGGCGGAGGGGTCTTTCTCCGGGTCGGCGGTATAGATGCCGTCCACGCGGGTTCCTTTTAGCACCACATCGGCCTCAATCTCAATGGCACGTAAACTGGCGGCAGAATCGGTGGTGAAATACGGGTTACCGGTACCGGCCCCGAAGATGACCACGCGGCCTTTTTCCAGGTGGCGCATCGCCCTCCGGCGGATATACGGCTCGCATACTTGTTGGATGTTGATGCCGGACAAAAGCCGGGTGAACACGCCCACTTTTTCCAGCGCGCTCTGCAAGGCCATGCTGTTGATGACGGTGGCCAGCATGCCCATGTAGTCACCCTGCACACGGTCTAATCCTACCGCCTCGGCCTGCACGCCCCTGAAAATGTTGCCGCCGCCAATGACCACGGCCACCTCGGCCCCCATGTCAACGGCAGATTTGATTTCCTGGGCGTATTGCACCAGCATCTTGGTATCAATCCCATACTGCTGTTCGCCCATAAGGGACTCTCCGCTGAGCTTCAATAGAATTCTTTTGAATCGCATGCTTATTTAGATAGTAATAGTTAGTGACATTTGGCTATACGCGTTTAGGGCCTGTTTTACAGAAAACAGGCCCTAAACGGCATTCATTTAAAACACGATCAATACTTGGTTTTTCTCTACGTTCTGCTTCACATTTACCTTTACCGCAGAAACTACGCCGTCGCCGGGAGACTTGATGATGTTCTCCATTTTCATGGCCTCCAGAATAAGAATGGGGTCGCCTTTCTTTACTTCCTGGCCGGGTTCAACCTTAATATCCAGAATAAGGCCGGGCATGGGCGCTTTGATATCGTTTATCTTCTGCGCTAGTGCCTGGCCCATGCCCAAACTCTCCAGAAGCAAATCCATCCTGTCCTGCACCTGCAACGTATGCACATTGCCGTTTATCTTGATCTGGAAGGTTTTGGTCTCTGGGTCAGTTTCCAGCAACTCGGCGGTATAGGAACGGCCGTCTTTTATGATATGGAAGGAAGTAGGACTGAGGGGAAGCAAATCCCAGGTAAAAGGAGCATCGTTGAGAAGAATCTGGTTTTTCTCCAGGACTACTTGCCAGGTGGAAGTGGCCGATTTTACCTGTAGCATGTGGGCAGGGTTAGAAGCAGTAAGTACCGTACATGTGAAATAAATTCACAACTTGAGTTCCCAAAGTTAATAAATCATTACATGAATCACATTGTTTCCCGTGGCTTCTTGTTCTTTCTGTTATGCGGTACTGTTACTGGGTGCGCCGTAAAGCAGCCGGTTGCCCCCGTGGTGGCCTCAGAAGAAGTCAGTTCTGCCCTAGATACAACCGTCACAGAGCTGGTTCCGGTGACCAGCAAGGGGCCTTACCAGCCAGCCGCCGAGCGCCTGATAGACCTGTTGCACACCAAACTGAACGTACGGTTTGACTGGGCGAAGCAGCATTTGTTAGGGGAAGCCACGCTTACCCTAAAGCCGTATTTCTATCCGCAAAACCAGGTGGTGTTAGATGCCAAAGGGTTTGACGTGCACAAAGTAATGCTGCTCAAAGGGAAACAGGAGGTGCCTTTGACCTATGACTATGACCAGCAAACACTAACGCTGCGGCTAGATAAAGCCTATACCCGAACAGACACCCTGCAACTGCTCATCTCCTACACGGCCAAACCCAATGAGCTGCAAGCCAAAGGCAGCGCCGCTATTCAGGCAGACAAAGGCCTGTACTTTATCAATCCGCTAGGAACGGAGGAGGGCGTGCCCCAGCAAATCTGGACGCAGGGCGAGACCGAGGCAAGTTCGGCCTGGTTCCCCACCATTGACAAGCCCAATGAGCGCATGACCCAGGATCTTTTTATCACCGTGGAAAGCCGTTTCAAAACGCTGTCAAACGGGGTGCTGGTTTCGTCCAGAAATCTGAAAAACGGCCTGAAAACGGATCACTGGCGAATGACCAAACCGCACGCCCCTTATTTGGTGATGATGGCCATTGGGGAGTATGCGGTGGTCAAAGACAAGTGGCGCAATATGGAGGTGAGTTACTGGGTAGAGCCGGAATACGCCGCCACCGCCAAGGCCACCTTCGGCAGAACGCCTGCCATGCTGGAATTTTTCTCCCAGAAACTAGGCGTGGCCTTTCCCTGGGATAAATATGCGCAAGTGGTGGTCAGGAACTTTGTCTCTGGGGCCATGGAGAACACCACCGCCTCTACGTTTATGGAGTCTTTGCACCAAGACCGCCGCGAACTGCTGGACAAGAACTGGGATCACATCATTGCGCATGAGCTCTTTCATCAATGGTTTGGCGATCTGGTCACCACCGAGTCTTGGGCGAATCTACCGTTAAATGAGTCTTTTGCCGATTATTCTGAATACCTGTGGGCCGAGCACCGGTATGGGCCCGATGAAGCTGCATTGACGCACCAATCTGCTTTGCTGGAATATCTGGGCGAAGCCAGAACCAAGCAAGAGCCGCTCATTAGGTACCATTATCTGGACAAGGAAGATATGTTTGACAGCCACTCCTACGCCAAAGGCGGAAGGGTGCTGCACATGCTTCGGCAGGAAGTAGGGGATGAGGCTTTTTTTGCTTCTCTCAACCTGTACCTACGGGAGAACAGAAACAGTTCAGTAGAAATAGATGAACTGCGGTTAGCCTTTGAGGAAATCACCGGACGGGATTTGATTCCTTTTTTCCGGCAATGGTTCCTTACGCCCGGTCACCCGGAGTTAAAAGTGACGCATTCCTATCAGAATGGAGCCTTGACCGTGCAGGTTACCCAAACGCAGGATACGGCAAGGACAGCGGTGTACAAGATGCCTTTGACAATGGCTGTTTTGCAAGCCGGTAAATGGCAGGAAGAACAAGTGGAACTTAGTCAAGCGAACCAGACGTTCACTTTCCCGCTGCAGAGTGCCCCGCAAGCTGTAGTCATTGATCCTGCGCAAAAACTGTTGGCTAATATCAACCACGAAAAATCTTTAGAGGAATGGGCCACCCAGTTTCTGAATAGCACCGCGTACGCGGCCAAAGCCAATGCCCTGGAGCATCTGAGAGATACTGCGCACGTAGCCGTAGACCAGGTGCTGCAGAAAGCACTCCAGGATTCCTTCTGGAAGATAAGGGTTACCGGGTTGGAGATTCTGGTTTCTACCAGTGCGATGGAGAACCCTCAAACCCAGAACCAAATCCAACAGATGGCAGAAAAAGATGAGAACAGTTCGGTAAGAGCTACGGCTACTTATGTCTTGAGCACCTTGAACGGCTTGCCCCGGGAGATCATAGAAAGCAGGTTGCAGGACAGTTCTTACCAGGTAGTGAGCGCCGCTATCTTCGCCTGGAACAAAGGAGGACATGACCTGAACCGATTACAACCATTCTTGGCCTATAAAAATCCGGACGTGGTAAACGCTTTGGCTTCTGCCTTTACCGCCAGTGAACAAGAGGAGCTTTACGCCTGGTATCTGCAAAACGCCCGAAAACTACGGGGAGGAGACTTGTATTTCTTCATCCAGAGCTTTGGAGCCTTCCTGCTGAAAAAAAATATTGACCGGCAGGAAAGGGGGTGGCAGGCATTGGTGCAGATAGTAGAACAAGAGACCCTGCAAGAGGTAAAACAAGCAGCGTTTCAAATGCTTACGCTCATGGCCGAAACCGAAGAACGAAGAGAAAAGCTGCAGGAATTGGTGGAAAAAGACCCAAAACTGGAGCCATTAATGAGCATGCAAACAAAATGATTGAAAAAATATTTGACTAAATATTTGACATGGAAGAAAAAGACACTAGTTTTGCATCTCCTTAGAACGGAATCATTGAATGAAGACGGGAAAAGGGTTCTTTGAAACAGGAAAAGGGGAGGTTCCAGAGTGGCCAAATGGGACGGACTGTAACTCCGTTAGCGTAAGCTTTCGAAGGTTCGAATCCTTCTCTCCCCACAAACATTGCTCAGGAATTGAAACAAGGTTACAGGTTGTTTCGCAAAGGTTTCTGAGATTTTACCAGTAAACAAGCGGGAGTAGCTCAGCTGGTAGAGCGACAGCCTTCCAAGCTGTAGGTCGCGGGTTCGAACCTCGTCTCCCGCTCTCTTAAGAAATAATGCAGCGCAAGCTGCATTATTTTGTTTTGCCGACGTAGCTCAGGGGTAGAGTACTTCCTTGGTAAGGAAGGGGTCGTGGGTTCAATTCCCATCGTTGGCTCAAGCGGTATTATGATTGATTTGTAGTATAAACAAAAATTACACCGTTTCACCTAAGAACTAAATACTTTCTAAAATGGCTAAAGAAAATTTTGATCGCTCCAAACCGCACGTAAATATCGGTACAATTGGGCACGTTGACCACGGCAAAACAACCTTGACTGCTGCTATTACTCAGGTTTTAGCGGGCAAAGGTCTAGCCGCAAAGAGAGATTTCTCTTCTATTGACAACGCTCCGGAAGAAAAAGAGCGTGGTATCACTATTAATACGTCTCACGTTGAGTACGCTACTGAGAACCGTCACTACGCGCACGTTGACTGCCCTGGTCACGCTGACTACGTGAAAAACATGGTTACCGGTGCTGCTCAGATGGACGGTGCTATCTTGGTGGTTGCTGCTACTGATGGCCCAATGCCACAAACTCGTGAGCACATCCTTTTGGCTCGTCAGGTAGGTGTTCCTGCCCTTGTTGTGTTCATGAACAAAGTGGACATGGTAGACGATCCAGAATTGTTGGAACTGGTTGAAATGGAAATCAGAGAGCTTCTTTCTTTCTATGATTTCGACGGTGACAATATTCCTGTTATCCAGGGTTCTGCTCTTGGTGGCTTGAACGGAGATGCCAAATGGGTGAAAACCATTGAAGAATTGATGGATGCGGTTGATAACCACATTCCAATTCCTGCTCGTTTAACTGACCTTCCATTCTTGATGCCAGTTGAGGACGTGTTCTCCATCACTGGTCGTGGTACAGTAGCTACTGGCCGTATTGAGCGTGGTATCATCAACTCTGGTGAGCAAGTGGATATCTTGGGTATGGGTGCTGAAGGCCTGAAGTCTACAGTAACTGGTGTTGAGATGTTCCGTAAGATCCTTGACAGAGGTGAAGCTGGTGACAACGTAGGTCTGTTGCTGCGTGGTATTGAGAAAACCGATATCCGTCGTGGTATGGTTATCTGCAAGCCAGGTTCAGTAACTCCTCACATGAAGTTCAAAGCTGAGGTTTACGTTCTTTCTAAAGAAGAAGGTGGACGTCACACGCCATTCTTCAACAACTACCGTCCACAGTTCTACCTGAGAACCACAGACGTTACTGGTATCATCACGTTGCCAGAAGGTGTTGAAATGGTTATGCCTGGTGATAACATCACCATCACTGTTGACTTGATCAACAAAGTAGCGATGGAAAAAGGTCTACGTTTCGCTATCCGTGAAGGTGGTAGAACTGTAGGTGCCGGTCAGGTAACTGAAATCCTTGACTAATTCCTGAAATCATAAGTCCGCCTTGCTGAAAAAGCAGGGCGGACTTGTTTTTTTAAGAAAAGAATAATACATTTGCACTCCATTTGAATGAATGGCGTGCATTTTTTTACGGGAGTAGCTCAATTGGTAGAGTAGTGGTCTCCAAAACCATTGGTTGTAGGTTCGAGTCCTACCTCCCGTGCAAATAGAGTTAATAGCATCAGAATGGGAAAACTGACAAAATTTTTCAATGACGCTGTAGAGGAGATGCAGCACAAGGTTACCTGGCCAACCTACTCAGAACTTCAGAAGAGTTCTATCTTAGTATTGGTAGGGTCTGTTGTGTTTGCGGTCATTGTAGGTGCTATGGATTTTGTTTACGACTCCACCCTGGAATGGTTTTACAACCAATTCTAATTTAAGCTGGAGAAAATGGCAGATTTAAAGTGGTATGTAGTACGTGCGGTTTCAGGCCAGGAGAAGAAAGCAAAAGCTTATCTTGAGAATGAAGTTGCTCGTCATAATCTAACGGAGATGGTGCCGCAAGTGCTTATTCCGTCTGAGAAAGTATACGAAATGCGCAACGGGAAGAAACGCGTGAGAGAGCGTAGCTTTTTTCCTGGTTATGTATTGGTTTATGCAGACATTACCAATGGAGAAGTAGAACACTTAATTACAAGTACCCCGGGTGTGATTGGCTTTCTGGGTGCAGGTAATGGCAACACTTCTGCTAAACCCGTTCCCTTGCGCATGGCTGAAGTGAACCGAATCTTAGGGAAGGTTGATGAAGCAGCAGAAGAGACAGAAACCCTGGAGACTCCTTTCATTGTTGGCGAAACAGTAAAAGTAATGGATGGTCCATTTAATGGATTCTCTGGAGTAGTAGAGGAAGTGTTTGAAGAGCGGCGTAAGCTGAATGTGATGGTGAAGATCTTCGGGCGGAACACGCCGGTAGAGCTTAAGTACGTTGAAGTAGAAAAAGAACAGTAGTAATAAATAATAATGGCAAAAGAAATAAAAGGTTATCTGAAACTTCAGGTAAAGGGAGGCGCCGCGAATCCAGCACCGCCGATTGGACCTGCACTTGGATCTAAAGGTCTTAATATTATGGAGTTCTGCAAGCAGTTTAATGCTAGAACCCAGGATAAGGCCGGCCAAGTATGCCCAGTTTTGATTACAATGTACACAGACAAGTCTTTTGACTTCGTAATTAAAACTCCTCCCGCTCCAGTATTGTTGATGGATGCTGCGAAAATCAAATCTGGCTCAAAAGAGCCTAACCGTAACAAGGTGGGTTCTGTAACCTGGGATCAGATTCGCGAAATAGCTGAAATCAAAATGCCTGACCTGAATGCATTTAAAGTTGAGGCGGCAATGAAATTGGTAGCTGGTACCGCGCGCAGCATGGGTATCACAGTAAAAGGAACTGCTCCCTGGAGTGAGTAATTAAAAAGCAAATGGCTAGAATTTCTAAAAACAGAAAAGCAGTCTTAGCGAAGTACGACCCTAAAAAAGAGTACTCTTTGTTAGATGCAGCAGGCGTAGTGAAGGAAATCACCTTCACCAAGTTTGATGCTTCCGTAGACATTGATGTACGCTTAGGTGTTGACCCGCGCAAGGCTGATCAGATGGTGAGAGGGGTTGTGACTCTTCCTCATGGAACTGGTAAAGATGTACGTGTATTGGTACTTTGCACACCTGACAAAGAGCAGGAAGCAAAAGATGCTGGTGCAGACTTCGTAGGTCTGGATGAGTATATCCAGAAAATCGAAAAAGGCTGGACTGATATTGATGTTATCATCACTATGCCAGCGGTGATGGCGAAAGTAGGTAGACTTGGACGTATTTTAGGCCCTCGTAACTTAATGCCAAACCCTAAAGCGGGTACTGTTACAACAGATGTAGCCAAAGCGGTGAGAGAAGTGAAAGCTGGTAAAATTGACTTCAAAGTTGACAAAACCGGTATCATCCACACCAGCATTGGTAAAGTTTCCTTCGGTACAGATCAAATCGCGGCCAACGCGTCTGAGGTAATCGCTACCTTGAACCGCTTAAAGCCATCTTCCGCAAAAGGAACTTATATTAAGAGCATCACATTGTCAAGTACAATGAGTCCTGGTGTAGTAGTTGACAAAAACTCAATTTAACGAGAAGAGATGACACGGGAAGAGAAAGAAATCATTGTACGCGACCTGAGCGAAAAGTTTGCTCAAAACCCCTTCGTCTACATTACTGACGCTTCTGATTTGACGGTAGCAACTATCAATAGATTCAGAAGAATGTGCTTTGACAGAGGCATTGAGTACAAAGTTTACAAAAATACTCTGATTCGTAAAGCCTTAGATACTTTAGATACTGATACATCTGCCTTAGATGTAGCTTTAAAAGGTTCTTCAGGAATCCTGTTTGAAGCCACCACTGGTAACGCACCAGCAAGATTGCTTCTGGATTTCCGGAAGACAGGCAGTAAGAAACCTGTCTTGAAAGGTGCTTACATTGATGCAGGTATCTATTTAGGCGATGACCAATTAGATACGCTGAGCAAGCTTAAATCAAAAGAAGAGCTTGTTGGCGAAATCATTGGCTTACTTCAATCTCCTGCTAAAAACGTTATTTCTGCCCTTCAGAGCGGTGGCAATATCTTGGCAGGTTTGGTGAAAACATTATCAGAGAAAGAACAATAACATTTCAATTTTAAAACAACTTTTAATTACTAATAAAAATGGCAGATTTGAAAGCATTCGCTGAGCAGTTGGTTAACTTAACTGTTAAAGAAGTTAATGAACTTGCTACGATTCTTAAGGATGAGTATGGTATTGAACCAGCAGCTGCTGCTCCTGTAATGGTAGCTGGTGCTGCCGGTGGAGACGCTGGAGCCGCTGTAGAAGAGAAAACATCTTTTGATGTAATCCTTAAGGCTGCAGGTGCCTCTAAACTAGCAGTTGTGAAGCTAGTGAAAGAACTTACTGGTCTTGGCTTGAAAGAAGCGAAAGAGCTGGTTGATGGTGCTCCAAAACCATTGAAAGAAGGTGTTGCTAAAGATGAAGCAGATTCATTGAAAAAGCAATTGGAAGAAGCTGGTGCTGAAGTGGAGGTTAAGTAATCCACACACTACCTTCCATTACCACAAAGGGTTAGACCTGGCATTTTCGTCAGGTCTTTTCCTGTTTGTACCTAGAAAAGATTTTTCTAGAAATTTCTGCCTCTGAAGAAACTATTCAAAGGCACGACAAAGTTTAAACGTAAAATTCAGACAACTTTGGCTACAAATAAAACGACAGAGCGGATCAACTTTGCGTCCATAAAGTCGGTAATTGATTACCCAGACTTTCTGGACGTTCAGCTACAATCTTTCCAAGACTTTTTCCAGTTGGAAACCGCTGCCGAGAACCGCACGGAAGAAGGTCTTTTCAAGGTGTTTGCTGAAAACTTTCCGATCTCTGATTCAAGAGAGAATTTCGTTCTGGAATTCGTAGACTACCACGTAGACCCACCCAAATATTCAGTTGATGAGTGTATTGACCGTGGGTTGACATATTCAGTTCCGTTGAAGGCAAAGCTTCGTTTGATCTGTAATGATACGGACAACGAAGATTTTGAGACGATTGAACAGGAGGTGTTCTTAGGAAATATTCCGTATATGACTGAGAAAGGTTCATTTGTGATCAATGGCGCCGAGCGCGTGATTGTATCTCAGTTGCACCGTTCGCCAGGGGTGTTCTTTGCCCAAAGCAAGCACACCAATGGTACTAAATTATATTCAGCCAGAATTATCCCTTTCAAGGGATCATGGATAGAATTCGCGACGGACGTGAACAACGTCATGTACGCGTACATTGACCGTAAGAAAAAATTCCCGGTAACAACTTTATTACGTGCTATTGGTTACGGAACCGATAAAGACATCCTGGACTTGTTCGGTTTGTCTGAAGAAGTGAAGGCTGATAAGAAAACGTTGAAAGGCGTTGTAGGTAGAAAACTGGCGGCACGGGTTCTGCGCACCTGGACAGAAGACTTCGTGGATGAGGATACCGGCGAAGTGGTATCTATTGACCGGAACGAAGTTCTGTTGGAGCGTGACTCTGAAGTGTCAGAAGATGACTTAGACGTAATCATTGATTCAGGGGTGAAATCTATCATCCTGCACCGTGAGAACGTAAACATCGCTGACTACAACATCATCTACAACACCCTGCAGAAAGATAACTCAAACTCTGAGCAGGAAGCCGTTGAGCAGATCTACCGTCAGTTGCGGAACACGGAAGCACCAGACGTAGAAACTGCCCGTGACATTATCCAGAAGTTGTTCTTCAGTGATAAGCGTTATGACCTGGGTGATGTAGGACGCTACAGAATCAACAAGAAACTAGGCCTTGACAAGAACTGGGATGCCAAAGTATTGACCAATGAGGACATCGTCCTGATTGTGAAATACCTGATTGGCCTCATCAACTCAAGAGCCGTGGTGGATGATATTGACCACTTGAGCAACCGCCGGGTAAGAACGGTGGGTGAGCAGTTGTACGCGCAGTTTGGGGTAGGTCTTGCCCGTATGGCCAGAACCATCAAAGAGCGGATGAACGTGCGCGATAACGAAGAATTCAAACCGGTTGACTTGATCAACGCGCGGACGCTTTCTTCGGTGATCAACTCGTTCTTCGGAACAAACCAGCTGTCTCAGTTCATGGACCAGACCAACCCGCTGGCAGAAATCACGCACAAACGTCGTGTGTCTGCCTTAGGGCCAGGAGGTCTTTCCCGTGAGCGCGCTGGTTTTGAGGTGCGTGACGTTCACTATACCCACTACGGCCGTCTTTGCACCATTGAAACGCCAGAAGGCCCGAACATCGGTCTGATCTCTTCTTTGTGCGTGCACGCTCGCGTGAACAGCATGGGCTTCATTGAAACTCCTTACCGCAATGTAGTGGAAGGGAAAGTAGATGTAACCCACCAGGTAAAATACTTGACCGCTGAAGAAGAAGATACCCACCACATCGCGCAGGCCAACGCCATCATTGATGATGAAGGTAACTTTGTGAATGACAAAGTGAAGGGCCGTTTTGAGGGTGATTTCCCAGTAGTAGAGCCAGAACGCTATACCTACATGGACGTTGCGCCCAACCAGATTGTGTCGGTAGCCGCTTCGTTGATTCCGTTCCTGGAGCATGATGATGCAAACCGTGCCTTGATGGGATCAAACATGCAGCGCCAGGCTGTGCCATTAGTGAAGCCCCAGGCTCCTATTGTTGGTACAGGGCTGGAATTAAGAGCCGCTCTTGACTCAAGAGCATTGGTAAGAGCGGAAGGCGAAGGCTACGTTCACTTTGTGGATGCCGATAAGATCATCATCCGCTATGACCTCTCTGAAGGAGATAAGTTAGTGAGTTTTGATGCTGAGTTCGTGACCTATGACCTGATCAAGTTCCGTCGTACCAACCAGGATACCTGTATCAACTTGACCCCATTGGTGAAGAAGAACGAGCGGGTAACCAAAGGCCAGGCGCTTTGCGAAGGGTATGCCACCAACCAGGGAGAACTAGCCTTAGGAAGAAACCTGCAGGTGGCGTTCATGCCTTGGCAAGGATACAACTTTGAGGATGCCATCGTGATCTCTGAGCGGGTGGTGAGAGATGACGTGTTCACGTCAATCCACATTGAAGAGTTTGAACTAGAAGTTCGCGAAACGAAACGTGGGGAAGAGGAATTAACTTCTGAGATCCCGAACGTGAGCGAAGAAGCCGTTCGTAACCTTGATGAGAACGGAATCATCCGCATTGGTGCCGAGGTAAAAGAAGGAGACATCCTGATTGGTAAAATCACTCCTAAGGGAGAGACCGATCCAACTCCAGAGGAGAAACTTCTTCGGGCCATCTTCGGGGACAAAGCCGGTGATGTGAAAGATGCTTCCTTGAAAGCGCCGCCATCCTTGAATGGGGTTGTGATTGAGACGAAGTTATTCTCTCGTCCTAAAAAAGATAAAAACCTCCGCGCGAAAGCGAAGAAAGAGGTGGAAGAGCTGAAAGCAAGATACAACAGTGAACTCAAAGCCGTGAAGAACGTGATGATTGAGAAGCTGGTGACTTTGCTGGAAGGCAAAACAAGCCAAGGAATACGTCACCGTTTCGGGGACGAAATCCTGACCAAAGGCGCGAAGTTTGGTAAAAAGAACATCAGCGAGGCACTTTTCCCTGACAAGAACCCTTACAAGGACGAAAGTAACTACGCCGTTCCGGAAGAGGTGAATATGTTCAAGGATCTGATTCTGGAAGGATGGACTGCAGATGAGCAGGTAAACAAAATGTTGCTGGAACTGGTGAAAAACTACACCAAACGCCGCAACATGATTTCTGCCCGTTTCAAACGCGACCGCTTTACCTTAGAAGTAGGAGACGAACTTCCGGCAGGTATCGTGCAATTGGCCAAAGTATACATCGCGAAGAAGCGTAAGCTGAAAGTGGGTGATAAGATGGCTGGTCGTCACGGTAACAAAGGGGTGGTGGCCCGTATCGTTCGCGAGGAGGATATGCCCTTCCTGGAAGACGGAACGCCAATGGACATCGTGTTGAACCCACTTGGGGTACCATCCAGGATGAACATCGGTCAGATTTACGAAACAGTATTAGGCTGGGCTGGCTTGAAGTTGGGACGTACGTATGCGACACCAATCTTTGACGGCGCTACCGAAGACCAAGTTTCTGCAGAATTGGCTGAAGCTGGGTTACCTAAATTTGGACGCTCTTATCTGTACGATGGGTTAAGCGGTGACCGTTTTGACCAACCAATTACCGTAGGGGTAATCTACATGCTGAAACTGGGTCACTTGGTAGATGATAAAATGCACGCCCGTTCCATTGGGCCATACTCACTCATCACGCAGCAGCCATTGGGTGGTAAAGCCCAGTTCGGTGGTCAGCGTTTCGGTGAGATGGAGGTGTGGGCGTTGGAGGCCTTCGGGGCCGCTAACGTGCTGCAGGAAATCCTGACGGTGAAGTCTGATGACGTGATTGGTCGTGCCAAAGCCTACGAAGCCATTGTGAAAGGTGACGTGTTGCCGAAGCCAAATATCCCTGAGTCATTCAACGTGTTGATCCATGAACTCAGAGGCTTGGCCTTGGAGATTACGCTAGACTAATAGGCTGTTTTAGAGGAGATTTCAGGAAAATAGGCCAAAAACGCCTTCTTCTGAAATCTCCCTTTTACGCGTTAGTTGAGCCGTTTAGTAAAAAGGAAACTTACATATCTAGCAACACATAACATGGCGTTAGCAAGAAATAAAAAATTAATCCAAGACTTCTCTAAAGTGACCATCTCGCTGGCCTCTCCAGAATCTATTCTGGAAAGATCAAACGGGGAGGTAACGAAGCCTGAAACCATCAACTACAGAACCTACAAGCCAGAGATGGGTGGTTTGTTCTGCGAGCGGATCTTCGGGCCAGTGAAGGACTGGGAGTGCCACTGCGGAAAATACAAGAGAATCCGCTACAAAGGGATTATCTGTGACCGTTGCGGCGTAGAAGTAACGGAGAAAAAAGTGCGTCGTGAGCGCATGGGCCACATTGAACTGGTGGTACCGGTAGCACACATCTGGTACTTCAAGTCGCTGCCAAACAAAATCGGGTATCTGTTAGGCTTACCAACCAAGAAGCTTGATCAGATTATCTATTATGAGCGGTACGTAGTAATCCAGCCAGGTATCTTGGCGGAAGATAACGTGACCACGTTAGACTTCCTGACCGAAGATGAGTATCTGGACATGATTGACAAGCTTCCGCGCGAGAACCAGATGTTGGACAACCATGATCCAAACAAGTTCATCGCCAGAATGGGAGCTGAAGCCCTTCAAATGCTATTGGAGCGCATCAACCTGGATGACCTTTCCTATGACTTGCGTTACTCTGCTGCCCATGAGACTTCTCAGCAGCGGAAAGCAGAAGCGTTGAAGCGTCTACGTGTAGTAGAGGCTTTCCGTGATGCGTCAACCAGAATTGAGAACAAGCCTGAGTGGATGATCATCCGCATGGTGCCAGTGATTCCACCGGAATTGCGTCCATTGGTTCCGTTGGATGGTGGCCGTTTCGCTACGTCTGACTTGAACGACTTATACCGTCGGGTTATCATCCGTAACAACCGTTTAAAGCGTCTGATCGAGATTAAAGCGCCAGAGGTGATTCTCCGTAACGAGAAGCGGATGCTTCAAGAGGCGGTAGACTCCCTGTTTGACAACTCACGTAAAGTGAACGCCGTTCGGGCAGAAGGTAACCGCGCCCTGAAATCCCTTTCTGACATGCTGAAAGGAAAGCAAGGACGTTTCCGTCAGAACTTACTTGGTAAGCGGGTGGATTATTCTGGTCGTTCCGTAATTGTGGTAGGTCCAGAGCTGAAACTACATGAGTGCGGTCTGCCTAAGAACATGGCGGCTGAGCTTTTCAAACCGTTCATCATCCGTAAGCTTATTGAGCGCGGTATTGTGAAGACGGTAAAATCTGCGAAGAAAATCGTAGACCGGAAAGACCCGGTGGTTTGGGATATTTTGGAAAACGTGCTGAAAGGACACCCCGTTCTGTTGAACCGTGCTCCTACGCTCCACAGATTAGGTATTCAGGCTTTTCAGCCGAAACTGATTGAAGGAAAAGCGATTCAGCTACACCCCTTAGTAACCACAGCCTTCAACGCCGACTTTGACGGTGACCAGATGGCGGTACACGTTCCCCTGGGGCCGGCCGCAATCCTGGAAGCCTCTATGTTGATGTTGGCGTCGCACAACATCCTGAACCCTGCCAACGGCGCCCCAATTGCGGTACCTTCTCAGGACATGGTGTTGGGCTTATACTACGTAACCAAAGGCAAGCGCTCTACTGAGAATGAGAAGATTCAAGGGGAGGGTATGTCTTTCTACTCTGCCGAAGAAGTTATCATCGCGATCAACGAAGGCCAGCTTTCCAAGCATGCTTACATTAAGGTGCGGGTGAAAATATTGGATGAGAACAACGAATTAGTAACGAAGCTCATTGAGACCGTTGCCGGTAGAGTGTTGTTCAACCAGTTCGTGCCAGAGGAAGTAGGATACGTAGACGAGCTTCTGTCTAAAAAGAAATTGCAGCAGATCATCTCCCGCGTGTTCAAAGTAACCGGTATGGCGAGAACTGCTCAGTTCCTGGATGATATCAAGACCCTAGGATTCCAGTCGGCTTACAAAGGCGGTCTGTCCATGGGCTTGGGTGACATCGTGATCCCGAAAGAGAAAGATATACTGGTTGGTCAGGCTAAAAAAGATGTAGACGCTGTTTGGGCAAACTACTCTATGGGTCTGATCACGGATAACGAGCGTTACAACCAGGTAATTGATATCTGGACGCGTATCAACAACCAGATCACCGAGACGTTGATGAGCCGCCTTGAGAAAGACGACCAAGGCTTCAACTCCATCTTCATGATGATGCACTCCGGCGCCCGTGGTTCCAGAGAGCAGATCCGTCAGCTAGGTGGTATGCGGGGGCTGATGGCGAAGCCTCAGAAGTCCTTGCAAGGATCAGTAGGGGAGATTATTGAAAACCCAATTCTATCTAACTTCAAAGAAGGTCTGGATGTAATTGAGTACTTTATCTCTACCCACGGTGCTCGTAAAGGTCTGGCCGATACCGCCTTGAAAACGGCGGATGCGGGTTACCTAACCCGTCGTTTAGTGGACGTTTCTCAGGATGTGATCGTAAACGAGGCTGACTGTGGTACCCTGCGGGGGCTTGAGGTAAGCGCCTTGAAAGACAACGAAGATATCGTGGAGTCTCTGTCTGAGCGTATCCTGGGTCGTGTGAACGTGCATGACATCATTGATCCGATCACCGGAGAACTGATCCATGAGTCAGGAAACGAGATCACCGAAGAAGTAGCCAGAATCATTGAGAACTCAGCTATTGAAAGTGTGGAGATTCGTTCAGTTCTTACTTGTGAGACCAAACGCGGTATCTGTGCCAAGTGCTACGGCCGTAACCTTTCAACTGGCCGAATGGTGCAGAAAGGGGAAGCGGTTGGGGTAATCGCAGCACAGTCTATTGGTGAGCCAGGTACGCAGTTAACGCTTCGTACTTTCCACGTAGGTGGTACTGCCTCTAACATTGCGGTAGATGCGGCCATCAGAGCCAAATTCAACGGGGTGATTGAGTTCGAAGATGTTCGGACAATTGAAACCGCGAACGCAGAAGGCGAGCCGGTGAGAGTAGTGATGGGCCGTTCAGGTGAAGTGAAGGTAGTAGAACCTACTACCGGGAAACTACTCATCAGCAACCACGTGCCCTATGGTTCTTTCTTGTTAGTAAACGAAGGAGACACCGTAGCCAAAGGCGATGAGTTGTGTAACTGGGATCCATATAACGCGGTTATTCTTTCTGAGTTTGACGGTACCATTGAGTACGAATCCATTGTGGAAGGCATCACCTTCCGTGAGGAGTCAGATGAGCAGACTGGCCACCGTGAGAAAGTGATCATTGAAACGAAAGATAAGACGAAGAACCCTGCCATTATAATCAACCCAGTCAATGGTGAGCCTAAAACCTACAACATTCCGGTAGGGGCTCACTTAGCCGTGGAAGATGGACAAAGAATCAAAGCAGGTCAGATTATCTCTAAGATCCCACGTGCCATTGGGAAGACCCGTGACATCACGGGTGGTCTGCCACGCGTTACAGAGCTCTTTGAGGCCCGTAACCCGTCTAACCCGGCGGTAGTGAGTGAGATTGATGGTGTAGTGACGTACGGAGGCATAAAACGCGGTAACCGTGAGATCTACATTGAGTCTAAAGACGGTGTGAAGAAGAAGTACATGGTGCCTCTTTCCAAGCACATCCTGGTTCAGGACAATGACTTTGTGCGTGCCGGTGTTCCGCTTTCAGACGGTGCCATCACGCCAAACGACATCCTGAACATCCAAGGCCCTGGTGCCGTGCAGGAATACCTGGTGAACGAGATTCAGGAAGTATACCGTCTGCAGGGTGTGAAGATCAATGACAAACACATTGAAGTAGTGGTTCGGCAGATGATGCAGAAAGTGAACGTGATTGATCCGGGTGATACCAGCTTCCTGGAGAACCAGACGGTGGACAAAGTGACGTTCATGGAAGAGAACGACATGATCATTGACATGAAAGTAGTGGAAGATGCAGGTGATTCAACGGCCATGAAACCAGGTATGATTGTGACGGCGCGTCGTCTGCGCGATGAAAACTCCAGCTTGAAGCGTCGTGACCTTCGTTTGGTAACCGTGCGTGACGCACAGCCAGCGGTGTCAAGACCAACCTTGCAGGGTATTACGCAGGCTTCTTTGGGTACGCAAAGCTTTATCTCGGCAGCTTCCTTCCAGGAGACTACCAAGGTATTGAGCGAAGCCGCCATCAAAGGAAAAGCCGACGAATTACTGGGCTTGAAAGAGAACGTAATCGTGGGTCACTTAATCCCGGCAGGTACCGGCTTGCGCGAGTACTCGAAAATCATTGTAGGCTCCAAAGAAGAGTACGAAGCTCTTACCAGCAGCAGACAATCAGGAGTGAAAGCAGCAAAGCAGGGCGAACTGCAAGAGAAATAAGATGGCCGCCGCAGAACAACCAGGACAGATCAACATTGAGTTGACGGAGGAAATTGCCGAGGGTGAGTACGCAAATCTTGCCATGATCGCACATTCCCACAGTGAATTCGTGATTGATTTCATCAGATTGATGCCCGGGATTCCGAAGGCGAAAGTAAAGTCAAGAGTGGTGATTACTCCAGAGCATGCCAAGCGTTTTTTGGCTGCTTTGGAGGAAAACATCCTAAAGTATGAGCAAAGTTTTGGGGCCATCAAGCAGACGCCGGAAGCCCCAAGCTTTCCGCTCAATTTTGGGGGAACAATTGGCGAAGCCTAAGCCATTAATAATTAATGAATTAAAACTTTGAATTTGCAAAGGAGATTTTATACCTTTGCAAACCATTTTTTGAAGAGAGAAATCAGTTTAAAAAGTTAGTAAATGCCTACTATACAACAATTAGTAAGAAAGGGAAGAGAAGCGCTAACATCAAAGTCTAAGTCTCCAGCTCTTGACTCATGCCCACAAAGACGTGGCGTGTGCACACGCGTTTACACAACCACACCTAAGAAGCCAAACTCAGCAATGAGAAAAGTGGCGCGTGTGCGTTTGACAAACGGTAAAGAAGTCAATGCCTACATCCCAGGTGAAGGCCACAACCTCCAGGAGCACTCTATTGTGCTCATCAGAGGTGGTCGTGTAAAAGACTTGCCAGGGGTAAGATACCACATCATCCGTGGTGCGTTGGATACTGCCGGTGTAAACGGTCGTCTACAGTCCCGTTCTAAATACGGAGCAAAACGTCCTAAACCAGGTCAGCCAGCAGCTGCTGCAGGAAAAGGCGGTAAGAAAAAATAATTGAGTTAAGACAATGAGAAAAGCGAAACCAAAGAAGAGAATTCTTCTTCCTGATCCAAAATACAAAGAAACTCTGGTTACCCGTTTTGTAAACTACCTGATGGTAGACGGGAAAAAGAGTGTGGCATACAAGATTTTTTACGATGCTTGCGATTTAGTGGAGAAAAGAACTAAAGAGAGCGGGTTAGATACCTGGAAAAAAGCATTGAACAACATCATGCCAGGTGTAGAGGTGAAAAGCCGCCGTGTAGGTGGTGCTACTTTCCAGGTACCAACTGAGGTGCGTCCGGATAGAAAGATTTCTCTTGGTATCAAATGGATGATCTCTTACGCTCGCAAGAGAGGTGAGAAGACCATGATGGATAAATTGGCTGGTGAGATTATCGCCGCCGCCAAAGGAGAAGGTGCTGCTGTGAAGAAAAAAGATGATACTCACAGAATGGCGGAAGCCAACAAAGCATTCTCACATTTCAGATTCTAAGAATGGCCAGAGATTTAAAGTACACAAGAAATATTGGGATTGCCGCGCACATTGATGCCGGTAAGACTACTACTACAGAGCGTATTCTCTACTATACTGGAAAGTCACACAAGTTAGGGGAGGTGCATGATGGTGCCGCCACCACAGACTGGATGGAACAGGAGCAGGAAAGAGGGATCACCATTACTTCTGCTGCCGTTACCGTAGACTGGAAATATAGAGGTGAAGATTACCACATCAACATTATTGATACCCCAGGTCACGTTGACTTTACCGTAGAGGTAAACCGTTCCCTGCGGGTGTTGGATGGTCTGGTGTTCTTGTTTAGCGCGGTTGATGGTGTAGAGCCACAGTCTGAAACTAACTGGAGACTTGCCGATAACTACAAAGTAGCCCGTATTGGCTTCGTGAACAAAATGGACCGTTCAGGCGCTGATTTTCTTGCGGTTTGCAAGCAGGTGAAAGAAATGCTGGGCAGCAACGCCGTTGCGCTTCAGTTACCAATTGGTGCGGAAGATGACTTCAAAGGGGTGGTTGACCTGGTAAACTTCAGAGGTATTGAGTGGAATGAGCATGACAAAGGGATGACCTTTAGAGAAGTGCCCATTCCAGAAGATATGATGGAGGAAGCAACAGAGTACCGTGAGAAGTTATTGGAAGCTGTTGCTGATTATGATGAGTCTCTGATGGAGAAATACTTCGATGATCCTGAAACCATCACCGAAGAAGAAATCATGACGGCGTTGCGCAAAGCAACCATTGATTTAGCCATCGTGCCAATGCTTTGCGGTTCTTCTTTCAAAAACAAAGGAGTGCAAACCATGCTGGATTATGTAATGGCCCTTTGCCCATCACCCATGGACAAAGAAAGCATTATAGGAACCAACCCAGACACGGGCGAAGAAATCTCCCGCAAGCCTAGTGAGTCTGAGCCATTTGCAGGCCTGGCCTTCAAAATTGCCACTGACCCTTATGTAGGCCGTCTTTGCTTTGTGCGGGCTTACTCTGGTGTGCTGGAGTCTGGCTCATACGTGTACAATACCCGTTCAAATAACAAAGAGCGTATCTCCCGTATCTTCCAGATGCACGCCAACAAGCAGAACCAAATCGAAAGATTGTCTGCCGGTGACATTGGTGCGGTAGTAGGCTTCAAAGATATCAAGACCGGTGACACGCTTTGTGACCAAAACGCGAAAATCGTCTTGGAATCTATGGATTTCCCAGAACCGGTTATTGGATATGCCATTGAGCCTAAAACTCAGGCTGACTCTGATAAAATGGGTATGGCTATTGCCAAACTGATTGAAGAAGATCCAACGCTTCAGGTGAACACTGATGAGGAAACTGGTCAGACCATCTTGAGAGGAATGGGCGAGCTTCACCTGGAGATCATCATTGACCGGATGAAGCGCGAGTTCAAGGTAGAATTGAACCAGGGCGCTCCTCAGGTAGCTTACAAAGAAACCATCACCAAAGCTGTGGAGCACCGCGAGGTGTACAAGAAGCAGTCTGGTGGACGTGGTAAGTTCGCTGACATCGTGTTCAACATGGGGCCACGTGAAGATGGTAAGCAAGGCCTTGAGTTTGAGAATGGCATTGTAGGTGGTGTGATTCCAAGAGAATTCATTCCGGCTATCCAGAAAGGCTTCGAAGAAGCCATGAAAAATGGTATCCTGGCCGGGTTCCCGGTAGACTCCATGAAAGTGCGTTTATTCCACGGTTCTTTCCACGATGTTGACTCTGACGCTCTATCCTTTGAATTAGCCGCCCGTGCAGGCTTCAAAGAGGCAGGTAAACAGTGTGGGCCCAAACTTCTTGAACCCATCATGGCAGTAGACGTAGTGACTCCAGATGAGTACACAGGTCCGGTAACTGGTGACTTGAACAGAAGAAGAGGTCTCATGAAAGGGATGGATACCAAGGGTACTTCAACGGTAGTAAAAGCAGATGTACCTTTGTCTGAACTGTTTGGTTATGTAACTGACTTACGTACCATCACCTCAGGACGCGCCACTGCTTCACTTACCTTCTCTCATTATGAGCAAGTGCCGCAGAACATGGCAGATGGCATCATCGCAAAAATTAAAGGAACAGCGAAATAGTTGAAATAGAATGAATCAAAAGATCAGAATCAAACTGAAATCTTACGATCACAATCTGGTTGATAAATCATCAGAGAAAATCGTGAAAGCGGTAAAAGCGACTGGTGCGATCGTAAGTGGTCCCATTCCTTTGCCAACCGAAAAAGATATCTTCACTGTTTTACGTTCACCGCACGTGAACAAAAAAGCAAGAGAGCAATTCCAACTTTGCACCTATAAAAGATTGGTAGATATCTATTCTACTTCATCTAAAACGGTAGATGCCTTGATGAAACTTGAATTACCAAGTGGCGTTGATGTTGAAATCAAAGTTTGATAAAACAGCTTACTCAGAAAAGGGAGAGGGAAACCTCTCCCTTTTTTTATGCAGAAAGAAGGCGGTTGTTTTTGATGTTTTTTTTGCAAAAACGCACGTGAAACCGGCGGATCATGATTTTACAGAAAGAACCTGTTTAGAGTTTTTTAGCAGGTCTTTTTTGTTCCAAACATCAGCAATTCCCCTGGGCATAGCCCACAGATGCCTCCCGTTTAAGGGCTGTTTTCTGTAAAACAGGCTCTAAACAGAAATCTCCTTAAGAAGGCGAACCCATGCAAACGCTTTCGCTAGCCATGGTTCTGAGACTCTAAACAGCCTCAAAGTATAAAAGAGAAGATCTCTTTTAGAGCACGGGGCCTGTTTAGGATTTTTCATCAATGGCTTTCAGCGCAATTCCTCTGACGCCTGCGTTCACCTGAGTTGTCGTTTTTGGGCTACTTTTATAAAAACAGGCCCAGAACTCTAAGCGGTTCTTCCAGGTTTGAAATTCGTTTTTGCCGCGTATAAGCTGAATTCCAAAAAGGTTTTTAAGGCTAATTTTAGGAAAAGAGACCGAAAACAGAAAATAGAAGGGAATTATTTGTGATGATTGAAAGTTAACCACCTGCCCGTGAGTGAGCTGCTGGAGGATACAAGCATGAAAATCCATTAGTATCTGAAAACAAATAATTTAGGAGTGCTTGTAAAATAAAAATTAAATATGGAACTTTGCACTCCCGAAAAGAGCCCTAGGGCTTATAATATTAATTGTTTAAATAAAAAAGTAGAATGCCTGGAATTATCGGTAAAAAAATCGGAATGACAAGCCTCTTCACTCCTGAAGGGAAGAGCGTGGCCTGTACTTTGATTCAAGCAGGACCATGCGTAGTAACTCAGGTTAAGACGCAGGAAACAGACGGCTATACCGCCGTTCAGCTTGGGTACGGAGAGAAGAAGGTTAAAAGAACAACCAAAGCGCTTGCGGGTCACTTCGCTAAAGCCAACACCACTGCCAAGAAGAAATTGGTTGAGTTCAGATTAGATGACACCGCCTCTTATGCCTTAGGTGACGAAGTGAATGTGACATCTTTTGAAGAAGGTGAATTTGTTGATGTAGTAGGTACCTCAAAAGGGAAAGGTTTCCAAGGCGTTGTGAAGCGCTATAACTTTGCCGGTGTTGGTGGGCAGACGCACGGTCAGCACAACAGAGCAAGACACCCCGGTTCCATTGGAGCCTGCTCATGGCCATCAAGGGTATTCAAAGGAATGCGCATGGCTGGTAGAATGGGCGGTGACCGCGTGAAGGTTCAAAACCTGCGCATCCTGCGCGTTATGCCAGAGCAGAATTTACTTGTAGTTAGCGGTTCTATCCCAGGCGCTAAAAATTCATTTATTGTAGTTGAGAAATAAGATGGAGCTATCAGTTTTCAATAGTAAAGGGGAAGATACCGGAAGGAAAGTAACCCTTCCAGAGTCGGTGTTCGGCGTTGAGCCAAATGAGCACGCGATGTATCTTGATGTAAAGCAATACCTGGCAAACCAACGCCAAGGTACCCACAAATCAAAAGAGCGTGCCGAGGTAGCTGGTTCAACCAAAAAGATCAAACGTCAAAAAGGTACTGGTGGAGCGAGAGCTGGCTCTTTGAAATCACCAGTATTCGTAGGCGGAGGTCGCGTGTTTGGGCCAAGACCAAGAAACTATAGCTTTAAATTGAACAAGAAACTGAAGTCTTTAGCAAGATTATCAGCTCTTTCTCAATTAGTAAAAGATGAGCGTCTGGTGTTAGTAGATACCATTGCCATAGATACTCCAAAAACAAAGAGCTTCGCTGCCATCCTGCAAGGGTTAAAGGTAGGCACCAGAAAGACATTGATCGTAACGAAAGAGGTTGATACCAATGTGGTTCTGTCCAGCAGAAACCTGCCAAAGGTAAAAGTGTCTACTCCCGGTGCTTTGACAACGTATGATTTGTTGAACGCAGACAAAGTAGTTTGTTTAGAGGAATCTCTTTCTGTTTTTGAAGAAATTTACACATCGAAATAATGAGTATCCTGAAAAGACCATTATTAACCGAGAAGCTGACTGCTTTGAACGAAGTAGGTAAATATGCTTTCGAGGTTGATAGAAAAGCGAATAAGATTGAGATCAAGAAAGCGATCCAATCACGTTACGGTGTAACGGTAGAGAAAATCTCTACTATGAGAACCCAAGGAAAATTGAAGTCTCGCAACACCAAGTCTGGTGTGGTAACCGGACGTACAGTATCCTCTAAGAAGGCGATTGTTACTTTGAAAGCAGGGGAAGTAATCGATTTCTATAGCGGAATATAAGCAACTAATAGAATGGCATTAAGAAAACTAAGACCGACAACACCAGGTCAAAGATTTAGAGTAGCGCCTGCCTTCACTGAAATCACGAAGAGCGAGCCTGAGAAATCTTTGTTGGCATCCAAGAAAAAATCTGGTGGACGCAACGATTCAGGAAGAATGACCATGCGCTATACCGGTGGTGGTCACAAACAAAAATTCCGTATCATCGACTTCAAGAGAACGAAGTACGGGGTTCCTGCAACGGTGAAAGCAATTGAGTACGATCCAAACAGAACAGCACGCATTGCCTTGTTGTTCTACGCAGATGGTGAAAAAGCTTACATCATTGCTCCTGCAGGCTTGGCTGTAGATTCTACTGTAGTATCAGGCCCTGGTGTGGCCCCAGAAGTAGGGAACGCGTTGCCGTTAACTGATATTCCACTAGGTACAATCGTTCACAACATTGAATTAGCTCCTGGCCAAGGTGCAGTTCTGGCAAGAAGTGCAGGTTCTTATGCGCAGCTGGTAGCCCGTGAAGGCCGTTACGCTACGTTGAAATTACCTTCCGGCGAAATGAGAATGGTACTGGTAAACTGTATGGCTACCGTAGGTACTGTTTCTAACGCAGACCACATGAACGTGAAGCTTGGTAAAGCCGGACGTAGCAGATGGATGGGTATTAGACCAAGAGTAAGAGGTGTTGCCATGAACCCAGTAGATCACCCAATGGGTGGTGGTGAAGGTAAATCTTCTGGTGGTCACCCAAGATCACGCAAAGGTCTGTACGCAAAAGGTAAGAAGACCAGAAACAAAAATAAATTCTCTGAGAACCTGATTGTTAATAGAAGGAAGAAATAAGTAATGGCAAGATCATTAAAAAAAGGGCCTTATATTGACTACAGGCTCGATAGAAAAGTGCAGACGATGGATGAGTCTGGGAAAAAGGCAGTAATCAAAACCTGGTCACGCCGTTCCATGATCTCTCCAGATTTCGTAGGTCATACGTTTGCTGTACACAACGGGAATAAGTTTATTCCGGTGTATGTAACAGAAAACATGGTAGGTCACAAATTAGGCGAATTCGCTCCTACCCGAAACTTCAGAGGCCATATTGCTAAGAAAGATAAAGGTAAAAGATAATGGAAGCGGTTGCGAAATTAAATAATGTGCCAAGCTCACCGCGTAAGATGAGGCTGGTAGCGAACTTGATCCGCGGTAAAAGAGTTACCCAGGCGTTAGGTTTACTGAAATTTACTCCAAATGCTGGCGCTCCAAAACTGGAGAAACTTCTTTTATCTGCTTTATCTAACTGGCAAGCAGCAAATGAAGATGCCCGCATTGAAGATGCTAATCTATATATTAAAGAGATTAGAGTAGATGAAGGAAAGATGCTGAAGCGCTTGCGTCCTGCTCCTCAGGGCCGTGGCCACAGAATCAGAAAGAGATCTAACCACGTAACACTTGTGATTGATTCTAAAGTGGAAGTGGAGACAGTTGAAACATCTACCTCTAACGAAGCCAAATAGTTAAAATGGGACAAAAAGTTAATCCAGTAGGCCTAAGACTAGGTATTGTTAAAGGCTGGGACTCTAATTGGTTCGGAGGAAAGGATTTCGCTGATAAACTGATCGAAGACGAGAAGATCCGTAAATACATCCTTGCCCGTATTCCAAAAGGAGGTATTTCCAAAATCATCATCGAAAGAACACTTAAAAGGATCACCATCACCATTAACACTGCCCGTCCAGGCGTGGTTATTGGAAAAGGTGGTGCTGAGGTTGATAAGATCAAAGAAGAGCTGAAGAAAATCACCAACAAAGATGTTCAGATTAACATCTTCGAAATTAAACGTCCAGAACTGGACGCTAAATTGGTGGGTGAATCAGTGGCGCAACAATTGCAAGCGCGTATCTCTTTCAGAAGAGCTATGAAACAAGCAATTGCTTCTGCTTTGAGAGTTGGTGCTGAAGGTATCAAAATTCAAGTATCAGGTCGTTTAGGCGGTGCTGAGATGGCTCGTACAGAGCACTACAAAGAAGGACGTACTCCTTTGCATACTTTGAGAGCTGATATTGATTATGCTTTATCAGAAGCTCAGACCGTGTACGGTAAACTGGGTATCAAAGTGTGGATCTTCAAGGGAGAAGTATTCGGTAAGCGTGACTTATCTCCTAATGCAGGTCAACAAAGTGGTGGTCAATCTGCAGGCCCTCGCAACGAAAGAGGCGAGAGAGGTGGCAATGACCGCGGCGACCGTAGAGACAACAACCGCAACAAGCGTCCTGGTGATTCCAACCAAAAGCGCGGCGGGGGTGGACCTAACAAGCGCAAGTAGTTGTTCAACTTTTAGGAATTTAAGAAATGTTACAGCCGAAAAGAACTAAATATAGAAAGATGCAAAAAGGACGGGTAACCGGCCTGGCGCACAGAGGGAGCACCATTTCCTTTGGATCTTTCGCCATCAAATCATTAGAAGCCTCTTGGATCACCGCTCGCCAGATTGAGGCAGCTCGTATCGCGATGACGCGCGCTATGAAACGGGAAGGCCAAGTATGGATTCGTATTTTCCCTGACAAACCTATCACTAAAAAGCCTGCAGAGGTTCGGATGGGTAAGGGTAAAGGATCTCCAGAGTACTGGGTAGCCGTAGTGAAACCAGGTACCATCATGTTTGAATCTGATGGCGTGACGCTAGAAGTAGCTCAAGAGTCTTTACGACTGGCTGCTCAAAAGCTTCCAGTGAGAACTAAGTTTGTAGTACGTAGAGATTACGTTGAGAAATAGTCATGAAACAGTCAGAAATCAAAGCTCTTTCACTTAATGAAGTGAAAGAGCAACTTTCAACCGAGAGAAACAACTTAGTGAACTTGAAGTTTGCTCACGCTATCTCTCCGCTTGAGAATCCATCCAGAATTAAGATTACAAGAAAAACCATCGCCAGACTAGAAACGCAACTGCGCTCTCTAGAGCTCAATGGCTAAAATAGAAAACCATGGAGACGAGAAATCTAAGAAAAGAAAAAACTGGACGCGTGGTTAGTAACAAGATGGAGAAATCCATTACTGTTATTGTGGAAAGCAAAGTAAAACACCCTATTTACGGGAAGTTTGTTACCAAGTCCAAGAAGTTCATGGCACATGATGAGAACAACGAGTGCGGTATAGGTGATACTGTGCGCATCATGGAAACCAGACCTTTGAGCAAGAACAAGTGCTGGCGCTTAATTGAAATCGTAGAAAGAGCTAAATAAGATGATACAACAAGAATCAAGACTTACTGTTGCTGATAACAGCGGAGCAAAAGAGGTTCTGTGCATCCGGGTACTGGGTGGAACAGGAAAAAAATACGCCTCTGTTGGTGATAAAATTGTTGTTACCGTAAAATCTGCTCTTTCCTCAGGAAACGTAAAAAAGGGAACTGTTCACAAAGCTGTGATTGTTCGCACCAAGAAAGAGGTACGTCGTAAAGATGGATCTTATATTCGTTTTGATGATAACGCCGCGGTGTTATTGAACAACAACGATGAGCCACGTGGTACGCGTATCTTTGGGCCAGTTGCCCGTGAGTTGCGCGAAAGACAGTTTATGAAAATTGTTTCTTTGGCTCCTGAAGTAATATAAACACGAGAAGAGAAAACAAGATGTCAAAGCATAAACTTCATGTGAAGAAAGGCGACACTGTGAAAGTGATCGCTGGTGATGATAAAGGGAAAACTGGTACTGTAACTTCTGTGCTCACAGACAAGCAAAAGGTTGTGGTTGAAGGTTTGAACCTGGTATCTAAACACCAAAAGCCAAGCGCTAATAATCCTAACGGTGGTATCGTTAAGTTGGAAGCTCCCATTCATGCAAGCAATGTGATGTTGGTAGAACCTGCTACAAATGTTGCCACAAGAACTGGTAAGAAGCTGAACGACGATGGTAAGCTTCAACGTTATTCCAAAAAAACTGGAAACTTAATCTAACATGGCAGCTAGACTAAAAGATAAATATTCAAAGGAGATTGTGCCTGCATTGAAAGAGAAATTTCAATACAAGAGCATAATGCAAGTGCCTAAGATTACCAAAATCAGCATTAACAGAGGTATTGGTAATGCCGTGGCAGATAAGAAGCTAGTTGACATTGGAGTTGATGAACTTACTATCATTGCAGGTCAGAAAGCAGTACAAACCAAAGCTAAAAACTCTATCTCTAACTTCAAGTTGAGAGAAGGAATGCCCATTGGTGCCCGCGTGACCTTGCGTGGGGAGAAGATGTACGAGTTCCTGGATCGTTTGGTAACAATTGCACTTCCAAGGGTACGTGACTTTAAAGGTATCAGCGATAAAGGTTTTGACGGACGTGGTAACTATACCTTAGGGGTAAAAGAGCAAATCATCTTCCCTGAGATCAGCATTGACAAGATTAAGTCTATTGCTGGTATGGACATCACTTTTGTCACCACTGCTTCTACAGACGAAGAAAGCCTTGAGTTATTGAAAGGTTTTGGTTTACCATTCGCAAATTTAAAGAAATAAGAAAATGGCTAAAGAATCAGCGAAAGCAAGAGAGCTTAAGAGACAAAAGTTAGTTGCCAAGTTTGCAACTAAAAGAGCTCAGTTAAAAGCTGCTGGCGATTACGAAGCTCTAGATAAGTTGCCAAAAGATGCTTCTCCAGTTCGGTTGCACAACAGATGCAAATTAACCGGGCGTCCAAGAGGCTATATGAGAAAGTTTGGCATCTCTCGCGTTACATTCAGAGAGATGGCTTCTGCCGGCAAGATTCCTGGGGTAACGAAGGCTAGTTGGTAATTATTACTCCTATCATTATTATAGTTAGGAAAACATTAGTATCTTTGCGGCTCCTTAAAAAGAGCGGAATCTAAAATTATAGTCTAATGCATTCAGATCCGATAGCAGATTATTTAACTAGACTACGGAATGCCATCAAGGCAAATCACCGGGTAGTTGAAATTCCGGCTAGCAATATCAAAAAGGAATTAACCAAGGTTCTATACGAGAAAGGTTATATCCAGAGTTACAAGTTCGATGATAGTTCAGTTCAGGGTTCCATCAAGATTGCCTTGAAGTATGATCCAGCAACCAAGCAGTCTGCTATCGTGAAGCTTGAGAGAGTCAGTAAGCCGGGACTCCGTAAATATGTGCATCTTGATGAGATGCCACGTGTGTTGAATGGATATGGCGTAGCCATCCTGTCAACCTCCAAAGGTGTCATCACAGACAAAGAGGCCAAAGGCCTTAATGTAGGTGGTGAAGTATTGTGTTACGTGTATTAAGTAAGAAGATATGTCGCGGATAGGAAAACTGCCAATCACGCTCCCACAAGGTGTAGAGGTGTTGGTTAACCAGGATAACCTGGTTACAGTGAAAGGGCCTAAAGGATCTCTTTCTTCACAAGTTGATACGGACATAACTGTTGCTATAGAGGATGGGGTACTTACCGTAACTCGTCCAACAGAGCAAAAAAGACACAAAGCACTACATGGTTTGTATCGTTCTATCATCAACAACATGATTGTTGGGGTTAGCACAGGGTATAAGCTTTCTTTGGAATTGGTAGGGGTTGGTTTCAAAGCCACTACCGTAGGCCAGAATTTAGAGCTTGCGTTAGGTTATTCACACAACATTTACGTGGGTTTACCTCCTGAGATTTCTGCAGTAGCAGTAACCGAGAAAGGTAAAGCTCCTCTAATTACCTTAGAGGGTATCGATAAGCAGTTAATTGGTCAGGTAGCTGCCAAAATCCGGTCATTACGGAAAGTTGAGCCTTACAAAGGCAAAGGTATTCGTTTCGTGGGTGAGGTTGTTAGAAGAAAAGCTGGTAAAACTGCTTCTAAATAAGAAAGAAAATGGCATTCGATAAAGCAAAAAGAAGACTGAGAATTCGTCGCAGCATCCGTAACAAGGTGTCTGGTACAGCTCAGCGTCCCCGTCTGTCTGTCTTCAGAAGCAATAAGTTTATTTATGCGCAGCTGATTGATGATGTGAATGGTGTTACATTAGCAAGTTCTTCCTCTTCTGTAAGTGAAGGCGGAGTCACTGGAACCAAGAGTGAATCATCTTCTTCGGTAGGACGTGACATTGCAGCTAAAGCTTTGGAACAAGGTATTACCGAAGTTGTATTCGACAGAGGTGGTTATCTGTACCATGGTCGTGTTAAATCATTAGCAGAAGGGGCTCGCGAAGCGGGTCTAAAATTCTAAGAACATGTCTAAATTAAATATCAGAAGCGTAAAAGCTAGTGAAATAGAGCTGAAAGAACGCGTTGTAGCTATCAACCGTGTTGCTAAGGTGGTGAAAGGTGGTAGAAGATTCAGTTTTTCTGCCATTGTAGTAGTGGGTGATGGTAACGGGGTGGTTGGATACGGCTTAGGTAAAGCAAACGAGGTAACCGATGCTATTGCAAAGGGTATTGATGATGCTAAGAAGAACCTAGTGCGTGTTCCTTTATTCAAGCACACTGTTCCTCATTCTATGGAAGGTAAATTCTCTGGTGGGTTTGTATTGATCAAGCCTGCTGCAGCTGGTACCGGTGTTATCGCTGGTGGTGCGATGCGTGCTGTATTTGACAGTGCTGGTATCAGAGATGTACTGGCTAAATCAAAAGGTTCCTCTAACCCGCACAACGTGGTGAAAGCTACTTTTGATGCTCTGTCTAAGATGCGCGATCCATTGGTTGTTGCTCAGCAACGCGGAATCAGTTTACAACGTGTATTCAACGGGTAATTATGGCAAGTGTAGAAATCACCCAGATCAAGAGTATTATTGATCGTCCTGGAAGACAAAAGCAGACCATGAAGGCGCTTGGTCTTGGAAAAATCAATAAGACTGTAACAAAAGAGTTGACTCCTCAGATTGCAGGAATGGTTAACAGTGTGCAACATTTAGTATCTATTAAAGAGGTCTAAAATGAATTTAAGTAATTTAAAACCCGCTGAAGGTTCTGTAAAGAACCGGAAGAGAATTGGTCGGGGTACCGGTTCTGGTAGAGGTGGTACTTCTACCCGTGGGCATAAAGGAGCTAAATCCCGCTCAGGTTATTCCTCTAAAGCAGGATTTGAAGGTGGCCAGATGCCTTTGGTTCGTCGTGTGCCTAAATTTGGTTTTAAGAACATTAACCGTGTAGAGTATACTGCCGTTAACCTTGATGTTCTTCAAAACTTAGCTACCAAATCAGGATCTTCTGTTATTGATTTCGCTGTGTTGCGTGAAAACGGCTTAGCTTCTAAAAATGACAATATCAAAGTTCTTGGAAGAGGAGAATTAACTACTGCCATTGAAATTCACGCGCATGCGTTTTCTCAGACTGCAGTAGAGGCAATTGAAAAAGCAGGCGGCAAGGTTGTGACTCTGTAGCAGATGAAGAAGCTGATTACTACGATTAAGAATATCTTTGCGATTGAAGATTTGCGAGTTAGAATCCTAAATACTTTAGGATTCATCGCAATTTTCAGATTAGGTTCCTATGTTGTTTTACCTGGTATTGATCCAAATCTATTAGGAGGTAATTCAGCAGGGATCTTAGGGTTATTAGATGCCTTTTTAGGTGGAGCATTCAGCAATGCTTCCATCTTTGCATTGGGTATCATGCCCTACATTTCTGCTTCCATCGTTTTACAGCTTCTAACCATTGCAGTTCCTTATTTTCAGAAATTGCAGAAAGAAGGAGAGTCTGGTCGTAAGAAGATAAACCAATACACCAGGGTGCTTACCATTGTAATCACCTTGGCGCAATCGGTTGGTTTCCTGGCAACGATCAACGCAGATGCGATTGATCCGTCTGTAGCGGGTCCTCTTTTCACGATTTCTTCTATGATTATTCTTACCGCCGGAACAATGTTCTGTATGTGGTTGGGTGAGAAAATCACAGATAAAGGTATTGGAAACGGAATCTCCATGTTAATCATGATCGGGATTGTTTCACGTCTCCCTGGTGCACTTGTTGGGGAAGCTTTGGCTTTGGGACTCGGCCGTGCCCTTATTTTCATCATTGAATTGATTGTTCTCTTCTTTGTGGTGATGAGCGTGGTCATGTTGACACAAGCCATTAGAAGAATACCAGTTCAATACGCAAAGCAAGTTGGAGGCAGTGCTTCTTTACAGGCAGGACAGAGGCAATTTATTCCGTTAAAGGTGAATGCAGCAGGTGTAATGCCTATCATCTTTGCCCAGTCTTTGATGTTTTTACCAGGCATGATTGCCTCCTTCTGGAGAAATGAAAGTGATCTCGCCAACGAGATTGGAAACGTTTTCTCTGATTATACCTCTTGGCAGTACAACTTGTCATTTGCGGTTCTGATTATCATCTTTACCTTCTTTTACACTGCCATCAGTGTGAATCCTAACCAGATTTCTGATGACTTAAAGAGAAGTGGCGGATTTGTGCCTGGAGTCAAGCCTGGTTTGGCTACATCAGAATACATAGATGAGGTTTTAACCAGAATCACGTTACCTGGTGCTATCTTTTTAGCCATCATAGCTATTCTACCATCCATTGCTATGTTGTTTGGAATTACAAGAGAATTTGCAGCCTTCTTTGGCGGTACGTCTCTTATAATTTTGGTAGGGGTAGTTTTAGATACATTGAACCAAATTGAGAGCTATTTGTTGATGCGTCATTATGATGGCATGATGAAATCTGGTAAACTCAGAGGACGTTCAAAAAACATAGCGGTTGCTTCCTAAGGAATGATCATATATAAGACCGAAGAAGAAATCGAGCTTATTACACAAAGTGCTAACATCCTCAGTCAAGTGCATGGTGAAGTTTCCAAGCATATTGCTGAGGGTGTTACTACCTTAAAATTAGATTCTGTCGCTGAAGAATTCATCAGAGACAACGGAGGTTCTCCTTCGTTCAAGGGATATAATGGATTTAAGCATAGTTTATGCATCAGCTTGAATTCTGAAGTGGTTCATGGTATACCTAGTACCTATGCTCTACAATCAGGAGATATTGTATCTATTGATTGTGGAGTTTTTTTTAAAGGTTTCCATAGTGACAGTGCCTACACGCATCCCGTGGGCGAGGTTAGCCTAGAAGTGAAAGACTTACTTCAACGCACAAAAGAGTCTTTATACAAAGGCATTGAGTACGCGGTGATAGGTGCACGTATTGGTGATATTGGTCATGCCATTCAGTCGCATGTTGAGCAATATGGATATGGTGTGGTTAGGGAACTGGTGGGACATGGCTTAGGCCGCAGTTTACATGAAAGCCCTGAAGTTCCTAATTACGGTAAACGTGGGCAGGGAATGAAACTTCAGGACGGTTTGGTTCTTGCCATTGAGCCCATGGTGAACCTTGGCTCACGTTATGTGGTTCAGGAAAACGATGGTTGGACTATCCGTACCAGAGACAAAAAGCCTTCTGCCCATTTTGAACACACAGTTGTGGTGAGAAAAGGGAAAGCAGAGATTTTAACTACTTTTGATTACATAGATAAAGCACTAAACTAATACATGGCTAAACAGTCTTCCATCGAACAAGACGGTACCATCATTGAGGCACTATCCAATGCAATGTTTCGGGTAGAATTAGAAAATGGCCATCAAGTTATTGCCCATATTTCCGGAAAGATGCGGATGCACTACATCAAAATTCTTCCCGGCGATAGAGTGAAATTGGAAATGTCTCCTTACGACCTTAGTAAAGGCAGAATAGTTTACAGATACAAATAAACAGATGAAAGTTAAAGCGTCAGTTAAAAAGCGCAGTGAAGACTGCAAAGTGATCAGACGTAAAGGCAAACTTTACGTGATCAACAAGAAGAATCCACGTTATAAACAAAGACAAGGTTAATTTTTAAAACATGGCTAGAATAGCAGGAGTTGATATTCCAGATAACAAAAGAGGCGAAATTGCCTTGACGTACATCTTCGGTATTGGCCGCAAGTTGTCACAGTCTATTTTGGTGAAGGCTGGGGTGGATCTTGACAAGAAGGTGAAGGATTGGAGTGAAGATGAAGCCGGAGAAATCCGTAGCATCATTGCTTCTGAGCACAAAGTTGAAGGTGTTCTTCGTTCTGAAGTACAATTGCACATCAAGCGATTGATGGACATTGGTTCTTATCGGGGTCTACGTCATAGAAAAGGTTTACCAGTACGGGGGCAGAGAACTAAAAACAACTCTAGAACCAGAAAAGGTAAGCGTAAGACTATTGCAAACAAGAAGAAGGCATCTAAATAATTAAACGACAATGGCTCAGAAAAGAAAAGATAAAGCCAAGAAGCGCGTGGTTGTGGTGGAGCCTGTTGGTCAGGTACACATCAAAGCTTCTTTCAACAATATTATTATCTCTGTTACCAACATCAACGGCCAGGTGATCTCCTGGGCTTCTGCTGGTAAAATGGGATTCAAAGGGTCTAAGAAAAATACTCCTTATGCTGCCCAAATGGCTGCTGCCGATTGCGGTAAAGTAGCTTACGAAGCTGGATTGAGAAAGGCTGAAGTGTTTGTAAAAGGCCCAGGTGCTGGACGTGAGTCTGCTATCCGGACTATGCAAAATGTAGGTATTGAAGTGACTTCTATCAAAGATGTGACTCCACTTCCTCACAACGGATGTCGTCCTCCAAAGCGCAGAAGAGTTTAAGGATATTATTTAGTAGTAGAAATGGCAAGATACACAGGCCCTAAGAGCAAAATCTCTAGAAGATACAACGAACCAATTTTTGGACCAAGCAAGGCCCTAGCTAAGAAAGCTTACGGTCCAGGTATGCACGGTCGTGGTCGGAGAAAAAAGCAATCTGAATATGCCATCCAGTTGATGGAGAAGCAAAAAGCGAAGTACATCTACGGTGTATTGGAGAAACAGTTTGAGAACTTGTTTGACAAAGCAGCCCGTAAAACAGGTATCACCGGTGAAAACTTACTGGCTTTGTTAGAAGCAAGATTAGACAACACTGTATACCGCTTAGGTATTGCTCCTACCAGACGTTCTGCCCGTCAATTGGTAAACCACAACCACATCCAAGTTAACGGAAACGTGGTGAACATTGCTTCTTACACCCTGCGTCCTGGTGATGTGGTAAGTGTACGGGAGAAATCAAAATCATTAGAAGCTATTACTACCAGCCTGGCTGGACGTAATGCTCGCGCTTTCACTTGGTTAGAGTGGGATGGCGGTCAAATGGCCGGTAAATACATCTCTAATCCACAGCGTGATCAGATCCCTGAGAAAATTCAGGAACAGCTGATTGTCGAGCTTTACTCTAAGTAATATCTTCTAATCTAAGTTTCAACCCTAAACCAGCAATCATGTCAATATTAGCCTTTCAAATGCCAGAGAAAGTCGTGATGGAGAAATCCGACGACTTCAATGGACAATTTGAATTTAAGCCGCTAGAGAAGGGCTATGGTGTAACCATTGGGAATGCGCTGAGAAGAATTCTTCTCTCCTCATTGGAGGGATATGCCATCTCCAGCATCAGGGTTCCTAGTGTGCTCCATGAGTTCTCTACCATTGAAGGTGTGGTTGAAGATGTCTCTGAAATTATCCTGAACCTGAAAATGGTTCGGTTCAAGAAAATTGGTGACTTGGTTGATGATAAAATCACCGTTAGCATCAGCAAGCAAGATACCTTCACTGCCGGTGACATCAATAAGTTCTCTGGTTCTTTCCAGGTGTTGAATCCTGATTTAGTGATTTGCCACTTAGATCCTGAATCTTCTTTTGAAATTGAGTTAACCATTCAAAAGGGAAGGGGCTACGTTCCAGCAGAAGAAAACCGACCCGCAGATCAGGTTTTTGGCCAAATCGCCATTGATGCTATTTTCACTCCTGTAAAGAATGTGAAATTTAGCGTGGAGAACACGCGTGTGGAGCAGAAAACTGACTACGAGCGTCTTTTACTTGAGATCACGACGGACGGTTCTATCCATCCGGAAGATGCTTTGAAAGGTGCTGCCAATATTCTGATCCAGCATTTCATGCTTTTCTCTGACAACACCATGACTTTTGAGACCGTGAAGCCTGAAGAGGAAGAAGCGGTTGACGAAGAAATGCTGCACATGAGAAAAGTTCTTAAGACACCATTGCACGATATGGATCTTTCAGTTAGGGCGTACAACTGCTTAAAGGCAGCTGACATCAGAACACTAGGGGATTTAGTGCAACTGGATCTTTCAGACATGATGAAGTTCCGTAACTTTGGTAAGAAATCATTGACTGAGTTGGAAAACTTAGTTTCTGACAAAGGCCTTACGTTCGGAATGGATATCGCCAAGTATAAATTAGAAGAGGATTAATCATCTACGGCATAATTCCCGATCCCGACAGGTTGATCGACGGTATGCACGTGCACAATCAAATCAATGAGACACGGTAAAAAGAACAACCACTTAGGAAGAACAGCCTCTCACCGCGCTGCTTTGCTTTCTAACATGGCATCATCATTAATCCTACATAAGCGTGTAACCACAACGGTTGCCAAAGCCAAAGCGCTTCGCAAGTATGTAGAGCCTTTGCTTACTAAGTCAAAAAGCGACACTACGCACTCACGCCGTACTGTATTTGCTTACTTGCAGAACAAAGAGTCTGTAAAAGAGCTTTTTGACAACGTATCTGGTAAAATCGCGAATCGTCCGGGTGGCTATACGCGTATTATCAAAACAGGTACTCGTTTAGGTGATAATGCAGAGATGTGTATCATGGAACTAGTGGACTACAATGAGGATATGCTAAGCACAACCGGTACCGGTACTGCGGCTAAGCCTAAAACGAGACGTCGTTCTTCCGGTAAGAAAAAAGAGGATGGTCAGGCAACTACTGATGCTTCTGCTTCTACCAAAGAAGAGACTCCTTCTGCTGACTCGGCTGGCACTCCAGCCGCAGAATAGTGAGAATGTAATTAATTATGAAAAGGGATACGAGATTACTCGTATCCCTTTTTTATTTTTGTCCCATATTTACTTAGAATGAAGCTTCATACAACAACTGATGCAGTATTGGTGCTGGAAGACGGCACTGTATTCCGGGGTAAAAGCCTTGGTAAAATAGGAACCACCGGCGGTGAGGTTTGCTTTAACACCGGCATGACGGGCTATCAGGAGATCTTTACTGATCCTTCCTACTATGGTCAGATTGTGATCACCACGGTATCTCACGTGGGCAACTACGGGGTACAACCAGAAGAAGTAGAATCTGGCAACATTCAGATCAAAGGGCTGGTGTGCAAAGAGTTTTCGCATCATTTCTCCAGAAAGACCGCCGAAGGTTCTTTGCAGGAGTACTTTGAGAAAGCCGGGGTAGTGGGCATCTGTGAGATTGATACCCGTGAACTGGTGCGGTACGTGCGCGACAAAGGAGTGATGAACGCCATTATCTCTTCTGAAACTACTGATATTGCGTTCTTACAGCAGCAACTGCTGGAGGTACCGTCCATGGATGGGCTGGAACTCTCTTCTAAAGTGACTACCCTGCAGCAGTATGACCTACTTGTAACCGAAACCAGGTTTAAAGTGGCGGTTCTGGATCTGGGTGTAAAACGTAACATCCTCAACAATCTCACCCTTAGAGGCTGTGAGTGCCGGGTGTTTCCGTACGGTAGCACCTTTGAGGAAATGGAAGCTTGGGGGCCAGACGGCTACTTTATTTCCAATGGCCCCGGTGACCCAGCGGTGACCTTGGAGGCAGTAAAGAGCGTAGAGCAAATTCTGGCGGTGGAGAAACCTATGTTCGGGATCTGTATGGGACATCAGATTCTGGCGCAGGCCAACGGTATTCCTACGTACAAAATGCACAACGGGCACCGGGGCTTGAACCATCCTGTAAAGAACCTGATTACGGGTAAAAGCGAGATCACTTCCCAGAACCACGGGTTTGCGGTAGATGCCGAGGCGGTGAAAAACAACCCTAACGTGGAGATTACGCACATCAACCTGAATGATAATACCGTAGAGGGTATCAGAATTAAAAACAAACCAGCTTTCTCTGTGCAATACCACCCAGAGTCTTCTCCAGGGCCACACGATTCTGAGTACTTGTTTGACCTGTTTGTGGAAATGTTAGAGAAAGAGAAGAATTCATCAATCCAAAATAGAACTATATGAGCTTAATTGAAGACATCAAAGCCCGCCAGATTTTTGACTCCCGTGGTAATCCTACCATAGAGGTAGACGTGATCACCCAAAGTGGCATTGTAGGCCGCGCGGCGGTTCCGTCCGGCGCTTCTACCGGTAAACACGAAGCTGTTGAACTGCGCGATGATGACAAGAGCATGTTCATGGGCAAAGGGGTGCTGCAAGCGGTACAGAACGTGAACACCATTATTGCCGATGAACTGGTGGGTTTCAATGTTTTCGAGCAGAGCCTGCTGGACAAGATCATGATTGAGATTGACGGTACGCCCAACAAAGCCAAGTTGGGGGCTAACGCAATCCTTGGTGTTTCTTTGGCTGCCTCCAAAGCCGCCGCCAAAGAAGCTGGTCAGTCTCTGTACCGCTACGTGGGGGGCGTGAACGCCAACACCTTGCCGGTGCCCATGATGAACATCCTGAACGGCGGCAGCCACGCCGACAACTCCATTGACTTCCAGGAGTTCATGGTAATGCCCGTGGGCGCCTCTTCTTTCTCTGAAGCGCTACGTTGGGGAACCGAGGTGTTCCACCACCTGAAGAACGTCCTGAAGAAAAAAGGCATGTCTACCAACGTAGGCGATGAAGGCGGGTTCGCGCCAAACATTGGCTCTAACCAGGAAGCCATTGAGGTGGTATTACAGGCCATTGAGGCCGCAGGCTACCGCCCGGGCGAAGACTTCATGATTGCCATGGATGCCGCCGCTTCTGAGTTCTATGATGCCTCTACCGGTCACTACCACTTCAAAAAATCTACCGGTGACAAACTGACCTCTTCTGAGATGGTCAACTTCTGGACAGACTGGTCTAAACGCTACCCTATCATCTCTATTGAAGACGGGATGGACGAAGATGACTGGACGGGTTGGAAGTCTTTGACCGATTCTATCGGGCATACCACTCAGTTGGTTGGCGATGACCTGTTCGTGACCAACGTGACCCGTTTGCAGCAGGGTATTGACCAGAAGACAGCCAACGCCATCCTCATCAAGGTAAACCAGATTGGTACGTTGACCGAAACCATTGATGCCATTAACTTAGGCCGCAGAAACGGGTATAAGAGCATCATGAGCCACCGTTCCGGTGAGACCGAAGACAACACCATTGCTGACTTAGCCGTGGCGCTGAACACCGGTCAAATCAAAACGGGTTCGGCTTCCCGTTCAGACCGAATGGCCAAGTACAACCAGTTGCTCCGTATTGAGGAAGAACTAGGCGAAGTGGCGTACTTCCCGGGCCGGAACATGTAATCTGCCGCCTGATACAGCAGAACGGAGGAGGCGTTTTAGGTTTGTTTTTGATAAAACAGGACGAAAACGGAATTTGAAAATTTGATTCGCTTCTGGTGCAGATACCTTCTGGAAACTTTGTAAATTCATGGCGGCAAGACAGCACTTGCCGCCATTTTTCGTTTTTGCCATGTTAGCACGCGTCCCCAAATTCTTCCGCAACTTTTATTTTCTGACCGGGCTGGCTTTTCTAGCCTGGATGTTCTTCTTTGATTCAAATGACTTCATCACCCAATACCAGACCAGCCGTAAGCTGACCATTCTGGAGGAGGAGCGGGACTATTACCTGGAGAAGATTGCCGAGGTGCAGAAAGACCGCAAGGAGCTGATGAGTAACCCTGAATTGCTGGAGAAGTTTGCCCGCGAAAAGTACCTCATGAAAAAACCTACCGAGGAACTTTACCTTATTGTAGAAAAGGAGGGGGAAGAATAGAAATTGATTTCTCCTGAAGTTATAAAAGCAGAACGCGCGGCCCCATTGGAGTCGCGCGTTCTGCTTAAAAGCATTTCTGTTTTGGAACTGTTCTAGCTACTATGGCCCCAAAGCAGAAGTGTGTCTCCTATGGCGCAGATTTACTTCTGCGGCTTAAGTACTTCAAAGGAAGTCACAGCAGTAAATCCGCGCCATAGAAGGCTTTTGGCTAATCTGTTTTAAGGCTGTTTTCTTTAAAACAGCCTTAAAACAGATTATTCAATCTTTTTGCCCGTCATGGCCTTCTTGATGGAGATCTGCATCACCCGTTCCGCGAAGGGACTGGTTTGTTCTTCCAGCACATCCACCGCTTTCAAGATGGTGTCTTTATCGCCGGTAGGCAACACGTCTTTCAGATGCTGCACGTTCTGGCGGGTGAGGTTAATTTCCTCCGGGGATAAATGCTCCGCGTTTTTCTGCACGAAGCGCTCTACCTGGTAAATCATCTGCTCGGCGGTGGTGCGGGCCTCAATGACCATGCGCGTGGAAACGTCTTCGCGGGCGTGGGTGATAGAATCCATCAGCATCTGTTCTACCTGGGCATCAGTTAAGCCGTACTGCGGTTTCACTTCAACCTCCTGCCGTACGCCCGAACGCAGTTCAACGGCCTCTACCTTCAAGATGCCATCGGCGTTCAGGATGAAGTTCACGTCTACTTTGGGGAAACCGGCAGGCATGGCCGGTATGCCTTTCAGGTCGAACTCAGCCAATTTGCGGTTCTCTTTCACCAGATCGCGCTCGCCCTGGTACACCGCTATTTTCATGTTCACCTGTCCGTCTACCGAAGTGGTGTATTGCCGCCCGGCTTTGGTAGGGATTTTGGAGTTGCGCGGGATAATGGAGTCCATCAGGCCGCCCATGGTTTCAATGCCCAGCGTGAGCGGCGTCACGTCCAGCAGCAGGATGTCCTTGCGGTTTCCGGCCAGCACATCGGCCTGGATGGCGGCACCCAGGGCCACTACTTCATCGGGGTTGAGGGAGTTGTTGGCGGGTTTCCCGAAGAAGTCGCTTACGGTCTGGTACACCAGCGGCACGCGGGTAGAGCCGCCCACCATAATCACCGTGTCAATCTGCTCGGGCTGAAGCCCGGCGTCTTTCAAGGCCATCTGGCAAGAGGCCATGGTACGGTCTACAATGGGCGTGATCAAGGTCTCAAACGTGTGGCGGTCTAATTTGAGCTCAACGCCGTTCAAGTCAGATTTGAATTTATCCTGGCTGCTCAGCGCCTTCTTCGCTTCCTCGGCTTTCAGCCGAAGCGCCTGGGCGGTGTTGGGTTCTTGCAAAGCCAAGTCAGCGAGTAAACGGTTTTGCCGCGTCCAAAAGCCAATGATTTCACGGTCTAAGTCATCGCCTCCCAGAAACGTGTCGCCGTTGGTAGACAGCACCTCAAAAATGCCCTGGTGAATGCGCAGGATGGAGATGTCAAACGTACCGCCGCCCAGGTCATATACGGCAATGGTTCTCTCCTCGCTCTGGTCTAAGCCAATGCCGTAGGCCAGAGAAGCCGCGGTAGGCTCGTTCACAATGCGCAATACTTCCAGGCCCGCCAGTTTACCGGCATCGCGGGTGGCTTGGCGCTGAGAGTCGTTGAAATAGGCCGGTACGGTAATCACGGCCCGGTTCACGGGCGTTTTGAGGGCGTGCTCGGCGCGGGCGCGGAGTTCTTTCAGGATCTCGGCACTCAGCTCAATGGGGGAGTAGAATTTGTCCTGCACCCGTATCTTCACCAGCCCCTCAGAGTTATCGTCAATGATCTTATAGCCGAAGGTGTCTTTGTGTTCGCCCAGGTCTTGGTACGACTTGCCCAGCAACCGCTTGACCGAGTAAATGGTATTGGCGGGGTCAGTGATCAGAAACTCCTTGGCGGCATCGCCCACCAGTACTTCTCCGCTCCCCGCAAAGTGCACCACCGAGGGGACAATGGTGCCCAGGCCCAGGTCATTGATAGGGATGGGAACATGGTCTTCGGGGTGCATATACGCCACCAGACTGTTGGTGGTGCCCAGGTCAATACCCACAATGACCTCTTCCTTCTGGATAGAGGCCGTGGTCAGATTTATCGCTATTTTAGCCATGCTGTCAGGTTTAGTGCCGCGCGTAGGGGCGCTCTTCGGCAAAAGTACGAAGAAATAGGCTGTTAAAGGTTTACGGTTTCCTGCGGGATAGGTGGCGAAAGAGTGCTTGTTCAACTGGTAAAGGAGGAGTAGAACATGCGTTTTGACGTTGTTTTAGGAAAAGAAAGCCTAAAACCCCCTTCTGATGAAGAGGCTTCCCCAACAGTTGGCTTCAAAAACGCGTTTCTGGCCTGTTTCGCTAAAAGTAGTGCAGAAACGCATGCTGGTTCTTCTGCCGGTTTTATCATCCCCAACGCTTCCAGTAAGCTAAGCTAGACTTACTGTAAGCCATTGGACAGAATACCTCTTCTCCTCTTCCTTGACTTCCTGGAAGGATCTCCGTGGCAAACGGCAAGGGCGTTCGGGCTCTTTGATCTGAGATTGTCGAGCACGCCATCAACCAAGGAAAGGTGAGGCAGATCGTCAAAGAGAAGATCAGAAACAGAAAGCCATAGGATAATAATGATTATATGACTTTATTTGATGCTGTGCGGCATTCCAGAAGAAGCACGTGTTTTGGTGAGATTTAACAAAAAAACAGGATATTCAGCATGAGTGGATTAGAGCAATTCTCCTTAAAGGATAAAGTTATAGTCATCACCGGCGCAACCGGAATCCTAGGTGCCGCCCTTACCCTGGCGGTAGCCAAAGCCGGAGCCAAGGTAGCAGTTTTAGGCAGAAACCAACAACGAGCCAGTGAGAGGGTAAAAGCAATTGAGGAAGCAGGCGGCGAGGCCATCGCCGTTTTGGCCGATGTGCTGGACGAAGCCCAAATGGAAAAGGCCAAAGAACAGATTCTGTCAACTTGGGGCACCATTGACGGATTGGTGAATGGCGCGGGCGGAAACATGCCCGGCGCTACGGTTTCGCCTGAACAGAACGTATTTGACTTTGATGTGGAGGCCACCCGGCAAGCCGTTGACTTGAATTTGTTTGGAACCGTGATCCCCACCAAAATATTTGGGCGGGTGATGGCTGAAAACGGCAAAGGAACCATTGTGAATATCTCTTCCTTGACGGCCCAACGGCCCCTGACCCGCGTGTTGGGGTATTCCATGGCCAAGAAAGCCGTAGAGTCATTCACCCAATGGATGGCGGTGGAACTAGGTTTGCGCTACGGCGGAAAGATAAGAGTGAATGCATTAGCCCCTGGGGTGTTCCTGACCGAGCAGAATAGAACTTTACTGTTGAACGAGGACGGAAGTTTAACTGACAGAGCACAGAAATTCATTTCCAACACCCCTTACCAACGTTTTGGAGAGCCAGAGGAACTCACCGGAACGTTGATCTTTCTGCTGAGCGATGCTTCCAAGTTTATTAACGGCGAAACCGTGTTAGTAGATGGCGGCTTTAACGCCTTTTCAGGGGTGTAGTGCAAAGATGCAAGACTGCAGGCTACAAAGCTTGAACATGGCTACCGCCAGTTGCTTTTAGAGCCTGTTTACATTCCATTTTTGCGCGGCAAACAACCATCAAAAAGAACCTGCGTTCGCGGTTGCGTAGCGCTGCTACGCGGCTCAAAAAACGCTTCCTAAGAACCTTTCTCTGACCATTTTCGCCCGCAAACCTCAAATGTAAACAAGTTCTTAAGTTGTTGCCTACTCCCTACCTGACGTTACGCCATTGTGCTGGAGGTTCCCAGCGGGTCTGGAGACTCGCTTCATCCTGTGTCACGAGGCTGGAGTCTCGCACCAGTAGGCTCTAAACCTGTGAGGTCTCCCAGACCTCACAGGTTTCCGCGTTTTTGGTCTATTTTCCTTAAACCAGCCCCAAAACGCATCCGCAAAACTCCCCTCTCCGCGGGAGCTAATACCAACCAGTATTTACCTGCTCCCCTTGGTTTTCTGGCGCAAGCGGACGCTTGCGCCTGGAGGTATCTAACTAGCTATAGGAGATGCTTCAGCTGGTCTGAAAAGAACAAAAGTGGTCAAGATTTAGGAGAAAGTTCCGATTTCTTATGGGGTTAGAGGAAAGTATTTTACCTTAGTGGGCTCGAGCACATAAGGGCAAGTTGCATTTGGCGATACAACGGCTGTTGGCCGCTCATTAGGGCAACCAACTCCGGATGACGACACTAGGAGAGATATTCCCTCTTCTCGCTCGGGTATAGTTCCTCGGTTCGATTATCAGAAACTCAGCCTATTATGAAATACTCTTTTGTTTTTTTTCTACTGCTTGCGGTATTGGGTTCATCCTGTGCCGTATTAAAAGAGAAGCCCACCGCAGCAGAACAGCATATTCATCCGCAGGAAGATACGGCTAAGAAGGCCGCGCAAGAACTGATCCGGAGGGTGGTGGGCAAATACGCCGGCAACTTTGAGGTGGAGTTCATCCCACAGGAGGAAGGCAAGGATGTGTTTGAGGTGGAGAGCAGGAACGGGAAGGTTGTACTGCGCGGGAACAACGGCGTGTCCATTGCCAGTGCCCTCAACCATTACCTGAAGTACTATACCCACAGCAGCATCACCTGGAACGGCAGCAACCTGAACCTTTCCAGCCCTCTACCGGTGGTTCCGCAGAAAGTACGCACCGTGAGCCCCTATAAATACCGCTACTATCTCAACTATTGCACCTTCAGCTACACCATGCCCTGGTGGGACTGGGAGCGTTGGCAGCAGGAGATTGACTGGATGGCCATGAACGGCATCAACATGCCACTGGCGCTTACCGGGCAGAACGCCATCTACCGCAGGGTGTACCAGAGCATGGGCCTCACCGACAAAGACCTGGAGAGTTTCTTCAGCGGCCCCGCCTATTTCGCGTGGTTCTGGATGGGGAACCTGGATGCCTGGGGAGGCCCCCTTCCAGTCTCCTGGATGGACAGCCACGAGGCGCTGCAGAAGCAGATTCTGGAGAGGGAAAGAGGGCTGGGCATGACGCCCATCTTGCCCGCGTTCACCGGCCACGTGCCCCCGGCGCTTAAAAATAAGTTTCCTGATGCGAAGCTGAAGAAGACCAAATGGGATGAAATGGCCGATGATGTGTATTTGATGGATCCTGATGACCCTATGTTCATGGAGATTGGGAAGAAGTTCATTGAGGAGCAGACGAAAGCCTACGGGACTGACCACCTTTATTCTTCAGATACCTTCAATGAGAACCGTCCGCCTTCCAATGACTCCACTTTCCTGAGTAATGTGAGTAAGAAAGTGTACCAGTCCATGGCCGCCGCAGACCCAGAGGCGGTCTGGATCATGCAGGGCTGGCTGTTCCATTTCTCGGCAGATTTCTGGAAACCAGCCCAAATACAAGCCATGCTCAACGCCGTGCCAGATGATAAGATGATCATTCTGGACTTGTATAGTGAGCGTCACCCCATGTGGCAGAAAACCGAAGCCTACTACGGCAAGCCCTGGATCTGGAACATGCTGCACAACTTCGGCGGCAACGTGAGCATGTACGGTCTAATGGACAGAGTAGCCACCTGGCCCTCACAAACGCTGCGAAACCCAGAAAAAGGGAAACTCACCGGAATTGGGCTTACGCCCGAAGGCATTGAAAACAACCCTGTGATGTACGAGCTCATGATGGAGAACGCCTGGCGCGATACCCCAATTGAGCTTACCTCTTGGCTCAAAGACTACACCAAACGCCGGTATGGCAAAGAAAACGCCCACGCCAACCAGGCTTGGCAAATATTGAGGCGCACCGTGTACGCTGACAGCATTACCGCAGGGGGGCCAGAATCTATTGTGACCGGCAGGCCAACATTCAACAGAAACACAAAACGCGTCATCACAAAATTTGCTTATGAACCTCTGGCGTTGGTGCCCGCCTGGGAGAGCCTTATAACCGCTTCAGATGAATTAAAGAGCAGCCAAGGCTTTCAATATGACCTGGTAGACGTTACGCGCCAGGTACTGGGTAATTACGCCACCCAACTTCAGGAGCAATTTGCGAGAGACTACAAGAACAAAGATTTGCCTGCTTTCAAAAAGCATAGCACCGAGTTCATTGCCTTGATAGGAGACATGGATAAGTTGCTGGCTACGCAGGAAGGTTTGCTGTTAGGCAGGTGGTTGCATTCGGCAAAGGATTGGGGCACCACCCCGGCAGAGAAAAAGCTCTATGAGAAGAATGCCCGCAACCTCATCACGCTCTGGGGCGACAAAAACAGCAACCTCATGGACTATGCTAACCGCCAGTGGGCCGGATTGTTGAACGGTTTCTACAAACCACGCTGGCAGCAGTATTTTGCCCATGTGGCTGGCCAAATGGAGAAAGGCCAAGATATGAACCAACGCGCCTTTGACGAGAAGATAAAAACCTGGGAGTGGCAGTGGGTCAACAGCAATGAGCCTTATCCTACAAAACCAGCGGGTAATTCTGTTACCATTGCCAAGGAGATGTTCCAAAAGTACCACAAAAAGATAAAGAACGGTTATCTGTAGCAAGGGCAGGGTTGAATGTCCTTTTGGGAGCTAAGGCAGCGGGGAGTATCAAGGGTAGAGGGATAGGCCACGTAAAGATCAAATCCCCCAGAGCAATACCTTTGCCCTGGGGAGATTTGATCTTTACGCCTCTTTCTTGTCTGAATGCTATTCCTAGCCTTAACTTACCTTATGCAATCTGCTGGTGGTTTCCGGCGAGACTGGAGACTCGCGCCAGTACTTTCTAACCGGCTGCTTCCGCGATGTCGCCAGTTCCAAAGACCTCGTAGCGTCTTTAAACCTGCGAGCGTCTGCGCCAATGCCGTTTCCGCCTTGTTTTCCGCAAAACAGCCCTAAAACGCTGGGGCGAAGGGAGGATGTCTGCCCCCGCAGAGAAAACCAACCGTAGAAATCAACGAGTGCCCGAGAAAAGGCAGTGCCGGGTCTCTACCGAAATCTGATTTACCCAGATAACTTCTCCCTGATGGGAAATCAACAGCGCCCCTGCCGTTTTTGCCCTGTTTTTCGGAAAACAGCCCCAAAACGTATCCCAGGAGCTGGGGGAGTCTCCTGCGGAAGTCAGATTACCCTGCCGCAAGTTCGCAAATGCCCTGCACACGTATCATTCTTTTAGGAGAATGGAAGGAAGGCAGAATGTACCCTCAAACCGAAGACTACATCAGATGCACTATTCCCAACCTAAGCATCTGCCATAGGTTGCTCTCTGCGTGAGATGCCACTTGTTTTCCTTGTCTTAAAAAGGACTGATTTTATAAGAGTAGCTATACTTCTGGAAAGGCAATAAGTAAGGAGGCAGAGCCAGATCACGCCAGGAATTTATCCCGGCCACGCCCATCTGTTTGTAGTCAATATTGAGCTGAGTCTCCTTACGCGGCTTTAACTCCCCAGAGTGGCGTTGGTCTTTGGCGTCACCGTCGTCTAGGTCACCGTCAAAGAAGTGGAGCGCGCTCATGCTCAGAAGTTGGTCTGACTGCACCTGAATCCCCCGGCCTGAGCCGTTCGTGATTCTGAACCACCTAATGTCGGTTTTGTTGCCCGTTTCCTGCGGTCGCACGTAGGGGTGAAACTGTTGCCCTACCGATTGATGATAAATACCCACATGAGCGCTGTAATTTCTATCCTGGTAATTTTCGTGGGGGCCGCGGCCATAGTATTCCAACGCCTCAAACCCCTGCGGTAAAACGAGCTTCATGCCAAACTTAGGCAATAATTCGGCTTTGCTGTTGGGGCTAGGCTGCAGTTCTTGTTTCACGAGCAATTCTCCGGCGGCATTCACAGAATATACCACTTGTAAGATGGCGGGCACCTCTTGCAGATGGTAGGAAGCTGATACCGTTGCCACGTCTTTTTCTACTTTGGCCAAGAAAGTAGGGGTGCCGGGGTTCTCGGTTACCTTTTTCCAGCTCTTGTGCTTCAGGTGCGCCTGGGCGCCCATGTCATTATCGGTGGGGGCGCGCCAGAAGTTGGGCCGAAGGGCGTGGCCTTCCTGCAGTAAGTCCAAGTCGCCCATTTGGTATTGTTCCAGAAATCCAGTCTTTTTGTTGAAGCGAAGGCTAACGGCAGGGGAGGTAACGCTGTAGGTGTGGGCGGTCTCTTTAACCGTCAGTTTGCCGTTTCCGGCAAGGAAAAGGGGGTTCTTGAAGCTTCCGGAAACGGCTACTTGTTCTTCTGCCACCACCTGGTTGGCGGGCAGTAAAGGCGTTGCGTTTTTCTGCACATAGGTAAGGTTCAGGAAAACCTCCCCCTCGGCCGGAATGGTCAGGGGCAAGGCTAAGGAAGTTGTTTTGTGCGCTGCCACCTCAATGGTTTCAACCTCGCCTTTCTGGATTGATTCACCATTGCTCACCAGTTCCCAGGCAAGTTTTACGTCAGATAAATCCGTGAAGAACCGCTCGTTGAAGATGTTGATGGCGTTGTTGCCTTTCCAGGAGGTGTGAATGTCTTGGTACACCTTCTTCATTTCCCAGGCGTGCGGGTTGGGCGTTTTGTTCGCGTAGAAAATACCGTTGTTCAGGAAATTATTGTCGCTGGGCACGTTCTTGGGGCCAAAGTCTCCGCCGTAGGCATAGATGGTATCTCCTTTGGGGGTAACATGCCGTAACGCCTGATCCATGAAATCCCAGATAAACCCACCCTGGAAAGCGTGGGGGTTGTTTCTGATGATGTCCCAGTAGTCTTTGAAGTTCCCCAAAGAATTGCCCATGGCGTGGGCATACTCGCACAGGATAAAGGGCCTGGAAGGATTTTTATGGTTCTTGGCGTAATTAATCATGTTTTGGGGGGTACCGTACATGGGGGCAATAATGTCTGAGTTCCACTGCGCCGCAAAGTTGCCGTTATTCAGAATGGCCTGCTCGTATTGCACCGGCCTGGTTTTGTCGCGTTCCTTCAGCCACAGGTAGCATTCATAAAAGTTGTAGCCATTGCCTGCCTCGTTGCCCAGGCTCCAGGTAATGACCGAGGTGATGTTCTTGTCCCGCTCATACATGCGCTGCACCCGCTGCAGGTGCGCGTCTTTCCAGGAAGGCACGTTGGCCAGGGTTCTGGTGATGTCATAGCCTATGCCGTGCGACTCTATATTGGCCTCGTCCACCACGTAAAGCCCGTACTCATCGCAGAGTTGGTACCAGTACTCGTCATTGGGGTAATGGGCGGTTCGCACGGCGTTGATGTTGTACTGCTTCATCAATTTGATGTCTTGCAGCATCTGCTCTTTGGAAACGGTCTGGCCCGTCACCGCGTCGGCTTCATGGCGGTTCACCCCCTTGATCAGGATGGGCTGGCCGTTGACCAGAAATTTCCCGTTCTGAATCTCCACTTTTCTAAAGCCAATCCTTTGCGGGATCACCTCCTGAATTCGGCCTTTCTTGTCCAGCAGTTTGATGGTCACGTGGTACAACGCGGGGCTTTCCGCGGACCATAACTTGGGCCTGGTCACCGGAAGGGCTATTTCCTGAGTGGCACCGGTCTTAAAATCAACTTTGCCTTCGGCGATGAGGGACGGGCCTTCGGTCACTTGCACCAGCGCGGTAAGTTTGGCGGGAGCGGGTTTGTTCAACTTGATTTTAGTATGCAGAACGGCATTCTCAAACTTGCCGTCCAGTTCTGGGGTGAGCTGGAAGTCAGCGATGTGCACGGGGTTGCGGGCCAGCAGGTAACAGTCTCGGGTGATGCCGCTCACACGCCAGTAATCCTGCCCTTCCAGATAGGTGCCGTCGCTCCAGCGCATCACCTTGAGGGCAAGCACGTTTTTGCCGGTTTTCAGGAAAGGGCCCACGTTGAACTCAGAGGGCAGTTTGCTGTCTTCGCCGTAGCCCACGTATTGGCCGTTCACCCACACCTGCACGTTAGACTTGACGGCCCCCAGGTGCAAGATGATTTCTTTGCCTTTCCAGCGCCCGTCTATCACTACTTCTTTGCGGTAAAGGCCGGTAGGGTTCACCTCCATGGGCACCACGGGCGGATTGGGCTTCATCTTGTCCTGGAACTCGTAGCCCACGTTCACATAGATGGGGTAGCCGTACCCGTTCACTTCCCAGGTTGCCGGTACTTTGATAGAGTTCCAGCTTTGGTCATTGAACGAACCCCCCTGGAAGTTCTCCGGCAACTCGGCAGGTTTCTCGGCCCACTTGAATTTCCAGTCGCCGTTGAGGCTTTGGTAGTTGCCTGATTTCTGCCAGTCGTTCTGGTGGGCCAGGGCTTCGTTCTCATAAACGTAGTAGGAAGCCCGCATGGGGAGGCGGTTTTCCTCGCTTACCTTTTCGTTCAGCCACATGGGCTGTTGGGCGCGCGACGCGGAAGAAATGCCTGCCAGAAGCAGCAAAAGTAGAAAGACTCTCATGTTAAGATTTTTTGTTCCGCAGCAAGGCTTCCAGGAAGTAATAATCAGCGTAGACCAGGGGAACGTCTATTTCTACCCCGTGCGGCATGCTGCCCACTGAATGCTTTAACAGAAAATTGTTGTTGGTGCCGGGTTTGGCTAAATAGGCTTCGCTGGAAAGGGACGTTAAAATATGCTGCGCCGCCCGGCGGTACTTGCCCCCTTTTGAACCCAAATGCTGGCTTAGTTCTACCAGGGCAGAACTCACCACGGCCGCCGCCGAGGCATCTCTGGGAATGTAGGACAGTTTGGCGGCATCATACTTCCACTTAGGCGTGAAGCCCGGCTGGTTTACGTTGAAATCCCAGTAAGGGACTTTGTCATCCGGCAGGTTTTTGTTGTCCAGGTAGTAATCGGCCATTTTCCGGGCGGCTTGCAGGTACTTGTTGTCTTTGGTTTCGCGGTACATCACGGTGAACCCGTAAATGGCCCAGCCTTGGCCCCGGGCCCAGGTAGAGTTGTCGGCGAAGCCCTGGTTGGTTTCCTGGTGCAGCACTTTGCCTGTGGCGGCGTCATAGTTGACCACGTGGTAGGAGCTGTAATCTGGCCGGAAATGGTTTTTGAGGGTGTTGTCTGCGTGCTGAAGGGCAATATTCCGGTAAACGGGGTCGCCGGTTTCCTTGGAGGCGAAAAAGAGCAGTTCCAGGTTAATCATGTTGTCAATGATGACCGGGTACTTGAACATGGTTTTGCCGTCCCAGGATAATTTCTGATCCCAGGACTTGATGCAGCCTACCGTAGGGTTGAAACGGGTAATAAGGGTTTTGGCGGACTGCAGCAGGACGTCTCTGTATTTGGGGTCACCGGTTAACCTATAGCCATTGCCATAGCTGCAATACATCATGAAGCCAATGTCATGGTGGGTATTGTTGAACTGGTTTTTTTCCAAAGATTCTGTCCAGCGCTTTGCGGCTTCCAGCCATTGGGGGTCTTTGGTGTATTCGTACAGGTACCAAAGGGAGCCCGGCCAGAACCCACCTGTCCAGTCATGGATGTCGGTGTATTTGAGGGAGCCGTTGGGGGCCGAGGTGCGGGGGTATTTGGTAAGGTCTTTTGACACCCGCAACATGTTCTGGTAATGCTGCTGGGCAGAGTCAAAGACGTGCCCAGTAGCCTTTTCTAGTTTCCCTTTGTCTTTGGAAAGGAAAGCCGTATAGAAAAAGAGGATAAAGGTTAAAATCGCGATTTTCATAAGCATTGATTAGTCTTAAATTCTATAACTTACCTTTGGAGGAAGGGAGGAGCAAGAGGAACCAATTGGGGAATAGCTACTTACATCCTGTCCTTCTGTTAGAATGCTCTAATGCATTTTCCTGACCTCACACCCTCCTGCTGGTGGTTCCCGGCGAGTCTGGAGACTCGCTTCATCCCCAGTCACGAGACTTCAGTCTCGCGCCAGTACTTTCTGTCTGCCCCCCTTCCGCGATGCCGCCTGCTCCCAAGACCTCGTAGTGTGCGCAGTTCCTACGAGTGTCTACACTAATGCCGTTTCCGGCCTGTTTCCCCTAAAACAGCCGCGAAACGCTGGGGCGAAGGGAGGATGTCTGCCCCCGCAGAAAGAGCCAACCGCAGAAAGCAATGCGTGCCCAAGACAAGGCAGTGCCTGGTCTCTACGTTTCGGTTTCTGCGTTTCTAGCCTATTTTCCGCAAAACAGCCCCCAAACGCATTAGTGGGGCTGGGGGGAGGCCTCTCTGCTTTCCTTGGCTTGTCCCCCTGGCAAGCTTAAACGTTTTTCTTCCGGCCTGGCGGGGGACAGGCCGGGGAAGCATTTTAAACGTTTTAGGCCTTTTTTCAGCAAAATAGCCTTAAAACGCGTCCTATCCAAAGGTGCCTGTGGCAGGTTTGCACGAGAACGACACACCCATTCTTCTTACTTATAGGAGAATGGGAGTAGTTCTGTTTTAGGGCTGTATTTCATGAAACAGCCCTAAAACAGAACAGGGTGTTTACTTGGTGATGGCGGCCCTGGTATCTGTGCCTGTAATCAAGAACCGGCCTTTCTGCTTGATGCTCTCAGAAGAGGAGCCTACCATTACTGCGAATTCACCGGGTTCCACTACATGCTTCATCTCTCGGTTCCACAACTTAAGGTCGTCTGGCACCAGGGTGAACGATACTTTTTTGCTTTCGCCAGGCTTTAAATGTATGCGTTCAAAGCCCCTCAGGTTCTTCTCATAAGTGGTCACTGAGCTCAGCACATCCCTGGTGTACAACTGAACCACCTCGTCGCCGGCAACACTGCCCGTGTTGGTGACCGTTAAGGAGATGGTGATGTTACCGGTAGCGGTTTGTTTGTCTGGGGTTATTTGCAGGGGAAAATACTCAAATTTGGTGTAGCTTAAGCCATGGCCAAACGGGTACAGAAGCCCTTTGGCTTTCGCCTGTTCCCCTTCGTCTGTCTGCGCGTTCGGCTTGGTAGGGAAGTTGAAGGGAAGCTGCCCTACCGACCGTGGAAAGGTTAAGGTCAGTTTTCCGCCGGGATTGTAGTCGCCAAAGAGCACATCGGCTACGGCTATCCCGCCTTTTACCCCTGGGTAACCGGCATAGATGATGCCGTCTACGTTTTTGTCAATCCAGTTAATGGTCATGGGTTGCGCTCCTATCAAAACGACTACCACCGGTTTGCCGGTTTGCTTTACGGCTTTCACCAACGCTAACTGGTGGCCCGGCAGGTCAAGGCTAATGCGGCTCTTGTTTTCCCCGGCGGTTCTGGTATTGCCGCCCAGCACCACAACCGCCAGGTCAGCGCGCGAAGCAGCGGCTACCGCCTCATCAATCAGCTTCTGCTCTTCAGGGTTAGGAGCCTCAGGTAGCAGTTCGCTTTCGGGCCATCTTTTGTCTACCAGTTCGCTTCCTTTGCTATGGATCACTTTGTCTACCCCTACTTTGCTCTGGATGCCTTCTAAAACGCTCACGCTCTTAGAAGCCAGTGGGCCGTAGTGCGTATGGGCGTAGTCCACATTGGTGGCGTTGGGGCCAATGACGGCTACTGTGCCTTTGTTTTTAGCCAAGGGAAGAACGTTGTTTTTGTTTTTAAGCAAAACAATGCTTTCCCTGGACGCCTGCAGGGCTATTGCCTGGTGGGCAGAATTATTGACTAATTTCTCGGTTGCTTTCGCATTGCTGATGTAGGGGGTGTCAAAAAGGCCTACCGAGAACTTCACCCGCAGCACGTCACCCACCCGGCTGTCAATGACTTCCATTGGAATGCGGCCTTCTTTCACCAATTGTCTCACATAGATGATAATGCTGTCTGGCCGGGCGAAGGTGGTTCTCACGTTCAGGCCGGCCATAAAAGCCTGGTAAACGGCTTCTTTGAGGTTGCCTGCCACATGGTGCTTGTTGGCCAGGTACTCCAGCGCGTCGCTGTCGCTCACTACATAGCCTTTAAACCCGAAGTCGGTTCTCAGGCGGTCAGTGAGCCAGTACTTGCTTCCCGTCACCGGTATGCCGTCATAGTCATTGTAAGAGCTCATGACGCCTTTAAGGTTGGCTTCCTCAATCACTTTTCTGAAGGGGTAGAGCAATACGTCTTCCACTTCCCTGGGTGCTATTTGAGGGTCGGTTCGGGAAAGTCCTTCGCGCGCGCCTTTGTTAGCGCTATACACGGCGAAATGTTTTGCCGTAGCGGCCACCTGGTTGTTTTCCTGCAGGCCCAGGGTCATAGCCACACCCAACCGGGCGGTCAGGTAAGGATCTTCTCCATAGACTTCCTCCAGACGGCCCCAGCGTTGGTCGCGGGCCACGTCCAGAATGGGGGCGTAGACGTTGGTGTACCCTAAGGCACGGGCTTCCTGGCCGGTAATGCGGCCCATCTGCTGCACCAGCCCCTTGTTCCAGGTCATGCCCATGTTCAGCTGGGTGGGAAAGCCGGTGGCCTCATACGCCTCAATGCCCCTAATGCCCTCATTGGTGAAATCAACCGGAATGCCCAGCCTGGTTTCCTCAATGAAGAAACGCTGGGTCGCATTCATGCCCTCTACGTGCTGCTTTATATCTGTGGAGTATTTTGACTTGTCTATGTTGCCCCACTGGATAAATCCGTTCAGGTGCTCATCAATGTTGGCAATGCCGTCTTTCCAGATCTCATTTTTCCACTGCGGGGTAGGAACTGGGTCTTTCAAGATGCGCTGCCACCCGTACAGCGTAGCCATCTGGCAAGATTTTTCCTCCAGATTCATCTGACTTAGCAAATCTTTCACCCGTGCATCAACCGCTTGGGTTGGGTCTTCGTAGATGTCCTTCTTGCCGTTTTTGTTCAGGTCAATCCACCCTTTGCGGTAGATGTTCTTCTTAGGCGGAGCGGGTTTGGGCTGGAAAGAGGAGACCAGAACCAAAACGCACAGTAAAGCCAGGGAATTTACTTTAGTCATGATGGGCTATCTTATATAAGGAGTGGTTAGTGTCAAAACTTCTCAAAGAACGAAGGAGGAGGAAAACGAGGTGCTAGAGTCCTTCACTGGTGGCGTGTCATGTTAAAGATAAGAGCATGTTTACATTTCATCTTTGTGCGGCAAACAACCCTAAAAAGAACCTGCGTTCGTCTTTCTCTTGCCCCGTAGCACTGCTACGCGGCTCAAAAAACGCTTCCGCAGAACCTTTCTCTGACTAGTTGAGCCAGCAAACCTGAAATTTAAACAAGCTCTAAGGTAACCTAAGGGTTGTGCAGAATTAAAGTAAGAAGCAATCCATTCAGCCGCGCTGACAGTTTTGGTTGGTTTTCAGTGTAAAAGCGGCCTATCTGCTTGCGTAAATGCAATTATAATAAACTTTTCATCATCATAATAGAGATAGGGTCTTAAATCTTAGTGTTCGAGCACAAATTGGTAAAAAGCGGGAGTGTTCGAGCACATTTTAGTGATTTTAGTTGCTTTCAATTGGAATAGAATCTATTTTTAGATCGGAAATATATAATTGATTGCTTGTAGGGCAGGCGCTTAGGAAGAAGTAAGTTTCAATCTCTTCTCTATGTCAGGCTTGCGGGGTATGCTATCCTGTGCTGGCCTTAAGCCGTTATAAGAGTAGGCGATTGTCTTGGCAAGGTAAAGGCATGACGGGAGCTAGCTTCGCTTGGGGCACAGAGTGTAAACGAAAGGGATGGGGCTAGAAATAGTGGGTTATGCTCTTTTGTAGGATGCCTGCAAGAGTCTGTGCTTAAAAGTGATTGAGGTGCCTTTTGGTGCCTAAGAGCTTGTTTGGCTCTTAGCTTCGTAAGCTCAACTGGCAAAAGTAAGGTTTGCGGCAATGGTTTTTGCACTTCGTAGCAGCGCTGGGAAGACATGAAAGCGCGAACGCAGGTTCTTGCTAGGGCCGTTTGCAGCGCAAAAGCCAAAGTTTAAACAAGCTTTTAGATGCGGTAATTAATTCTAGGAACTTATACAGTGATGCAGATAAAACCAACCTTATTGGTACTGGCGGCGGGCATGGCCAGTAGGTATGGGAGCCTTAAGCAAATAGACGCTTTTGGGCCCAATGGAGAAACTATCATTGACTATTCCATTTATGACGCCATACGGGCTGGGTTCGGGAAAGTAGTCTTTGTGATCCGGAAGTCTATTGAAAACGAATTCAAGGCCATTATGCTGAATAAGTTCAGCGGGCAGATTGAAGTGGACTATGTTCTGCAGGAACTGGATAAACTGCCGGCAGGGCTGCAGGCGCCTGCTGATAGGGTAAAGCCTTGGGGAACCGCGCACGCCATCTGGGTAGCCGGGGCTAAAATAAAAGAACCGTTCGCCGTCATTAACGGCGATGATTTTTATGGCTTCCGTTCGTTTAAGGCCATCTGTGATTTTCTTACCCATAACCAGGCCCAGGAGATTGGTTTGGTAGGGTACCGGTTGGCCAACACCTTGTCAGAGCATGGGGCCGTCTCCAGAGGCATCTGTGCTATTGATGCTAACGGCTATCTGCGGAGCGTAACAGAGCAAACCCACATTGCTACAACAGGCCGCGGAATTGTGGCCCAAGGCCAGGATGAGGAGGTGCGCCTTACCGGGGAAGAGGTGGTTTCCATGAATTTGATGGGGTTCCCGCCTACGGTGTTCCCGTATTTTGAGGAACATCTCACCGGCTTCATCCGGCAACAAGCTGAACAGCCAGATCCTAAAGCCGAATTCTTTTTGCCGGGAGTGGTAGATGCCCTGGTCAAAGCGGGGCGCGCTCAGGTGAAAGTGCTTTCCTCTCCTGAAAAATGGTTTGGGGTTACTTATCCGGCAGATAAGCCGTTGGCCGTCAAAACCCTGCGCAGCTTGATTGAGGCAGGTGTTTACCCAGAAAATTTGTGGAAAAAGAACTTACAGGAGGCTTAAAGACGATGATGGAAGTAGAAAAGGCCAAGGCCAGCTTAAATAAGATCCTCTCTAAGTTTGCTACCCGTGGAGAAATAGGGAACGTCACGCCTTTCGGGACTGGGCACATCCATGACACCTATCATGTGCAGAACCTGCCCCCCGGAGACCCTCATTATATACTGCAGCGCATAAACCACCATGTGTTCAAGAATATTCCCGCTCTCATGGAGAATATACAAGTGGTGACCGCGCATCTGCGCGCGAAGTTGCAGCAAGACCCGCAAGCCAATCCAGCGCAAGAAGTACTGACCTTGGTGCCCACGCAGGAACGGGAGTGGTACTACAAAGACAGCGATGGCTCCTACTGGCGGGTGTATTATTTTATACCAGATACCGTGAGCTATGACGTGGTAGAATCGCAGGCTTTGGCCTACCAGGGCGGAAAGGCTTTTGGGCGGTTTCAGGCCTTGTTGGCTGACTTGCCCGTGAGCCAGCTCCATGATACTATCCCAGATTTCCATAATGTGGTGAACCGCTTGCGGCTGTTTAGGGAAGTGCTGCAAAAAGATCCTGTAGAACGGGCGTCAGGCGTAGAGGCTGAAATTGCTTTTGTTGAAGAGCGTGCCGTGGCCATGAGCACCATTTATCACCTGGGACAGGCCGGAAAACTACCGCTGCGCATTACCCACAATGACACCAAGTTTAACAACGTATTGCTTAACAAGTCTAATAAAGCCCAGTGCGTGGTAGATTTGGACACGGTCATGCCTGGCTTTGTGGCCTATGACTTTGGCGATGCCATTCGCACGACCATTAACAAAGCGCCGGAAGACGAGGCTGATGTAGGGAAGATCCGGGTAGATATGGACTTGTTCAGAGGCTTTACGGAGGGCTTTTTAGAGGAAACCGCCCATGCCCTTACCCCCAACGAAATTGAGTCTCTGGCGCACGGCGTATTGCTGTTGCCTTTCCTGATGGGCTTGCGGTTCCTCACCGATTACCTGGACGGCGACCACTACTATAAAATCCATTTCCCTGAACATAATCTGCAGCGGGCCCGGGCTCAATTTCAGTTAGTCCGAAAGCTGGAAGAACAATTTGGGGTACTGCAAGGGATTATTCTGGAAGTAGCCCAGAAGAATGAGTTGGTGACCAGAGACAGCCGTAACTAGCCTCTTATGCAAAAGATAGCAGTGCCGTACATAGCCACCCTACATGAGGATAGTGCCATTCACCAGGTTTCTGACGCATTGAATGCCCTGGACAAAATCTCCATCAGCGTTACTCCCTGGCATGAGTTTAAAGATAAGCCCTCTGTGAAATTCGCCGTGGCCCATAACCACGATTGCCTTTTTATTAAATTCTATGTGCTGGAAAAATCAGTGAGGGCGGTATACCGCCGGGACACTGACCCGGTGTACAAAGACAGTTGCGTAGAGTTTTTCATCTCCTTTAACCAAGACAAGTCATATTACAACCTGGAATTTAATTGTTTGGGCACCTGTACCATTGGGTACGGCTCCAATAGGGAGGGGCGGGTGACTTTGCCAGAAGAAGTAACCAAAAAGATTAAGCGGTTTGCCTCCCTAAGGGTAGTGCAAACGCCAGGGAGGGAGCCCGAAGTGAAATGGGAGTTAACGCTCATTATTCCCATATCCACCTTCTGCTTTAATAGTTTTAACACCTTGAAAGAGCAATGGTGCCGGGTGAATTTCTATAAATGCGGTGATGATTTGCCTACTCCGCATTACCTAAGCTGGAGTTACATTGAGGCAGAGGAACCCAACTTTCATCTGCCAGAATTCTTCGGGGAATTGCAACTGCTGTAGAAGCGGCTTTACAACCTGGGCTGACTGTACTGAAGAGGTCTGGGCTTTCTCCACCTGGGGGCTGGCCCGTTGGTGAAATCCGCAGCAAACCTGCTAGCCTGGCTCACCGCCTGTTTTAGGCCTGTTTTTGTTAAATCTGGCCCAAAACAAAGGTGGTAATGGCGAAGGATGAAGTAGTGGCGACCGGTGTGGCAAGGCTGCAAACGGGAGAAAGCCAGTTTGATAAAAGAAAATGTATTTTTCGCATTGATATTGAATAGCGGCATGATTGGAAACATTTCGTCTTATAAGTCTGAACGACAGAGGCCAGCAGGTGTCTCAATACTGGTGCTGTTAGCCTTATGGCTGGCGGTGCATGCGCAGGGCGTGGCCCAGGTCGTAAGCGCCCCAAAAGCGAGGCAGATGCCGTCGCACCCTCGGCTTCTGTTGTTGAAGGGCGGGGAAAAGGCCATTCAAAACACCATCAAGGCAGACAAAGCCTGGAAGAAGGTGCATGAGAGCATTCTGGAAGAAAGTGCTGCAATGATTGGGAAGAAGCCGCTTCGGCGGGAATTGACGGGTATCCGGCTGCTTTCCGTCTCGCGCGAAGGCATAAAAAGGATTTTATTTCTCTCTTACGCTTACCGCCTGACCCAAGAAGAGAAATACCTGAAAAGAGCAGAAACAGAGCTTCTGGCCCTAGCCAACTTCCCGGATTGGAATCCGGGTCACTTTCTGGATGTAGCGGAGATGACCCTGGCCGTTGCCATTGGGTATGACTGGCTGCACCATCACCTTTCGCCCCAAACCAAAGCGTCTGTGAAGAACGCCCTGCTCACCAAAGGGCTGGAGCCTTCCCTAAAGCCAGGAAACAACTCTTGGTTGCAACGCAGCAGCAACTGGAACCAGGTGTGCAACGCCGGCATGGTGTTCGGGGCTTTGGCGGTATATGAAGACCAGCCAGACCTGGCTGAAAAGATTATCCAACGGGCAGTAAAATCGCTTCCTTTGGCCATGCAGAGCTATGCGCCCTCCGGGGCTTACCCAGAAGGGTACTCCTATTGGGGCTATGGCACCACCTTCAATGTGTTGCTCATAGATGCCCTGGAAAAAGCATATGGAACAGATTTCCAGCTTTCGGCTTTGCCCGGCTTCCTAAGCACCGGTGACTTTCTTCAGCACATGGTGGGCCCCACCGGCAAAAGCTTTAACTTTTCTGACGGAACAGAGAGTACCGAGTTAAGCCCGGCCATGTTTTGGCTGGCAAAACGCCAGAACAACCTGTCATTGCTGTTCACCGAGAAGCAATACCTGGAGAGTGGTGTGTCATTGACAAAGAACAGGATGCTACCCCTGGCCATGGTTTGGGGCGCCGGTGCTACCACCAGAAAAGTGCAGGAGCCCAAGGAATTCATTTGGGTGGGGCACGGTGTGATGCCCGTGGCGCTCATGCGCAGTTCCTGGACAGATAAAAACGCCATTTACGTGGGCTTTAAAGGAGGAAGCCCCTCTGCCAGCCATGCCCAGATGGATGTGGGTTCGTTTGTGATGGATGCCAACAATGAACGGTGGGCCATGGACTTGGGCATGCAGGATTATACCTCCTTGGAAGCAAAGGGAGTAGCCCTGTGGGACTATAAACAGAATGGGCAGCGGTGGAAGGTGTTGCGGCACAACAACCTTTTCCATAACACCCTTGCCGTGAACAATAGCCTACAGCAGGTGAAAGGCTTTGCCCCCATTGTCCAATACTCAGACAAGCCCTCTTTTTTAAGCGCCGTTACCAACCTGACAGAGATCTACAAAGATAGTGTCTCCTCGGCAAGCAGAGGAGTGGCCATCTTAGAGGGGAAGTATGTGGTGGTGCGGGACGAAATTGCCACCGGCCAGAAAAAAACGAAAATACGTTGGTCTATGGTGACTCCTGCGCAAGTGAAAATCCTGGCAGACGGCACGGCTGAACTTACCCAGAACGGGAAGAAGCTCACGCTAACTGCCTTCGGCCCCGCCAAGATTAACTTTAAGACATGGTCTACAGCGCCAATACAAGACTATGACGCCGCAAACCCCGGCACGGTGGTGGTTGGTTTTGAAACTGATTTGCCCCCTAGCGCCACCTCAGCCCTTACAGTGCTGCTGGTTCCTGAAAATGCTTCCATCTCAGCCGGAATAGAGCAACTTGCCCTCAAGAACTGGCCTATAAAATAAGCACGGGGCTTCTGCCAAAGCTGGTGGTATCAGATTGAATGAGTAAGTTAGGCCTGCCTTTGGAATTTTGGGCTGGCGTGGTTTGCAGAGGGGTGCAGCCTCCCGTTAAGATTGCTGCGCGAGCCCTCAAGGAAAACAGAAGAAGGCGTTTTGGGCTTGTTTTTTCATAAATAGCCTTAAAACAGACTCCGGCGGATGAGAACGCCAGTTATACTTTCAATAGCCATTATACAACATAAAACGAAAGAGCAGATGAAATTCAACCCCATGCTTCCCCTCCGGATTTTCTTTTTTATTTCCGTCTTCATCTTCCAGGCAGGTGGTGTTCTTGCGCTGCCTACGGCCAAGGTAGGGTTTGGAGAGCAAAAGACGAAAAGCAAAAAAGTCAGGTTGTTTATCATTGGGAACAGCTTCTCGCAGAACGCCTCAAAGTTCTTGCCGCAGCTGGCCAAAGAAAAAGGCCATGATCTACTCATCGGCCGGGCCGAATTGGGCGGCTGCTCCCTGCAACGGCATTGGGAGATTGTGGAAGCGTATGAGGCAAACCCCCAGGATCCCAAAGGCAGGCAGTACGCGGGCAAGTCATTGAAAATGCTGCTGTCTGAAGGCGAATGGGATGTGGTGACCATTCAGCAGAATTCCCTCAACACCACCTTTCTGGAAACCTTCCAGCCCTATGCCACCAACCTGTACAACTACATAAAAAAGCTGCAGCCAAACGCCGAGGTGATTTTACACCAAACCTGGGCCTACAGAACAGATGCCAAAGGCTTCGGGTTCGTGAACAAAACTGACCGGGCAAAAACCGAAAAAGAGATGTGGGAAAAGTCACGCGCCAATTACCACACCATAGCCCAGGAGCTGGGCGTGCGGTTGTTTCCCGTGGGCGATGCCTTCTGGCAGGTAAGTTCCAGCGGGAAATGGGCCTATAGGCCAGAAAACCTGGCCTATGACTTCGCGAAGCCTGTGAAGCCCAACTTGCCTAACCAAAAGAACTCTTTGCATGTGGGTTACCTGTGGCAAGGCAAAAACCTGAATTTCGACCCCAACCACGCCAATCAGGCGGGTGAGTATCTAGGTTCTTTGATCTGGTATTCAGTCCTGTTCAACGAATCACCTTCCTCCCTTGATTTCGTTCCCCAGGAAGTTCCTGCTGATTTTGCGAAATATTTAAGAAAGGTTGCCAAAAAGGAAGTTCAGAAAAGTAAAAATTACAGCTATAAACCGAACACAGCCGCATAGCATAGGTTGACTTGCATGTATCTCTATGCAAGAGCCTGTTCAGGGCTTTTCATTAACAAGCTTTAAAGCAGTTCCTCTGGCGCAAGCGTCCGCCTGGGCCGTCGTTTTGGGGCTACTTTTATGAAAATAGGCCAGAAACAAGGAGTTTAGGTTTATTTGTACACTGCCGCAAGGCTCGCTTGTGCCTCGTTTTTAGGCTGCTTTTATGAAAACAGGCCTAAAATCTAGCTGTTTGGGAGTTCTACTCCCGAACCTGTCTGCTGCGGAGTTCTACTCCGCCGGGAACCACAGGCAGGTGTTGCAGGAGAAGGGGAGTAGAACTCCCCGGCAGCCAGCTTCCGGAGTGGAACTCCGAAAGAGCGGTTGAAGCGTTTTGGGGCCATTTTGCGGAAAACGACCCCAAAACGCTTCAGCGAAAGCATTTCTTGTTTTTCCCTACAGGGTGAGCCTGGGAGGGGTGGGTTTACGCATGTAGCAGGATAGTTCGTCTAAAACGCATAAATCAGGTGATTCTTGCCAATTTCGCTTTCCAGTCAAAAATTCAACTCAACTCTTAGCAAAGTCCCTGTTGTTGCTTGAAAGCTTATATTCCTGCCCCTGCAAACATAAAAATAAGTGAATTGAGTGCTCGAGCACAAAAGTTTTAAGAATTTGTGTTTTCGAGCACACATTTTTTTGTTTTTATAAAATCTAAAATTTACCTTTAAATCAAATCCGGAAAATATAATATTTTATTCCAATAGACCCTGGTTTTACTAGTTTTTCACTAAGTCCTATTTTCTTCAAAGAGAACAGCAAAGATTGTAAATGTACCAGTGAGCATGCCTGAAAACTCCCCTTTGTAAGTTGGTCATTGATACATGCTTTAGTTGGTGACAAGCTGGTAAAGCCCTTAAAAGATAGGCTGGCAACAGGGCGGTGAAATTTTGGAGATTGTGTAAGGTTCAGAAAAGGAATGCTGCCCCAAACCAAGCCTTTGGTCATGTGAAAGTGAGGCAAAGAGAATCATTTAAGAAATACCCTTCGGGTATTCATGCGGTGAATACAACCAAACCAATAATAAGTTTCTGTATGAAGTATACATCTACAAACTATGACAACGCCCATGGTTGCCGGGGCACCTCATTCACCGGTCTGTCCTGCCGGGTGAAGCTACTTGAGTTTTCACTCAGGTGCATGGGCTTAGTACTACTAACCATTTGCTTGTCCTCATCTGATGCCCTGGCGCAACATGTGCTAAGGGGAACGGTATTAGATGAGCGAAATTCCCCTTTGCCGGGTGCCACGGTCATCCTGAAGGGGACTACCAATGGTTCCTCCACTGACGTGGATGGTAAATTCGTGCTGGAAGTGCCCACCCCGCAGACGGTACTGGTGATCAGTTACCTGGGGTACGAGCCTATGGAGGTAGCCGCCGGAACGGAACGCGACAGAACTTTCTCTTTGAAGCCTGACAAGGCAGCCAACATTGATGAGGTGGTAGTGGTTGGTTTCGGTACGCAGAAGAAAGAAAGCATGGTGTCATCAGTGGCGACCGTTACAGGCGAGCAGCTGCGCATGCCCAACCGAAACCTTACCAATAACCTGGCAGGACAAATAGCTGGGGTTATTGCGGTTTCGCGTAACGGGGAACCGGGCTATGATAACGCCGAGTTTTACATTAGGGGCTTGTCTACCTTTAGCGGGAGCAACGGTGCCTTGATTTTGGTTGACGGCGTTCCCAGGAACATAAGTGACATAGAGCCAGATGAGATTGAAACCCTTACCATTCTGAAAGACGCCTCTGCCACGGCCATCTATGGTGCAGAGGGTGCCAACGGCGTAGTCCTGATTACCTCCAAGCGAGGAAAGGTGCAGAAAACCAGAGTCACCTACCGTGGTGAAACAAGTATCCAGACCCCAACGCGTGTTCCCCAATACGCAAACTCTTATGATTACCTGCGGCTTTACAACGAGGCGCTGGTAAATGAGGGCGGCAGCCCAGCGTATAGCGAAGACATCCTGGAGAAATACAGATCTGGGGAAGATCCGGATCTCTACCCCAACAGCAACTGGTGGGACATTGTCATGCGTGACCATACCTGGAACACCAGGCATACCTTAAACTTTAGGGGAGGCAGTGAGCGTTTCCGTTTCTTCACTTCAGGGGCCTATTTCCAGGAGTCTGGTTATTACCAGGTAAACCCCGAGTTCAGCAAAGACGCCGGGCTGAAGCGTTATAATCTAAGAAGCAACGTTGATATTGACGTAACTAAATCAACGCTTTTGAGGGTTGACTTGGCCGGGCAGTATGTCATGACCTCTTATCCAGGGTTTAGTTCCGGTAACATCTTTGAGAGGATTTCCAGAATACCCCCGCACCTTTTCCCGGCCCGGTACTCTACCGGTGAGTTAGGCCAGCACCCCCAGTGGAACGGAAACAAAACCAGCCCTTATGTTGCGGTGGTTGAGTCTGGCTATGCCAAGGAATGGCGCAGTATGATTCAAAGCAGAATAGATTTAGAACAAAAGCTTGATTTCCTGACCAGTGGGTTGAAAATAAGGGGGGCTGTGTCTTATGATTCAGACGCACAGTTTAGAAGCACTAGGTACAGAACTCCAGATACTTTCAATGCCACCGGCAGAGACAAAGATGGAAACCTGATTCTTACCCCAATTCAAAGGGGAACAAAATTTGGGGAGCCTGGCGAAAGCAACACCGGTACCAGAAGAATCTATTTAGAGTCTGCCTTGGATTACAAAAGACAGTTTGGCCGTCATGATGTGAACGGGTTGTTGCTTTATTACCAAAAAGACAGACAAGAGCATAATCAGGCATTAGCCTTCAAGGTGCAAGGTTTTACGGGTAGGGCTATCTATGCCTATGACAACCGGTATTCAATTGAGGCGAGCTTTGGGTCTACGGGAAGTGAGAACTTTGCAGCCGGATATCGCTTCGGGTTCTTCCCCGCAGTTGGGGTAGCCTGGAATGTAGCCAATGAGGCTTTCTTCCCAGAGGCGCTGAAAGCAACCGTTCAGATGCTTAAAATCCGTGGATCCATAGGCCGCACCGGTAATGACGATGTGTTTGGGGGTGATGCGAACAGATTTCCGTACCGTCCTACCTTCGGAGACGGTGGCGCCTACAGTTTTGGAATAGGAAGCACCGGGGCCTTGAACAGCATTGTTGGGTTGAATGAAGGCCGGTTTGCTTCTCCTTTCCTTTCTTGGGAAATAGAAATGAAGCGGAACGTAGGGATAGATGTAAGCCTCTGGAACGGAAGGGTGAACCTGGTGGCCGATTACTTCAATAATCACAGAACAGACATTCTCTTAACTCGGCAGACTATTTCGGGCGTGGCCGGTTTCAGACAATCACCTTGGCTGAATTATGGGGAGGTGACCAACAAGGGTTTTGACGGCAGTATTGATCTGCGGCATGACATAGGGAATTGGTCTTTCTCTGGAAGAGGAACCTTCACCTTTGCCCGCAACAAGCAGATTGAGATGGATGAAGTGCCCAAGGCGCACGATTGGATGAATAGAACCGGTACCCGGCTAGGCGCTGTGGAAGGAATGCTCATTGCAGAACGCCTATTTGAAGAAAACGACTTTGACGTGACTACGGGTTCTAACGGTAATAAGCAATATGCTTTAAAGGAGGGTGTTGCGCAGCAACGGTTTATAGCGCAGGTAATGCCTGGCGACATAAAGTATGTTGACTTAAACAATGATGGCATCATTGATGATTTTGACAGAACCAATGACTGGTTTCATCCTTACCTGCCAGAAATAGTGTATGGCTTTGGGGCTACCGTGGGGTATAAAGGTTTCTACGGGAGCGTATTTTTCCAAGGGGTAGATAATGTTACCGTAAACCTTAATAATGCCTCCAATATGTTCATGCCTTTCCACTGGGGTCTAACGGAAAGCAACGTGCGGCAAGAGATTGTTGAATCCAGGTGGACAGCAGAGAACCCGTCACAGGATGTCTTCTTCCCCCGCCTGCATTATGCCAACATGGGGAACACCAACACCCAAAGCTCTTGGTGGCTGAGAGACGGCGCCTTCCTAAGGCTGAAGAACGTTGAAGTTGGCTATAATTTTGAAGACAACCTTCTGAAACTGGGTAAGATGCAAGCAGCCAGGGTTTACATCATGGGCCAGAACGTGGCGGTTTGGGATAAGGTGAAGATCTATGACCCAGAAATGGGAAGTAGTGGCGGCGGTACCAGGTATCCATTGCCAAGAATGTGGACGGCTGGTTTAGAGGTTACATTTTAATTGAAGTCACAATGAAAAAGATATTCACAATTATTGGCTTATTAACGTCCTTCTTGTATCTGAGTTCCTGCGAAGACTATCTTGATGTGGCAGATGAATTAGCGGAAGAACGCACCATGGAAAGTATCTTTTCCAATCCGGAAGAGGTTAGAAGATTCCATAGAAGCATCTACAATGCTATTCCAAACTCAGGAAACATGTGGTTTAACACCGCTAACGGACAAGACAATCCCTGGACCTGGATGGCAGATGAAATTGAATTTAGAAATGTGGCGGAATTTAACACCGTTCCTTATAACTCAGCCCATGCTAATTTCTCCAGGTGGGGGTTTTACCGGGAAATAAGGCAGGCGAACATGTTCCTTGAAAATGCAAGGGTAATCCCCCAGACGGGTACTTTGGTGTCTTTCCTTGATGAGGCAGAACTGAATGACCTTAAAGCCCAAGCCAGGTTTTTAAGGGCCTACTATCACTACCTGCTGTTTGAACTGTATGGGCCTATTCCCATCATGACTACTTTAGCTAATCCAGTTGATCCTAACATAGACTTCCCTAGAAACTCTGTAGATGAGGTAGTTAATTTTATCTATAATGAATTAACCGCTGTGGCGAATGAGTTAAAGGATCCTAACCTGTCTGACCAGACCCGCCTGGCCGTTCCAACCAAAGGCACCGCCTTGGCGGTGCGGGCAAAGTTAATGGTGTATGCCGCCAGCCCGCTTTTTAACGGGGGGTACACAGAGGCCTTGGCCCTTAGAAACCCAGATGGCAAGCAGTTGTTCCCGGCCCGGGATCAAAACAAATGGAACAAGGCCTTAATGGCCACGCAGGAGTTCATTGACTATGCTGAGCAAGGGCATTACAGACTGTACAAGGCCTACACCAACAATGTGTATGACCCACACAAGAGCGTTTATGAGGTGTTCCAGAAATACAATGAAGAAGTCATCTTTGCCCGCTCAGACGTAGGGGATGCCTGGGGCAACGTCTCCAACTCTGCCAAAGTAGGGATTGATGCCCGCTCGCTTCCCAGAGGCACTCTGGGCGGTACTTCTGGTACTGGTGTCATTGGTTTGGTGCAGGAGTATGTAGATGATTACTTTATGATGGATGGTTTGCCCATTGAGGAGTCTCCGTTATACAGAGAAGACGGTTTATCTACCGCCACTGAAGACCTTACAAAGCAAAACGGGGCGGGCATTTCCCGTATGTACATAAACCGTGAGCCCAGGTTCTACAACAGTGTGTTTTACAATGGCCGTAAATGGCACGTAGGCAATCAGCAAATCTGGTTCTATAAAGGCGGTAATAGTGACAAAGGCGAAAACATTGATATCCGGACGGGTTATATCAATTACAAACGCCTGAACCGGCAAGTCTATAATTCTGGCACTAGCCCCAGATCTGTTTACAGACCGGCTATTCTCTTCCGCTTAGCGGAGTTCTACCTGCTCTATGCAGAGGCCCTGAACGAAGTGAATCCCGCAGATCCCCGCGTTCTAGAGTATGTGGACAGAGTGAGAGAAAGAGGCGGCATCCCGAAGCTGGCGACCATAAAACCGCAGATGGCTGGAAACCAGGCCCTGCAACGGGAAGCCATCAGAAAGGAGAGCCGGGTTGAACTAGCCACAGAAGGGCAACGCTACTTTGATGCCAGAAGATGGATGATTGCCGAGAATAAGCCAGGCGAGGGCGGGCAAGGTGGCCTCTTCCACGGCATGAATCTAGACGCTGGCAGTGCCGGGTTCCATGTGCGCACCCCCTTGGAGAACCGGGCCTTTGAAAAGAGAATGTACTTGTACCCTATTCCGTTGATAGAGACGCAGAACAGCCGGGAAATCATTCAGAACCCGGGGTATTAAGCGCTCCGTTTACTGTCTTCTACTCCCTGCCGGGGTGGTGTCTTCCTGAAAGATACTGCCTCGGCAAAAGGAGTTTTTCAGCCACTACTCCTTCACGCGCCTACCCTTCAGGATAAAGATGTAAGTGGAGTTTCTGGCGTGGTTTGATTCGGGAGGAAAGATGGGTTTGCAACCACTAGGCTGCGTCAAGGGTAAGATGGAGTAACCCTTAGTAAGCTTTTTTACTTGCTAAGAATCAGGTAATGGTAGCTGTTTTAGGGGCACTGGCTGTTTTAGGCCTGTTTTAAGGAAAACGGCCCTGAAACGCATGTTGAGGAATACTAAGAATAGTTATGGGGTAGTGTCTGGGCTGGGAAACACGCGCTGGTTTTCCATACTCAGGTTTTCAACCTGACAACCTGCCTTGTTGTTTCGTTTTATTATTGAAGTAGCTAGGAAATGCGTCACAAGTTAAATCGTCTGTTCTTCTTGGTAGCCCTTTGTACCGTAGCTGGCTGTGCCGGGCAAAGAAGCCTCACCAATCCGGTCTTGAATGCCAACTTTCCTGACCCTACCGTCATAAGGGTACAGGATTCCTATTACGCGTACGCCACTAATGGGGCAATCAATGGCAAAAGCTACAACCTGCCGGTGGCGGTTTCCCAAGATTTGCAGAACTGGCAGATAGTGGGTGATGCCCTCCCCGCAAAACCAAACTGGGCCACCAAAGACTTCTGGGCCCCCCACGTGTTGTTTGACAGCACCCTGCAGAAGTATGTTCTATTCTATTCCGGCGAAAAGGGAAGAGATACGGGCAAATGCCTGGGCGTGGCTTTCTCTGATAAACCGGAAGGCCCTTTCATAGACAAAGGCGCACCGCTCATCTGCGGCGGGGGCTTCGTGAACATTGATCCGTTTGCCTTTGTAGACCCTAAGACCGGCAAGAAATTGCTTTACTGGGGGTCGGCGCACCAACCCATAAAAGTGCAGGAACTCACTAATGATTGGCAGTCTTTTTTACCTGGTTCCAGTCCTGGAACCGTGATGCTGCCTTACCAGGAACCACAGTATGATAAACTCATTGAGGGTGCCTGGGTAGATTACCACCAGGGTACGTACTATCTGTATTATTCCGGTGACAATTGCTGCGGGCCGCAAGCCAGTTATGCGGTTTTGGTGGCCAAATCAGACAACGCGCTGGGGCCATTTGAAAGATTAGCCACCGCGAAGGGTACCGGTAATAGTGTTATTCTTGAAAAGGATAAAGAATGGCTTGCCCCCGGCCACAACTCCATCTTCAAAGATAAGAAGGGGAATACCTACATCGCCTATCATGCCATCCCCATCACCAAAGATGCCACGAAACAGCAGTATGACAGCCGCGTCTTCCTGATTAAGAAGATTTCCTATAAAAATGGTTGGCCCGTGGTAGAGGAGTGATTTTCCAAAGTTTCTAATCTCTGGTCTCTTCCTAAAAACCATTGGGCAACCGGTGTTTTAAGCCTTCTTTTTGAAAAAGAGGCCTAAAACGGGAAAGCGGCCCGGGTTTGATTTCATTACCGGTGCAAACGTCCACTTGCGCCTTAGTGGGGCAGGAAGCTTCTTTTTCCGGGTTGTTTCTCAAAAAAGAGCCTGTAAACCCTGTGCTCGCCCACGCACATTTCCGAAGCAGCTTCATGTGAGGCGGCTTGCGCTTCACAATACACCATTTCAATGAAACCATTCCCTCTCAAAACGATTACGGTAGCTGTTTCGCTGGGTCTGCTGGTGAACTGCAAACCAACAGAGCCGGTTGCTGAAAAGCAGGGTACCCCAACCAGTTTCCAGCATTTCCACGAGAGCACCCTTGCTGCGGTCAAGCCCCAAGGGTGGATTCTTGAGTTCTTAGAAAGGCAGCGGTCGGGGCTTACCGGCAATCCGGAGGTATTGTCATACCCGTTCAACTCGGTTCTATGGGCCGGGGTAATCGCCAGGGAGAACCAGAAGCACGGCGAGAACTGGTGGCGGTATGAGCAGACGGCCTATTACACAGACGGGGTGCTGCGGCTGGGCTATTTGCTGGATGACAAAGCGTTGGTTGAAAAGGGGCAGAAAGGCGTAAACTACACCTTGTCCAATAAACAAAGCAACGGAAGATTGGGCCCCGGCTTCTTTGAAAGCCAATGGCCCATTGCCGTTTTTTTCAGGGCCTTGCAGGCCGAGTATCTGGCCACCGGCAATGCCCAAATCATTGAGGCCCTGCACCAGCATTACCTCAGCTATACCCCAGAGGAAATAGGCAAGGCCAACCGGGCCATTGTGAACGTGGAAGGCATGTTATGGACGTACGGGAAAACCGGTGACTCCCGGTTGCTAGACTTGGCAGAGAAGGCATACGCCTTAGGCGGCTTCCAAGTCAACCTGAAAGTCAATCTATCAAATGAAAAGCCTGTCTTCCACGGCGTGACCTACATGGAGATGGCCAAACTGCCGGCAATCCTGCACATGTACACCGGCAAGAAGCAGTACCTGCAGGCCGCCGTGAACGCCATGCGGAAGCTGGATGAGTTCCATATGCTGCCAGACGGGGTGCCTAGTTCCAATGAATACCTGGACGGGAAGAACCCGCTGCAAAGCCATGAAACCTGTGACATCTCAGATTATTCCTGGGCCCTGGGGTATCTGCTAATGGCTACCGGAGACACCCAGTGGGCCGATAAAATTGAAAAAGCGGTCTTCAATGCCGGCCCGGGGGCAGTCTCCAAGGACTTTAAAAACCTGCAGTATTTCTCCAGTGTGAACCAGGTAATCGCCACCGGCAACTCCAACCACAACCAATTCGTGCACGGCTCTACCTGGATGGCCTTCTGGCCCTGCCATGAAACCGAATGCTGCGCGGGAAACGTGCACCGGTTTATGCCCAACTACGTGGCCAGAATGTGGATGCGCAACAAAGAGGGCGGGCCCGTAGCCGCGTTGTATGGGCCGTCAGAAGAAACCGTCATCCTGGGCAATAAAATCAAGTGCACCATCTCCCAGAAAACCAATTATCCTTTCTCTGATAAGATACGCTTTGAGTTCAAACCCGAAAAAGCGGTCAAAATGCCCTTTACCTTCAGGGTTCCGGCCTGGTGTGAAACCCCTTCCTTAACCATAAACGGCCAGCGGTATGAAGGCGAACTCACCCCGGGCACGTATGTAACCATCAACCGCAAATTCAAGAAAAAGGATGTTTTGGAACTGCACCTGCCCATGAAGGCCAAGCTGGTTGCCTATGAAGGAGTAGGGGCCACCGTAGAGCGCGGCCCCTTGCTGTATGCATTTGCGGTGCCTGAAAAAGTTACCATAGACACGAAGGTCTATAAGAATTTGGCGGGTAAGAAATCAAACAACCCCAATTTCCCGGCCCTGGACATACGCCCGGCCGGGGCCTGGAACTATGCGTTGGCGGTTACCCAGCAAGACTTCGCAGACAAGGCCAGGGTAGAGGTGAAGGAGCCAACGGGCTACCCGCTGGAGCCTCGCCACGTGCCGGTTACCATTCATGTGCCGGCCAGGAAAGTAGTGGGCTGGAAATTGGTGGACGGTAGGTTTACGCCAGATCTTCCTGCGCCGGCAAAATTCACGTGTGAAGAGCGGGTGGAAACCATTCCCTTGGTTCCTTACGGAAGCACCAGGCTCAGGCTTTCTGTTTTCCCGGTTGCTATCCCCTGAGAAAAATTTAAGCACAAAGACAGAAATAATGGGAAAAACAAGAAGTGCTTCCGCTGATGCGTTTTGGGGTCGTTTTGCGGGAAACGGGCCAGAAACGCTTCAACCGCTCTTTCGGAGTTCCACTCCGGAAGCTGGCTGCCGGGGAGTTCTGCTCCCCTTCTTCTGCAACACCTGCCCGTGGTTCCCGGCGGAGTAGAACTCCGCAGCAGGCAGGTTGGGGAGTTCTACTCCCCAACCGCAAAGAAAGGTTTTTCCCTGCAAGATCAGCTCCAGGAGGGTTGGGTTGCCACGGATGGACGGCAACCACCGCAACTTGGGTTACTACGCCGTTTTTCCAGCTTGCCCACAAGGTTGTTTCAGAAAAACAAAATGTGTATTCATAATTATCCAACTACTTACCATAAATGGCAGCGGTAAGGCCAAGGAACTGTAATGAACGGTTGCGTTTCTGGCCTCTTTTTCAAAAAGTAGCCCCAAAACAGATCCATGAAGTCTACCAGATATTACGCCACCTCACCCCCAGCCCCTCTCCCGCGGAGAGGGGAGCCCGGCTACTGCGTTTCGGGGCTGTTTTAGGGAAAACAGGCCCGAAACGCGGAAACCTGTGAGGTCTCCAAGACCTCACAGGTTTAGAATCGTTTTGCGGAAAACGGGCCAGAAACGGCATCGGCAGAGACACTCGTAGGAGCTGCGCACACTACGGGGTCTTTGGAGCAGACAGCAGCGCGGAAGCAGACAGTTTAAAAATCACTGGCGCGAGACTCCAGTCTCGTGACAAGGGATGAAGCGAGTCTACAGCGGCGCCGGGAACCACCGGCAGGAGGGCGTAACAGCGGTAACTCAATCGTAAGGGCAGCAGTAGCTCTTTCTTTCAAGCAAATTTCAATTTAACAGACATAAATTCTCCCTATGTTAGTATCAGTACCATTACTTAAAGTAAGGAAGCGGCTTTGTTCTTTTCTGCTTCTTGCGGCTTTGTGCACCGTTCAACTGGTTGCTGTTGCTCAGAATGTGAAAGGCGTTGCAGACTACTACCGCGTGAACATTTCCAAAGACCAGTACAAGGCGTATACCGGGCACCTGAAAATGGGAACTCCCTGGTCGCCTTCCGGCGATACCCTTTCTTATACCAACGTGTATCTGACTAAGAACGGCAAGCCTTGGTTCCCGGTCATGGGGGAAATGAACTTCACCAAGGTGCCAAAAGCCCAGTGGGAAGACGGAATCCTGAAAATGAAAGCCGCCGGTATTCAGGTAGTGGCCACGTACGTGGTCTGGATTTACCATGAAGAAACCGAAGGCCAGTTTGACTGGGCCGGGAACAAAGACCTTTCAGCCTTTCTGGAGTTATGCAAAAAGCATCACATGTACACGTGGCTCAGGATAGGCCCCTGGACTCACTTTGAGGTGAGAAACGGCAGCTTCCCAGATTGGGTGCAGAACCTACCCAACCGGCTGCGCAGCAATGACCCGGTTTACCTGAAGTATGCTAACCGTTGGTTTCAGCAGATTGCCCAGGAAGCCTCGCCTTTCTATTTTAAGAAGGGCGGCCCGGTCATAGGTATCCAAATTGAGAACGAGCTGGAGTACAGAGGCAATGCCAACAATTACCAGCACATGCTCACCCTCAAAGACATGGCCCTCAAACAGGGGATGGACGTGCCGTACTATTCTTCGTTTGCGCCAGACAAAGAGGGCCAGACCGACTTCCTGCATACCATTGGCGGTTACGGTGACTCGCCGTGGGCGCAGCATACAGATAAACTCTACAAAGAGCCTTACTACATCAGGCGTTTGGCCGGCGACCCAGACATTGGGTCAGACCTTTTCGGGATGTCAGACACCCGGGTGTTTCCCCAATATCCGGGGCTATCGGCAGAGATTGGGAGTGGGATGCAGGTAACCTACCACCGGCGCAATATTTTCAACGTGCCAGATGCCCTGGGGCCGGGCTTTACCCGTCTGGCCTCGGGCATCAACGGCCTGGGGTATTTCATGTTCCACGGCGGCATTAACCCGGTAGGTAAAATCACCCCGTTCCATGAGACCAGGGCCACCGGTTACCCCAATGATGTGACTATCCTGAACTATGATTTCACCGCGCCCATTGGCGCCATGGGCGAGTTAAAGAAGTCTTACTATGAGTTCAGGATGCTGAACGCCTTTTTAAAGGACTACGGAAGCGAGGTGGCCACCAAACCTACCTTCTTCGCCGAAAAAGAAGTGAAGTCTCCCTTTTCTAAGGACACCGTGCGCCTCTCTGTGCGTTCCCACCACAACGCCGGGTTCATCTTCGCCAGTAACTACGCCAGAAATGTGAAGCTGCCAGACGCGCAGAACTTCCAGGTGGCGCTCCTCTACAAGGGCAAAACCATGCTGGTGCCCGAAAAGCCCACCGTTTATCCTTCGGGTAAAATGTCTATCTGGCCGTTCAACCTGAAAATGCAATCGGCTACGTTGGTCTATGCCACCGCGCAACCCTTGTTCAGGCTTGCCAATGCCGGAAAGCAGACGCACGTGTTCTTTGCAGACGGTACGGCAGAATTGGTGTTTGAGGCGGCAGGCATCAAGAGCATAACGCTGGCCGAAGGGCTGGAAATGCAGAACCGGGACGGTAAACGGTATATCCAGGCCAGCCAGCCCGGTAAGCACTGCCTGATTTCAGTGGTGCCAGACTCCGGCGTTCCCTTTGAGGTGCTGGTGCTGAGCAAGGAAGAAGGGTTGAAAAGCAGCAAATATACCGCTGGCCAGTCTGAGCATTTGTTCATCAGCAATGCCCTGGTGATGGAAGACGGCGGAAGCCTTAGGGTGCAGAAGTATGATACCCCCTCCATTGAGATGTACGCTTACCCGGCGTTGCACCTGAACCTGCCCTCAGAATGGAAAGCAGAGAAAACCCCGGGGGCGCTTGCTTACACCCGGTATTTCACCGCCGGTGAGCCCGTTAAACTCACAGAGGTGAAAGTGAAAGAGCTTTCTTTCAAGAAAGAAGATTTCTGGTTTACAGATTCAGTCCTGATGAAGAGACTGCAGGCAAAATATGAGTTTCCGTTACAAGGGGCCGCCCAGTTGTTCCCGGCTAAGAACGCAACCAACGTTTATTACCGCAAGCACCTCAGCATAGACAACCCCAAGCAGAAAACCGTGGTGCTCGCCTTCAATGCCGATGACGAAGCCCAGGTTTGGATAAACGGAAAGCAGCTGAACTACTACAATGACTCCAGAAACGTCTATTTCCTACAGCTGGACAAGTACCTGGCCAAGGGAGACAACGTGCTCAGCTTTAAAGTCACCAACCATAACCGGGGAGGCGGGTTATCGGCCAAAATCTATGCTGTGGAGGGAGAGAACATCCAGACCATAGAGACAGATGGCACCTGGCTGAGCAGCCTTACCCCGGCGAAAGACTGGAGCAAGAAGAACTTTGACGACCGCAAGTGGGAAAAAGCGGCCGTAAGAAACGCCAATTTCAGGAAGATTGCCTGGAAAGAAACCCAGCCGGGCCCGCAGTACGGGTTGGATTTTATCCCGCACCCTAACCAGAAACTGTTTTCAGTGAGTTTGCCAAATGGAGACGCGCCGGGGTTGAAAGACGTGTTGCTGAACGTAGACTACAGCGGAGACGTGGTGGGGGTTTACCAGAAAGATAAACTGGTGTACGATGATTTCAACAATGACGCCGGCATCTGGCTCATGAGAAGGAGTATGTTCAACCCCGCAGAAAAAAACGCGCTGTTCCAGGTTTTTCCGGTGCAGCCGCATTATAAATTCTATTTGGAAGACGAGGTGAAAACTCAGTTTCGGCAAGGGAAAAACCCTCAAATTGAAGACGTAAGATTGATTCCTGTGTATGAGTATACCTTACCCGTGGCAAGCAAAAGCTAGGGTTCCGTTTCTCCGTTTAGGTGTACTTGCCGCCCGCTTTTAGTAGAGGTAATGTAACAAGCTTTTCCTAGCCCGAGCGGCACCCCAACACGTCTGTTTCTGGCCTGTTTTTTAAAAAGCAGGCCAGAAACAGACGTTTCTTTTTGTCACTACCTATCTTTCAGAAACTGACCACCCGCAGGAAACCCCGAAGAGCCGAAAGAGACCTCACCCCCAGCCCCTCTCCCGCGGAGAGGGGAGTTTTGTGGATGCGTTTAGAGGCTGCTTTACGGAAAATGGGTCGGAAACGGCATTGGCGTAGACACTCGCAGGAGCTACGCACACTACCAGGTCTTAGGAACGGGCGGCATTGCGGAAGGAGACCCAAAACGCGAAAACCTGTGAGGTCTCTAAGACCTCACAGGTTTAGAAATTTACTGGCGCGAGACTTTAGTCTCGTGCCTGGGGATGAAGCGAGTCTCCAGAGGCGCCGGGAACCACCGGCAGGATTGCGTAAGGCTAGGGCTAAGTTCTCTGTCAGATAAGTTGCAGGTTTACTACCACTCCAAAGAAGTCTGTTTTTGCCGCGTTTTCAGAAAATCAGCCTTAAATCAGCAAGCATTCCAGGAAAGACCCCAGAGTTCTACAGGCCCTGTTTAAAGATAGGCGCCTAGTTAAGAAACTTATCCACCTGCCGCTACTGCATGGTTTTATCAACTTCTTTTTTATTCCTCTTGCGTGCCAGCGCCAATGCCTCCAAGCCAAATGCCCCTGAGCAGGTGCATGATTAGAAAAATGAATCCAGAGGACTCCTTTTTCAACAGCTATGGAAATTTTGTAATAAACGATTGCTGATTTTACCGATATGACATTTTTTTTAGAGCTAAGTTTTTTTTCTAAGCTTATATATGTATTATTGTGCACGTACACGCAGGGCGTTTGTGTAGGCACAGCACAATCATTTTTAGCAAGAGAATTGCTAGAAGATGAATGTGAAATAGAATGCTCCAGGCAAGGACTTGCTAGAGCAATTAAAGCGGACAGGCGCAAGAGTAAGAATTCAGCTTTCATGAATTTCGCCCGTCTCCAGTTCTTAGGGTTCATTGGGAAGGCCCATCAGGTAGAATCTTCAAAATCAAAAAAATACTATAAATGAGAAAATTTAGCGGGCTTTTACTGGTATGGATGGTCACTTTGGGGGCTATGTCACACGGGTACGCACAAAAAGGAAACCAAAACCAGCAGCGAGAGATCTCCATCATTCCCCTGCCGTTAAGCTTACAACAGCAAGCAGGTAGTTTTCAGCTTACTCCTAAGACTACCATTTATGTAGATCCCCATGATGCAGAGCTTAAGTTATTGGCGGGTATGCTGGTAGACCAGCTCAATAGTGTGGCTGGCTATAAAGTGCCGGTAGAGGAGAAAGCTGGTGCGCACAAGAAGAAAAACGCCATTGTGCTAACCAAAAAACAGGGGGTAGATTCTCTGGGCAAAGAGGGGTATTCTTTGGTGGTGAAGCCTGAGAATATTGTGCTGCAGGCCCCTGAAGGCGGCGGTATATTCTATGGCTTGCAATCCATCTACCAACTGTTGCCCACCCAGGCAGAAGGTTCCGGGTCAAAAGGGAGCATTTCCATTCCGGCGGTGACCATCCTAGACAAACCCCGCTATTCCTGGCGAGGCATGATGCTGGACGTGGGGCGCTATTTCTACCCGGTAGACTTCATCAAGAAGTTCATTGACTACATGGCCATGCACAAGCTCAACACCTTTCACTGGCACTTAACCGAAGACCATGGCTGGCGCATGGAAGTCAAAAAGCACCCACGGCTTACCCAAATTGGCGCGTTCAGAAAAGGCACCCAGGTAAACGGGCCAAACCAGATAGATTACCGTCCGCACGGCGGCTTTTATACCCATGAGCAAATAAGAGATGTGGTGGCCTACGCCGCCGCGCGCTATGTAAACGTGGTGCCTGAAATAGATATGCCGGGCCATACCCTGGCCGTTTTGGTGGCTTATCCTGAGTTATCCTGTACCGGTGGCCCATTTGAAATGCCGCTGCAATGGGGTATCCAAGATGAAATACTATGTGCCGGTAATGAGAAAACCTATACCGTCATGACAGATGTCTTGTCTGAGGTGGCCGACCTTTTCCCTAGCCCCATCGTGCACATTGGCGGCGACGAAGCGCCCAAGAAAAGATGGAAAGCGTGTGGAAAGTGCCAGGCCCGCATCAAGAGCGAAAACCTGAAAGACGAACACGAACTGCAGAGCTACTTCATTACCCGTATGGAGAACTTCCTCCTGACTAAAAACAAGAAAATCATTGGTTGGGATGAAATCATGGAAGGTGGTTTGGCGCCAAACGCCTCCGTAATGTCATGGCGCGGAATAAGGGGAGGAATAGCCGCCGCCAAGCAAGGCCACGATGTGGTCATGAGCCCCACCGATTTCCTGTACCTGGATTACTACCAGAATTATGCGCCCCTGGAGCCAAAAGCCATCGGCGGCTTGCTGACCTTGGAACGCGTGTACAAGTATGAGCCTACCCCCGCAGAATTAACTCCGCAGGAAGCCAAACACATTATTGGCACCCAGGGCAACGTGTGGGCCGAGTACATTCACTCCCCAGAGAAAGTAGAATACTTTGCCTACCCGCGCGGGGCTGCTTTGGCAGAAGTAGCCTGGACGAAACCCACCCTTAAGAATTGGGACAATTTCAAAAAAAGGCTGGAGAAACAGTATGAGCGCTATGAAGACATGGGTATCAATTACTCAAGAAGCGCCTACAATGTATTGCCAAGGGTAGCCGTGAATGAAAAGGAGAAACAAGCCACCGTTACCTTGGAGACCTTCTACCATGAACCGGTCATCTATTACACGGTAGACGGTTCAGAACCTACTTTAGAATCTCTGAAATACACTGTGCCTTTCCTTGTCAAAGACCCGTCGGTCATCAAGGCGGCTGGCTTCAGAGACGGGAAACGCATTGGGGAAGTTACGGTCCGGCACATTTCTGACAAAGATTTAAAGAAGTAAGAAACCGGTTTTCGGCTTACTTTTTTGAAAAAAAGACTAAACTGAAGTAGGGCAAAGTTGAGGGTAACAGCACAGCGGGTTTTTTGTAAAGCAAGCAGTATGGGTAAAGCTAAAATATATCTTTTGCTTTGCTGGCTAACCAGCCAGACCCTGGCAGGGTATGCCCAGAAGTTTAATTACAAAGAAGAACTGGTGCCGGTGTACACCCTGCCAGAAGTGCTGAAAATGCAGAACGGGAAACCCGTCAAAACAAAGAAAGACTGGGAAACCAAGCGTAGGCCAGAGATCATGTCCTTGTTTCAGGAACACGTGTTTGGCCAGACCATGCACGTTCCTAAAAAGCTGCGCCACCAGGTAACCTCTGTAGATAAAGCAGCGCTGGGCGGATTGGCCACCCGGAAAGAAATAACCATTTTCCTGACCGATGATTCTGCCCAAAAGTTGAACCTGCTGGTGTATGTGCCTAACCGCCGGAAAGAGCCGGTGCCCATGTTCATGGGGCTGAACTTCGGCGGTAACCAAACGGTACACCCTGACCCCGATATCAGCATAAACAAGAACTGGACTCGTTTTTCGAACAAGCCAGGGTTTAACAAAGATGGTACCGCCCATGAAGGCAGCCGAGGGGTTTACGCGTCCAGATGGCAACTGAAGGCTATTTTGTCAAAAGGCTACGGGCTAGCCACCGCCTACCACGGCGATTTGCAGCTAGACAGAAGAGATGCCACCAATCTGCCGCAGAACTTTTATTCCTGGTATAACCAGAGCCGGCAAATTGAGCCCGGTAAAAACCAATGGGGAACCATTGGTATCTGGGCCTGGGGTTTGAGCCGAATGCTGGATTACCTGGAGCAAGACGCAGACGTTGATGCCAGGCGCGTGGCCGTCATAGGGCATTCCCGCTTAGGCAAGGCCGCGGTTTGGGCCGGGGCGCAAGATCAACGGTTCGCCTTGGTGGTTTCTAACAACTCAGGCGAAGGCGGTGCCGCCATTGCCCGCCGTAAATTTGGCGAAACGGTACAGGAGATCACGCAGGCGGCCCCGCACTGGTTTGGCCCTAATTTCAGAAAATACGCCAATAAAGAAGACGAATTGCCCGTTGATTTCCATCAATTGTTCGCCTTGGTGGCCCCGCGGCCCCTGTATGTAGCCAGCAGTTCAGAAGATTTATGGGCCGACCCTAAAGGTGAATACTTGGCCGCCTACCATGCCGGGGATGCCTACAAGTTGTATAAACTGGAAACGCTCTGTAGCAGTGCTCCCCCGGCAATAGGGGAGCCCGTAGAAGCAGGGGTAATAGGCTATCATAACCGCCCGGGCCAGCATGAGATCACCCGGTATGACTGGGATCTATATTTGAAATTCGCCGATCAACATCTAAAGCCTACTCAGGTAGCCAAGAGGTAAAAGTAGAAGTGGGGCATTCCTCCTTTATGGTTAGTATTGCCGGAAGTTTAAAGATTAGTCAAACAATAAATAATCTATGAAAAAGTTTAGTGTACTTCTTTTTTCCCTTTGTTATGTTTTTCTGCAAAGTTGTTCTTCTCCCCGCAGTGAAGGCGAGACTGCCGCTGCTGAAGAGGTAAAACCGCGTGAAATCTGGTCTAAGGAGCAAGCCAATAAGTGGTACGCAGGACAGGAGTGGCTGGTAGGAAGCAACTTCATTCCTAGTACCGCTATCAACCAACTAGAAATGTGGCAGGCCGCAACCTTTGACACTACCACCATCAACCGTGAGTTAGGGCTGGCCCAGTCTATTGGCATGAACACCGCCCGCGTTTACTTGCATGACCTGCTATGGGAGCAGGATTCTACCGGTTTCCTGAAAAGAATGGATACGTTCCTGAACATTGCCCAGCGCAATGGCATCAAGCCCATGTTTGTGTTCTTTGACTCCTGCTGGGATCCATTTCCAAAGGTAGGAACCCAGAGAGCGCCTAAACCGCACGTCCACAATTCTGGTTGGGTGCAGAGCCCGGGCCAGAATGCGCTGAAAGATTCTACCCAATACCCGCGCCTGGAGCGCTATGTAAAAGGTGTTTTGAAAAGATTTGCCCATGATGGACGAATTCTGGCCTGGGATGTTTGGAATGAGCCAGACAACATGACCGGCCCTTCTTACCAGAAAGTAGAATTACCAAACAAAGTGGACTATGTTCTTCCGTTGCTGGAGAAAACCTTCACGTGGGCTAGATCTGCTAATCCAGCACAGCCGCTTACCTCGGGGGTTTGGGTAGGCGACTGGTCTTCACATGAGGCAATGAAGCCAATTGAGAGATTGCAAGTAGAGCAGTCAGACGTGATCTCTTTCCACAACTATGACAAGCCAGAGGAGTTTGAGAAGCGCATTACCTGGTTGAAACGCTACGACAGGCCAATCCTTTGCACAGAGTACATGGCCCGGCCAAACGGAAGCACTTTCCAGGGCTTTCTGCCACTAGCCAAGCAGCACAATGTGGCCATGTATAACTGGGGCCTTGTAGATGGCAAAACCCAAACGAAATACGCCTGGGACAGCTGGGAAAAACAATACACCGCAGAACCAAAAGAGTGGTTCCATGATGTGTTCAGAAAAGATGGCACCCCTTACAGAGAAGAAGAAACGGAGTTGATTGGTGAGTTGACAGGTGCCCTTCAGCCTGTTGCTAACTAAGATACTAAGCCTGCTACGGGTAGGTTCTAGTACAACATAAACGATTACTTGTTGGCTGACCCTCTAGCCGTTGCCGTGTGTTTTCACCGGCAACCACTATCCGGGAGGTAATCAAGACGACCCTTTATTCCTTATGAAGCACTGGATGTAGTAGTTTTTTACCTTAGGAGCTTGTGCATAGGCGCAAGCTCTTAAAGTAAAAAACTACTATCTCTAAGCGAAGATGGTTTTCTCCTTGTTCCATTCTATCCATCCATCTGCGAGTGCAACATTCGCCGTCTTAGAACTCCTTGCACAGGAGAGAAAACGGGTAAAGTAACAATGCCTCTTGTTTTTGGCCTCTTTCTCAAAAAACAGCGCTAAAACAGATGTGCCAAGTTCTTCTGCCTTAGCCTAAAGAAAGTGTAAAGGAGGTAAACGTATTGAGCTGCCGTTTCAAAAAAGAGGTTCTACAGTACAGCAAACAGTGCTTAATAGGGTAGAGGAGCTGGTTTACGAATAGATTACCATGGTAAAGTTTACAAAGATTTTCGCTATCCTTTCATGCATTTTTAGCTGCGTAAGTTGCAGCCACGGCACTGTTTCACAGAACTCAGCAAGTGAAGGGATGGCAAACACCAATGAACCAATTGGTGGCAGCAGAATAGCGTGGGACTTTAGCACTATGCGCAAAGTGTCTTCTTCTGAAACTGGCGCCCGTTACAATGGCTATGCCCGGGTAACACAACTTCAAGACAAATCCCTTATTTGCGTGTATGAGGCCAGTGGGAGTGTGGTGGCCGTCAAGAGCCAGGATTTGGGCCATTCCTGGTCAAGCCCCGTAGTAGTGGCGGCAAAACCCACCAACTACAGTAACGCCAACCCAGATATTCTGGAGTTGCAGGACAAGTCTATTTTGGTTTGCTACAACCCCCGTCCTGGCAATACGGATCCTTCCCGCAAATTTGAAATCAGGACTAAGAAAAGCTCTGATGGGGGCATGACCTGGAAAGATGAACGCTTACTTTATCAGGCAGGGCATCAATTTGAGAACGGCTGCTGGGAGCCTGCCGCTATTCAGCTACCCAGTGGTGAGGTACAACTGTACTTTGCCAATGAGGGCCCTTACACTTCCTCAGAAGAGCAAAACATCTCTATGCTCCGCTCTGCTGATAATGGGCTCACCTGGACTAGCAAACCCGAGCTTGTGAGCTTCAGGGCGGGAAGGCGGGATGGCATGCCTTCGCCATTGCTGCTGCAAAACGGCAAAGAGATAGTGGTAGCCATTGAAGATAACGCGGTGGGACAGTTTAAACCCTACCTGGTACGTACCACCCTGGCAGATAACTGGGGAACCACCGTTACCGGCAAAAGCCCCCACCGCAAGTATGCCTTGGCAGAAAAGCTGGGCGATTCCATCTATGCGGGGGCACCCTACATTCGGCAGCTTAAGAACGGCGAGACCATTCTGTCTTACCAGGGCACCGAAGGAAGGGGAACCCACATGAACACGTCAGAAATGAAGGTGGTGATAGGCAATGACCAGGCTCGCGATTTCACTAGAAAGACATCTCCTTTCCCCATCCCTAAAAACACCTCTGGGCTCTGGAACAGCCTCTGTGTATTAGAAGACAACACGGTGGTGGCCCTTACCACCACCAGAGGTTTCTCTAAAAACGGTACTACCGAAGTCTGGATGATCAAAGGCCACGTCATTCCTGAGCTTTCCGCAGAAAGGGAAACCATCACCATTGATGGTCTGCAAAACGAGACCGCCTGGGCAGAGCCGTTCCCGGTGTTTGTAGGCCACAAAAGTGCCACCCAACTCACCAGTCAGCTTACCTATGATGATAAATTCCTGTACGTGCTGCACAAAGTGAAAGACGCCAAGGTGATCACTAACTCCCAGAATCCAGAGGAAAGTGACGGCGTGACGGTGCAGCTAGACCCTGCCAACCACGCTTACGCGAGTCCAGGCAAAGGTGTGGTTAGTTTTTACCTGTCTGCCGAAGGTAAGCTGGTGATGGAAGTGGGCGAAGGAGGAAAATGGGTTCCTGTCAGTGCTAAAAGCAAGGTAAAGGTAGCCAGCAAAACCACAGATACTGGTTACGTGCAGGAGATAGCCATTCCCTGGTCAGTACTGGGTGAGAAACCGGCAGCAGGTGCCAGGGTGGGGCTCAATGTCCAGCTTAGTGAATGTGCAGACAAGGGAGGCATAGAATATCGGGAAAACATCTCGGCCAATCAGGCAGATCAGCCCTATACGTGGCTAACCCTTCGGCTTAAATAGAAAGGAAAGCTTTTTCCACACTTGCAAAAGGAAAGGGCTTCCGTTTTACACCTGTTTTTGCAGAATCGGCTTAAAAACGGCTCATAAGCAGGCACTCGCATTATTGTCTACTAATAGTTTAACCTTCTGAACGTGTTATCATGGGAAAATATTCAAGGCTATGCGTACTCTTTTTGTGTATGGGCACCTGGGCGGGTTGCGGAGATGATAAAGATACGGCAGTAGAGCCCACCGTAGAGGAGAAAACCAAAAGCAGAACTGCAATCTCGGGTAGCCGAATTGCCTGGGACTTCAGCACGTTGAAGCGGGTATCTGCGGCCGAAACGGGCTACAATGCGTATGCCCGGGTCATCCAGTTGCAAGACAAGTCCTTGCTCTGTGTGTATGAGTCTAACGGCAGAATTGTCACCGTTAAGAGCAATGACCTGGGAGCTTCTTGGGCTGCCCCAGTCATGGTAGCGCCCAAGCCCGCCGGATTCAACAACACCGTGCCAGATATCTTACAACTGAAAGATAACTCCATTTTGGTGAGCTATAACCCCAGGCCCCATGATCCGCTGGAGCCTTCTAAAAAGTTTGGTATCAGAACCAAGAAGAGCTATGACGGTGGCCTTACCTGGCGAGACGAGCGTCTGTTGTATGAAGCTGGCTACCAGTTTGAAAACGGGTGCTGGGAGCCGGCTCCCATCCAATTGCCCAGTGGTGAAGTCCAAGTCTACTTCGCCAACGAAGGGCCCTACACCAGCTCTTCTGAGCAGGACATCTCCATGGTGCGCTCTACTGACCAGGGCCTTACCTGGTCAAGCCAGCCTGTGACGGTCAGCTTTAGAGCAGGAAGACGAGACGGAATGCCCTCGCCCCTGCTTTTGCAGAATGGCAGAGACCTTGTAGTGGCCATTGAAGACAACGCCATAGGAGAGTTCAAGCCTTACACCGTCAGAACCACCGTAGCCAACAATTGGAAAACCCCGGTAAGCGGCACCAGCCCAGACCGCAACTCCTCCTTGGCTGAACCTCTGGCAAGTAACATTTACGCGGGCGCTCCCTACATAAGGCAACTGAGAAATGGAGAGACGATCATGTCTTACCAAGGAACTGAAAATAGAACCAACAGCATCAATAACGCAGAAATGAAGGTGGTCCTAGGGAATGACCAGGCCAAGGATTTCAACCGGAAAACAGTTCCTTTTGTGCTCCCGGGCAACGTTAACGGACTTTGGAACAGCGTTAGCGTACTAGAAGACAATACGGTGATTGCCCTAACCGGCACCAAGGCCTACTCCTCTAACAATTCCACCGAAGTCTGGATGATAAAAGGCCGCGTCATTCCTGAGCTTTCCGCCGAAAAGAAAACCATCACCGTTGACGGCCTGCCCAACGAGGCTGCCTGGGCAGAGCCGTTCCCGGTGTTTGTGGGCCACAGAACGGCCACCCAACTCACCGGCCAACTTACCTATGATGACGAATTCCTGTACGTGCTGCACAAAGTGAAAGACAGCAAGGTTGTCTCTGACTCCCAAGACCCGGAAGAAAACGATGGCGTGGTGGTGCAACTTGATCCCGCAAACAAATCCTATGAAGCCCCCGGCAGGGGCGTGTACACCTTCTTCCTGTCTGCTAACGGGAAACTAGTGGCCCGGGAAGGACAAAATGGGAAATGGGTGCCCTTAGGAAAAACGGAGGGCGTAAAGTTTTCCAGCCAGGCCGCTGACGGGGGCTATGTGCAGGAAATAGCAATTCCGTGGCTTCTTTTGGGTGGAAAACCGTTAGCGGGTGCCCGCATGGGGTATAACACCAGGCTTGTGGAAGATACGGGGAAAGGGCCAGCAGACTACCGGGAGAGCATTTCTGCCAATGGCCCAGACCAGCCTTATACTTGGTTAACGCTTACGCTGAAGTAAGGTGCCGCCTGAAAGCCGCTGCCCTGCGGCAAATCGGCTGCTGAGGGGGCCAACTGGGCATCGGCACCCCTCAGCAGCCTTTACTAAAATAATAATTTGCATTCTCAATTTGGGTTTTGCATTTTTAGGAAATAAGTTAATACCTAAAGTTCCTTAACTTTGTAATTCTTGTGATCCACTTTTAGCTCATATGAAAAAAAAAGTATAGTTCGAATAAAAGACATAGCGGAAAAAGCCCAGGTTTCCAGGGGTACAGTTGATAGAGTATTACATAAGCGTGGGCGCGTAGCAGAGGACGTCAGGAAGCATGTTCTTCAAATAGTGGAAGAAATGAATTACGAGCCAAATTTGATTGCTCGTACCTTAAAGTCCAATCGAACATATACCTTAGTGGCCCTTATCCCAGATCCGCAGGTGGATAGGTATTGGCAAGCGCCAAAATCAGGAATAGAAAAGGCAGAGGCAGAATTAAGCCAATATGGCGTTGTGGTGGAGCAACTTATCTTTGATCCTTATTCAGTTGACTCTTTCCTGGCCAAAGCCGCTGAGGTCAGCAGTTTGCATCCAGACGGAATAATCCTAGCTCCTATTTTCCATAAAGAGGTTTTGTCTTTTTTCAAGGAATGGCAAGATCAGCAAATTCCTTATGTCTTGTTCAATACCCAGATACCAGAGGCACCTTCCCTAAGTTATATAGGACAAGACTCCTACCGAAGCGGCTTATTAGCTGCCAAACTGTTGCATTACGGGATAGCACAGCCAGCCACGGTGTTGGTGGCGCACGTGGGGGAAGACATCTCCAATTCTGCCCACCTGATTGAAAAGGAAAAAGGATTCAGAGATTACTTTGTACATAACAATGCCGCCGACGGATATGAAGTGATTCAGCAGACCTTTGATGATCCCAAAAACGCCTCTTTTGTCCATCAGATTTTTGAGGTCAAGGAGAAGTCGCCTAATCTAAAAGGGATATTTGTAACCAACTCCAAGGCATTTGAACTGGCTTTTTACTTGGAGAAATTTGGTTGGGAGCACGTGCGGCTAATTGGCTATGATTTGTTGCCCCAGAATCTGGATTACCTTGGAAAAGGAATAATAAACTTTTTAATAAACCAGAACCCTTTTGGGCAAGGCTACTGGGGTATCCAGCAATTGTCTGACTTTCTTATATTCAAAAAAGACGCTTCCCCCATCAAGTACCTTCCCTTAGATATTATCACCAAGGAAAACCTTGAGTTTTATTTAGATGTGTAAGCAAATAAAAAGCTGCGGCACACAGGCCGTTCCAAGCACTGTTTAGGTAAGTAGGAGGACAAATGAAGCTATCTAGTGGCCGACTGGAAAAGCGGTAAATAGACGCCGTTGCCGTTCGCCACCAAGATCCTTTCAGGAGGACAAGGAAAGGAGATAGTTACTCCTGTCCAATCACTTAAAGCCGTTCCGCCAAAAGTGGCCAGACCTTTTAGCCGCTCTCCAGGAGAAAGGGGGGAGCCCCGCTGATGCGTTTTAAGGCTGTTTTACGGAAAATAGGCCCGAAACCAAGACCCGCTTCCCCACCCTGTTCCCCGACAGGACGGAAGAAAAGCGCCTCAGCCTACTATTCATGGATTTTGGCTTGTCAGGAGACAGACCAGGGAAAGGATTTCCACTCTCCTTACAAGATGGCCCCTGTTGATGCGTTTAGGGGCTGTTTTGCGGAAAACAGGCCGGAAACACCTAAACCTGTGAGGTCTTCAAGACCTCACAGGTTTAAAACCAACTGGCGCGCGACTGCCGTCTCGTGACAAAAGATGAAGCGAGTCTCCAGAGTCGCCGGGCACCACCGGCAGGATGCCGGAACAGCAGTGAATAACTCTAAGGCAGGTTCATGCTCTAAGTTGGATGCTAAAACACAAAGCCAATCGTACTCAACAGGCAACACATACGAGCTTAGATCATCAAATTTAAAAGACTCATACGTAAAAGGTCATGAAGAACAACCGCCGAGATTTTTTGAAGCTTTCCGGTCTGGCCGGCTTGGGTATTGCCAGTACAGGCCTGCTGGGGAGCTGCGCCACGGCAGAACCGCAAGCACAACTGGCCCAGATAGAAAGGCAGGCCAAACGGAAGTACACGCAGCGCTTCAACATGAGCGGCTACCGCGCCCCCAAGCTGGACAAAGTCCGGATAGGGTTTGTGGGCCTGGGCATGCGGGGGCCGGGGGCCGTGCACCGCATCAGCCTCATGGAGGGCGTGGAGATCAAAGCCCTCTGCGACCTGATTCCGGAGCGGGCCGAGAAGGTGAAGAAAACCCTCCAAGACCAAGGCTTCGGCCATGACCCGGTGCTCTACTCCGGCCAGCCGGACTCCTGGAAGGCCATGTGTGAGCGAGAGGATCTTGACCTCATCTACATTGCCACCCCCTGGAACCTGCACACGCCCCAGGCGGTCTATGCCATGGAGCACGGCAAGCACGCAGCCGTAGAGGTACCGGCCGCCACCACCCTTGACGAATGCTGGCAACTGGTGGAGACTTCTGAGCGCACCAAAAAACACTGCATGATGCTGGAAAACTGCTGCTATGACTTCTTTGAGATCCTGACCCTGAACATGGCCCGCCAAGGGTATTTCGGCGAGATCATCCACGGGGAAGGAGCCTACATCCACCAGTTGCTGGATCTGAACTTCGACAAAAAAGGCTATCAAGACATGTGGCGCCTAAAGGAGAACATGACCCGCAACGGCAATCTCTACCCCACCCACGGCCTGGGCCCCATCTGCCAGATCATGAACATAAACCGGGGCGATGTGATGGACTACCTGACCTCTGTGCAGAGCGCCGACTTCCAGATGTTTGAGGAGGCGAAGAAACGCGCCACCTCAGACCCCTTCTACAGCCAGTTCGCGCAGGACACCTTCCGCGGGAACATGAACACCACCACCATCCGCACCAAGAAGGGCAAGACCATGATGCTCCAGCATGACGTGACCTCGCCCCGGCCGTATTCCCGCATCCACCTGGTGAGCGGCACCAAAGGAATTGCCCAGAAGTGGCCGGAGCAAAAAATAGCCAACAGCCATCACTGGCTTTCAAAAGGCGAGATGAAGGCGCTGGAGAATCAGTACACCCCAGAGATTGTGAAGCACATTGGCGAAATAGCCAAAAAGGTAGGCGGCCACGGCGGAATGGACTTTATGATGGACTGGCGTTTAATAGACTGCCTGCGCAACGGTCTGCCCCTGGATCAGGACGTGTACGACGCAGCCTCCTGGACGGCGGTGGGCCTGCTGAGCGAGTGGTCGGTGGCCAACCGTTCCAACTCCATTGACGTCCCAGATTTCACCGTTGGCTCCTGGCGGGCCAATGCGCCCGTTGACCTGTCGCTGGCCGGTGGCGGCACCACCAACGTCATCGCCAAGTAAAGCCGCCGGGTACCAGAGCGGGCATCTTCCTTAACGTGATTCTCGGGAATGCAAGAGCTATACAATCAGGTACGCATCTTTTCTGCCTTTGAAGGCTTAGGATGATTTCTCCTGCAGATCAGGCATTCCCGAAAATCACTTTTTAATCGTTTTACAGCAGGCGCGGCACAGGCATCCCTGTAAAGAACTGAGGGTTGCGTAGGTCTTTGGATTCCTAAGGGGAAGCCCGTTTACAGAACCTCTATGCCGGTGACTTCTTTTATCTTATAGTAGTTCTTAGCCGAGGGAATGTAGACCTCTATTTCCTGCCAGTTGATCTTCAGCTTTTTGCCCGTGAATTTAGCGGCGTTGGCGGTGAAGTCTTCAGACCCGGGGAACTGCCTTAGCCAAATGAAAGACTTCTCCTGGTTGCTATTGTCTGCCAGAACAAAGTAGTTGAAGTCTTTGGTGTCAATGCGCTTCAGCTTGCCTTCCTGGGTGCCGGACAGGGTGCCGTTTTCGGGCTCTTTTACCATGGCGATAGACAATTTGATGAAGCCTTGGCAATTGTCTTTCATCAGGTTCTTGCCTACGTCTACGCCTAGTTGGCGCATTGCCACCTGGTCGGTGACATCTATCTTTTTCTCCTCTGCTAGCTGAATAAGTAAATTAGTCTCCTTGGAGAAACACTCCACAAATAATCTCTCAGCGGTTTGTTTATCGGTTATTTTCTCAAAATCAAGCGCAGAAATGCAGCCGCAGATGTTCTCTGTGATTTTCTTTTCCACCGAGGCAGGCGTGGTCTGGGCAAGTGTGGCCGAGAGGAAGAAAAGGTAAAAGGTAGATAGGAGTAAAGCGTGTTTCATAAAGGATAAATTGTTTTGGATAAGAGCTTGTTTAAATTTGAGGTTTGCTGGCGAAAATGACCAGAGAAAGGTTCTGCGGAAGCGTTTTTTGAGCAGCGTAGCAGCGCTACGGTGCGAGAAAAAGGTGAACGCAGGTTCTTTTTATGGTCGTTTGTAGCGCAAAGATGAAATTTAAACATGCTCTAAGAGGTTGTATAGAGAAGGATTTGAAAATTTTAGAAATATACTGAAAAGAGAGATTCCGTGAAATTGTAGGAACCGTGTTTTGAGCCTGTTTTCCAAAAAGCAGGCTCAAAACACGGTTCCTACAACGTTACCCCAAACTTCTCGCCCAAGCCTTCCAGATCCTTCACCACCGGTGGCAACAACGGAATGCCTTCTTTCAGCCGATGCTCAGTAGAAAGGCGTTCCGGGTCGCCGGGGATGAGCACCTGGTGGCCTTCTTTGGCTTTGGAGTTCCGGAAGCGGGTAATCCAGTTGTCCATGTGGTGTTTGAAGTCCTCGGCCGGGCGGAAAGCGTCTACCCGCATGGCCCCGAAGAAGTGCCCGATTCCCTCACCCACCGGATCAGCGGGCGGCGCCAGGAAACTCACGAACGGCGGCACCCACGGGCCGTAGTTGGCGCCAGATAGAACTGCCGAAAAGATGTCTACCACGGCACCCAGCGCATAGCCTTTGTGGCTGCCAGTGTCGCCGCCCAACGGGAGCAAGGCACCGCCGTCTTTCAGTTCATTGGGGTTAATAGAGGGAGAACCGTCTGCCGCCTGAATCCAGCCGTACGGGGCTTCCAGGTGCTTGCGCTGCAGCATCTCCAATTTCCCGTTGGCGGCGGTAGTGGTCGCTAAATCGGCCACAAACGGCGGTTGCTCGTTGGCCGGAATAGCCACGGCAATAGGGTTGGTGCCCAGCAAACGTTCCAGGGAATACGTAGGGGCCACGAGCGGACTGGCGTTGGTCATGGCCAGGCCAATCATGTCATGTTCCAGGGCTTTCATGGCGTGGTACCCGGCAATGCCGTAGTGGTTGGAATTCTTCACGCTCACCCAGCCGCTTCCGGCTATCTTGGCTTTTTCCAACGCAATCTGCATGGCTTTAGGCGCGACTACCAAACCTAAACCTCCGTCGCCGTCTACGGTGGCGGTGCTGGGTGTTTCGTGCACAATGCGCACGTTGGGCGTGGCATTAATGCGGCCGGCTTCCCAAAGGCGCACATAGCCAATCAGGCGGGCCACGCCGTGTGAATCCACGCCGCGAAGGTCGGCGGAGAGGAGGGTTTCAGTCGCAGTTTGGGCATCTTCGGGCGGGCAACCGATGGAAAGAAAGATCTGAAGGGAGAAATCGAAAAGGCGTTGGTACGAGTACATGCTTGCATCAATTGGAGACGCCCAAAGGTAAGCGAAACTGCCGAAATGAGTAAAGCAGAAAAATCGCGGAAGCGAATTCTTCCTTTTACAAGATAGGGGTGAGGCGAAGGGTAATGGCCTCAAGTTTTGGGTTTTAGGCCTACTTTTCAGAAATCAGCCTTAAAACGGGTTATTCTTATTCTCTCTTAGAAGCAACCCCGCCGCCAAGTGGTGCATCTTCTAGCTAAAGAAGCTCCTCTGTCTCTTTTCTGGAACGGATTTTGCCTTCGGTTGAATATAAGAAACGGCTAATATTATGAAAGCACACCTACTCTCCCTCATCTTCGTTTCACTGCTCTTCTGGAGCGGGCAGGCCGGGGCGCAGTCTAAGGTTTTGTACGAGCAAAACCGGCAGGAAACGTTCTCTATCTCCAGCTTCACCAATGCAGATTTGAATGCGTTGGCGCAGCAATTGGGGAGAGACAACCATCATCGGTCGGGCAAATTGGTGCTGCCCGTGGAGTTTGAACAGCGCGAGAAAATTACCCGTTCCGGAGACCAGGTGGAAATCAGTGCCTCGGTAAAGAACGTGCGGGTGCGGGAACAGGTGCTCTTCCGCGAGTTTGATTTCGCCGATGCGCTCACCCCCACCGTTATCTACGCCAAAGTGCAGTTAATAGGGCGGGAGGACAAGGTGCTGCAAACCTTTGATATCTCCAACAAGAATCTGAACCAGGAGGGGGCGGCCGTGCTGGTGCAGACTTCCCTCAAAGACACCTCAGACTTCTCGGGTTATAAACTGCGGGTAGTGGAGACAAAACTGGGCTTTTCGGCCGGGAACCATGGGGCGGTACAGGAGCGGCTTACCTGGGTGAAACGGTATTATGACTCTGATGCCCGTCTGGCCCAGCTCTCCCGTGATTTGCAGACCATTAACCCCAATGACATTGATTACCTCACGGCGCACAATGACCGGGTGAAAGACCTGGAACGGGAGTTAGACCGTTTGTATGATAGCCGCCTAGAGCGTGAGTTACAGCTGAACCACCATGACCCTATCCAGCTTCGGCGGCGGGTGAAAGACCTGGACATCCGGTTCAAAGAGCGCCGCGTGGCTTTAGACCAGATGTGGGCCCGTTTACCTGAAATCTATTACAACCGAGGCTTGGAGCTGGCCCTGAACGGCAACAGCCGTGCCGGGCGGGAGTTTTTTGAGCGTTCTTTGCAGGCAAATCCGGCCTTCGCGCCTTCGCACCTGCAACTGGCCCGCCTTGATTTCAAGGAAGGTTACCTGAAAGAAGCCGCATTACGCACCCGCGACTTGTTGAACCGCATGCAGGTAGACCCAGAGACGTACCGGTTTGGACAGGAACTAGCTTTTGATATCCAGAACGCCTACGTGCGCCAGGGCGAGCAACTCAACAACCAAGGCAAATACCGCCAGGCCATGGAGCAATTTGAGGAAGCCAAGGAGTTCTGCCGGGCCATTGCCAGGCTGCAGTGCCGGTCTGAGTTATGGGAAGAAGGCATTGCCTTTGCCAAAAGCGGTATCTACGATAACCTATTGCAGGACGGACGCCAGGCCTTGAACCAGAAGAACCTACCTCTGGCCGAGAAGCTGGCCAAAGAAGCGCAGCAGTACGCCCGCATCAACAAAACTGCTATTGATTCAGATGCGGCCGCTGCCACGTTGCTGCGCGATGTACAACAACAGGTGTACCTTGGCCTAATGGCCGATGGTCGCAAGGCGCTGCAGTTAAAGCATTACAGCACCGCCTTGCAGGCCTTTGAGAAAGGGAAAACCTTGGTTGGCGGCTACAGCTTAACTTCTGCCGCCGATGCTGATAAATTGCTCCGCCAAGCTGCCCGGCCCATACTCCTGGAGAAAATCGCCGAAGGCCAGTTACAGGCCAACGCGAACAAGTTGCCCCAAGCCCGTTCCCTGGCAGCAGAGATAACGAACCTGCAAATCCGCTACGGATTGGTGAACGACAAAGAACTGGACGGTAAATTCAGAGCCTTGAACCAAGGCATTTTCTCTCAGGAGTGCGCCAACGCCCAAGCGGCCTATGACCAGCACTATCAGCGTTCTTTGCAGTACAGCCGTGAGCACAAGTTCGCCCAAGCCGCCGCTGAGTTAGACAAAGCCCTTGCCGCCGTGAAAGAGAACGGCGGTTGCGCCATCCCCTCGGCTACCGCCGAAGTGGAACTTGCCCGCATTGATGCCCCGGCCCATTACCAGGAACTTCTGCAGAAAACCAGCGACCTCATCAATCAAAACAAAATGGCCGAAGCCGTGAAGGTGTACCAGGAAGCCAGCCAACACTATGCCTCCGCAGATGTGGCCCGTTATGGATTGGAAAATGCGCCTTTGCTCGCGTACGCCCTGACCCATGAAAACAAAGCCTTCGTGGCCGAAGTAGCCCGCCATGCCGCTGTCCAAGGTGATGCTTCCGGTTCACTGGATCTGGTAAAACGCCTGGTTTCTCTAAAATACACCAAATACAACCTGAACCAACTACAGGAGCAAATCGGCCAACTGCTCGCCGCCCGTGATGCCCAGGCCAACCCCAACGGTGACTACAAGCAACTGGCCAACACCTACACCGGCGGCAGCAAAGACCTGAAAAAACTGAATAAGGCCTACCAGAAGCAGTTTAAGAAGCTGACGTAGGATTTATAAAACAAAAGCGCCTCTCCTACATCAGGAAAGGCGCTTTTGTTTTGGGCATAAGTATGCGGGCAAAATTAGTTTGACGTACTTTTCTTGTTGTCCTCCTCCTGGAAGGATCTTGGTTTCGAACGGCAATTGCGAATGCTATGCTAGTTCGCCCACAAGATCCTTCCAGGGTAACAAATAGAGTATAAAGTAATGCTGTCTCCGTACTTAGTTTTAAAATGAAGGTTTCAAACGAGGTTGGCACAGACACTCGCAGGTCTTTTGAGTGAATGCGTGGATATGCAGGTGTAAGCATAAGGGCTCCGCATCAACCAGCCCCACGCCAGCAACGGCAAACTGCAGGCACAACAGCCTCTACAACTTACCCTTGCAGCAACTCCGCCAACATTCCTTCTTTCAACGCATACGCAGACACCCTGATCTTCTCCAGGTTATACTTCTCCAGTACCCAGTCAATTACCACGCAGGCAACCACAATCATATCTACGCGCATCTCCAGCATGCCGGGGATGACCAGACGCTCGGCGCGGGTCTTCTGAAGGAGTTCTTTGTATTGCCGGTGAAACGTAGCCAGGGATAATGCCAGGTCGGGGGAGCCGTTGGGGTCACGGATGATGCCTTGGGGAGCCAGATCCATGTCTACCAGCGTGTCGAAGGTGCCGGAAGAGCCAATCAGGACTTCGGGTTGGTGCTGGAGCACGGCGGCGGTGAGCTTTTGCAGATGGTCTTGCAGGTAGTGACGCAGGGCCTTGACTTGGTCGGGTTTAATGGCTTGTTCCGGCTCTGGGTAAAACTTGTCTAAAAGGCGTTGGGCACCAATCTCGAAGCTTTTCTTCCACAGAATTCCCTTGTCCGTCCCGATGATGAATTCAATGCTGCCGCCGCCAATGTCCATTACCAGCACTGGTTTGGGGCCTACTTCCATGGCGAGCTGCACGCCTTTGAAAATCAGTTCGGCCTCGCGGGCACCCGAGATCACCTCCACGGCAATGCCGGTCTGCTCTTTGATGGCTTGCACCACCTCTGGGCCGTTGCTGGCGTTGCGGAGGGCGCTGGTGGCAGTAGCTTTCACCTCTTCCACGCCGTGTTGGTTCATGATGTCTCTAAACCCGGACAAGGTCTTCAAGCCCCGTTCGCGGGCCTCAGGGGTGATTTCTCCTTTGCTGATGCCGCCCAGCCCCAGCTTGACCGGAACTTTGGTTTTGTACAGCGTTTGCTGCACGCCCTCGGCATCCAGTTCAACTATGAGCAGGTGGAAAGTATTGGTTCCAAGGTCTATAAGCGCGAAACGACGAGACATGTGTTTAAGTAGGAATTGAGAATTAGGAATCAAGAATTAAAAAGGAAAGCAGCAATCAATTTCAGGAAGCCTTTTCTATTTCTGTTGCACTCATTTACAAAGGCAGTACGGGAAAATCTTCGGCTGCGCCGATATGATGTTGCTGGAAAACACAGAATTTGTTTTGAGGCTGTTTTTAGGAAAACGGGCCAAAAACAGTTTTAGACAAATAGGTAGTACCAGTTAACAAATCTACCCGAACACCTTTTGCTTTCAAGCAGAGCTTGTTTAAATTTCAGGTTTGCTGGCTCAACTAGTCAGGGAAAGATTCTGCGGAAGCGTTTTATGAGTTGCCTGCCAGCACTACGGTGCGACGCAACCGCGAGCGCAGGTTCTTTTTATGGCAATTTGCAGCGCAAAGATGAAATTTGAACATGCTCTCAAGGGAAAAAGCCTGTAGACAAGCAGTTGTTGCGTGTATGACAGCGCTTTTCTAGTTGGCCCACAAGATCCTTCCAGGATGACAAAAGAAGAGTAGCGAAGGTAAATACCTAAAATTACGCTGCTTGACAGAGAAAGCTACTTCACAGAACTGAACCGGAAGAACGTGCCCAGCGGCAACTTGCGTTTGGCCTGGTCTTCCAGATACAGTTCGCCCAATTCTTGATTCTGGACAGTGTGGCCGAAAGAGGCTTTGATCAGGTTATCCAGAATCAAGGCCGAAAACCCAAGGGAGTACAGGTTGATCACGAAGAAGTTGTTCTCCGGATCCAGCAACTCAGCGCAGAGTTTGATGAGTTCATTGATCTGTTCTTCCAGAAGCCATTTCTCACCATCGGGGCCGCGGCCGTAGGCGGGCGGATCCAGGATGATGCCCTGGTATTTGTTTCCGCGTTTCACCTCGCGGCGGGCGTATTTCATGGCGTCTTCCACCAGCCACCGGATGTTGTCCAGGTTGCTGGCTTCCATGTTCTGGCGGGCCCAGAAGTTGACCTGCTTCACGGAGTCCAGGTGGGTGACATCGGCCCCGGCGGCGTTGGCGGCCAGCGACGCCCCGCCGGTGTACGCGAACATGTTCAAGACCTTCGGCTTGCCGGGCAGGGCGCGGGTGCGGTCAAAGATGAACTGCCAGTTGGGGTCTTGCTCGGGGAACAGGCCCACGTGTTTGAAGGAAGACAAACCCAGCCGGAACCGCAATTTCAGGTCATGGTAGCGGTAGTTGATGAACCACTGCTCGGCCATGCCTTTCTTCAGTTGCCACTGTCCTTTCTCCTGGTTGCCTTTCTCGCGCCGGAAGGTCGCCTGCGCCCTGGTTTCCCACTCATGGTCTGAGAGGTGCTTGTCCCAGGCGGCCTGCGGTTCGGGGCGGGCCAGCACGTAGTCCCCAAAGCGCTCCAGTTTCTCAAAGTTGCCGCAGTCAATCAGTTCATAATCGGCCCAGGCGCTGGTGGTCAGGAAAGAGTACATAGGTTTTGGTTGGTGGTGAAGGGGCAAAGGTACGGTTTTGTGGCGTGCGGTGCTGTCCTTCTTCCAGGAGCCGTCTCAAGTAGCTGAGAAGGGATACGTTTCTGGCCTGTTTTTGGTAAAAAGCATCCTAAACGCCTTGCTGCGTTTTACCCTTAAGGTTCTTGATGAACCAGTGTGCGGCCTACTGCCGGTGGTTCCCGGCGAGTCTGGAGACGCGCTTCCTCCTAAGTCAAGAGACTAAAGTCTCGCGCCAGTACCCTCTAAACCTGTGAGGTCTTGGAGACCTCACAGGTTTTCGCGTTTCCAGCTTGTTTTCCGCAGTGCCGCCTGCTCCAAAGACCTGGTAGCGCGCGCAGCTCCTACGCGTGTCTGCGCCAAGGTCGTTTCCGGTCTGTTTTCCGCAAAACAGTCCTAAAACGCCTCAGCATGGTTCTGCGGGTGAGGGGCTGAGGTGTTTTTAATTCAGCGGGCGTCTGTAGCATGGCATCACTTTTTTGAGTAATTTTCAAGGTTTTTACAAAGAAAAGATGCTCCGCCCCGGCGGAAAACAGGCGTATACGTTTAACATGGAGGTAACTTTCTATAAATACCAGGGCACCGGCAATGATTTTGTGGTGCTGGATAACCGGACGCAGGCCATCCAGCTCAGCCAGGAGCAGGTGGCTTTTCTCTGCGACCGCCGCAAAGGGGTAGGGGCCGATGGCCTCATGCTGTTGCAGCCCAGAGAAGGCTACGATTTTGAGATGGTCTACTACAACGCCGACGGTAGGCCCAGTTCTATGTGCGGGAACGGCGGACGCTGTCTGGTGGCCTTCGCGCAGCATCTGGGCGTGGTGGAAGACCAGGCCTACTTCATTGCCGCCGATGGCCCGCACCAAGCCTTCCTGAAAGACGGATTGGTGCACCTGCAGATGAAGGACGTAGACGCGGTAGAAGACCTGGCGGAGGCCGTTTTCCTGGATACCGGCTCGCCGCATTACGTGAAACAAGTCAATGCGCTGGCAAATGTAGACGTGTTCTCTGAAGGCCGGGCCGTCCGCTACTCAGACCGTTTCAAGGCCGAGGGAACCAACGTGAACTTTGTGGAGCATCTGCCCGAGAACAAGCTGTTTGTGCGTACCTATGAGCGTGGCGTGGAAGACGAGACATTTTCCTGCGGCACGGGCGTGACCGCCTGCGCTTTGGCCGCCAGCCGCGCCGGGTATGAAAGCCCGGTGCACATCAAAGTGTTGGGGGGCGAACTGCAGGTAAGCTTTGAGAGAGAGGGCAGCGGCTTCAGAAACGTGTTCCTCATCGGCCCCGCCGTGCAGGTGTTCAAAGGGGAAATCAGCCTGTAGCCCAGGCTCTTTTCGCGTCAGTTTTTCAAAAACAGCCTCAAAACCTAAACCGCTTCTGCTCAATGGCCCCGCTCATGTGTTCGCTCATTATCTCTACCTACAACTGGCCCCAAGCCCTACATCTCTGCCTGCAGAGTGTGGCCCGGCAAACGGTGCTGCCCCAGGAAGTCTTGCTTGCCGATGATGGTTCTGGCGAGGAAACGAAGGCCTTGATTATGCGTTTCCAGGAGGATTTCCCGGTGCCGCTTATCCATGTGTGGCACCCAGACAATGGCTTTCAGAGAGCCAAAATACTGAACCGGGCCATTGCCCAGGCCCAGCACCCCTATGTTGTCCAGATAGACGGAGACATCATTGTGCACCCTAAGTTTGTGCAGGATCATCTTTCCATGGCTACTACCGGCCGTTTTTTGGCGGGTGGCAGAATCAACCTTTCGCCGGAGCTTTCCCAGGAAGTGCTGGCAAAGGGAATCACCCACTTCGGCTTCGCCGATATTGCCAAGACCAGTAATTTGTTTAACGGTTTGCGGATGGGGCTTCTGCGCCGCCTTCTGGCTAACCGTTACAAACTGACCGGGAAAAACAAATATTACGTGAAAGGCTGCAACATGTCTTTCTGGCGAGATGATCTTCTGCGCGTGAACGGGTACAATGAAAACTATGTGGGCTGGGGGCCGGAGGACAGTGAATTGGCGGCCCGCCTCATGAACGCGGGTATCAGAAAAATGTCCCTGAAAATGGGAGGGGTGCAGTACCATTTGCACCACACCTATGTAGATACCAGCCGCAAAGCCATCAATGAGGAACTGCTGCGCACCACCATCCAGACCAACATCACTTACTGCCAGAAAGGCGTAGACCAGTATCTGCAGAAGTAGCGGAAGCCGCGGGCGTATGCTGCGGAGGAAAGTCTTTTAAGCAGGAAGTCTTGAAAATCTGTAAAACGATGACGAGGTGGTTTTTAGCCTCGTTTATAAAAATAACACAAAAAACAAGCAGGGCTGGGGAAGTGACAAGTAAGAAATGAATCTGGTTTAATTACCTTTAGGTGTTGCCAGAGGCAAGGGGCGCCTTTCTCCGGTAGAAAAGCAGAAGAAGTCTTTCAGTACAAGATCTACCGTTTATGCTGCACACAGACCGCATCTCTCTTCGGGCACCAGAGCCCTCAGATTTGGATTTTCTCTACACCTTGGAGAATGATACCACCCTGTGGCCGGTGAGTTTGTCCGTAGCCCCGTACTCACGGGAAGCGCTCAAGCTGTACCTTGAAAACGCCGCCCTGGACATCTTCGCGGCCCGCCAGCTTAGGCTCATGATTTGCCTGCGGCAGGAAAACACCGTCATAGGCACCGTAGACCTGTTTGATTTTGAGCCGCTTCACCAACGGGCGGGGGTAGGCATCGCCCTGGTTTCGGGCCAGCGGGGGCAGGGCTACGGCAAAGAGACGCTGCAGGTGCTGGAAAATTACGCCATCCACATTCTGCAGCTGCACCAACTCTATTGCTCCGTGGCCCAGGAGAATACCACCAGTCTAAAGATTTTCCGGCAGGCCGGATTTCAGGAAGTGGGCTTGCGGAAGGATTGGCTCAGAACCTCTACAGGCTGGCAGCATGTGGTAGAATTCCAGAAGGTGCTGACCGTTTCTTGAAATTGGGCAATTGGGGGTTTTAGGGGAATAGCAGAAGACCAGGAAAGATTAATCTCATTCTAAATTCGCGGATTTATACTGAATTTTGTATAGTTCTACAGGTTAATCAAGGGTAAATCCTATTGGAATGTAGCCTTTTTCCAAAATCTACGTAAGCTAGGGAAAAATGGAAAAGATACCGTTTCGCGTTCTTTTCACGGATCCACACTCCTTAACTAGCTTTTGTATGCTTGACCTAGACCTAGATTTTGTCCCCGGAGGGGGGAGTAGTTCCCTTACGCCAGAACCAGAAGTATCATCATCCAATACTTATGCAGCATCTGTAAATAATACTGCTAAAGCCTCTTCAAAACTCACCAATGACAGTAGTTTGGAGGCGTACCTCAGCTCTGTCTCGGCCATCATTTGCTTGTCGCACCTACGGTGGGATTTCGTTTACCAGCGTCCGCAGCACCTGCTGTCCCGTTTTGCCAAGCACACGCGTCTGTTCTTCTTTGAAGAACCCTATTTCTATGAGAATGCGCAGCCCCGGCTAGAGATGGAAGAGCGGGAAAATGGCCAGGTGACCAAAGTAATAGCCCATTTACCTAACGGACTTACCCCGGCAGAGTCAGACGCGAAGCAAATAGAGCTGCTCAATGCTTTCATGGCAGACCATGACCTGGAGAAGACTGTTTTCTGGTACTATACGCCTATGGCGCTGGAGATTTCCCGCCAGTTTACGCCTGCCTTAACCGTGTTTGACGTAATGGATGAACTCTCTGCCTTCAAGTTTGCGCCGCCGCGGCTACTGGAACTGGAAGCCGAGTTGTTGGCGAAGGCCGATGTGGTGTTTACCGGAGGCCAAAGCCTGTATGAAGCCAAAAGAGACCGCCACCAACAGGTATATGCGTTTCCTAGCAGCATAGATAAAGTGCATTTCGGGCAGGCCCGCCAAAACCAGGAAGATCCTGCTGACCAGGCCGGTATCCCGCACCCCCGCATGGGCTTCTATGGGGTAGTGGACGAACGTTTTGACATTGAACTGCTCCGCGAAGTGGCGACTGCCCGCCCAGAATGGCAATTCGTGATTATTGGGCCAGTGGTGAAGATAGATCCGGCGGTGCTGCCTGCCAGTTCCAACATCCATTACCTGGGCGGAAAATCTTATCAGGAGTTGCCTTCCTATTTGGCGGGTTGGGACGTAGCCTTGTTGCTGTTCGCCCATAATGAGTCAACCAAGTACATCAGCCCCACCAAAACGCCAGAGTATCTGGCCGCCGGTAAACCGGTGGTGTCTACTTCCATCAGAGACGTGGTGCGCCCCTACGGCGATCTGAACCTGGTGCAAATTGCCGATGGTGCCCAAGCGTTTGAAACAGCCATTGTGAAGGCGCTGACGCAGAAGGAAGACAAGGAATGGTCGCGCCGGGTAGATGACTTTTTGGCCGGGTTCTCCTGGGACAAAACCTGGCAAGGCATGGTACGCCTCATGCAGGGGGTAAGCACTGAAAAGAAAGCGAAAAAGAATTCTGCCACTACCTAAATTTTGCTTCAACCAGGAGGCAACCGGCAAGAGGGAAGCAGCTTACTTTCTAAAAATCAGCCCCAAAACGAAGGAAGCAGGATCTTCTCTCCCGCGGGAGAGAGCGGAGAGATGCTATGTAGGCATAGCAGCAAATCAATATAAAATGAAAATAACTTTAGCCCAATAAATATATGTTCGACTATCTGATTGTAGGGGCAGGATTTGCCGGGAGCGTACTAGCCGAGCGCTTAGCCACGTATTCCAACAAAAAAGTATTAATCATAGACAAACGTCCGCACATTGCCGGTAACGCCTATGACCATTATAACGAAGACGGGATTCTGGTGCACAAGTACGGGCCGCACATTTTCCACACCAACTCCAAAGAAGTATTTGAGTACCTGGGTCAGTTCACAGAGTGGCGCCCGTATGAGCACCGCGTACTGGCCAGCGTAGACGGGCAGCAGGTGCCTATGCCTATTAACCTGGACACCATCAACAAACTGTACGGGCTTAACCTCACGTCTTTTGAGCTGGACAAGTTCTTTGAATCTGTCGCCGAGAGGGTAGACAACATCCGCACGTCAGAAGACGTGGTGGTAAGCAAAGTGGGCCGCGAGTTGTACGAGAAGTTCTTCAAGAACTACACCCGCAAGCAGTGGGGCATGGATCCGTCTGAGCTGGACAAATCGGTGACCTCACGGGTGCCTACCCGCACCAACCGCGATGACCGGTATTTCACAGATACCTATCAGGCCATGCCGTTGCACGGATTCACCAAAATGTTTGAGAAGATGCTGGATCATCCCAACATCAAGATCATGCTCAACACAGACTACCACGAGATCATTGACATGATTCCGTTCAAGGAGATGATCTACACCGGCCCGGTAGACGAGTATTTCGATTTCAAATACGGAAAACTGCCGTACCGCTCCCTGGAGTTCAAGCACGAGACCGTGAACAAAGAAGTATTCCAGCCGGTGGCCGTGGTGAACTACCCTAATGAGCAGTTGTACACCCGCGTAACGGAGTTCAAATATTTGACTGGTCAGCAGCATGCCAAAACCAGCCTGGTGTATGAATTCCCCCGGGCCGAGGGAGACCCGTACTATCCGGTACCTAAGCCAGAGAACGCTGAGCTATACAACAAATACAAGAAGCTAGCCGATGCGACGCCTAATGTGCATTTTGTGGGCCGTCTGGCCACTTACAAGTACTACAACATGGACCAAGTAGTGGCCCAGGCGCTTACCGTACACAAAAAGCTGACCGAAAAAGACAAAGTAGGCAAGCCATTGGTAGACGGAGTGGATGTATTACCCAAAGTGGTGCGTGAGGCTTTGAACGGCGGTGCTGCCACCCTAAACGGAAGTTCCACCAAATTGAGTCCGAATGGCAAACATTGAGCTTTGGGGAGGCGTTGAGTGTACCGTCAACCGCGTAGGTGACCAGTACTTTGACCAGCTTGCACAGAGCGGGCATGCGCAACGGATTACTGACTTAGACCTTTTTGCTGAGTTAGGGATCAAGAAACTGCGGTACCCGGTTCTGTGGGAAAGTGTAGCCCCAGAGCATCCGGAGCAACAAGATTGGAGCTGGGCAACTGCACGGCTGAACAGGCTTCGGGAAGTAAACATAGACCCTATCGTGGGGCTGCTGCATCATGGCAGCGGCCCCCGGTATACCAACTTACTGGACGACAATTTTCCCCAGAAATTTGCGCAGTACGCGCGCTCCGTCGCGCAGCAATTTCCGTGGGTAAATTACTACACCCCCGTCAATGAACCACTAACCACCGCCCGGTTCAGCGCATTATACGGTTTCTGGTATCCGCACACCAAAGACGACGCCTCCTTTGCCAAAGCGTTACTAAACCAAATCAACGGTACCAAGCTGGCCATGCAGGCCATCAGGGAAGTGAACCCTCATGCCCAATTGGTGCAGACCGATGACCTTGGCTATTCTCACAGTACGCCTGCCTTGCAGTACCAGGCAGATTTTGAGAACCATCGGCGGTGGCTTTCCTGGGATTTGCTCTGCGGGAAAGTAGACCAGCAACATCCTTTGTGGCCGTATCTGCGCTTACACCAAGTGCCCGAAGCAGCCCTGCTGGAACTGGTACAGCATCCTTGCCCGCCCAACGTGATTGGGGTAAACTACTACGTCACCAGTGAGCGGTACTTAGACGAGCGCATCATTGACTACCCCTGGCACACCCACGGCAGTAACGGGAAACACCGCTACGCGGATGTGGAAGCCGTGCGGGTACAGGCTGCTTCGCCGTTAGGGGTGCAGCAGATTCTGGAACAAGTGTGTGCCCGCTATGACATTCCGGTGGCCATCACCGAAGCCCACTTATGCTGCACCCGCGAAGAACAGATGCGCTGGTTTGCCGAGGTATGGGATTCTGCCTCGTTTTTGAGAAATCAGGGCAAAAACATACGGGGGGTCACCGCCTGGACGTTGCTGGGAGCCTATGATTGGAACAGCCTGCTCACGCAAAACAGCGGACATTATGAGATGGGGGTATTTGACCTCCGCAGCGGTGTTCCTGCCCAAACTGCCGTGTCCAAATTCCTGCGCGGCGTGTCTGCCGGAGAAGAGCGACACCCCTTGCTGGGAATTGACGGCTGGTGGAAACGTGCCTGCCGCAGCATGTATCCGCCGCTGTCAGAGTGCCCTGAGGTGTGGGACGTATCTTCCAATGAGCAGAAGCAGAAAGAGACCATCGGCGTGCAGCCAATGTTGATCACCGGAGCCACCGGTACGTTAGGCCGGGCGTTTGCCCGTCTCTGCGATGTACGGGGCATTCCGTACGTGCTACTGTCCCGGCAGGACATGGATATTACGGATGAGTCTTCGGTTGAGCAGACTATCTTGAAGTATCGCCCTTGGGCCTTGGTGAATACCGCCGGTTACGTGCGCGTAGACGACGCTGAAAATGAGCCGGAAGCCTGCTCCCGCGAAAACACGCTGGGGCCAGCCGTGCTGGCGAAGGTCTGCCAGGCGCAGAACATTGGGTTGGTCACCTTTTCTTCAGATTTGGTTTTTGACGGCGAGAAGCAAACGCTTTATACCGAAGAAGATAAAACCAATCCGCTGAATGTGTACGGCTCCAGCAAAGCATTGGCTGAGGAGCAGGTACTAGCCGCCATGCCGGGTGCGTTGGTTATTAGAACCAGTGCCTTCTTCGGGCCCTGGGACGAACATAACTTTGTGTACCACGCCCTGCGGGCCATTGCGCACCAAGAAACGTTCAAAGCCGCGGAGGACAGCTTTATCACGCCCACGTACGTGCCAGATTTGGTGAACACCACCTTAGATTTACTTATTGACGGGGAAAACGGCATCTGGCATCTGGCCAACCAAGGCACCTATAGCTGGGCCCAGTTAGCGGAGTTGGCAGCCAAACTGGCGGGCCTTGAGGCAGACCCTTGGCTACACCCTGTTGCACAGGCCAGTTTCAACTTGCCAGCCGCCCGGCCAGCTTCGTCAGCACTGGGAACAAGTAAAAGAGGTCTCTTGCCAACCGTAGAAGATGCTTTGCGGCGGTTTATCAGGGCCAGCGAAGTCAATTTCCGGCCAATAAACCAACCAGAAGACGAAATGAGGTTTGCCGCTCAGGCGTAAGCGCGTTCTCTATACTTAAAGCCTGTTTTTAGCCTGTTTTTCCGAAATCAGGCTAAAAACAGGCTTTTCTGTTGTGCTGGCTTTGCTTTCAGATAAGAAGGTTACGCCATTTTCCTGTAAAAACGCTACCCCTAACCCTAAACTTCCGCAACACTGCCCGTGGCTCCCGGCAAGTCTGGAGACGCGCACCAGTAGATGCTACACCGGTGGTCTCCAAGACCCCAAAGGTTTCCGGCGTTTTCCGCCCGTTTTCATAAAAACAGCCCATAAACGCAGCATCGGGGCTCCCCTCTCCCTGGGAGGCTGGGGGTGAGGTGCCTGCCGCAAAGGTGGCGGGCATGCTGCTGTACCCGTGCCTACGCGGAAGAAAGCTGTTTTAAGGCCGCTTTTCTAAAAGAAGCTTCAAAACAGCTATCCGGCTCTTTATCCGTTACTAGCCATTTTTACCAGATTTTGACTTTCTCTGCCATCCCGTCAGGGTTGGGGCACTAATGTGTAAGTGGTATTGTTTTAGCTAGATAGAAAATTGTCGGAAAAACCGCGTATTTTTGAGATTGATTCAAGTAAATTTTAACTAGTTCTATATGTTTGACTTTGTTGGGAAGACGGTCGCTAAGATTTTCGGAACCAAATCGGAGCGGGATATCAAGATCGTACTGCCGTACGTAACGCTCATCAACCAGGAGTTCGCCAAACTCACTTCCCTTTCTGATGACCAACTGCGGGCCCGTACCCAGGAGGTGCAAGCCGTTATCGCGGAGCGTCTCAAGCCCATTGATGATAAAGTAACGGTTCTTTACCAACGCATAGAGAACGAGCCGGAGTTGGATATCGCCCAGAAGGAAGAAATCTTCACCGAGATTGACGGCCTGGAGAAAGATCGTAACAGAGACCTGGAAGTAGTGCTCATGGAAGTGCTGCCGCAGGCCTTTGCCATTGTAAAAGAAACCGCCCGCCGCTTCAAGGAAAACGGCCAGTTAACCGTAACCGCCACAGACCTTGACCGCACCTTCGCGTCGCGCAAACCTAACGTGCAGATTAACGGCGACCAGGCCGTTTGGGCCAACCGTTGGCTAGCCGCCGGTACTGAGGTGATCTGGGACATGCTGCACTATGACGTGCAGCTGATTGGCGGCATTGTCTTGCACCAAGGTAAAATTGCCGAGATGGCCACCGGTGAAGGGAAAACTCTGGTGGCCACCCTGCCGGCCTTCCTGAACGCCCTGGCCAAACGCGGCGTGCACGTGGTAACCGTGAACGACTACCTGGCCAAGCGTGACTCTGAGTGGATGGCCCCGCTGTTTGAGTTCCACGGCATCACCATTGACTGTATTGACAAGCACCAACCCAACACAGATGCCCGCCGCAACGCGTATTTAGCCGATATTACCTACGGTACCAACAACGAGTTCGGGTTTGACTACCTGCGCGACAACATGTCCCGCGAGCCCGGTGAACTGGTGCAGCGCAAGCACCACTACGCCATGGTAGATGAGGTAGACTCCGTGTTGATTGACGATGCCCGTACCCCGCTGATTATCTCTGGCCCGGTGCCGCGCGGCGATGAGCACGAATTCTATGTGTTACGCCCACGGGTAGCCATGCTGGTGGAAGCGCAGCGGAAATTGGTGAGTAATTACCTGGTAGAAGCCAAACGCCTCATCAAAGAAGGCAACGACAAAGAAGGTGGTCTGGCCTTGTTCAGAGCCTACCGTGGTTTGCCCAAGAACAAGCCCTTGATCAAATTCCTGAGTGAGACCGGCGTGCGCCAGATTTTGCTGAAGACCGAGGCCTTCTACCTGCAAGACCATTCGCGCCAGATGCCAGAGGCAGACAAGCCTTTGTACTTCACCATTGACGAGAAACACAACCAGATTGAATTAACGGAAAAAGGCATTGACTTGATCACAGGCCAGGGCGAAGATCCAGCTTTGTTCATCTTGCCAGACATCGGGACGGAACTGGCCAACATTGAGAACCATAAAGAACTCTCTGCCGACGATAAACTGCACCAGAAAGAAAAACTGATCCAAGACTACCAGGAGAAGTCACAGCGGGTGCACACCATCAACCAGTTGCTCAAGGCCTACACGCTGTTTGAGAAAGACACCGAGTACATTGTAACCGATGACCACAAGGTGAAAATTGTGGACGAGCAGACGGGTCGGGTAATGGAAGGCCGTCGGTACTCAGACGGCTTGCACCAGGCCATTGAGGCGAAAGAGAACGTGCGCGTGGAAGATGCCACGCAAACCTACGCCACGGTGACCTTGCAGAACTACTTCAGAATGTACCACAAGCTGGCCGGTATGACCGGTACGGCCGAGACGGAGGCCGGGGAGTTCTGGGAAATCTACAAGCTGGACGTAGTCGTAATTCCTACCAACCGCGTCGCCCAGCGCAAAGACGAGCACGACAAGGTCTACAAAACCACCCGTGAGAAGTACAACGCCGTAGCCGAGGAAATCCAGGAGTTAACCAAACTGGGCCGGCCGGTGCTGGTGGGTACCACTTCCGTAGAAATTTCTGAATTGGTAAGCCGAATGCTTAAAATGCGCGGCATCACGCACCAAGTTCTAAACGCGAAGCATCACCAACGGGAAGCAGAGATTGTGGCCGAAGCTGGTAAGCCGAGCGCCGTGACCATTGCCACCAACATGGCGGGCCGTGGTACAGATATAAAATTGGCCCCTGAATCTAAAGCTGCAGGCGGGTTAGCCATTATTGGTACTGAGCGCCATGAGTCGCGCCGGGTAGACCGTCAGTTGCGGGGTCGTTCTGGTCGTCAGGGAGACCCGGGATCTTCCCAGTTCTTCGTGTCGCTGGAAGACAGCTTGATGCGGTTATTCGGTTCTGACCGTATTGCCAAATTGATGGACAGAATGGGGCTGGAAGAGGGCGAAGTGATTCAACACTCCATGATCACCAACTCCATTGAGAGAGCCCAGAAGAAGGTAGAGGAAAACAACTTCGGTACCCGGAAGCGCCTACTAGAGTACGATGACGTGATGAACGCCCAGCGCGAGGTGGTGTACAAGCGCCGCCGCAACGCCCTGTACGGCGAGCGCCTGGAGCTGGACATCTGGAACATGATCTATGACGTGGCTGAGGACATTGTGCAGACGTACAAAGCCACCGGCAACCATGAAGACTTCCTGTTGCACATCATTAGAGTGTACGGTTTCAACTCCGCGATCTCCGCGGCAGAACTGACCGGACAATCCGTAGATGTGTTGATGGATCGTCTGTACAACGAGGCGTTGGATTTCTACCTGGCCAAGAACCAGCAGATTATGGAGCAATCTGCCCCTATTATGGCGGATATCTATGCCAACCGTGGGCCGATGATTGAGAACATAGCCGTGCCTTTCTCTGATGGACGTAAGCAGATCACCGCCGTAGCCAATCTGGAGAAAGTGGTGAATACCCACGGCCGTGAGTTGATCAAGACCGTGGAGAAAGTGATCACGCTGGCTACCATTGATCAAGCCTGGACGCAGCACCTCCGCGAGATGGACGACCTGAAGCAAAGTGTGCAGAATGCGGTGTATGAGCAGAAAGACCCGTTGTTGATCTACAAATTTGAATCATTTGAGCTGTTCAAGCGCATGATCAGCAAGGTGAACGAAGAAACCGTTTCCTTCCTGTTCAAAGCAGATCTTCCGGTTCAGGAGCAGCAACCGGCTCCGGTACAGGAGGCACGTCTGTCGCAAGCGCCAAGACCGCCAAGATTGCACGAGCAGAAAGAAGAGGTGCATTCCACGCTGGAAGAAACCGTCCCTTCCATGCCTAACATGCCTGCTATGCCCCAGGCGCCTGCCCCCAAGCAGGTGCCGTTCAGAGCCGAGAAGGTGATAGGCCGCAATGACAAGGTAAGTGTGCAATACGCCGATGGCCGCGTGATGAAGGACGTGAAGTTCAAAAACGTGGAAAACGATTTGCTCAACAACCGTTGTGTTCTCATTGAAGACTAAAACCCTTATTTCTCCGGAACAGAGCTTGGCACCGTATATAGACCATACGGTGCTCAAGCCTGAAACCACCAAAGCCATGGTGGCACAACTCTGCCAGGAAGCGATCCAATATCGGTTCGCGGCGGTGTGCGTGCCACCTTGCTTTGTGCGGCAGGCAGTGGCGGCTTTGCAGGATACCGGCGTACAGGTAGCCACCGTGGTGGGCTTCCCCTTCGGGTATCAACTGGCCAAGGTAAAGTTTTTTGAGGCGCACCAGGCCTTGTCTGAGGGTGCCAATGAGATTGACGTGGTCATGAACATTGCGGCGTTTAAATCTGGGAAGTTGGACGAGGTCATGTCTGAGCTGCAGGAACTGAGTACGCTGTGCCACTTCAAGAATTCTATTCTGAAGGTGATCATAGAAACCGCGTTGCTTTCTCCGGAGGAAATTGTGCAGGTCTGCAAATTATGCGTGGAGGCCGAAGCGGATTACGTGAAAACCTCTACGGGGTATGCCGCTTCGGGGGCTCAGACTGAAGACGTCCTGCTAATGCGGGCCAACTTGCCGAAGCACATCAAAATCAAAGCCTCTGGCGGTATTAAAACAAAGGAAGCCGCCCTTGCGTTGGTAAACGCAGGAGCAGACCGGATTGGAACATCCTCCGGCGTTTCATTGCTATGACTTGGAGAAACATGACATCCAGATTTTTTGCCTTCCTCTGCCTGGGCGCAATGATGAGCTGTGCCGCCACCGGCAGTACCTCCAGTTCCTCCAACGCCGGAGACAGTTCCGCTGCTTCCCATAGTCGCTCCGCTGACAAAAGAGGTGGAGAGAAAAAAGGGGAAGGTACGGCTGCCCTGGTAGACACCAAAAAATACCGGCCTACGTTTCCGGCAGCCCCCAAAGGTGGGGCCGAACCAGTAGCTCCGGCCGTTCCCACCAACCATGTAGGCCCGCAGGTAAGCCTGCTCCTGGACAGCGTGGCGCAGGTGAACAAGAACATCAAATATGCCGCAGGCTACCGTATTCTGGCGTACACCGGCATTGAGCGCAAAACGGCCATGGATCTTCGGAACAGCATTGTGGCGCGGTTACCAGAGGAGAAAGATTACCTCACCTACAAACAACCCACCTACCAACTCAAGATTGGCGACTTCTTTACCAGGGTAGAGGCTCAAACGGCCTTAAACAAGATTCAGGATTTGTTGCCCAATGCGTTGTTGGTGCAGGAAACCATCAATATTCCCAAGTAAGCCGTAGCGTCTGCTCGTACTCATCTGCCGTTTCTGGCCTGTTTTACCTAAAGCAGCCCAGAAACGGCAGATTTTTTTAGGGCCTGTTTGCTTCCTTTTCCTTACACCATTATTCAATTGATTGGTGCACCTTTGAAGGAGATGGTGAGCGTTAGAACCTCCCCCATATCCCTCCGAGGCTCATCTTGTAAGGAAACTTTTGCTGCTGTCGCTGTTTGGAAGTTCTACTCCCGAACCTGTCTGCTGCGGAGTTCCACTCCGCCGGAAACCACGGGCAAAAGAAGGGGAGTGGAACTCCCCGGCAGGTTGCTTCCGGAGTGGAACTCCGGAAGAGCGGTACAGCGGTTTGATTCTCTGGAAGTTTCAGAAACTAAATAGCCGCTCATCTTTCCTTACACAATGAACTCTGAGGAGGGGAATTAGCCTTTGCAGGAGAAAGGAGTGCATAGTAGAGACAAGGCATGCCTGGTCTCTACGGGTTCTATCATCACCGCTTCTGCTACTTTCCCAGTTCCAGTCTTTCCCGAGCGCGCCTCGCTTTTGGCCATAGATAGGCCGAGGCTAAGCGAGACAGACTTCCCGGGCCGAAAGGGCAGTGCGAGAGGGGAAGACGGGGCCCCGCGGCCGTGAGCGCTTACCGCCAGAGATGAAACAATGCAGCACTTGCACCCACGCGAAAAGCAGCCCAGCCAAGGCAACAGCAAACTGCGTGCCCTTCCCAATCTCGCTAAAGAAGCGGACAAGCCAAGGCAACAGCATATTCCGTGCACCAGCCAATCCCTCCAAAGAAGCCAGTTCCAGGCAGAGGCCAAAGCGCAGAAAGGAACCCAATAGGGTATTATCTAATCAGGAACCGGAACAAAGGGTATTTGCCTTGGCAGCCAGCCGCAAATTCAAGCCAAACCGGTGTGCTCGCCTTTCCTGAGGCCGGAATTCCGTATCTGCCAGGAGCAGCAGTCCTGAAAATAAACGTATTTTACCTCTAGTATTTTCCGCGGGGGGGGGGGGGAGGTTATCTACTGAAAATGATGTGGTAACTACCCATTTAGCTCATAGGGAATAGATTTAGAAAAGAGCGCTGCGTATTTTCAAGGTATGAACCTGTTTAGAAAAGGACAAACCAGAGAAGGCTCGCCTTTGCCGGGTGTTTTCACCAGCAAGCGGAAAGGCGCCTGCATCTGGCTTGTTGGGGATAACGCCAACTTTTACCTTGCGAAACAGCTTCTATGTTACAATCTAAAGCGGAGGGTTATGGATAAACAGGATTTATTATTATCACATCTATTTGCCAGAGTAAAAAGGCATGTAGAGCCCGAAGACCATCCTGCTTCCTCCTCTGAATTGGCGCAGGACACCAATCTGTCAGTGGAATATACGGTAGCGCTCTGCGAAGAGCTTGCCCGGGAAGGATTCGTGGTGATGAGCACCTTGAACATCCCTCCCTTGGTCTACATCACGCTTCCAGGCATTGCCCGGGCCAGAAGAATGGATACAGCCTTTTCTGCTCTGGATAGAAAATCAGCTTAAGCACAACCGCCCTAACCGCCTTTCTTGGGGCAGTCCCCAAGGAATTCCCAAAATCAAGAGCCCATCCCTCCAGGGCCGAACGAGCACCACCTCCCCCAATTTCCGGCACTTACCTTCTGTTACAAGTACGCCAATTCCGTACGGGTATATTCCATGGGCAATCCTGGGTTGCTTTTCTGCCATGCCCAGGGAATTGAACAAAGGCTGTTTTTGACCTGTTTTCCTGAAAATAGGCCAGAAACAGCATTTCCGTTTTATAGCGTTACCTTTGCATTCTTACCCCCTTACTTCTTTGCCCATGCAAGATTTAGCTACCCGCGTTCAGGAACTCGCCCAAAAATATGCGTCAGACACGGTATTAACCCGGCAGCACCTGCACCAACACCCAGAGCTTTCTTTCCAGGAATTTGAAACCTCAGCCTATGTGTTCAGGAAACTGCAGGAGTATGGCCTGGAGCCGGAGCGCGTCACAGAGACCGGGGTTGTCGCGTTAATCAAAGGCCAGAATCCAGGGAAAGCCACCACCGCCCTCCGCGCCGATTTAGATGCGTTGCCCATCCTGGAAACAAACGAGGTAGCCTATAAATCTAAGAACGAAGGGGTGATGCACGCCTGCGGCCATGACGTGCATACATCCTCGTTGCTGACCACCGCCCGCATCTTGCAGGAAGTGCGGCTTGAGTTTGAAGGCACGGTGAAGCTCATTTTCCAGCCCGGCGAAGAGAAGTTTCCTGGTGGGGCCTCGCTCATGATCAAAGAAGGCGTGCTGGAGAACCCGGCCCCCCAAAGCATTATGGGGCAGCACGTGTTCCCGTTTCTGCCCGCCGGAAAAGTAGGCTTCCGGTCTGGTATGTACATGGCCTCGGCCGATGAAATCTACATCACCGTGAAAGGCAAAGGCGGCCACGGTGGCCTGCCCGAGCAGTTGGTAGACCCGGTCTTGATTTCGGCGCACCTGTTAGTAGCCCTGCAACAGATTGTCAGCCGCCGGGCCAATCCCAAGATTCCTTCGGTGTTGTCGTTTGGGAAAGTAATTGCCAACGGAGCCACCAACGTGATTCCGGGCGAAGTGAAAATAGAAGGAACCTTCCGCACCATGGACGAAGCGTGGCGTGCCGAAGCCAAACAGAAAATCAAGAAACTGGCCGAAGGGCTGTGCGAAAGCATGGGCGGTTCCTGCGAGATCAACATCATGGACGGCTACCCGTTCCTCAAGAATGACCCTGAACTGGTGGCCCGCGCCAGTGCCGCCGCGCAAGCCTATTTAGGAGCAGAAAATGTAGTAGAACTGGACATGTGGATGGCCGCCGAGGACTTCGCCTATTACTCCCAGCAAACCGATGCCTGTTTCTACCGGCTGGGCACCCGCAACGAGGCCCAAGGCATTACTTCCGGCGTACACACCCCCACCTTTAACATTGATGAAGCAGCCCTGGAAGTAGGAAGCGGCCTCATGGCATGGCTAGCGATCAGTGAGCTACAGGCACTGGGAGAGAAGAACGCATGATCTGGCGACACACTTAGGTTTATGGCCTGTTTTCCTAAAATTAGCCCGAAAACCTAAAGACTACTTAGAACCTGTTTATTTGCTTTTCCCCTGCAAGGTAAGCCCACAGAGAAGGAAACTCCTGTGAGGCGTTTTGGAGCTTTTTTGCGAAAAACGGCCCCAAAACGCAAAAACCTGTGAGGTCTTGGAGATCTCACAGGTTTAGGATCACCAGCAGGAGACGGTAGTCAATAACTCTAAACAGGTTTAGTGCCAGAGATGCTTAGCAGTATACCGGGCTGGTAATTTGGTTTAGATACCCAATTCCAACTGAAGGCGCAGGATCCAGTTGTCCTGGGTGGCGTTGGCTGACAGGTCTTCCTGGGTTTGGTAAGTGAGGTCTGACTGTAGCTTAATGCGGTGCCAGCGAATGTAGTAGTTGGCGGCCAACGTGTATTGCTTGGTCTGGCGGGTAAGACGTTGAATTTCCTGTTCTGGGGTAATGACGGAATAGCGGCCGGCCAGTTCAAAGTGGTTCGGGAATTGGTAGCTTAGCTGCCCGTTGTAGCCTTGCCCCGCATAGACATACTGGAAATCATCACCCTCGGCCGGAAACACCAGATTGTTTGCCTTCCGCTGAATCCACTCATGATAGGTGGCCCAGCCATTGTATTTGAAAATAAGATCGGCCATGGAAGATTGGATGTCAGTGAAGCCAAGGATGTTCTGGCCAATCTGCCCGCCGGTGCGGTAGGCGTTGTCGTTCTCAGAGAAGCTAACGCCCACTGAGAGCTTAGGCGTTTTTTCACGCGCCCAATCTCCCTCAAAGTAGTCTCCGTCCATGGCAAACTCACCCAGCGGGAGCGCCTCTACCCGAGCCGTATAAGCTACCCCGGAGCCCTCGCGGGGCGAAGCGTTTCGGCCATCGCCGTTAGAGAGGGCGGCCTGCACATGTATGGGCATAGAACCCAGTTGGTTCTGGTAAAAAGCAAAAAGGCCAAAGTCGCGGTCAATGGTGAAGGTGGCGTTCACAATAGACCGGTCTACAAACTGCTGCTCTCCCGAGGAGATGACCCGCTGCCGGTTGCCCGGCAACTTGGTCTGGCCAAAGCCAATCTTGAGCCGGGGGGTGAACTGGTAGAACACCACGGCGTCTCTGATGAGTTGGGGGTGCTCAGAATTCTCCACGTCCATATCGCCGGGCGAGAAACCCAACTGAAAGGAATAGGTCAGTTTCTTGCTGTACAGAAAGCCGGAAGACCGCAAACGTAAGCGCTTGATATACCCACCTTTGGAGGCAAGCGACAGATCATTGCCTGCTTTTGTGGTAAAATCTGCCCGGTTCTGGATTCTGAAGCGGAGGTTGATGCCCACCGAAGAGTCGCGGGCCAGAAACCGGATGCCTTCCATTTGGTCTACTACCACATCTGCGTAGTTTACCTGATGGTTCTGGGAAACTGCCGGGAAATGGACGGCCAATAAGATACCTGTAAGCCAATAGTAAATTTCTTTTTTCATAGATAGTGTTTAAGTCTCTGTGCGTCAGAGGCTGCTTACTTCCGGTGTAGGGTATGGTTCTCCTGCACAGGTATTGACGCAACCCCTCCCTGAATGTTACACACCCAGATAGGGTACCGCAGCAATGTTCTCAGAATTCCTTTCTAAGATAACCTAAATAGCAAATAAGCCCGAAAAACTGGAAAGAATTGGGAATTTCTTCTGTTACTAGATTTTCTACAGCTCTCTGCTGACACCATTATTGCATGTTTGGTGCGCCTTAGAAGGAGGGTGAGAAAAGCCAGACACCCCTCTGAGGAGGGGAATAAACCTATACAGGAGAAAGGAATGCGTGGTAGAGACAAGGCCGTGGCTGGTCTCTACAGGTACAATCATCACCGCTTTCGCTACTTTCCCCAGTTCCAGTCTTCCCCGAGCGCGCCTCGCTTTTGGCCCTGGACAGGCATCTACTAAGAGAAACAGCCTTCTCAGGCCGAAAGGGCAGTGCGAGAGGGGAAGACGGGGCCCCGCGGCCGTGAGCGCATACCGCCAAAGATGAAACAGCAAAGTATTTGCACCCACGCAACAAACAGACAAGCCAAGGGAACAGCGTATTCCGTGCACCCGCCAATCTCTCAATAGAAGCCAGTTAAAGCACAGAGACCAAAGCACAGAAACGAACCAATAAGGATATAAGTACTGCAATAAATATAAAAAGAGACACAATGGCTTGTTTGTTTATGCTAATATCTATGTTTTATGACGTTATGTCTTATTTTAAGCGATTTTCCCAATTGGTACAAAATTTACTAATAGGTAAGTATCCAAATGAGAAACTAACCTAAAAGCTATAAAGACCATGACAACTGTAAAACAACATCCGGTATTGCAAGGTAGAGCACCACAGACGTTCAGCAACCTATTAGACAGCTTTTTCCAAGACTCGGTGAACAACCGCCGTGTGCAAGGCTTTACCCCGGCCGTAGACCTTTGGGAAACCGAGAAAAGCTATGAAGTGGAACTGGCGCTGCCAGGTCTGAAGAAAGAGAACATTACCGTTGAGTTTGAAGAAGGTGTGCTTACGGTAAGCGGAGAGCGTACGTTCAACAAAGGAAATGAAGGGCAGAAATACCACCGCGTAGAGAACCTGTACGGCAAATTCAGACGCGCTTTCCAACTGCCAGAGCACGTAGATGCCGCTGCCATTGAGGCCCAGTTTGAGAATGGCGTGCTACACATCTCCGTGCCTAAAGTAGAGGAGAAGGTAGTGAAGCACCAGATTTCAGTAAAATAATTAAAAGTTAAGAATCTGTTAAAAAGGCGCTCCCGGGCGCCTTTTTGGCTTAGTCTTTGTTTAGTAATAATACTAGTTTTGCTATTTTAGCGTTTCCCACGTACAAAAGAAACAGAACTTAAGCTCTCTCTAAAAAAGAGATACCTAAACTATTTATTAACCTATATAGCTGACTAATAAGATTATGAAAACGAAACAGCTTATGTTGGGGCTAATGCTCTCCGCTATGGTAGGTGGGGGCGTAGCCGTTGGAAGTTATAAACTGCTGGACGATGATTTGCCTGCCAGCGGGCAACAATTGCCGAATACGAATGTGCGGTATACCAGTGCCATGCGCTCTTCTGATGTAGTGGTACCCGAAGGCTTGAACTTCGTGACTTCGGCGGAGCTGGTGACCCCGGCCGTAGTACACGTAACCACTGAGTACAAAGTGCAGGCCCGGCGTGGGCCCAGTGCCAGTGAGATGCACCCTTTCTTCCGTGATTTCTTCGGAGATGACTTTGAGGGGTATCAGCGCCAGCCACAAGGCCCGGCCATGGGCTCTGGTTCTGGGGTAATCATTGCCTCCAACGGATACATTGTCACCAATAACCACGTGATTGACCGCGCCGATAAAATTCAGGTGATCCTGGATGACAAGCGTACGTTTGATGCCACGTTGGTAGGTACTGACCCAAACACAGACATCGCGTTGCTGAAAATCAACTCTGACAATTTGCCTGCCCTGCGGTACGGGAACTCTGACAATGTAAGAGTGGGCGAGTGGGTATTGGCCGTAGGTAACCCCTTCAACCTGAACTCTACCGTAACCGCTGGTATTGTGAGTGCGAAAGGCCGTAACGTAGGTATTCTGCAAGGTGCCGGTAACATGAGCGTAGAGTCTTTCATCCAGACAGACGCCGCCGTGAACCCAGGTAACAGCGGGGGAGCTTTGGTAAACCTGAACGGCGATTTGATTGGCATCAACACCGCCATTGCCTCGCAGACTGGTTCTTTTGCCGGTTACTCTTTTGCCGTGCCTTCTTCCATCGTGAGCAAAGTAGTGGACGACCTTCTGAAATATGGAGAAGTACAACGTGCGTTGCTAGGCGTGCAGATGCAGGAAGTGGATGCCGAACTAGCCAAAGAGAAAAGCCTGAAAACCCTGAACGGGGTGTACGTGGCCGGTTTCTCTGAAAGCAGCGCCGCCAAAACCGCCGGTATTCAGGAAGGTGACGTGATTACTGAGATCAACGGCGTGAAAGTGAGCACCGGAGCGCAGTTACAAGAGCAGGTAACCCGTTACCGGCCAGGCGATAAGATCAAAGTGTCTTACATGAGAGGGGGAAGCACCAAAACCACCAATGTAACGCTGCGCAACGCCAGCGGTAGCACCGAGATTGTGAAACGCGATCCTAACGCCACTAAGTCCATGACCATTGATGGCGCTAAGTTTGAGGCGGCCACCAAGCAGGAACTGAACAAACTGGACATTACCGGTGGCGTGAAAGTCAGTGGGGTAGAGAAAAGTGCCTTTGCCGAGACCGGTATGAAAGATGGCTTTATCATCACCAGTATTGACAGAACCCCTACCAATACCCCGCAGGACGTAGACAAAATATTGAAAAGTACTCGCCGCGGCGGAATCTTGATTGAAGGGGTTTACCCAGATGGCCGCAGGGCGTACTATGCCTTGGGCCGCTAGTTTAGATCACTTCTGAGAAATATAGGCCTTAAACGGCTTTTAAAAGCTCCTGCCCTTTGGCAGGAGCTTTTTTGTTTTTTATGTTGGCAGAAAGGCCTATACTAGGGTCTTCAATCTTTATTGCTTAACCACAACAGATATGCAGACCAACATCACAGACATACTTTCCCAGCTAGGAATCAAGGATGCCAACCCCGCTTACAGTACCGGATTAACCTGGGGCGGAGAAAACAACCCAGAAACCCGCACCATCCATTCCCCCACCAATGGCAAGCCAATTGCCACGGTGAACATGGCTTCTGAGGCAGATTATGAGCAGGTGGTAACGGTGGCGCAGCAGGCCTTTCTGGAGTGGCGTACCTGGCCCTCGCCCAAGCGGGGAGAGATTGTGCGCCAGATTGGGCAGAAACTGCGCGAGAACAAAGAAGCGCTGGGCAAGTTGGTGAGCTATGAGATGGGCAAGATCTTGCAGGAAGGCATGGGCGAAGTGCAGGAGATGATTGACATCTGCGATTTCGCGGTAGGTTTGTCCAGGCAATTGCACGGCTACACCATGCACTCAGAACGCCCCACACACCGCATGTATGAGCAATACCACCCGCTGGGCGTGGTGGGCGTGATCTCGGCCTTCAACTTTCCGGTGGCCGTCTGGAGCTGGAACGCCATGCTGGCCGCCATCTGCGGCGATGTGGTGGTCTGGAAACCCTCAGAGAAAACCCCTTTGACGGCGGTGGCCTGCCAGCAGATTATAAGGGAAGTACTGGAGCAGAACCAGGTGCCCGAGGGCGTCTTCAACATCATCATCGGCGACGCCGTGATTGGCAGCAAAATGGCGCATGATGAGCGCATTCCGTTAGTATCCGCAACCGGTTCTACGCGCATGGGCAAGAAAGTAGGCGAGGCGGTAGGAGCCCGTTTAGGCAAGTCTTTGCTGGAACTGGGCGGAAACAACGCCATCATCCTCACGCCCCACGCAGACCTGGAAATGGCCATCAGGGCGGTGGTGTTTGGCGCGGTAGGCACCTGCGGACAACGCTGTACCTCCACCCGCCGTCTAATCATCCATGACAGCATCTATGACGAGGTGCGAGAGCGCCTGCTGAAGGTGTATCCTAAGCTGCCCATCGGTGATCCGTTGAAAGACGGAATTCTGGTGGGGCCGCTCATTGACAAAGACGCCACCACCGCTTTTCTGAACGCCCTGGAAAGGGTACAGCAGGAAGGCGGCCAACTCCTGACGGGCGGTACCGTGCTGGAAGGCGAAGAGTACGCCACCGGCACCTACGTAACGCCGGCCATTGTGGAAGCCCAGCACCACTACCACACCGTGCAGGAAGAGACCTTCGCGCCTATTCTGTACCTGATCAAGTACAGCGGTGACGTGAACAAGGCCATTGACATCCAGAACGGGGTGCGGCAGGGACTTTCCTCGTCTATCTTCTCTTCCAACCTGCTAGAGACCGAAGCGTTCCTGAGCCACTGGGGTTCTGACTGCGGCATTGCCAACGTAAACATCGGCACCTCCGGGGCCGAGATTGGGGGGGCGTTCGGGGGGGAGAAAGACACCGGCGGCGGACGTGAGTCTGGTTCAGACGCGTGGCGGTTCTACATGCGCCGGCAAACCAACACCATCAACTTCGGGCGTGAGTTGCCGTTGGCGCAGGGAATTAAGTTCGACTTTTAAGACGGCTTTTCGGCATCTGAAATGACCAAACCAAATGTATTTCTAGTGGCTGCGGGTACGGCCCTTGTCCTGCTATTGCCCGCCCTGCTTTCGGCACAAATCACTGACAAGAACTCTATTGTAGCCAAGGGCGCCAAGGTGGAGAAGTTGGGTGATGGCTACGCCTTTACAGAAGGCCCCGCAGTTGACCGGGAAGGGAACGTGTACTTCACAGACCAGCCTAATAACAAGATCTTCAGATGGTTGGCCAGTACGGGTGAGATCAGGCTGTTCACAGAGCAGGCCGGGCGTTCCAATGGGCTGTATTTTGACCGGAAGGGCAACCTCATTGCCGCGGCAGACATGGACAACCAGCTTTGGGCCTTTGACCAGGGCGGGCGCCACACGGTACTTGTCTCCGGCTATGAAGGCAAGCTGCTCAACGGGCCCAACGATCTCTGGATTGCCCCCACGGGTGCCATCTACCTTACTGACCCCTTGTACAAGAGAAATTACTGGACTAGAAACCCTGAAAAGCAGCAAGACGGGGAGCACGTGTATTACCTGAGCCCTGATAGGTCGCGTTTTTACCGGGTAGACGAAAGCCTGGTGAAACCGAACGGAATTGTGGGTACGCCAGACGGGAAGAAGCTGTACGTGGCAGATGCCGAAGCGGGCAAAACCTTTGTGTACACCATCAAGGCAGACGGCTCGCTCTCAAACAAAAAGCTGTTCGTTTCCATGGGCTCTGACGGAATGACGATAGATAACCAGGGAAATGTCTACCTCACCGGAAAAGGGGTAACCGTGTTCGACAAGGAAGGCAGGCAAATTGCGCACATCCCCATCAAAGAGAAGCATACCGCCAATGTGGTGTTCGGCGGGAAAGACCGCTCTACGCTTTTTATTACGGCTATGGGGGCGGTTTATGGGGTAAAGATGAAGGTGAAAGGCGTGTAGCATCCAAAGCCAATGGCTGTTTTTGGCCTGTTTTTGCAAAAATAGCCTCAAAACATCGGCACAGCCGGATGCTTGCGCCATATAGACCACAAGACAGCCAAACCTTAGTCAGTTTTACAGCAAGGGCCAGACCGTTTCAAACGGTTTGGCCCTTGCTGTTTTAAGCCTGTTTTCTGAGAAACAGCCTTAAAACAACAAAGGAATGCGCTTCAGGGTTTCCATACCTCGGGTAGAATGGCTATCTTTTCTGAGTATCAATTTGGGCGTATGACAACTGCTTCCACCGCTGCTTTCAGGCAGGTAATCACCAACCCGCTGAAGCTGAAATTATTTCTGCTCAAAAGCCTGCCCATGGCGTATTTGGCGGGCATCAGGATCAAAGAACTGTCAGACCAGGAGGCGCAGGTGATCATCAAATACAGGTACCTCACCAAAAACCCGTTCCGGTCTATTTACTTTGCCTGTCTGGCCATGGCGGCAGAAATGGCCTCGGGGGTGCTGAGCATGATGTACCTGCACCAGGCGCAGCCCTCAGTGTCTATGCTGGTGGTGGGCCTGGAGGCCGAGTTCAGCAAGAAAGCCGTAGGAACCATCACCTTCACCTGTTCTGACGGCGAGGCGATTGCCGCTGCCGTCCGGGTGGCCCAACGCACGGGGCAGGGCAGTACGCTTCAAACCCTGAGCGTTGGCCGCGACGAGAAAGGAGAGGAAGTAGCCCGTTTCCGGATTACCTGGTCATACAAAGCCCGAGTTAAGAAAGCTTAGCTCTGGCGGCTGGCGGAAGTAAATGATACCAACATCTTGGTTCTTGCGCCATAGCATCTAGGGCACAGGCTATTTATAATCCTGCCGGTGGTTCCCGGCGAGTCTGGAGACTCGCTTCATCCTTCGTCACGAGACTGGAGTCTCGCGCCAGTTGGTCTAAAACCTGTGAGGTCTTGGAGACCTCACAGGTTTTCGCGTTTTAAGCCTGTTTTGCGCAAAACAGCCCCAAAACGCATCAGCAAGGCGCTCCTCTCTACAGGAGAGGGAGGCTCCTGCGGAAGGGCGGGGGGGAAGTACAGTTGAAAAATTTTGGGAACGCCGTGCAACCATAGGCTTTTTCGCTAGTCTTTAGAGTAGAAGTTTGGAACAAGAGGGAGTCAGGAGACTCTGCGAAAAGGGTTGGTGTGTTCCGGGTTGCTGTTACTAGATTACCATCATGATGAGCACTAAAGGGTAACAATTTGGAAACGCTGGAATACACCGACGTGAACGCGCACGTGGTGGCCCGCTGCAAGGAGGGCGACCGGAAGGCGCAGTATGAGCTGTACAAACTTTACAGTAAGTCCATGTTCAACGTGAGCATGCGCATTACCAATGACTATACAGAGGCCGAGGATGTCTTGCAGGAATCGTTCCTGAGCGCGTTCAGAGAGCTGCATACCTTCAAGGGAGATTCCACCTTTGGCAGTTGGCTAAAGCGCATTGTCATCAACAAGTCCATCACCAAGGTGCGCAGCCGGCGGCTACAGGTGGTGCCCATGGAAGATCATCTGGATGTGCCAGAGGAAACGCCTGAGCTTGACCAGGAAGACATGGAGTACAAAGTGGAAAGCATCAAAAAAGCCATTCAGGCTTTGCCAGACGGTTACCGGGTAGTGCTCACCCTGTACCTGCTGGAAGGCTATGACCATGCTGAGATTGCCGACATTTTAAGTATCAGTGAAGCGACGTCCAAATCACAGTACAGCCGGGCCCGCAAGAAATTGCTGGGCCTCCTGCAGGAACAGTCGTTTTAACGCTGAAATAGTAAAAACAACCCAAAAACGAGTACAAAGAGCCAACGCCATGAAAGATAGATTAAAAGATTTTGTACAGGCCCACCGAGACGAGTTTGACTCTTTCGCCCCCCGACCGGATCTGTGGCAGGACATTGCCGCAGAGCTTCAGACCGAGGAGAAAAACGTGATTTCCCCCCTGGAGACCCAAAAAGAGGCCAACGTGATTTCCCTTACCTGGCACCGCGCCTGGAAATACGCCGCCGCCATTGCCCTGCTGGTGATGGTTGCGTTTTCGGCCCGCTACTATATGGCCTCACCGCCCGCGGGCACGCTGGCCGCCGCTAAGCCCGTGCCGCTGGAGAAAATAGCCCCCGAGGTACGCCAGATTGAAACCAGGTATGTGCAGGTGATTGAGCAGAAAGAGTCTGAACTAAAAGCCCTGGGTGCCGGAAACGTGCAGTTCGCGGAACTGGACTCGGCCTACAACGCCCTCAAAAAAGAACTCTACACCACCCCCAACAAAGAAGTGCTTCTGCAGGCCATGAGCGATAACCTTAAAATGAGGATCGCGCTGTTAAACCAGCAGTTAGAAGTACTGGAAAATAGAAGCCACGTTAAAATCCCTGCGCGCCATGAGACAACCAATATCTAAATTCCTCGCTTTTCTTTGCTTCACGTTCATGTGGTCAGCCACGCACGGGCAACCTGTCCCGGCCTGTAAAGAAGCGTTGAAGGAAGAGATAAGAACCCAGATGGAAGGACAGATAGCCCAGTCTCTGTCTTCTTTGCAAAACCTTGAATCTCTGGAAGGAATGGCCTCTCTGGCCGCTTTGGCCCGCCTGGAAAACCTGGATCTGCCTTCCCTGGCCCAGGTAGACTTGGCTCTGAATATGGCTTTGAACCTACAGCCAGACCCTGGCGTGACAGATGTGCAGGGCGTTCCCCTAGCCCATACCAAGGTGAAGAAAATCAACCGCTCCTTTAAAGTAGACCGTTCAGATAAACTCAGCGTTGAAAACCAGTTTGGCCGGGTAGAAGTGCAGACCTGGAGTAAAAACGAGATAGCCGTAGAGGTAACCGTGATAACCCGTGCCATCTCAGAGGCCAAAGCCCAGGAGATCCTGGATAAAATCAACATCAGAATCAACGAAGACCGGGCCAACAACCTGCTCTCCTTCGTGACCGAGCGTGAGCCCATGCAGATCAGAAGCAGCAGCGAGAAAGCGTTTGAGATCAATTACCTGGTGAGAATGCCCAAGGGAAATCCGCTGCGGGTGAGCAATAAATACGGCACAGTCCAGATACCAGACTTTGACGGCCCCACCGATTTGGAGGTGAAATACGGGGTACTTACCACCGGAAGCCTGAACAATGCGAGTAACCGGGTGGCCGTTAGCTACAGCGGTGGCGAGTGCCGGTTAAGCTACGTGAAAGCCGGAGACCTCCTGTTCAAGTACTCTAACCTGCACCTGGCGGCCGCCGATGACATCAATACCGTAACCGGCTACAGCAACATTGTCATTGATAAAGTAGGGCTGCTGACCATAGCCAGCAGGTATGACTCCAAGTTCCACATCGGCAGCGCCGGACAGATCTCCGGCACCGGAAGTTACTCCGGCATTAAAATAGGAAGCCTGCGCGAATCGGCGAGCCTCACCATGAAATACTGCTCTGGGTTTGAGATCAACAATGTGTCCTCCAACTTCCGGAAGCTGGAGCTCACGGGCGGCTATACCGGCATGGCGGTGAGCTTCGCCGATAATTCGGCCTTCAACTTTGAGGTAGACACCCAATACGGCAATTTCAAACTAGACCAGGATCTCGCCAATTTCAGCTTTAAAGAAGTAAGGAACACCTCCAGCACCTACAAAGGAAAATACGGGAAAGCATCGCCCAAAGCCACGGTCAACGTGACCAGCAGATACGGCAGCATCGCGTTCAGGTAAAAGGCGTACCTGTGTTAGATATTGAAAAGGAGCGGGTCTTGGTAGGCCCGCTCCTTTTTTATACAAGGGTTTTTACCTTATTTTTAGCAAAACAGAGGTAAAACACCGCATAGCATGGACAAGACACCGCCAGAAGTAGTACACGCCTCCCAGGCCCCCGACCCCGTGGGCTTGTACCCGCACACCCGCCGCGTAGGAAACCTGTTGTTCCTCTCGGGGGTGGGGCCCCGGGAAAAAGGCGCAAAGCAGATACCGGGCGTGACGCTAAACGAAGCCGGGGAAATAGTCTCGTATGACATAGAAGCCCAGTGCCACTCGGTCTTCAGAAACGTACGCACCATCTTGGAAGAGGCAGGTTCCAGTTGGCAGAACCTGGTAGATGTGACCGTTTTCCTCACCAACATGCAAGCCGATTTCCAGGCCTATAACCGCCTTTACGCCCAGTACTTCCAAGACTGCCAACCCTGCCGCACCACGGTAGAGGTAAACGCCCTGCCCACGCCCATCGCTATTGAGTTAAAATGCATCGCCACCATCTGAGCCAGGTGGTATTTGGGCTGTTTTTCTAAAAGCAGGCCTTAAACAGAAACGCTTTTGAACACAAACCAGCCAGACAGGGCCAGAAGGAATTAGGAGTTTTGTTTTTAGAGTTGGTAATTGCAGGTGCCCTGGGGCAGAACCTGTTTTTGGAAGGGGAGGGCAGCGGTTTTTTCAGCCGGCAAGCCGATTCCCTCCAGAAACCTATACTTTTGACGTCCGCTTTTTAATGATACAAACTTCTCCAGAAGCGTTGTTCGCCGAACGGGAACAGCGCTTTTTCGCCGCCGAGGAGCGGCAGGCCACCAAGTACCGCTGGGTTGGCTGGTTACGACTGTCTTTTTTTGTGGCCTCGGTGCTGGGCTGCGTGGTGCTGTTCTACTACGGCCACAACGGCGCAGGCTTAGGTTTGCTAATAGGCGGTTACTTTATTTTCGCGGCACTCATCTACTGGCACAACAAGATTGAATACGCCCGCAAGCACCAGCTCTACCTGGGCCTGATTAATAGGAAAGAGGGGGAGCGCCTGCGCGGAGAATTGAAAGAGTTCCCCAACGGCGAAGAGTTTCAGGAGCCCCACCATTACTACACCGCAGACCTGGACGTTTTCGGGCCGAATTCCCTTTTTCAGCTCCTAAACCGGGGCGTGACGCGACTGGGGCAACAGCGCCTGGCCGAATGGCTGAAAGCACCCGCCCTGGCCGAAGAGATCATAGCCCGCCAAGAAACCGTGGCCGAGCTTCTGCCCGACCTGGAGTGGCGGCAGAACCTGGAGGCCCGCGCCATGCACCACCACCGCAAAACCCAGGCCTTGCCGCAGCCGTTTTTGCTCTGGCTCAAAAGCCCCAACTTCTTTACCGGCAAAAGCTGGCTGGTGGCTTTGACGTTCCTGTTGCCTTTGCTCACCATTGCCGCCGGTGTTTCCTGGGCCCAGGGCAATTCGCATTATCCTTTCATCGGGCTGGTAGTGGCGCAGTTCCTGATCGCTTACAAATTTCAGCGCCAGCGCGATGAGTATTATGAGGAAAGCACCGGCATGTACGAGACTTTGCGCAGCTACACAGATTTGCTGGTGCACATTGAAGGCCGAACATTCCAAAGCAAAAAAGCCCAGACCCTGCAGCAGCAGCTCAAGATTGATGAGCGGCTGGCCTCTGAACACGTGCGTAAACTGGCTTCCATTATCCAGTTCCTTTCGGCGCGGCTCAATACGTACCTCAACTTCATCCTGAACCACGTGCTCATGTGGGATTTCATCTGGATGTGGCGCCTGGAGCGTTGGAAGAAAACCATGTCGGGCAACATTGGGCAGGTGCTCAACGCCGCCGCCGAGTTTGAGGCGCTGTCTAGCCTGGCCGCCTTCCAGTACGCCAACCCAAGCTACGCCGTGCCGCAGATCAGCGCCAAGCCGTTTGAGTTTGACGCCGAAGCACTGAGCCACCCGCTTATCTTTAGTTCCACCCGTACCGCCAACAGCATTTCTTTTCAGGGGGCCGGGCACACGGTGCTCATCACGGGTTCCAACATGTCGGGCAAGAGTACGTTTCTGCGGGCCGTTGGCGTGAACATGGTGCTGGCGTTCACTGGCACCGTCATGTGCGCCAAGCGGGCCACTGTTTTCCCGGGACAGGTGTACACCAGCATGCGCACCGAAGACAACCTGGCCGAGAATACCTCCTCATTCTACGCAGAACTGAAACGCCTCAAGATCCTGCTGGATCTAACGCAGACCGGCCAGCCGGTGTACTTCTTCCTGGACGAGATCCTGAAAGGCACCAACTCGCATGACCGCCACCAGGGCGCTATGGCCTTGATCAGGCAGTTGCACCAGCGGCAGGCGGCAGGCTTTGTGTCTACCCATGACCTGGAACTGGGCAACATGGAGCAGGAATTGCCGGGCTCAGTGCAGAACTTCAGCTTCAACAGCTATTTTGAGGACGGAAAGCTGCGCTTTGACTACACCCTGCGGCCCGGCATCTGCCAGAGCTTCAACGCTAGCCAGCTCATGCGGCAGATGGGCATTGAGCTGTAGTTTTGTGTAATTCTGGGAAAATGAGCCCTACAACAGGTCTTTCCCGTATCTTCTGAAAAGTACCATCGCCTACGTAACTCTTCTGCCTAAATCTGTGAAAGAAGTAAGAATTCTTAAACTATGGGTAACAATGGAGAAGTCCTGACGGTTACCTTTGCGTACGGTACTTTAGTCTTGAATGTAGAATTCTTTTTCTTTTAGCCCATGCGCGTTGTTGCCGATATCCCTCACCCCGAGATCAAAATCACCTTACTGGCCTGGAATGGGAAGTACCTGCTTAAGTTAGAGTTAGGCCCATTTGAGCAAACCTATAAAGTGAACGAAATGGACGTGACCGGTGGCGATGCGGAAGTGAAAAGCTGGCTAGACGCGCAATTTTTGCAAAACAGCATAGAACTATTTCTCTCTATGCGCAAAAACCTGCACGAAGCCCGTATGCGACACGAGTAGTAGGAATATTCCTCGTATTTCTACTTGATTTTTGCAGAATTCAGGCAGAATGTTATAGAAGGCTTGCAATTGCCAAATGCTTCTCTTATATTCAATTCAAGACAGACGACAATTGAGTAACGGATGAATTAGTTTAACACCAAGCGCCACAAAATAGCGTGTAAGTCCCCCTTGCGCCATGAAGATAGGATTTAGCAAACATATTAAGATCTCCTATCGGGCGGACATGCAAACGGTTATTATTCGTTGGCAGCAGCCTGTTACTTTTACCGAGTTCAAGATAAACTGCCTGGCTATTCTCTCCACGGCCAAGGAAAACGCCGCCGCGTCCTGGCTTATTGACTGTCGTTCTAAAGGCGAACTGACCCAGCACGAGAGCGACTGGCTCAGCAATGAGTTCTATCCTAAGGTTCTGGAACAAGTCTCTGCGCACGTGTTGGTGGCCTGGTTGCTGGCTCCCCGGCAAATGCAGCGGCTTCAGGAAGGAGCAACCCTCTCCGCCATCTCCTCAGATTGCTCAGACGTGCAAAGGAAAGCATTCCTTACCGAACATGAGGCCGTGAAATGGCTGGAAGCAGCGGTGGCGCAGGTAGAGCACCGCAACAATAACCAGTAGTAAATTCTCTGGCTTTCCTTAGCCATCAGCGAAAGAAGGGTCAGGGGCATGCTATCGGTTTTTATGGGTTGGGCCGATAATGTAATAACTGACTTTGCGCCGGAGAGAGGCCTCACCCTCTAGCCCCCTCTTTACTGGAGAGAGGGAACCCCGCTGATGCGTTTTGGGGCTGTTTTGCGGAAAATAGGCCCAAAACGGCAGGGGCGCTGTTATTAGATTTCGGGAGAGACCAGGCACCTTGTCTCCGGCACGCATTGCTTTCTATGGTTGGTTTCTTCTGCGGAGGCAGGCATCCTCCTTCGGCCCAGTGTTTTAGGCTTGTTTTGCGGAAAACAGGCCGGAAACGGCATTGGCGCAGACGCTCGCAGGAGCTGCGCACACTACGAGGTCTTGGGAGCGGGCGGCATCGCGAAAACAGGCTTTAGAAAACACTGGCGCGAAACTAAAGTCTCGTGCCACGGGATGAGGCGAGTCTCCAGACTCGCCGGGAACCTCCAGCCGGAGGGCGTAACATTAGCTAACAAATCTTGTCAGAAATCACCCATCAATGTCATCTGACTCGCTGCTCCAGCCGTACAGTAGCCGGGATAGCATCTTTTCTGCATCTTCCGTGGTTTTCCGTTTCTCTTGGTTGTGCCGGTTTTGTTTGCGCCCGATGGGAGACTTTCTCTCACGCTGTGATTCTATCTCAACTTTAACCCCTGCTTGCCTCTGGCTATGAAACCAATCATCTGCGTAGAATACTGTCCTAAATGCGGCTGGATGCTTCGGGCTGCCTACATGGCCCAGGAACTGCTCACCACCTTCCCAGATGACGTAAAAGGCGTGCTTCTGGAGCCCAGCCAAACCAGCGGCAGCTATATCATCAGGGTCAACGAACAGGTGATATTTGACCGCAAGCAGATGGGCCGTTTCCCAGAGATAAAAGAGCTCAAGCAACTCGTCCGAGACCGGGTAAACCCCGGGAAAAGCCTCGGCCATTCAGACAAAAAGTAATTGATAGTTCTGAAGAAGCAATGATAAACTAAAACAGAATAAGGGCACTCGCTCGCGGGACGCGAGCGAGGGAAATCATTACTTTGAAGGCCTATCCAATAACCTTAGAACCGTACTGTCCATGGCCGCGTAGTTGCTGGAATTTATTAGAGAAGAGTTACCCCTGGGAAGAGTTGGGGCAGAGTTGCCAGCGGCGGTAAGTTCTTGCCAGAGACAAGCCATCTTTTTCAGTTGGTAAAGGTCTTTTCGCAGTTCAGGTGGTTTTTGGGGCCTATTGCTTGTTTTTACATGAAAATAGAGGAGAATCGGCAGAAAGATACTATACTTGGCGCATGCAAACTCCGGCTACTCCTGCCAGAAAGGTCACTTACAAGATGAAACGCCCCATGCGCAAACTTTTCCTCTCGCTTTTCCTGCTTCTTTCATGGCAGGCCATGGCTCAGCAAGGTACGTTAAGAGAAAGCCTGAAAACCAAAAGCAAAATTCTTGGGCAGGACGTGAAGTACTCTGTGTACCTGCCCTCAGACTACGAGAAATCTAACCGCCGCTACCCGGTGCTGTATCTGCTGCACGGCTACACCGATGATGAAACCGGCTGGACGCAGTTTGGGGAGGCCCATCTCATTGCTGACCGGCTGATGCAGGCCGGGCAGATTCCGCCTATGCTCATTGTGATGCCAGACGCAGGCGTGACCTGGTACGTGAACAGCGCAGACGGCAAAGTGAAGTTTGAGGACTTCTTCGTGAGAGAATTCATCCCCTACATTGACAAAGAGTACCGCACGCGCAGCAGCAGAGAATCCAGGGCCGTGGCCGGGCTTTCCATGGGCGGCTACGGCACGCTCATCATGGCCATGAAACACCCCGGGTTGTTTTCGGCCGCCGCTCCCCTGAGCTCTGCCGTCTTCACCGATGAAGAATTCAGGAACATGCCGGAAGACAATTACAACAGAACCTTTGCGGGTATCTACGGGCCGTACCCCAAGGGACAAGAACGCCTGAGCACGCACTGGTACCAGAACTCCATTCTAAAGATGGTGGAGACCACTCCCGCAGACTCACTCAAGAAAGTGAAGTACTACCTTGACTGCGGTGACGACGATTTCCTGATCAAAGGCAACATGGCCTTGCACGCCGCCATGATAGACCGCCGGATTCCGCATGAATTCAGGGTTAGGGACGGCGGACATACCTGGTCTTACTGGCGTACCGCTCTGCCAGAAGTCTTGAAGTTTGTGGGTGATAGCTTCCACAGATAAGGCTAGGCGCAACGTACCCCTCAGTTTTGTACCCAGGGCGTTTTGGGGCTGTTTTACCTAAAACAGCCCCAAAACGCCTTTTTGCTTTAGGGAATTTACGGAAAAGGCCTTTAAGTTAAACTTCTCAATAAATAGAATATCTTATATACTGGAAAGTCAGTATAAGTCTATTGATAATACAGAGTCCCAAGCGCAGACAAGGCTCTAAGTAAACCTCTAGCTAACTGAATATGCTTCATTTAAAAGAGCTTTCTTTAAATATACCAGACACCAGAAAACCGCGGGTGGTAATCATTGGCGGTGGTTTTGGGGGAGTGAACCTGGCTAAGAAATTACCCGGAAAAGAGTTTCAGGTGGTGTTGTTTGACCGGCAGAATTACCACGGTTTCTGGCCTCTTCTATACCAGGTAGCCACCGCTGGTCTGGAGCCGGATGCCATTGCTGAGCCGCTCCGCAAAATGTTTGACGAAGAGTACGAAGACTTCCACTTCCGGCAGGTGAAAGTGACGGGCGTCAATCCGGCCACTAAGACCGTCTCTACGCTGGTAGGCGATCTGGCGTATGATTTTGTGGTCATTGCCACCGGAACCAAGTCCAATTACTTCGGGAATGAGCAGATCAAACAGTATGCGTTCCCGCTCAAGCAGGTGCCCGACGCGCTTAACCTCCGCAGCCAGCTTTTGCAGTCGTTTGAGCAGGCCAACATGATCAAAGACCCGCTCGTGCGGCAAAGCCTGCTCAACATTGTGATTGTGGGCGGTGGCCCAACCGGGGTGGAACTGGCCGGTGCCCTGGCCGAAATGCGGAAGCACGTGCTGCCAGGCGATTACCCGGGCATGGACTTCAGCCTGATGAACATCTACCTGGTAGAAGGGCTAGACCGCGTCTTGCCCCCTATGTCTCCTGAGTCAAGTGCCACCACCAAGCGCTACCTGGAGGAAATGGGCATCAACATCAAGTTAAACACGTTGGTGGAGTCTTATGATGGCCAGGTGGTGACTTTCAAAGGAGGGGAGCAGATCAGAACCCAAACCTTAATCTGGGCGGCGGGCGTTGCTGGCGCTCAGATTGCGGGGCTGCCGCCCGAGGTGAGTGACAGAGGGCGCTATCTGGTGAACACCTTTAACCAGGTGAATGGCTTCTCAGATGTTTTTGCCCTTGGGGATATTGCGTTCATGAAGACCGAAAAATACCCAAGGGGGCACCCGGGCGTGGCCCAGCCCGCTATTCAGCAAGGGAAACACCTGGCCAAGAACCTACAGCGCATTCTCCGGAACGAGCCGCTGGTGCCCTTTGAGTATCTTGACAAAGGGTCACTGGCCATTATAGGTAGAAACAGGGCGGTAGCTGATCTGCCCAAGAACATGCACCTGAAAGGCTTCATCGCCTGGATGGCTTGGCTCTTTGTGCACGTTTACTACCTCATCGGGTTCAGGAATAAGTTGATTGTGCTGGCCAACTGGGTGTATAGGTTCTTTACCTATGAGAACGGAACACGCTTAATCATTCGGCCTTTCCTCCGGAAAGATGATATTGCCGGACAGGAGTTTGTGAGACAACAAGCCGATTTGGATTGACTCTTCTAAAAAAGCCCTGTTGCCTTTTGGAGGCCTGCTACCAAGCAGGCCTCTTTTGTTTTCTAAGAGGCTGTTTAGAGTTTCAGGCCTGTTTCTGTAAAAATAGCCTAAAAACAAAAGTATAAACGGATGCTTGCCCAGAGGAATTGTATTAACTGCCGGTGAATGGAAACTCTAAACAGGTTCTACGCCTGCTATTCCTCAGAAGAAACAGTTTCAGCAGGGAATTCTCAGGAACTGCTGAGTTGGTTTGCTGGTAGGTGAGCTTCCTTTTAAGAATATCAAGTGAATGTACAAGACGAATTAGGGCGTAGATTTTACCTGTAGACTTCTTCCTATTCTTTAAGATTGATCCCCTTCTTGGTTTCTTTGTGCGCTTTGGCCTCTACCTGGAACTTGCTTCCTTAGGGAGATTGGTGGGTGCACGCCTTTTGCTGTTCCCTTGGCTTGGCTGCTTTTAGTGTGGGTGCAGGTGCAGTATTGTTTCATCTCTGGCGGTAAGCGCTCACGGCCGCGGGGCCCCGCCTTCCCCTCCCGCACTGCCCTTTCGGCCTGGGAAATTCTCTTCTCTTAGCTGACGTCTGTGCAGGGCCAAAAGCGAGGCGCGCTCGGGGAAGACTGGAACTGGGGAAAGTAAGTAAGACCCTTTTTCTATGGCGCGGTTATTGGTTGCAATGCCTCTTATCCCCTGCAAAGGCGTATTCCCCTCCTCGGAGGGGAAGGGGTGGGTTCTGGCTTTCCACTAATTTCCTGCTAAGGCGCACCTATCATTCAATTGCGGTATTGGCTTCCTTTTTTGAAAACAAGTCAAAAATCAAGACTTCAGTGAAAAAGAGAATAGTCTTCTGTATTTACGCTTGTTGAACACACCTCATAAAATGAAAGCCCCGCCGATACAATCAGCGGGGCTTCTCTTTGATTCGATTTTTAATTTAAATAAATATAAGAGTACCTTTCAAGCATAGCTTTTGAACCTACAAATGGAAAGCACGACTCTAACTTAGATAGTATAAATTGTAGCTATAGAGATTCTTTTTGTAATATTATTGATTTTCTATTTAGGCACTTTTTCTACTGCTGAACTAAGATTGACTAGTTAGCCGTAGACATTAACGCTCTTTTCTCAAGTTGAGAAGATTGCTCTCCATGTGCATTGCTGTTCTTAGCACTGTTTGATTTTAACTGCTCTTTTCTTAATCTCTTTTCTGCGGAGATGTAACTCAAGAAGGTAGCTTTTGCTTTCATAACTTAAGGGTTTCTGTTTTAAAAATTATATGGCTTGTAGATAAAATAGGACTCAACCTCAATAACAACTTGTAACTCTTGACTAGACTTAACCAATCTACTTTTCTTCTATTCCCCTCCTGAACAGGAAGAAAGAACTAAACGTTCGCTCTAATAGAAATAATATCATAAAAAATATAAACCCTTTCATCCATTCGCACTATACAGTAAGACTTAAGTGCTATACCTTCAGCTGATTAGAACATTTTGCAAACAAAAACACCCTTAAAAGGTATTGTTTTGTTCATCGAATATAGTGCAAAAATCCTTTACTACAAAATAATGTTTACAGATTTCTATAAATTTATGGATAATACCTAAAAGTAAGTAATTTCGTAATTAAAATAATGCTGTTTAAAACCTCACCGAGGTTGTCAATTTAGTCCTGCCTCACCTGCAGATTGCTTACAAAACCAGAAGTAAGTGAAGAGAAAAACAACAATGGTGGCAATCTATTAGATGATAGGTGCTCCTTAGCAAGAGCCGGAGGAGAGTTGAACCCAACCCTCTCAGGCTGATCTAGGAGGGAGAAACTCTTTTCAGCTATCCGGGAGTTCCACTCTGGAAGAGCGGTCAATGTACTTTCGTGACTTGCTTTTCGGGTAATCTTAAGCCACGCAAATAAATCTGCGCCATAGAAAAAGGGTCTTACTTACTTTCCCCAGTTCCAGTCTTCCCAGAGCGCGCCTCGCTTTTGGCCCTGCACAGACGTCAGCTAAGAGAAGAGAATTTCTCAGGCCGAAAGGGCAGTGCGGGAGGGGAAGACGGGGCCTCGCGGCCGTGAGCGCTTACCGCAAGAGATGAAACAATACTGCACCTGCACCACGCAACAAACAGCCAAGCCAAGGGAACAGCAAAAGGCGTGCACCCACCAATCTCCCTCAATAAAAGCAAGTTCCAGGTAGAGGCCAAAGCGCACAAAGAAACCAAGAAGGAGATAATCTAAAAGAAAAGAAAAGCCCCACCGGTACAGTACCAGCGGGGCTTTTCTCTTAAAGGAGCGTGTGCTCAGATATTATCCGATAGCAACGCGTTTGAATTCAGTAACCGTCATGCCTTTAGAGGTGTTATCCAATAATTTAGCAATGGTCACAGATGGGTCTTTCACAAACTCTTGGTTCAGCAGAGTGCTTTCTTTGTAGAACTTGTTCAGTTTACCTTGGGCAATTTTCTCCAGCATTTCTTCTGGTTTGCCTTCGGCACGGGCCTGCTCTTTTCCAATCTCAATCTCACGTTGAATGGTGTTGGCATCAACACCATCTTTGTCAACGGCAATTGGTTTCATGGCCGCAATCTGCATCGCCACGTCTTTCCCAATCTCGGTTACTTCTTTACCGCCCGTGTTGGTTAAGCCAACCAATACCCCCAATTTACCATTAGAGTGGTTGTAGGCAACTACTTTCTCGGCAGAGACCGTCTCGTAAGAAACTACGTCAATTTTCTCGCCAATCTTACCCATCAGGTCAGTGATGTGGTCTTGCAGCGAGCGGCCATCGGCTTGTGGGGTAGCCAATAAGTCTTCCTTGGTGCCAGATGTGTTCGCAACGGCAGCGGCCAATACAGTTTGGGCCAGGTTTTTGAAATCTTCTACTTTAGATACCGGCTCGGTTTCGCACGCTAATGCGATTACTTTACCTACGGTGCCTTCGGCGTTTACTTGCGTCAAAACCGCTCCTTCAGAAGTGGCGTTGTCAGCGCGCTTGCTGGCAATTTTTTGACCTTGCTTGCGCAGGATATCTTTGGCGTTCTCAAAATCGCCGTTTGCTTCTGTTAAAGCTTTCTTGCAATCCATCATACCCGCGCCAGTTTCCTGACGAAGTCTGTTTACATCTTGTGCTGTAATAGCCATTGTTCTTTTATTAAGAAATACGGTTAATAAGTTTTACTGGAAGGAGGGCCACAGAGAAGTGACACCTAATTGGTTAAAAAGAAACTGAACATCAGGGGCTACGCTTCCTAATGTTCAGTTTCTTTTACACGCTTATAAAGAGATGAGAAGCTTATTCAGCGTCAATTTTCTCCTGGATACCTTCGTCTTCGGTACGTTTCTTCTCCGTCTCGTCTTTGTCAACTTTGCGCTCAGAAAGACCTTCTTCAATAGCACGGCCAATCAGGGACGTGATCAAAGAGATGGACTTGGAAGCATCATCATTGGCCGGGATTGGGAAGTCTACCAGCTCTGGGTTAGAGTTGGTATCTACAATCGCGAATACCGGCAAGTTCAGTTTGTGTGCTTCTTTGATGGCAATGCCTTCACGCTTCACGTCTACAATGAACAACGCAGCCGGGAGACGGGACAAGTCAGCGATACCACCCAACACACGATCCAATTTCTCACGCTCACGAGACAACATCAAACGCTCACGTTTCGCCATAGCAGCGTACGCCGTGTTTTCTTTCACCATTTTGTCAATGGTAGACATTTTCTTCAAAGACTTACGAACCGTCTGGAAGTTAGTCAACATACCACCTAACCAACGGTCAGTCACATACGGCATTTTAAGGCGTTTTGCCTCTTCTGCTACTATGTCCTGCGCTTGTTTCTTGGTAGCGACAAACAAAATCTTACGTCCTGACTTCGCGATCTGCTTGATAGCGTTGGTCGCCTCGTCAAGAGCCACTAAGGTTTTGTTCAGGTCAATGATGTGGATGCCGTTTTTCTCCATGAAAATGTACGGAGCCATTTTAGGATCCCATTTTCTGGTAAGGTGACCAAAGTGTACACCGGCGTCCAGTAAATCTTTATATGTGGTATTAGCCATGATAGTTTTACAGCTGATGATATATTAACGTTTAGAGAACTGGAAGGAACGACGGGCTTTGCGCTTACCGAATTTCTTACGCTCCACCATGCGGGGGTCACGCGTGATGAATCCTTCTTTTTTCAGGGCCGGACGGGTCTCGGCGTTTTCGTCTATCAGCGCTTTGGTGATAGCCAAACGAAGGGCTTCTGCCTGACCGGCTACGCCACCGCCTTTGATATTCGCCTTAATGTCGTATTTGCCTACCAGATCCAACAGCGACAATGGCTGCTGCACAATGGTTTGCAGTACTTCACTAGGGAAGTATTCCTTGATATCTCTATCGTTAATAGTGATATTCCCTTGCCCTGACGTCATGTAGATGCGCGCCACCGAGGTTTTTCTTCTACCAGATGTATTGAGAACTTCCATTAAATATGTTTAATTATTTTGTAAGTTTAACTGTAACAGGCTGTTGTGCCTCATGCGGGTGCTCTGCACCGGCGTACACAAACAGGTTGCGGAATTGCTCACGGCCCAAACGGGTTCTTGGCAACATCCCCTTCACGGCGCGTTCTACCAACAAAGTAGAAGACTTGGCCTTCAACTCACGCGGAGTGAACGTGCGCTGACCACCCGGGTAGCCCGTGTGCGTCACGAAGGTTTTCTTGTCCCACTTCTTACCGGTCATCCGAACTTTGTCCGAGTTGATCACGATTACGCTATCGCCGCAGTCGGCGTTAGGCGTGAAAGAAGGTTTGTTCTTACCGCGAAGAATCATCGCGATTTGAGAGGCCACACGGCCAAGGGTTGAGTCTCCGGCGTCTATCACTACCCAGCCTTTGTTAGCGGCCGCCTTATTAACTGATAGCGTCTTATAACTTAAATGATCCATTGTAAATGGTTAACGAGTGAAAAAAATGTATGCTTTTTCTTGAAAATGGTCACAAAGATACAATCTTTCTTTTTGGCATGCAACAGTCGCGTTGTTTATTCCCCTGAAAATCAAGGTAATTTAACCCGGAAAGGAAAGGTACGCGGTAGGAGTGAGGAGATTAGCCAAAAGTGCGAACGCCGATTTACATCTGTTTTAGGGAAAATAGGCCTGAAACGCGCTGCTCCAAAACCTTTCTAATGCGCCGTTTTGTTTAGTGATCTAAAATGAATTTGGCGCGAGATTATAGTCTTAGGACTCGCCAAGAGCCAAAATGGGCTATGGTGCGAAAGTTACTTCTGTGCCATAGCCCATTGCCGAATAGAAAGTCACGGAAGTATCTTCCGCACCATAGTAAGTATGCCCTTTAAGGAGATGGGAATGCGTAGATAGAGACAGAGATGCCTGGTCTCTACGGGTTCTCACCACGGCTTCTGCTCCGTTACTTGTTCCACTTTCCCCAGTTCCAGTCTTCCCCGAGCGCGCCTCGCTTTTGGCCCTAGATGAACATTAGCTAAGAGCAATAGACCTTTCAGGCCGAAAGGGCAGTGCGAGAGGGGAAGACGGGGCCTCGCGGCCGTGAGCGCATACCGCCAAAGATGAAACAATACAGCACTTGCCCCCACGCAACAAGCAGCCAAGCCAAGAAAACAGCAAACGGCATGCACCTGATATTTTACATCAAATCTTTTGATTATAGTTAGGTAAATACCTTACAGTTAGTATTCTATGAAAAAAAATAATATCAAAGCCCTGCGTTAAGCCTCCACCTATCCATTCTTACGAAGCAACTTCAACAACACGTCAAAGTCTTTGGGGTATTCTGCCGTGACAGTAACAGGCTCACCATTCAGCAGGGTAAAACCTAATTGGTGGGAGTGCAGCGCAAAACGTTTGATCACGGGCTGTTCCTCGGTGTCCTTGGCCAGGTTGAATTTGCGTTTGAGGCTGGAGAGGTAAAGCGGTTCGCCGCCGTAGAGTTCATCCTGCACAATGGATGCTTTCAGGAAAGCCAAGTGCAAACGGATCTGGTGCATGCGGCCCGTGATGGGTTTGCATTCCACCAGCGTATGGCGGCCGAATTTCTCTAAGGTGGTGAAATAGGTTTGCGCCGGCTTGCCTTTGAAAGCCAGCTTGGCAATTCCTTTCAAGCCGGGCTGAATGGCGCGGTCTACCAACAGGTGGTCAAACTCATGGCTTCCCCAGGCCACGGCGTGGTAGATTTTCTGCACCTGCCGGTTTTCAAACTGCATGGAAAGATGGCGGTACGCCTCTGGGTTCTTAGCAATGGCCAGGCAACCCGAGGTTTCCTTGTCTAGCCGGTGGCAGGCCTGGGCGTCATGGTGGTACTGGCGGGCCAGGGAAAGTAGATTGGAGGCGTTGAAAGAGCGGTCTTCCAGCGTAGACAGAAACGGCGGTTTGTTGACAACAATGTAATCGTCGTTCTCAAAAACAATAAGATCGCGGAAAGCGGGTAATTTCATAGAAATGGGTGTGTGCCAGCAAGCCGGTGGGCCGTTTATAGGCTGTTTTTACGAAAACAAGGCAAAAACGGCTGCCGCCGCCAGAAAGCCACAAAGGTACCGAATATTTTCTGGTTGACGGAAGGCTGCGTTTTAGGTCTGTTTTTCAGAAAACAGCACTGAAACGGAAGAAGCGCGCAGCCTTGGCGCAATCATCAGAAAAAGATAAGGGGAAATTATCGGCAACTCTCAAGCAGCTTTTTCACGCCTTTGGTCATGGCTTTCTGGATGGCCATAGAGGCTTTGGAAAGATTAACGGTATGCAGGTCGCCGTCATTCTCTGCAATGGGCAAGGCGCGCATTTCGGTGGTGGTCACGAGGGTGTAAATTAGCCTTCTTTCGTCGGTGGTGTAGAGCGAGAAGGTGAGTTGCGCTTTGGAGACATCCTCTTCTTTTCTGAAGTTGGCGGGCGTTAAAGCGGCATCGGCTTCCCTTCTTTCTTCGGCGGAGGTGTGGGTATAGCTTTCGGGGGCTTCTTTCCCCTCTACTTGCACGCGCAGGTAATACGCGTAACCTAATTTCTGCAACGCGGCCAGGCTGGCCGTATCAGCGGTTGGTTTTACCTGGTGTAGGCGTAAGTCCATTTCCTGCTCCACGGCGTAGGCGGGCTGCACCCCGGCTTCCGAAGCCTTTTTCTCCAGAATCTTGTACAGCGCCGCCGACTCATACGGGGAGATTCCCGGTATTTCGGCCATTAGGAGTTGGTCGCCCGCCTTAAAGTTAACCAGGCAGCCGCCCAGGGGAGCAGCGTGTTTGGTGCTGACACAGCCGGTTAGCAAAGCCAGGGTGATGGCCAGAAGGCCAAACCCAGAGAGAAAGGAAAATCGCATGGACAGAAAAGTTGAAGGCGAGGGTGCTGAAGGTAAAACGCCCGTTAACCAGAAATTATAAAAGCACCCCTGAAAGGTAGTGAATCTGTTTGTTTTAAGCCTGTTTTCTGGAAAACAGGCTTAAAACACTTCCCCATCAGGCTTTTGCTTTGATAAGTTTAAACCGCAGCGTAGTCCCTTTGCCTACTTCAGAGTCAATCACAATCACAGATTTGTGCGCTTCCACAATGTGCTTGGAAATAGCCAGGCCCAAGCCGGAGCCTCCGCCCGAGGTATCTTTGGTGCGGCTTTTGTCTATGCGGTAAAAACGCTCAAAGATGCGGTTGTGGTGCTGTTTGGAAATACCCGGCCCGTCATCACGCACGGTGACCAGCGTTTTTTTCTTACCGTCCTGGAACGAGAGCCAGATGTTGCCGTTCTCCAGCCCGTACTTGATGGCGTTGTCCATGAAGTTGATGAGCACTTGCTTGATGCGGCCCCGGTCTCCTATCACCATGAAGCTTTCCTCGGGGGCGTTCAGCAGATGGATGGTGATGTTTCTGGCCTTCGCTTTGCTTTCCAGTTGTTCAAGCACTTCCTGGCCCAGTTCATTCAGGTCGAAGGTCTTTTTCTTCATCTGAATCACGCCCTTCTCTAACTGCGAGATGGTGATTAGATCTTGCACCAGCGTGTCCAGTCCGTCCAGGCTTTTGGCGGCTTTCTGGAGGAATTTGTCCCGCACGCGCTCATCATCCATGGCCCCGTCCAGGAGCGTATGGATAAAACCCTGGGCCGCGAAAATGGGGGTCTTGAGTTCGTGGGAAACATCGGCCAGGAATTCGCGGCGCATGGCTTGCAGGCGCTTCAGTTCCTCAATCTCCTTCTGGTTGCGCTCCGCCAAATGGTAAATCTCATCTTTGATGCGCTGCAAGGGGTCTGGCCGGAACAGGAATTTGTTGCTCATCTGCTTGAACTCCTTGCGCTTGAACTTCTCCAGGCTGGCGTAAATGTTGTTGATTTCCCGGAAGATCAACGCCTCATAAGAAAAATACACCAGCAAAAAGCACGCAGAGAAAGTCAAGGCCAGGCCCAGCACCCGCTGCTTGAATTCCAGGTACGGCGAGATGCCTAGGTAAATGGCAATGATGCCCGCCACCAGCACCGAGATGAGGATGGCGATTCGCTGCGAACTCAGCTTTGTTCCCTTTTTAGGAGAAGGCGGAAGGGGAGCAGGAGTAGCTGAACTAGCGGAATTAGTCGGTGTTGAATTTGTAGCCAACGCCTTTGATGGTTTTAATCTGGTCTTCGCCTATTTTCTCGCGCACTTTCCTGATGTGCACATCTACGGTGCGGGCAATCACGAACACGTCGTTCCCCCAGACGTTGTTCAGCAATTCATCACGAGAGAACACTTTGTTGGGCGTAGTTGCCAGGAAAGCCAGCAACTCAAACTCCTTTTTGGGCAGGGTGATTTTCTGTTCGCCTTTGTGCACGATAAAGCTGGTACGGTCAATCTTGAACTCGCCAATCTCTATGACCTGCGCCTGTTCTGATCCCTGGCTGATGTCGCGGCGCTTGAAGGCTGCCAACCGGCTGATGAGCGCCCGGGGCTTGATGGGTTTCACAATAAAGTCATCGGCCCCGGCGTCAAAGGCGGCTACCTCAGAGAATTCCTCAGAGCGGGCCGTCAGGAACAGGATGTGGGTGTCTTTGAACTTAGGATTGTCCCGGAGTTGGCGGCAGGTGGTGATTCCGTCCATAACGGGCATCATCACGTCCAGCAGAATGATGTCTGGGGCAAACTTGCGGGCTACTTCCAGCGCCACCTGGCCGTTGGAGGCGTGGGCCACTTCGTAGCCTTCTTTTTCCAGGTTGTACTGCAGCAGTTCCACAATGTCTGGATCATCATCTACTACCAGAATCTTGTATTTAGCCGTGGTTTGCATAGCATGCGGTTTACTTTTAAAGAGTTCTGCAGTTTGGGTGAACTCTTTCAAAAACAGCCCAGAAACGCCCAAGTGCTACCAAGCGCGCGTCTGAATTTCAGGATAAAGATAGGTAATAGTCTGTAGCGGTAGGCGAATAGTGGTTTCTAATTCGTGTTAAGAAATTGTTACGTGTTTTTTAGTTGTCAGTGATTGGTTGTTGGTTTTCAGTGGGGCAGGGTGGCGGTGTATTTGAAGCTGCCGATGCCTTTGGCCTAGGTCAGGCTGGCTGTTTTAAGGCTTATTTTCTGAAAACGGGCCTAAAACAGTTCAGCCGCCGGGGTGGAACTCCGGCGGCTGAACTGTTTTGCTAAGATTCAGCAACTGACAACTAACCTCTAGCAACTGATAACTAAACACTGACAACTACTTCACTACATTGAGTCTGCTCTGGAGCCCGCCGTATTTGTAAAGATCTACTTTCACAGAGCCCACAAACATCTCGGCCTGGAACAGCACCGGTATTTTATTCTCGTCATCAGAGAAGTAGACAGAGATGGCGTCTTCGCCGCTGAATAACTTGTTTTTTGGCATTTTAGGCACTAACCGGTGCGCCCTGATCTTGCCGGCTTTGGTTTCAACGGTGGTCTTGCCCCGGTAAGTAACGGTCATGTCAAACACTTCATCGCCCAGAAACCCCTGCATCCTGACCGTCTGGCCCGGGCGGAAGCTGGAGAGGTCAAGCGTGCGCAGGTAGTAGAAACCGCTAATCATGTCCTGGGCGTTGTCTGGCACTTTAAAGACCTGGTTCTTTTTCGTGTCGCGGCTGTCGTTTACCACCACGGTGTTGTTGGCGTGGTTGAAATCGGTGGTTTCTTTGCGGCGGTACTTGCCTTCTTCTATGTTGCGGTGAAACCGCAGGGGCAGCATGGAGGACGTGTCTATGTAAGATGTCCAGGTGTCGCGCACGCGGTGGAAGAAATCAAAGGAACCTGTGGTTTTGCCGCTGACCGTTGTCTGGTAGCAAGGGCGGTTGTTGATGCGCTGGAGGTTGGGAGCCACGTTGATGGTAGCTTCGCCCGCATTGATAAGCCCGTAATGGACTTTGTATTGCAAGACTTCGCCGGGGGCGAAAGAGTCATTTTTCACGGTACGCAGGGTGTCATTCAAGGCGAAGCCACTCAAAACTAATCCCAACAGCGGTACTACAAGTAATAGTTGATGTTTTACACGCATAAGCCAATCTTTCCAGTATGCCTGAAGCTATTCAAATGTCGTACCAAATCCTATTGGGGCTCAGGAGGGGTACGCAAAGGTACATTTTTTCAGAGGCAACTCCAGTTAAACAGAAACGGCACCTAAAAAGGTGCCGTTTCATGGGAAATATAAGAAGATTATTCAGGGGTGTCTGCTAGGGCCGCCGCCACTTTCTCGGGCTCGCCTTTCACAATCGCTCTGATTTTGTTTTCAATGTCCTGCATCAGTTCTTCGTTGTCTAACAGGAACTGCTTCACGGCATCGCGGCCTTGGCCTAAGCGGTCGCCGTTGTAAGAGAACCAGGAACCTGATTTCTGCACCACGCTCAGCTCAACCCCCAAGTCCAGGATTTCGCCTACTTTGGAGATACCTTCGCCGTACATGATGTCAAACTCCACTACTTTGAACGGAGGCGCCACCTTGTTTTTCACCACTTTCACTTTGGTGCGGTTACCCGTGATATTGTCCGGGCCTTCTTTGATCTGACCAATACGACGGATATCCAGACGTACCGAGGCGTAGAATTTCAGGGCGTTACCACCCGTGGTGGTCTCGGGGTTCCCGAACATGACGCCAATCTTCTCGCGCAACTGGTTGATGAAAATGCAGCAGCAACCGGTTTTGTTGATGGTACCCGTGAGCTTTCTTAGGGCCTGAGACATCAAACGCGCCTGAAGCCCCATTTTGCTGTCGCCCATGTCGCCTTCCAGTTCGCCTTTGGGCACCAGCGCGGCCACAGAGTCAATTACAATAATGTCAATGGCACCAGAGCTAATCAAGTGATCGGCAATCTCCAGGGCCTGCTCGCCGTTGTCTGGCTGCGCAATAAGGAGATTCTCAGTATCAATGCCCAATTTCTCGGCGTATGCTTTGTCAAAAGCGTGCTCAGCGTCAATAAACGCGGCAATACCCCCTTTTTTCTGCGCTTCCGCGATGCAGTGCATGGTGAGGGTAGTTTTACCGGACGATTCTGGCCCGTAAATCTCCACCACTCTTCCGCGCGGAAGACCACCAATTCCCAAGGCGATGTCTAAGCCCAAGGAGCCGGTAGAAATGGCTGGGACGTCCACCACCTGGGTATCGTTCAGCTTCATGACCGTACCTTTACCGTAGGTTTTGTCCAGCTTGTCGATGGTGAGTTGGAGCGCCTTTAATTTTTCGCTTTGTACACTCATGTTTGTGTTTTCTATGCTTAAGTTTTTGATGAATTTACAACTTCCTGAGGCAATCTGCAAACGCTAGCCGCGGCGTTTTCCTGCTTTCCAGACATATTCCGGAGGTGTATAAAGGAAACACCCAAAGTACCGGATTTGTGCCAAGATTTACTACTTTTTTTAGTTTTATTTTTAACCTTTTTGCTACTGAAACTAGCAAAAAGCCAACTGCCAAAGCAGCAAAGACTTAGCGCCCGAGTCCCAAAGTAGGCGATGCCCGCGCTTCTTGGCAACAAAAAATCTCGCTTATTAGTTACAGGCCAAGGCCGTATTTTTACGGGTAAACCTTGCAAGCATCTCCCACGTTAAACAGCCGTTTTAAGGCTGTTTTCCTGTAAACAGCCCTAAAACCGATTATCAATCTGGAAGGAGCAGCGGGCGGAAAGTGCTTTCACGTACAAGTTTCTTCCGGTTTTTAAGTACCTTTCAGCAGGTGGGTAGGAGAGTGGGTTGGTGGGTTTTTAGCCTCTATTTCACAAACAGTAGCGTAACCGTATTCTTATGTCTAAAAAATGGCTTCTGGTAGCCACCGCTGCTATTCTAGCAGGTCAAACCGCCCTCGCGCAGCTAAACAACAAAGCCCTGGAGTTCAGGCGACCGGTAAAGCCCGACCAGGCCGGTGAGTTGCAGTTGGGGCTCAATGTGCTGGGTTTTCAGAAGAACAACGAGTATTTCAATGACATCGCTGAAGGCTACACGCTTTTTGGCTATCACCTCAACCCGCGGCTCATTTATTTTCCGTCGGCCAACGTGCGCATTGACGCGGGCGTGCAGGTGCAGAAAGACTTCGGCTCGCGCCGATACTCCCTCCTGCAGCCCACGTTCACCATCCGCTATGAGGAAAACGGTATGGCCCTGCTTTTTGGTACGCTGGAGGGCCACCTGAACCACGGCTACATAGAACCGCTGTATGATTTTGAGCGCGTGATCACCAACCGGCTGGAGAACGGGATTCAGTTTCTGCTGAACAAACCCGGCGCCAAGTTGGATGTCTGGATTGACTGGCAGCGCTACCTGCGCCGCATGGATCCGTTCCAGGAAGAAGTAGCGGGCGGTGCCTCGGCGGAACTCACGCTTTATAGAACGCCGGTTTCGCTTGATTTTCCGGAAAACACCCCCGAAACGGGAACCTACATCGGCTTGCCGCTCCAGTTCACGGCCCAGCACCGGGGCGGGCAGATTGATGTGGCCGATTTACCTTTGGTGACCCTGACCAACGTAGCGGCCGGGCTGGTGATCAGGAAAAGCTATGACAAGAAAGTATTGAAGGCGCTGCACTTTCAGCCATATGTGGTGGGCTGGAAAGACTTTTCCAATACCAAGGTGCAGCCGTTCAAGCAGGGCGGCGGTTTGTACCTGAACGCCGGGGTAGACACCAAATACCAGAACGTGCTGCTGAGTTACTGGCGCGGCAACGGGTATTACTCTGAACTGGGCGGTAAGCTGTTCCCGTCGGTGTCCTCCAATTTCAAATCGGCAGACTACACGCAGAAAAACCGCCAGCTCCTGATTGTGCGCTTCCTGCATGACCTGGAATTGACCCAAGGGCTCACCTTAACCCTGCGCCTGGAGCCGTACATTGATCTGGATGACCCGCAGCTGGAGTTCTCCAATAGTCTGTACCTCAACTTCAACTCAGATTTTTTTCTGGCCCGGCTCAAGAAAAGATAGCTCTGTTTTACGCTTGGTTTTCAGAAAAGGAGCCTAAAACCGGTTACCACAGCAGAGCGGCGTTGGTATCATCTTTTGATAAGCGGTACACATGGATGGGCGAGGACGGTGCGCCCGCCGAATCCTGCAAAACAGGGGTATAGGTCTTGAGGTGGGTGAACCCGCTCCGTTCTGCTACCCGCTTGCTGCGTGCATTGTCAATGGTGCAGCGGAGGTTGATACTTTCCATCTTAAGATCCTGGAAGGCGTGACGGGCAATGCCTTTGAGTGCCTCAGTGGCGTAGCCGTGGCCTTCCGCCTGCTCGCCCAGATAATAGCCTACCTCAGAAAAAGGTTTTCCGCGGGCCAGGCGGCGCAGGGTGATGTCCCCTATGTAGTCGCCGGTTTCTTTGCGCCAAATCCCGAAGCTGTACAAATCGCCACTCTGGTGCTGCGCCATGAACACTTTAATTCGGTTTTGGGCATCGGTTAAGGTCATCACCGCCGAGGTACGGTCAGGGAAATCGGGCAGCAGGCGGGCCCGGTTCTGGCTCAGCAACTTCCAGAAAGTAGGAGCCATCTCCAGCGTGTACGGACGTATGCTAAGCCTTTCGGTGGAAATTTCAACGCTTGTCGCAGAAGTGGTGGTGAGGGGTTGCATGTAAAGTGTCTGGTTTTGTTTGGTGTACGAGACAGCTTTCAGGCAGATTCTAAAATTGCGGGTTTTATGAGCAGGAAGTTTGATTCGTGAGGTTTGGTGGGTGTATCCTTGTAAAGGAAGCGAGGTCTACGTTGGGTTTCTAGCCTGACGTAAGTTTATTTCTGCGCTTTAACCTCTGCCTGGAACTGGCTTCCTTAGGGAGAATTCTCTCTTGGGAGGTTTGGGTGCTCACCTGATATTGCGGTTAGCAGATGTCATATGGTTTGCCGTTCCTTTGCCCGCTTAGTGCTTGGATATTAGTTTGTGCATGCCTTACGCTGTTCCCTTGGCTTGGTCGCTTCTGCGTGGGATGTATTAGCAGGTGCACGCAGTTTGCTGTTCCCTTGGCTTGTCCGCTTTCTAGTGGGTGCAAGTGCGGTATTGTTTCATCTTTGGCGGTATGCGCTCACGGCCGCGGGGCCCCGCCTTCCCCTCTCGCACTGCCCTTTCGGCCTGAGAAGTCCTCTGCTCTTAGTAGCTGTCCATTCAGGGCCAAAAGCGAGGCGCGCTCGGGGAAGACTGGAACTGGGGAAAGTAGCAGAAGTAACGGAGCAGAAGCCGTGGTGAGAACCCGTAAGGATCAGGTACTGGCCTTGTCTCTAACGCATTCCTATCCCCTGCAAAGGCGTATTCCCCTCTTTGGGGGGGTGGGGTGGGTTCTAGCTCTTCTCCATCTCCTTCAAAGGCGCACCAATTATGCAATAGTGGGTATGAGAAGGCAGGTAAAGTGTTTTTACGCAAAGTAGAAGAGAACAACCTTGCTGTCTGGCCATGGGCATGGTCTGGTGATATATGCCTATGGCATATATCACCAAGCACGGGAGGGCTGTCTATATGCAGATGAGGCTCCCGCGCTTTAGGTATGTTTCTATGAAATGGGGCAATCTGGTGAACAGGAAAGCTTCGGCGGTTTATTGGTTCAGGAAGGGGTAGTTGTACTGCAAGGGACTGCCTAATTGCTGTAGGCGGGCAATCACTTCCATGGAGTGGGCAATCTCATTGAAATATTCTAACCGTCTGATAAGCTGCTCTTTCATTAACACAGTGCCATCTGCGGTGCGGATGTACGCGCGTTTGTCTTCCAGTATCCGGTGCATCACGTCAGAAATCCGTTGGCCTTCCTGCATGTATAGGTCGTGAAACTCAGTAAGCGCATCAAAACCGTCTTTGGTCACCCGGCAGGGGAAACCCGCGTTGGCCAGGACGTCGCACAGGAGGCTCAGCTCTAAGGGCATGGAGATGTGGTACGGCGTAGTACGTACATCTAAACCTCGCTTAATGTAAGAGAAGATGGTTTCCAGGTTGTTTTCAAAGCGTTCGTAAAGAGCTGCTGCTTCCATGCGGAGTTAGGTTTAAAGAATCTGGGCAAAAGTACACAATGCGTTACTCTTTTTCATCACTTACCGTTGCCTTGCCTTTCGGCAAGTGCTGTTTTGGTGCTGTTTTCTGGAAAACAGGCTTAAAACGCTATAGCAGACCTTTGATGATTTGTTCTACGGTAATGCCCTCGGCCTCGGCTTTGAAGTTGCGCACCAGGCGGTGACGCAGAATAGGAACGGCTACTGCCTGTACGTCTTCAATATCAGGGGAGTATTTTCCTCTGATGAGGGCGTTGCACTTGGCACCCATGATCAGGTGCTGCGAGGCGCGGGGGCCGGCTCCCCACTCCAGGTACTGGTCTGTTTGTGGCCCGGCCAATGAGGTGTTGGGGCGGGTTTTGTGTACCAGTTTCACGGCGTATTCCACCACGTTGTCGGTGACCGGGACGCGGCGCACCAATTGCTGGAAAGCGGTGATTTCATCGGCGTGCAGGACTACGTTGGGCGTGTGTTTGCGGTCGCCGGTGGTGTTCTTGACAATCTGCAGTTCGGCCTCGTAGCTGGGGTAGGCGAGGGCTATATGGAACATGAAACGGTCTAACTGGGCTTCGGGTAACGGGTACGTGCCTTCCTGCTCAATGGGGTTCTGGGTGGCCAGCACAAAGAAAGGCCGGGGCAAGTTATAATGGTGGCCTGCCACCGTCACCGAGTATTCCTGCATGGCCTCCAGCAAGGCGGCCTGGGTTTTAGGTGGCGTCCGGTTAATCTCATCTGCCAGTACAATGTTGGCAAACACCGGGCCTTTCACAAACTGGAATTGCCGGTTATTATCTAAGGTCTCTGAACCCAGAATATCTGAGGGCATTAAATCTGGGGTGAACTGCACCCGGTTGAACGACAGATCCAATGAATTGGAGATGGTCTGAATCAATAAGGTCTTGGCCAGGCCCGGTACTCCCACCAAAAGACAATGCCCCTGACAAAAAACAGCAGTCAGCACCAGTTTCACCACTTCTTCCTGGCCAATGATGGTTTGGGAGATCTCAGCGGTCAGACGCTTGTAGGCATGGTGAAGCGCATCTGCGGCTTCTTTGTCAGAGGCAAAGGGAGGCATAGAAGGGGAGGTTAGTCGTCTAAACTACAGGTTTTGAAATCTGGCGCAATGTCTACAAACACCGTTTCTTTGTTTTTCTCGAACCACTCAGTAATGGCTCGGTTGCGTTTGTCGGCAAGGGCCGCAGCGGCAATTTTCTGGTAATCGTCCCGCAGGTTGGCTTGGTGCGGAGCGGCTTTAGATTTGAGGTAAAGGATACGCATGGCTTCTTTGCCGTCTTCGGTACGGTACGGAAGCGGCCCACTGATAGAGCCTACTTGCATGGTGTCAATCACGAAGAAAACAGACGGGTCTACTTTGTCAACGGGAATATAGGTGGTAGGGCTACCAGGCAGCGTGATCATACCGCCGTTTCCTTTGGTGGCCATGTCATCTGAAAAGTCTTTGGCCGCTTTGGCAAACGAAAGGGTGTCTTTCTGAACAAGCGTCCGGATGCTATCCAGCAGATGCGCGGTTTGTTGCAGGTCTACCTGAGCCGTAGCGGGCTTGATAAGGATATGGCGGGTATTGAACTCTTCTCCGCGGCGCTCCAGCAACTGGATGATGTGGAACCCGAACATAGACTCAATCACCGGAGAGGTTTCACCGGGCTGCAGCTTTAACGCCGCGGCTTCATATTCTGGTACCAACTCGCGTTTCTTGAAGAAGCCAAGTTCTCCGCCAGCGGCGCCAGAGCCTGGGTCTTGTGAATACTGACGGGCGAGCGCCGCGAAATCTTCCCCGGCTAGAATACGCTTCCGGATGGATTCCAACTGCTCACGGGCCGCCTGTTTCTGGGCCGTGCCAATCTGCGCGATCTTTACAATCTGGCCCACTTCCACCTCAGTGGAGAAATAGGGTAAGCTGTCTTTAGGAATGCGGTTAAAGTATTGTTGCACCTCTTTGGGGGTCACCTTCATTTTGCCGGCAATCTCCCGCTCCATTTTCTGAACGGTCAACTGTTCTTTCAGGCTGCGGCGAAGATCACTTCTGATCTCACTCATGGGTTTGTTGTAATACGCCTCCAGCTTTTCCTGGCTCCCAATCTGAGCAACAAATTGGTTTAAACGGCCTTCCAGTTCGGCATTGATAGTGCCTTCCTCTACAATGACAGAATCCACCTCGGCCCGGGCCAAGAGGAGTTTGTTCTGTACCAAAGACTGTAAAATCTGGCATTTCAGATCTGGTGTTTTGTAGCCTTGGGCAGCGGCGTTGGCGTGCTGGAACTCCAATTCTGAACGTAAGATGATATGGCCTCCTACCTTGGCTACAATGTTGTCTATCAACGTAGCTTGTTGGGCTTCTGCGCGTTGCGCCATAGAACCCAAAACACCGAGGAGGAGAAGGCTTTTAAAGAATGAAGAAAAAGAAATTCTGATTTTCATGGTATTCTGTATAGCGGTTGCTTTGTATAGAACCGCTTCTCTTGCAAAATAGTATAGTGGTAAACAAACAAAGCTAGGCAAACGGCTTCACTAAAAGAAACTTCGGGCCTGCTTACTTCTTAATAAGCTTCTGTACCTCCGTCTGGTTCACACTTATTGGGTACTTCTGGCGTAGTTCTTTGATCCATTCCTGCTCCAGATAAGTCTGGTAATCTGAGATGGCCGCGCCCCGGGTTTCATTGAGCTTTTTAGGAGCAGGGGCTTCTACCCGGTCAATCTTAATCCAGATGGAGCGGCCGTCTTGCGTGACGTTGTAGGTGCCCGGCTTCCAGGTCACTCCGTCCAACACTTTATGGTCACCCCGCTGGAATTTACGGGAAGTCACTTGCAGGGCCAGTGGGTTACCCTGGTTCAGTTGCTCGGCTAGGGCCTGCACATCTGAGGTGTACACGCGCAAAGACACCCGGCGGGCACCAATAGATTCACTGGAAGCAGGCACTAGTTTCATGTTTTCTCCGCTAACGCCTTTCTGCTGCAAGTAGTTCTTTACGGCTGTGGTACGGCGGGCGGGCAGGGTAGAGTTCTTCCGGTTCGCGCTTTCGCGGGCATCTTGGTACCCAGTCATTTCCAGCGATAAAGTGGTGTCTGCCAAAACAGCGCCAGCCAGTTGGTCTAGCTGGGCGGTGGCCGCTTTAGAAAGAGTGGCGCTGCCTGACGTAAACAGCAAGTCTATGGGTTTCATTCTGGGAGACAGGAATTTGCCTGCTCTTAGCAGCGACTGGGCCTGGGCAAGAACGGTTGGGTTGGCGGCGCTCAGGATGGTGGCCTGGGCACGTTCTCCCCACATGTATTTTTCTTTATTGGCTTCAAAGAAAGCTTTCAACCCTACGGTGTCTTCCACCGCTTTGGCCCATACTTTCTCTTCCATCAACTGGAACAGCAGAATGCCGTCATGGTACTCGTTCACCAGCATTTTGTAATCGGGGTGCTTTTCTTCCAGGTGCTCGCGCTCATAGTCCAGCAGGCTGGTTTCCACAAACTTGTCATACAGCAGGTTCAGGGCGTGGGCCGGAGACACGTTCTGTCTAGGGCGTTGGTTCGCATCAATGTACGTGGCAAACTTGCCCACGGTGTACGGCTGGCCGTTAATGGTGAACAGCGCGGCGGTGGGTAAATTCTTCGGCTCTGCCGGAACATTGAACTGCCATTTGCCCGCCAGCAGGGTAGAATCTGCCAAGCGCAGGGTTGCTTCCTTGATGGGTGGGTTCTCCTGAAATTTGTTTTCGGTTTTGATGCGGCGCAGGAAGGCGGCTTTGTTCAGCTCTGAGCGGGAATCTTTGGCGATGCGGTTACGGAGCGAGGTTTCCATCTCTTCATATGAGGGCAGTTCTTTGCGCTCCAGTAATTTGATGATGTGCCACCCGTAAGCGGTCTGCACCGGAGGCGTGATGGCACCCGGTTGGGCCAAGGCAAAGGCAGCTTCCTCAAAGGAAGGAATCATGCGGCCCGTGCCGAACCACGGCAGTTCGCCCCCATTATCTGCGGAGGCGGCGTCTTCAGAGAACTGGGAAGTGAGTTTGTTCCAGTCTTCTTTGCGTTGTACCCGGCTGTAGATTTCGTCTATCTTCTTTTTGGCCACCAAAGAATCGGCCTTGGGCAGGCCTTGCTGGGCCCGCACCATGATGTGCGCCACTTTGATCTCGCCCTGGGCCGGACGCACCTCGTTCACTTTGATGATATGGTAGCCAAAACGGGTTCTTACCGGCTGCGAGATTTGGCCTGCCGGCGTAGTGAAGGCGGCATTCTCAAACGGGTACACCATCTGCAAGGCCGTGAAATAGCCCAAATTTCCGCCGTTCTCCCTAGCCGAAGGGTCTTCAGAGAAACGCTGGGCCAGTGACTCAAACGGGGTTCCGTTTATAGCCTGGTTTCGCAAATCCATGATCTTCTGGTAGGCGGCCAGCGTGTCTTTGGGGTCGGCCTCCATGTCAACGTTTATGAGAAGATGGGTGGCGTTTACTTCTTTCTTCAGGCGTTCATAGGCTTCCCGCACCAATTGGTCGGTCACGCTTTTCTCTGTGAGGAACGGTTGGGCCAATTGCTCTTTGTACCCGCCTAGTTCGGTCTTAAACGCTTGGGTAGTGTCTAAGCCGCGGCTTTTGGCCTCAGCCACTTTCAGTTTGAAGTTGGTGTACAGGTTCAGGTACTCGTTTACACTGGCGCTGGAAAAGGCGCTGTCTGTGCTGGTGTTGTTTTTCTCATACACATAGGCAAACTCAGAAACCGGAACTTTCTCTGGGCCAATGGTAAGCAAAACAGGTTCAGCTGCCTTTTTAGGAGAAGTACACTGGAAAAGGAGCAGGGCACTCAGGCCCACGTACAAGGAAGAAACTCGCATAGATGTCAGCAAAATGCGGAAGGTCTGGCAAATAGACTTCCCATACATTATGCAATTTTACTCATTTTTTTGGAGAGAACAGGACACTATTGAAAAACATAGTGCCAGAGCAGCAGGGAAGGGGAAAGCCTGCTCCGTTTCTGGCATCTTTTGGTCAAAACAGGCCAGAAACGGTTTTTATTGTGTGCAGGAAAGAAATTATAGGAAAGCAGGTTACGCAATGAGTTTGTGCATGCGGCAGATGTTGGTAGAGCCCTTCACACTGTATTCTACTTTGTCCATGATTCGGTTTACCAGCGCCACGCCCACGCCTCCTTTTTTGCCGATTTTTATGTTATCTAGAATGTCAGGCTCTTTGTAATTGGCCTGCACAAAGGGAGTACCGTTGTCTTCCAGCTCAAAAATGATTTGTCTTTCATCATACCTGATGGTAAGGCAAAGGTGTTTCTGGCTGTTTTCCTGGTTGGAGTGGATGATCAGGTTGGCGCAGATCTCGTCTACGGCCAAAATGATCTGGTTTAACATGATCTCAGACAAATGGACAGGTAAGAGCGTCTCCGTCACAAAGGCCCGGATAACTTTCAGATTCTTCCTGTCACAGCTGACCCGGATCTTGTTAGTCATTGGCGATGGTCACAGCTTCTTCATAAGAAGAGACAATGGTCATGAGCAGATCCAGCCCCAGAATCTCAAATACATTGCGCACTTTCTCTTGCATGTTGAAGAAAATAAGCTTGATCTGGGCATCTTCAAACCGCTGCAAATGCGAGATGAACACGCCTAAACCGGCCGAGGAAATGTAATTGAGGTTTTTGCAGTCAACCAAGATCTTTCCAAACATCATGATGCTGGGGTTGGAGAGTTCTTCATCCAGCAGCACAGAGGAGCTGGCGTCTAGTTCACCATCTAAACTGATGGTGATGGTGTTGTCGGTGATAGTATGTTTTATTTTCATCGTGCTTCTTTACGAATCCTCTATTTGTTAGGTTGACGGTGTTTGAATTTGATCACGAGTAAGGTTTGGTCATCGTGCAGGATATCACTGCTGAAGTCATTGACATCGTTGATGATCGCACTTTTGATGTCCTCGGCCTCTAGGTGATAGGTTTGGGAAAGCATATATTTCAGGCGTTCCTCGCCGTACTCGTCCTGCCGGGTGTTACGGGCTTCCACAATCCCATCGGTGTAAATGACCATCACATCATTGGGGTTGTAATCATAGTGCAGCCGGTGGATGCGTTTGGCGTAGGAGGGATCCCGCACAATGCCCAAGCCTAGTCCCTCTGTCTGAAAGTAGAACGTATCTTCCATCATAGAGTTATAGTAAAGCGTATGGCAGTGGCCCGCCCGGGCGAAGGACACGCCCTGCATCTCGTAATCAATGATGTACAGCGCCGAGGTAATGAAGGAGGTACGTTCCAGGCACCGGCTGAGGGCGCTGTTGGCCTGCACCATGAACTCATCGGGCAGTAAATCCTGCTGCATGAGCCCGTGGAAAATGCCTTTCATCTGGGCCATGTGGAAAGCCGCCGAAATCCCTTTGCCCGACACGTCTCCTATGATGATGGCAATGCGTGACTTGCTCAACTGCAGGTAATCATAAAAATCGCCGCCCACTTCTTTGGCCGCCTGCGAGTAGGTGCTGATGTCAAACCAGGTATCGGTGGGGAAGGTTTTGGGGTTCAGGCGGTCTTGCACCAGCGTCGCGATCTTGAGTTCCTCTTTGTAGCGCTCATTCTGCAATGATTCCTGCATGAGGCGCAGGTTTTCAATGGTGAGCACCGTCTGGTTGGCGAAAGACTGCACCACACTTATGGTGTCTGGGGCAAAGCCTTGTTCTAGCTCCAGCAGCAGATACAGGTAGCCGTACCGGCGCTTGGAAGAAACCAGCGGCACCAGCAGAAGGGAGTTAAAGACAATCTGGTGGTTTTTGAACTCCGGAAGAAGGCCCAAATCTCCGTTTACGTACACGCTGTCTATGGCAGCTGCCTTATTCTGTTCCTGCGCCTTTTTGATCAGAGCCCTCACCAAGACCTGCGTTTCTGCATCAACAGGATTGCCGGTTGCCTGGGACGTGTCTAGTTGCGTGACTTCGCCAACCTCCAGCCAGGCGGCGTCTGCCCCGGTGGCTTTGATGGCGCTCTCAAACAGCATGTTGTAGACCTCGTCTTCGCTTCGGCCCTGCTGAATGGTGTGGCTCAGGCGTTGGAAACTCAGGAGGTCGGCGTTCCGCTGCTCAAAAACCCGGGTGGTGGGCAAGCTGAAAAGCGCTACCAGAAAGGAAGCCAGCGCGTAAATAAGAACAAAGGCCAGAACCAGGAGAATGAACGGGTTGTCTGTGTAATCTACCTCCAGCTCCCGAGAACTGTTGTAGAGATACAGGAAGTTGGCAAACAGGATGCCCGAGGCGATGACCGCCGTGAGCAGGAAGATACAGCCCCATTTCTTGTCCAGGGTCAGGAACGCGATCCACCGTTGGTGCACGCTCATGTAAAGGCTGTACAGCAGCAACAGGCCCAGATCCAGGATAAGGAAGAAATGCTCTGTGTAGGCCACATCAAGCAACGTCACCAATAGAGAAAGGTATACCAGAATCTCAAACCATTTCCACTGGTTCTGAACGTCTTTGGTTTTGTGGTACAGAATAAGCTGCCGCCACGTGTAGAACGCCTTGGCCAGGAAATAGATCAGTAACCCGAAAAGTACCTGATAGGAGACATCCAGCAGATACGGGCTGCTAAACCAGTGCCGGCTCAGGTTGGGGTAACTCAAGTAAAACAGCAACCAGGCATACGCACCCAGCCCACCTTTGACAAAGAGGCTCCACAGGGGAGAGGTGAACTCGGCGCTGCGCTGAATGGGAACGTTGTGCCGCTGGTACAGGAATACAGACAGGATGAACACCACAGACAACAGGTTGTTGAGGTACGGGAAGGCACCATTGGCTTCGCCTATCTGTTCCTGGCGGGCCAAAAACAAAACATTCACCAATAGCAGCACCCAGCTCACACTTGCGGTTATTAGGCCTAGCTGTTTGATGGTTTTGTCTTGGGGCATTGGAGGGATTGCCTGCTGTGGTTGGTTAGGTGATAGATGAGGGTGAATACGATATTTTCTTAAAAGTAATTAAAAAAAAGTTATGTTCTTCAAACCGGGCCCTGATAGCTCCCCCTGCGGCTGGCTAAGCCACCTGGCTTGTACAGCATAGCTTCTGTTATTTAAAACTACGCTCTCCGTAATAGGGGAGGCCTATATAGTAAACGCTAAATCTTTTACAATGATTCACAGCAAAACGGCTTTAAAACGCTCTATTGGCACGGGTAGAAGCTGATGTGGGGCTAATCTGTTGTGGCAAAGCCGTTTACTCAGCATCTGCGCCGAGGGAATCTGAATTATACCAAACCGCGTAACGATCTTTCATGAAGACGAGAGAGAACCCCGCCGATGCGTTTTGAGGCTATTTTCCGGAAACTAGGCCGGAAACCGGATACATTAGATTCCGGTAAAGACCAGGCACCGCCTTGTCTCGGGCACGCATTGCTTTCTGCGGTTGGTTTTTTCTGCGGGGCAGACATCCTCCCTTCCTCTCAACGTTTCGGGGCTGTTTTGCAGAAAACGGGCTGTAAACGGCATCGGCGCAGACGCTCGCAGGTCTAAAGACGCTACGAGTTCTTGGGAGCGAGCGGTATTGCGGAAGCAGGCTTTAGAACCTACTGGCGCGAGACTCCAGTCTTGTGCCATGGGATATGAAGCGAGTCTCCAGACTCGCCGGGAACCACTGGCAGTTTTGCGGGTGGAATGTCAGTAGTTCCGTCTTCCTCCTTAGCTGGGGTTCGTTTGCAGCTACTTTAGAAAAAAGACCCATAAAACGAATTTTGCTCTGCCCAAGAAATTTCTTGAACAGAGCAAAACAGGAAGGTAGTAGAAAATAGCGGGTTTCTTACGTGACTAGCGGCTGTAGTTGGGTGCCTCGCGGGTGATCTGCACGTCATGCGGATGGCTTTCGCGCAGGCCGGCCCCGGTGATCTTCACCATTTTGGCTTTCTTCAGCGCCTCAATGTCTGGGGCACCGCAGTAGCCCATGCCCGCCTTGAGGCCGCCTACCAGTTGGTACAGCACCTCGCCGGCCAGGCCTTTGTACGGCACGCGGCCCACAATGCCTTCGGGCACCAGTTTTTTGACATCATCCTCGGCATCCTGGAAGTAGCGGTCTTTGGAACCTTCGCCCATGGCCTCAATGGAGCCCATGCCGCGGTACGTTTTGAATTTACGGCCTTCGTAGATCTGCATGTCGCCGGGGGCTTCCTCAGTGCCGGCCAACAGAGACCCGATCATGATGGTGCTGGCCCCGCCCGCAATGGCTTTCACCAGATCACCAGAGAACTTGATGCCGCCGTCGGCGATGACCGGCACGCCGGTGCCTTCCAGGCCTTTTACGGCCTCCATCACGGCAGACAACTGCGGCACCCCAATACCGGCAATGATACGGGTGGTACAGATAGAGCCCGGGCCCACGCCTACCTTCACCGCATCGGCCCCGGAGTCGGCCAGGGCTCTGGCTCCTGCGGCGGTAGCCACGTTGCCGGCAATGAGGTCAATCTCGGGGAAAGCGTCTTTGATTTTGCGCACCGCGTCCATCACCCCTTTGGAGTGGCCGTGGGCCGTGTCCACACTGATCACGTCTACCCCGGCTTCCACCAGCGCGCCTACGCGATCCAGCACGTCGGGCGTCACGCCCACGGCGGCCCCCACGCGCAAACGCCCGAACTCGTCTTTGCAGGCGTACGGGCGGTGTTTTCTTTTCAGGATATCTTTGTAAGTGATCAATCCGGCCAGCACCCCGTTTTCGTCCACCACCGGCAGTTTCTCGATTTTGTATTCCTGCAGAATGTCTTCGGCCTTGTCCAGTTCAATGCCTTTGGGGGCGGTGATGAGCCGGTCTTTGGTCATGATCTCAGACACCTTCACCGAGAAGTTTTTCTCGAACCGAAGGTCGCGGTTGGTGATGATGCCCACCAGTTTCTTGTCGGTAGACACAATGGGAATTCCGCCGATGCGGTGTTCCTTCATGATCTGGATGGCCTCGCCCAGCGTGGCGTGCTCATGCAGCGTAACCGGATCCAGGATCATGCCACTCTCAGAGCGTTTCACCTTGCGCACCTGTTCGGCTTGCTGCTTGATGCTCATGTTTTTGTGGATGAACCCGATGCCGCCTTCCTGCGCCATGGCAATGGCCATATCGGCCTCGGTCACGGTGTCCATGGCCGCCGACACAATAGGAATGTTCACCCGGATGTTGCGGGTAAGCTGGGTGGAAGTATTGGTGTCTTTGGGAAGTACCTCTGAATAGGCGGGTAATAGCAGAACGTCGTCGTAAGTCAGGGCTTCGAACAACAGATTGGGAGCGTGAAACTGCATAGCAAATAGCGGATATGGTATTTGCCACGTAAAGTTAAGGGAAAAATTGAATATCCTAGCGTTTAGGGGCTGATTTTGGAAAACTAGCTTAAAAGTGGGGTTTGTTTGTTCTTGGTAGGGGCTTATGATGTTGGTGCATGCCTTTTGCTGTTCCCTAGGTTTGGCTGCTTCTTGCGTGGATATGAGCAGGTACACGCCTTACGCTGTTCCCTAGGATTGTCCGCTTTTTGCGTGGGTGCAAGTGCTGTAATGTTTCATCTGTTCCGCTAAGCGCTCACGGCCGCGAGGCCCCGTCCTCCCCTCTCGCACTGCCCTTTCGGCCTGAGAAGATATTCGCTCTTAGCTGAAGTCTGTCTAGGGCCAAAAGCGAGGCGCGCTCGGGGAAGACTGGAACTGGGGAAAGTAGCAGAAGTGGTGATGGTAGAAACGGTGATTAGTTGCATTGCCTGTATTCTGCCGCAAAGGAGTATTCCCCTCCTCGGAGGGGTAGGGGTGGGTTCAAGTACGTTTCGGGGCCGTTTCCCGGAAAACAGGCCGAAAACGGAGCTTATGAACACACTTCCTCAGCAAGAATTCCGGGGGCGAAGGCGCATGTACACTGGAAAACTGCACATAGCTGCTAGATGTCTGCCAACCACAAGACCGCCTACTTAAAAGACCTCGTAGTGCGCGCAGCTCCTACGAGTGTCTGTTGTTGTGCGTAGAGTTAGCGACAGCGCCCTGCGCACAACAACAGACGGCCAATCTCCTGATTGGCGAAACGGGAAATCAGAGCAAAAACAGCTCCCAGACAAACCAGCCTTAATACACCGGAAACGTAGGGTCTACCTCCTGGGCCCAGGCGTGCACGCCGCCTTTCAGGTTGAGCAGATTGGTGAAGCCGTGGCGTTGCTGCAGAAATAAAAGGGCCTGTGCGCTTCTGAAACCGTGGTGGCAAAGGAGGACGGTGGGCGTGTCTTTGTCTAAAGAAGCAGCTTGTCTGGGGAGTTCACCCAGCGGGATCAGTTGGCCGCCCAAGTTGCAGATGGCCCATTCCTGCGGTTCGCGCACGTCAATAAGTTGCAGGGGTTCCTGGGATACCAGGCGTTCTTTCAGTTGTTGGGGAGTGATCTCGGGCAGCATGGGGCAAAGATACGGTGAAAAAGTTTGGCCTAAATACCTAGCCTCGGCTTGAACCCACTGCGAAGCTTCTATTTTTGTGCCTGCTACCAATGCGCCCATCTGTTTAAGGGCAGGTTTTCTGAAAACAGGGCTAAAACGGGAGGCGGCAATTTCTTCTCTATGGATTTTCTATCGCCCAGCCAATGGAATCTGGCTACCGTCACCGAAGTAGTAGGCGTCATGACCGGTCTCCTGTGTGTGTGGCTCGCGGCCAGGCAAAACATCTGGACGTTTCCCACCGCGCTCATCAGCGTGACGTTGTACATCGTCATCTTCTATGACGCCCGCCTCTACGCCGACATGGGCCTGCAGGTCATGTTTGCCGGACTCAACTTTTATGGCTGGTACCTGTGGCTGTATAAAGGAAACAAACGGGAAGAACGGCCGGTCACTAAAATGACCTCCAGCCAGTGGGGGTGGCTCCTGCTGTTTGTGCCGCTGTTCACGCTGGGGCTGGGTTCTTACCTGCACTATAACACCAACGCCGATCTGGCTTACTGGGATGCTGCCACCACCGCCGTGAGTTTAGGCGCGCAATGGCTCATGAGCCGGAAAAAACTGGAGAACTGGCTGATCTGGATGGCGGTAGACGCCGTGTACGTGCCCATTTACATTTACAAGGAACTCTATCTCACGGCGGTTCTTTACTTCCTCTACCTTGCGCTGGCGTGGTGGGGCTACGTTGACTGGAAGAAAAGCCTGCAGGTGCGTGAACAAGCCGTGCCGTCTACCCAGTAGGCGCGCAAAAAGGCCTGGTAAGCATTAATTTCTTTAAAGGTGCTCTTGCCAGATCTTCTGAGACTGGGTTTCAAGGCTGTTTTCAAGGAATAAGCGGGGCGGGGTAAATTAGAGAAAGGACTACTAAGCGGAAGCCATTAGAAAAAGGAGGCGTTTAGCTCGGTTAAGTGCTATTTAAGCTGATTATACCCTCTGCAAACCAGGCAGAGGTAAAAAAAAGAGGCTCTGCAAGTAACCCTTTTATTTTTTATAACGATTAAGCAGAAGTTACCTTCTCACTCAACCGTTGTATTATGAAAAATATAGTACGTATTTGGCTTGCGCTTACTTTCTGCTTTGGCTTGTCTACCCAGGAACTGCTGGCCCAGGAAGCAGACACCCTTAAAAAGTACCAGGATCCGGTGGTGACGGATACGCTGAAAAAATATCAGGGGCCGGTTACCCCTCCCGGTATCAAAACCCCTTTTTTCAAGTCCAAGGCATTCAGAGCCACCATCATTCCCTCTATCCTGATTGCCTATGGTCTAACCACCATCAAAGACAATGGCCTGTACAGCAGTTATGACGCCCAGCGCGACATCCGGAAGCACTTCCCTAATTTCAATACAAAGGTTGATGATGTGTTGCTCGTGATGCCCTATGTAGAACTGGCGGCGGCCAACTTGTTTAACGTGAAGTCAAACAACGACTTCCTGAACACCTCTATCCTTATTCTGAAAGCCGAAGCCATCTTTGCCATCACGGTGTTTGGGATTAAACAGGTTTCCAACCTGGAGCGGCCCAACGGCGAAAACCGAGAGTCTATGCCTTCGGGCCACACGGCCCAGGCTTTTCTGGCGGCGTCCATCCTCAACTCAGAGCTGAAGCACAAGAGCCCGTGGTACGGCATTGGCGCGTACACCATCGCCACCAGCGTGGGGGCGTTCAGGATGCTCAACAACAAGCACTGGCAGTCAGACGTGTTTGTGGGCGCCGGGATAGGAATGCTGTCATCCCACTTGGCGTACCTCTCCCACCGCAACCGCTGGGGGCGCAAACCATCTATTGTCAATTTATCACCCGCCTATATTTACGGAGCTCCCGGTTTTGCCTTGACCATGAACCTGGATGATTACCGTAACCGGAAGAAAAACACCAACTTCTACCAAGGCACCCTGGAATAACAGTCTCAAAGTTTGTTATGAAAAAGTAATGACAAATTAAAGCAGAACACTCGCGCGCGGGACGCGAGCGAGTGAAAAACTTTTTATAAACCTACCCCTGACCCGCGGCTTCGGCTGCGGGTTTTATTTTATAGGCGGCTACGCTGGTTTTAGGCCATTTTCAGAAAAAGAGGCTTAAAACAGGCTGTTTCAGTTGTGCTTGTTAATTTTGGCGTACCTGCCGCATCTGCAGCAGGTAATCCCAAATGCTTACCCTATGAAAAAATTTCTCTTTTTCTGTCTCCTCGTAGCCACTTTGTCTCTGCCAGACCGTGCCTTGGCCCAGAACCCCCGGCGGCATGACACCAATTTCAACGGCTGGTACATGTACTTCGGAACGCACCGGTTAACCGATAGATGGAGCCTGCACACTGAGTTCCAACTGAGGCGCTACAAAGTGATCACTGAGCCGCAGCAGTTCATGCCGCGCGTAGCAGCCGTCTATAGCCTCTCAGACCGGGCCTCCGTGGCGGCGGGCTACGCCTACGTGCACACCTATCCGTACGGCGACAACCCGGCCCGTGAAGACTTCCCGGAGCAGCGCACGTATCAGCAACTGCAGTTCAGGGACAACCACGGCCGGTTCATTTTGCAGCACCGTTTCCGGCTGGAGCAGCGCTGGGTTAAATTCGCCGGGGCAGATGACTACACCTATTTGAACCGCGCCCGTTACCAGTTCAGAACCACCCTTCCGCTGCAAGGCGCTACCCTGGAAGACAAGGAATTTTATCTGGGGCTGTATGATGAGATTTTTGTGAATTTTGGGCCCAATGTGACCAGCAACATCTTTGACCAGAACCGCGCCTATGCCGCTGTGGGCTACCGCTTCCACAGAGACGCCACGCTGGAGGTGGGCTACCTGCACCAGCACGTGGCCCAGCGCAACGGCATCTGGTTTGAAAGCAACCACACCCTGCAAGTGGGCCTCACCTACAACCTGGACTTCCGGAAGAAAACGGCTCCCATTCCGGCTCCGTAATTTTAAGTACCTTGCCTAGGCAACCCGCCTGTTTCAAGCCAGTTTTTCAGAAAACAGCTCTAAAACAGGATAGCCCTAAACGTCAATCTTTTGCTAAAAATAGCGATTACTGGCCCAGAGAGTACCGGAAAATCTACCTTGGCGGCGGCGCTGGCCCAGCACTACGGCGCGCCCTGGCTGCCGGAATACGCCCGCCCTTTTCTGGAAAACCTGGGCCGTCCGTACGAGGCGCCCGACCTGGAGACCATCGCCAAAGGCCAACTGAACCTCTGGCAAGCCGAGGCCGACAAGAACCCGCCGCTGCTTTTCCTGGACACCGAGTTGCTGGTGCTCAAAATCTGGTCTGAGCACGCGTACGGCCACTGCTCAGATTTTATTCTGTCGCAACTCAAGAAACAGGACTGCGACCTGTACCTGCTCCTGAACGTAGACTTACCCTGGCAGCCCGACCCGCAGCGCGAGCATCCGCATTTGCGGCATTTTTTCTATGACTGGTACAAACGCGAACTGGAACAGATGGGCGCGCCCTTCGTAGAGATTTCCGGCTCCTCTCAAACAAGATTCCGCAATGCGGTGCAGGCCGTGGAGCAAGTGCGTCAACGTTAAAAACTTTTATGAAAGCAACTTACCTGGAGAATGAATACGTGCGCGTGGGCGTGAAAAGCACCGGTGCCGAGCTGTGCAGTTTCCTCAAAAAAGAAGGCAACCGCGAGTATATTTGGCAAGCCGATGGCACCTTCTGGAACCGCCACGCGCCCGTGCTTTTTCCTATTGTGGGCCGTTTGCCCCAAGACCAGTACCTGCACCAGGGGCAGACCTATTCGCTGCCGCAGCACGGCTTCGCCCGAGATAAGGAATTTGCCTTGGTGGAAGAACAGGAAAACCGGCTGGTGTTTGAGCTGAAAGCCACGGAGGAAACCAAGAAAAACTATCCTTTTGATTTCGCGCTGCGCCTTGTCTATACGTTGCGGGGCCAGACGCTGGAGGTGACCTGGCAGGTGCAGCACTTGGGCGAAGGCGAGATGTTGTTCTCCATTGGCGCGCACCCGGCCTTCAACGTGCCTATGCTGCCCGGCGGGGCATTTGAAGACTACTACCTGGAGTTCTCCCAACCCGAGACCTTGTCGCGCTACCTGCTGGAAGACGGCACCGGCCTGCAAAACGGCCAAACCGAACCCGTGCTGGACAACATGGCCATTCTGCCGCTGCGCTACGAACACTATGAAAAAGACGCCATCGTGTTCAAAAGCTTCCGCTCAGACCGCGTGACCCTCAAGAGCGACCAACACCCACACTTCGTACAAGTGCAGTTCGCCAACTTCCCGTACCTGGGCATCTGGACAAAACGCGTGGGCGCACCGTTCCTCTGCATTGAGCCGTGGTACGGGGTGGCGGGCAGCGCCGGAGAACCCATTGAACTCCGCGACAAAGAAGGAATGCAGTCTCTGGGCCCCGGTGAAACGTTTGAGGCAGCGTATTCCATCACCATCGGCTAACCTGGTTTCAGGGCTGCTTTTGGAAAAACAGGCCTGAAACGGAAGTGCCTGACTTGTTAAGCGAGAGAGTTACTTACGAATTGATTCGGCATACTCTGGTTGGCCCAGATTGTTTACCGCTTAAAACTGGAGTAGCTTTGCGCGGCGGCTCAGCACCAGAAGCAAAGCCCGCTTTTCATCAAAAAGACCATCATGGAAGTAAGAGACAGCAACGGAAACCTGCTCAGCGAGGGCGACTCTGTTACGGTAATCAAAGATTTAAAGGTGAAGGGTTCTTCTACCACCATCAAAAGAGGAACCGTAGTCAAGAACATCAGGCTCACCAATGACGAAGCCGAGATTGAGGGCCGTGTGGAAAGAACCGTTATGGTTTTGAAAACCGCTTTCCTGAAGAAAGTATAACAAAAAAGGCGCTGGAAAGCGCCTTTTTTGTGCCTTGATTTGCCCAGCACGGAAACCGCGTTTAGCGCCTTTTTTTGTGAAAAGAACCTTGAAACGGGTTTGTAGTTAAAGGGCCGGTAAAATGCCCAGTTGCCGCAGAATCTGGTGGGTGATGGTTTTGCGGCAGGCCGCGAAATTCTCGTTTTTGGTGTTCTGGTCTTTGTGCAGCCGGGTGGCGAAGAAGTAGACGTTTCCTTTGGTTTCAACGTAGCCAATCCACCAGCCGCTGCTGGTTCCGCCGTAACTGGTCAGGCCGGTTTTGCCGCGTAGGGTGTAGGTTGGCGTTTGTTCGGCCGCCATCATCTGTTTCACTTTCTGGATGTTCTCCTTGGCGAAGGGCAGTTTCTCTTCGTACAACTTCCGCAGGAACTCAATCTGGTCTTTGGGTGAAATGGCGAAATCGCCGTAATTCCAGAAATCAGCCCCAAAACCGTTCTTTAGCTTGCCGTTTCCGTAGCCGCAGCGTTTCAGCCAGCTTCGGTATTCGTCTTGGCCTATGCGCTCGGCCAGCCGCACGTAGAACCAAACCGTGGAGTTGGTGAAGGCGCTTTTCATGTCGGTATCGGCGTTCCAGGCGGGAATTCCTCGTTGCTGGCCGTCCCATGGCAAAACTTCGTTTTCGTCCCGCACCGCTTTCTCTTCCAGCAGAATCAGGCTGTTCAGTATTTTGAACGTGGAGGCGGGAAGGGAGGCACGGTTCGTATCATTTTCCTCAGAATACACCCAGCTTTCCTTTGAGTAGTCATAGACGGTGGTGCTGCCTGCTACTCCGCACTCTGTAAAAGGCTTCTGCAAATCCTGCCCGTTTCCTTGAAAAGGCACCAGAAACAGAACTGTAGTACACAGGAGAAATAGCGTAAGAGTAACTCGGGGCGCTTTCTGTTGGGCTTGGATCACAGGATCTTTAGAAGAAGTGGGTACTGTTGCCTGTGGTTTAAGCAGGCGTTAATCTGCCGTTTGCAAAGCGGTTATAGGGTGCGGGCTTTTATCTTTTGCAGGCCTTGCTTGAATCTATCAGCGGAGAGGTTTGCTTTGCTGGCCAGGTCTACGGCCTTCTGTTGCATGGCCTCGGCCTCGGCATAAAGTTGAAGCCGGTAAAGCAGGTGCGCCAAGGTATCATAAAAAGGGGCCGAAGGGTCTAAATCTACGGTGCGTTTGCTCCACAGCATGGCCTTGGTGAGATAGGTAGGGTTTTGGGTGCCGGTCTCGTAAATGGAATAAGCCGCGTTGTTCAGTTGCAACAGAAAGGAAGAAGAATTGCTGGCAACAATGGCGGTTTCCTCCCTGACCACTTCTTCTGAGGTGGGAGCGGGTTTTCTTTTGGACGAAGGCGGCATTATCGTATTGCGGCGTTCTGCCTCTGCGGCCATGATTTTCTGCACAGAGTCTGCGGAAAGCGCCATGTAGTAACGCTCATAGTAATTGACGGCCTCTCTCAGGTAATTGGCCGTGTCTTTCACCGATTTGTAATACGAGACCATGTTGGACTGGTACGCCCTTTGCCCCCGCAGGTAATTCTGCTGCCAGGTGGTTCGCGCAAACTGCGCCCCTTTCTGCGCCAGGGTTACGTCTTTGGTAGCGGTGGCCTTGCGCATGGTATTATTGATGATGCTATTGTTGATGTCTGACCGTTGGGAAAACGGCAGCGACCGGTAAAGACTGTCCAGAATGGTTTGGTTGGAACGGGAAAACACAAAGGCCTTGCTCTCTACCACGGGGCCCTGCTCCAGAATGAACTGCACGGTAGAGAATTTATCAAATTCGCTCACGGGTAATTGGCTTACATAGGTTTCCAGCAGATCCAGGTCGGGCGCCAGGCCCATCTTTTGGCGCAACTTCAGGTACTGTTCCAGAAAATCGGGGGTTCTTCGGCCCTGTTCAAACTCTTTCTGGAAATAGCTGAGATTGTGCGTACTGGCTGCTTTCTCCTTGAACGCCTTCAGGTCATTCAAGTATTTCTGCGGGCTGCTGGAATTGCTGGTGCTCCGGTGAATTAGATTGCCGTCAGAACTGAGGTACAGGTACGTGGGGTATTGCTTCACCACAAACTGGCGGATCAACTGACTGCCCTGCGGCGTGTTCCGCGGCACCAGTACGTTTAGGAACTGCGCATTGAACGCTTTCACCACCGCGGGGTCTTCCAGCGCGCTGGTAAAGGAGACGTTTCCGGGAAGGTTTCGGGCTGGATTGTCAGGTAGCGTCAAGTGAATGAAAACGGGTTTGCCTTCTATTCTGGCTTTGGCCAGAACCTCTTCCACCGTCCCCTTTTCATAATTGAGTTGTTGAGCCTGGGTTTTTACGGCAGAGAAAAGAAAACACAGGAAAAGGAAAAATGAGCAACCAGATACTTTCATTTGATTAAAACAAGACTTAGACGGAAGATACGTTAGTTGAAGTGCTACGGGCCAGATAGTAGAAAATCGCCTACGGGGTAGACTTCCCTTTGGCGGCCTGCGCGGCTTTCAGGTCGCAGCCTTCTTTGCGGCGGGTATCTGTGATAGAGAAAATCTTCCAGCCTTGAGGGCTGCGGTACAACTGGAAAGCGTCCACGCCGCAGTGGCTGAAGGTATCGCCCACGTAAAAAGCGTACTGGCACCAAAGGGTGGCCAAGTCGCCGTCAATGTTCACGTCCACGTCCCAAATGCGCTCGTCCAGCACTTGCGGGTGTTTCTGGCCAATACTCTTTATGAACGCATTCATGGGCGTTTCACGGGGAAGTACGGTGCCGTCTTTCCCGGCACCTACAGAAAACAGACGGGCATTGGGGGCCAGCACCGAGCGGGCCATGGTGCTGTCACTTGCCCGCATGCCGTCAAAGAAACGCACCACGGCCGCCGCTACCGCCTTGGCATCTGGCGTGCGCGGGGCAGCCCCTTTTTTAGTCTGGGCCATAGAAGCGCCGCTCAACAGCAGGCAGAAAGAAAGCAGGAGAAGGGAACGCATGTAGATCTGGGTGTGAGAAGTGAAAGTGAAACGGCAGGCCTGGCGTTGGTCATGCGACTCTCAGAAAGAGCACTTTGCCATCAGATAAGAATCAGTCTTTCCTGCAGCAGGGCCCTGAGTTCGGGCGGAAGCCCGAAGTTGGCATCCATGAAGTCATCCAGTATCTGGCGGGTCTGCGGCGAGATGAGGTGCTGCATTTCGGCCATCGCCTCGGCACTGATAAGGTAGGGAATGTAGGTGTACAGCAGATTTTCACCCTGGCACTGCGCGAAGATCTGGTATTCTGTGCAGGCCGTGCGCGGCGTGCCCGTGACCATGCAGTGCGACAGCCAATTGTCCAGTTTCAGCGGTTCTGGGAGCGACAGCAGGGCCTCGCGCCGGGCCACTAAGTTCACGCGCTCGGCAAAGTAAGATTCAATGCGCTGCTTGGAGTCTTCAGATAACTCATCCCGTATCTGCTGGGCGCAGTGCAGGCACATGGCGTATTCAAACACCACGTAATGCACCCCATCCAGGGGGTAAAAGCGGATGGCCTTTTCCACCAGGTAATTCATGCCATCCCGCAGCAGGTGGCGGTTACAGGCAATGCAGGAGTGAAACGGTTGCCCGGTGGCTACAGAATGCAGTTCGGGCGGAAGTGGCTCAAATTCGTGCGAAAGGTGAATTGGAGGTAAATCCATGGAAGAAAAGAAAAAGAAAGTAAATGCAGGGCTAAGTTACCGTTTTGTCTGAATTGAGAAAGCTAAAGGCCTGTTTTTGTGCTATTTTCTGAAAAAGAACCGCTAAACAGAGACCGCCAGAACCCAGCTGAATACCTGTAATTAAAGGCAATCGCTTTCCAGGCAGGTCATTTCATTCCCCGTCAGATACCGCAGGTGCCCGTTGCTGTCCCTGGTCACCGAAGCGTCCCGTTTTCAGCCAGTTTTTCTGAAAGTAGCCCGAAAACAAGAGTGTATCTGGCCTGTGCGCTAACGAGTGACGCGTCTTTGCAGAGCCCCTTCACAACTTCCTGGCGTGCCGCGATGGTGCCAGAGGAAAATTTCCCATCTTTGGCTAAGTTAATGAGCTTTCCAATGAAACAAACCACACTCTCGTTCTTTCTACCGCTTGCCTTAAGCCTGGCCTTGGCTGCATGCTCCAGCAATCCGTACGCCGCTACCAACAAGGAGTATAAGAAAAAGGCGAAAGCCTATGCCAAAACGCTGCGGGCTACGCCGGTCACCAACCCCGGGGAAGACAGCCTCATGCAGGGCGACCACTGGGTGGGCACCACTAACTTCAACATGCGCAAACCCAACTACGTGGTCATCCACCACACCGCGCAGAACTCCACGGAGCAGACCCTCAAAACCTTTACCCTGCCCAGAACCCAGGTGAGCGCCCACTACGTGATTGGCCGCGACGGAAAGGTGTACCACATGCTCAGCGACTACCTGCGGGCTTGGCACGGCGGCTCAGGCAAATGGGGCAACAACACCGACCTCAACTCTTCGTCCATTGGCATTGAGCTGGATAATAACGGCTATGAACCCTTCGCCGAGGAGCAGATCAACAGCTTACTACAGGTTTTGGCTATTCTGAAGAAAACGCACGGTATTCCGGCCGCCAACTTTATTGGGCACTCAGACATTGCGCCCAGCCGCAAGGTAGACCCCAACCCCACCTTCCCCTGGAAGAAATTGGCCGACGCTGGTTTCGGGATTTGGTATGATGAGGAAGCCGTCCGCAATTCGGTTTTTGAATCGGTGATCCCGCTCTTCCAAGATTCCGCCGCGGCGGCCACAGACAGTACAGCCATGCCCGTCCCAATAGCGGTTCCCACCGCAACCGTGGCGGTAGACACTATTCCGGCTACTTTTCAGCCCAAAGACGCCCTGCGCATTATTGGATATGACGTCCAAAACCTAGATGCGGCCACCAAAGCCTTCAAGCTCCATTTCATCCAAAAAGAAGTAAACGGCATTCTTACGGATGATGACAAAAAAGTACTGTACCATCTTTACAAAAAGAGCCTGTAAACGGAAAAGAGTGTGGTTTTCTAAAAAGAAAAGCCATAGTGATCATCCTTCCCTCGCTCGGCAGAGGCGAGCGAGGGAAAAGTTTCCATGTCTTTCTGTTTTTGGCCTGTTTCTTAGAAAAGAAGCGGTAAACCGGAACACAACTTCGGGAAAGCCAACACTTTCCCGTAACTTTGATCGTTTTTGAGAAAGCGGGTTCTGTGCCCGTGAATAGCCGCATGCCAGAAATACAGACGAGCAAACCCCCGCATACCAAATACTATAAATGGATCAGGAACCTCTGGAGGCTTTTTGCCTTCGGCACCTTGTTCATTGTCCTTTATTTTGTTTCCGTTGACCTCAACCTGTTCTACTTGTTTGGGGAGTCTCCGGGGCTGGATGACCTGGAAAACCCAAGAAACAACCTGCCTTCTGAGATCTACACGTCAGACGGGCTGCTGGTGGGCCGCTATTTCCGGGAGAACCGCGACCTGGTGCCGTATGACAGCATTGCCCCCATCATGGTCAATGCCCTGGTAGCCACCGAAGATGAGCGTTTCTATGAGCACCAGGGCATTGACCCCATCTCAGTACTGGCGGCGGTGAAAGATAACCTGCGCGGGGAATCCCGCGGGGCCTCTACGCTTACCCAGCAGTTAGCCAAAAACCTCTATAAAACCCGTACCAAAAACACCAAAGGCATGCTGGGCCATGTGCCGCTGGTATCTACGGTGGTAGCCAAAACCAAAGAGTGGAACACCTCTATCAAGTTAGAGCAGCGCTACACCAAAGACGAGATTCTGGGCATGTACCTCAACACCGTTGATTTCGGGAGCAATGCCTTCGGGATTAAGGTAGCGTCCAAGACGTTCTTCAGTACCACCCCAGACAAGCTGAAAGCCGAGGAGGCCGCCATGCTGGTGGGTGTTCTGAAAGCCCCCACTACCTACAACCCCCGGTTCAACCCCAAGAATGCCCTGGCCCGCCGCAATGTGGTGCTACAGCAGATGGCCCGTAACCAGGTCATCACCTCGGCCCAGGCCGATTCCCTTTCTGAGCTTCCCATTGAACTGAAATACCACGTAGAGCAGCACTTAGACGGCGTGCCCGCCTATTACCGGCAGGCGGTAAACGAATTTGTGCGCAATTGGGCCGAGGGGCGCGGGTTGGATATTTACGCCGATGGCCTGAAAGTCTACCTCACCATTGACTCCCGCATGCAGCGCCTGGCCGAGGAAGCCCTGCATGAACGGATGAAAAGCCTGCAAAGCCGGTTTGATAGCCACTGGCGCGGCAAGAACCCGTGGGTAGATGACCAGAACAAAGAGATTCCGGGGTTCATTGAGAATGCCATCAAGCGCACGGGTGTCTACCAATCCCTCAAAAACAAGTACGGCGATGATACCGCTGCCATCAATGCGGCCCTGAACACGCCCAAAAAGATGACGGTCTTCAGCTGGAAAGGCCCCAAAGAGATGACCATGAGTTCTATGGACTCACTGCGCTATTACAAGCGGTTCCTGCGGGCCGGTATGATGACCATGGATCCCTTCACCGGCCATATCAAAGCGTGGGTGGGCGGCATTGACTACGATAATTTCAAGTTTGACCACGTAAAGCAGGCCAGACGCCAACCGGGTTCTACGTTTAAGCCCTTTGTGTACGGGGCCGCCATTGACGGAGGCTATTCGCCCTGCGATAAAATCCAAGATCAGCGGGTGACCATTAAGTACGTAGAGAACGGAAAACCCATGGAATGGACGCCCAACAACGCGAGCTATGAAGTGTCTGGCCGCAATATGACGCTGCGGCACGCCATGGGCCGTTCCATCAACACCGTTACCGCGCAGCTGACTGAGGCCATCGGGTGGGACACCGTCCGGGATTTCGCCCGCCGTTTGGGCATCACCAGCCCGCTTGAGGCAGTGCCGTCCATTGGTCTGGGCTCTTCAGACGTGAGCATCTACGAGATGGTGAACGCCTACAGTACCTTTGTGAACAACGGTTTCCTGAACAAACCCATGCTGGTGATGCGCATAGAAGACCGCAACGGCAACGTGGTGGAGCAATTCAACCCGCAGCAGAAACGGGTCATCTCAGAAGAAACGGCGTTTTTGATGGTACACATGCTCAAAGGCACCATGGAAGAACCGGGCGGAACCTCACAGGCCCTCTGGGAGTACGATCTCTGGAAAAAAGGCAACCAGGTGGGCGGTAAAACCGGAACCACTTCTAACCACTCAGACGGCTGGTACATGGGCGTGACCAAAGACCTGGTGACGGGCGTATGGGTGGGCGGCGAAGACCGCAGCATTCACTTTAGAACCTCGTCTACCGGCGAGGGCTCTAAAACGGCGCTTCCCATCTTTGGCCGGTTCATGGAAAAGGTGTACCGGGAGCCAAGTCTGGGGGTTAAGTTAGGAACCTTCCCTAAGCCAAAGGTGAAAATCAATAAGCCGTATACCTGCGTCACCGTAGTGCCCCGCAGGGCCAAGGTAGTGGACACTACCGCCGTAGATACCATGCTGGAGCAACTGAACGACAGTGTTTCATCGCAGTTTTAAGGAGAACTTTTAAGGCTTTTTCCTGAAATGAGCCCTAAAACAAAAGCCGGGGCCCGCTTTTCTTCAAGGAAAGCGGGCCCCGGCTTTTATAAACGATTGGAGATAGGGAGGCGGGTAGCATTATCTTACCCTATGTTGTCCTCCTAAAAAGATAGTGCGGGCAAGCTCTAAGGCGCTTCTGCCGTTTGCCACTCTTCCAGAACAGCAAGTGAAAAGGAGCTAACTATTTGTGCCCTCTTCCTTCCTGCTGTTGCGCACTCCGGCTGGTGGTTCCCGGCGAGTCTGGAGACTCGCTTCATCCCAAGTCACGAGACTGGAGTCTCGCGCCAGTTTACTCTACACCTGTGAGGTCTTGGAGACCTCACAGGTTTTTGTGTTTTGGGCCTATTTTCTGAAAAACGGGCTCAAAACACCTCACCCCCTTGCCTCAATATAACTGGAGAGACAAGGGGGTGAGACCGGCGGCCGAAGGCTAACATTTAGGTGTTGCTATGGCCAGTTTTTCTTTACAAGTGCATGCAGTGCTTCAACCTTTTTTGGTTCTTCTAAAGTCCACTTTCTCCTTGTACTCAAGTTCACCATTCTTGCGAAATCGGTAGTCCCCTCTATTATGTAGTTGTATTTATTCCCTTCAAACCAAACCACTGCATAACATATTTCGCCTCCATGCTTCTGTTGAAAGAAGCGTTTTTCCTTTGTTTCTTTAAAAAGTGCTTTCAAATTGGTTGTTTCTGCTCCGTCCAATTTCACTGTTTCAGCTTGCCGGGAAGCGAGGTCATGATGGTTATGCTGTAGTCTTGCCGTTGTCCCAGCACGTTTGAAGCCTTTGTAAATAAATATTGAATCTGCTTCAATTTGGCAAAATGCAGGAATTGTAAGAAGTATCAGAAATGGTAGGAGCAGTATCTTGTTCATATTTATAAATTGGCCATGCCTGGAGGGTTAAACCGGTTAGCTGTTCTTGTCATACAGTGATTCCAGCGCCTCATTCAGGTGATTGTACTCAAAGGTGAAGCCGGTCTGCAGTACTTTGGTGGCGCTCACGCGGGAACTGTTCAGTATAATCTCGCTCATCTCGCCCAACATCAGCTTTAGCCCGAAGGCAGGCACGTTGGGGAACACCATAGGTTTGTGCATGACCTTGGCCAGGCTGCGGGTCAGGTGCTCGTTGGTGGCCGGGTTAGGAGCCACGGCATTGTACACCCCCTGCATCTGGCGGTCTTCAATGGCTTTGATGCACAGCCGGCACAGATCGTCAACGTGAATCCAGGACATGTACTGCTTGCCGGAACCCAGAGGTGCGCCAGCCATCATTTTAATAGGTTTGGCCATCTGCGGCAGCGCCCCGCCTTTGTTGCTCAGGACAATCCCAATCCGGAAGATGACGGTTCTGATGCCCAGGCTATGGATTTGCCAGGAGGCGTGTTCCCACTGTTTGCAGACCTCGGCCAGGAAATCTGAGCCGTAGGTGCTTTCCTCCATCATGAGCCGGTCACCGGAGTTTCCGTAAATTCCTACCGCCGAGGAGGCCAGAAAGCCTTTTACGCGGTGCTGGGTTTTTTCCAGATACTGGCAAAGCAGGTTGGTAGAAAGAACACGGCTGTTGAGGATTTCTTTTTTACGGGTTGCAGACCATTTCTCGCCAGAAACGCTGGTGCCCGCCAGATTGATGATGTAATCTGCGTACCGGATGGCGTTTTCATCAATAATGCCTTTGGCTACATCCCATTTAAAGGTTTTGTACCGGGCATACTTGTCCGGGGTGCGGCTTAGGTGGGCAACTTCATAGCCACTGTCAATTAACATCTCTGACAGGCGAGTTCCCAATAAGCCGGTGCCCCCGGCAATCAATATCTTCTCTGACATGTTGCGTTATCTACGGTCTACGCCCAGACCCACGTATCCGGTGTTTCACCTAAACAGGTAGGGCGGCTATTTTTGGCAATAGTAGCAAGAATGGAAACACAGCATTGGCCTGAAAAATTCATCTTTATAGAGAGGGCCGTAGGCTTTATCTGTTACGTCTGATGGCCTGCAAAAACTCCAGCCGGTAGGCGTCCTGCTCAAACAGACCAGAGTACTCAGAGGTGATGGTGCTGCTGCTTACGTCATTCACGCCGCGGCTCATCACGCACAGGTGGTCGGCTTCAATGAGCACAGCCACGTTGTCAGATTGGAGCACATCGCGCAGTTCCTGGGCAATCTGGCGGGTGAGGCGTTCCTGCACCTGCGGCCTACGGCCGTAGTACTGCACAATGCGGTTCAACTTAGACAACCCAATCACGTGCCCGTTGGGAATGTAGGCCACGTGCGCTTTGCCAATGATAGGCACAAAGTGGTGTTCGCAGCTAGAGTACAGGGTAATGTCGCGCTCCACCAGCATCTGGCGGTAGCCGTATTTGTTTTCAAACAGACGGGCTACGGGACGGTTCTTGGGGTTAAGGCCGTCAAAGATCTCTTTCACGTACATCTTGGCCACCCGGCGCGGGGTGCCTTTGAGGCTATCGTCTTCCAAATCCAGCCCCAGAAGCTGCATAATCTCCCTGAAGTGGAGGGCAATGCCGTCTATCTTTTGCTCATCGGTGAGGTCAAACGCGTCGGGGCGCAGGGGCGTGTCTAAAGAACCAGCCACGTGCCCTTCTTCGGGATCTTCCTCGTTCCAATCCCTTCTATCCATGGTATTCAACAAAGTTTCTTTCGGTTTCAAATAAGGTGAGGGACAACCCAAGGTTCTCTGGGAGGTGGGGGCGTAAGCGCTGCCAGATAATTACGGCGATATTCTCGGCGGTAGGGTTCAGGTGTCGGAACTCCTCGGTGTCCAAATTCAGGTTTTTGTGGTCAAATTTATCTAAAATTTCTGCTTTTATCAGAAGACTCAGCTTTTTCATGTCATAGACATAGCCGGTCTCCTCGTCTATGGGGCCGGTGAGCTTCACAACCAGGCTGTAGTTGTGGCCATGGTAGTTGGGGTTATTGCACAGCCCGAAGACATTCTGGTTCTGCGCATCGCTCCAATTGGGGTTGTGGAGGCGGTGGGCAGCGTTGAAGTTTTCTTTTCGGCAGACGGTTACATTCATAAGGCTGAAAACAGGAGTAGGGGCAATTTAGTTTTCATACGGCGTTTTTCTACTATACGTGTCCCGTATAAATTAGCCGTGGCCGGAGGTACTGGTCAGGTTCTCCATAAAAACTGATGTATTCTGCTGCTAATTGTTTAAAGCCCAAGCTCCCTTTCATCCTTTCTTCGGTTAGCTGCTATTTTCAAAAAAACAGGCGTTATTCAGAGATATTGCGGGTAAAAGTCTGCCTTGAAGTAGATTTGTAGCCGCACGCGCTACCTTTGCGTGCGCAGAAGCTAGCGCGTGGCTGGCACTGTTGAATTATGATTGTAAGACAGAGAGAAAATTGGTTTAAGATGCTCTTCGTGTGGAAGGGCTCCGTTTTACCGGCCATTCTACCCAGGTTGGGAGTGTTACTGCTGGTATCGGTGGGAGTGGTGTTTGTGCAGGGCCGCCTGTTTGAATACAAAATCCCGTTGAACCCGGCGGCATTCACTTTGCTGGGGGTGGCTTTGGCCATCTTCCTGGGCTTCCGGAACAACGCCAGCTACGAGCGTTTCTGGGAAGGCCGAAAACTCTGGGGCGCGCTCCTGATTGATACCCGCTCGCTCACCCGCCAGGCGCTCACCATGACGGGTCTGCCCGCCAATGCACCCGAAGTCCTTTCCTTCGTGCGCCTGCTCATTGCCTTCACCTACGCCCTCAAACACCAGCTCCGCAAAACTGACCCGTCCGGAGATTTCCAACGCCTGTTGCCCCAGGAGTTAGTGCAGAAACTGGCGAAAGCCCGGTTTAAACCGATACTGCTGCTCAAAGAGATGGGGATGTGGGTGCAAGCCGGAAAGGAAGCGGGCCGCATAGATTCCATCACGCAAGCGGCCATTGACCACAACCTGAACCAACTCTCTGGCATTGTGGGCGGCTGTGAGCGCATTGCCAGCACGCCTATTCCCTACACGTACAATGTGCTGCTGCACCGCACCGTGTACCTGTACTGCTTTCTGTTGCCGTTTGGCTTGGTAGACAGCATTGGCTGGATGACCCCGCTCATGGTGGTGTTTGTAGGTTACACCTTTATGGCCCTGGAATCCATCGTGACCGAGATTGAGGAACCTTTCGGTACTGAGCCGAACGACCTGGCCCTGAACGCCATCAGCCAAACCATTGAGGCCTCTCTGCTGGAGATGGCCGGTCAGGACGTGCCAAAAGCCCTGAAGCCTAAAAAGAAGTTTATTCTGGATTGATTTCCTGAGCGAAAGGTGCAAACAAAAATCCCGTTTTAGGGCTGGATTTCTGAAAACAGCCCTAAAACGGGATTGGAGAAAGAATGTCAGATCAGTGGTTCCAGGAACCGAATTTGCCTTGCTGGTAATCGGCGTAGGCTTGGTGAATCTCGGCTTGGGTGTTCATCACGAAGGGGCCTTGCGCCACCACCGGCTCCTGGAACGGCACGGCATGCCCGAACAACAGGATACTGTCCTCAGAAGCCGCTACGGTTAACTCCGGCGCATCATTGTTGAACTCCACCAGATTCCGGAACGGCACTTGCTGTCCATTCACGGTCAAGGTTCCTTTGATGAGGTAGAAGAAGATGTTCCGCTCGGCGGGTACGGGCACGTCCAGTTTTCCGCCCGGCTGAAAATACACGGTGCTGAGCACAATGTCCGTTAAGGTTTCAAACGCACCTTGGTGGCTATCCCAGGTGCCGGAAACCAGATTTACCGTTACGTTGCCTTCGTCCAAGGTGAACGTGGGAATGCTTTCCTTTTGCAGGCCTTCGTAGCGCGGCTCAGTCATTTTGTGTTTGGCGGGCAGGTTCACCCACAACTGCAGAATCTCCAGCGGGCCGCCGGTTCTCTTGAACTCCGAAGAGGAAACCTCAGCGTGAATTAAGCCTCGGCCCGCCGTCATCCACTGCACGCCGCCCGCCGTGATCACGCTTTCATGGCCGCCGGAGTCTTTGTGCATGATATCGCCTTCCAGGATAAACGTCACGGTTTCCATGCCCCGGTGCGGGTGCGGCCCGAACGGCAGTCCGCGGTTATTGGGTTGGTAGACCTGGTGCCCGTGGTGGTTCAGGAACAGGAACGGGTCTACCTGTTGCAGACTGCGCGAAGGCAGCGGCGAATACGTGACCAGATCTGCGATGGGCGAGTACTCGGCTTTATGGATTTTCTTGATGCTTCTCATGTGGGTACAGAAATGTAGGGCTATTTACGCAAACGGCCGCCGACAAGTAACCTCCGCTATCCTTCAGGAAAGCAATGGACTAAGACAGGCAGTGCTTTTCAATGGCAATGGCTACGCCGTCTTCAATGCTGGGGGCGGTTACCTCCTGGGCCGCGGCCTTGGCTTCATCCCGACCGTTGCCCACGGCAATGCCCAATCCTACCGCTTTCAGCAGGTCTACATCATTGTAATTGTCACCGAAGGCCATCACCGATTCCATCCCGAAAGCATAGTGTTTTTTCAAAAGCAGCTCCAAAGCGGTAGCCTTGGAAATGGTTTTGGGGGCGATTTCCAGATAGCGGTCATTAGACCGGTAAATGTGCAGCTGCCCCCCAAACCTGGGGCTCAAGGCTTCCCACAGCCTCTGAATCTCTTCCGCTGCGCCCATGCACATCACTTTGTGCGCTCCCGTAGAAGCAGCTTGCCACTCCTGCAATACTTCGTGAATAGCAGAGATGGTGGGGTTCACTTTGGTATGACGGATTTCCCGCTGTGTCCACTGGTCATCCTGCGGCGCGTGCCAGACATCGTTCTGGTATAAACTCACGTTGATGCTGGTGCCTTGGGCCAACTGAGCAATTTCCATACATACCGATGCTGGAATCTGCACGGTGTCCAGCACCTGGGGTTCCTGGGTTGCATCATCATACAGCAACACGTACCCGCCGTTGAAGCAAATCATGGGGTGGTGCAGAATGCCTAGTTGCTCCTGCAAATGGCGCACGGCGCTAGGCATCCGGGCCGAGGCCAGAATAACCGGCAGGTTCTTGTCCAGGCGCTGAACGGTGTCAATGGTTCTTTGGGAAAGCTCCCGGTCACTGTTGAGCAGCGTTCCGTCAACATCAGAGCAAATGGCGCGAATGGTCATGGGGTAAGTTAAAAGCGAAGGTTTATTCCGGTAAAGGTACGGGCCGGGTGGCTTTTAGGAGGAAAGAAGTGGAGAAACGTTTTAGAGGCGTTTTCTGAAAATTGATGCAAAAACGGATATCGAAGGCAGGAACTGCCAATGTCCCCTTTGAAGGCTGGGGTGTTTATGGCCGTTTTCAGGAAAACAGGCCATAAACACCCCTCTACTTTTAAGCCTCGCAAGACTCAGGACTTCCCGTTACGCCTCCCGCTTCTCCAGACCCAGAATCTCCCGAAACGTTTCCTGGCCGGGTTTGAGGCGTTTCAGGTTTTCAATCAAAGTGATGGAACGGTCAATGCGGAGTTGGGAGCTTTTTACCGCGCCCACGTGCTGGATGATGTAGCGCTGCATGCCGGGTTTGAGTTGGTCAAAACGGGCTTTGCCGGCCTCGTCCTGTAGGAATAGTTCTGTTAATTCCTCCGGGACGGCGGTACCGTATTGGCTGTCGTCTTTCTCCAGGCTCACAGAAACGGAGCTTCCTTCTTTCAGGCCCAACTGCTTTAGGCGCTGTTTGGTGATGGTGATGTAGCCCCGGCCCTGGCCCAGTGCCATAATGCCGCACTGGTAGGTGACCGCATTGTTGACGGTGCAGACCAGCCGAACGTTGAACTTGCCGCCCAACTGTTGCACCACCTCCGCGGGAATCTCCAGGTAATGCGTGCCCATGAGGTATTCCAGCTTGCCGATGTGGGTGGTGAATTGGATGGGTGGCATGAGGAAGGTTAAGTGAAACAGTCTTCAAAAAAGAACCCGTTTCAAAGCCGTTTTCCACAAAACAACCTTAAAACGGTTTCATGATACATCTCAATATTAACTTACGCTTCTTGTCTAAACGCCTTAAACTGCTTTATCAGGCCGTTGGTGGAAGAGTCGTGGGAGGTGACCTCCTGGGTAGAAGTTAATTCCGGGAGAATCTTCTTGGCGAGCTGTTTGCCTAGTTCCACGCCCCACTGGTCGAAGCTGTAGACGTTCCAGATGACGCCTTGCACGAAGATCTTGTGCTCGTACATGGCCAGCAGGCTGCCCAGCGTTCTAGGGTCAAGTTGCTTGAACAGGATGGAGTTGGTAGGGCGGTTTCCTTCAAAGACCTTGAAGGCTTTCAGGCTGTTGATTTCTTCATCAGAACAGTTGGTTCTTTGCATCTCCTCTACTACCTCGGCCTCGGTTTTGCCGTTCATCAAGGCCTCGGTCTGGGCGAAGAAATTGGCCATGAGTTTCGGGTGATGGTCGCCCAGCGGGTTGTGGCTGATGGCCGGGGCCAGGAAATCGCAGGGAATCAGTTTGGTGCCCTGGTGAATCAATTGGTAGAACGCGTGCTGGCCGTTGGTGCCCGGCTCGCCCCAGATGATGGGGCCGGTCTGGTAGGTTACTTTCTCGCCGTTGCGGTCTATGTACTTGCCGTTGCTTTCCATGTCGCCCTGCTGAAAATACGCGGCAAAACGGTGCATGTACTGGTCATAAGGCAATAGCGCGTGCGATTGCGCATCAAAGAAGTTGTTGTACCAGATGCCCAGCATGGCCAGAATCACCGGCAGGTTCTGCTCAAAGGGCGCTTCTCTAAAGTGATTGTCCATGGCGTGGGCACCGGCCAGCAATTCCCGGAAGTTCTCGTAGCCCACGGTGCAGGCAATGGACAAGCCAATCGCCGACCACAACGAGTAACGGCCGCCTACCCAATCCCAGAATTCAAACATGTTCTGCGTGTCAATCCCAAACTCGGCCACGGCCGAAGCGTTGGTAGACAGCGCCACGAAATGTTTTTTGATGTGCTCTTCGTCTTTTGCGTTTTCCAGAAACCAGCTGCGCGCGCTGTGGGCGTTGGTCATGGTCTCCTGCGTGGTAAACGTCTTGGAGGCAATCATGAAGAGCGTGGTCTCCGGGTTGATTTTCTTCAGCGTCTCGGCAATGTGCGTTGCGTCCACGTTGGAGACAAAGTACGTGGTGATGTTGGGTTTCTGGTAGGCTTTGAGAGCCTCGGTCACCATTACGGGGCCCAGGTCAGAACCGCCAATGCCTATGTTCACAATGGTGTCAATGCTCTTGCCGGTATAGCCTTTCCAAACTCCGCTGATCACTTGGTTGGAGAATCTTTCCACCTGCGCCAACACGCGGTTCACCTCGGGCATCACGTCTTTTCCGTCTACCAGCACCGGCGTATTGGCTTGGTTCCGCAGGGCTACGTGCAGCACCGAACGACCCTCGGTGAAGTTGATTTCCTCACCGGAGAACATGGCTGCAATGGCTTCTTTCAGACCACATTCCTCCGCCAGAGAGATGAGCAGTTGTTGGGTTTCCTGGGTGATTCTGTTTTTGGAGTAATCCAGCAGGATGTTCTCAAACGTGACGCTGAATTTCTCAAACCGTTGCGGGTCTTGCGCAAACGCGTCTTTCAGGTGGCTGTCTTTGAGGTGCGCGTAATGCTGCGTCAGGTTGGCCCAGGCTTGGGTGGTGGTAGGGTTTATGGATGGAAACATGCGTCTGTTATTAGTTCTGTGCTAAGAAGAGCGAAGTTAGGGATTGTGGCGACTTTAGGAAAAAGAGTTTCTGAACCGGCGCAGAAGTGGCGGGCGTTTAGGGGGCGATTTTGAGAAAACAGCCCAGAAACGTCCGGCTACTTTACCCACTTCTGAATGAGCTGGTCAGCGAAGGCCTCATCTTTCCAGGCCGACAAACGGGTAGGCTGACGGGCATTCACGTTGAGGTACCACTGCTCCAGAATACTTTTCACGGCGGGGTAACGGGCCGAAAAGTCGCTGTAGGAGTTGGGGGAGATGGTTTGCTCGCTTGGTTTGGCCGGTACGCTGATGACAATATGCCGCAGTTCACCTCCGGTTTCCAGAATGAGCACGCCCACCGGCACAATCTCCAACACCGTTCCCGGTTCTTTCTGGTTACAGAGCACCAACACCGGCAAAGGAGCCGCGGGCCTTCCGGTCACTGAATCTACCAACGTAGAAGGAACAAAACCTTCGTTCCCCGGATAAGGCAAAAACTCCAGCTTGCGGGGCTGTCCGGCCTCCAGTTCTGGCACAAACTTCTTCTCCTGCGCATTGTACACCTGCGGCAGCGTAGACCCAGAGGGGGTTTCAATGACGGCCTGCCAGTGCTTGGTCTCAGAAATGGCCGGTAATTCAAGGTAATTAGGTTTGCAACCCAGGCAGAAGAAGGCTAGGAGCAGCAACGGTAACTGCCAATTCATTTGTATAACAGAGCGCATGGGCAAGGGTAGGGTGGTGTTTGGAGCTTGTTTCCTGTAAGATAAGCCAAAAACGGGATTCTTTCCACTAAAATCATTATTGGCATTTTTTGTCCTTTCCAATCCATTCTCTCCATCATACCATCTCTCCATCAATCATTCTACTGCAACTCATCCAACAATCTGAAGGGGTTCAGCTTTTGCAGGCTCAGGGAGTACCTGATGTTGTTTCTAAAGTCTTTGAAGCTCTTGGGGAAGGTGCTTTCATAGTTGTCCCCAGCCACCGGAAAGTAAATCTGCACGGCGTTGTTGAAGAAACTCCATTGCAAGCCTGTGCCGTAGAAGATTTTGTCCTGTTCCTGCACCCTGCCCAAATCAAGGTACACGGCCAAAGGCGTCACGGGTAAATCGGCGGTGAGGTTGAGGGTCGCCATCCATTCCCGGCTCACCACGGGCACCCCGCTCCTGAACCCGCCGTCCTGGCGGTCAGTCTGCCTGGTGGAGGTCAGGCCTTCGGCCGAGGTGTACATGTCAGTTCGGTTGAAAAAGGGTGTCTGCTTCAGGTAATCGGGGCTACCCGCCAAGCCCAGCACGAACTCTCCCGTCTGGTTTCCCGCCATCAATCCCACAAAGCCGCGGAGTTTTATTTCTTTGCCGGGCCGGTACTTGTGCCAATTCTCCAGGCGCACTCTAAAGCGGGTGGGGGAGAAACTTCCCGCTTGCAACCCGCTCCTAAGGGTTCCTCCGCTGGGTTCAACACCGCCAACCAAACCGGCTACTTTGTACCTGAAATGGGTTACATCAAAGTCAAAGCGGGTGCCGCTCACCGCGTTTTTGGTGGTTAACAGATAAGCCAGTCGGGGTGCCTGGAAATCCGGGAGGAAATCATCCTGCACAAAATGCCAGGCCAACGTCAATTGCTGCCTAAAGGTGTTGGGGTTAGTGAGCCGGTTCTGGAAAGTAAGGCTGGGCGTGACGGTATGGAAATTGGCAAACCGCTGGCCCTGTACCCCCAACTCCACCTTCCGCAGAAAACCCTGCGCCGGAAGCCGGAAACGCACATCGGCCAGTCCGGTGAGACGGCTGCTCTTAAAGCCGTACATGGGCGTGACCACATAATTGAGTTTGTGCTCCGTGAGGAACGAGTTGTAGAATGCGGCTCCCAATTGAAACCCGTCATAGGTGTTAAACCCGAGGGAAGGTGCCACGAAGAGCTGTTTCTGGTCTATGCGGTCTACGCCCAAGAACGGTTGGAGGTGGATTGGCTCACTTTTCGGGAAAACACGCCGTAAACGGAACTGGTTGTCGCCACGATCCAATTCCGGGAAAAGGTACTCGGGGTCTACCACCACCCGGTCAATACCCTGCGCCTGAAACGTGACGGTTTGCTCCCGTTCGCCGGGTTTAGTCCAGTGCGATTCCACCACTTTTCCTTCAGGGTCTAAAGCGGCAACCTGTACCGGCAAGGCCAGTTTCCCTTGTTGCCGCACTACAACTTGAGTAGTTCCGCCGGAGGTAATTACGTTGGCTAAGTGCGCATCTGGGAGGGTGGTGGAAGGCAGCAGTTCCTGGAAAAACCAACCCAGCGACTCTCCCGTAGATTTCTCCAGCGTGGTTTGCAAATCCTCGGGGTAGGGGTGCCTGAACTGCCACTGCCGGTAATACGTGTGCATGGCGCTGTCAAAGCGGGCGGTGCCCAGGTACTTCTCTAAATACTGGAACAACTGAGTTGTTTTCAGATAAACGATAGTGCCGTAATTGAGGGTTCTGAACCGGGCGGCGGGGGCCGTCACCGGTTGATCCAAGCCCCGGCTGGCCGCCGATAAATAGGCCGGATTGTCAATGGCGGCTGGGGGCAAATCATCAACCCCCAAGAACTTCCCGAAGGCATTCTGGTTCACCTCGCTGGACACCATACCCGCATACCGGGTGCGCCGGGCTTTGGTTCTGAATTCATAGTACGAGTTGATGCCCTCGTCCAGCCAGGGGTGCTCCCGCTCATTGCTGCCCAAAATGCCGTAAAACCAGTTGTGGCCCACCTCGTGGATGATGGCCTCCGGCTCGGTGACCGTTACCATGGGGTACTCCATGCCTGCCCCAGCGCTTAACGCCGCATCTACCGCCGTAGCTTGGGCGTACGGGTAATCGCCCAGCCACAGCGAATAAGCATACACGGCATCATTGATATCGGGCACGCTTTTCACCCATTTCTGGGCTTCGCGGTTGGTGAACAGGAGCCACGTGGTAACGGTGCGTTTGGAATGCGGCAACGTAACCTGGCTTTTCAGGACATTAAACCGTTTGTCAGCGAACCACGCGAAGTCATGGATGCGGTCTTGCCGGTAGTGCAGGGTCTTGGTGGCTTCCGCCGAGGCCGGAAAGGCCAAATCCTCCGCATCAAATTCCTTTTTAGCCGCAGTGGCCTGCGCCAGGCTCTCCAAACGGGCTTGTTCTTCGGGGTTCTGCAATTCGCCGGTAGCACCAATGGTGTAGTTGGCAGGCAACGTAATCCGCACATCAAAAGACCCGAACTCCGAGTAAAATTCGCCTTGATCCAGGTAGGGCATGGGGTGCCAGCCTTTGTGGTCGAACACCGCCGGTTTGGGGTACCACTGCGAAATCTGGTACGATTGGCCCACGTGCCCCAACCGGGAGAAAGAATCGGGCAACTTCACCTGGAACGGCGTGCTGATGGTGATGCGCCCGCCCGGAGCCAACGGTTGGTTCAGCGTCAGTTTGGCAATGTCTGGGTTCTGCGCATCAAGCTCCCATGTCACGTTTTGGCCGTTTATTTTGAAATCCAGGCCCGAAATGGAACCCCGCGCCTCCTTCGGGGCGAAGTGGAACCGGTCTTCATTGTGCACCAGTTGCTGCCTCGCGAAGGCCGTGCTACGGTCTTGGTAGGCATTGGGCCACAGGTGGAAGTACAGAAAGGTCAGCGTTGCCGGCGAATTATTCACATACTCAATCTGCTCCGTGGCCGAAAGCGTGTGGTGCACATCATCCAGCGTCACGTCAATTTTATAGTTCACCTCCTGCTGCCAGTACGGTTGCTGGGCAGGAGCGAAAAACGGAAACAGGAGCAATAGCGGGAGTAAAAGCCGATGGCGCATTCTGAAAGTCTAAAATTCGCCTGAAATTACAGTTTTCAGTGATTGATTGCCCACTATGGCGCGGAAGTTACTTCCGTGACTCACGAATGAATGGCAGGGGCAATCCCTTGTGGTTGCCCTTTCTCGTTTACAACCGCATTGGGGCAACCACAAGGTGCCCCTGCAGTAGAATGTTGTTTCAGGCCTGTTTTTCGGAAAACACCTCAAAAACAATCCGTCATCTTTTCTGCTGAACCATCTGCCCCTGAGGTCGTACCTGTTTAGAGCCTCTTTTGTCAAAAGAAGCCTTAAAACAGCAGCGTATGCCACAGCAAGTCAGTGATTTTATAATAGAACGCCTTCAGAAATGGGGCGTGAACCGCATCTTCGGGTACCCCGGCGATGGCATCAACGGCGTCATGGGTGCTTTGGATCGCGCCAACGGGCAGATAAAGTTCATTCAGGTGCGGCACGAGGAGGTAGCGTCTCTGATGGCCTGCGCCCACGCTAAGTTCACCGGCGAGGTGGGCGTGTGTCTGGCAACCTCGGGCCCCGGCGCTATTCATTTGCTTAACGGTTTGTATGATGCCAAACTTGACCATCAGCCGGTGGTGGCCTTGGTGGGGCAGAAAGCGCGTAAATCATTGGGCGGGCACAGCCAGCAGGAGGTAGATTTAGTCACGCTGTTCAAAGACGTGGCCAGCGAGTTTGTGCAGATGGCCACCGAGCCCAGCCAGGTACGCCACCTGATTGACCGCGCCTTCCGCATCGCCCAAGACCAGCGCACCGTCACCTGCGTCATCCTCCCCAGCGATGTACAGGAACTAGAATACCAGGAACCGGAACACGCCCATGGCACCGTGCACTCCGGCATTGGCTACCTGCCGCCGCGCGTGCTGCCCCGTGACGAAGATTTGCGCAAGGCCGCCGAGGTGCTGAATGCCGGAAAAAAGGTTGCCATTCTGATTGGGGCCGGGGCCAAAGATGCCGCCGAGGAAGTAACCCAGCTAGCCGAAGTTCTGGGGGCCGGCGTGGCCAAGGCGTACCTGGGCAAAGCCGCGTTGCCAGATGAACTGCCTTTTGTGACGGGCGCTATTGGGTTCTTCGGGACGGAGGCCAGCCACCAGATGATGGCGCACTGCGACACCCTGCTTATGATTGGTTCCAGCTTTCCGTACGCCGAGTTCCTGCCCCAAGAAGGCCAGGCCCGCGGCGTGCAGGTAGACATTGACGGCCGCATGCTCAGCATCCGGTACCCCATGGAAGTACCGCTCATTGGCGACAGTGCCGAAACCCTGCGCGCGCTCCTGCCGCTGCTGCAACCAAAAGAAGACCGTACCTGGCGCCAGACCATTGAACAGAACATCCAGAACTGGGAGAAACAATTAACCGAGGAAGCCCGCCATCCGGCCAATCCCGTGAACCCGCGGTTGGTGTTTGAAAAGCTGTCGCCCCGCCTGCCAGGTAACAGTATCCTAGCCGCCGATTCTGGTTCTTCGTCCAGTTGGACGGCCCAATACCTCAAGATTAGGAAGGGCATGAAGTTTTCCGTTTCCGGCACCTTGGCGACCATGGGCTGCGCCTTGCCCTACGCCCTCGCCGCCAAGTTCGCCTTTCCAGACCGTCCGGCCTTCGCGTTCGCGGGCGACGGAGCCATGCAGATGGGCAGTACCGAGGAGCTGTTGACCATCCAAAAATATTACCGCCAGTGGACTGACCCGCGCCTGATTGTGCTGGTGCTCAACAACCGCGACCTCAACTTTGTGACCTGGGAACAGCGCATGAACGAAGGCAATCCTAAGTTCAACGAATCGCAGGAACTGCCCGACTTCAATTACGCCGCCTACGCCGAAAGCATCGGCCTGCTAGGTATCCGGATTGAAAGCCCCGACCAGATAGACGCGGCCTGGGAAACGGCCCTGAAGGCCGACCGGCCCGTAGTCATTGACGCCCTCACCGACCCCGAGATTATGCCCATCACCCCGCAAGTGGCCGCCAACTTCGCCCAGAACATTGCCGAGGCCATTGAAAAAGGAGACACCGCCGCCGAACAGCGCCTGGAAGAGCCTTTGAAAGCAGCCGTGGAAGAAGCGAAGGAGAAAGACAAAGAAGGATAGCCGTTTTGTTTTTTGGTTGGTTTTAAGAAAACAGACCTAAAACGTTTTTCTCCCCTGGCGCGAGTTTGCAGCTCGTGTTCGCACGTGTTCGGAAAACCTTTTGCTTTCTGCTTTTCAGAGTTCAGGTCTTCTGGCTGGTTCAAAAGGAACTTACTTCCATTTGTCATCTTGGAAAGATCTTGTGGGCGGAGCGTTCAGCAATGCGTGCGGACACGAGATACAAGCTTGCGCCAGCGGGAGAATATTTACTTTCTCTGCTTGAAGCAGTTGACCAACTCTGCTGCTAAAATTCCTTTTCCCGATTGGGCGGTGTACTTTTGTGTTTTCAAGCTGTTTTTTGAAAATCGGCAGTTAAACAAAAGGTACCTGATGTTTTCCCATAAATCATTTCTGTTCTTTCTGGCTGCTTTTTTAAGCATGTCCATGAACGGCAAAGCCCAGCCATCGGGCGCAGCTGCCCAAATTGACCAACTCGCAGAGAAAGTAGAGCCCAAGGTTATTCAATGGCGCCGTGACCTGCACCAGAACCCCGAGCTGGGCAACTTTGAAGTGAAAACCGCGGAGAAAATTGCGAAGCACTTGAAGTCCCTGGGGCTGGAAGTGAAAACCGGAGTGGCCAGAACCGGCGTGGTAGGCATTCTCAAAGGCGGGCAACCAGGCCCGGTGGTAGCGCTGCGCGCCGATATGGATGCCTTGCCTGTCACCGAGAACAACACCCATACCCTACCGTTCGCGTCAAAAGTGAAAACCACCTTTGAGGGGCAGCAAGTGGGGGTGATGCACGCCTGCGGCCATGACGCGCACGTAGCCATGCTCATGGGCGTGGCCGAGGTGCTGAGCAACCTGAAGAAAGACCTCAAAGGCACCGTGAAATTCATCTTCCAACCCGCCGAGGAAGGTTCGGCTCCCGGGCAAGTGGGTGGCGCGAAACTGATGGTGCAGGAGGGGGTGCTGGAATCCCCTAAAGTAGATGCTATTTTCGGGCTGCACATCCGGTCAGACGTGGAGGTGGGCACCATTACCTATCGGCCGCAGGGCATGATGGCCAGTTCTGACAACTTCAAGATAACCGTGAAAGGCCAGCAGGCGCACGGCGGAACCCCTTGGATGGGCGTAGACCCGGTGGTTACCTCGGCGTACATTGTGACCGCGCTGCAAACCATTGTGAGCCGGCAGGTAGACGTTACCAACGCCGCGGCCATCTTGACCGTGGGAGCCATCAACGGCGGCGTTCGCGCCAACATCGTGCCCAGTCAGGTAGAGATGATTGGCACCATCCGGGCGTTGGACGTGCCCATGCAGCAACTTATCCATGAGCGCCTCCGGAAAACCGCCACCAGCATTGCGACCGGAGCGGGGGCCACGGCCGAGGTGGAGATCCAGGAAATGACGCCTGTCACCTACAACCACGAAGCCCTCACCGCCCACATGCTGCCTTCTTTGCAACGCGTGGCCGGTACCAACCAGGTGAAACTCACCAAGCCGGTGACCATTGCTGAGGATTATGCCTACTTCCAACAGAAAATCCCGGGCTTGTATCTTTTTCTGGGCGGAATGCCCAAAGGCGCAGATCCCGCCAAAGCGCCCTCGCACCACACCCCAGATTTCTACATCGAGGAGAGCGGCCTGAAGTTGGGCGTCCAGGCGCTAGCCAATTTGGCCGTTGATTACCTGAACAATCCCTTGGAATAGCGTTTAACCGCTGTTTTCTGAAAAGTAGCCCAGAAACCAGTTACCTGCCCCTCCAGGGAGGGGGAATATCTTTTATAAAAGGAGTTCTAAACTGAATAGGCAGAAAGAATTCCCCTCCCTGGAGGCTACTCTTGTAGGGAAAATGAACGGGTATTTATTTCTATTTCCAAAAGATTCCAGAGAATCAAACCGCTCTTTCGGAGTTCCACTCCCCTTCTTTTGCCCATGGCTCCCGGCGGAGTGGAACTCCGCAGCAGGCGGGTTCGGGAGTAGAACTCCCGAACAGCAAGAGTAGAACTCCCGAACAGCAAGAAAAGAAATTTTCCCTACAAGATGAGCCTCGCAGGGGGCAGGGGTGGGTTCTACATCCACAGATAAATTTTACAGATTACCAACGTATAGCCACCTTGAAATTAGCATTAGTTACCTATGAAGCCATCCACAGCTATGGCTCATTAAGCGGAAGCGAAGATGGCGTTCTCCTGGAGTTTCTGACTTCCAAGGGAGTAGACATCACCCTTGAAGACTGGAATGGCCCTGCCGTGAACTGGCAGCAATATGACGTAGCCGTCTTCAAATCGCCATGGGATTACTTTGACAAGTTTAACGAGTTCCGTGCATGGCTAGACCGCATGGAGGCGATGAACATTCGCACCTTGAACCCCATTTCCACCATCCGCTGGAACGCCGACAAGCATTATCTGCTGGAGGTGGAGAAAGCAGGACTGCCCATTGTTCCTTCGGCCTTGCTCAAAAGAGGAACCGCCGTACCGTTGGAGCAATACTTTACCCGCTTCCAGACAGATAAACTTATTATCAAACCCTGCGTGAGCGGCGGCGCGAAGAATACGTTTATTGTCTCTAAAGAAGAAGCAGAGCAAGTGGTGCCGAAGCTGGAAGGGTTGCTTCGGGAAGAAGACTTCCTGGCCCAACCGTTCATGCCGCAGATTCAGGAGGAGGGCGAGTGGTCGTTCCTGTTCTTCAACGGAAAGTACAGCCATTGCCTGCTGAAGTCGGCCAAGTCCGGTGATTTCAGGGTGCAGCATTTCTTCGGGGGCACTATCCATCCGCAGGAAGCACCGGCCCATCTGTTAGCACAGGCCCAGAAATTAGTAGGCCAGTTTGCCGAAGGTTGCCTCTACGCCCGCGTGGACGGTGTGGTGGTAGGTGAGGAACTGCAATTGATGGAGTTGGAGCTGATTGAACCGTTCCTGTACCTGCACACCAACCCGAACTCCCAAGAGAATTACTACCAGGCCTTGATGCAGATGCTGCAGGAGATTCCTTCTTCGGTTTCTTAGCTCATTTAAGAAAAACAGGCCCAAAACAGAAATCCCTCCATGCTCATGCACGGAGGGATTTCTGTTTTGTAAAAGGAGCAAGATTTATCCAAACAGGTTAATGCTCATGCCGCCGTCCACGGCAACGCACTGGCCGGTGATGTACGCGGCAGCGGGCATGCACAGAAAGGCCACGGCAGCCGCCACATCCTCGGGGTTGCCGATGGTGCGGGAAGGGGTGCGGCTCAACACACTTTCCAGGTACTCCTGGTTCTGCAAAACCTGGTCGGCCAATGGCGTTCTGATGTACCACGGAGCCACGCAGTTCACCCGTATTCCGTCCGGAGCCCATTCGCCGGCCAGGTTCTTGGAGAGCTGTATCAAAGCCGCTTTGGTCATACCGTAAATCGCCCCGGTGCGTACGTGCCCCAACCCTGATACCGACGAGACGTTTACCACGCTTCCGTGCGGAGATTGCTTTAAAAAGGGGTGCGACAGTCTACACAGCTCAAAGGCCGAGGTGAGGTTGGTTTGCAGCAGGTAATTGTATTCCTCGGGCGTGTACTCGCCAATTTTTTTCCGGATGTTGGTGCCTACGTTGTTCACCAGAATGTCTAACGAGCCCCAGGTGTTTCCCACCAGTTGGAGCAGGTTGTGCCGGTCAGCGGGTTGACTTACGTCGGCCACCATGCCCGATGCTTTCAGGCCACGGGCCCGCCAGTCGGTGACGGCTTGGTTGACCTCCAGTTCTTTGCGGGCCACAATCAGTACCTCGGCCCCGAAGGAAAGCAATTCCTCTGCAATAGAGGCGCCTATACCTTTGGTTCCCCCGGTTACCAAGGCGCGGCGGCCTTCTAAACTCCAACGGTTGTTCTGCATTTGCTTTTAATAGTAGATATGGAAAGGTAAGTGTACGCAGAATTTGGCAGACGGTAAAGAAAGGGGAAGCAAGGTAATTGGGTGTTGGTGGTTTTAACTGTCTTTTCTGAAAAACAGACTAAAAACTATACCTCAACTTCGTAAATCCAGAGCTGCATTCAATTGTTTTACCAAGCTAGTCTAAGCCTCCTATAAAAAAGAAGAGGCTTCCATCTTAGGAAACCTCTTCTTTTAGAGTTGAACCTGTTTAGAGTTTTTCAAAAACCGGTATTTAGAGCAATTACCCTGGTGCAAGCGTCTGCCTGGGCTGTCGTTTTTAGGCTACTTTCATAAAAACAGGCCTTAAACAGATGGTTTATCTGTACACGGCCGCAAGCAGCTGCCTGTGCCGCCGTTTCCTGCCTGTTTTTATGAAACAGGCAGGAAACTCTAAACAACTTCGTTTAGAATTAAGAAGGCGTACTATCTATTAAGTACAAGCCTCTTCACCGTTGTCTTACCTGCTGCTGTAATTCTGCAGATGTAAACTCCATTGGCGTACTTGTTTCCATCAAATTCATACTGGTAAGCTCTTCCTGCCTCAGCTTTTCCAGCATGCAGAGTCTTCACTAACTGACCCTGCATGTTGAAAAGTTCTAAACTCACATCACCCTCGTTTTCTACGGAGAAACCGATGTTTACCTTTTCTGTGAATGGGTTAGGGCTAGCGGTGAAGGTATTTGATGATACCTCAAAAGCTGACTGCTTCATGGCTAAAGTGCTCGTCTCAGTAATGGTGGTGTACGGAATCAGATTTGCTCCAGGGATAATCTGCGTGGTGCCTTCAGGCATAGTCCAGGCGACGGAGAGGTGATCCTTGGAGCCGAACTCGCGCAGCACCGCCTCTATGTAGTAGCGCTGCCCGGCCTGGAGCATGATCATTCCCGACTGCTGGGTGGGGGTGCTGG
>NZ_JABFAM010000003.1 GCF_013623775.1 Rufibacter sp. XAAS-G3-1 | reverse complement strand
GAACTCGCGCAGCACCGCCTCTATGTAGTAGCGCTGCCCGGCCTGGAGCATGATCATTCCCGACTGCTGGGTGGGGGTGCTGGTGTAGACGCCGGCTGGCACGGCCGCCCGCAGGAAGGCGATGCGGCGCTTGTTGGCCGGGTTGTCGTCGGTGCTCAGCTGGAGCTCTGCCCGGTCGTCGGCGGACAGGTGGAAGCGGTACATGCCCGTCATCGGCACGCAGAGGTAGCCCCGCACGCGGGCGAAGTAGTTCTCGGCCACATCGGTTGGCGCGGAGAAGGAGGTCAGCGTGCTGGTGCTGGTGGGTGCCAGGTGGGTGGGGATCTGCTCCACCTCCACGCGCCGGTCAGACACATTCGCCCAGTACTCATAGGTGATGGAACCGGAGCCAGGACAAGCCACTTGTGGTGGAGTGTATGGAATGAGGCTGGTGCTAGGGATGGTCTCCATCACGCCGTCAGGCCTGCTCCAGGCGACGGTTAGGTGATCCCTGAACTGGAACTCGCGCAGCACCGCCTCTATGTAGTAGCGCTGCCCGGCCTGGAGCATGATCATTCCCGACTGCTGGGTGGGGGTGCTGGTGTAGACGCCGGCTGGCACGGCCGCCCGCAGGAAGGCGATGCGGCGCTTGTTGGCCGGGTTGTCGTCGGTGCTCAGCTGGAGCTCTGCCCGGTCGTCGGCGGACAGGTGGAAGCGGTACATGCCCGTCATCGGCACGCAGAGGTAGCCCCGCACGCGGGCGAAGTAGTTCTCGGCCACATCGGTTGGCGCGGAGAAGGAGGTCAGCGTGCTGGTGCTGGTGGGTGCCAGGTGGGTGGGGATCTGCTCCACCTCCACGCGCCGGTCAGACACGTTCGCCCAGAACTCATAGGTGATGCCGCCGGTATTTGAGCAAGCAACGGGAGTGTCACTACCTCTTACCATAAATCTTTGGATGACTGGACTGGCTGCCGCATATTCCCCATTACCTGCTTGCATTGCTTGCACAACAACTCCTCCCTCCATTCCGGTTAGCGTTATTGTATTGCCGCTGATGGATGCTGGGCCAGAAAGAATAGTAAAGGTTACTGGTAAACCCGAGTTTGCGGTGGCACTTATTGTAAAAGGCGCATCCCCTACATTCTTGTTCGCGATAGGATCAAAATGAATAGTCTGAATCTTCTTGTTGACCCATGTTATGGAGGCATTAGCAGTAACTGTACCTGATGAAGCCATAATATTATCTGTGCCCGAATTATTTCCGGTGTAACAGAATTGCGCCTGCCCACTAGTATTAGTAGTGGCAAAACCTGTTTGAGCATTAGCACCAGTTATGGCAAAATCTACTCTAACACCAGCTACAGGGTCTCCATTCTGATCGGTTGCGGTAGCCACCATACAATGTTCTGTACCCACAGTGGCGGTAGAGCCTCCTTGTAAGTTGATGGTAATGGTTCTTACCGTAGCAACTGGTGCTAAAGACTGTCCTCCAGGATAGCCATAAGAATCATAAGAGTCAAAACCATACACAAAAGCACCAAATGGTAAGCCACCGCCAGTTAGATTATGAGTACCTGCACTAATGGTTAATTGTGCTCCAGAGAAACCACTGCTTCCAATGGCAGTAAAACTAGAAGCTGGAATAACTGTCCCGTTGTGTTGGATAGAACCAACGGCCGAAGTGGGGGCTACTACGTTAATGAAGTTTGCACTAAAACCAGTTGCTGGAGTTGCAACCGTGTAACTACCCAAAAATTGCTCATAAGGCGGTATAAGCATCATAAACGGATCTGAAGTTACATTGTCAAAGCTTGAACCGTTAGAGTATTGTGCTACCAGTACTGGTTCATTAGCCAAGATGACAGCTGGGCCATCAATTATAAGCTCATGTAATTGTCCTCTATTTATGTTTGCGATTACTGAACCATTCACTGTTACCTGGGTATTATTTACAGAAGCAAGAATTCTAAATGTATCACCGTTGCGCCTAGTGGCTAAAGGTACGGTTACGAACTGTTTACCCCATGCAGTGACTGGCGGCAATTGTTCTACTACATAGTCGCAGGCAAAATAACCAGGTGGAATGTTTGCGCAATTGTGACTTCCAAATACCGCAATGGGATTTGTAGAGCTAATAATCGTACCACTTAAATCATTTGATCCTGAATTGTTTCTGAGAAGATAAGTTTGTCCTTGATTTAAGGTAATCCTATACGGGACTCCAGCCGTTCGAGTCCCTGTAGTAACAGAGGGAGTGATGGTAACCATAGTGCCATTTACAGTTCCAACAATTCCTAATTGGGTGCCGCTACCTTGGTAACCTAAATTAATGTATTCGGTGCCAAGTATATCTGTTGGTAATGCTAAAAGAGCATCAGTTGTGAACTGTATTCTATTTAATCCATATACAGTAATCTCTTGCTGTGCTGTTATATGTATACCTTTATTTTCTATCACATTAGATGTAGCCAATTGTGCATCTGAAGGCAAAACAACAGACGTAATAACACCTGGTGTTACCGAAAAGTTAGTGGAAAAGTTTAGTCCTGGGATGGATACCATCCCAGTTGTAGCCATGTCTCCGGTTATAAATAGAGTGAGTGTGCTTTCTCCTTCATAATTCGCAGGAAAAGTAATCCAAAAGTCACGCCCTTTACTATCTGGGGCGGGAGTTTGGGCATTAGTGGAGATAGAAACTCCTAAAAGCAATATAATTAGGCTTAGCAACCTCAGCCATAAGAATAGTTTTGTAAAATGTTTCATAGTGCTTCTTAAGATTAATGTTTAACATAAATTTAAATGTGTTGATTAAGCTGGATTGAATAATTAAGGAGTAGTGACGTGAATGTCTTTTATTTTGAATTCAGTAATATCAGCTATATAAGTAGGTATAGCTTCATGAGAAAAAGTTATGCACTCTTTTATCCTAACGGCACTGCAATCAGATTGAGATGTTTCTCCCGGAGGTAGCGTGAGTTGCTTGGTTCCTTTATGGCTGTCTTTTTCTTCAGGTACTTGTTTCGTGTAAAAAGCTTCTTTCCATGTTACTGAAACTTTTTTGCTGTTTGTATTATTGAATTTCAAAAACACTACGCTTTGCTTCTCGCAGGTATTAATCTGATAGTAAATCTTTACGCCTTTTACTTCTGAGTGAAAAACCCATTTAGTAGCACTTGGATCTATATTTGCTTTATTAGGATTAAAAGCAAATGCTGATACGAATAGAATAAGAATCAATAAAATGGGTGAGAGACATAGAATGAAGTAATTAATGCGAGATGTGGCTTTTGCTTTATTCATCTTATTTTATTTGGTAATGGTTTTAGATGTTTGCAACAAATTGATAAAATAATCTACTGTGATGTGTAGATTGTGACGGGGTTCATGATAATTGCTTGCCTTAACTATGTTGTTAATTGTCTTTAATAATGTAATATCATTCTTGTAGTAAATGTCGTAAAAGCTTTGTTGTTTAAACTAAATTTTATGATAGTGATGTGTTCTAAGTGCCTAAGTAACGCTGCCTAAAACACTGATAACTTTAGCGTTTATAATTTAGGATATGTATGCTGATTTAAATAAAACTAGTGTCAAGACTTTTAATAGTAGTATATAAGCAATAGTTTATCTAAAATTGTGAATTGATGGCTTTGAGGAAATAAAGGGTTACCTAGCTAAGATCCACGGTATTTATTTTTAATTCTAAGAATAAATACCGTGAAAATCATGTTAGCTGTGACTTACCGAAAGACTATCATGTAAATGGCAACTCAACATTATTTTATGCTTAGTTGCTTGTATGCTCCCCTAAACATCACCTATGAAAATAGAAAGTTGATTAATAATGATTAACCAATATGGTGAAGCTTTTGAAAGATAGACTCATAGGTTTTAATAGAGATCTTAATTTGATGTGCCAGAACGTTTGTTTCCTAATCAAAGGAGCACGAGGGGTATGCTAAAGCATTTGCATGCATTCGAAAAAACAAGTGAATTTAAACTTGTCTATACCATTCTCTGTAGTTAACAACTTTTGGGGGGTAGTGCTGTCAGGTAGGGCAAATGTATAATTTCGTTTAATTATTGCAATAATTATTTATATTTTATTTATGGTATCTTGGTGTTTTCGGTAAAAATACCTATAAGTAGGTAAGAGAAGCAGGCTGATAGCACCTGAAGTTAAGCTTTTTGAAGGAGCACACTTGATGAGGTTATATATGTGGCTCCTCAAAATGATCTGCATTCTGTAGTCTTGATGCTTTATTGAAAAGAAAACAAATCTAGCTTCAATACTAAGCACTGGAGCTGTAGTCTATTCTCAGAGAATGAAATGCACTTTGGAGGATAAGGCTAATCGATCGCAACAATTAAGGACTGCAAACGCCTCTCAATACGATTACAGGGTAATTCCTTATCCTCACTGTTGGTGCACCTAATGAATGCTAACGTTCAATTACAGCCCTCTGCCTCTTCGGATTAAAAAGTCAATCTTAATCTTACACATTGCTATTAGCTTTGGAGTAAGTTGCTTCTTGAACTTACGTAGGGAATATCTATGATAATGATCTTTTAGTTGATTATCATAGATATTGCTTAATCCATATCTATGATGGGGCTTATGCTCACATGTTCAGGGAAGAGATATTCTTTGCCCTTGCTTGTTCCATAGGCTAAAGGATGGCAAACTTAGCTGTGCTTCTCTGGTTTTCGTTCTTATTGGTTTGCTAAGACACAACTATTGTGTTGGTTCTTATTCTAAGAGCTTGTTTAAATTTCAGGTTTGCTGGCGAAAATTGTCAGGAAAAGGCGAACACAGGTTCTTTTTATGGCCGTTTGTAGCGCAAAGATGAAATTTAAACATGCTCTAAAACTGTAATGGCAACAAAAAAGCCGACCTCGTCGAGATCGGCTTTTTCAATACTAAAACTATGGAGTAACTTATTCCAGTTGGTATTAAGTAGGAGGGCAAATTAGACTATCTATTTTGTCATCCTACAAGGATCTTGTGGGCGAACTGGAAATGCTGTAAATAAACGCCATTTCCGTTTGCTACTGAGATCCTTCCAATATGACAAGAAGATAGTGTTATTTTTGTCCAGTCACTTAGCTTCTTTTTTCTTTGATACGGGCGGCTTTACCAGAAAGGCCTCTCAGGTAGAACAGACGGGCTCTTCTTACTTTACCTCTGCGGATAACCTCGATTTTGTCAATGTTTGGAGAAAGAAGCGGGAAAATACGCTCAGTTCCGATTTGGTTAGACACTTTTCTTACAGTGAAAGTCTCGCTGGCACCGGAGTTTCTGCGTTGCAATACCACGCCTTGGAATTGCTGGATACGCTCTTTGTTACCTTCACGGATTTTCACGTGAATATTCACTGTGTCGCCAGCAGCAAAAGTAGGAATTGAGGCACGTTTCTCTGTGTATTCCTGCTCTACTAATTTAATTAAATCGCTCATGACTATAATATAGTGTCTTTTTATCTGCAAAATTCGGAGTGCAAATATAGACGTTATTTTTTGAATTGTAAGTTAAAACTTCTAAATTTTTTCCTCGCGCAACAAATCGGGGCGTAGTTGCTGGGTACGCTGTACGGCTTGCTCAAAGCGCCACTCTTCTACCTTGGGCGTGTTGCCCGAGAGGAGGATGTCTGGCACGGTATGTCCTTCAAAATCAGCGGGACGCGAGTACACGGGCGGTGCCAACAGGTTGTCCTGGAACGAGTCTGAGAGCGCACTGCTCTCGTCATTCAACACGCCCGGAATCAACCTTATGAGCGAGTCTGCCAAGACCGCCGCCGCCAGTTCACCGCCCGACAATACGTAGTCCCCAATGCTGATCTCGTGGGTCACAAACATATCGCGCACGCGCTGATCCACACCTTTGTAGTGGCCACACAGAAGGATGATGTTCTGCAGCATGGACAACCGGTTGGCCATGGGCTGGTTCAGCGTCTGGCCGTCTGGGGTCATGTAAATCACGGCATCATAGCTGCGGGTTGCTTGCAGTTCCCGTATGCATTTGGCAATGGGTTCTACCATGAGCACCATGCCGGCGCCGCCGCCAAAGGCGTAGTCGTCAATCTGGCCGTGCTTGTTGATGGCGTATTTCCGGAGGTCGTGCAGGTGTACTTCTACCAGGCCTTTGTCCTGCGCCCGCTTTAAGATGGAATGGTCAAAAGGGCCGGTGAGCAGGTGGGGCTGGCAGGTGATGATGTCAAACCGTGTCATCGTCCTCGTCCTCCTCGCCGTTCAGGGGCGGTTCCTCTAACTGGCGGTTAGAGGGTTGGGTGTAGACTTCCAGCAGGCCCTCTGGCAGGTTCACGTAGAGTTTGCGCTCGTCTTTGTTCGTGCGTAGAATGATCTCGTCCTGCACCGGAATCAGTACTTCGTGGCCCTGGTAGTCCATGGCCAGCAGATCCTGGTTAGGCAAGTCAAAGAAAGTCTGCACTGTGCCCAATTCGCCAAGTTGTTCATCTACTACCAGGTAGCCAATCACCTCATGGAAGTAGAACTGGTCTTCTTCCAACTCTGGAAGTTGGTTGAGCGGCAAGTAAATGGCAGTGCCTTTGAGTTTCTCGGCATCGGCTACGGTTTTCACGTCCTCAAACTTGAGGATGCTGCGGCCTTTGTCCTGGGGGTTGAGGTCATCAATGAAAAAAGGAACCAGCTTCCCGTTGATTAACAGGAAAACTGATTCCAATTCATCGTACTCTTCCGGAAAGTCCACGTCAAAAAACGCGACTACCTGGCCTTTGGTGCCATGCGTCTTCATTATGTACCCCAGCTGGAAGCAGGCGTCTAACGTCATGGCTTGTGAAATTAAGCTTGAGCTTCTTCAGCAGTGTCAGCAGCCGGAGCATCAGCAGCACCTTCAGTAGCATCACCTTCCGCAGCAGGAGCTTCTTCAGCAACTGGCTCTGGCGTGTTTTTCTTCCGGATAGCCTCTGCGCGAGCAGTGTTTACCTTGGCTTCAGCCTCTAAAGCAGCTTGTCTCTGAGCAGCTTTGTCGCTTCCTAGTTTCTCTACTTTACCAGTTATTTTGGCTTCTTTGGCAGCTTTCCACTCAGCGTAGCGGGCATCTGCCTGCTCTTGCGTCACGGCGCCTTTCAATACACCAATCTGTAAGTGTTTTCTGAACATGACACCGGTGTAAGAAAGCATGGCTTTCACGGTGTCTGTTGGCTGTGCACCTTTCAATACCCACGCCAACGCTTTGTCTTCGTTGAAGTTGATAGTGGCAGGGTTGGTTAATGGGTTGTACGTGCCCAGTTTCTCAATGAAACGACCATCACGTGGTGAACGAGCATCTGCTACTACAATGTCATACATCGCAGCTTTTTTGCGGCCTCTGCGGGCCAGTCTGATTTTAACAGCCATAGTTGAATTTGTTAAAGCGCCGGATCCCGTCCGGCATTGGGGCGCAAAGATACGTGAATAATATTGAATGTGCTAATGGTTTGACGATGAGATTATTTGTGAAAACCTTTTTTGGGTTATTTTAAGGAAAACAGGCGGAAAACGCAGGTGCCAGAAACGGTCATTACCTGGTGCTTTAAGACGTTAATCACTATGAGTTGCCAAAACAGATGAATGGCAGGCTGATGCGCTTTTCTTCCGTCCTGTCGGGGGCAGGCCGGGGAAGCGGTTTGCAGATGCACGGCACACGTATTGTTCTTAAGATAGGAGAATGGGGGTGATTATACTTGAACCGTCCAGAAAGCCGCATGTGTTTTCAGGCTGATTTATGGAAAACAGGTTAAAAATGAGTTTAGAGCCTGTTAGAATTTGAGGTTTGCAGAAGAAGATGACCAGAGAAAGGTTCTGCGGAAGCGTTTTTTGAGTAGCGTAGCAGCGCTATGGTTACAAGAAAAAGATTGCCCGCAGGTTCTTTTTATGGTCGTTTGCAGCGCAAAAATAAATGGCAGTCGTGTAGCATGTATGCTACCGCAAATGTAGAGACGCCATACGTTGCGTCTTGGCTCTATGGAACGCTCGTGCACGCCAGACGCAAGGTATGGCATCTCTACCAAAAGAGATTTCTTAACCATCATGCCTTCTACACCACTGCCTGAATGTTTAAACATGCTCTTAGGCTGATGGAAGAGAGGTTAAGGAAAGGGCACCAGGTTATGCGGGCCCCGGCCAAACAAATCTCCCGCTATAAAAAACCTTTTGGCGGCGGCAGGTGGGAGGCTGTCAAACAAGGAGAATCCATACTGCCGCCGCACCCATGCCGGATCATAGCCCTGCAGCCGGAGTAAAGCAGGAAAGATATGCGCGTGGCCGTAACCCTGTTTCCTTCTTGCCCATGGCTTTAGCCCCGTGACCTGCCCAGGATCCCATACCCACAGCGGCACGGCGGCTTCCTGCAGCGAAGTCTCTTGCACCGAGGCATGAGTCAGGCTGATGCCAGACTGCGACAGATTTTGCCCGTGGTCTGAGGTGTAGAGGATAACGGTGCTGTCTGGGGGCATAATGGTAGCCATTAGGCGGTGCCAGAACTGGTCTACCGTCCAGCGGATAGCGTTGTGGTACGTGTTCAGGGTGCGCTGCGGGTCTTTGTAAATGCTACGAGGCGGGAGTACCGGTTTGAAAAACGCCGAGTCTGCCGGGTAGGTGCGGGCAAAAGGCCAATGGGCGCCCGCTTTCACCACATAGGCAAATACTTTTTCTTTCTTCTTGGACAACTCAGCCAGAAGTTCAGCCACCAGCATGTCGCGGTCATGGTAGGGAACTTGTGGATGAGAAACCGCCGGGCGCACCACATGATCAATGTACTTCAGGTCTTCGGGGCTCATGAAGTTCTGCAGCACGTTTCCGCCTAGTTGCGCGTCTATGTAATACGTGGTGTAACCCGCCCTCTGGGCGAACTGGAAGATATTGGTTCGGGAGAAGGTGCTGTACGCACTGTCTGGGATTTCAGAAGGGCGGGTGCCGCTCATTAAGGCAATATTGGAGCCCGCGCTCTGGTTGGTCATGGAACTGGCTATCCCGAAGTCCAGCAACTCATTCCGTGCCGAATATAGAAAAGGTGTGGTTTGGAGGCGGGGCTGGTGCAGGGTAAGCTCGGTGGCGGTGATGCTTTCATCCACAATCAGGAACAGGTGCTGCACCCCCTTGGTTACCGGAGGTACGGGTACCGGCAACCGGGTGGGCTGGGGCAATTTATCAGTGACGGTGGCCAGCACCGTGAGGGGTACCCGGTACAGCGCCGGGAAGTCATCTACAATACCCGCGGTTCTTTTGATTAGGCCAAACACTGCCATGGCAGCCAAGGGCATCACGCAGGCAGTCATGGCGGCTACGCGCCAGGCGGTTCTTTTCCTTACCCAGATAATGCCCATGATGGTTAAAACAGCCGAAAGAAAAGCCATACCTGCTTGCCATGCATAATTCTGCAAGGCAGTCTGGGCCAGTGCTAAATTGTTCCAGGATAAAACCGCGTCTGAGTACATGAAGTTGTAGCCCGTGATAAACCGGAACGTAAGGCTGATGAGCAGACAGGGCAGGAGCAACGCCAGCGTTAGCCGTGAAATGGCCTTGCTTTGGTTGAAGAGCAATAGGAACAGGCCTGCCAGGGAGAAGGTGAACACCAGCAGGTAGAGCAGCAGATTTGCCAGGCTGTCCTGAAACAGGAGAAAGGTAGTGATAAAATAAAACCGGCCGGGCCGCATCTCCACCGTCAGGACAAACAGGGCCAGCGCACAAAATAGAAGAAAAGGTGTGGGCCTTAAAAAGCGTTGCCTCATGTATTTCCTGTAACTTGCTTTCTCATCTAGAGACCGAAGGTAATGGAACTCGTTCAATCTGCCAATCTGGAAGACAAAGCATCTGGCCGGATAAAGCAGATAGATGTCATGCGCGGCTTCGCCCTACTGGGCATCGGCTTGGAGAATCTTTTTTCCATGCACACGACCAATGTTCTTTTTGCCGAGTACAGCGCCCGGTACCCGCACGGGGTAAATCACTTTTTGCTTCTGGGGTTGATGGTTTTAGTGAGAGGTAAGTTCTACCCCATCTTTTCCTTCGTGTTTGGGGCATCGGCGGCTTTGGGATTGCCTAGCCAGGGGCAACGTTTCTTTCTCCGCAGACTAGGAGGGTTGTTTCTTCTAGGTGCTTTGCAGGTTCTGTTTATTTGGGAAGGCGATGTGCTGATCCAATACGCATGCATGGGCGGCCTTTTGTTGCTGCTTCGGAACCGGAGCCCCAAACTTTTGCTGCTACTTGGGGCTGGATTGCTGCTTTTCAGCTTTGTAGGAAAGTTGTGGGGAGCACCAGGAGAACCAATTCCAGTGCAAAACGTGGCGACTCTTAAGTCAGGGAGCTTTTTAGAACTGATGGCCTTCCGGGTACAGGAGTATCTGCAAAGCATCTTTACCTGGCAGGCGCTGCTTTTCTATGCCCGCATATTTGCCTTTATGTTGCTGGGCTTCGCTTTTGTCAGAAGCAGAAAGTTGCCGTTGTTGGCCTCGCCGGTGCGGCTTAGGAAATGTTTCCTGGGTCACTTGGGGCTTGTGCTCGTACTAGTGGCGGTGGCACAGATAGCGGGTTGGCGCGGAGAGTCAGGAGATGGGTTTTGGTTGAAAGAGGTGAGCTTGGGAGTGTATTTCTATGCGGCAGTCGTTTGCCTGGCTTCTTTGCCGTTGCTGCTGTGGGCAATGCCGCTGTTCCAACGTGTCCTTTCCCCGTTGCAAGTGCTGGGAAGATTAACCCTAACGCATTACCTGGTACAGAACCTGCTGTTCAGCCTTCTGTTTTATGGTTACGGGCTGGGCTTGTTTCTGGAACTGGAGCCGTGGCAATGTGTTCTGCTCTATGGGGCTGTGATCAGCGTGCAACTGTATTTCTCATCCTGGCTCTTGAGACGGTACAAACTAGGCCCTGTGGAGTATTCTCTAAGATGGATAGCCGGTAAAAAGCAGAGAGGCGCCTCCTGAGTTGGAAGCCGCCTCTCTGCTTTTTGTATGACAAGCTGCTGCTTAAGCGCGGGCTTTCTTCAGCTTGATGATCCCTATTTTATCCAACGTCCAGATAACCGGGTAGGTGGGGTCCACTTCCCACCATTTCACCCCGAAGTTCACGCGGTTAGGCAGTTTATGGTGATTGTTCTGGAACAGCTCGCCGCCGGTCAGGAAGTCAAAGAAAAGGGAATTCCTGGACTTGTCATGGTTGTCAAAGTTCTGGTAGCCGTATTTGTGTCCGCTCCAGTTCACAATGGCTCCGTGCAGCGGGCCCATCAAAAAGTGTAGCGGCAACAGCAGGTACATCCACCAGTGCGTGGCGAAGTTGATATAAAATACCACGTAGAATGTACCCCAAACCAAACGGGAAACCCAATGGTCGCCAATGCTTTCTACCAGCCGCCAAACCGGGTAATTGCCTTCAAAACGCATTTCGGGCTCCACACGGTTTTTGAGTACGTCATTGTAGATGTTCTTGGTCTTCCACATCATGGTGAAAGCGTTACTGGAGAAATGCGGAGAATGCGGGTCCCGGGGGGTGTCTGAGAAGGCGTGGTGCATACGGTGCAGAATGGCGTAGGCACGAGGCGACAAGAAAGACGAGCCCTGGCTGACGTAGGTGAAGAGGAAAAAGAACTTCTCCCAGAACGCATTCATGGTGAACATTTTGTGAGCGGCGTAGCGGTGCAGGTAAAACGTCTGCACAAACAGCGACAGGTACCAATGGGCTACAAAAAAGAGGATGATGATCATACGGGATGAATGCAAGTAATACTTTAAGCCAAACATATAGCAGGCACAATCAAAACAGTGCTGCCGTAAATAAGTTCACAAAGCTACAACGCAAGTAGCAAACGCTGCAAAGCCAGACCTGTAAAATGAAGAAAACTGATGAGAATCATTTTTATACTTGGCCCGGCAAGGCGGTATTAAGTTCTGAGTCTGGAGTTCTGAGTCCAGGGTCAAGAGGGGGTGCAAGGCGTTTAGTGGCTGTTTTTCTGAAAACAGCCGCTAAACAGGAAAACTATCCTTCGGCCACGCCGCCGTTTTGCTTTGAACAGAAGGGATGACAGGGAGAACCGTAGAGACAAAGCATGCCTTGGCTCTACCACGCATTGCTTTCGTTCCCCAACCTTAAAGAGATTGACAGAACCAGGCAACACAAAATCAAGGCTGAAAGGGTTGCCAGGCCGAAATGCGTGGGGGAGGGGCCTGAACGGTAACCCAGGTTTTAAGAACGGGGTGCTCAAACCCCAGCTCCCGCGCGTGCAGACAAATGCTTTTGTTGGGCATAGGCTCAGGAGCGCCATATCTAAGGTCTCCCAGGATGGGGCATTTAAGCGAGGCCAACTGTACCCTTATCTGGTGCGGTCTGCCAGTGACCGGTCTTACCTCAACCAGCGATTTCCCCCCGATGCTTTTTAACAAAGAATAGCTGAGTTCGGCGCGTTGGCTGCCGGGCTTTTCTGTGGTGAGGGCTTTGGTGGTGTTGCGTTCGGAGTCTTTGATAAGCCAATGCACCAGGGTTCCGCTTTCAGGCTGGGGAGTCCGTTGCGTGATGGCCCAATAGACTTTCTGCGTTTTGCGGGTTTTGAACTGCTCGTTCAGGCGGCTTAGGGCTTTGGAGGTCTTCGCCAGCAAGACCACGCCGCTCACCGGCCGGTCCAGCCGGTGTACCACGCCCATGAAAACGTTGCCCGGCTTCTGGTGCTTCTGTTTGATGTATTCTTTGGCCAGCTCAGAAAGCGGCACATCGCCCGTCTCATCGCCCTGCACCAACACCCCGCTCGGCTTGTTTACCACCAGAATATGGTTGTCTTCAAAGAGAACGTCAAGGTTTGGCATTGGGCTTATGGGGGTTAGTTGTCCGTTTCTAGTTGTCAGTTTCAATGTTGAAGTTTGCGTTTAGCGGTTCTTTTTCAGAAATAGGCCCCTAAACGGGTGTGCGTTCTGTGCTTTGGGGGTGAGGAGGCTATTAGTTAGTCTACGTCACAGCCCCAGCTCTTCTCAGCAGGAGCTTCTAACAACTGACAACTAACAACTAATACGCTTCTTCTTCGCTGGGGAAATTGAGGGATTTTACGTCCTGGATGTAGTTGCTGACGGCACCGGTGATAATCTCATGGAGTTCGGCGTAGCGGCGCAGGAAGCGGGGCTTGAACTCTTTGGTGATGCCCAGCAGGTCATGGATCACCAGCACCTGGCCGTCTACGTGCGGGCCGGCCCCAATCCCGATGATGGGGATCTCCAACTCATCGGCCACCCGTTTGGCTAGGGTAGACGGAATTTTCTCCAGCACAATGGCAAAGCAACCCAGTTCCTGCAGAAGGCGGGCATCAGAGAGAAGTTTCTCGGCCTCGGCTTCCTCTTTGGCGCGGACAGAGTAGGTGCCAAATTTATAGATAGATTGCGGCGTAAGGCCCAGATGACCCATGACCGGCACGCCGGCGCTCAGGATGCGGGTGACAGATTCCTTGATTTCCTCACCGCCTTCCAACTTCACGCCGTGGGCGCCAGATTCTTTCATAATCCGGATGGCGGAGCGCAGGGCTTCTGAGGAGTTTCCCTGGTAAGAGCCAAAAGGTAAGTCTACCACCACAAACGCGCGCTTTACGCCCCGCACTACCGAGGAAGCGTGATAGATCATCTGATCCAGGGTGATGGGCAGGGTAGTCTCATGCCCGGCCATCACGTTAGAGGCAGAATCCCCTACCAGTAGCACGTCTGTGCCGGCGGCATCCAGTAAGGTAGCCATGGAGAAATCATAGGCGGTGAGCATAGAGATTTTCTCGCCCCTCACTTTCATGCTTTGCAGCTGGTGGGTGGTCACAATTTTTACCTCGCGTTTCTGAACCGACATAATAGAATGGTGTATAGGTCTGGGGCAAAGGTAAGGAGCGGGAAATTAGGAAGCAGGAATTATAGCCTAGAATTTCTTGGCCCCAAACGCCTCTTTCTACTACGGCTAACAAGCGGTAGCCTCGTTTCTGGGCTATTTTCGCGAAAACAGCCCAGAAACAGAACGGCCATCTTTGGGCAGATGGCCGTTCTGATGTTAGCTTAATAAGGCCGTCCGGTGGCGCTGCCGCTGCGCCGGATGCGCAGGTCTTGCAGCAGGGCAGACTTGGCGTTGATGTTGATGGAATAACGCTGCAATACCCCAAACGGAACCCAGTCTATAGACATCTGCCAGCAGTGCAGATCACGGGTAATCCCGAGGTTGGTGTAGCTCAGAATCCGGTTCTTCAGGTCATAACTGGTGGTGTAGTTGACGGCCCATTTATCGGTAAGCGTCACCGAGCCATTGATTCCCGCCGAGGTAGCGTTGTTGATCAGCCGGTCGGTGAGGGCATCTCGGGTGAAGTTGGAGGTCAAGTCCACGGAGAGCGTCCAGGGGATGTTGAATTCCACGTAATCGGCGGCCGTGACGGTACGCTGGAGAGCGGGTAGATTGGTAGTGGGGGCAGCGCCAGATTCGGCTTGCTGCTTGCGGGCCTGCGGGTTGAACTCAAAACCGGTGTTAAAGTTCAGGTTCATCAGGCGTGCCAGCCTGAAGCCGCCTTCTTCTATCAGGTAGGCGTTTCTTCTGGTGCCGTTTACATACTGGTAAGGGTCAAAGCTTCCGGACAGGGTCACGCCCACGTTGTTAAACAGTCTGGTAGACAAGTTGACGTTGATGTTGGAGAGTTTGAAAGAGTCGGCGGCCATGTTGTAGGAGCCCGAGAAGTTGAAGGCGTCAATCAAGCTTACTTTCTTGAAAACACCCGCGCTATCGGTTTTTACTTTCATCTCTACGTTGTTGCTCACCGAGAAAGAGAGGGCGCTGCTTAAACCCGGGCCGGGCACGTTCCCTTCCAAGCCTTGGAACCTAGAAAGCAACTGGGTGTTTCCTAAGCTGTCACGCTGTACGCGCTGGTAAAAACCATATTCGGGCCGACCAAAGTCCGGACGCCAGCTGTAGGAGACGTTGGGGGTGATGGTGTGGCGGATGGCCTCAATCTTCTTGCCTTTGATCTGGGCAATGCCGTACAGGTTGGTGGAAAAGGAAACGCCCCCTTGGTACTGATAGGCGCGGTGCAGCCCTTTGAGCGTGTCTACCGCCAGTAAGTTTGACCCCGGAATGTTGCGGTACGTGTACTTCTTGGTAAACCAGCTCTCACTGTAGCTCACGCCCGGCGTCAGTTTGAAGTGCTTGAAAAGGCTGACCGTTCCCAGCGTGATGGGAATGTCATGGTTGATGCTGGTGCGGGCGTTCCTGAAAATCTGGGACAGGTTAGAACCATTGATGGCGATTATGGTGTCGCGGCCCAGGGCTCTGGAAAAGGGAAAGCCCAGGCCTGATCCGGCCGAGATATTATTGGTCACATATTGCCGCGCGTTCAGGTTATAGCCAATCCTGATGCCTTCAATCCAGCGGCCGGTGAGCGTGCCGCCAAACCACTCAATAGGGCTTTGGCTGGAAACCCCAAAGCTGAAGTCTGGCAAGGTAAAGCTCATTTGCTGCACCGGCACCATTTCTCCGGCTTCGTTGCGCTGGTTTCTGGTGGTCTGGCTCTGGGAGATGGTCACCCCGTAGTTGATAGGAGAGTTAGGGCTGCTTTTGCGGTAAGAAACCGTAGAGTTGAAAGCCGGCGACAACGCGTTCTGGGGGCTGGTGGAGTTGCGTTGGTTGTAAAACTGGCTACCGGCGTTCACGCTGGCCGAGAATTGCCCCTGGCCGGGGCGGGTAACGGGTTGGTGGCTCCAACTCACCCAAATGTCGCGGGAGTCGGTGCCGTAGTTGTACACCGCATCTGTGGTAAGGCCAGCCCCAATGGTTTCGCTGGCTTTAATGTAGGTATGGCTTAAAGAGAAGTTCCCGTTGAATTTGTACCGTTTGGTATAGGTAGACTGCACCCGGGCACCGTAACCTCCCAAAGAGAAGATATCGCCGGTGATGCGCATGTCCATGTACTCGTTCATGGCCCAGTAGAAACCGCCCTCGCGCAGGTAGAAGCCCTGCTGGTTAGACTCGCCAAACGTGGGAATAATGACCCCAGAACCTCTTTTACGCGGCGAAGGGAAAAACCCGAAAGGCAGCCCAATGGGCGTGGGCACATCGGCAAACACCAAGTGGAAGGGCCCGGCAATCACCCGGTCATTGGGAATCACCTTCATTTTGGTGGCTTTGATGTAAAAGTGCGGGTGCTCCAGGTCACAGGTGGTGTAGCGGGCGTGGCGGCCGTAAATACTGCCCAGGGAGTCACGTTTGATGGTCTCGGCGTGAATGTAGCCTTCGCCCTGCGTGGTGACGGCCCCCATGACGCGGCCTTTCTTGGTTTTGTAGTTGTAAGACATCCGCTCGGCCTGGTAGGTTTCGGCACCGTTCTTAAACAAAGGCTTGTTCTGCAGCACCCCGGCCGTATCTAAAATACCTTCGGCGTCAATGATATTGGTTTTCCAGTTGATTTGGATGTAGGCGGCGTCCAGGGCTACCTCGCCGTAGTCAATGTGGGCCTCGCCGTACAGGTGCATGATCTGGCTTACGGCGTCATACCTGATGGAATCTTTGGCCTTATAATTGATGGTGGTCTCAATATCACCGCGGGCCCTGGCGTTAGTAGTATCTGACGGAGCAACGGCAAGGGAATCTGGGCGGGGAGCAGAGTTGGCGCGGGCTGGGCGAACTTGCGCGTTTCCCTCCATCGCAGAAAAAAAGGCAATGCCTTGAAAAAGGGCAATTGCCAAAAACAGGAGGGATCTCTTCTGATTCAAGTAAATTTGTTGTTATTTTGTTAACTAGGACAAAGTTATTAACAATAGCTTTTAACTAACGCATCTTGTGAAAAATATTGTCTCGCTTACCGTTTTTGCTTTTTTACTCTTAAGTTCCTTCACCACCTTTGAGCGGAAGGAGGTGAAGATTAGAACAGTGGTCATTGATGCTGGCCACGGCGGAAAAGACACCGGCTGTAACGGCGCTTCTGCCCGGGAAAAGGATGTGGCCTTGAAAGTTGCCCTTAAGGTGGGGGATCTCATACAGGAAAACATACCAGATGTGAAAGTCATTTACACCCGCAAAGATGACCGCTTTGTAGAGTTGATTGACCGGGCCGGTATTGCCAACAAAAACCACGCAGACCTGTTTATCTCCATCCACTGCAACGCTGGCCCCAGCACCGCCTACGGCACAGAGACCTATACCATGGGGCAGCATAAGTCTAGCGGCAACCTGGCCGTGGCCAAGCGGGAGAACTCTGTTGTCTTGCAAGAGGAGAACTACGAGAAAAAGTACAATGGCTTTAACCCTAACTCCCCACAGAGCCACATTCTTTTCAGTTTATACCAGAGCGCTTACTTAGACAACAGCCTTCGGTTTGCCCAAAAGGTAGAGAAAGAATTCAAGACGAAGGTGGGCCGCTCCAGCCGCGGGGTGAAACAGGCGGGCTTTCTGGTGCTTTGGAAATCGGCCATGCCCAGCACGTTGATAGAGATTGGTTTCCTGACCAACCCCCAGGAAGAGAAGTTCCTCAACGATAAAACCAACCAAACGTATATGGCATCAGGTATCTACCGGGCTTTCAAAGAATACAAGCAAGAGCTTGAAGCCATGAACTAAAAATCTTACCCCTGTGAAATTTTCCAAAGAACTCAAAGTAGCGTTGCTGGGCATTGTGTCTTTGGCAGCACTCTACGTGGGCTTTCTATTCCTGAAAGGAAGTAATGTTTTCTCTACTACCAAAACCTACCATGTTATTTATGACTCAGTAGAAGGCCTGGCGGTCTCCAATCCTGTTATCATCAATGGCTTTAGAGTGGGGTTGGTGAAAAAAATGGTGCTAGACCAGAAGAAAGGCAACAAGATACTGGTCACGCTGGACATTGAGAAAGACATTGAAGTAGGGGACTCAACCGTAGCCATGCTGGTGAGCGCAGACTTCCTGGGCGGCAAGGCCATTGAACTGTACATGGGCCGCAATAACAAACGCTTTGAAGGCGGCGAATTCTTGATCCCGTTCGTTCGTAAAAGCATCACCGATGTGTTTACCCAGAAGGCGATGCCCGTGCTGGGAACCGTTGACTCTACCCTGCAGCGTTTGAACCAGTTTCTGGACAAAGACGCCAAAAACAGTATTCAGGCAATTCTACTCAACGCGCAGGTAACCTCAGAAACCGTGCGGGCCGTTACCCTGGCCAACCAGGGAAACATCAGCGAGATTACCGGCAACCTGGCCCAACTGACGGCCGCTTTACGCGGTACCGAGGCCAAGTTCAGCCGTTTGGCCAGCAACCTGAACAACATCACAGATACCATAGATGTGAATTCCATGAACAGCGCCATCAGAGGCCTGGATAGCACCATCGCGCAGGCGCAACTGACCATGAGCAAGCTGAACGAGAATACCGGCAGCCTGGGTAGACTGATGAACGATGACTCTTTGTACCGCAACCTCAACGGTTCCACCGAGAGCCTGAACGCGCTGCTCATGGACTTGAAAGCCAACCCTAAACGCTATGTGCATTTCTCCCTGCTGCAGATTGGCGGCGGCGGAAAGGCAGACAAAGCCTCTAAAGAGAAGGACGCCGCTAAACCCAACAATGCGGCTAACGCAGGAACTGCCAGTGCTTTAGATAAAAAGTAACCATTGCTTAAACCGCAGAAAAGCGTTTTGGGGCCGTTTTGCAGAAAGCGGGGCCAAAACGCTTTTTTGTTGGGTTCCGTAAAGGAGATGTAAATACCTAACAGGTGTTAGCCTTTTCTGGATTTTGCTATATTTGTACACCCCACTTGGGGCAATAACCCCTATAATCACCCGCTTCACAGATCTATGGATATAGAATTCAACAAGAACGAAGACAGCCTGAAACAGCTTTGCTTCCAGCTAAGATCCAGGCATAACAAAGTAGCCCTGGGCGGCGGCGAGAAAGCCATTGCCAAACAGCATGAGAAAGGCAAACTCACCGCCCGCGAACGCATCAAGTACCTGCTGGACGAGGATTCTGAGTTTCTGGAGATTGGCACCTTTGCCGGCGAAGGCATGTACCAGGAGTACGGCGGTTGCCCGGGTGGTGGTGTAGTGGCTGGCATTGGGTACGTGAAAGGACGGCAGTGCATGGTAGTGGCCAATGACGCCACCGTAAAGGCCGGGGCCTGGTTTCCCATCACGGCCAAGAAGAACCTGCGGGCGCAGGAAATTGCCCTGGAGAACCGTTTGCCGGTGATTTATCTGGTAGACAGCGCGGGCGTTTTCCTGCCCATGCAAGATGAGATTTTCCCCGACAAAGAGCACTTCGGGCGCATGTTCCGCAACAACGCCATCATGAGTTCTGAGGGCATTGTGCAGATCTCGGCCATTATGGGTTCCTGCGTGGCGGGGGGCGCGTACCTGCCCATCATGAGCGACGAGGCCATGATTGTGGAAGGCACCGGTTCCATCTTTCTGGCGGGCTCTTACCTGGTGAAAGCCGCCATTGGCGAGGCCATTGACAATGAAACCTTGGGCGGTGCGTCTACCCATTCTGAGATTTCCGGCGTGACGGATTACAAGTTCGAGACCGATCAGGAATGCCTGGAGCACATCCGGAACATTTTCGATAAAATGGGCGATAATCCCAAGGCGGGTTTCAATCGCGCGCCCTCGGCAGAGCCGAAATTAGACCCGAAGGAAATCTACGGTCTGCTGCCCCAAGACCGCGTGAAGCCCTATGACATGATGGAGATCATTCATAGGCTGGTAGATAATTCTGAGTTTGAGCCTTACAAAGACCTGTACGGGCAGAGCCTCATCTGCGGGCTGGCGCGCATTGATGGTTGGGCCGTGGGCATTGTGGCCAACCAACGCAAGATTGTGAAAAGCAAGAAAGGCGAGATGCAGATGGGCGGCGTGATCTACTCAGACTCTGCAGACAAAGCCGCCCGGTTCATCATGAACTGCAACCAGAAGAAAATCCCATTGGTGTTTCTGCAGGACGTAAGTGGGTTCATGGTGGGCAGCAAGGCTGAGCACGGCGGCATTATTAAAGACGGCGCCAAGTTGGTGAATGCCATGAGTAATTCTGTGGTGCCAAAGTTCACCGTCTTGATTGGCAACAGCTACGGCGCGGGCAATTACGCCATGTGCGGAAAGGCGTATGACCCACGGTTAATTTACGCCTGGCCCACGGCGCAACTGGCGGTAATGTCTGGGGCCTCGGCGGCCAAAACGTTGTTGCAGATTCAGGTCGCTTCCTTAAAAGCGAAAGGCGAGGAGATTACCCCAGAGGCCGAAAAAGAACTGCTGGACAAGATCACGGCCCGTTATAGCGAGCAACTCAGCCCCTACTACGCCGCCGCCCGCCTGTGGGTAGACGGCATTATAGATCCGCTGGAAACCCGCAAAGTCATTTCCATGGGCATTGAGGCCGCCAACCACGCACCCATCACCAAACCCTTCAACGTGGGCGTAATTCAAACTTGATTAGGAATTAGGAATTAGTTTTCACCTGCCCGCCTGAGCACAAAAAAGCAGGGGAGCGTTTCCGGGTTGTTTTTTGGAAAAGCCCCCAGAAACGCTTTTGCCCCGGTTCTCGTTCTTTGAAGGAGGAATCACAAAAGTGTAAGATGCATCGTTTCCTGAAGAGATTCGGCAGATTCCATTCTTAATTCCTAATTTTAAATTCTTAATTGAAAAAGGTTTGACCAATAAAGAAATAAAAGCGCTGATCTCGCTCCTGGACGACCAAGATCCGGAAGTGGTGGCGCACGTACACCAAAAGATTGTAGAGCTGGGCGATACCATCACGCCGTTTCTGGAGGAGGCCTGGGAAGAAAGCCTGGATCCTGAGCACCAGAAAAAGTTAGAGGACTTAATCCATGACCTGCAGTACGCCTCGCTGGAGAGCCGGCTGAAAACCTGGAAAGACGAAGGCGCCACCGATCTGCTGCGCGGCATGTGGCTGGTGAGCACCTACCAATACCCAGACGTCACGCTGGAGCAGTTAAAGCAAACCATTGCCGAACTCTTCTACGAAGCCTGGGTGAACGTGCGGCCCGAGATGCACCCTTTTGACCAGGTGAAAGCCCTCAACCACGTGCTTTTCAAGCTGCACAAGTTTTCGGCCAACACCAAGAACTTCCACGCGCCCGCCAACTCCATGATCAACCAGGTGCTGGAAAGCAAGCGCGGCAATCCGTTAACGCTCTGCGTGATCTACCTGGTTTTGGCGCAGAAACTGGGGCTGCCGGTGTATGGCGTAAACCTGCCCAACCTGTTCATCCTCACCTTTAAGAGTGAAGTGATTCCGCCGTTCTACATCAATGTGTACAACCGCGGCCTCATTCTCACCAAAGCCGATATTGACAATTACCTGCAGCAACTGGGGCTTAGTCCGGTAGAGATTTTCTATGAGCCCTGCGCGCCCATTGACATCGTACGGCGGGCCCTCCGGAACCTGTCGCTCTCCTACGAGAAACTGAACGACCCCGAGAAAGCCACCGAAATTGAGAAACTGATTGACGTGTTAGGCGATGAAACCACTCCCAAAGCCAACCAGGCAGAGGAAGAAGGCCTGGATGAAGGCGATTTTGAGGAGGGCTATGGCGAAGAGGACGAGGACGACCTGTAGCGTTTACGGGCTGTTTTCAGGAAACTGAGCCAGAAACAGAAACATATTTGATGGGAGGCCACTCTGCAATGAGTGGCTTCTTTGCGTGAATGCCTTTCGGTTTTCAGCCTGTTTTTGGGAAAATAGCCTTAGAGCTTGTTTAAAATTTGTCTTTCATGCTGCAAACGGCCATAGCAAGAACCTGCGTTCGCGCTTTTATCGCCTTCGTAGCGCTGCTACGAGGCTCCAAAACCACTTCCGCAGAACCTTACTCTTGCCGTTTTCGCTTACGAAGACCAAAATTTAAACAAGCTCTTAAAACAAGTTTCCACGGCAACGGTATATCCTTACCTTTAAGGCTCATACACAGCAATATGATACAGAAGAGTACCCGCTTAGACAATGTTTTCTATGAAATACGCGGCCCCATCTTTGAAAAAGCGGTAGATCTGGAAAAGCAGGGGTACCGGGTAACCCGCCTGAACATTGGCAATCCGGCCCCCTTCGGGTTTGAAGCCCCCGACGAGCTTGTGCATGACGTGATGGTGAACCTGCGCAACGGCCAGGGCTACACCGATTCTAAAGGACTGTTCGCCGCCCGCAAAGCCATCATGCACTACAGCCAAAGCAAAGGTCTCCAAGGCGTGCATGAAGACGACATAATCATTGGCAACGGAGTGAGCGAGCTTATCATGCTCAGCATGCAGGCGCTCCTGAACAGTGACGACGAAATTCTGATTCCTGCCCCAGATTATCCGCTCTGGACGGCCGCCGTGAACCTGTCTGGGGGCAAAGCCGTGCATTACCTCTGCGACGAAGCCTCCAACTGGTACCCAGACCTAGCCGACATGGAACGCAAAATCACGTCGCGCACCAAAGGCTTGGTCATCATCAACCCCAACAACCCCACCGGGGCCGTGTACCCCGCCCAGGTCTTACAGCAGATTGTGCAACTGGCCGAGCGGCACAAACTCATTGTGTTTTCAGACGAAATCTATGACAAGATCCTGTATGACGGCGTAGAACATTTTTCCACCGCTTCCTTTGCCGAGGATGTCCTCTGCCTCACGTTTAGCGGGCTCTCCAAAAACTACCTGGCCGCCGGTTTCAGGGCCGGTTGGATGGTCGCTTCGGGGAACAAAGCCATTGCCACTTCTTACCTGGAAGGCCTGAACGCCTTGGCCAGCATGCGGCTCTGCAGCAATGTGCCGTCGCAGTTCGCCATCCAGACCGCGTTGGGCGGCTACCAGAACATGACAGACCTAGTCTTACCTACCGGCAGGTTGCACAAGCAGCGCGAGGTATGTTATGAGAAACTCACCTCTATACCGGGCATTACCTGCGTGAAGCCGATGGGGGCTTTCTATATGTTTCCCAGAATAGACACCCAAAAGTTCAACATCCAATCAGACGAGAAACTGGTGCTGGATCTATTGATTGACCAACACGTATTGCTGGTGCAGGGAACCGGTTTCAACTGGCCGCAGCCAGACCATTTCAGGGTGGTGTACCTGCCCATGGTAGAGGAATTGGGCATCACCCTAGACAAACTGGCGCTGTTTCTGAAAGACTATGACGGTTCGGCTATTCTATAACCCCGCCTGCTCTGTAGTTCGTTTTAGCCCTGCTTTTTACTAATTGGATGAAAACCGGCTATTCCGCCTTCGCTCCTGAATTAATGCTCTTATTGATTGGTGCGCTCTGGAAGGAGATGGTGGAACGCCAGAACCCACCCCTACCCCTCCGAGGAGGGAATAAGCTTTTGCAGGAGATAGGAATGCGTGGTTGAGACAAGGCATGCCTGGTCTCAACGGTTCTCATCACCGCTTCCGTTTCTTTCCCCATTTCCAGTCTTCCCCGAGCGCGCCTCGCTTTTGGCCCTAGACAAACCTCCGCTAAGAGAGAAAGACTTCTCAGGCCGAAAGGGCAGTGCGAGAGGGGAAGACGGGGCCTCGCGGCCGTGAGCGCATATCGCCAAAGATGAAACAACACAGCACTTGCACCCACGAAACGAACGGACAAGCCAAGGGAACAGCATATTCCGTGCACCCACCAATCCCTCCTAAGAAGCCAATTCCAGGCAGAAGCCAAAGTGCAGAAAGGAACCAATAGAGATATAAGTTATCCACGCTGTTGGTTTTGTAAACCAAAGCCAGTATATTCTTGTGCAGGTATGATAATTCATAGATGGGAAACACGTTTACCAACACTATTGTCAGCAGACTTCTAGGGAGTATCTTGTTAGTTGGATCAATTCAACTGGTGCAAGGGCAAACTCCGCGCGCCCTTGCTTCAAACCCGGAAACGAGTAAACGGGCTCCTGTCCTGCGACAGCCAGCCCGTGGATTATCTGTCTCTACGGTGCGGGTGCAGGCAAAAGATGCAACCGCTTTCCGAAACTGGCTCAGGCTGGAAGTACCGGAAACAGCTACCGGTACTGGAAACACTCTTCTTCTCTCTAACCTATCTTCCCAAAAGTATGGGCTTTTAGCCCAGTGGCCGTTTGTAACCTTTATAGACGTGGGCGGCAGAGTTCCGCAGGAAGAGGCGCACTTACAGAACGCCGACCTCACGGTAAACAAGGTAGAGGCGGTGCACCTGCGGTACCCGGATTTACACGGGAAGAACCTGGCGGTGTCTGTAAAAGAGAACCCGTTTGATGTAACCGACATTGATTTCAAAGGGCGGGTAGGCGCGTCTTCCCAACCTGTAAAGACAGCTACTCCGCACGCTACCAGTATGGCAACCTTAGTGGCCGGCGGCGGAAATTCATCGCCCAACGGGCGCGGCGTGGCCTGGCAAAGCCAACTCATTACCTCAGATTTTTCCCGTTTGTTACCAGATGAAACTTCTTTGCTGAAGTCCCAGAAAGTCTCGGTGCAGAACCATGCGTATGGGGTAGGAGTAGAGAATTATTACGGTTTGGAAAGCCAGGCTTATGATGCTCAGGTTTTGGACTACCCCGAGCTGCTGCACGTGTTCTCTTCCGGCAATTCGGGAACCCAAACATCCGCTCTAGGTTCTTACGCAGGCATTTCCGGCTTCGCTAACCTCACGGGGCAGTTCAAAGTTTCTAAAAATACGCTCAGCGTTGGGGCCGTAGATACGTCTGGCTTGGTCAGCCCCATGAGTTCCCGGGGGCCCACGTTTGACGGCAGAATCAAACCGGAAGTAGTGGCGTATGGTGAATCCGGTTCCTCTGAGGCCTCGGCGGTGGTGTCTGGGGTGGCGCTGCTTTTGCAGCAGGTGTACCAAGGGCAGCACAATGGCACGCTGCCCTCGGCGGCGTTGGTGAAAGCTGCTCTCATTAACAGTGCCGATGAGAAAGGACGGCCGGAAGTAGACTATGAAGCCGGTTTCGGGAATGTAGATGCGCTGGGGGCAGTGCAGTCATTGGCAGAGAGAAGGTACTTTACCGGAAGCCTCGCCCAAGGCGAAGTGCAGACGTTTCCCATTTCGGTGCCAGTTGGTGCTGCTAAAGTAAAAGTCACGCTGGCCTGGCATGATGTCGCTGCGGAACCCACCAACCCAATAGCATTGGTTAATGACCTGGATTTGTCGCTAGTGAAATCTGCTAACTTGCAGCAATGGTTGCCCTGGGGGCTGAGTGCCTATCCGCATAGAGACTCTTTGTCTCTCCCGGCCCGCCGGAAGGTAGACCGGGTAAATAATGTGGAGCAAGTGAGCCTTGCGCTGCCATCTGCTGGCGACTACCAGATACAGGTTGCGGGGTACAAACTAGCTTCCGCCACTCAGGCTTTCAGTGTAGTATATGAGTTTGAAGAACCGTTCACGTGGGGGTATCCTACCAAAGCGAGTATCTTGAAAAGTGGTCAGGTGAATAGATTGCGCTGGCAGGTTTCTCCGGTTACTAGTACCACAACTGCCCGCCTGGAGTACCGGTGGGCCGGACAGGAGTGGCAACTGCTCAACCAAAACGTGGCACTGCAGGCCCAGAGAGCAGATTGGTTTGCGCCTGACTCTGCAGGAAAGGCGCAGGTGAGATTGGTGACTTCTACCGGTGAGGTGCTGGTGTCTGAGGAGTTCTATGTAAGCCCCGTCCTGTCTTTGCAGGTGGGGTACCACTGCGGAGAAGAAGTGCTGCTGCTCTGGCCCCAGGCAAAAGGCGTGACAGAATATGAGGTTTTCAGGTTAGGGGAAAAGTATCTGGAACCCGTTGCCAGGGTACAGGATACGCTCCTGGTGTTGTCCAAAAGCCAGAACCCGGCCCTCCATTATGCGGTTGCTCCCGTAATAGCCGGGCAGGCGGGCCTCAGAAGCTTCACCGTGAATTATACCGAACAAGACGTGCAGTGTTACATCAGGCAGTTTCTGGCCCGCCAGCAGGTGACAGATTCTGTGCTGCTGGATGTGGAACTGAGCACCCTCTATGGTTTAACCAGTATTGCGTTGGAGAAGCGCGAGAAAGGCTCTTTCCAATTGGTGCAAGCGCTTTGGCCTCAAGCCCAGACCAGTTTTACCGTGGCAGATATAACCCCAACGCCGGGCAGAAATGAGTATAGGTTGAAATTAGAGGCTGAAAATGGAGCAGTATATTACAGTGAAATAGAAGCGGTGTTCTACACTCCGCAAGACTTTGTTCAGGTATTTCCTAATCCAGCTATAGCAGGGGAAGATGTGCAGATTGTTGCGCTGGAAGATAAATTAACGCGCATTCAGATACTGGATCATACCGGTAGGCTTGTGAGGGAAATACAGCAGGACGGTGCTTTAAAATCAATCACAACAGCCGGACTAAAAGCCGGGGTGTATTTTCTGAAACTGTTGGATGATTCTGGATATAAATTCTGTAGGGTAGTGCTATTGTAGCATTCTTTTAAATTTAATTACACAGAAATAGCCGCTGTGAAAACAGCGGCTATTTCTGTGTAATTAAACCCTGCTGGGGAAATTAATAAAGGTATCTAAGCGCCGTGCGGTCGTTTGAGTTAAACGGACGGTTTTGGCCGGTGCCAACGCAAGCCAACATCCAGGAAGTGGCATCGGCGGTAGTTGGCGTACCCGGGATGTGAACGGCGCCTACGGTGCTGGCTCCTTCATTGGTATACGCACCGCCGCAGCTATAGCTTCTGTCCATGTAGTCTGTATGGCGGAAACCAATGCAGTGGCCAATCTCGTGCGCCAGAATAGTCGCCAAGTAGTTGGTGCCCGGGTTAGAGCCTAAGTAGGTAGAGTTGACCAGCACTTTATTGTACGGGTTTCCGCCAGACGGGAAGCCCGCCGAAGCCAAATACGTAGCATTGGTAGGCGATTTGGACAATAAGATGTTATAACCAGAGGAAACCCGTTGGAATTTAATCAACAGGCCTTCGGCGTTATAACGGCGTATTGCCTCATCCAAGGCAGTGACGTAGGCAGTAGGCAGGGTAGAGGAAATGGCTACTTTGATGGTGCGGCCTGTGCCAACGCTAACCAGGTTGTTGGTGCGGTACTGCTCTGTTTCACCTACCCGCAGGAACTTCTGATCGTGCTGGCTGTTCAGTTGTTCGTCGGTCAGGAAGATGTCTCCCTCTACCAGGTAACCACCGTCTACCACCTGCACATCTGTGGTGCCGAAGCCCATTTCATAGATATGCTGTAATGTGTCTTTTGAAATGGCGGCTTTTTCCACCACTTCTTCTTCGTTCACTGAACACGCGGTGCCGCCTAATAATAAAGCGCACACAAAGAGTTTGATGCTGTACTTCTTTTTCATACTGCTTATTGGGGGTTAGTTAATGAATGGGGCTATTCTATGTATAAAAAATAATTGGTGCAAGCAACTTAGCTGTAAATTGTAAAATAAATTTATTTAAAAAGTGTCTTAATAAAGTTCTGAAAAAGGTTTTGTGTTTAAGTAATAAGTTATATAAAACAATTAATTATTTTGCAATTAAATGTATGGACACTAATCACTTGGTGCTGCCTGTTTGATGTTTTTTATTCATGTATATAAAAGGTTTAAATCAGGCTTTGCTCTGGGGTAACATAGCTAAATGCAGAGGGATTTAAGGATTGTTCAACACAGAGACGGAATTACTTTATACTCCATTATCCTCCTGGAAAGATCTTGTGGGGGAACAGGAAAGTAAAACAAACTATTTTGTCTGCAGGCTTATTTGTGAAGCTGTTTAGAGTTTTCATTAACCGGCATTTAAAACAATTCCGTTGGGGCAAGCATCCGTTTAACCTCTTGTTTTGAGCTACTTTTATAAAAACAGGCCAAAAACAAGAGGTTTAGCTGTACACTGCCGCATGCAGATGCTTGTACCGTCGTTTTCAGGCTAGTTTTATAAGAACAGGCCAGAAACTCTAAACAGCTTCTGTTGGTAAATGACAGCAGTACTTGTTTGGGTGTGTTAGTAAAAGAGGTTCTTGGGAAGTAAAAGAGGTTCCTAGATACCTGTTGAAATATGAAGGCGGAACAAGTGCGAGTTGGTTTCAAAGCAACTGCTGAAAGCACTGGTTCTGCTTAAAACCTGAAAGGCTGCCAATGGCAGCCTTTCAGGGGGAAGGAAAAGTGTATCCAGAGAAGAGACCTTCTCATTGGCGGGTGCCCTAGTTAGGCACGTACTGTAAGAAACTCAGGTTCTCTTCGCGCAGCATATCATTGGCCATCTCCAGCAGGTCATTGGCCTGTACTTTCCTGATTTGCCCGAAGATGTCGTTCAAACCTTCTATGGTGTTCATGTCCAGAATGCTTTTGCCCATCATCATCATAAAGCCCATGTTGCTTTCTTCGGCCATGGCCAATTGGCCCATCAGTTGCTCTTTGGCCGTGTGCAGTTGCACCGAGCCCATCGGTTTTTCGCGCAGCAGTTTCAGCTCTTTCAGCACCAGGCCAATAGTCCGTTTCAGTTGCTTTTTCTCCGTTCCGAAGTAAATCCCGAACAAGCCGGTGTCTATGTAGGTAGCGTAGTTCGCGTCAATGGTGTACACCAAACCGTGCTTCTCGCGCACCGCCAGATTCAGCCTTGAGTTCATGCCGGGGCCGCCCAGAATGTTCACCAGCATAAAGAACGTGAGGCGGCGCGGGTCTGAGAGCGGGTAGGCAGGGCAACCAATCACGCAGTGCGCCTGCTGAATGGCTTTCTCCACCACCAACGTTTGCGGCTGGTAGGTGCTGAAAAGGAGCCGCTCACGGGGCTGGGTCTTGCTTTGCAGGTGGCCCAGGTATTTCTCGGCCAGCTTCACCACGCGCTCAAGGGGCCAGTTGCTCACTGAACAGAACACCAACTTATCTGTGCTGAGGTTGCGGTCAATAAAGGCCTGGAAGTTCTCGCGGGTGAAACCGCTCACGCTTTCGCGGGTACCCAGAATGTTGTAGCCCAGCGGGTGGTTCTGGAACACCACGGCGTCAAACTCATCAATGATGGCATCTTCGGGCGTGTCCAGGTACATGGCCATTTCCTCCAGAATCACGCCGCGCTCTTTCTCAATCTCTTTGGCGGGAAAGGTGGAGTTGAAGGTGATATCAGTGAGCAGTTCAAACGCTTTCTCAAAGTGGTTTTCCAGCACCGAGGCGTAAAAGCTGATTTTCTCTTTGGTGGTGTAGGCGTTCAGTTCGCCGCCCACGCTCTCCAGCCGGTTGAGGATGTGGAAGGACTTGCGTTTCTGGGTTCCTTTGAAGGCCATGTGCTCCCAGAAATGGGCCAGGCCTTGCTCGTGGGGCAGTTCGTCGCGCGAGCCGATGTCCATCATAAAGCCGCAGTGCGCGATTTTAGTGTGGGGAACCTGCTTGTGCAGCACTCTTATGCCGTTGGAAAGGGTATGGATATGGTAATCAGGTAATTTTATCAATTTCTGGTGTGCGTTTACAAGTAGAACACTTTTGCGCCGCAAGGCGTGCATTAAAAGTAGATGCAGTCTGCAAAGGTACGGAGGATTGGCGTGAAAAGGTGAAATTTTGAGGTTCCGCGTCCGCAATTTTACCTGCTGGTGCTTCTTCCGGTTTCTCTGCTGTTTTTTGAAAACAAGGCTAAAACGGAAACGCGGTTTCTGGGCAGAATATGGACGAAGGCAGGTGCCGCCCAGCTTTAGGAAAGTAAGTTCTTTTGCCGCATAGGGTAATCCTTGCTTTTAGATGTCTTTTCCAAAAAGACCCCAAAAATGACCAAGACAGATACGCCAGCCTTTTGCCTAAGCAGTGTTTCTCCCGCCGCGTATGCAGAGATCGCAGCCGTATGGGAAGCCTCTGGGCGGGCCACGCACCACTTCATCACCGAAGCCGAGCTCCAGTTCTACCGTCCTTTGCTTCAGCAGGAATACCTGTGGCTCATGGAGTTGACCTGCGCCCGAGATGCCCAAGGAAAGGTGCTAGGCTTTTCCGGCACAGCCGATGGGAAGTTAGAGATGCTGTTCCTGCACCCATCTGCCCGCGGCAGAGGCATAGGCAAAAGTTTGCTGCAACACGCCATCCGGCACCAACGGGTCGCCAAAGTAGACGTCAACGAAGAAAACGAAATGGCCCTGGGTTTTTACCAGCACCTCGGCTTTAAAGTAATCAGCCATTCGCCCTTAGATAGCATGGGAATGCCGCATCCTATCCTGCACCTGGGGTTAGCCAAAGATTGATCCGGCCGCTACTGCTTTTTAGACTAGGCTGTTTTTAGGCTGTTTTTGTAAAAACAGGCAGAAAACCCTACATAGCTTCTCTGGTAATATTATTGTAGCAACACCTGCTCATACACCTGGTGCAAAGCCGGAATAGTAACCTGTGGGCGGAAGGTTTGGGCGTGGTCTAAGCCTTGTTTCACCATCTGTTTCTGGAGGTCTGGGCTGCTTAACACTTCCAGAATAGCCTGGGCCAGGGCATCGGCGTGGGCAGGGGAGACGTAGCGGGTTGCCGGGCCGCCGGCCTCAGAGAAGCAGGAGCCGGTAGACGTGATCACGGGAACGCCGCTGTTCAAGGCTTCCACAATAGGTATCCCGAAGCCCTCAAAAATGGACGGGTACACAAACAGGGTGGCTAACTGATAGATGATGGGCAGTTCCTGAAACGGGATGTACGGCAGAAACAACACCTTTTTCTCCAGCGAATGCTGCTGGATAAAGGCCTGCATCTCTTTATAATACTCGGTTTTGCGGCCAATGAAGACCAGGGGAATAGGCGTTCCGGCGGCATGCCAGCCTTTTAGTAAGTGCAACTGGTTTTTACGGCGCTCCAGCGTGCCCACGCACAGGATAAACTGTTCGGGTAACCCATGCTTCTGCCGAACGGCGTTTTGGGCCTCTTTTCCGGAAATCTGCTGGAAAACAGGGTCACAGTCCTGGTACACCACCTGCACTTTCTCCCGCCCTACGCCGAAGAATTCCTCCAGGTCTTGCGCGGTCTGTTCACTGATGGCAATGATCTGGTGGGCGGCGTCACAGGCATCTTTGAATTTCTTGCGGTAGATGTAGCGATCAATGGTAGGGTACAGTTCCGGAAAGCGCAGGAAAATGAGGTCATGGATGGTGACTACCAGTTTGGTTCGGCTCCGGTCAAGTCCATAGGGCAGTTCATTGCTGAGCCCGTGGTACACCTGTACCCCGTGTCTGGGCAAAGCCGCCCGTAACCCGAAGGTTCGCCACAAAGAGGAAAACCGCTTGCCAATGCCACTGGGCTGTATGGTTTGCGTGGCGGCCACCGATGGGAAAAAAGCCTTAAACAAGTCATTCTGGCGGGGCGTGAACAAGGCATACTGATCCTGGGGGAAATGGGTCATCATGCCCGAGATGACAAAGCGGCTGTAATTGCCTAGGCCCGAGGTATTGGTGAAAGCGCGCTTGGCGTCGTATCCTATCTTCATATCAAGACCGCAATATTAACATTCTCCCGGCACAAGTGTAAGGCGCAGAGAGCGCATGCCCTGAAAAGTATACGCTAAGTTCTTAGAAAGGCATCTGTAGAAGGGAAAAGCACGAAGACAGAGGTGCTATAAAGTTTTAAATAAAGATAAGCTGAGTGTGTCTTTTGGCCTCATGCGGCATCTTTTCACTTCGAGGCTGTTTAGAGTTTATCCTTTTCTCCTGGCGCAAGCGTTCGCACGCATTCCTGATCTGCAATGCGTGCGGACATAAGCGGAGGATATACGTTAAAATAGATTTTGAGAGGAACGCTGGACAGGTTCTTCGTGAACCAGGATTCCTGCAAGGAGGCACTGCTCACCCCAAACCAAATCAATCTTTGAGGGTGAGCTGAATGCTTGAAAAGTAAGTTCTGAGATACTTGAGAAGGGCGGAAATAAATACCAGCACCCCAATCATCTCCAGTGATTCCTCCAGCGTCACGCAAGCCATGTAAGCAAGACTATGCCTGCCATGCTCCACGTGTTCCAGAAAATATCCACCCGGCATCTCCATGCCCACAGAGCCCATGAAAAAGATGCCGCCGGCGGCAAGAAACCTGATGAGAAAGGGGCGGGGCAGGTGCAGTAGGAACCTGTAATAAAGAAGGCCAAGAAAAAGTACGAAGGCGGTGCCCGGCACTATCCAGGCAAACCTGAAAACACCAGAAAACGCATACATGGCTCGCAGCGGATCTATTAGCCTCTCATGAAGGCTCACCGCTTCATCTACTGAAAGCACAAAGAATACGGCTGCCAGCAAAAGCCAATGCAGGGCATATGGGTCTTTCCTACTTCTTTTAAGCGTTGAAATAGCCAACAGAAGCAAAGAGGACACCAGCAGGATGAAAGAGTTGTAATAAGAAGGAAGATTGCTCTCGGTATCAAAATAGAGCATGGTATTGTCATGGAGGTCGCTGCCGGTTTGGTAGCCGTATATTACAATTATATTGAGGGACAATAATGCAAAGAATGCCAATAATAGAGCTATAATAAGCTTAGAAGTTTGTACAAATCCTATATTGCCATACCTGTTCTTGTGGAGGTGGGAGGCCTCGTGAGTTATTCTTCTCAAAGAAAACAAGCGGCGTTTTTCTGTTAAGTTGTTCACTTTCATGTGTTTGTGAATTGGCCAAATGTGGACTTGACTTAACATTAAGGTAACATACAAGGTTGTGAATACAAATTATATCTTGTATGTTATAAAAACTTGTTTGAATTGTGCTAATTTCTAAGCTCTTTACTGGTGAACAATCTGCTATTGACTATAGCTGGTATTCTGTTCTGTGGGCCAGGTGTTTCAAGAGTGATATTCTTTCGTCAGATGGATAGAAACTCCGTTTGTGTCTCTTCAACAGGTGCATCAAAATAGCCACCAATTTGAATCTAGTTAGCTCGTGGTTCAGGCCTTTCCCTATGCAACACACAGCATATCTCGCCCGTCATGAACTTGCCATTGGAACAGGTTCGCTCACCTGTTTTTTGCCTTGTTTTCCCAAACGGCATTGAAAACAGAGAAGGCGCCCCTGAAACAGAGGCGCCTCGCAGAGGAGGGTATTCTTGGTGATTATCTGATGAAACGGAGCGTCTGAGTGAAAACCAAAAAAACACCCCACATTCAGCAGGGGGGATGGAGTCTGTGAAATAAACTAAACCTTTAGTTTTTAAACTAAGTATTTAGTTGTAAGTTTAACGAACCATCCAATCACCCCGCTATGAAAGAGTTAACCAAGGCAGAAGAACAGGTCATGCAGATTCTCTGGAATTTGCGGCAGGGCTTCGTGAAAGACATTCTGGATCAGTTGCCAGAACCGAAGCCCGCCTACAACACCGTGTCCACCATCGTGCGCATTCTGGAGAAGAAAGGCTTTGTGGGCTATAAAGCCTACGGCAAGACCCATGAATATTACCCGCTCATCGCCCGCGACGATTACCGCCATTTTTACCTGAAGAACTTTGTGAGCGGCTACTTTGGGGGCTCGTTTAAACGGCTGGTTTCCTTTTTCGCGAAGGAAGAGAACATGGATCTGCAGGAGTTGGAGGAAATGCTGAAACACGTGAAAGAAGACCTTAACAAAGAGGAAGATGAATGAGGCGCTGTGGCAGTACCTGTTGGAGTCGGGCGCGGGCCTGTTGTTACTCTATCTCTTCTATGCACTGGTGTTAAAGCGGGAGACCTGTTTCCAGTTCAACCGGTTCTACCTCATCACGGCGCTCTTTTTGTCCTTTATGGTGCCATTGTCGCAACTGCCGGGTATCAGTCTTTGGCCACCAGAACCGGTGGAAGCAGAGGCCGTCTTTGAGATAACCGAGGCCATGGTCACCTATGAGGCCGTGGCGGCTCCTGTGGAAGAATCCTTCAACTACTGGAATCTCCTGTATGTAGCCTACGGTATGGGAGCGGTGTTTTTCGCGGGAAGGTTTCTGGGGCAGTTGATGCAGCTGCGGAGGTTTGCCAGGCAAGAAAGGGTCTCTTTTTTTCTGCCCAACCGGGCACCCGTCATCCTCACCAATGGGCAATTCCCCACTTTTTCGTTCTGGCGCTACGTCTTCTTTGATAACAGCCAATCGCTTACCCCAGAAGAAACCGAACGCATTCTCCAGCACGAGCAGGTACACATAGACCAGCGGCATACCCTGGATGTGCTATTGGTATCACTGGCCGGCATCATCTTCTGGTTCAATCCCTTGCTGGTACTCTACAAGAAAGCGCTGGAGCAGACGCACGAGTTCATTGCCGATGCGCAGGTGGCCAAAGTCTCCGGCTCTAACGCTTATTCTTCCCTGTTGGTGAAGCAGGTGTTCAAGAACGCAGATTTTCCTTTAGGCAGTTACTTCTTTCTCCATACATCACTCACTTTAACCAGAATCAAGATGATGAAAAAACTACATCAGTCCCCCAAACTCAGCAGAATGCTGCTGGTAGTACCCGCATGGGCGCTGTTCCTGACGGCCGTAGCCGCCATGCGCCCCGTCCAGGCACCAGAAGAAAAAGTGAGTGACGTGAGCACCGCAAAGCCTGAGAATGGCCCGGCCCAGTTCCCCGGCGGCCGTGAAGCACTGAATACCTATGTAAAGAATAATTTCATTCTGCCGCAAGTGGCCTTTCAGAAAAGAAAGAACCCCAACGATTTCGTGAGTGTAAGGGCGAACATTGAGGTAGAGGTGCAGGAAGACGGCACCGCCGTGTTCCGGAGAACGGTAGATTTGGACGTACAACCCAATGATGCCGCCGTGGTGACTGCCGTGACCCAGCAGTTTGCCGCGTTGGTGCGCCAAATGCCCAAATGGACGGCTGCCCAGAAAGACGGAAAAGCCATTGCGTCAAAAGAAATGATCTCGGTTTCCAGCGTGAGCGGAAATTTCCTGACCCATAACGCGTATTTAGAGGGACGGCAGCAGAAAACGTCTGTCTCTTCCGAAGCCGTGGCCCCTCAAAGTACCCAGACCAAGCCCGCTGAGTTTCCGGGCGGAAGCAATACCATGTACCATTTCTTCAACAGCCGATTTGTCGTACCCCAAGCGGTTTTTGAAGCCAGAGGCACTTCTGACAGCACCATCAAGTTCTTGCGATACATCAAAGCCGAACTTTCCATTGCCACTAACGGCAGCGTGGAACAAGCAAAAGTGATTGAAATTGCCACCAGGCCTTTCCAAACCCAGCAAGTGAGCGCAGCCGTAGAGAAAGAGTTTCTGCGGTTGGTGCGGCAGATGCCCAGATGGACACCAGCCTATGAAAACGGCAAACCCGTTGCCTCAACGGAGAAGATCGTATTTGCCGCTATCACCAAAATCGCCGGAAAAGAAACCTTTGAGCAGGCCAAGAAAGCCCAGGAGAAAAGGGCCGAGGTTCCTCTAACGCCGCAGAAGAACACAACGCCAGACGGAAGCCCAGTTTTTATCGCCGTTGAGCAGATGCCAGAATTCCCGGGCGGAACGGCAGCGATGATGAAATATCTGAAAGAAAACACTGTCTATCCTGAAGATGCCAAACAAGCCAAGGTAGCCGGCACCATGGTCGCTTCATTTGTCATCAACAGCGAAGGGAAGGTGACAGACGTGCAGGTGCTGAAGAAACTGCATCCCAGCCTAGACCACGCGTTTGCGAAGTCACTAGAAAGCATGCCTGCCTGGAAACCGGGCACGCAGAACGGGAAGGCGGTAGCGGTAAAATATACCATCCCCTATAGAGTAGTGGGCGAAGCGGTGGCGAACGGTACCAATGAGCCAAACCATAACCAGGAAGAAAAAATCTACATAGCCGTACAGGAAATGCCGGTTTTTCCGGGTGGGCAGGCAGGTATGTTGCAATATCTGAAGCAAGCGGTAGTCTATCCGGCCAACGCGAAAGCTGCCAAGGCGGAAGGAACTGCAACAGTATCCTTTGTGGTAAACAAAGAAGGAAATGTGACGAAAGCAGAATTGCTTCATGGCATTCACCCAAGCCTAGACCAATCCTTGCTGAAGGCCGTACAGAACATGCCCACTTGGAAGCCCGGAATGCAGAACGGGAAAACAGTGCGCGTGAAATACACCTTGCCCTTTAAGTTTGTGCTGCCCAAGGAGGCAAAATAGAGGCCGTTATTAGGCCGAAAAGCCTGAAGAGCCCGGAACCCGTTTCCGGGCTCTTTTTATGAAAGCAGCTCAGAAACAGCAGTAAACTTTACTGCCAGACCAACTCCAGCACGTTGGAACCTACCTGCAACGTAGTATGAGTTTCGCCGGGCAGGCGTTTCACCACAATTTTCTTGTTACGGCTGGAGAGTTTCTGTTGGGTAATGACCTTCGTTTTTGATTCTTTCCGGAAAAGCATAATGCCGCCGTTCTCGGCAATAGCAGACCCAGATTCTGGCCTGAAGGTAAAACGGGAGCCGGAAACCGGAATAGGAACATTGGCAGAACTAGTGTCAGAGATTCCCTGCGCCAACTCCAGGGCCTTTCCAGCGTTGGGCACGCCGTAGCCCACGTAATTATTCCCGAAGGGATACAAATGACTGCTTTTCTTCAGAATGTCTGTCAACTGCTGTGGTGTAAGCGTGGGGTTGGTTTCCAGCAGGCAGGCGGCTAGTCCGGCAATAACGGGCGCGGAGAAAGAAGTGCCAGAAGAGGCGAAACACACCACATCGGGTTTCAGGTACGGTAAGAACGAAGGGCCAATGCTGCTGTAGCCTTGTTTCGTCCAGGTGGCATAGTCGGTGGCACCCACGGTGAGTACGCCGGCGGCATCGGCGGGGGTGTTCACAATCTGCCACTTTTTGTTTCGGCCGTCGTTTCCGGCGGCTATCACCAGCAGCATGCCTTTCTGTTCCACGGCCAGTTGTACCGCCCGGGCAATGAAACTGGTGCCGTCCATCTGCTCTGGTCTGTAATTCTCTGCGGGGTTGTCAAAGCCGGTACCGTAGCCTAGAGACGAGTTTACCAAGCGTACGCCTAAACTGTCCATCCATTCCAGCGCCCGTACAAAGTTTTCTTCTTCTACCCGGGCCTCGCGGTTCCCGTGGTCGGTGCGGGCCAGGTAGAAGTCGGCGCCGGAGGCGAAACCGCTGAGCACCCGTTCTTTGGGGTCGGCACCGGCCAGGCAAAGGAGTACTTCGGTGCCGTGCGTGTCCAGCATGCTTTCGCGCTGGTCAAAGGTTTGGCTGAGCGCCGGGTTCACGAAATCGCGGTACGCTTTTACCTGTCCTTTGGCAAAAAGAGGCTGTAAACCAGCTTTCTTAGGAGCATCATAAAAACCTGCGTCAATCACGCCCACTTTCACACCCCGTCCCGTGAGGCCCGCCGCTAAGATAGCCTCGGCCTTGAGTTGGGCCATGGCTTTGCTGACGAACTGAGGGTCAAATGGAACCGCGGTGTGGCTGGGAAGAAAGTAACCGGTAATGGGGCGCAACTCCTGAATGAAGGAACTTTGCCTCAGCCTTTCGGCCTGCGTGGGGGTAGCCGAGACCACGGCCGCGTTCAACCACTTGGAAACGGAAGTCACTGTGAAGCCCTTCGCCCTAAGACTGTCCAGATAGGCTGGGGGCACGGGCTGGTCAGAGATTTGGGCGAGGGGAAGGTGCAGGAGGCGGCGTTGCTGCCGGGCGGCTTCGCTTACCAAATGACCAGTGATAACGGCGGGTTTGTCTTTGAAGAGAACCCAGTAGCGTTGCTGCGCCCGCGCCTCCAGAGAAAAGAAACCTCCTGTAAAGAAGGCCCAGAAAAAAAACAGGATAGTGCAAACCCGCACGTTCAAAAGATTAATTGAAGGCTATTTGCCTGCAAATTACGGTTTAAAGTCATACATTTAAGCTTCAAAAACATGGTTTCGGGGCTCTTTTCAGAAAAACGGGCCAGAAACACCCATAGCCAGTAGCGCACCAACCTACTACTACAAAACGTACCGCCATGAAATACGAATCTATCGGGAAAGACCTTTACATCCATAACCGCCAGAAGTTCACGCCTTACCTCAAACCGCAGTCGCTGGCCATTTTCCACTCCAATGACGTGATGCCCACCAACGCCGACGGCACCATGCCGTTCCGGCAGAACAACGACCTGCTGTGGCTGAGCGGTATTGACCAGGAAGAAAGTATCCTTATCCTTTTCCCCGATGCCCGTGAGGAACGCCTGAAGGAAATCCTGTTCGTGCGCGAAACCAATGACCACATCCTTACCTGGGAAGGGTACAAGCTCACCAAAGAACAGGCCCGCGAGGTGTCTGGCATTGAGACCATCTTCTGGACGCATGAGTTTGACAGCATCCTGGGCTCGCTCATGCCGTACGCCGAGAACGTGTACCTCAACTCAAACGAGCACCTGCGCGCGGTGGTGGAAGTGGAAACCCGTGATGCCCGCTTCATCAAGAAGATGAAGGAGAAATACCCGCTCCACAACTATTGCCGCAGCACCCAGCACCTGCATTACCTGCGTTCCCTCAAGCATCCGCGCGAAATTGAGTTGATGCGCACCGCCTGCCACATCACCGAGAAAGCCTTCCGCCGGATTCTCAAATTCGTGAAACCCGGCGTGATGGAATACGAGATTGAGGCCGAGATCAGCCATGAGTTCCTGCGCAACCGCTCCCGTGGGCCGGCCTACGGTTCTATCATCGCCTCGGGCGCCAATGCCTGCATCCTGCACTACGTAGACAACTTCAGGGAATGCCAGGACGGCGACGTGCTGCTCATGGACTTCGGGGCGGAGTACGCCAACTATGCGGCCGACCTTTCCCGCTCTATTCCGGTCAACGGCAAATTCACTTCGCGGCAAGCCGATGTCTATAATGCCGTGTTGCACGTGATGAACACCGCCAAACAAATGCTGGTGCCCGGCAACACGCTGGATCAATACCACAAGTTTGTAGGCAAGGTGATGGAGAACGAACTCATCAAACTGGGCTTACTCACCGAGGCCGACGTGAACAACCAGAACCCCGCCGCGCCGCTCTATAAAAAGTACTTCCCGCACGGCACCTCGCACTTCCTGGGTCTGGATGTGCACGATGTAGGCGACAAATACCGTCCGTTTGAGGAAGGCATGGTGTTCACCTGCGAGCCCGGCATCTACATTAGGGAAGAAGGCTTGGGCATCAGGCTGGAGAATGATTTCCTTATTACCCACAACGGCCCGGTAGACCTCATGGAGAACATTCCGCTGCAACTGGAAGACATTGAGCGCGAAATGCGCGGTTAATCAAAAGGAAATAAACAACCCTGTTTAGCGGCTGTTTTCCCAAAAACAGCCGCTAAACAGAACATGCTTTTACCAAGGGCCCCTGGCCGATTTAGAGTTTCAGAGTGAACGTGAATACTATTAAGCAAGTAGCAAAAGCAGGCCGCGTCCTTACTTGGGTGGGGGTTTTAAGCGGTCTTCTGGTCGTTTTCAATGCGTCTGGCCAAGAGAAACGCGTGCCTCTCTTAGAAGAGACGGAAGACCCTCACACGCGTAGGTTGGATTTAACCGAGGTTATTAAAATGGCCCGGGAACAGTCGCCCAGTTACCAGCAGGCACTCACCCAACTGGAAAACCGTACCTGGCAGTACCAGAACTACAAAAGCAACTATCTGCCGCAGCTAACCCTGCACGCCACGCTGCCGGACTATACCAAGAGCATCAACCCCATTGTGCAGCCTAACGGTAGCATTGAGTTCAGGAAACAGCACATTTCCACTTCGTACACAGAATTGGCCTTGAGCCAGAACATAGGCTTAACCGGCGGGGTGATTTCCATCAACTCCAACCTGAAACGGATTGATGATTTCCTGCTGCCAAGTCACCTGAATGGCCATTCCTATTCTTCCACGCCGGCGGTTATCACGCTAAACCAGCCGCTTTTCAGGCACAACAGCCTTAAATGGGATCGTAAAACCGAGCCGCTCCGGTTTGAGGAGGCCAAACGCAATTTCTGGGAGGAGATGGAGCGCATTGCCATCAGAACCTCTGACCTGTATTTCACCCAGTTGCAGAGCCAGATCAGTTTTGACATTGCCCAGAAGAACGTTGCCAACAATGACACGCTGTTCAAGATTGCCCAGACCCGCTTCTACAATGCCAAAATCAGCGTGAATGAGTTGCTGCAGCTGGAGCTGAGTTTGCTTAATTCCCGCCAAAGCCTGGAGCAAGCCAAACTGGACATTGAAACCAGTACCATCCGCCTGAAATCATATTTGGGGATTACCGATGACCGTCCCATCCGGTTGGCCACCCCAGACGCCATTCCGCAGTTTGAGGTAGATGAAACGTTTGCCCTGAAACAGGCGCATGAAAACCGTTCCCGCATGTTAGGGCTCAAACGGGAGGAAATTGAGGCCGAACGAGGGCTGGATTGGGCCGAGAAAGACACCGGGTTGAACGCGAATCTGTTTCTTCAGTATGGTCTGGTGCAGCAATCCACCGATTTGACCGAGTCTTACCAAGACCCTTCTGAGCAGCAGCGGGTAAGCATTGGCTTAAGTGTGCCCATCATGGACTGGGGCAGAACCAAGTCACGGGTAGGAACCGCCCGGGCTAACTTGAAATATGTCAAAGGCAACCTGGAGCAGCAACGGGCCAGTTTTGACCAAGACGTGTACTTGCAGGTGAAACGCTTCAAAATGCTGCGGGAACAGATGAAACTGGCGCAACAGGCCAACGGTCTGGCAGAACGCCGTTTCCTGGGAGCCAAAGACCGTTACCTGAACGGAAAGATTGGTTTTCTGGATCTGAACCAAGCCTCTACGGAGCGGGACTCGGCGCGCCGAAGCTACGTGAGCTCTCTGCGCAATTTCTGGGACTCTTACTACAACATCAGGTTACAGACCTTGTATGATTTTGAGACAAACCAGCCCCTGATCATGCCGTTGCCGTTTTAGGGGAAACTTTGCTTGGGGTGACCAGGCGTTTTACCGGTATTTCTGGAAAATAGGCCCTAAACAGAGGAGCCCGCTAATCATGTCAGCGGGCTCCTCTGTTTAGGGCCTATGTCTCTGGTATTTATCTGGCGTACACCTCCCTAAGCCACTTACGGGCAGATTCCAGGTCGTTGAAGGATCTGGCTTCAAAGGCTTTGAGTTCACTTAGGAAAATAGACGCCGATGATTCGCCGAAACTTTCTGGGTTGGCCAGCATCGCGAAGCGTTTCAAGCCAGCCTTGGCCGCGCTGGGAGCCCACTCGTTCACCACCCAATCCATGGAATGGCCCCAAGAGCCTATAATGAGCCGCGTATCGTTCAGGACACAGTTATAGCCTGCATCGGCCAGGGCCTGGGTGTATGCTCTGGCTCCGGTTTTCACATTCTCTTCCGTTAAATACCCCATCCAGTTTACATAGATCAACCTGTTTTGGGAATCCTCTTTGATGGTGAGGTAGACTCTTCCGAAAGGGTTAACAAGTTCTTTGGTCATTGTATGATACAGGTTGCTTCTGACTATACTATCTCAAATATACCTATTTTGATTCTAAGAATGTTGCTCAAGTGACTACGGAAAAATGATGAATGAGTAAATTTTTAAGGTTAACAGATTGATCAAAAGCGTATTGTGTGGCGAGGGAGATGCGCTAAAAAATGATGTCCGGAAGTAAAACTCCCGGACACTCGCTTCTCTTTTAGCATATTTTTAGGAAAACAGGCCAGAAACGCCACCTATTTCCTTTGGTTCTCTTTGGGTGGGTGGCTAACTAATCACCCTTTGCTAGCCAGCAAATACAAGACCGCCATTCTGATGGCCACGCCGTTCTCTACCTGATCCAGGATAATGGAGTGGTGCGAATCGGCGGCGTCTGAGGTGAGTTCCACGCCGCGGTTAATGGGGCCGGGGTGCATCAAGACAATCTCCTTGTCCAGTTCGTCCAGCATCTTTTTGTTGATGCCGAAGTACAGGGCGTATTCGCGCAGCGAGGGGAAAAGCTTACCGGTTTGGCGCTCCAACTGAATGCGCAGCACGTTGGCTACATCGCACCATTGTAGGGCCTCGCGCACGTTCCAGAAGATCTTTACCCCTAAGTCACCAATGTGTTTGGGCAACAGCGTGGGCGGGCCGCAAACGGCTACTTCGGCGCCTTGCATCTGCAACGCGAAAATGTTGGAAAGCGCCACGCGCGAGTGGGTAATATCGCCAATGATGGCAATCTTCTTACCGGCCACTTCGCCCAGTCTCTGCCGGATGGAGAAAGAATCTAATAAGGCTTGGGTAGGATGCTCGTGCGTACCGTCGCCGGCGTTGACAATGTTGGCTTGAATTTTACGGGACAGGAAGTGCGGTGCGCCGGGGCTGCTGTGGCGCATCACAATCATGTCTACTTTCATAGACAGAATGTTGTTCACGGTGTCCAGGAGGGTTTCGCCTTTCTTGACGGAGCTGCCCGAGGCCGAGAAGTTGATCACATCCGCCGACAGGCGTTTTTCTGCCAACTCAAAGGAAAGACGCGTACGGGTGGAGTTCTCAAAAAAGACGTTGGCAATGGTGACATCGCGCAGGGACGGCACTTTCTTGATGGGCCGGTTCAGAACCTCCTTAAACTGGTCAGCGGTTTCAAAGATCAACTGGATGTCCTGTGGGGTAATCTCTTTGATTCCCAACAGGTGCCGGACGCTAAGCTGTTGCATGGGGTTCTTCTTGGTCTGGGGTAGGAGTGAGGAGCCAGATGACATCCTCGGGAGAATCTTGGCCTTGCCAGGTCACTTCCACGCGCTGGGAGTGCAGCGAGTCTACGCGCTGGCCGGTATAGGTAGCCTCAATAGGTAAATCGCGGGTGTACTCACGGTCAATGAGCACCAGCAGTTCTACCTGGGCCGGTCTTCCGTAGGAAATCATGGCGTCAATGGCGGCCCGCACGGAGCGGCCGGTGTAGAGTACATCATCCACCAGAATCACGCGCTTGCCCTCTAACGTGAAATCTACTTTGGTAGCGTTAGGCGCCAGGGGAGTGGCGCGGCGGCGGAAGTCATCGCGGTGGAAGGTGATGTCCAGATAGCCCGTCTGGACGGTGATGCCCATGATTTCTTGAAGGGTTTGCTGCAGGCGGTCGGCCGCGTAAATGCCGCGGGGCTGCAGACCCAGAATAACAGAATCAGAAAAATCACGGTGCGTCTCTATGAGCTGGTGCGCCAGGCGCCGGATCATGATCTGAAACAGTGCGTGCGGAACAATGAGGCGTTTGTGCATGGCCGGGTTTTGGGCAAAGATAAAGACTTACGGTCAGCCGTGGGTAAAAGAACCTGTTTTTTCTTAAGGAAGACGGGAAGTCTCAAAGCTGAGCTGTGGATGGGAAAGCGGGATGACTTTACATCTGGAGGAGTTTGGGAGCTTGGAATAAGAGGGGGCTAATACCGCCATTGGTTCATTTCTGCGCGTTGGCCTCTGCCTAGGATTGGCTTCTTTGGGGAGGGGTTTGTGCATGCCTTCCGGTGTTCCCATGGCTTGGCTGCTTTTGCGTGGGCTACTAGGTGCACGCCTTTTGCTGTTCCCTTGGCTTGTGCGCTTACTGCGTGGGTGCAAGTGCAGTATTGTTTCATCTTTGGCGGTATGCGCTCACGGCCGCGAGGCCCCGTCTTCCCCTCTCGCGCTGCCCTTTCGGCCTGAAAAGATATTCGCTCTTAGTTTTGCCTATCTATGGCCAAAAGCGAGGCGCGCTCGGGGAAGACTAGAACTGGGAAAGTAAGTAAGGGCAGCGGTGATGATAACCCGTAGAGACTAGAAACTGCCTTGTCTCTCACGCATTCCTTTCTTCTTGAAAGGCGCATTCCTATCTTCTGTAAAATGGAATTCCCCTCTTGGGAGGGGTAAGGGTGGGTTTTGGCGCTCCACTATCTCCTGCAACGGCGCACCAAACATGCAATTTGGTGTAAGTACCACCACATTCTAGGGTATATTCCCGTAAGATAAGGTTATGGCTAAATTCATCAACCTTAAAGTTTTCCCGGACTTCTTCAAGTCAGCTTCGGCTGGGGGCATACTCCTCATCATTTCCTTGGTTATTTCTTTGCTGATCGCCAATTCACCCTGGGGCGAGCCCTTTGAGAACTTCCTGAATATGGAGTTGGGGTATGAATCTGCCCAGCTTCACCTGAGGTACCCTTTACTGCTGTGGGTCAATGACGGCCTGATGGCTATTTTCTTTCTACTGGTGGGGCTAGAGATTAAGCGCGAGATGCTGGAAGGGGAACTGTCTTCCTTCAGGCAGGCTGCTTTGCCGTTGTTTGCCGCCATAGGAGGAATGGTAGTGCCAGCGGGGATCTATGCCCTCGTGAACTCCGGTACTGATACGGCCAGCGGCTGGGGTATTCCCATGGCGACAGACATAGCGTTTGCCATTGGGCTCTTGTCTCTGCTAGGCAGCCGGGTGCCGGTGGGGCTAAAGATATTTCTAACGGCGTTGGCGATTGTGGATGATCTGGGAGCCATTGTGGTGATTGCCATCTTCTATTCTGCGGGGTTGCAGGTGACCTACCTGCTTTATGCGGGAGGCATCTTCCTGCTGTTGCTGCTGTTCAACCGGCTAGGGGTAAAGTCATTGGTTTTCTATCTGGTGCCGGGGCTGTTCATTTGGTACTTTATCCATCACTCGGGGGTGCATGCCACTGTAGCAGGTGTTCTAACGGCCCTCACCATTCCTACCACGCCAGACGCCAAAGAATCTCCTCTGGAAAACCTGGAGCATTCCCTCACCAAACCCGTCAACTTCCTGATTATGCCTATTTTCGCCTTAGTCAACACAAACATCCGGTTTGAGGCAGGCATGCTGGAAGGCCTGCAAAGTCCTTTAGGCATAGGCATCATCTTAGGGCTCTGTCTGGGCAAACCTGTAGGAATCTTTGTATCAAGCTGGATCGCCGTTAAGCTAAAGGTGAGTACCCTGCCTGCCGGCGTAAATTGGCCAATGGTATTAGGGATGGGTTTGTTAGCGGGCATAGGCTTTACCATGTCCATTTTCATCGCACTGCTTTCCTTCACAGAGCCTCAATACCAGACAGGGGCCAAGTTCTCTATCTTAGTGGCTTCCGTGCTATCAGGTGTTTTAGGGTATTTCATGCTGCGGAGTGTTTCCAGAAAGAAGACCTTAGCTCTATAATGGAACGTTTCAGTTTGGGCCCTCTTTTCAAGAAAAACGCCATTTACGTCTTTGTGGTGTTCACCAACCCCTCACCAAAGAAATCCTACAGGAAACGCCGGGCTAGATTTTAAAAAGAGATGGGTAGGGGCAACCCCTTGAGGTTGCCCTCTGTGCGTTTTTGTTCTCGTGCATGTAGGGGCAACCTCAAGGGGTTGCCCCTACAGAGAGACCTAATTAAAAGAGGAGCCCCGTTGGTGCATTTTAGAGCTGTTTTATGAAAACAGGCAGGAAACCTGTGAGGTCTTACTCAAACGCCATGTTCTGGAGGTAGAAGACCGTGCGGGTATCACCATGGGCGGGTTTGATGCGCTGGAAACCGAAGGCGATGAAATTACCGCCGTACCAATGCACAATTCCCTCATTGTTGCTGGAGACCATTTTCTCTGATTCTTCCTGCAGGCGCACTTCTACTTTCTCTTCATTGGAGAGGGCAACCTTTGGTTTCAGGGTCTTGTGCCAGATGTATTCCTCATCGGGGTAGACCAGGGCAATGTTACCGTTGGGGGTGACCCCTACCTCTACCGTGGGGCCTAATCTTGGGTAAGTCTCGTTCTTTAACCGGTAGGCATTGTCCCAGAGGAGATTTCCTTCTTTATCAAACACACAGACAATGGCATGGGTAAACCGGTAGCCGTCAAAGTTGCTTCTGGGTTGCCGCAGGTCTGGGTACCGGCCGGTCACATGAACGTATTGGTTGAAGCTGTTGCTGCGGTACTGCGGATAATAAATCTCGCCCACCAGGGCATAGCCCAGCGGGTGCGGAATAACCGGGTGCAGGAACATGCGGTACCGTAACACCAGCGGTTTTCCCTTCGCTTCCTGCCGGGCGAATTTCTCCTTCATGCGCCGTTGAGCCCGCGGGCCGAGGTACTCAAAGAAGTAATCCAGCTTACTGAAATCGTAATACTTTAGGTTGCTAAACAGGTCGCTGGCGAACAAACCTTTGGAGAACACCGAGGTACGGTAGCCGTAGGTGCCCAGCAGTACTTTGCTTAAGGTGTCGCCGGGGGTGAGGCGGCCCGCCTGCAGGGTGTTGTCGTTGCGGTCATCCATCTCAGGCTGGATGAAGTACGTGCCAATCACGTCGCCCTTGGTGTTGATGCGTTTGGTCTGCACCCGGGAGCGCCAGCCGTTCGACTCGGCCACCACAAACTCTACGGCATGGGTAAGGGTATCTACCCTAAACTCGCCCAGGTCTTCCTCCATCCCGAACACCGCCGGCAGAAGCTTTATCTCTTCCTGGCTGGGGTTCAGGTGCAGCATGTTCAGGTTATCGCGGTCTAGCCCGTTTAAGAAGACCTGACCGTCTAAGGCGGCCATTTCATTGATGGTGATGTAGGACGAAGGCAGTGTGTGTTCACTAAGCGAGGCAGCCCCCGTGGCAGGGTTTACCCGGTAAAGCACTAACTTCTTGTTGTTGAGCGTGGAAAACAGGAGGTACACCATGTTCCGCTCAGCGGCCACATGCAGCAAAGAATGGTTGTTTTTATGCTCGTGCTTGGTTTGCCAGATCTGTTTTAGCTCCCGGTTGTACTTGGTGAGCACAAAATCGTTCTGGCCAAACCAACTGCTGCGTTTGGTAGAGACTACCAGTATGCTGCTGTCTGGAAGGGCGTGTACCGTATGCTCGTCCTCAAAAGAATCACTTTCCAGCTCTACCCGGTAGGTTTGGGCAGGCGGGGCCGGTTTTTCTTTGTCTTTCTCTTTTTTCTGACGGGCCTGGGCAGAGAAAACCACGCTCCAGCAGAGCAGGAGGAGCAGAGATCGCCAGTAGGTGCTTCCAGTGCAAAGTAACATAAGGTGTTTTTAAGAAATTACAGGTAATCTGGTAAAAACGCCAACGCTCTGCGGGTGATTTTCTTGCCTCTCTATTGGCCCATATGCAGCAGAATATCAAACTCTTCGGGCGTTAACGGCATTACCGACAACCGTGACTGGCGCAGCAGCGCGATGTTCTGGAGCCGCTCCTCTTTTTTGATCTGATCCAGGGTCACTGGTTTGGCCAACGCTTGCTCAGGCACCAGGGTTACCGCTACCCATTGCGCCTCCTGGGTGGTGGGGTCTTGGAACGCCTCGCGGCTTACTTTGGCCACCCCTACAATAGACTTTTCAGACACGCTGTGGTAGTATAAGACCAAATCATTAACCTGCATTTTCTGGAGGTTGTTGCGGGCCTGGAAATTCCGGACTCCGTCCCAGGTAGTTTGTGTATCGCGTTGCAGGTCAGACCAGGCGTATTTTTCAGGTTCCGTTTTAACGAGCCAGTAGTTCATAGGTAAGCTAAAAACAAGGGCTGCCCCTCTCAGGAAAGCACTTGCCGTTCATTTAAGGTAAAAGGTATCTATTCTTGGTTTCTAATCCGGCGAATCTTGATTACTTCGGCAGAAACGGAGACAATCTCCAGTTCTTCCGGTTCATGTTTCGGGTTTTCAAAGGTAATGCGCAGCCGGTTCTTGCCCTGGGCCTCCCACTTGCCGGGTTGTTCTTCCAGGCCATCAGTGGGGGCTATGCCGTACCGTATGAACGTGCCGTCTTCCTGAAGCATAAACCCGGTGCGCCCCCGCGAAGGCGGAAAATCAAAGGTGTTGGGCCGGTACGTTTTCACGTCTACCGTGTCTTCTTCATACGAATTAAGCCAGGTTTTCCCGTATACCCAGGCCGGTAAATCGGGGTTGGTTCCGCATTGGGCAGCCATTAAAATTACGGCCAACAGACTCAGCAAAAAGAAATGTTTCATACGCTAGAAGGTTCGTCCGGCAAGCTGCCCAAGCCAATCCTGCCACAATATAAAAAATAGTCCTGAGTTCTGAGTCCAGAGTTCTGAGTTGGGTGAAGTTTACCTGAAATGAATACCGCCTTCAGCCATCAAGAGCTTACTTCGTTTTGAAGCCGTTTTCCGGAAAACAGGCCAAAATCGGCTTTGCCGAAAACAATCATACATGCCATTCCCAACTCAGGACTCAAGACTCAAGACTCAGAACTCAGAACTCTTTTTCCCTATCTTTGTTCAAACCCCTTTCACAACCTGCCCCGTGGAGAACAAAGAACTCATCCGTATGTTCCGGCTCACGGCTTCCCTGATGGAGCTGCACGACGAGAACCCGTTTAAGATAAAATCATACACCAACGCCGTTATGGTGCTGGAGCGCCTGGAATCGCCCATCCACCAGATGAGCCAGGCCCAACTGGAAAAGCTGGACGGCATTGGCAAAGGCATGGCGGGCAAGATTATGGAGGCCATCCAGACCGGCAGCCACGCCGATTTAGCCCGTTTGCTGGAAACCACCCCCGAAGGCGTGGTGCAGATGCTCAGCATCAAAGGCATCGGCCCGAAGAAGATACGCACCATCTGGAAAGACCTGGGCGTGGAAACCTCTGAGGGACTGCGCCAGGCCTGCGAACGGAACGAACTGTCCAAACTAAAGGGCTTCGGGGCGAAAACCCAGGAAACCATTCTACAGGCGCTGCAATATTCAGAGGCCAGCAAAGGCAAACTGCTCTGGGCCGAGGCCGAACCCCTGGCCCTGGATTTACTCTCTTTTCTGAAAAACAGGCCAGAAACCGTCTCTGCTGAAGTGGTAGGCGACCTGCGCCGGAATCTGGAAACCATAGACACGCTCCACTACCTGATCAGCCTGCAAGACGACAGCACCTGGCCTGGCTTTCTGCAGGAACTCCCCGGAATCTCCCCGCTGGATGCCGTTTCTGGCCCGTTTGTGTGGCGGGGCTTGCTTTCTGATTCAGGGCTGAAGCTGGAAGTACGCCTGGTGCCCGAACGCCGCTTCGCGAACCAAACCCTGCTGTACTCGGCGAACCCTGCCTGGCTGACCCAACCCGTGAACGAGGCCGGCAATACGCTCATGGCCGAGGCCTACGGTGAACCCGCCGCTACGGAAGAAGAGATTTTCCAGCGCGTGCAGTTGCCGTACATTGCGCCCGAGTTACGGGAAAGTGCCCGCGTTTTGCAAATGGCCCGCGAAAACCAACTGCCCGCCCTGCTCCAAGACAGTGACCTGAAAGGCATTCTGCACAACCACAGCACCTACTCAGACGGCGCGCATACGTTAGAGCAAATGGCCGTGCACTGCCAGCAACTGGGTTTTGAATACCTGGGCATGTGCGACCACTCCAAATCGGCGTTCTACGCGAACGGCTTGCAGGAGTTCAGGGTGAAGGAGCAGCAAAAAGAAATTGACCGCCTGAACCAGGAACTGGGCCCGTTCCGCATCTTCAAAGGCATTGAATCTGATATCTTGGCCGATGGTTCGCTGGACTACGACAACGACGTGCTCGCCTCCTTTGACTTTATTGTGGCCTCCATCCACAGCAACCTGAAAATGGACATTGTAAAGGCGACTGATAGGTTGGTGAACGCCATCCAGAACCCCTACACCACCATGCTGGGGCACCCCACCGGCCGCTTGCTTCTGCGCCGTGAAGGCTACCCTATTGACCACAAAACCGTCATTGACGCCTGCGCCGCCAACCAGGTGATTATAGAAATAAACGCCAACCCGTGGCGCTTAGACCTGGACTGGCGCTGGGTAGAATACGCCCTCAGCCAAAACGTGCTCCTCAGCATCAACCCAGACGCCCACAGCATGCGCGGCTACGATGACATGCGCTACGGCGTACTCGTGGGCCGCAAAGGCGGCTTAACGGCAGAGATGACCTTCAACGCGAAAAGCAGAGATGAAGTGGCGGCGTATTTTGAGGAGCGGAAGAAGGCGAAGGAGATTTAGACTAAGGTTCTTGAAGCTATTGGCTTTTTACCTTAGCTAACTTTCTTATGATCTTGCAAATAAACATAGCTGTATATGAATTTTGATTTTGCTGAACGGGTGAATCCTGCCCTGCAGAAACATGCTTACACCAAGGCGATTGCTATTGCAGAAAGTGGTCTGAAAGAAACTCCGTTCTCAAATTTTCATTCAGTACTGGGGCAATCTCTAGTTCATCAAGCCGGCAGTCTAATGAATTGGGTGGACAAATTCTATGAAACGGTATCAAAGGAAATAGCCCTTGGTGCTCTTTACTTTGAGATGAATGAATTTGACATCAACACAGACGTTTGGTACATAGATGGATTTGCCTATACCCAGGACGGGGGATTGGATATTGAAGATATGGAATGGCTTAGTGACGTAAGCGAAGAGACTATGACTTCAGAAGAGTTCGTGTTAACAAGCTATGAAAAGTTGCAGGAAGTATTTGAAGCTGAAGAACTGGATACTCAAGAACTAGAAAGTGCTAGAGACTGGTGTGAGCAGATAATTATCGTAAGGTTCATGGAGTTGATGCGCACAGTCCACCTTAGAGCAAAAGAGAAAGACCTTGCTTGGGCTAAATTGCCCTTGTACTACACCATCCACTCCTATGATTTTGTAGTTAAATCTGAAGTGTAATGTCTAAACCTGTGAGGTCTTCAAGACCTCACAGGTTTCTGGCCCGTTTCCGCAAAACAGCCCTAAAACGCACCAGCGGTTCCCCTTTTGGGAGAGAGGAGTGGAGGTGAAATCCGGGCTTTCTGCGGGAGGTCAGTCAAGTAAGCAACTCCTTCTCGTTTGTCATCCTGGAAAGATCTTGTGCGCGAACTAGGGAGGCTTCGCCTAAATGCCCCTACTGTTGACCCACAAGATTTTTCAGGAAGACAAATTCAAGGGAGCCTGTTTTACTTCTGTTTTCTGAAAAACAGGGCGTAAACAGCAATGAAGTTTATTCATCCCGTCTCTTTTCTGCGCCCTGAACCGTTGCCTTTGAACCAGTTTGGGTTTTGCTACCGGTTGCCCCGCCCGTCCCGTTTTTCAAGGCCGTGCCGCCTTTTACATACGTGAACTCCAGTAGACTGCCACGGTACTGACCATTTTTGGGGTCTTCGCCCGAAGGGCCCGAAGTAACGGAGGAACTGTCCACTACCGCATACAGCTTTTTGCCATCCGGAGAAATAGCCAGGTCACGGTAGCGGGTTTTGGATTTGAAGAAGTAGGAGAGGGTGTCGCCGGTAGTGCCGGTGCCGGAAGCGTTCAGTTTTACCCGTACCACCTTTCCGGTTTTGAGCATGGGAATCAATAACGAGTTCTGCCAACCGGGAATAGCCGAGGAGGTATACACGGCAATGCTGCTGGGCGCGTCAGAAGGCCACTCCGGCGAGGCTTTTTCATCGCTGCGCGATTGCGTCATGATGTTCCGGAGGAAGGCGTTTGAGTGGGGGTATAGACTGAGAATAGGGTCTAGGTACAGTTCTTTCCCTATGGCTGCCGCATTGGCGTTTTCACTTTTGATGGTAGGGTAGGTGGTGTGCCATTCCCCGGGCAGTTGGGTGTGGCTGCTGACGCCCGCCGCCAGCCCGTTGTAGTTGTTGTCATTGTAGCCAATCACCAGGGGGTGGCCGTAGTTCTTGCCTCTTTCAATGAGGTTGATCTCATCGTCAGAAAATGGCCCGTGCTCGCTGGTGTAGATTCTTCCGGCGCCCCCCACTTGGGCGTACGCCAGGCCTTGGGCATTGCGGTGCCCTAAACTCCAAACCGCGTTCTGCTTCTGCGCGCTGGTGAACGGGTTGTCATGGGGAATCCAGCGGTCATAGGGGCCTTTGTCAGTATCTGGTTCCAGGTTGAACCGGAGGACTTTGCCCTCATAGCTGCTGGTGCGTTGAGCGTGGTTGGGCCGCCCCACATTCTTGAACTGCCCCGCGCCCATGTCGCCCACGGTGTAGAACAGGTAGGGTTTGCCTTGTACCGGTGCCACCAGCAAGCGGCCAGAATTGTGGTCGCTGCTGCCGGGTATGCTGTCGCAGAGCACCAGGGGGTTGGTGAGTTTCTGCGCTTTCGGCTCATAGGTATACCGCACTACCCGCATGGTGTAGAAACAGCCCCCGTGATTAGGGTCACAGCCATCGCCGTTTTTGCCTGCCCCGGCAAAATCATAAACGTAGGCCAGGTACACGTACGGTTTGCCGGAAAGAAGCCGCGGGTGGAGGGCCAGGCCCATCAGTCCGCCCTGGGGCCAGGGTTTGCCGCCGTCTACTGAGTCTGGAACCTTGTCATAGCGTGGGAATTTCCGGGCGTTGTTAAGATCAAGAACTACCGTTTGCGACCCGTTCGCGGGGTTTATCCTGCTAACGCGGTACCCTTTGGCTTCCGTCACCCAAAGATGGTTGTCTGGCCCGTAGGTCACTTCCCACGGATCGCTGAGTTTGTCTTTCACCACCCGCACCGTGAAGGTTTCGCCTTTGGGGCCGGTTAGGTTCTGAGCCGAGGTGGAAAAGCAGGAAATAAGCAGAAGAATGCAAAGAAAAAGGAAGCGGCGTAGCATGAGGGGAAACGGTTAAACCAACATGGATTTCCTCCCTTTAAACCGGTGCCGGGGCTAATAGGTTGTTGTAAATGGCTTTGTAAGAAGTATTTCAGTATTTATCCTCTATGCCGAAATTGTTCTGGGGTGACGCCCACCTGCTTTTTGAAAAACCGCCCGAAATAGGAGTTGTCCTCAAAGCCCAGCGCCTGCGCAACCTGCGCAATATTAAGATGAGGCGAGTGGGTGAGCAGCCGTTTGGCCTCCAACACCAATCGCTCCTGCAGAAGGTAGGTGGTGGTTTTGCCCAGGTTGAGTTTGCAGAGTTCGTTCAGGTACTTGGGCGAAAGGTGCAAGGCATTGGCGTAGAAACTGGTGGGTTGGTGCTCCAGGTAATGCTTTTCCACCAGCGTCTCCAATTGGTACAACTGAAAAGGCCAACTGTTTTCTTCCGGCGCAACGGGTGCCGTGGGGTAAAGCCGGGCCAGCTGAATCAGGAGCAACTCCAGATAAGCACGCAAGGCATTGGTTTGAAAGGAAGCTGGGTGGGCGTACTCCTGTTGCAGCTGGTGCAGGAGCTGCTCCACGGGCAATAAGGCATCTGCCGGGGCATATAGCACGGGCGGGTGCTGCCAGGTCTGGAAGTAAGGAAACTGCCGTAAAGTATCTGTCTCGCGGCCGCCGCGGTAAAACTCAGGGGAGAAAAACAAGAGGGTTCCTTCCGTGCCGGGAGAAAGATCCCAGGCGTGCACCTGCCCCGGGGTGAGGAAAAAGACACTGCCGGGCTTGACCGCATACTGGGTGAAATCTATGGTGTGCGTGCCCTGGCCGTTTCTTACAGACAGCAGTAAGTAGAAATCATGCTTGTGCGGGGCCTGTACAAACGCATGCCTCTGCCGGTGCGCCTGCAAATCTGCGACGTGGATGCCGCGGGTGAGGCCTCTGGCAGGGGTGAAATCAGGTATTCTGTAGACAGGAAGCTTTTGGGGCATAGGGCAGGCGGCAAGTAGCCTTGCTGATTCTGCCCCAATTTGCGAAAAATAGCCCTGAAACGAACAGGTTTTAATGCCCCCTGGCCTGCGGGTGCGTGGCCGCCTCTGGATTATAGCTGATGAAGATGTTGATCCAGATGGCGCGGGAAAGTTTAAAGATGGCCGGCAGGAACAGCACCAAAGACAGCAGCAAGGCCCCAACAAACATCCAGAGGGTAATCTCTTCAGAGAACATCATCATCAGGCCCACAATAGCCAGCGTTGGGCCGGTGGTAAGTCCGTAACTCACGAACATGGCACCGTAGTAATAGCCTGGCTCCGGTTCGTACATCTGGTGGCACACGGGGCAGTGCTCCAGCATCTGGGACATTTTCCGGTACCCCAGCAAACTGTTGTTCGCAAACAAGTCGCCCTCGTGGCAGCGTGGGCATTTCAGTTTACAAATGCTGTATAGTTTAGAGCCTTTTCCTAGCATCGCTTTCTTTGTTTTCTCCTTACAAAGGTACGTGCGCAGGAATTTTATGGATAGGACAGAAGGCGGATGTTCCGGTGATTTTTGCCGGGGTTGCGCAAAGTGGAGTGTTTTAAGCCTGTTTTCTGAAAAGTAGACCTGAACATGAAAAGATAAAATTGCTGAGGCCCAAACTGTCTTTGTTGTGCGGAGAGTTAGCGGCAGCGCTCTCCGCACTTAGTGGATCGCCAATCTCCTGATTGGCGAAACGGGTAAGCTGATTCCTTTCTACTCCCAGACTCAGAACTCTGGACTCTCCCTGAGAGGTTTGTCAGGTTGGTGCTTGCTGTTCAACCTAACCAAGCGCGGCGAGTTCATGAAGCTGGTGTCCAGCAACGCAGGCCAGAACAACGCCAACACCTCGCATGACCGTACGTTTTACTATGAAGTGTTCCCCAGCAATCAGTTGAAGCTGGGCTTGTGGCTGGAGAGCGAACGCATGCTGCACCCGGTGATCAATGAGGTGGGTGTGAAGACGCAGAACGAAGTGGTGAAGGAAGAGAAACGCATGCGGATGGACAACCAACCGTACGGCCAGTTCACGGGTGAAATGTTTAAGCGGTTGTTTACCAAGCACCCGTACACCTGGCAGCCCATTGGGTCTATGGCAGATCTGGATGCCGCTACCTTGGCTGAGTTTCAGGCTTTCTTCAAGAAATACTACGTGCCAAACAACGCCGTGCTTTCCATTGCCGGTGACATTGACATCGCGCAAACCAAAGAACTGGTGAACGCTTATCTGGAAGCCATGACTATGTCTATGGACGGAAACCCCGTAATGAAAACCAGATTCAACGGAACGGCCGGTTACCAGGAGCAAATGAGCCAGAAGAAAGCCATGACGCCAGAGGAAATCAAAGAGAAAAACGCTGTTACCAACTTATTTGAGCAATTAGATTACGTCAAAAATCCCGTGTTCAAAGCCGAGGTGAAAGGCGTGGAAAAAGTAAATGGTTCAGATGCCTATAAACTGGTGATCACCTACCCAACCGGTAAAACCAAAACCGAGTTTTATGACGTGGCCAGCAAGCTCCTGGTGAAAACCGAGGAAGCCACCACCGCCAACAACATGACCATCAGCAATACCGTTGAATTTGCTGACTACAAAAGAGTTGGAGCCATTCTGTTCCCGCACACGCAAACCCTAACCGTATCTGCCGGCGGACAGCAGCAGGTAATGGAAATGAAAGCCCAATCTGTAAAAGTAAACGAAGGCGTAACCACCGCTGATTTCAACTAATACCCCTGGTGTATGATAGGTGCGCCTTAGAAGGAAATGGTGGAGCGCCAGAACCCACCCCAGCCCCTCCCAGGAGGGGAATACGCCTTTGCAGGGGGATAGGGGGCATTACAATCAATAACCGCGCCATAGAAAAAGGGTTTTGCTCCTTTCCCAGTTCCAGTCTTCCCCGAGCGCGCCTCGCTTTTGGCCCTGAATGGACAGCTACTAAGAGCAAAGGACTTCTCAGGCCGAAAGGGCAGTGCGAGAGGGGAAGACGGGGCCCCGCGGCCGTGAGCGCATACCGCCAGAGATGAAACAACACAGCACTTGCACCCACGGAACAAACGGCCAAGCCAAGGGAACAGCAAACTGCATTCACAAACTAATATCCACGCACTAAACGGCCAAGCCAAGGGAACAGCAAAAGGCGTGCACCTACCAATCCCTCTACAAAAGCCAATTCCAGGCAGAGGCCGAAGCGCAGAAAGGAACCCATAGAGGCATGAGGAATACGACTGATCCTATGAAAAAGGGAGCAGGCCTCAATGGTCTGCTCCCTTTCTGTTTTGAAGCCATATTCTGAAAATCAGCCCAGAAACGCACCATCCTTTACTGCTGCACAATGAACTTGCGCACTATTTTCCCCTGTGAGGTTCTTAGGTGCAGAAAGTAAAGTCCATCTGGCAGCCCAAGTACGTCAAAGACCCATCCGTCCTTTGATTTGGTAGGAACAGGCAACATTACGGGCGTCCCAATGGAAGTAAACACTCGGGTTTCCCGCAGTTGTAGAAAAGCAGGAACTTTCAACGTCAAAGTAGAAGCGGCCGGGTTAGGGTAAGTAGTAACCTGCTGTTGCCATTCCTCAGAAACTCCGGTAACCACAGGAGGGTTTTCCTGCGCAAAGAAAAGCATGTCCCTGACCACCGTACCAATGAGACGGCCATTGCGCCATTCTTCTACCAGTATGGCCACATTGTAGGTTCCTTGCATACTGGGCGTGTTCCAGGTGAACAGACCAGTGTTTCTGTTCAGGGCCAAACCAGCAGGCCCGGCAGGATCTGGGGCACCCAGGAAATTCTCCAGTCCATTAATGCCTGGGGTGGTCACCCCCATCGGATTTCCGCAGGCAGTAACGCCGCTGGAGGTTTTTGGGAGCAGTAACTTGAAAGAAAGGCTATCTCCGTCTGCGTCAATAGCCCCGGAATTATGCCTGAAAAGATGGTTTCGGGCGGGAACGTCTGTAGGGGCCTGCTGGAAAACCGGGGAGCGGTTGGTGCCCAGAAGCGGGTCAACAGTGATAGTACTCTGCAGAAAGAAGGTGGGCTTTATGGAAGTAGCAATGTTCACCACGCCGCCCTGGGTGCTCTCTCCTATGTACGTAGCGGTGTATGACCCTGGGCCGGCGTAGGTGTGCTCAAACCTATAGATATTCACAAACGTGTTGGCTTGGCCATTTGCAACAAGCACCCTGGATTCCCTGGCCACTTGCTGGCTCGTGCAATCCCCGAAGTGGAGCGTGGCTTCCAAATCTTCAGCGTACGCAGGGGCCGCGCTGTACGTAACCAAAGTGAAAAAGTACTTCAGCGGATTGCGCGCAGCCGTGGTGTCGCTCTTGTAGTAAATATTGCCGGCTCTTATATGGGAGGCTTGCGTGGAGTAGGCAATGAGGAAAAACAAGAGAAGAGGCAGAAATAAGATCTTTGCCGTTTTAACTAGTAGGGGTAGTTTCATACAGAGATATTTTGACTGAAAGGCCTGGGAAGTAGTACTGACTTCAAAGTAAGTAGCGAGACAGATTAAGCTATTTTTTTGTCCTCCTGGAAGGATCTCGGTAGCGAACTAGAAAAGCTGTAAATGAACACCATTGCCGTTCGCTACCGAGATCCTTCCAGGAGGACAAGTAGACAAGAAGAGATAGTTATTTCTGTCCAATTACTTACGTTTAAATTAGAGATAAGTATTTAAAAAACAAGTTATTAAATGAGGTTCTGTGCCAATGCCGGTGGTTCCCGGCGAGTCTGGAGACTCGCTTTATCCCATGTCACGAGACGGGAGTCTCGCGCCAGTAGGTTCTAAACCTGTGAGGTCTCCAAGACCTCACAGGTTTTTGCGTTTCCAGCCTGTTGTCCGCAATACTGCCTGCGCCAAAGACCTCGTAGTGTGCGCAGCTTCTACGAGTGTCTCTGCCAATGCCATTTATAGCCCGTTTTCCGCAAACCAGCCCCAAAACGCCTCAGCGGGGTTCCCTTCTCCTGCGGAAGATCCGTAATTAAATTTAGAACCTATTTAGGGTTTGTCATAGTTTCTGTCGATTCACACGCATGGATGATCCGCAATACGTGCAACTTAGACGGATGCTTTGCGCCAAAGAACCTGCTAAGTAATTGGACAGAAATGACTAGCTCTTCTCCTTGTCCTTCCACAAGATCCTTTCAGGAGGACAGCGTAGATATTTTAATTTATCCTGCTACTTAAAACCGGTGAAGTAGTTATAACTCCATACATGGCCTTTTCCCTAAAAAGGGAAAAGCAAATTACCCGGTGCAGACTGAAAACAGCCGAAATATTTTATCTTGCCCTCTGTTTTGAGCCTGTTTTCCAGAAAACAGGCTCAAAACAGAAAATCGCCTTTCTATGCTTGTCTTCTTCGTTCTGCTGTACCTGGCGCTCAATGTGTTGGTAGGCTTGTGGGCCGCCCGGCGCGTGCACAACACGGCAGATTTCATGCTGGCCGGTAGAGCGTTGCCCTTGCCCATGGCTACGGCCGTGGTGTTTGCCACCTGGTTCGGGTCTGAGACCATTTTAGGGGCCTCCGCCGAAGTAGCCGAGGACGGGCTGATGGGCATGGTGGAAGATCCCTTGGGCGCGGCGCTGTGCCTGGTATTGGTGGGGCTGTTCTTCGCCAAAAAACTGTACCGCATGAACCTGCTCACCTTCGGCGATTTCTACCGCGTGAAGTTTGGGCGCACCACCGAGGTCATCGCCTCGTTCTGCCTTGTGGTATCCTACTTCGGGTGGGTGGCCGCGCAGATGGTGGCCTTGGGCATTTCGTTTAACCTGCTGCTGGGCACCACGCTGGTACAAGGCACTTTGCTCGGGAGTTTTCTGGTGGTGCTGTACACCTACTTTGGCGGCATGTGGAGCGTGAGCGTCACCGATTACCTGCAAACCATCATGATCATTCTGGGCTTACTCATTGTCACCTGGTGGGTCATGCGCGAAAAGCCAATGGCCGAAGTAACCGCCACACTTCCCCCTGACTTTTACCGAATCACCCCAAAAACAGGCACCTCTCTTACCGGCTGGCTCAACTACCTGGCCCTTTGGATGACCATCGGCTTGGGTTCCATTCCGCAGCAGGATGTGTTTCAGCGCGTGATGTCTTCCAAATCCGAAAAAGTAGCGGTGAGGGCCTCGTTGCTGGCGGCACTGCTGTATGTGACCGTGGCGCTGCTGCCCCTGATGCTAGCCGTTTACGCCAAAGCCCTGCACCCTGAGCTGGCCGCCAAAGATGCCCAAATGTTGGTGCCCAGCCTGATATTGGGTTCCAGCCCGATGGTCATCAAAGTGTTGTTCTTCGGCGCATTGATCTCCGCTATCATCAGTACCGCCAGCGGGGCAATTCTGGCCCCGGCCTCCATTCTCAGCGAAAACCTGCTGCGTCCGTTTTTCAAGGACATCACCGATAAAAACCTGCTGGCCTTGTCCAGGGGAAGCGTGGTGGTGGTGGCGGTGATTTCCCTCGGTTTTGCCTTGTCCCGCAACAACATCCATGAACTGGTGAGTGAATCCTCGGCGCTGAGTCTGGTAAGTCTGTTGGTGCCCTTGGTGGCAGGCATCTATTTCAGGAAAACATCGGCGGTAGCCGCTATTCTGTCTATGGTGCTGGGCATGGGCACGTGGCTTTTCTGCCGGATATCAGGCACCGAAGTGGAGCCGCTGTGGTATGGTTTGGCGGGAAGCACAATCGGCTACCTGCTCGGGTCTCTGTGGCCCAAAGAAGGGAAAGAGGTGCAGCGCAGGAGGGAAGAGCAATGCCCTATGCTGTTTTAGGGCCGTTTTAGCAAAAACAGCCCCCAAACAGCTAGCTGACAAAGCTGGCTATCTTAAAAGTAAACCTGCGCCATCGTTGTAAGAATGCTGCTCAAAAGACCTCGTAGCGTCCGGAGGCCCTGCGAGCGTCTGTGCCAGTAGCTCGCCAATCAGGAGATTGGCTGCCCCATGGTGCGTAGAGCGCTGCCGCTACCTCTACGCACCACAAAGGTTATAATCCAGGAAATAAAAGACCTCACAGGTTTTGAAAACCTGTGAGGTCTACGCGTTTAGCGGCTGTTTTTAGAAAAACAGGCCCAAAACGCAAAAGCGGAACTCCCCCCTCCGTGGGAGAGGGGCTGGGGGTGAGGTCTCCTACGCCAGCAATTCCGCAATCGCTTTGTCCACCTTCTCAAACTGGAAGCCACGCAGCACCTCGTCCATCAACCCTTTAATCTCCGCTGTGCACAAATTGCCAATGCTGCCTTCATGCGTGTGGTGCACTTCCTCAGGGCGTTCAAAGGCACCTTTCTCAATGGCGAGGCCCACGTTTTTGTAGGCATCCCGGAACGGCACGCCGCTGAGTACCTGGTTGTTCACCACTTCCACGCTGAAGAGGTACTGGTATTTCTCGTCTTTGAGGATATCTTGGTTCAGCTTGAGGTGCGGCAGCATGAAGGTCATCATCTCCAGGCAATTCCGGATTTCCGCAAAGGCGGGGAAGAAGCTTTCCTTGAGCAACTGCAGCTCGCGGTGGTAGCCCGAGGGCAGGTTGCCCAACAGCATCTGAATCTCGGTAGGCAGCGCTTGTAGGCGGTTGCACTTGCCGCGCATGATTTCAAACACATCGGGGTTTTTCTTGTGCGGCATGATGCTGGAACCGGTGGTCAGCTCGTCGGGCAGGGTCACGAAGGCGAAATTCTGGCTCATGTACAGGCACACGTCCATGGCCATGCGGCCCAGGGTGCTCGCAATGGAAGCCAAACCCATGCTCACGCTGCGCTCGGTTTTGCCCCGGCCCATTTGCGCGTACACCACGTTGTAGTTCAGCGCCTCGAAGCCCAGCAGATCTGTGGTCATCTGGCGGTTGAGGGGGAAGGAACTGCCGTACCCGGCCGCCGAGCCCAACGGATTCTTGTTGCTGATTTTGTAGGCCGCTTGCAAGATTTGCAGGTCATCCACCAGACTCTCGGCGTACGCGCCAAACCACAACCCGAACGACGAGGGCATGGCCACCTGCAAGTGCGTGTAACCGGGCAGCAGGATGTCTTTGTTCTTTTCGCTGAGTTCCTGTAAGGTATTGAACAGCGTGTGCACGGCCTCTACCGTCTCGCGGATATGGTGGCGGATGAACAGTTTCAAATCCACCAGCACCTGGTCGTTACGGGAGCGGCCGCTGTGGATTTTCTTGCCCGCCTCGCCCAGACGGCGCGTCAAAAGCAGTTCCACCATGGAGTGGATGTCTTCCACGCCCGGCTCCATGGCAAATTCGCCGCGGGCAATGGTCTGGTAAATGGCCTTGAGTTCGCGCTGCACGGCGGCCAGGTCTTCCGGCTCCATCAGCCCGATGCTCTCCAGCATGCGCGTGTGCGCCAGGGAGCCCAGCACGTCAAAAGGGGCCAACTGTAAGTCTAGTTGGGCGTCTTTGCCCACAGTGAACTTTTCTACGTTCTGCGCCACGGAGGTTTCTTTCTGCCAGAGTTTCATGCTAAGCGGTAATAACGGGTGTCAATAATTGGATGTAAAGGGCAATGCCTTCCTCTAATTCCGAAAGATAGATAAATTCATCGGCGGTGTGCGACCGTGCCGAGTCGCCGGGGCCAATCTTCACCGACGGAATGTTCAGCAGCGCCTGGTCTGAAGTAGTAGGAGAGCCGTACAGGTTCCTGCCCAACCTGATGCCCGACTGCACAATAGGGTAGTTTCGATCTATGGACGAGGGGCGCAAACGCGTAGACCGTGGTGTCACCTCACTTTTCACGTGCGCTCTTATGATGCGCAACACTTCCTCGGGGGGATAGGCATCGGTCAGGCGCACGTCTACGGTGAATTTGCAGTGGTCGGGAACCACGTTGTGCTGCGAGCCTGCCTGAATTACGGTCACGCTCATCTTTACCGGCCCTAAGAAGCTGCTTTCCCTCGGGAACCGATAGGTGCGGAACCATTCCATATCTGGCAAGGCTTCGTAAATGGCGTTGATGCCTTCCTCGCGGGCGGCGTGTCCGCCCTGGCCGTGGGCTACGCAATCCAGCACCATCAGGCCTTTCTCAGCCACGGCCAAGTGCATCTGGGTGGGCTCGCCTACGATAGCGAATTCTACTGCGCCTAGCTGGGGATAAATTAGCTCAATGCCGTTTTTACCGGAGATTTCTTCCTCGGCGGTAGCCGCCAACACAACATTGTATTTTAAATCCTGCCGGTCATAGAAGTGCAGGAACGTAGCAATCAAAGATACCAGACAACCGCCCGCGTCATTGCTGCCCAGCCCATGGAGTTTACCGTCCTGCACCATTGGCGTGAACGGGTCAAACGTCCAACTGGGGTGCGGCTTCACGGTATCATGGTGCGAGTTCAGCAGCACCGTAGGCAAAGTTGGGTTGTAGTGCTGGCTGAACGCCCAGACGTTGTTTTCCTGTCGGTGAGTCTCCACGCCCCGCGCCTGCAAAAACTGCGCAATCGCCTCCGCCGTTCCCGCCTCCTCTCGGCTGTAGGATTGGATGGAGATGAGCTGCCGCAGCAGGCTGAGGGCATCCTGGTATAAGGTGTTGTTCATGGTGTGAAGAACCTCACCCCCTAGCCCCCTCTCCCACGGAGAGGGGGAACTCCGCTGATGCGTTTTGGGGCTGTTTTTTGGAAATGAGGCTAAAAACGTATTTGTTAAAACTTCCCTCTTCCTGAATCTCCCCTATCCACGGGAGAGGGGCCGGGGGTGAGGTCTCTACTTTTCGTCGGTATACAATTTCTCGGCTTTACCTGCCGAAGTCTTGATGCCTTTGATCATGGCAGAGCTGAAGCCGTTGTGTTCCATTTCGTTGAGGCCGGCAATGGTGCAGCCTTTGGGCGAGGTCACTTTGTCAATCTCGTTTTCTGGATGGCTTCCGAAGTGCAGCAGGAGGGAAGCAGCACCTTTGGCTGTCTGCGCCGCCATGCGCAACGCATCGCTGGCGTGAAAACCAATCTCTGTGCCGCCCTGCGCCGCTGCGCGGATAGAACGAAGAAAGAAAGCAATTCCGCAGGCCACCAACGCAGTAGCAGAAGACATCAGTTCTTCCTCGATTTCCACGGTTTCGCCTACGGCCGAGAAGATTTCCTTCACCAGTTCCATGTTCTGCGGAGAGGCGTTCTTGCTGGCAATACAGGTCATGGACTCCTGAATGGCGATGGCGGTATTGGGCATAGCGCGCACCACTTCCACCACCTTGCCAATGCGCGTGATAATGTCGGTGACGGCCACGCCGGTCACGATGGAGATGAACAGGTGGCGGCTGGGGTCGATGCTCTCCGAGATGGTATCCAGTACGCTGTCCAACTGTTGCGGCAGAATGCTGAGCACAATGATATCGGCCTCGGCCACGGCCAGGGCGTTGTTGCCGGAGGCGCAGTAGCCTTGGGCCACCATGGGTTCCAGCAGTTTGGTGTTGCGGCGGGTGAGGGTAATGTCCTCGGCGCGGTATTTCCCGGAGGCCACCATGCCCTTCGCCAGCGCGATGCCCATGTTGCCGCCGCCCAGAATGGCTATTTTCTTGTACTGTTCACTCATGGTTTTGCTCTTTTAAAGCCGATGTACCGGCTGGTATTCAAGTGTTTTCCCTTGCAAGAAAACTATTTTGTTCATTTCGTAAACCGTTTTGGCTTGTTTTCTGAAAATCAGGCCAAAAACAGTTACGGAACGGAGACACGTGCAGGAGCTACGCACACTACGAGGTCTTTTGAAAAGCGTTTGCTGCGTAGTTGGAGGCCAAACCTGTGCGGTTTCCAAAACCGCACAGGTTTTTGCGTTTTTAGCCTATTTCCTGAAAAACAGTTCAAAAACGCATCTGCGGGTTCCTCCTCTCCGTGGGAGAGGGGGCTAGGGGGTGAGGTGTCTTACCGCGTTATCCTGGTGCCCGCCTTTCCGCCTGCGGCGATGTCCTTAATCTCAGCCGCATCACCAATCATCACGGCTTTCACGCCCTGCTCCAAGGCCGCAAACGCATTATCCAACTTCGGCAGCATGCCCGCAAAAATGGCTCTTTTCTCTTTCAGCTCAGCGTAATAGTTGGGTTGCAGGTGGTGAATCACACTGGTTTCGTCCTCTACATCCAGCAGCACGCCTTTCTTCTCAAAGCAGTAAATCAAGTTCACTTCAAACTGACCGCTAAGCGCTACGGCCAGGGTAGAGGCGATGGTATCGGCGTTGGTGTTGAGCAGGCTGCCCTGCCCGTCATGCGTGAGCGCCGCGAAAACAGGGGTAAGGCCCTGTTCTGCCAAAGAGGCTAAAAACGTGACGTTCACTTGCCTGGGGCTTTCCACATCACCTACAAAGCCGTAGTCAATGTCTTTCACCGGGCGTTTATGGGCAGGAATCACATTGGCATCGGCCCCGGTGAGACCCAGGGAATTGCAGCCTCTGGCCTGTAGTTGCGCCACCAGGTTCTTGTTCAGCAAGCCGCCGTACACCATGGTGACCACCCGCAACGTATCTGCGTCTGTAATGCGGCGGCCGTTCACCATATTAGGTTCAATGCCTAACTGCTTGCTCAGCTCAGAAGCGATTTTACCGCCGCCGTGCACCAGTATTTTGGGGCCTTGAATGGCTGCGAAGTCTGTTAGGAACTGCTCCAACTGGGTTGGGCTGTCCAGGACATTTCCCCCTATTTTGATGACGTTTATTTTAGAAGACACTAGACGTTAGATTTTAACTTTCCCTCACGTTTGCTCTTTCGGATTTCCAATCCGGAAGTTTTTCTGTCGGGGATTTCTAATCCCCTTTCTGGTAAATCTTGCGCGTGGTTCACGGCGGATTGATAAATCTGCGACAGAGTAGTTCGGGATTGGTAAATCCCGAACAGCGGGCGGTTTATTTATCTTTGTCCTCCTGAAAGGAACTTGTGGGCAAACTAGGAAAGCTTTGTGCAAGCGTCACTACCGTTCGCCACCAAGATCTTTGCAAGATGGCAATAAAGGAATTACTGAATGCTTTCCAGCAACCGCTTCAGCACCGCCTGCGCCGCGAATTCCCGGTTGGCGGCTTCGTTTATTACTAAGGAGTTCGGCCCGTCCAGGATTTCATCGCTGAGTTCCACGTTCCGGCGAACGGGCAGGCAGTGCATGACTTTGGCGTTGTTGGTGTGGGCCAAGTGCTGGTTGGTGAGCATCCAGCTGGCGTCTTGGGTGAGTACCTGTCCGTAGGGCTGGTAAGTAGACCAGTTTTTGACGTAGATGAAGTCTGCCCCCTCTAAAGCTTCTTGCTGGTGGTGGCTGATGGTGGCTCCGTTGGTGAACTGCGGGTCTAGTTCGTAGCCTTCTGGGTGCGTAATCACGAAGTCCACGTCAGCGGCGCACATCCACTCGGCGAAGGAGTTGGGCACGGCCTGCGGCAGGGCTTTCACGTGCGGTGCCCACGTCAAGACCACTTTCGGCCGACGGCCTTTGGGGGCATGCTCGGTGATGGTGATTAAGTCGGCAAGACTCTGTAACGGGTGGCGGGTGGCGGATTCCAGGCTCACGAAGGGCACATTGGCGTACTGGATGAACTTCTTCAGTATCTCCTCTGAGTAGTCTTCCTCTACGTTCTGCAGTTTAGGGAAAGAGCGCATGCCCAGCACATCGCAGTACTGGCCCATGACGGCGGCGGCGTCTTTGATGTGCTCTACGGTGGTGCCGTTCATGATGGCGCCGTCCTGCGTTTCCAGTGCCCAGCCTTCCTGTCCCATGTTCATCACCATCACGTTCATGCCCAGACTCTGGGCCGCTTTCTGCGTGCTGAGGCGGGTACGTAGGCTAGGATTCAGGAAAATAAGGCCCAGGGTTTTGCGTTTGCCCAAGGTCTCATAGGCGTATGGGTTCTGCTTCAGGGCAAGGGCTTCCTGCACCAGGGCGTTGAGATCTTCTACGTCGTGAACGGAGGTGAATTGCTTCATTTTTTATGGGGTTTGACCTCAGCCTAAATCCCTCTCCCACGGAGAGGGACTTCCGGCTTCTGGCCTGAATTAACTGTTTCTGTTTTTGGCCTGTTTTTCCAAAAACAAATCAAAAATTCATTTTATTGCTCCCCTCTCCGTGGGAGAGGGGTTGGGGGTGAGGTGTCTATTTTACCATCGCCTCAAACGCCTCTAAGAATCTATCCAACTCAGCCTGCGTTACATTCAAAGCTGGCAGAATACGGATGGTGTTTTTGTTGGACGCTGAGCCGGTAAAGATGCGGTACTCGTCCAGCAGGGCTTTGCGGAGCGGGGCGCAAGGGTTTTCCAGCTCAATGCCCACCATCAGGCCCTGTCCACGGACTTCGCGCACGCCTGGCAAAGCTTTGGCTTTTCCCATGAGGTAGTTGCCCAGTGTGGCGGCGTTCTCTACCAGGTTCTCCTGCTCCATCACTTCCAGCACGGCTAAAGCCGCAGCGCAGGCCAGGTAATTGCCCCCGAAAGTGGTGCCTAGCATACCATGTTTGGCCGGGATTTCAGGTGAAATCAATACGCCTCCTACCGGGAAACCATTGCCCATGCCTTTGGCGATGGTAATTAAATCTGGTCTGATGCCCGCGTGCTGGTGCGCGAAGAATTTTCCGGAGCGGCCGTAGCCCGACTGCACTTCGTCCAGAATCAGTAACGCGCCGTGTTTCCTGGCTAGTTTTTCCAAATCCTGCAAAAACTGGGCCTCTGGAATCACTACCCCGCCTACGCCTTGGATTCCTTCAATGATAATGGCCGCCACTTCATTTGTAGCAAGCGCTTCTTCCACGGCAGCGGAATCATTGAACGGCAGGAACAGGATATTATCGGTCTCGTTTACCGGGGCTACAATGCTAGGGTCATCTGTTGCCGCTACGGCAGCAGACGTCCGTCCGTGGAAAGACTTGCGGAACGAAATTACTTTCTTGCGACCGGTATGGAAGGAGGCCAGCTTAAGGGCGTTCTCGTTGGCCTCGGCCCCGGAGTTCACCAAAAAGAATTGGTAGTCCTCATAACCGCTGAGCTTGCCCAACTTATCGGCCAGTTCCTGCTGCTGCGGAATTTTGACAGAGTTAGAGTAAAAGCCCATGTTGTTCAGCTGCTCGGTTAAGCGCTGCACATAGTGCGGGTGGCTGTGGCCGATGGAAATCACGGCATGGCCGCCGTACAAATCCAGGTACTCAATGCCGTTCTCGTCCCAAAGCGTGGAGCCAAGGGCTTTGACCGGTGTTATATCAAAGAGAGGATAAACGTCGAAGAGATTCATTTTATAGACGTAAGATTCAAGACGTAAGACTTTTTTGTTTTCGGCCTTTTTTCAGAAAAATAGGCCGAAAACGGCTATGGATTAACCTCATCCCCAGCCCCTCTCCCACGGAGAGGGGAGTTCTGGAGGAGATAAGGATTATAAATTTCTACCACTTACTTATACAAGCAACGGTTTATGCTAGCCGTTTATCTAAAGCCTGTGAGGTTTTGAAAACCTCACAGGTTTCCGCGTTTAGAGCCCGTTTTCCGCAAAACAGCCCCAAAACGCATTGGCGGAGTTCCCCCTCTCCGTGGGAGAGGGGCTAGGGGGTGAGGTCTCCTAAAACCCGATGGCTTTCAACTGCAAACCCGCTCTTTCCTCCAGCCCGAACAGCAGGTTCATGTTCTGCACCGCTTGGCCGCTGGCACCTTTCAGCAGGTTGTCAATCAGGCTGGTAATGACCAATTGGTCATCATGCTTCTCTATATATAAGAGGCACTTGTTGGTGTTCACTACCTGTTTCAGGTCTGGGTTCTTAGACGTGATAAGGGTATACGGGTGCCCCTCGTAGAACTGCCTGTACAATTGCTGCGCTTCTTCCAGGCTAAGGTCTGAGCGCAGGTAGGTAGTGCACAGAATGCCCCGGCTGAAGTTACCCCGGTACGGCACAAACCGGATGGCCGTATCTGCCTCTTTTTGCAGGGTTTGCAGGCTTTCCGTTATCTCTAGCAGGTGCTGGTGCCCGAATACCTTGTAGCTGGAGACGTTGTTGTTGCGCCAGCTGAAGTGTGAGGTCTCCGCTAATTTCTGACCGGCACCGGTAGAACCTGTAATGCCGCTTACGTGTACTTCAAGCGGCAAAGAACCATTCTGGGCCAGCGGGAGCAAGGCCAACTGAATAGCCGTCGCAAAGCAACCTGGGTTCGCCACGTTGCTAGCGGTTTTGATTTCCTCACGGTTCAGTTCTGGGAGACCGTACACAAATGGACGGTTGCCAAAAGAAGACTTCGCCGCCAGGCGGAAATCCTGGCTCAGGTCTATAATCTTTACCTCTTCGGGAATAGGATTGGCGTCTAAGAACTTCTTGGCATCGCCGTGGCCTACGCAGAGGAACAGAACGTCTACCTCCATGCTTAGCTCGTTGGTGAACACCAAATCGGTATCACCCAGCAGGTCTGTATGCGTGTCGGTCACTGGCTTGCCGGCCTGGCTGTTGCTGTGCACAAAAGCTATCTGTGCCTGCGGGTGGTGCACCAGCAGCCGAAGCAGTTCGCCACCGGTGTAGCCTGCGCCGCCTATGATGCCCACTTTTATAAGGTTACGCTGCGCCATCTTCGCCGTTGATGAAGCGGTACATCATGGTCTGGTTCCCGAAGATCTTGGAGAAACCTTTCACGTCTTCGCCCGTCCAGGCTTTGTTCATCTCGCCGTACGACCCGAATTTAGAAGACATGAGGTCATGGGCAGACTCTATGCCTTCCACCTGGAAGCGGTACGGGGCCAACAGCACGTGTACTTTTCCGGTTACGGTTTTCTGCGTGTCGGTGAGGAAGGTCTCAATGTTGCGCATGGTGGGGTCTAAGAACTGGCCTTCGTGCAGCCAGTTGCCGTACCAGGTGGCCAGGCTGTCTTTCCAGTACAGCTGCCATTTGGTGAGCGTGTGCTTCTCCAACGCGTGGTGCGCTTTGATGATGACCATCGGCGCCGCCGCCTCAAAGCCTACTCTGCCTTTAATCCCAATGATGGTGTCGCCCACGTGAATGTCACGGCCAATGGCGAAAGCCCCGGCAATTTCCTGCAGCTTCTGGATGACGTGCACCGGGTTCTCGAACATCTCGTCATTCAAGCCCACCGGTTCGCCGTTCCTGAAGTGCAACGTGATGCGCTCTGGTGTTTCTTTGGTCAGTTGCGTGGGGTAGGCAGATTCTGGCAATGCCTGGTATGAAGTCAAGGTCTCCTTACCACCTACCGATGTCCCCCAGATGCCTTTGTTGATAGAGTACTGTGCCTTCTGGAAGTCCATCTCCACGCCCCGCTCTTTCAGGTAGGCAATCTCCTCCTCGCGCGACAGTTTCAGGTCACGGATGGGGGTAATCACCTGCACGTTGGGCACCAGAATGTTGAACACCATGTCAAAACGAACCTGGTCGTTACCAGCACCCGTGCTACCATGCGCTACCGCTTCGGCACCAATTTCCTGGGCGTATTTGGCAATAGCTACCGCCTGAGAGATACGCTCGGCGCTCACGGAAAGTGGGTAGGTGTTGTTTTTGAGCACGTTCCCGAAAATCAGGTATTTCAGGCAAGATTGGTAGTAGTTGTCGGTTTCGTCTAAGGTTACGTGGTGGGCCACACCCAGATTCTCGGCCCTTCGGGCTATTTCTGCCAACTCTTCTTCAGAGAAGCCGCCGGTATTCACAATGGCCGAATAGATGTCATAACCTTGTTCCAGCAGGTACTTCACACAGAAAGATGTGTCTAAGCCGCCACTGAACGCGAGAACTACTTTTTTCATTTTATTGAGTGATTGAATGGTTGAATGAATTTTTAATGAGTGATTGAGAGGTTGAATGAAGGAGAGAGTTCATGATTTTCTATTCTCTCCTTCATTCAATCTCTCAATCACTCATTTCCCTCCTTCGGAGGGACGTACAGCATGGCCGTGCACAGGCAGTTGGTGCGGTTCTTGGCCGTGAGAATGTCAAAGTTCACGCAGCTGCGGCAGCCTTTCCAGAACTCCTCATCGTTGGTGAGTTCTGAATAGGTGACAGGGCGGTAACCCAGGTCTGAGTTAATCTTCATAACCGCCAGTGCCGTCGTCAGCCCGAATATCTTGGCTTCCGGGTACTTGGTGCGCGACAACTCGAAGACTTTCTGCTTGATGCGCTTGGCCAGACCGCTTTTACGAAGGTGCGGCGACACAATGAGGCCGGAGTTGGCCACGTACTCGCCGTGTCCCCAGGTCTCAATGTAGCAGAACCCAGACCAGTTGCCCTCGGCATCAAAGGCAATGACAGCTTTGCCTTCCCGCATCTTCTGGGCCACGTATTCTGGGGAGCGCTTCGCGATACCGGTGCCGCGCGCCTTGGCCGAGGCTTCCATCTCATCACAGATCTGCTGGGCAAAAGGGGTGTGCTCTTCCGTAGCCACCACTACAGTAAAAGCATGATTTGAAGTTTCCATGGAAACAGGTGCAATAGGCTGCAACTCTACAGCCGAAGCGTATGTACGCATCGCTATATGTTTGAAAAAATGAATAAAGAAAAAAGGAGAACTGTTACCAACGTAAGGATTGGTATACAGGGATGCATCCGGTTTAGTTGCCAGGGACAACCTGAGCCGGTGGCCTAGCGCCTCGGTCGGGTGAGGTAAATGGGTTCACAAAAAACTGTTCTGGGCAGAACAGAAAAAAGCGCACTCCCTATAATGGAGCGTTTTACCGTTGCAATGACAACTGATAAAAGCGACTTTTTATTCATTGACTTAGTGGGGTATTGAAATAGTAGTGAGGCTTCTACTTGAAGTCTCTGTGCAAATGTTTCGTATAAAAAATGAAATAAGCAATGTTTTGGTTCAAATTTTATTTAATTAATACTGGATGTGAAAGGGGCTTGGACGTAAACGCAGATAAAAAAAAGCTATCTCTTTTGAGATAGCTTTTTTTTATCTGCGTTTACTGAAATTATGGTCTAGGGCCAATATAAGTGTACGTTTCAGTCCACGTAGTTCTAGGAACCATAGCAGCAGTTTGTGTCATTGTATAAGTTACTTCCATTGTTAGTGGTGTACCATCTGCAGCAAACGTGAATTTGTTGACACCAGTAGGTTCTATCATACCTGCTCTCATGGTTCCTGTGGCAACTGGTTGACCAGCAGCATTGGTTACACTTGCTACTGGATCCACTAAATCAGTAGTGTTTGAGTCATCAAAGTGGAAAACAGCAGTAAAAGTGCCGTAAACGCTTAGCCCAGCGCCAGTATCAAAGATGTGCCCAACATTTTCCTGATCATAATCATAGTACGAATTGCTGTTAAGGTCTTGGGTAACTAATGCAATTGTTTTAGGGTAGTAACCTTTAAACGCAGCGTTAGTTCTGTCGATCATTGTACCTTCGACCTCATAAAGGCCATCATAGCGGTTTTTTGCTCCAACTGAAAACACAGCTGTATTGAAGTTACCACTAACAATACCAGTACTCGCATTAGTTATGGTTAATGGTAGTGCAAAGTTCTTGGTAAGATCAAACTGATTAGTTTTCAGTTTTACGATATAAGTTGCCCTGCGTTCTCCTTTAGGGATTGTCACTGTTGTGGAGGGTAGAGTATATACCGATGCGGGCAGCAATTCATAGTGCGTACCTTCACTTTCATTGTACTCTTCTAAAACACTCTCATTAGCTATTCCAATAGTAACGGTAATGTCTTCAGGTGCAACATCAGCTCCAGAGTAACCTACCACAATAGGAAAGTCAACTTCAGGTACAATTTCAAATGAATTAATAAACAATGGATATGGTGCTGTGGCAGGTGATGCCACATTGCCTGCACTATAGAACTCAATTACATTCTCAACAGCTTCCGGATCAAAAAAAGGATCCTCGTCAAGACAAGAAGTAAGCCCAGTTACACCCAGGAATACTAAACAGAGATTAAATATCTTTTTCATTTTTTTGATTTTAACTGAATTATTCTGCATCCCAGAAAATACGGGTAGTAAACTGGTTGATCCCTGAAGGAGCATTATTAGGATTAAGCGAGTACTCTGAGTTAGGATATAAAATCCGAGTAGGAAGCCTATCCGCTCGTGGTGAAGTTGAACCAACGGAGGCAAAAGTAGAGGTAGCACCAGTTCCAGAAATTGATGGGTATCCAGTTCTTCTGAATTCATTCCAAGCCTCATGTCCATGGATGAAATTCAAGGCTATGTACTTTTGCGTAATAATGGCCTCTACTCGTTTGGCTTGCGTATCTGCTAAATCAAAGTTTACCAAGTGACTTGTTGGGTTGGCTGCAATGTAAGCGGCTGCATCTGCAGTAGGGTTTCCAGTTACAACTCCGTTTACATCTTTGTAGAGATACCGGAAAGAAGCAGTAATACCAGACTCAAATGTTGCTTTCGCATTTCCAACAAGGAATCCTCTTGTAATTGCTTCAGCTTGTAAAAAGTAGCTCTCAGCAGCAAGCATAAGAGGCTGACCCATAGTGCGACCTTTGAAAATGCCAGTTGTATTCTCTGCATCCAATCCTTCCCCTTCTCCTGTATACCAAGCAATACTACCAGTAGGTGCCGTGGGGGCACTATCATCATTGATACCTAATTGGTTAACAGGGGTACTAGGGAAGTTCCTATAAATAGCTTCACCTCTTCCTTCGTCAAGTAGTTTAGTTCCATTATAGAAACTGAAAATAAAGCGGCTAGGAATCCTTGAGCGGCCGGCAGCGGCATTAGCACCAGCAGCAGTAGAATGATAGGTGTTCCACTGAGGGTTCTGCTTACCGGCAGATGCAGTATATCCAGGATTTACAATTGCATCATCCGTCAAGAAAGGGGTAGAAGCAGTAAAAGTAGAGAATCCAGTAGTTACCCACGCCGGAACTGTTGAACCAGGTCTCATTGATGCTCTAACTAACAATCTTAATTTAATAGTGTTAGCAAACCTTTCCCATTCGTCCATGTCACCTCCAAACATTACATCACTGCTTGCGCCAACTGAGTTCGCATTAGGAGAGTTGTTTATCAGCATCACAGCCGAGTCTAACTTCACGATCAGATCCTGATAAATAGCTTCACCAGTATCATAGGTTGGAGTTAAGCTTGCTGCTCCCTGCAATGCACGGGTATAAGGAACATTACCATACGTATCCACCAGCATTTGAAAGTTATAAGCTTTCATGATCTTGGCAATAGCATTATAATAGGCTAGTTCCCCGGAGCCTTTGGATGCATCTTCTACGTATTGATAATCTGTTAAATTATCATAAGTATTAGCCCAAAGGTTTGTATAATCAGCAGTAGTGTATCCATAGGTGAACTCAGTATCCCATCCGCCAAAACCGCCTGCGTTTACAATATAACCAGTTATAAAGGAGCCATAGTCATTGTAAGAAACAACGTTGGCCGCCGTTACTGTTAGGGCATTTGGCAGAACCTGTTGTGGTGAAGAGGACGTGGCCTCATTAGGATTCTCATTTATATCAAGAAGACTATCGCATGACACAGCCGCAAGAGCCATGACACCAAATAAAAAACGTCTATATATTTTTCTCATTTTCATTTAATTAAAAATTGACAGAAAGAGTAGCTCCATAATATCTGGTTGGTGGAGTTTGTCCTAGAGTGGTGATACCAATTGCGTTTGTATCAGTGAAGTTATAGTCTGGATCTGTCCACTGGTTTGACTCTGGTAACCATAAGAACAAATTACGCCCTTGTAAACTAATGGTAGCTCCTTTGATAACTTTAGTTCTTTCTAAGAAAGCCGCAGGAATTTCGTACGCAAGTGAAACCTCACGTAATCTCCAGTACTCTGCACTGGTGACATAGGTGCTGGCGGTATTCATAATCAATCCATTGGCCCAAAAATCAGAACTACCACCTGCAACTGTAATGTTGTTGTTAGGTATAAATGAACCAGGATTTTCAGGATCTTCAAAAGATGAGTTCGGAATCACGAACCGGTCTCTGTTGAAAGCGGCGCTTCTGGCAGATGCACCAGAGAAGTCAAAGGTTGAACCACCACTATGAAACCTGTTGTACCCACCTCTGTATTCAAACAAAGATGTAAATCTGAAGTTCTTTAAGAATCTAACTTCAAAATCAAGACCTAATCTGTGCTTAGGCTCAGTATTTCCCAATACTACTGGTTCTGCCGCTACAGTTGGTAAACCAGTGATACGATCTACTATAATACGGCCTTGTGGATCACGTTCAAAGTCAGTTCCAATCAATACTGGGAACAGGCTGCCAGCTTCAGCGTACACTTGTGCGTTACCTCCGGTTGATAAAGCCAATCTTGGTAAATCTGCTGAGATAGACTCTACTTTGTTTTCATTGTAAGTGTAGTTAGCTCCTACTGTTACTGTAAGGTTCTCAGTTTGGTAAGGGGTTACACGCAGTACTGACTCAATACCTTTGTTAGTTACTTCTCCAGTATTTGTTAAGAAGGAAGAGAAACCAGTCGCAGACGAGACTCCCGCAGGCACTGTTTGATTAGTTGTACTCGTATTATAATAAGTAAATCGGGCTTCAATCATCTCTTTCAAGAGAGTAGCATCAAATCCAAACTCATAAGCTTCTGTGATTTCTGGTTTTAAGCCAGGGGCTACAATTCTGTTGCCTACCGAGTAACCAGAGGTGGTTCCAAAAGGGAAACCCGCTGTGGGCGCAAAAGTTGGCAGTAAAGAATAAGCACCAAAGGGGTTGCCAGAAGTTAAGTTAACCTGTCCTACTTTTGACCAACCGCCACGGAACTTCAGGTTATTTACGTACTGGTTGTCTTGCAATGCAGGAATTGCTTCAGAAGCTGTAAAAGCTACATCTACCGCCGGGTAAAAGAATGAACGATTGTCTTCATCTAGAACAGAAGTCCAGTCATTACGTCCGGTAAGGTGCAGAAATAGATAATCTCTGAAACCGAAGGTTACGTCTCCAAAAACACCAATCAAACGGGCTAAATAATTGCCTTCACTGGCACCAGGTTCTCCAACACGATTACTTACGTTATATAAATCAGGATTTACCAAACCTGTTGCTGAAACCCCAATACTAGTATAACGGTTCTGGCGGATACTATTCCCTAAGATCAACTTTACATTGAAGTCTTCATTGAAATCTTTGTAGAAACCAGCCAATACATCTGAAGTAAGCTGCGTGTTAGAGAAATTGTTGTCGCTAACAGCACCAGCTATGTTGGTTTTACTTGGAGAGATATCAAGAGTGTAATCTGAATAATTAAAGATTCCTGTATAGTTCTTGTTTGTATAGTTTCTGTTTGAGATACCTACACGATAAGTCAAGTCAAACCAATCAACCGGAGCGAATTTAACTTCAACATTACCGATCAAGTAATTATTTCGGCTTTCTTGACGATTATTTTCAATGTGGAAATAGGGGTTAGGATAATACTCGTTGAAGTAACCATTAGGGTTTGCGAACGGGTTATCTCTCCAATTTTTGTAATTCAGTAAGGGGACATGTGCAGGTGTGTTCAATAAATATTCGTAAACTGCCGCAGTACCTGATGTAATATCATAAGCATTCTCCGTGTAATTAGTATTGAAAGAAAATTTCAATTTCTGAGTTACATCAAAAGTTCCGTTTACCCGCAGTGCAATTCTGTTGTATTCGTCATCAGGTGTAGTACCTTGTGAATTGAAACGTTGAGCAGACATGTAGAAACTAGAGTTTTCACGTCCTGCTGAAAGTGAAATATCTGTTTGATTTTGAACACCAGTTTCCCAAAAGTCAAATTTGTCATCTCTTGCAGAGTAAGGCACCGTTTGGATTTCTCCATTTGCTAAAGGTTTGCCAAGTTGGACAATAGAACCATCAAATCTTGGGCCGTACTGTTGGTTTTCATAAGGTACATAAGAGGGAATGCCTGGAGCATACCCAGAACCAAACCCAGTTTGTAGCTCTGGGTAAAAACTAACTTGCTCCAAGGTTGTAGTGTGAGCTAATCTTATTGAGGTAACTCCTTTTTTCCCTTTCTTTGTAGTAATTACCAATGCTCCGTTAGAAGCATCTGAGCCATACAAAGCTGCACCAGAAGCACCATTCAGTACAGATATGGACTCAATGTCTTCAGGGTTTAGGTTACCCAGTATTTCACTAGGAACAATAACATTGTCTAATACAACTAGTGCCTGGTTGTTTCCAAGTAGTGAACGGTTACCTCTTAGTACTACACGTACATTTGGGTTTACCCCACTCCCTACCGCATTGATCTGCAACCCGGCCACTTTGCCAGTAAGGCCAGAAGCAATGTTTGGAGATCTACCTTGCGTTAATTCTTGACTAGTTACTTGAGTAGTACTGTAACCTTGCTCTTTTACCTGGCGCTCAATACCACCTGCACCTACTACCACTACTTCTCCCAACGTCCGGGCATCAGTTGCGAGACGAACGTTGATTGTGCTTTGATTTCCAATGACTATTTCTTGGTTGCCATACCCAATGAAGGAAAACACCAGTGTTCCGCCAGTACCTGGCACAGAGATACTATAGCCTCCATTTACATCTGTTGGAGAAGCAGTTGTAGATCCTTTGAGTTGTACGGTCACCCCAGGCATACCTTCTCCTGTGGCGGCATCAGTCACTCTTCCCGTGATAGTCCTTGTTTGCGCCATGGCTTCATTCAGAAGCACAGACAGCAAGAAAAGACTCAATAGTAAGACTTTCTTCATGTTGGTTGTGGTTTGGTTTGTGATGGTTTGGATTGTTAATGAAAAGTTAATTATAGATTATTTTTACCTATAAAAAAAATCGGAGGGGATGTAGGTGCTAACTTTCCCATATCTATTCTTAGTATTTTCTTAAAACAGAGCACTTGAGGTGCCCTTCGTGCGTCATTCTTCAATCCTCATCCTTACAATTGCAGGTTAGTTGTAGGGTACCGCGGAGGCAAAAAAATAATGGATGGTGATTACGTGTTGTAGCTAGTATGATCACAAAGGCTGGAAAGAGGTAAAGAACCGCTGATTATAAGTTCTTCTCATAAGAGATAAACTTATAATCAACGGTGTTGGCTTTCTTGAAAACAAGGCTGGGTCTTTTATTCCTTTGATAGTCTTGACTCCTTATCAAATAAAGTTGATGGTGGTTAAGTGTTTTGTGTAAGCAACTTATTGTGGGTGTTCTGGGCTGCTTTCAGGTGACCTATAAAATGTATAGCGTAACAAATTAACCGGTTGCAAAAGGTGAAGTTTTATAAGCAGAGAACTCACACGTCTCAGTTTACATTGGGCTGCCTATCCTTAGAACAGTGTAGATGTGAAAGCTTGTTTTTCCGTGCGTAAGCCTAAGAGGTAGAAGGTTTTATGAAGTTGCCTGAATGGTTTGGTGTTCAGTTTACCAAGCCAATTTGTAGCAAAGGATGGTTTCTCCTTTCTGTTTCAGTTAGATTTCATGGGCGGTAATGCCCTTTAAACGGTTAAATTCAGTTAAAGTTACAGTTAAATAGAAGCAGAATCTCAGAGAAATTAGCTAAAGAGGAATAGAAGGGATGATAGAAGCAGATGAGGGAAAGTGTTCTGGTATAATTTGTTGTAAAACGTATATGAGAAAGATTGTTCCAGGTTAGAGTAGTCTCCCTTTTCTGCATATACAAAGGCTCCTATCCGTCTCCGGCTAAAAGGATAGACTTTCTACCTTTAACCAGCAACAGATAGGAGTCTTTGCAGAAGGTATGTGTTAGTACGTATTACCGCACATCAAACTGCAGCCGTAGCAGGTTGGCATAAATACCTGCGGGGTTATGGGCTAACTCGTCATGCGAGCCTTGCTCTACAATCTGGCCTTTGTCTATGACCAGAATCTTATCCACTTTTCTGATGGTAGCCAGCCGGTGGGCAATGATGATGGTGGTGCGGTTCTTCATCAACTCGTCCATGGCTTCCTGCACCAGCATCTCAGACTCAGAGTCCAGGGAGCTGGTGGCTTCATCCAGAATCAGGATGGCCGGGTCTTTGAGAATGGCGCGGGCAATGGCAATGCGCTGGCGTTGGCCTCCCGAAAGCTTGATGCCGCGTTCGCCTACCACCGTGCCAAAGGCCTCGGGGAAAGATTGAATGAACTGCAGGGCGTTGGCTTTCTGGGCCGCCAGGTGCACTTCTTCATCGGTGGCGTCTGGTTTGCCGTAGGCGATGTTTTCCCTGATAGTGCCCCCGAAGAGCAGCACTTCCTGCGGTACAATGCCCAGGTTTCCGCGCAGATCATGCAAGTGGAGATGATTGATGTTCTGGCCGTCTACGTAGATCGCACCCTGGTCAATTCTGTAGAACTTCATGAGCAACTGCGCAATCGTCGATTTTCCGGCCCCGCTGGAACCTACCAGGGCAATCTTCTCACCGGCTTTGATGTCAAAATGGATGTTCTGCAACACTGGCAAATCGGGGCGGGTAGGGTAGGAGAAACCCACGTGCTCATAGCGCACATTTCCGTTGAAGCGCACCGGGGCAGAACCCGGATGCCCCAAATCGGTTTGTTCTACGGGTTGGTCTAAAATCTCCAGAATGCGGTCAGAGGCCCCAACAGATACCTGAATCTTGGCGTACAAATCGCCTAATCCGGCCACCGAAGCCCCAATGAAGGTGGTGTATAAGATAAAGGAGGTGAGGTCGCCAAGAGTGAGTTCCCCGGACTGCATCAGAGTGGCCCCGTACCAAATCACCAGAATGATGCCGCCAAACAGCCCGATGATGACAAACGAGATAAAAGCGCCTCTGTAGAAAGAGGTGGTAATGGCCGTCTTCACCGACCGGCTCAGCGCTTGTTTGTAGCGGTTAATCTCAAACAGCTCGTTCGTGAACGCCTTCACTACCTGAATGGCCTGCAAGGTTTCCTCCACAATCACGTTGGTCACCGCCAGTTCGTCCTGGGTTTTGCGCGACAGCTTTTTGAGCCGTTTCCCGAAAACCATGGCTAAAACGACCAGTACCGGAAACGTGGCCAGCATAAACAGCGAAAGCTTCACCGAGATGAACATGATAAACCCGATGCCCACCAGCAAGGTAGTCACCTGGCGGAACAACTCGGCCAACGTGATAGAGAAACCGTCTTGGATGTAGCTCACGTCTGAGGTGATGCGGCTGGTGATTTCGCCCACGCGGCGCTGCTCAAAAAAGGTAAGTGGCAGCCCCATGAACTGGGTGTACAGGCTGCTCCTGACATCGGCAATCGCCCTTTCACTAACCTGTGCAAAGAAATACACCCTGAAGAAAGAGAAAATACCCTGCAACGCAATCACGGCAAATAGCAGAAGCGCAATGCGGTTAATGTTTTGGCCAATAGCTGTAGGTTTACCTACGGCCGCGTCCAGCAACATGCCTGTCACGGCCGGGAAAGCCATGAACGTTAGGCTGGAGAACAGCAGAAAGCCCAGGCCTATGTAGAACTTGGTTTTGTAGGGAAGAAGAAATCTGAATATCTGAAGACCGCGGCGCAGACTTTCTTTGTTCAGCCTGGGTTTGCCTTCGGTGTCAAGTTCGGCTGCCGCTCCCAGCCCGAATCCTCGTTTTGCCATGTACTGCTTACTGTTAGGTATAGGTTGGGCCACCGGTAAGCAGCCCCAAAAAGCTTTCTACGAAGGGCTTCGCCGTTTTAGGCCCGGTTTCAGAAAAATAGGGCTAAAACCGGAACAAACCCGTCTATTCAGAGAAAGCAACCCGCAAAGGTAGGTATTCTGCCTGACTTCCTAAACGGATAAGTGAGCATCCTCGGTTTTCCGGCCAGCCACCAGCCAGAGCCCCAGAAACATGAGCAGCCCGTTCAGTAGCAGCACCTCAAACCCAAACTGATAGCCCCAGAACCACTCCTGGGAGTTAGCGCTGATGACATACGTGAGCACCGGCGACAGCACCCCAATCAGCGGTACCGCCCTGTCTCTCACCGTTTTTTTGGTCAGTAACCCAAAGCTGTACAAACCCAGCAGCGGGCCATACGTGTAGCCCACCAGCGTGAAGAGCGTAGCAATAATGCTTTCATCATTGTACAGCCTGAACAACAGGATCACCACCATCAGCAGCGCAGAAAAACCCAGGTGCACCCAATTCTTGTAGCGGATGCGTTCGGCCTCTGGCCGATGCCCGAAGTCCAGAAAATCGACGCAGAAAGCGGTGGTAAGCGAGGTGAGCGCCGAGTCGGCGGAGGCGTAGGTGATGGCCGTGATGCCCAGGATAAACGCCAGGCCCGCTATGGCCGGAAAATGGTGCAAGGCCAGCTCGGGAAACACATCATCGCCTTTGGCGGGAAGCAGAATGCCTTTCTGGCTGGCGTAAATATACAGCAGCGCACCCAAACACAGGAACAGCAGGTTCACCACCAACAGGATGACCGTAAACCAGAACATGTTTTTCTGGGCCTCGGGCAGGTTGCGGCAGCTCAGGTTTTTCTGCATCATGTCCTGGTCTAGCCCGGTCATGGCAATGGTGATGAAGGTACCGGCCAACAGTTGCTTCAGCAGGAAGTTAGGCGCTTTGGCGTCCCACTCCCAGATTTGCGCATAGCGGCTCTGGCTAATGGTGTCCACCATGCCCGTAAACGAGAGATTCAGTTCCTCAGAGACCACCCAAATGCAGATGCCTAGGCACAAGAGCATGGCCAGCGTCTGGATGGTATCCGTCCAGATAATGGTTTTCATACCGCCCCTGAACGTGTACACCCAAATGAAAGCAATGGTGATGCCCACCGTGCCCGCAAACGGAATGCCCAACGGCCCGAACACCGCCAACTGCAACACGCCCGCCACCAGGTAGAGCCGCAAGGCCGCGCTCATGGTGCGGGAAAGCAGGAAAAAAGCGCTTCCGGTTTTGTAAGACCAGAACCCGAACCGCTGCTCCAGGTACGTGTAAATGGAAACCAGCCGCAAACGGTAATACAGCGGCAACAGCACCAGCCCAATCACCAGATAGCCCAGCGCGTAGCCCAGCACCATCTGCAGATACGTGAACCCCGTCTTCTCCACCATGCCCGGAATAGACACAAACGTAATGCCCGAAAGCGTGGTGCCAATCATGCCAAACGCCACCACGTACCACGGCGAATCTCTATTGGCCAGGAAAAAGGCCGTGGTAGATTCGCCCTTTTTGCTCGTGACCAGGGAAACCGCCAACAGCAGGCAAAAATAGCCGGCAATGATGCCGAGGATTAAAAGAGGAGACACTATGGAAATTAAGAATTAGGAATTAAGAACTGGTGCATCAGGTGAAAACTGCTTCTGCAAAAGTACACCGATTAAGCTGTTTTGGGCGTAGTTTTGGAAAAACAGCCTGAAAACAGGGTTTTGGAGGCGGACTACAGGCTATAAAAAAGGTAGTCCTAGAAAAGAAGGAATCCCCTCGCTCGCCTCTGGCGAGCGAGGGGATTGTTTTGCTAGCCGTTCCTTTTCCGGAACCGCCCAGAAAAGAAAGCCCCTTCGTTTTTAGCCTGTTTTTGTAAAACGGAGCTAAAAACGAAGGGGCTAAAAAAGAGAGATTCTGTTAATAGCTTTCCGTCACATCCACAAACTCAGTTTTCTTTCTGGAGACGGAGTACAAGCCCATAAAGGTCAGGAAGCCGTTCAGGATCAAGACCTCAAACCCGAACTCGTACCCCCAGAACCAATCCACGGAGTTGAGGCTGATGATGTAGGTAAGGATAGGGGCCAGCACGCAGATCAACGGAACCACGTTGTCGCGCACGGGGCGGTTGGTGAACACCCCGAAGGAGTAAAGCCCCAGCAACGGCCCGTAGGTGTAGCCCGCCACCTTGAACACCGCCTGCACCACACTTTCATCGTTCACAATCTTGAAGATGATGATGACAACAGCCATGATCACCGAGAAGCCCAGGTGCACCCAGTTCTTCAGCCGGATGCGCTCCGTTTCGGGACGGTTTTTGAAATCGAGGAAGTCTACGCAGAAGGAAGTAGTCAACGCGGTCAACGCCGAGTCTGCGGAGGCGTAGGTGATGGCCGTGATGCCCAAAATGAAGACAATGGCCATGAAGGCCGAGAAGTAGTTGAGGGCCAGGAACGGGAACACATCGTCGCCTTTCGTTGGCAGGGTAACGCCTTTGGCCTCGGCATAGAGGTATAAGAGAGCTCCCAGACTCAGGAACAGGATGTTCACAAACAGGATGATGACCGTGAACGAGAACATGTTCTTTTGCGCCTCTTTCAGGTTTTTGCAGCTCAGGTTCTTCTGCATCATGTCTTGGTCTAGCCCCACCATCACAATGGCGATGAAAAACCCGGAGAAGAACTGCTTGAAGAAATAGCGTGGGTCTTTCACGTCCCAGAAAAACACCTGCGAGAACCTGCTTTCGCTGATGGTGTTCACCATGCCGTTAAAGGAAAGGTTCAGGTCCTGCGAGATGGTGATGATGGAAATGCCCACGCAGATGAGCATGGCCAACGTCTGGAAGGTATCTGTCCAGATAATGGTTTTCATGCCGCCCCTGAACGTGTACACCCAGATCAACCCGATGGTGATGACCACCGTCACCTCAAATGGCACGCCCAGGTTGTCGAACACGGCCAATTGCAGCACGCCCGTTACCAGGTAGAGCCGCAGAGCCGCCCCCAGCGTTCTGGAAAGCAGGAAGAAACCCGCGCCGGTTTTATAAGACCAATAGCCAAACCGCTGCTCCAGGTACGTGTAGATGGACACCAGATTAAGCCGGTAATACAAGGGCATGAGCACCAAGGCCACCACAAAGTAGCCCAGCATGTTGCCCAGAATGAGCTGCAGGTAAGAGAACTGCGCGTTTTCCACCATGCCCGGCACTGAGATAAACGTTACCCCAGACAGGGAAGTCCCAATCATCCCGAAGGCCACCACGTACCAGGGCGAGGATCGGTTGGCCAGAAAGAAGCTGTCCGTAGACTCGCCTTTTTTACTGGTTAGAAACGAAATAAGAATCAGGATGCAGAAATAGGCTACAATTATACCCAGAATGAGCGTTGATGACATGAGCGGAAGCGTAGGGTTTTGAGGGTTCTCGGTTTAGGTGCTGGGCAAATATAACCAAAAATCAATATGGGGTATTTGAAAGAATAGAAAGAAAAGGAAGCACCGCGTCTAAAAAAGAAGCCTTTCCAACACCAATTGGAAAGGCTTCTTTATGAAAATAGGAGGAAGCATGAGAATGGGAGTAAGCGGGCCGGTTGGCTAGAATCCCCACGGAGAGTTGAAGCCCGCACCCGGGTAGCCACCGTAGTAGTTGGAGTTCGCACCGTTGCTGTACCGCACGCCACCTGACACCGTAACGTTAGGGGCCACCTGGTACTGGGCCTGAAACTGGAAGCCCTGGCTTGGAAGGCGCCCGTAGGTGAAAGGATTGTTGTTCCAACGGTTGGTGGCCGATGGGTTCAGGTCTTTCCAGACGCTGCCGCTGAGTAAAAGCTTCTCGCTCATGGCATAAGAGCCGCCCACGTGCAACAGGTACTGGCGGTCTGGAACCCCGGTCATTACCGTAGAGGTTCCTTCGCCGGTAGAGGTTCTGAAGGTAGGGCCTCCCCAGGTCTGCAGCATGGTCAAACTGCTGAACACGTGTACCCGCGGCGTTAACCGGTACTGCACCCGTGGCTCTACATAAGAAAACGACCCGAAATTACTGAAGGCCGCGCCCGCGTTCAGCCCGTAGCTCACCCGTGGAACAAACGGCGCCGAGGCTTTCAGCGAATCCAGGGGCGTAGGAGTTTCCGTTAATTCCTGCGCCTGACCCGGTAGCAGGCCTGCCACCCACACCAGTAAAACCAGGAAACTGCGTATAATAAGTTTGTTTGACATCTTGTATATGGAGAAAATATCGCTGAAAAGAGGATGTGCCCTGGCTCTTCAGCTACCCTACTAAGATAAAGGTTATTAATGAGGTAACGCAATTCCTTCCCCCAATAGTTTATGAATATCCGTTTTAGGCCTTGTTTTCCGAAAAGAAGGCCTAAAACGGGTGGATGCTCAACAGTAGATAGTAATAAGCAGTACGTGAAAAGATGCGTCTTTGCTGATTCTAATTCCAGTTCTTCATTATTCCCAAGGATCATTTTAACTTCAAGCAACATTATCACTCCTCTTTGTCATCCTGGAAGGATCTTGTGGGTAAACTAGAAAGACGTTGGCTTTAGCGACATTAGAGCTTGTTTACATTTGAGGTTTGCAGGCGAAAACGGCCAGAGAAAGGTTCTGCGGAAGCGTTTTTGGAGCTGCGTAGCAGCGCTACGGGGCGAGAAAAAGGCGAACGCAGGTTCTTTTTATGGCCGTTTGTAGCGCAAAGATGAAATTTAAACAAGCTCTTACAGTTTGCTAACAAGATCCTTCCAGGATGACAAAGAATGAGGCTCCCAGACGGGAACTTGTTACTACTTGCTTTTCTTGCCCAACCAGGCTTCTCGCCGGGCTTTTGCGTCTTTGGGTACGGTCTGGTTTGCTTTCTCCAGTGGCACCAGTTCTAACTTGGGGTCTTGGGCTAAGGTAAGCGGAACCGTTTTCTTTGTGCCCTGTTGCATTACCTCCAGTTGCACCTGGTCGCCGGGTTTGTGTTGGGTTAAGAGGCTGTCCAGCGTTTTTTGGCTGGACAGTTTCTGTCCGTTCAAGGTTAGCAGCACATCGTCACGATCCAGGCCTGCTTTGTAGAGCGGGCTGTTGGAGAAGGTGCCCTGGGCAATGGTGGCTTGGTCGTTCTGGAACCTAAGGCCTTCCCAACCCAGCACCGCCTCCTTGGACGTTTGTAAAGCCAAACCCATTTGCCGGGCCAGGGCCTCATACGGCATGGTCTCTTTCCCGTAAATGTGCCGTTTAAAGAAATCCTGGGCAAAACCAAGGTCTTTGGTCAAGTCGGCCAGGGCTTTTTCCAGGTCGGGCAGGGTGTAGGGTTTCTCGGGTTTGCCGTGGCGCTGCCAGAGCAGACGCATGTAGTCATCTAAGGTCAGGTTCTTGAACTTGGTGCGCAAGGTGAAGTCCAGGCCAAGGCCAATGGCGTTGCCGTAGGTGTAGTAAGAAATGTAGGTGTTGGTGCGGTTAGTGGGGTCTACGGAGCGCGAGGCATCTACAAACGGGGCCTGCTGGCTCATCTCCACCGGCGAGAAATAGGCTTTCCCCGGTGAAACCGCCACTGCCATAATGGGATAACCCGCATTCTGGAGGTAATCGGCTGGGGTGGTGACACCGGCCCGGGCCAACAGCAAAGTACCGTAGTAGCTGGTGAACCCTTCGGCCAGCCACAGCTCCCCGCTCATGTTGGCATCCGCGAAATTGAAAGGCTCCAGGCTCTTTGGGCGGATGCGCTCCACGTTCCAGGCATGGAAAAACTCGTGCGACAACGTGCTCAGGTTAGGGTTCATGCCGGTTTCCAGCGAACGCGAACTGGTGATGACGGTAGAGTTGCGGTGCTCCATGCCATCGCCGGGCGTGCCGGGCAGGTAACAGGCAATGAACGTGTATTCGCCGTAGTCAAACGCCGGAAGCTCGCCAAACACCGCCTGCGCTTCGGCCACAATCCGTTTCGCTCTCTGGGTGTACTCGTCCAGTTGCTGCTCAGTGCCCTTGTGGTGCAGGCCTATTCTTATCTTCTGGGTACGTCCTTTTTCCTGCACCGTCCATTCGCGCCACTGGAGGTTCGCCAGCTCGGTGGGGCTGTCCATGAGGTACTGGAAGTCTGGGGCCGAAAAGGTGAGTGGAGCGGTTTCGCGCTTCAGTTGGGTGGCGGCCGTCCAGTTCTGTCCGGCCGGAGGCGTAAACGTGACCTGTACGGGTGCTTTCTCCAGGCCGTTGGCGTACATAAAGGTAGCCGGGGCGTTTAAGTGGGCGTGGCTGAGGTTGACGCCGGCGTAGGTGCCATCTGGGTGGTCAGCGAACAAAGTGTATTTCACCGTCACCGTTCCGTCATGACCCGAGACGTTCCACTGGTGCAGATTGGGCCGGTTCACGGCCAGGGTGCGGCCCTGTCCGTCGGTGACCTGCACGTTGTACACGTTTTTGGCGAATTCATGCAAAGCGTACCGGCCGGGGGAGGAGCGCGCCATTCTGACTTCCAGCACCGGGGTGGTCACGCCCTTGAACATAGCGGTGATGGAGGCCTCATGGTGTACGGCGTTTTCAAAGGTGACTTGGTAGGTGACGCTCTGTTGCGCCATGGCCGGTGTAGCGAGTGCCAACGCCGCCAGGGCGAAGGCAGTGAAGAGTTTCTTCATGGAGAGGGATGTTTCAACCCCCAAGTTACGCACGAAAGTCAAAAACCACCACTCGGCGCTTAATTATACCATTCTTGTTTCCTTTCTGTGCTTTAGCCTCTGCCTGGAACCGGCTTCTTTGGAGAGATTGGCGGGTGCACGGAATACGCTGTTCCCTTGGCTTGTCCGTTTGTTTCGTGGGTGCAGGTGCTGTATTGTTTCATCTTTGGCGGTATGCGCTCACGGCCGCGGGGCCCCGTCTTCCCCTCTCGCACTGCCCTTTCGGCCTGTGAAGATATTCGCTCTTAGTTTCTGTTTATCTATGGCCAAAAGCGAGGCGCGCTCGGGAAAGACTGGAACGGGGGAAAGGAGCAGAAGCGGCATTTATAGACCTCACAGGTTTTGAAAACCTGTGAGGTCTTGTTCTTCAAAGGCGCATTCCTTTCTCCTGCAATGGCGCATTTCACTTCTGCCCTCTAAAGCAGATACTCCCCCTTTGAAGGGGGCGAAGGGGGGATGTTTACACCTGCCGGTCAAACGCATTCCTTTCTCCTGCAAACGCGTATTCCCCTCCCAAGAGGGGTAGGTTGATTAAGTCGAAATTGGAGCTACTTAGTTCTGGCAGGTGGCATCACAGGCTTCTGCAGTACCTGCGCACGTATGAAATTCTTGAAGAAGAAAGCCTCCTGCTGGGTTTTAAGGCCTATTTTCTGAAACAGAGCCTCAAACGGCGGCAGGCGTTCCGCCGAAATGTGACTGACCAGCCCAAAGAAGCGGTACATGCCCCACAGCAAGAGCTTTTGCCAGAAAGGCGGGGCCGAAGATGTATGAAAATCGGTGTGCAGCCAGAGTCCATTGGGAAGCAAAGCCAGGGAAAGCCGCTGCATCATGTCAAGAGCTTCTTCGGGCGTGAACAGGTCTAGCACGAAAGGAGTAAGCACCACGTGAAACGTTTCCTGCGGCAGAAGGCTCGCCTCCGTCCCCAACCTGAATTCCACCTCGGCTTGCGCCGATGTTTGGGCAAACCTGTTTCTGGCTTTTTGCAGCATGTTGGTGGAGGGCTCCAGGTACAGCACATAGGCCGGGGCACTTTTGCGCAGGAGTTCGGGCAGAACCCAACCGCTTCCCCCACCCAGCACCAGCACCCGCGCACCTGTCGGGATCAAGGAAAGGAAATGCGCCTGCGCCTCTTTCTGGGCTTTCCCATACACCAGTTGCGCCAGCGCATCATAGACCGGGGCAATCAGGTTGAAGTCTGGGACAGAAGGTGGCGGCATGCAAGTCGTTTTGGGGCTGTTTTTACGAAAGTAAGGCAAAAACGCTTCTAATTGGGCCCAACGCTAAGACTCTCGCTCGCGTCCCGCGCGTGGGGGATCCGATCCCTCGGCCTCTGGCCGAATTCTTCTGTTGATAAAGGTGTTCACTTAGTACCTGATGTTACGCAAGAGCCTAGCTCCCCTCCGTAGAAGAGGAGCCAGGCTCCCGCGTTTTGGGGCTGTTTTTCGGAAAACGAGCCCAAAACGAAGAAACCTATGAGGTTTTCAAGACCTCATAGGTGAACCTTTGCTGTGCGTAGAGTTAGCGCGAGCGCTCTACGCACCCCTGGACAGCCAATCTCCTGATTGGCGAGCTATCGGCGCAGATGCTGCGAGGTCTTTTGGAGCGAGCGGCATTACAGGGTGAGCCAACAAAAAAAACTGGCGCGCGTCTCGGGACTCGTGACAAAGGATGAAGCGCGTCCGTCTCCGGACTCTCGCCGGGAACATTGGCAGAATTGCGAAACAGCAGGTAATAACCTGTGTAGCGGCGGGATGCGCGCGAGGGATGACCTGCGTTTTGAGGCTGTTTTTGGAAAATAACCGTTGAAACGCATTTGCCGAACCTCTGAGTTTATTACTGATGTTGGAAGTGCCGGTCTACCGTGTCGTTCAGTTTGTGGAAGATGAAATCCTCGGTCTGTTGGCGCATTTTCTGGGCATCGCCTTTGAAGACTTCGCGGTATTCCTCTACTTTCTCTTTGAAGAGGATGGACACGAAGGTGGTGCCAACGGGTTTCTCGGCGGTTTCTGAGGCACCCTGGCCGAAGAGTCCGGTGACGGCTACGCACACGTCGGCTTTCAGGAGCTTGTGGAGGCCCTGCACCATCTCGTTGGTGGTTTGCTGGCTCTCGGCGGTGTATAGTTTGAGGGTTTCGGCTTTGACGCCCAGTACTTTGGTCTTGGCTAGCTCGCTGTACGTGACCATGCTGCCCAGAAAGACGTCTGTGGTGCCGGTGGCTTCGCTCATGGCGGCGGCCAGGCTCCCGGCGGTACAGCTTTCGGCGAAAGCCAGGGTGAGGTTCTTGTCCTTCAGTTTCAGGATGAGTTGGGTCAGTTCGTCTGGTTTCATGGGTTTGGTTTTGGCCTATGGGCATCATACTGTTTTTAGCGGGGAGGGTTGCCCTGCGCGGCCTTCCCAACACCAGCCTTGCCCGTTACGTACTGTAGGAATCTTGTTGTTTAAGAGCCGTTTCCTGGAAACATGCCTGAAACGGCGGGCTCCCTGAAGAGACACTATGAGAAAAAGACTGCGGAAAATTGTGGCGGGTACCGCTTTGTTTACGGTAGAGTTGGTGGTCACCTGGTCGGTGTTTATTCTGTGCCTGGTGTTGTTTTTCTGGCTGGCCAAGGAGGTGTTGCCGGGCCGGGAACTGAAGTTTGACAGCCGGGCGTTCGCCTGGGCTGATGCCCGCGCCACCCCCGCCCTCACCGAGTTCATCAAAGGCATCACGTTTCTGGCTTCGCGCAACTTCATCTCAGGGGCCGGGCTCATGCTGATTGGGTATTTCCTGTTTGTGAAGAAGCACAAATGGTACTCGCTGAAAGTGCCGGTGATTGCGGTGGGCAGCATCACGTTGAACTTGATCTTGAAGTACCTGTTCAACCGGCCCCGGCCGCTGGTGCCGCATCTGGTAGATTCCTACGGCTTGAGTTTCCCCAGCGGGCACGCCATGATTAGCGCCTCTTTTTACGGACTGCTTATTTACCTGGTCTGGAAGAACGTGAAAGAGCCCGCCTGGCGCTTTCTGCTGATTACGCTGCTCTCTCTGCTCATTCTGTTTATCGGCTTTAGCCGGGTGTACCTGCACGTGCACTACGCCACCGATGTGGTGGCCGGACTGGCGGCCGGATTGGGTTGGGTGATTCTGGCGCTCTTTGTGCTGAACAAGATGGAGAAGTTCTCTAAGCGCAACCTACACCCCGTGGTGAAAGGGGAAGAGCCACCCGTACCCTGAAATTTTTTTCTGCAATTTTGTGGCGGGGGTTTGCAGTTAAAGAAAAAGTAGTATTTTTGTGCTCCCTAAGGCAACAAAGGGGCATTAGATGCGCTGGTGGCGAAATTGGTAGACGCACTGTCTTCAGGTGGCAGCGCTTTCGGGCGTGGGAGTTCGACTCTCCCCCAGCGCACATAAAAATAGAAGAGGCCTTGTAACGTAAGCAGTTATAAGGCCTTTTTCTTTTGGTGTGCGTCAACTGATTGAAAATTGGGATTAGGCAGGAAGAGAACGATGCAGCCGTAAGATAATGTCTTAGAATTTGACGTACTTAGAAGCGCTAACCCCAGGTGTCCTTAGTCCATGAAGAACATTTTACCCTTCCTTTTTCTGCTTCTTTCCCTACTGGTATTCTCCTGCAATGAGGAGGAAGAGGAGAGATTGCCACCACAGCTCCGTCTCTCCAAAACCACCATCTATCTTGATAGCCGGGCCGAACCTTTCATGACCCATACGTTCGCCTACAACGGAAAAGGCCTTCTAACGGACTTTGACCGAATCAGGCATTTCTATGATAAAAACGGCCGCCTAACCTCTGCCGCAGATGATGGGGTGAGCGAAACCTTCACCTATGACGCGGCCGGAAAACTGACAGGAGCCACCAGAAGATTCCCGCTTAACCCAGACCGACCCGCTGACATTGCTACTTTCGAGCATGACGCCCAGGGGCGTATCACAAGGGTGAACGGCGAAGGCGGCGGGGCCACGCTGCTCACCTATGATGCCGCGGGCAATGTGATCAGGCAGGAAGGCTACTATACCTCTCTTTACACCGGTGAGCTTGGGTTCAGGTCTTATCTCATAGAGGTAACGTATGACACCAAGCGCAATCCCTTGCAGGGGATAGGCTCCCCCATCGGCATTTACAGTAGCCCCACGCGTTTCACCAATGCCGGAAGTTGGAACTTCATCTCTTATCTAAGCCCCAATAACCCCACAGAGCTAAGAACTACCAATTTTGATAATAGTGTGGGCGGGAGTGCCCGGGAAGAAGTTATCCCGCTTGTGTATACATACAATGCGGAGGGCTTGCCTACCGAAATCCATTATGACGGGTTCTGGCAAAAGCTGGAGTACGCCATGCTGTGACAGGGTGAGCTTGCTGGCACGAAGGCTGACGCTTTACAGCGTTTATAAGCTGATTTCTACAAAACACATGAAAAACATACTGTCCTCCCTTTTTCTTGTCTTCTGCTTTCTTATGTCTTCCTGCCGGGAGGACGCAGACCCAGATTATGCGGCCAGATATGTGGGCTCCTACAGTGCGTCGGCGGAAGAGAACTTTGAGCCTTATAATCTGTCTGGGGCCAGAAAAGACACTTCCTATGCAAATGTGTTTGTTTCCATCTTCCGGAACGGACAAGACAAGAAGAAGCTGAGCGTGACTATGATTTTGCCCAACGGCAAGCAACTCAGGAGAAACCTAAAGGTAACGGCCGCCAAGGACAGCCTCTATGATTATTTCTCAGATAGCCGTTGCCTGTGCACTGCAACTATTGTTGGTAAGATGAAGGGTAAAAGCCTGGAACTGTCGCTTTACAACCATAAATACGACCTTGATACGCACCTCCTGGATTCTTACCTGACGGTGAAGGCGTTTAGGTATTAACTTGTTTCTTGGAAGAGGCAGTACGCGTGGTTGAAAATAGGTGATGCAGTAGGAGGACAGCCCTACTTTAAATTATCCTAACTTATGAAAATCAAAAAGCTACTCTTTCGTATCATTAAATAAAAATGCCAGAGTTAAGCAGGTTCTATGGGATAATTATAAAAATGTATTTTAGCGACCATAACCCGCCCCACTTCCATGCGGAGTATGAAAGTTGCAAAGCAGAGTACGACATAAAAACGTTAGATAGAATAGCCTAGACTTTGCCGAACAGAGCACATGCTTTAGTCCTTGAATGGGCTTCTCTGCATAAAGACGAATTGATCGCTAACTGGGAGAAAGCCCAGATACCTGCCAAACTGGATAAAATTGAACCGTTAAAGTAGTCTGACAGCCATGAGCGAAGTAATCGAGTTCGAGATCTTGAGCAATTACCATATCTGGGTGAAGTTTAACGACGGACATGAGAAGGTTGTAAACATCAGGCCATTGATTGGTCAAGGGTTTACCAAAGAACTACTTGAGGCTGATAACTTCTGCAAGGTAACAATTGAGTCAGGGGGCGGGCTTGAGTGGCATAACGGATATGACATCTGCCCTAACTTCTTACGGGAATTGCCTGCAGAAAAGAAACACGTGGCATAACCTCGCTAATGTAAGCAAACTGGAAAAACGGTACATAAACGCCCTTACCGTTCACCACCGAGGTTCTTTCAGGGAACAGGGAGAGGGGATAGTTTTCTGTTCAATTACCTTTCTTAAATCTGCTTCCTTCCTGTAGCTTCAATGTGGCTTGTATCTTACAGGGGGGCTTCTTGCGTACAAACGGGGAAACAATGCAGGAGCCTATGCAGGAGAACGGAGAACAGACAAGTAAGAAAGCGGGTGCTTTCCTGGCGGTGGTCACGCTGCAAATGGTCATTGCGTGGCTGGTGTTTGTGGGCTCTGCCTTCCTGTTTTTCTGGATGGCGACGGTGGTGTTTGTAGAGCAGGAGAAAGACTTAGACCAGGCGGCCTTCGCCCTAGCCAGGGAAATCACGACACCCGAGACCACCCAGGCCATGTACTTTGTCACGTTTTTTGGGTCTAAGAATTTTCTCATCTTCGGGTCACTGGGTTTGGCGTTCGTTTTCCTGATTTTCAAGAAATGGCGGTTTTACTCTCTTAAGATCATCACCATCGCCGCTACTACCACGCTCTTTAACCAAAGCATGAAGCTGTTTTTCGGCCGGCCCCGGCCCGAGACTGCTTTTTTAGAACAGAACGGCAACAGTTTCCCCAGTGGCCACGCCATGATTGGCGGAGCGTTCTGGGGTTTACTGGTATACCTGGTCTGGACTAATGTGCGGCAAGTCTGGCTAAAATGGCTGATTTCAATTCTAATAGGTATTTTGATATTCCTCATCGGCTTTAGCCGGGTGTACCTGAACGTGCATTACGCATCAGATGTGCTGGCCGGGTGGGCGGCGGGTATTTTCTGGCTTATCATGGCTATTTATCTGCTGAACAAACTCCAGCAGCGGCTTGGCCGGAAGGTGGAAAAGCAGGTGGAGGGCTGAAGCCCGAACCAGAGGCCATAAACAAGAAACACAGCGCCTGACAAAGCAAGCGCACACCAAAGAAGTCTTTCTGGTGGGTTTTGTAAATAAAATTGCAAATTTACATCTGCAACAGTCATTCCTACCAACTGATTTAACTGTTAAACCAGCTTTATATGATTATTACGCCCAGAGTACGCGGCTTTATCTGCCTAACCTCCCATCCCAAAGGATGCGAACAGAATGTAGTGAACCAGATCAACTATGTGACATCTAAAGGGCCGGTAGACGGGCCTAAAAAGGTATTAGTCATAGGCGCATCCACCGGCTTTGGCTTAGCCTCCAGAATCACCAGCGCTTTTGGGGCCAACGCCGCCACTATTGGGGTCTACTTTGAAAAACCATCGGCCGAAGGGAAGCCGGGTTCACCGGGGTGGTACAACACCGCCGCGTTTGAGAAACAAGCCCATGAAGCCGGTCTCTACGCCAAAAGCATTAACGGTGATGCCTTCTCTGACGAAATCAAGCAGAAAACGCTTGACCTGATCAAAGCCGATTTGGGCCAAGTGGACCTGGTAATTTATAGTCTGGCTTCGCCCCGCAGGGTACACCCCAAAACCGGCGTGGTGCACAACTCGGTGCTGAAACCAATTGGGCAGACTTTCTCCAACAAAACCGTCGATTTCCATACCGGCAATGTCTCTGAGGTAAGCATCACACCTGCCTCGGAAGAAGATATTGAGAACACCGTAGCGGTGATGGGCGGCGAAGACTGGGCCATGTGGATAGACGCTTTAAAAGCCGCAGATTTGCTGGCTGCTGGTGCCACCACCGTGGCCTACTCGTATATTGGGCCGGCCCTCACCGAAGCCGTGTACCGCAAAGGAACCATTGGCCGCGCCAAAGACCACCTGGAAGCGACCGCTTTCTCCATCACTGATTCCCTGAAAGACCTGAACGGAAAAGCGTACGTGTCGGTGAACAAGGCCTTGGTAACGCAGGCCAGCTCGGCCATTCCGGTGATTCCGTTGTACATCTCGTTGCTCTACAAGGTGATGAAAGCGAAAGGAATCCATGAAGGCACCATTGAGCAGATCCACCGATTGTTCCAGGAAAGATTATACACCGGCGGCGAAGTAACGGTGGACGAGAAAGGCAGAATCAGGATTGATGATTGGGAAATGCGCGACGATGTGCAGGCAGAAGTAGCGGCTCTCTGGGAGCAAGCCACCACCGAAACCTTACCCACCCTTGGCGACCTGAACGGCTACAAAACCGACTTCTTCCACCTGTTCGGGTTTGAGGTTGCCGGGGTTGACTATGAAAAAGAGGTGAACGAAGTAGTGGAAGTACCGGGTTTGGTGTAAGCTGCTTCTCTTAACTGAGGACAGATAGATTCAAAAGTCTATGTGTCCTCCTGAAAAGACCCTGTAAGCGAACTTTGAAGTCGTTTGCAAGGTCTTTTCTTCATGTTAGGCTACATCTGTTAAGGTTTACTGCTAACGTTTTGTGTAAGTGACGACGAAGCTGAGAGTAACGTTTACCCATGGTTAGCATCAGTTTTAACTTTCAATAGCTCCAAACTTCATTCATTTCTGTCAAGATAATGGGCTTTCCATCTGTCACTACTATGGTATGTTCATGTTGCGTTACAAACCCTCCTTTGTTGCCCACTAAAGTCCACCCATCCTTTAGGGTATTTGCCATTGTTGAAGTAGTAGATATAAAAGTCTCAATGGCTACCACTGAATTTTTTCTAAACCTTGTTAAATTAAATTTATCGTAATAGTTGGCTATTTCATGTGGTTCCTCATGTAATCTTCTTCCAATTCCATGACCTGTTAAGTTCTTAATTACTTTAAATCCTGATTTTTTGGCTTCACTTTCAATTAGTCGCCCAATCTCAGCAATCCGAACTCCGCTTTGAATGTTGTTGATGGCCTTCTGTAAGATTCTTTTGGAAGCGTCTACCAGAGGTTGATGGTTGTTTACATCTTTCCCTAACACGAATGAGCCCCCGTTGTCTGCCCAGTAACCATCCAGTTCCGCAGAAACATCAACGTTAATTAAATCACCTTCTTGCATTAGTTTGGTGGCAGAAGGTATTCCGTGGGCAATTTCACTGTTTAGGCTGATACAAGTCCAACCCGGGAAGTTATACGTTACTGCAGGTGCTGACTTTGCCCCATATTTCAAGAGTAGTTGCCCGCCAAAGTTGTCCAGCTCTTTGGTTGTCATACCTGGTTTAGCATAGTTCCGCATTTCCTTCAGGGTTAACGCAACAACTTCACTTATTCTTTGCATTCCAATAAGTTCGGGCTCACTTGTTATTGACATATGTAAATTGTTTGGAAATCTCTACTTACTGGCAACGGCCTCGTGTAAACAACGTGCTAGGCCGTCGACCGTTCTTTCTTATTTGCCTAACTTAACTGTTTTTAATTCTTTGAAAACAATTTCAAACATGTCTTTGTACGATGAAACATTTGGTTCATTTCTATTATTCATGAATTGAATTTGCTCTTTCAATATGGCAACCATTTCATCGTACCTCTCAAATTGGCAAAGTTTTACTGCTGCTAAATATTCAAAAATCCAATCCGCTCCAACATCACTCATCGAGCGTTCCTTGTTAAGGACAGGCAACACGTCATTGATGTAATAATTGTCTACAGTCTTGTATTTGGAGAAAAAGGCTGAGCTTATGTTTATTATTCTTTCTTTGAAATTAGAGTAGTCATACTCAAAATGTTTTCCTGAATCAAGGAAATAAAATTCGTCCTGATTCCCTAAAGTTTTACCGTCAGCAAAGACAGTCAGATTGTTTCTTTGGTCAGAAATTGACTTAAAGCTGAATTTTTCAAACCATTTTGATAAAATGTCAAACCGCACTCCATAAACAGGATAAACTTTTAGCGCAGGTTCATCCCGTCCTAAATCATAAGTTCTATGTTGATAGAATTCTATGTTATAAAAACCAAAGTCAGTTTTCTGTCGAAGCGAAATGTACTTTTTTATAAACTTAAATTGCCTGAACTATCCCTCTGTCTGTAATCTAGGAAGAATGTCACATATAAAATCTATCATTATATTCTCTTTTAATTTAGGGATTTCATTCAATTCCGACTTACGCACAACGGTCTCGTGTAAAAAGTGTGCTAGGCCGTCGGCCGACGCATAATTTTTACACAATGTTGGGCAATGTGGTTTTTTATTCAACTTTACTTAGCCTTATAATATCCAAGCCGCTACTTGCCCCCATAATTGGCAAAATGGTAAAGAATCCAAACCCGCCACGGTGGTGATATATCACTAGTTCCCCAGTTTTATTTTTAGCAATTATATTGTCACTTGTGCCTATTCCCCAGACAAGCGGATTCCCATTCACAAACAGTCCAGTTTTTACCCTGAAGGCTTTTCCTGAGTATTTTCCTTTTACCAATTTTGTTAGGGAATCGCCTTGTTGATTCCATAGCTGCACTAGAAGCCTTTTTTCATTTATTTGCTTGATTTTTAATTGAAAATCGGAGTTAGTTCTCCTAGCGAGAGAGTCATCTTGCTTCTGATTGAACAGATATCCAATGTTGGTGCTACTGCTGTCAAGACTATAAATTGGTGTCTCAGAACTTCCCTCACCAAAAATATTTACAAAATCTGTCCTAGCTTCTTTAGGAACATTTATCCTTGTACAGCTTGAAAATACAACTGCAAGTAGGATAAAAAGTAAAGTTTCTCTTAAAACTCTAGACACCTTTTTTTTTGTTAATATTTTCCATTTTGCCCAACTATTGTATAAACGGAACAACTCCGGTTATTGGCGCTATGTATGGAGTGCAACATCCGTTTATTCGACTACCGGTAGTCAGATAAGCGGAGGCTGTAACTGCCGAATATACCATTTACTGTTTAGTGATTTTCTAGGCAGGGCAAGTATTTTATCTCAGGATACCCTCTGCTTCCACTAGGGGGTACTCCCTTGTTTGCGCGGTTTTTTACCTTGTGATGGCGGGAAGGTCAGAAAAGGCAAAAGTTATTCCTCCTCTTACGAAAGGTTCGTTAACTGCTCTTCATACAACCGCAGGTTCTCCGCATCAAATACCACAAAAATGACTTGGGCTGGCAGTTGGTGCTGCGCAAGGAAGGCCCGTACCGTCTGCACCGCTACGTTGGCGGCTTTGTCTTTGGGGTACCCGTAAATTCCGGTACTGATGTTGGGGAAGGCAATGGTTCTTATCCCGTGTTCCTGCGCCAATTGCAAAGAGTTGTGGTAACAATTGGCCAGTAATTCCGGCTCCCTTCTATGGCCTCCGTTCCAGACTGGCCCCACGGTGTGGATGACGTGTTTCGCCGGTAAATTGCCGCCCGTTGTGATCACCGCTTCCCCGGTGTTGCAGCCGCCCTGGCGGGCCACAATTTTTCGGCAGTCTTCCAGAATGGCCGGGCCGCCTGCCCGGTGGATAGCCCCGTCCACCCCGCCGCCGCCCAACAAACTGGAATTAGCGGCGTTCACAAGGGCATCTGCCTGTACTTTGGTGATGTCTCCCTGCAGGAGTTGAAGGCGGTGGGCTAACGTGTCTGGCATGGCGTTTTAGGGCTGTTTTTTAGAAAATAAGCTTGAAACTAATCATTTCCTTGTCTGGGGGCGTTTGCTGCCTTCTTTTGCTGAATTCCCCTGTTGGAAGTTCATCTTGCAGGAAAGCTTTAACGAGTGCGCTGCGCGCAGTGGAGGATTTATAAATCCCCGACAGCGTGTTTTCGGGTTGATCAATCCGAAAGAGCCAGGATATACAACAAACATAAAATTAGTTGCCGTTGATAGTAAAATGCAATGCTGTATACAAAATGCGGAAACCTACCCTCCAAGGAGGGGAATTCTCCGGCGTTCCACATGGGTGTAATATGGGGTTTATGACGAACCTGTTTAGAGTTTTTCATTCACCGGCATTTAAAACAATTCCTTTGGGGCAAGCATCCGTTTATGCGCTTGTTTTGAGGCTACTTTTATGAAAACAGGCCAAAAACAAGAGGTTTAGCGGTACACTGCCGCATGCAGATGCTTGTACCGTCGTTTTCAGGCTACTTTTACAGAAACAGGCCTGAAACTCTAAACAGCTTCGACGATTAAATTAAACCATTCCCACACTCACTTCATCCACATTCTCTCATTCACTCAATAAACTCAGCATTTAATCTGCACGCGCAGGGCTTTCAGGCCGCTGACGCCCTGGAGGTCTTCTACCTCTAGCTGTTCCACGTTTTCGGTTAAGACGCCTTTGTTTTGGAGGTATTCAATGTACTCCAGGTACTCGTTGGCTTCGCGGGCCTGGGAGTAGACAATCGCGATTTTGCCGGGTTGGGTGAGGCGTTCTTCGGTGCCCCGAACCAGGGCTTTGTCTATGCGCTTTTTCACAATCTCATACCGGATGTTGTAGGCGCCGTCTACGTCAAACTTGCGCTCGTCTTGCCGGAACCGGATGGCCAGCGGTTGGCTGTGGATTAGAATCAGCTGGGTGGTTTCCAGCGGGACGTTCAACTTTGGTTTGAGGGCCTGCGTGCGGCGGGCCACTTCACAGATCACCATCAGCTGCCAGAGGCGCAGGTTGCGGAGGAACATAAGATCAAACGGCTGGTTTTCTACCAGAGACTGGCCCACGTAGATATTGAACTCCACGCCATCGGTCACAAACCGCTCAAAGTAGTGCGGGTACATCTCCTGGGCGGCCAGTTCCTGCTGCTCCACATATTCTGAGATGGTTTCGTTGATGAGCGTGAGGCTCTCCTCAAAGGCTTTGCGGCGTTTGTACAGAATACCCAATCCGGGATCCATGGCATTGCGGTAGTCCTGAATATACTGCAGCAACTCTGGGTGGGTGACTTCCAGAAACTGGAACATGGGCTCTACCTGTGACCGCAAGGTCTCAAAGATCAGAATGCCATCCTGCACCAGTAATCCTGTCTTCAGCTGACGCAGATGCTTGGAGATAGAGAAGCGCAGTTCATCCAGAATGGGCAGTGAATGCACTTCCACGGCTTTCTTCAAGACCCGCTCCGCCAGTTGCAGGTGTTCCATCAAATCGCCCAGAATGGCGGTGTTCCGCTCAGTGCTGGAACTGCGTACATCGGCCACGGCGTAGAGCGGGTACACATCTGGGAAGATGATGGGCTCCATCTCGGGCGTGGGCGCAATAGGCGAGGCGTTTATCTTGTCCAGCAGGTTCATGGCCGCTTCCCTGAAACGCCATTCCAGCACCGGGTGAATGGCCGTGAACTTCTCCCTTATCACAGACTGCACCCGCGCCTCAATCTCCTCTGAGTTTCGGTTTACCGCCACTGAGAACAACGGCAGAAACTGCTCTACCTTGGCAATGGCGAAGTTGTCTAAGTCGCCGGGGTTGGGAGAGCCCAGTTCCAGGATGCCAATGGGGTCATTGCCGTAGCGCAGCAGGGCCAGCACAATGTTCCGGATGCCCATGCTCAGCATCTCTTCCCGCACGCCCGCTGGTAATTGGGTAGTTGTTTCCACATTTTTTATAACCAGCGGATGGCCGTCACGCACCAGTTCGTCATAAATAGCCTTGAAACCGGCGTAGCTGGAACTGGTGATTTCGCTCTGCAGCAAAAAGCTGTGGTTTATCTTGTTGCCGAAGTTGACGAACGCGCTTTTGTTTTTATGGAACGCCGCCACGCCCAACTGCAGGTGCGGCCGCTTGAAAAGAATGCGGATTTTTTCCTGCAACTGCTCAAACCTATCTGGTGCCAGCATGACATCGCGCTCCAGCAGATCGTTTTTAAGCGAAGAAAGCACTTCCTGGTCAGTTACGTCCAGCAGGTTCATGATGTAGAACCCGCTGATCTCAAAGTTTTCGGGCGGCAGCAACTCCATCCAGATGTCCATGTCGCGGATGTTGTCCAGCATGGTCTGGATGTCTTCTTTGCTGAGCGCTGGTAGGGTTTGCGTAAGGGTGATGTCCAGAAATTGGGTGTTCAGCACTACGTTGTAGTGGCGGTACAGCCCCAGTTGGTAATCTGGCACGGTATAAATCAGGAACTCTTCATGCGGCACCTGCACGTGGTAGAATTTCTCCAGAATTAAGAGGTACACCATGCGCACCCGGTTGAAGAGCGTGCGGTGCTCGTCAATATTGAGGGGGCGTTTCAGGTGGTTGCTGTCATTGAGGATAATCTGCTTGTAGGGCTGGGTGTAGTAAAAGCTGGCATCATACCCTGGGCCCACCACGCCGCTGGCCTCAGATTCATGCGTGGCCGGCGGGAAAACCGCCGTCATGAGCAAATCAATGAGGCATTGGTGCTTGGGGCCCAGCGTGTTCAAATCAGTGATAGGCTCCAGAAGTTCGGGAAGTTCCTGCAACTGCCTGCCTATTTCCTGCGCGCTCAGCATGAAGCTACTTTTACAGTTGTCTTGGAACTGCTGCCAGTAGGTAATAATTGGTTTCAGGCTCAGGTGCGCCTTGAACGGAAAAGAAGTAACACTAATTTGATAATCGTTGGATCCCATACAGGTCTTTAAACGGAAAAACGGTAGCCCAGATACAAAAACAGTACGTACTGGTCAGGCCTGTGTTTTAGGGCCGGTTTCCAGAAAACAGTTCAAAAACGCGTGTTTACCACCCCGCCCTCCGGGCACCCCTACTGCAGTAGGAAGGGTGTTTTTGGTCACCACCGTCATACCGCCTGCTCCAAAGACCTCGTAGCGTCTTTAGACCTGCGCTCTACGCACAAACGGTAACGGCGGGCTGTTGCCTATTCTGTTTTAGGGCTGATTTTTGAAAAATAGGCTGAAAATGGCAAGGCTCTGAGTAGCGTGGTGGTATGTAAGGTTTATTCCTGGTACAGGACAAGCATGGAAACCGGAGGAATGGCAACGGTGCCTTTTACTTTTTTGCCTCCTTTTAACTTGATGGTTTCTCCCAGGGCGGCTACTTTCCACTCTCCGGTTAGAGGTATTTCAGCGGCAATTTCGCGGGCATTGTAGTAAACCAGAATGTTCTGCCAGGAATCGCCGTGGGCGTGGTCTTTGAGTTGATACCCCACCAGGCCGGGTTCTGTGACGGTAAACTCCAGGTGTTGGTTCACCAGTTGGGTGGTGGGCATCCAGAACGCCGGATGGGCTTTGCGCAGGGAAATGAGGTTTTTGTAATACGTAAACACCTCTGGGTGCGCGGCTTTCCAGTTCCAGTTGATTTGGTTGATGGCATCTGGCAGGTTATAGCTGTTGTGTTCGCCGTTTTTGGTGCGCATCATTTCCACGCCCGCGTGCAGAAAGGCTGTTCCCTGCGAGGTGAGCACGATGGCGTTGGAGAGCAGGTGCATTTTTTTCAACTGATTGGGGGTGGCGTGCTCGCTGGAGGCTTTCAGTTTGTCTAACAGGGTAAGATTGTCATGGCAGGACACATACGAGATGGCTTGCCAGGGCTCGCGTGCCCAGGGGGCTTTGGTGTGGTTCACCTTGGTCATGTCTACCTGCGCGTGCGAAACGCTTCCCACCACGCCAAATTTGATCGTTTCCTCGGTGTCTGTTGCGCCGCTCACAAACCCTTTGGCTTTTTCGTCAAACACGGAGCCTTTGATGGCATCCCTGATATCATCTGAGAAAGCGGCAATATGGCTGAGTTGATGGGTATTGGCCTTGAGGGCTTTGGCAGCATCGGGCAGGGGGCTGCTGCCAGCCGTCCAGCCTTCGCCGTAGATAATGAGGTTGGGATTGATCTTTTTCAGCTCCGCCGAGAGCTGGTTCATGGTTTCCAGGTCATGGATGGCCATCAGATCAAACCGAAACCCGTCTACGTGGTACTCTTGCGCCCAGAATTTGCAAGACTCAATGATGAATGTACGCACCATGGCGCGTTCGCTGGCGGTCTCGTTGCCGCAGGCCGAGGCATCTGAGTATTTCCCATCGGGCGTATGGCGGTAGTAGTAGTCTGGGAATTCCAGGTTGAAGTTGGAGCCTTTGGAGAGACCCGTATGGTTGTACACCACATCCATGACCACGCCCAAGCCACGCTTATGGAAGCCCTGCACCATCTGCTTGAACTCTTTGATGCGCACCTCGGCCTGAAACGGATCTGAAGAGTAGGAGCCTTCGGGTACGTTGTAGTTCTGCGGATCATAGCCCCAATTGAACTGCGGCGTATCCAGCGCGGCCTCGTCAATGGAGCGGTAATCAAACGAAGGCAACAGGTGAATGTGTGTGACCCCCAGATTCTTCATGTGGTCTATGCCGGTGGGTAAACCGTCTGGAGTTTTGGTCTTGGCCTCTACCAACCCCAGAAAGGTACCCGGTTTAGAGCTGCCCGAGGAGGGGTGCGAAGTGATGTCGCGCACGTGGGCTTCCCACAATACCACTTCGTTCATAGTTTTCACCGCGGGGCCTTTGTCGGTGGCCCAGCCCCTGGGGTTGGTGGAGGCCATGTCCAGCACCATGGCCCGCTGGCCGTTTACCCCCACGGCCGTGGCGTAGATGCCGGGCGTTTCATTGAGCCAGTGGTGATCGGCTTTGACCTGGTAGGTATAGTAAACGCCTTTGAGGTTCTTCTGGACGGTGAGTTGCCAAACGCCTTTCTCTCCTTTTTGCATGGGCAGCTTTTCGCGCGCCGTGCCCCCGTTGCCTGCGTCATACAGCTTAACCACCACTTCCTGCGCCATCGGCGACCAAAGCTTAAAGGTGGTGCTTTCAGGGGTGTACTCCGTCCAGAGGTTGGCCTCGGTGGGGGTAGGGTATTGGTCAAACTCCCGGATCTGGGCCCAAACGGTAACAGCACTCATCAGGTAAACGAAGCTAAAGGATAAAGAAAGGATCTTACGGCGTTTCATGAAAACAGGCGAAAGGCAACAGATGCAGCAAAAGCCGAAGCTAAGCATAATATTCCTGAACCTGCTGTGCCCCCAAGACTCTGGGAGAGCCGTTCAGAAATAGCTTATCCTTCTTCTGTCTTGATCCGGCCAGAGAGGATGACCACACTTACGCCCATGAGCGCAATAGTGGCAAAAGAAAGCCGCAGACTGCTGATGCCCGCCAGTAAACCAATCAACGGCGGGCCAACCAAAAATCCGGCAAAGCCGATGGTAGAAACTGCCGCCAAGGCCATACTTGGGGCCATGGTCTTGGTTTTACCCGCCACCCCGTACACCAACGGCACCACCGCCGACACCCCTGCGCCCACCAGCAGAAACCCCAGAATGGCGGTAACCAGAGACGGGAAAGTGACCGAGATGGCAAGCCCCACGGTTGTTAACGTGCCGCTTAGTTGCAGCACGCGTTTCAGGCCCAGTTTAGAGGTAAGCCAGTCGGCAATGAAGCGGGTGAGGGCCATGGTGCTCATAAAAGCGGTGTACCCGGCGGCCACCCAGGCTTTCTCGGCGCCCACTACTTTCTGGAAGTACACCCCGCTCCAGTCAAACATGGCTCCTTCACAGATAAGCGAGCAAAAAGCAATGAGTCCCAGCCCCATCAACGACTTGTCTGGTTTGACAAACAGCGGCTGGTCTGCGGGGACCGCGGCATCTTTGGGGAACGCATATTGGTAAGCAATGGCCACGCCCGCCATCACCACCGCCATAATCAGGGAGAAGTGCTGCAGCGGCTCCACCTCGGCCCCAATCATAAACGTACCAATGGCCGCCCCCACAAAGCCCGCCAAGCTCCACAGGCCGTGGAAAGAAGCCATAATGGACTTTTTGTACAGGCTTTCTACGCCCACCGCCTGAGTATTCACCGAGATGTTGGCCATGTTGCTCGCAAACCCGAACAGGAACAGCACCAAAGACAGGTGCAGAATGCTCTGGCTCATGCCAATCAGAACCAGGGTAACACTGTAAAGAAGCAAGGCAATGGTGACTACTTTGCGGCTGCCAATCTTAGAGGTAAGCCAGCCCGTGAACGGCAAAGAAAGCATAAGCCCCACGGGCAAGGCGAAGAGCACGGCCCCTAACTGGGTTTCAGAAAGATGAAGCTTTTGCTGGATGGTGGGAATGCGGGAGCCCCAACTGGAAAAGCACAACCCTTGCAGAAAGAACAGGGCACCTACGGCAATTCTATGGGCTTTCCTAGAAACGGGAAGCGAAGCGGTAAAAAGCATGTATAAACGGTATTCGGGCAAAAATACACCTTTGTACGGGAAGGAACTATGGGCGGGTAATTTCAATCCTTGCGCTAACGTTTTTGCCCTACTTGTAGCACTTCATTAGAGTTATAAGCAAGGACTACGTTTTTTGCAGCAACTGCTTTTCGCCCGTTTTCCCAAAAACAAGCTAAAAACAGTCTGGCTCTTTCAGCTCTTCCAGATTTATGAATCCGGAAGCATTCTGTCGGGGATTTCCTAATCCCCGCATTTACTCAACCAACGCGAAGGGAATTGATAATTCACAAACAGCATCGTTAACAAAAGTTTTCTACAAGATAAGCCCCGGAGAAGGAAACCCCTGTGATGCGTTTTAAGGCTGTTTTGCTGAAAACAGCCTTAAAACGCAAAAACCTGTGAGGTCTTGGAGACCTCACAGGTTTAGACGCAACTAGCGCGAGCCTAAAGTCTCGTGACACCGGATGAAACGAGTCTCCAGACTCGCCGGGAACCACCGGCAGGAGGCGCATCAGCAGAGCCCTCAACAGGTTCTGAATTAGCCCTAAAACAGCTTATTTGGCAGGGGGGGCTTTCAAAATAGTGAGCATGTTCATCTCAATGGTAGGGTAAGCCGACTCTACGATGCGGCCCACTTCCTTGCCGTCGCGGTACAGGATGAAGGTAGGAACGGCCGTGATATTGGCCGCTTTCTCCTCGCCGTTGGGGCTGGTCTTGTCTTCGCGCAGGCTCACCACGTGAAAGCGGGAATGCGGGAAATGGGCCTGGTCAAGTACTTTGTAGAAACGCGGCAAATCGCGTTGGCTGTCCAGGCACCAGCTGCCGGTGTACGCTTTCACCGTCACATTTTCCAGCAGAGGCTGCAGTTCCTCCATAATCTTGGGGTTGGGCGTGTACCGTTGGTAGCCCGGGTGAAACCATTTGCTGTACGGCTCACTTTCAAACGCCACGCGGTTAATGGGGCCAACCAGAATATTCTCGGTTCCGGCGGTGTCCTTTTCCTCGCGGTTCAAATGCTGGTCAAGGCCCGTTTGCCCGGCCGCGGAGTAGCCGGACTGTTCCGCAGGAGCAGTCGTTTTTCGGGCGCAGGCCGAAGCCCCAAAGATCAGAAAAGCAAGAAACAATAAGCGGAGATACATCTTCAACGGTAATTTAAAAAGCGGTTAAGATCCAGGGCACAATGACTAATGAACGATTCTAGCCGTGCAAAAGATACCTCCAGGAAAGAAACTTCTGCGCTTAAATAGTCTCTAGTGCGCGCGGGGCGTCCAAATCCACAAACTCACCTTCCCAGCGGGCAATCACGGCGGTAGCCAGGCAGTTCCCGATCACGTTGACCGAGGTACGGGCCATGTCCATCAGTTCGTCAATTCCCAGAATGATGAAGATAGGCTCTACGGGCAGGTTGAAGGAGGCGGCCGTCCCCAGCAGGATCACCAGAGAGGCGCGCGGCACCCCGGCAATTCCCTTGCTGGTTAACATGAGCGTGAACACCATCAGCAATTGCTGTTCCCAGGGCATCTCAATACCGGCGGCCTGCGCCACAAACACCGAGGCCAGGGAAAGGTACAGGGTGGAACCGTCCAGGTTGAAGCTATAGCCCATGGGCATCACAAAGGCCACCACCTTACGGGGTACGCCAATAGACTCCATGGCCTCCATGGCGCGCGGCAGGGCGGCCTCAGAACTGGTGGTGGCAAACGCGATGGAAACCGGCTCGGCAATGGCCTGCACAAACATCTTGATCGGAATCCGGAAGATAAGGGCTGTCGGCAATAACACCAGCAACAGGAACGCAATCAACGCCACGTACAGCGTCGCCAGCAATTTGAACAGGTTCACCAGAATCCCGAAGCCCATGTGCCCCACGGTGTACGCGATGGCGGCCCCCACGGCAATAGGCGCGAAGAACATGATGATGTTGGTGAACTTGAACATGGTCTCGGCCAGGCCCTCTGTCACTTCCAGCAACGGGCGGCGCTTGCGCTCATTCAGCATGGCCAGGGCAATCCCGAAGAGCACACTGAACACCACAATCTGTAATACCTGCCCTTCGGCTATTGATTTAGCGATGTTTTCAGGAAAGATGTGCAAAATAATGTCTTCCCAGGTTTGGGGCGGGGGAGCGGTAATCTCGTCGCTGGTTTGGCCCCTGAGCACAATGCCGTCGCCGGCGCGGCTAATGTTAATGGCGGCCAAGCCGATGAAAAGCGCGATGGTGGTCACCACCTCAAAATAGATCAGGGCTTTCACGCCCATCTTGCCCACCTGTTTCAGGTTGGAGTGACCGGCAATACCCACCACCAGCGTCGCGAAAACGAGCGGCGCAATGATGGTTTTCACCATTTTCAGGAAAACCTTGCTTAAAACGTTCAGGTTCTGGGCGAAGTCGGGGAAACTGTAGCCAATCTCGGCACCAATCACCATGCTCACCAGAATCCAAGTGGTCAATGATTTCTTGCGGGTAGCAAACAGAATGAGTACCGCAATGCCAATCCAGCGAACGGCGGTGAGCGCCACTTCCGGAAGGGCAACAATTCCATAGTTCTGACACAGCGTGAGCACAACGGCCACGGTAAGTATCGCAAAAGCCACTAAGGCGAGTGTGGTTTTTTTCATACAGCGTTAAGCTCTTTTCCCTTGGAGAAGGGGAAAAGCAGAGGTTTAGGTTTGTGTGGGTAGATGACCGGTAAGACCGGTTAAGGTGTTGGAACCTACAAATATAGTTTTTTCTTCCGGTTCTAAACAAGCAACACGTTTTCTGCCTGTTTCTTGAAAAAGGCGGGCAAAACAGGTTTTTTATTGGCCTTTGCATCTTTTTTAGTACACTTAGGCCTGCAAACGCTACTATTTACTATGCTACTATGGAATTTGGAGGCCCAAGACCTCACGTTGCGCTATACCTGGAAAATCTCCCGCAACGCCTCAGATGTGAAGACCAATCTTTTTGTGACCGTGGCCGATGAACGCGCGCAGGGCCGGGGAGAAGCCGCGCCCAACACGCGCTACGGCGAAACGCCCGACCTGCTGCAGCAGCAATTCCAGACCCTGCAAGCCAACGGTCTGGATCAGATTGCCTCCTTGGAAGAACTGCAGCACCTCATGGGTTTGCACCCGGTAATGCCAGCCCTTCGGTTTGCCATAGAATCTGCGTTTGTGCATTACCTCTGCCGCAGGAACGGCCAAACCGTGACCGAATTCTTAGGGGTGCAGCCGGTGGCCTCGGCCCCCACGGCTTATTCTTACCCCATCATGGAGCCCGGCAAGATTGCCGCCTTCACCAAGGAGCACGGACTGCGGCGGTTTGAGTACCTAAAAGTGAAAGTAAACCAGGAAAGCGGACTGGACATGTTGTCTGAGGTCACCAAAGCCACGTCACAGGGCTTGATCATAGATGCCAACGAAGCCTGGCAAGACCCAGATTCCCTCCTGCGGTTCTTTGAAGGCCTGAAAAGATACCCCATCCTCATGATTGAGCAACCCATGCCGTCTACGCTGGAGGAAGAATACCTGTACCTGAAAAAGCGCTCGCCCTATGACCTCTTCGCCGATGAATCTGTCACCGACCACGCCGATTGGGAACTGTTGCAGCAGCAGTTCCACGGGGTAAACATGAAACTCATGAAAGCCGGTGGCTACCTCAATGGCTTGGCCATTCTGCAAAAGACCCGGTCTCTGGGCCTCAAAACCATGATTGGCTGTATGATGGAAACTTCTATGGCTATCTGGTCTGCCCTGCAACTCGCCCACGGCGTAGACCTGCTAGACCTGGACGGCATGTTGGTGGTGAAAGACGAGCCGTTCAAACTGGTACGGGAAGAAGCCGGCAGACTGTATCCCATAGAGCAACCGTAAGCTATAAGCGCCATTTTTAAGCTTATTTTCAGAAAATAGCCTTAAATCAGAAACATTGGTACTGAGGCTGTTTAGAGTTCTTAGGCTGTTTTCCTAAAAACAGCCTAAGAACGGCGGTATAAACGGATGCTTGTGGCAGTGTACAAATACCCCTCTTGTTTTATGCCTATTTTCCTAAAAACAGCCTAAAAATGCTGGCCTACATGGCCCCTCGCACCAGAGGAATTGCTTTAGATGGCGGTTAATGAAAAACTCTAAACAGGTTCACTATGTAAAAAAGCCACCTGCTTAAATATGCAGGTGGCTTTTTTATGAAAGGGTGACTTAGAGCTTGTTTAAATTTCAGGTTTGCTGGCGAAAATGGTCAGAGAAAGGTTCTGCGGAAGCGTTTTTTGAGCCGCGTAGCAGCGCTACGGGGCGAGAAAAAGGCGAACGCAGGTTCTTTTTATGGCAATTTGCAGCGCAAAGATGAAATTTAAACATGCTCTTATTACATTTTATCAACCGCAGTTTTTAAGGTCTGGGCACGTTGCAGGTGCGTACGAAGTTTGGGCAAAGTAGCATCAATGAATGTCTGCACCTCGGTATCCATGATTTCTCTGTCGGCGGCTTCATACAGAGCTATGGCTTCTTGGTGCGCCAGTACTTGAACAGCGGCAAAGTCTTTGTCAAAGGTTAAACCAGACTCCCCGGTTAAACGATTGATGATGGCCATTTTGTCGGCTGGAGCCGTGGTAGATAGCGTAATGTTCCTTTCCGCGGCCATGGTCATGATTTGTTGGGAAGTCATGGTGTGATCTGTTACCAGCATTGTTCCAAAATCTCTAACTTCAGCGGTAGAGCCTTTCACTTTAGCCATGTTTCCTGTGGTGATTTCAAACATATCACTTTGAGCAGCATTCTGGAAGAAAGTAGCCACTCGTGTCCGATCCTGATCCGTTGCATCCTCATCGTCGTCGTCGCAAGAAACAAAAGCGGTACTGCTTACTAATAGTGCCCAAACCAGCACCCAGAGGTTAGTTTTTTCATAGGAATTGAAATGATAGATGTTTTAACTAGTAGCTGTTTACGGGTATGAAGTTGAAAGGCTATGAAAAATTCTAGTGCTAACGTTAAATTGGGTATAAACCCTAATTAACATATATGAATAATTATATTATTAAACTGGAAGATAGTCTCTTGTAAGTTAGTGCTTTATAGAGGCGGGTGCTGCGCTGAAAGAAACGGGTTCTGCGCTTTACACCCTCTTTTCTGGAGCTGAATGCTATAGAAAAGAGGGTACTTATACCAGCATTGCATGATTGGTGTGCCTTGGAAGGGTAGGGGCGGTGCGCGAAACCTACCCCTACCCCTCCGAGGAGGGGAATACGCCTATGAAGGAGAAAGGAATGCGTGAACTGCGTGTGTAAACATCCCCCTTCGCCCCCTTCAAAGGGGGAGTATCTGCTTTAGAAGAGTAAATACTAGAGGTAGAGTTCAGCCAGTACTCTCTGCTACTTTCCCCAGTTCCAGTCTTCCCCGAGCGCATACCGCCAAAGATGAAACAATACAGCACTTGCACCTGCGGAGTAACCGGATAAGCCAAGGGAACAGCATATTCCGTGCACCCACTAATTGCTCTACAGAAGCCAGTTCCAGGCGAGGCTAAAGCGCAGTAAGGAACCGATCAGTATCAAAAGCCCCCTGTCAACAACGGGCTGCCAATGGAAAAAGAGCTATCAGTGAAAACGAAAGAAATCTTTGTGCCTTCGGGCGCAAAAGAAATAACTTGTTGTCACCAGGGAAACAATCCAATGAATGATCCAAAGAAACAGGCGAGGGAGACCTTATGAAGCCAACACTATTCTTTCTTCTCCCCAGCGGCTAACTGCTGCTGAAGCCGGGCTAGGTCAGCGTCCAGCTTTTTCAACTCGGCCTGGCTGGGCTTGTTCTGGACGGTTTTCTGGAGGAGGTCGGTTTTTTGTTGGAGGACGCGTTGTTTCTCCTGTAAAAGCTGGAGGCGATCCTTCATCTGCTGGGCTTGTAGCAGTTGTTTTCCCAGGCCGGTGGTGTCGCCGGAAATGGTGGTGTTGCTGTGCGTGACTACGACGGAACGGTGAAAAGTGCCTTTCAGGTCTACATGATCGCCCTCGTTTAATTGAATGGTTTCTCCGTCTGCCGCCTTGAAAGCACCGTTGGGTTGCAGCGTGGCGCCGTTAGGGAACGTTCTGGCCTGGGCCAACGGGGTAAAGTCTTTCCCTTTTACCTCCATCATTTTCCCGTTACGCATGATCATGCCCTTACGCAAAGGAGTGACGCTGGTGGTAATGGTGCGGCCGCTCGCACTTTTTCCCATAGAGGCATTCTGGGCCTGGGCTAGCGCGGGGGCGAAGAGAATCCCCAGAAACAACCCGCCCGCTAAGATGAAACGTAGTCCCATAGTTATATAGCGTAGTTTTGGTATTTATACGGTGTTTTCCCGAAAACAGGCCAAAAACAGGAACTGAAGGGGAAAACAGTTCACGTGTTGCTTTCCTTTTTCCGCTCTTTCAGGTACTGAACAATACCGGGCAGAATAGACAGGAGAATAATAACCGGGATAGCGTAATGCAAGTAGTCTTTTAACTGCGGAAACTGCTGCCCCAGGTAATAGCTGGCCAGCACCAGAGAGCAAATCCAGAGGGCGGTGCCCATCAAACTCAGCAGCAAGAACCTGCCCAGGGTCATGCCCGTTACCCCGGCCAACAGCGGGTTGAACGTACGCACCACCGGTACAAACTTGCCCAGCACAATAGCCGATTTCCCTTTCTCGCGGTAGAATTTTTCGGCCCGATCCAGGTTTTTGCGTTTGAAGTACCATGTATCTTCTTTATGGTAGAGCTTTTTGCCCATCTTGCGGCCAATGGAAAACCCCAGCAGGTCTCCGGCCACGCCGGCCGCTGTCATGCTGGCCAGAAGCACACCCACCGGCACCTGCAGCACATCGGCACCCGCCAACAGACCCGTAGCCAGCAAAAGGGAGTCTCCGCCGGGAATAACCAAGCCAATGAGCAAGCCCGTTTCCACAAAAACCACAAGGAGAATAAGCGTGAGGCCGCCGTACCGGATCATGTTTTCGGGGCTGGAAAACAATTCTGACCATGAAACCTGGAGAAAGTCTGTCATTTGCCTAGCGAGATGGATTTACGGGCAATACGCACGCGGTAAGTGAGATGTTGATGGTATTTTTGAGGCGGCCCGTAGAAATACGGCCGCTAAGTTGCTGATTTTGCGGCAGGAACATATATTTGAGATCCCCTAAAGTTGCTGGTTAAAGATGAAGATTGAAGAAGAAATAAAGCAGAGCGTTTTTAAGGACGTTTACCAAAAATCGTACATAAACGTAATTTTTACCTCTAACTGGCTGGAACAAAGGCAATCTGCGCTGTTTAAGTCGTTTGGCGTCACGCTGCCGCAGTACAACGTGCTGCGCATTTTGCGCGGGCAATACCCTAAACCGGCCACGGTGAACCTGCTCATAGACCGCATGCTGGACAAAACCTCCAATGCCTCGCGCATTGTAGACAAACTGGAGGCCAAAGAACTGGTTACCCGCAAACAGTGCCCCACCGACCGGCGCACCGTGGACATCCTCATCACCGACAAAGGCCTTGAGTTGTTGCAGCAGATGGATGCCTTAGGCAACGAGGGCTATACCGGCCTGAATAAACTAACCCAGGAAGAGGCCGAGCAATTAAATGTTCTCCTAGATAAGATCAGAAGCTAAATTTTGCTTACCTTATATTCGTTTACAGCCTTTTACTACTACACCATTTACGAGTTAATCCCATGAAAAAAATGTTACTGTCCCTTATGGTAGCGGCTGCCGTAGGGGTTTCTGCCTTCACCATGGTAGCCCCGGGCTCTCCAGAGAAAGCGATGGCACCTAAAAACACGGTGGCGTATGCCGTCCAGAATTACAAAGTTATTCCTGCGGAAAGCAAAATCACCTGGATTGGCCGTAAGGTGGGAGGGGAGCACAACGGCAACGTCACGCTGACCAGCGGCACATTGTTACTAGATAAGGCTTCGTTTAGAGGGGGTACATTCGTGATGGACATGACCACCATCACCTGCAACGACCTGGAAGGCGGCTCTAACAAGAGACTGGTAGACCACCTGAAATCTGATGATTTCTTCTCAGTGGCGAAAAACCCTACCGCCATGTTCGCGGTCACCAACCTGACCCCCAAAGCGAACGCGAAGGCCGGAACCGCCAACTACATTGTGACCGGTGACCTTACCATCAAAGGCATCACCAACCAGATCTCTTTCCCGGCCATGGTAAACGTGAAAAAAGGCGTGGCCACCGCCAAAGCCACTTTGAAATTTGACCGTACCAAGTGGGACATCAAATTCCGCTCCGGCAACTTCTTTGAGAACCTAGGCGACAAAGCCATTCAGGATGACGTGGAGTTGAATATAAATCTAGTAGCCAAAGAAGAAGCAGTCGCTAAAAAGTAATTGCTCTTTCTTCGGGTTGAAAACGGTCAGTGCCTGGTAGGTGCTGACCGTTTTTTATAATAAGATTGTGTAAAGAATTGAGCTACAGCTTTGTGATAACTGTTTAGAATATTGGCTTTCTTAAAGTGTACTTGTGAATTTAATTAATCCATTTGCAGGATTTGTTTTGAATCTAATGTAGAAAGAGTTGTCCTGTAATCAACTAAAATCAGTTTGCCTCATTGATAAGTCGGTAAGTGGCCTTAATGGATAAACTTATATTTTCAAACGCTTAATCAAGAATTTTTAATAATATATATTTGGGAATCTGCTAAAACAATTTGGCTGAAATGTAGCCTTAAAAGTTTTCTGTGCAGTTTATTCAGTATAGGTTCTTCTAAGTAGTCCTTAAAGAAGGTGATTAATATATTATATGAGTACAAAGTTTTTTACGAACGAAGAACAAAACACCCTTCTAAAAAAGATAGAAGGAATTTTTAAACACAAAAACATTTATTTTCTAGATGCTTTAGTAGGTTACTTCAGAGCTTCAGGATATTTTCAAATAAGAGAGTTTGTTGAGAAAGCGCAGGAGATAAGAATACTGGTAGGCATAAACATTGACTATTTAGTCTACCAAGCTAACCAGCAAGGTGTTCTGTTTGATGGAGATGCTGAAAAAGCACAAGAAGAGTTCTTTCAAGAAATTAAGAAGAATATTCAGGAAGCGGCTTATGACAAGACCGTGGAAGCGGGCATGCTGCAGCTAATTCGGGACATTGTCACTGGTAAAGTAAAAATCAAGATACATCCCAAGCAGAATATACACGCCAAGATTTATATTTTCAGGGAAGAGGTGAAGCACGACCACGGGTATGGATCAGTCATTACGGGCTCTAGTAACCTGACAGATGCAGGCCTTTCTAAGAATTTTGAGTTTAATGTTGAGCTAAGGGATAACTCTGACATTGATTTTGCCACGCAAACATTTGAGAAGTTATGGGAAGAGGCAGTACCGGTTGACATAGACAACATAGAAAAGCTACAGAAAGAAACCTATCTGAATGACAACTATACGCCGTATGAAATCTACCTCAAATTCTTGGTAGAATATTTCGGTAAGAGTATTGAGTTTGACCCTAACTCCATCTCTGATTTACCCAAAGGCTTTAAAAGGCTTTCTTACCAAGTAGATGCTGTAAACGATGGGTTTACCAAAATGATGAAGCACAATGGTTTCTTTCTGGCCGATGTAGTGGGGCTGGGCAAAACCATTGTCTCTACTTTGATTGCTAAGAAGTTTTTCTATACCAATGGTTTTCCAGAGCATCGTTCCAGAACTTTAATTATTGTACCTCCTGCCTTAAAGGAGAACTGGATTGAAACTATTGAGAAATTCAATCTGGATAATGTGAAGATTGTTACCAATGGTAGCCTTCATAAGGTGCGTGATGCTACTATCTATGATTTAATTATTGTAGATGAAGCACATAAGTTCAGGTCAGATACGGCAGGCATGTACAATGACTTGCAAAAGATTTGTAAAACACCAACTAGGAGGGTTTTGCCAGACGGAACAACTGTAGCTAAAAAAGTTATGTTGGTCTCTGCCACCCCTTTGAACAACCGCCCAGAAGACATTGCCAACCAGGTGTATCTGTTTCAGAACAGCAAAGAATCTACTTTGGAAACAGGAAACCTACAGAACTTCTTTAGAGGGCAGATAGATGCTTATAAAAAAATTAAGCATGAAACAGACATTGCCAAAGTTCAGAAAGGGGTAAAACAGATTTATGAAAGAATAAGAACCAAGGTAATAGAGCCATTAACTGTACGCCGTACCCGCACAGATTTGCAGGCCCATGAGCTTTATTCTAAAGACCTGATAAACCAAGGAATCACCTTTCCAGTGGTGAAACAACCTAAAAAAATTCTATATGTTTTAGAACCGCATCTTGAAGATTTGTATGACATTACCATAAAGGTGTTAAGCCATGAGACGGAAGGATTGACGTATAACCGGTACCGTGCTATCGGGTTTTTGAAGCCCCATAAAAAGAACAAGTATAAGCAAGCAGACATGATTTCAGCGCAATTGGCTAAAATCATGAAAACGCTTTTGGTAAAGCGTATTGATAGTAGCTTTCATGCGTTTAAAAAGTCTTTGCACCGCTTTATGAAAGCTACCGAAGCCATGGTAACCATGTTTGAAAACGGCAAAATCTTTATTGCACCCAATCTGCCGGTTTCTGATATGATAAACGAAGGCAGGGAAGAGGAACTTTTGAACTTGGTATTAGAGCAATCCATTGAAGACCCAACCATTGAAATTTGCGAACCAGATGATTTTGAATACAACTTTTTTCCAGGGCTCCAGAAAGACCTTCAGTTATTGCAGGGGCTTTGCGGTGAATGGGCCAAGGTAAAACAAGACCCTAAATTAGAGGTGTTCATTCACTACCTGCAAAATATCTTGTTAGATAGTAAAATTAACCCAACATCTAAATTGGTAGTGTTTTCTGAGAGCAAAGAGACTACCGCTTATTTAGAGGAAGAGTTGCCCAAATACATTTCTGAAAACCTTATTTCAGTTGACAGCAAAACGCGCAAAGACCGTATGCCCACCATCCGGAAAAACTTTGATGCGAATTATGCTGGAGAAAAAGAAGACGTTTATAAAATTATTCTAACAACTGAAGTTCTAGCAGAAGGAGTAAACCTGCACCGGTCTAACGTGATTGTCAACTATGACACGCCTTGGAACTCCACCAGATTAATGCAACGCATTGGCCGGGTGAACAGAATTGGCTCCACTGCCGATGAGGTGCACGTGTTCAATTTCTACCCAACGGCTAAAGTTAACAATGACATTGAGCTGGAGAAAAAAGCCATCATGAAGCTTCAGGCATTTCATGCAGCTTTAGGCGAGGACAGCCAAATTTACTCACCAGATGAAGAAACAGAAACCTTTGGTTTATTTGACAAAAAGCTAGAAGAAGAGAAAGACGAGAAGCTGGCTTATCTGATGATGATAAGAGACCTGAAAGAAAAAAGGCCGGGCCTGTTCAAGCAAATCAAAAACATGCCTTTTAGAGCCAGAGTAGGCAGAAAGAAAAAGGAACTGAACCAAAGTACCATCTGCTACATCAAAGACAGCAAGCGCGATTCTTTTATTCAGGTAAAAGCAAACGAAGAGACAGAAGAACTTACGTTTTTGGAGACGGTTAAAATTTTTGAAGCAGATGTGCTGGAACAAGCTATACCGTTGCATAGCCAACACCATGAGCAGGTACAGGCCGGGCTTTTACTTTTTTCTGATTTGCTGGAAAGAGAGAAAGCCAGAGACAAAAAGATTGATACCACCCAAGGCCCTAATGAGAAGAAAGCCAATGCTTATTTAGACGGTATCTTAAATTTGCCCCTGGTGAATGAAGAAGAACGGGTACTCATTCTCAAGGCTAAAGAAGCTATTAGATTAGGACGTTTCCAGAATCTACAGCGAGATATTAACAAGTTCCAGAGAGCCCTAAAAAAAGCCCCTTTAAAACCAGCCATTGTCTTAGAAAAAATTATAGATATATTAAATGCTTATCCCTTGGTGCATGAGGAAGTAGACCAAGAGGTTGAGAAGAAAGTAGTACGGGCAAGAGTATTAAATCCTGAAATCATTATTACAGAAAGTTTTAGCCTTTAATATGGCAAAGAAGAAATCTATACAGGTACAGGGAAATGAAATCACAATCCTGAACCAAGGAGAAGGTGATTTTATCTCGCTGACAGATATGCTCAAAGCCAAAGACGGAGAGTATTTTATCTCTGATTGGTTGAGGAATAGGAATACAGTGGAGTTTCTGGGTATTTGGGAATCGGTGTATAACCCAAATTTTAATTATGGCGAATTCGACATAATTAAAAGCCAGGCAGGGTTGAACAGCTACCGCATTAGCGTAAAAGAATGGGTGGAGAAGACTAATGCCGTGGGCATAAAAGCTACTGCAGGCAGGTACGGTGGCACCTATGGCCATTCTGATATCGCCTTTGAGTTTGGTATGTGGATTAGTGCCGAGTTTAAAATATACCTGATTAAAGAATTTAAGCGGCTTAAAGAAGATGAAAGCGACCGCCTAAAGTTGGAGTGGGATTTCCAGCGCACCCTCACCAAAGTAAACTATCACATCCATACGGACGCCATCAAGGAAAATTTGATTCCGGGTGCCTTAAACAAAAGCCAGGCCTCTACCATTTATGCCAACGAAGCCGATGTCTTGAACATGGCCTTGTTTGGGAAAACCGCGCGGCAGTGGCGGGAGCAAAATCCAGGCAAGAAAGGAAACATCAGAGACGAGGCCACCATTGAACAGTTGGTGGTGCTTTCTAACATGGAAAGCATTAATGCCATGCTTATCCATCAAGGCCTGGATCAATCTGAGCGGTTATTGCAGCTCAACCAATTGGCCATTACCCAAATGCAATCTTTGCTGAACCATCAAAGCGCTATCAAGAAACTGAAATGAAGGAAAAAGAGCTTAAACACACATTACAGCAAAGATTTAAGTTTGACCTCTGGAAAGAACTTCTGCCATTTTTCTTTAAGAAAATAGAGTACTTCAGCACACCTGAGCTTTTATTTACTGGGAATGATAGAGTAATAGAAGGCCAGCAGGTAGGCACCGTTAAGCTAGATGATGGCAAGCAATTGGCTATCATTATTATTGAGGTTGATAACAGCATTATCATTAGCCGCAACCGGCAAGAACTCAGGAACATTGCCATCCAGCCTATTGATCAGAACATTGTACATGGCACCCTGGCGTTCTTCTTCAATAAAAACCAGCCTGACTACCGTTTTTCCTTTATAGCCAAAGAGGCCAGCATAAATGAAGAAACTGGGGAACTGATAAAAGGCGAAACCAAGCCCAAGCGCTATACCTATTTGCTCGGCCCCAACGAGGCCTGCACTACACCCTCCAAACGCCTCTTGGCTCTAGCCGACCAGAAAACTAAAGGTGAGGTGAACCTGAAGCAACTGAAAGAAGTGTTTTCTGTTGAGCCGCTAAAGAAAGACTTTTTCAAAACTTATAAAGCCCAATATGAAAAGTTCTGGAAGCACCTGGCCAATGAAGAAAATCCATTTAGGGAAAGACTTATTGATGCTGCTAAAGGTTTAGAGGAAAAAGAAGACAAAAAGAGAGTTCTGCAGGAAAAGCCAATCAGAGATTTTGTAAAGAAACTGTTAGGCAGAATTGTGTTCCTGCATTTCCTGCAAAAGAAAGGTTGGATGGGCTGTTCCCCTACCTCAAAAGATTGGGTAGACGGTGAGCCACGCTTTATGCAACGCCTGTTTGAAGATTTTTCTGAGCCTGAACACTTTCATAGCAAATGCCTCACCGCGTTGTTTTTTAATACGCTCAACAGCAAACGACCTAATGATGCGTTTGAGGTGAAAGGTTTGAATGGCAGACTAAATGGCTCCAGGGTACCTTACCTCAATGGCGGCTTATTTGAGCCTGAAAAGAACAAGGCCACGTTAGAAGTTGATTTCCCGGTAGATTTTTTCAGAGACTTACTGGAGTTTTTTGAACAGTACAACTTTACCATAGACGAGAACAGCCCCGAAGACCACGAAGTAGGTATTGACCCCGAAATGCTTGGCCACATCTTTGAAAACTTGCTGGAAGACAACCGCGACAAAGGCGCTTTCTACACGCCCAAAGAGATTGTGCAGTACATGTGCAAAGAGAGCCTGATACAGTATTTGCTCAACACTTTTGCGGGAGAAACAAGCATTGAACAGTTTATCAGGAACCATACGGTTTCTACTTTCCTGCAAGACAGAGACAATGCGCTTCTGCTTAACCAAAAGCTAGATGATATAAAAGTATGTGACCCCGCCATTGGCTCAGGGGCGTTTCCTATTGGTATGCTGCAAGAGATTTTTGAGGCCAAACGTTTCATCTATCCTTACCTCAAAACCAATAAAGATTTTAAACCCGCCGAAGTAAAAAAGAACATCATCCAGAACTCAATCTACGGGGTAGATTTGGAGAAAGGCGCGGTAGACATTGCCCAATTACGTTTCTGGCTTTCTTTGGTAGTAGAGGAATTGAACCCGCATCCTCTGCCTAATTTGGATTATAAGATAATGCAGGGCAATAGCCTTTTGGAACAGTACATGGGCATTGACCTGAGCCAAATGGGTAAAACCAAAAATGATGTGCAGGTGATAGAGCCAGCCCGAGACTTGTTTGGCAACATTCTGGAGAGCCAACTTAAAATGACGTTCTCCCAAACCCGCACCACCCAGAAAATACAAAATCTGATTAAGCAATTCTTTACCATTGAAGCCGGTGAAGAGAAAAAGCGCATACGCGAAGAAATAAACAGTCTAGTATTGCAGCACATTGAGTACAACATTGAGTTGCGCGAGAACCAGCTGCACCGCATAATTAATGAATCAGGCAACTCTGCTAATTTAAGTAAAGCGGGATTAAAGAAATATGAAGCCTGGCAAAACAACTTAACCCAACTGCGAGAAACCAAAACCCAGCTACTCAAGATTCAGGATACCGATGAGCGCCCATACTTCTTGTGGCACCTGTACTTTATGGATGTTTTTGAGCAAGGTGGCTTTGATGTGATAATAGGGAATCCGCCTTATATTCAGTTGCAAAGTATGGGCAAAGCCGCTGATACATTGCAAGAAGTTGGTTATGAAACATTTGCCCGTACAGGTGATATCTACTGTTTATTCTATGAGAAAGGGTTTAGCCTTCTAAAGCAAAAAGGAGTATTGAGCTATATTACTTCTAACAAATGGATGAGAGCAGGTTATGGTGAAAAAATGAGGTCATACTTTGCCAGCCATACCAATCCTTTATCATTGATTGACTTTGGCGGCTATCAGGTGTTTGAATCGGCAACGGTAGACACAAACATTATGATTGCTGAAAAGTCTCCTTTTCAGAATAACGTGAGTACTTGTGTTTTGAGCAAGGGGTTCAGCCTAAATAATATGAGCGATTATGTTCGGCAGCACAGCCACCGGACGTCTTTCGGGGCGGGCAGCAGCTGGGTGGTGCTCAACGAGGCGGAGATGCGCATCAAGGAAAAGATAGAGAAGGCCGGGGTACCTTTGAAGGATTGGGATGTCAATATCTACAGGGGAATTTTGACAGGCTATAACGAGGCCTTCATTATTGATACAGCAACTAAAGATAGATTAATTGCTGCTTCGCCAAATTCAGCCGAAATTATTCGACCGATTTTAAGAGGCAGGGATATTAAAAAGTATAGAGCCAATTTTGCTGACCAGTGGATGATTTTTACTAGGAGAGGAATTGACATCGAAAGATATCCATCTATTAAAGAATATTTATTAAAGAATTATGACTTCTTAAAACCTAAAGGGGATAATGATCAGCAAGGGAGAAAGCCAGGTGCTTATAAATGGTTTGAAATCCAAGATAATGTGGCTTATTATAACGATTTTGATAAGGAGAAAATAGTTTGGATTGAATTGACGGATTCACCAAAATTTGCGCTTGATACAAAGGGGTACTATCTTAATAACACCATTTTCTTTATGACAGGAGATCATTTGAAATATCTACTGGCGTACTTAAATTCTCGATTATGCGAATGGTATTTTGATAAAATTGCAGCTACTTCTGGAGTAGGCACAAGAAGATGGATAAAAATCTACATTGATCAAATTTGTGTACCAAACCCAAGTATGGATTTTGAGACTAAAATAAACTGTTTAGTTGATAAAGTTATCTCAGAGCTAAACCAAGAGAATCTAAAAAATATAGACCGTCACTTTTATGATTTCTTTAAATTAACAGAAGAGGAAATAGAGAACATAGAACATGCTTTACTTTAGACTTGCATATAAATAAATCAGTTCTTTTAATATGCAAGTCTGAAGGTTAATAAATCAATTAATTGCTTTTCTTCAATGGTTAAATTGTACAAATGGCTAACTATGGAGTCGATTTCAACTTCTTCCTTTATTGTTTCCTCTCCAGCTTCTCTTTTTAACAATATATTTTGCACTTTCTCTGTAAGAAGCTCTTGTGCCTCTTTGGACGGAACAGGTATGGGCAGGTTTTCGACAAACATAGGCTTATATTCAACATACCCACCACTTCTTGAAACACCTAGAGATTTAATATAGTAATCACCAAGCTTTGAATTAAGTATTGCAATTAAATAAAGATTATTAGTTACAAAAAAAGGAGAAGGAGCATTTATCATAAAACCATCAGGAATAATTGTGAATTGAGATTGTTGAGCAAGATTACCCCAGGCTACTTTAGGCTTATCAAACTCATCTAAATAAGCGCAGTTCCTAAGGTTTGTCCAATGGTCTCCTTTATCTAAACGTAACTCCAGCTTTTCCCTAAATTTGCTTAGGAATTCGAAGACTGCTGGATAATCATTTATAACATCAACTCTTGGAATTTTTTTGCTTTTTAACCCATTGTGAGCATTGATTAACCATAGCCCTTCCCATTGGTAAGAATACCTTTTAATGTTTCTACCTAAAAGAATCGGTCGAATGATTTCTTCACTTTTAGGACATTTCTCAATCAACTCTCTCCTTGTGGCATCATCTATAATGAAGGCTTCATTAAAACCCGTCTTAATACCATAGTTAATTTGAACATCCCAATCCTTCAAAGGTACCCCGGCCTTCTCTATCTTTTCCTTGATGCGCATCTCCGCCTCGTTGAGCACCACCCAGCTGCTGCCCGCCCCGAAAGACGTCCGGTGGCTGTGCTGCCGAACATAATCGCTGGCTTAACTTATGAGATAACTGCAACTGTAATATTTATACTTAAATAATACATCTAAAACCTGCTTAGAATAATTGCCGCTATTATTTTTAGCAGTAAAAACATGAACTACGGTTATATACGGGTAAGCACAGACAGGCAAACCACCCAAAACCAGAAATTTGAGATAAAGAAGTACGCCAGAGAGCAGAACCTACTTATTAATGAGTGGATAGAAGAAACCATAAGCGCCACCAAAAAACTAGAGGATAGAAAATTTGGAGCGTTACTGAAACGCATGCAAAAAGGCGACTTGCTGGTAGTGACAGAACTTTCAAGACTTGGCCGGAACCTGATGCAAATCATGAAGATACTGCACGACTGCATGGAGAAAGATATTCAGGTCTATACTATCAAGGAGCGCTATGAGCTAGGAAACAACATCAATTCTAAAGTTCTTGCCTTTGCTTTCGGACTGTCCGCAGAAATAGAACGGAATCTGATTTCTCAAAGAACCAAGGAAGCGTTGGCAAGGCGTAAAGCAGAAGGTGTAATCTTAGGCCGCCCCAAAGGCAGCAAAGCATCTTATGTAAAACTTACCGGGAAAGAAGAAGAAATCAAGGAGTTATTAGACAAAAAGATATCTTACAGCGCTATCGCCCGAATATTATGCGTTCATAGGCTTACAGTAGCGAATTTTGTAAAAGCTCAGGCCTTGAAAATCAAACAGGTAAAGGGGGGAAATTAATCTTAGGGCTGATTTTAGCTACACTTGCTACTGCTTGTATTTATGAGATATCCTTTGGACTTTAATAAAAAGCAAAGTTGATTTTTGGTTAAGGAGATGAATTATGTTCGATATATTATTCTCTACTTCAAATCGAAATACTGAACCTGTTTAGAGTTTTTCATTAACGTACATTTAAAGCAATTCCTCTGGGGCTAGCATCCACTTATGCCTTCGTTTTTAAGCTATTTTCAGAAAAGTGGGCTAAAAACCAGACTTTTAGCTGTACACTTCTCGTAAGCATCCGCTTGTACTGCCGTTTTCTGCCTGTTTTTATGGAAACAGGCAGAAAACGACGGTAGAGCTTCATTGATAATAATTGAATCTTTTACAAAAACTTAAAGTAAAAGCCCGGAAGCTTGGTTCTCAGACCATGCTTCCGGGCTTTGGCAATTCCGGTACACCAGATTACGTCTAAAGGGTAGTTTTCGCTACTGACCGGTTGTAATCGGGTTCCCAGTCATTAATGGGCAGGCAAATGCCTGGGGGAAGATCCAGATCGGGTAAACCATCGTTGAGGGGTTCGCCGCCGTCATCGTCGCTGTCATCCTGCGGGGGCACACTAATTCTTTTACGGGGGGCTAGTGCCAAAAAAGCTATCAAGGCAAACATAACCAAAGAGTATACGATCATCATACAACTTGATGAATTAAAAGTCTCACATCACATCCACACTAGCTAAGCGGTTCATTTTGTTCAACGTAGGGTTGCCCGCCTATGTTGAGCCGTAGCGCAAAAAAAACTTACATAAGTGGCGGGGCCGGTTGGTTTTGAAAAAGGGCAGGCGTAGCTTTGCCTCAGTTTAGGGGTGCCTTAAGATAACGGGCTGAGATCATACCCATTGAACCTGATCCGGGTAATGCCGGCGAAGGGAAAAACAAGGGAACAAAACAGAGTGGGAGCACCGGCCCCTGGTGGCTCCTGGTTGTTTTATCTATTTTTTACCTTTTCACATGAAAAACGCTTTAGCCCTGCTCATGGGCTGCCTGCTGCCTTGGCTTGCCCTGGCACAGAACACGTTGTCGGGCCGTGTAGTAGACGCCACCACGCGAGCCCCGCTCCTCGGAAGTACCGTTACCCTTTCTGCTGGCAACCGCATCACTTCTACCTCTTCTGATGGCCGTTTCACCTTCACTAACCTGCCTGCCGGCGAGTACACCCTGCAAGTAAGTTACCTGGGCTACGCCACGGGTACCCAATCTGTCAATGTGCCAACCGCCCAACCGGTGGAGATTTCCCTCATCCGCACCAGCGTGGCTACCAAGGAAGTGTTGGTGACGGCCACCCGTGCCAATGAGCGGACGGGCACCACGTACACCAACGTAAGCAAGCAGGAGCTGGAAAGCCGCAACTTCGGGCAGGATTTGCCCTATTTGCTGGAAAACACACCATCTTTGGTCACCACTTCAGATGCGGGGGCCGGCGTAGGCTACACCAGCATGCGCATTAGAGGGTCAGACATTACCCGCATCAATGTGACCGTGAACGGAATTCCGGTGAATGACGCCGAAAGCCATGGCGTTTTCTTCGTGAACATGCCAGATTTCGCCTCTTCCTTGCAGGATGTGCAGATTCAGCGCGGCGTGGGAACCTCGTCTAACGGGCCCGGAGCCTTCGGTGCCAGCCTTAATTTGCAAACCCAGGGTGCCAGCCCAGAGGCGTATGTCCGCACAGACAATGCCTATGGTTCCTATAACACCTGGAAAAACAACGTGCAGTTCGGCACCGGTTTGCTGGGCGGAAAGTTCGCGGTAGATGGCCGTTTGTCCCGCCTTTCCTCTGACGGGTACATTGACCGTGCCACCTCAGACCTCAAATCCTTTTACCTTTCTGGCGGTTACTACGGAGCCAAAGACTTCCTGAAAGCAGTGGTGTTTGGCGGGCATGAAGTCACGTACCAAGCTTGGAACGGGGTGTCTGCGGATATGCTGGAAACGAACCGAACCTTCAACTCTGTGGGAACAGATTACGGCAGCACAGATATTCCGTATGAAAATGAGGTAGATAATTACCAGCAGTACCACTACCAGTTACACTATGGCCACGAGTTCAGCCCTGTCTTGTCACTGAATGCAGCTTTGCATTACACCAGAGGCTATGGGTTTTATGAGCAGTACAAAGTCAATGAACGCTTTACCGGGTACAACATTCCGCCGGTAACCATTGGCAATGCTACGCTGTCTCGCACAGACTTAGTAAGCCAGAAATGGTTGGACAATCACTTCTACGGAACCACGTTTGCGTTGCAGTACAGCGGGGCAGGTAAACTTTCTGCCGTTTTAGGTGGCGGTTGGAACCGGTATACCGGCGCGCACTTCGGGGAGGTTATTTGGGCGCAGTACGCATCTACCATCAGGCCCGGCCACCGCTATTATGAAGGCGATGCCCGCAAAACCGATTTCAACGTGTATGGCAAAGCCACGTTGCAGGCCACAGATGCCCTGAGTTTCTTTGGAGACCTGCAGTTGCGTACGGTAGCCTATACAATAGACGGCACAGATGATGACCAGCGTGATGTAACCACCCGCGCCAATTACACATTCTTCAACCCCAAAGCCGGTATTACTTACGCTTTCTCAGATGCTCATAACCTGTACGCCTCCGTCGCGGTAGGACATAGAGAACCCACTCGCTCAGATTTCACAGACCGGCCGGCCACCGACAGAGCCACCGCAGAGCGCATGATAGATTATGAGGTGGGTTACCGTCTGCGCCAGCCCCTGGGGCAGCTGAACGGACTACCTATGCTCTTTACGGCTGACCTGACTTATTTCTACATGGACTACAAGAACCAACTGGTACTTACTGGTCAGATCAATGATGTGGGCACCGGCCTGAGAACCAACATCCCGGAAAGTTTCAGGACTGGGGTGGAACTGGCCGCCGGCGTAGGGGTAGGCGAGTTCGCCCGCCTCAGTACCAACCTCTCCCTCAGCCGCAACCGCATTAGGCAATTTACAGAAGTGCTGGCCTACGACTACAATCCGGAGGATGTGGTGGTAAACCAATACGAGGAAACCACCATTGCCTACTCGCCCAGCTTCGTTTCTTCTACCCAGCTGGAGGTGCAGCCGTTGACTGGTGTGCGTTTCCAGTTCCAGTACAAGACCGTAAGTGAGCAGTTCCTGGACAATACCGCCAACCAAAGCCGCCGCATCAGGCCCTATGAGGTGGGCGATGTGCGGGTGTTTTACCGCTTCAAACCCACTAACTGGATGAAGGAAATAGAATTGGGCTTGCTGGTGAACAACGTGCTCAATGAAGAATATGAAGCCAACGGTTATACCTATACTGAGCTTTACACCGGAGACCCTAACCGCTATGACTATAACTATTACTTCCCGCAGGCTCCCCGCAATTTCATGGCCCAAGTAAGCCTGCGTTTCTAAGCTGTTTTCAGCAAAACCGGTATAAATAGGAAACCCTTGTCTTTTCAGGCAAGGGTTTCCTATTTATACCGGCTTCTTACTCCCTTTTTCCCTAAGCTTGCTACATGTGCAAGGCAAGTTGAAAACTTGCTGTAGGTCTACCACAAGTTACGCCAGCGCTAATTTTGCCTTCAGACCGACAATGAAATAGGTGTTGCCGTTTTGGGCCTGTTTCATAGAAAACACCTCCAAAACAGACGGAGCAATCAATGTTGTGAAAGGTTTTGCTCACAAGTGTTGGCGGGGGCGGGGTTTCTTGTTAAGTTTGGAAACAGACAGTAATGGCACCCTAGAACCTATGGCTACAGACAACTCCAGCGCCCCAGACTACTTTAACGTAGACGACCTGCTCACCCATGAGCACAAACTTATCCGGCAGACCATGCGCGACTTCGTGCGGCGCGAAATCTCCCCTAATATTGAGAAATGGGCCCAGGACGCGCATTTCCCTTCTGAGATTGTCCCTAAGTTCGGGGACGTGGGTGCGTTCGGCCCCACTATTCCCACGGAGTACGGCGGCGGCGGAATGGACTACATCAGCTATGGCATCATCATGCAAGAGATTGAGCGCGGCGATTCGGGTATGCGGTCTACCGCCTCGGTGCAGGGTTCTCTGGTCATGTATCCCATCTACGCTTACGGTTCTGAGGAGCAGCGCAAGAAATACCTGCCTAAGCTGGCTAGCGGTGAGTGGCTGGGTTGTTTCGGGTTGACGGAGCCTGACTTTGGGTCGAACCCCGGCGGCATGGTCACCAACATCAAAGACATGGGCGACCATTACCTGCTCAACGGGGCCAAGCTCTGGATCTCCAACTCGCCGGAGTGCCAGGTGGCCGTGGTGTGGGCGAAAAACGAGCAGGGCCGCATCAAAGGCCTCATCGTGGAGCGCGGCATGGAAGGTTTTTCCACCCCCGAGATTCACAACAAATGGAGCCTGCGCGCGTCTACCACCGGTGAGCTGGTGTTTGAAGACGTGAAAGTGCCCAAAGAAAACCTGCTGCCCAACGTGGATGGCCTCAAAGGCCCGCTCGGCTGCCTGGATTCGGCAAGGTACGGCATCGCTTGGGGAGCCATCGGCGCCGCCATTGACTGCTATGAATCTGCCCTGAACTATGCCAAGCAGCGCATCCAGTTTGACAAGCCCATTGCCTCTTTCCAGCTCATCCAGAAGAAACTGGCCGAGATGGTGACCGAAATCACCAAGGCGCAACTGATGGTCTGGCGCTTGGGTGTGCTCAAGAACGAAGGCAAAGCCACTACCCAGCAGATTTCCATGGCCAAGCGCAACAGCGTAGACATGGCCCTGCACGTGGCCCGCGAAGCCCGGCAGATTCACGGCGGCATGGGCATCACCGGCGAATACCCCATCATGCGCCACATGATGAACCTGGAAAGCGTGATTACCTATGAAGGCACCCATGACATCCACCTGCTCATCACGGGCGCAGACATCACGGGCATTCAGGCGTTCAAGTAGTGGTGATTGATTTGTTGATAGTGATTAGTTTTTAGATAAACGATAAGAGGGCAGTTGCGGAAACGTGGCTGCCTTCCTTGTTTTTCGTGTCCTTGTTGGTGTTCTCACCAACCATCGTTTGCCGGCTCCTTTCCCAAAACTGGCATCAAACTGAACTGATTTGAAGGTGTTGATGAGAACATAACCAATGGTGAAAAACTTTTCAGAGTAGGCTAATCATTAGAGAAAATTGCGGAAACGTAGCTGCTTTTCCTGTTTCTAAGCCGTTTTTTTGGAAACAGGTTAAAAGTAAGAAGCTAAAGTGATTAGCTAATCAGAAGTTATTTGGCGAAAAATAATAGCAAAAAGATAGTTCTTAGTCTTCTCTTCGGGAGCGTTTTTAGCGTGTGATGTGTTATCTTTACATCTGAATCTTTGCTTACCACGCTAAGAGATATTACCATGAGAGAAGACTATTTAAGCGGCTCTGCCGACCATCTTTCCCCCGCCGAGAAGGAGTATGACAAGGCCCTGCGGCCGTTGGACTTCAGCGACTTTACGGGTCAGGCGAAGGTGGTAGATAACCTGAAAGTGTTTGTGGGAGCGGCCATTATGCGGGGCGAAGCACTGGATCATGTTTTGTTGCACGGCCCTCCCGGCCTGGGGAAAACCACCCTGTCCCATATTATTGCCAACTCCTTAGGTTCCAACATTAAGATTACGTCTGGCCCGGTATTGGACAAGCCCAGCGATTTGGCCGGTTTGCTCACCAACCTGGAGAAGAACGACGTGCTGTTCATTGACGAAATCCACCGCCTGAACCCCATTGTGGAAGAGTACTTGTACTCTGCCATGGAAGATTACAAGATTGATATCATGCTGGACTCGGGGCCTAACGCCCGTTCTGTGCAGATTTCCTTGAACCCTTTTACGCTCATTGGCGCCACTACCCGCTCCGGCCTGTTGACTTCGCCCTTGCGGGCGCGCTTCGGGATTAATGCGCGGCTGGAGTATTATGATTCTAAATTGTTGACTACCATTGTGCAGCGTTCCGCCGAGATTCTGGGCTCGCCTATTCTGGAGGATGCCGCTTTCGAGATTGCCCGCCGGAGCCGTGGTACCCCGCGTATCGCCAACAACCTGCTGCGCCGCACCCGAGACTTCGCCCAGATCAAAGGCGACGGCACCATCACGGTAGACATTGCGCAGTTTGCCCTCAACGCCTTGGACGTGGATCACAACGGTCTGGACGAGATGGACAAACGCATTCTGATGACCATCATCGATAAATTCAAAGGTGGTCCGGTGGGGCTTTCCACCATCGCTACCGCCTGCGGTGACGAAGCCGAAACCATTGAAGAAGTCTATGAACCCTTCCTGATTCAGGAAGGCTACATCAAGCGCACCAGCCGCGGCCGGGAAGCCACCGAAGCCGCGTACCGTCACCTGGGCAAGATTCCACCGAACCACGTACGCAGCGGCACCTTATTTGACAATGCCGAGTAGTTTGCGTTTTAGGGCTGTTTTAAATGAATTAAGCTTGAAACGGCAAGACACTCGTAGGAGCTGCGCGCGCTATGAGGTTTTAGAAAAACACTTTAGTAAGTGCAAACCTCACAGGTTTTGAAAACCTGTGAGGTTTTTTGTTTCCCTAGCCAATTCCGCTGCCATTCCGTTTCTGGCCTGTTTTCTAAGAAATAGGTTTAAAACAGAAAATGCCGCAACTGAAATTCTTTTCCGCCAATTTTGTTCTCTTGAAACGATCATCGGCCAAAGCACCATGTTCAACCTCGCCCCTAAACATACGCAGCTCATCAAGCAGAAAGCCCAGGAACTGGGGTTTATGTACTGCGGTGTGTCCAAGGCGGAGTTTCTGGAGGAGGAGGCCCCGCGGCTGGAGCATTGGCTGAACCAGAACATGCACGGCCAGATGCACTACATGGCCAACCATTTTGACAAGCGCCTGGATCCGCGCCTGTTGGTAGATGGGGCCAAATCGGTGGTGAGTCTTTTGTTGAATTACTTCCCGGAGGAAACCCAGCCCGAGGACACGTTCAAAATTTCCAAGTACGCCTACGGCCAGGATTACCACTTTGTGATTAAAGACAAGCTGAAGACGCTGTTCCAGTTTATTCAGGAAGCGATTGGCGAAGTGGGCGGAAGGGTGTTTGTGGACTCGGCACCAGTGATGGACAAAGTATGGGCGAAGAAAAGCGGTCTGGGCTGGGTGGGCAAAAACAGCAACCTTATCAGACCCGGGGTGGGCAGTTTCTTCTTCATCGCGGAGCTGATTTTGGACTTGGAACTGGAACCCGACGGGCCTATCAAAGATTATTGCGGCACTTGTACCAAATGCATGGATGCTTGCCCTACAGATGCTATTTCGGCTCCTTACGTGGTAGACGGCAGCAAGTGCATCTCCTATTTCACCATTGAGCTGAAAGACCAGATTCCGCAGGAAGTGGAAGGCAAGTTCGGGAATTGGGTGTTTGGCTGTGACATCTGCCAGGATGTTTGCCCCTGGAACCGGTTCAGCAAATCCCACCAGGAACCGGCGTTTGCCCCACACCCAGAGCTGCTCCACCTTTCCAAAGGTGACTGGGCGGAGCTTACTCAGGAAGTTTTTAAAGATGTTTTTAGAAAATCGGCGGTAAAACGCACCGGTTTTGAGGGGCTTACCCGCAACCTGCGTTTTGTGGCCAACGAACCAACGGGTTTAGGCGACCAGCACATTCCCGAAGGCCTTGTCTAAGATAGGGTTGTAGGCATCTGCGAAGCGAGTGTAGCACCAGTCCCGTAACATCTCTAACTCTGTGTCCAGCAGTAGACGCATGTTCTTGCGTAATTCCTTTTCAAATAAACCAGAGTCAAAACTTACTTTGTCTAAAATCAACTTCACGTATTCTAACATGGCTTTTTAAAGATGTAATTTGATTTATTATGGGGAGCTATGGTGTATACGTAAAGATGCACCATTTAATTCCCGTTTTTATACGGAATAGCTAACTATTTATACGTATTTTACCAAAATGGATCATGAAAAAGGAGCGATTTAGTGCAAACCGCTCCTTTTTCATGTAATGCCACTAAGTTCTGTTTTAAGTGAAGCCACAATAGCGTTCACCTGTACTACGGCTAAAAGGATTGATAACAGCGTCAGCCATTCTAGAGCCTCTAGCTAAACACGAGCTTAAGAGAGCTTCTGTCCGGCCAGATAAAAGTTATTTAATATAGCAATTACCGTAGCCCTGTCTAATGGTTCATCAAAGGCTTCCGACGCTGAATCTGCGGAGATGCCATTGGTGGCTATAGGAACAGTGGCTTGAGTGGTTAATTCTTCCCCATCATACACCGGTTGTGTCCAATCTGGTAAACCACCGCGGTCTTTCATGGTAATCCAGGGCTGGTTGGTGGCTAGGTTTTGGCTGTCCCGGCGCATTCTCCGGAAATAAGCGGCGTGGCGGGCTTCAACTGAGTGAATTTGCAGAGCTGTCTGCAGCACCATGTCATTGGTCATCAAACCGGGTGCCTGTCCTTTATACGCCCGAACACCAGTGTCTTCAAACGCCTGTCCTAAAGCCAACACGGTGGCATAGTCAGTGAATGGATTGGGTAAGCGACCACCGGCGGTAAAGTCTAACCGTGTTTCAGCAATGGTGACGGGTGTGCCTCCTAAAGCGGTAATAGCGGCCTGCAGCGTGGCCACGTGCCCTAATTCGTTGTCTCTGATGAGGGTTAAGCCGGTTTTAAAAGTAGCCGGTAAAGCAGCACCGTTGGCTTCCAATACTTTCCGGTAATAGGTAGAATCCGTTAATTCTGCGGTTAAAGCAAAATTCAGGATACTAATGATAGCGGCATTGGAGGTGCCTTGGCCATAGGCTTTGTTGAACACTGCCCCAAATGCTACCGGAATAGCGGCGGCGGCCAATTTCTTGCCAAAACCACCCAAATGTTTGAACACCCTGCGGCGTGAGTCAAAACGCGCGTACACTTCTGGGTCAACTTTTTCTATTTCTGTTAAGATATTAAAGATATTCATGGCGTTGTCTCCTGCTTAAATGGTTGGTAAATTGCTGGCATTGATGGTTTCCCTGATAAATGGCTGGGCAAGGGGTAATACCTGCGAAGGCAATAAAGCCATATCTAAACCGCCGTTAGCCGTTCCACCGGTAATGATAGTTTCCTGGCCAATTGCTGGAGTAGCACCCCGCGCCGCAAACGTGTTCACTTTTACCATTTCTCTGATTTCGGCGGCATGGCGCGCCTCCACAGATACAATTTTGCCCGCCAAGGTTAAGTTGGTAGCGCTGGTCAATAATTTACCTGCCCCGTTATAGGCCGCAACCCCTAAATCCTCAAAAGTTCGGGCGGTCATCAAGACTGAGGTTCTGTCAGCAAAGTTTACGGCTGAGAAATTAGGGGTAAGGGCAGGGATAGCACTGTTTCCCAGAACAGATTTGAAAAACTCACGGTGGGCTACTTCGTGGTCCCGGATATCCATCAAAACAGAGCGCTCGGTAGCGTTGCTGAAGGTAGATTGGAAGGAAGCATGAGTGACCACCATGCTATAAAAAGCCGCTTCTAACTGCTCCAGGGCATAGGCATAGTTTAGAATGCCTGTATCGCCGGTGCCCAGGTTTACGCTACCCGTCGTGTTGGTGTCCGTGATGTCGTCATCGTCGTCGCAACCGGCCAGCAGCAGGGCCGAGGCGGCTACGCCTGCTCCGGTGTACTGGAGGAAAGAACGTCGGTTCAAGGGGTTTTTCAATCCCTGCAATAGCTCCTGCTCAGGAATTGACTTTGTGTTTTTTGCCATAGTTTTTAAAATTGAAGATGAAACAATTTCTACTTTCGGGGCCCAGCTAAGCACCCAGATATGCGCAACGCCGCCTTCTTGAACCGGCGGAATTAGCGAGACCTACGACGGGAGCGATGGCACTGGATTTCAGAGGAGGCGAAAAAACTTGCCGAAGAGTGGTATTTCTTTGCAAGCAATCTATTCTACGCTGGAGGAGGGTAGGGCACTGACGGGATATTCGTACTTTTGTGGGCGTTGGGACCGGCTGTTTCAGGGCCGTTTTGAGAAAAACAGATGAAAAAGGGGGTAATTTTCTTTCTATGGTTTTTTTGCTGGGCTGCCTGGGGCAACGCCCAAAACCATGCTATAGAATATGGCCCCACCGTAATTCCCGTAGACCAGTACTTTACCATCTCTCTCAAATCACCGGCCACCCGGCCAGCTAAAGTAGAAGGCTTCCCAGAGGTAGAGGGGTTGCAGAAAAGCACCCAGAAATCTTTCACCACCACCATTACCAGGGGAACCAAAAAATCTGTGGTGTACACGCTCACCCAGCAATATGCCCCGCTGCGCGAAGGCGAGGTAGTGGTGAAGCCCTTCACCCTGCTGGTAGATGGCAAAAGTGTGGCCGCGCCCGGGGTAAAAGTGAAGGTAGGGGCTGCCGTTCCGGCTGGCGTAAACCCCAAAGACAGTCTGGCCGCCACAGTTCCCGCTACCGCAGTCCCAGAATTCGTAGACGTGAAAGAGAATGCGTTTCTTACGCTGCACGTACCTACAAGAAGGGTATTTGTGGGCGAAGCGGTTCCGGTTTCGCTTTGGTTTTACGTGGCAGACGTAGACCTGGGACTCCTGGATTTCTTTGAGTTCGAGGCCCAGATAGGAACCATTGTGCAGCAACTGAAACAGCGAAGTGCGCTGGAGGAAGTGGTGCAACCAGAAGAAATCCACCCCGAGAAAATCAAAATAGGGGAGAAGGCGTTTACGCGTTACAAGCTATACGAAGCGGTTTTGTTCCCCATCACTCCGCAACCGCTCCGTTTCCCGGCGGTAAGCCTGAAGATGACCAAATACAAAGTCGCGAAAGACCCGTCACTGCTTACCCAAAACCGCCTCCCGGAAATCAAAGCCTACCCGGCCCAACGCAGGGAAGTAAGCGTGAGGGCGCTGCCGCCGCACCCGTTGCGGGACCAGGTGGCAGTAGGCGAGTATCGGGTAGAAGAGCAGTTTTCCCGCAAAACCATTTCCCTGAACCAGAATCTGGTCTACCACTTTAAGGTGGAAGGCGAAGGAAACATCAGAACGCTGCCCTCGCCGCAGAGCCTTCATGTGTCCAGCGAACTGGAAATCTATTCTCCCGAGATCCGGCAGAGCCAGCAGATTTCCCAGGGCAGGCTGGTGGGCAGCAAGACGTTCCGGTACTTTATTGTGGGGCGGCAGACCGGTGAGTTTCCGTTGGCAGAGTTGTTTCAATGGGTGTTTTTCAATCCCGTAACCGCCCGGTATGATACCCTTCGGCCCTCTTTGACGGTGCAGGTGCGGGGGCAGGAAGACCAAAATAGTTTCATCAGGGCGCAAGATGTGGGCGATTTTTACAATATTGCCGCCACAGAAAGCAATGAGCTGATTAGCGTAGACCAATTCAAGGAAGTGCGCCTGTACACCAACGTGGTGCTGGGGATCATGCTGGGGGCGGCTTTGTTTATTTTCATACTGAAGAGAAAATGAGTAACACATACGGATCCATTTTCCGGATCACTACTTTTGGGGAATCGCACGGGACGGCCGTGGGTGTAATTGTGGACGGCTGCCCCGCCGGATTGCCCATTACCCTGGAAGAAATCCAGGCCGCGTTAGACCGTAGGCGCCCCGGCCAGTCCAAGATCACCACGCCCCGCGATGAGAAAGACCAGGTGCAGATTCTTTCCGGCATCTTCAACGGGCAAACCCAGGGCACGCCCATCACGCTGGCGGTATTCAACAAAGACCAGGCAAGCCATGACTATTCGCACATAGAAAAAGCATACCGTCCGTCGCACGCAGACTACACCTACACCGCCAAGTACGGCTCCCGCGACCACCGCGGCGGCGGCCGAAGCTCTGCCCGGGAGACCTTGGCGAGGGTAGCCGCCGGGGTATTGGCCCAGAAGTTCCTGGCGCTGCAAGGCATTCAGATTACCGCGTATGTGTCACAAGTAGGCAACATCTTCGCCCCGGCAGATTACACCCAAATGGACTTGAGCCAGGTAGACAGCACCATCGTGCGTTGTCCGCACCCCAAGACCGCTGAGGCCATGATCCAACTCATTGAAGAAACCCGCGACAAACTGGATACCGTGGGCGGCGTGGTTTCCTGCGTGGTCAAAGGCGTGCCGGCAGGCTTGGGAGAACCCGTTTTTGACAAACTGCACGCCGAACTAGGCAAGGCCATGCTGAGCATCAACGCCGTGAAGGGCTTTGAGTACGGCAGCGGGTTTGCCGGGGTCAGCATGTATGGCTCCCAACACAACGATGTCTTTTATACCGATGACGATGGTCTGGTGAAAACCCGCACCAATCACTCCGGCGGTATCCAGGGCGGTATTTCCAACGGGCAGGACATTTACTTCAAAGTGGCCTTCAAGCCGGTGGCTACTATTTTGCAGCCGCAAACCACCATTGACCAAAGCGGGCAGGAGATCACCTTGCAAGGCAAAGGCCGTCATGATCCTTGCGTACTGCCACGGGCCGTGCCTATTGTAGATGCCATGGCGGCGTTGGTGCTGGCTGATTTTGTATTGCGCCAGCGGGCAAATAGAATTGACTAGTTTTCCCTTTTTTGCCTGTTTTTCAGAAAATAGGCTTAAAATAGAGGCTTCCTTTGCGTGGGTGGCTGATGCCTTGGGATAGGGGTCTTTTGCGTGGTTTATGCGCTGTGTTGTTTCATCTGTAGCGGTAAGCGCTCACGGCCGCGGGGGCAAAGGGGCCAGTAGTTAAGGCCTTTGCCGCTGGAGCCAGCGAACCACCCTTGCCTCTCTCCCGTGGAGCTCATCTTGTAGGGAAAAAGGAAGTCCTTTCCTTGGCTTACCCCCTGACAAGCCAACATATATAGTTGCAGGCTTGAACGCTTTTCTTCCGGCCTGTTGGGCGACAGGCCGGGGAAGCGGAGGCACCTTTTAATTTTGGAGTTGTTGGCTAAAACCCGCTCCATTTCCCTTGTTGTGCGTAGTCTCTGACTACGCACAACAAGGGCAGCCAACTTCTGATTGGCGTACATGAGCTGAACCAAAAAAATCGGTTTCGGGGCTGTTTTCAAGAAAACAGCCCCGAAACCGATTTTACTGTAAAAGTATACGAAGCCTTACAGGATCACCAACACCCAAATCAGAAACAACACCGGTAGCAAGTACACAAGTGAGTACTTGAGCATGTACTGGAAGAACGGGGGCATTTTGACACCGGCTTGCTCGGCAATAGCTTTCACCATGAAGTTAGGCCCGTTCCCAATGTAGGTCATGGCACCGAACAGAACAGATGCAATGGAAATGGCCTCCAGCACCAGCAAGGTTTCAGGGGTTTGGCCTAAACCGTAGGCGAAGTCGTGGACATGGGTGGTGTTTGCGTAGTTCAAGTTGTATTTGGCCATTCCCAGCGATAGGAAGTTGGCGTAGGTGGGGGCGTTGTCCAGCACGCCGGAGAGCGAGCCGGTTACCCAGTAGAACACCGATGGGGTGAGTTTCGCCGCAAACTCGGGGGAGGAGGCCAGTTCAGCGGAAAGTTGCAGGGCGGGCATCATGGTGAAGAAAATCCCGAAGAACAGGAACACCACTTCCAGAATGGGGTCAAAGGAAAAGTGGTTCCCGTTGAGGGCGGTGCGGCTGGCCATCTTAAAGCACAGGAAAGCAGCCGTTAATTGAACCAACTCGCGCACAAAGGACACTTTAATGCCGCCTTCCAGCGGAATATAGGGCAGCCAAGCAAAGGAAGCAGGATTCAGGAACGTGGCGCCTATGATCACAGCCAGCCAAAGCAGGTTGCGTTTCCCGGTGAAGAAGAACTCGGTTTTGGCCTCAACGCGGGCTTGTACCTCCGGCTTAGGCGTGAAGGTTCCTTTGTTTCGGCTGTCCAGAATGAAGAAAATCAGGCACAGAGCGCCAACGGCGATAACCCAGGGCGTAAAGAGGTGCTGCAATGTCCAGAAGAACGGCACGCCTTTCAGGAACCCGATGAACAGCGGCGGATCTCCCAGGGGGGTCAACAAGCCGCCGGCATTACTCACAATGAAAATAAAGAAGACCACCTGATACGGTTTAATGCGGTGGTTGTTGAGCCGGATGAACGGTCTGATGAGCAGCAGCGAGGCCCCGGTGGTTCCAATCACGTTGGCAATAATGGCCCCAAACAGCAGAATACCCACGTTGAGGAGCGGCGTGGCATTGGCGTTGGCATTGATGTAAATTCCGCCAGCGGCGATGTACAAAGAACTAAGTAATATGGCGAAAGAAGCGTATTCGGCCAGGGTCTCGGCGGGCAGGTGCGTGTCATGCAAGACAAACAGGTAATAGGCCAGTACCAACAAGCCCAGACCCACCGCAATGGTTTTGAAGTGGTGGTGCCAGAAACTGGGGAAAAAAATGGGCCCGGTAGCAATAAGGCCAATGAGTAAGGCAAACGGGATAATCAAAAAGCCGGGCACATCTGGCAGAGTGGCCGCCAGTAGAACAGTGGCAAAGGACATAGGCGCGGGGTTAATTAAAACAAAGTAGACAGGTAAAGTTACGGTTTCTGGGGCAAAGGGCGGGCGTTTCTGTCCTTCTTTCCTGAAAACCGGCCAGAAACGGCACAGGGGCGGTACCCAAGAAGTAAGCACCAGGTATCGGAAATTCTCACTATTTTTGGAAACTTAAATACCTGACCGTAAGTTTTTACTATATATAACCAGAAAATAGCCATGACTGATAATACAACCAAACCGGTATCTGTGTACGCCGAGGCGAACCCGAACCCGGAGTCAATGAAATTCGTCCTGAACTCCACCTTGCTGGGCGAGGGCGGAAGCGTGGATTACCCCACCGTGGAAAGCGCCCTGGATTCTCCCTTCGCGCAGGAACTGTTCAACTTTGACTATGTGTCCAGGGTGTTCATCGCCAGTAACTTTGTCACCGTGACCAAGAACTCTCCGGTACAGTGGGCGCACCTGATCCCAGAACTGAGAACGTTCATCAAATCATACATTGAGGCCGGTGGCCCTATTTTCATCGGCAATCCGGTTACCACCACGGCGGCCTCGGCCTCAGCCGAGGTGCCCACAGATCTTTCTGCCGAAGACACCGAGATCTCGCAGAAAGTGATTGACCTGCTGGAAAACTACGTGCGCCCGGCGGTAGAGCAAGACGGGGGTAACATCACCTTCCGTTCTTACAAAGAAGGCGTGGTCACCGTCAACCTGCAAGGTTCTTGCAGCGGCTGCCCATCGGCTACCGTAACCCTAAAGGCCGGTATTGAGAACCTGCTCAAGCGCATGGTACCCGAAGTGCAAGAAGTAGTAGCCGAAGGCGTAGTGCTCTAAGGTGTATACTCCCATAAAGGAAAGGCTCTGAGAAATCAGGGCCTTTTTTGTTTGTAAGACTAAAAAGTGATGCTTCACTTTTTAGTCTAGCATTTTGCCGCCTTTGTTGGTGACAACACCCAGCAAGGGCAAGAGTGCGTTGCTGGATTTACCCAGCAGGTTCAGGGTCTTTTCTGCTTTACACCCAAGGAATGTGGTCAACTTAGTTCAGTTTTAAGCCAAATTACGCGTTCTATATCCCTCTAAAGAGATATTCCCGTTTCTTTTCCCTATTTTCAAAGCAGATTAAAAAACTACACCTGAATGTCAACATCAGCTTCAAAGCACCCGAAGGGCCTCTATTTTCTTTTTCTGGCGGAAATGTGGGAGCGCTTCGGCTACTACCTCATGATAGGTATTTTCTTCCTCTACATGACCGATACCCAAAGCGGTGGGATGGGATTACCTAATGACCAGGGCTCCGATATTTACGGAACCTTTATTGCCCTCGTCTTTTTAACGCCCTTTATTGGTGGCCTGCTGGCCGATAGATTGCTGGGCTACCGTCTCTCCATCACCATTGGCGGGATCTTGATGGGGCTGGGGTATTGCGGTTTGGCCATCCCCGGCGATACGTTCTTCTACCTGTCACTGGCGCTCATTGTCATTGGCAACGGTTTCTTCAAAGCCAACATCTCTACCCTCTTAGGCAACCTGTATTCAGAACCCCAGTACCTTCCCCAGAAAGACACCGGGTATAACATCTTTTACATGGGCATTAACGTGGGGGCCTTCATCTGCAACTTTGTGGCGGCGTACTTGCGCAACACGTATGGTTGGGGCTTCGCGTTTCTGGCGGCGGGCATTGGGATGTTCATTGGCCTCATTATCTTCTGGGCAGGGAACAAAACCCACCGTGACTATGACATCCGGAAACCGGCCCAGCCGCATGACATGCCGCTCTGGAAGGTGTTCAGCCTGGTCATCCTGCCCGCCTTGGTGGTGGGTATCCTCAGTTGGGTGTTGATTCCGGGCGATGTTTTTGGCTCAGATTCAACAGATGCCTTCATCTTTGGGTCAATTCCCATTATCCTGTTCTACGTGAGCCTCTGGTCGCGCGCCTCGGTGGAAGACAAGAAACCAATTGCCGCGCTGCTTTCTATCTTTGCCGTGGTAGTGGTTTTCTGGGGCGTTTTCAAACAGAACGGTACCGCCTTAACCACCTGGGCCGAATATTACACCGACCGCAGCCTGCCGGAAACGCTGGAAAAACCGGCCGCTTCGCTGGGCATGGTGCAACAAGTGGATGCAACGCCCACTACCGTCCCAGACTTTGACGCCGCCTTCCGTACCCGCACCGATGCCGAGGGCAAAGTAATCACCAAAGAGGCCCCGGCCCCCTACCTGAACAATCTTCCAGAGGAAGAATGGCCGCAGGAGGGAAACTCTCTGTCTCTGATTTCCACGGAGCTGTTCCAATCCATCAATCCCTTCTTCGTGATTATTTTGACGCCGCTGGTTGTTGCTTTCTGGGGCTTTATGCGCCGGAAGGGAAAAGAACCCAGCACCCCGGCTAAGATGGCACTGGGCCTGCTCATCACCGGCCTTTCTACGTTGGTGATGGTGGGTGCCGTGTGGGCGGGCGACAACGGACAATACAAGGTTTCCAGTCTGTGGCTGGTAGGAACCTACTTTGTGGTCACCATTGGCGAATTATGCCTTAGTCCAATGGGGCTGTCACTGGTGTCAAAAGTAAGTCCGCCCCGGTTGACGGCGCTCATGATGGGCGGCTGGTTTATTGCTACCTCCATCGGGAACAAACTATCTGGGATTCTGGCCAGCCTCTGGGACACCTATGATGACAAACAGTATTTTTTCTGGGTGAACTTCGCGGTAACTGTTTCGGCGGCGCTGGTGTTGGTGCTCATGCTTAAGTGGCTGCGCCGAATTATGGAGAAACCGGCTGTTTAAGGGGCCCTTAGGTTGATGTTAGACATGCTGTGGGTTACCCCTGTTCCCTTAGCTTGGCCGCTTGGTGCGTAGGTATTAGTAGGTGCACGCCTTTTGCTGTTCCCTTGGCTTTCCGTTTGTTGCGTGGGTGCAGGTGCGGCTCTTTGCATAGTTTCTGCTAAGCGCTCACGGCCGCGGGGCCCGTACTTCCCCTCTCGCACTGCCCTTTCGGCCCGGGAGGCCTGTCTCTCTTACCTTCTGCCTGTCCAGGGCCAAAAGCGAGGCGCGCTCGGGAAAGACTGGAACTGAAGAAAGGTGTATTCCCCTCCTGGGAGGGGAAGGTTCTGCTCCCCACGTCTCCTTCTAAGGCATATACATCAAATCTCTTGAATCAAGACACCCTGTTTTGAGCCTGGTTTCTGAAAAACAGGCTCAAAACAGGGTGTCTTGATTATTTCCATCAGTAGGAATAGCTCCCGGCCATTTACAGCAGAATGCCGATCTAGCACTGCAGACCCAGGCTAACTCCTTCTGCTCATCGCTAAAAATATAAGTCCAAGCCAAGCTGTTTTGGCCGTGTTTTCCTGAAAATAGCCTTAAAACAGAAGCCATGGTGTCTTAGCTCTCTGGAATGGCCGCATTCAAATAAAGTCCCCTTTACAACAGCCTTACCGGACTTGCCCCAACAGGAAAGCAAAGTGCCTTTCATAGGATATTTTCATGTGCTTTATTCAGGAGGGCAGCACCTGCAGGATTAGGGTTTCTCAATACTTTTTGGCAGATTGATAGAAATTTTTCATGGACATGGCCGACACAAAGCAGCTTCACCGGTCATTGGGCTTGCGCCTGGTGATAGTGGTAGTTATTGGGAACATTATTGGTTCTGGGGTGTACAAGAAAGTGGCCCCTATGGCCGCAGAGCTGCATTCGCCCGGGTGGGTTTTGGTTTGCTGGCTGTTGGGCGGCATTATCACTTTGTTCGGGGCCTTGAGCAACGCCGAGGTAGCCGGCCTGCTGGCCGATACCGGCGGCGAGTACGCGTATTATAAACGCATTTACAACCGTTTCTTTGCTTTTATCTACGGTTGGTCGCTTTTTACCGTAATCCAGACGGCGGCCATTTCTTCTTTGGCGTATGTGTTTGCCCAGTCACTGCACGGTCTGGCAGAGGTGCCGCCTTTGCTGGAATCTTGGGCCAGTGTAGACATTGCGGGCGTTTTTTATCCGTTCGCGGATTTCAACGTGAAGCTGACGGCCATCCTGCTCATTATCTTTCTGACCTGGATTAACACCCGGGGCCTGAAAGCGGGCGCGGGCTTGAGTTCCGCCATTCTGGTGCTGGTGTTCATTGGCATTGGCTTGATTGTATGCTTCGGGTTGGGCAGCGGACAGGCAGACCTAAGCCGAAGCTTTGACATGCGTACCCCTGCCAGTACCCCCGTCACGTTCAGTGCCGTGTTTGCGGCCATGCTCTCGGCTTTCTGGGCGTACCAGGGGTGGGCCGCCGTGGGCTTTGTGGGGGGCGAAATCAAAGACCCCCACCGGAACATCCCGCGGGGCATCACCATTGGTGTGTTCACGGTTATCGCCATTTACCTGCTTGTCAACGCCACTTATCTGGCCTTGTTGCCCATCCAAGACCTGGAAGCCGTGTACCAGGCCGGAAACAAAATAGCAGCCATTGAAGCCATCAAGAGTTTCTGGGGTGCCGGTGGCGGATTCTTCATTTCCATCCTTATTCTGGTGACCACCCTGGGTTGTACCAACGCGACGGTGCTGGCCAGTTGCCGCACGTATTTTGCCATGGCGCGGGAAGGCCTCTTCTTCCGGAAAGCCGCCGAGTTGAACCACGCGCAGGTTCCGGCCAAGTCTTTGGTTTTCCAGTGCGTTTGGGCCTGCGTGCTGGTGCTGTCGGGTACCTTTGACCAGCTTACAGATATGATCATCTTTGCGGTATTCATCTACTATGGCGCCACCACCTTGGGCGTTTTCATCCTGCGCCGCAAAATGCCAGATGCACCCCGCCCTTACAAAGCCTGGGGCTACCCCGTAGTACCGGCCATTATGATACTTTTTTGCATTGCCCTGTTCTTCAACACCATTATGGTGCGGCCCCGTGAGGCAGGGATTGGACTGGTGCTAATGCTCACCGGAATTCCTATGTACTGGTGGTTTCTCAAGAAGAACACCCCAGAGAAGAAGCCCGTGGAAGAAGCGGTGCATGCCTAAGTGCGAGTTCATCGGCGAAAGCCGATTCTTGCTATGACCATTTGCAGCACGAAAGACAAAGTTCAAACACGGTCACAAGAAAGCCCTGCCCTGTTTTAGGCCTGTTTTACTGAAAACAGGCCTAAAACAGGGCAGGGCTTTCTTGTGAGTGAATATTCTTGCAGAGCGCCTAGTGCAGCGGCCTTCTCTTGACCATGCCGCCGTCTGTGTCATCAATGCTCTGTTGGATGACGAAGGCATCTGGGTCAATGAGTTTCACTTCCCTTCTCAGGGCCGGTATTTCCAGGCGGGTCACCACGGTGAAGATAATGTCAATCTCCAGGTTGTGGCCCCGCTTCCCGAACCCCCGTTTGCCCTGGTAAATAGTGACACCGCGGCCCAATTTCTCAGTGATGGTCACCCGTATTTCTTCGCTTTGCGCCGAGATGATGGTGACGCCCGTGTACTGCTCAATCCCGTGCAGCAGGAAATCGATCATCTTGGAGGCTGAGAAGTACGTTAGAATGGAGTAGAGGGCTACGTCGGTGCCCAGGAAGAGCGCGGCGGTCAGGAAGATGATGATGTTCAGAATCAGGATCACATCGCTCACCTTTAGCAGCGGGTAGCGTTTGCTTACCAGCACGGCGGCAATCTCAGTGCCATCCAGAACTGAGCCGCCCCGCATGGCCAAACCAATCCCCAACCCAATGAACACCCCGCCAAAGACAGCGGTGAGCATGGTGTCATGCGTAAAGCTTGGGAACGTGATAAAAACCAGACTAAGGGAAAGGCCTATGATGGCGAGCGCACTCCTGACGGCGAAGACATGGCCCACGTACCGGTAGCCCATGAAAATAAAAGGCAGGTTGATCATTACCAGCAGGATGGAGAGCGGTATCCCGAAGAGATGGGTCAGCAGCATGGAGATACCGGTCACCCCTCCGTCAATCAAATGGCTGGAAAGCAGAAACCCTTTCAGGCCCATGCTGGCAGACAGAACCCCCAGGAGAATGAGAATGATGTTTTTTACCTCTGAGGAAAGGGTGAAGGTGTTGGGAGCGGTTATGGCCATTAAGAGGGAGCTAAGCTGTTCTGGTTACGCATTGGTGGGATGCCGATTCCCAATATAATCAAAATGTGGGTATTTTTTAGCGTAGAAGTTCATTTGGCATTTAAGGCATTTCGTTTTTATTTTGTAACAATGCTGAATTCCTTCCTCAGAATTGCGAAACATCACTTGAAGTACCCGCTCATGTGGGTGGTGTTGCTCTGGGCGGTAACCATGCCCGGGCAAGAGGTGGAAGTGTATCGGTTCCTGTTTTTCGGGCAGATGGAGAAAAACGGCCCTGAAACGGCACCCGGCCCGGCAGACGGGGAAAAGCCAGATGTAGGGCCGGAGGAGGTGCATGTTTTCCCAGATGCCAAGGCCTCTTCTTCGCCCAACCTTGAACTTCTGCCGGCCCTCAAACCGGCCTTAGTGGAACTTCCTTCTCTATATTTAGGCAATACAGGGCCAGCTCTTTACGGTGGCACAGCCGTTGTGTCTTTCTTCATTTTCCGGTTGCTGCCTTCTGCGCTGCAGCCCAATGCCCCGTAGGCAGCTTGCCTGGTTCCGGTGTAGAATTTACCTGCTCTGCCTTTCCCTTCTTAAAAAGATTAGATAGGTGAGGGGCCGTCGCTACATCTTGAACGGAGACAGGCTGCAGGAACCTAACCCAGCGTACATTCCGTATTTGTGTTGTGGCCAGAAAAGTAGCTTCTCTACACGTGGGGCCTCTTTTTTGATGGGCACACCGTAGGCGGTGCGCGTTTTAAGGCTCTTTTAGTGAAAACAGGCGTTATTCACTCCGTTGGGTTTACTTGCTTGGAAAGTGCGTTCACCGGGTATCTCTTGCCTTGGAATGCCCCCCGGAACGGGCCTGCTTTAAGTGCGGTACGCACATCCCAAACTACTTGCCAATGATGGGCCCTGGAGTTGCTCCTGCTTATTATTGCGTTTTCTTAAGATCACAAGTATATAATACTATATGACACACCTACCACATTTGGTAACAGACCTGGGCCTCATTCTTGGGGCGGCCGGTATTACTACGCTTCTCTTTAAAAAACTGAAGCAACCTTTGGTGCTGGGCTACATTATTGCGGGGCTGCTGGTTGGCCCCCATGTGGCGCTGTTTCCCACCATCATGGAAATGGAGAACATCACCATCTGGGCCGAGATTGGGGTGATTTTCCTGCTTTTCAGCCTGGGGCTGGAGTTCAGCTTTAAAAAACTGGTGAAAGTGGGCGGCGCCTCCTCGGTCATGGCGCTCATAGAAGTGGTGGTGATGCTACTCTTGGGGTACCTGGCCGGGCAGATCCTGGGCTGGTCTACCATGGACAGCATCTTTTTGGGCGGTATTCTCTCTATTTCCTCCACCACCATCATTATCAGGGCATTTGACGAGCTGGGCGTAAAGTCGCAGCGGTTTGCGAGCCTGGTGTTTGGGGTGCTCATTGTGGAAGACCTGGTGGCCATCTTGCTCATGGTTCTGCTTTCCACGTTGGCGGTGAGCCAACAGTTTGCCGGCTCAGAAATGCTGGCCGCCGTTCTTAAACTGGCTTTCTTCCTGCTGCTGTGGTTTCTGGGCGGTATTTTCCTTATCCCCACGTTTCTGCGCAAAGCCAGCAAACTCATGAATGACGAGACGCTGCTTATTGTCTCCCTGGCGCTTTGCCTGCTCATGGTCATTCTGGCCGCCCAAGTGGGGTTCTCTCCCGCGCTGGGCGCGTTCATCATGGGGTCTATCTTAGCGGAGACCACCAAAGCCGAAAAAATTGAACACCTGATCTCCTCAGTGAAAGACCTTTTTGGGGCTATTTTCTTTGTTTCGGTCGGAATCCTGATCAACCCGGCCATGATTGTGACCTACGCCGGGCCTATTGCCCTCATCACGGTGGTAACGCTGGTGGGGAAAGCCGTGAGTATCACCGCCGGGGGGTTGATCTCGGGCCAGGGATTGAAAACCTCTATCCAATCGGGGATGAGCGTGTCGCAGATTGGGGAGTTCTCGTTTATCATCGCTACGCTGGGCGTGACGCTCAACGTGACCAGTGACTTCCTGTACCCCGTGGCAGTGGCGGTATCGGCCATTACCACGTTCACCACGCCGTACATGATTCAGTTAGCCGAGCCGCTGTACAGAGCTACTGAGCGAATGCTGCCCGAGAAGTGGCTGAAATCTTTGAACGAGTACAGCTCGGGCACCCAAACCATCTCCACTACCAGCGACTGGAAACTGGTGCTCAAGTCTTACATGATCAACCTGGTGGTGTACTCGGTCATCATCATCAGCATTGTGCTGCTCTCTGCCCGTTACCTGAACCCGCTTATCACCCAGCATCTGGTAGACGGAAACCTGGGCAACGTGGTCACCACGGCCATTACCCTCATCTTTATGGCTCCTTTCCTGTGGGCGCTGGCGGTGCACCATCCGCAGCAAGAGGCGCAGGGCCGTATCTGGGCCAACCGTAACTACCGAAGCCTCATCATTGTCCTGGAGTTTGGCCGCATCGCGGTAGCTATCCTTTTCATCTGGTTTCTGCTGAACCAGTTCTTCTCGGTGCAGCTGGCTATTCTGGGGGGACTGTTGATTACAACGCTCATGGTGGTGTTCTCCAAAAGAATCCAGCGGTTCTACATTAGGATTGAGAACCGGTTTGTCAGGAACCTGAACGCCCGGGAAATCCACGAGGCCGCCAAAATGCACCACACCCTCACGCCCTGGAATGTGCACCTTACCAGCTTTGACGTCACCCCCGAATCTGTGGTGGTGGGCAAAAGCCTGCTGGAACTTCAGGTAAGGGAGAAATACGGGATAAACGTGGCCGTGATTGAGCGGGGCAACCGTACCATTCTGGCCCCCACCCGCAATGAGCTTCTGTTCCCCAAAGACAAACTGTACGTCTTTGGGTCAGATGAACAGATGGAAGCTTTCCGGCAGTTTATCCAGACCAGTGTTGTGCTGCCAGACGAGGTAGAAGGACAGAAAGAAGACATCCGGCTACAGAAGCTGCAGGTGAAATCAGACTCGGCCTTGCTGCACAAATCCATCCGGCACTCCGGCGTACGTGAAAAAACCCGGGGTCTGATTGTGGGGATTGAAAGGAAAGGCCAGCGCATTCTCAACCCAGATTCTGAGCTTCATTTTGAAGAAGGCGACATTGTCTGGATTGTGGGCGTGCCCCGGCGCATTAAGCAACTGGAGGAAACCCTGGTAAATGAAGTAGCCCCGTTGTAAACAGGGGTGAAGCTTGGCCCAGCCGGTGGTTTCTGATGACCAGACATTTTCTGTTTTCCTTCTGTTTTTTCAAAAACAGGGCTAAAACGCCTCAGGCCGATTAATTCCCAATCACCTAAAGTATCTTCCATCACCGGTGATATACCTTCTGGCGCAAGCGAACCAGGTAAATACCAGTTGGAGGCGGAGATTTCTATTGGGAGCCAGAAAGGCCGGATGTATGTCTGGCCTTTGTTGGTTTATTTTCTGAAAACAGCCTTAAAACAAGTGTGACTCAGAAAGGGCAGCGGTGCGTTTTTGCCCACTTTTAGCCAAAATGGCTTAAAAACGGAGATAGTCTCTATCAAAACAATGATATACTAGAACAGAACACTCGCGGGACGTGAGCGAGTGAAGTCATTACCCTTACTGTTAATTGCTGTTGCGTAATGCTGCCGGTGGTGCCCGGCGAGTCTGGAGACTCGCTTTATCCCATGTCACGAGACTGGAGTCTCGCGCCAGTTTTTTATTGGCTCACCCTGTAATACCGCCTGCTCCAAAGACCTTGGAGTGTCTTTAGATTTATGAGTGTCTACGCCTCTGCCGTTTTAAGCCTGTTTTCCCTAAATCGACCCCAAAACGCCTAACTGGGCCCAACTACAGCATTCTGTAAAGGAGCAATAAAAAAGGCCAGACAATTGTCTGGCCTTTTTTGGTGGAAACGGGTTAAGAATTAGCCCGCAGTTACTACTGGTTTGGTGGCTACTAGTTTCTCTCTGTCTACGTTGGTGGTGTCCACTACAATTGGAGCGGCAATGAACAGGGTAGAATAAGTACCAGTCAAGGAACCGATCAACATGGCGAAGGAGAAGCCTCGCAGGGTCTCACCACCGAAGATGAACAGGACAATCACTACCAGCAATACCGTTAAGTTGGTGATAATGGTACGGCTGAACGTGCTGTTCAAGGCGGGGTTCACAATGTCGCGGAACTTCAAGCGTGGGTTCTCTTGGGTGTATTCCCGTATCCGGTCAAACACAACCACGGTGTCATTGATGGAGTAACCAATGATGGTTAGGATAGAGGCGATGAATACCTGATCCATCTCAAAAGAAACCCCGAACAGGTTGGCAATGGTGAAGGCCGAGAACACAATCAACACGTCGTGGATCAAGGCGATTACCCCACCCAAGCTGAACTGCCAGCGGCTGAAACGGAACGCCAGGTAAAGGAAGATACCGGCAAAAGAAAGGAGCACCGCAATGATGGCCGTCTTCTGGATATCATCGGCCATGGTAGCGCCTACTTTAGAAGAGCTTACAATGGTTGGGTTCTGCGCGCTGTACTGTTGCAGACCTTGAACTAAGGCGGTTCTTACCGTTTCATCAGCCTGGGTTGACTCATCTTCCGCAATGTAGCTGGTGGTCACTTTCAGGCGGTTGGGAGAACCGTAGGTTTTTACCTCAGTACCGGCACCCTTGAACTCGTCATCCAACGCAGATCTTACCTCAGAGGCCGCAACCGGATTGTTGAAGTTCACCACGTAAGAACGACCGCCTTTGAAGTCTACGCCCAAAGGCAAATCGCCTTTGATGAAGACCGCCGCAATCCCAAAGAGAATGAAGGCCGCAGAGAACACGTACGCTTTCTTACGGTTGCCTAAGATGTCAAACTTGATGTTCTTGAACCAGTTTCTGGAGAGCGGGGTCTCCAAAGAAAGGCCGTTGAAGTTCTTGCCAGAGGTCATCCATTCTACTAACAGACGGGAAATGAATACCGCACTAAAGAAGGAAGTAGCAATACCAATCATCAAGGTGATGGCGAATCCTTTTACCGGGCCAGACCCGAAGAAGTACAGAATAATACCCGCCAATAAGGTAGTCACGTTGGAGTCAAAGATGGAGCTGAAGGCTTTGCTGTATCCTTTTTTGATCGCTTCCTGAATACCTAAGCCCGAGGCCAGTTCTTCCTTGATCCGCTCAAAGATGAGTACGTTCGCATCCACAGACATACCCATGGTCAATACCATACCGGCAATACCCGGCAAGGTGAGGGCGGTGCCAAACTGGGCTAAGATTCCAATGATGAAGAAGATGTTGAAGAACAGGGAAACGTTAGCCACCAAGCCACCTTTGCTGTAATACGCAAACATGAACAAGACTACCAGACCCATACCGGCCAAAGAAGAAACAAGGCCTTGGTTAATGGCCTCCTGACCTAAAGACGGCCCCACAATGGCTTCTTCCACAATACGGGTAGGAGCAGGCATTTTACCGGCTTTCAGGATGTTGGCTAAATCTTGGGCTTCTTCAATGGTGAAAGAACCAGAGATAGAAGAGTTACCGCCACTGATCTCGCTTTGTACCACCGGGGCAGAATACACGTAGTCATCCAGTACAATCGCCACCTGACGACCGATGTTGTCACCGGTCAGACGCTGCCATCTTTTAGAGCCGGCGGCGTTCATGCTCATCGTGATTTCCGGGCGACCGGTCTGGTCGTAATCCTGACGGGCGTCTGAGATGAACTCACCGGTTAAGGGGGCTTTGCCGTCGCGGCCTTTCTTCACGGCGTACAGTTCCAGGAACTCAGCCCCGTCATTGGCAACAATTGGCTTCACACCCCACAGGAACTTCATGTTCTGGGGGAAGATCGCTCTCACTTCCGACTTGGCAAACAGCGCGTTTACTTTGGCGGTGTCACGCACGTTGGTGCCTAAACCACCTGGCAGGGTAGTGAACAGACGCGCTAAAAGTGAGCTTTGGTTAGGGTTGATGGAGTCTTGCTGGGCAGCGGCGCTGTCAGCGAGTTTGCTTAACTGGGCAGCCAACGCAGAAGAATCTGCCCCTGCGGCGGCAGTCAAGGCGTTAGAGGTAGTGTCAGCCGCCGAAGCAAGCGCAGCCGAAGGCGCAGCAGTGCCTTTCAGTTTGTTAGCCGCTTCTTCTTTTACCAGGTAGTCGTTCAACTGGGTGAAATAAGGGCCATATTCCTGTACGCTCCATACTTCCCAGAACTCCAGGTTAGCGGTTCCTTGCAATAATTTACGAACGCGCTCTGGGTTGTCTACGCCCGGTAACTCAATCTGGATGCGGTTGGTACCCTTCAGGTGCTGGATGTTAGGCTGGTTTACCCCGAATTTGTCAATACGGGTGCGCAGAATGTTGAAAGAACGGGCCACCGCATCATCCACTTCTTTGTTGATGACGTTCAGAACCTCCTTGTCAGTAGAGTTGTAGCTTAAAGAACGGGTGGTGCTGTTGGCGAAGATGGAAGCCAGTTTCGCGTTAGGCTGCAACTCACGGTAAGCGCGGTAGAACAGGTCTACAAAGCTCTCCTGGCTGGTGGTCTGCAACTTCTGGGCACGGGTGATGGCTTGCTCAAAAGCGGCATCTCTGCGGCTTCCGGCCATGGCCCGGATGATCTCTACCGGAGAAACCTCCAGCGTTACGTGCATTCCGCCTTTTAAGTCAAGACCCAGGCCAAGCTCGCTTTCTTTTACTTCCTGGTACGTGTACTCCGCACCCAGGAAGTTGAAAACCGGGGCTTTCCAGACAGAGTCCAGGTAAGATTGTCTTTTGTAATGGTCAACGGTGCCGGTTTTGGTGGTGGCAAACCGGGTGGCGTCTTCTTCTACGCCTTTAGAGACCAAAGAGAAGGACAGATAGTACAGGCACAACGCCGATACGATGACCGTCAGGGCAAGGATAAAACCTTTGTTACGCATTGGTAATGAATGAATAAAGAAAAATGAAAGGAATGATGCTACTAGAAAGAGGCGGCTAAGCCGATTATGCCCTGTTTTCTGAAAAGGAAGCAGAAAACGCCAGGCCTAGAGCCCTGAAAGTGAATGCGGAGGTTACCCCGGAAATGCGCGTGAAAAGCGGAAAATTCCGGGCAGAGGCGCTAGGGAGCGTTGGGAGAGATGGGCAGCGTGGCCAGTTGTTGCAGTAAGAACGCCCAGTAGGGGGTGCCTAAGGATGTTTTAACCAATTGCTGCACCGGCGAAATGAAGGTGAGGCGCAGGAAGGCAGCAGGCTCAGCTATCTCTAAAGCAACAAAAGAAGTGGTGGCCTCAAAAGAGACTTTCTGTTTCACCACAGATGATTCCGCATCGCGGCCCTGTTTGTTCACTGCGGCCTGCTCTGCCGGGGAGGCCGAGACGTGGGCATAAGCCGGTAAGGCCCGGTGGTTGACCGTGAGCACCAACAGCAAGGCAATGCTTGTGCAAAGCAGCCGCCAATTACGTTGTATGTAGTGCGTGGGTTTCATCTCTGTAAGCAAAGATAGCGGATTCTTAAAGAAAACAAAAGCCTCTGCTGTGGGTTGAACAGCAGAGGCTTTTGTTAAGTGCCCTTGGGGGTAAGAAAAGGTTATTTTTTGATTTTAGAGTTCAGGTAGGTCACCAATACCTCCAAGCCCACCTCAAAGTTGCGGTTGTTGGGAATGATCACATCGGCATCGTTCTTGAACGGCTTTATGTACTTCTCATACGTGGGGGCCACGTGGTTGGTGTAGCGGTACAACACATCATCCAGGTCATACCCCCGTTCTACTTTATCCCTTAAGATGCGGCGCTGTAGTTTGATGTACTCTTTGGCGTCAATGTACACCTTCATGTCCAGCAGCTTGGCCACTTGTTCAAAGTAGAACACGAAAATGCCTTCCACCACTACAATAGGCGCCGGTTTAAACTCCAACTGGCGCGGAATCACGTTTGCATTGTTGAACGTGTACTCTTTGCGGTAAACGGTTTCGCCTTTGCTTAGCTGGAGAATGTCATGGGCATACGCCTCGCTGTCAATAGAAGTGGGCAAATCAAAGTTGTGAAAGCCGTTTTCGTCTATAAACTGTTTGTCGCGGTCGTGGTAATAGTTGTCCTGCGAGACCAGGCAAATGTCTTCAGGTGCATACGAAGCCAGTAGTCTGCTCAGAAATGTGGTTTTTCCTGATGCGCTCCCTCCCGTGATTCCTACAATAAATGGCTTTTGATGCATAAATTACGTTTGGTTTACGGCGCGCAAAATTAGCTTTTTGTGGGCATGATGCCTAACGCGCCTTCAAAAGAATTTATCAGGTGCCGGTTTGCACGTAGCGGTGTTGCAGAAAGGAAACCAATTGCTGTACCGCCCGCCCCCGGTGGCTGATCTGGTTTTTCTCCCGGCTGTCCATCTCGGCGAAGGTGCGGCCATGGCCCTCCGGCACAAAGATGGGGTCATAGCCAAACCCTTGTTCGCCCCGCGGGGCCTCCATGATGTGGCCTTCCACAATGCCGTCAAACAGGTGCTGCTCGCCTTCTTCCAGAATAAGCGCGATGGAGGTTCTGAAGCGGGCTTTTCGGTTAGGCTGACCTTGCAGTTTCTCTAATACTTTCTGCATGTTGGCCTGGTCTTCGCGGGCGGGGCCGGCGTAACGGGCAGAATAAACGCCGGGTTCGTGGTTAAGCGCTTCTACCTCTAACCCCGTGTCATCGGCGAAGCAGAGTACCTGGTACTTCTCCCACACGTAGGAAGCTTTTTGCAGGGCATTGCCCTCCAACGTGTCCTGGTCTTCGGCCAGTTCCTGGGTGCAGCCCAGGGCTTCCAGGCTGACCAGCTCAAAAGGCGGCCCCAGCAGTTGCTGGATTTCCTTTAATTTATGGGCGTTGTTTGAGGCGAAACAGATTTTCATGGGGTATAAAGTAAGGTGCAGCAATGATACTGCGTGTTAACGGCAGTTCAAAGAAAAACAAAACCTGTATAGTAGATGTTGTGACTCGTTTTGAAACCCTGTAACCAGAATTTCTACTACGTTCATCAAGCTACGCATTTAGGAAGAACGGTAGCGTCTTGCCCAGCCGCTGAACTCCTCAACGTTTTTAATAGGTCATCAGGCTTTTTGATGTAATTTTGCCGCGGCTTTCCCGGTGAATCCTGCAAGGACAATGCTGTTTATGGGCTGTTTTTCCGTTTTCGGGCTTTTTTCAGGAAAACAGGTTAAAAACAGCGCTTGCCTTAAAACAGAAAGCCACGTATGAAGTTAGTTAATCGTGCTCCTTCTTGCCAGAATGGAGCATGAAAGGAAAGCGACAACGTAAAAGCGTATACACTGCTTTTAAACCACATGAATTGCGTTGTGGACTTCAGCAGCGCCTGACAGGTGTCCCGCATTGGAGGGATGCCGAAAATGAAAACAAAGACTATAGATGAAATTCCATAATGATGACGATAAACCGGTAAGACGGCCCCGCGCGCAGGTACTCTCCAAGCAATTAGACCGCGTGTTCACCGAGCTGAATTCCATCGCTTCGTTTATCGGTCGTTTTTTTAAGGAGGTGTTTATGCCGCCTTATGAGTTCAAAGAAATCATTAGGCAGTGCTTTGAGATTGGGGTGAAATCGCTGCCGCTTATTTCCCTTACCGGTTTTATCATTGGCATTGTGTTCATGAACCAGTCCCGGCCCTCTTTGGCCGAGTTTGGGGCTACCTCGTGGCTGCCCTCGTTGGTGTCTTTGGCCATTGTGCGGGCGTTGGCTCCGCTGGTGACGGCTTTGATTGGGGCGGGCCGCATTGGGTCTATGATTGGAGCCGAACTAGGTTCCATGAAAGTGACCGAGCAGATTGAGGCCATGGAAGTATCGGCCACCAATCCCTTTAAGTTTCTGGTGGTAAGCCGCGTGCTGGCCACTACGTTTATGATTCCGGCCCTCATGATGTACACCATGCTGGTGGCGTTATTGGGTGCTTTCCTGAATGTGAACGCAAACGAAGGCACCAGCTTTGTGACGTTTTTTTCCCAGGTTTTTGACGCCATCACGTTTCTGGACATCTTTTCTTCCTTGTTCAAGTCGGCCCTCTTTGGGTTTACCATTGGCGTGGTGGGCTGCTACAAAGGCTACAATTCTTCAAAAGGTACCGAGGGCGTAGGCAAAGCAGCCAATTCGTCCGTAGTAACAGCTATGTTTTTAGTGTTCATTGAGGAGTTGTTATCCTTGCAGATAATTACGGCGCTCCGTTAGTACTTAGAAGGCCATGAAACAGACACAACCGGTTATTGACAGAAGCAACTGCGTCATCAACATCAGGGGGCTGGAGAAATCCTTCGGTGATCTGGATGTCCTGCGCGGCGTGGATCTGGACTTGTACAAAGGGGAGAACCTGGTGGTGCTGGGGAAATCCGGAACCGGGAAGTCGGTGTTGATCAAGATCATCTCTGGCTTGCTCAAACCCGATACCGGGGAGGTAAATGTGCTGGGCAAGAGGGTTGACAAATTGAAAGGCCGGGCACTAGACCAGCTGCGCCTGAAAATAGGCTTCTCTTTCCAGAACAGCGCCCTGTATGACAGCATGACCATCCGGAAGAACCTGGAGTTTCCGCTGGTGCGTAACCGCCGCGACCTGACCCGGGGCGAGGTAGATAAAATGGTAGAAGTGGTGCTAGACGCCGTGGGCCTGTCCCAGACCATTAACCAGATGCCTTCGGAACTGTCTGGCGGGCAGCGGAAACGGATAGGCATTGCCCGCACCTTGATCCTGCGGCCCGAGATCATGCTGTACGATGAGCCCACCGCCGGACTAGACCCCATTACGTGTATTGACATCAATAACCTGATCAACGAAGTGCAAAGCCGCTTCCATACCTCTTCCATCATTATCACCCATGACCTGACCTGCGCCAAAGACGTGGGCGACCGGGTGGTGATGCTGCTGGACGGCCAGTTTCAGCGCCAGGGAACGTTTGAGGAAGTGTTTGACACCCAAGATGAGCGGGTGAAATTATTTCATGATTACAATTTCATAGATTAGATGAGTGCAGTAGAAAATAAGCGAGCCGTAGTGGTGGGAGTCTTTGTGTTTTTAGCGCTGGTGATTCTGGTGGCAGGCATCTTTGTGCTGGGCGGCCAACAAAAACGATTCACCAAAACCATTCAGGTGTCTGCCGTTTTTGATGACGTAACGGGTCTGAAAATAGGCAACCAGGTGCTGTTTTCCGGGGTGCGGGTAGGCGTGGTGCAAGGCATCGCCTTTGAAGGGCCCTCACAGGTAGCCATCACCATGGACATCACCCAGGAAGCCCAGAAATACATCCGCAAAGACGTGAAAGCCACCATTGGTTCAGAAAGTCTAATTGGGAATAAAGCCATTGTGCTCACGGGAGGAACCCCGCAAATGCCTGTGATACAACCGGGGGACCGTATCGCCACCTCGGCCCAACTCAGCACCGAAGAGATGATGCAGACCCTTCAGGAAAACAACAAGAACCTGCTGGCCATCACCAATGACTTCAAACAGTTAAGCGCTGGTTTAGCCAAAGGCGAAGGCCTGGCCGGCGCCCTGCTCACCGATGACCAACTGGCGCAGAACTTCCAGGCCATTCTGGCGAACTTACAGAGAACCTCGGCCACCAGCGTGCGGGCGTCGCAGGCCCTGGCCCAGTTCTCCAACAAACTGAACACCCAGGGCGGCCTAGCCGATGAGTTGCTCACCGATACCGTCACGTTCAACAAGCTGCAAGCCACCATGACGCAACTGGAACAGGTCATGAGCACGGCAAACCAGATCACCAGCAAACTCAACACCACCACCGACAAATTCGGCTCTAACAGCAATGCCCTAGGCGTACTCCTCAACGACCAGGAATTTGCCGTGGACTTGCAGATGACCATGCAGAACCTGGAATCTGGCACAGATAAATTAGATGCCACCCTGGAAAGCCTGCAGCACAGTATTCTGCTCAACGGGTTCTTCCGCCGCAAAGCCAAACGCGACGCCAGACAGAAAGAACGGGAGCAGGAACGCCAGGAAAGGCTCCAGAAGCTGGATGAGAAGGAGGGCAAGAAAAATCAACTCCCCCTAACCCCTCCTGACACGTTAGCGCCCGCTCATTAGCAACGTACCATCTCGGCCTTCGGGCACCCCTCCTAAATTAGGAGGGAAGTTGTTTTGTTGTACGTAAATCAGCTTGTGTTACCTTGAAGGGGGAAAATCCCGCTTGGCAGGCGCTATTGGAATAGAAGTGCTACTACTAGAGAAAGCATTTAATACTATGGCGCGGAAGGTACTTCCGTGACTTTTAACCCATGAGGCACGGGAGTATCTTCCGCGCCATAGTGGCAAATGTATAAAAGGCAGTAGAAAAGAGCTAGAAACTATTCGGCAAGAAAGACGGAGCGCACGGAGGGAAAAAGGAAACAAGAAAGCCCATAAACCAGCAAATCTACCGCGCTACGCCAGCCTAGACAAAAAGCGTGCACAAAAGAAATAGCAGATCAGCTTGGTTGTACTGCTCAAAAATTACGGCAACTCTCTTCGTCTCTCACCTCAAGAATGCTCAGAATAAATCAGCAGAGAAGCCAAAAAGGAAATTCTCCAATCTCTCAATAAACCCATTTACAGGCTCTTTTCCCAAAACAAGCCCCAAAACGCCTACAGCAAATAAGCATTCCATTCCTGCTCCGCCAACACCACCCTGATATGCTCCCGCAGGGTAGTCGCCAAAGAATAGCCGGTGTAGGTAGAAGAGATAGGGTAGAGCGTGTGGTGGCGGTTGATGAGGGTGGCAATCTCCAGTTTCTTGCAATCTTTGTCCAGGAACGCCCGCAAGGTATAAGCTAAAGTTTTACCGGTGTTCAAGACATCATCCACTAACACAACGGTGGTGTTGGTCAAAGAAGAAAGGGCAGGGGAGATGGCAAGGTCATGGGTGAGTGGCTCGGTCTTGTGCAGCGTCACCTTCAGCAAAGAGACCTCCAAAGGCGAAATAGCCCGCAGTTCCTGGGCCAGCAGTTGCGCCAGAAAGTAGCCGTTCTCGTGGATGCCGGCCAGTACCAGTTGCTTCTCCTCAAAGTTGTGCTCATAGATTTCAAACGCCATGCGCTTGATTTTCTGCAGGATCTGGTGATGGTCCAGGATGCGGTTCTCTAGTGTAAAGACCATGGGGCGGTGCTGTTTTCGGGCTAAATTACCAAAATAATTGCCAAAACAGCCGCATGGCACGCGGCAGAGTTGTATCTTTGGAAATATTTCTGAGAAAAGGTTTTAAATCTGAGGCAAATGCTTTACTTTTGCAGTCCTATTCCAGAAATCCGAAGTTAAAAATATAGAATAATGAAAAAGGACCTTCATCCTGAATACAGAGAAGTGGTTTTCCAGGACACTTCCAGTGATTTTAAATTCATCACCCGTTCTACCATGAACTCCAATGAGACCATCACCATGGAAGACGGCAAGACCTACCCCGTAATCAAAGTGGAGGTTTCTTCTGCGTCGCACCCGTTCTACACCGGTAAAAACATCTACGTGGATACCGCCGGGCGTATTGACAAGTTCAAGCAGCGTTACAAGAAATAAGCGTGTTGACGGTTCACCGTATAGAAGTCTTCCTGATACTTTTTCAGGGAGACTTTTTTATTTTTGCCTTATGAACATCATTCTCTTTGATGACCCGGTGCTGCGGGCCAACCTGCTTCCGCTTACCTTCACCCGGCCGGTGGCCGAGATCCGGATCGGCATCATGACCATTGCCCAGAAGTGGCAGCTTCTCTCTGGGGGGGTAGTTTCCTACCTGGCCGAGGATTACCTGCAAAGCAAATTCAGGCAGCGGCTGGAGGGAGGGAAGAACTTTTACGTGAACGGAGCTGTCTGCCCTACGGCTGACCTGGTAGCGCAGATAAACCAGTTACCTGCCGGCGGAACGCTGTTTCAAGACAGTCTTCTGGTGGCCCTGAACGCCGATAGCCTGGAACTGGGAAGCGTAGAGGAGGTATACCAGCACACTACAACCCACAGAAAGCAGATAGAGCTTCCGCCGCATGCGGTCATTCAGCAACTTTGGGATATTTTCAGGTTCAACGGCGCGCAGATACGGGAAGACTTCCAACTGGTCACCAGAGGGCGGGTAAGTCAACCGCTGGCAGACCCGCACACGGTGGCGTATAATGCTGAGAACATCTTCATTGAGGAAGGTGCCCAGTTCAAAGCCGCTATCCTGAACGCCGAAAACGGGCCCATTTACATCGGGAAGAACGCGCAGATACAGGAAGGTACCGTCATTAGAGGGCCATTTGCCATTTGCGAGGAAAGCGTCATCAACATGGGCGGCAAAATGCGCGGCGACGTGACCATAGGGCCTTTCTGCAAAGTGGGCGGCGAGATCAGCAACTGCGTGTTCTTCGGGCACTCCAACAAAAGCCATGACGGGTTTTTGGGCAACTCGGTGGTGGGAGAGTGGTGCAACTTCGGGGCAGATACCAACACCTCCAACCTCAAGAACAACTACTCCAACGTGAAACTGTACAGCCATGCCCAGGAAAAATTCGTAGACACCGGCCTACAGTTCTGTGGCCTGATTATGGCCGATCACGCCAAAACGGGCATCAACACCATGTTCAATACCGGTACGGTGGTGGGCGTGGGGGCCAACGTGTTCGGGGCTGGTTATCCGCCCAATTTTATTCCGTCGTTTACCTGGGGCGGCGGGGCCGAGCCGCAAACGTTCAAGTTGCCAAAGTTCTATGAAGTGGCCGGGGCCGTGTTCGGCCGCCGAGGATTGACGGTCACCCAGGAAGACCGTGCCATCTTTGACCATTTGTTTGAGGTAACCAAGCCTTCCCGCACCTGGGAGGAAGCGCCAGCAGGGACAATCGCTTCACCACAAAAGACAGAAGTGACCGGACAGAAATAACTATCTTTTCTCCTTGTCCTCCTGGAAGGATCTTGGCGGCGAACGGCAATGGGCTTAATTGACCGCTTTTCTAGCTCCCCCACAAGATCCTTTCAGGAAGACAATATAGATAGCCTCATTTGTCCTGCTACACAATCCCTTCGGCGACGGCTGGTTTTTACGCTATTTTCTGAAAAGTAGGGCAAAAACCAGCCGTCGCCGTTATCTTTACAGACAAATGGCGGGGAAGTAGGTTTCTCCGGCCCTCGTTTAAAAACAGTAAATTCATACGTGCAGTTTTCCCAGATATACGGCCACCAGGAAACAAAGCAACTGCTGCTCAATTCCGTCAAAGCCCAGCACGTGGCCCACGCGCAGCTTTTTTTAGGTTCTGAGGGAAGTGCCAACCTGGCGCTGGCGCTGGCCTATGCCCAGTACCTGAACTGCGAAGACCCGCAGCCCCAGGATTCCTGCGGCGTGTGCCCCAGCTGCAACAAAATAGGCAAGCGCATTCACCCAGATCTGAACTTCGTGATGCCGGTGACCAAAGTGAAAGACCAGGATGCCCTGAGCAAGAACTTTGTGACCCAGTGGCGCGTTTTCCTAAGCGATAGCCCGTACCAGACCCTCAACGACTGGATGCAGTTCATTGGCGCCGAGAACAAACAGGGCTCCATTCCGGTAGGCGAGAGCCGAGAGTTGGTGCGCATGACCTCGCTCAAAGCCTTCGAGGCGAAATACAAAGTCATTGTGATCTGGTTGCCCGAGCTCATGAACGCCAGCGCCGCCAACGCCCTCCTGAAGCTGTTGGAAGAACCGCCCGCCGCCACCGTGTTTCTGCTGGTGAGCAACGCCTCAGACAAAATCATGCCCACCATTTTGTCCCGTACCCAACTGGTGAAAGTGCGGGCGTTCACCGATGAAGAAGTCATCCAATACCTGGTAGAGCAGCAAGGCACCGAGCGGGAGCGCGCGTACCAGGTGGTCTCTTTGGCCGAAGGAAACCTGCAGGCCGCCCGCGTCCTGAGCCAGGAAATGACCTCAGATTACTTTACGTTCTTCCTGAGCTGGATGCGCCTGTGCTACAACCATAAGTTTGCTGGCGTACTGGAGCAGAGCGAAGATTTCCAGAAACTGGGCCGCGAGAACCAGAAGAACTTCCTGCAGTTTGCGCTGGGTTTGCTCAGAAAAGTGCTTTTGTACGGCGTAGACAGCAAGCTGATTGCCTTTCTGCCGCCGCCCGAACTGGACTTCGTGCAGAAGTTCGCCAAACTCATCCACCAGGGCAACGGGGCGCAACTGTCGCAGGAATTGAACGAGGCGCATTACCACATTGAGCGGAACGCGCACCCTAAAATCACGTTTTTAAATACGTCCATCCAAATTGCCCAGCTCATCAGGCCGGTGGCATAAGTTACTAATATGGAAACAACCCAATCAACGTCTCCCATTCGCATTGGTACCCGCGGCAGCCGCCTCGCTTTGTGGCAGGCCCATCACGTGGCTGACACGCTGCGCGCCAACGGCCTGGAAGTGGAGATCGTCACCATCACCACCAAGGGAGATATTGTTTTAGACCGTTCTTTGGATAAAATAGGCGCGAAAGGCGTGTTCACCGAGGAACTGGAGGAAAGCCTGCGCACCGGGGCCACCGATATTGCCGTGCACAGTGCCAAAGACGTGCAGTCCACCATTCCAGACGACCTGGAACTGCTGGCCTTCATGGAGCGCGAGAAAGTGCATGACGTGGTGATTTCCTTTGACCCGTTGTTCAAGTTGGGCGAAGGGCAACAAGTCATCGGGACTTCTTCCACCCGCCGCCGGTCTATGCTCAAGCGGTTCTACCCCAACGTGATTACGGCTGAGTGCCGGGGCAACCTGCAAACCCGTATCCAGAAACTGAAAGACGGCCAGTACGATGCCATTCTGCTCGCCTACGCCGGGGTGGCCCGCATGCAGTACGACCACATGATTGCGCAGCATTTGCCATTGGATACATTCATTCCCGCCGCCGGGCAGGGCAGCGTGGCCATTGAGTGCGCCAAAACGCTTCCGCTGGAACGCAAGCTGAACCTGAAATTGGCCTTAGACCACAAACCTACCCACCTCTGCCTCTTGGCCGAACGTGCCTACCTACGCACCATGGAGGGCGGTTGCAGCATCCCGTCCTTCGCCCTGGCTACCCTTGACGGCGAGACCCTGACCCTAAAAGCCGGGATCATCAGCCTGGACGGTGAACAACTTATTCTGGAGGAAATGACCGGTTCTTCTGATCAGGCTGAGGCCATGGGAGAGCAACTGGCGCACGTTGTTCTAAGCCAGGGCGGTGACAGAATCCTGAAATCGATTAGAGCAGAACGCTAATAGCGGAGCCAGAGTTGAACCGAGATTCTTTGAGTTGCCTCACAACGTCAAAAACAAGAAATATAGAATACCTGTTTTCGGCTTTATTTCCTGAAAACAGCCTTAAAACGATGCTTGCAAAATGAAAAGAAGTTTATTCCTACTGACCATGCTGCTGCTGTTGAGTGTGGCGGGCATGGCCCAGAAGAAAAGCAAGAAAGATTACCTGGTCACCATCTCCACGCCACAGGGCATTATACGGTTGGTCTTGTTTGAAGACACGCCCAAGCACCGCGAAAACTTCCTGAAACTGGTGAAACAGAAGTTCTATGACGGCACCACTTTCCACCGGGTTATCAAAGATTTCATGATCCAGGGCGGTGATCCTAACACCAAGGACAGTGACCCCGATAATGACGGAGCCGGTAATCCGGGGTACACCCTTCCTGCCGAAATCCTTCCGCACCACAAGCACGTCTATGGCGCTTTGGCGGCTGCCCGCATGGGCGATGAGATGAACCCTAACCGTGAATCCAGCGGCTCTCAGTTCTACCTGGTAGAGAACCATGAAGGCGTGCCGTTCCTGGACAAGCAATACACCGTGTACGGACAGGTGATTGACGGTTTGTCTGTCATTGACAAAATAGCGGACGCCCCCAAAGATTACCGCGACCGCCCTACCCAGGACATCAAGATGACGGTGACCGCCAACAAGATGAAGAAAAAGAAAATCACTAAATTGTACGGCTACCGCTACGAATAACCTTCCACTATGAAGACCATCCTCATTACCGGTTCCAACGGTCTGCTGGGGCAGAAACTGATTGGCCTGCTGCACACAGAAGCGCACATCAAATTGATAGCCTCTTCCCGTGGGCAGAACAAATTAGCCGGTTTGTACCCGCACGTAGCCTTCGCGGCCATGGACGTGGCCAATGCCGACCAGGTGGAACAGGTAATTGCCCAAACCCAGCCTACGCACATCATCCACACCGCGGCCATGACCAACGTAGATGACTGCGAGAGCCAACGCGAAGAATGCTGGAAACAGAACGTAGACGCGGTAGAGAACCTGGTGAAAGCCTGTGAACGGCACGGCGTGCACCTCATCCACGTCTCCACTGATTTTATCTTCGATGGTGAAAACGGCCCTTATACCGAGGAAGCCGAAGGTGCGCCCGTCAATTTCTACGGCGAGAGCAAACTGGCCGCCGAGGAACTGGTGAAACGCGCCGCCTGCAAATGGGCCATCCTGCGCACCGTATTGGTCTTCGGGATTGTGCATGACTATGGCCGTTCTAACATTGTATTGTGGGTGAAAGGCAGCCTGGAGCAAGGCAAGCACATCAAAGTAGTGAATGACCAACTCCGCACGCCCACCCTCGCCGAAGACCTCGCCCAGGGCTGCTGGCTCGCCGCCCAACACGACGCCCAGGGCATCTTCAACATCTCCGGCGAAGAGTTATTGACCCCGCACCAAATGGCCGTACAGGTAGCCGAGTACTTCAACCTAGACAAAACCCTGATTGAGGAAGTAGACGGCACCCTCTTCACCCAACCCGCCAAACGCCCGCCGCGCACCGGTTTTGACATCACCAAAGCCAAAACGCAGCTAGGCTTCCAGCCCCGCACCTTCAAAGAAAGCATTGCCATTGTGGCAGGGCAGATTTAAGCGGCCGGCCTATCTCTAGAAAATCGGTTTTGGGGCTGTTTTCATCAAAACAGCCCCAAAACCGATTTTGCTTTATTGGGTAAGCTACCATCATCCTTCCCTCTACTTTCCCCGTAGAAAGCGTCTATGCTGAACCGTCTGCTTCGCGCTCTTCAGGGTTACTTTTCGTTCTCCCAACGGGAGCTGAAGCAGTTCTTTATTCTGATTTTTCTGATGGTAGTGCTCATAGCGGCACCATTTTTCTTTTTCCAGGACGATGTTCCCTATGACCCCACCGCCGACCAGCAGCTGCTGGACAGTCTGGTAGTACAATTGGATACCCAGGTAAAAGTAGCCGAAACCGAAAGAGCGGGCTCCTACCGGCGCAAGCCCATCAAACTATACCGCTTCAACCCAAACCAGCTAACCGTGGAGCAGTGGCAGGAATTGGGGCTCAACAAGTACATCGCGCAGCGCATTCTCAACTACAAGGCCAAGGCCGGTGCCTTCAAAAGCAAAGCCCAACTGCAGAAAATCTACGGCCTCCCAGATTCGCTTTTCCAGTTATGGTACCCGTACATCAACCTACCCGATGAAAGCCCCGGGTACGCAGACACGTACAAAAAAGACCAGCCGTTTTCGGGGCCTTATCCAGAAAACAGGCCTAAAACGGAGTACCCGCGCAAGCGGTGGGAGGTACAGCCGTTTGACCTCAACACCGCCGATACCACCGAGCTGAAGCAGATTAAAGGGATTGGCAGTAAGTTGTCGGCCAGGATTGTCGCTTTTAGGAACAAGATGGGCGGCTTCCACTCCGTAGAGCAGGTGGCGGAGGTCTACGGGTTGGCCCCCGAGATAGTGGACAGTGTGCGCAAGTACGGCTTCCTCTCCAAAGCCAACGCACCCCGTAAGATCAACCTCAATACGGCCACGTTTGAAGCGCTTCGGCAACACCCGTACATCGGTTTCAGCCTGGCCAAAGCCATTGTGAATTACCGCACGCAACACGGGCCGTATCCTAGTCTAGAAGAACTCCGCAAAATCAAACTCATAGAGGAGGCAAAGTTCCAGAAGCTGCAGCCGTATTTGACGGTTCAGTAATTTCTGTTTTATGGCTGTTTTACTTAAAACAGCCTGAAATTACAGTAACTAGGTTATTTGTAGGGGTAATCCCTTGTGGATTGCGTGTGGCAATGCGTAATTTAACCACGCCCTAAAAACGCGAAATTCTTCGTACAACACCCTCCAGGCCTCACCGTTTACCTTGTATGCCCAATCCCGAAACCCCGCTTCCGCACCTGCTCAAACAGTACCAGCGCCGTCTCCTGAATCTTAGTGGTTCCAATAGGTCTCTGGTGTTACTTAAGCCCTCCGCCAGCCTGCACTTAGACCTTCACGCTCTGGACTTCGCCCACAAAAGTCCGTCTTATGAGTACGTGAAAGACCTTTTGGCCGGAAAGCAGAACCTAACGCTGTGTGCCGTTGCCGATGCCCGGGATGCCACCTTGGCCCCGCTCACCAAGAGCCTGAAGACCATCCAGCGCCGGGCACACATGATCTGGGAAGAGCGCGGCGCGAAGGAGTTGTTTGTGGGGTGGCCCTTCGTGGAGGGCACTTTCACAGATGGGACGCTCGTGCGCTGCCCCTTGCTGTTTTTCCCGGTGGAACTGCGGGTGAACGAGAAACGCCAATGGCAACTGGTGCGCCCAGAAGACTCGCCTGCTTTCTTCAACAAAAGCTTTCTGCTGGCTTACGCGCATTACCTCAACCTCACGCCAGATGAGGCGCTCATGGAAGAGGACTTTGACGAGTTTCCTTCCGATGACCTGCAATTCCGCACCAAGCTTTATGAACTTTTGAAGGAAAGTAACCTGGAAATCAACTTCAATCAGGAGTTGATGAAAGACGCGTTGCAGCCGTTCAAAGCCTATAAACGCGATGATCTGGAGAAAACCTGGAAACCCGGCCAACTGAAACTCCAACCCGAAGCCGTGCTAGGCATCTTTCCCCAAGCGGGTTCCTACCAATTAGCAGACTACGATGACCTGCTGGAAAACCCGCCCGCGGAGTCTTTGGAGGAACTGCTCTTGCCGCAAACCGAGGTCACCTCCGCGCAGGCGCAACTGGAGCAGCAACTGTTCACCGCCTTTGACGCCGATGCCTCGCAGGAAGCCGCACTCCGGCAGGTGAAAGCGGGGCAAAGTGTGGTGGTGCAGGGGCCGCCGGGCACGGGCAAATCACAGCTCATCTGTAATTTGGTGTCAGATTACCTGGCGCGGGGCAAAAGTGTGTTGGTGGTGTGCCAGAAGCGGGCCGCGCTGGACGTCGTGTACCAACGTCTGTCCACCACCGGCTTAGACCAGTTCTCGGCGTTGGTGCATGACCTGAACTTAGATAGACCGGCGGTTTTCTTTAAAATACGGCAGCAGATTGAGCAGGTAGAAGAATACCAGCGGCAGAACGTGGCGTTAGGCAACATTCAGGCCGAACGGCAGTTTCTGGAAACCAGCCGCCGCATCAACCAGATCTCTGAACGGCTGCACAGTCTGAAAGAGGCATTGTTTGATACCGAGACCTGCGGCTGGTCGCCCAAAGAATTGTACCTGCGCAGCAACCCACGGGCCCCGCACCTCTCCGCCGAAGGCATTTACCTCCACTTCACCGCTACCACCTGGCAAGAGTGGCGTCCGCGCCTGCTGCATTACCTGCAAGACGCGGTACTGCTGCAAAGCCCGGATTTCCCGTGGAACGACCGCCGGTCTTTCCATCACCACACCTGGACAGAACGCCAGAAACTGACCCAACTGCTGACCGAAATCCCGGCTTCGGCGCAAGCCACTGCCGGGCAAGTACAGGAATTGATCCCTTCCCAAGCCGAACCCTGGGACGCGCTCCAGGCCTTACTGCAGGAACTGCCCACCCTTTACGCCGTGCATAACGCCTTGGCAGACAAAGTGGTTTCCCGCCTGTTTTTCGGAAATCTGGCCCAAACCAAGGACTACAAGCAGCGCGAAACCCAACGAACCCAACTGCAACAGGAAACCGCCGCTACGCAAACCAAACTTTCACCTACAGAGGCCCAGCAAGTCACTCAATTATTGGCGGCGTATGACCAAGCCCAACGCGGTTTCCTGAGCAAAATCCAGTGGAGTTTTTCCTCAGATAAAAAGAAACTGGCGGCGTTCGCCGAAGGCAAGAACCTGACCAACTCAGATACCGCCGTAGAGCACCTGCGCACTGCCTTGAAGCAATGGGAAGCTCTGCAAACCCAATGGCAAAACTTAAAATTGCTGGAACCCGCTTTAGAAGTTCCGGCTGATTTTTTTGGAGCGGAGGCTATTCAGGAATTGGCAGCCCTGCAGCAGGCGTGGGAACAGCGGAAAGTCATTCAAAGGCTCATCGCCTATGACGTTTTGCCAGATACTCTATTGCAGACGCAGACAGAGCGTTTTAGGGCTATTTTCTCGCAAACACTGCCAAAACTAAAGCAGCTGCAGGAACAGATCCGCGAGTGGGAAAGCTGGCTTACTCCCTCGCAGATAGAGGTGATGGCTACGGATGCCAATGCCACTCAGAGAATGGGGCAAAGCCTGGCCGAGCACTTCGACCGGATGGTGCTTTTTGATGCTTTGGTGCAAACCTTCTCACCTGAGTTGCGGACTTGGCTGGATGACCTGCGGCCCGCAGTTCCGCAAAGCGTGGAAGCCCAACTGCAGGCAGTAGAGAATAGCGTTTTACTAGCTTGGGTGCAGCATCTGGAAGGCCAAAACCCGGTGCTCACCATTGTGAGTACCGGTGAACTGGAGCGGCTGGAGACTGAACTGCAGGAAAAGATCAAGCAGAAGGCCGAGCTGAGCCGCCAAATCATTTTGCTCAACCTGCGCGAGCAGACGTACAAGAGCATGGAGTACAACCGGCTGGGCAATCCGGTTACGTACCGCCGCTTGCTCACGCAGGTAAGTAAAAAGCGGATGCTGTTCCCGCTGCGCAAACTGAACGCTGAGTTTGGCGCGGAAATACGTCAGTTGCTGCCGTGTTGGCTGGCTTCGCCCGAAACGGTCTCGGCGTTGTTTCCGCTGGAGCGCATCTTTGATCTGGTGATCTTTGACGAAGCCTCGCAGTGTTTCGCGGAGGTGGGTATTCCGGCTATGATTCGGGCAAAACAGGCCGTAATCGCCGGTGATGAGCAGCAGTTGGGGCCGTCAGACCTGTACCGCGTGCGTTTCGGGACAGATGAGGACGAGACGGAGGAACTGTTGGTGGAATCGCTGTTGCAGTTGAGCGCGCTGCACCTGCCGCAGACGCTGCTTTCTGAGCATTACCGCAGCCAATACCCAGAGTTGATTCAGTTCTCCAACCAGCATTTCTACCGGCATAAACTCCAGCTTATTCCTAAGTTGGAGGCCATGAATACCGCCGAGCCGGCGCTGCAATACCTGAAAGTAGAAGGCGTTTGGGAAAACCAGACCAACAGGGTAGAGGCCGAACGCGTGCGCGATTTGGTGTTTGAGTTGATGAGTAAGGGCGAAACCAACATTGGGGTGATTACCTTCAACTTTCCGCAGCAACAGTTGGTGCAGGATTTACTGGAAGAAGCGGCCCTGGCCCAAAACGTGAAACTGCCCCAGGAACTTATCATCAAGAACATTGAGAACATTCAAGGCGATGAGCGGCAATACATCATCTTCTCCATTGGGTACGCGCCTGATGCCACCGGCGTGGTGCGGGCCATGTTCGGGAGCCTGAACGCGGCCAAAGGCGAGAACCGGCTGAACGTGGCCATCACGCGGGCCATCAAACGGGTGTACGTGGTGACCAGTCTGTGGCCCGAGCAATTCCCCACGGAGAACGTGAAACACCCTGGCCCGAGGCTGTTGCGCGAGTACCTGGCCTTTGCCCGCGAGGTGAGCGAGAACGGCTTCACGCCCAGGCCATCGCCCCCGGCCAACATCCCCTCGGCCTTGCTTTTGTACCCGGCGTTAGTAAAGGAGTTTGGCCAAAACAAGACAAATACGCGGTTATCCTTGGAACTTCCCTTTGCCGACCTCACTTTCCGCAACGGCAGCCGGTATGAGGCCGTAGTGTTAACGGATGACGATCTGTACTTCCGTAGACCTTCGGCCAAAGCCTCGCACGCCGATGTGCCTTTGCGCCTCAAAGCCCGGGGCTGGAAATACGGAGCCGTGTACAGCCGTCAGTTCTGGAACCAGCCTGAGCAGGTCTGGCAGAAACTCACCCAATTGTCCCAACCCTATGAAAAGTAAATTACTGGAAATTACCGCCGGCCTTAGCTTGCTCGTTGCCGTGGCCTGTGACACCGGATCGGCGCAGGGCGAAAACGTGGCCTCAGATACATCAGACAAGAAAGAAGGCAAGAAAAAGAAAGACAAGAACCCCGCCTCTGAGGGCTTTGCCGTCAACAACAAGTATGACCTGCGGGAGATGAGCAAAATGGGCAAGGAATCGGTGCCCGAAAGCTCAGGGCTGGAGGCTTCCGCCGATGGCAATTTCTGGACGCACCCAGACGCGGGCAATGAGGCGGTTTTATACAAAATAAACCAATCTGGCGAGCTGCTGGAGACCATGAACGTGCAGGGCGCCAAAAACAATGACTGGGAAGACATTACCCGCGGCACAGACGGGTTCCTCTACCTGGGCGACATGGGCAACAACGAGAACACCCGCCAAGATCTGCAGATTCTGAAGGTAGACGAAAAAGCGAAGAAAGTGGTGGGCACCATCCCGTTCAAGTACGCCGACCAGACAGAGTTTCCGCCATCCAAGCAGAACCAGAATTTTGACGTGGAGGGCTTTCTCCTGCACAACAACGCCTTCTACCTCTTCACCAAAAACCGGGGCAAAGGCGACTGGGTGAAACTCTACAAGGTCGCCAACCAGCCGGGGGCAACCCAGACCGTAGCCCCCCTGGACAGTATCCAGATCACCACCAAAATCACCGCCGCAGACATTTCCCCAGATGGCCGTCACATTGCCCTGCTGGGCGAAGGTTGGGTTTACCTCTTGGCCGCCGATAGCCCCGAGCAGGCATTCAAAGGCAGGAAAGAGCAGATTCCGCTGGGCAAAGTAGGCCAGGCCGAAGGATTGGTCTTCGTGAACGACACCGACATGATGATCTCCAACGAGAAGGGAACGCTGTTTATGCTGAGTCTGAAGAAGTAGCCGTTTTGCGCCTGTTTTCAGGAAAACAGGCGCAAAACGGCAAGTGGGCTCCCTGTTCTTTCCACTTGAAAACTCGGTAATAAAAAGTACCAGGCCTTCCCGCTGGCGAGAAGGTTTGGTAGGTAACTTGAACCCGCTGACCAGCCCGGAAGCGGTTTTCTGTATCTGGTCTGTTTTTTCCAAAACAGCCGGAAAACGCTCCGGTCTTTTTTCCGTTTGAAGGGAATACATCAGGAGGGAAGCATCCTTCAGACCAAACCTTCAACCTCAGCAATATGTCTACTATCATCTTGGTAACCGGCGCGACCGGCACCGTTGGTTCTGCCACCGTAAAAGCACTTTCGGCGTTGGGGGCTGATGTGCGGGCTGGAGTACGCTCCCTCATCAAAGGAGATAACCTCAAGCGCCTGCCCGGGGTAGAACTGGTGGAAATCAACTTTGAGCGGCCAGAGAGTTTGGCGGTGGCTTTCACCGGGGTGAACACTGCTTTCCTGATTACCCCTTTTACTGCCGATCAGGTGGAAATGGCCCAAAAACTGACCGATGCCGCCCAGGCCGCCGGGGTACGGCATGTGGTACGCCTTTCGGCCAGCGGGGCGGAGGTGGAGCCGGGCATCCAACTGGGGCAGTGGCACCGCCAAGCCGAAGATTACCTGAAGAGCTCTGGACTGAATTATACGCTGCTGCGGCCCGGCTCTTTCATGCAGAATTTCGTGCACCAGTACGCGCCCAGTATAAAAGCTGAAAACGCTTTCTATCTGCCCATGGGGAATGGCCGGGTCTCTTACATTGACGTCAGGGATATAGGAGACGTAGCCGCCCAAATCTTACTGCACCCCGATGAACACACGCAAATGGCTTACACCCTCACCGGCCCCCAGGCCCTTTCTGGCTACGAGATAGCCGAGGTTTTCTCCAGCGCCACCGGCCGCCCCATTGAATACCTAGATGTACCGGAAGAAGCCGCCCGCGCCGCCATGCAACAGCAAAACTTACCAGACTGGATGACCGAAAGCCTACTGGAACTGAACGCCATTTCCCGCGCCGGCTACGCCTCTGGCGTGACCAGCGACGTGCAGCAGATCATAGGCCGCCCGCCTTACACGTTTGAGGAATTTGCGGTCACTTACCGGGATTGCTTCTAACGTATCAAATAAAGTATGTCAAACTAATTTTTCCGCGTACTTAGCTTCGTACAACTGCTATACCTTACAACAAAAAGCCCCGCTAGTTTCAGCGGGGCTTTTTGTTGTAAGGTATAGGCTAGAACCTACTAACGGTCATCTCTGGAAGAACCACCACGGGAAGAACGTCCGTCACGGTTGTTATCCTCAGAATCATCATGGTCATTGGAGTTTCCGTATCTGGAGCGATTCTCGTAGCCAGAGCCGCCGCCGCCATAGCTGGATTGTCTGCCTTGCGTGTCACCATAGCCGCCGCGAGAGCCCATACCAGAAGAAGAGGCACCGTAACCGCTGGAGCTGCCGTAGCTGCTGCCCCCTTGGCCGTAGCCGCCCATGCCGTAGTCACGGCTCTGGTCGCCGTAACCGCCGCCGGTAGAGGCACCGCCGTGGCCGTGCTCCTGGCCGCCATTTCTGGAACCGGTACCGGAGGAACCATATCCACCGCGCGAGCCCATGTCATTGCCCAGGTTGCCGTAGTTGGAACCGCCAAAGCTGCCACCGCCATGACCGCCTTGGCCATAGTTGCCGCCTTGTGATCCCTGGCTGGCTCCGTCAGAAGAACCGCCGTAGTTGCCACCGCCCATAGAACCGTAGCCGCCCTGGGAACGGTTGCCGCCTCCCTGCGAAGAACGGGAACCAAAGTCGCCGCCCTGGGCATTGTGGGTGCTGTAACCACCTTGGCCACCGCCACCGCTCATAGAGCCGTAGCCGCTGCTATCGTTGCCTCGGCCGCCCTGTGAGCCGCCACCGCCTTGCCAATCCTGGTTTCCGCCCTGGGAGGAGCCGTAACCACCGCGGGAGCCCCTGTCATTGCCCATAGAACCGCCGTAGCCGCCTCTTGAGCCCATGTCATGTGAACCGTAATTGCTGCCGCCCCGGCCAGAACCGCCGCCACCGTATTGGGTGCTGTACGCGTTTCCGCCCTGGCTGTAGCCACCGTCATAGTCAGAATTGCCATCGTAGCCCTGACCACCGCGTGAGCCGCCACGTGAACCGTATTCTTCGCTGTAAGAACCACCTCTGGAGCCCATAGAACCGTAAGAGCCGCCTTGCTGGTTGCTGTAGCCTTGGCTATATCCACCGTGGCCGCTGCCTTGGCCGCCGCCGTGCATGCCGTAGCCGCTCTCAGTGCCGTAGCCCATTTGGTTTCCGTAATAGCCAGAGCCACCGTAGTTTGAATAACCGCCGCGGTCAGATTCTGAGCGCGAAGAATTTCCGGCGTAGCCGCCTTGTGAACTCATGCCATACGGGTTGCTGCCCATGCCAGAACCGCCGCCGTAACCACCTTGACCGCCTTGTGAGTGACCGGTATGGCCACCATAGCCGCCCATACCATAGTTGGAGCTACCTTGGTTGCTGTTGCCGCCGTAACCGCCTTGTCCGTAGTTGGAACCACCTTGGTTGCCGTAGTTGCCGCCACCTTGTCCGCCGTAACGGTTGTGTTGGTCATCATGGTTGTTCCAGGAGTTTCCGCCGCCGAAGCTGCCGTTATTGCCTCCTCCCTGGTAGCCGTTGCCAGCACCTCCAGCTCCGCCGCCGCCTTGTGCGCCGTAGCCGCCTTGTTCACCGTTGAAGTTACCGCCACCACTAATGCCGCTCATGGAAGAACTGCCCTGGTTGCCGGTTTCGCCACCTTGTGAGCCGCCGTAGCCCATGCCGCTTCCCATGGAGGCCGCTGAGCCGCCGGTTGTGTTGTTATCTGAGGTAGAAGCCGAGGCAGATTTGCCAGATGATTTACCGGTGCCTGATTTATCTCCCGAAGCCTTGGCAGAAGTAGAAGAACCTGCTTTAGAGCCGGCTTTTGGAGTAGAGGAAGTGGAAGAAGTTTTGCTTCCGGCGCCTTTCCTACCCGCTGTCGTTTTGGACTCAGATGAAGAGGTTCCGGTTCCGGAAGTATTGGAAGAATCGCTGGAGCCACTGGCTCCTGAACCACTTTGCCCCGTCATACCAGAAGATGAGCCAGAGCTGCCTTGGGCGCCCGAAGATCCAAGAGAGGCATCTGAGGTTGAGCTTTTGCCCATCGCATCAGATGAAGAGGAGGTTGAAGCGTTTGCACCCATGCCACCGCTGCCTGATCCAGTAGTAGAGGAGCCTTTATTATCGTTTTGCTGCCCTTTTTGATTGTCTTCCATGGTTGAATCTCCTTTGTTTTAGGTTTATGAAATAGTGAGTTTGGAAAGCTTGCCTTAGAAACAGGCGTTGTACCCACTTCTGAGGAAAGTGTTTATACTATACGAACCGGTGTTTGCATGGTTAACTCCCGCATTGCGATTTTTTAATCCAGAAAGAATATATAAGAGAATAGCCTTAAAATTTATGTCAGGTTGGAGGGGTTAATTGTGAATTTAATTTTTGCCCTTGTCTTTTCTGCCTGATTTTTGAAAAAGAGGTAAAAACTAGAAAGTGGTTTTATGCCATTGCTAGATAACAGGTACGCATTGGAGTTGAAGTGGCGGCAGTGCTTTAGCGGGAGGGGCTCTCTTTGGGGCTTATCCAAAGGGAAAATAGCAGCAGATCTCCTCTGGCACGAAAGTAAATCTGTGACTTGCAAAGTTATGTGCCTGATGTTACGCAAACGTGCTGGTAGCTCCTGGTGCGTCTGGAGACTCGCGCCAGTTTTTATTGGCTCCCCCTCCCTGTACTACCGCCTGCTCCAAAAGACCTTGTCGCGTCTTTAGACCTGCGAGTGTCTGTGCCGATGGCTCGCCAATCAGGAGATTGGCTGTCCAGGGGTGCGTAGAGCGCTGGCGCTAACTCTACGCACCACAACAGTATGGTTCTTAGGCACAGGACGGCTGTCTCATGCCAGTTCATGCTAAACCTGTGAGGTCTCCAAGACCTCACAGGTTTCTCCGTTTTGGGCTCGTTTTTCGCAAAACAACCTCTAAACGCATCAGCGGCCTCCTCTGTGAGAGAGGTAGGGGTGAAGCTCCTGCATAACGGCAGTTATATGCGTCACGGAAGTAAATCTGCGCCCTAGCCTGCCAAAAGCAGTAAGTTGGGGAAGCTCCCCTCCTGGGCAAAGGCTAATCTTGTAGAGAAAAATATTTCCCTGCTGTTCGGGAGTTCTACTCCTGAACCTGCCTGCTGCGGAATTCCACTCCGCCGGGAGCCACGGGTAAAAGAAGGGGAGTGGAACTCCCCGGCAATAGGCTTCCGGAGTGGAACTCCGAAAGAGCGGTTTGATTCTCTGGAATCTTTTGGAAATAAATAACCGTTCTTTTTCCCTACAAGATTAGCCTCCGAGGGGGGGGCGCTGTCTCAAGCAGTAATAGCCTTATCTTAACGCACTTATCTCAGCCGGAAGGCTGGGCCCCGTGGCCGTGAGCGGTTACTGCTACTTATGCCAAAAGGAGCCCATAAACCCATAAATCGGGGGTTATTCTAAGGAAAGGAATAAGGCTGGCACAAAGACAATAGCTACTGAGTTTACCTCACTTCTCGCCTCAAGAATACCCGGAAGGGCTGCCAGGATTTTATACTGTTATCCTTTCCCGTCCGCTTTTTTTTGCAGGGTGTTGGGACTGGCGGTGGCAGGAATGTCCACCTCCAGGTTGTTCAGCAGTTCTTCGGCGTCTTCCTGTTCTTCCTGGTTGGGTTCCGGAACGTGGTGCTCGTAAGCTTCCAGGGGTTCATAGTTCAGCCTGACGAACATGGGGAAATGGTCTGAGCCAAAGAAGGGCAGGCGCTTCATCCTGATCAGCCGGAAGGCCGGGTCATAGAAGATATGGTCCAGGGAGTATCGGAAGAAAGGCACGAACGCATTGTAGGTGTTGTAGAACCCCCGGCCAATACGCGGATCCAGTAGGCCGCTTAGTTTCCGGAACAGGTTGGTGGTGTACGACCAGGCCACATCGTTCAGGTCACCTATGACAATGCTGGCGTACGGCGAGTCTTTGGCCATTTTAGCCACCGTGAGTAACTCGGCCTCACGGGTGTCTGTGTCTTTGTGCAGGTGCGGCGGCTGCGGATGGACGGTAAAGAGATCAAACTTTTTGCCGCTTGGCAACTCAATCAAGGTATAAAAGGAGGGAATTCCTTCTTCCACCAAATACCTGACCTCTGAGTCTATGAGCTTGAACTTGCTGTACAGCATCATGCCATAGGTGTTCTCCAGCGGTTCTTTGATGCAGTAAGGATAGCGGTCATCCAGTTCAGAGATGGCGTCTGCCCAGCGCTGGTTGGGTTCATTGATGAGCAGCAGGTCTGGGTCGTTCTCCTTTACCACTTTCAGGAAGCGGTCATAATTGGTGTTGGACATGCGTACGTTGGAAATCATGATCCCGAAGGAGTTCTTGGGAGCCTTGATCCTGGATCTTAGCGCCTGCACCCGCACAAAGGGAGTGAATTTGTGAACGTGCACCAACTCATTGACAATGGCCAGTACCAGCAAACCCGCAAAAATCTTCTGGGTAAGCAACTCGTACCCGAACAGGTAACCATAGCCCCCCAACACCAGCGTACCCAGCAAAGCCACCTGCACCCGTGGAAAATCCAGTATTCTTATCCACCAATTGGTGCTTTTTACCAGCGTTAGCAGCGAAGCCAAAATAAAAAAGCAGCCAAGCAGCTCAAGGGCGAGTTTCATAGGTCAGTAAAAGTTAGGTTCGTTCACATACTGTTTTTGGGGAATAGAGTTGCCTAAGTAGAAATACGGGTAGAAGGCTCTAAACAATTACCGCCAAAAAAAAGTCGTTTCCAGCTTGATTTGCCAAAATCAGGCCAGAAACGACTTTCAGGATTTAACGCTGGCTGGGCTTAAGGAACTGCCTTTTCTACCCGTATGCCTACCGCCATAATGCCCGGTAAGGGGTCTTGGCGCATGTATTGGTTTAGTTTAAGCTGGTATTTCCCGGCCTGGGGGAAACGCACGTTCTTGAGTCCCCTGAACCGGTGGTCAAAGATATCACCGGCGCCGCTACCTTTGGGCTCACCCGTTTTAGGATCCATCAGGAACATCTCGTGCAGCATGGAGCTGATCTGCTTTCCGTCTGGGCCTACCAGAAAGTGCCGCAGGTACAGATTGTAGAACGGGTAATGCAGCGCGTTACGCACGTTGAAAAACACGTTGTACCGCTGCGTGGTATCTGTGATCTCAAACTCAAACACGGGGGCCAACGCCACTGGCCACTGGTTGTCTGGAATGTCCTGGTTTTCCTCAAACACGCGGTTCGCGTCACAGCTGCCCAGCAACAGACCCACGCATAACAAAATCAGGCAAAGACGAAAAGACTTTCCCATTACGCTTCTGCTTGTGGTGGTGCGCCTTCCGGGCTACCGGGGCGGCGGTTTCTGTGGTTCCGGTTGCGGTTCCGGCGGCTGCGTTGCTCTCCTTCGGGCCGTGGCGGGGCTTCTGGTCTTTCCGGTGCTGCTACTGCGCCGGGAGTTGCGGCCTGCGGTGCTGCCGGTTGTGGCCTGTTTTGCGGCGGTCGCTGCCCTGGCAGACGCTCTGGCCGGGGTGGCCGGTTCTCTCTGGGCGGGCGGTTCTGCTGGTTCTGGTCACGCTCTGGGCGGGGCTTGCCTTGCGGCTGCTGGCCTTTCCCCTGGGGTTCGCGCTCAGGCCTTGGCGGTCTGCTTTCAGAGGTTGCCGGTCTGTCGCTACCGCGCTCAGGGCGTGGCCTTGGTTCTGCGGGAACCGGCCGGCCCGAAGGACGGTCACGGCGCACTTCTGGGGTGGGGGCTGCTTGGGCCAACACTTCCGAGGCAGCGGTGGCGGTGCCTCCGTTTTTATTCTTCTTCTTGTTGCGTTTTTTCTTGGCTTTGTATTGCTCGTCCAGACGGTCTAGGTTGCCTTCCAGGGCTTCCACAAAGTCCACCACTTCGGGCTGCTGCTTTTTCACTTCCTCGGCCAGGTTCTCCGGCATTTCGCCGGCGGCGTTCATTTTCAGAACCTCGTGCACCCGCTCCACGGTGACCGGGAACCAGTTGCTGTCGCCCCGGTACCCGAACCACATGATGCGGCGGAAGATGTCGGTCTTCTGCAGAAAGGCGTCTCCGGCTTTGGTTTGGAGCGGGCGGTTTACGTTCGGGATGTCTTTGAGGGCATCCATGTACGTTTCCAGCTCATAGTTGAGGCAGCACTTGAGGCGCCCGCACTGGCCAGACAGCTTGCTGGGGTTCAGAGATAGGTTCTGGTAACGCGCCGCCGTGGTAGAGACGCTCCTAAAATCGGTGAGCCAGGTAGAGCAGCACAGTTCACGGCCGCAAGATCCAATGCCGCCCAAACGTCCGGCTTCGTGCCGCAGGCTGATTTGGCGCATCTCAATCCGTACCTTGAATTCCTCAGCCAGTTTCTTGATCAGTTCCCTGAAATCCACGCGGTCATCGGCGGAGTAGAAGAAGGTGGCTTTGGTTTTATCGGCTTGGTACTCTACGTCTGAGAGCTTCATTTTGAGCTTGAGTTCCTGCACAATGGCACGGGCGCGGTACATGGTGGTGGGTTCCTGCTCGCGGGCGAGGTTGAACTTCTCCATGTCTTTCTCGGTGGCCACGCGGTAGATGCTCCGGAGCTCGTCGTTGTTCTGAACCTTTTTCTTGTTCATCTGCAACCGCACCAGCTCGCCCTTCAGAGACACATGGCCAATGTGGTGCCCGTTGGGCACGTCTACCACCACGGCGTCGCCGGTGATGAGCGGCAGGTGGTTGATGTTCCGGAAAAACTCTTTGCGCCCGCCTTTGAAGCGGATCTCTACTATGTCAAACTCTTTGAAAGACACGGGTATTTCCATGTCTGAGAGCCAATCAAATACATTTAATCGGTTACAGCCTCCCGTGCTGCAACCGCCGTTGCTTTTGCAGCCCGCTACAACTTCGGTGCCGTCAGGCGAAGAAGTCGTTTTGGTGCCGCAGCCGCCACTAGAACATGAACTACATCCCACAGGTCAATTTCCTTTATATAGATAATTCTTGTTTTCAAAAAAATAGCTCCTATTGCCGCCGTAAAAGCCAAGCTCCATCTCCCGTTCAACTACTGGTGATTTTATCCTCTTGAAAATAAATGACTTAGAAGACGAGGTGTATGGGGATGATGGGCTTTCAGCCGTTTGGCTTCGGCAAATACTGAGAGCCTAATTAACAAATATAATAACTTAATCTGAATAGGCAGGTACGTTTGCCTATGTTATCCACATTCTGTTTCAGGCTTATTTTGTTGAAAATAGCCCAAAAACAGCTTAAACTCCCCAACAAAGAGGGCAGGGCTATGCGTTCCCTTAGAGCAGAATGAACCACGTTAACTGAGGTTTAGAGCCTGTTTTCAGAAAAGTAGCCTGAAAACGGGAGGGATGAGCACTGCACGCCAATAAAGAATGGAAGGGGGGTTACTTTACGTGAATTAGGGAATTAGCCTGTTTTGATTCTCTTCCCTGATTTTGTTATTTGGCTTCGGCTTCACCATCACCTTCACCTATGACCTTTGCTTTTGCAGAAACACTGCCGGTAGACAGACTGTGCACGCTCTTCAATGCCGCTTTCGCGGATTATGTACCGCCCATGGTGCTCATGCCAGCCATTCTGGAAATGAAACTTCGGCGGGACGGTACCCACCTGGCCGTTTCTCCGCTGGCCGTTTACCAGAACGAACCTGCGGGTTTTATCTTGAATGGGATTGGGATCTGGCAGGGCCAAACAACCGCGTACAACGGCGGTACCGGCGTGGTGCCAGAAGCCAGGGGGAAGGCGCTTACCCAGCGGTTGTACGCGTTCTGCCTGCCCATGCTCAAAGAACACGGGGTTACGCAGTGTCTGTTGGAAGTGATTCAGGAGAACACGCGGGCACTCGGGATTTATGAGCGCCTGGGGTTTGAGGTTCCCCGGACGTTCCATGTTTTCAGGCATTCCAAAGCAGACCTGCATTGGCATTCGCACGCCCCGCAGGAGGTGTCATTCCACCAGGTTACTTTCCTGAAGTGGCCGCTGTACCAAACGTTCTGGGACGTGGAACCGAGTTGGCAACACCACACGGCCGCCATTGACCGAAGCGCCGCCTACGTGCAGGTCGTAGAAGCGCATGTTTTGGGGGAGTGTGTAGGCTATGGTATTGTGTACTTAACCACCGGTGCCATCGCGCAGTTAGCCGTGGCTCCCGCCTGGCGTAGAAAGGGAGTTGGCCAGGCGTTATTGCAACAATTGGTGTCCGTCACCCCCTCGCCGGTGGTAAGCGTGATTAACGTAGATGAGCGGGGCGAAAGCCTTTTAACATTCTTGAGGGGTAGGAAGATGCCGGAACTACCGGGTCAGTTTGAGATGCTGTGGCAGGTGTGAAGCTGTGGTTTAGGGGCTTTTTGGGAAAAAGAGGCCATACTTGTTATTGGTTGGTTTCTGTGCTTTAGCATTTGCCTGGAATTGGCTTCTTTAGAGAGAATACGCTTCTAGACGTAATTCTATTGCAATTAGGAGGTGCACGCCTTATGCTGTTCCCTTGGTTTGTCTGCCTAATGCGTGGGTGCAGGTGCTGTATTGTTTCATCTTTGGCGGTATGCGCTCACGGCCGCGGGGCCCCGTCTTCCCTTCTCGCACTGCCCTTTCGGCCTGTGAAGTCTGTTGTTCTTAGCTGAGGTCTGTCCAGGGCCAAAAGCGAGGCGCGCTCAGGAAAGATTGGAAATGGGGAAAGTAGCAGAAGCGGTGATGCCGGAACTGGGATGACAATTGTACCTGTGTAGAGACCAGGCAGTGCCTTGTCTCTAATGCGCATTCAAGGTGTATTCCCTCCTGGGAGGGGTAGGGGTGGGTTCTGGCTCCACCAATTCCTGTTAAGGCGCACCAATTATTCAAGAGTGGAATGCTTTTAAAGCATTTATGCTTCAACCTCTCTTCAGTTCAAAACTGTGACTTATAGCCTACCTCACAGCTTCATTCTTACGCCAAGGGCTAAGTTGAAGATTTTGGCAGGGCTTAAGTATGCTGGGTTCTGTACGTAGGAAACAATGTATTCAACGTTAGAGCCAACTTCATAATAGATCCCGAATCTGTTCAGTTTTTCTACTCTGGTGAAATCAACCTGACCGCCTAAGAAGTAATAGAGGTGAAGGGCCGTGGAGAAGCCGTAGTAGCTTTTGGGGTACTTGTCGTGCGGCTCAAAGGCAAAGTACTCGTTCCCGAAGGTGTACCCTAGCTGCAGCCCGGTTCTAAGTGACTGCCAATCCAGTGATGTTACCTGAATAGCGCGTAAGGGCACGTAAGTAGCTTTTATGGCCGTGGTAAAGATTCTGTCTCCGCCTATCTTCTGGGGCAGGTACCCCAAGAACAGATCTGTTTCTAGTTTCTCTTTCAAGAAAGATCTGCCCGCCCCCACAGAGAGAAACCCAAGGTCTCCGGCAAACTGAGCTTTTACGTGGAAAGGTGATGGTGTCCGCTCCTGGCTGTAGGCACGAAGGGAAACAGTATAGAACAGGAGCGAAAGTAGGAAAAGGGCTGCTGGTTTCATGCTAGAAGGCGATTCTTTTGATGTCATAACCGCCTTCCCAGATTCTGATGTAGGAAAAACCTCTTTCTTTCACAGTAGTGGTGGCATGATACAGAATGTGATTATCATATGGGTATTCTGAGAGCCATCTATGGATGTGCCCGTAAAGGCTTAAAGATACCAGATTGCTCTCTTTCAAAGTCTGGTGAAAGGGAAGCTCTAGTTTCTTGTCAAAATCGCCGTCATAGGGCGGAATATGAGAGATAGTAATGGCTTGCTTCCAGGTGGCACCAGGTTCTTGCTGCAATTGCCCGCGCAGCCAACCCAAATCAGGCACTTTTCCATTGAAGCTGTACTCGCGGCTGTTGGTGTCAATGAATACAAACTTGGTATGGCCGTACACAAAGGAGTAGTTGAAGTCACCGTACATCTTTTTATAGACCTTTCTGGCGTTGGCCAGCATGTCATGGTTGCCAATGACCGTGAAGTAGGGCCACTTGAGGTCTTCCATGATATCATGAATCCATTTGAACTCCTGGGTCATCCCGAAATCTGATATGTCCCCCTGGTGTACCACGAAATCAATGTCCTGGAACCCGTTTGCTTTTTTGACAAAGTCTTGGGCGTCATCATAAAAGCGCTGGGTGTCACCCATCACAATCAGTTTTAGGGTATCGCCGGGCTGTTGTTGCCTAATCTTTTGAAGATTGTAGGCCGTTAGGTTTTTCTCGTCACTATCTAGTATGATCTGGTTTGGGTGGTACTCAAAAAGCCCGTCGCAGGAGGAAAGGGCCAGCAGTAAAACCGCCAAGATTGGTAAGCATTTGTTCATAGGGTATGGGAGAAGCTAAAGGGTCAAGTTAAGCGGTGCCAAGGCTGCAGGAATAAGGTATGGCGTTACACAATAGCTGCTCTTGCGCAGTTCTTCTGCCAGACGAATACATCCTTAGCACGTTTGTGCTTGGGCAGCCGAAATCTGTTGCGGAGCAGGGCAAAGTTACGCAGGGTTGCAGAAGCTTTTCTCACGAATCTGGAGCTATTTTATAGTTTTTGTATTCTCCAATTCTATAACCTGTCAGGCGCTCTACAAAGAGCTTAAACCTGTCCTTCAGTTCAAGTCTCTTTTTAGAGATGTCATGCGTAAACTTCCAGTTCTTTTGCCTGACCCGTTCGGTCATGACGGTGGGGTGCGAACCTTCAAACAATTTCAAAGCATCTATGCCTGCATAATCAAATTCCTCGGCTTTGACTATTATCTGATCCATGTACTCATCTGAGTGCCAGAGTTTCCCGAAGTTCTCTTGCTTTCGTTGCATGGCCTTGGGTTCCTTGACATACCCATAATGGTACACGTAGGCGTCTATTGGTTTCACCTGAAGCTTCTGATTTTTACCTTTCCTGAAGCCTTGTGCATCTTGGTAGGAGTAGATGCCATGGTGGTTGCGGATAACCCTAATCTCATGGCGGTACCACCGGGTTGATTCCCCCAGATATTCATAGGAGCCATAAAAGTGCTTATACTTGAAAAGCAGCCCATCTAGAGCAGGAGAGTCTTTGTATTTGAGCATGGCTTCCCTTATATTGGGATAGTACTGGTCATGCACCACTTCATCACCCTGTATGTAAAAAGCCCAGTCAGCGTCAGGGGAGATAGCGGCAAACGCTTTATCTGTCTCAAGCGCTAACACCTGCCCACCTTTCCGGAGAGAGGTATCCCATTCCGTTTCTATGATCCTAATCTTTGGTGAATCTATTCCTCTTATAAGTTCCAGGGTATTGTCTTCTGATTTGCCAACGGCCACTACTACTTCATCACAAAGAGGCAAGATGGAGGAAATGGACTCTAGTATGGGATAATCATATTTTATAGCATTCTTTATAAAGGTAAATCCGCTAACTTTCATACTGGTGGCAGTGACTTTAAACAACCGGGTTTTTTCCTCAAAAGCTTACAAGAATTGTGAAAGGTAGCCGCCTTACAAGTTCTTTAGCGGTTTAATACTTTAAAAATAAGACTTAAAGTATCTGAACTTAATAATTTAGATAAAACGAAAATTTCTTTATAAGAGCAATCCAATGTTTGAAAAAAGAGAAACCCGGCAGTAGTAGATACTGCCGGGTTTCTCTTTTAGAGCTTGTTTACATTTGAGGTTTGCCGCTCAACTAACCAGAGAAAGGTTCTGCGGAAGCGTTTTTTGAGCCGCGTAGCAGCGCTATGGGGCGAAAAAAAGGCGAACGCAGGTTCTTTTTATGGCCGTTTGTAGCGCAAAAATGAAATTTAAACATGCTCTTAAAAGTGGGTAAGGAAAGAGCAGTTAGTAATCACTTTCTCTTCTCTTTTTAGCCCTGTAATAAGCGATCACCCCGTAGCCAATGATGGCGGTTACGGCTAGTTGCCGTAGAAGGCCGGAACGGTTGTGTTGCCATTCGGCTTTCATGCCCTTCTCAGCGATGATGTTAGGGAAACGGCCGCCTTTTATATCTTCAATAATGCCTTCCACCACATTAATGCGGTCTGCCAGCACCAAGGGCAACCAGTGGCCGTAATCGTTCTCGCTTTTCTTGAAGGCCAGGCGCCGGATCATGCCGCTCAGTCCCGATGGTGGGGTAGAAGTACCAAAAACAGAGGTTACGTTTGGGCGTTCTATAGAATGTAACACCTCAACCGTGATTGGTTGCTGCGTTGGTCGTTCCCAGGTATACCCTTTGTCCTCCTCTCGGGAGCGGTTTCTCATGGGGTAGGTAGGATCGTTCTTTGGGTCGGCGTCTATGCCCCAACCTATGATATGTGCATATTTTTCAGGGGTAGTTTCCATGGTATTTCTCCTTTAGATTCTGGCTGATGGTGGAATAAGAACTGGTTTAATGCAGTTGTCTAGCTTCTCAGAGAACATGCGGTACGCATCAGACACTTCTTCCAGCGGAATGCGGTGCGTGATTAGCGCTTTGGGGTTCAGGACGCCGTTTTGCACGTGCTCAATCAATCTTGGAAGCAAGCGTTTCACGGAGGCTTGGTTTGCCCGGATGGTGATACCCTTGTTAAGGACGTTTCCAATTGGGACTAGGTTGTCGGTTGGGCCATAGACTCCTACAATAGAGACAACACCGCCTTTTTTTACGCAATTGATGGCCCAGTGCAAGGCGGTGGCAGAACCCGCCTGCAGAAGCAGTTTTCTACCGGTTATGGTTTGCATGGCGTTACCGGTGGCCTCGGCTCCCACGGCATCAATGCAGACATCGGCACCCAGCCAGTCAGTGGTTTTCTTGATGAACACCGCCGGGTCGCCAATCTCGTTGTAGTTATAAGCCTCGCACTGCGCATAGTTTTTAGCAAACTCCAGACGGTAATCCAGTTTATCAATAATGATCACGCGGCCCGCGCCAAACAGCCAGCAGCAACGGGCGGCCATGATGCCTACCGGCCCGGCCCCAAACACCACCACGGTATCGCCGGGCTGGATACCGCCCATCTCGGCGGCCTGGTACCCGGTAGGCACTACGTCGGTGAGCATAACGGCATCATCTGGATCCATGCCCTCCGGGATCACCGTAGGGCCCACGTTGGCATACGGTACCCGCACGTATTCGGCTTGTCCGCCGTTGTAACCGCCAGCTGTGTGGGAGTACCCAAAGATACCGCCCACGGCCGTGGCCTGCGGGTTAGACTCATGGCAGTTGCCGTACAGTTCCTGCTTACAGAAAACGCACTGCCCGCAGGCAATGTTGAAAGGTACCAGTATGTGGTCGCCCACTTTCAGCTTGGTAACCTCTGACCCTATTTCTTCTACTATGCCGGTGAATTCATGCCCAAACGTCATCCCCACGCGGGTGTCTGGCACTGAACCATTGTACAAGTGAAGGTCAGATCCGCAGATACAGGAACGCGTGACGCGGACAATAGCATCCTGCGGATGCAGGATTTCGGGCATGGGTTTGTGATCTATTCGGACCCGCAAAGGCCCCCGGTAATTCATGGCTAGCATAAGAATTCTCCTTGGGTTAAGGTAACACAATGATTTAAATGTGATTCAATGCTCTGGTAAATGGCTTTACACCAAACAAGTAGCTTTCAGGTATTCACAGTATAGATACTTGCATACTTTTTTAAAGTTTCAGGAGCCAGTTGCAGCAGCAGAAAAAGTGTTGAACCAGAAGGCATTGTCGGCCGGTAAAAGCGGGTGCCGTTTGACTTGATTTTTGGGAAAATGAGCTAAAAACGGAAATTCTCTATTGCCCCTAAGAGGTAACAGATCGCTAAAATTTTGCAGGAACTACTGAGGCGGTTTTTCTAGCTTTGTGCCCTTAAACATCCTGCTAAGCCGTTCTTGTGAAAATTGGCAGGGCGGGATACACTTGTAACGCAGCGTACATGAGCATTGCTTTCAGAGCCATAGAAGAGAGAGACAACCCTGTGCTGGCGAACCTGATTAGAAAGGTTTTCAGGGAATTTAAAATAGATAAGCCCGGAACCGTCTACACAGACCTTACTACCGACGATTTGTATCATCTTTTTCAGACCCCCGGTAGCGCTTACGTGGTAGCCCAAATGGAGGGCGAAATCATAGGCGGCTGCGGCGTGTACCCTACTGACGGCTTGCCCCAGGGCTGTGCCGAACTAGTGAAGTTTTACCTGGCGGCAGAGGTGAGGGGCCAGGGAATAGGCTACCAATTGCTGCAACACAACATAGAACGGGCAAAAGAACTTGGCTACCAGCAACTTTACCTGGAGTCTTTCCCGGAGTTGGCCAAAGCCGTGAGCATGTATGAAAGGGCAGGGTTCACGCCATTAGATCACGCCCTGGGAAACTCGGGCCACTTTGCCTGTAACATCTGGATGCTCAAAAACCTATAGAAGCAGCCTGCATAAAACAGAAAAGGTCAGATGCTTCCATCTGACCTTTTCTGTTTTATGGGGTCACCTGTTGTAAGATGCCGTTTTGAGGCTGTTTTCTCAAAAATGAACCTAAAACGGCTATTTCCCTAGCCACTCTTTAAACGCCGCCGCCCGTTCATTGCTGATGATGATTTCTTTGTCGGTAACAGGTTTTACGTACACTTTCAGGCGGCCTTTCAGGTACGGATGAATCTCATCAATGGAGTGGATGTGGGCGATGAACTGGCGGTTGAGGCGACTGAACTTCTCGGGGTCTAGAAGTTCCTGCAGGGTGTCTAGGGTGTAATCTGTGATGAAGCGCTGGCCGCCGGTGGTGATCAGGAAAACGATCTTGTCCTCGGCGTAGAAATAGGCAATCTCATCAGTAGAGACAGAGCGTATTTTCTGGCCGCTTTTCACCAGGAAGCGGTTTTTATAGTGAGGGGCCTCTGCCGTAGACGAGTTCTTGTTGAGCAGGGCCATGATCTGCTGCATGTCCAGGGCGGGGGCGGCGGGCTGGCTTTGCCGCAAGGCTTTGAATTTGTCCATGGCCGTGCCAAGGTCTTCGTTGCTGATGGGCTTGAGCAGGTAGTCAATGCTGTTCACCTTGAAGGCTTTGATCGCATACTCGTCATACGCCGTGGTGAAGATGATGGGGCAATCTACTTTCACCTTCTGGAAAATCTCAAAACTGTTGCCGTCAGACAAATGGATGTCCAGAAAAGCCAGGTCTGGGGCTGGGTTAGACTCAAACCATTTCACCGCATTCCGGATGGAGTCAATGGTGGCTACCACCTCAATGGTGGGGTCGTAGCGCAACAACTGGGCTTCCAGTTTTTCCGAAGCCAGGTATTCGTCTTCAATCAGGAGAATGTTCATCAGGCAGCCTTGTTAAGAAGCGGTAATTTAGCAATGAAAGTAGAAGCGGTTACTTCCACATCCACTTTTTTGTCGGTGATAAATTTATAGCGGTTGATGATGTTCTTGAGACCCACGCCGGTAGATTCTTCATGGCTTTCCCTAAGCTGCAGGTTGTTCTTGATGATGATGTAATCGCCTTCCACGTACACGTCAATAAAGAGGGGTTCATCGCGGCTCACAATGTTGTGCTTGATGGCGTTTTCCATGAGCAACTGCATGGTGAGGGGCGCTACCTGGAGGTGCAGCAGATCATCGGGCACGTCCATGTTCACGCGCAGGTTTTCCCTGAACCGTATTTTCAGCAGGAAAAGGTAAGAATAGATGAAATCCAGCTCAGTGTGCAGGCTTACCAGCTCTTTGTCTTTGTTCTCCAGCACGTAGCGGTACACTTTAGAAAGCTGCTCTACAAACTTGGCCGCCAGATCCTGGTCTTTGTAGATGAGCGAGGTAAGGGCATTGAGGCTGTTGAACAGAAAATGGGGGTTTACCTGCTGCTTCAAGGACTCAAACTGCACTTTGATGGTCTCCTTTTTCAGCTTTTCAGACTGCATGAGGTAGCGGTGCCACTGGTTGTAGAAGTAAATGCCAGACCGTATAAAATGCACGAACAGCAGAATGATGCTGCCAAACACAAAGAATTCTTTTATGTTGCGCAGGGTAGTGGCATCTTGCGCTTCATACGTCATCTGGCCGAAGATGAGACGGGGCATGATCTCAAAAAGCACCATCACCAAGAGGATGTAAATTTGAACGGCAATCCATTCATAGATGAAGCGGCGCAACCCGTACTCGCGCCAATCATATTTCTTGCTCAGGCGTTTGGCAATGCGGCGGGTACCTTCCAGCACCGCGTTCACCATTAAGGCATCATAGAAAAGGCGGAGACCATCTGACGTGTCAAAATCACGCACTCCCGCGTGGTCAATAAAGAAAAACGTCCAGAAGATAAGGAAAGCGATAGCCGTGTTACCCAGGTAGCGCAACAGGTGCTTATGCTTGAATTTGAATTTTTTTTTCATGAAGGGCGACTGTACAAACAGCCTATCCAAAAACTCTGTGGAGAGAAGCATAGTTCAAGACGTAAGTAAGCGCGCTCCCGCCTATAAAGGGAAAACTGAGGTGCGGTCTACCCATGCTAATGGTTAGTAATGGAATTCTGGTTTACGCGTGCTTTCTGAAAATTAGGCTTAGAGCATGTTTAAACTTTGTCTTTCGTGCTGCAAACGGCATAGAGAGAACCTGCGTTCGCGCTTTCTTCGCCTTCGTAGCGCTGCTACAAGGCTCAAAAACAGGCTTCCGCAGAACCTTACTCTTGCCGTTTTCGCTTACCAATCCAAAGTTTAAACATGCTCTTAAAAACGGAGTCTGGTGGCGCCTGTAAAATGCTGGGGAACGGAAGGCTGCCCCTTTAACGCTGCCGCCAGAAAATGAACTAACTTGTACAGACGGCTTTTTTCATAAGTTTGCGTAAAAACGCAGCAGCACGTTACGCTGCCATTATGGTAAATTGAGGCTTTTGCCGCAGGCAGGCAATAAAATCCTGACCAAAACGGAAATTAATCTACTGAAGCTGTGGTATGTACAGCTCAATTAATTCAGTTCTAACTTAATTACTATGAAATTTATGAATTCTGCCTGGTTGTATTTGATAGTAGCGGGTATCTGCGAAATTGGTTGGGCCATAGGATTAAAGTACACCGAAGGGTTTACCAAGTTGTGGCCTACGGTGATCACCGTCGTCATCATGATCCTGAGTTTTGTCTTGCTGGCCCAGGCCATGCGCACCTTACCGGTTGGCACGGCCTATGCCTCCTGGACGGGAATTGGGGCGGTGGGGACTGTTGTCTTAGGAATGGTCTTGTTCAACGAGCCCAAAGATGCCGTGCGGTTGATCTGCATCGGGTTGATTATTGCCGGGGTGCTCGGGTTGAAGTTTTTGGCGAAGGAATAGGTAGGGAGAGGTTTGTCTTTTGGGTGCTATTTTGCGAAAACAGGCCTAAATCAGATTGTCTATTTTGTTGTAAGTACGCGGACAAAATTAGTTTGTCCTACTCTTTTGTCTTCCTCCTGGAAGGATCTTGGTGGCGAACGGCAATAGCGCTCCATCAAAGCTATTCTAGTTTGCCACAAGATCCTTCCAGGAGGATAAATAGGATAACGTAATGCTGTCTCCGTACTTAGGTGTTTGAGGATAGCCGGCTTTCGCGTAGGTGTAGGAACTGTGTTGTTTCATCCCAAGCGGGAAATGCTCACAGCCGCGAGGCTCTACTTTTCGCCTAAAACCCCGGATGCCGGGCTCCGCCCGATACCTTAGACCTTTAGGCACTCACCCTAAAGGCTGGAAATGAGTGCGGGTAGTGAACGCCTTTGCTGCCTGGAACAGTGAACTACCCCCTGCCCCTCCTTAGCCAAGGAGGGGAGCTTTCCTGACCTACTGTTGGCCTACTTGGGACGAATCAACTACCGTGGCTCACCCCTCCATTTCGCTGGCGCGAGTCTCTGACTCGTGTCTACGGATAATGGGTAGTCTCCTGACTACCCTCGCTGCCCCGCAGCGACAGGCGCATTGCTAATCTTTCTATGTTTTAAAGCCGCATGGGTACAAAAAATTGGCAGATGCTTAGCAACCTTAAAAGCAGTATTATCTAACCCTGTTTCAACCCTGATTTCTGAAAAAGAGCACTAAAACAGCTTATCGCCGGTAGGCCAGCAGAGCCTCGTTGGTGAGGAGGTAGAGGAACTTGTCACCTACCAATACCTGCCGATAGGGGAGAGGCTGCTCTGGCAAGGCAACAGTGCGGGTCTGGAACGTGTAAAGGTGCTGGAAATGGAGCTGGTTGTTGGAGAGGTAATACAACTCATCGCCCACAAAGCCCACGTAGGAAAGAGTAGGCAGTGCTAACTTCTTCTGGTAGTTGCCCATGTTGTCAAACACGTAGACACCCGAGGAGCGGTCTACCATGTACAGTTTGCTTTGGTACTCGCGCAGGAAGGTGATGTCGTGTTGCCTTCGGTCTAGGAGCAGCTCCAGGGGATTTTCAAACCCTACCTGGTTTACCCGGGTATCGATTTTAAGTAGCCGGAACGTGGTTTCGTCAAAAAGCCAGAGCCGGTCATCGGCGGCCAAGGTAGCAGCCCTGATGGTGCCGTCGGTGTATTCCCGTAAATCGGCAAGGCCTAAGGGGGTGAGAAACCTATCCAGGAGTTGTACGCGCTGCCGGTCATCGTAGAACACCATGATCTTGGCGGGGCTCCAGGCCTCTACCATTGCCACGCGTCCCTGGATGGGCGGCGAAAACGTGTTGATGACTTTGCCCAGGGTGTCTAGCTGGAGGATGTTCTGCCGGGCATCTGCCAGGTAAGCGCGGTCAAACCGGTCAATGGAAAGCAAGGCATTTCCTCTAACGGGTAACTGGAACGCCAACCGCCACGCCGGGGCCTGCGCCTGAAGGGAGGCGGGCACCCAAAGGAGCCAACAGGAAATCCCCAGACAGAGTTTAAGCAGGTTGTGGTTCAAAGTACGTGAGCGTGAGATCCTGTCCATCATATACGGCGTAGGAGCAAAAATTGACCCATTCTCCCAAATTCAGGTAGCGGCTACGCTGGCCAATAGGTAAATCTAAAGGTAAGTGGCGGTGCCCGAAGATGTAGAAATCATGGTGCTGCCGTCCTTCCACCCGCTGGCAATAGTGCACCAGCCATTCGTCATCGCCTTTGAAGACCTCGTCTGCCTTGGTGTTCTGGATCCGGCTGCGGCGTGACCAGAAACTAGCGAGCCCAATGCCCATGTTAGGATGGATACGCGCAAAGAACCACTGGCTCACCGGGTTGGCGAACACGCGTTTCAGGACTTTGTACGTGTAATCTTTGGGCCCAAGACCGTCGCCGTGGCCAATGTAGAAAGAATGCGGGCCGATGGTGATGGAAATAGGTTTTCTGAACACGGGAATGTTCAGTTCTTTGGGGAAGTAGTCAAACATCCACATGTCATGGTTTCCCGTGAAAAGATAGATGGGAATACCGCTGTCGGCTATTTCGGCCAGTTTGCCCTGCAACCGGATGAAGCCTCTGGGAATGGCGTGCCGGTATTCAAACCAGAAATCGAAAATATCACCTAAAAGGAAAATGGCCTGGGCATCTGCTTTGATCTGATCTAACCACCGCACAATCTTTTTCTCGCGCGCCAGGCTTTGCTCCGGAGAAGGTACGCCTAAATGGAAATCTGAAGCGAAGTATACTTTTTTACCGGGCGGCAGGTGGTCAATCGGTGTGATCATCAATCAGAAACAAGATAAGTTCTTTGGGGCCGTGGGCACCCATCACCAAGGTTTTCTCAATATCGGCGGTACGGCTGGGGCCGCTCACCAAAGATAGCATGGAAGGCAACCGGTTGCCGTATTTGCCCTCTACAAATTGCAGGGCTTGTTTAATGTCTGGCACCAACTGAGACAGCTTGGCCACCACCAGATGCATGGCCGGGAATATTGAAAGTCTTCTTCCGCTGGCATTGGCCGAGGAAACCAGAATACTGCCGGTACGCGCCACCAACGCCTCGCAGGTGGTGAGGGAAGCCTGCGCGTTGGTGATGAAATCATCCTCGGTGCCGTTGAAGTTGATGCCCCCGGCGTGCAGGATTTTCTTTAACGTGGGTTCCCACACGTAGAGGTTGTCAATGCCGCGTTCTTTCTTGAACTCAAAAAGCTGGTCAAAGAAGTCTTCCTCGTGCTCGCAGTACACAAAGGTGCCGCTGTTGCGGATAAACGTCTCTGCAAACTGTACAGAAAGGTCTTCCAGCAGTGGGCCGTAGACTGAGGTAGAGAAGTCTGGGGTAGGAGGCAGAAAAGGCGCTGACTTCGCCAGCGCCTCTCTTACCTTGCGGAGCACAATCTCTTTGGATTTAGCTTCGTACATGTTGTATTTCCGTTTAGGGCCTACTTTTCAGAAAAGGACTACGAACTGAAGGTAGTTCCTTCTCCGCTGGAAGAAGGGGCACCGGTAGGTTCAGCGGCCGTAGGCGTGTCTTCCAGGTTTTGCTGGGCACCGGTTGGGGTAATGGTATGGTTTTCGCCGGCCACCTCGCTTTGCGTCTTGCTGCGGTCTGTACCGGCGGTATGGGCCTGGTAGTTGGTTAAGCCTTCAAAAGGTCTTGGGCCAACCAAACGCTCCAGGTCATGCTGGAAAAGGATTTCCTTCTCCAGCAATTCTTGGGCTACCATTTCCAACTCGTTCCGTCTCTCTGATAGTAACTGAAGGGTACGCTGGTACGCATCACTTACCAACAGACGTACCTCTGAGTCAATGGTTTCAGCGGTAGTTTCTGAATAAGGCTTCGTAAACGTATTGTCCGGCTGCTTAGAGTCATAGAAAGACAGGTTGCCAATACGTTCATTCATCCCGTACATGGTCACAATGCTGTAGGCCATTTTGGTAATCCGCTCCAGGTCACTCAAGGCACCCGTAGAGATTTTCCCAAACACGATCTGCTCTGCGGCGCGGCCACCCAAGGCCATGCACATCTCGTCTATCAACTGCTCTGTGTTGTACAGGAACTGCTCTTTTGGCAGGTATTGCGCGTAACCCAACGCGGCAACGCCCCGCGGTACAATGCTCACTTTCACCAAAGGGTCACAGTGCTCCAGGAACCACCCGGCAATGGCGTGGCCCGCCTCGTGGTACGCCACAATCTTCTTTTCCTGCGGCGAGATGATTTTGTTTTTCTTCTCCAAACCACCAATCACGCGGTCAATGGCATCGTTGAAGTCCTGCATCTCCACCGCTTTTTTGTTACGGCGGGCCGCAATCAAAGCAGCTTCGTTACACACGTTGGCAATCTCAGCCCCGGCAAAACCAGGCGTTTGGGCCGCCAGTTTCTTGGCGTCCACATCGGTTGATAAAGTCAATGGGCCTAAGTGTACCCCAAAGATATGGGTACGACCGTTGATGTCTGGCTTGTCAATGCTGATCTGGCGGTCAAAACGTCCTGGGCGCAGCAAGGCAGAGTCCAGAATGTCTGGGCGGTTGGTAGCGGCCAGAATGATTACCCCGGAGTCCGTCGCGAAACCGTCCATCTCCACCAAAAGGGAGTTCAGGGTGTTCTCGCGTTCATCGTTCCCGCCGGGCATCTGTCCGCGGCTGCGGCTACGGCCAATGGCGTCAATCTCGTCAATGAAGATGATACACGGGGCTTTCGCTTTGGCTTGCTTGAACAAGTCACGCACGCGGGCGGCACCCACCCCCACAAACATCTCCACGAAGTCAGAACCGGACAGGGAGAAGAACGGCACTTCGGCCTCGCCGGCCACGGCTTTCGCCAATAAGGTTTTACCAGTACCCGGAGGGCCTACCAGCAAGGCACCTTTCGGGATTTTGCCTCCCAGAATGGTGAACTTGGTGGGGTTCTTCAGGAACTCTACAATCTCCTGGATCTCTTCTTTGGCTTCCTCAAGGCCAGCCACGTCTTTGAACGTGATCTTCACCTTGTTTTCGGCATCAAACAGCGCGGCGCGCGATTTCCCGATGTTGAAGATCTGTCCGCCGGCTCCTCCGGTGGCCATGCGGCGCATCAGGAACCAGAAGCCTACCATGAGCAGGATGAAGAACGGCCAGCCCATCAAAAGCTCCAGCAAGCCGGTGCGTTTCTCAATCTCCAGCGGTACGCGTTGTTCACGCGGCAGGTTGGCCTGCAATTGATCCAGATCCTGCTTAAAGCTCTCGGCGGTAATGATTGGGAAGTGGTAGTGCGCGCCTTGGCTGTTCATGCTGAAACTACCCCCGCGGCTCTCCAACTCTGTCCGGTACTTGTCGTTTTTCAGGGCTTCCTCTTTCAAGGTCACCTCCGCCACATTGTTGTTTACCACGGCCACTTTCTTCACATCCTGCGCCAGCAGCATCTCCTCAAAGCGCGGCTGCCGTATCTCTACGGTGGCGTTCAGGTTGTTGTAGTAGGTAAGGCCGAAAATAAAAATCACGAGTGCCGCCAGCACCCATATTTGCATGGTAGGACGGGGCGGCGTAGTGGGGATTATGTTTCTTTTCTTCTTTTTTTCTGGTTTTTCAGTCATGGGTTGTTCTCTCTCAATAAAAAGTAAACCTCTGGGCCGGGGGTTTGTTTAGACCACAGCCGATGTAGTAGTGCCTTCCGTAGGCGCCACGTGCGTAATTTCGGCATCGCCCCAGAGTTCTTCCAGTGCGTAGAAATTACGCTTGTCCTTGAGAAAGATATGGGCCACTACGTCTACATAGTCCAGCACCACCCACTCACGGTTGGTACGGCCTTCACTCTGCCAAGGATGTTCTTTGGTTAATTTAAAAACTTCTTCTTCAATAGACGTAGCAATAGCATCTAGCTGCGTGTCTGAGGTGGCAGAGCTTATGATAAAGTAGTCTGAGACGGCATTCTTCAAAGATTTCAGGTTGAGAACGACAATATCAGCTGCTTTTCTTTCTTGCATGCCTTTTACTACCAGTTCTGCCAATATGTCGGAATTGTCCTGAATCGGGTTGTGTTTCATTTGGGAAATATAAATTTGATCTTCAAAAATACTAAAGTCTTTGCAAAATAAATTACCAGATACCCTTTTTATAGGGCAGCAATTGGTTTTTCTGCCAGAATGTGCCTCTACCAACACAGAGGCACACTTGCTTCTCAACAAAAATGAAGCCACGGATGGTTGTGTCATAGTGGCGGGTGCCCAAACGGGCGGGCGCGGCCAACGTGGCAATACCTGGGATGTGGAGCCTGACAAAAACATTACGTTGTCTGTCATTTTAAAGCCAACCTTTTTAGAGGCGCAGCAGCAGTTCTCGCTCAATATTGCGGTGTCTCTGGCCGCGCTTGACCTGTTGCAGGAGTATTTGCCCGCGGGCGCTAGCCTAAAATGGCCCAATGACCTGTACTGCCATGACAAGAAAATGGGCGGCATCTTGATCGAGAACTCCGTGAGCGGGCGTTTCCTGCAGCACAGCGTGGTGGGCCTTGGGATCAACGTGAACCAGGTGACCTTTGCCCATCCCCGGGCTACCTCGCTGGCTTTGCTTACCGGCCAACAATATCCCCTTCCCAACCTGATCAACAAGTTACTGGAAAGTATTGAAAGAAGATACCTGGCCTTGCGCAGTGGAGCCGACGCGGCCCAAAAAAGGGAGTACCTGCAGCACTTGTACCGCTACCAGGAATGGCATTTGTACGAAGTAGGAGGGCGGGTGCTACCGGGGCAGATAACCGGGGTGGATGCCATTGGGCAACTGGCGGTACTGATGGAACAAAAATTGCAGTTCTTCCAGTTCCAGGAGATTAAGTTTGTGATTGAGGAGTGATGGTTTTAGGCCTGTTTTACGAAAATAAGGCTTAAAGCAGCTTGTATTTAGAAAAGAGTGGACCGGATTTTAGCCGATAGAAGATAGTGAAAATCCTATAATTAAGTTTGTTCTTTAAGTATAGGTTGCTATATTTGACCAATTCTGAAAATAGACACCACCTTCATAGGCATATATGGTATGAAAATCTTTACACGCATTTTCCTGGGGGTGCTAACCCTGGGCTTGGTTTTTGGCAGTAAAGCGTCCACCCTGGGCGTGCTACCCGGTGGCTTGCCGTTGGGTACCCGCACCACCGAAGCTTCTACGTCTGACACCGTTTTCCATAACTGGCGGTCTTCCCTTGGTTCAACGATAGCGGAATTCAGGATATTGCCCGCGCTGAATATCGCATCCATTAACCCGAACGTGAATAAGTATTCGCCTTTGCTGAACCTGACCAACAATGCAGGCGCGAAGGCCAAGCCGGGCTTGCGGCAGATAGTAGCTGCGTACGCCAGTACCGGTAAGATCTTTGCCTCAAACCAGGGAACAAAAGAGCCTAAGTTAGTTCCTTCTTTGAATGCGTACCCAAACCCCTCCAGAGGCATAACAAAAATCTCGCTGAGTTCGCTGGGCGATGAGAACTACAAAATACGAATCTCCAACGCCATTGGGAAAGTGTACAAAGAGATTCGGGTTTTGAAGCCTGCCACCACTGAAACAGTTGAAGTAGACCTTTCTCCCTTGCCCGCCGGTATTTATTTCTACAGCCTGCTGGTGAACGAAAAGATGGTGGAAACCAAACGACTGATTCTGCAACAGCAATAAGTTGCCAGCTGCTTAAGTTATAGAAGAGCCAGCCTGCGCTGGCTCTTTTTTTATTTATTGGGGTTGGCAAGAGGCTAGACGTGCAGAAAATTGCTAATTTCGAGGGTTCAATCTTTAACACATCATGTTGCAATACAATAGGATCAACAATCTGGTAGGTTGGCTGGTATTTGCGGTGGCCACCATCGTGTATGTACTTACCCTGGAGCCAACGGCCAGTTTCTGGGACAGCGGAGAATTCATTGCCAGTTCTTATAAACTATTAGTGCCACATCCGCCCGGGGCTCCTTTTTACCTGTTGCTGGGGCGTATCTTCTCTTTATTCGCGAGTGACCCTTCGCAAGTGGCCTGGTGGGTGAACCTGCTTTCTGCCCTTTCCAGCTCCTTCACCGTCCTGTTCCTGTTCTGGACTATCAGTATTCTGGCGCGCAAATTATTGGTGCCTGCTCCTAAAGCACCGGCAGGGCTTTCCGCTGCGGCTACGGAGACAGAAACCTCTGTAGAGCCAACCCTGGGGCAAACCATTGCCATCATGGGCGCGGCCACCGTAGGAGCATTGGCCTTCACCTTTTCAGATTCGTTCTGGTTTTCGGCGGTTGAGGCCGAGGTGTATGCCATGTCCTCCTTCTTTACCGCCTTTGTGGTGTGGGCCATGCTCCGCTGGGAAAGCCGGGCGCATGACGCCGCTTCAGACAAATGGCTGATCCTCATCGCGTACATGGTGGGGCTTTCCATTGGCGTTCACTTACTGAACCTGGTGGCCATTCCGGCCCTGGCCTTTATTTTCTTCTTCCGGCTTAGAAAGTACTCAAACAAAGGGGCCATTGTAACCCTGGTGGTGAGCGCCGTGATTCTGGGCGTGGTGCTGGTGGGAATCATTCCGGGCCTGCCGTCCATTGCCGGTAGCTTTGAGGTGTTGTTTGTGAACAGCTTCGGGTTGCCGTTTGGCGCGGGGGTGATCTTCTTTGTGGTGCTGTTTATTGGGGCACTGGTGTGGGCCGTGCGCCATGCCATCAAGACCGGGAACCGCACCCTGCACACCGCTCTGCTGAGCTTGATCTTCGTGCTGATTGGCTACTCTTCTTACCTGATCATCCCCATCCGTTCGGGGTATGACCCAACCATTGACGAAAACGACCCAGAGAACATTGTGAGCTTTGTGTCTTACCTGAAGCGGGAGCAGTACGGCGACCGTCCGTTGCTGTTTGGCCCGCAGTTCAACGCTGAGCCCATTGACCAGAAAGAAGGCGATGCGCAGTACATCAAAGGTGAAGACAAATACCTTGAGGTAGGCCGTAAGGTAGAGGCAGTGTATGACTCTAAAGACAAGACGTTATTACCGCGCCTGTACAGCAACCAGCCCGGGCACATTGCCCAGTACAAAAAATGGGTTGACATTCAGGAAGGCCAGAAACCAAGCTTCGGGGCAAACCTGAGTTTCCTGTTCCGTTACCAGATGGGCCACATGTTCTGGCGCTATTTCGGGTGGAACTTTGTGGGCCGGGAGGGTGACATCCAGCAGTCTGGCGTGTTGTGGCCGTGGGAAGGCAGCGAGGGCTTGCCGGACCGCATTGCCGGGAGCAAAGCCCGTAACAACTTCTTGATGCTACCGCTGGCCCTGGGGATTCTGGGCTTGATTTTCCAAATCAGAAGAAAACAGCGCGATGCTTTTGTAGTGGGCCTGCTTTTCTTCTTCACCGGTCTGGCCATTGTGATTTACCTGAACCAGCCACCCATTGAGCCGCGCGAGCGGGATTACACCTTTGCCGGTGCCTTCTACGCCTTCTGCATCTGGATTGGCCTGGGCGTTCTGGCTATCGCCGATTTCCTGCGGAGAACCCTGAAATCTGACGTGTTGGCGGGCGTAGTGGCTACGGTGGCAGGGTTATTGATTCCGGGGGTGATGGCGGCCCAGGGCTGGGATGACCATGACCGCTCAGACCGGTACCATTCCGTAGATTCGGCCAAGAACCTGTTGAGCTCTGTGGCGCCCAACGCCATCCTGTTCACCAACGGCGACAATGATACCTTCCCGCTTTGGTACGCCCAGGAGGTGGAAGGTTTCCGGACGGATGTGCGCGTGGCCGTTCTTTCCTACATGAACACCGACTGGTACCTGGACCAGATGAAGCGGCAGGCCTATGAGTCTGAGCCGTTCCCCATGACGCTGGAGAATGAGAATTACCGCCAGGGCATCAACGACTACCTGCCGTACGTGGAGCGCCCCGAGGTGGCCAGTGGCATTGACCTGAAACAGTACATCCAACTGGTGAAGCAAAACCACCAGGCCCTGCAGATTGGAGACCGTTCAGGACGTACCTATCTGTCTTTCCCAACCAAGAACTTCTTCCTGAACGTTGACAAAAACGCTGTTCTGGCAGCCAACGCCGTAGCCCCGGCCTACAGAGACTCTGTGGTGAGCCAAATGCGCTTTACCATTGACAAGGCCGGTCTGGAGAAAAAGCACCTGGCTATTCTTGACCTCATTGCCAACAACAACTGGCAGCGTCCGGTGTACTTCTCCACCACCGCCGACAACTCTGATTTCCTGGGCTTAGACAACTATCTGCAGTTAGAGGGACTAGCCTACAGAGTGGTACCGGTGCAAAGCAGAACCTCTGATCAGATGGGCTACATCGCCAAAAACATCATGTATGACAACATGATGAACAAGTTCTCCTGGCGCAACCTGGACCGTACAGACATCTTCTATGATGAGAACTACCTGCGTTTCCCGGCCAACGCCCGTGACAAATACTACCAATTGACCATGGAGTACCTGAAAGCCGGAGACAAAGCCACCGCCAAAAAGATCATGGACTACTGCTTCACGCAGTTGCCAGACAAATCTATTCCGTATGACTATTACATTCCGCCGTTTGTGGTGCCGTTGTACGAAGTAGGGGAGCAGAAACGGGCGCAGGAGATTGTGAACACCATGTCGGCCCGGTCAGATGCCGCGCTGCGCTACTATTTCACGCAAAACTCCATGTTTGAGACCGAGATCCGCATCAATCTCTTCATCTTGCAGCAGCTGATCCAGGTGGCCCGCCAGGTGGGCATGACTGAGAAAGCCACCGAGATTGAGCAGAAGTTCATGCAGTATTACGGCCAAATGGGCGGTTCATAAGTAGCTTTGATGCCACATAGGAGAGGCTGGGTAGAAATATCCGGCCTCTTTCTGTTTTAGGGCTGTTTTGTGGAAAATAGGCCTAAAACAGGGGCGGGAAACGTTCGTACCTTCAAAGACCGGTTTTGGTGGGTTTTTCTCAAAAGACGGCCAAAACGGGAAGAGGAAATCTGCCCGGCAAGCTTCTGTTACATTTCTGCGGAAATACGGCTACCTTTGCAGGCAATTCAGAATAGCAGGTAAGCTGCAGATCAACGCATAACATCCATGGAGAATAGAAATTACAGAGATAGAGACGGTGGCGGAAAGCCAAGGCACTACACCCAACCCAAGGTAGATAAAATGGAGATGGTGTTCGGCCTGCGGCCGATACTGGAGGCCTTGCACGCCGGTAAGACCATGGAGAAAATCTATCTGCTCAAAGGAACCAAGCACAGCATCAGTCAGGAAATCACCGAACTGGCCCGCGAAGCCCAGATTCCCATCTCGCTGGTGCCCAACGAGAAACTGGACCAGCTTACCCGCAAAAACCACCAGGGGGCCGTGGCCTATCTGTCGGCGATCTCTTATTCTCCGTTAGACGAGATGGTGGCTTCCCTCTTCGAGAAAGGCAAAGATCCCTTGCTGTTGGTGCTAGACCGTATTACCGATGTGCGGAACTTCGGGGCTATTGCCCGTAACGCCGAGTGTATGGGCGTGGACGCCATTGTGATCCCGAGCCGTGGGGCCGCCCAGATCAATGCCGATGCCCTGAAAACCTCGGCGGGCGCCTTGAACCTGATTCCGGTTTGCCGCGAGCAGAATCTGAAAGACACCCTGCACTTCCTGAAGCAGTCTGGTATACGCGTGGTGGCCTGTACCGAGAAAGCCGACGATAACCTCACCGATGCCGCCGTTGACTTGACCGGCCCGGTGGCCGTGCTCATGGGCAGCGAAGAAGACGGTATTTCGCCGGAATATTTGAAAAGAGCCGATGTGCGCGTGAAAATCCCGATGGTGGGCCAGGTGCAGTCGCTCAACGTGTCGGTGGCCAGCGGCATCATCTTATACGAAGCCCTAAGACAGCGGAAAGCCCAATAGGCCTTCCATTTTAGAGGGCACAAGAAAAGCGTTTTGCGGCTGTTTTCACGAAAGTAGCCGCAAAACGCTTTTCTTGTGCCCTCTTGGTTTTGGTGGAAGTACCCATGATACTGTAATTGGCGCTGGAGACCCAAAGAACCGCCTTGTCAAGGAAACCAGCAGGTAGCCGCAATGGAGTGAGGTAGTACTGCTTGAGACGGCGTCTTGCTTGTTGGTGTTATCCCCCATAGCCGTCTGGCTAAGAAGGAATGTGTATGACGTTGCAGGGTAAGGTCGCTACGGAATACCCGGCCATGTAGCCTCGTTACCCTGTAACGAGGTACTTGTGCAAGGGGAAATGACCTCCGCTTCTCCTTAGCCTGACGGCTATGGTGTTCTCACCAACAAGCCTTCGCCCCACCAACAAGCACAGAACATTTCATAAATGTGATGCAGCCTTTTCGCCGTCTGAAGGGTCTTTCTCAAAAGAGATGCTATGAAAAATAAGTTACTGATTCTGTTACTGGCGTTCCTTTCCTTTTCCTGCTTCGACAAGGAAGATGGGAGTCCAGCGGTGTTGCCTAGTGGTAGTGGTACGTACGTTGGCACGTTTACGCGGTCAAGCCCTACGGCTGATTATGCGACCGCAGAGGTGACCCTTGTTTTGAAGGACAACTCCTTTTCGGGAAGCAGTGAGAAAACCAAGTACCCGGCAATTGGCAAAGGCACCTACCATGTTGTAGAAGGGCAGAAGATAATTTTTGAGGATAAGTCTTTCTGGACGGCAGAATTTGACTGGACGCTTATCCTGGATGGTGAATTCTCTATAAGTACCGCAAATGACATGGTAACCCTTACCAAGCAGCAAGGAGGCATGACTGATGTTTACCGGTTAGTCCGGCAAACGGGGAACCGATAGATGATTGGTAAAGCAAAAAGCGGGGTGCTCTTTACCAAGGGCACCCCGCTTTTTGCTTTAGGTTATAAGAGCTTGTTTAAATTTCAACTTTGTGCTGCAAAGGCCCATAAAAAGAACCTGCATTCACCTTTCTATCGCCCCGTAGCGCTGCTACGCGGCTCAAAAAACGCTTCTGTAGAACCTTTCTCTGGTCATTTTCGCTGGCAAACCTCAAATTTAAACAAGGAAGCTGTTTAGAGTTTTATGCCTGTTTTCCTAAAAGTAGCCTGAAAACGGGTTACAAGCGGATGCTTGCGGCAGTGTACAGATAAACCTCTTGTTTTTGGCCTGTTTTCATAAAAATAGCCTAAAAACAATGGCCAAAGCGGATGCTTCCCCAGAGGAATTGCTTTAAACGCCCATTAATGAAAAATTCTAAGCAGGTTCAAGCTCTAAAACGCTAAATGAAATTCTGGCCTTTCATGGCCCTGGCATCGGCCACAAAGTCTTTCACTTTTTGCTCATCTTCGCGGCGGCACACCATAAACACGTTGTCATGGGCGGCTACAATGTAGTCTTCCAACCCCTGTACCACCACCAGCTGATCTTGCGGGGTTTTGATGATGCAGTTCTTTACGTCATACGTCAAGATATTGCCGTCTATTACATTGCCTTCGGGCGTTTTCTCAGACAAACTGTACAGAGAATCCCAACTGCCCAGGTCTGACCACCCAAAATCGCCCAGAATCACAAATACGTTGTCTGCTTTTTCCATGATGCCGTAGTCAATGGAGATATTGCGGCAGTGGGAATACGCTCTGTTGATGTACGCCTCTTCCTGGTCGGTGTCCAGAACGGGCAGGCCTTCTTCAAAGGTTTCGGCCATGTCGCTCAGGTAGTGGTGGAAGGCTTTCACAATGGCCTGGGCGTTCCAGATGAAGATACCGGCGTTCCAGACAAACTCGCCGCTGTCCAGAAACATTTGGGCAATCTCCAGCGAGGGCTTTTCGGTGAACGTCTTTACCTTTTTGAGGGTGCTGTTTTCATCGTCAATAAACTGGATGTAGCCATAGCCGGTGTGCGGACGGGTGGGCTTGATGCCCAGGGTTACCAGAATCTCGCTGCTGGCGGTGGCGGCCAACGCTTCCTTTACACAGTTTTTGAAAGACTCTTCCCGCAAAATCACGTGGTCTGCCGGGGCAATCACAATGTTGGCGCCGGGGGCTCGCTTCGCGATTTTAAAGCAGGCATACGCAATGCAGGCGGCCGTGTTCCGCCCAATGGGTTCCTGCAGAATCTGGTTATGGGTGAGGTCTGGCAGATGTTCCCGCACCAGGTTGGCGTAGTCGCGGTGGGTGACTACTAGGATGTTCTCTGGCGGGCAAATGCCTGCAAAACGTTTTACGGTGGTTTGGATCATGCTTTCGCCGGTGCCCAGCACATCATGGAATTGCTTGGGATGGCTAACCCGGCTGAACGGCCAGAAGCGACTTCCAATGCCGCCTGCCATGATCACTACGTAGGTATTGTTGTTCATTTAGTTTAGACTAGTCCTTCTTTGAGCAAATCATGTAAGTGTACAAAACCAGAGAAAGTGCCGGCTTTGGTGACAATGAGTTGCGTGATGTTTCTTTTTTGCATAGTAGCCAGGGCTTCTACGGCATATTCGTCACAATCAATGGTGAGCGGCGAGGGGGTCATGATGTCGGCGGCCGTAATTCCCGCTAAATTGTCAAAGTTGGAGAGCATGCGGCGCAAGTCTCCGTCTGTGATAATCCCCGTCAAGTTACCAGAATTATCCAGAACCGCCGTAGCCCCCAGGCGTTTTGAGGATATTTCAATAATAATCTCCTTCAATGTGGCGTCTGTGCTCACTTTTGGGGCGGCATTGAGACTGTAGATATCCCCCACTTTCAGGTAGAGTCTTTTGCCCAGGGAGCCGCCGGGGTGCAGTGCCCCAAAATCTTCTTTGCTGAAATTGCGGGACTCCAGCAGGCAAACGGCCAGGGCATCGCCTAAGGCGAGGTGCGCCGTGGTGCTGGTGGTGGGAGCCAGGTTGTTGGGGCAGGCCTCGCGCTCAATGGTGGCGTTGAGCACAAAATCAGACTGCCGGGCCAGGTACGAATCTACGTTTGACACCAAAGCCGCCAATTTGGTGCCTTTGCGCTTGAGCAACGGAACCAGCACCTTTATTTCTGGGGTATTGCCGCTTTTAGAGAGACAGATCACAAAGTCATCGGCTTGGATCATTCCCAGATCGCCGTGAATGGCATCGGCGGCGTGCATGAAAAGGGCCGGGGTGCCGGTAGAATTGAGGGTGGCCACAATCTTGGCCGCAATATTGGCGCTTTTGCCAATGCCCGTGACCACTACCCGGCCCCTGCTGGCCAGAATGGCTTCTACGCAGGCCTCAAAATCTTCATTCACGTAGTCGGCAAGTTTCAGGATGGCGGTGGCTTCCTCTTCCAACACTTTTTTTGCGATGCTTTTGATATTTTTCGTGATATTCAAGCTAGATTTGTATTAGACAAGACAACAACAGAAAGTACAAACCCTTGTTTCTCGACAACAAGCATATTACATGTTAGTAAAACAAGAATCATTAAAGAACAAATTAAAGGAAGTTTTCGGCTATAGTCAATTCAGGGGCAACCAGGAGGCGATTATTGAAAACATCATGTCTGGCAAGAACACCTTTGTGATCATGCCAACGGGTGCCGGAAAATCACTATGCTATCAGCTCCCGGCTTTGGCCATGGAGGGAACGGCAATCGTGATCTCGCCTCTCATCGCGCTGATGAAAAACCAGGTAGATCAGTTGAACGCTTTCGGGGTGAACGCCCAGTTCCTGAACTCCACGCTCTCCAAAGCCGAGATGAACAAGGTGAAAAGGGAAACGGTGAGCGGCGAGGTGAAACTGCTGTACGTGGCCCCGGAGTCCTTGACCAAGGAAGACACCCTTGATTTCCTGAAACAGGCCAAAATCGCGTTCGTGGCCATTGACGAAGCCCACTGTATTTCTGAGTGGGGGCATGATTTCAGGCCGGAGTACCGCAAAATCAGGGGTATTATTGACAATATTGGCAATCTGCCCATCATCGCGCTCACGGCCACGGCCACGCCCAAGGTGCAGCTGGACATCCAGAAGAACCTGCAGATGGATGACGCCTCAGTGTTCAAGTCCTCTTTCAATCGTACAAATCTGTACTATGAGGTGCGGCCTAAACACAATACCAAAAAGCAGCTCATCCAGTACATCAAAAAGCACAAAGGCAAAAGCGGCATTATCTACTGCCTCAGCCGCAAGAAGGTAGAGGAGATTGCCGAGTTGCTACAGGTAAACGACATTAAAGCGTTGCCGTACCACGCCGGGCTTGACTCGCACGTGCGCATGGCCAACCAAGACGCGTTCCTGAACGAGGACGTGGATGTGATTGTAGCCACCATTGCTTTCGGGATGGGGATTGACAAGCCCGATGTCCGTTTTGTGATTCACTATGACACACCTAAGTCCATTGAAGGCTACTACCAGGAAACCGGCCGCGGCGGCCGTGACGGGCTGGAAGGCAACTGCCTCATGTTCTACAGCTATGATGACATTGTAAAGCTGGAGAAATTCAGCAAAGACAAGCCCGTGACGGAGCGCGACAACTCCAAACTGCTCTTGCAGGAAATGGCCTCTTACGCCGATTCTGCCGTATGCCGCCGCCGCCAGTTGCTGCACTACTTTGGCGAGCACTATGACAAAGACTGCGGTTTCTGTGATAACTGCGTGCACCCTAAAGAGAAGTTTGAAGCCGAGCAGGAGCTGACGTATGCCCTGAAAGCGGCGGTGCAAACAAACCAACGGTTCGCCATTGACCACCTGGTGCACGTGCTCATTGGCTTGAAAGACCAATACGTGGAAAGCTACAGCCATGACCAGTTGGAGGTGTTTGGCGTGGGCAAAGAACAGGAGCCCCCTTTTTGGAATTCCATCATCCGGCAGGCCCTTTTGTTTGACTACCTGGAAAAAGACATTGAAAACATAGGTACGCTCAAGATCACCGAGAAAGGCGAGAAGTTCCTGCAGAGCCCGCACCCCATCAAATTTGCCAAAGACCACAACTTTGACGAGGAGGTGCAGCAGGAAGAAGAGAAAGAGGAAACCCAGGCCGCGGCCGGGCATGACGCCGTTCTTTTTGACATGCTCAAGGCGCTGCGCAAGAAACTGGCCAAAGACATGAACCTGCCGCCGTACGTGTTGTTCCAAGACCCGTCCATCAAAGAGATGGCCACCACGTACCCCACCACCAAAGAAGACCTGGCGCACATTGCCGGGGTGGGCATGGGCAAAGTGCAGAAGTTCGGGAAGCCGTTCCTGGAGCTGATCGCCAAATACGTGGAAGAGAACGACATTGTCACCGCCGCCGACGTGGTTGTGAAAACCACCGTGAACAAGTCAAAGCTCAAAATCTACGTGATTCAGCAGATAGACAAGAAAATGGATCTGGAGGAGATCGCCAGCTCCAAGGGAATTACCATGTCTGAGCTGATTGAGGAGATTGAGCACATCTGCTATTCCGGCACCAAACTCAACCTGGACTATTATATCAACGGGGTTCTGGACGAAGACCGTCAGCAGGAGGTGATTGATTATTTCCTGCACGCCACCACTGATAACATGGCCGAAGCCATCAAAGAACTGGGCACCGATGATTATACCGAGGACGACCTCCGCCTGATGCGGATCAAGTTCCTCTCTAAATACGCGAACTAATTTTGGGCAGAACAGAAAAGCAGGTGACCTCACCTGCTTTTCTGTTTCCTTTATGTGGCACCATTTTAGAGGTGTTTTCTTGAAAAGTAGCCCTAAAACGGCGGCACCAACATTGTATCCTGCTGAGAGCTTGTTTAAATTTGAGTTTCGCAGGCGAAAACGGCCAGAGAAAGGTTCTGCGGAAGCGTTTTTTGAGCCGCGTAGCAGCGCTACGGGGCGAGAAAAAGGCAAACGCAGGTTCTTTTTATGGTTGTTTGCAGCGCGAAACTCGAATTTAAACATGCTCTTAAGCCCCGCTTAAGTTAAAACCATGCTAGTATGAACGTACTGATAATAGGAGCGGGGGGCCGTGAGCACGCCCTGGCCTGGAAAATTAGCCAAAGCCCTTACTGTGACAGAATCTTTGTAGCCCCAGGGAACGCGGGCACCGCGCAGATTGCCACCAACGTAGACATCTCCATCACTGATTTTGAGGAACTGGCCAAGTTTGCCACCGATTTCAACATCATGATGTTGGTGGTAGGCCAAGAGGCAGCGCTGGTAGAAGGCATTGCTGATTATTTCGCGGAGAAGGAGTTTTTGAAGCATATTCTGGTGGTTGGCCCGCGCAAAGCCGGTGCCCAGCTGGAAGGCAGCAAAGATTTCTCCAAACAGTTCATGCGCAAGTACGGCATTCCAACGGCCCGTTATCAGACCTTCACGGCAGAGAACTTTGAGCAGGCGTTAACCTATTTGCAGAACCACCCGTACCCCGTGGTGCTCAAAGCCGATGGCCTGGCTGCCGGCAAAGGGGTGGTCATTGCCCAGAATTACGAAGAAGCGAGTGCCGAACTGGCCGGCATGCTCCAGCAAAACAAATTTGGGAAGGCGGGCAGCAAAGTGGTCATTGAGGAGTTCCTGCAAGGCATTGAGCTTTCAGCCTTTATCCTTACCGATGGCCAGGAGTACGTGCTCCTGCCCGAGGCCAAGGACTATAAGCGTATTGGCGAGGGGGATGCCGGGCTGAACACCGGCGGCATGGGCGCGGTCTCCCCCGTCCCGTTTGCCGATGCAGCCTTCATGGACAAGGTGCGCACCCGCGTGATAGAGCCCACCTTGCGGGGTTTGCAGCAGGAACAGATTCCGTACACCGGTTTCCTGTTCATCGGGCTGATGAACACCAACGGCGAGCCGTACGTGATTGAATACAACGTGCGCCTGGGTGACCCCGAGACCGAGGCCATTCTGCCCCGCATCAACTCAGACCTGTTTGAGCTTTTCAGGGCGCTGCATGACCACGAGTTAGGGCAGTTCCAACTGGAGATTGATCCCCGGTCGGCCACTACTATTTTCCTGGTGTCAGGCGGTTACCCCGAAGAGTACGAGAAAGGCAAAGAGATCCGGGGGCTGGAGAGTGCTTTCCCAGAAAACACCCTTTGTTTCCACGCCGGTACCAAACAAACCCCGTCTGGGCAAATTGTCACTGATGGCGGCAGAGTTATTGCCGTAACCGGTTTGGGGCAGGACATGGAGGAAGCCCTGGAGAAGGCCAACGCCGCCGCCGCCCAGATCACGTGGGAGGGACGCAACTTCCGAAGAGACATTGGCTTTGACCTGAAACCGTATTTCACGGAGCGTATTTAGGTCTCCTGCAACCGAAGTGCGTTTTGCGGCTGTTTTGCGGAAAACGGGCCCAAAACGCAAAGGCCTCTGAAGTCTCCAAGACCTTACAGGTTGAGAAAGTACGGTAGTAAGTACTGGCGCGAGACTCCAGTCTCGTGACAAAGGGTGAAGCGAGTCTCCAGACTCGCCGGAAACCACGAACTTCTTTTTAGTTGTGCGTAGAGTTAGCGCGAGCGCTCTACGCACTTCCGGGCAGCCAATCTCCAGATTGGCGTAGAGGTGATCGGCGCAGACGCTCGCGGGTCTTTTAAAGCAAGCGGTATGGACAAAGAGAAGAGGCAGTTGTTTCTATGCAGTTCCTTATTTCCGTTTATGCCCTGTTTCCCTGAAAACAGGGTAAAAATGACAAAGGCCAACCTGCGCGCTGGCCTTTGTCATTTTAGTGGGCGTCTGTGAACGCGAACTTTGCGGCAGAATCTCGTAAAAGATACCTCATCAAACATAAACGCCCCATGTCCTTACAGCCTGACTACACCACTGCCGAAGAAGCCGTTAAACTGATTAAATCCGGAGACCGTGTGTTTGTGCACGGAGCCGCCATGACGCCGCTGCGGCTGGTAAATGCCGTATCTGCCCGGGGCCCGGAGCTCCGTGAGGTAGAGTTCATCCACATGCACACCGAGGGCGAGGCACCCTACACCCATCCAGAGCACATAGGCAGCTTTAAAACCAACGCCTGTTTTGTGGGCGGTAACATCCGGCAGGCCCTCAACGAAGGCACCGCCGATTACATTCCTATCTTCCTGAGTGAGATTTCTTTGTTGTTTCGCCGTAACATTCTGCCGTTGGATGTGGCCCTGGTGCAGGTGTCGCCGCCCGACGCGCACGGCTTCTGTAGCCTGGGCGCTTCGGTAGATGTGGCTTTGTCGGCGGTGGAGACGGCCAAGATCCTGATTGCCGAGGTGAACCCGCAGGTGCCGCGCTCGCACGGCGACGGGGTGGTGCACATTAGCAAGTTCCACGCCAAGGTGCAGGTAAACGAGCCGCTGCCGGCGCACAAGAACAAACCCGCCGGCGAGGTGGAGACGCAGATTGGGCAACTGGTGGCGTCGCTGGTGGAAGACGGCGCTACGTTGCAGATGGGCATTGGCGGTATTCCAGACGCGGTGCTGGCCCAGCTGGGCAACCATAGAGACCTGGGCATCCACACCGAGATGTTCTCAGACGGCATTATTCCGCTGGTGGAAAAGGGCGTGATTACCGGGGCCAAAAAGAAAGTCCTGAAGCACAAGATTGTGTCCTGCTTTGTGAACGGCTCGCAGAAGGTCTTCGATTTCCTGCACGACAACCCGGCCGTGGTGATGAAGGAGACGGTGTTTACCAATGATACGGCCATTATCCGGCAGAACCCCAAGACCACGGCCATCAACAGTGCCATTGAGGTAGACCTCACCGGCCAGGTCTGCGCCGACAGTATTGGAACGTACCAGTTCTCGGGCGTGGGTGGCCAGATGGACTTCATGCGCGGGGCGGCCCTCTCAGAAGGCGGCAAGCCGATCATCGCGCTCCCGTCCATCACCAACAAAGGCGAGTCCAAGATTGTGCACATGCTCAAACCTGGGGCCAGCGTCACTACCACCCGGGCCCACGTGCGGTACATTGTCACGGAGTTTGGCATCGCTGATCTGTACGGCAAGAACCTCCGGCAGCGCGCCACAGAACTCATTCGCATCGCGCACCCCACGCACCAGGCAGAACTGGAGCGCTTGGCCTTTGAGCGGTTTAAGGTCTTGTAATGGCGGGCTGCTAAACCTGTGAGGTTTTGAAAACCTCACAGGTTTTTGCGTTTACAGCTTGTTTTCAGTAAAACAGCCTTAAAACAGGAGCGCCTGACTTGAGAAAGTCAGGCGCTCCTGTTAATGGTGGAAGGTTTCCGCAGATTAGCAGTACTCTTCAAACGCGCCTTGCAGGTTGTCTACAATGCGGGTTAAGTCGTTGCCTTCAATGTGGTGGCGCTCAATCACGTGTACCAACTCACCGTCTTTGAACAATGCGATGGAAGGCGAAGACGGCGGGTAGGGCAGCATGAACTCACGTACTTTGGCTACAGCTTCGGTCTCCATGCCGGCAAACACCGTTACCAGTTTAGAAGGTTTTTGCTCAGTGCTGGCCACGGCCATTTTCAGGGCTGGACGGGCTTTGGCGGCGGCACAGCCGCACACAGAGTTTACGGCTACCAACACGGTGCCTTCTTTCTGGTTTAAAACGGCTTCTACTTCTTCAGAGGTCATTAACTGCTCAAAGCCAGCAGAGGTAAGGTCTTCCCGGATAGGGGCGACCATATATTCAGGATACATTGCCATGGTGATGGATGAATTAAAGGGTGAATTCTGTTTCTGAGGTAAAATTACGAAATCAATGGTAAAACACCGCAGGTACCTTTCTGGTTTCCAAAAGCATACTAATTCTCTTATCAGAAACTCTTTGTCAACGGCATGGAGGGTATTCCTTTGTTGAGGGGAGTAGAGGATTGGAGCAGCGGCTACCTCCATTTACAGCAGGGACGCATGAAACGAAGAACTGTTGTGGGAAAACTTTTCCCTGAAAAATAGAAGGAAAGAGAGAGAAGTGTTACCTTTGCAGGGCAGAACAACACAGAACCGTGCTCCTCTACATGGACTTCGCTTAAGGAATAGGAGAGAGGACGTAGAAACCTGATTATTTTTAAGCTAGTTTCTTGCAATTTATCAGACAAGCTTGTAGTTTTGCAAACTCATTTAGAATCAGAGTCAAAAGCATTTATCTATATTCACAACCATGGCTAACCATAAGTCAGCATTAAAGAGAATCAGATCTAACAACGCGAAACGCTTGCTGAATCGCTATCAGGCGAAAACCACCCGTACCTTTGTAAAGCGTTTAAGAAACACAACCGACAAAGCCGAGGCGCAAGAGCTGTTCAAGACGGTATCTGGTATGCTGGACAAGTTGGCCAAGAAGAACGTGATTCACAAAAACAAAGCGGCCAACAACAAATCGAAATTGGCTAAATTTGTTAATACATTAGCTGCTGCCTAATTCCTTCAGGTAGTATTTACCTTCTCGGGTAATCATTAGAAGCCTTGCTGTCAGCAAGGCTTTTTGTGTTGTAGTGGGTTTTGTGGCTGCTTTCTAAAAGTACTTCTACAATCCCTATTGGTTTATTTCTGTGCTTGGGCCTGGACTTGGCTTCTTCTTTCGTGAGGTTGGTGGGTGCACGCCTTTTGCTGTTTCTTTGGCTTGTCTGTTTTTGCATGGGATTGGTGGGTGCACGCCTTTTGCTGTTCCCTTGGCTTTTCTGTTTAATACGTGGGTGCAAAGTATTGTTTCATCTCTGGCGGTATGCGCTCACGGCCGCGAGGCCCCGTCTTCCCCTCTCGCACTGCCCTTTCGGCCTGAACTGTTTGTCTACCTTAGTAGATGCCTATCTAGGGCCAAAAGCGAGGCGCGCTCGGGGAAGACTGGAACTGGGGAAAGTAGCAGAAGCCGTGGTGGGAACCCGTAGAGACCAGGCACTGCCTTGTCTCTACGGGTTCCTTTCTCCTGCAAACCACGCATTCTTTTCCCCTGCAGAGTCATATTCCCCTCCTCAGAGGGGTAGGGGTGGGTTTCACAGGCTGCTGTCTCCTGCAAGAGCGCATAATCATTCAAATAAGCCTATAAAGCAAACGGGCCAGCCCTCCTTAGTGGAAGACTGGCCCGTTTGCTTTGTGGAGTTCTAGGGTTAAACGTGGTATGGCTTAGTGTACTACGCTTAACTTAATCATGTTGGCGCGTTTCTTCTCCATTACAGGCATGGAACCAATATTGATGAAGATGTCGCCGGTCTCTAAATGACCTTCTTTTACCAGAATTTCCTTTAAATCGGCGATGGTCTCATCTGTGGATACGAACCGGTCATAGTAGTAACCCCTGATGCCCCAAACCAGGTTAAGGGTATTCAAAAGCACCCGGTTATCGGTGAAGACAAAGATATTGGCTTTAGGGCGATGCTTGGCTAACTGGATAGCTGTGTAACCCGACTTGGTAAGGCAGATAAGTGCCTTGGCATCAGTGTCGCGGGCCAGGTTAACGGCGCTCGCCACCACGGTGTCATTGTAAAAGGTAGGGGCCTCCCGGTTGAATACGAAGTTGCGGTGGTAAACCGCAGCCTGTGTCTCAACGGATTGAATGGTGCGCACCATGCTGCGGATGGTTTCAATAGGGTAAGCTCCGGCGGCCGTCTCAGCACTCAGCATCAGCGTGTCGGCGCCGTCCACTACCGCGTTGGCTACGTCATTGGTCTCGGCACGCGTAGGGCGGGGGTTGGTGATCATGCTTTCCATCATTTGGGTAGCCACAATCACGGGTTTGCCTAAGGCGTTGCATTTCTCCACAATCATCTTCTGGAGCATGGGAACGCCTTCCATCCCTACTTCCACCCCAAGATCGCCGCGGGCCACCATGATCGCATCTGTCGCTTCAATAATGGAGTCAATGTTGCGGATAGCCTCTGGTTTTTCAATCTTGGCTACTACTTTGGTGTCTTTTCCGCGTTCCGCAATTATTTGTTTGATTTCATGGATGTCTTCCACTTTGCGAACAAAGGAAAGCGCGACCCATTCCACGTTGTTGTCCAAGCCGAAGTGCAAGTCCTGGATGTCTTTCTCGGTTAAAGAAGGAGCGGTAACCACGGTGTCTGGCAGGTTCATGCCTTTGCGGGGTTTTACCACACCGCCATAGACTACCTCAGTTAATACCTCATTCACTCCATCTGTACTGATGACGCGCACTTCCAGTTTACCGTCGTCAATCAAGATGGCATCGCCGGGGCGTACATCCTGGGCCAAACGGGTGTAGCTGTGGGACAACCGCTGCGGCGTACCCATAGACTTGTCACAGACAAACGTCAGTTGCTGGCCTTCCACAATCTCAATGGCGCCGTCTTGCACATCATTGATCCGTATTTTGGGGCCCTGCAAATCTTGTAAGAGGCATATATTAAAACCTTCTGCGGCATTGATGGCGCGTACGTGCTCAATCACCTTTAAATGTTCTGGGTGCGTGCCGTGTGAGAAGTTTAAGCGAAAAACATCTACTCCTTCCTGAATAAGCGCGCGCAGGCGCTCAGGGGTGTTGCTGGCGGGGCCAACGGTGGCAATAATCTTGGTGTTGTTGAAATGGATAGCCATGCGCTAAAAAAGCAGGTTTTCTTTATAACGTAAACAATGTGGGTCAAAGGAACGCACGTACTGCACTAGCGGTACGGCGTGTAGGGTCTGAAGGATTTCCTGCTGCCATTGGCTCAGGACCCCAGACACCTGTATGACATAATCGTACTCTTTAATATCAGGGACCAGAAAAGGAGAGGAAAGGGTGCTGGTGCCTACAGAACGATTGCGAAACAAACGGAGAGAGCCATGCTCGGCCCGGTGCAGGTAGTTGGAGATGATCAACCGTCCCTTGTTCAGGAAATCAATACACAGGTCAGCCTGTTTCACCAGCCTGATGCCGAAGTACTTGTTAAGCGCCCAGGCAAGTGTGTATTCCTTGCTGGATGATACCACTCCATAAAGCTCGAAATCAAAATCGTGTTCTACGTCTAGACGGAAAGATTTCATGGGTTGCGGTACTCTGGTGAATGTAAAGTTGGGCTGGCAATTTAAAGAAGGGATTTGGAAACTCAAGTTAACTTTTAGAAAAGTACCAGAATAAAACAAATGCATGCATTTTGTTTGACATTGTGTTTCCAAATCCATTTCTTTGCACTGTGTTTTAAAAAACTTCTAAAAAAATGTCAGAAATCGCAGAAAAAGTAAGAGCTATCATTATTGACAAATTAGGCGTTGAAGAATCTGAGGTAACGCCTGAGGCTAGCTTTACAAACGACCTGGGTGCCGACTCTCTTGATACCGTAGAATTGATCATGGAATTTGAGAAAGAATTCAATGTGTCTATTCCAGACGACCAAGCTGAGAATATTGCAACGGTGGGCCAAGCGATCAGCTACCTGGAAGAGCACGCAAAGTAATCTCCTCCTCCCTTTTTTCTTCTATCGATCCAATTTTACCTAATCAATATAGGTTCTTTTCCTCTACTAGCAGCGTATGGAGCTTAAGAGAGTTGTAGTAACAGGCCTTGGTGCGCTTACCCCACTGGGGAAGTCAGTTTCTGAATATTGGGATGGCCTTGTGAACGGAGTAAGTGGGGCCGCGCCTATCACTCGCTTTGATGCCTCAAAATTTAAGACCCAGTTCGCCTGCGAAGTAAAGGGGTATGATCCTGAGCAGTATTTTGAGCGAAAAGAGGCCCGCAAGATGGACCTCTTTTCGCAATTTGCTGTCATTGTCGCCGACCAAGCCGTTAAGGATGCCAATTTGGAAGATGAGTCTTTAGACAAAGACCGCATTGGGGTAATCTGGGGGTCTGGTATTGGCGGCTTGCGCACGTTCCAGGAAGAATGCGTGAACTTCGCCAACGGCGACGGAACCCCACGCTTCAATCCTTTCTTCATCCCTAAAATGATCGCCGACATCAGCGCCGGTCATATCTCCATCAAATACGGCTTTAGAGGTCCTAACTTTGTGACTGTATCTGCCTGTGCTTCAGCTACCAACGCATTGATTGACTCTTTCAACTACATTAGGTTGGGAATGGCAGATATTGTGTTGAGCGGTGGTTCTGAGGCAGCCGTAACCGAAGCCGGAGTTGGAGGGTTCAACGCCCTGAAAGCCCTTTCTGAGCGCAACGATTCTCCCGAGACCGCTTCCCGTCCGTTTGACAAAGACCGCGATGGGTTTGTGTTGGGCGAAGGAGCCGCCGCCATTGTGCTGGAAGAGTACGACCACGCGAAAGCCCGCGGTGCTAAAATCTACGCCGAGCTGATTGGTGGCGGAATGTCTGCCGATGCGTACCACATTACCGCGCCGCACCCAGAAGGATTAGGCGCCCGCAACGTGATGAAAAACGCCTTGCGCGATGCCGGTATCACGCCAGAGCAGGTAGACTATATCAACGTGCACGGTACTTCCACGCCGCTTGGCGACGTAGGGGAGGCCAAAGCCATTGAGCACGTGTTCGGCGACCATGCGTACAACCTCAACATCAGTTCTACCAAATCCATGACCGGCCACCTGTTAGGGGCGGCCGGGGCCATTGAGGCGGTCGCTTCTATCCTGGCTATCCAAACTGGTATTGTGCCCCCTACTATCAACCATATCACCGACGATGAGCAGTTTAATTCCAAGCTGAATTTCACGTTCAACAAAGCTCAGAAGCGCGAAGTGAACATTGCCTTGAGCAATACCTTCGGATTTGGCGGACACAACACCTCTGTGATTTTCAAGAAATTCACTGAATAGCATTGAGCCCGATCAGACCGGTCTTTCGCGCAATCCATAAATTCTTCTACAAGGACAAGGCTTTTGTGAATGCCATCACCCACATCACGGGCATGGCACCAGATAACCTGCACTTGTACCAGTTGGCGTTCACGCACACCTCATTTGTGCGCCAAAACCTGAACGGAAGCCAGGAAACCAATGAGCGCCTGGAGTTTTTGGGCGATGCCATTCTGGGCGCAGTCATTGCCGAATACCTTTTCAGGAAATACCCTTACAAAGACGAAGGCTTCTTAACCGAGATCCGGTCGCGCATGGTGAACCGGGAGTCTTTGAACAGCCTGGCCGTAAAAGTTGGGCTACATTCGCTTATCAAAGTAGACAACATCTCTGGGGTAACGCGGCACAAGTTCATCAACGGCAACGCCTTAGAAGCTTTAGTAGGCGCTGTGTACCTGGACAAAGGCTACGAAGACACCAAAAGCTTCATCCTGAAGAAATTGGTGAAGCCGCACTTTGACCTGCACCAACTCACCACCACCACCAGCAATTTCAAAAGCAAACTCATAGAGTGGGCCCAGGGCCAGAACCGCAGCATCAGGTTTGAGATTGTAGGCCAGAAACAGAGCGGCAGCACCACTGAGTTTACCGCCGCCGTAGTGGTAGACAATGACATCATTGCCAGCGGCAGCGGCCTCTCCAAGAAGAAAGCCGAACAGGCCGCCGCCGAGAAAAGCATGGAAGTACTCAAAGCCACGGGTATCAACCTCCCTTAATTCCCCCTTCTCCGTTTTAGGCCCCTTTTCCAAAAATAGCCCTAAAACGGCAAAGCCTGTTTGGGTCATTCCATGAATTTACGTGTTCATGGTAGGGGCAATCCCTTGTGGTTGCCCTTTCTTGTGATTGCCTTTTCCATTCTACCTGCTATTTACCCGAGAATGTACGGACAGGTCGCGACCTGTCCTACACTTGCAGAAAACATGCACCATCTAACGTGAAGGGCAACCACAAGGGATTGCCCCTACATTTTCGTGCCGTTTCAAGAGAGAATAGGATGGCTTTTCTCCTCAATTCTTGGTTCTGAAGACAAGGTTCTTAGTTTTGTATGGCTTGGCAGCCGTACGTCTTATATCTGCCAGAAACCCGTATTTCTAACTTGCAGGCATATTTTTGCGTTAGAAAAGCCAAAACAGAACCAAACTATGAAACTTGCCGGCGCCGCCCTCAACCAAACGCCCCTGGATTGGGACAACAATCTCCGCAACATCAAAACCGCCATTGAACAGGCCAAAGAACAGAACGTAGACCTTCTCTGCCTGCCCGAGATGAGTATTCCCGGGTACGGCTGCGAAGACCTGTTTCTGAGCGAATGGGTGAGCGTGGAATGCTTTGAGCGGCTGCTGGAGATCAAGGACTGGTGCGACGGCGTGATCGTGTGCGTGGGCCTTCCCATTAGATTGAACAACACCACCTATAACTGCGCCTGCGTCATCAGAGACAAAGAGATTCTGGGTTTTACCGCCAAACAGTTTCTGGCCAATGACGGCGTACACTATGAGCCGCGCTGGTTCAGTTCCTGGGTGCCTAATACCATAGAGGAATTTGACGCCTATGGCCAGACGTACCAGATAGGGGATATCATCTATGAGCACCAGGGCGTGAAATTCGCGTTTGAGATCTGCGAAGACGCGTGGCGCAACGCCAACCGTCCGGCCTATCGGCATAAAGAAAAGGGTGTGCAGCTCATCATCAACCCCAGCGCCAGCCACTTTGCCATGAGCAAGACCGATGTGCGTTACCGGCTGGTGGTAGATGCGTCCAGGGAGTTTGAATGCACCTATTTGTACGTGAACCTGCTGGGCAACGAGGCCGGGAAAATGATCTATGACGGCGAAATCCTCATTGCGCAGAACGGCAACGTGGTGCTTAGAAACCAGCTCCTTTCCTTTAAGAGCGTGGACTTTGAGTGTGCCGATGTCTCTTTTGAAACGCCGTTGCCGCCCGTAATAATGGATCTGTTGCCCGTAGATGAAAACCTGGAGTTTATTGCGGCTATTTCGCTGGCCCTGTTTGATTACCTGCGCAAAAGCCGCAGCCGCGGGTTTGTGTTGTCGCTGAGCGGCGGGGCCGATTCTTCTTTGTGTGCCGTGGCCGTGGCCGAAATGGTGCGCCGGGCGGTGACCGAGATTGGGCTGGAGGAGTTCGCCCGTAAAACCAACTGCCTTACCCCCAGCGAACGCACTGAATACAGCCTACTTTCTGGAAACGAGCTCCAAAACGCCCTGGTTGGCAAATTGCTGGTGACCGCCTACCAGGGCACCAAAAACTCCTCAGATGACACCTACCGTTCCGCCCAGGAACTAGCCAAATCCATTGGGGCCGTTTTCTACAACTGGACTATTGACGAGGAGGTGAAAAGCTACCAAGGCAAGATTGAACACGCCATCGGCCGCGGGCTGACCTGGGAGCACGATGACATCACGTTGCAGAACATTCAGGCGCGCGTGCGGGCCCCCGGTATCTGGATGCTGGCCAACCTCAGGAATTCCCTTTTGCTGGCCACCTCCAACCGGTCAGAGGCCTCGGTGGGCTACGCCACCATGGACGGCGACACGGCTGGCAGCATTTCGCCCATTGCGGGCGTAGACAAATCGTTTATACGGCAGTGGCTGGTATGGGCCCAGTTGGAGTTAGGCTACGAAGGATTGCAGTACGTGAACAACCTGCAGCCCTCGGCCGAGCTTCGGCCCCTGGAAAATACCCAGACCGATGAGGAAGACCTCATGCCGTACCCGCTCCTGAACCAGATTGAACGCCTCGCCTTCTATGAGCGCCTTTCGCCGCAGCAGGTATTTGAAAGGCTGAAAGGCACTTACCCAGATGAACAATTGCGCCAATTCCTGCAACGCTTCTACTCGCTCTGGAGCCGCAACCAATGGAAACGCGAACGCTACGCCCCGGCCTTCCACCTGGACGACTACAACGTGGATCCGCGCAGCTGGCTCCGGTTCCCCATCCTCAGCGGTGGTTTCCGTCAGGAACTGGATGGGCTGCGGTGAGGATGTGGAAATTGGGAGATGTGAGGTTCTGGCCGCGTTTCTGGGCTGTTTTCTGAATAATAGGCCAGAAACGCGCTACCGTAGAGACGCAAAGCTTGCGTCTTTCCTTTGCAGGAAGCTTTTGCCCTGTTTTAGGTAAAATAGGCTATAAACGTTCATCAACCGCTGGAGACCCAAGGTGTTGCGTTTCCGTAGAAAGCAATTATGGAAGAACTAGAGTGCCCACCGTATTTCAATGACTTGGAACGCCGGGTGTGGCAGTTCGCCGTAGCCGCGCACGGGGAGCAGCGCCGCAAATACAACCATGAGCCGTACGTGCGGCACGTGGAACGGGTGGCGCAGACCGTCATGGAGTACGGCGGTACCACGGGCATGGTCATGGCGGCGCTGCTGCATGATGTACTGGAAGACACGCCGGTAACTGAAACGGAAATGCAGGCCTTTCTGGAAGAGGTCTGTGCGGGTACTATTGTGAAACCCACCGAGGTGCTGCAGATGGTGCTGGATCTCACCGACCAATTCACCAAGGAACATGCCCCTGGCCACAACCGCAAACGCCGCAAGCAGCTGGAGGTGGAACGCCAGGGACAGATCTCGGGCCGCGCCCAAACCATTAAACTCGCCGATATCCTTGACAACACCCGCGACATCATTGCCCAGGATATCAGCTTCGCGAAGGTGTATATACCGGAGATGGTGGGCTTACTGGAAGTCCTGAAATCGGCGGAGCCGTTCCGGCTGTACCTGTTGGCCTGCTATGAAGTGCAGAATGCCTTGTTCAGGTTGGAGGAAGAGCGGCGCAATAAAGCGCAGAAAGACGACGTGATTGACTCATAAATAGGAACCCTGCTTTTCTTCACTAAGAGCTAGTTCAAATTTGAGGTTTGCCGGCGAAAATGATCAGAGAAAGGTTCTGCGGAAGCGTTTTTTGAGCCGCGTAGCAGCGCTACGGGGCGAGGGAAAGGCGAACGCAGGTTCTTTTTATGGTCATTTGCAGCGCAAAGATGAAATTTAAACATGCTCTAATACCAAAAAAGAAGCCCCTGTTTGAGGGGCTTCTTCTGGTTCTGAAAGAAGAGGAAGTACCTAGTTGGCTTCGCCGGCTTTGGCGTCATCGTTGCGGATGGATTTGCTGCGGCGTGGTTGCTGGTTCATCTCCATTTTCCCGAAACGGTACGAAAAACTCACCCGCACGCTGCGGTTGTAATTCTGGTTGATGCTGTTCTGTACGAAAGTACGGCTCTCTAAGTCAGAAGTAAACTTAATGGTCTTAGAAAACGGGTTGTCAATTCCCAGGCTCAGGCTGCCTTTCTTATCCCATAGCTGTTTTCTGATGCTGAAGCTGGAGTAATAGTAACCTGAGAACTTCCCTTGCACGGTGGGGCGGGGCGAACTGTAGTTCCCGAAGAACTGAACGGCCAGATCTTTCCTGATCTCATATCCAGAGTTTAGGCTTACGTTGTACTGCATGGCTGAATTGCTTTGGATAGAACTCCGGAGCGAGATGTAGTTCAGGTTGAAAGACCCACCAATGTTCCACTTGGGCATAGGTTTGGTGTTGCCCGAGAAGCTAAGGCCGTAGGTGGCGTTACGGCCAATGTTGAAGTACGTGGTATACGAAACATCTGGCTGCTGCCAGGTGCCATCAAGTACCGGTAGGGCTCCTTCTTCCCCCACAATGTTCCGGATAGATTCAATGGCATTGTTGGTTTGCCTCCAGTACAGAGACACGTTGATAGAGCTGGTCTTGAAGTAATTGCTATACCCCAGCTCATAGGCGTGTGACAGTTCTGGCTCCAACTCTGGATTCCCGAATGACACGTTTTTATCGTCAATGATATTCACGTATGGGTTCAGGTACCAGATCTGCGGGCGTTGAATCCGCTGGGTGTACCCCACTCTAAACGTCTGGCTTTTGAAGGTTCTGGAGATTAAGATATTGGGGATGAAGTTGTAGTAGTTGTCAGTGAACGGGTCTTGGTAGGGCTGTATGTACTTGCCGTCAATGTTGGTGTATTCAAAACGGGCCCCAGACTTAACGTTGTAGTTTTTGAGCAATTTAAAGCCGTAGGAAGCGTAAGCCGAGTACACATCCTGGTCATAGGTGAACTCATTAGGGCGTAATTCCTCTGCCTCAGTAGACAACCTGATTCTGCGGTACAGGGCATCGCTTTCGGCGTGCCGCAGAATGCCTTTGGTGCCAATCTCTAGTTGGGTCTTGTTCTGGAACGGGTGCACATAATCTACCTGGAACGTCATTTCGCGGTTCACGCCTTCGTTGGTGTTGCGCAGCAGAGTGTCTAGTAGGTAATCCTGGTCTAGGTAAATATCTTGGTTTGTAGAACTGTTGCTGGCTCCTTTGTTCCATTGTGCCAACACAGACAGTTCCTGCTGCGGCTTGAAGATGTGGGTGTAGCCCATGTTCACATCTACGGAGGCGTTCTTGCTGGCCCCTCTGCTTACGTTCTCAATTTGCTGGAGAGCGTCATCATACCTGGTCAGCGACTCCTGGAAACCTTGGTTCCGGTAATTGCCGCGGTAGATATTCACGCCCGCGTTGATGGTGTTAGAGGAATCAAGATCTGCATCAAAGCCCAACTGACCGTATACGCCCCCTCCGCGCCGCTTTGATTCTCCCATTTGGTCAAGCATGGTGTTGAATCCTTCAGAGTCGGGGTTCGTACGCGTTGCACGGTGCAGCTCACTTTCGTTTTTGTTGTTGTACTGCTGGTGGGTACCCAGGCTGGCGTTAAAGCCTACTTTGCCCCGCCGCACGTTCACGTTGGCGTTGCCATTGGAATTACGCGTGCCCACCGAAGTGCTCACGCTCCCGTTCACGCCGTACAACGTGTTCTTTTTGGTGATGATGTTGATGATCCCGGCGGTGCCTTCGGCGTCATATTTGGCCGAGGGACTGGTGATGACCTCCACGGTTTTGATCATGTCAGACGGAATCTGGCGCAGGGCATCGGCCACGCTGTTGGCCATAATGCTGGACGGTTTGTTGTTGATGAGCACCCGCACGTTTGAGGAACCCCGCAACTGCACGTTTCCGTCCAGGTCTACGGTAAGGGAAGGTACTTTCTTGAGCACGTCTGAGGCGTTGCCGCCAATGTTGGTGATGTCCTGGTCAGCGTTGTACACCATGCGGTCTACTTTGTCTTCCACCAGCGGTTTCTCACCTACCACCGTTACTTCCTTCAGTCTGTTCTGCACGGGTCTAAGCACTATCCTGCCTAATTCCACTTCGTTGTCTTTCTCAGAAACACTTACCCCAGAGCGGCTGAACGTTTCATAACCAATAAAGCTCACCGAAACAGAATAGCTCCCGAAGGCCACCCGGGACAAAGTGAACCGGCCCCGCTCATCGGTGACGGTGCCGTCTATGGGCTTGCCGGTGGCGGTGTTAATCAGAGAGACGGTGGCAAATTCCACGGGTTTGTTTGTGGATGAGTCCGTAACCACGCCGCTGATTTTGCCGGTAGCCCGCTGAACGCCGCCGCCCGAGGCAGTAGCTGGAGACGGAATAGGGGCTGGGGAGGGAACTTGGGCATGAAGGCTAGACACAGCCGCCCAATACAGCAAAGCAATGAGTAAAGAATGACGCATGAAGAGGTTCTTGAAGAAAGAATAAGGTATGATGAGATGTAAGATTTTAATAAACCGAATAGTAGATTTTGCATTGGAAAGAGCTGCGGTTACGCAGTTCTAGAAAGGAGAGAAATAGGGATGAAAGACGGGTCGGAAAGAAGGGTGGTAAGGCACTGTATATATTGATAAGTACGCGGTTTGTCTTCGTGCTGGAAGGATCTTGGTGGCGAACGGCAATAGCACTCCATCAAAGCTATTCCAGTTCGCCCACAAGATCCTTCCAGCACGACAAATAGTCATAACGTAATGCTGTCTCCGTACTGAGATTCTATTTATTGAATAAACGATTACCGGCTAAAAGACAGAGCAAGAAAGGAAAGATTGCTTTCCTTTATTTGGGCGTTCTGTTTCCAGCTTGTTTTGGTAAAAGTAAGGTAAAAACTGCCGCCATCATTAGTTTTTGGCAACGTAACGCATTAATTATCTTGCTGTACCACCACGTTCATGCCTATTCCTATGGCCGACATCTTATCCCACTTGGCTTGGCTTGCGTCTTTGTAGAAGGTTGTATGAAAACCGGGCATAGACGCAGCAATGGTTAAACTGTTGTTTTGGGTTCTGGGCGCGCAGTCAATCCATTCCAACGCAATGGCGAAGTCTTGCTCTACGTAAATGCCATAAGGTTCTAAGTCAATTTGCAACCAACCTTTTTCCTTGTTCTTGACGGTATAAAGTATATCTGTGGGCGTAATATTCTGGGCGGGCCTGCCCTCTTGGAGGGTATAAACTTTCACCCTGAATTTTACCTGATCATATCTGTTAGAGGTGAGGCAGAAGTTTAGTTTGCTAAGGAAGGCCAGCTTGTCACGGTTGTTGATTTGGATGCCTAACTCCCTGCCAAGGTTTTCCTCAATTGGTCGTTGAAAAACGCTGAAATTATGATGGAACAGGGTGATAGGGCCGGCATTACCCCCAAGTTCTTTGGTTTTCCATTTCCTGGTGCCCACGCTCACTTCAGAAAGTTGCACCGGTGCGGGATTTAGCGTAATGGTAAACTCGTTTTGGGGAGTTTGGCTGGCCAGAAGTTCCTCTATCTTTATCTCTTGGGCTTCATACCCAATGGCCGAGATTCTGACGACTTTAGTTCTTTGGTTGGCGGGAATGGTAAAGGCGAACCCCCCTTTTTCATCTGAGATAGTGCCCGTAGATTCATCCAGCAGGCCAACACTGGCGTAGGCAATAGGTTTTTGGGTGTCACGGTCTAACACCTTTCCGGCCAGGGAAGCCGCCTGACGCGAGGTTTGGGAGTGATCATAGTTCCTTGAGAAGGCAGGGTAAATAGCCGTGGTCAGCGCGCAGGCTAAGAATGAGGTAAAGATGAACTGCTTCATGAACCGGGAGGTAAGCTTCCGGCAAGAGAATGCACGCTTGCCGGTAAGTAAGAGTTAAGCAAAAAAGAAAGCCGAAAGTACTGTACCTGAGCTACTCCCACCCAATCCTCTACCGCTTGTCAGCCGCTTTTATTTCAAACGGAAGCAACATAGAAGTATTATATATAGCGTAAAAGAATTTTTGGAAGAGCCAGTTTTAATTGAGTTGGATGGCTTTTGGCCTGTTTTCCGTAAAAAGGTGCCAAAACGCGAAACAGAAGCGCGACGGCACTGCTGCCATCGCGCTTCTGCATGTACTTTAAAAGGAATTATTACTGTACGCCACCGCTGCCTTCGCCTTGTTTGGCGTCATCGTTGCGGATAGACTTTTTGCGGCGTGGTGGGCCTTGCTGCTGCATTTTCCCGAAACGGTACTCAAAGCTTAATCTAAACCCACGGTTATATTGGGTCACTAAGGAATGCGTGCTGAAAGGCAGGTCGTTGGTTTGGTTTCTTCCGGCTAATCTGTTCTCAAATTTGAGTGCCTCTCTGAACGGGTTATCCATGCCTAAACTCAAGGCTCCCTTTTTCTCAAATAACTCTTTTCTGATGGCCAGGTTGTGGTAAGAGAAGGAAGAAGCGGTGCCCTGCAACTGTATTCTGGAGGAGTTGAACCCGCCAGAGAACTGGGCGCTAATGCCTTTCCCGAACGTATAGCCCGAGCTGATGTTGAGGTTGTACATCCAGCCGGAGTTGGAGGCGAACGGTGCATTCAGTTCTACATAATACAGGTTCAGGTTCCCGTTGATGTTCCAGGCCGGAATTGGTTTGGTAGAACCAGACAAACTCATGCCGTAGGTTTTGTTTCTGGCGATGTTGTTGAACGTGACAAACGTGGTATCACGCAACACCTCAGAAACAGATTCAATGGCATTGTCTGTTACCCGCATGTACACCGAGGCGTTGATTGACGTGGTTTTGAAGAAGGTGCTGTAGTTTATCTCATACGAGTCGGTTAACTCGGCATCCAATCTTGGGTTACCATACACCACCAGGTTGGGCCCTTGCTGCTGGCGGTACGGGTTCAGGAAGAACAGCTGCGGTCTTTGGATACGCTGGGTAAAGGATGTCCGTAGCTTCATGTTCGGCTTAAGGTCATAGGCCAAGGTAATGTTAGGAATGAAGTTGTCATAATTGGTGGAGAAGTCCTGCGCAGGGTTGGCGAAATCTCCGGCCACGTCTGTGTATTCATACCGTCCGCCAAACTTCAGGGCAGTTTTCTTAGTGAGGTTGAACCCGTAAGATACGTAAGACGCCATTACATTCTGGTCATAGGAGAAGCCACTGTTCAGGTCAACGCCGTCATAAAGCGAGGCACTGGACACATCGCGCAAAATGCCTTTGGCTCCTACTTCCAACAAGGTGTTTTTAGGCATGGGGTGCGCATAATCTGCCTGAAAGGTAAGTTCTTTGTTGAGGCCTTCGTTTTCATTGAGCGTGGCAGAACGCAACGGGCCTTCTACTTCATACCTGGTTTGGTTCACGGTATTGTCCTGCTCCGTTTGGCTGTAGAGGGCCAGTAACGTTAACTCTTGCTGCGGCTTTTTGAACAGATGGGTATAGTCCAGGTTTAAATCCATGCTTAACCGCTGGTTGTCGTTTTTCATGGATAGGTTGTACCTGTCCAGAAGTGACGGCTCCAGAAAACCATTCCCCGCTTCGTTTTGCCCGGCCCGGAAAGTGGTGGCGAACTGGTGCGACCGCATCTTAAAGCTGCCGGTGTTCACCCTGATTCCGGCCGCAAGGGTGTTTTTCTCATTGATATCATAGTCCAGCCCTAACTGGCCAAACCCAAACATGCCGTCCACGGTGCTGGTGCCTAATTGGGAGGTGGTGTTCTCCACTCTCTCTCCGGTAGACGGCAAGATGGCTTGGTTCACCTGGTTCAGGTTCATGGCTCCTTTGCTGTAGAACCTATTCGCGCCCGCGTTTACGTTAATACCAAGTTTCCCTTGCTTGATGCCTACGTTGGCGTTGCCGTTGCTGGAACGGGTGCCTCCGGTTAGCGTCACTGAGCCGGTCACGCCCTGCAAGCTGTTTTTCTTAGTAATGATGTTCACAATACCGGCAGTTCCTTCGGCATCATACTTCGCCGATGGGCTGGTGATAATCTCCACGCTCTTGATCACATCGGCGGGAATTTGCTTGAGGGCATCGGCCACGCTGCCGGCCATCACGGTAGAGGGTTTGCCGTTAATGAGTACCCGCACATTGGAGCTGCCGCGCATCTGAATGTTCCCGTCCTGATCCAGAGAAACGGAAGGCACTTTCTGCATCACATCGGCGGCCGTACCGCCGGCGTTGGTAATGTCTTTTTCGGCGTTGTACACCATGCGGTCTACTTTGTCTTCAATCAATGGCTTTTCGCCCACCACGGTCACTTCCTGTAACTTGGTTTGGGCGGGGCTTAGCGCCACCCGGTTCAGGTTCGCGTTTTGGTCATTGGCCGAGAGGGTGACTTGTTTCAGTTCTTTGGTTTCATACCCAATAAAGCTGATGTTGAGGGTGTACGTACCGTTGGCGACTCTTGCCAGGGTGAAGCGGCCTTTCTCGTCGGTCACGGTGCCGTCTACGGTTTTGCCGGTGCTGGCATTTATCAAGGCGATGGTAGCGAACTCTACCGGTTTAGAGGTTTCAGCATCTACAATGGTTCCGGTGATTCTTCCGGTTCCCTGAGTGGTTGGGGCGGCAGGAGCAGCACCAGCCGAAGGTGGGGTGTTCACTGGGTTCTGCGCCCACAAAGGGGCAGAGGTGGCGCAGCTTAACAAGGTTAAGAGCAGAAGTTTTTTCATAAAAAGGGTTAAAGGAAATAAAAGCGTCTTGCAACGGAAGAGATGGTGCGAGTAGCAGTGAGGAGCCAGAACCGGCTTGTGGCTCCTCTGCACGGCCTCTTATCTTTTCAGTTGAAGCATTAGTATGGAGAGGGAAAGGAATATTACAGCACCCATTACAAAAAGAAGCTTTTTAACAAAACTTTAACAGGCCACCACCTAAGCCATTTTGGTGAAAGCAAAGACAGTGAGCAAATTAGAGTTGTTTTCACTACTTTCCGGTGTTTGGGACTTATTAAAGTGCAAGGAAAAGACGTGGAGAAAAGGAGAACCTACCCAAGGAAATGAGAATGTGAGACAGCAAGCGCCGCGTGTACCTGCCAAATGGTATAGAAAGCGTAGGGGCAATCCCTGGTGGTTGCCCTTTCCGTGTTGTCCATGGTGCTTTTGTCTACCTAAAAGAATCTGGTGGGCGAACCTGCCAGGCCCTTGAATACGCGCTACTACCGTTTGCAACCCAGATCCTCCCAGGAGGACAAAGAGGATAGAATATAATCTCAATTCCAAAAAAGGCAAAAAGGCGAGTTTGCCTAATAGGGCTATCTAAACAGATGCCGTCAAGGTCTTGAGGCCATTTTAGCAAGAGACCACAAAAAACTGTTTTAAAGCTCTTTTACAGAAAAGAGCCCGGAAACGAAGCCCAGGCCCATGCCAAACGCATTTACAGCCAACCTTCCCGCACCGCTTTCGCTACCAGTTCTGAGGTGCTGGCGACCCCGGTTTTGGCCAGGATATTTCTTCGGTGCGTGTTCACGGTGTGCTGGCTGATGTAGAGTTTCTCCCCAATCTCGGGGCTGTGGTTTCCGGCAATGAGTAAGGATAGGATTTCTTTTTCCCGTTTGCTCAGCACTTCCTTGTCTGAGCAGAAGATGTGTTTGGCGTTGACATCCAGGTAGGAGGGTTCTCCTTCCAGACCGATAAAAGACAGAACGGGTTTCCCTTCCTTCTTGAGGTGGGAGATATCGGTGTGCACGCCCAGGGTGCGCAATACGCCGCCTGCCTCATCTGCCTGAATGGTGACTACCTGCTGAAGGATGCGGAGGTACTCGCCGCTGGCTTTCCTGATGCGGTAATCATACCTGACTTTGTACTTCAGACTTTTGCCTGGTGGCAATTGGGTGAAAAACTCGGTCACGGCATTTTCAAAATTCAGGAAATACGGCAGGTCATCGGGGTGAATTCTGTCCAGAATGGCAGGCACGGTGAAATCCTCGGGATGGTAGCCCAGCAAAGCGGTTACGTTCTCACTGACATATTCAATCTTGGCTTCCAGGCAGTTGAAGAGGTAGTAATAGAATTCCCCCACCTCAAAGATGTTCAGCAGTTTCTTATGGATTTCCAGCTCATACTTCAGCTCAGGAACGGTGGATTCTTTGGAAATCTGTTTCCAAATCTTCTGGGCTTCTTCAAATGCAATCAATCCCATCTTCTTGGTACGTTAAAAGTATTGAATAATGGTATGTCTTTAAGTGATAGATATCATTTATTATATCAAGTTACGGATTAGTAAAAAAAAGTATTACATTAATTGAAATATTTAGCTAAAAAATATGCGAAAATCAGGGGTAGCCGAGTTGTGTCTTGTATAAATTCCTGTTTTCTGCTCTTTCACGGGCTGAGGGGCTCCTGTTTTGCCCCTGTTTTTCTGAAAACAGCCTTAAAACGTGTTTGAGTTTTAGGATAGCCAGCGAAAACGGCTAGGGTAAGGCTCTGTTCTGCGGAAGCCTGCTTCAGCCCCTCATGGGAACGCTACGCAGGCGAGGAAAGCGAAACCACAAGGTTCTTCTATGGCCGTCTGCCGCATGAAGGGCAAATCTTAGGCATGTTCCCAAGGAGGCTTATTTGGTCAATAACACCACCCCCAGTTTCAAACCCAGATACAGGTATAAACCTGAGTTTCCGTAATCAAATAGATTCCGGTTGAAACGGGGGGCATGATAATCTGAGGTGGTGCTGCTGTAATTGTAGCCAAGGCCAATGTTGCTGTCCAGCAGAACCCGGCCAGAGAAAAATCCTTCCTGAGTGCCATATAAGACCAGCGCCCCCCACCTGTTTATCTGCTCTGTGAAAGTGTGGTACTTGAACTGATAATACAGCAAGCCATCTTCCGCCCTTTCCTGTATCCAGCCTTCTTTTTCAAAATCTATGTTAAAACGGTGGAAGGAAAACCCATAGGCGATATACTTGGCGGAGTAGGTTTGCTGATTGAATTTCCGGAAGTAGATGCGGTGCTGTACCTCGGCTCCTGCTCCTTTCACATAAGAGAAGTCTTGGGCTTCTTCTTTTCTAGTGGTGAAGAAATCAGCAAAGCGGGTGCTGCCTGCATACACCCTGGCCGAGAACAGAAGGCTGTGTCTCTTGCTGCTCCGCAGGTGCTTCTCCAGATCCAAGTGATAGCCGCGTAGTAGAAGGTGTTGCGGGCTTATCAGCAGTGAAAGCCTCTTGGTGGCCAGCGAGTCAGCTTGCGGAAAGGCGATTTGGGGCAGAACCACAAGAGCCAGAAAGAAGACCACGCGCCATCGTTTCAGGAACATACCAGAGCAGGGTGAGGTTAAAGGGCAGGCTGAACGTCTATTTTGCTAAGCAATTCCAGCGCATTCTGGGTGTAACGGTACTGGTACAACCCATCCTTGCCAACTACCAGAAGGTGACCGTTCATGGGGATCACATCATACGCGCTTATCTTGAAATGCTGTTTTAGCTGGAGCGATTTCACATTACTAGCATCATACATCTTCAACCCATCGTCGCAGACAAATAAAATGTTCTGGTCAATACCCAGGCCTTTGGGGCCGGTCATGGCATACTGGGAAATGAGTTTAGGGGCGTTGATGTTGGCTAAATCTACCACCTGCAATTCATTGATGCCCCGGCAGAAGTTTTCGGCATTGAGCGTGATGTAAGCGTACCGGCCGTCGGTCACTACGGGATCACAACTGACAATGTGCTCATACGTGGACAAAAGCTGGGGATGTTCCTGGTTCTGGATGTCAAGGATGTACATTCCGTTCTGGGAACCTATGAAAAGTTTGTCTTGATAGGGGAAAATAGTCTCAATGCCGGTTCCTAACTCAAAAACATCTTTCATTTTGGGGTGGGCAGGGTCTGCGATGTTGAAGATGTTCACCTTGGTGTCATCAACGGTGTACAACACGTCGCCAGCCACGGCAAAGCGGGCCATGGAGCCTCCCTGGCCGGTAGACTGCGCAGGCGCAACGCTGCTGTCCTGACTACAGGAGAAGAACGTGAAGGCGCAGCAGAGCAGAAAGGCGATAGAGTGAATAGTTGGCTTCATGGCTTTACTGTTTTTTTAATTTCCAGGCTACAATCACCGCATCTTGAGGAGTACCTGAGGCCAGTGCTTCTGAGGTGAAGTGGTCTGGCGGAAGCAGCGCCGGAAAAGTGTTCTTCACCCGGTTGATCTCCCTTATGTTGCTCAGATCACTGATGTCAATGGCAACCAGGTCTACCGCATTGTCTACATAGAGAATATCTTGCTTCACCGCGAAATCCAGATTGCCCGGCACCTGAACAAAAGCGATGTTCTGCGGATCTTCTGGGTTCTGGTTGTGGACCAGATGCACGCCTTTGTAGGGTTCATTGATGAGGATATAATCACCGTAGCGGTACAGCTTGCCGGTTTTGGAGATGGGTTTAGCGGCTTTTAGAAGAACAGAGGCCTCTAACTGCGCCCTGCTCATCAAGATTGGCTCATACGCAGAGACAGAGAACTCTTCGGACCATGAACCAGGGCAGGAGGTAAGCCCGAAAAACAAAGCCATAAGTGCTAAGAGGTAGACGTTTTTCTTCATAAGCAGCTAGAAAATAAGTTCTTGGGTCACTGTAAGTTAAGGAAAAAGAAGTAGCCCCGCCAAGGGTTAACCAAAATTTAACAGTGCAAATATTGTATCCCCAATGCTTGCGCTGAGGTAAGGAGAGGTTTTGAACCCAAAAGGCTGCGTCTAAGGCAGGCAGAAGTGCATTTACCTCTACTTGGAAGAATAGGATCTTTAAAAATTGAAGGCTTTACCAGCAGGAGCCAGGCAAGAAAGCCTTCAGCAAACCAGAAATCAGCTTGCTAAGGAACTAACATGAAAATACATTTCCGCCTTCGCTTAAAAAAGAAGCCTTCTGCTTTCAGGCTATTTTCAGAAAAATAGCCTGAAAGCAGAAGGCTTCTTACAAGGTGTTCTGGAAGAACCGTTACTTTTAACTCACCTGCTCCTGAAGCAACAATTCTTCACTTCTAATGTGCTTTAAAGCCTTGATGCCACTGAACAACTTGGTGAGGAAGATGAATTTGAGGATGAGACCCGAGATGGGGTTGGCACCAGTCTCTGTAGCGTGCACTACCGTGAGCCCCATGTCTAACACTAGAAAACCAATGGCCGCATAAAGAGCGCCCAGTGATTGTTTCTTCTTCACCAGAAACCCCAACAGCACGTAGACTGCCCCAATCAAGACTGCCCCCCAGCCTAGCCCCAGGGCGCTCAGGAATTCCAATTGCGCCAGTTCTGTCAAAAGACCCAACAGAATATTGAAACCGGCAATAAACCACAGAACGTTTTCGGCGGTTTTCACTTGTTCCAGCGGGTGGGTTCCGCTTCCGGGTACTGGTTGCCCGTCTAGCAGCACTTCCAGCACAGGATTGAAGCCTTCTTGTTTCAACTGCACTAAAAGCGCCCGCCCGTTAGACAGGGGGAAAGTCTGTCCCTTCTTCAGCTCTTTTGCGTTGGGAATCTGGCCTATGACGGTGCCATCATGCGTAATGGTCATATTCTTCCAGTTAAAGCTCCATTTTACAGTGATGGTTTCACTGGAAGGTAGCGTAAAGGTTCTGATGGGCATAGGAGCGCGGGTGTGAGAAGTGATGCCTTGAAGATAAGTGAAGGAGAAGTGAGGTGCAAGCGGCGGCTCTGCGTTATAAAGAGTATTTTACTACCTGACGTTCCGCCCTCCTGCCGGTGGTTCCCGGCGAGCCTGGAGACTCGCTTCATCCCGTATCATGAGACTGGAGTCTCGCGCCAGTTTTTTTATTGGTTCACCGTACAATACCGTTTGCTCCCAAAGACCTCGTAGCGTCTTTAGACCTGCGCGCGTTTGCCCCGATAGCTCGCCAATCAGGAGATTGGCTGTCCAAGAGTGCGTAGAGCGCTGGCGCTAACTCTACGCACAACAAAATGTCTCGCACCAGTAGATTCTACACCTGTGAGGTCTCCAACATCTCACAGGTGTAGCGTTTTGAGGCTGTTTTCTGCAAAACAGCCTCAAAACGCATCAGCGGGGCTCTCTTTTCTGTGGGTGAGGCCCTCTTTCTGCGGAAGGTCAGTTAATACGTAAAGCCGTTTTTGATCCTTTTTCTTGAAAACAGGGCCAAAACAAAAAAATCCCGGGAGCTACCTGAGAAAGTAACTACCGGGATTGATCTCTCCAAGAGCTTGTCTACAGAAGAATTCTATTCAAAGTCTGCCATCACCCGTAGTACGGTGCCATCCAACGCTGGGGTGACTTTAATCTGGCAGGAAAGGCGGCTGTGGTTAGTGAGGTTAGGAAGGTTCTCCAGCATGTACATCTCATCATCAGAAGCCTCGGGCAATTCAGGGCCTTCCAGCAGTTCCACGTGGCAGGTGGCGCACAGGGCCATTCCGCCGCAGGTAGCCTGAATGTTGAATTCACTGGCTTTCAATACTTCCATCAAACTCAGGCCCATGTCTGTGGGGGCTGGTACGGCAATACGCTCTCCGGCGGGGGTTTCTACGTAAACGGTGATGTCTTCTTGCATGGCATTACATGGTGGGCACTCCGTTTACGGTAGTGTATTTCAAAACGAATTTCTTGTCTGGGTTGATGATGGAGTACGCGCTCTGGGCCATCAGCGCCGCCTCATGGTAGCCGCACAAGATCAGCTTCAGCTTGCCCGGGTAGGTGTTGATGTCCCCGATGGCGTAGATGCCCGGCACGTTGGTGCTGTAGTCTACGGTGTTCACCACAATGGCAGATTTCTCCAGTTCCAGTCCCCAGTTTTCCAGCGGGCCCAGCTTGGGCACCAACCCGAAGAGCGGGATAAAGTAATCGGTTTTTATTTTGTAAGGATCGGCCCCGTCTGGTACCAGGGTCACGGCGTCTAATTTACCGTTGCCGTGTACCTCAGTCACGTTGGATTTCAGCAACAACCGCATGTGGCCTTCTTCGGCCAGGCTAGATACCTTGGCCGCCGACTCAGGCGCACCTCTGAAGGTGGTGCCGCGGTGTACCAGGGTAAGTTCTTTGGCCACATCGGCCAGGTAAATGGCCCAGTCCAGGGCAGAGTCACCGCCACCGGCCAGAACCACGCGCTTGTCGCGGTAGTGTTCTGGGTCTAGGATCATGTAGTTCACGCCTTTGCCGCCTTCAAAGTTGGCCAGGTTCTCAATGGCGGGCTTGCGCGGCTCAAAAGAACCCAGGCCACCGGCAATCACGACTACTTTGCAGCAAATTTCAGTGTTTTCGTTTGTAACTAGTCTAAACGAGCCATCTTCCAGTCTTTCCAGGTCTTCTACGCGCTCCCCCAGGGTGAAGGTAGGGTGGAAAGGGGCAATCTGCGCCATCTGGTTCTTGATCAGGTCGCCGGCCAGAATAGACGGGAAGCCGGGGATGTCATAGATGGGTTTCTTGGGGTAGATCTCAGAAAGCTGGCCGCCTACCTGGGGCAGGGCGTCTACCACGTGGCACTTCATTTTAAGAAGACCTGCTTCAAACACCGCGAACAGCCCTACCGGCCCGGCGCCAATAATACAGATATCAGTAGTTACAGTTGACATAAAAGGTATATAAATCTAACAGGCAGTCAGGCATCTCCTTTTCTGCCCCCATGGGTTGCGCAAACAAGATACTTTTGGTTTGCGCCCACAAAGTAACATCATTTTAGTTAAAAGTGTTTCCTAAGAAGCAGAACTGATTCTTGCCCCTCATGGATTAAATTGTAATTTTAGCCCTCCTAACTGTTTTTACATGCTGAACTTTATCACCTGGGATGTTTCGCCCGATATTTTTTCGCTTGGCCCGGTAACGGTACGTTGGTACGGGTTGCTGTTTGCCATGGCTTTTGTGCTCACCCAGCCCATTGAGAAATATATCTACCGCAAAGACGGCCGCACCGATGAGGACGTGGATATCCTGACCATGTACATGATCATCGGCACTGTGATTGGCGCGCGCCTGGGGCATTGCTTGTTCTATGATCCGGTCTACTACCTGTCTAACCCTATTGAGATTTTCAAGATTTGGGAAGGCGGCTTGGCCAGCCACGGTGGTACCATCGGGATTTTGGTAGCCCTGTACCTGTTCTGCCGTAAACACAAGTTTGATTACCTGTGGGTGTTAGACCGCATTGTGATTGTGGTGGCCGTGGGCGGAGCCTGCATCCGGTTAGGGAATCTCATGAATTCTGAGATTATTGGCCGCCCGAGCGATGTGCCGTGGGCCTTCAAGTTTGTAAGGAACACTGAGGTCTTTAACGGTGTGCCCGCGTACGTAGATCCGCGCCATCCGTCGCAGCTGTACGAAAGCCTCTTCTGCGTGTTCCTGTTCATCCTGCTGTATTACCTCTGGAAACGTGGTGCCGGACAGATCAGGGGCCTGTTGTTTGGTCTGTTTGTGACGTTGTTGTTCAGTTTCCGGTTTCTGGTAGAGTTCCTGAAAGAAAACCAGGAGGCCTTTGAAGACGAATTGCCTTTGAACATGGGCCAGTGGCTGAGTATCCCGCTAATTATTGTGGGTATTGGCGTCTTGGTTTACGCCGCCAAACAACCCCGAACGCCCCAAAAGGCAACTACCTAATCTGTTTTAGGCCTGATTTTAAGAAAGTAGCTTTAAAACGCCCGTCTTCGCAGAAGCATTTGCGGGACGGGCGTTTTGCTTTAGGGCAGATGGAACATTCGTTTTAAAGGCGCTTTCAGAAAACCAGGCCTAAAACGCGGTTGTGTAATTTCTGTGCATTGGGTTATCTGTTTGTTCCGTGGTATTAGCTGGTGCCTGCAGTTTGCTGTTCCCCTGGCTTGTCCGCTTTTCTCGTGGGTGCAGGTGCGGTATTGTTTCATCTCTGGCGGTATGCGCTCACGGCCGCGGGGCCCCGTCTTCCCCTCTCGCACTGCCCTTTCGGCCTGAGCCGTTTGTCTCTCTTAGTTTTGCTTATCTATGGCCAAAAGCGAGGCGCGCTCGGGGAAGACTGGAACTGGGAAAGTAGCGGAAGCGGTGCTAAAGCAGCAATATCGGTGATGATAGAACCTGTAGAGACAAGGCATGCCTTTTCTCTTACACGCATTCCTATCCCCGGCAAAGGCGTATTCCCCTCTGAGGCTCATCTTGTAGGGAAAAAGCGGCTGATTGTTTCCTTGGCCTGTCCCCTGACAGGCCAAGGCAGGGGACAGGCAGGTTGAACCGCTTTTCTCCCGTCCTGGCAGGGGACAGGACGGGGAAGCGGGTTCGTGCGTTTTAGGCTCGTTTTCCGAAAAACAGGCCCTAAACGCTATCCCCGCTCTTCCGGAGGCGTTCGGTCGGGGAGTTCCACTCCCGAACAGCGGTATCAACAAAAGTTTCCCTACAAGATGGGCCTGGAAGGGGTAGGAGTGGGTTCCGACTTTCCGCCATCTCCTTCAAAGGCGCACCAATCATTCATAGGGGTATTAGAACGGGAATGCCGTGCCGAACTGAAATTCGGCACGGCATTCCCGGTAGAGGAGAAAATTCTAGTTTACCTGTAAACCGCTGTTGGGTACAAAGTCCAGGGAGACGGAGTTCATGCAGTAGCGTTTGTAGGTAGGGGCGGGGCCATCGTCAAACAGGTGGCCCAGGTGGGCATCGCAGCGGCCGCAGAGGACTTCTATGCGCTCCATGCCGAAGGAGTGGTCTTCTTCGTATTTAACGGCTGTTTTCCGGAAAGTCTCAAAGAAGCTGGGCCAGCCGCAGTCACTCGCAAACTTGGCATCAGAGGCAAATAGTTTATTTCCGCAGGCGGCGCAGTAGTACGTGCCTCTGCCGGTGTAATTCCAGAGTTTGCCGGTGAACGCGCGCTCGGTGTCTTTTCTGCGGGCCACCTGGTAAAGATCGGGCGGCAACACTTTCTTCCACTCGGCATCAGAAACGTGCAGGGTGGTGGTGTCTGTGCGGGAGTAGTACGGGTTCTTCGGGTGCTGAGAAGTTGCGGGGCTTTGTTGGGCCGTGACCATTGTGGGTGCCACTACAGCAGATTGTTGCGCGGTTTTCTCGGCCGAACTCTGACAGCTGAGCAAGGGCAACAGGAAAAGAACGATCAAAAAAGGAATATTTTTCATGGAGTAGCGACGCATCATGGGTGAATACCGCTAGAACAAGTACGGCCAACAGAAAGTTTGCGGATTTCCAGCGTCTCTGTTTTCTATTCCCGTTTAGGGGCTGCTTTTAAAGAAACAGCCCCTAAACGGGCGCAACGCGTAAGCCGGAAACACAGAAACGGGGAATTACACCCCAATGTCCTCGTTCCAGACGGCGGGTTTCTCCTGGATAAACTTCTGCATGAGTTCGTGGCACTCCTGGTTGTCCTCTACCGTTATTTCCACCCCGCGGGTGCGCAGCAGTTCTTCCTCGCCCACAAACGACTTGTTTTCGCCTATTACCACTCTGGGGATGCCATACAGCAGAATAGTGCCTGAGCACATAGAGCACGGCGACAAGGTGGTGTACATAGTACACTCGCGGTACACCGAGGCGGGCTGACGACCCGCGTTCTCCAGGGCATCCATTTCGCCGTGCAGAATGGCGCTGCCGTCCTGTACCCGCTTGTTGTGGCCCCGGCCAATAATCTTTCCCTTGTGCACTAGTACCGAGCCGATGGGAATACCACCTTCTTCGTATCCTTTTTTCGCCTCTTCCAGGGCCGCTTGCAAAAATTCGTTCATAGTTTTCTATTGTTTACGATGATGTCTGATGCCTAAAAGTACCGGCGAGACCACCAGACTGATAAGCCCCGCCGATATGAGCACAATGATAGGGTGGTAGGGGTCTCGCTTGATTCCTTCGCCTAGCTGGGATCTAATCCCGACAACCGCCGCCATCACCACCACCATCACTAACCAGTACGTGCTTTCCCCTCTTTTATTTCCGGGTAACTCCCTTTGTTTGGGGAGTTGTACGATAAACCACATTAAGACCAAGAGACCAACCAAAGAAACGATACTCTGCCTCCATAAGCCAGCCATCCGGCTGCTGATGGGCTTTGTCAAGGTGTCTGTGCCCAACTCCACAAAAGGCAGCAGCTCATCCCGGTGACCGGGCGAGTGGGTAAGGATATCCAGCACTAAATGAGAGAAAGTGCCCACCAAGATGCTAAAGATCACCACCACATAGTTCTTCTTGAAATAGGCTGCCCAATCAAACGCGGTATATTTAAGAAGGCGCATCCGCAGAAACGCAGGTAAGTTCTGGAGCAACGGATCGCGTACTACCAGGTGGAAAAGAAAGGAAAGCAACAGCCCCAGCGGTAGGTTGAAGTAAAAGATTCCCCACCAGGTATGGCTGTGGGGGTCATGTTCGCTCATGCGCAGGAACTTCTCAAAGTCAGGGGCCATGCTGCCAATCACCAGGCCTGTGCCAGACCGGCACTTTTTGGGAAGCGCCAGCAACGGCAGAACCACGGCCGGATGGGAGAAGGTGAATGACATGAGATCGGTTTTAAACTGGAAAAGAGTTCCTAAAGGTACAACGCAAGCCGAAAGGTGAAAGGCCGCCTGTCCCGTTTTAGGCCCAGTTTTTCCAAATCTTGCCAAAAAGAGGTGAAATAATGCGGCAGACTGCAGCAAGGCTAGACGGTTTTCTGAGGTCTCTTGCTGGTTAAGGTCTGGAGAATACTTGCTGTTTGATCTTGATCAGGAACGGCAGAAGAATCAGACTCAGTAACCCCGCAGAAATGGCCGCCACAAAAATATAGTAGCGGTTCAGCATGCCGCCCGCCATTACCCATAAGGCTACTACCACGCACACGATCACGCCTGACATACACCAGAACCCCAGAATAGATCTCTTTTCCAGCGGCTTTTTTTCCTGCGGTAATCCATAAATAAAGACAGCCATCACAAAGCCTCCAATCACAGACAGCACCTGCTGCAGGAACGTGAACCAAGGTCGGCTGAAAGGCTCTGGCAAAACCGGCTGCAACAGAAACGGGAACATGCGCACCCCCCGGCCTTCCTTGTGGGTAAACGCGTCCCAGCCTAAGTGCGAGACAATGCCTATCAGCAAGGAAAGTACTACTACCGGCCAATGCTTCCTGAAATGCGTTTTCCAGTCAAACCGCTTGAACCGGTCAAAGCGCTTCCGCAGAAAATAGGGAAGGTGGTCAATGAGCGTGTTCCGGACAATGAGATGGAAGAGAAAGCAAACCAGCAGCCCCACCGGCAGATTGAAATAGAAAATGCTGGGCCACGTGTGACTGTACGGGTCATGGAGGCTCATCCTGATGAACTTCTCAAAATCTGGAGCCATGCTGCCCACAATCAACCCCGTGGCGGAGCGCCACTTCTGGGGCAAGCTAATCAGGGGTAAGACAACGGCTGGGTGCGAAAAGGTGAAGGGCATGTAGAAAGAAACTTAAATCAGCTTAACGGAAAGGCGGAGGGAATGGATGCCGCTACCATTATTGTGTTAACCTTTTCCTGCCTTCCCCTGCGTGTAATAGAAAGACTAATTTGTTGGCACTTTTGGAGCATAAGGATCTTGATGGGTAGAATAGGTCTGGTCTTCGTAAATTAAGAGCTTGTTTACATTTGAGGTTTGCTGGCGAAAACGGCCAGAGAAAGGTTCTGCGGAAGCGTTTTTCTCGCAGCGTAGCAGCGCTACGGTACTAGGAAAAGGTGAACGCAGGTTCTTTTTATGGTCGTTTGTAGCGCAAAGATGAAATTTAAACAAGCTCTAAAATGTACTTTCCGTTGTGGAATCTTTGATAATCTATGCTGAAGTTTTTGTCTGTATAAAGTTCTTCTCCGCTTAGGCTAAAAAAGGTGACTTTCTCTGTTGGTTTAAGAAAGAGGCTCTGGATCTTCCTTAACCTTTGCATGTCCTTTTCCTTAAAATTTGGAGGAAAAGTTGTGTCAATGTCAGGTGTTTTGATAAATACTAACATATTCTCAACAAAGGTGTAATAGCTTGGATAGGCTAAATATGCCTTTTCCTCTTTCTTTTGATCCTTGAGCCTACTGAAGTTCGTATTGATATAATAGCTCCTAATAATTCGTTTATTGTAGGGATTATATTCATCTGGAGGGCTTATAGAAACTACTATATGTCCATAGCCCTTGCTGAAAAGGGTATCTTTCAGCCTTTGTTCTGAGATGAATTTGATGATTTCCTTAGTTAGTACTGTATCTATGATTTCTATTTCCCGGATAGCCAGAGCATTATCCTTTTTGTTTTGATGGATGAGCTTGTCTATTCTATTTTGTATCTGGGTGCTTTGCGAGCAAGAAGCACTTAGGAAAACTAGAAAGAATATAAAGTAGAGGAGTAAAACTTTCATGTTTTATTAGGTGAGACTTGAGGTGTTTTAGGTATTCTACTACTAAATAAACAAAGCAGGGGCATCTGTAATAAGCATCCCTGCTTTGTTTATTTAGTAGTAGAATAGACTTGGATTAAGTACTTTTTAACAAGTTTTATATGGCTTATACGTCCGGAAGGTAAGTTTTCTATGCATGAACCCAACTGCTCCAAGTGATTACTGGGAGCAGTTGGGTTCATTTTTTCAAATGTCAATAATCTTCGTGCTGTTTAAAATATATTGGTCTTACCTTGTATAAATGTAACGTATTCTTACTTGGTTCTACCTCAACTATGAAGAAAACATACTGGTTAAGGTATGGGAAAGGACGTATATGTACATCTTCGGCGACCTGCATGTAATGGGTAAACTTTAATTTTTTAAGAAAGGATTTATCTTCTTTTATGCAATTCCCTTGATGGTAAGAAAATGAAAGTTGATTGAACATGAAATCTAATAGGTTAGGTGTATGGTATATGAATACACTACTTGTTTTACTTGCTTCTCTTCTCTCTGCTTGCATACTTCCATCATTCTGAAATAAGATAAAGATTGTGTCTTGCACGGTAGAAGTTTGGCTAAAAGCCTTGTTACAGGTAAAAAGCACAAAAAAAAAGATGAGGAATTTACTTTTTTTGCCCATTTTATTTTATAAATATTATTTATAGCAGTCAAATTTTTTAGCACTAATGAATTTACTCCATTGTGTCATATATTCTGTTTCTTTACCCTTAGCTGTTACCTCTTGTTGCCAATAATATGAATCACTTGTGCCTTTAAGTGCCATAGCTCTGTACGGCTCTAAACTACTTCCTATTTCCTGAAATGTTAGAGGGTAATTCTCCTGTACGAATTCCCGCAGCCCCTCGGCCATTTGGTCAGTGTGACTGGCGAAAAAATCGTGGGTGAGCCGTTGCAAATTATTGTTTGAACCTTCTGTAGCGTCAATATAACCAATGAGCTCCTGTAAAGTCATATCATCCACGTGCTTTGGTCAACTGGAGACAACATCGGTGCCTAGCACTGATACGGCGTGTTCCCTGAGCTGCGCATGGAAGGCCTCGTGAAAGAACGTTGCCGTAGTCCAGAGAGCGTGCTGTATTTCACCGATATTCTTATTAAGTGTGATATAGTAGTTGTTCCCTGTCCGCAAGGTGGTGCCTTCTCCCGAGGTGGCTCCCAGTCTGAAGGTGAGGTTAATCTGGTTATTTGCTTTGAAGGCAGTAAGCATATTGTTGAAAGAGGAGTTTCCTTGAATAAGTGCCTCATAAATACAATCGATCTTGGGGCTTTGAGTGATAGTCGAGTCTTTGATTACATTATAGCTAGGTTGTGGTTTAGGCTCCGTGTCGCCGTCCCCTCCGCTGCTGCCAGTTCCGCCGTAGCCGCCGTCATTAGCGTTATGAGGAACCGTTTCCTCTGTGTAATCGCAGAGATTTACATAGGTGATATTGGTGTACTTATGGTAGCAATTGTCCCCCACGCACACCCAGCCACTATTTTGCTCCAGCGGCACAGAAAAGCAGCCGGACCGGGCTTGGCTCGGGGATACGCTTCCGGCACTTCCCTTCCTAGCCACCTTGCTTATCTTGCCCTGCGCGTAGTAGTAGCCGTTGACGAACTCCCCGCTTAAGTTGGTGTAGAACAACAAGCCGGTGAAGTCCTGGGGCACGTTTCGGTACCCGAAGTCCCGCGGGGCCTTGCCGTCTGCCGAGTAGGCGTGCATGAGGGCGGCGAAGATTTCTCCCGTTCGCCTATCTTTCAGCACCAGTCCCTTGCTGAGGCCATTCACGGTGGTGCCGTAGCCCTTGAGCAGGAACCCGGGCCGGCTCTCAAATGTAGCAGATGCGTTCACCACGTAGTAGTTCTTGTCCTCCGAGGCTGTGGCCTTGCTCCAGTCTGGGGTGAAGACGTAGGGCTTATGCTTGGCCCTCTTGTTGGCGGCGGCAGACGGCTTGCCTGCGCCGCTGGCCGCAAACCATTCACGGGCCTGCTGCACGGTAAGCCCGTTCATATTTTCAGCTAATTCAGTCACGGGGTCATCTTGCTGGCATCCCCCAAATAGAAGTAAAAAGGCCATCAGAGCCAATAGGTAAAAGTTTTGATTTCGCATATTGAATTTTGGTTAAGTTTAGGTAGGATTAAATATGCTCAGCCAAAAACAAAGGAAACTTTGGGTTAAAACGTAACAAGGCTTTTTGGCCTTAGTAGCACTGCAAATACGGGGTAAAACGTCTATAAAAGACTATTAAGCAAGAAAGTATGGTTAAAAGGATGAAGGGAAAGGGTATTTTTTGACATTCGGGCCCTAATGGAAATACCTGCCTAGGTTCCCACTAGGGACTGTTTTAAGCCCTCTTTTCCCAAAACACCTTCCAAATGCAACCACCAAAAGCTCCCCTCTCCGCGGGAGAGGGGCCGGGGGTGAGGTCTCCTACGGCACCGGGTCGTACCCATGCCCGCCCCAGGGTTGGCAGCGGCCAATCCGTTTCAGGGCCATCCAGCCGCCTTTGAACGGGCCGTACTTCACAATAGCCTGGTGCGCGTAGGCCGAGCAGGTGGGCGTGAAGCGGCAACTGCCGGGCGTGAGCGGCGAAATCATATAGCGGTACACCCACACAATCCCCAGAAAAAGGTGCTTGAAAAGCCAGTTAATTACCTGCATATGCTGCTAGTTTCGGGAAAAAAAGGCACAAATCCTTACCTTTGGGTTTTCTAACAAACAAACGTTATGCTTAAAAAGATCTATAGTTTACTCCTGGTGGGTTGCCTGGGCTTGTCTATGAGCGCCCGCGCCGATGAGGGCATGTGGTTGCCGCTGCTGGTAAAGCGCCTCAACCACGTGGATATGCAGAAACAAGGGCTGCAACTAACCGCCGAGGAAATCTACAACGTGAACAACGCCAGCCTCAAAGATGCCATTGTGCAGTTTGGCGGCTTCTGTACCGGTGAGTTCGTGTCCAAAGAAGGCCTGTTGCTCACCAACCACCACTGCGGGTATGATGCCATCGCTTCAAACTCCACACCGCAGGACAACATCCTCAAAAATGGTTTCTGGGCCATGACCCGCCAGCAGGAAAAGAAAAACGAAGGCCTGTTCGTAGACATTCTGGTGCGCATGGAAGACGTGACCGGCCAGGTGCTGCAAGGCATTACGCCGCAAACGCTTGAGCAGGAGCGGAGCCGTCTGGTAGCCGAGCGTTCCAAGTCCATTGCTGATGCGGCCAAGAACAACGGCCAATACGTGAGTTACGTCCGCGATTTCTTCAATGGCAACGAGTTCTATATGTTCGTGTACGAGCGTTTCTCTGATGTGCGCCTGGTAGGAACCCCGCCGGAAAGCATCGGGAAATTCGGGGGCGACACCGATAACTGGATGTGGCCGCGCCATACCGGTGACTTCTCTATGTTCCGGGTGTACATGAGCCCAGACGGGAAGCCCGCCACCTATTCTGAAAAGAACGTGCCGTACCGTCCTAAGCACCACCTGCCGGTTTCCATGAGCCCCGTGAAAGAAGGCGACTTCTCCATGGTGTTCGGGTTTCCGGGCCGTACCACTCGCTTCATGGCCGGTTCTGGCTTAGGCATGGCGGTGGAACAGTCTAACCCCGCCCGTATCAAATTGCGTGAGCGCCGCCTGGCTTTAATGAAAGAAGCCATGGACGCCTCACCCGCCGACCGCCTCAAACTGGCTTCCAACTACGCCAGCATCAGCAACTACTACAAATACTACATCGGGCAGAACGAAGGCATCAAGCGCATGAAAACGCTGAACAAGAAAGCCGCCGAAGAGAAAGCCTTCCAGGAATGGGCCAACGGCAACGCCAACCGCAAATCTCTTTACGGCTCTGCCTTGGCAGATATCAACGCCTCGTACGCCGGACAGCGCGCTTATAACCTATCGGCCATCTACCGCACCGAGGCTGCTTTGGCGCCGCAATTGATCGCACACGCCTATCAATACACGCCGCTCTACAATATGCTCAAAGCCGGTAACGTAGACAAAGCCAAACTACAGGAACTGACCTCGGCCTACAAAGACATGAACCAGGAGTTCTACGCCAGCTACGTGCCGTCTTCTGACCAGAAGATCTTCGCCGAGCTGATGCAGATGTACTACCACGATGTACCTAAAGCGCAGCACGCCGATATCTTCAAAGACCTGACTTCAACCTACAAAGGCGATTTCAAGAAATGGGCCGCCGATGTGTACAGCAAATCCCTGCTTTCTTCTGAGGCCAAAGCCAACGCATTTTTAGCTAATCCAACGCTGAAAGCCTTAGAAACTGACCCGGCGTTCAAATTCATGCGCGCCGTGCAAACCAACTACCAGGAGAACATCCTCCCCAAACTGAACGAGTACAACGCTGCTTTGGGTCGGGCCAACCGTCTGTACGTAGCCGGTCTGCGCGAAATGCACCCCAACAAGGTGTTCTACCCAGACGCCAATTCTACCCTGCGCCTGAGCTACGGTACCGTCAAAGGCTATGAGCCCCGTGACGGCGTAGAATACAAATACTATACAACCATGGATGGCCTGGCCGAGAAAGAAGACCCTACCAACCCAGAGTTCATCGTGCCCGCCAAACTCATGGAACTTTACCACAAGAAAGACTACGGCCGCTACGGCGAGAACGGGGAGCTGCGCGTAGGCTTCATCACCAACAATGACATCACGGGCGGTAACTCCGGTTCACCTGTCATCAACGGCCGCGGCGAGTTGATAGGCTTGGCCTTTGACGGTAACTGGGAAGCCATGACCGGCGACCTGGTCTTTGACCCCGAGTACAAGCGCTGCATCAACGTAGACATCAAATACGTGCTCTTCGTGATAGACAAACTCTCCGGCGCCGGTCACCTGGTAAACGAGATGACCCTGGTAGACAAAGGCAACCCCAACACCACTTTTAACCCGGCCATCAATGACGTGAAGATGGACGGTAAAATGGAGATTGAGACGCCCGAAGGCCAGATCAAAATCAAGAAAAAACGCAACGAGACCAAAATCAAGAAGGAAACCAAAAAGCAGAAGAGCTAAGAGCTTGTTTACATTTGAGGTTTGCCGGCGAAAATGGCTAGAGAAAGGTTTTGTGGAAGCGTTTTTTGAGCCGCGTAGCAGCGCTACTCAACCGCGAACGCAGGTTCTTTTTAGGATTGTTTGCAGCGCAAAGATGAAATTTAGACAAGCTCTAAGCCGTTTCTGGCTTAATTTTCAAAAGATAGACCTAAAACGCCCGGAGATTTCTCCGGGCGTTTTTTATTGCTTGTGCCTGGAGGTAAGTATGGACACCACATTAGTTTGACCTATTTTTTTGTTGTCATCCTGGGAGGATCTTAGTAGCGAGCGGTACTAGTGCTCCAGTAAAGCTATTCTAGGTTGCCGGACAGAAAGGCTTATTTCTAGCCTGTTTGCCGGAAAGAAGACCATAAACGCCGCAATAGGCTAGTTCCTGGCAAGGCACGCGCGAGTCCTCCAGACACTCCGAAGTCTAGGACGCAACCAGCGTCTCCGCCATTCTCTTTACTGGCGCGAGTTTCCAACTCGTGCCTACGGGTGATGGGTAGTCTCTGACCACTTCACTGCACCGCAGCGAAAGCGGGGTACCTGATTATTCAATGACCTACTATAGCGCAGATTTATTTCTGCCCTTGTCTACAAAACATAAGTGTTAATCAGAGTCTCAAAACTATTTTGAAACTTTCTACCAATAAGTAGCACTTTGTAAATACAAGTTCGTAGTAGAAGCATTCGCCAATTCCCATCTGCCTATGCCTCCATTGTTACGCTACAGCCTGTTGCTTACCTTTTTAGGTCATTCCTTTTACCTCCAGGGGCAAATCAGTAGTTCAGCGGTAGGTGCCAGGGCCGTAAGTGTAGGCGGAGCTGCCGTTGCTTTAACAGACGTCTGGTCACTGAGCAATAATCCGGCGGGCATGGCGGCCCTGGAACACCTGGAAGTAGGTGCCTACGCGCACAACCGCTTTTCCATCGAAGAACTCACTACGGTAGGGCTGTTGGCTGTGTACCCACTCACGAAGTTAGGAGCCGTGGGAATTGACGTACAGCGGTTCGGCGGAGATTTATACAATGAACAGCGGTTAGGCATCGGGTTGGCGCATCAACTGGGCGTAGTTCGGCTAGGCCTGAAGGCCGATGTACTACAGGTGCGGGTAAAGGAGTGGGGCAGCCGCAAAGCGGTGGCGCTGAGCATGGGAATCCAGTCAGAAGTAATACCCGGACTTACGTTTGGGGCTCACATCTACAACCTGAACCAGGCCAAACTGGCGGAGTTTGAAGACGAGCGGGTGCCCACCGTCATGAAGATTGGCTTGGGTTTTCAGGCCGCCACCAAGGTCTTGCTGGTGCTGGAGGCCGAAAAGGAGTTGGAGCATCCGGTGGCCGTGAAAGGCGGCATTGAGTACCGGTTGTTACCCGCGTTGGGCTTGCGCACCGGCTTCAACTCGGGCACCAGGGCAGGCACGGCGGGCGTAGATGTCAGGTTCAAACAGTTTCAGGTGGCGTATGCGTTGGGCGCGCAGAACCAGTTGGGCATGAGCAATTACTTGTCAGTGGGGTATCAGCTGAAAAAAGAGCCGCAGCCATGAAGTGCGGTTTTTGGCTTGTTTTCCTGATAATAGGCCTGAAACAGGTGGCCGTAGGGCAAGAGGTGCCTCGCCCGGCGGTAGACGTGGAACTGCTGGTGCAGGAGCTTTTCGCGCAGCAGGACGATGAGAACACCGTGGCCCATGAAGACCTCTATGAAACCCTGCTCCAGTATTACCGCCAGCCCTTAGACCTCAACCGTGCCTCCCGCGAGGAACTCCGCAGCCTTTTCCTGCTTTCCGAAGGGCAAATTTCCGCGCTCCTCCAGCACATTCAGGACAATGGCCGTCTCCTCAGTCTTTATGAACTACAGGCTATTCCCGGGTTTGACCTCATCTCTATCCGAAGGCTATTGCCTTTTGTGACGGTGCAGTCGCTGGGGCAGCTTGGGCAGCGGCCCTGGCGGGAACGCTTGAAAAACGCCGCTAACCATTCGCTGCTTCTTCGGTACGACCGTACCTTGCAGGAGCGCCGCGGCTACACGCCGCCCGAGGGCCGTTCCACTACCCGTTACCTGGGTTCGCCAGACAAATACCTGCTGCGGTACCGCCTCAGCCATCCGCGCGATTTCAGCTTCGGCGTCACCGCCGAGAAAGATGCGGGCGAGCCCTTCACGTGGAACCCAGCGCAACGGCTCTATGGGTTTGATTTTCTCTCGGCGCACGCCCAATTGTATGACCGGGGAGCTTTCAAAACCATCGCCCTAGGCGATTACCAGTTACAGTTTGGGCAGGGCCTGTTACTTTCCAGCGGTTTGAGTGTGGGCAAAGGCAGTGAGACCATCACCACCGTGCGGCGCAGCCAACTGGGCATTAGGCCGCACACGTCCAGCCTGGAGACTAATTTCTTCAGAGGGGCGGCCGCTACCCACCGCTGGCGGAGGCTGGAAACCACCCTTTTCTATTCTAACCGAAGAACGGATGCCGCGGCGGGTGATGCCTTAGCAGAAGACACTACTTTGCTGACGCTGGGGGGGCTGCAAACCTCGGGCCTGCACCGTACGCCTACGGAGTTCAAGAACCGGCAACGGGCGCGGGAGCAGGTAATGGGCGGAAATATCACGTTCCGTAATCCAAGGCAGACGTTTAGCATGGGCGTGACCGCTTTGCATACGTCGTTTGATATGGCGCTGCAGCAAAAACCGGAACCCTACAACCTGTTCACCTTCAGCGGGAACCGGAATACGGCGGTGGGACTGCATTACAGCTATCTCTGGCAAAATTTCAACTTCTTCGGGGAAACGGCGCGTTCCGGTGACGGTGGGGTGGGCACGGTGAACGGGGTGTTGGCGAGTCTGTCAGAGAAAGTAGAGGTGGCCCTGCTGTATAGGTATTACGCCCGTGATTTCCAGACGCTGTACGGCGCGGCGTTCGGGGAAGGCAGCCGGAACCAGAATGAAAGCGGCCTTTACACGGGCCTCAAGCTGAAACTGAGCAACCGCTGGCAACTCACCGGCTATTATGACCGCTTCTCCTTTCCCTGGCTCCGCTACCGCATAGACGCCCCCTCCACCGGCGAAGAATACTTGCTGCGCCTGCAGTTCATGCCTTCCAAATCAACGCTCCTTTACGGGCAGTACCAGTATGAGCGCAAAGCCCGCAACGAGACCATTGCCGGCGAAGCCTTACGCTGGGTCACCGAAACGCACGCGCACCGTTACCTGCTGCTGCTGGATGTAAGCCCGTTGCCTTTTCTGCGGTTGCGTTCCAGAATACAGGCAAGCCAATTTAGGCAGACCGGCCCCCGCCGCACCGGTTACTTCACGGCGCAGGATGTGAGTTGGGAGCACGGCAACACTCGCCTCAGCGCCCGTTACGCCCTCTTTGACACCGATGACTATGACACCCGCCTCTACGTGCCCGAGCAGGATGTGCTGTATGCTTTCTCCATTCCGGTGTTCACGGGGCGGGGCACCCACGTGTATTTATTGGCCCAGCAACGCATTTCCCGCCACCTGGATTTCTGGTTTAAACTCAGCCATACCCATTACCGGGCGCAAAACACCATCAGTTCAGGCTTGGAACAGATCCAAGGGCCCCAGCGCACCGATGTGCGGACGCAGGTTCGTTACCGTTTTTAGGCTGTTTTCCAGAAATGAAGGGTAAAACAGGCTTCCGCTAAGGAGTGGAACTGGAAGAAGGGCAATCCACCCGGCCATGTTGCTGTCCAAAGCCGAGGCATTTGGGTGATCAACACAGAACAGGACAGAGCATCAGCAGAAAGAATGGCAGATGCGCTCGCCCCGCTACACCACGCGTTGGGATGAGTTGCTAAAAGTGAGCTCGTAATCCGTTTTAAGCCTGTTTTGCGGAAAACGGGCTCAAAAGTTGTGTAACGTCCGTTAGTACTCAGGAAGGCAAGTTACACATAGAGCAGGCCTTTGCTTGCTTTCGCATGGGAAACAAAGTCTTTTACCTGCTGTTCATTTTTGCGCTGGCAGATCATAAGCACGTTGTCATGCTCCGCTACTATATAATCCTGCAAGCCTTGAATGACCACCAGTTTGTCCTGAGGGGTTTTGATGATGCAATTCTGGGTGTCATACAGCATGGTGTCACCGTCTATGACATTTCCCTCGGGGGTTTTGTCGGCAATGCTGTAGAGCGAATTCCAGGTGCCCACATCAGACCAGCCCAGGTCTCCTAAGATCACGTGCACGTTTTCCGCCTTTTCCATAATGCCATAATCAATAGAGACGTTTTGGCAGCGGGGGTAGGCCGCATCTATAAAGGCTTCTTCCTCAGGGGTGAGGTAAGCGGCAGTCCCCTCCTCAAAAAGATCTGCGACCTCTTTCAGGTGCATTCTGAAGGCATTCAGGATGGACTGTGCACTCCAGATGAAGATCCCGGCGTTCCAGACAAAATCGCCGCTTTCAAGAAAGGTCAGGGCCGTTTCTAAGGAGGGTTTCTCTGAAAAGGTTTTCACCTTCTTTAAACTTTGTGACGTGTCTGGCTGGTATTGGATGTAGCCGTAGCCGGTATCTGGGCGGGTGGGTTTGATGCCCAGCGTAACCAGAATATCTTCTTGGGATACAGCCTCCAAGGCCTGGTGCACACATGCTAAAAAGGCCTGCTCGCGTAGAATCACATGGTCGGCGGGGGCTACAATGATGTTGGCGCCAGGGTTTTTCTGGGCTATTTTGTAGCAGGCATAAGCAATGCAAGGGGCGGTGTTGCGTCCTATAGGTTCCTGTAGAATTTGCTCATCACTAAACTCAGGAAATTGCTCTTGTACCAGGGCTTTGTATTCTCGGTTGGTTACTATATAAACGTTTTCTTTAGGACAAACCGTGGAGAAGCGTTTTACGGTGGTTTGGATCATGCTTTCCCCAATGCCCAGAACATCATGGAACTGCTTTGGATAGTTGGTGCGGCTGAATGGCCAAAAGCGGCTCCCAATCCCCCCGGCCATAACTACTACAAAGGTATTCTCAAAAGTATAAAGCATGTGTATTAAATTTCTTATTAGTTAAGTATAAATTTAACTGAATGTTTACGGATTTAGAGACAAATATATAAAATTTTTGTTACGTTTCAAGATAATTTATTAATATTGCCAGCGGGTAGTATGTCTATCTGCTTAGAAGTGCTTGCCTGGGAATGATTTGGCTACTGCTGCTTTATTTTAGTAAGTGCTTGTTAATCAGTAGGCAAAAATGGAGATTTGCTTTCAGGATGGCTACTTTAAGAAAAGTAGAATAGTGCCTTGCAAACAGTGCGAGCGGTCAGGTTTGCAGGGGCTGGCTTATTGGGGCTAATGTAGACCAAAGGATGGGCGCCGTGTAGAAAGCTTCTGGAGACTTGCTTTGCTTATGCTTTCTTGTAGAGCAGGTTTAACCGTAGTGCGAAAAAGGTAAAGTGTGAATATATACTAAGCGTTATATTTTTTATTTAAGCAAATATCTGTTTTAATTAGTTAATCTTATGAGAATTGCAGTAGTAGGAACGGGCTACGTAGGCCTGGTGACAGGCACATGCTTCGCCGAAGTGGGTATTGATGTGACCTGTATTGACGTGAATGTCAAGAAGATCGAGGATCTGAAACAAGGCATCCTGCCCATCTACGAGCCTGGCCTGGAGGAGATGGTGCTCCGCAACGTGGAGAAAGGCCGCCTTCATTTCTCCACCAACCTGGCCTCCGCCATCAAAGGCTGCGACGCCGCGTTTATCGCCGTGGGTACGCCTCCGGGCGAGGATGGCTCGGCCGACCTTAAATACGTATTGGGCGTGGCCCGCGAGATCGGCCAGCACATGGACGACTACCTGGTGGTGGTAACCAAGAGCACCGTGCCGGTGGGCACCGCCAACAAAGTGAAGCAGGCCGTAGCCGAGGAACTGGAGAAACGCCAGTCCGCTTTAACCTACGACGTGGCTTCCAACCCTGAGTTCCTCAAGGAAGGTGCGGCCATCGATGACTTCCTGAAGCCAGACCGTATTGTGATAGGGGTGGAGAGTGAGCAGGCCGAGGAAGTAATGCGCAAGCTCTACAAGCCTTTCCTGATGAACGGCCACCCCATCATCTTCATGGACGTTCCTTCCGCTGAGATGACCAAGTATGCGGCCAACTCCATGCTGGCTACCAAAATCAGCTTCATGAACGATATCGCCAACCTGTGCGAGATCATGGGCGCCGATGTGAACATGGTGCGCCGGGGTATTGGCTCTGACAGCCGTATCGGTAACAAGTTCATCTATCCGGGTATCGGTTATGGCGGCTCTTGCTTCCCTAAGGACGTAAAAGCGTTGATTAAAACGGCCGAGGACAACGGCTATGAGATGCAGATCCTCAAAGCGGTAGAGTCGGTGAACGAGAACCAGAAGGAGGTGTTGTTCAACAAGGTGATGAAGCACTTCGGCGGAGAGATTGCCGGTAAAACGTTCGCGCTTTGGGGCCTTTCCTTCAAGCCGAAAACCGATGACATGCGTGAGGCGCCGTCTCTGGTGATCATTGACAAACTGTTGGCCGAGGGCGCCAGCGTGAAAGCCTATGATCCGGTGGCTATCAAAGAGGCCAAGCACATGATCGGGGAGAATGACAAAGTAGAGTACGCTAAAGACGAATATGAGGCGCTGATTGATGCCGACGCCTTGCTGATTGTGACCGAGTGGCCTGAATTCCGCTCGCCCAACTTCCAGGTCATTGGTAAACTATTGAAAAACAAAGTCATCATTGATGGCCGCAACATCTACGAGGCCAAAGAGCTGCAGGAACTGGGCTTCGCCTACTACGGCATCGGGGTTCAGGAGGTGCAACCGGTTATTGAGACAACAAACTAAGCATGGCAACAGAGAATAGAAAACGCGTACTGATCACCGGCGCGGCCGGTTTCCTGGGCTCGCACCTGTGCGACCGCTTCATCAAAGAGGGCTACCACGTGATCGCGATGGACAACCTCATCACCGGCGACCTGAAGAACATAGAGCACCTGTTCAAACTGGAGCAGTTCGAGTTCCACCACCATGACGTGTCCAAGTACGTGCACGTGCCGGGCCACCTGGACTACATCCTGCACTTCGCCTCACCGGCTTCGCCGATAGACTACCTCAAGATCCCTATCCAGACGCTGAAGGTAGGATCTCTGGGCACGCACAACCTGCTGGGCCTGGCCCGGGCGAAGGGTGCCCGCATGATTATCGCCTCTACCTCTGAGGTGTACGGCGACCCGGAGGTGCACCCGCAGGTGGAAGAGTACTGGGGCAACGTGAACCCGGTAGGACCCCGCGGCTGCTATGACGAAGCCAAGCGCTTCCAGGAGGCCATCACCATGGCCTACCACACGCACCACGGCGTGGAGACGCGCATTGTGCGCATCTTCAACACCTACGGCCCACGCATGCGCCTCAACGACGGCCGCGTACTGCCCGCTTTCATGAGCCAAGCGCTCAGGGGCGAGGAACTGAGCATCTTCGGCGATGGCTCGCAGACCCGTTCCTTCTGCTACGTAGACGACCTGGTAGAAGGTATCTACCGGTTGTTGCTGAGTGACTACGCCCTGCCGGTGAACATCGGGAACCCGTCTGAGGTGACCATCAAGGAGTTTGCCGAGGAAATCTGCAAGCTGACCGGGGTAGAGCTGAAACTGGGCTACCAGCCCCTGCCCGAGAACGATCCGCAGCGCCGCCGCCCCGATATCTCCAAAGCCAAGGAGATCCTGGGCTGGGAGCCGCAGGTATCCCGTTCAGAAGGGTTGAGACGCACCCTGGAGTACTTCAAAGAGCACGTGGAGACTGCGCCTACTGAGGCGCTGACTTTCTAGAAGCTAAGTTGACATAAACTTAAAGAGGGTTTACAGCCATTGGCTGTAAACCCTCTTTTGTTAGATAGTCTCAGAGAAGGAATGATTTCCCTCGCTCGTGGGACGCGAGCGAGGGTTCTGAATAGTTTATCACTACTTTTCTAGGATTACCTTTTGTTAAAAAAGGAAGCTGTTTAGAGTTTTGCGCCTGTTTTCCTAAAAACACCCTGAAAACGGCGGTACAAGCAGATGCTTGCGGCAGTGTACAAATAACGGCCTCTTGTTTTCTGCCTGTTTTCATAAAAGTAGCCTAAAAACGATGGCACTGGTTGACGCTTGCCCCAGAAGAATTGCTTTAAATGCCGGTTAATGAAAAACTCTAAACAGATTCAAGATTACAATACCTGGGCCTGTTTAGGTTTTTTCAAATCCAGTCCCTGCCGCAAGCGTTCGCTTGTGTGCGCGCGTTTTTAGGCTGTTTTTCTGAAAATGGCGTCTAAACGGAATGCCTGCTCTCCTTTAGTAGGCACAAACGGATGCTTGCCCAGAAAAACCGAGGCAAGCAAGCCAATAGTGGTGCCTTACATGAAAACTCTAAACCGCTCCGCCTGTTTAAAACAGGAGCAAGCAAGACTTGAATCTATGTCAAGTCAAACCTAAGTTTCCCCAAAGTGGGATAAGGGACAATTGTTTTATTGGCGAAACGCTAGAAGCACCCAAAAGGCAGGTACAACAATCGTTTATGAGCTGTTTCAAAGAAATCTGCCGTAAAACGTTTTGCTAAACAAACCTGAGTTCAGGGGAAAAGCCTTTAGGGCTGACAAGTACCCTCAGTAACGCAAATTGCGTCCACTAGCTGTAGATTCTCCCTTTGCGCCTGATCTTACCCCAGGAGTCTAAACCCAACAAGCACAGTATTCGGTCGTTCCCCTTTGAAGCTAATCTTGCAGGGATACTTTAGCTAACGTTGCTGTTCGGGATTTCCAATCCCGAACCACTCTGTCGGGGAATTTATCAATCCCCCTTCGGGCCAGTTGGGTAGATACGGGGACTGGTAAATCCCCCGACAGAGTCCTTTCGGATTGTTAAATCCGAAAGAGCGGGAGGAGTAAAAAACGCCTTTTCTTTCATTAAAATGGGAGAATCTGGCCCTGCTTTCCTTGGCTTGTCCCCTGACAAGCCAAAGTATATAAGTTGCAGGCTTGAATGTTTTTCTTCCGTCCCGTCAGGAGACAGGCCGGCGAAACGGGGGGAGCGGGAAAAAGCATTAGGAATGCGTGAATCTGTACGTGTAATCATTCCCTTACCCTTTCAGACCTAATCTTGTAGGGAAAACAACAAGAACGGCCCTTGCTGTTTGGGAGTTCTACTCCCAAAACTGCCTGCGGCGGAGTTCTACTCCGCCGGGAGCCCCGGGCAAAGGAGGGGGAGTGGAACTCTCCGGCAGGTTGCTTCGGGGGTGGAACTCCGGAAGAGCGGTAAAGTAGTTTGGTTTTCTGGAATTTTCAGAAAATAAATAACCGTCCTTTTCCCTACAAGATGAGCTTCAAAGGGGGACGGCCAGATACTGTGCCGGTTGTTATAGACTCATGAGGATCAGCCGCAAGGGGAGAGTCTGCCCTTAGAACGGCAATATGGGTGGGTAGAGAGCCAGACAGCTCCTGAGTTCAGCTTTCCAAGGAGATAGACACCTACCGCTTTAATGCTTCGGGAGGCATTGTAAGGTACTGGGAACGATGGTAACTGTAATTGGAACCTGTTCAGTAAAGCCTCCTGAAAATACCTTCACCCTTGCTGCGTGTTTCACCAGCAAGCGGAAAGGCCTCTGCTTCTGGATTGTTGGTGAGAAAACCAGCAAGGGCGGCTGGTTGTCTGTTCTGTAATTTGTTTGAGGTGGAACAAAATCGCTCCTAGCGGTTGATTGTTTTGTGCCAGATTTGAAGAAAAAGGCCTATAAACAGACCATCTGCGTGTCTGTAAGCCTACCCAAATCACTTTTATACAGGCAGGGCTTTTCCTGGCTGTCAGCAGATTTGGGTAATAGTAGTTGCTTGACACTGAGGTATATCCGGTGTTTCGTGGCTGCCTGGTGGAAAGCTGTGTTAATAAATTGTAAATTTTGCAAGGCCTGTAAATAGTGATTTTAATAGTTTGAAACCCTTGTAAATAGAAAATAATAGTTTTATTAAGTTGTTAACAGAAAGATTATCAGCTAGATACTTGTATTTTTTGGATCAATGTAAGAAAGGTGGGTATGGGGTGAAGTATAATCTAAACAATATAGTGAATCGTCTCAAGGATATATCGTACCTTTGCGGCATATGTGCGGTATATCAGGAATCTACGCTTTTACTCAGGAAGGCCGCTTGGCCATCCAACGTTTATCAGACTCAACTGACGCGCTGCAATTGCGCGGGCCAGACTCAAGCGGGCATTTTACCCATGGGCCGGTAGGGCTGGGGCATCGGCGGTTATCCATCATTGACGTAAGCGAGGTGGCGTGCCAGCCCATGCATACTGAGAATGAGCGCTATACCATTGTGTTTAACGGCGAGATCTTCAATTACCAGGAGCTGAAGAAACAACTCGTGGAGAAAGGACACACCTTCTTCTCGCAGTCAGATACCGAGGTACTCCTGAAGTACTACATAGAAGAAGGCCCCTCTTTCCTGAAAAAGCTGAACGGCTTCTTTGCCTTTGCTATCTATGACAAGGAAGAAGAGAGCTTGTTTGTAGCCCGGGATAGATATGGCGTAAAGCCCCTCCTGATGTTTCAGGACGAGGATAAACTGGTGTTTGCCTCAGAAATGAAGTCGCTGCTCACGTTCGGGATTCCGCGTAAGTTAGACTATGCTTCTTTGTATGAATACCTCCAGCTCAACTATATTCCGGCGCCCGCTTCCATTTTCAAGGGAGTGAAGAAAGTAATGCCCGGCCATTACCTCATGGTAGGTAAAAAGGGCAACGTGGAGGTGAAGCGTTGGTACAAGATTCCGTACGACGAGAAAAAAGTAAAGCACAGCGATCTCTCCTATGAGGCCCAGCAGAAGAAGCTGGTAGACCTCATGGACGGAGCCGTGCAACGCCGTATGATTGCCGATGTTCCCTTGGGCGCTTTCCTGAGCGGGGGCATAGACTCCTCGGCCATTGTGGCCCTGGCTTCGCGGCATACCCAGCACCTGAACACGTTCTCCATCGGGTATAAAGACGAGCCGTTCTTTGACGAGACCAAGTACGCCAAAATGGTGGCGGACAAATACAAGACCAATCATACGGTCTTCTCGCTCACCAATAATGATTTATACGAGCACCTGTTCCGAGCGCTCGACTACATAGACGAACCCTTTGCCGATTCCTCGGCCCTGGCCGTCAATATCCTTAGCCACTATACCCGCCAAAAAGTGACTGTCGCCTTGTCAGGCGATGGGGCAGATGAGCTGTTTGCTGGCTACAACAAGCACATGGCCGAGTACAAAGTGCGCCAAGGCGGATTTGCCGCCGAAACGGTTGCGGCATTATTGCCGCTGTGGGAAATGATGCCCAAATCCAGGAGCTCTTCCTTCGGTAACCGCATCCGGCAGTTCCAGCGTTTTGGCGAAGGCATGAACCTTTCTGCCAAAGACCGCTACTGGCGCTGGGCCTCTTTTGCCACCGAAGAAGACGCCAAATCTCTGCTCAGCGGGAAATCCAAAAAGATGCTCTCCAAAGATGTCTACAAGAAACGCAGGCAGAAGATTTTAAGCCATCTTTCCCAAAAAGGGGACATAAACGAGGTGCTGTTGACCGATATGCAGTTGGTTCTCCCTAATGACATGCTGACCAAAGTGGATCTAATGTCCATGGCCAACAGCCTGGAAGTACGCACGCCCTTCCTGGACTATAAAGTCGTGAACTTTGCCTTCTCTCTGCCCCAGTCTTCCAAGATTGACGGCGGCATGAAAAAGAAGATAGTACAAGACGCGTTCCGGGAAATGCTTCCCCCAGAATTGTACAAACGCCCCAAGCACGGTTTTGAGGTTCCCTTGCTAAAATGGTTCCAAAACGAACTGCGGCCCATGATCCTAGATGACCTGTTGTCCGATGCCTTCATTGAAGCCCAGGGTATTTTCAGCCTGAAAGAAATCCAGCGGCTTAAGGCGCAGCTTTTCTCCAAGAACCCTGGTGACATTCACGCCCGCATCTGGGCACTGGTAGTATTCCAGCACTGGTGGAAAAAGTGGATGGCGTAGGGTGCTAGGGAGAAGCGGAAAGTGATCAATAGTATTTTGTTAAAGCTTTTCCAATTGAAATAACAGAAATAAGAGGTGCAACCAAAAGAGCATGCCATGTTTTTACTAGGTATTGCCAAAGCAAATGAGGGTAGCAGGTCTCTAAGTCAGAGTACTTCCATGTACATGTGGATACTGCGCCACCTAGGCGGGGCTTTTAGGATAAGATTGAATATTCATGAATAAGGGAATTGTAGTACAGGCGTTAGATAGCATTGCTTATTATCTTAATAGCAAAGAAAGATGGAAGGCGATTTATATTTTTATTTTATTGTTATTCTCTTCAGTTCTAGATGTTTTTGGTCTGGCGGCCTTAATACCTATTATTATGGCTGCCTCAACACCGGGAGGGGGGAGAGATGATAAATACTTAGGGATAATCTATGAAGCTTTTAACTTTCAGAGTGAAAAAGCTTTTTTAATTTTTTTAATTCTTGGCATATTCTTTTTCTTTCTATTTAAGAATGTTTTTACCACTTGGATAAACTATAAACAAGTCCGTTTTACAGCAGATATCGCCTTGAAGGTTATTGAAAGACAATTTAGTAAATATACTAATTTGCCTTTCTGGCATTTCAATAATGAAGGATCTGCCAAACTAATCAACAATGTGCTTAATGTTCCTCAATATTTTGTTAGTGGAATAATTCGTCCCATTTTTATTTTGTTTTCAGAGATAACTATTATTTCTGTTATACTCCTAGGGATTATAGTATACCAACCAGTACTTTTTGCTGTACTAATACTTGTGTTAGCTCCAACAGCTTATCTAACGTATCAATTTCTTAAAAATAGATCTGGAAAAGTAGGTGAAAAGCTGAACGAACTTCGCCCCCCCTCTTACAGCATAATTAATAATATTTTTAATGGATTTGTTGAGTTGAAGCTAGGTGATAAAATAGAAGAGTTTAGGGGGAGATTTATGCAAAACCAAACAAAGGTGCAAGCGCTGGAAGCTAAGTCATATCTGTTCTCCTTGATTCCATTAAAGATAATAGAAATGGTGGCCATTTTAGGTGTAGTAGCTATATTTCTTCATTCTATTCTCTTTCTAGAAAACCAAAACAGTCTTATAACCATTGTAGGATTATTTGCGGCAGCTGCCTATAGATTGATGCCATCAATAAATAGATTGTTAACTTCCCTGGTTATGCTGAAACAAAATGCAGTGGCAATTCAAGAATTAAAGAGTTATCAAGAGTATGAAAAAAACCTTGATAATTCTACTGATAGAGAAACCATGTGTTTTACTAAAAGTATAAAATTTGATAACGTAAGTTTTTCTTTTCCAGGTGAAGAAAAACTTACGTTAAATAAAATTCAATTTACAATAAATAAAGGCGATAAGATTGGTTTTATAGGAGCCTCTGGGTCTGGTAAGACAACCTTGATGAATATCTTACTAAGGTTTTATCTGGAGCAACAAGGCCAAGTGTTAGTAGATGGGCAGCCTTTAACAGAAAAGAACAAGAAGGATTGGTATTCCATTGTGGGTTATGTAAAACAGAATACATTTTTGATGGAGTCAACCATTAAAGATAATATAACCTTATCAGATGAAAAAGTAGACCAGATAAGGCTGGAAGAAGCCATAGAGAAAGCTTCTTTGAGAGAATTTGTTAATTCTTTGCCAGAAGGGGTAAATACGTTCATTGGAGAGGGAGGTTCAAGGCTTTCTGGAGGACAAAAGCAAAGAATAGGAATTGCCAGAGCATTATACAAGAATACTCAGGTTCTAATTTTAGATGAAGCGACCAGCGCGCTTGATACTGTTACAGAGCGTGAGGTTAGTGAGGCCATAAGCAAGTTGTCTCAAACAGATATCACTATTTTTATCATTGCCCACCGAATAACAACGCTTAGAGATTGTGATAGAATTTTTGAGATGAAGGATGGTGAGATTATAGCAGAAAGAGCTTATAAGGATGTGGTAAAGGAAATTATATAATAATGTATTCTGTTTTGTCTTTCTGGTGTTAGAATTAAGTAGAGCCTATCTGTTGTGTGCAAATTATAGGAATTTAATAATTTAGAAAAGAGGCATTAATTAAATTGCCTACTTTTTAAATTAAAATAGAGAGATTAAAATAGAAAGTGAAATGAATATAAATGTAACAAAAGCATTTTTGCCACCCATAGAAGAGTACCAAAAATATATTGAGACAATCTTTAAAAGAGTTTGGCTTACCAATAATGGGCCTTTGTTAAATGAATTAGAGCTTAAACTGAAAGAGTATCTTCAGGTGCCTCATATGCTTTTTCTGAGTAATGGTACAGTGGCAATTCAGATTGCAATAAAAGCATTACAATTGAAGGGTGAAATAATTACTACTCCTTTTTCGTATGTAGCAACCACTTCTTCTATTGTATGGGAACAATGCAAACCAGTATTTGTAGATATAGACTCAGATACATTTAATATTGATCCGGCTAAAATAGAAGCAGCTATTACTCCTAATACTTCAGCCATTCTTGCGACACATGTTTTTGGTAATCCGTGTGAGATAGAGATAATTCAGGCTATTGCTGATAAACACGGGTTAAAGGTAATATATGATGCTGCTCATTGCTTTGGTACTACGTATAAAGGTAAATCAGTTTTTCAATATGGAGATATTAGTACCACCAGTTTTCATGCTACAAAGTTATTTCATACAGTAGAAGGTGGCGCGGTATTCACGAACCAACCCGATTTGTTGAAGAAGATGGCTTTGTTACGAAATTTTGGCCATACTTCTCCATCTACCTTTGATGGAATAGGAATTAATGCTAAAAATTCCGAATTGCATGCAGCGATGGGACTCAATGTATTAAAGTATGCTGATGAGATTAAGGCTAAACGCAAAGAGCAATGGAACTATTATAGAGAGAAACTTATCTCCCTAGATGTAAAATTTATTTCTATCACTGAAGGTACGGATTACTATAATGCATCCTATTTTCCTATTTTATTTAAAACTGAGGAGAAACTCATGCGATCAGTAGAGGCACTAAATTTACAAGGTGTTTACCCCCGAAGATATTTTTATCCATCTTTAAATCTGTTGAATTACGTAAACCCAACAAGTTGCCCCATTTCTGAGCAAACGTCAAAGATTGTCCTGTGTTTACCTTTGTATCATGATCTTTCATTGGAAGAACAGGATATGATTTGTAGAATCTTATTGAGAATACAAAATAATTAAGTAAATGTCTACAATTGCTATAATGCAGCCTTATTTCTTTCCATATATTGGCTACTTCAGTTTGATAAAACATACTGACAAATTCGTGATTTTTGACCCAGTCCAATATATTAAGAAAGGCTGGATCAACCGGAACCGAGTATTAAAGCCCGGCGAAGGCTGGCAGTATATAATTGCCCCTGTGCAATCTCATGAGTTTAATGCTTTGATTAAGGATATCCAAGTGGTTGAAGGAGATGAATGGAAAACCAAAATTATCCGGCAGTTAGATCATTATAAAAAACGGTCTCCGTTTTATAAAGAGACTATACAGGTATTGGAAGAATGTTTCCAATATAAGGAAACTTCTATCACAAAAATCAATACATTTTATTTAAATAAGATTTGTCAGCACTTGGAAATAGAATTTGATAACGAAATCTATTCAGAAATGGACTTAGATGTGGCAAATCAAGTAAATGCTTCAGATGAATGGGCTTTGCGTATCTCAGAAGCAATGAGGGCAACCACTTATATTAATCCGCCAGGCGGAATGTCTTTTTTCGATAAAAGTAAGTATGACTTAGCGGGTATTAAATTAGAATTTATGACATCCAAGCTTGGATTATATAATCAGAAGCGTCCAGGGTTTGAAGCTGGATTGTCTATTATAGATGTTATGATGTTTAACGATGTGCCCACCATAAACGTAATGCTTGACCAGTATGAACTCTCCTGAACCAATAGGTGGGTATTTTGGGTTTGAATTTAAAAGAAGGGGGCTCTATTATCCCGATTTATTGGCATTAAATTCAGGCCGGAACGCATTAGAATATATATTGCTGGCTCGTGAATATAAAAAAGTATATATTCCTTATTTTACCTGTGATGTTATGCTTGAGCCTTTGCTTAAGCATAACATCAGCTATGAATTTTACTCAGTAAACGAGAAATTAGAAATAGATAAACTGCCACTTCTGCAGGAATCTGAAGCATTGCTGTATACTAATTATTTTGGACTCAAATCTCTTTATGCTGAAAGTTTAAAGCAAAAGATAAATAGGCTAATTTTAGATAATGCACAAGCTTTCTTTTCCCATCCTTTGCAGCAAGTTGACACTATTTACTCTCCAAGGAAATTCTTTGGTTTGCCAGATGGTGCTTACCTTGCTTCTGAAGCAAGATTAGGAACAACTTTTGATAAGGATGCTAATTCTGTGGAGAGATGCAGTCATTTGCTTTTGCGCCTAGACATAGGAGCCGAAGGCGGCTATGCTGCTTTTCAAAAGAACGACTCTTCACTAATTGGTCAGCCTATCCAATTGATGTCGGAGCTAACTACAAATTTATTATCAGGGATTGATTATGAATGGGTACGGGAGAGAAGGAACCAAAATTTTTTATTTCTGCATGATAAACTTCAGGTGTACAACGAGTTTAAATGGATCAAATCAAGTGATGTAAACGGTCCGATGGTTTATCCATTTTACTTTTATGATCCTGGTATAAGGCAGAAATTGATTGATGATAAAATCTTTATAGCCACGTACTGGTCAAATGTTTTCAATTGGGCTGCTGAAAATTCGATTGAGTACAATGCGGCAACATATTTATTGCCTCTCCCCATCGATCAGCGGTATAATAGACAAGATATGGAAAGGATTGTTTATAAGATTAAGGAGCTACTGTGAGTATTTATATCCGTCCTTTACAAGAAGCAGATGCTTTAACTTCCTATAAATGGAGGAATGATCCTGCTATTTGGCAGTTTACCGGGACACGTCCAGACCGGGAAATAACTCCAGATATAGAGCAAGAATGGATCAAAACGGTTCTTGTTCGTGACAATGAAAAACGGTTTGCTATCTGTATCTCTGGTACAAATGAATATATAGGAAATGTGCAAATAACTAACATAAATAGTTATGATGCTGAATTTCATATCTTTATTGGGGAGAAAAAATACTGGAGAGGGGGCTATGGTTCTGCTGCAACAAATTTATTAGTAAACATAGCTTTCAAAGAGTTAGGTCTTCAATGTATTTACTTATATGTAAAAAAAGATAATATTGGAGCTGTCAAAGCATATGAGAGAGCAAAGTTCTATAAATTGCTCGATTTAGATAATGGTTTTATTAAGATGGCCACTTATGTAATTGATATAAAACCAAAAAAAATAAGCGTATTTATGATAGCTTTTAATCATCAGAGATACATAGCTCAGGCATTAGATAGTATCTTGATGCAAAAGGTTAATTTTGATTACGAGATTGTAGTTGGAGAGGATTATTCAACTGATGATACAAGAAACATTATTTTAGATTATCAAAGGAGATACCCTGATAGATTTAAGTTGTTGCTTCATTCCGAAAATTTAGGAGCGAGTCAAAACCAAATACAAACATTGCGAGCTTGCAAAGGTGATTATATTGCTATGCTTGAAGGAGATGATTACTGGATAGATCCATTTAAGTTGCAAAAACAAGTAGATTATTTAGAAGCAAATCCTGGTTTTGTAATTACTTGTCATTCTAATTATAATTTACTTCCGAATAAAAAGTTGGAATTAAGTAAAAGGATAATAAGTAATGATGAGCTAAGTATTGTAGATCTGTCAAAAGGAACTTTTATATCTACCTTAAGCGTGGTTTTTAGAAATCACATAATCTTAGAATTTCCCCATTGGTTTTATAATTCGCCTGTCGGAGATTACCCTCTATTTATGCTTCTAGCAAGGTATGGGGATATTAAATATTTTTCAGAACCAATGGGCGTTTATAGGATACATACTGGGGGGGTATGGTCTAACACAAATCTATTGACAAATATAAGTAGATGGATTATTTTACTTGATAACTTATTAACTGAAGATTTTGAAGATGATGTAAAAAGAAATTTAATAGATCAGCGGTTGTTGAATATTAATGAACTTTTAATCCATTATGTAAAATTTTCTTTTTGGGAGGAGTTTTCAAACTTGTTAAACAAATATTCTAAAGACTACCCAAATCTTAAAGATGATTGGCTCTTTTTGAAGTTACCCGAAGTTATAAGTGGTAAAGGCGAAAATGCTTATTCTACAATTAAAGAATGTTTTAATCAGGCTTTAATTAATATTAAACAATTTATAAGACGTTAGTGTAAAATACTAAATTATAAGTTGATCCACCTAGAGTTTTAGATCCAAGAGTAAATCTTTTTTTTTAGAGGATAAGAACTATATATTCTTTAAACAGAAATAATATAGCGGATATATGATTTTCCAGTAGGGTAAACTAGGGGCAGGTATTTTGTTAATAATATTCAAGAAGTGAGTATTGTACATTAAATAGCTTTAATATAGTTGTAGATGGCGGAATTGAGAACAAGTAATCAAACATTAGATGGTCGCAATTGTTAATTCATGGAATTTAGTATTAAATTTGGACTTAAACAATTGATATGAAGAAAATGACAAACTTCTAATCGTTTCAGGGCTTTTGAATATCTAATATAAGAAATACATTTTTAATGACGTTGCCTAGAAAAAACATCTGTATCATTGGCGGGGGAGGCTTTATGGGTTCTGCCTTTAGGAGCTATTTGTCATTAAATGCTTATAATATTTTTACGATTGGACGATCCTTAAACATATCATTATTCCCAAACGAAGAATATTTTTCTGTTGCTGAATACTCTTTCAAACATTTGGAAGAATTGCTAGCTGGTAAAAGATTTGTTGCAATTGTAGATTTTGCCTATACCTCTGTGCCAAATACAAGCTTTGATGATCCAATTAAAGATTTTTCAGATAACCTGTATAATGTTATAAGGCACTTGGACTTTGCCCGTGTTATAAAAGCTGCAAGATTTGTTTATATATCATCAGGGGGAACCGTTTATGGAGAGTCTAACTCTAAGCCTTTTTCTGAAGATGCTCCTAATTTCCCTCTATCGCCTTATGGGGTCACAAAACTAGCCTGTGAACGGTATGTTTACATGTACAACCGCTTACATAACTTGCCCACTTTAATTGTTAGGCCTTCAAATATATACGGCCCTGGTCAAAAGCCGTTCAGAGGACAAGGGTTGGTTGCCACTGCTCTAGGATTAGCCGTCAAGGGTGAACCTATTCATGTCTTTGGCAATGGTTCGCATGTTCGGGATTATCTGTATGTAGATGATTTTTCCAAAGCATTGATAAATGTCATAGATCAAGGGGAGCCAGGAAAAATATACAACATAGGTTCTGGATTGGGGGTATCCATTCTAGATATAGTAAATCAGATTAACCGGGTTTTAAAAGAAGATAACACGGAGTTGTCAGTGTTGTCGCTTCCTGAACGGCCATTTGATGTGCACTTCAATGTGTTGGATATAAAAGAAATAAGTCAGCTGAATGGTTGGCAACCAGAAGTAACATTACACACCGGTATTGAAAATACTTGGAAATGGATCAAAGAATATCTGAAACAACACCGTTAGTAAGTGTGATTATGTGTGCCTATAATGGCTTGCCATACATCAAAGAAGCCGTGCAATGTATTATAGACCAAACCTACACTAAGTGGGAATTAATCATAAGTGACGACGGCTCCAATGATGGTACAAGAGAATGGCTGAAATCATTGCAGGATACCAGAATTAGGCTATTCCTTCAAGATAAGAACCTGGGTTACGTCGCTAATAAAAATTTTGCCCATCAACAAGCGCAAGGAGAGTATATTACTCAGTTGGATAATGATGATCTGTGTACAGTAGACAGGTTGGAACAACAGATTGCCATAGTCAGGCAGCAGCCAGATATAAAATTAGTCGCTACAGGATATCATAGAATAAATAATGAGGGCAAAATTTATAGTACGGAGCAGGAAGCCGGTGATCTTATTATAAATGAGTTTCCTGGAACCTACCCTTTTTGGTTCCCATCTTTGTTAGTCCATAGAGATGTATTTGCTGACATAGGATATTTTGACACTTATTTTTCCGGGCTGATGGGAGATGATATTTACTGGACTTTTAGAGCTAACGAGAAGTATCCTATATATTTTATAAAAGACCCTCTTTACGTTTACCGGAATAATCCAAACTCTATTACTAATGTATATGATAATAAGCGTAAATTAATCATAATAAAAGTAATTGATGAGTTGTTCCACCAAAGAAAAGAGAATAGAACTGATTGGTTGCAAGAAGGGAAATTAGATGCCATACAAGCTTTTGAAAACCAGCTGTTGGATAATAAATTATTTATGGCCGAACAATACAGGATTTGGGCAGCAAAAGCAATTGATAAAAATAACTGGGATTTATCTATAAAGTTATTAAAGCTATCTTTTAGTACCAACCCTTTTAATTTGAGTTGGTATCGCACTTTTAGTTATTATTTAAGGCAAATGGTTATGCCTAGAAATAAATATTCCTAATAATCACTTTTTTTAATAAACTGACTAAAGGTGCTGGCAATGAAAGTTTTATTAATATCTGATACCTTACATGCTGGAGGGGCAGAAACCTTTGTGTTGCGTTTAGCAACTAAACTGAAGGAATTTGGTATTGCAGCTGAAATTCTATCTCTTAATCCTGATGTTGAAGATAAAGCTTTAATTAGCCGGTTTCCTAATGTTATTATCCATAGGGTCTTTATAAAAGGTTTGCGATGGATAAAAAGGTTAGATAGATTATTAAGAATAGTGGGGATAGATTTTTCCTTACAGTACCAACTTACTAAAAAACAAATTCTTGAAAAGCATCTTCACTATGATGTGTATCACACGCATTTATTTCCAGTGGATCTGCTTCTTTCCAAAATTAAGGAATTGTATCCAAAAATTGTCCTTATATCAACCTTGCATGGTGATTATAATGAGTTTGAGGAACTTTGGCAGAATAGTAAGGCTCATAAAAAACTTAACTGGCCTGTTAAAGTGAATTTACTCAAAGAAAAGATAGATGCCTGGGTGTATATTTCACAACAGCAATATGAATTATTTAGTAAGGGATATTTGCTTCCAGATTATAAATTAGTCCAGATTTATAATGGATATGAGTCAGATATAATGCCCCTTTCACGTCAGAGAGTGCATGGTAAAAATGAATTAACCTTTATTATGGTTGCTAGGGGTATTCAGCCAAAAGGATGGGAATATTTAATAAAGGCATTCAATAGATTACCAGGCAATCATAAGTTAGTTCTTGTAGGGAAGGGTGACTTTCTTGAGAATTTGAGTAATGTGTATAGTGAGAATAGAAGAATAGAGTTTATAGGTTTTCATCCTAATCCAGTAGAGTTAATCAATGAAGCCGATGTTTTTGTTTTCCCTAGCGTTTATAAAGCTGAATCACTTCCTACGGTTATAATAGAGGCTTTGTACTGCGGATTGCCTGTTATTAGTACAAGAATTGGAGAAGTTTCGGAGATGCTCAAAGGAAATGAGGCGGGTGAGCTTGCTGGAATCTTGATTGAACAGGATGATCAAACAATTATTGATGACTTAGTAGAGGCAATGAGCCTTTATGTTCATGATATTGGAGTATGGCAGTATCATGCTAGTTTGACACGTCATGCTTTTGAAAAGTTTAACATGAAGTCTTGTGCCAAACGGTATATAAATTTATATGAAGCTCACCTCGTGAGTGATATTGGTTGATTTTTCTTGTCTAAGCGTTTTGTTGTTATTCTAATGAATTGTTAATGCTTGCACCTGATTCATTAATAATTATTTTATAGGTATAATAAGGGATTATATTCTATATTTTAGAATAAATTGTAATCTCTATTGTTAGGAATTTAATAGTATACTTTAGTATAATATTTTTGTTGTGTTTAATACTGTCTATTGTGATGAAAGTTTTTTTGATTAATTTAGATCGTTCTCCAGATCGGCTTCACTTTATGAAGCAGCAATTAGATAGTTTAAATCTGCCCTTTGAACGGATATCTGCCGTAGATGGTAAGAATTTAGATATGGGTAAATTAACCGAGTTCGCAGATCCATCAAGGGTTGAGGAGTGGAAAGATCTGTTAACTCCTAATGCTATCGCTTGTTCTTTGTCCCATCATCAGATATACAAGAAGATGGTAGAAGAAGATATTGAGATGGCTCTTATATTAGAAGATGATGTTGTGCTTGATGCCAATTTCCCTTTTGTGTTAGATCAGATTGAAAAAAATGGCTTAAATAATACTGATGTTTTTTTGGTCTATTTTCATGGCGATAAGAAATTGTTTAGTGATAATAGGGTAATTAGTATTAATGATAAGCATAAGTTCTACGCAGCTAAGTCGGTTTGGGGAGCATATGCTGCAGGAGGGTATATCATAAGAAAGGATGTAGCTAAGAAGCTATCTGAGTTTGTTTTTCCAGTAAAATTTACTGCTGACAGTTGGGGGGTTTTTCACAGGGATGGAGCCATCAATGGTCTATGGGCGTTATTGCCTTTATTAACATCGTCCGCCAATTTTGGTAGTGATATTGGATATACTAAAATTAGTGGTTTAATTAGATATATTGAAAAAATGCCTTTTTCTCCTTTTCGTAAAATTCTTAATTTTATCAAGAAAAGACTTAAGAAGAAGTCTCTAGCTTACGAAATTGTTCCAGAAGATCCAGAATGGTAGTGAATAATAAAAACCCTTTTATTATTTATTTTACAGGAGTTCTGTATGTATTCACTGGATCTTTAGAAGATTACCAGTTGCGATATTTTCTAATGAAAGTAGTAAAGCAAGGAGTAGTTTCATTCCTCAAAACACATGGTTGATAATAAAAAGAGGAATATTCTCCTGATCATCCCGGCTTTGGGGTTCGGGGGGGCCGAGCGGGCGTTCTACTACATGAGCCGGGAGCTGGGGCGGCACTTCAACGTGGTGGAGTGCGTCTTCAACCGGGAGGAAGAGGTGGTCTTCTCCTCGGGCAATGAGCTCATCAGCCTGGACGTGCCCGGCGGCGGCAACCTCTTCAGCAAGCTCTACTATTTCCTGCTCAGGTGCTGGAAGGTCAGGAAGATCAAGCAGCGGTACCGGATAGACGCCACCGTGAGCCACCTGGAGGGAGCCGACTACGTCAACGTGCTCTCAGGGGGCAAAGGAAGGGTCTATCTGTGCATTCAAGGCTCCAAATCACATGATAAGCATATCAGCGGCTTTGTGGGCTGGATAAGGAAGAAGATACTGATTCCTAGGCTTTATAATTTAGCAGACCGAGTGGTGTGTGTAAGCCAGCAAATAACGGAAGAACTGAAGCATGACTTTGGCATTGATGCCACTAAGTTAGAGGTAATTTATAACGCCTGTGACCTGGAGATGATCGCAGCCTCAATCCAGGAAGAAATAAGGCCTGAGTACAAGAGCATTCTAGCCAATCATAAGGTGATCGTAACCACGGGACGGCTCCATGAGCAGAAATGCCAAGAGCCTTTGCTGGATATTATGGTTGAATTAAAGAATCAGATAAATTGTAAGCTGTTTATCTTAGGCGACGGCCCAAAACGTGATGGGCTTTTAGCAAGGGCAAAAGAACTGAAACTGCGTTTTCACCATCCTTGGGGAAATAGCCCCATTACGGCTGAGTACGATGTTTACTTTCTGGGTTTCCAGAAGAATCCATTCAAATATATTTCCCATGGCACCCTGTTCGTCTTGCCGTCCTCATGGGAAGGATTCTCGCTTGCCCTTGTAGAGGCCATGGCGTGCGGCCTGCCCGTGGTCAGCACCGATTGCCCTACTGGCCCCAGGGAGGCAATCGCGCCGGGCACTGCCAACAACCAGAACCTGTCCCAGGCGGAGAAAGCGGAGTTTGGTTTCCTGATGCCCTTGCTGAACAAGACCGGCGAGGAGCAAGGCGCAAGCGTCAGGGAATGGGCGGCGCTGCTGCAGGCCCTGCTGGCGGATGAGCAGACCCGCGGGGAATACAAGCAAAAGTCCCTGCGGCGGGCCCAGGAGTTTTCGCCCGGTAAAATCTACGGCCAGTGGCTTGAGGTCTTAAATCTTGAAGTTCCTCCAGAAAGAATTTAAGCGTGTAAGTGCTTGTTTAAATTTGAGGTTTGCAGCGCGAAGAAGAAATTTAAACAAGCTCTAAGGACGTGTCTGCCATGGATATAATAAGCATGGATACAGAATACTTTCTATTATTTTGTCCACCTGAAAGGATATTGTGGGAAAAATAGAAAAGCAACTGGATAACCGTAATTACCGTTCGCCACTAAGATCCTTTCAGGTGGACAGAGAGCAGATAGTTTGTATTAATTTAGTCTTGCTACTTGGTAGACGTATAGATGAGTAAGAATAGAAGGAATATTCTCCTGATCATCCCGGCTTTGGGGTTCGGGGGGGCTGAGCGGGCGTTCTACTACATGAGCCGGGAGCTGGGGCGGCACTTCAACGTGGTGGAGTGCGTCTTCAACCGGGAGGAAGAGGTGGTCTTCTCCTCGGGCAATGAGCTCATCAGCCTGGACGTGCCCGGCGGCGGCAACCTCTTCAGCAAGCTCTACTATTTCCTGCTCAGGTGCTGGAAGGTCAGGAAGATCAAGCAGCGGTACCGGATAGACGCCACCGTGAGCCACCTGGAGGGAGCCGACTACGTCAACGTGCTCTCAGGGGGCAAAGGAAGGGTCTATCTGTGCATTCAAGGCTCCAAATCACATGATAAGCATATCAGCGGCTTTGTGGGCTGGATAAGGAAGAAGATACTGATTCCTAGGCTTTATAATTTAGCAGACCGAGTGGTGTGTGTAAGCCAGCAAATAACGGAAGAACTGAAGCATGACTTTGGCATTGATGCCACTAAGTTAGAGGTAATTTATAACGCCTGTGACCTGGAGATGATCGCAGCCTCAATCCAGGAAGAAATAAGGCCTGAGTACAAGAGCATTCTAGCCAATCATAAGGTGATCGTAACCACGGGACGGCTCCATGAGCAGAAATGCCAAGAGCCTTTGCTGGATATTATGGTTGAATTAAAGAATCAGATAAATTGTAAGCTGTTTATCTTAGGCGACGGCCCAAAACGTGATGGGCTTTTAGCAAGGGCAAAAGAACTGAAACTGCGTTTTCACCATCCTTGGGGAAATAGCCCCATTACGGCTGAGTACGATGTTTACTTTCTGGGTTTCCAGAAGAATCCATTCAAATATATTTCCCATGGCACCCTGTTCGTCTTGCCGTCCTCATGGGAAGGATTCTCGCTTGCCCTTGTAGAGGCCATGGCGTGCGGCCTGCCCGTGGTCAGCACCGATTGCCCTACTGGCCCCAGGGAGGCAATCGCGCCGGGCACTGCCAACAACCAGAACCTGTCCCAGGCGGAGAAAGCGGAGTTTGGTTTCCTGATGCCCTTGCTGAACAAGACCGGCGAGGAGCAAGGCGCAAGCGTCAGGGAATGGGCGGCGCTGCTGCAGGCCCTGCTGGCGGATGAGCAGACCCGCGGGGAATACAAGCAAAAGTCCCTGCGGCGGGCCCAGGAGTTTTCGCCCGGTAAAATCTACGGCCAGTGGCTTGAGGTTATTCGCCAAGAGTAAATCCTATAAGATGAATGTTGAATTAGAGTTTAATAATTACACCTATATAATAGCGTAGCTTTGCAACCGGAAGTAGATACTATTCTTATCATTGATAATTCAGTTGCCGTTACGGGAGCTATAAATGCTAGTCTAAATGCCAGTTTTAATCTGAAACGAGATTTTAACTTTATTTATATACTTCCCAAAAATACTGCCGCCGCTAAACTAGTTCAGGAGAAAGGGTTTAAACTATACACCTTACCTCTTATTGAAATTAGCAAGAGGCCCAAAAGTTTGCTTTTATACCTTCCCTATTTATTTATCAACGCTTTAAAAGTAAAGAAGATAGCAAAGCAAAACCAGGTAAGAATTATTCACATGAATGATTTCTATAACTTGACTGGCATCATTGCTAAAATTTTAGGGGCTAGAGTACGTCTAATTACACATGTGCGGTTTATGCCCCAAAGATTTATGCCAGCTTTGTCAAAGGTTTGGTCGGTTCTTAATTTAAATTATGCCGATGAAATTATTTGTGTTTCTGGAGCAGTTAAATCTTACTTCAGGGATTCAGCTAAAATTAGGATTATTCCTGATCCTGTTCCCCAGTTAGAAAAACACGCCGAAAAGGAAGTCAAGGTGGAGACTCGGGAAATTGAATTTTTATATTTAAGTAACTTTATACCCGGGAAGGGTCAAGATTTTGCATTGCAAGCTTTCAGCAGGGCTTATGGGATAAATAAGAATCTCAGGTTGCTGTTTGCCGGAGGTGATATGGGACTAGAAAAGAACAAGCAGTTCAGGCAGCAGTTGGAAGAGAAAATAGCCCGTTTAGGCCTTTCTGGCGTTGTTCGTTTTGAATCCTTTATCACCGATGTGGAGAAAAAAATAAAAGAAGCTGACATTGTCCTCAATTTTTCTGAGTCAGAATCCTTTTCCTTAACCTGCCTAGATGCATTGTTTTATGGTACGCCTCTGATTGCAACAGATTGTGGGGGGCCAGCAGAATTATTCGAAAATGGTATTTCAGGTATTCTGGTGCCGAATAAGAATGTTGATGCCATGGCTGAAGCTATGGTGACCTTAGCTTCAAACTTTGAACTAAGACGTGCATTCTCCCGAAACGGTAAATTGTACGTAAGGCGAAAGTTCAATCCCCAAAATACGTATTTAAATATGGCGGAAGTTTACAAAAGAATAGCCCATTAGGCCATTCAATTGTATGCGGCTACCAAACTTATAAAATAAAGCTTTAAGCTTCAGTAATGCATATTTGGTGAGTTGAGTAGGAAATTTATTTTTTGATTATAGTTACATACTTATGAAAGTTCTTGTTATCAGCTTAGCCCGAGCGATAGAAAGAAGGCAATTTATGGCAAAACAACTTCAGCGGTTAAACCTTGATTTTGAAATCATAGATGCTGTTGATTATCAGAACTTATCTGAAGCTGAATTTAATAATCTGTCAGATCAAGAAGCGGTAAATTCAAATCCTTTTCTGACAAAGGGAGCAATAGCCTGTGCCTTATCACATGTAAAAGTATATCAGAAAATTGTTGATGAAAAATTAGAAAAGGCATTAGTGCTTGAAGATGATGCAATATTGCCTGAGAATATACAAATGTTACTGCACAATATTGAAAATGAAATACTTGAAGATGAAGTGATATCATTGAATTACTATAGCCACCCAAATAAAACTATAGAACTAAGTAAGCATGGTGCCATGCAACTTAATAAAGAAGAGCAATTGGTGTATCCTGTGGACTTGAAACAAGTGGTATCTGCAATGGCTTATGTCATTACACATGATGTAGCAAAGAAAATGAGTGAAAAGCTTTTGCCTATCTCCATACAAGCTGATCATTGGAGCTATCACTTTGACAAAGGCGCTTTTAATTCTTTCAGGTGCTTGTACCCAGTGGTAGTTTATCCTGCCATTTTCAGGAGTACAATAGATTATACTTCTGGTAAATCCATTTTAAGTAAGCTTGCTGCTTTTGTACGGGAGTATAGAGTTCCAATTCTTCTTTCTTATCTCGTACAAAGAAATGATAAGATTCAACAACAAAAATACATATCAGATTTTACTGAGGATAAGCCTTTCTGTCACACATTTTCTAATTAAAGGTAGGTATTCTAGTACAACTTATACGGTACTTGTCGGCTAGTCCTATAGCCGTTACCGTGTGTTTTCACTGGCAACAACTATCTGAAAGGTATTCAAGACGATATTTTTCTTAATGAAGTAATAGGAATAAGGTCATGTGCTCTATTTAAGAATCAGATTGAATAAAACGGGCTTCTCGAAAGTAAAGAGTTAATTAATTATTTTGTTCAGTTTGATAGTGCTTGGGGTATTGCATATATATACCTTTCTATTAGGCGAAGGAAGAAGAGGTAGTTTAAAGTGGTTTTAAGAGTTTGGGTTGGGAAGCAGTATAAGGTCAGCTAGAAAAACCTATGAGTATACTTAAAGTTTAAAGGTTCTTGTTGCGGTGTGCTGGAAATGTTATACTCCTCTTCCTCAAGAGAAGGATAGGTTTAGCAACAGTCTCTATGTAAAAGCTAATGTGCTAACCAGCATGTCCTGCCCTAGTGAGATGAAGTTCAAATGGTATTTCTTATCTTGTAAATTATCGTAGTTGTTTTTTGTTGACTTTATGCAAAGCTAACGTGCTAAAAACAACATGATTTAATTACTGGCATTAAAATTAAGCATGACAATGAAGGCTTTTGTGATTAACCTTGAAAGGGTTGCAGATAGGAAGAGATACATGTCTGAGCAATTGAGTTTGCAGAATATCGAACATGAGTTTATTAGGGCAACTGACTATAAGGAAATTGCTGAAACTGATTTAGACCAACTGTGTGAACCAAATAAATTAAATCAGCCATTTTTCACAAGAGGGGCTTTGGCATGTGCGCTTTCTCATTTAGAAGCTTATAAGCGTATTGTTGAAGAAGGATTGGATGTGGCTTTAGTTTTGGAAGATGATGTTGAGTTAGGTAAAGATTTTAAATTATTACTTGCCAAAGTTGAGAAAGAAATTGGGCAGGATGAGATTATATCGTTTATTTACTTTATGCATAGTGGCCAGCATTCCTTTCTTAGTAATGTAAATAGCAAAAAGATTGATAGCCAATATGGCTTATTTTACCCAGTTGACATTGAAGGTGTTGAGTGTGCTATGGCTTATGTAATCACTAGGAATGTTGCAGAAAAAATGCTAAAGGTTAACTACCCTGTATTTGGGCCTGCAGATTATTGGGGAGGCTTTTATACTAGGAATGCTTTTTCAAGTTTTAGATGCGTATTTCCTTTTCCTGTTGGTGTTGCTCCGTTTAGGACTACAATAGATTACGCAAACTCTAAATCGTTGAAAAGTAAACTCGCAGCTATTGTTCGGAGGTACAAGTTTCCCGCATTATACTCTTACCTTCTTAAACGAGATAAGAAATTACTTGAGCAAAAGTCATTCTCTTTTAGCGATGATCCGCCATTCTTAAAATGATCTGGTCTGTAACTGAGTACTTGAAAAGTAAGGTTTATATTTATTCTACTTTGTTTTAGGTAGATAACTCGTTTTGTAATGAAAGTTATTTTTGTAGTTCCTTATCCTTTGGGAAAGGCACCATCACAACGATTCAGATTTGAACAATATTTACATTATTTAGATGATATAAGTTGGAATTATGAATTTGCCCCTTTCTTAGATGACAAAACATGGGGTATCTTATACAAGCCAGGGCATTCTGGGGCTAAAATCAGAGGTATTTTAAAAGGCTTTTTTAAAAGGTTCCTTTTAGTTTTTTCAACACTAAGTTACGATTTTGTTTTCATTCATCGTGAAGCTACTCCAATAGGACCACCGTGGTTTGAGTGGATTATAGCCAAGGTCTTTAAAAAGAAGATTATATATGATTTTGATGATGCCATCTGGATACCGAATACCTCTGAAGCTAATAAGATAGTGGCGGGTTTAAAATGGCATCATAAAGTTGGACAGATCTGCCAGTGGGCTTATAAAGTGAGTTGTGGTAACACTTTTTTGCAGACGTATGCGAAAGCATATAATGCTAACTCTTTTGTTATTCCTACTACCATAGATACTGTTGGACATCATAATAAGTTAAAAGAGCAGGGTGATGAACCAGTGGTGATAGGTTGGACAGGGACACATTCTACTATGAAGTACCTTGAACCGCTGGTGCCGGTATTAAAAAAGCTTGAGGAAAAGTACTCTTTTATATTTTTGGTGATTTCAAACAAAGAGCCTGATTTCCATCTAAAGTCTTTAGTGTATTTACCTTGGAACAAAGAATCTGAAATTGAAGATTTGTTGAAAATGAATATTGGCGTGATGCCTTTGGTGGATGACCCTTGGGCAAACGGGAAGTGTGCGTTTAAAGCGCTCCAATACATGGCGTTAGGTATACCTGCCGTTGTCTCGCCGGTAGGAATGAATACAGAAGTAGTAGACCATGGTATCAATGGCTTTGTCTGCAATAGTCCCCAACAGTGGTATGCAGCCTTGGAAGAATCTTTGTTAAGCACTAACAAAAGGATTGAATTAGGTGAAGCGGCAAGGAAAAAGATTGAGGGTACTTATGCCGTAACAGCTAATCGCCTTAACTTTTTAGGTCTTTTCAAATGAGCTTGCATCATGTACAAAGCGGCAAGATAGAAAGGCATTAAGGGGATTTTATAGCGAACCAACGTCCCAAAGTTCCCGCTGTTAGTCCCTACTCCAAATGCAAAGACTAAAGAGAAAAGTATACAGAAGGTAAGGATAGGTTTTGAGCTTATTAGTTGTACTGTCTTCCAAAAGCCAGTTCTAAAAATAAGACGGAGCGTTAAGAATATAAACATGCTTGCCTCTAGTGCTGATAATAGCATAATAGGGTTTCTCACTTCCCACAAGAATGGGCGGTACAGTGCCACAATAATGGCTTGTGGGGCTACTGTAAGCATGCTACCTAGGCTTCCGTCAAAAGTACCTATGTTGTAAGCTGAGCCTGAGGTCACGTACTCACTAAGGTACTCGCTATTTATTTTGGTGCGTTCCCCAATTTTCTCAATATCATATCTTTCGTCTCCTGCTGTTAAGGTGGTAGCTCCTATGTAGGCTACTATTAGCCCAAAGACAATGAATATTGGCTTTGCAATGTTACGTATAAGTTTATTTTTGATTCGGTTATTGTTTTCAAGGAATACCCAAAACAGGGCTGGAGGCAAAAAAGAAAGTAAAATATATACTTTGACTGATAAAATTAGGTAGGCTGCTAGTAGGGTAAGAGTTATGGAACTGAATAATTTTTTCTTTTCAATAAAAGACATATAAAACCCATAAAACAACAGGCCTAATGCCCCAATTGTGATGGAGTCCTTCATAAAACCTGATCCCCAGAAAAAAACAGATGGAAGGAAAAAGCAAGGGACGGCTAATTGTTTATGTAAGGAAGGATAAATCTTTAAGAAGGTAGTGTATAAAGCCCAAATACCTATAAAGCTAACGGAAGCAAAGAATAGAGCTATTACGCTGTAGGTATTAAACCCAAGGATACCAAAGAAAGCGCCTATTTTGATAATGATGAATTCAGTTGGAGATTCATACCAATACATTCTAGAGGTGTACTGAATTGTTGAGGGATCATACTCTCCATTAGAAAGCAAGATTTTTATACCAACACCTGGATTGTCATAAAAAGCCTGGGTTGCGATTTTACTACTGTTGAAATAATTAAAAGTGTCACCGCCTCCATAATAGAACTGGTATATTATCCCAAGTGAAAGTGCCCCAACAATTTTTAACGTTAAGGCAGGAATAAAGTACTTCTTAGTGTATTTATTTGTGAATGTAGGCCTAAGCTGGAACGCAATTGCGTAAATAATGATCAGATAAATAGGGGTGAGTAGTAAGTCCTTTAATTCCATTTTTCTACGTTAAGCAATTACTTCACCTTCCTGTTCTTCCTCAGATAAGCTTTGGCTTCTTTCTCCGCATCAGACTTTGAGCCTGCTAATTTTATCACAGTCTCGTAGTACTGCTTTGCCTGCCGTACGTTCTTCTCTTTGTCACTGATTCTGGCCAAATTCACAAAAGAAGAGATATAATACCCTGACTCCACTTCCCCTATTTGCTCGGCAAAGCTAATGCATTGTTGGTAATAGCTTTTGGCCTTAGCGTAATCCCTGTTCCGGTACTGGTGGATGTAGGCCAAGTAAAAGCTGGCGTAACGGCCGCTGATGGCTTCGTAGCCAAACACCTTCCGGTTGATTTTGTCTAAGATTTGGGTGGAGAGTTGTTCGGCTACGCCGAAGTTCCCTTCGGTGAAGGCCATACGCGCATAGAACCGTTGGAAATACGGGTTGTCTGGGTAGGTACTGGCTAAGTACTGGGCCAAAGACATGGCCGAAGCTCCGTTTTTGGCGTCATTTGCGTAAATCTTCATCAAAAAGAACTTCGCCTCGGTGCCGGTGTAAAAGCCGTTGAACGCTACCTGCTGCAATTGTTTCAACCCCAAGTTCTTGTTTCCTTTCGGGAAGAAGTAGAGAATAGGGCGGAGGAGGGGGTAATTCTCGTGAATCCAGACGGCGTAGTAGTTGAAGAGGGCCTCGCCGAACAGGAACTCATCGCTTAGGCCATTGGCTTTTTTGCTTTTCTGGAGATAGTCCAAGGCCCGGTTACTCATGATGGCGGCTTTGCGCCAATTCTTCCGTTCGGCGTGGAGACGGGCCCCAAAACCATTGGCGGCGGAAAGAAAGAAAGCGGCTTCCAGGTTTTTGTTATCCTTATCGTATAAATCCTCAGCCAGGGTGATGGTGGTGTCCATGTAGGCCAGGAAGTAATTGTCGTAGCGGGTGTCAGTGATATTGGAAGGTACCATTTTCCACCATTGGCTCAGGCCGATGAGAAAATAGGGCATGGGGTGCTTGGGGTATCTTCGGCGCAGTGATTTGAACTGCTTTTCGGCGGTCTCAAACTTGAAATTGTACATGTTGTCTACCGCCCCGCCCAGTTCATTCATGATACTCTCGTTCAGCAGCAGCCAGCCTTTGATGTCTAGGGCCTGGGGCAACACGTCAATAGAATCCAGAAGGATGCTGGCCTGTAAGGAGTCCAGAAGTTTCTGGTCAATCTGTTGGGTGGAGTCAGGTACCTGCGCCTGCGCCCGGAAAAAGCTGAAAACTAAAACAAAGAAGAAAAGAATCTTTTTCATCAAATTCATATACTGCCTAAACTGCTATTGGCGTATTGCGGCGTAAAGGTGATAACGGTAGTAGCCCCTACAACATGCACCAGCTTGGGTAGGGTTCAATCTACGTAGAAGTACTGAGGCCGATTTTAGTTTGTTTTTCCAAAAATAAGCCAAAAACCTCCTTAATAGCTAGAAAGAAATCTGCTACTTTTGAAAAAACGCACAACTATGCAATTATTGCGCACGCTCTGCCAAATTCACGCTCCCTCTGGGAATGAAGTAAAGATGAAGGAATTTCTGCTGAACTACGTGCAGGAACATCAGGGTACCTGGAAAACCAAGCCACAGCTCATCCACGGAGAAGGATTTCAGGACTGTCTGTTACTCGTGTTCGGGCAACCGCGTACCGTCATTTTCGCGCACATGGATTCCATTGGGTTTATGGTGCGCTACGGAAAGCAACTGATCAAGATTGGCGGCCCAGTGGCAGAAACGGGCTATACACTGGTAGGGGAGGACAGGCAGGGAAAGATTGCGTGTACGCTGGTGGCCGATGAAGAGGAACGAGAGCTGAGCTATGACTTTGCACGGGAGATAGAGCGGGGCACCGAGCTGGTGTTCCAGTGTGATTTCAGGGAAACAGAGGAAACAGTGCAGAGTTGTTACCTGGACAATAGATTGGGTGTCTGGAACGTGCTGCAGGTAGCCGAGACGCTGGAAGATGGGATTATTGCCTTCGGCTGCTGGGAAGAAACCGGTGGTGGCTCAGTAGGCTATCTAGCCAAATACATTCATGAAACGTTTGGCGTCACCCAAGCCCTGATTTCTGATATCACTTGGGTCACCGAAGGCGTGCAAGCGGGGCAGGGGGTGGCCATTTCCTTGAGGGATTCCTTGATTCCCCGCCGGAGCTTTGTGCAGAAGATTATCAGACTGGCGCAAGAAGCTAATATCCCGCACCAGGTAGAAGTGGAGAACGCTGGTGGCTCTGATGGGAAGGAACTGCACTACGGGAATATTCCGTGGGATTGGTGCTTTATTGGCGCTCCCGAAGACCATGTGCATTCCCCGGATGAGCTGGTGCACAAGAGTGACATTTACGCCATGGTAAGCTTGTATAAGCTCCTGATGCAGAAACTTTAAAGAAAGCTGCATAGAGTATACCGTATATTTGTTTTTTAGGGGAGAAACATTAGCTTGCAGGGAGCTTCTAAGCTGGGAGCATGTTCAAGATTCGTTTTTGAAAGCGAAAGTGGTCAGAGGAAGGTTCTGCGAAAGCTTTTTTAGAGGCGCGTAGTGGTACTACGGGACGAAAAAAAGGCGAACGCAGGTTCTTTCTATGGCCGCTTGCAGCACAAAAGGCGAAACTTAAACATGCTCTGATAATCCAAACCTAACCAAACAAAGCCTTACTCTATGCAGACAATTCTCTACGCCATTCCCGCATTCGGGCTGGTCGCCTTGTTGTACACTGCCATAAAATCGGCGTGGGTCACCAAACAAGATGCCGGCGATGAAAAGATGAGCACCATTGCCCGGTACATTGCCGAGGGAGCCATGGCTTTCCTGAAGGCCGAGTACAAGGTGCTTACCTATTTTGCCATCATCGCTTCCCTCTTTCTTTTCTATTTAGGCTACGTGGGCGAGAATTCCTCCCCCATCATTGTGCTCGCTTTTCTGATTGGGGCTGTTTTCTCGGCCCTGGCCGGCTTCATAGGCATGCGGATTGCCACCAAAGCGAACGTGCGCACGGCGCAGGCTGCCAAAACCAGTTTATCCAGAGCCCTGGATGTGTCTTTCGGCGGCGGGGCCGTGATGGGCATGGGCGTGGCCGGATTGGCCGTGTTGGGGCTTGGTTCCCTGTTCATTGCCTTCTACTATTGGTTTGTGCAACGGGTAGGGGCCAGCGCGAATAGTGAAGAGATGGAAGTGGCACTGGAGGTTCTGACCGGATTCTCCCTGGGGGCGGAAAGTATTGCCTTGTTTGCCCGGGTGGGCGGCGGGATCTATACCAAAGCCGCCGACGTAGGAGCGGACTTGGTAGGAAAAGTAGAAGCCGGCATTCCGGAAGATGACCCCAGAAATCCCGCTACCATCGCCGACAACGTGGGCGACAACGTAGGGGACGTGGCCGGAATGGGCGCCGATTTGTTCGGTTCTTACGTAGCCACCATCTTAGCCACCATGGTGTTGGGCCGGGAAATTACCGTGACGGATAACTTCGGGGGCTTGTCGCCTATCATCCTGCCCATGCTTATTGCGGGTATGGGCATTCTCTTCTCCATGATTGGGACGTTGTTTGTGCGCGTAAAAGAAGGTGGAAACGTACAGGCGGCCTTGAACATGGGCAACTGGTCATCGGTGGCGTTAACGGCCATTGCCTCTTATTTTGTCATTGACTGGCTCATGCCCGAAACCCTGAACCTGCGGGGCTATGAATTCACGTCCATGGGTATATTCTGGGCGGTAATCATTGGTCTGATTGTGGGAACGCTCATCTCCATCATTACCGAGTATTACACCGCCATGGGCAAAAAACCGGTGAATTCCATTGTGCAGCAATCCTCCACCGGAGCCGCTACCAACATTATTGCCGGGTTAAGCGTGGGCATGATGAGCACGGCCCTGCCGATTATTGTGTTAGCGGCCGGTATCGTGTTTTCCTACTCGGTGGCCGGGTTGTACGGCGTAGCCATTGCCGCTGCCGGCATGATGGCGACCACCGCCATGCAACTCGCCATTGACGCCTTCGGGCCCATTGCCGATAATGCCGGGGGTATTGCTGAGATGAGCGAATTGCCCAAAGAAGTACGTGAACGCACCGATATTCTGGATGCGGTAGGGAACACTACCGCCGCTACTGGCAAAGGATTCGCCATCGCGTCGGCGGCGCTTACCTCGCTGGCCTTGTTTGCTGCCTTCGTGGGTATTTCGGGCATCAGTACCATTGACTTGTACAAGGCACCGGTGTTAGCCGGTTTGTTTGTGGGCGGCATGATTCCGTTCGTGTTCTCGGCCTTGGCCATTAGTGCCGTGGGAAGAGCCGCCATGGCCATGGTACAGGAAGTGCGCCGTCAGTTCCGTGAGATTCCGGGTATCATGGAAGGCACGGGCAAGCCCGAGTACGACAAATGCGTGGCTATTTCTACTGAGGCAGCCCTCCGTGAGATGATGTTGCCCGGGGCCATCGCCTTGATTGTGCCTATCATCATTGGATTCGGCTTACGCGGGGTGTTTGAGGAAGTATCCAGCGCGGAGATTCTGGGAGGCGTCTTGGCCGGGGTCACCGTGTCTGGGGTGCTGATGGCGCTCTTTCAATCCAATGCCGGAGGCGCCTGGGACAATGCCAAGAAGTCGTTCGAGAAAGGGGTGATGATTGGGGGCGTCATGGAATACAAAGGCTCAGACCCGCACAAAGCTTCGGTAACCGGTGACACGGTGGGTGACCCTTTCAAAGACACCTCGGGCCCGTCTATGAACATCTTAATCAAACTCATGTCCATTGTGTCGCTGGTGATTGCCCCGCACATTGCCGTGCGCGAAACCACCCCTCCGGCCCCGGAAACCCGCCCAGATTTGGAGAGTTTTAGGAAAAACAGCCAGGAAACCGAGGCAGCCACTATCGCGCAGTACCAACAACCTGCTGCGCAGAGCAATCGTTAAGGAAAACAGCCGCGTCACAGCACCAGCGTCGCCCTTTTCCGTAGAAAAGGGCGACTTCCTTTTAATTTAGGGCAGTTTTGCGCAAATTTGATGCTTCTTATTTCCAACGCAGATGCACCAGCCACCGGTAACAATCCTAGACAAGCAGTTCAGTATCTATCTTCCAGAACGCAAAATCCTTCAGAGTGTGGAGATTTTGGCGGCCCGGCTAAGCCATGACTACCAGGGAAAGCAACCCCTGTTTCTATCGGTGCTGAACGGTTCTTTCATGTTCGCCTCAGACTTGATGAAGGAGATAAGCATTGACTGTGAGATTTCCTTTATCCGGCTCTCTTCCTACGCCGACATGCAAAGCACGGGCAAGGTCAAGGAGATCATTGGGCTCAAGGAGGAAATCAAAGGCCGGCACGTGGTTATTCTGGAAGATATTGTGGACACCGGGCACACCATTGCCGGTCTGTTGCCGCAGCTGCACGCCAAAGAACCGGCCTCCGTAGAGATTGCCACGCTGCTGCTCAAACCCGACAGCCTGCAGCACCGGATAGAGATTAAATATGCGGCGCTGTCCATCGCCAATGATTTTGTGGTGGGCTATGGGTTAGACTACAACGGATTGGGCCGTAACCTGCGCGACATCTACAAGGTGCTGTAGTTTTTGAGCGAACCTGTTTTTAAGAGCATGTTTAAATTTCATCTTTGCGCTGCAAACGGCCATAAAAAGAACCTGCGGAAGCCTTTTTCTCGCACCGTAGCGCTGCTACGTGGCTCAAAAAACGCTTCCGCAGAACCTTTCTCTGGTCATTTTCGCCTGCAAACCTCAAATTTAATCAAGCTCTAACTTGTTTTTGGGAAAACAGCCTCAAAACGGCTTGGCCGGAATGGTACCCGTCTCTTAAAAACTGTCATTATCAAGATTTTATTGCTACTTTTGTTTTCTCACTATTTCACTACTCATGCTGAACATCGTACTCTTCGGTCCTCCAGGGGCAGGCAAAGGCACGCAGAGCCAGAAATTGATCCAACAATACGGACTCATTCACCTTTCTACCGGTGACTTGCTGCGCTCCGAGATTTCTCAGGGAACAGAGCTGGGCCTGAAGGCGAAAGGACTCATGGACGCCGGGCTTCTGGTGCCCGATGAAGTGGTGATTGGCATGATTGAATCCAAGATTGCCGATAACCGGGCCGCGGCCGGTTTTATCTTTGACGGATTTCCGCGTACCGTTCCGCAGGCCGAGGCCCTGGACCAATTGCTGGAAAAATACGACCAGGGCATTACGTGCATGATTGCCCTGCAGGTGAACGAAGAAGAATTGGTGAAGCGTCTGTTGCTCCGGGGCCAGACCTCGGGCCGCCCAGATGACGCAGATGAGGTTCTCATCCAGAAACGGGTGCAGGAATATAACTCCAAAACCACGCCGGTGGCCAACTACTACGCGCAGCAGAACAAGTTTTACGCCGTAGACGGCATTGGCGAAATTGAGGAGATTTTCGCAAAAAGCTGCGAAATCATCAGTGCCTGCCAACTTGCCTTAAACAACAAATAACCGTCTCTGCCAAGGCGTTGGGGAGATGACTCCCGTGAACCACCACCCCGCAAAGGCGTACTTTTCATAGAATTACCTTTGAAGCATTCTCCCCGGGGAATGCTTCCTTGTTACCATCGCATTCACTTTACTTTTATTACTGTGTCATCATCTAACTTCATCGACTACGTTAAAATCTGCTGCCGGTCTGGGCACGGAGGAGGCGGTTCAGCCCACCTGCACCGCGACAAGAAAACTGCCCACGGCGGGCCCGACGGCGGTGACGGAGGCCGGGGAGGGCACATCATTCTCAAAGGCAATTCCCAGCTCTGGACGCTGCTGCACTTGCAGTACCAAAAACACGTGATCGCTGAAAACGGCGGCTACGGCGGGCCCAGCCACTCCAGCGGCGCTTACGGCAAAGACATTGTGCTGGAAGTTCCTATAGGAACTATTGCCAGAGACGCCGAAACCGGTGAGGTAAAAGCCGAGATCACCGAAGACGGACAGCTGGCGATTATCACCCCCGGTGGCCGCGGCGGCCTGGGGAACGCCCATTTCAAGTCGTCCACCAACCAGACCCCCCTCTATGCCCAACCCGGTGAGCCCGGGCGCGAAGAGTGGGCAATCCTGGAGCTCAAGCTGCTGGCCGATGTAGGGCTGGTAGGATTCCCCAACGCCGGTAAATCAACCTTGCTATCAGTAGTGTCGGCGGCTACGCCGAAGATTGCCAACTACCCGTTCACCACGCTGGTGCCCAACCTGGGCGTAGTCGCGTACCGCGATTACAAGTCCTTTGTGATGGCCGATATTCCCGGCATTATTGAAGGGGCGTCAGAGGGCAAAGGCTTAGGCATCCGGTTCCTGAAACACATTGAGCGCAACTCCATCCTGCTGTTCATGATCTCCGTAGAAAGCCCAGACATTGCCGCCGAATACGAGATTTTGGTAAATGAACTTCGGACGTATAACCCTGAGCTACTGCACAAACAGCGCCTGCTCGCCATCACCAAAACCGACCTCATAGACGATGAACTGGAAGCCGAGATGCGGGCCACCCTGCCCACCGACCTGCCCACCATCTTCATCTCCAGCCTCACCCAGAAAAACATCATGCCCCTCAAAGACATGATCTGGAAGGCGTTGAATACCGCGTAGTTTTTGGAAATGAGCCATAAACCAGCAATGCGTGGTTTCGCTGCGGGGCAGCGAGGGTAGTCAGAGGCTACCCAGCACGGTAGGCACGAGTCAGAGACTCGCGCCAGCGAGTGTTGTAGGAGACCTCACAGGTTTTTAAAACCTGTGAGGTCTGTTTCTTCCCATCCCACGCATATCCGTTTCCAGCCTCCCGGGTGAGCGCCTTGAGATCTGCGGGGCGGGCGTAGCCCGGCAGCCAAGGCTTTAGCCGAAGGCAGCGGAACTCACGGCGCGAGGGCGGGAAGGCGGGGCCTCGCGGCCGTGAGCGCTTACCGTTCAAGATGAAACAACAAAGCGCATAAACCCACGCAAAAGGCAGTTACTCCCAGGCATCAGCAGAAATCAAAAAACGCCTATTTTTCCAAAATCAGCCCAAAAACAAACTACCCTTCCCTGTCATACCCCTGACACAAACAGAACCAACCCATTCCCGTTTTCGCCTAAAAATGCCAGAATGACATAAAAACGGGTTTGGCAAAGTAGTTGCCTCTAGTCAGGCACCCAGAAAAGAAGTAAAATCTGTAAGGATAAAAGATATATGAGTACAGCAGCTGAACAAAATCCTCAAGAACAAGAGAACCTCCAGCCTGAAAACGCCGAGGCGACAGAATCTACGGCAGCTGAGCAGCCAGAACAGCAGACGGCAGAGGCTACCGCCGCTTCCGCTGAAGGCGGTTCCTCAGAAGCCGATGAACTGCGGGACAAATACCTGCGCCTGCACGCCGAGTTTGACAACTTCAGACGCCGCACGTCCAAAGAGCGCCTGGAACTGTTCAAAACCGCCAATCAGGAATTGATGGTGGCCTTGATTCCGGTGCTGGATGACTTGGAGCGTGCGCAGGCGGCCATGAAAGACGCACAAGATGTAAACGCCGTGCGCGAAGGCGTGGAGCTGATTTTCAGCAAGTTCCTGGGCCTTCTGCAACAGAAAGGCTTAAAGCCCATGGAGGCCGTGGGCCAGCCGTTTGACGCCGAGGTGCACGAAGCCATCACGCAGATTCCGGCCCCTTCAGACGACATGAAGGGGAAAGTGATTGACCAAGTAGAGAAAGGATATTACCTCAATGACAAAGTGGTTCGCTTTGCCAAGGTGGTGATTGGAGCATAAGAAGCCATGGCAACCAAAAGAGATTATTACGAAGTACTGGGCGTAGCCAAAGGGGCCACGGCGGATGAGATCAAGAAAGCGTACCGCAAGATCGCGATCAAATTCCACCCCGATAAGAACCCCGATGACCCTACCGCCGAGGACAAGTTCAAGGAAGCGGCCGAGGCGTACGAGGTCTTGAGCGATGAGCAGAAACGCCAGCGCTATGACCAGTTTGGGCACCAAGGCGTGAACGGCGGCGGCTACGGCGGCGGAGGTGGCATGAACATGGAAGACATCTTCTCCCAGTTCGGTGACATCTTCGGCGGTGGCGGAGGTGGCGGCTTCGAAAGCTTCTTCGGAGGGAGCGGACAACGTGGCGGCAAACGCATGCGCAAAGGCAGTAACCTGCGCATCAAGCTCAAGCTGAACCTGGAAGAGGTAGCCAAAGGCGTTGAGAAGAAAATCAAGGTGAAACGCTACGAGGCCTGTAACGTCTGCGACGGAAACGGCTCCAAAAACGGCACAGCCCTGAATACCTGCGGTACCTGCCAAGGCCAAGGCCAGGTGAAACGCGTGGTGAACACCATGCTGGGCCAGATGGTATCGGCCAGTACGTGCCCTACCTGCCATGGCGAAGGCAAGACCGTAAGCCAGAAGTGTGACGCCTGCCACGGCGAAGGCCGTCAGCTCCAGGAAGAGGTGATCTCCATCAACGTCCCGGCCGGCGTAGCCGATGGCATGCAGCTCTCCATGGGCGGCAAAGGAAACGTGCCGGAACGCGGCGGTATTCCCGGTGATTTATTGATCCAGATTGAGGAAGAGCAACACCCCACCCTGCGCCGCGACGGCAGCAACGTCATGTTTGAGCAGTACGTGAGCTTCGTGGACGCTACCCTGGGAGCCAGCGTAGAAGTGCCCACCATTGAAGGCAAGGTGAAGATCAAGATTGATCCAGGCACCCAGTCCGGCAAAATCCTGCGCCTGCGCGGCAAAGGTATTCCGGACATCAACGGCTACACCAAAGGCGACCAACTCATCCACATCAACGTCTGGACACCAAAGAACGTGAACCCCGAGGAACGCCAGATGCTGGAACGCCTGCGCGAGTCCCAGAACTTTGTGCCCAACCCCGGCAAAAACGAAAAAGGCTTCTTCGAGAAAATGAAGGAGTACTTTCAATAAGATAGTTCTGAGTCTTGAGTCCAGAGTTCTGAGTCAAGAAGATATGTGCAACGCCTGCTTTTCAACTGAAGAGCGGGCGTTGTTGTTTTGGGGCTGTTTTTAGGAAAATTGCCTTAAAACGGGTACCCACCCTGGGAATATTCTTATTAGCCATTCTCCCCCGCTCTTTCGGAGTTCCACTCCGGAAGCACTCGGTTGGGGAGTTCTACTCCCCTTCTTTTGCCCGTGGCTCCCGGCGGGGTAGAACTCCGCAGCAGGCAGGTTCAGGAGTGGAACTCCCCAACAGCGACATCAGCAAAAGTTTCCCTAAAGATGAACTCCTGGGAGCGGAATTCTTCCATAAGTTATTCTTCTAACGCTTGACTTCCACCCGTCTGCAGGACGATGAAGGCATGGCAAGAGAACAAGCAGCAATAAGCTAATCTGCGCCTTCCCCAGCGGAGGGCCGCTTGCGTAGCCCGAAGCGAGAGGAAGCGCAAGCAGCGGTGGTTCCAACGGCAATGGCGCAAGCTCCCTATGAAGCGAAAGGCTTTTACCAGGTGGTACCAACCGAAGCTCCGCCTGTCTGAGTGGCAGCGAGTTCGGGGCTTCTTGATTCTTTTGGTTAGGTTGAACAGCAAGCACCAACCTGACAAACCTATCAGGGAGAGTGCTGAGTCCAGAGTTCTGAGTCAGGGGTAAGAAATATAGTAGTTCTGGAAAAGGAATAATCAACTAAACTGAACACTCGCTCGCCTCTGGCGAGTGTGGGTTACCTGCGGCCTCTGGCCGTTTCCTGTACATATTGTGATGTATTCGCAAAACGGCGGGGACGCCGGAAGAAGCCCACAGAGTTTTGTATTAAGGCTCAGAATCGGCTTGTCCGTTCAGCTTACCCGTTTCGCCAATCAGGAGATTGGCCGTCCACTACGTGCGTAGAGCGCTGCCGCTAACTCTACGCACAACGAAAAATGGTAAGGGATAACTTTCGAGATTGAAGGGCAGTCTTGATAGTTGGAGAGAACCCCAACAACGGCAAAAAGCAACTGGAACTACTCCGTTTAAGGCCTCCTTTCCAGAAACTAGCCCCAAAACAGCCCGGCAACCAACTTGCAAACCGAGGCGCTTTCGCTTAGCTTTAACCCAACTAACCAACTGCTATTCCCTTGCAACCCATTCTTCAGATACAGGGCGTGAGCAAGCGCTACGAGGCGCACCAAGCCCTGGACAAGGTCTCGTTTGACGTGCCCAAAGGTAGCATCTTCGGGCTGCTGGGGCCAAACGGGGCCGGTAAAACGTCACTTATTCGCATTATCACCCAGATAACCGCTCCAGATGAGGGGCGGGTGCTGTTTGAAGGCCAGCCGTTGCAGCCGCATCATATAAAAGAGATTGGGTACCTGCCCGAGGAACGGGGCCTGTACAAGAAGATGAAAGTGGGGGAGCAGTTGGTGTACCTGGCCCGGCTTAGAGGCATGGACAAGGCAGACGCTACCCAGCGCATCAAAACCTGGGCCGAAAGGTTGGATTTAAAGGCTTGGCTCAACAAGAACGTAGAAGATCTTTCTAAGGGAATGCAGCAGAAAGTGCAGTTCATTGCCACCGTGCTGCATGAGCCCAAACTGCTGATTCTGGACGAACCTTTCTCGGGCTTTGACCCGGTGAATGCCAACATCATCAGAGATGAAATCCTGAAGCTGCGGGAGCAGGGCTGTACGGTCATCTTTTCCACGCACCGCATGGAGTCTGTGGAGCAGATGTGCGATTACATTGCCATGATCAACCGCTCCCGGAAAGTAATGGAAGGTAGCCTGAAGGAAGTGAAAGCCAGGTACCGAAGCCACACCTACCACGTGGAGGGCACCGGAAGGCTGCTGGTTATGTCGCCCGATTTCAAAGTGCTGGCCCAAGCCCAGCACGGGAGCCAGTTTGAGGCTGAGATTCAGTTAGAGCCGCAGGTGGGCCCCAATCAACTGCTCCGGTACCTGACAGACCGGGTGGAGGTGCACAATTTCCGGGAGAAGGTGCCCAGTATCAATGACATTTTCATTCAAACCGTAACCCAAGAAGCGCATGGATAAGATCTGGCTAGTGTTTCAGCGCGAATATTTAGTGCGCGTGCGCAAGAAAAGCTTTATTGTGATGACCATTCTGGGGCCGCTCCTAATGGCATTGGTCATGGTGGTGCCCATTTGGTTGGCCACCATGTCTGACGATACCAAGGTGGTACAGGTGCTGGATGAGAGCGGCTACCTCAAAGGGAAACTTGCCTCCACCCATGAACTGAAGTTTGTGAACGTGCCGGGCCCAATAGAACTAGCCAAGCAGATTTACCTGAATTCCGAAGATGCCGCTTTGCTGCACATTCCTGAAATTGCTCTGGAAAAGCCCCAGGGCATTCAGCTGTACTCCCAGAAGAGCACTAGCCTTTCCATGAAAACTGCGCTAGAAAGACAGATCAGGCAAGAACTGGAAGAAGTGAAATTTGCTAATTCCGGAATAAACCAAGAAGTGCTGGACAAGATCAGAACCCCGGTGAACATCCGGACGGTGAACCTGAGTGCCGAAGGGGAGAAAAGCAGTGATGTGGGGGTGAACACGGGTGTAGGGTTTATGGGGGCTTTTTTGGTGTATCTGTTCATCTTCATCTACGGAGCCCAGATCATGCGCGGCGTGATAGAAGAGAAAACCAGCCGCATTCTGGAAGTGATGGTGTCTTCGGTGAAGCCGTTCCAACTCATGGCCGGGAAGATATTGGGCATCGCGGCCGTAGGGTTGACTCAGTTTCTCTTGTGGATCATTCTCACCTCAGCCATCTCTACCGGCGTAGCCTCCAGGTTTGACATGGATCGGTTCTCAGATCAACAGATAGGACAAACCATGCAAGGCCTGGAGACCGATAGTGATGTGCAGCAAGCCCAGGAAATCCATGAACTTTTCAGTGCCACCCAGAACCTTAACTTTCCGTTATTGATTGGCTCCTTCCTCTTTTACTTCTTAGGCGGATACCTGTTGTATGGGGCCTTGTTCGGGGCAGTAGGCGCGGCGGTAGACAGTGAAACCGATAGCCAGCAGTTTATGCTGCCCATTACAGTGCCGCTCATCTTATCTTTTATAGTGGCCCAGACCATCATCGTGAAGAATCCTAACGGGCCGGTGGCGTTCTGGATGTCTATGGTGCCGTTCACCTCGCCAGTGGTCATGATGCTGCGCATGCCCTTCGGGGTGCCCACCTGGGAGTTGCTGCTGTCTATGTTTTTGCTGATTGCAGGATTCATTGGCACCATTTGGGTGGCGGCCCGTATCTACCGCGTGGGTATCTTGATGTACGGCAAAAAAGTCAATTACCGCGAACTCTCAAAATGGCTGTTCTACAAAGGCTGAGGTGGTTTTTAGTTGCCAGTTTTTAGTCGCTAGTTGTCAGTTGTTGGTGAGGAAATATATGGTTGTTACAAGTTGGCCTTTCTTTATTCGCCCGTAGGGTGTTTTCTGCGTGTTTTCAGAAAAACAAACCAAAAACCCCCTAAAAACTGACAACTAACAACTGACAACTAAAAACTAGCAACCTCTAAAGCATGAAAAAGGTATTGTTCCTGTGGCTGTCTGTCCTGTTCCTGAGCTCCTTCACTATGGATAAACCTGCTTATCGTCTTTTCCGGGGCAGCGGCAAATCGTTGACCTACGAGAAGATGTTGAAAGACCTGGCCGCGGCCGATGTGGTGTTCTTTGGGGAACAGCACAACGACCCCATCGCGCACTGGCTCCAATTGGAACTCACCAAAGACCTTCATCGCCTGCACGGCAAGCAACTGGTTCTGGGAGCCGAGATGTGGGAAACCGACACCCAGGCTGCGGTAGATTCCTTTCTCCTGGGGCAACTGGAAGAACCCAAATTCATGGAAGTGAGCCGTGCCTGGCCCAACTACGCCACCGACTACAAGCCTACGCTCACGTTCGCTAGGGCCAATGGTATAAAAGTGATTGCTACTAACGCACCTCGCCGGTCGGCCCGCATTGTGGCCCGCGAGAGCTTGACAGGGTTGGAGGCCCTACCCGTCCAAGAGAAGCAATGGCTGGCCCTACTGCCCATCACTGTTGACCTGGAACTACCTTCTTACAAACGGATGCTGGGCATGTTCGGCGATGCCCACGGCACCTCGGCAGCTTCAGCCCAGATTGTGGAAGCACAGGCCTTGAAGGATGCTACCATGGCCCACTTCATCAGCAAGAACCTACAAAAGGGGCAGCACCTGCTCCATCTCAACGGCGCTTACCACTCAGACCACCACGAAGGAATTATCTGGTACCTCCGCCGTCTCCGCCCCGAGTTGAACGTCATGACCATTACTACCGTCATGCAGCCGCAATTAGAAAACTTGGATAAAGACCATGACAAACGGGCTGATGTGGTGTTGGTGGTGCCAGAAACCATGACCAGAACCTATTAGGCGGCTTGTTCTTATAGTTCTTCCTGACACTTACCACCCCGCCCTCCGGGTAGTTAGGAGGGGAGTTGTTCTGCTAGGCGTAGATCAGCAGGTGTAAACATCCCCCTTCGCCCATCCCAAAAGTCTAAAACAAAGAAGCTCGATCTCTAATCGTCCCCTTTGAGGGGGTAGGAGGATGATTACTCCTGCTGATGATGGCGTTCCCTGTTCCTTACACCTGCTGTTTAGCATTGAACGAAAGCTTCTTGCCTCTTCTTCCGCCTTTCTCATCCCCCTCCCCCCTTCAAAGCTAATCTTGTTGGGGAACTTTTACTAACGTTGCTGTTCGGGATTTCCAATCCCGAACCACTCGGTCGGGGATTTATTAATCCCCTTCGCGCCAGTTGGGTAGATACGGGGATTGATAAATCCCCGACCGAGTCCTTTCAGATTGATAAATCCGAAAGAGCGGGAAGGGTAGAAAGCACCTTTTCTTTCATTAAAATTAAAATGGCTACTGTTTTTTCCCCACAAGATGAGCCTTCAAAGGGGGACGGAATGCGTACAAAATCCGGTGGGGTAGGGTGAGCTTCAAAGGGGGAGTATCTGCTTTAGAAGGGTAAATACTGGAGGTAGAGTTCAGCCAATATTCTCTTCTACTTTCCCCTGTCCAGTCTTCCCCGAGCGCGCCTCGCTTTTGGCCCTGAACAGACCTCAGCTAAGAGAAGAGGACTTCTCAGGCCGAAAGGGCAGTGCGAGAGGGGAAGACGGGGCCCCGCGGCCGTGAGCGCACGGAGGGAAGCTATGAAAAGAGCCGTTCATAAATCAACAGACCAACCGCGCCACGCCAGCAAAAGACACAAAAAAAGGCCTGCTTCAAAAGCAGGCCTTTTCAAAAAAGAAGGAAATGTTAGGCAGAGAAAGAGCTTCCGCAACCGCAGGTGCTCTTCGCTTGTGGGTTATTGAAAACGAATCCGCGGGCGTTCAGGCCGTCCTGGAAATCTACTTCCATCCCCATCACATACATTCCGTGTTTTTTATCCATAATGAGTTGAACACCGTCCAACTCATAGATCTCATCAGAGTCTTTTGGTTTGTCAAAGCCTAGCAAATACGACATGCCAGAGCAGCCGCCGCCTTGTACACCAATCCGTAAACCGTATTCTGCCGGTACGTTTTTATCTTTCATGATCACCTTCACCTCTTGCAGAGCCAGCGGAGTAAGGGATATAGGGGCTTTTTTTAGAGTTGTGCTTTCCATAGTAAGTGGTTTTTGCGTAGCAAAGATACTAAAATACAGACTGCTTGTAAAGGACAGCGCTATACTATGAGTAACCAAGAAAGCGGGAAAATGATTCAGGGGCAACCGCATCAAATTTTTAGCGATATTTACTTTGCCAAAAACGTTTAGGCTACTGCGCCAAAAGAAATAGCCGCAGAGCAACTACCTTCAAGTTATGACCACAGACACTTCTTCCATTGTACTTTTAGTTTTACTGAGTTCTATACCTGCCTTCATCATCGGCGGAGCCATGTATCTGCTGACCCAGAAGTACCTGGAGCGCGATTACCGGAAAAGAGTGCTGGAAATCAGGCTGAAAAACAGCGAGACCATTCTGCCCATCAGGTTGCAGGCCTATGAGCGCATTATTTTGTTTTTGGAACGCATCACGCCCAGCAATCTACTGATTAGGGTTAGTCCCTCCGGCTTAACCGCTGCCGACTTTCAGGCGCAACTGCTGCAGGAGATTCGGGCGGAGTACACGCATAATCTCTCACAGCAATTGTATATGAGCGAGGTGGCATGGCAGCAGGTGAGAAAAGCCAAAGAAGACGTGGTTTCCATGATCAACCAGAACTACCAAAGCCTGCAGGACAAGAGCAGAGGTACTGAACTGGCGAAACGGGTGCTGGAAAATGTGTTGCACAATGAGGTAGATCCTACGGTGCAAGCCGTTCAGTTCCTGAAGCGCGAGTTACACGAAATATTTTAGCCCTTTTGTGACTGGTGCTATGGCTGCGGCTTTACCATTTTCACGCTGTACATGATGGGGAGTTTCTCTTCTAAACCATTGATCCGCCAGAAGCCGTCTGGGCCTTGCTCCAGGTTGGCAAAGCAATTGTAGTAGGAGTAAGGCAGCTCCTGGAAATCCACTAATTGTAAGTTCTGATGCAGCAAGGCGGTGAAGACTTCGCTCAGCGCATGGTTCCAGGAGTATTCTGTGTAGTGAATGGGGGCGTCATGGTCTGTGTAAGTGCCGGTAGACTCTTCTATGATGGGGCCGCCGTTGTTAAAATAAGAATACTGCACGCAGGTAAAGTGGTTGTCAAACATCCAGATGGCCGGATGGAATTCCGCTAAAAAGAAGGTGCCACCCGGCTTCAGGAAATGCGCCACTACCTGGGCCCATTTCTCCATATCTGGCAGCCAGCCAATAACTCCGTAGGAAGTGAAAACAATGTCAAACTGGCCTTCCAGGTGCTGCGGTAAATCATAGACGTTGCAGCAGATAAATTCCGCTTCCAGCCCAAGTTCCTCATTCAGTTGCCGCGCCAACGTGATGGCCTCATCAGAAAGGTCTACGCCGGTTGCTTTGGCTCCCAGCCGCGCCCAGGAGAGCGTGTCCTGCCCGAAATGGCATTGCAGGTGCAGCAGTTTTTTGCCACTTACCTTGCCTAACGCCTCCAGTTCCAAAGGATTAAGGCTGTTTTTGCCTTGTTTAAAGGAATTCAGGTCATAAAACGCCGAGTCTTTGTGCACGCCGGTGCGCAGGTTCCAGGCCAGGCGATTGATCTCAAAATAGTCTACAGAGGCATCCATTTCGTTTTCGGTTTGTTTTAAGGAAAATAGGCAAAAAACGGAAGAAATGGTAGCCGCTGGATTATGGAAGCTAAGAAATTGCGACGGCACCAAGCTGATGAGAACGCAGTGAGCTGAAATCAAACAACTACCTAAAAAGGAAAAGATAGCTGCCCCATTTGGTGCTTCCCGTAGTTCAGGTTAGAGACGGTGATGCCCAGCAGTCTAACGGGTTTGGTAGGCAGAAATGGGGTGCGTAAGAGATCTGAGGCGATGTCTAAAATAACTTCCTCGGCCCTGACGGAAGAGTAGAAGGTTTTGCTGCGGGTGTTCAAAGTGAAGTCGTGGTACTTGAGTTTGAGGGTGATGGTTTTGCCCGAGGCTTCCAGCCGATGCAGGTCATAGGCCACTTCCTCGGCCAGGCGCTGCAGTTCCGGCAGCATTTCGTCCTCGGTTTCCAGGTCTTCCATGAAGGTGCGTTCTGAGCCGATGCTCTTTCTGATGCGGTTGGGCTCTACGGGACGTTCGTCCTGGGCGCGGGCAATCTGGTAGAAGTAGGAACCTGATTTCCCGAAGTGTCGGCGCAAGTCTATCTCGGAACGGTTTTTCAGATCGGCCCCGGTATGGATGCCCAACTGTTTCATCTTGGCGGCAGTTACGTCACCAATACCGTAGAACTTCTCAATGGGCAACGCTTCCACAAAGGCCTCGGCATCATTTGGCAGCACCACCGTAAGGCCATCGGGCTTGTTTTGGCCTGAGGCTACTTTCGCCAGGAACTTGTTGAAAGATACGCCCGCTGAGGCAGTCAAATGGGTTTCCTGTAGAATTTCGTACTTTATGCGCTGGGCGATGAACATGGCAGACTTCAGCCCGAATTTGTTTTGGGTGACATCCAGGTAGGCCTCGTCCAGAGAAAGCGGTTCCACCAGATCGGTATAGCGAAGGAAAATCTCCCTGATCTGCCGTGAAACCTGTTTGTACACTTCAAAACGGGTAGGCACCATGATCAGGTGCGGACATTTCCGGAGGGCCACCTGCGAAGACATGGCCGAGAAAACCCCATAATGCCGCGCCTCATAGCTGGCCGCCGCCACCACACCCCGCGCCTTACTGCCACCCACGGCCACAGGCTTTCCGCGCAGCGCCGGGTTGTCGCGCTGCTCAACGGAGGCGAAGAAAGCGTCCATGTCTATGTGAATGATTTTGCGCACTAAGCCAGGTTTGGGGCACGAGGGAAGCTGGAACAAAGAATAGTACCTTCTTTCTCTGTTTGAGGCAAGCCGCCCGTGGATGTAGAATTATTTTGTCCTGATTTACAACCGGAAACGAATTAGGGGGCTGTTGTCATAAAATGATTCGTGAACTTGCGCCGTTACTCTACCGTACTGCGAAGTTAACTTATGAAACCTTCCTAGACTAAGCGTGAACGTAGGTTCTCCCTTTTTATGCGTTAAACCAAATCCATTTAATATCTCTCACTATGAAAATCAAATCTTTACTGTCTCTTGTTGTTTGCGGTGTGGCTAGCCAATTGATGGTAAGCTGTTCCTCTTCAAACCAGTACTTTGACTTTAGCACCCCGGCTACTACCTATCATAAAGCGGTACCTACGCCCACCCAAACTACCCCAACGGTAGAAAGCGCCAACACAGAAGCTGTGGTGGTAACCCAGGCCGAACCAGAGAAAGCAGTGACGCCGTTGGCTTCTAAAAAAGCGCAACCAGCCCCGGTAATGGAAGCCAGTGCCGCTAAACCGGTAGTTTCCAGAGAAGTGGCCCGTACGGCTCCTTTAACCTCGGCGGCGGTTGCCTCTGCGTTGGAATCCAACGCAGACGTGAAGACGCTGGCCAACGAGTTGGCATCGGCTAAAAGCAAGAAAGACGTGAAGATGGCTGCCAAGAAAATCGTGCGCGAAGCCAAAGCCGTGAAAAAAGCCAATGCCCTGAACCAGTACATTAAGATTGGTTTAATTCTATTGGTGGCAGGGCTCTTGGTGAGCGCCATAGGACTAGGCACGCTTGGATACATTGCAGCCATTGTTGGTTTGGTGTTTATTTTATTGGGTATTCTGGAAATGTAGTCTCCCAATTAATATGTAAACGAAGAGGCACCGTCTAACCAGACGGTGCCTCTTCGTTTTAGGTCAGTTTTCAAGAAAGTAACCCTAAAACAGGATTCAGTCATCGTGCCGGTTTACGTAGTACAAAATGTACCCGAAGAGGGTAATGGCTACCCGTATGGCCCAACCCATTGGCCTTCCCCAATTGTCTACCCACAAAAGCAGAAAGTGATTCGCCCCGAAGGAGGCAACCAGCAGCGAAACCAAACCTACCAGAAAGATGAGCAAACCTAGGAATTTCATAAACAAGAGGCGTTTAGGTGCGTGAGAAAAGTGAATATAAGAGCATGTTTAAATTTCATCTTTGCGCTGCAAATGACCATAAAAAGAACCTGCAGAAGCGTTTTTTGGTCATTTTCGCCTGCAAACCTGAAATTTAAACAAGCTCTAAGAAAGATGCCTTTTACAGCCTCATTCCATAAACTTCCTGTAAAAAACTTTTAAAGCAAGAGCTATAAAGAGAAGCGGGCACCGTTTAGGGGCTGCTTTCATAAAAACAGCCTCTAAACGGTGCCCTCTGCAAATTCAACATGCTCTAAGCTCAGACAGACTTCTTAATTGCTGTATTCCTGCGGAACCCCACCGGCGTTGCCCTGCTGCGGAATTCCCATTTTCTTTTCGCGCTGCTGTTGGTACTGCTGGAACTGCGTCACGGAGAGCACGTTCTTCAGCGACTCCAAGCGGGTAGAACTGATAAGATCCATGGTGGCTTTGAGCTGGCGCGGGTTGTTTTTGTGGTCTTTCTTCGCTTGCTCCAGTTGCTGGATGCTGGTCAGGTTAATGGCTTTTACCTTGGCGGCTTGGGCCGCGTTCAATTTCAGGTGCTGGGTCATGGTGGCGGTCATGGTTTGGGCACGGGCCTCGGGCGTTACGGCTGTCGTTTGAGCCTGGCTCACAAGGGTGGTAAAGACCAGGGCCAGCAAAAAGATAATCCTCTTCATATACGTAATGGTGTAAATTCTTTCAAAAACGGGATTCCCGCATCGGCTTCAGAAACCGAAAGCAGATGAATCAGTTCCGGTAGACCAGCGGCAAAGATACAAATACCGGGCCAGCTTCAAGGGAAGGAATAGAGGATAAAAGCAGGGGTTGGCGTGCGGTGTTTCCGCTAATTTACCCTTATCTTTGAAGTCCCTACGCTGCGGTTAAACGCAGAAAAGGATAAAAAAGAGAGTCTTTTCCAGAACGATTATTTAGCATGCCAGAAAACCATTTCAAGAAGATTGCGGGGGAGCTGCAAGTAAACCAGAAACAAGTAGAAGCCACGGTTGCGTTGCTGGACGAGGGGGCCACCGTACCCTTCATAGCCCGGTACCGGAAAGAAGTCACCGGTAGTTTGGACGAGGTGGCCATTGCCGCCATCCGCGACCGCGTAGAACAACTCCGCGACCTGGACAAGCGCCGCGAAAGCATCCTGAAATCCTTAACCGACCAGCAGAAACTCACCCCAGAGCTGGAGGCCCAGGTACTGGCCGCCGAAACCATGGCCGTGCTGGAGGACATTTACCTGCCCTACAAACCAAAACGCCGCACCAAGGCCACCATCGCCCGCGAGAAAGGTTTAGAGCCGCTGGCGCAGAAGCTGTTTGAGCAAGCCAACCTGGACGTTGCCTCTGAGGCCGCCGCGTTCGTGAGCGAAGAGAAAGAAGTAAAATCCACGGAGGAAGCCCTGGCCGGGGCCCGTGACATCATGGCCGAGTGGATCAACGAGAACCCCGAGGCTCGCGCCAGCATCCGGAACCTGTTTGAGAAGAAAGGCGTGTTTAAAGCCCGCGTGATTCCGGGCAAGGAAGAGGAAGGCCAGAAATACAAAGACTACTTTGAGTGGGACGAGCCCATCGAGAAAGCTCCCTCGCACCGCATCTTGGCTATGCGCCGCGGCGAGAAGGAGATGGTCTTGATGCTGGATGCCCAACCCGAGGAAGAAGCCGCTCTAAATATTTTGGAAGACCAGTTTGTGACCGGCCGCAACGCCGCCGCCGAGCAGGTGAAACTAGCCATCAAGGAAAGCTACAAGCGCATGCTGCGCCTGAACATGGAAACCGAGGTGCGCCTTTCTTCCAAGAAACGCGCCGATGAAGAAGCGATCCGGGTTTTCGCGGATAACCTGAGACCCATGCTCTTGTCGGCACCGCTGGGCCAGAAACGGGTGCTGGCCATTGACCCGGGTTTCAGAACCGGTTGTAAAGTGGTCGCGCTGGATGAGCAAGGCAAACTCCTGCATTACGAAGCCATTTTCCCGCACAACGGCGCGCACCAGGCCACCACGGCCGGACAACAGGTGATGGTGATGTGCCACAAATACCAGATTGAAGCCATTGCCATAGGTAACGGAACCGCCAGCCGCGAGACCGAAACCTTCGTGCGTGGCCTCGGCTTACCCAACACCATTGCCGTGGTGATGGTGAACGAAAGCGGTGCCTCCATCTACTCGGCCTCAGACGTGGCCCGCGAGGAGTTCCCCGACCAGGACATCACCGTGCGGGGAGCCGTTTCCATTGGTCGCCGCCTTATGGATCCTTTGGCGGAGTTGGTGAAACTAGACCCTAAGTCCATTGGGGTAGGGCAGTACCAGCACGATGTAGACCAGAATGCCCTCAAGCACAGTCTGGACGATGTGGTGATGAGCTGCGTGAACGCCGTAGGCGTGGAAGTGAACACCGCCAGCAAGCAACTCCTGACCTACGTGTCTGGCTTAGGGCCGCAGTTGGCGCAAAACATTGTGGACTACCGCAACCAGAACGGGCCGTTCAAAACCCGTAACGAACTGCGCAAAGTAGCCCGCTTAGGCGATAAAGCCTTTGAACAAGCGGCTGGTTTCTTGCGCATCAGAGGCGGCAAGCACCCGCTGGATGCCAGTGCCGTGCACCCGGAGCGCTATGCGTTGGTGGAGCAAATGGCGAAAGACGTAAACGCCACCGTGGAAGACCTGCTCAGAAACGCCGACCTCCGCAAGAAAATCGACCTGAAGAAGTATGTGTCTGATACCGTTGGTTTGCCCACGCTGCAAGACATTTTAAGCGAGTTGGCCAAACCCGGCCGTGACCCGCGCGAAAGTTACGAGGCCTTCAGCTTCACCGAAGGCGTGAACGAAATCAAAGACCTACGGCAGGGCATGAAACTGCCGGGCATCATCACCAACATCACCGCCTTCGGGGCGTTCGTGGATATTGGGGTGCACCAGGACGGCTTGGTACACGTGAGCCATTTGTCTGACCGTTTCGTGAGCAATCCGCATGAAGTGGTGAAAGTAGGGCAGAAGGTGGAAGTGACCGTGCTGGAAGTAGAAGTGAGCCGCAAACGCATCGCGCTTTCCATGAAAGGTGATCCGCAGGCCGCCACCGCCAGACCAAGCCGCGGCAATGACCGCAAAGCTGGCAACAACACCGGCAGTGGCAGCAAACGTGAAGCGCCGGTGGAGGAAGAAGACATGGCTACCAAACTGAACAAGCTGAAGAGCATGTTCCGGTAAGAATATCCGGTAAGTAACTATCTTTCCGCAGAAACGCATCACCCTCAGTTTCTCTTTCTGCGAGAGAAGCTGAGGCTTCTGCGTTTTGAGGCTGTTTTGCGAAAAAAAGCCTCAAAACGCAGAAGCCTGTGAAGTCTCCAAGATCTTGTTGTGCGTAGAGTTAGCGAGAGCGCTCTACGCACCCTTGGACAGCCAATCTCCTGATTGGCGCAGACGCTCGCAGGTTTAAAGACGCTACGAGGTCTTGTGGAGCAGGCGGCATCACGAAAGCAGCTGGTTAGAAAGTACTGGCGCGGGACTCCGGCCTCGTGACAAAGGAGGAGGCGAGTCTCCACGCTCGCCGGGAACCACCAGCAGGTTTGCGTAACAGCAGGAATAAGGAATTGAATTGGTGAATACGCTATGTAACTCCAGTTTCCTGCCCAAATTCCTGCATTCTTACTAAAACCGTCAAAATATTACCCCTGTCCAATTTATTTATTGGTTCACTCCAAAACCTGATTCCCGTAAAGAAGGTTAATACAATGATGCAGGTAGCTTCTCGTTTCTAGGGTGAATCTGGAAAAGACGGCAGAAAATGGAAGCGCAACAAAGACCAAGGAACCATGGAGACCGAATCCTATTTACAACTGGAAACTGACCGGCTACACTCTGCTCTGGTGCTGCACTGGAAAGGGTTTGTGCCCAGTGACGTGTACCGGGACGGACTCATGGAAGCGATCCAGGTTTCCAGAAGGGCGGGTTTGCAGGGCTGGATCATGGACATGAAGCACATGAAAGTGATTAGGCAGACCGATCAGGAATGGACAATTGGTGCCTGGTTTCCGCAGTTCCAGATGTTGGGGGTGAAGCGCTTAGCCTTTGTGGTGTCTGAAGATATCTTCAACCAGATGGCCGTCAGTAGCATGGTGGCCACCCTTCGGCCCAAGTTCCACGCCGAGGTGGAGTATTTCCAGGAATTGCCCGCGGCGCAGCGGTGGGCGCAGGAAAGTAGGGGCGGCCTTAGCGATTTAGACCTGTTTTCCGTAAAATAGCCGCAAAACAACTTTCCCATTTAATGAACATCAAGAAAAAAGTAAACGCGATTCTTCCGCTGGAGGGCGGCCGGTTTGTGGCCTTGGGCGTATTTGTGAAAGCCGCCGAGCAAGCCCGTTGGTCAGACAATGAGATCCAGTCGGTGATTGATGAGGTGGTGGAGGCCGAGGAAGCCGACGCCCTTTCCATCCTGCAATCCTACACCACCACTTAATTCAGTTGCCATGCCCCTGAGTTCAAAACTGGAAGCCAAACTGAGCAAGCCCTTCGCCCCGGACAGCCGCATTGATGACACCTTCGCCGGCAATGACCTCACCTTCATCACAGACAAGCAAGGCTACGCGGTCACGCTGTTCATCGGGAAACGCAAACCAGACGGCAGCATCACCGGCGAGCGCTACGTGCGCCACCTTACATTTGAGGCCGATGGCATTACCCTCAAATCCAGCCACTGGGACGCCAAAGGCAAAGTGACGCGCTTCTGATTTGAGCGTGTTTCTGCTAAAACAGCCTTAAAACGGGAGAGGCAACATCGGCCGCGGCCGCCCAACAGACCCTTCCCAATTCTTTCCAGATTTCTGGTGTTACTTGCCAGAAACCACCACCTGCCATGAAAATACTGGTCATAGAAGATGAACCGCAAATGCTGGAAACCCTGGTGCACTCGCTGCAGCAGGAAAAGTATCTGGTGGAAACCGCCTCAGATTATGACAGCGCGCTGGAAAAAGTGACGGTGTACGCCTATGACTGCATTCTGCTGGACATCAACCTGCCCGGCGGCAGCGGCCTTTCGTTGCTGGAGGAGCTGAAGAAACAGCAGAAATCTGATGGCGTGATCATCGTCTCGGCCCGGAACTCCGTGGATGATAAAATACAGGGGCTGGAGTTAGGCGCTGATGACTATTTGCCTAAACCGTTCCACATGGCCGAGCTGCACGCCCGCGTGAAATCTGTGCTGCGTCGGCGCAAGTTTGAGGGCCAAAATCTACAAATCCTCCAGAACCTGCAGATTGATTTGGACAAACACCTGGCTTGGGTGAACGGGCAGGAGATGGTGCTCAACCGCAAAGAGTTTGACATTCTGCTGTACCTGGTCACGAACAAAGACCGGCTGGTGAGCAAAACGGCCCTGGCCGAGCACGTCTGGGGCGACTACATTGACCAAGCCGACAATTACGAGTTCATCTACTCCCAGATCAAAAACCTGCGCAAGAAACTGAAAGACCACGGCGCCCAGGTAGAGATTCAGGCCATCTACGGCATCGGGTACAAACTGGTCACGGCATGAAACTGCTCAACCACGCCACCGCCTACCTGGCCGGGCTGCTGCTGCTGGTCATCTCCCTGTGGGCGGGGCTTTTCTACGTGAACATGCTAGACGAAATCTATGACAGCATAGATGACGGCCTGGGAAACCAGAAGATCCTGGTCATGCAGAAGGCCGCGCAAGACAGCACCGTGCTGCGGCAGCGCGAGTTTGAGGCCGGTTATTTCAGGGTGCGGGAGATTCCGTTCACGCTGGCCATCCACCGCAAAGACCAGTACCGTGACACGCTCATGTTCATGCAGAACGAGCAGGATTTTGAGCCCGTACGCCTGCTTACCACCGTTTTCCGGCACAAAGGCCGCTACTATGAACTGAGCCTGATTACCTCCATGGTAGAGGAAGACGACCTCATTGAGGATTTGCTGTACTCGCTGCTTTGGCTGTATCTGGGGCTCATAGCCAGTATTCTGGTGCTCAACAATCTGCTCCTGAAAAGAATCTGGCGGCCCTTCTACCACATTCTGCAGCGCCTGCAGCACTTTAAGCTGGATGACCCCCAACCCGTGCCGGTGCAGCCCACCAACATTGAAGAATTTCAGCTCCTGAACCAAACCGTGGAAAAGCTGCTGCAGCAAAACGTGGCGGTGTACCAGAACCAGAAAGTTTTCATTGAGAATGCCGCGCACGAACTGCAGACCCCGCTGGCCATCAGCCTGAACAAGCTGGAACTGCTCGCCGAAAGCCAGCCGCTGCACGAAAACCAACTCCTGCAGATTGGCACCGTCATGGAAAACCTGGAGCGCCTCACCCGCCTGAACAAATCATTGCTGCTGCTCTCCAAGATTGAGAACCGCCAGTTCGCCCAGGAAGCAGACGTGGAGCTTTCCACGCTTTTGCAGAAGTCCCTGGCAGATTTCGAGGAGCAACTCGCCTTCAAAGACATTACCGTGGAGTTGCAGTTGGAACAGGAGGTCACCCTCCGCATGAACCCCGATCTGGCCACCATGCTGGTGCTGAACCTGCTTAAAAATGCCCTCGTGCACAACGTGCCCGGCGGATTCCTGCGCATCCAGCTTTCCGTTTCGGGCTTGGTTTTTGAAAACTCCGGCAAAACCGACCAGCCACTCAACCAGGAACAGGTGTTCACGCGGTTCTTCAAAGACGATTCCTCCACCGCCTCCACCGGCCTGGGCCTGCCCATCGTGAAAGCCATCTGCGACCTCTACGGCTTCAAGGTTCAATACGATTTCCGGCAAGGGCACACCTTTACGGTAACTTTCTAAACCGCTGGTTGTCGTAAGTTCTACCTCTGGCTAAAATATCTGCTTATTGCCGAAAGCTCTTCCGTTTTTGACCTACTTTCGCAGAAAATAGGTCAAAAACGGAACTTGAGCCGTGTTTGCGCCAGCAGAAGTGTCCTTCTGTAAATCCAACTTTAGAAGATGTACCATTATTGAATGATTGGCGCGCCAGAACCCACACCCGCCCCTCCGAGGAGGGGAATACGCCTTTGCAGGGGATAGCAATGCGTAGTTCGGCAGGTGTAAACATCGCCCTTCGCCCCCTTCAAAGGGGGAGTATCTGCTTTAGAGGACAGAAGTACCAAACTGATAGATATAGAGTCTGCTCCTTTCCCCCGTTCCAGTCTTCCCCGAGCGCGCCTCGCTTTTGGCCATAGACAGGCAGAAGCTAAGAGCAATAGACCTCCCAGGCCGAAAGGGCAGTGCGAGAGGGGAAGACGGGGCCCCGCGGCCGTGAGCGCATACCGCCAGAGATGAAACAATACAGCACTTGCACCCACCAAACGAACAGACAAGCCGAGGGAACAGCATAAGGCATGCACATACCCACGCATGAAGCGGCCAATCCAAGGGAACAGCATATTCCGTGCACCCACCAATACCTCTGCAACAAGCAGACAAGCCAAGAGAGCAGCATAAGTGCATCTGCTAATCTCCCCAATAAAGTCAACTCCAAAATTGCCAAAGCACACCACCCGTTTTTAGCTTTCTTTTCGGAAAACAGCTTAAAAAAGGTTCTCATTTTTTTTCTGCATTCCCAATTGTTTCCTGTTTTGAGCCCGAGCTTTGGGTATAAATAAACTGAAGAACGAAAGGATATAGCTATGAAAACGACCTTATTGATCATTGCCATGGCCACTGGCACGCTCTGGAGCTGCGGCCAACGGATCACGGCGGGCCAACTGCCTTCGCTGGTACAGAATTCGGTACAGGTGAAATTTCCGCAGGCAGAAAGGATTGACTGGGAGAAAGAGGGGCAGCATTTTGAGGCGGAGTTTGTGGTGGCGGGCGTGGAACACACTGTCTTGTTAGATTCTGTGGGGCACGTGCTCATGCAGAAGCAGGACATCACCGCCGCCCAATTGCCCCCGGCGGTATCTGTTGCGCTCAAGAGAGATTTTCAGGCCTATCTGATGGATGACCTGGAGCAAGTGGAGAAACAGGGGCAGGTGTATTACCAGATAGAACTGGAGAACAACAACGAAGACCTCAAGAGAGTCTACGCTTCCAACGGCACTGTTGTCAACACCAGATTCTGGGATTGATTTCGGCCTGGTGACAGAACAGAAGGTGGCTGTTTTAGGCCGTTTTTCTACAAAACAGGCTAAATACAGAAACAAAGCAGCCAGGATAATAGGACTGCCTCAGGGAACCGGAGGAAAAGATTTTCTCTCAATTTACAGAAACTAACTTAAGACGTACCCCTATGAAACGCTTTCAAGTAATGCTAACCAGCTTGTTTTTAACCTTTTCGGTGCTGGCCTGCGACAGCGGCAATGCCCAGGCCAGGGAAGATGACAAACCCAAAAAAAATAAAAAGCATAAAACGGTAGAGGCGGCGTCTCCGGCGGTGCAGGTAAACCAGAAATGGGAAGTGCCCGAGATCCTCCGGGAAGTGTCGGGGATCGCGTTTCTGGGCAACGGCAAATTCGCCTGCGTGCAGGACGAGGCGGGCGTGATCTTCATCTATGACACAGGCAAAAAGTTCATAGAGCGGCAGATCACCTTCGGGGCGGCCGGCGACTATGAAGGCATTGCCCTGGCGGGGAACACGGCCTACGTAGTGCGCAGCGACGGGCATCTGTTTGAGGTAGCCAACTGGCTGTCTGAGGGGCCGATGATCAAAGAGTATCCTACGTCGCTCACCGAAGCCCATAACGTGGAAGGCCTGACCTTTGATGCCAAGCACCAGCGTCTGTTGCTGGCCATCAAAGGCGAGGAAGCCAACGGCACAGACTACAAAGGCGTGTATGCGTTTGATCTGGCTTCCAAAACCTTATCGGCGCAGCCTATTTTCAAGCTGAGCCTGAAAGATCCGCAATTGCCCCAGACCCAGAAGAAAACCTTGAGCAAGGTGTGGCAACCGTCAGAGATCGCCATCCATCCGGTAACCGGCGACATTTACCTGCTGGAGGCCTCTAACCCGCAGCTGTTTCTCCTCAACCCAGACGGGAGCATCAAGAAACGGCACAAGCTGAGCGACGCGGCTTTCTACAAACCAGAGGGCATTGCGTTCAGCCCATCGGGCGAGTTGTTCATCTCCAATGAGGGCAAGAAAAACCCGGGCAATATCCTGCAGGTCAACCTAACCGAGGCAAGATAATCCCAGGGCCGCTATCCGGCCTCCACGTTCAGGATAGTTTCCTCCCGTGAAAAGCAGTTCTCCTGTTTTGGGCGCGTTTTCTAAAAAACCGGCTTAAAACAGGAGAACTGCTTTTTAAAGATACTTCGTTTCTGGCGTTTGTACTAGTGCCTGTTGGCAACGCTGGGCGCTGGGGTCATACGGGTTAAAATGGCATGGCCGGTAATCAGAAGCCCTATCATAAAGTGGGGCTCCCAAACGTAATCATGGAAAAAGAAAAGCCAGGGCGAGAGCGTGAGCAGCAGGCCAATGGCCAGGTCACTCATCAGGTGCGCCGGCATGGGGAGCACTCTCACGGCTCCGGTTTCATTGCGCGTCATCAGCGCCTGAACGAGAATCAAGGCACCTATCCCCATGGGAAGGTAACTTTCCACGCCTCCTCTGTAAAAGCCAAACAGCCATGGCGATGCAATCAATAGCACCGCAATAAGATAATCCATGATGCCATGGACACTGGTGGGAATAATGCGCATAACAACCTCCTTTTTTAAACCATTGAACAACTCCTTTTTATACGCACCTCAAGCAAGATGGCTGTTTGCGTTTTTACTGATTTTCAAAGGTTTAGAATGAGGTAAATACTATTAAGAGAAGTTGGTTTCTGGTTCTCGGTTTCTTTTCATACTTTAGATGATATCATAATGATATTAAAACGAATAAGCCTATGAAAGCCGAAAAATCGTATCACCCTATCTCTGGGTACACCATCCTGATTCTCTTGCTGCTCCTCCTCGCCGCGGCCGGGGCTTGTGCCTATTACATTGGAGCAGAAATCATTGGGCCGTTCTCTTTGGTGTTCATCTTCTTCTGCAAGGGCTTTAAGATTGTGAACCCTAATGAATCACGGGTGCTCACGCTGTTGGGGAATACACCGGCACCATCAAGCAGAACGGTTTCTTTTGGGTGAACCCTTTCCTGGTGTCTAAGAACATCTCTTTGCGGGCCCGTAACCTGGACACCAACCCCATCAAGGTGAATGACAAACTGGGTAACCCCATCATGATTGGCGTGGTGCTGGTGTGGCGCGTGGAAGAAACCTTTAAGGCCGCTTTTGAAGTAGACAACTACGAGAATTTTGTGAAGGTGCAGAGCGAGTCGGCCATCCGGAAATTGGCGGGCATTTACCCGTATGACAACTTCGAGGATGAAAGCGAGATCTCTTTGCGCGGCAGCAGCCAGGAGGTGAACGATGAATTGGAACGGGAACTGATGGAGCGCCTGGCCATTGCCGGTATTCACGTGCTGGAAGCCAGAATCAGTTACCTGGCCTACGCCCAGGAAATTGCCAGCGCCATGTTGCAGCGCCAGCAGGCCACGGCCATTGTAGCGGCCCGTTCCAAAATTGTGGAAGGCGCCGTGGGCATGGTAGAAATGGCCCTGCACCAACTAAACGACAAACGCCTGGTAGACTTGGACGAAGAGCGCAAAGCCGCCATGGTCACCAATTTTAATGGTGGTGCTCTGCTCAGACAGAAGCGTACACCCCGTAGTAAACGCCGGAACCTTACACCACTAGCCAATGGCCGAAAAAAAATCGTTCGCGCTGCGCATGAATGCTGAGATGATGAAAGCCGTAGAGAAATGGGCCGCAGATGAGTTTAGAAGCACCAACGGCCAGTTGGAGTGGATTGTGCAGGAAGCCTTGAAAAAATCGGGCCGCTTGCCTTCCTCCAGTCAAAGTTCGGCAGAGCCAGAGGCGCAAAAAGACTAACCTGTGGCCTGGTTTTTCAGTAGAAGGCCCAAAAAGCTAAGTTCATGCTCTCAAACCGCTCCATGCGTCACTCCCGGCATTAGATTATCTCAGAGAATAAATTTCTAAAGCCTACTTTTGTCCAGAATAGGCCTTGGTTACTTCTAATATAGTAGAAATACCGGAAGAAATAGGGTAATTACTTAAGCAGGTTTGTAGGAAAATAGATAACTTAAGCCTTAGTTTTGGTTTTAATAAAGAGAACCTCATCAACAAGTCAAATAAAATAGAACTATGGAATACGAAGTGAAACCGGCCGACGGCAGGTTAGGAATCCTAATCCCGGGTTTAGGAGCAGTGGCAACCACGTTCATTGCTGGGGTAGAAGCTGTTAAGAAAGAGTTGGCAAAGCCGGTGGGCTCTATTACCCAGATGGGGCGTATCCGGTTAGGCAAGCGCACCGAAGACCGTCACCCGCTCATCAAGGATTTCGTTCCTTTGGCCAACCTGGAAGACATCGTGTTCGGTGGCTGGGACGTGTACTCTGACAACGTGTTTGAAGCGGCGGTGAACGCGAAGGTGTTAGAGCCTGTGTTGCTGCATGCTGTGAAAGCAGAGTTGGAGAAGGTAGTGCCTATGAAAGCGGTATTTGATAAATCTTATGCCCGCAACCTGGACGGTACGCACATAAAAGAAGGTGCGAACAAGATGGAACTGGCCGAAGCCCTGATGGAAGACATCCGCAACTTCAAAGAAGAAAACGGCTGCGACCGTCTGGTGATGGTGTGGTGCGGTTCCACCGAGATTTACATAGAGGAGTCTGAGGTGCACCAATCCATTGCCGCGTTTGAAGAAGGCCTGCGCAACAGCGATCCGGCCATCGCACCAAGCATGATCTACGCGTACGCCGCCATGAAAATGGGCGTGCCTTTCGCCAACGGCGCACCAAACCTGACCGTTGATATTCCGGCCATTGTAGAGCTTGCCATGGAAAACGGCATCGCTGTTTCCGGGAAAGATTTCAAGACCGGCCAGACCTTGATGAAAACCATCCTGGCCCCAGGACTGCACGCCCGTGCGTTAGGGGTAAACGGCTGGTTCTCCTCCAACATTCTGGGTAACCGTGATGGCTACGTGCTGGACGCGCCGGAGAACTTCAAGACCAAAGAAGTTTCCAAACTGAGCGTGCTGGACGAAATCTTCAAGCCAGAGTCTAACCCAGAACTGTACGGTGATATGTACCACAAAGTGCGTATCAACTACTATCCGCCGCACGGCGATAACAAAGAAAGCTGGGACAACATTGACATCTTCGGCTGGCTGGGGTACCCCATGCAGATCAAAATCAACTTCCTGTGTCGTGACTCTATCTTGGCCGCGCCGTTGGTATTGGACTTGGCCCTGTTCACAGATCTGGCGCAACGCGCAGGCATGAGCGGCATCCAGGAATGGCTGTCTTTCTACTACAAATCCCCGCAGACCATTGAAGGTCTGCCACCGGAGCATGACATCTTCAAGCAATTGATGAAACTGCAGAACACCCTTCGCCACATGATGGGCGAGGACTTAATCACCCACCTGGGGCTGGATTACTACCAAGACCTGGTAGACACCCTATAGGGGCGGTATGATCTGGATGCATAAACTCATTTCCACCAGTCTGGGCATTGGGTACATAGGCAAGGGCGGCGGCACGGTTGCGGCGGTGGTGACCTGTCTGGTCTGGTATCTGGGGCAGAACGGTGGGAATGAGTTTCTCTCCTGGCAAATAGCGTTTACGGTGCTTATTACGGTGCTGGGCGTTTGGTCTTCAGATGAAGTGGAACCGCTTTGGGGCAAAGATGACAAGAAAGTGGTCATTGACGAGGTGGCCGGTATGTGCATTGCCTTGCTGGCCGTGCCCGTGACCGTTCCGTACCTGTTGGCCGCGCTGGTGTTGTTCCGTTTCTTTGACATCGTGAAGCCTTTCTACATCAGGCGGGCCGAACGCGTAAAAGGCGGCTGGGGCGTCATGCTGGACGATGTGCTGGCCGGGGGCTGCGCCAACCTTATTCTTCATTTAGTGATTTACCTAAAGCTGTTTTAGATGCTCACTTTCTTAAAGGCACAGACTGCCTCTGTGGGCGCCACCATCGTTGATTTTCTGGTAACCATTTTAGCGGTTGAGTTCTTCGGGAGTTGGTACGTGATGGGCACCATGCTGGGAACCGCCTCCGGCGGAGTCACCCATTTTGCCTTAAGCCGAGAGTGGGTTTTCCACGCCGAGGATTCCAGCGTGTCTATGCAGGCCATCAGATACTTTATCATCTGGAATGGCAGCCTGGTCTTGAATGCCATCGGAATTTACGTCATTACCCATTACGCGGGCATCAGTTATCTTATCTCAAAAGTGATCACCTCTGTGGTAATAGGGGTAGGCTATAATTACCTGATGCAGAAGAAGTTTGTTTTCAGAAAAGTACGACAGACAGTTAACCCTTTCCCCACGGGCACATGGAAACAACCAAAGAGATGGAGCTAGATTCTACCTACAAGAAAAAGAAAGCCCCCGGCGAAAAGGCCTGGAAAGTATTCCTGCAGCAAGGCATCTACAAAATAGTGAACCCTTTTGTGCGGCTTCTGATCAAACTTGGGTTTACCCCCAACGCCGTTACTACCACGGGGTTCATCATGAACGTGGGCGTGGCGGTCATCTTTGTGGTAGGCGGCGAAAGCGAGAACCGCAATGATTTTTCTTACGTGGGCTGGGCCGGGTTCCTGATCATGATGGCCGGTCTCTTTGACATGCTGGACGGGCAGGTGGCCCGCATGGGTAAAATGGGGTCTACCTTCGGGGCTTTGTTTGACTCGGTGCTGGATAGGTACAGTGAGTTGGTGATGTTCCTGGGGATCTGCTATTACTTAATGGCGCACAACTATTTCCTCAGTTCGCTTTTCGCCTTCATTGCCATGATTGGTTCTATGATGGTGAGTTACACCAGGGCGCGTGCCGAAGGTTTGGGCGTGGAATGCAAAGGCGGCTTTTTTCAGCGTCCCGAGCGGGTGGTGTTGATTGCCTTGGCGGGTATGTTCTGCGGGCTTACGGCGGCCATTCTGGGCGGTGATTTCAAATTGTATGTGCCAGGCATTCCCTTCCACATCTTTGAAACCATGTCTGTCTTCACCATTCCTATTACGGTGCTAGCTGTTTTTACCAATGTCACCGCCGTTACCCGTTTAATGCAGGCCCGGCATGCCATTGAGCTAAAAGAGAGAAACCAGGGGTTACACCAGTAAACGTGATTCTGTTTCCTGGCTTTGCCGAAGGTTTCAGCAAAGCGGATAATATAAAAGGTGTTTTGGGGCTGTTTTCTAGAAAATAGCCCCAAAACACCTTTTATTTTCTGGCCGTAGAGGTTGTCTTGAATAACTCCAGCATGGGTTCGCCTTCCTGGTTAGGCAGTTTAAAACCCAAAAGCTCTGCCGTGGTAGCGGCCACGTCTACCTGCGAACGCTCCCTGGTGGCCCGCGTCCCCGCCTTCACATCGGGCCCCAGCGCCAGCAGGCTGATGTGCCGACAGCCCTCACATTTATCGCCGTGGTTCTCAAAGCGGTTGCCTTCATGGCGGCCATGGTCATTGGTCACCAATAAGGTGGTGGTGTTCTTGTAATGCGGGTTCTTTTGCAGCCAGTTCCAGAAATCATAAACCAGGCGGTCACTCTGCCTGATGGCTTTTATATACCCGTTCCAGTTGCCCGCGTGGGCCTCTGAGTCTGGTTCGCGGAGGTTGATGAGCACCAGTTTAGGTTTGTGCCTGGCCAGTACTTGCTTGCTGATCCGGATAGTGGTGGTGTCATCGCGGTAACCGGTTCCCAACCCTTTGATGCCGCAATTCACCGAGGGCGCGAAAGCCGCGGCCGGGCTAGTGCTGTTGGTGCGGGCCAGAATTTCCAGTTTGTCTTTGCTGGTGATCACCCAGGCCGCTTTGGCGGGAGCCCCGGTGTGCTGGCGGTAGTAATGGAAGATAGACGGTTGGCCAGGAAGTTCACTGCCGTCATTCTCTATCATCTGGTGGTGCCCGGTGGTCAATGCCACGTGCCCGGGGTTTGTCAACGTAACCCCTTTGTTGTAAAACTGAGGATGGAAAACTCCCTTAGCGGCCAGATGCTTAGCCATGCGCGGAATGTTGCTGAACGTAGGATCTCCCCAGGAGTCTGAATACCGCACGCCGTCAATCACCAGAATCACCACGTTTTTGGTAGCATACTTCCGGGGCTGCTCTGGAATGGAAGCAGGAGGTTGAAGACTGCTTGAAAATAGATGAGTGCATAAGAACAGAAATGGCAGAACGATGAAGTTGATCATGGATGCTTCATAGGTTTGTGTTCTGCCTACTACGGATACAGCAGGTATTTTGCTCTAACTTGATTGAAATAAGTGAGTTCATCGGCCCAGGCCGAGATAATCTCTTTAGGAGCATCGCCGGCCTGTAAGCGTTGGCGGGTGACATCGGTTTTCCAGAGGCCATCCAGGCGGCTGTTTTTCCACTCCAATTGGGTGGGGTACAACGTCTTGAGCGCATGGATAATGTACACCGAGGCCTTCGCCGATTCAAACTTGTTTCTGTCTGTGACAACCGCCTGCGCCCCGTAACAAGTCTGCCCCACAAACTTGGGCGGATAAATCCGAATCCCGTCCACCACACTGTCTGGTTTGAATTGGATGGGTTTGAACGTGACGCCGGGGAGCCTGTAGCTGTTCAGTTGCTGCGCCAGTTTCTCGCCGTTTATCCAGGGCGCGCCAATAAACTCAAAAGCCTGCATGGTGCCGCGCCCCTCAGAGACATTGGTGCCTTCCAGAATGCAGGTGCCGGGATACAGCGTAGCCGTGGTCAGATTGATCATGTTAGGCGAGGGCTTGATCCAGGGCAACCCGGTTTGGTCAAACCATTGGCCCCGGGTGTAATTCCGCATGGGAATTACTTTTAGCTCCGCTTGGGGAAGTTTTTTGGCGGCGCGTTCGCCGTTGAACATGCGGGCCAGTTCGCCTACGGTCATGCCGTGCGTGATAGGCAGAAAGTTGGGGCCGGTAACGGGTTGTTTCGCGTTTTTGCCCACGGCTCCGTCCACGTACGCCCCGGTAATGGGGTTAGGCCGGTCTAGCACGATCATTAATTTTTTGTTCTCGGCGGCGGCTTCCAGCACGGCCGTCATGGTGGCGATGTAAGTATAATAGCGCGCCCCTACGTCCTGAATATCGAAAATGAGTACGTCTACATCTTTCAGCATCTCGGGCGTAGGTTTCCTTACGTTTCCGTAGAGCGAGATGACTTTAAGGCCGGTTTTCTTGTCCACGTCATCAGACACGTGGGTATCGGCCTCGCCCCGTATGCCGTGCTCGGGGCTGAGCAGCTTCACCACTTTCACGTCTGGGCGGGCGTGCAGCAGATCCACAATATGGCTTTTGTCTGGCATTACGCCCGTGTGGTTGGTAAGAATGGCTACGCGGCGGTTCTGGAGCAAAGGCAGGAACTCGGGCGTGACCAGCTGTTCAATCCCAATGACTACCCGGTGGGCCGGGGCAGCAGATTTGTTTGTTTTTGGTGACTGCGCAAGTACGGTGGTCTGCCACAGGAAAAGTGCAAGCAACAGATAGCAGGTGCGGAAGGAGAGACGTATCTTCATGCTGCCAAGATAGCGAAAGATGGGGAGCAGGCCCATAGGAGGCGTTGCGGTTTTATCGCTAATTTTCTTAAAACAGCCTTAAAACAGAACCAGTTGGCTGCTACAAACCATCTCCGTAGCGGAAATGCTGGTTTACGGTGACCGGTAACTTGCCCTGCGGGGTTAGATCGCCCAGAATCATTTTGGCCGCCGCGGCCTGAACCGCGGGCAACTGCTGGTAGCCCACAATGAGCGCGGTGGCCTGGTGGATGTCTGGCAGCCGGTTAAGGGTATAGGGGTTGTCAAAAAGCACCACCACGCACCTCTTCTTCCTAACCAGTTCGTTTACCAGTGCGCGTTCTTCTGGGGTGAAGCCCAGGCTGTTGCTGGGCCTGATGCTGGGGCCGTAAATACTGATCAGCAGAAGATCGTAGTTCAGTAACTCCTTCCTAAGCTTCTCTATGTCTTTCTTATTGGAGCGGCGCGGCAGAAAGAAATCCTGAGTGGTAAGCTTTTCTTTGATTTTCTTCTGAAAGAAAGTGGTTTTGGTGCCGCCCACCGCCAGACTGGCTACTTTCCGGCGTTTTCGGTCTTCCAGCGGAATCTGATTGCGCTTGTTCTGCAGCAGCGTGAGCGAACCTTCGGCCAGCCGTCGGAGCATTTCATGGGCGTGGGGGGCGTGCAGATCTTGGTACAGGTTCTCAATTTTGATAGGCTGATAGTTGTGCAACCCAAGCCAGTACTTGGCGGCCAATATCTTTTTGCAGCTTCGGTCAATGTCTTGCTGGCTCAACCGGCCTTGCTTAATCGCGGCTTTGATGGCCTCCAGCGCTTTGGGCACGCTCACCAACCGTTCCACCACGTCATTACCCGCTTCCAGCGCCATGACTTCGGCTTCGCCGGGTTTAAAGTATTTGGTTACGCCTTTCATCACCATGGCATCAGTAAAGATGAGGCCAGCGTAGCCGAATTCCTGCTTCAGGATGCCGGTTACAATGGGTTTAGAGAGCGAGGCCGGTAAATTGGCGGTGGAGTCCAGTTTGGGCAAGTGAATGTGCCCCACCATAATACCACCCACCCCGCTCTGGATCAAATGCCGGAACGGGTGCAGTTCCAGCGAGTCCAGGCGTTCACGGCCGTACGAGATCACGGGCAAGTCATAGTGCGAATCTACCTCGGTGTCGCCGTGGCCGGGAAAATGTTTGGCGGTGGCAATGATGCCGTTGTCCTGCATGCCCAGCATCTGGGCCAGGCTTTTGGAGCTCACATCGTCTTTATTTTCGCCGAAGGCGCGGTAACTGATGACAGGGTTGTTGGCATTGTTGTTCACGTCTACCACCGGCGCGAAGTTGACGTGCATGCCCAGCCGTTTGAACTCAAAGGCCATCTCGGCCCCCATCTGGTAAATAAGGCTGTCGTTGTTGATGGCTCCCAGAAGCATGGGCAAGGGGTACTGCATGGCGCTGTCCATGCGCATGCCAATGCCGTTCTCAGCGTCCATGCCAATCCAGAGCGGAATCTTGGAGGCGGCCTGTAAGCGGTTGGTCATCTTGGCTTGCCGCACCGGCCCGCCCTGGAAGAAGATAAGTCCGCCCACTTTGTAGCGCCTGATGAGCATGCGTACGTCTTCTTCGTGCTGCGGCCCTTGGTTGGAGAACACCTCAATCATCATCAACTGCGTGATGCGCTCCTCTGGGGTCATGCGGCGGAAAACTGAGTCTACCCATTTGTTTTTCCGGTTGAGGGTGGTGATGAGTTCGTTGGGGTATTTGATGGTGTCTTCCGGCGAGATGGGTTGGGGCTTGAACACCACGGTTTCCTCAGCATGCGGATTCTTCTTTTTACACGCGGCAAAGGCCAGACTAGCCAACAGAAGCAGCAGACCATAGGTAAGCAGAGAAAATCTTTGCGTAGGAGCTATAGACATAGTAAGACGGCGAGATGAGTTCCAGTGCCTGGAGGGATTGGCACCTTTCAGAAGCCTTTACCTTACGGTATCTTTTAGCAAGGGTTAACACTACGCAGGCAAAGGGTACCTTTCTCTACGCAAGTAAGCTGAGGAAGATATTGGGATTTTATTTAAAAGTCCAAGCTCCCGGAATAATCAGATATAAACCAAAAACGCCGTGGCAGGAGATAAGTCCTGCCACGGCGTTTTTGGTGCTTTGGTCTGTTTTAGGCTTACTTTTTGAAAATCTCGGCGAAAAACTGTTGCATGTCTGCCCAGGAGCGGCGGTCTGCGGCGGCGTTGTAGGCCGCGCCTTTGGAGATATCAGTACCAGCGTCTGGGTTGGTGAAGGAGTGCACCGCGCCGCTGTGCGCCACGAACTGGTAGTCTACCTTGGCATCATTCATTTCTTTGAAGAAACCGTCCAGTTCGGTTTTGGGCACGAAGGGGTCAATGGCACCGTGCTCTACCAGTACTTTTGCTTTGATGTTGTGGGCATCGGCAACGTTGGGGGTACCCAAGCCGCCGTGAAAACTCACCACCCCGGCTACATCGGCTCCACTGCGGGCCAGTTCCAGCACGGTGGTACCGCCGAAGCAATAACCAATGGCGGCCACTTTAGCCGCATCTACGTTGGTTTGTTTTTTCAACTGGGTTAGGGCGGCATTCACCCGTTGGCGCAGCAACGGAACGTTGTTCTTGTATTTTCCGGCTTCGGCCCCCATTGCCTCTGGGGTTTTAGGCCTTACCCCTTTGCCGTAGATATCGGCGGCGAAGGCCACGTAGCCCATCTTGGCCAGTTGCTCACATCTTTGTTTGGTGTAGTCGCTGATGCCGTTCCATTCATGCACCACTAGTACGCCCGGAAGTTTCCCTTTCTTGGAGGCATCATAGGCCAGGTATCCTTCTAAAGTAGTGGAGCCTTCCTTGTACTCTACCAACTGTGTTTTAATTTGTTGGGCTTGCGTAGCAAGGTGTGCCACAAAGGCGAGAAAGAAGAGAATGGCAATGGAAAGTTTTTTCATGAGTAGACAGTGGTTTAGGTTCAAAAGCATCAGATGCTCCTGCACTCCGTTGAGTATAAAAAAGAGCCGCTAAAAATAACAGTTCCAATGGCTGGAGGTAAAGCCAACCACTGAGCATCCCTTCTTTTTCTCTGTCATCCTGAAAGGATCTTGGTGGCGAACGGCAGAGGCACTAACCAGAAGACCATCTAGCTTGCCCACTAGATCCTTCCAGGATGCCAAAAGGTGTGTTTCAATTTGTCTTCCTACTTAGCTTCTGTTTCAACTCTGTAAAAAGGTTCTCCAACAGAAAACCTTTTTTGTGGCAGAAACCCTTGAGACGGAATCTAGCCTGTTTTCAGAGAAAGAGTGTAAAAACAACCTGCTAGAGGCGAGCGGGTGTGGCTATCATAACAAAATGCCCTCCCAGAAATACGAGAGGGCATTTTGTTTAAAGAAACCAGACAGGCGATTGATGTAGCTTAATTATTGCCTTGCATTTTCTGCTGAATGGCCTGCTGTAACTCCATCATGTGCGGCTCTACTTTGGCCTGGCCAATCTGGGCGCTTTTCATGGTGATGGTAGATTGCTTGGATGCCAGTTTTTTACCGGTAGGCGTCAGGTAAAAGGCATTCATGTCTTTCAGTTCCTTCTCAGAGAACTCGGCCATGTACAACTTGATCATATCGTCTTTGACGGCATCCCAGTTCATGTATTTAGAGAAAAACGCCCTGACCTCTACCTCTGCGGCTTTCATGGCCGGTACCTGTTCCATTTGCATGGTCAGCATCTGCTGGAGATTGTCGTCAATGGCTTTGGGGCTGCCCATGGTAATGAGCAAGGTTTCGGCGGCTTTGTAGTGACTGCTCTGGGTCTGCGCCATGGCACTGCCTACTGAAACCAACAGCAGTAGAACCCATAGAGAGAATAATTTTTTCATTTTAAAAGATTAATTTGTCTCATAAATACGAAATACGCCGCAGAATAGCCAGCGTATTGGCCTATTTATTTGAGGCATTCCATCTTATAAACCGGTGTCGCGCTCATCCGTACCATGGGGATAGAGCCTAACACAAACTAGCTCCTAGCCAAACCTACAAATGAAAATAACCAAGAAAGAAACCGCTTACCAAGGGCATTACCGGCTGCAGGTGTTTACGGTAGAAGACAAAGGGCAGGAATTCAAGCGCGAAGTATTCCAGACCGGCCAGGCCGCGGCGGCGTTGGTGTATGACACACAGAAGCAGAAATTCATCTTCGCCAAGCAGTTTAGGCCAGCCGTAGAGCAAGACATGGTGGAAGCCGTGGCGGGCATGCTGGACAGCGAAGACGAAAAACCCGAGGCCGCCATTACCCGCGAGATTGGGGAGGAGATTGGCTATGCCGTAGACCGTTTACAGCACATCTATGAATTTTACCCCTCGCCGGGCGCTTTCGCTGAGAAACTTTACCTTTTCTACGCCGAAGTAAGCAGGAAAACAGGGGAAGGCGGCGGCAAAGACGATGAAAACGAAGACATCAAAACCCTGGAGCTAACCCCCGACCAACTGGCCACCCATACCTTTGTAGACGGGAAAACCCTGCTGGCCGCAGAGTGGGCCAAAGCGCATCTACTACCTAAGTTATTGAACCAGAAGAACGGCGAATAAAGGATGAAGTAATTGGTCAGCAATAACTATCTCTTCTCCTTGTCCGCCTGGAAGGATCTTGTGGGCGAACTGGAAAAGCAGTGAATAAACCCAATTGCCCTTCGCCACCGAGATCCTTCCAGAAGGACAAAATGGATAGCTTGATTTGGCCTACTACCTGTTTTAAGGCTGTTTACTGGAAAATAGCCCTAAAACAGGGTTGGAAAAGCAGAGGGCCTTCTGCCTGAACGCAGGGAGAAGGCCCTCTGCCGTATGGGGAGACCTATGTCCGTTTGCTCATAAACAGCCAGTGAGGCAGCTTTGTAAAGTCCTTCCTTGTAAAAGCAGTCAGAAATTAACTCTCGTGGTTTCCTCCCGTAAACAGGGACACAAGTTTATTGTACTCACTTAAAACCTGACCATACTATGGAAGAGCAGAATAAAGACCGGGGCACGCCACCCATGAGTGGCGATGGAAGCAATAACAGCCAGGACGGAAACCGCGGAGAGGGCACTTTCGCCGATCACAACTACGGTACCAAAGCCGAAGGGGGCAACACCGCCAACTATGATGCCGATGGCGATTTAGACATCAACGATGCCGGTGGCAACCTGGACAAAGGGCAGGCCCATGACGATGTGAACGGCGGCGGTGACGTGTTAGGCAGACGCGGCGGCGGCTATGGTGAAGCCCAGGGAATAGGCAAAACCCCCTCCGAAGACAAAAGCCAGACAAAGCATGACGCTGAAAGCGACAAAGACACCGGTTATGGAACCCACGCTGGTGGTCTCAGCGACAGCCACAGCGGCTTCAAAGGAAACCACAACGGCAACGACGGAACCGGCGGGGGCCGCAGCAGCGGACACGCAGGCCACGGCGGAGACCCAGATGACCACAAATATTCGCCCAATGAAGGTGGAAAAGATCAGAACAATGATCCAGATGTAGCGGGTCGTGGTGCCAGAACCAATTAAGGAAACCTGGTTTATGTGAACAGAAGGCCTGTCTCTTACCAAGGGGCGGGCCTTCTGTTTTGGGGCTATTTTCTCAAAAAGAAGCCGTAAACCGGCGCAGGAGTCACAGACAGCGCAGAAAAGATTTCCTGCGTAAAAGGCAGCGAGCCGCTTATAGTCCAGAACCTGCTGGCGCTCGTACAAAAGTGGGGCGCTAGTCTCAAACCAGCACTGGGCCAACCAATAAACATAGCCGCCTCTACCTAACAAAACCCAAATAAGAAAACCATGGAAGACAACACAAAGAAGACGCTTTTACTGGCCGGGGCCGCCGGTTTGGGAGCATTATTGGCGGTACGCACTTTCACCAACAGGAAGCGCGAATTCTCCTTCACAGACCGCACCGTCCTGATCACGGGCGGAAGCCGCGGGCTGGGGCTGGTCTTGGCCCGCATGTTTGCCGAGCAGGGCGCCAACATTGCCATCTGTTCCCGTACCCAACACCAGTTAGACGCTGCCAAGGCAGAACTGGAGGCCGGTGGAGCCACGGTTTTGGCGTTTAATTGTGATGTGCGTGACCGGGGGCAGGTGAAAGCCATGATCCAGGAGATCAAAGAGCGGGTAGGGCCGGTAGAGGTGCTCATCAACAACGCAGGCATCATTACGGCCGGGCCGCTGGAGGAAATGCGGGTAGAGGATTTTGAGGAAGCCATGCGGGTGCATTACTGGGCAGCATTGTACACCATGTTGGAAGTCCTCCCCGAAATGAAAGCCCGTGGCGAAGGCCGCATCGTGAACATTGCCTCAGTGGGGGGCAAGGTGAGTGTGCCGCATCTGGTGCCGTACAGCGGCAGTAAGTTTGCGCTGGTAGGCATGTCAGAGGGGTTCAGGTCTGAGTTGCTGAAGGACGGCGTCTATGTCACCACCATCAATCCGGGGCTCATGCGCACGGGCAGTGCCCGCAACGCCTTTTTAAAAGGGCAAAACAAGAAAGAGTACTCGCTTTTCTCGCTGATAGATGCCAATCCCATGATCTCCCTGGCCGCCGACAGGGCCGCAAGAGAAATCATAGATGCCTGCCGCTACGGGAAATCAGAAGTGACGCTGGGTTTGAACGCCAAATTCATCAGTACCCTGCATGGGCTTTTCCCCGGGGCCACCGCCGATTTAATGGGGCTGGTGCACCTGTTCTTACCCGGGCCGGGCGGAATTGGGTCTGAAGCCGTGCGCGGCTACGAAAGCGAGACCGAACTAACCCAATCGGCCCTGAACGCCCCCAACCAGAAAGCGGCCCGGGAGAACAATGAAATGTAACCTCACCTGAGTAACGATGGAAAGAGTAGGCCCGGGCACGCTTATTCCTTAGGATTCAAGTGCTGACGTTCCGCACTCCTGCCGGTGGTTCCCGGCCAGCCCGGGGATTCGCTTCATTCTTTGGTCACGAGACTAAAGTCTCGCGCCAGTATTGTATAACAGCCTGCTTCCGCGATGCCGCCCGTTCCAAAGACCTCGCAGCGTCTTTTGACCTGCAAGCGTCTGCGCCGATGGATCGCCAGCCAGGAGATTGGCTTTCCATACGGGCGTAGCGCGCGCTAACTCTACGCCCAACAATAGTATGGTTCCTGCTGCTTAGTTGGTCGTTTTCAGGGAATATTTCCGAAAACGGCCCTAAAACAGGAACCTGACGGATGGCTGTTCTGGTTGTTCTTTTTGTTTAGTTGGTGAAAAACGGGCCAGAAACGTAGCTTTGCGGACACATCTGGGGTTGGGTTCGGCTTTGAGTAGAAAACATGAATAGGAAAGAACAGGACGATTACTTTGAGAGCATAGGCAAGCTTGATTTTGAGCAAGCGCGTATCAAGCACGTCCTGTTCAAATCAAAGCTCAGGGCTTTGCTGTACGGGGCCAACATTGACACCGAACCGGTGATCTCCACTACTGAATGCTCTTTGGGCAAATGGATCTATGGGGTAGCCATGCCCCGCATTGGCCACTTGGCAGAAGTAAAAGAACTGGAAAAAGTACACAATGAGATGCATGTCATTGCGCGGCGTCTGTGGCAGGAGTACCAGCAGGGGCAGCAGGAGGAAGCGCTGAAGGAACTGCCCCAGATAGAAGCTACGGCCCAAAAACTCCTGCACTTGTTAGATGTAATTGAGCGAAAATCACTGGGCTAACCTTCTGGCAGCTCTGGGGCTAAGCGGCTGTTAGTATGTCCTATTCTTTGTACCCGGTTGGCTGACCTTGGTTTAGCAGGAACCTTTTGCCCCGGCAGTAGTAAAGAAGTAAGAGCCCCTGCCTAATGGAGGGGGACAGACGTTTTACTTAACACTACCCATATGCCAGACAAAATAAACGATCCAGCCAACTCAGAAGAAACAAATAAATCGGCCACCGAAATGAACCAGGGCAGACAGTCTGAGCACCAGCGCCAGGACATAAGCGACCATGACAGCTACAGACGCAACGTCACCGGCTATGATTCCACCAAACAGGACGAGAACTTCTCGGGCACAGAGAAAACCGGGGGCGGAAATACCATTGATGAGCGCGATCCTAATGATGGGGATGCCAATCAGGAAAATAACTACTAACCAACTTGCAAAAAGCCTTTAGAGCCTGGTTCTAAAGGCTTTTTTGTGTTCATTCCGGAACTAAAAAAATATTTTCAAATCCCCTTTCTTACGCAGGGTTTTAGGGCTGTTTTTCCTAAAACTGGCAGAAAACTTGCTACTAGAATAGTACGCAATGATTTAACACCAGAAACGTTGAATCTGTACGCGTGTACTTCTGTTATAAAACTACATGAAAAAGCATATGAAAAAGGTTCTTTTATCAGTACTTACCGGTCTGTTTCTGACCGGTGCTTCGGTGGCAACACCGTCTGTGGCTGAAACAAAAGCCGGAGCCGCCGCCATCTATGCAGCGCCAGCGCCGGTAGGGGCCAGAGATATAATCACTGAGATTATTGACGTGGTAGGGCTGAAGCCCCGGTTTGAGGTGCGCGCTGCCAACGTTCCTAACGCCGCGGCCGTGATCATGAACGGCCAGCGCTACATACTTTACAACGAGAAATTCGTGAATTCCCTGAATACCGCGCTTAGAACCGACTGGGCCGGTATCAGCATACTCGCCCACGAAATTGGGCACCACCTCAACGGGCACACGCTCTCCAAAGGCGGCAGCAACCTGCAAGACGAATTGGAGGCCGATGAGTTCTCTGGGTTTGTGCTGCGTAAAATGGGGGCCAGCCTAAGCGAAGCCCAGGCGGCCATCAAAGCCTTAGCTGAGGAAGATGATTCGTACACGCACCCGGGCAAAAGTTCCCGTCTTACGGCCATCAGCAAAGGCTGGCGCAATGCGCAGGATCAGATTCTGGCCAGTGCCAAAGCCGGTACGCCTAACCGCACAGTGGCAGGCATCAGCCGTCCGGTTGCGTCTCAGGGAACGGTAGCGGCCAGCACGGCAAGCAGACGTACTTCGGTTTCCAGCAGAATGCCCGCGCAGCAACTCATGCGGCAGGTAAAACTGCAGGGTGCCCCGCAAGAGCGTATCTACGTTACCACCTCTTTTAACCTGGTGCGCGAAACCGCCACCGGAATGGAAGTGATTGGCAAGTTGCAGAAAACCAAAAGCAGCCAGTTTCCTTACGTGCTGGAAAGCCGTTACTTCTCTTACCTGTTCGTGAGTACAGACGGATTGCTCCTGGACGAAGAAGGAAGACGCGTAGGCGTGTTAACCACCACCTAAGCAGTTCCCCTTACCATATACTGCCGCCACCTTCTTCTGGAGGGTGGCGGTTTTTTATGTCAAAGCCTGTTTATGGCCCCATTTCTTGAAAGTAAGGCAAAAACGGGGAGAAGAAAGGCAAGCTTGGGCAGGATTCCAATTTTTCCGTACCTTTTGGACATGAACCTATCCCGCTCGCTCTCCACTTTTCTGTTGGCCTCGGCCAGTGTTGGCACGCTTAGCCTTACCTCTTGTGCCCAGGACGTTTACCAGCAACCCAAACAGAGCCAGGCCCTACGTGACGTTGAAATCTTGGCCGCCGATTCCATGGGCGGAAGATTGCCTAATACCCCGGGCCACGCCAAGGCCCAGCAATACCTGCTGCAACGGTTCAAAAGCATCGGCCTGAGACCGGTGGGAGCCCAGTACCAGCATTCCTTCACCTTTACCCAGCGCAACAGCACTACCCCACAGCCGGGGGTAAACCTGGTGGGCCTGATCCAGGGAAAATCAGAGAAAGTGATTGTGGTCTCGGCGCACTATGACCACGTGGGTACCCGCAACGGAAAAATCTACAACGGGGCCGATGACGATGCCTCGGGCATAGGGGCTATTCTGGCATTGGCCACGCACTTCCAGAAACAGAAGCCGCAGCATACCCTGGTGTTTGTCGCGTTTGATGCCGAAGAGCAGGGGCTACAGGGTTCCAAAGCCTTTGTGGCCAACCTGCCGTTTGCCAAGGAGCGCATCCTCCTGAACGTAAACCTGGACATGGTCAGCATCTCAGAGAAAAACGAACTCTATGCCGCTGGCACGTACCATCACCCAGCATTTAAGCCGTTGCTGGAGCAGGTGAAAGTGCCCGAAGGCTTTAACCTGCGCTTTGGGCATGACCGCCCCGAGCAAGGCCCTGACGACTGGACAAAGCAGTCTGACCACGGCAGCTTCCACGCGGCCCAGATTCCGTTTATTTACTTCGGGGTGGAAGATCACCCGCACTACCATCAGGAAACCGATGAGTTCAAGAACATCCACCAGGCGTTCTACCTCAAAGCGGTAGAGACTATTCTACAGGCGGTGCAGGTGCTAGACAAGCAGTTGCCTATGTAACGCGGGCTGGCTGATTCAACTTTCTACGTGTTTTAACGGGGGGAATCTGGAAGCCCTTTTACAGATTAGCAATGTTTGCTTCTGATCTGTAAAAGGGCTCTTTGATTACCTCTCTATTGGTTCCTTTCTGCGTTTTGGCTTCTGCTTGGAATTCGCTTCTTTGGGGAGATTAGCAGGTGCACGTCGTTTGCCGACACCTTGGCATGGATGCAAGTGCACGCAATATGCTGCCCCCTCGGATTGTCTGCTTTTTGCGTGGGTGCAAGTGCAGTATTGTTTCATCTCTGGCGGTATGCGCTCACGGCCGCGGGGCCCCGTCTTCCCCTCTCGCACTGCCCTTTCGGCCTGAGAAGATATTCGCTCATAGCGTCTGCCTGTCCAGGGCCAAAAGCGAGGCGCGCTCGGGGAAGACTGGAACTGGGAAAGGAGCAGAAGCTATATCTATCAGTTCAGTACTTCTGTCCTCTAAAGCAGATACTCCCCCTTTGAAGGCTTATCTGGTAGGGAAAAACAAGAAGTGCTTCCCCTAATGCGTTTTTGGGTCGTTTTGGGGAAAATAGGCCGGAAACGCATCAACCGCTCTTTCGGAGTTCCACTCCGGAAGCTGGCTGCTGGGAAGTTCTACTCCCCTTCTTCTGCAACACCTGCCCGTGGTTCCCGGCGGAGTAGAACTCCCGAACAGCAAAGAAAGGTTTTTCCTACAAGATGAGCTTTGAAGGGGGTAGGGGGATGGTTACACACGCAGGTTCACGTATTCCTATCCCCTGCAAAGGCGTATTCCCCTCCTGGGAGGGGTAGGGATGGGTTTTGGTTCTCTACCCATCTCCTTCTAAAGCGAAGCTGGAAACTTGAACTATAGGGAATGAAACGGAAGAAGAGAGCGCTTGCCATGCTGGGGCAAACCTCCTCTTCTTCCGTTTCTATGCAGTTTTTTGAAAAGAGCCAATAAGTGCACGTTCTTCCTAGGCCCTAAGCATTAAAAGAACGTGCGTACGGCTACTATAATTTTTTCAATGATGGCACCCAAAACCAATCCTCCCAGGCCACAGGCTAAGGCTTTCGCAAACCAGGCCAGAATGGGAATGTGGGCGAGAGAGTGTTCCAGGTCATGCAGGGCGTGGCTGGTGAAGGGAATGCCGTGCGCAATGATTTCGGCCCCAACCCACAGCATGGCGGCGGTGCCAACATAGCCTAGTATTTTCAGGAAATGCGGCATAAACGTGACAATACCGACTCCTATTTTCCTGACTTGCGGGTGATGGTTTGCTTTGGCCATGTGCACCCCAATATCATCGGCTTTTACAATGAGGCCCACAAACCCGTAAACGGCCAGCGTGATAAACACCGCCACGGCCAGCATGACCACAATCTGCGACATCAAGGGTTGTTCCGCCACCGTGGAGTACGTGATAGCCACAATCTCAGCAGAAAGAATTAGATCTGTCCGGACGGCCCCTTGCACCCTTTCCTTCTCCAGTTCTTCGGGCGTGATCACCTTCACCTTTTCCGCCGCGCTGTCATGGGCATCATCATGATGTTTGCTGAACATGGAATGGACTTTCTCATAGCCTTCAAAGCACAGGTAAGCCCCGCCCATCATTAAAATAGGGGTAATGGCCCAAGGGGCGAAGAAACCCAGCAGGAGGGCGGCCGGACTCAGTAAAAGCACCTTGTTGATGAGCGATTTTTTGGCGATCTGGTAAATGATGGAAAGCTCGCGGGAAGGGTCTAGCCCTACTACATACTTGGGCGTAACGGCGGTGTCATCAATCACAATGCCAGACACTTTGCCGGTGGTTTTTGCCACCTGCGCGGGAACATCGTCCAGGCTGGCCGCGCTTACTTTTACCAGGGCAGAAATATCATCTAATAACGCAAGAAGTCCAGAGGCCATTAGTTGTCTCCTTTTTTAAGTGGCTGATGTATTTCTAGGCTCATTTTCTGTAAATTGGTTTCATTTTGACGGCCTGCTTCCCGCCACAGCATCTCCAAAGGAGGGCAGGTGTTTTGTTTCATTTCCTGGTTTGGCATCTTCCTGGTTTAAAAGCGGTGTACGTGCACCGTAATGGGTTATGTGGGGCTTGGCTAACTCTACGCAAATCCTGAAAATCCTTCGGGTGAGCAGACTGGTAGTCTTTGGTGCTGGCAGTCAAAGGAAACGGTTTGTTTGCGTTACCACAACTTGCCCCAAAGAAACTTACCCTTCGCTAAACGCAAGTGCTCCAGTATACCTGAGACACAGCGTTTGTCAGGCGGTAATATTACGAATATAGTTGTTTATGTAAACACAAAATCTGACGGCGTACCGGTGTTCAGACATCCGGAATGAACAGGAATAGATAAGTGCTTCTCTAAAAGAACCAAGTCTCAAGAGGGAGAGCAGCCTGTAAAGAAAACGAACCACTGGAGAATAGCCCTTTAAAAGCCGTTCTCCAGTGGCTCATCTGACCGCTCCACATTCAAGAAGGCGGCGGTGGCTGCCTAAATTCAGAATAAGGAGACAGGCCGGTGTTTTTGCCTTGTTTATTTGAAAAGACCGCCTAAACCGCCTAAGTTTCCTAAGCCGCCTCCGCCTAACTTTGAGAGCGTTTGAGTGATGGTATTTGGGGTAATGCTGTGGTCGTTGGGGTCTGTTGCCTTGTGGGCGAAACTCTGGAGTAAACCGGGCAGCGCGGCCGCTATGGCACCCGTTGCCGCCGGAGGCAGCCCAAACTTACTCCCCAAACTGCTGACCACGCTGCCCACAATAGCAGACGTAACAGGACTGCCAGATGACATGCCTCCCTGCAACATGGCCATTAAACCGCCTATGCCGCCCTGGGTGGCCGCCTGACCGGCCAAGCCATTCGTGACCTGGTGCGCTATTTCAGTGTGCACGGCATCTGCCTGGCCGGCGGGTATAGCTGAGGCAACCTGTGGGTTATTGCCCAGGTGTTGTTTTACAAGGCCTAAGATTTGATCAAACATACGTTCTGTCGTTTACTGAATAAAGGTTGATGCTCAATAAACGGGTGAGATTAAAAATTGTTAGTAATGCTGATGCCCTGCTCTCTGAACTCAGAGCTTGTTTACATTTCATCTTTGCGCTGCAAACGCCCATAGCAAGAACCTGCGTTCGCGGTTGCGTCGCACCGTAGCACTGCTTAGCCCCTCAAAAAGCGCTTCCGCAGAACCTTTCTCTGGTCATTTTCGCCTGCAAGCTTGAAATTTAAACAAACTCTCAGGTGAAGGCGGCTCTTCTCTGCTGCCTTGGGCGTTTTCTGTTTGCAGGCAATAAACTGATCCCTTTCCACCCATTCCAAGTCTGAACAGCTCCGGAATTCATTCATCACTGGCGCAAGTACCCGCTCATTCCCGTTGTCGTCAGAAGACCTTCCCGTTTCCCGCTTGTTTTCGCAAAAATAACCTAAAAACGGGCCTCAGCAGACGCTTGCCCCAAGAGAGGCGCTGTTTTTCGTTCCGGTCAGGCTATACAATGCAGGTGCTCTCTAAGGAAACGGTGTACTTAACATAAGTGCCTGTTTTTGACACATTTGATGAAGTTGCAGTATAAAGGGAACTCTATGTTGAAGGCTAATTATTCACTTTAAATTGAATAGGCCTTGTTCTGGCCTGCGAGGTGCTACGGGAGACTTAATTGATATAATTTGTACAATTTGAAGGTGTATAACCATATAAAATATAAACCGTTTAAGACATACCACTTAAAACGATGTTTCACCAACAACGAAAGCATGGTTAAGAATCAAACGTATGGGCTACTTCTATTAATGATTTCCCCTTTTCTAAAAGAAATATCAGGGTCAACCACACCCGCTCCGGCTATGCCAGTGATAGAACACCGGCCTATGGCCATGAGCGCTCCTGTGAAGGCCGCAGAAGAGGTGCATATCAAGGTAGATGCCTCTGTGTACTTCCCGGTAGAAGAGCAGACCGACGAAGATCCGCTGATCACCGCCGACGGCTCTAAAATAAACGAGCAGAACCCCAGGCAACACCGCTGGCTGGCCCTTTCCCGAAACCTGTTATCTCGCTGGGGCGGCAAGATTGCGTACGGTGACTCAGTGAAAGTAGAAGGGATTTCCCCGCAGTTAGATGGCGTTTACGTGGTGAGAGATGCCATGCACCACCGTATCAAAAACCGGGTTGATATTCTGGTTGGCCCCAATGATAAAATCATGGGCTATTGGGAGGGAGTAAAACTCATTAAACTATAGAATAACCCGTTGTTAAAACAGAGAAGCCCCTGCTGTAAATGCAGGGGCTTCTCTGTTTTAAAGGGGATTGTAAAATTTTACAAAAATTATTTTGTTGTAAATCAATCAGTTGAAATAATGTTGATCTGGGTTTTGCTTCTCGTATCTGCCGAACAGGGTGTTTTTGGCACGGTTTTTCCATTTAGGCAGATACAAGCCCCAAGAAAGGGCTGAAAGCTGAAAACTCAAGAGACATGAAAAAGACATTACTTATAGTGGTGGTTCTGCTGGCAGGACTTCTTCACGAAGGCTTCGCACAAGATGGCGGCGGGGTAAGACTTGGAATCAAAGGCGGTTACAGCGTGGCCGGATGGCAGGGCGAAACCGTCAAGAGTTTCGGGGATTTACTGGAGTACACCAATGGAAGTGTGCAGACCAGAATGCGGCAGGGCTTTCACGCCGGGGCTTACCTGAGCATCCCCATGGGCACCGGGTTTGAGTTTGAACCCGGCATTCAGTACTCGCAGAAAGGAATGGTGCTGGAAGGGCGCGTACCCGGCAATGCGGCTGAGTTTGCCAATGCCAAAGTAACCCTAACCAACAAAGCAGAATACATTGATATTCCGTTGCTGGCCAAAGTGTACATAGGAGAAGGGTTCAATCTGTTTGCCGGCCCGCAGGTGTCATTGCTGCTCTCTAACAAGGTAAACGTAAATGCCGGGGCCTTCGGGTTCTCTGCCTACAACAATGACTTTGAGTGGCAGAACAGCCAGCGGAAAGTAGATTTGGGCATGTCAGCGGGGGCTGGTTACCAGTTCCAGAATGGGTTGAACATTGGCGGAAGCTATGACATGGGCCTCACTACCATAAACGCCAACGCCAATTACAAATCGTACAACCACGGCTTCAAAGGCTCGGTTGGCTTCAGATTCTAAAGAGAATTAAAGTTGTAGTGAATGTGTTATAGGATGGGAAAAACGGCGGACATTGTCCGCCGTTTTTTTTGTTACCGGTTTCCCTTCTGGCTTCTATTGTCGCCAATGTTGCCGGCACGTTGCCTTACCGCTCCTACTATGCCTTTGGTGATGTTTCCTACACTAGACATCAAACGGTCAGCCGAAATTCTTCTGGTGGCTAAGCCGTAAATCAAGGCTGCGCCAGCGGCTCCGGCGGCCACATACAACACCGTTTTCCAGGTTTGGGCAGGGGTGGAAGTAACAGCGGTAGCGGCGGTAAGGCCGGTTGGCGCAGATTCTTCATACCCGGCGGCTTCCCAAAGTTGGTGCAGGTAAGTCAGTACATCGGTAGAGGCTTCGCGCTGGCGCAGAATGGTGCCGCGTACCTCAGCGGGTAACTCATGGTCAAGGGCATCACGGTAGGCTTTCTGGGCCCATTCTTCGCCGTAGATGCAGGAACCCAGAATGGCTTCCTCGTTGCTGCCCGTAATGGCGGCTTTGAAGTCCATCCACTGGCGGTAAAGTTTTCCTTTGGCCGTGGTATCACGCTCGGGGGTTCCGCCGTGTTGTTGGATGATTTGGTTCAGTTCATTGGCAAAGGCCAGGCGTTGCTGGGAAAAACGGCGGTACGCATCTTGCCGAAGTGAATCAGTGCTTTCTCTGGCGGCACGCTCGTAGCCTTCCAGACCATCATGGACAAATTCATTTAGTTCCTTCAGAACCTGTACGACTTTTTGTTTCTCGTTCGTTGACATACGTTCGGTTTTAGTTTATAATCACTTATGAACGTGAACCGCCGTGTCAGGTTTAGGAAAAGTACGGAGACGGTTTGTCAAAGAAAAAAGCCGATGGCTTCCAACTGTTTTAGCCCAGATTTCTGAAAAGTAGGGGTAAAACGATTGCTGTCTCAAAAGCCTCTATGGCGCAGATGAAGTTTTCCCGTGCCAAGCGGTAAAATCCCGCCCCGCACCAACAACTGTTTCTGGCTTGATTCTTGGAAAACAGCCCAGAAACAGTGAACACCTCCTGGCGCCAGCGTCCGCTTGGGTCAGAAATCAATGGGTGGAAGAGGTAAACACTGTTGGGTATTAGTTTACTTCAAATTGCATGGGCAGGTTGAACGAGAGCTGCCGGCGTTTGCTTCGGCCGTTTAGATCTGTGAGGAAGGCGTTCAGTTTGTCCTGGTACTCCAGGTGGTAATCTTCGTGGAGGTGCTTTTTGATGAGCATCATGGTGCGCAGAACCAGGCGGGCCGTGGCTACATAAAAGCCCTTGTAAATGCTCTCAAATTGGCCGGTGAAGTTCTCAAAGATGAGATCAAGCAAATAGAGATGAAGCTCTACTTCACCCTTCCGGTCTTTGGTGATGCGCTGGTAACGGGCAATCTCCTGCGTCGCTTTTTTCAGCCCTCGGCCTAAGGCCTTGCTCAGGGATCTTCCTGAAACCGTGAACAGAATGTCATGGATGGTTTCTGAACTGCGCTCAATAAGGGTTTCCAGCGTTACGTCTTCCAGTAACTCAAAGGCCAGCGTGTCATAGGCTTCCGCGTCTTTCCGGACTAACCGGAGAAGCAGGGCTTCCTTCTCTTTCTCACTCAGTTTCTTCAACGCCTGCTTGAAGTCAGCGGATGGGACGGGCATGGTGTAATTTAAGAATTAAGAATCGGGAATTAAGAATTGGCACTCCTGGAGTTATCAAAATTACGGTTTTATGCCCAGAACCTACGCAAAGCTTCAGGTAATCAACTGGGAACAGGCCCACCCCAGCATGGCCACCCTTGGCCAATCCGTTTTAGGCCTACTTTGGCGAAAACACCGTTGAAACCGCAAATGCCGCTTTTCTAAGGATTTGTGCAGATGTGTGCGCTCAAGCCTGGGCTTTGCAAAAAAAAAGAGAGGCCGCCTCCAACAAACGAAGCGGCCTCTCTTTCACGTTTTAGGCCTGATTTCGTAAAAACAGGCCGAAAAGGGTTTCTGTTACTTCATGTAGGTGTCACGCACGGCTTTGAACTCAGAGCCGGGTTTCCAATTAGGCCAGACGTTGGAGAAAGCAAGGCGTTTTCCTACCTGGTATAGCAAATTCAAATCGGCCACGCCCCCGTCCATTTTGAAAGCGTCGTTTACCTGGTCATTGGGTTTGTGGTAGATGTTGGCGGTGAAGTTGTCCAGCAGCTTTTTGCCTTCGGCTTTGCCGAGTTCCACGTGGTCAATGCCCATGCCGGTGAACAGGGCCGGAATGCCTTCTTTCGCGAAGTTGAAATGGTCTGAGCGGTAGTACAGACCTGCCTCGGGGTTGGGCTCCCTGGCAATGTAGCGGCCTGCTTTCTGGGCTTCCTCCGCGAGGATCTCTTCCAGTTCAGACTGGCCCAGGCCAATCAGGACGATGTCTTTGGTGGCCCCAAACGGGTTGAGCATGTCCATGTTGAGGTTGGCGACGGTTTTCTCCTTCGGGAAGACCGGGTTCTGGGCGTAGTGCGCCGAGCCCAGCAAACCCTGCTCTTCGGCCGTCACGGAAAGAAACACGATGGTTCTGTCTGGCTTTTGCGCCTGGGCCTTGAACGCCTTGGCTACGGCCAACAGACCGGCGGTACCACTGGCGTTGTCGGCGGCGCCGTTGTAGATGCTGTCGTTCTGGTCATTCTTTTTGCCGATGCCCAGGTGATCCCAGTGCGCGGAATACACGATGGCTTCGTCGGGACGTTTGCTGCCGGTAATCTTCGCGATGAAGTTATACGATTTGTCATGCCGGATCTTGGCTTGCAGGGACGTGCTCACCGTCTGGCCCAAGGCATACGGCGTAAAACCGGGTTTGGCGGCCCGCTGCAATTCTGACTGGTACTGCTTGCCCGCGGCGGCGAACAGCTTTTCGGCTACGGGGGTAGTAATCCAGCCTTCCATGGCGCAGTGGTACGCCTGCTGGCCTTCAGAAGCCAGGTAAAACTTGGAGGTGTTCCAGTTGTTCTGCACCACCTGAAACCCGTAGCCGGCCGGTTCTGTGGCGTGCACAATGAGGCAGCCTCTGGCTCCTTGGCGCGCGGCTTCCTCTAGTTTGTATGTCCAGCGGCCGTAATACGTCATGGTTCGGCCTTTGAAGAACGTAGTGTCTGAAGAGTAGAAACCCGGGTCACTCACCAGTACCACCACTACTTTGTCTTTCACATCCAGCCCCGCGTAGTCGTTCCAGTTGTACTCTGGGGCCACTATCCCGAAACCGGCAAACACCAGTTCGCTGTCTTTGATAGACACGTTTTCTTGGGTGCGCCGCGCCCAGATTACGTAGTCTTCCAGCCCTTTCAGTTCCATGGATTGCTTGCCTTTCACCGTCATGGTAGGGGCGGGCGAGGAGGTGATTTCCACCATGGGCACTTCCTGCAGAAAGCTATCGCCGTTGCCGGGTTCCAGGCCCAGTGCTTTGGCTTCTTTCTCCAGATACGCCAGCGTCTTTTTCTCGCCGTTGGTGAAGGGCTTGCGGCCTTCCATGTCATCAGCCGCCAAGGCGGTCACATATTGGCGGTAACTTTCCCGGGTGACAGCGCCGGGAACTTCTGACACAGAGGCGGCGGCTTCTTTCTTGCTGCTGCTAGACTGGCATGCGGAAAGTATGCCTAAACTGAGCGGAATAGCCCAGAGGTGAGTACGGTTGAACATAGGTGAGTGGTTTGTAGATGAGGTGGCCGAAAATAGGGGAGTTCTTTTGGAAAAAGAAGCTGTTGGAAAAAGATATAGCAGATAGAGTGCTTCTCAAGCCTTCAATCGTGAATCCACGAAGCAGAATACTTCCTATTTCGAGGCCCTTTCCTGAAAAACAAGCCTAAAATTGTATTCTTTGCAACGCCTTTCAAGCGGCTTTCAGCGTTTCAGAACGATGTTGAACGGCTGGCAAATACTCATCGGTTTACTTACTGAATACGTTATCTTCGTGTACCTACTTCTCTTTTTTATGACGTGTGCAACCTTTCCTCAACAATTGAAATCTGTGTGGCTGCGACTCTGTTTGGCGGCCATGGTGGTGTTTACAGGGTGTCAGGAAGACGATGCGCCGGTGCCCCAGGAACCTGCTGCCGTCCCCGATTTCAGTTTCTACTTTGGGGCCGATTTGTCTTACGTGAACCAGATTCTGGATCAGGGCGGTGTGTACAAGAACCAGGGGCAGGTGCAGAGTCCGTATAAGATTTTCAAAGACCGCGGCACGAATCTGGTGCGGTTCAGGCTCTGGCATACGCCCACCTGGACCCAGCAGGTGTACGGCCCGGCGGGTACCGCGGAGTACGGCAACCTGGCCGACGTGGAGAAAGGAATTCGGTTGGCCAAAGAACAGGGGCCCCACATGCTCCTCGACTTCCATTACTCAGACACCTGGGCAGACCCCGGCAAGCAGGACGTACCGGTGGCTTGGGCAGGAATTCGGGAGGTGGCGGTGTTGAAAGATTCGGTGTACGGCTACACCAAGCGCACGCTCACGTACCTGCACAGCAGAGGCCTGCTGCCTGAACTGGTGCAACTTGGCAATGAAACCAACGGCGGCATGCTCTACACCGCGGCTCCGGCGGGCTTTCCCATCGCGCCCATTGCGCAGCCCGAACGCCTGGGCGAGGTGATCAACAGCGCCATTAAAGCGGTGCGGGAAGTCTCCGCCTCGGCTGGCCGAAAGACCAAGATTCTGTTGCACGTGGCAGACCCGCAGCACGTGGAGTACTGGTTCACCAAGGTGATGGGACAGGGCGGCGTCTCGGACTTTGATCTGATCGGGTTTTCGTACTACCCGTTGTGGCACCCCGCCGTGCCCTTGGCGCAACTATCAAACCAGATAGCCGCCTGGAAAACCAAGTTCAGGAAAGACGTGCTGCTGCTGGAAACCGCTTACCCCTGGACAACCCAGTGGAACGATACCTACAGCAACCTCCTGGGCGGACAAACCCCATTGCAGGGTTTTCCTTACACCCAGGAAGGGCAGCTGAACTTTCTAAAGGCGCTCACCCAGGAAGTGAAAGACGGCGGCGGCCAAGGAGTGGTGTACTGGGAACCCGCCTGGATCACCTCCAACCTGAAAGACCTGTGGGGCACCGGCTCACCCTGGGAGAACGCCGCCCTTTTTGACTTCAACGGAAATGCACTTATGGGCTTTGATTACATGCGGGCCACGTACAAATAGTTAGCCGTTTTGGCCTGTTTTTGGAAAAGGAGCATTAAAACGGTTGTGCAACCGGTTGGCTTAGGTTCGTTTACAAGTACACCTGCTGTTTTTAGCTCATTTTCCTAAAAGGAACCTAAAAACGAGCGGCGGCTTGCCCCCAAGTAATCGCTTTAAAGGGCAGTTAAGCAGAGACGCTAAACAGATTCAAGGAGTGCTTTTTACTACCAATGATTTAGGTTGGAGAATCACTTAAAAGGCAAACCTTATGCTAGCCATGCATTGGGTGGGCCTGAGACGGTAGCTGTTTTGCACGCTGGTAAAGCTGTCTATATTCACGTTCATGAACGCTGTGGTATTGAAGATGTTGGCCCATCTTATCTCCAAATCAATCTTACGTTTACTAAAAGTGAGCCTATAGACAGCATCTGCGAAATAGTATTTCTGCCTGGCATTGCCCGCCCCCGTGTTTAGGTAGGCATTTGCCTGTAAACCCAGGTAATGATTACCACTGGGGTGAAAACTCAGGTCTAGCGCATGCTCCTGCAGTTGTAAAGCGCTGGTACCTTCCCCGCTTATCACAGACTTCATGACGGCAAAGTTGGCGGTGTAGTTGACAGAAAACCATTCCAGCGGCTTTGTGTTTAGTTCCGCACGCAAAGAGTAATAGCGGTTCAGGACATCAACGGTCTGTTCATTTAACCGCTGCTTTCGGCTGCTGCTAGACAGGTTGGCCCCAAGCCGCACGGTAGTCTTAAGGTCACTCAGGAATTTGCTTCCCTGCCAGGTCAAGGTTTGGGTAAGCATGGTGTTTTCCTGAACAAACCCGTTAATGACTACCGCCCCGTTCTCATCTAAGGAGTGTTGGTAAAGGATGTTGCTCTCAGAAGAGTTGTAGGTATAAACAACGTTTGAGAAAAGAGAGGTAAGGGCGTTCCGGTAGGTTAAGCCGAGCACATGGCTTCTGATCTGCCGTTCTTCAAGCGGGGCGTTGTTTCTCTGAAGTGTCCTGTAATCTCTGAGTAGGTAATCGCTGGTAAGCTCTTCCATGGACCTGAAGACATTGGCTAACCGGAAAGTGGCGGTCGCCTTCCACAGGGGAGTAATGTCAAAACGGGCCGCCAGACTGGGCTCTGCGGTAAACTTGTCAGCTGGTGCTTTTCTGGGGTGTAGCTGGTCTTCAAGCCTGAACTGCCTGTAATGAAGCGGTAAACTGGCACTGATGCTCCAACGCCCCGCTTTGTACTCGGCCTCAGAGGCCATGAAATATTTGCTTCGTTGCCATTTTAGCTGGTTTGTAGCCACACTTTCCCTGTGCTCCTCAGCCTCATGCCGAATCCCAAGTAGGTCAGAACTCAGATCCTGACGCTCCACCGCAATTCCAATCTCAGGGGTGATCGACCAGTTACCCAAGGCCTTGGTTATACTTGCCGCATGATAGGAGAAAAAAGTAGAGCGATGCAGTTGCTGCTCCGCCTCGTCCATTGGCTTCCCTTCTGGCATAAGTTCCCCAAATTGACCCGGAACCACATTCAGTTGCTCCTGCAACTTGCTCAAACTTAGCACCGACGTTAACGTTACAAGTTGCTTTCCCAGGGGCTGAATCGCCTGCAATCTGTTGGAAACCGAATAAGTGGGATTCGTCATTTCCTGGGCCAATGGAGAGCCATTGCTTACAATACTCCCCGTTCGGGAATCCCAACTACCCTTTACGTGGAACCGGTTCTCCAGAAACTTACTGGGGGTATTCTTGTGCAGGGTAACGCTGGTCTCTGCTGTGCTGAAAAACAACCTGTTGTTGATGGACTCCACCAAAGCCAAAGTGTCATCGGGCAGGAAGAAAGTACTGCGGGTTTCCCCGATTTGCCGCTGATAATCGTTCAGGTATGACATATTCACCCGTATTTGCAGGTCTTGGCTGAGTTTCTGGAGGTAATTTGCGCTTACAAGGTGGCTGTTGTTGAAAAGGTGCCTTTCTTCAGAGAAGCGCGGCGGCGACAATTCTCTTATTCTGAGTATCTCCTGATTACCTCCTTCCTGTTCAGCCTGTTCCTCAAGGTCATTAGGTGTCAAGGTTTTCAAGTCTTTGGCCACATCATGCCCGGCATTGTTTGCCTGGTAAGACAGCAGTACCTGGCGGTTTTTAGTGAACAGCATGGGCGTTAAGTTCACATCCCAAACAGCGGTCGGTATCCCCATTCCAATCTTGGCGACGCCGGTGGTGGTCAGGTTCTCTTTGAGGCTGATATTCAAGGAGGTACTGTAGGAATTGACCAGGCTATCCAGAATCTTAACCGGCTGGTGGTTTTCCAGCACCTGAACAGAGGTCACCGCTTGAGGCGGCAGGTTGTTGCTGGCTAGATTGTACCGCCCTTTCAACAAATCTAAGCCTTCAATATAGAACTTCTGAATGGGCTTGCCTTCATACAGGATTCTCCCGTTGCTTTCCACCTCAATGCCTGGCATCTTCCGCAGGACATCGGCGATGGACCGGTCTTTGGCATCTGTGAAAGCGCCCACCAGGTAGCTAAGGGTGTCATTACTGCGGGTTATGGGGGCGGCCTTGACCGTTACCTCTTTCAACTCGATGGCTTGGCTAGTTAGCGTAAAGGTTAATTTCTGACTCTTGTTGACTAGTACCAGACGCTGCCTGCCGTAACCCAAGGATTGCGCCTCTACGGCAAGACTATCAAGGTCTGCATCTACCTCAATGGAGAAAGTGCCGTCGCTGGCGGTGTGGCCAAAAGCAAGGGTCAGGTTTTCATGCAGGGGCATCACCACCACGCTCACCCATTCCAGTGTTTTCCCCTCAGAATCCGTTACAATTCCTGATAGTTTCACCTGACCTTGGGCTGTACAGGTGAATCCCAAAAGGCCGAACAGGAACAATAGTCTAATCATGTACAACAGGTTCTAGCCGAGGCTCGTGCTAACTATTTTGTCAACTCAATAGGGTTGTTCTTTTTCTTGGCGTTCTGCTCTGCCCTTTTCAAAGCCTCAGGGTCACTGATGGTTACCATTCCGCTGAGGCGGGCCGCCATATTCTCACTGAAATCTTTCTGCCCTTTGACTAAGTCTTTTTTGGTGGTAGCTATGAGTTTTTTATTGGGGAACTGGAGGGTTTGCGGAGCAGCGGGTTTAAGGCTGGTCAACTCAAAGGAGTAGTGGTTTTTGGTGTCACTTATTTTCACAATAAGCCCCGGAAGGCCGTTGAACTTGTAGGGCCCTTCGCTAATGGGCACCTCATTGGTGAACCATGCCTCATAGTTGCGGCCCTCATAAGTAGTGGTTGCCTTTTGGCAGGCATACCCTGCCACTTCGGCCTTTTCTTTGGTGGTCTGCCATTTGAATACCTGCAGCGGCTCTGTGTAGGTATAATCACTTACCTCAACTTTGTCAATAACCGTGATAGACCCTTTGGGGTAGTTCTTGTAAACTTCATAATTGAAGGCGGTTCTAGGGAGTACGGATGCGTTCAAACCCACTTTGCTAAGGTGCTTTATTCCACCTTTGCCCTCCATGTCGGCTACCACAGAATCAAGTAGGTATCGGCCAAGGCTGTGGAACTTTGAGAAATTATCCCCTACAAAGAGCAGCATTTCCTCTTTTAATATTTTCTTGTTATCTGTTGAATCTGGCTGATAGCTCAAGCTGTAGGTTACCTTAAGTTTAAGGTTATCAGAACTCTTTGGTACGGGAGGTTTGCTTTGGGCATTAGCGGCCTGAAAGACAAACAGGAACAGTAGGAGAAGGTAGGCGTTGCGCATTATTTTTAGGTTAGAAGTTAAAAAACACAGAAAGTTAGATGGTGTAGGTGCCTACTTTAAGCGTTAGGAAGCGGCTGTTTACTCCCTTAGAACCTGTTTGGCGGTTTCCCATTACCAGATAGTTGAAGCGCTTTCTTGGGTGCAAGCAGTCGCTTACCGTTTTGGGTTATTTTTAGGAAAACGAGCCAGAAACAGCAGGTGTACTTGTAAAGGGGCACAAGCATTCTGGTTACACTGCCGTTTTAAGGCTCCTTTTCTTAAAACTGCCCTAAAACTTGTAACAGCTTCTTTCTTTGCTGAAAGTAAAAGTTAGACCAGTGCTTTTGTTGCTACCGAAGGCAAGATAGGTCATTCATTTTCTTTGGTTAAGAGTTTAACAAAAGATTAACTTTTAAAGAACAGCCACTTTTAGAAACAAGGCAATGATGTAAAGTAAAATTAAAAAGGGCGAGTCTTTCTAACCGCTGAGTTCTGTTTAGGGACTGTTTCTCGAAAAGCGGCCCCAAAATAGATCTCAGTGTTGGATGAATTATGGAAGTCTGAGATTTACAGATATATAGAACAGGCAGAGTAAGGTTTTGCGAAAGCTTGTCTTGGGCCGCTTAGCTAGCATTTAACCCAGATCAAGGTTTAGGGGCAACTGAAGATAGTATCCCAAAAGGCTTAAGGAACACTGGTAACTCAATGTCCTCCAAAACAGGAAAGGCCGCCCCAAGAGGCAGCCTTTCTGTTTTAAGGGTGTTTTCTGAAAAACACGCCCTAAACGCACCTCTATTTCAGATGTTCGTCAAAGTACTCCGTCACCTTTCTGTACAGGTGCACCCGGTCTTTGCCGCCCACGTTGTGCGGGTGGCCGGGGTACACGAAGTAGTCCAGCAACACGCCTTCATCTACGGCTTTTTTCAGGAAGGCCTGGCTGTGCTGCCATACCACTACATCATCAACGGTGCCGTGAATCATGAGCAGCTTGCCTTTCAGGTTTTTGACGTGGTTCAGCAAATTGGCTTGCTCGTAGCCCTGTGGGTTTTCCTGGGGCGTGTCCATGTAGCGTTCGGTGTACATGATTTCATAGAGCCGCCAGTCAATGACCGGGCCTCCGGCTACGCCTACCTTGAAGATACCGGGTTGTTTGAGCATAAGCGAGGTGGTCATAAAACCGCCGTAGCTCCAGCCGTGCACGCCCAGGCGGTTCGCGTCTACGTAGGGCAGGCTTTTCAGGTAATCCACGCCTTTCATCTGGTCACTGACTTCGGCCACGCCTGCCTGCCGGAAGATGGCTTGTTCAAAGGCACGTCCTCTATCGGTGGAGCCGCGGTTGTCCAGCGTAAACACGATGTAGCCTTTCTGGGCCATCAATTGCATCCAAAGGTTAGAACCACCCAGCCAGCTGTTATTGACCATTTGGGCGTGCGGGCCACCGTACACGTACACTACCACCGGGTACTTTTTCTTCTCGTCAAAATTGGGTGGGGTAATCATGCGGCAGTACAGGTCAGTAGTACCGTCTTCGGCTTTGATGGGGAAGAGGGTGGTTTCGCCTAGGCTGTAGTCTTGCAGCGGGTTTGGGGCTACTAACAGCGTACGGGCCACTTTCCCGGCATCGGTGTCCAGAATACGGATGGTGCGCGGGGTCACGGGGCTGCTGTAGTTGTCAATGAAGTACTGGCCGGTAGAACTGAAGCTGATGTTGTGCACGCCGCTGCCCTGGGTCAGTCTGCCGGTGCGGGCGGTGCTGAGTTCGGCGGCGTAGAAATGGCGCGCCAACGGACTTTCGGCGGTGCCCGTGTAGTACACTTCGCGACCCGTTTTGTCAAAACCCACTACATCTGTCACCACCCATTCGCCTTTGGTGAGCTGCCGGATGAGTTGGCCGCTGGTGTGGTACAGGTACAGGTGGTCAAAGCCGTCGCGCTCGCTCATCCAGACAAACTGGTCGGGCTTGCCGGGCACGAAGTACATAGGGTGCTCGGGTTCCACCCATTTGTCGTTCTGCTCCTCAAACAAGGTTTTCACGAAGGCACCGGTAACGGCATCATACTGGTTTAGCCGCATGTGGTTCTGGGCGCGGTTCACCACGGCCAGGTAAAGGAATTTCTCGTCGGGGCTCCAGGTCAGGTTAGTGAGGTACTGTTCGGCGGGTTCGCCGGTTTTCAGGAACACGGTTTTGCCCGAGGCCACGTGGTACACACCTACGGTTACATGGTGGCTTTTGCCGCCCGCCATGGGGTATTTGATGTTGTTCAGTTTAGCGGGAACCTGGCTCACGTCTACCAGCGGGTAATCGGTCACCATGGTCTGATCCATGCGGTAATAGGCCAGGTTGTTGCCGCTGGGGCTCCAGAACGTGCCCTTCGTAATCCCAAACTCAGAGCGGTGCGCGGCCTGTCCGTTCACAATGACCGGGTTGGTTTCCTGCGTGATTTGTTTGTTTTCGGCCCCCGGCTGGGAGATAAACAGGTTCTGGGCTTTGGTGAAGGCGGCGCGCTGGTGGTTGGGCGCAAAGTCTACGTTCTCGGCGGCGGCATCCAGTTTGTACCACAGTTGGCCGGTTTTGGTCTGTAGGTTGTACCGGAACAAATTACCGCGCTGGTTAAGGACGAGTTCATTGCTGTTCAGCCACTCCAGGCCGTTTAGCCCGGTTAAATTGGCTCCGCCGATTTTTGTCAAAGCAGTACTTACCTCCGCGGAAGTTAAAATGGGGCGCGCACTTTCTCTCGCGGAGCCGCGCAGCAATTGGTCATTTTTGTCATTGACGTAGCTGTAATCATTGGTGCCGGGCACCCAGGTGAGTTGGCGCAGGTTGGCAGGAAGAAGGCTGGGATTGCGGAAAGTGTCTTCCATGGTCAGCAGCTTCTGTTGGGCAAAGGTGTGGAGGGAAGACAGAAGCGACAGCCAGAGCAGGGCGACCAAGGCAGTTTGTTTTTGAGTCATTTTCTTAAAATTAAGCGGAAAACCCAGCCCGCCAGACATTGGTAAGCGTAGGGTTGAATAAGGGCTATTCTAGCAAAAATAAGGCTAAACTAGCTATTTTTCAGGAACAAGGGGTGCTTTTTGACTGTTTTACTTTTGCTGAGACCCACGCAGAGGAGGCTTCCTAAACTCATGTTAATTGCTTAATTTTGCGGTATGGACATTCTAACTGAAATTCTGGAGCAGGAAGACGTGCTGTTGTTGGAGGAAACCACCGATGTGCGCGAGCTGGTGGTGTACAACGATGACTTTAATACGTTTGAGCACGTGATTAACACCCTGGTGCAGGTCTGCCGCCACACGCAGGAACAGGCCGAGCAATGTACCATGTTAATCCACTACAAAGGGAAGTGCACCGTAAAGCTGGGCACCTTCACCGAGCTGGAAATCATGTGCACCGCCATCCATGACCGGGGTATCTCAGCGGATATCGTTTAACCCTGAACTAACGGATGAATTTCCCTTCCAAGCTGATTGAGAATGCGGTGGAGGAGTTGGCGAAGTTACCGGGCATAGGCAAGAAAACTGCCCTGCGTCTGGTATTGCACCTGCTCAAAGCCGAAACCGAAGATACCAAACAACTTTCTGAGGCCTTGCTGCGCATGCGCACGGGTATCAGGTACTGCAAAACCTGCCATAATATCTCAGACCAGGAGGTGTGCGGCATCTGTTCCAACCCGCTCCGCGACCGTGGTCTGCTGTGCGTGGTGAGTGACATGCGAGATGTGATTGCGATTGAGAACACGTCCCAATACAAAGGCGTGTACCACGTGCTGGGTGGCGTGATTTCGCCGCTGGAAGGCGTAGGGCCGTCAGATTTGCATATCCAATCCTTGGTAGAACGTCTGCCAAACTCCGGCGTGAAAGAGATTATTCTGGCCCTGAGCCCCACCATGGAAGGCGATACCACCGCCTTTTACCTGACCCGCAAACTGAAGGAATACCCGGCCCGTATTTCCAGCATTGCCAGAGGCATTCCGGTGGGCGGCGAGTTGGAGTACACCGATGAGATTACCTTGGGCCGCAGTATCCTAGACCGTACCGCCTACAGTCAAAGTTAGGTTTATCGCTTCTTTTAAAGAAAACAGGCCAGAAACGGCCACCAGAGCAGGAACACAGGTTCCTGCTTTTTTATGAACCTGTTTAGCGGTTTCCATTTTGTTACGGGCGCAAGCGGACGCTTGCGCGTTTTAGGTTCGTTTTCCGCAAAACAGGCCCAAAACGCGCGAAACACCGTCCCCGCTCTTTCGGAGTGGAACTCCGAAAGCATTCGGTCGGGGAGTTCCACTCCCCTTCTTTTGCCCGTGGCTCCCGGCGGGGTGGTACTCCCGAACAGCGACATCAGCAAAAGTTTCCTTACTAGAAGAGCCTGGGAGGGGTGGGTTGAGTAGGGCTCTACGGTTGTTCAGCTTTTTTAAATCGCAACTTGGGTTAAATAGGCTTTTAAAAATTCTGCACGGGTTCTATGTTTATAGAAGTTTTCTGAACTTACCAGCGTACTACCTGCTCACATCTTCTACCACCCAGCCCGCCCTGCTTGAAAGACCTTTCCGTCATTATTGTCAATTACAACGTCAGCTATTTTCTGGAGCAATGCCTGCTTTCGGTTAGAAAGGCGGTAAAGGGCTTGCAGGCAGAGGTGTTTGTGGTGGACAATAACTCGGTAGACGGGTCAGTGGAGATGGTGCAGCGGCGGTTTCCCGAGGTCATCCTGCTGGCCAACCAGGAGAATCTGGGGTTTTCCAAAGCCAATAACCAGGCTATCCGGCAGGCGCAGGGCAAGTATGTACTACTCCTGAACCCTGACACGGTGGTGGAGGAAGATACCTTCCTGAAATGTTTTCAGTTCATGGAGGCGCACCCCGCTGCCGGTGCGTTGGGCGTGAAAATGATGGACGGGGCCGGTAAGTTCCTGCCCGAATCCAAGCGCGGGCTTCCCACGCCGTGGGTGGCTTTTTGCAAGGTGTTCGGGCTGTCTGCTATGTTCCCTACTTCTTCGGTGTTTAACCGCTACCATCTGGGGCACTTGCCGGTTGACGAGGTTCACAAAATTGATATTCTGGCCGGAGCCTTTATGTTCATGCGAACCGAGGCCTTGGCGAAAGTAGGCCTGCTGGACGAGAACTTCTTCATGTACGGCGAAGACATTGACCTTTCTTACCGCATCAAGCAGGGCGGTTTTGAGGTGTACTACTTCCCTGAGACCCGCATCATCCACTACAAAGGCGAAAGCACCCGCAAAACCAGTGTGAACTACGTGTTCATGTTCTACCGCGCCATGCGGATCTTCGCCGAGAAACACTTCAGCGGACGGCAGGCCCGGCTGTACTCGTTCCTGATCAGGCTGGCCATTTACCTGCGGGCGGCTATGGCCATTCTCTTCAGAGGACTTCAGCAAGTGACTCCTCTTTTGCTGGATGGGCTGTGTCTGGCGTTGGGAGCAGTAATAGGGGAGAAGGTAGTGCCAGACCCGTTGCCCTTGGACGTATCTACCATGTGGGCGTCTTACCTGGGCGTGTGGCTGGGGAGTGCTTTTTTCAGTGGGGCCTATGACAAACCTTTCCGGCTTTACCGACTGGTAAAAGGCATGTTGTGGGGCAGCATCCTACTCATGGCGTTCTCCAGCATTGTGGCCATTGTAGGTGATACCAATAAGAAACATTTACTAGTGGCGGTGCTGGTTGGGTTAGTAGGAATGGCACTTTGGCGTCTGGTCTGGCATTACTGGCAATACGGGCATTGGCGACTTGGCGAACCCAAGGCCAAGCGCATTGCAGTGGTGGGCAGCGGCAAAGAAGTGAAAAGGGCGTCTTACCTGTTACGTCAGGCCGGGGCGCAGGAACCATTGGCGCGTCTGGAACCGCAGCATACCCCCGCAGATTTAAAGCAGATGCAGGAAGTGATTGAGATTTACAAAATCAACGAGCTGATTTTCTGCGGCAAAGACCTGGCTGTTTCACAGATTATTGAGTGGATGGTGCAGATTCATAACAGTGCCGTTGAATTCAAAATTCTGCCCGAAAACAGTGCTTACATCATCGGGTCTTCCTCTAAAGATGCCCGCGGCGACTATTATGCCCTGCACATTGAAGTAAATTTGCTGAACCCGTACCACCGCCGGAACAAAGTAATTTTGAACTCGCTGGTAAGCGCAGTATTGCTGGTGCTGTCTCCGTTTCTTATTTGGCGCATCAAAGGCAAAAAACAGTTCCTGAAAAATTGCCTGGGAAACTTGGTAGGCCTTTACCAATGGGTAGGATTGAAAGCGACTTCGTCTTCAGAATCCAAACCCACCATTCTCTCGCCCGTTGATAAAGTTTCGGGTAGACGTGTCAGTCCGGCGGCGGCGCGGCAGATGGAAGTGGTCTATGCCAAAGACTATACGCCTTATACAGACTTACTTATCTTGGCGCGGAATATCTCCCATCTGGGCAGACCTGCCTAGAAAAACAAAACTCTTTCCAGCAAGACAAGTAGAAGAGGCAGGTAGGCTTTTGCTTCCGATAAATTACTGAGTAGCTACTAATTGCGTTAAAAAGAGATAGGTTGCTAGATTCTTCGCGAGTTTACTAAGCATTTTGCTATTATTGTGCAGGATTATTGAAACATCCTCTACTTTGCTGTAAAAACGGCAAAAGCCGCTATTTTTGATCTCATACTATATATGTCTTCCCAAGAGATGATGACTTCCGAACAAACCGTATTGTCAGACCGCATTACCTCCCTTTCTGAGTCCCAGACCATTGCCATGGCTAAAAAAGCCCGTGAACTGGCCGCCAAAGGAGTAGATGTGATTAATTTAAGCTTCGGGGAACCCGATTTCCAGACCCCGCAGTACATCAAAGACGCCGCCAAAAAAGCCATTGATGATGGCTACACCTTCTATACGCCGGTAGCGGGCTATCCTGAACTGCGCAAAGCCATTGTGGAAAAGCTGCGCCGCGACAACGGCCTGGAGTACGGCCCAGAAAACATTGTGGTGTCTACGGGCGCCAAACAGTCCATCGCCAACGCGGTCATGTGTCTGGTAAACCCCGGCGACGAGGTGATTATTATCTCTCCGTACTGGGTGAGCTATGAAGAAGTAGTGAAACTGGCCGAGGGGATTCCGGTGCCGGTGCGCGGCTCTTTGGAGAATGATTTCAAAATCACGGCCCAGCAACTGGAGGAGGCCATTACGCCCAACACCAAACTGGTGATGTATTCTTCGCCCTGCAACCCAACGGGTTCTGTGTTCACCAAAGACGAGCTGGCTGCTTTTGCCGCCATTCTGGAAAAACACCCCCAAATCCACGTCATCGCCGACGAAATCTACGAGTACATCAACTTCACCGGCGAGCATTACAGCCTGGCCCGCTTTGAGTCCATCAAAGACCGCGTTGTGACCGTGAACGGCTTCTCCAAAGGCTACGCCATGACCGGCTGGCGCGTGGGCTACATTGCCGCCCATAAAAACATTGCCGATGCCTGCGATAAAATGCAGAGCCAGATTACCAGCGGTACCTGCTCCATTGCCCAGAAAGCCGCGCAAGCCGCGCTGGAAGGCGGCAGAGCCTCTGCTGAGGAAATGAGTGCGTCTTACCTGCGCCGCCGTGACCTGGTGTTGGGCTTGATGAACGACATTCCGGGTATCAAGACGTATGTGCCGCAGGGAGCTTTCTATATCTTCCCAGACGTGAGCGCTTTCTTCGGGAAATCTGCCGGCGACCTTAAAATAGAAAACGCGAACGACCTGGCCATGTACCTGCTCAATGATGCCCACGTGTCGTTGGTAGAAGGCGGAGCCTTCGGGGCACCAGAGTGTATCCGGTTCTCTTTTGCCGCCTCAGACGCTAAATTGATAGAAGCCTTGGAGCGTATTAAGGCTAGTTTGGCAAAACTAAGCTAAAAACGGGTTTCAAGATTTCTTGCTACTTTTGCCTCACATTGGATAAAGTACCCTTAAAACCGGTGCTTTATCCAATGTTTTGTTTTCAACCTATACCTTCTCCTGAATGTCCCTTCAGCACACGATTTCTGCCCTGTTTCAGCGTTTCAGCCAACTGCGGGTGTTGGTGGTGGGCGATGTCATGATTGACGCCTATCTATGGGGAAAATCAACCCGGCTGTCGCCCGAGGCCCCGGTTCCCATCGTGAACCGCCTCAAGATAGAGCAGCGCCTGGGCGGAGCCGCCAACGTGGCCCTGAACGTGCAAAGCCTGGGGGCCACCCCGCTGCTTTGCTCCGTAGTAGGCGATGACCCAGACGGAAAAGCCCTGCTCCAGTTATTGCAGGAACAAGGCCAGACGGCCGAAGGCATTGTGCTAAGTGCTGAGCGGCCCACCACTGTCAAACAGCGCATCATCTCCGGCGGCCAACAGTTGCTCCGGATAGATTCCGAAGTAGAAACCGACCTCTCCGTAAGCGAGCGCGAAGCATTGGTGCAACGCTTCAAGGTACTTTTGCAGACTGCCCACGTGGTGATCTTTGAGGATTACGACAAAGGCGTTTTAAGTACCCAAGTGATTGCCGAACTGCTAACCTTGTCCAAAGCAGCCGGTATTCCCACGGTCATCGACCCCAAGAAGAAGAATTTCCTGTCTTACAAGGGTAGCACGCTCTTCAAACCCAACCTCAAAGAACTCAAAGAAGGGCTGAAAGTAGACTTCGCCGATGCTAATCTGAACGCCTTTGAAGCGGCCGTGAACCAATTGCAGGAAACCATGGAACTGGAGAACGTACTGGTCACCCTCTCTGAACGCGGCGTCTTCTGCCAGGCAACTGATCAAACCAGAACCTACCTGGACGCCTACATCCGTACCATCTCAGACGTTTCCGGGGCCGGAGACACCGTGGTCAGCATTGCCGCCCTGAGTCTGGCCGCCGGTTTGCCGCTTCCAGCCTTGGCAGAATTAGCAAACCTGGGCGGAGGATTGGTCTGTGAACACGTAGGCGTGGTGCCCATTGACAAGGAACAACTGAAACAGGAGGCCGTTCAGTCCAAAGTGCTGCAGAACGAACTGGCTTCTTTTGAGGTGAAAGCTTAATTGGCGAGGAGCGTTTTAGGGCTGTTTTGAGGAAAAGAGCTCAGAAAGCATTTCATACCCGTGTCAACTCCGTAATGCCGCCCGCTCAAAAGACCTCGTAGTGTCTTTCAGACCTGCGAATGTCTGTGCCGATGGCTTTGGAATACGTGAATCTACTTATGTAACCTTGCTGTTTGGGAGTTCTACTCCCGAACCTGTCTGCTGCGGAGTTCCACTCCGCCGGGAGCCGCGGGCAAAAAAAGGGGAGTGGAACTCCCCGGCAGGTTGCTTCCGGAGTGGAACTCCGGAAGAGCGGTTAGATTTTCCGGGATTTTCATAAACTAAATAGTCACTCATTTTCTCTTCCCGGTCTGTGCCCCGACAGGACGGAAGAAAAGTGTCCAAGTCTGCAATTGATATACTTTGGCTTGTCAGGGGACAAGCCAAGGAAAGGACTTCCTTTTTCCCTACAATATTAGCTTCAAAGGGGGGAGTTCCTGCTTAGCTTAGATTCCTTTTTCCCGATATAAAAACGGCCTCCTGTGACTTACTACAAGAGGCCGTTTTTACGTCGGTTTTCCAAAAAGAGGCTTGAAACGCTTACCGGTGGCTATACTCTTTCACTGTCTGGATAAAGCATTTCACTTTCTCCGGGTCTGTGTCTGGGTACACGCCGTGGCCTAGGTTAGCAATGTGCCGGTTTGGCCCGAAGGCTTCCAGCATCTTGATGGTTTCGCGTTTTACGCCGGCAAAATCGTTGTAAAGCGCGCAGGGGTCTAAGTTGCCTTGCAGGGTTTTGTGGGGGCCAACGGCGGCGCGGGCGTCTTTCACGTCCATGTTCCAGTCCAAGCCAATTACCTGGCAGTCTAGTTGGGCAAAATCTGAGAGGGAGAAGAAAGCACCTTTGGCGAAAACCGTGACCGGAACCCCTCGAATGGCCTGGCAAATCTCTGCTATGTAGCGATAAGAGAATTCCTTGTAATGCGCCGGGGGCAAAATACCCGCCCAGGAATCAAAGATCTGGATGAGGTTTGCACCCGCTTCTACCTGCGCTTTTAAGTAAGCAATGGTGGTATCGGTGATTTTGCGGAGCAACTGGTGCGACAACTCAGGGGCTTCGTACAGCATTTTACGGGCTTTGGAGAACGTCTTGGAGCCGCTGCCTTCCACCATGTAGGCGAAGATCGTCCACGGTGCCCCCGCAAACCCAATCAAGGGCACGCGGCCGTTCAGTTCACGCTTGGTGACTTTGATGGCCTCCAACACGTAGTTCAGGTGCTCGTAAGGATCAGCCACGCGTATGTTTTCAACATCGGCAGCGGTTTTGATGGTGTTGGGGAACAAGGGCCCGCGTTTTTCTATCATTTCATAGGTGCAGCCCATGGCTTCGGGCACCACCAGAATATCGGAGAAAATAATGGCGGCATCTACGTCCAGCAAATCCACCGGCTGAATGGTGACCTCGGCGGCCAGTTCAGGGGTTTCCACCAGTTCCTTGAAGCCGGAGAGACGTTCCCGCACGGCGCGGTATTCCGGTAAAATGCGGCCTGCCTGGCGCATGAGCCACACAGGAGTTCGTTCAGTAGGCTGCCCCATGGCGGCCCGTAGGAGCAAGTCGTTCTTTAATTGCATAGCGCAAAGATAAAGCATAATAATGAGTCCTGAGTTCTGAGTCTGTAGTTCTGAGTCAGAATACGTGTAAGGAGCGGTTAAAGATGATTCCTGTTTTTAGGCTGGTTTTGTAAAATCAGCTTAAAAGCGGCTTTTTTGGGAGGTGACTGGTTATTTGAACAGAGCCAGCAGGGCCGTGACAATAAAGCTGACGCCTAATGATAACACAATGAAGCCCATGATTTTGGAAAGTGCCGCCAGGCCAGCTTTCCCCATGAAGATCATCAGCCGGGGCGAAAAAAGCAGGATGATGTAACTCACCAGACCTAACAAGATGATCGCCAGTACCATCAGGCCCATGTCAAGGTAGGTGAGGGATTTGGTGAAAAGACTGATGACTACCGCAATAGATCCCGGGCCAGAGAGCAGAGGCATGGCCAGCGGAGTGAAGGAGATGTCTTGTTTCTCCACCCCTTCGGCCACTACGTCTTTGGAGATTTTCTTGCCATCTTCGGCTTTAGGATTGAGGAGATCTAAGCCCGCCCGCATGATCATGATGCCCCCGGCAATACGTAAATCATGGATTCTGAGTCCGAAAAAGTCTAATACCGCCTGACCGGCCAGAAAGAACACGGTCAAAATCAGGATCATGTAAATACAGGCGCGTAATGCCTGCTGGTTCCGGCGGGCTGGGGAGTCGTCATGCGTGAGCGTGAGAAACACCGGCATGGCCCCAAACGGGTTTACCACCGAGAACAAAGCAGAGAAAGTGGCGAGTAGAATTTCCATTGCCGCCAATAATACGGAAATTCAGGAAATTACCAGCCATAAGCCAAGCAGCAGGAAACCAGATTGTCTGTTTCCTGCTCTGCCGCAGACGCTGCAAACGCCCCTCTTCCCTTGCCACCAGCGTGCGAGTTTGTGCGTCCGGTTTTTGCGGGCCGCGTGTTTTTGAAAGAAAATGACCTTCTTGCGGCTCCAAAATTTGTAGCTTACCCGCATAAGGGTGAGATTTGGCGTTTCAACGGAACCAGAAATTCCCGTTGGAAAAGCAGTTACCTTTTACCCTGATTTTCCGGTTTTAAGATGAATACTATCAAATTAGGCATATTGGGCGGCGGACAACTAGGCCGTATGTTGTTGCAGGCGGGCCTGGATTTCAACCTCTATACCCTGGTGCTGGATCCCGATGAACATGCGCCTTGTCGGCATCTCTGCGAAGAGTTTGTACACGGTGATTTCAAAGACTATGACACGGTGTACGCCTTCGGGAAACGCTGCACGCACGTAACCATTGAGATTGAGCATGTGAACGTAGATGCGCTGTTTGCTTTGGAGAAGGAGGGCATTCAGGTGTATCCGAAACCCGCTTCGCTGCAGACTATTCAAGACAAAGGTTTGCAGAAAGAGTTCTTCCGGAAAAACAGCATTCCCACCTCAGCTTTCAGGCTGTTGCAAGATTCCGCTGAATTAGAGGCCAACCAAGATTTCCTGCCTGCTTTCCAGAAACTCCGCCGCGGCGGATATGACGGCAACGGCGTCACCAGACTTTCATCAGCCGATGATTTCCAGAAAGCCTTCCAGGCACCCACCGTGCTGGAAAAGCTGGTGGAGTTTGAAACAGAAATCTCCGTCATCTGCGCCCGAAACGTGCGGGGGGAGGTAAAGGCTTTTCCGGTAGTAGAGCAAGTGATGCACCTTGAGCACAACCTGGTAGATTACCTGCTGGCCCCGGCCCAGATTGCCTACAAGTTGCAACGCATGGCCATTGAGATTGCCACGCACGTCACTACCGGGCTGGACATTGTGGGCCTTTTGGCCGTAGAAATGTTTGTGACCCGTGACGGGCAGATTCTGGTGAACGAGGTAGCCCCGCGTCCGCACAACAGCGGCCACCACACCATGAAAGCCAACGCCACCTCACAGTTTGAGCAGCATCTGCGGGCTATTTTAGGGTTGCCTTTGGGCGATACCGAGCCGCATTGTCCGGCCATTTTGGTAAACCTCTTAGGCGAAGCGGGGTATTCCGGTGAAGCCGTGTACCAAGGGCTGGAAGCCGTATTGCAGGAACCCGGCGTGCACATCCATCTATACGGGAAAAAGTTTACCCGTCCTTTCCGGAAAATGGGCCATTTAACGGTGCTGGCCCCCACCATTGAAGAAGTAAAACAGAAAGCAGATATCATCAAGAACCGCTTAAAAATCATTGCATGAGTCCATCTCCTGAGCAAAACACGGCCTTAGTAGGCATTATCATGGGCAGCCAGTCAGACCTGAAAGTAATGTCGGGCGCCGCCGATATTCTGGAACAACTGAACATTCCCTTTGAAGTCACCATTGTCTCGGCGCACCGCACGCCGCACCGCATGCTGGAGTACGCCGAAGGTGCCCGTAAGAAAGGCTTGAAAGTAATCATTGCCGGAGCCGGTGGAGCCGCTCATTTGCCCGGCATGGTGGCCGCCCTCACCACACTGCCTGTGATTGGGGTGCCCGTAAAATCCAGCAACTCCATTGACGGCTGGGACTCTGTTCTGTCTATCCTGCAAATGCCTTCGGGGGTGCCCGTGGCCACGGTAGCGTTGAACGGAGCCACCAACGCCGGTTTGCTCGCCGCCCAGATTTTGGGAACCACCAACGCCGTAGTAGCCGATGCCCTGGAGAAACACCGCACCACCCAACGCGACAAAGTGATGCGCTCGGTAGAGCAACTCCGCCGCGGCGACATTGAAATGGACTAGCCGTTGCTTTCCTTTCAGCCTATAGCCAGTACTGCCACGCCCGAGTTCTCTCAGGCGTGGGCTTTGTATGAAGAAGCGTTTCCAGAGGAAGAGCGGCGAAGTTTGGCGCAGCAGCAGAAGCTACTGGAGAACCCCGCTTACCAGTTTTTATTTATCTCCAGCGAAGGGGTTTTCCGGGGCTTTTTCGGGATTTGGCACTTAACTGGGTTTACCTTTCTGGAGCATTTCGCCGTTGCGCCTGCCGTCAGGGGAGAAGGCATAGGCAGGAAAGCCCTTGAAGCAGTTGTAAAAGCAACCCCGTTGCCGTTCATTTTGGAAGCGGAACCGCCCTTAACGGAGGTGGCCAAACGCCGGATCAGCTTTTATGAGCGGGCTGGGTTCTGGGTAAATGATTTTGAGTACCGGCAACCACCGTATGGCGCAGAAAAGCCTTGGGTGAAGTTGCTGCTCCTGTCATACCCCCATGTGCTGGGCATGCCTGGTCTGGAAGAAATCAAAACGCAATTGTACCGGCAGGTCTACCAACAGGCCGTTTAAAGGCTGTTTTTCTGAAAAGAAAGGAAAAGCGTCTGCCCCAAACTTTCCTGAAAGCCCTAAAACGTCTACGCTCTGTAGCGCCATTCAAGGATAAAACAGTAGACCATGACCAGGGCGCAAATGCTGAGGCCCAATGACTCACGGGCTTCCTCAATGGCGGGCGAGTGTTCCATGCCTTGAATAACGCCGTGGTACACCGGCGGCCAGAGCAAAAAGGCCCCGACGGCGTACCCCAGAAAAGCCAGCGCGTAGACCCATCTATACAATTTCCGCTGGTACGCCAGAAAGCAAAGCACCGCCGCCGCCAGATAAACCACTACCCAAATGGCTTGGTCAGGGTCGTTCAATTGCACTACGGCAAACAAAACGAACATCAGCATAAACACGAGCAGAAGTACACGACGGAGTCTCATAAGGTTCTAAGAGGTTGACTAGGGTTTGCTTTTGTAAGTAAAAATAGGCAGAATAAGGTTTCCCGGAAGCGTTTTTTGAACCGCGTGACAATGCCACAGGAGAGAAAAAGGCGTCCGGAGGTTCTTGTCCAGGGCGTTTGCAGCGCAAAGGATAACGTTTAAACATGCTCTGGGAACAGGGTTCTGAAAATCTTCACTAACGTATTCTCTTCCTGAGAAGGTACAAAGGCAACTCTTTTTCTTTCTAAAAGTATCTTCAAAGAAGGCTTTCCAAATCAATCTCTATGAAGATACTTTTCCGCCTGTATGTATTTGCTGCACTGGTTCTCTTGCTTTCTGGGTGTTACAAAATAAAGGGCAGCTACGGAGGCCCCCAAAGTTTTGAGCCGCAGCCCCGGGCGTTAGGGGCCAATGACGTGCCGTGCCCCACCGGCATCACGCTTGACGAGCAGGGTACTGTCAACATGACCTAGTCTGGTTTCGCCCACGGCCAAGCGTGGCTTCCTCCCACACTATTAAGCCTGTATAGCGAAAAGCAAGAGAAAACGGGAGTAACCGCTTTCTCTTGCTTTTCGCTATACAGAAGAAATGAAACCAGATACTCCCCACATTTACCTCATCCGGCACGCCCGGCCTATCATCAACCAAAAGGGCTTTTTTACGAAGGCGCAGGCCCAGCACTATCTGCAGGAGTACAATGTGGCCGAGGTGGAACAGGTTATTGAGCGGAGTGAGCATCTGCCCACGGATCAAATCAAAAGAGTGTTTTGCAGTACCTTGCCCCGCGCGAAGGCTACGGCCTTGCTGTTGTTTGGGCCAGACGTAGAGCTGATAGAAGATGCCACCTTTAAAGAATTTGAGAACCGCATCTGGGGATTGCCGGTGGGCAAGTTTCCGCTTAAATGGTGGCAGGTAACCTCCCGGGTTTTGTGGCTGCTGGGCTTAAACCAGAAAGACATTGAGAGTTTCAAACAAGCCAAAGCCCGCGCTTCCCAAGCCGCCCAGCACCTGATCAAAGAAGCCGAGGAAACCGGAATTGCCGTACTGGTGGCGCACGGTTTCCTGAATGAATTCATCAAACGAGCCCTCAAAAAGAAAGGCTGGAAAGTAGTGTTAGACGGAGGCCGGGGGTACGTTGGTGTGACTCAACTGGAGAAAAGCTAAACATGCGTTTTAAGCCCCTTTTTCAGAAAGTAGGCCCAAAACGCATGTTTTCTAATACGGGAATGGCTTCTTCTTTTTAGGCTCTTTTTTCACCGAAGAAGCAGAATAGCCTCCCTCGTACAGCTTACCGAAATTGATTTTCAGCTTCTCAGGGAAATCTTCTACTTGGCGGCAGTTGGTGTGTTCCAGGGCCCTGAGCGTTAATTCTGCGCAGGCATAGGAATCAGCGGCGGCGCGGTGGTGTTTGAACTGGATGCCGTGGCGGTTACAGAGCGACTTCAAGTCATACTGCGGTAGCCCTTGCCACACCTGCTTGGAGAACTGCACACTACACGCGTACTGCAATTCTGGGAAAGGTAGCCGGTAGGTGTTCAGGGTAGCCCGAAGCACGCTCATGTCAAAGCTGGCGTTATGGGCAATCACTAGTTGGTTCTGTAGCATGGGCCTTAACTCTTGCCACACCTGGTCAAACGCCGGGCTGTTCTTGACATCCTGCGGCTTAATGCCGTGGATGCTGATGTTCATGCCGTTGAAGTAGGGGTAAGATTTCGGCTTGATCAGCCATGCTTCCGTTCCCACAATCTGTCCCTTCTGCACAAACGTCAAGCCAATCTCACAGGGGCTGTCCCGCTCTGGGGTGGCCGTCTCAAAATCCAGGGTAATAAAATCCATGCGCTCGTCCTTCTTTGCGTTGCAGCTGCAAGGTACAACCGTTTTAGCCGAGGACGTTTACATTTGGCCAGGAAACTCCTTAGAATTGAGGATACTTGCGGTGTAAGCAAGTATCAGGTGCAGGAAGTGGAAAGGAAGCTGGATTAAGATGGAAGAGAGGGCAGGAGAACGTAAGTAGGCTTTTGAGAGAGAAATAAAAAAGCCACTCTTTGTAGAGTGGCCTTAGGGTGCTGGTGTTGGACAGCTATTTAAGTCCAATTGGATTGGAAACCTTCTTGAAATCCAGATCCAGATAATCCGCAGCAAGCAAGGCCTCTTCTAGCGGTTTATGCCCTTCTTGTTTGATGGGGTATAAACACCCTTCCTCGTCCAATAACGCTACGGGGCTAACCTCAGGTAGCACCTTCAGGGTGTCTTTTGCTAGTACCAATGTTTCCTCTTCTAAAAAGGCGGGGGTACCGTTTCGGGAATAGATCGCGTAATGCATAAAATTTGCCGTAAGCTTCTTTTACGGGAGTTGCAAATGGTTGGTTTGGCCCGCAACACTTTGGTTTACCCGATCTTTCCTTCTTGCACAAACGCCACGCCAATCTCACACGGGCTGTCCCGCTCTGGGGTGGCCGTCTCAAAATCCAGGGTGATGAAGTTGAGGAGTATCTTTACTGGCCTTCCTTTTATTCTTACAATGAGGCTGTTTAGTGTTTTTTGCTTGTTTTCATAAAAGTAGCCTCAAAACAACTTACCAACCAAGGCTTGCGGCAGTGTGCCAATAAACTCCCTGTTTTGGGTTGTTTTTAAAGAAGTAGCCTGTAAACGCTGACCCCAGCAGACACTTGCACCAAGAGAATGGCTTTAAAAGCCGATCCACGGAAAACCCTAAATGGGTTAAATATATAAACAGATTAGTAGAGTGTTAACTTCGTTACAAAATGGCTTTTTTGCGAGTATCAATATCTTGCTTGTGCCTTTTAAAGCTTCAGGTAACACTCTAGAGCTTCTCTGCCGCTAATTATTTCATGTTACCGATTAAGCCAAAGTTTCCTTCTTCATGGTCCAACGGGACTTCGGCTACCGGGACGTGCCCCAGGACTTCACCGGTTTGGTCTTCTACACCAACTTGGGCGGGGAGTTCGTTAACGGCTACTACTACTACTACTACGTGCGGGGAAAGATTAGCAAGATGGCCAGGAAGGGAAGTGCCGGAAGTGTATCTCCGAGCCAAGCCCGGTCTAGCTGCTTTTCTGTGCCACTGGAGCAACATAGTGGTTGGGTGTGCGTGGGGGACAACTGCTCCTATAAATACACCAATACCACCTATGTAAATCTCTGCGATTATACAGAGGAGACGGAACCGGACACTGATGATGGCGGCGGCTACGGCGGCGAGACCACTGATGGCGGCGGAGGGGACGGGGATTCAGAGCCACCAAGCAATGATGAGCTGGAGAACGCAATTTACGAAAAACCATTTGCGCTGCTTCCGGACGTGCCCTGTGCCATTGTCCAGCAGTGGGTGGCTCTGGCCAAGTTCACAGTTGGCCTTGCCCAGCAGCAGAAGGTGGGGGGTATTGTTACTCAAAATTCGTATCCATCATTTAGTATTGATATACCTGCTAGCACAGCTTATTTATCCAAAGTCTTAGACATTGACAACGCCTATAGCTCGGTGGTGAACATGGACTATTTCGGGGTGAGGGTGAACACACTCCCCATGATCAATGGGCAGCGGGCTACGGCAGAGCAGTTTCTTAACCTAATTAGAATAAACATCAATAACTTTGTGGATACTGAAAACTCTGAGTTTACACCTTATAACCACTACAACGTGGATGACAGGGCTCTCTGGTCTTCCAACAACCCTTTGGGTGCTATTGTAAGTATAGACATCTGGGGTCCTAGGAACGGCTCAGTTATCGTATCGAATTACAACTCCAACAGTTGGACGTTCTCCACTCTAAAAGACCCGTTTAATGGTGTTCATCCTGTTAGCGGCAATAGAGAGTTCGGATTCACAACTAATACAGACGGCAGCTATACCTTTTATACTAGAGGAGTAGACAGGCTTTCTGATGCTATCATCACTGGCTCACAGATAGTCGGTGGAATCCCTTTTAATCAAGCTGATGAACTGTGGACATCTTTCCAAAATAGAATAAAATTGTATGTAAACAATCATAGTGGCAATGCATCAAACAGCATTACTGAAACGTATCGGCCGGATTGGTCAGCTCTTAAAGACGTAGTTGACGGCAAAAAACCATTAAGCACTCTTTCAACTGATTGCAAGTAAAAGCTTATAACATATGAAGGTTATAAAAAGGTTTTTTGATGCAAGTTTGATAGTAATAGTAATAGTAAACATACTAACCCTTGTGCTTACTCTTCCATATGGAGGAATAACAAGGGGAATATACTTTAGTGTTCTTACGGACCGACCTGAATTCTCACATCTTAATTACAGTATATTAGTCTCTATCAATATCGTATCTACTATTTTGGTTATTCTTGGGACAATTTTGCCTTTGGTAGTTGTTTTCATAAAGACTTCTATGAAAAGGAAATTAATAATTTGCTTGGCACTGATACCTATCTTGTTCTTGATAGTTAGGATTTTAGCTTTTCCAGAGCCAGACTCTTTTAAACAAACATCAATGGGAGAATACCAAATAAAGACTTACGAATGGAAGACCAGACACGGAAGAAAGGTTAAAAGCTGGAAAAGTGAAAAGCCGTATAGCGCCTATAAGCACAATGAAAGAATAAAATGGATTCTAATTGAAAACAACATTAAGCACCTTATCAAATGACTGTCAGTAGCAAAACCAAATTTGTGTTGATTTGGGTAATATTTGGCCTATTTGTTATACCTATTCTTAATGCAGGTCTACTATTGTAATAAAATTAGCATTCGAACTGGAATATTACAGTAACCTCAATTTTAGGTTCCGAAGGTCTGGTATTTATTGGTGCGGATAATCTTTGGAAGTCTTTTCAAAATGGGATACAAAATTATGTAAACAGTCACCAAGGCACTGCAAGCAAAAACGATCCTCAGGTTTATCGTCCAGATTGGGCCAAAGTCAAGGACGTAGTAGATGGCAAGAAACCTTTAAGTACCTTATCGAATGACTGTAACTAAAAGAAAAAGCATGTGGCCTTACTTGCTAAGTAGATTTATCGCAATATTAATATTGGTTTTCCCTGTTTGCACAGGGGTATTTGTAGTGATATCTTTAGAAATATTTGATGCAAGCGATCAATACAGTAATAATTTTAGCCATGGCTTTTATTTGTGGGGAATGACTTTCTTTTATGGTACATGGTCTTTTCTGCTATTTGTTATGTTGCCTTATCTCCTAGTCTATATCTATACATCTCTAAATAAATTAAATGTATTTTTTAAGCTCTTCACTTTCCTTATGTTACTCTTCACTTTCCTTATGTTACTCAATCTAATGGGAATTGTTGTTCCAGAGGGTTCTGTAATTGATTTTTTAGGTTCAACTCCTTATCCAAGGGTATGGATTCTATATTTTTTATTAACCATCACGCTCTGTCCTCTATGCAACATAGCCTTAGACAGGATAGTCGGAAACAGAGCATTGGCAGGAAAGAGCTAAATATCATTCCAGAGATCCAGAATTATAAGGCTCTCTGGAATGCCTAAAGGAAGAAGATTATCTGGCATTTATAGATGCTTATCATTCAACAAAAAAGCCTCACCGCAACGCGGTGAGGCTTTCCTCAACTAAACCTATATTAATTATTTTACTTCTTCGTAATCTACGTCCGTCACGTTGTCAGCACCGCCGCTGGATTGCTGCTGGGTTCCGTCCGCGCTTCCGCCGCCTGGCTGTCCGCCACCGAATCCGGCGTCAGGGCCTGGTTGTCCAGCTCCGCCGGTGGCCGCGTACATCTCCTGAGAGGCCGCCTGCCACGCGTTGTTGATGCTTTCCATGGCGCTGTCAATCGCGCCCAGGTCTTTGGACTCATGCGCTTTTTTCAGGTCAGCCAGAGCTGCTTCAATGGCAGTTTTGTTTCCGGCAGAAAGTTTCTCGCCGTACTCTTTCAGCTGCTTCTCGGTCTGGAAGATCATAGAGTCCGCCTGGTTCACTTTCTCTACCTGCTCTTTCGCAATGCGATCCGCCTCGGCGTTCGCCTCCGCCTCTTTGCGCATGCGCTCAATCTCCTGCTCAGACAAACCGGAAGAAGCTTCAATACGGATTTTCTGCTCCTTGTTGGTTCCTTTGTCTTTGGCAGACACGTGCAGGATACCGTTGGCGTCAATGTCAAACGTTACCTCTATCTGCGGAACCCCACGCGGTGCCGGTGGAATATCTGACAAGTGGAACCTTCCGATGGTGCGGTTGTCGCGGGCCATAGGGCGCTCACCCTGCAACACGTGGATCTCCACGCTTGGCTGGTTGTCAGAAGCGGTGGAGAAGGTCTCAGACTTCTTGGTCGGGATAGTGGTGTTGGACTCAATCAGTTTGGTCATCACGCCGCCCATGGTCTCAATGCCCAAGGAAAGCGGAGTTACGTCTAATAACAGAACGTCTTTCACCTCGCCGGTCAAGACACCACCCTGGATCGCGGCGCCAATGGCCACCACCTCATCTGGGTTCACCCCCTTAGATGGTTTCTTGCCGAAGAACTTCTCTACTTCCTCCTGGATTCTTGGGATACGGGTAGAACCACCCACCAAGATCACCTCGTCAATGTCACTTGGCTGCAAACCAGCGTCTTGCAAGGCCTTGCGAACCGGCTCCATGGAACGACGGATCAAAGAATCTGCCAATTGCTCAAATTTGGCCCGCGTTAATTTACGCACCAAGTGCTTAGGGCCTGTCTGGGTAGCCGTGATGTACGGCAGGTTGATTTCGGTCTCAGAAGAAGACGAGAGCTCGATTTTCGCTTTCTCAGCCGCTTCTTTCAAACGCTGCAACGCCATTGGGTCAGTGCGCAAGTCCATGCTTTCTTCCGCTTTGAACTCATCGGCTAACCAGGCAATGATTACTTGGTCAAAGTCATCACCACCTAAGTGCGTGTCACCGTTGGTAGACAATACTTCAAACACACCGTCGCCTAATTCCAGCACCGAGATATCGAAAGTACCACCACCTAAGTCGTATACCGCTATTTTCTGGTCAGCGTGTTTTTTATCCAAGCCGTACGCCAAGGCCGCGGCGGTAGGCTCGTTGATGATCCGTTTCACTTCCAAACCGGCAATCTGCCCGGCTTCTTTGGTGGCCTGACGTTGCGCGTCGTTGAAGTAGGCCGGCACGGTGATTACCGCCTCGGTCACGGAAGTGCCCAGGTAATCTTCCGCGGTCTGCTTCATTTTCTGCAACACCATGGCAGAAAGCTCCTGCGGCGTGTATTCGCGGTCGCCAATTTTCACGCGCACGGTGTTGTTGCTGCCAGACTGCACGTTATAAGACACATGCTGGGTTTCGTCTTTTACTTCAGAGTAGCCGCGGCCCATGAAACGCTTGATGGACGCGATGGTATTTTGTGGGTTGGTGATAGCTTGACGCTTGGCAGGATCTCCTACTTTACGCTCACCGTTCCCGTTGTCCAGGAAAGCCACGATGGACGGAGTAGTCCGACGGCCCTCGCTGTTCGGAATCACCACCGGTTCGTTCCCCTCCATTACGGCCACGCAAGAGTTGGTAGTTCCTAAGTCAATGCCTATGATTTTTCCCATTGCTATAGTTTTATTTTAAGTAGTTCCTGATTTAACTTGTTTTGCTTCTTAGTAACAAGACATGTGCCAAGGCCTAAATTCATGCCATTTGTGACACAATGTCATTTCTGGCAAAAGCCCAAAGTTTCTATATACGAACAATTGGCGGAGGGTGTCAGGTAAGAATGCGTTTTTGGCTTGTTTTTAGGGAAACAGGTCAGAAACGTAGTGGCGTTACCCTGTAACGCCGTGGTTCTACGCAGCGTCACAGGGTCAAGTACTTGATTGCCGTCCTATGCAAATGAGCGCTAGTTCTTGCCTTGGGAGAGAGTATTTTAAAGAAGAGACAGTTGTCGTTTCATGGAGACACGTCGTGTAGGTGCCACAATGCTACGGTTCCGTTTCTAAGCTGTTTTCCGGAAAACGGGCCGAAAAAGAACTTACCGTTTTTTATAAGGGCGTTGGAAGGTATTTATCGGTTTGGCCAGTCCTTTCAGCTGTTTTACTTCTTCGGGTGTCAACGCTCTAAATTCACCGGGCGGTAGCGAGTCCAATTTCAGAGTTCCGATGGCCACGCGCACCAGCCGGAGGGTAGGGTAGCCCACCGCCGCCGTCATCTTACGCACCTGCCGGTTCATGCCCTGGCTTATTTTGATTTCCACCCACGTAGTTGGAATGTTCGCCCGGAACCGGATGGGCTTAGAACGTTCTCCCAGGTTCACTTCCTCTAACAGCCTGGCTTTGGCCGGGGTGGTCTTTTTGCCTTGGATCAGCACACCTCTTTCCAGCTGGTTCAGTGCCTCATGGGTGGGCGTGCCTTCCACCTGCACCCAGTACGTTTTCTCCACCTTGAACTTTGGGGCAGAGAGCCGATGCTGCAATTGTTTGTCATCGGTGAGCAGCACCAAACCTTCGCTGTCATAATCTAACCGGCCCACAGGATACACGTTGGGAATGGGCACAAAGTCTTTCAACGTGCTGCGGCCGGTTTCATCTGTGAACTGGGTGAGGACTTCAAAAGGCTTGTTGAGAAGGAAATACTGCAAAGCGTCAAGTTTAGGTAGAAACCAAAGGTACGCCTTTGGCCTGTTTTGGGCTAACTTTTAGGAAAGTGGGGTAGAAACGGCAGAAAGCCAGGAGCACTACAAACTCCCATAGAAGCGCCGCAAGGCCCACTCTGTACAGGCCAAACCCAGCAGCAGGAAATAGAACCACGGCTGCTCCAGCAAATCTTTTTCTTCCTGGTGGCTGCGCAGAACGGTTTTAAAGTTGGCCTTCAAAAGATCTTGTTCCAGTTGGGCCAGTTGGGCCGGGTAATACAACCGTGTCTCTGACCGCTCTGCAATCTGGCTTAATAAACGATGATCGGCCACGGCCAGGAGCGATTCCAGGTTCTGTTCCTGCACTATAAACTCACCGGTGTCTGTATAAGGTTGGTTTTCTACGCGGGTAGATGCGGTGTAGCGGTACACGCCCACGGGTAAGTTGCCCAGCCGCAGCCCTTCGCCGCCTTGCTCGTGCCTAAATGTATGGCGGGTCTGTTTTCCGCCTCCGTGGGTGAGGGTGAGCGAAACCGTCTGCCCGAAGATTTCCTCCTGTACGGCATTGAAGACATCGGCTTGCAAGGCCACCCCTTCTGAGGTTTCAAACTCATCTTTTACCGGGTACACGTGCAGGCGCTTCTGGTTCCGGCGGTTGGCCAGCAGCTGTACCAGGTGGGTCATCAGCTCGTCATAGATTTGCGACGAGCCGTGGTCAACGGCCTCGGTGAGGCGCCACTGCCAGCTACCGTCGGTGAGGAGCACGGCGGCAGGGGTGGGGGCCGCTGGCTTGTAGACCAGAAGCGGTTTGGTGGTTCTGACCGTGCCCACCTGCTGTTGCAGAATGACCTCGGCCGCCGGGGCAATCTGCCAGTCTCCGTAGGTTACCGCCGCGGGGGGCCAGCTTCTGATCCGGGCCTGGGCGATGGGCTCGGTAGAGAAACGGCGGAAGGTGTTGTTCAAAATAGGCTGCACCTCGTCAAACTGCGGCGAAGGTCGGCTCAGTTGTACGCCGGCCTGTAGCGCGTTAAAGGCATTGAAATCGGTTTGAGGGCCCAGAATGTAGAGCGAGGGCACGTTGGCAGCCCTTAACCGGCGAAGCCATTCTGTGCCCATCCCGCTGGTGTGGGGAATCTGGTGGAGGATAGCGGCGTCATACGGTGTTTTGAACGATGGGTTTTGGAAAGGCCCCAGCACTACCTCTACTTCCAGAAGCTGATTAGTGAGCAGCGCGCTGCGGAGGGCTTTGATGTCTGGGTGCGGAGCGGCGGCAGCCACCAAAATCTTCAGTTTCCCTTTGATTACCTCCAGGTACGCGTGCCTGCGGTTGTTCAACGTGGTGAATTCTGCGGTGAGGGGTTGCACCACCACCTGGTAGTGTTTCTTGCCTGTTTGCCCCGAGGTTACCTGAAACGAGGTTTGAACCGTTCCGCTGCGCGGCAAGGCCACGGTTTTGCGCTGTACCGTTTTGCCGTTTTCCTGCAGCAGGATAGTGGCATTTGTGCCCGTGAAGCCGTTGTGCCGTACCCGCGCCACCACTGGGAAGGAGGTGCCTGTGTAGTTGATTTTGTTGTACTGCACTTCTTCCAGTACCACATCACGCTGGGCCACGGTATCGCCTAGCGCCAATGGGTAAATGGGGGCATCATACATCTGGAACGTGGGCGTGGGGCCCTGGTTATGGATGCCGTCTGAGATGAGGACGGTGGCGGCCAGGTTCTGGTTGTGATAGGTCTGGTTTCCTTTTTCCAGTAAGGCATGCAGGTTGGTGACCGGGGCGTTGAGCGGCGTCTGCGCCAATGAGGTAACGGCGGTGTCTCCCGCCTGAAAGGTTTGATTCACCACTTCCAGCCCTTTTTCCCGGAGCCGTTCGGCCAGCGCATCTACTCTTTGCAGGGTGCGGGTTAGATCTTCTTTTTGGGTAAACAGCCCCACCGATTGGGAGTTGTCCAGCGCCAGCACTACTTTGGGTTTTACCTCCTCCTGCCTAATGCGGCGCGTGTAAGGTTCCAGCAACAGGAAACACACCAACGTCACCAGAAGGGCCCGCAAAGAAGCTAAAAACCAGCGCAGCCCCGTAGGCCAGGGGCCACCCCGGCGGTACATGAACCAGGCAACACCGATTCCTGCCGCCAGGCAAAGCAATGCATACCAGGGAGAATAAGCAGTGTAGATTTGGAGTGATGGCACAAACGGCGGGTTAAGTCACAGGATCAAGTAGCAAGATAAAAGAAGTACGCCAAATTTGAGTTGAATCTGCTCTGGTTAACTACTTTATTTCTTAACTGACCGCCAAGGCTCGTTATTGCCTTTCTCTGGTTTAGGGCTGTTTTCTGGAAAGTAGGCTAAAAGGGTAGGGGTACTCCCTTGTGGTTGCCCTTCACGGTTTGCTCGGTAACGTTAGCTGGCATCGTGGGACAGGTCGCGACCTTGTCCGTGCATCCTCTGGAAAATAGCATGGAAAATGGGCAATCACAAGAAAGGGCAACCACAAGGGAGTACCCCTACAGAAAAGAGAAAGCCAGTGTCAGTCTGTACCAACACCGGCTTTCTTTAGGAAATATTCCTAATTCTTAATTCCTAATTAATTAGGTGAGCATACCGCCGTCTACTTGCAACGTTTGTCCGGTTACGTAGGCAGACAAGTCTGAGGCCAGGAATACGGCGGCGTTGGCCACGTCCTCCGGGGAACCTCCGCGTTTCAGCGGGATAGCTTTGCGCCACTCGGCTACTACCGCGGCATCCAACTCGTCGGTCATGTCGGTCTCAATGAAGCCTGGCGCGATGGCGTTGCTGCGGATGTTCCGGGAACCCAACTCCAGGGCCACCGACTTGGTGAACCCGATGATGCCCGCTTTAGAAGCCGCGTAGTTGGCCTGTCCGGCGTTGCCTTTGATGCCCACCACACTGGTCATGTTGATGATGGAACCGTTCTTGGCGCGCATCATGTGCTTGGTGGCCGCCTTGGTCAGGTTGAAGACCGATTTCAGGTTGGTGTTGATCACGGCATCCCACTGTTCTTCGCTCATGCGCATCAGCAGACCATCTTTGGTGATACCGGCGTTGTTCACCAGTACATCCAGCTTGCCGAAGTCTTTTACCACGGCTTCCACCAGTTGCTCGGCTTGGGTGAAGTCAGCCGCATCTGAACGGTAGCCTTTGGCTTGGATGCCGTACTCGGCTAATTCCTGCTCCAGGGCCTGGCCTTTCTCCACGCTGGAGAGATAGGTGAAGGCCACGTTGGCGCCCATTGCGGCATATTTCTTCGCGATGGCCCGGCCAATGCCTTTGGAGGCGCCGGTAACTAAGGCAGTTTTTCCTTCCAATAATTTCATAGTGCTTCTTTAAAGGGCCGCCACCGGTTTGGAGACGCTCCCCGTTTCTCAACGCCAAATATACTAATTGCCCGCGGGAGCCAAAGAACCAACCCGTAGTTTTCCCTTAGAGCTGCCGTTTCTGCCTTGTTTCTGGAAAACGGCTCATAAACGGATCATCGGCCTGGTACGTGATTCACTATGGCGCAGAAGTTAGGATCTCTGAACCGTGGAAAAAGTCCGTCCCCCTTTGAAGGGGATAGGGGGATGATGACTCGTGCTGATTTAGGTGTTCCCGAGAATCATCCCCTACCCCTTCAAAGGGGAACGGATCTTGAACATGGAAAAAATAACTTACTTACAGAAGCGGCTTAGCAGGTTATTGGCCTCGGCAGACCCCAGTTCAAAGGCCCTTTGCCAATCTTGGCAGGCACTTTTTCGGTTTCTGAGGGTGTGTTTCAGCACGCCGCGGTTATAGTAGGCCTGCACCATGGCGGGGTCTAGTTGGATGGCTTTGTCGTAGTCTTCCATGGCGGGGGGGTATTGCTTTTGGCGCATGCGTAAGTTGGCGCGGTTAAGGTAAGCCACCGCGTAATCTTCCTGTAGCGTGATGGCCTGCGTGAAATCCTGGACGGCGCCTTTTGTGTCTTTCAGGCGGGCTCGGTTGAGGGCCCGGTTGTTATAGGCTTTGGCGTAGTTGGGCTGGTACGTAATGGCGTAGTTATAATCCTCAATGGCTTGTTTGTACTGGCCCCGGTTCTGCTTGATGTCGCCCCTGAATTTGTAGGACTCGGCATCTGTGGGCAGCAGAATAATGGCTTGGGAGAAATCGGCGTAGGCGCCGTCAAAGTCATCCATCTCGTACTTGGCTACGCCCCGCAGGCGGTACAAACTGCCGTCATTGGGCTTTTTGGCGATAGCGGCATCATATTCCCGTACGGCCCCAATGTAATCGTCTTTGCTGGCCCGCTCCAAGCCCTCGCGGTAATGGGTTTTGGCGGTTTTGCAGCCGCCCGCCGCCAACAGGAGCAGCAGGGCAAAGAGGTAGATACGGGGTAGGGAGTGGGTGGTAAGAAGCACGGGCATAAAGAATATTTAATTCTGCTACATACTCTTTTCAGTGAATATAGTTATACACACATATTGCAGGCATTCGCTGAAAGCCGTCAAATAGAAGAACGTTTTAGGCCTTAAAATCATATAAATGCCTAAAAACAGCGGAGCTAACGGCTGCGAACGGCTGAATTTTAAGGTGTAGCGAAAATTAGAAAGAAAAAGCTACCTTCGGTTTTAAGAGCAGGTTTACACTTTGGCTTCGTAAGCGAAGATTACTAAAGTGAGGTTCTGCGGATAGGTTTCCTCCAGGGCCGTTTGTAGCACGAAAGAGAAGTTTAAACCTGCTCTAAACCTGCTTTTCTATGAAAACGACGTTAAGATATTGTCTGCTGTTCTCTTGTTTGCTGTGTTTGGGGGGCTTGTTCAGTTGCTCGGCCCAGAACGCTTCGGCCAGAAAGAAAGCCCCTGGAACTTCTGCCAAAGCCGCTGCCGCTGAAACGGTGGTGTACGTGGTTCGGCACGCCGAAAAAGCGGCCTCCAGCGGTGCCATGACCGATGACCCCGCCTTGTCTGAAGCTGGTCAGAAACGGGCCGTGGCCCTGCGGGAGAGGTTGGCAAACGAACCCATCACCGGACTTCTGGCCACCCACTACCAGCGTACGCAGCAGTCGTTACAGCCTCTGGCCCAGGCAAAGGGACTTGCCGTACAGACCTACAATCCCTCAGATTACCTGGGCCTGGCCCAGAACATCAAAGAAAACTACGCTGGAAAGACGGTGGTGGTAGCCGGTCATTCCAACACGGTACTTTATGTGATAGAAGCCTTGGGCGGCAAGAAGCCTTTCGCCCAGGTGGCTGACCACCAATATGATTACCTGTTCAAAGTAACCCTCCGCAACGGAAAAGAAACGCTGGTAGAGGTACAGCAGTACGGCGCACCATCCGTGGCTCCGGCCAACTAATTACCCGCTAGCGTCTAAACAGAACTAAAGTGGAACTATTGGTATTTGCGGGCTGGACGCTTGTTTGTATCGCCTTCGTTTTCTTCCTGAAATCCAGAAAAGAGGCGGGAAACTCGTTTTCCGCAGAGAACGGCTTCCTCAGTTCTGGAGATGAGGGTGGACGTAACGGTGGCAATTGCGGCGGAGACGGGGTAGGGTGTGATTAGAAGCCTTCCATACAAAGAGAATGCGCTGGGAAAAGTGCTTCCGTTTTAGGCCTGTTTTACACAAAATAGCCTTAAAACGAAAAAGAGACTAGGTGCTTGACACCTCCGCCGGAGTTGCGGAAGGACGCATGAACAGTAAATGTACCGCCAGCGCCAGCGAAGACAAGATCAGGCCCACGGCCACCACGCCGTTCCACTTCCAGAGGTGCCAGGCGTGACTGGCGATGAACGTGCCGGAAGCGCCGCCCACAAAGTACGTGACCATATACACCGTGTTCAGGCGGTTGCGGGCCTCGGGCAAGAGCGAGAAGATAAAGGTCTGGTTTGAGATGTGGGTGGCCTGCACGCCTAAATCCATCAAGATCACCCCAATCACCAACCCAAAAATGCTGCTCCCCGAAAATCCGAATACCACAAAGGAAAGCACCAGCAGGCCTATGGTTATGCTCGTTACCATGAACCCGTTGCCTTTGTCGCTGAGGCGGCCCATAAAGCTGGCGGCCAAAGCCCCGGCGGCACCCACTAACCCAAACAGACCCGCCACGTCACTGCCCGCGTTGAAAGGCGGTTCTTCCAGCAGGAACACCAGTGTTGTCCAGAACGCCCCGAAGCATGCGTAACACAAGGCCCCGCGCAACGAAACCAAGCGCAGCATAGGCTGATCGCGGATGAGGTGGAGCAGTGACTTCATCAGGTTTTTATAGGTGCCTTTGAAATGGGGGTGCACCTCTGGCAACAGGAAATACAGTGCCGCCCAGAGCACCAGCATCATGCCCGCGGCTATGTAAAACATGGCTCGCCAGCCCCAGTGCGCGCCCACGTAGCCGCTAATAGTTCTGGACAACAGAATACCAATGAGCAAACCACTCATCACAAAACCCACCGTGCGGCCCCGGGCCTCGGGCTTGGCCAGGTGCGCCGCCATGGGCACCAGCAGCTGCGGCACCACCGAGGTAGCCCCAATCAGGAAACTGGCCACCATCAACGACTCAATGTTCACCGCGAACGCCGCCAGCAGCAACGCAATGATAATGGCCGCAAAGTCAACCATGATCAACCGTTTGCGGCGCAGCATATCGCCCAGCGGAATAATGAACAGCATTCCCACAGCGTACCCTATCTGCGTGAGCATGGCCAAACTGCCCGCCGATGCCTCAGAGACATGAAAAGTGGCTGAGATCTTGCCCAGCAAGGGCTGGTTGTAATACAGGTTAGCCACTACCATGCCCGTGGCGATGGTCATGACCCAGAGGTTGAGCTTGGTAAGTTCAGGGAGTGCGGGGGACGAAGAAGTGGCAGTAGTCATAGGGGGTAAAAGGCCGGTAATAGGAAGGGGAGCCTCCTGCGGCGGACATTCAAACTGCGAGTATACGGTTCTTCTTTCCGTTTGTCTATTTGAACTTAAATACTTTCGCTTTCCCCATTGAATTCAGGAACCGAAGGAAGGCTCTGTTTTAGGGCCGTTGCCCCAGGAACGCTCAAGTATCTGCCTGATGAACGTCATGCGCATCTTTAGGTGCGGGTTCTGCAGCAAAGGATAGAATTGGTCATGCGTGGTATAAAAGCCCAGGTAAAAAAGCCAGAAACCGAGCCCCAGGTACGGAATGGCCGCCAGTTCTTCCTCAGAAACCGGACGGAACTCACGGTAAGCTTCCACCAGAACTGCGAAAGCGGCATCAGCGGTTTCTTGGGGCATTTTCCCGAAATGCACGTCCAGGCACAGGTGTTGCCAGAAAGTCATGAGGTCGTTCACCAACCAGCCATGTCCAAAGAAATCGAAGTCAAAGAGCGTGAGCTTCCCGTCGCCCTCAAAGTGGAAGTTGTTGGGAAAGAAGTCGAAGTGGCAGTAGCCGGTTGAAAAGGAACTGGTGTGGAGTTTCGCTAAATGGGCTTGCACTTTTTGGGTTGCTTCCTGCAGCCAGGCGTATTCTTCCTGATTTTCAGAAAACGCCCCTTTTACGGCTTCCAAGGGCTGGAACAGAGTGGTCTCCAAATTGATGTTCCAACGCTGGTTTCTCAGTTTGATAGTGGAGGAGACATGGTGAAACTTCGCCATCTGGTGGCCCAGGAGTTGCAATTGCTTTTTGTTGAACACCGCTACTGAACGGCCGGGCGCATACGTGAACAACACCGCATGCCTTGTTCCTTCCGCCGCCGGTAATGCCTGGATAAACTTCCCAGACCTATCGGCCACTGGATAAGACACGGACACATCGGCCGCCTTCAACGCCGTCAGTAACTCTGTCTCTGCCTCAATCTGGGAAAGATCTCTGTGCGAAGAACGGTACACGCGCAAAATAAAGCGTTCATCTGGGGCAGTGATCAAATACGTATCGCCTACGCCTCTGGCCAGGAACTGGCAGTGCGCAGAACCAAGGGCGTAGGTTTCCGTCACAAAAGATGCGAGGGCAGGAGCGCTTAGGGTAGAGTAGGAGGTGGCGAAGAGGTGGGGCATGGCGCAATGATAGCAGAAAATACTCTGCCTGGTTTTCCTTTGAGGGCGAAATAGACAGTTTTGTAGCGGTTTGCCCCTTAACCCTTTGCCAATCCTCTCGTTTCAAATTGAAGGTAAACACAACTACTTGAAACTATGAGCCAAGAACAAAACAAGCAGCAAGACCCAACAGAACAGTACGACAGGCCGCCCTTCCAGCCGCAGGAACAGGACGTGCCCGGCACCGAGGCGGAGTTGACCCCCAAAGCCGACCATGGGGAAGAGTCTTATAAAGGCTGCGGGAAACTGACCGGCCGCAAAGCCATCATCACCGGCGGCGATTCGGGGATTGGCCGGGCCGTGGCCATTGCCTTCGCGCGGGAAGGGGCCGATGTGCTGATTTCGTACCTCAACGAGGAGGAAGATGCCCGGGAAACCGCCCGCTACGTAGAGGAAGCCGGCCGGAAAGCCGTGCTGGTACCCGGCGACATCAGCGACGAGGCGCACTGCAAAGCCATTGTGCAGCGGGCGGTGGACGAGTTTGGGCAGATTGATATTCTGGTGAACAACGCCGCTTTCCAGATGGCCCGGCAATCTTTGCAGGAAATCCCCTCAGAGGAATTTGACCGCACCTTCAAGACCAACATCTACGCCATGTTCTACCTGTGCAAAGCCGCCGAGCCGCACATGAAACCGGGCAGCACCATTGTGAACACTACCTCAGTGAACGCCTATAAACCAACCCCTACGTTGCTGGCGTACGCGGCCACCAAAGGCGCCATCCAGAACTTCACCGCCAACCTGGCACAGATGCTGGCCGAAAAGGGCATTCGGGTGAACTGCGTGGCCCCGGGCCCCATCTGGACGCCGTTGATCCCGTCTACCATGCCCGCTGAAGAAGTGAAATCCTTCGGGCAGGATGTTCCGCTCAAACGCCCCGGCCAACCGGCCGAGCTTGCCGCCATCTATGTGCTGTTGGCCTCGCAAGACTCCAGCTACATGACCGGTTCTACCGTGCAGGTAACCGGTGGTACGCCTACGATTTAGGGCTGATTTTTGGAAAACACATCAAAAACAAAAGCGCTCCTTCAGATTTAGGCTGAAGGAGCGCTTCTGTTTTGAGCAGGTTTTTTCAAAAAGGGCCATGAAACGACATTCATTTAGAGGAAATCCGCGCCATAGGAAATATCTTTTTGAACCCTTCATCACCTTTTGTCATCCTGAAAGGATCTTGTGGGCGAACGGTAATAGCGTTCAATAAAAGCCTATTTAGTTTGCCCACAAGATCTTTCCAAGATGACAGAGAGGGGGAACCAGCGCTACTCAATTCCTAAGACGTTCTTTATTTCAGCCGGATAGGCGGGGATGGGCCCTCTTTGGGAGGCCACGTAGCCGCCAAGTTTATTGGCTGTGACCGCCGCGTTGGCCGCAGTTTCCCCGTTCAGGTACTGAAACACGAAGGCCGCGCTGAACGCATCTCCCGCGCCAACGGTGTCTACCACCGTCACCGGTTGGGCGGGTGAGAAAGACAGTTGGCCCTGTTCATAGATGTAGCACCCTGTGGCCCCCGCTGTGATGATAATCACCTGCGTGTTGTATTCCTCGGCGGTTCTTCTGGCGAAGGCTTCGGTTTCCAGTTTCTGGCCGTACAGCATAGCGGAAAGCACCGTGACCTCTTCGTCGTTTAACTTCAGGATGGTGCAAAGCGGGAGCGATTCCTGAATGATTTCCTGGGTGTAAGAATCCTTGCGCAGGTTCACATCATAAAACACGTGGGTGAAGGTTTGCAGTTCCGTGATCTGCCGCAGGGTTTCCCGGGATTGGGGGGTTCGCTGCGCCAGCGTCCCGAAGTACAGTACGTCATAGGTAACTGCCCACACATCCTCGGGGTTTTCCGGCAGTTGAATGTAATCATAGGCCACCTCCTTGATGATGGTGTAATCGGGCTGTCCTTGCTGTAACGTTACCGGCACCGTGCCGGTGGGGTGGTCGTGGTCAAATTGAATTAAAGTGGTCTGCACGCCCAAGGCTTCTATCTTTTCCAGCGCCTGTTGGCCCAGGTCATCCTTGCCTACCGCCGAAAAAATATAAGACTCGGCGCCGCACTGGGCCAGGTGGGCGGCAAAGTTCAGGGGAGCGCCCCCCAGGTAATGTTCCCCTTCAATAATGTCAAACAAGATTTCGCCAAAGGATAAAACTTTCATAGGGCAGAGGTTTAAGACGTGAGCGCGAAGAGAAACAGTTTAAAGTATAGCGGGGCCACGGGAAGATAGTTGCACGGGACTTGCTTTGCGGCCGAAAAGGTGCAAAACAAACCCAAAACAGCTTTTCTGCAGTAAGAGAACAGCCGTTTTGGGCCTGTTTTGGTGAAATAAGCCTGAAAACGCTCTTCTTTTTAGAAACTTGGCAAAAGCCCGATTATGATGTAGCTTTGCCTGTACATAACCTTACATCCAGACACATGGCATCAAAATATGATTTGATAGTGGTGGGAAGCGGCCCCGGTGGTTACGTGGCCGCCATCCGCGCATCACAATTAGGTATGAAAGTGGGCGTGGTAGAGAAAGCTGAGTTGGGCGGAATTTGCCTGAACTGGGGCTGTATCCCTACCAAAGCCTTGCTGAAAAGCGCCCAGGTATTTGAGTACATTCAGCATGCCAAAGACTACGGAATCAACGTAGGCGAATACAGTGCTGATTTTGGGGCGGTAGTAGCCCGCAGCCGGGGCGTGGCCCAGGGCATGAGCAAAGGCATCCAGTTCCTGTTCCGCAAAAACAAAATTGACCATATCGCCGGTTATGGCAAACTGAAAGGCCAAGGCCAGGTAGAAGTGACTTCTGAAGACGGCAAAGCCGAAACCTACGAAGCTGCGCATATTATTCTGGCTACCGGTGCCCGCTCGCGCGAGTTGCCCAACCTGCCCATTGACGGCAAGAAAATCATTGGCTACCGGCAGGCCATGGTGTTGGAAAACCAGCCTAAGAGAATGGTGGTGGTGGGTTCCGGGGCCATAGGCATTGAGTTTGCCTACTTCTACAACGCCATGGGTACTGAGGTAACCGTGGTGGAGTTCCTGCCTAACATTGTGCCGGTAGAGGATGAGGAAATCTCCAAGCAACTGGAGAAGTCTTTCAAGAAGGCCGGTATCAACGTGATGACCAGCTCAGAAGTGCAGAGCGTGGACACCAGCGGCGAAGGCTGTGTGGTGAAAATCAAAACCGCCAAAGGCGAGGAAACCCTGGAAGCCGATGTGGTGCTTTCTGCCGTGGGCATCCAAACCAACCTGGAGAACCTGGGGCTGGAGGAACTGGGCGTAGGCGTAGAGCGCGGCCGTGTCTTGACGGATGATTTCTACCGCACCAACGTGCCCGGCGTGTACGCCATCGGTGACATCGTGAAAGGGCCTGCTTTGGCGCACGTGGCTTCCGCCGAAGGCATCATTTGCGTGGAGGCTATTGCTGGTCACCACCCAGAGCCATTGGACTATAAAAACATCCCGGGCTGTACGTACTGCTACCCAGAGATTGCGTCGGTGGGCTACACCGAGAAAGAGTGCCGTGAACTGGGCCGCGAAATCAAGGTGGGCAAGTTCCCCTTCTCGGCCTCTGGGAAAGCCAGCGCCGGCGGAAACAAAGACGGTTTTGTGAAAGTGATCTTTGACGCCAAATACGGCGAGTTCCTGGGAGCGCACATGATTGGCGCGAACGTAACTGAGATGATTGCCGAGATTGTGGTAGCCCGTAAGCTGGAAACCACCGGCCATGAGATCATCAAAGCCGTGCACCCGCACCCTACCATGTCTGAAGCCATCATGGAAGCCGCCGCCGCCGCGTACGGTGAGGTCATCCACTTGTAGTAAACTCTTACCTATAATTTTACAAAGGCCCGGGCTCTGCCTGGGCCTTTTTGTTTTAGGGCAGTTACGTCAAAAACAGGCTTAAAACAGAAACCGCTTTCGGTGGTTCTAAGAAAAATAATCAGGTGCATTTAAACCTTCCATAGAAAGAAGACTCTAATAAGTTCAGGTTTTCTGACACTAATGCTGTTGGTGACCGTTTCTACTAAAAGATAATTATTTCAGTACGCGTACCCCATACTTCTTCTTCTGCATGAAACATATTCTCTCGTTCTTTCTCATTTTCTATTGTACTTCGCTCCTCTGCACTACGGCTTTTGGCCAAGGTAAAATCACCGGAAAACTACAAGATGCCACCACCAAACAACCGGTGGGCTACGCCACGGCCGCGCTTCTTTCTGGCCGCGATTCTGCCATTGTGGCCAGTGCGTTGGTAGACGGCGATGGCTCTTTTGTGGTGGCTCCGGTGGCCGCAGGCCGTTACCATCTGAAAATCTCCTTTGTGGGATACGCTACCCGCGTGGTGCCTAACATTCAGGTGACCGCCGCGGCTCCTAACGTGAATCTGGGGGTGATTGCGCTACGGTCGGCGAGTACGCTGTTGAAGGCCGTAGAGGTAGTGGGGCAACGGGAACAGGTAGAATATGGACTGGATAGAAGAGTGTACAACGTGGGGCAGGATTTGTCTACGGTGGGCGGTACGGCGGTAGATGTGATGCAGAACGTGCCCTCCGTGACGGTAGACCAGGAAGGAACGGTAAGCATGCGCGGTACCTCTAACATCACTATTCTCATTGACGGCAAACCTTCGGCTTTGAGCGGGCTGGGGCTGGATCAGATTCCGGCCAGCACCATTGAGCGGGTAGAGGTGATCACCAACCCGTCGTCAAAATATGACCCCAGCGGCACGGGCGGCGTTTTGAACATCATTTTGAAAAAAGAGAAGCAAAAGGGGCTGAACGGAGTGGCATCGGCGAACGCCGGAATTGGAAACCGGTACAACACCTCGCTTAACCTCAATTACCGTTTCGGGAAACTCAACCTGTTTACGAACTATGATTTCCGGCAGGACAACCGCCAGGGAAAAGGCAGTCAGTTCAGGAGCAATTATTTCCAGACCGAAGCGGGCGCCGATACCACCTCGTTTCAGGAACAGAACTCTGAGAACTCCAATGAGCGGGGGAACCATAACGTGCGTTTCGGGGCCGATTACCAGCTAACCGAAAACCAAAGCTTGACCGGGTCTGTGCTGTACCGGTACGGCTACCGCGAGAATGAGGGGAACATCAATTACAGGTTCCTGGATGAAAACCGAAGCCTGAACAGTTCTTCTCTCAGAAACACCACCGGCGACGAGACCAGCCGGCTTTTTGAGTACACGCTGGGCTACCGGAAAACCTTCGCGAAACCCGGCCAGGAGTTAACCGCCGATGCCGTATTCAACGTGGAAGAAGAAAGCGGTGAAGACGATTTCCGGCAGATGTATTATGATGCCGAGGGCGGCGTTCTCACAGACAGGAATTTATTGCAGGCGAATGACGTGCTGGAAAAGGAACGCGAGTTCTCCTTGCAGGTAGACTATGTGCATCCGTTTGCCGAGAAAGGCAAATGGGAAGCCGGTTACCGCAGCACCTTTGAACGCAGCGATGAAGATGTGCAAGCCGCCGATTTTGACAATGCATCAAGTCTTTTTGTCAACAGCATTGGCCGCACCAACCACTTTGTGTATGACGAATGGGTGCATGCCGTGTACGGCAACTACGGCAACGCGCTGGATAAATTCAGTTACCAGGTGGGTGCCCGGTTAGAGCAAACCAACATTGTCACAGACCAGATTACCCAGAAGCAAAGAAACAAACAGAATTACCTGAACCTGTTTCCCAGCCTGTTCCTGACCTATGAGTTTTCTGAGGAGCAGAAAGTGCAGACCTCGTACAGCCGCCGCATTGACCGGCCCTGGACGGGCCAGTTGAACCCCTTCCGGGATATTTCTGACCCTTTGAACATACGGGTGGGCAACCCCTACCTTCGGCCGGAGTTTATTGACTCTTATGAACTGAATTACCTGCATTTCTGGAAGCAGACCACCGCCACGGCGGGACTTTTCTACCGCAGAATGACCGATGTGGTGCAAAGCATCAGAGATCCGTTTGTGAATGAGGAAGGAGAAAACGCCACGTTGACCACCTTTGAGAACATTGCCTCTGGCGTTTCCTACGGGGTGGAATTGACCGGCACGGCCAACCTGGCCCGTTGGTGGCGGCTCAATGTGAACCTCTCTGGGTTCAACTACAAGATCAACGCAACCGAGCAAGGGCTTCCCACCAACAGCCGCCTAAGCTGGACTAGCCGCCTGAATTCCAACTTCACGCTGCCGTTTAAGACCGAGGTACAGCTTTCTGTAAACTACCGTTCCCCTACGGTTACCTTGCAGGGCGAGCGCTCTTCGTTTTTCACCACCAGCCTGAGTGCCCGCAAAGAGATTCTGGGGGGCAAAGGAAATATCATTGTAAGGGTGCAGGATCTGTTCAACACCATGGAGTTTAACTCTTACACCTTCATTGAAAACCAGTTTGAGGAAACCAGCCGTTACAAGCCGCAGAGCCAGTTGGTGTTTGTGGGTTTCAGCTACCGTTTCGGAAATACGGCCCAGAAACGGGAACGCGACGAGAAAGAGAATGACCTACCAGCCGGGCCAGAACGGGAAGGCGAGCAGTATTAACCGGTTGCCCGTCCCCGGATAAAGGGAACGGCACCTCCATTATTCGTGTGTTTTCCAGAAAACAGCCCTAAAACGGATCTTTCAAGTCTAAAGGCTTATATAGGCAGAGGCTAGTACCCCTGGTGGTTCCTTTCTGCGCATGAGCGTCTGTTTTATCTCTGGCTTCTTAGGAGAGATTCCCCTCCTCGGAGCTAATCTTGTAGGGAAGTTTTAAAAAGTTGCTGTTCGGGATTTCCAATCCCCGACCGAGTGCTTTCGGATTGATAAATCCGAAAGGCGGGAAGGGAAGAAAGCGCCTTTTCTTTCATTGAAATGGCTACTGTTTTTTCCCTACCAGATGAGTTCTTGGGGGCATAGGGGTGGGTACAGCGCATTTCCCTGTCCTTGGCTTGTCCCCTGGCAAGCCAAAATCCATGGATTGCAGGCTGAGACGCCTCCCCGGCCTGTCGGGGCACAGGCCGGGGAGGCGGGTATTGATTCTCTTTCCTTCCGCAGCAGCCGTTTTAGGCCCCTTTTTGGGAAATCGGCTTAAAATCATAAGACAGGTACAGCTGTTAAACTGCGGTAAGGATAACCAAACCAGCTTTTAAGCAAAAAGGCGGCTTCTCTCTCAAGAAGCCGCCTTTTCTGTGCTTAATAATGAAGGGTTAGTCGTTATTTTTCTTGGCGTACTGTTCGTAGCGTTTAGGGTCTTTCTTTTTGTCTTTCTTCCGCCCAATGGCTCCACCGGCTACCGTACCAGCGGCAGCACCAATCACAGCGCCTTTTCCACCTCCCAGGATAGCACCGGTAGCAGCACCACCGGCACCCCCAATCACGGCGCCTTTGGCTTTCTTACTCCAGCCTTTCTTTTCTTTTTTTACTTCCTGCGCTTGTGCTTCATGTGTTACACTACCGCCCAACACAACAACAGAGCACAACATGACCAAAGATATCTTCAGATTTTTCATAATCTTTATTTGGTTGATGTATTTGGATTTTACGAGGTAGTGATGCGGTTGTTTTGGATGATTTAGAAGAATATGATTGTATTAAAGGAATATGCAGGTGTTTTGGTGTATCCAAAGGCGCGGGCGGGCTTGCGGACATGGTACTGCGCACCGCTTTATATAGAAGGCTCCCAAATAGAAGGCTCCCAAACCCATTTTCGGCCTGTTTTTACAATATGGAGGCAGAAACGGGTAAGGCTCTGTAGGGTTTGGGCTTGGCTACTTTGAACAGACCTTACAAGCAGTTCGGTCTTTGCGGGCTTGCGCCAGAGAAACCGTTCCTGTGCTGCTTTTGCATTGCTGAAAAAGGTGGCAGTTCTGGTCTAGGTGGTAGGTTTTGGCGCTTTTGCTTTCGCAGAGATAAGCCTTTCCGCTCTTGGAGGAGACAGTGGCCGCAGACGTAGCAGCGGTTTTGGCCGAAGTACCTGTTGTCTTCTTAGATTCTGTAGATGAGGCCGTGCCCGAAGCCGCGCCACCTCTGTTTTTCCGGTAATCCCAGGGAGCCACGGGCGAAGGCTGAGTCCACAAACCCCGTTTTTCGGCCCGGGCCTCTGCTTCCAAACGGGCTAATTCTGCATCTTTGGAGTACGCGGTGTAATGCCAGGCAAAGCCGTTCTTCACCAGTTCATAGTTCAGGTTGCGGCCATCAGGCAAGATAATCTCGCCCACGGTGCGGCCATAACGGTCAATATCATGCACCACCAAGCCCACATTCTTGCCGAAGACCAGGTCAGAGGTGAATTCGCGGGCCCGGGTACCAAAATCCTGGTTTTTTTCGGGGCAATCTACGCCCTGTAAGCGCACGCGCAACGGTTTGCCGTCTTTCAGCAACTCAATGGTGTCGCCGTCTTTGATGGCGATGACCTTGTACTGGTTTTCGGCGGGGGCTTCCTCTTTCACCTGATCTTGTGAGTAATCCCGGCTCTGCTGGCAACTGACGCTGAAGAAGAGCAAAGCCAGCCAAATCCTGAAGGAAAGAAGGTTTCTAATGGGTTGCATGGGCATGAACGTCTGGGGTTTAGGGCAGCCTCTACCAGCATACGATGTAAACCAGCAGGTGATGTGAGATGAAAAAGGAAGCAAAGTTGAAAAATAATCTGGTGAGGGCAATTTGATTTAGGGAAGCTGATTTTTGCAAAAAAGTAAAATCAAAGCCCATGATTTTGTGAATCTAGTATCTATTGGCTTTGAGAGCAATTATAAATTTAGGGTTTAAAATAAGTGTATTATGAATTTACTAAAGATATAGATCAAGTGGTGTAATCAGTGTAATCATGTGTTTTAATTAATGAAAACTTTTTAACAATTTAAGAGCTCCAATACAACTAAACATCCACAAAACTACTTGGTTCTTCTATGCACACCAGACTCTCCAAGATCCCGTTTATCTTATTAGTCATTGCGGTAGTCCTCACCTTTATATTTCCCTCGGTACCCAGCGGTAAGGCAGTGGAAGGGTTGAATCAGGCAGATACGGCCTGGATGCTGACCGCCACCGCTCTGGTTTTGATCATGACGCCAGGCCTTGCCTTCTTCTATGGAGGCATGGTGAACCGAAGAAACGTGATTTCCACCATGTTGCAGAGTTTCATCTGTATGGCTATGATCTCAGTAATCTGGGTGATTTTCGGCTTTAGTCTGGCCTTTGGCGAATCGGTGGGAGGCTTCATTGGGAACCCCGCCACGTTCTTCATGATGCGGAACGTGCTGGACGGTGCCCCGTGGGAGTTGGCGCCTACCATTCCGTTAGCTTTATTTGCCATGTTTCAGCTGAAGTTCGCCATCATCACCCCGGCGCTTATCACGGGGGCTTTCGCCGAGCGGATTCGGTTTACTTCTTACACCGTGTTTGTGTTGCTGTTTTTCATCTTCATTTACGCTCCCTTGGCGCACGCCACCTGGCACCCGCAGGGATTATTGTTCAATCTGGGCGTGCTGGATTTTGCGGGCGGTACCGTGGTGCACATGTCAGCGGGTTGGGCAGCCCTGGCCTCGGCCATTTTCCTGAAGAGGCGTCATGAAGCAAGTCATTCACCCGCCTATATCACCTTTGTACTGATAGGAACCGGATTGCTGTGGTTTGGGTGGTTCGGGTTCAATGCCGGGTCTGCCATGGGGGCCAATTCCTTAGCTGCCACCGCGCTAGCCACTACTATGACCGCCTCAGCAGCAGCGGCCCTGGCCTGGATTTTCTTTGATGCCGTGAAAGGCCGCAAGCCAAGCGCCATGGGGACCTGTATTGGCGCGGTAGTTGGGTTAGTAGCAATTACCCCGGCCGCTGGTTTTGTCACCCTGCCGCACTCCATCGCCATTGGCGTTATTTCCTCGGTCATCAGTAACCTGTTGGTGGACTTCCGTTCCCGCACCAGCATAGATGACACCTTAGACGTGTTTCCGTGCCACGGCGTAGGCGGTATGGTGGGCATGTTGCTGACCGGCGTTTTCGCCAGCAAAGGCGTGAACTCGGCCATTCCAGACCAAGGTCTTATTTTTGGCGAAACCAAGTTGTTTTTGGTACAGTTAGGCGCTATGGTAGGCGTTTCCATCTATGCCTTTGTAGGTTCCTGGATTCTACTGAAAGTGACCAATTTGATTGCTCCTTTGCGGGTTTCTACAGAAGAAGAACAACTAGGCCTAGACTTGTCGCAGCATGACGAGAAAATGTAGCTAGTAGTAGCAAGTAGTGCGTATCACATAGCACGATAAAACAGGAAAGGCTCCCAAATTCATGGGAGCCTTTCCTGTTTTTAGAGCTTGTTTAAATTTGAGGTTTGCCGGCGAAAACGGCCAGAGAAAGGTTCTGCGGAAGCGTTTTGGAGCCGCGTAGCAGCGCTACGGTGCAAGAAAAAGGAGAATGCAGGTTCTTTTTATGGTCGTTTGCAGCGCAAAGATGAAATTTAAACAAGCTCTTAGGTAGGTTTTAGAAAAAGAGACGAAAAACCCTCTGTAACTGGCGCGAGTCTCCAGACCTGTGACATGGGGTGAGGGGAGTCTCCAAGCTCCCGATTCTTAGCATATTTCACGCAATCCGGTTCATGGTTCCCGGCGAGTCTGGAGACTCGCAACATAAGATAGATCGTGTTGGGATGAACAATGCTATTACACTTATTCAAAAGACCTCGTAGTGCCTGGAAGACCTGCGAGCGTCTATGCCAGTCCGCTTTACACCTCCATCCCCACGGTACTCACCACCCGTATTTTGCTGTGGCCACCGGCCTGCTTCTCCACCACAATCTGCGTGCTGATGCGTTCTTTCAGGGCTTCTACGTGCGAGATAATGCCAATCATCTTGCCGCTGGCCTGCAGGTTGTCCAGTGCATCCATGGCGACGTCCAGCGTTTCTGCGTCCAGTGTCCCGAAGCCTTCGTCAATGAAGAGGGAATGAATCTGGGCTTTGTGGCTGGCCAAATCAGATAACCCGAGGGCCAGGGCTAAACTCACCAGAAAGCTTTCGCCGCCGGAAAGGGAGTTGACGGAGCGGACGGCATCGCCTTGGTAGGTGTCCAGAATCTGCAGTTCCAGCTCGTTCTCGGTACTTTTTAAGATGCGGTAGCGGTCGTTGAGGCGGTGCAGGTGGCGGTTGCCTAAGTCTACCAGCCGGGCCAGGGTGAGGCTTTGGGCGTACTTGCTGAATTTCTTGCCGTCGGCGGAGCCGATGAGGCGCGCCAAGCGGTCCCAACGTTCTGCTTCGCCTTTCTGCACGTCTAGTTGTTGGGTGAGTTGCACGTGTTTCTCCCGCAAAGCAGCGTCTTGCTGTAACTGCATCTCTAAGCGGGCAATCTGCGCGAGGTGTTGGTTTTTCTCTTCTTCCAGGGCACTGATGAGCGGTTGCAGTTCTTCCAGCGTCAGTTCTGTGAGGTGACGTTCTTTCTCTGATTGGTACTCCGCGCGGGTTTGCTGCAGGCTGTGCTCCAGTTCGGTGAGGGTCTTTTGCAGTTGCTCCTGCTCTTGGCGCAGGCGTCTGGCTTCAACTTCGGGGAGGAGTTGGGCCTGCAATTCCGTTAGAGATGCGTAGCCTAGCGGCTGAATCTTTTGCAGAAGCGCTGTTTCCAGTTCAGCTTGCATCTGTTCGTTTGCCTGCTGCTCTTTCTGCTTTTCTGATAACCGATGTTGGAGCAAGTTCAGCTGTTCCTGTTCTCGTTGCAAGGCAGCATCGGCAGATTGCAGAGCTTGGGCAGCCTGCTGTACTGCTTGTTGCAGGCGCAGTTTCTCGGCTTGCGGCTGAACACCGGCTGGCAGCAACGCATGGCGCTGGGCGAGGAGGTTGTGTAGCTGTTCTTTGAAAGCGTGTAGTTGTTCGGTTTTGAGCTGGGCCTCGGCTTGCTTTTCTTTCAGGATTTGCGTGCCGCTGGTGAGCATAGATTGGGCCTGCACCAGTTTCTCCCGAAGCTCCGGTAGTTGCTTTTTCTGCTGCTCAAACGCTTGCCGGCGGGCTTCCAGCTGGGCCAGCAATTCAATGCCGTTGGTGCCGGAGTAGGTGAGGCCATAGGTGCTGAAAAACCCGTGGATGGTGCCAGAAATTACATTCTCCTGTTCGGCAATATCCGCTAATTCTTCCTGTAGTTGCGTGAGGCGGGCTTGGGCGTGGGTGCGTTTCTGGACTGTTTTCTCTATTTCATGCCTAAAACGCTGCTGCTCGGTCAAGGATTTCTGCTCGTCCTGCCGCGCTTTCTCTATTTGGGTTCTCAGGCCGCGCAATCCTTCTAGCGTGGCGGTGGCTTGCTGAAGTTCGGTTTTGCGGGTGTTCCAGGTCTGGTGAATAGCGTCTGACACGGCAATCTCGTGCGCCAGCTCCAACGCCGAGTTCAGCGTTGAAAATTGCGTTTGTAAGGCTGCGGCCTGCGTGTCTAAACCCTGAAGTTGCTCTTGGGTGTGCTGCTGGGCCAGTTCCAGGCGGTGCACGGCAGCGGCCAATTGGCGTTCCTGCCCGTCTAGCTGCTGTACGTGCTGTTGCTGGCTCACTACGTTTTGCTCGGCCTCGCTTAGCGTGTGCGGCTGGTGTTCGTCTACCAGCGGGTGGTGCGTGGAGCCGCACAGCGGACAAGGTTGCTCGGGTTGCAGCTGGGCGCGCGCGTCTTCGTATTTCTGAATCTGCCGCTGCAAATCCAGAATCTGCTGTACGTCTTTCAGTTTGTCCCGGGACTGCTCTCGCTCAGATTTGGTTTGCACCAAGTGGGTGCGCTGCTGGTGCAGGTCTTGCGTGGTGGCAGCCAGGTGCGCCTGCAATTCCTGCCGACGGGTTTCCTGCTGCAAGAACGTTTTGCTCAAATCCAGCTGCTTTTCCAGTTGGCTGCACACGCTGGGCAGGCGTTGGCAAAGCTGTTCCAGCGCATCAGGTTGTTGGCCTTGCAGCACAGTGCTGGACTGTTCCTGTAGTTGAGAAAGCTGGGTTTGCTGCTGCTGCAATAGACGTTCAATTTCCTGAAGCTGTTGTTGTAGCTGTTTTTCGTTTTTAGCCTCGTTTTCTGAAATCAGGGTAAAATCAGCGTACTCTTTCTGGTACTTGGCCTGCTGCGCGCGCACGTCCCGCAGGCTCCTGGCCTCCGCCCGAACTTCAGATAAACTTTCGGTCAATTCTTCGTCCTGTCTATGCTGCAGAAGCCATTGCGACACGGTTTGCTCCTGGGCGGCCAAGGTCTGTAATTCTTCCTGCTGGGAAGTCAATTGCTTAGAAAGTGCCTGCACCTGCTGTTGCAGATGGGCTGAAGCTTGCTCCTCTTTGGCGAACTGCGCCTGTTGCGCGGCCAGGTGCGAGTCTTGCTGCAGCACTTGGTCTAACTTTGGTTCAGCTTCTGAGAAGATTTGCTGCGCCTGCACGTGGCTGGAGCGGGCAGCGTGGGTAGCGTGCGTCTGCTGGGTTACCTTCTGTTCCTGCGAAGGCACCTGCTGTTGTAACGTAGCTACAGCCTGCCCCACCGTCTCGCCTTGCCGCTGCACTTCCAGCAAGCGGGCCAGTTGGCTCTGGAACGGCTGGGCCTGCTCATGGCGGTTCAGTTTCTCGCGCTGCGGCTGCCAGGCTTGCTGCTGGGTTTGCGCCTGCGTGAGTTGCGTGCTGAGCTGGGCTTCTTTCTGCGTTAGTTTCTGCAGGTTCTCCAGCCAGACTTGCTGCTGCTGGTGTTGCTGCACCTGCTGGTTGGCCAGACGGGCGGCGGCCTTCAGTTCGGCGGTTTCCTGGGTTAAGGCTGCACGGGTTTCTTCCGGGAGGAGTTGGTCTAGTTGCAGCCGCTGCTCAATGTCCTGTAATTTCTGTTTCTCGGCCTTGGCCTTCTCGTAGGCGGCCATGGAAATCTGGGAGTAGATGCGGGTGTCGGTGAGTTTCTCCAGGAGTTCGCTGCGCTCGCTTTCGCTGGCTTTCAGGAAACGGGTGAAATCGCCTTGGGAGAGCATGACGGAGCGGAGGAACTGCTGGAAATCCAGTCCGCACAGGTCAATGATGCGCTGCCGGGTCTCGGAGAGGCGGCTCTCCAGTACTTCCTGCGTGGCGGCGTCCACGAGTTCCATGACGGGAGGTTGCAGTTTGCCATCGGCTTTGCCGCGGCTGCGCCGAAGGTTCCAGCGGGCGCGGTAGGTTTTCCCGTCAGCCTCAAACTCCACCTCAGACCAGCACTCGCCGGTGTGGCGGGTCATAATCTCAGCTACATCGCGGCCGTGGCGCGGCACCTGCCCGTACAAGGCCACCGTGATGGCGTCAAGGAGGGTGGTCTTGCCCGCGCCCGTAGGCCCGGTAATGGCAAACAGGCCACTCTCACTTAAAGGCGGCTCATTAAACCGAATCAGGTGCTCGCCCTGCAGCGAGTTCAGGTTGAGGAAACGAACAGATAGTATCTTCACGGGATTGGAGACGATGCGAGTTAGTAAAGATAACAGGTTTTAGGGAAGGGGCGGCAGAGAAGAGGAGGCTGTTTTGAGGCTGTTTTCTGAAAAAGAGGCTCTAAACAGAACTGGCCATTTAGAGCACGTTTAAATTTGAGGTTGCAAAGATGAAATGTAAACATGCGCTTAAACCATTGGTTTGTTTTCTGCCCGGTTTGGGGAAACACTCTATTGCTTAACCAGATAGGAGCTTGCGGGTTAAATTCAACTACTTGAGCAATGCTCACCCCTTGGCAGAGCTCTGCGGTGCTTCTTTCCATTGAATGAATTGATAATTCAATATATTGTTAAAATTTAATGTATCTAAATATTACAAAATCCGTTCTTGTGCCTAATGATGGGAATAAGGGGTTTCTTCCAGCATGTTTTGCTGAAAACTGATAAAAACAGGCCTAAAAGTTTTGATTAGGCAATTCTCTTTTTGGCACGGTAGTTGAAAAGGTGGAAATCATAAGAGAGAAACTTTACGAACTCTAAAAAGTACTAACATGAAAAAGCTAAGCTTAATATTCGCCTTGATGTTCTTAGTGACTGTTGCTTTCAACAATGCCCAAGCGCAGGAAAGAAAAAAATGGAGCCCGCAAGCCAAAGGTGCGGTGATTGGGGCTGGTACTGGTGCTGCGGCAGGTGCCATCATCAACAAACGTAACCGGGTTGTAGGCGGGGTAGTAGGAGGTGTTGTTGGGGGTGCCGCCGGCTACGGGGTTGGTAAAATAGTGGAGAATAAGAAAAAGAAAAGAGCTGCTGCGGAAGAAGCCGAGTTCAACAGAACCGTTGCCGCTAACAGAGCTTATGCCTATAGCTCCTCTAACAGATCAGCGGGTTCTACCGCCAAGAAATCAACGTCTGTGGCTAAATCTGCGCTAGTTGCCGCGCCGGCTACCATGGCGTACACCGGCTACACCGCCGGGCAGCCGCAGATCATGAGCATGTCTAACCTTTCCTTCCTGCCCAACGAGCACTACGGTGACTATTCAAAGCCGTACGCTGATTCTGAGTACAGAAGAAAAAGCTGGTAAGCACTGGGCAGTAGCCTGCTATGGAAAGCCCAAGCCCCGTGCTTGGGCTTTCTTATTAGAAGTCTAAAATATTTGAAACTTCTAATATTAAAACGAGTATGTGGTTTATTGATTCACTAAATTCTGAAAGTATGAAATCGTCACTTGTCATGTTCGTGTTCGCGCTGTTCCTTTTCTCCTGTACCAAAGAAGAAAAAAAGGAAGCAGTAAATGTGCAGCAACTGAACCAACAGTTTATAGGTGCCTGGAACAGCAGAAACTCGGCCCAATTGGATACGCTCTTTGCCGAAGATGCACACTTTGTGCAAGGTGAGGTGCACTACAGCGGCAGATCTGAGGTTTCTCAGAAATGGGTTCGGGAAACCATGGGAACCATTGAGAACCTGAGAATATTCCCGGTAAGCTCCGGGGCCGATGAAAACATTGCCTTTGAAGGTGGTACCTTCACCGTAGACGTAATTCCTTCTGACCGTCAACTACCCAAGGGTGAAGGCGAAGGTAACTTCCTGCTGCTCTGGAAAAAAAATGACAAAGGTGCTTGGAAGCTTCACTATGCCCAGTTAGAAGACCATCCGGTACAAGTAGCCAGATAAACTTCCACTTAGTTAATTAGGAAAAGGCTTGAAGACAAATCTTCAAGCCTTTTTCCGTTTGATGGGCTAAGCAGATAGTTATTGCCAATAGGTGTTGTGCGTAGAGTTAGCGGCAGCGCTCTACGCGCTTACCGGACAGCCAATCTCCCGATTGGCGTTAAGAAGAAGTTCATGTGTTTTGAAGGTTTTTACAAGGAAACAGGCCGGAAACGGTTCGCAATCTTCAGCTTCCTGGTTTCGCCAATCAGGAGATTGGCCGTCCGGCAGTGGCGTAGTCAGAGGCTACGCACAACAATGGAAAAATCGTTTTAGGGCTGTTTGCATGAAAACAGCCTTAAAAGCAAAAAGGCTCCGCACGCGGAGCCTTTTTGCTTGGTATACTTCTGAGTGGTTACACAGAGAAACTGTCGCCGCAGCCGCAGGTACGGCTGGCGTTGGGGTTGTTGAAGTAGAAGCCTTTGCCGTTCAATCCGTCAGAGAAGTCCAACTCGGTGCCGGCCAGGTAGAGGAAGCTTTTCATGTCTACCACCACCTTCACGCCTTTGTCTTCAAATTCCTGGTCCATGGGCTTTACCTCGTCATCGAAGTCTAGCTTGTAGGACAGACCGGAGCATCCGCCGCCGGCTACAGAGGCTCTCAAGCGGAAGCTGTCGTCTATGTTAGAGTCTTGCTTCAGCTTTTCTACTTTTTCTTTTGCTTTATCAGAAACGGTAATCATACGCGTATCCTCCTTTCTTTATTTAGGAAACTGGGTTCAGCACCACACTGAAAACGGTGATGGTGTTGATGTCCCGGCCGTAATATAGTTTATCCAATGCATCATACATGTTGGTCGCCCGGAAGTAGGACGTGTTCAGTTCGCGTTCGCCCCGCGCCACCCATTGGATGGTGAAAGAGCTCTGTTGGTCACGCGACTGCCGCACATAGTCCAGCATCTTCCGGAGCGCATCCACTCTGTCATAGCCTGTCACGGTATGGAACAGGAACGACTGGTGGTGCCGCGGGTTCACGGTAATCAAATCAAGGCGCATCCGGTCTTCCATGGGCCGGAAGTCAAACAAAAGCTGACTTCCTTCCATGCCCAGGTGTTCCTCAATCTGCTTCTGAATCCGGGCGCTCTCTACGTGCACATTGGTGGTTGCCTCCATGCGCTCGCAGAAATCTTAGTGGTGTGCTTTGGCCTCTACCAATGGCTCCAGACCGTTTTTCACGCGGTAGTCATTGATAGCAGATTTGATAGCGTCCTCGGCCAATACAGAGCAGTGAATTTTCACCGGCGGCAAGGCCAACTCTTCCACAATCTCCATGTTGTCAATGGCCAAAGCCTCGTCAACGGTTTTGCCTTTCAACCACTCGGTGGCCAGCGAAGAAGAAGCAATGGCAGAACCACAGCCGAAGGTTTTGAACTTGGCATCGGTGATTACCTGGTTCTCATCTACTTCAATCTGCAGACGCATTACGTCACCGCATTCAGGGGCGCCTACTAAACCGGTACCCACGTTTGATTTTGATTTGTCCAGCGTTCCTACGTTGCGTGGGTTGCTGTAATGGTCGATTACTTTATCTGAATAAGCCATAGCCTTTTTTAATTACGAATTAATAATGATGAAGTAAGAATTGGGGTTAAGTAGCTAGTTTATACGTATTTAAATGAGATACGAGTAATTCCTACTACTTAATTCCCCATTCCTAATTGAAATCTTAGTGTTCTGCCCACTCTACAGAGTCAAGGTCAATACCCTCTTTGAACATTTCCCACAGCGGGCTTAGTTCACGAAGTTTGGTCACGGCCTCTTTCACGTGATTGATGGCATAGTTTACTTCTTCCTCAGTGGTGAAACGGCTTAAGCCGAAACGCAGGGAAGAGTGTGCCAAATCATCGCTCATGCCCATGGCTTTGAGCACGTAAGAAGGCTCCAGGGAAGCAGACGTACACGCTGAGCCAGAAGAAACGGCGATGTCTTTCACGCCCATCATCAGGCCTTCGCCCTCTACATATTTGAAGGAGATGTTGCTCACGTGGGGCAGGCGGCTCTCTTTGTTTCCGTTCAAGTAAGACTCTTCCATTTGCAGCAACTCGCGCTCTAAGCGGTCACGCATGGCAATGATGCGGGCAGTGTCAGAGGCCATGTCGGTGCGGCAGATTTCACAGGCTTTACCTAAACCTACGATACCAGGCACGTTCAAGGTACCGGAACGCATGCCGCGCTCATGTCCGCCACCGTCCATCTGGGCAGTCACTTTCACCCGTGGGTTTTTGCGGCGCACGTACAAGGCACCAACGCCTTTAGGGCCGTACATCTTGTGGCCCGAGAACGCCATCAGGTCAATCCCGTCGGCTTCTACGTCCACCGGAATTTTACCAACGGCCTGAGTGGCATCTGAGAAGAACAGCACGCCGTGTTTCTTGGCAATGGCACCAATCTCTCTGATAGGTTGTACCACGCCCACCTCGTTGTTACCATACATGATGGAAATCAGGATGGTCTTGTCCGTGATGGCCGCTTCCAGTTCTTGCAGGTTGATTAAGCCTTCGCCGTCCACTTGCAGATACGTTACCTGTCCGCCAAGTTTCTCAATGTGCTTACAAGTATCCAACACCGCTTTGTGCTCCGTGGTGGCCGTGATGATATGGTTTCCTTTGGAGGCGTACATCTCAAAAACACCCTTGATGGCAAGGTTGTCTGACTCCGTAGCACCTGAGGTGAAGATAAGCTCTTTGGGGTTGCAGTTGATCAAGGCCGCGATTTGCTCACGGGCGTAGTCAACGGCTTCTTCGGCGGCCCAGCCGAACGGGTGGTTCCGGGACGCGGCGTTCCCGAAGTGGTTGGTAAAGTATGGCAGCATTGCCTCCAACACGCGTGGGTCCATGGGCGTGGTGGCATTATTATCTAGATAAATCGGAAATTTCAGCATCTTCGTCAATAGTTTTCCTTTGGTGGGGTATCAAAAAAACAGATTTTCTCTCCAGTTAGTTTGATTTCCCCGCAAAAATACACAAAAAACATTACTTAGAATACCTTTAAATAAACCGTATGCATGTAGAACATATTGGCATTGCCGTGAAAAATTGCCAAGACGCGAATCAGTTGTTTGCCAAATTGCTAGGCGCGGAGCCTTATAAAGCAGAAAAAGTGGAAAGCGAAGCCGTAAACACGTCTTTCTTCCACGTGGGCAACACTAAAATTGAACTCTTGGAGGCTACCGCCGACCATAGTGCCATTGCCAAGTTCATCGAGAAGAAAGGGGAGGGAATCCACCACATCGCCTTTGAAGTGGAGGACATTGTAGCCGAGATGGAACGGCTGAAAGCCGATGGTTTTCAGCTCCTGAACGAGGCCCCCAAACGCGGCGCCGACAACAAATTGGTGTGCTTCGTGCACCCGAAATCGGCCAACGGCGTGCTGGTAGAATTGTGCCAAGAGATACGATAAACTTGCTTTGAAGGCGTTTTGAGGCTGTTTTCAGGATTTTGGCTAAGAAATGGTATTGGCACAGACACTCGTAGGAACTACGCACACTACGAGGTCTTTTGAGCAAGCGGGAAGGTGGTGTTTTAAATGCTATCAAAATCCTGTTGTGGGATGCGAGAATCAATGCTTTTGGAAGCTGTGGCACTATCCTGAAAGATACCAAGTGTAGATAAAGTGAACGGAAAATTAGCAGAGTCATCAACCCGAAAGACCTCGTAGTGCGCGCAGCTCCTACGAGTGTCTCCGCTAATACCATTTCGAGGCTGTTTCCATAGAAACAGGCTCAAAACACGCGCATTTGCCAAACCTTACGCATTCACGTACCTTTGCAGCTTGCCCGCCGAAGGCGAAAACTCTTGCGTTTACAAACAGAACTACCCCGTTGCCCATGACTACCCCGGATATCACGCTTCCAGAACACCCCGTTTTTGCCGTAGTGGCCCAAGCCGCGAAGGAGTTGCATACCGAGGCGTACGTCATTGGCGGTTTTGTGCGGGACTTGGTCTTGAAGCGTCCGTCCAAAGACATTGACGTGGTGTGCCTTGGCAGCGGGATTGATTTGGCACAATTGGTCGCCAGTAAATTGCCCAACAAACCCAAAGTGGCCGTGTTCAAGAACTTCGGGACGGCGATGTTGCGGACCGAGGATGGCTGGGAGGTGGAGTTTGTGGGGGCTCGGAAGGAGTCTTACCGGTCAGATTCCCGGAAACCGGAAGTGGAGCAGGGAACGCTGGAAGATGACCTGAACCGCCGCGATTTCACCATCAACGCCATGGGTATCAGCCTGAACGAAGGCAGTTTCGGGGAGCTGATTGACCGCTTTGAGGGGATGAAAGACATTCGGCGCAAAAACCTGAAAACACCCTTGGAGCCGGGCATCACGTTTTCAGACGATCCGCTGCGCATGATGCGGGCCATCCGGTTCGCGTCTCAACTGGACTTCGACATTGACCCCGATACCTTTGACGCCATTGGCGAGCACAGGGAGCGCATCAAGATTGTCTCGCAGGAGCGGATCACGGATGAGCTGAACAAGATTGTGCTCTCCAAAAAGCCGTCGTACGGTTTCAAGCTGTTGTTCCAGACCGGTTTGCTGCACCTCATCTTCCCCAAAATGGTGAAATTGCACGGCGTGGAGACCATCAACAAGAACTCGCACAAAGACAATTTCTACCACACCCTGCAGGTGCTGGACAACGTGGCCGAAGTCTCTGATGACCTGTGGCTGCGCTGGGCCGCCATCCTGCACGACATCGCCAAGCCCGAGACCAAGCGCTACAACGAGAAAGTAGGCTGGACCTTCCACGGCCACGAGGACCGCGGCGCCCGCCAGGTTCCCAAAATCTTCGCCGATTTGCGCCTGCCGCTCAACGACCACATGAAACAGGTGCAGAAACTGGTAAGGCTCCATCTTAGGCCCATCGCGTTGGTAAAAGAAACCGTCACCGATTCGGCCATCAGGAGACTGTTGTTTGAGGCCGGAGACGACATAGACCGGCTCATGCAACTCTGCAAAGCCGATATCACCTCCAAGAACAGTGACAAGGTAAAACGCTACCTGCAGAACTTTGAAAAGGTGGAGCAGAAACTGAAAGAGGTGGAAGAGAAAGACAGCCTCCGCAACTTCCAGCCGGTCATCACGGGAGATTTGATCATGCAGACCTTCGGGATTTCCCCGTCCAAAGAAGTGGGCCTCCTGAAAACCGCCATCACAGAGGCTATTCTGGAAGGAGAGATTCGGAACGAGTACGAGGAGGCGTTTGCGTTCTTGCTGGAGAGAGGGAAGAGATTGGGGTTGGAACCGGTAGTGAAGTAAGAAAGTATGTCAACTGCATTTTAAGCTCCTATTGATTGATTGATTGATTGATTGATTGATGCGCCTTGGAAGGAGGTGGTGGAGAGCCAAAACCTACCCCTACCCTTCCGAGGAGGGAATTAGCCAAGGGATAGCAATGCGGCAGTGCCTGGTCTCTATGGGTTCTGTCAACACCGCTTCTGCTACTTCTTCCAGTTCCAGTCTTTCCCGAGCGCGCCTCGCTTTTGGCCCTGGACAGACTTCTACTAAGTGGAACAGACTTCTCAGGCCGAAAGGGCAGTGCGAGAGGGGAAGACGGGGCCTCGCGGCCGTGAGCGCATACCGCCAAAGATGAAACAATACAGCACTTGCACCCACGCAAGAAGCAGCTAAGCCAAGGGAACAGCATATTCCATGCCCCTGCTAATCACCCAACACCCCCCTTCAAGCTAAAGTGCAAGATGTAACCAACAGCGTTTTAAGTCCCTTTTCAGAAAAGTAGCCTTAAAACGCAAAGAAGCCGGTATTCTGGGGCAGATTCTGCATAAACTTGCCCCAGAATACCGGCTTCTTTTGTGAAAAAAGATAAGAAACAAAAGGAGGACTTTGCCAGAAGCGCGTCCTCCTTAAACCAAAGCAGCTCGAAGAAATCCAGAGAAGAGTGCTCTGGTGTGATGGCGTTTTGGGCCTGATTTCTAAAAAACAGGCTCAAAACGGGATATTATTTACGGCGGCTTACACGGGAGCCCCCAGATTGGTTCATCTCTACTTGCTGCACTTCGCCCAGGTAATGGACGGTGCTGGCACCGCTGGCATCGGCGCGGAGGTATTCCTGCACGTTCACCACGGCTTCGCTGGCGCCGCTTACGTCTACCTCGGCGCGCTGCGCCATTAGTTTCGCTGATTCTACCTTGCTGGCACCGCTTCCGTCCACCGAAAGATGGTCGGCGTGGCCTTTCAGGTTGGCTTGGGCAGCCCCGCTTAGTTCCAGTTCCAGGTGGCTGGTGCTAATGTTGATGGCGATCTCACTGGCCCCAGATTGTTTGATGGTGAAGTTCTCTGGGTTGAAACCCGTCACCTCCACTTTGGCGGCTCCGCTGATGTCTACCAGAGACAAGTCTGGGGTTTCCACCTCAATCAAGACCGGGCTTTTGCCTACTTCCCAAAGTTTGAAGAATTCACTGTCACGTTTGATCTTGAGCACGCCGTCCTGAACCCGGAGCTGGAGTTTTTCCAGTTCCTCCTCGGTGCCGGTTACCCGTACAAAGTGGCGGGAAGACATCCGAACCCTGATGTGGTAAGCGCCTCCGGCATCAATCTCAGAGAAATCACGCACGTTGTAGATCTTGGAGATTCCTGCGTAGTGATCGTTCAAAACAGCCAAATCATCGTCCAGGCCCGCAGTAGTACTTTTCACGGTTGGGCTGGCGGTGGTGTCTACCACGCTGCAGGTGAGGCAAGCCAGGCGGCCATTCTTCATTTGCCAGGTGTTTCCGGCCAGATCTTCAGAGCTGTACTCCCCGTTGGTGATCTCACGTGAGAAGTGATCGGCGAAGCCCTCAGAGAACCGAAGCTGTTTCCCCTCCGGAATCAGAATTCTGATGTCAAGATCCTGATCCCGGAAAATGGCGTTGGAAGTGAAGGTGAAGGCATCATCAAACCGAAGCACCGAGTCTTGCCGCACCATTTTGTAGGTGATCATGCGGGCGTTTTTGATGGCATCTTCCTCATTGAGGCCACTGGCTTTGAACGTCTGGATTACCTTCACCTCGGTTCCGTTATAGCTTTCCAGTTGCACGCCCATGCGGTGGCCATAGCTATGGTTGGTGTCTCTGACGTTGAAGACGATGGTATCGTGCGCTGCCGGAAAGGATTGCTCGGTGGTATATTCGCCAGATTCCTGGAAGTGGCGGGTTGTCAAGGCAATACCGCTGATCAAAGCAGCCACGGCAATCAGCCAGAGGCCTAACATGGGCCAGCCTACGGTTGGTCTGAGCAGGAAACGCCTGGCCAGTAAACCCACCCCCAGCAGGAACAAAAGCAGCGCCGGAAGGATGCCGGCAAAGAATCCAGCCCAGATTAACCAGGAGGGTACTGCCTTGAAAAGGGCCGAGGCGGGCATGTCCCCAATCTGGATGTACTCTGGCTGGTCAAAAATGCCTAAACCGGTCATTAAAGCCGTTAACAGCGCTACCATAAAGGCCCCGGATACCACCATCATCATCAGGCCGGCAAACACCCGAACTGCCGTTACCAGAAACCCCAGAATAGGGCTAAATACTCTGGACAAGGCCTGAATTACCTGTGACACCAACCGTACCGGGAACAACAGGACTTTGGCTAAGGTGCTCTCCTGGCCGTTAGCGTCCCGCATGTTCAGGTTGTTTTTAACCGATTCTTCTATACTGGAGAGCGTGACGGGGTTTCCCTGCATTTGCACCCGCTCTGTGATAGATTTGGCCTCTGGTACCGCTATCCATAGAATAATGTAAGGGATAAGCCCAAACCCGCCAATCAGAAACAGAACCAGGAACAGCAACCGGATGATGGCCACGTCTGCCCCGAAATAGATAGCGATACCACTAGCCACTCCGCCCAATTTCTTGTCAACCGGATCACGGAAGAATTTGCGTACCGCAATATCAGGCAATGACTCATTCTTGGGCAAGGCAGCCCAGCAAACACCATACAGGATAACGCCAAACAAGGTAAACCCTCCCGTAAACGGCACACCTAACACCATAATCACGAAGGCCAATCTTACCCAAAGCGGATCCATCTGTAGATAGTTGGCAATACCCGCCGATACCCCAGCCAACACTTTGCGGTTCACGTCACGATAAAGACGTTTTTGCTCCTTGGGGGCGTTGGCATAGGGAGGCGAAGTAGCGTTGTTGCCCTGGTTCCGGGCAGAGGCAGTCTCCGTTTCCTCGTTTTCCACCGTCTCAAAATCGGCAATGGTTCCCATTTGGGTAATGAGCGCCAGTACGTCATCACGGGTAATGACCTGTTTGCCGGGGTTCAGGCGGGCGAAGAAAATCTCCGCGATACGCGACTCTATGTCGGCCACAATCTCTTCATGGCCCTCATAAGAGGAGAAGTAGCCCTTTATGGCGGCAAGGTACTGGCTCAACATCTCGTAGCCATCTTCCTCCACATGGAAGATCATGCCTTGCAGGTTGACACTTATGTTCTTTTTCATGGCTAGTTGGATTTCTTGCGGTTGATGATGAAGGTGGTGGAGTCTACCAGTTCCTGCCAGGTAAGGCGGAGCTGTTCCAGGAACTCTCTGCCGGTGGCGGTGAGGGTGTAATACTTGCGGGGTGGCCCCGAGGTGGATTCCACCCAGGAGTAGTCTAAGAGGCCGGCGTTCTTCAGTCTGGTGAGTAATGGGTAGAGCGTCCCCTCCACTACAATCATCTTGGCGGCGGTCAACTCCTCTAGCATGTCAGAGGCGTAGACCTCGCCGCGGGCGATGATCTCCAGAATGCAGTACTCCAGAATCCCTTTCCGCATCTGCACTTGTGTGTTTTCTACTTTCATGGTCTGTGAGTCTGAATTGTTGATACAAATATAAGCTAAGGTACTATGTAAAACAAGGTACTGTGAAAATTTATTTTTGGTTGCCTGTTTCTGTAGGAAAGCAGGTGGGAAGTGCTTAGAAGTGAAATAGAGAAGGGGAAGCAGGGGGTACGAGAAGAAATATGATTAAAGTTGGAACAGAATAGCCCCAGCAGATGTCATAGCCGCACTAGTGAAAGTGTTATTATCTAGAGGGAGAGCCTTATATTTACATGTTATTTCTGTAGAGGAGGTATACCTATTTTTTATGGTGAAAAAACTGTTACCCATTCTTTTCCTTGTTGTCTTTTATCTGTTTCCTGATCTGGGTCAGGCGCAGAATATTTCTGCGCCCAAATACAGCAATGAGTTCCTCAATATTGGGGTAGGAGCCAGAGCCCTGGGCATGGGAAGCGTGCAATCGGCTATTGTGCGGGATGCCACCGCCGGTTTTTGGAATCCGGCCGGGTTAGTAGGCCTTCCTAAGCGCCACAATGCGGCGTACATGCACTCAGAGCTTTTTGCGGGCATCATCAAAAATGATTATGGCTCCTACGCCACCAATCTGGACTCCACCAGCGCCCTTGCTTTTTCGGTCATCCGGGTGGGGGTAGATGACATCGCCGATACCAGGCGCCTGCAGAATGAATACGGTGCCATCCAGTATGACAGCATTGAATTCTTCTCCGTGGCAGATTACGCCTTTCTGGCTTCGTACGCGCGCAAAAGCAACTTGATCCCCGGCCTTACCTTAGGGGCCAGCGCCAAAATCATTTACCGCAACGTAGGGAAGTTTGCCAATGCCTGGGGCTTTGGGATTGATGCGGGTGCCCAATTGCGCCGGGGCAACTGGCAGTTTGGTTTGATGGCCAAAGACATTACCACCACTTTCACCGCCTGGAAACTGAACCCCGATGAGCTGGAAGCCACTTACCTGCAGGATGAGGAGTCTTTCAACGCCAACAGCATAGAAGTAACCCTTCCCCGCCTGATTCTTGGGGTGGGCCGCTCTTTCCAATTCGCGAACAAGTTCTCTGCCCTAGTAGCCACCGACCTTGAGATTACCTCAGATGGGGAAAGGAACACCCTCCTTTCTACCGGCGTCGTTTCAGTTGATCCCAGGGTGGGCATTGAGGTAGGGTATGCCAATGCCGTGTTTCTGCGCGGCGGTTTTAACAACGTGCAGCAAATAGAAGACCTTGATGGCAAAAGTAGTTGGAAAGTGCAGCCTAATTTTGGCATAGGCGTGGCCACCCGTGGTTTGCAGCTGGATCTGGCGTTATCTAAAGTATCAGATAACTCCCAGGTCTCCTCCGTGATTGTTTCCCTGGCCTATAGTTTTGATTGATTTCTGTGCACGAGCTATTCTTATGAAGACACCTTACCATCTTAAATTTTTACTTTTCACCGCTTTCGTTTCTCTTGCTCTGCTAGGTGCTGCGCCACGTGCTTATGGGCAGCAGATCACCTACGGAAATGAGTGGATTAACTTCAGTCAGAAGTACTACAAAATGAAAGTGCCCACCACGGGCATTTACCGTTTAAACAAAGCATACCTGGAGGCCGCCGGCATCAATGGCATAGATCCCCGCAATTTCCAGCTTTACCGTCGTGGCCAGGAAGTCTCCATCCATGTGGAAGGGGAGGCCGATGGTTCTTTTGATGCCAATGACTACATAGAGTTTTATGGGGAGCAAAATGACGGGGCGCTTGACAGGGAACTCTATAAAAATCCTACACAGCAGTTAAACCCATATTATAGCTTATATACAGATACTGCCGCTTATTTCTTGACTTGGTCTACAGTACGAGGGAAGAGAATGGTTCTGTATAATCAGGAGCTTACTGGATTGACCCCCGAACCATGGCATATGCAGGAAAAGATATTTTTTGATAATGGACAATATTCTAGGGGGAAGAGGTATGGCGAAAACTACATGTCTTGGATGGATGTAGGTGAAGGATTTACGGGAGGTACTGTTGCTGGATGGACCTACACTCTTCCAGATATGGCCACAAACCTGCATAGTGGCGGTCCTGCGCCCAAGATTGAGATAGCTTTTGCCGGAGCCAATAACAATAATCATGAAATAGATATTTTCGTAAGGCCACCTAGTGGGGCAGAGCGCTTAGTTGGTACTGTAAGGGTGAATAATGATGAAGCTATCAGACAGGAGTTTACCTTAGAGGCAAATGATTTCTTTTCTGATGGAAAATTAGTTATCCGCACAGCGGCTAAAAATGCAGCATCCCGTTTCCGGCTACCTTATTTCAAAACGGTTTATCCTCAAAGGAATCTGCTTACTTCATCTGGCCTTTCTTTCAAACCCTCAATACCCACATCTACGCCTTCCTACTATATCTTTGAAGGTAGCACTGTACCAAATGCAATAGGATATGACATAACAGCCCTAGGAAGTATAAAGCGTATAGCAGGGGCGGTAACAGGGGCGCAAAAAGGATTTGTTTTCCCTGCTTCCTTTCAAAATGGAATCTTGTGGTCTGGGGCAAACCTGGTGCCTCTTCCCGCAAGAGAAGTAAAGTTCAGATCAGTAGCAGGTAACCAGGCTAATTACCTGATTATCTCGCACCAAAGCCTTATGCTTCCCAGCGGATCTTCCACTAACCCAGTCCGGGATTATGCGGCCTACAGAGCCTCTGCAGCCGGTGGCGGGTATGATACGCTTACGATGGAGGTAGGGCAACTCTATGACCAGTTCTTTTACGGCGATAAATCATCTGCCGCTATTAGACGCTACATGAAGTTTATGATAGCGAATGGAAAGCCAGAGTATCTGTTTATCCTTGGAAAAGGCTTGGAGGCAGATAATGTTAACGTTAGAAAGAATCCGTCTGCCCTTGCTTTCAAGGATTTGGTGCCAGTAGGAGGTACTCCAGGGTCTGACGTGTTCTTTACTTCTGATTGGGAAGTTGGAAACTACGTTCCTAAAGTTGCCACTGGCCGTCTGCCCGCCCAAACGGCAACAGATGTAATGGCTTATCTAAACAAGGTGAAATCGCATGAAGCCTTGCCCCAGAACCTTGAATGGAGAAAGAATATTCTTCATTTGGGCGGCGGCCAGACTGTTGCGGAAGGAAAGCAGTTTAGGACTTATCTGAATAACTATGAACTCATAGCAGAGAAGCAATTTTTAGGAGCAGATGTAAAAACGAAAGCAAGAGAAAATACGCAGAATGTTGAAGCCCTTAATGTGTCAAGTGAGCTTAATAACGGCCTGTCTCTCATTACATTCTTCGGGCATAGCTCTTCTACTGCCTCAGACTTAGATATTGGATTCGTTTCAAACCCAATATATGGTTACAATAACAGAGGCAAATACCCCATGATTTTGATGAATGGGTGTAATGCCGGAAATGTTTCCACTACCGCTACTTCTTTTGGGGAAGATTGGTTACTGACGCCTGAGAAAGGAGCAATCCTGTTTTTGGCACATACCAGCTACGGGTACCCTTCTATACTCAATGTGTTTAGTCGTACTTTCTATGAAGTGGCTTTTGCAAGCAAAGAGACCTTCGGAAAACCAATGGGTATTATCCATAAGGAAACAGTGAGGCAGATGGATGTGATAGGAGGGGATAATGTAACGGCCATGCTGATGCAGATGGATTTGAAAGGTGACCCGGCAGTTGTATTGGTGGGGCCAGAGAAACCAGATTATGCCATCACAAACGGTAGTATCTCTCTGAAGTCTATAGATGGAAGGCCGTTGTCTGCTGCCTCAGAAAAATTATCTGTTCTGGTAGATGTGAAGAACTTAGGCAAAGCGGTCAATGAACCTTTTTATATAAGAGTAAAGCGTTTTCAGGAGAATGGCGAACTTCTGCAAGCCGATTCTGTAGAGGTGCCATATGTCTACTACCGAGACACCATTGAAGTGACTTTTGACTCAAAGGTCATAGTGCCAGGCGCAAATTACTTTGAAGTTAAGGTAGATTCAGATGATAAGCACCAGGAATTGGAGGAAAGCAACAATACCGGTAGGTTGGATTTCTTTTTGCCTGCGAGCAGCGTAGTGACTTTGGCCCCTAAGAAATATGGGATAGTAGGAAATAGGAAAGTAAAACTGATAGGGCAATCCAGCAACCTCTTATCTTCTGTTTCTGCTAGGTATTACTTTGAGGTAGATACCACAGCTACGTTCAAAAGCCCTTGGAAAAAAGCAAGCGTAGTGGGAGGAGGGCTTTTGCCTGTCTGGGAAATAGAGTTGCCCGCCAATACCCCCCAGCGCGATAGCGTGGTCTATTTCTGGCGATTTAGAAACAATGAAATAGTCGCCCCGGAAGATACCGTATGGGCAACCAGTTCTTTTAGATACATTCCAGAAAGTTCGCCAGGTTGGTCACAAAGTAATTTTGCTCAGCTGGCTGAGGCAAGCCTGCAGAATATGGAGCGGCAGGAGCAGGACAAAAGAATCAACTTTACCAAGAATATTTCAAAAACGATAAGGATAAGAGGAGTAGGAGGGAATATACATTTTGGGTATCCTCCCTACTCCATTTATATAGAAGGAGTAAGAACCATTCATAGCGATTGTAACACAGATAGGCCAAATATACTGGCGGTAGTTTTCAATGATAAGACTTTGGAGCCTTTCAAAGGAATGCCTTCAGGTACGGCTTGGATATGCGGAGTGCCCCTAGAAGCTAAAATATCATATCATTTTGGAGACCTGAGAAGTCCTGAGAACTTGTTAAAACTAGAGGAATTCTTAAAGAGCGTACCTAGTGGTTATTATGTTGCAATGGTAGGGATGAGCAAGGTTCCTTATAGTTCAATGAGTACGAGCCTGAAGAATGAGTTCAAAAACATAGGTTCTTCTTTGATTGATCAACTTACCACCGGAGACCCATTTGCGATCATTGGGAGAAAAGGGGCAAAAGCAGGAACGGTTCCTGAAATAGGGCCTGCGGTTGGTGATCCTACACCGGCAGCTGATCAATCTGTTTTTTTGGAGGATCAAATCAAGACAGCCTCTGGTGAGGGAATGCTGACCTCATCTATCATAGGGCCTGCGCGGGCGTGGAAACAACTCAATTATAGATTAGCCGCTGAAACATCAGACAGCTACCAGTTAGATGTGATTGGCATTGCCATGGACGGAGATGAAACTAAAATACACAGCAATGTCTCCCCTACGTTCAACCTTGCTTCTGTTAATACCGCGCAATATCCGTTTTTGAAGTTGAAGCTAGCCGTAAAAGATATTGAGAATAGGACAGCCCCGCATTTAAACGAATGGATGGTGCTTTATGATGAAGTGCCAGAAGGAGTGCTTCGGCCTGATTTGATTGGGATTGACAAGTATACCAATATTTCTGATCAGGCATCTGGGGGGGAAGTGATGCTGCGGTATGCTTTTCAAAATATTACAGATATTGGCTTTACAGACTCACTAACAGTAAGGGCTACCTTGTTTAAAGAAGACGGAAGCGCAACGGTGCAAGAGTTCAAAGCAGAACCATTGCTAAAGAATGACACCGTGTACTTCAAACATGCTTTCTCCACCGTTGGGATGGCCGGTACTAACAGAATAAGGATCAATGTGAATCCGCAGATCTTGCCAGAGCAAAATTACTTTAACAATACCCTGGAGCTTCCTTTTACGATTGGTACCTACAATGGAATGCCGCCGGTGGTAGATGTAGTCTTTGACGGGGCTCGCATTTTAGACGGGGATATCGTATCGCCAAGTCCCATGATTAGCATCATGTTGAAGGACAACTCTGGTAAATTAGCTGTGAAACAATCCCAATTGATGAGGGTGTATCTTACTAAGCCAGGTGCTTCAATAGCGGAAGAAATTTTCTTAGGCAGTAACCCAGATGTAAGAATGTTTCCTGCCGATGATAAAAATGATCTAAGGGTAGAGTTCAATCCAAAGAAGTTGATTAACGGAAACTATACGCTTGAAGTGCAGGGGATAGACGCTAAGGGTAATCAACTTGGGGGCTCGCATAAAGTCAATTTCGAGGTAATCAACGAATCCACTATTTCTAATTTCTATCCGTATCCTAACCCGTTCTCGTCTAAGACCAGGTTTATCTTTACCTTGACCGGAAGCACCGTGCCAGACAAGATGAAGTTGCAGATTATGACCGTGACGGGTAAAGTGATCCGGGAGATCCAAAAGGAGGAGCTGGGGCCCATCAAAATAGGAAATAACGTATCTGAATTTGCCTGGGACGGTACCGATGAGTTTGGGGATAGACTTGCCAATGGCGTGTACCTCTACCGCGTGGTGATGGACAGCGGGGCTGAGGAAACGAAGCACCGCTACACCGCGGGCGACAAAGCCTTCAAGAAAGGGTACGGCAAAATCTATATTCTGCGGTAGTATGCTCGTTTTAGGGTTGGTTTGGGAAAAACGGCCCTAAAACAGAAACCCTCATAAAAACAGAGAGGCCTTCTGCCATGGCAGAAGGCCTCTCTGTTTTTATGAGGGTAGAAGCGAAAACGGTCGGGGTCTTTGTGATCTGCAAGGCTGCGTTTTGGGGCTCTTTTCGGGAAAACAGCCTTTAAACGGAATTCCTTTAGTGAACTCTTACTGCGCAATACGCCCTATTTGGTTATCTCGTTTCTGGGCTGTTTTCGCGAAAGTAGCCGTAAAACGAGGCCAGATTTCTTAGTTCTGGCTAAAACCGGCTTTTCGTCTGAACGTGAAGAACGTGAAAGGATAGGCATGTTTCTCATCGGGTAAATGTTCCTCCTGGTCGGTCACTTCCCAGGCATCAGCTTCCAAATCAGGGAAAAGGACGTCTCCTTCAAAAGATTCGTGCACCAAGGTAAGATACACCACTTCGGCCAGGGGCAGGGCTTGCCGGTAGATTTCGCCGCCGCCTACGACCATCACGTGTTCGTCCAGCGCGAGGCCGTACTCTAACGCTTTTTCCAGAGAGGAAGTGACAATACAGCCTTCCGGAGCCGAATAGTTTTGTTGATGCGTGACGATGATGGAGGTGCGGCCGGGCAAGGGTTTACCAATGGCTTCAAACGTTTTTCGGCCCATGACCACGGGGTGGCCCAGGGTTAGTTTCTTGAAATGTTGGAGGTCTTTGGGCAAGTGCCAGATGAGTTGGTTGTCTTTCCCAATAACTCTGTTCTCGGCAATGGCGACTACTAAGGCGATCATACGGCGTGCTGAAAAGTGAATCCCCGCAAAAAGTCCTGAACCTTCATCCGCTTTTTGCCTTCCATCTGTAGTTCTTCTATTGCATACACAGTTCCCTCGCCACATTGAATGTGCAGATAGGTTTTCCCGTCGGTGGTGTAGGAACCGGGTGCCGTTTCAGCGGTATTTTCCAGAATTCGGCCCGAAAACACTTTGAATTGCTTTTCCTCCAGAATAGTCCAGGCGGCCGGGTAGGGTGACAAACCTCTGATGAAGTTATGAATCTGCTGTGCGGGTTGCTGCCAATCTATCTGGCAGGTCTGTTTGAAAATCTTGGGGGCCAGGCGCAAGGGTTCTTCGGGTTGGGGCTGGGGGTAAGTCTGCACACGTTCTTCCACAATGGCAGTTACGGTTTCCAGCAGGAGGTCGGCGCCGGCATGCTTCAGCTTTTCGTACAGCGTCCCGAAGTCGTCTTCCGGAGCAATGGCTACTTTTTTCTGGAGGATGATGTCGCCGGTGTCAATCTCGTGTTGCAGGAAAAAAGAGGTGACGCCGGTTTCCTGGTCGCCGTGAATAAGCGCCCAGTTGATGGGGGCTGCCCCGCGGTAATGCGGCAGCAGGGAAGCGTGGATGTTGAGCGAGCCCAAAGGAGGCATGTTCCACACGGCTTCGGGTAGCATTCTAAAGGCGACAATCACCTGTAGGCTGGCTTGGTAACTTCTCAGTTCTTCCTGAAAGGCTGGATCTTTGAGGTTGGTGGGCTGCAGCACGGGTAAGTTGTGCTGCAAGGCCGCTTCCTTCACTGGGGAATATACCAGTTTGAGGCCTCGGCCGGCGGGTTTGTCTGGGGCGGTAATCACGGCCACCACGTTCCAGTTGTGTTCTACTAAGGCCTGAAGGGCGGGCACCGCAAAGTCTGGGGTGCCCATAAAGATAATCCGGAGGTCTTCTTTCCGCATGGTTTATTCAAAGTCTGGGTAAAGCAGGTACTGCTTGCGCATTTTTTTGTAGGCCTCCAGGGCTGGTTTCCACGAGGCCCGTATTTCTTTCTCGCTCAGGCCCGCCATCACCTGCTTTTGCAGTTCATCGGTACCGGCCAAGCTTTTGAAGAAGTTGTTGAAGAACTTCTCTTTCTGCCCAGATTTTTGATAGAAGTCCAGTAAATAACTCAGGGTAAAGTTCTCCTTCAGTTTCAGGTTGGTCAGGTCTTTTCCGTAGCAAACCTGGTTTTTGTACGGCGGTTCCATAGACATGCCCGGGATAGATACCGGCGTGAAAGCAAAAGATTTATCAGGATAGTAAGGAGCGCCAATCACCTGGAACGGCGTGTGCGTGCCGCGGCCCTGGCTCACCGTGGTTCCTTCAAACAGGCATAGAAACGGATACAGCCTGATGGACTGATCATTGGGCAGGTTAGGCGATGGTTTGATGGGCAAAGAATAGAACATCTTGTGGTTGTAATTCTTCACCGGAATGGTCTTTACTTCGGCCTGCACTCCGTTTTTGAGCCATTTTTGGCCGTTTATCATCAAAGCGTACTCGCCCAGCGTTAATCCGTGCGCAATGGGAATGGTGTTCATGCCCACAAAGGATTTGAACTGTGGTTTCAGCACCGGGCCGTCAATCAGATAGCCTATTGGGTTGGGTCGATCCAGCAGCAGCATGGGTTTGTTCTGCTCGGCGCAGGCTTCCATCACGTAATGCATGGTGCTGCTGTAGGTGTAGAACCGCACGCCCACATCCTGGATATCGAACAAGAGGACATCCACGTTTTTCAGCTGCTCCGCCGAGGGTTTTTTATTGCTGCCATACAAGGAAAGGATGGGCAGGCCAGTTTTGGAATCGGTGGAGTTGCTGATGTGGGCTCCGGCATCGGCGTCGCCTCTGAAACCGTGCTCGGGCGCGAAGATCATCGTAATCTTCACGCCTCGGCTTAGAAGCGTATCCACTAGGTGGGTCTTGCCGATGGTGGAGGTCTGGTTGACCACCATTCCCACGCGCTTGCCTTGTAAGTAAGGCAGATATAACTCTGTCTGTTGCGCGCCCGTTAGCAGAGGAGCCTGTTGGGGCGTACGCTCAGGAGCATTGGCGGTTATGGAACCGGTGCTGACGGCCGGGCTTGCCGGTGGTACAGATTCTGTTTGGGGGCTGCTGGCCAGCGTGGCGCAAAGCACTGCCGTACGAAGGACGATTGTAAGCATAGGTTTAAGTTTAAGAACAGATAGCTATCTTTAAGCACAAAATAGACGAAGTGAATCTTTCCCGATACATTGCCAGCCGTTTGTCTGGCGCCCGTTCAGACTCTTTTACCGCCTCGGTCACAAAAATAGCAAAGTTCAGCGTAGGACTGGGCATTGCCATCATGATTGTGTCCTTCGCCATTCTGGAAGGCTTCCGCTACGAGATTCAGGAAAAGATTTTCAGTTTTGGCGGACACCTGCAAATTAGCAAATTTGACACCAACAATTCGTTTGAGGGGTACCCCATGGGCACCTCCACCGGCCTGGGTGATTACAAGAACATACCCGGCGTAGCGCACCTGCAACCCTTCGCGCGTAAAACGGCTATTATCAAGACCGAGGATGAAGTATTGGGCGTGGTGCTGAAAGGGGTGGACACGACCTATGATTTTAGAGGGATGAAGGCCAACCTGGTCTCGGGTTCCGTGATGGAGTTCAATGATACCGCCGCTTCCAACCAAATCATGATGAGCCAGCTCATGGCTGATAAACTTCGCCTGAAAGTAGGGGAGAAGGTGTTGTTCTATTTCATTCAGAACCCGCCGCGCATGCGCCGCTTTGAGGTGAAAGGCATTTTTAAAACCGGTCTGGAGGAGTTCGATAACGTGTACGTGTTGGGAGATTTACAGCAAATACGTGACCTGAACCAATGGCCCGATACGCTGGTGGGCGGCTATGAAATCCTGCTCAGTGATTTCACCCAGATTGACACGGTCACCAGTCAGGTTTTTGACAAGATGAACTACGATTTACAGTTGGAGAAGATCACCGATACGTACGCGCAACTCTTCGACTGGCTGGAATTGCTCAAGCGCAACGTCATCATCTTCCTGGTCTTAATTGTGTTTGTGGCTACCTTCAACATGGTTTCCACGCTGTTTATCATGATTCTGGAGCGAACCAACATGATTGGCGCGCTAAAAGCCATGGGAGCCACCAACGGACAGATAAGGGGTATTTTCCTGCACCGCGGCCTGCGCCTCACCATCTGGGGACTCATTGGCGGAAACCTGCTGGCCCTGTTTTTCTGCGGCGTGCAAGATTACTTCCACCTCATTCCGCTAGACCCCGAGAATTACTACATGGATACGGTGCCCATCCATTGGGATTGGCGCATTTGGGTGGGCATCAACGGCATCACGTTTATTTTAACCATGTTGTCCATCCTGCTGCCCACGCTACTCATCGCCCGCATTCATCCGGTAAAAGCCATCAAGTTTGACTAACCCAATCGCCCTGTTTTAGGCCTGTTTTCTTGAAAACAGGCCTAAAACAGGGCGATTGGGTTAAAAGTATATTTCCTGATTTGTCTTCAATCTGAGTGAGAATACAGCTTTATCTTTAGTCCACTGCTAAGTTCTGAGGTTTATCTGAAAGCAATTCCTTCCTGGTCAAAAGCCTCTTTCACCTTCTCATTCAAAGACTCAGACACCTGCTGAAAACGGTAATCGCTGCGTTGCACCCACACTTTCACCGACAACGTCATGGTCTGGCCAGCCAGTTTTTCTACCCCAATAGATGGTTCAGGGTCTTTCAAAATGCGGTTATCAGTAGAAATGATGCGCTCTAGTATTTGTCTGACTTTCGAAAGCGGAACCGCTGAATCTATGGTGTAAGAAACATCAAGGCGCCGGTGGCTCTCTACATCATAGTTCACCACCACTGCCGAGGCCAGCGGCCCATTAGGAAGGTAAATAGTTTTGTGGTCTTCGGTAGTGATAACGGTATTGAAGATATTGATGATGGAGACCGTTCCTTTCTGGCCCTGTGCCTCAATAAAATCCCCCACCCTAAAAGGCTTGATGGCCAGAATCAGCACTCCTCCCGCGAAATTGGACAAGCTCCCCTGCAATGCTAAGCCCACCGCCAAACCCGCAGAGCCCAGTAATGCCACAAACGACGTGATTTCCAAGCCTACCTGGGCTATCACAATCATGATGAGCATCACCAACAGCACAATGTTCAGAATGTTCTTCAGGAACGGCCGCAAAGACGGGTCTACGTTTTTGCGGGTCATTAGTCTGTACGAGTACTCTGTGATGCGGCGTATTAGCCAAAGGCCAATCAGTAAGATAAAAATGGCTACTAAAATTTTGATGCCATACAGCACCGCAAAGTCTTGTATCTTGATTAAGAAGCGTTCTGAGTCAAACATAAGGTGAAGTTGAGCTTAATTGAACGGGGTACTATCCCACTATTAGCAATAGTAATTGTTTTTTATAAAGGCCATGCGCTAAGGCGATTATATATAAAAGTGTTATTGGCTTCTGAACCCTTTGTAAGAGAGAGTATCTATGTTCTGCAGCTAGGTAGGAATGAATAGAGATCAAAAACAAAAAAGTGGCAGGGGTTAGAAGCCTAAAATCGAACATGTCAAACTTCATGAAGAAACGTAAGATCACCATGGTGAGCCAATAACAGGCCCCCACAAATGCTATAGTCATGGGTAAGGAGTCTTTTGCCGTTGGGGCCAGTAATTCCCTCCAGCCCACTACTTTTTTTATTCGGTGCAGAGCACCAAACATCACTATTATTTGGACTAGTAGAAAACCTATAGCTACTATGTCTACTTTGTTAAAAGTTAACTTTCTAATTAGTAAGACCTCGTTCAGCTGGGTTTGAAATAAGTTCTTAAGTAAGTAGAAGAAGGGCTCGTCAGCAGGAATCCTGGTGGTGCCAGAATAATAACCTGTATGCTGACGTACAAACCAGAAATAGCAAATAATAAAACCAATTACCCCTACCGCAATTCCTATTAGAAGGGCTACTTCTTTCCACTTTCTTTTCCATAAAAAGTAAAAACCAAAAAGGGACAGTACACCTAAAAGGAAACCTCCAAAATAGCGGTACAAAAATGCTCCTAAAATGGAAAATAGAAGCTGAAATGCCCATTCAGTTCTTTCCTGCGGTTTGAAAATAAAATGGTGTAAGGCTATTGAATACCACAGCATAATTACCATAAACCCGGGCTCAGACCAAGTATAGGAGAAGATGTCCAGAATGGAATGCATGCAAAATACTAAGCCAATCCAAAAAGCATTTTCAGGATACAGCTTTCGTAAAAGTAAGAAAGTGAAGGCGATCCAGAGAAGATTGACCAGCTTTGAATTCCATAGTATTGAGAAAGGAGAAAGATGAGAAACGGTTGCTATAGAGAAGGGATAGCCTAAAGGCCAAATAGTAAAAGTGTTTGTACTACCTTTGATATTGTATTGCAAGTTTCCATTTTCTAAAAGCCCTTGGGCCGCATTCATGTAATGAATAGAGTCTGGAGTAGTAAAACCATCCTTTTCTAAGCCAACTCGCACTAAGATAACTAAAGAAATAGCCACAAAGAGGATCAACAACCTTATACTCTCACGCATACCACACTATATTTTAAAGTACTTAGGATTCACTTATGTTACAAGGAATTCATGCCTACCCCAAATGCCGTGACCGCAAAATCAAATTAGGATCTAGGCAAATCTGGCGGTAATACGCCTCCTCAGAAGGGGCGCAAACTCCCGGGAAATCCCCGCTTTTGCCCAGCAGATTGGTCATGAGTTGGAAGTGCAGGTGCGGGGGCCAGTCTCCGTTTTCTGGGTAGGGGCCCATGGTGGCTACCTGTTCTCCGGCAGAGATTGGTTTGCCCACAAATAAACCGTTCAAGGAAGTGCGGCTCAGGTGGCCGTATAAAGTAAAGAAAAGGACTCCCTCTACTTCGTGCTCTAAAATGATGGTAGGCCCGTAATCGCCAAAATTGGCATTGTCCTGAAAACTGTGTACGGTACCTGCTACCGGTGCGTAGATAGGAATACCAGCCGGGGCCCAGATATCTACTCCCAAGTGGACAGACCTGGACTCAGCAGAACCGTCAAAGTGCTCACTGCGGCGGTAGATGACGCGGTTCTCAAAGTAACCACCCACGCCAACAGTCGCTTCTTTCTGGCGAAGCATCTCTAACACAAATTGTTCAAAAGAAGCGGTGTCCCGCAGGTTGGTCTGGAGCAGGGCAGAATTAGAAGAGGTAAAATCCAGGCGAGCCACGTCCTCAGCGTTAAGGTCATGGTCTATAATGGGGGCGAAGGAAGAAGCGGGGGCAGTCAGGAGCTGGATCAGTTTGGACGCATTTTCCATAAAAGGGCTCAAAAACGTAAACGAAGAAAAAGGGAAAGATACAGGAAAAACAAACGTACGGATGCTTTTTTTAGGCTAAGTTCGGGTTGGTTTCTGAAATGTTGTAACTTTCCTCCCATATTAAAAGTTAGTCAACCCGAATCACCTTCGTTTTTCGTATAAAAACTATGAGCAACGCGTATTACAACATGAAAGTGGTGGCCATCACGCAAGAGACGTCAGACGCCATCACCCTTCATCTAGACCATCCAGACAAAAAGAATATTCCTTACATCCCGGGTCAGTTCCTGACGTTGATCGTGCCCGTGAACGGGATTAAAGTGCGCAGATCGTATTCATTGTGCAGCACTCCAGAGGAACCCTATTTCTCGGTGACCGTGAAGCGGGTAGAAGGCGGCCTGATGTCCAACTTCCTGGCCGATAATGCCCAGGTAGGCCAGACCATTGAAGTGATGGCACCCTTGGGCAATTTCGTGCTGAAGCCCGAGCCTGCGCAGAAACGCCACATCTACCTGTTTGGCGGCGGTAGCGGCATCACGCCGCTCTTGTCCATGCTCAAAAGCACCTTGAAATATGAGCCGCAAAGCCGGGTGACGCTTGTTTACGGAAACCGGAACGTAGAATCCGTGATTTTCAAAGACCAACTCACGCAACTAGAGCAGCAACATCCGCAGCAACTGAAAGTGGTGCACGTGTTCAACGAGGCCCTGGTAGACGCCACTGAAAAGCAAGACCACATAGGTCTGCTAGATCGTTCTATGGTGCTGCGCCTGTTAGACGACCTTAAAATGCCCGGCTACCAGCAGGAGAGTTTTTACATGTGCGGCCCCGAAGGCATGATGAACGAAGTGAAGGAAGCCCTGCACTTCCAAGGCGTACCGGCTAACCAGGTCTACAAAGAAAGTTTCACCGCCCCAACCTCATCAGAAGAGCACGGCGCTGATGTAAGCGCCGCCCCAGAGTCTGACGAGATCATCACCCGCACGGTCACCATTCGGTATGAAGGCGAGGAGTACCAGGTAGAGGTGAAACCCACCGAAACCATTCTGGAAGCCGGTTTAAGGGCCGATATAGACTTGCCCTATTCCTGCCAGGCCGGTTTGTGTACCGCCTGCATGGGTAAATGCGTAAGCGGCCGCGTGCATTTAGATGAGCGCGAAGGCTTGTCAGACGCCGAGATTGCCCACGGGTACGTGTTGAATTGCGTTGGCCATCCGCTCACCGCCGATGTTGTGATTGAGATTGGTTAATCGTTTTTGCCCTACTTTATGGAAAACACCTCCAAAACGTTCGCATTGCCGGAACGCAAAACCCGCCAGTACATCCCCGCCGATTTTGAGGTAAGGGATTGGGGGGCGCTGGAGACCTACTTTGAGGAACTGAAAAACCGCGAGCTTCACTCGCAGGCTGACCTGGAGAAATGGATCGCTGACCGCAGCGAACTGGAGAGCGTGCTCTCTGAGAACCTGGCGTGGCGCTACATCAAGATGACCTGTGACACCCAAGACGAGGCCCATACGGAAGCGTTTCAGTTCTTCGTGACCGAGATTGAGCCCCAAGCCTCTCCCTATGACGATGCCTTCAACCGCAAGTTGGTAGAGTCGCCGTACATTGACGGATTGGACGAGGAGAAATACCGCATTTACCTGCGGGGCGTGCGCCGGGCCATAGAGCTGTTTAGGGAGGAGAATATTCCGCTACAGACCGAGATCAGCACCAAACAGCAACAGTACGGGGCCATTGCCGGGGCCATGATGGTAACACTGGATGGCGAGGAAATGACCCTGCAACGCGCCGCCGACCGCCTGAAGCAAACAGACCGTGCCGTGCGCGAAGAAGCGTACCTGGCTATCCAGACCCGGAGGCTGGAAGACAAAGAAAAGCTGGATGATCTGTTTACCGAACTGGTGCAACTGCGCCACCAGGTAGCAGTGAACGCCGGTTTTGACAACTTCCGAGACTACATGTTTGCTGCCCTCGGCCGGTTTGACTACGGCCCAGAAGATACGTTTTCGTTCCACCAGGCTATAAAAGAGAAAGTAGTACCGGTCACGCGTGAGATAGAGCACAAGCACAAAGAGCTCTTAGGCGTAGACCCGTTGAGACCCTGGGACATGGACGTAGACCCTAGCCAGTTGCCCCCGCTGGAACCGTTCCAAACCGGAGACGAGCTGCTTTCCCAAACCATAAACTGCTTATACCGCCTGGATTCCTTCTTAGGCGATTGCCTGGTGACCATGCGCGAGATGGGTCATCTGGACCTGGAATCCCGCAAGGGCAAAGCGCCGGGAGGGTATAATTATCCGCTGGATGAGATTGGCGTGCCGTTCATCTTCATGAATGCGACCTCCTCGCTCCGCGATGTGGTGACCTTACTGCACGAAGGAGGCCACGCCGTCCATTCCTTCCTAACCCGTGACCTGCCCCTGAACGCCGCCAAGCATCCGCCGTCTGAGGTGGCTGAGTTGGCCTCTATGTCCATGGAATTACTCACCCTAGACCACTGGGACATTTTCTTCCCGAACCAGGATGATCTGGTACGCGCCAAACGCCAGCACCTGGAAGGCGTGCTAGAGACGTTCCCGTGGGTAGCCACCATTGATAAATTCCAGCACTGGGTGTACGAAAACCCCAACCACAGCGTAGAAGAGCGGCATCAGAATTGGGTGCGCATCTTTGAGGAGTTCAACCTGCAGAAAGTGGATTGGAGCGGTTTAGAGCACATCAAACCATTTATCTGGCAAAAACAACTGCACCTTTACGAAGTGCCGTTCTATTACATAGAGTATGCCATGGCCCAGTTAGGGGCCGTTGCCGTCTGGAAACGCTACAAAACCGAGCCGAAAGCCGCCCTGGAGGGCTACAAAAAAGCCCTCAGCTTGGGCTATACCGCTACCATCGGCGAAATATACGCCGCCGCCGGTATCCGCTTTGACTTCTCCAGTGACTATATTCAGACCTTGGTGGATTTCGTGAAAGATGAGTTGGCACAGTTAGGGTAAGTAGCCCTGGTTTCACCCGGAATTTCCCAAATGAGCCTAAAAACGGAAAAGCCTCAGAAGATAACGCTGAGGCTTTTCCGTTTCTAGGCTCCTTTTATGTAATACCCTTATTGGTTCCTTTCTGCGCTTTGGCTTCTGGCTAGGATTGGCTTCTTTGGAGATATTGGCAGGTGCACGCAATACGCTGTTCCCTTGGCTTGTCCGCTCCCTGCGTGGGTGCAAGTACTGGATTGTTTCATCTGTTCCGCTAAGCGCTCATGGCCGCGAGGCCCCGTCTTCCCCTCTCGCACTGCCCTTTCGGCCTGTACTGTCTGTCTCTCTTAGCTGATGTTCATTCAGGGCCAAAAGCGAGGCACGCTCGGGGAAGACTGGAATTGGGGAATGTAAGTAGCAGCAGGGTGGTTATACCAAATAATATTTACCTGCTACTATTGATTATCTGGCGCAAGCGGACGCTTGCGCCAGGAGGTATGTAACTAGTGATGAAAATACTTTAGATGATTTGGTAGTAGGGGCTGTATTGCCCCTCTTCTCCTGCAAAGGCGTATTTCTCTCCTCTGAGGGATAGGGGTGTTTTGGTACTTCACTGTCTCCTTCCAAGGTGCACCAATCATACAATAGGGGTGTAACCGGAAAAATCAGTTCATCCTAAGCATTAAGAATTCTGGGGATAAACAGTTACTGCGCTTCCTCCTCGTCAGAAGGTTTGGCATCTTTGTCTACCCACTGGAAAAGGGGGGCCGGTTGCAGGGTGTCATAAGGTTTTCCAAGTTTTGGCACCTGTTTCTTATAACGCCGCAGCAGTGTATTCAATTCTTTGGCGGTTTGATCGTAGCGGCCCCGGTAGAAGATGGTTTGCGTCTGATGTTCTGAAATGGATTGGTTCAATGAGTCTACCAGGGCTACGCCGGTAGGGCCGTCTGCCGGTAAAAAGGCACGTAGGGCATTCCAGACCGAATCTTGGGCGGCATCATAGGCATCAATTCGGTCTGAGTCACGGACTGAGTTGCGGTCATACCGAAGTGTTTGCAGACGACGGATGGCCTGTTGTAGGTCGGCGCGCTTCTGGGCTTCTATGGCCCCTGGCGGAATGGCGGCCAGCATTTCTTCCATCTGCTCGGTTTTCATGCTGTCGCTCCGCATCATCACGTTCCATTTACCGGTAAGGGTGTCTGAAAGAACGGTGAGTTTCTGCTTTAACTGTTCATTGGAAATGGGGCGGGCAAGCGGCCCAGACCTGCCAGAATCTTTGGAGCAGCCCGCCAAGCTCATGATCAACGCCACAGATAGTCCAAAGAAGATACTTTTTTTCATGATTTCTGGTGTAATGGAGACAGGCGGGAACCTGTTAGTTGCATGCGCGCCGCCCCTTATCCAAAGGCAGACACCCTGCAAACGTAACAGCTCCCTTTCCCGTTACAACGCGCCAGCACACGTTTGCCATTTCTCCTGTTTTAGAAGAAAAAGCAGGTAGTTTTAGCAGCGTTCCCCAAAAAACGCCCAAAAAACCGCAAAAGTATAGGGCCTCCCCCAAAGCAGTTGGTTAGAAGTTTTTCAGCCCGTTGAGCAACAGGTTGGAAAGGAACTCCGCAATCTCGTCTGGGCTCATCTTGCCTTCGGGTTTGTACCACATGTGCAGCCAGTTCAGGCTGGAGAGGAGCGTGAGAACCACGAATTTCTCATCAGTCACCTTAAACTCGCCGTTGGCGATGCCTTCCCGTACAATCTCCCGCAGACTTTCTTCGTACTGGAAACGCATGTCATGGAATTTGCTCAGTGAGGGCTCGCTCAGGTGGCGCCACTCGTTCAGGAAAACGCCCGCTGCCTGCGGATTCTTGGTCAATACCCGCACGTGCGCCGCCACGGCCAGGCGTAGTTTTTCGCCGGCGGGCACATCCTGGTTCTTTACCTCGTTGAAGGCAGCATTGAACTCATCGGCCATTTTAAAGCAGACGCGCTGCAGAATATCTTCCTTTGACTTGATGTGCGAATAAAGACTTCCGGCTTCAATCCCCAGTTCCAGCGCAAGATCACGCATGGTGGTGGCGGCGAAGCCCCTGGATTTGAAAAGGGAAGTGGCGACTTGGTCTATCTGTTCTTTACGCGACATTGGGGTGCTGGACATAGAGGTACTGTTTACAATCAAAGCTACTAATGCGAACGCCTGTTAGCAAATTAACTTTGCCGCCTACACCTGCCATCTAACGTGGTGTGAAAGGTGTCGCGGAAAAGCTATCTTTGCGTTTTAGGCAAGTTTTTCTAAAAATAAGACGAAAACGTATATCTCCTATAATTTTAGGGGAAAAACTACCATAAGAAGATTAAAATGTCAGAATATACCTCTTTAGATACTTTGGGCGAGTTTGGTTTGATTCGCCGCCTGCAGGAAAATATAGAAATCAAACAGACCTCAACGGTGGTAGGCATTGGCGATGATGCCGCCGTGCTGGAGCCCGGACAGAAGCAGATTGTGGTCACCTCAGATATGCTGGTGGAGAACGTACACTTTGACCTGACGTTCTGCCCCTTGAAGCACCTGGGCTACAAAGCCGTGGCGGTGAACGTGTCTGATATTGCGGCCATGAACGCCATCCCAACCCAGATTGTGGTGAGCCTGGCCATTGGCGCGCGCTACACCGTAGAGGCCATTGAGGAACTGTACGCCGGTATGCGCCTAGCCTGCGAAAATTACAAAGTGGATCTGGTTGGCGGTGATACTACTGCCTCACGCGGCGGTTTGGTCATCAGTATCACGGCCTTGGGCGAAGTAGAGAAAGGGAAAGCCGTACTCCGCAGCACCGCCCAACTCAATGATCTTATTTGCGTAACCGGAGACTTGGGCGGCGCTTACCTGGGGCTTCAGTTGCTGGAACGCGAGAAACAGGCTTTCCTGGCAGATCCAGAGACCCAGCCCGAGTTGGAAGGCAAAGACTACGTGATTGGCCGCCAACTGAGACCGGAAGCCCGCATGGACGTGATCCATGAGTTGAAAGAGTTGGGCGTTCACCCAACGGCCATGATTGACATCTCTGACGGATTAGGTTCTGAGTTGCTGCACATCTGCTCCCAAAGCCGGGTAGGGGCCGCCATCTACCAGGACAAACTTCCCGCCGACCAGCAGACCTTGGAAACCGCCGAGGAATTCAAACTAGATCCGGTGACCTGTATCTTAAACGGTGGCGAAGACTATGAACTGCTCTTTACCGTGAAAATGGCGGACTTTGATAAAATTAGAAACCACCCAGACATCACCATCATCGGGAACATCACTGATGCCGGGGAAGGAGTTCGTCTGGTAACGCCAAGCGGCAATACGTTTCCTGTCAAAGCACAGGGCTGGAATCATTTCGGTTAATCTGTATGGACTTAAAAAGCAGAAGCGCCCGGCAAGTGTCGGGCGCTTCTGCTTTTTAGGGCTGTTTGATGAAAACGAGCTTTAAACGCCATGATTGCCCCCCACCTTCTAAGCGTCAATTCCTAAGAACGGGGTGACAGACGCTTCCAGCATGGCCACCAGTTCTGCATCCAGGTAAGCGTAGTCATCAGGGATGTCCAGCACTTGTATCTCTTTGTTTCGGGCAGCTGCACCGTATTTTGAAACGAGAATCTGCTTGTGGTTTTTCTCCATCACCAAAATCAGATCGGCCCACGCTAGCAGCTTCGTGGAGATTTTGATGCGGGCGCTGTCTGAAGTGCCTGCCGACCTGAAGTTGTGGCCTGAATATCCCTGGAAGATTTTTTCAGCCGTTGGGCTGCGCCACTGATTTCGGCTGCAAACGAAGAGGATGTTCATGTAAGCGGGTTAATCCTCTGGGTAGGGCACAAACACAAAGTTCATGAAATCGCGGTCAATCACAAAAAGGCAGCAGTATTCGTCGGCATCGCGGTAGGCCTGGTGGAAATCTTCTGCTTTGTCTTCCTGCACCAAATTACGCCCCACAAAATCTTCCAGGTAAGAAGCGTTGATGTTCCAGTCCAGGTCGCGCTCCTCGGCGGCAATGAGGAGGCCGCCTATCTGGGTGACTTCCTTGGAGAACACGAAGATGGGGTACTTGGAAATGTCCCGCTTCCGGATGAGGTAAGAAGCTTCTTTTAGCGTGTCAGACACCTGCACAAAGTCTTTGGTGATGGTGCCCAAATATTTACCGTTCAGTTCTGGATCGTTTTGCATAAAGTATCAGGTAGTGCGTATCAGGTAGCACGTGCAAATTTCAAAAATTGATGCGTTTTAACCCTGTTTTTTGAAAATCAGGCCTAAACCGCATCAAGCCAAGCTCCCCTTCCACGGGAGAGTAGTTAGGCGGTGAGGTCTTTATTTCAACGTAAGCAGCGCCACGCTTTCTACGTGGTAGGTTTGCGGGAACATATCTACCGGTTGGATCTTCACCACATCATACAATTCTGAAAGCATCTCCAGGTCACGGGCTTGGGTAGACGGGTTGCAGCTTACGTAGACAATGCGGTTGGCTTTCACCTCCAGCAGTTTCTTCACCACATCTGGGTGCATCCCGGCGCGGGGCGGATCTGTGATGATCACATCAGGGCGGCCATGTTGGGCGAAAAGCTCATGGGTGAGCACGTCTTTCATGTCGCCGGCGTAGAAGTGCGTGTTGGAGATGTCGTTGATCTGCGAGTTGATTTTGGCGTCTTCTATGGCACTGGCCACGTACTCAATGCCCACCACCTGCGCCGCAGACCGCGCCACGAAGTTGGCAATGGTGCCCGCCCCGGTGTACAGGTCATAGACCGTCTCGGTGCCGTTTAGCAACGCGAATTCCCGCGTCAGTTTGTACAGATTATAGGCTTGCTCTGAATTGGTCTGGTAAAAAGACTTCGGCCCTACCCTGAAACGCAGGCCTTCCATCTGTTCATGAATGTACGGCTCGCCGTGGTAGCACACCACCTCCAGGTCATGGAACGTCTCGTTGCCTTTGCTGTTGACCACGTACTGCAGCGAGGTAATCTGCGGGAATTCCTGCAACAGATAATCCAGCAAAGGCTGAAGCCATTCCAACCTGTCCTGGAAGACTTGTACAATCACCATCAGGTCGCCGGTGTTGGCGGTTCTAATGATGAGGTTGCGTAAAAAGCCCTCTTGCTTCACTAAGTCAAAAAACGGGAGGTTGTGCTCCAGCGCGTACTGTTTCACGGCCAGCCTGATCTCATTGGACGGGGCTGGCTGCAGGTAACAGTGCCGCAGGTCTACAATCTTATCGAAACGCAACGGAATATGGAAGCCCAGGGCCCGTCTGTCCAGCTCTTCGCCGCTGTCAATCTGTTCTTTGGTAAGCCACGCGTTGTCTGAAAAAGTGAATTCCAGCTTGTTGCGGTAGAAACTCACCCGCTTAGACGGCAGAATAGGGAGCATCTCATGGCCTTTGATCCTGCCAATGCGCTCTATGTTGTCGTTTACCTGTTTCTGCTTAAAGAACAGCTGGGTGTCATACGGAATGTGCTGCCATTTGCAGCCACCGCACACGCCAAAATGCTCGCAGAAAGGCTGTGTCCGGAGGTCTGAATACGCATGGAAATGGACGGGAACGCCTTCCAGAAAGTTCTTTTTCTCCTTGGTCACGCGCACGTCCACCACATCGCCGGGTGCTACGTCTGAGATAAAAACCACTAGGTTCTCATACCGGGCCAGGCACTTGCCCTCGGCGGCCATCTCCTCCACCCGCAACTGGGGAAGGATGTTGTATTTGCTTTTTCTTTTCTTGTGTCTTCTCACGATGCCGCAAAATTACAAAGAAAACTCTGCACAGCCGCCTTGTCAATGTAATTGGCGTTTTAGCGGTCTTTTCTAAAAAGCAGCCCTAAAACAGAAACCTACTTTGAACGGGTTTCCGGATGGAGCGATAACCTCTTCAGGCACTGGATTGCGTTACTACGCCCTGTTTTAGGTCTACTTTTAGAAAATTGGGCTTAGAGCTTGTTTACATTTCATCTTTGCGCTGCAAACAATCCTAAAAAGAACCTGCGTTCGCGGTTGAGTCGCACCGTAGCGCTGCTACGCTACTCAAAAAATGCTTCCGCAGAACCTTTCTCTGGCCGTTTTCGCCTGCAAACCTCAAATGTAAACAAGCTCTTAAAGCAACGTATATCAGGTGAAAGCCCGTTCAGGAAAGTTGGATACCGAAACTTCTTGTACTTTTGCCTAGGCAGCGGTGCCGTCAAAAGAAGCAGCAGAACATGAAGAATAAAGTGATCATCATCACCGGTGGTTCCTCCGGAATTGGAAGGGCCTGTGCCCTGGCCTTCGGGAAAGCGGGCGGAAAGGTAGTGATTTCGGCCCGGAATACCCAGAAACTGAACGAAGTAGGGCAGGAGCTGGCTTCCGCCGGAGTGGATTACCTTGCCGTGACCGGCGATGTGAGCATAGAGGCCGATTGCCGCCGGTTGATTGAGGAGACCGTAGCCCGTTACGGCACCATTGACGTGATGCTGAACAATGCCGGTATTAGTATGCGGGCACTTTTTCAGGACGTGGAACTGGACGTGATCCGGCAACTCATGGACATCAACTTCTGGGGAACCGTGTACTGCACCAAATACGCGTTGCCGTACCTTCTTAAAAGCAAGGGGTCGGTGATAGGGGTTTCTTCCATTGCCGGTTACCAGGGGCTGCCGGGCCGTACCGGTTACTCGGCTTCCAAGTTTGCCATGCAGGGTTTCCTGGGAGCTTTGCGCACCGAGACGCTGCACCAAGGGCTTCACGTCATGATCGCCTGCCCCGGGTTTACCGCCTCCAATATCCGGAACACCGCCCTCGCCGCCGATGGCCGCCCACAAGGCGAGTCTCCGCGGGAGGAAGGAAAGATGATGAGTTCTGAACAAGTGGCTGACCTTATCCTGGAAGGTGCCCGCAAACGCCGCCGCGAACTGGTCATGACTGGGCAGGGAAAGCTAACCGTGTTCCTAAGCAAGTGGCTGCCTGGCCTCACCGACAAACTGGTGTACAACCACATGAAGAAAGAACCGGACTCTCCGTTTAAGTAACGGCTGTTCTGTTTTTAAGTAACTGACGTTGCGCCATCGTGCTGGTGGTTCCCGGCGAGTCTGGAGACTCGCTTCATCCTTTGTCACGAGACTGGAGTCTCGCGCCAGTACTATCTACACCTGTGAGGTCTCCAAGACCTTACAGGTTTCCGCGTTTAGAGCCTGTTTTCCGTAAAACAGGCTCTAAACGCGTCAGGGGGGTTGGGGATGAGGCTTTCTACCGAAGGGCAGTAAGCAAGTAAGCAGAGCAAGGAAGGCAGGATTATTTCTGGCTTTATCCTTGGCCCCTGTTTCAAGGCACTTTTCCGGAAAACGGGCCGGAAACGCGTGGGCCGCCTACATTGCCTAGAACAAGTCTTTGCCACTCAAAGGCTGGGGCAGAAGCAATAGATTGTTTTTTCGGATGTAAGCGGTTTGGTCGTTCCACTCAATGCGGTACCAGATGTCCTGTTCGCCCAGAATGTTGACTTTATGGCCTGTGCCCACCGTGGCCACTAACCCTGCGCCGGCCGAGGGTGCCGTCATGATAGGAACGTTGCTGTTTTGGATAATGCCTTGTTGGTCTAAGTTCAGGTAGTTGGCGAAGTAGAAGAGGAAACCCAGGTAAATCAGAAACCCGGCTTTTGCTTGGGTACTAATGGTCTTATGTTTAGACCACCGCATAAGAAGCAGGGTAAGGGAGACGGCGGCCCCCACCAACAGTAGCTCCAAGATCTGGGTATAATATTTATAGAACTGGGTTTTAAAGAAGTTCCAGTCAGTATACTCATAGCCGGAAAGGTGCTGCTGCAGCCCCACTTCTTCCATTTTCCTTAACACAGACCTGCTGGGGTGTTTGCTGTAAAACAGCTGCAGGTAATGCATGGACTGGGTGTATTGCTGCAGGCCTTCATGGATGTAGGCCATTTTCAGAAGCATCTGCGGAGAATAAATGCGCTTCTGCGAAAGCAATTGCTCATAAATTCTCAGCGCCTGGGTGTAGCTGTGCTGGTTGAACAAAGAATCTGCCTGCGCCAGTGCCGCAGTAGGAGATTGAGCCATAACAGGTTGTGTCCAGAAGAAGCAGAGAACACAAAAAAGCAGACAGAATTTGCGGAAAATGTTTGGCATTTACAGAAAGCGATTATACTTTTGCATCGCAAATAAGGGGAACGCCCTTCCAAGCAAAGGTAGTAAAAAGATTCTGTAGCTCAGCTGGTAGAGCAATACACTTTTAATGTATGGGTCCTGGGTTCGAATCCCAGCGGGATCACTTGATCACCAAAGCCTTTCCGGTTAATCCCCGGAAAGGCTTTTTTTACCGCCTTCTCTTAAGTCATGATTCTGTAGCTCAGCTGGTAGAGCAATACACTTTTAATGTATGGGTCCTGGGTTCGAATCCCAGCGGGATCACTTCTGAAGCCTCTTATTCTTGGAATAAGAGGCTTTTTTGTTTAGGCTACTCCAGTACATTGGAAACTCGGCGCGCAGAGAATGTTCAAATATCAGGTTTGCGGGCGAAAATGGCCAGGGCAAGGTTCTGCGGAAGCGTTTTGCGAGCTGCCTGCCAGCGCTACGAAGGTGATAATAGTGCGAACGCAGGTTCTCTCTATGGCCGTTTGCCGCGCAAAAGCCAAAGCTTAAACAGGCTTTAACATAAACTCTACTTTTAGACAGAGATAAGTGAAACCTTTTGTGCCGGTACCGTTTATAAGGGTTCGCCGAAGCCAGGCCCTTTGGGTAGCTTTCAGGAGAGAAGAGGTTAAACTTTGAAGGCGCGGTTGCCCTGGTGCTTGAAGTGCCCCTAACTCTTGAAAAGTCAACTAAAATTCACAATTGAGCTTTGGCGTACTTCCACAAGGAAGGCTTAAGGTAATACTTTAATATAATCTTTGTTGAATTGTTAAAGCTAGCGCGCATTAAAGACGAAAGATCGCAATAATTCAAGGCAAACGAGCAGATAGAAACAAATATTTCAAACTGAAATACAGGGAAGCTTTATATTGGGTGTTATGTTAATATAAATTTTTTAATATTAAAGGCTTGAAATAGCTGAAAAACCATAGCTTTCCTAGTCTTTAATTCAAATTAATATGCAAAAAAATAACAGAACTAATATTTTATTGTATATTTGAACAAGGAATAAATAAATGTGTTGTTTATGAAGTCTGCTCCCATCACCGTAAATGAATCTCGCAGTATGAATGAGTGGCAGGCCCTGCAATTCACAAGTTCTGCTACAGATTCTTGGAATTCTAAGCAATTAGAGGAGGTAGACACCATTTTCGGGATTTCTCCTTCCTTTCTTTCCTTAAATGCCCTGAAGCGATTCTTTAGGGCTATGGTTGATTTAACCAAAGAGCAGGGTATGGCCTTGTTGTCTCTTTCTACAGATAAGCTTTGGAAGAGAAGGATGATAGGGGTGAGTGAGTCAATAGGTTTGGGAGCATCTTTCCAGGATATTTCTACCTCGGTTCATGGTTTTTATGTTTTTAGGGATACTTCTGTAAGAGGTAAGATTGTAAACAAAGAAGCAACCAAAGTGCACGCCACATTAAATATTCCGGCACCTTACTGCCTGCAAAAATACGAAAGCGACAATGCTGTTCCTGTTAGGTCTTTGCCAAAGGCCGTAGACAGGGTGCGGTTGCCCGACACACCAGATGAAAACTTAAGTAATCGGCAACGGGCAGGTGCCTTGAGCGCAGAGGCGAGCTCTTTGCTGGAGGCTGGTTTCTGGGAGTATTCAGTTGAGACGGAGGCGTTCTTCTGCACAGAGTATGTGTATGAACTGCTTGGGATTCCCGCTTCTATCACACTAGAGGACTTTGATTCTTTCATGCCGTTCCTCACCAAAGAAAGCCAGGTAAGATTGGCCCAAGCCTGGGATAACTTGATAATAGATGGGGAAGAACTAAACTGTTTGGTAGAAGTGCCAAGCGGGGATGATTCTTCCTGGCTAAGAGTGAAGGGGAAGGCTGTTGTAAAAAACGCAAAGGTCTCTAAGCTGGTAGGTGCTATCCAGAATGTGACAGAACACGTTGAGAAAGAAAGGGCTCTGATGGCAGAAAAGGTGGTAGCAGAACATGCCACCCAACGCAAGGCGGAGTTTATTTCCTATATGAGTCACGAAATCAGGACTCCTCTCAATGCCATTATGGGATTAACCTATCTTCTGTTGCAGGAGAATGGTTTGAAAGAGGAGCATAAGCAAAACCTGAACTCCATTCATTTCTCTTCTCAGAACTTGCTTGCCTTAATCAACAATACGCTTGATTACTCTAAGATGGAGGCCGGCAAAGTTGAGTTAGAAAAGGTGAACTTCCATTTAAAAGATCTGCTCAAGAACACTCACCAGGCGCTTTGCTTGCGCTCAATGGAAAAGAGAATCAACTTTGACCTTGCCATTGATCCGCGCACGCCCGCCGAAGTAGCCGGTGACCCTGTGAGATTGATGCAGATTCTGAATAACTTGTTAAGTAACGCCATCAAATTCACTGAGCACGGTTCTGTGAAATTAGGGGTAGACGTGGTCTATCAAAACAGCCAGGAATGGGTGTTAGACTTTACCGTCTCAGATACCGGTATTGGTATACCAGTAGACAAGCAAAGCAGTATATTTGAAAGCTTTACCCAGGCAAGCACCTCTACCCACAGACAATACGGTGGTACCGGACTAGGCCTGTCTATCACCAAAAACCTGGTGGATCTTCACAAAGGGGCTATCCAGTTAAAAAGCGTGCCAGGAGAAGGTTCCTCGTTTAGCGTCCGGTTAAGGTTTGTTAAGCCGCAGTCTTCTTTGGTCACCCTTCCCAAGATTGGAGGCAATAAGATCCCATGCACCAAACTGAGGGGAGTAAAGATTCTGGTGGTGGATGACAATGACATAAACAAGACCGTGGCCACAAAGCTCCTTACCAACTGGCACGCAGAAGTAGAGACTGCAGATGACGGGCTGTCGGCGTTGTCAAAGATAGATTCTACAAAGTATGACCTAGTGCTAATGGATCTGTATATGCCTCATTTAGATGGCTTCCAAACCGTTTCCAGATTGCGTGAAGCCGGGTATAGCTTGCCCGTAATTGCGTTGACGGCCAATGCCAGTGAAGAAGAGCGTAAAAGAATTCTGGAAGCTGGGGTAAATGATTACTTAACAAAGCCCTTTGTTCCCCAAGACCTATTTAACAAGGTACTTCAACACGTAAACTCTAAAAAGGTCCTAGCCAAAACGTAGGGGAGTGTACTGCATTGCACTTCTGCAGAGAGTTGCTTTTCTTGTGAAGCAATCCTGTGCAGAAGTACTGCCCCTACTAGAACGTAGTTAACGTGTACGCTTGTAAATCGATTTCTAACTGTTTTACCTAGAGTGAGGCTTAAACGCGCTGGCGAGAAAGTCATGTTTTGAGCGCTGGCATAATTTGAAGGGATTGCAGGAAATACAATATTTTTAAAATTTCTCTTTGCCTGTACTTCCTGAGCCAAAGCCGATCCTCCAACTTTTTATATAATTTTCTGTCTACTGCTCTAAAGGATTTCATACTCAAGAGTTTATCGGATGAAATGACAACTAGAAGTTGGGGAATCCAGTAAGTATAGTTTCTTTGAACGAATAAACGGATAAATATTCTGCATGCCACTACTGGTAAATAGAGACAGTAACGTGCGGGTACAATTAACTATTGTCCAAATACTTTCTTAAATTGGCGGTAGAAGGTAGTTAATTGCTTTTATCTAATATTTATTTTCGGTTTCCATGTCTAGTTTGCAAAATGACTCTTCTGCAAAAATCTTTGTGCTGGAAGATGATCTTTGGTACTCACAGTTCTTAAGTTACCATCTGTCCACTAACCCAGATCATCAGGTGGAGGTTTTCAACTCCGTAGATGAGTTTTTGGGCCGTTTATCAGAATCTCCCACCATCATCACGCTAGACTATCACTTACCTTCTGTCTCAGGTGAGGAGGTTTTGCGGCAAATCCTGGAAAAGAGCCCCAATTCATACATTATCATCATCTCTGGTCAGGAAGACATCAGAAAGGCCGTAAGTCTCATGAAGATGGGAGCCTATGACTATATTGTCAAAAACGAGGAAACCAAAGACCGGCTTTGGAGCATCGTTGAGAAAATCAAGCATAATAGAACGCTCAAGCAAGAGATAGAGGTACTCCGGAAAGAGGTTAACCAAAAGTATACCTTGGGAAGTGAGTTGGTGGGGTCTTCTGAGCCCATCAAAAAGGTGTACCATTTAGTTGAAAAAGCCGCCGCAAATAACATTAACGTTACGGTTACCGGCGAAACCGGAACAGGGAAAGAACTGATCGCGAAAGCCATTCACCTGAACTCTAAAAGATCAAAGATGCCCTTTGTAGCGGTGAACATTGCTGCGCTGCCCTCTGAGTTGTTGGAAAGTGAACTCTTTGGGCATGAGAAAGGAGCTTTTACCGGTGCCACGGCCCGCAGGGTAGGTAAGTTTGAAGAGGCCAACGGAGGCACCCTCTTCCTGGATGAGATTGGGGAGATGAGTTTTCACCTGCAATCCAAGCTGTTGCGGGTTTTACAGGAAAGGGAGGTAACCCCAGTGGGGTCTAACAAAAGTATTCCCGTAGATGTCAGAATCATTACTGCTACCCACCGGAATTTATTGGACGAAGTAAAGAAAGGTAACTTTAGAGAGGATTTATTCTACCGATTGCTTGGCATCCAGATTCATTTACCGCCACTACGAGAAAGGGGACATGATATCTTGTTGATTGCCAACAGGGTTCTAAAAGACTTCTGCTCCCAGAATGATTTAGAAGAGAAAACGTTTAGTTCTGATGCGCAGAAAAAGCTTTTAAGCCACCAATACCCGGGCAATGTGCGGGAGTTAAAGGCAGTTGTGGAGCTAGCCGCTGTGTTATCTGATTCAAAACTTGTGACAAGTGATGATATTCAACTGCAGAAAACTGTTACGGCAGCCTCTTCAGAAGAAAAAACGCTAGATGAATACATCTATGAGACGGTTCAGAAGTATTTAGATAAGTACAACTATAATGTTGTCTACGTAGCAGAGAAACTCAAAGTAGGGAAATCCACTATTTACAGAATGATTCAAAAAGGAGACGTGCTTGTCCCTGAACAGAAGAAATTCCAGTAAGGCGATAGATGTCAGTGGGGCTTTCTAATCTGCTAAATAAAATGACGGCTCGCTGGTAATAAGGCTTTAAGGTACGTGATATATAACTTCTTTCAAGAGCTTGTTTAAATTTGAGGTTTGCCAGCGAAAATGGCTAGAGAAAGGTTCTGCTAAAGCGTTTTTTGAGCAGCGTAGCAGCGCTACGGTGCGAGGAAAAGGCGAACGCAGGTTCTTTCTATGGCCGTTTGCAGCGCAAAGATGAAATTTAAACTAGCTCTAAGTGGCATTCTCCTAAGCCAAAGGCACTACTTTGCAAACTTGCTTGTGTGTTTTTAAGCTGTTTTTGAGAAAGTAGCCTGAAAATACCTTTATAACGAATGCCATTTGTGCTAGAATTGAATCAAATTATACCATCTGCTTTCATTTCAATGATAAAGTAAAACTTGAGGTATTTTAGAGTTTTCCGTTTTAGATCTGGCGCAAGCGCCTGCTTGTGTATAGGTTAGCAGATGCTTTCGGTTTCCGGGCTGTTTTTCTGAAAGTAGCCTGAAAACGCTGGTGTGAGCGGACGCTTGCGCGGGGAGAGTTTCCCAGAAATGGGCATCTCAAAAACTCTAAGCAGGTTCATTATAAGAGTAAGTGTTTACAGAGGGCCAGGAGGAAATAGTTGTTTGAATAGTATGCAGTTTATTGATCAGATTTTCGAGGAGAGCCCCAACCCAACCTATATAAAAGATTCACAAGGGAGAATCATATGGGCTAACACCGCTTATGCTTTATTGAATGGATGTAGCCTGGCACAACTGCTTGAAAAAGGAGCATTAGATTTTGATTTCTCCTGTGATAGAGATCTGGAAGTGCTTTGCTCAGATGAGATAAGCGAAATAGAGGAATTCTATAAACTCGCAGACGGGAGCGGCGCCTGGTACCTCACCGTAAAAAAGCCGATTGTTCAGCAAAATGGGGAGCGTTGTCTGTTCTCTACCTCTTCAGAAATTACAAATCTTAAGGAAACCATCCAGGTGGCCGAAGACTCCTTTGCGGCCAAAGAGAAATTCCTTGCAGATGTAAGCAGTGAATTAGAGGCTCCAGTCAATGCCATCATTAGCTTGGTTAGGCTTCTCAAGCAGACTTTCATAAGCAAAGATCAAAAACGTTATTTGAATTCGGTTCTGTCCATTTCTGATTACCTTTTAGATGTCCCCAAAGATGTTCTTGAGTATGCCAGAGTTGAAGCAGGAGTCCTGGATTCAACTTCCGAAGTTGTGGATGTTGTCCCTTTCATGGGAAGGATTATTCAATCCTTAACTTCTAAAGCCGCAGAACAGGGGGTAAATATTAAGTTTACAGAACCATTGGTAAAACTGCCTCTTGTAGAAGTTAATCCTGTTTACTTAGATTTAGTCCTGGTTAAGATTATCAAATGTGCCATAAGGTATACAAAGACCAAAGAGGTGCAATTATCGGTTTTTCAGAAAGAGAAACTAGAAGATACGTTGTACCTGCAGTTTTCAATTCATAACATAGGTCTTGATCAGAATGCCGAGGTCTTATCAAAGTTATTCAACTCAGAGAATACGCAGCAGGCGCACAACAAATACAAAAGGAATGGCATTGATTTAGGGGTGTATACCTGCAAAAAACTTATTGACTTACAGGGTGGTAAAGTGTGGCTTGAGGAATCAGACGGCCAAGGAAAAAGTATTGAGTTTATCCTTCCTTTTCCTATTATGCAGAATCTACTTGCTGAGCAAAATAAAAGCCCACAGTATGATAAGGTGCTCCATTCTGAGCAATCAGATACGTTAAATCTACTCTTAGTTGATGCCAGTGAAAGCAGCCAGGAACTAATCAAACGCCAAATCCAACACTGGAACACCTCCGTGGCCATAGCTAAGAGCGGGGAAGAAGGAGTTAAGCTGGCAGCACACGTAAGCTATGATCTAATATTGGTAGATACAGAAAATCCTGGGGTTAATGCCTTTGAGACAGTCGCATTGATTCGTAAATCCGGTAGTCTGAATCAGTTTACCCCCATTGTGGCATTTACGTCTAGCACCAATGATACGGATATTGAAAAGTACAGAGAAGTAGGCTTTACTGATTATTTGAGAAAGCCGTACCATGCTTTTGATCTATACCTTTGTATTTCCAAGAATACCGGGCATTATGCAAGAGAGCAGCAGCAAATACGGAATAAGGAGATAGAACAGGAGCCTCCATTGTTTGATTTCTCGGGACTAGGAAACATGGCAGATGACGCTGTGTTTATCAGGAAAATGCAGAAGTTATTTATAGACATAGTGCCAGGTCAGATTTCAAAGTTGTCCCATGCTGTTCATCGGCAGGAATGGGAAACGGTCGCACTCATTGCCCATAGCCTGAAATCAACCTATGGCAACATCAAAGTTGTTAAAGCTGCCGAAGCAATGAAAAAAGTGGAAGAGCTTTCAAACACGAGAACAAACCTTTCTGAGTTAACCAAATTAATAGTAATTGTAAAAGATACAACCCAAAAAGTAATTGATGTTTTCTCTAAGGAATTAGAAACTATTAAGTAAGAATGAACCTGTTTAGAGTTTTTCATTAACCAACATTTAAAGTAATTTCTCTGGTGCAAGTGCCCATTTATGTCATCGTTTTTAGGCTATTTTTATGAAGACAGGCCAAAAACAGGAGGTTTATCTGGCAGTGGCAAAAGCATCTGTTTATACCGCCGTTTTTAGGCTGTTTTTATGAAAACAGGCATAAAACTCTAAACAGCTTCTATATTTGAGGCTTAGGTTATTTTATCAATTTAAAATAAATTACTTCTTTTTATCCAGATATAAAATAAAACACAAACATTATACCTGTCATGCATTGCTCTATACTCTCCATTTCTTCTTAAAACGGCTGCAGGTCTTTGGATATACTGTTTACCTAATATTCATGTAAAGTTCTATCTAATCAAACTGCTCCCAGAATGGAGTAGTGCTTCCCATAATGGGAATATGGTTGGCGCTAAGTTTTAGATATTTCACTCAAATGCTATTATTTAAGATATTATTGAGATTGGCATGGTAATTTCATAGTCTATCTAAAAATGATAAAAATGAAACAGTGTATACTAATTGTAGACGATGAACCTACCATAGGATTGATACTGGAACATTACTTCTCCAAAGCTTATCAGGTGGTGGTAAAATCGAATGGGAAAGAAGCTATGGCTTGGTTAGAAGAAGGTTACCATGTAGATGCTATAGTTGCTGACTTTGAAATGCCCTACATGAATGGGTTAGATTTTATTAGACAATTAAGGGCAAGCACGCTATTTAGAGATATCCCATTGGTAATGTTGTCTGGTAAAGAAGAGTCAAAAAATAAGATTCTTTGTCTCAAGAGCGGTGCAGATGACTATATGATAAAGCCTTTCAATCCCGAAGAATTAGAGATAAGAATTAAGAATGTTCTGAAAAGGGTAAAGATTTCTTAAGGTATTAAGAACATGCGGGTTATTTATCTTTCACCGGACTGTCAGGAAGCTATTAAGTTTGAGGCTGAGTTTGGCCAGAACATAGAGATAACGCATTTTGATAACCCTAAACTCTTTTTACAATCACTGGAAAATGGAGCGCACTATGATATTATCATAAATGCGGCAATGCCAGGCTCCCCTTTAGGGGTTAATTTACTAAGAGCCGTAAAGGATAAATGGGGGTTGACTATTCCAATGATCTGGTTAGCAAATAGTCCGGTTCCGCCCACCTTGCAAAGAATGTTAATGTCTGCAGGGGTCTCTGATATTTTTTACCAAAATCCAGACAAGGAAAAATTAATCACAAGAATAAACTATTTGGCTAAAGCCAAAAAAATGGACATTGACCCGAAAAGTAATAGTGTTTTCGCTTACAAATATCCACTGGGCAAAAGAGTATTTGATATAGTGGTGGCTTCAACAGCCTTGATCTGTCTCTCTCCCATTCTGTTAGTGATAACGCTTCTCATTAAACTTGAATCTAAAGGCCCTGCTTTTTACTATTCTTACAGAGTAGGGACTGGCTTCAAGATATTTAAGTTCTGGAAATTTAGATCTATGCGCCAAGATGCAGATCAACTGCTTGACTCCATCAAGGTATTCAATCAGTACCAGGTTCCGGTTGGTGAAAGCAAGGAAGAAGAAGGATATACGCTTTGTTCTGCCTGCTTAGAAAGCGGTTCAGGATGTGCAAACCAATTGATAGACGAGCGCGGAAAACTGATTTGTGAGCAACACTATATAGAATCAAAGAAGAATAAGGCCGGTGCTGCCTTTATAAAGATTGCGAATGATCCAAGAATTACCCGTTTAGGAATGTTTCTTAGAAATACCAGCATTGATGAATTACCGCAATTGTATAATGTGCTCAGAGGGGACATGTCTATTGTAGGTAATAGACCATTGCCCATTTACGAAGCTGAAAAAATAACTACTGACGAATACGCCGCCCGATTTATTGCGCCAGCCGGCATCACCGGTTTGTGGCAGGTAAGTAAGCGTGGCAAAGGAAATATGTCAGAGTCTGAGCGGAAGGCCTTGGATATTGAATATGCCCAGAAGTTCTCTTTCAGGAAAGACCTGTATATCCTTCTAAAAACTGTTCCTGCAATGTTTCAAAAAGAAAATGTTTAATAATGCCGTATATGAAAAAACTTTCACTTGCAATTTTCCTAGTCTTAAATGGTCTGATGGCCTTTGCCCAAACCACCCCCCCTCAGGGAGCCAGCTGGGAAATAAAGCTTTTCCATTCTGAATATGCACTCCCTATCTTAATTGATGCGGCCATTGCTAATGCCGCAGAGTTGGAGAATATGGATGCAGCCAAGCTAATGGCCCAGGAAGAACGAAAAATTGTTCGCAAAAGCTTCTATAGCAACTTTGCTTTGAACTCAGCCTACCAATATGGTACATGGGAGAACTTTGGATTCGCTGGCGAGGCAGTCAATTCTTTCAATGCTTTTGACTCTCCTTTGCGGGCAAGGTATACGATGGGTTTTACAGTAGCATTGCCTTTAGGGCAACTTCTTAGCAGACATAATCTCATTAAGAAACAGGATTTGGCTATCGCACAGGTTGAGGGAAGTAGAAAGGTTGCCGAGAAACAAATAAGGCAACAAGTGATTACCCTCTACCAAAATATTGTGCTGGCAAAATCACAGTTAGAACTTCAGCAGCAAGCGTACCAATCGGCAGTGGTAACAAATAAACTTGCTGAGAAACAATTTAAAAGTGGAGATATTCTGATTGATGCTATGTCAAGTGTGCAACAGGCATATACCAGCACGGCAGTGGCCTTGCAATCAGCTAAGGTAAACTACGAGACCACGCTTATGATGATGGAAGAGGCAATTGGAACGAGATTAATAGACTTAATAAAAAGCAAATGAAACTAACAGAAATTTTTAAAATTATACGCCGTAACTGGTTTTTGCTCGTTGCAGTGACTTCAGTTACTGCGGCATCTATCTATTTCTTTGTCAAAGATAATGATGATGAGTATACATCCTATACCACTATTTATACCGGCATAGCAACAGGGTATGATCTTAACAGCGTTTCGGCAAATAATAACCAACACAAAGCAGCTGTTAATGCTTTTGCTAACTTAATCTCTATCATAGACTCCAGGGATATCAGAAAACAATTGGGTTTTCATCTTTTAGCTTCTCACCTGATGCTAAAAGCCCATGACCCCAATGTAGTAAAAGAGAACTCTTATGAAAAGTTGCAGGAAGCCGTACCCGCCTCACTCAAAAGTAAATTAGTAGGTGCAACTGTTAAAGAGACAGCTCAGAACTTGTCTAGTTACTATAATGTAAGTAAGAAAAACGTGATCCGGGACATTCTTCATTCAGATGAATTTGATTATTCTGGTGCAATGTCAGCTTCTGAAGATACTAAATCAGCGATTGAAGCTAAACGGATTAGTGATAGTGACCTCTTGCAAATTTCTTTTACCTCTACTGATCCGGCTTTGTGTAAGAATGCACTAGAGATTCTAACCCAACTTTTTATAGATAAGCAAAAGAATCTGCATACTGCTCAATCTGAGTCTGTGGTTGATTATTTTACTACTGCTTCTAATAACTCATTACAAAAGCTAAAAGTAGCAGAAGCGAATTTGCTTGCTTTCCAAAAAGCAAACGGAATTATTGATTACAACTCCCAAGTGGAGAATACTGCCTCTGAGAAGAATACTTTACTTGGTAAGTACAATGATCTGGAGACTGAATACGCAGGAGCACTGGCCACTTTGCGTTCCCTTGAGCAAAGCATGAAATCCAGAGGGGTGCCAAACTTGTATAGCCAAGAAGTGCTGAGGCTTAAAAACAGGCTTTCAAATGTCCAGACGCAAATTGCTGAACTTGAATTATTGAATAGAGGCAATACCAGTAGCGCTCAATCCAACAGACTGACGGCTTTAAGGAATGAGGCCGATGAGCTTTCTGAAAAGATGTTGAACTCAGTTGATAAGCATTATGCCAACACCCGTTCTAATGAAGGAATGCCAATGGGATCTGTGCTAACGGATTGGGTTAGGGCTACCTTCTTAGTTGAGGAATTAAGAAGCAAATTGAGTTTGGTGAACAAGCAAAAAGGAGAGTATGCGCAAGAGTATACCAAACTTTTGCCTTTGGGCGGAGAGAATAAGAGATTGATCAGAGAGGTAGATCTAGCGGAGAAGGAGTACTTGGCCCAATTAGACGGATTAAAAGAAAGTAAGTTAAACCAGCAGAATATTGAGCTTACCTCACAACTTAAGGTGGTTGATCCGCCTTTCCAGCCAAGTAGCCCAGCCATCTTTACACGTTTACTTCTTGTCCTGTTCGGTTCATTTAGTGTGTTTCTCTTAACCTTAGGAGCCTTATTGGCCAACGCTTTACTAGACCAATCATTACGGAAGCCCTCTGTTGCAGCCAGAAAAATGCAGTATCCTGTTTTTGGGATTTTGCCTGCCACAGATACGTCAAACTCTAAGCACTTACAACTTGCCCAAAGAGCCGAAGACCATCTTGCCCGCCAGCTTATTCTTAAGATGGGGCAGAAAACAAATTCAGGGCCTTTTGTAGTGGGGGTATTAAGTAGCATGTCAGGTGAAGGCAAAACCGAGCTTTGCAATGCTTTGGCTAGTAACCTGATTTCAATGGGTATCGAAACCCAGGTCTTATATCCTGAAAGTCATAAGGGGATGATCAGTCCTGACGCCCACACCAATTTCTATGCTCCACTTCAGGGTGTGTTAACAGATGCCTCCATAAGTGACTTAGCTGGATTTGATTACCTGAACAATGCCGTAGTTCTGGTAGAGTTTCCGGCAGTACTAGAAGATACCTATCCCGTATCTTTATTTAAACACCTAGATCTGGTTTTATTGACGGTAAAAGCAGACCGTGTTTGGCAACAGGCAGATAAAACTATGTTTGAGAGCATTCAAAAAGCTACCAATGCGCCTATTGAAACTGTTCTTAGCTCAGTAAATCAGGATGATGCAAAGGAAATGGTAATAGTACGACCTAATAGCTTTCTTCAGGAACAGAAAGTGCTTCCATCTCCTAAAAGTTACCCCGCTCTAGAAAAAGCATAAGAGCTTTCTCCCCAAACACTTTTATATAGTCTCTTTCCACCGCAGAAACAATAAAGTTGTTAATCTGTGGTGGAAAGAGACTAATAAAGCAAAGTCGGTTACTTACTATATAGCACAAAGGAATATATCTCCATGGAGCAGATTGCAACATCTTCAAACAAAAGAACATCATACTTTTTAATACCATTTGTAGTTATTGCTGCTATTGGTATTGGCTGGTTGACAGCTCAGGTTGGTTTTCTGCTGCCAGGGTTATTACTAGCCGCTTTACTTACCTTACCCTTTATTTATGCCATTTTCAGAGAGCCCAGAGTAGGTATTGTCTCTTTCATTATCTACTGCTTTATTTATATCTTATTTACCAGAGAAATTGGACACTTTCAATACTTATATGTTATTGAAGGTTTACTTGTGCTTACCTGGTTGGCTGCTATTTTCCATACTACTAAGCAGTACGATTGGTCATATCTTAGGAATGAAATCTGCGTTCTTGGAGCAATCTGGATGCTGATAAATGTTCTCGAATTATTTAACCCAGCTGGTTCTAGTTTGCTGGGCTGGATGGTTGAGGTACGCTACCATCTGCTTTGGATTTTAACTGTGCCCCTTTGCATGGTTATTTTCAATACAAAAAAAGACTTAAATACATTTTTAATTCTTCTTATTTGTATGTCTCTGTTGGCTACGGCTAACGGGATTAAACAGATTACCCTTGGATTGTTTCCAGGTGAATCTGAATGGTTAGATACTTATGGGTATTTGACCCACCTAATTTGGGGAGAGTTACGTGTTTTTTCATTCTACTCAGATGCAAGCCAGTTTGGTGCTTCTCAGGCTCAGATGTTTGTAATTGCATTTACGTTAGCGTTGGGGCCTTTTAAAAAGTGGAAGAGAATTTTGTGTGGTTTAGCCGCACTTGCTTTCTTGTATGGTGAATCTATTTCAGGAACTAGAGGTGCTATTTTTACGCTATTTGTTGGCTTAGGAGTAGTTTTGTTAATCAATAAGAACCTTAAAGTAATAGGAATAGCCCTTGTAATTGCTGTGGTAGGGTTTTGCTTCCTGAAGTTTACTTTCATAGGTGAAAGCCACTTTGAAATAAGAAGGATGCGTTCTGCCCTTAACGCAAACGATGCCTCCTTCAATATCAGGTTAAGTAACCAAATGAAGCTTCAGGATTACTTACAGTCACGCCCTTTTGGAGGTGGGGTAGGTGCCATGGGGTATTCCGGTGTAAAGTACAACTCTGGCACTTACCTTGCTTCTATTCCACCAGATAGTTATTGGGTAAAGGTCTGGGCGGAGTATGGCATTGTAGGCTTCGTGATTTGGATAAGTATGATGATGTACATAATAGGGAAAAGCTGTGGGATTGTATGGAATACCAAAGACAGAGGTTTACGATTTAAATTGACTGCTCTTACTGCAGGCTTCACAGGAATTATCATAAGCAGTTATGGAAACGAGATTATGAATATGTTTCCGTCTTCTATGATTCTATTTGTTTCCTTTGCCTTTATTTTCTTGGGGCCTAAGCTAGATAGAGAAGCACAATTATCAAATACCAATGCATAGCCCACTTGTTTCCATTATCTCGGTGAATTATAACCAGGCGGCAGTGACCTGTGACATGGTGTCTTCGCTCCGGAAGGTTAGTTACCCTAACATTGAGATTATAGTAGTAGACAATGCTTCGCCTACAGATGACCCTACTTTGATAAAGGATCTGTACCCAGAAGTGAAGCTTATAAGATCTTCTGTCAACTTAGGCTTTGCCGGTGGGAACAATCTGGGAATAGCTAATGCTTCTGGCGAATTGCTTCTCTTTCTAAATAATGATACTGAGGTAGAGCCCAACTTTTTAGAACCCTTAGTAAGCCTTTTTCAGCAGGATAGTAAAGTTGGGATAGCATCGCCTAAAATCATTTATTATGACACTGATGGGTTGATTCAATATGCGGGCTCTAAAGGCATTAATTCATGGACAGGTAGGAGTGTCACCATTGGTCAATTAGAGAGCGACAATGGGCAATATAACATCACGGTTCCTACTGTACTGGCAGATGGTGCTGCCATGATGGTGCCAATGGAAGTGATCAAAAAGGTGGGCTTAATGCCAGAGCTGTACTTCCTGTATTATGAAGAACTAGACTGGTGCGAGATGATCAAAAGGGCCGGGTATACTTGCCAGTATGTAGGCGAGTCTACCGTCTATCATAAAGAATCTGTGTCTGTAGGTAAGTCATCGGTTTTAAAAACTTACTATATGAACAGGAACAGATTGCTTTTCATAAGAAGAAACATCACCGGTTGGCCGTTATGGACAAGCATTCTAATTTTTCTATTGGCCGCAGTTCCTAAGAAGTTGCTGGAGTTTAGCATCCAATTAGAAGGAAAACACCTAAAGGCTATTGGACGAGGCTTATGGTGGAACTTAACTCACTATGACATTCACAAGGCGAACCAGTTCACTTCCAGCAATAGGAACAAACCTGAAGAGTTAGTTCTACCAATCTAGCCACAAAATAGTATCAAAAGTGTCAAAAAGCCTTTCAGAAACATCTTTCACTACTAAATTCTGAATAAGTAGAGGTATGGGTGCAGTTGTTAACAAATATTTGTTTAAGTAAGGAGTTGAATACAGTTATGTTTCTAATTGAATTACTCGGGAATAGCATACTTTATAGCATAGGGATTTACCTTTTGTTTAATTGTTGCTATTTGCTTTTCTTCTCATTAGCTGGCCACAGGAAAATCAAGCCTTTACAGGTAATGGTAAAGAAGAGCCGCCGTTTCTGTATTCTGATACCAGCATATCGTGAAAATGAAGTGGTGATAGAGACAAGTCAGGCTGCCTTAAACCACAACTATGCTGGAGAATTTGATGTGTTTGTTATAGCAGATGGCTTACAACCTGAGACTATTGTAAAACTGAAAAGTACAGGTGTAAAAGTTATAGAAGTAGCTTTTGAGAAAAGTACGAAGGGAAAAGCACTTTCTGCTGCACTTGATCAAATACCAGATAAAACGTATGATATTGCTGCCATTTTGGATGTTGATAATATCATGGGGTCTGATTTCATGCAGGAGGTTAATAAAGCCTTTGGAGCAGGCTACAGAGTAGTTCAGGCGCATAGGACAGCCAAGAACATGGATTCTTCATTCGCCTTCCTAGATGCATGCAATGAAGAAATAAACAACCACATCTATAGGAAAGGGCATTATGCAATTGGTATGTCTTCTGCCTTGATTGGTTCTGGTATGGCTTTTGGGTTTACATACCTGAAAGAACTCTTGATTGGAATAGGGGAAACAGTTGGTGAAGACAAAGAGCTGGATTTCAGAATTGTGAAAGATCAGGAAAAGATATGCTACCTGGATAAGGTGTTTGTTTATGACGAGAAAATAGAAAATGCCAAAGTCTTTACTCAACAGAGAACAAGGTGGATTGCTGCCCAGGTAGAGTTCCTTAAAAAGTATGCCGCAGAAGGTGTGATCCAACTGATAAGACACGGTAACTTTGAATTCTTTAACAAAGTTGTGCAAGCATTCTTAGTTCCCAGGGTGCTTTTGATAGGTATTCTAGGCGTTTTTTTCCTGTCTTCCTTCATTCTGCCGGTAGGCCCGTCTCCACTCTTTTGGGCAGTGCAGTTATTCATGCTTAGTGCCGCTTTGTTTATTGCTTTGCCAGCACGTTTTTATAAGAGCAAGAGGCTATGGCAAGCTATGTTCCAGCTTCCTTACGCCCTGTTCTGTATGGTAAAAGCATTGTTTCAACTCAAGAAAGCTAAAACATCTTTCCTTTCAACTCCGCATAAGGTGAAAGCTGTGTCTACCGAAGTGAATATTTGACATTACAAAATTTTTAATGATATGCCTTTCGAGATTTTTACTTTCCCAGCCTTGGTTTTCTTAGTGATAGGTTTCATAAGTGGGCTGAATACCAGCAAGAAGAATCAAAATTAGTTAGCTTAAGTAATACGTATAATGGAAGTTCTTGAGATTACCTTTTGGGTTGCTTTAGCTATTGTATTCTATACTTACTTTGGATACGCTGTAGTGGCGTGGTTTTTGGCTAAACTTAAAGTAGCCTTAACAGAGCCCAAGGTATTAAGAGTGTATGAGCCTGAAGTTACCCTTGTGGTGCCAGCCTACAATGAAGCCCCCATTCTGGAAAGTAAGATTGAAAATTGTTTGTCTTTGGATTACCCGGCTGCAAAGCTTCAAATTGTCTTTATTACCGATGGTTCCACAGACAATGCTGCCGAAGTATTGGCGAACTATCCTCAAATCCTGCACTTACACTCTCCTGTTAGGGGAGGGAAAGCAATGGCAGAAAATAGAGCCATGCAATTTGTAAAGACTCCGTACGTAATTTTCACAGACTGTAATTCTTTTTTAAACAAGGAAGCGGTTAGGGAAATGGTGAAGCATTACCAAGACCAGAGTGTTGGGGCGGTATCAGGAGAAAAGAAGGTACTCTCCCTTGATTCTTCACCTGGGGCCGGAGAGGGCATGTATTGGAAATATGAGTCCTTTCTAAAGAAATGCGATTCAGATATCTATAGCCTGATGGGAGCTGCTGGTGAGTTAGTCTCCTTTAGAACAGACTTGTTCCAACCTCTTGAAAAAGATACTATCCTAGATGACTTTGTCCAATCATTGAGAATAGTGGAAAAAGGGTTTAAGGTGGTATATGAACCAAGTGCTTATGCGTCAGAGACTCCTTCTACCTCCATAGCTGAAGAAATGAAACGCAAAGTAAGAATTTGCGCAGGAGGGTGGCAGTCAATGGTGCGGTTAGGCGCTTTGCTAAATCCGTTCAACCAACCTCTGGTTACGTTCCTTTACGTATCACACCGAGTGCTCCGCTGGAGTTTAGCTCCGCTGATGCTTGCCCTTATGCTACCAATAAGCTTGCTGCTTGCTTGGGACAAAAGTGGCATCTATACTTTTCTTTTTGTTTCACAAGTGCTTTTCTATCTAGCCTCCTGGTTGGGTTGGCAAGCAGAGGTAAAAGGCAAGAAAATTAAAGTTCTATTACTTCCCCTATATTTCAGCATGATGAATGTGGCGGTTTTTGCAGGATTCTTCAGGTTTGTAAGAAATGCTCAACCAGCTGCCTGGGAGAAGGCTGACAGGGCAGTGATTCCTTCTACAAGTATTAGCCAATAGGGTTAAGCATTTATTGTGTATCGCGAAGAGGTCATTCAGAATTGTTAAAGAAGTAACGAATTGAGCTACATACAAAAAATAAAGGGAGATCCCCGGCTAAAGGCATTGGCTCTTTATCTGTTGATGCCTAAGAACCAGGCTAGACCACGCTGGTGGGTGCAGCAGTTTATGAATCCTTTTTATCACAAAAAAGGAGCCAATGCAGTATTTCGGGGCAAATCGCGGTTAGATGTTCTGCCTTTCAATTCTTTCAAGGTTGGTAGCGGCTCTGTGATTGAAGACTATGCCGTAGTGAATAACGGGATGGGGCATGTGCACATAGGCGATGATACATTTGTAGGTCTGTTTGATGTAGTAATTGGCCCGGTCACTATAGGCAATCATGTTATAATTGCCCAACATGTAGTTATTTCAGGGTTAAATCATGGGTATGAAAACGTACACATGCCTATAAAAGACCAGCCTTGTACCACCGCTGAAATTGTTATCGAAGATGATTGCTGGATTGGAGCCAATGCTGTAATTACGGCTGGCGTACGAATAGGAAAACATTCAGTAGTGGCAGCAGGCAGTGTGGTCACCAAAGATGTTCCGCCTTTCTCCATAGTAGGGGGCAATCCAGCCCGTTTATTGAAAGAGTATAACCCAGCCCTTGCTGTATGGGAGAAAGTCCAGAAGATTGATAAAAACCAGGGCATACTTAAAGGAAAAGAGATTGGTGTTTAGAAAGGTTAGCTCTTTAGATGATAACCGAAGAAAATACCGACTTTTGCATTTCAATATTATTTAATTAAAGTGCCGGGCAATGGCCTAATTTCAACGCTAAAGAGCTTGTTATGAGACAATTAAAAAATCCAGAGTGGATAGATGAGTTAAAGTTTGAATATGACAACTTTGACCAGATACCTTCTCATGTATTTGACAAGATAAATAGTGACTTAGATAAGGTGCTAAGTAAGGAGCCTTTGGTGAGCATTGTGATGACCGCTTGGAATGAGGAAGTTAATTTGCTCAGAACTATAGCGAGTCTGTCAAAAATGAAAACGCAGATTCCATTTGAAATAATTGTCATTAACAACAATTCTCAGGATAGAACCCAGGATACAATGGACAACTTGCACATAAAACGGTTGTTCCAACCTAAGCAGGGGTGTGGATTTGCGCGTCAACTGGGCATGGAACACGCCGCTGGTAAATACATTCTATTAGCAGATGCAGATTGTTATTATCCCTCTTGCTGGGTAGATGAAATGATGGATGTCCTTAGACAGCCCAATGTAGTTTGTGTGTATGGCAGGTATTCATTTATAAGTGAAGAAGGATTCCCTAGATGGAAGTTAACTTTACTTGAGATTATGAAGGACATGTTTGCTGAGATAAGGCACATCAAACGGCCATATTATAATTCCTTTGGGTTAAGCATGGGCTTTGTTAAAGAACATGGTATGAAGGTGGGATTTGTTCCTTCAAAATGGAGGGGAGATGATGGCATGCTTTGCCTGGGTTTGATGAAATATGGTAAAATCAAACAAGTTCGCTCCAATAAAGCCAGAGCCTGGACTGAACCAAGAACTTTGAAACGTAGCGGCTCATTTTCTCAAGTTTTGAAAGAAAGGATCTTAATTGAAGCAAAGCGTTTTAAGGGCAATTTCAATTCAAAAATGCCAAAAGATATGAGTATGATGGAGTAGTTTGGTTGTGTTTTTGAAAAAAGAGACTAGAAACAGGCTAATCTCATGACAAAACGAGGTGTCTTTGGGGTGGTGCTAACGGCAAGGTAATTAACTCACAAGATCAATCAACTTACAAATTCTATAGCCTGAAGTTTGGGGAGGTAAAGGTGTCTGGCATTTTGTACAAGCAGAAATCCTTTGTAACTATGAAGCTGTTTAGTGTTTTATGCCTGTTTTCATAAAAGTAGCCTAAAAACGACGGTACCAGCGGACGCTTGCGACAGTGTACAAATAACTCCCTTGTTTTTGGCCTATTTTCATGAAAATAGCTTAAAAATGACGGCACCAGCGGAGGCTTGCACCAGAGGAATTGCTATAAAGGCCAGTTAATGAGAAACTCTAAACAGGTTCTATACAAGTAGTATCCCCACTGAACTTTTAAATATGGCGAGCGCCCCCTATTATTTTCCAGATGTCACGTTGCTGGTCACGCACTACAACCGCAGCGGCTCCCTTGAGCGGCTGCTGGGTTCCT
>NZ_JABFAM010000002.1 GCF_013623775.1 Rufibacter sp. XAAS-G3-1 | reverse complement strand
CGCCCCCTATTATTTTCCAGATGTCACGTTGCTGGTCACGCACTACAACCGCAGCGGCTCCCTTGAGCGGCTGCTGGGTTCCTGCCGGGAGCGGGGCTGCTCCTTCGGGGACATCGTGGTCTCGGACGACGGGAGCAGGCCCGAGCATCTGTCGGCCGTCAGGGCGCTGCAGGGCCGGTACGGGTTCCGGCTGGTGACCACCCCCGAGAACCGGGGGCTGGGCAACAACATCAACAAGGGGCAGGACGCGGTGAGCACGCCCCTCACGCTCTACGTGCAGGAGGACTTCGTGCCCACGGCGGCCTTCCCCGAGCACTTCCGGGACGCCGTGGAGATCATGCGGCAGGAGCGGCAGTGGGACCTGATCACCTTCTACGCCTACTTCGCTTACCCTTACCTCAGGCCCTATAAGAAGGGCTTCTCTGAGAAACTCTACAAACCCTGGTATACCAACTATTTGAAGTTTTACTACTACGGAGACCACCCTCACTTGAGGAGAAGTGATTTCCTGCATAGGTTTGGGAGGTATGTGGAAGGGAAGAATGGAGATGTGACGGAACTTACCATGAGCCTTTCTTTCATCAAGAACAATGGGAAAGGATTACTCTTTGATGATTGTCATAGTTTGTTTATCCAGAAAAACACCAGTGAAGAACCAAGTACAGCTACTTTCAGGAAGAGCTGGAAAGAACAGAAACATGTAGCTGTGCTCTTCCTTAGATGGATGTATTTGAAGTACAAGTTCATGAACCTTAACTTTAGGCTGTTATTCACAAACAGGATTGACCATACAGGGTAAGAGCAGCTTCTGTTGAACAACATTCTAAGAAGTGAAACAGGTAGCCTCAATAGAGCCAGCCTACAGGAATGTGAAAGGGAGGATTTTACTTTTATAAACTGAAAATCAAATGGTGGAAAATTGATTATGCTGTGCCTGGTTGCTTTCCATCAAACTTTAAATATGACTTACTCAAACGCCCCCTATTATTTTCCAGATGTCACGTTGCTGGTCACGCACTACAACCGCAGCGGCTCCCTTGAGCGGCTGCTGGGTTCCTGCCGGGAGCGGGGCTGCTCCTTCGGGGACATCGTGGTCTCGGACGACGGGAGCAGGCCCGAGCATCTGTCGGCCGTCAGGGCGCTGCAGGGCCGGTACGGGTTCCGGCTGGTGACCACCCCCGAGAACCGGGGGCTGGGCAACAACATCAACAAGGGGCAGGACGCGGTGAGCACGCCCCTCACGCTCTACGTGCAGGAGGACTTCGTGCCCACGGCGGCCTTCCCCGAGCACTTCCGGGACGCCGTGGAGATCATGCGGCAGGAGCGGCAGTGGGACCTGATCACCTTCTACGCCTACTTCGCTTACCCTTACCTCAGGCCCTATAAGAAGGGCTTCTCTGAGAAACTCTACAAACCCTGGTATACCAACTATAGGAAGATCTATGCCTATACGGACCACCCTCACTTGAGGAGAAGTGATTTCCTGCATAGGTTTGGGAGATATGAGGAAAGAACAAAATCGGATAAGACCGAATATTTGATGTGCGTTGCTTTTCTGAAGAAACAGGGGAAGGCTCTTTTCTATGAGGAGTATAAAAGTTTGTTAGATCAAATTAACCCTGAAGAAGAACCTAGTACAGTTCAAAGGAGTAAATGGCGGCAAAGTGATAGTTTGTTTATTTCTATTATTAGAGATGTGTACAGACAGATAAAATACAATTATGATATTCATGTGGCTAGGTAAGTGGTGATCTTGTTAAGGTTTTTAAAAGATTTTGCCGTAATATATTAATAAATGGATAGTAAAAAGAAAGCAATCAATGGGGGGAAGTGGGTGACTATTTCAACTGTAATTACAACATTGTTGCAGTTTGTTCAGATTGCCGTTTTAGCCAGGCTTTTAGATCCCTTAGCTTTTGGGGTCGTTAGTATAAGTACATTAATTATTAACTTTTTCAATATTTTCGCTAACCTGGGGTTTTCAAACTCAATCATTCATAAACAGGAGGGCGATAGAAATGTATTGTCAAGTATTTATGTGTTAAATATTGTATTAGGTATTGTTATATTCTTGGTTATCAATTTAAGCTCTTTTTTAGTTGTAGATTTTTACAATGAGCCAAGGTTACAAGGGGTGTTAAGGGTGTCCTCTTTCTACTTTCTTATTGTCTATATAGGGCAAATTTATTCCATTCTGCTGCAAAAGGAGTTGTTGTTTAAATCAGTGGCAATCGTGGATATTGTAGGAGGCCTGTTTGGCGCTTTTATTACTATTACGCTTGCTTACATGGGGTTTGAAGAGCTTTCCTTAATTTATGGACAATTAGGAATGCAGGCTATTAAATCAATCTTGCAGGTTGCTTTCGGGAAAAAATTCTTTTTGCCGTCTCTATACTTTAATTTAAACAAAGTAAAAGACCACTTGAAGTTTGGTATGTATAATGTAGGAGATGGGGTCTTTAGTTTCTTCCAGGGGAATTTAGATAATATAGCCATTGGTGGAGTATTGGGAGTTGAGATGCTAGGTTACTATACAATAGCATATCAATTAGCAATTTTTCCTATAACAAAGCTAAATCCAATTGTTTTACAAGTCGCTTATCCTGTAATAGCGAAAATGAAACAGAATGCATCAGAATTAAAGAAATCTTATCTTAAGATTTTAGATTTAATTAGCTATGTTAACTTTCCATTGCTGGCAGGTCTATACATTACTGCTGACAGCATTGTGCCCTTAATTTACGGCCCCGGTTGGGAGCCAACTATCTATCTGATAAAGATATTTGTATTTGTAAGTGCTTTCTATTGTTTGAGCCATCCATTGTTTACGTTGGCTTATACAAAAGGTAAGCCTAATCTGCTCTTTTACTTAAATCTAATCACCCTCATTGTCAAAATGCCTTTGGTGTATTTTATGGGTCAATACTGGGGGGTGACCGGAATAGCAGTAGCTTTTCTGATAGCTACGGTCATTAACTTTGTCTTGAATTTTGGCATAGTTCATTACTTAATAGGCAGCTTTTTGAGGGAGTTTGGTAAGATTATCTTAAAGCCCATTGTGTACTGCTTATTATTGGTTGGTATGGTATTCTTGTATAAATCTATAGTTGGGTATCAAGGCTTAGCGAATGCTATTGCAGAGATAGCAATTGGGGGGCTTGTTTATGTGGGTTTAACACTTACCTTCAGATTTTCTCTTGATGAACTTAAAGCATTAAGAAAGCTGGTTTAAGAATTTGCTCGCGATACACGTTTCTATTAGTTCTTAATTCTAGTGCTTTGACATTCAGGCAAGTAGAATTAGTATATTGTTATAAATTATGAAAAGGTTAGTCCTTAGATCTCTATACCTTGTTGCTCTGATCAAGTATCCTAAACTCAGAGATGATATGCGGTATTTCATGCGGGATAATTATTTTTGTAGATTAGCCCAGATGAAATTTCTGTTTAAAGATTATTTTCAGAAAAAGAACTATAAAGTAATAAGTTATAGAGGTGAGTTTGATCAAGAATTGAGATATGTTCTGCCCTTTGCTTATTGGCATTTCTTAAATGGTACGTTAGACAAAACCATTTCTTCAAAAGATACGAAAGAGCTTTACTTCTTTAGCAAGAACCATGAAGAAAAGTATGATAAGCGCATTTGGAATGAGACATATATGCATTATGATGTCCCAAATATGACGCATAGTTTCACTTTTAGCTATCAAAAGTGGGCACCAGTGCCATATAAAGCTCATTATGCAAACGAGGTATTCAAATTTGATAAACCCATTTTAGTTATCGCCAATAAATATAACATAGAGTGGGATCATCCACCTATCAATTTCTTGGATATTCCAACCTTAGATAAGATCATTACCAAATACAAAGAAAAATACCAGATCATCTATAACAGGCCATTGTCTACCCAGATTGTTCTAGATAATAGTGATATTCTGGATTTAAAAGAATATCCCTGGCTAAAAGAGAACCACCCAGATGTTATTCTAATGAATGATTTATATGCCCAGCACAAGGGCAGCGTGGTTAACAATTTTAACCACCTGCAGCTAATGGTTTATGCAAACTGTGATCGTTTTATATCCATTCATGGGGGGACAGCTATCCTTGCGAGTTGCTTTGAAGGAACAAATATAATTCTATCGAATCCTAACTGGGGTATGGAAATCTTATTTGATGAATATTCAACTATAATGCCTAAACTTTCAGGCGCTAAAATTCTACATGCCAGAGATGCAAATGAAGTCTTAGAGCATGTGTATGAGAATTACTGATTTCGTGCCAGAAATGAAGAACTGGCATGAAATCGGTTTTAAATTAGATCTCATCTCCTATTTACCTCCCTTCATTTAATTAAAACATAAATGAACAAAAATTACGATATTATATTAGTTAGCACCTCTAGGTGGGATAATCCATATTCTTCTGTTGGCTACAGTTTCGCTAAGGAGTTTGCTAAAAGTAACAGAGTATTTTATATTGATCATCCCATTTCAATAAAAGAGTTCCTGTCAGAGTACTCAAATGGCGATATGATTAAATCCCGTAAAGGAGCCTTGTTGTATGGTAAAAACAAATACCGGAAGATTGAGGGCACTTCAGACAAGCTAGTTGTGGTCACCCCAAAACTAACTTTGCCAATCAACTGGTTGAAGGAAGGGGCAGTATATGACTATCTTTCTAAACTAAATGACAAGATAGTTTATTCTACTATTAGAGAGTTAGTGAAAGATTATAATATAAAAGAATATGTTTTCTTTAACTCGTATGACCCGTTCTTCTTTGCGAGCTTTCCGGAAGACATAAAGCCCAAAATCAAAGTTTACCAAACAATAGATGATATCAGTCAAGAGACCTATATCGCCAGACATGGGATTCGATTGGAAAAGGAGCAGGCCAGAAGTGCTGATATAACCCTTGCCACCTCCAGGGAGTTGAGTAAGAGCATGTCTAAATATTCAGACAAAGTCTATTGTATACCCAATGCTGCTGACTTTTCCCTTTTTCAACGGGCTGTAAGCGAAAAGCTTAATAAACCCAAAGAGTTAGTAGGGGTTTCCAAAAAAGTAATAACGTACACTGGAAATATAGGTACCAGAATAAATTATCCTTTGTTAATTGAGGCGGCCAAAATACATCATGATAAAATCCTGATGATGGTTGGCCCTGTAAGTACAGATGACTTTAAAAAGTCAGGGCTAGATCAATTACCAAATGTTGTTTTTACAGGTGCAAAGGATATTAATGATTTACCTGCGTATTTGCAACATAGTGACTGCCTTCTCATTCCGTTTGAGTACAGCTTGCTCACTAAAAGTATCTACCCTCTCAAAGTAAATGAATATTTGACCTCAGGAAAGCCCGTCATCTCCACAGCCTTTTCTGATGATATAAAAGACTTTGCTGATGTAGCATATATTGCCGAGAATGAAACCCAATTCATTTCTATGATTGATAAAGCCCTACAGGAGGACTCATTGGAGCTTGTAGAAAAGCGTATAGAAAAAGCCCAAACGAATACTTGGGAAGCAAGGGTGCATCAATTCTGGCGTATTATTGATGAAGTTGAGGCAAGTTAATTATCAGAGGTACGGGCTTTTCTGAATAACAGCGGTCAAACAGTTGAAATCTTTTAATTCATGATTGTCTTAAATAAGTGAGATTTATTCCACAAAGTTGTTTATCTACTCACCATGTGAGTTTGTTCCCAGAGACCTTATTAACTTATTTTGGTTTTGTTAATACGCATGCGGCCGAATAGTTTATGGAAGTAGCCAGTACCATTACAATAGTGTGTGTGTGTGATGATCACTATTTTGTTCATTTAGCTGCTTTGATAAAATCTATAGAAGTGAACCACACATCTGGTGAGAAGTTGCTCTTCTATATTGTTGAAGATTCTGTTAGTGTGCAAAGCAAAAGGAAGCTGCTAGATTCAATTAATGAGTCTATGACTACTTTGCATTTCATTAAAATGGATGAATGCGCTCCCGTTGATGTAAAGCTACCGGTTGATAGTAGCTCCTATCCTTTGAATATCTACATGCGTCTTTTCATTGCTTACTTTTTGCCCCAGCATATTGAAAAGATAATTTATTTAGATGTAGATATCATTGTTCAACGTGATATCAGTATCCTTTGGGAACAAGAGTTGAGGGGCAACACAGTTGCGGCAGTGCAAGACCATTGGGTGAAGATTGTAAGTAGATGGGGCGGTGTTGATAACTATAAAGAGTTTGGCTTGCAAGCAGATACTAAGTATTTCAATACAGGTCTCTTAATAATTGATTTAAAGAAATGGCGGGAGAATAACATTACGGCAAAGGTAATTAAATGCATAAAGTCCAATAGAGAATATGCTCATTTTCCAGATCAGTATGGGTTGAACGTTGTATTGGCTGATACTTGGCTAGAGTTGAATCCCTTATGGAACTGTTTTGCGTATCAAGATGGGCCCGAGCCATTCCTAATACATTTTACCGGAAGAAAGCCAATCTATAAGTCTTACTATTTTAAGGAAGAATATAAGAAAACCTTTTATAAATATCTAAAATTAACTAAATGGTCTGACTTCAAACCTTTAGGAGAGACTAGAAGATATCTTAAGAAGATGAACAATTATCTTAAAAAGATGAATGTAATCAATGTGGTTAATAATTAATTGCATTCATCTTTTTAAGATAATTGTAGTAGCGTTTACTTTTGTGAATTAATTACTCAAGCTTAAATGAGAGTCTTGTTTATTTGGTTTATTCTCTTTTAAAATAATCGTAATGATTGTTCTGAATAATAGCTAATTGTTGCTGTTGTAAATGGTTGGTATTATGGAGGAAAATGGTAAATTATTTCCTTTGCGATTTAGGTTTATAGATGGAATTAGAGTTATAGCAGCTGTGTGCGTGGTTTATCCACTAAGCAGAATATAACTAAGTTATTTAGATGCTATGCAGAACTGCTTAACGTACCCTTTATAAAGGAGGTATGCCGTTGATGCTTTGATTGCCCTTTCTGGCTTTTGCTTGAGGTTGCCTGTCGTTCGTAACTGGGCGTAAGAGCTTGCTTCTCGGGTTTTATCAGAGAAAGAGTAGTAAGGATTCTGCCTTCTTATGTATAGCGTTGTTTCTGTCCTCTGTTTACATAAAATTCCTCTTTCTGGGCTGTTTAGTTGTGTCTCTTGCCGCATCATCTAAGCTGTGAAGGGTACAGCATTAGTGATGTATAGTTATGTTGCTTGCGGTTGTGTTGTTCATATTTTAGTTTAAATATCTTGATTTTGAAAGCATTCAATGTAAAGGAAATTCTTCAAATCGTTCGTTTCGTGATTGTTGGGGCATTTTGTGCCGGTTGTGATTTTATTCTTTATGCCCTTTTGGTTAAGTATTTTCACTTTAACTACCTGCTGTCTAATATTGTTTCTACAACGTTAGCTATAGTTATTAACTATTTTATTACAAAGAGATGGGTTTTTAGTAGTAGTAAATACTCGTTTAAATATGAGTTTACTTCTTTTGTTATTCTTTCTCTAATTGGTTTGTTTCTGAATATAGGATTGATCATTCTATTTGTGGAGCAATGGCAAATGGATCCATTACTTGGGAAGTTACTTGCTATAATTCTGGTTTCTGTTTTCAACTTCATTTCAAAGAAAAAGATTGTTTTTGGAGGGTGAGGTAGAATACCCTGCCTGGAGCCCATTGTCGCTTCATAGTTGTTTTGGGGCTGCTTTCCAGAAAAGAAGCCTATAACGAAAGTTTACCTTTGAACCTGTTTAGAGTTATTACTGCTGTTACGCGATCCCACTGGTGGTTTCTAGAGAGTTTGGAGACTCGCTCCCTTCTCGGTCACGAGGCCGCAGTCTTGCGCCAGTTGATTCTATACCGGTGAGGTCTTGGGGACCTCACCGGTTCCGCGTTTATGACCTGTTTTCCGCAAAACAGCCCCAAACGCATCAGTGGGGCTCCAACACAAGGTTCGTTCTTAGAAGCCTATTTTTCAGGCAGTTCCTCTGCCGAAAACGTCTTATTTCAGAAAAACAGCTTTGAAAGAGAGATTTCCACAGACCAAGGCCCTGACAAACGTTTGCGCCGGTAATAACATGGAAAACTTTAAACGGGTTCTTCACTAGGAAGCATTTTGAGATGCCTACAAACAAAAAAGACTACGCCAATAAAGCGTAGTCTTTTTTGTGGAATTGCTCATTGGACTTAATGAGTACATTCCTGCACTCCATCTTTGTAAAAGGTTCTGAAACGTAATACTTTATCTAAAACATAAGATCCTTGGAGTAGTTCATCAGTGGCAGATGCCTTGCTGGATTCAAAAGTTTTCCTCTGGCCATTTCTGATGTAGGTGATGCTGGCGGGCAAGTTCTTCTTAACATGCTTTCGGAACTCAAAGAATACGAGCAGCTTGCCCTTTTGGGCAAGACTCAGCAGATATGGATCTGAGGAAGCCACAATCTCAACCACATCTTTTTGATAATCAAATATCTGTGTGCTAGTAGGTACTATGTAATGGTTTGTCACGCCTCCTTCGGTCCGCAGGTTGGAGAACATGGCGTAAGATGACTCCGTCTTTAAACCCAGGTAGGGGCAGAGTCCGTTGAGGAATACCAATATTGGGAATAAGAGCAGGGAGTAGTGGGCGAAAGAGAACGTGCGGGTGTTGTCGCTTTTATCCTTGGTTCTCATTGATAGCATGAAGATGACAATGAATGATACGCTGTACCCCGTCCAAAGGACGTGACGGAAGTAATCTTGAAACACTCTTGTGTAAATGTTGATCAGGAAGAGTAAAAACAAGATGGAAAGGGAAAAAAGGGCGAAGTTTACTAGATTGAATTGCAGCAATCGCTTCTTTAAAACCGACTTGCGCTGGAGCGCCTTCTGGTAGAGGGAGTGGATCTTGTTGCTGAAGCTGGTGCTAGTAAACAGGAAGTAAAGCGCGAAAACGGTGGCAGAGAAGTCATAAAAGCCGTTTAGTGGGTTATAAGCCAACACGCAGTGGAACACCAGGCCCAGGAGAATGCCTATATAACGGGTTTTTCTAAAACAGATTAATAGTGGAATAAGCGTTTCTACAAGAAGGGTAAAGTAGATGTTGAGTGCCAGCAGCGTTTTGCTGGAGGGCAAGATGTTGTAGTAGTTGTTCTGCAACATTAGGAACTGCACGGCGCAACTGGCATCAGTATCAAAGAACCCAGCGTTCAGTTTATGAAAAACCGCAAAGATATAGAGGACAATAAGCTCCATCCTTACCAGTGGAGCAAAGGTGTTCAGCAACTCTACTTTATCAATGTAAAAGCTTTTGCGTTTAATGATAAGATAAACATAGGATTGTATGATCGTGAAGTTCACGAACGTAAATAGAATCCAGTGGTTACTTATTCTAGGCAGGTCGGTGGCCGCCTGGTACATCTGCAGGGAGATGAAGATGAGCAGCCGGACGGTAGAGGAAGGTTTGGCAATGAGGGCGATGGCCGCCGTGGTGAGCAGGAAAAAGGTGAGGTTGATGGAGAAGCCGTTGAAATTAGCCATGTGGAAGATGGAGGCAATGGCCCACAGGCAGCAGAAGATCTTGTACTTCAGCTGGGAGGAGGCATACTTCTCGGGTGAGGCGGTCTCCTTCAGGAAACTATAGTAATTAATATCTTGGGCGGTAAAGGCCTGTTTGAAGGAAAGTAAAGGAATACCCATATAGTAGTCGTTGTTAAGGCTCAATAATGAACTTTGTTGTTGTACCTGAAATCTTATGATGCAAAGCGGAATGAGATGCTCTTGTTCTCAGTTTTCTGGCCAAGAACCTTTTCAACCTTTAAGTATCTTTGTGCTTATTCAGTCAAACCTTCCTTATTGAGTATCAGAGATCTAAATCGATTCTTGCGGATAATATAAAGAGGAGAATGGGTTTGAGCACGGCTTGGCATACGGAGTATATACTACCCCCAGGTATTTGACAGGTTTGCTTTCATCCATTTTATTTAGGAAGAAGTCTGTAGATAAGAGATAGTTGTGCACTAATTCAGTCACCATCTCTGATTTTTTTATATCTAGCCCCAAGTAATAGATAGATCTAAGGTTTATTTGGGCCCGTAGACTTTCATTGATATAATGAGACTTGAAGAAATCATTTACAAACTGTTCTACTCCTTTCTTATCTAACTTTAGATAATGGAGTTCATTCATAATCACCCCAACAGCCGCATCCTGATTAGAAGTATACACATAGCCAAGACTTGGGAGAGCAATCATTCCAGCTCCAGTCAGGCCTGTCAATCTTAGAAAGGATCTTCTCTTCATAAGTCTTTGTTCGTTTGAATACTTAGTGTAAGGTGCCTCTGTTTAGGCTTTGCAAGGATTGCATTTTTGCTACTTTATGTATCTTCTTATGTTAAAAGCTGTGGTCAGCGGCGTAAAGGGACAAAGCAGATAACGTAAGTGTTGGGTTGGCCGGAGTATACGTGGTAAAGCTGCCACTCCCTAGCACAAACAAATTACGGTACTGGTGGTGAAGCAAGTGGCTGTCAATGACCCCCTCTGCCGCGGTTTTGCTCATTCTGGTAGAACCTAGTATATGTGCTTCAGACTCATAAGGCGCCGCATATTCAATTTTCTCTACCGGTAAGCGAGAAAGAAGGCTGGGTAATTTAGCTTTCATGTTTTCTATGCCTCTCAACGCATAGTCAGATGGGCCTTTGAAGTGCACAGCCGGCTTCATTCTGTCTGCAGTGGTAGAAACGAAATTATGGGCTTCTGGCAAGTCTTCAAAAACCATCCGGAAGTTGGCGATCTGGCGCCATTTTCCCCGTTCTAATCTAAAGTAAGGGGCGTTATTTGACTCCATCAGGCAGGCCGCGAAGTCTTTCCGGTGATTTCCGTCATACAACATGTACCCGTTGGCATTTACCCAGGTGCTGCCCCCCACATTCTCCAGATTGTCTAAATAAACGGACGCCTGTAAGCCTATTTGTTCTCCAATTCCTTTTCCGGTGAAGGGATTCGTATCTCCGGAGTTCAAAAGAATGTTGGCGTTAAACATGGCATTCGTTCCCAAGGCAATGACCTCGGCCGCTACATGGTATTCCTTGCCGTCTTTGAGGAAATTAGCCTTTCGGGCCACATCTTGCTCCAGATCCAAACTATATACTTGTGCTCCATACAACAACTCAACCCGGGGGTCTTCATAAACGCCCATACTGGAGTTCTCAATGGTGAACTTGGCATTTACCGGGCAGACATGGCATACCGTACTGGCACAACAGGCATTTCTGCCGTTTACGGCAACGCTGGCTCGGGCAGTGGGCTGGTTGATGTATAGGTGGCCATATTCTTGGTGTAAAATCTTATCTACCGTAGAAAATGAATGCGGTGGGAGAGGATAAGAAGCTTTCTTGGGGAACGGCGTCATAGCAGGCCCTGAAATGGACATGATCTCCTCTACCTGTTCATAGTAGGGCTCCAAATCATTGTACTGCAACGGCCAGTCATTTCCAATGCCATACAAAGATTGCATCCTGAAATCAGACGGCATGAAACGTGGGGTACAGCCATACCAGCAGTTGGAACTGCCTCCAAAACCCTGCGTGAAAACCCAGCCTTTCTTCTCATTGTGGTTGTCAAAGGTATCTTGTGAGGCGGGGTTAAGCGAAGCATAAGGTGTGTCTTCCCCTCTTTTCTCTTTTACCCGTTCTGCATGCGGATAAAGATGCCCTTTCTCTAACACAAGTACTTTGGCCTGAGAAGCAGAAGCTTTGCTTAAGTACTTATGCAGAAAGAAAGTGGATGCGAAACCAGTGCCTATCACCACCAGATCATAAGACGTATGTTTCATTAGCACGAGAAAACTTAATAACTATGCTGTGTAAATTTATGTTGAGTGAAATGTTACCGCTGCCTGTGGTTAGAAAGACTGCTTGAGGAACCAGTTCAGGGAAGGGATATCTATGTATACCAAGGCCATGAGCAGCACGGTAAATAATACTACATACACCATGAAGGATGTTTCTTTGTGAAGCTTCTCTGGGCCTTGAACTACTGAATCTTTCCGTAGCCCTATGCCTAAATACCAGGCAAACAACAGGGCGAAGAATGGGAAGCTGATTAAAAGCTCTACCTTGTTCTTTATCAAAAAGATGCCTAGGAAGAATGCCGAGGTTATGGCATAGAAGAACATAGATATGAGAAGGCTGTTTTCTGTGTATTTTTTAAAAGATTTGCGGTATAGGCCCGCCAGTTCTGGGTTGTTGATATAGCGGTATTCAGCAAATCTTTTTGTGGCCATCAAGAAGGCACCGCCCATCCAATAAGCCAGAATAATGCTGCTGGGCGGAATGAAAGCCCAGGCTGGATCTAACAGACTAGCCGGTAACAGGGCCGCAGGAACAAAGATGAACCAACCTAAGGCAAGTCTGATGGGGTTGTTCACTGATTCAGATAACACATCCAGGTAAACCCGCTCTTTTGTGCGGAACGGTCTTACATTGTACATAATACCCATAAAGAGCAGGAAGGCCTCTAGGGCAAGAAACTGCATAGAGATAAAATAAGACAGGCCAAGGCCTAGTGCTGCTAAGGCAAGGTATTCACTATAGACTACCACCGGGCTAAGAACCGTAACTACCGCAGATCTTTTTTTCTTCTCTGGGTGAAAACGGTCAAATTCTGCATCAAGGTATTCGTTGATGGTGTAATTGGCCGATGCAATAAGGCAGGTGCTTACAATACCTACTACTATTCTAAACAACAAGTCAAAGTCTAGGGAGGTGTTATACACCATGAAGGCGAATAGCATGCCTGGTAACATGAAGATATTCTTAAACCAATGGTCTGGCCGGGCAATTGCCACATATTCTTTAAAACCAGCTGGTCTAAGTACTGCCTCCTGCTGCGGAGAATCTGGAAAAGTAACTGTTGATCTCATTGGTGAATGGTTTTTGTTTGGTATAAGTTTATCCTTGTTTGAAGAAATAAGGTTGTTCATCCTAATTTATCAGAAATATATCATATCTGAACCTATGCATACAGTTGAAAACCGTGCCAGCTTTATATTTTTTATAAGTTTTGTTTTAAATGAAAGCAGATAGGTTTTCTGTTTGGAAAGCATCAGAACAATGGTGTAAGTTGAATGAAAGACCAGGGCTGAGAAGAGGAAGTCTTTCCCAAATTGAATCTTGTAGTCCCAATATGGAAATGCTTCGTTTTGTTTGGGGTGAGATAAAACAGTCCCAGTTTCATTTTGCACTTCTATAAATAAATAAGCGATTATTTCACTCTTTTATAAAAGTGCGTGTTTGAGTAGCAGTCGTCATACGTGGAATTTACTACCTACATGTAAAGCTTACCTATCACTAAGTAGCCCTGAAGAGTAAAACCCTTGTTAGGCAGTCTGATGTTTAATCTTCTTGTAATTAGCTAATTGCTGTTGCAGGTTACTGTAAAAATCGAATTCCTTGAAAGGTTTCTTCTCCACAATAAGGTAAGGCATATTCGCTTTAATGGCGCACTCTCCATCCAGTTCCTGACGATCTCCAATAAACAGGCAATCTTTTGGCTCTAAACCAAGTTTTTCGGCTATATACAATAATCCTCTGGGGTGGGGTTTCAGGAAATCTATCTCGGTATCAGTAGAACTTACCACTATGTCGGCGTGAAGGCCCATGGCTTCTAATTTGTCAATTGCCTTGTAATCAGAATAGATTCCAATCTTTATGCCTTTGCTTGTGAGGGCCTTGAAAAAGGATTGAACTCCTGGGTACATGCATGCTGGCAGATATTTGTTTGGGAATTTAAACATCCAGTGGTCAATTACTTTTCTGATCCTGGGAATAGGGAAGTTGCCCTTTGCTGCGCACCACTCATACTGAGCAGCCTCTAAATTCCTACTGGTTATACCTGCTTTCTTTTCCCGCTCAGCCCTGAAATGATGCAGTATTAAAATGTCTTTCCATAGCCAAGGTTTTGTTGCATAGTGGCTTATCAATGAAAACAACATTTTTTTTCTTAGAATAGATTGAGCATATAAGGTGCCGTCTACATCAAAGATTACTGCTTTTGTTTTTTGCCAATCTATTGTAAATTCTTGATTCATAAAGGTATATAGTGGGTTTTGTGATGGTGATAAATTTAAATAAAGGCTAAATGATTATATATGTTTTTTGGGGTGCTAACTATTTATTTAAGAGAAAACTTATGGATTTGTTTTGGGCCTGCTTTGCCTAATTTAGGCATAAAACAGAGGAGGCTACTTGTTTATTGCCCCTGCCATAAATGACTGCCATTTGTGTTTTAACCCTAGTTTACAGAATTCAGCTCACAAACGTATTTAGCTATATATGGTTTCAGTGGTATAATGATTTTGGTGTAACAGATTGTATATCTTTGCTTTAAATTATACTTTCATGAACCAGGCTATTGGGTTTTACTCCAGGGTAGCCATGTTAGCTCATGATTTGGCCACTTGCTTGACTCAAGTCAAGCAAGTGGCCAAATCATGAAGACCTAAGCCAACGGTAAAATAAAAGATTTGATCCAGGGTATATGTCCGGCCTTATGCAGGCATGCGTATCTTGCTTCTTAGTGGTAGTCGCGAAGCATGCTGCTGGTTTATATAAATTCAAAAGCTATGTTTCTGGGGTGTTTTAGCTAAAAGAAGGCTTAAATGCCTTTTCTTGGCCGCATGGCGTTAAACATGGAAATTAGATCTACTTGTTTTTAAGTTGATCCAGAGCCGTTTGGCTGAAAGGGCTAAGGTAGCAATAAACTTACTATTTTATATTTCGTAGTGATAAAATTATAGTTGAGATGCTGTAATTGAAAATATTCTAGAGCAATTATAAAAGTTTTGGTATTGTTTTTGACTAATGAATATTGTTTGCTGGAACTGCGGATAGGAAATGTTAATCTGCTGTATGGTTAGGCTCAATTAGTAAGTTTTAATAAATTCAATAAGCTACTTTGCTAAGGAAGTAGTTTCATAAGTAAGCTATAAGAGAGAATTACCCCCATTGTATGGAAATATACTATAAAGCTGCCCCTGTACTTCTTCAAAAAGAGGTGTCTGCTTCAAGCACCTCAACTAAAGTTAGGTTTGGGTGGGTAAAGGTGACTTGGGTACTTATAGCATTGGGCATATTCTTCAGGCTATTCCATTACTTTGACAACAGATCTTTGTGGCTGGATGAAATATACCTTGCTGCCAGCCTGGTGAAAATGGATTTGCAGCAACTGACCTTCTCTGATCTGGAATATGAACAGAAAGCCCCTATAGGATTTCTGTGGATGTGTAAATTGGCAGTTCTGCTTTTTGGAACAAGTGAAATGTCGCTTCGGTTGTTTCCCTTATTGTGCGGGATTTTGTCATTGTTTATGTTCCTGCCCGTTGTCCGTTATTTTCTGAAGCCCCTGGGGGTGGCCGTTGCCATTGGTATTCTCGCATTGGCCCCCCCTTTGATTTACCACGGGGTGGAAATAAAGCAATATAGTACAGAGTTGCTGGCTAGTATCTTGTGTTTGTATTTATACACGCGTTACCATAAAAAGAGAGACATCGCATCATTGGTGATGTGGGGTGTGTGGGGATCTGTTATTATCTGGTTTTCCTATACCTCTATCTTTATTCTGGCGGGCATGGCCATGGGTATCACCATCTATCACCTCCTTAGAAAAGAGTGGGTAACTGTGTTCCTATTGGTCATTCCTTTTGGCCTGTGGCTTGTCAGTTTTGCCGTAAACTACTTTGGGTTTACCGCCAGGTTAGCAGAGGCAGAATGGTTGCTTCATTATTTTAGAGTCAGGGGGGCTTTTATGCCCGTTCCGCCTACTTCTTTGGGTGATCTGGCTTGGCCCATTAAGAACTTGGGGACAAGGTTGCTGCATTATCCCTTGGGACTGCTGTGGGACGTCTCAGAGATTGAGAACGGTGTGCTTCGTTATCTCTTGAGACGACCAATCTTTGCTGTGGCATGTACCCTAATGGGCCTCTTGCTGTTTTTGAAAAGAGACAAAAAGTTTCTGTTGGTGTTAGTGCTTCCTTTTCTGCTGTTAATGGTGGCCTCGGCCCTTGAACTCTATCCTATTTGGGAGCGCTTAACTGTATTCCTGGCTCCTTTGTTAATCCTGATTGTTGCTCTGGGCTGTGAACGCCTCGCTGCTTATTCTCAATGGATAAATCGCAGAGTTGCGTTTTTCCTGGCGATGCTGGTTTTGGCGGCTCCTTTCTGGGCATCGGCAAGCCAGGTGATGGAACCACGTAGTTTTGGAGATTACAAAAAGTCATTTTACAGAGAGGCCTTGCTTGGTATAAACAAACACTTCCGGAAGGATGATCAAGTGTATGTTTATTGGAACATGTTAACTCCTTACCGGTTTTACAGTGACATTCACGCATTCAACTACAAGGCTATTGAAGGAAGCGATTTCAGGAAGGCCTCTATAAGTGCCTCTGATTACCTGAATAAGTTGACGACAGAACTGAATAGCCTTAAAAAGACGAAAAGAGTTTGGGTCTTCTATAGCAAAAGGCTGAGTATGAATATAGGTGACTTTGAGATGCACCCCAGTTGGTACGTGAAGGAAGTGCTAGGTAAACAGCGTCTGCAAAAGAAGTTTTCAGAGATAGGGAAGGAGATCTATTCGTTTGAGACCTATGAACTAAAGGCGAGCTTGTTTGAGGTAAAGGCGCAGTAAGCATCCTGCCTTATGCCTGCTTTTTTGAGAACAACTACAGAGCCGAAGAGCCTTTCCTCCGCAGCCTAAGGAATCATGTGGGGCGTCAATTGAATAATGTTCACTAGGAGTAAAGCAGCGGGGGAGAGATAGAAGAAAGAAGCAGGAACACACGGCTAACCTGTTCTACCAGATTCTATTGCGTTTTTCCGAAAACAGCCCTAAAACACAACGTCTCTTAGAGCTTGTTTAAATTTGGGGTTTGCAGCGCAGAGTGAAACTGGCTCTAACATCGGCTATTATAAATAGCCGCCATTCAATTTAATGTTGACCTAACAGTAGGGTGTTTTATGTTTCTTTTCTACAAAGTAGCTTCTCCCGTTATCGCTAAAGATCATAAACCTATCTTGTTTTCCAGGGGCATTCATTCAAAGAAGCTTGTTTCATTTCTTACCGGGTTCATCATAACTGCTGGTATTGCCATCAGGCTGTTCCATTACTTTGATAACCGTTCTTTATGGCTGGATGAATTGTACCTGGCGGTCAGTCTGATCAAAATGGGTTTTTGGGAGTTGGCTACCCAGCCATTGGCCTATGAGCAAAAAGGGCCCCTCGGGTTCTTGTGGGCCGTAAAACTTTCGGTTACTGTTTTCGGGAAGGGCGAGATGGCGCTTCGTCTATTCTCTCTTCTTGCCGGAATTGCTTCTTTGTTTTTCTTCGTGCCTGTTGCCCGTCATTTTCTCAAACCGTGGGCTGGGCTTCTGGCGTTGGCAATGATGGCATTGGCTACCCCGGTGGTTTACCACTCCGTAGAGGCGAAGCAGTATAGCGCAGAGTTATTCGCTTCCATTTTGGCCTTGTTTTTTTACCTGCGTTATCATGCCCATACAAATACGGCTTCCCTTCTAAAGTGGGCAGCGGCGGGAGCCATATTGCCCTGGTTTTCTTACTCAGTGATTTTTGTGCTGGCAGGAATTGCCTTCGCTGTTTGCCTGAATGAACTGCTAAGAAAAGAGTGGGGGAAGCTGTTCAAATACGCGGGTGCCTTTGGTATATGGCTTTGCAGTTTTGGCATCATCTACCTTGTTTTCATGAGTAAGTTCAACGACTCGGCTTGGCTTATCCATTTTTTTGAAAACTACTACAACGCCTTTCTGCCGTTTCCGCCTTCCTCGGCCGCTGACATAAAGTGGTTTCCAGAGAAAGCGATTTCCGTGTTAAAATACCCCATGGGGCAAAATGCCCTTCATCTACATTGGCCTTACACGTACTTGATTGAACATTTGAGGGTGTTGCCATTCTTGCTGATGGTAGCAGGGGCTATCCTGTTGCTCAAAAAGAGTAGTCTAAGGTTCAATGTGTTGGGATTCCCCATCTTGCTGGCCCTTGTTGCATCTGGTTTGAAACTGTACCCTTTCCATGAGCGGTTTATTCTGTTTCTATTCCCTATGTTCATCTTGCTTACTTGTTACGGGGCGCAAGCACTAAGTTCTTTTCTCTCTGCCAGGGTAAAGGTTAAGCCGCTTCTCATTGGTTTGCTGCTGGTACCTGCCGTCTGGAACGCCACCTGGGAAGTTGTTAATCCACGGTATTTCCTCAGGAGCGAGGCAAACCGGGAGGCTTTGCTTTTCATCAACGACAATTATAAAGAAGGTGATGTGGTTTATGTCTACTGGAATATGTGGCAAGCCTATGCCTACTACAAAGATGCATACAATCTGAAATTCACGGCAGTAAGGGGAACAGACGTAAAAAAGATTTCAGCTAACCACAAGGAATACCTCCAAAACCTTGCTCCAGATCTCCAAAAGCTAAAAGGCCACGCAAGGCTATTCTATTTATATAACGTAAACATCAGAAGCGACATTGGAGAATTTGTAGGCCAGCCAGACTGGTACTTCCACCATTCTACCCCCGGTAAAATTCTGGAGCCCGCCTTTGTTAGGATGGGAAATAAATTAAGCAACGGGTTTGATGCTGTTGGAGCAGTGGTATCCATTTATGATTTGGCCCCGCAGAATTAGTTATGCAGCTATAAAGGTTGAACTGAAGTAGTGTATAATGATGTGGGAATCTCTGTTTTAGGGCCGTTTTGAAGAAATCAGCCCTAAAACGCTATTAATTGATTAGTGCGCATTAGGAGGGGTGGAGAGTCAGAACCTGCTTCCCAGCCCCTATGATGCATTTTGGGCTGTTTTACGGAAAACGGGCCAGAAACGGCATTGTCGCAGACGCTCGTAGGAACTGTGCGCACTACGAGGTCTTTTGAGTTGGTGGCATTACGAAAGGAATAGCCCCCCCCTACCCCTCTGAGGAGGGAAATACGCCTTTGCAGAGGAATAGGAATGTCTGTAAGAGACAGGGCAGTGCCTGGTCTCTACGGGTTCTCATCACGGCTTTTGCTCCGTTACTTCTGCTTCCCCATTTCCAGTTTTCTCGGAGCGCGCCTCGTTTTTGGCCCTGAATAGACATCAGCTAAGAGAGACAGACCTCCCAGGCCGAAAGGGCAGTGGGAGAGGGGAAGACGGGGCCTCGCGGCCGTGAGCGCATACCGCCAGAGATGAAACAATACAGCACCTACACCTACGCAGGGAGCGGACAAGCCAAGGGAACAGCAGATTGCGTGCACCTGCTCATAACCCACGCACCAAGCGGACAAGCCAAGGGAACAGCGCTAGGCATGCACCTACGAATCCCTTTAAAGAGCGAATCATAAAAAAAGGGATTGAGCCTTTGTAGGCTCAATCCCTAAGGAATAGTTAGTAACTTCTAAAGAAGCTAACTACTTGCTAAAAGCTTAGAATGATTACTGTACTTTGAAGAACTTCTTCACATCCTTTCTTTCCCCCTGGATAATCTCAATCACATAACCGCCTGCGGGTAATGAGGTTAAATCCAGTTTTTGATGGAAAGAAGGCGTATTCTTCTCAAAGTCAAAAGTTTGGTGAAGTCTTCCAGAGGTCATGTTGGAAATCCTCACTTCTACTTTGTTGCTCACATCCTCACTCTGTAACTCTATGTTGATAGACTCAGCCGTAGGATTTGGGTACAGTTTAACAGAACCTAAAGTCTCCTCAATTTTTGCTGTTTTAGAAGTAGACTTCGCTATAAATTCTGAGGTCTTAACAAATATAGGCGTTTCGGTGACTGTGATGGTCACTTTGCCACCTTGTGTCTTTACTCTCTGCATGCCCATCTCATCGCTGCCTGCTTTGGGAGTGTAGATGTACGCATACTCAGCATTGCCCAGGTTTAATTGGTACGTGCTGGTTCTGCCTACTTCATCAGGAATCCAGCAAGCGTATATCTTCTCAGAGCCATTTACCCCTTCAATAATATACGGATCAGAGTTGATCGTTTTATTGTAAGTGAATGAACCCAGTAGTGTGCCTGCCTGCTTGAAATAATCGGCCGAAGGACGTCTTGTCTGGTCATTGTTCAAGAATCCTGAACGCGTATAGATATCCCAGTCATTATTCAAGGGGGTGTCATACAGCATGTAATACATGGTTCTGTCTATGCCTAGCTTCCAGTTAATCAGAGAAATCCTCAAGTTCCAGTCTGCTTGGGTGATGTCCTGGCTTTTAGAACCAATGGCTAGGGCTGCCTGAGAAGATCTGGAACGGGTGTCATAGCCGGTTTCTGTCTGCCAAAGCTCTACACCAGGTAATTTCTCCTTTGCGAACTTCACAAAACGACCCGCAATTTCTTCAATTCCGCCCAGCTCTGGCGCTACGCCTCTGGAGCCACTGTGTTGCTGTCCGCCGTTGTTCAGGTAATTATGGAAGGCTATGATATCAGCAGGGAAGTCAACAATGGCGGCTCCGTTCTTATCTAACAGAAGATTTCCGTTGCTGTCTTTTTTATATCCTCTGAATTCTCTGCACCAATCCAGCATTCCCTGATAGAAATAAGTGTTGGCCAGGGCAATGCCGGTGGTGGCAACTTTCATGTTAGGGTCAGCATCTTTCACCCCTACTCCTGGCCCCAAAGCTCCTTTGTGGCCATCATAGAAAGCACTCATATTAGCCGCGTACTCCCGGCCTGTCTGGTAGCCTTGTCTTCCTTTCCACCATTTGTCACGTTCATTGTCATGTTGGATGTAGGTTAAGGTTCCTAACCCAACCTTCACCTCATTGATAGAGGAGAAGTTCTCTCCTGAACTGTTCGTGAACTTGGTGGTCTGCACCTTAGACTTAGAGCGTAAATACTCTGTTCTGTCTGTACCGTCAGCGCTTAAACCAGATCCGTAACGGGCTGCCGTTTGAAACCCCAGCTGGGCGTTCTCCTTGTAAGAAGCCGGGTCTTCAAAGTTGCTCTTATAATAGACCGGTACTTTCTCCATGTCACGCTCTTGCTCAGGGTAAGAGCGCAGCATTGGGCCAGATTGACCTCTTATGCAAGCAAGTGCCGGCAGGTTGTTTTCTTTCAAAGTGGAGAATAACACATCATAATCCCACCAGCCAGAGGAGGTTGGGTTGAAGGTGTACACCTCGCGGTTCGCTTCAAAAGTAGTCGCGTCCATGTAGAACCGGAAGCCTCCTAAGAACGTCTTTGCAGCCTCTAGTTTAGCCGGAACAACCGTGTGCTGAGAGGTAGGGTTGGTAAAGTCCCAAACAAAGCTATTTTGTCCTAAGTGGTTGGCGAATGGTTTTTTAGCTCTTTCTTCATACACCTTGGCGGGCTTAGGAATGTAAGAACCAGCAATGAAAACTTCCTTAGGAAGGTACGTAGGGCCTTTTCTGATAATCCAGCTGATTTCTACCTCTTCTTCAAATGGAACCTCAGGGAAGTTAGAATAGCCATTGAAAGGTCTTCCTCTGTGTTTGCCAAGCAGTACTCTGTCTTTAGGGAATTTTCCTTTTGGAACATAATACCACTCTGCATCTACTCCGTAATCGCCGTAGCTGTGGTTGGCGATTCTCAGTTGGGAAAGTTTAACGTGATAATCCCTTACATCAAAATAGGTTTCGGCAACATCCAGTAACATTCCATAACCATATTCCGCTGGATTGGTCGTTCCGTCTACCAGTGCATCTAAATAACGGGTATTGTTTAGGTTGTACACATCATACTTCTCTATAGGCACAATACCAGTTACCCGGTTAGCTTCATTGCCATTTCTCAAGGCTGGATCCTCATCTCTGTTATGGGGTGGCGTAGCTATTGCACCAGAAGTTACTACCTGGCTTTTTACCACATTGGCGGCCGCCTTGTACGTTTCACTCGCCGCCTGTGAGGCAGTGATATTCGCAGTGCCCGCACCTACCACTTTGGCAAACCATTTTCCATTTGTGTTTGAAACGGAAATAACCGCAGAGTTTGAGGAGGAGAAGGTGACTGGGGTAGCAGTATTGGTGCTGGTAGCGGTTAATTCAAACGGGGCATCTCCCAGTTTTTTGTCAGCTAAGGCATTAAAGGTAATTACTGGTTGCAATAACTCAACAGGGCCTTCTTCGCTTGCGCTTCCCGGCGTAATGGGGTGCTCAATGTAGGAGGTTACTTTCAAGCCATTTCCGGCGGCGTTACCTAGGTGCATTCTGTAGGAAAGCTTCTGCGCAGCTTCCCATTTGTCTTGTAAAGTAAGCGTCCATTCAGTGCCACCCCCAGTAATGCCGGTGATTTTATTTCCCCCTACCTCATACCCAGCTGTGCCTGATTGGGTCACGGCCTTGTCATAGGTAATAGCTAACTTTTTGCCCTTAGCCGTTATAGAAGTAATCTGCGGCGGAGTAGGGTCATTGAAAGGAGATGATACATTAGTATTTTTCTTAAACACGTTCACCAATTTGGTGCTAAGATTATAGGAGTAACTATCTGCCCCGGTAGCAGTGATACTGCTGATGGGGGCATCACTGTTCACTATTAAAGACATATCTCTTAATCTGTTTTTAGCAGAGATTTTAGACAAGTCCAAGGTAATAGTTAACGTGTTTCCGGTGAGTACCTCAGATTTTACCACGTTTTCTTTGGTCTCATAATACTCTGCAAATTCTTGGGCACCGGCTATCCAGGCCCGGTCATTGTTAGAGGGGTGATTCTTTATGTAATGGATGAATTGCTGGAAATACTGCACCTCTGCTGCTCCTCCAGGGCCATGGGAAAAGGCATGGGCTATGATCTTGTTTTCATCTTTAGAGGCGGCAAAGATTTTGTCTACCCATGTGTCTGCGCTACCAAGGTCGGCTTTCCACATGCCGTCCAAATTGAAGCGTGATACCAAAAGGTAATTGGGGTTCATAGATTTGATGATCGCCCTGTCATTCCAGCTCACATAAGCATCATAACCATCCCGTGAAGCGGCTACCCCAAAAGTGCTACCAATGAATTTGTAGCCCTCCTGAATCCAGGAAGACACGAATCCTTCGTCAGCTGTTGGGATTACACCGGTTCTGGTTCTGTAGCCGGTATTCAGGAAAATTTCTTTTTCCAGCTCTTTAATCTCTTTGTATCTGTGATATCCGCCATGGCTACGGGTGTGGTTCATTACGTCAAACCCGTTGTTGATCATTTCAGTGTATTGCGGGTATTGGGTATAAGCAGAGCCAGGTTCATCTCCTCTGCCATTGATAGCAAAACTCGCCTTGTAACCAACCGGGTTGCCGGCACCATCTGTATAGGTGATTTTAGGATAGGTTTTCCCGTCAATGGCGGTTCCACCGTTCAGAACTTTGTAAACAAGGTTGTAGTCACCAGGGTGCGCATCATCTTTCACAAATAGGAAGCCTACAGACTTGTTGTACTTCATATCAGCGAACGAAGCACTGGCAGAACGAGGGGTAGAGGCAAACTTAACCTGTATAGTGATTCTGCCAGCGAGCACTGGCTCCTGGTTAAAAGGTGACGTTACTGTCAGTGACTGGGTGACGCTGGTAGCGGCGGTGTATCCTGCACTGGCAATCTGAGAGGCGGTGATGTTGGCGGTTCCTGTGCTTACCACTGTGGCTCTCCATTTCCCTGAGGCGTTTGAGACCGACACCACGGCCGGGTTGGAGGAGGAGAAGGAGATGGGTGCCTGGGTGTTGGTGCTGGAAGCTACGAGGTCAAATGGAGCATCGCCCACCGTTTTGTTGGGTAGGGCGTTGAAAGTAATGACCGCCTGCGCCAGGTTATTGCCGTTGGTAGTCACCTCAAACCAGTTGAGGTTCCATCCTCCTTTTTTGGCATAAATGCGAAGTGTCTGCTCCCCTGAACTAAGGCTTACAGAAGCTTTGACCGTAGTGTAGGTTTGCCAACCGGCCGTGTTAGGCACCTGTGCAGAGCCCAGTACATGGCCAGAGGCATCTCTGACCTCAATGGAGCTGCCGCCAGTAGGAGCAGCTACCCTGAAATTGATGTTGTAAGTGCCCGCTGCAGCCACCTTCACGCGGTAGTCCAGCCAATCACCCGTGTCTACGTAGCCCATGTTCTGGCCCCCGCCCGTATCTCCTGTATTTTCTTTCTGCATGCCAGACATGGCTGAATATGCCTCTGCCTGAAGTAACCCTGGAAGCGCTTGGAATTGGGAGATAGGAATTGGTCTTGGTGCCACGGTCAAAGTCCTGGCGACAGGCGCGGGTGCTGCGAAGCCGTTGGTCGCGGGCTGTGAGGCGGTGATGGTGGCGGTTCCGGCCGAGA
>NZ_JABFAM010000001.1 GCF_013623775.1 Rufibacter sp. XAAS-G3-1 | reverse complement strand
CAAAGTCCTGGCGACAGGCGCGGGTGCTGCGAAGCCGTTGGTCGCGGGCTGTGAGGCGGTGATGGTGGCGGTTCCGGCCGAGAGGACGGTGGCGCTCCATTTCCCTGAGGCGTTTGAGACCGACACCACGGCCGGGTTGGAGGAGGAGAAGGAGATGGGTGCCTGGGCGTTGGTGCTGGAGGCGCCCAGCTCGAAGGGGGCGTCGCCCACGGTCTTGCCGGCCGGGGCGGGGAAGTCGATCACGGCCTGGGCCAGGGTTCCGGCGTTGCCGTAGGCCTGTATCTTCTGGGGGATGTTGTTGCCGTACTTGCGGATGAGGATGGCGTCTGCCATGAGGGGCTTGGCGGGCTTGAGGCTGACCCAGGAGAGGTAGCTCTCCCCGGTGAAGGTGCCGATGAGGGTCTTCTTGCCCCCGTCCAGCGCGTAGACCGTGACGGGGTTGGTGGTGAAGATGCCCTGGTGGTCGTAGAGGGCGAGCCGGGTGATCTCGCTCCTCCTCTCCAGGGTGAGCGTCACGTCCACGTAGGTCATGTTCCGCTGCGCCCACTCGCTCTCCACCAGCTCGCCCAGGTTGTCGCTGAGCCAGGGGGAGTAGTCCTGGCCGGTGTTGGCGCTGGCGGAGACGGAGGTGAACCTGATCCGGGACTCTGATTGGGATTGGGCTACTGCCGGTGCCACGGCCAAAGTCCTGGCGACAGGCGCGGGTGCTGCGAAGCCGTTGGTCGCGGGCTGTGAGGCGGTGATGGTGGCGGTTCCGGCCGAGAGGACGGTGGCGCTCCATTTCCCTGAGGCGTTTGAGACCGACACCACGGCCGGGTTGGAGGAGGAGAAGGAGATGGGTGCCTGGGCGTTGGTGCTGGAGGCGCCCAGCTCGAAGGGGGCGTCGCCCACGGTCTTGCCGGCCGGGGCGGGGAAGTCGATCACGGCCTGGGCCAGGGTTCCGGCGTTGCCGTAGGCCTGTATCTTCTGGGGGATGTTGTTGCCGTACTTGCGGATGAGGATGGCGTCTGCCATGAGGGGCTTGGCGGGCTTGAGGCTGACCCAGGAGAGGTAGCTCTCCCCGGTGAAGGTGCCGATGAGGGTCTTCTTGCCCCCGTCCAGCGCGTAGACCGTGACGGGGTTGGTGGTGAAGATGCCCTGGTGGTCGTAGAGGGCGAGCCGGGTGATCTCGCTCCTCCTCTCCAGGGTGAGCGTCACGTCCACGTAGGTCATGTTCCGCTGCGCCCACTCGCTCTCCACCAGCTCGCCCAGGTTGTCGCTGAGCCAGGGGGAGTAGTCCTGGCCGGTGTTGGCGCTGGCGGAGACGGAGGTGAACCTGATCCGGGATTCTGATTGGGAATACCCAATCTGGGTTAGTAGTAGAAAGAAAAGTAGAAATAGAAATGGGCGGTTACTCATTGTGAAGGGTTTAGGGTAGTGGTGTGTTAAGGATTTTACTATCCATTCTTGCGTTAAATAAGGGTGTTGATAGTAAGTGATTCGGCTTACTAAACTCTCTGTCCTGAAGTGCTGTGTGTAAGCAGTGTGTCAGGAATAAGTTAAATTGTCAATGTGTCATATTTCTATAATTTTTTTGCGAAATTAAAACCTTTATTTATCAAAACAAGTAAAAGGTGCGATTATTTAATAATATTGATATTTTTTAGATAAAAGTGGGTTTTTTATATGACTATTCAATGTTGTTAAGCCTGTGTTTATCTGTGAATTGGTAAAGGATAGGTCTGGGTGTGGCTTAGGGATGTAAGGGATTTCTATATGATGGCTGCGGGAATATAGGTGGGTTAATAACAGGGCGAGGTCTTTTAGAAGACTGGTAATTGTTTGATATCTTCATCGTTGTTTGAAGGGTGCTTGGCGCGATAGGGGTAAATCCTGTGCGTATAGAATGGAGTAATGGTGTGTTTGGTGCTCTTCACAATGCAAAGAACAGGGTAGCAGAATGCTTGAAATAGATGTAAATCAGCACTGTAAGACTTGGTTGCTTCAAAATCTGTGTAGATGCTTCGATTTGTGTAGTGGTGGCGAGCCGATAGGTTAAGTTGTTGTTGTGAGAGGTTTGAAAAAGTTCCAGTCTGTGCTATGTGTCTTTTTTTGGGTATGCTTCTTCTTTTGTTGTAATCTTGGTGTGGAGTGAAATAGGGTGTTTTTTTGAGTTTTTACCAAAACCGGGGGATGTGTTCTGAAAAGCGGTAAATTATTGTTCTTAATTTGTTTAATTAGGATTTATTTAATAAATGTAGATTCTTGGGGGTGAAATAAGATGTAAATAGTTATAATTTGTTTGTGTAATATTTGCTCTGAGATTTCGTTTCTTTGCGTTAACAATACATGAAAACGTGTTTTCAGGGGTACATGAACACAGTTGGCTTACCCTTGGGTGTACGGGATGGCTACTAAGAAAGAACCAATGAGAAAACATCATGAATGCTAAGCAACATTAAATCTGGTAAGTCAAAAGAAGAAGCCCTTCAATGTCGTTTTCAGGCTAGTTTCTGGAAAATAGCTCTAATACAGAAGAGCCGAACCTGCTACTGATATTCACAGCTAATAAAAACAAGGTGCAATTGAACTGATAAGGGAGAAGAGGGGAATAGAATGGTTCTTCAATCTTAGCTACTTCCTCAATTGATTGAAGAATTTAAATAGGATGGGAGAAAACGGAAGGATTACAGCATTTTCCTCTGCTGCAAAAATGAACGCAACAGAATGTTTGCCGAATGGCATTAACCTCATGTGGGCTTTAATAGCTTGTTTAGGCTTTGGGTTTGTAAGCGAAAACGGCAAGAGTAGGTTCTGCGGAAATGGTTTTTGAGCTTCGTAGCAGCACTACGAAGGGGGTGAAAGCGTGAGCACAAGTTCTTGCTATAGCCGTTTGCAGCGCGCAAGATAATGTTCAAACATACTCTAAAGAGTAAGCCAATTGCCTGAAAGACTAGGAAGGTTGGTTTGCCTTCAGCATAAGCTGAGGTATGAAATGAAAGAGGTGGGCACTTTAGCTGAAACAGGAATGCCTGACTTGTAATTGGCCTTCATAAAGATTTCAAACCCTGTCTGCAAAACAGAAAAAGGTGTCTCCAGGGGAGACTTAAAAACTCTGGAGAACACCTTTTTCCTGCTATATAAGAAGCCTACTTGTTTGGCTGGTCTGCCTTTGATAGTTTCTCTGGTTGGGCTGGTTGCAGGTTCATTCTCTGGGTGAGTTCAATGATCCTTTGCTCCAGCTTCTCGTTTTCAGTTCTTAAATCTTCTAATAGTTTTTTGTTCGCTTGGCGTTGTTTGAGTTCTTCTACGGCAGTCTCCATGATGGTCTTTAGGTTTTCTTTTTCCCAAGGTTTTAAAATGTATCGGTATACCTTGCCACTGTTGATGGCGTCAAGAATAGAGGTGGTATCGCTATGGCTAGTCAGAATGATCCTGATCAGGTCTTTGTCTTCTGGTAAACTTTTCAGAAACTGAACGCCATTCATTTTTGGCATCCGTTGGTCAATAATCACTAAAGAGATTGCTTCCTGGTTTAAGATCCTCAATCCTTCTTCACCAGACATGGCGGTGAAAACCCTGAAGTACTTCCTGAAAGAAGACTTGAATACAACCAGATTGTCTTCTTCATTATCAATATAAAGGATGCCGGGTTTTTCAGATCCATCATCTGAAGGGTTTGTAATATGTTTAGGTGTGGTGGGATCCATGCCTTTTGTACTGATTATATTTAAGTTGATGTGGTGCGTTGTTCTTAAGCCTATGTTTGAGATTGCCAAACAGTGTTACCCTTGCCCAGCAAGTTTGCTTGACAGAGGAACGATAAAACCTTCTTTCTTTGGTAACTTCTAAGTGAAGAGTCTTATTTGAATGTATGAAGGTAGTAGTAATATCTTAAACTCTACAATTTAGATGTTCAATTCTTTGTGAAATTTATTCTATAGAGAGCATAACAGTGTAATAGGTTGTAGATGAACTAGATTTATTTAAAGATGAACAGATAAAGGCATTTATAGTTTTAAGGACTTAGAGCTTGTTTAAATTTGAGGTTTGCTGGCTCAACTAACCAGAGAAATGTTCTGCGGTTGCGTCGCAGCGCTACGGTGCGACGCAACCGCGAACGCAGGTTCTTGCTATGGCCGTTTGCAGCGCAAAGATGAAATGTAAACATGCTTTTAACCCTCTTGCGTGTGCCAGAGTAAGTTGCTTTGTAGTCTATAAACGAATAAAAACGCCTGTTCTTATCCCATTCTGGAATAGCATTCCTTTATTTGTACGCAGTATCTAGCATGATGTTAGTGTAGCTGTAGGCGGAACACCAAGTGCTTCCTGCATTCTGTTTCATTTTTAGGCTATTTTCATAAAAATACACTTGAAACGGAAAAAGAGAGCAAAGTGAGAGAAGAGTAGGCAAGAAGGCCAGCCTCACAGGGGCAAAGCGCAGAAAGGAAATCAAAGAAGCCAGGTCTTTCCTTTCCTTGCAAAAAAGACCCGTAAAACGAGCCTCTTTTGTCAGCTCTGCATTTTACTAGTAATACCTGCCAACCAGTCTGGTGAAAACGTTGGGCCAATTTACATTGCCGTAATCTTTGCCTAAGCGCACAATAGGCAGGTTTTTGGCGGGGTTCATGTACACATACTGCCCCAGAATGCCCTGCGCCATGAAGTCTCCGTTTCGGGACGGGAACCACCCTTGGTACTGGTAAGACCAGGCGCCGCCCTGGGTAGTGTCAATCTTAGTGGACTCCTTCACCCACGAGGCGGGCACCAATTGTTTGCCGTCCCAGTTGCCGTTCTTAAGGTACAAACGGCCGAGTTTGGCGAAATCACGGGCGCGGGCGTTCAGGCAGCAGAAGGGTTTCTCCAAGCCCTCTTTCTTCTTGTCCAGACTCCAGCTGGCATCGTATTCCATGTTCATGGGCCCCATAGTTTCTCCTGTAAGTACTGCGTAATGGGTTTGTTTGGAAGCGCTTTTTCCAGAATAGCCCCAAAAGCTGGGTGTTGCCGCTGATGTACTCAAATGCCTGGCCCGGCTCTCTTTTAGGTTACATCTCACTAATATAGTCGCGCAGGTGCCGCCCGTAGTAAAAACTGGCCGCATCACCGAAGGGGTTGACATAGCTCTCGTTGAAGTCAATGCCCAGGGTCATCTGCAGTAAATGCCGGATGGTACCCTTTCCCAGTCCGTTCTGTTTCAGCTCCGGTAAATAGTTCGTGATCGGTTCTTCCACCGATTTGATAAATCCGTCTTCCAGCGCGCAGCCAATCAGCAGGAAGGTGACGGATTTCGCCATCGAGAAAGAGGCCACCACAGAAGCCTGGTCATAGCCATTGAAATACTGCTCATAGACAATGGTGTCATGACGGATGATCAGGAAAGCAACGGTTTCGTTTTGGGCCAGATACGTATCAAGTTCTACCTGGCGGTTGCCAGCGGTGGTAATGGCGTGGTAGCTTGCCGGAAAGTGAAGGGCTGGGCGCTCCGGGTGAGGGGCCGCCAAGGGAAACTCTTGTCATCTGTGATATCAGCGAAGTTGTAGAAGATAAAGCGGCTCAGTTGGCAGGAAGAGAGCCCAATAGAAACCGTGAACACCAGTGCCAACCACAGCGGCTTGTAGAGTCTATCCATATGCAGGAAGAGGGATTAGGAAGAATATTCCCCAATGGGCATTATCTTTCAAAAGCCCGCAACGGCTCTGGCCTGTCATCCAGGAGGAACCCATCAGGAAACTGGATTGGGTTTTAGGGCTATTTTCTAGAAAATAGCCCTAAAATGAGCGTTTCCCTCCCTGCTCAGGAAAACTGATTAGGTAATCCACCAAAAGTAATGATAAACGAAAAAAGCACTCGCCAGAGGCGAGCGAGTGAAATCATTGCTTTTTAAGAACTACCACTGATTGAACAACAGACTTCCCAATATAAGTGCGGCAACCAGAATGTGCGGAATGAGGGTGAAGCCCCCCTGCGTGCTCAGGGTATTGACTACTTGCTGCTCCGTTTGCTTTTCCTGTAGTGCTCGTTCTACCTTCGCTTGTGCTTGCCGGAGGTAGAGCCAGTTGCCCAGAAACCCTACCAGAACACTCCACGCCACGGTAGCGGTGTTGTTTAATAGGACGGCTTTCACGTCAGTAATTCCATAGTATTGGATGGCTTGCCCCAGCAGGAAAGATTGCAGGAGCAAGGCTAGCATCAGGAAGAAGGCAGGCACGTACATTTTCCGGTACAGCATCCAGAAAAGCCCGAAAAAGAAAGCCCCAATATTGAACGTGATTTTGGTGCCGGCCCGGTAAAGCGCCAATTTACGGAGATAGTAATCGGCATCGGTGCCAAAATAAGCCCTGTAATACTCTTCCTGGTCTTCTTGTGCTGGCGTTTCTTCTGCGGGTGACATCATGCTGTTGCTGGTGAATCTGTGGGCAATGAGATGCAAAGGTACAAGCCCCTGCGTTAATCTGCCTAGAAACGGCATGATTAACCGTCTAAACGAAATCAGCGTGATTTAATAGATCCTGCTTTTCCCATTAACGAAGAGGAAGCGCTTTCCTCTCTTTTAAGAGCATGCTTTCTGAAAAAGACAATCAAAACAGAAAAGCGATCTGCCTTCCCAACACGCCTTATTAGAAAGAATAGGCGCAACAACAGCTTTCCATCTGAAAGATTATGCGCTTCGGGTTGCGGGGAGTACGGTTATTTTCAGGCCGCGTGCGTACAAGGGGGCAAATGAAGGCTGTGCTTTGGAAGAAGTAAAACATACCTCTAAAAGAAAGAAGTACTTGGTGGTGGGCGGCTTTATTCTGCTGGCCGTCATGGCTGTTCTTTTAATTGTGTTGCAGAACCTGGATTCCTGGGCCCAGAAAAAGCTGCAGAAACAAATCTCCACCCAAACCAAAGGCCTCTATTCCCTGCAAATGGCTGACATGAAGGTGTCTCTTTTAGCCGGATTAGCCATGCTTGATTCGTTGAAACTGACACCCCATGATTCAATCTGGAAACAGGTGCAGCAAAAGACTCCGGCAGAGGCTCCCGTCAGTGTCTCAGAATTGAAAGCTGCCCAAGTGCAGGTGCGGGGTATCCGTTTTGTGAAGCTGCTTTGGGGCGGGGAGATCAGTTTGCACTCCATCCGGGTAGATCATCCTGAGTGGACGCTGAGGCAGATGAAAAAAGATACGTCCTCGCAAGCCCTGCACCAAACCCTGGGGAAGCAGTTTCGGGGAATGGGAATAGATAAGCTCAGCATCAAGGACGGCACCATCCGGTTCAGGGACAAGCCTACTGGCCGAGTTGACCGGTGGCAGGTGAGAGGGCTTGATCTGGAGGCCGAAGGGGTGCAACTGGACAGTGCGTCTTTTCAGGACTCTTCCCGCGCGTTTTACAGCAAAAAGATTTCGGCTTCCATCAGAGAGGCTTCGTTTTCACTGCCAGATGGAAACTATAAAATCAAAAGTGGCCCTCTGCAGGCATCTACCCAAAAAGAAGAACTGACTTTGAAGCAGCTTCAACTCATTCCCCTGCGCAGTGCGGCCCAGATGTCGCAGAAAGCCGGGGAGGCCGTGACCAGGTTCAGCGTACAGATTCCAGAACTGCGGATGACCCAGGTCGATTTTGGCACCCTGTCCCGGCATTCCAACATCTACCTGGGGTCTCTTGCCGTGCTAAGCCCCAAGGTGAATGCCTACAAAGACGGCAAGCATTACGTGACCAAAGGAGAAGGCCTCATGCCCCATGACCTGATCCAGAAACTCACCTTCGGGATGAACATCCGCACGGTTAGGGTGCGCGACATGTATGTGCGCTATGAGGAACTGGCCGAAAAAGCGTTTGAAACCGGCTACGTCACAGGCAGCAACATTGACCTGACGCTCACCAACCTCACCAATGACAAGAACTTGATTTCCCGCAAGAACCCGGCGGTGCTGAAGGGGGGTGGTTTGCTCATGGGCAAAGCCCCCATGCAGGCTACCGTACGGCTTGCTTTGTTAGACCCCCACGGCTACCACTCCATGGAAGGCACCATTGGGAAAGGGTACCCGGCTATTCTCAACCCCATAATAGAGCCCGGCATGTTTGTGCGCGTGAAAAGCGGGGTGCTGCAAAGGGGGGCTTTCAATGTGGAACTGACCAAAACATCGGCCACCGGCTCCATGCAACTGCAGTACGATGATTTCAAGATTGACCTGCTGAACAAAGACGAGGAGAGAAACCAGTCATTGGGCAACAAGCTAAAATCTCTAGTGGCGAACAAACTGGTGCTGAAATCTGAAAGCGAAGAAGACGGCAAAACCCCGCGCGAGGGAAAAATACAGGTGAAGCGGCGCAGGGAACGCTCGTTTCTGACCTACTGGAAAGACTGCCTGGCCAACGGAGTGCTGACAATCATAGGGGCACCTAAGTAATGGGAAGAAGTGCACACCGCTGGTTCTCCTTCCCCGTGTTTTGAAGTGTAGCCGCTAACCTTTACCTTGGATTTTCAAGACCCTGACCAAAGGCCTGTTTCTACTCGTATGCGCGCATTTTTCCTGTTCTCCCTCACATTGATTTTTCTGGCCATGTTTTCCCCCTCTTTTGCCCAAAACAGCCCCAAAGAGCTGCTTAGGCAGAAAACCGAACAGCAATTGCGTGCTCTGCTGGCTGCCTCACCGGCCGTTACCGGACTGGTGGCCGTAGATTTAACCTCTGGTGAGACGCTCAGCTTTAACCAAGACATGGTGTTTCCGCAGGCCAGCGCCATCAAAATCCCAATTCTGCTGGAAGTCTACCAACAGGCACAAAACGGGAAATTCAAACTGACGGATCTCCGCAGGATTGCCCCCGCCAACGTGGTGGGCGGAACGGGTATCATCCAAGACCTGGTGGACAGCACCTCCTTCAGCATCCGTAACCTGGCCGTTCTCATGATTACCTTGAGTGACAACACCGCCACCAATGCCTTGATTGACTTGGTGGGCATGCCCACCATCAACGCCACTATGCAGGGCCTGGGCCTGAAACAGACGCGGGTGCAGCGCAAAATGATCCAGTCGGCGGCGTCAGGGAGAGGGGAGGAGAACATCTCCACTCCGGCCGAGGCCGCCAAGATTCTGCAGATGCTCTACAAAGGCCAGTTCCTGAACAAAGCCGCGTCTGCCGAGATTGTCTCCATCCTGCAAAAGACCAACCGCGAAACCAGCCGCCTGGCCCCAGGCATCCCGGGCCATGTGCCCCTGGCGTTCAAGCCCGGCGTCCTGAACGGCGTCTCCACCGAGTGGGCCCTGGTGCTTCTGCCCGAACGTCCTTACGCCGTGGCCATGATGGAGAACTACAAACCCCAGGGCAAAACCGACCGGGTAATGGAAGAGGCATCGGCGGTGCTGTACCAGTATTTCTGGCGACTGGGCAATGCCACCCGCTACGGCACTTATGTAGACCCTAAACTGATCAAGTAACCTTCTCGTTTCACCTGTATGCGCCTTACCCCCTTTGTAGCACTGTGTTTTATTCTGATGCTTATTTCCTTTTCAGGAAGCGCGCAGAGAAATGGAAATCCGTTAGCGGGCAAGGTCATCTGCCTGGATGCCGGGCACGGTGGCACCGCCCAAACCGACCAGTACCGCGTGGGCCCCACTGGCGAGCGCGAAGAATGGATCAATCTGCGGGTGGCGCTGCTCTTGCAAAAGCTGCTGGAAGAGAAAGGGGCCACCGTGCTCATGACCCGCACCACTGATGAAAATGTCCCCTTTGATGACCGGGTAAAGCTGGCAGTTCAGCACAAAGCGCAGGTGTTCCTGTCCATCCACCACAACGCCACCGCAGACTCCAATGCCAACTTCCCTATCATTTACTACCACGGCTATTCATCAGAAAACAAAGCAAGTGTGGAACTGGCTGAAAAGATAGGGCAGGCGCTCGTCAAGAAACACTATAAAAGAAACGTGCCCGTTAGTATTGCCTCAGACCATGCCATCTTTCCTGCCGCCGGGGCCAAAGTCCTCCGCGACACCTACGGTATTCCGGCCGTCATTGCCGAGGCTTCCTTTTTCACCAATGCCCCTGAAGAAGCCCGCCTGAAGAACCCTGATTATAACCGGCAGGAGGCCCTGGCCTATGTGGCCGCTTTAGAGGCGTTTTTTGAAAAAGACCCCCAAAACATCGCCCCGAAGAACTCCCTCCATACCTTGCCCCCGTTCAGAGCTGCCGTAGAAGCAGAGCGCATGAGCCCCACCGCCAAGCGCTGGCTCCAGGATTACCAGGAAGGACGAAAGCTGATGAAAAGCAAAGTTCCCGCCGCCCAGCAACAAGCGTATGACCTGTTTACCCGCTCCGCCCGTTCTTTCCCAGATTCTTACGTAGCCGCCGCCTGCCACCAGCACCGCGCCACTTTGCTGAAGCGCCTGGGGAAACCTGAAGAAGCGAAGCAGGAAGCCCTTCGGGCGAAGGAATTTTATGTGAAGCTGAAATAAGAGGCCGCAAAAGCCACAAGATGCTTGTTCGGGCGCTTGGTTTCTGGCCTATTTTTCTGAAAACAGGCCAGAAACGTTGATAGTACGTTGCGGGCAAAGCAAGGGCACCGTTGTTACCTTTCTCCTGGAAGAATGCCTCCCCTAAACCATGCGCCCTCCTGCCGGTGGTTCCCGGCGAGTCTGGAGACTCGCTTCATCCCAAGTCACGAGACTAGCTTCTCGCGCCAGTAAATTTCTAAACCTGTGAGGTCTTGGAGACCTCACAGGTTTTTGCGATTCCAGCCTGCTTCCGCAATGCCGCTTGCGCCAAAGACCTCGTCGTGCGCGCAGCTCCTACGAGTTTCTGCGCCAATGCCGTTTAATGCCTACTTTCTCTAAAACAGCCTCAAAACGCAGTGGCAAAACTCCCCTCTGGGGGGAAGAGGCGCATCTTTGCTCTCCAGACAGCCTCCAAAAAAACAGCCCCTTCCAGTTTTACCTGAAAGAGGCCGTTTCTTTGGTTACTCAGGGAGCAAGGCTTGTTTTACCACCTTCTGCCCAAGGGTACGGATTACAAACTCACCGGAGTCAGACCGCGTTTCTTCAGCAGGGGCTTAATGCTTGGTTCTGCGCCTCTAAACTTCTTGTAGAGTTCCATGGGGTCTTCGGTGCCGCCTTTCTCCAAGATGTTCTTCCGGAAGGATTGGGCTTTCTCCTGGTTGAACAAACCGTTTTCCTTGAACACCTGGAACGCATCGGTGTCCAGCACGCCCGACCAGATGTAGCTGTAGTACCCCGCAGAGTATCCGCCGGAGAAGATGTGGCTGAAGTACGTGCTTCGGTAGCGCGGAATGATTTGCTCCATCAAACCAACCTTTGCCATGGCCGTCTTCTCGAACTGGTTGATGTCACCCTCCAGGTTGGTAGTTTGGGTGTGGTACGCCAAATCCAGCAAAGAAGCGGCCAGGTACTCAGTGGTTTCGAAGCCCTGGTTGAAAGTGCCGGCTTTGTTCATTTTCTGAATCAGCTCGTCAGAGATCAACTGACCGGTTTTGTAGTGCGTGCCGTATAGTTTCAGGACTTCGGGTTCCGCAGCCCAGTTCTCCATGATCTGCGAAGGCAATTCCACAAAGTCGCGGGGTACCGAGGTACCGGCCATGCTTTCATAGGTCACGTTAGACAGCAAGCCGTGCAGCGCGTGGCCAAACTCGTGGAAGTAGGTGGTTACCTCGTCAAAGGTGAGCAGGGCAGGGGCGTCCCCGGTGGGTTTGGTGAAGTTGCAGACAATTGATATTACTGGAGCCAGGCGTTTGCCTTTTTCCATTTTCTGGGCGCGGTAAGAGGTCATCCAGGCGCCGCTGCGTTTGGAGGCGCGCGGGAAGAAGTCCATGTAAATGATGCCCACCAGTTTGCCGTCGGCTTCGGTTACCTCATAGGCGGTCACGTCCTGGTGGTACTTGGGCAGGTTGGGCAGTGGCTTGAATTGGAGGCCGTAGAGTTTCTCGGTGACTGTGAACACGCCTTTCCGGATGTTGTCCAGGCTGAAGTAGGGTTGCAGTTCCTGCTCGTCCAGGTTAAAACGCTCTTTCCGGATTTTCTCGGTGTAATAGCGCCAGTCGTACGGGGCTACTTTGAACTTGGCACCCGAGGCATCTACCATTTTCTGGATGTCCTGCTCTTCCTGTTTGGCTACGGCCAGGGCTGGGGCCCAGAGTTGGTCTAGGAGCTTGTTCACGTTCTCTGGGTTCTGGGCCATGGTTTCTTCCAGCACGTAGTGGGCGTGGGTTTTGTAGCCCAGCAACTGCGCTTTCTCCCGGCGCAGGTTCACAATTTTGCGCAGTACCTCTTTGTTGTCGTGGGCGTTGTTATTGTTTCCGCGCAGTGAATAGGCTTCCCAGATTTTCTTGCGCAGTTCGCGGTTGTCGGCGTATTGCAGGAACGGCATTACGCTGGGGTTGTGCAGGGTGAATACCCATTTTCCTTCTTTACCGGCCTGTTTGGCGGCATCCGCGGCAGCGGCCACTACGCCTTCGGGCAATCCGGCCAGGTCTTTCTTGTCGTCAATCACCAGTTGGTACGCGTTGGTTTCGGCCAGAATGTTCTGCCCGTACTGAAGGCTGAGGAGCGACAGTTCGCCGTTCATTTTCTTCAACTTTTCCTTGTCGGCATCGTTCAGGTTGGCACCGCTGCGCACAAAAGACTTGTAGGTTTCTTCCAGCAGTTTCTGCTGCTCTGGGGTCAGTTTCAGGTTGTTTTTATTATTCCAGACCGTTTTCACACGGTCGAACAGTTTCTTGTTCAGGATGATGTTGTCGCTGTGCGCGGATAAAGCCGGGGCAATCTCGCGGGCGATTTTCTGAATCTGCTCGTTGGTGTTGGCCGAGTTCAGGTTGTAGAAAACCGTAGACACGCGGCCCAGCAACTGACCGGCGTTTTCCATGGCCAGAATGGTGTTGTCAAACGTGGCCGGTTTGGAGTTGTTCACAATGGCGTCAATCTCCAACTGGTGCTGCCGGATTCCTTCCTGCAAGGCAGGCTTGAAATGGGCATCCTTAATCAGGTGGAAAGGCGGTACCTGGTGCGGGGTGGTGTACTTCTGTAAAAGAGGGTTGTTTTTGTCTGTGGCCTGGCCTGCCGTTTGTTCACTAGCCAGTAGTCCGATAGCCATAGTTGCGAGTACGCAGAGTGTTTTCGTGATCATTATGCTGTTTAAAACTAAAAAAAGCTTGTCCTTTCTATTGCGTACAGAAAGGAAACTTAAAATTACTTATTAAACGCTTGAGGGCAGGCATTCTGTATACATTAATCTTCTTTTGCCTGATAGAGTTGGTTTGGCTTTATTTCAAAAAATAATGATAGAAGCTGTTTCCTAAAGCGGAAGAAATTGATAACCCAGCCGCCATTAGAGGTGAGAACACCAAGTTTTCTGGGAAAGATTACGTACGGCGTTACAGGATAGCAACGCTACCTTTCTGATGGACTGACTTTCCTGTTTTAGGCCTGTTTTTCTAAAAACAAGCCTAAAACAGGTTTTCTCAAAAATGGACTCTCCCTACTTTCCTTCCTTTACCCGTATGAAGTTCAAATCCTGAAAATCATAGCTGAAATCGGTGAGCGGGGAGATGGGTTTCATGGTCATGCCCTGGGCACGCCCCTGGGTGTCCAGGGAGAAATTCACGAAGGCATCGGCATCCATGCTGCGGTCGCGCCATTTCACCACAAAGCTGGTGCCTTTGTAGGCGAAGAGCTGGCCGGTGAGCTTGGGCGATTTTTTAGCATCAAACCAGAGTAGCCCGTTTTTGAGGGAAATCACCACCTCGCCCAGCCAGGGGTCGCGGTAGGTGCCTAGGTAAGCGGCGTAGTCGGGGTTCTTTTTTTGCTGTTTCTGCACGGCGGCAATGTCTTTCCAGATGGCATCGGTTACGTTACCGGCGTTGGCCAAGGAAGCTGCGCGGGCTTTGGCGTACTGGGTTACGCGGTCGGTGCCGGTCATTTGGAAGTAGCTGTCTTTGATTTGGTCGGCGATGGCCCTAAACGCGCCGCCTTCCTGCTGGTTGGTCAAGACAATGATGCCCAGGTTCAGCTCCGGAATCATGGTCACTTGGGTCACCATGCCTTCCAGCCCGCCGGTGTGGTTCAGTTGCTTGTAGCCGCGTACGTCTGAGATGATGAAGCCAAGGCCATACGCCGCAAAGTGGGTGTTGTACGGCCCCGGGCTGTTGACCGGAATCAGGGTTTGCGGAGTCCAGAGTTCTTTGCTGACGGCCTCTGAGAACAGACGCTGGCCGTTGCCGTACTGGCCGTGGTTGAGCTGCACCAGCACCCACTTGCTTAAATCTGCCACGCTGGAATAAATGCTGGCCGCCGCGTGGTCTACTTCTGAACGGTGGCGCTGGATCACGCGCACTTTGCCGTCTACCATGGCGTGCCCGTCTATCACGTTGCGCTGGTCTTTCAGGCGCTCATAACTGGCCGCTGAACCCGTCATGCCCAGGGGCTGCAGAATGCGTTCCTCCACAAAATCGTCCCAGCTTTTTCCGCTTACCCGGGCTACCACCTCACCGGCTACAAGGTAGAGGTTGTTGTCATAGTCATACTTTGACCGGAAAGACGAGGTTGGCTTGAGGTAGCGCAGGTTGTGGATAATGTCTTTGAGCGTGAAGCTGTTGGAGTCTGGCCAGAGCATGAGGTCACCGGCTCCCAACCCCAGCCCGCTGCGGTGGGTGAGCAAGTCCCGGATGGTGAATTCCTCGCTCACGTACGGGTTGTACAGCTTGAACTCCGGAATATAGTCCTGCACCTTGTCGTCCCAGTTCAGTTTGCCCGCGTCTACCAGCTGCCCCAGCGCGGTAGCCGTGAACGCCTTGGTGTTAGACGCTATCCCGAAGCGCGTGTACTCATCTGTTTTCTCCCCGCTGTTCAAACTCCGCACCCCGTAGCCTTTGGCGTGCACCAGTTTCCCGTCTTTCACCACGCCCACCGCAATGCCCGGCACGTTGAACGCCTGCATGGTGCGCTGCGCCAGTTCATCTATTTGGGCGTTAGTGAGCCCTTGGCTAAAGCTGAGGGTGGTGGTAGTGAGGAGGAAGAGGGTGAGGAGGAGGGGTTTCATTTGGGGTGAAGGCCTAAAAGCTAGTTCTATTGTTTTGTTGGGACATTGATAACAGATATCTTCCAATACTAAAATATTCCTGATTTGTAAATTAATTCTATTTTTCAAACAAGCAATATAAGATAGTAAAAGATCCCATTTATGTTTAAGCTTTTAGTTCTGCAATAGTTTTTTGTTTTGTAAGAACTTTATAAAAAGAAGACTCACCACCGCTTCCAGGTAAAAAGTTACCTGATGTAAATTCTTCATCTTTTATGTCATAAGTACTGAAATGTTTAGCAAACTCAGACTTTGATACTATACGACCAATATCGTTGCCAGCAATTTCTAGATATAAATGTTTTAAAAAGCGCATAAATGCTTTAAATGCATTTGATTTTGGGAGTATATTGCCTACAGTATTTTGATCATTCCAAGATGTTGGCCACCTTTCCTCAATGCTTTTGAAATAATTATATAGAATAACAGCTATCTCACTATCTTTTCCATCAATAAACAAGTTTCTAAAGGGATGTTTTTTTAGTTCGTTAATATCTGCTCTTTTTAAGCTTTTGCCCTTTAACGCTGTAGTTCTATCTTCAAAAGGATCTGGTGAAATGAGCTTTAAAAGTGATTCTACAAATACAGCCTGAGTCAATGGTTCGGAACTCTCTCTACCTTCGGTTTTTACACCTAATCTTTTTATTCGGTGGTAAAGAGGGCTTGATTCATCAGCAGTATCTAACGCAACTGCTACTTTGTGGCCAGTGCGGAAAGGATTTCTAATTTTAGAAAGACCTTCTAAATCATAAACAAGACTACGATTTACTTTGGTCTGCGCAAGATTAATAGTAGCAAAAATATTTGCTTGTTCATCTATGTCTAGGCCAATAAAGACAACGACATTCAGTTCAAAATCCTTTATATCTAGAGTAAAATCATAATTACCTTGCGAATTCATAAATGCTGCGATTCTATGCTGACCATCAAGAACTTTCGCGATTTTATGAAGACTTACATTCGGGTCATCATCGAATTCCGACTTGAACTCTTTAAGTGTTAATACTGATTTTTCCGGATCATATTCAGCGCATTTTGGGTCAACAGAGAGTACGATTCCTGTTGGAAAAGAAGCATCAGGTGATTGAATGTACTTTTTAATCTTTAAAACTCTCGCTTTGTCTAGTGGACGTTGAATTCCTAAGTATTTCTCTACTTCTCTATCTTCATTGTTTATTCTGCGAATGTCAGAATATGTAATGTCAACTAGATCCTGAGCGGGGATAGTACCTATAAAGAACTCGCCTTTGGGTTGAATAACCTTTAAAACGTTAAAGTGCCTAGCTTCCATGGATTGAATCTTTAAAGGTTTTATTAAAATCAATTTCCTCATCCTTTTTATTTTTTATAAAGTCAGAAGATTTTGATGTATGGTATACAGAATAAACTCGAAATCCAATAGTGATCAGCAAAAATATTGCGGATCCGATTAGATAGTAAATTTTGCTGTTTATGTTATTTGTAATTTCTGGATCAACATTATTTTTGATTATATATGTGATAAGCAAAGCCGCTATATACATGAATATAGTTGAGAAAAAGAAAAAATCTAGAAAAGGTAATGAATAAGATTTACCATGTGTCTTTTTAAGAAAAAAAATAGAAGGTGCTAAAAAGCTAAGGCAGAAAGCAAGGAATTCTCCTGGATTGACTATTTGAATTGCCGCTACTACATCATTCAATTTTATAGCTTGAAGAAGAATTGTTAGAATTAATGGAAAGAAGGCAATAGCAGATAGCCAAAATACTTCACCAAGACTTTTCTTAAATAGAGCTGTATCCATATACAAGTGTCATTTTAAAAACATTTGATTGCTAATTCAGAGTAAATTCCGCGATTTTCCTTTTTGCCTGCTATTACACTAGCACGCTCTAGCTCATGGAATTCACCAACTCCGTTGTATAATTGTTTAATAGATTCGTGGTTAGCATTGAGGACGAGTACCTTTACACCTCTTTGGATAGCTCGTTTGACAGCTTTTTTAAGGCGAATTTGATCCTGCCAATCAAAGAGTTTTTCATTATATTTAATGAAACCATTATTGTTATGTTTTACAGTGTAAGGAGGATCTAGAAATAGAAAGTCGTTTTCTCGACATTTGGATATTATTTTTTCAAAATCTCCTGAAAATATTCTAGTATTATTGAGTACTTGAGATGCTTTCTGAAAGTCATCTGTATCTAGTATTACTTTGGTTTTTGTTCCAATCGGAACATTAAATTCGTTTTTTAAATTTACTCGATAAAGTCCATTCCAGCAAGTTCTATTTAGGTATAAAAATCTGACAGCAATATCAATTTCTTTAATTGGTTTTTCTTTTCTTATTTGATAATATGTTTCTGTTGAATGAATTGAATTAAGATATTGGAGACGTTCTTGGATTTGAAAATAATTATCTTTAATTTGGGAATATGTAGTTATAAGCTCATTATTTACGTCATTTATAATCGCTCGTTCGGGCTCCACATGAAAAAAGAGTGAACCTCCGCCAATAAAGGGTTCAACATATTTTGTAAAATTTTGCTTATCAGGAATTAAGTGTGGGTATTTATTAATTAACCAACGTTTACCTCCAGCCCATTTAATCAATGGTTCCATTTATATCTCTGCGAATTTAAATTTCAAAAATAGTAATTTAATTTAATTTAACATTAGCGGTATCACTTGGATGTCTGCACAAGTACAGTTTTTATATATGGATTTTAGGGTGGGTGCAGATATCTGGCCGATTATAGACATAAATTTATCTGATCCGCCGAATATACTATGTAGTAATCATACTATAGGTATTCATTTTCGTTTTTAGCCTCTTTCCCCAAAAACAGCCCCAAAACGCCCACCCACCACCCTCTCCACCACCTCCACCCTGCAAAAGCCAGAAAGAAATCGCACCTTTGCAGAAGTTTCTGCCGGTACCTCGTACAAGGAGAAACCGCTTGTCTCATCGGCGCAGGCCGAAACACCGCTTCCATGAAATTCGAAGATTACCACATCAACCCCGCCATCAAGAAAGCCCTGGACAAACTGGGCTTTAAGAAACCCACCGATATCCAGTTCAAGGCCATTCCGCCCATCTTGAAGGGCGAAGACGTGCTGGCTATCGCGCAGACGGGAACCGGCAAAACGGCGGCTTTCGCTATTCCGGTGCTGCACCTGCTGCATGAGCGCAAGCAGTACGCCCGGCAGGACGGTATCAAATGCCTGGTGATGGTGCCCACCCGCGAACTGGCCATCCAGATCACCGAGGTGTTCCATACCCTGGGCAAGCACACCCGCGTGGAGACCATGACTGTGTTTGGCGGCGTGGAGCAGGCCCCGCAGATTTCCAAACTGGAAGACGGCATAGACGTGTTGGTGGCTACCCCCGGCCGCATGTTCGACCTGGTGAGCCAGGGCCACATCAGGCTGGAGCGCGTGGAGATTCTCATTCTGGACGAGGCCGACCACATGCTAGACCTCGGGTTTATCAAAGACATTAGGGACGTGTTGCGGCACCTGCCCCGCAAGCGGCAGACACTGTTCTTCTCGGCCACCATCAATGAGCACATCAAAGACCTGGCGTATTCGCTGGTGACCAAACCCATCCGGATCCAGATTTCGCCCAAAGACCCGGTTTCCAAAAACGTGGACCACTCGGTGGCTTACATCGGCATGGACGACAAACGGTTCTTCCTGGAGCGCGTGATCAAGGAAAACGAGGGCAGCAAAATACTGGTGTTCGTGCGCACGAAGGTGCGGGCCGAGCGGGTGTTTGCCGCCATGGAACGCGTGGGGATTAAATCTGAAACCCTGCACGGCGACAAAGAACAGGTAGACCGGTTGGCCGCCTTAAACCGCTTCAAGAAAGGCGAGGTCAAAGTGCTGGTGGCCACCGATGTGAGTTCCCGCGGCATTGACATCCCCAGCGTGGAATACGTGGTGAACTATGACCTGCCAGACGTGCCCGAAAATTACGTACACCGCGTAGGCCGTACCGGCCGGGGCACCCAGAAAGGGAAATCCGTGTCGTTCTGCAGCCCCGAGGAAAAACCGATCCTGGACGTGATTGAGGAGTACCTGGGCAAGCCCATCAAGGTGCTGGACATTGAGAAACAGGACTACAACGCCACCATTGACTTCTCCAGCGAGGTAAAGCCCGACCTGAAATCCTTGATGAAGGAGATCCATGACTTTGAGGATGCGACTAAGAAAAAGAAAAAGCCGAAGAAAAAGAAGTAGTTATTTTCTTACAACGAATCCCTGTGTTTTAGGGCTATTTTCTGAAAAATAGCCCTAAAACACAGGGGTTTGTTTTGTGCCTGTTTTTCCAAAAATGGCTCCAAAACCACCATTTCCAGAAGTAGGGGCAACCACATTCTGGAACCGTTACTTGCTACTTTTCTTGTTACCCGCATATTTCCGGTAGAAGTATATACCGGCCAGGGCCGAGGCGGCGAAGAAGGCGGCAGACGTGATTTTCTTGTAGCGGTTGGAAGTGGTGGGTTTGTCCTGCATTCTGGAAAGATCCAGGTAGGCGGGGCCTTCCAGTACGCGGCCGTCTACGTCGAAGCGGCTGCCGTGGCAGGGACAGTCCCAGCTTTTCTCGGCTTTGTTGAAGTGTACCAGGCAGGCCATGTGCGTACACACCGCCGAGACCACGTGCAGTTTGCCGGTATCATCGCGGTACGCGCCGTAGTTTTTGCCGTCCAGCTCAATGTTCTTGCCTTCCCCGGATGAGATATCGGCGAGTTCTTCCACCTGGCTGCGGTAGGGCAGGTCTTTGAGGTACTGCACCATCACGTCTACGTTCTCCTTGATGAATTTAGGCGCCGCTTTCAACGGTTGGTGTCGGGTGGGGGAGTACATCTCGGCCCACTGGTTTTCTTTGCCCAGCATGAGGTCGCTCAGGATCATGGCCGACAAGGTGCCGTAGGTCAGCCCGTCGGCTTCAAAACCGGTGGCCACGTAGATCTCGGAGCCACTGTGCTTGCGCCCGATGTACGGCAGACTGTCGGCGGGTTTGTATTGCTGGGCGGCCCAGCGGTATTCCACGGCTTTCACATCAAAACGCTCGCGCACGTATTCCTCCAGTTTCCGGAAATTCTCCTCATTGTCTTCTTTGTGCCCCACTTTGTGCGATTCGCCTAAGATGAGCAGGAAATGCTCGCCCTGGTCATTGGTGTACGGGCGCAGGGAGTGGTGGTGCATGGCATGGTAAGCCCAAAAAGTACCCTCGGGCGGTAAGGAGTTCAGGGAAACGGCCAAGGCGTATTCGCGGTACGGGCCCAGGAGCGTGTGCAGAAACCAGATGCCTTTGGGGGTATGGGTGGCGTGCACCACCTGCCGGGCCCGTACTTTCCCGTGCTGGGTGTGTACCACGTGGGTTTTCCCTTCGTCTACCTTCAGTACTTTGCTGTTCTCAAAAATGAGGCAGTTGGGGCCCGAGGTGTGGGCCGCCAGTTCTTTCACGTACGCCATGGGGTTGAACTGGGCCTGGCCATCTAGCCGCAGCGCAGAGCTGATGGGGTACGGCAGGGGCGAAGAGGTGTCAAAATGGGCGGGCAACCCGGCGGCCAGCGCCGTCTCAAATTCATCTTTGATACACGAATCTTCCGCTGGATGCTCAGTTAGAAAATAAAACGGAACCCGCTTGAAATGGCAGTCTATGGAATAGCGTTGCACCAGGCTTTCTATCAGGTTGATGGCGGCGCGGCGCGAGGCGGTTAAGGCGTTCACCGTTTCCTGGTCGTATTTGGCTTTGAGCTGGTGCAGGTATTCCCCCACGGGGGCATACAGGTTTCCGGTGGAATAGCCGGTGGTGCTTTCGGCCACTTTTAGAGCCTCCAGTACCACCACCCGTTTTCCGGCCGAAGCCAGCAGGTGGGCCGTGGTGATGCCCGTGATGCCTCCTCCAATAATGACCGCATCGGCCACCAGCGAGCCCTGTAGCTGAGGGTACGTCGTATGATCGGCATCTTGCCGCCAGATAGAAGTTGTTTTCATAGGGTCTGTTATCCTTAGCGTTAGAAACAATGTCTGCACCTACGTTTTTAACGGGCCTGATGAGAAAAGGTAGGAGTTATTGGCCCGCGTTAGGTAAATTTGGAAAGAGAAAGCAAGCTTCTTCACGCCTTCTACGGCTTTTGATCCTATCCCCAGTCACATGCAGAACTATTACACCTCTAAAATCATCCTGATCACCGGCGGCGCCCAGGGCATTGGCCGGGGACTGGCGCAGGCGTTCGCGCTGGAGAAAGCCCAGGTGGTCATCACCGACCTTGACTGGGATGCCGGGGCAGAGGCCATGGCGTGGCTCCAGAAACAGAACCTTACGGTAGATTTCATGCCCTGCGATGTGAGCAAGGAAGAACAGGTGCAACAGCTCATGAACAAGGTGCGGCAGCAACATGGCCGCCTGGATGTGCTCATCAACAACGCCGGTATTGCCTCGCCGGCCCGCAAGCCCTTGGGCCAACTGCGCGTGGAGGAGTTTGACCAGGTGCTGGCCGTGAACCTGCGCGGGCCGTTTCTGTGCGCCAAATACGCCCTGCCGCTGCTGGAGAAAGGCACCAACCCCACTATTCTCAACATCACCTCTACCCGCGCCTTCCTATCTGAGCCAGATACGTTCGGTTATACCGCCGCCAAAGGCGGATTGGAAGCGCTCACGCATTCTCTGGCCATCAGTCTGTCAACCCAGCGCATTCGGGTGAACGCGATTGCCCCCGGCTGGATTGAGACCGGCCCCTGGCAGCAGGAAAGTAAAAAATCAGAACCCCACCACCGCAAAGAAGACCAGGAACAGCACCCGGTAGGCCGCGTAGGCACCCCCGAGGACATTGCCGAAGCCGCTCTTTTCCTCTGCTCAGACAAAGCGGGGTTCATCACGGGCCAGAGCCTGATCATTGACGGCGGCATGACCGTGAAAATGATTTACCACCAGTAGTGTTTTAGCCCCGTTTTAGAAAAAACAGCCCCGAAACGACATGTCCAGGTCAGCGTTTGCGCAGGTCTTATTGGGCGGCCGGAGCAAACCTTTCGGCCTTGGTTTTCGCTTAACAGAAGAGACCATTGAGGAACGCTTGTGCCAACGCCACCCGAAAATCTGCTTCTGTTGTATGTCACCGACCCTATGTGCGCCTGGTGTTACGGGTTTACGCCCGTCATCAGAAGGTTGAAGGCACTGTGGGTGGGCAGGCTGTCTGTACAGGTGCTGGTGGGGAGCCTCAACCCGTATGCGCAGAGTCCTCTGGCGTCGGCTGAAAAAGACAAAATAGCCGTGAGTTGGCACCGGGCCCAGGGCAAATCACACTTGCCGTTTGACTACAGCTTCTTCCTCCGGCAAGATGCCATCTACGACACAGAACCCGCTTGCCGGGCCTTGCTCACCGTCCGCCACCTTCGGCCCGGCCTCTCCCTGGAAGACCTGCGCGCCCTCCATTCGGCCTTCTACGCCGGTGGCCGGGATATCACCAACACCCACGTACTGGTAGAAGTGGTACGCCCCTTCGGGATTCCCGAAAACCTGTTTCTGGCCGTCTTTGAAACCAATGAGATTTACCGCCAAACCCAGGAGGAGTTCCAGCTGGTGGAGCGAATGGGCGTGAGTACCCTACCCAGCGTCTACCTGGATCACCCCCAAGGCCCCCGTCTCATCTCCCGTGGCTTTTTGCTTCCGGTAACCCAGCAGCTTGGGCCACTTGCACCAAGTTCTGCAAACCATATAAATTCAACTGCCTTTCTCGCTCAAAATAGGCGGGTTGTGTGGCGTAATACCTGAGTTGGGCATCAAAGCGCTGGGATAACAATTGCGTGAGTTCCTTTGCTTCCTTGGTGAGGCCCGCCTGTGCCAGGGGCAGAACCAAGGCTACGCTTTCAAAGTTGTGCGGGGCGCCTATATCAGGCAGCAAGGTGAAGCAGGCTTTCAGTACTTTTTGCGCTTGGGGGACATCACCAGCCTGCAAATGGGCGGTGGCCAGTGCTGCGAAGTTGCGGCGGTACACGGGCACAACCTGGGTCACAAAATTCTCTTCGTAGGGCTGGTGGGGGTTGGTCAGGCCGGTGTAGTGAAACTGGTGCAACAGGTTTTCCTGGGTACGCGGCCGGTCAACGTAGGCTTCTGACTGCGTATCTGGGTTGCGGATGGGAACCAGGCGCAGGGCTTGGCCCTCCAGTTGTAGGAAGGGCTGCAAACCAAGTTCTGAGGTTTCCGCGCCGGTACTGGAGAAGTAGAGGGGGCGTTGCCAGTGGTTGGAGGCAATCACGTCAAGCAGGAACAAGTGTTTTTTCTCCAGCGCCCCGGCTTGTAGTTCCCAGGTCATTGCCTCTGCTACTTGGTTCGCCCGTTCTGGGGAGACGGTGCCGTTCTGCAAGACTGTGTTTTTGTGAACCGGCAAACTCAGCTTCTTGGTAGGAAGAGCGTTCAAGGTGCGGCCGTCCTGCGTTTGCACCTGTAGGGCCGGGTGGTTCTGTTTCAGGAGGTTCAGGTATTGGTTTAAGTCCATGCCGCTGTCCTGCACGCTGGGAGTAGGCACGTAAGGCAGATAATTGTTGGCGCTGAAGGCGTACTGCGAAACGGGCAAGGTGCCGGGCAAGGGTGCGGAGGTGTTCACTCGGCGGCGGGCCTGTTCAATGTACCAGTCGGTGTTGAGGTAGGGCATGACCAGCACGCGCACATCCGTCCGGAAACCTTCTACTTCCTGCGCGTACCACAGCGGGAACGTGTCATTGTCGCCGTTGGTGAACAGGATGGCGTTGGGCGCTACCGAACTGAGTAGGTTCTTCGCTGAGTCCAGCGCATGGTAACGGTTGGAACGGTTGTGGTCATCGTAGCCTTCGGCGAAGAGCAGAACGGGGACAGAAAGCGCCAGCACCGTAGCCAAGATTGCCGCCGGAAGCTCTGCTTTGAGCAGGCGGCGCAGGAATTCGGCTAGGCCAAGCACTCCCAAGCCAATCCAGATGCTGAAAGCGTAGTAGGAGCCGGCAAAGGTGTAGTCCCGCTCGCGGGGTTCAACGGGCGGCTGGTTTAGGTACAATACAATGGCGATGCCGGTGAAGAAAAACAGCAGCAATACCACCCAACCATCGGCGTTTTTGCGCCGGAATTGAAAAAACAGCCCTAAAACGCCCAGCAGCAGCGGTAAAAGAAAAAACTGGTTACGGGCTTTGCTTTGGGCGATGGGTGAGGGAACTTCGCTCTTTTTCTCCCACGGCCACAACACCCCGGCGTGTGGCACATCGCTTTGGCGACCAATGAAATTCCACCCGAAGTAACGCCAGTACATGTGGTTGAGTTGGTAGTGCCACAGGAAACTCAGGTTCTGGCTAAAGCTCGGTTTCTGCCCTGGCTGCACGTTTACCCAGTTCTGGTACGCCCGCAAATGCACCGGTTGGTCTGAGTACAGGCGCGGGAGCAGCGTTTTTTCTTTGTCCTCGTACCCCACGTCATATTTGTAATCCACCACTGCGTATTCACCGTTCTGCGGAGCGTAAATGGGAGCCCCTTTTTCATAGCGCTGCGCCTGCGCGTTGAACTGCGGCCCGTACAGCAGCGGCCTGCTACCGTACTGTTCGCGCTTAAGATAACTCACAAAAGACAGCAGGTTTTCGGGGTTGTTCTCGTCAATGGGCGGGTTGTAACCGGAGCGGATGGGCACCATGAGGTAAGACGAATAACCCATCAAGACCAGCACAAAAGCTACCAAGGCGTTGTGCCACCGCACGCGTCCGGTTTTTTTCGCCCAGCGCAGTCCGTACGCAATAGCCGCCGCGAGGCCCAGCAGAAAGAAAACCGCACCTGCCCCATACGGCAAGCCGATGCTGTTGACAAAGAACACCTCCACCGCACCCGCTACCGTGGGCAAACCCGTAATCACGCCTTCCATTACCGCCAGCACCAAGGCCCCGCCAATACCTAAAGCCAGAAAAACTCCCTTCATTTTTGGCCTGTATTTCTGAAAATACACCAATAACGCAATAGCGGGCAACGCCACCAGATTGAGCAAGTGCACGCCAATGGAAAGCCCCACCAAGTAGGCCAGACACAAAAGCCAGCGGTCCGCTTCCGGATGATTGTCCTGGGCTTGCCACTTGAGGGCGGCCCACACCACAATGGCCGTGAAGAACGAGGACATGCCGTAGACCTCGGCCTCCACCGCGCTAAACCAGAACGAATCTGTGAACGCAAAAGCCAAGGCACCCACGGCTCCGCTGGCCAGCAGCAAGAGGCATTGGGCGGGAGAGGGGCCTTCGGCCGAGAAGGGCAAAAGCCGTTGGGCCAGTAACGTGATGCTCCAGAACAGAAACAGAACCGTACCCGCGCTGCTCACCGCCGAGAGGAAGTTCATCCACCAGGCTACCTTGGTCACCTCGCCCAAACTCAACAGCGTAAACAACCTACCAATGAGCAGAAACAGCGGAGCCCCCGGCGGGTGCGGTACCTGCAATTTATACGCCGCCGCAATGAACTCGCCGGTATCCCAGAAGCTGGTGGTAGGCTCCAGCGTAAGCACGTACACCAACAGGGCCAGTAAACCCGTAAACCAACCCAGAAGGGTGTTCCAACGCAGAAAAGTACGCCAGCGGGGAGAAATATTCTTTGCTGTTTTAGGGCTGTTTTTCAGAAAAATGCCAAAAAACGGGAGCATTAATCCCAACACCACCAACAAAGGCCCCAGCGTTAAGCCCAGAAACCCATAGCCCTGCGGGGTAGGGTCTGAAGCCATCAGGATAAACCCAAGCGCAATGGTGCCCATCCCCGCGAAAAGCCAGAAAAACTGACGTTGGGTGAACAGGAACGGAGCAGCAGGAGTGGGAGCGGTTGCTGTTTTGAAGGAATTGGTTTGAAAGGTTTTCAGGCTCATGGCGGAGGTGCTTTGGTGTGCTTTGCAAACATACCGGCTCTGGTCATGCACCTAGGTTAACGGTTTGTAAAAAGATGTTAATGAGATGTTAACGCATTACTAGAGAGGCAGAAATTGCTTACTTTAGCCCCATGAGCCGTCAAAAGATTCAAGTTATTCTGGTGCTGGCGTGTGTGGCGTTGGTCGCCTTGTTGAGCGTGCAGTTGGTGTGGCTCAACAAAGCCTACAGTGCCCAGGAACGCGCCTTCAACCACAGCGTGCAGGTAGCCCTGACCAATGTCTCTGACCAATTGCTTTCCAAAAGCGGAAAAGTCGCGCCCACCTCGGCGAAGCCGATAAAGCAGGTAGCCTCCAACTTCTTTCTGGCCGAACTGAATGCGCCCGTAGACCCCGCTGAGGCGAGTAAACTTTTGCAGGAGGAACTAGCCAAGCGGCAACTGCAGGAACGCTACGAGTTTGGGATATATAACAGCCTGGATGATACGCTTATGTTTGGGCAATACATGGCGGCTCCGCAGAAAGCGGCTACTTCTGTGAAAACGCCCGTTATTCGGCATGAGCAAGTGGGAGCGGTGCCGTTGTACAACCTGGCGGTGGTGTTTCCGGGGAAGACGTCGTTTATCTTAAAGGAGATGGAATTCTGGTGGTATTCTACGGGGGCGCTGGGGCTGGTGGTGCTGTTCTTCGCCTATACCATGTTTCAGATCTTGCGCGAAAAACGCCTGTCTGAGCTGAAAACCGATTTTATTAACAATCTCACCCACGAGCTGCAGACCCCCATCACCAACATAAGGCTGGCCAGCGAAGTGCTCCGCAAGCGGGCCGAAACACTTTCCCCCGACCGGCTGACCCGCTACCATGATTTAATTCATTCTGAGAACGAACGTCTGCGGGCGCAGGTAGAGCGGGTGCTACAGATGGCTACCCTAGAAAACCGGGAATTGGCCCTGAAAAAAGAACCCGTAGACCTGCACGCCCTTTTGCAGGAGACGGGTCAGAACCTGACGCCCCGTTTGCAGCAACGCGCCGGCCACTTACGGCTAGACCTGCAAGCCACCAAACCGCTCATCCACGCCGATGGTCTGCACCTGGCCAACGCCCTTTACAGTCTGTTGGACAATGCCGAAAAATATTCGCCGCAGGCACCTGAGATTGAAGTGAGCACCCGAGACACGGAGCAAGGCATCTCAATCAGCATCCGCGACAAAGGCGTGGGCATTAAGCAGGAGTTTCAGAAATTTCTGTTCGATAAGTTCTACCGCGTACCCACCGGCAATGTGCACAACGTGAAAGGCTTCGGGCTGGGGTTGAGTTATGTAAAGACGATTATGGACGCGCACCACGGGCAGGTGACCGTAGAGAGCACCGGGCAGCAGGGAACCTGTTTCCGGTTGGTGTTACCGGTGAACTAGGAATTGTGTTTTAGGGCCGTTTTGGGGAAAGTAGGCTATTTTCGCAGCACCTCCATGATCTTGTCAGAGACTTTGCTTACATCCTGCAGGGTATGGTCTGGGAAATAGTCAATGGCGCAGATAGATTTCTGTAAATCTAACCTTCGGGCGTAATGGATGGCAATCACGTGGTCTTTTTCAGTGGCGTAAAACTCTACTGCCTGGTCTACGGCGGGGACGCCTAACAGCTCCATGCGCTGGCAGATAATCGTTTGGACATCGGTCAGGTAACCGCCGGTAATCACTTTCACCTCCGTCATCAGAGGCTTCAAGTCCGTTAGCAAGGTATTCTGTTTCACCACCTTCATATCCCATCATTTAGAAAGTGAATTTACCTTTTCCGCTCAAGGTAAATATGATGCAATTATTACCATTTCTGCTGCTATGTTAACTTATTGTTACTTGATTGAAGATTTGAGGGCGAGGTTAAAGGCAGGGCAGTCAAACAATTCAAGTGAAACACAGGTAGAAGAAAAGGAACCATTAAAGCCGAGGGAATGGGAAAGAAATCTACCAAGAAGAAAAAGAAAGACAAGTCCAACGCCGAGGAAAAGAACACCCTTGGCAAGGGCCTTACCATGCGGTTGAAAAAAGCGGTAAAACATCACGGCGCCGAGATGGTAACGGAGTTGGTGACCGCCCTCATTGCCTCCTATGTCAGTAGCAGGAAAAAAAATAAAGCTGAGGCAAAGCTTACGGAAGCGGCCAAATCTGCGATAGGAAAAGAAGCCCAGGCCGCTATAGAGACCATCAACCAGAGTTCGCAAGCCAGTAAAAAACAGCCTTCAAATTCTGCCAAAGACACGTCTGCCACTCCAGATGCGGTCGTGCTGGTGAAGGTGGAGATTTCTGATCCGTCTACTAATACCCCAGCTGTGGAAGAAACCTCAGTTTCACCCACACAAGAGGAAACCAGCGTTGATGCTACTTCTGACACTCCCCAAGAAAACGAAAAGGAGCAAGCATAAACCGGCTTCTGTTTCGTGGGCTAGATAATCAACTCAAGTTGCGCATCACAAAAGCTGGGCAAAGGTATGGCTCCCGTTTACCTGCCCCTCCTAGGAGGAGATGTTTCTACTGGTGTACTTGTGCCGCTGTACGGGATTGGTAAATCTGGAAGAGCAAGGAATGTGTAGGGCAGCATCTTTACAGGAGAATGGAGTGAATTGTTTAAAAGCCCCACAAAAAGGAAGTTTCTGGAAGGCGCTGCCCTCTTGTTCCTATGAGATGATTCCTAACCAAAGTTAAGGTTACATAGTGTGCTTTTATTTGGTTTGAATTATCAATACCTTGATTGTCAAGGCGGTGAGGCTAGCTCACGTATGATGTTATTTTAAAGGAAATGCTATGAAAAAGAACCTACTAAATTTTTGCTGGGTAGTGCTGGCGCTGTTTGTCTTTACCAGTTGCGATTTCTCAGATGATGAGGAACCGCAGCCAGCCGGGAGCGAGTATTTTGTCTCCGCCACCTCAGTGGCCAAAGTTCCCAGATCGGCCTTGCAAGTCTACGCTACCGCCGCTGGTTTTGCCAGGTTTGTTTCGTACATAGACTATGACATTGAGGTGTATAGGTTCGTCTACAACACCACGTATAAAGGCAGCACCGTACAGGCCTCTGGTTTGCTGTGTATTCCGCAGAACATGCCCTCGCCTCCCGCCCTGGTGAGTGCCCAGCACGGCACCATTTTCCATGACAGCGAAGCACCCTCAAACTTTCCGCAAGGCTTCTCAGGTTTTGAAATCTTGGGCGCGGTGGGGTACGTTACCGTCATTCCTGACTTTATTGGGTACGGCACCACCAAAGACATTGTGCACCCTTATTACGATGAAGAACATTCGGCCTCGGCGGTGGTGGACATGCTGAAAGCCGCCAAATATTACCTGGAACGCGAACAGGTGGAAACCAATGACAATCTGTTTCTGATTGGGTATTCTGAAGGAGGCTACGTGACGCTGGCCGCCCAGAAAGAGATAGAAGCTGATCCAAGCCATGACCTGGACATTACCGCCGTGGCAGCCGGAGCCGGAGGCTATGATATAGGAGGCATGCTCAGTACCCTTGCCACGGTACCCACCTACGTAGAACCGTCTTTCCTGCCCTTGATCCTGAACAGCTACAATGTCACCTACGGATGGAACCGTCCCTGGACTGATTTTTTCCAACAACCGTACGCCGGTAGAATCCCTGGTTTGTTAGACGGAACCAAAAGGAGGGAAGAAATCAACAGTCAACTCACTACCGCTCCGGCCGCCCTGTTCAACCCAACCTTCTATGCGAACCTGAGCATTCCATCGGGCGAGCCCGTTCTACGCCAGGCCATTGCCAACAACAGCCTTCTGGATTGGAAACCCGCCAGCCCTACCCGGCTTTACCACGGTACCGAAGACGAAGCGGTTTTCTACCAGACATCGGTGACCACCTACAACCAGTTCCGGGCGGCCGGGGCAACAAATGTTACCTTGACGCCCATACCCGGAGGCACGCACCGCACCAGCATAGAACCCATGATGCTGGACGTTTTGCCGTGGTTTGAATCCTTGAATGACTAAGTAAGCGGAAGAAAATAGAAGCAAATCGAGCGTCCTTGGACTAAGTACTGAGGGCGCTCGATTTGTTTAGTGGGAAATAGGAGGTGAGCGTTTCTGGCGGCTTTTTCAGAAATTAGCCTTTAAACGCACCAAGCTTTTTTCGCATGCGTACGCTCCTTAAAGACGTTTCGATAGTCCTAGTAAAAGTAATGCTGTCTCTGTACTTTAGAACAGGATACTCGCAGCCTCTGGCCGCTGCAAGACCTATGTAAAGCGGCGGGCCGCCGGAGGTATCTCACACTCGCGGGGCGCGAGCGAGTGGAATCATTGCTTTTCTAGGACTACCGACGTTTATTCACCTCAGTTTTATGCCTCCAGCCGAAGAAACCACCATTATTCGTAAGCAGAGTTTCAAGCCCATTACCACCCGCAAATACCCCTTGGGCCCACATATAGTGCCGCTGATTATAAACGGACAGGAAAAAGCCATCGCAGACTTTATTCTTGTATCTTAGAGCTATGGCGCGCATTTTACTTGTTGAAGACGACCCCAACCTTGGCTTCCTGCTGCAAGACAGCCTGGAAACGGCCGGTTACCACGTCACGCTCTGCGCAGACGGCGAGGCCGGACTTTCGGCGTTAGCCCAAAGCACCTTTGATTTGTGCGTGCTGGATGTGATGTTGCCCAAACTGGACGGATTTTCAGTGGCGCAGGAACTGCGGCAGCGCAACGTGCCCGTGCCTTTCATGTTCCTGACCGCCAAAGCCCTGAAAGCCGACCGTCTGCAAGGCTTTGAACTGGGCTGCGATGATTACCTGACCAAACCCTTCGGGCTGGAAGAACTGGTGTACCGCGTAAAAGCCATCCTGCGCCGTACGGCCCGTGAGCCGGAAGTTGCTCCATCAAAACCAGTGTTAGACCCGGCTGAAATTCTTTCATTTGGTGCTTCCTCCTTAGAATTTAAAAACCTGCTGCTGCACGTGGGCGGCCAAACCCACACCCTCACAGATAGGGAGGCCGAACTCCTCCGGCTCTTTGTGCAACACCCGCACCAATTACTCCGCCGGGAGGAAATTCTACAGCGCCTCTGGCAAGATGATGGCTACTTTGTAGGCCGCAGCCTTGATGTGTTCATCTCGCGCCTGCGCAAGTATCTCCAGCCAGATTCATCAGTCAAGATTACCACCGTACACGGCCGGGGGTATAAGCTGGAAATAGCGGAGTGAGGGTCTATGACTTTACACAGAGAAGAGGATGCGGGAATGGCACAGACGCTCGCAGGTCTTTCAAACGCTACGAGGTCTTTTGAGTGGGTGGCATTGAAGCTGTTTGGAGTTTTACACCTGTTTTCATAGAAATAGCCCTAAAACGAAGGTACAAGCCGATGCCTGCGGCAGTGTACAGACAACCCTCTTGTTTTTGGCCTATTTTCATAAAAATAGCCTAAAAACGACAGTAAAAGCGGGCACTTGCCCCACAGGAATTGCTTTAAAGCTTGTTAATGAAAACTCTAAACAGGTTCATTATAAGAAAATTTAGCAATACGTGGATCGGCAGGTGTAAACATCCCCCTTCCCCCTTCAAAGGGGGAGTATCTGCTATGGAAGGGGAATATACTCTGAAACTTAAGGCCTTGCTGTTCGGGAGTTCTACTCCCGAACCTGTCTGCTGCGGAGTTCTACTCCGCCGGGAACCACGGGCAGGTGTTGCAAAAGAAGGGGAGTAGAACTCCCCGGCAGGTTGCTTCCGGAGTGGAACTCCGGAAGAGCGGGATTGGGTATACTAACCACCAACTACTACTCTTCCATTACTTTCCCCAGTTCCAGTCTTTCCCGAGCGCGCCTCGCTTTTGGCCATAGAAAGGCAGGAACTAAGAGAGACAGACTTCTCAGGCCGAAAGGGCAATGCGAGAGGGGAAGACGGGGCCCCGCGGCCGTGAGCGCACGAAGGGCAGCTATGCAACAACCAAGCATAAGGGCTTCGCATCAACCAGCCGCCACGCCAGCAAAAGCAAACTGCATGCACTTAACACTAATCAAACTAGCTTCATCACCACTTCATCTGCTTTCATTCTGCTGCTTCTCTTCTTTCTTCTCCGCTTTTTTCTCTTCCTTTTTAGTGTTCAGAATCTTCTTGACTTGCTGCACCACGTTGATCTCACCGGTTTTCACCGCATCCATGTGAATGGTGCCCACTACATCGCTTTTAGGCTCCAGCACCATGTAGATTTTCATGTTGTACTGCCAAACCTGCCCCCCGGGGAGGGTTTTGAAGGTGGTTTTCAGGGGTTTCTTCACATCTGAGCCTGCCGAAATATTGATGGGGGTCACACTACGGGCTTTCACCAGATAGTCTTTCACGGTGCCGCCTACGGAGCTCATCTTCTCGGGGAAATTGAGCGTCATCTTCATGTCCCGGATGTAGAAGTCGAAGTGGTTGGGGTTGTCCAGGGTCATGGTCATGACCATTTCCATTTCATCCAGGCCGAAATCGGTGATCTTCAGGTTGGGAACGGTGGCCCCGGGTAGGGCCGGAATGAGCATGTCCAGGTCTTCGTTTATGTCAAACTTCTGCCGGCCAAAGAGCGGCACATCGGCGTAAGCCTCCATGTGCGCCTGTACTTTTTCCCCTTCCTTCACCTGACGCCGCACCAGTTCGCGGGTCTTGTGGTGGTTCATGGTCATGGGGAACTTGATGGTTTGTTTCTGCTGGTTCGCGTCGCGTTCAAAACTCTTCTGTCCGTGCGCCACGCTGGTGTTGTACAGCTTGAAATCATACACCATGCTGTCTACAAAAGTGGACACGAAGGACGGTTTCACATCCATGAGCACGTTCATGGTGGCGGTTTCCTCATTGATGCGGGTATCGGTCACGCGAATATTGTCAATTTCCGGGGCCAGGAAAGAAATCAACTTTTTAGTGGGGGTGGTGACAATGATCACCCCTCCCAGCACCACCAGAAGCAACAGGAGCAGTAAGGTGATTTTCAAACCTTTTTTCATCTCGTTTTATCTTTTTACAGGCCCCTTTAGCTGATGTAGAGCTTATTGGACTAACGCTTTTAGAATGGATGGCTTTGTTACCAACTGACAATTAGGTATTTACACCGGTTTTGAAAAGAACGGCATCGGCTTTGCCGAGGCTCAGGGGAACGCGGGAGGAAGGCACGTGTGAAACAGCCGGCCAAGAGAAAAGCCCTGTCAGGGAACCCGGCTTCAGGCTTACACAGAAGCTTGGACGGGGTAAAGTCGTTTCGCGCCTATTTTCCCCAAAGTAGGCGTAAAACGATCTTCGCCCTTCTATGGTACTTTGCTGAAACGTTGGAAGTCCTTCGCCTTTTTGGGCTGTTTTCCAGAAAATAAGCTCAAAACGGGCTTGTTTATACCCCTTTGCTGCGCTTAGTTTCCTGATTACTCAGAACGCAAGACTCAGACCTGGCCGCCGTTGTCAATGTCTTTGGTGAAACCAAACTCAGCATTGGAGGCGGCAACCCGCATGAGTAGGGTCATCAAAGACGGTGATTATTGTCATGTTCCAGAGGCGGGGCGGGCGGTACTTTTGTATAGACTAAAAAGAAAAGTTATGCTCCAGACCGCACATCTAGAGACCGACGTCCACACCTGCTACCATTGCGGCGATGAATGCGCCAATACGCCTATTCACTTTGATGAGAAGGAGTTCTGCTGCGAAGGCTGCAAGGTGGTGTATGAACTATTGGCCGAGAACGATCTCTGCACTTATTATACCCTAGACAATCGCCCCGGCATCTCGGTGAAAGACCCTATTGCCTCGGCGCGTTTCGTGTACCTGAACGATGCCAAAGTACAGCAGCAGTTGCTGGATTTCCAGAACGATAAAGTTAGCAAAATCACGTTCCATATTCCGCAGATGCACTGTAGTTCCTGCATCTGGCTTCTGGAGAACCTGAACCGCCTCAACGCCGGGGTAACCGATGTGCACGTGAATTTCCTGCGCAAAGAAGCGGCCGTCACCTTTGAACACGGCGTGACCACGCTGGCGCAGGTGGTGGAGCTGATGGCCCACATCGGCTACGAGCCCCAGATTACGCTGGCAGACATGGAAGCGCCCGCGCCCAAGAAAGACCGCTCCATTTACTACAAGCTGGGCTTGGCCGGCTTCTGTTTCAGTAACGTGATGCTGCTGAGTTTTCCCGAGTACTTCGGCGGGTTGCAGTACCAGTTTGGGCGGTTCTTTGGCTGGCTCAACGTATTGCTGGCCTTGCCGGTGTTTCTGTACAGCGCGCGCGGTTTCTTCACCAGTGCCTGGCAAGGCTTGCAGCAGCGCATGATCAACCTGGATCTGCCTATCGCCATTGGGTTGCTTTCTCTATTCTGCGTGAGCATCTATGACATTGCCACCGGGCGCGGCCCCGGCTTCCTGGATTCGTTCACCGGCCTGGTGTTCTTCATGCTGATTGGCAAGTACGTGCAGCGCCGCACCTATGACTCCCTGGCCTTCGACCGCGAGTACACCTCGTATTTCCCGATTTCGGTCTCCGTTCTGAAAAACGGGCAGGAAACGCCTACCTCGGTGAAAGAACTGCAAAAGGGCCAGCGTATTTTGGTTAGAAACCAGGAACTCATTCCCGCCGACTCTATTCTGCTGCGTGGTTCCGCTAACATTGACTATAGCTTTGTGACCGGAGAATCTGTGCCGGTGGTGCGGGTGGCCGGGGAAGTGATCTACGCGGGCGGAAGGCAGCTGGGCGAAGGCATTGAACTGGAGGTGGTGAAAGAGGTGTCGCAGGGTTACCTGACCCAACTCTGGAACCACGTCAACTTCAAGAAAGAAGAAAAGCAGACCGTAGAGAACTACGCCAACGCCGTAGGCAAGTACTTCCTGTCAGTGACCTTGCTCATTGCGGCCGGGGCGCTCTGGTACTGGATTCCGCGCGATTCTGACATGGCCGTGAAAGCCTTTACCTCGGTGCTGGTGATTGCCTGCCCGTGTGCGTTATCCTTGGCCACGCCGTTCACCCTGGGAGCCACCCTGCGCATTTTCGGGAAGCAGAAGTTTTACCTCAAGAACAGCGGCGTGGTAGAAGCCATGGCCAAGGCCGATACCGTGGTGTTTGACAAAACCGGCACCTTAACCGAGCCTAGCGCGGCGGCCATTTCCTTTGTGGGCCACGCCTTGTCTGAAGCCGAAGAGCAATTGGTGCGCTCTGTTTTGAAACACTCCACCCACCCGCTAAGCCAGCGGTTGTACACGCATCTGGAGGGCAAGCCGCAACCCGTGCTCCATTTTCTGGAGAAACCCGGTGCCGGGCTGGAAGGGGTGGTAGGAGATACGTTTGTAAAAGTTGGTTCTGCTGCGTGGGTATCTGCGGTTTTTGAGGAAGGGCAGAACACCAAACAAACCCGCGTGTTCATTGCGTTAGACGAGCAAGTGCGGGGCTATTATATGTTCCAGAACGTGTACCGCAAAGGGTTAAAAGAACTGGTGCAGGAGCTGGCCAAAACCAAAAAGCTGGCGGTGCTCTCCGGCGATAATGACAGCGAGGCCCCGCGCCTGCGCGAACTCTTCGGGCCAGAGGCCGAGCTTCGGTTCAACCAATCGCCCATGCAGAAACTGGAGTACATCACGTCCCTGAAGGAAAAAGGCCAATCTCCCATCATGGTAGGCGATGGCCTGAACGATGCGGGGGCCTTGCGCCAAAGCGACGTTGGCCTGGCCCTCACCGATAACGTGACCGGTTTCTCCCCTTCCTGCGATGGTATCTTAGATGCGAAGCATTTAGAACGTCTGGCCCAGTACATCCGGTTTTCCCAGACCAGTCTGCGCCTGATTCTGGCTGCCTTTGGGGTCTCCTTTATCTATAACATCATTGGTCTGACCATGGCGGTGATGGGAGAATTTACGCCTATTGTCTCCGCTATTCTCATGCCGGTAAGTACCCTGAGCGTGATCTCGTTTGCCGTGCTTTCTGTGAAATTAGCCGCAAAACGGGCGGGGCTGCGGTAAAAGCTTTTGTTGTTTGTTTGTTTGTTTGTAAAGCCGCGGCTTTCCTGATAGAAAAGGGAGAGCTGCGGTTTTCTGTTTTAAGGTGCCGTGTGGCGTTAAAAGTAGGGGCAATTCCCTTGGGGTTGCCCTTGGCCGTTCTTGGGGCAGGCCATAAGTAATGACCAATTATCTTTTCTCTGTTTGAAATAGCCTCAATCATTACCGTTGCACCGGAAACCTGTAAGAGCATGTTTAAATTTCATCTTTGCGCTACAAACGACCATAAAAAGAACCTGCGTTCACCTTTTTCTCGCACCGTAGCGCTGCTACGCGGCTCAAAAAACGCTTCCGCAGAACCTTTCTCTGGTTAGTTGAGCCAGCAAACCTCAAATGTAAACAAGCTCTAAGGGCCACCACTAAGGATTACCCCTTCATTCTGCCATTCATTCCAAAATCACCCCTCAGGGAAAATTGGTTTCAACAGGAGAGGCGAAGGTTGCGCCCAATATGGGAGAAGAGCGAAAGAACTTTCCCTTCAATAACCAATCAGGAGGGCGCGCGTACTAACAGCAACTTCACGGAAATGTTTAAAAGGACGTGAAAAAGTTTGAAGGGTAACTTCAGACCATGCTCCAAACCTTACCTGCCAATCCATGATGCCATCGCACATCAAACAACTCTTTTTTCTTCCTGTATTTCTTCTCCTGCTATCCGGCTGCGGCCAATTCCCGAAAGACCCCGAGAAAACGCTGGAGCAGGTCACCAACGGAACCCTCCACGTTGGGTATTCAGAAAATCCGCCGTGGGTGGTGAAAGGGCCCGGCGGGCCAACCGGTAGTGAGCCAGATCTGGTGAAAGCGTTCGCCAAAAGCATTAACGCCACCATTCAATGGCAGAATGACACAGAGCAGAATCTGCTGGAGAACCTGGAGAAAAACAAACTGCACCTGGTCATTGCGGGCATCACGGAAGACAGCCCCTGGAGAAACAAGATCGCCTTTACCCGACCTTATGCCCAGGTGGGGAAAAAGAAACACGTATTCTGCGTGATCAAAGGGGAGAACGCCTTTCTGGTGAAGCTGGAAAAATTCCTGCACCAGCAACAATCCACCCTGGAAACCCGCTTAAAGCCATGAAACCAATTGATAGATTTGAGTACCCAGAGGAGTTACAGCCAGACTATGCGAAAGCGAAGAAACTGGAGTGGATCACCGTGGCTTATCTACTCTCCACCGCCTTGCTGGTGTATTTGACCATGGGCAACTCACAGGCCATGAAAACGGCTTGGTTTGAAGACATGCTGAGTTTAACCCCGGCAGTTTCGTTTCTCATCGCCTCGCGGGTGTTCCATAAGGCGCCCAACAAAAACTTCCCGTACGGCTACCATCGGGTGGTGAGTATTGCCTATCTGTGCAGCGCCGTGGCCCTGTTTTCAGTGGGCGCCTTCCTCATCTTCGATTCGGCCACCACGCTTGTCAAACAGGAACACGCCACCATTGGTATCAAAGTGATTTTTGGGCACGAGGTTTGGCTGGGGTACCTCATGATGGCGGTAATGCTGTACGGAACCTTTCCGGCCCTTATTCTGGGCCGCATGAAACTACCTCTGGCGATAAAGCTGCACGAGAAAAACCTCTATACTGATGCGGCCATGAACAAAGCCGACTGGATGACCGCCGCCGCCGCCATCCTGGGCATTGCGGGCATTGGCCTGGGCTGGTGGTGGGCCGATGCGGTGGCCGCCCTGCTCATCTCCCTGGACATCATCAAAGACGGCTACACCAACCTGAAACAGGCCGTGTTTGATTTGATGAGCGAAAGCCCCAAGAAAGTAGAAAATCAGCAGGATGACCCTTTGCTTCAACAAGTGAACGAACTGCTGAAGAAACAGGAGTGGATAAAGGAATTCGCGTTCAGAATGCGGGAAGAAGGGCACATTTACCTGGGCGAAGGCTTTGTGGTGCCAGCGTCAGAGCAAGAGTTGGTGAGCCGGATAGAACAGGTAAGCCAGGAGGTGGAAAACCTGAGCTGGCGAATCCAGGAATTTGTGCTCATGCCCGTTCAGGAAATTCCCATGACAACGGCAGAAAAGTAAGAAGTCGGGGGAGTTTGTTTTATCCATTATTGGCTGATAAGTTCGCCCTGGAGTTGGGGCGGAACAGGGTTCAAGTTAAAGGATTCCTCTTCTGGGCTCATTCTACCCCCTTCAAAGCTCATCTTGTAGGAAACTTTTACGAACGTTGCTGTTCGGGATTGATAAATCTGAAAGAGCGGGAAGGGTAGAAAGCGCTTTTTTTCATTGAAATGGCTACTGTTTTTTCCCTACAAGATGAGCTTCAAAGGGGGACGGAATGCGTACGGGTTTTGCTATCCACCATCTCCTTCAAAGGCCTAAAACCAAAGATCCAATAATGGTTTTAGGCCTGTTTTCCATAAAAGTGGCCTAAAACAGACTGCTGGTATTCTCAGGCAAAAAAGCATGTTTTTGCTGCAACGGCAACCCACAAAAGAAGAGCCTTCCGTTTCTAGCGGAAGGCTCTTCTTTAAAGTAAAAGCGGAGGAAATTAGTCAACTTTCTCTTCTACTTTTTTAGCCCCTTTCTTGGTGGTGTTTTTTACCGCTTTCCCGGCTTTCTTAGCACCTTTGGCAGTGGCTTTGGTACCGCTTACGGCTAAGTTCTTGGTGCCTTTCCCAACAGATTTGGCTCCCTGGCCTACCTGCTGCGCCCCTTGCTTGGCACGCGCTTTATTGGTTTGCGTAGTATCTTGTACCAGCCTGTTGTCTTTCAAGGGGTGGTCAGAAGCCTGGGCAGTGTTTAGCTGAAATCCTGCGGCTAAAAACAAGGCGGCTAAAAATGTTATCTTTTTCATATTTACCTCAGTTAAGTTCCTGGTTTGTGATGCCCCTTTCAAACGAGCGATACACAAGATGGTTGCTTCCTCAAGCTGAGAAGCTCCTTTTTATTTCTAAAAAAACGTCAGGTGAATACGTTGCCACGCTGACTGTGTTTTTTGCCTTTTTTCTGTAAAGTGGCTCTCAAACAGATTGACCAAACGGTGAAAAGAAATGACTGTTCCCCAACCTTATTAAATCTCCCAATTGCATGATGTATGCGCCTTAGAAGGAGATGGTGAAGCGTAAAACCCACCCCAACTCCTTCCAGGCTCATCTTGTAGAAAAAAAGAAGATCTTTCCCTGGCTTGTCCCCTGACAAGCCAAAGTATTTGAATGGCAGGCTTGAACGCTTTTCTTCCGTCCTGTCGGGGGACAGGACGGATGAAAAGCGGAGGCTCCTTTTGATTTTGGAGTTGTCCGCTAAAACCCGATCCATTTCACCTACTGGCACTTCTTGTTTTTTCCCTACAAGATTAGCTCCCAAGAGGGGAATACGCCTTCTTCTTTATGGCGCAGATTTACTTCCGTGACTTATTGAAGCATTATCGAAAGTCACGGAAGTAAATCCGCACCATAGTGCCATAGAAAAAAGGGGTCTTACTTACTTTTCCCAGTTCCAGTCTTCCCAGAGCGCGCCTCGCTTTTGGCCCTAGACAGGCATCTACTAAGAGAGACAGACCTCACAGGCCGAAAGGGCAGTGCGAGAGGGGAAGACGGGGCATCGCGGCCGTGAGCGCACGGAGGGCAGCTATGCAAAAACCAAGCATAAGGGCTCCGCATCAGTCCGTCACCACGCCAGCAAAAACAAAAGGCGTGCACAAAAGAGATGTCCACGCAAAAGCAGACAAGCCACGGAACAGCATAAGGCGTGCACCCACTAATCTCTCAATAGAAGCCAGTCCCAGAGACAGAAGCCGAAGCGCAGAAAGGCACCAATAAAGTTCGCTTTAGATAAATACAAGTGCGTCTTTTCTTGAAAGAGAGAAAGCCAACCTTTTTTGCCTCTAGCCGGTTTTAAGGAATCAACAAAGCTTTTGGCCCATTTTCAGAAAACACCAGGAAAACGCGGGAAAAGAAGGATAAAACCCGTCAACGGGAAGCAAAGGAAAGCATTCCTTTTAAAGGACTACCGAAATCAGTATAATTGCTTACTTGGAGTGATCATGGCCTGCGGCAACACGTATAGCGGACATTCTCAACGTGTAATCCCCAACAACTACATGACCAATCATACCTCCTTCTGCCAAGAGGACGCCGCCAGAGAAAGTAATCTGCCTTTTCAGAGAATCTTTGAAGCCCAACCCAGGCTCATCCTGCTTCTTGAGCCAGACCTGACCATCCAGGGGGCCACAGACGCCTATCTGGAAGAAACCCTCACGGCACGGGAAGAGATCATGGGCAAGCATATATTTGACGTTTTCCCAGATAATTTGAAGGGGGCGGCCGGCTCCTCCACCAGTGGCATATTCGCTTCTATAGAACAGGTGCTTGCTACCGGCCAGCCGCATAAACTGGACGTTATTCGCTATGACATTCCTGACCCAACTTGCGCGGGTGAATTTCTGGAGCGCTACTGGAGTACCATCCACACGCCCGTACTAGGTGAGGGAGGAGCCATCACGTGTATTATCCATGAAACCGCCAATGTCACCGAAAGGGAAAAAGCCAAGCGCCAGCTGCAAGAAAGCCAGGAACGGGAACAAGATGCCCTGGCCCAGGCCGATCAGCAACGCATACGCCTGGAGCGGCTTTTTGAGCAGGCACCCGCCGCCTTAGCCATGTTGGAAGGCCCCCAACTGGTGTTTGGGGTGGTCAATAAAGCATACCAGCAGCTTTTCCCGGGGAGGCAATTACAAGGCCTGCCCCTGTTTGAAGCCCTCCCTGAACTGAAGAACCAACCCATTGATGACATCATCCGGAAAGTGTACGCCACCGGGGAAACGTTTGAGGGGAAAGAGGTTCTGGTGCCCATGTACCGGTCTGAAGGCCAGCCGCTGGAAGACATTTACTGGAGTTTCATTTACCAGGCTCTCTATGACGCCCAGGGACAGGTAAACGGAATCCTGATTTTCGCGCTGGATGTGACCGATTTTGTGCTGGCGCGCCGGGTGGCCGAGAAGAGCGCCGAGGTGCTGCAGACCCTGAACCAGGAGCTGGAGGAGCGGGTAGCGCGCAGGACAACCGCCCTGCAGCAAGCCCAGGCCGGAGCCGAAAAGCAAAAGATAAGACTGGAACGTTTGTTCATGGATGCCCCGGCGGCCATCTGCATCTTAGACGGCCCCACCATGGTGTTTGAACTGGTCAACCCCATCTACCAGCAGTTGTTCCCCGGTAGGGAGTTGCTGGGCAAACCTATCTTGGAGGCCCTGCCCGAGATTGCAGACAATACCGTGTACGAGACATTCAGGAGGGTGTACGAGACCGGGATAACCCATGAAGAGCAAGAGATGTTCATTCCGCTGGCCCGCCCCCAGGACGGTGTGCTGGAAGACCGCTATTTCAAGTACATACAGCAGGCCCGCTACAATGAGCTGGGCCAGATAGACGGCATTCTGGTGCTGGCGTTTGAAGTGACCGAGCAGGTAAAGGCCCGCAGGGCCGTAGAGGCAAGTGCCCGGCAACTTCAGCTCATCACAGATTCTTTGCCCGTCCTCATCGGGTACCTGGACAAGGAAGAGAAATACCGCTTCGCCAACAAGGCGTATGAAACCTGGTTTCCCTTCAAGGCCGAAAGTTTATTAGGCCGCCCTGTTTTAGACGTAATCGGCGAAAAAGCCTACCAAAACGTGAAAGGCTACATTGACCGCGCCCTGGCCGGGCAGCAACTGGACTTTGAGGCAACCATGCCGTACAAAGACGGGTTCATAAAACACATCCAGACCAGTTACGTGCCAGATGTCCAGAACGGCCAGATAGAGGGTTTCTACACCCTGGTCACCGATGTGACCGAGCAGGTAGAAGCCCGTCTGGCCCTGCAGCAAAGCGAGCATGAGGCCAAAGCCATCGCCGAAGAACTGGCCACGGCCAATGAAGAGTTACGGATGGCCAACCAGCAACTCACGCACACCAACGCAGACCTGGACAACTTCATCTACACGGCCTCCCATGACTTAAAAGCGCCTATCTCCAACATAGAAATGCTCATGGAAGAACTATTGCTGGAGTTGCCGCAGGAAAGCCTCCAAGCGCCAGAAATAAAGAGCATTCTGCAGATGATCAAGGGAGCCATAGACCGCTTCAGAAAGACCATTGACCACCTCACTGAGATCACCAAACTGCAGAAAGACCATCTCTCTGAGACCAAACTGGTGAGTCTGGAGCAAACGGTACAGGAGGTAATGCTGGACATGGAGCAGGGCATCCAGAAAGTGGGGGCACAGATAGAGGTTGCCGTGCGCAACTGCCCGCAGATTCCCTTTTCTGAGAAAAACCTGCGCAGCATTGTGTACAACCTGCTTTCAAACGCCCTCAAATACCACCACCCAGACCGCAAACCAGAGATAAAGGTAAGCTGTCACCAAGAGGCAGAATACCTGGTGCTCACGGTACAAGACAACGGACTGGGGTTAAGTGCTGCCCAGCAGGAGAAACTTTTTTCTATGTTCCGGCGCTTCCATGATCACGTAGAGGGTTCCGGCATTGGGCTCTACATGGTGAAACGGATGGTAGACAATGCAGGCGGTAAAATTGAGGTAGACAGCGAAAAAGGCCAAGGGTCTACCTTTCGGGTGTTCCTTCTACAGGAGGTGTAGACGCGTAGGCACTAAATCTGCCCCAGAGAAAAGCCCGTTTTAGGCTTGTTTTCAGAAAACCAGGTTAAAAACAGGCTTTCATTCCCTTCTTTACGTTGTACTTTTAGCACAGCTTTCACAAAAGCAAAGCGGTATCACCCGCCTTACGGCCAGCCGAATACATCGGCGTAGCCAAAGAACGAACAACTATGGATTTTTCAGACATAAAGCTGGTGGCCACTGACATGGACGGCACCTTGCTAGACCCCCAACACCGCCTACCCTCAGATTTTTACCCGGTGTACCAGTCCCTCAAAGAAAAGGGGATTCTGTTTGCCGCCGCCAGCGGGAGGCAGTACTACAACCTGGTGAACCTGTTTGCCCCCATCAAAGACGAACTCATTTTCCTGGCCGAAAACGGCAGCTACGTGGTGGCGCAGGGCGAGGAACTCCTGGTGCAGGCGTTAGACCCAACCATGGCCAAAAAGGCCCTGCAGAAAGCCCGGAGCATACCGGGGGTGTACATTGTGCTCTGCGGAAAGAAATCTGCCTACGTAGAGAATACCCACCCCGCGTTTATGGATCAGGTAAAGCTGTACTATGATGCCGTGGAAGTGGTAGACGACCTGCTGCAGGTAGAAGATGACCAGTTCCTGAAGATAGCCCTCTGTGAACTGGCGGGCGTAGAAGAAAGCAGCAATCTCCACTTCCGGGAAGAAAGGGAGCATCTGCAGATCACCGTTTCAGGTAAAATATGGCTGGACATCAGCGACCAACAGGCCAACAAAGGCAGGGCCATGGAGGTGATCCAGCAGAAATTCAACATCACGCCAGAGCAGACCATGATCTTCGGTGATTACCTCAATGACCTGAAGATGATCCAGAAAGCCCACTACAGCTACGCCATGGAAAACGCCCACCCAGACATCAAAGAAGCGGCCCGGTTTAGAGCCAAAAGCAACCGCGAGAACGGCGTGCTGGAGGTGCTGCAACAGTTGATTTCCGGTTAAGAGCATGGTTGAACTTTGTCCCTTGTGCTGCAAATGGCCAGAGCAAGAACCTGCGTTTGCCATTTTTGCTTACCAATTCAAAGTTTAAGCATGCTCTAAGAATTGCCAACGTATTCGTACTACGGGTACACCTTGTAACTAAAATTGGTCAAAGACTGCCGTTTTGGGGCAGTTTTCCGGGAAACAGGCGTAAAACACACAAATGAAACTGGTATGAAAAACGCACCGTTTGCCTATCTGCTGGCCCATCTGCCGCTTGCGCTCAGCTTCTTCGGGCACGGCTTGGTGCGGCTGCCCAAGCTGGATAAATTCAGCCAGTGGGTGGTGGGGGAGTTCCAAGGCTCCATGTTGCCATCGGCTTTGGTGCAACCGTTCAGCTACGTGCTACCCCTTCTGGAACTGCTCATAGGGTTGCTGCTGCTCATAGGGTTGTTCACCCGCTCCGCGCTGATTGCCGGTGCCCTGGTGATGTTGGTGTAGTCTGCTGGAGGAGTGGCAGAACGTATTTCTGCAGATGCTGTACGGCCTGTACTTTGCGGGGCTGCTTTTGTTTGTGGAGAACTACAACCAGTATTCCTTAGACGCCAAATTGGGCAGGAACAGATAGCGTTTTCACGCTGATTTTGCTCGCTCGCCTGTGGCGCGTTTGGGTTACTTCCGGCGCCCCGCCGCTTTTGAATCATGTGAAAGATAAGCATAGTGGCGAGCTAGCGTTCTGGGGTACTTAAAAATAGATGAGCCCTGCCTTCAAGGGAGGCAGGGCTCATCTATTCCTAGAAAGGCTCCGGAAATTTACCGTTTCAGAAGCACAGGCCTTAGTAGCGCAACGTAGACCGCGCGTTGTTTCGGCGGGAACCGTCAACACTCCAGATGCCAGAACCCTGGGCCGCAATGTACAGAAACAGGAAACAGTACAGAACTGCCGGTTCGCCATGGTTCAGGATAGGTAGTGAGCCCTCCGAAGCGTGCCCCATAAAATAAGCAACAGCCATGGTGCCACTGGAAATAAAAGCGGCCCAACTGGTAAAGAAGCCAAGGGCGATGAGCACACCTGCCACCAACTCAATGATTCCGGCTACCCCCATAAGGGACGCTAATTCGGCGGGGTCTTTCTCTCCGGGCCAGCCAAATAATTTCTGGGTTCCATGCATGGCGAACATCAGTCCTGCCACAATGCGCAGGATGGCGTACAGGTGGGGGGCGTATCTGCCCAATATTCTTTCCATAGAGAAGTTAATAAGTTTGGGGTGTGGTGTTGTTCTGGCGTTACCCCTGTCAACCAGGGCAAGTCTGTGATTGTACGAGCATTTAATCTATATAGTTTTGGTTTAATATAGTAGGCTGAAGTTCCCTTTCTGGTATTCTGGGGTAGCGGTAAAGGGTAGCCTGACGGGCATAAAGGAGGGGGCAGATGGGTTTTGCCTGTCCTTCAGAAGAAGAAGAAGAAGAAATTGGGTACGCCTGAAAGAAGGGAGGGAGGCTGTTTTTCGCTTGTTTTATGAAAAAAGCCCCCAAAAAGGCAAACAGCGCATGGGGTTCTGTAGTAAAGGAAGAAAATCTGGCCTTCTTTTCTCCTGAATTTGTATATTGAGTGTGACGCGATGGGCTTTTTTTCTGTAGAAACGCTTTTCTTCTAACTAGTGCCGCCACTACATGACCTATACCATTGAAGAATTATTGCTGGGTGCCTCCATCCTTTTATTCCTGAGTATCTTGATCAGCAAGAACCTGGGCCGCTTCGGGATTCCGGCCCTGGCCCTCTTTTTGGGCGTGGGGATGCTGGCCGGTTCAGAAGGCATAGGCGGCATTTATTTTGATGATTTCGGGTCGGCCCAGTCCCTGGGTACCATTGCCCTGACCATTATCCTTTTCTCTGGCGGGCTTGACACGCGCTGGGAAACCACCAAACCCATTCTCTGGCGCGGCATTGCCCTTTCTACCCTGGGGGTATTCATTACGGCCATCTTGGTGGGCGTTTTTGCCACCTATGTCATGGATTTCAGCCTGCTGGAAGGATTGCTGCTGGGCGCTATTGTCTCTTCCACAGATGCAGCGGCGGTGTTCTCTATCCTGAGGACCAGCAAAGTAGGGCTGAAAAACAATCTGGGCCCCACGCTGGAACTGGAGTCTGGCAGTAACGACCCCATGGCGTATTTCCTGACGGTGAGTTTCACGTTCCTGCTCTCTAACCAAGAGGCCAGCATCTGGCAGTTGGTGCCCATGTTCTTTTTGCAGATGAGCATTGGCGCGGCGGCCGGGTTTGCCATGGGCCGCACCATGGGCTGGACGATCAATAAGATCAGACTGCAGCAGGAAGGGCTCTACCCTGCGCTCACGCTGGCCATGCTGCTGTTCACGTTCTCCTTTACCAACCTCATCAACGGAAACGGATTTCTGGCGGTGTATATCTCGGGGGTGCTGCTGGGCAACAGCAACTTTTTGCACAAACGCAGCCTTACGCGGTTCTATGACGGCTTGGCCTGGCTCATGCAGATTGTGATGTTCTTGATGCTGGGGCTGCTGGTGTTCCCGTCGCACATTGTGCCCGTGGTAGGCTCTGGGCTGCTGATCTCTATGTTCCTTATTTTTGTGGCCCGTCCGGTGAGCGTGTTTGTGGGCTTGGCGTTTTTCAAGGCATCGCTCAAAGACAAACTGTACGTGTCATGGGTGGGGCTGCGGGGGGCGGTGCCCATTGTGTTTGCCATGTACCCGCTGCTGGCGGGCGTGGAGAAAGCCGATATGATGTTCAATATCGTGTTCTTTATTGTCCTTACCTCGGTGATGCTGCAGGGTACCACGCTCAAAGTAGTTGCCAACTGGCTAAAGCTGAGCGAGGAAGAGAACAATATGAAAGTGCTGCACCTGGGGGAGGAAATGGGCTACGCTTCGCGAAACTCTCTGGTAGAACTGGAAATGCGCCAGGGCTGGCGCTCCATAGGGAAACCCATTGTAGAACTTGGCCTGCCCAAGACCTCGCTCATTGTCCTCATTGACCGCGACGGGAAGTTTATTACGCCTGGTGGTTCTACGGTACTGGAAGCCAGGGACAAACTCATGGTAATGGTAGAGAACGAGCAGGAACTCCAGCGGGTGCGCGAAACGCTGCAATAAAGGGTTTTCTGGCAAAAGATGCCCAACTGCTCGTAATCCTGCTCTGCTAATCCGCCCACAAGATCCTTTCAGGAGGACAAATAGGATAAAGTAAGTCTGTCTCTGTACTTAGGAGCGAAAGGTTACTGCTCTGTCAAGCCAAACAAAAAACTTTATAAAGCCATTTGCAGGCGGAGCACAGAAGCATACCTGAAGCGTCTGCAGGCAGCGTATAGGGTATCACTTTCCCCCAGAAGGTCATAGAGATTTGCGTCATCAAAACCAGAACGCCAGAAGCTGCCGCCTGCCGGAAGGTAGGGGTTGAGCACGCAGGTGATAGCTTTTAATTCACTCACCTGCAGTAATCCCCAGTTTTCTGGTACTTCCTCGGCCTCAATTATCCCCGCAGGGGCATATAGAAAGCGGTATCTACCCAAATCCATTCCGGGAATGTCATGGAAAAGTGCGTGCCTGTCTTCCAGAAAATCAGGGCGGGAGAGATAGATTTTAAGGGTAATGCTTCTGCCAAAGGAACCAACGCCAAGGAGGTAGGGAGCTTGTTTTTTACCTTCTGCTTCAGAAGTTACCCTAAAAGTTGTAGCGCAACTGCCCTCCTTTACCAGCCACTTACAAGCAGGTGCAATTATATCTTCGTGCGTCATTGTACTCTGGTTTCCGTGCTACTAGCCTGCAAAGAAAGCAAGTAACCTGGAAATCTTTGCTGGATTTCTTTCATGAACCGAGAAAGACAGGACGTTTGCGGTGGCGGATACGGGGCGTTTTAAGCCTGTTTCTGCGAAAACAGTAGCCAACGTTTTCCTTTGAAACAGACCAAAAACCCTTCAGGTACCAAGGGAACCGTGAGAGAGCCAATATTGAGAAATGGCTTTTGCCTGCGATATGTAGTGATACCCGCCAACAAATTACCGGAAACCTCGAGTTTGTAGGAGAAGCTGCAACCTCCTGACCGTTTTAGGGCTACTTTCTGGAAAACGGCTTCAAAACGGAAACCAAAACCCAAAAAAAAGTCCCCACCAAATCTGGCAGGGACTTCTTTTTTACTCGGGAAGAAGATCTCTAAGCCGGGATCATTTCCTTTTCCTCGCGCTCCCAATGGCGGTACTCGCTGAGGCTCGTCAGGAAGGCTTCGGCGAAGGTGGTGAGGTCTGCCTCTGAGCCGGCGGTTACCACGCCTTTGCTGGTGGAAACACCCGAGGAGGCAGGCTGAGCATATTCCACGCCCTTCAAGTCTGAGGCTTGCAGCAGTGCAATGCCTTCGCCCAGGGCACCGATGGTTTTGCAGTGCTTGAAGGTCTCGTTGAGGAAGTGCAGGGCATCGCCTTGTTTTTTCAGGAGCTCCACGCAGCCTTTCCCGTCGGGTACCAGCACGGCATCAAACAGCACGGACGCGGCGGTGATGTGGCTTTTATCGGCTTCCAACTCGCCGCCGTGGCTGCCTTTGATGGTGCCCAGGAACTTAGAGATGATTTTGGCTTCCACGCCTTGGGCTTTCAGGGCTTCTTTGAGTTGCGTTACTTGTTTTTCATCCACGCCTTTATCAGCCAGAATGGCGACTTTCAAAGTGGAGACGGTTTTCTTCTTGCCTTTCTCCTGGCTCACGGCCGGGGACTCGTCCACCATTTTCTTCGTGGACAGCTTTTCCTTGAGGGCGCTTACCGTGTTCTTTACCGTCTCCGCTACAGAACCCGTAGGCGCTTCCACCCCGATGCCTTCGGCCGTAAGGGCGGCCAGTTCCAGGTCTACGTGGGCCAGGTTGCCCACCATGCGCTCGCGCACGGCCTTGGTTTCCACTTTGCCCAACTCAAAATGCAGCGCGCTCACAATGTGCTTTTTCTCTACCTCAGTCATGGAGTTCCAGAACAGGGTGGCCTGGCTGTAGTGGTCATTGAAGCTCTCGCTCCGTTTCCTGATTTTGTGGCCTTCCACGCGTTCTGTGTAATGCACGTAGCCGCCCATGTTCTCGGGAGCCATCATGGGGCAGCCGCCGCCCAGGGAATTGGGGGTGTAGTTCACGCGCCCTTTGCTCACGGTGTGCCGCATAAAGCCCGCGCCGTTGATGTTGTGCACCGGCACCACGGGGCGGTTGATGGGCACCTCCACAAAGTTGGAGCTGTTGAACCGGTTCAGCTGAGTGTCCAGGTAAGAGAACAGGCGGCCCTGCAGCAGCGGGTCGTTGGTGACATCAATGCCGGGCACCAGGTTTCCGGGGTGGAAGGCCACTTGCTCGGTCTCGGCGAAGAAATTGTCTGGGTTGCGGTTGAGCACCATCTTCCCGATGGGCGTGATGGGCACCAGTTCCTCGGGCACCAGTTTAGTGGCATCCAGCAGGTCAAAGGCGAAGGCGTGCTCGTCTTCCTCTTCAATAATCTGCACGCCCAGCTCAAACTCGGGGTAATTACCGGCTTCAATGGCATCCCAGAGGTCGCGGCGGAGGTAATCGGGGTCTTTGCCGGCCAGCTTCTGGGCCTCGTCCCACACCAATGATTTCACACCCAGCATGGGCCGCCAGTGCAGTTTCACGAACCTGCCTTTCCCCGCCTCGTTGATGAACCGGAACGTGTGCACGCCAAAACCTTCCATCATTCTGAAGCTGCGCGGAATGGCGCGGTCAGAGAGTACCCACATGAGCATGTGCGTGCTTTCCGGCACCAGAGAGGCAAAATCCCAGAAGTTGTCGTGCGCCGCTGAGGCCTGGGGCATCTCGTTGTGCGGCTCAGGCTTGATGGAGTGCACCAGGTCGGGGAATTTGATGGCATCTTGTATGAAGAAGGGCGGCATGTTGTTGGCCACCAGGTCATAGTTGCCCTCAGAGGTGTAGAACTTGGTCGCGAAGCCGCGCACGTCGCGCACGGTATCGGCGGAGCCGCGGGAGCCTACCACCGTAGAGAACCGCACAAACACCGGTGTTTTGGTGGAAGGGTCGGTGAGGAACTTGGCTTTGGTGTATTCCTTGAAGGAGTCATTGTACGGCTGGAAATACCCATGCACCCCGGTTCCGCGGGCGTGAACCACGCGCTCCGGAATGGACTCATGGTCTAGGTGCATCATCTTCTCGCGGAAGTGGAAATCTTCCAATAAGGTAGGCCCGCGGTCGCCGACGGTGAGCGAGTTATCGGTGTCGGTGATGCGGAGGCCCTGGTCAGTGGTGTAGAACTGGTCTCTGGGGTCGCCGCTAAAGGAGTCGAGCTGCCGTTTCTTGCTGTTCTCGTCTACCGGGTACGAGCGGGGTATTTGGTTTTTGTCCTGGGGAGTTTCGTCTTTATTCATAAGGCTACTTGGTTTGTTTCAGATGGGAGGTAATTGCCTTGGGGCATGGCAATGGATTGGTAACTCTAAGCTTGTTCACTTAAACTATACGGGTATAAAGCTGGCTTGTTAGATTTTTCTATGATACTGCTAGATTAAAATAGGATTAAAATTGTAATTTAAGGATGCTGTAGATGAGTGCAGGGGAATGTAAACTACCAGTAGCTCGCTCAGTCAAGTATAAACTTTTGGAATAAGAACGCCGGACGAGAATCAAACTATAACTGAGTTCTTGGAAGTGAAGCCTAGAATTGGACGTTCCCGTCTCTTAAGCAACGGGTGCTGCCGAAAAGCAAAAGTTGCTGCTAATAGGAGGGACGCTGCAAGGTAGGTTTGATTGTACTTTATAACTGAAAGCAGTTTGAAAACTAGCGAGAGCCGGGCTTATTTATAACTTGGTTAGCTCCTGCCCAAGGCGTTTTGGGCATGTTTTTCAGAAAACAAACCTAAAACGCACGCGCCGTATAAAGAACGTATCACTTTACAACCCCCTTTAAAATGGACAATGCCCTGATGGAAGCGGTCACCGAAGCGGTGCAGAAGAAGACCTCCCAACGAATCCAGTACTACTCTGACATTAACGAGTTCATCACAGTGACGGCCATGATCAAGCGGGTGGAGGAGAAATCAGGGAAACTAACCCTGGAACTGGCCACCGGCGAAGAGATTCGGTTTGATCAGTTGGTGCGGGTAGGCAAGGTAGCCGCAGACAGCTATGACAGCGGGTATTTCAAATGTGATCTCTAGGGCACTTCGTAAGCTGTGACTGTACTTTTCAATTCCAAGCCGCTAGTTCTTCCCTGGTAAAAACAACGCTCTATCCGTACCAGGCGTTTCAGGGCTGTTTTCCCGAAAACAGCCCTGAAACGCTTTCAATTTTTACAGGTAGAGGATGACTCATCAAGGGAGGTTTCTTTCTTGCAAAGAGCCTAGACGGAAGTAAACAGCCCCGAAACGACCACCGCTTTCTAAGAAGGGCTGTTGTTTCGGGGCTGTCGGCTTATGTTCGGGATGGAAACCTAAGATGGCTATGATTGTTGCTGGTTGCTGTTCCAGATGTCTTTCTGCATTTTCCAGTGGTGGTTTTCCTGCTTCCAGACGGCCATGTACTTGCCAAAGTCCAAGGTGTTGCCATTCTCGGCTTTGAGCGTGTAGGTGCCTAGCTCTATGGCGGTCAGGTCTAGCTGTTCTACTTCTACGGTATCTAAAGTGATTGCCTTTACGCCCATCTCCATGGCGTTCTGCCAGTACTGCACAATGGCTTCCCGGCCTTTCACGGGTTCACTGCCGGCGGGCAACAGCAAAGCCGTTTTGGTGTACAGATCCGCGACACTCCCCACATCGCCTTGGTTGAAGGAAGAAACAAACTTTGAGTTAAGGCTTTTGATTTCATCGGTAATGTCTGTGCTGAGTGCTTCCATAGGGTGGAGTGGTGGGATAAGAATGGTCTAAATATTAGGATATACGTCAAATATACAGGAGACCCGCAGACGGTACCAAAATGAGCTGTCTGCGGTTACTCCCGCCGGAGGTCTAAGGCAAGATACAAATTTCCTTGTAATCAAGAGGCCTCACTGGATAGTACGGGGAAGAAGAGGAATGGTAGGATTTTAGCAGGCAGGGTTTCCTTTATGGCGCGGAAGTTACTTCCGTGTCTTATTGGAAACCCTCTCAATATAGGTTTTAAGCCTGTTCTTAGGAAACTGGCTCTAAAAGGAGATATGGCCTCAGTATTGTTGAAAGTCACGGAAGTAACTTCCGTGACTAGGTGTGGGAGTCCCGCTCATCGTACACCTTAAGACATTATGCGCTTGGCTATGGAAAATGGTGAATATTAAGTATAGCAATTCTGCACTTTTACCAGTCAGATAAGCCACAACGGTTAGAACTTTTGTCTTGATTATTACTTGTTAGGTGTCTTTTCTATTTTAGTAATTTTGCCACATTAATGATTCCATTTCAATCCATCCACGTCAAACTCGATGACCTTCTTGCCGGCATCATAGAACATTGCCTCAATCTTCACTTTCTTAGCACCTTTTAACTTTTTGATAATCTTTGCAGGGTTACTGAAGAAAATAACATCAGCACTTCCATCGGCAGCCATTGTATAGTAGTATTTTTCGACTTTCCCATTATCAAATTTCATGCTGATAATTTCATCACCCATACTAGAAATAAATTGACCTTTAGTAACTGTAAGCATCAAGTCTGTTTCTTTTCCGTCTTTTCTTGCTACTATGTCAAAGTTGGAGCCACCGTGGTAAGGAAAATCAAATTCGATTTCATTGGTAGAAGTGACACGAGCAAAGTATTTCTTTTCATCGGTCATTTTATCAATATCTTCTGAATAAGACCAAACCGATTCAGGTATTGCAGGCTCAGTTGCAGTTTCTTTAGTAGTCAGTTCACTGGCTGATGCTTGGGTTGTTTCTGGATCAGGCATGAAGATGCTAATTGCAATCAGGCTTAAAATGATTGCACCCATGATTCTTAAAGCTTTTTTCATTAATTGAAGTTTTAGATTTTAGAAAGTTTATACTTAGGGCTTAAAGATAAGGGAAATTATACTATTCATTTATAAGTACTCGGGGTAATTTGATTACTTCAAAGGAATTGTTAGCTGTTTTAGATGTTTGATGAGCTACTTTAGTAGCTACTAAGAGCTTGTTTAAAAATTTGTCTTTCATACTGCAAACGGCCATAGCAAAACCGCTTCCGCAGAACCTTAATCTTACTGTTTTCGCTTACGAATCCAAAATTTAAACAAGCTCTAACCTGATTTTACCTTACATTTTTCGGCGCGGAAGTTACTTCAATGCCTCTCACGCATTTCCTTCAGCAACTCACTCCCTCTGACATCAATCACCCCTAAACTGACACCCGTTATCTTTTTCCCCTCTGCCAACTCCTGACCCGCTTTAAGGTTATTGGCAGGAGTTTTATTTTCTAAGGCGAGAGTCAAAGTGGAAGTCCTTAATTTCTATCAGTTTAACTTGGCTATAATGTTGATGCCTACAATTTAAAATATAATTGCTTGCGCTATGAATGATACAGCTTGGCACTTTCAAAGCAACAGTTTCATCTTTCTGAACCCAGGCTTCTGCTATTTCAGATAATATTGTTGGTGCAGGATAGTCCGTCCAGTTCTTTGGTAAATCACTTATTTTTATTTCTTTAATTGAATTATCTGGAATCTCTAAAGTAAGAATATCAGTTTCAGGCACTAACATTGGAGGAGTATGCACAATAGTTTCGAGAAGAGCAATTTCCTTGCTTTCTCCAGTATACAGAACAGGAGTGCCTTTTTTGTTCCATCGGCCACCGTACATGGCCGCGCCAGTTCCCGCTAAATCATTTGAGTGTTTTTTGCCAGTTATCCTGTAAACAACCATGAGTAACTAGCTATAGACTCCATGCTCAATTCTTCCTAAGATATCCTTCACTTTAGATATCCCTCCTGGAATCTCGATGAGTTCTTGAGGCTCCATGTTACCTAAAGCTGTGTTAGGTAAACTCAGCCATTTGAAGAAGTTGTCTTTATTCCCAAATACCTCAGAACCATATAGAAACAAATCAGCGATCTCAAATAATTTAACTGAATAGTTCCTTTCCAGATTTTTGTTTGCTTTGATCCACCTGTAAAGCGTAGGTTCTGAGATATTGAGCATTTGGGCAGCTGTGTCCCTTGTTATATTGAAGTATAACCTGAAATTATTGATGACGTTCGCATTCACGCCTTTTGTAGCGATGTGAATGAAGTCAAACGGGCTTTCAATTTTTGCCCGCATATAGTTCTTCCCAAGAATTTCTATGAGCTTTTTGTAATGTTCCGTTGTTGTTTGAACTTCTCTCATCATTTGATAAAATATTTTATCATTTGAACGAAAGTAGTAAAAAGATGTTGTGCACCAAAACATTATTTGAATTTTTGCTTGGCTACATTAAATATTTCAAAAACAGAGTTATCTGTCTTTTAACTTCTCCAAAACGCACAGATTGTCATCCGTCAAACCGATAACCTTAACTGTACTGCCAGATATCTAAATTGTTAGATATCCATTTGGGCGAGATGTTTGCTTTATCCTGATCTCCCAATAAATAGCTGCTATCGAACTTCTCACATTTCCCTCTCCCTTGACATCAATCACCCCCTAAACTGACGCCCGTCATCTTTTTCCCTCCGCCAACTCCTGACCTTTGTAACAACTGAAAGGGCTAGGTAAGCGCCGAAGCGGAAACATTCACTTCTCTACCGCTGCCGCCTGTTTCAGGAGAGACACACCGGCTCAGCCATGAACATCATTTTTCTTCTTATCTGCATCAGTCTACTGGTGGCCATCCTGTTTCTGGGGGCGTTCCTGTGGGCGGTGCGTTCCGGCCAGTACGAGGACGACTACACGCCCTCCGTGCGCATTCTCTTCGACAACGAATTAACCAAAAAGCAATCTATTACTTCTATTTCTACTAAAACCATGGAGGACACCGCACATGTTAGCTGAGGTTCTGAAAGCACCGGGCGAGGCGCTCAAATCCAGCGTCCGCACCGTTGAAACATTTTATTACGACAACAAGATTGTCCGCGATTTCGCCTACGCTACCCTGTTCTGGGGCGTGGCCGGGATGCTCATCGGGGTGCTCATCGCGTTCCAGTTAGCGCGCCCCGAGCTCAACATGGGCACCGAGTACACCACCTTCGGGCGGATTCGGCCGCTGCACACCAACGCCGTGATCTTCGCCTTTGTGGGCAACGGGATCTTCATGGGCGTCTACTACTCGTTGCAGCGCCTGTGCAAAGCCCGCATGTACTCAGATGTGCTCAGCAAGATTCACTTCTGGGCCTGGCAATTGGTCATTGTAGCGGCGGTCATCACGCTTCCCTTAGGCTACACTACCTCCAAAGAGTACGCCGAGTTGGAGTGGCCTATTGACATTGCTATTACCGTGGTGTGGGTCGTGTTCGGCTGGAACATGTTCGGGACTATCCTCAACCGCCGCGAGCGCCACATGTACGTGGGTATCTGGTTCTACATCGCCACGTTCCTGACCGTAGCCGTGCTGCACATCGTGAACTCTTATGAGATTCCGGTCACGTTCATGAAAAGCTACTCTGGCTACGCCGGGGTACAGGATGCGCTGGTGCAGTGGTGGTATGGCCACAACGCGGTTGCGTTCTTCCTGACCACGCCGTACCTGGGCATGATGTACTACTTCCTGCCGAAGGCGGCCAACCGTCCGGTGTATTCCTACCGTTTGTCCATCATCCACTTCTGGTCTCTGATCTTCATCTACATCTGGGCCGGCCCGCACCACTTGCTGTACACCGCCTTGCCCGACTGGGCGCAGTCATTGGGAGTTGTGTTCTCTGTGATGCTGCTGGCACCCAGCTGGGGCGGGATGATCAACGGGCTCTTAACCCTGCGCGGTGCCTGGGACAAAGTACGCGAAGAACCCGTGCTCAAGTTCATGGTAGTAGCCATTACGGCCTACGGCATGGCCACCTTTGAAGGGCCGCTCATGTCCCTGAAAAACGTGAACGCCATTGCCCACTACACCGACTGGATCGTAGCGCACGTACACGTAGGCGCCCTGGGCTGGAACGGCTTCCTGACCTTCGGGATTCTGTACTGGTTGTTGCCGCGCATCTTCAGAACCAAGCTGTACTCCACTAAACTGGCCAACTGGCACTTCTGGTTAGGCACGCTGGGCATCCTGTTCTACGCCATTCCCATGTACTGGGCCGGGTTTACCCAAGGCCTCATGTGGAAACAGTTCAACAACGAGGGCATGCTCCAGTACTCCAACTTCCTGGAGACCGTGCTGCAGATTGTGCCTATGTATTACCTGCGCGGGATTGGTGGGTTGTTGTACCTGAGCGGCGTGTTCCTGATGATCTACAACGTCATTAAAACCGCGAAAGCCGGTACCCTTTTAGCCAACGAAGAAGCCCAGGCTGCTCCCTTAATGCCAGCCGCCGTGATCAAAGCCGGAGGCGAGCACACCGGAGGCCACTGGCACCGCATGATTGAGCGCCGCCCGGTACAAATGGCCGTATGGGCTACCGTCGCCATCCTGATTGGTGGTCTGGTGGAGATGATCCCTACGTTCCTGGTAGAATCCAACGTGCCCACCATTGAAAGCGTGAAACCATACACCTCCCTGGAGTTGCAGGGCCGCGATGTCTACATCAAAGAAGGTTGCGTGAACTGTCACTCCCAGATGGTGCGTCCGTTCCGCTCAGAGACCGAGCGTTACGGCGAGTACTCAAAGGCCGGTGAATTCGTGTATGACCGTCCGTTCCTGTGGGGCTCTAAACGTACCGGGCCAGACTTGCACCGCGTAGGAGGGAAGTACCCGCACAGCTGGCACTACCACCACATGCTGGATCCAACGTCCATGTCTCCGGGTTCCATCATGCCGGCCTACCCCTGGTTGCTGGAGAAAGACCTGGACATGAGCGACACCCAGGCGAAGATTGAGGTTCTGACCGATTTAGGCACTCCGTATGCCCCCGGCTACGCCGAAAAAGCCAACGAAGACCTCCTGCGCCAGGCCCGCGAAATCACCGCCGAACTCAAGAAAGAGAACATTGACGTGAAGCCCGAGAAAGAGATTGTGGCCCTCATTGCCTACCTGCAACGCCTGGGTACCGACATTAAAGTGAAAGAAGAAAAATAGTTATCAGTTGATGGATGTCAGTTGTCAGGCAATAGTTTAGAGACTAGCTCTTGATGCTAGCAATGAACCTAGAAGTGTTTTCACAAACTAGAATCTGATAACTGACAACTAACAACCAAAAGTAAAGAGCCATGTACAAAAGTGTTTTACAATCCATAGACGGCATCGAGATCTACCCCATTATCTCCTTCGTCATTTTCTTCGCCTTCTTTATAGGCTTGCTGGCCTATGTGGTGGTGGTGAAAAAAGAATACATCCAGAGCATGAAAGAAATGCCCCTGCAGAACGAAAACGGATTAGCCCACCCACTAGACCTACGGTCATGAAACGAGTAGTACCCTTCCTTGCTCTGGCGCTCTTGGTAGCGGGGAGCAGCATAGAACCTGCCACCGCGCAGGATGCCGTGAAAGGCAAGGCCATTTTTGATGGGAACTGCGCCGCCTGCCACGCCGTGCAGGAGCAGGTGGTAGGCCCGGCCCTCAAAGACGTGCACAAACGCCGCGACGAGAAATGGATCCTCGACTTCGTGAAGAACTCCTCCAAACTCATTGCTTCCGGCGATAAACAAGCCGTGGAGGTGTTTGAGAAGTTCGGGAAAGTACCCATGACCAGCTTTGAAGGCTCCCTTTCTGACGGCGATATCAAAGACGTGATCGCCTTCGTGCAAGAAGAAAGCGACAAACCCGCCGAGGCGAAGACCGAAGAAATTGCGCCTGTAGACCCTAACAAAGTAGACGGTGCCTCTCCGGCCGCCGCTGGCTTCAGTTGGAAAGCCCTGCCCCCTACTACGCAGGTATTGGTGGCACTCATCGGGTTCCTGTTGTTTGTCGTGTTTGTGGTGTTGATTATCACGTTCTTCCAGGCACTGCCACTGCTGGGCCACCTGTATGACAAGCCCGCCCTGCGGAACACGCCCATGGCCCGCTTTGTAGCCCTGCTGCGCGGAGACACCTCTACCATCACAGGTACCCACAAAGACATCCTGATGGATGACCACACCTATGACGGCATCTTTGAGTTTGACAACGACCTGCCCCCTTGGTGGAAGTACATGTTCTACGCCACCGTGGTGTTTGCGGTAGGCTATCTGCTGCACTACCACGTGTTCCAGAGCGGCAACCTCCAAATAGCTGAATACCAGGCCGAGGTACAGCAGGCGTCTCTCCTGAACCCCGCCGTGGGCAGCGAAGGCAACGCCAACGAAGTCACCGATTTCAAACCGCTCACCGATGCCCCTAAACTGGAAGCCGGGAAAGCCGCCTTCATCCAGAACTGCGCCGCCTGCCACGGGGCCGAAGGTCAGGGCGTAGTAGGCCCTAACCTCACCGATGAGTTCTGGCTCCACGGCGGCGACGTGAACGATGTCTACAAAGTGATTAAATACGGGGTCACCAGCAAAGGCATGGTGGCCTGGCAGAAAAAGCTCTCTGATGACCAGATCCTGGAAGTGTCCAGCTACATCCTCAGCATCCAGGGCAGCAACCCCCCCAACGCCAAAGCCGCGCAAGGCGAGAAAGACGAGCCTAAGAAATAGAATACTCTACACCCTTTATTAGCGTTTATTTCAGGGAAGCCTCTGCCTTTTTGGTAGGGGCTTTCTGGTTTTTGAATGTATGTGTAGTTGCTTTCACTAATATCGCTGGTACTCCCCCTTTGCAGGGAGCGGAGGGGGATGTTTACACTAGCAGATGTTTGTGCACGCAGTTTGCCTGATGCTGGCGTAGTGCCCGGTTGATGCGGTGCCCTTATGCTTGGTTGTTGCATAGCTGCCCTCCGTGCGCTCACGGCCGCGAGGCCCCGTCTTCCCCTCTCGCACTGCCCTTTCGGCCTGTGAAGTTCTTTTTTCTTAGCTGATGTTCAGTCAGGGCCAAAAGCGAGGCGCGCTTGGGAAAGACTGGAACAGGCAATACGTGGAAAGTGGTAGATTTATTAATCCAGTTTAATACGAGTAGACTACTTCAAAACGACAATGCCTTGCCATGTCGCAAGTTTGCACCATGAAAAGCTCCAACTTGCAAACTTGAAGCATGGTGTTTTCTAAGCCAATGTCTACTCTAAAGACGGACACTAAACGCACCAATTCCAGCCTTTCGCTTGAGCGCCTAGTGCTCGACCGCCCCTGAGTGACAGCGAGGGGGGCGCAGGAGAGATCACAGGGCGGAAGACGGGGCCGCCGTGGGCGCTCGGAGGGCAGCTGTGCAACACCCAAGCAGTAGGGCACCGCATCAACCAGCCGCCACGCCAGCATCAGGCAATCTGCGTGCACAAGACATCAGCCAATATAGAAATCTCTCCTCGCATGTATCAGCTAAAATAGACCTCTGTTTTTAACCTCTTTTCTCCAAAACACCCCTAAAACGCAGCTGCAAAGCCAAAAGATGACCAAGATCATTTTCCCAAATGATGCACGAGGTGGTGCAAGGCAGGAGGTTCCGGTAATTTTACATGGTGCTTCAGAGGTGAAATCAGCCAAGCGGAGGCACTCCAAAAACTAACCCCCATCTCGCGACCGGGCGCACAACCGGTAAGAGACTATGAGTACCGTACTAACTGATCCAGAAACATTCAGAGACAACATCTCTACCGTAGACAAAGACGGGAAACGGGTGTGGGTGTACCCTAAGAAGCCCAGCGGAAAACTGTACCAGTACCGCAAATACGTGAGCTACGTGCTCCTGACGCTCCTCTTCACGGGGCCGTTCCTGAAGGTGAACGGCTTGCCGATGCTGCTGTTCAACATTCCGGCCCGTAAGTTCATCTTCTTCGGGATGGTTTTCTGGCCGCAGGATTTCTTCATTCTGCTGGTGGGCTTCATGGCCTTCATCCTGTTCATTATCCTGTTTACGGTGGTGTACGGACGGGTGTGGTGCGGCTGGGTGTGTCCGCAGACCATTTTTATGGAGATGGTGTTCCGCCGCATTGAGTACTGGATTGAAGGCGATGCGCCCAAGCAGAAAGCGCTGGACAAAGCCCCCTGGACAACGGAGAAAATCTGGAAGAAAACGGCCAAGCACACGCTGTTCGTGGTGGTGTCTTTCTTCATTGCCCATACGTTTCTGGCCTATATCATTGGGGTGGAGGAACTGCAGAAAATCGTGACGGATGGGCCTGCGGCCCACGCGGGAGGCTTGTTCTCACTGGTGCTGTTTACCGGCGTTTTCTACTGGGTGTTTGCGAAGTTCCGGGAGCAGGTGTGTACCATTGTTTGTCCGTACGGAAGGCTGCAGGGCGTGATGCTAGACAAGAAATCCTTGACCGTGGCGTATGACTACGAGCGCGGCGAACCAAGGGGCAAACTCCGCAAAAACCAGGTACGCACCGAGGGGGACTGTATTGACTGCCACCAATGCGTGCAGGTGTGCCCTACGGGAATCGACATCCGGAACGGAGCCCAGCAGATGGAGTGCATTAACTGTACCGCCTGTATTGACGTCTGCAACTCCATCATGGATCTGGTGAACAAGCCGCAAGGTCTCATCCGGGTAGCATCGGAAGAAAGCATCGCGGAGAAAAAGCCTTGGACGTTTACAGGCCGCATGAAAGCCTATACCGCGGTTCTGGTGTTGCTGATGGGTGCTTTTGTGGCGTTGCTCATCACCCGCAGCAACATAGACGCCACCATCCTCCGCACGCCGGGCATGCTTTACCAGCAAACCGCCCAAGGCACCGTCACCAACCTCTACAACATCACGCTCATCAACAAAACCGACGAGGAACTGCCCATCACCCTGAAACTGCTTTCATCTGAAGGTACCATCAAAGTAGTTCGCAACGAGTTGGTGTTGCCCAAACAAGGTCTGGTGGAAGGTGTGTTTTTTGCCGAAATTCCTAAAAACAGCCTGCAATCGGCTTCTTCCAAAATTGAGATTGGCGTTTTCAGCGGGGACAAACTCATCGCCACGGAGAAAACCAAGTTCCTGGGGCCGGGGAGGTAATGTGCTGATCCTCTAATGTGCTAATTGGATTTGAAAATTTGGAGATGTGTAGATTGGGAAATTATAGGCGCAGTGCCTCACAAAAGTATAATGTGCCAGATTCTACCACCGTCCTTTCAGGAAAATGATTAGGGAATCAAGATTCCTCTCTAAAGACAAAGAACTAAAACTAGAAAAGAAGACAATGTCAACCCATACCACTCCCAATCCTGCCAAGCAGCGTTCCATGCTGCCTTACCTCATTGTTCTGGTGCTCGTCTCTTTTGCGGGCTACATCGGGTTCATGGTGTATGGCGCCATGAAGAGTGAGGTTAACCTGGTGAGCGAGGAGTACTACGCGGAGGAGTTGGAATACACCAACCGCATGAAGCAGGTGTCCCGGGCGCAGCAGTTAGAGACGCCTATCCAGATCATCTCCGCACCGGCGGCGGAGCAGTTGGTGATCCAGTTTCCGGCGGAGCTGGCCGCGGCCAAAGGAACGGTGCACCTGTTCCGGCCCTCAGACGGGAAGCTGGACATTACGCTGCCGCTCCAACTGAACGCCGAGGGCCTCCAACACCTCACCACCGCCAACCTGAAGAAAGGCAAGTGGCGCGTGCAGGTGACGGGCAAGGTAGGGGAGAAGGAATATTATCAAGCTCAGGAGATCACGTTGTAAGGCATGTGGTGGGCAGGGTTGGTCATCGGTTTTATCAGTAGTTTCCATTGCGTGGGGATGTGCGGCCCCATTGCCATGGCGCTGCCCGTTGGCAGGGGATCCGGCGCTTCCTTTGTGGGAGGCCGGCTCCTGTACAACCTGGGCCGCGTGACTACTTACACCACCTTGGGCCTTGTAGCCGGACTGTTGGGCCGCACCTTGCAGTTGGCCGGTTGGCAACAAACCATTTCCATCGCCTCGGGCGTGATCATGCTCCTTTTGGTGCTACTTCCTAAAATACACACCGGAAACGCCGGCCAGTGGCTGGGCACCGACCGCTGGTGGAACGCCCTGCGCAAAGCCATCGGGAAGCGGTTCATGAATCCGTCGGCGGGTTCTTTGTATTCGGTAGGAATTCTGAACGGGCTCTTGCCCTGCGGGATGGTCTACTTCGCGTTGGCCGGGGCGGTGAGTGCGCCGGGTGTGGGCGGGGCCATGCTGTATATGCTCATGTTCGGGTTGGGTACCTTGCCGCTTATGTGGTTGGTGTCTTTGTCCGGAAAGCTCATCCAGCCTAAGTGGCGGGCGCTCATGCGTAACGCGGTGCCGTACGTGGCGGGCTGCCTGGCGGTGCTGTTCATTCTGCGGGGCCTGAACCTGGGCGTGCCGTACCTGAGCCCCAAATTAGTTTCCTCTGAACAGGAGGCACCCGTTTGCCATGTTCCTTAACTTAATTAGATAGTTCTATCAAATCACCCCAGACCATGAAGCCAACCCCAAGAGTCCTGCTGCCCTTTAACTTCACCGATGCCTGCGTGGCAGCCCTTCGGTACGCGAGCCAGTTCGCCTCCTCCATTGGTGCCGATCTGGTGCTGCTGCATTGTGCCGGAGAAAACCAACTGACCTCCACCTTCCAAAGCCACCTCATGTCCCGCCTGCGGTCGTTTACGGATAGGTACATGCCCTCTGCCGGAAAATCCCTCACCCGTTTCTGCGTGGTACGCAGTGGCTTTCTGCGCGAGAACCTGCCGTCTGTGGTGGAGAACCACAACGTCAACCTGTTGGTCGCTTCTCCCGAGGCCCTATTGGGAAACATCGCCCCTGGCGAGGTGCTTTCCCTCACGAATTTCGCCTCGTGCCCCATGTTGCTGGTGCCCCAGCAAGCTGTTTTCCAGCCCCTGAAAGAAATTGTTTTCAGTGTGGACGTAACGGACACCGAAGCCAGCGTACTGGAACTGGTGCAGAGACTGGCCCGTGGATTCTCGGCTCACCTCACGCTGCTGCACTTGCACGGCAAGGTAGGGGCGCTGGAATTGTGCCAGGTGCAGAAAGCAGCCTCCAGCTTGCAGGCGCAGTTAACGTACCCCAACACCACCATTGTCTGCCAGGAAGAGGAAGACCTGCTGGAAGGCCTCAATGATTTCTCAGAACTTTACACGCCAGACCTCTTCGTAGTGGCCACCCGTGACACGCACCTATTGAACGAGTACTTCTCGGGCCGTTACCGCAAAACCAGCGCTTACCACCTGCACACGCCGCTTTTGAACCTGTACCAAGCCCGCAAAACGGCTTGCTCTGAAGGATGCATCCATTGTAATACCCACAAACAAGTGCAGGAGCAAGAAGCCGTTCCTACTGTTGAGGTGTAGGGGGAACGCAAAGAAGGACAGGGCGTTTAGTGCCTGATTTTTGTAAAATAGCCTTAAAACGAAAAGGGCACCAGGGGTGTTCTGGTGCCCTTTTTATGTCCAGCTGTACCGTCCTGAAATTAACTGGTAACCAAAAGATAGCCTGGTAAACAGAGATGATGCCAAACTGCCTTAAAAACTCTTGTGGGTAGATTGGCTTGCAGAGTGTTAAGATAGACGAGGTATTCCAGCACGTAGGTTCTGCGGGTTTACTTCCAAAGCCCTTTTCCTGAAGTGCACGGAGCGTACCTTGTCTTTATCTCAGAGACATCTTTCGATGGTTTATTGCCTTCTTCCTACAAAGCCGAGGTTACCCACCAGGTATTCCCGAACGGGTCTTTCACGCCCCCGCTGCGGCCGTAGGGTTGGTCTGCGAGTTCCATCACCGGGGTGGCCCCTTCGGCCAGGGCTTGGTGGTAGGCCTCGTCGGCGTTGGCCACGTGGATGTAAAGCCCGGCCGGTTGGGCAGCCCATTCGCCGGTGGCTTCGGCGAGCATGATGGTGCTGCCGCCAATCGTCATCTCAGCATGCATGATCTGGCCGTCTTCGCGATCCGTTCGGTATTTCTCCTCGGCCTGAAACACCTTCCGCAGAAAGTCCATGAACTGCGCGGCGCGGGGCACAATGAGGTACGGCATCACCGTTTGGTAGCCTTCGCGGACAGTTACTTTTTCCATAGGTTCGTTTTTAGCTTGTTTTTAGGAAAATACCCGCGAAACGGCAGGGCCGATGTTGGTAGCAGGAAGATACAAAATTTGCCGCCGGAAAAACAGGGAAACCCGAAAAAGCCGTTTTGGCCCTGTTTTCTGAAAACAAGGCCAAAACGGCTCTAGGGAAAATAAGGCCTCTATTTCTTGCGGGGCGGGTAAGCTATGGGCTTTCTGGCCGGGGAAGGAGTGGCTGCCGGCTTCTTTTCCTCGGGCGTGCCACGCAGGTGAATGACCAGGCCGTTCAGGAAGTTGCGCAGTAACTGGTCGCCGCAGGGCTTGTAGTTGGGATGGTCTTCCTTCCGGAAAATGGCGCCCAGTTCGCTCTTGGTAACGTTGAAATCCACCAGCTTCAGGATATCGATGATGTCATCATCCCGGAGCTGAAGCGCCACGCGCAGTTTCTTCATGATATCGTTGTTGGTCATGCCTTGCTTTTTTAATGATCTGCGAAAGTACGTATACGCAATAGAAATGCAAGCATGTATGGCGCGGGGAAAATTTACGGTAGTTTCCTCTCGCTCGCCTAATGACACAAGGAAGGAGCTTTGTCGCAGCAATCGCAGCAGCGTCAACTTAGAAGACACGCGCAGCGTCTTTCAGACCTGCGCGTGTCTGTGCCCTTAGCCTTTCCTTTTCCCGCCTTCGCCCGTCAACTTCTCCAGGGCTTTGTTGCGTTTAAACTCCATTTTCCCGAAGCGGAAGTTAAAGCTCACGCGCACGATGCGGTTGTAGTTGTTATTCTGGTTATAGTTGTTGGAGTTGGTGTTGGTGACCGTGGTTCTAATGGAATTGTTGCTGAACAGGAAGTTCTCTACGTTCAGGCTCACGCCGCCTTTGCGTTTCCAGAACTCTTTGCGCAGGCCCAGGCTGTAGGAATAGTTGTAGGTGCTTCGGCTCTGCAAGGAAAGCCGGGGCGAGTTAAAGGAACCGGCCGTCTGCACGCTTACGTCATTCACGAACCGGTAAGAGGCGTTCCCGCTCAGGTTGTACATGAACCCCGCCCGGCTAAGCATAGTACGACCTATGAAACTGGTGAGATCGTTGTAAAACACGTTCAGGTTTACCCCCACCTGGCCTTTCTGATGAAAACGGGTGGTAGCCGAAAGGCTGGTGCCGTACGTGGCGTTTTTGCCCAGGTTGGCAAACGTGGTGTTGAGGGTATCATTGTTGGCCCTGATGGGGAACTGGTACTGGTTAATGTCATTGTTGGTTTGCCGCCAGTACAGGGAGGCGTTGAAGCTGGTGGTTTTCAGGAAAAAGCTATAATTGAGTTCAGAGTTGTGCGTGATTTCGGCGTCTAGGTTGGGGTTTCCGTAGCGGATGTTGAGTTGGTTGCTCTCGTTGCGGTAGGGGTTCAGTTGGTTGATGCCGGGCCGTTGAATACGCGTGGAGTAGCTTAACCGTAGCCGCTGGTCGTTCTTGAACCGCTTCATGAGCATGACGTTGGGCATGAAGTTATGGAACGGTTTCTCCAGGCTGGTTTCCACGTTATTGGTTTCAAAGTCGCCGGTCACGGCCGTGTATTCATAGCGCCCACCCACGCGAAGGGTGTAGGTTTTTTTCCAGCGGTAGGTGTAAGACAGGTAAGACGAATATACATCCTGGTGATAGGTGAACAGGTTGGAACGGGCCGGGTCTACTACCAATGGGGCCGCGGCCGACCGGGAGTACCGGAAATCATAGTCGCTGCCCGAGTTCCGCAACACCGCCCGCACCCCGGCCTCCAGGTTGCCCAGTTTCTCAAACGGGTGCGAATAATCTGTTTGGAACGTGAATTCCCGGTTGGTGCTGTGGTTGTTGCTCTGCTCCAGCCGGGTAATCACGTCGGTTTTGTTTTCTTCGGTGAGCGCATAATCGCTTTCGCTCCCGTTGGTGTTGAAGATAGCCATGATGTCCAGCTCCTGGCCTTTCTTTTGGAAGCGTCTTTTATAATGGAGGTTGGTTTCAAACCCGTTGTTGCGGTTGAGGTTGTCAATGTCCCGGAATCGGTAATTCTGCACCTGCTCTTCGCCCGAGGGCGTGAACTGGGACGTGGAAAGGCTACGGTCACTAAGGTTGCGGGAACGGTTAAAGCGCACGCTGGCACTCAGGTTGTTCTTCTCGTTGAAGTCATAGTCGCCGCCCACCTGCGTGAACAGCGACCGCCCGTTGTTCTCAAAGGTGCTGCTCTGCTGAATGAGTTTGGTGGGCGTCTGGATGAAGTTCTCTTCCCTGAAGTATACCTGGTCAGATTCAGAATCGCCCACGCGGTCATTGAAGTTGCCGCCTACGCTGGCCCGCAGCCCGAACTTCTTTTTGCGCAGGTTCAGGTTGGTGTTCAGGTTGTTAGAGCGGTTTCCGGCCGTGGCCGTGACCTGGCCCGTCATGCCTTCAATGGAGCTTTGCTTGGTGATAATGTTAATCACGCCCGCCGTCCCTTCCGCGTCATATTTGGCCGAGGGGCTCGTGACCACCTCCACCGATTTAATCATGTCCGCCGGGATCTGTTGCAGCGCCTCGGCCAGGTTGTCGGCGAGCATGGTAGAGGGTTTGCCGTTGATCAGGAGCTTGATTTTGGTGCTGCCGCGCATCTCCACGTTTCCGTCAATGTCTACGGCCAAAGAAGGTACTTTCTTGAGCACATCGGCCGCAGTACCGCCAATGTTGGTGATGTCGTTTTCGGCATTGTAGACCATGCCGTCATCGGTTTGTTGAATCAGGTCTTTCTCGCCGGTTACCACTACCTCTTCCAAGGCCTTGCTGTCAGACTCCAGCAGAATTTGGCCCAATTGCAGCGGGGCCGTTCCTGCCAGAACAGTGATGGAATGCAGCTTGGTTTTGTACCCAATAAAGCTGATAGCCAAGTCATACGCCCCCGGCGCGACATTGGGGAACGTGAATTTTCCGTTGGCATCACAGGGCACCCCCGTGATTAGTTTTCCGTTTTTGTCTTGCAGGGCCACAGTGGCGAAATCTACGGGAGCTTTGGAGACTGCGTCTATCACCGTCCCGGAGACAGAAATGCCGTTGGTTTGCGAAAGGAGGGCAGAAACGGTGGGGGCCGCCACCGCCTGAACTTTTGTAAAGACAGAAGCTGTGGAGAGAAGGAAAACTCCTACTAGACGGAAGAGGGAAAACTGTTTTATTCTAGCCATACAGACAAGACCGGCAATGAGATACGTAAAGCGAAACGGGAAGTCCTTCGCCAGAGATTTCTCATCTTCCTTCTCTCTCTTTCTATCCTCTGGTCGGCGGAATTCCTTGGACAAGTATCTGAGCCAATGGTTTAATGGCTGGAATGATAAAGTTTAATTAAACAGAAAGTATTTTTATCTTTTAACAAAAATGAGGTGAATACAATTCGATTTTCCTAAAAACGAAATACCGCCTCTTATGCAAATACTCCCCCTTTGAAGCTCCTCCTACCCCACCGGATTTTGTACGCATTTCGTCCCCCTTTGAAGGGGGATGAGAAAGGCGGAAGAAGAGGCAAGCAGCTTTCGTTCAATGCTAAACAGCCGGTGTAAAGAACAGGGAACGCCATTACCAGCAGGAGTAATCATCCCCCTACCCCCTTCAAAGGGGGACAATCAGATATCGTGCTTCTTTGTTTTAGACACCGCTCTTTCGGAGTTCCACTCCGGAAGCTTACTGCTGGGGAGTTCCACTCCCCTTCTTTTGCCCGTGGCTCCCGGCGGAGTGGAACTCCGCAGCAGGCAGGTTCGGGAGTGGAACTCCCGAACAGCAAGAAAAGAAATTTTCCCTGCAAGATTAGCCTTCAAAGGGGGACGATTAGATATCGTGCTCCTTTGTTTTAGCCTTATGGGGTAGGATGAGCCTCGGAGGCGAAGGGTGATTACTCCTGTAGATGCACGCTTTACTGAGGCTGCTGGCACAGACGCTACGAGGTCTTAGGAACGGGCGATATTGCAGGGGCACCCGGTTATTCCTCTGCTGGTTTTGAGCCTCTTTTTCAGAAAACGGGCTCAAAACCAGCAATAAGCCCAAGAAAAAGCCCCTCCTGCAATGGGAGGGGCGGGGAACTGCCGGTTTCCGTTTACCGGCCGCTTTTCAAAAAACAGCCGGTAAACGGAAACCGGTTCCTAATACGTCAGCATTTCCACTTTGCCATCCATGGTAGCGGCCACCACTCTGCGTTTGGGGAGCACGTTGACGGTGTTCACCATGGAGTTGTCAATCTTGTGGGCCCAGTTTACTTTTTGCGTTTTGGGGTTGATGCTGTAGACCACGCCACTCTTTGTTCCGAAGAAAACCGCGCCGTCTTTTTCGATGAGCATGGACGGTACGTGTTCGTAGCCGAAGCCGGCGTTCAGGCGCCAGGCAAGTTTGGGTTCTGTTTTGGTTGCTTCAAAGGCCACCACTTCGTCTTGCATGGTTTTGCCGTACACCAGTTTCTTGTCCGCAGACATGCCAATGGATTCCCGCACGGTGGCTTCTTTGCTGCGCCACAGGGGCTGGCCGGTATTACTGTCAAGGGCGGTGATGAAACGGTCTGGGGCCACAATGTAGACCACGCCGTCGTGCGCCACCGGAATAACCATGGCGGGGGAGAACATGCGGTTGGCCGAGCCATTGTTCCATTTCCAGGCCAGGGAGCCGTCTTTCTGGTTCAACGCGTACAGGTGCCTATCCCAGGCCCCGAAGATGATTTTGCCTTCATACGCCAGCGGCGTGCTGACCATAGGGCCTTCCAGCCCAGCGAATTCCCAGACTTGTTTTCCGGTGGCCGCTTCCAGGGCCCTGAACTTGCCGTCGCTGCCGCCAATGTACACCATGCCTTTCTCTACCAGCGGCGAGCCCAGCACCGAGGCCCCGGTTTTGGTTTTCCAGGCTAGTTTTCCAGTTTTGGCTTTTAATGCGTAAATGTGCCCGTCGCCGGAACCGAAAATGACGTTGTCATTGAAGACGGCAGGAGAGGAGAAAACGCCGCCGCCCGTCTGGAATGACCACACTTTTTTGCCGTCTTTCTCTTTCAATGCCTCTACTTTGCCCACGCTGTTCCCGAAAATCACCAGCCCATGACTGCTCACCGGGGTAGAGATTACGTTGGCGTCTGAGTGGTAGCTCCAGGCTTTCTTGGTAGTGGCGTATTGGTCATTGACCGCAAAGGAAGGCCGGGGATAGGTTTTGCCGTCATTGTAGGAACGGGTGCCCAGCGCGATTCTGCGCCACACCGGTTTGGTGCCCACCCCCGGCGTCCGCTCCGCGAACAACGCGGAATCTTGCCGCATCTCTACCAGGTTATAGCCCCCAATGGCATCCTTCGCCCTGAGGTTAGAGCGGCCCATGGTGCCTGGCAGCCCTTCAGAGTCGGCCACGCGGTTTTGGTGGCCGTGCCCGCAGATAGAGAATTGGGTGTTGTACTGTTTCAGGCGGTCAATGGCATCATACCAATTGTCCAGGGCGTTGTCCAGCGGGTAATGGTTGACGAAAACGATAGGCTGATTCTTGGGTGTTTTGGCCAAAACGCTGTCTAACCAAACCGTGGCATCGCGCGGAATATGGCCGTCTGACATGCGCACGTACGGGCCCGAGGCGCAGCCAATAAACTTCAGCCCTTTGTGCTCAAACACAAATTTGTCTGACCCAAATTCCCGGATGAAACTCACCCCGCCCGACTCTGACCAGCCTGTGTCATGGTTGCCCGGCACAATGTAGTAAGGCACTTTCAGCTTGCTGATGATCTGTTTGGCCGTTTTCAGTTCGGCATCGGTGCCCATCTCGGTGATGTCTCCGGTGAGCAGCACGAAATCAATGCCTTCCTGGCTGTTGATATCGGCAATGGTGCGCTCCAAGTCTTCTTCGGCCCCGCCGTTGGTAGACCCAATGTGGATGTCGGTGACGAAAGCGAACTTAAACGACTGGGCCACCGAAGCGTGCCACAGGCAAAGCAGGAGGAGGAGGAGGGAGGTTCTTTTCATTGTTGGAAGGAGAAAGTAGCGGCGGCTAATATCTGCAAATGCCAATAGATAAACGAAACTTCTGGGTTGTATTTTAAAAAATTTTAAGAAGTAGTATGGGAAGTCTTGTTTTTGACCTGTTTTATGAAAGTAAGGCCAAAAACGGGCCAGAAAGAAACAAGCTCTTAGCAGGACTTTTCGCCCCGATGAAACAGGAGTAAGGTATTTTCTGTACCTTCCAATCAGAACCAACCTCTACAGATTGTGCCACAGTTTCTGATCACTGCCCTGGATTACACCGATGCCCAAGCCCTGGAGCGCCGCATGGCCGCCCGCCCGAACCACTTGGAAATGGTGAAAAAGTTGAAAGCCTCCGGAAATTTTATTCTAGGCGGCGCTATGCTCAACCCTAGCGGGGAAATGATGGGCTCCACCATGGTGGTGGAATTTGACAATGAAGACGGGGTACAGCAGTGGCTGACCCAGGAGCCTTACCTGCTCCAGAAAGTGTGGGAGAAAGTAGACATCACTCCCTTCAAAGTCGCTGTTGTGTAGGGCCTTTACTTGAAACCACAGAGGCGTTTTGGGCCTGTTTTCCGGAAAACAGGCCCAAAACGCCCCTGTGGTTAATTCTTTTCAGGGTGATGGTATTCCTGAAGAGAAAGGACTAACGCCAACTAGGAAATTGAGCGGTTTACTCAGACTAAGAAGTACCGGTTCATCGCCTTCATGCACAGATTCTTGTACGCATTTCGTCCCCCTTTGAAGGGGGTAGGAGGATGATTACTCCTGCTGGTAATGGCGTTCCCTGTGCTTTACACCGGCTGTTTAGCATTGAACGAAAGCTGCTTGCCTCTTCTTCCGCCTTTCTCATCCCCCTTCAAAGGGCGACGGAATGCGTACCCTTACTGCTGGCAGCTATTGCTAAGTAGGCACAGTAAGATTTTAAGGCTGTTTCTGTATTTTCGGTGTAGCTTTTGCATTTCCACAGTTCAAAAGAGAAAGGTCTTACCTATAGAAACCACACCTTTTCAGGGGCGAGGGAAACAAAGACCGCATCATCTTTCTTGAGTTGCCCCGTCCCCGTTCTTACCGTAACAGTTACCTCGGGCAAAATCACTTCCATTTCATAATGGCTCCCATAGTACGTGACCCGCTTTACTTTTCCTGCCACGGCATTCCCTCCTTCGGTTCCTAAATGGAAACTCTCTGGGCGGACAAGCCCCCTTTTCTGGGTTTGGTTCGCTTCTGAAACTCCGGGGAAGACCTTGGCTTGGGCCGGGGAAAGCAAGTTGTATTTCCCGAACAGACCGGCCACGTATTCATGGACTGGTCTTTGGTAGATCTCCTCGGGCGTTCCTGTCTGCAGGATTTCTCCGGCTTGCATCACCAGAATTTCATCTGCCCAGGAAAGGCTGTCCAGCGGGTCATGTGAAATGAGTATGCACGTAATGTCCAGGTTTTCACTGATGTCCTGGATGATGGTTTTCAGGAGGCTTTTATGGCCGGTGTCCAGGTTGGAGAAGGGCTCGTCCAGCAAGAGCAGTTTGGGGGACGTGAGGAGTAGGCGGGCCAGGGCAATCCGCTGGCGTTCGCCGCCCGAAAGTTGGTCGGTTCTGCGGGGCAGCAGGTGGCTGATTTTGCAAACGTCATACAAGGCATCGGCTTCTGCCTGGGAGAGGGAGTTGGCGTACCGCAAAACCTGCTCTACCCGCAGAAACTCCGGTAATTCATACTGCTGCGAGAGATACGCGATGCCGGGATGGCCTGCCACCAACTTCTCGGCGGGGCCTTTCACGCGTTCGTTCTCAAAGGTGATGGTGCCCGCCTCTGGCTGTATTAAACCGGCAATAATCTTCAGCAACGTACTCTTCCCCGAACCCGTTTCTCCGGCAATGGCCACCTTTTGGAATTCTTGTTGGCAAAAGCTGATGTCTTGGAGAACGGGCTCTTCTTCGCCCTGCTTGTAAATGCCAGATACTTGTAAAAACGTCATAAATGCGGATGGGGAGAACTGCCTTCGGTGTGTTTTGGCGGGAGAATGGTTCTATTTTCTCCTTTCAACAAAATTCGCTACGAAAGTAGGGAATTATTCAGGTTCGGCTGGTACGGCCAGGCTAGTAGAAGCTTTTGTTCTTTCGTTCTGCCCTAGATGGGGTTATTCTTCCAGAACAGTCCACTTGCCGCCGCGTTGCTGTTCAATTAGACTTATGGTAGAGAAGGTGATATTACTTATTTTATGCTGATTTGTCAATCTCGGTTTTGTATTCCTCAATTCTCTTAAGTATTTCGGCTAATGATTGTGTAACAAAAGATATTTCGATATCTGTGTCAAACCTTTGGAGTACCAATCTGTTATTTCTTTCGTAAGTGTTTAAATTATTGGGTAAAAAGTTATTATCTGAGCACATTGTATTAAATAAAAAGCTAGTCGGTTATTTGTTACGGCCAAATACTTTTATTTCCCAACATTTCAACCCAATATAGGTGTCAACGGAGATCCTTTTTCCGGATATTGAATAGTCGTGAACTAATGCCATTACACCTTTCCTTTCCTTAACACCATTCCAAATCCATTGGCTTTCTGCTTTCGGTGCGTATTCTTCTTTGGGGAAAACTTCTTTCAATTGATAAACCTTCTGGTAAAGCGAATTGCGATATTGTGTAAAATTTTCAGTTAATTCATTTATTGCATCATGATTGTTTTTAAAGAATGTCCAAAGACTTTTGTTTTCCATAGTTCTGGGAGTTAAATTCTCAATAGACCTAATAAAGTCCATTAAATGGTTTGCATAGACTGAATTGATGTTGTTTAGGTATTGACCAATGTCATTCTTTATGTTTTTAAAAACCTGCTCGTAAGTAATGTTGATAAAATTATTGCTTCTGATTTTATCTAAATCGGAAGAGCTTGTGAGATGGTTTAATGATAAAATTATACAAATAAGAATCTTTGTTTCATGACAATAATATTTTATTGTTTTATAATAATCTTCAAGGTCGTTGTGTAAGTGATGAAAAATTTATTTTCTATCCCGATTATATAATTATTTGTTTTTATTAAAATATCTAATCTATTGCCGTTGTTAGTTTCTACCTCTCTTAATACTTCGATATTTTCAAACTCATACTCAAGATGGAAGTCTTTGTCAGCACAATGAACAACTGAATTAATAATTAGGTCTTTAAGTTCATGTTCATTGTTAATATCAAGATAGAATTTTAGAATATTGCTACATACATTTTCATAATGGGGATAGCCAGAAATTTCCATAAAAGTCCTAGCACGTTTGTGTTTAGGTAGGGACTTGAAATCAATTAACAATCTTGTGTATTCTTCTAGCACATCTAGTTTTTTAATGATTATAAATGTTTGATGTACATTTTGCCTTCTCAAGAAGCCTCTGAAGAAACAGGAGTCAGTTGCAGTTCTTCGGCGTGGGGTTGCAGGGATTGGATGATGAAGTCAATGTGGGCAGCTAAGTCTACTTCCAGTAATTCGGCTCCTAAACGGACTTCGTTGCGGTCTACCGAGGCGGCGAAGCTGGCTTGTTTCAGTTTCTTTAGGACAGATTTAGCTTCCAGTCCAGATAAACGCTGTGGCCGTACCTGGGCGCAGGCTACCACAAAACCGGTAATCTCGTCACAGCCTAAAAGGGCTTTGTCCAAGAGGCTTTCATGGGGTACGCCCCAGTGGCTGTAGTGTCCCGAGATGGCGTGGGCCATTTCCTCTTCGCCACGTTCGCGCAGCAGTTCCACCACCACGTGGGGGTGACGGTCTGGATAGGCTTCGTAATCGGCATCATGGAGGAGGCCGGTGTTGCCCCAGCGTTCCGGGTCTTGGCTCAGTTTGTGGGCGTAGGCGCGCATGACCAGCTCAACGGTGCGGGCGTGGCGTAAAAGACTTTCGCTTTTGGTGTATTGGTGTAAAATCTGGGAGGCTTCTTCTCTGGTCATGGGAGTGGGGTTTGAAACCATAAGATAGCCGAGGCACCGCAGACGCACAAAAAAGAGTTGCGCTTCGGCTGCTGTTTTGATCCCCTTTTCCAGAAAACAGCCCTAAAACAAGAAGCCGGATTAAGTGAATTGCGCAGCTTGTCTGGGGAAATAACCAATCCTACACAATGCATGAGGTAGAAGCCCTGCTGAAAGAATTTACTCAATTCTCTCCCTCATGCAATCGCTCCATCGCCCATTAATGATGGTGGTGGTGATCGTCGTCTTCGGGATTGTGCCGCAGGTTCTGGATAGAGCCGAAGACAAAAAGCACTCCCCAGCAGAGGTATAGATAATTGAACGAATCTACCTGCTTGCCCCACAGGTGTAACAGTAGGTGTGCCAGCGCAGACATGATAATTCCGGTGAGCGCAACGAACTGGAAGGAGTTCATTGCTTTGGGGTTATATATTTTAAACCATTCCATAAGCTACTTTTTAGTGCGTTTCCCCTGTGGTAAGTAATAGGGCAGAAATAACTATCTCTTCTCCTTGTCCTCCTGAAAGGATCTGGGTGGCGAACGGCAATGGCGTTTATTCACCGCTTTGCCAGTTCGCCCACAAGATGCTTTCAGGAAAACAAAAGAAATAGCTTAATTTGTCCTGCTACTTAAGAAGGAAACCGGGGTTAAAGATATGGTTTATATACGAGAGAAAGTTCTTTCGGCGGCAACCTATGGCACTTCGCGTAAAGGGCAAGCGGAGAAAAACCGTTTCTAAGGTAGTTTTTCAATAATCCCTCAAAAGTAATGATTTCTCTCGCTCGCCTCTGGCGAGGGTGAGCTACCCCGGCGTCCCGCCGCTTGGTATGGACAAAGAGACATCAGAGATACACCATCAAGCGGCCAGAGGCCGCAGGTAACCCACACCCGCGGGACGCGAGCGAGTGCTCTGGGTTTATTAAAAGCTTAGGATAGCTATTGAGCCAGTTGGCAGCTCACTCCTCCCCGGCGCAAACGTCTGCCAGAAGAACTTTCCTGTTTTATACGTGTTTTCGCCAAACTAGCTCCAAAATGTGTTTCAGGGAAGAGCATGATTTGATTAGAAACCGCCTGTACACGAGAAGAGGGGCCATGCAATATGGCCCCTCTTCTCGTGTACAGGCGGGTAAAAGGTTAGTCTTTTTTCTTAGTGCCCGGTGAAACCTGCTGTACCAAAGACATGAAGTTCGCCTCTGGTTTGGTCTTGAATTCGGCGTACGCCTCTACCTGACGGTTGTTCAAGATCCTGAAAAGTTTATTCTCAAAGTCTTCTTCAATGTCACGTAAAGAAGCTTCACGGGCAGCAGCGTCATCGGCGAATTTTCTGGTGACTTCGGCGGCTTTTTGCAGGCGCTCCTGGTTCAGGTTCCGGATCTGGATATACTCCACCTCATTTAATTTCATGGCATCCACCATCATGCGGCTGACGGAAACAGTGGTTTTTTCAACCGCGTCCTTATTGGAAGGAGCCTGTGCCGAGGCGGTGAAAACCAGGGCGAGAAACAAGCAGATAGAAAGAGTAAACGTTTTCATGGAATTCAGGATTAAAATGTAAGACAGGTGTGGGCTTGAAACAGGTTTCTTCTTGAAATTATCTTAAAGGCTTTATGTGGTATTTACGGTAAAACACCTGTGAGGTTTTGTGTCTAAATCCTGGTGCGTGGGTTTTTGGGAAATATTTTTGCTTGCGCGCGAAAAGAGAGGATAGGCGTAATAACCAATAACTTGCGGGTAGAGGTGTGCAGACGTGATGGAGGTGGATAGGTGCTCCCAGGAGCAGTCAACGAGACTAAGAAGGCTGGAAGGAAAGAGGCGGGAAGAAGAGGGAGTTTGCGAAAAGTACAGAAGTTGTGCAGCAGGTAAACGCCTTCTTCCGGCGTGGGGGTTTTGGTACTTTATGGTGCGTTTGGCGGTGCCATTCATGCAGGCTTTTCTGTAAAAGAGAACTGCCCGTTTTTAACCTCCTTTTCTAAAAAGAAGCTAAAAACGGGCAGTTTACCAGATGAGGTCTTCCTCTTTACCAGAGCCACTCAGGGCAGAGCATCCGGGTTTTGTTGCGGAGTTTGATCCCTACAATCAATTCATGGCTGCCGGCGCTGGCGCTGTTCAGGCCAGAGGTGGTCAGGTCATAGGAGTAGCCGAAGTCCAGGACGTGGTTTACGTTCAGGCCCATAATGGCGGCCACCGCATCGCCGTGGCGGTAAGACATACCCCCCCAGATTCGGTTAGCGTACGTGGCCTTGAAGTTCAGATCCACTGACAAAGGACTGGGGTTCGCGAACTTCAGCATGATGGAAGGATCCAGGGTTAGGTCATATCTGATTCTGATGCGGTACCCGCCCGTCATGAAGAAGTGCGGCTGCAGCTTTTGCTCCGGGGTCTGGCCTCCTTCGGTCTGTGACACCACGGTGGTCAGGAGCTGGGACGCCGAGGCACCCACGTAAAACTGATCTGAGTAGATCCAGGTGCCCAGCCCCAGGTCAAAGTTGGTTCTTTTCATGGCACCCGGCCGTAGCAAAGGGTCATTGCTGTTGATTAGGTTGAGCGCGTTTCCGTCCAGGCGGGTCTGCACCATTCCCCCGGCCAAACCCACCGACATGTTAATGCGGCGCGTGATTGGGTGGTGGTAAGCGTAGGTGAGGTTCAGGTTGGTGGTGCTCAACGGGCCGGTTTCATCTACCTGGGCCACCGCCCCGAACCCGTGGTGCGGGCGGGACTTGTGGTACTTGGTAGAGCGCGGGTGCTTGGACGGCATCTTGGGGATAAACCCTTTGCCCGTGCCGGGGCCCATGGGAGAGTTCCGGTCACTCATCCCGAAGGAAGTATGCCCGCTGATGTAGTACGTGACCGGAGCCCCGTCTATGCCCACCCACTGGCGGCGGGTACCCATGCGCACATCGGTGTAGCTTTCAATCCCAGACAGGGCAGGGTTCAACAAAAAGTTATTGAACAGGTACTGGCTGTACTGCGCTTTCTGCTGCGCCATGGCAGGAGAGATCAGCACAAAGAACAAGAAGATGGTGGCAAGCTTTTTCATACAGGCTTACTTGATGATGGTAACGTTTCCGGTAAGTGGAGTCTCTTTCTCATCCAGGCGGATGATGTAGTAATAAGTAGCTGCTGGAAGCGGTTGCCCGTTCATGCGCCCTTCCCATGGGGTTTCATAGCCGGTAGATTCAAATACCTTGTTCCCCCAGCGGTTGAAGATCTGCACATTGCTGTAAGGGTATTTTTTAAGGTTAGGAAGCTCCCAGTAATCATTGATGCCGTCACCGTTAGGGGTGAAGCCGTTAGGTACCTGAATAGGGTGCAAGACCGTAATGGTCACCTGGTCTGTAGAGCTACAGCCATCCTGGGTAGTCACCGTCACCGTGTAGGTAGTGGTCACTGCTGGCTTGGCTACCGGGTTGGCAATCTGGGCGTTGCTAAGCCCTGTGCTTGGTGACCATCTGTAGGTCAAACCTCCTTTGGCCTCTAAGGCGGCATAGTTCCCCCAGACAATGTTCTGGTCTGGGCCTGCGTTGGCGGTAGATACCGGAACGTTCACGGTTACCGGTACCCGCACACTTGCGCAGTTCTGGGTAACAGACCGCACGTAAAATGTGGTGGTCTCTTTGAGGATAGGGGTGGTGAAGGATAAGCCAGAACCTACCATTCTTCCGCCCTCGGGTTGGTCAAACCATTCTACCACGGTAGCAGGTACCTGGGTAACCGCAGTTAAGGTAGCGGTGGTGCCAATACAGATAGAGGTTTCCTGCACGGTAGGGGGTTGCGGGGCCGTTACCGTAATCTGTACCACATTGCTTTCGCTTTCGGCACAGGTTCCAGAGAATGCTTTCCGGCGGAACCAGGTAGTGCGCTGCAAGGCACCCGGTGCGTAATTAGGCCCAGTGTTGGTGCCAAAGGCCGTCCCGAAGCCGGAGGTTGGGCCACTGGTGCTGCTTTCCCACACATAGGCATACGTACCGTTGCCGCCCGTAGGCGCAGCACCCACTATGGGGGCCGGGGCCGTGCCCAAGCATACCGTCTGGTCAGAGGTGATGGTGTTTCTGGTAATGGCCGAGTACACCGTAATTTTCACCACATTGGAGATGTCTGTGCTGGAGGCTGATCCTACTTTTCTGCGGAACCAGGTGGTTTCAATCAACGCCTGCGGCGAGTAGTTCTTGCCCGTGGCATTACCGCTGGCGTTCACAAACCCGGCAGTAGGGCTGGTGGTGCTCATCTCCCAAAGGAAGCTGAGGTTGCCGTCGCCCCCAATCGGGTCAGTACCCGACAAGGTCAAAGGAGTGGTGCCGGTGCAGATGCTCTGATCTTCAAAGATGGTGTTCTTCGCTATCTCGGTGTTCACCGTCACTTTCACCACGTTAGAGGTAACCTGGCAACCGCCAGACTCTACCACCCGCTGGAACCAGGTAGTTTGGGTTAACGCACCAGAAGCGTACGTTTGCTTCGTAGCCCCCGGGATTTCCTTAAACGTCACGCCATCCTGGCTGCTCTTCCATTGGAATTGGTATTCTTTATTCCCGCCCGAAGGGGTAGTGCCCGTGAAGGCGGCTGGTTTGGTGTTGATGAAGATGACCTGGTTGTCCTGAATGAAGTTGTTGATGATGGACTCACTCACAGTCACTTTGATAGGAGCGCTTTCATGTGGCACACAGGTGCCGGAGGACACAGTGCGACGGTACCAGGTAGATTGGTGCATGTTGCCCGGCGAGTAACTTTCACCCTGGCCTCCCTCCGTGATGGTGTAGAAGGAAACCCCGTCTGTGCTGCTTTTCCACTGGTAGGTATAGAGACCGTTTCCGCCGGTTGGCTGCGAGCCGGTAAGGGTGGTGGTGCCGGTGCCGGCGCAAACTTCCTGGGTGCCGCTGAGTACGTTATTGCCAATTGGATCCTGTACGGTCACTATTACCGCCGCCCTTGGCCCGGCGCAGCCAGCCACGGTGGCCTGCACGTAATAAGTCGTGCTCTGGGTAAGCGCAGCGGTGGTGTAAGAAGGACCTCTGAACAGAGCCGTTCCGCCGGTGGCTTCGCTAAACCACTCATAAGTGATGTCGGTGCCGGGGTTGTTTACCCGCACCACCGCTCTCTCTGAGTGACAAACCGTGGCGGCAATGGTGGCAGGAGCGGCAGGCAGCGGCGAAACAATCGCTCTCACCTCTACCCTGGTGGGGGCAAGACAGCCGTTTTCAGTCACCGCTTGGGCATAGTAGGAGGTATTTCTTGTTAAAACAGGCGTGGTGAAGGTATTTCCCTCGGCCAGCAGGTTTCCGCCGGTAGCGGCGTCATACCACTGGATGGTCTGTTTTGGCGAAGCGGGCGTAGCCACAAGCGTAGCGGTTGAATTCTCACAAGTGACGGCATCATTGGCAATAGGAAGCGCCGGTAAGGGCAACACCGTGATTTTGATGGCCGGGCTAATGATCTGGCACTTGCCAGATGTTGTGATTCTACGGAACCAGGTAGTGGTGTGCAAAATACCAGGCGCGAAGGGGAGGTTATCAGAAGAACTGGAAGCCGTTTCAAAACCAGCGGTAGCACTGGTAATGCTTTTCTCCCATAGATAGGTGTAGTCGCCGTTTCCGCCGGTAGAGGCGGCAAGGCGGATGATAGGGGCAGAAGAGTTATCGCAGATTTCCATGTCTGAAGGCACAGGCACCGCGACCAGGGCTGGGGTAACTTCTACCTTGATGATGTTGGAGTATTCCGCGCACGGGCCCATGGTCACCTGACGGCGGAACCAGGTAGGCCGCGTTAAGGCTGCCGGAGCGTAATTCTGCTCATTGTTGGTGCCGTTGGCTGGGTCAAAGTCGGTTCCATTTTCGCTGCTGAACCACAGGTACACCGGCACGTCGTTCCCGCCGGTAGGTCTGGAGCCTGCCAGGATGGTAGGGGCGCTGCCTTCGCAAACTTCCTCGGCCCCGGTAATGGTGTTGTTCGCGATAACCGGAAGTACCGTCACTTTTACTTCGGTGCGGGCCTCAGAACAGTTTCCTTCGGCTTTGCTCTGGACAAAGTACATAGTAGAGGCAAAAAGCGCAGGGGTCACATACTGGTCACCGGTGAAGAAAGGCGTGCCGCCGGTGGCGCTGGTGTACCATTCATAGGGCCCGCCGGGGGCAGTAGCCGTTAAGGTGGCCGAAGCGCCGCTGCAGATGGTTACGTTAGCTACGGTAGGAGGGAAGGAGAAGCTGTTGATGGTAATCAATACCGCCGGTGACGTCTGGGTACAACCGTCAATGCTTACTTTTCTCCGGAACCAGGTGTCTACGGTAAGGGCTCCTGAGGTATAGGACTGGGTTGAATTGATGCCCTCGGCGTCGGCAAAGCCTTCGGTGGCGCTGGTGGTGCTGGTTTCCCAGAGATAAACCGGTGAACCGCCGTTCCCGCCCTCGGGCAGGGAGCCTGCTACGGTAGCGGCCGTGCCGTAACAAATGATCGGCAGGGCCGGGGCAACGGTGTTATTGGTAACCACGGGCACCACCTTGATCTGTACCGGCTCAGAGACGCTGGTACAACTGCCAGAGGTAACGGTGCGCTTGAACCAGGTGGTGCGGGGAAGGATGCCCGGGCTATAGGTTTCTTCTGTGTGCGTTCCTTCTGCTTCCTGGTAGGTTCGGCCGTCAATACTGCTTTCCCAGTAGTAGGCATATGTGCCAGAGCCGCCGGTCATGGGGGCTCCCTTCAGGACAGCCGCGGTTTCTCCCACGCAAAGGGTCTGCGCGGCGCTGATGGTATTCCCGCCCAATACTGGTTGTACGGTTACCACAACGGCGCTGCGGGTAGAGGAGAAGCAGTTCTCTGGTGATAAGGTGGAGGCGAAGTAGGTAGTAGTCTCCGTTAGGGCAGGCGTGGTAAAGCTATTTCCGGTGGCAAGAACTTCAGTGCCCGCGGCAGTGGCGTACCAGTAAACGGTACCCGTGGAGGCCGCCGCCTGCAAAGTAGTGCTGCTGCCGGCGCAGATCGTCACCGGGGTGAGGGTAGGCGGGGTTGGCAAAGGCTGCACGGTAACCGTGACGGGAGTTCGGACGGGGTTGGCGCAAACATCGTTCAAAGCCGTTTCTATATAATACGTAGTAGTGGCCGTAAGAACCGGAGTGGTGAAGGTGGCACCCGTAGCTAGTGGCGTATTGGCATTGGCTGAGGCGTACCATCTAAAGATAGGCGCATCTCCTTGCGCCTTTAGGGTGGCGGTGGTGCCCGAGCAGATAGAAGCCGGTAAAGCCGAAGCCGGAGCAGGAAGATCCTGTACCACTATGTTCTTCACGATGGAGTCACCCAAACAGGTAGTGCTGGTGCCCGACGGCGTTACGGCCAGTGTGATTTTGTACGTGCCGCTCTCGTTGAATTTAATGGACGGGTTCACCGAGGCTGCGTTGGTGTTGTTGGTGAATTCCCAGCCTACGTTTGGTAAGATAGTCCACAGACGGCGGTAGCCGTTGGTATTTCCTCCCACATTGTTCCCGTTAAAGCCTCCTTTGGTCTCATCGTTCAGTTTCACCACCTGGCCCACGCAAAACGGGCTTTCCGGGGCCATGCTGAACGCTGGGACAGGTTTGGCTGAAATGATGATACCGTCTGCGTCCAGCCGTTTCTGGATACAACCATACGCCACGGCAGACATGGTGAAACCTTTGGGTTTACCTTCAGATGATTTGGTGAACGCGTGTGTAATAAACTTGGGTAGGGTGGCTTGGGTATAATACAGGGTGTCAGTGCCATCATCAAACCAAATGGCATAGGTGGTGTTGGGCGCATTATTCTCTGTATTGCTAATGCCAAAGGTAAAGGCGGCCGGGGCGCAATCTGAGGTGTTGGTAGGGCTTTGGATGCTTAAACCCGGGGTGCTGCCGTTGAACACCGAGTACACCACGCTGCTGCTACAGCCGCTTAAGCTGGTCACCGTCAGTTTCAGGTTGAAGCTGCCCTGGGTTCTGTACGTGTGCGTGGCAGAAGAAAAGCTGGCGGGATAGGTGTTGGTGCTGCCATCACCCCACTCAATGGTGTAGGTTCTGTTGGTGGCGGCGGTGGTGGAGGTGTTGGCTACAACTATGTTGTAATCTAACGACCCACCTACTGAACTGCACCTGGTGAAGTTCTCTTCGTTGGCATCTGCCAGCGAGGCGACGGGTTTGTCGGGGCAGGTCTGTGCGTAAGAGACGTAGCTCAACAGGAACAGAAAGCCCAGTGAATGGAAAAACTTTTTAATAGGCGTCATGGAGCCAGAGGGAAATAATTGGTTACACTGAATTTTTAGAGAAAGTACCCCTTGCCGGGCAGCCCTGCCCGGCAAGGGGTACTTTACTGCGTAGTTACACTTGCCAAGGTGCGGTTTGGCCAATGCCTACCGGAGATTGAAACTCAGAGAAACCAATTTCTTTTTTCTGGCCTTGCTTGCTGCTAGCAGCACAATGCCCAAAATGTACAGGAAAGTATAATTGTTTCATATGTGTTTGTGGTAAATTGTATTAACTGGCAACTAGGTTTAAGATTGTAATCTGCTTTCTTAAGGCTTTGTTCAGTAAAAGTACTGTAATATTCCGTCTTTCAAGATCAGGAACGCATTGTTTGTAACCTTTAGTTCAAAATACTCGTCAAAGGTAAGTTTTTTAATAAATATAACGAAATGTAATTAATCTAATAAGTATATAGGATAGTGTTAAGGATGAACTTTATATTTATTATATTTGAAGCGTTGAGCCCCCAAAAGGCGTTTTTTGCGCGTTGGGAAGAGAAAGCAACGGGCGTGAGGGCAGGCCTGAGAAAGACTGAGAGAGAAAGGGGGCTTAACTTTTGAAAAGACTAATTCAACCTACCAACCGGGTAGTTCAACTTGGAAAATGGAGTTCTCACCGAAAAATGCTAGAAGGAGAGAAATTACCTATTACCTTTGACACAGTTAAAGCAACAAAGACCGTTTGTTGGTGAAAAAATTGAAAATATAAAGGAGCGACAGTGCACTTCTGCTTGCAGAAGCGTCAAAAGTTCTGGTGCTTATTGGGGGATATGCTACGGATGCTAATGACATTTGTGCTGTCTGCTCCTTCTTTTTCAGCCTCTTCTTCCTTGCGGAAGGAGAGGCTTTTTCGTTTTTGGCCCGTTTTGCCGAAAGGCGGCCCAAAACGCCTTTCTCCGGTAACCGCGCTTTTTTGTATCTTTGGATAATCAAAAAGCAGCAGAGAGCACATGAAGCAGCACATCACTGAGAACGAGAAAGAAGTCATCAAGCTCATCGCCTTCTTCAAAAAGCGGGGAGAGCGGTTGGCGGCTGAAGGCACCCTTACCCAGGAGCACGAAGAGTTGAATGCCGCCTGTGAACGCCTCACCGAGAAAATATATAACCACGCCGATTTCAGGCAACGGGTGCTGGGCAAGCACGAGACCCTGAAGACCATCATTGAAGACCACGCGCAGTGCCCCACCTGCCAGAAATCTGACCACGTAAAAAAGAAAACGGTAGTCACCAATGAGCTGGGCTGGAAACTGAACCGCTACAAGTGCCGCCGCTGTAACATTGAATTCACCTGGAACCGCCCCAACAACCCCTGGGACATGATCCCGTTTCTGGAGGTGTGTTTGCAGGAACTGGACACCAACATCGCCTCGCAGGAGATGGAGGAGGAACTGCGGCACCGGGCCCGGGAAGCCCGCGACCACATGGCCGTAAGCTTAGAGCAACTCCGGTCTGCCATTCAGTTGGCCGACACAGAAAAGAAGCAGATGGAAGAACAAGACCAGGAAATGTCCCGCATGCTGCACGAATTCAAGAAATACCTCATGATTGAGAAAATCAAGATGGAACCCTTCAGCGAAAACTAAAGGAAGGCCTGTCTTTGCCGAATCCCGTTTAGGGCCTGTTTTCTGAAAAACAAGCCCTAAACGGGATTCGTCATGATTTGTTAACAAACATTTTCTTTTGGGCGCGTACAATAACCAAAGCGGCTGCAGTGGCTGCTTTATTTACTGCCCAATCCTATGCCCATTGAAAACGACAACATCACCAATGCTGACGAAAGCAAACGCTTGCCAGACGACAACCCCACTCCTGTAAAAGGCGCCCCTGCCCACCATGATGAGACCGCCAAGCCAGACCTGGGCGGCAGCCGCCTGCAAGCCATAGAGGCCGACTTCCTGGATCAGGAGCCCGAAGGCAGATTCTCAGAAGGCAACGTGGCCGCCGAAGACGAAGAAGACACCACCAACCTGGACGGCAGCAACGCCAACAACCTGCGCACAAAATAACGGATTGCCCAAGGCCTTGCGGTTTTGGGGCTGTTTTTCAAAAAACAGCCCCAAAACCGCAAGGCCTTTCTTGTCGTTAAGAGAAACTGATTGTTGCACCAAAAGTCTAACCCCATGAACAGAAACCATAGATCAGATGATCCCAATCATCGCCGTTCAGATCACCGGCGGGCCGATGAAGACCAATACCGCGGAGCCTACCGCCTGGACAATGACCGCGGCCGGGAATACGATAACCTGAACCGCCAGAACTTCAACGACCGGGACATAAGCCGTGACTACCGGAGCGGCCAGTACCAGGGCTCCAACGAAGACCGCCGCCGCGAGAGAGACCATGAACTGCCCCGTGACTACGGCCGTGACCCTAACCGCCGCGGCGAGCGCTTTGACAACCTGGGCGCCCACGAAGACAACAACGGCCTGGAGCATTCTACCCGCAACTATGGCAACATGGGCAGCTACGGCGGTGCGCAGGGCTGGGGCTTCTCTGCCAACGGTTCGCATAGACAAGATTCGGGAGACGGTTCTAAGTGGAGCAGCGGCCACGGCCGTGGGGAGGACAGGCCTGTGAACCGCCAGGTGTACGGTGCGTACCGTGACCACAACAGCTTCGCCCCCGGCGAACGCGAGCAGTATGACGGCTCCGGTCGGCCCGGAAGCCGCGGCGCAGACAACACCCGGGGCTGGGAGCCAGCAGACAGGGCCGGTTCCAGAGGCGGCGTGCGTGACATTGGCACCAATGACATCTCGCGCCGGGGCGATGACAGCCGGTATGAAATCTATGACGATGCCCAGTCGCACTACAGCCGGGGTGAATATGACCGAGGCCGCCAGTTAGGTAACTTGAGCAGCGGCTATGACCGCAGAACCCGCGCCGAGGGCGGAGCCAACTTTGACTACAACCAGGGCCGCCGGGAGCACCACCACCAGCAAGGCGAAGGAGCCAGAAGCGAGAACTACGGCAACATGGCCGGTTCCCTCAGCTGGGGCAATGACCGCGACTACCGCTCAGAAGAAGGCCAGGATCGCAGATTTGACCCCATGAGCGGCCACGTAAGAGGCCAAGGCTCACAACCACCCTCCCGCGAAGACTTCAGCTGGTAATCAGCTTGAACCAAATAGAAAACGGCTGCCTGTAAAGCAGCCGTTTTTTTATGCTGTCTGTTTTAGGGCTGTTTTTCCAAAATCAGCCCTAAAACAGAAATTCCCACCCATGTAGAGACCAGGCATTGCCTTGTCTCCGCGGTATCTGATCCCCGGTATCCTATCCACATTAAAAATGTAGGGCAATCCTTGGTGGTTGCCGTTCCCGGTCAGGCAGCCGGTGTGACGCTAACCGCTTCTCGGCATTTCCATTTCTGTGTTTGCTCACCAAAATCGCGATTGCGCTGGAAACCTGTATGGCTATCATGGAACGGCAGTGCCCCTAGATGTACAGAAATGGGGCAAAACCGAATCTGTGATAATCTAACAGAAAGCAGTGCGTTCTATGGGTGTAGCGGCTACCTTTGCACCTGAAAATGTACTCCTTTATGAAAACTTCCGTTTTTCCGCTGTTTTTACTGGCGTTGGGCTGCGGGGCCTGTGCGCCTTCGCCAGAGAAAAAGGTAGAAGCGTTGCAACAAGAGGTGCTGGCGCTCCATGACTCGGCCATGGCCCACATGGGTACGTTGTACACCCACCGGAAAGAACTCACCTACCTGAAAGATTCTGTGATGATGCAGGATACGTCTGCTCAAAGAAGTCTGGCCCATGGTGTCTCTGATTTGGTTGAGGCAGATGAGCAGATGATGCAGTGGATGCGGGCCTACCGGAATCCGGAAGGGAAATCGCCGGAGGAGGCATTAACCTACTTGCAGCAGGAAAAAGATAAAATAGAGGAAGTGCGCCGTTCCATTGCCCAAAGCCTTCGGGCCGCCGACTCCTTGAACTCCCTTTACCGAAACCCTTCTAAATGAAAAATACTTTTTTAGCCCTTTGCCTTGGCGTGGGGTTGGCCACCGCCTGCACCTCGTCTCCGGCGGAAAAACAATTGCCCATTCTTGGGCCGCGCGAGCCGCGGGTGACCATGGCCAACGGCAAGCCGACCGTAGATACACTTTATCACTCCATCCCAGATTTTGCGTTCCTGAACCAGGACAGCCAGATGGTGACCCAGCAGACCGTCGCCCACAAAATCTACGTCGCCGATTTCTTTTTCACGTCTTGCCCGTCTATCTGCCCCAAAATGAAGAGCCAAATGCTGCGGGTGTATGAGAAGTACAAAGACAACCCCCGGGTAGCCTTGCTTTCGCACTCCATTGACCCCACGCATGACACCGTAGCCGTGCTGCGTGACTACGCCGATAGGTTGGGTGTGAAGAGTAGTACCTGGCATTTCCTGACCGGCAACCGTGACACAATCCTGGACATGGCCCAGAAGCATTATTTTACCAGTGCCATGGTAGACAACGCCGTGCCGGGCGGGTTTGAGCACAGCGGTGCCTTCTTGCTGGTAGACGAGCAGCGGCGTTTGCGCGGCCACTATGACGGTACAGACGCCAAAGACATAGACAAACTCTTGCAGGACATGGACGTGTTACTGGCCGAGGAGAAAAACTAGTTGTATGGGACTCCCTAAAAAGAAGCTCCTGTTTTTTCTCTGGGTGAGTATTGCCCTTGCGGGCTGTTTCACCCAACGGGGCGATGAGGGCGAGCTGCTCTACGGGCGGCACTGCGCCAGTTGCCACCTGGAAAACGGAGAGGGGTTGCGAGGGATTATCCCCCCCTTGGTGAATTCTGATTATACAGAGAAAAACCGGGATATTCTGGCCTGTCTTATTCGGCAGGGAATCAAAGGCCCCATTATGGTGAATGGCCGGCAGTACAACCAGGACATGCCCGGCAACCCGCGGTTAACGGAAGCAGATCTCACCAATATCATCAACTACATGCAAAAGGAGTTCAAGTCCCCGGCGGAGCGGGTGTCGCTGGGGGAGATAAGGGAACAGATAAAGAATTGCCCTTAAGGGAAAGGAGGATTTTCCTTAGAGCTTGTTTAAATTTGAGGTTTGCTGGCGAAAACGGCCAGAGAAAGGTTCTGCGGAAGCGTTTTTGGAGCAGCGTAGCAGCGCTACGGTGCGAGAAAAAGGTGAACGCAGGTTCTTTTTATGGTCGTTTGTAGCGCAAAGATGAAATTTAAACATGCTCTTAAAATAAAAGAGCAGCTGGTTGCAAAACCAGCTGCTCTTTTATTTTAAGAGCATGTGAGACAGAAACTGTCTGTGGAATTAACGGCCAGTAGTAGTACCGCCGCCAGTGGTGGTGCCAGTTGTGCCTGTGGTTCCACCGCCAGTCATGCCACCACCGGTTGTACCAGTAGTACCACCACCGGTTGTTCCAGTTGTGCCGCCACCGGTGGTACCCGTAGTTCCGGTTCCGCCGCCGGTCATGCCACCGGTTGTGCCAGTACCACCGCCAGTTGTGCCACCACCGGTAGTACCTCCACCAGTAGTTCCGGTTCCACCGCCAGTGCCCATGGTGTCAGAGCCCATGTCGGTGGTGGTGCTAGTGCCATCATCCATGCCGCCACTTTCTACGGTAGTGTTGTCAGTGGTAGTGCCGTTTGCCTGGTCTTCCTGGTTGCCACCGCCGCCACAAGAAGAGAAGGCCATCATGCCTGCAAGAGCGCAAGCAGCACCCCAATTTAATCCGTTAATTTTCATAGCTAAGTGAAAGGTTAAGTTTGAATATGGTTGATATGACTCTTCCTACGTGATTGCAATTTATTTAGTCTGATTCTTATGGAAATAATCTTATAAAGTAAAGAAAAATACGTATTTACCGTATACGGCCATCCGTGAAAAACCAGAAAAAATTATCATTTTAAACAGTTTAGGCTTCTCCTTTGCCAAGGTCTCAAAGGTGTTCCTCAAAAGCAAGCAAGCTTGTGTCTAGGATCTCTGTTGCTAAAAATAATGGCATAACTTGTTTATGGTGTAAAAAGCTAATATTTTTAGTTATGGAAAACGACCCGTCTACAAACAAGAAAGCAAGCAGGCCCTTCCAGGAGAAGGATCTCACCAAAGGCAGGGGTGCCCAGTACAACCCAACCAATCCTTTCCTGAAGAACGAATATGTGGTGGAGCACCTAGAGGGATTGGATGAGCCCTGGGAGCAGAAATCAACCACCCAGTTTTTCAAGGAATTCCCTAAAACCATTGTGAACGCCATTGACTCGCCAGATCTGGGGCAAGGTTATTCCATGAATCCGTACCAGGGGTGTGAACACGGGTGTGTCTACTGCTACGCCCGCAACACCCATGCATATTGGGGCCTGGGGGCGGGAGTAGATTTTGAGCAGAAGATTATTGTAAAGGAGAATGCCCCTCAGGTGCTGCGCGCGCAGTTGGAGCATCCTAAATGGGTAGTGAAGCCCATCATGCTGGCGGGTAACACAGACTGCTACCAACCCATTGAAGCCAAAAAGAAAATTACCCGGCGCTTGCTGGAAGTGCTTTTGGAGTACCGGCACCCGGTGAGTATTATCACCAAAAACGCCCTTGTCTTACGAGATCTCGATGTGCTTTCTGAACTGCACAGGCACCAGTTGGTACACGTCAATATCTCCGTCACCACACTGGAAGAATCACTGCGGCAAAAGCTGGAACCCCGTACCTCCACCGGTGCCAAACGCCTACAGGTAGTGAAGGCTTTGTCTGAGGCCGGAATCCCGGTGAATGTGATGGTGGCACCCATCATCCCCGGTCTGAACGACCATGAAGTGCCCGCTATCCTGGAAGCCGCCGCCGCCGCCGGTGCCTTGTCGGCGGCCTACACCATTGTACGGTTGAACGGTGCCGTGGGCGAGACGTTTGAAGACTGGATCCACAAAGCCTACCCAGACCGCGCCACCAAAGTGCTGAACCAAATCAAAGCCTGCCACGGCGGAACCCTCAATGACAGCCAGTTCGGGAGACGGATGGCAGGGGAGGGGAGATGGGCCGAGATCATCAAGTCGCTTTTCAAGGTTTCGCTGCACAAACACTTCAAGGGCCGAAGCATGCCCCCTTATGACCTGACCGCCTTCACACCCAGATCAGGAAAACAACTTTTCATGTTCTAAAAGGCACCGACAGAGAGTTTCGCAGTACTTTTCTTAAAACATGCTCCAGGCAAGATTTACGGTTTAAAGTTCTTGTTCAATCAAGAAGTGGCAAATGCCTGGGTTAAAAAGTGGTGGTATGTCAACGATGACAGCATGTCAGGATCTGTTTTGATGCTACCATTGCATGATTGGCGCGCCTTTGAAGGAGCTGGTAGAGTGCCAAAACCCACCCCTCCTAGGAGGGGAATACGCCTTTGCAGGAGATGGGAACGTGTGACAGAGACAAGGCAGTGCCTGGTCTCTACGGGTTCCATCATCACCGCTTCTGCTCCTTTCCCCCGTTCCAGTCTTCCCCGAGCGCGCCTCGCTTTTGGCCCTGGACAGACACTAGCTAAGAGCTAATATCTTCTCAGGCCGAAAGGGCAGTGCGGGAGGGGAAGGCGGGGCCTCGCGGTCGTGAGCGCTTACCGCCAAAGATGGAACAATGCAGCACCTACACCCACGAGAAAAGCGGACAAGCCAAGGGAACAGCAAACTGCGTGCACCTATCTCTCCAAGGAAGCCAGTCCCAGGCAAAGGCCAAAGCGCAGAAAGGAACCGATAAGGCTATGAGGCTGATTTAAGGAAAGTAACCGCTTTTTGGAAATAGCCAAGCAAAGAAACCACTTGGTATAGGCTTTCAAAGCCTTGCCTCAAATGTGCCCTGTAAAGAACCGTTTCCGTAAAGAAGAATCACAAGACAGCGGAAGCAAAAAAAGGGCGTTCCACAGTTAATGGAAAGCAATAATTGGTGAGGGATAAACTATATTGAGTCAGTCCACTAGTCTACCTTAATTGTATTTTTGATTGAAGCAAAGAAAGACGATTCCGCGGGAAAGAAAATAAACCGTGAGGAAAGAAATTTGTTTCCAGTACGTTACTCAAGAAGGTTAGTGATGGAAGCTGTTCTCTGGGAGTACTTTGTTTCGTTTCTTTCTGAATATAACTATTTCTAAAAAGGCGGGCTCTTTGTATCTTTAGGCATGGGCAATACCCTCACTCAAGCAAGTACTGTGGCAGGGAAGAAAATCAAAAGAAGCTTCTTGTTTAAACTCATTGTGTTTTTGAACATTGGTGCGGCGGCTTTATTGATTCTCTCCCATGTGGCCTCTTATGTTAGCCCCAGTGTTTTCTGGGTAGCGAGCCTGGTGGCGTTGGCGTACCCGGGGCTGCTGCTGGTGAACATGCTCTTCGTGCTGTACTGGCTTCTGATCAAAAGCCGGGCCTTGTTCATCTCGCTTTTTGCCATCCTCATCGGGTTCGATAACCTGCGCAGCCAGATCCAGCTGAACCTGTTCAAAACCGAAGTGCCCACCAATGCCCAGAAGCTGCGGGTGCTTAGTTTCAATGCCCGTTTGTTTGACTTGTACGAGTGGACTGGTAACCCCCGCACCCGCGACAAGATCTTTGAGATGGTGCGGGAAGAGGCGCCCAACATTCTCTGCTTTCAGGAATTCTACACCTCCAACCGGCCGGGCCGAAACAACCTGGACACCTTGCTGCTCCTGCAAAAAGCCACCAACTCCCACGTAGCCTACACCGAAACCTTGCGCGAAAGCGATCACTGGGGCATTGCCACTTTCAGTACCTACCCGGTGGTGAACAAAGGGAATATCCTCTTCCATGAGGAAACCAACAACCTCTGTATTTTCACAGACCTTAAAGTAGGGGAAGACACGGTGCGGGTGTACAACGTCCATTTTCAGTCTAACCGGTTTAAACGCGAAGACTATGAGTTTCTGGGCAACCCCAACGCCAAACCGTCTAACGACGAGAAAATCATTGCCTCCAGAAACATCATCAGGCGGCTACAGGTAGGGGCTACCAAGCGCGCCCGGCAGGTGAAAGTAGTGGCAGACCATATTGAAAGCTCCCCTTATCCGGTCATCGTCTGCGGCGATTTCAATGACCCACCCGCCTCGTTCACGTATAATAAAATTAGCAAAGGCCTGGAAGATGCGTTCGGGGAAAGCGGCTGGGGCCTGGGGAACACCTACAACGGGCTCTTCTCCGTTCTCAGAATAGACTACCTGCTCCACGACCCGCGCATGGTAGGAACCGGCTATAAGACCATCAGGAAAAACCTGTCTGACCATTACGCCATTGTCAGTGATTTATGGCTGAAAAAGGCAGAGGCCACGCCGAAGGAATAGAATATTCCTGGGAAACCCAACCCGGCTTGGGCTTCCGTCTACTAACCAGTAGGCTATCCCTATTATCACGTTCCTCCTGACAGACCACCCTTGTGGTTGCCCTTTTCCGTTTGCCCTTCTTTTAGCGGAGCGTGCCTAGTGATGGGAGCAGGCGTTTTGCTGCTGTTTTACAAAATAGAGGCCAGAAACGCCTCTAGTGGCACGCTGATTCAATTGGAGCAGGAAACTTTGAGAATAAGTCCTAAAGCGTGTGTTTCTTGTCTGCGCCCACGTTGGCCAGGCTCCATTCCACGCGGCCTACAAATTCGTGTTCGCGTACGTGGCAGTCTGATTTGGTGCAGAGGCGGCAACTGAGGGGCGGAAGGCAAGGATCCAAGTGCACGAAGAGTTCTACCACATCGCCCATCTCCTCGGTGATCATCTCCTGGAGCAGCTCTACCTCTTTGTGGGCCTCTACCAGGTTGAAATACCAGGGCAGGGTAAGGTGGCTGTCTATGTGCAGTTGGCTGCCGTACTTGATCACGCGCATGTTGTGGAGGTCAATCCAGTTCTCGCGGCGACGCTGGTTCAGGACGGTGATAATGCGCTCCATGAGTTCATGGTCAGCCTCGTCCATTACCCCCGAAATGGAATTGCGCATAATGCCGTACCCCGTGTACGTAATGAAAGAACCGAAAATGACAGCCACCACAGAGTCCATCCACAAGATCTGGGTGAAGTAGATGCAGCCCAAACCAATGACCAGGCCCAGGCTGGAGTACGCGTCTGAAAGCAGGTGCTTGCCGTTGGCGATGATGGTGAGCGAATGGTGCTGCGTGCCCCTCCTGATCAGGTACTTCCCGGCCACGTAATTAACCACGCCCGCTACCAGGGTCAGAAGAATGCCCACATCCATTTTCTGGATAGGTTGCGGGTACAGCAGATTGTAAACAGATTTGCAAATAATGGCGATGCCGGCCACGGTTATGAGCGTTCCTTCCAGGCCAGAGGAGATGAATTCAATTTTGCCGTGCCCGTACGGGTGGTCTTTGTCTTTGGGCTTGGCCGCCAGAAAAACGCTGTACAGGGCCACGCCGCCGGTCACAAAATTAATGATGGACTCCAGGGCATCCGTCAGGATGGCGTTGGAATTGGTCAGGAAGTAAGCGCCAAATTTTACACTGAGCAGCACCAGCGCCACTACCAGCATCAGGGCCATGATGCGAATAGAATTTACCGCCGACGAAGTGGAGGTCATAAGATTGCGGGTTAAAGGAGCTTTCGCCTTTCAAACGAGATGAGAAATGAAAGGGGGTGCAAAAGTACTGCTTTTTTTAACCCGCCCCAGCAAAGGACAAGAAGTTGCCGTGTATCTCTTAAAAGAGTTTACAGATGCGCAGAGATAGAAAGGGCAGTTAAGCGCATGTTTCACCTTTGGTTTTTAGGCTGCAAACGGCCATAGAGAGAACCTTCCTTCGCACTTTTATCTCCTTCATAGTGCTGCTACGAGGCTCAAAAACTGCTTGGCCGCCTGGCTCTTGGGCGGTTGAGCCCACAAACCTTAAACTTTAAACATGCCTTAAGCGGTGGGGCTTAGCTAAAAGATAAGGGACAACAGCCAGGAGACCAAAGAGGCGAGTAAACCCAAAAAGAAAAACAGAAAACCTAATACAGGGTGCATACGTGTGGGCCGTTAGTTAAGTAAAGATAAAAATTTTATTTTGTGCAACAAATTCCTTGAATGAATCATATAAGGACTGTTGTGGGAACAGAACCCATCCCCTAATTTCGCTGTCGGTACATAAATTGAATATTTATATCTGGGAAACGTATATGAACACTTCTGTGAAAAAGGCTGTGGCAGGTAAACCTATCGAAAAGTTATTGAAAAACAGCCTGCTACTGCCCGTAGATGCCGGCAGTATCAATGATTCGCTGTCCAGATTGCAGGAGTTGCGCCAAACGTACATTCAAGCGCCCGTTTCCGGCAAAAATGTTCTAAAACTACCTTCGCTCAAGAAGTAGCCGGTTCCTGCCTAAGAAGCATGTTTTATTTTCCTATCCTATAAACAGGCTTTGCTGCGTATCAGCGGAGCCTGTTCCTTTTTTACGGATGTCTTTTGCGGTAGGTAAGTAGGAGGGAAAATGTGATGCCCTAATTGCTTCTTTCTACGCTTTGGCCTCTGCCAAGAGGCCAAAGCGTAGAAAGAAGCTAAAGCGCAAAAAGGAACCAATAGATTGCCTCACTCATGCAGAGCAGAAAACTTGGTAGATAGAAAACGGGTGCTTCGGTTTCAAGGCCGTTTTCTCAAAAGAAGCCCTAAAACCGAAGCACCCGTTTCAAACAAGAGAAGGAAACTTAATCTATCAAGCCTTCCTGAATGGCGTACTTGATTAACGTGGCAGTGTTGCGGGCCTTTGTTTTCTCAATCAAGTGCTGGCGGTGAGACTCAATGGTGCGTTTGCTGGCAAAGAGTTTATCCGCGATCTCGGCGTTGGTGTACCCTTCGGCAATGAGTTTCAACACTTCCATCTCCCGTTTAGAAAGCTCCGGATTGTTCTTGGAATTGGTGCTATGCGTGGCTCCCTCCGGCTGGTTGGCTTTGTTCAGTAAATTAAGCGCCACTTCAGAAGAAATGAAGGAGTTGTCATTGGCCACGGTTTTAATGGCGTGCACCAACTCGTCACGGCCCGCTGTTTTCAAGACATAGCCCATGGCCCCCGCAGATCTGACCTTGTGGACGTAGCTTTCCTGATCCAGCATGGTCAGAATCAAGACCTTGATAGTAGGGTGTTTCTGCTGCAGGTGCTGCAGGGTTTCAAAACCGTCCATCACGGGCATGTTCAAGTCTAGCATGATCACATCTGGGGTAACGGTTTCCAGAAGATCCAGCAGTTGTTGCCCATTCTCTGCTTCCCCAACAATTTGTATAGTTCTTTCAGATTTAAGTAAAGACTTTAACCCATCTCTGATCAGCGTATGATCATCTACTAAGATTACTTTTATCATCACCTGTTTTTATTATATGACTGAGAGGTTAAATAAATTAAGAAATTTTAATTATATCTAATTGTTGCGGGTTTCCTGCCAAAAGGGAGGCAATAAATATAGTACTAATACGTAGTCGCTTTTAATTAGTCTCAACCTTATGAGTGTTTTTGTTATTAATGCCAGATAATCAGTATTTCTACCATGGATTAAATGGAGTATTAATGACCTTTTTTGGGGAGTTACACCTGCCTACTTTTGGAGAAAGGTTGCGCCTGCTCTGGTATTTCGCAAAGAGATAGGACGTTACGGAAGTTAATGGAAATTTACACCCAACTAACAAGCGCAGGTTTACTGGTGTCCATTAAGGGAGCGTTGGACGGGCTTTCTGAAGATAGAGTAAAGAGGCAGTTAACATCTGTGCTTCAGATGGATAGGAAATATCTGCTCCTTGATTTCTCTGGCGTGACCGAGGTGACACCCGCCGGGTTACGCAACCTGCTGCCCTATGTGCAGCAGGTACAGCAACTCAAGAAAGAACTTATTCTTTTTAACCTGGAAGGCAATATTCATGGGCTCATAAATTCCTCTGGGTTTGATTCTTTGGTAAAAGTGGTAGATTCTTTGGATACTGCCATTAAGTATGCTAAAGGCAGAGATTCAGGCGGATATAACAAATAATTAATTTACTTTTTCCCAGAATAATTGCTTACTTTAAATAAAAAAGAAACCATGAACATAGCCATAGAAGAAGAGTCTAACGCGTATATTCTGCGCCTTAGCGGAGAGCTGGATGCCTCTACTTGCCTGGATTTAGACCAGGAAATACAATTGGCTTTGGGCAAACCTATAGAACAACTCTGGATTGACTTTGAAGCGCTATCGTACATTTCTTCGGCGGGGTTAGGGGTGCTCATCTCCCATATGGGAACATTAGAAGACAGAAACATTCCTCTGGTGCTGTACGGCATGAGCGAGCATGTCAGAAACGTGTTTGAGTTGTTGGGCCTGCACCTAATCATGTGCATTGTCCCTTCCAAAAAAGACGCCATCCTGCAGGAAAAGTAAATGCACAAGTGGACTCTACCCTTAGCCAAAAACTTTTCTTTGTTAGATGGTGGTGGAGATAGTTATATTTTTAGACAGCTCTTTTGTCAAGATCTGAGCCGTTCGCCTCTATTCTTCTGCGTGCATTTCTCCACCAGAACAGAAAAAAGTACGCCCGCCTGGTTATCCAATAAGCAACCCCTTGCTTGCCCCAGGTTCTGGATGATCTACCTATTACCCCTCTATTTTCTGGCCTTCACTACCCAGCCAGACTAAAGGAATTTTGCTTGATTTTAGCATGGGCATTTCTGATTATTCTATTACTGTTTTAGGGCTCCTTTTCTAAAAGAAGGCCGAAAACAGCGGCGTGCCTGGTTCCCTTAGCAGGAGATGGCGGAGCGCCAGAACCCATCCCTTCCAGGAGCTACTCATGTAGGGAATAATGAGCGGCCATTTAGTTTCCGAAACCTCTAAAAACCCAACCTGTTCGCCGCTCTTCCGGAGTTCCACTCCGGGAGCAACCTGCCGGGGAGTTCCATTCCCCTTCTTTGGCCCGCGGTTCCCGGCGGAGTGGGACTCCGCCGCAGGCAGGTTCGGGAGTAGAACTCCCGAACAGCAAGGAAAGGATTTTTCCCTACAAGATCAGCCCAGGAGGGGAATACGCTTTTGCAGGAAAATACAGGTAATGCAACATATACAACCACTCACTAGGGCGCAGATTTACTTCCGTGACTTTCTAAGCATCCATAAGTCACGGAAGTAAATCCGCACCATAGTGCCATAGAAAAAGGGTTCCACTTCTTTCCCCCGTTCCAGTCTTCCCCGAGCGCGCCTCGCTTTTGGCCTTAGATGAACCCCCACTAAGAGAGACAGACTTCCCGGGCCGAAAGGGCAGTGCGAGAGGGGAAGACGGGGCCCCGCGGCCGTGAGCGCATACCGCCAAAGATGAAACAGCAAAGTATTTGCACCCACGCAAAAAGCAGCCAAGCCAAGGGAACAGCAAACTGCATGCACATGCTAATAGCCTACACAACAAGCCGACAAGCCTAGGGAATAGCATAAGGCACGCACCTGCCAATCGCAATATCAATAAACACCCAAACCTCTTCCTAAAGCAGCCAGTTCCAGGCAGAGGCCAAACCACAGAAAACAACCAATAAAAACCTCAAAATAAAGAAAAAAAGAAAGGTGTTTTACCGCTGTTTTCTGTAAAACAGCGGTAAAACACTAATGAGGAATGTCAATGGTGATGCACACGCCTTCACCGGGCGAAGAGTCAATGGACATGGTGCCTTGCAGGAGCTTTACCCGGTTCCGGATGGTGGTGAGGCCCATGCCGCGGGAGGCGGATTTCTCCAGACTGTTTTTAGGCATGCCTTTGCCGTTGTCCTGCACGCGCACGCGCACGGCGGTGCCGCGGTCTACCACCTGCACCAGGGCTTCCGTGCCCTCGGCGTGCTTCATGATGTTGTTGAGGAGTTCCTGCACAAACCCGAACAGGTGGGTTTCCAGGCCAGCGTTGGTGGGTTGGTCAAAGCCGGTGATCACGCAGCGTACCGAAAAGGAGTTGGTGGTAAGGCGGGTGGCCATGTCTTTGAGCGCCGATTTGAGTCCGAAGTCTACCAGCACCCTCGGGATTAGCTCGTGGGCCAGGGTGCGGGTTTCTCTGATGGCTTCCTCCAGAAAGCCCGAGACTTTTTTGAGCGGCGTCTTGCTTTGGCTGGTGCTCTGCTGCTCAGTTTCTATTTCTTCCAGGTTGAGTTTGGCGGCGTACAGGAGTTGGGCCAAGCTGTTGTGCAGGGCCTCGGCAATGCGCTTGCGTTCCTCGTTCTGGGTGGAAAGAATGGCGTCCATGACCAGTTTTTGCTGCGACAGACGGTATTGGGTTTCTTCTTTCTGCCGCAGTTTCTGGTGCGTGGTGTCCCGCACAATGCCTAAGACCCCGGTCACTTCTTGGGCGGCATTGTACAAGGGCGTGAGGTTTACCTCAAAAGAGCGGTCTTGGGGTAGAAAGGGCAGTTTGAAAAGCGTTACCTGTTCACCTTGCAGCACCCGCTCCAGCTTCTTTCTAAGCCTGATTCTGCAAGGAGCCGGAAAAAGGGCCTGTACAGGGGTTCCAATCACCTTTTCATGGTCAATAGAAGTCATTTGCGCAAGGGCGCGGTTCCAGGCGGTTAGGTGCAGGTGGTGGTCTACGGCAAGAATGCCGTGGATGTGGGTTTCCAACAGGTTTTCAGAAAACTCTTTCTCTTGCGTAAGTTGGTTCTGAACCTCATGTAGGTCGGTGACGTCAATGCCGAAGGCAATACAATTCTCTTGGTTCTGATCCAGAAACCCGAAGTTCTGGAAGTAGATTTCCTTGCCTTGGTGCAGAAAAGAGGTGGTGAAGGTTTTTACCTGCCCGCCCAGTATTGCTTCAATGTTCTCTTTTAAGCTGGGTAAAGAATCATTGACTATTTTTCCTTTCAGTTCATTGTCATCAATGCCCATCCTTCTAAGGCCGTTGCCTTTTATTTCCAGGTACCTGCCCTCTTTGTCTATCACGGCCAACACCAGAGGCAGGTATTGGAGCAACTGTTCCACGAGCATGTTGCGGTAACGGGCCTCTTCGGCGGCTTGTTTTTGCTCGGTTATGTCTAAACAGAAACCAATGGCTTCGCCAGAGTGGGTGTCCTGAAACAGGTAAACCTGGTGGTGCACTTGCTCACCGTTAACATCAAACTGGGTCTGAGTGGTGACTTTAGGGCCTTGCAAAGCCTGTTTGATCTGGAGATCCAGTTCTGGGTGAACGTGGGCGAGGGTATTGCCTATTATCTGGTGCTCTTGCAGGCCCAAGGCTTTTAATCCGGCACCTCTTGACTCCAGAATGTGGCCGTCTTTGTCTATGCGCCACAGCGTGACGGGCAGGTTTTGCAGAATAGCGGTGACGGTCTCGTGCAGTTGCTTTAATTGCCGGTCTTTCTTCTTTTTTTCGGTTAAGTCCATGGCCACGCCCACCAGTTGGATAGGCCTGCCGGAAGCCCCACGTTTGAAGACCGTTTCCCTAAACATGATGTTGCGCCAGGTGCCGTCTTTGGCTTTAATGCGCACATGAGATTTCAAGTATTCCCCGTCCTTTACTTCGGCAAACCGGTTGGTGCGGTCAAAAATCAGGTGCGCATCCTCGGGGTGGTAGAGGGTGTCCAGCAGTTCGCGGGGGTGGCCTTTGATATCTGAAGGGGTGTAGCCCAGAAAGGTGAGAAAGTCACGGTTGTTGTAGAGGTTGCGGCCTTGGGTAAGATCTTCCACGTACAGAAAATCGGGCATGGCCTCGGCGGTTTTCCTGATGAGCAGCTGGCTTTCCTGGAGCTTTTCATTGGCAATGCGCTGCTGGGTCACGTTTTCAAAGGTGAGCACAAAGCCATCGCCCAGTTTTACGGCCACGCAGTTGAGCCACTGTTCTTGCCTGTTTTCTTTGAAATGGGCGGTAAACGTAGTGGGCTGGCCGGTTTCCACCACGTTCACAAAAGCATGGAAGTGCCCTTCGGTTAACATGGTGGGCATAATCTCGGTGAGACGGTGGCGGCGCAGTTGCTCCAGGGTGTAATCCAGGAACAGCTCGGCGGTTCTGTTCAGCATGAGCCACTCAAAATCAAGCAGGGTGCCTTTGCTGTCGCGGGTAGCCTTGAACACCTGGATGCCGTTGAGCGAAGAATTGAAGATGGCCGAGAGCAACGCCTCTTTGTTGGACAGTTCTACGTGGGCCGTTTTACGCTCGGTTACGTCTACAAACGCAATGCGGCACTGGTCTGTGTCGTTTTCGCGGCGCAGCAGCATGCCTTCCAGCTGGGCATAGAAAACGGTGCCCTCATGGGAGACTACCTGCAGTTCTACGGTCTGGGTGATGTTGCCAGAGAGCAGTACCTTCTGGAAGAAGCCGTAGTAGGCATCAAGGCTGTCTGGGTGCACAAACTGGCTGAACCGGCGCGCCTTCAGTTGGCTCAGGGAAGAGGCCAGCAGTTCTATTCCCTTGGCATTGGCTTCCTCAATCACGCCGTGCTCGTCTAGGGTTACGTACCCAAACGGCGAGTACTGGTACAGGTCATGGTACTTGGCCCGGGCGGCTTCCAGTTCCTGCGTGGCCAGCTGCAGTTGGTGGTTCTGCATCTCCAGTTCTACCTGGTGGATCTGCAGTTCCTGGATAAGCAAGCGCACGTCATCTGGTGACATCTTCTGCACGTCTGCGGCACTCACGGGCTTTTGCGACTTCTCTGCCCGCTGCCGGAGCAGGGAGAAATCATGGGCCATGCCAATGGGCTCTTTCTTCTCGTCACTCATAAGGAAGGTACTTCTGTGTGAAATTGCTACCCAACCAGGCAGGAACGTTACTTTTATACGCTGAAGTTGTTTAGAGTTTCCTGCCTGTTTCATAAAAACAGGCAGGAAACGGCGGCGCCGGCAGCTGCTTGCGGCAGTGTACAGACAAACCACCTGTTTAAGGCCTGTTTTTATGAAAGTAGCCTAAAAACGACAGCCCAGGCAGACGCTGGCACCAGGGTAATTGCTCTAAGAGCTTGTTTAAATTTGAGGTTTGCCAGCGAAAATGGCTAGAGAAAGGTTATGCGAAAGCGTTTTTTGAGCAGCGTAGCAGCGCTACGGTGCGAGAAAAAGGCGAACGCAGGTTCTTTCTATGGCCGTTTGCAGCGCAAAGATGAAATTTAAACAAGCTCTAAATGCCGGTTTATGAAAAACTCTAAACAGGTTCGCGGTTATTTCTCAAATACCTCTATGGCCAGCAGAATCTTGAACGGTTTGTTCTCTGTCTGCTCTACCCGGCGGGTGTTCAGAATCATTCGGCGGTACCCCAGTACCGGGAACTCGTGTTCCAGGGGCTCGTTTTTGATTTCTTTGCCTTCTTTCAGCACTTTGTTCATGAGGTCTCTAAGCCTGGGAATGTCCCACTGGCCATTGCCCAGGTGGTAGAGCCACTGGCCTTTCAGCTGCTCTGGGATGAGCTGGAACGTTTGGGCGAAGGCGTTGCTGGTGCTCTCTACGCGTAGTTGCCCGTCTAGCACCACCAAGGGCTGCTGAATGATGTCAATGATGTTGGCGGCGTACAGGCTGGTGGCGGCCACGCTTATTTCCAGGTCTTTGAAACTGGTGATGTTGGTGAACGTGACCACCGCGCCGTCTATGAAATTGTCGGCCGTGCGGTAGGGGAGCACCCGCATGGAGTACCACTGCTGCTCGTCTTTGGTTTGCAGGTGCACTTCTTTGCTGCGCAACCGGTCCAGCACTTCTTTCACATCTTCCTGAAAGTTCTGGTACTTGAGGTTGGAGGCAATGTGCGTGATGGAACGCCCAATGTCTGCCCTGATGAGGTTGAATATCTGGGTGGCCTGCGGCGTGAAGTTTCTGACGTTCAGGTCGTTGTCCAGGAAGATGGTGGCCACCTCGGTGCTGTCCAGCAGGTTTTTCATGTCATTGTTGGAGCTGATCAGCTCTTCGGCCTTGAGCTGGTACTGGAGGTTGATGGTCATGAGTTCTTCGTTCAAAGACTGCATCTCCTCTTTGTTGGTCATGGCCTCTTCATTGGTGCTTTGCATTTCCTCATTGGTGCTCTGGAGTTCTTCATTGGTAGACTTAAGCTCTTCCAGCGAGGAGTGCATTTCTTCAATGGTGGTTTGCAGGCGCTGTTTGGTGTAGAGCAGTTCCTTTTCCAGTTCGGCTATGCGGGCGTCTTTCTGCGAGGCTTCTTCAGCGGAGTATTTGCGCCCTTTGAGGGGTTTGGGCGGGGGCATGTCTTCCAAGGCCACCATGAACATATCCGTCAGCAAGTCTGCTTCCTGCAACGGGGTCACGGTCACTTTCACGTACTGGTTGCCGTGGTCTGTTTTTACCAGAATGCCTTGGCCTACGGTTTGTTCATGCAGTACCGCCGCCCGACTCACCAGGTTGTTCAGTTCAAAGGAGAGGCCTTCCCGGGCCATCTCAAACATATTTAGGTTGGCCTGGCCCTGGGCCGGCTCCAGGTATTTGCCGGTGCGCCCGTGTACGTAGTAAATGTTGCCTTTAGGGTCTATAATTAAGGTAGGCGGGGCAAACTGTTGCAGCAGCACGCGTTGTACTACCCGGCTCAGGTTGCTTTCGCGCTTCACGGCAGGGGCCTGCGTTTCTGGTAATGGTTTCAAGGTTGGGAAAGAAGTAAAAGAGAAAGGGAATTCTGTGAGGCGCGTCACCGGCACGGTGCTCTCATCACGGCGCGATATTTTCCATTTGGTGTCTAGGGCGGTAAACATATCTGGGAAGCCCGAAAGCGTTTCTGAGGGGCCCAGGAACAGCAGTCCGTTGGGGTTGAGCGCGTAATGGAACACGGGGAACAGCTTCTTTTGCAGTTCCGCGGAAAGATAAATGAGCAGGTTGCGGCAGGAAAGCAGGTCCAGCTTGGTAAAGGGAGCGTCACGGTTAAGGTTGTGCACCGCAAACACCACCTTTTCGCGCAGTTCTTTTTTGACCGTGTACTCGTTGTCTGCGTACGTGAAAAAGCGTTTCAGGCGCTCTGGCGAGACATCGGCGGCAATGTTTTCCTGGTAGCAGGCGGCCCGGGCCTTGTCAATGGCCACGGGGTCAATATCTGTGGCGAACAGCTGTATTTTCAGGTGCTTGCCCCGTTTCTCTATCGCCTCCTGCAGCAGAATGGCAATGGAATACACTTCCTCGCCGGTAGAGCAGCCCGCTACCCAGGCCCGTACGTAGTCGCCGTCTTGCTTGTGCTGGAGCAACTGGGGCAGGTATTGTTCCTCCAGCAGGGCAAAAGCCTCGGCATCCCTGAAAAACTTGGTTACCCCAATGAGCAGTTCCTTGAAGAGCTGCTCCACCTCCAGCGGGTTGTCTTGCAGGTACTGCACGTACTCAGAGAACTGGGTAATCTGGTGGCTGTTCATGCGCCGCTCAATGCGCCGGAAAATGGTGTTGCGCTTGTACTGCGAGAAATCATGGCCCGTTTTGTCCCGGATAAGGTCAAAGATCTTCTGCAACATCTGGGTAGACCTATGTGACTCTATGAGGGTACTGCTCTTGACGGTGGGCATCTTGGCGTACGCCAGCAGCTTGTTGGGCATTTCCTCTACGGGCAGCACGTAGTCCACAAACTCGGTTTTGATGGCGTTGCGCGGCATGGCGTCAAAGCGGGCGGTGCCGGGGTCCTGCACCATCACCATCCCAAAGTTCTCCATGATCATTTTCACGCCCATCGTGCCGTCTGCGCCCATACCCGACAGGATGGCCCCAATGGCGTGCTCGCGGCGGTTGACGGCCAGGCTCTGGAAGAAGAAGTCAATGGGCATGCGCTGGCCGTTGGGCAGTTCTGGGGCTACCAACCTGAAATGGTTTCTTTCCAGCGCGGTTTCTTTGTGCGACGGCACCACGTACACATGCTCTGGTTCTACTTTAAGGCCATCTGTCACCTCCTGCACGGGCATGGTGGTGTAGCGCCTGATAATCTCGGTCATCATGCCTTGCTGCGAAGGGTCCAGGTGGGGGACTACCACGTAGGCCATGCCGGTGCCCGCCGGCAAATGCTGGAAGAACGCTTCAAACCCTTCCAAAGAACCCGCAGAACCGCCCAAGGCCACAACCTGGAAATCTTGGCTGGGTTTGTCAATCGGGACAAGCTCCTTATGAAACGCCTTCGGCTTGGCCCTCTGGGAATCTGAAGGGGTAGGGGCCCTCGGGTTCCCTGTTTCTGTTCTCTCCATATCGTCTGTACGTAAAAGGAAGCGCCTGGTCTCTTGCCGGTTAGGGCCTGCACAAGATCAACAACGCCGGGGTGGGCGGCATAGACCGGTACGTGGCCTTTCCTTCACTTTTCAAGATACACTAAATACCCCGTAAACTCTCAGGAATGCGGTTTGCCCGCCAGAAAAACCGCATTAATACGTAGCCGGGCCTCATAAATACTTTAACGGTCTAAAAAGAAATTTGCGGGGAGAAGAAAATGGTTGTTTCTGCGTTCTGGCACGTACAAACAAAACAAGCAAACCCAACCAACATGAAACTTCCGCATCACGATATCATTGTGATTGGCACCTCGGCCGGAGGCATGGCCGTTCTCTGTGAGCTGATGGAGCAACTGCCCGCCGATTTGCCCGCTTCCATCTTTATTGTGCAGCACCTGGCCAGAAACTCAAATTCTGATGTACTGGTAGACCGGCTGAACAAGACTTCCAAGCTTATCTGCCAGGTAGCCGCCCACGAACAAACCATTGAACACGGTAACGTGTACTTTGTACCCCAAGACCACCACCTGCTGCTGCAGAAAGGCCGCATGCTGGTGACCAAAGGCCCGCGCGAGAACCTGTTCCGGCCCGCCATTGACCCTTTGTTCCGCTCAGCGGCGGCGGCGTACGGCCCCCGGGTCATTGGCATTGTGCTCACGGGCATGCTGCAGGACGGCACTGTGGGCATGGAAATGATCAAGCGCAGCGGCGGCATCACCCTGGTGCAGCACCCCGAAGAAGCCGAATACCCCGACATGCCCCTGAGCGTGCTGAACGAGATTGAGGTAGATTACGTGGTCAGCGTAGCTGAAATGGGGCAATTACTGCAAGAGCTGGTCTTTGTGCCCGCCTCCTCCTCCGCAGAGGTTCCCGAAGATGTGACCTATGAAGCCACCATTGCCGAGCGCCTCATGCTGGACACCGGCGAGATTGAAGACACCGAGTTAATGGGGCCCCGTTCCCAATTTTCTTGCCCCAGTTGCGGCGGCGCGCTGTGGGAAGTGACCAAAGGCAACGTGACCCATTTCCGGTGCCACGTGGGGCACGCCTTTACCCCAGACGCGTACCTCAACGCCAACGTAGAATCCATTGAGGAAACCCTCTGGATTGCCATGCGCATGCTGGAGGAACGCCGCACCATGCTCAGCGCCCTGGCCGACCAGGACAAGCGCAAAGGCCACAACACCTGGTCAGAAGCCCAGGAAGAGCGCGCCCAGGAACTGAAACAACATATCGCCCGCATTCGGCACCTACTCATGGCCAACGCCAACGCCCGCCACCGCCATGATGCAGAAGAAAAAGAGGTAGGCTGATGGTAGACCCCGTTTAGAGCCTGCTTTCCAGAAAACAGGCGTGAAACGGCTTCTGGTAAGTACGGAGACAGCATTGTATTTGTCCTCCTGAAAGGATCTTGTGGGCGAACTAGAATAGCTTTGATGGAGCGCTATTGCCGTTCGTGACCCAGGCTCCTCTTGTAGGGAAACTTTTGCTGCTGTTCGGGAGTTCCACTCCGCCGGGAGCCACGGGCAAAAGAAGGGGAGTGGAACTCCCCGACCGAGTGCTTCCGGAGTGGAACTCCGAAAGAGCAGGGATGGTGTTTTGGGGAAACGCACCAACCACCCGCTTCCCAGTTTTGCTGAAGGTCACGCTTCTTTCCGCATATGCCACCATTGGTTTAGTTCTGCGCCGTAGTAACTGACGTTGCGCCATCCGGCCAGTGGTTCCCGGCGAGTCTGGAGACTCGCTTCCTCCTTTGGCACGAGATTAAAGTCTCGCGCCAGTTGGTTCTAAACCTGTGAGGTCTCCAAGACCTCACAGGTTTAAGTATTTCCGGCCTGTTTTCCGTAATGCCGCTTGCTCCAAAGACCTCGTAGTGCGCGCCGCTCCTACGAGTGTCTACGCCGATCTCGTTTCCGGCCTGTTTTTACCAAAACGGTTCTAAACCTGTGAGGTCTCCAAGACCTCACAGGTTTCCGCGTTTCCGGCCCGTTTTCCTTGAAACAGCCCTAAAACGCTGGGGCGAAGGGAGGCTATCTGCGCCCGCAGAAAAAAAACAACCGTAGAAAGCAATGCATGCCCTAGACAAGGCAGTGCCTGGTCTCTACTTCTCTCTGACACTCCGCAAAATGAGAACTCTTTCACTGAAATCCTTGTGGGCTGCCCATACGCGCAGTCATGTTGGTAGCCAGATAGTTGGTTTCTGGTGTATACCGTATTTTCTCCATGAAAATGTCCGTATAACTACAACCTAATCGGGGGATGTTCGTTAAGATGGGCATAAAGCATAAAAGGAGAGGTATGAGAGAGGAAGAGAAAGTGCTGAAGACGGTGTATGGCTTAGTGAAAGGAGATCCATCGCCGGTGCATTTGCCGGTGTCACTGGTGACCATGAGCCAGATCGCCGATTTACCGTTGGAACAAGTGCAGAAGTGCTGCCGTGTTCTGGAAAACCACGGTTGCCTCATCAGCGGCAAAGGCATCTCTGAACCCATCTACTACATCACAAGAATGGGCGTGAATGAAGCGCTGAACCCCACCTTGCCTTTCTATATTTATTCATCTGCCATGCCGCAGCTTAGAAAGCGGGCATAAGACTTTTTATTCTTACTGGTAACCTCAACGGCTCGCGTTTAGGGGGTGTTTTCAGGAAAACACCCCCTAAACGCGAGCCGTTGAGGTTTTAAACAGCTTCTCTCGCTCGCCTCCGGCGAGGGTGGGCTACTTTCGGCCTCTGGCCGCTGGGAACATCTTTCTGCCTGGTCACGGATTACCTTAGTAGCGGCGGGACGCCGCGGGTAACCCACCCTCGCCAGAGGTAAGCGAGGGATTTACCTGCCTACGCCTACCGAAATGGAATGGTCGTTTATGACCTGTTTTCTGAAAAACAGGTCATAAACGACCATTGTTAGCGAAACATGCAAGATGTATAAACCGCTCTCGGAGCGGGATTCTGGAGGCAACCTTCCGGGGGTGGAACTCCCAAACAGCAAAGACAGGTGGTTGTATTGCCTTATTCCCCTCCTGAGGCTCATCTTGCAGGGAAAAAGGAACTCTCTTCCTTGGCGTTTCCCCTGACAAGCCAAAATCCATGGATGGCAGGCTGGAAGGCTTTTTTTCCGTCCCGTCTGGGGGGAGGCCGGAGAAGCGGAATAGCTTTCTAGTTTTTGGAGTTTTCCGCTAAAACCTGCGTCATTTCACCTAAAGGCACTTCTTGTTCTTCCCTACATGATGAGTTGGGGTGTTTCTGGGTTTATTCTTCCTTTTCCCAACTGTCCTCTTCTTCCCGCCACAGGGCAAGGTAGGTAGGTTCGTCATTGCGTTTGCAGGCCCTGAACATGAGGCTGGTTTCAAAGCTGAACTCTACGTTGCCTGTGGGGTCTACGGCTATAAAGTTGCGGTCGCCTTCAATGCGATCCCGGTAGATGGTCATGGCTTCTTTGGCGGCTTCTTTGAGCGGAAGCCCTTTGTATTTCATGAGGGCGTACACTTCATGGGCTACGTTAGAGCGCATGATGCCTTCGCCGTCGCCGGTGCAGGAAACGGCCACCACGTCATTGTTCGCGTACACGCCGCTGCCAATAATGGGAGAGTCGCCCACCCGGCCCGGAAGCTGGTTAACCAAACCTCCGGTAGAGGTGGCGGCGGCCAGGTTGCCGTGCATGTCCAGGGCTACGGCGCCCACGGTGTCATGGCCTGTCACAGAGGCTTCCTTCTTCGCCTCTTTGAGGGATTTCTCTTTTTCATCGGTCAGGAAATAGGCGTCTGCTTTCAGCTCCAGGTGATGGTCGCGGGCAAATTCCTCGGCCCCGGGGCCAACCAGCATCACGTGTTTAGATTGTTCCATGACGGCTCTGGCCAGCGTAATGGGGTTCTTGACGTGTTGTACGCCCGCCACCGCGCCTGCCTGCATGGTTTTCCCGTCCATAATGGCGGCATCAAACTCGGTGGTGTGGGCACTGGTGAGGCTGCCCCCTTTGCCGGCGTTAAAAAGCGGGTTGTTTTCCATGCTGTTCACGGCCGCCTCTACGGCATCCAAGGCGTTGCCGCCGTTCTTTAAGATATGCCAGCCGGCCATGAGCGCATTTTCCAGGCCTTGCTCATAGGCGGCCTGCTTGGTTTCACTTAACTCCTCCTTGCTCTGGTTCTCGGCTCCGCCGTGAATGGCAATCACCCACTTGTTCTCCATAGGTTGTTGTGTCTTTAGGTTGGGTTGTCTGGTCTGGGGCTGGTGCCCAGGGTGCTTGAATGTACGGCAGAGTGCTGGGCCGGTTGGCCTGATAAATACGGAAAAGGGACGGGTGTTTTACGGATGCGGGTTCAGTTTTGCTTTCATCAACCGTTAAAATTGAATAATGGCAGAATGTACCTCCTTCTGCAAGCCAGATCTGGCTGTTTATGCGGCTGGGTGTAGAAAAATTCCGTGTTTTATCGGCTAGAATGCCGTGTTTTTTCAGCCGCTGCACAAGGGTGAAACCGCGTATACCTACCTATAGCTAAGACGCCATGGTGGCGTGTGCAGCGGTTCAGCTGGAGGCAGCCTTCACCCACAGTAGTATGACCCAACATCCCAGATATTATAAAACGTGGAGAAAAAGACCGGCAACCGGAAAGATAGGAGAACGCCGGAAACCTTGGCGCGCGCTGTCGGCGGGCCTGTTGGGTGCGGAGGAAAAATCCGGGGCGGGCGACTTGTTCCACGCTCACGTAAAACCTGAATAACGGTATGCAGAAGATCATTACAGAAAAGATTGGCGGGAAAGTGATTCTTCTGTTGCAGGAAGATCTTGATACCGCTGACCAGCGGTTGACCCGGTGTTTGCCAAGTCTGTGCCAGGCCGCCCCGGAGTTGAGTGTCTGGATTGACTGCTCCAGCCTGGAGTGCATCAAGGCTTATGGGTTCTGCCACTTCGTGAACCAGTTGTTGGTGCTCAAATCTTACGGGATCTCTGTGACGCTGCTGCACCTGAGCAGGCAACAACAGCAGCTTTTACGCTTGCTGCAGGTAGATGCTCTGGTTGCGGTAGTGCCAGATGTTGCGGAGGCGTACCAGTTGGCGCAGGCTTCTTAGTTTTGGATGGCCTTTCCTGGGGCACGCAGCAGGGCAACGGAATAGCACAGAGCAAAAGGAGGTGAAAAGACGCTACAGTCAATAACTTAGAGCGAGAGGAGCAAAGAGGCAGTATGGGGTTGGATCAGTTCAACGATTTAGAGGAGGCGCTCACTTATTTAGGGAAGCAGGGGTATTCCCATTCATTTACCTGCTGCCCCCAAGGGTGGCAGTGCAAAGAAACCAAAGAGATCTTCTCGCCAGATGAGTTGCGGGTGGAGAAATGCCACCGGTTCCATCAAAGCCGTGGGGCTCACAAAGTAGCGGTTCTGTACGTGGTCGCCGCCCCCAACGGTACCAAAGGGCTTATCATTGATAATTTCTCTACCTACGGCAACGCCCTGTTCGGGGAGTTTCTGGTGCGCATGAAACTCTATCAAATTCCCGCAGACAGGCGTAGAAAGGCATAGACTTTATCCCGTACCCAGTGTCATTCTGTGAGCTTTTATGCTCACTTACTTTAGCGTCTTTTGGCCTGTTTTCCTAAAAACAGGCCTAAAACGAAGGCGCAAGCAGACGTTCTCGCCAGAAGGCACCTTTTGCTTGGCTTTTATTTATAGAAGGACATCTCCTCCCATAACCGGTTGAATTCTTCGGCATAGCTAGCCACCACGTGGGCATCTGAGGTAACCAGTACGTTTTCATGGTTGTACAAAGCCGCGCTGCGCGTCCAGTTATAGGAGCCGGTGAGGACGTGCGTGTGGTCAATTATGGCAAATTTGTGGTGCATGTGGTTGGAGGTGTTGTCTACTTTGACCTTCAGGCCCGCCTGCGCCAACTGCCTGATGTCTGAGCCTTTGTCAAACAGTTTCTCGTTGTCGGTGAGCAGTTGTATTTTAACGCCTTTGCGGTGCGCCAACAGAAGAGCGTTGGTAATGCGGTCATCTGAGATGGTGAACACGCAGATTTTCAAGGAGGACGTGGCCGCGTGAATGCACTCCAAGATGGCAGTCAGACATTCTTCGCCGGGGCTGAAATAAACCGCATTCTGAATAGCAGAAGTGTTCTTAAAGAGGGAGAAGACAGTTTTCAAGCAAAAGGAATTAAGTGGTTCAGCCGGAAAGATACAAACTAACCGCAGACTTGCGCTTTCACCTCAAACAATGTCAATTCAGGCCTGCCCCTTTTCCGCCTCCTTTTCAAAAAACAAGCCAAAATCTACCTTCACTCCATCATTCCATCTCTCACTCACTCGTAAACTTCTGCACCAAGCTTTCCAGTCTAGTCAAACGTTCTTCCAGAGAGGACGGTGATTTCAGATAGGTGCTGTATACGCCGTCAACATGCCAGATTTCGGTGGCATCCGCTACCGGCACGGAAAGGTGGTCATAATCCGGGTTGTCTGCTTTGAGCAGGAGAGCGCTGTCTTCGGTGAGGCCCTGGAAACGGCGGGTAATCAGTTTGTGCTGCGTGACTACTACATAGACTTCATTCGGCTTTAGCAGGGAAGCATCTGTGCCCACCGCGGAACAGTACAGGATATCGCCGTGGCGCAGGCCGTGTTGCTGGTACTGCATTTCTGAACCGGTGTGCTCAAAGGCGCGGTGCAGTTGTTGTGCTTCGCCGGGCAAGATCAAGGAGGGCAGGGCGTCTATGAATTGCTTTTCCTGGCGGTGCGCGAAATACGCCAGTTGCTGGTTTGCCATCACCAATGCCGTACGGTAGGCAGGGGCTTCTGCGGATTCTGCTACTTTTATGAGCAGGTGGTCAGGTTGTAAATCCCGTTTAAAGATATCAAAGCCGTATAAATCATTAACGGTCAGTTCTTTGGTGATTAAAAGATCCAGGCTGATGCCGAAGTGCCGGGCTATCTGAACCAGCGTTTCAATCTTGGGTTCTGATCTTCCTTCCTCGTAGGCTCCTACGCTAGGGCGCGCCAAATCAAAGAGTTGCGCAAAAGCAGCTTGGCTCAAATTCTTGACCGTCCTGATCTTCTTGATGTTCTTCCCGATGCACGACATAAAAAATATTTTAAAAATAAACCTGCTACAATTTTGAGCGTATCTATTTTTTGTAGTATAATTGCCTTTGAAATCAGGGCAAGATAAGCAGTAAAATTGATAGATGCTATAAGTATGAGCAGAAGCAGCGTTTCTAGGCTATATTCTTGAAACTAGGCGAAAACTAGAAGGGCAGGAAATATTGTCAGGATTATGAGCCATTTAGCTTGAGAATAGGAGGAGGCGCTTCTTTGCGAGTAAGATCGGCTATTCAGAGGAATAGAATGAAAATTGATGTCGTCACTAAAGTCAGAAACCAAATGGAAAATAGTACCTGGAAAACTCGATTACTTCCCCTTCTTATCACCTTCGTGGTGGTAAAGCTGGTGCATCACCTGGCCGGGTTTGACTATGATATCTTCCTGGAAGGGGTATTCACCGTGAGGTTTTTGCTTGATATTGGGACTTGGGTGGCGGTGTATGTAGTGGTCTCTTTCCTATTGAAGAAAGTATTCCCATCAAAGGAGGCAACGGATAAATGAATTGGCTGGCGTAGCTTAGAAACAGAATTATAGATAAACGATGAAACAAAACTACTTTCTGCAAGTGAGAAACTACTTGGTGGAACTGGACTACCAGATTACCCTGGAAGACACGCACAACTGCGTGTTTGTGGTGGAGAAGGAGAGCCTGGGCATCAAGAACCTGGTCATTGGCTGTACCGATCCGCTTTTGATCATGGAGCAGTACATTCTGGAACTGCCCAAAATCACCGTGGAGATCTGCCAGAACCTGCTCCAGAAAAACCGCGACATCATTCACGGGGCCTTTGTGCTGGATGAAACGGGCCGGCGGCTCATCTTCCGTGACACCCTGCAAATGAGCAAACTGGACTTACATGAATTGGAGGCTTCGCTTAATTCCCTCGCCCTCTTGTTGAGCGAATATGCCCAGCAACTCCATCAATTCTCTAAAAGCTAACACCCTGCCTACCATGAATATTCTGCAACGAATTCTAAAAACCACCCAAAAAGAAGCGCACCCCACGGTGGAGGAACTCAAAACGTCCATTCAGAAGATGGAGGAAGACCTCCAGAGCTTGCGGGCTGAACTGGAAAAAAGCCTACTCTCCTTAGAAGCGCTGGAAAAGAAAGAGGAAAGCCCGACTAGGCCGCTGGCCGCTGGGCAAGAAACCGCACCCACTAAAACCCAAACAGAGCAGGGCATCGGGGTACTGAAAGACAGCATCAGTGAGTTGGAAGTACAGGTGCGGGTGCTCCGGGCACGGGTCATGGTGAGTTCTACCACCAACACCATCAAAAAGCAGATGGCGCAACTCAGCTCCATGGGCTCGGTGACCTTGCTTGAAAACCAGAAAGAAAAAGAAGCAACCCGGGGTGAGAGGCCATCTTCCGGTGACAGCACCGGCACGCCCCAGAAACCCAACCAAGAACCCGGCCAACCTCTGGCCGCATGCACGCCCCAGGCATTTACCCCCAAAGCAGATGCCTTGCAAGAGAAATCCGGCCTAACGCCTAACGGCCCAGAGTCAGCCGCAGAACGGCCATAGAAAGAGAAGTGGTTTCAGGCCTCTTTTTCTGAAACCCGGCTGAAATCAGAAGATTCCCTGCCTTGCCGGTGGCGAGTGAAGGAAAGAGGCTCCCACCGTTTTTGGCCTTATTCCCTAAAACAAGGCCAAAAACGAAATTGCAACCGAACGCACGACTTAGAGCTTGTCTAAATTTTGGCTTCGTAAGCGAAAACGGCAAGAGTGAGGTTCTCTCCATGGCCGTTTGCAGCACGAAAGACAAAGTTTGAACATGCTCTTAGAACTCAAGACTCAGCACTCTTTTTAAAATGGGACAATTAGGATTTATCTTTTTCGCGGCGGTGGGCTTCTGGGTAGGCATGAGTGGAGTAGTGGAGGCGAACCAACTTGTAAATGCCCTGGTGCCGATGCTGGCAGAAATAGGGCCTTCGCTCGTGGAGACGGAAGGGCAGGCCTGGCAAACCGCCTGCCTGAGACTGGTGACGGCTAAGTTATTCCCCTAAACCCAGCCAGTCCTTGCATTGAAAAATATAGGTTTAGTGCTAGAAGCAAGGGTTGCGGGAAACCACAAAATTTGTATATTTAGACAACAGAGAACAACCCGCCTATGCAAGAACTTCTACACGCTTCCCTTTCCAGTGCCAACGTATTTGCCAGTGGCCTGCTCGTTTTTGTGCTCCTTTATTGGCTCACGGTTATGGCGGGCGTTCTGGATATCAGTTCGTTAGATGTTGACATTGACTTGGAGGCTGACGCAGACACAGCGGTGGCTGGGTTTGACGCGGTGCTGGCGTTTTTCCATCTGGGCCGGGTGCCGCTCATGGTCTTCTTGTCTTTTTTCGCGCTGCCGTATTGGGCTTTTTCGGTGGGTGTCAATCATGTGCTGGGCACGCAGTCCAATTGGGTGGGGCTTTTGCTGGTGCTGCCGCTCATGTTTTGCTGCCTCTTCGTGGCTAAATTCCTGACTTTGCCCTTCGTGAAGTTGTTTGCGACCATGCAGAAGGAAGAAGCCCCCAACGCCGCTTTCATTGGGCAAATGTGTACCGTGTTGTTGCCCACCACGCACACGCAAATTGGCCAGGCCGCCCTGAAAACCAAAGGCGCACCGGTGCTTTTGAACGTGAAAACGGCCCAGAACAACTTAGTCCAGAAAGGCCAGACAGCCGTGGTAATTGAGTATTTTCCAGAAAACAACCTGTATTTAATAGAACCTTACCCCTCACTTTAACCCTTTATCAACCTTCTATGTTTCAAACCCTTACTCTAACATCTGTCATTCTACTGGCGGTGCTGGCCTTCGGGATGTTTGTGGTCATCATCAAAATGTACCGCAAAGCCATTCAGGGCGAAGCCATGGTGCGCACCGGCATGGGCGACACCAAAGTCTCTTTCTCCGGTATCTTCGTGGTGCCCGTCATCCACAAACTGGAAGTGATGGACATCACCCTCAAAACCATCGTGATTGCCCGCACCGGGGCAGAAGGGTTGATTTGCAAAGACAACCTGCGCGCCGACATTAAGGTGAACTTCTTTCTGCGCGTGAACAAAACCCAGGAAGACGTGGTGCAGGTGGCGCAGTCCATTGGGTGTAAGCGGGCCTCAGACCCGGGTGCGCTGGAAAGCCTTTTTGACGCGAAATTCTCAGAAGCCCTCAAAACCGTGGGCAAGCACTTTGACTTCGTGGAACTCTACCAAAGCCGCGAGGACTTCAAACGCCAGATTCTGCAAACCATTGGCACCGACTTGAACGGCTATGTGCTGGACGACTGCGCCATTGATTACCTGGAGCAGACGCCGCTTTCAAGCCTGAACGAAAACAACATTCTGGATGCCGAGGGTATCAAGAAAATAATTGACCTCACCGCCCGTCAGAAAGTGCAGGCCAATCTCATTGAGCGTGAACGCGAGAAAACCATCAAGAAACAGAACGTAGAGGCGCAGGAAACCATTTTGGAACTGGAGAAGCAACTCGCTGAAAACCAGGAAAAACAGCGCCGCGAGATTGCCAGCATCAAAGCCAGAGAGTCGGCGGAGATTGAGAAAGTCACCCAGGAGCAACGCATGATTTCGGAACGCGCCCGCATCGCTACAGATGAGGAAGTCATGATTTCGGAGCAGAACCGCGAGCGCCAGGTGTTGGTGGCCGAACGCAGCAAGCAACGCACCGACGCCGTGGAAACGGTGCGCGTGGAGCAGGCTAAAATGCTGGAAGAAAACGAGATGCAGCGCATTGTGGCCCTGGCTCAGATTGAGAAAGAGAAAGCCATAGAAGAAGAGCGCAAGAACATTCAAGGCATCATTCGGGAGCGGATCACCGTGGAGAAAGCCGTGGTAGAAGAGGAAGAGAAAATCAAAGACACCAAAGCCTTTGCCGAAGCCGAACGTCTGAAATCAGTCGCCATCACCACGGCCACCATGGTGGCCGAGGAAGCGCTGGTGAAAGAAATAAAAGGCGCCGAAGCCGCCCGGAAAGCCGCTGAATTCCACGCGGAAGAACTTTTGATTAACGCCGAGGCCGAGAAAACCTCCAGCGTGAACCGCGCCCAAGCCATGAAAGTAATGGCCGAGGCCGAAGCCACCCAAGCCGCCGCCAAAGGGTTGTCAGAAGCTCAGGTGATGGAAGCCAAAGCCGCCGCCCGCCAGAAAGAAGGGGAAGCCGAAGCCAACGTCACCGAACGCCAGGCCGTGGCCACCGCCAAAGCCACCCGCGTACAAGCCGAGGCCCAGGCCGAAGCCGACGAGAAGTTAGGATTAGTCGCCGCCAAAGTAACCCAGGAGCAAGGCTTGGCAGACGCGTCTATCATTGCCAGCCTGGCTGCCGCCGAAGAAAAACGCGGCCTAGCCGAAGCCCGCGTGAGCGGCGAGAAGTTCACCGTGGAAGCCAAAGGCATCGAAGAAAAAGCCGATGCCATGAAGAAACTGGACGGCGTGGGCAAAGAGCACGAAGAGTTCAAACTGCGTCTGGAGAAAGACAAAGCCATTGAACTGGCCCAGATTGACATCCAGAAAGACATTGCCGCCTCACAAGCCGCCGTCCTTTCTGAAGCTTTGAAAGCCGCCAAAATAGACATTGTGGGCGGCGAGACTATGTTCTTTGATCAGATTGTGGGCTCCATCACCAAAGGCAAACAGGTAGATAGGTTGGTCACCAACAGCGAAGTGCTGGGCACCGTCAAAGACGCGTTCTTCCAGAAAGACAGCAACGGCCACATTGACTTCAAAGCCAACCTGCAGCGCTTCATCCAGCACTTCGGCATGAACTCAGAGGATGTGCGCAACCTCAGCGTTTCTGCCCTGCTTTTGAAAATGATGCAGCAAAAGACCCTGGACGAAGCCACCACCAACACCCTGAAAGAACTGACCTCCACGGCCTCGGCTTTGGGGTTGGGCGACAAACCAGTCTACACGTTGAATTAACATTCCCTATTCCCCTCTCCAACATACAGGAGAGGGGAGCAGGAAGGTTAGTAAGATGCGGAGCTGGGCCCATAAAATGCGTTTTCAGCCTGTTTTCAGCAATTCAGAGGAAAAGCATTTTCCGTTTTAGGGCAGTTTTTAGAAAAGCAGCCTTGAAATGAAAAGGAAGGAAGTTAAAATGGGATTATGGTCAAAAACTCTCTATGCGTGGGAAAACTATCGGGCATTGTCTTTCTAGCTTGGTATTAAATCAGTAATTTTAATTTCAGCCGTAAAATTATTGACGCAAAGTATCCTTTTATGAAAGCTATTTCTTTTTCTCTTCTCTTGAGTGTTTTGGTGATGACCGCCGGTCAGGCGCAGGCGCCTACTACGGTCAAAGACCGGGCGAACTACAGCTTGCAGCAGCAGTTCAGTTCGTTGAAGTTCAGATCCTCAACTGAGATGAAATACAACCAACCGCATAAGGTAGTAAAGCAAGCCAGTCTGGATGCCTTCTTCAAAAATGTACAGGACACGCTGCGGGCCCGGCAACAAAGCATCAAAAACGCCGGAAAAGAGACGGCCGTCAAACTGGCCCAGACCCAGAAAGAACTAGCCGACCAGAAAGCCCAGGTACAGGCTTTGCAGGAGGTAAATGCCCAAAAAGAAAGACAGATTCAGCAAGGTGCGCATGACGTGGCCAGCCTGTCGGTGCTGGGCATAGACATGGACAAGCAGGTGTACGTGATTCTGAGCTTGGTCATTATCCTGGCCTTGGCCGCCGTGGCCGCCGTCTTCGCGGTCATGTACAAAAACAGCAACCGCGTCACCGAAGAGAAAATCCAAGCCTATGATGAGCTTACGGAGGAATTCAAAGCCCACAAACAACTGGCCCGTGAAAGAGAAATCAAACTGAAGCGAGAGCAGCAGTCTGAAGCCAACAAAGTAGAAGAACTGAAACAGCAACTTGCCCAGTTGAGAAATTAGCGGGTAGGGAAAGCAGTAAAGGCAAATCTACTTTTGCTCCTTATTTTGATACTCCCCCGTTGAAGCTAATCTTGTAGGGGAATTTTTACTAAAGTTGCTGTTCGGGATTGGAAAGCGCCTCTTCTTTCATTGGAATGGCTAATGCTTTTTCCCCACAAGATGAGCTTTGAAGAGGGTAGGGGGATGTTGACACAGAAGGTCACGCATTGTACAACTAGGGAATAGGATGCAGGAAAGACTAAGAATTCTCGTCGAGTATGGAGCAACAGGCCTCATAGTTACGTTCTTGCTGCTCTTTTTCGCCCCTTTGTGCATGGTCTTCCTTCCTGTTGTTTTTAATCTGCTGCTTTGGAAAAAATTGAAAACTTTAGGAGGGGGGAAGCAATGTGTATCACTTGGAATAATAATCGGGTTTTTCACAACTTCAGTGTTTTTCCTTCAGGTATTGTATGTTGAAGCAGATTGGTGGAGTTGCACAGAACGTATCTCTGACCAACAGGCTAATATTGGGTATGCCTCTACCATGATTTTGTTCTCACTGTTGTGCTGGGGCTATGGCACGGCTTTCCTTGACAGAAGAAATAAAAACTTGGAAACCGCAGACCAGCTGATGTAAACATTCCCCTCGATCCCTTCAAAGGGGGAGTATCAGATAAAGTAGAAAAAGCAAAATAAATACCTGGTAAAGACCTCACAGGATTTCAAAACCTGTGAGGTCTCCATCAAACCCGTTTCCCGCCTGTTTTCCCAAAAACAAGCCTGAAACGCACCTATAACACATCACTGCTTCACCCCGCATCAGCGGAAAAGCTTCCTCTCCATGGGAGAGGGGGTTGGGGGTGAGGCTCTTACATAACCACCAACATGTCTACCGCACCCACTTTTACCGCTTCAGACGCCACCAACCCCGTTCAACTGGAAGGCGGCACCTATGAAATCCTGCGTAATCGCTTATCTAAAAGCGGAGGCGAATTGCGGGGCCTGTTAGACCAACTGAACCAGGAGCGCAAAGAAGTCTTCGGGGCGATTGAGACGAAACTGCTGACCACGGAGCGGGTGACCACCGAGCACAACTGCGTGCCCTATGACATGGTGCCGGTGGGGGAGCAATTGCTGTTCGGCTACAACGTGCACCTGGGCCTGAAAACGGAGGTGGAACTGAGCGATGTGTTCAGCGTCTATTCGTATGAAAACCACCAATTCCACCAACAAGGGCTGGAGTTAATAGACCACGCAGAGTTTAGGGACGAGTTTCAGAAGCTGTACAAGTACTACAAGAACACGCAGTTTGTGAAGTTCGCCGTGCAGGGCGTGCACCTGTTCATGGTGTTCCGGGTGGGCAAGGGCGTCAATGACATCAAAACCTTCAAGTGGGCCCTGCAGGCAGGAAAACTGACCTACCTGGACAACCGCTCTGACCACGAGTACACCTTCCCTAACCAGCACGACTTCGTCTGGAAGCGCGTCACCCGCGAGGCGCACCGCAAAGGCAAGCACCCGCACATCTCCATTGAGGACAAGGTGTTCGTGGAGACCATAGGGGGCGATCTGACCATCAAAGTAGAGGACAACACCGAGTCCGGCCACGGCATCTACTCAGAGCCGGTAGACGACAAGGATCAGACGCTGGATGACTCGGAACTCTATTATTCCATCATCGGCAACCTGATTCTGCTCAAGATAAAGCCGTACCGCGAGAACAACTACCGCTACTTGGTCTACAACGCCAAATTGAAAGAGGCGCGCCGCATAGATGCCATCCAGGATTGCTGCGTGTTCCTGCCCGAAAACCAGGGTTTGATCTACGCCTACGGCTATTACCTGCAAACCGGCGAGTTCAAGAGTTTTGACAACGGCCTGCAGGAGATGCTGTTTGAGAAGCGCATCGCCTCGCCCAACGGCGAAGATTACCTGTACGTCTTCTACAACAAGCAGAGCGGCGTGTACCTGTTGCTCAGCTACAACCTCATCACCCAGAAGATAGAAAGCCCCATCATCTGCCACGGTTACGCCATCTACGAGAACGGCGAGCTCTGTTATTTCAGGGCCGATGAGGAACCCAAAAAACACCACGCCCTCCAGATCTGGCAGACGCCCTACATTGGCAGCAACTTCACCATTCCGGTCACCAAAGAAAGTTACCTGTACAAGATAGGCAACAAAGAGATTGTGCAAGCCATGGCCGAGTGTACCGAGATTCTGACGCTGCTCAACAAAGAGGATTCCTACGACAACCTGTACCTGGATCTCATCAAAATCACCACCGATTTACTGGACAGCTACCATTGGCTTGGCAAAAAGGAGACGTTTGAACTGGCGCAGCCCCTCGCGGCTATTAAGCAGACGGCTACGGCAGCAGTGGAGGAATATGAGAAGGTCATCAGCATCAGAAAGAGCACGCAGGCGCAGGTAGAACAGGTGCTTGGCTCCGCCGATGCCTTGCTTTCTAAACTCAAAATGCAGGCCAACGGCCACATCAACGACTACGTGAAGTCACTGGCCGATTTGCGGTCGGTGCGCGGCGAGGTGATTTCCCTGAAAGAACTCCGCTACGCAGATGTGGGGCGAATTGAAACGTACGAGGCGCAGTTGCAAAGCTTCAGCCAGGAAATCGCGAACCAAACGGTAGACTTCCTGTTGAAGCCCGATGCGTTGGTGCCCTATGAGCAGCACGTGGCTCAAATCACGGCGGGCATAGATACCATTGGCAAAGTGGTAGAGGCCGATGCCACCGAGAAGGAAATCTCGGGCGTGAGCACCGAGCTGGAGATGCTGATTGAGATTGTGAGCAACCTCAAGATGGAGGACGCCACCCAGACCACGCGCATCGTGGACGCCATCTCCACCATCTACGCCACGTTCAACAAAACCAAAGCCACCCTCAAACGCAAACGGCAGGAGCTGTTGAGCGCCGAGGGCCAGGCCGAGTTCAACGCCCAAATCAAGCTCATCAGCCAGAGCGTCATCAATTTCCTGGACATCTGCGACACGCCCCAGAAGTGCGAGGAATACCTCACCAAACTCATGGTGCAGCTGGAGGAACTGGAAGGCCGCTTCTCGGAGTTTGACGCTTTTCTGGAAATAATAGCCGATAAACGGGAGGAAATTTACTCTGCCTTCGAGAGCAAGAAAGTAGTCCTGCAGGAAGCCCGCAACAAACGCGCCACCACCCTGCAACAAGCCGCCGACCGTATTCTCAAAGCCGTTCAAAGCCGCATCAGCAAGCTGGAAACCGTGGCCGACATCAACGGCTATTACGCCTCAGATTTGATGCTGGAAAAGGTGCGCACCACCGTAGCCGAGCTCCTGGCCATGGGCGACACCGTGAAAGCCGATGCCATCCAGAGCCGCCTCAAAACCCTGCGCGAAGACGCCGTGCGCCAGCTCAAAGACAAAAGCGAGCTGTTCGTGGACGGGCAGAACGTGCTCAAGTTCGGGACGCACCACTTCACCGTGAACACCCAGCCGCTGGAGCTCAGCATTGTGCACCGCGACGACGCGATGTACTACCATCTCACCGGCACCAGCTTCTTCGAGAAAATCACCGACGAGCGTTTCCTGAGCTTCCGTCCCGTTTGGGAGCAGTCGCTTATCTCTGAGAACAACCAGGTGTACCGCGCCGAGTACCTAGCGTTCCAGATTTTGCAGGCGGCTCAAAATGTGAAGAATACATCCGCCCCGGCGGAAGTCCAGGAGGGAAGTTTGCAACTCTTGACGGTAGACCAACTGCACAAACTACCGCAGCAAGAATTAGTGGCCTACGTGCAGAAATTCATGGCTTCCCGCTTCAACGAAGGCTATCTCAAAGGCGTGCACGACCATGATGCGGCGGTGATTCTAAGCTCCTTGGTACGCCTCTTCAAGACCGCGGATTTACTCCGTTACCCCGCCGTAGACCGCGCTGCTGCCCGCTGTTTCTGGGCCGTTTTCGCGAAAGAAGGCCAAAAACAGCTGTTCCATCATCAACTAAAAGGTGTGAGCGCCATTCTGCAGGTCTTCCCCGAGACGCACCAGTTTGACAACATCAAAGCTGATTTACAACGCGAGGTGCAGGCATTTCAGCAAGAGACAGGTTTGTTGCCAGAGGCGAATGCGGTTGCCGCAGGGGAGTACCTGTTCTTTGAGCTGACCCGTGGCGACCACTTCATTTCCAGTTCTCAGGCGGCTGAGTTGGTGCAGAACTTCCACCAATACCTTTCGGAGAAAAACGCGTGGCCAATGTTTGAGGCCTCGGCGCAAGCCTTGGAGGAAAACAAAGTTGAGCAGTTTGAATTACTGCTGCATTGGCTAAAGGCGTATCTGGCGCAAGCGAACTTGCTAGAAGAAAGTGAATACATACCCGAGGCCGCGGTGCTGTTGCTGTTGCAGGAACTGCAGCCGAAGCAAGTAGTGCACGCCAACCTGCGCGAGACCTTGAGTGGCTTGCAGGGCACGCACCCGCTGTTGCAGGAGCAACAATATCCGCTGCACTTCCACCAGTTCCAACAGAAACTAAGCCATTATGAAACCCACGTGGTGAGCCAGTACAAGGCTTTCCACGCGCTGAAACACCGGTTGACAGTTGAATTTGAAGAAGAGCTGCGCTTGCAGGAATTCAAACCGCGGGTCATGTCTTCGTTTGTGCGGAACAAGCTGATTGACCAGGTGTATTTGCCGCTCATCGGCGCGAACCTGGCCAAACAAATGGGCACCGCCGGGGAGACCAAGCGCACTGATTTGATGGGCATGTTGCTGTTGCTGTCGCCGCCGGGTTACGGCAAAACCACGCTCATGGAGTACATCGCCAACCGGCTGGGCATCATCTTTATGAAAATCAACGGGCCTGCCATTGGGCACCAGGTCACCGCACTTGACCCTGCGGAGGCCCCCAACGCCGCCGCCCGTGAGGAACTGGAGAAGCTGAACCTGTCCTTCGAGATGGGCGACAACGTGATGATTTACCTGGACGACATCCAACACTGCCACCCTGAGTTCCTGCAGAAATTCATCTCGCTCTGTGATGCCCAGCGCAAGATTGAGGGTGTGTACAAAGGCCGCCCCCGCACCTATGATTTCCGGGGCAAAAAAGTGTGCGTGGTCATGGCCGGGAATCCCTACACCGAGACCGGCGACAAATTCCGCATCCCGGACATGCTCGCCAACCGCGCCGACATCTACAACCTGGGCGACATCATAGGCGACACCGAAGACGTGTTCAAGCTGAGTTACCTGGAAAACTCGCTCACCTCCAACGCCGTGCTAGCCAAGCTGAGTGCCAAAAGCCAGAAAGACGTGTACGCGCTGGTGACCCTGGCCGAGACCGGCAACAGCGAAGGCCTGGAACTGGAGGGCAACCACACCGCCGCCGAGATCAGCGAGTACGTGGCCGTCCTCAAGAAGCTCCTGTCCATCCGCGACGTGATTCTGAAGGTGAACCTGGAGTACATCCGCTCTGCCGCCCAAGCCGACGAATACCGCACCGAGCCGCCGTTCAAGATGCAGGGCTCGTACCGCAACATGAACAAGCTCACGGAGAAGGTCATGCCCATCATGAATGACGCCGAACTGCACACGCTCATCTTATCCCACTATCAAGCAGAGTCCCAAACTTTGACCACTGGCGCCGAGGCCAATCTACTCAAGTTCAAACAGCTCATCGGCGTAGCCACGCCCGAGGAAAAACAGCGCTGGGAAGACATCAAAGCAGCCTTCGTGCGGAACAACAAGCTGAAAGGCTTCGGGGACGGGAACCAGGTAGGGCAGGTGCTGGCGCAGATGGAGAACATCTCTGACGGTTTGGCGGGGATTAAGCAAGTGTTGGGAGAGAGGCAGACGGAAAAGGTGTTGATTACGCCACCAAGTCCTTTGTCAAATTAGAAGAAAGTTTAGAGCATACATTTATGCAAGTCTTCCACTACACCTTTTCAAGTCCATTGCAAGCAGAGAATATTGATCTAGGGACTATTGAAGGCGAAAGAATGGTTTCTTATTTCTTGGATTATCCTTGGGCAGATTGGCTTCTAAAGATGGAAGGAGTGAAGGAAGGAGACATTTACTTTTCTCCTACCCTAAACTTTGAAAATAAAGAGACGAAGCAGAAAATCCTGGTTTCAGCAGTAGGGGATAGGGCAGGTTTTGTGTTTTATGTCTTCTACCAGCGACCTATAATGGTTAACCATTTCTTTGGGCTACGACAGAAATATAAGGAAGACCACACCACTGAAGTGTTACATCAGTCAAAAGAAAAGACTGCCTTATTAGTTGAGGCTTTTGCAAAAGGGAACAATACTTACCTGGAAGAAGAAATTAAGTATTGACGCCATTGTCCAACTAGGAAACTGCGTTGTGCGTAGAGTACTGGCGCCAGCGCACAACAACAACAACAACAACAACAACAACAACAACAACAACAACAACAACAACAAGCGGCAACCGCCGGCCCGCAGTGTGGCCCTGATGATGGGAATCTGGTCTTGTGCGAGTGCCGTGGGCGAGTTTTTGGCCTGTAAGATTGGGGCTTTGATGAGCGTGCCCGCCAACGTAGTGGATAATCTGGTGCTGTCGCTGCCGTATTACGCTCAGATCCTGAACCAGATTGGGCGTTGGTCGTTGGGCATTGGCGTGGTGCTGATCTTGTTCAGCAGAGTGATCAGGAAGTGGCTGGGCGAGGTGCGGGAAGCAAAGCCACTGCGCTAAATTCAAAAACGGGGGCGGGACTATTTCCTGCTCCCGTTCTTTTTTCTAACTTGGAGCAACCACACCAAAACCCGAACGAACGATGGAGTTAAACCAAAAGCTACTACGGCAGTTTGAACAGGAAGCCGCCAACACCCGAAAAATGCTGGAACGGGTGCCCGAAGAACATTTTGACTGGAAACCGCATGCCAAAAGTATGTCCCTGAAAGCGTTGGCGGCCCACGTGGCTGAGTTGCCGGGTATGTTCATTGCCTACGTGCTAAAATCTGAGGAACTGGATTTCAGCACCCAGAAATACACGCCCTTCGCCGGAACTTCCCACCAGGAGTTAATGGCCCATTTTGAGGAAAACTACCAAAAAGCAGTGAAGGCCTTAAATGATACCAACGTGGTGGAAATCGCCAAGAACTGGACGCTGCGGAGCGGGGAGCACGTGATTGTTTCCATGCCAAAACAAGCGGTCATCAGAAACCTGGCCATGAACCACCTCATCCACCACCGGGGTCAATTGAGTGTGTACCTGCGCCTGTTAGATGTACCGGTGCCGGGCATGTACGGCCCATCGGCCGATGAAGGCTTTGGCGGCTAAATCTCACTTGCCCCAGATTTTCTTCGTCTAAACTAATAGAAGCTGTTTTAGGGCTATTTCCCAGGAAATAGCCCCAAAACAGCTTGTCCTTTCTTTGTATTGCCTATGAAAAAGCCCATCATCTTACTGCTCTCGCTGGTTTGCGTGGCATTAACCGGTTTCAGCCAAAACAAACCCATGGAATTGCCGCTGTACGAGGGTAAAATCCCGAACGAGGTGCCCGGTGCCAACCTGGAGAATACGGAGGTTCGGCCAAACAAATCCCTCAGCATTACCAAGGTGCGGCAACCTACGTTGACGGTGTTTCTGCCGGCAAAGGAGAAAGCCAACGGCACGGCGGTGGTCATCTGCCCGGGCGGCGGGTACGCCAAACTTGCCTTCAGCCATGAAGGAACAGATGTGGCGCGGAAATTGGCCGAGCAGGGCGTGGCGGCCTTCGTAGTGAAGTACAGATTACCGGATGCCGCCGTTAGCTCCCAGCCACAGATTGCACCGCTGCAAGATGCCCAGCAGGCACTCTACCTGGTGCGCAAACGCGCGAAGGAATACAACGTCAATCCCCAGCGGGTGGGCATGATGGGCTTCTCGGCGGGCGGGCACTTGGCTTCTACTGCCGGTACGCATTTCACCCAAACCCACATCCAGAACCCCGAGAAACTTTCCCTGCGGCCCGATTTCATGCTGCTGATTTATCCGGTGATCAGCAGTGACCCGGCGGTGTGGCACAAAGGTTCCTTTGACTTGTTGTTGGGCAAAGACGCACCGGCCGAGAAACGCCAGGCTTATTCCAACGACCGGCAAGTGACGCCCCAAACGCCGCCCACGTTTCTGGTGCATGCCTCAGACGATAAAACGGTGCCGGCCCAAAACAGCATTTTATTTTACCAGGCCCTGCTCCAGCATAAAATTCCGGCCGAGTTGCACATTTACCAGAAAGGAGGCCACGGGTTCGGGCTGAACAACGCCACCACGCAAGACCAATGGTTTGAGCGGTGCCTGAATTGGTTGAACAGCAACGGGTTGCTTGCCGCTGCAAAACAATAGCGGGGCATACTGGTCATACTACCATAGGGTTTTGCTTTCCCCTAAAAGTGATGTATCTGTCATGCGGTAAGTACGTATACCTAATTATTATTTGCTGTTTCAGGGGTAACTGAATTAATACGCACGTAGAAAGCGTTATCTTTCCAAGATGTTATGGATTTGATTGACGATTCCCGTTGAGATAGCTCTATAGCCTGTTTTCAACTTAATCGTCCGTATGGCCACACCCAAATTCATAGCACCCTCTACTTCTTTTTACTTTGAGCTGAAGAAGCGTACCAACGCCTATTTTGAAGAAATAGGAAGTCATCCCTCCGGAAACTACAAACTCTACATCAAGGCGGTGGTACTGGTTTCCAGTCTGGTACTTTTATACACGCACCTGGTTTTTTTCACTCCTCCCGCCTGGCTTGCCCTCATGGAATGTATTGTGATGGGCGGTGTGACCGCAGCCATTGGGTTCAACGTGATGCACGATGGCGGGCACGGCAGTTTCAGCAAGAAGAAATGGCTGAACGAACTGGCCGGCTTGTCTTTGAACATGTTGGGCGCCAACATCCACATGTGGACCACCAAGCACAACGTCATTCACCACACCTACACCAACATTGACGGCGTAGACGATGACCTGGACGCCAAACCGTTCCTGCGCCTCTGCGAAAACCAGGAGCACCTGAAAATCCACCGCTACCAGCATTTCTATTTCTGGGGCGCGTACGCCATGCTGTACCTGTACTGGGTTTTCTTCACAGATTACATGAAGTACTTTACCCAGAAAGTAGGCGATATTCCCATCAAGAAAATGACCCGCAAAGACCATCTGTCATTCTGGGCGTTTAAAGGCATGCACTTTGTTTTGTTTGTGCTGCTACCCATCTACACCGTTGGTTTCTTGCCGTGGCTGGTGGGGTTCTTGGTGTACGGCATGTTTACCGGGCTGGTCATGAGCATCGTGTTCCAGTTGGCCCATACCGTGGAGCACGCGCATTTTCCAATCCCTACCCAAACCACCAACCGCATTGAAGACGAGTGGGCGCTGCACCAACTCAAAACCACCGCCAATTTCGCGACCAACAACAAGGTAGTGTCCTGGCTAACCGGCGGCCTGAATTTCCAGATAGAGCACCATCTGTTCCCCAAGATCTCGCACGTGCATTACCCGGCCATCAGCAAGATCATCAAGGAAGCCTGCGCCGAGTTTGGCGTCACGTACCATGAATTTCCGAAGACCAGGAACGCCATCATGTCGCATATCTCGCATCTACGGCAGCTGGCGCTACAGCCGGTGATGGTGCAACGGTAGAGAAGATACTGTTAGTTAAAACAAGAACCCCGCTCTGGTCTACAGAGCGGGGTTCTTGTTTTAGGGCCGTTTTCTAAAAAAAAAGGCGAAAAGGGCCGTTGAGCAGATTGTTCAAGCCGAAAGAGCGTTGTAGGCAGACTGTAGGGGCAATCCTTGTGGTTGCCCTTTTTGGCGTCCTTCTATCCTGCACGAGAAGGGCAACCACAAGGATTGCCCCTACAGTCTGCCGCACCCGTAGAGAAAGGCATGGCCCACATCTGCATTATCTGGGCACGAAACCTGCACCCTTTACTTCGCCTGCAAATACCGCCCAAAAAACTCACAGGTGCGGGTTGTTTCCGGCGCGGGTGATCTCGTGGGGGGCCCGGGGTGACGGACGTATTCTACGGGGCGGTTCAGGACTTTGAGGCTTTTGTAGAGCATTTCGCTTTGAATCACGCCGGTGCGCAGGTAATTCTCGCCGTGGAAGATGATAAGGGGCGTGGTGATGTTCTGGCACGGAGGTCAACGGTGATTCACTTTGGAGGAGGCCTCTGTGGGCCTCTTCCCACGGATAGCCGCCAAAGTAGTTAGGTACCAACCGCCAGGCGTTCCCTTCCCCAAAAAAGGTGCTCAGGTCATACCCGCCGCGCTGCGAACAGGTCGCTTTGACCCGTTTGTCATGGCCCAGAATCCAGAAAACCAGATAGCCGCCGTAAGAACCGCCCGTAATGGCCGTAGCCGCCCGAACCGCGCGGGTTGGCATACACCACGCCGTAGCCTCTGCTGGTGAGCCCTACTCAACCCGTCCCCCCTAAGAAGGCAATTTCTCTTTTTTTTGCGGAATTCCCCTCCTGGGAGCTCCTCTTGTAGGGGAAAAGGAAGTCCCTTCCTTAGCTTGTCCCCCTGACAAGCCAACGTATATAAATTGTAGGCCTGAACGCTTTTCTTCCGTCCTGCCGGGAGACAGGCTGGGGAAGCGGGTTCAGTTTACTGGTGGTTTTGAGAAGGGAGCCGATAAAGGATTTTTGGTGTTGTCACCACAGCCGTCAGGGAAAGGAGGAATGTGTGCGACGTTACAGGGAAACGTCGCTACGGAATACCCGGCCATGTAGCCTCGTTACGCTGTAACGAGGTACTTGTGCAAGGGGAATACGACCTGCCTTTCCTTAGCCAGACGGCTATGGTGATCACACGAACAAGGGCACAAATGAACGCCACTGCCGTTCGCCACCAAGATCTTTCTGGGAGGACAAAGAAAAAGAATGTAGCATTATTTGCGTCTCAGTACTTATGGCCGGCCTTGCTCTATCTGTTGCAGCAACTCTTCATCTGAGGTTTCTTCCAGCCAGTTGCTGGGCAGTTCCAGGCGTACGGTCTGGGCCTGGCCGCTGGGCGTGCAAACCACGGTGACGGTGCCTTGGTTGGTTTCAGAGAGTTCGGCGGCTTTCTCCCCGGCTTTGCCTTGCAGGCCTGCGTAGGCCTGTACGCAAGTCCAGGTGAGGTTCTCTTGATCGGTTACTTCCCGTTGATTCATGTTAAATTAGGGATTAAGAATTAGGAATTAAGAATGGTTTGGGAAGTAACGGATTTAAAAAGGAAAGGGTGAAGGAGAGAGGGCAAACTTTCTTTTTTAGGGCTGATTTTTTGAAAACAGGCCGAAAATGGAATTGCTTCTGTGGTTTAACTATGCACGGGTTTGTTTTCCACTAACAATAAGTTTATACAACTCGTCGGTGGTGATGGCTTTATTCCATTTTTTCTTTTTAAGCCCTTTTAGCAGTTCCTTGTCCCCACTCCAGAATCTTGCCTTTGCATGTTCGGTGAGGGCTACGAACTCGGTGTCATCTATATCTACATCTTTGGTCAAAGCCTCTGCTTTTTGGTAGATTTCTTTGGGAATGAGCTAACGTTGATGAATCTTATTCTGCGCGTGATAATGGAAACCGCCCGTTGTAGTTCTGCGTCTGAATAGTGTGAGATTTTCTTGAGTTTGTCTTTATGTTCTTCAATCTCTGTTAAAAGCTGTTCCGTTGCGTAGAAATTCAGCCGGGATTTTGGTTGAAGGAATATCCGGGCTATTCGGCTGTTGGTATTCAGGATGGCACTAAAGGCAATATTGGTGTCAACAACAATTCTCATAGGCCGGTTTTGGCCTTTGTTTCAGCCCAACGGCCTTTCTTTATTTCCTTCACCAAACTATCAACCTCTTTTTGGGTTGCTTTTGATTTCTTTGACGTTTCTTCAAACTCCAGCAAATCTGCTATGTCCTGCAAATCATCTACGTTGGTAGTGCTGGGCAGCCTAAAGATCACTTCGTCCTCTGTCCTGTCAATCATCATAGCTTTTTTATGGAATATACGCATTTTACCAATATGGTTCCATTGTTCCCTTACCCTTGCAACTAGTTTATGTACTAAGAACACCTAGAAACAGGAAGCCTGTATTTGGGCCGTTTTTCTAAAAACAGCCTGAATACGGGAAACAGCTTAGAAGCAACGCTTATTCTTTCTCCAGCGTGGCAATGGTACGGTCTATTTTGTCTAGCAGCGGTTGCAGTTCTTTCTTGACGGCATGCCGGTTGTGGAAATAGATGAACGCATTGATGGCCATGATAATGGCCAAATGCGTCAACAACCTTCCTGTGCTGGATGGAAAACCCGCGAAATACAGCCCCAAACACACACTAAACGGCAGCAGGTACCAGTACAGCACGCCTTTGAGCAGCTGCACCTGGTGTTGCAGATAGTGGCGGTACTGTAACAGGTACTCTTGCAGCGGGGCCGAGAAGTTCTGTACCCTATGGCGGCGGGCGCGCCTTAACTGGTAGATGATAAGCAGACACCACGGAATGACCAGAGCGGCGCCTAGTTTGGTGAGCGGAAACGGCATGCGCCAAGCCACCAGCCCGAACAGCGGGATCATGAACAGCGCTACCCTCGTTTCCAGGCGATCCCGTTGGCGTATTTTCTGGTCAAGGGCGTTGGCCTCTGCGCCTACTTCCTGCAACAGCAGGTCTTGGTTCAGGCGGATATGGTCTTGCGGAGCGGCGTTCTGCCACAGATCTTTCAGGTCTTGGTCTAGCATGGGGCGGGGCTTAAACAGGTGAACAGTTTCTCTCTGATGCGTTTCATCTTCACGGCCACGTGGTTTTCGGTGAGGCCCGTCACGGCGGCGATGTCTTTGTAGGGCAAATCCTCCAGGTAGAGCAGCACCAGCGACCGGTCTGCGTCATTCAGTTTCTGGATGCAGGCGTGCAGGGCCTGAAGCTGGGCTTCTTTCTCGGGTTCCGGCGGGGCCTCGGGCAGGTTCGCGAACTGGATGCTGTCCAGGGAACGGGTGCGTTTCTGCTGTTTCTGGCTTTTGTGGCGCGCCTGCAAACACACGTTGAGCGTGATGCGGTACACCCAGGTACGTACCTGCGCCTCGCCCCTGAACGTGGGCCACGACTTCCAGACTTGCAGCACCGTCTCCTGGAAAAGATCCTGGGCTTCTATAGGGTCTTGCGCATAAGAGCGGCAGATGCGGTACATCCGTTCTTTGTCGGTTTGCAGCAGTTGCAGGAAAAGCGTCTCTACCTGTGGTTCCATGGGCGGGGCTCTGGCCGGGTTCAACAAGTTAGTGTAGCCCCCAGGGTAAATATGACAGGAAACAGAAAGATTTTTTTTGAAGGACGAAAAAGCGGTTTCGGGCCGGTTTTCTGGAAAGAAGGCTAAAAACCGGAAGCAGGTGCGCCACTGGTGAAACCTCGCAGGCAGCCCACCCTCGCGGGACGCGAGCAAGGGGAGAATTCACCCATCGGAAAGCACGCTTTGGGGATTTCCTACTGCCCGCAGCTGCTTAACCGGCGCAACGGGGATTGATACATCCCCCACAGCGGCAAACCAGCGGCCAGCGGCCCGTGGCCCAAACGCGTCTGAGCGGCGGGCAGGAGAAAAGGCGTTTAGGGGCTGAATTTAAGAAAACAGCCCCTAAACGGAGCTAGGTTACGCTTGGGCCGGGGCAGCTGGTTTTCGGGTTTTCTTGGGTTTCTCTTTCGCAAACAACCCTGCCGTGTACTTCTCATACAGCTCAAACAGGAACTCCATGCGCTTGGCCTCGCTCACAAACGCCTGCGGACGGTAACACAAATCTACGGCTTTGTCCAGGTCTTGGTGGGCTTTCACCAGTTTGGGCGGCATGGTGAGCGGGTCATACAAATCTGCCAACGAACTGCCTTCAAACTCCGCCCGAACCGCCAGCACGTGCTGCGCGGCGGCTTCTACGGCTTTGGTTTGCTTCTCCGAAGGGTTCTCCGGCCAGGGAAAGTTGTTGTAAACGATAGAGTTTGAGTATCTTAGTCTACTTTCTAATTTACCGCAAGTTGAATTAACCCAAACCATATGCATTTTAGATGTTAGAATTCCGAAATGAAAAGTTGTAGCCTCTGGAATAATTTGCAATGTGTTACTTGGTATAATATCTGCATTTAGGAAAGCTATTGGGATATAGGCTCTTTTCTCTGAAGATACTTCTGGAATAGCGATAAAACTTGATGCTGGCTGAGAAATTTGAGCAAATAAAGTAGGTGTCAACGCTTTTTTTCTTGTTGCTTCAGCTGAACTTTCTAATCGCATTTTCTTTACTGCATCAATACGTTTCTTAGTTTCAGGTAATTTTTTCAGCTCTTGTGGCATGATATCTTTCAACCATAAGCAATATCTATAATGACCTTGAATAAAATCATCACCGCTCATAAAAGGTCTAATCCATTTTTCTGCTTCCGGCTCTTGATGAAGAAAAACTTCTTTTTCTTCAATATTCTTGAAAAGAAAGTTGCCTCCATCTGTTGGTTTATTTCCCCATATCATTCTAGGTACATTGCAAATTGGCTCTCTCCGGGTTGGTATAAGAAGATCTTTAGCATCAACTAAATATGGGTTGATATTTTTGGATTTTATTTCATGTGGTTCGCCTTTGATATCCTCATATTCATAAAGTAATTTTTCATCTGTTTCATAATTAGCAAAGCCAATTATAACTACATGGACAGCTGCGTTACCTTTTGCTTCATTACTCCAACTAAAAGTCCGGTGAGCAAAATGAATTTTAATTTTGTACTTATTAATTAATTCGTTCCATAGTAAGCCTATTTGTTCACCCTGCGAAATGGAATTAGTTGATACAAAGGCCGATTTGATTTTTGTGTCTTTTATATATTGAGCTGCTTTTATATACCAAGCAGAGACATAATCTAGAACTCCAAACCCCTTTACCCCAACAAAAACTTTCGCCATATCAGACTTTTGTTGGGCAGACTGCATGTGATGTCCAATAAACGGCGGATTTCCCAGAATGTAGGTGAGTTGGTCTTTGGGCACCACGGTTTCCCAGTCTAGTTGCAGGGCGTTTCCGTGGGTGATGTGGGCAGATTTCTTGAGCGGCAACCGCGCGAAGTACTGCCCGAACTCCTGGCTGATGCGCATGTTCATCTGGTGGTCAATGAGCCACATGGCCACCTCGGCAATGCGCGCCGGAAACTCCTCGTACTCAATGCCATAGACCATGTCCACGTCCAGCCAGATAATGTCGCGCACGTCCAGAATGAGCTGCCCAGATTTGTTCATGGCCCGCAGAATCTCCAGCTCCAGCAAACGCAGTTCGCGGTACGTGATAATGAGAAAGTTGCCGCAGCCGCAGGCCGGGTCAAGGAATTTGAGCGTGCTCAGCTTCTTGTGGAACTCGGGCAGGCGGTTCTTGTTCGTTTTCACGCCCTCAAACTCGCGCCAGAGCTCGTCTAAGAACAGCGGCTTTATGAGTTTGAGAATGTTCTTCTCAGAGGTGTAGTGCGCGCCCAGGTTGCGGCGCTCCTTGGGGTTCATGACGCTCTGGAACAAAGAGCCAAAGATAGCAGGCGAGATCTTGCTCCAGTCCAGGGCGCAGCAGTCCAGCAGCTGTTGCCGCATTTTCAAGTCAAAGGCCGCGGGCGGAAGCGGTTCCTCAAACAGTTTGCCGTTCACGTAGGGGAACTGGTTCAGGGTTTCGTCTATGTTCTTGAGCCGTTTCTCTACCGGCGTGTTCAAGATGTAAAATAGCTGCGCCAGGTGCGCGGCCAGGTCAGAGCCGTCTTCACTGGTTTTCTGCTCAATGTAATCCTGAAAGAGGCGCTTGTCAAAAATGCTGGTGTCCTCGGCGAACAAACAGAACAGCACCCGCACCAGGTACACCTCCAGCACGTGCCCTTCATAGCCAATCTCCTGGAGGCGGTCGTGCAGCTTGCCCATGCGCTCGGCGGCCAGAATGTTCACCGGGTCTTCAGACTTGTAGGTTTTGGTCTGGTAGCCCAGCAGAAACCCGAACAGCTTCACGTTCTTGTACAGGTCTGGTAACCGGAACTCCTGCTGCGTGCCGTCTTCCAGGTCATACAGCCTAAAGTGCTCAAAGTCGCTCACCAGAATGCACTTGGGCAGGTCATACTCTTTGAGGCCCGCAAAATAGTCGGTGGCTTGTTTGTAGGCCTTGTCCAGGTCTTTGCCCCTGCTTTTCATCTCCACCAGCAATACCCCCTTCCAGAGCAGGTCAATGTAGCCGTCTTTCTCGCCCAATTTCTTCACCCGGTGCTCAAACGTAGACACCCGCTTGCTGCTGATGCCAAACACGTTGAAAAACTCCACCAGAAACGGCTTCGCATCGGCCTCTTCCCGCGCCGTGTCCTGCCACTCCTTTGAAAACCGGATGGCCCGGTCTTTTATCTCGTTCCAGCTTAACGCCATATTCTCTTGTCTAGATCTAAGGAGGGAAGATAGCAAATTTCTGCCGATGCTGCGCCTAAGAAACGCCCCGGCCCGCCTCCCCAACGCGTGTGGGTTACCTTGGCCTTTGGCCGAGTGAGAGTACTTTTGCTGCGTTATGGGCCTGTTTTGCGGAAAGCGGGCTGTAAACGGCATTGGCGCAGACACTCATAGGAGCTGCGCGCACTACGAGGTCTTTGATGCTGGCGATATTGCGGAAGCAGGCTGGAATCGCAAAAACCTGTGAGGTCTCCAAGACCTCACAGGTTTAGAATCTACTGGCGCGAGTCTCCCGTTGCGTGCCTTGGGATGAAGCGAGTCTCCAGACTCGCCGGGAACCACCGGCACTAGTGCGTGACACCTTGCTGTTCAAAAGTTCTACCCCCGAACCTGTCTGCTGCGGAGTTTCGCTCCGCCAGGAACCACGGGCAAAAGAAGGGGAGTGGAACTCCCCGGCAGGGTGCTTCCGAAGTGGAACTCCGAAAGGGCTGGAGTAAGTTTCTTTGGTGGGGTTAGGTGGCGGGTTGGTGATGTGAAGTTTGGGGTTGTTTTTGGGAAAAGAAGTAAAAAACGCCCCCCTCGCCTCTGGCGAGCGAGGCGTGAACGGGATGTTGGATTGTTCGCTTGGCTGTTTTCGGATAGTTCTGGCGAAAGGAACGGGTTGCTGTTCGGGAGTTCTACTCCCGAACAGCAAGCAATGATAAGATGCAAGAGTTAGGTAGGCATTTCGTCCCCCTTTGAAGGGGGTAGGGGGATGATTACACGTGCTCATGATGGCGCTCCCGAGAACCACTCTTCCTCGCGTTTGGTGTTTATTTCCGGTTCTTCTTCTGCCCTTGTCATCCCCCTACCCCCTTCAAAGGGGGACGAGATGCGTGGTGTAACCTTTGGAATTGGTGGAGCATTAAGGGGAGAATCACTGTACGTGAATAAAATGCAGGTAATTACTCCTCTCAGACAGAACGCCCGTTTAGGGGCTGTTTTCTGAAAAACAGCCCCTAAACGGGCGTAGATGAATTCTGGCAACCGTTTACTTCGCCTTTTTAGCAAGGGCGGTGGCATCTTGCAGGAACTGGTCTACATACTCGGCTGGCGTGGCCCACGAAGTGATAATCCTGATGGCGGAATACCCTTCCTGCATTTTCTTCCAGACAAAGAACCCGTACGTTTTAGAGAGTTCCTGAATAAGGGCATCGGGGAGAACAGGGAAAATCTGGTTTGTCTCAGATTGGGTTAAGAACGTGAACCCCAACTCCTGCAAACGCTGCGCAATGCGCTGCGCCGACGCGTTCGCATGGGCCCCGAGGTCAAACATTAGGTTGTCACGCAGCAACTCGGCAAACTGAATCCCGAACAGCCTGCCTTTGGCCATAAGGGCACCCCGTTGCTTGATGAAGTATTTGAAGTCTTTCCGGAGCGCCTCATTCCCCATCACAATGGCTTCGCCAATCAAGCCGCCGCACTTGGTGGCACCCAGGTAAAAGATATCGGTGAGCGAGGCGATATCTGCCAGGGTAAGGTCGTTGCTTTGGGCAGATAAGGCCATGGCCAGTCTGGCCCCATCCAGGTACAGCAACAGGTTGTTCTGCCGGCAAAAGTGGGACAGTTCTACCAGTTCCTGCCTATGGTAAATAGTCCCAATCTCGGTGGAGTTGGAGATGTAGACAATTCTGGGTTTTACGGTATGGTACTCCGGAAACTTGTTGATGAGCGGCCTTATATCCTCGGGGCGCAGTTTCCCGTCTGGGGTAGCCACGGTTTCTATTTTGTGCCCGGTCGCTTCAATGGCCCCCGCCTCGTGGTTATTGATATGCCCCGTCTCGGCGCAAATCACCGACTCGTACGATTTCAGGAAGGCGCTCAGCACAATCAGGTTCGCCAGCGTGCCCCCGGCCACCAAATGCACCTCCAGATCTGGCTTCCCGCACAACGCCCTAATGGCGGCCACAGATTCCTGGGAGAATTCATCGTTCCCATAGCCTGGCTGCTGCGTCAGGTTTGAGTCCGTTAACCGTTGCAGAATGTTAGGGTGGCAGCCTTCGCTGTAGTCGTTGGTGAAACTGTAAAGCATACGCGGGTTTTTAAGATACTACTGAACCAGGCCAAAGATACGCCTGAATTCCAACATGCCGCAGGAGAACCACCGTCAACTTGGCAAGCTTTTAAAGGTAAACGCGCCGGCCCTTTCTGATTTACCAATCCGGAAGCACCCCCATTTCACTCGCTCGCCAGAGGCGAGCGAGTGAAATGGGGCAGACGAGAACACGTAACTACCGTGGAACTGGCAAGACCATTTCCCCGTAAAACAACCTTTCCCATGGGCCAAACGGGGGAAAGGCTGCATGGGAAAGGCAGTGGGGAAATATGATTTTGTTAGGCGACGGCTCTGCCCCCTGATCGGGAAGACGAGTGGAAGAGCCAATCAAAGGCGTCTGCCGTGGAATGAAAGAACTGAAGGTCATAACATCCCCCAGAGGTCATCAGGCAGCACTCCAGACTGCGGGCGTGGTGCGGGTCATGGGGCACTACCATGGCCAATTGCTCCACATTTTCCTGGCAAAGAACGGGTATTACTTTATGCGTTAACCAGAGCAAATCCTGGGGCAGCGGATTCCCGCGTTTGCTGTTATCTGAGATCAGTTTTTTAGGCTTGTGCTGCTGAACCGTCTCCAGGAACGCTTGAGTGCCCGCTTTGTATTCTTCCTGGGAGGGGGGCGTGGCCCAGGTTAATTGTAGTATTCGGCTAGCAGCGAAATAGGAGATCTCATACCATGGGGTATGCCGCAGAAGTTTAGGTTCATGTTTCATGGTGGGGGACTTTAATGATTAGAATTAGAATTGCAGCATAAGATGAACTATAAAGAGATGATAGGATAGTATAGGGCGTCTGGCAAATGGTTTACTTATATAATCATGTATTTAAGCCAGACGGGTAAGTATGGTTTTATACTTTATTTCAGGAAAAAAGATAGGTGTTTTGCCATACAAATTTGAAAAAAGCTAAGAGCTTGTTCAAATTTCAGGTTTGCAGGCTCAACTAACCAAAGAAAGGTTCTGCGGAAGCGTTTTTTGAGCAGCGTAGCAGCGCTACGGTGCGACGCAACCGTGAACGCAGGTTCTTTTTATGGTCATTTGCAGCGCAAAGATGAAATTTAAACATGCTCTAAGATCTCTTGGACAACAGGTATGAATTCTTTTAAATAGATAGCGGCTAGGGCGTTGTTTTGCCCGGAAACAAACAAGAAGCACCTTCCGTCTTTTTCTTTTTCACTGGGTTTTGGACTATTCACTGCCAGGAGGGAGGGTGTTGAAGCCAAATAGAGGCTTCCAGTGCTGCCTCCATTCCTTAAGTTGCGCCGGGAGAAATTGCTTGAAAGAAAAGACCATGGCACGGGTCATTGGAAATAAAAGCCTGTATTCCGTCTTTTGTGTTCACATTATTTTTTGTCTATGCTAACCATTTACCACAACAACCGCTGCGGCAAGAGCCGCCAAACCTTAGATCTGCTGCAGAATGCCGGGCAAGAAGTGCAGGTGATCTCCTACCTCACCAATCCGCCGTCTGCGGAAGAACTGAAAGCCGTACTGGCCAAATTACAGGTAGGGCCCCAGGATATCATCAGAAAAGGGGAGCGGCTGTACAAAGAGCAGTACGCCGGCCAACACCTCACCCCAGACGAATGGATACAGGTGCTCGTCCAGAACCCGGTGCTCATAGAACGGCCTATAGTGGTCAATGGAGACAAAGCAGTGATGGGCCGCCCACCCGAAAACGTCTTCTCTATTCTGTAAGGCCAAGCATGAAGGCGGGGCCTTGCTCTGGCGGCAGTACTGGGTTTGGGTTACCCTGGGCAAGCCGGAAATAATGCCAATCTGGGGAACAAACGGCCAGTACGACCCTAGCAGAGCGGCGCAAAAACGGCACCGTTCCATCAAACTACCCCAATCATAAACCCTAACCCAAGGGTATCCAGCAGCGATATCACCGGAGTGAACCCTCAAGCGGCCTTGCGCGGGCTTTCATAGTTGGGCTCTAGTTTACAGATTGGGCAATAAAAACAGAAATCAGGCAAAAACGGTAAGTGCGTTTTAACCCCTGAAAAGCCGGCTTCAACCTCTTTCTAAGTACGGAGGAAAACAATTCACCGAGGAATACCAGAGGTTCGGCGGGCAAAGGTTCTGCTCGGGCTAATAACCAAGAGGGAAAATGTTTAAAAGATCATATTTGCCTAATCGCTGAAAAAGGATAGATAACCTTAGAATATGAAAAAATACATTTTAGCTCTTGCACTTTCCTTCTCTTTTGTTAGTATTTCAGTAGCAGATACAACGCCAACTCCTACGGAAACCGCCCGCGGAATTGTCAATGCGTTACAACTGAACGAAGCGCAATACCTCAGAATCAAAAACCTGATTACTGTTAGAATGGAAGAATTAAGAAGCGGCAAAACAGAGGTAACTGCCGTTGATGAGAAGTTTACAGCAGCCCTGCTTCAGCTATTGAATGCGGAGCAGCAGAAAACGTATCAGGCCTTTGTTAAAGCGCACCCGCTGCCGCAAATAGCACAGGCGAAATAACTAGCCTTACGGCTCAATTCAGCAGACCTGCTTCTCAAAAGGGCAGGCTTTTCTTTTTATGCCATCATGAACGTGACTGGGGATTGAGCGGTTCACTTAGCCGAAGAAGTGCCGTTTCCTCGTCCTGATTCTCCTGAACTACCCGCGGTCTTTTATTGCATTTCGTCCCCCTTTGAAGGCCTAGGATGATTTCTCGTGCTGATCAGGCATTCCCGAGAATCATCTTTATACTTCCATGTATCTGCAGATAGTTCTTCAACCGCCTTTGTCATCCCCCTACCCCCTTCAAAGGGGGACGAAATGCGTGCCTGATGGGGAGCCCCAAAACGGGGCTGGTACAAAGGAGGGAAAGGACAGCTTGACCCGCTTTTCTCCCGTTCTGTCGGGGGACAGGCCAGGGAAGCGGGGTTCAGCGTTTTGGGCCCGTTTTCCGCAAAACAGGCCCAAAACGCGCAAAACACCATCCCCGCTCTTTCAAGTTCCCTACAAGATTAGCCTCTGAGGGGTAGGGGTGGTAGTGTTCAATATCGTGAGTAAATAGCAACTTTGAGTTAGTTAATCTAGTTAGATGCTTCTGTGCGGCATTTGTGGCTCCTCTATTCCTCTTGCAATGCCCAAGTTCACGTGGGCATACGCAAACACGATCTGCTTGGGGAATCCTGACAGTATAGAAAGATAGAAGGGAAGGGCCTAAAAAAAGAAATCCCCCCTCTACCGAACAGGCCGAGTTGGGGATTCAACTTAAAAAGAAAAGTCTTACAGGGAGTTCAACCAGGTTTTGAGTTCATGTTCAGTCTTCCCCAGTTTCTGCTGGAGCTTTCCAATCCACTTGTCTTCCTGACCTTCGTCATACGTTAGATCGTCGTCTGTGAGGTCTGCGTAGGCCATCTTCATTTTGCCTTTTAGCTCGTTCCAGGTACCTCTTGATCTATATTCTGCTTCGTGCGTGCTCATATATGTCTATGGTTAGATATAGGAATGTAAGTATATACGTAGCCGCGCGTTTCAGGTTATTTTAAAACCAGAATCCTGCGGGGGAAGACAGCCGCTTTCTAGGGTGAAAAATCAAAAGAGCTTGTTAAACAGGAAGTTGTTTTTTGCATTTTTTTCAGGGGCACTAACTTTTTAAGTTTTTTAGGAATTCCCGCAGGGCAGCGGGGTCTTTGAAATCAGTTAAGGCGTAGTCCAGGTGCTGTATTTCCTCGCGGAGTCCTTTTTTGGCGCTCCTGAACTTGGTTTCCATCTGCTTAGACGTGCCGCCGAATTCACTGTAAAGCTGCGCATCTGGGCCCATGTAGTAGCTGCTGTGCTCGTCTTCCATTTCCTGGATCTGTTCCTGCAACAGGTGCACGTAATAGGTTAGTTGGTCTTCGGGCACTTGCTGCAACAACTGCTCCTGTTCGTGCATGAACTCCATCTGGAGGCGCAGTAATTCAAAGAAATCGTCCTGGTGGTAGGCGATGGTCACCTTCTTCATGGCCTCTTCCTTCCAGATACGGGCAGTGGCGTCCCTTTCCCTGTCGGGGTGCAGGAGTTTGGCCAGGGTGGTATACAAACGGCGGCTGGCCTTGCTGATGTTCTGGAGTTGGGCCTTCAGTTTGGCTTCTTTGGCCTGCTGCGCCTTTGATTTCTGCCGATGCGCCCGTTGGGCTTCCCGTCTCTCTTGTTCTGCCTGCATCTGCTGTTCCAGCCTGGCCTGAAACGCCTCCAGATTAGAAAGGTCTTCCAGGTTTACGTCTAGCCCCAGCACGTTTTTGAGCAGGTTTCGGGTTTCGGCCTTGGTAGCAGTTGCCGTATTTTCTGCTATTGGCGCAGGGGGTGTGTACCGTTGCCAAAGTTCGGTCAGTTCCTCCGCGCCATAGTGATGTACAAGGGATGTCGCCTGTTCTTTTATAAAAGAGGCCAGTTTTTCCTTCTCCAGTTTCTGAACGTTCTCCTGTAGGTAAGCTTGGTCTAAGAGTTGCACCAAGGCCACCCGCCGTTTCACCATTTCCCGCACCAAGGGCTGAATTTCCTTCTGCACCCGCGCCCGCGCCACTTCTATGATACGCGCCCGCTCCGCCAGTTGCGACTTGAGTTGGTCAATGGTCTGGATGCTGGCATTGAACTGTTGCTGTAGCTGTGACAGAGAGACTTTGGCCTGCGGGGTGAATTGGGGGAGATGGTTGAACTCAGGGTTTCCGGTTGGTGACATAGGACTTAAGTAGATGCTTTTTGATTGGTGGTTGGTGGGAATGGCTTTTGCTGATGCTTTGGAGGAGCGGTCTTTTGCGTTAGTTATGCGCTGTGCTGTTTCATTTTTTCTCTCCGTGCGCTCACGGCCGCGGGGCCCCGCCTTCCGCCCTCAAGCAAAAGGCTGGAACTGGTGCGTTTAGGAAGAGCTATTACGGCTTGAGCTAGCGAACCACCCCTGCCCCTCTTCCCACCTAAACTTATAGGGAAAATCTCTTTCCTTCCTGTTCGGGAGTTCTACCCCCCGAACCTGCCTGCTGTGGAGTTCCCCTCCGCCGGGAGCCACGGGCAAAAGAAGGGGAGTGGAACTCCCCGGCAGCAAGCTTCCGGAGTGGAACTCCGAAAGAGCGGTTTGACTCTCTGAAATCTTTTGGAAATAGAAATAAATAACCGTTCATTTTTCCATACAAGATGAGCCTTAGCCAAGGAGAGAAGCCTGCCCAAGGCGTACTGCTTTTGGCGTACTGCTGCCCTATGGCCCGGATGTACTTCCGTGACTTGTTCTTTTGTGTAAGTCACGGAAGTACATCTGCGCCATACAAACCCTGTTACCTGCTCTCCATTTAATCTCCCAATAGCGTCTGCCAAGCAGAGACTTTCCCTTTGAAGGGGGCGAAGGGGATGTTCACACCAGCAGGGCCACGCATTTCAAGACTACAGGCACAGACGCCCGCCGGTCTACCAGACGCTACGAGGTCATTGGGGCCGCCGTAAAGCGGCAGGCAAAAACTCCCCTCCTAATTTAGGACGGGTGCCCAAAGGGCGGGGTGGTTACTGGTGCGTTCCCGCTTAAGCCTTTACCGGAATCTGCTTCAGCGTCTCCAGCAGGAAACCCCAGAACTTCTGTACGGAACTGATCTGTACTTTCTCATCTGGCGAGTGCGCTCCGGTAATGTTTGGGCCGAAGGAGATCATTTCCAGTTGGGGGTAGTGGGTGCCCAGAATTCCGCATTCCAAGCCGGCGTGGCAGGCGTTCACGTGGGGCGTTTCCTGGAACAGCTCACGGTAGAGGTTGGTCATGGTTTTGACAATGGTGGCATCTGGGTTGGGTGTCCAGCCGGGGTAGGCGCCTTTCTGGGTGACGCTGGCACCCACCAGTTCAAAGGTGCTCTGGATAGCCTGGGCCAGATCAGACTTTTCGGTATCTACCGAAGAGCGGGTGAGGCACTGAATGCTGTAGGTGCCGTCTTTCACCTGCACCCGGGCCAGGTTGTTTGACGTCTGCACCAGCCCCGCTATGGCCGGGCTCATGCGGTAAATGCCGTTGGGGCAGGCATAGAGCGCGCGCAACAACTGGTTCTGGAAATCATAGGAGATGGCGGCCTCCGGTAAATCAGCAGGCTCGGCCAGCAGTTGCAGGTTGGGATCTGTCTGGGCGTATTCGCTTTGCAGGATTTCGGCCTGTTTTAGCAAAAACTGCTCAAAAACGTCGGCTCTGGCTTCCGGGACGGCAATCTCGGCAAACGACTCGCGGGGGATGGCGTTGCGCAGGCTGCCCCCGTCTATGCTGTGCACCCGGGCGTTGAATTTATCGGCGGCCTGGTACAGGATGCGGTTCATGAGTTTATTCGCGTTGGCCCGGCCCCGGTGAATGTCCATACCCGAGTGTCCGCCGGTGAGGCCCGTAATGCTTAAGCGGTAGGCGGCAAAGTCAAACGGGATGTTCTCTTCGCTGTAAGAACCGGCGGCGGTCACGTCCACGCCGCCCGCGCAGCCAATGGTGAGTTCGCGGTCATCCTCGGTATCCAAATTCAGCAGAATGCTGCCTTTGAGCAGGCCACCTTTCAGGCCCATGGCCCCGGTCATGCCGGTTTCCTCGTCAATGGTGAACAGCAGTTCCAGCGGCGGGTGCGCAATGTCACGGGAAACAAGCAGGGCCATCATGGTGGCTACGCCAATGCCGTTGTCGGCGCCCAGGGTAGTGCCTTTCGCTTTGACAAAATCGCCGTCCACGTACATGTCAATGCCCTGGCTGTTGAAATCGAACTCTGTGTCGGCGTTTTTCTGGTGCACCATGTCCAGGTGGCTTTGCAGGATGACGGTCTGGCGGTCTTCCATGCCCGGTGAGGCGGCTTTCCGGATGATGACGTTGCCCATCTCGTCGGTGATGGTGTCAAAGCCCTGGCTGTTGCCGAAGTCCTGGATGAACTTGATCACGCGTTCTTCTTTTTTGGACGGACGGGGCACGGAGTTCAGCGCCGCGAAATTCTGCCACAGGGCTTTCGGTTCTAAAGATTCTATCTGAGTGCTCATAATAACTCGTTGGGGTTTGCCCCCAGGAAAAAACCAAAGGCTTTCCTGCCGGGCGGTTGGGAGTACTTATTGCTAAGGTAAAGGTAGTAAACTGAACGGACTACCGGTGTGTAGGTTCAGGAAAACTGAAACGGGTTTTAGGCTCGTTTTCTTAAAATCAGGCCCAAAACAAGCTTTGAAAGTAGACAGACGCTTGCTGACCCATGGCGCTTCTGGCTAAACAAGTTTCTGGTTTATAAGTACACAAGATAGCATTGTGTGTACATTTAAACGAAGTGTCTTATGGCAAAACAGATGAAAGCGGCTTTTTACGACGAGTTTGGCGGGCCAGAAAAAATAAAGACTGGTGAATTGCCCATCCCTGATCTACAGGAAGGAGAGGTGCTGGTGCGCGTGAAAGCGGCGGGCGTAAACCCCGTAGATAATGCCGTGCTGGCAGGTTGGTTAAGCGGGAACATTCCGGTTCAGTTTCCGGCTATACCAGGGTGGGACGTGGCCGGGGTGGTGGAAGGCCGCGGCTTCAGTGCCCGTAGGTTCAACGTGGGGGACGAAGTGTACGCCTATGCCCGCAGACCCACCGTACAACACGGCACCTTCGCCGAGTACCTGGTGATTCCGGAAAGCTATCTGGCGCATCGGCCTAAAAACCTGTCTTGGGAAGAGACTGCCGGTATTCCGTTGGTGGGCCTCACGGCGTACCAGGCCATGTTTGATGCCGGACAGCTGCAAGCTGGTCAGACGGTTCTGATTTTAGGCGCTTCGGGGGGAATAGGCAATTTAGGCATCCAGTTGGCCAAGTGGAAAGGGGCCACGGTCATCGGCGTAGCCAGCCAGAGAAACCACGCGTTCATGAAAGAGCTAGGGGCAGACCACACGATTGATTACACCGGCACCCACGTGGGCGAAGCCGTGAAAGCCCTCTTTCCCGGCGGCGTAGACTTCATCTTTGACGCCGCCAGCGGCGAAACTCTGCAGCAAAGCCTATTGGCCCTGAAGCCGGGTGGCAAACTGGTTTCTATTCTGAACACCGGAGAGGACGTAGACAAGAGCATTGACTTCCAGTACGTGTTTGTGGAGCCCAACTCCACTGAACTGGAACACTTGCGGGAGCTAGCCGAGGCTGGTATCTTGAAAGTGCACGTGAGCGAGCAATACTCCCTTGACCAAGCCGCCGAAGCCCTGACGCAGATTGCCAGCCACCATACCAAAGGCAAAATTGTGGTGGTGCCGTAAGGAATTGAATAAATAATGTAGGGGCAATCCCTTGTGGTTGCCCTACACGTTTTGCCCGGTCACGTTATCTGCAATCCCAGGACAGGTCGCGACCTATCCGTACATTTTCTGGAAAATAGCAGGGGAATGGAAAAGGGCAACCACCAGGGTTGCCCCTACATTATCTGGTTTTATTCCCCTCCTGGGAGGGGTAGGGGTGGGTTAAACCGGAGTGATACAATTATCCAGTCTGTACATCGCAACATGCGGTAACTCATAGAGCCTTTCGGATTTAGGGGACGGTTCCTTATCTTTCAGTTTGCTAACTGCCTTCCTTGCCAAGCACCATGAGAAATCTTTTGCTCCTCATATTTCTTTTCTGCCAGCTAAGCGCCTTCTCCCAAAAACCGAAGTATGACTTAGTCCGCTGGGTAAACCCGATGATCGGGACGCACAAGATGGGCCACACGTACCCCGGCGCCACGGCCCCCTTCGGGATGGTGCAGCTCTCCCCCGATACCGATACCATTCCCTATGAGGTGAACGGCGGCTACAACAAAGACGTGTACAAATACTGTGCGGGCTACCAGTACGATGACCCTACCATCGTGGGCTTCAGCCACACGCACTTCAGCGGCACCGGCCACTCAGATCTCGGCGATTTCCTGCTCATGCCCACCACCGGCAAACTGCAACTGAACCCCGGCACTGAGGCCAAGCCGGAAAGCGGCTACCGGTCCAAGTTCTCGCATACCAACGAACGCGCGGAGCCGGCCTACTACCGCGTGCAACTGGACGACCACAATATTCAAGCGGAGCTCACGGCCACCAACCGCGTGGGCATGCACCAGTACACGTTCCCCCAATCAGATGAGGCGCACATCATCCTAGACCTGATGCACGGCATCTACAACTACGAAGACAAAAACACCTGGGTCTTCCTGCGCATTGAGAACGATACCTTGGTTACCGGTTACCGCCAGACCAACGGCTGGGCCCGCACCCGCACCGTGTACTTTGCCATGTCGTTTTCGAAGCCTTTTTCCCAATACGGCAACAAAGACTACTCCAAGGCGCAGGTGTACCGCGGCTTCTGGCGCAAGTTTGACCAGACCAAGAACTTCCCTGAGATGGCCGGCAAACAGCTGCGCGCTTATTTCGATTTCAAGACCACCGAAGGGGAGAAGATCAAGGTGAAATTCGCGTTGTCACCGGTGAGCACCCAGGGTGCGGTGGCCAACATGCGCGCCGAGATTCCGCACTGGGACTTTGACCGCGTGAAAGACGAAAGTCAGGCCCAATGGAACCAGGAACTGGGCAAAGTGCGCGCCACCCTGCCCACCAAAGACGATTACATCAACTTCTACACCGCGCTGTACCACACTTTCCTGGGCCCCACCACTTACATGGACGTGACCGGTCAGTACCGCGGCCTTGACCAGAACAACCACCAGGCGCAGGGCTTCACTAATTACACCACCTTCTCCCTCTGGGATACGTACCGCGCCCTGCACCCTTGGTTCAACGTGGTGCAGCCCAAACGCAATGCTGATATGGTGGAGTCCATGCTGGCGCACTATGACCAGAGCGTGCACCACATGCTGCCCGTCTGGTCGCACCACGCCAACGAGAACTGGTGCATGATTGGCTACCACAGCGTGTCAGTAATTGCAGATGCCATCATGAAAGGCACCTACCCCGGCAATGCCAACCGCGCGCTGGATGCCTGCGTGGCCACCGCCCGGCAAGGCTATTATGATGGCCTCAACTTCTACATGCAACTAGGCTACGTGCCCGAAGACAAGAACAGTTCCTCGGTTTCTAAAACGCTGGAGTACGCCTATGACGATTGGTGCATCGCGCAGGTAGCGCAGAAACTGAACCGCCAGGACATTTACCAGGAGTTCAGCAAACGGGCCCAGAACTGGAAGAATGTATATGATAAAAGCATCGGGTACATGCGGCCCAAGTTGAGTGACGGCACGTTCAAAAAAGAGTTTGATGTGCTCAGCACCCACAACCAGGGCTTCATTGAGGGCAACGCCTGGAACTACAGCCTTTACGTGCCCCATGCTCCGGCGGAGATGATACAGACCATGGGCGGAAACGCCAAGTTTGTGCCCCACCTGGATTCGCTTTTCACGATGCACCTGCCCGATGAATTCTTCAAAGACACCGAGGACATCACCCGCGAAGGCATCATCGGGAACTACGTGCATGGCAACGAGCCCGCCCACCACGTGGCCTACCTTTACAACTGGACAGACCAACCCTGGAAAACCCAGGAACGCGTGCGCATGATTCTCAAAAAGCAGTACCAAGCCACCCCAGACGGTCTGGGTGGCAACGACGACTGCGGCCAGATGAGTGCCTGGTACCTGTTCAGTTCCCTCGGTTTCTATCCGGTAGCACCCGGCTCGGAGCAATATGCCTTGGGCAGTCCGGCGGTGAAAGAAGCGACTATTGCGCTGGAGAACGGAAAATCCTTTGTTATTGAAGCCAAAAACCAGAGCGAAAAAAACGTGTACGTGCAGAAGGTGGAGCTGAACGGGAAAGTCCTGACCCAGCCTGTCCTCAACCACTCTGACCTGGTAAAAGGCGGCAAGCTGACATTCTATATGAGCAGCAAGCCGAAGAAGTAGAAAGCATTTTAGAGACAATTCTATGGAGCGTTTTAGGTCAGTTTTCTCAAAAACTGGCCTAAAACGCTTCTTTATTTAAGACCTCTGGCGCGAGTTTTCAAACTCGTGACTGTGGATGAAGCGAGTCTCCAGACTCGCCGGGAGCCAAGATGAATTATTGCTGTGCGTAGAGTTAGCGGCCGCGCTCTACGCACCAAAGGACAGCCAATCTCCTGATTGGCGAAAAGGGAAGGCAACCGGCACAGACGCTCGCAGGTCTTCCAGACGCTACGAGGTCTTTGGGGCAAACGGCATAGCGGCGCTAGGCAGAAAAACTCCTAAAACAGGAGGGGTGCCGGAGGGCGAGGTGGTTGAAAGGCCATCGTTGGAGTAGAGGCCGTTGATGACCAGCAATGTGTATGTCGCTGCTCTTGCAGCGAGGGTAATCAGAGAGTACCCGTTATCTTAAGACGCGCGCCAGTGCGGCAGAATCTGTTTTAAGGCTGTTTTTTGAAAAAGTGGTCTAAAACAAGATATTTTTCCTAACTTCTATCCTCTGAAAAGCCAACTGCAAACAAACCAAACCCATGGATCAGCGCATCATCAACTTGTTTGACGAGTACACCCACGTTCCACTCAGCCGAAAGGAGTTTATCACCAGATTAGCCAAACTGACGGGCAGCCTCACCTTGGCCATGTCACTCCTGCCCATGCTGGAGAACAATTATGCCCAGGCGGCTACGGTAGAAGGCAAAGACATCAGCTCTGAAGACATCACGTATCCCGGAGCTGAGGGGGTGACCATGAAAGCATTTCAGGCGCAGCCTAAGAAAGGGAAGAAACTGGGCACCGTGATGGTGATCCATGAGAACCGCGGATTGAACCCGCACATCAGAGACGTGACCATGCGGGTGGCGCAGGCGGGGTATTTGGCCATCGCGCCAGATGCGTTGTCGCCCATGGGCGGAACCCCTGCCAATGAAGATGAGGCCAGAGGGTTGTTTGCCAAGCTGGATGCCCAGAAAAACCTACAGAACTTCTTGAAAGGGCTGGCCTATTTGCAGAAGCACCCCAACGGCAACGGCAAAACCGGCGCGGTAGGGTTCTGTTGGGGCGGCGCGCTGGTGGGGCAATTAGCGGTGCATTCGCCGGAGTTGGATGCGGCGGTGGCCTACTATGGCCGCCAGCCGGAAGCGGCAGATGTAGCCAAAATCAAAGCCGAGATGCTGCTGCATTACGGTGGCCTGGACGAGCGGGTGAACGCGGGCATTCCGGCGTTTGAGCAGGCCTTGGAAGCGGCTAAGGTGAAGTACCACCTCTACGTGTATGAAGGTGCCAACCATGCCTTCAGCAACAACACTTCCCCGGCGCGTTACAACGAGGCCGCCGCAAGCCTTGCCTGGCAGCGCACCTTAGGTTTGTTCGGCCGTAAATTGAAATAGAGAGGGTACAGGGCAGCGAAGTGCATTTTTTGCTCGTAAATGGGGTGGAGCAGAAGTAGTAAGACACCTTCTTTTATCTTTGCCCACCATGCGTTTTAAATAGAAGAAACATGACTACCTACGTTGTGAATGCCAGTTTTGAGGCAGACAAAGAACATGAAGCGTACCTGGCAAAGAAGTGCCAGCATGATTACGAAGAAAGCCGGGGTGCCGCCGGGCTGATTTCCTTTGACATCTGGCGGCGCGAACATTCGGGCAGGGTAGAGTATGTGCTGGTTTCCAAGTGGAGCGGTAAAGATGATTTCAAGGCCTGGATTTCCCGACCAGACCACGTGCAGGGGCACAAAGAGCAGCGCCAAACCAAAGACCAGGAGAGACCGAAACTCACCAAGAAGCTAACCTATTTTGAGGGTGTTTTGTAGAAATCGGCCGTAAAACGGCTACCAGAACACTTGCCTTGCTGCATCAAACAGAAGCTCCTCTTCCTGAACTCAATCAATGAGCCCGGGAAGGGGAGCTTTGGGGTTATACCCACCAGTATTTACCTGCTTCCATTGGTTTTCTGGCGCAAGCGTCAGGAGGTAAATCACCAGTGACGGAAGATACTTTAGGTGACTTGGTATTAAGTAGCAGGATAAATTAAACTATCTAGTTTGTCATCCTGCAAGGATCTTATGGGCGAACAGGAAAAGCTGTAAATAAACGCCATTGCTGTTCGCTACCGAGATCCTTCCAGGATGACAAGAAGAGAAGAAGAGCTAGTTAGTTCTGTCCAATCACTTACATCCTCCCTTCCCGGGAAAAGCCAGGGCTAGGAATTTCCTTTAACCCATTGACTGATCATTGAAAACTCAAAGCTGTAATAAATAGGAAGCTTTTACTGCTTGAAATAGACGGTAAACACGGTTCCTTTCCCTTCCTCGCTTTCAACCGTGATTCTGTCATTGGAGTTGTCCAGTATCTTTTTAACCAGGTACAAGCCTACACCGGTACCCTCCACGTGGTCATGCACGCGCTTGAACATCCCGAAGATCTTGCCGTACTGGTTTTCTGGAATGCCCAAACCATTGTCTGACACTGACAGCACGTACTCACCCTTCTCAGAGATGCGGGTGCCTATTTTTACCTCAGGCGTTCTGTTAGGGGCTGCGTATTTGACGGCATTGGAGACCAGGTTATGCAAGATGCTGCGCAGGTTTTTGCGCGAGTAATGCAGTTGGTGGAAAGCCAGGTCATCTGCTATGATGTGGGCGTTGGTGGCGGTGATGGTGCTACGGAGATTTTCCTTTACTTCCTCCAGCAGGTCTGGGATATGGACGCTTTCATTATTCTGCTTTTCGGGCTGAAGTCTGGTGATCTCGGCGAGGTCTGAGATAACCTTCTTCAGGGTCATAATGGAACCTTGCATCAAAGATAGAAGATGCGCGTGTTCTTCACAGGCAGGCCCCATATCTTCCTGCAAGGCGGTGAGCAAGCCTTCTAAATTGGTGATGGGCGATTTAAGATCGTGCGAGGCGGTGTACACAAAGTTGTCCAGATCATTGTTGATCTGGAGCAGATCTTTGTTTTTCTGCATCAGCTCTTCGTTGCGGCGGCGTTCTGTGAGGTCGCGGGTTATTTTGGCGAACCCCAGCAAGCGGTTTTCTGAGTTGTAGACGGGCGTGAGCACCACATTGGCCCAGAAGGCGGTGCCGTCTTTTCTGATGCGCCAACCTTCGTCCTCAAAGCGGCCATCCTGCAAGGCTTTGTTTAACTCAAACTGCGGGAAACCCCTTTCAATGGATTCGCGGGAGTAGAAGGTAGAGAAATGCTTGCCTATGATTTCTTTGGCGGCATACCCCTTAATGCGCTCAGCCCCCGTGTTCCAACTGGTAATGATGCCATCGGTATTTAACATGAGTATAGCGTAATCTTTTACGCTGTCAATGAGTAGGCGGCTCTTTTCTTCGCTCTCTTTTAGCTCTTCATTGGCCTGAAAAAGCTGTTGCTCCAGTCTTTTCTTCTCTGTGAGGTCACGGGTGATTTTAGAGAAGCCGATGAGTTCTTTTTCTTTATTGTAGATGGCCGTAATGACCACGTTGGCCCAGAACGCCGATCCGTCTTTGCGGTATCGCCAGCCTTCGTCTTCAAAGCGCCCTTCTTCCCGCGCCATTTTCAATTCATACTCGGGGTAACCGTCCTGAATGGCCTCGCGGCTATAGAATTTAGAGAAGTATCTGCCAATGATTTCACCGGGTTCATACCCTTTTATGTTTTTGGCGCCTTGGTTCCAGGTGGCAATATTCCCTACGGGGTCTAGCATGAAAATGGCGTAGTCGGTGACGCCTTCCACCAGCAGCCTGAATTTCTCCTCACTTTCCTTCAGTTCCTCGTAGGCTTTGAACAGATCGTCTTCGGCCTTTTTCCGCTCAGAGAGGTCACGGGTAATCTTAGAGAAACCTATCAGTTCTTTTTGCGAGTTATAGACGGGCGTAATAATGACGTTGGCCCAGAAGACAGAACCGTCTTTGCGTACGCGCCACCCTTCGTCTTCAAACCTGCCCAGTCGTTTGGCTTCCCTCAGTTCAAAGTCTGGGAAACCGGTATCACGGGCCTGAGCGGTATAAAACTGCGAGAAGTGTTGGCCTATGATGTCCGCTGCCTCGTATTGTTTGATCCTTCTGGCCCCGGCGTTCCAGGTGGCTACGTGGCCGGTTGGTTCAAGTAAAAAGATGGCATAATCCGTTACGTTCTCAATGAGTAATTTATAACGGTCTTCTGTTTGGATGGTGGTTGATTGGGTTAGAACGGCCTCTGGATCTTCTGTATTCATGCTGTTAACTGAAAGCCAATAAGATAGGGGGTATGTCTTCTTCTTGCGCCGTGATAAGTTATCCAAATATCTTCCATTCTAAGCAGAAAGATGCTGAATATAGGTATTCTCCTAGTGTTTTCTTCTTTTAGTGAAAGGGAAAACTAACTTACGGGAATAGACAGTCTTAAGTTGTGCCTGAAACGAGGTTTGGCAGAAGCCGCCAGAAGCCGTATTTTACAGCCTTAACCAATGAAATAAAACTATGTCTTATACACCTTCGGCCCACCGCTACGCTTCTATGGAGTACCGGCGCTGCGGCAAAAGCGGACTGAAATTACCGGCGCTCTCCTTAGGCTTGTGGCACAACTTCGGGCACGTAGATGTATTGCAGAACTCGCGCCAGATCCTGCATGATGCCTTTGATGCCGGCGTGACCCACTTTGACCTGGCCAACAACTACGGCCCACCGCCCGGTTCGGCCGAAGAGAACTTTGGGAAGATCCTGCACGAGGATTTCAGGGGCTACCGCGATGAACTCATCATTTCCAGCAAAGCCGGTTACAAGATGTGGGAGGGCCCGTACGGCGATTGGGGCTCCAGAAAGTACCTAATCTCCAGCCTGGACGCCAGCCTCAAGCGCATGAAGCTGAACTACGTAGACATTTTCTACAGCCACCGCCCAGACCCCAATACTCCGCTGGAAGAAACCATGGGTGCGCTTGATGCAATTGTGCGCCAGGGCAAAGCGCTGTACGTGGGTATCTCCAACTACGAAACCCCCGAAGCCACCCGCGCCATTGAAATCCTGAACGAATTGGGCACGCCGTGCCTGATCCATCAGCCCAAGTACTCTATGTTGGTGCGCTGGGTAGAAGAAAGTTTATTGGATCTGCTGGAGCAGGAGGGAGTAGGCTGCATTCCGTTTTCGCCGCTGGCCCAAGGCCTGCTCACCAATAAATACCTGAAAGGCATCCCAGAGAACTCCCGCGCCGCCAAACCGCACGGCTTTCTGCAGGAAGGCGACATCACCGAAGTGCGCCTCAGCCAGATCCGCCAACTCAACGACCTGGCCGAAGGACGCGGACAGACGCTGGCCCAAATGGCGTTGGCCTGGTTGCTGAAAGACCCGCGCGTGACCTCGGTGCTCATTGGCGCCAGCACCCCCGCCCAACTCGCTGACTCCCTCAAGTGCATGCAAAACACGCAATTCAGCCCAGACGAACTGGCGCAGATTGAGGCTATCCTGAAATAAAGATTCTATCCTGTTTAGGGCTTGTTTTAAGGAAAACGGGCTGAAAACGACAAACCTGTGAGGCTTTCAAAACCTCACAGGTTTTTATTCTGCTGCTGGGTGGTTGTCTGTCGTAAGGCTTTATTTAGAGCCTTATTGCGCAAAGCATATACCTGTTTAGGAAAGCACGCATAGACAACCCAGCCGTCCGTTTTGGTGTTCTCACCAAAGAGCCAGACGCAGGCACCTTTCCGCTTGCTGGTGAAAACACGCAGCAAGGGCGAATTTTACTTTGACTTTCCTAAACAGCTTTATCAATAAGCCTTTCTGTGTACCCCAGAACTCTGTTTTACAAATTCTCTACTGCTTCTATGCACCTAGCCAAACGAAAAAAACGCATCGCTTTCCTGTTGGCAGCCTTCTTAGGGTTGGCCATTACTTTCAAGGCGGTTTCAGCGCCCAAACGGGAGTTCTACCAGCTTAAAATTTACCACCTGAAAGACCAGGCCCAGGAAAACCGGTTAGACAGATTCCTGAAAGACGCTTATTTGCCCGCCCTGCACCGCGCCGGCGTAGCCAAAGTGGGGGTGTTCAAACCCGCCCAGGATGCGGCGGCAAATGCAACCGGTTCTGCTGAAAAGCTGGTGTATGTGTTTATCCCGTTCAAATCTGCGGCGCAGGTTTTCAAAGTAGAGGAAGACCTCACCAAAGACAAACAGTTGGCCACCGCCGGTCAGGACTACTTTAATGCCGCCTTCAACAACCCGGTTTACCAGCGCATAGAAGTGGTGCTAATGGAAGCTTTTGAGGGCAACCCCATGTTCACGGCCCCTAACCTGAAAGCCGCGCCTGCAGAGCGAATCTATGAATTACGAAGCTACGAGGCGGCCACCGAAGATCTGCACGAAAACAAAATCGCCATGTTCAACCAGGGCGAGATGGAGATCTTCAGCCGGTTAGGGTTCAACCCCGTGTTCTACGCCCAGGTAAAAGCCGGAAGCAAAATGCCCAACCTGATGTACATGACGTCCTTTGAGAGCAAGGCCAGTAGGGATGAAAAGTGGAAAGCGTTTGGAGCAGACCCGGCCTGGAAGAAAATGAGCGCCATGCCCCAGTACGCCAACAACTTCCTCCGCGCCGATGTCTATCTGCTGCACCCCACCGCTTATTCAGAAATCTAAACAAACAGCCAGCCGTTTTCGGGTTGATTTCAGGAAAACAGGCTTAAAACCAAAAGGCCTTCCCGTTTCGTCAGGAAGGCCTTGCTGTTAGGGAAGGTTTATGGGCTGGTTTTTAGAAATCAAACTTAAACAAGGTTCTGATACCCAGTTCAGAAACGTCTGGATTGTCAAGGTATGTCAATCTTTTCACCACATCTACCCGGAATACCTTGAAGATATTACCCACGCCCAGGCTGGCTTCTACGTACGGTTTTCTATCCAGGGTATAGGTAATGGGCAAGCCCGAGGCATAGGTGGGGAAACGAAGAAGGTCTTGGTTCTTGGTAGGGTTGTTCTCTTCCCGTACCTTCCCGTAGAGCACTTTGAGCGTTGCCAATTCCCGCAACTTGGTTTTCTTAATCAACGGTAGTTTGTTGAAGATAAACCCGTTGAAACTGTGGTCAATGTTGATGCTGGCGTATTGGTCGCTCACAAACTCCAGGAAGTTCATGAGGTTGTACGACTGTACCTGGTAAAAATACGACTGGTTGGCTCTATGGATGGTCAGGAGGGGGAAGGGCACTTTGCCAAAAATATAACCACCTTCCGCCGCCACGTCTGAATACCCCAGTTGCGACCAGTAGAAGCGTTTAGATATGTTCATGGCCACGGTTTGGAAGTCGTAATCGCCGCCAAACAAGCCTTTCACTCCGGCCGAGGCCCGCAACGTGAAAACCGGGTAGCGGCTTGCAATGGGAAAACGATAGAGTTTCCCCTGCACAAACTCCTCATGGGGTGCCCACCGCAACTCCAACTGCAGCTGTGAGGTGGTGATGCTTTGCAGGCCTGCGGGTTTTGCGTTATCAGTGCCTTCGGTAGGCGGGGCGGTATAGTTGGCAGGTAGGTACTCTAAGGTGCCAGCCGGGCTCTGTTTCCAGTTCTTAAACCCAACGCGGTAAGAGAAGTGGTTGTTGAACTCGTGCAGGTAGTCTACATAATACGTTTCATTGTAGAGCCATTTGTCATTGTTACCGCGGTTAAGGGACAGCAGAATATTCCCCTCCTGAATGAACTGCAAATCCTGCCCCGGAATCTTGGTGTCTTTCTGGTAGTTTGCCCTTATAGCCCGTACCGGGAAATCAAAGATGGAGCGGTCTGTAAAGGAGTAGGTACCCAGCAGGTTGTACTTCCACTTCTCGTCTTTGAAGCCATAGGCGGCATAGGTTTCAAACATGACTTTCTTGCTGAACGCGGTGGTGGTTCTGCCGCCCGCCCGTAACCTGAAGCCTTCTACCGGATTATAGTTGTAGAAGGTGTTCACCGGTCCTATCTCAAAATAAGGCCCCGCTTTCTTGTAACCGGCAATAAACAGGGTTGCATAGTCTACCGTGCGTTTAAAGGAGCGGGTGTTCTGAAGACTGTCAATGCTGGTGTAAGTATTAGCCTCTGTAACGGAAAGACTGTCATGGCGGTTAGCGGCCCAGTAATTATCATCACGCACCTCGGCTACCGGTGCTTTCACCTCGGCTTCGCCTTCGTATAGGGTACCGGGCTGGGGCTGGTTTACCTGGTAATCTTTGAAGGAAAGGGTTCGTTCTCCGTATACGCCGCCTTTACTGTTCCCGGTCACCGCAAAGTCTGTTTTCAGTACGCTTTTGCTCAGGTTGTAGCGGCCATTGGGGAGTCGCTCAAAATCCAGGGTTATCTGCAGATCCCGCACCCAGTTAATGTTCACACTCTTGCCAACGCCCATGTCTACTTTCTGCACCGCGTAATTTCCGTCTGTGGTCACGTACAGTTTGCCGGTAAACAGAAAGTCGGTTTCGTTTTTAGGGCTGAAGGAAAGCTCTGTTAGTTTCTGGCCGTCTACCACTACCGTATCTGTGATGTAGAACCGGTAAAAAGTAGGAGACAGGTCTGCAATAGGACTCAAGAACTGGTTTGTTAGGATAGTGATGTTGTTTTTGTAGATGTCAATGTCTTGGTACATGTGCTTCACATAGTTCTTGACGTTGACGAATTCCCCAAAATTCACCTGCTTATCGGCCTCTACAATGGTTTTTCTCTTTTCAGGGTCTTTCCGGTAATAGTGCTGCGAAAGCGATTCCTGCAGGTACAAAGGCAGAACCCCCAAACCAGGCAAAATAGTAGTGTCTATGTTTTTGGTGACGAAGTCGTACTTCCTGAGCAGGATGTTGTTGCGCAGGTTCTCGGGCGTGTTGGTCAGCGAAAGTTGCAGCTTGTCATACTGGTGGTACTGCACGTAATCATAACTCTCCAGGCGGTTTTTGTTTTTGTTGTCTACCACCAGCCGGATGAGGTCTACGGCCGGATTGTTCTTGTTGCTGTAGTTGCGGCTCCGGCCTTTGATCACTACTTCCTTCAGTTGGCGGGCGTCGCTCTCCATCAGGATGTTCAGCACCTGGGCCTGCCCAAGGGCGATGTCGCGCGTGACTGGTTTGTACCCCAGATACGTGAACTGGACTTTGGTCTGGGTCTGCGTGGTCTTCAAGGAGAAGTTTCCCTCCAGATCAGTACTGGCCCCCACGTTAGTCCCCGGTATGAAAATGGAGACCCCAATCAAGGGCTCTTTGGTGAGAGCATCTTTGATGGTTCCTTTGACGGTGGTCACGGTCTGGGCCTGCACAGAAGTGAAGGGTGCCCCCGCAACTACAAAAAACAGGCAGCAGAAGTAGAAGAAACGTAGAAAACTGACACGTCCTTTTTTAGTGGGAATAGCCAGGGTATGAGGAATAGGAGGTAACATAGTATATGACAAAAAGTAGTATTGCCGTCAAGGCAAATTCTTCAGTAGAAGAGTGGTTTGAAGCTGTGAGGAAATATGCTTGATTATTCCGTTGATCTAGTCAACTATCTGGTGCGTAGGTGGTAGTTGACTTTGTCAACCAATAGCTTAAAAAAATATTAAATCCTGTTTTTTAGATGCAAGGCTACTTTCACAAAAGTGTTAATCTCTTCCTGGGTTAGGCCTTCCTGTAAATGAGTGATCACGCTGTGTTCAATCTTCTGGGCTTTCTTCAGCAGACTTGTTCCCAGCGGGGTGAGGAAGAGCGATTTTTTTCTTCGGTCACAGGTGTCTCCCATTCGTTCTACCAGCTTTTTCCCTTCCAGGACAGCTATAATTCTGAGCACCGCAGATTTGTCTTTCTCCACAATGTCGGCCAGTTCCTGCTGGATCAGAGTGTTGTTTTTAGATAAAAGGTTAAGAAATATAAAATGTTGGAAAGTGAGGTCTATACCGGCCTGCATAAATGCCTTCTCCACGGCTTTTCCCAGCGCCAAACCGGTTCTCCCAATCAATAATCCCAGATGTACGGCTTCGTTCATTTCTTGCGGTGTAACTGCTGCAAAGTTGAGAAAATTAGTTGATTTTATCAACTAATTACAGTATCCTCTAGGATACTGATAAGCAATAGAATAGGGCAGGAGAAGTGCGGTTGAGAGGCGTTTTTCAGTACTGCCGCAAAGCTGGGGGAGGGAACGACGGCAGGACGAAAAAGGGCGGGCGTTTTAGGCTGGTTTTTTGAAAAACAGGCCCAAAACCGGAAAGACGTGCGATCCTGTTTAGGGCCTGCGGTAAAAGAAAGCTAGGAAGCTTTTTTGGTCTGGTAAGAGACAAATTCTACAAAGTCGCCCACCGTGTTCAGCGGCACCTCATCTGGAATCTCAATCTTGAAGCTTTTCTCCAGTTCCCAGATCGTGCTGACCAGGTCAACGGTGTCAAAGCCGAATTCTTTGCTGAGGTCAGTGGAGATCCGGAGACGGGACGGTTGGATGCTTTTTACTTTACTGATGATTTTAACTACCTTCTGGGTAACGGAAGGAGGAACTGCTGCGGCTATCATATAAGGTTGGGTAAACGTGTTCTATAGTTTTTCTTTTTAACTACGGAAGAAAGAGGAAGGCTGGTTTTTGGGCTTCTTTTCAGAAAACAGCCTCTTTTCAGAGGGCTTGCAAAAACGCGGTGCAAAAGTACGATGGCTTTTGGTTTATCAGCTACTTGGGCCAGTTTCCTTTATGAAAGTGAAAAACGGGTGCAAAATGCGCCCGCCTTTCTTCATCATTCATTCTTCAATTCAGGTAGTATGTTTCTGGTTACACCAGGGCCGGTTGGCCGTGGTGCTGCTCTTTTTTCGCTTCCAGTTCGGCGGTTTCGCGCTCCAACTCCTCGGCGGTTTTGTCAATCAAGACAATCTCGGTTTGCTTGTCCCAGCCAAACTTGGCCAGGATGCGGTCAAAGCCGTAGTAGATGATAGGCACCACAATCAGGGTCAGGAACATGGACGAGCTCAGACCACCAATCAAGGCCCAGGCCAAACCATTTTTAGTGGCGGCCACGGAGCCACCGGCCAACGCGATAGGCAACATACCAATCACCATGGCCAGGGTTGTCATCAAAATGGGCCGGAAACGGATGCGCACGGCTTCAATCAATGCATCTTTCACGTGGTGCCCTTCCTTCTTCATCTGGTTGGTGAAGTCCACCACCATGATCGCGTTCTTGGCTACCAGACCAATCATCATGATAATCCCCAAGATGGAGAAGATACTCAAACTCTGCGCGGCCAAGGCCAAGGCCAGCAAGGCCCCAATGATGGCGAGCGGAATGGAGAACAGTACCACCAGCGGGTACACGTAAGAGTCATACAGGGCCACCATGATCAGGTACACGAAGATGATAGAAGCCAGCAAGGCGATCCCCAACGTACCGAAACCCTCACTCTGGTTTTTCAAGTCACCGGCAAAGTCAACGGTTACCCCGTTCGGGATTCTGATCTCGGCCATCTTCGCCTGGATGTCAGCCCCCACAGAACCAGCCGGGCGGCCGATTACCTGTGCGTTCACGTTCAATGAAGTGACGCGGTTGGTACGCTCCAACTGAGACGGCCCGGTAGACTGCCTGATATCTGCGAACTGCGCCAGACGCACCAGTTGGCCTGAGTTGTTCACGAAAGACAGGTTCCCTATGTCGGTCACGTTGCGGCGGTCAAACTCATCCAGCCGGATGTTGATGTCGTAATCTTCGGTGCCAGAGCGGAAAGTAGCGTCTGTGTTACCAGAGAAAGCCATTTGCATACCGGCCCCCACGCTTTCCAGGGACAGGCCCACGCTCGCCATTTTGTCGCGGTCTACCACTACCTCAATCTCAGGGTTACCACCTTCCACGGAGGTTTCCACGTCAACGGTACCTTCCACGCTTTCCACCAATTTGGTCACCTGTTGGGAGAACGTAATCAAGGAGTCAAGGCTGGGGCCAGACAATACTACCTGGATAGGAGCCTGGGAGTTACCCACCAGCCCTACCGGTACCGGGGTCACTTCCACGTTGGGCAGTTTGCTCTCTATATCAGCTTTGGCCTGACGGCTGAACTGCTGGGTACTGAACGCGCGCTCTTTCACATCTACCAGGGTAACAGAAACCTCAGACTGGTACGCCGAGTTCTGGCCCGCCTGGGAAGAAGAAGTAGTACCTACCGTGGTAAAGACCCTGGATACTTCCGGTATGCCGCGCAGGTACTCTTCCACCTGTTTGGTGGCAAAGTTGGTCTGCTCTACCGTCGCGTTCTTGGGCAACTCCAGCTGCAAGCTCACCTCGCCACGGTCACCGGCCGGAATAAACTCATTCCCAATGAAGCCAAACGGCACCAACATGAAGGAAGCAACCAGCAGCAGGAAGGTGGCCGCCAAGGTGATGAACTTATGGTTGAACGCCCATTTAAGCGCACCCGTGAAACCTTCAATGATTCTGTCCAGCAAACGCTCAAACCACAGGATAAAGCGGCCGAACATATTCTTGTCAGACACGTGCTCCAGTTTAGAGAAGCGGCTGGCCAACAACGGAATCAAGGTAAAGGCCACAAACAAGGAGATCAGGGTGGCTACCGCTACTACCACGGCAAACTGCCGCAGAATGTCAGATACCAGACCGGTTGACAAGGCAATAGGAATAAACACTACCACAATTACCAGGGTAATGGAGGTAACCGTAGCCATGATTTCTTTGATACCGTCATAAGCGGCCTGCGCCGGTTTCTTGCCCATTTCCATGTGCCGGTAAATGTTCTCAATCACCACAATGGCGTCATCTACCAGAATACCTACCACCAAGGAGAGTGCCAGCAAAGACATCAGGTTCAAGGAGTAACCCAATAGATACATGGCAATAAAGGTAGCCACCAAAGAGGCCGGAATAGACACCATCACAATGATCGCGTTCCGGATGGAGTGCAGGAACAGCAACATCACCACCGCTACCAGAACTACCGCAATCATCAAGTCATGCAACACCGAGTCAGCGGCTTCTAACGTAAAGTCAGAGCTGTCAGAGGCAATGCTGAACTTGAGGCCTTGGGCGGCATAGGTTTGCTCCAGCTTAGCCAGGGCGGCTTTGGTTTGGGCACTTACTTCCACCGCATTGGCGTCTGACTGCTTCTGGATGGTGATACCCACCGAGGCCTTGGAGTTGATTCGGCTCAACACCTCCACGTCTTTCTGGGTGTCCTGAACCTCTGCCAGGTCGCTTAAGCGGACAATTCCGTTCTGGTCTTCTCTGATGACCAGGTTCCGCAGTTGATCCAAAGACTGGTATTTCCCGGAGAGACGAAGCTGGGTTTGGCCGTTCTCGTTCTTGATTCTACCGGTAGGGAAGTCTAGGTTGGAGTTTCTGATTTTCTGCTGAACCTGTAGAATGGAAATGCCATAGGCCTCCAGCTGATCGGCTTTGATGTTCACCTTGATTTCGCGCTCGGCACCACCCAGCACTTTGATCTGGGCCATACCCGGCACGCGGGAAAGTTCCGGCGTGATCTTGTTGTCAATCAGGTCGAAGAACTCGGTGGCGGGCATGTTAGCCGTAGCCCCCATCTTGATGATGGGCAGGTCGTCAAAGTCAAACTTGTTCAGGGTAGGGGCGTCAGCGTCTTCGGGCAGGTTGGCCAGAATGGTGTTTACTTTCCGCTGGGCATCTTGCAAGGCCAAGTCTACGTTGGTGCCCTGGTTCAATTGTACCGTGATGATGGAGAAACTCTCCAGAGAGGTTCCTTTCATCTCTTTCACGTTCTCCAGCGAAGAAAGCACATCTTCAATCTCTTTGGTCACGGAGTTCTCCACCTCGTTCGGCGAAGCCCCAGGGTAAAGAGTAGATATGGTCAATACCGGCGGGCTGAACTTTGGCAGCAACTCGTAGTTGAGGGATTGGTACGAGACAATACCCAGTAGGGTGAGGACGGTAAAGACCACCACTACCAAGCTTGACCGCTGTATGGATAATTTGGTTATGTTCATTTTTTTACTTCTTCTTAATAAGAAAAGCTACTTGTCTTAAATTATTTAAGTGGGGTCACCTGAATGCCTTCACGCAGGTTGATCTGCCCGCTCTGCACTACTTTCTCGCCGGGTTGTACCCCGTCCAGAATCTCCACTTGGTCTTGGGTTACAACCCCCACTTTCACTTTGCGGAGAGAGGCTTTGTTGTCCTTCACCACCCATACGCTTGGATCCTGGATACTCCCCACAATGGCTTCGCGGGCTAACAACATGGCATCACGCTGATCGGCTACCTGGAAGGCCGCCGTGCCGTACATACCCGCACGCAGGTTGTTTTTGGCGGTGTTCTTCACCTCAATCTCCACGTCATACTTCAGGGTGGCGTCTGCCTGCGCCGCTATAGCGGTCACGGTGCCATCATATTCCTGGGTTCCTCCGGCGTTGGCTGACACTTTCACTTTCTGGCCTTCTTTCACCAGAAGTACTTCTGCCTCAGAAACCGTCACGTTCAGTTTCAACCTATCCACGTTCACGATGTCATACAACTTGGTTCCGGGGTTCAGGTAAGAGCCTACCTCTATGTACATCTCGTTGATCTCGCCGCTAATAGGGGCCGTGATGCGGGTCTTGGTCAGACGCTGGCGGGCGGCCACCAATTGGGCACGGGTAGTACTTACATTCAGACGGACGTCTTCCAGTTGGCGCTTGGTGATGGCCTCACCCGCAGCCAGGTTCTCAAAGCGACCCAGGTCACGTTTGGCTTTCTCATAGTTGGCTTGGGCGGTGGCCAGATCAGCGTTCATGGTGCTGCTTTCCACTTGCACTAACAGGTCACCGGTACGCACGCGGTCTCCTTTTCTCTTGAGCACGCGCTGGATCTGGCCAGAGGTCTCAGACATGAGCGTAAGGCTCTGCACCGGCTCAAAGTTTCCCTGCACGGTGAAAGATTTGTCTAACTGGGCAGTTTTGGCCTCAGTAAGCGCCACTGGAATGGCCTCGCTTTTGATCTCGGCCACAGCGGCGGCTTCGGTCATTTCCTTTTTGTTCTTGTTAAGGGTATAAGCTACTGCGCCCACCAAGACAACAACAACGAGGATATAAATTAGCTTTTTCATTTTTTTAAGATGTACGGATAAGGTGTTATTGGATTAGGTTTTTGATCTCGCCGCGGGCTCTGATGTAGTCCAGCTGGGCTATTTGGTACTTCAGTCTTTCGTTGTTCAGGTTGGTTTGGGCCTCACGCAGGCTTACCTCGGTCTCCAGAACATCTGTCAGAGGAGACAGCCCTTCTTTGTAGAGGGCATTGGTGTTGTTGTAGACTTCCTGGGCAAGCTGAACGTTTCGCTCCTGCGCCTGGATGGAGGACAGGCTGGTTTCCATCTGACGGATGCTGTTGTCTAAGGTCATCTGGGTGTTACGGGTCAGCTTGCTGATGTCATACTCCACTTTGTTGACCTCAACCTGCGCCTGGCGGATCTGATTCCGGCGCTGGAAGCCGTCAAAAATAGGGATGTTCAGTTGCACACCCAGGGCCACAGAGTTGAACCAGGGCTGGTTTCCGTCAAAGAACGTAAACTCATTGCGCTGCGCGTTGTAGTTGAACTGCCCAAAGCCGCTCAGGCTGGGATAGTACCCAGATCTGATATTCTTGACGTTCAACTCGTACAGTCTCCTTTGGGTAAGCAGTTGCTTGTAGTCTACGCGCTGGGCCAGAATAGCTTTGGCGTCCTCTACAGGCGGTATGGCAGAGCCCAGCAAACCGGTAGAATCTGAAATCTCAAGGGGTTGGTCTATGGGCAGCCCCATGAAGAATTTGAGTCCGTTCAGTTGCTGCTCATACGTGGCCGCCAGCGTCTTCCGCTGGTTCTCCAGGTTGATCTTGTTCACCGTTACCCGGTTCAGTTCCACTTTGGTGGCCACGTCATTCTGGTACTGCAGATTCAGGATCTTCTCCAGTTGCTCCAGGCGGTTGAAATTGGCCTCTATGTTGTTGAACTGCTCCTTGGTTTGCAGCAGCTGCAGGTAAGAGGAGCTTACGTTGTAAAGCACCTCCTCCTCGCTCATGCGGGTGCGCAGGGCATACAGATCACGGGTGGTGTTAGCGGCCTCCAGTCCTACAAAAAACGACTTTCTGAAGATAAGCTGCTGCAACTCCAGACCTCCCTGGGCCACGTACTTCGTGCCGAACTGCACCGGAATAAAGGTGCCGGCAGGTTCTCCCGCCAGTTCACCAGGCAGCAGCTGAACCGCCAGGGCTGGGTTTACGGTCAATCTGCCGTTGGCGGAAAGCTGGGGAAGGCCGGAGCCTTTGGTTTCCCTGATCCGGTATTCTGCGCTTTGCTCGTCTTGGAGCGCTTTTTTCACGTCTTCGTTGTTGGCAACCGCGTACCTCAAGGCCTGCTGCAAGGTGGTAGGGCCGGTTGGTAAGGTTTGCTGGGTCTGCGCGAAACTGAAACTGGCTACTAAAGTGAGTAGCAGGCTCAGTATGGAATGCTTCTTATTCACGGTTTTACTTAGTATTAATTGGTTTTTAAATTTTTTAGTTCTGAATTAGAAGAACTAATTGGGTAAAAAAATATTAGTTTCTCTCTTTAAGCCACTTCTGCAAAAGGGCCGGGACTTCTCTGGAAAGAAACTCCATGAACTCAATGCGTTCCAGCACCCTCTCGTTCATTTCGGGGTTCACATCGCCCCTTAGTTCATTGGCTTGTCTGAGCAGCTTGCTGAAGCCCAGAACAGATCCCATTTTATTCACCACCTCTTCGTGCCAGTTTTCCAGCAACGCCCCAAAGTACCGTTTCCGGTCGCCAGAATACGTGGTGTACTCAATGAGGTGCATCTGTTGTAGTAACTGGAGGGCATTACTGGCGGCACTTTTGCTGATGTTCAGGGTCTCCACAATCTCCTCAAAGCTAAGGTGCGGCCGGTCAGAGACGTAGAGCAAGCCCATGATCCTGCCAGTTACGGGCGGAAAGCCCTGCTGCTCATGGTAAATGCCCATTTTCTCAATCAATTGTCTTTGTTCTTGCGTTAACTGTGCCACTGCTGCTCCTTTCGTTTGTTTAAGAACAGCACAAAGGTATAAGTTAGTTTCTTTGGTTCATAATTTTGAGAACCAAATTTTAAAATAATTCTTTACCTGCTTTTTGTTAAAGATAGTTCAATGATAACCAGATGTTTATGGTGGTATGCTGAAGCGATGGATAGTTTAAAAGGAAGGTGATGTGGTCTTCCTAAGAGAAAGGCGAGGCGTTTTCAGGCTGTTTTTTCAATTTCAGACCTGAAACGAAAGGATTGGACAAGTTCACTTGCGGCCTTACGCGGGAGGTACCATTAGAAGCCAGAGAAGAAAGGAAAGTCTTCTAAATTGAGTTTTCAGACGGGAATGCTCGGATATCATATTCTTTCAGCCTCCGGCCGAAAACTAAAATTCCCGTTTAGGGGCTGTTTATGAGAAAACAGCCCCTAAACGGGAATCAAATAAATTACAGCTAAGCACGCGGACAAAATTAGTTTGTCCTACTCTTTTGTCGTCCTCCTGGAAGGATCTTGTGGGCGAACGGCACTAGCGCTCCATCAAAGCTATCCTGGTTCGCCCACAAGATCCTTCCAGGAGGGCGAATAGGATAACGTAATGCTGTCTCCAGACTTAGTTCGCCCTATCTGCCGGTGGTTCCTGGCAAGTCTGAAGACTCGCTTCATCCCATGGCACGAGACTTCAGTCTCGCGCCAGTTGGTTCTAAGATATCGCCCGCTCCAAGGACCTCGTAGTATGCGCAGCTCCTACGAGTGTCTGTGCCAATGCCGTTTCTGGCCTATTTTCCGTAAAACAGCCTTAAAACGCTGAGGCAAGGGAAGGGTGTCTGCATCCGCAGGAAAACCAGCTGTAGAAAGCAATGCGTACCTGAGACAAGGCAGTGCCTGGTCTCTACAGGTATCCAATAATTCCGGCTCCTGCGTTTCAAGCCCGTTTTCCGCAAAACAGCCCCAAAACGCATCAGCAAAACTCCCCTCTCCGTGGGAGAGGGGCTGGGGGTGAGGTCAGTAAATGACAGTAACGGTTATTTCTTGTACCGGCCCCCGAAGAAGTCATTGGGGTTCCAGGTGGGGCGCTCTTTTGCCTGGGCTACCTGGTAACTGATCAGGAAGTTCAACTGCACGTAGTGTTTGCCGGCCTCAAAATCAAAGGAGTCATTCAGTTCATCCTGCGGTTTGTGGTAGAAACCGGCGCGCCAAACCTCTACCTGTTTGTTGAGGTTGTTCTGGCCGTCTTTGGTCTTGTTGCCATACTTGATATGCAGCGCCGGAATCCCCTGCGACACGAAACTGAACTGGTCGCTCCGGATAAACCGGTTCTGGTCTGGCTCTGGGTCAGCTTCTACCGAAATGCCCAAATACCCCGCCGCGTTGGCTACCGGTTGTTTCAAGGAAGAATGCTCGGCCCCCAACGCCACCGCCGACAGGAGGGGGGCAATAATGGTAGGCATGTCAGTGTTGATGCCGGCTACAATCTGCTGCTTGGGAACGGTGGGGTACTTGGCAAAGTAAGCGGAGCCCAGCAAGCCCATTTCTTCGGCGGTAACCAGCAAAAACAGGAGGGAGCGCTTGGGCTTCTGCTTCAGTTGAGAATACAGCTTGGCAATCTCCAGTACGCTGGCCACGCCAGAGGCATTGTCATGTGCCCCGTTATAAATAGAGTCGCCTTTTACGGGAGTGCTTATTCCCATGTGATCCAAGTGGGCGCTATGCACCACGTATTCGTCGCGCAAGGCAGCGTCTGAACCCGTGATTTTACCGGCTACGTTGTAAGAGTCAAAGTCCTGGTAGGTAGAGGTGTATTTTGCCTGTAGTTTAGCTTGTAAGGCGGCCGAGGCAGGGGTTCCTTTCTGCAGGTTGGCCACTACCTGGGCGGTGTCCAGACCGGCTCCCTGCAGCAGCGCGTGAAAGGTGGCGGCGTTCACCGAGGCTAGCAGCCTGGACTGATCAGAAACATAACTCCCCGAAGCGGCCACTTTTCCGTTGGCGGTCATGACGCTGTTGGCGCCGCGGCTCAGGTTGGGAACCCGGGCCTGTGGATTGTTAGTGCCAATGATGACGCCCACGGCACCATGGTTCACGGCGTTCTGCAAGATGGTGGAAAAGTGCATGCTGGCGGCCGCAATGGTTGAATGGAAGTTCTTAGGCGCTCCGCGCAAGATCACCACTACTTTTCCTTTCACATCCAGGTTCGCATAATCATCATAGCCCACTTCCGGCGCGGTGATGCCGTAACCGGCGAAGGCCAGGGGAGCGTTTAGGCTAACGGATGGGTTCTGCGGGTTTGGGTAGATGGCGAAATCAGTCCCCGGTACTAGGGTCTTTGTTCCCTGGGCAGTGGTGAGGGAGAGCGCGGCGTCTTTGCCCGTGAACGCTTTCCTGATTCTCACCGTCTGCAGGTACGTCCCGTTTTCGCCGCCCGGCTGCACGCCCATCTTCTTGAACTGCTGCACCACGTAATCCACGGCCATCTGGTAACCGGGCGTGCCGGGAAGGCGCCCCAATAATTTATCATCGGCTAAGTACCGGATGTGTGCCTTGATGGCCTCGGGCTTTACCGTTCTAAGTTGTTGCGCTACCTCTTTTTCCAGCGTGAGGGACTGGGCGAACGTAGTACCGGAGACCAGCAGGGCACTTACCAGGAAGGAGTTGAATTTCATTTCTAGGGAAGGGGAATATCAGGTAAATGGAAGAAGTAGAAATTAGCTTTTCACCGCTTTCAACCAGGCCTGGGCCATCAATTGGGCACCGGCCAGGGTAGGGTGCACGCCGTCATACGTCCAATACACGCCCGGTGCCTGCTTCTGCGCTTTTTCATACACGCTTTGGTACGGAATAAAAGTGGCATTGAACTGGTGGGCGAGCTCGCGGGCAGCCTGCCGGTATTCATCAAAAGCCGGGAACCATTTCTCGTCCACCGCCTTGATGCCTTTTACCGCGAAGGGCTCTCCTATGATCAACTGTACCTCGGGCAACTGTTGTTTGGTGCGATCCAGCAGCGCCCGGTAATCCTGCCGATAGGTTTGCAGGGTGCCTTTGTAGCCCGAGGACAGGGTATGCCAGAAATCGTTCACGCCAATCAACATACTGAGCACGTCTGGTTTGAGGGCCAGCGCGTCAGTGTCCCACCGCCCCGCCACCTGGTACACCTTGAAACCGCTGATGCCTTTGTTGTAGATCTTCAGGTTTTTATCGGCGTGGGCGTGAAGCAACTCGGCCGAGGCCAGCATGGCATAGCCGCTGCCTAACGCTTTGCCGCTGTTGAACTCGGTCGTGTCGCGGTTACGGCCTGCATCGGTGATGGAATCTCCCTGAAAGAGCAAGACGCTGTCTTTCTTGAAGGAAATGTCTTTTGGTTTTTCGGCCGCAAAAGCCTGGGTGATGATCTGCGGGATGCCAATGGTAGCCACACCGCCTAAGGCGGCTTTCTTGATAAAGCTACGGCGGGTGTTTTCTGGAGAAGATGCCATGGAGGGGTTTTATTAAGGAGGGAAATTACTAAAATAAGTAAGAACTTACTGAACAAAGCGGGGGCTGTGCTAAGGGGTTTTCGTGCTGTTTTAGCAAAATCAGCCTTAAAACAAGATTTGCTTTAGAGAACGCAAAGAATTTTCCTTCACTTACGAAATCTGGTTTTTGGCCTTTTTTCCAAAAAATAGTGCTGAAACACGAATGTGAAGGCAGGGGTCACCGATGTTAAAGGACTTATATCCACTGTTGGTTCCTTTTTAGCCTCTGCCTGGAAATGGCTTTTGTAGAGTGATAGTTTGTGCATGCCTTACGGTGTTCCCTTGGTTTATCCGCATGTTAAATGGAGGTTAGCAGGTGCATGCAGTTTGCTGTTCCCTCGGCTTGGCTGCTATTTGCGTGGATGCAGGTACTGTATTGTTTCATAGCTTCCGCTAAGCGCTCACGGCCGCGGGGCCCCGTCTTCCCCTCTCGCACTGCCCTTTCGGCCTGTGAAGTTCTCTTCTCTTAGCTAATGTTCATCTAGGGCCAAAAGCGAGGCGCGCTCGGGGAAGACTGGAACTGGGAAAGTAAGTAAGACCATAGCATGTACTGATTAGTGGTTGCATTAAATCGCTCTTCCGGAGTTCCACTCCCCTTCTTTTGCCCGTGGTTCCCGGCGGAGTGGAACTCCGCAGCAGACAAATTCGGGAGTAGAACTCCCGAACAGCAAGGTTGGGATGGACTTGGAAAATTCCTGAGTTCACGTTGCATTCCTTTCCCCTGCTAAGGCGTATTCCCCTCCTCAGGGGGGAGGGGTGGGTTTCGGCGCGTCACCATCTCCTTCTAAGGCCCACCATCATGCAACAGGGATGTTATGCCCACAGATTTACCAATAAAAATCCCTGCCACTAAAGGTAGCAGGGATTCAGGATTCTTTATTTTTTGAGGTTTGTGGGCTCTCTTTACTGCCGAAGCTACCAGAGGAATGTCGTTATTAGCGATTACTCTGCCGAACCGGAACCGGGATGGGTTGCAAGGTGGGGCCGGTTAACCTGGAAATTAAATTTTTCAATAACGCAGCAATTGAGGGAAGCGTGCTATTTTTCATGGGTTTGGAATTCAAGTGTACTCGTTTGTGTGGTTTATGCAGGAATGGCCCTTTGTAAAGGTTGATTGAAGTTCATAGAGCCTAAACTCTCCGTTCCCCTTTACCAACGCCAAAAAGCACAATTGATTTTACGATGATAAAATAAATCTGCCTAAGTTCAAAGGTGATTTCCTGTCATGATTCTTGTATCTACAACAATAGTGCCAGTCCCAGTGTTCCTTCCAGGTCAATAGATTGGTAGAATTATAAGGCCTTTGCAAGTAGTAGGGCCGAAGAAAGGCAAGGGTTCTGTTGTAGTCTATAAACCTGCTTAGAGTTTTCGTAAATCGGTATTTAGAGCAATTTCTCTGGGGCAAGCGTGAACTTATGCCATCGTTTTTAGGCTACTTTTATGGAAACAAGCCAGAAACAGGAGGTTTATTTGTACACTGCCGCAAGCATCTGCTTGAATCACCGTTTCCAGGCTGTTTTTAGGAACGCAGGCATAAAACTCTTAGAGCTTGGTTGAATCTAGGTTTACAGCGCAAAGATGAAATTCAAACAAGCTCTAAACAGCTTCTGGCATTCGTTTTCCTGGACTACCAAAATAGTACGTGGTTTTTAGTCCGCTTCATTCTTTTTTGGATTGGCTGTAACGGCCAAAATGGCAACGTTTGTGAAACGGAAGCTTCTCCCTTGATTGTGGCCTCTCTAAAAATAACCACTGGCAGTTGGGTTCGCCTTCAGAAAGGGTGGGCTACAACAGGAAAGGGGGCTTCCCTTTGTCTTCGCAAATAGAAGATACCTGTAGCGGTTTATATGCGGTTTTTTTTGATGTGTTATAGACTAAGGAGCCCGTTTCAGAGAGGCTCTTCTCTTACGTTTCTAAAAGAGTAAACTAGCGTAAAAGAGGGGGCGGAGCATTCATCAATAGTTTCATCATCAATTAGAGTAGATTTGGAGATGTTGCAATCAGAATCTTATAAGAAAGGCTTGTGGAAAGTAGCGCTGATTACGTCAGTAGGATGGGGTTTCATTAGCCTTTTTCCTGTGGTGAATGCAAGAAGGCCTTTCTTTTTGAGTAATCGGGCAGATAGGCTGCCCAGAAGAATGGAACGCAATCCTTTCGGCCCGTCTCAGGAAGACATTATCCTGTCGGCGGGCTGGGTTTTTCTGCTGATGCTGGGCCTTTGGTTCATGAACATGTACCTGTACGGCCGGTTCAGTACGTTAAACTGGAGTGAGAGGGCAAAGAATTTTACCAGGTATGCCACCAGCTATTTACTAACCGTGGTAGTGTACTACGGGCTTCTGACCTTGATTTTCTTGCTGGTAGATGGTCATCCGCCCCGCGTCTTTCCTTTGATTGTGGCGCTCACCAACAATACCATCGTTCTGGTGCTCACAGATCTGGTGATTCTGCAACGGAAAAGCGCCCAGATAGCCGTAGAGAACAGCCAGCTCAAGATGAACCACGCCATCGCGCAGCACCAACGGCTGAAGCACCAACTGCAACCGCACTTTCTGTTCAATTCGCTCAACACCCTAAAAACGCTCATCAAAAAGCAGCGGCCCGAGGCCGAGGAATACCTGGTGCGTTTATCTGATTTGCTGAGGGCGTCTATCGCTTCTGAAAACAAAACCACCATCCTCTTAGAGGAGGAACTGAAGCTGTGCGTAGATTATCTGGAGATGCAGAAGGTCAGGTTCAAGGACTCTTTTTCCTATAAAATTGAGATTCCGGCCCATATTCTCACTTCCGGTTGCCTGCCCATCTTCTCGCTGCAACTCTTGGTGGAGAATGCCATCAAGCACAACGCTTTTACCGTGGAAGAGCCCCTGACCATCCAGATCTCCTGCACCAGCGAAGCTTCCATCATGGTCTGGAACAACAGAAAACCGAAGCAGTCCCTGGAGCCTTCCTCCGGCATCGGGCTGAAAAACCTGTCGGAGCGGTACCAGGTCATCTGCGGAAACGGGATTAACGTTGTAGAATCTGACCAATCTTTTTCTGTTGAACTTAAGCTGCTGACGAATGAATATTGTCATCATTGAAGATGAGCCCCTTACGGCCGAAGACCTGGAAGATACGCTGGTAGAAGTAGAACCCTCCACCCGCATAGTGGCGGTGCTGGCCTCAGTGAAAGCGGCCATCGCGTACTTTCAGCAGAACCCGGCCCCAGACCTCATCTTCTCTGATATTCAGTTGGGTGATGGGCTGAGCTTTGAGATTTTCCAGGCGGTGCAGATTACCAAACCGGTGGTCTTCTGTACCGCTTATAACGAGTATGCCTTAGAGGCTTTCAAGGCCAATGGCATTGACTACGTTCTAAAACCCTTCAGCAAGGCTACTATTGAGAAAACGCTGCAGAAATACAGACAACTGCAGCAGAGCCTCGCCCCGGCAACCCCAGACTACCAGGCGTTGTTGCAGCTATTAGATAACCGGCAGGTGCAGAAACCCAGCACGGTGTTGGTGTTCCAAAGAGATAAAATCATCCCGCTGCCCATAGACCAGATAGCGGTGTGTTACTCGCAGAATCTGGTCACGCACGTCATCACCTTCGGCCAGAAAAAGTTCACCCTCCACCAGACCATGGAAGAGATGGAAGCCCTCTGCGGAAACCAATTCTTCAGGGCCAACCGGCAGTTCCTGCTCCATCACAAAGCCATCAAAGAAGCCTCGCAGTATTTGGGGCGCAAGCTCTCCGTGACGTTGACCATTCCGTTCCAGGAAGAAATTATTGTGAGTAAAGCCAAGAGCCCGCTGTTTTTGAACTGGCTGGCACGCTAGGGTAAGTAGCCGCTTGCCTCATGTTCTTAAAAGGAGTGTGCATTCCCTTGCTTAGAAAGCCGCTTTTACTATAGAGTAGAAGCGGTTTTCGTTTTAGGCTCCTTTTCTGAAAAGGAGCCTAAAATGTAATTGACCGTTTGGTTGGCCAGTTCTGTCCGTTTCACCTTGGGCTTTGTCCGTTTGGCTGAATTCAGGGGTTTTTGGCCTATTTCTGGCACCTGCTTTGCAATGGAAGAGCAAGCAGGCCAAAGCAGCCTGAAAAACTAGAAAACATAAACCCTTATTCTTACCCAAAATGAAAAAGTATTTTGTGATGATGGCCTTAGGTTTAGCAGTAGCTGGAACTTCTTATGCGCAAACCGGTTCGCAAGAACGGGGCAGAAACTCTGAGAACAGAACAGAGCAACGCAGAAATGACAAAGGGGATGCCCGCCGGGGCGGTGAAAAGCGTGCCCAAATCTCACCTGAGGAAAGAGCCTCCAAGCGCACTGAGATGCTGAGCCAGAAACTGGACTTGAGCAGTTCGCAGAAAAGAAAAGTACAGGCCCTCAACCTGAAACATGCCCAGCAACTGGAAAGCTTCAAAGGCCAATACGCGCAAAAAGGCCAGCGCAACGGGGGGGAGCGGAATGGTCAGCAACGCCAGCAGATGCAACAGCTTCAGGCTTCCTGGGAGAAAGAATTCAAGAGCATCGTAAGCAAAAAGCAATACGCCCAATACGAGGAAGAGCGCAAGCAAATGCAAGCCGAGCGTGGTAACCGCAAAGGCAGAGAAGAAGGAAAAGAAACCCGTGCCAGAAGGCAACACAACGGCTAAGTACCCAGAAATCCATTAAAAAGAGCAAGCCATATGGCTTGCTCTTTTTAATGGATTTCTGGGTAGCTGGTTCAATACAGAAGTGGTTCGTCAGCTCGTTTTAGGGGTGTTTTTGGAAAAACAGGCTTAAAAGGCGTTCTTCCTCTGGCAGCAAAAGGTCTGAAATCTACCGGAAGAAGAAAGCTATCTGGCGGCAGGTAACCTAATATGGAAGGTGGTGCCTTTGCGCTCCTCGCTTGCCACGTTGATGGAGCCGCCGTGCTGCTCTACCAATTGCCGGCAAATGCTTAACCCCAGGCCCGTAGATCTTTCGCCTTGCAGTCCTTTTCTTCGGGCTTGGGAGAAGCGGTCAAACAGGATCGGCCTGATTTTCTCTGGGATGCCAATGCCTTCGTCGGTGACTTCTACGTGTAGGTTCTTTTTGCCTTCCCGTACCTTGATGCTGATGGTGCCATGGGTGGGCGTGAACTTTACGGCGTTGGAGAGCAGGTTGGTCATAATCCGGTAGAAGCGTTCTTTGTTCAGGTTGGCATATACCGGAACCGGTGGGTGCTGAAGGTGCAGGTTCCTTGAGCCCTGTAGCTGAGACTGCCACTCTAAATGTACGTGCTGCAGTACCGCGCAGAGATCCAGTTTCTCCAGCGGGATTTCATTCACCAGCTCTTCCCGGGCCACCACCAGCAAATCGTTGATGATGGCCTTGGAAGATTGGCAACTGGCTAGAATCAGGTCTAGGTATTGCTGCTGCTGCTCGGGGGACAGGTTCTTTTTCTGGAGCAGAGAGGTAAGCATCTCAATATTGTTGAAAGGGCTTCTCAGGTCGTGCGCCACTACGCCCAGAATCTCTGATTTGCCCAGGCTTATTTTCTGCACCTCCTGGCTCTTCGCCTCAATCTCCTTCAGTTGTATGAAATGCGTTGCCCGGTAGCTGTACATGATGCGGGAGAGAAAATAGAAGCAAACCAGAATCACCAAAGAAACACACTGGTTCAGGATTGCCTGCTCTGGGCTCAGGAAGGAAAAGTGAATGACCAACGTGAAAGCCAGAGAGGTAAGGGCTACCAAAAGCAAGGTTTCCAGGTACTCAAAGTCCCACAGAAAAGCCACGGTTACCAGCCCTAGCAGGTACATGGTGAGTGTGTTTTTGGGATTAGACTGCGTAATGAACGTGATGCCCAGACAGCAGGAAATAAACGCAAACCCGAAGCCAAGGCACAGCAACTGAGCCAGCCAGCGTCTGGTTTTAAGCTTCTTCCTGTGAAGGAAAAAGTGTTCCAGGTTCAGGATACAGGCCGAAGCGATAACCAGGAAAATATTCACGGCCTGGAAGAAAGTAGCATGGGGTGTTTGGTTGAGCACCGGAAACAGCACCGGTAATAGCACAATGCCACCAGAAACCGACATAGCCAAATAAGCGGCCAGCCGGAGTTTCTTAAGGTTTTGCAAGACATACTCCTGCCTAAACGCCTGTAGTGATAGACGCGCCGGAGCATCAAAAAAGTAAAATTTCAACGTTATCTCTGGAGTTGGTAAAAATCTAGCGATTACCAGGGGGAGAAGGGCAAAAGCAATGCACAAAGGTACTAAATAGTCCTTTTGCCTGCGTGAAAACTGAGGTGGATTTTCTAAACAGAAGAACTTTCAAAGAGGAATAATCCAAAGGCTGTGTTCCTTCCTTTGCGGGTGCCGGTAAGAATTGCCGCAGGTATAGGTCATGCTTTGATAATGAGAGGGTTAAACCCAGTATTTTAAATTATTAAAACATAGAAAAAAGTAGATTTTGGCAAGGTCTTTGGGTTATGAGAGACAAGCGAAGTTTCTTCTTGTTTTTCACCAAATTGATCAGGAAACGTGCTGCTATTGCGTGCTGCTGCCCAATTTAAATATCGTTCTTATGAAAACCTTTTTACAACGTATGTGGGCGTTGGGGGGAATTGCCCTCCTGGCCTTCAGCCTGCTCAGTGCCCCAGAGGCCCAGGCCCGTCCGGGAGACCGCGTGTCTTTCCAGACCTTTTATGATGAACTAGACCCCTACGGTCGCTGGATCAAGGATGCCGAGTATGGGTATGTCTGGTCGCCCAACGTAGAGCGGGAATTTCAGCCGTACGGTACGCGCGGCCACTGGGTCATGACCGAGTACGGCAACACCTGGGTTTCTGACTATGATTGGGGCTGGGCCCCTTTCCACTACGGCCGTTGGATCTATGACGATTACGAAGGCTGGCTTTGGATTCCGGGTTCTGAGTGGGGCCCTGCCTGGGTAGACTGGCGCAACGGCGGCGGCTACTACGGGTGGGCTCCTATGGGGCCAAGAGTAACCATCGTAATGGCCCCTGCCCGTTGGATTTTTGTGCCCGTCATGTACATCACCAGCCCGCGCGTGTACAGTTACTGCGTGCCCAGAACCCGGGTGGTGAACATTTACCACAGCACCACTATCATCAACAATTATTACGAGCGCGATAACCGCAAGTACGTGTACGGGCCCAGAACCCATGACATAGAGCGGGCCACCAACCGCAAAGTCAATGTGTACCGCGTAGACCGAGACAACCGGCCCGGCAGAACCTCCGTGGCTGAGAACTCCGTGCGGATTTACCGCCCAGACGTGAACTCGCGCCGCGAGGAGGCACCAACCCGCGTCATTGCCAGAGATAACAGCACCAACCGTTCCCGCTTCACGGACACCAACAATGGTACCGTAGGCCGAAGCGACCGTAGCACCAACACAAGCCGTTCTGGGGTGCAAAGCAGTACTACCCGTAACCGCTCCACTGCAGAAGTGAATTCTTCTATCTCACGCCCAAGCCTGGAGTCATCTTCTGAGCAGCGTAGCGTAACAGGGGAAGGCGTCCGGACAAGGGCAGGGGTGAGAGGAACTACTTCCGCCCCGGGCGAAAACCCTGCGCAAACCCGTTCAAGCAGAATGGAGTACCCGCAACGCACCCGCGAAGCCAACTCTACCGGAACCCGTTCCCGTTCATCTGCTGAAACGTACGGCCAACGTCCAGAAGGAAGCTATTCTCCCCGCAGAACCGAGTCTTCTCCAGCGCAGGTACAAACGCAGCCCCGCCCCCGGCCAGAACCAAGCGGACAAGGGCAGTACCCGCAAAGGAGCCGCCCGGAAGTTGCTCCGTCACAAGCCCCGGCCCAACAACACCAGGCTGCTCCCCGCCAGGAACCTTCCTCGGGAAGACAAACCAGCCGAGGCGGCAGAAACTAACCTGTTTTGATTTAATGAATGCTGGAAAGGCCGCACTTCTTTGAGGTGCGGCTTTTTGTTTTATTGGGAATTTGCGTGAAAGCGGTTTAAGCCCTTAGAAAATTTTCTATCCAGGCATTTGCTTTCTCCGGCTGTTCATGGTGCAGCCAATGGGTAGCGTTTTCCAGAAAGAACAGCTGACCGTTGGTACATTGCTCCATACTGGGCAGCGCTAACTCCGTTCCCAGAAATTTGTCCTGCTTTCCCCAAAGGATAAGGGTGGGAACGTCTATCTGGTGGTCTGTTTCTATGGGGTTGTATTTGTAGGCCCGGTACCAATTAATCATGGCTTCCATGGCACCCGGTTGCGCCCAGGCCTTTTTGTAGGTTTCCAGTTCCTCGGGGCGGAAGGTATCTGGCAACGCCGAGCCGGTCATGGTTTTCTCCAACACCCTAAAGTCAAGAATGCTGTTTACCGCCTCCGGCACCCACGGAATCTGGAAAAAGCCGGTGTACCAACTCCTCAGCATCTGTTTCGGGTTATGCCTCAGGTGCTCATGGATGACTGCCGGATGGGGCATGTTCAGGATGACCAGCTTTTCCAACAACTGCGGATAGTGTAACGCTACATTCCAGGCGACGGCTCCACCCCAGTCATGCCCCACCAACACCACTTTCTTTGCAGTGAGCTGTGGAATGAGCTCCGCGATGTCCTTCGTAAGTTCGTCAATGGTGTAGGATTTTACCGCCTCGGGTTTGCTACTAAGGTTATAGCCGCGCTGATCTGGAGCCACGGCGTGCCAACCTTTCTGGGAGAAAAAGTTTAACTGGTTTTTCCAGCCGTACCAATGCTCTGGGAAGCCGTGCAGAAACAGAATGACCTGGCCCCCCGCTGGGCCCAATTCCACGGTGTGAAGTTGAATACCGTTGGTTTGGTAGTAATTCTCTCTGGTTTCCATGTTAGTTTCCTTGTTCTTTCGCTTTTACGTGGAAACCCGTACATCTATCCGTTTCTGGTCTGTTTTAGGGAAAAGGGGCCTAAAACGGTTCTACACCTGTGAGGTCTCCAAGACCTCACAGGTGTAGAACCGTTTTAGAGAAAACAGGCTGAAAACGGCCTTGGCATAGACACTCGTAGGAGCTGCGCGCACTACGAGGTCTTTGGAGCTAGCGGTACAGCGAAACCAGGCTGTTAAAATTAACTGGCGCGAGACTCCAGTCTTGTGACTGGGATGAAGCGAGTCTCCAGACTCGCCGGGAGCCACCGGTTGAATGGCGAAAGATCAATAAATATGTTCTTTCCCAACTATGGCGCGGATTTACTTCCGTGCCTATTAAGGTTGTTGAAAGTCACGGAAGTAAACCCGCGCCATAGAGCTCCTGTGTTTTGCCACGTTTTCAGAAAATCAGCCTTAAAACCAATCAATACCACCACTCAAAAAAACTCGTAGGGTCTTCAGACCTACGAGTGTCTATGCCAAGGCCGTTTCTGCCCTACTTTCACCAAAACAGCCCCGAAACAGAACCCAAACAAAAAGCCCCGCCTCACCAGACAGGCAAGAACGGGACTTCTCAAAATGGATGTCGTGCTACTTGATACACACCTAAAACAGCTGGTACTTAGATAATTCCTTAGACGGCAACTCTGAGCTTCCCATCAAATAAACGTCCATCGCGCGGGCGGCCTCGCGGCCATCTGAGATGGCCCAGACTACCAATGATTGTCCGCGGCAGGCGTCACCGGCGGAGAACACGCCGGGCACGTTGGTTTGCCAATCGTTGAGTTTGAAGTTGCCGCGTCTGTCTAGTTCAAACTTGAAGCTGGAGGTGAACGCATCATGTTCCGGGCGCTCGTAGCCGATGGCAATCAGAGCCAAATCACAGGGCAAGATGCGCTCGCTGTTCGGTTTCTCAGTGTACTCGCTCTGGTTTTTCCATTCCAGTTCCACCACGCGGAGGCCTTTCACGTGGCCGTTTTCATCGGCGATGAACTCCTTGTTGAGCCAGCCCCAACTCCGCTCGCAGCCCTCTTCGTGCGAAGAAGAGGACGAAAGGGTCACCGGTTCCTCGGGCCAGGGATTGTGCGGATGGCGTTCTGAGCTGGGCATGTAGCGGTATTGCAGTTGGGTCACAGATTTGGCGAACTGACGGTTGGCCGTGCCCACGCAATCGGAGCCGGTATCACCGCCGCCAATCACCAGCACGTGCTTGCCTTGGGCGTTGATGTCCTGCTCCGGCGCAATCTGTGCACCATCCACCCGGCGGTTCTGCAAGCCCAGGTAATCCATCGCGAAATGGATGCCTTTGAGGTGGTTGCCCGGAATGGCTATAGCGCGCGGTTTGGATGACCCGATGGCGAGCAACACCGCATCAAACTTCCGGTACAGCTTTTTAAGGGTGGTATCTTGCCCAATGGTACGGTTGTACTTGAACTTGATGCCCTCGGCTTCCAGAATAGCAAGCCGGCGGTCAATCGTCCACTTTTCCAGCTTGAAATCTGGGATTCCGTAACGGAGCAAACCACCGGCTTTTTCGTCTTTTTCATAGACGGTTACTTTGTGGCCTGCCTGGTTCAACTGAGCGGCGGCGGCCAGTCCGGCAGGGCCGGAGCCTACCACGGCTACTTTCTTGCCAGTGCGCTGCACCGGTGGGTTTGGCTTCACCAATCCCAGTTCAAACGATTTTTCGGCAATTGCCTTCTCAATGTGCTCAATGGCTACGGCCGGTTTGTTGATGGACAACACGCAGCTGCTCTCGCAGGGCGCGGGGCAGATACGGCCGGTGAACTCCGGGAAGTTATTGGTACTGTAGAGCACGCGTACCGCCCGTTCCCAATCGCCTTCTGAGACCGCATCGTTGAAGTCAGGAATCAGGTTGCCCAATGGGCAGCCGTTGTGACAGAACGGAATGCCGCAGTCCATGCAGCGGGTCGCCTGTATTTTGGTCTTCTCTTCCGGAAAAGGCAGGTAAATCTCGTTGGAGTCGTTTACCCGTACTTTGGGGTCACGGGTGGCGGGTACCTCCCGGTTGTATTTCAAAAATCCGTCTGCTTTTCCCATTACACCAATGCTTTTTCGGTTTCCACTTCTTTTACTTGCAAAGCCTTCTTCAGGTCATGCGGCATCACTTTCACAAACTGCTGGCTGTTTTGCTCCCAATTTGCCAGTAGCTCCTGCGCCCGCAAACTGCCGGTGTAGGCCACGTGCTCCTGTAGTTTTTGTTCAATCCAGCGGAAGTCATCGGCCTCCGGAACTTCCAGGCCTACCATGTCCAGGTTGCACTGATCCAGGTAGCTGGGGTCTGACGCGTAGAGGTACGCGATTCCGCCACTCATACCGGCCGCGAAGTTCTTCCCAATTTCGCCCAGCACCAGCACCTTGCCGCCCGTCATGTACTCGCAGCCGTGGTCACCTATGCCTTCCACCACCGCCTCGGCGCCCGAGTTACGCACGCAGAAGCGTTCCCCGGCCATGCCGTTGATATACACCTTGCCGCCCGTTGCCCCGTACAGCGCCACGTTGCCCGTAATGATGTTTTCGTGCGCCAGGTACTGACTCTCTTTGAAAGGCTGAAGAATGATTTTCCCACCCGATAAACCTTTGCCCAGATAATCGTTCGCCTCGCCCATCAACCGGAACGTGATACCCGGTGCCAGGAACGCCCCAAAGGACTGTCCCGCCGAGCCGTAGAAGGTGGTTTTAAAGGAATCTTCCGGCAAACCGTGCTTCCCGAAGGTGCTGGAGATTTCATACGACAGCATGGTGCCCACGGCGCGATCCACGTTGTTGATGCGGTACTCCACCTCGGTATTGCCTTTCTTCAGGTCTCTGATGAGCTTTTTATCCAGCACTTTGGCAATCTCATGGTCTTGCTCAATCTGCTTGTAAGTACCCACATTGCGCGGCACGTACTCCTGGTGCAGAATAGGAGAGAGATCCAGGTTCTTTAGTTTCCAGTGGTTCAGGTCAGTTCTGATTTTCAGAATCTGCGACTGACCCACCATCTCGTTGATGGTTCTGAAGCCCAGCGAGGCCATAATCTGCCGCAACTCCATGGCCAGGAACGTGAACAGGTTCACCACGTGGTCTGGGTTTCCGGTGAAGAGTTGGCGCAGCTCCGGGTTCTGCGTGGCGATGCCTACCGGACACGTATTCAAGTGGCACTTGCGCATCATGATACAGCCTTCGGCGATGAGGGCAGCGGTCGCCACTCCGTATTCCTCAGCGCCCAGCAAGGTAGCCACGGCCAGGTCATAGCCCGTCAGAATTTTACCGTCCGTTTGCAACACCACGCGGCTGCGCAGGTTGTTTTTCAGAAGCGTCTGGTGCGCTTCGGCCAAGCCGATTTCCCACGGCAAGCCGGTGTGCCGGATAGAACTCAGCGGACTGGCCCCGGTTCCGCCGTCGGCGCCGGAAATCATGATGGCATCTGCTTTGGCTTTGGCTACGCCCGAGGCGATGGTGCCCACCCCAGCCTCGGCCACCAACTTCACGTTGATGCGGGCTTTGGGGTTGGCGTTCTTCAGGTCGAAGATGAGTTGCTTGAGGTCTTCAATGGAGTAGATGTCATGGTGCGGCGGCGGCGAAATGAGACCCACACCCGGCGTAGAACAGCGCACGCGGGCAATCCAATGGTCAACTTTATGGCCGGGTAACTGTCCGCCCTCGCCGGGTTTGGCACCCTGGGCAATTTTAATCTGGATTTCATCGGCGTTCGCCAAATAGTGGCTGGTCACGCCAAATCGGCCGGAGGCTACCTGCTTGACGCGGGATCGCTCCGAATCTCCGTTGGCGTGCTTGATGTAGCGGGCCTCGTCTTCACCGCCTTCGCCGCTGTTGCTTTTGCCGCCGATGCGGTTCATGGCGATGGCCAGCGTGCTGTGCGCTTCATGGGAAATAGACCCGAAGGACATGGCCCCCGACCCAAAGCGGGTCAGGATGGAAGCAACGGGTTCTACCTCGTCTAATGGCACCGACTGGCGCTTCCGGAACTCAAACAAATTGCGGAGCGTGATAGCCGTTTCCTGCTGGTGTTCCCGAATGGATTTAGAATACTCCTTATATAAAAGATAATCATTAAGTCGGGTGGATTTCTGCAGCAGGTGAATCACCTTGGGCGTGAGCAAGTGCTCCTCGCCGTCGCGCCGCCATTGGTAATAACCGCCGGACTCCAACAGGTTCTCCAAATCTGGGTACGCGCTTTGGTGCTTGGTCAAGGTTTCGCGTTCCAGGTCTTCAAAGTTGAGACCTTCCAGGCGGTTGGTAGTGCCTTTGAAGCATTTCTCAATGACTTCCTGACCAAGCCCCAGAATCTCAAAAATCTGCGAACTTTGGTACGACTGTAGCGTACTGATGCCCATTTTAGACAAAATTTTCAGCAAGCCATTGTCAACCGCGTAAATGAAGTTCTGGAAATAATGGGTGTAGGGGTGTGCATTGTCCAGTTTCTGCTGGTCGTGCAGGCTTTTGATGGTGTCATAGATGAGGAACGGATACACGGCGCTGGCCCCGTACCCAATGATGGTAGCGAAATGATGGGTTTCCCAGGCATCACCGGCCTCAACCACCAATCCGGCTTTGGTGCGCAGGCGTTTCTCAATCAAGTGGTGGTGCACAGCCCCCACCGCCAGCAAAGACGGAATAGCCGCCCGTTGTGCCTCTACCTTACGGTTAGAAATAATCAATATTTTCTTGCCCGCGCGCACGGCAGCCTCGGCTTCGGCGCAGATGCGGTCAATGTTGCGTTGCAGGTTACCAGGTTCACGCGTGGAGAAGGTGGCGTCTATGTTTTCGTGTTCAAATCCTTCCTCTTTCAGGAACACCAGTTTCTGGAACTCCACCGGATCCATGACCGGCTGCGAAATATGAATCTGGCGGGTGTGCAGTTCGCTCTCGTCCAGAATGTTCAACGACTCACCCACGCGCGTGAACAATGACATCACCAACCGCTCTCTAATGGAGTCAATAGGCGGGTTACTCACCTGCGCGAAGAACTGCTTGAAGTAATTGGCTACGTGCTGGCTGTGCTGCGAGAGAACCGCCAAAGGCGTATCGGAGCCCATGCTGCCCACTGGTTCGTAGCCGGTAGAGGCCATCGGTTCTACCACCATTTTGAGATCTTCGCGGGTGTAGCCGTACGCTTTCTGGCGCTGTCTCAGTTCTTCGGGGGAGCAGGGCTGTAGCAAAACGCTCGGCTCCGGCCGAAGTCTCAGTTTGATGCGGTTTTTCTGAATCCAGTCAAAATACGGCTTGTCCTGGCAGACCAGTTGCTTGATTTCCTCGTCCTCAAAAATGCGGTTCTGGGAAATATCGGCCAGCAGCATTTTGCCGGGTTGCAGACGACCGCGCTTGATGACATCTTTGGGGTCTACGCACAGCGCACCGGCTTCAGAGGCCATAATCAAACGGCCCTGCTTAGTCAGGCAGTAGCGCACGGGACGCAGGCCGTTTCTATCTAAGGTAGCGCCAATCTGGGTACCGTCGGTGAAGAAGAGGGCGGCGGGGCCGTCCCAGGGCTCCATTAATGACGCATGGAATTTATAGAACGCCTTTTTGTAGGTGTCCATGTGGGAGTTGTTCTGCCAGGCCTCGGGCACCAGCATCATCATCACATGCGGCAACGGCCTTCCCGACAACGTCAGCAGTTCCACCAGTGCATCCAGGTTAGCCGAATCGGAATCATCGGGGTTGGTGATAGGAATAAGCCACTGCATCTCTTCCTCGGTGAACAAGGGCGAGGACATGAGCGCTTCCTTGGACTTCATCTTGTTCACGTTCCCCCGGATGGTGTTGATTTCACCGTTATGGGCAATAAACCGGAACGGCTGGGCCAGCCGCCAATTAGGAAACGTGTTGGTAGAGAAACGGGAGTGGACTACGGCTAGCGCCGATTTAAACTCAGGGTGGCGCAGGTCATGGTAATAGCGTTCCAGTTGGTCAGTTTTGAGCTGACCTTTATAAATAATAGTGCGGGAAGAGAAACTGGCGATGTAGAACGTGCCATTCTCGCCGCGCACACTCTTGCGGGTTTCATTGCTGATGAGGTTGCGGAGCACGAACAACTTGCGCTCCAGGTCTTCACCTTTGATGGTGGGGTCAACCGGTTGCACAAACACCTGCTCAATGTAGGGTTCTACCGCTTTGGCCCCGTGGCCTGGCACCTGTCCGTTCACCGGAACCAGACGGTAGCCAATCAGACTAAGGCCTAACTTGCGGAGGCAGTTGTTCAGGACTTTGCGGGATTTCTCGCGCACTTCGTAGACCGCCGGAAAAAACACCATGCCTACGCCATAGCTTCCCTGGGGCGGCAGCGTAATCGCGAATTCGGCCAGTTCTTTCCTGAAAAACTCGTGGGGCAACTGCACTAAGATACCGGCACCGTCGCCCGTCTCGGGGTCGCTGCCGGTGGCCCCGCGGTGCTCCATGTTCTTGAGCATGGTCAGCGCGTCTTTGACCGTGGCGTGTGATTTCTGACCATCCAGATTGACCACGCAGCCCACGCCGCAGGCATCATGCTCTAATTCGGGGGTGTACAACCCTTTGGGGTGTTTGTCGGCCTGATTCATTCCTTTGTTTGTTCGTTCAGGGTAGGGTGAATCAGTAAGTTAATAGATGTTTAACAAATAATCAAGCTTTATTTTGAGGTATTTATACAAAACAAGCGTTAGGTTTAATAATTACGTATATATCAAGGTTAGATTATGTAAAATATTTAAAAGAGGTATTCTGAAGAATGAGAAGAAATAGAAATTTCATAATAGTGGAACGCAAATAAAATGCAACTGCTTGAGTGTCAATTGAAGGGGAAAAGGGTTTAGAAGGTGGTTTTAGGAAATTCGCTCAAAACTCACTTTAGACCCTTGATGGTTTCATTTTAGTATCTGCTTAGAAATAGTTTCTTCCGGGAGAGTGGCAGGTGCACGCAGTTTGCTGTTCCCCTGGCTTGTCCGCTTTTGCGTGGGTGCACGTGCAGTATTGTTTCAGCTTTGGCGGTATGCGCTCACGGCCGCGGGGCCCCGTCTCCCCCTCTCGCGCTGCCCTTTCGGCCTGAGAAGTCCTCTGCTCTTAGCTCCTGCCTTTCTATAGCCAAAAGCGAGGCGCGCTCGGGGAAGACTGGAACTGGGGAAAGTAGAGAAAGAGGTGATAATTGTACCTGTAGAGACCAGGCACTGCCTTGTCTCTGCCACGCATTCCCTTCCCCTGCAAAGGCGTATTCCCCTCCTCGGAGCTAATCTTGTAGGGAAAAATGAAGGTTATTTATTATTGTTCCAAAAGGTTCCAGAGAATCAAACCGCTGTACCGCTCTTTCGGAGTTCCACTCCGGAAGCGTACTGCCGGGGAGTTCCACTCCCCTTCTTTTGCCCGTAGCTCCCGGCGGAGTGGAACTCCGCAGCAGGCAGGTTCGGGAGTAGAACTCCCGAACAGCAAGAAAAGATTTTTTCCCTACAAGATTAGCCTAGGAGGGGCAGAGATGAGTTCTGTTTTAGGTTTCCTTTTCTGAAAACAGGCCATAAACAAGCCTTCGGCGAAATGGGCGCAATTCCTGCTACCATCATAAAACAAAAAAGCCAGAAAGTCCCCGAAGAAGGTGCTTTCTGGCTTTTTCCGTGTAAAGTTGTAGTTGCTATTTCACTTCGTCCCTAGCTCTTTCCAACAGGTAAATGAGCACCAAGGCCAACAGGTTGATGGTGACAAACGAGGCACCGGCGTGGGCCCCGAAACTGAAGTTGAAGGAGGACAGAGAAAGCTTGGCCTTGAAATGCCAGCTTTCCAGAAAGTCAACACCCACGCCCAGTTTGATGCCCGCCACATAGTTATACGCCAACCCCGAGATCCCGAAACTGAGCACCTGTAACACCTGGTTGGCGAGAGATAAGTTAAAGGCCTTTCTGGTTTGCCTGAAAAGCAGGAAGCCGCACAGGGTGGAGAAAATATAGAGCACCGCGGCCAGAAAGAGGCCCACCCAGGTAGAGGTGGAAGGCTGCTGCAACGCCGGGATCATTTTAAGGCACAGGAAAAGGCCCACCAGCCCACCGGCTAGTTGGTATACCCCGATGAAGCGGGCCAGGGAGAAATTCCTTTTCTGGGAGAAGAGAGGTTGCGTTTTCATGCTGTTTTTGAGAAATCACCAGTAAAAAGCCCCGGCTTCAGAGACCGGGGCTTTTTGAAAAATTAGTGTTTAAACGCTATAAATGTTCGTTGTCATAGTCTTTGTACCGTTCCCGTAACGCGGCGAGGCCTTTCTTGCCATACGCCAGGCGGGTAATCACCACGTACAGCACCGGCACGAAGAAGATGGCTAGGAACGTGGCGGCCAACATCCCACCGATCACTACCCAGCCAATGGTTTGGCGGGAAACGGCCCCTGCCCCGGAGGCCATGGCCAAGGGCACCACCCCCAGGATAAAGGCCAGCGAGGTCATGATAATCGGGCGCAGCCGCAGCCGTACGGCTTCAATGGTGGCCTCAATCAACTCCATGCCGCGGTCTACCCGTTCTTTGGCGAACTCCACAATCAGGATGGCGTTTTTGGCGGCCAGACCGATGAGGGTGATCATCCCGATCTGGGCGTACACGTTGTTGTCCAGTTTGGGCAGGAAAGTCAAGGCCAGAATCGCCCCGAACATGCCCAGCGGAATGGCGAACAGGATGGAGAACGGTACGCTCCAGCTTTCATACAGCGCGGCCAGCAACAAGGACACCAGCACAATGGACAGCGCGAAGATGTAGATGGTACTGTTCCCAGCCGACAGTTCCTCGCGGCTGATGCCGGAGAAGTCAAAGCCGTAGCCGGCCGGCAGCGTCTGCGTGGCCACTTCCTCCAGCGCCTGCAAGGCCTGTCCGCTACTGTAGCCCGGCGCGGCGCTACCCGTGATGTCAATAGACCGGAACAGGTTGTAGTGGGAAATCACCGCCGGGTTCTCAATCACTCGGGTAGTCACCAGCGCACTCAGCGGCACAGATTCTCCCTGGCGGTTGAGCACGTAAAATTGGTTCAGGTCTTTGATGTCCATCCTGAAGGCGGTATCAGCCTGGGCTACCACCCGGTAATTGCGGCCGTAGCGGGTGAAGTCGTTGATGTAGCGGCTCCCCATGTAAGAAGACATGGTAGAGAAAACATCCGTCAGGTTAATGCCCAGTTTCTTCACCTTCTCGCGGTCTACGTCCACGTGGTAGCCGGGGGTGCGGGTGTTGAAGAAGCTGTACGCCATGGCTATCTCGGGGCGCTGGTTGGCCGCGGCCAGGAACTGCCCCATCACCTGTTCCATTTCTTTGATGTCACCGGCGCTGCGCTGCTGCAACACAAAGCTGAATCCGCCGGAGGCGCCCAAACCTGGGATGGCGGGTGGCGCCACCACAATGATGTTCGCTTCCTTGATGGCGGCAAAACGTTGGTTCAACGTGGCCATCACACCCTGCAACTGCATGGATTCCTCCTGCCGTTCGCTCCAGGGTTTCATCTGGACGAAGAAGGTGCCGCTGTTTGATTTGAAGGAGAAGTTAAGCACGTTCAAACCAGAGATGGAAGTCGAGTTCCTGATGGCGGGAACTTCGCCCAGAATCTTGGACATTCTTTCCAGAATCAGTTGGGTTCTGTTCGCCGAGGAACCCTCGGGCAATTCCACCGCGATCATCAGACGGCCTTCATCCTCCGTCGGGATAAAGCCGGTTGGTTTGGTCGCGAACAAGCCCACCGTGCCCACATAGATACACACCAATAGAATCAAGGCCAACGGCGCGGCTTTGATGCTCTTGCGCACACCGGTAGAGTAAGACTCCGTGGTGCGGGCAAACCAGTTGTTGAATTTGAAGAAGAACTTGTTCAAGCCCCGCGATTCGCGGTTCACGTTCATGGGGCGCAGCATGATGGAGCAAAGCGCCGGCGTCAAGGTCAAGGCCACAAACGCCGAGATCAATACCGAGATGGCGATGGTGATGGCGAACTGCTGGTACAGACGGCCCACGATGCCCGGAATAAAGCCCACCGGAATAAACACCGCCGCCAGAATCAAGGCAATGGCGATGACCGGGGCGGTGATGTCTTTCATGGCCTTGCGCGTGGCCTCCCTAGCCGAGAGCCGCTCATGGTCAATATAATGCTGCACCGCTTCCACCACCACAATGGCATCATCCACCACAATCCCGATGGCCAGCACAAACCCGAACAAGGTCAAGGTGTTGATGGTAAAGCCCAGCGGAATGAAGAAGATGAACGTGCCTATGATGGACACCGGAATGGCCAGGATAGGGATCAAGGTGGCCCGCCAGCTTTGCAGGAACAGGAACACCACGATGATCACCAGAACCAAGGCCTCTAACAAGGTAACGATCACCTCATTGATGGACACTTCCACCACCGTCACTGACTCAAAGGAGACAATGTAATCCACATCGGCGGGGAAGGAGGCTTTCAGTTCTTCCAAGGCGGCGTAGATGCCGTCTGCGGTGGCTACCGCGTTAGAGCCCGGTGCCTGGTAAATCAGCATCATGGCCGATGGGTTCCCGTTGATGGTGGCTTGGCGGCCATAGTCAAACTGCCCAAACTCCACACGCGCCACATCTTTCAAATACACCAGCGAACCGTCTGCTGGGTTGGTGCGGATGATCACGTTCTCAAACTGTTCCTTGGTGACCAAACGGCCACTCACCGTAATGGGGTATTGGAACGCCTGCGTGCTGTACTGCGGTCGTGAACCTACCGTACCGGCGGCCACCTGCATGTTCTGCTCCTGGATGGCGGCCACCACTTGGTTCGCGTTCATGCTGTACTGCGCCATTTTATCGGGCTGCAGCCACAAACGCATACTGAAATCCTGACCAATGGCCGTTACGTCCCCCACGCCTTGCACCCGCAGCAACGCGTCTTTCACGTAGATGTTGGAGTAGTTGTCCAGGTACTGGATGTCGTGGGTTCTCTTAGGCGAGTAAATCCCGATCACCATCAAAATACTGGGGTTCCGTTTCCGTACCGTCACACCCAGGCGTCTTACCTCTTCGGGCAAGCTGGGCTCCGCCACGCTGGCGCGGTTCTGCACGTCCAAAGTGGCGATGTCAATGTCCGTGCCCACCTCAAAGGTCACGGTCATGTTCATCTGGCCGGTACTGGTGTTGGTGGAGGTGAGATAGGCCATGCCCGGCGTACCGTTGATCTGCGTCTCAATGGGCGTGGCCACGGTCTGCTCCACCGTCTGCGCATCGGCCCCCGTGTAGTTCGCCGACACTGATACCGTGGGCGGCGAAATGTCTGGGTACTGGGTGATGGGCAAGTTCATCATGGCCAGCGTTCCTACCAGCACAATCACGAGCGAGATGACGATGGAGGTGACGGGCCGTCTTATAAATATATCAGATATCATAGGGTTTCTGAAAAAGCTGCTTTAAACGTTATTATCTGGCTCCGGCTGCGGGGGCACTACCGGCGGCCTGCGGTGCGCCTACCTGTACTTTCGCGCCCTGGCGCAGTTTCTGGATGCCTTCCACCACAATCACCTGCCCGGCTTCCAGCCCTTCGCGGGCCACAATCTTGTCTTGGAAGCGGGTGCCCAATTGGATGTTCTGCTGCTGCACAGAGTCGCCCTGCACCACGTACACGAAGTACTCGCCCAATTGCTCGGTCACGGCTTTGTACGGAAGGGTGACCTGCTGCCCTATGTCCTGGTTCAGCACGTTCACGCTCACGGTCATACCGGCCACCAATTGGCGGTCTGGGTTGGGGAAGCTCACGCGTACGGTGATGGTACCCGTCTGTAAACCCACGGCGCGGTCAATGGCGGTCAGCTTGCCGGTGTGCGGATAGGTGGAGCCATCAGATAAGGAAAGGGTGAACGTAGAGTCTGGCTGTTTGCCCTGTTGCAGGCGGTTGAAGCGGGGAAGTTCCTGCTCATTGATCACGAAGTCCACCCCGGTAGGCCCGTCTGAGGAAATGGTGTTCAGCAAGGTCTGCCCCGGGCTTACCTGGGAACCCACGCGCACCTGCGAGATCCCAATGGTACCGCTGAAAGGCGCATTGATGATGGAATACCCCAAATCTGTGGAGGCGCTGGCCACTTGGGCACGGGCCACCGCCACGTTGGCGCGGGCCGTCTCCACATCGGCGCGGGCGTAATCTACGCGCTGACGGGCGATGGCGTCCTGTTTGGCTAGGTTCTCATAGCGTTCCAGGTCTTTCTGTACGCGGTTCAGGTTGGCCTGGGCGCTGCGTACATTGGCTTGGGCCTGACGGTAGGCGGCCTGGTATTTGGTGCGGTCAATCTCGTAGAGCCGTTGGCCTTTGGTCACGCGCTGCCCGTCTTTCACGAAAATCTGGGTAATGTAGCCACTCACCTGAGGGCGCAGTTCCACTTCATTGAGCGGTACCACGGTGCCCGGGTACGTGTCTGTACCGGTGACATGTTCTTGGGTAACGGTGTAGACGTTCACGGGAACCGCAGCGGCCATGGGGTTTTGCTGTGGGGCCTCGCTCTTACCGCAAGAAACCAACAGGGCGCCAGACAAGGCAAGCGCCGCTACAAAGGATAGATTTAACTTCATGTTGCTAGGATTTTTCTCTCTGATTAGTAGTTGACGGCAATGGTACCCAGGGCGCGCTGCACATCCAGCTTGCTGGAAAGTACGTTGTAGAGGGCGTTGTAATAATTGAGTTGGGCGGTTCTGAGGTCAGTCTCGGCCACAATCAGATCCAGGTAGGTTTTGATGCCCTCGTTGTACTGGAGCTTGATCACGTTGTAGACCTCCTCGGCCAGCTGCACGTTGCTTTGCAGGGTGAGCCAGTCATTGTAATCGCTCTTGTAATTGGCCAGGGCCGTCTGGTACTCGGTGTTGATGCGGCGCTGGAGACCCTGCAGTTCCACGTTCAGGCTTTCTTCCTGCAGCTCAGAAATACGCACGTTCTGCAGTCTTCGGCCCCCCTGGAAAATAGGAATGCCCACCTGCAAACCCAGAACCGAAGTAGGGTAGGACTGGCTGTAGACATCTCCGAAGGAGGAGCTGAAATAGGTAGGGTTGTAGTTGACGAAGGCCGAAGCGGTGGGCAAAAAGCCCCACTGGTAATAGCGGGTGTTCAAGCCCTGGATCTGGCGCTGCGTCTGGATCTGCTGGAACTCCACCCGGTTGGCAAACGCGATGGTTTGGGTGGTATCAATGGCAATGTTCTGCTGCATCTGGTTGTAGTCATAGGCCAGCGTGAGCGGGGAGCCCACCGGCAAACCCATCAACTCCTGCAACAAAGCAGTGCTGGCTTTCACGGCCTCCTGCGTTCTTTTGCGGTCGGCCCGGATGCTGTTGAGGGTGATGCTGGCCCGTTGGTAATCGGTTTTGTCAACCAGGCCTTGCTCGTACTGGGCGCGGGCATCACGGTACTGTTTTTCCTGCCGGGCGATGTTCTCGTCCAGAATACGCAGCTGCTCCTGGCTTAGCAGAATGTTGTAAAACGCCTTGCTCACGTCTACCACTGTGTTGATTTTGGTGGATTGGGTGTTCAGATCCAGCGCGGTTCTGGTGAAACGGGCGGCTCTGGAGGCCAGCAGCAGGTCATTGCTGTACAGCGTCTGGTTCGCTTGGAAGTTGATGTTGGACGTGTATTTCTGCCCAATGGTAATCACCTGGTCGCCGAACACACTCTGGGGCCGTTTTATGTTGTAGTTGAACGCGTAGTTAGCGGCCACCTGCGGCAACCACCCCGATAGTTGCGCCCTGATCTGACGCTCGCCGATTTCCTCGTCTATCTGAGCCTGCTGCACTTGGGCCTGGTTTTTTAACGCATACGCCACGCACTGCTCCAGGGATAACCGCCCGGCGGTGCTATCTGGGGCCACCTGTGCCCGAAGCGCGAAAGGTGCCCACAGGCAACTCAGCAGCACAGACATCAGAATCCTTGTTTTCTTCATAAGAACTGTAAATAATAAATCGGTAAGGAGGTTGCTAGTAGGAGTTTATAGCTTACGGATGCTATCCCAAATCATCTGTGCCAACTGGCGGAATTCTTTGTCGCCCAGCGTCACTTTTCCGTCCAGGTGTACTTTGGCAGCCGTGATAATGCTACTGTGCACCATAATGGACATAAGTTTCTGGTCTATGTCCCGGAGAATTCCGTGGCGGTGCCCCATTTCAATGAACTGCATGATCTCGCTCCGGAAGCGCTCATTTGTTACCTGGGAACAACGCGCGTAATACGGCGAAATCATAAACTGCTCCAGGAAAAACAGCACATCGGGGTTCTGGATGTAGAACTGGCAGCGGCTGATCCAGCGCAGGAAAAAGTTCTCCTGTAGATCCATGCCCTCCTGCAGGTTTCCCTGCAAGGCTTCCTGGATGCGGTGTTGGGTATAGGCAAACAACTCCATGATGAGGGTGTCTTTGCTATCGAAATAATGGTAGATAGTACCCGCCGCTACCCCGGCTTTTTTGGCCACCAGGCTCATGGGCGTACCATGAAAACCATTTTCCTTGATCAACTTCAGGGTACTTTCCAGAATCGCCTTTTTCTTCTCTGCCAGTATCTCCAACTCGTCTTTTTATGTCTATTGAACGTTCATTCGGGGCGCAAAGTAACGGACAAAAGCAGGGAGTATGCAAAGGTTTTAACATTTAATTCCTATTTCAGAACTTTTTATTCTAGTTGAATTTGTGGTAAGTGACTTATACTTAACAAAGTATTGAATAATGATTCAATAGGTTTCTTTCTGGATACCTGGCAAAAGTAAACAACTGAAGGAAGTCTGTTTTAGGGGCGTTTTCTTTAAAACAGGCCTAAAACAGGATTGTTTAGAGCTAACTGGTGAGGAGGAAGGGATTGTCCCTGCGTGATGGTTCTTAAGGGGCTTGGTCTTGCGCTTGAATGTGCTGGATGATTTTCTCGGCGTGGTCGCGGGAGTTTTCAATGAACCAGAGGTGGGTGTCCATGCCGCCTACTACTACCCCCGCCAGGTACAGACCTGCCTGGGTTGTTTCCATGGTTTCTTTGTTATAGGCCGGGTACAGTTTCTCGTCTGGTGAGAGTTGCACGCCAAATTTGCGGAGCAGGTCAAAATTGGGTTTGTAGCCGGTGAGCGCCAGCACAAAGTCATTCTCAAGCGTAACAAGGCCTTCAGGGGTAAGAATATCCACCTCGCCGGGGCGGATGGCGGTGAGGCAGGAATTGAAATGCGCTTTGATGCTCCCTTCCGCAATGCGGTTTTCAATATCTGGTTTTACCCAGTATTTCACTCGTCGGCCAATGGCCGAACCACGCACCACCATGGTCACTTCGGCCCCTTTGCGGTACGTTTCCAGCGCGGCATCTACCGAGGAATTGCTGGCCCCCACCACCACTACTTTCTGCAGCGCGTAATAATGCGGGTCTTTGTAGTAGTGCGTCACGTGCGGCAACTCCTCGCCGGGCACGTCCATGAGCGCGGGCAGGTCATAGAAGCCGGTGGAGATGATGACTTTACGGGCATGATATGTGCCTTTGGCCGTTTGCACCTCAAACCTGTTTTCAGCTTTTTGCACCGAAAACACCTCTTCAAACAACCGCACGTGCAGGTTAAACTTACCCGTGACCCGGCGGTAATACTCCAGGGCCTCGTTGCGGCGGGGCTTGGGGTTGTCTGAGATGAAGGGCACACCGCCAATCTCCAACTTCTCAGAAGTAGAGAAAAACGTCATGGTCGCCGGGTAGTTGTAGAGCGAGTTGACCAGCGCGCCTTTGTCCAGGATCACGTAAGAGAGTCCGGCTTTCTGGGCCTCAATGCCGCAGGTCAACCCAATGGGCCCCGCCCCAATGATGACAATGTCCAGTTCTGTAGGTGTACGCATGCGGCAAAGGTAAGGAGTGATTTTGAATGAGTGATGGAATGTGAGAGCATACGGCTAAACGTGCCAAAAGCTGCTGTGAGGACGCCCGTAGATTCAAATGAGGGGAGTTCTCCACTCGCTCGCCTCCGGCGAGTGTGGGTTACCTGCGGCGTTCCGCCGCTAAGTACGGAAACAGCATTCCGTTATCCTATTTGTCCTCCTGAAAGGATCCTGTGGGCGAACTAGAATAGCTTTGATAGGGCGTTATTGCCGTTCGCGACCAAGATCTTTCCAGGAGGAAAACAAAAAGAATAGGACAAACTAGGTTTTGTCCACGTACTTATCCTCAACTCGGCGGGACGCCGAAAGTAGCTCCCACTCGCCGGAGGGGAGCGAGGGTGCTGGTTAACTACCAGGGTGGGGAAAGGGCTCGCTTTGGAGTTGGAAGAATATCCAGCAGCTTTGCGTTTTTAGGCTAGTTTTTGAAAATCGGCTCAAAAAGGGGAGCTTGCGTACAGACCACAATTTGAAATATCGCAGGTACTTGCTTCTTCGTACAGGCAAGAGAAAGTGCTTTTTTGCGTACCACGTGTGAAGCTCTCAGTCATTGCTTAAGCTTATACTTTTTTCATTCACTCAACCATTCAACCTCTCAATCATACAATCATCAAAGAATGAACAGGAAAGTCAGGGAGCTACAGTACTTTTTCTACAGTCAGAACTTCTATGATGGCATACGGGTCACCATAGCGGCGCTGCTGCCGGCGTTGCTGATGTCTTTTCTGGGGCACTTTGAGTGGGGGATTGCGATCTCACTGGGTGCGATTGGGGTGAGCCTGGCCGATTCGCCGGGGCCGATGCTCCACAAGCGGAACGGCATGCTGGTGGGAATTGGCGTCTGCACCCTGGTGGCACTGGTGACCGGTTTTGCGCGCATGCACGTGGTCACGCTGGGGCTGGAGATTCTGGTGTTCAGCTTTGTGTTCTCCATGCTGCTGGTGTACGGCATGCGGGCTTCGTTCATTGGCCTGGGCGGACTGTTGGTGCTAGTCATGACCATGGACAGGCCCCTGGAAACGCAGCAGGTGCTCCTCAACAGTGCTCTGGTCATGGGGGGTGGCGTGTGGTACCTGTTGCTCAGCCTGGTCACCAACCAGTTTATGCCGTACCGGCCGGCGCAGCAGGCCCTGGGCGAGTGCATTAGGGAAGTGGCGAAGTTCCTGCGCATGAAGGCCGACTTTTACCAGCCCCACACCCATCTGGAGGAGTCTTACCGGCAACTGATCTCGCAGCAGGTTCTGGTGAGTGAGAAACAGGGCGCCGTGCGCGAACTGCTGTTCAAAAGCCGCCAGATGGTGAAGGAATCCACAGAAGCTGGGCGCACGCTGGTCATGACCTTCGTAGACATGGTGGATCTTTACGAGCAAGTCACCGCCATCCATTATGACTACACCTCCATTAGAGAGCGGTTTGGCGGCACAGGGGTTTTGCAGGAAATAGCAGAGGTTATTGAGCACCTAGCCGATGAACTGGACAACATCGGTTTTGCCATTCAGGCGAACCTGCGCCACAAGAACCTGCTGAACATGAGCCAGAAACTGGAGGAGCTCAAAGCCAGGATTGACGCGGTAGGGGAGCAGCAGGGCCAAAGCGGGAACCTGGTGCTCAAGAAGATCTTCGTGAACATCAGAACCATCGCGCAGCGGCTGTCTGATATCCTTTCGTACTTCAACGCCCATTCTGAGCAGGTGCAGCGCCGGGCCCGGGAACTGGAGTTCTCACAGTTTATCTCGCACCAGAATTTTGACCCCAAACTGTTCTGGAACAATCTCACGTTTAAATCCTCGGTGTTCCGGTTCTCGTTCAGGGTGGCGCTGGTGGCCTTGTTTGCCTACGCCCTCACCAAGATTTTCCCCTACGGGCAGCACAGTTACTGGGTCTTGCTCACGGTGATTTTCCTGCTGAAACCCGCCTTCAGTTTAACCAAACAGCGGAACATCCAGCGGGTGATAGGCACGGTGGTGGGCGGGGCCATCGGTTTATTGATCCTGTTTCTGGTGCACGATGAGCGGCTGCAGTTTGTGTTTCTGCTGCTCTTCATGACCGGGTTTTACAGCGTGCAGCGCATCAATTATGTTTTGAGCGTGATTCTCATGACACCTTTCATGCTCATTCTGTTCAACTTTCTGGGCGGCGGAAGCCTGGCCATTGTGCAGGAACGGGTGGTAGACACCGTGGTGGGCTGCGCCATTGCGTTTGCCGCCACGTATTTCGTGTTCCCTAACTGGGAATCTAAGCAGGTGGGCGGGTTTATGCAGGCCGTGCTGAACGCCAATTTACGGTACCTGCAGGTATTGGCCGACGTGCTGGCGGGCAAAGAAGTGCTGGAAGTGGAGTACAAACTGGCCCGCAAAGAAGTCTACGTGACCTCGGCTAACCTGTCGGCGGCGTTTCAGCGCATGACCGATGAACCGAAAAGCAAACGGCTCGGCAGCCGCGAGATTTACCAGTTTGTGGTGCTCAACCACATTCTGTCCTCGTACATCGCCACCATTGTCTCTGCCAGGCTGCGGCAGGAATCGGGCAGCTATCCCAAGAGTTTTCTCCGGACGTTGCGGCGCGCCATTTCGTCCCTCACAGATGCGCTCCACGCCTTTGACCCCACCTGGCAAGTGCCCGAAACTAATTGCCTGCCCGCCGAGCCGGAAGCCCCGGAGAAAAAGCAGCTTTCTTCAGATGAACTCCTGCTCAAAGAACAGCTGGAGTTCATCAGGAAAGTAACCGCCGACATTTCTAAAGCGTCTGCCGTCTTGCAGGGGCAGGTTTCCCGCCTATTTTTGAAAAAACAACCCCAAAACGGGAAGAAACTTGGGGGTGGAGGATAGATTCCTGTACTTATGTACCTACATTTAATGTAAGCATGTAATTTCAACTGCAACCAAATGCTTACGTATACTTACCCAGGGCAAGAACCAATAAATCAACTACCTATAAAAGCTATGGCAACTGTTAAATGGTCATTAGACCCCACGCACAGCGAAGTGCAGTTCAAGGTGAAGCATTTGATGATCACCACCGTTACCGGGTACTTCCAGACGTTTAACGTGGAGGTGGAAACCGAAGACGAGGATTTCTCAAAGGCGGGCAGCATTGTGTTCACCGCCGATGTGAATTCCATCAACACCAACAACGAGCAGCGCGACACCCACCTGAAATCGGCCGATTTCTTTGACACGGAGACACATGGTGATATACGGTTTGTGGGAAACCGCTACGAGCAGAACGGGAGTGGCTCTGCCAGGCTGCACGGCGACCTAACCATCAAAGGCACTACCAAACCCGTTACCGTTGACGTAGAATTTGGCGGTATTGTGGTAGACCCTTACGGGCAGACCAAAGCTGGTTTCACCGTCACCGGAAAGATAAGCCGCAAAGAATTCGGCCTGACCTGGAATGCTGTCACGGAGGCCGGAAGTGTGGTGGTGAGCGATGACATAAGACTGAACGCCGAGATCCAATTAGTAAAGCAGGCGTAATTTCCCCTGTCTTCTTCTCAGATAGCAAAAGGAGCCGTACGTGTGCGGCTCCTTTTGTGGTTTATGAAGGCGCCAGTTTTCGGCTTGGCCTTCCTTTTCTTTTCTGTACCAACATAGGGCAGGGCTACTTAGCCAGTGCACCCTTTTCTAAGTGAAGGATACTCTCTTAGGCGGAATATGAGTAAATATACATTCAATCTAATATTAAGCATATCCTTGTGGAAGAATGTGTTGTAATTTTTCTCATAGTTAGTTTAAAGTTTCTTTTAACCTTGCTCCAAAGCCCACGTACTGTGTTAAGCTACCGTTAACAGGTAGCATTGAAAGCTTCGCGTGCATGGCAATAAAAAATACGTTTGGTATTGACATAATACCCGAGAATGAGGCAGACCGGATACAGAAACTGCACGATTATCAGATTTTAAGCATAGAAACCGAAGGCCCTTTTAAGCATATCGCCTCCCTGGCCGCCCATGTTTTTAAGGTTCCTATTGCGTTGGTCTCCTTTGTAGACGCTGAACGGGTTTATTTTAAAGGGAACGTGGGCATAGAAGAAATGACCGAAGTGGATAGGGGCATCAGTCTGTGCTCTTTGTCTATTCTGCATTCAGAAGCCACCGTGTTTGAAGATGCCCTCAAAGAGCCGTGCCTGCTGGCCAATCCGTTGGTGGCGGGTGAGTTTGGGCTTCGGTTTTATGCGGCGGTGCCCATCACCACCCATGACGGCTACAATCTGGGGTCTGTCTGTATTGTAGACAAAGCTCCCCGCCCCTTTACCGAAGATGACCGCACCACGCTGGAATACATGGCCAAACTGGTGATGGATGAACTTGACCTCTGGAAGTGCCGTCTCTACGTGCAGACGCATAGCATGAACTAAGTTGTCTGAAAAGAGCCTTCTTTCTGAAATAAAACGCCAAAAGCCTGAGTTTATAAGGAACTCGGGCTTTTGGCGTTTTATACCCTTCTTGGCTTAACCTCTGCCTGGAACTGGCTTCTTTAGGAGGAATTGGCAGGTCTTCCCTTGGTCACTGTTGTGCACGCAGTTTGCTGTTGCCTCGGCTTGTCCGTTCCCTGCGTGGGTGCAAGTGCTGTATTGTTTCATCTTCGGCGGTACGCGCTCACGGCCGCGGGGCCCCGTCTTCCCCTCTGGCACTGCCCTTTCGGTCTGTACTGCCGGTCTCTCTTAGTGGGGGTTCATCTAGGGCCAAAAGCGAGGCGCGCTCGGGGAAGACTGGAATTGGGGAATGTAAGTAGCAGCGGCGATGATAGAACCCGTAGAGACCAGGCATGCCTTTTTTCTATCTCCTGCAAAGGCGTATTCCCCTCTTGGGAGGGATAGGGGTGGGTTCTGGCGCTCTACCATCTTCCAAGGCGCACCAAGCCTTTTATAGGGATGTCACTCCTTTGTAGCCATTTTCCATTTATCCCGTGTTTTAAGGAAAATACGTTGAAAACAGGATATCCTGCTGCCGTTCAGTTCATAAACTCAAAGGGCATCTTTGTTTTAACAGGATTATTGTTATATTTTTGTTTAGAAGTTTGCCAATCTGTTTGGGAAGCGAACCGCTGGGTTTAAAGTTTTTAATTACGTACCGTCATGGAAAATGCACTCGCCATTGCCAACTTCTTTATCAAGAAGTCTTTTGACACCGGCGAACCCGTGACTAACATGAAACTGGTGAAACTGGTGTACATTGCCCACGGGTGGTACCTGGGTTTGTCTGGACAACCGCTGCTCAGCGAGCCGGTAGAAGCTTGGAAATATGGCCCGGTAGTGCCGTCGGTGTATTATAGTTTCAAGGATTTTGGGGGAGATGCCATCCGGCAGATGGCTACGGGTTCCAATGCCCATGATTCCGCGCCCATTCCCTTACCCAACACCGAGCTGGTGCCGTTTCTGGAAAAGATATGGGAAGTCTACGGGCAGTTTTCGGGCATAGACCTATCGGCCATGACCCACCAGGACAATACGCCCTGGAAGATGATCTGGGACACCCAAGGCCAACACAGCAATAACGTGATCATCCCCAATGATCTTATCAAAGAGTACTACCAGAAGTTAGTAGATACCCCCCATGCAACCCACACCGCCTAGCACCCCTTCGGCCAGCCTTGATTTGAGTGCCATAAAGGCCTCGCCGCCGCCGCAAGCTGGCTTAAGGAAAGCGAAAGAAGAAGACGAATGGTTTACCAACGACCGTCGCAAAAGGGAGCACCAACGGGAGCAGGGGGCCAGAACCATCATTCACTGGGCCATTCAGGGCAACATCATTGTAGCCGGCATCACCATTGGGATCTGTCTGGCCGTTAGGGGTTTCCACCTGATTGCCGCCGAGGATTATAAATGGCTACAACCCGAGCAAATAGACCTGCTGGACAATCTGGCGAAATACGCCGGTTCCGGGGCCGTGGGAAGTTTACTCACCCGGTATCTCACCAAGAACATTGACAACGGGCAAGGGCCATCTTAAAGCTGTTTCTCTGCTACTTTCAGGAAAACACGGGATAAACAAAAAGGAGCGCAACATGCTTTCCTTTAGGCCAATCTTAATTCGATCTGCATTTTTGTCCTCCTGAAGGGAGCTTGGTGGGGAACGGCAATAGCGCACCGGTAAGGCTATTCTGGTTTGGAAGGAAATCTGCGCCACAATGGAGGGATAGCGGTTAATTACCGTCACTTGTGTCCTTTTTTCCAGGTGGTTTATTGCCAGTATTCCACCGGGTAGTCACCCATGCTTTTCGCTGATCTGGGGTAAGGAATGTCCAGGCTATGAAGCGGCTGGTTTTATTTCCCTGGCTCATGGGGATGGTTTTCACTTCGGCCGCGCCGGCTAGCTCCAGGGCTTTGTAGGCACTTTTGAGGTTGGCGCTTTTGGAAACCAGGGTAGAAAACCAGAAACAGGAAGCGGAGAATTGCTTGCTCTCCTCTATCATATCAGCTATGAATTTCGCTTCGCCGCCTTCACACCATAATTCATTGCTCTGGCCCCCAAAGTTCAGGACTGGTTTCGTGATTTTTTGCCCCTTCAGGTTCCGCAGTTTACGGATGGAGCCAGACTGGGCTTCTGCCGAGGAGGTATGAAACGGAGGGTTGCACAGCGTGAGGTCAAAACGCTCGTCTTTTTGGATAATCCCCCTGAAAATGTCTTTGGGGTTGGGCTGTAACCTGCAGGCAATGCGCCCTTTCAAGAGGGGATTCAACTCTACTGTTTTACTCACTGAGGCAATGGAAACCGGGTCAATGTCTGCCCCCACAAAAGACCACCCGTATTCTGTATGCCCAATGATGGGATACACGCAGTTGGCGCCCACGCCAATGTCCAGGCACCTGATGTGCGCTCCCTTGGGTATTTTATTTCCTTTGCCTATTGGGTTCTCACTGCCCAACAAATCTGCGAGGTGGTGCAGGTAGTCTGCTCTCCCCGGTATGGGCGGACAAAGGTAGTTAGGGGGGATGTCCCAGTACTTGATTCCGTAAAAATACTTCAGCAGCGCCTTGTTCAGGGTTTTCACCGCCTCGGGGTTGAAGAAATCAATGGATTGATCCTTGAAGTCGTTCAGCTGCACAAACCGGCCTAGCTCGGGGCTACTCTTGATCAACTGGTTAAAGTCATAGCGCTCCCGGTGCTTGTTGCGGGGGTGTAACTCTGCTTTCTCTTTTGGATGTTCTTTCTTTTTGGGAAGCATTCACGGGGTGTTAACAAAACAACTTTTTTTGTCTGGAGGGTAAATTCTGGCTATGCGGTATTAGGTCGCTTTTAGGCTGTCTCCACGTACTTTCTGAAGTTATCAAGAATAGCTTGCCAGCCGGCTCTTTGCATGTCTGCTGAATGGCTGGTGTCGGGGTCAAACCTCTCAGTCACTTTCGTTTGAGTGTCAAGACCTTCAAATTCAACGGTCACTTGTCTGCCGTCAGCCAAGGAATACGCTATATTTTGGTGGTCGATGACTTCCTCATACGTACCTTCAAAATCGAAGCTCATATCTCCAGATTTTGCAGCCATGGTGGAGGTGAATTTACCGCCGGTTCTCAAATCGTTTTCGGCATGGGGGCAATGCCAGTCATCAGACGCGAAGTTCCAATGCACAATATGCTGGGGTAACGTCCAATACTCCCAAACTTTTTTGATGTCTGCTGAAACAGTGGTCTGAACGGTTATTTTGTTTTCTACCATGCTGATAAGTTGATTTCTATGGTTGAGCCTGTTTAAAGTTTTTCAGTAAGTACGGAGACAGCATTCCGTTATCCTATTTTGTCTTCCTCCTGGAAGGATCTTGTGGGCGAACTGGAACAGCTTTGATGGGGCGTTATTGCCGTTCGCGACCAAGATCTTTCCAGGAGGAAAACAAGAAAAGTAAGTCAAACTAACTTTGCCCGCGTACTTAACCGGTATTTAAAGCAAAGCAATTGCTTTGGGGTAAGCGTGGGCTGGTGCCGTCGTTTTTAGGCTGATTTTACGAAAACAGCCTAAAAACAAGTGGTGTATTTGTGCACTGGTGTAAGCCTCTGCTTGTAACCCGTTTTGGGGCTGATTTTATGAAAATAGGCATAAAACTCTAAACGCCTTCGTTTCTTAAGATTTGTTCTGCTACGCTTGTCTCCGCTGACTATGGTAGCTCAGGCTTGGAGTAACTAAAAGCCTATTTTCTTTTTATTGCCAGCCGTGTCAAAGGCTTTCTCCTCAAAATTGAAGATGTCGGCTAGAGCCATTTCGGTATTGGTTGGTGTGTGGCCCAGAGATTCCAGCAGTCTTTTCGCTTTTTCTGCCGCAAGAGGCTTGAATTCATAGTTCGCGATTAACCGGCCTTTGCGGAGCAGCGCTTTGTCTACCCTTTCAATATTGGTATTGAAGGTGCAGATGATTTTGATGTTCAGGAAATCGCTGAAAAGCCCGTCGGTCAGTTGCAGAATGGTAGATACCACTGAGTTCTCACTGCTGCTTTCTCTAGTGGTAATCACTTTCTCCGCGTCCTCAATCACCAGAATTGAATTTCGGTTCTTCAATAAGAAAGAGATAAAGTCAGGCTTTAAGAGATCCTGCACAAATTCATTCTGGATAAAGATGAAGTTGTTTTCATGGAACCGCGAGAGTAGGTTTTTGATGTAAGAAGTTTTTCCGGTGCCGGGTACGCCATGCAGTAAAATCAGGCCAGATTTTTCCTGCCCCAAAGACTTTTCAATGATGGCGTTGATTTCCTGGAAGTCATCATTGTACAGTTCCTCAATGTTGACCTGCAGAAACTCGCTTTTGACATCCTCGGTATCAAAATGGCTGGAACTGTGGGTAAGCACCTTGAAGGTGGGGGACTTGTTGGTGCCAAATTTTGCCCGCAAGGTTTTGTTCAGGGAAACTACTTCCTGCTCCAGATCAGAATCTGTGGCGTCATAGAGAAATTCAACAAACAGCTCATTGTTTAGCAAGGAAACCCAGAGGAGCAGGTCTTTGGCTGAGCTTTTCAATAGGTACTGGAACGGGTAGTCTTGGGACGAATCAGAATCCTTGTCATCCTCGGTACTCCAATTTTTGAATACCTCCCTTAGTTCCAATTTCTCAGCGTCAAAAGAAGCCATGACTACTTCCATAGATTCTTTGCTTTCCTTGAATGGGGTTTCAAATCTTAGGGTAGAAGGAAGTTTATCAAAACAGATGATATAATAGCGGGTTCTGGCGAAATCATTGTAATCATCAAAGGCATCTATCAAATGGGGCATCTATATTTTTAGTTATTTATGGAGCATCTATGATTCGCTACACCTGTTAGGGTTTGGCATAGTGACGGTACTTCATGACTCCTGTTGATACGAAGAACACAAAGCTTGAATTTAGCAATAAGCTTCAAAAGAAACGCTTAACCTCTCCTTGCTAAAAAAACTTGTTTGCAAACTAGGTGAACCTAAGTGGCAGGACAAATTGAACTATCTATTTTGTCATCTTGAAAGGATCTTGGTCACGAACGGCAATTGTTTGCAATAAGAGCTTTTCTAGTTCGCCACCGAGATCCTTTCAAGATGACAAAGAGAGAAGAAGATATAGTTATTTCTGTCCAATTACTTATCTCTTTTTGGGAACCGCTCTGATGCACATAAAGGCAGGAAATTCATTTAATTCTTTGAAGTGCTTTGGGTCTAGCTTTTCAAATTCGGCCACTGGGGTTGGCTCAATGAGTTTAGCAATGTAAAAGCCATTGTCGGTCAAGGAAGCAAGGCAAGCGCCCAGTGGTCTTCGGTAACTATTCACCTCCACGGGCTTGCCGAAGCCTTTCCAGGGGCATTTCACCGGTTGCTTTCTATGAGCATTATTATTTCAGAATTCTGACTTTCCTTAGCCGCTGTAAGAACAGTGTTGCCTCCTCCATCAGTAGCATTAACATCTGCGCCACTTGATAATAGCAGCTCTACAATTTCTTTATTGCCCTTAGATGCCGCATACATTAAGGCTGTAGTATTAAACAAGTAATGCTGCGAGGTTTTTATTATAGTGGCAGATAAGATATTTGATAGCTCCAATGTGGTTTTCCAGCTTTTTTGAGAAGGCCAGGGCTTTCCTAACCAGCCTGCTGCATCTCTGCCTGAGGGTATTATTGAATCTTTCAATATGGTTGGTGTAGCCCTTTTCTTTTCCTGCTGCCAGCCTTTTATCCTCCTCAAGAATATGATAGCCATTCCAGAAGTCAGTAAAAAAGACAGCCTGCTGTCTGAAAACGGCTGGCACCTTCTCAAACAACAGTTCTGCATTTTCTTGTCCCCTTCCGCCCACATGAAAGGCGATGATCTGCCGGCTTGCCGTATTCATGACCAGCCACAACCATTGCTTATTAGCTTTATCGCCTACAAAGCTCCGCATTTCATCTGCCTCGCACCGGTAAAGCCCAAAGAGTACGCCTTCCTTTTTCTCATATAACCCTCTTAAAAGAGGCTCTGAGAGCTCATTAAAGGCAGGTTCCTGGCTCAGGAAGTGGTCAAATGACGCAAAATCTTCCCGTGCAAGCGCAGGCTCAACCGGTGAAGCGTTTTTTTTAAAGCCTCTATTCTATAAATATGTTCGTCGAACCTATCCTCCAGATGGGCCTGCATGGCCTCTTTGGTCGGAACTTGAGCATGAAGATCGTCCGGCTGGGAGGCATACAGATCGCTGATATAATCGCCAAGCCAAACCTGGCTTACTTCCACAACTCTGGAAATACCCGCTAAGGATATTTTTTCCAAAAGAAGCTTATTACTAATGCCTTTCTGAGCCTGGTTGATCACCTTTTTGGTATTATCCACCACAAACTGATGGCCGCAGTCTTTGCACATACGATTCTGCTTGCCATTATAATGTAACCATTCAATTTTATCTGGGTAGAGCTACATTGGGGACAAAAAAGCTCTGACATAATTTTTCCAATTGATAATTGTTAAAATACAGCAGCATTACTTCTTTAGTTCTACCGCATGGCTTATGCACAATGTTGGCACAAGTATTTTTTTATAATTTCTTTTTCTCTTGGTTTTGCCTGTTGTCGAACAGGGAGAGAATGTAGATAATGTCCTGTTCATGCTTATACAGGATGGTGGTGTGTCGATGTAGCAAAAAACCACGTATATCCTTTTCTGGGTTTTCCAAGCTCCCTATTTTCGGGTACTTGACCAGTAGTTCTAAGAAATTGAAAATCCTAATTGTGAATGTCCTCGCTGCATTTTCTCCAAATTCTTCATGTAGGTAACTCTGTAGCTCTGCTAATTGTCTGCTGGCTCGTTTGTTCCAGATTACTTGAGCCATATTGAGTTCCTTCTTTTCATTTCATCGTGAGACACCCAGGCAGATTCATCTCCGATTTCGCTCTCGCTATCAATAACTTGCCTTTTTTGCTCTTCGGTTAGCCCCTTCCATAAGCTTCCCTCTTCATAGTCCCTTCTGCTGGAGAGAATCATAAATATATCTTCCAACAGCCTCTCATCGTTTGTCGTATCTATGAGTTTGTGTAAGTCTTCTCTTATAGCTGCCATATCTCTTTTTTCTTAGATTATACGAAGATACCTAAATTCTATTTGGTTTAATTCTTATTTGTGCCAACCTTTAGATTAGGGCTCTATCATTTTTGTAACAACTATACTTTTCAATTACCAGGTATCGGAGTAACTTTTGCTCATACCTGAAGAGCAGCCAGTGAACTACTCGCTAACA
>NZ_JABFAM010000022.1 GCF_013623775.1 Rufibacter sp. XAAS-G3-1 | reverse complement strand
TAATTAGTAAAATTTGGCCGCCCGGATGCTTATGCCAATCCAACCGCGCGCCTCGCTCCATCGTGGCCACGGAAATACCGAAATTGAAGGTGCTATAGGCCGGGCTTATCTCGTTTAGCCAGACATTCCCCACATGATGCACATTGGCCGCTTTTTCACCTTTGGGAAAAATAGGGGCATTTTGCGCAACCGCTTGCGTAGATAAAGCGGTAACAAAGAAAATCGCAAACAATACTGGTTTCATTTCTTTCATTATTAAGATTTTATTTCGGTTTTTCAAGACACCAAGCAGACCCTTTATTCATCTTAGTAGGCAACATACGCCTAATGTTATGCTTTTCCCCATCTATAGTTTCGGAGCTGCCTCGACCCCGGAATATTGGAGTACCATCTGCGGCAGGCGCTCTCCCTTGATCTCGATCTGGGCCAATTCGGTATTGAATTGACGTATTTCCTCCGCGGAAAACCGCACGTGATCGGCCCCGTTGTTTTCCAGCATGTGCGCCATCTGGGTGGTGCCCGGGATAGGCACGATCCAGGGTTTCTGCGCCATCAGCCAAGCCAGGGATATTTGGGCAGGGGTGGCTTCTTTCTGGGCAGCCCACTTCTTCACCAAATCCACCAATTTTAGGTTGTTCGGTAGATTCTCCGGCGAGAACCGGGACTCTACGGCGCGGATGTCGCCCGGGGCGAAACGGGTGTTGGCGTCAATCCAGCCGGTCAGGAACTGCACGCCCAGCGGGCTCCACGGCACGAAACCGATGCCGAGCTCCTCGCAGAGGGGAATGACCTCTTTTTCCGCGCCGCGCCAGATGAGCGAATATTCGTTCTGGATAGCCGTGACGGGATGGACGGCGTGGGCTCGCCTCACGGTTTGCAGCCCCGGTTCGGAAAGGCCGTAATGCAGCACCTTTCCCTCTGTGATAAGGTCTTTCATCAAACCGGCAACCTCCTCGATCGGAACCGCAGGGTCTACCCTGTGCTGGTACAGCAGGTCGATACGGTCGGTGCGGAGGCGCTTCAGCATCCCTTCCACCACTTTCCTGACATGGTCCGGACGGCTGTTCAACCCGGGTCGCCGTGCCCCCGTCTCCTGGTCGATGTTCCAGCCGAACTTCGAGGTGATGACTACTTTATCCCGGAAGGGGGCGACGCCCTCGCCGAGGATCCGTTCCACCTCATGCGGCCCGTACGCCTCGGCGGCATCGTAGAAGGTAACCCCCTGGTCAAAGGCGGTCCGGATGATGTGGTGCATCTCGGACCTTAAGGGAACCTCCGTGGTATACTTGCGGCTCATGTTCTGCACCCCCAGGCCTACGCTGGACACTTCCAGTTTGCCCAGTTTCCGGCGGCCCTTGACCGTGGCCGCTTTCTGGTTGGAGAGCCCGGCGTTGCCGCCGGTTGAACTTGCCGCCAGCGTGGTGCAGGCGCTGGGCAGCATGGCCGCTCCGGCCAGCAGTAAACCGGTCTTAAGGAGGTCGCGGCGTTTCATTCCGCTATCCCTATTGTTGTTTGTCGTATTCTCCATGGTTGAATTTGAGTGGTGAGAGAAGATGGTTTTGCCCTGCCTCTTTCAGGGGTGGGTTATATTAAGGAGGTTAGCTTTCCTATCTAAGAACCCGGGTGAACGGTAAGTAGAACGATTTTCTCTTTACCAGCTCTTTTATACATTATTGCACTTGCTACGGCCTAACGATTAACCATCTTCTGGGACTGTTCTGAATACCTGTCACCCTGCACGTCAATCTTTGATACAGCCAGATTGATTTCTATGAGATCGTCAGTACTAAGGGTGATCCCTGCTGATCCTATATTTTCCTCTAAACGGTGTAATTTGGTGGTACCCGGAATAGGGACAATCCACGGCTTTTGGGCCAGTAGCCAGGCAAGGGCTATTTGGGCGGCGGTTGCATTTTTTTCTTGTGCCATCGTGCCCAGCAAACTGACCAAAACCTGGTTGGCATTTCGGTTCTCCTCTGAGAAACGCGGAACGGTATTGCGGAAGTCGCCCTTGTCGAACGTGGTGTTCCCGTTGATTTTCCCGGTAAGGAACCCTTTCCCGAGCGGGCTGAAGGGCACGAAACCTATTCCCAGTTCTTCCAGGGTCGGCAGTATCTCTGCTTCTGGCTCCCGCCACCAAAGTGAGTACTCGCTTTGCAGCGCCGTTACCGGTTGGACGGCATGTGCCCGGCGGATGGTCCCGGCGCCTGCCTCCGAAAGGCCGAAGTGCTTTACTTTCCCTTCTATGATAAGGTCTCTGACCGTTCCCGCGACCTCCTCGATGGGTACGTTGGGATCCACCCGGTGCTGATAGAACAGGTCAATAGTATCGGTCCTCAGGCGTTTCAGCGCCGCCTCTGCCACTGCCCTTATGTTCTCGGGGCGGCTATCCAGCCCTAAGGGAGGTTTACCCTCCTTGAAACCGAATTTGGTGGCGATTACCACCTGGCTGCGGAACGGCTCCAATGCCTCGCCGAGTAGTTCCTCGTTCACGAATGGGCCATACGCCTCGGCCGTGTCAAAGAAGGTGACACCGCGCTCAAATGCGGCCCGGATGAGTTTTAGTGCCTCCTGCCTATCTGTTGCCGGGCCATAACCAAAACTCAACCCCATACAGCCAAGACCCAGGGTAGATACTTCCAAGCCGCTTTCACCTAATATTCTCTTTTGCATGTTTTCGTCTCTGGAGGGTTTTAGATGTCGAGTTTTCTTTCCCCGAGCCATTTCACCATAGCCGGGTCGCGGTGGTCGAAGAAGCTGCTTGTTTTGGTGTCCAACGCTTTGATGGCTTCCAGATCCTCTGCACTTAGGGTAAAATCGAGGCTATCGAAGTTCTCCTCCATCCGTTCCCTGCGCACTGATTTTGGGATGGCGACCACGCCCCTCTGGGTGAGCCAGCGTAGGATCACCTGGGCGATTGTTTTACCGTACTTACCGGCTATGGAAGCCAGAAGTCCGTTTGAGAAGATGTCGTGCTTTCCTTCGGCAAACGGCCCCCACGATTGTATCTGCACCTTGTTCTCCTCCAGGAACTGCTGCGACTCTATCTGCTGGTGGAAGGGGTGCGTCTCAATCTGGTTGACCGCCGGGGTAATCTCGTTATGGACAATCAAGTCAATCAGCCTGTCCGGTTGGAAGTTACTTACGCCGATGGCCCTTACTTTCCCCTCTTTGTACAGGTCCTGCATGGCCCTCCATTCACCATATACATCACCATAGGGCTGATGGATGAGATACAGGTCCAGGTAATCCAACTGTAGTTTCCTGAGGGAATCCTCAAAGGCCTTTTTCGTCCCTCCGTACCCGTTGGACTGGATCCAAAGCTTGGTGGTGATAAACAGGTCTTCCCTTGCCACTCCGCCTCTTTTTATCGCTTTACCGACGGCTTCCTCATTCATATAGGAAGCTGCCGTGTCAATCAGGCGGTAGCCGGTCTGGATAGCTTCGTACACGCTTCTCTCGCACTCCTCTGGGTCAGGGATCTGGAACACCCCGAACCCCAATAGGGGCATTTCCACCCCGTTATTCAATTTGACGGTTTCCATAGTCTTCAATCTATTCAATCTATTTGTACTTTGACATTATTACTACGGCAAAGGTATGGGGCCGTATATACCTGGGTGTTATACAGATTACGGGTATCCATACCATTATTACTGATTGGGGCAGGGCCCTCAGGTTAGAGGCGGGTAAAACGTTATTTTTGAATGGCTTAAACCAAATAAGATTATGGATAACCTGAGAAGATTCGAGACGGTAGGCGATTACAACGCCTTCAACAACCACGGGACACTGCACCCGCTGGTGAGTGTGGTGGATTTATCCAAGGCAAGCCCCAGGGCAGCCTCCAACATGTTCTTCGGTTTTTACACCATCTTCCTGAAAGAGGTGGTATGCGGGGATTTGCGGTATGGCCGGGCTACCTACGACTACCAGGAAGGGACGCTGGTGTTCATAGGTCCTGGACAGGTGGTCACGGTTGACAGCAGCGGGGAGGTCTACCAGCCGAAAGGGTATGCCCTTGTTTTTCACCCTGACCTGATACACGGTACCGACCTAGGGCGCCACATACAGGATTACTCCTTCTTCGGCTACCAGTCCAATGAGGCGCTTCACCTCTCGGAGCGGGAGCGGAAAATCGTTTTGGACTGTTTTTCGAAAATCGAGTATGAATTGGGGCATGCCGTTGACAAGCACAGCAAACGGCTCATCGCCTCTAACATCGAGCTCCTGCTGAACTACTGCGTCCGCTTCTACGACCGCCAGTTCATCACCCGCGACAATGTCCACAAGGGAGCTCTGGAGAGGTTCGAGAACCTTCTGAACGAATATTTTCAGACAGACAAACCGCAGACGATCGGCCTGCCGTCCGTAGCCTACTGTGCGGGTGAGTTGAACCTATCGGCCAACTATTTCGGGGACCTAATCAAAAAAGAAACCGGGAAAACCGCGCAGGACTACATCCAAGCGAAGGTGATTGACGTGGCCAAGGAAAGAGTATTTGACCAAAGCAAGTCCGTTGCCCAGATTGCCTATGAGCTGGGCTTCAAGTACCCCCAACATTTCACCCGCTTGTTCAAGCAGCGAGTGGGGTATTCACCGAATGACTACCGGATGCTCAATTAATAGGTAGTTCACCTATCCGATAACCATTCTTATGTTCAGTAGAGCCTTTTGGGGAATACCCAATTAAGCCTACCAATCACATTGTATAAAATTCATAATCCCGGAAAAAAGGATATGCTACATGTGCCTCTAACGGAAGCTTAATCCACTCCCCCAAGAAAAAGCTAGGTGGCAAAATAGGTGGCAAAACTTAGAGTAAAATATGTTTACACAAATTAAAATATATAAACAAGCTACCATATATGCTGTAACCACTTATTTACAAACTGTTATACTGATTAAGAACCCTACGAAGTACGGTGTCAGGGGTACAAACCCCTTTAGCAGCACGCTAGAGGGGTTTTCCTTTTTTAGATTTGTTAGAAAATTTCCTTATCGACTCTATAAAGGGTTTTCCGGTTCAACTCTGGGTAGGGCAACTGATACAAATCTCGAATGCGTTTAATGCTCTTTGTCGGCCGCAAGGTGAGCGAGAGCCCTGAGGACAAGATCCTTGCCATCTAGCTGAACCTCATGTAGCACCCGAGTCCAATATTTGAACATTACGTTAAGTAAGATAAATGTAAAGGTTGACTCATTAAACTGGAAGCGAAAGGAGTACTTAGGTTCCTTGAAAGGTTCTAAGCAGAAATGTATACCATACCCAGCTAAAAAGAGAGGTATTAAACAGGTATCAGAGGCGAAAACGTCCTGGCCGGGGATGCCATGGCGCAGGCCGACGCTCTTGCCGTTGTTGACGTAGATGGTTCGCTTTTCAGGTATTCGGCAAACCAGGTGACGGCATGCACGTGGCACTTCATGCTGATGATAGCCACGCGCACGCCGTTAGAAATTATAAGGCCCAAGGCCTGCACTTCGACCTTATCTCTATCTATAGCTAGCTTTAGAGTTATCTCTAAAACCTACTCGTTAGACAAAGAATAAGGCGCATCTTTCTTGGAAATCCCCCGGCCTTTGTTGGGCGTATCAGCCATCTTAAAGTTCAGCACGGCGCCTTTCATCAGGTCTGAGTGGCTCAGCCAGTTGCGGGTGTGCGTCTTGCCGTTCAGTTTCATTTTCTGGATGTACTGGTTCCTGGAACTGTTCTCTGGGGCGTTAATCACAATCTTTTTACCGTTGGAAAGCTCAACCGTCATTTTCTGGAAAAGCGGCGCGCCTAGTACGTATTGGTCGGTGGCGGGGGTAACGGGGTAGAACCCCATCGCGGAGAACACGTACCAGGCCGAAGTCTGTCCGTTGTCCTCGTCGCCGCAGTAGCCGTCTGGGGTGGGTTTGTACATCCGGTCCATGGTTTCGCGCACCCAGTACTGGGCTTTCCAAGGCTCGGCGGCATAGTTGTACAGGTAAATCATGTGCTGAATAGGCTGGTTGCCGTGGGCGTACTGCCCCATGTTGGCAATCTGCATCTCCCGTATCTCATGGATGACGCTGCCGTAATAGCTCTCCTCATAAATGGGCGGAAGGCTGAACACGGTATCCAGCTGCGCCACAAATTCCTTGTTGCCCCCCATCAGGTCAATGAGGCCCTGCGTGTCATGAAACACCGACCACGAATAGTGCCAGCTGTTGCCCTCGGTGAAGGCGTCGCCCCATTTGAAAGGATTGAACGGAGACTGGAATTCGCCATTTTTCATCTTTCCGCGCATCAGCTTATGTTCGGGGTCGTAGAGGTTCTTGTAGTTGAGGCTGCGGCGTTTGTAAAGTTCTACCACATCGGCTGGCTTTTTAAGGGCTTTTGCCAACTGGTAGATGGTAAAATCATCATAGGCGTACTCCAGGGTGCGGGCTGCATTCTCGTTGATGCCCACATCATAAGGCACGTAGCCCAACTCATTGTAATAGGTGGCACCCGCCCGGCCCACGGCTTTCAAAGGTCCTTCGTTGTTGGCGCCGTTTAAGAGGGCCTTCCAAAGGGTCTCAATATCATAGCTGTGCTTGTCTTTCAGTTTCAGGTACGCGTCTGCCACCACCGAGGCCGAGTTGTTCCCCACCATCACGTTGCGCAAACCGGGGCTCGCCCATTCCGGCAGCCAGCCACTTTCTTTGTAGGCGTTCACCAGGCCTTCCTGCATCTGGGCGTTCAGCTCGGGGTACATCAGGTTCAGGAACGGGAAAAGTGACCGGAAGGTGTCCCAGAAGCCGGTATCGGTGAACATGTAGCCGGGCAGCACTTTGCCGTTGTAGGGGCTATAATGCATTACTTTCCCGTCTTTGTCAATCTCAAAAAACTTTCTGGGGAAAAGCAGGCTGCGGTACAGGCAGGAGTAGAACGTCTTGGTCTGGTCATAGGTGCCGCCGGCTACTTTTATGCGCCCCAGTTCCTTGTTCCACTCCGCCCTTCCTTCTGCTTTCACCGCGTCAAAGGTATTATTGCCCAGTTCCTGCAGGTTCAGGAGGGCCTGCTCATAACTGATGAAAGAAGAGGCCACTCGGGCGTGCACCACCTCGCCTTTGCGGGTCTTGAAGGAAATGGCCGCGCCCACGTGGTTGGCCTCTGCCTCCTGCGCGTTGGACAGGGCGTAGTCTTTGAACGTGTGTACTTCCTCAAAATCCTTGTCAAATTCCAGCACGAAGTAATTCTTGAAGTTGGCCGGCACGCCGCCGCTGTTCTTGGTGGTGTAGCCGATTATCCTTCTTTCCTTCGGAAGAATTTTCACGTAAGAACCCATGTCCAGGGCATCCAGGATGACGTGCGCCTCTTCTGCCTTGGGGAACGTAAACCGGAAAAAGACGGCTCTTTCGGTGGGGGTAAACTCCGTGGTGATGTCATGGTCGGCCAGGTATACGCTGTAGTAATAGGGTTTCACTACCTCGGCCTTGTGCGAAAACCAGCTGGCGCGCTCCTTTTCGCGGGTTCTGAGTTTGCCGGTGATGGGCATGATGGCGAACTGCCCGTAGTCGTTCATCCAGGGCGATGGCTGGTGGGTTTGCTTAAAGCCGTTGATTTTGTCGGCGGCGTAGGCGTAAATCCAGCCGTTGCCCATCTCGCCGGTCTGCGGCGTCCAGAAGTTCATGCCCCAGGGGCGGGCGATGGCCGGGTAGACGTTTCCGTTAGACAGTTCGCGCTTGGAGTCAGTACCCATCAACGGGTTCACCCAGTCCACGGGATTTTCCACCTTCTGCACCAGGTAGCCCTGGGCTTGGGCGGAGGCTGTGAAAAGAAGGAATACGAATAAAAAGAAGTTGGTTCTCATGTGGGGTTTTACTTGTTTTAGCGGTGAAGCTGTTCAAATTTTACAACGAAGGTGTGCGTTGGTTTGGGTTTTAACTTCTGTTTTAGGCCTGTTTTTGGAAAAACAGGCCTAAAACAGAAAAGGGATGTTGGTTTAATGGATTGAAGGAGAGCTTTTAAAAGGCTCTCCTTCAGCCTCGGTGTCGCTACATCCGGTAAAAAATTTCATGCGTATTGTCTGGTTTTAGCAGCGTTACCGCTCTTTCGGAGTTACCGTTCTTTCGGAGTTCTATTCCGGAATGATGCTGCATTAAACCGCTCTTTCGGAGTTCCACTCCGAAAGCAACTTGCCGGGGAGCTCTACTCCCCTACTTCTGCCCGTGGCTCCCGGCGGAGTGGAACTCCGCAGCAGCCAGGTTCGGGAGTAGAACTCCCGAACAGCATTAACAGCACCCTAACTTACTTACCAGGAGGCAGAGCGATTACTTTAGTGGTAGCGTTTCTACCTCTGTTTTGGGCCTGTTTTTCCAAAAACAGGCCCAAAACAGAAATCATAAATCATCAGTCCGCTATTCCGCAATTTTCATCTCTGCCCTAACCTGCTTAATCCAGGCCCGGTGCAGTTCCAGCAACTCCTTAACCTTATCTGGGTGGCGGGCGGCCAGGTTGTTTTTCTCAGCTACGTCTTCCTCCAGATTGACTAAAAATAACTTGGGGAGCTCTGGCGCTTTACTTTCTCCCATGGGCTCAATCACGTTCCCAATCAGTTTCCAAGGCCCTTTCCTAACGGCCCACTGCGATTCATCGCTCTTATAGGTGCCTACCTGCCAGTGCACCACATCGTGCAGCGTCTTGGCGTTCTTGTTTTTAATGACCGGCAGCAGGCTTTTGCCGTCAATCTTCTCGGTGACGGTAGAACCGGTCAGTTCCGCGATGGTGGGGAACCAGTCCATCTGCAAGGCAAGCTGCCCCCGCACCTCCCCGGCCGGTATTTTCCTGGGGTATCTGATGATGGCCGGCAGCCGGATGCCGCCCTCGAACAGGCTGAATTTGCTGCCCCGGTAAGGGCCGGCGTCGCCCCCGCCCCAATTCGCCATTCTTTCTACACTATGCCCGTTGTCTGACTGAAAGACGATGATGGTATTCTCGGCAAGGCCTTTCTGGTCTAAGTAATCCAGAATTTTGCCGATTGCTTCATCAGAATCTGAGACGAAGGCAGCGTATTCCTTCCGGGGAGAAGGCAGGCCTTTGTAGTGCTCCAGCCATTTGGGAGCGCCCTGGTAAGGGTAATGCGGCGAATTGAACGCCCAGTAGATAAAAAACGGGTTGTCCTTGTTCTTATCTATTTCTGATTTCACTTCTTGCACCATTAAATCCGTGAAATGCTCTCCGGGCAGGTAAATCTCCTCTGAATCTCTGTATAAATCATGCGTGCCAGGCCCATAATAGAAATGAGAGTAGTTGTCTATAAAACCATTCCGGTGCCCGAAGAAATAGTCAAAGCCCTGGGCATTGGGGAGGTTCTGGGTTCTTTCCCCTAAATGCCATTTCCCTATCAGGGCCGTGCGGTAGCCGTTCTGCTTCAGCATCTCGGCCATGGTTACTTGTTCGGTGGGCAGGCCGTACTGGCCCGTTCTGGCGGCATGCTCCAGGCCAGGCACGTTGTTGGGCAGCCCGGCCCTCAGATTGGTTTTGCCCGTGAGTAGGGCCGCGCGGGAGGGGGAACAGATGGGGGCGGCGGAGTAGAACTGCGTGAACTTGACGCCTTCCCTTGCCAGCCTGTCCAGGTTGGGGGTGCGCAGGTCCGTGGCGCCGTAGCTGTTGAGGTCTATGGAGCCCTGGTCGTCGGTCATGATGAGGATGACGTTGGGCGTAGCCCGATTCGCTTTTGTTGGGTTGGTGCCCCGCAGCGGGGTAACCCCGTTTACAGGATGGTTTTTAGCTACGTGTTCCTGCGCCTCTGCCGAGGCTATGAAAAGACTCAATACGAAAAAAAGAAAGTTGGTTCTCATATCTGTTTTGTATGGTTGCGGCGGCTCTTTGGAACATTCCCATAAACCCCGCCGGTCAGCTTTGTCCCACTACCAGGTTACCTGTGTCCGTAAAATGAACATCATACCCAATTGCCCATATTGGCCCGAGGCTGTTTTAGGCCTGTTTTTCCAAAAACAGGCCTAAAACAGCTGTAGCACTTCGGCCCGCTATCCCAAAAACTCACTCCGCAATCTTCATCTCTGCCCTAACCTGTTTAATCCAGGCCTGATGCAGCTCCAGTAACTCCTTCACCTTATCGGGATTTTCAGCGGCCACGTTCTGCTTCTCAGATACGTCCCCTTCCACGTTCACCAGGAATAATTTGGGAAGCTCTTCTGTTCTTCCCCTGGTAGGCTCCGTCACGTTCCCAATCAGTTTCCAGGGCCCTTTCCTGACGGCCCACTGCGATTCATCACTCTTATAGGTGCCTATTTGCCAGTGAACCACATCGTGCAACGTTTTCTTTTTCTTTTTTTTAATAACGGGCATCAGGCTTTTGCCGTCAATCTTCTCCGTGGCTCTAGCACCGGTCAGCTCCGCGATGGTGGGGAACCAGTCCATTTGCGTGGCAAGCTGCCCCCGCACTTCCCCGGCCGGTATTTTCCTGGGGTACCTGATGATGGCCGGCACACGGATACCGCCCTCGAACAGGCTGAACTTGCTGCCCCGGTACGGCCCGGCGTTGCCGCCGCCCCACAAAGCCCGCTCTTCTTTGCTATGCCCGTGGTCTGACTGAAAGACAATGATGGTATTCTCGGTAAGGCCTTTCTCGTCCAGGTAATCCAGTACTTTGCCTATCGCCTCATCCGTAGAAGAGACAAAGGCGGCGTATTCCTTCCGGGGGGTGGGCAGGCCTTTGTAATGGTCTAGCCATTTGGGAGCGCCTTGGTAGGGGTAATGCGGCGAGTTGAAGGCCCAGTAGATAAAAAACGGGTTATCCTTATTTCTATCGATTTCTGACTTTACTTCCTTCACCATTACATCCGTGAAATGCTCGCCGGGATAATAGACCTCTTCAGAGTTTCGGTATAAATCATGTTTAAAGGGGCCATCCCAGTAAAAGAAATGGGAGAGGTTGTCTATGACCCCGTTGCGGTGCCCGAAGAAATAGTCGAAGCCCTGGGCGTTGGGGAGGTTTTGCGGCCTGTGCCCCAGGTGCCATTTCCCTATAAGCGAAGTGCGGTAGCCGTTCTGCTTCAGCATCTCGGCCATGGTCACTTGCTCGGTGGGCAGGCCGTACTGGCCCGTTCTCTCGGCGTGTGCCAGAATAGGCACGTTGTTGGGCAGCCCGGCCCTTAAGTTAGTCTTGCCCGTGAGCAATGCCGCGCGGGAGGGGGAGCAGATGGGAGCCGCCGCGTAGAACTGGGTGAACCTCACCCCCTCCTTCGCCAGCCGGTCCAGGTTGGGGGTGTGCAGGTCTGTGGCGCCGTAGCTGTTGAGGTCTATGGAGCCCTGGTCGTCGGTCATGATGAGGATGACGTTGGGCTTGGCCTTCTTCTTTTGGGTGGAAGAATAGCCGGTGCCGGGTTTTGCCTTTGCTTCCTGATTTCCCGCTTCTGCTGCAATATAGTTCTGGGCCTTCGCGGAAAAACTGCAGGCGGTAAGCAGCAGAAAGCAACAAAGAATTCTCATTTCCCTCATCTTATTTCTCATTGGTTTTGGCTACGGGCCAAGCTATCCTCTAACCTGTTTTGGGCCTTATTTTTGAAAAACAGGCCCGAAACAGCAACAGGTTGATGGTTTCCTGACCAGGGGGTTACTTTAAAAACTCAGAGACGCTTAGGTTTTGACACGTCCATTCTGTGCCTTTCCGCCAGCCCACACGCCGTCTGCCGTTTTTAGGCTATTTTTATGAAAACAGGCCGAAAACCCAAGACGGCCTCCTCGGTAAAAAAGAACCAGAGCACACCCGAAGATGGACTCTGGCCCAATTCATAAAACGCAGACAGATTACTGACCGGGGGCAAGCCGCATGGCTCCTAGATAATAGAAGCCGGAACCGTCATTGTTGTTGTCGCCGGCGGTGACGGTGACCGTGATGTTGCCGTTTATATCCGGCTTTATGCCATCGGCGCAGACGGTTTTGTCTTTGTTGCTGGACGTCTGCAGATTCACGGTTTTGGCATTGTCTCCGGCCACAATGAACTTGGTCTCCCGGTTGTTGTTCACGCCCGCCCTTGACCCGTAGAAACACAGGTTGTAGGTGGTGTTTTTGTCCAGGCCTGAGAACGTGATCTGGCTCTCCCTTATTTCCAGGTTCTGCCATACGCCCCGCGCGTTTCCATAATAGGAGTTGGAGGATACCTCTGCGGGCATGTTGAAATCGGTGTTGGTGACCGTCTCCCCGGCGTCATTCCGGGCGTTGAACCGCTTCGTCACTACCAAGGAAATGTTGGTGTAGGCATCGTTTTGATCCTTCAGGTTGCCGATGGAAGCTCCTTCGTGGTGATCGGCCAGGGTGTTCCATTTAGGTACTAATTTGTCCCCGAAGTTGATGTACACGGGTGCTTTCAACGGCTCTGGCTTCCCTGCCTGGTAATCAGAGAGGATGGTGACTTTGTCTGGGTTCATGACCGCCGCGTGGGCCGCGTGCTGGGCAATGTCCGCCTCCAGTTGGGTCAGGGCCGCGGGCTTGTAGGCGTTGCCCACCACGCTTTTGCCGGTAAGGGCCTCAAACCAGGTGCTGGCGGCCGTGTATCGGCCAATCCCTAAATCAAGGTGGTAGCCGTCTCTGGTGAAGTTGTCGCCGATGAGGGTGCTGCGCCCGTTCTGGATGGCGGTTCCGGCCGGAATGACATAGAATAGGTCATGGGCAATTTTCGCTTTCCTGACCGCGTCTACAATAGCCTTGTACATGACCTCCTGATCTCTGCCGTAGGCGGGGAAATCTGAGTGGGTGGAGGTTTTGGAGTAGGCCCAGGTCTGGTGGAGCACATACCGCACCTCTGGGTTGGTGGCGCGCTCCTTCACGTATTTCAGGAGGTCGGGTAATGAAACCGTGAAGGTCTCATATTTCCCGGAACTGCCGCTTACCTGCTGAAAACTGATGTAGTCCCAGTTGTCATTGGTTACCGCTTTCTCAATAGTGGTCTGGGGCGTGTTGGTTTTCTTGCCATCCACTATCTTCCTGAACTCATAGGCCGGGGAGTTGGCCTTGGCGTTGGTCAAATGCTGTTCCAGAGAGGCACCGCCTATAAACAGGTTCCCGATCACCATGGGCACTTTCTCGGCCGCGGCCAGTTCATAGAGGTAATTCTCTACGGCGTCCTCAGAAAAGCTGTTCCCGATGGCCAGTACTTTGAGGATGCCGTCGTCTCCCGCGCTGGTCACCGTCAGGTTGAAAGAGGCGTTGACTTCTCCCTTAGAAGAGGAGAAAGTGATGGTAGAGACCCCGCTTCTTTTTGCGGTAACGGTAGCGGAAAAGTCTTCATTCATTTTGATGCCGGCCACATCAGGATTGCTGGTGACCCAGCTGTAGGTCAGCTTAGGGCTCACATTGGGGGTAAAGCTAGGCTTCACCACAAACTCCTGCCCGGCGGCCAGCGTTTTGTCACCCGTATCCAGCACTACTGACTGTTCTACGCCCTGTGCATCATCGTCTTTGTCACAGGAGTTGAAAGTCAGGGAGAAAAAGCTCAGCAGTGCAAACAGGAGCATTTTCCTCTGTATTTGTAAATAAGATTTCATAATAACAGATGGTTAATTGAGAAATTTCAAATTTTAAAACCTGGCGCGGAAGCCCTCCTGAAGAGAAACCGCCTAGAGCATGTTTACCGGACAATCGGCCTGCCAGAGAAAGACTCCCTTGAGGCTGTTTCCGGCCTGTTTTTCAGAAATCAGGCCGGAAACAGCCTCGTGGGCGAAGCCCCTGCGGTAAGGCGAGGTGAATTCTTTAGGACTCTAAACAGCTCCAGGGGCTCCTCTCACAGACTATATCCCGATGCGAACCGGCGGGGCGTAGTTATACTTCGCCTCAGGCGCGTCTATCAAGGCACCTACCCTGAAATAGTACTCATTGCCGGCCTTCAGAGCACTGGTATAGGCGTCAAGGTTAATTTCCAGCCTGTATTGCGTTACGTCATTGGTGACCTCGTTGAGGTTGACCAATGATGACACAGAATTCAGAGGTTGGCCTACGTTAGGTTCCCGATGGGCAAACAACCCAATCCGGACAACTTTGTTGGTGACCGTCTGGTCCAGGTTGAAAGTGGCTACAATCTTATTGCCCTTCTTGTTGATCTGCACGTTCCGGACGCGGATGTAGGGCTGTACATTGAAGTTCTTGGTGGTGGCACCTGACACTACAACCTCCTCAGAGTTCACGGGCACGAAGTTTCCGCGTACGGGCCGGATGGTGTAAGTGCCGGAGAACATGAGGTTGTTGCGGTACGTCCCGTCATTCTTCACCACCATGAACTGGGTCTGCGGATTATCAAACCCGTGTTCAATGTACTCAATCTGCATCCCGTTGATGATGTCCTGCTGGACTAACTCCCCTGTTTCCTGGTCATAAATAGCGCCGCTGATGCTGGCGTCCGGGCCGTCGTAATTATCCAGCTCGTTCAACTCACACCCCCCCAGCAGGAAAAGACTTACCAGGGCAATGCTAAATGTCTTGATACTTTTCATAACTGTCTTGCTTAGTGTTGTGGGTTCTGGATAAGTCCGTTATTGTTCACCCCAGGAATACTTCTATAGTAATCTCTCTCGGGGAAAGTGTTGGGCCGCGCGCCGGGCACGTCTTTCCTTACATAAATATAGGCCGGTTGCGCCCCGCGCAGGTCAAGCATGGGCACCAAGGCCGTCTTCACGTAATTGTTGAAGATCTGGTGATAGGTGCGCCTTCTTATCAGATCCCAGTATTCCTTGTTCTCAAAGGCCAGTTCCACAGAGCGCTCTCTCAGTACATTGGTCAGGTTCAACGGAATTGCCACCGTGTGCCCCGCCCTCTTCCTGATGTCGTTCAGCGCCTGGGTGGCGCGTTCTGTACTCCCTAGCCCGCTTTCCACCACGGCTTCGGCATAGTTCAGAAGCACCTCCGCATAGCGGATGTCTATATAGTCTGTGGTGGATTGCAGCCAGGTTTTGATTTTGGCGCGCTCATCTAGGAACTTCTTAAGCAGGAAGCCGGAACGCGTCATGTTGGGTGTCCCTTCAAAGCCGGAGTATTGGTTGCTGGTGGCCGCCCCGTAGGTATGGTAGGTTACCCCTTGGTGCACAACAGTTCCCTTGGCGTTCAGGACACTGCCATCCGGACGGATGATACCGCCCTGGATAACGATCTCAGTTCCCTTCCATTCCGCCCCCGGATGGATGATGGAAGCAAAAAAGCGGGCATCTTTCCCCTGGAAGATTTCTTCTGGCGAAGAAAACCGGATGTAATTGGTAGAGGGATTGAATTCACCTTCCCGCACCTGCCCGTCAGTGGTGGTGATGATGGGGGAGGCCACCCCCGGGTTTCCGTAATTCTCGTATTGGTCAACCAGTTCCAGCACCGGGTTGGTGCGGCCTACGTGGGGGAAACCCTCTCCCGTCTGGTTAGGGTTGTTCCAGCCGTCATAGTCGTGGGCCAAGGGCCCGCCGGCGTGGCCGTACCCTCTCATGAAGAGTACTTCCGTCAGGGCCACATTAGGATCCATGAACAGGTTCTGGTAGTTCCGGGCGGCGTCCTGCGGATTGGCCGGATTGGGCATGTACAGTCCGAACTGGCCGGAACCCATCACTGCCTCAGAGGCTTCAATGGCGGCTTGGTAGTACCGGTTGGCCTCAGAGGCGGGCAGCCCCACCAGGCCGGCGGTCACTGCTTCCCCCGACAGGGGAGCACGGTTCCAGTATTTGGCCACGGAGGCGGCATGGAGGGCAACGCGCGATTTCAAACCCGCTGCCGCCCATTTGGTGGCTCTCCGCTTGGTTTCATCTGCGCTCTGCCGGCTGGCCGGAAGTTTCTCAAAGGCAATGTCCAATTGGGCCAGCACAAAGTCCCAGGTCTCTTTCTCGGTATTGCGCGGAACCCGGAGGCTCGCCCAGTCGGTGGTGTATTCCTGGTTTTCGGTGATGATGGGCACTCCACCATATATCTTCACAAGAGCGTAATAGGTATAAGCCCTCAAAAATGCGATTTCCCCTTCAATGGCTGTTCTTTCCGCGGCAGAGAAGCTGACTTTCGCCACAGATTCCTCCAGCAGGTTAATATCCCGGTTAAGCTGGTAGCCGCGCGTCCACCATTGGTTGTTGAACTCATTCCAGTTGGGCCACTCTGAGTGGATGGCTTCCAGACCATATTGAGACAAGGAAAGGGATCCCGTGTTCCCGCGGGCGTTGTATCCTGCCCGGGGGAAATACACGAAATCCTCCATTGGCAGTTCATAGTACAGGTTGGCCAGGTAGCCCTTGATTCCGTTGGGGTCAGAAAGCACCGCCTCTACGGGCACCTTGTTTTTAGGGTCTAGCTCCAGATAGTCATTACAAGAACTGAAAACCCCTATTAGGAGCGCCAAAATCAAATATTTATAGCTTCTATTTTTCATCATCGTTCTATTTAAAAGGAAACGTTCAGCCCGAAGTTAAAACTCTTCATGAGCGGATAGTTGTAACCGGCCTGGTATTGTCCTTCATGTTTCTCAGGGTCGAATTGCTTCAGGAAGGGGTCAGTGATAGTGAACAGGTTGTGGGCGTTGGCATACACCCGAACGTTGTTAAGGGCATATTTCTTAGAGAGGTTGGCAGGGATAGTGTACCCAATCTCAATGCTCTTCATCCGCAGATAGCTGGCGTTCATTCTCCAGGCATCACTCTCCCGGTAAGAAGACTGCATGTACTCAGAGAAACGGTTGGCTGGGAATCTTCCCGGTACCCACTCAGATTCTGCATTGTAGGGATCTGCCAGATGCCATCTGTCATGGAAGTAGGCGGGGATGTTCCCGTTGTTGAAGAACATCTGGCTGTACACCTCATTGAAACGGATGGTGTACAGGCTAGCGCCCTGGAAAACGGAGGTCAGGTCAAAGTTCTTGTAAGCGGCGGTAAGGGTGAAGCCGTAGAACAGTTTAGGGGTGCCGTTCCTGAAGATGGGCATCAAATCTTTCCCATCAATGATTCCGTCTCCGTTCACATCATCATAGATGTAATCACCGGGCAGGATCTGCGAATTGCCCAGGTTGCCCCCATGGTTCACGCCTTGGATGATTTCCTCCGGATTCTGGAACTGCCCAATGCGGTCATAGCCCCACACCACATCATTCCACCGGTTCGGGAAGCCGTATCTCCAACGATCCATGCTACTGGTAGGGGCTGGTTTATCCACCACCTTGTGCATGGTGCGGGCAAGGTTCATGTTGAAACTGATGCCAAAGTCAAAACCACGGATGCTGTTCTGGTGGCCTACGATAAAGTCAAACCCTCTGGTTACTTCACTTTCCAGGTTCTCAATAGGCATTTCGCCGCCGAAGGTGTTGGGCAAGCCGCCTTCACGGGTTTTCAGTTTCCCGGTTTTCTCCCTTTCATAATAATCAGCCTCAAAGCTCAGCTTGTTGTTGAAGAAGCTGCCTTCTACGCCCACGTCGGCAATGGTTGACTCAACCCAGGCAAAGTTAGGGTTGATCACCCCGGGGGCGGTTAATCCGCCGGTCACGCCGCCGTTGGTGAACTCAGCGCCTTGGTTGGGCGCAGGATTAAAGCCTAGCACGTGCTGGAAAGCATCTCCTACATTCTCGCCAATCTGGCCGTAAGAGGCCCTAATTTTGAGGTCGTCAATAAAGGTGAGGTTGTCTTTGATGAAGCCCTCCTCAGAAATCCTCCACCCGGCGGAAACAGTAGGAAAGAAAGCCCAACGGTTGCCTGGCGCATACCGGTAAGACCCATCATACCGGAAAGCAAAGCTGGCTAGGTATTTCCCGGCGTAGTCATAGTTGACGCGGCCAATGTAAGACATGGTGGCTTCCTCCACTTCATTGCCCGCATTGGTCTGGAGTCCGCCTGCAAAATCAACCACATCGGTAGTAAAGAACTCATATTCTCTTTTCAAGTAGGAATATTTCTTGTTATAGCGTTTCTGTTCAAAAACCGCCGTCGCGCTGATGTTGTGCACATCTAGGAAAGTGTTCTCATACGTCAGCTGTCCCTGGAACACCAGGCGGTTGGCATCATCTATGGCGTTGGCAATCCTTGGCGGATTCATCACCTGCGGCGTTAAATCCTTGGAATAGACCGTATAGTTCTTCCACACGTTCTTGTTGAACATGTTTCTGCTGTCATAAGAGGCGGTAGCCCTTGCCTCCAGCCCTTTGATAAAGGGGACAGTCCAGGCTAGGGATGCAGAAGAGGTAAAGTCCTTGTTCTCATTGGTGGTGTAGCCCGCATATTCATCCTGAGACATCAGCACAGCGTTCTGCTGGTTGAAGATGTTGGCAGGATAATTGGGATCATCGTTGATGAAAGGCCGCTCATGCGGGTGGCTGATGATGGTTCCTTTATAGATCCACATGAACCCATCCCCACCGGGGTATTCCCTTTTGCTGTACCTGCCGGAGAGCATCACTTCCGCCCGTAGGTTATCGGTGAGTTGCAGGCCCACGTTGGAGCGCAGGTTGTAGCGGTTGTAATTTATATCATTGCTCTTGAAAAGGCCGCCCTCAGAGAAAGTGCCCAGGCTGACGAAGTAATCTGCCTTCTCGGTGCCGCCCCTCACGGAGAAATTGTGCTGGTGCTGGGTGGCGTAGTCTTTGAAGGTCTCGTCAAACCAGTTCGTGCTGGTGTAGCCGGGGCCACCCTCGCGCCACCGCTGCATCTCGTCGGCCGAGAGGAAGTGGTTTCTATCACGATAGAAGACCGCGTCATTGTACATCTCCAGATACTGGGCGGCGGTTGACATTTCCGGCACATCGGTAGGAGATTGGAAGCCGACGGTACCTGTGTAATTAAAAGTGGGTTTTCCGGCGATGCCTTTCTTGGTGGTCACCAGAATTACCCCGTTGGCAGCATTTAAGCCGTAAATGGCCGCCGAGGCATCTTTCAATACCGTGATGCTCTCAATGTCATTGGGGTTAAGTTGCTGGAACTCCACCCCGCCATCACGCACTATGCCGTCAATCACGTAGAGGGGCTCTCCGAAACCGCGGATGTTGATGGAAGAGGCAAAGCTGCCCGGCTCGGCGTCTTGTTGCCGGATCTGCAGCCCCGGCACTTTCCCCTGGAGGCTCTGCGCCAGGCTGGAGCTGGTGGTAGTAATAATGTCTTCCCCTCTGATGGTGGAAATAGCAGAGGTAAGGTTCTCTTTCTTCTGAGTACCGTACCCCACCACCACCACTTCATCCAGGCCTGATGCATCTGTTTGCAATCTAACTGACAGGTCGGTCTGGCCGGCAACAGCTACCTCCTGAGGTTTGTACCCCAGGTAAGAGACCACCAGCACGGCGTTCTGCCCCGCTGTAATCCTGAAATTCCCTTCGCCATCGGCCATGACCGCGTTAGAAGTTCCTTTCACCAGGATGCTGGCCCCCGGAAGGGGCGCTCCCCGCTCATCTACGACCCTTCCCGTTATTGTTCTTTGATCCTGGATAAATGCAAGTTCAAGATCATTTCCAAGTACATTGAAAGACGATGTACGGGCATGCGCAGGAAAGTACGACAGGACTACGGCGCAAGACACCAGCCCCCATCCCCTACGCAAATACTTATTAAAGTACCTTTTTATCATAACTTTTGGTTGTTAATTGAACATAAAACTTCTTATGGATTCGCATCAGATACCGGGGGCAAAATCACCGCTTTTACAATTATATCAAATATACTAAAACGTTTTAGTCGTTTCCAAGCAAATATTAATAAAAAATTAGTGATTTATTAATTCCTCTAATTTATGATTTTGACCATGGCTTGGCGATTATAAAAACCTGCCCCGAAGCGGTAGAATCAGCAAAGCCTATTTAGCTTGGCAGCCCCCTTTGGCAAACCGACGCACATGGCGGAGGTGCGCTCAGATCTTATTTTCAGAAAGCGGCAAACCACCTCCAGCAAAGATGGATATGCAATGGGTCAGAATTGAAAGCTACCCTGACTTTAACTTGAACTCGGGAATTGCTCGGTTCACTTACCTGAAGAAGTACCGCCTCTCCATCCTCCCGCGCATATCGTCGTCCTTTGAGGGGGTGGGGGGATGATCTCCCGGGCAGATCAGGCGTTCCCGAGAAGTACTCTCCTCTCTCCAGGGCAAAGGCTAACTGTTGCTTCAACCAGCCTGTCATCCCCCTACTCCCTTCAAAGGGGGACGGCATGCGTGCCTGGTTCCAGGGGAGAAGGCGTTTCAAGTCGGGACGGGTGCTCTTGGCTGCTTCTGGGAGGCCTTTGTGGCTTCTGTATGGCGCCTGCAATTCCCGAGTCCGCGTTGACTTTAAGAACTGATGGCGAAGAAGGAAGGAGGATGAACTTTCAATTTTCCTGTTTCCGGCCTGTTTATGGAAAAACGAGCCGGAAACAGGAAAATTGCGAATTACAGGCAGCAAGAACTAGGGCGTGTTGACAATTAAGCTTGAATGATGGATTTAAGATGATTTTAAGACGCTTTTAGCCTACTCTGCATTACTATAGGCGGGAGATTTACCTCAGATTGCCCCTCTCAAGAGCCTGAGTAAGCCTTAAGCACGCTCAGAATAGCTTGTGAGCTCTAATTGTCAACACGCCCTAGCTACTTCTACGCTTTTTCAAAAACCCCGCATAGCTTCAATGGCCTTAGATGAAGGCCTTCAACGCTGTCTGCTGCTTCCAGTAATCCAGACTCATCAGATGCGATGCGCCCAGAATGTTGCAGCTCTCTGTGTTATTCACAATCTCCATTTGCAGTCCAAGAGGAACTCCCAGAGATTTTTTCAACGCTTCCAGAAACAGAGGATGCGCTTTCGCGATGTTCCCTCCCATCATAAGCACATCGGCCTTGAATCTCTCCAGGTGCGGAGCCAGGAATTCCGTCAGGTTTTCTATAAACTCCTCAAAAACTTGGTGGGTAGCGGCATTGTTGAAGGCGACAATCTCCCGCACCCCCTTACAGGCTTGTCCTGTCATTGCCTCATATTGGCGCACAAACCAACGGGTGGAGAAATAATCGTCGGCAATGCCGTCTTTGAAGCTTTTGTCCCATAGGCACCCGTTCTCCGGAACTTGGGAGTGCTCTGCGGCGGGTAATCCGTTCATCAGGAACGCTGCCCCAAAACCGGTACCCAGGGTAAGCCCCACGGTTCTGTGATGGAGTACCTTCTGCTGCAACGCAGCCCCCACCGCAAAGGAGGTGGCGTCATTGAAGAAGTGGATCTTCTCCTCAGGGATGTTGACCAACTGGCTTAACGGCTCCCGAACGTCCACCTTGTAAAGACTCTCATATTTGTCGTTCCCTTCAAACATGCCCACCCCGTTGAGGTAATCAAAGGGGCCCGGCATGGCAATACCGATACCGGCTACCTTCTTACGATCAAGGCCCACCGTTTGGATACAGGTTTTCAGCACCTCCCGCACCGTGTCTGCCCAGGCTCCAATGATAGCCTCTTTTGAAGCCTTGTTGTTTATTTCCCGGTTGAAACTGGTTCCCGCTATGATCTCAAAGCGATCCAAATCCACGGCCGCAGCCGTGATATGGCTTCCGCCGATGTCAACGCCCAGGACAATATTCTTATCTTCTGCCATTAATTAAATATTGATTTAGCTGTAAATCATCTGCCCCAGTCACTTACAGTAAATGCGGCTTCTCCTGATAGGTTTTCCAGAGCAGTTCCCCAAACAGGGTGTTGGCCCAGGCAAACCATTTGCGGGTGAACTCTGCCGGGTTGTCTTTGTGGAAGGCCTCGTGCATGAAACCGGTACCGGCGTGGGTTGATTTCAGCATACCAATGCACTTCTTTATTTCGGCATCTTCCTTACTGGTGAGGGCCTGCACAATAATGGCCATGTGCCAGATGGTGTCTACCGCAATGTGCGGGCCGCCAATGCCTTCGGCGACGGTTCCTTTGAAGAAAAAAGGGTTGTCCAGGGAAAGAATGAAACGCCGGGTGTTCTTGTAAATTTGGTCATTCTCCTCTACCGCGCCCAAATACGGCAAGGACAGCAAACTGGGCACGTTGGCATCGTCCATGAGCAGATGGTTTCCGTAGCCGTCCACCTCAAAGGCGTAGATGTCGCCGTGCGATGGGTGTTTCACCACCGCGTGTTTTTGCAGGGCTTCCTTCACTTCCTGGGCCAACTGCCTTAACTCCTGAGCGGTAGCTTGGTCTTTGGAAATAGCGGACATCATCTCGGCGGCCTGTTGCAGGCTGACCACCGCGAAAAAGTTGGAAGGCACCAGAAACGAGAAAACGGTGGCATCGTCGCTGGGCCGGAAAGCCGACGCGATGAGCCCTACCGGCTTCACCGGATAGCCGTAGCCCTGGAGTGCCCGGGTATCGGTAGCGGTGGCGGTTTCCCGTTGGAAGGAATAGTCGCCTTTCCCCTCTTTCATCTGCTGGTTCTTGAATGTTTTCAGAATCAGCTTGATGGCCTGCTGCCATTCCGAATTGAACGGAGAGGTGTCTCCGGTGGTTTTCCAGTAGCCGTAGCCCAACCGGATGGGGTAGCAAAGCGAATCAATCTCCCACTTACGCTCATGCACCCCCGGCTGCATGGCCGTGATGTCTTTGACCCAGTGGCCGGTTTGGGTGGAATCGTTATAGAAGGCGTTGGCGTAGGGGTCTTTCAGGATGTAGGTGGTCTGCCGGTTCACCACCCCGGCAATCAGGTCTTTGAGGTTTTTGTCTTTCCTGGTGAACGGCAGGTACGGCCACACCTGCGCCGAGCTGTCGCGGAGCCACATGGCGTTGATGTCGCCGGTGATGACGTAGGTATCTGGACGGCCGTTCTTTTCTGCGTAGGTGACGGTGGTGTCCAGGGTATTGGGGAAACAGTTGTTGAACAGCCACGCGAGCTCTTCATCCTTTACTTTTTTGCCGAATTCCTGGATGGCTTTCTCAATCTCCTTGCTGCTGAAATTTCGCTTCGCCGCCGGGGTTCTCACCTCCGGGAAACGGCTGAACATTCTGCTGCTGACCGCCGGGCCGCCTACCACGGATAAGGGGCTCAGCATAAAAAGTCCGCCGGCCAGGGCTGCGTTCTGGATGAAGTCTCTTCTTTTCATATATGGTCTGTTCGTTTCGTTTACCTGTTGCTCCTTTACTTGGCCCTCTTTCCGCCAGGCCGTTATGATTCTTCTGCTGGCTTTCGCGTCAGAGCCTTTGAGCCTGTTTTGGGCCTGTTTTTGGAAAAACAGGCCCAAAACAGGAAAGCGCGCTAACTACTTCAGCGGGAAACCGAGAAAGGCTTATCGCTGTCCTTGGTTCCCCTTGATTTATTCGGCTTGTTATCCATCTTGAATTTCAGCAGCCCTCCCTCCGTAATATCTTTGTGCCGGATGAAATTTTTGGAGTAGGCCTTCCCATTTAACTTTGCCGATTTTATGTACACGTTCTCCTTGCTGTTTTCTTCGGCCTCAATTACAAATTTTTTCCCGTTCTCCAGGTGGATGGTCGCTTTCCTGAAGATGGAGCTGCCCAGCACGTATTCATCGATACCCGGCGTGACACTGTAAAAGCCCAGGGCACTTAACACGTACCAAGAGGAGGTCTGCCCCTGGTCTTCGTCGCCGGGGTACCCGTTTTCGGTGGAATTGTACAGGCGTTCCATCACCTGCCGCACCCAATACTGGGCTTTCCAGGGTTGGCCGGCGTAGTTGTACAGGTAAATCATGTGTTGGATGGGCTGGTTACCGTGGGCGTACTGCCCCATGTTGGCCAACTGCATCTCCTTCATCTCATGTATCATATAGCCGTAGGAGCCGGTGTTCACGGTGTTGGGCAAGGAAAAAACCGAGTCAAGCTTGCTCACCAACTGCTTTTCACCGCCAAGGAGCTTTGCCAGCCCCTGCACGTCATGGAAAACCGACCAAAGGTAATGCCAGGCGTTCGCCTCGGTGTAGGGGCCGCCCCATTCAAAGGGGTCAAAATCAGGGTTCCATTTCCCATCGGCCTGCCGCCCCCGCATAAAGCCGGTGGCGGGGTCAAAGACGTGGCGGTAATTGAACATCTGCCGCTCAAAAATGCCTTGGTAGAAATTATTCCCAGTCATCTTAGCCAGGTGATAACCGGCGAAGTCATCATAGGCGTACTCCAGGGTTTTGGCGGTTCCTTCCTCGTACTGCGGGTAGGGCACATACCCCAGCGTGTAGTATTCCTTCCAGCCTTCGCGCCCGTTGGAGGGGCCCCAGGGGCCTTTGTTGGTGGCGGTGTGGAAATAGGCTTTCAGGGCCCGTTGGGGGTCAAAGGTTTGGATGCCCTTGGCCCAGGCATCCGTCAGCAGGGTGATGGCGTGGTTCCCGATCATGCCGCCGTTCTCGTTGGGGAAAGACCAGCTGGGCAACCAGCCGCTCTGCGCGTACACGTCCAGCAAGGAAGCCACATACCTGCCGTGCTGGGTGGGGTGTAAAATGGTATTCAAGGGGAACTGCGCCCGGAAGGTGTCCCAGAAACCGGTATCGGTGAAAAGGTAGCCTTTGTGGAGCGTGAGGTCATACGGGCTGAAATAATACGGCTCCCCATCTGCACCAATTTCATAGAACTTGCGGGAAAACAGGTTGGCCCGGAACAGGGTGGAGTAAAAGGTGCGCAGCTGTTCTTCGGTACCGCCTTCCACGGTAACTTTCCCCAGTTGCCGGTTCCATACCTGGCGGGCTGCTTCTTTGGTGGCCTCCAGGGTAGCGTGGCTCCCGAGTTCGTTCTTAAGGGTGAGTTTTGCCTGCTCCAGACTCACGTAAGAGGAGGCCGTTTTGATTTGTACGTTCGCGCCGGCCGGGAATTCCAGATACGCGCCTGCTCCCCTTCCATCGGCAGAAACCACGCTGGGCCATTGCCCGCCTCTGCGGTTCTCCCAGGTTCCGTAGGCTTTAAATGGCTGGTCAAATTCTATGACGAAGTAGTTGATGAGTTTCCCGACCAGCCGGCCGTTGGAAACCGTGCCCGTGATGCGTCGGTTTTCCGGGTCAATCTTCACGGAGCTGGGGCCGGTGTAGCCATCCAGCACCAGATAGGCCTTTTCCCCCTCCGGAAAGCTGATACGTAAGTGGGCGCCCCGCTCGGTGGGGGAAATCTCCGTGGTAATCTGGTTGTCTAAGGTGACTTTATAGTAATGGGGTTTGCCTATCTCATTGGCGTGGCTAAACTTGGAGGCGCGCTCATCTTCGTGCAGTTTCAAATTCCCTGCCACAGGCATCAAGGAAAAGACGGCGTAATCACCACTCCAGGAGCTGCATTGGTGCGCCTGCTGAAAACCCCGGATGGAATCCTTGGCGTACTGGTATTTCCAGCCGTTGCCGTTCTTGCCCGTCTGCGGCGTCCAGGTGTGCATCCCGAAGGGCAAGGCCGTGGTGGGGTAGGTGTTGCCGTAGGTCAGCTCAAAAGACGAGTTGGTGCCTTGCAGCGTGTTCACATACTGCACTAAATCCCTCTCCTGCCGGGCATTGGCTGAAAAGCCCATTCCGCAGAGAAGCACCGCCAAAAGGATATGGAACGCTGTTTTCATCATTTACCCAAAGAAGGCGGTGCCGCCTCTACCGCCGCGCCCCAGTTTTTGTTGGGTTTTACCCCCATGGTAAGTTCCAATACGCCGCCATTCATGATATCCTGGTGGGAGAACCAGGGCTTGTTCCAGTCCTGGCCGTTCAGGCGCGCCGATTGGATGTATTTGTTTTCCGGGTCATAGTTCTTGGCGATGATGCTGAATTCCTTGCCGTTCCCCAAGTTCACCACCGCTTTCTCAAACACCGGGCTGCCAATGTTGTACACGGGCATGCCCGGGGTGACCGGATAGAACCCAAGCTGGGAGAAAACCACAAACGCTGACATTCCGCCCCCGTCCTCATCGCCGGGCACGCCCATCAGGTCGTTCCGGAACCAGGTGTCTACCAGAAACCGGATCATCTTCTGGGTTTTCCAGGGCTGGCCGGCATAGTTATACAGGTACGGAATGTGGAGGGACGGCTCATTGGCCATGGAGAATTGCCCCACGTTGCCCGTTTGGTCAGGCAGTTGGGCATAGAAAGAGAACTTACTCCTGCCAAGCGGCTCCTCAAACAGCTGGTCCAGGTTCTGCAGGAAGTTTTGCCGCCCGCCCATCAAGGAAATCAGGTCGGCCACGTTGTGCTGCACGTCCCACTGGTACGTCCAGGCATTGTTCTCGCCGTAGTAATCGCGGGCACCCATTCCGCCGGAGAATTTATAGTCGAAGGGCATGATGAAGTTGCCGGCCGAGTCCTTGGGATGGAAAAACCCGGTTTCTTTGTTGAACAGATGCCGGTAGTTGTAAGATTTTTCCCGGAAGAATTTGGCGTCGGCGGCGTTTCCAAGTTCATCGGCCATCTCAGACAGGGCCCACTGGTCGTAGGCGGTGCCCAAGGTGACGGCTATGGCCTGGCGACGCTCAAAGGAATTCACCTCCGGGATGTATTCCTTCTCCCCGGGCCGCAGCGCCGGGATGTAGCCTTTCCGCTGGTAAAAACGATCTAACTCCCCCGCCGGGGCCGCTGACCAGGGGGCCAGGGTTTTCTCCATAATCGCATTTCTGGAGGCCTGGTAACCGGCCGTTAAATCAAAGTTCCGAAGGCCTTTCTGCCAGGCGTCTAGCAGCGTGGCCACGCCGTGGTTAGAGTTCATTCGTCGGCTGTCGCCGGTAATCTCCGGGAAGGTAGGCAGCCAGAACTGGTTCATTTGCTGGGCCATCAGCACGAAGGAGTTCAAGATGTCTTCTTCCTTGGCCGGGTCAATGAGGACGTTCAGCGGGTGGTGCGCCCGGTAAGAATCCCAGATCCAGTCATCGGTATAGAAATCGCGGTCAGATTCGTGTACCTTTCCGTCAAAGGCGCTGAAATAACGACCGTCTTCCGAGATGTTGACGGGCCGCTCAAACGTGCGGTACAAAGAGGTGTAAAAGACGCGCCGTTCATCCGGGGTGCCCCCGGCCACGGCTATTTTGCCCAGGGCCTCGTTCCAGCGTTTTTCGGCGGCGGTCTGTACTTGGGCAATGCTCTTGCCGGCCACCTCGCGCACCATGTTCCGCTGGGCCTGCGCCGCATCAATAAAGGAAATGCCGTACCGTAGTTTCAGAGACTTCTGGGCGGCGGGAAACTCCATGACCATGCTGGCTTCCTGCCCCTGCGTGGAAGTTCCGGCGGAAAGCTGCCCTCCCCGCAGCACCGAGACGTTTAAAGGCTGGGTTTCCGGCTGGAGGTAGACGTAGATACGCGTGTTGTTGGCCAGTTCCTGGTAGCCGGAGAGCGCGTTTCCGTCCCACTTGAGTTCTCCCTGCCGGGAGCTGACCACCAGGTAAGAATCCTCCTGACGCCCGAAATTTATCTCATAGACGGCGGCCTGGCCGGACAGCCCGAAACGCACGTCCATCTCCTGCTCGTCCAGGTACACGTAATAGGAATAGGGCGTGATTTTCTCCCGGTCGTAGCTGTAGCGGATAACGGATTTCAACTCTGTCTTAGGTCCCTGGAAAGGACTTAAACTGAAGGCCGAGCTTCCCCGGTGACTGGTAACGGCCACCGGAAGCCCTTTCAGGCGCACGCCCGTGTAATCTTCCCGCTCTGGGTACACCCGAAGCATGGCGTTGGGCAGGTGCATGGTGGGGTAGGTTGGAACCAGCAGGTGGCTTATGTTTCCCATGTAAGGATTTACATATTCTACCGGTTTCAAAGCGGTTTCCTTCAGGGAAGAACAGCCGCCTAAGAAAAGACCGCCAAGCAGTACCAAGACTTTTGCTGAATTCTTAATCATAAAGCCGTAACCTAAATCGTTTTAGCAAATATGCAAAAAAATATCTGATTACAAAATCTATCTGCTAAGATGTGGCTAGTTTTCCTATAAGAGCTTAAGCCTTCCAAAAGAAAATATCATTTGCTGCTGTTTTGGGCCTGTTTTTTGAAAAACAGGCCCAAAACAGCAGCCGTAGCGCCGTGACACCGACACGACGCTACGGCTCCGGATTTAGCCGAAAAAGAAGGGGAGAGCAAGGCGCAAGCGGACGCATGGCCAGCACCCAAATAGAAAACCCTAAACAGCTTCTTTCTGATGTCTAGTGCAGGATTCTCACAGCAGGCAAGCGCACTTATTGGTTGCTGCTTACTTTGGGCCTTGAGGAGTCGCGTTCTTTCAGTTCGGCTTTGAGCACTATCTGGCGGACTTCTTTTTTCTCGTTTTTATGCAACAACTCCAGCATCATCTCCATCAGGGTTTTGCCGATTTCCTCCAAGGGCTGGGCCACCGCTGAGATGGAAGGTGTATGGATCCGGAAAAATTCATTATCATCAAAGGTCATTATCCCCCACTCCTTCAGCTTGCCCGGGAAATGCTCGCGCATTACCAACAGCCCACGTTGGGTTAAGTAGTTGGTGGCGAAGAAAACGGCATCTAATTGATGGTTCGCTTCAAAAAAATCCCGCATGAGACCTTCCACTTGCAGGGCATCCTCCCCAAAAGACACCTCCAGAATACGGCTTGGCAAGTTAGCTTCTTTCACTGCCTTATGATAGCCCGACAGGCGATCCAGCATCTGGGTCTGTTTTGCGGCAATCGTGATAAAACCAATGTTCTGGTAGCCACTTTCAATGAGATGGTTCATAGCCTTGTAGGTGGCATTCTCATTGTCTATCACTACATAGTTTGTCTCCAGATCTGGGAAGTAACGGTCAAAGAGGATGACGGGAATGTCTTCCTCCAGCAGGGCCTTGATCTGCTTTTTGGCCCCGGGAGACGGAATAATGATATAGCCGTCTGCCTTCCTATCCCTGAATACCTGCAGGAGCTCCTCGGTGTGCCGGTTGTCGTTCTCGTTGCTGCAGAAAATAACCTTGTACCCTTTCTTGTACGCCATGACTTCAATAATGCGGGCCAATTTGGCGAAGAAAGGGTTGGAGATATCCTCCACCATAAACACAAGGATGTTGGTCTTACCGGTGCGCAGGCTTTGCGCCAACTGGTTGGGGGTGTAGTTGACCTCCTCAGCATATTCCAATATCTTGCGGGTAACTTCCTCTGAAATACGCATCTCCGGGCCTTTGCCGTTCAAGACAAAAGAGACGGTGGTCACAGAGACTTGTAAGTTAGCGGCAATGTCTTTGAGGGAGGGACGCTTGGTTTTCAATTTAAAAAGCTATTTGCGTTTAGGACTCACCAACCCTCAAAGGTAAGGATTACTGAGTTGCCGCCGTTGTGGCAAAGGTCTGGGCGCGCCTCCAATTGGAGCGGGCTGCCATGGTTGTTCCTCATACGAACAAGCTTACTACAGGAAGGCGAAATAGACCTGTTATTTTTTGGTTCTGCGTCCTTTGTTTTTGTCTGAGCGTTTCTTGCCCTGTTTGAGCGCTTTCTCAACTGCTTCCAGCACCAGCGGTTCCATGACGGCATACCCCGCCAGATTTGGGTGCACACCATCGCCTGAGTACACTTTACGTAGCCCCTTCTCCTCATCTGACATGGCAGAGAAATAATCCAGATATACAAAATCATGCTCGTGGGCATACTGTTTCATCCACGCATTCACCTGCGCAATCATGCCTACCGCGTCAACGTCTTTGCTCCAAGGGTACTCCTTCACCGGCAGTATGGAACTCAGCACTACCTTGATCCCGTTTGACTTGGCCAATTGCGCCATGGCCGCCAGGTTGTCTGTGATCATCTTTACGGAGGAAGGCCCGGTGTTACCGGCTATATCATTGGTTCCGGCCAGAATGACCACTGCCTCAGGCTTTAGATCGATCACGTCTGGGGTAAACCTTATAAGCATTTGCGGGGTGGTCTGCCCCCCTATTCCTCTTCCCACAAAACCGTTTTTCTCAAAAAATTCCGGACGCTGCTGCCACCATCCCTCGGTGATAGAATTACCCATTAAAACAGCTTTGGGTGGTTGGGAAGCGGAGATGATTTGTTGATTAGCGGCTTCGTATTTCTTTAGGTTTGGCCAGTCCTGCGCGTAGACAGCAGTTGTAAAAAGGAAAGCTAAGGGTAAAAGGATTTTCTTCATGATTTCATCTTGCCTCCTCCGCCAAATCTGTATAATCTGGACTGAAAGAGAAGCTATTGTGTGGTAAAACGGAGACTGTTATTGTTTCTTTAAAAGCTTTGTTGATAGTTTATTCTCTAATGCAAGCATCCGCCTTTGCTTTATTTTCAGCGAAAACAGAAAGTTGCGTTGGACATACGCAAACGCAGGTTAGAACCGGCCTAAAAACACCTTACTTTCACTAGGCGCAAGCACTAAAAACCGTCCTTAGCTTTTGGTAAAAGTATTGGTTATTTCTCCTAGAAGCAATATACCGCTGCGTCATAAATGGTTTCCAGCTATGTGGTAGAATTCAATCACCCTGTACTCCATGACTTAAAAAGCGTGGGTTGTAGCTTTGGTAGAAGCTGTGATGTAGTGAGCAAGCAATGGTATTCCCTATGGGCAATACTCGTTCAACTGCACAGCCAAGATCCCTTAGCAGTGAAGTTGTTTAGGGGTTTCTACCTGTTTTCATGAAAATAGCCTAAAAACGGCGGTACAAGCGGGTACTTGCGGCAGTGTACAAATTTGGATTGTCTTTCTAAAAGTAGCCTGAGAACAATAAATCAAAAGGACGCTTGCCCCAGAATGAAAAACTCTAAAAGGGTTCATCGGCATCGTCCTTACAACGCAGCCGATGAACCTGTCTTTTCTTTCATCTCAATTTGCTGAATCAAGCAAATCAACAGTTGGTATTTACCAGAGCATCTCACTCAATTTGAATCCATTGAAGAAACAAGTTCTCTCTACCTGTATTCAGCCAACTAATTTTTTCGTCATATTTCAAGGCTGTTTTTCGGAAAACAGCCTTGAAACGCAAGTTGGGTTATCCCACTAATTTCCCCGCACCGCCCCTGATCCGGTAGCCCGAGAAGCCATAGAAGACAATGTAGAGGTAGCAGAGCAGCGGCACAATAAAGGAAAGCTGCACGTCGCCGGTCACGTCGGCGAGCGCGCCCTGCAGCGGCGGCACGATGGCCCCACCCACAATGGCCATCACCAGCAGCGAGGAGCCCTGGCTCGTGTGCACGCCCAGCCCCTTGATGGCCAGGTCAAAAATGGTAGGGAACATGATGGAGTTGAACAGCCCTATCGCAATAACGGCCCACATGGCCATGCTGCCCTCAGCGAAAGTCCCGATCAGCAGCAGCACGATCACCGCAGAAGCGTACAGCCCCACCGTCCGGTTAGGGATAAAGCGCCCCAGCAGCAATACCGCAAAATTCACCGCAATCAATCCCAGGATAATCAGCGCCTGATCCAGGTCATAGAGCGCGTACACCGTCCCGAAGGTTACGGCCGCGATGGCCGCCATGATCACGTACTTGAGCGAGTTGTTGCGGAACTGCGCCAAAGCCACGGCCCCGAAAAAGCGGCCCACCATGGCCCCGCCCCAGTAGAAGGACAGGAAGTGCTTGGCCTCCGACTCGTCCAGCCCCGCAATCTGCGGCAATTTGAGGTAGTTGATGAGCATGCTGCCCACGGCCACCTCGCCGCCCACGTACATGAAGATACAGATGATGCCCAGCACCAGGTGCCGGTGCCGCAGCGCGCCCGAACCGGCCACCACGGTGTTGCTGTCTCCGGTGAGGCGGGGCAGGCGGGCCAACTTGATAATCACCGCGATCACAACCAAGGTAATGGCCAGGCCGAGGTAGGGCGCCTTCACCGAGTCGGCGTTGGCGGCATCGTTAGACACCTGGTCGAAGATGAGGTACCCGCCGATGATGGGCGCAATGGTGGTGCCGAAGGAGTTGAGCGCCTGCGTCATGTTCATGCGGCTGGACGAGGACTCGGGCGGCCCCAGGATGGACACGTAGGGGTTGGCCGTTATCTGCAGCACCGTAATGCCCGAGGCCAGCACAAACAGCGCGGCCAGGAACAGCCCGTAGGAATGCGCCTCGGCGGCGGGCAGGAACAGCAGACAGCCCAGTGCCGTCACAATGAGTCCCGCGATGATGCCGTTTTTGTACCCGATCTTCAGAATAGGGTCGCCCTTGGTCACAGAGAAGACGAAATACAGAAGCGAGACAATGAAGTAGGCCCCAAAGAAGGCCGTCTGGATGAGCATCGCCTGCCAGTTCTGCAGCGTGAAGACCTGCTGGAGCTTGGGGATGAGGATGTCGTTCATGCACGTGATGAACCCCCACATGAAGAACAGCAGCGTCACCACCGCCAGAGGCCCCGTGTAGCTCTTGTTTGTGGTATCTGTCACGGTTGCGGTAGCCACTTCCGCTGTACTGCTCGATATTCTTGCCATTTGCGTGTTGGTTGGTTTGTGTGATGGTGATTGACAAATTGAGTATCTATAATTGAACCATCAGAAGTATGGGGTTCCATTATTACAATAATTTATAATCCTGGTTCTTTGAAGGGATCCGATAAGTTTGATTTTACTATGGATTCGAACTTACCTTACAATCATCAGTTTAGGGAGCGCATGATTCCATATTCTAACCCTCTAGATTCCGCCAAGGCTCAAACCCCGGTACCTGGATCTTTATGGCTTCCTGCACGGGCACTCTCACAGCCACGCTCCAGAGCAACCTGGAGGCTTCAATTCCTTCTTTGCGGTGCATTATTTCCTTCACCGTCCAAACCTCTCAGGCCTGCGTTAGAGATAAAGCTGAGCCCAGCGCCTGTCCCGCCAGTATTTTCAACAATTTTACTTTTAAAGCGAATTGGTCTAGTCCGGTTATCTATAGATCAATCCTTGGATACTAAATCGTTTTAGCAGAGAAGTAAGGTTCTAGCCTGCTTCAGTTCCTCTAAGAAACTGAAGTAATAACATTTCTAACCTCATAAAGCTTGTTGATTAACAAATATAGGGAAACCATATAATACTTCATTCCCAACAGATGGAAAATTATCAATTTTAGGGCTATCTAATTACTAATCCTTTCTATTTTCTGTAAAATTGACCAGGTATTTGGCATAAAATGAAGACAAAGCTAAAGATGTGCTTAGAGCTTGTTTAAATTTCATCTGTGCGCTACAAACGGCCATAGAAAGAACCTGCGTTCGCCTTTTTCTCGCCCCGTAGCGCTGCTACGCGGCTCAAAAAACCCTTCCGCAGAACCTTTCTCTGGTTAGTTGAGCCTGCAAACCTCAAATTTAAACAAGCTCCTAGCTGAAGAATAGAGACGGCTTCAGCTAAATGGGAGGACACCCATATAGTCTTTTAAAGCTGGTGAGAGGGGCAAAGCCTGAAAAAAGCACTGGTTACCCTCTCTTCCCAACAGGGCAGCTCTGTTATATTGATAGGCCATGCCTTAGATAACCCCTTCTTGGCATAACAAATCTTAATTGAACGGTTCAGTATTTTCTTTGTCTCTGGTGTGGTTTCCGTTTCACGCGATATTACCGGAAGGAGCTCCCCTTTTGACCTAATTTCCAGAAAACAGGCCAAAAGGGTCATAGGTGACCGCTGGCACCTAGGTGTACTTGGGCTAGGGGCCATGGTTAAAGTTTCTGTCCTCTGCCAACCTCGGCTGAAGCAGAATTCAAAAAGCAGAATGGAGCCATCCGCCTGATGTAAGTATCCGCTTCCTTACAATCTTAGGACTAATTACCCGTGCTGCTGCCGTGTCAATATAGGAGTTGGTTGGCGGCTTCTTACTTTTTTTGGTAAACAATGATCAATGTAAGTTCGTTGCTACTTTCTGGCGTGAGGCTATGTGAACTTCCTGGCCGGGTCAAAATAGCGTCCCCTGGCTTTACGGTAAATGTTTCACCGTTCATCGTCATCTTGCCGTACCCACTGATGATGTAATATACTTCGTCTTCTTTCTGCAAGTGATAGCCAATAGAGGAACCGGGTTTTAACGTTCTTTTCTTGAACGCAGTTTTGTAGTCCTTTACACCCTCAAAAAAGCTGTAGCCAATCGTTTTCCCTCCCCCACCGTGCGGGCCCACTTGTTCCTGGGCTACTTGGGCATCCCGCTCAAGGATAAACTTACTTGGTTCTGGCGTTTGGGCATTTGCGGACAACACAGCCACAGTTAGAATGAAGAAGGTTAAGCAAAGGAGAGGCAGTAGCTTATTCTTCATGTTGATTCATTTGCTCTATATAAATGAATAGACCGAGTTCACGTATTCGTTGTTCCTGACGGTTCCACAGCCATAATGGCGACTTCTAGTTCTCCGGAAAGCCAGCTGCTGCCCTCGTGAGACCCTACCCTGCGGTAAAGAACCATTTTTTGCATCTCTTTACAATGATCTCTATGAACCAACTTGGCCTTATTGGCTTAAACAGTGTATACTTCATGCTGTTGCTATGGAAGGGCTAAAATGCTAATATATCTAACAGATTATAGTAGATCAAGCTTTATAAATGAATGTTTATAAAGCTTGATGGCCTGATTAAAGGGTAGCCTCTCCTGTTTTTAAAAGAAAGAAGGAAAAGGTATGGGACTTATTGGTTATTGTTGAGCCCATCAAAGTGCAGGGTCAATACAGCTTCATCCTTAATACGTGACATTCAGCTGTGAAGACACATTATACAATTTGGGAGGAACTCTTAACGGCGGCGAGGAGCAATATGAATAGAGAATTTCGCTTTCCAGGCTGTTTTCCTGAAATCAGCCTGGAAACAAAGGCCTAGACAGACACTTGCGGCAGGATCCCCCAGAGCCCCAGCCCCACTCCAGTAGAGTCCATGCTACCCCGTAAGTTTATAACAAACGAGCACCGTATCCGGTCTTCCCCTTTGAAGGTCTAGGATGATTACTCGTGCAGGTTCACGCTTCCCCGATGCTTATCCGCGGGCTTTATGCTTTGTGCAATGGTTTTCGGCTCCTCCACTGCACTTGTCATCCTAGGCCTTCAAAGGGGGAAGAAATGCGGACAAAAATGCGATGGGTAGGATGAGCCCTAGTAAAGGTCACTGATGCGTTTTCCGCCTATTTTGCGAAAAACAGACCGGAAACGCGGATACCTATGAGGCTTTCAAGACCTCACAGGTGTATCAACCGGCGCGAGACTGAAGTCAGTCCCGTTCTACGGAATGAGGCGAGTCCCAGACTTGCCGGGAACCACCGGCCTTGTGCGTAACAGCAGTGAATACCTCTAAACAGGTTCATCAAGATGTGCTTAACAAGAGCTAAAATTCCTGGCCCACTACCTTAAGTAGTAGGCCAGGAATAGAGTAAATCAGTTTGTGAGACCTTAGTTACCGTTTCACAATCCTGCGCACCAGAACCTCCGTGCCATCAGAAACCATGAGGTAATAGAGCCCGTTGGCCGAGGACTGCAGGTCAAAGTCCAACTCAAACATTTTGTGGCTTTTGGCTACTACCGTGGAGGAAACCAGATTGCCATAGCTGTCATAGATGGTAAACGTGTAGTCCTTGTCTTTCCGGTTGTCTAGCTTCACTTTCAGAACCCCTTTGGTAGGGTTGGGGAACACCATCAGCCTGATTCCGTCTTTCTTGGCATCCTCTGCATAAACTAAGATGGTTTGTTGAGATGGTGCGGCCGCCAGGTAATTCCCGTCTCCTGGCTGCGTCGCTTCCACAACCACCTGGCCTTCACCCGAGAAAGAAAGCACACTTCCTTCCATGCTCCCGGGGCCGGAGAGTACGCGGAACGTGACCGGTAAACCCGAGGAGGCGGTAGCTGCCAAAGTAATGCTCTCTCCGGCAAAAGCGGTGGCAGGCGCTGCAAACGTGATGGCCTGTTCCGCTTTGTTCACCGTAAAGGTCTGCTCCGCGCTGGCGGGCAGGAAATTCTCCGTTCCGGCCTGGCTTACTTTGACGGTCACTTCACCGGCTCCCAAGAGGATCAGCGTAGCCCCTGCCACACGTGCCGGGCCAGACAGGACTTCATACACCAAAGGCAGGTTGGTATTCACCGTCGCGGCCAGGTCAAACGCGGGGTCTCCGTAGGTTTTGGTTGAAACCGGCGGGAAACTGATTTCCTGCGGCGCTCTGTTTACTTCAAACGTTTGTTCTGCGGTTACTGGAAAATACCGGTCATTGCCGCTTTGGGCCGCGCGCACCGTGACGGTTCCCGCCCCGTTGAGGATCAGGTAGCCTTCCGCGTCAAGGGTGGCGGGGCCGGCTACCACGGTGAGTTCAACCGGCAGACTGGAGCTGGCACTGGCGATGAATTGGAAAGGCTCATCGCCGTACGTGAGGTCTGCCAACTGCCCGAAGCTTATTTCCTGGGTTTTCCGTTGAAACAGCTCCCATTCGGCAAACTGGGTGTTGTTGTTTTCCCCGTTCATGGTAATGTTCAGGCGGTAATGGGTGAAGGCCTGCGTGTTGCTGGGGATGGAGAAGGTGCGGGTCAGGGAACGGGTTGCAAAGTCCTCATTGGTGCGGGTGTCCAGCGTAATCCAGGTGGTGCCGTTGTTGGAGCCTTGCAGGTGCCAGTCTTTGGGGTCGCGTTCTTCCTGGTCTGTGCCCGAGGTGAGGGTATAACTGGTGATAATGGCCGGCACCGCCGATTGGTATTGCACCCACAGGGCCTTCTTGCCGTTCTGGTAGTACTTGGACTTGAAATCGTTGTCAATGATGTTCTCAAAATTCTCCGCAGGGCGGTTGCTCACGAACTGCGACGTTAACAGCCCGCCGTTGTCGGTGATGTCAAACGCGCCTGTGTCGCCTTCCCCGTTTGCCAGGCCGTAATTGACCCTGGGTTCTGCGGCCAGTTGCAGGGCGCGGGCGCGCAGAGGCGTCCATAGGTTTCCTGAACGTTGCTCTGGCACCGTGATATTGGCCACCGCCTGCTCGCCCAGCCGCTCCTGCAACTGCTGTAAATAAAGGCTTCTCAGCGGAACGTGCGCGCCCCAACTTTCCCAGTACCCATTGTTGGTTTGTTTAAGCCCGATGCAGCCGATGCCCCAGTTGCGGGTAAGCGGCGGACTTTCCACCTCGAAATCACTCTTGTAAGATTTGCAGTTCCAGAACATGGTCTGGGCACCCGACCACCCGTGCCCGGTGCCCGAGGCGCCTCTGTTTTGCACCCTGATTTGTCCGCCGTACACATTGTCAAACAGCAGGCCGGTGGCCCAGCGGTGGTGTGGGCCAATGTCGGCCAAGGTATTTTCGGCGACGCAATCCAGGAACACATTGGGGCCCGGTACTTTGGCGCCGGTCACGTAGTCATGGCGTCCGCCCCAGGTCAGGCACCGCTGGAACAGGTTGCTGGTGCTGTTGCTTTCCAGGTTGAAGGAATACTTGCGCCCGCCCGTGGACTCTGATTTGGGGTCGATCATGGCGCAGTCTTCAATGGTGTTGAACCGCGAGTTGTTGGACAGACGCACCGCCGCGTACCCGAAGTACTTGGCCACCACGTTCTTCACCCAGCAGTTCTCAGCCCGGCTGAACTGGATGGCGTTCCAGCCGTGGGCCTCATCGTTGTCATGCAGGAACACAGACTCCAGGCGCATGTTCTCCACGCCGGCTTCTGAAATGCGGCCCTTCACGTTTGACTTGAACACCTCGCCGCCCCCGTAAATGGCTTCCAGGGGGTCTACCACCGCAATATTCAAGGTGATCTCGTTTCCGTTCACGGCCACCACCTGGCGCTCAAACTGGGTGCGGTAATAGGAGGGCGTCCAGTCGTATTGCGCGGTGTTCAGGGCGGTGATCCAGGCATCATTGGGGGTCTTCTGCACCACCACCTGGTCTCCCACCTGAAAGCTGTGGTTCGCGACGGTAAAGGTCTTGGCTCCGGTGGGCACGTACGGCGTGGAGATGCGTACTTTGCTCCCGCTCACCTCAGAAAAACCGCTGCCCGTGCCGTTCACCTCAATCAAATTGTGCTGCGACCGCTGCGTCGCGATCAAGACCGTACCCGTCACAGAGTTTCCTTCGCCCCGCAAAACAACCCCGCTGGCCTTGATGGACAAGGTGCCTTCCACCTGGTACACCCCCGCTTTCAGCAACACCGCTCCCCGGAAACCGTTGGCATCCAGCGGCAAGGCAGACACTTTATCAATAGCCGCCTGAATCAAGGCCTTACAGTCTCCGGTTTGGGCCGAGACCGTTTCTTTTACCGCTACCTCCGGCAGTTTGACTCCCCCACCCCGGTACCCGGCGTTGGAGAAATCCGGTACTTGGCTCACGGCATTGTCCTGCCCCTGGTTGGCGTACAGGCCGTACACCAGCTTGCCGTTCTGCAAGGAAACAAGAGGAGCCTGCCCAACCGCGGGCAACATAAAAATGAATAGTACCAGTACTTGAGTAAATAATCTTATCATAATTATGGGTTAGGTGAAGGTAAATGAAACTGAATCAGGCAACAGAAATATCCCTCCCCTGCCTGCTTATAGGCTGAAGAGTAAAAGAGGTGCTAAGAAGAAGGAAAGTTTGAAAGACCGCCTTTTAGTTGAACTCTAGACGATTTTGGAAGGGCAAAGGAATGTCTACTCTGATACCAGAATAGTATATCAAAAAAGAGAGCCTATAATTGCAAGTTGCTACTTTACCTGTTTAAGAATTATACCGTCTCAGGTGCAGGCGCTTTTACTATTGACGTAAGGCCTTCTGTTTTGAGCCTGTTTTTCTAAAATCAGGCCTAAAAACAGGTGCCAAGGTGGAGGCTTGCAGCAACTTCGCTTTTTTCCAGCCCAGGAACGTTAGATTCCCATAGGTTGATTTCAGCCTGATTTTTGAAAAACAGGCGGGAAACGGATTCCCGCCTGCTCTGCCATTTAATAGGCTTGTCAGAATCTGACGTTCTGCACTCCTGCTGGTGGTTCCCGGCGAGTCTGGAGACTCGCTTCACCTACTGTCACGAGACTAAAGTCTCGTGACAGTAGGTTCTAAACCTGTGAGGTCTTGGAGACCTCACAGGTTTCCGCGTTTTGGGGCTGTTTTGAGGAAAACAGCCCCAAAACGCATTGTGTGGCTCCCCTCTCCGCGGGAGAGGGGCTGGGGGTGAGGTCTCCGACGGAAGGATCCGTCAGAATCTCTTACTTCACGCCAGGTTCAAAGAAGTTATCGGCTACGTGCACCACGCCGTTGGTGACCTGGATGTTGCTGGTTCTGATGGTACCGGTTCTCTTGGTGTTGAGGTAGTTGTTGATCTCTATCCGGGAGTTGCGGTCATTCACCACTCTCAAGGTCATCTTGTTGTCGGGCTCATCCAGCAGGGTGGTCACGGTGATGTTGTCGGGGCTAAGGTTATCATACGAGTACACGCCGTCCACTATGTGGTACAGGAAAAACTTGCGGGCCGTTTCCACGGGAATGTCGCTCCAGCCGGCGGCGTTTTTCTTGTCGGCCTTTCTCTGGTAGAACCAGGCGGCCGTGTTGAGGGTGCCGTTGGTGTTCTTCCGCAGAAACGTAGTCCAGGTAGGGACAATAAAGGTACGGCCGGGCTTGCTGTACTCGGCTTCCAGGCCAGCGTACTTGATGCCTCTGATGGCCATGTTGAAGAGGGTGTCTTGGCGGGGCAGGTTGATGAACTCCCAGGCGGTCATCTCTACCTTGGGGTCTAATACCTCGTACACATACTCCTCGTCCTTCTGGAAATCAAGGCCGGCAAAGTCACAACCGCTCAGGAGCGTGAGGGCCGCCGCCAATACGCAGCCTTTGGCCAATAAAAAATATCTTTTCATCTTCTAGGTCAATTAAGGTTATCTGGAATAAGGAGCGTTCTGCTGCAGGTTCGGGTTCTCGTTGAGGGCGTCGCGGCTGATGGGAAACAAGATAAAGCCGGGGTCTCCGAAACCAGTCACGGTCAAACCTCTTGCCGCTTGCCTGCGGCGCAGCACCGGATCCATCACCTCAATCACGCGGCCGGTTCTACGCAGGTCAAACCACCGTTTGCCCTCGGCGAAGAGCTCAAATTGGCGTTCGTCCAGAATAGCGGTCTCCAATTGTTTTTGCGTGGTAAACTGGCTTACGGTTACCAACGGCACCTTGGCCCTGGATTTTATCTGGTTCAGGAGGGTCACGGCGGCAGCTTTATCGGCGGTGCCTCCCAGCATGTTCAGGGCCTCGGCGCGCATCAACAGAATGTCTGACAGGCGGTACAGGGAATTCTGCACCACGCCCTGCGACTGTTGCGGCAGCGTCTGTTTGCCCCCTACCAACGGGAAGTGCTTGTAAATATCGGTGATAGCCCCAGACAAGGCCTGCGTGGTGTCATAGGTGAGGTACCTCCGGAAATCGTTCTTTTGGGTTTGCCATTTCTCCAGCACCGCCACATCCATCTCATACAGACTGGTGTTGCTGCTGCTGCCTATTCTGGCGGGCAAGGCGTTGCTGCCGTCCTGCTCAAAAGCCCAGAAAATGCTCCAGATGGCCTCTTTGGAGGTATTGGGGGCTGTGAAGATCGCGTTCCATTCAGTGGGCGTAGTTGCCAGGGCGTACCGGTTCAGCTGCGTGATTTTGGTAGTGGTTTCCACGGCTTTGGCGTAGTCTTTCTGCCACATGTACGCATCGGTTAAGATGGCGTAAATGCCGCCCAGGTTGATTTCATACACGTTGGTGTTGGCAGGGTCTACCAGGGTGGCGGCCAGGTTCAGGTCTTCCACCACTTTGGCCAGAACGGCGTCGGCGGCGGTGCGCTCCATTTTGATGTTACGGTCGGTTACCGGTTCCAGCACCAGGGGAACATCGCCCCAGACTTTCAGGCCCAGAAAGTGGCAGTAAGCGCGCACGGCGTGGGCTTGGGCCAGGTAGTTGTTTTTGGCCGCCTGGGTCAGGCCGCTGCCCGTGATCTCAGGAATGTATTTGATGGCCAGGTTGGCCCGCAGAATGGTGGTGTACAGATCATCCCAGTTAAGCTGCGGCAAATCGGCCGTGAGGCCGTTGAACGAGAACTTCACCTCGCGGGTGGCGGTAGGGCCGTGCATGAAATTGTCTGACCGGCCTTCTCCCCAATCAATGTAGCGCTCGCTCACTACGGTTTGCAAACCGTCATACATGCCGGCGATACCGGCCACCACGTCATCCTGGTTTTTCCAGAACCGGTCGGCCGACAGTTCTGAGACGGGCTGCTCATCCAGGAAATCCTCGCAGGAAGACACGGACAGGAACAGCGGTAAAAAACATATATAAAATATCTTCTTCATCTTTCTGCTAATTAAAAGTTGAGGTTAAGGCCCACGCCCACTTGTCTGCTTCTAGGGTACCGGCCGTTGTCTTCGCCCATGGAAAGCGGGCTTCCCAAGCTGATTTCAGGGTCATACCAGGTGTAATTGGTCCAGGTGAGCAGGTTGTTCCCGTACACGTAGACGCTCAGGCCGTTCAGTTTCACCCTTTTGGTGAGGGAAGGCTCAAAGGCGTAGGTCAAACGCACGTTTCTGAGGCGGATGAAGGAACCGTCTTCCAGGAAGAAGCTGCTCAGCTCTGGCATGTTGTTCATGGTGGTGTTGTTGGCGATGACGGCGCGGGGCACATCGGTCACGTCACCGGGTTTCTCCCAGGCGGCATAAATCATGTACCGGTCTGGGGTGATGTTGGTGGTCCGGAAACCGCCTTGCTCGTAGCGGCCTTTGTTATAGATTTTGTTTCCCCACTGGGCGTACAGGTTGAAGGACAGGCTGAGGCCTTTGTAGGAAACCTGGTTGTAAAGGCCGGCAATGAAATCTGGCTGGGCGTTGCCCAACACCATGCGGTCTTTGTCATCAATGATGAAATCTTTGTTGGCATCTTCCCAAATCACGTCGCCGCCTTTAGACACGCCGTTGGGCATCTTCAGCTGTTGCACGGTTCCGGTGTACTGTTCGCCGTTCAAGGTGTAGTTCACAAACGTGCCGCCTTCGTTGAAAACAGGCGTTAAACGCACCCCGTCTGGCGTGTAGGCGTTGGATTCATTGTAAGCATACACCCCCAGGTTTCTGTAGCCGTAGAAGTTACCCAGCGCCCCGCCTTCTTCCAGCAACCATCTGCCCGAAGTGGTCAAGGGAATACCCCCGAACAGTTCTTTCACGGTGCTTCTGTTGAAAGCCATGTTGTACGAAAGGTTCCAGGTAAAGTCTTTGCCTCTGATGGGGTAGGTGTTGAGGGTGAACTCAAACCCTTTGTTCTGGATGGAACCGAAGTTCACCCGGGTGCTGGTGTACCCGATCTCGCCCGGAAGCGGCGCGCCGTACAAAAGGTTCTCGGTCACTTTGTCGTAATAGTCGGCGGTGAAGGAAATGCGGTTGCTGACAAGGGAAAGGTCTACCCCCACGTTGAACTGCTTGGTGGTTTCCCAGCTCAGGTCATCGTTGCCCATCATGCTGGAGGGCACAATGCCCAACACCCCGTTATAGTAGTTGCTCCCGAACGTGTATCTCTCCAGGGCGTCATAGTTCCCGATGCGCTCGTTGCCGGTCTCGCCGTAGCTCACGCGCAGCTTTCCGTCTTGCAGGATGCTCTGGGCCCAGGCCATGAACGGCTCATCGGTGAAGCGCCAGCCCACCGAGGCGGACGGGTAGCTTCCCCACTTGTTGTTTTTACCGAAGCGGGAAGAGCCGTCGCGGCGCACCACCAGGTTCACCATGTACTTGCTCTTGTAGCTGTAGCCTAGCCGGCCGAATACCCCCGCCAGCGTGTGTCGGCTCTCATTGTTGTAGATCTCGCCCAAGGCTTTGTTCCCGATGGCGTTGGACGTAAGGATGGACTCCGTCACGTAGTTGCTGCCTTCAATCTGGGCGTCTTTGTCAATCCATTTCTCGGCACTCACCCCTAAAACGGCATTGAACGTGTGGTCATCCCCGAAGGTCTTGTCATAGTTCAGGTAGTTCTGCTGCATCCAGTAGGTGTCTGCGTTGTTGGCGTAGCCTCCTTCGTTCACGCCGTTGTTCAGCAGCTTGGGGGTGAAATAGGCATGGTCTCCGTAGGTAAACCTGATGTTGAAGTCTGTGGTAAGCTTAAGGCCGTCCATGATTTGGAAGGTCAGGAAATTGTAGACGTTGCCCGAGTAAGTCTGGTACTCGTTTGTCTCCAATAAGGCTTCGGCCAGCGGGTTTCTCCGCCCCGCAATGATGGGGGCCAGGGTGCCGTCCGGCAGATATACTCTAAAGGTAGGTGGACGCTGGGTGGCCTGCCGCAGCACGTTCCCCTCGCTTATCCGGTTCTCGGTGATGTAAGAGAACTGCATCCGGTTTCCGAACTCGAAGCGCTTGGAGGCTTTGTAGTTTATGTTGATCCTGCCCCGCACCTGCTTGGCCCAGCTGTTGAGGATGATGCCCTCGTCGTCCAGGTAGCCAAGGCTGGTGTAGTAGTTCAGTTTGTCTGAGGCGCCGCTCACCGTGAAATCCAGCTGGTGCCGGGTGGCGGTTCTGGTAATCATGTCCTGCAGGTCATTGTCGGCGTTGAAGGCCGGGTTCAGGGAGTCGGCGTTCAAGCCGCTACCGCCGCTGGTGCCACCGGCCATTTTACGTTCGTACACGCGGCGGTCGTTGGCGTTGGCCACCGGCAGTTTGTGCGCCAGTTGGCTGAGCATGTGGTTGTAGCGCACGTCAATCTTGGGCTTGCCTTCCACGCCCCGCTTGGTGGTGATAATAATCACCCCGTTGGCGGAACGCGAGCCGTAAATGGCCGCGGAGGCCGCATCTTTCAAAATCTCAATGGACTGCACATCGTTGGGGTTGATGCCGTCAATGTTGTCCATGGGCACGCCGTCCACCACAAACAGCGGGTTCACCCCGCCTTCCAGCGTAGAGGTACCCCTGATTCTGATGGAGGACTCGGCCCCCGGCCGGCTATCTGAGTTGATCTGCACCCCGGCGGCCTGCCCTTGCAGAGCGTCATAGATGTCTACGGGCTGGCGTTCGCTTATTTTCTCGGCGTTCACAGAGACAATGGAACCGGTCACGTCGCGGGCATCCTGGGTGCCGTACCCCACCACCACCACCTCGTCCAAAGACTGGGCATCGGTTTTCAAGGTCACGTTAATAGTGGTTTGCGCACCCACGGTCACCTTGGTGTTCTGGAAACCGATGTACGAGAACACCAACACCGACGAGGCGGAAGGAGCCGTGAGGGTATAGGCGCCGTTCACATCGGTGGAGGTTCCAATGCTGGTGCCCTGCACCACCACGGCCACCCCAATCAGGGCCTCGCCCTCTGGTGAGGTTACTTTGCCCGACACATTGACTTGGGCCCAGGCCGGAAGCCCCATGAGCAGGAACAGCATCCCCAGCAGGAGTTGCCTATGTACTTTTTTACAAGGTAGGTATGTATGCATAGCGTTTAGTTAAAAAAATAAAGCATAGGGACAGGGATACAAGGTGAAGTCTATTCTTGGAGTAAAAAGGGACGGGGGCACCTCTCCTACTTCATTCACCGGCGAGCGGCCCTTTGGTTGAAGGGTTTCTCAAATCTGAGGGCTTTGTCATCCAGCGGTTTACAATATTAACAACATTCCCCCGAACCGATGGATACATATCGTTCAACTAAGGGTGTCGAAAAGTTCTGAGGCCGGAGAAAAATGAGGATTTTCAAAAATATTACTCCTTTTCCCCTCTTTATAGGGCCTCTAGTCAATAGAAACCACTGCTGTAAGCGGAATTCCGTTTCTGACCTGTTTTCAGGAAATAGGCATCAAAACGCAAAAGCAGACCTCCCCCCCCCAGCCCCTCTCCCGCGGAGAGGGGAGTTCCGCTTTTGCGTTTTAGGGCTGTGTTGCGGAAAACAGGGCAGAAACACAGAAACCTTATTGTAGAGATCAGGCACGGCCTTGCCTCTTGCATGCATTGGTTTTCCTGCGGAAGTGCTCCTTAGCGCGTCGGGGACGTTTTGCGGAAAACAGGCTGGAAACGGCCTCTATGGCGCAGATTTACTTCCGTGACTTGTAACAAATCCAAAAGAAAAGTCACGGAAGTAAATCCGCGCCATAGAGGCTTGCGTGGTACTCCCTCACTTTAGCGTTTTGGGGCTGTTTTAAGGGAAAGAGGCTGGAAACGGAATTGGCGCAGACGCTCGCAGGTCTAAAGACGCTGCGAGCGTCTTGGGAGCAACCAAAAGACAGGTTACTTCACGTAATCAGAGGGACTGTCCCCAAACTGGTTACGGAACAGTTTGCTGAAGTATTTGGGATCATTGTAGCCCACCTCATAGGCCACCTCGGCCACGGTCATTTTGTTTTGCCGCAGCAGCATCACCGCCTTTTTCAGCCGTACCGACCGAATCAGGTCCAACACCGACATGCCCGTGAGCATCTTGGTTTTCCGGAACAGCACGGGGCGGCTCATGCCAATCTGGTTGCCTAATTCTATCACGCTGAAGTCGGGGTTGGAGAGGTTCGTCTCCAGAATGGCCATGAGATTGTGCAGGAATCTGTCGTCGGGGTTCTCAATCTTTTGGAACTGGGGTTGAAGTGTCACAAAGCGGCTGTACCGGTCTTTCAGTTTTTCGCTGAGGGTGAGCAGGTTTTTAATTTTGAGCAGCAGCAGCTGCACGTTGAACGGCTTGGCGATGTACTCATCGGCCCCTTTCTCCAGCCCTTCCACCTGGTGGTTTACGGTGCCGCGGGCGGTGAGCAGGATGATGGGCAGGTGGCTGGTGCGTTCATCCGCCTTCAACTTCTGGGTGAGTTCAATCCCGTCCATCTCGGGCATGGTCACGTCGCTGAGAATGAGGTCGGGCAGCTTCTCTATGGCAATTTCCCAGCCTTCCAGCCCGTCCGATGCTTCTAACACGTGGTACAGCGGCTCCAACAAATCCACCAGAAAATCGCGGATGTCAAAGGTGTCCTCCACCACCAGCACCGTGGGCTTTGGCTTTCCTCCCTTATCCATCCCCTTATTTTCCGGTTCGGTTCCAACTTCTGATGCTTCTTTCATGAGTTCTAACGCGTCATTCCACTGGCATCGGCGCAAGCCAACACCATAATTTTTCACTTCAGGCTTTTGGCTTTTCTTTCTTGCAGTTGCGCCTGGTACAAAGACGAGGGCTGGATGCCCGTTTGGTTCAGACCTTCCCACTCACCGTCTGGCCGGCCTTTCAAGCGGCCTTCCACTTTCTGGCCTTGCAGGCCGATGGCGTAGTTCTTGCCTGAAACCCACGGACTTTGCACGGTGACTTTCTTGGCCTGGCTGTTCCAAATGACCTGCGTGACGCCGGCCCAGCCGTGGCCGCTGCCCCAGTTGCCGCGGTCTTGGATGTTGATTTCCCCGTCGGTGGTGATGTTGTCATACAAGGTGCCCACCCCCCAGCGGTGGTGCGGGCCGATGTCGCTTTGGGCCTTGGTGGCCGTGCAGTTGTAGAACACGTTGGGGCCCAACACCTTCTGCCCGGTCACGTAATCATGCCTTCCCAATTCGGCGTGCAGGTTCAGGAACAGGTTCAGTTGCCCATCGTTGTTGAAGGAATACCGGCGGCCGCCCATGATGATGGATTTCGGGTCAAGGGATTTGGAATCTATGACGGTGATTTGCTTCGCGTCATTGCCCAGACTCACGCAGGAATACCCGAAGTACCGGGAGGTCACGTTCCTGACCCAGCCATTCTCTACCCGGTTGAATTCCACCGCCACCCAGCCGTGGTTCTCGTCTTCGTCATTGGCAAACTCCGACTCAAAGTAGATATTCTCCACGCCTACCTCGGTAATTCTGCCGTCAAACGTGTATTTATAGAGTTCGCCGCCGCCGTATTTGGTTTCCATTTCCATCACCACGGGGTTATCAAGAAAAACCTCACTGCCTTTGATGTGCGTGATGGTGCGTTGGAAATGCAGGTCATACTCCTTGGGTTGCCACTGCTTGGTGTTTTCCTTGGCCTCAATTTGGTTCATCTTGAGGTCGGCAATCCAGTTGGTCGTGCCGGGACGGAACAGAATAACCTTGTCGCCCACTTTCAGGCCGGCCACCGAAGCTACCCTGAACGACATGGCGCCGGTGGGCACAAAGGCATCGTTGATTTTGGTTCTGGTGTTAGGCACTTCCTTTACACTCCCTTGGCCTTTTACTTCCAGCAGCGAGCGTTTCCCTTGGCCCGTAGCCACCAGTTTGGTGCCCTCGGCGTTGTCTCCTTCTCCCCGTAAAACCACGCCGCTCGCTTTGATTTCCAAGCTGCCCGGAATATGGTACGTCCCTTTCTTGAGCAGAATAGCGCCCCTGAAACCGTTCTTGTCCGGGGTTCTTGCCGATACCTCTTCAATAGCCTGCTGGATGATTTCCTGGCTGGAGCCGCTTTTAGCCGCCTGCACCGTCTTCACCACCGCTACCTCCGGAATTTCCTTATTCCCCTGGTGATACCCCACCCGACTGAAATCTGGGATGATATTCCCCTTCGCATCTGGGTGGTACCGCAAACTACCGTCTGGGTTCCGCGACACGTATTTGGAAGACCATCCTTTTTCCGGAGACACGTTCGGTTGCTGACCAGTCGCGCAGGAGGAGGCCATCAGCAGAAAGCAACAGGCAAGCAGAAGGTTCTTCATACAGTTTGGGTAATAGAAGGATTCGATTTGATAGATTCTTTGGATTGGTGTTTCAGGCCTGTTTAGCATAAAACAGGCCCAAAACGGAAAACTAATACACTTTCCGCACCTGCACTGCATTAAGTACCGGCTGGCCTTTCTTGCTTTTGAAGCTAAGCTGGATGCCTTCTTTCCCGGCCACGGCAACCTCTATTCTATGGGCGGCGGCGCGGGCGTATCCGTATTCCTGCGCGATGTTGAAGTTCTCCAGCACCAGTTTCCCATTGAGGTACACGTCAAAGATGCGTTCCTCAGATTGCTCCTGCACTACGGTGTTGTCCAGGTTGTAAGGCAGGGCTTCTTTGGTGGTGCCGCCCACCAGTTCCGCGAAGTGCAGGGTCACTTCATAGGAGCCCTGCGGCACGTCCAATTTGTATTGCTCCAAACCCATCAACTGTGTCTGGTACACCGGGTCGTGCTCGGTGCCTTGGATGTTTTTGTCGGAGCCGTAGCTCAGGCGGGCGGTGTTCTGCAGTTTGTAGGGCTCGCCGCCCACGCTGCCCCAACTGCCGGGCTGGTATGGTTGGCTGGGGAGCCAAACCTGATGATTGGTGGGATCAATGTACAGGCGTTTCGCGCCCAGCAGCACATTCAGCTCCTCAAACGGCTGCGCGGCCGCCGCGAATTGCCGAGGCTGCACGTCAAAGGGCACTTCCATGAAATCGCGGTGCTCCTGCCCGTTGATGGTCACCAGGGCCTCCACGGTGTTCAGGCCCTGGGTGAATGGCACCTGCCACTCGGCTACTTTCTCTTTGGCGCTTTTCTCCCCCAGTTTCCGGCCGTTTACAATCAGTTGCACTTTCTCAGCATTGGTGAACACCTGCAACGTTTGGGTGGAGGTATTGGCGTTTTGGGCATCGGCAAGGCCGCCCCGGTTGACCCAATTCCGGGAACCGATTTTTACGAAAGGCCGCTGAAGCAGATGCGCCTGATAATAGTAATAGATGTCCTTGGGCGTGCGGTTAAGGGTGGTGATGCCCTTGTTGTTGACGTGCGGCATGGATTCCTCGCGGCCTTCGGAGTTGAAATCCGCGAGGTTCCAAATCATGCCGGCGGCCACGAAGGGGCGGTTCATCATCTCGCGCAGATACACCTGGTGGAACTGCACGGCGTATTCCATGCTTTTGTCAAAGCGCACGGGCGTGTTGCTCCGCACCCGGGGGTCGGCATCGGCGCCATACTCGGTTATCAGCAGCGGTTTGGTGGGTAGTTCTTTGCGGTGGCGGTCCAGATACGTGCCGAAATCGTCCAGGGTGCCGCTGTACCAGCCTTTGTAGAGGTTCCAGCCCACCAGCATGGGAATGTCGGTGAGGCGCTGCTTTTTGTACAGCTCAAAGGCCCCATGGTTCGGAATCATGGTGTAGCGCGAGGGGTCTTCGCGGCGGGTGAGGTCTTCCAGTTCCTGCGCTAGGGCGGTGATTCTGTCAAAATAGATTTGCTGCCGGGCCTTGTCATCGGCGTACTTCGGCCGAAGCAGAATCTCGTTCATGTATGCCCAGATAATCACACTGGGGTGGTTGAAATTCTGCTTTATCATCTCCAGGTGCATGTTCTTGGAGTTCGTCGCGAAGGCCTCAGACTCAGTGATGGTGTTGATGATGGGCACTTCCACGGCGGTGAGCAGCCCCAGTTTGTCGCACATCTCCAGAATCACCGGGTCATGCGGGTAATGCGCCACGCGCAGGAAATTGCCGCCCATTTCCTTCAACAGTTTCACGTCCTTTATCTGCAAGGCATCTGACACCGCGTTGCCCATGCCCTGATAATCCTGGTGGCGGCTCGCGCCGATGAGTTTCAAGGGTTTTCCGTTCAGGAAAAAGCCCTGCGCGGCATCAAACCTAAACCACCGGAAGCCCAGCGGATTGGTCACCTCATCCAGCAATTGGTTGTTCTGCGCGTCATACACCTGCGTAGTGACGGTGTACAAATAAGGACTGTCCGGCGACCACAACTGCGGGTTGGCAATGTTTTTCAGGTCTTGCCCAAACGTCAGTTTCTCCCTCGGCTTTAGCCGATATGTGGTTTTCTGCTGCGCAATCTGCTTTTTGTCTTTATCCCAGACGGTGGTCACCACCTGCGCTCTGCGGGTGCCGGAGGTGCTGTTGACCAACCTGCCTTTTAGGTTGACCGAGGCCCGGTCTTTGCTCACGGCGGGCGTAGTGAGGTAGATGCCGTTAGACGCGTTGTCCTCCAAATCAAAATGCACCGGGCTGGTAGCCACCAGGAACACATCGCGGTAAATGCCTCCGAAGAAGGTGAAATCGGCGGTGAGGGTGGGGATGTCTTCGTTGAACTTGTTATCGACCTTGATGGCAATCTCATTCACGGTGTTTTGGCCGTCCGCCAGCTTGAGCAGCTTGGTCACCGGAATGCTGAACCGCGTGTATCCGCCGATGTGGCTGCCGGCTTTCTGGCCGTTCACGTACACCTCCACTTCCTGGTTCGCGCCCTCAAAATAAAGAAACACCTCCTTGCCTCTGTACTGCGGCGAGAGGCTGATGCTCTTGCGGTACCACCCTATGCCCCGGTAGTAGCCCGGCTTGTCGTCCATCACGTCTAGCGCGTTCCAACTGTGCGGCAGGTTCACCATCTCCCAATCCACCTTCGCGGCTTGGCTCGGGAAACCCGCGATATCGCCTTTGTAGAACTGCCATACGCTGTTGATGCTGGTCTTGGTTCTGGGGTTGGCCTGAGCAAATCCAGCGCAAAAGACGAGGCACAAGAGCACCAGGCCGGTCAACTGAACATACACGTTTTTTATTGCAGGAAAATCCTTCATGGTCATGCTTATTATGGTAAAATTCCCTTCCTTCTGCGGTTTAATCTTCGGAGGAGAGGTGCGTTTACGGGCTGTTTTCCAGGAATCAGCCCCAAAACGGAATATTTATGTCACTGCCTCAAGCGTCTGCTTGTGCCTTATTTCTCTTACCTTGAATTTCCTATTTTTGGCCTGTTTTCAGAAGAACAGCCCCGAAACGCACCACCAGCGGACGCTTGCCGCATTCTTTTAATATCCAAACCGCTTCGCGTTCATCAACTTATATCCCTCCTGTTTTTGGCCTGTTTTCAGGAAAACAGGCCAAAAACAGGAGGGATCTTCTTAGGAAGGAAACGCTATTTTTTGTTTATGCGTACGGTGACCGGGTTTGCCAGTTCTTGGCCAATTTTAGTGAGATAGCCCAGAAACTCCGCCTCGGTTTGGATGCCGTTGGGTTCCAGTTCCCAGGCCGCCACGTAGTAGTATTCCGCCTGCCTGTTGGTGGGCTTTAGGGTAACCACGTTGCTATTGGCATCCTGCGTAAACTCCAGGAAATCCTGGTTCTTGAAGAGCACGGCCACGCCTAGTTTGTCTTTGTTCAGGCTTTGCTTGCCGTAGCTCGCCAAATACCCGAATTGGTGCTGGTTGCCTTTGTTTTTATGTACCTTGGCGAGGGTGTCCCGGATAAGGCCGGTGGTAATGTTGGGCAAAGAGCCGCCCGTGAACTGCACCTGGTGGCGGGTGAGGCGCGTACCGGCGTGGATGCTCAACAGGGAGTGCAAATTCACTTTCTGCCCCGCCGCCTGCCACCCGTAATAATCCGTTTTAACGGAGGAATACAGGTTGCCGTTCTCGGTGATGGAAACAAGGGTGCTGTCGGTTTTCTCTACCCGCTCCGCTTTGCCGCCGTGAAACGTAGCCACCGAGCCCACGCCCAGCGAATTGGCCACTTTCATGATGTCCATGCCCCAGGGCTGCAGGTTGTGGTACGATTCCAGCCCTTGCTGGCCCACGTTCTGCAACACCATTTCTTGGGTGCGCTTCCCGAACACATCCACCGCGTTGCGCCAGTCCAGGTAATAGCGGTAGGCAACTTTGTCCGATTCCCAGCCCGGCCCTTCGTAGCGGATGTAGTTGGAGTGGTCGGTGTGCTCAGCGGGTACCCGCAGCGCTTGCACGTTTTGAAACTTGCCGCCCACGTACTTTTTACCCTGAAACTGACCACCTTCTTTCACGGAAAGCTCTGCCTGGGTGCGCTTCTCATAAACGCGTTTCACTTCCCCGGCGGATTTGTACCGAACCGTGAGCGTGCGGCTTTCCCTGGGTTGCATGCTTTTCAGCACCAGCACGATTCCGGCTTGTCTGGGGTCTTGGTGGTTGTACTGGCTCGGGATTTCGGCAGCGCCGTCCATTACCACAAACGCCATAGTATTGAATCTTTTATGGGCTTTTCTCAGCTGCTCCTCCCCTACCAACACCATCGCCTCTTCCCGGCTCTGGTTCAGCGGATTGGTGACGGTGATGGTAAACGCCTTCGGAAACTCCTTGGTCAGGTTCTGGGCTTGCAGCGGGCGCGCCAACAGCCAGGCCAGCACCAGGAAAAGGGATATTATTCGTATTTGTGCTTTCTCTCTCATTCTGTCCAAATCTTATTTTCTGATTGCTGCAAATTGATGGAAGCCGCCCTAAGAAGGGTTGTTCGCCAATTTCTTCTTGCGAAGCAGCGCCTCCAGATAGTAGTAGTCCCCGTAAATGATGGGCGTGTCTATCTCGTCATTTTTAGGGTGATTGCCGGTGCTGTGCAGCAGAATAAAAGGGTGCTTAGCCGAAAGCGGTGCCAGGTAGGCGGGTGACGACAGGGAAGCCACTATTTTATCGGCGGCAGCCTTGAATCTAGCTTTGTGTTCGGGAGAAAAGGTGCACAGTTCATAGAACGCCGAGGCCATCACCGCAGCCGCAGAAGCATCGCGGGGGGCGTTGGGGATGTTGGGCGCGTCAAAGTCCCAGTAAGGCACCAGGTCGGCGGGGAGGTTTTTATGGTTGAGGATAAACTGCCCGATGTTCTGGGCCTGTTGCAGGAACCGCTTGTCGCCGGTCTCGCGGTACATCATGGAATAGCCGTACAGCGCCCAAGCCTGACCGCGCGCCCATGAAGAACCATCGGCGTAGCCCTGGTGCGTGGCCTTGGAGACCACCTTGCCGGTAAGCGTGTCATAATCCACCACATGGTAGGTGCTGTAATCTGGCCGGAAGTGGTGTTGCATGGTGGTGAGCGCGTGCTGGTTGGCCACTTTGTAAAAAGAGGAATCGCCGGTGAGTTTGGTGGCCAGAAACAGCAGTTCCAGGTTGAGCATGTTGTCAATAATCACGGGAAACGCCCATTTGTCCCGATTATGGTCCCAAGACCGAAGGCTGCCCACTTTGGGGTTGTAGCGGGTCATGAGCGTCTGGGCACTTTTAATCAGCACCGCTTTGTAAGCGGGATTCTGGGTGAGCGCGTACCCCTGCCCGAAACTGCAGTTCACCTTAAAGCCCATGTCATGGGTGCGTCCGTTGTACTTCTCTTTTTCTATAAACGCCGTCCATTTCTCGGCCTGTGCTTTGTACCTGGCATCATTGGTGACTCCGTAGGCCATCCAGAGGTTGCCCGGAAAAAATCCGCTCGTCCAGTCCTGCGATTTCACGCCCCTGATGCTTCCGTCTGGCTCCAGCGCCCGCGGGATATGGTTGGAATCGGGCGGTAACGCGAGGCCTTTCTCCAGCCGTTGCAAGGCGGCGGCAATCAACTGGTCATCAGGAGTTGTTTTCTCCACGTTGGAGGTTTGCGGCTGCGCCGTTGGGGAGCATCCCAGCAGAACCGTGGCTCCTACCAGGCAAAAGGTGTATATGATTTTCTTCATTCGTACTTCAGGTTAATCAGCGGCTGAATTTCTGAAGGTAAGTTGGTGGTTTTTGCCCGTAATATCGTCCAGAGTTGGGGGTATAGAAGTACAGAAGGGGGTTTTGGCGGCGGGAAGGAGGATTATGGTGTTGGTTTTCTTCAACGGTCAACTGACTCAAGTCAGAACAGCCCATGGTAGCTGCTACGCTCTTTCGGATTTATAAATTCAAAAGCTGTCTGTCAGGGATTTTCTAATCCCCGTGCCTCAAAGCCTTTTGGTCTGGGACACACCGGGGATTGGAAATCCCCGACAGAGTGGTTCGGGATTGGAAATCCCGAACAGCAGGAATAATATGGGCCACAACACAAAAGACTCGCGACTCAGAACTCAGGACTCTTTTCCACTTTCTGAGCGGCGAAGCGTTTGGCGTAGGCGGTAGGGGTTTCTGAATAATGCTTGTGGAAACATTTGCTGAAGTACTTGGGGTTGCGGAAACCTACTTCATAGCCTACCTCGGAGATGTTGAGTTTGTGCTGCTCCAGCAATTGGGCGGCGCGCTTCATGCGCATGGTATGGATGAACTCATTGGGCGTGAGGTTGGTCCAGGCTTTTACTTTGGTGAAGAGCATGGTGCGGCTTACGCCCAGTTCCTCGCAGAAGGTGGCAATGTCAAAGGTTTCGTTGGAGATGTTCTCCTCCACAATGACCAGGGCTTTCTCCAGCAGTTTCTCATCCAGGGAGGAAACCGTGATTTCCTTGGGTTTCACCACGGTTTGGCTGGCGAACCTGTCTTTGAGTTTCTGCTGCGTGGTAACCAGGTTCCGTACCTTGAAGGTGAGTTCCTGCACGTTGAACGGCTTGTTGAGGTAATCGTCTGCCCCGGTTTCCAGGCCTTCGTACTTATATTGCTGGGAGGTGCGGGCGGTAAGCAGGATGAACGGGATGTGGCTGGTCTCCAGGTTAGACTTGACCAGGGCACAGAATTCAATGCCGTCCATCTCCGGCATCATCACGTCACTGATAATAATATCGGGTACGTGGCGTTGGGCCAGTTCCAGGCCTTCCTGGCCGTGGGCGGCTTCCAACACGTGGTATTCGTCCTGGAACATCTGGGAGATGAATTTACGGAGATTGTCATTGTCCTCCACCACCAGCACGCTCCGCTCAAACCGGCGCGGAACCGCCGTCACCAGATCCAGTTCCTCCACCTCGGCGGGCACCACGGTTTCTATCTCATAGTGCTCCATTTCTTCGCTGGAGCGCAAGCTGTTCACCATTTGCTCCGGTTGCAGGTGCGCGTTGCCCAGCGGCAATTCCACCGCAAAGGTGCTGCCCTCTTTCTTCTTGCTTTTCACCTCAATCTTACCCGAATGCAGGTTCACGATGCCTTTGGCCAGCGCCAGGCCGATGCCGGTGCCCTTGTTGTATTTGGTTATCAAAAGGTTCTGGCTCTGGTCTACCTCATAGAACCGGTCAAAGATTTTCTCCAGATGTTCCTCCTCAATGCCCACGCCGTTGTCGGTGATCCTGATTTCCACAGAAGTGGGAAGTTGCTGCACGCGTACCACGATAGTACCGCCGCGCGGGGTGTACTTGAACGCGTTGGAGATGAGGTTGAGCACCACGCGTTCCAGTTTCTCGCGGTCATACCACGCCAGAATGGAATCCGCGTCGCTGCTGAAGCTGTACTGGTACTTTTGAATCTCGGCAAACTGCTGGAACGAGGCGTACACATCTTCCACAAACTTCACAATATTCCCCTCAGATGCTTTCAGGCGCAGCCCGTTGTTCTCGTATTTCCGGAAGTCCATCAGCTCATCAATGAGGCGGCGCAAGCGATTGGCGTTGTTCTCCATGGTCACCAACTGCTTAAACGTGTCTTTCTCGTCCCTGAACTTAGCCACCAACTGCTCCAGCGGGGCCAGAATCAACGTGAGCGGCGTCCGGAACTCATGCGAGACATTGGTAAAGAACTGAATTTTCATTTGGTTCAGTTCCTCTTGCCGCTGCTTGTCCAGATGCTCCAGTTCCAGGGCGTGCTGCAGTTTGGAGCGTGACAGCAGAACCTTCATCCACTGGTAAATGGCGGCGACCACCAGGAGCGCGTAGACCAGGAAAGCCCACCAGGAAAACCAGGGAGCCGGGTTCACGCGCACCATGAGCGTGGTGGGCGCGGCCGTCCAGAGCCCGTCATTGTTGGCACCTTTCACTTCAAACACGTAATCGCCGGCCGCCTGGATGGTGTAGGTGGCACTGTTGCTGGTGGTGTAGTTCCATTCCTCCTCCAGCCCTTTCAGGCGGTAGGCATACTGGTTCTTTTTGGAGTTCACAAAGCTGGGCAAGGCGAAATCAATGCTGAAAATGGCTTGGTCATAGTCCAGCACCACGTCTCTGGTGGCCGAGATGATCCTGTCCAGCACGCTTTCCTTTTCCCCGGCCTTCACGGACTTCCCGAACAGTTTGAAATCCGTGAGCACCACCGGCGGGGCGTAGCGGTTCCGGGAAATACTGTCGGGGTGGAAACTGGTCAGGCCGGCCAAACTCCCGAAATACATGTACCCGTTGCGGGCTTTCAGGCGGGAGTTGTTGTTGAATTCATTGGAGACCACCCCGTCTATCTCATTGTACACTTTAAAGGTCTTCTTGCCGGGATGGTATTTCAACAGACCCTGGTTGGTACTGATCCACAGGTTCTGCGCCTGGTCTTCCAGAATGCCGTGCACCAGGTTGCTGGCCGAGCCGGTCATGCGGGCCAGGTGGTGGGTTTTGAACGTGCCGGCGGCGGGGTCATACAAGCTCAGGCCCGAGGCGCTGGTGCCCACCCAGATTCTTTTTTGGCTATCCTCAAAAATGGTCAGGACATCCTCGCCGGTCAGCAATTCCTCATCGTAGAAAAAACGCTTGAATTGGGGCGTGTCCGCCGAAAGTTCCTGCGCCGGCAGCAAGTTAAGTCCGTACTGCGTGCCCACCCACAGATTGCCCCTGGCGTCTTTCAGAAGCGTTCTGACCAAGTTGCTGGAAAGGTTGTTTGTAGTGCCTTCAAAGAGCGCGATGGCCTTGCCGGTCTGGCGGTTGAAAAGATTGAGCCCGCCGCCGTGCGTCCCCAGCCAAAAGAGGCTATCATTCTGCTGCACAATAGAATAGATATTGTCATTGCTGATGGAGAGCGGATCACCGGCTTCTCTCCGGTACTTCTTGATATGCCCCGTTTTCAGGTTCACAATGTTGAGACCGGCATTGAAGGTGCCCACCCAAAGATGCTGCTGGTTGTCTAGCAGCAAGGACTTTACGTTGTTGTTGCTGAGTGATTGGGGCGAGTCATTCCGCCGGAGGTAGCTGAACTGGTGGGTTCTGGGGTTCAGCACGTTCACCCCGCCGCCTTCGGTGCCAATATAGAGGTTGCCCTGCGCGTCTTCTTTGATGGCACTGATTACGTCAAAGTTGAGCCCGCCCTGCGTGGTTTTGTTTTTGTAGTTCTTGAAATTGCTGTTCTGGCTGTCCAGCAGGTTGAGGCCGCCGTAGTAGGTGCCTACCCACAAAGAGCCCTTCTTGTCCAGGAAAACCGATTTAACGGAGTTTCGGCTCAGAGACTGCGGGTTCTCTTTCTCACTTACCAACCGCTGCGCCTGCCCGGTTATGGGGTCAAAAAGGTTCAGGCCCATGTAGGTGCCTACCCACAGTTTTCCCTCTGGGGTAAACTGAAGCGTCCGGACGTCATCGTGGCTGAGCGAGTTTGGGTTTAGCGGCTCGTTTTTGAAAATCTGCCACAAACCGGTTTTTTTGTCTAACTTGTTCAGGCCGCCAGACTTGGTGCCTACCCAAAGGTTTCCCTGGGCATCTTGGGCCAGTTTCTGGGTAAGGTTATTGCTGAGGGAATTGGCCCGGCCCGGCTGGTGCACAAATCTGGTGAACGATGGTTTCCCGTTCTTGCCCAGCGTCATTCTGTTCAGCCCCATGTTGGTGGCTAGCCAGAAAGAGCCGTCTCTGTCTTGCAGAATATCCAGGATGAAGTCGCTGGAAAGTCCGTTGGCCGCCGTGGGGTCTGCGTAGAATGTCTCAAAGGTGTTTTTTTGGCGGTTGTAGCGGTTCAAGCCCTTGGAGGTGCCAATCCAGAGATCGCCGTTGCGGGCCTCGCAGATAGCCCAGACGTGGTTGTCTGAGAGGCCGGCCGCAGCCCCTTTGCGGTGGTAAAACCTGATGAATTTGTCTTGCCGGTAATCATAGCGGTTAAGCCCGTGGAAAGTCCCGATCCAGAGATCGCCTTTGGAGTCTGCCACCACCTTGGTAATGTCATTGTTGCTGATGGTGGTCGTGTTCTGCTTGTTGTGCTTGTATTGGGTAAAGGTGTGGCCGTCATATTTGTTCAGGCCGTCTCTGGTGCCAAACCACATCAGCCCGTTCTGATCCTGCGCCACAGAGATGACAGAGCTCTGGGAAAGCCCGTCTGAGATGGAAAAGTGCCGGAAAGAGAATTTGTCTTGCTGCCCGTAAGCGGGGCCTGCGGAGAAAGTCCCTATCGCCCATATCACCCACAAAAGAGGCAGGCGGTGAATTTGCGGTTTTCTTATGGAAAGACTGGTAAGCATCCCCTAAATTTAGGTATTTATTCCCCTCAGGCCAATTGTTTAGCAAAATTTCAATGGCTCTTTCTCCAATTTATTTTATTGTGTGCGGTGCAGCAGACATTCCGTTAAAAGGTAGAGACGCAATACGTTGCGTCTTGGCTCTATGAAATAGAAATGCGTGCAAGACGCAACGAATTGCGTCTCTACCAGAGGCCATCTTTTGTCCTGCAGGCAGGGATTGATGGACTGCGTTTGGAAGAAGTAAAGGCTGTTTTTTGAAAAACAGGCCAAAACTAGCCTTCATCGCTAGGGACAACTTACCAGAGGAGGCTACAGCCAGATAAGCGGATTTCGGATGGGTAGGTTGCGGATGACTTCTGCCTCTTGTGGGGCGTGTTCCAGCTTTTTCCAGGTGTTGAACCAGTCTTTCTGGTTGGCTTTCCTGGCCCCGATGAGCAGGAAAGGCTGCGCCACGGGCCAATGCTCCCAATACATGACATCCTGCGCGTAAGGCCATCGGCTTTTATCGGTGACGTACGGGTACAGGAATGCGATGCCTTTCTCTATGGATTTCCCTTCTGGGGTTTGATAGGCCCAAAGGTTGTGGGTGTTGTCGGTGAGGAGATAGGCCAGCATGGCCATGGCATCCAGGTTGAACAGCGAATAGCCGTAGGGTTTGGTTCTGGCCAGTTCCAGCGGAAAACTCCCGTTCAGGGCCATCTGGTTCGGGAGCAGCACCTCCTGGTAGCGTTTCCGGCAGAAGTCCAGCAGTTGGGTATCTCCGGTGAGGCGCGCGAACGAGGCCACTTGCATGGCCCAGCAGGTGCCGTGGTTGTTTTTCCAGTTCATTTCCTCCAGGCCGTAGGGGTGCGTGGTGAGCCAGGTGAGGTACTGCCGAAACCAGTCTTTGATGCGCGCCACCGCCTCCAGCTCCACCCCTTCCGCATTCTCCATCACCAGTACGCCCTGCGCCACTTCCATCAGGTGAATGGTGTCAATAATCCCGATGCCCCGTCCGGTCGCTTTCCCTTTAATCGCCTGCGCGAAGTTGAGCGATGGGTTCATGAACGTTTTCTGGTCTACAAACCAGGCATTCAAATGGCGGAAGGCGTGCCGCGCATACTTGAGGTCACCGGTCATCTTATAGGCCGAGGCCAGCGCCCCCACCACCCGGCTGAACCGAATCATTGCCTCGCGGTGCGCCACAAAGTTGTCTGGGTTGGTCATCCCGTCCTGCTGGATGTACGGCCCCTCCGGGTTCTCAGGATTGGGCCACCAGTAATCGCCCTCAGAATAGAAATCGTGAACGCCGCCCGCGCTTCTCACCGCCACCGTGGCCGTGACGGTAACCGGTTCCTGCGTAAGCGCCCAGGCGGCCTCCTTCAGAATCTGCGCCCGCAGCACCCTGGTCACCTTCTTTTCAAAGGCTTTCCCGGTATCCCCTGGTTTTGCCTCCGTTTTCAGAAAACAGGCCGAAAACAGCAGGACTAGTAGGATAATTTTCTGCACGATGGAGGTTGATTTGATGTTAAGGTGAATTCGGGAATGAGGGAATTGTAGGGGCGTATCGCATACGCCCCCGCGCATTCCAGATAGGTCGAGACCTGTGCCTACAGTTATCAGCAATGCGTAGGGCGTATGCGATACGCCCCTACAACACCCTTTCCCGTATTCAAATAAAACAGTAAACACTCTACTTGCGGGCCTCCCCTACCTTACCCTCCTTCTCAGAAGATAATTGCAACAGTTGCGTAGGCAGGCCTTCTGAAGTGACGCTCACCACGTTCTTGCCTTTGTTGGTGGCTATTTTGATGAGGGCGCGGCCATTGTAGAGTTGCACTTTGCTGGCTCCGGTGGAAGTTCCCTGGTTGTCAATCAGGTGGCCGTCGCCGGTGAGCCCGAACTGCACGAAATTGGCGGCATCCAGGCAGAGCACGTTGTGTTGGTCATAGGCGCGCACCTGCACGGTGGCGGTATCGTTTTCCAGGGCCACTTGCTCCAGCACCAGTTTGGCGGGCTTTCCCCATTTCTGGGTCTGGTACTCAAAGGAGATTTCATCGGTGACGGTGGCTTTGCCTTTGCGGGCCACTACTTTCACGGTGTGTTTTCCGGCGGAGAGCGGCACCATCCAACGCAGACCGGCGGCCGGGAAATCCTGGCTGTTGCGTTTTTTCACGCCCTGGCTTTTGCCGTCCACAAAGAGTTCGGCCTCGTCGCAGTTGGAATAGACCTTTATCATTTTCTTTTCGCCTTCCTCGCCCCAGCGCACCGGCCAGCTGTGCCCGTAGATGTGCGCCATGGGTTTCTCCGTCCAGTAAGACTGGAACACGTAGTAAGATTCCTTTTTGGTGAAGTCACGCTCCACAATGCCTTTCTGGTTCATGAACGGCACGGGGTTCTCGGGCCGCACGGGCGTGGCAAAATCCTTGAACGGCCAGTAGGCGGTGCCGCTGAGCCAGGGCATGGTCTCCTGTTCTTTCAAGTGCCAGTCAATAAGGTTGCAGATGTAGCTTTCGCTCCAGTCGCCGTCTTTGGACACCCGGGTGGCGCCCCCTACCAGAGAGGCATCGCCGGCGCGTTCATCGGCCCCTTTGCCGGTGTCAATCCTGCCCAGCACGTTGTCTGGGTTCTCTGAGTGCCGACGGGCGTGGCTGTCGCCGCCCCACTCCACGTGCAGGAAGTTGGGTACGCGGTTGAACTCCTTGAGCGACACTTCTTTATACTCGGTATAGACGCCGCGGTACCAACCGGCCCAGATGGAGGGCGAGTACACATCCACAATGTCTTTGCAGAAATCGCAGCGGCGGATGGCGGTTTTGCGCGAGGGGTCTAGTTTGTGCGACAGCGTGTTGAGCTCGGTCATGAACTCCCTGATTTTCTCTTTGTCGAACTCCGGGAAATCGCCGGGCCAGTCGTTCTCGTTGCCCAGTCCCCAGATAATCACCGAGGGGTGGTTGTAGTGTTGCTCAATCATGTTGGTGAGCATACTGCGGGCCTGGTCTTTGAAAATGTCGCCGCCCAAGCCGCCGCGGCACCACGGAATCTCCTCCCACACCAGAATACCCAGACTGTCGCATAAATCCAGCACAATGCGCGACTGCTGGTAGTGGCCCAACCGGATGAAATTGACGCCAATGTCTTTCATCATCAGCAGCTCGGCTCTAATCTGGTCTTCGGTCATGGCGTTGGCAACGCCCGCGTGGTCTTCGTGGCGGTGCGTGCCGCGCAGCAGCAGGCGTTTCCCGTTCAGGTGGAAGGGCCCCTTCTCCACGAACTCAAAGTGCCGGAACCCTATTTTCTCGCGCAGCGTGTGCGTGCCCTGGGGCGTGGTGGCGGTCACCTCCACGGTGTACAACATCGGCGAAGCCGGAGACCACAGCTGCGGCTTTTTCACTTTGGCAGTCCACACCGGCACATCGCCCTCCAATGAATTCACCTTGGTTTTGTGTTGCTGGATGGTTTTGCCCTTTGGGTCTAGCAGTTTCACAGTCACTTCGGCGGCGCCGATTTTCGCTGGGTTGAAGAACCGGGCCTTCACGTTCAGCTGCCCTTCTTTCCCGGCCGCGTCTACCTGGGCAGAAGCGAATACCTTGTCCACGGACACTTTGGGCACATACACCAAATTCAGGTAGCGGTAGAGGCCGCCGTACAGCATGAAGTCAGAAAGGTCAGAGGGTATCAACTCCAGGTCGCGGGAATTGTCGCACCTCACGGAGATGGGCACTTTGCCTTTGAACTGGGATTTGAAGACCGCCGTCTTTTTGAACGCCTCCACGGCGTCGGTGATATCTACGGTCCATTCATCATAGCCGCCCACGTGCGACCCTACTTTGGTGGTGTAGACGTAAACGTCGGTTTTCTGCCCGGCACCCTCAAAATGCAGCAACGTTCTGCCCTGCGCGTGGGGGTTGTTGACCTCCAGTTGCGTGCGGTACCAACCCGGCCCCTGGTAATAATTGGTGTTGGGGTTCACGGCATCCTGGGCGTTGAAACTGTGCGGAAGCGTAACCGCCGACCACACCGGCACACTCTCGGGGTCACCGCCCTTCACCGGACGAACGGCTTCCCAGATGCCGCCCAAGTCGCTTCTTATAAACTCCCAGTTGTTGGTGAGCCGCGTGCTTCCCTGCCGGTCGTTCTGGGCCAAAAGCATGAAGGGGGAAAGGAGAAGGGATAGAAAGAAAATTAGTTTTTGGTACATCAAGACGGAATTTGAATGGGTGATGAGGGATTTTACTTGAAGCCACTTTGCTTGTTTCCTACCGTGGGCTTCCCGTTTTTTACAGGTTTAAAAGTACAGGATGCCCAGGCCATGATTATCCAGATATAGGTGCCCAATCGTCCCAATCAGGCCGAATAGCGGCTATTTTCCAGGAATCGGGCCTGAGACAAGACGTGCAGACAGACGTTTTGCCTTTCCATCGGTGGCTCCCGGCAAGTCTGGAGACTCGCTTCATCTCGTGTCACGAGACTGGAGTCTCGCGCCTGTTTTTTGATGGCTCATCCAGCAACTCCGCTTGCTCAAAAGACCTCGTAGCGTCTTTAGACCTGCGAGCGTCTGCGCCAATGCTGTTTCAAGCCCGTTTTCCGGAAAACAGCCTCTAAACGCAACAACCTTAGCCCCTCCCCTTTCAGCCGGTAGCCTAACAAAGCAGAACGCCCACCTGCATACCATTGTCTTTCAAGCACTTGTATTTTCATAGCCTTATTTAGAACGATAAGCGACCAACCAATTGGGCGGTTATTTTTCTGGGCGGCGCTTTTTCACAATTATTGGGAATCGTAGTTAAATGATACCCAACTCTATATGAAATTCACCTCAGAAGATTTAGCGGGCAAAGTGGCCGTGGTAACCGGCGGTGGCGGCGTTCTGTGCGCTACCATGGCGAAGGCCCTGGCGGCCAACGGCGTAAAAGTAGCCGTCCTGGACTTGAAAGCAGAGGCCGCCGAGGCAGTGGCCGCCCACATAAGAAGCGAAGGGGGACAGGCCGTGGGCCTTGCCGCCAACGTATTGGACAAAGCCAGCCTGGAAACCGCCCACGCGCAGGTGCTGCAGCAACTGGGGCCCTGCGATATCCTAATCAACGGCGCGGGCGGCAACCACCCCAAGGGAACCACGTCCAAGAACTTCCTCTTGGCCGAAGACCTGGAAGCGGAGCAGGAAGGCCTCAAGACGTTCTTTGACATGGACCCCGAAGGCATCAAATTTGTCTTTGACCTCAACTTCATAGGCACGCTGCTGCCTACCCAGGTATTTGCCCGGGACATGGTGGGCCGCGAGGGGGCCACCATCATCAACGTCTCCTCTATGAACGCATTCCGGCCGCTCACCAAGATTCCGGCCTACAGCGGGGCCAAGGCGGCGGTCTCCAATTTCACGCAGTGGCTGGCGGTGCATTTCTCCAAGGTAGGCATCAGGGTGAACGCCATGGCGCCGGGCTTCTTCCTCACGGAGCAAAACCGTACCTTGCTCACCACCGCAGACGGCAGCTTAACCGACCGCGGCAACACCATCATTTCGCATACGCCCATGGAGCGGTTCGGTACGCCGGAGGATCTGCTGGGCACGCTGCTGTGGCTCTGCGGCGACGGCTCTAAATTTGTGACCGGCGTGGTGGTGCCCATTGACGGGGGCTTCAGTGCCTTCAGCGGCGTTTGATAGAGAGAGACCTCACCCCCAACCCCTCTCCCGCGGAGAGGGGAGCGCTGCTTGATGCGTTTTGAGGCTGCTTTGCGGAAAACAGGCGGTAAACGCGGAAATCTGTACCTTCGGGATGTGAGAAAATTATGGGCCGGGGCTCCCTATATTGAGGTTTGAGGCTATCGCCTTACTGATCTACAAACTTCAGCGGAGGGAAGCCCAATCCTAGTAGAGGAATTGAACCAATAAAAGGCAATTTCCTGTTTTCGGCCTGTTTTTATAAAATCAGGCCGAAAACAGGAAACCGACAAAACAAGGCAAAAGCGGACGCATCCGCCAGAGACCAGAAGAAACCAAACGGCTTCTTTCTTAACAATAGATCATCTAACTAAAAACGAACAATATGAGCTTAGAACAAACCTGGCGCTGGTACGGCCCCAAAGATCCCGTATCGCTCGCTGACATATGCCAGGCCGGGGCCACCGGCGTGGTGACCGCCCTGCACCACATCCCCAACGGCGAAGTCTGGACGAAGGAAGAAATCATGGCCCGTAAGCAGTTGGTGGAAGCCGCCGGTCTGACGTGGTCGGTGGTAGAGAGCGTACCCGTGCATGAAGACATCAAGAAGCGCACCGGCCACTACGCCCGCTACATTGAAAACTACCGGCAGAGCCTGCGCAACCTGGGCGCTTGCGGCATTGACATTGTGTGCTACAACTTCATGCCCATCCTGGACTGGACCCGCACCGACCTGGACTACCCGATGCCCGACGGCTCCACCGCCCTCCGCTTTGATGCCACCGCCTTCGCCGCCTTTGAGTTGTACATCTTAAAGCGCCCCGGCGCCGAGGAAACGTTTTCGCCGGAACAAAAGCAGAAAGCCCAGGCGTTCATGGAAACCTTGACGGAGGAGGCCCGAGCCTTGCTCATCAAAAACATCATCGCCGGTTTGCCCGGTTCTGAGGAAGGCTACACCTTGGAGGAGTTTCTGCAAGCCCTGGCCTCCTATGATGGAATTGGCCCCAAAGAATTGAAGGCAAACCTGTACTTCTTCTTGTCGGAAGTGGTGCCGGCCGCCGAAGAGGCAGGTGTCCTGCTGGCCATCCATCCAGACGACCCGCCCTACCCTATTTTGGGCCTACCCCGCGTGGTGAGCACCGAGAACGATATCCATGAACTCTACAACGCGGTGGAAAGTCCCAACAACGGGTTAACGTTCTGCACCGGCTCCTTCGGGGTGCGGCCCGACAATGATTTGGCCGGCATGGTGCAACGCCTGGGCGAGCGCATCCATTTCGTGCACCTACGCGCCACCACCCGTGACGCGGAGGGCAATTTCTACGAAGCCGACCACTTGAGCGGCGACGTGGATATGTTTGAAGTCATGAAGGCCCTGCTGGAAGAGCAAAGAGAAAGAAAAGCCAACGGCCGGCAAGACCTGCGCATGCCCTTCCGCCCTGACCATGGGCACAAGATGCTGGATGACCTCAATAAGAAAACCAACCCCGGCTACTCGGCCATCGGTCGGTTAAGGGGACTGGCAGAACTGCGGGGGCTTCAATTGGGCATTGAGCGGTTTCTGGAAAAGTAATCCGAAGCCCTGTCAATGGCTTGTTTTCAATCTTCTGATCTGGAACCTGTTTAGAGTCTTTCATTTCCTACTGGCGCAAGCATCCGCTTGTACCATCGTTTTTAGGCTACTTTTATGAAAACAGGCCAACAATGAGAGGTTTATATGGGGTAGGATCAGCCAGTAGAGAAGGGAACCCCGCTGAGCGTTTAGGGGCTATTTTGCGCAAAACAGTTCCTAAACGCTCAGCGGGGTTCCGTCTCGTGACAAAGGATGAAGCGAGTCTCCAGACTCGCCGGGAACCACCGGCAGGAGGGCGGAACATCTGTCATTAACTAATCAGAAGGTTAATTAGAACAAGATAAAACACCGAGTACTAGATAAACAAGCTCTTAGGAGACTACTTTCTAGATCCTCTACAAAAAAGTCCGATAGGAGTCCGCCAGAGGGTACTCAGAACAACAAGAAGCCCTTGCAAACATTTTATTTACAAGGGCTTCTTGTTGTAAATGGCAAGCAAAAACCAATAACCCAAAACATTCTTTCCTGCCTGTTTTAACGAAAACAGGCGGAAAATGGGAATTTACCGCAGTTGCAGCAGTTCCTCATCCCTCTTATACTCTTCAAAAGAAGAATAGAGAGCGTTAACGTTCAAGGTCATCTGTTGCGATACCTGAAGCGGTTTCCGGTACTTCTCATAAAACTCACCGGGATTGTGTTTCAGGTTGAAATCATCTTCTGATTGTGTCACCAACCCGATGAAATCCACAAAAGCAATAACGGCTGGAATAAGCGTCCAGCAGAACATTAAATACAAAATTCCTTTTCTTGCGTTTCCTACGTAGAAATGATGCGTACCAAAGCCACCTAAAAGCAAGGAAAGAATAATAGCGGTAGTTTTACTCTTTAATATATGCACGTTTGATTCCATATTAAATATTTTATGCTTTATTGATATATTTATATTAAAGTGAAACAGGGCTCTAAAGTAGTAAATTTAAACATATAATTGTAATGTTTCTAATATATTTTTTGATTTATTGAATCCTATCACTTGCTATGTCTTCTATTTTTTTCAGCATACACCTGCCTAAGTTATTCTAGCGCAGTTTTCCTCTATCTAGTACCTAGTGGGTACAACTAGGATAATTTAGTCTCAATAGAAGAAACCGGCTAAGGGGAACGAGGTCAAAAGAAATTGCAAAACTTGTTCCCCCTGTCACCACTCATACTTTCTGAAACTCGGCTTAGATACCTTTTTTGTCGCTCTTGTTTAACCGAGATCTATTAAAGCCTCATCCCGAACGAATGATACACAAGTGCCAATTTGGAGAAAGATTGTTTACCTGTCATAAAAGCCAAACCCCACAAGCTTCTGGAACTTGTGGGGTTTGGCTTTTATGGCAGGTGATCTCAGAACCTATTCGGCTAACTCAGCTTTTTGGTAAGCATCGGCGTGCACGTTGGCTACTGCCCGGCCAGAGGGGTCGTTCAGGTTTTTGAAAGAGGCATCCCACTCCAAGGCAATAGGCGTGCTGCACGCCACCGAAGGAACGGAAGGGACGGAGAGCGCCGCCGCGTCACTTGGGAAGTGTTTCGCGAAGATGGAACGGTAATAGAACTCCTCTTTGCTGGAAGGCGGCTGGATGGGGAAATGCTCGCTGGCGTGGGCCAGTTGCTCGTCGCTCACCTTGGTGTTCACCATTTCCTTGAGGGTGTCAATCCAGTTGTAGCCCACGCCGTCTGAGAACTGCTCTTTCTGGCGCCAGGCCACGCTGGCGGGCAGGTAATCTTCAAACGCTTTGCGCAGCACCCATTTCTCCATGCGTTCGCCGTTGATCATCTTGTCCTGCGGGTTAAGGCGCATAGCCACATCCATGAATTCCTTGTCCAGGAACGGCACGCGGCCCTCAATGCCCCAAGCACAGAGCGATTTATTGGCGCGCAGGCAGTCGTACATGTGCAGTTTATCTAGCTTGCGCACGTTTTCTTCGTGGAATTCCTTCGCGTTGGGGGCCTTGTGGAAGTACAGATAGCCCCCAAAAATTTCATCGGCACCCTCGCCGGAAAGCACCATTTTAATGCCCATGGCTTTGATGGCGCGGGCCATCAGGTACATGGGCGTGGAAGCCCGAACGGTGGTCACGTCATACGTCTCCAGGTGGTAGATCACGTCTTTCAGCGCATCTATCCCTTCCTGGATGGTGAATTTTATCTCGTGGTGCACGGTGCCCAAATGGTCGGCCACTTTCTGGGCCGCGGCCAAATCTGGCGAGCCTTCCAAGCCAATGGCAAACGAATGCAACTGCGGCCACCAGGCTTGCTCGCGGTCATCGCTTTCAATCCGCTTCTCGGCGTATTTTTTGGCAATGGCCGAGGTGATGGAAGAGTCCAGTCCGCCGGAAAGCAGCACGCCGTACGGCACGTCACTCATTAATTGGCGGTGCACGGCCGCTTCCAACGCTTCTCTCAGCTCCTGGATGTTGGTTTCGTTTTGTGCTACGTTCTTGTATTCCTTCCAATCGCGGTCATACCATTTCTGGAAACCTTCTTCCTGGCTAGACAGGTAATGGCCCGGCGGGAAAAGCTCGATTTTAGCGCACTTGCCTTCCAGGGCCTTCAATTCTGACGCCACGTAAAACGTACCTTTCTCATCCCACCCAATGTACAGCGGAATAATGCCCATGTGGTCGCGGGCAATGAGGTAAGCATCATTCTCAGCGTCATAGATGGCAAAGCCGAAAATACCGTTCAGGTCATCTAAAAACTGGGTGCCTTTTTCCCGGTAAAGGGCCAGAATGACCTCGCAGTCAGATTTGGTCTGGAAATTATAATCAATGGTAAGCTTCTCTCTCAGTTCTAAGTGGTTGTAAATCTCGCCGTTGGCTGCCAACACTAACTGCCCGTCTTCGCTGAACAAAGGTTGCTTGCCCGATGTGGGATCTACAATAGCCAACCGCTCATGCGCTAAAATCGCCTTCTCATTACTGAAAACCCCGCTCCAGTCCGGCCCCCGGTGCCGGATACATTTTGCCATTTCCAATAACTGAGGCCGTAACGCTTCAGAGGTTTCTTTTAAATCAAAAGCACAAACAATTCCACACACAATACTTGAATTTAAAATGTAACGTAAAACAAATATCGCATAATAAATCTAATTACAATACGAATTTGCCATGGTTTTTAAATTATAATTGAAAAACATACAAGTAAATCAACTTTTCATTGAACGGGAAGCTTGGGTTATGGTTTTACTTTCTGCAAATCAATGGCAAAACGTTGTTTACCCTGAACTGCCTGGAATTAGTGAGTGCCGCTAGAGGCTGTTACTTTGCTCCGGGGCTTGATTGTAGTACTATGACAGGTACAATAAAAAAGAACACTAACCCCATTCCGCGAGGGTGAGTAACTTTCAGAACAGGGGCGAGTGAAAACAAGGCGTTTTATGAAAAGTAGGCCTTAAACGGGCCCAGACAATCGGCTGGCCGCTGCTTCGTCTACGAGCCAAAGGGTTTCCCCGTGTACCGGTTGAATGAGTTGGCTGGGGTACTTTTCAGGATTAGGCGCGCCTTCCAGTACTTGGTGCAGGGCATCGGCTTTCTTTTCGCCGAAGGTCATGAACACAATCTTTTTGGCTTGGTTGAGGCAGGGTGCCGTGAACGTGATGCGGTACATGGACTGGGGTTCCAGGTAATAGGCTTGCACCCACCGTTCGGTTTCCTGCAGGACGGCAGTGCCCGGGAAGAGCGAGGCGGTATGGCCGTCATCGCCCATGCCCAGCAAAATCAAGTCAAACTGGGGCGTAGAACTGCCGAAGTGGTTTAGGAGCCGTTTTTCGAAATCCAGGGCAAAAACGTCGGGAGCCTGCTCGCCATACATGGGGAAGATGTGGTTCCCAGAGATTGGCACGTGGTGCAACAGGGTATCAAAGGCCATCTTGGCGTTGCTGCGGTCATCGGTGAGGGGCACCCAGCGCTCATCTCCCCAGAAAACAAAGGTCTGCTCCCAAGGCACTAACTCCCGGTACGGGGGCCGGGCCAGCAGTTTGTACAGTTGCTCCGGCGACGAGCCTCCGGTCAACGCCACGTTAAACCGCCCGTGTTCCTGCACCGCCTCTTGGGCCGCCTGCACGAAGATATTTGCGGCGGCTTTGCTGAGTTCTGCGGGCGTTTTATATACCTGTATCATGCGTTCTCATTAAGTGGTTTTACTTTTGGCCGTGGTAATAATTGGTCACCGACCAGGTATGTCCATCACGCGCAATCAAAGCCTCGGCGTTTTCTGGCCCCCACATGCCGGCCGGGTAATTGGGAAACTCCAGAGACGGCCGCGACTCCCAGGTTTCCAGAATGGGCGTTACTATTTCCCAGGCGGCCTCTACCTGGTCTGAGCGCATGAACAACGTCGCATCACCCTGCAGGGCATCCAGCAGCAGGGTTTCATACGCCTCTGGCGATTGGGAAGAATTGTTACCGTAGTCAAACACCATCTCGGCGGGAGTCAAGTCCATCTCCAGGCCCGCACGTTTGGCGGTAAACCGAAGCCTGATATCCATCTGGGGCTGGATGTTGATGGTGAGGCGGTTGGGCAGCAGGTTTTCTGACATGGTGCTGGAAAAGGTGGAGTGCGGCACCGGCCTGAACTGCACGGTAATGTTGGAGCTTTTCTCCTGCATGCGTTTGCCCGTGCGCAGGTAAAACGGTACGCCCTGCCACCGCCAGTTGTCCAGGTAGAATTTCACGGCGGCGTAGGTTTCGGTGTTCGAGTCTGGGCGTACGCCTTCTTCCTCGCGGTAGCCGGGCACTTTCCTGCCTTGCTGCCACCCCGGGCCGTATTGTCCTCTCACGGCGTAGCGGGTGACCTGCTCGTGGGTCAATGGCCGGATGGCCCGCAATACGTCTGCCTTGCGGTTTCTTATTTCCTCGGCCTCAAACGACACGGGCGGCTCCATGGCTACCATGCACAGGAGTTGCAACAGGTGGTTCTGGATCATGTCGCGCAGGGCCCCGGCCCCCTCGTAATATCCGCCCCGGTCTTCCACCCCCACCTGCTCGGCCACGCTGATCTGCACATAGTCAATGTAATTGCGGTTCCAGAGCGGCTCAAAAAGAGCGTTGGCAAACCGAAAGGCCAATATATTCTGGACGGTTTCTTTGCCCAGGTAATGGTCTATCCTGAAGATCTGGCTTTCCTGGAAATGCTGCGTCAGGAGTTTGTTCAGGCTGCGGGCGGTTTCCAGGTCTTTCCCGAAGGGCTTCTCCACAATGATATGATCCCGCTCCACGTCATTGGCAACCTGGGCGTTGTGCAGGTTCACGGTCACTGCCTCAATGAACTGCGGCGCCACTGACAGGTAGAACAAGCGGTTCGCACGAAGGCCCCAGGCTTTGTCCAGGGAATCCAGTTTATCGGCTAGTTTTTGATAGGCCCCGGGGTCATTGATGTCAGACTGCAGGTAAGCGATGTTCTGCTGGAAGGTTTCCCAGGTTTCTTTTTCGGGGGTGCCTGTGCGGGAGAACTCCGTTAAGCCCTCGTAGAGGTGGGTGCGGTAATCAGGGTCGCTGAACTCAGAACGCCCCAGCCCGATGATCGCGAATTCTTTGGGAAGCCAACCCGCCAGAAACAGGTTGTAGAACGCGGGCAACAGCTTGCGTTTGGTTAAATCGCCGGTTCCCCCAAAAATAACGACAATGGTGGGCGCTGCTTTCTTAGCTGATTTCATAATTGGATGATCTATTTTGTAACGGAGAAGCGGTTTACTGGCTTTTCTGATCGCCTCGGGCGCAAGCGTCTACTGGTGCTCAATCTCTTTCCTGGCTGTAGCCAAGCGGCCGCCGATTTTAGCCTGTTTTCATAAAACTAGCCTCAAAACAGCAAAACACACAGACTTTGCGTCATTCATGACGAAGGCCTCCACTGCTTCTGTAATTGATTGATGGTGGTGCCGGGGTTACTCGCCGTAAGGCAAAGCCCCCGGCCGAAGGTTTAGTCCCACTGGGTATGGAAAATACCGGGCTGGTCTGTGCGTTCGTACGTATGCGCGCCGAAGTAATCGCGCTGCGCCTGGATGAGGTTGGTGGGCAACGTCTCGCTGCGGTAGGCATCAAAATACGCCAGCGAAGTCATCAAAGCCGGTACCGGAATTCCGCGGTCAATGGCTAATTTCACCACGGTTCGCATGTCTTCCTGGCGCTTCAGCAGTTCCTGGCCAATGGTAGGGTCCAGCAACAGGTTGGGCAGGGCCGGGTTGGTGGCGAAGGCTTGCCGGATGTCTTCCAGGCAGGCCGCCCTGATGATACAGCCGCCGCGCCAGATTTTGGCTACTTCCTGTAAATCTAGCTCATAGTCATAGGTGGCCGATGCTACGCGCAGCTGCACCAGGCCTTGCGCATAGGTGGTGAGCATGGCAAAGTAGAAGGCGTTTCTGAGTTGTTCTTCCAGCACGTACCAATTCTCAGAAGATTCAGTAGGGTTGGAAGGAATGGCCAGGCTTTGGGCCGCCAACACCCGCTCCTCTTTGTACGCCGACATGTCGCGCATGGTCACGGCGATGTCTACGGTGGGCAGCGGCACCTGCAAGTCCATGGCGTTCTGGGAAGTCCATTTGCCGGTTCCTTTTTGCTTTGCCCAGTCAGAGATCAGGTTGACCAGTTTCTGCCCGGTCAGTTCATCGGTCTTTTTCAGAATCTGGGCCGTAATCTCCACCAGAAAGGAGTGTACCTCGCTGCCGTTCCACTCCTCAAAGATGCGCTGGATCTCCTCATCAGAACGGCCCAGGCCGCGCTTGAGCAAGTCATAGGTTTCGGCAATGAGTTGCATGATGCCGTACTCAATGCCGTTGTGCACCATTTTCACGTAGTTTCCGGCAGAGCCGTTGCCCAGGTAGGCCACACAGGGCTCGCCGTCTACCTTGGCCGCCACCGCCTCAAACACCGGGCGCAGCCGCTCATAGGCCTGACGGTTGCCGCCCGGCATCATGCTGGGGCCAAAGCGCGCGCCTTTCTCGCCCCCGGAAATTCCCATCCCGAAGAAGTGCAGGTTTTTGGCCTCTAATTCCACAATGCGTCTGTTGGTGTCTGGGAAGTAGGAATTGCCGCCGTCAATGATAATATCGCCGGGTTCCAGGTGAGGCACCAGGCTGGCAATGGCGGCATCTACCGCTTTTCCGGCGGGCACCAACAGCATGAGGGCCCGTGGTTTCTGCAGGGAGCTCACAAATTCCTGAATGGACGTGGTGCCCTTTACGGCCTTGCCTTTATCGGCCTCGGCCTCCAGCGCGGCGGCTTTCTGCGGGTCTAAATCAAGGCCTACCACTGAGAAGCCGTGGTCTGCTATGTTCAAAAGTAAATTCCGGCCCATCACGCCCAACCCCACCATTCCAAAATCGAATTCCATCGTGTTCATTTTTGTTTTTTGAAGTAGATACGAGTATACACGCATAAACTTAACTCTATTTCTCCAAAAGCAAGTAACAACCAGAGAGAAACAGAACGGCCACCGTCTTCGCAAAAGCGCGTTTTTGGCGTATTTTCCTAAAACCAGGCCATATTCCGGTTCTTTATGAGTTCTATTGGTTAGCTTATTTTCAAGACACACCTTTTGAGAATGATTCAATTCTACCTTGGCAGATTATAAATTCCCCTTAGTACCCGTAGGCTTTCTACTTCTTTTAGCTTACCTTCAACCTACTTACAGCCACCTCTCTAACAGACCTTTATGCGTAAACCTTTACTCTCTCTTCTACTGACGGTGCTTACCTTTCTCGCCTTTCAGGTGCAGGGGCAAAACAACACCCCGCCTTCCTGTGTGATCACCGCCCCGCACAACAATGCCTATTTCCAGGAAGGCAAAGCCATGGCTATTCTGGTGTATGCCTCAGACGTGGGCGGCAGTTTTGCCAACGGAACCGTGAGCAAGGTGGAATTCTTCAACGGCCCTACCAAACTGGGCGAGGCCACTACGGCCACCCATAACACCTACTCGTTTGTGTGGAGTCCTTTGCGCGCGGGCACCTACACCATTACCGCCAAAGCCACCGATAATCTGAACACGGTGAGTACGTCGGCCGGGGTGATTGTGACGGTAGGAGCCACGCCAGCCGTTAGCCGGGGACTAAGTGCCTGCAAAGGAAAATACCTGGGCAACATCATTGCCAGCAACGTACCTACCCCCTATTCAACCCTCTGGAACGGGATCACCCCGGAGAACAATACCAAGTGGGGCGTAGTAGAGCCAACCCGCGATGTCATGAACTGGGCCGGTGCAAACGTGGCCTATACGTACGCGAAGAACAACCACCTTCTGTTCCGGTACCATGCCTTTGCCTGGGGAAGTCAGTTTCCTACCTGGGCCATTAGCCCCAACAACAACCTTCTTCTTTCCCCCGCAGAATTTCAGGCCGAAATGGAAGAATACATTGCCGCCGTGGCAACCCAATTCCCCAGCGGCATAGACCAAATAGATGTCCTGAATGAAAATCTAAGGACGCATGCCCCCGCCACGCAGGCGATAAGACAAGGCTTAGGAGGCGCTGGCGCAACAGGCCATGACTGGATTATCTGGATGTTTGCCAAAGCCAGACACTACTTCCCCAACTCAAAGTTGATCCTGAATGATTATGGGCTGGAAAATGACCAAACGGCCATCAACGAGCAATTACAGATTATTAAGTTGCTGCGCGACCGCAACCTGATGGACGGTTTCGGTACGCAGGCGCATGAGTTCAACATCAATACCTTGTCGGCTACCCAGCTCAAAAACTCCCTTGATTTGATGGACAACGCCGGGGTGCCCATCTACGTGACCGAACTGGACATTTCCGGCGATGACAATACCCAACGAACGCGGTACCAGAACTTGTTTCCGGTGTACTGGGAGCATCCGGCCGTGGCGGGAATCACCCTGTGGGGCTATGAAGCCGGGAAAACCTGGAAAGAGAATACCCATCTCCAAACCGCAACGGGCCAGGACAGACCCGCCATGACCTGGCTCAGGCAATACATGGCCGACCGAACCCAAGTGGGTTATCCTTTCTGTACCCAGGAATCTCTGGTGACCGGCATTGACGACGAAGTAACAATCCCCGCCGCCGCCGTTTACCCCAACCCGTTCAACCAGGATTTCACCTACAAAATGACCGGCCGGTTTAGCTATCAGCTTTACAGCAGCACCGGTGCCCTGGTACAGTCTGGCACTGCCACCGACAAAGTAACCCTTGGCTCTTCCCTCGCCAAAGGCATGTACGTTCTAAGGATTACCCAGCGCGAAGCCGTGAAAGCGATCAAACTCATCAAAAACTAAGCTGAGTATCTTCCATTCCGCGCGATGAGGTTGATTTGTTCATCTCTAAAATAGCGTAGTCCCAGAAAAGTAATGATTTCACTCGCTCGCCTCTGCCGCGTGTGAGGTACCGGCGGCGTTCCGCCGCTTTGGATAAACAAAGAATCACGTGTAGCCTGCGCGTGCGGGACGCGAGCGAGTGTTCTGTTTTAGGCCTGCTTTCAAGAAAACAGGCCTGAAACCCTGACCTCACCCTAAAGAATCAGGACGGCAACGCGACGGCCTTTGTCTCTGCCTGTGCCGTGTTCTGCAACTGGGTTTCTGACACAATTCGGCCTAAATCGGTGAGAATACTTCCGAAATCGCGAAGGGTGGCCAGGGCATTGATCTCGCGGAGGCTCTCCAGGCAGCGGGCTTGTTCTGCCTGGGCCTGCTGCACAGCTTCCTGTAGTTTTTGCAGACTTCCGGCGGTGGTCTTTACCGACGAGAAACCGTAAGCCGAAATACAATGGGCGGTGGCTTGCATGGCCAGCTTCAATTGCCGCACATAGGCCTGCTCTGGTTCAATAGCTTGGTTTAGGGTGATATCGGCTAAGCTCCTGCGGATTCCTCTGATCTGAATGGTAATGCTCTCCAGTTGATTGATACTTTCTGAAAGCTGACTTAGCCTTATTCGTTTGTGGGTGAGCAAGGGGTTGTATTTGAGGCTTTGTTCCGCCAAACTAAGTGCTTTCTGACACTCCTCGCTCTGCTTGATCAAGGCATCCACCTCCGTCCGTCCGGTTTTCCTTCCCGGCCCCAGATCATCCAGCAAGACGGCTAAGTTGGTCAGGGTGATTGCCGCCAGGTTGCTGTAAGCAAGAATACTGCGCTCCACCGCTGGCACGGCATTCTGGGGCACAATCAAGGCATTGATCAACACCGCAATGGCGGAACCCAGCACCGTTTCTATGATTCTTTCATAAGCGTACCCTTCGCGGGCTTGCCCGAACGCCAGCACCAAAAGCGAACTGATGGCCACTTGCGAGATGATCTGGGGGTTCATCCGGAAGGCTTTGGCAATGCTCATTCCAATCAGAATGATTAAGAAAATGGACACCGCCCCCACCTCAAACCAATGCCCCAGCAACATGCTCACCAACACACCGCCAATAATGCCTATGATGCGCTGCGTGGCTTTGTCTACCGAATCTGCCACGGTCACCTGCACGGTAATGATCGCGGCCACCGCCGCAAAGTAAGGATACTCTGAGTGCAGCATACTGGAAGCCACCAACCAAGACAAAGCCGCCGCAAAAGCTGTTTTGGCAATCTGCAACGTCAGCCCGATTTTGCCTAGTATTTCAATGATTCTATTCACATTTTATTCTTACTTGTCCTATGCTGTAAGGTTAGTCTTTTCTGAAAAACGGGCTCTAAGATGATGTTTCTTAATAGAAACCTGTTTAGAGTTTTTCATTACTGGGCATGTAGAGCAATTCCTCTGGGGCAAGCGTCTGCTGGCGCCGCTGTTTTTAGGCTACTTTTATGGAAACAGGCCAGAAACAGGGGGTTATCTGGACACTCCGCCAGCATCTGCTTGTACCGCCGTTTTATGCCTGTTTTTATGAAAACAGGCATAAAACTCTAAACAGCTTTTTCTTTCCCTTCGCCAAGACAGGTCAAACATTATGAGAGAAAACAGAGTTAAGATAGAGGGAAGAAGTTCTTTGGCTGGGAGCTTGTTTACATTTCAGCTTTGCGCTACAGACGACCAGAGAAAGCACCTGCGGTTGCGTCGCCCCGTAGCGCTGCTACGCGGCTCAAAAAACGCTTCGGCAGAACCTTTCTCTGACTAGTTGAGTCAGCAAACCTGAAATGTAAACAAGCTCTGGAATTCTACATCAGAAACAAACGTTAAACCGCAGCACCTATGAGCAGATCTAAAGAAATACTCTTTTCTATGGTGGTTCTGGCTACGCTGGGAACAGCCTGCAACCACAAAGGGATGCCGCAGGATGATCCAATCCAAACACCTTCCGGCTGCTCCTTAGAAACCAGACAGGCCAATGCCCCAGAGCAGAAGCCAGCTTTTGCCGGACAAACCCGCGCCTGCGCCATGACTTCTACCACCGCCTTTACGGTAGATGTTTTGGCCAAAGGCCTGGAGACCCCCTGGGCAGTAGAACCCTTGCCCAATGGCAGCCTTTTAGTGACGGAGAAACCTGGTCGCTTGCGCCTAGTGTCTGCCACGGGTGCGACGGGCGAACCCATTACTGGTTTACCGGCCGTAGACGCCCGGGGCCAGGGCGGTTTACTGGATGTAGCCCTTAGCCCCGACTTCGCTTCTAGCCGAACCATCTTCTGGACTTTTGCAGAACCCAGATCGGGCGGAAATGCGACGAGCGTGGCCAGAGGAGTTTTGTCAGCAGACGGAAGGAGCCTGCGCGACGTACGGGTGATCTTCAGAGCCTTGCCCACTTACAACGGCACCCTGCACTACGGCTCGCGCCTGGCCTTTGGACTAGACGGCATGCTGTATGTTACCCTAGGCGAACGTTCAGTACCGGAGATTCGGCCCCAGGCCCAGCGCCTGAACAGCCACATGGGCAAAGTGGTGCGGATTACCCCAGACGGTGCCCCCGCCCCCGGCAATCCGTTCCTTGGGCAAGCGGGTGCGCTGCCCGAGATCTGGAGCGTAGGACATAGAAACGTGCAGTCGGCCGCGTTTGACGCCGAAGGGAAACTTTGGATCGTGGAAATGGGCCCGCAGGGCGGGGATGAGTTAAACCTGGTTGAGAAAGGCAAAAACTACGGCTGGCCTTTGGTGACGTATGGCGAGGAATATTCGGGCGACCCGGTACCGAATGCGGTTACCGCCAAAGAAGGGTTTGAGCAGCCGGTCTATTACTGGGATCCGGTGATTGCGCCTTCGGGGGCTCAGTTCTACACCGGCACCGCTTTCCCCGAATGGCAGGGCAACCTGTTCATTGGCGGGCTGAAAGACAAATTCCTGGTTCGGCTTAAAATTGAGAACAACAAGGTAACCGGCGAGGAACACCTGCTCACAGACCGCAACCAGCGCATCAGGGATGTAAGGCAGGGCCCAGACGGAGCGCTTTACGTGGTTACGGATCAAGCAAACGGCGAACTCTGGAAGATCTCACCCCAGCGGTGAGCCTTGCTTCTGGTTTTGGAAACAAGCACTAAGAGCTTGTTTAAATCTGAGTATCGCTTCGCCGTTGTTGGTGTTATTACCAACAACTTCTACTCAGTTCAGTTTGATGGAAGTTTTGGGAAGGGGCCGCTAAAGGATTGTTGGTGATAACACCAACAACGGCCCGGATAGATGCCTACCGCCAGACTGCCTTCATTTCTATGCAATTCAAATAAAGATTTTCAAGAGTAATTGGGTATAAAACATACAAACCGCCCCCCGTTTCTGACCTATTTTCTAAAAAGAAAGCCAGAAACAGCGCCGGTTTGCGTCTTCTACTTCAGAGCTTGTTTACATTTCATCTTTGCGCTGCAAACAACCATAAAAAAAACCTACGTTTGCGGTTGCGTCGCCCCATAACTGCTACATAGCGAGAAAAACGCTTCCGCAGAACCTTTCTCTAGTCATGTTCGCTTGCACACCTGAAATGTAAACAAGGAGCCTATTTAGAGTTTTTCAAAAAGCAGCCTTTAAACACTTCTCTGGGGCAAGCATCGGCTGGGCTCGTCTTTTTTAGGCTAATTTCATAAAAACAGCCTAAAAACACGATGTTGATCTATGCACTGCCGCAGACATACGCTCGTACCACCGTTTTTAGGCTGCTTTTATGAAAACGGGCATAGAACTCTAAACGCCTTCACAGTTAAAAAGAGGTGTAGCCAAGATGTAAGAACAAAAATCTAAGACTAACTCGAAGCAGGCATACACAAGCCGACAGTAATTTTATCAATAGAGTTTATTTCTCTCACCCCTGATGGGGCTCTCTACAGTGGAGACGAGCAGTATTAACCAATTGTAAAGAAAACCTACCGATATAGATAGTAATACCCCTATATTGAATGAAGTATGCGCCCTAGAAGCAGATGGTGGAATACGAAACCAACCCCCACCCCACCGAGGAGGGGAATAAGCCTTTGCAGGGGAAAGGAATGCGTAGTAGAGACAAGACCTGGTCTCTACAGATCCCATCATCACCGCTTCTGCTACTTCTTCCAGTTCCAGTCTTCCCCAAGCGCGCCTCGCTTCTGGCTCTGGACAGACATCAGCTAAGAACAACAGACTTCTCAGGCCGAAAGGGCAGTGCGAGAGGGGAAGACGGGGCCTCGCGGCCGTGAGCGCTTAGCGGAAAAGATGAAACAACACAGCACTTGCCCCCACGCATATAACGTACAAGCCAAGGGAACAGCAAACGGCGTGCACCTGCTAACCCCAACGACGCTCTAGTCGAACTTGCCCTGGAAACGCGCAGCAGCCTACCCCTCCCATAAAGGAATTCTCCCTGAAGAAGCCAGTTACAGGCAGATGCCAGAACACAGAAATGAACCGATAATGGTATCACTCACTTCCCTATTTTCCCTAAGATAAGCGGGGCAGCTGATTAGGATCTGCTTTGCCTAAGAAGAGCCTGAAACGGATGTGTGGTCTAAGTCTTTCGAGGGGTACCTAAAAGAACGAATGGAACGCCCCGGCCGTTTCCGCAGCGGCAGGCCTCCCAGCCCCAGGCATAGCGCGCGCTTCCGGGGGGGTGGGCGTAAAGGGGCCGGCCCCGCCTCCTTGTCAGGGGCGGGGCCGGCTTGCTGGGGGTTGGCGGCTACCTACTCTCCCGCGTGTGACCGCAGT
>NZ_JABFAM010000021.1 GCF_013623775.1 Rufibacter sp. XAAS-G3-1 | reverse complement strand
TGGATGGCCGACAAGAAAGCCGATACCCTGGCCGCCCTCTTCCATGAGAACGCCGTGTTCGTCCATATGGGGGGTAGCTGGGGAAAGGAACAGGAAGTCAATATCATCAGAGGCGGCGGCATCCATTACAAGCAGGCCGAAATCCAGGAAACGAGGGTGAAGTTCATCGGGAACACGGCCATTCTCTTAAGTAAGATCCGGCTATTGGCCGTGGTCGGCGGCAACGAGGTCACCAATCCTTTTATAGTAACGGAGGTGTATGTGAAAGAAGGGGGTAAATGGACTTTAGGCTCCCTTTCGTTCACCAGGTTGATGGGCAATTAAACCCCCTTTTCCCTGCTGGTATCCAGGCTTTTAATGGGATCCGCGGCGATAACCATAATATAACTACCTCTATGATGCAGCTACTGTTGGTGCTCTTTTTACTGTTCTCCTCTTGTTCTTCCCCCCAGACGGAGGATAGCGAGGTAAAACCTGTCCCTAACTTAACTCCCGACAAAGTATTGATTGTGTATCTGTCCCGGACCAACAACACCAAGGCCATAGCGGAGATAATCCACAAGAAGGTCGGGGGGGCTTTGGTGGCCTTGGAATTGGAGAACCCTTACCCCCAGAACTACCGACAGATCGTGGACCAGGTGGCCAATGAAAATGCCACGGGTTTCCTGCCTCCCCTGAAAACGAAGATTGCTGATATCCAAAGCTATGACGTGGTGTTTATCGGCTTTCCTACCTGGGGCATGCAACTGCCCCCGCCCATGAAAAGTTTTCTGAGGCAATATGACCTGAGCGGGAAAACCATCGTGCCTTTCAACACCAATGCGGGCTATGGGATAGGGAGCACTTTCGAGACCGTGAAAGCCTTGGCTCCCAACAGCATGATTCTGGAAGGCTTCACGACCAAAGGCGGCGTGGAAAGGGACGGTGTCTTTTTTGTGATGGAGGGAGAAAAGGAAAAGCAGGCCCAGGAGGAAGTATCGAGATGGCTGAAAAAAATTAATCTGGCTAAATAGGTGGGTTTATACCCGCCTATTTGGCAAACAATCATTTACCTATATTCTTGAAACAATGCATCGATTTAACAGGATACCCGATAATCTCAAGGCTGTTTTCTTCTTGTTTATAGCGTCAACCCTTTTTTCGGCTTGTGCAATAACCAAAGGTACAAGCCCCGGAGCGATAGTGATCCAGGAACAAGGCAGCTTCGCGGTCGGGGGCACCGTGGTCACCAACCCCGGCACCTTCGACCCCATAAAACACGGTTCCTATAACCCGGTAAACCAACCCTCCGAAGGGCAGACGCTGCACGGAGACCATGCCTATGTCTTTTACCAGGTACCGGTGAAGGCCCGCAAGTTACCGCTGGTATTCTGGCACGGCCACGGGCAGTCGGCCAAGACCTGGGAGACCACGCCCGACGGGCGCGAGGGGTACCAGAACATCTTCCTGCGCCGCCGCTTTCCGGTTTACCTGATGGATCAGCCCCGCCGGGGCCGGGCCGCGCGCAGCACAAAGCCCGTGAATATCACGGCGGCCGCCGATGAGCAGCTTTGGTTCGGCATCTTCCGCCTCGGCACCTACCCGGACTTTTACCCGGGGGTGCAGTTCCCCAAAGACCCCAAAGCCTTGGATCAGTTCTTCCGCCAGGGGGTGCCCAACGCAGGGCCCTACGACGCCCAGGTGAACATCGATGCGGTCTCTTCCCTGCTTGACAAGATAGGGCCTGGCATTCTGGTCACCCACTCGCAGAGCGGTGGCCCGGGGTGGCGCACGGCCATGAAGAACGACAAGGTAAAGGCCATCGTCGCCTTCGAGCCGGGCGGTGACTTCCCTTTCCCCGAGGGCGAGACGCCGGAAGGCATAAAGCTCGCCGGCCGTACGGTCACCCCACCGGCCGTCCCGATGGCGGACTTCATGAAACTCACCAAAATCCCGATTATCATTTACTACGGGGACAACATACCGGAGCAGCCTTCCGAAAACCCGGGGCAGGAACAATGGCGGGCTTTTCTTGCTATGGCAAAGCAGTTCCGGGATGCAGTGAACCGCCACGGGGGTGATGTGACCTTGGTGCATTTGCCTGGGATAGGAATCAAAGGCAATACGCACTTTCCTATGTCGGACCTGAACAATGTGCAGATCGCTGACCACCTGTCAAATTACCTTAAGGAAAAAGGGCTGGACTAACCCAGCCACTGTACATCCTCCCGAGATGATGACCCGTATTTTGTAAAACTTAGCCCCAATGAAAAACCACCATTCCATTTTCCTGCTCGCTTTGATTGCCCTTGTGTTCTGCTTTCCTGCAGGCATGAACGCGCAGGGCAAACCCCAAGGGGCCGAAATGTTAGATGCCCGGCAGCGGCATATCGTCACTATATCCTCCTTTACGGCGAAAGGTGATCTGGAAAGCCTTGGCAAAGCGTTGAACGCCGGGCTGGACGCGGGGCTTACCATCAATGAGACCAAAGAGGTGCTTGTTCACCTGTATGCCTACTGCGGCTTCCCCAGAAGCCTTCAGGGAATCAACACCTTGATAGCAGTCCTGGAGGAGAGAAAGGCAAAAGGCCTTGTTGATAGGGTCGGTAAAGAAGCTTCCCCGGTAGAAAGCCCCGTAACGAAGTACCAGCAGGGCAAAAAAGTTCTGGAAACCCTGACCGGCAGACCGGAAACAGGACTCAAGACGGGTTATGCCGCCTTCAGTCCTGAAATAGAGGTCTTCCTGAAGGAGCATCTGTTTGCTGATCTTTTTACGCGGGACATTCTGAGTTACACGGACCGGGAAATCACCACCGTCTCCGCCCTGATCAGCCTTGGGGGTGTGGAGCCTATGATGCAGTCCCATATGGGCATAGCGATGAACCTGGGCATGTCCGAATCCCAGCTGAGGCACCTGCTTTCCATCGTGGAGTCAAACGTCGGAAAGAAGGAAGCCGAGTCCGGCAGGAAGGTGCTTTCTGCCCTGCTGGCATCAAAGAAGAAGTAGAAAAATTGGAGACTTAGGATACTTACACCATAACACCTATTTGATATGAAAAACCTTGAAATAAAACTGGCGGTGTTATTTGCCGTGTTGGGCCTGTCAAGCTGCGCAGTGGCGCAAAACGTAAAGGAATCCGCCCAAACCCTAGGTCTTCTTTACGCCAAAGGGGTAAGGGCCCCATCCTCCAACTTCACGGGCACCGTTTGGGTGAATATGCTGGTGACCTCTGAAGACAAGTTGGACATCGGGGCTGGGAGCGTCACGTTTGAGGCCGGGGCGAGGACGAATTGGCACAGGCACCCGGGTGGGCAGGTGTTGCTGGTTACGGAAGGCAAGGGCCGCTACCAGGAAAGGGGTAAGCCGCCGAGGGTGATACAAAAGGGTGATGTGGTGAAATGCCCCCCTGGGGTAGACCATTGGCACGGTGCCTCGCCTGATACTGGGCTTACCCATATCGCCATTTCCACCGATGCCGAGAAAGGGAATGCAGAGTGGGGCAACCCAGTGACTGATGAAGAATATAGCAGATCTAGATAAGTTGTTTTTTGTATTAGAAAGGTGCTCTTAGATCTGATAGCTTTCTAATCGTTCAGGAGTCCTATAAAACTGCCATATCCTAGTACGGGAAACTTTGATAGATAAATCGGCAATTTTATTTTGATTTGGTTCATGTTTAATGGGATGGGTAGGTGAGACCACCACGGGAATATTTCTTGTCTAAATGGTAGGAGCTGGGGGGATCACCTAGGCATCTGAACCCAAAACATGCGACTCCCTTTTGTGAATGGTCTGGGTACAGGCGTGTGGCGCTCTGTGGATAGACCTATCCCGGCCTACTTTAGGTCAGGCAACTTTCTCTTCATCATTTTAGACCTTAGGTATGCTGGATAAACCATAAGCCCAGGCGGTACACCGCAAAAGGTATATACTTATCCGACACGATACGGAGTAGGGGGGCTTCAAAGGGGGTAGGGATACCGGTATTTGAAAAGAGGTGCATTCTCTTTTACTTGCCAGAATGCCTCATAGGGCAGGAAATCTGGTATCGTTGTTCAGACTCTTGCGATATCGGTGTCCGAATAGTGTCCGAAGGGCAAGAAAAAAGCTCCTCAGAATGAACTGAGGGGCTTTGTAGTAGTCCGTAGGAGTGAATTATCGAACTTTATCCACAGTGATTTGGCTGCTTTAGAAGATTACTTAAAGTTGTAAAAAAACGCTCATAATACTGATAGCAATCCTGTCTTACGTAAAATATGCCTCCAAGCGAGTTTGTCCTTTTTTAACAACAGAGTTGCAATTGATAACTTAAATGCCGCCTTTGGGCAGATTTAGAATCTGCTGCAGCTCATTTCTATACCACTGAGGTGCAATTGAAATTAGCAAAAGCCCGGAATTACCTACGGAATAGATTTAAAACTTTCTATACCACTGAGGTGCAATTGAAATTGTTGGGTGAAAGACCCGAACCTGCCCACGACCAGGTACTTTCTATACCACTGAGGTGCAATTGAAATTTGGTGGCGGTACTTCTTCGGCTTGGGCTTGGCCTCCACTTTCTATACCACTGAGGTGCAATTGAAATGCGCGTGCTTTGTAGTCAATACCGAAAGCGTTTCCAGGCTTTCTATACCACTGAGGTGCAATTGAAATGTACCTCGCATTGGCTAGGTTCATCACCACGATCAACACTTTCTATACCACTGAGGTGCAATTGAAATCGGTTGATACTATCCCGATGGCCGCGCCCACGCCACCTTTCTATACCACTGAGGTGCAATTGAAATCGCCTTTTTGGCGATGTCAAACAGTTCTTTCCCGACTTTCTATACCACTGAGGTGCAATTGAAATCGCCTTTTTGGCGATGTCAAACAGTTCTTTCCCGACTTTCTATACCACTGAGGTGCAATTGAAATCCATGCAAGACTACTCACAACTCTCAGTCCTACTACTTTCTATACCACTGAGGTGCAATTGAAATCTGAGACAGCATTAGCAACCGGGCTCTATATCAGCTTTCTATACCACTGAGGTGCAATTGAAATAAAGTAGAGTTTCAGGCAGATAAACCACTAAAAGCCCTTTCTATACCACTGAGGTGCAATTGAAATTTGGGAAGATGCGACGGTGAACGGGGTGGAAGATGAAACTTTCTATACCACTGAGGTGCAATTGAAATCAAATACCGGCACGTTATTGGCCTGGTTATTATCTTTCTATACCACTGAGGTGCAATTGAAATGGCCACGGACAGCGTACTAATCTTAGAGCCCCAGTCAACTTTCTATACCACTGAGGTGCAATTGAAATTATGAAATACTGCTGAACCTGTCTTACTTCAGCAACTTTCTATACCACTGAGGTGCAATTGAAATGCGCTTACCGCCTGATACTTTCGCGGTGGTGTAAGACTTTCTATACCACTGAGGTGCAATTGAAATTTAAGGCTTCTGAAGAAAGAATGCACCCGATTCAACTTTCTATACCACTGAGGTGCAATTGAAATTGGTAGCGGTGCCTTCCTGAAGCGTGTACTTCGTTACTTTCTATACCACTGAGGTGCAATTGAAATGTTGTTGGCATAGGTATCGCGGGAAAGAATCATGTACTTTCTATACCACTGAGGTGCAATTGAAATCGTGCTTTTGCCAGTTTGAAGCCCATGTCCATCAGGGCTTTCTATACCACTGAGGTGCAATTGAAATTTCTTTTTTTGGTAGCGCAACAGGTCACGGGCATGCTCTTTCTATACCACTGAGGTGCAATTGAAATGAGGCGTGCGATCTTCTGATAACTTCCGTGGTTCCTACTTTCTATACCACTGAGGTGCAATTGAAATGGAAGGCGAAGGACGATAAGGCGAAGTACCTTATACACTTTCTATACCACTGAGGTGCAATTGAAATTGAAGGCGCGGGGAACATCGCGGTCACCAGCGATTCCTTTCTATACCACTGAGGTGCAATTGAAATGTGGGCAGAGGCGCACGAAGACGAAAGCATCCTGCAACTTTCTATACCACTGAGGTGCAATTGAAATTCACCCAGAAACTAGAAGAAGCCATGGCCCTTATCAGCTTTCTATACCACTGAGGTGCAATTGAAATTGGGAAAGCCGTGTTTTGCTAGGTGAAAGTAATGACTTTCTATACCACTGAGGTGCAATTGAAATTCTGTTGTAGAGTTCTCGAATTGGAATGGAGCAATTTTCTTTCTATACCACTGAGGTGCAATTGAAATTGACACGAAGAGAAGAGACACCTGATTGAGTTTTTTGCTTTCTATACCACTGAGGTGCAATTGAAATTAACTATTGGTGATTCTTGGCGTTAGATGAATTACAGCTTTCTATACCACTGAGGTGCAATTGAAATCTTTATAGAAATAATCCTACGTTTTCGGGTGTTTACACTTTCTATACCACTGAGGTGCAATTGAAATGATTCCCTTGCTGCCCATGGCGGAGGTAGTCCAGCCTTTCTATACCACTGAGGTGCAATTGAAATTAAATGGCTGATAAACATCACCCAGCGAAAATGACCTTTCTATACCACTGAGGTGCAATTGAAATTGCCCAGAACAGACAGAGCTTCCTGCAGGATCTTCGCTTTCTATACCACTGAGGTGCAATTGAAATCATATCAAAGCTTACATTCTGCTTCCCGCTCTCCATTCTTTCTATACCACTGAGGTGCAATTGAAATATTGTCAGAGCGGCACCGGATGAAACCTTTTCTATACCTTTCTATACCACTGAGGTGCAATTGAAATGGCCTATTGCTCGCCTAGCAGCCATATTGAACCCAACTTTCTATACCACTGAGGTGCAATTGAAATCTTTTTCCGACTCGTCAACTCTTTCTGGTATTCAGCTTTCTATACCACTGAGGTGCAATTGAAATTTTCCTCCCTCAGTTTCTGGGATTGGGCGTTATACTCCTTTCTATACCACTGAGGTGCAATTGAAATGCGTTCTCCCTGAAGTTACTCCGCAGCATCTTCTTGCCTTTCTATACCACTGAGGTGCAATTGAAATGGTCAGTCGCAGCACCTGCGGTGTGTAAGACCGCTCCCTTTCTATACCACTGAGGTGCAATTGAAATCTTGAGTTTGCCTTTCACGTACTCCATTATCTCAGCTTTCTATACCACTGAGGTGCAATTGAAATCAACCCTAAAATTAGAAGAAAAAAGCCTTTTCCTGTACATAGGAAAAGGCTTTTCTAGAGAAAACTGCGCTAAAAAAGCGTCAGGCGGTAGTAAGGTAAAATCACCGGGCAGCCGACGACTGGCCTCATGATCTGTTTTTGAGGGGTTTTCATAAAAACAGCCTTGAAACGGACAAGCACTTGCCTCTACCCGCAGGAAGTAGACACCTCACCCGACGACTAGAGAAAACGTTGCGGGCTGCCTTTGTCGGTGCCGAGGACGTGGCGCTCGTGGTAGCGTTCCTCGCGCATGCGGTAGATGACCACGCCGTCGCCTTCCTCCATAAGTTGGTTGGCCTCGTGGCGGAGGCGTTGGTACTGGGCCTCGGTGAGCTCACCCTCAAACACCGAGTTCTGGATCCAGGTGAGATACTTCCGGAAGAGCTTCAGCATTTTGCCCACGCGCTTCTGGCCTACGTCATACACGGCAATAAAATAAGGCATATCAGTTTAAGTTTTTTACAAGATGTCAAAGAACTAGCAAGCGACGTTTTAGGCCTGTTTTTCGAAAAACAAGCTTAAAACGCACGTCAAAAATTGCCTCACCACCACATGTGCAGGCCTTGGTAAGCATCCTGCTTGGGGTCGCAGAGGTGGCGCACCAGCTTGTGGCACTCCAACCGCACTAGCCTCTCATAAGAGATGTGGCGGCCAAGCTGCCGGTGCAGCACGGTTTTCTGCAGGCGCTGGTCCAGGTGGGCCATGAAAATCTTCCGGCCCTCCTCCTTGAGGTAGCAGCCACCCAGCCGCTGCTCGAAGTGCTTGGGCTGGATCTCGCCGTTCTTGAGCAGCTTGAAGATGGCGCGGTCAATGAGCAGCGGCTTGAAAATCTCGGCCACGTCCAGGGAGAGCGAGTAGCGGCGGTCGCCGGGCTCGTGCAGGAAAGACACCGTGGGGTCCAGCGCGGTGCGGTAAATCTGCCGCAGCACCACCGTGTAGCACAGCGAGTTCCCGAAGGAGATGAGCGCGTTCAAAGGGTTGGAGGGCGGCCGGCGCTCCCGCTTGTTGAACGGAAACTTCTGCGCCACGGCCTCGCCCAGCAGCAGCGGCCAGCTCTGGTAGTAGTAGTCGCGGGCGCGGCCCTCGGCGCTCATGAGCGTGGGGATGTCGGGGCAGGCCGGAATCCGGGCGCGCTCGGCCTCAATCTGCTCACAGCTCTCCTGCAAGGCGAATGATTCAGGCTCTGGCAGGCGCGGCACGTAATAGCGCATCACCCGCAGGATGTTGAACAGCGCCGCATCCACTAACTCCTTCGCCAGCACCAGCCGCTTCTTCGGGCTGAGGTAGTGCTGGGCCTGTGCCATGCGTACCCGGCCGCTCACCACCGGCTGCCGCGGGTACAAAGAGGCGGTGTAGTTGCCGTAGTAGTCGAAGAAGAACAGCGGGATGCCCTGCTGCGCCAGGAACGTGACCAGCTTGGTGTTGATGTCAATCTCCCCGAACAGGTAGATGCTGTCCACGCTCTCCACCGCGAACGGCAGCCGCTGCCCGTCGGCGGGTTGGCTGGGCAGGCCCTCGGTGTCCTCATCGTCGGGGATGCGGCAGTCCAGGGCGCATTTCTCCAGGGCCAGCGTGTTGTGCTTCCGGCGCAGACGGCCGTTGGAGAACAGGTAGAAAGGGCGTTTCATGGGCAGAGAAGTTTTGTGTGTGAAAGGGGAGACCTCACCCCCGGCCCCTCTCCCGTGGAGAGGGGAGCTTTACCCTTGCGTTTTGGGGCAGTTTTTTGAAAAACAGGCCCAAAACGCAAGGGGTAGTATTGAAAGACATTGGCCAAGGCCGATGACGTGTTTATCCGTAGCAAAGCTCCTCAAAGGCACATTTGCGGCAGAATTCGCGCTTGGGCAGTCGGGCCGGCGGGTGCGGCTGTTCCAGCAGTTGCCCCAGGTACCGGAGCTGCAAAACCAGCTCCTCCTCCTGCTGCGGCCCCAGCGTAACAGGCTCTGACCGGCGCAGGGCGGGGTAGTCAATCTGCCCCCGGAAAGGCGCCCCGTCGGCACCCGTCACGCCGTTCAACTTCAGGAGCCACAGGTAGAACCGAACCTGGCTCAGGTGCGCGGCCTGGCAGGAGCGGCCCTTCTTGGTCTCGTGCAGCACTCCGTCGCGGAGCACCGCCCGGTCAATGCGGCCCGTGAGCGGCGTGCCGTCCGGAGCGGTGGCGTACAGGTCCAGGTGCTTCTCGCTGCGGCTGTAGCTGGTCTCGTCCAGGAGCCTCCCCAACGCCACGTCTTCTGATTCCTGCTCCATCCAGATGCCCTGCCGCACCAGCCACGCCTTGCGCGGGCAGATAAGGTAGTAGGAGAAGAGCATACCGCCAATGGGCGCTATGCTCTTTTGGGATGGAGGGGTATTAGAGGACTGCTGCGGCATAGTCAAACGCCAACAATCTGTTTTCCAAATCTACCCTAGCTTGTTCCATGGCATCGGCGGTGCCAGTCACACCAGAGATATAGCCTTTGGCAGTGAGTGAGGTGTACACATCAACTTTTGGAATTACATCAATCACCGGAACAGCACGGTTCGGGTTTTCTTCGTCTAAATCTGCGCGAATTGCAGATGCTATCAGTGAAGCATTTTCACTGATGGCCAGGGCTAAAGTGGTTTGAGGGCTATAGGTACGGGCTTGGTTGCTGGTGATTTGCCAATCAACAATTGCTGTTGCCAAACCTTCAGCGATGGCGCGGCGGCGGTTTTCAGGGCAAAGCAGAAATTCTCCATCTGCGGACGACTCCCAACCATCTGATTTAAGTTCCGCTAGCATAGCAGGGCTAAGTTCTGGTTCGTGTTGATTAGTTGCCACCGTGAACAAGCGTTTTAGGTCAATGGCCAAATCATAAACAAAGAGACCGGTAGTGCGGCTATTTTCAGGAATCCAGTGTCTTCTAGGTAAAGTACGCTTATTTGATTGTAAATATTCCTGAATCTCATCGGCTGTTAGCTCCTGGCCGGCCGCGTTCAGCACTCTTACGGGGTTTTGTTCTGGACGGTCGCTACGGTCAAAGGTGATGTTCTCTTTGTAAACATTTACTAAAAGTGGATGTAATGGGCGCATTGCAGAGATGGAAAGTGGGCTTCGCCTTTTTAAGGTGATTTCACCGGTGCGTGCTCGCATCCATCCTCCTAATAGCTGGTCAGCATAATGAGGGTCGCATGGAGACCAAGGCTCTTTATTTTCAATTGAGTCTTTCTTATTTATTTCATAATTATATGTAATTGGTGCGCGCGGTTCATTTAAAGTTTCAGATAAAGCATCCATTATTGAACGCTTTACTTGTTGTCCACTTGAAAATGCTACAGGTTTATTGGAAATAGGGTCAAAGTAGGTTTTTTGACCTTCCTGCACACAAAAGACAGTATGTTCAGCAATGCGTAATCCTCTGATGTAGATATAGTTTTTCATGGCTACTATTTTTTGTAAAGTTTATTTAACTGTTTGTTTAGCATCCGCTACAGCATACTTCAATTTAAGAAGTGCCATAAATAATGGAAAATTCTGTCTTGGTAGTTTAGCAATTTCAGTAATTGCATCATCCATAATCTGGTGTGATTTAGGATTTTCTTTAATGATTTTTGCTACTTGTAGGGATAACTCACGAAGATGTTTACTTTCAAGTAGACTGTTTATACTTTGTGATTTAGTGTTTTTACCTCTTTCTTCTTTAGAAAGATGGGTTAATGCTTCTGCCAACTCCTGGGCTTTTTGAAGCAATTGTTCGTTGTTTAGCATAGCGATTATCCAGATTTCGTAGATTTTATAAAGTTGATTTTCCTGAACGTTTTTAAATGGCTTGCCTGGGCCTTTAAAGTTGGGCATGTATTCTCGTAATTTAGCGGGCTCAATAGCTCTTAACCCGATAGAGCCCTGCAGGCAGGCGCGCTCAAACCCAAACTGGGTTTCGTAGATTTCATCCAGGCTTTTAAGGTTCTCGATACTCGTGTCCTCGCCAGCCAACTGCGCATACAAATCGGCTTTATTTACAATCTTTCTCACCTCATTCAACTGCAACTGCACAAAACCAAGGGTGGTGTTCATCTGGCTCATGGAGTACACGTAGGCCGTTGTAGGCTTCTCCAGTTTCTGAGCCAATGCAAACATCACCTGAATCCAAGGCTGTGTTTTTAAGCTTAGCACGCCATCTGCATTATTTGTCTCGGGTTGCTTCCGAAGCGGATAAAGTGGGTCAAAGCGAGGAGCAAAAGCATTGATAAGCCACCAGCCGTTCCAGGTGTTTATTTGGTGGGGCTTTAGCGAAGTGGTCTCTTTCATGTACCTTCTGTACCAATGCCACCCGTCGTACAAGGCAAGAATGACCTGGTCAGAATCTACTAAAAGATTAAGGCCCCCATTGATGCCGATTCCCAAGGCTGCCCCAATCCAGGAAGCATATACATCCTCGGCTGGTATCTCAATGGCAAGGTTATTCACTTGGCCGCTGGTACCAGCAGTTGGGTCTGCGGCGGCACCACCTAAATAAAAGGAACCATCTGGAAACTCAGTTTCTATTTTGGTTAATTGTTCAGACAGCGCCGTTGCCCGCACCTCAGCGGTAAGAGGCTTTTTCTTCTGCTGCTTGTAGGCCTGGTCAAACTTAGAATTATTGACGTGTTGTAGAAAGCGGTTGTCGTCAAAAAACAGCGGGTAGTACACCTCTTGATAAAACGAAGCGGCGGTGTGTTCTTTTTGCTCCCGTTGGTTGTACAGCTCAATGAGCCGTTTTCCTATATATGCAGTGTACATATGGCTATAGCATTTGAGTAGGTTGAACAGTTGGGGCAGTAGTAGATTTAGGGATAACTAAACCAATTTCTAAGCCGTCGGGATTATACCAAGTATTTTTAATGACATAGGGATAACTTCCTAGCTCTAGTTGTGTGAGGGAAGACATTTGGCCTAGCAACGATTTCCACGGAACCGGAATTTCAAGCATCTGCCGTGCGGTACCTCTGCAGCTGCGGTATTCCTCTACATCTTTTTCCTGAATGCAGACCGCGCTTTCTATCTCCAGGGCATCCAGCAGTACCGACTTGGGTCGGTGGCAAAGCAAGGGAAGGGGCATGGTGTGCATATCTATGGAAGGCAGTTCAACCTCTCCGTACACTTGGTTCATGAGCTTTTGCAGTTCTTTTTCTTCCAGTAAGCCATCTGGCAAAGCCTCAAAGCTTCGGCGCACAATGTCCGCTTCATAAGGGAAAATGTCTTCGTCTGTCTCGCTGGGAGTAATTGCATGAACGGGTTTGTAGGTGCCAATGGTGGTTTCGGAGCGTTTGCGGTGTACTCGTCCGAACCGCTGAACCAACGCATCCAGTGGAGCGGCATCGGTGACCATGCGGTCAAATGAAATATCTAAGCTAACCTCTACCACTTGCGTGGCAATGACCAGGCAAGGGCCTTTCATTTCATTGTAGCGGTAAATCTCGCTTTCCAACTCAGAACGGTCACACCTCCGGTAACGGCTGTGTACCAGTAAAACGGGCACATCAGGAAAGGCCTCTTGAGCCCACAAGTATCTGTCTTGCGCCAGCTGTACCCGGTTTGCCACAAGCAGAACCCGTTCTTTGTCTTCTAAGGCCTGTGCTACTATCTCCCTTGCCGTCTCTTCATCTTCGGTTTTAAAGACTTCATGCCGGTTGAATTTTACCAGCTCTTCTTCTGGTGGTTGCACTTGCTGCACCTTTTCGGCACCGCCTAATGCCGTAAGTATGTGCTGGATTAGGGATTCAGAAATTGTGGCAGTGCCAATGTGTATGCGGCAGCCGAGGGAAACCAATCGCTCAATCAGCTTAAGGGTCATGGTGCGCACCTGGCCGTTATAGACATGCACCTCGTCCAGGATTATATCACATCCCTGCAAATCCAGGGAAAGGGCTTCGTAACCGTTGATGTGAAAGATAAGAGGTAGCAATTGGTGTGGCGTAGTGACTTTCAGCCCTGCGCCCGCTTGCCGTTGCAATATTTGTTCTTCCGTTATTGCCTGCCCATCCTTCTTTTTCAGGCTTATTTTGCTGGCAGCATGCACTCGCCTAATGTCTTCTCTTTTATTTTCAGGCTTCCCTTGGTTCACATCATGCGCAATCCGTTGGAACATGGCATTGATGCTGGCTTGAAAAGGCAAGGTGTAGACCACGCGGCCTTGGCAGCGTTTTAAGAGGAAATCTGTTTTTCCGGCTCCGGTAGGCGCAATAACCAGCGTATGATTTTTGCCTGCATCAGAATCTTTAAGCGAGAGCGGGTAAAGCGGATGGCTCCGGTTGTAGAAGCTCAAATCTGGGACTTTGAAAAAGCCGCTTGCCAGACTTTTTGCTTCTCCCATAAACTCAGAGGCAAAATGGTCTGCGGCCATTAAAACCCCTCTCCATTTAGACCAGCCATAAGGCAGTGTTTCTGTATAGGCTATTGCGAAATTGAAAGCCTCACGAGCTTCGTCTAAACTAACCGGCCGGTATGAAATTAAAGTACCTTGCAGAACTTCGTTAAGTTTAACTTGCCAAGTCTCAAAATCCTCTGAATGACGTTGAAATACTTTCTCTCTTCCATATTGAGTAACTAAATCTAAAAGTCCACGGCTACGGGCATCATCTTCCAAGGATTTATGATGGGCAACTACCATCTCAATAAGCGGCTCCCAATCTTGGCGGTCAAAAAGCGGAAGTAAGAGCAGGGATGACAGTTCATGCCGGTGTGGCATAGAGCGTAATGTTTCGTCTTGGTTCACCTCGCCCTGCAAAATCCTTTGAAAGTAAGGGTGTGCTTTTCCCAAGTCGTGCAGCAATGCTCCTTTGATAGCCAACTCAACCGGCAGCCCATACGCTAAGGCAAATAATTCTACTGCCTCCGTAACATGTAGGGTATGGGCCCGGAGTGTTAAACCGCCTTGTTCGGGACTTTTAGCTAATAATGTCATAGCTCTGGGCTAAGGTCAAGGATAGGGTTGCCAGTAATCTTTATCTCGCCGTACATGGGCACATTATCTTCGTAACGGTTATGACCCACTAAGATGCTGGTAGGTGTTTTGCCGAAGAGCAGTTCAAAGCCCGGCATATGGTCGAACTCATCTTCTGTAACAGTGACAATAGTAGGAGAGGGAAGTAAGACATCTTCGTTACGGCTAAGGCAAATATGTTGCTCGGTAGCTAGCTCGGCGTCCTCCAATGTGGGGAATGCCAGCCAAAGGTGCGGGTAAAGCATAATTCCCCTTGATATGATGGAAAGTGTTCTTGTCGCTTCTTTATAAGCCCCTTTGCGCTTTTCTAGAAAGGCTCTGGACTGGGTTCTTTCTTGCTGCAAAGAAGTGCCTGCGTGCATGAGCTTGTGCCGCAAAATGGCAGATACACCTAGCTTAATGCGTATGCCTTCAAGGATGCTAGGGGTTAAAAATTGCTGACTGAAGGTTTTCTCATCTCGTACGGCCGTCCATGGTTTGATAAATCCGAATGTGCCGCTATATTCTACTACGTAATATTGTTCCATAGATTTACGCTCTTAACCCTCCAAAACCACTTCCTGTCAATTCCCCGGCACCCACCAGCCACGCAAACTGCACTGCTTCTGGCGAGCCCTCCACAATAACCGGGCAGAGGCTGCCTTTGTGCTGTATGCCTTTTATTTCCATCAACTTATGCCGTGGGGTTAAGAAGCTCCGGTCAAAGGCCACGGAAACGCCCTCGGCAGAAAGCCCCGCTTTTTCCAATTTGTGGCGCAGGGTAGCGGTAAGGGCCACATCTGCGGCGGGGGAGTCATGCAGCAGATATTCGCGGGTGCCGTCTGGCCGTACCTGCCGGGCAATCACGGGGCCGTCTGCCAGAAAGCGGTACTGCTCACCAAAGGCGGGGGTAGCCAATTCCTGCACCTCGTACACGCGCATACCAAAGAAAAGCTCCGGCTCGTTGATGATGCCCATAAGCAATTTGCGGGTGGCCTCTTCTGAGTAGAAGGAAATCTGCCAGGTAGCCCCAGCAGGAAATGCGAGTGCCCCGCGTTTTACGGTGCCTCCCCGCAACCACCCAAAACTGTATAGGCTCAATCCGTCATGCAGCGCATTCTCCGGCCCCAGCCAATAATGCAATCGGTGGGTGAGTTGGTATAGATGGTTGAAGGGCACCGATTGGGTATTAGGCGAAAGTTTTAGTTGTATCCTCATGTTTGTTTGAGTTTGATGTTCCGATTTACAAAATGCCATCGCCAGAATCTGGCGGCCATTTTAAAAAAGTTAAGTTTATTTATAAAAAAAGTGTGCATTCCATGCGCTTTGGTTCAGGTTGGGCTTTGGCTGTTTTAGGCTTATTTTTCTAAAAACAGGCTCTAAACAAGTCAGACCAGTTTCGGCAATAAAAATCACAATTTTATGCTTCGTACCTCCTAGCCATTTCCCGCACCCGCAACTTCATTTTCTCCCGGAGTTCCTGCGGCTCCAGCACTTCTATATGCTCACCATAAGCTAAGATGGCCATCTCAAGTTCGTTGTTCAGAACAATGCGCAGCGAAACCACCATGCCCTCGCGGCTTTCCTCAAGTGTTGTTTGGCTGAGGTGCAGGGGAACCGTCTTGAGGTAGGGGCGCATGGTGGAATCAACCCGCAACACCACTTCTGTTACTTGTTGCTCAGGTCCAATGAATACACCCAACCCATCTTGTTTCAAGGCCAAGAACTCAGGCCGGCGGTCTATCTGTACAGTTGTTTCGGTGAGTTGCGGCTCCCGCATCCGTTCAAGCCCGAAGGTTTTAAAACGCACGTCTGCTTGGTCCCAGGTGGCCAGATACCAGCGGTTGCGGTATTCCAGCAACAGGAGCGGGTCTAACTGGTACAGCTTGCTTTGTGGGGAACCAAAGGTTTGGTAGTGGAAAGAAAGTTGCCGCTGGCTTCGCAGGGCTTCCCACAGCACAGGTAAGTGCTCCAACTCGTGGGTTCGTTGGTTTTCTTCCAGCAGCAGGTATTGGCTCGTCCGCAAGGCATCTGTGGAATGGGTCAGAAAGGCCAGTCGCTCGCTTCGCTCCAGCAGCTGCAGGAATTGCCCGAAGTTGGAAAGGTCTTCGTCTTGGGGCTTCTCCAGATAGTATCCCTTACGCCGGGGACAGGACTTAATCCGGATGCCGTAATTCTCCTGAATCTCTTTGATGTCACGCTCAATTGTGCGGGGCGAAACCTTGTCCAGGTCTTCGGCCTGTAGCCGTTCCAGTAGCTGCTTCTTAGTAGGGAACAGAAAGGGCGGCTGCACCATGCGCAGGATAGCCAGGTGCCGCCGGATGATGGCGTGGTGGTTCATGGATTGAATATTGGATAACTTATTTTCCCTGAATATATGGATTTAAGCTTATAGGGCAGGGATTATAAGTACCTTCATAGACTTTTTATTAGAATGACGATGAGCTTCTATGCTGGTGCGAGTCATACCATAGCAAAACACTTGAATAGCTCAGTATATGTGTTTTTCTAATTCATAAAGATCAATGTTATTTGATAGTTTTACCTATCCCTTGTGAGGCCGTGTCTGTGGTAAGACTACGATGTGCATCCACCAGACTGGTGTTTATGGTTTATGGATATTGGTTTGATATTTAACATTATTGGGTTACTTCTATTCCTAATCGATTAAATATGTTTTCGATGCAAATAACGGATTACCTCTCCTACATTTTTAAAGGGGAGGAGCAGGAGAGCATGCACCAGTACATCTCGCAGCACCCCGGGGAGTACTACCTGGATCGCTCGGATGAGCTAAGCATGGAGCTCTGGCGCTTCTATTACCAGAATGTTTTCCTGGCGAGCCAGCTCTCGGCCATGTCCGGCTTCCTGGACTTCCACCTGTTCAAGTTCAGGGGGGAGCCGAGCGACTTTGTTTTCTTCGTCCGGATGAGCCCGGAATGGATACCAATGGACGCGGTGGGGTTCATCTCCAACACCAGGTTCAGGTCCGAGCTGGCCCTCATGCCGTTGGAATGGCTGGAGAAAAGAAGGCGGTCGGCCGAGCGGAGCCCCGCGCTGTCAACCGGGCAGGACTATAGGATAAAGGCCGTGCGGGAGGGCGAGCCGGTACCTATCTGGGAGATTGAGCGGTTCTTCGTGCATAGGCTGTGCAGGCCGAGGAAAAGGGGAGGGGAGAGCATCGTGGAGGAGAGTATGGTAAGGCGATGGGTGCACACCTGCTTCCACGGGTCGGACCTGAGGCTGGAGAGCGTAAAGGTACAGGTGAACGGAACCCAAAAAGACATCCTAGGGGCGGTGTACGAGTTCTTCGACAAGGTCGACACCGATACGTCCTCCACCCACGCGTACTGCTACATGCTGATAGACACCTTCGACAAGTTCTCCAGGTACATAGACCCAGTGACTGGGGAGTACAGGGTGGAGGTCCTGCAAACGAACTTCGCGCGCCACGGCAAGAAGACCAAGAGCTTCTAGGTAAGAATAAAATTGACGGAATTTTAGACGGAAATCTTGACGGAAGACGTACTTCCCCTTAGTTGGCCCCCGTTTCAGAAATTGCCTCCATAAACACTTAAAGACAACGTTTATGATAGAGCTATTTCTACTTTTATCCCTTGCGCGAGGGGCGGTTGCAGCAATCGCCTGGCGCATCAACCCTGGACCCCACGTCGCACCCTCTGCTGAGTGTGACAAACCATGAGCCTAATAAGTTTATTTAAGAACTTCACCCAAGTACTGGAGGACAGGCCCCTGGGGGGCATTCTCCATAGTATCCAAGATGGGGCTTACCGGAGCCAAGTGGAAGCGGTGCGCTCATTACTGGTACAGGGCAAAAAGAATGAGTACGAGCAGGCGAAGAAAAGCCTGCCCGCCTTCACGCCCTCTGGCCGGTACATGGGAGGGCGCAAGCTGGAGCACCTGCGGGTGTACTCCGGCGTGGTGGCGCTGGACCTGGACAAAGTCTCGGAGGGGGAGCTTGCCCTAGCCAAAAGAATAGCCTCGGGGGAGCCCCATACCTACGCCGCCTTCACCAGCCCCTCGGGCAACGGGCTGAAGGTGCTGGTGCGGGTGGACAGCGGCGCAGCTTCTCACAAACAGGCTTATCGCCAGGTGAAGGAGCACTACGCCATGCTGCTGGGGCTGAGGATAGACGAGTCGGGCAGCGACGTGACGCGTCTGTGCTTCGTCTCCTGGGACCCAGACCTTTACCTGAACCCGGAGGCGGCTGTTTTCCCGGTGAGTCAACAGGAGTTGCCTACCGTTGCCAACGCAGGTCAACGCACCACCGGCAACGCAGGTCAACGCAGAGCCAATGCCGCTGTAGGTGCTGGCAACACCGGGGAACCTTCGTTGGAAGAGGTGTTCGTTCATTGCGTCACGCTCACGGAGCGCAGGCACACCTACGCTGAGGGGAGCCGCAACGTCTTCGTGCACCAGCTGGCCTGCAACCTGAACCGCTACGGGATAAACCAATCCGATGCGCTGGGCTATCTGTTATCAGATTACGGCTATGATGCGCAGGAGGTCAGGGCGGCAGTCAACAGCGCCTACGCCAACACCCAGGAGCACGGGATGAATGTATTCCGGGGGAAATACGGCGCTGGGCAACGCCTTGGAACGACCACCAACGGATTCCAACGCGAACCAACGCCCTACAATCAACGCGAACCAACGTCCCTCCAACGCACGCCAACGTCCGGGCAGGAGTTTGAAGAAGATACTGAAACTGAATGGGGGAATGAAGGGCTTGGTTCAATCCCCAGCCCAAGTGGGGCGGAGACCTACATCGACCGGATAGAGGAGTTCCTGCTGGCCCGCTACGGGTTCCGCTACAACGTGGTCACCTCCCGGCAGGAATACCGCACCGGTGCTAAGGGCAGATGGCAGCCGCTGAGCGACCGCGCCGAGAGCACCATGCTCAGGGAGCTGAAGAAGGCCCAGGTGCGGGTGAGCCAGGCCGAGCTGCGGATGCTGCTCTCCTCGGATTTCTGCCCGCTCTACGACCCCTTCAAAACCTACTTCAACGCCCTGCCTTCCTGGGATGGCCATACGGACCACATCGGTGCGCTGGCTTCCACGGTGACGACTACCGACCAAGAGCAGTGGCAGACCTGCTTCCGCAAGTGGTTCGTGGCCATGGTCGCGGGCGTGCTGGACGAGAAGGTGGTCAACCACACGCTCATCGTGCTCAGCGGCGGGCAGGGGCTGGGCAAGACGACCTGGGTGCTGAACCTGGTGCCCAGGGAATTGAAGGAGTACCTCTACTCGGGGGAGATAAACCCGGGTAACAAGGACACCCTGCAGCAACTCTCGGAGAACATGCTCATCAACCTGGACGAGCTGGAGAACCTGAACCGCTCGGAGATAGGCTCCCTGAAGGAGATGGTCACCAAGGGCGAGATAAAGGTGCGCCGGGCCTACGGGCACCACCACGAGAAGATGCCCCGGCGGGCGAGTTTCGCCGGGTCGGTGAACACGGCCCAGTTCCTCTCCGACACCACCGGCAGCCGCCGCTTCCTCTGCTTTGAGGTCCTGGACATCGACTACCAACGACAGACGGACATGGGAATGGCCTACGCGCAGGCGCTGCACCTCTACAGAACCGGCTTCCGCTTCTGGTTTGACCGAGAGGAGATACAGGCGGTCACGGCCAGCAACGAGCGTTTCCAGGTAAGAACGGTGGAAGAGGAGCTGCTGCTTTCCTGGTTCGAGAAAGCCGGAGAAGGGGAAAAGGCCCTATTCCTGACCACCTCCCAGCTAGTGGCAAGACTGGCCGAGAAGGCGAAGATAGGCGTGACGGACGCCAGCGCCAACAAACTGGGCAAGGCCCTGCGGAAGCACGGCTTCGGGCGCGTGAAGCGGGGCGGCAGCTACGGCTACCTGGTGCGGGAGCTCACCTGGGATGAGGTGGAGGCTAACAGCCAGCAACGCCCGCAAGAAGTCCCAGGCAGGCCCCAGGAGGTCACCCCGCCTTTCTAGAACCAACCATCACAAGGAACGGGTAAGATGGGTAAGCACATTCCGCCGAAAAGCCTTACCTGGGGGCAAACTTGTAGCAAAGGCAATAAAGAAAGCTGCGCTCCAGGCAAATAGGGGCAGTTTTCACAGGCAAAGCAAGCCTTTGATTTCCTACTTAGAGGCGGGTAAGCACTTTCTTCCGAAAACTGCTTACCTATCTTACCCGAAGCCCATACCGGGCAACTTCCAAGCGGACAAAAAATAAATATCGGCTCTATGGACAGGAGCCGAGCAGAGTGTGAAATATTTTATTACCTTTAGGTAACAAACAGAAATGAGACAAGAACCAGAGAACATAGAACCAATAAAGAACAAAGAATCAATGGAGAATAACGCACAGGCGGGCATGTTCGCCTACAAAGGGACAGAGACGTCACAGGGGCTGATAGCCCGCCTGTGCGAGCCAACTTTCTCGGTGCGGGAGGCAGGCATCACGGCCAAACGCTTCCACGGCTGGCACCACGCGGGCCTCTTGCCCTTCGCCATCCCGGAGGGCAGGAAGAACCTGCTCTCCTTCCACGGGTTCATCTGGGTGCGCCTGATAGACCGGCTGCGGACGCTGGGCTACCCGCTGGAGAATATCCGCCAAGTGAAGGAGTACCTCTTCGCCGGGACAGACCCAGGGGACGCGTCCCGGGATGTGGGACACCCCATGCCGCTGCTGGAGACGCTGCTGATACAACAGCTGGTGGATTGCAGTGAGGTGGGCGTGGTGCTCATACCCCCATTGCAGCCCAGGCTCTGGGTGGAGGCTTCTGGCGAAACCCGTCTTAATGGGACGCACCTATACCTGTCCCTCACGGAGCAGGTTCGGGAGTTGAGGGTGAACAAGGTACTGGAGGCGAAGGTGAGGGCCCTTGGCCTGCCTAACCCACAGGTGACTGATAAGGAAGGAATGTACGGCCAGCAGACAGTGGGGGAGATGTAGGCAATGTCCCACCTTGGGGCCACACCGGAGCAACGCATAGCAACGTTCAGCAACGGTAACCAACGGCATCTGCTTTCAGTGCCCAAAGGCGGGACAGCGATACATTAAAGACCCATACGGCTGCGGAACCGACACATTCCGTGGAAACAACCAGAAAACAGGCCGAGAACCAGCAAAAAGAATGGAAAACAGGCGAGAACAACGAAGGACAACGCGGGTTGCCGGAGGGTATAGGCGGGGAGGGAGAGGGCTTCTACCGCCACGTCAGGGAAGACGGGCAGCTGAGGGAACGGCACATAGCGGCCCTGCTCTCCACCCCAGGGTACGGCCACCTTTCCGAGGAACAAGCCGGTGAGACGGTGGACCAGATGCTCCGGCTCACCTCCCTTCTCTACGGGGTGCTCCGGCAGGAAAGCGCACCGGAGCCTGATACCCAATAAAATGCCACCTACAAGAGAGAATAGGTAGCGCAGGGACAGGAATACAGACAGAATCAATCAATAAATCAGCGAAAACAGCAACCAAGACCATGGAAAAGGAAGTGGCAACCAATACAGCAACGGGGAGCAACAGGAAACCAGCGCCTCTAGCAACAAGCAGCAACAAGAAATCAACGCCCGCCAACGCAAAACCAACGCATACCAACGCTAAATCAATGGGTGGCAATGCAGAAGCAATGGACAGCAATGGCGATGCGACGGAAAACCAAGGGGCAGCAATGCCCTCCGCAATGGCTGGCAATGCAAAACCAATGGTCGGCAACGGTAAACCAATGCCTCCCGCAACGGGCCGCAATGGCAAAGCAATGCCTGGCAATGTTGACCTGGGCATCTTCGCCCGTCCGCAGATGCAGGACAAGAAGAAAAACAAAGCCGTGGCCCGGGGCAAGGTGGCCGTCATCTACACGCGTGTATCTACGAAAGAGCAGGCCGAGACGAACCAGAGCCTGGAGACCCAGCTGGAGCGCTGCCGCGGTTACGCCGAGCGCCACGGCTACGAGGTCGCCGCCACCTTCGGGGGCACCTACGAGAGCGCCAAGAACGACGAGCGCAAGCACTTCCAGCTGATGCTGGACTTCGTGCGGAAGAGCCGCCACAAGGTAGGCTACATCATCGTCTACAGCCACGACCGCTTCTCGCGCTCCGGGCCCAACGCCATCTACATCGCCGACCAGCTCTCGCAGCTGGGCATCTCCGTGGTGGCCGTCACCCAGCCGGTGGACACCATGACGGCGAGCGGCAAGCTCCAGCAGGGCATCCAGTTCCTCTTCTCCCAGTTCGACAACGACCAGCGGCGTGAGAAGTGCGTGGCGGGCATGGAGGCCAAGGTGCGCAAGGGCTTCTGGATGGGCCCTGCGCCCATGGGCTACGACCAGTACCGCGTGAACGGAGAGCAGGTCATCAAACCCAACAAGACCGGAAAGCTGGTAAGGCTGGCCTTCCAGCTCAAGGCCGAGCAGGGCCTGAGTAACACCGACATCATCCAGAGGCTGAAGGCACAGGGGCTCACGCTGTATAACCAGACCCTGACCAAGGTCTTCCGCAACCCCTTCTACTGCGGGCTCATCACCCACGGGCTGCTGGGCGAGGGCGAGGTGATAGAGGGCAGGCACGAGCCGCTGGTATCAAGAGATGTTTTCCTGCGGGTGAACGGGCTCCAGGCGCAGAATGCCCACGGCTACACCCAGGTGAAGGAGGACGCGCAGTTGCCGTTGCGCCACCACATAAAATGCGGTGAGTGCCATAAGCCACTCACCGGCTACGAGATGAAGAAGAAAGGCATCCACTACTACAAGTGCAACACGAAGGGCTGCTGCCTGAACCGAAACGCCGGCAAGATGCACGAGCTGTACCAGGGGCTGCTGAAGGAATACCAAATCGATCCGATCCTGCTGCCGCAGGTTCAGGAGATGATGGGCCAGGTATTTGCAAAGCTAAGCCAGGAGCACGTGCAGGAAGAGAAGCGGCTGAAGCTGCAGTCAGCGGAACTTAAAAAGAAGCTGGATACGCTGGAGCGGCGCTATGCCTACGGGGAAATAGAGCGTGAGATATTCCAGAAGTTCAGCGGTGAGCTGAAAGCAGAGGAACGGGAAATCGGGGTGAACCTGGAAAAACTCTCCGGACCTTTATCGAACCACCAGATGTTGCTGGAAAAAGGGCTGAGAATGGCGCTAAGTCTCTCATCCTCTTGGACTAAGGGGAACGCTGTTAATCGTAGGAGGCTACAGGCGTTGGTGTTCCCGGAAGGGGTGCAATATGACCGGGAAAAAGAGGCTTATCGAACCACCAGGGTGAACTCAGTTTTCGGCCTTGCTGCGGAGATTTCGCAGAAAATGGGGCAAAAAGAAAGAGGGAAAAGCAGTAGTGAAACTGACTTTTCCCTCTTGGTAGTCCGTAGGGGAATCGAACCCCTGTTACCAGAATGAAAATCTGGTGTCCTAACCCCTAGACGAACGGACCATCTTTCGGTTTTGATGGTGCAAATATAGAGGGCGCTTTTATTTCTGCCAAGCATCTTTGTTAAAAAAAATGCGTTTAAACGCTAAATAACTCAAAATGAGCCGGTAAATTTTTAATTTGTTTTGCCTGTTGGAACATGTAACTTGCCACCCTTAAACGAGAATAAAAACCTTAATCAACATGTCTAAGAAACTAAGAGTAGCCATCAATGGCTTCGGCCGCATCGGCCGTCTTACCTTTAAGACCCTGATGGAACGCGGAAACGTGGAAATTGTAGCCATCAATGACTTGACTGATAACGCCACCCTGGCGCACTTACTAAAATATGATTCAGTACATGGCCGCTTCAACGGAACCGTTGCGGCTGACGAGAATAGCCTTACGGTAAACGGACAGCGCATTGAGGTATTTGCGGAGCGTGAGCCTAAGAATTTACCTTGGGGTAGACTAGACGTAGATGTCGTATTAGAGTCTACTGGCCGTTTCGTAGATGAAAAAGGGGCGGGCGGACACTTAGAAGCTGGTGCCAAAAAAGTGGTCATCTCGGCTCCCGCCAAAGGGAACATTCCTACGGTAGTACTGGGGGTAAACGAAGAGACCTTGACCGGGGCAGAAACCATTGTGTCAAACGCCTCTTGTACCACTAACTGCTTAGCGCCCATGGCGAAAGTGTTGGATGAGGCCTTTGGAATTGAGAAAGGCTACATCACTACGGTACACGCCTATACCGCAGACCAAAACCTACAAGATGCGCCTCACGCAGATTTGCGCAGAGCCCGTGCCGCCGCCGTTTCCATTGTTCCAACCTCTACCGGTGCCGCTAAGGCGGTTGGTTTGGTGTTGCCGCACCTGAACGGTAAATTAGACGGAGTGGCCATGCGCGTTCCAATTCCAGATGGTTCATTGACGGACTTGACCGTGATCCTGAAACGCGAAGTAACCAAGCAGGAGATCAACGAGGCAATGAAGAAAGCTGCCGAAAACGAATTGAAAGGCATTCTGGAGTATACCGAGGATCCAATCGTTTCTATTGACATTGTAGGGAATCCACACTCTTGCATTTTTGACGCTAAAATGACCTCTGCCAACGGTACGTTGGTGAAAGTAGTGGGCTGGTATGACAACGAGTACGGTTACTCTAACCGCGCTGCTGACTTAATGGAGCGTTTGGGCGCATAAATTTTCAGCCCTCTTAACACCAAGTGGTGCTGCCTCCGGCGGCACCACTTTTTTTGTGTATTTTTACCAAAACAGCCCTAAAACAACTTAGAGCATGTTTAAACTTTTGGGTTTGCTGGCTCAACCAGCAAGAGCAAGGTTCTGCAAAGCAATTTTTGAGCCTCATAGCAGTGCTACGAGGGCGATGAAAGTGCAAAGCCAGGTTCTCTCTACGGCCGTATGCAGCGCAAAAGCCAAAGTTTAAACATGCCCTAAGCACCCAAAACCGCTTTTAACGTTTTGGGGAGGTTTTTCAAAAAAGAGGCTGGAAACCCTAATTGAGTTCTATACAGATGCCGCTGCCCATGGAACAGACCACCGCCCCAGAGAAAGTTTGTTTTATCCTGAACCCAAAATCAGGGGTGAAGAGCAATACATCGGTACCCGGGCTCATAGCTGAGCACCTAGACATTACCCGCTGGAACCCAGAGATACTTCTCACCCAACGCGCGGGCCATGCCACAGAACTGGCAAGGCAGGCGGCGTCTGAGGGGGCCCGTTTGGTGGTAGCCGTGGGCGGAGATGGAACCGTGAACGAAGTAGCCCGGGCCTTGAAAGGCACTTCCTCGGCATTGGGGATCTTACCCAAAGGTTCCGGGAACGGCCTGGCCAGGCACTTAGGCATTCCGCTGGCGCTACCCCAGGCCATCGCTCTGCTGAACCAGCCCAGCTTCCACCACATAGATTCCTGCACCATCAACGGCCATCCGTTTTTCTGTACCGCCGGTATTGGCTTTGACGGATTGGTGAGTTCGGTTTTTGCCAAAAGCACTAAACGCGGACTGAGTAGTTACATCCAATTGGTGGTGCGGGAGTTTCGGAATTTTCAATCGGAAGAAGCCACTGTCCATATCAATGGTCGGGAGCTTACGTCAGAGTTCTTTGTGGTGGCTTTTGGGAATGCCTCGCAGTATGGCAATAACGCCTATATCGCGCCCATGGCCAATATTCAGGATGGATTGATGGATGTCTGTCTTATCCGTCACGTGGGCATCGCCGAGGCCATTCAACTAGGCTATGGGTTATTGACCAAACAGCTGGCGCATTCCAGCCTGGCCGAATTCCATACCTGTTCTACCGTTCGCGTACAAAGCAAAGAGCCCCAGTATTTCCACGCCGATGGTGAATTTATAGGCCAGGCCACCCAGTTTGAAGTACAGATGTTTCCGAAGTCTTTAGAAGTAGTCGCCTCTTTGTAGGTAAACGCATAAGAACATGAGCAAAAACAAAAAGAACCGCGAAGGGGTGGTCTTCTCCACCAACCCAGATTTTGAGTACCAGCATCAACAAGAGGAAGAACTTCAGACGTTGCCGCCCCAGCAGCAGAACCTGCGGGTGCAGCTTGACAAAAAGAGCCGCGGCGGCAAGCAGGTCACGTTGGTGACCGGTTTTGTAGGCCAGGACAGCGACCTGCAAACGCTAGGAAAAACCATAAAGACCAAATGCGGCGTAGGCGGCAGCGCCAAAGACGGAGAAATCACCATCCAAGGTGACTTCAGGGATAAAGTCCTGCAACTCCTGCTTGATCTTGGGTATAAAGCGAAGAAATCTGGCGGGTGATGAGCACCTTGGGAAAGCGCCCCTCCTAGGCTAAGGAGGGCAGGGATGGTTTGCTGTTTCAAATAGTAATGGCCTTTACTAAACGCACCAATTCAGGCTTTCGCTTGAGTACCTGCTGGGACTCGGCCGGGCGTGAGCACTTTTCGGCAGAAATGCAAAAAGCAGCCCGTAAACGCACGCAAAAGCCAGCTACTCCCAGGCATCAATCAACTTACTGTCCAGAAGCTTTCAAATAAAGCAGTGCCTTCGCTACATCTGCTGGCGTATCAATGCCAATGGTCTCCAACTCAGTAACCGCTGTGATAATCTTAAATCCATGCTCCAGCCAGCGCAACTGCTCCAGGGACTCTGCTTTCTCCAGGCCGGAAGGCTGCAATTGCGTCAGTTGCGCCAATACCGTGCTCCGGTAGCCGTAAATACCAATGTGTTTGTAATAGCCGTGACGGGAGAGCCACTCATGCGGCTCGGCTCCGCGGAGGTAGGGGATAGGATGACGGCTGAAATAAAGGGCCTGGTGCTGGGCACCTATCACCACTTTGGGGCTATTGGGGTTCAGAAGTTCCTCCGGTGAAACAACGGGCTTGATGAGCGTAGCAATCTGGGCATCTGGCTGCGTGAAGCAACCCAGCACCTTGTTAACCTGCTCGGGCTGAATAAAAGGCTCATCGCCCTGAATGTTTATTACTACGTCAAAGGCTTCGTCAAGCTGTGTATAGGCCTCGTAGCAGCGGTCGGTGCCGCTTTGGTGGTGAGCTGAGGTCATGATCACGTTCCCCCCGAACTCCAGTACATGTTGCCTGATCCGGTCATCGTCTGTGGCGACCACTACTTCCTGAATAGCTGCGGTTTGGACTTGTTCGTACACCCGTTGAATCATTGACTTTCCTTCCAGCATCACCAAAGGTTTGCCGGGGTAACGGGTAGAGGCAAATCGGGCCGGAATGATTCCAACTGCTTTCATGGGAACAGGTTTAATAGATCAACGTCAAGCGTTCTTGATGGCTTCAAAGATAGTATTATTTCAGATGGTTGAAGAAGTAGTTTGACTTGGCATTTACCTGGAGCCTGTTCAGAAGAGGTAGGCTCTTAGTGGAAAATGTACCTGGGGTTGTGCGGGTTGCCGGCTGTTTTGGCTCTGTTTTTCAGAAAGTAGAAGTAAAACGAAGAAGCTCTATTGCCTCATAGACAAAGCACCAGCGTTTACTGTCTGGTTGGTCTCTAATACACACGCTAGGGGTAGAGCGAAAAAAATATTCCAGACGTAGAAGAGGGGAAGGGGGATTGTTTCCCCAAAACTGAAATGCCTTGCTAGTGAAGTCTAAAACACTCAGAAAATGCAACCGCTAGGGAAATACTTGGTCATTCTGGGATTGGTGATAGCGGGAGTAGGATTGCTGCTTTGGCTGGTAGGCCCGCGCCTGGATTGGTTTGGACGCCTGCCCGGCGATGTGCGGGTGGAACGGCCCGGCTTCAAAGTGTTTGCCCCTTTTACCACCATGTTGCTGCTCAGTGTCTTGTTCAGTTTGGTACTTTGGGTTGTCAGGCGGTTTTTTGGCTAGTTTCCAGAAAACAGGCCTTTTTCAGGGAGGTCTGGTCGCGCTGTGAAACCGAAAGAACTTTGATACAGTCAGAAATCTATCTTAAACAGGTTTACAATTTATCTTTATATAAATGGGCAGCAAAGTAAAGCCCTTCCCTGTAGATTGCAGGAAAGGGCTTTAGAGCTTGTTTAAATTTCAGGTTTGCTGGCGAAAATTGTCAGAGAAAGGTTCTGCGGAAGGGTTTTTTGAGCCGCGTAGCAGCACTATGGTGCAACGCAACCGCGAACGCAGGTTCTTTTTATGGCAATTTGCAGCGCAAAGATGAAATTTAAATATGCTCTTACTTGCTGCTGCTGATGCAAGGAGTTAAAAATTACTGCATCGCTCAGCAGGCTACTCCTGGGGTTCGCCTACCCAGATCGTTTTCTGGTTCACAAATTCCCGGATGCCCAGGTAAGACAGCTCCCGGCCGTAGCCAGATTTCTTTACGCCGCCAAACGGCAAGGCTGGGTCAGAGGCCACAATGGTATTCACGAACACCGCCCCGGCTTCTACCTGTTTGGCCAGTTCCTGCCCGCGTGTGATATCCTTCGTCCAGATGGAGCCGCCCAGGCCGAAAGGCGAGTCGTTGGCAATCCGGATGGCATCTTCTGCGTCTTCGGCAATGAACACCAAGGCCACCGGGCCGAAGAACTCTTCTTCGTAGGCAGGGTTTCCGCGCTCAATGTTTGTTAAGATAGTTGGGTGGAAAAGGGCTTGGTCAGGGTCGGGCTGGCCGCCTTGGAGGTAGAGTCTGGCCCCGGCGGCCACGGAGCGTTCCACCTGGTGGGTGAGTTCACGGGCCAGGTCAACGCGCGCCAGGGGGCCGTAGTCAATGTCCTCGTCTTCCAGCGGATTGCCCGTGCGCTTTTTCTGCATGTTTTTGGAAAATTCGGCCAGAAACGCCTCGGCAATGGGCTTCTCCAGAATAAACCGTTTGGCGGCAATGCAGCTCTGGCCGGTATTGATCAGGCGGGCGCTGGCCGCTTTCTGGGCTACGGCTTCCACGTCTACATCGGCTAACACCACAAAGGCATCAGAACCGCCCAGTTCCAGCACGGTTTTCTTTATCTCGTTTCCGGCCACCGAGGCAACTTTGGCCCCGGCCCCTTCGCTCCCGGTCAAGGTCACGGCTTTCACGCGGTCGTCTTTTATCAACTGCTCCACTTCCTTAGAGCCAACCAGCACCGACTGGAAGCAGCCTTTGGGAAACCCTACTTTGTCAAACACTTCCTGAATGGCCAGTGCGCACTGCGGTACGTTGGAGGCGTGTTTCAGTAAACCCACGTTGCCCGCCATCAAGGCCGGTGCCGCAAACCGGAACACCTGCCAGAAAGGGAAATTCCAGGGCATAACGGCCAGAATAGTGCCCAGCGGTTCATAGGAGATAAAACTGCGGACGGCACTGGTTCTGATGTCCTCCTCGCGTAGGAATTCCTCGGCGTGCTGGGCGTAGTAGTGGCAGACCGTGGCGCATTTGTGTATTTCGCCGCGGGCCTGCGCCAGGGGTTTGCCCATCTCCAGGGAGATGAGGCGGGCGTAATAGTCTGTGTTGCCCGCCAGCTCACCGCCGGCGCGTTGCATTAACGTAGACCGTTGCGAAAAGGAAGTGGTGCGCCAGGTTTGGAAGGCCGAATCTGCGCGGCGCAGCGTTTCCTCAATCTCCTGCGGCGTGGCTGGTTCAAAGGTTTTCTCAACGGTATTGGTGTATGGATTAAGGGATTGAATGGGCATGTGAGGGATTGATTAAGATTAAGTACTTATTTGGAGCCGATGGTGCCTAACGCGCAGGGGCATTGCCCGTAAAAATACGAACATGGCTTTCGCCGATAAATAGTTCTTCAAAACATATTGTACCTAACCGTGTTAAAAGAGTTACGTAAAGGAGGGAACTTTCGCCTCCCCTGCTTCCGTCACCACTGCCTTCTGGCCTAAAGATCTTATTTGTTGGACTCAACTTTGAACAATACTTCTGAAGAGGAGCTGGTTGCGCAATTACGGGCGCAGAACCCACGGGCCATCACGCTCCTTTACCGTAACTACTCGGCGGCGCTGTACGGGGTGATCCTCCGTATTGTGAAGCAGGAAGAAGTGGCCGAGGACGTTCTGCAGGAAAGCTTCGTGAAGATCTGGACTGCTTTCCCTACCTATGACGAGCAGAAAGGGAGGCTCTTCACCTGGATGCTGAACATCTCCCGAAACTTGGCGATTGACAAAATCCGCTCCAAGCAATATCGCGTAGGTTCAAAGACGCAGCCCATGGAAAACACGGTTACGTCTCACCTGGTGAGCGCAGACGGCATCAAACCAGACCACATTGGGATACAGGAAATGACCGGGCAATTGAACCCAGATCAAAAAGTTATCATAGATTTGATGTATTTTAACGGTTTCACCCAAAGTGAGGTGGCCGAAGAGTTAAACATTCCGCTAGGCACCGTGAAAACCCGGGCCCGGATGGCCATCAAGTTCTTGAGCAAATTAATCAAATAGAGTTGAATACACAGGAGTACATAGATTCAGGAGTACTGGAGCTGTACGCAGCCGGTGGCCTCACGCCCGCAGAAAGCGAGGAAGTGGAGCGCCTGGCCGCGCAGCACCCCGCCGTGCGCACCGCCCTGGAGGAGTGCCTGCAGACCATGGAAGCGTATGCGCTCACCCATGCCCAGGCTCCGCGCCCCGAATTGGAAAAACAGATTTTACGTCACCTACAGGCCACCGCAGAAACCAGCACCGCCTCCGCCGGAAAGGTCTTGCCCCTGAATCCTGCTGCTGCCAGTACTTCCGCCAGAGAAACCAGCCGTTGGTGGCAAATAGCGGCTGTCATTCTCTTGGTGCTGAGTGCCGCCGCCAACGTGTACTTATACAGCCGCCTGCGTGATACCCGCCATGAACTGCTCACTGCCCAACAGACCACCCGGCAGTATGCCTTGCAGGTGCATCAGCTAGAGAACCGGAGCCTGCAATCAGAGAATTTACTGGGCGTGCTGCGCAATCCGCAGACGCTGGCGGTGCAGTTAAAAGGAGTAACCCAGCACCCCCAGGCGCAGGCCACTGTCTTCTGGAACCAGGAAACCAAAGAAGTGTATTTTGATCCCGCCAACTTACCGGCGGCACCCTCGGGCCGCCAATACCAGCTTTGGGCCCTGGCGCAAGGCAAACCGATTGATGCCGGGGTAGTGAAAGCCACGGAAAGCACCCTTCTCCGGATGAAGTCCATTGAGGAAGCCCAGGCCTTTGCCGTCACTCTGGAGCCCGAAGGAGGCAGCGTGCACCCTACCTTAGAGGAAATGTACGTGATGGGAAACAGCAGTAGGTAGTAGCCGAATCCGCATCCCTGCATTAGCGAGAGTTGCGTGTCATTCCCCAGTCTGCCAGGGTAGGTAAACGCCGCTGCCAAAGAAACAGCCCGCAGATACCAGCAGAACGGAAACGTGCGTTTAATGTTGGCCAACGGCTGCAGGTTTCTTTTGGGGAAGGTTTAAGGAAAACAGGCTGGAAACGGCATCGGAGCAGACACTCGTAGGTCTAAAGACACTACAAGGTCTTTGGAGCAAGCGGCATCGCGGAAAACAGGCCCAAAACACGAAAACCTGTGAGGTCTCCAAGACCTCACAGGTTTAAAACCAACTGGCGCGAGACTCCCGTCTCGTGACAAAGGATGAAGTGAGTCTCCAGACTCGCCGGGAACCACCGCCAGTTTTGCGTAAGGTCAGGTTTATACCCCCTTTTTGCAGGCAATCCGGTTTTGAGGCTGTTTTCTGTAAAATCACTTGAAAACGGGAACAAACCTTTCCAGCCTACGGGGCGGGGTGCGTAGAACTTACTTTGCCGCGCACTTGTTTTCAACCCAGGGCAATTTGCCAATCTTACAAGACCTCATGAAGAAACACCTAGATCCGTCTACCTTAGAATTTATCCGGGACTTGCGGCAGCACAACCAGCGCGATTGGTTTGAGCAGAACCGCAGCCGCTATGATGCCGCCCGCCTGGATTTTATCTCTTTTCTGAAAACCTTGCTCAAAGGGGCGTCCGCGTTTGAGCCAGCCCTGGAAGGACAGGAGCCCAAAGACCTCATGTTCCGCATTTATCGCGATGTGCGTTTCTCCACCGACAAACGTCCTTACAAAGACCACATCTGCGCCTACCTGGCCGAGGGCGGCCGCAAGACCATCAACCCCGGTTTTTACCTGCACATCAGCCCCAATGATGGGTCTTTTCTGGCGGGCGGTGTCTGGATGCCCCCGGCTCCGGAACTGAAGGCCATCCGGCAGGAGATTGACTACAATTATGATGAGCTGAAAGGAATTCTCCACAGTCCTTCGTTCCAGAAATACTACGCGGGCCTGGGCGGCGAGAAACTGAAAACCACCCCCAAAGGCTATGACAGTGAAAACCCCGCCATTGACCTGCTTCGGCACAAAAGCTGGAACACCACCTACATGCTCCCAGATGAAGTAGTCACCAGTGAGCGCCTTTATGAGGAATGCCTGGCGGCGATGAAAGCAGTCAAACCCCTGAATGATTTCTTCCTCAGACCTATGAAGGAGTTGAAAGAACTGAAGGCCGAGGAAGTATAATCCATTTCATGGCCGTTTTCTGGAAATCGGTTTAGAGCTTGTTTACATTTTAGGTTTGCAGCGCAAAGATGAAAGTTAAACAAGCTCTTAAAACAAAAGAGCGTCTCCCTGGGTAGGGAGGCGCTCTTTTGTTTATTCCAGCCTAATGTGCTAGTATGCCTTTCTTTCAGGTAAGTTTACTTTTAATGTAATCACTTGAAAGAAGTGGGGGCGGAGTAATTCTATATGTGTCCTTAGTTAATAGTTTATGTTAAATACAGATAAAGCGTTCAACCAAAAATATGGCTCCACTTAAACGAATCATTTGTACTTGGCTGTTGGGTATGTGGGGGACAGGTGCGACCGCGCAGGGTATTCCAGACACTGAGGTATTTCTGGTCACGCTAAAAAGCCAGAAGGAAGACGTACAGGTTGGGGTACCGACTAATATTACCCAACGGCCCGGCTATGACAATCAGCCCAGCTTTACGCCAGACGGGAAGTCTATTCTGTTTACCTCACAGCGGGATGGACAGCAGACCAATATTTTCCAGTATTTTCTGGCAAGGAAGAAAACCCAGCAACTCACCAATACGCCAGAAGCAGAATATTCCCCCTTGGTGACACCAGACGGGAAAAGTTTCTCTGTGGTGCGCGGAAAAGAGCAGCATCTATGGCGTTTCCCGCTGAAAGCCGGAACCAGTCAGCCTGCCCTGTTGCTGGAGATGCCTCAGTTGATTGGGTACCATGTATGGTATAACCAAGACACGTTGCTGGTGGCGGCGTTTCCAGAGCAACCGCCTATGAGCCTGCATTTGGCAGTGCCCAGTACCAAGACAACTGTAAAGTTGGAAGAATCCATAGGCCGAAGTCTGCATAAAGTGCCTCGGATACCCGCCATTTCTTACCTGGTACCTGTCTCAGATTCAGTAGCGGAAATCAGGCAATGGAACCTGAAAACAGGAGAACGGCAGGTGCTTATTCAGGCCTTACCGGGCATCCAGGATTTCGCGTGGTTGCCAGACGGACTTCTACTCATGGCGCAAGGTGCCAAGCTTTATGCGTTTCGCCCAGGTACCCCGCAACGTTGGACAGAGATTGCAGACTTCAGCCAATACGGGGTCAAGCATATCACCAGATTGGCGGTGAGCCCCAAGGGAACCCATCTAAGTTTTGTCGCGAACCAGTAAGAAGAAAGCTTTAAACTAAACGAAGAACCCGTTTTAGGCTCGTTTTTAGAAAAACAGGCCTAAAACGGGTTCTTCGTTTGGTCTAATACTCAATTACCTTAAAAAGTCTTCTTCATAATTGTAGAGAAGAAGGAGGCGTTCTGGCGTTCTGGGTTTGCGTGCCATTTTTCCGGGCCATTGTTGGTGTTATCACCAACAATCCTTTATCGGCTCCCTTCTTAAAACTTCCATCAAACTGAACTGAGTAGAAGTTGCTGGTGATCACACCATAGCCGTCAGGCTAAGGGCACAAGTACCTCGTTACAGGGTAACGAGGCTACATGGCCGGGTATTCCGTAGCGACGTTACCCTGTAACGTCGTACACATTCCTTCTTAGCCTGACGGCTATGGGGAGAACACCAGCAACGGCGAAAAGGGTGGGTTGCGGTACACGTCCTATGGCGCAGATTTACTTCCGCGCCATAGAAGAGGTTTGTTATTTTTCTCTTCAAGATCAGCGCATGTAAGGGGTGGACTCAAATCAGGTGGCATCGGCATAAGAACCTACCCATACTTGCAAAAGGCTCTGCTTTAACCCTGTTTTTCTGAAAACAAGCTCAAAAAGGGAGTCTTTGAGGAGAGTTGATCTTTGGCTAGGGTTGCCGGTAGATGTGGCCGCCTTTCATCACCAACTGTACCTTCCGGATAGCGGTAATGTCTGTGGTAGGATCTCCCGAAACCGAAATCAAATCGGCTAAGAGGCCTGCTTTGATGGTGCCCAGGCGGTTGTCCAGGTGGAAGCGTTTGGCGTTGCCAGAGGTGGCGGCGCGAAGCACGTCCAGGGTAGGCATGCCGTAGTCTACCAGCATCTCCATCTCGCGGGCATTGTCGCCGTGCGGGAAAACCCCTACGTCACCGCCCACCACAATGGGTACTTTGGCTTTTAGGGCGGCTTTGAAGTTGGCGCGCTTCTGGGTGAGGCGGGCAGGTTCTGGGTCTTGCCCTTTGCGCCAGCCGTTGTATTGGAGAATGGCATCGCCAGCGGCGAGGGTGGGGCAGAGGGCCACGTTTTGGCGGGCCATCAATTTGAAGACCTTGGGCGTGGCACCGTCGCCGTGTTCAATGGTTTCCACCCCGGCCTCGGCAGCGCGGCGCATGCCTTCGGGTGTGCTGGCATGGGCCACCACCGGGCGACCGCTACTGGCGGCAATCTCTACAATCAGTTTCAGCTCGGTTAGGGTAAACGTAGGCATGGCTTCGCCGTTAGGGCCCCAGCGGTAATCGGCGTAGACTTTCACCACATCGGCCCCTTTGCCAATCTGATCCCTGACTACCCGGGTGATGTTGTCTACTCCATCGGCGGCCTCGGCCCCCTGCGGAACCTCAAACGCCGGATCAAAGCCTTTGGGGCCGTAGCTGCCCGTGGCGATCATCGCTTTCCCGGCCACCAGCATGCGCGGCCCGGGGATAATGCCTTGGTCAATGGCTTGTTTCAGCCCAACGTCTGCGTACTCGGCCCCTTCTGAGCCAAGATCCCGCACGGTGGTGAAGCCAGCCAAGAGCGTATTGCGGGCGTGTACCGTGGCACGGGCTACCCGAAGGGCATCGGCTTCCTTCAAGACCTGATCGTTCCACGAGGTCTCATTGTACGGGTGCAGCAGCAAGTGGGAGTGGCCCTCAATGAAACCAGGCAGAAGCGTTTGTCCCGGCAGTTCCAGTTGGCGGGCATTCAGTGGAACGGATACCGTCTTGGCTGGCCCGGCGGCAAGAATGCGCTCGCCTTGCACCACCACCACCCAATCTTTCTGCAGGTGGTGTCCGTCAAACACCTGGCTGGGTTTCAGGACGAAGACGGAATCCGTTTTAGGCCTTGTTTGGGCAAAACTCACCGAAAACGTTACCAGAAACAGTAGGGAGGGCAAAAACGCGGCGAATCTTTTCAAGGTGGTTTTTAGGTTAAGAGGGAACATGCCATTCTCCTTTCGCGATGAGTTGTACCTGGCCGCCTACGTTCACTTCATATTGATCTGCTGCGATTACCTGGCCTTTCAGCTTGATGATGGCATTTCGGTTGATTTCATAGCCTTGCTCTACCAGTAATTCCAGATTGTCCTTTTGGAAATAGCGGTGCTTGAGGAGATATCCCAGTAAACAGCCATTGGCGCTTCCGGTAGCGGCGTCTTCAATGACCTGTCCGTTTTCCAGCGCCAACATGCGGGCGTTCACCTGATGATCGGGCGAATAGGTTTCGGGGCAGAAGAAGTAGAGCGCCACCGTGAGGCCATCGGGGCGTTGCTCTTTGTACAGGCCGTGTTCCTGAAGAAAAGCGAAGAGCCTCTCAGGCGGTAGCCGTAGTCTCTGCATGTCTGCCAACTTCTGCAGCGGGACAATCAGGAACGGCAAACCCGTAGAGACTTCCTGCACGGGAAACTCCGGCTGGAGCGCTTCAATGGATACCCCAAGAAGCTCTGCCATGCGTTCTTTGGCCAACGGGTCACCGAAGTTCGGATTGATTTGCCGCATCATCAAGAACGTTGGCTTGTTGTTGGAATAAGTGAAGGACACCGGTATCTGGCCCACTTTCAGCTGTAGGTTTAGCGCTGGTACCTGTTCCTGCAAGATGAATTGCTGGATCACAAAGGCAGTGCCCAGCGTGGGATGACCCGCAAAAGGCACTTCATACTCTACCGTGAAGATTCTGGTGTCAAAGCCTTGCCCTAGGGGTGCGTCTGATAAAATGAACGAAGATTCTGCGAAGCCTATTTCCTGCGCCATCTGCTGCATCTGCTTTGTAGATAGGTTCTGGGCCCGTAGAAACACCGCCAGCTGATTTCCTTTATAAGGCGCATCAGCGAAGACGTCTACTATATAAAAGGGGATTGTTTGCATGGCCGGAAGTTAGCAAGTATCTGGCAGAAGAAATACTCACGTGACCCCAGGAAGAGAGGGGCAGACGTTTTGATTGTCTTTTTCTGAAATTAGACTTAAAACAGAGCCGCTGCTTTCTTTCCCTTTTGGGAGGCAGAAAACAGCGGCTCTTTTTCTGCTCTTTCTCTGCTCCGTTAATCTATGGAAATGTCGCTGTATTTGGCCTGTACAAACATGAAAATTCCGTAGCCAATTAAACCAATGGCAACCACCGCTAACAGCAAATTGCCGGAGGGTGAATTTTGCAGAAACGAGAAAGCGCTTACCGTGCCACCGGCTTTTTCTGGTTGTTGCAACCAAGCCGCTCTTACAAACAAGAAGCCAATAATACTAAAGACAATCCCCCGGGCGGAATAACCGGCTTGCCCTGCTTTTTTCAAGAAGTTATATTGATTTCTTGGTAAGCCTCTTACCTCTTTCATAAAGGAACCTGTTACGCCTTTGTACAATTGATATAATCCGTTGCCGATGGTAATCAATCCAATAACGATGGCTAGGTATTTCCCAAAAGGCTTGTCTAGCAAGCCAATAACCAAGTCTTTTTCTTTTGTGCCCCCACCTGCATTATTTCCGTTACCGGATAATATCCTAAAAGCGAGGAAAGCTAAAGAGCCATACAATAGTCCAATGAAAGCATAGGAAATTCTTTTGACTATTCCTTTCGCTTTAGAGCCTTTGTGTTCTGTGTCATAGAAAGCCTGTGTCATTCTCCATACGCAGTAGCCAACTAAACCAACAGCTAATATTCCTAACAGCAACCCTCCCCCAGGATAGTCTCTTACCTGGTAAAAAGCATCTGAGTTGGAAGCTTTTTTGCCGCCCATTCCCAAAGCTGCCATGGCCGTTAAACCTCCTACTAAGATGTAGACCAATCCTTTTGCCACGTAGCCTGCTTTCGCAAACGTTTCAATCCAATGCTTTCTTTGTCTATCCATTATGAGTACTGTTGCTGAGTTTATAACCTGTTTGTTAATCTGGTATGATTGTTATTAATGCTTATGTACATGTGCATTAACTTAGTATAATATTTACTGCTTATAATTGATTTAATTAATTATAACAGGGCTTGATTCTGTAATAAGCTTCTAATTTAAAAATAATTAGTTAAGAGTGAATTGCTTTTATATCTAATTGATAAAAATATTAGCAAATGCTTTGGATTCAAGGAAGACTCCCTTGGGAGTGTTTAATAAGTCTATGTTGTGGAAAGAAAACAGAATTAAACTATTATGTTGAATTATGGCTAATAAATTATTGGTCAGTAGTTGGTTATAATGCGTTAACATAGTAATAGCTTTAATATAAATTAGTTCGTCTGAGAATTAGCCATAGGTAAGCACTAAGTTCAATCAGCTGGCAGGTTTGTACAACTAAGTGCCAAGGGTTTGAGAGGTAAAAGAAGTAAACAGCACCCAGTTGTAAAATCTATACGAGAAGCAATAGTAGATGTTGTAAAGCTGTATTCGTTGTAAATATGAGTTGATTACTTAGAGTTGATGGAGGCGTGTGTTGATTGAAGACATTGAAATAAAATCAAGATAATAAGTTTAGATGTCATAAGAGCTGTTATAGCACTAGTGGGTAGATATGTCTCCGTCGTCGTTTCAATGAGTAACTTGTGCTTACTCTGTATTAATTTGAATTCAGGTAAATAGATGAATTTTCTTTGTGGATGATGTTTAATAATTTTAAAATAAACGTATTAAAGCTACGTGTGTAAAACTATTGAATGGTTGATTCTGGCTAAAATTTTAGTTTGGAAAAGTTATAAAAGTATGTAGCTATTTTATTTATGCTTATTATTAAAAGGTATATATGATATTAGTGTAGATAAGTATCAGGATAAATTAAGCTATCTGTTTTTTTCTCCTGAAAAGATCTTGTGAGCGAATTGGAAAACCTGTCAATAAACGAAATTGTTGTTTGTTGCTGAGATCTTTTCAGGAGGATGATTAGAATTAATATATAGTTATTTATGTTTAGTTACTTAGGTTGAATTTACTGTATTAGTGTTGCTGTAATTATTTATTATTGATAGGTATGGTTTTTATAAATAGAAGCCTACTTAAATAAATATAAAGTTTAATATACAACTGATTAGAATGGATCATATTTTTAATTATAAATGTTTGTTTTGTTAGCTAAACTGCTTGATTGTTATATGTTATAAGTAAGTTTAATTCTTAAAATGGAATTAATGCAATATCAGTATTGTATAATGAATGATATATATGTAGATGTAAATCATTAAAAGATATTGTATTATATACGCGAAAGTGTTCTTTGATGTGTTGTCCATATTTTGACGGAATAAAAAAGAAGTTACTGATTTAATGTGCTGATAAATTAGTGCTATAATGCCATTAGGAAAGATCTATAAACGAAATTGTTTTTAAGCTAATACCAGAATATGAACTGTAGGCAAGTGGCGGTCTTATGGGCAAAGTATGTTATGGAATTAAACATGACTGACCTCCCGCAGGAGATTGGTAGAGAGGGGAACCCCGCTGACGCGTTTTGGGGCTGTTTTACGGAAAATGGTTCCGAAACGGGCATTGGCGTAGACGCTCGCAGGTTTAAAGACACTATGGGGTCTTGTGAGCAGGCGACATCGTAGAAGCAGGCTGTTAGAAAGTACTGGCGCGTGACTACGGTCTTGTGCCTAGGGATGAAGCGAGTCTCCAGAATTGCCGGAACCATCGGCTAGAGGGCGGAACGTCAGACAGGAGTTTCCGTCTTCAACTGCTTTGGGTAGGTTTCAGGTGGATAAGCTACTTGCGATGGAGTTCAAAAGATTTTGCAAAGGGCTTGCAGGAAAAAAAAGGATACAATACATTTGTACCACCAAATAGGGAATAGCCCTGTTTGTACTTTGCGCACGTGGTGAAATTGGTAGACACGCCATCTTGAGGGGGTGGTGCCCTACGGGTGTGGGAGTTCGAATCTCCCCGCGCGCACATGAACAGAAGAGCCTATTGGTTTACCAATAGGCTCTTCTGTTTTTAGGCTGTTTTACTGAAAATAAGCCGAAAACAGTCCCGTTCAGGCTAAGGCAGCGCCTAATGTTGCTTGAAAGGGTTCCCGGGTTTCACCAGCAGTACTTTTTCCCGCTCCACTATGACTGATCCCGGGGTGGCTCCTTTCGGTTTTCTGACGTACTTTTTGGGCGTGTACAGAACAGGGCAGAGGCTATCGTTCTTGCGTTTGGAGTAGAAGCCTGCCAGTTGGGCGGCGGCTTCCAACACGGGCATCGGAAACGTCTTTCCAGATTGGTATTTGATGACCACATGAGAGCCGGGTACGTCTTTGGCATGCAGCCAGAGATCATCTTTGTGGGTGTGTTTCAGGGTGAGTTTGTCATTAGACTTCGCGTTTTTGCCCACCAGAATCTTGAAGCCCATGGTCTCAAAGGTATGGTAAGGCAGATCAACCGGCACCGTTGTTTGGGTAGGGGCGTGCTGTTTCAGGAATAGCCGTAACTGCTGGGCCGTTTCTATACTTTCTAACTCCTGCAGAAGCCGCGTGAGGCGCTCAACTTCCTCCTCCTTGCGGGTGGCCCGCTCTTCTAACAGCCGAAGTTCAATCTTTTGGTTTTTGGCTTTCCGGTAGAGGCGCTCGGCGGTTTTCTGGGGCGTTTCGGTGGCGTGCAGTTTCACCAGGCGGGTAGTGTCTGAATAGAAATCGTACAGCTCTATTTCTTTGCTCCCGGCCGGAATGTTGGTGAGGTTGGCCATGATCACATCGGCGGTTTGGGCATAGGGAGTGCCGTGGTGCCATTGTTCCAACTGCTCCTGTATCTGCCACCATATTTTCTGCGCGCCGTCTAATTGCCTGCTGAATCTCTTGTGCGTGGCGGCATAGTTCTTCTGGAAGTACTCCTGAGACCGGTACTGGGGCACAAAGGCATTCAGCGCCGAAATAGGGTCAGAGAAGGTCTCCTGAATGCCGCCGATGGGCAGCAGGGAGAGGCGGAGCAGCTTGTGCAGGGTGGTGAGGTAATAGGGGGAGGGGTTCTCCAAGATTTGCAGCATCTCCTGCACCAAATCCCATTGTTTGGCCGGGGCTAAGGCAGGGTAGCCTTTTTCCTGAAGGTAAAGCCAGGGAACATCGCCCAGGGTAGGCAGCATCTTCCTGAGATCCTGCGGCGTTGCCAGAAAGGTTTTCTTCTCCAGTTGCCAGTTCTGGTTCATCTGCCGGTAATCCAGCTCCAGGTCTTTGGCGAGTTTCTTATGAAACAACTCCACGGCTCTGTCTTCTACAAACAGCACCACATTAGACCGGTTCCCGAACAGTTTGAACAGCAACACGCGTTCGTTCGTGAACCTGAGGTAAAAGCTCCGTTCCTGCCGGTGTACCCGCACCTCTACAACCTCTTCGCCCAGTAGGGCCGGAAAAAGATCTACTGAGTTTTGCCGTGCCCGGTTAAACGAGGCTGGAAACTGAAGGCTGGAAAAGGTAGACGTCTGAATGGCCTTGAGGTAGAACTCCTGCTCGCCCTTGAAAAAAGCCAGCATCAGCTCGTCTTTCTCCTGGCTGAAGGCGGCTTGTAAGGTGAAGCCGCGCAGGTCTGCATTTAGTTTCTGGGCTAGTTTTCGTAAAAAGAAGTAATTCTGATGCACGGTTATAAGGTAAGGACAAGTCCGTCATACGCCAGTTTTACGTGGGAAGGCAGTTCTTTTTCCACCACTCTGTGCAAACCCAGCAAATGACTGATGTGGGTGAGGTAGGCTTGCTCTGGGGCTACTTCCTTTAAAACCGCCAGGGCCTCTGAGAGGGAGAAGTGCGAAATATGCGGCTCTTTGCGCAGGGCATTCAACACCACAATCTTAGACCCCTTTATTTTTTCTTTCTCCGCATCAGAGATGAAATTGGCATCTGTGATGTACGTGAAATCCCCTATCCTAAACCCGAATACCGGCAAACGGTGGTGCAGCACATGGATAGGGGTAATGGGGATGCCCTGTACCTCAAAGGGTTCGTTCTGAATGGGGTTCAACTCCACCCGAGGCACGCCCGGATAGGTGTGGTTGGTGAAGATGTAGCTGAATTCCTGCTGTAGCTGGTGCAGCACCCGTTGGTCGGCGTACAGCGGCATGTCTAGGTGCTGCATGAAGTTGTACGCCCTAATGTCATCTAAACCGGCGGTATGGTCTTTGTGTTCATGCGTGAAGAGGACGGCATCTACCCGTTTCACCCGTTCGCGCAGCATCTGCTGCCTAAAATCTGGGCCTGCGTCAACAATGAGGGATTTCCCCTCCACCTCCACCAGAATAGAAACCCGTAGCCGTTTGTCCCTGTAATCTAAGGAGCGGCAAACCTCGCATTCGCACCCAATAACGGGTACGCCCTGCGAGGTGCCAGATCCTAAGAACGTTATTTTCACGTAGTGGTAATGGTTTTGTGCTTAATGGCCAGGTACAACTCCTGGCTTTCGGGCCGCAGATGCTCCGGGTTTAGGTCTACCGCCCGAAGGATCTCTACAAGGCAATTGATTTTCCCCTCTAGGGGGAAATACTTGTTTACTACCGCTACTTTGGTGTCTTTCAGAAGGCAGAAACCAGATTTGAAAGTCCCTTTCTCATAACGCAGCATGTACTCAGACTCTGCAAAGATATCTTCTAACCGGTTTAGAAAGGGCCGGGTATACTTTAGCTGCATAGGTAGGTAAAAGTAGGAGTCTACTGCACGTATTCTTTCACGGTTTGCACCAGCATGTCAAAGTCAAGCGGCTTAGGTAAGTACGCGTTGATACCTGCTTCTTTGAATTGTTCTAATGTGTAGTTGTTCGCGTTACCGGTAACGGCAATAATAGGAATTTGCGAAATCTGTGGATCTTGGTTGGCCCGAATCTCTTTCGTGCATTCCATACCGTTTTTCACAGGAATGTTCAAATCCATAAGAATAGCGTCTATTTTCTGGTCTTGAACTTTCTTCAGAACTTCTCCGCCGTTTTTAGCAGACACTACTGTGTAGTTTTGCAGTTCTAGGATTTTCTTGGTAAGGTTCAAAATAACAGAGCTATCCTCTGCAATCAAAATGGTTTTAGACTCGGCCATGGCTAGTTTGATAAAATTTTGTTTCTGTAATTATCTCTAAAAATAGTAAAACTTGATTCTAAATCAGAAAATGTATTATTAATGTTTGACAACTTACCATTAATAATATCATGTTCCATTTCTTTTGCCAGCGTAGAAACTCCATCAAGGCCCAACGTAGAGGCAGTGCCCTTGATTTGATGCAGTGTACCCAAAATTTCTTTGTAATGTTGTGCCACCACTTCTTTTTTGGCCTCTTCCAGCAATTCTGAGGTTTCTTCCTCAAATTCAACATATAACTGCAAGGCAAAATCATCGCCCCCCAAACTTTTCAGCTGGTCTACAATGCCCATGTTCAGGGTCAGATCTCCACTGGTCTGCGGCTGGGCGGGCACCGCAGGATTCTCCGTGACGGTGGCTTCTGGTGTTACGCCGTGCCCATACCATTTAAGAATACGGTCATTTAAGTCAGAAGCCTTCACCGGTTTAGAGATATAGTCGTCCAGTCCTTCATTGATGAACTTTTCGGCATCATCTTTCATGGAGTAGGCCGTCATGGCTATGATGGGCGGGCACCCAGAACCCAGCAGCTTCTTGAGCTCTTGCGTAGCGGTCACCCCGTCCATCTCGGGCATCTGTATGTCCATGAAAATGAGGTCGTAGCGTTTTTGAGTGGCTTTCTCTATGGCTTCATACCCGTTAGAAGCCACATCTGCGTAACAACCCATGCGCTCCAATAGTTTAAGGGCTACTTTCTGGTTGATCTGGTTATCATCTACCAGAAGCAGAATCGGCTCTGGGTCAAACAGGGCAATTTCCTCTAATTCCTTAGATAATTGAAGCTGGTCATGAATCTGTTGTACGTTCTCCGCTTCCTGGCAGAGAATGGTGAACCAGAAAGTACTTCCCTTGCCTGGCTCAGATTCTACGCCAATCTCGCCGCCCAGCAACTCAGCTAGCTGTTTTGAGATGGCTAAGCCCAAGCCGGTACCGCCAAACGTTTTAGAGGAAGAATTGTCTAACTGGGTGAAATTGGTGAAAAGTAATTGGATATCTTCCTCACAGATGCCTATTCCTGAGTCTTTGATCCTGAACATGAGTCTGTGCGCTTGTTTCTCTCCGCCAACGCGGCTTACTTCTACCCGCACGGTGCCTTCATTGGTGAATTTGATGGCGTTTGAGGTAAGATTGGACAGAACCTGCAATAAACGGGTCTCATCTGTGACTATGTACTGCGGCGTATCTTCTGAGATGGCATACGTAAACGTAAGGTCTTTCTGCGCGGCCCGGTTGGCGAACAAGGAGTGGATCTTCTCCAGCGAGTAATGCAGATCAATGCCAGACAGATTCAGTTGCAGTTTACCCGCCTGTATCTTGGAGAGGTCAAGAATGTCATTGAGGATGTCCAGCAAGGCATCTGATGATTTACGGAGCGTGTCTATGTAGTCTATTTGCTCCGCATCGGCGGCGGTATGGTGCAGCACGTCAATCATGCCAATAATGCCGTTCATAGGGGTGCGCAGCTCATGGCTCATGTTGGCCAGGAATTGGTTTTTCACCTGAAGGGAATTCTCGGCCAGTTCCTTCGCCCTGATCAGTTCCCGCTGGGTGTCTTTCAGTTCGGTGATGTCTCGGCAGACGCCTTCAATCGCCACGGGCACTTGGTTCTCATCTAAGATGAGGCGGGAGTTGATGAGCACTTCTATTTCCTCGTTTTGGCGGGTAAGGAGAGCCGTTTCAAAGTTTCGGACGTTTTTCTGGGCAAAAAGCATCCGCAGCAATTCTTCGCGGTCTTCTGGGCGGGCGTACAGCATTTTAGCCTTTTGGCCCATGACGTCATCTGGCGTATACCCTAACACCTCCTGTATAGAAGGGCTAATGAGCTGGAAGTCGCCTTCCATGTTGGTTTTGTAGTACAGATCCTGGAAAGACTCAAAGATCTGCCGGAATTTTTCTTCGTTTACGGCCAGAGAAAGCTGTGAGATCTTTTTCTCGGTGATATCCAGCGCAATGGCAGAAACATCTTCAAAGCTGCCGTCTTCCAGGTAAATTGGGTTCAGTAATACCTCCCGCCAGGCACTGGTGCCATTGGGGTGGTGCAGTTCAATCTCAAACTGCTGGGCCTCGCCCAAGAAGGCAGATTCATAGGCTTCCTTTATCAAGGTGAAATCTTCCCTGGAAACAAAGGAGCCTACCATTTGGCTTAATTTCATGCCGATGGTTGGCAGGTTCCCAGTCCAGGAATGGATTTCATTGAAGAAGTTCTGGTTAAAGGACGTTAGCTGGTATTGGCGGTTGATAGACCACATCAAGTGGTTGCCGCTTTCAAAAATGGCTTTTAAACGGGCATTCTGGATGTTAATCTGCTCCTCGTTTCTTTTCCGTTCAATGGCCAGGGCCACCTGGTTAGAGATAAAGTGCAGAATCTCAATGTCGGTCTGTACGTAGGCCTCTGGGTTTTTGTAGTCCCGTACGGCAATCACCCCAATAATGCGCTCACCAATGGAAAGGGGGGAGGAGAGCATCACTTCCGGAATGACGCCGTTTACTTCCACTTTCCCGTCTTCCACCAATTCCATGAAATCGGCTTTGGAAGCATACAGCGGTTTCCCGGTTTTGATGATGTACTCGGTCATGCCCATAGAAAAAGGTCTGGGGGCGGCCGGTGTATCTGAGTTCTGGTCTACGTAGTACACAAAATTGATCAGATCTTTCTCCTCATCAAACAGCGCGATGTAGAAGTTATGCGTCTCAATGATCTTGCTGAGTTCCCGGTGGATAGCACTGTAGAGAGACGGTAAATCTTTGGAGCTGATGGCCAGGTTGGCGATGCTGTAATACACCTTTTGCAGACGCTCGGCTTTGATCCGGTCAGTAATGTCGTGGAGAATGGCGCGGGTGGCAATGGGTTTCCCGTCCTGCCAACTGCAGTTGATACTCCCAATAAGGTGAATGGGTTTTCCGCTTTTGGTAAGGAAAACCGTTTCAATTTTATTCACGTCATCCCCTTTGTACAAGTTGCGGAGCTGATAAATCAGTTTGGCCTTGTAGTACGGGTGCACAATGTCATTGAGGGTGAGGTTCTCAATGTCAAAATCGTTGTAGCCCAGTTTCTCCTTCCAGGCGCGGTTCACGAAAATGAATTTGTTGTCCGTAGAGATGTTCTGGATCAAGTCATGAGCGTTGTCAAACAAGTCCTGCAGCCGGATTTTGTTGTCTTTCAGGGCTTCCATGGCAATCCGCTTGTCGGTCATGTCTTTGCCCACGGCGGTAATCCCTATCACCTTGCCTTCCACATCCATCTCAAACATGATGTTCCAGCGCAGGATTTTAACCGATTGCGATTTGGTGATAAGATCCCACTCGTAATAACTGCGGAGCGACTGGTTCTGCAGGGCCTTCTTTATTTCCTGTACCCGGGCGGTTCTCTCGTTTTCGGGCACAAACAGGTTGTAGTAGTTCTGGCCTACCACTTCTTCGCGCTTATACCCGGTGTACTGCAGAAAATAATCGTTTACGTACACCACCCGCAGATCCAGATCCATGCTCACGTACGCCAGGTTCACCTGGCTCAGGAAAGAGCGGAACTGGTGCATGGACTCCCGCAGCACTTCCTGGCGGCGCATGAGGGCTTGCGCCTCTTTGCGGGAGGTGATATCACGCACAATGCACTGCACAAAACTGACACCTTCCAGAAGAATAGCGCTTAACCCGATCTCGCCGTCCAGAATGCTGCCGTCTGATTTTTCAATGCGCCACTCCAAACTGCGCGGCTGGCCGTCTTGCAGGGTGCTTTCAATAATCTGCAGCGATTTCTCCACCGAAGAGGCATTATCGGCCTGAAACGGGGGAGAAAAGTCGGCCAGCCGTTTGCCAATGATGTCCTGCTTGTCACAGTCCAGTAACACCGTGGCCTGAAAGTTACAGTCCACAATCTGGGTCTGGTTCAGGAGAAAGATGGAGTCATTGGAAGACTCAAACAAGGTCTTGTATTTGCCTTCTGAGTAATGCAGTTCCTGCCGAAGCTCAAACCTGGAAAGGTAGGAGCTGACCTCAAAGCCTAAGTGGTTGATGAACTCAGTGAGCGTACTGGTCATGTGCAAGGCATCATCTACCAGCAGAATAACAGTAGCCAGGTACTGCTTGTCTGTGCTGATGGGCATGGCCACCAGTTCGCGCTTATTGAAAAGGTGCTGGAAGTTTCTGGAGATGCTTAACAGTGACCGGTTCTTGTTTTTATTCTCCAACTGCGCCAGGAACTCTGGGTTGAGGGCCAGCACACTTTTGTCTTTGAGGAGAAAGGATTGATCGCCTTTGCTGGACACCAACTGCACCATACGGGAAGTAGGCTGGTAAATATACACGCCCCCGCCGCAGATACTGGGTAAACTGATTAACTCACTGAGAACCACAGAGAGAATGTCTTCTGCGGTTTTCAGGTTAGTGATAAGTGGCAGGAGCTTGTTCATAAACTCCTGTTGTTCCTGGCGCTGCCGTCCGCTTTCGGTGGTGTCACGGGAATCTTCCAGGGGTTTGGCGCTACCCAGAATCACATCCTGCCCAAAATATTTCCCGCACCTGAACGAAAGCAGAAGCGGGAAAAGGGTGCCGTCGCTGCTTTCAAACCACCAGTCAAAGCGTTGGGTCTTTCCTTCGCAGGCCAGCAGGATTTTTTTCTTGAACGCGATCCTTTCCGACGGATTTAAGTTAAACGCCTCAAAAACGCTCTTGCCAATTAATTCCTGCTTCTCTACCTGAATGATGGCCGCCGTCTCTTTGTTGATGTCAATGAACATGCCTTTCTTGTCCAGGATAAACAAAGACTCATTGCTTTCTTCAAAAATGGTGCGGTAACTAGACTCACTGGCGAACATATCGCCCGCGGGCATTACCTCTGCTGAGGCCGCCCTCACGGCGATGTATAAAAGCTCAACCCCATCTTGCTGCACCAGACTAGACTTAAAGTAAAGCAACTGGGTGTCCAGGATTCTTTCTTTAGGCTGAATGAAGCCGCTTATGTTCTTGCGCTTGCGCAGCAAACGGACGTTTCTGTCAAACTCATAACACTGTTTCTTGTCCAGCAGCGCTTTTATGTTCATTCCTTCGGGAATTTCATTTCCTTTGAAGAATGTCTCCCTGGTCTGCTTGTTCACGCATAGAAGGGTGCCGTCTGGAGTACACACAAACATGTATTTCCGGCTACCGCTCACATGCTCCGCAAAGTCAATCAGGTGCGCGGCCGCAGCTTTCTGGGCTGTGGTGTCTACCGTTGTGTTACGTATTGTCATCACCGTAGGTCTGCTATTCAGTTGGGGTTCCCTTTCCTGGAGGGGGCTGGCAGGAAAGACCTGTTTTAGCAAAAATAAACGAAAAATTGGATATTTACACTTTTCACCCCCGCAACATTGTTTATCTCTGAATATGGTTAAATCTATTGTCTTTACGGTCACTACAGATATTAGCCATGACCAGCGCATGTTACGGATTGCCACTACGTTAGCCTCTGCCGGATATGCCGTTACCCTGGTGGGCCGTTTGCTTCCGCAGTCTTCCCGGTTACCAGAATCACCCTTCCGGCACCACCGAATCCGGTGCGTTTTCCTGAAAGGGCCTCTTTTCTACCTGGAGTTTAACCTGCGGCTGGTGATTTGGTTTCTTGCCCACCGCTTTGACTTGTACGGGGTGGTAGACGCAGACACCGCCCTTGCCGGAATCTTGACGGTAGGGTGGCGCAAAAAACCACTTATCTATGATGCCCATGAACTATTTCCGGAAATGCCAGAAGTGGTGACTAGGCCCTTGGTAAGAAAAATTTGGACTTTACTGGAGAGGGCGGCGTTTGCCAAGGCCACGCTTGCCTATACCGTGAGTGCCTCTCTGGTGGCGTACTTTCAAAAGAAATACCAAAGAGAAGTACACCTTATCCGGAACATGCCCGTCCGCCAGCAGGCCTTCGCGCTGCCCCAAACTCCGCCGTATTTTATTTACCAGGGTGCCCTGAACGTGGGCCGAGGGCTGGAAAACACCATTAAAGCCATGCAGGAGGTGCCCGCCAGGTTAATCATCTGCGGAGATGGCCCCCTCAGAACCAGTCTTCAGGAACTTACCAGGCAGTTGGGGGTGCAGGGCAAAGTCCTCTTTGAAGGCAAGGTGGCTCCCGCTGCGCTCGCCCGTATGACCGCATCGGCCTGGGCCGGCATCATGTTGCTGGAACACCAGGGACTCAGTTATTATTACTCTCTGGCAAACAAGTTCTTTGATTACGTGCAGGCCGGTATTCCGCAGGTGTGCGTGCCTTTTCCAGAGTACCAAGCGCTAAATGCCCGGCATGAGGTGGCGCTTCTGGCTAGTGCGGAGGTAGGGGAAGTCCGCGATGCCCTGTTAACTTTGCTGCAAAATGAAGAAACGTACCACCGGTTACAGCAAAACTGCCTGTTGGCCCGGCAGGAGTGGTGCTGGGAGACGGAAGGGCAGAAACTGACGGAGCTTTACGCCAGACTAATATGAAAAAACAGAAATTCTTAGTTGTAGTGGTGGGGCCCACGGCCGTAGGGAAGACTGATTTCTGTGTGCAACTGGCAAAGCATTTCCAGACCCAGATCTTGTCTATGGATTCGCGGCAGTTCTACCGGGAGTTAAGCATTGGCACGGCCAAGCCCACCCCCCAAGAACAGGGCGGGGTGGTGCATCATTTCATAGACTCCCATTCTATTCTGGAGGAGTACAACGCGGGGGCCTTTGAAGAAGATGCCCTGCGCTTGCTGCAGGATTTGTTTCAGGAGCATAACGTGGTCATTGCCACCGGCGGCTCTGGGCTTTATGTGCGGGCGCTGTGCGAAGGATTGGATGAAATGCCGGACATCCAGCCGGGCATTAGGGAAGAGCTGTCCCGAAGGTTGGCAAAGGAAGGCCTGCCTGTGTTGGTGCAGCAGCTACAGGAGCTTGATCCCGACTATGCCGCGCAGGTAGACGGGCAGAATCCGCAGCGGGTGGTACGGGCCCTGGAAGTTTGCCTGAGCAGCGGCCAGCCGTATTCCTCGTTCAGAAAGAAAAGCAAGGAGCAGCGGCGGGACTTCCACATCATCAAAATCGGGTTGAACCGCGACCGTCCGGAACTCTATGACCGCATAAACCTACGCATGGAGCTTATGCTGGAGCAGGGACTTTTAGAGGAGGTGAAAGGGTTAGTGCCGTACCGCCAGCACCAGGCCTTGCAGACCGTTGGCTACACTGAACTGTTTGACTTTTTAGACGGGGCCTATTCGTATGAAGAGGCGATCCGGTTACTGAAGCGAAACAGCCGCAGGTACGCGAAACGCCAACTAACCTGGTTTACCCGTGACCCGCACATCCAATGGTTCCACCCCCGCCAATGCACGCAGGTTCTGGCGTATATTCAAGCTGAAGTAAAGAATGCCGAAGAAAAGTGATGTAAGCCGGGGCTTATTTCTTCACTCTTTTCGCCTAAGCGCCGCTAGTCGTTTAGAGGCTACTTTTCAGAAAACAGCCTCTAAACAACTGTGGCTTTCTTGATGGATAGAGGTGAAGCGTTGATTTGAGATTATATCTTTATTGGTGCGTTTTGGCGCTTAACGGGTCTCTTTGGAGAGTATTGGCAGGTGCATGCGGTTTTCCGTTCTCTTGGCTTGTCTGTTTGTTGCGTGGGTGCAAGTGCTGTATTGTTTCATCTTTGGCGGTATGCGCTCACGGCCGCGGGGCCCCGCCTTCCCCTCTCGCACTGCCCTTTCGGCCTGAAGAGTCTATTCCTTTTAGCTGATTGATGTCTGTCCAGGGCCAAAAGCGAGGCGCGCTCGGGGAAGACTGGAACTGGAAGAAGTAGCAGAAGCGGTTAGAAAGGTACCTGTAGAGACCAGGCACTGCCTTGTCTCTACAGGTACCTTTCTAATTCAGGGAAATCTCTCTAAAGCAGATACTCCCCCTTTGAAGGGGGCGAAGGGGGATGTTTACACCTGCCGAACTACGCATTCCTATCTCCTGCAAAGGCGCATTCCCCTCCTGGGAGGGGTAGGTTCTGTCTCCCACGCAATGTCGCCTACTCCAACGGAGAGAAGAACCCCGCTGATGCGTTTTGAAGCTGTTTTGCGGAAAACAGGCCCAAAACGCAAAAACCTGTGAGGTCTTCAAAACCTCACAGGTTTAAAGTAAACTGGCGCGAGACTGCTGCCTCATGACGTAGGAGGAAGCGAGTCTCCAGGCTCGCCGGGAACCCCTAGCTCTAGTGCGCACAGTTACGTGTAATGCCTCTATTCCCCTGCTGGGAGCTCATCATGCAGGGAAAATTGAGTGGCTATTTAGTTTCTGAAGCTTCCAGAAAACCAAACTGTTCTTTCGGAGTTCCACTCCGGAAGCAACCTGCCGGGGAGTTCTACTCCCCTTTCTTTTGCCCGTGGCTCCCCGCGGAGTAGAACTCCGCAGCAGATAGGTTCGGGAGTAGAACTCCCAAACAGCAAGGTAGAACTCCCGAACAGCAAGGAAAAAGTTTTTCCCTGCAGGATTAACTTGGGAGGGGAGGTTTTACCCACCACCATTTCCTTCCAAGGCGCACCAATCATCCACCAGGGGTTATTATTTGGAGTAAAAAGGCGGTAGCGGATTGAGCCTGGTGTTCTGTCTTTGGTGCCAGTACGGGTAAATGGGAGGTGCTTCACTGGCTTTATCCAGTTTCTTCACTTGCTCCATGGTCAGATTCCAGCCTACGGCACCCAGGTTCTGCTTTAGCTGTTCTTCGTTTCGGGCACCAATAATAATGCTGGACACGGTGGGCCGTTGCAGAAGCCAGTTGAGGGAAACCTGGGCTACTGTCTTGCCTGTTTCTTCGGCAATGTCATCCAGCACGTCCATGATACTATAAAACAGCTCTTCGTTGACCACTGCTTCCGGTACGGGGCTTCCGCCTTGCGCAATGCGGCTGTCCTGCGGGTGCGGCTGACCCCGGCGGTACTTTCCGCCTAGCCTGCCCGCTGCCAAAGGAGACCAGATCAACCCACCTACGTTCTGGTCTAACCCAAGGGGCATCAGTTCCCACTCATACTCGCGGTTGGTGAGGGAATAGTACACCTGGTGGGCTACGTAGCGGTTCCAGCCATACTTTTCAGAAACGGCTAGGGATTTCATCAGGTGCCACCCAGAAAAGTTGGAGGCGGCAAGGTAGCGCACCTTTCCGCTTTGAATCAGATCGTTTAGGGTGCGGAGGGTTTCCTCTACGGGGGTGTTCCCGTCAAAACCGTGCATGTGGTAAATGTCAAGGTAGTCGGTGTTCAGGCGTTTGAGGCTGCCCTCTACCTGTCGCAAAAGGTGGTACCGGTTTGAGCCCTGGTTGTTGGGGCCCTCCCCGAACGGGAAGGTTGCTTTGGTGGAAATGAGAACATCGTTCCGTCGGCCTGCCAGGGCTTTCCCCAGAATCTCCTCAGACATCCCCTGCGAGTAGGTGTTGGCAGTATCAAAGAAATTGACCCCGGCGGCCAGGCAAAGGTCTACCATACGGGTTGCTTCCTCTACCTGGGTGCTGCCCCAGGCCTTGAAAAATTCTGTACCCCCGCCAAACGTAGCGGTTCCGAAACAAAGCACCGGCACCCGTAGCCCCGATGCCCCAAGTAGTCTGTATTCCATTTTCTATAACTGAGTGATGGATTAAAAACGGCTCAGTTCTGTATTGGTTTTAGGGAAAGGCGGAAAGCTGATTCTTTAAAGGTTAGCATCACCACAATTAGGTAGGCTCTTAGAGTTCTAAAAGTGAAACAGGGGCAGAAGGTATCTTGGTAACGGAGCTGTTTTGGGGCTGTTTTCACGAAAACAGGCTAAAATAGCTGATGAACTGGAAGGGATAGAGTTGTTCCGATTGATAATTCTACGGGAACTCCGAAATTATTTGGCTCGCTACTAGCAGATTCTCCCCCTGAGGCTCATCCGCCCTCATAAGTCTAAAGTCCAAAACTTTACGCCTACTGTCTTCGCATCGGACAAAAGTTATATGCCTCTTCTTCCGCCTTCTCCTCCTCGGCCTTCAAGGGGGACAGAATGCGTAGCTTGAACCGTGGGCAGGAAGAATGTGAGGTTGACTTTCTGCGGCAAAAAAAGGAGGACAAAAAAATACGTTTTGAGCCTGATTTCAGGAAATCAGGCTCAAAACGTATCTGAGGATACTGGGTTTGTAGTAGAGGAGGCTACACGCTCAGTACTTCCACCAGTTTCAGGAAACTTTCGCTGATGGGTTTTTTCTTGGTGATGGTGTCATGGAAGGGGGTGTACACAATCTCGCCGTTCATGACGCCCACCATTTCATTGGCGCGGCCGGCAATGAGGCCTTCCACGGCGGCCATGCCCATCTGGCTGCTCAGCAGACGGTCGGCGGCGGTGGGTGAGCCCCCGCGCTGCACGTGGCCAATGATGGTAACCTTGGCATCCATCTGCGGAAGGGCTTCTTTCACCTTGGCGGCTATTTCGGTGGCACCGCCTTCATCCTCCCCTTCGGCCACAATAATGATGAACGAGGTTTTAGATCGGCGCCAGCCTTGCTGCAGGGTTTCAATCACCTCAGACATGGCCGTAATGGTCTCCGGGATCATCACCATCTCGGCACCGCCGCCAATGGCGCAGGGCAGGGCAATGTACCCCGAGTCGCGGCCCATCACTTCCACAAAGAAAACCCGCTCGTGGCTGTCGGCGGTGTCCCTGATCTTGTCAATGGCGTCTAGGGCGGTGTTGACCGCGGTGTCATAGCCAATGGTGTAGTCTGTGCCGTAGAGGTCGTTGTCAATGGTGCCGGGACACCCGATGACCGGAATACCGTATTCCTCATAGAAGACCTGCGCGCCCGTGAAAGTCCCGTTTCCGCCAATGGCCACAATGCCCTCAATCCCGAATTTAGAGATCTGGTCAAAGGCTTTCTTCCTTCCTTCGGGGGTCTGAAACTCGGCGCAGCGGGCAGATTTAAGGATAGTGCCGCCCTTCTGGATGATATTGCTTACTGAATGGGAAAACAGCCGGTAGATCTCTCCCTGGATCATGCCATTGTAGCCCCGGCCAATTCCGTATATTTCTAATTTATGGTAAACTGCTGTCCGCACTATCGCGCGGATACAAGCATTCATGCCCGGGGCATCTCCCCCAGACGTAAAAACAGCTATTTTCTTCATCTTAACATCTAAAACGAGCCGCAAAGTAAGGGTTTACCGAAGAAAACTCAAGCTTTTTCATAAACCCATGGATCTGCACCCGCCTTCAGGGGCATTCTGCCGGAGCGTGAAATTCCTATTTTCCTTCTTGGAGTGCCTTTAAAAGGCATGTTCATAAAAATTTGAACAGTTTTAACCCAAGGGGGCAGCAAATTTTTCAAAATTCCGTAAATTATATGGCGTAAATGGATTTGTGCAAATTTTGCGCAGAAGCCGTTCCGGTACACTAAAATCTTCCACACACATCTGACGGTTACTCTATGTTTTCAATTTTTGAGAGTGAAGAAACAAAACGGCTCAAGAGCCACATTGTTAATTTAGGGGCATTAGCTAAAATTGATGGGCATATAGATTCAGCGGAGATGGAGCATATCATCTCTATTGGGGAGCGGAAAGGCATGCGCGCCCAGGACGTGCGGGCCTTGCTGGCAAACTCCACCAGTGTGAAGCATGCGATGCCCAACAATGATCTGGATAGGTTTGACCAGGTGTATGACCTGGTGGAGATGATGCTGGCCGATGGCATAGTGGACGACAGTGAGATGGATTTCTGTCTTGACATTGCTACCAAAATGGGGTTCAGGAAGGCGGTGGTGGGTGTGTTGATTAAGAAAATAACCACCGGCGTGAAAGACGGGCTCACCCGCGAGGAAATCAAAGAGGAAGCCATCCAGTTTCTGGAGATCCAGTAAGTGCCTGGGAGTTAGTCGCCTGTTTCATATTTTCTGAATTTCCCGTTCTCCCAGACGTACGTGGCCGTGTAATTCTCGGCCCCCACAGAGAGGCCATCCTGCGGAAGAGTTACCTTTTTACGGGTGGCTCCATCAAGCAACTTATCTGCTTTCTTGGCCAGCGTGAGATAACGGATGCTTCTTTTTTTCTCCTCAATGTCAAACAGCTGGTGCCGCTCCAGCAAATGCTCCTGAAAATCGCCTGCCGGGGCTTTCAGAAAAACGTATACAAACGCCGAATCCCGCTCCATGAGTTGGATGGCGTAATCCAGCTTGTTGTCGCCGTTGAAATCTGCCTGTACAAAATAGGGGCCCTGCTCTTCGCTGGGAACGCGCTGCGCGTCATAGGTGGTGAGCGTGGGCAATTGCCAGAGGCCGTGGGTACGGTCTAGGTGCACCTCTAGCTCGGCCGGAAGCTGCTGTTTCACGTCCAGCGGAATGGTGGTGGTGGCGGTGCCGTCAATGCGGGTGTTGGACACGGAGTCCACTACTTGCTCATTCTCAGCAGCGACAGTGCTAATGGGGGCTTCGGTTAGGTTTTCTTGGGCCTTTTCAGGAGAACAGCCCAAAAGCAGGAGGAAAGGGCAGAGGTGGGAGATTCGGTTCATACAACGGGTGACTTTGTTTTCTCTGTACGAACGAAACTCTGGTCTGGCTACGCCGAAAAAGTGTTTTAGGCCTGATTTCTGAAAACCAGGCTTAAAGAGCATGTTTAAATTTTATTTTTGCGCTGCAAACGGCCATAAAAAGAACTTGCGTTCGCGGTTGCGTCGCACTTTAGCGCTGCTACGCTGCTCAAAAAACGCTTCGGCAGAAGCTTTCTCTGGCCGTTTTCGCCTGCAAACCTCAAATCTAAACAAGCTCTAAAACACCTTATAGAGGCCAGAAGATTGGCACTATAAATAGTATAATAGCGACCAGTATAAGGGTTAATCCAGAACCAATTTTCAGGAAATCTTTGAACGTGTATTTCCCGGGGCCATACACTAGAATACAGGACGGCTCAAAGGGTGTCACCAAGGAAACGGAAGCCGATAGCATGATGGCAATGGCAAAGGTTCTTGGGTTGGCATCTAGCTGAATAGCGGTCTGCAAAGCTACCGGCAACACCACCAAAGCGGCGGCGGCATTGGACATGGGTTGGGTTAAGAACACCGTCAAGATGGCAAAGCCTGCTAAGATGACGATAGTACCAAATGGTTCTAGAAGCCCCACAATGGCATTAGCCAGGAATTTGTCGGCTCCGGTGTTTTCCATGGCCAAACCAAAAGCGGTCATCCCTCCAATCAAGATAAGCAGGCGCCAGTCAATGACTTGGTAAGCACGGTCTGTGGAGATACACTTGAATAAGACGCTCAACAAAGCCGCTCCCAGAAAACAAATAGACAGGGGCAGAATGTTAAAACTGCCCAAAAGAATGGCCAGAATAAAGAAAGATAAAGTTAGAATGCCTTTTCGTTTCTTGAACATGATAGGCTTAAACTCATCCAAAACCGCTAAATGCTGGTTTGATTTGATATAATCCAATCGCTCAGCTGGGCCTTGCACCAAGAGCATATCGCCCAGTTGTAGCTGTACATCGCCAATCTTGGTCCTGATGGTTTCGCCCTGCCGGGAAACGGCCAGCACAATCAACCCGAACCTCCGCTGGAATTCCACTTGCTTGATCGTGTTTTTGAGAAGGTCAGACTTGCCGGTAATCAGAATCTCGGCCAGTTTGATGTCCCCGCCCACCAGGTCTTCCTCCACAATCACATCGGCCAGAATCTGGATTCCCTTGGTTTCCTTTACTTTGATCAGGTCACTCATTTCCCCTTCCACCAACAGCACGTCACTAGGTCTTATGCGGGTACGGTAATCTGGGAGGAAATTCTCCTTGTTCCGGATGATGTTCAGTATCCGGAAACCCATTTTGGAAAGGTCAGAAGTGAACGCCACTTGCCCAATCAAGGGAGAATCTTCCTGTACCACAATCTCGCTTAGATACGTTTTGATGTTGTAACTAGTGGTAAGGCCTTGGGTAGCCGTGTTGGGTAGCATGCGCTTGCCAATGGTCATCATGTACGCAATGCCCACCACGAAGATGATCATGCCAACCCCCGTGAATTCAAAGAAACCGAAGGGTTCATACCCGGCCTTGCTCATGTAGCCACTCACGGCCACGTTGGTAGAGGTGCCAATGAGGGTACAAGTACCGCCTAAGATGGAGGCGTAGGCCAAGGGCATTAAGAACTTAGAACTGCTGGTGCGCATTTTCTTGGCCACCCCCACAATGGGCGTCACGAAGAGGGCCGTCACGGTGGTGTTGTTCATGAACGCCGAGACCAAGCCGGGGAAAAACATGATGGAAAACAACAGGACATTGGGTCGATGCCCGGCATGCCGCATCAGCCAGTTCACCAGAAAGTCTAGAATACCTGTGTCTTCCAGCGCCGTCCCAATCACGAAAATAGAAGCCAGAATAATAATGAAATCACTACTGAAACCGTCAAAAGCTTCATCTGGGGTAATGATTTTAGTGCTGGTTAAAATAATCAGCAGAATAATAGTGACTATATCTACGGAAAGCTTTTCTGAGGCGAAAAGGGCAACGGCAGCCAAAAGTAAAAACAGAACTAAGGCTATTTCCATGTGGGCAGCGCGAGGTTAAACGTGGAAGTCGTGAAATCTAAATAGAGATATGGCAAAGTAGCAAATTAAGCGGGTTGGAATTCGTGTCTTGTACTGCTACAGGATATAAAAGGTTCAAGATGACAATATAGATATTTTAAGTTTCTTTTCAGGAAAACTGCCTAAAAACGGACTTCTTCGGCAATGGCCGCCAGAATGAGGTCGCAGGCTTCGTCAATCTCAGAAAATGTGATGGTAAGAGGAGGGGCAATGCGCATGGATTTATCGCAGAACAGAAACCAGTCGGTGAGGGCCCCTTTCAGGATGGCATTGTCAATGATAGGCTTGAGAAGGTCAAAGGAATCGAATTCCACAGCCATCATCAAGCCCAGGTTCCTGATTTCCTTGATGGCCGGGTGCACCAGTTTCTCTTTGAACCGGGCGGCCTTCGCGGTCACCTGCTGGAGTAACCCTTCCTCCTGAATCACCTGCAACGTTGCCAACGAAGCCGCGCACGAAACCGGGTGCCCGCCAAACGTGGTGATATGGCCCAGCATAGGGTCATTCTTAAGCGAATGCATGATTTCCTGCCGAGAGATAAATGCGCCAATGGGCATGCCACCACCCATGCCTTTGGCGCAGGTGAGAATGTCCGGCACCACGCCAAACTGCTCAAAGGCCCAGAAAGTACCGGTACGGCCAAACCCGCTTTGAATCTCATCCAGAATGAGCAACGCGCCTACTTCCTGGCAACGTTTCTGCAAGGCCTGTAGATAGTCTACTGATGGTACGCGTACTCCGGCCTCGCCCTGTACTGTTTCTAGAATAACCGCCGCCGTGCGGGAAGTGATTTGCGCCAGATCTTCCACCTGGTTGTGTCTTATGTGCCGCACATCTGGTAACAGCGGCCGGAAAGCCCGTTTGAAGCTTTCAGATCCGTTCAAAGACAACGACCCTTGGGTTGAGCCGTGGTACGCATTGTCAAACGCAACCAACTCGGTGCGGCCGGTGAAACGCTTGGCCAGCTTGCAGGCACCCTCCACGGCCTCGCTGCCCGAGGAAACGAAATACACGTTATCCAGCCCGGCCGGTAAGGTTTGCGCCAGCGCATGCGCCAGTTGGGCCGGTGGGGCCTGCACAATCTCGCCGTACACCATCAGGTGCAGGTATTTGTCTAGCTGCGCCTGAATGGCCTGCAATACCTTGGGGTGCCGGTGCCCCACGTTGCTCACCCCAATGCCCGAGATCAGATCCAAATACCGCTCGCCGTGGGGGCCGTACATGTAGACTCCCTCGGCTCTTTCTACTTCTAAAAGCAAGGGGAAATCTGTGGTCTGGGCTTGGTGTTGCAGGAATAATTGACGCGGAGAAAGCATATTGATAGAGGTTATTCTCCGGCAAAGATACGAAGAAGGATGTTAGCCCCTTCCTGGACTTACCGGCTGACCAGCTACAGCCTTCCAAAAGTCGGGTGTTTCCGTTTCTTGCTTGTTTTCAGAAAATCAGGCTTAAAAGAGAACCCGCAAAAGTCTGTTGCCCGTTGTTGGTGAGCACACCATAGCCGCCAGGCTAAGGAGAAGCGGGGGTATTTTCTCTTGCACAAGTACCTCGTTACAGGGGAACGAGGCTACATGGCTGGGTATTCTGTAGCGATGTTACGCTGTAACGTCGTACACTTTCCCTCTTAGCCTGACGGCTATGGTGAGAACACCAACAGGGGTACGGAAAATTCATGTAGCAAGACTGCCTCTTTTTCCTAAGCCGCTCTTCGGGCGTTCTACGCCCTTCTTTTGCCCGTGGCTCCCGGCGGAGTAGAACTCCGCAGCAGACAGGTTCGGGAGTAGAACTCCCGAACAGCAAGCAATGAGACGTTAGCAAAAGTTCTCCCACAAGATTCGCCTGGCAGGGAGGAGTTCACTTTCCCGCACAACTCCCCAAGGCGTGACCCCTGCTTTGAACGTTTTCGGGCTCTTTTCCCAAAAACAGCAGAAAACAAAAAGGGAGACTCGCGCCTCCCTCTCTACACTAAACACTAAAACCTACTCTTTACTTCTTGGCGGTCTGTAGCCGCTCCAGCAGAAGCTTGGTGAATTCCCGCTCAGCCCGGTAAAAATTAGCCAGTTGGCGGGGGCTGATGATGCGCAGGTATTTGTCCATGAACTCTTTGTCCATGTTGAGTTCCCGCTGCCGGATGTTGAGGCGGTTCTCCAGGCCAGCCTGAATCTGCTCATCTGACAGGTTGCTCAGTTTTTCTTCCCTGAAATGGCGGCTTTTCTGACGCAACTCATTCCTGCGGCGGTCGTGCTCCTGGTAAACGGGCCAGAAACGCTGCGCCTGGTCGCCGGTGAGGTTTACTTTGTCGGTGATGTAGGCAATCTTGGCCGTTTCAATTTTTTCGATCCGGGCTTTGCGCTCTTCGGGGGTTTCTTTTTTCTGGCCCTGGGCAAAGGAAGCAGATCCTGCCAGAAGCAGCAGAAACAGAAACAGCAATTTTGTGAACTTCATGCTACTTGTATTAACGGTCTTCATACGCTTCTTCCAACAACTCCTTTGTTTGCTCTTCGCTTATGTCTGAACTGATATCGGTGTAACGCACGTCCAGAAACTCCAGGGACTGGCCCGGTTTAACGGCGGGTACTTCGGCCAGGTCGGCGGTTTCCAGGTCTACATGGTTCATCAGGTATTGGTAAATGTCTTTCTGCGAAACCTGGGCCATTACGTCATCTGGTGATGGGCTAGGGTTAAAGTACTGGGTTGCCAGAAAAGACAAAGCAAATACCAGCCCCAGCGAGGCACCAGCCACGGCGGTTTTCATCTGCCAGAACCAGGAAACCGGAGAGGCAGATTTGGCCGAGGCATAGGCCGTCCGTTGCATGATGCGCCTAGGCAGGGCATCAAAATAATGCTCGGGGACTCTAAAGCCCGGGTCTTTGGGTAATTCTGCCATGTCTAGCTCCTTTCTCTTATCCATCTGTTTCTTAGATACTATTTATCTCCAGAGGTTTAATCTTTTTTCAAAAATTCTTCAATTTTTTTTACCGCAATGTGGTAAGAGGCCTTGAGAGCGCCCACCGAAGTACCCAGAATCTCAGAGATTTCCTCGTACTTCATTTCATCAAAGTATTTCATGTTGAAGACCAGGCGTTGCTTGTCAGGCAGACGCAGAAGCGCCTTCTGGAGTTTCAGTTGGATCTCGTCGCCGGAGAGGGTGTCTGTGGAATCCAGCTTTTCTGCCAGCTCGGCGGCCACGTCATGGATGGGGAGGAAAAAGCGTTTCTTTTTAGCGCTCAGGAAGTTGAGGCACTCATTGGTGGCAATGCGGTAGATCCAGGTGTAGAGTTGAGAATCTTTCCGGAAATTCTCCAGGTGTGTCCAGACCTTCACGAAAACCTCCTGGGTCAGGTCATCGGCGTCTTCATGGTCAATCACCATTTTACGCACGTGCCAATAGACCTTCTGTTGGTACTTGCGCACCAGTTGGTTGAAAGCCAGGTTACGGGAAGCTGGGTGCTGGAATTTCTCTAAGATCTCTTTGTCTTCCAAGGGAAGGGAGCGGTTGGTTGTTAGTTGTTAGTTGTCAGGAAGAAGTCTATTCAGATTCTAGGTGAAATGATTTTGTAAGTTATGAAAAATGCTTCTGTTTCAGGGCCAATTCTCAGAAAACAGCCCTAAAACAGAAGCAGATGTAGTATTACTTGATTTTACGCTATCTTGTTAGTGGTTCCCGGCTAGTCTGGAGACTCGCTTCATCCCAAGTCACGAGACCGGAGTCTCGCGCCAGTTAATTTTTTAAACCCGTGAGGTCTTAAAGACCTCACGGGTTTTTGCGTTAGAGCTTGTTTAAATTTCAGGTTTGCTGGCTCAACTAGTCAGAGAAAGGTTCTGCGGAAGGGTTTTTTGAGCCGCGTAGCAGCGCTACGGGGCGAGAAAAAGGCGAACGCAGGTTCTTTTTATGGCCATTTGCAGCGCAAAGATGAAATTTAAACAAGCTCTAGGTCTGTCATTATATTCTAACAACTGACAACTAAAAACTGACAACTACTTACGGGCCAGTACGCGCTGCACGGCGGCTACAATGCTTTGCTCGTTCAGGCCGTATTTCTCCATCAATTGCTCTGGGGTACCGCTTTCGCCAAACGAATCATCTACGCCTACCAGCTCCTGCGGAAGCGGCATGGTCTGGGCCAGCAGACGGGCCACAGACTCGCCCAGGCCACCGTTGAATTGGTGTTCCTCGGCGGTTACCACGCAGCGGGTTTTGCTCACCGACGCTAAGATGGCCTCTGTATCTAACGGTTTAATGGTGTGAATATTGATAATCTCGGCGTCAATGCCTTGTGCTTCCAGCAGTTTGCCCGCCAGAATCGCTTTCCAAACCAAATGGCCCGTAGCAATAATGGTGACGTCTTTGCCCTCATTCAGCATTACGGCTTTGCCGATTTCGAATTTCTGGTCAGCAGGGGTGAAGTTAGGCACTACCGGACGGCCGAAGCGCAGGTACACCGGGCCTTCATAGTCCGCAATGGCCATGGTGGCGGCTTTGGTCTGGTTATAGTCACACGGGTTAATCACCGTCATGTTAGGGAGCATTTTCATCATGCCCACGTCTTCCAGAATCTGGTGGGTGGCACCGTCCTCGCCCAACGTCAAACCGGCGTGCGAGGCACAGATCTTCACGTTCTTATGCGAATACGCCACACTCTGCCGTATCTGGTCATAGACGCGGCCGGTTGAGAAGTTAGCGAACGTACCGGTGAAGGGTATCTTGCCGCCAATGGTCATGCCCGCCGCCAGGCCAATCATGTTGGCCTCGGCAATACCTACCTGGAAAAAACGCTCCGGAAACTCCTTGATGAAGTCGCCCATTTTAAGCGAGCCTACCAGGTCGGCGCAAAGCGCGACCACGTTAGGATTGGTGCGGCCTAGCTCCAGCAGGCCAGCCCCGAAACCGGAGCGGGTATCTTTAGATTCTGAGTATGGGAAGTCCTTCATCTTAGTTGAAAAGTTTTATCGTAGTCGTTAAATTAGATTGAATACTGAAATTCTTTACATCGGTGAACTTGCTGCCTTTGGCGGTTTTCATCCTGAAAACCACCCGGTAGCGGCCCGGTTGTAAAGGTAAACTTATTTTGCTGCTGCCCTCGGGCAGGTTCCAGAGCCATTCCTGCGTTCCGTCGTTCTTTAACAGGTACAGGCTGCCGTAGCCTTTTAAATCCTGGGTGATGTTGAGTGCGCCCGGGGGCGGAAACGTAACCTCGGTGGCTTGGCCTTGCCGAATGGTTACGGTCTTTCTGAGGCGCGGCAAGGTCAACAACTCCACTTCGTAGGTGCCGGCCAGGTACTTCTGCTGGCTGGGAAAACGCTGGGTCTGCAAAAGAGTAGGGTCGCCTTTTTCCCGCACCAGCGCCGTCATGGAGCCGTAGCCCGTGGGCGCATCTTGCCGCAGGTACAGGTAGCCCTGAGGCGCTTTCACCCTGAACACGTTGTGCCGGCCGGGTTTGATGTCCAGGTTACGTAACTCAACGGCGGGCAACGTGTTTACCACCAGGTTGTAAGAGAGCAACGCGTCTACTTCCAGCGCATCGGGCTTGCCCGAGGCATCTAGGTAATGCACAAAATTGTACTCCGGCTGGCCGGTCACGTTGTTCAGGAACGTGAGGTTCACGTTGGTTTCCACGGGCCGTCCGGCATCATCCGTCAGTTCCACAGACACGGTGGTTTTCTTCAGGGCAATGCTGATCACGTTCTCCATTACCTGTTGGAACGTCTTGATGTCTGAGGCGTTGTAATACTGCCCCATGCACCCGAACTGCTGCGCATACCCGGGGTCATCGCCCAGGCCAATAATGAACGGCTTCAGGAACACCCGCTTTTTCTGCAGGGCCAAGGACGTAGCGCAGGGATCGCCGCCGCAGCTCTCCAGCCCATCGGTAATGATGATGATCACGTTCCGGGAGTTTGGATCCTGCGGGAAATCATTCGCTGATTGCTCCAGTGAATACGTGATGGGCGTGTTGCCTTTGGGCGTAATGAGCTGTAGCCGTTTTTTGATGTTTGTGGCGTTATGGGCGGCAAACGGAACCTCTAACTTGGTGTCTTTGCAGTTCTTTTGGTTGGCCGGCGTCTGGTGCCCGTACACGCGCAAGGCAATCTCCAGGTTGGCGTAGGTGTCCAGCGAATCGGCCATGCGGGCCAGCATGGTTTTCGCCACGGCCCAGCGTTGGCTGGTTTCCCACTTGGCCATCATGGAGCCAGAGGCATCCAGCAGAAACAGCAGGCGGGTCTTCTTGGGGGCCGGAGCCTGGTTTTGCGCAGCCGCAGGCAAGAGGGTCATGCCTCCTATCAGAAAGCAGAGCAGCCACAGATAAACAAAACGCATTCGCTTCATGCCGAAGAAGAAAAGGGGCAGGCGCCTAAGCGCCTGCCAGCCTGCTTTATATTAATAGTCGTTGAGGGTTTCTTTGAGTTGTACCAGCGCCTGCTCTAACTGGGCATCATTTGGTGCCACCCCGTGCCATTTGTGCGAGCCCATCATGAAGTCCACGCCATAGCCCATTTGGGTGTTCATCAAGATACAGATGGGCTGCCCCTGGCCGGTCAGAGATTTGGCCTCGTCCAGTACTGGAATCAGACTGGCGAAGTTGTTTCCGTTGTCACAGTTCAGCACTTTCCAGCCGAAGGCTTCAAACTTGGCCCGCAGGTTGCCCAGGCTCATCACGGCATCTACGGGGCCGTCAATCTGCTGGCCGTTGTAGTCTACCGTCCAGATGAAATTGTCTACTTTGTGGTGGGCGGCGTACATGGCCGCTTCCCACACCTGGCCTTCTTCTAACTCACCGTCACCGGTCAGCACGTACACCAGTTTATCGTCGCCGTTCAACTTCTTTACCTGCGCGGCCCCAATGGCTACCGAAGGGCCCTGGCCCAGGGAACCTGACGCGATGCGGATGCCCGGTAACTGTTCCTCGGTAGCGGGGTGGCCCTGCAGGCGGGAATTCAGTTTCCGGAAGGTGGCTAATTCTTTAGGGTCAAAGTACCCGGCGCGGGCCAGGGTGCTGTACCAAACCGGTGAGATGTGGCCATTTGACAGGAAAAACAGGTCTTCGCCGATGCCGTTCATGTCAAACTCAGGCTTGTGCGTCATCTGACGGAAGTAGAGCGCTACCAGAAATTCGGTGCAGCCCAGTGAGCCGCCCGGGTGCCCGGAGTTAACGGCGTGTACCATGCGCACAATATCCCGGCGAACCTGATGCGCCACGTGTAGCAATTGTTCCGTGTCGTAGTTGAATGGATTCATTTTTTATGATGGTGAAAATGGGAAGATTTGGAAATGTGAAGATTTGGAAATGGGAAGATGAGGGTTCTGTTTTAAGCCTGTTTTGCGGTTTTAGGGGTGTTTTCCTAAAGATAGGCCTAAAACGGAAAAGGGTTGTCTTTCCCCTACGGAAATAACAACCCTTACCAGGTTATTTCAGCAACTGGGCAGTGTGGTTCTTGGTGTCTACTTTGGTGATGATGTCTTCCATCTTGCCTTCCTCGTCTATCACAAAGGTGTAGCGCATGGTGCCCATGTATTTGCGGCCGTACATGCTTTTCTCCTGCCACACGCCGTATTTCTCCACAATCTCATGCTCCGTATCGGCCAGCAGCGGGAAGGGAAGGTCAAACTTCTGGATGAATTTCTGGTGCGATTTTTCATTGTCTACGCTTACTCCCAGTACCACGTACCCTTTGGCCAGCAGCGCGTCATAATTGTCGCGCAGGTTGCAGGCCTGGGCCGTACAGCCCGGTGTATCATCTTTGGGGTAGAAGTAAAGGACTACTTTCTTGCCTTTGAAATCACTCATTCTTACGGGATTCCCGTTCTGGTCTTTTACCTCAAAGTCTGGGGCTGCGTCACCTATTTGTAGCATGTTTTGTAGTTGTCAGTTATTAGTTGTTGGTTGTCAGTGTTTGGTTGTTACCTCCATTTTAGGGCTGTTTCTTGAAAAACAGGCCTAAAATGGAAATTTATTTTCAGGCTTTCCCCGGTAATCTCGCCTGCCAAGCGTACTTAGCTTGAGGCGATTGGGAGAATTGTCTGTTTGTCTGTCAGACTAACCTTATGGCTCTGGTTGAAGTTTAGCTGCGGTTAGACAACCTGGTCCTCCTAGATTTTTAGTTTGGCAGGATTCTGTCTATTGTTAAATAGCGTTAGAATTTCAACAGACTGTTTAGTTAACCTGTAATAGATGGTAATTTGAGGTGTTAGAACAGACCGTCTGACATTTTTCCTGCTATTCGTCAATGGATAAAGCAGTGGCCGTTGGGAAATAATGTTAATCCTTCTATCAAGCCTTACAAAAAACTTTGATACTTCCTGGTTTGTCCAGTTGTTGGTTAAGTATGCAATGATGTTGTCAAGATCAGATAAGGCTTTATTTGTCCAGACTATCTCATAACCACTTTTCATACCTCTTTCTTACTTCTTCGTGGGCGGTGACATTGCCATTCTGTGCATCTTCCAAACCCTGGTCAATGGCATCTTTCTCCGCTGGAGATATTTCTTCCCACCAATCTGTTGGGGCAGACTGAGTTTCCCGTAAGAATTTTATTCTTTCAATAAGAGTTTGGTCTGTTAACCCCGCCAACCATTCTATAAGCTTAAGTTTCTCCGCCTGTATATTCATGGCTAATTTGAATCAAGTTTCATTTTTTCAGTCAATAATAGAGGTTAGATAGAATAAGGTTTTAAAGTTGGAAAACTCTTAAACCTGTTTAGAGTTTTTCATTAATCGGTCATTAAAGCAATTCCTCTGGTGCAAGTGTCTGATTATGCCATCATTTTTGGCCTGTTTCTATAAAAACAGGCCAAAAACAAGAGGTTTATCTATAAACTGCCGCAAGCATCGGCTGAGACCTCGTTTCTAGGCTACTTTTATGAAAACAGGCATAAAACTCTAAACAGCTTCTCTGTAAAAGCTCTTAGGTAGTTACTCTAAAGGTTGCTCAAGGGGCATTTATTTGCTCGGCTATGCCCTAATGTCAGATTCAAATAGCCATAACTTTTCATTCTGTATAACCTTTATTCTTTCTCTATTCTTTATACTTCTTCTTTTCTTGACATGTTGCCCAACAACTGACAACGGCCTCATGCACAATGTTGGGTGTGGTGCTTCTTCTACCTATTGTCAAGCTTTTGTATTAACTCCTCCACTCTTTTCCTTACGAATTGGGCTTTCTCATCTATAGCTATCATTCTGCTGTCATTCCCAGCAAATCCGCTGCTGTTCTCTGCTGCGTATTCCTGGTCAACCTTTTTGAAAAATACATCTCTTTTCCCGAGCCACTTTATTTGCTCATCCTTCAATGCGGCTTTCCCAGTTTGGTCAAGTGGTCTACGGAGTTCGTTGTAGACCACATTTAAACAGCTGTCCATCTGGGTATAGTATAGTTGGGAGCAACCAAGCATGTTTGTTCCTTTGCCCAAACAAGCTTTATATTTCTTGTCGATAGCCGTCAGTTCTTCCAGAGTCTGTGCCTGACCTGAGAATGTAAGAAAGGCGAAAAAGGAAAATAGGAGCGGTAATTGTTTTTGTCTCATCTTGTGATTCATTTATGCATTGCACCCAACTGAGAACCAACAACCAACAACTAAATCCTAGTGGTGTACACGGCCTCATTGCCCATGGCATCTTTCACGCGTAAGACCACCTCTCCGGCCAAAGGTACAGTTTTATCTAATTTCTCTGAGGTGAGGGTAGAGGTTTTGTGCTCCCATTTGAGCAGCAGCCACTGTCCGTTGACCTCACAAGACCAGGACGCGATGCCCGACAGGTTATCCCAGATTCTGAAGCTAATTTGGTTTGCTGATTTACTGGCCAATTTGATGGTAGGCGCCACGGTATCGCTCAGGACTTTGAACTTGCCCAGGTCTCTGGCGCTAAACGTAATGGCGTCTCCGTCCCAGGTGCCACCCAGAAAACCGGCTCCTTTGCCCCAGCCCAGCGCGTACACCGCCGCTTTGGATTTATCAAGCGGTACCTTGGCGGGCCTGATGGTGACCTTGGCCGGTTGGAAAAGCGTGGTCAAGGGGTTGTTGATGCTGAAGACGTCCTGGGCGTTCCGGTCGGTCTGCAGGATGAGCGTGTCATAGAGAGAATTCTCCCGGAAGGTGATGTCCATAAATCGGTTGGAGAACAGAAACTCGGTGCCGGGGGGCACCAGGTGATTGAACGGAAACCGCACGCGCGTACCCGTGACCTCCGCGGAGTCTGGCAAGCCGCCAATCAGGTTATAGAGGTACACAGAGCCCGCGTTGGTGGTGTAAGAAGGAATGACGGCGTACTTATAATTCCCAATGTAGAGATCCAGGTTGCGGGCTTTCTGGGCAGTATCGGCCACCGTTATTTTCAGGAAGCTTTCCATGACCTCATGCCCAATTTTAGGCTTGGTTACCTTGGGCGCGCCCAGGGCTTTGTAGGCACTGCTTTCGCCTTTGATATAGAAACGCAGCTGCGAAACGTTTTTGTAAGAGTCAGACAGATCGGCTACCACTTCATATACCTGGCCTTCCTGCACCCTAAAGCGGCCACGGTTGTGGTCAATCTCATAAATGGGCAAAGTGTTGCCATCTGCGACGTACAAACGCTGGAAGGCCCGGTTCTTCAATTTTAACACCGGAAAGTTGATGTGGACAGATATCTGCCGCTGCTTGTCAAACGGAACGCCGTCAATGTTATGGCGGTAAATGGTTTCGCCGTTGATGCGCAGTTCCATGGCCTGCACGCCGTTGGTATTGGCGGCGCCATTGTACTGGTCAATGGCCTGGATTTCAAGCCCCAGTAAACCCGCCGCCGAAAGGGTATCAGCAATGGTGTACGTAGCGCCTTGTTTTACCGGCGTGAACTCGCGGCGCGTGAATTCCCCGTTTACGCGCGCGTCAATGCTTTGCGGCGTGAGGGCGAAGTTGTAGATGGTGGGCGGAACCTGGTCTACAATCTCGGCGAAGCCGTACCGAAGCGGGTTGAGCAGGTTGTCTTTGCTGTCGCGTACCTCAAAGTGCAGGTGGGGCCCGCCAGAGCCGCCGGTGTTACCGGAATAAGCGATGATGTCGCCTTTCTGAACCGGAAACTGCGCCTCATGAAAGTGCGCCTCTACATCAAACGCTTTTTTCTGGTACTGCAAGGCCAGCAGGTGGTCGGCCAAAGAAGGGGCAAAGTGGTGCAAGTGGGCGTAGGTGGTGACCAGCCCGTTGGGGTGCGTCACGTACACCAAATTACCGTAGCCGTAGCTGGAAATCTTTACCCTAGAGATATAGCCATCGCCGGCGGCGTACACGGGTAAACCAATCTTGCCTTCGGTCTTGATGTCAATGCCGCCGTGGAAGTGGTTGGGCCGTATTTCGCCCATGCTGCCCGAAAGAAAGTTCTGGGTGCCGGGTTTAATGGGAAACGTAAACGGATTAGCGGTAAAAGGAGCTTGTGGGGCGGGCTGGGCCTGTGTTGCCTGCGCCAGGGCAGCCCCGCTACTTCCCCAAAGAAAAGCTACTAGAAATAAACGTACGCTACTTAACTTCAAAATTCAAAAGGTTTTTGTCTTCTATGAACGCCTCAAGTCTGTCTCCTATTTTAACCGCCCCCACGCCCGCCGGGGTACCGGTGAAGATCAGGTCGCCTTTTTTAAGCGTGATAAACCGGGACATATACGCCAGAATTGCGCCAAAGTCATGAATCATCAGGCCAGAATTTCCCTGCTGCTTGAGTTCGCCGTTTAATTTCAGGCCGAAGTTGATGTTGTCAAATGCCGGAAACTCTTCTGCCGGTAAAAAGTCTGAGATAGGGGCCGAGCCGTTGAATCCTTTCGCCAACGTCCAGGGCAGGCCTTTGGTTTTGGCTTTGGTTTGCAAATCACGGGCGGTAAAATCTATGCCAATGCCAATGCCGTCAAAATACTTAGCCGCAAACTTGGGCTGAATGTTCTTGCCCTCTTTGCTGATGCGCAGCACCAGTTCCACCTCGTAATGGATGTCTGTGCTGTAGTCTGGGAAGTAGAAAGGCTCATTGTTGCGCAGCACGGCAGTATCTGGTTTGAAGAAAATAACGGGCTCGTCAGGCACCTCGTTTTTCAGCTCGGCAATATGTTCGGCGTAGTTACGGCCAATGGCTAATATCTTCATGGCATTTTTTTGTTTTCAAAGATAGGACATTCTCTGTGCCGCCTCAAGTCTGGCAAAAAGACAAGCCGAAAATAAAATTGGCATGGATTTGTATAGGGGATAAAATAGATTTGCGTCCGGATTTCGGTACGGCCAACACTTTGTCTTCTTTTCTCCGTATAGGTCAGCGTTCCTATGCAGAGGCCATGGCCGGGCAGGATCTGATTTTTGTATTACCCTTACTAACCTATCTATGAAAACGAGCATGTTTAGAAATGCACTCTTCTCCTTGGCAGTTCTGCTAATGGTTGGGTGTACCACAGTACCCATCACCGGACGGCGGCAAGTGTCGCTGGTGAGTGACCAGGAAGTGATCCAGATGTCTTTTCAGGCCTATAGTGACTTGATGAAACAAAGCAAGTTGTCCTCTAATGCCTCCCAAACCGCCATGGTAAAACGGGTGGGGCAGCGTATCCAACAGGCCGTAGAGAGCTTTATGAGGCAGCAAGGAGCTTCGGCCCAGCTGGAAGGCTACCAGTGGGAATTCAACCTGATAGATGACCCCAAGCAACAAAATGCTTTTGCCATGGCCGGCGGAAAAACTGCCGTGTACACCGGGCTGTTGCCCATTACCCAAAACGAAGCCGGTTTGGCCGTAGTTATGGGCCACGAAATTGCCCACGCCATTGCCAAACACTCCAATGAGCGCATCAGCCAGCAGTTACTGGCCGAGTACGGTGGTGCTACCCTGGGTTCTTTGGGCGGAGGAGCCTCTACGCAGGTAATCAACTCTGTGTATGGTATTGGCGCGCAAGGCCTGCTCTTGAAGTACGGCCGCACCCAGGAAACAGAGGCCGACCGCTTAGGTTTGATTTTTATGGCAATGGCTGGTTACAACCCAGAAACAGCTATTTCTTTCTGGGAAAGAATGGCCGCCAACAGCGGCGGACAGGCCCCCCCAGAAATCCTGAGCACCCACCCCTCAGACGCTACCCGTATCGCCAACATTCAGAAGAGCCTGCCCGAAGCAAAGAAATACTACAACGCCCGCTAAGCCATGAAAGCAAGAACCAAATGGTTTGTGTTCAGCGCCGTCTTATTGGCGCTCCTGCTCAAGTCTGACAAAGCGAGGTAGTATCAGGTAGTGTGTACCAAGTAGCACGATTACTACTGACGGGCTTCAAAACAGAATGGCCTCCTTCAATTAAAAGGAGGCCACTCTGTTTTGAAGCCGTTTTAGAGAAAAGAGGATTAAAATGGAGCAACGAATTGCAGTTTTGTAGAAACCAGGCACCGCCTTGTCTCCACGTTATCAGATCAATGTAGGGGCAATCCCTTGTGGTTGCCCTTTTCAATTCTAACGCAAATTTGTTTCTTTGACTCACAAGAACAGCACTATGGCGCGGATTTACTTCCGCGCCATAGTATGCCAAAGCAAGGTAAGTAGCCCTCCAGATAAGCTGAAGTTTAAAAAAAACGAAAGCCTCCTTCCCCGGAAAGAGGCTTTCGTTTATAGCCTGTTTTCTTAAAAGAAGCCTAAAAAGGATGCATTACAACTTCAAAGCCGTCTGCTGCAAAGCTCCACGAAGCTTGATACGGGTCAAGACTTTCTTGGTGTACAGCGGGAAGTCGCCTTTCATCATCCAATCATAGTAGCTGGGTTCTTTCTTGAGTACCTCTATCACCGACACGTTTTTGTGCTTCCCGAAATTGAATACCTCCACGCCGTGGTTGTTGAACACAATGCGGCCGGCTAAATCGGCGGTTTTCTGGAAAGTGAATTTGTGCAGCGCCTGCATGTCATTCTGTACCGGGAAAACGGCCTGGTTTTCGGCACCGGGCAGCGGCACTTGCTCGTACATTTCTACCTGTGATTTGAGAATCTCGTACGTGGCAATGGTATCAGCCTCGGCAGAGTGGGCGTTTTCCAGCGGTTTGTGGCAGTAGAACTTGTAGGCAGCAGACAGGGTGCGCTGTTCCATTTGGTGGAAAATGCGGCATACGTCCACAATAGACCGGTTCTCAATTTCAAAATCTATGTCTACGCGCAGAAACTCCTCGGCAAGTAATGGAATATCAAACTTGATGAGGTTGAATCCGCCCAGGTCACAGCCTTTCAGAAACTCATCCAGCGCGCGCGCCAGCTTTGCGAAGGTAGGGCAGTCGGCCACGTCATCGTCGTAGATCTTGTGGATCATGCTGGACTCAATGGGAATGGGAATGGTGGGGTTGACGCGCGTGGTCTTGAGGATTTCCTCGCCGTTGGGCAGCACCTTGAGCATGCTGATTTCCACGATGCGGTCGCGGCAGATGTCCACTCCTGTGGTTTCCAGGTCAAAAAAGACAATGGGTTTGCGCAGATGTAATTTCATGAACCAGGGATTAAGATGCGGTGATGGTATCTGCCAGTTTCTGTAAATCCAGGTTCCCGAAGTTGCCGGACGTCATCATGAGCAGGTTTTTGTCTTTCCAGTTGTTGCTGAGCAGATACTCCTGCAGGGCCTGGTTGTCGGTGTACACTTCTATTCCTTCATCGCCGAAGGCCGCCTTCAAGTCCTGCGGGTCAAGGGCAGGCATGCGTTTGTGCTCCAGGGTTTTGGGGTTGAAGTACACAATCTTGACATCGGGCGACAGGAACGTGCCGTTGTATTGCGGCAGAAAGTCTTTGTTGAGGCTACTGAAGGTGTGCAGTTCCAGGCAGGCAATGAGTTGCCGGTTTGGGTATTGTTTTTTCAATGCCTCAGAGGTGGCTTTCAGTTTAGACGGGGCGTGCGCGAAATCTTTGTAGACCAGCGTGTGCTCGTTCTCCCCGATTTTCTCCAGACGGCGGGCGGCTCCTTTGAAGGTAGCCAGCGCCTCATAGAACGCCTGTCCTTTGATGCCTATCTGCTTGCAGACTTCCTTGGCTGCGCTGATGTTGCGCAGGTTGTGCTCGCCAAAAAGCTGGATTTCTACATCGTCCTTCTTGGTTTTGAGCACGGTTTTGCCGCTCTTCTTTATTTTGTGTTCGTGAATGGTGTAGCCGATGTAGTTCACATCTGAGTTGTTGGGCACGCACACTTCCAAAACCTGCTCATCGTCCTGATTATAGATCATGGTGCCGGCCTTGGGCGTCATGTCCACGAAAATGCGGAACTGCTCGCGGTAGTTTTCCTCGGTGGGGAACACGTTGATGTGGTCCCAGCTAATGCCGCTGATCACGCCAATGTGGTGGTGGTATTTATGGATCTTGGGAACGCGTTGAATAGGCGAGGACAGGTACTCATCACCTTCAATGATAATGATGGGCGCATCATCCGTGAGTTTCACCATCAGGTCAAAACCTTCCAGTTGGGCACCCACGGCGAAGTCAAACTGGCGGTTGTGGAATTTGAGCACGTGCAGGATGATGGAGGTGATGGAGGTTTTGCCGTGGCTGCCCGCAATCACAATGCGCTGCTTGTTTTTAGACTGCTCGTAGATGAACTCCGGGAAAGAGAAAATAGGAATATTGTGTTCCTGGGCGTAGAGCAGCTCGGGGTTGTCTGGGCGGGCGTGCATGCCCACTATCACGGCATCGGGGCGGGAATGAAGCTTTTCGAGGAACCAGCCTTCGGCTACGGGCAGCAACCCTTCGGCGGCCAATCGGCCTTTGGCCGGTTCAAAAATCTCATCGTCTGAGCCTGTCACTTTCAGGCCTTTCCGGTGCAATGCCAGGGCAAGGTTATGCATAATGCTACCCCCAATGGCAATCATGTGAATGTGTTGATACGCCTCTGTACTCATGTAGTCTCAATCAAAGAGAGCAAATGTAGTGATTTTAGAACACGCCCTTCTACGAGAGCCGCAACGGATTTGTGGATATCTCCCAAGAAATTTGTGGATTACTTTGAAATTCTACCTTCCTCAACCAACCAAAGAAGCTGAAATTGGGGTGCGTTCTAGTCTGTTTTAGGGCTGTTTTTTAGAAATTAGGCTGTAAACGACTGGTGCCTGGGGGCTTTTTGAAGGGAATTTTTCTTCCAGTACAGCCTTAAATAGATAAGGCCTAATGCTTGCTAGTAGTATATTGGGGTAAGCCGGGGTGAAATTTAAAATCCTTTTAAAACCGCTGTCTCCTTTGACTCAAAGATAATCAGCCAGATACGTTTTAGGGACAGTCGCCTATTTACAAAGTGTGGATATGTTTGTGGATTACCTGAGGCGGGAACATTCTTACATTTGCTTTTATGGAGGAGATGAAATTAAAAGCGACGAGAGGGAAGGCTGCCTGGAACCCCAAGCAGACCGTATCTCCAGGAATGGGAAAGCTTCCGCCGCAGGCGTTGGAGCTGGAAGAGGCGGTGTTGGGTGCGCTCATGTTGGAGAAAGACGCCCTCACGGCCGTCATTGACTTATTAAAACCCCAAAGTTTCTACAAAGACGCGCACCAGCGTATTTTCAAGGCGATTCTGGCTTTGTTTGACAAATCTGAGCCGATTGATATCCTGACCGTAACCCAGGAACTGCGCGAGCAGGGCGAACTGGAGTTTGTGGGCGGGGCCTTTTACGTGACGCAGCTCACCACCCGCATCAACTCAGCGGCCAACATTGAGTTTCACGCCCGTATCATCACCGAGGCCGCCATCAAGCGCGACCTCATCAGTATTTCCTCTGAGGTGCTGGGCCGGGCCTACGAAGACACCACCGACGTATTTGATTTGCTGGACTCCACCGAAGCCAAGTTGTTTGAGGTGAGTGAATCCAACATCCGGAAGAACTTTGATGACATGCAGTCTTTGATGCACAAAGCCCTCAAGGAACTGGAAGCCAAAAAGAGCCAGAAAGAGGGCTTGACCGGGGTGCCGAGTGGCTTTACCGCCCTTGACCGCGTGACCTCGGGCTGGCAGCCTTCTGACCTGGTGATTCTGGCCGCGCGGCCCGCGATGGGAAAGACGGCGTTCGTGGTGTCTGCCATGCGCAACGCCGCGGTGGACTTCAACAAAGGCGTGGCAATTTTCTCGCTGGAGATGTCCTCCATTCAGTTGGTGAATCGTCTTATCTCGGCCGAGGCCGAGTTGGAAGGCGAGAAGATCAAGAAAGGAAACCTGGCCGATTACGAGTGGGCGCAGCTGAACCATAAAATCTCCCGCCTGAGCCAGGCCCCCATTTTCATTGACGACACGCCGGGCCTTTCCATCCGGGAACTCCGGACCAAGTGCCGCCGCCTCAAAGCGCAGCATGACATCCAGATGGTCATCATTGACTACCTGCAGCTCATGAGCGGCAACACTGAGGGCAAGGGCGGCGGAAACCGCGAGCAGGAAATCGCGTCCATCTCAAGGGCGCTCAAGCAACTGGCCAAGGAGTTGAGCGTGCCGGTCATCGCGCTTTCGCAGCTGAGCCGGGCCGTGGAAACCCGCGGCGGCGACAAAAAACCGATGCTCTCTGACTTACGTGAATCTGGTTCCATTGAGCAGGATGCCGACATGGTGATCTTCCTGTATCGTCCGGAATACTACGGCATCACCGAGGACGAGATGGGCAACCCGACGCTGGGAGTGGGTGAGGTGATCATCGCCAAACACCGGAACGGGGAAGTGGGCAGCGTTTCATTGAAGTTTATTGGCAAGTACACCAAATTCGGGAACCTGGAAGACGGTTTCGGGGGCGGGGCCGGTTTTGACGGCGGAGGCGGAGGATTCCCTACCTCTGACTTTGACGGGCCATCCGCCGCAGGCGGGCCAAACACCATTAGGTTGGGCAGCAAAATGAACGGCGGCGGCGGAATGCCTGCTTCCTCGTTTGATGACGCTCCTCCGTTTTAAGAACCGCAGAGCGGGACATACACGCAAAAGGCCGCTTCTGGAAAGAAGCGGCCTTTTGCGTTTCTAAGCTGTTTTTCTAAAAACGAGGAGAAAGCACGGGGAATGCGCTAAGCATAACCTTTGCTGCGTTTGCTGCCTTGCTGTTCGGGAGTTCCCTTGCTGTTCGGGAGTTCTACTCCCGAACCTGCCTGCTGCGGAGTTCCACTCCGCCGGGAACCACGGGCAAAGAAGGGGAGTGGCACTCTGGAAGAGCGGTCTGCTTCTAGGGTACTTTCAGGACATAAATTGAGCGCTCCCAGGAACTCAGCTAGTAGGGAAACTTTTACGCACGTTGCTGTTCGGGATTTCCAATCCCGAGCCACTCAGTTGGGGATTTATCAATCCCCTTCGCGCCAGTTGGGTCGTTACGGGGAGTGGAACTCTGAAAGAGCGGTTTGATTTTCTGGAATCTTCAGAAACTAAAGGGCTACTGATTTCCCCCTCTGGGAGGAGAAGAGGCAGGTGCTACCTATCCCCAACGTTCCTTTGTAGCGCGTGCACCCTTCAGTAGTGGTGTTGGGGCAGTTTACAGGAAATCGGCTTAAAAATGTAATTTGTCCTAAGCGTTTCAAGGGAATTCACCGTATAGATTTCGGGCTGGGAAAAAGGGGATTTCCGTTTCTGCGCCAGTTGTGGTAAGTTCGTGGAAGTGTTGGCTTAGTTTACTCAATGAATACGTTTCAATTAAAAAGAGGCACCCTCCGGATGGAAGGAGACCGTATCTTCATCAGCGGTAACCAGGCCGGGTATGTGAAAGTGCTGCACCTGATTGCCGCAGTCTTCTGGGTGGTCTTTTTCTCCATGCAGGCCCAAAAGCATTATAAAACCTATCTGATCACCCAGCAGTTGAACCAATTGCTTTTCACGGTGCTCACGGCGGGCATTGTCCTGTTCTGGCTCTACGTGGGGTATACCCGCGGCATCATGGACGCGGGCAAAGATGAGATTCATGTAAAGCAGATTGTGAAGGCCCAGAAAAAACACGACACCTCTGAAAAGGCCTCCATGGTTACCCTTTTCCTGGAGGGGAACAGGCGGAAAACCCTGGAGTTCATCCATCTGGACGATCTGCATTTTGCTGATTCTCTGGCCGGAAAGGGAGTGCCCATTGTGGAATAGCAAAATAAGCCTCTGCCCGTAGCCGTTTAGGGAATGATAGCCCGTTTCTGCCCTTATTTCTGAAAAACAGGCCCAAAACGACATTTCTGGGTTTTATAGAGAGGCCGCGTCTGAACCGCTTTTGCCTATCTTTTGGGTTGCCACAGAGAGAGTTGCTTTGGCGTTAGGGCCGGGAAGGAGGAAAAGTGAATTCGCCTTTTGTTTCCTGTGGATGGCGCGCGCTGGAGAAGTTTACAAATTATGAGGAAAAACGACACACCATCATTCATCTCTTCCCCCGCCTCCGGTTTTCAGTCAAAAGGACGGGTGTTGCTTCTGCTGGCAGGCTTGTGTTGGATGAGCCTGGGAAGCGTACGGGCGCAAGGCGACTTTGAGACCGAAAAGCAGTTATACTTCTTCCGCCTCTGGGGGCATCTGAAATACCATCACCCCGCCTCGGCCATGGGGCTACTGAATGCCGATTCGCTGTTCCTGCACCACCTGGGCAAGGTAGACTCGGCCAAAAACCAGCGGCAGGCAAACGCCGTGTTCAGGCAGCTGTTGAAAGACGTGGGCGTGCCGGCCAGTAACAAGGTAGAACCGCAGAAGGACAAGCCCGAAGGGACTTTTCTGCTCAAAAACCTGGACGATGGCTGGCGCACCAAATCAAAGTTCCTGACCTCGCAGAACCGCAAAACCCTGAACCAGATCTTTGAGCGCCGGTTCACGGATGAAAAGCATTATTATACCTACATCCGCAACAATCCTTTTGGCGGCACCATGCCCCATGAGCCTGAATATGAGGTAGACCCCAAGGAGAACCTGCCGTACCCGCTCCGTATGCTGGCGCTGGCCAAGTTCAAGGCCTTTGTAGACTACCTGTACCCCTACAAGCACCTCATGGACGAGAACTGGGACGCGGTCATAAGCCAGTACATTCCGCAGTTCGCGCAGTGCGCCACCCGCCCGGAATATGAACGGTTGCTGCTGAGCGTGAACGCCCACCTGGATGACACCCAGGCGTATTCGTTTTTCCGGCAACTGCACCACCGCGAGCAACTGTTCAAGAACCGCTTTTACCCGCCGTTTGATTACCAATTGGTCGAAAAGAAGATGGTGGTCACCGCCCTTATTGACGAGGCCCTGTGCAAGCGCTCCAACATCCGCCGCGGCGATATGATAGAGGCGCTGGACAGTGTTACCGTGGGCGAGTGGGTGGGAGCCCTGAATGCCCTGCTGTCTGTTTCAAATGAGAACGGCCTCTGGAGCCGGGTAGGGGAGTGGGGCGATAACCTGCTGTTCCGGTCAGAAGATGGGGGCATGCGGGTGCAGCTCACGCGGGGCAAAGAGCAACTGACCACCACGCTCCGGCTCATGGATCCTACCCAGGCCGCCAAAGCCAAGCTCATTGATGCCTATTTCAAGAAAAAGCTGGCCGTGCCCGCCAGGAAAAACAAAGGCTTGGAATACGCCGCCAAAGGCATTGTGCATTTTAAGGTAGACGATACCTTCCGGATGATCAAAGACCAATCCTCAGAGGAAGATTACCGCCTCATGGACTCTCTCTTCAACCGCGCCACAAAGGCCAGAGGCATTATCTTTGACATGCGCGGCGAGCCCGACCACAGCGATTTCGTGTTTCATTACGTGTACAAGAAGTTTGGGAAGCAGAACCACTACTTTGCCCGCTATTTCCAGCTGAACCCTTACCAGGTAGGTTCTTACCGCCTGCTCACCCAACCCGAAGTCTATTTCCCCACTGAGTTCACGCCTGATGGAGCCAGTTATCCGGGCAAAGTGGTCATTCTGGTGAACGGCAAAACCCAGACCATTGGCGAGTGGCATACCATGAGCCTGCAGCACCTTTTCCCCGGCAGTATGACGCTGGGCGAGCAAACCGCCGGTGCCGACGGTGATGTGAAACGGATTGTCTTACCGGGCAAGTACGTGGTGGCCCTCTCGGGCAACGGCATCTATTACCCCAACAATGCCGTGACCCAACGCCTGGGCGTACGTCTGGATCAGGAAGTGCACCCCACCCTCAAGGGCATCCTCTCCAAACGCGACGAACTCCTGGACAAAGCCCTTGAACTCATTGGCGTGGAAGAGGAGAAGGTTGAACCCAAAAAAGTAGTGCCCAAGAAGAAAGTAACTAAGAAGGCACAAGCCAAAAGGTAAGGTTTACTTGTGTTTATAGAGGAGGTGGCTCTCTGAATTTAAACGTATCTTTCTATTACATATTTCTTATATTAGGTGTAGCGTCTACGGTTAGCTGTATTGCTGATAAGCGTATGTTGACGTATATACGGTAGTTGGGCGTAATAAAAACTATAAATTTTATAGGGCAATGTCTAAAAGTGAAGAATATGGTATCGAGTTCTTTAAAAAAGATGCTCCCTTTGGCGGAACATTCTATGTTGCCGAAACTGCGAATCTTTATGACAGAGAGCTAACATTCCATATAAGCAATTGTGACAAACGGATTACGGAGATACAGATAGAGGATTTACAAAAAGCACTTGAGGGGGAACCGATTCAGGAAGATTGGGGTGAAGTATTAGGTTCTACTTTGGATATTTTCCCAAAAGAAGGCACTGTTCAAATTGGATATATGAACCGACGCATACCAATAACTGACTTTAAGAAACTTTTAGAAGAGTGGTTGGCTTTCATTCAATCTTAGTACAAAAAAGAATAAAAAAAAGAAAAATTACTCCGCCCAACATTGTGTAAACGTCATCTCCAGCCGACGGCTGTCGGCGTCGTTTACACGAGACCGTTAGCACCAATTTTAAAAATGAATTTTGAAACTATATATAGCCGAAAAAACCAGCTATTCCCTGAACAGCTTGACATAAGAGATGGAAGCTTTGTCCAAGATTCGACTGGATTCCTCTCACAAAACCTTGTAGATATCTGGAACGCAGCCGAGGAAAAATCTGAAAGTAGCGCGGAGGGTTATTTTATTTGGGCCATGTATTGTTTGCTACACCGACAAGCCAAAAAAGCCTTTAGAAAAGGAGATTTCACGTTAAAAATCAGCGACCTCACAAAGGAAGATATAAGAAAAGAGTACGAAAAAGTACTAAAGAAGGCAGAGCCAAAAAGAAGAATCAAGTCTTGTTGCAGAATGATGGCGTCACAGTTTAACAAAAAATGTGAAATCCATGATTCAATATACGATTGCCCAGATGTAATTCTTGATAGAAATGAACAAGGAAGCCAATTTAGAATATTGATACATGACGGTGGCACTTCAGGAATATCAATTAAATTCTGTCCATGGTGCGGTAAAAAAACAAAAACAGGTGCTAACAATGTGTAAACGGCATCTTCGGCCGACGGCCTTCGCCGCCGTTTACACGAGACCGTTAGTGGTAAGTGAAAATATAAAATATGGCTACAGAACTAACTGTCCTTCAATGGGCAGAAATTTTACAGAATTCTGAATTAACAAAAGAGATTGATTTAAAAATCCTACAGACACTTTACGGATTTCCGAATCATAAAGCTTTCGCAAGTGAGATTGGAAAAATTTTAGGCTATAAAAAAAGTCCTCAAAGTCCACTAAATTCAGAAGTTGGATTCTTTGCAAAAAGAATTGCTAAGGTTTATGATATTGGATTCACAGCTAGAAGCCAGCAACAGTTTAAATATTGGGACTTATTCTTTCTTGGAGAACCATCTGGCACAAAATTCTACTGGATTTTAAAGCCAAATCTTAGAGAAGCATTAGAGAATACTGCACTTACTGGCGATGAGCAGTTCCCAGAAGAACTTCCAACTAACACAGCGAATAGATTCTTTGAAGGGCTTAAAAGGAGTATTACTGTAAACGCCTACGAAAGAAATACAAAAGCCAAAGAACAATGTAAAAGCCATTGGGGACATAAATGTGCGGTTTGTACCTTCGACTTCGGGAATACTTATGGGGAAATTGGTTATAGATTTATACATATTCACCATTTGACACCAATTTCTCAAGTCGGGGAAAGGTATGAAATAGACCCTATTGAGGATTTGAGACCTGTTTGCCCAAATTGCCACTCAATGCTCCACCGTAAAGAGCCGCCTTACACGATTGAAGAACTTAGGTCTATAATTGAAGAGCAAGTAAAAGATAAAACACCTACCACTAACACTGTATAAAAATCATGCTTCGGCCGACGGCCGCGCACGTTTTTTATACTAGTCCGTTATATGCAATTTTAAATATAAAAAATTTGGATAGTACCTGTGTCCGTTTAAGCTTCCTTTAAAGCAGTTTTCCTTTAGTGCAACTTTTTCTATCTTTGCTTCGTGAATACTAAAAAGAAGCACCGAACCATCATTTTCTTTAAGGACTATTTTGAAGAGTTCTTTATAAAACAGCGGGATAAGGTGAAGGATAAAATCATCTGGACTTTTGACTTGATAGAGAATCTTCCAAGAGTTCCCGATACTTATCTTAAGCACATTTAAAACACGGAAGGGCTCTTTGAGATTCGTGTTCAGCAGGGAAGCGACATCTACCGAATTTTTTGCTTCTTCGACAAAGGCCAATTAGTTGTTTTGGCAAACGGCTTCCAAAAGAAAACACAAAAAACACCTAAACAGGAAATTGAGAAGGCTATAAAAATCAAAGGAGAATATGAAAGCAGAAGAAAATAACATCATGACACTTGACCAGTTCAAGGAAAAGCATTACGGGAAAGTAGGCACGAAGAAACGTGATGAATTGGAAGAAGGATACGAAAACTTTAGAATAGGAGCTTTGATTCATGAAGCCCGTCTTGAAAAAGGCTTGACTCAAGCAGAACTTGCTGCAAAAGTAGGAACCACTAAATCCTATATCTCAAAAATTGAGAATGACCTTAAAGAGGTACGGATATCAACACTTAAAAGAATTATAGAACTTGGCTTGGGGGGGCACTTAGAACTTTCAATCAAACTATGACCTACTGAAATATGAAAAGAAAAACAGCAGCCAACGGATAGTATATACAAAACCTTTGCTCCGCTGTGGGCTTTGCATACACTATCCGAAATCTATGAGTAAAACAAGTGCTTTGCTCTAAATATTGTTCAATCTCACCTCATACGGTGTCCCTCTTTTGATAACGGC
>NZ_JABFAM010000020.1 GCF_013623775.1 Rufibacter sp. XAAS-G3-1 | reverse complement strand
TATTATGAAGTACATGGTGGTGATGGCAAGACCAAGGATGGCTATCAGGTGGTGATAAACTTCCTGAACCCTGAATTCCCAATTATAAGCGTGGAACATAATTATATCACTGACACTAGTGGCCTAACCGGTACCTGGTGCCAGTTTGAGGTCGGTGAGCCCATCACTGAGTCAGAATTCAAAGAAGCCTATAGAAAAGCCGTCGAGCATCCAAAAGTGTCAATCAGATAGGGCTACCAGTACATCTGACTGACGGCTATCAAATAATTGCTGCAAAGGGGACTAGCAGCCCTTTTCAATACCTTTTATGTATCACTGACCTAATTCCTTGTCTAGGATCTGGCAGGCCTCAGACAGCCCGGAATCACCCGATCCGCTGTAGATGATTTTCCCTTCGGTGCTTATCAGGATGATAGAGGCATCAACGTGTGGGTTGCCGACTGATAAGCACGGTTTTGTTAAGCAAAAGTAAATACTTGCAAAGATCCTATTACGGAAGAACTAGGAGTAGGAGATTTTTGTAAGTTGATCAAATTCTTCAAACACCATGTGCCTAAAGCACCATGTACCTATATTTCATAGTCAGCTCCGTCATTTGGTATCTTCTCTTCCAAGTATTTACTCCCTCAAACTATATCTACATTGAGGATGATGAGATAAGAAAGCGCCGTGAACGGTGGATACAAACCGCCTATGGAATCTGTGTGGTGATAACTATTTCCCTCTGTTATTTCTTCGAAAACTATTCAATCACAATCACTATCTCCCCACGCTGAATACCAGCACCCATTCCGCCTCATAGCCATACTGCGCTTTGAACAACTCTAATGCGCTGCGGAAGCTGCCCAGCACGTCATTTGGGTAGGGGCTCTTCTCCCTTAGGTTGAGGTAGTTCATCCAACCGGTGGAGGCGTACCCATTGAGGCCCGGGTGCCTGTCCAGGAACTGCTTGGCCAGGGCGGGCTTTACGCTGTGCACCGATCCCTCGAAGACCTTGCTGTACTTGCTGCCTAGAGGGGGGTACCCATTGGCAAAGTACACGCCATCCCGGTGCTGGGATCCTTCCAGGTACCAGGTGAGGTAATCATTATGTTTGGTCCTGATGTGGTTTGCCTTGATGTCGCTCACGGGGCAAAGGTAAACAGGAAAGAGGAGTTGCTAATGAGGTTATAAGAATTCACTCTTTTAGCCAAGTAGCTTATTGGATGGTCATTAACAACTGCCTCTTTTCTGTACATTAGGCCTCAACCAACAACTTACGTTATGGAAAAGGTAGTTTATAAAACAGTACCTGAGGAAGAATTTGATCTGCAGTTAGCAAAGTTTGAAATCAATCACACACATGAATCTGGAGTTTATCCGGAAGTGAAGGTGTATAGTGTAAGAAGCCTTGAGCCACCTTACGAAGTGCGCCCTGTTGCCTGTACTGTAAGGGATGTGCACGGCAAGGTATTCCGCATAGTGGACAATAGTAAACACTAAGGCAAGCCACTCAAGACAACAGAAAGCCTTTATTATTCAGGACTTTTTTCTGAATACCTCAAATGCTATGACTTTTAGGGTATTACCTGATCACACTCTCTAATAGATTGACAGAGCGAATAATGCAGCGATTACCACCCCAATATCAGCTTAGGCTTCATGCGGTGCCAGTACCATTCTCTGCGGTCCTTCTTGTGCATGGCGTTAAATACGGTTTTAAGAATAGGGCGTTGACTAATGTTAGCGCACAAGGAAATAAAGTATCTGTTTGATATTAACCTAGACAATATCATTTCTGTTCTTAGGGAAACAATGTTCTACTAAGCCCAAAAAGTTATGATTTACTCTACCAATTTAGAATTAGCCTGCCTCCCGCAAGCGGTTGAAGGAAGGCTCAACCAGTCCGAAATAAGGTATCAATTATTCCATCATCTGCAGCGCTTACGCCATGATCTAAGGACACCTGATAGACTGGAAAGTAACTCCCCTAGATGAGAGAAGGCTTGATATCCTGGTAGAATGGAGGCGTTTGCCCCCAACCCTAGGAGGAGCCAAGCAGCAGGGTTCTTTCAATGACTTAGGGAAACACTTATTTTGAAGCGCAAGGTACCAAGGATTCGGCTAGTTACCTTCATCTTGGTGCAGTTTGCCTTGGGCTTACTCGTAACGCAAATGTACTTTCAGCATACTAGGAAAGTTGCACTCCACTAATAAGAAGGGTGTAGCAAAGAGGCTTTCCCATCTGAGATGCACAAAGTGATTTCGTGTCATGGCAGGCTGAATGTCTGTCGTATGCCATGAACTGTCGTTTCAACGGCTTTTGAACCTTGCGAGCACTCTTCCTTGCCAGCTGCTGGGTGGTTTGCAATATCGCTGGATTTTTATATTCTATCTCTTTTATCTATAATCAACTTAATTTGATTTGAAATAATATCATATTCATGCGACTGCACAATCAAGTTGTTTCTATCCCCTTCTATACTTGGGTTAGGTTTAAGATGCTTTAAAGTATATCCATCACTTTTTCTATGATATATAATTAATGACAGTTCATGATTTACTAGTCCAGGAGGGTATAAGTTGATCTTAAATCCGTATTCTTTAAAATCATCAAGCCTTGGACGAAAAGAATTAGGAGTTATGTTTATCCTCCTTCTAGTAGAAGCCTTTTCCTTTCTTATTTTATCATAATAATTGATTATCTTTTCTGATTCCTCACGGGTAAATCTTACCCCTAAACGATATACTTTAGCCCAAAACTCATCCCTATCAAGTCCTAATTCATTATATAATCCCTTGAATTCTTCTTTTCCAGCTTGTAAAAAGCTTGTCATTGACCTTTTCCTGATTTCTTCAACTAAAGTTGTTCCTTCAACGACATCTATTATCTCACCTGAAAACAACTCTTGAATATCTTTTGAATTATTTGAAATGAAAATTTTGTACCATTTCTCTTTCCATTGAAAATACACTCTTGGGGATTCAGATACATTTGGTATTGTTTCCATCTTGTAAATTGTCAATCCAGCATAATAGAATTTAATTAAGCTGCCATCAACTGCTGGAAATTGAAATATCTTATCTTCAGGGTAATCATAAAAAGAAGCACCATTCTCTAGATATTCTACTGGATACTCTTCATTCTCGGTTCCAATTATTTTCATATTATATTCATTTACATAGACTATTTCTTAGACTTAACATCTGTAGTTGTTTACTTATGTTTCACTTTAACCATACAGTTCATTACTAATGAACAAGCAATCATAATTCGCTTTCCTAAGATACTATATACAATCCGGTAAGCATTTGTTCAAGATAAGTATTTTACTTCAAAATAATCTCTGCTTCAATTAGTTGGTTTGCTGCTTGTCTGCGCAGGTTCAACCGCCTACTTTTGCTTCAAGTCTAGCAAATCCTAAAAATAAATGAGGTAGCAATAAAGAAATTACTTCCTTTTTGCTACCTCCCGACGCTTAGAGAAGAACTTGGTTCCCCTTCGCCCAAGGTACCCAATCAAGCTATCGCCTGTATATTTTTGGAAATCAAACAAAAACAGGCGGTTAAGGCATATCTATTTTCTCCCTAATGCTTTATAGCATTAATCGCTGATTGCCTTTTGCTGAAGTTGACGGGCGAAGCCTTGACAATGTCCCTGTTGTTCATTTCCATCGTCATCACCCTACCCCCATTCTTCTCAAACATCTCCACCAACAGGATTTTCTTATCCGGGATGGTGAATTTCTCTAGACAGTACACCCGCTTCAGCTCGGACCGCCCCAGGATGGTGTTTTGCCCTTCCGGATAGACGAAGATCGGCGTCACCTCCGTTTCCTGAACCGCCGTGCGCTTGCGCTGCTTTTTGTCCCGGACATAGAATTTAATAAAATCAATGTCATAGTTGATGTTGCTCTTATTTTTGGCGCTGATAGGGAAGAACATGACGTTGTCCTTGATATAGATCCCATCTACCCCAAAGTTGATCTTGTTTTTATTCATGCCAATCCCGGAAATATAATCGCTTCGCTGCGCAATTTCATGGCTATAGTATGCCAGTTCCGCCTCGTTCATGTGGGCCGATTCAAACGTAACGGGTGCCGTCGTTAGCGAGGCGGTTAAGGCGACCGGGGCTGCTTTCCCTAGGGCCTGGACAGAAGATGGGCTGGAAGTGCCGGTATTGTCTCCCCTTTCAATCTGATAGGTAAGGGAGGCCGGTTCCTCCTGGTAACGCACGTGAAAAGAGTAGAACCTACCATCCTTTGTGATCACGGAAAGATTGGTTTCCGGGAAGCCCTTGGCATTGGCTTTGACGCGCAAGACGTTCTCCACCCCGGAGAACTTGTCGGCAATTACCGAGCCGGAGCCCAAATCCACGCTGTGCACCCCGCTGGGAAAAATCAGGTTGACCGTTTTGGCGTAAGATACCCCCAAGGAGAATGATTTCAGCAGCTGGGTGTCTTTGAAGGGCTGCCGGTTCTGGGCCAGCGCCGATACGCCCGCCAAAAGGAATATACCAAGGGAAAAGAGATGCTTTTTCATGGATGCTACCGTTAAGATTTGAATTATAAATTCTCGGGGATCAGGTATACCCGGTAATTGGCTTTCACGTGGACCCTCTCCAGCCTCGCCTTTTTGGAGGCCAAGGCCTTCACCCCGTTGATGCCGCCCTGCGCGGCCTGCATGGCTACCTGTTCGCCTACCCCCTGCGCCATCGTCACGTTGTAACTGCCACTGGAGGCCATAGAGCCCATAGCTTGCTTTCCGGCTTCCCGGTTCAGGGAACCAGGGATAGAGACCCCGAGCAGGCCGTCGGTGTCGTATACCATCATCGCGACCGGCAGAATATCCTTGCCGTGCCGGATGTTCTCCACCGTAATGTCCAGGCGCTCATTCTTGACCGAGGCGACGCCGTAGACAAAGGTGTTTTTGGGGATGAGCGTCCCCTCCAGCTGGAGATCGTTCAAGAGGCGCAGTTTCACCGTGGCCCCGGATACCACCGTTTGGTCGCTGTGGATCACGGCGCTGATGGTATTGCCGCTGACCTGGCCGTCACTGCTCCCGAGCGAATAGAAGGAATTGCCCTGCTGCCGGTTGGGTTGCCCCTCCCCTCCCCTTCCCTGGGGCAGGCGGTTCACTACTTTGGGTTGGTGCCCGGCCACCTCCACCAGCTTTCTTTTGGGTTTCCGTACGACCGTGTCCTGCCTGGCCAGTACGGGCTTTTCCCCGGCAAATTGGCCGCTGGCCAGGGTGCGTTGGAGGTACTGCAGGTACTGGTTGTTTCTGAGTTCCCGCTCCACGTCTACCGGGTTGGGGTTCCCGTTCTGTTCTTTTTCCATCAGTTCCAGCAACCGGTTCATCTTCGCCTCCGAAAGGGAGGAAGTATTGGCCGGGGTCCGGTAAAAGTCGTTTACCTTGCCGGTCAGGTGTTCGTACTCCCGGCGGTCATAGCTGGGAGTTGACCGGGGAGCAGAGCGAGGCGCGGGGAAATAGGCCAGCCCCCTGGCTTCTGGGGCTACGGCACCGGTATCCAAGCCAGGGGAAGCTGAAACGGGGCTCACGTGGTACTCATCTAGGGAACGCATCCTTTCCGCATCCGCATCCTGTTTTTCTTTCTGCTGGTACGCCGTCAGTTTGTCGCTGATAGCGGTTTTAAAGGTGGCTTTCGGGACTTCCGTGTTCAGCCCGCTGGCCTGCAGCGTCGCATTGGCCGCCGGGGTGCCACCACCGAAAAGGAAAAAGATGATTCCCAGGAACGGGACCACAAACACCGGCAGCATCACCGCCATTTTTCGCTTGTGCAGGAATTCCGGAGAGTGCTGAATTGAGGAGGTATCCATACGTTGGGGTATTAAAATTAAGATGTATATCACGTGCCTTGGGCATCTAATAGAATGGCGGTCACCTGGATTCTGCCAGGCATAGAAACCCTCCGTCAGCTTAGGTCCAGGCAACGCCTGATCCATTGCCCAGGGAATCATCGGAGGTACCAGCCAAAGACTCTTTGCTTATCTTACTTAATTGAATCCGGCGGTGGTGTCTGGTGTTTGACAAGGGGGCGTTTGAGGGGGGCTACCCCGAATTCCGTACTGCCAAACCCAGCCAAGCCGGAGACCAAGCTGTATAGGAAGAAGCCCCCGAAAGAAAAGACAAACAGGAAAAAGTAAATCTTCTTCCGTCGGAGGGTCAAGCCCCTTTCCTTTTGCTCCAGGTATCCGACCAGGGATCCTTGGAGGGTCTCCCATCGGGATTTCACCCAATCCAAAGGGGTGCTTTGCATGGCTACCGGGCTGTCACCTGTAAATCCCGGTTCTCCAAGACGCGCCATTTCTCCATCAGAAACCCGTGCGGGTTATCGTCACTCCGGGAAACATCGCGCAACTGGCATTGGGAGACCAGGGAGCGCTTGGTCTCGGAGGTAGACCGGATAATGGTCTGGGTGGCGTAGCAGCGGGCCGTGTAGGGATATTCCTCAAAGTTGGTGAGGACGCTGTCAACCCTGATTTCCTGGCTCACGTTCCCCGCGATCAGGCTGGAGAAGTAACCGGCTTCCTTCAGGTTGGCATATGCCTCCTGGGCGGACTCATCACACAGGTACAGGGCCTGGTTGATGGTGTACTCGATGGCCTTTTGGTCGGGGGCCAACGTGAAAAAGAGTTCATGGAAGCGCTTCACATGGTCTCTGGCCTCCACCGGCCGGTTTTGCTTCATATCCTGGGAGATGGCCAGCATCAGGGATTTGCCATTGTCCAGGACGTATATTTTCTCCCGGGACTTCTTGGCGAAGCTAAAGGACATGTACACGACATAGACCGACAGGCAAAAGGTCAGGCCGATGAAGATTAGCAGGAACAGCCTCATCTGTTTGAAGCTGGTCTCCAGGTTGGATAGACTCTTAAATTGCATATTATTCCCCTTTCCTTAAAGTTTTCGGTACCCGGCCATGACCTGGCTCGGGGCATCCGCTAGATTCTTGGCGGCCGTCACACCACGTCCGGCAATCGCCCCTGCCCCGGCTCCGGCGGTAGAACCGGCGATTCCGACCGCACTGGAGGAGGCATGGGTGATACTGGTCATGAACCGTCCGCCGCCGCAGGATTGCACGATCCACCCCGCCACCGTCGGCACGCAGGTATACCCGAAAATCCCGATCAGCAGAAAAACCAGGTACGCCGTGTTGGTGGCATCGAAATCGCCGCCGCTCTGCAGGTCCGCAATATCTTTCTGCAGCATGAGCACATTGATCTTGGAGATAATGGCCCCGAAGATATTGGCGACCGGAAGCCAGAGGAACACATTGATGTACCGGGCTATCCAGTTGGTCAGGGTGCCGTGGAAACCGTCGAAAACCGCCAAACCGAAAGAGATCGGGCCGATGATCGCCATGACGATCAGGAAAAAGGTCCGGATGGTGTCCAGTACCAGGCTGGCCGCTTCGTACAGCACAATGAGAATTTCTTTAAACCATTCTCGTACATTCGTTTGTAGTTGGTACATGGCCCGTTCCGTATACATTCCGGCCATTCCACCAACATCAATAGGGTTTAATTCCTCTAATTTCTTTTCGAATTCTTCATCATCGACCATCCAGCCCTTCCCCTCTTTTTTCATGCCTGCTTCCTCCAGTTTGGTCAGCTGTTCCTGAAATTCCCGTACCTGCACGTTCTGGGTGTCTACCAGGGCGCCCGTAGCCATGGCCACCGGATTTAGAATGCCATTCAACGCCCCGATGACCAGCGGGAAAAGCATAATGCACCAGCCGATGGCGAAGGGCCGAAGCAAAGGGTAAAAATCAATCGGCTCGTTGTTGGCCATGTGCCGCCACACCCTGTTCGCAATGTAGAAGATGGCCCCCAACCCGGCGATTCCCCGGGCCACCCCGATCAGGGAGCCGCACAAGGGCAGCATTTCCTCATAAAGCTGCCGGAGGATTTCATGTAGGCTTACCCATTCGTTGTTCATACCGGTATCCTTTTCTTCGTTACTGGGCTAAGCCATATAAGCGCAGCACCCCCTCGGTATTGTTTTTCTTTTTCGCGCGCAGGTAGGAGACGGAGATGTTCTTGTTGGTGTAATACTGGACCAGCGCCTTGTGCTGCCTTACCTTCTCGAAGGTCGTGCTGATCATGTCCAGCCGTTCCTTGTCGGTCAAACTCAGGCTGCTCGCCTTCGCCCCCAGGTTCAGGTCGTCCACCAGGCGGGAGCTTTCCGCCAAAAGTTTGCCGTACCCATCGGTGATGTAGGCCACCTCTGCCGGGGAGAAGTTTTTGTCCATCCGGAAACGGCTGATGTTCGTGCCGTACAGATCCACGATCTCCGCGGTGAGTTGCAGGGTTTCGTAGATTTTCTGGTACTCCGCCACGGTCGTGCTCACCCTTTTCAGGCCATCATACCACTCCTTTCCCTGGTTGTAGATCTTGGAGGTTTCCTTGAAGGTCCGGACCAGTTCGTATTTCTGCTGAATCTGTTCCGTGATGTTCGTGATCTGTTGCAGAGCCCGTTGGGAGAAAGCCGTCGGATCGGCCACCACAAACTGCGCGGAGGCGGTGAAATTTAAAAGTGCCCAAAACGCCCCCATGAAAATTACCTTTTTCATACTTCTTCCATTCTAAATTTTTCCTCTATGCATTACGTTGTCATTTTTCCGACACCCGGCGGTATTTGCCACCACTGCCAAACACAATCATATCTTCATTTTCGATGTACATGATGTCCATGGGCATCCCTACATTCATCCGAATGATGTTGTTTTCTTCATCCCAAACCCCAGGTACCGTTTTTTTACCTTGTTGAATCAGGAAGTTTTCCCCGTTGCGTGTTATTATGGTATGATCTCTTCCCTCACTTTGTACCGATTTCCATTCACCAATAAATTTATCAGCATCATCAGTCGCCATCGGTAATTTCTGGTTTGGGCCAGAGGAACCTTCCTTGTTTGGCTCTGAGCTAGTATCAGCAGTAGGGTTTGTCGTCGTACTCGCTGTTTCGGGTTGGGAGGAACAGGCGGCCAGCAGAGAGAGGGCCATTCCTACGACATATTGTTTGGCTTTTTGCAATTGGGGCTTTTTCATGGGTCCAGAAGTTAAGTTATACAGGTAGTTACTTAACTGGCTCGGGCGAGGTTCGCCATTTCCGTTATCGCTGCCTCCATATTCCCTTTCCGCTCCGCCAATTCCAGCAGTTTCACTTTTTCGGTTTCCTCGGTCGTGTAGGTAAAGTATTCCTCCGGGGAAACCTCGGTCGCATACACGGCGCTCTTGACCCCTCCCAGCCCGATCCACACCTCTTTGTAGCGGCGTCGGGGATTGTTGTCCAGGTTGATGGACAGCACCTGTTCTTTTTCCTTCTCGGACAGGCCCAGCAGGTTCTGGATCTGGTCGAACTTGTTGAGGTACTTGCGCTGGTCGAGCAGGATCTTACAATCCGAGTTATTGATGATGGTGTCTTTCACGATGGGGGAATGGATGATGTCGTCCACCTCCTGGGTCACGACCACCGCCTCCCCGAAGAACTTACGGACGGTCTTGAAGAGGTATTTGATGTATTCGGCCATCCCTTCCTTGGCGATTGCTTTCCAAGCCTCCTCGATCAGGATCATTTTCCGGACCCCCTTCAGGCGGCGCATCTTGTTGATAAAGGTCTCCATGATGATCAGGGTCACCACCGGGAACAGGATCTTATGGTCTTTGATGTTATCCAGCTCAAAGACGATGAACCGCTTGCTTAAAAGGTCCAATTCCTTCTCCGAGTTGAGCAGGTAGTCATATTCCCCCCCTTCGTAATAGGGGGCCAGGACATTGATGAAGTTGTCGAGGTCAAAGTCTTTTTCCCTTACCTTCTTCTCCTCCAGGATCTTGCGGTAGGCACCGTTCACAAACTCATAGAAGGTGTTGAAGCCGGGCTTGATCTCCGTTCTTTCCCGCAGGGCCACCAGGTAGTAGTTTACCGCGTTGGACAGGGCGACCTCCTCGGCCCGGGTAGGGATATCGGTGTCTTTTTTCCAGAGGGTCAGGATCAGGGTTTTGATGCTTTCCTTCTTCTCAATGTCGAACAGCCCGTCCTCGGTATAGAAAGGGTTGAAGCTGATGGGGTTTTCCTCGGTGTAGGTCAGGTACACGCCATCCTGTCCCTTCGTCTGTCGGTTGATCAGGTGGCACAGCCCTAAATAGGAATTCCCGGTATCGACCAGCAGCACATGGGTCCCCTGTTCATAGTATTGCTTCACCATGTGGTTGGTGAAGAAGGATTTACCGGAGCCCGAGGGGCCCAGGATGAATTTGTTCCGGTTCGTGGTGTAGCCTTTTTTCATCGGCTCATCGGAGATGTCCACCAGAATGGGCTTGCCGCTCATACGGTCCACCATTTTCAGCCCAATCGGGCTGCTGGAGGAAAGGTAGTTGGTCTCGTGGTTGAGAAAGCAGCAGGCTTGCTCCAGGAACGTGTAAAAGGTTTCCTCACTGGGGCAATCGGAGGCATTCCCGGGAATTCCCGCCCAGTACAGGGAAGGCAGGTCCTTGGTGTTCAGGCGGGGCTTGCAGTCCATGGCCGCAATCCCCGCCGAGGTCAGGTTGCGGTACTCTTTCAGCTGCTCGGGGTCCTCCGACCACAGCAGCACGTTGAAGTGCGCCCGGACCGAGGTTTGGTTGAAGCTGAGGGCTTCGTTCAGATACTGGTCGTACCACTCTTTGTTGACGGCGTTCTCCCGGCTATACAACGCCAGGGAATTCAGGTTGCGGGCCTTGCGCTCGAATTCCCGCAGGTTCTCGGCGTGGTCGTCGAGGAAGAGGTATTGGTTATAGAGATGGTTGCAGGACAGCAGCAACCCCACCGGCGAGGCAAACCCCAGGTGGCAGCTGCTCTTATCGGTGCTCAGGCGCTCATACCGTTTCTCGGTACTGACCGCGCCGGGCAGGTCATCCAGGTTGGAGAGGGTGAACAGGTTGAAATGGTTCGCCCCGATCTGCAGGCCCTGGGAGAAATCAAGGTCGGACAACATAGGGCGGTTCTTTTGGCTCACGGCCAGGTATTTTTCGATGATCCCCGCTTTTCCCGCCGAGCCCAGGATCTCCGTCTCCGTCAGGCGGACCAGGCCCAACGCCCCACCATCGGTCAGGATGCGCTGGAACTGGCTGACCGTGTCAAAAAAGGCAGTGAGGACCTGGGGCGAGTCTATCTCCTTCGGGATGAGCTTTCCCCGCACGAGGGAACCCCATAGGCTGTTTTTCCGGGCTTTCTCCGGGTAGGAAAGGGTCAGGAAGAGGTAGCAGTAATGGTGCAGGTAGGGGCGCTCGTTGAAATGGCGCTCAAAGGCCCGATCCAGGAAGCTTAAATTCTCCTGGCCGAAATCCGGACGGTACCTTTCCTCCACAAACCAATCCTGCTTGTGGACGATGGTGTATTTGGGAAGGATCCGCAGGGCTTTGATCCACGATTGGTGTAGGCTTTCATACTCTGGTTGGGACAGGGTGAAAATCTCCTTCAGGTCCACCCGGAAGCACACCGTGATCTCCGCAAACTTGTTGATGATACAATCGTGCTCCACCTTGTACAAAGGCAGTTTCGATTCGAGGGTATCCGACTTGTATACAATGCCCATAACCTACCGCTTTTTCTTATACCGTAACACTCTTAAGGACTTCCCCTGGTTGATCAGGTAGTTCGGCCGTCTGCGGGCCGCCGCGTTTTTCATAAACCCATGCTCGCCGTACACCCGGTTCCATTTGAAGACAAAATGGAATAACAGGCTGGTCGCCCCAATGGCCACGGCCGTGCACCCGTAGAGGTTGACCCCGAGGATGTAGAGGATGGTGAAGGCCAGGAAGATGCCCAGCAGCCCGGCCGCGAAATACACCAGGTACTGCGCCTTCAACCCCTTGAATTCGACCGGCTTGTTAATCCCTTTGTTGATGTGGTAACTGGCCAAGGAAGGAAGGTTCTAAAGGAAAAACGACCGCAGCACCGTCGCGACGATCACCAGGAAGATGCAGCTGCCAAACCATCCCGCCGCCACTTTCTGGGTATCGGGATCGCCGCTATTCCATTTGGAGTATACCTTCACCCCCCCGATCAGGCCCAGCACCGCCCCTACCGCATACATCAGTTTCGTGGCCGGGTCAAAATAGCTGGTCACCTCCGCCGTGGCCGCCTCAATGCCGGCCGCGCCGTTCCCCTGGGCAAATACCTCCGGGGCGATCCCCACCAGGGTGACCACGGCCACGGCCCATCCTACCTGTCTTGTTGCTACTCGTTTCATGTTTCTAGAGATTTGAGGGTTAAAAAATGAAGGGTTACACTATCTTATTCATCAGCTTGGTCACGTCCACATCGGCAAAGGAATCCTTGATCACCTGTTCCCCTTTCACCGTCTCCTCTTCGGCTGCTTCGTGCCACCTATCCCCGATCAGGGAATCCAGCTTTTCCCGGGCCCGGGCATTGCCGGAAAGCAGGGATTGGAGTAGCAGTGTATCCTCGATCAATTCCAGGTTTTTGGACAGCTCCCCTTTTTCGCTGCCGGAAATATCCTCCTGCTGGAGAAGCTCTACGGTCCGGCTAAGCTCCTGCACGGAAATCCCACCCGTTTCCACTTCCGGGGAATCTGCCGCCTCGAAAGAGATAAATTGTTTTTCCAGGTCTACCTCCTCCCCGAAAAGCAGCTCTTCTTCCTCCAGAAGCCCCTCCCCTACCGGGTACTCTTCCTCTCGGTATTCTTCTTCCTGATATTCATCCTCCAGGTATTCCTCCTCCAGGTATTCCTCCTCCAGGTATTCCTCTTCTTGGTATTCTTCTTCCTGATCCTGCCCTTCAAACTCTTCCGCTTCAAAGGCATTCCCTGCCTTCGTGTCCTCAAAGGTGCCCGGCGCAGAAACGTTGGACAGACTGTTGCCATAATCGGGCGTACTGCCCAGCGCCGAGAAAGCCGGTACCGGGGCATTGGCGGGGGCGGGAACCAGGCCGCTGGGTTTCCGCTTCTTCCCGAGCATTGCCAGCACCTCTGCCCGGTAATACACCGCCCCTACCCCGAGATAGTAGACGGTGACCGCGCCTAACACGAAAAAGCAGAATTGTCCCCAGGTAATGCCTTCAAACATAATCGTAACATTTTGGCCTGTAGGGCCGGGATAACGAACTCACTTCCGGCCGGTTCTTACGCCATGAAGTACTTGGAATAGTTGCTGTCTGCCGCGGATAATCAGGTTTCAGGTTAAGGATGATGGCTTTCGGTAAGTGTCGCTAATATATTTATAATATGAATACTTTAGAAGCTATACGGTAATAAATATTTATGGGGTAAATATTTATAACATTTTTTAAATTTGTTCCCCGGTTTACAATTGGTAAAAAAAAGAGGCTACCCGGGGTTTCCCCCGTGGTAGCCTCTGCCTGGCATTGCTTAAAAAAAAGGTTAGCTTCCCAGGTGCTTTGCGTATAGTTCCTTTATCTGGGCTTCGTGCCGCTCAAAGTGCTCCTCCAGGACATTCTCCAGGTAATCGGTGATGCCGATTTTCTTGTCCGTGAAGGCCAGGATCCTCCTTATTTTGTTGTGGTGGGCTTCCGAGATGTACGCCCGGGCGTCTTTGCGGCCCGGGGTGCCTTGCAGGAAACGCTCGTACTCCCAGCCCTTTCCCTGGGATTTGGCGGTAGCGGCCGGTTTGGGTTCTTTCTTTCCTTTGCTTTCTCCCTCGGTTGGCTCCGGGGTGCTGGTCGGGGCCTCTCTCTTCTCGGGTTCCGGCGTAGCCTTGTTTTCCAGCGGGGCTACCTCCTCCGGCGGTAAGGGTTCGGTGGCCGCTGGCGGCTGGGGAGCCGGTGACGGTTGCGGCGCTGCTTCTTTGTTTCTGTTCAAACCGCTTATGCTTCCAATCAGGAGACTTTCATCAAATGCTGGGCTCTTTCTGTTCTTTGCCATCTTGGTTATTATGTTATCTAGGGGAGACATTGATTTGCGCTAAGACTTCCTCAATCAACGGGACCATGTTGGTGTCTTTGATGAGGGCGGGTTGCATCGGGAAGATGGTCGACCTGAATTCAGGTTTCCTGAATTTCACGCTTTGGCCGATCACGGTTTCCAGGCAATGCAGGCCCGCTTCCTGGATAAGGGAGTTCGTCACCTCGTATAGGTGAGACTTTTCCGACTTGACAACGTTGTTCCAGAAGAAATGAAGGGATTTCAGGTTGACGTTCGGCTTCCCGATCAGGTTGTCATTCACCAACAAGCCGAATTCTAGGCTGCTTTTGATCACGAGCTGGTCCGCAATCAAGGGGATGAAGATGTGGTCCAGCTGGCTGATGGTTTGGAGCACGCCGGGCGTGTTGATGGTACCCGGCAGATCCACAAACACAATATCGTACGGCTCCTCCCCTGCTTCCAATTCCAGGAAGATATCCATTTCCTTCACGGATTCGGCCGGGTTGGTGTTCGCGATCGGGTACACCGGTTTTCCCAGGCCGGCAAAGGCTTCCTGGTAGGCCTCATGCCGCCGCACCATGTTGATCTCATCTTCCCTTAGCTTATGGATGTTCAGCTGCGGATAGTCCGCATCCAGGATGGCCACCTTCAACCCCAGCACATTGTGGCAGTAGCTGGCCATCAAAATCTCCAGGGTAGATTTCCCCACCCCTCCCTTCTGGTTAAAAAATGAAATAAATTTCGTTTCTCTCGTCATTATTGTCTTTTGCTTTTCTACTTACTCAACCGTCTACTTACCTGTCTATTTAGACAAGTAAGTAGATAGATGCTTGTTTACTTGGATGCTTACTTGTTTGCGTGGCCGCTTATGTCATTCCTAACCGGCTTTGATTTTCCACCTACTTAGTTGTGCAACTACTTAAGCACCCATGCTCCTATTTACTTAGATAATCGAATGTCTAACCACTTGCCTCTCTCTTTACTTACCTACTTCCTTGTCTGCTTACAAACCTATCTAAATAATTACTTGTCTACTTGCTTAATCTTCCAGTTAATTAACTACCTATATAAGTATGTGTTTACATATGTAGTTGCTTAGCTGTTTACCTAATTGTTTACTTAGCTGTATAAATACTTATTTATTCAAGCAAGTATAAAGATAAATGTTTAGATGCTTGCTTCGGTGTTTACTTGTTTATCTAATTATCGGCCTAGATAGGTGCTTAGATGTTTGTCTAGTTGTGTGTCTAAGTACTTGCTTGGTTAGTTGTCGGTTTACTTGTTATGGTGCCTACTTGCTTGTCTATATACTTATATAAGCAGATAGCTAAATGTGTATATGCCTAATTGTCTATCTAGGTGTTTATTTACTTATCTATTTAAGTAGTTGTCTAGGTATATATCGGGAGAGGGGGGGGGGTAGATGATAGGGTATATGTCTATTTGTCTACCTGTCTAAATACTTGTTTCTCTATATACCCGGTTATCTTTTTACTTATGCACCAGGTTGCTTTTTTGGGTTCATACTTAGTTAAGTATATAGCGTTGTAAGTTTGTGCTTATCTGTCTGCTTATCCAAATAGTTAACTATCGATGTAGATTCCTGCTTAACTACTTATTTACGTAATTCCCTAAATAGCTATCTGTATACTTGGTTAAGTATCTATTTACTTATTTGCTTAACCGTCTATTTGTCTACCTGCTTACCCGTTTGGATCCCCAAAGGTACAGATAAGTCTTTTGTTTCCCAATTGCTCACTTGCTTTCCTACCTAGATACCTATCCCTTTCCCTATCCGCCTAACTACTTACTTCTATGGTTCGATAACTGCTTAACTACTTACATCGCTATTTACCTTTATCGCTCTCAGGGCTCTGTCGGAACAGTTTCCCGGCACGCCTTCTGGATTCTGCTCAACCATCCCTTGGCAATTCCAGTATAAAGTGGTATGTTTTGCGTCAGCAAAAAGCAAGATATGTTTTTGTTCCACAAAAACTCAAACCCTTTCCCCCGGAGAGGTCGCTAATGCCAGGAGGAAAACCGCTTTGCCGACGTCGTCATGAAAGAGCACGCCCATGGAAAATGAAAATGAAGAGAAACCCGCCGAGAAAAAGAAGGGGAGGGGCGGGCGGAAGCCCAAGCCCGCGCAGGAACTAGCCTCCGAGGAAATCAAGTTCCGAGTCACCGAGAAGGATTACAAAAAACTGGACGACTGGTTCCGGCAATCCTCCTACCGGCATAAATCCGAGATGTACCATGACATCATGTTCCACCAGAAGCTCGCCCTGCGGGACAGCACGAACGTGCTGCTGGCCACGGAAATGCAGCACCTGGTCCGGGAGATCAAGGCCATCGGCACGAACTATAACCAGGTCGTCAAGAAGATAAACTCCCTGACCGACGGGAGGCCGGTCCCCCCGGAGGTGGCCAAGCTGGTGGAGTTGACCGCCCAACTGGGGAAGGCGCAAAACGAATTCCACACGATCCTACTTCAGCTCAGGGAAAAATGGTTGCAAGGATAATCAGAGGGAAAGACATCGTCGGTCTGATCAAGTACAATGAGAAGGAGCACTCCAGCGTCTTGTACGCGCAGTTGATCAATGACCTCAAGGATCCGGAGGAGCTGACGCTGCAGGACAAGATCCAGGGGCTGCAGGCCTATCTCCGGCTGAACCCGAAGATCGGGAAGCCGACCTTCCATGTTTCCCTGAACCCAGACCCGGAGGACAGACTCAGCGACGAGCAGCTGACGGAGATCGCCCGGGAGTACCTGGAGCGGATGCACTACGGCCAGCAACCCTACCTTATCTACAAGCACGAAGACATTGAACGGACCCATCTGCACCTCGTCTCGGTCAGCATCGGACTGGACGGCAAAGCCATCCCCAGCAGCCAGGACCGTTACCGGTCGGAAGAGATCCGGAAAGACCTGGAGGCGAAATACGGGTTGGTGCCCGCCGGCGAGAAGATAAGCAAAGGGAAAAATGTCTTCGAGCCGATTGATGTGCCCGCCATCGAGTACGGCAAGACGGACACGAAAAGCGCCATTGCCTCCGTGGTGCGCTCCGCCGCCCGGGAGTACCGGTTTTCCTCCCTGGCGGAATACAAAGCCCTGCTGAACCAATACCACGTGACGGTGGATGAGGTAACTGACCCCAGCGAGCCTAGCAAGACGCTGGGATTGTTTTACGGGATCATCAACCCGGCAGGGGAGAGGGTCGGCAGCCGGATCAAAGCCAGCAGCATCGGGAAAGAGGTGGGCTGGCCCGCCCTGTCGGCCAAGTTCACCGAGGACGAGCAAAAGATTAGGGACAGCAACGTCCGGGCAACCCTCGGCGGCAAGATAACCACTGTATTCACCGCTTATCCGTACCTCACGTTAGCCGATTTCAGGGAAAGGCTGCAAGAGCAGGGGATACAGGTGGTCTGCCGGGAGCGCAAAGAAAATACCCTGGCCGGCCTCACCTTTATCGACGCCCACACGAAGACCGTCCTGGATAGCCAAGCCCTGGGCGCCGCGTATTCCTCCGCTGCCCTTGGCCAACGGTTTGCCGCAGCGACCCTGGCCCGCCCTGACCTGCAGCGGGCGAACCAGGAACTGGTGCGTATTTACCATGGCTACCGGAAAACAGACCCAACCTACTTCTTTGAAAGCACCCTCATCCAAGCCTTGCCGCAGCTGGCAGGGGCCCTTGCGTTGCACTTGCAAAATCAGGTTCCCCACCTGGAGGGGAGGCAGGCCGAGTTGGCCGTCCGGAATTTCATGGAATACCGGCAAAAGCAACTGCCCCAGGTGCAGGAGAAAGAGAACGGGTATTTCCAGGCGAATACGCCGCCTCTGCTCCACTATGTCCAATCGAACGGGGAACTGCCCCTGCGCCAAAAGCTAAGCTTCCTGTACGCCCTCCATATCACGTTTTCCCAGAAAGGGGAGGACCTGCGCGTCCACTCCTCCAAGAGTCCCGCCGTGGGGTATACCGTGCCGAAGACGACCCTTTCCCACCTGCTGGGCGTCCCGGTCCCCCCAGGGAAACTCACGGTGCCCGAAAAAGAGATCCCGGTGTTCCATAAAATTGACCGGGAGATCCTCAAAACCATGTGCCAGGCCCCAGAGAAGCGGCCCTACGATGTCTTGAGGCTAGGGGAGCGGATCGGGGGGCTGGACCGTTCCCCGATCCTGCGGTACCTGCCCAAGGCGGACCGGCATCTGCTGTTGCGTTACGCCAACCGGGAGTACGCCGCCGAAGTCTTCCAAGGCATGGACAAAGGAGGGGGCTACCCCCAGATCCTTTCCCATCTGCTGGAAAACGGGTTGCTCATCAAACCGATCACCGGAAGGGGAGGGGAGAGGAGGGGGTATCTGCTCGGGTACCATACGCTGCCGGAGAGCACCTTCGTGAAAGCGGGAACAATGTTAACCAACCTGCTGACCTCCCATGGCTTCACCCCGGAAACGGAGGCCAGCGTCAAGCGTCTCGTCTTCCGGGAATCGCAGACCGGGGAGGTCACCGTCTCCCCGAAGTACCGCGTGCTGGTCACCCTGAGCCAAGCCCTCCAACGGAATGACTTGAAAGCTACCCGTGACGTCCTAAGTTTGATTCACAGGATAAATAAACCGCTGGCAGACCAGATAGATCAACGCCTGGCGGATACCCTGCCCCGTAATCCAAAAGAACCCGGAGCGGATAAACGGCAGGCAACCGATCTGATCCCCCTCATCCGAAAGGAAATTGCGGAATACCCGGCTGATACCTTGCGGGAACCTAGCCAGAATGCCGCCTTGATCCGCCTGTACCGGCCGGAATCAACCCACGGGGCCCGTTTGCTGGAGGGATTGGGGATTCTCTTCCGTGATTTCGCCGCCGCCGTCTTCGGGAACGAGCAAGGGGAAAAGGAGGAACACCGGCCGGAGCAGAAACGGAAAAAGCGCCGCCGCCCGCGTTGGTGAACCCTTGGGCATTATTATTCATCCCATGGATAGGGCTTGCCCGTATACCGGGACAGAAAGGGACCTCTTTCCACGCCTCCCCTCGTCGGGGTGGGGCCGTACATATAGTCGGAATCTATATATTTGCCTTGGGGCTGACCTTCCCCGGAACCTAACACGACTCACTGCCCCGAAACTCGATTGGACCTTACCCTTTTCAGCAGATGCACGAAGATCAAAGAGCCTTATCCAAGCTGATGGACTTCACCCGGATCCTCAGTATTTTTTTACTCGGGATCCACGTGTACTGGTTTTGCTATTCCGCTTTTCAGTCTAACGGCTGGACGGTTCCTTTCCTGGATTCCGTTTTGCTGAAGCTGGCGAAAGGAAGCGGCCTTTTCTCCGAGCCCCTCTATTCCAAAGGGGCAAGTCTCCTGCTGCTGGGGATCTCCTGCCTGGGGACCAAGGGCGTCAAATCAGAGAAAGTCTCCGGGAAAAGCATCGGTTTCTACGTGCTTCTGGGTTCCTTGCTGTTTTTCGCCCCTGACCTGCTGGTGCGTCTCTTCCCCCTTTTGGCCCTCCCTGCCCTTCTTTACATCGGTACGCTGGTTTTTGGCTACCTGCTGCTGCTGAAGGGCGGGAATTACCTGACCCGGCTATTCCACTTGGACCTGATGCAGGACATCTTCAATGCCGAAAACGAATCGTTTCCCCAGGAGGAGGGGTTGCTGGAGAATGAGTTTTCGGTTAACCTGCCCACGGAGTACCAATGGAAGGGAAAAAAAAGAAAGGGGTGGATCAACGTCGTCAATCCCTTCCGGGCCACCGGGGTCACCGGAACGCCCGGTTCGGGTAAGTCCTTCGCGGTGGTCAACCAGTTCATCAAGCAGCACATCGCCAAGGGATTCGCCCTATACCTCTACGACTATAAGTTTGATGACCTCTCCCGCATCGCCTACAACACCCTGCTGCGGAACTACGACAAGTACCCCGTAAAGCCCGCCTTTTACGTCATCAACTTCGACAACCCAGCCAAAAGCCACCGGTGTAATCCGCTCCTGCCCTCCATGATGAGCGATATCATCGATGCCTACGAGAGCTCCTACACCATCCTGCTCAACCTGAATAAGAAATGGATCGAGAAGCAGGGGGAGTTTTTCGTGGAATCCCCGATCAACTTCCTGGCGGCCATCATTTGGTTCCTGCGGCTGTACGAGAACGGCAAGTACTGTACGTTCCCCCACGCCATCGAGTTCCTGAGCCGGAAGTACGAGGAGATCTTCCCGATCCTGGGGAGTTACCCGGAGATAGAGAACTATGTCAAACCCTTCGTCTCCGCCTTTGAGGGAGGGGCCATGGAACAGCTGGAAGGCCAGATCGCCAGTGCCCGGATCCCTTTGTCCCGGCTGGCCTCCCCGCAGCTCTACTGGGTCATGAGCGGCAATGACTTCACGCTGGACCTGAATAACCCCCAGGCCCCGAAAGTGCTGTGCGTGGGCAACAACCCTGACCGGCAAGCCATTTACGGGGCAGCGCTGGGGCTGTACAATGCTCGGATCATCAAACTGATCAACCAGAAACACAAGCTGAAAAGCTCCGTCATCATCGATGAGCTGCCGACCATCTACTTCAAAGGGCTGGATAACCTGATTGCCACCGCCAGAAGCAATAAGGTGAGCACCCTGTTGGGGTTCCAGGACTTTTCCCAATTGGAAAGGGATTACGGCCGGGCAGAGGCCACGGTCATCAAGAACACCATCGGGAACATCTTCTCGGGACAGGTGGTAGGGGACAGCGCCAAGCAGCTCTCGGAGCGGTTCGGCCGGATCCTGCAGAAGCGCCAAAGCGTCTCCGTCAGCCGGGATTCCACCTCTTCCTCTACCTCGACCCAATTAGACAGCATGATCCCGGCCAGTAAGATCGCCAACCTGTCCCAGGGGATGTTCGTCGGGGCGGTGGCGGATAACCTGGGCCAGGAAATCACCCAAAAGGTATTCCACGGGAAAATCAAGATCGATGTCAAGGCGGTGCAGGAAGAGGAACGTACGTATCAGGAAATCCCGGTGATCACGAATTTCACGGATGAAACCGGGAGAGACCGCATGGAGGAGATCATCCAAAAAAACTACCTGCAAATCAAAGCCGATATAGCAGACCTCGTCCGGGCGGAGCTTGCCAGGTTAACGGCAGAAGCCCCGGCACCAGCATCTAAACAAACATAATGGAGCATATTGAGGAAGCATCAGAGCATATACAGCCCGGCGATACGGGTGTCCCCATGGATACGGCAGCGTTTCAGGCCCTCGTCGGGAAGAGGCTGCTGGAGATCCGCACGTCCATCAAGCCGAAACTAACCCAGATGCGGTTGGCCAAGGAGCTGGATTTAAACCAAGGCAACATCCAGCGGCTGGAATCCGCTGGCAGGGGAACGGTGGAAAACCTGCTGGTGATCCTGAATTACTACCTGAAGCAGGACTTCAACCTGAATTATATCCTGGCCGAGGACAATTCCATGTTTACCCCCCGGCTAAGGCCGGAAGACAAGGTGGAAAACCTGGATTCTTATTTTGAGCGTCTGGAATAGGGGGTGCCTGCTTCCGCCCTGAACTTCTCGTACATCAAAAAGCAGAAAGGCAGGGGGTCCAGGGCCTGCCCGTTTTTGACGACAATGTAATGCAGGTGATTCCCCGTACTCAAACCCGTCTGCCCCACATAGCCCACCACCTGTCCCTGCTGCACGGGTTGTCCCGGGGAGACGATAAACCGGAGCAGATGGCCGTAGACCGTGGAGAACCCATTCCGATGGTCCAGCTGCACGAAGTTCCCCAGCGAGGCATGGAGGGATACGGACTGGGAAACAACCGCATCAGCCACGGCATACACCGGGGTGCCGTTCGGAGCCGGTAGGTCAATCCCCCCATGGAAAAGAACCGCGTCCTTCACCGGATGCTTCCGGTACCCGAACCGGGAGCTAACCCTGAAATCCTTAACCGACGAATGCTTGAGCGGCACCAGGCTGGGAATCGTCCGGAGGAGCCGGGCATCAAACCGGGAGATCCGGAGGAGGTCCAACACCTCGCCGTAGGTGGCCGATTGCCTTAAAAGATCCTCCGTGACGCGGGTGATCTCTTCCTGCAGGGCCATTTTTCGCAGCCAAAGCAGGGAGGCCCGGCGTTTTTCCGCCTCCGATTTCTGCTCCCAGGGCAATAGATCCTGGGCCACCGGGAGAGACTGGGCCTGCCCTGGTACCTTCCCTAATCCTAGCAAGGCGAACGCAGCATATTTTAAGTAAAACGTCATGCCGTTTTTTTAAATTATTCGTAATATGAATTATACGAGCAAATAAAGTGGTCGTTTATTTATGTAGTGAATAAATTATGTCTTTCTTTCGGCCAGTTGATTTTTAACTTAAAAAAATTAGAGCCATGGCAACGACAGCATCGCCCCTGATGGGGACAGGAAATAGCGTCACAGGCAAACCTGAAATGACCTCGGCAAGGGAACAGCAATCCGGCTTGGAAGCGGAACATTCCCAGGCGGAAGGGAAAGCCCCGCACCCAGGGGAATCCCCCCAGCACCTTTTCACCTTGAGCAAAGAAACGGGGGAGGTCCACCTCCTCGGGAAGGATCCCCAGGGAAAAACAGGGCTCCCTAATCCCTCTTCCCCCAGGAAAGCGGAGGCCCCCGTTTTTGAAATAATTCCCCACAAAGGGTTTCTGGGTAACTTTATTATTAATTTCAAAAACAATTACGGTACTTCCGATTCTTTAGAAGGGTTGGCGGCACCGGTTTCCAAATCGCCCGGTACCGCGGCCCGGGAAATAAAGGAGCGCTGGCCGGAGGTGAAAGCCGATCTGACCAAAGGGGGTAAACCCCTGGAAGGCAAAACCGGGACCTCCGGGATGACCGATCCCACGGAAAGGGCCTTTGTTTATCTTCCGGACGACAAGCAGCAACAACTGCTGGAAAAGCTACCCCATGACCCGGAAGGGAATAACTCCTTTGTGTTGAAGGGGAAAAAGGATAGGTGGCAATACCCGGAGGAGGACACGGGTAAGCTGACCTGGCGGCAGAATCTAAGCAACATGGCCCTTTTGATCAAAGGGGAGGACGGTAGTCCAAAGACAACGTTACGGCAGGATTTCAGGAACATGGTTTCCTTCGTAAAGAATGATGAGGTAGGATCTTCCGAGATCGACGAGGGCCTGCCTAAGGCTGCCCAACCATCCTATGACAAAACATTAGACATGCAGAAAACAAAATTCAACCCGGAGGACATCAATTGGAAAGATGCCGAGAAACTAGGTCTCACGAAGGATCTGTTGGAAAAAACCGATAACCTAACCAAGCTTCTGAATGGGGAAAAGACCTCCCTGCTCCAAGGGCTGAAAGGGGACTTAGGGGGCGTGAAAGTGTCCCTCGACGGAAAGTTCCGGTTGGCGGAAGACCCCTCCGGAAAGCCGACCTTTGTGTTCCATGGCGTTCGGGCCCACCTGGATGTCCCCAGGACCTATCTGGGCTATGCGTTTTCCCCCGAGGACCGGCAAAACCTGAAGGAAGGCGGAAACCTGAACAAACAGGTAACCCTCACCGATAGGTCCACCAACAAGGAATTCCAGGCCTATATCGGGGTAGACCGGGATACCCAGGAACTGGTGGCCGTCCGGGCCGACCGGATCAAGATCCCGAATACGTTGAAGGGGGTCCTGTTGACCGACGAGCAAAAGAAATCCCTGGAGCAAGGCAAGCCTACCCCCATCGCCGGGATGAAAGACGAGAAGAACCAGGAGTTTTCGGCTACTGTGCAAATCGATCCCGCCAAAAAGGGTTTCTCTTTCCGCCCTTTGCCCGCTACCGCTGTCCACCAAATCCTCCAACCGGAACATAAAATACAGGTGGCCGCCAACAACGAGGGGAACAAAGCCGAAACGGTGAAGCATACCGACAGCGTGAAAAGCAAGCAGCAGCAGGAGCCGGAACCGAAGGCCGCCAAAAGAAGGGGGCCAAAACTGTAAACCGCGTGGGGACTGCCCAGCAGGCACGGAAACGATCGGTCTGGACTTCTTCCCCCTTTCCTTTATACACCTTCACTCTATACTTATGGAGGATTTCAGAAGTAAATACCCGGATGCCAAAAGTTTTGAGGATTTCCGCCAGGAAATCTCCATCATCGAGCTGGCCACCGCCAACGGTTACCACCATGAGGTGAGAAAGGGGTCCCGAACCCCGGTTTTCTTCAACCCGCAAACCAATGACCGGATCATCATCCTCAACCCGGCAAACCCGGGGAACCAGGGCTATTGGAACCCCGAGGATGACACGGACAAAGGCAGCCTGATCAATTTCGTGAAAAGGAGGCTGGGCACCCTGTTCCCGCAAAACAACGACCGGAACGAAAACGCCAACGTGAATTCCATCCTGTACAATTACCTTAAACTGCCGGAACCGGCCAAGCATCGGAACCGACAGTTGGTGGATACCGGAACCCTCCACAACATCGAGGCGCATCCCTTTCTGATCGACTACTATCAACTAAAGCCGCTTTATAAGAGAGACTTCTTCCGGGAAAGGGGGATTTCGCTGGAAACCTTGGAGAAACCGGAATTCATCGGGCGTATCTACAATGTGCAGTACCAGGATCCGGCCAAACCGGGACCCGTCTACACCAACGTGGCGTTTCCCTACCACCTGGCCCATGACACCCGGATGGTGGGCCTGGAGATCCGGAACAGGGACTACAAGGCCCACGCGGAAGGCTCCGACCGAAGCAACGGGGTCTGGCACTCCAACATGCCCCAAAAGCTGGACCGGATCGTGCTGGTGGAAAGTGCGGTGGACGCCCTCAGCTTCCAGGAACTCCGGAAGCCGCAAAACACCTTGTACGTTTCCTATGGCGGGAACCTAACCCTCAACCAGATCCAAACCATCAAGGAGCTGAAAGCCAAAGGCAACACGGGCCCTGACTTTCAGTACGTAACGGCCAATGACAATGACCAGAAAGGAGCCTACTATGATTTAATGTTCCTGAGGGAGCTAACTGCCGAAAAATTCCCCTCCCAACGGCTGGCGAACCCCAAAAATACCCTTAAGCTGGCTTTCTCCAGCGGGCAGGGCCAAGCGGGTGCTAACGAACCCGATGCCGTCGTGGACCTGGCAGACCGGCTGATGCGGGAACTGAAGCCGTACCACCGGCAGATCGATGAGGAACTGAGGAAGGAGGGATTGGGGAACGTCGTCAAAAGCGAACTGGAGAAGGATAAGATTAAATTCAACATTACTGGAAGCCAGTTGGTCGTGGAGATCCCGACTACTTTCTTCGCCCTGCACCAGTTCAACCAAGCGTTGATCTCAGCGGCAGGGTTGGAGAAAAAGATAAAGATCGAGAAAGCCATCTTGAATGACTATAACGAGGATCTGAAGCTGATCAAAGCCATCCATAAAAACCCGGAGTTGCTGGCGGACATCAATAAAAATGACCTGAAAAAGAGCCTAGGGGAAAAGCTGACGCAGGACGACCTGAAGTTCGTGGTTCTGCAGCCAGGGCGCTACGAACAGCTCCAGAAAACCTTTGGTTTAGGGAAAGAGAATGAGGAGAGCCAACAGGTGCTGCAGATGGAGAAGAAAGGAGAGGGAGTATCGGACAGGGAAAACAAAGAAGTATTGCGGAAGAATAAACCAGTAGACAGCCCCGCTAACACCAAGGAGAAAATCTCCCGCGTAAGCCACAAACGGTAGACCTCACCGCTGGGCAAACAGCGAAAACCAGATCCGGAAACGGGTTTGGTTTTTTTTTGTAAAGGCGAAGGCTCCCTACCGGTCGAAGCCTTTCCAGACGACGCTTCGCTTCGGCCGTACCGACAAATCTGCTCCCCCAGATTTTCCTCCAGGCTTCTAGCCCTGAATCCATCCGGTCAATCCATCCAAATCAATTACAAAGCAAGGTAAGGGTTGGCTTTTGTTTAGGTAGTACTCTGCTAAACAGGGGAAAATCAAAAGAAAGCAAAGGGGGAAAAGTTAGGGAACCAAGATGCTGTGGGTAAATAAATACATACGAAATGTATCTATAAAATTATACAAATCGTATATATAGTATAGGAAGCGGTTTAACAATTGTACTTAAAACCCCCAAGACCATGGCAACCCAAAGCGCACATCTCGAAAGATCAACTTCCTGGGAACAACTCTGTTTCCCGGTCCGGGAAGAGAAACTGCAGGCCCTTTTACCCGGATCGTACCAGCTGCTGCCCTCCGACCGGCAACGGGCGATCGTGGGCGCTATGCCTGATGGCACGCAGCACGTCTTTGCCTTGCAAAGTGATGAATACACCTTGATCCCCAATGAGTTGCTGCGGGAGGTGGTCAACAGCGTGGCCCCCGAGTATGTCCTGGATGCCCGTTTTACTCCGCTGGGGGATTTCGGGATCAACATCGTGTTACCGGACAGCCTGAACGTAGGCCCCGAGCGCATCTATAAGAACCTGATCATCACGAATTCCTACACCGGGAAAAGCCCCTTTACCATCCAGGGCTCCTCCATTGAATCCACCAACGAGGAAAAAGTAAAGGTTTCCTATTACCGCCAGATCTGCGCCAACGGGCTGATGGGATGGGCCGACGAATTTATGGGGTATGAAGCGTATTTTGAATGGCTCGCGAACGGCCAACCTAAAAAGTACCGGGATGCCTTGCAGGAAAAAGTGGAGCACGTCACGATCGAACGGATCAGAAAGGAAGAGAAGCTACTAGCTGAGACGTTCCACCACAAGGGATTGAACCTGGCGTTTTTCAAAGAGCACCTTGCCAAGATCCTGGAAAATTTCACCGCCCAACGCCACTCGGTCACCGGCACTGTTTACCAAAGATTGGTGGAGGTGGCACTCCCCACGGAGGCAGACGTCCAGAAAGTCATTCTCCAAGCGGGGTTGCCGAAGAAACTGGCTTCTTTGGCCGTGGAGCGGTTGCGGTTCGAGGAAAAGGAGTTGCAGGCCGACGCCAATCTATGGCTTTTATACAATGCCGCCAATTATGCCCTGTTCAATGGGAAATCGGCCTTGACTATCAACGAGCGGTTCAAGGCCGACCAAAGAGCCTTCCATAACATCGCCGAGATGGCGCTTTAAGGGACAGCTCAAGGGGCGGGTAAACGTACTTGCCCCTTGAGCTGTCCCTCCCATGGTTTTACAATTGTAAAACACCTGCAATTTGCCCGGCACTTACTAGGTGAAGTAGGAAGGTTTCGGCCAGCCGTTGCATTCTCTCTTTCCCCGTCCCTTATTGCTCCCGTGTGTGACATTTCCTCGAACGTTTCGGGGCTTGCCGAAGGCGGAGTTTTTTAGCACAAAAGTCAATAGAATTACTACTATTGAACCTTGCAGAAATGTTTAATAGAAGCACTTCAGCTCCGCTTTTGGCAAACCCTTGTTGTGTGCTGGGTTTCTTCGTCAGTCTAAGCTTAATTTATTATCAAGCTGTTTTGTAAACAATGGCAACCTGTCCAAATTCATTTACAGAACTTTGACAGGCTGCCATTTTATAATAATTGTGGTATGTTTATTTAGCCGCTAAAACGTCCAATTTCTCAATAGATGGTGCAGTAGCCAACAATTCAGGTGCATTTTCCATTAACGCCTTTGCAATCTTACCACCAAGATGTGCTTCTCTGCCTTCTTCATCTGAAAAAGTGTCAAAAATGCCAAATGTAGAAGTGTCAATACGGAACGCATACCATGTAATAGTACCCGCTTCTTCATTAGCAAGTGGCAATGCACTTGTAATAAACTCTTCAACATTTTTTTCTTTTCCTGCTTTTGCTTCTAGTCGAACTAATAATCCTAATTTTTTCATGTCTTTTTATTTTTAAATTAAACCAATTTTGTTTTAACAAATTTAGCTCATTGAAGCTTGTGAGGCTTTTTTATTTAGTTCAAAAACTTATGAAAAAAGGTCAAGTTTTCATAATGTTTTTTGGACTATAACCAAATTCATTTTTAAAGGCTGTGCTAAAATTTGATAAGCTATCATAACCAAAGTCCATATAGATTTCTGACGGTGTCGCTTCATTATTAAGCAATAACTTTTTGGCTTTGTTGAGCCGTTTTAGTTGAAACCATTTTCCTGGAGACTCTTGATATAATTGTTTAAATTTTCGCTTAAAAGTAGACAAGCTCATATTGCACAGAAAAGCGACCTCATCAATATTCAAACTCGTGTACAGATTTTTTTCAATGACCATTTTAAAAGATAATTCCCTTTCATTGATTAACAATGAATGGAGATAAGCAAAAAAACTTTGCCCATACTTATCAGCCAGATACAACATAATTTCTTCAAATTTTAATTCCAGAATCTTTTGAGAGATTGTTTGATTCAAGCTATAAATCAGGTGAATGGAATTAATAAAATGGATAATAAAATTGTCTTTTTGTATAAGGAAATAGGGGCTATTGGTGGCTGTTATATGAAAGTCCCTTGGGTTGAATAGATGTCCATATTTCAATAAAAAATCATTGATATTTTTTTGAGAAAAGAAAAAGAGCAGGCAGCTGTAACTATTTGCCCCTACAATTTCTGTTGTTAAAAAATTCCCCGATGCCAGGAGTAAGGATTGTGTATCATTTATCGAAACGATGTCATTCGAAAAGTGAATTTCCTTTTGTCCGTCCAACAAAAAACTGAATGCATTTTTGTTTAGATTAATCTTATTTTTGGAAACATGTTTATGCACTTCGTAGTTAGCAATTTGCAGGTCTGATGTTTCCGTGTAGTTATTTTCAAATAAATGTTCAGGAAAGTTTATAATATCCATAAAATTATTGTCTTAAAAACACTTTGGCATTGTAAATGTATTAAATTTATATTCAAAAATTGTTTGCTAAAGTTTGGATGAAGAGGTCGTTTAGCCTTGCACACAACGGTTAGTATAAACAACGTGCTAGGCCGTCGGCCGAAGGCTGACTTTTATACAATCCTATGTTTGCAAAAACTAATTAACTTGTATAAAAGAGAAGAAAGGAAGGAATAAGATTTATTATACAATGAGGCCCTTGCGAGCCTGTCTAACATGATAATCCCCTTCCTTTCCTATTGTCACTTTGAAGAGTTCCATAAAGCCCGAGAGCTTGCATCAGGATAGATAAAGCTACAATAGTCTTCTCCCTTGTCTTTTTTTAAACTTACTAAAAATCCCAAGCTATGCAAACTGTTGTCGGTATTGACGTGAGTAAGGAAACATTGGCTGTCTGCCACTCAGTAGCTGGCAAGCCCCAGCACCTGGAGGTAGAGAATGCTAAGGCGGGTTTCCGGAAGCTGGTTAAAATTTGCGGGCCGGAGAGCCTGTATGTGATGGAGGCGACGGGCTCCTATTACATGCGCCTGGCTTATTACCTGGCCAAGCAAGGCGCAGAACTGGCGGTGGTTAACCCGTTGATCATTAAACGCTTTATTCAGATGCATCTGGGCAAAGGCAAGTCCGACCGGAAAGACGCCCAATGGATCATGCGTTACGGCCAGCAAAATGAGCTGAAGCTTTGGCAGCCCGATGATGCGCAACTGGTGGAATGCCGTCAATTGGAGCAAACCATTGAACAGCTCATTAAGCAGAAAACCATGACCCTTAACTCCCTGGAGGCTTTAGAGCAACAGCCGGTCAGCAGTAAAGTGACCCTGAAAACTTTAAAGCTCACGTCACTGATGCTGCAGAAACAGATTCGCCTGCTGGAGCAGGAGCTGGATAATCACCTGCAGGAACAGTTCAAGGAGCAGTTGGAGTTGCTGAGTTCCATCCCGGGGATCGGAAAGAAAACGGCGGGTATGCTGTTGCTGTTTTACGGTGGTTTCAGGCAGGTCGGATCCTATCGTCAGCTCATTGCCAAGGCGGGTCTGTGTCCCAGGGAGTACAGCTCCGGCTCCAGTGTCCGGGGAAAAGTCAGGATAACCAAGATGGGTGGCGGCCAGATCAGGAGCAAACTGTATATGTGCAGCCTGACGGCGATGCGGGCAAACACGGCTTGTAGGGAATTGTATCAGCGGCTCGTGGCAAGGGGTAAAAACAAGAAACTGGCGCTGATTGCGGTGTGTAATAAGCTCTTAAAACAGGCTTTTGCCATTGTGAATTCCGGTATTCCCTACCAACCGGATTATAAAAGAATTTCCGCCTAATTCCCTTGACTTTAACAGAGTTCATGTTAGCGGTTGTTTTTTTTCTTAATTTCATAAATTATTAGGTTATAATATTAAAGAGTGCAAAAGTTGTCATTAACAAAATATGAAATTGCTCTATATCTAACATTTTCAATTTTGTCTATATCCTCTACAATATTAGCTTTATCACTGTGGTGATTTATAACCTCCTCTTCAAAATTATCTATATTTCCTCCCCCAAATGCTCTTTGGATGAAGCTACAAACCTCTATATCTTCTCTAAAGTCACCTGCATGAAAGCCTGGGTTTAAAAAAGAAATTACTGATTTTTTATTCTTGTAATAATTATTTGTAATTACAAAATTGTTTTCATCTATTGGAATATATAAGTAACAAAGGTATTTTGCTGAATAGGGCTTAAACATAAAAAGGTCTATAAATTTGCCGTCTTCTTCTTTGCAAACTCCATATTTTAGCACTTTAGTATTGAATTCTTTTTCTACAAGTTTTGATATTTCAGCAATATTTATGTTTAATATTTCCTCTAGTGAAGGTTGCTTTTTTTTGAGAAACGAATCAAATAGTCCCATTTTTTTTGGTTTTTAAGGTTATAAATAATATAAAACTCTTCTATATGCAACACTTCCGAGTTTGGAATAGATGTCATCAGAAATTAATGTGTCGCTAGTTGAATAGATGTCGTTGGTGTCCATTCCACTTGACATTGCATAACTCATCTTTATTTGTCCTCCATCATACACTTTTAATCCTAAATCTTTTGAACAAAAGTTGATAACGTCATTAAATGAGGACTTATTTGTTTGAAGGTTTCTATTATAAATAAAGCCTTGGTCATTTACTGCTACTAAAACTAAGCAAGCATATGTTACATCATTATCGTTGAAAGATTTTAATTTTGGGAAACTTGGCCCAAAAACATTATTTTCTTTCCCAGTTAGGTTTGAACTTTCGATTGGGTAAATAGTCCTAAAAAGTCCGCTGGTTTTTTTAGCAAACATTTTACGAAGAATTACTGTATCGAATTCTTTTTCTATTTCTTGGCTCAACCTGTCCAATGAGTTTTTAACTTCACTATTTTCCATATTATTTTTTTTTAAATTACCGCTAACGGCTAGTGTAAGCGGCGGGCGAGGCCGTCGGCCGAAGGCTGATGTTTACACCTTGTTGGGCGGAGTAATTTTAACTTTATCTTCCTCGAAATGCAATTCGAATACTAGTACGAAGTGATTTAAATATTAAAAGTAAAATTGCAACTGCATTTAGTAAAATTAACAAAGCACCCAAAATCAAATCATTTACACTCTCATTATAATATCGGTCGTTAATAGACAAGTCGAGATTTGGCCAAAAAAAGAACAAGCCAATAAAACCGCAAAAAATAGCTAAAGCAAATATTGAAAATCCTAATAAATTCCGTTCTTTAAGTATATAAAAGTAGAGACATATATAAATTATACATGTCCCAAAAATTGCAGCATTTTCCATTAAATCAAAGAAAGCACCAACTGCTTTGTAATTTTCAGCTTTAACTTGGAAAGTAATTAATAATACTAATGATGCAATTAAGGTAATTCTTCTATTCATTTTGTTTCTTATTACGCCCAACTACTGGGTATAAGGAGCAGTTCCGGTTATTGGCACTTTGGTTAGAGGTAAACATCCATATATCCACCCAAAATCAACCGATAACCGGAACCGGACTGCCGAATATACTATATAGTCTAGGCAATATAAAGCAACTCGGCGAAAGTTTCCCCGCCCCGCGTAAGTACCAAAATCCCACCCCCTTTTCGCTCTCAGGGGAGGTTTTCTCTCTTGATGGTAGTTATGCTCAATAAGGCTGATTCTGGGCTAAATGCAGCTTTCCTTCTTGCCTACTACCGCCCCATTCCCCTGAAGTGGCAGTGCTATACCTTTCATTACTCTTACCGGGGAAAAGGCAAGCTTTCCAGGTGGCAAGTTGTCCTGATTTTCGCCCCACAGCCTACCGCCCGGAATTAACGTCGTTCCCCTTTGGTTATATAGGTATACCCAAATCTATTGGCCTTGGCCGGTATTTTGGCGTATATTATCCTTCCAAACTACTTAGATCTATGCTGTTAGACGTATTTAAGCCAGCACAGCCGGGGTTGACCCCGGAGCAGGTGGAGGCCAGGAACGAAAGGGAGAAGTCCGCTTTGAGTTCCCTGGCGGGGATCCTGACCAATGCCCCCATGCCCGACGGTTTCGCGGTCGAGCTGATGCAAGGCTACGTGGACGGGGAGCTTTCCCTGGCGGAGGTAAAGGAACGGATCATCGCGGAAACGAAGCGCCGGTACAGCTCCCCGTCCACGTAGCCTATGGCTGATCTATTCACCGACAGTCAGGGCGTTCTCTTAAATACATTAGGGATTACCGATGCCCATGCCCTGTCGAAGGCGGAAGCAAACATCGCGTGGGCCAGTGTGGAGGAACTTAAGCAAAGGGGAGGGGTGCCGGGGGGCAAATTCGACACAGACCACTTCCAGCAGATCCACCGGTTTATCTTCGGGGATATCTATCCCTGGGCGGGGGAAACCAGGGCCGACCGCCAGTTCCAGGGGCACAAGCCTACCCAGGCGACGGGCAGCCGGGAAATCATGGTTTTTGCCCCTTACCCGGACATCGACCGGAACCTGCAGGCCTTAGCCGCGCAATTGGAAAAGGAGAACTACCTGAAAGGCCTGCCCCTCGAACGGTTCATCGACCGAGCCGCCTTCTACCTGGACCAGTACAACTATACCCACCCTTTCCGGGAAGGCAACGGCCGAAGCCTGCAGAGCGCCTTTTCCCAACTGGCGCGGCAGGCAGGATTCCGCCTTGATTTCAACCAACTGAGGAACAAGGAGGCGTACAACCACGGCCGGGATCTGGCCATGGTTCGGGTCCATGGGACCCCAGGCAGGGACCTGGAAGGTCTGAAAAACATGCTCCGCACGGTGACCGGTCCGGTGCCCACCCAAGGGGCCGGGCAGACCTGTCGCCTCTCCGCCGTGCCTACGCCTCCTTTATCCCAGGAACTCCTGCGGATGGAGGTGAAGCGGGAGTTTGACGTTACTTTCCTCCGGCTAACCGAGGTGTACCCGGTGCTGAGGGGGATGGAACCGATCGATGCTTTCCTGCAACGGTTCCATGCCGTACGGTTTGACGGAAAACAAATCGCCAGACACAAAGATGCTTTCCAAACCGTCATCCAGGCCATTATGAACCACCCCGGGGTGGCACCCGCCTCCCAGGACTTCCAAGACGCCAAACGGTTCGGGTACTCTATTCTGCAATTGGAAAAAATAGCCCAAGGGCAGAAAATAGGGGAGGAGCCAACCCAAAAAACGAAGGGCCCCAAGCTGGTTTAAAAATCGCCTCCCAACGGACCCACCGGGCCTAAGGGGCACCGCGCCTTTGCCTATGCAAAGGGTGCTTTACCCCCAGTTGAGCAGGACACTCAAACAGAGGAAGCTACCCGTGATGTTGAAGACAAAGGAGATGACGCTGATGGCCTTATAGGTCTCCTGTTCCAGGTAGGGCTTCCGGTCATGGAGCCAGAGCAGAAAGGTGCAGATAACCCCTATCGTAAGGCTTAGGAAGATGATTGTATTGACTGTCTCCATCGCATTCCCCTTTACTTTATACCAACCCCTAAAGTTCTATCATACGGTTACCGAACGATCTGGATTTCTTCCCGGTGGGTAGTGCCGCCAGGATCAGGCTCTTGCCTCTTTTCCAGTTGCTGACCGGTAGGCGGCCGAACCTGCCCTCCGGAATAAGCCCCTAACCGGGGTTTCCTATACCTGTACTTTTTGTAATCATTTGCTGGTACGTATCGTATATAATACTAAATACTAAAGGAAATGACTTTCGTGCCGGAGGTGACTGATGGAACGATTCCCCTGCCGGCAACGGTATCCCTACGGGTGGCCGGTGGTAAAACCAAGCAGGGGCTCCTCCCGTCGTTTGTTCCTTTTATTTTTTGTGGGTAGGAGGGTATTCCTGGTCATGCGATGGGAAGTTGTTTTCCGAGGTTGGAAAATCCCGGGTTCTTTCGGGTGATATTTTTTTTGGCTTTCGTGTCCCGCTTGTTTGCAGGTATTCAGAGTGATTCGTATTTTACTTAACTAAATTGACTTATTGCGCTTCGCTCACTCCCAGGACTTGCAGGACAGGGCTTCATAGTTTTAGATGCTTTGTCAAAGATTTCAATTACGCCCCCGATGAAAACAACTGAGATAAACTTTGAGGATGACTTACGATACGTGAAGGTGAAGATTGGCTTGGAGGAAGGTAAGATAAAGAGCCTCGGGGAGGTAGTTGCGATCATCCCGGTTTCCCATATCGCCAGAAAACTCAGCCTGAATACCGTACGGCTGCAGGCGAAGATAAAAGACCCCAGCACCTTCCGGGTATCCGAGCTGCAGGCATTCGCAAAGCTCGTCAACGTTGATTTCCTGACTTTGGTAAGAATTATCTACGCGTCCCCCCAACCGAGTAACCACGAATGCCATGAATCACAGCCATGAAATTGTACTGCACACGAAAGAAGGATTTATTGTAAGGGTACAGAGCACCGAGTTAATGGAGAAGTTCCTCGCTTCCCCCCAGTACAGGATGATGGGTGATTGCCCCCTGGAGAAAATAATCAGGTTTATCGAAGAGGTAATGGATTGCCAGGTGCCCGAGCAGAGCCGGGCAGCGTTGCCCTGTTTCCTGGAGGCACTGGGCCACCCAGCACATCTGCTGTCCGCCTAGATTCCCTAAACTGCAATAGCCCGGCCTGCCTCCGGGCTATTGCAGTTTTACCGTTTTGTTTCCCTTTCCTACCTGTTCCGATCCCGAAGCTAAGACCGATCGCCCTTTTGGAGTTTAGCCGGGCCAACTCTGTAAACCTTGGGGGGTGCCTCCTAGCACCTGCAGAAGGATTGTTTCCCATTTTTTGGGTAATTTCACCCATCAGGAACGTTCTACCTTACTGCACGATGCCGGAACAGCATAATATCGAGTACAAGCAAAGCTGGCACGATGACTACCTGAAATGGGTAGGCGGGTTTGCCAACGCCCAAGGCGGCACCATTTTCATCGGCGTGGATGACCGCGGAAACGTGGTGCATGTGCCGGACTTCAAGAACCTGATGGACCTCATCCCCCAGAAGATCAAGGACCTTCTGGGTATCCTGGTGGAGGTCAATCTCCACGAGAAAGAAGGAAAGCATTACATCGAGATCATCACCCCTCCCTACTCCATCGCCATCTCCCTCCGGGGCAGGTATTACTACCGAAGCGGCAGCACCAAGATGGAGCTGACCGGCCATAGCCTGACGGAGTTCCTGTTGAGAAAGTCGGGCAAGACGTGGGACGATGTGCTGGAGCCCGCCGCCACGCTGGAGGATATCGATGGGGAAAGCGTCCAAATCTTCCTGAAGGATGCCGGGAGGGCAGGCCGTTTGCCTGATGTGTCGGGGTTGAGTGTGGCGGAGCTCCTGGAGAAGCTGCGGCTTTCCGATAACGGACGGCTGAAGCGGGCGGCCATCCTTCTTTTTGGAAGGGACCCGGGCCGTTTCTATCCGAACATTCAGGTCAAAATGGGCCGGTTCGGCCAGGGTGACGCGGACCTGAGGTTCCAGGAGACCGCGGAGGGGAACCTCATCCGGCTTCTGGGCGAGGTGTCCGGGCAGCTTAATCAAAAGTTCCTCACCAAGGCCATCGAGTTCGAGGGGCTGCAGCGCGTGGAAAAGGGGGAGTATCCCGTGGCGGCCATCCGGGAGATGCTCCTGAATGCCCTGGTGCACCGGAGCTACCTGGGCAGCATGGTGCAGATCAGGGTGTACGATGACCGGTTCAGCATGTGGAACGAGGGTACCTTGCCCGAGGGCCTTTCCCTGGAGGCCCTGAGAAGGCAGCACCCTTCCCGGCCGAGGAACCCGGTGATCGCCGAGGTCTGCTTCAAAGGCGGGTACATCGATTCCTGGGGGAGAGGTACCCTCAAGATCCTGGAAGCCTGCCGGGAGGCCGCGCTTCCCGAGCCGGAGATGAGGGAGCAGGACGGCGGATTCATGATCACCCTCTCCAAGAACCAGCTTGCCGAAGAACACCTAAGGAGAAGGGGGCTCAGCGACCGGCAGTTGGCGGCGGTCTCCTTTGCGGTAGAACACGGCTTTATCGACAATGCCCGCTACCAGAAGATAAACGGCATCGGCAAGACCACGGCCACCGAAGAGCTGCGGCAGCTCGTCGAGAAAGGCATCCTGGTGCAGACCGGCAAGGGAAGGGGCTCCAAGTATCTGCTGGCTAAGTGAATCGGCCGCTAATTGGCCGAATCGACCGTTAATTGGCCGCTAATCGGCCGCTAATCGGCCGAACCGACAGCTACTCATACGGCATTCGGCGACTCAGCCTTGGCGAAACAGATCGTAAGGCAGGATTCCAACTAGTAGTCCTATATCAGAATAGTTGTATTACAAAAGGGAAGAAAAGAGGCTCTCCCGGTGCGTGTGTGCATAAATAAATACATACATAAAGTATCTTATTTTTATACGAAACGTATATATTATTAGACGTGACCGATCAAGGGACAGCACTCAAAAAGAACTTCTTATGCAACTTTCATTATTAGCGGAATTCGACCGCGCAAAAGGCGAACAACTTAACAGCTTAGAAGAGGAACTGGTGGGGGTTCCGCAGATAGAACTGTCCTACCGGGTCGGGAAGCCTATCACCGGATTAAGAAGAATCACCTGCTCGGAGGACTGCGCCGCCGCCTTCCGAGAAAACTGGGAGACAAACAAAATCGAGTTTGTGGAGCAGTTCAAGGTACTGCTGCTCAACCGGAACAACCGGGTACTGGGGGAGTATGAGGTCTCGACCGGGGGCGTCTCGGGCACGGTGGTGGATATAAAGCTCATCTTGGCCGCCTCCCTTCTCTGCTGCGCCAGCGCGATCATCCTGGGTCACAACCATCCCAGCGGAAACACCCAACCAAGCGCGGCAGACAAGGCCATGACCAAAAGGGTGAGGGAGGCCGCCGCCCAGATGGACATCGCCGTGTTGGACCATATCATCCTGACCGTGGATTCCTTTTACTCCTTTGCCGACGATGGGGAGCTTTAAAACGCAGACTGCAGGGGGCCGCCCGCCTGACGGCGGGGGCTTCTTTGGGTTTCGTTATACCCATTTCTTTTATACTTTTCTCCAAATAGGACATATGGGAAAGCCGTATCCACTGAAAAACAAAGACGATGCCACTTACCTTGTATGATTTCCTCCGACAGGGGCAGGGGGAACGGGCCGCGTCGGTCTTCCGAGAGGGGGAGTTCCTGGCCTCCTGTGCAGAGAGGGGCAACCTATACCACATGGGTACCTTCTACGCGGAGGTGCTCTATGATGGGGAAAGGAACGAGGTCCGGGAGGTGCGGGGCTTCCGGACCCTGCGTAACCTTGAGCCCTACCTGAAATATATCACGGTCACCGGCAACGGAGTAGGCCATGGCGGAACGAAACCGGGCAGCGGACCGGAGGATTGAGGTTCGGTAGTGGACGGTGCTCTGGGTTCAGGAGGTCTATTCCCTCCTTTTTCTTAGGATTGATTTTGCATGCCTATCACTTCTTATAAGTTCTGTCTATTATGGTTTTAAGGTTTCCCCCGGAGGCAAGTAGTCTCTTTTCCCTATTCATACCCGCATAACTTTCTAGTCCTCTGGTATATTAGGTTAAAATACGGATCTTATCTTCCGTACAAGTACTAAAGGAGGAAAAGTGAAGGATTTAGTTCTGAGTGTAGTCTATGCCCAGGTGCCGTTGCCGGAAATGCCCCATGGTTTCCCGGTCCAGGCGGTGGAGGTGCGCGCCTCCCTTGGCATGGGCGAGCAGGAATTGGCTCCCCACCAGTCCCACCTTAAGGGGAGACTCATCCAGGTCTCCGCCCATCAAGATTACGTGTCGCTGACCCGAAGCGGGGTCTTGCGGGTGGAGGGGCTGTGCCGCCAGCCCCTCCACCCCAGGTCTGAACCACGGCTGCCCGGCCCGGGGGAGCCCTCCGCCTAGCGGTCCTGAACCATAAGGGACAAGCCGCAAAAGAAAACCGCACACCTTTAAGGGGTGTGCGGCCATTTGAATTCCCCCAGAGCGCGGGCGGATAAGGGGCTGACACAAACTGTTATGAAAACGGTAAACTAATACTTGGTCATACCCCAGGGCGTGCGTTAGGTTTCAGGGCTGCCTGACATGCCGTGTTTAAACTGATAATTAAGTGTTTACCTATGGGTATGGTATTTCCTGCTTAGGGAAAATACCTGCGAAATCACGCCGGAGACGGGCATGCCCTACCTGCGCTTCCCTGACCAACCCTCCAACCTGCCAGAAGTCCGGGCCCGCCTACCCCTTGGGCAGCTCAATGAAGAAAGTGGTGCCTTTGTTTTCCTCGCTCTCAAATCGGATGCTGCCCCCGTGCCATTCCACGATGGTCCTGATGATGGACATGCCCAGGCCCACGGACGGCTCCCCCTTGATGCCGGGCCGCCTTGCCCGGGTGAATTTGTCGAAGAGGGTGTGGTGGTATTTCTCGGGGATGCCCACGCCCGTGTCGGCCACGGTGACCAGCACCGAGTCTTCCCGCTCCTCCAGCGACACAGTGATCTGCCCGCCGTCCGGGGTGAACTTGAGAGCGTTGGAGAGGAGGTTGTTGACGACCTGCATGAGCTTGGTGTCGTCCACCTCTAGGTAGACCTTCTCGGGGGAGGCGTGAAAGCGGAAGTTCTTGCCCGTCATCCCTTGGGTCTGCCGGTACTCCTCCATACATTCCCGGATGGCCTGGGCCAGGTCTACCCGGCGCTTGATCAGCTTTACCTCGGAAGACTCCAGGAACTCCTGCTTGATGAAGTCCTGAATCAGCTGCATGCCCTGGCGGCTGCTTTTTTCGATGATGCCGATGATCTCCCGGGCGTCCTCCTCCTTGCCGTCCCCCAGCATCTGGGAGAGGCTGTGGATCATGCCCAGGGGGCCAGCCAGATCGTGGGAGAGGATGTTGAGGATGGAGTTCTTCTTGTCGGAGAACTTCTTGAGCGTGTCGTTGTAGCGCTTCTGGTCAGTGATGTCGCTGGCCAGCCCCACGACCGCGGAGTGATCCTCCAGGATCCTGGGCCAGACGCAGACCCACTTCTCCGTGCCGCCCCGCAGGCGGATGCGGAACTCGACATCGGGGATGATCTTTCCTTGGAGCAGGTCCTGGAAGATCTCCCGCACGTGCGCTTGGTCCTCGGGGTGGACCGCCTTCAGCAGGGCCTCCGGGCTGCTGGCCACGCTTTGGCGGGTCTGCTGCCATACCCGCTCGAAGGCTGGGTTGAGGTAGGTGAGCCGTTGCTCAGGGATGCTGAAAGAGAAGAAAACCTGATCGCTTTCCGCGGCCAGGGAATCCAGAAAGCCGGGTTCAGGGGTGCTCAAGGGCATGCGTCCGTAGAAACGCTGTTATCCCATGGGCCGCTCCTGACCTCTATACAGCGTAGGCGGGGAAAGGGTTCAAACGGCGCCACGTCTGGGACCCGGACCGAAAGGAAGCCGCCGGGCTCCCTTTACCCTTCGTGCCAGCGCCGGAAAGCCTGAATGGATCAGCCCTGGGATCAGTGCTGGGAGAAAGAAACCTTGTGCCCTAGGTGCTTTATAGCAATGAATCCATATAGGATTTCTCCCTGCCTTGGATACTTTCTTGGGTTTCCGCCTCCGCAAAGCCAGGTTAGACGGGCAGGGTATTTGTCCCTAGGTACAAATACGGTAAATCAAGGAATCACTGAATATAGGAAACTTCTGTCGGGCTTTCAGGTAAAAACCTGTTATACCTATTATTTGTACTTATCAAAGAACCCTAGAAACCATGAAGATTAACGTTGACCAAAAAGACATTTCCTCCCTCCCAAGGCCTAACTCCCATAAACCTCTATCTCTAACCAACTGGTTGCGCCGAATCAGTCTGTTTTTAGTAATAGGTCTAGTCTTTACCGCCTGCGACGATGATGACGAGGGCACGGCCTCCGGCATCACCCCCAAAGGACCGCAGCCAGACTGGGGCCCCACCATCAAGCCCGAGATGCTGCGCGTGATCGAGAAGCTCGACTCGCTCTCCAACGGCGTGCCCCTGCACACCCTTTCCCCGCAGCAGGCCCGCATGGCCCCCTCGCCCACCGACGCGGTGAAGGCCGTGATGGACGAGTACAATATTCCCATGCCCGCCTCCATGTCAGACACCATGGGTTACAAGGTGCCGGTGCAGGGCGGGACCATCCACGTGCGCAGCTACCGCCCCAAGAACGCGACCGGCACCCTGCCCGGAATCGTCTATTACCACGGCGGCGGATGGGTGATCGCCACCATCGACACGTATGATGCCTCGGCGCGCGCCCTGGCCGAGCAGGTGGGGGCCGTGGTGGTCTCCGTCGAGTACCGCAAAGGCCCCGAGTTCAAGTACCCCACCGCCCACAACGACTCCTATGCCGCGTATATGTGGGTAAGGCAGAACGCAGCCATGCTCAACATCAACCCCGCCAAGATAGCCGTAGCCGGGGAGAGCGCCGGGGGCAACCTTGCCTCCGCCGTCAGCATCATGGCCCGTGACAACAATGTTCCCCTGCCGGTGCATCAGCTGCTGGTGTACCCCATCGCCAACAATGACACCAACACCCCTTCCTATATCCAGTACGCGAGCGCCAAGCCCCTGAGCAAGCCGTTGATGGAGTGGTTCTTCATGCATTACCTCAGAACCCCCGCCGATGGTAACACTCCCTGGATCTCCCTGGTGGACGTGGCGAGCGTGAACGGGCTCCCTGCCGCCACCGTGATCAACGCCGAGATTGATCCGCTGCTGAGCGAAGGACAGTTGTACGCCGCCAAGCTGAGGGCTGCCGGCATCAATGTCTCCTCCAAAGTATATGAGGGTGTGACCCACGAGTTCTTCGGGATGGCCACCGTGGTCCCGGAGGCGAGGGAAGCCCAGAAGATGGCGGCTGACGAGCTGAGGAAAGCCTTCGGGATGTAGAAGCCCGGTTAGACGTGCTTAGGGAACCCCAATGGGGTATTCTCCAGAAGGAAGGGACTTCATTGGGGTTCCCCAGCGGCTAGGGTGGGCAGCACCGTCCATCATCATATTGCAGGAAAAAACTTTACCAGAACATTTTTTCAAAGATTTCACAGACATGGAAGATAAAAGTATGCTGAGCCGGCGCAAGGCGATCGGCGGGCTGGGGGCCGGGCTGGCCCTGGCCACTGTCGGGCCGGTCCTTTCCGGCCAGGCATCCCCCTTCGGGGCAGAAGCGGCCCCCGACAAAATGGAGGACCCCACCACCAAATACCCCAAGCCCCCCTTCAAGGCGCAGTCACAGCCTTGGCCGGGGCTGGCCAGCCAGATGGACCCGCGCCCGGACCACGGCGAGAAGAGCTACAAAGGGTCAGGGCGCCTGAAGGGCCGCAAGGCTCTGATCACGGGCGGGGACTCGGGCATGGGGCGGGCCGCCGCCATCGCCTACGCCCGGGAGGGCGCGGACGTGGCCATCAACTACCTGCCCGCCGAGGAGCCGGACGCCCGGGAAGTCATCGCGCTCATCAAAGCCGAGGGCCGCAAAGCCATCGCCATCCCGGGGGACATACAGACCGAGGCCTTTTGCAAGCGGCTGGTGGAGGAGGCCGTGAAAGGCCTGGGCGGCCTGGACATCCTGGTCAACAACGCGGCCCTGCAACAGACCCAGCCTTCCATCCTGGACATTACCTCCGATCAGTTTGACCGGACCATGAAGACCAACGTGTACGCGCCTTTCTGGATCACCAAGGCCGCCCTGCCGCACCTGAGGCCCGGGGCCGCCATCATCTGCACCACCTCCGAGCAGGCCTACGACCCGTCGGCAGAGCTGCATGACTACGCCCAGACGAAGGCCGCCAACATGAGCTACGTGAAGTCCCTGGCCAAACAACTCGGGCCGAAAGGGATCCGAGTGAATGGGGTGGCCCCCGGACCCATCTGGACGCCCCTGCAGGTCAGCGGTGGGGCAACCCAGGAGAAGCTGAAGAAGTTCGGGGGCGACACCCCGCTGGGCCGACCCGGTCAGCCGGTGGAGCTTGCCTCCATCTACGTGCAATTGGCCGCCAGTGACGCCAGCTACGCCACTGGCCAGGTCTATGGTGCGGGAGGCGGAAGCGGGCAGCCGTAAGTTTTTAAATCGGATTTTAACTAAAAAAGCAAGTTGCCAAGTATTCCATAACTATTGGGTGTATGGGATACTTGGCAACTTGCTTTCAAACCTGGTTTACCTCTATCCTTTGGAGAATACCTGCTTTATCTTTTCAATCCACTTAGGCTCTTCCACATCATCCTCCAGCAGGAACCCATAAGGGTGCAGTTTGGGGACATGGTCACACACGATCCGGATGATGGCAAAAAGAGGCTCAAACAGGATCATGCCGGGGATGCCCCAGATCAGCTCCCCCAGCACAATGGCGAAAATGGTCATGATTGGACTTATGTTGAGCTTGTTTCCCATGACAATGGGCTCAATCAAGTTGTTGTCAATGACCTGGGCCGCCACTATGACGCAGACCACCGGGATCACCATACCGGTGGACCCGCTCACAAACGCCATCAAGATGGGGAAAATACCGCCGATGATGGAACCAACATACGGAATGATGGTGGGCAGCACCGCGATGAGGCTGATGAGCAAGGCGTTTTTCACGCCGATGATGGAGAACCCGATGGCGTAGCAAACGGCCAAAAAGGCCATGGAGATGAGCCTTCCCACCAAGTACTGCGCCGCCACCTTGGTGATCTGCTGCAGGGTCTCCCTGGTCACCGGCTTTTCCTCCCCAGAGAAGACCTTCAGGAAAAAGGCCTCGTACTTCTCCCGTTTCCACATCAGAAAGAAAAGGTAAAGGATGATGAGGGCAAAGGAAGTGATGAGGCCCATGGCGCCTTTCACCGCCGTGGTCAGGAACTTGTTTGCGGACTGGGAGAACTTGGAGATCTGCTCCTGGACAAAGGTGATCTGCTCCTGGGGCGCCACTCCGTACCGCTGCTGAATCCATTGCTGCACCTGGCCGAGAGTCTGCTGCAGTTTGCTTTGTATCTGAGGCAAATCCTCGGAAAAACTGGCGGCCTGCAGAGAGATGATTAACAAGATGCCGGCAATAAACAGCAGTATGATAAGGATGCAGAGAAGGGTGGCGGGTATGCGGCCCACGCCCCTTGCCTCCAGCCAGCGACTCACCGGAGTCATGAGCATGGCGAAAATGATGGCAAAGGCCAACGGAATAAAAAAGACCTTGCCGTAGTATAAGGCTACGATGGTCAGTATGCCCAGAAGCAGTACTGCGTTGGCGCGGTAGATGGAGACGTTGTTCATTTAATGTAAATCACGTTATGGGAAATATAGATACTACTATTGAATGCAACCCCTTTCCATTTTCAATGAAGAAACCCTCTGAACTCTTCCAGGCATATCCCTGAAGAGAGTGACAGCGGTAATGGGGTCTCTGCTATAGGCCTTCTTTTTAAGAATTAGCCTAAAAGCTGCAAAGGCTTACTGCAGCTGGAACCTTTTATAGGAAGGAACCACGTACTCATCTCCATTACCCAGCATGTGCATCCGCAGGCCCTTGGCCGTGAAAGGCTGTCCGTTGCCAATGTCGTAGATGTTGGTCTCCGTGATGCCCATCCCGTCCACCACCGTCACCAGGCCGCTGCCCACCACCTCCACGTTTCCCCCTTGGGTCACGAAGATGGCCGTGTCCTCCTCCAGACCTATCCCGATGCACTCGGGGTTGGTGCAGATAGCCTGGGTAAGGCGCACAATGCGGCCCCTTGTCAGGAAGTGGGTGTCAATGGCCACGTTCTTGAGGAACTCCAGTCCGGTGGTGACCCGCACGTCACCTTTGATGTAGCCGCCCTCAGACTCTCCCTCGTAGATCATGGGCGTGGACATGGCCGTGGCGCCGGCGCTGGTCCCGGCGATGATCACCTGGGTGAACGCATAATGCTCCTTCATGGCCACCAGCATCTCAGAGCCGCCGAAGATGGCGGTGAGGCGGAGCTGGTCGCCGCCGGTGAACATGATGCCGGCCGCTTGCCTTATCAGTTCCACATACTCGGGTTTGTTGGCATCGGGACGGGTGCGGATATCCGCCACCTGCACATTCTTGGCCCCCAGGCTCTGGAACACATCCAGATAGTCCTGGGCGGTTTCCTCCGGGATTCGGGAAGCCGTCGGGATCACCACCACCAAGGGATTTTCGCCCTTCAGTTCCTCCACGAACCGCTTCAGGATCTGCTCGCTGATGAAGTTTACGTTATGCTCCTTCTCCCTTTCGGGCGTGTCCCCTTTGTCCTCCTTTCCGCCAATGATGAGCAGCCTGCCCTGGGGAATCACCCGGGTTGCCTGTGAGTTAGGGATTACTTCTCTTTTTTCCTTAGCCATTAGTTGTGAGTTTTAAGGTTTGCCAAGTATGGATGTAGTGTACTACATCCATACTTTAAGAATTGTGTCTCTAAAAGGTATTATGGGAAGGATGTCTTTGAGGTCAGTGCCTCCTTTGCGCCTCCCCGGTCATTGGAACGAACTTTACGGGCATAAGCTCTTTCTCCACGAAGTAGTTTTCCCTTGCCCTGACCAGCATGACCAGCCGCTGTAGGTTGGTGCCGACCGGTGCCAACAGCCTGCCCCCGATTTTGAGTTGTTGCGTCAGGGGCTTCGGGATAACGGGCGGGGCCGCGGTGAGCATGATGGCGTCAAACGGGGCCGCCTCGGGCCAGCCCAGGTACCCATCGCCCTGGCGGGTAGTGACGTTCCCGGTGCCGGATCTCGTCAGGTTTTCCGGTGCCAGGCGGGCCAGCCATTCGATGACTTCTATGCTGTAGACGCGTGAGACGATTCGGGCCAGGACTGCCGCGTTGTAGCCACACCCGGTGCCTACCTCCAGTACCACGTCCTCCGGCCCCAGCCCCATGGCCTGCGCCATGTAGGCTACGATGTAGGGCTGGCTGATGGTTTGCCCCATTCCGATGGGCAGGGCCTTGTCTTCATAGGACTGCTGCCGGATCTCCTCGGGCACGAACAGGCTGCGGTCCACCTCCCACATGGCCTGCAGCACCCTGGGGTCAGAGATGCCCCTGTCTATGAGGTGCCTTTCCATCATTTCCTGCTTGCTTGTTCCCATAGGGGTAGAAAGTTTTTACCTATGCTACCCTGCTTCGCCCGTTTTGGTTGTGGGGGAGTTGGGTACAAGGGCAATTGAAAGGGACAGCCGGAGTTGCCAGTTACGGCAGTAAACCTGCGTAGAAAGCGCCAAGGAGGCAATTAGGGGGAGTGGTTAGGCTAGAGTACGTATTAACCCTGAATTTTACGTGCAAGTACCCTGTTTTCCAACCTATGGATTAGCCACTGGTAAGAGGAGTGGTGTTACACCCAGTCAACCGGAATGAGAGAAGTCCGTAACTAATTAGGCGTGAAAGAAATAGTACAGTATTATGGCCTGCGGTGGTACAGTGTTTTCCTACTCTATCCTCTGCTGATCGCAAACCGACTGGTGGAGGCAAGGTACCCCGCGTTCACCCTCTCCTCCCTGGCCGAAGGGCAAGGGACCGGCGAGGCCCTGCTTGAGCTGTTCCTGAAGGGGACAACCTTGGGGCTGCTGTTCTTCTTCCTGCCCAACCGGCAGAACCTTGCGCCTAAAGAACGGTTGAGGAGGTCCGTCAGCCTGGGTTGGCTGGCGTGGTATATCCTGTTCTCATAGTCCCGTTAACCTAAAGGGATAAACGTATGAAGAAACTGGAAGCGATCCGTGTGGCGCTGCATGACCTGGCAGAGGAGCTGGAGGCGGAGCAGGTGAAATTCAACTCGGCCACAAACCGGATAATTGCCATAGCTAACCATTTGATGCAGAATGGAGTCTCTAATATGCCGGAAGGCATTGATAGGTATCACATCAAGCCGCGCATCAGGGTTGAGGTTTTGAAAGACTCCTTCCTAATGGAAGGAGAGTTGGTGGTGTCCGAATTATTAGGAAAAAAGGAGCTAATCGTAAAAGCGATGCCTCGTCTCAACTTCCTGCTGAGTGGTCCCAATGATAAGGTTGTACTGGAAAGGCTCAAGGCCCTGTTTGGCGAGTTCCAGGAAATGACCAGAGGGAATGGCCATTATCCGCATGGTTTCAGAAGCTTGGAGGAAATTAAATTCCTGCTTTTCATTTTTACGACTACTTCACATTAGGCATCCCCCTAGGTTTAGGAACAACAAGGTTTCACCCCCCTAGGCCAAGCCGCTAAGAATCAAAGGCAAGTTTTATTTAAAATACTGACTTAACATGAAAGCACTGATACTACTTGGGACATTGAAGAAAGAAGGTCTTTCAAATACGGAGACACTGTCAGAGTTCCTCTCGCAACGGTTCAAGGCACACGGTATAACCTGCAATATCATAAAGCTGGTTAACTACAGAATCCTTCCCGGGACTAAAAGCGAAATGGGGGCAGGGGACGAGTGGCCGGCGATACTGGGGAAGGTACTTGCGGCCGACATCCTCGTTTTCGCCACCCCCATCTGGTGGAGCAACTACTCTTCTGAGATCCAGCGGGTGATTGAGCGGCTTGACGAGTTGCACGACGAGATACTCAAAGGGCAAAAATCTAAGTTGGAGGGGAAAGCTGGGGGGATTGTTGTCACCGGTGACTCAGATGGGGCGCAGCATGTGATTGCCGGCGTTGCCAATTTCTTCAATGCCGTAGGCTTAGTTCTACCTCCCTATGCCTCCCTATCTGTACTTTGGGAGAAACAGAAGAAAGGGGCAGATACCACAAAGGAAGAACTGAACCAGAAGTATGAGAAGGATTACCTGCAGACAGCTGATACCATGGTGAGGCAATTGATGCGGTACGCAGAAAAGAAGCACTGACAAATTACTCACCCTTTGCTCCGAGAGGGAAGCTGTCGTTTTCCGTTAGTATCTATAAAACACCCGATAAACCAGGAGAGTGGCATATGACCCACAAGCCAGGGATGTCCAATCATAAAAGGCGAATTAGTAGTCCAGATGCCTTTCTGTATTACTCTAGCCACTTTCTTCTTTCTTTATTTCTGCCCTTCCGCATCGGCCTGAGATTTAGTACGCTTTTTTGTGCTTAAAATTACAACTAAAGGGTGGTGAAGCCTGTAAAAGGTATAATTCATATTAAAAGGATATTATATCATTTTACCCCATTCTTTATGAAAGCACTCGTGTTTCACAAAATCGGTGACGTAAGCGTAGACAACGTTCCAGACCCAATCATTGAAGATCCCCGCGACTCCATCATTCGGGTCACCTCCACCGCCATCTGCGGGTCTGACCTCCACATCTACGACGGCTTCGTTCCCCAGATGGAAGACATGGTCTTGGGGCATGAGTTCATGGGAATCGTGGAGGAGGTAGGCAGTGGCGTGACGAACCTCAGGAAAGGCGACCGAGTGGTGGTTCCTTTCCCCATCGCCTGCGGCCACTGCTTTTTCTGCAGCAACAGCTGGCCAACCCAGTGCGAGAACTCCAACAGTAAATATGGGCCAGACGGGGGCTTCATGGACCAGAAAGGGGCTGCCCTGTTCGGCTACACGGACCTGTACGGGGGAATCGCGGGCGGGCAGGCGGAGTATGTGCGGGTGCCTTACTCAGACTTCGGGCCGCGCAAGGTTCCGGAGGGCCTCACCGATGAGCAGGTGCTGTTCCTGACGGATATCTTCCCCACCGGTTGGGCCGCGGCGGACTGGGGCCGCATCAGGGGCGGCGAGACAGTGGCCGTCTTCGGGGCCGGCCCGGTGGGCATCATGGCCGCCAAGTCGGCTTGGCTCATGGGTGCGGGTAGGGTCATCAACATCGATATTCAGCAATACCGCCTGGACATGGCCCGCCAATCGGCTAACTCAGAGACATTGCTGTGGGAGAGCGAAGACCAGGTGGTGGAATACATCAGGAGCATCACCGAAGGCCGTGGAGCAGATGTGTGCATTGATGCCGTAGGCATGGAGGCGGACAGAACGATTCTGGAAAAAGCCAAGGCGGTCATCAACCTGGAGAAGGGGACGCCCAAGGTGCTGGAGACGTGCCTGCGGGCAGTCAGGAGAGCCGGGGTGGTGAGCGTGGTGGGCGTCTACGGCTCCCCGTTCGACAACTTCCCTATCTACCGCTGGTTTGACAAAGGCGTTACCCTCATGGGGACCCAGGCTCCGGTGCAGCACTACATAGACCACCTCATGCAACTGGTGGTGGACGGGAAAGTAAGGCTGGACGATATCATCACGCATACTATGCCGCTAGTAGATGCCCCGCACGGCTACGATATCTTCAAGAAAAAGGAAGACAACTGCGTGAAGGTCGTTTTAAAACCTTGATGGGGGAGGCTAAGTCGCCGTTTCGCAATTCATGAAAGCGTGTCATTTTCTAAAACCAGCCCTGAAACAAACCAGTGGTTTAGGGCTGGTTTCTTCTTGCCTTCCTGTATCTCCGCTAAGAAAACCACTACTGATTGGCAAACCATTCAGTCTCCAATGGTCCTCAACAAAAGTATGTAGATTCATTTTAGGGCTGAATACTCAAAACTGGGCTGAAAACATTAGGAGGTTTTCCCGTAAACCTTAGCGGGTTGGTAGGAGGGAAAGACTCACACAAAACATCCAAAAAGTACTGTAATGGGAAACAGATTAGAAGGAAAAGTAGCCATCGTGACCGGCGGCGGAGCCGGAATTGGCGAGGCCATCTGCAAGAAATTCGCGAAAGAAGGGGCGAGTGTAGTAGTGGCCGGGCTACCCGATGATCCGGTAGAGGCAGTCGCCAAAGAGATCATGGAGCAAGGCGGAACGGCCATCCATTTCACTGGGGACCTTTCCCTGTGGCCGGTGGCCCAGAGCTGCGTGGACCTGGCGGTGAAGCAATACGGTAAGCTGGACATCCTCATCAACAATGCCGGGGTCTTCGTGGAAACAAATTACCTGACCGACTACTCGGAAGAGTCCTTCGATTATATGATGAAGAACAACGTCAAGTCCACCTTCCTGATGTCCAAAGCCGCCCTGCCCCAACTGCAGAAAACCAAAGGCAACATTGTCTCGGCCGGGTCAGAGGCGGGGTTGCTGGGCATACCGCAGAACGCGCCCTACGGAGGCACCAAGGGGTTTGTAATCGCGTTCACAAAGGGCTTGGCGGCAGAGCAGGCGGCCTACGGGGTGCGCTGCAACGTGGTTGGACCCGGACCCATTGACACCGCCTGGACCCACAAGGAACTGGGCCCCATGGACGCCAAGATGGAGAAGCTGAACAAGCAGGCTAACCTGACGGGCCGCCGGGGAACTCCCGAAGAGGTAGCCAACGTGTACCTGTTCCTGGCCTCAGAGGAGGCCTCCTTTGTGACCGGGGCTCTCTATATGGTGGACGGCGGTATCACCATCGCCAAGGGACCGGCCGGAGAGGAAGCAGATTCTTCCTTCACGCAGGCACCGGAGGGTGAGCTGGACCTGAACCACTCCAAAGATGGTCATACCTCTATCCGCAAGTGATAGAAAGCAAAGTGTCTCGTCACTGATTCAATGTGCCTTGAAAATTTTGATTTTCAGGCGCAATACATCTAAAAGGTAAAAAAAAAACGAGTGTCTCCGGTATCTTAACGTACGCCGGAGGCACTCGTTTTCTCTTTAAAGCAAGTTGTATTACAGGTCTACCTCCCTGATGATGACGGTTCTTTGGATATCCAGGTCTTGGTCTATAGGACTCTGCCCAGCAAGGTTCTGATTACTGGCCGTGTAGCCATTTCTTTTTCCGTTCTTTTTTGACTGGTTCAGCAAAGCGAAAGCGGCAGCGCCGGCAGCGGCAACAATCGCCCCGGTTGCCACCGGGTGTAGTTTGGCCCGGGTGTAAAGGCTTGTCTTCATAACGTAGCCCTGGTGGTTTCCACGTACTTCGCCACCGGTAGTTGGCTGGTGCAGGGAGCCTTCCCGGTGCTTGGCTGGCTCTTCGCGTACTTGCTCACCCGACATCATCTTGGAACTTATCCAGTCCATAGCGGCGGGGAACCGTTTGTTGAGGGCGCTCATCGCCTTCCCGCCGCCTCCTACCATGATGTCGCGGTGCGGGTGTACGGCGGCGTGCAGGATGGCGTTGGCCACCTCCTCAGGTGTATAGACCGGGGCAGGCAGCGTCAGTTCCCGGTCAGTGTAGTTTCTGGCGTGCTGAGGGTAGGGGGAGTCTATCCCGGCGGGCTTGATAAGGGTGACGGAAACCGGGGCTTCGTCTTCCATCAGTTCCACACGCAGGGCATCGGTGAAACCTTTCACGGCATGCTTGCTGGCTGAGTACATGCCTTGCAGGGGAATGGCCATGTCTGACAGTTCGCTGCCCACGTTGATGATGGCACCTCCCTTGGTTTTCAGGTGCTGGGCGGCTATCTGGGAGCCATAAACCACGCCCCAGAAGTTGGTGTCAAACAGGCGGCGGTTGTCTTCATCCGTCACCTCGTCCAACCGGCCGTAGATGGATACCCCGGCATCGTTCACCCAGGTGTCAAAGCCGCCGCATTCCCGGATGGCCACATCCGCGGCCCACTGCAGTTCCTCCTTGCGGCCTACGTCAGCCACGCAGTGGAAGGCCTTGCCGCCTTCGTCCCTGATCTGCTGCTCAATGCCGATCAGGGCCTCGCGGTTGCGGGCTACCAGTATAACGGCAGCACCTTTCTTTGCCGCGGCCTTGGCGGTTGCCAGCCCTATGCCGCTGGAGGCCCCTGTAATGACGATCACCTGCTCATTGAGCGGCTTCAGTGAATATTTCATGCTTTCTGGATAAAATGTGTAGATTCTTGCTAAATGCTCTGAGAAAAGTTCTACGTATGGTAAGGGCTTAAGATTCAAGGTGCTTGACATCTATCCCAATGGAAAACAGAAACTTGCCTTTTCCCCAGCCTATGCCTGTAGCGATATCTTCCGCTAAATTTCTGTTGGGACACAAAGCGGATACTGTGGATAATTCCTATACTTCTATGAAGCAATTAGGTCAGAAATAGAAGGGTAATCCAATGACTTTTCCTACAAGTCCCGTATGATATGTACTTAAGGTAAGGATGATGGAATTATTATTTGATTTGGGTATGGCTTTGATTCTGGTGATAGGGGGATTTCTACTGTGGGCCCAACTCAGAATGTCTGTTGATTGATATTTACCGTCTACACCTAAGCCATAAACGATGCTCTTTTATCACTTAATTGAAAGATATTGCTCGCTTAGGCTGGACGCCCATAACCATTTTCTATCCTGATAAGTAATATTGCAAGGACCTTCAAAGCAAACCATGGCCACTGCTAACCTCACCAACATAGCCACCTTCAAAGGAGCCCAAATAACGGGCGTCACCATCAGCCAGACGGGAAGACTGTTCGCCAACTTCCCCCGGTGGCACAACGATATCCCATTCTCCGTGGTGGAAGTACAAGCGAATGGCCAATACCGAGCCTACCCGGATGAGGCCTGGAACGCCTGGCACGGACAGCCGGAGCCCAACACCTTCACTTGCGTGCAGTCGGTAGTGGCGAACGGAGACTCCCTTTTTGTATTGGACCCGGCCAGCCCCATGATGAAGGGGGTGGTGGGCAACGCCATGCTCTACGAGTTTGACCTGGAGTCCAACACACTTAAAAACAACTGGGCCTTTGACAAAGCCATCGCGCCGGAGAAGTCTTACCTCAACGACCTGCGCATTGACCGGGAGGCGGGCAAGATCTACATCACTGAGTCTGGAATAGGGGCCATCATTGTGCTGGACCTGGAAACCGGCGTGCCTCGCCGCCTGCTGGACGACCATCCCTCTACCAAATCAGAGGACGTGTGGCTAACCGTGGAGGGCGAGCGTTGGGTGAAAGACGGTGAGAAGCCAAGCATGCACGCAGACGGCATCGCGCTTTCCAATGACAGAACGTACCTCTACTATCATGCCCTTACCGGCTATACGCTGTACCGGGTTCCTGCCGCGGCCTTGAATGATACGTCTTTGGATGCCGCTGCCCTGGCCTCACAGGTGGAGAACCTGGGCAAGACAACGGCCCCGGACGGAATGATTTTTGACCGGCACGGAAACCTCTATTTAGGTGACCTTGAAAAGAACGCGATCATGTGCCGCACCCCGGATGGTGAGCTGAGGACCTTGGTGGAAGGGAAAGAAGTGAAGTGGCCCGACACCTTCACCATAGACCAGCACGACAATTTCTACTTCACCACCTCGCGCATCCATGAGGCGGTGGGCGACATCTCGGGGCTGGACTTCCATATCTTCAGGGTACCCTTGGCGGAAAGTCAAAGCTGATTATAAAGCCACTTTTCTGTTATAGGGCTGATTTTCTTGAAATGCCGAAAACAGGACATAGTACCCTAGCAGTGCCTTCATAAACAAACCGTCTGCCTATGCAATTCTTGCTTCTATAGGCAGACGGTTTTCTTTATAGGTAAAAATTCGACCGTTCAGATCATAACTCCTCCCCGCCAATGCCCAGCACCCGGAGCAGCTCGGCACTGAACCCGGCTTCCCCCACGGCGTTCTTGACTTTCTGGGGATCCAGGTTGTCGCCTGAGACGCTCAGTATATTATCCTCTGTTTCGGTGTCCACCTTCCATTTGCTAACCTCCGCTACCCTATCCAGGTAAGGAGCGACTTTGCCTATCTCATCCTCCTGGCCGATGTTGGTTTTGAATTTCAGTAGTTCCATCGTTTTGGTGTTGGTGTTTAGTCTTTTACTTGGAACAGGCGCTATGGTTGCTTGCGGAAGGATGTTGTGTAAGCCTAGGTTTTTAGAATGGAAGTAGGTTGAAGAGCTACTCAGCTGTTCTAATGTATTGGAATGAGGTACAAATACCTCCTAGAATTTACCCTGTATTTGAAGCCGTGGTGAAACATCTTCATACGATTATGAGTTGTAAATCCTTGGTAAAGAAAAAGATAAGTATGCGAAAAGTGGAAGAGATCAGCCTGGCTCTCTGGGCCCTGGCCTTGGAGCTGGAGGTGGAGGCGGAAAGGTACGATGGCCTGAGCGAGAACATCCTGGGGATGGCCTTCGGGCTCTTTGATGATCCGCAGCGTAACCTGCCCCCGGACGCTTTGGAGAAGTATCTTCGCATCACCAAGGCCCAGCCGGGAATCCGCCTTACCCTGGACGAGAGGAGGCTGTATGTGGAGCGGACCCTCTGGGTTCAGAGCCTGGCCGATCCTGTCAAGAGAATCACCGTCCGGGACCTTTCGCCCTATGAATTCTCCCCGGAGGGAGAGGCGGAGCGGAACCACCTGGCTTTGCTGAGCATCCTCTTTGAGGAGTTTGAATCCAAAGCCGTAATCTTTGGTCTGGGCCGGCTCTCCCAAGGAGAGCCTTTCTCCCTTCCCCAGTTCAAGTTCTTCGTCTCGCTGTTGGATAGTAGCGTCAGAAGACTCGGGGAACGGTAAACGTAAAATAAGTGTGAAACCTTGCCCTACGTTTCACGTCTACCCCAATGCCCCCGCACCTGTCCCTTGCAAACAATTTATTCCAAAACCTAGATGAAGAGAAGACCGAAAAGTACCTCACCCCGGTTTTATGTCGTGAAAGACGGTACTGCCATTAGCGGGTTCGGGAGCTTCTACGAGGCCTATATGTATGCCCTGAATCGGTTCTGCTCCGAGAACTTCCTGGTAAAGGGATACGGAGAGGATTGATAGCAGAATTAAATCCTTGCCGCTCAATTGCCATCCGCCAAGGATTTTTCCTTAGGCCTGCCTGCCCAAAAAGAGGGAATGTCCGTCGCTATTGACAGCCTTACACAAAAGGTCGCTGTTCCTGAAGCACACCGAAAAGTTTACCCAAGCAAGGGAATCAGGCAAGGAAGGGTTTGCCTCCAATTCCTCCGCTCGCACTTTCCAGCCTAGGTAATGGTGCTGCAGAACAGCCAGCGTGCCGCCCATGGGCCCCAAGTGGATGCCTTCGGCGGTGCCTTTGTCCTCCGGGGACCAATCCACCTGCTGCGCCTCCCAAAAGAAGTCCCAGGAAGTGGCCAAGTCAAAATGGGCATAGGCGCCCGCGTACACCACCCTGGAAAGGGTGGACTCGTGCGAGGTGAAAGAAAGATGCCGCTCCAACGTGCGCAGCAGTAAGTCCTCGTCCATATGATAGCCTAGCTGGTCCAGCAATGAGATTACCTCCGCGGGGCTGAAAAGATACAGGAGCAGGGGCGTGTCCGCCTGTTTGGCTACCCGGTACCGCTGCACCGAATCTCCCATTGCTTCCAGCGCCCAATCCAGCCGCTCCTTCCCGTGCTTTACTCTAAATTCCTCAATGTCAAATTCCCTAAGCTGATCAAACCCCTCAAATTGACATAGGGTACCGTCTGGGTTAAAAACGATGCGCATCTTTCGGCTGATGGTGTCCCACAACTCAAACTCTTCAGGGGTAAGCTTCAGCTTATCCTGCAACTCCTGCTGGCGGTTGGGAGGGAGTTGCCCCAGGAGTGGCTCGGCTTGGCTGAGCACCCAAACCGCCATCACATTGGTGTAGGTGTTGTTGCTTAGGCCCGGTTTCTGGGTCTGCGGGTGCAGGGTGTGGTACTCATCCGGACCGGCCACCCCATGGATCTCGTACCTTCCTGTGGCTGGGTTGAGTTGGGCGATACTGGCCCAGAAGCGGGCGATCTCCAGAAACAGCTCGGCCCCGCACTCCGCCAGGAACTCCTCATCCCCGGTGACCTGCACGTAGTACCAGACGTTGTAGGCGATGATGGCCCCGATGTGGCGCTGTAGGCAGGTATGGTCTTCCATCCAACGGCCGGAAAGCAGGTTCAGCTGGAAAGAGGGTGTTTCCTCATGCCCGTCGCTGGCGCTGCGCCAGGGAAACATGGCCCCCGCATAGCCGTCCTGTTGGGCCATCTGCCTGGCGGCCCCTAGCCTCCGGTAGCGGTACCGCAGCAGGGAGCGGGCGGATTCCGGAAAATGGAACGTGAGGAACGGAAACACAAATAACTCATCCCAGAACACCTGCCCGTTGTACTCCTCGCCCTGCCAGCCGCTGGGGGCCACCCCGGCATCAATCCCCACCGTATGCGGGGAGAAGTTCTGCAGGATCTGGAAGATATGCAGCCGGAAGAAACGCAGTTGCTGCTGGTCCTCTGTCTCGAACTGGCATTTGCGCCAGAGATGCTCCCAAGCCTTTGTATGGGCCTCCAACAGCTTTTCAAACCCGGATGCCAGCTGGAGAGACTTGCAGGCTTTGGGCCGGCATTCCTCCGGGGGGTAGTTGAGGGAAGAGTAAAGAGCGGCTATTTTCTCGATGGCCACACATTCACCTTCTTCCAGAGGTACCTGGTAATAGGTGAACACTTGGTCAGGCTCCAATTTCTCTTCCCGAGTAAGGTCCGCCTGCAACTCACCTTTCCGTACCTGCGTGCGGGCGGCCAGAGCAATGGTGGTCTTGGATTGGGAAGTGCTGGAGAGAAGCTCCATGCCGTCCTCGCCCCAGACCCCGGCATGAGAGACCTGCAGGTGGTGCCGGTTGTAGGGAGAGTACCTTTTCACCTTGTTGTTGAAGACACGCCCGTCTAAGCCAGAGGCCACCTCGAGGGTGCCTGTCCAATTCTTGGCGGTTACTTCAAGGGCCAACCCCATCAGATGAGGGTCAGCCATGCTCACGAACCGACGCTCGTTCAGCAAGGTCTCTTGTCCTTGGCCATCAGTGAATAGCACTTGCCGGGTGAGCAGACTCTGCTGTAGGTCCAGGGTTTGGCTGTAGGTCTGTATGGTGACTTTCTCCAGAGAGAACCAATCGCCGCCGTTCACCTTAAAGGAAAGGGGCAACCAGTTGGGCAGGTTCACCATGGATTCGTTCCGCACGTCCTTTCCCTGGATATGGGTGGTCAGCTCGTTGTAGCAGCCCACCAGGTACGTACCCGGATAGTGGATCGGATCATCTTTGGACTCCGGAGCCGCGGCCCTGGACACCAATAACCCGTTGCCAAGAGCCAGGAGGGACTCGCGGCGCCCTTCGTCCTCGGGATCATAGTGGTCAAAATGGATGCACCAGGCATTTACCGATTTCTTGTCAATGCCCATCAAAGCTCCTGGATTTTTCCGAAAACCTGGTCAAAATAGTGACCTATCTGCTCCCTGTTGGGATAAGCTGGCTGGGAGCCATACCCCGTGATAGCCGCCAAGGAAGCGGAGGAGGCAAAGCAGGCCGCCTCCTTTAAGGGGCGATTCTCCAGCACCGCAACAGAGAGCGCCCCCGCAAAGGCATCGCCGGCCCCGGTGGTGTCTACCGCTTCCGCCGGAACAGGGGGAATGTGCAGGATAAATTCCTTCGTTGCCGCCACGCAGCCCCCGTCCTTCATCTTTACCAGCACATTGGCCACGCCCTCCTCCCTTAATTTCAAGGCGGCCTTTTTTGCGTTTTCCACGGAGTCTGGCAGAATACCGGTTAGGCCTTCTGTCTCGGAGTCGTCAGGTACCAGGTAATCGACCTGGGAGAGGAGTTTCCGGTCTACCCGGTCGTAGGGCGAGGGGTCAAGGATGACCGGGAAGTTCCTTTTTTTGGCGGCCTTGATGGCTCTCACCACGATGAAAGCGGCTACCTCGTAATCCACCACCAGGACTGATCCCTCCGGTGCCTGCTCAAGGGCCTCCTGCACCCCGTCCGCGTCGCTCTCTTCCCAAACATCGTTGGCATTGGGAGCCAGTATGATCTGTTTCTTCCCGTCTGGGGAAACAGCGATCATGGATACCCCGGTAGGTTGGTTTTTAACGGATTTTACCCCTTCTAAGTCAATTCCCTTCTCCCGGAGTGGCCTTAAGGCCTGCTCCTGCAGGTCATCATCGCCCACGTGCGCGATCAGGGAGGCGGAAGCCCCCAAATGACAAGCCAAAAAGGCCACGTTAGCTCCTTTCCCTCCGCTGAGCCGCAGGAAGTCATGCCCTAGCAGGGTGGTCGTATTCCCCGGCTTCTCATCTACCCGGACCTGGAAATCTGCGTTGACGCTACCCAGTGAAATTATTGTGCCTTGAGCCATAAAAGCATTTTAAAAAGCATCTTGCTTAATTTGGGGGTGACTGATCTTTGTATTCCCTCGGAAAGCCAAACACGGTTGCACTAGCAACTGCTACGGATATTTCAGCGCTTATGTTCATAAAGGCCTTTGCCTTGGTTTTAGGTTGATTTCGGATACTCGTTCTAGAAGCACCTGTTCCCTTCCTGATGTCGTTGGACGTTAATCCAGAACCCTAGCCAGTATCTTGGACTTAGCCGTACTGCGGAATACGATGGACTGCGATAATTAAGATATTCAATGTCCCCGGGGAATGTCTTCTTAGGGTCTAAGCTTGCGCCCTAGTACCATATCAAGCATGTCATTATGCAAGCGGACACTGCTAGTTTATCGTCGTAGCATGGGGCGGCTCGGTATCACAGACCTGCTGTTCTACAGTCGGATGCACTGCCAGCAGCCTTACTAGGGGAAAAAATATGTATGGCGGATTTCAGTAAAAACGCCAAGGACCGCCGCCGCAAAAAAAAACATCATCAGCCTGGTGAACGGGCGAACAAGCGGACTCCAGTTAAAAGTCTAGAACATGGCTTCTTGGCATCAGTTACCGGTAAGCTTTTGCTTTACGAAGGGGTGAGCTCCCCCTTGGAGTATCAAAACCACTAACCGTAGTTGGAACCCATCAGCGGGTTTCTTCCATATCCTCTAGTTGCTAAGTAGAGGATATTTGTATCGTGTGCAGCCTTGAAGATTTACCTACCTATTATTCCAGTTTACATCTGTTCAGATTTTCATTTAAACGATCGTATAAATGAAAATCCGGTTCTTCCCCTGACCCCACCATAAACCCCCGGTTTTCCCTTTCAGGATTGCCTTTTGTTTAAACAAATTTCATATATTGGGACTTTATTGAGTTTCTTGAAAAATGGCAAAGATAGGGTACGCGCGCGTCTCCACGGTAGACCAAAAGTTGGACCGGCAGGTAGATGCCCTGGAGAAATACGGCTGTGAGCAGATCTTCCAGGAGAAGGTCACCGGGCGCAAGGCAGACCGGCCCGAGCTGACCCAGTTGCTAAAAGTACTCCGGAAGGGGGACCAGTTGGTCATCTACAAACTCAACCGTTTGGGCCGGAACTTCAACCACCTCATCAAGCTGATGGGGGAGCTGGAGGAAAGGGGCATTGACCTGGTCAGTTTGACGGATGCCATCGACACCAGCTCCAGCATGGGTCGCTTCATTTTCCGCATGTTCGCCTCCCTGGCCGAGCTGCAGGCTGACTGGATCAAGGAGGACACCTCCCCAGGCCTCGCCTCGGCCCGGGCACGGGGGAGAAAGGGGGGGCGTACCCCCGGCTTGTCAGAGAAGGCCAAACGGAAGGCCTCCAGCGCGTCCAAGCTTTACAAGGCGGGCAGCACCATCACGGAGATCCAGGAGGCGCTGCAGATCCGCAGCACCGCTACCATCTACAAATACCTCCGGCTGGAGGGAATCGAAATTAAGGGCTGGGAAAAGTCTACCACCAACACAAAGGGCACGGCATATGTCAACAGTTGATAAGAAAGGCAAGGGCAACAAAAGGACGGGGGTGGTGAAACTGCCGGATACCATGACCTGGATCAAGCAGCCCAACAAGGTCACCAAGATGGGGTATGACTTTACCGTCCTGCAGCTCCGGGTCTTCCTGTCGATCCTGGTGGAATTGCAGGGCCACATGGAAGAGGTGATCCAAGGCAAGGAGGTAGAGCAACTGAACCTGTTCCAGCGCAGCAAGGGTGACAGCATCCGCTTGACCATTCCCATCAAGAAGTTCGGGGTAACCCCCGATAAATACAATGAACTCAAGATGGCGATGCGCAAGATCGCCGCCATTCCCGTGGAGCTGGATGCCCGGGACCCGGAATCGGGCAAAGAGTACTGGGTGGTCAAGGGCCTGTTCACGGCCTACATCCCGAAGGAGAAGTATTCCCGGGAAGTCATCATCGAAATCGAGAAACCCATTGCCAAGTATCTCCTGGACACCAAACCAGGCTGGTCCAAGTTCATGTACGAGATCGTGAACCAGTCCAACAACAAGTATACGTTTCGGATCTACATCCTCATCAGCAGCTGGAAACGGAAGGGTGGCCTGCGGATCCCGTATGCGGACTTCCGGAAGATGCTTGGCATCGGGGACCGGTATGCCGAGTACAAAGACCTGTACAAGCGGGTGATCAAGCCGGCTTACGATGAACTGTTTGAGAAGGCGGATTGCTGGTTTGAAATGGCGGAGGTGGAGAAAAAAGGGAAAGAGGTCACCCACCTCAACTTTAAGATCATCAAGATCATGACCGAGCAGGAGCGGAAGATCTATGATGCGAAAAGCGACCAGCTGATCAACTGGTGCAAGACGCACCACCAATTCAAGGACCACCACCTGAAGGCGTTGTATATGATCCTCAACGAGGAGACCATCAACCCGCTCCACACCAAAGCCGCCATGCTGACCGGGTCCATCGATACGGCCAAGGTAAAGAATGTGGCTGATTACGTGCTGAAAGCCCTGCAGAACGAGGTAGCGGCCTTTTTCGAAAGTGAAGATGTGGAGACGGAAGCGATCATGCTAGAGTAGGCATCCTTTCCCTTTCCTGGAAAGAACGAGGTTTCCTAATTGGAAAAGTTGCCTTTTTGTCCCCGATGCTGATTATGCCTTCAAAAGTAGACTCTGGCCATGGTCTCAGAGCTGGCCAGAGCCTTCCCAGCCTTTCTCTTTTCCTTTAAATCCGTCCACAGGAGCGTTCTAAAGTTGCCTTTTTGTCCCCCAAAGTGCCTGGAAAGGAAGGAATGTTACCTTTTTGTCCCCTGGAGGAAGGGTAAGAGCCTAAATGTTGCCTTTTCGTCCCCAAGTAACCCGTAATATGGAAGGTTGCCTTATTGTCCCCAGGGTAGCCTCTATACTATAAATGTTGCCTTTTGGTCCCCATGGCGACCCTACAGGAGGGAATGTTGCCTTATTGTCCCCAAGGGCAGCCAAAAAAGCGGGAATGTTGCCTTTTGGTCCCCTAAAGCCATAAGAAGAGCCGGAATGTTGCCTTTTTGCCCCCAAAATGTTGCCTTTTCGTCTCCCGAATGTTGCTTTCTTGTCCCTAAAATGTTGCCTTTTTGTCTCTAAAAACAGGGATAAGAAATTATAAGTCAACGAGTTACAGCCCGTACTACTTATCTACTATTTAACAACTATAATCTATTTCTCTTTTAGCGTACCTGAAATCAGATAAATCATTAAAGGAAAGGGAAAAAAAGGCGAAAACAACCGGCATTACCCTATTCTGGGAGCCTTATCTCCAAAGAAAACACGGAAAACAACATTTCTCCAGGCGAATGTTGCCTTTTTGTCCCCAAAACTACTGGAAGGGATTTTCGAAAGTTGCTTTTTTGTCCCCAGCTTTACACAAGCTTCTAATTATAAGGACTTTGTCTCCTTGCAAATGAATGAATGGATCAATTCACTGACGGGTGATTGGTTAGTTTTACAATTGGAAAGGTACTTCATCAAAAGGAAAGATGAGATAGAATTCTGATTAGTTAACCAGGTTAAACTTACAAGATGTATATATTTCCTTAAATCAGTTAATATAATATACAATGTAAAAAATTGAAAGTCAGGTACTTATAAATGTCTTATAATTTACCTTATGTTAAATAATATTAAAGATAATGAGCCCTCAGCCTCCCACCCAAAGACCATTGCGCAACCAGCTGTTGCGTGAATTTAGGACCGGAATGGGCGGAGGCGAGATTCCGCATCTGAAGCAGGTTCCGGTATGAGAACCCGTGTAGGTAATGAAGCTCCAATAAAGTATATCACACCTTCTTTTTCACTTTTGCCAGCTCGATAGCTTTGTGCAACCCCATCCTGGCCAGCAGGCGCAGGTGCGTCCAGCTCAATTGTGTACGCAGTGCGTTCACTATCTGGCCTTCCGGAAAAGTGTCCGCAACGCCTACACAATGCCACAGGTGGCGCTTGCCCCAGCCCCCTCCATAAGCCCTAGTAAGCCAAGAGGCCAGGGAGGATATTACTCGCTCCCGTACTTAACCCGCTGCTTGCCGAGCAGCTCCTGGTGGATGTACCAAATACTGCCTTTGCGTCTGCGATATTCATTTAGAATTGAGGAGGGTGCGGTTCATGTTTTCTCTCATGCCGCGCTGCTAAAAGATACTACCGCGCCAAGCTGCTAAGAATAGCTCACTTTCCATGTTTTCACAGAACAGTTCTTTCATCTCTTTTTCGACCTGTGCGTCGATTTCTTTGTCAGTTTATTGTATTAGATATTCTTCATGATAGGCGGCTCCTTTAGTGGGGGTTTATGGCCTTATATCATGTGCTTAACCGTTGGTCAAGTCTTCTATAAATAGCTAGTTTAAAGAAGATTAAAAATATTTAAAATTTATATACTTAAAACTTTAATATTGATTTATTGATGTATTTTTAGATTATTGAAAGATGAATAACTTTTTAATCTTTGATATGAAAACAACCTTTACAATTTTATTTTTAATTTTCTGCTTTGCCGGATTGGTGAATGCTCAAGACCTTGAAGTTAGATTAACAGATCCTCCCGCCGAACTCCCAGTTGTGAAACCTGTTGCAGTAACAACTCCGATTAGCAAAGCCGTTGAAAAAGTTGCGGAGAAAACTGAAAAAGCAGCTAAAAGAGCCGAAAAAGCCTTTAGTAGAGCTACAGCTGCAGCAGAATCAGGCGAATCAGTAGGTAAAGAAGATGAAGCCGATGAGGCTAAAAGGCTAGCTGCCAAAGCCCAATCAGCCTCTGATGAAGCCACAGCCGCCGCCACCGCTTTGAGAGCCAACCCAGATAAAAGCCATATCACTGAAGCTAAAAAGGCAATGAAAAAAGCTAATAAAACTGCAAAGGCGGCTCAGAAGGCGGCTGACGAAGCTTTTGATAAGCTGCTTGTAATAGATTTTCAAAAAAAACTTCCGCCTGAAATCACATTGGGTAATATCGAGGAAGGTGAGTTTTTTCGCATAAGAATAGACAGCATAAATCAAAATATATGGAAAGTTTCCCTTACTAAGTCAGATTCAGTATTAAGCAAACGCCAAGAGACCCCGACTTTTGGATCACTCCAACTTGACGTGTTAGCAAAGCTGATAGGCGGGATTGGCCCTTTTAGCTCAACTACGAGCTCGCCCCTAGTAGATCCTTCAGCTTTTAAAAAAATGGATATCTATGGAATAGATTTCGATGGCGTCGCTAAACGATATAGCGCAGTTGAAGACAGCATAAAAGCTGAAATGGAAAGGATAGATCAATATTCAGACGGACTTATATGGGCAACCCAATCAATAGATAACTTAAAGTTAGCAGTTTACGAAAGAAGATTGCAATCGTTAAAATTGAATAACCCCAGGAATGATGAATTTGATTTCACCAAAGCTTTGAAGTATGTCCAGCAAATCAGGACTCATTTATCACAGATGACTGAAGAAATTTCCAAAACCGAGAAAAGATATGAAGCTTTTTCGGAAAAGAACGCAACTTCAATTTCTGCAAATCCTGAGTTCGCTAAAGCAGACAAGATTATCAAGGAAAAATATGCGGGTTATGGAACAGCCCTGACTACTATTCAGGGATCAATTTCAGCTGATAAAACAAACGAGCTTCTAGCTCCGCTTGTGTCAATTGAGAACAATAAAATAAACTCATATACCTCCCTTCCTATACAATTTATGGGTGAGCAGACAAAGGTACAGCTAACCATCGTTCCAAGAAATGATGCCTTGAACCAACACAGCCATTCGATACCCATCACGTTCCCTACCGTTATGCGAAAATACATTTCGGCTGGAATGTCGTTTTATACAGCAAACATTTACGATAGGGCTTTCTCTACGACAGAAAACTTTAATCCTGCGGACTCCTCATCAACCTTCACCTTTGATAAAGAAAACGTTGATAAAGTTGAAATTGGATTGGCGGCTATGCTTCGGTTTGGCAAGAAAATAGGAGAAAAAAATAACTTTGGTTATCACGCTAGTATTGGAGCGGGCGTATCCGTGGCTAATAAAATAAAACCTAGAGGCTTGTTTGGGGGTGGCTTATCCTTTGGTAAAAAGCACATGCTTGCTTTGGACGGTGGTTTAATTGCAGGATATGTTGATAAGCACAGTGATAAAATAGTGGTGGGGGAATCGTATCCTAAAGTCCCTGGGAACCTCACCGTTTCAAGAATTGATACAGGATGGTTTCTCTCTATAGGCTATTTATACCAGTTTTAAAATACTTTAAAATTATCAAAGAGATCCCTTCAACTCTAATAGCCCTCTTTTCGAAAGTAAGGTATTATACGGCGTCATGTAGCCTTGCCAGTCTCTAGGTAGGCAGGACTGGATTCAAAAAGGTACCATGCCGTCGAAAATAACATAATTCGTCTGATCGCCTTTCCATTCCGTTTTATGAAGACGCTGCTCCGTAAATATGTTATTAGCCAATATAGTATCAATTGCATTCATGTAGAGTGAGTATCTTATTGCTGAATATTTTCCTTAAAGTGGTTAAAATCTATTTTATGGACGTAATTCTTTAAGTTTATTCATTTGAGTAGAATAATTTACCTTATGGTTTAAATTCAATCATTATTTTGAACACGGCTGTTATGCGTGCCCCCAGGAATGTGTTCTATAACATTAGTGATTTCATAATTGTTAACTACCATAGGTTTTTCCGATTGGTAATGTTCACGCTTTAATTTTAGATCCACAATAAAGACGTCATCTTTAGAAAAACGTCTGCCCTGATTGATGCTGTCGATGAATTGCTTGTCGCTAATTTTTGCACTTATTTTTTGTCCATCATAAAGAAAATACGACTCCTGCTCGGAATCAAAAGATAGCATAATAATACTTAGGGCTGCATTCTTAATTTCAAGTGTTTCTATGCGATTATCATTCAGTTCTTTTTGTACCGATATTTTCTCCTGAATATATTCTGGGTTTGCAAGCCTTTTCGTCTGTTTTTTAAGGAACTGATTAGGTTTAGACAACGCACTAAAATTTTTCCTCGGTATGCTTATAATTTCCATAGCTTCGGAATTAGCAATAACAAAACCTTCAATTGATTTGTCATTTTCTAGAACCTTAGAACTTTTCGCAATGGCCTTACTTACGACCGAATTGGTTGTATATATGTTATAAACAATATTATTGACCGTAATATTAGCGCCTTGCTGGTTTTGAATAGTTACTCCGTTATTGTTCGGGATTTCCTTTGCCGGTTCCTGCCCACCTATAAATACCGCAAAACCATATAATCCGCTTAAAATTGTAATAAGGTCAGCTGCATTTGTAAATTTTGAACTCGTAAGAGGTCCTGGTGTAGAGGATAAAAAGCGTCTTATTACCCTAAAATAAACATGAAAACTACCCTTCCTAAAACCCGTGATATGGACATTAACTGTAGAGTTTGACTCTAATTCTCGATTTACTTCTTGAATTATAGAGTTCATACTTATGAGAAAATTAGCCAATGTATTGGCATCTATCTCATGAAGATCACTGGCGAAGACTATTTTGAAATCATTGGTGTTTTCTAAATTAGCTATATTTTCTTCCATATATATAATAGTCATTGCCTAGAATCAATTATTATAGGCAATGAATGAAGGGGAATTGGAGTTAATATAATAATTGGTTTATTCGGCATCGATGAGCCGTTAGTTAAGCCTACATGCTGCGCCAGAGATCTAGCCTTGCAGCACCTTCCTAGAGTTGCACCTGATAAATATTTATAACTCTAAAATTTGCATATGTTGTTCCTTGCAGATCGACAACGACATCTTCTTTATAGCTTGTGTTGGCAACATCATAGAAATTGAGAGTTACCCTCATTGTGTTTGTTTGAACGTTCCCTACCTCGGCAGTGACATGGTGTATTACGAAACTTCTGGGATGCGACTCCAGCGCGGCAACGTGCTGTTGTACTTGCGGATTTGCTAAAACGTAATCAATTGCCTGTTTTACGGTATTTGTGTTCATCATTTGACAATTTTTATTTCCAATGTAATAATTAATGGGTGAAATGAAAATAAAGGCTCCACTACCCGGATAAGTAATATGCTGACTATATAGGATTAAGAATGATCCCGATCAGTCGAAATTTGACACTTCAAATCCCATATTCCTGAATATGACACCCTGATGAGGTTGGAGGATGTAAAGATGGTGGGTCGTAACTCTGCATATTTGGAAAAAGATGTATTTATGGAGTCTGTAGATTATCATATACAAGTTCTTCCAAATGTTTTTTAATACGGCATCTTTCTCTTTACCTATTCCGGCCAATCCATACACATCGGGGGTTTGTTGGGCATTAGTAATGAATTATATACGTACCGAGGATCTATCTAAAAAATATGTATAAGCTAATCACTACTCGTTCTTCACCTGTGCCAGCTCAATGGCCTTACTACTATTAAATTGCTTTTATCTCAGGTATGAGCAGTTGGAGAGAATACTGCCCTTGTGTATAGCCTTACCAAGGCTTCCTTTCTTCACTGATCGTAAAACCAGGAGGAGTAGGTTTAAAACTTTGGCTGTGTTCCTGTAGGGAATACTCCTTCATCTGGAACTCACGAAGCTCATTGATGTTGATCTCACCAGTGACGATGTGGATATGGTCTCCCCCCTTAATCCGTACGATGTCCTTAGTTTCTGTCATGGAAGGCTGGACTATGCGGCTGTCCCCCCAAGTGGAATCGTTCACCTGAATGACATAGGAATGGATATCCCTTGCTGCGGACTCTGAGATATTGGAAAAATACGTTGTATCTTTATTGTACTCCACTGCGACCACAAAATCTACGTTTCCCTTCAAAGGTGCCCTTTTGCTGATATCGGAGAATTCAAAGCAGTTGAACACACTGAAGGCAATCCCGTTCCAGTCGTAGATCCTTAACCTGTGACGTCTCCGCTCCTCCAAATCAGGTATTGAAAAGCCCTTGTGGCCTTTGATAAGCTTCTCCTCACTATGGGAATAGTCTCTTTTCAAACGTAGGTCCACGAAGGCGTTTCTGTATTTGCCATGTTTAAATGGCAAAATAGTCGCGACATAGTTCAGTACCTTCCCGTCTGAGCTTGTGACATGCTCTAACCCGCAGACTAAGGCCACATTGCTCTTCCTGACGAACTCCGTGATTGTACTCAGCCAGGAGAAAGGTACCGAAATCTCAGGGAAAACCACTATGTCTGATTTAGTCCTGAGAGCCTCATTTAAAATACAAAAGAGATCCAACTGTCTACTGAAGCTGATGTTAGGCTTGCCTAGGAAAGAATTTATAGAATCGGAAGGCTTTACTTTGATATTTGCCATACCCACTCTGAGTATCCCTTTGCCCGGTCTTTTACCTAAAGTGATGATTTTAAAGTCCTCGTCTTTGACGCTTTCTTTTTCATTTCCCTTCTGATGCTGGGGAAAACCTGCAAGGAATTGGTCTACACTCTCATCCTCTGCCTGTAATTCAACTTCGATCTGATCAATGGTGGATTCTATACTTGTCTTTTCTGCAGAGGAGCTCGGATATTCCTTGGCTCCGTCCTGGGTGGAACGGTTCAGTCTCCAATACTCCATGTTGATGAACTCCTCCTCAAAAACAGGTCCCAGCTTCTCCTGGTTGTGCCTAGTGGCAGCATAGAAAATGCAAACCTCGTGGTAGTGGATGAACCTTGGGGAAAATCTTATCTTAGGGGAATCTTCGTTTTCCAATTTTGGGTGGAATGAAAGAGTAAAGCTTGCATCCAGAAAATTAACCCTTGGGTTCTCCTCTGCCCCCACTATTTCGCAATAATTCAGCAAAGGGTAGGAAATGTAATTGTGCCTGAGCATGTTTGACTTGATAAGCCGCTCAGCTTTCCTCGTGATCAGTCCCAGTTGCCTCTTCAGCAGATTTGCAGCATATCCAGTGTGTTCCTTGAAGTCCCCTTCAAGGTACTTTATAACCTTTTCCTCAAATGCCTTGAGGTCTAAGGTTGCCGCCATGGCTAGGCTATCGAAAAGTTGAAGTACCAAGTCTCCCCTAACCCAAGAGCCTATTTGCTCTATTTCTTTAGCCTCTAGTTTTCCTTCCGGAGCATATTTTACTTTTTCAATTTCGGAGATAATGGCTTTGGTGAAGTCTATAACCTTATCATACTGCCGATTGATGATAAAGAATGTAAACACCTTCTCCCACATCCCATTCAGGTCGATACAGTTGACCCCCCTGAAGAACTCCTCAATATTCTCACATACTTTCCTGATCTTCCCGTCATCAAACGCGTGCGTGTTTTTGGACGAATTTATCAGGAAGCTTAAGTGCTTAGAAGCCTGCAGCCTGTCATAACGAAAGCCTTCTATAGCCCTTATCTTATTTATTGAGTCTGAATAGCTGATATGCGAAGAGGCTTTGTCGAATGAATCCATTAGACTGTCCTCTTCCGGTAACATCCGGAATTCACTACTGTTCTTTCGGATGTTCTCCTCAAATTCTTCAAGCAAGCTTAAAGGCTCATCCTTTTGAAAGTTGAATAGTTTCACCTTTGATTGTTGGAAGGTGAGTTTATTCCCCTTATAGTCAATACTGAATACAGTATCTTCAGGACTTCCCTCCCCTCCCTTTGCCTCATCTACCTTCAGGCAACCCTCGCTGTTATCCAAAGGCTGCTGGATGAATCTTTTCACAAAAGAGGCCACCGGGTCTGTTTGTTTTTCCAAGTCGGAGGGCGACTTGAAAACAAGCATAATATCATCTACATACCTCCCATAGAAATATGGGTTCACAAAGTCTTCTATGCACTGGTCAAAATCTTTGAGGTAGTGGTTTGCAAGGATACTTGAGGACACTAGCCCAACAGGCAGAATGCGCCTGGGTTCCCTGATAAGGCCCTCCTCAAAAAGACAGTCGGCATATTTTTGATGGATATCAGCAAGCTTCCTATTCAGCCATTCATCGAAAGAACCCCCTTGAGTTGGGATTTCTTTTGAAAGGTCAAAATCAACCGAATGGTAGAAGTCCTTAAGGTCCAGGTTCAAGATAGCTGTGTTCAGCCCCTGCTGGTGTAACGCCTTGGCTTTAGATATGGTCTCATTTCGCCAACTTGAATACCGTTCAAAGTATTTTTGAAAAAGACGGATACCGTTCCCGTAAAATTCCTCATCTGTATTTCTGTGCAGCCTGTTCGCAAAGCAGGAGTCAGCCAAGTCTTTGTCAAGCTTGTGGCCAAGCCGCATCACCCAAAGGACAGAAAGAATGTGGAGCTCGACAGGGCATTCTATAAAGGTGGTGAGCCGGGGGCAGGTATATGACTCGCTGCTCCTTTTGTTGGAAAAAAACACACCCTCGAACTTACTCTCCTCCGCCCCCTTCAACTGCTTCGGATAGCAAGCGAAGCTTATCCTCTCAATTTTACTATCAACGAAACTGTCATCGCACGAAGCTATTTTACTCGCGAGGATTCTTAACTTTTTGTCAATCCCTAAAGCCTCATATCTAGCCAACTGCAAACGGAGAGGAAGGGAGTAATTCTCGTTGTATATAAGGGACTTGAATTTACGGTAAGCTGTTATAATCTCGTCATTGGCCTCTCCTATCGTAAGCCGCTCTATTTTCCTTTCGTTTTGCATCTAATCTTGAACTACTTAATCCCTTGTTGAGAAATATGGTGAACACCGCTATTTTAGTAGGGACATACTATATTATTCCAAGTAAATGGGGGAATAGATATGAGCCAGTGTTTAAGGTTGGGCTAGCACGATAGGAAACACATATAACCCTTACCCTAAACAAAGAGAGGCATGCCTGCTGCTGCAGCAATTCAACTACAAACTACAAAAAGATGTAGTTAAATATAGTATAATGCTATATTATTTAAAATTTTTATCCTGCTCTCCTTCTCCAGTACGACCTTAATGCAGGAGGGTAAGTCCTCTGAGGAATCAATACCCAAGCCTATGGGATCCTGAATCACTGACAAATCCGATTCAAGCCATTGCTTTTTATTTTATTTGACTAACGCACTTCTGGGTTTATAATATATAATAGAGGCCAGGTTGGATTGCTAGACAGGATTAATACACCTCAAAGGGAGCTCCATATACTAGAATCCCCCCAGCTAAGAATTGTATGCTTCTGCAAGAACCGGAGAAAGGTGGTTCGCTACACCCGGGACCGGACCGGTAGCTTAGCCAGAGACGAGACAATAGCGCTCATAGATTCGCTTCACCTGCACGGCTTGGAAAACCCCTCCCTTGCTCGCCTTGAAACCGGACTGGTTCAGTTTGCCGGCGATGGTCACCCAAGTGGCCCCCTGCTCCCTGTAAAGGCGGATCAGCTCCGCGGCCCTCCGGTTGTTTTCGTTAGCGGCCGCTTTCCTCTTGATCGCCTCCACGCCGAGCCCTCGGCCGACGTCGGTCAGGTTCTCCAAGTTGCCCAGTTTCCTGCCCCTTGCTTTCAGGGCCTGCAGCGCCGCCTTGGTGCGCTTGCTGATCTGCTCCCGCTCGTGCTGGGCCATGGTCCCCCAGATTCCGATGTTGAGCGTGTTCATCTCGGGGATGTCTAGGCACAGCCAGCTAATGCTGTTACGCTCCACCCGCTTCTTGAGCTGGAAGAGGAAAGCCACCTCCCGGCTCAGGCGGTCCAGCTTGGCGATGATCAGGGTGGCCTCATGCCGCTTGGCCGCCAGGATCGCCTGCTCCAGGAGCGGGCGGTCGTCATTCTTGCCCGACTCCTGCTCGGTGAACTCCTGCAGGATGCCGCACGGGTCCTTGGCATAGGAGATGACGGCTGCCCGCTGGGCCTCCAAGCCAAGCCCGCTCCTGCCCTGCTTGACGGTGGACACCCGGTAATAGGCGATATATTTATGATACTCCATAGCTTGAAACCCCTCCCTCCCTTATGTTCCACGCGAAGATAGTGTTATTTTACAGATCAGTAACGTCCATTCCTGATTTGTAAAATAACTTAAAATTTTCTCAATATTAATCTTATCATATGTTTGTGAAGGAGTATTGACTTGTAGTAAAGAGCAAAGAGGACCATTCTTGATTTTTTAATTGGTCGTGGAACATTTACTTATAGAGTGGTTCTATAAAAATTATCAAGGATATAGAAAGGTGCTGCCTATCTAGGAGTGTCTAAACTCCAAGGCAGAAATGGGAAATGGGTTTTAAATCGTAATTCAATAAAGCAGCTCAACTGGATAAAGCATTCTGCTGCAAATCAGAAAGTTTGGGGTTCGTCTTCCTGCGCGACCACTCATTAATCAGTCACTTACGATATAAAACTTGTAAGTGGTTTTTTTGTTTGCACACAATTTGCACACCTTTACTACATATTTTATTTAACTGAGCAAAATTATGCATTTGAATAAACCTAACGATGCAGCCTTCAATTACGAAGATCTTGCACGAGCAGCTTTTGATTGTAATTCCAAATATTGTGACCCTTTTGGGTATGCTGCGCAGGATATTTTTGGAGGCTTTGTACATGAAAACAATCCAGAAAAATTTTTCAGTAGCCAACGAGCCTTGACAACAGTGCTCACTGTTCTTGTCTACAGGTTCCCTAAAACGGAACACACAGAACAACTCAGAAAATTGATTGATAGAACATGGGAAGCAAAAACGCAAAGAGAAGCTATTGATATAATTGATGAGGCAATAGAAATAGCTAATCAACTGGGTTTGTAATAATATGGCCTGCTAAATTTAGCAGGCCATATTATTTATTCTAATAGAGCTTTCATCAAGCAGTCTCTCAAATCAGTGTAATATTGAATATTAATTTTCGTAATCATATCATCCGAAAGATCATTTAACTGCCTTCTGGAATTCAAAGGTATTAGCAAAGTTGTGGCTCCCTTCTCTACAGCCAATTCAGCTAAGTTTACAGCATTATAAACTAAATCTGTAGAGCCACCCAGATTAAGGTGCCCAACTATCACTAAACCGCCTTTAAGACTTCGCTCCAAAAGAGCACTACAAAGAGACACCAGAACTCCCATGCCTACCCCACTTCCAGATTTAGACGCATCAAAGGATCTGAGTTGCACGGAGAATTCATGACTGCGCGAATCTCTATCTCCCACCAACTCCTTAGTCTTACTATAAAGGTTTTGCTCAGCGATTCTTACACTCTCTTGAAATTGGGCAGGTGCAGGTCTATTTAGAATTTTCACACCACTGCCTGGACCAACATTTACTTCTATCTTATATAAGCCTGCTGGTTCGTCTTGGCTGCTGGTATTAATGGTCCATACTTGCCCTGGTGGCTGAGGGTCTTCTCCAATAGTATTCTCACTATGAAGCTCGGGGGTAGTGACAAAGGTTTCAACCCCTTCTAGACCAATTCTGTAACTGAAATGGGTATTCCGGAATTCAGCTGACCCAATGCGTTTTTGCTGTTCCTTTACTCTTCGTCTATATTCTAGAGAAACTTTTACAGCCCATTCTAAAAGCTCATCAGAAATAGGTTCTTCAGGATTTGGCTGCATGAGTTTTAAGAGCCCATTCATGGTCTTATAGACAGCCGTGGTATCTCTACCACTCATTGCTCCTCCAAAATCAACTCTTGGTAAAACAGAAGATATCCGGCTGTTGTCCCTAAGTCTTGTCCAGCACTCAGCTAAAAAGTCACTCACCAAGCCAAAATGGTCCGTAAAGTAGGCCTTGTTTAGTTTGGGGAAATCCCACCCCGGAACAAAGGCGTGTATACGGTCCATAAAGGCGGTATCATCGCGCATCTCCGGAGGCAAGGGTCCAAACAAATGACCTACGCGTTGCTGGTGCTCTACATCTACATCAAAGTTACCAACTAACACCACGCCTCCATCAGCTCTAATAGGCTCCTTCCCCCTGCTGAACTCACCGCTCTCCATGTAGCCCTTCATGATGTTTACTCCATCTTTTTGGTCAAAGGAAACCCCGGAGACTTCATCAAAGCAGACCACATCATACTTGCAAACCAAGCCGCGTTCGCCGCTGCCTAAGTTCACAAACATTTTAGAAACCGTTGTCTTACCTCCAGACACAAGATGCGAGTAGGGAGAAATCTGCTGGTATAGGTGGGATTTGCCAGTTCCCCTGGGCCCAAGTTCAACGGCATTGTAATTCCGCTCCACAAAAGGGATCATGCGTACAAGTAGCACATTTTTGGCTCTCTCAGATAGAGCAGTAGGCTCCATGCCTACACTCCTAATCAGAAAGTCCTTCCATTCTTCTAGTGTAAAAGACTGCCTACCTTGGTAAAGCGTTTCCACAACATTCCGTTGCGACAGTTGTATTGGCCTCAAACTGGTAATACCAAAGGGGCGACCGTTATTCTCCTGGGCAATGGCGTTATCATATTCTACCTCCAGCTCAGCATAAAACCCACCTGTCAACATTCTATCGTTTGCACTTACCATCTCAGGGGAAATGCGGATGTTATTCAGGCGTAGGCTAGGTAAGTAAGCAACATAGCTATCTGTGCGGGAATCAAGCTTAGCGGTGATGATGTCAATGATCTTGATAGACCCTTTTTCCCTTGCTTTAGACTTGAAATACTCTTCCTCCCCAGGCCGGACGGTTCTATCCTGTAGCTGGCGTTTTACAATTTCAAGGCCCTCCTGAATCTCCTCTTCATTTGTAGTAGCACAGTACCTACCAAGCAAGAATTCAATCACATAAGTTGGAACAGGGTATGTTTTCCTAAATTGTTCCAGTAAATCCTTCCTAACAATATACCCTTCAAATGCTTCTGAGGCAATCCGGTCTATTTTATCCAATTCCATAGTCATGCTTCAGGACCAACCTGGGTTGGCATCTTATCAATAATATTGTCGTTTTTGTCTAATAGCACTATCATAGCTGCATTTCCTTCTTCAGCATCATCAACCATAATAGAGCATTTTCCATCTTTTACAACCCGGTTTCTTGAAATTGCAATAGAAGTAGACGGATCTGAAGGCTTGGTTCTTACATCTATTTTATAACCTTCCGCTTCATCTTTCACCTCCACTTTGCAATTAAGGTTTACCCATTTGAAGTTAATGATCTTGCCCTTATTTGCAGGGGTTTTAGCATTTGTCTCTATCAGTAGTTCAGGTATCAGGCACTCATGCAATGAGATACCGCCGTGGGCGTACTCCTCGTTAATTCTAATAAAGAAGCTTATACCAGGTGCATAGGCAATATGCACTTGTTTGTTCCATCTCCATGGCAAATGAAGGAGGTTTGTTTTTGCACCTTCCTTTATAAGCGCACACCTCCCCCAACGCGTCTCAGCTAAGTCTTTATGTAAGCTTTCCTTTGGCAGACCACCCGGAAGCAACAGCCAACCATGGTCTGTTACTATTTTGATTTTAGTTATACCTTTTGACACAGCTGTTTCGATTACTTCATCAATCTGGTCAAAAAGTTCGTCTACCCTACGAACCATACCAGATTGCTCATCATGCCCTTTAGTATCTATATCGCCTATCTCACGCCATTGCATAGACTCTGACGATATGTTTACATTATTGCCTATGTAATTGAACCCGATCTCTTGTAAGGCACTGCGGAATACAGTAGTATTTAGATCCTTAGCTGCCAAGGTTTGAGGTCTAAACTCATTGAAGTGGCTCTCAGGTGAAAGAGAAAGAGCAATTGGTGAAACATGTGGCTTGGCTGTTGGCGTTACACTAGGAATGGCAGACCAAGTAGGCAGGAGCTGTACTTTATAGTTGTTGCTCTTTGCAAGCCTGTCTGTGTACTGCTTAGCTAGCTCAAAACGGAAGGCATCCACAAAAAGGACAAAGCCTTCTGTTTCCCCCTGAGCGGTTTGCGATGTAAAAATGTAGCTGTCCTTTTCAACTAATGCTTGGAATTTAGAAGTTGTATTTTCAAGCCAGGGTTTATAAACGCAATTGATTACAGCTTTTATTACTTCTTTATCCTGTTCTGATTTAACCTTGGCCAGTGCTAAACGCATACCTTGGTCTACCCTGAAGCCTCTATCTGTGTAGTAATGCTTGATTTCTTCTATAGAGCCTGCAGGTATAGGCTCAAGTGAAGTTTCAGCCATGTAAACTAAGTGCTCTAGTGCCTGAACAAGAGGAGCCTCGCCTAAGTCAGCCCATAACCATTCTCTGCGCTGGGCATGCTCACTTTCCAAACTCCGTAGTTTTAGAGTTGCCTCCAGTGGAAAGTCTTTACAAAGCGCTTTCAACCCATTTCTGAGCTTCTCTTCTTCTTCCTCATTAATTTGAGGCCAGCTTTCCTTAGGTAAATCAAATAAACCTAAACCAAAGACTGCCGGCTTAGCTGATCTTAGTAGCGTGGGAATGTTAGGGTACTTTTTCGGGGCATTGGCAAAGTAATCCCACACCTGTTTCCAGTTGTTGTTTTGGGAGCCAAGCTTTTCAGCGGCTGCTATTAGACTGATCTTTTCTGGCTTGAAGCCATACTGTGACTGACAGATGTTCGAAAAAATCTCCAGCTTGTCTTTAGGCAAACCATTGAGAAACGTATCCCCTTCGTTCAACCATTTCACAATGTTAGGTACTACATCAGGGAACAGAATGCTGTGCAAGTAGTCAGCATCTATAACAGGTTTATTATAAAGAGCATGTTCCTCATTGAAGATACTTGGAAGCGCCTTTTTGAGGGCATCTTTAGTGGGTGTATCCTGTGCTGTTTTAATACCAAGTCCAGCCTGTTTGTTTTGCAGGAAAGCTAACAGTGTCCACTCTTTGCCGTTTTCCTGGGTCCAGATGTTGCCGGTATACAAGTACTCTAAGAGAGGCTGCAGCGCTAGGTTATCATCTGCACTATTCTTTAAGTCACTTTTTGAAATGCCAGGTAAATAAATAATAGGTGTTTCGTCAGTGCTCCAAGTAGCTTCAGGTAAGGCTTTATTTACCATGCACTTTATCCAGATAGCAGGTCCTTGCTTTGCTTCGGGGTTAAACTCTCCTAGCACAAGTAAAGCTTCAAACTCCTTTTGCAACTCAAGTATAACAGACTCCCACTGGCACTCAGGATCAGGCCAGAGGATTACCTCTGGCTTCACCATGATGGCACTATTATATTCTTTAGCCTTAGTAAGGCTTTTAATTATCTTCTTAGATAAACTCATTGTGAAATAACAGACTCTCTACTAACCCTTACATTTGCTTGGGCAGCACTCTTTTCTTCTAATGAAAGATGTTTATCATTATCACGTACTTCTCCCCAAGGGCTTCCTGCTGGGTTCTTGCCTCTATCCACCCCCCATTTCAAATTCACCCTTTTGCGCAGCACACCAGCTTCTATAAACGGGCGGATGTTCAGGCGCACCCCATCGTTCAAATCTGGGTCCCAGCCGAGAGGCTGCTGCTCCAGTGTTTTCCAGCGAACGAAGACATCATAAGGGGCATCTCCCTCTAATATCAGCTCCAGCTTTTCCTTCAAAGCATTTGCCGCCATCAGCAGGCCATCAGCACCGCTCTCACCGTGCTTGCGTTTTTGCTCACAGTGCCTGACCCAGTCGCCAAGGTAGGTATAGATAAGCTTCTGCAGGTTCTCTTTGGTCAGCTTGTGATAGTTAATTAGCGCGGAGAATCCATCCTTGCGACCGTCCCAAATGTGCCAGATGAAAGGACGGTTCTGGAAGGTCTTGCAATGCTGCTCAAAGAACTCTTCACGCAGCCATTCATCCAAGTTCGCTTTCTTGGATCCTTCCTTCTGGAGCAGCTCTTCAATAGTATGGGTAGTGTAGTCAGAGCCGTAAATCGCCTGTAGGTATTCTCTTAGCCTTTCAGCTGCGGGCATTTCCCCGTTTACAGAAGGGATGCAGAGAATACCATCCTCATCGGTTAATCCATCAAAAGCCTCAACAGCAGCAATCAACTCTCGGGCTTCGGCAGCCAACTCCATCTCCTTTTCACTCTCTGCTGGCCAGCGATAGCCAATCATTCGAGAAGTAGCTACCTGTAGCGGGTTTTCAGCTTTTACAGGATGACCGTGGAACAACCACTGCGTGGCATCATCACTATATGGCTTAGGCAGTCCATTCGGATACTGTTCTGCTGCTATCTTCTGCCAATATGATAGGTCAAAGGGGACTTTGGCAAGTGTTGCACTAGTTACATTTAACTTTTGATCAATTATTCTTACCGCGTCCTTATATTTTGTCGAAGAGCAGAAGGACCAAATTGCAGGTAACGCAGATTCCTGTTCAGGAATAATTACAGAAGTGTTATTATCAAATGCAGTACCTGTATATAGAGTTACAGGCAAGGACCCCATTTGACTTACCACTACTCCTTTCTTTTCCCAAGCCTCCAATCCATCTTTTCTAGCCCCAAGAAGAGTTTGAATTAACCCTGTTCCATTCTCCCATCGCAATAATGAATCCTTTCCCCCATGATTGATATTTCGCTTAACTGTCCCCTGAAACAATATCCACTCATTTGGAATTTTGTTAAATTCCCAGAAAAAAAACTTCATACATGGCATATCCCCAGTTGTAAGACCATGATATGAGTAGGAATGCTTAGACAATAGTTCAATATTCTCAATATCACCTAGAGCTACTCGTGTATCTGGATTATTGAATTGATCTAATTGATTGACGATTTTTATATCACTACTTCTTAAGGCTTTCTCTTTTGTGGTTGCATTTGGTGATTTAGAGACATCTAATCCACAAAATTCATAATTAACAATAGGCTTAAGATGCTGAATACTAATTAGCATTACATTAAAATCCCACATAGGTGTTTGAAAGCTTTTTGTTCCTAGCTTAGCAATAACACTCCACTGCTCATTCTTCAAAAGCTTTTCCCTATATTTTTGATATGTAGTTAGAAACAACCAATTTTGAGGTATCACACTACAGGAAATTCCCCCATAGATATTTGATTTAAGCATTTTCTCTAGGAAAACTGTAGCCAAATCCGCTTTCGCTTCTGGATAATATTTTTCACAGTAGTCCGCTATAACATTATCTTGTTTGCTACGAGATAAATATGGCACGTTTGTGATTTGCAGAGTATACTTTTGTGCAAGGATTTCACCTGCTTTAGCAATACCTGCAGCAACAACCCCTCGTTCAGCTTGATCTTTGTCTACTTCCCCATCAAGAGCTTTTTGTAATACAGGTTTCAACTCTTCAAAGCTTGCTGTGAACGCATCTGCTTTTATAGTTGAAGGGTCAAGCAGGCTACCTAATTCTGGAGCAAGTTGAAATAGATCATAAAGCATTCTCATGCCATTCTCCAGCCGCGCCTTATCTTCTACTCTATCTACCTTGCCCACCAGTTTCACCCAGTCATCCTGCTTGCCTTTTGGCGCAACGCCACTACAAGCCAAATTCATTTCAGGGAGCTCCTTATACTGTCCGCAAAACTTCCAGGCAGTAATTGCTAGGTTAAATGCCGCAATCTGGGTACAGCGTGGATCCAGCTCTAAACCGTGCAGGTTTTCGGCAATTACTTTATCCGTGGCTTCTTCCTTCGTAAGCCCTTCTTCGTGCATACGCAGCTTCGCAAACACCGGGAAAAGAGAAGCCACAAAGTGCCCTGATCCCATGCATGGGTCAAGTGAAGTGACTTCAGCCATTTTATCTGGCCAGCCTTCAAATTTACCTGCTGCTGGTGTGCCATCTTCTAAAAGCCGCAGGTACTCAAACTTTACAGGAGGTGTTGTACCTGGGTTACGGCTTATCCACCAAGCGCCTATAGTATTATCAATAAGAAAGTTAACCATGTAAGCTTCAGTAAATAACTGAGTTTTAGCTGGTACTTTTTCACCATTTATTTTATCGCTACTTTTATCAAGACGCTTCTTCTCCTCTGTCTGCCAATACTGATATACCCAACCCAAACTATCATCAGCTATAAACTGTTCTTCTTCCAAGCTATCTAGCAGCCCCTCCAGCTTAAAACGGTCCTCAGTGGCAAAATTTATTTGCATTATTGGGTCATCAGGTCGGAATATAGCTGGCAACATGCGGGAAGCATAGTCTGCTGCTGCAGCCCACTTATCCGCATAGGCTTCTTCACGGGCAAGTTCTTCGCAATCTTCCATGCTCACCGCAACACCGCTTGTATGCATCAGCAGCCCGTTTGCCTCCAAAAACTTAGCAAAGAGCATCTGGTGCCAATATTCATAGGCGAGCTCATACGCCAAATGGTCTATCTGGTGTTCTCCTTTGTCTAGCACAGCATCACCCAATAGGCGAGCTTTGTGGCGCAAGCGGTTACGCAAAGAGCGCTGCTCAGCATCCATATGGCTAAATGGCTCCATGTGATGTACTGCCAGGGCCTGCAATGCATTGCGAGCACCTATCTCGGCATGCTTACGGGCATTTATAACTGTGTTTTCTAAAAAGCTGCGTTGAGCGGAAGTTAAAACTGCCATAAGGTTGTTAATTGATAATCACAGAAGAACTGCTTTCCAACAACTCTTCAATTTCAGTCTTCAATTGAATTATATACTGCTCCAATTCGGGCTTACTTGTTATAGTCTTCTTAGGAGTAGAGTATGTTTTTGCTTTGGGCTGTGTCAGTTTAACTGCTTCAGCTATGGCAGAAGCAAACTGGCCTGGCAATGCGGCTATCTTGATCTCCCATGTGTTCAGGCTTTCATGCTGCAGTTGGTTTAGCATTGCCTGTGCATCTAACACCTTTATTTCTGGTCGATGTAAAATCTGGTGCTTGGCCAGAATTTTTTGGCGCTCATCAGGTTCTATTTTCAGGAAATGCTCGTTCGCTTCAAGCTCTGCTTTGAGAGCATCATATGTGGCATTGAAATTCTCTTTGACTTGTTGGAGCAATTGGTTCAACAAGTCGGTTATCCGAACAACCAATGGTCCTACTAGATCTGACTCATGCAGCAACAGTCTATCCTCTCTCACAGCTTCTGCTTCTTTCTGCAGTTGCTCAACTTCAGCTGCTACAGGGACATGGTGCATCAAAGAATTGAGCACACCCCACATCTGTTCCCGCTTTACCACCAGTTTATCCTTTTGGCTCCAGTCCTTATACTTAGCCTTAAGGTCCTCCTGCTGCTCAAGAATACTCACCAGGCGCTGGTTTCCGTCTAGGTTCTCAATATCTTTGATAAACTGAATGCTTATAGGCTCAGGCAATGGAGAATCTCCACTTACCTTATTAGCCAAATATTTAAGCTGGGATAGGAAAGTGTTAGAGTGAACAAATTCGTCTCCTGATTTACAGTTTATCCCTGCCTCCTGGTAAATCTTCCTAATATTAATTCTGTCCAATGCAGAGAGGGTATGCGTTTCTCTTTTGAATGCAGCCGCTCCTATTTTAGATTGATTAAGGTTAGTTTCAGGAGTAGAAATATGCTCGGTTAACCGAAGCATCAAGATTATAGTGTCTATTGCATCTTGGCTCCAGCCATAAGGAGACTTTGTAAAGTGATTTCTAATTTCCTTACCTGTTTTGGTGCTGTTGGCAATGAAGCGCAAAATCTCTGTGGCAATAGGATGGTCCTTTGGCTCTTTATCCCAACCAATTCGCTTCATTGCTTCAAGATCATTGGCTATAGCTTTTGTAAGTGCTTTATCCCAGTCTCTGTAGTCACCTTTTGTGAAATCAGAGAATTGCCTTAAAGCGGTGCTCTCGAGGGCTTCTTTGATATTTTCCCCTACGTTGCCCTGATCTACTTTATTACCACCCGCGAGGAATATACTTGCCTCCTTGCAGATATTATTGATAATATCTTGTACAGCCTGCAAAGCCAGTCCCTTACGGGTTTCCATGCTTCTTTGCGCCTGCTGGCCCTCCGGTGTACCAGGAAGCCCTTTGGCATCTAGGGTTTGCTTAGCAGCTAGGAATTTTATGATTTCCCCCCGCAGCTCCTGATCACGTTGTTTGTTAACATAGGCATATGCTAGGGGTGTATTAGCCCCTTCTCCGCGGATGTCCTGCATTAAGATGGCTTCGTTCTCAAACCATCCGTCTTTTACCCAAAAATGGAGTTTGTTCTCCGTATTTGGTTTAGCGGATTGGTTCCAGACCTCAAAGTCCCTTTTTTGCTTGGAGACACCTTGTAGTATATTTATAGTCTTGGTTCTGTCTCTGAAAAAGGCAAGAATCTTCTCCTTTCTTAACTGGTCGATTTGATCTTCCCCAGAAGAATTGTTCAGCTTTTGAGCATGCTTGCTGTATTCTTGCTCCCACTCGGCCCCTACTTTGGTTTGTAGCTTGAATTCATCATCTACAGGCATCAACACTTTCTTTTCTACCAGCTTCTTGATTAGCTCCTTCACATTTGTCCTGAACTTATCAGAAGGCTCCACCAGGTTGTCAATCAACAAGTCTGCAATCGTATTCTCATCAGACTTTAAGCGGTTGCTCTGCCCATTTGAGGGCAGTTTTTCCATAAGGAATACAGCACTAAGTATCCGACTTTCCAACACCCCATCACCACCCTGGGCTTTTCTCTCCTGTATTAGGTTATTTGTTTCATTCAGCAGCAATGCATTCTGTAGAAGTTGTTGCTGCTTCTGCACAAAAATGTAATCTGCCGGAATAACGTATCCTACATCCTTATTTGCGACATGCTTAAGACTATCATCTACAATTCTTAATTGGCTACGGAGCTGTCCTGAAGTACCTGCGGTATCAATGGCCTGCAAAACCTTCTTCCAAAACTTCCTGGTAGAGGGCAAAATAGGGTAGTCTGCCACAAGGTTAGTTTTATCATTGGTATTATAGCCGAAATCAGTACCAGCCAAATTCCTGGAAATTTCTCCAAGGCTGTCTTCCAGTCTTTTCTCTATCAGCTTTACAGCAGTAGCTTTCTTTTGAAGAACTGTTTTGCGGGTTACCGTCTCTACGTCTGTATCTGAAAGAGATACCTTCACGCTAAATCGGTCTTGAAGGGGCTGCAGGGACGGTGTTTCTGACAAGGCATTTTGACCAGTCGCTACCAATAAAAACTTACCGTCAAACCCACTTGAAAGCTCTTGCGCCAAGTTCTGGATATCTATGGTTTTGTTGCCATCTGTACCAATAAATTGCTGTACCTCATCTAGCACAATGATAGTGCATGGTATTTTAGCACCATGAAACATTGGAAGTGCTTCATGCTTGATGGTTTCAATTAGTTGTTCTCTACTAATAGTCTCAACTCGTTTAAAGTTGGCTTTGAAGTTTTCCTTTACTTTGGCCTCATTCTCGGCAAAATCAGGCTTAAGCTGGAGTAGGCACTTAGCTAGTGTGGAAGATACAAACAGGTTCTCATACTCTTTCCTAAAGTCCTTACCTTCTGCCTCAACTAAAGCTTTTAGTTCCTCCAGGATACCCTCTTGTTTGGCCCAGTAAATGAATTTGAAGTGATGGTATTGTTGCGGCAGCCCTAATGCATTTAGGAACAACTGTAGAAACGAATATCGAATGTCAGCCGCTGGAAAGTCCTTTAATGTACCTGCTACTGATAGCTTTCCTTGTACTTTTTGCTTCCTTTCCAGTTCAACAAACAGCTCGTTCACGTCATCTGGCAAGGCTTTTATAGACCTGGCAGTAGTGCCGTCAGGGAATTCATAGTTCTCCCATAGCTGCCCCAATATCTTCACTAAATGGGATTTACCACTGCCGAAGAACCCACTTACCCAAGCTGCCGGTTGTTTAGGGGAATCAATATGGTTCAGGTACGTTTGCAAAATCCTAACTAGCCCTTGCTGGTATTCCCCTTCGCAAACAAAGGTTTTTAACTCATGACGCAGAATTTTCAACCCATTCTCTGTTTGGGCTGTGTTTATTTCCACTACCCCGTCATTCACCAGGTTATTTTCGTCTGGATTAAGCTCAAATAGCTCTTTATTCTTATTCATATAATATTAGATATTATGCTATTATAGGTCTTGCTAGATAACTCCAACCATCGCGGGCATCTAGAAGTCTGTATTGGTTTTTATTAAATTCTCCTGGAAAAAGCACCAGCATTCTTCCTTTCACATGCTCGGAAGCAGTACTGATGATATTTGACAGACGGGCAAATCCAAAAACCGCCGCCACATCTTTGACCACAATTAGTGTATTTGAATCAGTACCTGACTTGTCAATCTCCTTGCCTATATATTCAATCACAAAAGGCTTAAACTCCACTTCCAGTTGGTCTGCCAACGCCTCTGGATCAGCAAAATACTCTTCCCGGTATTCATGCCTTGACATCCAATCAGAAAAACACACTTTCAAGGATATGTGGACCCAGCGTTTGCCTGCCTGCACAGCGGCGGCCTCGAAGTCACCCAGCCTCAAGTCAATTCTCCGCTGGTCTGCAGGGTCATAGACCAAAAACCACACTCTCTCCTGTGCTGATAGAGTTTGAGTCCATGGCTCCATCAGAACCCGCTCAAAAGCCTCTAAAAGACTTTCAACTTTTGAAGCCATTATTACTAAAGATTAGACAAGAATTTTTCAAAGGAAATCACGGTCACACTGCCGGCAAATTGATATTGTACAAGGTCATGCCTAGCAGCCTCCACCGCTAGCTCCCGCACTTTTGTTTCAGACAAATCTAATGCCCTTACCCATTTACTCTGTAAGATGAGCTCCCCACGTTTTTGATCAAGGTAAGCCAAAAGCATAGCAAAGGCTACTACAGAGTAGGTTGGGTTAGTTTTTGTTCTTATGCCCCTAACTTTGCCTATAATATAGCCAGCTTGTTTCCAAGAACTGATTAGGTTCTGTGCAACGGATTTTCTTGTTTTAGCGGTGAATCTGTTTGGGTGGAAGGACTCTAGTGCTTCTTCAACAGCCTCAACTTTTACTTTCTCTCCTACTGGAACCTTGAGTATAGTCTCAGCACTTTCCGCTAACAGAAAATCACGACCAAGTGCGTAAAGCAGAGCCAGAAGGGACTTATCATTTTCCTCAGACATCTTCCAATAATACACAAAGCCTTTAAATTCAACAGCTTCATTATCAAAACTGTAAAGCGTTTTAAGGTATTTGTTTGTCTTCTCCTGATTAGATTTTGTGGTTTTGCTTAACAGGTTATCTTCTAAAGCATTTATAAACAACCCATTATCAACAGAATAGTCCATTATCTTGGCTAACTCTGCATACATAAGAGTTCTACTTGTATGAATGGTAATCTCTTTGGGCGAGGTACTCATAAAGGGGTATCAATACTCTGCATGGGTTAAGGAAGCAGGATTTAAAATTAAGATATTCCGACCTAAATCCTTTCCTACTTATTGCATGAACTTAAAGCAAGTCTATTGTAAGTGGATATATTTTAAAACAAACCCATTCAAATAAATAAGAAAGTCAAAATGCAATAAGATATATTTATGAATTAATATAAATAATTCAACTCGAATATTAAAAATTAATTATATTGTAATCGTCCTTTGACTCCTTTAAATTTTTATTAGAATATAGGTGGTAGATATCAATAAAAAATTGATTCATGAAATAGTAATCTTTGAAGCTATCCGAAAGTCTTAATACTTTGAATAATAAATCTTTAATTAAATCATATAAGTAAATGAACATCTGGAGAATAAATCTAAAGCCCGGTGCCCAGGCAGGCATAGACGCTAGAAAAAGATGTCTAGAAGAAGGCTTGGTTGGAATTGGCTGGCAAGTCTACTGCGGAGATAACCAAATAACTTCTTCTTACTATGAAAAAAAAGCAAGAGAGGACTATTACAACGGAAAAGACAAGAGTTGGTGGCCTGCATGGAATGCCTTGCACAACAAAATGGAGGTCAATGATCTTATCTGGACCCGTGACAAAGATGGTATCTATTATTTAGGGCGAATCATATCTGATTGGTTTTACGACACTAGCGAGGAAGCTTCAAGGGCAGATATGGTTAATGTAAGGAAATGTGATTGGCAAAAAGTAGGAACAATTGAAGCAGTACCAGGCAAACTGGTGAATTGCTTCATACCTGCCCGTACATTACAAATGGTACATGATAATTCAGTAAAGAACTTTTCAAAAATCACCTTTAACGGCTTATCCAATTATCCGCAATATGAAGTGCAGAGTTTGGTCAGGGGTGATATCTACTCACTCCTTTCTTCAGATGACTGTGAAGATGCCCTTGCCCTTTACTTGCAACTGGAGCATGGTTTCATGATGTTGCCTAGTAGTTGCAAAGACGATACACTCGCATATGAGTACGAGCTCATACACCGCTCTACTGGTCAAAATGCGGTTGTACAAGTGAAGAACGGATACAATAATCTAAACAAGGATGATTTCGCAAACCTTGAAGGATATGTATATCTTTTCACTACCAAAGGTGAGGTATATGGACAAGACAAAAGTAATATCTTCAGAATTTGTCCTAAAGAGATTTCCAGCTTCTTGTATAGGAACATTAACCTCATGCCTAAAAAGATTAAATCTTGGCTAACCCTAACTTTACCAATTGAAGCAACGACCTTAGAAACAAGCGAAGCTAATTGATTCCCTCGTTGGCACTTTCTATAAAGTTGCACATAGCAATGAGTAATTCATCTCTATCCAAATTACCCTAAGCAATAATTTACTTACCGAATTAAATACAGTTTGTACATTTTGGAGAGGGTAGATATCCAGTACAATCGAGATACATGTATCTACTGGACTATTCTTTCCACTCAGGAGCACAAACACTTAAATCAATCAAGTAATAACTAAATCAATTAAAAAATGGAATATTTATATGATTTACTTTTAGAGTACATAAAAATTCACCCTATTCAGCTCCGAGCATTTATTATACTCCTGGTAGTCTTGGCGATCGTTATAGAGAGGAAGTTCAGAAGCACTAAGAAGCGTAGGAGAGAAGATCCCACCCTTAGTCGCGCCAGTAAATCAGCTAAGGTCAATGTTTCGAATTCCTCGGCCAATGTAATACAAAAGGAAACGGCTCAAGTTAATCCTAACTCCTCTCCTGTTTCCAAGCTGGATGCTCCCAAACCTGTTTTTTTAAAATCGGAACCCATCCCGGTAGCTAGGGTACAAGCCCCCGCCGTTGCTAGAGTGCAGACTAAAACAATCAGTGCACAGCCTCAAGAGCCGAAAACTATGCCTATTAAGCTTGAATCTAGGGGAGTAGTCGACATCCCACTAGCGGAGACAAAAGTAAAGACAAAACCAAAGGAAAATCTGCCTGAAGCCAGAAAGGAGACAGAAAAGATATTACATGAAACGCTATTCGTCAACTATGAATGCAACAGGCAAGAAAGCCTTGAAAGCTTCCCAGTCTTCAGGTACCCACAAAAAGGGTGTGTTGTCAGAACGTTCAGGGATGGCGCTACAAAACGGAGGGGCCACAAGGAAGAGCAGTTCGAAAAAGCCCTGAAAAGATTCTTCGAAGGAAAATACACTGTTTCTGGCAAGATCCGTCTTAATACAGGGAAGAACACCAGGCCTTATGAGCCGGACATTGCTATTATTGACAGCAAGTCAGGGAAAAATATAAGGATAGATATTGAAATCGATGAGCCATACGCGGGAATCACCCGGCAGCCTACCCATTGCAAAGGGGATGACACAATGCGTGACAATTATTTCGTAGAGCGGGGTTGGGCAGTCATCAGGTTCTCAGAATATCAGGTCCATACTAACGAATTAGGTTGCATCAAGTTTATCGCCCAGGTAATTAACTCCTTTGACCAAAGCTTTTCTATTCCCTCCACATTGGATAGTTCTAACACTTTGGTTCCTGAGAACATTTGGGATACCGTTCAAGCACAGGCATGGGAGAAGGAGAAGTACAGAGAAAAGTACCTTGGCTGTAATTTCACGGAGTTACCGGACCAGCCAGAAACCTTGGCGCGTGATTTTAACGAGCAGGAACTTAAAGAGGAGTCCTTGGTTGCGCCAACCTTAACAGGAAAGGCAATAGTGGAGAAAGCCTTGGGCTTCAATGCCCAGAATATACACTCCAGAGACAAACGAATTAAATTTTATCCCAAAGAGCACATCTACACCATAGATCAAGTCCCTTTTCCATCGGCCAGCACATTAATATCAAAGTTCTTCCCTGAGTTCGATTCCTATGGGGCGGCTCGAAAGCTAAGCCCTAGTAACCCACTTTATGGTCTGCCAGTGGAGCAGATAGTTCAGATTTGGAATGACCGCAGCACGGAAGCTGCCAATAAGGGTACCTTCCTGCACGAGCAGATCGAGAAGTTCTATTTGAAGCAATCGTATACCAAAACTGAGGATTTTCATTTATTTGAGCAATTTGTGACTGACCACTCCTACTTAGAGCCCTATCGTTCTGAGTGGAGGATCTTTGATGATAACTTCCACATTGCCGGTACCATTGACCTTATAGTAAAAAATGGCCACCAATTTGATATTTATGATTGGAAGAGAAGTAAAAAGGTCATCGATCCCTACAGAGGAACACCAATCGTCAGGGACAACTGGGGTAAATGTGGTGTGGGGAAACTTTCCTGCATAGATGATACCAGCTATAACAGGTATTGCCTTCAGCAAAGCTTGTATCGCTACATCCTTGAAAAACATTATGACATACGCGTGGGCAAGATGTTTCTAGTCGTATTATGTCCCGACTACGATAAATATTATAAAGTAGAAGTGCCCTACCAAGAAAAGCATATCAATCACATTTTACACACCTTGTAAGTCCATTTCGCTTCCCGCTTTTACTTTCTGCAAGATAGAACGCTAAATTATGAGAAGAATTCAGTCCCTCCATGGCTCAGCGAATCTATGATCCATTTTGGTTTGACCACTATGTAAACTTTATTCTATGCACATTAGACAAAGGGTATATTTCGGCAAGTATAAAGGTTTGAGTGTCATAGATGTATTCAGAGGCACCCTCAACATAGATAGGTCCTTATTGAAGGCATACGTTGACTTCATTCTGAATACAGAAGTAAGGTTTGATTATGAGGGCTGTCTTAGTAGCATGCCAATACAGTTAATAGATAACTTTGAAATAACCAAGAAGGATATTAAAGCCTTTATTTTCTGTGAGAAGGGTATTAATACCAACGAGTTCCCCTATGGGAGCCTGGAGGAGTTACATGAGGACATTGGTAGTGAACTGGATCTTTCTTTGACAGAGTGCAACCAAAAGAAGGGGCAGGAGATCGGGGCTTCCAGTCCTTGCCTGAGTTCAACAGAAGGTTTGGAAGAGGACTGGTGGTGGGAGCAGACCCCGAGTACCTATGCTGGTGCATTGAACACGGTCGGCGCGCTGCAGGCCTCCTCCTTCGCCGTCAACATCCCGGGGCGCGTGCGCTTCGAGGTGCGCAAGGTCACCGCCCACAACGCCCGCCTGAACATCGACGACTTTTTCGTAACGCCCTTCGGGACCTTCTTCCCCGACAACGACCACCTGTCCCTGGGCAACCCCAACAACGCCATGTCCGACGTCTTGGCATACGAGGAAAGACAACAGTCAGGATTCTAGAAGTACGTAGGTATCTGTTTAGCCAAAGTTGAAGCTGGGGATGAACCGGCAAAGGTAATTCTTTATCTAAAACAATTCCGTCTTAAACACCTTACTCCCTACCGCATCCTGCCTAAAGGCGAGCACCTATTCACATTCGCCAGATTTAGAGTCGGCTTCCTTCTCTGAGGGTTATACATTGTTAAGATATCAGATTTTCATATGTAGCAATAGCCTCTGCAGATTGGTGTAAGCAGGCTGTTCCAGGATGTTCAGATCACCCCCGGTCGCCAGCTCCATGGCCCGGCGGCATTGGTTCAGCCGGTGGAGCATCGGCTGGATCTGCTGGTTGTAGTAGTTGAAGAACCCGTAAATGTCCTTGGAGCAGCAGGGCAGCTTGTAGCCGGCGCTGGAGCTGACGATCAGCACGCCCTCGTCCCGGACCGGGCCTACCACCGTGGAGCGGAAGCGGTGCTCGGTGAAGGTCTCGTACTTGAAGGAGTTCAGGTGCTGTAGCAGCTCGTGCGTGTGGATGTACCTGGTTCGGTAGTTATAGGTGAACACCATCAGCAGGTACTCCACAAAGGCCACCCGGCTCCTAAGGATCGGGTCCTCGCTCCCGGCATGCTGCTGGATGTAGTTCCGGGCGCGCAGCAGCGCCGCCTCCGTGATGGTTTCCGCATAGGGATCCTCTCCCAAACTGGCGTCTACCGTGTAAGGAGTGTACTGCTCGGGCCAGCGCTCCACCCCTACGCATTTTCCGGCCAACTCCTTTTGGGGATCCATATTGGATTTGCCGGCCTGGAAGGCGTTGAGCTCCTTGCCCAGGATGTCGGCGAGTTGCAGCAAGGCCGAGTCTTCCCCGTTGGAGAAGGTGAAGATCGCCGGGGAGAAAAGGTCCACCTGGTGGTTTTCCTGGACATAGCGCCGGAAGCTCTCCATGAACTCCGGGGTGCCCAGCTCGTTGGCCACGATGGAGAGGTTCGGGATGGTGCGGTACAGGTTGTTGTAGATCAGCCCGGAGAGGAACTTGTAAAACGTGCCTTTGTACTGGAGGGGTGACTTCTGGTGCAGCTTGCGCTTGTCGACCAGCAGCGAGTGGAACGAAAACTCCAGCGTCTGCAAACCTTTGAATAATCTCTTGCGACTGGCTTGGCCCTTTTCGGAATCGTAGGCCGGTAGGTTCCCATCGGGGAAACAGTGCTCCCGGAGCCGGAGGAATTCTCCCTCTATTTCCCTTCTCTTTCCCTCCTCCACCAGCACAGCCGTTATGAAGAAGTGGGTGTCCTCAAAGGAGCCGATCCCAAACCCATGCGATCCTGACTCGCTGACAAATCCAATTTTTGCCATCAATTTATTTTTTATTAGTCTGACCCAGTTCTGTGCCTTTTAAACAGGCTCGGGAATATACTAATATTAGTGCCATAGAAATGAGGGATGCTAAAATAATTAGCCTACCTAAGTGTTTCGAGTTTTTTGAGGTGGATTGGTTTTGCCATTTGCTGTGGCACACCAGTCGATTAGCAGCCCGACCGCTCTAAAGGCTAGTATTTTGTGAATAAATCTTCACTGCCGGCACTTAGGTGATGAAATTCTGCACGGAAGCTTGTTGCGTCACTGCTGCAAACTCTATGTAGGCAATCAATCATTCTCTTGGGATTTAAACAGTTGAGACCGTTAATTATAGCGGCCCCAACTGTGCTAAAATCTATCTCCATAAATCAGCTTTATCCTGAGTGTTATTTGCTTCTTGTATTATATTAATCTTGTGTTACTCGTGAAGATATAATAAAAAAACCTCGACAAATTTGCCAAGGCTCCCGTTGAGAAATCATTTATAAAGTTATTCTTCGTCTTCTTTGAGATAAGCATCAAGCTTTTTAAGTATGTCTTCAGCTGTTCTCAATGCTCCTTCGGCTGCATGCTGCTTAATCTCCGGGAAATCTTTATAATCTGCATGATGCCTATTGTCATATAGCTCCTGTAACTTTTTACCAATAGCTACAACTATCCAATTATCATCATTTCGCTGAAGGTGGTTATAGAACCCACGATGGGCGCTCGGAGAACTGTCTTGAAATGGAAAATGTTTCTTTAGTGTATGGTATACAGCATAATATGATCGGCCTATTGAACATCTATACTCGGATTCCTTACTGCCTTGAGCCAAAAGTCTAGCTGTTTCAAGAAACTCCCCCCATTTAAAACTCATGCATTCTGATAGCTGATGTTTAATGAAGGAGCTTTCTTAAATGCCTTAGGAAAGTACCAGTTAAAAAGAAACTTGTCTTTTTGTTCCTCAATATCTTCTGGAGCTTTTTTGAAATCAGCAATAATGAAGATAGAACTGGCTATACCATCTTCATACTCACGCACTTCAAGTTCAAAAGCATGGGCTTCAGGCATGCTTTGTTGAGCATGGTAGGAAGCATCAAGAAGAATATTATATAGGTCTGGATTCTTAGTTAACTCTTTCGCTAGTCTTTGAGGTGTTCTAACAATGTAGAAACACTCTAAATCCCGCAAGAAATCCTCAATTAAACCATAGTTTGATGCTATAGAGGTTTTAGGGGAAGAATTGCCTTCAAATGACTGTGTTGGTAGGGAAACAGCTAATGGCCTAAACAAGTCATTCACAAGTAGAAGTGTGCCTTCTCCTAATTGAGCTGCTGAATAGTTTTGGTTGCGCACATTTGATTCGACATACGCTGCGACAGAACCATTCCCATAAGTATTATGTAGCGCAGGAGCTCCCATCATTTTCTCTATTTTATTTCTTTTTTATAATCCTCAGTTATTACCGCCTCAAAAGCATTAGAAGCTTTTTCGTGAGCCAGTACTAACCAATCATTCACATCTTCCTTACTTACGAAAGTAGGTGCTATATTTACGTAGCTTATATCAAGTAGGATAGGAGCCTCTCCGTCTGAGTCTGGTTTTAAAGTGTTCGTTTGAATAATCAACCTCTCATTTTCAGACTCTCCCAAGAATTCGTTAACACTATTGATGGTAATGAAATTTTCACCTAATTCAGGTGGATAAGTAGGATGAAGCTTTAGAACTTGGCTAACGTTCTCTATTCCTTGTTTTCCCTGCCGATTGATTTTATTTATATACCTAAAACCTAAACGGGTTATCTTCTCTATTCCGTTCAGTTCATAGTAAGCAGACAAAACAAGTGCAATCTTAGGGTAAAACTCTTCCCAGCTTTCATAGGGTGCTAACCTATTTACTGTTAACATTCCATTCCCAAGCTGAGTTAAACAATTCCCGCCTTCAGACAAGAATTGTGTTACATCAGAATTTTCAGTCCTAACACTTAGGCCCCCTGGTCCCATCACAAATCCGGTTCTAGGAAGAGGCCGAGTAGTAGGAAAATCGTGTTGGATTCTACTCCAGAGAAGCCCAGGTATGGTTAAATCCCATTTTTTAGGTTGAAAGAACATTTCAAAAACAACCTCAATAATGGGGGCCTTTGGGTATTTTGGCATATTTCTTAGTAATGGCACGAAATAATATAAAATAAACCATATTCACAATATTATGTGGATAAGTAGGGTATTTCTTTTGATGCTATACGGGGTTATATTATTAGCTGTTATACCATAAACGCAAGTCCAAAAACCTCATATTAAATCAATTTGCCTAAACTGTCAAAGTATCTCACTCTTTTTGAGCCCACTTCCAATAGTGGGCAAACATCTTTAGCTGCTCCAGTTCTACAATCAGCTCGTTCACAATTTTTCTGGTACGGTTATAAGCAACGCCTTGCAAAATGGACATTCTGCAAAACTAACTGATCAGTCAGGCAATGATCTTCTTTTCAATGACCAATGACTCTGTATTTGTAGCCGCTTCCCCTTCAAAGTCACCTCTCTCGCACTTCCGGTTTATCATTAAAACCCCAGTTTCAGTATCAGTTAAGGCCTCCTCCTTTTTTGAAAGGAGGTTGCCCTCGTAATTTTTCAACTTCAGACACCAGTTGTTTTAAGCCCCACTCTACTTTAATTGGCTCTTTTCATAACCAGAAGTTCATTGCAAACCCCAATCATGGTTCTTCGAAGCATTGCCACCCTCCTCTGTTTGCCTTTTACTGAAATGGAAGGGGTATTTCTTAAAGGATCCTAGAAGCTTGGTGCTTTACAAGTGAGGTCCTCAATGTCTGAAGGTGTATCAAAATAAGTATATCCAAAATCGCCCTGCTCAGGGCTCTGCAATACGATATAAAATAGGCATGCTCCCGTGTCACAGGAAGCTATAGCTATTTAAGATACAATTTCAGTCTAAGTTTAACATATTATTCTATATAAGCTTGCATTCAGCTTCTGAGAGATTGGGTGCTTTATCTTAGGGTCAGAAAGATGGAGAAGAGCCAACAAAGGTAGAACTGTTGACAGCCTGAGGTTTGACATTAGCCCATGTCTTAGTAGCTTGGCTTTTCCGTTTGTTCAGTAACCAAAAACAGGTTCTATGTGCGGCCGTTACTCAGTAATCACCAAGAAGAAGAAAGCCGTAGCCGGGCAGAAAGGCTCCGTAGCGGAGGTGTTGGCCAAGTACCAGAAAGAGGCCCGCTACAACGCCGCCCCTACCCAACTCCTGCCGGTCATCACCAACCGAGAGCCTGACAAGGTGCAGCATTTCTCCTGGGGGCTGCTGCCCAGTTGGGCCAAGGAAAAGGAACATGGCTTGAGGCCCATCAACGCCCGTATGGAAACCATCCTGGAGAAGCCCACCTTCCGGCAACTGATAGGGAGCAAACGATGCCTTATTCCGGCGGATTCGTTCTATGAGTGGAAGAGGGTGGGCAAGACCAAGACCCCTTACCGGATTTTGCTGAGAAATGAGCAGTTGTTCACGTTCGCGGGCCTTTGGGACGCGTGGGTGGACCACAGTACGGGTGAGGTGCTGCATTCCTTCACGGTGATCACCACTGAACCCAACGAATTGATGGCGGGCATCCACAACCGCATGCCGGTCATCCTGCACCCCGAGGAGGAGCGCATCTGGCTCTCAGGCACCGATGACGTGAAACTGCTGGCCGAACTGCTACGGCCCTATCCGGCCGAAGAGATGAAGGCGTACCCAGTCTCCACTCTGGTGAACTCACCCAAGAACGATACTCCGGAACTTTTGCAGCCGGTGGCCCAGCAGAGAGGCTTGTTCGGGTAAAGTTGACGGAAGGCACCTGCCTCAGGTCTCCACCAGAAACGTCTTCAGGCCCGCGAACCCAGCGCCGGGGGCTTTCCCCAGCACAAGGGCGGTAATCCTTCTCTCCCCAACACGGTAGACCCGTATCCCCGAAAGGTGCCGCTCCAGAAACGCCTTCAGCTCCCGGAAACCCTGCGCTTGCTTTTTTTCCTCTTCCAGCGCATCGTCCGGCTCGCGCACCATGTGGCGCAGGAACCAGTCCAGTTCCACTGCCTCGGCCTTCGTGCCTTCCGGCTGACCGGACAGAGCCACCGCTTCTTCCAAGGTGAGTTCATTCCGCTGCGCTGGGATAGAGACCGGCTCCAGCGGCGCGTCCGTCTCGCTCCTATAGAACAGTCCCTCGGAAAGCCTGCGCAGCTCTTCGAGTAGTCCCCGGGTATCGTTGTTCTCCATTTCTTAGGTATCAGTATATGAAATTTCTAGAGCGAGGTGGGGCCGTTGTCCACCTTCGCCTCCAGCACTTTCTGCAGCTGCTGTGGCAGGGCCGAGAGCAGGTCGTAGCCGGTGGCCTTCTCGATGGCGTCCACGCTCGTGCGGTAGGTGCCCCACTGCGGGCTGGCGGAGTTGCTGTTGGGCGTGTCCACGGCGATCACCCTGGTGCCGGAAGTTATGCGCTCCAGGTCATTCTCCCCCAACGGCAGGACCACCAGCACCTTCCAGATGCGGGCCGGGACGGTCACCCGCCCGTTGTCCACGGTCACGGCCGGTCCGTTGGCCCCGGTGCCGCCCCGGCCGTAGCTGCCCATGACCACGTACACCTCCATGCCTTCCCGCACCAGGTCCCGGGTGTAGGCCTCCAGGTTTCCCCACGTGTCCTGGTTGTTCCTGGGTGCCTGGGGGATGATGTTGGTCATCAGGAAGGTGGCCGAGTTGTCCTCCTCCGTCCGGGTCCGGTCGGCGGAAGGTGCGTTGTGGCCCCGGTCGAAGCCGCTGCCCTGGAAGCTGGAGGCCCTGACCCGGTACCAGCCCTCGGGCAGGCCGGTATCCGTCCGGAAATCATCTACCTGCCGGGGGGAGGTGCCGAGCCAGTAGGGTGACACGTGCCAGCTCACCCAGTTGGGCGTGGCCCGGGAGCGGCTGTAGGAAAGCGCGTACTGGGGGCGCATGATGAGGTGGTTGTCCTCGTACCCGATCTCGGCGGTGGCCCCGCTCGGGTTGCCCAGCAGAAGCTGCTCGTCGGCCAGGGTAAGCGATTTGCGTGGCGCTATCTCCGCCTCCTTGCAGCCGAGGGCCAGGACGGTGAGAAGCAGCAGGCAGAGGTTTCGGTACCTGCGGGGTAGGGGTACATGCATCGGAATGGTTTTAGTCTCTCATCCGGAAACGAAGGGAAAGGCTTATTGTTTTGGTCTTGGCAGCCAAGTATGCTTACCAGGCCTTTATCAGGTCATCCAGCCGCGTGGTGTAGCAGGGGGAGACATTGCCGCTCTGCATCTGCCACTTCCCCTCCGTGCCCTGCACCCCGTATTTTACTGTGCCGTGCCCATACCTTTCCCTAAGAGAATCAAGCGCCTGCATCAGTCCGGTGTCCCGTTCCCGGGTACCGGCCGAGAAGATGCTTTCCTGGATTTGGCCCGCGGGGCAGATACCGGTGACGATGATGCCGGTCTTTTTGTAGCGGAAGCCTTTCCGGAAGATGGCCCTGAGTGCCTCCAGGGCGGCGGGCATGAGCACCAACTCACTCGCGCTCGGGCTGTCCAGCTTCACCGTCCGGTTGTTGAAGTACATCTGGCCTGCCTGCCCGAAGCGGCTGGTCTCCAGGAACACGGTGAGCGCGGCGGCGCAGGACTTCTGTTTCCTGAGCTTGGTGGCGCACCTCACCGCATGCGTGGCCAGGGCCTCCTCAATATCCGAGAGGTCGGTGAGCGGCTGTCCGAAACTGCGGGAGGTGCAGATGTTCTGCTTGGAGGGCGGTACCATCTCCAGGTCAATGCAGGGTTCGCCGCGCAACTCTTTCACCGTGCGCAGCCCCACGATGGTCAGGTGCTTCTTCACGAAGCTGTCGGGTTTCCGCGTGAGGTCATAGGCGGTATGAACGCCGAATGTAGCCAGTTTCTTGGCATAGCGCCTGCCCACGCCCCACACGTCCCCGATCTCGGTAGCCTTCAGTGCCGCCTGGATGTGCGCCGGTTCGGTGAGTACCAGCACCCCGTTGGCTTTCCTGGATTTCTTCGCCAAACGGTTTGCCAGCTTGGCCAGGGTCTTGGTTGCCGCTACCCCGACCGCGACGGGAATGCCTGTGGCCCTGGGCACCCGTTCCCAGATGGCACTCGCATGCCGGTGGATGTCCACGTGCAGGAAGTTGCCAAGGTCTAGAAAACTTTCGTCTATGGAATATACCTCCACATTGGGCGAGTACTCGGAGAGGATCAGCACCACGCGCCTGCTCATGTCGCCGTAGAGTTCGTAGTTGCTGGAGAACACGTGCACGCCGTCCCTTGCCAGCAGGTCCCTTATCTCGAAGAGGGGTGTGCCCATCTTGATGCCCAGCGCTTTTGCTTCGTTACTGCGGGCGATCACACAGCCGTCATTGTTGCTGAGCACGACGATGGGCTTCTCCGCTAAGTCAGGCTTGAAGAGCCGCTCGCAGCTCGCGTAGAAGTTGTTGCAGTCAACCAGTGCGAAAAGGGAGGTCATAGCCTAATATTTTCGGTGGATGCCCACGACCACGCCCCAGAACATACCGTCCTCCGGGGAGTCCACCCTTATAGGCGGGAAACTGTCGCTCTCGGTCTCCGCCACCAGGTAAGTGGCGTCCTTCTCCAGCCGCAGCCGCTTGATGGTGAACCCGCCGTCCACGAAGGCCAGCACGATGTTCCCGTCCTTGGGCTTGAGGTCACGGTTCACGATGGCTAAGTCCTTCGGCATTATACCTGCTTTCACCATGGATTCGCCCACTACCTCCACCAAAAACGTGGAGGCGGGGTGAGCCGAGGAGTAGGTGTTCAGGTCAATCGGCTCGGCCGAGTAATCCGTCGCAGGGCTAGGGAAACCGGCCTGCACGGTGGTGGTGAATAGGGGCAAAGAATTGCCTTGGTCAATGATTATAAGGAACCGCTGTTCCTCAATCGGGTGTAGTGGGATGATCGCTGCTTCCATTCTGCCTCTGCTTGTTTTGTCGCATTTTACGAACAATATTAGCAAAATAGATATATAAATCTAAAATATTTAGCATGTATAAAAGCAATGAACAGCCTAATGTGCTATAGAAATGAATTTTATAAGAATGGTGGCGGATAGCGCAGAGTACTATTTTCGAGTTGAGCAGCATGCCTGCTTTACATAAGAGGCATTATGGGCTAATAGGATTTGACAGCTGTTTAATGTAAAAGAAGATGTAATAGATCAAGTAGATGGATATACGAAAAATAGAAAGTAAATTTCGACATGGCCCATTATTTCAAACGGCAGCAGTACGGGAACATCTACCACTATTATGAAGTACATGGTGGTGATGGCAAGACCAAGGATGGCTATCAGGTGGTGATAAACTTCCTGAACCCTG
>NZ_JABFAM010000019.1 GCF_013623775.1 Rufibacter sp. XAAS-G3-1 | reverse complement strand
TGGATGGCCGACAAGAAAGCCGATACCCTGGCCGCCCTCTTCCATGAGAACGCCGTGTTCGTCCATATGGGGGGTAGCTGGGGTAACTGTAAGCTCCCCCGAAAATAGAACTGTTTAGGAAAAGAGAAAAACTCTTAACTTAGAACAGTCAATCATGAAAAGAAAAACTTTCACCCCACAGCAAATCGCCAAGCTCCTCCAGGAGTTCTCCGACGGCAAAAGCGTGGCTGAGATCAGCCGGGAGCATGGTGTGAGCCAGGCAGCCTTTTATAAGTGGCGGCAGCGCTACAACGGCATGGACGCCACCGAGCTCAAGCGGCTCAAGGCCATGTATGCCGAGTTGGCCCTGGACCTGAGGGTAGCCAAGGAGATTATCGAAAAAAAGCTTTAACGCCCTGCCAGAAGCGACAGATTGTAGAGGAGATGTCCCCACCCGCCGCAAGGGGCATCAGCAGGGTTTGTCGGGTACTCAACCTGAGCAGGTCGGTTTACTACTATCAGTCCCGGAAGGATGACCAGCCGGTGGAGGATGCGCTGCGGCGGAAGGCCGAAGAGCATCCCAGGGAGGGGTTCTGGAAAGCCTTTGCCCGGCTGCGTAATGAAGGGCAGCCATGGAATCATAAACGGGTGCATCGCATCTATAAAACCATCGGGCTGAATATCCGGCGCAAAGCCAAGAAAAGGCTGCCAGCGCGCGTCCGGCAGCCTTTGCAGGTACCGGTGGAGTTGAACCACACCTAGTCGATTGATTTTATGAGCGATGCCCTAATGAACGGGAGAAGATTCCGGTCCTTTCATGTGCTGGATGATCATAATCGGGAGGCGCTGCACATCGAGGTGGACTTCTCCTTGAAAAGTAACCGGGTGGCCTGGGTACTTAACCACCTGATGAAGAAAAGGGGAAAGCCAAAGCGGGTCCGGATGGATAACGGCCCGGAATTCATTTCTAGCCTGATGGTCGAATGGAGCCAGATGCACGGGGTAGAGTTCATCTACATCCAACCAGGAAAGCCCACGCAGAACGCTTTCGTAGAGCGGTTCAACGGCACCTTCCGGAAGCATGTGCTCAATGCTTACCTGTTTGACAACATCCAGGAAGTCCGGGATGTTACTTCTGCCTGGCTCGAGGACTATAACCTGGTCAGGCCGCATGATGCCCTAGGAGGCATGTCTCCGGTAGCTTATGCCAAGGCATCAGAAACCAAGCAATTAATACATGATGAAGCCCTGGCGTTGAATCAATATTGATGGAAATTTATACTCCTACTCAGTTCTAAAAGTGGGGAGCCTACAAAGGATAAGGTTGAAACAGAATTTTTTGGAAAGTTTATTTTTGCATCTAATAATGTTAAAGACTTCCTACCAATTGAAGAAGAAGAAATTCGGTACTGGGTTAGATATATTCATCCTCTCAATAATGACAATGTTAATTTTATTCAAGATCTAGAGAAGGAGATACCCGCTTTTCTGAGGTTTTTGATAAACAGGAAAATGCACACACCCAACCCTTTGACTAGAATGTGGCATAGTGTAGGGGACATATGGACAAGAGATTTGGAGATAGCCATGAGGGGTAGTAAAAGTAATACTGAACAACTGCTAATTGAGACTATCAAAGAATATTACTATGGGTTCAATGATGAACTCATAAGCCGGGGGATGAAGAACAATGGCTAAAGTTAGCATTGAATGATATTGTTGAGTTAATGACATTAGCAACTGGCCGTAAAACAGTACATGGAATTCATGACATAAAAAGAATTGTAAGTGATAAGTGGGGGTTAAAGCCCTTAAATAGTTCTTACAAAGTTTACAGTTGGGTAGAGGTACTAGATGGTAATACTAATACTAAAATGTCATTATCAGTTAAAGCTAAGAAAGGCAGATACTAGTTGATTCCCAATGAAAAGTTTGAGCCTGTGCAGTTGACAGTTGAATAGAAGTCCTAGGTTCTAGTAATTATTTGAAATATAGGTAATTGGATGTGATTTGCCCTTCAACGGATTATCAACTTAGTGTCAACAGTTCAACACTAATCAACAGACTATAACTATAGATTGGGCTATATAATCATCAATAAGTCAGTTATTTACCTTTGATATCAACAGTTCAACCAAAATAATTTGAACTAGTGAAAAGGAGCATTCTTAAAGGCGTGTTTTGATTTAACCTTGGATAGAATTATAGAATAGGTTTTGCCACCTAATTTGCCACCTATAAAACAAGAAAGCCGCTGATTATCAGCAGCTTTCAATCTTTAAGAGTACCCAGAGCCGGAGTCGAACCGGCACATCCGTGAAGATATTGGTGTTTGAGACCAACGCGTCTACCGATTCCGCCATCTGGGCATTTACTTTCCGGTAGATTCTGAAAAACGAGGCGTGAAACGCTTTATCTGTCAGAAGAGGATGCAAACTTATTCAATGATTCCTTTATACGCAAGAGGTAACGCTGCTTGAGGTAGTAATTTTTTACCTGTTTCAGCGCTTCTGCCTGTTGCTCAGGGGGTAAAGTTTCATAAGATTCCAGCACCGGCCAGATAGAAGCCTTCAGATAGCCCTCAATTTCGTTGGTTTGGTCAGAAACGATCTTAAACTGCACCGAGTCATAGTCCATCTCCAGATCCATGAGTTGCTCGTTCAACTCCATTACCTCCATCAGGAAATCCTGGGGCAGATCATTTTGACCGCCTTCCTCCAGCAGACCGTGCTGCTCCAGAATGTATTGCATGCGCCGGTCAAAGTTGGAGAGCGTGCGATAAGCGTTGGTGTTAAGGGTAGACTTCTCCAGAATCTCCTGCTGTTTTTCGGGCGACTCCAAGGTGTAGAAATCCGGGTGGAACTCGCGGCTCAAGGCGTAGTATTTGGTCTGGATGGCTTTCTCATCGGGCAGAAAGCTTTCCGGGAGGCCATAGAATTGAAAGTAGTTCACAGGTAAATAGGGGTTAAACGTTCATCATTAGATACAAGACGCAAGAAGCAGGGGAGAAGATACACTCCGCTTACCCTATAGTTGGGCGGGCTGAAAGGAAAAAGCCTGCGCAGGCTCAGAGAACAGGGCTTTGGTGGGTTTCCAGACACTCCCGAACAATTCTGACTTGCGGTAATTATTCAGGGCTTCGTCAGAGTCCCAGAGGCTGTAGGTGCTGTAGACATGGGGCAGGTGGTAGTCCTGCAACAGCTCCACGCTTCTACACCCTGGAAAAGCACTGATCTTCTCCCTGGAAGCTTTGAAGATCTCCAGAAACGCAGGCACCTGCTCCTTCAGAAACGTCATTCTCACTACTCGTATCAGCATTTTTTATAATTAGGAATTAGTTTGACCGCCTGTGCTAATTTAACCGTGTTTTTGGAAAAATAAGCCAAAATCGCTTAAGCCCTCTGCCATCCTGAAAAGATCTTGGCGGAAAGCGGCAGAAGCGTTAAAGAATAGCTTTTCTAGTCCGGCCACAAGATCCTTCCAGGAGGACAAAAATATAAAGAAGAATCAGAGGATGGCAGTAAAGGGAATACTCAATTAGGAAGGCTCAAAAATTGAAGTTGAACACAATAATAGAAACTGGTAAATACAGAGGAAATTGGATTAATAACCAATAAACCAGCAAGTACTACAACCGCACATTCCTCAATTCCTAATTCTCAATTACTCCGTGTCTGGCGCAAACCGGATGTCTACGGGAGAGTCAAAGTACATGCCTAGTAGTTCTGAGGCGTGGCCTTTGTTGATGCCAATGGTGAGGTAGCCCTGCCGGTTGAACAGCGCCACGGTGTCGCCTTCGTTGGGTTGGTTGAAGCGGGTGCTCAGGCGGTCAATCACTTCGCGGTTGAAATGGATGGTGAAGTTTCGGCCGTGGCCGATGGCCTCCACGCTGTCTTTGGTAATATCGGTGATCAGGTTCCCGAAGTGGTCTACGTGCACCACGTGGCCGGTAATGGAATGGTCGTTGAGCCGCAGTTGCCGGTTAATGAGCTGCACCATGCCATCGGCTAACTCACCCACCTCGGCCATGGAAGAGCCCTGGGTCAGGGCCACGGCGGCGGGCACCATAATGTCGCGGGCCGGCGAGGTGGAGTCTGGTTGCAGGGGCAGGTCTACCAACTGCTCAGGATCACCGTCGGTAATGAGCGAAAGCAGTCCGTTGTCGGCACAGATAAAATAATGTCCTTTCTGGCGGGCCACCTGGTAGCGGCCGCTGCGCGTGCCGTGGGAGTCTACGGCAATCAGATGCACCGTGCCTTTGGGGAAGTCTTGGTACACCGAGTTGATCACGTGGTAGCCATGGGCAATGTTGAATGGTTCTACGTGGTGCGAGATGTCTACAATAACTTGCGTAGGGTTGATAGTCAATATCTTAGCTTTCAAGGCGGCCACGTAGTGGTCTATGGTGCCAAAATCTGACAGTAACGTGAGAATTCCCATGGGAACGGTTGGTCAAAAGAACTTTATAATTTGTAGAATTGTCTTATAACAAATCTACTATATTTTCAGTAGATTGGTTTTAAAACCACATATATAAACGGAAATAGCCCTTGGTAGAAAAAACAATAACCCTGGAGAATATCTCTCTGTTAGATTTCCTGGGCCTCGAAAATCAAAACATAAAACAACTGGCCGCCGCTTTCCCCAGCAGCAAAATCATCTCCCGCGGCAATGAGATAAAGATACAGGGGCAAACCCCCGAGATCACCAAAATCCACGAAATCCTTTCCTCCCTCATTGAGCATTACCACCAGTACGGGAAAATCACGGACAAAAGCGTGCATAAATTCCTGACCGCCGACAATGATTTTGAGGAGGACGTGGTCATCACCTCGCCAGACGTCATTGTGTACGGCAGCAAAGGCGGCGTTATCAAAGCCAAAACGCCCAGCCAGCACAAGTTGGTAGAGGCCGTGGCCAAAAACGATTTGGTGTTCGCCCTGGGGCCCGCCGGTACCGGTAAAACCTTTATCTCGGTGGCCATGGCGGTACGCGCGCTCAAAAACAAAGAGGTAAAGAAAATCATCATCTCACGCCCGGTGGTGGAAGCTGGCGAGAGCCTGGGGTTCTTGCCCGGCGACATGAAAGACAAAGTAGACCCGTATCTGCGGCCCATCTATGATGCCCTGGAAGAGATGATTCCGGTAGAAAAGCTGAAGTATTACTATGAAAACAAAATCATAGAGATAGCGCCGTTGGCCTACATGCGGGGTCGTACCCTCAACCACGCGTTTGTGCTGTTGGACGAGGCGCAGAACACCACCCCCATGCAGATCAAGATGTTCATGACCCGTATGGGCCCCACCTCTAAGGTGATGATCAACGGTGACCGCACCCAGATAGACTTACCGCGCAACCAACGCTCTGGCCTCATTGAAGCCATGACCGTGCTGCGCGACATCAAAGGAATTGGCTTTGTAGAAATGCAGGCCGAGGACGTGGTGCGCCACCGGTTGGTGAAGAACATTGTGGAGGCATACACTAAGTTTGACGAAAAACGCCAGAAAGAGCGCGAAGAACGGGAGAAAAGCGGAGACACCGAAAATCAGGATGCGCCCCGCCGCCGCCAGAACTTCCGCCGCCACGACGACTAATTTGGAATTCGGCAAAGGCGCCTTCTCTGTAGAGGAAGTACTTTTGCCGATTTCTTTGAAAAACAGCCGGGAAACTCCCTTTGCAAGAAGATGGAAAACAGACCAGTTGCGTTGAACTCCCTAAAACAGATGAATCCGCAGGCTCGCTCGCCATCGGTTTCCTTCGGTGAATTTTTCGGGTTTACGTTGGCTGGTGCGCTTTCTTCCACAGGGAATTCGGAACAAAACACAATGGTGCTGAATGGCTAAAGCGGCAGTTGCGGGCACGTTTCGGCTGGTGGGCAGCTTTGTGCTCGGCATTGTCTTGTACCATACGGTAGGCCGCGGTTTCTCTTTTGCGGGAGAAACCGCGGCTTTTTTTGTGCTCCTGTTTTTAGTTTCGGGGTGGTTCGCGCTAAAACGTCCTTTAGCCCGGCGTAGGAGAGGGGCCGGACTAGCCGGCATGCTGGCTGTCACCGCTTTCTCGTTTTGGGGCAGTTCTTTGAAAAACAAGCCTGAAACGCTTCCGGTGCCCGCCCAGGAAATCACCCATTACCGCATCACGCTGGTCAAGGCCGTGGCCCTTAAACCTACCTCGGTCAGTTCAGTAGGTCGGGTGGAGGCCGTTCTGGCCAACGGGAAATGGTATCCCGCCAAAGGTCAGGTAGCCGTGTTTCTGCCCCATTCTGCCAAAGCAGAGGCGTTGCAGTACGGGCAGCAACTGCTGGTACAAGGCACGCTGATGCCTCCCGCCCAACCCGCCAACCCTTTCCAGTTTGATTACAGACGTTATCTGGCCCTGAAGCACATTCAATGGCAGGCGTATCTTCCCCACAGCACCTGGCTTACCATCGGCTATGCACCCCCCAGCGCGGTGGTGGCTTTGAGCCTGAAAATCAGAAAACAGCTCGAAAACGCTTTCAGAGAACACATACGGGCCAAACGCGAGGGCACCATTGCCAACGCGCTGGTGCTGGGCGTGCAGGATGACCTGGATGCCGCGCTGCGCAACGCGTACGCCCGCACCGGAACCATGCACGTGCTGGCCGTGAGCGGGCTGCACGTGGGCTTGCTTTACGGCGTGCTGTTGCTTTTCCTGAAACCCCTGCGGCGTAACAAAACCAGTAAACTGCTGATCTTCCTGCTCATTGTGGGCATTGTCTGGTTTTACGCCTTCGTGACGGGCATGTCGGCTTCGGTGCTGCGGTCGGTGTGTATGTTCTCGCTGGTGGAATTGGGTTTGTTGCTGCGCCGCAGGTCTTCCATTCTGAATACCCTGGCTCTGGTGGCCTTGGCTTTGCTGCTCTACGACCCCAATTTCCTGTTTGATGTTGGGTTCCAACTGTCTTTTCTGGCCGTAGCGGGTATTGTGCTGCTGCAACCCTTGTTCCTGAAACTTTGGTACCCTGCGCAGAAACCGGTGCGCCTGGTCTGGGAATTACTGGCTATTTCCATTGCGGCACAGGTGGCTACGTTTCCGTTGAGTCTCTATTACTTTCATCAGTTTCCGGTGTATTTCTGGGTCGCTAACCTGGTGGCGGTGCCGCTGTCTTCGGGGGCCTTGTACCTGGGCATTGGGTTTATGTTGCTCTTCTGGGTACCCGTACTCAATAGCCTTGTGGGCCAATTACTGGAATGGACGCTGTGGCTCATGAATGAACTGCTGCTCTGGCTGGAGCGCTGGCCCGCGGCGGTGCTGGATGGGTTTGTGATCACCCCCGGGCAGGTGGTAGCCTTGTATCTTTTCATCATTGCGGCTGTCCTTTTCCTGGTACAGAAGAAACTATCCTGGCTGGGGGTGACTGTCCTGTGTCTGGCGTTTTTCTCCGGCACAGAACTGGCCGAGGCGCATCGGCAACGCCGCACCAAAGAGTTGGTTATCCATAGCGCTAGAAGGAGCAGCGCGACAAGTGTCCTGCAAGGCCGGCATGTCACCTTCTTCGCAGATTCTTCCTTCTATGCCCAACCCACGCTATTTTCTTACCAGGTGCAGCCGTACTGGTGGGCCAGAGGGGTGAGGCAAAAGGCTTCTTTTTCTCCTGCTTTAGCGAAAACAGGGGAAAAACAGCCTGTCCCTCTCTATGTTACCCCAGAAGGAAACCGCTTGGTGGTATGGCAGGGCAAACGGCTGCTTTGGCTTAAGAAATTGCCCAGGAACGTAGCGCAGCCGATTGCAGTAGACGCCATGGTGTTGCAGCAGAATGTATGGTTTGATTTGGCTAGACTCCAGCGCAGTTTTTCCACCCGTATAATTCTCTTAGACCAAACCAACTCCAGAAGGTACGTGTCCAGAAAGGCTGCCGAACTTCGGGCGGCCGGTTACAAAGTCCACGTGCTGGAAGAAGACGGAGCGTGGCAAATCAGGTGGTAACCGGTGCGGTTTTAAGGCTCTTTTTCTCAAAACGCCCCTAAACCAAATTGCGCCGGTTGAAGGTTTTCTCCTGGAAGGGTAGGTTCAATGACCCCTTGCGGGAGTCACGTCTTTTGTAAGGCAAAGAGACAGAGGGTATTACCATGCCGTGCTTGTGACCTTTGGCAATGCTTCTTTTCAGGTTGTTTCGTGTGTTTTGTAAGTAGTTGTGAAACAGATCTTTAGCAATGCTAAAAATATTTTAGCATTACGTTGTAAGTGATTGATAATCAGTAGTATAATTTGCTGTATTTTTGAAGATAAGGGGCACTTTTACCGCACTCGTTCTGTTACTAATCTGAACAGAAACCAGAGAAAAAATGCAGACCAAAGTGAACCAAGAACCAAACGAAGAGAAAGTGGTTAAGAAGCACAAAATCGAGAGTTTTGATATCTCCCGCTCAGACGAAACCATGCACTTGGCCGTTGATTTGGCGAAGTTCATTAAGGAAAACCGGCTGTATCAAAACATACAAGGCAAAGAGTACGTGAACGTGGAAGGCTGGCAGTACGCCGGTTCCCGCTTGGGTATTCTGCCCGTGGTAGACGCGCTCACCAACATGAGCGATAGCACTGAGATCAAGTACATGGCCAAAGTGAACCTGCTGAACCTGCGTACCGAGCAGATTGTTGGCGCGGGCTTCGCGCTGTGCTCCAACAAAGAGCAAGGCCGTAAGTACTACCAGGAATACGCTATCGCGTCTATGGCGCAGACCAGAGCCATCGGGAAAGCCTATCGTAATATATTAGCCTGGATCATTAGGGCCGCCGGATATGAGCCAACTCCCGCCGAGGAGATGGACTACCAAGGCAACGTGACCGAGCAGAAAACGGAACAAACAGCTAAACCAGCCGTGCCCGCCAAAACCATGAAAGCCGTTCCGGCCGATGTGGTGGCTGCGGAAGTAACGCCCGCTCCGGTTGCGCCAGCGCCTACCGTGTCTCCGGCCCCGGAAGTGACGGAGGAAGCGACGGTGAAATACGCCACGGCCAAGCAGAAGGAAGAGATCATCCGGCTGCTGAACAACCCAGTCATTACGCGGCAGGAGAAAACCAAAATGCTCCTGAACATCAACAAACTGGACGAGGAACGGGCCAAGCAGTCTATCGCGAAGCTGAGAAAAGTGATTGAAGACCGCGAGCACGAACAAGCTGCCGCTGCCTAATGCCTTTAAAATTGAAGTGAATGTACAGAAGCCCGGCCCTTGGTCGGGTTTTCTGTTTTAGGGCCGTTTTATGGAAAACAGGCTTACATCACTCTGCCCGTAGGGCTCCATTTTCTCTAAGCAGAAACGGTGAGAGAGAGAGGTAGGCGCTTCCACCAAGGAATTCGTAATTTTGGGGAGATATGGCAATCATTCAGGATATTCTTAAGCAGTATTGGGGACATGAGACGTTCAGGCCGGGGCAGGAGGAGATTATTACTTCGGTGCTGAAAGGACAAGACACCTTGGCGATTCTACCTACCGGGGGCGGAAAATCTATTTGCTTTCAGGTGCCTACGTTGGCTATGGAGGGGATATGCGTGGTGGTGTCGCCGTTGATTGCGCTCATGAAAGACCAGGTGGAGAACCTGAGAAAACGCGGCATCTCGGCGGCGGCCTTACACGCTGGGCAGCCCGAACGGGAGCGCGATATTATTTTGGATAACTGCGTGTTTGGGGTGGTGCAGTTCCTGTACGTGTCGCCGGAACGGTTGCAGACGGAGTTGTTTCTGGAGCGCGTGAAACGCATGAACGTGTGTCTGCTGGCCGTAGATGAAGCGCACTGTATCTCGCAGTGGGGCTATGATTTCCGGCCGCCGTACCTGGAGATTGCCAAGCTGCGCGAGGTGTTGCCTGCCGTGCCGGTGCTGGCCTTGACTGCCTCGGCCACCGAAGCGGTGAAAGTAGACATTCAGGAAAAGCTGAAGTTCAAAAAGCAGCAGGTCTTTCAGCAGAGCTTCGCCCGAAAAAATCTTTCCTATTCGGTTTTGCAGACGGAGGACAAAGAAGGCAGGTTGCGCGAGATACTGCAGAAGATGAACGGCACCGCCATTGTCTACGTGCGCAACCGCCGCCGCACCATGGAACTGGCCCAGTGGCTGCACAACCAAGGCATCAAAGCCGCCGCGTACCACGCCGGGTTACCGCACCAAACCCGCGCCACCGCCCAAACCGATTGGGTTATGGATCGCGTGCGCGTGATGGTGGCCACCAACGCCTTCGGGATGGGGATTGATAAACCGGATGTCCGGCTGGTGGTGCACCTGGACTTGCCCGATTCACTGGAAGCGTATTACCAGGAGGCGGGAAGGGTTGGCCGAGACGGGAAATACAGTTATGCCACCGTCTTGTTAGGCCCCGAAGATGCAAAGCTGCTCCTGAAGAAAACCGAGGAGGCGTATCCGCCCGTGGAGACCTTGAAGCGGGTGTACCAGGCGTTGGCGAACTTCTACCAACTGGCCACTGGCAGCGGCGCTTTCCAGTCGTTTGACTTTGATATAGCCGAGTTTAGCCGTACGTACCAACTATCGCCCATGGAAGTCCATTTCGCCCTGAAACAACTGGAGTCTGAGGGATTGCTGCAACTGAACGAAGGGTTTTACAGTCCTTCCAAAGTCAATTTCCTGCTCAGTAATACCCAACTCTACGAATACCAAATCATAAACGAAACGCTGGAACCGGTCATTAAAGGATTGCTGCGGCTTTACGGCGGCGAACTGTTCCGGGATTTTGTGAAGATTTCGGAAAAAGGACTGGCCAAACACATTTCGGTACCCGAGGCCACGGTGCGGCAGCAGCTGCAGCACCTGCACCAGCGCAAAGTGTTGGTCTATGAACCGCAGCATGACGGCCCGCAGGTACAGTTCACGGCTCCCCGGTTTGATGCCGTTTCCCTGCCCATCGACCAGAAACGGTTGGGTTTGTTCAGGGAGCGGGCGCTGGAGAAAGCCAATGCGGTCATCAACTTCATGCAGAACACAGCCAAATGCCGGACTAATCAAATCTTAGCCTATTTCGGGGAGCAGGCTACCGCGCCTTGCCGCATCTGCGACTACTGCCTGGCCCAAAAAAAGAAAAAGAAGCTGGCGGAAAACAAGCTCCACATGGAAGCCCGCGTGCTCAGCCATTTGAAAGAGACGCCGCTGCACCCTAAATCCATTGCCATGCACTTCAGTTCCTCAGAACAGGAGTTATTAGGTGGTTTGCTGCAAGAGATGCTGGAGAGTGGGGTAGTGGGCTACACACCAGAAGGGAATCTTCATAGAAAGGAGAGGTAGTGTCTTCGGTTTTTTATTTATGTTAAGTAGTGGATAGGGGTTTTCAGGTCGATTTTACTTACTCCCAGTCTCCTTTAAGAATACTGACGCCCCATGGGTAGTGGTTCCCGGCGAGGCTGGAGTCTCGCGCCAGCTTTCTGCTGGCTCACCCTGAGCTGCTGCCTGCTCCAAAGGCCTCGTAGTGCGCGCAGCTCCTATGAGTGTCTGCGCCAACTGCGTTTAGGGCCTGTTTTTCGAAAAACAGGCTCTAAACGCAAAAACCTGTGAGGTTTTCATGACCTCACAGGTTTTTGCGTTTACTGGTGCAAGTCTTCAGGCCCGCCGGAGACTACCCGCAGAATGGAGTCGTCTTTACAGGAGAATGGGAGTAAACAGCCTGTAAACAGAAACGGCAGCAAGAGTTCTTGCTGCCGTTTCTGTTCTGTTTTATGGAAATTTAGGTCAAAGGAGTTTCTTCCATCTGCAGCGCAAGCACGCCGGGCAGTTGCTTGCCTTCCATGTATTCCAGTAGAGCGCCACCGCCGGTAGACACGTAGGACACATCATGGCTATGGCCCATCTGGGTAACCGCCGCCGCTGAGTCACCGCCGCCAATGAGGGAGTAGGCTCCGTTCTTAGTGGCTTCCACCACCGCCTCGGCAATGGCCTTGGTGCCGGTCGCGAAGTTCTCGAACTCAAATACGCCCATGGGGCCATTCCATAAAATGGTTTTAGAGTTCCGAACCACTTCGGCAAACGTGGCGATGGTGTCTGGCCCTATGTCCAAGCCCATCCATCCGTCCGGAATGGTGCCGCTGGCGACTACTTGCGTGTTGGCGTTGTTGTCAAAGGCATCTGCAATGACAGAATCAGAAGGAAGGTAGATTTTCACGCCTCTTTCTTCGGCTTTCTTCAGAAGCTCAAGCGTCAATTCCTGCTTGTCTTCCTCCAGCAATGAATTCCCGATGGTGCCGCCCTGGGCTTTGGCAAATGTATAGCTCATGCCGCCGCCAATGATGAGGTTGTCCACGCGGTCTAGCAACTGCTCAATCACCTGAATTTTGTCGGAAATCTTCGCGCCGCCCATGATGGCCGTGTACGGTCGGTCGGCGTAGGAGAGAACGCGTTGCGCATTCTCCAACTCGGCCTGCATCACAGAGCCACACACTTTGTCATGCGGGAAGTATTCAGCCACAATAGCGGTAGAGGCATGGGCGCGGTGCGCCGTCCCGAAGGCATCGTTCACGTACACATCGCCTAATAGACTCAGTTTCTCGGCGAAGCTATGGTTTCCCTGCTCTTCTTCTTTGTGGAAACGCAGGTTTTCTACCAACAAGATCTGGCCGGGTTGCAGGCTGTTCGCCAGTTCCACGGCTTCGCTACCAATACAATCAGAGGCAAACTGAATGGGCAGCTGGAAAACTTCCTCCAACGGTTTGAGCAGGTGCTTCAACGAATACTTTTCCTCTGGCCCACCCTTTGGTCTGCCCAGGTGAGACATCAGAATCACGGCCCCACCGTCGTTTAGAATTTTGCGGATGGTTGGCACCGCCGCCCTAATGCGGGTATCGTCGGTTATTTCAAAGCTGCTGTTCAGAGGCACGTTAAAATCTACGCGTACCAGGGCTTTTTTCCCTCGGAAGTTGTACTGGTCAATGGTGGTCATAGCTAGGTAAGGTTAGGTTCTTCGTACGCAGATCCTGTTTAAATAGGTGCAGGCAAATATACAGATTTCGTTACTCGTTGTTTGTTTCAGTTACCCGATTTTCAAAATGCGCCAGAAAGTATGGTCGCTGTGAAAGAGCGATGGTTTTAAGTAGATGTGTTTTGGGCCTGTTTTTCAAAAAACAGGCCCAAAGCCATTGCTGGCGCCTCTGGCAGTGGCAACCATCTTTTTCTTGTCTGAGTTGCCGTCATATTGGTTTCGGGTAAGGATGATGGCCCATCCGGTGCAGAGAAGTGTTGCGGCAGATAATGCCATCACCACGGGTTTTGTTTCCTTGCCTTTCATAGGCAGATAATTAGGGGTGCAACAGCCGGTTTCTTAATTATTCGCCTGAAAGTCAAACAAGCTGAAAAGGGCAAACTGTCACAAGTAAGAAAGGTTTTGTTTCTGATGTGCCAGAGGCAAGCCCAGTGACACGCACGTGAAAATAGTGGCCCTTTGTTGAAAGAGCCACTATTAGTTATGTTTACAATAAAGTAAGCGGTACTACATCTGGTTAATCCACATATTCCAGAATGTCGGCGGGCTGGCAGTCCAGTGCCTTGCAAATGGCTTCTAAGGTGCTGAACCTGATGGCTTTGGCTTTTCCGGTTTTTAAAATGGAAAGATTAGACAACGTTAACTCCACTTTTACGGAAAGCTCGTTCAGAGACATTTTCCTTTTCGCCATCATCACATCCAAATTAACGACTATGGGCATAACTAAACGGTTAATTCGTTTTCGGTCTGTAACTCAATTCCCCTTTTAAAGACCTGCGCGATGATAAAGATGATGCCCGCCAGAAACAGGAATTCACTGCTTTCCCAGTGCAGCGGCAGCGCAATGCCGCTCTTCAGAAGCACTTTGCTGTAGCTGCTGGCTATCACTGCCAAAACTCCGGTGCCCAAGGCAATGTGGCTGATCTGGGAAATAAGCGCGGCATTGGTTGAGTTGAACGGATTTGCGTAGTCAAACTTTGAGAAAATCTTCACCACCAGATACGCCAGGTACGCTTTCAGGCCAGACAGGAAAACAACCAGCGAAACCACCCCTACATAATGCCGAAGGCTGAAACTGTACAAATCATGCAGATCCAGACCCAAGTAAAGGTCTCTGGCCCCTTCAGGATTCACAAAGAGGCTGACAAAAAACGAAATGACAATGGCCCCGGTCTTCATGCAGAGCCCTATGAATACTACCCAGGAAATAATATTCAGAACGGTTAAAATAAGCTTTGTTTTTGTTTCCATCTTATTCTGTTTTAAAGTGATAATGCAACGTTCAACAAATATTTATTAATAAACAATAAATATTTGTTGATATTGTAGATAATTTATTGTGAGTAGTAAGTGATGTTCTTTGGCTGTTGTTGAAGATGAAAGATCTGCGTCCCAAATTGCTTGAGCATTGGCGGCTATTGGTTTGTCCTCTAAATTCCATTGCGGTAAAACCTTTTTCTGTTTTCGGCCTGTTTTTCATAGAACAGGCCGAAAACAGAAAAAGGCCTCCTTTAAATGCATGCGGTGTTTATTTGCCAGGGAATACGTAGAGTCTTAAATTGAACCAGTCTGCGGCGCAGGCCGATGCTTTTTAGCGAACGAAAATCGAATAACTAACAACGAATAACGAAATCAGTATCTTTGCCCTAATGAAAATTGGAATAATCTTCGGGGGGCCATCCCGGGAGCGCGAAATCTCTTTCGCCGGGGGCCGCACCGTCTTCGATAATTTAGATAAGTCCCTGTTTGAGGCCGTACCGGTATTTGCCGACAGCCTGGGGAATTTCATCCTGCTGGACTGGCATTACATCTACAAAGGCACCATCCGCGATTTCTATCCGCCGGTAGACGTGGTGCCCCACACCCAGCATGGCCTGCAGATGTACCTGGAGAGCCTGGGCAACCTGAGCGAGGAAGAACTGAACGGCATTGCCTCCCGCGTAGGCCGCCGCATTCATCCGCACCAGTTCCGGGAACTGTTTGACTTCGCGTTTTTGACTTTGCACGGCCCATACGGCGAAGATGGCAGCATCCAGGGCTTGCTGGAGTGGTACGGCCTTCCGTATTCCGGTTCCGGCATCATGGCCTCGGCCATTGGCATTGACAAGATTGCGCAGAAAGCCCTATTGCAGCAGCACGGCTTCGCGACACCGGATTACCGCATTCTGGGTTTGCAGGAGTGGCACGCCACGCAAGACCGCGCCGCGCTTTTAGACAATCTGGTGGCTGAGTTAGGCCTGCCGCTGGTCTTGAAAGCCCCGCACCAGGGTTCTTCCATTGGCGTTTCCATCATCAAAGAGAAAAACCTGCAGCAGTTTGAAGAAGCGGTGGCCCGCAGTCTGTTCTCGCTCACCATCCAGAAAACTGAGTGGAACGGCAAGACGGCCCAGCAGCAACTGAACTTCGTGAAAACCTTGACGGATATCCGCGAGGGCATCGGCTTGCCGGTGCAAACCCAGGACGGCAAACTGATTTACGCACCCGAGGAACTGTTGAACCAGCTTTCGGCTACTTTTGCCCAAAACGGCCCCGAAACGCTCACGCTCACCAACGTGGAGAGCGAGACGCAGGTGCTCATTGAAGCGTTCATCAACGGCCGCGAGTTTTCCTGTATTGTGGTGCAAGACCAGACGGGGAGACCTTTGGCCTTGCCCCCCACCGAGATCAGGAAAGGCGGCGAGGTCTTTGACTACCGCTCTAAATATTTGCCCGGCCTGAGCCGCAAAATCACACCCATTGACTTGCCTACCGAGCAGATTCAGGAGATACGGCAGCAGTGCGAACGCCTGTACACCAGCTTGGGCTTCAACGTGTACGCCCGTCTGGACGGCTTTATCACCGATTCTGGCGAGATTTTCCTCAATGACCCCAACACCACGAGTGGCATGTTGCCGTCGTCGTTCTTCTTCCACCAGGCCGCCGAGATTGGGCTGAACCCCTCGCAGTTCCTGACCTACATCATCCGGACATCTTTGGCGGAGCGGGTGAAATCTGGCAAGAATACGTCGCACTTAACAGCCTTGCTGAGAAGATTAGATTCGGCGATGGCCGATGAGCGCGCGCACCGCCATGACAAGCTGCGGGTGGGTGTGATTATGGGCGGTTACTCGTCTGAGCGCCACATTTCCGTGGAAAGCGGCCGGAACATCTACGAGAAACTGGCCTCTTCTACCAAATACGAGCCCATTCCCATTTTCCTGACCGGAAACGAGGAAACGCATCAGCTGTACCAGATTCCCATCAACATCATGTTGAAGGACAACGCAGATGACATCAAAGAGAAAATAGAAGCCGCTGAGGCGGGCGTGCCTACGCACCCGGTGTTGGCCCAAATCAAAGAAGCCGCCTCGGGCATTACGCGTACGTACGCCGGTAGCACGTTGCAGAAACCGCAGCGGCTCACGTATGAGCAGTTGAAGAGTCTGGTAGATGCGGTGTTCATTGCCTTGCACGGTAGACCAGGCGAGGACGGTGAGTTGCAGACCGAGCTGGAAAAATATTTGATTCCGTACAACGGCTCAGGCATCCAGTCTTCGCAGGTGACCATCAATAAATTTGAGACCAACCGGATTCTGCGCGAAAACGGCGTGCATGTGGCAGAGCACATGCTGGCTTTCAAGAAAGACTGGCAAGAAAATCAAGATGCGTTCTTCCAATACATTGAGGAGCGTTTCGCTTATCCGTTCATCGCCAAACCCGCCGATGACGGGTGTTCTTCGGCGGTGAAAAAAATCAAAACCCGCGAAGAACTGGAAGCCTTCGCGGAGTTGATTTTCCGGAACTCCGTTGAAATACCGGAAGGCCCGGCCCAGGTGCTGAAACTGAGCTTCAAGGAAGAGGTGCCCATGAAAGGCTATTTCCTGATTGAGAACCTCATTTCGCGCGAGGGCGCGAAGCACTTCCTGGAGATTACGGGCGGTTTATTGACCAGCTATGGCTCTAATGGGCGCACCGAGTACGAAATATTTGAGGCCTCTGAAGCGTTGGCCGAAGGAGAAGTACTGAGTCTGGAAGAGAAGTTTTTGGCAGGAGAGGGGCAGAACATTACCCCGGCCCGTTACGCCAGAGACCCACAGGAGCGGCAACGCATCTCTGACCAGGTGAAGCAAGACCTGAAACGGGTGGCGGAGATTCTGCGCATTGAGGGATATGCCCGCATAGACGCTTTCGTGCGGGTGCACCAGGACGGTAGCGTGGAGACCATCATCATTGAGGTAAACTCGCTGCCTGGCATGACCCCGGCTACGTGTATCTTCCACCAGACGGCCATTAACGGCTACAAACCCTATGATTTCATTGACCGCATCCTGCAGTTCGGCATGGAGCGCACCAAAAAAGTTATCTCTTAAGTAATGAGTGGTTTTCTGAAAGCCCAGTCCTTGGGTGACGTGTTCAAGCATCTGGCCATCATGGTGGTCATTGTGTTTCTGTTTCTGTTTCTGTTCTTCTTTGTGTACCTGCCCAGCACCACCAACCATGGTGAAACCATTTCGGTGCCCAACCTGGCGGGCATGTCCGTAGAGGAGCTGGAAGATTTTCTGGCGGACAAAGACCTGCGTTTTTACGTGAGTGACTCCACTTATGAGCAGGGCAAAGCTCCGTTCTCGGTCATTACCCAGGAACCGAAAGCGGGCGAAAAGGTGAAAGAAGGCCGGAAAATCTACGTGAGCATCAACATGAAGAACCCACCGCTCATCAAGATGCCGAAACTCATTGAAGGCTCGGTGAAGAATGCCGAGATGATTCTGAAGAACTATGACCTGAACCTGGGCGAGATACGGTATGTGCCGGACTTGGCCGAGAACTCCATTCTGCGCCAGTTCCTGAACGGCCGGGAAATCAAGCCGGGTGAACCGGTGGCCAAAGGCTCCCGCATTGACCTGGAGGTAGGAAACGGCTTGGGCAATACCGAATTGGATGTCCCTTCCTTGGTGGGCATGCCAATTGACGAAGCCACCATGCTGGTGACCGGACAAGGTTTGCAGATTGGTTCCGTTATCTACATGGAAGCGCCCAACGGAGAACTGGACGGAACCGTATTGAAACAAAGACCCATTGCCGGTGACAGTGTCAAAACAAAGATCAGAACCGGAGAATTAATAGACATCTGGGTGGCCGGGCCACAATCGGTAACGCCTATTCAATAAAAGAATTCTATGCGTCAGCGGCTGACCATCTTTCTGATGTTATTCTTGGGGGGATGGACAGCCCACGCACAGGTATTGACGCCCCTGAACCAATTGCCCGCCCACGTGGCGGGAACAGGGCAAACCGCCGGAAAACCCATCGGGGCCACGCCCCAGCCACTCGCCCCCGGCGATACCCTTTCCCTGCCGTTTTTTGATGATTTCGCCCAAAGCGAAGGTGCCCCTGATGCCACGCGCTGGCTCACCCGCGGCGGGGTTTCCGTCACCAACAGATTAGCAGCCAATCCGCCGTCTATTTACGCGGCCTCCTTTGATGGCTTGAACGCCGAAGGGCAGCCGTACGGCAACAGCACCGCCGTTGGCCCTACCGATACCCTTACCTCCAAACCCTTGAACCTGAGCACCCTCCAGCCGCAGGACTCCTTGTACCTGAGTTTTTACTGGCAGGCGGGTGGGTTGGTAGATGCGCCGGACTTTTCCAGTTCTAACCTTTATTCGCTGCAACTAGAGTTCAAAGAGGCAAACGGCACCTGGAATTCTGTCTGGTCGCAAAGGGGAACCGGACGCTCCACAATGTTTGCCCCGGTCATGGTGGCTCTCAGGGAAAGCCGCTACCTCTACAATGGCTTCCAATTCAGGTGGGTGAGCAGCGGCAGACAAAGCGGCCTACGCGATGTCTGGCACGTAGATTATGCGTACCTAGACCGTAACCGCCGGCAGGGGCAACTCCAAACCTATGACGTAGCCTTAACCCAGCGGCTTCCTTCTTTGCTGCAACGCTACAGTGCCATGCCCATCTGGCAGTTTCTGGAGAGCCCGACCGGGGAGACCAGACAACAAGTAGGTTCTGAACTGGCTAACCTCAGCAATGTGCCCGCCGCCTTGAGCTGGCGCGCGTACGTGAAAAACCTGACCACCAGTGCCGTGGATACCTTCCTGCGCGGAAGTGCCCCGGTCAATGCCGGTGTCAGAACCCCCATTACCGCTGCGCCGCCCAGTGCTTTCCTGAGCAGCCAGAACCAGCCCTATTCCTTAGAGACCGTTCTGTTTCTGAACACGAAAGAACCCAATTTCTACACCCGCTACAATGACACCCTCCGGCGGCGGACAGACCTGCAGGACTTCTATGCCTATGATGACGGCTCCGCCGAGACCGGGTTCAGTTATCCTTCGGGAACCGCGGTGCAGTTGGGGTATCAGTTTGACGTAAACAAAGCAGATAGAATCAAAGCCGTCCGGATATTCTTTACCGGCACCAACACGCCCGGCACCGAACTGTTTCTCCGCATCTGGGCCGATAACAACGGCAGACCCGCTGACCAACCCGTATATGAGCAACGCTTTGTGCTACCCGCCGCCACTGGCTTGAATAATTGGCTGGAGATCACCCTAGACCGGCAAATAGAGGTGCAGGGCCGCTTTTACGTAGGCTACCGGCAACCTTCGGGCGGCGTGTTTGTCAACGTAGGCTTTGACCTGAACGAGAACACAGACGGAAAGCTCTTCGCCTTGAACGGAGCCACCGCTTGGGGTGCCGTTGAAAATCTGGGCGGGGCCCTGCTCTTGCGGCCCGTGATGACCGGGACGCTTACCTCAGCAGGCGATGAACTTGCGACTTCGGAGGCGCTCTTGTACCCTAATCCAACCAATACCGGGCATTTTTACCTGCACCAGGCCTTTGACCAGGTGCAGCTCTACACCCTTACCGGCCAATTACTCCAAACCTGGACAAAAGTGCCGAAAGGCCAGCCGTTAACGCTCTCCACCGGGCTCACCACCGGAATTTATCTTGTAAAATCCCAAAAAGGAAACCAACTTAGAACCGCTAAACTAATCCTTCAAAAATGATTACTGCAGACATCACCGCCGCTGAACTGAAACAACGCTTAGCCAATAATGAAACTCCTATCTTAATTGATGTGCGCGAGCCTTGGGAACACGAAGAGCAAAGCATTGCTGGTGCCAAGTTGATTCCCCTGGGCTCTTTGCCCGAGCGCATCCATGAATTGGAGGAATACAAAGACCAGGAAGTACTGGTGCATTGCCGCTCTGGCAAGCGTTCTGCCACGGCCCAAGCCATCATGCAACAGCAAGGCTTCACCAACGTCCGCAATGTGTCAGGCGGCATGTTGGCCTACAACGAGGCGTAATTTTAATAGAACCAATATCCCCGTTTCGGGGCTACTTTTCAGAAAGCAGCCCCGAAACGGGGATTTTGTTTGAATGAGATTGAAATAGGGAGAATAGGAGGTGAATCCGTTTGGATTCGAACCAAACACCTGCTGCTTAGAAGGCAGGTGCTCTACTTATGCTGTACTTGAACACTGCTCTGTTTCGGGGCTGTTTTCTGAAAAACAGCCCCGAAACAGAGCATCAGTCAATGATAAACGGGGCGGGGCTGAAACAGAGGACGAATACGACCAGGGCAACCCAGCCCAACAGGATTCTTCCCCGGCTTAACGGTTCCTCATTGGGGCTGGACGGATGGAAAACCCCTAAAGCTTTAGACAAGACCAATCCGAAGACCAACCAGCCGTTATATCCTTGCACCTGGGGCCAGATGATTTGGACAAAAAGCTGGGCACTCAGCACCCCGGCGGCTACCAGCACACCTCTTCGGGCCTCTGGGAACAGGGGGCGGAACACGACGAGCAGGTAAAGGGCGTATCCGGCCCATTTCCACCAATCTTCCTCTACATTGATTTCCAGCGACAGCAAGCCTAATCCGGCATAAAAGATAAAGAGAATGTAGAGAATGGGCGATAACCGGTTGAAGCGTTCATAACCCATCATGCCATACAGGATGTGTCCGCCGTCCAATTGCCCAATGGGCAGCAGGTTCAAGGCGGTAAAGAACAGCGAGAGAAACCCGGCAAACAGGAGCGGGTAATGGACAATCTCGTACCTACTGGGCAGTAAAGCAGGGTCAGCCACCAGCTCTTCGAAAAGCCAGAACAGCAGGTTTCTGCCTATGGCCAGGTCATCGGCCCGGTAATACACATGCGCCTCATAGTTCTGCCCCCAAACGCGGTAATCTGGATGGATGGAATAAAGGTACTCCAGCGGCGGAAGGTGCGTGAAGCCATAGGCCAGGATAGCCAATGCCAGCACAAAGCCCGCCAAAGGCCCCGCAATCCCGATGTCAAAAAACTCCTTCCGGGAGAAGATGCGCTCTTTGATTCGGATGAAGGCCCCCATGGTACCAATCCCGAAGGTGACCCCCAGCCAGATGGGAATGTAATACGGCAGGGTGACCCGCACCCGGTAAAAGCGGGCAGTGAGGTAATGGCCAAATTCATGGACGGTCAGGAAACCCAGAAACGCCGACGAGAACGCCAGTCCGCCCAGTACCTGCTGCCAGGTGATGGCCGGGGGCCAGATGAATCCCCCATACCCGTAAAAGAAAGACCGGCCGTACCGCCATTCGGCCCCCGCCAGGGTAGTCGTGACCACGGTGAGCAGGAACAGCAGTACGTGCAGCGCCAGCTTACGCGCCATGTTCGGGCAGCGCCTCCTTCAGCACCTGGTTAATGGTAAGCGGAGGAGCCAGGTGGATGGTGTGCAGGCCTACTTTTTTGGCTCCTTCAATGTGCTGGATGCTGTCATCAATAAACAGCGTCTCTTCGCGTTTCAGACTGTTTTCGGCCAGTATGTGCTCAAAAACGGCACCGCCCGGCTTCCGCATCCGCACTAAGTGCGAGTAATAGGCTTTGTCAAAGAGGCTGTCTAGGCTGGGTATCCCGAAATTGTCTTCCACAATCTTATTGAAGGCGAGCATGTGGATGGCGTTGGTGTTGCTGAGCAGGAAAAGGCGGTAATGTTCTCCTAACGCACGCAGCAGTTCAATCCGCTCGGCCGGAATATCCAGGAGCAAACTGTTCCAGGCTTCATCTATTTGTTCATCAGACGCCTCCAGGTAATATTCGGCCCGAAGTCCTTCCCTAAATTCCTCAGAGGAGATATCCCCGCGCTCATACAAGTCAAATAGTTCAGACTGAGCCTTCTGGCTAAAGTCTACCTTTGACCCAGTTTTGCCGTAGGCCTTGAGGGCATCGGTTCCTTTGGCATAGTCAATGTTGATGATGACCCCACCCAGGTCAAAGATGATATTCTTTACAGAAGAAAAGTCCACGAGATTACCTGTTTTGTTTTGCGTTTTAAAACACAAATTTGTAGAATTGCACTCCCAAATCAAAGATTTGGCCGGGCCTATAGCTCATTCGGTTAGAGCAACTGACTCATAATCAGTAGGTGCTTGGTTCGATTCCAAGTGGGCCCACCTGATAATCAGCCACTTACGAGGTAAAACTTGTAAGTGGCTTTTTTATTTGCAAACAATTTGAGAAACAACTCCAAAAATAATAAATGGAAAAGTAGAAGACGGATTCCAAGTACGGGCAACGAAAAAATGTAGAGGACTTTTTTCAGGATATCATTTCCTACTTATTGTTAAGCTTAAAATTATTTTTAGTTCTAACCTCAAAACCTTTTTGCTGCGCTAGATAAATGATTGTGGCAAAGTTGATCTCTCCAAGCCTTCTGTTCCTGTAGCAATACTGTAGTAAATAACGACTTTTGTAATCATCATGGCATAAACCATCCAATCTGCAAAGCTTCAGAAAGTAGCCCTCTCCAAGTGTATATGTGAACGAGTTTGCTAATGCGATGGCTACCCTAAACCAGTCGTCATAGGATGAAGTGATAGAGAGTTTGTTTTTTGATAAGAAGGTGATGATTTTTGCCAGCTGTTCCCGGTTCTGCTTATTATTCCTTCCTTCTGTTTTATGGAATAGGGCTGAATCTATGTCGCGAATGTTAGTTTTAAACTCTTTCTTAACGTCGCTATTAACCCTTGAAGCACTTCTCCTAGTTTTCGGAGTACCTTCCTCAAATAGCCTTACTAAATCTTCTTCTCTGATTTCGAAAATTTTACTTTTGTTCTTTTGTAGTAGGTTAGGGTCATATGAGACAAAGCATAAACGACAAACGTCACTCCCACATACATCAACAGCTATTTGATAATGGTTATCAAAATATTTAACAGCGGCATCAAAATAATACTTATGGGTTTCTGCTGTGGCATTTGTTTTCATTAATGCTTTTATACCATTGCCCGAAGGAGATATCCAGCAGGCGAAGATGTGTTCATCTTGAAATAAGAGAGCCTTTTTAGCTTCTACCTCTTCAGGTAACAGATTATCGACGTCAATGATTAGCAGTGGATTGAAGGTAACCAAAGTTTCCTTGCTATGTGGCCCGTTGAATGTGCCACAGAAGGTTAAGGCAGGAAGTCGTTTTTTTAATATAGTATAACTCTCTTTACCATCTTCTAAGAGAACTCTCCTGCATTCCTCTATACTAACTTTATAAGTCTTCTCTTTAATCTTATTCAACTCTTCAAGCAAATTTACCTGCTTCGCATGCTTAGATAGAGCTCCTTCATACCTTGAAATTGAAATATCATGTAAAGTTTCCATAGTTGTCTAGTTGTATAACTAAATATATAGAAATTTTATATATTTGAAGAGTTGGAGTAGTGAAGGATGTAAACTTGTTTAAATCAAGTTGAATCGGTGTAACTATAATCAATTAGTTACTAGGCTTTATGCCGAAAGAATGACTCTGCACGAGTCTCCGTATGTTTCCAGTGCACACTTATGTGTCAGTATTTGGTATGGAATTTACTTATCCACTACTCCAACACTTTTTTTTATGAAGGCTTACGAAGATTATTTTTCAAGTGAAAGTATAATCAAACTCTTGTGTCGCCAGAGAATTAAACTTGCCAAAAAAAGGCATGAAAAACACCTTTTGCGCGATATAAGTCTTCATGGTTCTACAAAAAGGCATTTAGGGATAAAAAAGGATTATGGTTTTAGCTCAATGTTTCCGCCCAGGAGGACTTGGGTAAGATTTAATAACATACAGAGATTAAAGTATAAAAATAGTTCAGATTTAAATGTAGCTGCACTTTATTATACTATCTTAGAAACTCATAAGCTTGTTTCAAGTAGCAAGTTATTCCCGCCAGATTGGTATTTAAATCTGCAAACTTTCATTCTTTCGGTTCAAAAGGAAATTGCTGGCTTAACCCCGTTAAAATTGCAACCTCCTGAAACAAGACCTATAAAGAAAGAAATAGAAGGAGGTCTAACTATTTGTAGACCTATCTCTACTTACAAGCTAAAGGAAAGAATTATTATAAGCCTAACAGCTAAATACTTAATTAAATCTTTTGATCCCATTTTTAGAGATTCTTCTTTAGCTTTTAGAGCTACTCAACCAGGAGCTAAACTAATTACGCACCATGATGCAATAGAGAAGATACTAGAATATAGGAAAACTAATGAAGGTGCTATTTGGGCTGCAGAATGCGATATTAAGAAGTTCTTTGATTGTATAAATCATAGGCTTATTAAATTAAGCTTTACATGCTTGTCTAAGAAGCTGCTTGTAAAAGGCATAGATATTGCACCAAAAGCTAAAGAGGTTTTTGTCAAATATTTGAATTCTTACACCTTTAACAAGCAAGTATTTACATTAAATTCTAATCAAGAATTTTTTAAAAAGTTTAAACTAGAGAATGGTTGTTTTGAATGGCCAAGTAGCAAACTAGAATCTGAATTTTATCCAGTTAATTTAGATAAGACTGCCATTGGAGTGCCTCAAGGAGGAGCAATATCATGTTTTATTGCAAATTTAATTTTGCATAAGGTAGATGACCTTGTTTTGCGCAAGCGCCAAGATAAAGATTTGCTTTATTTAAGGTTTTGCGATGATATGATAATCCTACATACCGATAAAAATAAATGTCAGGTTGCTTTGAACCACTACCTTAAAGGTGTAAAACAAATAAAGCTGCTTGTCCATGAGCCAGCTCAGATTTCTGATTATAATAAAGAGTTTTGGGAAACAAAATCAAAAGCACCTTATAAATGGGCAAATAAGACAGAAGCTAAAGGTAATGTCCCTTGGCTGGCCTTTGTAGGATATCAGATTAAATATAATGGTTTTATTAGAGTACGTAAAAAATCATTAGAAGCTGAAATAAAAAAACAGGGTGAAAAAACGAACCAAGTTTTAAAAGCAGTAAGGGCTACAGATAAAACAAATATCAATAAGAATTCTCGTAAATCATTCAATCAGCAAGTCTATGCCATAGAAAGCAGGCTGATTTCTATGGCTGTTGGTAGAGTTGCTCTGCATAATTTCAAGGATAAGACCTTTTCATTATGTTGGACCAATGGATTCAAGCATCTAGATTATAATGTTGTAGTTAAGTCCCAACTGAAAAGCCTTGACCGATCACGGTCTAAGCAAATAAATAGACTAAAATTAAAACTTAGTAGTCTGTCTAAAAAATCTGATGGTAAAGGTGAGGTAGCGAAACCAGTCCGATATTTTGGTTATCCCTTTAGTTATTACCGATTTATCAAAAATAAAGAAATAGCTAGTCTTAATCCACTTAGCCAGTAGGGAACTAGCTTTTTCTTAATTTTAATAATCTGGTTTGTTCCAAAGCCGCTAACATCCTAATTTCATTTCCATAAAACATCATTGGTGTCAAAGCTGAAGATTAGTAATTTTTTTATATCCCACCTAATAGATAATGGCTAAACAAAAAGCTACAACTGAAGAACCCTTAGAAAAACAACTCTGGAGAACAGCCGATAAGCTCCGAAAGAACATTGACGCAGCTGAGTACAAACACGTTGCGCTTGGCTTGATCTTCCTGAAATACATATCTGATGCTTTTGAAGACCTGTACCAGAAGCTAGAGGCTGGAGAAGGCGACTATGCCGGTGCCGATCCTGAAGATCGCGACGAGTATAAAGCCGAAAACGTGTTCTTCGTTCCACCAGGCGCTCGCTGGAATAAATTGCTCTCTCAAGCCAAGCAGCCAAACATAGGCACACTGGTTGATGAAGCTATGGATGCCATTGAGAATGAAAACCCATCGCTGAAAGGAGTACTACCAAAGGTATATGCTCGCCAAAACCTGGACCCAACCAGCTTAGGCGAGTTAATTGACTTAGTAGGTAATATTGCGTTGGGCACAGCCAAAGCCCGTAGTGCCGATGTGCTGGGCCATGTGTTTGAGTACTTCCTGGGTGAGTTTGCGCTGGCCGAAGGCAAAAAGGGCGGTCAGTTCTATACTCCACGGAGCGTAGTAGAGCTATTGGTTGAAATGCTGGAACCATACCAGGGCCGGGTGTTTGACCCTTGCTGCGGCTCTGGCGGTATGTTTGTGCAGAGCGAGAAGTTTGTGCTGGAGCACAGCGGCAAAATAAACGACATCTCTATTTACGGACAGGAGAGCAACCAAACTACCTGGCGGCTGGCCAAAATGAACCTGGCCATACGCGGTATAGACAGTAGCCAGGTAAAATGGAACAACGAAGGCTCTTTCCTGAACGATGCCCACAAAGACCTGAAAGCCGATTTCATTATTGCCAACCCGCCGTTTAATGTAAGCGACTGGGGCGGTGAGCTGCTCCGCAAGGATGGCCGTTGGCAGTATGGCACACCACCTACTGGTAACGCCAACTTTGGTTGGTTACAGCACTTTATTTACCACTTAGCCCCTAATGGACAAGCTGGGGTGGTACTGGCAAAAGGTGCCCTTACATCTAAAAGCGGTGGCGAAGGTGATATACGCCGTGAGCTGGTAGAGAATGGCCTGATAGACTGTATTGTAAACCTTCCGGCTAAGCTTTTCCTGAACACGCAAATACCAGCTGCCCTTTGGTTTATGAGCCGGAACCGCACCAATGGCAAGTTCCGCGACCGTAGCAAGGAAATACTTTTTATAGATGCCCGCAACCTAGGCTATTTAATTAACCGCCGTACCAAAGAGCTGTCTGCTGACGACATAAAGCAGATTGCCGATACCTACCACAACTGGCGAAACCTTAACGGCAATTACCAGGATATACCTGGCTTCTGCGTGGCTGCCCCTATTAGTAAAGTAGCAGAACTGGATTATGTGTTAACGCCGGGGCGCTATGTAGGCTTGCCTGACGAAGAAGACGGTTTTGACTTTTCCGAGCGTTTTGCAGCCTTAAAAGCTGAGCTTGAAGCTCAGATACAGGAAGAAGATCAACTAAATGAAGTAATTGCTGCAAACCTTCTAAAAGTGAAATTTAATGAGTAAGTGGAAAGAATGTAAGCTTGGTGAATTAATAGAACTGGTAACTAAAGGTACTACTCCAACTACATTAGGAGGAAAGTTTACTAATAAAGGTATAAATTTTATTAAATCTGAATCTGTTGGCTATAATGGTAGAATTGATAAATCAAAATTTGTTTTTATTGATGAGGAGACTCACCAAAAGCTTAGACGCTCCCAGTTAAAAAAGGATGATATACTTTTTTCAATGGCTGGTGTTTTCCTGGGAAAAAATGCAATAGTCACGGAAGACATACTACCTGCTAATACTAATCAAGCATTAGCAATAATTAGGTTAAACCAAGATAAAGCCTTCCCTAAGTTTGTCAGCTATTATCTAAGACAGGAAAGTGTAATTGAATTCATTAATAATATGTCTGGGCAGTCAGCTCAGCCAAATATTAATTTTGAAGAAATTAAAAGTATAGAGATACCTTGTCCACCACTTTCTGAACAAAAAGCCATTGCCGCTGTACTCGGCAGCTTAGATAACAAAGTAGATTTGCTGCACCGCCAAAATACAACCTTAGAAGCCTTGGCCGAGACCCTCTTTAGGCAGTGGTTTATTGTAGATGCTAAAGCGGAATGGGAGCAAAGGCCGTTGAGTCTAATCGCTAATTTTTTAAATGGTTTAGCTTGCCAAAAATACCCACCTGAAAATGAAATTGACAAGCTACCTGTTTTAAAGATAAAAGAATTAAGCAGCGGGATTTCAGAAAGTTCAGACTGGGCAACTAAGAATGTAAAACCAGAATACATTGTTCAAAATGGTGATGTAATTTTTGCCTGGTCAGCTTCTTTAATGGTTAAGATGTGGAATGGAGAGGATTGCGTTTTAAATCAACACTTATTTAAGGTAACGTCAGGGGAATTTCCTAAATGGTACTACTATATGTGGTCCAAACACCACTTAGATGAATTTATTGCTATAGCTGCGAGTCATGCAACTACGATGGGACACATTAAGCGCAAAGATCTAGATGAAGCCATGGTTCTGGTTCCTTCTGATAAGGAATTGGAAGAGATGACAGCTATAATTGAGCCTCTTATTAATAAGTTCATCTCTAATAACAAACAAATTAATAGCATAATTAAACTCCGTGACACAACATTGCCAAAGCTGATGAGTGGACAAGCAACCGTTACTATATAATGGAGAAGCTTAAGAAGGTAATTGAGCAATATGGAAGATGGGCAGAGCTAACAGTTTTTATAGAAAGAATTGAAGCTCACTTAGAGTTAGACTTTAGCCATTCATTAGAGAATGCTAAAGCTCTGTTAGAAGCTATTTGTAAAGAAATATGCGAGTGTAAAAACTTTGAATTGGGTGCCAAACCTTCAGTGAACAATGTTTTAAGAAGTGCTTTTATTGCCTTAGGCTTTACAAGTACGGAAATGGTTAATCAAATTTCTTCCGCTTTAGCAACAATAGGACAGCAGGTTGGAGTTCTGCGTAATGAAATAGGCCTTACGTCTCATGGAAAGACATTAGACGAAATCAAAGTAAGAAACGATGGAGTTGATCTGCTTACACGAGAGTTCTTAGTTGATTCCATTGAGATTGTTGCTTCATTTCTAATTAGAACTTTTGAAAATGAAAATCCAAGAGTACCTCAGAAATCGGAGGAAAGCAGTTTAGATTATTTTGAAGCAGTAGAGTTCAACGAGTACTGGGATGATGTTTTTGGGGAATTTTCTATGGGCAATTATTCATATGCTGCGAGTGAAATTTTATTCCATGTGGATAACCAAGCCTATGTAAATGAATATAAGGGTTTTATGTCTGAAGAAACATCCGAGGAAACAGTTGAAGAATGATAAGCACTAAAATAACTGAAAGTACCATTGAGACTTTTGCCATTGAGCTGCTGGAAAAGCAAGGCTATAATTACATTTATGCCCCAGATATTGCCCCCGATGGTGAGACACCCGAGCGTGAAAACTACGCACAGGTGCTATTGCATAGCAGATTAAAAAATGCGGTTCATAAAATAAACAAGGGTATTCCAGTAGAGGCTCAGGCAGAAGCCATAAAAGAAATACAACGCATTGCCTCGCCCGAGCTTCTGGCCAACAACGAGGCGTTTCACCGGCTACTCACCGAGGGTATTCCGGTTACCAAGCGCATAAATGGCGAAGATCGCGGCGACCGCGTGTGGCTCATAGATTTTAAAAACCCGCTCAACAACGATTTTGTAGTTGCCAACCAGTTTACGGTTATAGAGAACAACCATAACAAACGCCCCGATGTGGTCCTGTTTGTAAATGGCATCCCGCTGGTAGTCATAGAGCTTAAAAACCCTGCCGACGAAAACGCTACTATTAAGTCTGCCTACAAGCAAATAGAAACCTACAAAGCTCTTATACCTGGCCTGTTTACATACAATGCTATTACCATTATTTCCGATGGGCTGGAGGCAAAGGCTGGCTCTTTATCAGCGGGCTTCAGCCGCTACATGGCTTGGAAGTCAGCTGATGGCAAAGCCGAAGCTTCGCACCTGGTTAGCCAGCTGGAAACCCTGATTCAGGGGATGCTTAACAAGGAAACGCTCTTAGACCTAGTAAGGCATTTTATTGTTTTCGAGAAATCCGCTAAAGAAGATACAGCTACAGGTATTACCACCATTTCTACGGTAAAAAAGCTAGCGGCTTATCATCAGTATTACGCTGTAAACAGGGCCGTAGAATCTACCATGCGTGCCTCGGGTTATAAAGCTAAATTGCCTGCAAATATGGTGGAAGAATCTCCTGAAAGCTATGGCTTGCCTGGTGTAAAGAAGCAGGCCACAGGAGACCGTAAAGGTGGTGTGGTATGGCACACGCAGGGCAGTGGCAAGTCGCTCTCCATGGTGTTTTATACCGGCAAAATCGTGCTGGCCTTGGATAACCCAACCGTGCTGGTCATCACCGACCGCAACGACTTAGACGATCAGTTGTTTGATACCTTTGCCGCCTCTAAACAACTACTTCGTCAGGAGCCGGTACAAGCCGAGGACCGGGACCATCTAAAAGAATTGTTAACCGTTGCTTCCGGCGGGGTAGTGTTCTCTACTATCCAAAAATTCCAGCCCGAAGAGGGTAATGTTTACGAGGAACTCACTACCCGTAGCAACATAATTGTCATTGCCGATGAAGCACACCGCACCCAGTATGGCTTCCGGGGTAAAACTGTAGATACCAAAGATGAAGAAGGCAATGTAATAGGTAGCAAAATGGTATACGGTTTCGCCAAGTACATGCGCGATGCTTTGCCCAACGCTACCTATTTAGGCTTTACCGGTACACCCATTGAAAGCACCGATGTAAACACGCCTGCCGTATTCGGTAACTATGTAGATATCTATGACATCGCCCAGGCCGTAGAAGACGGCGCCACGGTTCGTATCTTCTATGAGAGCCGCCTGGCAAAAGTGGGACTTACCGAAGAAGGTAAAAAGCTGGTAGATGACCTGGATGACGAGCTTGATCAGGAAGACCTGACCACTACCCAGAAAGCTAAAGCCAAATGGACACAGCTGGAGGCACTTATCGGCAGTAAGAACCGGATCAACAACATTGCCAAAGACATTGTAACGCACTTTGAGCAACGCCAGGAAGTATTTGCAGGCAAAGCCATGATTGTAGCCATGAGCCGCCGCATTGCCGCCGAGCTATACGAAGCCATCATAGCCTTAAAACCTGAATGGCACTCTGATGATTTTAAGAAGGGAGTTATCAAAGTAGTGATGACTTCTTCCTCCTCAGATGGTCCACTCATCGCCAAGCACCACAGCACCAAAGAGCAACGCCGCAAGCTGGCAGACCGCATGAAAGATCCGGAAGACGAGCTGAAGCTTGTAATTGTCCGTGATATGTGGCTGACAGGTTTTGATGCCCCTAGCATGCACACGCTTTACATAGACAAACCTATGAAAGGTCATAACCTGATGCAGGCCATTGCCCGGGTAAATCGCGTGTACAAAGATAAACCAGGCGGCTTGATAGTGGATTATTTAGGCATTGCCTCAGATCTTAAAAAAGCACTCTCTTTCTACTCAGATGCCGGTGGCAAGGGCGATCCCACCATCTTACAGGAACAGGCGGTACAGATCATGCTGGAAAAGCTGGAGGTAGTTTCGCAGATGTTCCATGGTTTTGCCTATGAAGAGTTTTTTGAAGCCGAAATATCAAAAAAGCTGTCGCTGATATTAGCAGCGGAAGAACACATTCTCGGTTTAGAAGATGGAAAGAAGCGATTTATAAATGAAGTAACAGCGCTTTCTAAAGCCTTTGCTATAGCCATACCACATGATCAGGCGATGGATGCCAAAGACGAGGTTGCCTTCTTTCAGGCTGTAAAAGCACGCTTGGCAAAGTTTGATGGTACCGGCTCTGGCAGAACAGATGAAGAAATTGAAACCACCATCCGCCAGGTGATTGATCAGGCTTTAGTCTCTGAGCAGGTAATAGATGTGTTTGACGCAGCTGGTATAAAAAAGCCAGATATCTCCATTCTGTCAGAAGAATTCTTATTAGAGCTTAAGAGCATGAAGCACAAAAACATTGCGTTAGAGGTGCTTAAAAAGCTGCTCAATGATGAGATAAAGTCGAGGTCTAAAAAGAATCTGATACAAAGCCGTACGCTCATGGAGATGTTGGAAAACTCCATTAAGCGATACCACAATAAGGTATTAACGGCAGCAGAGGTGATTGACGAGCTTATAAAACTCAGCAAGGAAATAACCAAAATGGATGGTGAAGCCAACGAACTTGGCCTTACCGATTTTGAATATGCCTTCTATACAGCGGTAGCTAACAACGAAAGCGCAAAAGAGTTGATGCAGATGGATAAGCTACGTGAACTGGCTGTAGTACTCACAGAAAAAGTAAAGCAAAACGCCTCTATAGACTGGACCATTAAGGAAAGTGTAAAGTCTAAGTTAAAGGTGATTGTAAAGCGCACCCTCCGTCAATACGGCTACCCACCAGATATGCAGATGTTGGCTACAGAGACTGTTTTGAAACAGGCAGAGATGATAGCCAATGAGTTAACTTCTGCTTCTTAGTCAGCAAAAAATCTAACAGAACTGATTATATAATATTATAACTAATAGCTTGAATAGCTAATATACTAACTGTTGCCCAGGCTAAAGAGAGGAGGGATATGCCATAAGGTAGGTAGTAGCTTGTGGCAGTCATGGAGAATTTAAATTTAAATAAAATAAATAGATGGCATACTGGCATATTCAAATGATGTACCCTCATGGTCCAGAAGGGGAAAGGATCGACTCCAGCTTAATGTTAAAAGAATCTGTACCAGTTATTGGAACAGGTGAGTGGGCTGACTATCAATGCGATGACTTCAAAGATACGAAAGGCAATGGGATAAAAATTGGAGACATTATATTAGTAAGAGAAGGTAATAGACCATTAGCCTTATGTAAAATCAAAGGAGGATCATTCAAGGATCAAGTTCTTACTAATAAATATCTCAATAAAAACTTTAGAAATATTGAAGTTTTAGATTGGTACAAGGGGAAAGATAAGTTTCCAAAATCAATGGGAACTTTAGAATACCTTAGATCTAGTGATACAAAATCATGGAAGTTTGTTGATAAGTGGTATAAGCAAATTAATGCAAATAAGAAGATGCAGGATTTAATAAACATACTTAAGCACAAAAAACAAATAATCCTTCAAGGTCCTCCAGGTACAGGAAAGACATATACAGCAAAGCAAATAGCCAAGCAATTAGCAAAGAGGCAGTCAATTACGGAAGCTGATATAAGGGCGCATATAAGTGTATCTCAGGTAATTCCTAGTAGCGGTAACTACTCAACTTATTCAGTTGATTCATTTACAAATAATGGCGTTTACTTACAGACAGCTGGAGATAAGTATGAGGCAAAATTTGCTGCTATAATTGACGCATTTGAAAGGAGGACCTGGGAGAATGGGCAAGTTGCCAAAGGGAATGACCCTTATAATGCAGCAGTAGCAAAATACATTGATGAACAGCAAAAACAGCTCCCTAACGAACGTGTCAAATTGATTCAGTTTCACCCAGCATATTCTTATGAGGATTTCGTCAGGGGAATTACAGCCGAAACAGTAAATAACAATGTTGCTTATGATACAAAAAATAAGGTATTAGCTAAGCTTGCAAAAAAAGCCTTTGAGAATCCAAGAGAAAACTATGTATTGATAATAGATGAGATTAACCGTGCTAATTTACCTGCTGTGCTTGGTGAGCTTATTTATGCGTTGGAATATCGAGGTGATGTCGTAGAAAGTATGTACGGAATCAATGGTGACAATAATCTTGTGTTGCCAAATAACTTATTTATTATAGGTACCATGAATACTGCTGACCGTAGTGTTGGACACATTGATTATGCTATCCGGCGTAGGTTCGCTTTTAAAAGTGTACTACCAAATAAGCATGTGGTACATGAACTTAGCAATACCCTTTTCAGAAAAGTGTCAGAGTTGTTTATAGATGGTTATGATAATATTGATTGGAAGGAACCTGACCTTAAAAGGTCTAAACATATAGCCCAAGATTTTAATCCTGAAGACGTTTGGATAGGTCACAGCTATTTTATGACTAATCAAACAGAACAAAAAGATTTGGAAGAAGATAAAAAGGAACTTCAGCTAAAATTAGATTACGAAATAAAGCCACTTCTTCGGGAGTATGTGAAAGATGGTATATTGCGCGAAGACATAAAGTTGGAAGGGGCTGCTAATGCAATGGACTATATTAACAATAAACTTTGCCTGTAAGTATGTCTAGTAATGAAGTGGTGCTAGAAGAACACTTTTTGGAGCGCAAAGTTTACTGTGAACACTATGCTGATTATAATAAATATAGTCCGGAAAAAGGCAAAGTAAATCCTATTTATTTTACTCAGTGTGGTTACGACAAGGATCTTCCAAAGCCAATTTTTTTTCAAAACAATAAAAACCATTGCTGCTTTGCTATTACAAAGGACAGAGATATTGTAAATGGTTACTTTGTTGGTGTTGATTGGCTACGAGAGAATGAGAAAGCCGTATACGTTCAACCAAAAGTGAACCGTAGCAATAACAAACAGGTCGATTATTTAGCCATGCTTTTCTCAGCATTACGGCATCCTGAAGTGTTTGATCATACTTCTGACCTGTTTGAGATAAAGTGGGATAAACCTGAAATTAAGATCAACCAGCAGCAGGATATGCTCACTCCGCTGCTGGTACTTCAATATTTACAGGTTGTAAAAAGTATTGTGCGCAAAGGGCTTAAGAAGTCTTACTACAAGGTAGAGCACAATCTGCGCAACCGCATAAAAGGTAAAGTGCTAATTGCTCAAAATATTAAGCAAAATTTGGTAAAATCTAAAACACTTAATACCTATTGCGCTTACGATGAGTTTGGATTCAATGGCATCGAAAATCGAATTCTAAAAAAGGCTCTAGTTTTTATAGAGCGTTACTTACCTGCTTTCAATAATTTAGGCTCAAAAGAAACTTTCATCAATACATTCAACTACATTAATCCAGCCTTTGAAAAGGTTTCATCTGATGCCAGCCTGCATGAATGCCGGCACATTAAAGCCAATCCTTTTTATAAAGAATACACCTTGGCTATTGACCTAGCTAAACAAATACTTCGACGTTTCGGCTATAATATTCAGAATGCTGCAGTTGCTCAGGTAAGCACTCCACCATTCTGGATAGATATGAGCAAGCTATTCGAGCTGTATGTGCTAGGTCTGTTAAAGGATAGGTACGGAAGTGTTGATGTTGATTTCCAGTTTGGCGATAAAGCTAATAAATTGGATTTCCTGCTCAATACAGATGACTTTGTAGGGGTTGTAGATGCCAAATACAAGTTGAAGTATGAAGATGGTAATATCAAGTCAGCTGATATTCGTCAGGTGAGTGGATATGCCCGCATGCACAAGGTTTACCAAAAGCTTGGTAAAACTCCTGTTGATAATCAGCCACATCAATTAATTGATTGTTTGATTATCTATCCTGAGAAAGAGTTGAAGGTTAATTTAAAAGAGTATAAGCTGGTTCTATCGAAAAAGGAAGAAAATAAAGTGAAACGTTATGCAGGAATGTATAAAGTCGGTGTGCCTTTACCAGCAATGATCTATACAAATAATTCAAAAGAGTAAGAGGTTATCAAGGGAATTGAGGTAAGACGAGTAATCCATTAAATTAGATTAAGCAAAGTAATGCTGGCTCCGGTGAAGTAGAACTTGAATTAGAGAAATTATATCAGCTACTGCTGTTGTAGTACAGTGCTCTTGCAGACGCTAAAAAGAACTGGGCTGTATATTATCTATCCGCAACCCCTTTATTGGTTTTCAGAGTTATCAATATGGGGGCAGAGTGGCAGTATAGGAGTTCATAGTTGCTTTATAGAATCTGCCTATTTGAAAAAGGGATCAAAGAAACAGTTAGAAGAAGTACATTATGCCTGATATATCAGCTTTAATCAAACAGGAAAATACGGCTGGGCTCTTTGAGAAAGTAGCTTTACTCATCTCTGATGCTCGCCGAAAAGTGGTGGCTACTGTAAACCTTACCATGGTGCGCACCTACTTTGAGATTGGGCGCATGATTGTGGAAGAAGAGCAGCAAGGCAAGGAACGAGCTGCCTATGGTAAAGCCGTGCTGAAAGAGCTCTCCGTGCAGCTTAGCCGGAAGTTTGGGAAAGGTTTCTCGGTGGAGAACCTTGATAGGATGCGTTTTTTCTACAAGACATACTCCATAACAAATTCGTCAACAGCGTTGACGAATTCGGGGGAAAAAGATGAACGCGGAAAACAGGAGACGCCTTCCCGTGATTTTCAGCTTTCCTGGTCGCATTACATCCGTCTCATGCGCATAGAGAACCCCGCTGAACGGCGGTTTTATGAGCTGGAATGCGCCCAAAATAACTGGAGCCTGAAAGAGCTGCAACGGCAATTTGACAGCGCCCTGTATGAACGCCTGGCGCTAAGCCGGGACAAGGAACAGGTAAAGGAACTGGCCGAGAAAGGGCAGCAACTCCAGCGGCCACAAGATGTGGTGAAAGACCCTTACGTGCTGGAATTTCTGGGGCTGAAAGAAGAAGCGGTATATTCAGAGTCCACCCTGGAGCACCGCATCATTGATGAACTGCAGCATTTCTTGCTGGAGCTGGGCAAAGGCTTCACGTTTGTGGGGCGGCAGGTGCGGTTTTCCTTTGACGACAAGCATTTCAGGGTAGACCTGGTGTTCTACCACCGCTTTCTGCGTTGCTTTGTGCTCTTAGACCTGAAAATCGGGGAGGTGAGCCACCAGGACTTAGGGCAAATGCAGATGTACGTGAACTACTATGACCGCTTCGTGAAAACCGATGACGAGAACCCTACCATTGGCATCATTCTATGCAAAGAGAAAAACAATGCGCTGGTAGAAATAACCCTGCCCAAAGAAAACAGCCAAATTTTCGCTAGTAAATACCAGACGTTTTTGCCAAGTAAGGAGGAGTTGAAGGCAGTTCTAAATGAAACGATGGAAGATTAAGAAATAAGCGTAAGAGAGGAATGAATTAAGTATTCTTTCAAAGGCAATCTGTACCTGAAGAAGGTGTAATAGAAACCAACTTAAAAAGCAGACTATTGACCCTGACGGGTTGACTTAGCCTTGGGCGTTCAAGCATCTTACCTATGAGTTGGGAATCATACTGGTTTTCACTGTTAGCGTTGGTTTTACGTCGACGTTTGCTTTATGAACTCTTTGAATGAGAGTTCCAATCTTTTGCTATTAATATCTCTGCAAATTCTTCTTCGCATTTGAAAAAATTACCCCCTTGTATACAATGTCCTGAATTGTAAACAAGGGGGTAATGGACGGCTAAAGAGATAGCCAATATATTGTGCGGCCATCAAGGCTGGCTACTACTCTGTTTCGTCTCCAATCAAATGGCCACAGAGAGATAAATATCAATGTTCTCGATCACTGAATACATGTTTCTCAAAGTCTGGCAAGTCAATCAGGAAGTATACATACTGCCTGGACATATAGTCAAACAGCTTATTCAATGATTTGTACGGGAACTCAGTAATTTTCCGTATCCCCGCTTTGCCGTTGTAAGGGTTTCCTTTGTGTAGCTTTACCTGGGGAATATACCCCTTGAATTTGCCACGTTCATACACCTCCTTGCACTCGAGCTCCAGACCAAGATGTTCCCCTAAAAACTCAAGGGCATCATAGTAATTCAAGTCAACCCTAAGGCTTTTTCTATACCGCTCAATAACCTGCATGCCTTTATTGTCTGGGTTGTTCTTGATCAGGTTTTTAACTTCCCTATTGAATGTATAAAAATGATTCATTTTTATTTTTTTGTGGTGATTAGATGGTTTATTCTACATTCTGAATTCATTCAGAATGAGATGTAATCAATTAGTTTTTTAGTTGGGGAATCTGTCTTGGTGTGATACACCGATGCCTCTGAATAATTTAAGCGGTGTTTTGCCAGTATGAGCTAGGCTATCTCTTGCAATACTTGAAGAAGGTGGCAATCGTATAAGTATAACTCCCTCTCAAGCAACTGTCATACAGCCTATCGGTTCTAGTGCTAGAGTACTTTGGGTGAAATTGGCTTACCCGGTGGAAATAGCACCTGCCTTCTTCCCCGAACTCAGCCGCCAGGCTGCACCCAACCTCAAACCATGCCGCATAAGAAGAGGTGACATCAATACCATTTCTCTCTATCGCAGTAATGCGCAATTCCACTCTGACTTTTACCGGTGAATCATTGCTGCCTGGCATGCCTGAATAAGGGTTAAGCTTTTCCTTCTGGAATGACTCATAGCGGGCAAACACCGCCGCATTGTGGTTAAAGTATGCCTCTTCGTCATAGCTGTATCCTCTGAGGCTTGCAATGTTCCTCGGCTTCACGTCAATAGTGATACCCAGTTGAAGGAAGGTTTTCCTGAGAGCCTCAAAATGCTCCCGGTGCCTTTCCCTGAAAGCTATAGGTATCAATCCCCAAAAACCCTGTCCGGAGACGGAAAGGCCGCAGTAGGCAACGTTGGGTATGTTGCTTATTTGCAGCTTTAGGTCATAGAAATTGTCTATGTGCGTGTTCTCCTTCAGGTCAATGTCGAACTGGATCAGTCCGCTGTGACTAATCAGGTCTTTCTCGCTTCTATAGGTGAAGGTGCCGCTGGGGGTGATGGCGGGTAGCCTACCCTTGAGGCTGTCCCGCACATATTTATCACCTGTTGCCCTTATTTTTCTCACCTCTTTGGCATAAGCGCCACAGGAGAGCCAATACAGCAGGTTCACGGTTTTGGGGTCTGTAGCGGTGCCGTAATTGGCGAAGCAGGAGACCTCCACATCCAGAATTGAGTTACCGGTTCTGTCCCGTCCCAATTCTGGGACAAACGGAATGTGCGTACTTAATATCCCTTTATCCATCGGTGAACGGTTGACTTTTGGCTGTCCGATCCGAACACCAGAATTGATATCTCCCTTACATTGGTGATCCCTTTGCCGTTAAGTTCAAGGCATTGCCGCTTTTGTTCCAGTCTCAGAGCCCCCCTATCCCCGCTATCCTCCGTTGTGAAACTCTTCATTCTGGGTAGCTTATCGTAAACGGCGACCATGTGCTTTGTGAAGGTATTCAGTATCCTTAAAGAGTTCTCGAAGTCCTGGTCGGTGCACTCCAGTATGTGTGGGAGTGTGCCGCCCTCATAGGCCCTTATTACACTGAGTTGCATGGCTATACGGAAACAGATCATGCCCATTCTGTTGACCGTGCCCCCAAGGGCCAAGCTCACGTGCTCCCTTAGCTCACTTTTCTGCTCCGAGAACTCCTTCAAGAATCTTTCCTGTTGGTGAGCCTTAAGCTCGAACTCAATAGGGTGACTCAATGCGGTCAACTCACTATGCATTTTCCTAAACCAGATGCCCATCTCCGTAAAGTATCTGCTGTAACCGTTCTTGTTCTTATCAAACACGTTGTTGAACTCGGGAGTGGAGTCAAACTCATAATAGAGAAAGCGGCTGAACAGGCCGTTCTCCACCGAGGGGATCAGTTTCAAAAGCTGGTCAAACGTGCTGGACAGCACCACGGAAAGGGAGGGGGATGGTATCTCCACATCTTCGCTGTTGGTACGCCTGAAAAAACTCATGGGCTCATGGCCGAACGCCTGCCTCAGCACATCGGAGAAACCGCCGTGCTCTTGCCTCATTGCCTCCGCCAGCGTGTCGGCCTCAGTTTCAAACATGATCCCCCTTCCGCTGTTCTCGACAAGAAGCTGCAACATGCCTGTCTTCCCTATATTGGAGGGGATGTACATCTTCAGGTGCGGTGGCTGTTTGGGTTGCTCCGGCATGGTGGAGGACTTTCCCTGCTCAAACATCTTGGACTCCATCTTATAGCGAGCCATCTCTTCTTTATGGGCGTTCACCAGCTCTGCTGTCTTTTCGTGTTTCTCCTGGTGTATGGCCTCGGCGAGCTTCCTTGCCCACATGAGCCCACTCTTGCCCTCCCCGTAGGGTCCCAGGGTGTAAGTGTAAAGGTTAGGCTCCAGTTTCTTCCCGCCGTAATATCCGTATACATTGGGCAAGATGCCGCTGGTCACGCCTAGCATTCCCACAAGGAAAACTTCCCTCTCTATGGGATCGACTATCCTGCGGCAAAGTGCTCCCTGAACATCGGGTAGGTTTGCATACACTTCTTCAGGGAAAGCTTTGGTGCTTTTTAGCCCCATACCGCCCAAGTTGCGGGGCGGTATGGGGCAGTTGAGGTCGGTGCCCGGTGGTACGTTTACTGTTATTTTGAAGGCGTTACTGATGTTTCCACCGGCCAGGGATCCGGTGGAAACGTTGGTTTTTTTTGGAAGGGATACTGTCTCCATTTCAGCTATATGATGGGTTGGAAGAAGTCCTTGTATAGAAAACTCTGCCACACATGCATGTCCCGAGACTTCAGGTCTATTCGATGGGTTTTGTCATCCATAAACCTGTCCGTCCCGGAGAGAATGTGCTGCATGGTTGACTCGATCTCCCGCAAAGCCTTTACGGCCGGAAGGGTTTCCGTGCCTTCCTCCAGTTGGAAGGCCAGGATCTTCGTGTGCTGTATCAAGCGCTTGACCCGCCTAACGTAGAAGGAGTAGGTGGAGACATCGATTAACGTATCCATGGAATGTAATTCAATTATCTCTGATAGAAAATCATGGATATCATCCTTGAGCAGCGCCGTCTGCATCATCAAAAGCTTGGCCTCGGCAATCGTATAGCTCACTTTGTGCGATACAGGCTCCCTTTTACTAATTTTTTGCCCCCGTTTGGCATTATTATCTGTATTAAACGGTGTGTCAATGGCTGTATTCCTAGCTGTCTCACCTGTATCATAAGGTGTATCAAGGCCTATATCAAGGGGTGTATCGGCTGTATCGAAGCCTGTATCAAAGAGTGTATCGTTCTCTGTATCACTATCCAGGAACGAGGCCTCAAGCTGTTTCCTCAGGATACGCTGTACCTTTGATTTGTCTATGCCTAGCTCAGAGGCGATTCCGCGGATGGATAAACCAGCGGTTTGCAGTTCCTGCACTTGCTGTTCAATGGAATTTGAATTCATATGAAAGGGAATTAGAATTTAGAAGGCCTACGGGTATGTATTCTTACTTCCTTCTCAATTTGACTTTGTGTCTTCTTTTCCCCTGAGTCAATCCATTCCAGGAGCTGTGAACGCTTGAATCTTAGCTTTCCGCCCTTTTTGTAGTGGGGCAGCTTTGATTTGTTTACCAATCCGTAAATAGTGGAAGATGCTAAGTTTAGCAACTTAGCTGCCTGCTGCACATTTAGGATTTCAGATAGGCTGTCTGTAGCTGTCTGTTTCTGGCGTGACGAGTCTAATGCCAGCCTAAGCTCTGTACTGATGGCCTGCGTGATCAATTCACGCAAATGGGTTTCTGTTGTTACGATAATGTTCATAATAGAAATAATTGGTTATTTGTTTCCCAAATTTTTCTAAAATGACACCTTGAAAACTATTAACTATTAACTATAGAGTTAATTAGTATGTTAACTAAAAGTTGTATATTCCTTTGATTATCAAATCTATAGGGGCTAAGTTTTTTTTATGTTCTTGTGCTTCTGTATTATGTAACATCACACTCACGCTCTTTGTCTTGAGTGGTTTACCATTGGCAAGGAAGTGTTTTGATATCGTTGTTATAGAGGGATTTTTTTGATTGTAAAATGAGGCGTCTATAAATGGTTGTAAGCTTTTAAGCAGGTAAATTAGTTGATACTGGCTTTGAGTCCAGTTTATCATTTTAGTTTGTAACAACCCTGAGAAGTGATTTTTAAAGGTGTTTAAAGTGATTTTTTCTATAAAATGATGTTTAACAAGTGAGTAATGGAGGTGGTTTAACCTTTTGTCCCTTCTTAAGCCATCGATATCCTTATCATCTTTAAGCCACTTCATAGAAGTGGTTGGATCTGTAAAGTTTTTGCTGGCACTCACTTTTTTACCTTTATTTTCTAAATTCAGCTGTGGAGATTGCCCTGCATAATACTGTGTGCTTTTATGCTGGGGCTTGTTTTTTAACTCCTTAATCCGCTGATTGAGATATTCAAACATGTGGGGAGATAGGTATCTGCCTGCAAGAGTTGTTATATAGATTTCTTTCCACTTTGGATCAATATATTGCTCCCTCACTAGATCTATTCTTCTTTGAGTAGAGAATTCACGCTTCTTGAATTCTGTTTTTGTAAGCTTATTGATAACATGAGTGGCATCAGGACCTTCAAAAACTTTTTTATTCACTTTAGCTAATTCTTCCTCTAAAAGCTTTATTTCCGCTTCAACTCCTAAAGAGCTAATAGTTATTCGGATAATATCCTCTATCCTTTTCTTTTGAAAAATAAAGTATTCGTTCTTCTTCTTGTTGATGGACTTGAATAGATCATTAAGCATCATCTCATCTTCTGGTTTCAGAATATTATTTTCCATTTTGCTATTTTTTAAATGCAAGTAGGCTATCAGAGAACTGTTTCTTGATGTCATCTTCAAATGAATCTAGATAATGTTCAGTTGTTTTAGAATCTTGATGACCCAGGGATTCCTGTATGTATTCCTTTGAGGCTCCGCTTCTCTTAAGAACCGTGCTGAATGAGTGACGGGCAACATAGGTGGTCAGATTGATGTCTAGTTCTAATTCAGTTGCAATCCGCTTCATGTATGTATTGATGTTCTTCGTAAGTTGATTTATAATCTGTCTTTCTCTTGTAGGTGTTTCGCAATCGTTAAGAAAGGGGTAGACGTAGCTTTCTGACCCAATGTATTTATTCCCCCATTTGTCAATGATTTGCTGGGCTTCAGCAGGAAGAATGAATTCAATAGGCTTAGGGTCAATTCTGGTTGTTCGTTTGGTTTTTGCCCTGTAGAAAGAAATTTTACCGTTGGAGATGTTTTTACCCTTCAATAAACAGATGTCTTTTATATTCATTCCATTGCACAGGTAGCTAAAGAACCAAAGATCCCTGGCTTTCTCTTCCATCGTTCCCTCCTCAACAGGATGGTAATAGATTTTCTCAATCTGGCTCAAGTTAAGCGCCTTCTTAACATTTCTTCCTTTTGGTATGGTGTATCGCCTGGTTCCGAACGGATACTGTTCTGGTTTCACAATGCCTGCTTCTTTGGCTTCATTGATAATAGTTCTTAGACTTCTTAGATAAAAGCCAATCGTGGTTAGGGACTTGTTGTTGCCCAGCATCCACTTCTCGTATTTATGTAGGAATTCAGGCGTTACATCATCAAAGAGCAGCGGCTTCCTGAATTTAGATAAAGAGCTAAGGGCATTTCCGTAGCTTAATGCTGTCGTTATGCGACCTTCTTCTTGCAAAGATTTGATGTAATCCTCAAAGGAGCTATAGACATCGTTCTTGTTCCGGTTTGATTTGAAGCGTTTCTCAAATTCGGCAAAAGAGAAGAGGGGGATTTCTTTGATGACACCTCCAGCCTTATGTTCTAGTGCTTTCAGTGCTTGCCCAATTTCTTTATATGGTGAACGGGGTTTAGGCCCTACCACTTTCTCCCATTCATCAGGTGAGAGAGCAACTAGCTCATTATCCACGATTGCAGAGTAGTATTTAGACCTTCGATTGTAGGTAATCCTTATCTTTATAGGAAATCTACCGTCCGCTTTTTCTCTGCGAGTATCCAATACAATGGTGGCTGTTGCGTTCATGTGTTTACAAATTTGAGAAACAATTTGAGAAACAAATGAACGCAAATGTTAGAAGTAAAGCTAAGCTATAGGAGTATTTATTTATTAAAAAGCCTTAAATAAGCCCGTTTAAGGGGTTTTTGCTAATAAAGGCAAAAATGAATAAACAATCAAAAAATGACTCATAATCAGTAGGTGCTTGGTTCGATTCCAAGTGAGCCCACTTGATAATCAGCCACTTACGAGGTAAAACTTGTAAGTGGGTTTTTTGTTTGCAGAAGCTGTTTGGCTACAAAAGTCATTTGAGAGCTTGTTTAAATTTCATTTTTGCCGGCGGAAATGGCCAGAGAAAGGTTCTGCGGAAACGTTTTTTGAGCCGCGTAGCAGCGCTAAGGGGCGAGAAAAAGGCGAACGCAGGTTCTTTTTATGGCCGTTTGTAGCGCAAAAATGAAATTTAAACATGCTCTGATAAATCTCTAAGGAGGGCGTTGTCTGCTGATATATTCTGCAGATGAGCCAAGGGTTGAGACAAGCGTAAGGGGGTAGGAGGAGGGGCATCATTATTTTGCAGCTTCCAGGTCTTTCCTCTTCGGGCTGCCTGAAATTTCAATATCTTAGGCTTTCCATTCTACCCCACCCCACCACCCATTATACATGGCCAAAAAAATTACCTCGGCCCCCGCGGCCAAAGGCGATATAGATTTTGAGAAAGAACTCTGGGACGTAGCCAATGAGCTGCGCGCCGCCGTGGCCGAAAACCAGTACAAAGACTACGTGCTCTCCCTGCTGTTTGTGAAGCACCTGAGTGAACGCTATGGGGTGCGCAAGCAGGAGAATCCAGCTTTCTTTTCTGGAGCCGAAATCTGAGTACTACAGCCTAGAAGCCCACCAGCAGAGCGAGGTGCTGGAAGACGAGCTGGAGTACCAGGTCAAGAACGCCTACCGCCTGCCCCAACATGCCACCTGGAACTACCTAGTCCAGAACGCCGAGCAGGACGACATCAAGGTGAAGGTAAACCAAGCCTTCGTGCTGATTGACGAGCTGCTGGCCAAGCGCAACCCCGACTACAAAGGCGTGCTAGAGCCAATCTTCGTGAAGAGCCAGCTCTCGCCTACGCAGGTGGCGGGGCTCATTAACCTATTCTCCAAAGACAAGTTCTCTGAGATTAACAACCCCGAGAGCGACATCTACGGCCGCGTGTATGAATACTACATCGGCAAGTTCGCGATGGCCGAGGGCTCCGGTGCGGGGCAGTTCTTCACGCCGGGCAGCGTGGTGCGCTTGCTGGTAGAGATGCTGGAGCCGCTCAAGGGCCGCATCATGGATTTAGCCTGCGGCAGCGGCGGCATGTTTGTGCAGAGCCTTAAATTTCTACAGGCGCACGGCCGAGACAAAAACGATATAGTTCCCGCACGTGCGCACCAAAGAGGCCATGGAAGGCATAAAGACCCGCTTCAAAGACCCAGATGATACCCTGCAACTGGTCATTGTGCGGGACATGTGGCTCACCGGCTTTGACAACCCCGCCCTGCACACGCTCTACGTAGACAAGGTGATGACCGGCCACAACCTCATCCAGGCCGTGAACCGCGTGGCCACCGTCTTCCGTGACAAACCCAGCGGCCTCATCGTGGACTACATCGGCATTGGTGACCGCCTGCGTGATGCCACCAAGAAATACACCGGTGCCGGAGGTTCCGGTGCCGTGGCGTTTGACATTGAAGAAGCGTTTGAATTGACCAAGGAGCTGATTCAGCAACTGCGTGAAGCTTTGCCCGGCGGCCCCGTCACCATTTCACGCATTCCGTCCCCCTTTGAAGGGGGCAGGGGGTGACATCTGCCGCCCATGTTGCAGGGGCATCTGCTAAGAATCCTTCAGACCTGGCTCTTCCGGAGTTCCACTCCGGAAGCATATTGCCGGGGAGTTCCACTCCCCTACATGTGCCCGTGGTTCCCGTGGGGAGTAGAACTCCCCGGCAGCCAAGTTCGGGAATGGAACTCCCGAACAGCATAGCTCCCGAACAGCATAGAGGGACGAAATGCGTTGCAAGAGAAAGAAGGGCAGCGGACGTTTTCGTCGTTGCACGCCGCTATTCCGTACTTCTCCAGCTTCCCCAAAACAGAACGGCTGAAACTGGTGGGTTTTGCCACCAACACGCTAGTGGCAGGTGATGAGCTGTGCAAGACGTTCTTGCTGAATGAGAAGAAACTCAGCAGCCTGGCTCCCATTGTGAAAAGCCACGAGCGTATTCATGAACTAGGCGCTGATATTGTGTGCCTGCAGTACGTAGGCGCGGCCCTACGCAAAGCCAAAAATCCGCAGCAGAACACCCGGCAGTCGGCTAACAAAATCAAAGACCTCATCCACCGTAGCATTGAAAGCGAAGACGTGGTAGACGTGTTCCAGATGGCCGGCATTGAACGCTTTGACATCTCCATCATCACTGATGCCTTCCTGGCTACCGCCAAAGAACAGAAGACCGGCAACGAGCTCAAGCTGGAACTCCTGCGCCAGATCATGAACAATGAGATCAAGCTCCGCTCCACCAAGAACCTGATCAAGTATCGCAAGCTCAAAGAAGAAGTAGAAAAGATCATCTCTGATTACCACGCCCACTTCTTTGACAGCCTGGTGGCCATGGAAAAACTGCGCGCCGTGGCCAAGCAGATGCAGGAAGAAGACAAGATCCGCCAGAGACTGGGCCTCACCGAAGAAGAGGAAGCCTTCTACCAGATATTGGCCAACCACCCCAACGCCGTGCAGGAGGTTGACCTCATCAAAGAGTTGGTGAAAAAGATACTGGCCGAAGTCAAGAAAAGCGCCTCCCAACCAGACTGGTACAAAAAAGACGACACCAAAGCCCAGTTGCAACTAGCCGTAAAAAAGGTACTCCGCTTTAAAGTGAAAGCAGGCCTGCAGGCGATTCTGAATGAGGTGATGGAGCAGGCCGAGGAGCGGTATAAAGTGTGGGCGTTTGAAGTGGCGTAGCTTCTGCTTTAATTGCGTGCCCGCGCTCAGAAACCCTTTTCATGAATAAATGATAGGCTCGCCTTGGAGTTGAAATGGGATAGGGCGCAAAAGGAAGAATTTACCTTCTGGAGGTAAACTTGCAGGAAAGCTGTTGTGAATGGTGCTGTTCAGGGTTGCAAAATCCTGAACAGCACCATTCTAGGTTTACAAATACTTTCCCCATCGACCAATAAGTAGATGCAGGGATTCGGAAATTCCCAACCCAGTGCTTCGGCATCGGTAAAGCCGCAAGGATAAAAAATGCGTTGGCTTACCTTGATGCCGTTTAGAGTTTTATGCCTGTTTTCAAAAAAATAGCCTCAAAACGGAAGGACAAGCAGATGCTTGCGGCAGTGTGCCAATAAACCTCTTGTTTTATGCCTGTTTTCATAAAAATAGCCTTAAAACGGACACAAGCAGATGCGCACGCAAGAGGAATTAATTGCTTTAAATGCCGGTTAATGAAAAACTCTAAACAGGTTCGTTGTAAGTAACTGGACAGAAATCCTCCTCTCCTGTCATCCTGAAAGGATCTTATGGGCGAACGGCAGGGGCGTTCATTTACAGCTTTTCCGGTTTGGCCACAAGATCCTTTCAGGAAAACAAAATTGATAGTCTAATTTGTCCTGCTACTCAGAACTGCTTTTCCCTACAAGATGCGCGACAGGGGAGGGGAAGCCTACGTTGCAGGAACTCCCGCGCGCTAGCTGATGGCCTTCAAGCCTGCCTCGGCCACCCTATGGTCATTCTCCACCGTGCTGCCCGATACTCCGATGGCACCGATGACCTCACCGTTGCCGTCTTTGAGGGGGATGCCGCCCGGGAAGGTGATCAGTCCGCCGTTGGAGTGCTCTATGTTGTAGAGGGAGCCGCCCGGCTGTGAGGCTTGCCCCAAATCGCCGGTGGGCATGTCAAAGAACCGAGCCGTGCGGGCCTTGCGGATGGCAATGTCAACCGAGCCCAGCCAGGCACCGTCCATGCGGGCGAAGGCCGTCAGGTTAGCCCCGGCGTCCACCACGGCTATGTTCATCTTCAGGTCCAGTTCCTGCGCTTCGGCGACGGCTGCCCTGATCGCCTTTTCGGCCTGTTCTAATGTAATTCCCATTTGGCTAGCGTGTGTTTAGTGAGAAGAATGATTGCAGTTTGGTCTGCATAATAGATACGCAGGCGGCAGAAAAGGTTGGCAGAACCTGTGCCGTTGGAGACATGGGTGATTCCGCCACTGAAGGCATACCCCTGAAGGGGTTGGGCCTGTCACAGTAGAGACGGGACACTATCAACAGGTAAAATGTTGAAAGTAACGGTTTTGAGCTTGCGCGTACTTGACTCCTTCTTCTGGGCAATGGCCATTGACTTCTCCTATGCCCGGCCATCTGGCCTCCTTGCCAATATGACCATCTGTAAGGCCAAGCATGTCTGCCTGAGACAAAAGCCTTCAGTAAACATTGGCATCCTGATATGACATGATTGGATGGGCTTACCCAGGGTGCCATCCAATCCTGTCATATCAGGCTTGGCAGTCAGGCAACTGGTATATTCTGGAATTCGAAATTACTTTGTATGCTGTTTTTGAAAGCGAATAAAGCTCTTAAATAGAGAAATAAGTCATTTTTAGGATTATGCATCATGTTCAGCGCCTCCTGTATAAGGGAGTCCAGGTGCCAAAAGATTTGATCTGCGTTTTTTGATTCCTTCAACTCAGGGCTTTGGCCAAGTACCTCTTTATAGGTAGTAGCCACTGATAAAACATCCTCAATGGCTTCTCCGCGCTCATATACCTCAGACTGTAGTATCGTCATGAGTTTTGCTGAAAAATCCTCCTCTAAGAACTCAGGGTTGTTTATGGCTTGTGAAGGGTAATAGTTCTTCATATATACAATATTTTATAAATTTGATTTTATTTACAAATGTAATAGATTGATTTTATATAAAAATTTGATTATTCAAATAATGTAATTGTATATGTTTGGCCCGGCTTTAATGCCTTAAGGGGAGTGGGTAGGAAAGAAAGGGTCTTTTTAGTGATGCGTAAAGCGGTAAAAGGCGAAATTCGCCTGGCTGGTCTTGGTGCGTGTGATGTTTGTAATTGTAGTATCATAAGATGTTTGGTAAAGGTTTGTGTTTCTTGCAATATGACTATTTTGATAATTTTAGAAGCTTGCTTTTAGGGGTGCTGTTAAATTACAGGTTTGCCAAGGCAGCTATAACTAGTTTATAGTGTGCTACATATTTGTACTTCAGCATCAAAAAAGGAAATCCAAAAACACATTGCCTTTCGTGAAGGCGCAGAGGAATTTGGTTAGCGAGACGGCACGAGTTCTAAACATTTTATGCGGTTAATTACGCTTGCCCTGCTAAATTAGCCCCTCAACATCATTCATTGAAACCATTATGCCCACTACTGACACCCAGAAACAAGCCCTTTTTCAAGAAATAGAGCAAGAACTGACCTCTAAAGGATTCTCCATTGCCAGCCAAGACCAAACCAGACCCTGGGGCGGCTTCTTTGTGATTGATGAAAACCAGGCCCAGCAGTTCGCCGATACATATTTTGACGGAATGTCAGTGGATGATCTCCGGATATCGGGGAAGTTAAGCCCAAAGATTCTGGTGGTGGCCCCAGACAAACGCCTCTCCTGGCAGTACCATCACCGCCGCGCCGAAATCTGGAAAGTGGTGAAAGGCAAAGTAGGCGTGGTCACCAGCCCCTCAGATGAAGAAGGCGAACTGCAGAGACTGGAGCCCGGAGCGTTGATTACCTTGAAGCAGTCTGAACGTCACCGTCTGGTTGGCTTAGAGGAGTGGGGCGTGCTTGCCGAAATCTGGCAACACACAGATGCCTCCAATCCGTCCAACGAAGACGATATCGTGCGCGTGCAGGACGATTTCGGCCGGTAGGCCCACTCTGTTTCACCAGATATTTTCACATTTCGGCCCATAAACGGGAGCGAGATAAAAGGGGGCTTGCCAAACGCCAACTGCGTCAATGGCAGGGGTATTCCTGTTCTATCGCTTATGGGCGTTTCGGCTACCCGGCCATATTCGCTTCAGCATACCCTTCGCTGCCTCCGTTTGAGGGCTGTTTTGGCAAAAACAGCCCTCAAACGGAGGCAGCGTTGTAAAGAAGCCGTTGTGCTACGCCTTTCTCCAGGTGTGTTTCTCCCGCATCCTCCTCCCTCGTAATCAAGCTCTTTTACCAGAAGCCTAAAAGGCTTTTGGGAACTGCAAAAGAAAGGGAAGCATTCATGCGGTATGGATTTTCCCGTGCCCTTTGTACGTGTTAAGTAGGCTAATAAAAATAGTTTGACTTACTTTTCTTGTCTTCCTGCTGGAAGGATCTTGGAGGCGAACGGCAATTGCGCTCCATCAAAGCTATCCTAGTTCGCCCACGAGATCTTTCCAGCAGGACAAATAAGATAACGTAATCCTGCCTCCGTACTTATCACCAGCAATCTTTTATCGGCTTCTTTCCCAAAACTACCATCAACCTGCTCTTTCAGATTGATAAATCCCGAACAACAGCGCAAACCTCACTTCCCTTTTCCCTTATGGATAATAGGGTGGCTTGGTGGATTTGGCGCCTTTTCTGGAAAACAGCCTTAAAACAACCCTAAAACAGACTGGGGCAAGTAAAAGCACAGGGGGATATGCTACGTTTGCGCTGAAGTTGGAATGGGTTTAAAGCAAGAATGAGTATCGGTTTAGAAAGGAAATAGAGGATTAGAACGCCTCATTTGAAAAGATATTGTGGAAGATTTGCTTCTGAGGTAGAATATGCCTAGTATTAATACGCATTCATCTTGCGTAAATGGGGCTTCGCCCAACTAATGAAGCAAGGGAAGCTTTGAAGGGACAGATCTATCCAATTATATTTTAGGTTGGCGCGGCCAATAACTTATGGGAAATTACAGCAAATGGTATCATCCGTATGCCATTAATGAGAAGTACAGTGAGCGCGTGGCTTACTTTAGCATGGAGTTTGGGATTGACCAGGCCCTGAAAACCTATTCGGGCGGACTTGGGTATTTGGCCGGTTCCCACATGCGCAGCGCCTATGAACTGCGGCAGAACATGATCGGCATTGGCATTCTCTGGAAGTACGGGTACTATGACCAGGTTCGGCAAGACGACCAGAAAATGGGTGTACAGTTCCTGAAGAAATACTATACCTTTCTGGAAGACCCCGGCATCAAATTCCAGGTGACCATCCACAACAACCCGGTGTGGGTGAAGGTGCTGGTGCTGCCCGCCGAAACCTTCAGGACGGTGCCCATGTACTTCCTCACCACCGACATCGCCGAAAATGACTACATCAGCCGGACAATCACCCACCGCCTGTATGACCAGGAATTGCCCACCCGCATTGCGCAGAGCATCATTCTGGGAGTGGGCGGCGCCAAGGTGATAGAAGCCTTAGGCGGCGTGGCCACCTATCACATGAACGAAGCCCACGCCCTGCCGCTGGTTTTCCATTTGTTTGAGAAGTACCGCGACGTGCAGGAAGTGAAAAAACGGATGGCCTTCACCACCCACACGCCCGAAAAAGCCGGAAACGAGGAAAATGAGGTGGAACTGCTCAATAAGATGTCCTTTTTTGGGGGCTTGTCTATAGAGGAAGCCCGGGAAATTTCCGGGGCCCACGGTTCGCACCTGGACTACACCTTAACCGCCCTGCGCTTGTCTAAAATGGCCAACGGGGTGTCCCAACTACACGGCGAGGTATCGCGCGACATGTGGGAAGGCAACGAAGGCATCTGTGAAATAAAGTCCATCACCAACGCCCAGAACGTCAACTACTGGCAGAACCCTGACCTGCGTGCCGCGCTGGATGCGAACGAAGATGAGCGCCTGGTGCAACTGAAGGCCGAGATGAAGAAGCCCCTCTTTGACATAGTGGCCGACCAGACCGGAAAGATTTTCAAGAACGATGTCCTGACCATTGTCTGGGCCCGCCGGTTTGCCGCCTACAAACGCGCCGACCTGCTGCTCCACGACCTGCACCGTTTCTTTGAACTCATTAACCGCGAAGGCCAACCCGTACAGGTCATCTGGGCCGGAAAACCGTATCCGTATGACCATGGGGCCATTGGGGTTTTCAACCGGCTCGTGGAAGTCTCGCACAAGCACAAGAACGTGGCCATCCTCACTGGCTATGAGCTCAGTCTCTCCCGCAAGCTGAAAGACGGCGCCGACATCTGGCTGAACACGCCGCGCCGTCCGCGCGAAGCCTCTGGTACCAGCGGTATGACGGCCGCCATGAACGGCGCCATCAACTTCTCGGTGCAGGACGGCTGGCTCCCCGAGTTTGGACGCCACGGCGAGAACAGCTTCCTGTTCCCCATTGTGGACACTGCGCTCCCCAACGAAGAGCAAGACCAGATAGACTACAACAACATGATGGATATCCTGGAGAACGAAATCATTCCGGCGTACTACGTTGACCGCAAGAAATGGGTAAGCATCATGAAGCAGAGCATGAATGAGGTGGTAGGGTATTTCAGTTCAGAACGTATGGCTGATGAGTACTACCACCTCATGTATCAGAATGGGAAATAAGCATTCTTGATTTTTATGGGTGAAGAGCGTCAGAAGTTGTTTCTGGCGCTCTTTTTTTGTTTTGATGTTGAATGTGCAGGCAGTTGACGAGTGCCTTGGAGTGACGGTATTTCACGTTGTTTCAGGTTCATCTTTCCCGATAAGCGCGCACCGTGCGAGCCCCCGCTTCCTTTGGCTAAAAGCCTCAGAGGCCGGGCTGCCCCCAACACCGCAGATCTCAAGGCGCTCAAGCGAAAGGTTGGGAACGGATATGCGTGGGAGGCCTCACCGGTTTTGGAAACCTGTGAGGTCTTTTGTAGAGACGCAATACCTTGCGTTCCCTTCTATAGCAGCGGGTATTTCCTTCCACATATAAGAAAAACATCCCTGATTCCTGCTCTACAAGAAAGAGCCTCCCATTTTGCTGGCGCGAGTCTCTGATTCGTTCCTACGTGTTGGGTTATCTCCATACTATCTCCGCTGCTAGCGCAAAAACAACTATGGCGCGGATTTACTTCCGCGGCCTAGTTAACATCAGAAAAGCCTTTGGTCACAATAGCAGATGCTCTCCCTTTGAAGGGGGCGAAGGGGGATGTTTACACCAGCAGATTTCACGCACTTCAAAGCCACCGGCACAGACACTCGCAGGTCTTCCAGACACTTCGAGGTCTTTTGAGCAGGCGACATTGCGTTGGCAAACAAAAACTCCCCTCCTCACTAAGGAGCTCATCTTGTAGGAAAACTTGTATTAACGTTGCTGTTCGGGATTAATAAATCCGAAAGAGCGGGAAGGGTAGAAAGCGCCTTTTCTTTCATTAGAATGGTTACTGTTTTTTCCCTGCAAGATTAGACTAAGGAGGATTGCCTGAAAGGCGGGGTGGTAACTGCCTGATTTTGCCTTGTTTTTCTGAAAACAGGGCAAAATCAGGCGTCCTGGTCTACTGGAATCGCGTAGAGAAATTCTGGTTTCGCGGAGGATACCGGCGGCGGTGGGCTTTTCTGAAATTCAGAGCCTCGCGCATCGTACCTTTGCCTCCTTTTTTATTGAGTTATGACGCGTAAGCAGTATTTTTTGATTATCCTGATTCTGGGTTCCCTCTCCACCATCAGCCCCTTTTCCATTGACATGTATTTGCCGGGCTTTCCGGCCATTGCCGAAGACCTGAACACCACCATCTCCAAAGTGCAGCTTTCCCTGACCGCTTACCTGATCGGGATTTCTGCGGGGCAGTTGCTGTACGGGCCGTTGCTGGATCGTTTCGGGCGGAAATACCCTCTGTATGCCGGGTTGGGCATTTACATTGCGGCATCCATTGGCTGTGCCTTCGCAGATTCACCAGATATGCTCATTGCCATGCGGTTTCTGCAGGCCATTGGCGGCTGTGCGGGAATGGTGGCGGCGCAGGCGCTGGTCAGGGATTTGTTTCCGGTGAGCGAGACGGCCAAGGTGTTCTCCTGGTTGATTCTGGTGATTGCCGTTTCGCCCATGATCGCCCCCACGGTGGGCGGCTATATAACGGCCGCTTTTGGGTGGCACGCGGTTTTCCTGGTACTGGCTGGTATTACGTTGGTGATGCTGATTGCGATCTTTTTTTTCCTTCCCGAAGGGAAACAGGCAGACCCGGGGATGTCTCTGAAACCGAAGGCGGTGCTGGGGAATTTCTATGCAGTCATGCGCAACCCTCAGTTTCTGGTGTACACATTGGTAGGCGGAATTGCATCGGCGGCGCCGTTTGCGTACATCTCGGGCTCGCCAGAAGTGTTCATGAAAATCTATAAGGTAAGCGAGCAGGAGTACGGCTGGATTTTTGCCGTGCTGTCGGTGGCCATGGTTGGTTCTCCGCAATTCAATCACCTACTGCTCCGCAAACTTAGAAGTGACCAGATCATCAGGCTGGGCTTGGTGTACCAGACGCTCATTGGGGCGTTGATGGTGATAGGAGTGTATGCCGGTTGGTACGGCTTGGTGGGCTTGATCATAGTGCTGTTCCTGTTCCTGCTGGGCCAGGGGCTTACGGCCCCCAATGCCTCGGCCTTGTCTCTGGCTCCGTTCTCTAAGTTCGCGGGAAGTGCCTCGGCGCTGGCCGGAAGTTTCAGAATGGGCATTGGTGCCCTGGTATCTGGAGCGGTCAGCCTGCTGCACAACGGCACGGCCCTGCCCATGGTTGTGGTGATGACCTCCTGTACCGTTTTGGGCATCCTGATTTACTTTATAGGCCAGGGGAGCGCGGCCAATTACCGCAATGCCGAACTGGCCGGGGCTGTTCCTGAACTGTAGTCATCTTCTGGAGGGAATTGTTGGAACCCCGTTTTAGGGCTGTTATCCAGAAAACAGCCCTAAAACGGGGGTTTACTTTTGGTTAGGTTCAATTCTGAGCCTGGTTTCCCTTCTGGGTTGTAGCGTGAAGCAGTTGGGTTGCTTGAGAAAGAAGGGCCGCTTTGGTGGCAGCCGTGACATTGACCAAGTGAAACGCCGGTTCTCCGGTTGCCATGCGCCAGCGCCAATCAGATTGCTCTATGGTTTGGTGCTGGCCGTTGTCCATCCACCAGGCGGTGTGTAACCGGTCATTGCCCTTTTCCAGCGTACCGGTGTAAATCTGTTTTCCGGCTATTTCCTGTTGCGTGACGTGCCTGAAAAGATAGCCGCTGCCTTCCCAGCAGATCAACGGGTGGTGTTCAAAGGAATAAAATCCGCGGACGGGTTTCATGTAAATCAAGGCATCTCCGTTGGTGAATTTGTGCACGCCATCCAGCACAATGGTCTTCTCAAACCCCGGTACCTGCAATGGCGCCGCTGAAGATGGGGGCACTTTCTTGTGAGACTGTACCTGGTAACCTACCCCTGCCAGGCATAGAAGCAGCCCCGCGTGTACCAGCAGAATTCCTCTGGAAAACGGTGCTTTCTTAGTTTTATAAAATGCCGGTGTAGAAAGTTGGATTTTTCTGCTCGCGTATTTTACCAGGAAAAAGAAAGGGACAATGGCGTAAAGAACCAGGCAAAGCAGGCCCACGGCATCGTGCATGAAAGCGTCTGGCCCAATCCGGAGTAAGACCAGCACCAGAATGCGGAGGAGGTTTGCCAGCAGGTTAAGGCCCAGCATGCCCAACAGAAGAAAGGCCAGGAGCCAGAAAGGCCAGGGTTTTTGTTGCGTTTTGTGTTGGTGGGCCAGCAGAAAGATGGCCATCATGAAAGAGAACGAAAGCATGTGCAGCCCGGCGCAGGCAGGGTCAACCGAAAATTCCTCGCCGTTCAGGAGAAGGATATTGCCCGCCGCCTCCGCCGAAGTGCCGCTGAAACGGAGAAGGGTGGCCGCGGCTTCGGTTAGTTGTAACCGAAGGGGAAAACTCCCCACATCGGCCAGGTAACTGAAGATAGGGGAAGCCACCAGCAACATCAAAAGCGCGTACCCGCCCCCTCTGTGCAGGATGGTTTGCAGGAAAAACCAGAGCACGAGCAGGAAACCTAGAAAGTACACGGTGGTAATCTGGAAGAAGCCCGCCAGCAGCAGCAGAAGGGCTGCGCCCATTAACAAAACCCAGGACATCTTTTTAGGCGCAGCGGGTAAGGCGAGGAACGGGAGCAAGGCCAGACCCAGAAGCCACTGCGGGTTCCAAAGCAGGTACTGCCGCAGAAAGAAGATCGCCACCAATGCATAGCCCAACCCCAGCACCACCGCCAGGGGTAGTGCCGGGCGGCGGGAGAGGACTAAAAGCCGAAGGGCAGGAGTTCTCATGACAACATACGGGGTTTTAACACCGAAAAGGAAACTACCAGAATGACCAGGAAAATAAGGGCCCACTCATGCGGCTCTGGCACGGCCCCCGATGATTTCACGCTGGCATTGCCCAGGCTGTTCTTGCTTTCCTCAATCCCGAAGCGTTCATAATCGGCTTTGGTTTCCAGCACCACTAGACTGGAAAGCGGGCTCACCACGTTGGCTTGGGCGGCTTCCGCTATCAGGTGTTGCTCCAGGTAGTTTTGCTGGAAATAGGCTGGCCCAATCTGCTGCAACAGGTGGTTGTAAGCGAATAGCCGCATAAGGTGGTCTGGTGCACCGTAGGTCGTCTCAGCCGAATGGGAACGTGTGATCTGTACCCCGGCCTCTCCCAGAATCACCGAGTTCTGGTCTTGGTTTGCCGCCACAAATTGTTTTTCGGCCAATAAACGCACCAGTTCTTCGGCGGAGCCCTGGTCATACTGCAGCAAACGTAATTCCTTTATGGTCTTCACGTAAGGCGATGGCGTGGTGCCGAGATGAAAGAAGCGGATTGGCTCCCGTTTTGGGGCTGTTTTTGCAAAATTAAGGGCAAAACGGCTGTCTTGCAGGTCGCTCAGGTGAGGGGAGTTTCCGGTGCTTTTGCTGATGATTAGGGCTAATTCGGGTTCTTTGACCAAATGCAGGGGAAACAAGGAGAAGTTGAGTTCCCGTAACTGCCGGAAGACGGCGGCATGGTTCTCGTCCGTCAATTTGGTCATGGTACCAGCGGCGTAGGCGTACACCTTGGCATTTTTAGCAGCGTTCCAGACTTGCATAAACTCCTCCTCAGACCAGGCTTTGTTCAAGTCCAGGTAAATGCGGGTGGGGCTAAAGGAGGTAAGCGGTGGCGCGTAGGGCTGCATCTGGTAAGATTGTCCGGCAAAGGTGAAACGGCTAGTACTAAGCGGGGCGGCGGCTATCTTAAAACTCCAGTCGGGTTCATAGTTTCCGTAGCGTTCATACCGGCCCGGCGAGGTTTGGTTGAACTCCCGGGGCAGGGGCAATGCAGACGTTGACTCCTCTACCCTAATGATGGTGGTTTCTGGGGCGTTTTTTGCCGAAGGGCCGTCAAAGTAGATGTTCTCATACACCAGCTGTCCGGCGTCTAAGCGGAGGGGCGACGTGACGCCTATCTTAAACTGGCGCCTTTCCTGCGGCGTGCAGGGGAATACCCGCACGCTCACGGTATTTCCCTCTTGCCAATGCACCACCGAGGGGTCTCTGACTTCTACGCCCACAATGGTGGTATAGGCACTGTCGGCTTTGCTTTGGGTGGTGAGGCGGCCTTTTTCTTCTTTGCCGTTAATCCACAAAGAGAGGGAGGTGACCACACTTCCCTGGGGTAAATGAAACGTGTAAATAGCCTCTTCCTGGGCCCAGGAACTTGGTTGGTTGTTATAGACCGTCAGGATTTTCTCTGTGTAACTGAAACGGTGCCGCGGAAAGAGCTGGGCCTGCGTGATCACGTTGCTGGTAGAAAGATGATCGCCTGACCAGAGCCGCTCCTGCGCCAGGTGACGGGCGTCAAACCGGCTTTCCATGATTTTGATGCGCTCTTGAGTGGTAAGCTGCGGTTTTCCGAAGAAACGGGTGGCCAGTACTACCAACGGATCATGGCGTTGCAATTCCTCAAAAGAGCGGGAAGGGAAATTGAACATTTCAGAAGATTCGGCCGCCGTCTGGTAAAGCAAATCTGTCTGCACCAGCCGCTCAAAGATAGGCGTGTGCGGAATCTGCTGACTCAGGGCTACCCACCGGGGCAACTCCTGTTGGTCTTGCACCTGGTAGGAATTTAGGATGCGGTTGATCTTGTCATGGCCTGCCTGCCAAAGGCTTAGGTACACCAGCGCGAACAAGATGGGCACCAGAATCCCCATCAGGAAGGTCTTTTTAAGGGCAATATCCTCCCTGGCCATCCGCAGTGCGGCCACCGTCAGGCTTATGGCCGACCAGAAGGGCACAAACATATGCAGCCCCAGTCCCAGCACAATGGTACCCAGCAACCCCACGTGGTAATAAGGAGCCAAATAAAGCGCGAAATAACTGAACAGCACGGTGCCGGTGCCCAGCAAGAACACCATTACCAAATAGAGGGCCCGGGGCAGCAGGAACCTGAAGGCGTACCCTACCATGCCCAAAGACACCGCCAAAAGCCAGCCACTGAACCAATCTACCGAAGGAAGGAAGAGGGGGATTTCACGGTTCAGGGAAAAACAACTGATAAGGCCCGCCACTAGGAAAAGCATCAGGTAGTCCAATTGTTGCAGCGGAGAGTTAAAGCGGAAAAGCCTTTGAACCCGGAGGGCTATCAAATACCCGCCCGCCATTAGGAAGTTTAACATGAAAAGGCTTTCCGTGCCGTCTACCTTCTTGACCAGGTTTGCTTCCTGCAACAGGAAAATACCAAAAGAGACCACAATGCAAGCCAAGCCCACCAGGAGGAGCGGTTTCTGGGCTGTTTTTTGCGTTTTAGCCTCAGAAACAGGCGTTTCTAAAGTACTTTGTAATTCAAAGTTCATAGTCAAAATTTTTTGGGTTAAAGATTGGTCTATTGCTTAAAATGAGTTGCTCCAGGGCATCCAGATGCTGCTTGAAATCTACTTTACCGGCATTGGTAGCGGAGTAGGCGGTGTTCGGCTTTCGGCCGATAAACTGTTTTTCTGCCTTCAGGTAGGCGGCTTCTTCCAGTGCCCGCAGGTGGCTGGCCAGGTTGCCGTCGGTGAGGTGCAGCGCTTCTTTGAGCGAAGAGAAATCAGCGCGCTCCTGAACCATCAGCACCGACATAATGCCCAACCGCGCTTTGCTCTCAAAAGCTTTGTTGATGTATTCCAGGTAATTCTTCACGGTTCCGTCTATGCCTCCCGCTCATATTTGAAATACATGATGGCGCCGTACAGAATGTGCAAAACCCCAAACCCGATGCTCCAGGAAAGCAGGGCGTACCCAATAAAGAAGCAGGCCCCTAACCCCAACCCAACCTCACAAAGGCCCAGGTAGTAAATGTCGCGCAGAGTGTATTTACTGGCGTTCAGAAGTGCCAAGCCATAAAATAGGAGCATGGACGGGGCAATCAGATAAAAGAGGTGGTGGTACAGCAGAACTCCGCAGAAAATACCGCCCGCCGCCAGCGGAATAGCCAGATTGAGCAGCAACCGCTTTGCCTGGCTGTCCCACACTTTCTGGTTGGCCTTCCGGGCTTTACGAGCAGTGAAATAAATGCCTGATAGCAGCGCCAACGCTAAAACCACCACGGCCGTGGTGCCCAGAAAAAGCATGGTCTCCAGATTAGGACTGGCTTGGTACAACGTGCGCGACACAATGTGGTGACTGCCCAGATACCACTTCACCACGCCTGCGCCCGCCAACGCAAACCCGCCCGCAAACACGCCAGACAAACCACTCAATGAAATGAAGCGGGAAGACCTATCCATAATGCTCCTGATCTCTTTCAGGTCTTCCAGATATTCTATGTGTGGATTCATATTCAGTTCTAGTTTTTGTAAAGTACTTTGAGTTTCAAAGTTACTGGTACTGGTGATATCTGCAAGAGGTTTCCGAAAAATATATTTTCAAAGCGAACTGAGGTAAAAGGGCTGTAGGAGTGGCGACTAATGAGCAGATGTTGTTTAACCAAGCTTGCTATTGCTTCTTCACTAAACGGGTTCTAGGGCTGTTTTCTGAAAACAGACCCAAAACGAAGAAACAGTGAGGTTTTCAAGACCTCACTGGTTTAGAGTAAACTGGCGCCTTGTTGTGCATAGAGCGCGAGCGTCTGTGCCCTTGGACAGCCAATCTCCTGATTGGCTGTCCAAGGGCACAGACGCTCGCAGGTCTAAAGACGCGACGAGGTCTTTGGAGCAGGCGGCATGGCGGAAGCAGCCGGTTAGAAAACACTGGCGCGAGACTACCGTCTCGTGACAAAGGATGAAGCGAGTCTCCAGACTCGCCGGGAACCATCAGTAAACTGCGTCACATCAGTCAAATCCCATCGCAGAAACATCTCAGACGGCCCGTGGGGCGATTTTCTCCAAAAAACACGAAGACCGGGCCGAATTGGTGTTGCAGGAACTGGAGAAAGCGCATCCTTCCGTCAGAAAAGAAGCAATCAAAATTCACGCCGGGCTTTAGCTGGGCCTGGGAAAGAAAGGATGCTGCTATGGCTATGGAAGGAAACATTGTGTGTGCCCATTCAGATCTGAGCGGAATCTCTATTTTTGAAGAAGCACTTTACAAGGGAATCAGAACGCCGCCGCAGATGCTGGTTTCCTGGCAGAGACCACGCCAAAACTCGCTGCGTAAAATCTACCTGTGTTTGTTCCCCCGCAACTTTCTATCTTAGCCCCATGAAAATTCTGCTGATTGAAGACGAACCGAAAGTAAGTGCTTTCATCAAGAAGGGTCTGGAGGAGCAGATGTATGAGGTGGAACAGGCGTATGACGGGTTCTACGGCGCTAAACTGGCTATGGAGAATGACTACGTGCTGGTCATTCTGGATGTCATTCTGCCGCGCATGAATGGGGTGGAGGTGTGCAAACTCATCCGGCAGCAGAACCTCACCGTGCCCATTCTCATGCTCACCGCCCTGGGCAGCACCGATGATAAAATACTGGGGCTTGACTCCGGGGCCGACGATTACCTGGTAAAGCCCTTCGAGTTTCAGGAGCTGTTAGCCCGCATCAGGGCCTTGACGCGCCGGTCGCAGGAAAGCGTGGGCACCGAAGTCCTGAAGATTGCCGATCTGGAACTGGACGTGCAGAAGAAAACCGTGTTCCGCAACGGCACGCCTGTTTCGCTCACCGCCCGCGAATTTGCCCTGCTGCAGTACCTGCTGCGCAACAAAGAACGCGTGGTTTCCCGGGTAGACATCATTGAGCAGGTCTGGGAAACGTCGTTTGACACCGGTAGCAACGTCATAGACGTGTACATCAATTTCCTGCGGAAGAAGATAGACAAAGATTTTTCGCCCAAGCTGATTCATACGCTGGTGGGCATGGGCTATGTGTTGAAGGAGATGGAGGAGAAATGAAAATCAAAACCAAACTCACGCTGCAGTTTACGGGTATCTTCATGGGTATTCTGCTCTTTTTCTGCGTCTCGGTCTATTACTTCAGCTCCCTCTACCGCAGCAATGATTACTACGGCCGAATCCTTAACCGGGCGTACGCCACCGCGCATTACGTATTAGACGCAGACACCGTCAGCCAGCAACAGCATGTCCTAGACCAGCGGCTGTATTTCCAGATGCTGCCCCGCGAAGTAGTGAAGGTGTTTGACCAGAACCAGCGCCTTATTTTTCAGGAAGGGGAAGAAAACGTGCAAGTGCCCCCGCATCTTCTGCGGCAGCTAACCCAGGTGGGCGAGATACGCATGGAGCAAGGCGACCGGCAAATGGTGGGCATTCGGTACCTGCACCGCGGCCAGACCTTTTTTGTGCTGGCGTCTTCCATTGACTTATACAACCTGAACAAACTCCAGCACCTGCGCACGTTGCTCATTACCGGCTTCGTGATGGCCCTGGTCACGGTTATCATTAGTGGGATTATTTTCTCCCGGGCCGCCTTAAAGCCCTTTCTGCAGGTGGTTTCTGAAGTAGAGAAGATCAACCCCTCAGACCTGCACCACCGCTTGAGCCAGGCCGATGGGGAAGATGAAGTAAGCCAACTGGCCCAAACCTTCAACAACCTGCTGAACCGGTTGGAGCGGGCGTTTGAGGTGCAGAAAACCTTCGTGTCCAACGCCTCCCACGAGCTGCGTACCCCCCTTACGGCCATGATTGGGGAAATACAGGTGGCCCTCATGAAAAAGCGCCAGCCCGAGGAGTACGAACGGGTGCTGCAGTCTATTCTGGAAGACGCCCAACTGCTGGCCCAACTCTCCAACGGACTGCTGCAGATGGTGCAGGCCAGTTCAGACACCACCAAAGTCCAGATGACAGACCTGCGCCTGGATGAACTGATCTGGCAGGCTTGCGCTGAAGCCCGCAAACGCCAGCCGCACATGAAAGTGGAAGTGGAGTACGTGAACATGCCCGAAGACGAAGACGAACTCATGATCAAGGGGAACGAAGCCCTCTTGCTCATTGCCACTGTCAATGTGCTAGAGAACGCCGCCAAGTTCTCGGGCAACAACCCCACCATTACCGCTTCCATTGATGTGCAACCCAACTCTCTGTTGCTCCGCGTGAGCGACCGGGGCATTGGCATGGCCCCGGAGGACGTCCGCAAAGTGTTCGTCCCTTTCTTCCGGGCCGAGAGCGTGCGGGATATTTCCGGGCACGGCATAGGCTTGCCCTTGGCAGAAAAAATCATCCAGCTGCACAAAGGCTCCATTTCAGTACACTCCCAACTCAACCAGGGCACCGAAGTCACCTTCACGCTGCCCAAATTATACGAGGTATACAAGATATGATAAGCCAGCACGCCACTGATGGCGCAATGGGTAGGCTGTTATAAATTTACGCAGAGGCGGTGTTATGCCTCTCTTGGTTCCTTTCTGCGCATTGGCTTCTGTCTGGAAGTGGCTTCTTGGAGAGGGATTAGTTTGTGCATGCAGTTTGCTGTTCCCTTGGCATGTCCGCTTCTGCGTAGGATTGGTGGGTGCACGGAATATGCTGTTCCCTTGGTTTGTCTGTTTGTTGCGTGGGTGCACGTGCTGTGTTGTTTCATCTTTGGCGGTAAGCGCTCACGGCCGCGGGGCCCCGTCTTCCCCTCTCGCACTGCCCTTTCGGCCTGAGAAGTCTGTCTCGCTTAGCTGGTGCCTGTCCAGGGCCAAAAGCGAGGCGCGCTCGGGGGAGACTGGAACTGGGAAAGTAAGTAATGGCAGCAGTAAAAGTAGCAAGGGAGATAGTCCCGCTCTTCCGGAGTTCCACTCTGGAAGCCAACCTGCCGGGGAGTTCTACTCCCCTTCTTCTGCAACACCTGCCCGTGGTTCCCGGCGGAGTGGAACTCCGCAGCAGACAGGTTCGGGAGTAGAACTCCCGAACAGCAAGGTAATAGAAGGAGGTGGTAGCGGTGATACCAACTTGTGTTTACGTCCTTCTAAGTACGGAGACGGCATTGCGTTATACTCTTTGTCCTCCTGGAAGGATCTTGTGGGCGAACTAGAATAGCTTTGATGGAGCGCTATTGCCGTTCGCCACCAAGATCCTCCCAGGAGGAAGATAAGCAAAGTAAGTCAAGCTAATTTTGGCCGCATAATTAGCAGTTATTGGTTGTAATGCCTGTATTACCCTGTAAAGGCTTGGGAGCTCATCTTGCAGGGGAAGGACAGCTTGAGCCGCCTTTCTCCCGTCAAGCGGGTTGGTGCGTTTTAGGTTCGTTTTCCGCAAAACAGGCCCAAAACACCATCCCTGTTCTTCCATCCCGCTCTTTCGGAGTTCCACTCCGGAAGCACTCGGTCGGGGAGTTCCACTCCCCTTCTTTTGCCCGTGACGCCCGGCGAAGTTTCACTTCGCAGCAGGCAGGTTCGGGAGTGAAACTCCCGAACAGCGACATCAGCAAAAGTTTCCCTGCAAGAGGAGCCTGGGCAGGGTGGGTTCTGGCGCTCCGCCATCCCTTCTAAGGCGCACCAATTTATCGGGGTTTTAAGGCTGATTTAAGAAAATCAGCCTTAAAACGGCTTCGTGTTTTCTAATGCATAGATTGAAAGTCAACCTGGAAGAGGGATCATCAGCAAACGGGGCGGCTAACGCTTACCAAGCTAAGAGCTTGTTTCCGTTTTCCCTTTGTTTTACAGAAAACAGCCTCTAAACGATACCCTTAAAAAGTCGCTAAGAATCAATTTCTTCTCGCGCTCATCTCTGGTGAGTATGAACTGCCTGCGGCGTTCTGCCGCTTCAGCGCGTAGATTTTCTCCTTAAGGACTGCGCAGATGAGAGTTTTGGGCAGCGAGTGCAGCTCAATAAAGTGGGATGTTTACACAGGAGGAACTTCGGCCCCCGTATCTTTTTTATTTTAATCAAATTTTAATCTGCTTTTAATTCAATCTTAATTCCAATAGGTGACTTTTGTGTTACATATTATCTGGAAAGAAAGAAACTAGATTGTCAGTTTGGCATTTTGAGCAGAGTCATTAGCGTATGAAAGAAAGAAAATTGTTTGACACGGTGGGCAAAGACCTGTCTGCGGGCTTGGTTGTATTTTTGGTGGCATTGCCGCTGTGCCTGGGTATTTCCCTGGCGTCTGGGGCGCCGCTTTTCGCCGGGCTCATTGCCGGGGTTGTGGGCGGCCTGGTTGTTTCCTTGCTTAGTGGCTCCCAACTGAGTGTGAGTGGGCCGGCCGCGGGGTTAACGGTGATCGTGCTCAATGGGATTACCACGCTGGGCAGTTATGAAGTCTTCTTGTTGGCCGTGGTGGTCTGCGGCGTGTTACAGATCTTGCTGGGCTACCTGAAAGCGGGAATTATTGGCTTGTACTTCCCATCGTCGGTGATCAAAGGGATGCTGGCGGCCATTGGTCTAATCCTTATCCTCAAGCAGATACCGCACTTTTTGGGGGCAGATGATGATTTCCTGGGGGATATGGACTTCTTCCAGCCAGATGGGCGTAACACATTCTCTGAAATCTCTTATGCCTTAAGTAACCGCCTGCAAGTGGGTTCTTTGATTGTGGGGGTGATTTCCCTGGGTATTTTGATTTTGTGGGAAAAGCCCTTTGTCCAGCGCGTTAAGTTTCTGAAACTGGTGCCCGGGGCCTTGATAGCCGTGTTGGTTGCCATTGGCCTGAACCTCTTGTTCCAAAACTCTTTCCCGGCGTTTACCATCGCTAATACGCACCTGGTGCAACTCCCTGAGATCACCGGGCCGGCTTCTTTATTGAACGAGCTTCGGTTCCCAGACTGGTCGGCCATCACCAATCCCTCTGTCTGGGTGGTGGGGGTAACCCTGGCCATTGTCGCCAGCCTTGAAAGCTTGCTAAGCCTGGAAGCCGTTGACAAACTAGACCCGCACAAGCGCCGCTCACCCAACAACCGCGAATTAAAAGCGCAGGGCGTTGGAAACATGGTCAGTGGTTTGATAGGTGGTATTCCGGTAACGGCGGTGATTGTACGGAGCTCTGCCAACGTGAATGCCGGGGGTGAAACCAAAATGGCTTCCTTCTTCCACGGCGTGTTTCTACTGCTGTCTATTCTGTTCATGACAGATTTCCTGCGGTATGTGCCGCTGGCCGCCCTGGCTGCCGTGTTATTGATGGTAGGGTTTAAGCTCACCAAGCCGGCCTTGTACAAAACGCAATGGAAACTAGGGTTAGACCAGTTCCTGCCTTTCATCATCACCATCATTGCTATTCTGTTCTCAGATTTGCTCAAAGGTATTTCCATTGGCTTAGTGGTAGGGGTATTCTACATTCTGAAAGCCAATTACAAGTCGCCTTACTTCTTCAAGCGCGAAAGCCACGAAGGGCATGAAAAGATCCACATCAAGCTAAGCGAGAATGTGTCTTTTTTAAACAAAGCCAGCGTGGCGCTTACCTTAGACCATCTGCCGAAAAACAGCGACGTGATCATTGATGGCTCAAATTCTACGTACATTGACTATGATGTGCTGGAGGCCATTGAAAACTTTAGAACGGTAGCCCATGAGAAAGATATCCGGTTAACGCTGCGCGATATTCCTTCGGTTGCTACCGTAGACATGCATTAATTAAAACCAGATATAACTATGGAAACTGTAAATAGTGACCCAATGCACCCAGACATGGAGCGCATCTTTGAAGGAAACCGCGCCTGGGTAGAGCGTAAACAGAAAGAAGAACCTGATTTTTTTGAGCGTTCTGCCAAAGGACAGGCCCCTAAATACCTTTTCATTGGCTGCTCAGACAGCCGGGTGCCCTCCAGCAAGATTGCCGGAACAGAACCAGGTGAAATGTTTGTGCACCGCAACATTGCCAACATGGTGGTGCATACAGACATGAACCTGCTGTCTGTACTGCAGTACGCCGTTGAAGTGCTCCAGGTGAAGCACGTGATGGTAGTGGGGCATTATGGTTGCGGTGGCGTGGCGGCCGCCATGAGCGACAAACAATTCGGCCTTATTGATAACTGGCTCACCAACATCAAAGATGTGATCAGGCTGCATGACAATGAATTGAACTTCATCACAGATGAAGAGCAGCGTTTACGCAGACTGGTGGAGTTAAACGTGATGGAGCAGGTGATCAATCTGTCAAAAACCTCCATCATCCAGAATGCCTTAAAGAACGAGGATCCGCCTCAGCTACATGGTTTGGTGTATGACATCAGGGACGGGATTCTACATAACCTCAATGTGAAGGAGCACATGCTCAGAAGATACGACCATATCTACGGCATGAATGCCCTATAGAACTTTGATTTTAGTTTTAGTTTCGTTTCAAGTTAAAGTTAGTTGGGAAACAGAAAGCCCCACCAATTGGTGGGGCTTTCTGTTTCCCAAAGGAGGTGTTTATTACCAACCGGCGTTGTTAGAGCCGGAGCCGTAACCGTAAGGAGGGCCACCGGCAGAAGAATTTCTGCGGTTGTTATTGTTATCGTAGTTATTGTCCTCGTCACCGGCTATGCTGTTCCAGGCGTCCTTGATGCCGTGGGTAATTCTTCCGAAGAAACCCTCGTCTTCCTGGCTGTTGTCCTGGCTGTTTTCATGGCTACGGTTATGACGATACCTGTCCTGGTCATAGTCTCTGCCGCCGTTCATGTTGGACGGATGGTTGTAATCATCTGAGTAGCGGTTTTGAGTAGCGTTGCCATGGCTAAACTGGGCGTGATCGTGGTCATCGTCGTTCATCCAGCTGCTTCCGCCGCGGTTGCCGCTTTGGTTGTTGGTGCCGTACATGTTGGTGTTTCCGCCAGAGTGACGGTTGCTGTCCCATGAATTGCCCATGCCTGCGTTACCGCTCATGCCATATCCAGAACCACCTCTGGAAGACTGCCCGTAAGTAGACTCTGAATTGTTCCCATACGAAGACCCGCTGTGCCCGAAAGATCCCCCGTAATTGCTGGAGCCTGATTGCTGTCCTCCGCGGTTGTTCCCGTAGTTATTGGAGCTGTATCCGGAGTTTGATCCTCTAAAGTCATTTGAATTACCGTAGTTGCTGTAGGCGTTTCCTCTGTCCAACGCGCCACCAGAGGTGTTGCCGGAAGAAGAACCGGCGTAGCCAGACCGCGCACCGCCGTAAGTGCCTATGTTAGAAGAGGAGCCGCCGGTATTGGAAGAGCCGCTTTGGCCGTAGTTAGATCCGCTATGTGAGCCATAGTTGGAAGAACCCTGGTTAGAACCGGAACCGTAGGCACCGTACCCGCCCGTGTTCATGCTGTTCTGGCTTCCCATGGAAGAACCGTAGCCTCCCTGGTTGGAGCCGCCTCTGTTTTGATTAGAGTTGCCTTGCATGGAGTGGCCGCTCCAGCCGCTGGTGCTGCCTTGCTGGCCACCCATGCCGCCTCTGTTTTGGTCGCTTTGGTTTCCAGTGCGGTATTGGTTTCCGCCATAGTTAGAGCCTTGGCTGCTGTAATGGTTTTCCTGGCGGTCGCCCAGGTTGCCACTGAAAACGGAGCCTCCCTGGCTGGTGAAATTACTTTCCCCCCGGTCACCGGTATTGCCGCGGTTCATGTTGCCGCCATAAGATTGGTAATCCTTATTTCCTTGTCCTTCGGTGCGGTTGCCTAAGCTGCCCCACTCACTACGACTCGTGTTTTCATGTCCAGAGCGATACGAGTTAAACGCATCGTACCCCATTCCGTGATTTCTCATAGTTATTTATCGTTTAAGGTGAATGATGGATACATCCAGTGCCACCTAAGGCACCGGGTAATATATACGAGTCCGTTTTGGCTTAGTTAAGTATAAATCCCAAAAACCAGTGGAGACACCCACTGGGTAGAAGGCCTTTTAGATAAGCTAATCAATTGATAGAGAATTGGTAACCGAACAACCGTTTACGGTGTGATTTTCTTAAAACATAGGAAAAGTGATATATGTGTTCTGTTAGGTCAAAATTGGCATGGGGCCCCAATTTTGCGTACCTTTGGAGTCCGTTTTTGACCTAATTTCTGAGAAATAGCCTTGAAACTCTGCATCGCCGAAAAGCCTAGTGTCGCCCGTGAGATTGCCCATGTCCTTGGTGCCAAGACCAAGATGAACGGGTATTTTGAAGGCAACGGGTACCAGGTTACGTGGACCTTCGGGCACTTTTGCCAGCTCTGCGAACCAGACGACTACAACCCCAACTGGAAGCGCTGGTACCTGCCAGACCTGCCCCTGGTGCCCGACCGCTTCAACATCAAGCTCATCAACAACAAAGGGGTAGAGCAGCAGTTCAAGATCATCCAGACCCTGCTGGAAAACGCCGAGGAAGTGATCAACTGCGGAGATGCGGGCCAGGAAGGGGAGGTGATCCAACGCTGGGTGCTCCATCAGGCCAAATACCGCAAGCCCTTCAAACGCCTCTGGATTTCCTCCCTCACCGAGGAGGCCATTCGGCAGGGATTCGCGCAACTGCGTGACGGCAAAGAGTTTGACCAACTGTACCAGGCCGGTAGAAGCCGCGCCATTGGCGATTGGCTTCTGGGCATCAACGCCACCCGGCTGTTCACCGTCAAGTACGCCCAGGGAAGGCAGTTGCTTTCCTTGGGCCGCGTACAGACGCCCACGCTGGCCATGATTGTACACCGGCACCTGGAAATCCAGAATTTCAAGTCTGAACCGTTCTGGGAACTGAAGACCGTGTACCGCGAAGTGACGTTCAGCAGCACCTCGGGCCGTTTCAAGGACGAAGCCAAAGGCCGACAAATCCTGGAGCAGATCAAGCCGGCCGAGTTTGAGATCAAAGACGTGGAAACCAAACGCGGCACCGAGAGTTCGCCCCGCCTCTTTGACCTAACCTCCCTGCAGGTGGAGTGCAACAACAAGTTCGGCATGTCTGCCGATGAGACCCTGAAGACCGTGCAGAGCCTCTACGAGAAAAAGGTAGTCAGTTATCCGCGCGTAGACACCACCTTCCTGCCCGATGATATTTACCCCAAGATCCCCAATATTCTGAGCGGCCTTACAGGGTACCAGCACCTCACGCAGGAACTGTTGGGCAAGAAGATCAGGAAATCGGCGAAGGTCTTCAACAATAACAAAGTGACTGATCACCACGCCATCATTCCCACCGGGGCCGAGGCCAGAGGTCTGTTCGGCACCGAAGCCAAGGTGTTTGACGTGGTGGCCAAACGGTTCATAGCGGCTTTTTACCCCGATTGTATTGTGAGCAACACCGTGGTGAACGGCGAGGCGGCGCAGCACGCGTTCCGGGCCAAAGGAAAGCAGATTCTGGAACCCGGCTGGCGCGTGGTGTACGGCCCCGAGGAAAACACGGCTCCCCCTAAACCGGCCGCTAAATCCTCCGCCGAAGGCGAGGAGAAAGAAGAGGAACTGGCGGTGCTGCCCCACTTTGATGCCGGGGAGCGTGGCCCCCACGAGCCCCTGCTGGAACGTAAATCCACCAGCCCACCCAAAGATTATACCGAGGCCACCTTGCTGCGCTCCATGGAAACCGCCGGAAAACAGGTGGAAGACGATGAACTGAAAGAAGCCCTGAAGGAAAACGGCATCGGAAGACCCTCCACCCGCGCGGCCATCATTGAGACGCTGTTCAAACGCAACTACATCCGCAAGGAGAAAAAGAAAATACTGCCCACCCAAATGGGCATTGATTTGATTCAGGTCATCAAAAACCCCACCCTTAAATCAGCGGAGATGACGGGGCAGTGGGAAAAGAAGCTAAGGCAGATTGAAGGCGGCGAGTTCTCTGCCGATGATTTCCTGCGCGAACTCAAAGGCCTGGTCTGGGAGATGGTGCAGGAAGTAAAGCAGGACAACCACCGGGTCACGCTTCAGCCCGCCGAAACGCCCGGGAAAGCCCCGGAGAAAGAGGCCGCCAAAAAGAGCGAGAATTCCAAAAAAGAGGCGAAAAACGCTTCGGGCCCTGCGGCGGGTGGTCTGGGGAACTGTCCCGCCTGCGGCACCGGTCATGTCCTGAAAGGAAGCCAGGCCTACGGTTGCGCCCGGTTTAGGGAAGGCTGTACGTTCCGGTTGCCCATGGCTTTCAAAGGCAAGCCATTGGGCGAGAAACAGGTGCAGGCGCTCCTGAAGAAAGGCAAGAGCCCGGTGGTGAAAGGCTTTGTGGACGAGGCGACTGGGGAGAAATTTGACGCGGTGTTTACCTTGTCCCCGGCCCATGAGCTACAGTTGGAAAAGGCCGAAGCCAAAGAGGAAAAACCCGTGGTCATGATCTGTCCCAAGTGCAGCCAGGGCCAGATGCTCAAAGGGAAAACGGCCTACGGCTGCAGCCGCTTCAGGGAAGGTTGCCAGTTTATGGTGCCGTTTGCGCTGCACGGGAAAACACTTTCAGAAAGCCACATCAAGGCTTTGGTACTGAAAGGGAAGACCGGAAAGATTAAAGGCTTTACCTCGCCCAAAACGGGTAACAAGTTTGAGGCAGCCCTTAAACTGAACGAAGAATTCAAGGTGGTATACCAGTTTTAGGGAGCCTCTTCGTTCTTCTTGCACCAGGCCTTGTACCGCAGAAAGATGGTTTGTCTGGGTTTGGCCCGCCGCTAAACGGAAAAGGAAGGCAGAAGGTTTTTGATTTTTTTGGTAACTTACACCCTCACAAGAGCTTCATCAATTGGCTTTATCCTATTTTGAAGTGACGGGTGAAACGGGGCAGCCTGCTTTTTTGTGGGAAAGAATCGTCTTTCTCCTTCGGCAATAGCCAGAATGGGCCGCCCTATTTTGTAAATGATTAAAGAAGTAGAATCCATGTTAAAGAAGTTTGTGTTTGTTCTGGGTTGTGTCATGGTTTCCTATGCCACCGCCGCCGCCGAGACTTTGTTTGTCCGTGATTCCACCGGGATCAAAACCCAGAACGGAAAAACCTACATCACCCATAAAGTAACCCCCGGCGAAACATTGTACGCCCTGTCTCGCAAGTACGGCGTGGCCGTAGACCAGATTGTAGCCGCCAACAAGAACGTGGACAAGGCCTTGGTTATTGGCCAAACCGTGCTCATTCCCCTGAAAATGGGGGCCTCCAGCACCGCTTCTTCTGCCACTGCCGCCGCTGAAAAGCCAGTGGCCAGCCCTGCCGCCAACCGCACCTATGTGGTAGACGCCAAAGGGAATAAGATGCATACGGTGCAAGCCCGGCAGACCTTGTTTTCCATTGCCAACCAGCACAAGGTAAGCGTTGATGACTTGAAGAAATGGAACAAGCTCACCGCGTCTACCGTGAAAGTCGGCCAGAACCTGATTGTAGGGGTGGGGGAGAAAGCCCCCTCGTCAGCCGCCGCCAGCGCCAAGGTGTACACCCCGGAAGCCGATGACGTGGTGTCTACCGCTAAACAGCCGGTAAGTTCTTCCGCTTCCGCTAGTCCTGCCGCAGCCAAAACCAGTCCGGCCCCCGCCAAAGGCGATGCCGATGACGAGAAGGCCACTTCCAAGACCTCAGAGTATGTGTCCAGGGTAAACGAAAGCGGCATGGCCGAGCAGATTGATACCCGCACCGATGCCAATAAATTCCTGGCCCTGCACAAGACCGCCCCCGTAGGCACCATCATGGCCGTCAAAAACCCCATGAACGACCAAACCGTGTACGTGCGCGTGATCGGCAAACTGCCCGCCACCGGCGACAACGACAAGGTAGTGGTAAAGCTTTCCAAAAAAGCCTGCCAGCAGATTGGGGCCGTAGACAAACGCTTCAGGGTAGAAGTGTCTTACATGCCCTAATCCTTAAGCGTTTATAGGCTTATTTTAGCAAAAGAGGCAAAAAACGGAGTTCCTGGGGGAGCCGTTTTTTGCCTCTTTTTTATAAATCTGCTCCAAGCCTCCTTTTGTTTCCTTTCTGTGCTTAGAGCTGGTTTTTTTGGGAGATTACCGGGCGCTTGGAATATGCTGTTCCCTTGGCTTGTCTGCTTTTTGCGTGGGTGCAGGTGCTGTATTGTTCCATCTCTGGCGGTAAGCGCTCACGGCCGCGGGGCCCCGTCTTCCCCTCTCGCACTGCCCTTTCGGCCTGTGGGGTCTGTCTCTCTTAGCTGATGCCTGTCCAGGGCCAAAAGCGAGGCGCGCTCGGGGAAGACTGGAACTGGGAAAGTAAGTAATGGCGGTAGCAATAAATGTAGTAAATCCGCGCCATGGAGGCATTATCTGTATTCTACCGCATAGGCGTATTCCCCTCCTCGGAGGGGTGGGTTCTGGCGCTTCACCAATCTCCTTCTAAGGCACATTTCATCCAATAATGGTTTAACTCGTACGCATTCTTTTAAATTAGTAGACCCATAGATCGCTTTAATCACCATGTCTTATACTCCTGCCCAACTGGAAGCCTTGCTGGAAAACCGCTACCGGAAATACAATACCAGAGACTTTATTCCGCATGACCCGGTTTCTATTCCGCACCTGTTCAGTCAAAAGCAGGACATTGAGATAGCCGGTTTCTTCGCGGCCATTCTGGCGTGGGGACAGCGCAAAACCATCATCAAAAAGTGCAGAGAACTGCTCCAGCGCATGGATCACGCCCCTTTTCAGTTTATTACCCAGCACCAGGATGAGGATCTGAAACAGCTGCTGGGTTTCAAGCACCGCACCTTCAATGACACTGATCTGCTGTACCTGGTTTATTTCTTCCGGTGGTTTTATGAGCGGCATGAAAGCCTGGAGGAAGCATTCCTTGGTGATCCGGCTACCCCAATTACCTCCCAGAAAGCCCGACTGGAGTCGTTTTATAACCTGGTTTTCTCCCTGCCCGAAGCTCCGCACCGTACCCGTAAGCACATTTCCACGCCCGCCAAGAAATCAGCCTGTAAACGCATCAACATGTACTTGCGCTGGATGGTACGGCAAGATACCATAGGGGTGGATTTCGGAATCTGGCACCGCATGTCGCCCGCCGACCTGGTTTGTCCCTGCGATGTCCATGTGCAACGCGTAGCCCGCAAGTTGAACCTCATTCAAAGAACCCAATCAGACTGGGCCATGGCCGAAGAATTGACCCAGAACCTCCGCCAGTTTGATGCCGCAGACCCGGTGAAGTATGATTATGCTTTGTTCGGGTTAGGGATAGAAGAGAAGTTTTGATTATGTCTTTGGGTCTGTTTTTATGTTAAGTATGAATCCGCTTAATAATTCTTGAATACAAAGGAACATACAGCCGCTGCCCTATGTTCTAAAATCCTGACCAATCCCGTTTTTAAGCTATTTTTGCAAAATCGGGCTTGAAACGAAAAGTAAAACTAGAAAAACAAAGACTTGATATACCCATCTAATTTTGAGCAGAAAATAGGGTTCAGCCAGATCAGAGAGATGTTGTCTGAGGCCTGTTTAAGTCCGCTGGGGCGCAGGTTTGTAGAGCGCGTGTCGTTCTTAGACCGCTTTGACCTGGTGCAGCGTTTGTTGCAGCAAACCCATGAGTTTGCCAACATCCTGCGTTCGGGCGAAGATTTCCCCTCCAGCTATTATTTTGACGCAACCGAGCACCTGAGCCGGGCTTCTTTGGAAGGAGCGTTTCTGGAAGTGCGTGGGGTGTTTGAGGTGAAAATGTCGCTGCGGGCCATCCGGCAGGCGTTGGGCTTCTTCGTGGAGTCTGAGGAAGGGGAGTACCCGGCCTTGAAAGCCCTGACCGAGGGCGTGGAAGTAGACCGTTCTTTGGTAGCTGCCCTGGAGAAACTGGTAGATGACAACGGCAACGTGAAAGACGATGCCTCGCCCGAACTACAGCGCGTGAAGCGAGACCTGATTGGACAGCAGACGCAACTCCGCAAGACCATCAACAGCATCCTGCGCCAGGCCAAAAACGAAGGCTGGACGCCCGGTGATGCCGAACCCACCATAAGAGGCGGCCGTTTGGTGATTCCGGTGATTGCCGAATACAAACGCCGCATCAAAGGCTTGATCCACGATGAATCGGCCACCGGCCAGACTGTGTACCTGGAGCCCGAAAGCGTGTTTGAGCTGAACAACGACATCAAGGATCTGGAGAACGCGTATCACCGCGAGTTGATTCGGTTACTGACGGCGGTAACCAACCAGGTGCGGCACCACCTGCCGGGCCTTCGCAAAGCGTACCAGTTCCTGGCCTTGCTAGACTTTATCCGGGCCAAATCTGTGGTGGCGAATAAACTGGGAGCCATTATGCCCGAGCTGCAAAAGCGTCCGGTCATGAAGTGGAAGAACGCCCGTCACCCCATTCTGCACCTGACCTTGCAGGCGCAGGGCAAGAAAGCCGTGCCTTTGTCCTTGGAACTAGACCAGGAACAGCGTATTCTCCTGATCTCGGGGCCCAACGCCGGCGGTAAATCGGTGGCCATGAAAACGGCCGGTCTGTTGCAGTACATGTTGCAGTGCGGTTTGTTGATTCCGGTGGAGGAAGGTTCTGAGGCGGGTCTGTTCGGGGATATCTTCCTGGACATGGGCGATGAGCAATCCATTGAGAATGACCTGAGTACCTACAGCTCGCACTTGCAGAACATGAAGCAATTCGTGCTGCTGGCAGATAAAAAATCACTGGTGCTCATTGATGAGTTCGGGACGGGCACGGAGCCTGCCTTGGGCGGGGCCATTGCTGAGGCCGTGTTGGGCCAGTTGCACCACCAGAAAGTATTTGGCGTGATCACCACCCACTACACCAACCTGAAGAACTTCGCGGAGAAGAACGAAGGCATTGTGAACGGGGCCATGCGCTACAATCCCGCCGAGTTGCAGCCGCTGTACCAGTTGGAGATCGGGAAACCGGGTTCTTCGTTCGCTTTGGAAATCGCCCGTAAAATCGGCTTGCCGAAGAACATCATTGACCGGGCCGGTACGCTGGTAGGGAAGGAGAAGATCCGTTACGACAAGTTGCTGGAACAACTGGAGCAGGAGAAAACCGACCTGGAACGCCGGAACGCGGCGGCGGCCAAGCACGAGCGGAAACTACAGAAGCAGGTGGAGGAATACACGGCCCTGAAACAGCATCTGGAAGAAAGCAAGCAGGACATCATCCGCACCGCCAAAGGCCAGGCCAAGCTGCTTTTGAAAGACGCGAACCAGCAGATTGAGAGCACCATTGAGCAGATCAAGCGCAGCCAAGCCGACAAGGAGCAAACCAAAGCAGCCCGCCAGGAACTGGATACGTTCAGGGAGAAACTCACGCCTGAACCCAAGCCCGTGTACAAACGCAACGGATCAGTGCCTACAGGCCCGTTACAGTTAGGCGAGCGGGTGGCCTTGATTGGCCAGGACTCGGTGGGCGAACTGTTGGCCATCAAAGGCAAAACGGCAGAGGTTAGCTTCGGGGGGCTGAAAACCATTGTGAAGCTGGAGAAACTGGAACGGCCAGACCCTAACGTGGTGCGCGAGAAAGTAAAAAAAGAGAAGGAACTGGCTACGGCGGTCTCTCCGTCCAAAGGACTGGACGTAACCCAACGCATGGCCGATTTCCAGTACACGCTGGACGTACGCGGGCAACGCGCCGAGGAAGCCCTGACCACCGTGATGAACTTCATGGATGATGCCATCATGCTGGGCATGCCCGAGGTGAAGATCATCCACGGGCGGGGCAACGGAATCCTGAAGATGATTATCCGGGATTACGTGCGCACCCTGCGGGAAGTAGCCAGCGTAGCCGATGAACACGTGGAGCGCGGCGGCGATGGGGTGTCTATTATTGTGCTGAAGTAAACAGCGTTTTAGGCCTGTTTTTGGAAAACAAGGCTGTAAACCGTTCAAATAAAAAGGGGAGCCGGCTTTTGCCGGCTCCCCTTTCACTTATCCCTTCATTGTCATCCTGGAAGGAACTGTAAAGACCAAGAGGCCAGGCTGTACAGGTTTGCCTACGCACGCCAATCAGGAGATTGGCTGTCCAGCAGTGCGGAGAGCGCTTACGCTAACTCTACGCACAACAAGGGGATCTTGGTAGCAAGCGGTAGTAGCGTTTACGAAAGGTTTTTCTAGTTCGCCCACAAGATCTTTCCAAGATGACAAGGAAGCTGTTTAGAGTTTTCATTAACCGGCATTTAAAACAATTCCCCTGGGGCAAGCATCCGTTTATACTTTTGTTTTGAGGCTATTTTTATAAAAACAGGCCAGAAACAAGAGGTTTAGCGGTACACTGACGCATGCAGATGCTTGTACCGTCGTTTTCAGGCTAGTTTTATAAGAACAGACCAGAAACTCTAAACAGCTTCAAGAGTATGATTGATCTTTTCAGGATAAGAAAAGGCTTTATTGTTGAATCAAGCTACTTATATAATATTCACTTCCGGCGTTAAAGAAATGCCGAATTTCTCCTGTACCGAGTGGATGATCTCGTAGGCCAGGGCTTTCACGTCGTTGCCGGCTGCGCCGCCGTAGTTGACCAGCACCAAGGCCTGGTCTTTGTGGACGCCGTGTCTGCCCAGAACTTTGCCTTTCCAGCCGCACTGCTCAATGAGCCAGCCCGCCGGTACTTTCATGGTCTCGGGGTTCACCGGATACCCGGGGATGCCGGGGTACTGCGACTTCAGAATCTCAAATTGCGCCAGTGAGATCTCGGGGTTTTTGAAAAAAGAGCCTGCATTCCCAAGCTGGGCCGGGTCTGGTAATTTGCTTCTCCTGATGCGGCAAACCGCTTCGCTGATGGCTTTCAGACTCAATTCCTTCACCTGCTGCTGCTCCAGGGTGTCCTGAATGGCACCGTAGGTAGTGTTGTAGGTGTGTTCTTTGGTTAACCGCAGCGTGACCGAGGTCACAATGTAGTTGCCTTTGGCTTCTTTCTTGAAAACACTTTCGCGGTACCCGAAACCGCATTGCTCTTTGTTGAACAAAACCACTTCGCCGGTGGCCATTTCCAACGCCTCCAGAGAAACAAAGGTGTCTTTCAGTTCTACGCCATAGGCTCCAATGTTCTGTAAGGGAGCCGCACCCACGGTGCCGGGGATCAATGACAAATTCTCAATGCCGCCCAGGTCATGCTCCAGGGAATAGAGTACCAAGTCATGCCAGGTCTCGCCACTGCCCGAGGTCACCAGTACGTGTTTCGCATCCGCCTCCTGGGTTTGGGTAATGCCTTTGATGCGGTTCAGGAGTACGGCGGCCTCTACGTTCTGGGTGAAAAGGACGTTGCTGCCTCCGCCTAAGATAAGCTTGGGAAGCGCCTGTACCTCTGGGTTCTGGAGCAGGGCGCGCAATTCATCTACTGAGGTGAATTCGGCCAACAGGTGGGCTTTGGCGTCTATGCCAAAGGTGTTGTAAGGCTGCAGGGAGGCTTTTCGTTGAATAGTCATGGAAAGCGGGTGGGTGAGGGGCAAAAGTACGGAAATGAATAGAGAAATCAGTAGCGGGAAGCTCCATAGAAAAAGCCACCTCCAGGGGAGGTGGCTTTTCTGTTTTCCTGTTTCAGACCTGTTTTTCTAAAAACAGCCTTAAAAGAGGAAATCTTATCTGGTTCTGATTCTATACCCCACGGCGGCGAAGTACAAGATGAACAGGTAACAAGGCACCATCATCCAGTAGGCTTGCTGCGGGTCTAAAACATCGGCCAAGAAACCATACAGGAGCGGTAGCAACGCCCCCCCGGCAATGGCCATAATCAGCAGGGAAGACCCAATTTTGGTGAAGCGTCCCAAATCTGCGATGGCCAGCGGGAAGATGGCGGGCCACATCAAGGAGTTCGCCAAGCCTAACAGGGAGATGCTCAGCACCGAGATATAGCCCTGGGTGAAAATGGCTGATAATGTGAAAATCACCCCTAAAACGGCACAGATCTGCAAAGCCTTCTGCTGGCTCAGGTACTTGGGAATGGCAATAATACCAATGATGTACCCGGCAATCATGGCCCATAAGGTGAAGGTGGTGAACCGTGGCGCTTCATCCAAAGGAATTCCCTGGTCGGCGGCGTAACTCACCACCGTGTCACCAGCCATTACTTCCACGCCCACGTACAGAAACAAGCTTAAGACCCCTATAATCAAGTGCGGGAAGTGGAATACGCTGGTTTTACCCGTGTTGGCGGCGGCGGTGGTCTCGTCTTCCTGTTCGGTGTCTACCTCAGGCAAGCCTGAAAAATAGGTGAATACCGCCAACAGGATAAGTACCCCCATAATAACCAAATAAGGAGTAATAACCCTTGCGGCCAGGGCATCCAAGCCTTGGGCTCTCTGCGCCAGATCCATGGTTTCTAAATTGCCCACCAGATCATCGGTGCCCACCAGCAAGATGCTGCCCAAGATGAAAGGGGCCGCTGAACCGGCAATCTTGTTGCAGATACCCATGATGCTGATGCGCTTGGCGGCACTCTCGGCGGGGCCGATAATGGAAATATAGGGGTTCACCGCCGCTTGTAGCACCGTTAAACCGGTTCCCTGCACAAACAAGCCCAGCAGAAACAGAACGTACGTGCGGGACATGGCGGCCGGAACGAAGAGTAAGGCCCCTGCGGCGATGATCAGCAGACCCGCCGACATGCCTTTTTTGTAGCCCGTCTTTTTCAGAAGCCAACCGGCTGGTAACCCCATCACCAGATAAGCAATATAAAAAGCAAACGTGACCAGGTAAGACTCAAAGTTATTCAGCTCACAGGCAATTTTCAGGTAGGGGATCAGGACTGAGTTGAGCCAGGTGACAAAGCCGAAAACGAAAAACAAGGCCCCAATGATGGCCATGGAGCGGGTGTAGTTCACCTGGTTTCCCTGAACAGTGGTAGCAGAGGAGTGGGAAGGCATTACTTTTGACATGTTAGAGGTGGGTAGGGTTTGAACGTGTGCGCAGAAAACTAAAGATGCGGGAAAAATCTTGTGTTAGGGGTAGATACTTTGGCTAAATTTAATAAAATTATTTAATAAGTAGGGGTAAGCTTTCGCCTCGGGTAAATTCTTTTACTTAAATGGGCCTGCCGGGGGGGCGGTGCGCGGCATGGGCACAATTTTTTTCCGAAATTGCCGACATTAAGAAGTTTTCGCTGGCACCGTTCAGATACACCCCCACAAGCGCATTCTATGGCTAAATCAAAATCATCAGGTAATTTCAACATGACGGCTACCACCCTGGCGGGCCTGGAAGAGGTACTGGCCCAGGAACTCCGCGATTTGGGCGCGACGTACGTGAAAGCAGGGGTACGGGCGGTCACTTTCAGCGGGAACCAGTATTTATTATACCAAGCCAATATCTGTTGCCGCACGGCCATCAGAATATTAAAGCCGTTCGCCCAGTTCAAGGCCCGCGACGAAAAAGAGCTGTACATGAAAGTGCGCGAGATTGACTGGGATCTGTACATGAGCCTGAACGATACTTTCGCCATCAATGCCGTGGTGTCCCGCTCCACCTTTGAGCACTCGCTCTATGTGTCACAGCTCACCAAAGACGCCATTGTAGACCAGTTCCGGGAAAAAACAGGTAGAAGACCCAACATTGACGTGACCACGCCAGATGTGCGCTTCAACCTGCACATGCACGAGAACATTGTGTCGTTGGCCCTGGATTCCTCCGGCGATTCTCTGCACCGCCGCGGTTACCGCCAACAAACCAACGTGGCTCCCTTGAATGAAGTGTTGGCGGCTGGTATTCTGCTGTTGAGCGGGTGGGACAAGCGAACTCCGTTGTATGACCCCATGTGCGGCTCAGGAACGTTTCTGGCCGAGGCGGCTATGCTGGCCCACAACATCGCCCCGGGCGTGTACCGCAAAGACTACGGCTTCATGCGCTGGCCCGATTATGACGCCGCTTTGTACCAGCGCGTGCTGCAGGATGCCATTTCCAAAGAAGAGGCCAAGGTGGAGGTTGACATTTTCGGCTCTGACGTAGACCCCGACTTTGTGGAAGCCGCCTTCCAGAACCTGGAGTACGCCGCACTAGACCAGTACGTACGGGTTAAAGAACTGAATTTCAAGGAAGCGGTAAAACCCGCCAACCATGGAATCATTGTGATGAACCCGCCCTACGGTGAACGGATAGGGGAGGAAAGCGAGATCAACGACCTTTACAAAATGATTGGCGATACGCTCAAATCCAACTTCCAGGATTGGGACGCCTGCATTTTCACCGGAAACCTGGAAGCCGCCAAATTCATTGGGTTAAAACCATCAAGACGAATTCCGTTGTACAATGGCCCCATTGAATGCCGCCTGTTCAAGTATGAACTCTACCGCGGAAGCCGAAGAGAAAAAGAAGTGAGTGACGCAGGTTAACTTTTCTCTTGTAGTTGTTTTCTGACGTGTTTCAGCGAAAACAGGCTAAAAACGTGAACACAAGCAGAGGCTCGCACCAGATAAAAGGTTTCCCGCTTTCTGGTTTAGAAAACAGGAAAGAGGTTCATACTTTGGTGTTTGAAGGAAAGTAATGGTTAAACAAAGAACACTCGCTCGCGGGACGCAAGCGAGTAACTTTACTCAAGTCTAAGAAAAGACCACTCACCTGTTTGAGTGGTCTTTTCTTTTAGAGACAAAGCCAAAATCGGTTACGCTACCCTGCTTTTGCGCAGGTAAATCATAATGCCAAAACCTACCAACCAAGCGGGCCAGATGTAGAACAGACCTATTACCAGAGAAAGCCACAGTTGCCAGCCGGTATTCAAGGCCTCAACCAACCTGGTGCCAAACGTTGGCCCTTCGGGAACCGTAACGGGAACGATTTGGTACATGGATAGCCGGATGGTGCTGAAGGAAGTCTGGTTCTGCAGGTACCGCAAGCGTGCCTCGGCACTTTCTATCTCCTCGCGTATGGTCAGAAGCTGGCCTTCCACCTCCAAAATCTGTGGGATGGTCTTGGCTTCTTTCAACAGACCCAGGAACCGTTGTTCTACGGCTAGTTTCGCTTTTTTCCTGGCTTGCAGGTCTACATACTCCAACCCCAGATTTTCTGAGGTAATGGTTCTTACGTCCAGATGCACGCTTTCCTTTTGGAGTTGCCGCAGGAGGGGCTTAAAGTTTTCGGGCTGCACCCGTATCACGAAGTCGGTGGTTCTGTTGTCTTCGCTTTGGTGCTGGGTGGTGTGGGCGAGGGTGGCGCCCATTTCCTCCACCAGATTTTCTACCCGTTGCGTGCTCTCCGCTAAATCCTTGACCTGAAACTTAACTTCGGCCTGCCGGATGACATGTTCCTGATTTACTGGTTTGGCTTTATCTGCTACCGTAATATTTTCAACGGTGTCCTGTTGGGCCGCCAATTCATTCATAGAGGCTTCCGGGTCGGTGGAACATCCGCCTAAAAGGAGCGAGGCGGTGCAGAAGAATAGAAGTGAGGAGAAGCTAGTTTTCATAGGCAGAAGTTTTACCTTAATCCCTTCAGCCTCAAAAAGGTAACCCTTTATGATAGGACAATATAAATGCGCAGAGCAGCGTTTGTCCTCTCCTTTTCACGCAGAACAAATGAAGCTTAAAAGCAAATTATCCCCGTTTATAGCCCATTTTTACGAAAATAAGGTAGAAACAGGAATGAAAAACAGGCAGAGAATTGTGCCCTTGTTGGTGTTCTCACCAACAATCCTTTAGCGGTTCCTTCTCAAAGCCACATCAACCTAAACGGAGTAGAAGTTGTTGGTGAGAACACCAACAACGGAGACAATAAGTTTTTCTCCGTTTACAGCCCGTTTTTGCGAAAGTAAGGCAGAAACAGAGAGTAATGATTGGCCGAGGAAAGGCTTAAAAACTTAGCCCTTCTACCCAGAAGTAAACCCGTTTTTGGGCTCTTTTCTGAAAAGAAGGGCTGAAAGAAAGTTCTTCTCGCGGGAGAAATTTAGATACGGGTGATTTGGGCTCCTAGAGCGTTCAGACGGCCGTCAATGTTCTGGTAACCGCGGTCAATCTGCTCAATGTTGTGAATCACACTGCGGCCTTCGGCCGAAAGGGCGGCAATAAGCAAGGCAACCCCAGCCCTGATATCGGGCGAAGTCATAGAGATGCCGCGTAACGGAACCTGTCTGTTCTGCCCGATGACGGTGGCACGGTGCGGGTCGCAAAGAATAATCTGGGCCCCCATATCAATGAGTTTGTCCACGAAGAACAGGCGGCTTTCAAACATCTTCTGGTGAATGAGCACCGTTCCTTTGGCTTGGGTAGCCACCACCAGCGCGATGCTCAGCAAATCTGGGGTGAAGCCGGGCCACGTGTGGTCAGAAACGGTTAAGATGCTGCCGTCAATGTAGGTGTCAATTTCGTACTGCTCCTGGGCCGGAATGAAAATATCATCACCGTGGAATTCCATCTTAATGCCTAACCGGCGGAAGGTATCTGGAATCAAGCCTAACTCCCGAATCTGGGCGTTTTTGATGGTGATTTCGGAACCGGTCATACCGGCCAGGCCAATGAAAGAGCCAATCTCAATCATGTCGGGGAGCATGCGGTGTTCGGTGCCACCCAATTTCTCCACGCCCTCAATGATGAGCAGGTTTGAACCAATGCCGCTTATTTTGGCACCCATGCGGTTCAGCATTTTGCAAAGCTGTTGCAGATAGGGCTCACAGGCGGCGTTGTAGATGGTGGTAATGCCTTCGGCTAAAACGGCGGCCATCACAATGTTGGCGGTTCCGGTTACCGAGGCCTCATCCAGCAGCATGTACGTGCCTTTCAGGTTTTTGCCTTCCAGGTGGTAGAAGCTGTCACTGGCATCATACGTGAACTTGGCCCCCAGTTTCTCAAACGCCTCAAAGTGGGTGTCTAAGCGTCTGCGGCCAATCTTGTCTCCGCCGGGTTTCGGCAGTTTGGCTACGCCGTAGCGGGCCAGCATAGGCCCCAGAATCATCACAGATCCCCGGATGGCGCGGGCCTGCTCCACAAATTTATCGGAAGAAAGGTAGTCCAGGTTGACATCCTCGGCCTTGAACACATAGGTGTCGGGCGCGGTTTGCTCCACGTCTACGCCCATGTCGCGCAACAGCTCAATGAGCTTGTTTACGTCCCGTATGTTGGGAACATTGGAAATGATGACCGGCTCAGCGGTCAATAAAACGGCACACAGAATCTGCAATGCCTCGTTCTTCGCTCCCTGCGGGATAATCTCGCCGTGTAAAGTACGGCCGCCTATTACTTCAAAAGAAGCCATGCGTTCTTATTTATTCTTACCTCGGTTCTGATTCTTGTTCTGGTTGTTGTTCTTGTACTTCTGGTCTCTTTGTTCCCTTTGGTCTCTCTGGTAATTGTTGCCAGGGCCCTGCGGGGCTTTCACCGTGCTTTCAAAAAGATTGCCTCTTTCCATGAGCGAAGCATCTACATCCAACTCTCCTTTAGACAGCTCCCGTAGGTTCTCCAGGATTACCTCGTCTGTGACGCTGTCTTTGTTATAGGTGCGGTACAACACCTTCATCAACTTCCCGATGGAGATGACCGCGGCTTCGCGCTCCTGCGGGTCATTGATTTGCTTGGCTTTGTCAATAAGGCGTTCCAGGTTGGTGCCGTAATGCTTGTATTTGGGGTTTTGGACGGGATAGTCTACCCGCTGCGGCTTATCGTTCAGGTATTCCATGGCACTCAACTCAAAAGGAGCATCAACGTCCAGTTTACCGTCAGACATCACAAACAAGTGGTTCCAAAGGGTGTGTTGGGCATCCTGAATATCCTTTACGTTGGGGTTCAGGCGTCCCATCAGGTTCACCAGTAACTGGGCCAGTTGATTCCGTTTGGTGCGGTCTTCTACCGTGAGAAGGTACTGTACTATGTTCTGCACGTTGCGGCCGTACTCCCGCAGCAAAAGCTCTTGTTTAAATGTTGAACTGGCTACCATGGTGATAGTGTGTGTTGCAAAGTCAAAAGTAGGAAAAATTAGTTGTTAGTTGTCAGTTTTTGGTTGTTAGTGGGAAGAGTACAATAGAAAGATGTAAAATCAAAAGAGTCACTTTGGTGGAATAGGAAAACTCTGCACCTGTTTTAGGATTGTTTTATGAAAAACAGCCTCAAAACAGGTACTTACTTTAAAGCACTATCAACTGAAAACTCATAATTGACAACTAGGTATGGATGCGCAGTTTAGCGAAACTCAAGAGCAGGGTTTTCTCGCCCACGCCTTCAAACTCAATGATGGCCTTAATGGAGTTTCCTTGATTGTCAATCTTGGTCACCTTGCCAAACCCGAATTTAGGGTGCTCTACGCGCATTCCGGCTTGTAGGTTAGACGTGTCGCTGGGGGTGAAATCGGCCGGTGGATTGTAGGTCGGCGCGGCCGATGGTTTTTTGGCAGGGGTAATCAACTGCGCCGCCGGGGTTTTCCGCTGCAACACTTTCTCAAAGGTGGGCCGCTCATCCCCGAACTTAAAGTTGAGGTATGTAGGGTCAATCTCATCAATGAACCGGCTTTTCTCAGCGGCCCGAAGGTTTCCCCACTGGTAGCGGCTGGTGGCGTAGGAGAGAGTCAGCTTCTTTTCGGCGCGGGTGATGGCCACGTAGAACAGACGGCGTTCCTCTTCCAAGTCGGCGCGGGACTGTAGCATCATCTGGCTGGGGAACAGGTTTTCTTCCATGCCCACAATGAACACGTTCCTGAACTCCAAGCCCTTGGCCGAGTGAATGGTCATCATGGTCACGTACTCACCTTCCTCTTCCTTTTTGGTGTCAGAATCGGTGAGCAGGGCAATGTCTTGTAGGAACAAGGCCAGGGAGTTTTCCTCTTTCTCAGGGTCGTCCACGAATTCCTTAATCGCGTTCAGCAACTCCTGGATGTTCTCGTAGCGTGCCAGCCCTTCCACCGATTTATCGGAGTACAGGTCATCTACCAGCCCCGAGTGCTTGGCGATGTACGTGGCCGCCTCAAAGGCATCTTTCTCTTGCGCGATGACGGCAAAGCTTTTGATCTTGGTGGCGAAATCATCAATGGCCGCACCGGCTCTTCCGCCTAACAGTTGGCTCGCGTGGCTCACCACTTCCCAAAGGCTATGGTCGGTCTCGTTGGCCGTGACAATGAGTTTCTCAATGGTAGTATCGCCTATGCCGCGTTTGGGGTAGTTGATCACGCGGCGCAAGGCCTGCTCGTCGTTGTGGTTAATGGCTAGCCGCAGGTAGGAAATCAAATCTTTGATTTCCTTGCGTTGGTAGAACGACAAGCCGCCCACAATGCGGTACTTGATGTTCATTTTGCGCAAGGCTTCTTCCATGGCCCGGCTCTGGGCATTGGTACGGTAGAGAATGGCGAAATCCTCATAAGAGAGGTGGTGGTTCATCTTCTCCTCAAAGATGGCGTGGGCCACCAACTTGCCTTCCTCGTTGTCTGAGCTGGCTTTGATCACGTCAATGAGATGGCCTTCCTCGTTTTCAGAGAACACGTCTTTGCGCAGCTGCGCCTTGTTGTTCTTGATCACACTGTTGGCCGCCTTCACAATGTGCTGGGTAGAACGGTAATTCTGCTCCAGTTTGAACACTTCCAGCTCGGGGTAATCGCGCTCAAAGTTGAGGATGTTCTGGATATCGGCGCCGCGGAAGGCATAAATACTCTGCGCGTCATCGCCCACCACGCAGATGTTGCGGTCTTTGGCCGACAATTTGCGGGTGATGAGGTACTGGCTGTAGTTGGTATCTTGGTACTCATCTACCATCACATATTTGAAGATGTGCTGGTATTTGTTAAGCACATCCACGTGGTCTCTGAAGAGCACGTTGGTGTTGAAAAGCAAATCGTCAAAGTCCATGGCCCCGGCCTTGAAGCACCGTTCGGCGTAGATTTTGAAAATTTGGCCTATTTTCGGGCGAAGCGCCGCCTCGTCATCGGCCTGAATAGCAGGGTCACGGAGGTACTGCGCTACGGAGATGAGTTTGTTTTTCGCCGCCGAGATGCGCCCCAGCACCATGTTGGGTTTGTAGAGCTTGTCGTCCAGGTTCATCTCCTTCACTATGTTCCTGATGAGCGTTTTAGAGTCATCAGAGTCATAGATGGTGAAGTGGCTGGGGTAGCCAATCTTCTGCGCCTCGGCGCGCAGGATACGGGAGAAAACCGAGTGGAAGGTTCCCATCCAAAGATTCTTGGCCTCAGGGCCTACCACTTTCTCAATCCGGCCGCGCATTTCTTTGGCGGCTTTGTTAGTAAAGGTAAGGGAGAGGATGTTGAACGGATCAACGCCTTTCTCCAGCAAATGCGCAATGCGGTAGGTAAGCACCCGGGTTTTGCCGGAGCCCGCCCCGGCAATGATCATGCAAGGGCCTTCGGTATTTAAAACAGCGGCGCGCTGTGACTCATTCAGGAGTTTCAGGTAATCCATGCTCACGTTATTCTTTCTTCAGGAGTAACACAAAATTAGGGAATAAAGTCGCATTATCAGAGGCCGATTTATAGAGGGTTCTGGATTATGCCAATATGGTAAGCGGCTAACATTTGAATGTGCCTGGGAATGACCGTAAGGGGCAGAAACCAGAAAGCTACTCCATCACACAATGAAGTAGCTTTCTGGTTTACCCGAGTTTTCTGAAAAAGAGGCTGAAAATGGATGGTAGCGCTGGTTTATACTTGGCAGGTTTTTGAAGGAGGGTTACAAGGGTTTCTTCACCTGAAAGGTAACTACTTTACTGCCGGGTAAGCCTTCCTGGGTTAGGCCCTGCACCACAATGGTGTACGTGCCTGCCTGGTCAGAAGTGTAGAAGTGGGTGCTGGCTTTGCCGTCTGGGCCGGTATTCAGGTCAGGAGCCCAGTACAGCAGGTTCCGCCAGTCGGGCAGGCGGCTTAGTTTCTGTTCCTGGGTATCATAGGCAGGGGCGTAGAATTCGCGCTGTAGTTGGAGCCCTTCGTATTCCTGCAACAAGGCTCTGGGGTCTATCGGGAAGCCGGCCAGATCGCCTTTGTAGGTGGTGTAACTTACCACTCCGTAGGAGGAGAGCGAACCGTTGTAATAGTTGGTGGTCATGACATCCAGCTTTTGCACCTTCAGCGGGTCAAAGGCCATTATTTTATTTATGTCAAAGACCGGAACGCCATCTAGCAGGACGAGGGGATCTTCCTCGAAAACAAGCCTGTTCTGTGCATCCATTACCCTGAAATGGAAACCGTCGCGGCGTTTTCTTACCAGTACGCCTGGTACATACTCGCGCATGACCTCTTCCATCACTTTAAAGCGGGTATAATCGTCCAAGAAGAATTGCTGGTTGGGTTTGCCGTAAAAGGGGAGGCTGTCTATGGCCGGGGCTTGGTAGCGGTTCAGGAATTTCTCAAAATAGATATTCTGTGCCTGTACATCCAGGTGGCGTAAGTGGATGGCCGGGCGCAGGCTTTCTTCGGCATCAAAGGCGGGGGGGCGCTTTTCTGAGTAGTTACTGGAAAACGGGCTGAAAACTTCAAAATGGTAGGTGCTGTCTTTTAGGAAGTTTGTCTGCACCACCATTTCCTTCGGCCCAAAGAAATCTTTCACGGCAAACAGCACAGAGCCATCTGCCTTGCTCACGTTGCTGTAAAAGCGGGTGTTTTTGCCCGGTGCGGCCAGGTAAGCTCTAACATCGCTGGCTGGGGTGCCGGTGGCATTATGGGTAACTTTCCCCTGGATCAGGTGGCCCTCATATTCTGGAAGAAATTGAAAGGTGGGTGTTTTCTGGCTTAGCACGTCCTCCCAGGTAAAGCGGCGCCAGCCATGGGTTAACATGAGGTTATCAAAGGCTTCCTCTGCCTGCGGGCCAGTTTCAGAGAAGTAAGAAGCGGCATTCTCTACCGTGCCTTTCAGATCAGAGGATAAATACAGATACGCGGTGATGTCGGCGATGTCAGTGGCTTGGAGGCTGTCTGCTTTGAAGACCGCCAACGATAGATTGGCCGCAGTTGCCACCCCCGGCTGCCGTTGGGTAAGTAAGTCCAGCACTACCTTCTCGCGCGCGCCAAACGGATTGTTCTGTAAGACGGTTTCTATTTCCAGTTGCTTTGTAGGGCGTTTGAAGAAGAGCCGTTCGGCTATCGGTTTTTGCTGGCTGTTGAAAACGGTAAAATGGGTGATGCCCGCCGCCAGAGAATCTTTGACCACTGAAAAGGTGGCTTTCCCATTGGCCATGATAGTGGTAGCCGCTACAACCACCTTTTGCCGCGTGTGGCCCAGAAGGTAAAGTTGTTCCGGTTGCTGGTTTGTAGCGTAAGTAGTAATCTGAAGCTCACCGGGGCTGCTTTCAGTCAGGTTTAGATGATAGCCTGTTTCCTGAAGCTGGGGCAATTTCTGCCGAACCACTTTTCCCCCCGGAAACGTAGCCACGGCCGTGTATTCTCCAGCGGCAGGGGGGAGGATAAAATGGCCTATTCCGTGCTTTGTAGGCTGGAAAGTGGTCACTACATGACCGGCATTGTCCCGTATTTCGCCCTGGCAACTGGTGCCTTTGCCGGTCTTGCGGTTTGTGGCCTTGAAAGCTACTTTGCCGGGTAAGCCAGTGACAAGGTTTCCCCCCTCGGGGAAAAACTGTATCGCGTATGTGGCCGTGTCAGGGACGGGTTTTAAGGCTAACGGCTGAAAGGTGTTGATGATGGCCACCGGCTGTTCAAAATAAAAGTCGGGGCTGAAGTTTTTCATCCAGTTGGTATAGGCCCGTACCATGTAATTGCCTGCCTCCAGGGTCACCGGTAACACAAAAGACCCATTGCCGGCACCTTCCTTTAACGCGATTTTCCCCTGCAGAACAGGTTGGCGGCCCGCATCCAATACCTCTACGTAGGCAACTTTGCTCATGTCCAGCGGTTGGTGCAGCGTTCCGTCTACGTTGTACACTTTAAACCACATGATGTCGCCGCTGGCGTAGGCGGTACGGTCTAGGTGCAGGAAGACCTTCTCCTGGACGGCTTTGCTCTGGAATTCTTGCAGACGAGCGGGCAGAGTTGAAGAGGAAGCGGCTTGGCCGTAGACATTGGCTGTTATTCCGTAAAACAAGCCTAAGCCTAACATGACCCTGAAACCAGCTCTGCCAAAAACGGTTAGATTCTTCATTGGTGTTTTCATGCTGTTTTCAGAATTATTGCCAGAAATCTGGTTTGGTTTTGGTGCCGTAAACTCTACAATCTGCGCAGGTGCTAGAAGCCCCGGAGTAGCCTAAGAAAGCTCCCATATCTGAGTATATCATGCTAACCGGAATATTAAAACCAGATGAGAAATGCTCCTTCAAATCTTTTACTGCCACGGTGTCAATGGTGCAGTGCATACTTGGGGGACGCCATCCCGTAGGTAACTCAGACTTGTTCACAAAGATCCTTTTTTCTTCTACTGAGGAGATGTTTATAAACCCTATGACAGGCTCTGCAGGATCTGTAAGACAGGTGATGTTCCCGGTCAGCTGGGTAGGGAGGGGATCGAACAAGGTGCCAATATTTTCGGTATTTTTCTTGAGCGCGTCCCAGTATTCATAGGATTCTTTAGACTGGGCATATTGCTTCACCAGAAGGCTGTATTTGTTGGCGAGTTTGTCAGAATTTGCGGGAAGTTTGAGTAAGGGGTAATTGCTGACCACATCCTGGCTGAGCTTGACGGTATTGTTGATGAGGATGTTTTTGGAACTGTTGTTTTGCCAGCACAGGTAAATGTCATTTTCAGGCCTGCGATACTGCATTTCTCCATTGACATACTCATACTCAGAATAATAATACGCCCGGTACTCCCAGGTCTCTTCGTATTCCCAACGGTAAAAGCGCGTATTGTTCTGGTCATCATGGGTGGTTACCATGAACTGTAAGCCGTCACTCTCTGCCTGCCAACTTATTTTGTCAATGACAGGGGTTTGCTTTACTTCTACATAGTCAGAGGCATAATCCTTACCGCCCGCCTTTATGACCAGACGGTACCGTTTACTGTTCTGGATAGGGAGTCTGCCTGAAGTGTACGTACCTGCTGCGGTTTCCCTTAGAAGGTACGTTGGGCCGTTTTCTTCCGCCACCGTCACGGTTGCTCTTGTTTCCATAGCTGGCCCACCCTCTTCAGACAGATTCTGGGTGCGGGAGAGTTTGATGGCTGTGGGCCCGTTGCTGTTGATAAAACCACTTACCACTAAGAAGTTGTTCGGCCTTTCCAGTACTTCAGGGGTAAAGGGTTCCTCGCAAGAGGTGAGCAGAAAGAGGAAATACAAGAAGAGCGTATTTCTCAGGTACTTGGTATAAAAGCTCATTAGAATTTGAAGTTATAGGTAATGGTAGGAATGGGCTGACCAAAAATAGAGAGTTTGTAGCCTTTGACTTTTCCCTCCTCCGTCCGGAAATACACAGAGTAAGGATTCTTGCGGCCGGTGAGGTTGTAGACGGCAAGAGTCCAGGAACTATGGGCCAGTTTCTGGACTTTGTGGTTTCCTTCAATGTTCAGGGCGAAATCTACCCGGTAATAGTCTGGTACCCGGTACTCGTTTCTGTCTGAGTAGAAGATGCGGGTGGCGTTGCCGTCCTGGTATTTGGCAATGGGTAAGGTGATGGGCCTGCCGGTACTGTACGTGAAGTTGAAAGAGGAACTGAACCGCTGGCTAAACCGGTAGTTGCTGATCAAGGTAAAATCATGCGGCTTATCTACGTTGCTGGGGTAAAATTCGCCTTTGTTAATAACCTCTGAGACTTGCGTGTTATTCAGGCGGACAAGCGTGCGGGAGTAGGTATAGCTCACCCAGCCGTTCAGCTTGCCCGTCAGTTTTTTCAGCATGACTTCCACCCCATACGCCTTCCCTTCGGCATTTGCCACATCTGTTTCAATGTGGTGGTTGAGAATGATGTTTGCGCCGTTTCGGTAATCCAGAAAATCCTTCATTTTCTTGTAATAGCCCTCTACCGACAGTTCAATGGTATTTGCCCTGAAATTCTGGTAGTAGCCCAGCGCTATCTGGTCGCCCACCTGCGGCTTCACATTGGCATCGCTCAACTTCCAGGTGTCTGTGGGCGACATGGAGGCCGTGTTAGAGAGCATGTGAATGTACTGGCGCATCCGGTTAAAGCTCATCTTCACAGATGAATGATCCGTTAGGCCAAACCTGGCCGAAAAGCGATACTCCGGCCCCTGATAAGTAGCCAGTGCCTTGCCGCCCCCGTAGGAAACGGTGTCCAGAATGGTGCTTTCCGTTTTAGGGACATTGGGTGCGTAAGTATAAACCTCTCTGGGCCCCAAGGCATTGAAAATAGAATACCGCAGCCCTACGTACACCGATAAACGTGGGGAGATATCGAATTGGTCAGAGACATAAAGTGCACTCTCCAATGCTTTTTCCCGCTGTAAGATATCTGGCATGACCAGAGATTCACCCCCAACCGGGGTGAGGCTGCCCGGCGAAATGTTATACAGAATGGAACTGGCCCCAAAATCTAGGGTGTGTTTTGAGTTCAGGAAGTAATTGAAGTCGGCCTGCAGGTTTGCCTGCTTCATGTCAAAGGTCAGGTTTGCCGCGTTTACGGGGTTCTTTTCTGAATTTACGCCATACCCGTAGTGGCTGTAAGCACCCGTAAGCACACTGTACAGCTTGTTGTGGAAGATATGCTTCCATTTAACGCTGGCGTTGTGGTTAGTGAAATTATAAAGCGAGTCTGACCCCAGTTGGAATTTGTCTTTGCTGAGATACCCTGAAAAGTAGAGGGTATTTTCACTGTTGATTTCGTGGTTGACCTGGGCATTCAGGTCATAAAAGGAGGCCGAGCTTTTGCTGAACGACTCTTTGGGTAATTTCTTGAGGAGCCAGTCTGAGTACGTGCTTCTACCCGCTATGATAAAAGAGGTTTTGTCTTTGATAATTGGCCCCTCCAAGGTTAACCTACTGGTTAAAAGACCAATACCGCCAGAGGCACCGAACTTTTTCTTGTTCCCGTCACGGGTGATTACTTCCAGCACCGAGGAAAGCCTGCCCCCGTACCTGGCCGGGATATTACTTTTATGCAACTCCACCGACTTTACAATATCTGGGTTAAAGGCCGAAAAGAAGCCAAACAAATGTGACGGGTTGTAGACGGTGGCGTCATTAAACAAAATGAGGTTCTGGTCAGTGGAGCCCCCGCGCACGTTCATGCCAGTGCTTCCTTCCCCTACAGATTTCACGCCGGGTAACGTAAGTACTACCCGTAGAATATCTGTTTCGCCAAAGGCCGTGGGCACCTGTTTGATGGCCCGCATGTCCAGCCGTTCCATGCCCATTTGCATACCGGCTACGTTGCGGTCTTTTTCTGCCTCTACCAGAACTTCTTTGAGTGACCTTACATCTTCCTCTACCTCAATGTCCAGCTTTCCGTTGGAATACAAGGCAATGCGGCGTTTTGAATTCTTAATCCCGATGGCCCTTATGATCAGCTCATGCTCGCCTACGGGCAGCGTCAAGGAATAATACCCGTATTGGTCTGTGGTGGTGGCTAGGAGCGGAGACTGGATATAAACCGAAGCGCCAATGACAGGCTCCCCGGTTTTGGCGTCGCGCAGGTGTCCGGCCAGGTTGGCGTTTCCTGAAGCGTTGTCTCGCTTGACGCCTATCACATAGAGCTTGGCTTCTGAGACGGCCTTCTTTTTACTGTTCCCTCCCGCCATGTACGGGGTTGTAGTGGAAGTTCCGGCGGGTGAAGTAGTGCCACTGGCGGTGGTTTTTTCCCTGTTAAAGAAGTTCTCCGGCAAATTTGCCATGAACTCCTTCCCCTGGGTGATAAGTACAGCGCCCTGCGGGGTAATGGCGAACTTCAATTCTGTGCCTGCCAGCGCCTGTTCCATTATTTCTTTCAGAGGCTTTTGTGTTACCTGCATAGAAACCAGAAGGCTATCTACCGTGGTGGGGTCGTAATAAAAGCGGTAGGTTGTTTTCGTTTCTATTTCCTGGGCAAATTTCTCAAAAGAAGCGTCTTTGAGGTCTAATGTGATCAGTTGCTCTGCTCTGGTTTGCGCGTGGCTGTGTAAGAGACAACACAAAAGTGAAACGGCTAACAGAAATGCTTTACGGTAAAGTTGGGTCATGTTTGAAGGCATTCAATAGATGATGGAGGCAAAGGTTTAGGGGCCGGGACGGTGGTCACTTACTGGTTTCTGAGGGTGTCATAATAGGTGATAAGCGCCAGAATACCTTCTTCCCGCTGCTTCCTGAACCGTAACTTATTGGAGCGGGCATATTTTTTCAGTTCTTTCTTTTTATCTTTCAACAGCTGGTAAACTGATTTCTTGCTTCGAACCTGGTAAAAGGTCTTTTCTTTCCCCAGAAAGAATTTGTCCCGATGGCTATATATCTCAATCAGAAACTTATCCTCTACCTTTTCTTCCATCTGCTTCTGCCTTTTTACCAACATTTTGCTGGTACCATCATGAAGCACATCATAAAAACCCGTAGGAAGGGAAGAAGAATCTGCGGACTGGGGGGCTACATGGCGCACAAACCTATGCCCGTTCAACTCAAAAGAAGCTACTTTCTCACTAACCAGTTTCTGCATAAGTAAGTTGTTGCGCATAATGATGACTTCATCTTTTACCAAGTCATAGAGCATAGGCACTTGGTCATATGAAGCGCCATCATAGTGAACGTTGCCCGTGGCGGCGGCATCCTGCAGAAAGAACTGATGCCCTTCTCTCATTTGCCTTCTGTAGTCTACATACTGGGGGCCGTTAAATAGATGCGATTCGGTTTGGGTGGCCTGTTGGTACAAACGAACCGGATACATTGACAGGGACTGTTTTGACAATGTATCTACTTTGCCAGCCTGAGCAAACCCATCATGTCTAATGAAAAAAGCAAAGGCAGCCAGCAATAATAGGGTAGAGTGAAACTTTGGTAACATTGAAAAGAACAGGGTGGTTAAGTACAGCTTTTTACTTCTCAATATATTCAATTACATTGATATAATTGATAAATAATTTGTTAATAAAAGTTTCCCGGCTTAGCGTGCATCAAAAGCAGCGGCCTTTCATCTGTGGTTTGGAAGGGCCTCGTCTACGAAAGGCATTGTTCCGGTCAATTGGGAAGGTGAAAAAAAATAGGGCATAGGCTCCTGCCGGAGGGAAGTGGCTGACAATACACCTTTGAAAAGAGCAGAATTCTGGACAACTTTGGTTTTACGGGGTTTTACTTCACTTTTTCGGGCATCATGCGGGGGCTTGAAGGCCGCAAAAGAAAGTACATTGGTACTTCAGAAGTGAAATTTGGGTAAGCTTTAGAGGGGCAAGTAGTTTCTTGTGGGCAATGCACTTTGCCGGGAGCCAGGCGTTGCGTTACGTAGCACCAGTCCCGTTTTGTAGTACCTCAGACAGACAAAGACAAAAATGGTTTACTTTCAAAATGATAGAATCCTCATTACTTATGATGAGGGAGCGGCATTGGTACGCACCCAATGGAAAGGCTTCGCCAATAGCGAAGAGTACCGGCAAATCCTGAACACCTATCTTCAATTGGTTACTGAAAAAAAGGTGCTCCGTTGGATAGGCGATAACACCAACGCCAAAGCCATACGACCCTCCGACCAGGAGTGGACTGTACAGGAGTGGGCTCCCAAATTCTCTGCCCAAGGCAATGTGGAGCGTATGGCGGTGATTGTGTCAAAAGACATCTTCAATAAAATGGCGGTAGATAACATCCTCCTGAAAGCAGGCATCGCCGTACGGTTTGACACCCATTATTTTGACAACGAAGCAGCGGCCCTGGCCTGGGTGATGGAAGCCTAACCGTTTTTGGCCTTAAAACAGGAAAGCAGCCCCCAAACGGCTGCTTTCCTGTTTCTGGATATTCTTATCCCTGTTTTTGCGGCCGAACTTAAATAGCGGTACTTTTGTCTTTCTGCTGTAAGAAAAAGCCATGATTGTACTACAAAACACCGTTCTCTCAGACGACCTCAAAGACAAGTTCTTTGTCTGCAACCTGGAGAAATGCAAAGGCGCCTGCTGCGTGGAAGGTGACCTGGGAGCCCCGTTGGAGAAAGAAGAACTCGCTGTCTTAGCCCATGCCTATGAACACGTAAAACCGTACATGTCACAGGAGGGCATCCAGGCCGTGGCGGAACAAGGACTGTACGTAGAGGATTTTGAAGGCGACTACAGCACGCCCACCGTCGGAGACCGCGAGTGCGCCTACGCCATCTACGATGATAACTTCACCCTGAAGTGCGCCATTGAAGCCGCGTATTTGGATGGAAAGATTACCTGGAAAAAACCTATCTCCTGCCATTTATACCCCATCCGGATTACGAAGTACGACGGTTTTGAGGCGCTTAACTATGACCGTTGGGAAATCTGCAACCCCGCCTGTTCCTTCGGGATGGAGCTGGGCGTGCCGGTCTACAAATTCCTGCGCGAGCCGTTGGTGCGGAAATACGGCGAAGAGTGGTTCCTGGAACTGGAAGAGATGGTGGACAAAGAAGCCGTCGCGAAATAGATCAAAATATGAGCACGTTCCGTTTCTAACCAGTTTTCTGGAAAACACGCCAAAAACACCAGCCCCAAACTTCATAACATCAGTTTTGCCCCTAAAACAGAAAAGCAGCCCTAAAAGGCTGCTTTTCTGTTTTAGGGGCAATTTCCTTAAAACTTAGTGAAATCGTAGGTATCCAGGTAACTGGTGGTGAAGTCGCCTTCGTTGAAGTTTTTGTCCTCCATCATGGCCATGTGGAACGGAATGGTGGTTTTTACGCCTTCAATCACGAACTCGCTCAAGGCGCGTTTCATCTTTACAATGGCTTCTTCGCGGGTTTGGGCGCTCACAATCAGCTTCGCGATCATGGAGTCATAGTTGGCCGGAATGGTGTAGCCCGCATACACGTGTGTGTCTACGCGTACCCCATGACCACCCGGAATGTGCAACACCGTGATCTTCCCTGGGCTCGGGCGGAAATTCGCTTTGGGGTCTTCGGCGTTGATGCGGCACTCAATGGCGTGCATCTGCGGATAATAGTTCTTGCCTGAGATTGGGATACCGGCGGCTACCTTGATTTGCTCCTTGATTAGATCGTAGTTCACTACTTCCTCGGTGATGGGGTGCTCCACCTGAATACGGGTGTTCATCTCCATGAAGTAGAAATCTTTGTGCTTGTCTACCAGGAACTCAATGGTGCCTACGCCTTCGTAGTTGATGGCTTTGGCCCCGGCAATGGCGGCCTGGCCCATGCGCTCGCGCAGCTCGTCTGAGATAAACGGCGAAGGGGTTTCCTCAATCAGTTTCTGGTGACGGCGCTGGATGCTGCAGTCGCGCTCAGACAAGTGGCAAACGGCGCCGTACTGGTCGCCCACAATCTGGATCTCAATGTGACGCGGCTCCTCCACAAATTTCTCCAGGTACATGCCGTCGTTCCCGAAAGCGGCTTTGGCTTCCTGCCGGGCATCGTTCCAGGCCTTGTCAAACTCATCGGCTGATTTGATGATGCGCATGCCGCGTCCACCGCCCCCGGCCGTGGCTTTGATGATGACCGGATACTTGATTTTGGCGGCCAATTTCTTGCCCTGTTCGGCAGAACTCAGCAAGCCTTCTGAACCCGGAATGGTAGGCACGCCCGCTTTTTTCATGTACTCCTTCGCCGATGATTTATCGCCCATGGAGTTGATCATTTCTGGGGTGGCGCCAATGAACTTGATCCCGTTTTCGGCGCAGATTCTGGAAAACTCGGCGTTTTCAGAAAGGAACCCGTAGCCGGGGTGAATGGCATCTGCGTTGGTGATTTCCGCGGCGGCAATCAGGTTGGGAATGTTAAGGTAAGACAGGGCGCTGGAGGGCGGGCCAATGCAAACGGCTTCATCGGCGAAGCGCACGTGCAGGCTTTCCTTGTCGGCGGTAGAGTAGACGGCTACCGTTTTGATGCCCATTTCTTTGCAAGTCCGGATCACCCTCAGGGCAATCTCGCCACGGTTGGCAATCAGTATTTTTTTGAACATTTGGTTTAATTTGGAGATTTGAAGATTTGGAGATGTGAAGATGTAAGAAGGAAAATGGAGAACCGTTTAAGTGTCTCCATTTTCAAATTTTCTCATTTTCAAATTTTCAAATCAACTAGGATCTACCAAGAACAACGGTTGGTCGTATTCAACGGGGCTGGCGTTGTCAACTAATACTTTCACAATGCGGCCCGAGATCTCAGACTCAATCTCATTGAACAGCTTCATGGCCTCAATGATACAGATGACCTGGCCTTTCTGCACCTCGTCGCCTACGTTCACGAAAGACGGAGACTCTGGGTTGGCTGAGCGGTAAAGCGTCCCGATCATAGGCGCTTTGATGGTGAGGTACTTGCTGGTGTCATCTGCGGCAGGCTGGGCCGGAGCGGCGGGGGCAGCAGGTGCGGCCGGTACCGGGGCAGGAGCGGGGGCTTGCGGCAATGCCTGCGGAGCGGCCGCTGGAGCCGGCTCAGAGACGTACTTCACCTTCTGGCTGGCCTCGCGCTGCACAGAGATCTTAAACTCCTCTGTTTCAATGTCAACTTTATTCAGGCCTGATTTCGCGATGAAATCAATCAGTTCTTGGATTTCCTTAGCTTTCATAGGTTTATTTTACTCGTTCGGCGTAGGTGTAGGTACGCGTATCTACCTTAATCTTTTCATCTTGCCCAATAAAAAGAGGGACAGAGATAGTGGCACCCGTCTCTACGGTGGCTGGTTTAGAAGCGTTGGTGGCGGTGTCTCCTTTGATACCGGGTTCTGTATACGTGATAGTGAGTTCTACATACGTAGGAAGTTCGGCGGTTAAGGGCGTTTCCGTCTCGGCGTGGAACAAGATAGTCACTTCCTGGCCTTCTTTCATCAAATCGGCGAAAGGAACCATCTTCTCATCCAAAGATACCTGTTCAAAGTTCTCCAGGTTCATGAAATTATAGCCATAGTCGTCTTTGAAGATGTACTGATGGGGGCGTTGCTCCACGCGGGCGGTGGTTACTTTAATACCGGCGGTGAAGGTGTTGTCCACCACTTTTCCGGTTTTGATGTTCTTGAGTTTGGTGCGGACGAAGGCGGGGCCTTTTCCTGGTTTCACGTGCTGGAACTCAGTGATGATCCACAGGTCGCCGTTAAATTCAATGCAAAGCCCGTTGCGAAAATCAGCGGTAGTTGCCATAGTTAGTCTTGTGTTTCGGTTTAAAATGCCTACGGGTTTTTCCCGATTGGACATAAAAAAATTCGGCCAAAGATAGCCGAATTTTTTGATCTATTTCAGAAAAGAAGCCTAAAAACGAGCGGCTTACTTGGGATCATACGCCCATTTGAGGTAGATGGAACCCCAGGTAAAACCACCGCCAAAGGCAGCCAGCACCACGTTATCGCCTTTTTTGAGCTGGTTCTCATACTCCCACAGGCACAAGGGAATGGTGCCGCTGGTGGTATTGCCATATTTCTGGATATTGATCATCACCTTCTCCGGGCCTACACCCATGCGGTTGGCCGTGGCATCAATGATGCGTTTGTTCGCTTGGTGCGGTACCAGCCAAGCAATGTCCTCGGCGGTAAGGTTGTTGCGTTCCATGATCTCGGCCGACACATCGGCCATGCCTTTCACCGCGAACTTGAATACCTGCTGGCCTTCCTGGAAAGCATAATGCTCCCGGCGGTCTAAGGTCTCCTGGGTGGCCGGCCGGCGGCTTCCCCCGGCTTTTTGGTGCAGGTAAGGAACCCCGGTACCATCAGACTTCAGGATACTGTCCTGTACGCCCAGGCCTTCGGTGTTAGGCTCCAGCATCACGGCCCCGCCGCCATCTCCGAAGATGATGCAGGTGGCCCGGTCTGTATAGTCCACAATGGCCGACATCTTATCGGCACCCACGACGATGATTTTCTTGTATTTGCCGGTTTCTATAAACTGGGCACCAGTGGCCAAGGCGAATAGAAAACCGGAGCAGGCGGCCTGCAGGTCATAGCCGAAGGCGTTGACGCAGCCGGTCTCAGCGGTGATAATGTTGGCCGTAGCCGGAAACACCAGGTCTGGGGTAGTGGTGGCACAGATGAGCATTTCAACGTCTGCCGGGTCTGTGTTGGTTTTCTTGAGGAGATCCAGTACCGCCGGAATAGCAATGGCGGAAGTGCCCTGGTCTTCGCCCTTCAGGATGCGTCTTTCACTAATGCCCGTGCGGCTCACGATCCATTCATCGTTGGTTTCAACCATGGTTTCCAACTCATGGTTGGTTAACACATACTCCGGGGCATATCCGCTCACACCAGTGATCGCGGCGGTTATTTTGCTCATATCGTTCTGAAGGAATGTCTGGTGGAAGGGCGCACCATTAGGCGCTAAAATATTTTCTCAATTTATCTGAAACATGGGACACGGCCATTTTGTTGGCCAGGTGCAGCATATTGCAGATAGCGGTGGGGCTGGAAACGCCATGGCCAATGACGGCATTCCCATTCACGCCCAAAATAGGGCTTCCGCCTACCGCTTCATAGTTAAAGCGGTCAAAGAAGGGGTCTCTGAAGTTTTTCTCCCGCAGGATGTCATAGATTGACTCCGCCAGTTTGAGGATGACGTTACCGGTGAACCCGTCACACACAATGACGTCGGCGCGGTCGTTAAACAGGTCGCGGCCTTCAATGTTCCCGATAAAGTTGATGGATTGGTTTTCTTTGAGGAGTTTGTAGGTAGGTTGGGTCACCATGGTGCCTTTGCCTTCCTCCTCCCCCAGGTTCATCAGCCCTATCCGCGGATTGTCAATTTCCAGGACATGCTGCGCGTAGAGGGAGCCAATCTCGCCAAACTGTTCCAGAATCTCGGGTTTGCAGTCGGCAATGGCGCCTACGTCCAGCATGATGCCGTATCCGCCAGAAAGCTTGGGCACGAAACTGGCCAAGGCTGGCCGAAGGATTCCCTCCACCTGTTTCACGCTAAAGACAGCGCCTACCAGCATGGCACCGGTATTGCCGGCGCTGCAGAAAGCGTTTACCTTTTTAGAGGCCAGCATGCCGTACCCTACCGCAATGCTGGAGTCTGGTTTCTGGGTGAGGGCTTTGGTAGGGTGTTCACCCATCCCAATCACTTGAGATGCGTGAACAACCTTTACTCTGGAACCGGTGTAGCCGTGCTTCTGCAGGAGGGAATGGATCTTGTCTTGATCTCCAATCAGGAAAATCTCTACCTCATCCGTTAAAGTCTCAGCCGCCAAAAGTGCGCCTTCTACAACTGCATCAGGGGCGAAGTCGCCGCCCATTGCATCCAGAGCTATTTTCATGTAAAGCGTGTTTCGTAAATTATCCTACAAGTAACTAAAATAAAGCCTGAACAGGCAAGCTTTATTACGCAACAGAGGTATAATTTTTGATGGCCACTTTACCGTTGTGGTATAAATCTCCGTCTACCACGTATGCTCTGTGGTATTGGTGCACCTCTCCGGTGTTAGGGCAGATAGAAATCGCTTTAGGAGTGATTTTGTCGTGCGTTCTTCTCTTATCTCTTCTGGTTTTGGAGATTTTTCGCTTAGGATGTGCCATCGCAGGTAATTATTACAAAATTGGTTATAAACTTATTTTAACTTTCTAAGGGCGGCGAAGCGGGGGTCTATTGGGCCGTCCTCGTCCTCATCGTCCTCATCATCTTCTCCCTCTGAACCAGTAGAGTAGATCAACAGGCCTTCGGCCTCTGGGTCATCCCGTTCCTGGTCTTCTTCCACAAACCGGGGGTGCAGCTTTTTCATGGGTATGGCCAAGCCTATGTAATCATATAAGTGCTGGGCAATGTTGATATACTGCGTCTCCGGTACTATCTGCAACACGTTCACATCCAGTTCCAGGTCTTCTGGGCCGTAGCGAACGAGCAGCGTTTGTTCTACTTCCAGCGGGTGCTCAAAATCCTCTAAGCTCCGGTCACAGGTCAGGCGAACCGTTCCTTTTATATGGAAATCGAACTGCAAAAGAAGCTCAGACTTGTGCAGCACTACCTCAGCCTTCAAGTTGCCGCCCAGGATCAACTCCTGTTCAAACAACTCAAAGAAGCGGTCATCCAATTCAAACTCATAGCTGTGGCTTTTGTTGCCCAGCCTCACAAGATTGATATCGTATTTCTTAATCTCCTTCACGTTGCCTCTTTTTTTGCAAGTCGCAAAATTAGCAAGAATATCTGAATTATAAAATACAAATGCCTTTTTTGCGCTGGTTAATAAATAGCCGTTTTCGGCCTGTCCTTGGTAAAACAGCCAAAAAACAGGAGTGGTTCATTGTGAGGAGGATAGCTGTTTATAAAAGGGAAGGATAGCCCCATGCAATAAAACTGTTTAGGAGAGTACGTGTGTTTTAGAGGCGGCCTGTGCTTTATTATCTCCTTCTGTCATACGGAAACCCTGCTAGGTTTTAGTAATTGCCCAGTTCCATTAGAGTAGTGCGGTTTCATTTCCAATTGTCCCTTTATGATTGTTAGGGGAAGGACGGCATGGTGAACGTATGGGGGGACGCCGGAACGGTTCAAAGGCCTGCAGCGGTGGCCCCAGTCTCTGGCCAACCGCTTGGGAGGATGAGCAGGAAAGTCATCAGCGGGTCTGGAGTAAAGTATGGAGCAGGTGAAGGAGAAAATGCAGGAGTCTATGGCGCGAGACGGTGCCTTGAAGGTCAAATACTACCTGCCTATGGGCGTAAAGTACATGGCGTGTAAGTGGCAACTGAGGTTGTTTGTTGACGCCGCCGTTTACACAAGTACGTTGTGCGGAGGTGTTCTTTTACTTTTCCCCGCGCATTTTATTATTTCTGTTTTTGACCTGATTTCAGGAAAACAGCCCGAAAACAGGAGATGGGGCGTTTTATGTTTTCTTTTCTTTCGTTCAGTTTTGGCCTGATTTCTGAAAAACAGGCCAAAAACGCGTTTCGGTCGGTTCTGCAAGCTTTTTGCGTCCGTTCTTGTTCAAATGCTGCGTCAATTCCTCTTTTGCCACTTCTGCAACTTTTGCTGATAGAAGTCGGGTGGCTTTCCTGACTTTTGCTAAGCTAACTTATAATTCTTCTGCTGGTTTTCTTCTGCCAAGTCAGATGATTTCTTTTCTGTACTTCTGCTTCATCTGCTGATAAATTTTCTGCCGTGCCAGCTGGTAAAAAGTTCTTTCACTTACGCACAACCTTTAGATTAGCCCAGTTTCATTTTTTCAATACCTGTTTCCAATCACCAGCTATTGGATTAACTTTCAGTAGCTGAAGGGGCAGCCAGGGCACTACGCGCTAACCAGGCGATTGCCATCCTACAGGCCGATTCAGCCTGGCTGCCCTATTTGTAAACCCGCAGGCAGGGGTCATATAGATTCTCGGGACACTGGGCCCATGATAAAGGTTGCGATCCGCCGTCTGCACAACCTGTTGAAAAGATATGGAAAAGACTATGCAACCGCAAGCCCCCGCCTTCATCCTGGGCATTGACGTATCGAAGGACAGCCTGGACGTATGCCTGGCGGACGGCGGTGACGGGCACATGCTCGAAAGCAAGTTCAACAACAACCCCTCCGGCTTCAGGCGCATGGAGGCCTGGCCCAGGCAGCACGGCTGCGAGGCGGGTACGGATACCCTCTGCTACCTGGAACACACGGGCCTCTACACCAGGCAACTGGTGCATTATCTACTTGCAAGGGAGGTACGTGTGTGGATGGAGAGCGCCCTGCAGATAAAGCGCTCCATCGGCATGGTACGGGGCAAGGATGACAGGGTGGACGCCCAGCGTATCTGCCGCTACGCCCTGCTGCACCAGCGGGAGGCCTAGTGTAACGCTCGAGCGGCTCAAGGATCTGCAAGCCAACAGATCGAGATTGGTCAAGGCCCTGCAGAGTCTCAAGGTCACCATAAAGGAACTGCTGGCGGTAGACCCAATCTCCGGCAAGACGCTGGGGCAGGTAAACAAAAAGGCAATCAGGGGGCTGGAGGAGAGCATGGAACAGGTGGAGGAGAAGATGCAGGAGTTCATCGCCAAAGACGGAGCCCTGAAGGGCAAATACGATTTGCTCACCAGTGTGAAGGGCGTGGGCAAGGTGCTGGCCGTCTCGCTGCTGGTCTATACCCAGGGCTTCACGGTGATGGACGACGGGCGCAAACTGGCCTGCTACTGCGGGGTGGCCCCCTTCGAATACCGCAGCGGCACGGGCGTGATGGGCAAAACAGGTGTATCTAAATTTGCAATTAAGCAGCTCAAACACATCCTGCACATGGCGGCGATGAACAGCGTCCGCTACAATGAGGAGATGAAGGCGTATTTTGACAGGAAAGTCTCGGAAGGAAAGAGCAAGATGAGCGTCCTGAACGCGGTAAGAAACAAGCTGCTCCACCAGATCGTGGCTGTCGTCAAAAGAGGGACTCCTTATGAGATTAAATTGGATAAAATTTAGCGCATAACGCTTGTTTTACTCATAGATTTCGGACTCGTGCATGAGACGTGTAAGGCCGTCGGCCGTAGCATGGCTTATGCACCTTGTTGGGCGTTGTTATTTTTTGATTTTAATTCCTTAGCTTTCAATCTGGCAGCTAAAACACCAAAGTTCTTTACTTCAATACGTTTTCCAGTATTCCACTTGCCACCAAGATATGGTCTAATAAAATTTACATTCCTTAACGCTCTTAAATCTTTATGATATTCAGAATCTCTTTCGAAGCTTTGAGGTAAAATCACTTCTTCTTCATTAATATAAATTTTATTATAAATCTCTAAAAAAAGCTCTTTTTGCCTATCATTTAACAAGGTAACTGAATCATCTAATTCATTAAGGATTGGCTTAATGAAAACCTCTATGGTTTGCTTGGTAGCTGTAAATTCATAATCACCGACCTTGAATTTTATTTCTGAAGCATTTATTATTATCTTTCTAATTAGTGGGACTAGCATTATAGCAATGACCATAACTATTATTGGCCATAGAATGTTTGCAATAGCTTCTATCAATTTAGGGTCGGCTTTCATATTATTTTAATTACGCCCAACGGCCGCTGCTAAACGACGGCCAAGAGTTTTGCCTGATTATCTCTCAAAGTACCGATTGCAGTTTTAGAAAGCAACTGGTTTGCGCCTGGATACGACTTGGCTGACGTTTAGCTTGTGTTGGGGCAAGTTTGTTCTTGTTGGGACGGCTCGGCACGCATTGCCGCGTTTCCAGTTTTGCCCTGGTTTCCGGAAAACAGGCCGGAAACGTATTTCCGCAGTCAGGCCTCACGCATTGCCGATAAATTCACTTGCTCAAACGCAACGTCAAATTCCTGCTCAAACGCAGCGTCCATTCGTAAGCCGGCGGCGGAGCTTTACCCGCGCCAACTGTAGTTGCAGCGGCTAGCTTTGCGCCCGCTCTTGGGGAACGTGCCGCCAATCACGGCCTTTTCCCACTTCTGCTAAGGTAAGTTTCGGCTTTTTCTAATTGCTTTTGCTACTCCTGCAGATTTGTTTTTTCTGCCGTGCCCGCCGGTAAGAAGTTTCTCAAATTTGCCCCAACGGCCTCGTATAAAAGACGTGGAAGGCCGTCGGCCGAAGCATGACTTATGCACAATGTTGGGCAATGTGCTTTTTCTATGGAAGCAAGCGGTCAATTTCTTCCTCAAGTTTCGGTAACTCTTTAATGACTATAGCCCAAATGATGTCCTCCGAAACAGTGTCGTAGCCATGAATGATTCTGTTCCTGGTATTTACAATCCGGCGTGAGTTAGTGATAAGTATATCAGGATTTACCCGTAATATCCTGTTCAGCGCTTCTCCGATAATTTCAAGGTTCCGCTCAACTGCTTTTCTTGTCTTCAGGTCTTTTTGGAATGTCGGAAAATCCTTCTCTACTGGCAGGAAGTCGTAGATTTCAACTATTGACCTTTTAATGTCAGCTAACCAAAGTTTAATTTCATTCTCCATAAACGAGTACCTTGGTTCGGTCAATCTCTTGTTTAAGGAATGGGTTCCTGATAGCTTTCTGTTCCAGCAAATCAATTTTCCTTTGGAGGATTTGCTCCAGCTGGAATTTCAATTCAAAATAATGGTCTGTATATTCAATTGGGTCGGCCGCGTCAATATCGACCACTAAGTCAATGTCGCTGTCTCCTTTGAATCTTTTATTTGTAACCGAGCCAAACGCAAAAAGGCTTCTTACGCTGTGTTGGTTACAGAGATTTCTTATTCTCCCTATATGGTCGCTGATTATTTTCATAATAATCACAAATTACGACTTTTATCGTCAACCTGTTTTATTCTTTGCATTTTGCCCAACGGCTAGTATAAACAACGAGCAAGGCCGTCGGCCGTGGCATGGTGTTTACACAATGTGCTTGTTGCACAACCGACTGAAGATACACGTAAAAGGATGTTCCACCAACTCTTTTTACCGATGCAGGGCAGGAAGCACTTTGCCGATGAGAAGGAGCTGCGCTTCTCGCTCTCGGCGCACGTTCCGGAGCGC
>NZ_JABFAM010000018.1 GCF_013623775.1 Rufibacter sp. XAAS-G3-1 | reverse complement strand
GCTTTGCCCTAGTTATGAGCAATGGCCCGATGCCTGATGGGGAAGCCCTGGAATTTATGCAGAAGTATGTAGACGGAGAGTGGACCCTGCGGCAAGCATTGGATGAGCTGGCGAAGTACCACGGTCTGGATTCTCCAAGTCCGGAACCTGAACCAGCAAGCATGACATTGGCCGTTCCCGAGGAAACGGCCAATTCTGTTTCAGAAGTGCCTGATCCTGAGGAAGAGTATTGGAACACAAAAATGTCTGTTGACCAGGATTTCAATAGGAAGGTATCATCTAAAGGAAATTCTGAGGCAAGCTTACCCGACCTTTTTAAAGATAGGGCAGAGGGGGAGAAGAATCATTAACTTTTACAATTGCAGCCATGGCAAAGTATGACGGCTTCAGCGATGAGAACGGGGTTCTACTTAACCATAAGGGTATCAGGAACAGAGAAGCCTTGGCGCGTCTGGAGAATAAGTTTGCCGGTTTCGGTGCGGCCATCCTGAAGGAGGAGGGAGGCATACCCGGGAAGTTTGACCAGGAGCATTTTCAGAAGATCCATAAGGAGCTCTTCCAAAAGGTCTATCCATGGGCTGGGGAGACCAGAGCAAACAGGGGAGGCTTCCAAGGTGTAAAAGATACTGTAGTCAATCTAGTGCCCCAGGAAATGAGGTACGCCCCTTTCAAAGAGATTGAAACGCGGCTGGGGACTATCAGTCAGCAACTCCAGCAGGAAAACAACCTGAAAGGATTGAGTACAGAAAAATTCATTGAGCGCGCCGCCTATTATCTGGATCAGTACAATCATGTTCACCCCTTTCGGGAAGGTAACGGTAGAACCCTTCAAGCCGCTCTTACTCAATTAGGAAAAGAAGCCGGGTATGACATTGACTTTAACCGGGCAGATCCTGCCAAATATAATGAAGCCAGAAATTTTGCAATTGTAAAACCACACGCTCTTCAGGAGGCACATAAAAACTTAGTCCCACTAAAGGAGTTCCTGCAAGAAATCACCACTCCGTTGCCTGGTATTGAAGCCGAGAAAGCTAGGACAGAAAGAATTCCCAGAACTCCGGAGCCCTCGGCCGCCATGAAGCGTATTGAAGCGTTACGGGAGTTGGAGGTAACCGGTAACCGAATAGCGGACCGGTGGGACATTGCGGTGAAGCAGCAAGTGAAAAGCATCGTGGAAGAACCCAGGAGCCTGAAGAACTACGAAAAGGGTTTACGCACGATTGGTACCTCTATCTTAGAAGGTGGGGCGAAACCTGAGCATTACCTCTATCAGGATGCCGAGCGACTTACAAAAGCGATAGATCAGGTGAAATATATTGCCGCCGGAAAGGAGATTCCTGCTTCAAAGGTGCCTTCACCAGCGCAACCACTCCCAAGTGATTTGCCGAAGAACCACTCGGAAGCAAAAGACCTTTTTCTGAAAGCTTCGGCCATCCTAAGCTTAGAGTTGAAAGCCTATGGGAAAGAGACGGAAGGGGAAAGGTTGAAAGAAGTGGCGGCATTCGTTTCCAAAGTGCCTTATGTGGGAGGGGTGAACAAAGCGCATGTCAAAAATGCCTTAATGGCCTCAACTGCAATTCCAGGCTTAAGGGGAGAAGGACCAGCGAGTGATATTTTAAAGGCCGTAAGTGTTTTAGAAAAGCCAGAGCGGGGTAGGGGCTACGTGTCCAAAGAACTAACCCAAGAAAGGGAAATGGGCGGGTAGTAATCCAAATTTTAAAGAAAGTATAGATCAGTTGTTCAAAGAGAGCCCAGACAGCTTTTGCATTACCTGGGCATTGTAGAAAAGGCGACCCTCAATAGTGAAGGCATTTGTATTGTCTTTCCTTTCCAGAACCTCCCAAATTTCTTCATAGGGGATTTTAATGCGGAATTTCTCTTCGGGCTGGTTTCGGTTCAGGAGTACATCACAAATTACCCCATCCTCTACTAACTCCACATTCCATGCTGCTTCCTGATGGAAATAGATACAGGCCATATACCAGCGTTCAGAAGTCTCTTCTCCTAAAGGAAAGTGCTCGTAATAATTGGCATTGACCATATAATGCTTGGTGGGGTCTGCTAGGCCAGATATTACCTGTTGAAGTGCTTCTAGTAGGCTTGAATTTAGAATTTCTTGAGGTTCCTGCATATTGGTAGCTACTGTTCTTTTTCAATGGTTAAAAGACTTTGATATTCTGCTAAATCCTCGGCATCCATCTGTTGCTGAATATACTCTTCTAACCCCACATCGTTTTTCTCATTCACGTACCGTGACGCGGTTCGCAAAGAACCTACAGAACACTAGGCTCCAGAAATCAGCGAGTATTCTCCATACTGATACAATTAGACAGCAAGAGTCCGAGCAGATTTCGGAGGAGGTTACCAGCAAGGTTGAGTTAAAGATTCAAAGCCAGACATTCGCTACCAAAAAAGCTGCATTGGAATGGCTGAAACAGGAAGGCTAAGAGTGGGTATTGCTTTCTAATTTTATTAGAATAAGTGAAAAAGTAAAAGTCCTTTAGTGCCTTTATATGCTTCTAGCGGATAATCTTAAGCTTTGGCCGTGCTACCTCGTTTTCCTGGTATCGGGTTTTAAAATCTTCCAATTGTAAAGACAGCAGCTGCGCCAACTCTTCTTCTGAATACCCTAAATCATTTAAATGGGCATCCACCAGTTCTTGCAACAGAATAGGGGGCTCCGGTGCGGGATCCAGTTCTTTGGGTTCCTTTGTCCGGTATCCCAAAGCGCTCATTTGCTGCCATAGGTACCGGTACTGGTTTTCGGTAATCAGGCGCAGTGTTTTAGCCCGGATAATAAGGGCTGCCATGGACACTTTCCAGTATCTTTTCAAATCTGCCAACCTGGCAATATCCACCTTTCCCAAGTGGGATTTAATTTCCGCAGCGGGCATCAGGAACTCAGCCGCAAAAGCATATGCTTCCGCTTCCACGTCCCGGTTTTCTGCAATGGGTTGCCCCAGGTGCAGCAGAATGTGGCCTAATTCATGGGCAATTGTCAAGCGCTGCCGGTCAGTTGGTATGTTGCGGTTGTAGAATATGATAGGATGGTTAGTATCGGTAAAGATGTTCAGACCATCCATCTTAGGTGAGTCAAAATCAATAGGTACCACCAGAATTCCCTTGTCTTCCACCAGCTTCGTTATATTCTCTACTCTCCCTTTCGGTAGACGCCAGTATTCCCGCAAGTATGTAGCGCACTTTTCCGGAGAGCCATGTTCCTCTACTTCCCATTTTGGCAATTGTAAATCAGGTATATCAACTGAGTTCAGCAGTTTCTCCAGGTTGATTTTGCTGATATTCATAGTGGCATCAGCCTTGGCCAAGTCCTTCTTGGTAAACACAGTTCGTTTCCGATAATGCACCAGACTCGGGTTATACAGCTGATTCTGCTGGAAGAAGAAACTTGCCGGATACGCCAATTCAGCACTTAATATATTCAGCAGTTCTTCTGATACGTTCTGAAGCCCATTTTCAATCTTAGACAGGGTGCCCTGTTTGATGCACATTTTCTCAGCCAGCTCTTTTTGGGTTACCCCACGCGATTCACGAGCTAAAATGACCATGTTAGGGTTCACCTTACCTAGGAAAAGCATATTCGTTTCCATCATTTAACCTATCCTTCTATTGTCTTGTCTGCTTGTGGTTTCTTCTTTATAGTCACCCTTCTTTCTGCAATAGGAACTACTGTTGCGCCGGTCTCGGTGTAGAATGGTATTTCCGGTTGTTCCTGACCTAATCGGGTCCGTAAATCTATATTCCATATAACGGAATTGAAGGGCCGGTAAACCAGATTGATGGAGCCAATGCTGTCAATGGCTTCGCGGTTAGAGGAGTACCCCGCATAAATGCAGGGGATGTTCTCAAAGCCCTCAAAACTGTTCTGGTAGTTCAAATCCTCCGTCCGCTTCGTCGCATTATTGGTGCTGGGTGACAGATCAGCGTTAAGCTTGTTGAACCGGATGAAGAGTTTACCCCTTAGTAAGATGCCGAAAGGGTCATTGCGCAAAGGATTTATGATAACTTCCGGGTCACCTGAAAAAGCTTCCTCGGCATAGATGCACATAAAGTTGTTGACCATCACGGATTTCGCTAATGGTGACCAGCTTGTGTATTTCTCCCGGATCTCTGAGTGAGTTGCCTCCAGCCGTTTCACATCAGCCATCGCCTTCTCAACAATAGAAACAAATTTTTCAAAATAAGGGAGCAGATATCCGGTTGCTTCTTCCTGAGGTAAAAGTTTCTTCATAGTCTTCCATCTTTAAAACAAAGATAAAGATGAATTTGTAAAATAAAAGAAAAATATTCCAATAATTTTTTATCGTCTTTAAAAATATTCCTTTGTAAAAAATGCTGTAAGGAGTGAAATGAATAAGTACTTTCTTTCCCAACTGCCCTCATTTAACTTTTAGAACATCTTCCATCTTCTCCTAATATATCTCAGAATAGGATTTAATCCGTTTATGATTAAAACTTGCAATCCAATTGCATTTTATTTTTACTAGTTTTGCAGCAGATGAAATGGTTTTCTCTTCTTCTAAGTGTTTTCATGATAGTGATATCATGTATTCCTTGTGCTGATGCAGCACCAAGAAGGGTAGATACGGTTGCACAAACCAGCATCAACATAAACACGGATTCAGAAGACCATTCCCCGGTTGCCGATTTATGTTCCCCCTTGTGTATTTGCAATTGCTGCGCCGGTTTCGCGTTGCAGGCCATCACCCAGAAACCAAGCCCTTTCATTGTTAAGGTAACCACCCCGGTACCGGTTTACCGGGTAGCCGGTGTTCCCACCCTTTCTTTTTCCATTTGGCAACCGCCAAGGCTTTAAGTCAAATTTGTTATTACCTGCTCTGTGAAGTTCCGCTAAGGAAGCTTTACCCTTTCTTCTATGCCTATCTTCAGCTTGAGGCTGTTTATGGGTATTAGTTACGGTTGGCAGGAGAATTCCAGATCTTTGATTTAACGCCATTCAATATGCTTGACCGCATTATCCATTTTTCAATCTACAATAAGCTCATTATAGGAATATTCACCTTGGGGCTTATTGTCTGGGGTGTCTATTCCCTCACGCAACTGCCTATTGATGCCGTGCCTGACATCACCAACAACCAGGTACAGGTTATCACCACCAGCCCGTCGCTGGCCGCCCAGGAGGTGGAGCGGCTAATCAGTTACCCGGTGGAGCAGACCATGGCCACCATTTCTGAGGTAGACGAGGTACGTTCTATCTCCCGTTTCGGCCTTTCGGTGGTGACCATTGTTTTCAAAGAGGATGTTGATATCTATTGGGCGCGGCAGCAGGTGAATGAGCGGCTTTCTGAAGCCAGCGGGAAAATCCCGCCGGGAGTGGGAAGTCCTGAAATGTCCCCTATCTCCACCGGACTGGGGGAGATATATCAGTACGTGGTACACCCAAAGCCAGGCTACGAGAAAAAGTATTCTGCCATGGAACTGCGCACCATCCAAGACTGGATAGTGCGGCGGCAACTGCTCGGTACGCCAGGCGTGGCGGAGGTAAACAGTTTCGGTGGGTTTCTGAAGCAGTACGAAGTAGCCCTTGACCCAGACAGGCTAAAAGCCCACAACCTGAGCATTACCGATGTGCTGGAGGCCCTGGAGCGGAATAACGGGAACACCGGAGGAGCCTACATCGACAAAAAGCCCAATGCTTACTTTGTCCGGAGCGAGGGCCTGATAGAGAGCCTGGATGAAATAAAGAAAATAGTGGTCAGCAGCACCTCCAACGGCACGCCTGTTCTCATCGGTGATATTGCCGAGGTCCAATTCGGGAGTGCCAACCGTTACGGTGCGCTCACCAACATAAAAGGAGAAGCGGTAGGCGGCATTGTGATGCTGCTAAAAGGCGAGAACACCAACCAGGTAGTGGAGCGGGTAAAAGTGCGAATGGACCAAATACGGCAATCGCTACCCGAGGGTGTGGAAATAGAAGCTTTCCTGGACCGGAGTGACTTGATTGGCAGGGCCATGGACACCGTGACGACCAACCTGATAGAGGGAGCCCTGATTGTCATTTTTGTGCTAGTGCTTTTTCTGGGTAATCTCCGGGCGGGGCTGGTGGTGGCCTCCGTTATTCCGCTGGCCATGCTTTTTGCCATTATCATGATGAACCTTTTCGGGGTAACCGGCAATCTTATGAGCCTAGGGGCCATTGACTTCGGCCTTATCGTGGACGGAGCGGTGATCATTGTGGAAGCGACCATGCATCACCTGGTTTTCCGGGGCGGGGGTCGATTAACCCAAGACCAGATGAACGAAGAAGTGTACGATTCCGCCCGCAAAATCAGGACATCCGCCGCTTTCGGAGAAATCATTATCCTGATTGTATACCTGCCTATTCTTGTGCTGGTGGGTATTGAAGGTAAGATGTTCCGCCCTATGGCATTGACCGTCTCCTTCGCCATTCTGGGTGCTTTCCTGCTCTCGCTCACCTACGTCCCTATGATGTCGGCGCTGATTCTGAGCAAGAACACCACCCACAAGCGGAATATCTCAGACCGAATGATGGACTTCTTTCAGCGCATGTACAACCCGCTCATAAAGGGTGCTTTGAGTATGAAAGCCGTGGTCATCATTGCTGCCGTGGTCCTTTTCAGCCTCAGCCTGGTGATTTTCTCCCGCATGGGCAGCGAGTTTATTCCCATGCTGGAAGAGGGAGATTTTGCCCTGGAGACTCGTTTGCTCACTGGTAGCTCCCTTTCGGAAACCATAGAGAAAGTGTCACTAGCCTCAAAGATACTTAAGGAGAAATTTCCGGAGGTAAAGGAGGTCATCAGCAAAATTGGGGCAGCCGAGATTCCCACTGACCCGATGCCCATGGAATCTGCCGATGTCACCATTCTCTTGAAGGATAAGGATGAATGGACCAGTGCCGACACGCGGGAGGAGCTGGCCGAAAAAATGACGGAAGCCCTGGAAACTATCCCAGGAGTTACCTTCGGGGTATCTCAGCCCATCCAGCTTAGGTCCAATGAACTAATTTCGGGGGTACGCCAGGATGTGGGCATCAAGATTTTCGGGGAGGACCTAAAGGAACTTACCCGGCTATCAAAGGAAGTGGGCATGGTCGTGGCAGAGGTGGAGGGAGCCGAAGACCTGTACTTGGAGCAGGTTTCCGGCCTGCCGCAGATTGTGGTAGATATCAACCGCAGTCAGATCGCCAAGTTCGGGCTGGATGTGGAAACGGTGAACCAAGCCCTCAACGCCGCTTTTGCCGGGCAAGGCGCCGGGATGGTGTATGAGGGAGACCGCCGGTTTGAGTTGGTGGTACGTTTGGCGCAAGAACAAAGAAAAGATATTGCCAGCGTCCGGCAATTGTATGTCACGGCCCCAAATGGCGTGCAGGTCCCCCTGGAGCAGCTCGCCGACATAGAGTACCGGCAGGGGCCCAACCAGATTCAGCGGGAAGATGCACAACGGCGTATCATCGTGGGCTTTAACGTGCGGGGCCGCGACATTGCCAGTGTGGTGGAGGAAGTTCAGCAGAAAATAGGCCAGCAGGTACAGCTACCTACAGGCTATTTCATGACTTACGGGGGCCAGTTTGAGAATTTGCAGGAAGCCAACAAGCGTCTTTCGGTGGCCGTACCGGCCGCCCTGGCGCTAATCTTCCTTTTGCTGTTCTTTACCTTCGGCTCCATCCGGCACTCTTTGCTCATCTTCACCGCCATCCCGCTGTCTGCCATTGGGGGGGTGCTGGCACTGTGGCTTAGGGGAATGCCCTTCAGCATCTCAGCTGGGGTCGGATTCATTGCCCTGTTCGGGGTAGCTGTTTTAAATGGCATTGTATTGATTGCTGAGTTTAACCGGCAACGGAAGGAAGAGGGAATTCAGGACTTAAAACAGGTAGTGCTGAACGGCACCGCCGTGCGATTACGTCCGGTTTTGATGACGGCTGCCGTGGCCTCGTTGGGGTTTCTGCCCATGGCCCTTTCTAACTCAGCAGGGGCTGAGGTTCAGAAGCCATTGGCCACGGTTGTGATTGGCGGGCTGGTGACCTCCACTTTGCTCACTTTAGTGGTATTGCCCGTCCTTTATATTTTGATTGAAAACTACTTTATGAAAAAGAGGACTAATCAGCGGGAGGGGGGTGGAATACCGGCTGCCTTGTCAATATTTATCCTTATCATAGCTGCCTTGGCAGTGAGTTCCACTCCATTACAAGCCCAGCAGCAGCCAGCTAAAGTTTATTCCCTGGAAGAGGCGGTGAACCGGGCCCTTGAGATGAACCCTTCCGTAGAGGCGGTGAGACTCAGTATCAGGCGGAGCCAGAGCCTCCAAGGCTCTGCCTATGATGTTGAGAAAACCCAGGTACAATTCTCCACCGGCAAACTGGAATCAGGTAAGTATGACAATGAGGTATCCGTCACGCAGTCCCTGCCCTTTCCGACGGTCTATGCCAGGCAGGCAAAACTGGCGGAAGCACAGGTGGAGGTAAGCAAAATAAACCTGACCCAACGCCAGCGGGAAATTGTACGGGATGTAAGGTTGAATTACTACGGGTTGGTATATACGCTCTCCCAATTGCAATTGCTCTCCTATCAGGATAGTCTGTATTCCCAGTTTCTCAGGGCAGCCCAGGTACGCCTCAGAACCGGGGAAACCAACCTGCTGGAAAAAGTGACGGCAGAAACCCAACTGGCGGAGACAGAGAACAATGTGTTTCAGGCTAAAGCCGACTGGGCGGTATTCCAGGCCCGTCTGCAAGCCTTACTGGTAACCGACAGTTTAGTGGCTCCGGCTGACACCACTCTGAACCGATTGTCCATGCCGTTGAATTCCGGGCAATTGCTGGAACAGAATCCGGGAGTGCTATTGGCAAGGCAGCAAGTAGCGGTACGCGAGGCAGAAGCCGGTCTGGAGCGGGCAAAACTGCTTCCTGACCTTAAAATGGGCTACACCAACCGGACATTGGGAGGGGGCAGTAGCGAAATAGGCGGAGGCGTAGATATGGAGGCACCCCACGAAGTGATGGTGGGCGTAGGCATCCCGCTTTGGACGAGGCCACAGAAAAAACGTATTGAGGCGGCAAACTTGCAGACGCAAATAGCCCAGCAGAATCTGCAACACCTCCAGAACGAATTGGAGGCCCAAGTGGCGGAGGCCCATCAGAAGGCCCTTAAATTTCAGGCGAGCGTCAGGTACTTTGAGCAAACCGCCTTGCCCCAGGCGCAACTCATCATTGCCCAAGCCACCAAGGCCTACCGGGCCGGTGAGATAAACTACCAGGAGTATCTCCTGAACCTGCAAAGGGCGTTGGCCATACGGGCAAATTACCTGGAGGCACTCTATAATTATGACCAGGCAGTCATTGAACTACAATTCATCACAGATAACAAACAGTAGCCTTCTCAGGCTTTATCTAAATACCATGAAAATAATAAACCCTATATACCTGCTTTCCCTCCTAAGCCTTCTGCTTTTCTCCTCCTGCGGGAAAGAATCCGAGCCGGCACATGAAACCGGGGAGGCAAAGGCGGAAGAACAGCACGAGGAAGACCCGCAGGCAGCGGAGCTGACCCAGGAACAATACCGTGTCGCGGGCATCACCTTGGGAAAGCCACAGATGCGCAACCTGGGCAACATTCTGACCTTAACCGGAAAACTGGACCTGCCGCCGCAGAACATGGCCTCCGTGAGCGCCCCTTTGGGCGGGTATGTGAAAAGCACGGAGCTGCTGGAGGGGATGCGCGTCCGGAAAGGACAGCAAATCGCGAGTATCGAAAACCCCGAGTTCGTGATGTTGCAGCAGGAATACCTGGAGGCTAAAAGCAGCCTTGCCTTTTTAGAGCAGGACTTCCAGAGGCAGAAGGAACTTTCCCAGGAGCAGGTTACCTCCGCCAAGGCATACCAAAAGGCCACCGCTGAGTACAGGGCTGCCAAGTCCCAGGTAGAGGCGTTGGGCGAGCGGCTCAGGATAATTGGCATTGTTCCGTCTTCCCTGCGGGAGGGTAAAATCAGGCGCATCCTTCCCCTCTATGCTCCCATAGACGGGTACGTCACCTATATCAACGCCAATGTTGGGCAATTCGTGAACCCCACGGATGTGCTGTTCCGGATAGCCGATACTGACCATTTGCACGTGGAGCTGACGGTGTTCGAGAAAGACGTGGCCGCCCTTAAGAAAGGGCAGAAGGTGCGTTATTCCCTTCCCAACGAGACGGTAGCGCAGCACGAGGCCACTATCTACCTGATAGGAAAGGAAATCAGTGAAGAGCGCACCGTGCGGGTGCATGCCCACATGGAAGAGGAAGACAAAAACCTGGTACCGGGACTGTACGTGCAGGCCCAGGTAGCGTTGGATGGCCGTGAGGTATTGGCACTTCCTGAGGAAGCCGTGGTTCAGGATAACGGGCAGAACTTTGTTTTCCTGTACACCGGCCAGGAGAAGGAAGGCGAGGCGGTCATGAAGAAGTTTCGCATGGTTCCGGTTGAAAAAGGCGCGGAGGCCGAGAACTTCGTACAGGTGGCACTTCCCGCAGGTATTGATACCACTAGCGCAAACTTTGTAACCAAAGGAGCCTATTCCCTGCTGGCGAAGATGCGGAACTCAGAACATGAAGGCGGCCATTAATTTCTACCGAAATGCTACAGGACCTGGATAAAACTTTGCATCAAAAAGGAGTAAGGCCAACTGCCATGCGCTTACTGGTGCTGGACTACCTATTAAAGCAATCGGCCGCGGTCAGCCTCAGTGACCTGGAGACTTATTTTCTCCGGGCCGACCGGATAACCCTGTACCGCTCCTTGAAAACGTTTGAGGAGAAAGGCCTGGTGCATAGCATAGACGATGGCAGCGGGGCGGTGAAATACGCCCTTTGCCCAGATAGTTGCAACCCACAGGAACATCACGACCTGCACGTGCATTTTTTTTGTAACCAGTGCCAGGAGACTCTATGCCTCCCGTCCACCCGTATCCCTGAGGTTACCCTGCCGACCGGTTTTAAAACGGAGGAAGTCAACTTGGTGGTGAAAGGCATCTGTAGTACATGCGGCGGCTGATTTGCAATGCAATTGCAGGGTGCGCAGCTCTATCTTTGTTTTAAAGGAAAAAGTTATCATGAAACTCAACTGGAACATGCCAAAAAAGCTACGGCCTTTTTACCGGCAAGAAATAAACACCTATCATGAAAGTATGCTGAAGGGGGACCTGCAACATGCTTGGGTTCATCTGGAACGGGCCCATATTCTGGGGCAACCCTATCCCTTTGAGCATACCGCCGTACACTTTAAGATGCTCCTGTTTGGGGTACGAACGCGGAATGGGAAGGAGATAATAGGGCAGATTCCCCGGCTATTGGTAGGTGGCATAAAATCCTGGGCAGGAAAAATACCGGTGGGCAATACCGGCGGGGCCAATGTGCCCCCTTTTAAATCGATGCCCATCCCATCTGATTTGCAGACTATCATACGGCAGGCAAATTCTAACTTGTAAGCGTAGAACTATGAAGGAAAATGTTGAAAATAACCCTAGCGCCCCATTGAAACCAATGGAGATCACCTCTCCCCGGACCGCTGAACAACCAGGGCCAACCAAAACTGAAGTGACTGATGGCACAAAGGAGGAAGACCATGACCATGACGGTGCCTCTTATGTGCCTACCATTATCAGCTTGATTTTATTACTTACCGGTATTGGTCTTGATTTTTTTGATGTAGAATGGTTTGCAGGCTCCTTGCGGTTAGCTGTATTTGGTATTGCCTATTTATTGGTAGGGGGCAAAGTCCTTGTGCATGCCGCCAAGAACATAGCGAGGGGCGAAGTCTTCAATGAGTTCTTTCTGATGGGAATCGCCACGCTGGGGGCATTTTACATCGGTGAGTATGCCGAAGGCGTGGCGGTGATGCTGTTCTATGTCATCGGGGAGCATTTTCAGGAAGCAGCCGTGGCCAGGTCACGCAAATCCATAAAGGCTCTAATAGATAACCGGCCAGAGATAGTAGGCTTGGTGCAGCAGGGCCAGGTAACCCCCATTAACCCGCAGCAGGTTAAAGTTGGCGATGTCATTGAAGTGAAGCCCGGCGAAAAGGTAGCCTTGGATGGCACCCTGCTCACCGACCGCTCTTCTTTCAACACGGCGGCGCTTACCGGTGAATCAAAGCCAGATACCAAATCCAAAGGGGAGAAGGTACTGGCCGGCATGATTAACCTGGACCAGGTCATCCAACTACAGGTAACCTCAAAGTACGAGGACAGTGCCCTTTCCAAGATTCTGCAATTGGTGGAGCAGGCCAGCAGCCGCAAGGCCAAAACCCAGCAATTCATTACCCGCTTTGCCAAAGTCTATACACCGGTGGTGGTGTTCATGGCTGTTGCGCTTGCTGTTGTTCCGTACTTTTTTGTGGCGGACTATGAGTTCAACGACTGGCTTTACCGGGCTTTGATTTTTCTGGTGATTTCCTGCCCCTGTGCGCTCGTTATCTCTATTCCCCTGGGTTATTTCGGGGGCATAGGGGCTGCCTCCAAAAACGGTATCCTGTTCAAAGGCTCCAATTACCTCGATTTGATGACCAAGGTGGATACGGTGGTGATGGACAAGACCGGGACTATGACCGAGGGCGTGTTCAAGGTGCAGGAGGTGGTGGTCAACGGTTGGGACGAAACTGAGTTTCTCAACCTTACGGCGGCTTTGGAAAGCAAGTCCACGCACCCCATCGCCCTGGCGGTGGTGGCCCATGTCGGAAACAGCTTTCAGCAGAAAAGCATAGCAGATATGGAAGAGATTTCCGGCCACGGCCTGAAAGGATTAGTTGACGGAAAAGCTCTCTTAGTGGGAAATGGAAAGCTGCTGAAGAAATTCAACGTGGCCTACCCGGCCCAGGTTGATGCCATTGTGGAGAGTATCGTGCTGGTGGCCATCAATGGGCAGTACGCAGGGCATATCACTATAGCAGACAAGATAAAGGAAGATTCCAAGTCAGCTATTGAGCAGCTACACGCATTGGGTGTCAAAAACATTGTGATGCTGTCCGGTGATAAAGACAGTATTGTGCAGAAAGTAGCCGAAACCCTACAGATTGACCAGGCATTCGGGGGGTTGCTGCCTCAGGACAAAGTGACCAAGGTGGAGGCCTTGAAAAAAGAAGGAAAAAATGTAGCCTTCGTGGGCGATGGCATCAATGATGCGCCAGTCATCGCGCTGGCAGATGTGGGCATAGCCATGGGTGGCCTTGGATCTGATGCGGCCATCGAAACCGCTGACGTGGTGATTCAGAACGACCAGCCTTCCAAAATCGCCACGGCTATTAATATTGGGAAGAGTACGAACCGGGTAGTCTGGCAGAACATTGGCTTGGCTTTCGGGGTGAAGGCGTTAGTACTGGCTTTCGGTGCCTTTGGCGTGGCCTCTATGTGGGAAGCCGTATTTGCAGATGTGGGGGTAGCTTTTCTGGCTATCTTGAATGCAATTAGGATTCAGCGGATGAAGTTTTGACAAAAATAATCATGTACATGCCTATTATTCTTTGGGCATGTACATGATTAAAAAAAACAGCAAGCCATAGTTTTAATGTTATAGACTCCTAGGCTTTTTAGATGGAAGCAACCGTCTATGTGTGCTTCTATCTAAAATTATTTTGACTCCCCAGGCCTATGTTTATGGGGTTTCAAATCTGGATGTTTAGGTTTCGTTTCTGGAGTAACACGCCTTCTCTCATCTGGCGTTCCATCTTGTTTTTTTGGCTTTGGCCCTGGTTTGATCGCTTCAATTATGTTCATGACATAAAAAAATTAAAATGTGAAAAGGCGCATGATTTGAAATCGGTTTATGCAATCTAAGGAATATTTGGTTAATCTACTTTCGCTGATGTCGGGATGGCTTCCTTAGTTATTTTAAACGCGATCAGAAATCAACGGATGAAATTTTTAGATTTATATACTTCCCATTATTTCCTGGGCATGTAAAGTATCAGGCACACCCCCAGTAAGGCTATTAATGCGCCAATAATATCATAGCGGTCTGGCTTAAAGCCGTCCACTTTCCAAGCCCATACCAAGGCCATCACTATGAAAACGCCGCCATAGGCAGCATACACCCTCCCGAAGCTGGCTGTCTGCCAGGTAGCCACTACCCCGTACATAGCCAGAATAATACTGCCCAGTATGCCATACCACAAGGGTTTATCTTCCTTCAGCCAAAGCCAAACCAGATAACCCCCACCGATTTCACAAAGCCCGGCCAGGAAAAAAATACATAGTGATTTGATTATTTCCATAGTGGGTGAAGGTAGTCATTTCGAATATTTCTTTTGATTACTAGATTTGAATTCATAGCCTTCAAATCTAGTAATCAAAAGAAAAGCGGTTGTTTTATCGTACTTTCGGTTTAAAAACATTTCGCTGATGAATATTGATTTAATCAACCAAATTAAGCGGTTGGCCATCATCGCCCTTGCTTCTGACGATGAACTCATCGAGAACATTGTTCTGAAAGGTGGCAATGCCATTGATATTGTTTACCATGATAGCAGTTCAATCTCCAGAACTTCCTATGACCTGGACTTCTCCATAGATCATGGTGATTTTAAAGAGGAAGAGGGAATCATCAGCAAGCGGATAGCAAGCACCTTGGTGAAGACCTTCGCGGAAAATGGAATGGTTGTTTTTGATTATACTTTTCTCCCCAGGCCCAAAGTCGTGAAGGAAGCAGTGGCGGATTTTTGGGGAGGTTACCAAGTTACGTTCAAGGTGCTGGACCAGAAAACCTACGATACCCATCAGGGGAATTTAGAGCACCAGCGTCGAATCGCTGTTCCGTTAAGCGCAGGGCGCTCCACTACTTTTGAGTTGGAGTTCAGCAAGTTCGAGTATGTCGCAAAAAAGGCCCAGACGAAGGTGGACGGTTATACAATTTATGTCTACACACCGGAAATGATTGTCTTTGAGAAGTTACGGGCCATTTGCCAGCAATTACCGCAGTACTCGGAAATTATTAAATCGCGTACCGCCCGCGCCAGGGCACGTGACTTCTATGATATTCACCTGATTATGGAATCGCATGGCATTGATGCGACCACCGAGGAAAATAAAGAACTGATTGCGAATATTTTCGAGGCCAAGCGTGTGCCTCTTTCTTTTATACAGGAGATAGCCAATCACAAAGCCATCCATAAAGATAACTGGGAAAGCGTGAAAGATACGGTGGCCCGTTCGGAAGAGTTGGAGAGCTTCGATTTCTACTTTGACTACGTGGTCAGCACGTTCCAAGGGATTACATTCCCTTAGGGAAATATAGCTGCCAGTCTTCCGAGAAATCCTTTTCCTCCATATCATAGGTGAGATAGAATCGGAACTCTTTCTTCCGGCTGCGCAGCTCGTCCAGTTTTCTGCCGGTATAGCCTGCCCGTTCCAGGTAGAACCCAACAGCTTGGTGATAAGGGTAGATAAAATCGAGGTTGTCTAACGTTGCCACCAGTTTGTTCAGGGAAATACTGGCTAGGGCGTTCTGGTAAGCTTCTAATACCGAATACACCCCACCAGCATAGCTTGGTCGCACCGTAATATCAATCAGGGTTCGCTCCAGGCTGGTTACTGGTATGTTTTCTATCAAATGAACCCCGGTTCTGCCCGTGTACATGCCATTAAGAATAAGAAAGGAGTAATCACCATACATGGCTTCGGTGACTGCTTTCCGTTGTGGCTTGGAGAAAGCCGCATCAATGCCCTCTTGTTTCAGTTGGCGGTTACCGTCCGGTTTCTTGCTTTGCTCAAAGGTGATATAAATGGTTTTGGGTACCTGCGTAGTCAGGCTATTCAGAAACATGGCGCTGTAATGGGACAGATAAGATTTGTTAATCAAAGACACCGCTATCTCCAGCTCATTGGCATCCTGGGTGATATACCGCTCCTTCTTGTTGATGTAGCCGTCAAACAGGATTTCAATCTTGGTGAGGATTCCCCTTTTCTGCAGCTGCTCAATAAACCTGAGGTCTGTGGTGGTAACCGGCAGGTTCCAAGCAGCTTTCCTTTCCTCGAAAATCCCACTAAGTTGCTGGCGGGAGAAGACTTTGCGGGGATTCTGTTTGAAGAAAGACTTGATACTACTTTCAGCAATAACAAAGCGGGACTTACTTGGCATGGCTGCGTTGAAGGTATGTCAGACGGAAAGTATATATACTTTCCGTAAAGTTAATCCTTTAGAAGGATAAATGCAACAGCAATCTTTTAACGTTGAAAGGAAATAAGAGAGAGTTGAAAATAGCAATGAGTATATAAAGTATATATACTTTATATACGCAAAGTTAAACGTTTTGTTTGAAATAAGCAAGTGAAAAATATAAGATATAGACCAAAACGAATGGGCAGTTAAAGGAGTATGAAACAATTTAGTTCCACATGCGTAAAGTATATATACTTTACGAAAAGTTAAATACCTTCTTATTTAAAGTCAAGGTTATTGTCATAAACTTTGCAATACGAGCTTGTTTATTTGCCACTAATTTAATGTAAAAAACTGATAATCATAGTCTTATAATTTGCGATATGTTAAACAGCAAACGGTCTGTTTTGCTTCACACATCGTTTCGTCTCCAGCCGCGAGTGATGCAATGTCCCTACAGCCGTAGTTGACAAGGAGAGCCAAAGTGTTACCTTTGTGACCGTTCACCTTACCGGATTCTTCATGTCACAGGACCAATTCTCTGAAATCACTACGTTCATCCAACAAGCCAGAAGCAGTGCCCTGAGAGCCGTCAACACAGAGCTGATCAATCTGTACTGGCAGGTGGGGGAGTACATCAGCAGGCGGATCGCCACCGCCAGTTGGGGCGAGAAAACAGTCGATGAGTTGGCCGCCTACTTAAAACGAAACCACCCGGAGCTGAAAGGCTTCAACCGGAGGGGGCTGTACCGTATGAAGCAATTCTATGACACCTACTCCACAAGCGCTTTAGCGCCATCGCCAGGACCGCAGGCACCGACAGCCGGGGAGCAGGAGCCTCAAATTGTGTCATCGCCAATGACACAATTAGGGTCAAGCAGCCTGAGCGGCAGTGAGCTGGCCAAAGTAAGCTGGACTCATCACCTGGTGCTGCTGTCACGGGCCAGAACGGAGGAGGAACGGGAGTTTTACCTGCGCCTCTGCATTCAGGAGAAGTACAGTGTCAAGCAGCTGGAAAGGCAGATCAACAGCGGCGTGTTCGAAAGGGTGATGCTGGGGAACCATAGCCAGCCGCCGGCGATCAAGGGACTGGACCAGGAGGTGGTGAATATCTTTAAGGACAGCTATGTCTTTGAGTTTCTGAACCTGCCGGAGCCGCACAGTGAGGGGGTGCTTCAAAAAGCGTTGATCGCCCAGATGAGGAGCTTCATTCTGGAGCTGGGCAGGGACTTTTTGTTTGTGGGGGAAGAGTACAGGCTTCAGGTCGGGAATAGCGATTTCTATATAGACCTGCTTTTCTATCACCGGGGTTTGCAGTGCCTGGTCGCCTTTGAGCTGAAGGCCGACAAGTTCAAGCCGGAGCATCTGGGGCAGCTTAACTTTTACCTGGAGGCGCTGGACCGGGACGTGAAGAAGTCGAACGAGAACCCCAGCATCGGCATCCTACTCTGTAAAGACAGGGACACAGAAGTGGTCGAGTACGCCCTGAGCAGGAACCTATCCCCGGCCTTGGTGGCCGAGTACAGGACCCAGCTGCCAAATAAGGAGCTGCTCCAGCAAAAACTGCATATGCTGTTTGAGGCAAACCAAGAAGGCAGTGAATTATAGCCAAGTGGCCTGCTTCCTCTAATTCCTCGGTGACTTTGTTTTACATAAAAGATGTTATAGAATTCCTAAAATTGCGCTTTAAAAGCACAGTCAAAATTGAAGGGTTAATTATAAAAGAAAAGGCTCCTCATCCCGAGGAGCCTTTTCTTTTATATAATCGCTAAGGCAGGCCTATATTAGGCCATTGGCCTTTTGGCGGTGAATCTCCCGTAGTGGTTACAGGCAGAGCTTGTGATTTTATTCTTTCTTCTTGTCTTCAACAGATTCAATCACAATAGCTTTATTCATCATTTTTAACAACGGTGAGTCAGAGGCGTAGGGCACTTTTCCTGATGGAACTACTTTGGATGACTCGGCTAAGTGAACTTCTTGGTCATCAAAAAATATGTGCGCGTCGAAGGCTTTGAGAACATTGTCTTTTGAAAGGCCACCCAAGAAATAAGCCTCATCCACATAAACGCCCCACTTCCTTAAAGTTTTTATTACACGCATGTGCGAAGGCGCATTCCTTGCTGTCACAATTGCTATTCTCAAGGGCGATAGTTCAACTGTGGTGGGCAACTCATCCTGAATTTTAGAAAGTTTGATCAATAACTTCGCAAATGGTCCTTCTCCTAAGGGTTCATTTTCATGATCACTCTCATACTTATGAAATGCCTCCATACCTTCTGTCTTATACCGATGTTCAGACTCGTCTGAAAAAAGAACTGCATCAGCATCAAAAGCAATTTTCACGCGATTGTCTGTCGGCTTGAATTCAGTTGGTGGCTCATAAATGAATGCGGCAGCGGACTTTTTAGAATCTATAACTGCTTGAACATCTTTTGTGTCCTTACTCAGGAACAAATCAATGTCAAAGGCGTCAATGTAAGGTGCTAAGGGTTCGCCTCCGCTAAAAGCCATTCTTGTGATGTCCAGTTCGTATTTGCGGACAGAATTCATAATACGAACACCGGTTTCCGGACTATTTCTTGACATTACAACAACTTCAACGATTCGCTTTCTTGCATCCTGATTAAGATACAGTAAACTCTGAACCAAATGGAAAGCTGTTCCTGGTTCTAATGACTGGTCTTCATGTTCCTGCTGGTATTTTCTATAACCTGAAATTCCTTGTGAATTAAAGATTTCATTTTCCTTTTCTAGGTTAAACAGAGCTCTGCTCGATACTCCGACTACTAGTATTTCGGAAAGATTTAATGCCATGTTTATTTTTTCGCTATAAATGTTTTAAAATTGATTGTTCTGCTCATAGCTACTGGAGGCATTAGGGCAGCACATCCTAGCTGTTGCTATTGCATATTTACATAGCAGAATAGTATAGTTTATAACTGCTAGCAATGAAGCCTCATTGATAATACCTTCTTTCTACTTTACATATTGATCCTGCTCTGTTTTGCGCAGCAAGCCCAGACCATGAAGCGTTTGCAGCAGGCTGTCGATTTGCTGCAGACGCTGCGGCTGCTGCAACTTGGCTATGGGTTTGAACTGGTGCAGCAAGTCTTCAGCTGTGGCCGGGCGCTCGTGCAGTTGCAGAGCGCGTTGTACGGCTTGTGCCTGTTCCGAGAGCGTTTTTGGCCAGGCCGGCACCTCTTTGGCGGTGGCTTTTATAGTTTTAGCTTTTGCTTCTATGCCCATGTCGGCTTGCTGGGCGCCTTGCGGGTTCTGGTAGGCGGGGCGGAGCCAGCGGATGTGGCCGCGTGCTTCTTCGGCGGCGCGTTCCTTGTTCAGGGCCACGAGGCGCTCGAGTATGGCCTCTTCAGGCAAATTGTTAGGCCAGCCATAGGCGGCGGCAACGGCGGCATCCAGCTCCTGGTGCAGCTGCAAGAGTATACTTACCAGCCCTTGTTCGTGGGTTTTCTGCTCTTTGGCGTTCAGCGCCTCACCCGACCGCAGTTTTTCGAGCACGTTATACATGTCGGTGATGGTGAGCGTGGGGTGCTGCGCCTGCCGCTGCTTGCGGTGCGCGTCCAGCTGCTCGGCTATACCTCGAATCTGCTCCTGCTGCGCTTCGGTTGGGGTAGGGAAGGGGAAGGGCTGAAAGCAACGTGTGCTATTGTAACGAGAGTCATTCCCAACACCAAGTCTTCCTCCTGCTACTGATGACCAAGCTGTATGAATTTCACTTGATAATACCCCTAAAAACAAACTGTCATCAAGGCTTATTGCAACAAGAGTGTTGTCTGGAGAGATTTGTTTATCGAAAAATGAAAAGACTCTGTGTCTTGCAGTTTGGGTTGTAATAATATACCTGTCTAATGACTGTTGTAATAATATACCTGTCTAATGACTTTAGAGAAGGCCTGAATGTAGCTCTTGCCTCACCAAAATACCACCAGTTTTTTCTGTATGAAGCTCTGTTATTTTGGTCTCTTTCTGGTTTAACATTATTAAGTACATGTTGGTATACCTGAGGGAATTTTGTTCTAGCTTGTTCCTCAGTGTATCCAAACAAATCAATCACAAATAAGCCTCTTGATGTTTGAGTAAAATCTCTTCCATTTAGATAAGGTTTTATGACAGATTCCATACCTTCAATTTCACCTCGACCCAGTTTCTTTGCTTCATCAAGTGTAATTAAGAAACCTGTTCCATAAAGGCCCATTCCAACACTTGACAAATTAGAATTGGCATTTAAAGAAACTGTACTTGTTAAATCTGCACCAACTGTTAAATCGGGGTTTACCGTTCCTATCTTTTCTGTAAAAGAGACTTTCCATTCTCCTTCTGCTGGAATTTCCTTAAATACTTTGTCTACTCTTCCAACTGCAGAATCAAGGCTAGCAACAGTTACTGCTATCCTTACTTGTGCTCCATCTGCACTATCTATCCATGGATGGTCAGGTATAGCATAATCTAGATTTAACGGCTTTTTAGAATCAAAAAAAGCCTGAATCACTCGTCTATTAAATGGTTGTTTTATGCTGTTGGTAGTTATAAAACCAAATCTTTCTGCTTTTTCTGCTTGAACGATTTCTGCTGCTTTTTGCCACCAGAACATAACGAAGTCTGCACTCTCTGGCACTGTACCTTTATATACTTTTCTAAGTGCATCTACATACCCATCACCCAAAGTACTACGCATTGTTTTGTCACCAATAAACGGCGGATTGCCGACAATAAAATCGGCTTCGGGCCAGGTGGCGGGTTTGGGGTCGAGGTAGTCGTAGGTGATGGTGCGGGCGGTTTCGTCGGGTACTTCCTGGCCGGTAACAGGGTGCGGTTTGGTGCTGTGGCCGTCCCAGCGGGTAACGGGCTGTCCGTTGGCGTCGAGGCGGGGTTTGCGCTCGGAGTAGCTCAGCACCGCGTCCTGCTGCTTTATGTTACCGTACTTCCTCGGGCATCATGTGGATGTATTTCCAGCTTTTATCATACTGCCCGTTTTCCAGGATTACCAGGTCAAAAGGACCAAACCGCTCACCTATAGTTTTAAAGTGGGAGTCGTAGCCGGAATCACCACCCATGTATATCCTTTTCGTGGGAGTGGTTAATACATAAGACATCCACAGGGAAACATTTCTTTTAAAACCCCTGCCTGAGAAATGCCGTGCAGGAGCGGTATTTACCCTAAAGTCCTTTTCTAACAAGATCTCTTCGTTCCAGTCTTTTTCTATTATTTTGTCGGCATTATAACCCCAGCGTTCCAGGTGAGCCCCCACTCCCAAGCCTGTTATTACTTTTTTTACCTTAGGTTCAAGAGCCTCTACGGTTTCATAATCAAGGTGGTCCCAATGGTCGTGGGTAATGAAAAGGTAATCAATATCAGGTAAGTCCGCAGGCATATACCTGTCACTCCCTTTAAAGCTCCTCGTGGTGAATTTTACCGGAGATGCACTACCGCTCAACACAGGGTCTACAAGAAATTTCTTTCCGGCCAGCTGCATGAAATAAGAAGAATGTCCAAACCAGACAATTATATCTTCCTCAGGATTCAGGTTCAGGAGATCAATCTTTTTACCGGGCAAGCTATCAGAAGGTGTTCTGCTGGCCTTGTCTCCAAGCAGAAATTCTTTCATCATGGTAAAATAACTGGCTCATTCCGTGAGCATGGGCGTAGGATTTAAATTCTGAAACTGCCCATTTTTGTAATTTGGAGAATTTTTTACCCTTTCCAGCCTGGGTCCTGTAGGAATACTGCCAAACTGCGGCTGCTGCATAAAGAGGTACACTGCCAGCACAAGCACCAGAATAACAGCTAAAATAACAACCAACACACTCATAAGCTTGCGCATCTTTATCTAAATAATCAACTTTTTTTAAATGTCGGACAGGCTTTTTCATACCAGCGATCTCCAGGACATCCCCTTTATACGCCCGGTTAATAGCATTGAGCATTGCCTGCCCTAACTCCAGTAAAGTGTAAATGCTTTTTTGCGCCAGTTTCCGTAATATTGGGATCATCCACATTGTGTATCTGTAATATTTAATGTTCTTCTTTTCAAGCGTAGGTGTTCCAGAAGTCTGGGCCGGATCTTAAACTTTTAAAAGAAGGCCTCATAAGGTCGTTTTCGGATTTCCCTTTTACCCTTCCCTTTTCTGCGCTATCCGTGCCTGCTCCGGACACAAAGCAAAACGTCATGTTGGTATTTAACCTGACCGGGTAGAAGCAGAATCGGTGGAGGAGGTAGGTAAGCCGGAGAAACACCTGGGGTTTAACGTTGTCACCAAACCTTTTGTTTTATCCCACTTAATGCTTACTTGCCTGCACAAAGTCTACAGCTTTATAGAACATTTTCTTTGGCGGTACTGAAAGTAGCAGGTAGTCTATTATCCTTGCAGCTACCGAAGCTATACTTTCTTTTTCGAAAAAGACCCGTAACGCTCGCCCCGTTCCTTATGTCGACTTCCTTCTGTTTGACATCCTCCCATTTTTATGACTGGCCTAAAGTGGAGAATTACAGCTTCTGACACCGGTTTAATTTTTAGAGCGTTATTTGAAATTTTCCGTAATACCATCTATTTCAAAATTGTTTTTATTAGACATAAAGGATAATTTTGTCGAATGAAAACTAATGCAAATTATGATGTGGTAAAAGCCGGCATCGTGAAAGCCAGCAAACAGGTTTTCAGGCGGTACGGGTATACCAAGGTTTCCATGGATGATATTTCAAAGGCTGCCGCGAAAGGCCGTAGCACGATATATCATTACTTCAAGAACAAAAAAGAGGTTTTTGAAGCATTCGCAATCGGTGAATTCACTGAAATTATCCAGCAGGCCAAGGAGCAAATCCACCCAAATGCATCCTTGGCAGATAACCTCCTGGTGTACAATGCCAGTAAGTTAGATGGCTTGAAGGCCTTAGCTGCTGAATACGAGGGAATTTTAAGAGATCTTAGAGAGCAGGAGGGCTTGATTAGGCAACTTGGCAGAGTACTGCTTCGGGAAGAGTCTGAAGTGGTGCGGAGCCTGCTGCTTACCGGCATGGAAAGAGGGGAAATAGCAAAGTTGAGTAAAGAAGATCTGAATCTTTTGACAGAAATGATAGTAATAGCGTTGAGAAGCTTTGAACAGGAAATCTTTATCAATAACAGAATGACTGGTTTGGGAAACCGGCTAAAATGGCTTATTGACATCCTCATCAAAGGCCTGCAATGATTTTTTTTTCTTAAAGTTCGACAAAAATACTAAAAGTGTGCAAACGTTTAAATCTGATAACCCTATGCATTGTTCAAAACTACCTTTTGCAGCTGGTCTGTTGCTAACAATACTGAGTTCGTCCTGCAGTGATGAAGCGCAGACAGAGAAGGTGTTGCAGCCTGTAAGAGTAGAAACTCTGGCGTTAGCCACTGCGCAGGCACAAGGCGGTTCCATACAGTACACCGGCACTGTCAGGCCATCCAAGGCGGTTCGGCTGAGTTTCATGGTGTCTGGAAACGTGGTATCAATACCGGTGGAGCAAGGGCAGTATGTGAAGAAAGGACAGCTGCTTGCAACCCTCGATGAAACTACCTACCGCCGCCAGTATGAGGCCCAGCTGGCGCAGCTGCGGCTGGCGGAAGAGAACTATAAGCGTGTGGCAGAAGTGTACAGCAAAGGCAGTATCGCGGAAATCAATATGCTGCAGGCCAGGTCTCAGTTTGAGCAGGCACAGGCGGCGGCCAGAGCCACTTACCAGAATATTGCTCACACAAAGTTGTATGCGCCCCAGAGCGGGTATATCGGGTCCAAATATGTGGAGGTCGGTTCGCTGGCAAGTCCGGGTGTGCCGGTAGTTGAGATTGTGGATATTTCGCCGGTAGTTGTGGAAGTGCCGGTGCCTGAAGCTGAAGTCAACTCCTATGCGCAAGGCGATACAGCCACCGTGCAGGTGCAGGCATCGGGAGGTGAAAAGAGGACAGGAACAGTGGATGAAGTGGCTGTGCTTGCAGCAGCGGGCACTCCCAACTATACTGTTAAAATCAGCCTGCCCAACCCGGAGGAGCAGCTAAAGCCAGGAATGGTAGGCACGGTAGTTTTTGAAAACAAAAAGGGCGAAGCGGCCGACGCAACAGGCAGCAGACAGATCATTGTGCCGGTTCAGGCAGTTCAGGCTGAGTTGAACGGGCAGAATTTTGTATATGTCGCCAGCCCGGATGGGCAGAAAGCCATCCGCAAAAACGTGCGCACCGGAAATTTGTATAACAGCGGCATTGAGGTGACAGAAGGCTTGCAAGGCTCCGAAACCTTGATTGTATCCGGCTACCATAAGCTTGCCGACAACAGTCCCATTCAAATCATCCGATAAACAGCACATGAAAGGAAAAAGCAACATTGTGGAATGGGCGATGCAGAACAAAGCCCTTCCGCTCACTTTGGCAGCCGTACTGGTGATGCTCGGCATATACGCGCTCTTTAACATGCCCCGGAATGAGTTTCCCGAATTCACCATTCGCCAGGGCGTTGTGGTAGGAATTTACCCGGGGGCTTCCTCAGAGCAGGTAGAGCAGCAGCTCACCAAAAAGGTGGAAGAGTACCTGTTTAGCTTCAACGAAGTGGATAAGACCAAGACCTATTCCTACTCCCGCGATGGCATGATGTACGTTTACGTGGAAGTGGCGGCGCGGGTAAATGACACCAACACCAGAGACTTCTGGAATAAGCTAAAGAACGGCATGCCCTTGCTGCAGGCCCAACTGCCGAAGGAGGTGCGGGGCCTGTTTGTAAACAGCGACTTCGGCAGCACCTCCGCCGTTCTGTTGGCTGTTGAGTCTGAAACCCGGCCCTACAAAGATTTACAGCAGCATGTAGAGGAAATAGAAGATGAGCTGCGGGGGATTGAAAGCCTGGCGAAGATTACCCGGGTCGGTACTTTGAATGAGCAGATCAGCATTTATGTAGACAACAGCAAGCTCATCAACTATGGCATAACCTCCGGGTCACTGATGCAGGCCCTGCAGCGAGAGGGGGCCATTAACCCGGCAGGAACTCTGGAGGGAAAGGTGATAGACCGTCCCATTCACTTGACATCCTTCTTCAAAACAGAGGCAGACCTGGCTGACCAGATCATCCGAAGTGACCCGAACGGAAATGTCATACGTCTGCGGGATATTGCAACCATCAAAAGGGAGTATGGCGAACCGGAATCATACGTGACGGCCAATGGAACCAAGGCCATCATCATTTCCATGGAAATGGCAGCAGGCAGGAACATCGTGCATTTTGGGGAAGAAGTAGAGGAGCGCCTGCAGCTAATTGAGCGCAACTTGCCCCCCGACATTCACATCACCAAGCTTGCCAACCAGCCAGAGGTGGTGGATGAGTCTATAGCCCATTTTATGAAAGAATTCGGTTATGCCCTGATTGGGGTGATTATAGTGGCCCTCCTGCTGCTGCCTTTTAGGGTAGCCTCTGTGGCGGCTGCTACTATTCCCATCACCATTGCCGCTACCCTGGCCATTATGTACCTGCTGGGGTATGAGCTGAACACGGTGACACTGGCAGCCCTGATCATTGTACTGGGTATTGTGGTAGACGACCCTATTGTGGTTATCGACAACCACGTGGAGAAACTGGACCAGGGCATGTCTGTCTGGGAGGCTGCCAGAAGCAGTGCGGTGGAACTGTTTCCCTCTGTGTTCACGGCAACGCTGGCCATTGCCGCCACCTTTGCGCCGCTCATGTTCTTCATGTCAGGTGTAGCCGCCGATTTTGTCGGCATGTTTCCTTATACTATCATTATTGCACTCTCGCTTTCGCTCATTATTTCGATGCTGCTGGTGCCGTACTTCAATACCCTTTTCATTAAAAAAGGACTGCACCTGCCCGGCGAAACAAAGGAAAAAGAGTCTATGCTGGATAGGCTGCAGCGTGTGTTCAACCGCCATATCAGCAATGCCATCAACCATCCTGTGCTCACCACCATTTTCGGGATCCTTGCCTTTGTGATCGGGGTTGTACTGATGGCGCTCCTGCCGCAGCAGCTATTCCCTAAAGTAGAGCGGAACCAGTTTGCCATGGAGATTTACCTGCCCAATGGCTATAACCTGCAGCAGACGGACAGTGTTGTGAAAAAGATGGAAGGAATAATGGCACAGGACGAGCGCATTGTCTCCTACACCAGCTTTATAGGTACGTCATCGCCACGTTTCCATACGCTTTACGCCCCTAACTTGCCAGCGGAGAACTATGCGCAGGTGCTCATCAACACCACTACAGCAGAAACCACCGAAGAGGTGTTGGCCGAGTACGCAACAAAATACAGCAACTTTTTCCCGGATGCCTATGTGCGCATGAAACAGCTGAACATGGTAAGTGCACCGGCACCCATCGAAGTACGCATTTCAGGCCAAGATCTGACAGCATTGAAACAGGTAGGCGACCAGGTGATGCAGATAGGGCAGCACCAGCCGGGCATTACCTGGGTCAGGACAGATTACGAGGAAATGAAGGAAGGCATCCAGCTGAATGTCAAGAATACCGAAGCAGCCAGACTGGGCCTAAGCAAGGAGGACATCGCCAATGTAGTCGCCATGAATATGCAGGGCCTGCCAGCCACGCAGGTGTGGGAAGGCAGCTATCCGCTGGATGTTTTAGTCAAGACATATGAAACGGCCAGAAATAACACGGGCGCCCTGCTGGAAACGCGTGTCCCGGTTCAGCAGTCGCAAACGGTAGTGCCGCTGCGGCAGGTGGCAGATATTTCACCGGTGTGGCACCAGGGCCAGATCGCACACCGCAATGGCGTCCGCACGCTCACCGTCAGAATGGACATGGTGCAGGACGCGGTTGCCAACAACCTGCTGGGAGAGATGCGCCCTGAAATAGAAAGTCTGAAGCTGCCTGAAGGAGTGCGCATCAGCTATGGCGGAGAACTGGAGATGCAGGAAGAGAACCTCACCCCGATGGGGCTGTCGCTACTGATGAGCGTCGTGGTCATTTTCCTTATCCTGGTCTGGCATTTCAAGCGCATCAAACATGCGCTGCTCAGCCTCATCACCATGCCACTTAGCATACTGGGCGCTGCTTTCGGGCTCATGCTGATGCAGTACCCCTTCGGCTTCACGTCTTTTCTGGGTTTACTGGCTTTGTGCGGTATAGTGGTACGGAACGGCATCATATTGATAGACTTTGCCGATGAGCTTCGTGAAAAGGAGGGTTTGTCGGTGAAAGAGGCGGCTCGTGTAGCGTCGGAGCGCCGTATGCGTCCCATCTTCCTCACCTCATCGGCGGCCGCAGTTGGAGTTATCCCCATGATTTTGAGTCGCTCAACGCTTTGGGGGCCGCTGGGAACCGTTATTTGCTTTGGTTTGCTTGTTTCAATGCTGCTGACGCTATTCGTGCTGCCCACCCTTTACTGGTTGTTCTTCAGAAAAGAAGACAATGAGGCAGCACATCAAGAGAAGGGTTTAACACCTACAGTTTAAGTATACTATTTTCAGCTATGAGGTTTTTCATATATACTATACTGCTGCTCATCGGGTACAGCAGCTATGCCCAGCAGCCCCACACCATTAGTCTGCAGCAAAGTAAAGAGGCTGCGCTTAAATACAGCAAAGCCATCCAGAACAGTGAGCTGGACATCGAGTCGGCTGAAGCAGGTATAAAAATTGCAAAAGCAGCTCATTTGCCCTCGGTAGACGTTACTGGCGTTGGTGTGTATGGCTTCAAGGACTTGGTGCCTGCTATGCCAGAAATGCTGCCAGAAGGTATCAATAACTTTTACATGGCTGGTGTGGCAGCTGTACAGCCTTTGTATACAGGCGGCAAAATCAAAAGCTATAACGAGCTGGCGGAGCTGCAGCTGCAGGTAAATAAGCTACGCGCCCAGCAGTCGGTTGACTCTGTACTATTGATTACTGCCCAGAAATACTGGAACCTGGTAAACCTGCAGGAACAGCACAAGGTGCTGGAAGCGAATGAGCGCCTGTTGGATACGCTCTTAAAGCAGCAGAACGACCTGTTGGCTTCCGGCCTGATAGCCCGCAATGACCTGCTGAAAGTAAAGGTGCAACGAAGCCGCCTGTTGCTGAATAAAAGCCAGTTGGAGAGTGGTAAGAAGATAGCGCTGCTCGACTTCAGCCTGTATGTTGGTATACCATACGATTCATCTCTTGTGATGCAGGATACATTGGCGACAGACGTGTTACCACCTTTGTACAGCCTTGGGCCGGACACATCGCTGGTGGAGAACAGTAACTACCAGCTTTTGCAGAAGATGCTGGAGGGTGAGCGGCTGCAAACAAGGCTCACCAAAGCAGATTATATGCCCACTGTTTCCATAGGAGTGAATGCGGCGCAGGCCGGCGTGCTGGACAGGGGGATCGGCAGCACGTTTGTTCCTCTCTCGTTTGGCATGGTCAGCATCCCTATCAGCGATTGGTGGAGTGAGGGCAAACATAAAATGAAGCAGCGTGCTATCAGTGAGCAGAAAGCGAAAAATAACTTTGAAAGCGTAAGCGATCAGCTGAAGGTGGGAATTACCAAAGCCTGGTATGATCTGGTGGATAGCCGCAAGGAAATTGCCTTTGCGCAAGAAAACCTGGAGCAGGCCAGCAGCAACCTGCAAGTAAGCCAGGACAACTATGCCAGTGGCTTGGCAAGTGTAACAGAGGTAATGGATGCGCAGGCTTTGTACCAGGAAGCTGCCAGCGCCCTGGCCAGAGCTTACGCTAACTTCCAGCTAAAGAAGGAGAGCTACGCCTATGCGAGTGGAATATCCTCGGGGCAGAGGTAGCATAAGCCCGTATCTCATGCAAATATATGACAGTGGGTTTACTAACAATTAAATTGAAGAACTCTTCATAGAGACGACGTGCATTTAAAAGCTATTAATAGGAAGGATCTGCACAGGCATTATGGCAGAAGAAACTCAGACAGATAAAAGATGCTTACCTTGAAGCAATGAGGACGCGAATCACTTGAAGTGGGTTAACAACACGCTTAGACAAAGTTTAGCAGCTTGGTGAGGGAGTTCATGTCTGTTTCTAAAGAACTTCCCTCTAACACATAAGTTAGTAAATGGTTTATCTGCAACTGTAACTTATCATTACATTTCTCAGAGGCTGTTTTTAATATTATTGTTGGCAGCGAATAGGAGGACTTTCGGGCTCTGGCAAGGCTCCTTTTAAGTGGCATAGCAGCACTATGGCGAGAAAATGACGAAGCCAGGTTCTGATGAATTCCCTTTGTAGCCCAATGAATAAATAAAGCAGTCTCTAATTACTACCAAGCTTATGTTAATTAATTATTAAATGTTGTACCTTTGGACCATAATACGATTTTGGTCTATTAGGTATGAGCGATAATAAAGACGAGTGTATTAAAACGGAGATTCTGAACGAGGCTCAAAAGCTATTCATCCGCTTTGGCTGGAGTAAAACTACCATGGAGGACATAGCGAAGGCCGCAGGGAAAGGGAAAAGCACGCTTTACTATTACTATAAAAGCAAGGAGCAGATCTTTGACAGTGTGGTGACGCGTGAGATGGAAGAGGTGTTCCGTGTTACGAGCGGAGAAGTAGCCAAAGCGCAGACAGCCGAGGAAAAGCTGATGGCCATTGGTATCACCAAGTTCCGGGCCATACAGAAAAATGCCAACCTCTTCAACGTCATCCGCGGGGAAGTTGAAGCGAACATTCACCACATCATGGAGCTGAAGAGGAGGTACGAGGCCCGGGAAATCAGCATGGTGCGCAACATTCTCAAGTTTGGGCTGGAGCGGGGAGAGCTTTCGCACTACACGGCCGATGATGTGGATGCTGTCGCGTTTGCCTTGGTATGTGCTTTCAAAGGAATCGAAATCGGTCTGCTGATCGAGAACAAGCTTACGGACTTTGAAGGCAGGATGGGGACGATCCACAGTATTCTGATGCATGGCCTGAAGGCGTGACCTGATTGTAATTTTCGGTAATTGGCCGGGACAGAAGAGGTATTTTTGTAAATACCAAAAACACAGTAACCAGCCCACCAACCCTTATTGCATGGTAGTAGCCCACTATCCAGTTCATCTAAAGCACCGTTGTATTTAAAACAATTTGCTTAACAGCCTCCACCCAAAGTGGATGTGTATTCAGGCTTTCTATCAATTGCCAGCGCTATCCACCTGCTTATTCAAACTTCTCTTTGGATTATAAGCCTACTTCTATTGTAGGTTCTATGTAATCTGCAACAAACGCGGGACTAAAAACCAGTACATTCTTTTTCCCTGGGCAGGTAGCTCTTTTAGCACATCGTCAGTAAATGGCTTTAGCCAAGGATCATTACCCAGGAGCGACTGAAACGAAATAGTATACTAGTGTTCTGTTATTTAGTTAATTATAATTCTTTGGCCAATAGACGCGATGTTTCAGAACATTGAGCCCTTGCCCTGGTACATAATTTTGCCAGGAGCGAGCGTGTGGGGCGATCGACAACATTTTACGCTTTAAGCGAAAAGGGCCAGTTCTGGCTTCCTGATCCCCTGCCCAGGTGATCGCTGAATTACTGCAGTCCGTGAGAAACCTTCTAGGGGATAATGCTCTGCAACTATTGATTGGTAACCGGGGAAATCAGACCTGCCAACGATACGAATAGCAATTAAGTAATGCTGCGACCTTGGAAGAACGGTTGGAGACACTGGCCAAAATCCGCTCCGAGGAAGGCTATATAGCTGAATTGAAGAAAGAGGACGATGCATAAAACTATTATCCGATCTGTGCATCGGCTACCGAACGACAGGGTTTTTGCAGAGCGGAGTTCAAGAACTTTAAATCGCTGATCGGCAAAGAATATGAGGTTAACAGAGTTAGGCGTATCATCACAGACGGCCAACGTTGTGTCTATGGCATCACTAAGTAGCGTTTCTCGCCAGCGGCAGTCAAGCGTGTAACAGGCACAATCGCTCTCACTATAATACTTAGCGATGCTTTGATAGTTCTAACGGCTACACCCGACGTTCTGTACATAGAACGATAATCTACTATCAACTGCCTACTGCTCTTCTTTGTCGCTAGCCATCGGACTGAAGAACTCTGTTTCTTATCTATTAAGACATACAACGGTTTTAATGGTAGCAAGCGTATATGCTTTAAAATTAAAGCATATACAGGGTCTTATAAATTACATTATGTTAAATACAAATCGCTATTTTCATTTTCCAAACTAGGAAGCGAGTATTTACAACCAAAATCCTTAAGAATGAAAAGTGATTTACTTAGCATAACTGGAAATATCCATGCTGAACATAAAATTAAGGTATGCTGAGCGGACACTTCTTTGCCTTTTAGGAAGGTTCATTTTAGTAAGCCTAGATTATAATGGCTCCTTTGCCCGTCAATGGAAACAGACTTTAAGGCCTGTACTGTAGAAAGTAAAGAACTGAAAGGCAATATACCTTTATTGAACTAGGCACTTGTTTAATGCCGTTAAAATCCTTAAATTAACTGATATTAAGCAAGTTACATGGAGAAGAGATTCAAAAGCCTGTCCCTGTTCGAGTTTCAGTCACGTTTCCCCGACGATGAGGCCTGCCGCACGTACCTGTCCGGCTTGAAGTGGGCGGATGGCTATTCCTGCAGCCACTGCGGCCACGGCAAGTACTGCCGCGGGGCGAATGCCCTTGACCGGCAGTGCACCAGCTGCGGCTACATCGAGTCGCCCACGGCGGGCACGCTGTTCCACCGCCTCAAGTTCCCCATCCTCAAGGCCTTCCACATCATCTTTTACGTCTCCACCTGCAAGAACGGCATCAGCAGCACGGAGCTGAGCCGAAAGCTAGAGCTGCGCCAGAAGACGTGCTGGCTCTTCAAGCGGAAGGTGATGAAGGCCATGGGGAGCAGCGGGGCCTTTCCCATGGCGGGCAAGGTGGACGTGGACGAGACGTACGTGGGCGGGCAGGACGAGGAGGCCATAGGCCGCAACGAGGGGAAGAAGAAAATAGTGGCGGTGGCAATCGAGCGGAAAGGCAAGGGCGTGAGCCGCATGTACGGGCGCGTGATAGAGACGGCCTCCAAGAAGAACCTGAAATCGTTCATGCAGAGCCATATCAGCCCCGATGCAGAGGTGCGCACCGACGGCTGGGCCGGCCAGGGGCCTGGAGGAGGAGTTTCCCAAGCTGGTGGGGGAGAAGTCCCAGAAGAAGGGCAGGAACTTCCCCCAGCTTCACCGCAGCATCATGCTCTTCAAGGCCTGGCTCAGGGGAATCCACCATTCGGTCCGCCACCTCCAGGCATACATCGACGAGTACACCTACCGCTTCAACCGACACAAAATGAAGGAGGGAATCTTCGAGAACCTCATGGAACGGATGATCACAAAAACCCCGCACCCTTATAAATTGATTATTAGTTAAGTGCCTAGTTCAATACCTTTATATAAGTACTTACCGTTTAATATAAGAATATCAGGTGTTCAGCGGCTAAAAGTGCCATATTTTGCTGTTATAAGGAGCATATTTTATATGCTTTACCAAAATCAAACCGGATAAGGGTGAGTCAACCTATTTTCAAAAAGTCCTTTTCTGCGGTATTCCTCGCTTTCGCCAATATTTTCCTATTGGTGCATAGCTTTGCGCCCCACCATCATGACTCCCCTGCCGGAAGTGCAAAGAGTTTACAGCTGACCATTCCAAACGAGAGCGGCATAAACGTGCTGCCGATCCCCCTGTTTACCACGCCGGTCTGCGCCGCATTCACACCTATGGAAACAGTGGGCATATAATCTGCTTTGGTGAGCCGGGTTTGCAGCTGCTCACCCTCCAGCATCTTCTGTAAAAGCTGGTAGCTCCTGTTCTGCACCAGTGAGCTGTCTGGCCCAAAGCTTTCTAAAGGGGGTAATACGCCTGTCGCCAAGGTATCCTGCATCACCAGAGCAGAATCATATGGTATACCAACATAGAGGCTGAAGTCGAGCAGTGCTATCTTCTTGCCGCTCTCCAGCTGGCTTTTATTCAGCAGCAGGCGGCTTCGCTGCACCCTTACTTTCAGCATGTCATTGCGGGCTATCAGGCCCGATGCCAGCAGGTCGGTCTGCTGCTTCAAGAGCGTATCCAGCAGGCGCTCATTCGCCTCCAATACCCTATGCTGTTCCTGCAGGTTTACCAGGTTCCAGTATTTCTGCGCTGTGATCAATAGTACCGAGTCAACCGACTGCCGGGCGCGAAGCTTGTTAACTGGAGTTGCTACCTTTGACTGGAGGTTTTAAGAAGGGCAGTTTTAGATAAACTGTTAACTTAGACCATATGAATAAACGTGTATTGGATGAATCCTTCAAGCAGATGGCCGTGGAGCTGTCCTATGCGAGGGTCTCGGTAAAGGAGGTGGCCGAGAGTAGGGGTATTGACTCCAGCAGGCTGAGCAAGTGGCGCAACGGCATGGATTTGCCTGCGCAGCCGGCCAGGGGCTGACAGAGGACCAGAGGGAGATCAAGCGGCTGCAAAAGGAACTGAGGGAGGCGCAACTGGAGCGCGACATTCTAAAAAAGGCCACCGGCATCTTCTCCCAGGGAGGTGAGCGGTATACCGATTCATAGCAGAGCACCGGTATCTATTCCCCGTCGAGAGGATGTGTCAGGTGCTGAAGGTGAGCACCAGTGGCTTGCTATTGGTGCAAGCACCCAATTGGAGCAAGGAAGTTCGAGGAGCGGATCAAACTGGTTCACCGGCAGAGCAAGTGCTGCTACGGTTCCAACAGGATAGCTGCCGAACTCAAGATGCAAGGTATTCTGGCCTCGCGTCCCCGTACCAGGCTGATGCGCTTGCACTTAATCAGCAGCATTATACTGAAAAGATGCCGAGTGCAGACCACCGACTCCAACCATGCATGCACAGTGGCCGTGAACTATCTGTCAAGCAATTTCTCTGAGGAAAGACTGGCTCAGAAGTGGGTATCAGACCTAACCTACCTCAGAACCTGGGAGGGCTGGCTTTACCTGACGGCGGTACTGAATCAGGCTTCAACTCTGACCGGGGTGTACAGCACGCCTGCAGTGCCTACCGCAGGCAAATGGAGGGGATACCGGTAGTGCAGAGCATGAGCCCCAAGGGCAACTGCTGGGACAACGCGGTGGCGAAAGCTTCTTTTCTGGCAATGAAGACAGAGCTGATCTACCACCGAAAGTTCACCACTAGGCAAGGGGCTAGGCTGGCAACATTCGAGTATATAAAGATATTCTACAACAGGGAAAGGAGGCATTCGGCACAGGGTTACCTGACCCCCTGCCAGTATGAGCAAACATTAGCGTAACCATGGCTGCCTGATAAAATGCCTCCAGTAAAACATTGCAATTCCATTATCTTTCTGCTCTGGAAGTATGGACAGTTTATATTGATGAGGACTTCGAACATTCCATCATCCTAAACACTCCGCTGCAAACTTTTATCCCATCAAACTCTCTACACCACTACATAATCTTAGTAGCTGTCTGCCTGCCCTGGTTCCAAATACCAGTAACTCACAGATTCATACTCGCAAATGTTCTGCTTTTGCTCACCCCATCTGTTCTCTTTATACTTCTCCAGCACTCCTTCAAAGGAGTTGAAGAACGGAACATTGTCCGCAATCTGGAACCTGCTCACAATGGTGTGGCCATTGCCGTTGATGGGGGTTTGCGGCTGCGCCGAGAAGGGGCTGTCAAACAGGGCGAAAGGGGGCTCTGCCGACCAGGCGTAGCCAATGTAGTCCTCGCTCCCGGTGCCAAAAGATGACGGGAACTTCTCGCCGTCCACAAAGAATTTTTCATCGCCCTCGCCCCACCACCAGTCAATGGTTTTCTTGTCCCACTGTCCGTACCACCAGGTGGAGGCCTCTTCTTTGGGGTCTTGCCAGGTGTTGAGCACGTGCAGCGTCATGCCGCAGTAACGGCCCTCCCCTTTGGTGATGAGCAGGGGCCAGTCTATCTTTCTTCCCTGCGCCTGAATGGCCTCAAATCCCCTCCCGTTGTTCCATTTAGCATGGAACCTGAGCAACTCCTTGGCCGGCTTCTGTACAGGTGAATGCACAATGGACCACTGTACGGTGTGCGTCTTGCCGCCCCGGTTCACCAGCTCAATGGTGGCTTTCTCTGAAAAAGGCATGTACCAGTTGGAGTAAAACAATTTCCCGTCTGGGGTTCCTATGGGGTAAGACCGGTAAGGCTGCACCTCTGGCACCGCCCCAAAGAACAGCCCAATGGGCACCATTACCGAGGGCTGCGCGTCTTTATCCCACGTGATCCTCATCCACAGGTTTTTCAGCAGGTCTTGCCGCTTGGCGCTGTCAGAAGAATATGACTCGTCTAAGGAGATGTTGAAATGGTTGATGGCCCGGTTGCCCGAAATTGTCTTAACCAGCGTCGCGGCGTTTGCTTTTGCCGTCTTGGTCACCTTCTCTTCCTTCTCGCCGTCATACCTTTTTCGGGCAAACCCACGGTTGTACAGGAAACGGTCTGCCTCTGCTAGCGCAAAACCATCTTCTTTGGAGTAAACGCCCGTGAACTGGGGCAGTTTGGTACCTACTGGCATGGTAGAATAGGTGATGTGGTAGTAGGCGCCCCAGTTCTTCTCCAGCACTATTTTACAGTGCTTGTTGTAAGGAATGGGTAAAAATCGGTTTCTGCCCCTGGAAAGAGTCATCACGAAACTGGGCAGGTTCATGGGGGGCACACCGTCATCAAAGTTCTCAAAAAGGGCCCTGAACGGCCGGTCTATGACCGGGGTGTCTGAGTGGTCAAGGTAAATTTTGATCTTCCCCTCTTTGGCCAGTGCGCTCCAGATGCGCCAGATCACGCCCGGCCCGTTGCTCTCAAACACTACCTGGCCACCGTTCTCTTCCCTAATAAAGCCTTCACCGTCACTGTTCGCCTCCCAATTCACATACTGGCCGGTGGCGGCGTCATACCTGGAGCTTCGGTCATAACTGGTGAAGGTTCCTGATTTTTCGCCCTCCAGTGGGGGAGTGGCCAGATATTCCAGGTCATACACTCGTTTTACCAGCTCAGGATAGGTGTACGTCTTAGCTTTAGGGTTTTTCTTCTGGGAAAACAGCGCCAGAGGCAGCAGGAGCAAAGCGAAGATGATAGTAAGGTTTTTCATGATGGGTAGAAATGGTGAGTCATGGTGAAAGATGCTCTTATTCTGGCCTGTTTTCTTAAAAGCAGGCCAGAATAAGAGTGTCTCAAAAAAAGCCTACCGCTAAGGTTCCACAGCATTCTGGCGGTAGACTGCCTAGCCGTTTCTGGCGGACGCTACAGACGGAATGCCTTAATTGGCCACGCGGGTGTATTCGGCGAAGTAGCGCCTTCCCATCTCCCGCTGCCCTTCCGCGTTAAAATGGATCTCGTCATAGGCGTTGTCTAGCTTGGTGATCACAAACGGCACCCGGGGGTCTGCGTACCCAATCTTGGGAAGGCGGTTTACGGTCTGCTTGATGATATTCTCCTGGTGCCCTACTGCGTATTTGTCTACCCAGTAGGGCACCATGCCCCCTAGAATAAATGGAATGGGGGCATTAGGGGAAGAGCCCAGATCATTGCGCAGGTTCACAATCATAGCGTCCAGGCGCGACTGGTAGACCTGAGACTGCACATCTGCTTCACCTTGGTGCCACAGAATGGCCTTGATTTTACTATTGGGGTATTTCTCCAAAATGTAATTGGTGCGGTAGACGGCAAAGTTATACAGGTCGTCTCCTTTGTTCCAGCGGTTGTCTACAAAGCCGGTGCCGCCGAAGCCGCCGGGTATTATCAATACCTTCCGGTCAGAAGCCAGGAACTGCTTCGCATAAGCTTTGGCGAACGTTAGGGCAAATCCTATCTTGTTCGCATCCTTTGTATGGTGATCCAAGGGCTCCTTCGCGGGAATTACTTTAAGGTTGTTCTCGCCATGCAAGCCCAATTGAACAATATTGTCTTGGGGGGCGTCCAGCACGGGATCTACCCCGCCATAGCCCCAGTGGGTGTTTGACTGCCCAATGACCAAAAACACATCATATGCGGATGTATCCACCTCCTTTGAGGGCGTCACCTCCTGTTTTTTACAACTGCCCAAGGAAAGTACACAGGTGAGAAGACTTAATAAGAAAATTGGTTTTAAACTTTGGCTCATAAACAATGGTTTTAAAGGGTTTATTAATAGAGGTACCGACTTGGCATGCCCCAGAAAAAGCGGCAGGGCTCCCGTTTTAGGCCTCATTTCTGGGAATCGGCCCTAAAACGGCGCAACTTGCCGTTAAACGGCGAAACAGGCGGTAAGCAGCGCCCCCTCGGATTTAGAAGGCCGGTTGGAGGATGTAGGCCTTGCTGTCCTGCAGCTTGGTTACCCCATCTGTCACCAGCTCTACTTGGGTGAAATTTTCATTAGGGAAGAAAATCTCTGTCATAACCTTTTGCCCGCCGTTGGCGAACACCTCCACCGAGGTAAAATCTAAGATCAGATGCAGTCTTAGTTTTCCGTTCTCCAGTTTTATGGGCGCGACGTGCCTGCCGGGGAAATTATCTTTGAAAGCGATTTTTCCGGCTTGGGTGCGGTCTATAAACAGTTCTTCTTGCTTCACTGAATAGCCTAGATTCAGTTGCTCGCCCTTGGTGTTAGAGAATTTGAGCGTTATTTCCTGCGCCTGTGACACATCAAGGTTCAGGTCCAGCTCAAGCAAAGGCAAATTCAGCTTATAGCGGCTGCTCAGGTCTAGCGTGCCCTGAACCTCCTGCGCCTTGAGAGAGATGGCCTTGGTGCGCAGCTTCTGTAATTCTTTTACCGGCTGGCTCAGCAGCCTTAGCCCTTCTTTTGTTTGCCTAAGTGTGAGCTCCCTTGGCAAGGTCATGGCACTGCGCCACGCAACAGTTGGTACTTCATTGGCATATTGCCAGTTGCTCATCCAACCTAAGAATAGACGGCGGCCGTCAGAAGCGGGAATATTGGACCAGGTTACACCAGCGTAGTTGTCTTTGCCATGGTCTACCCATAAAGTGGTTTGAGGAGGATTATCACTTGTAAAGCTCTGCCCATTAAAATCACCGACGAAATACTGAGTAGCAGAGCCACCGTTGGGGCCGCCTGGGTTGATGCTCACCAGCAGCACCCATTTTTGCTGACCATTAACGGTTAAAGGAAACAAGTCTGGGCACTCCCACACACCACCGTGGCCCCCGTAGCTTTTCCCAAACTCACTCAGCTTTTTCCACTCCTTCAAGTTTGGGGAACTGTAGAACTCAATATGATCCAGCACCGCCAGCGTCATGACCCATTGCTGTGTCTTATCATTCCAGGAGACTTTGGGGTCGCGATAGTCCCTGATACCGGGGTTCTTCAAAACAGGGTTTTGCTCATATTTCTTCCAGGTGCGCCCGTTGTCCAGGCTATATGCCAAGCCTTGGGTTTGGTAGTCATTTCTACCCGCCTTCTCCAGCTTCTCATTATGATAAGTGAAGATAGCCACCATGGGTGGGTTCTCAGTAGTACCCAGACCTGAGGTGTTGTTCACATCTACCACGGCACTTCCAGAAAAGATAGTGCCTAGCTCATCTGGGTACAAGGCAATAGGCAGGTGCTCCCAATGGAGCATGTCCTTACTGATGGCATGCCCCCAGTGCATAGGCCCCCATGTTGTTCCGCCAGGGTTATGCTGGTAAAACAAATGGTACTCTCCTTTATAAAATACCATGCCGTTGGGGTCGTTCATCCAATTGGCAGGTGGCGTAAAATGCAGTTGCGGACGGTGCTGTTCCTGATTAGCACTGGAGGTAGTGGTTTTGGTGGTGGCACAACCAGCAATAAACAAGGCCGCCGCGAGGCAGGAAAGCAAATGTTTTTTCATGGTATCTGAAAATGATTATCTGCTCCAGTTTTCGGGCTCTTTTCTGAAAATGGCCCGAAAACTGAAAACATCTGGTGCTTTGGAATTAGTGGCGTGTGGCGGTTCTTATTCTGGCCCGTAGAGTTTCAACTCAGAGATAGTAGCCTGGGAACCAGTGGCGGTGATACCCCATGATTTTCCTGACAGGCTATAAAGGCGATTACTCAATGCTGCCTTTCCGTTCAGATACAGCACGCAGACTGACCCATCTATGATGACGCTCATGTCATAGGTAGTGCCCGCCTGTAGGGCCACGGCCACCTGTGTAACCAACTGTGCATTACCCCCTGAAACCCGGTAGGCTGCAATTCTGCCATTGCCTGGCTCCAGCACTACCTTAAAGGACTGTTGCGTGAGGTTATCTGCATTGAAAACAAAACCGGCGGTCCCGGCACTTGCGTCAATTTTCACCTTGGCCGAAATTTTAGTAGAGCCTGCGAAAGAGCCGAACAGGGAATAGGCGGCCGTGGCACTTCCATCAAGCTGGAAGGTGCTGCCGGTGGCGGTGGCAGACCCAACGGTCTGTTTGGGCTGAAGGGTCACCTCTTTGGTAAAGAGGCGGTTTACGGCATCAGGGGGCTTGACGCCCAATGTCCCGTCTGCCGCCTGGGTCAGTTCATGCGTGACCATGTTCCCGCCCCACTCCTTGTTTCCAGAGTCATTCTCGGGGTTTCGTCTTGCAGTCCACCCGAAGAGGTAGCGTTTGTCTCCGTCTGAGGCCGTTTTGGCGGCGTAGAAGTGCTGGCCGTCCAGCATGTCTTGTGCGGGCTTGGTCCACGGGCCTTCAGAAGAAGTGGCCATGCGGTAGTGGGTTCCTTTCATTGCACTCCAGTCTTCAGAGAAGAACAGGTACCAGTAGTTTCCCATCTTGAAAATATCAGCGCACTCCAGCATCACGTAGTTCTCTGCGTCTGTGGTGGTGTAGAGCGGGCCACGGGGCACCCAATTGTCGGCGGCGGGGTTGGTGGTGGTGAACAGCAGCAACACGGCTCTCCTGCTGTTGGTCTGCGTGCTCACCAACATCCAATACTCATTCTTCTCTACATTAAAGAACACGTGCGGGTCTCTGAAGTCATAGTTATAGTACCCTGCCGGCGCCGTGAGTTTAAAGGAAGGCTTCTTGGTCCAGTTTTTAAGGTCTGTGCTGGTGGCGTAGAGCACGCTTTCCCTGGGGTTGTTCTGTACAAATTCAGCAATGCCGTTATGCCCGGTGTAATACATATAATAGGTGTTGCCCACTTTTACGGCAGAGCCCGTGCCAATGGCAAAGTCGGGCTGGTTGGGGGTACTGTATGGAATCATGCGTCCGGCATAGTCGAAATCTACCAAGTTGGCACTTTCAAACTTATGGATGTCATGGAAACCTTGGCCAGCGGGTTTGGTCTGGGCATCATGCAAAAAAAAGAGATGGAACTTGCCATTGTCATAGAAAGGCATAATATCGCCCACCCAGCCTGCGGTGTTATAGGGACTGGTGGTACCCATCCAGCCTGTAGGGGGCACCGGGTAAATGTTTATGTCCTTACCCTCCCCGCCGGCACCTGGATTAACAGGTTTAGGAGTAGGATCATCACTACTATTGCAAGCGGTTAAACCTGCTGCCACTAATGCTATTATCCAATTGTTGACTTTCATAAACTGTTCTTTGAGCAGACATCTTGTATCTGCGTGCTACTTATCAGGTTACTTAAGATACTCTTGTTTTGGGGCTTTTTACAGGAAAACAGCCCCAAAACAAGGTACTTTAAAAAAGACTTAACTATTTATTCTGCCAGATAAGTAATTATATTTTCTGTCAAACGTTCAATATTGGAGATGTAACCGTTTGTTTGACTTGGGGTGCCATTGCTGGGCTCATTATACCAATCATACGCTCCTGCACCTATCACTATCACATTTCCATCAGTGGTTCCGTTACCTGAGAACTCACCGATGCTCACACGGCCGTTCAGTTGATCATCCCATTGTTCGCTTGCAAGGTTATTTCCTCCGGTTTGCTGTCTCCAGCCTTGTCCATTTCCATAACCGCCCCACTCAGGCAGGAACCACCAAGCCACGTGGTTTAACCTAAAAGTTCCTTTCTCCAGCAAATAGGCTTTGCCTGGCTCATAGGTCTGTAATCCTGCAAAGATGGGATGATCTTCACGGCCTCTGAAGGAAATACCCCATGAGTTATTAGCATCAACGAATCCTGCTGGCAGAAAATCACCAAATACGTTGTTGGGCCCTTTGCCAGCAGGCACTATATTCAAAGGTTCTAAATACCGAGCAGCAAAGGTGGTCAGGAGCAAATTTCCGCCGGCAGCACGATAAGCTTTAAGGGCATTGACAACATTGGCATCAAAGGCTATACCAGGCAAATCCATGGCGGCATCATAATGCCACCAGATTACATCAAACGCACTCAAATCTATCCCATCTTTCACCTCATTAAAAGAGACGTAAGACACACCTGAGAATTTAGCAAAGAGCCAATCAGCAGCAGCCTTTTCATCTGGGTTAGTGATGGCGCCCCGGTTGGCTGCCACACCTAAGAAAGCAACTTTCAGCCCCATAGTCTGCTGGCTTACCGTAACGGTGTAATCTTCAGATAGACTTCCTATAGTAATGGTGTACGTTTGGGGGGTGGAGAAGTCTCTGGCAACCCCTGAGGCGGGGCTGATGGAGACACCTGCGGAGGTTTCTATCTCAGGCGCCAAGGCCGTTATGTCTGTGCCTGTGGGCAGCACTATCGTGATGGATTTGGCGGCATTGTTAATGGTTGCGTCTACTCCGTTAATGGCAAACTTTATTATGGGCTGCATTACCTGCACCCTCACCTTGTAGTCTTTGTACCGGTTGCCGTTCACTACCGTGTAGGTTACTTCTTGGGAGTAATCAGCGGGGAGTGAAATATCTGGACTGATGGAAGCACCCTCCGGAAGCGCTATCTCTGGGGTAACAGAGGTGATGTTGCTGTTATAGGGCAGCGTGAAGAGTATCTGGCCGGTATTCTGATTTATCTCGCCGTTCACCCCGTTTATCTTGAAGGAGTTGATCTGAACAGGCGCGTCCAGCATGAAATCTGGATTATCATTGTCATCCTCACAGGAGAACAGCATGGAAAGCATGGAAAAAAATAAAATGGCTAATAAACCATTGGTGCGAGGTATAGAGGTTTTTAACATATTCAAGTCTCCTTTTTATTTCTGTTAGGTTTACTTATTTTTTTGTTGTTTGAAGCCTAATCCTTTGGAATATTTGTCCATATAGAAGACAATTCCCAAGCTTTAAATTCAAGCACATTGGTGGTCCCATTACTGGAAAACAACTCTATTCCCGTCTGTGATTCTGCCGGAAATGTCAAGGCGCTTAACACTACTTCGCCCTTGTTGGTAAAAACCTCCACTGAGGATTGATCTACCAGAATGTGCAGTCGCAGTTTACCCTTTTGGGGTGCCACCGCCACATTCATTTTTGCCGGGAATTTTTGGTTAAATTTTGTGTTTGCTGTAAAATCTGTACAAAGGGTTCTGTCAAGGCTTAAATTTGCTGTGGCGGGATCATATTGCACTACCAGCTTTCGGCCATTCCCCACAAGTAAGTTTAACCCAAAGACTGCTTTTGTATTCGTATCAAAGGTCACTTCCAACTCATAGGTATTTTGGCTGGGCTGAAAACCTTTAATTGGGCCCGTGCTTTTGATATTGCGGTTTTTGAACTGGTAGCTACCTGCCCTTAGCTTCTGTAGTTCTGGGATTGGTCTCTGCATCAAACGGATCCCGGCGGGCTGCTTGACCAACTTGATTTCTCTGGGGACAGATTCAAAACCTTTGCCCCAGGAACCTGGCACTACTCTGGCATAATCCCAATTGCCCAACCAGCCCAACATCACAGTGCGGTTGCTTACCTTTTCTATGTCTCGCCAAGTTCTTGCGGCGTAGAAATCAGTTCCATAGTCTATCCAGATGGCATGTTCTAACCCTTGGTTCATCAACAAGTCAGAAAAAAGAATATGGTCTATGGCAATATACCCCCACTTACCGCCCGCAATGTTGTCTATTATCTGGATAGTTGCCTTCTTCCCTTTTAGCTCATGTACGTCCCATCCTTTCCACTTAAAGACTGAACTGTTATCTCCCGTGGTACTTCGCACAACTTTACCGTCTACTACCAAGTTAATAGCAGTTCCCTTCACATCATTCCCTCCTGCCACCAAGAAATTTATGGCATTCTGGCTGATAGTAAATGGGGAAGAGGTGAGTGTTCCAGTGTTGCTGTCTCTGGAATAAGAAGACACGAACCCCGTTCCTAGATGTACCACAGAATCAAGGTTAGCAGGCGTTTGGCTAAAGCCATCTCCAGAGGCGTTCCAATCATGGAGAGCCCGCTCCTCAAAGTCAGCGAAAATCTCACCTGGCAGGCCTTTGCCTAAGCTCAGATACGCGGCCGTCTCTTCATCTGCCTTGAAGGTTTCGCCGTCAAAAGAGCCAACAAAATACTGTACCTTGTTAGGGCCACGGCCAATGAGCATAACCCATCGTTTTTCAGTACCATCTCCTTCCACCGGGAGCTCAAAAAGATCTGGGCATTCCCAAAAAGCACTCTGGGCACCTAGTCCTCCAAAATCACTGAGGAAGTTCCAGTTCTTGAGGTCTTTTGAATCATAGACCTGGATTTTCTGCACATCCGGTAAAACCACCACCATAATCCATTTTTGCTGGGGCTCATACCAGAACACCTGCGGATCTCTGAAAAACACCTTATTGATGTCCAAGACCGGATTATCCTGATAATAATGGAAGTAGATACCGTCATTGCTTACAGACAAGGCTTGTGTTTCTGGCAAAGAATCGCCGGGCATATGCCTGGTATAAATTGCAACCATGCTTTTAGGCCCAAACCCAGAGGTGTTTTCTCTATCGACAACCACCGAGCCTGAAAAATAGGAGAAGGAACCGTCTCCGCCCTTCATGGGATACGGCAACTCCTTCCAGTGCACCAGATCTTCAGAAACGGCATGCCCCCACCAGAACAAGTGGTATTTGCCATCAGTGAAAACCAAGCCGTCTGGGTCACCAATCCACCCTTTAAGGGGGCTGAAATGAAACTGAGGACGGTATTTCTCCTTGTATTGTGCCAGTGCCAAAAAATTGCAGAGCAGCAGAGACAACACAAACCCTACCTGTACTTTATGCTTCTGTTGGATCATAAATGGCCGTGTCTACAATAGATGTTACAAATGCTGTGTTTCCCTAGAAATCTACCCTGTCTCTTCTGTGGTTTGACAGTTTTGGCTCATTTCTGTTTTTAGCCTGTTTTTGAATAAAATAGGCTAAAAACAGAAATGAGCGGTAACTGGTTTAATAATTTGGGTTCTGTACATAGCGGTTCTCGCTCCAGAAAATCTGGTTCTGGGGAATAGGCAGGTACTCGTGCTTGCCCTCAATGAAGAAGGCCCCTTTGTAGAACTCTTTGCGGTTTTGCTCTACCGCCAGATAGCTGTTCATGACCTCATCGGCGATGCCCCAGCGCACAAGGTCAAAGAAGCGACTTCCTTCCATGGCCATCTCCAGCCTGCGTTCAAATCGAAGCGCCTGTCGGGCATTTTCCTGCGTCCAATTTATGTTGGTGCCAGGCACATAGGGCCTAACAAAATAGTTGGCAGTAAAGGCCCCGGCAGCATTCTTGAGACGAGTGGTACTTGCCGCAGCCCGGGCTCTGATCTGGTTGATGATAGGCAAGGCCTCATCTTGACGGCCCAATTCTATCAAGGCCTCCGCTTTAAACAGAAGCACATCTGCGTAGCGAAGCACAATTCTTGGCTTTGTGTTGCCATAGAAGGGATCTACGTTGGTAAAACCTGGATCATCAGGCGACACATTCTCTTTCATAGAATTGTAAAAACCGTAAATCTGCGGAGAGCGGCTCCACCCTTCTGTAAATACCCGGTTGGGCTCATACTTCCATGGATTGCCGGGACGTGCCACAGTATGGTCTAATCTTGGGTCCACTGTGTTTTGGGAAAAATCAACATTTACCGTATTGTATGTATCCAGTAAAGGCACCCCCTCTGCGTTGGTTCTGAAGGCATTCACTAAATTCTGTGACGGCTTCTGAAAATCACAGCAGCCTAACCCTTGCGGTACAGTAAGCATGTCTCCCCAGTTAAGGCGCCCGTTAGCTGTTTCGTCACTCTTAGAGAACTGCACTGCGAAGATGGACTCCACCCCATTTTCATAAGGCCCAGTCAAGAAGTTGTTCGCAAAGTCAGGTTGCAAACTATACTTTGAGGCTATGACTTTGTCTGCTGCCTCAATCACCTGCTGTAGGCGTTGCGGGTTCACGTTGATGACCGTGTGTTGCTCATTCTGCTCATATGCCTGGTAGAGGCGAACCTTGGCCAGATAGGCATACGCTGCCGTTTGGTTGGCCCTGCCAATTTGTGGCTGAGTGACAGGCAGGTTAGCAGCGGCGAACTCAAAATCCTGAGCAATTTTCTCCCAAAGCTCATCACTGGTTAACTCTACGTTGGTGATAAACTTGTACTCATCTGCCGGCACATTCTCATCCATATATGGAATTCTGTTGAATAAGATTTTCAACTGGAAATAGTAGTGCCCCCGTAAGAAACGCAATTCTGCTTTTCTGGTGTTCAGCAAAGGGAATTGCTGTTCTGTAAAGTTGTTCAGGAGCCGCAGGCCTTCGTTTGCCCGCCGCACCCCTATGTACAGCTGAAACCACATACCGTCCAGCTCCCACATGTCTGGCCGGGTATTGACAAACGTTTCCATAAAGTGGAATCCCTGTCCATCTCCCGGGTCACGGCCACCTTTGTAAGCGTCATCGGCTCTTACGTTGCCATACTGCCAGAGACTATTGGCCCGGTTTATCTCATCATTTCCCAGATGGGAATAAGCCGCAATCACAAAGCCTTCAGCCGCTTCTGGAGTATTAACTTGTTCTTCCTGCAATGCTCCCCGCGGATTGACATCAAGATTATCTTCACAGGCAGAACTTATCATCAAAGTCCCTACCAATATAATTATGTACTTTTTCATAAGATTTTCAGGATAAACTAGAATCTAACATTAACACCTGTAGTCAATACCAACGGATTGGGGTAGCCGTAGCCAGGGTTTTCAGGATCTACCCCAGTAAATGAGTCGCTTTTAAGAAGTATCCCTAAATTATCGCCACCTATATAAATCCGCAGAGAGCTTACTTTTATCCGGTTCAGCAATGCCCCACCAAAGGTGTACCCAATCTGAGCATTTCTAAGCTTTAAATAAGAGCCATTCTCTATGAAATAGGTAGAGAAGCGTGATTCAAAGTTTGCATCTGTCAAAGCGATGGCTGGAATGTCTGAGTCAGGGTTGGAAGGGGACCAGGCCCCCAAGAGCCGGGCCCCTTTATTAGAGCCCGTTTCAGATACACTCCAAAAATCTGTGGAGAACTTGAAGTCATTTACTACATCAATACCCGCCACTCCTTGAAGCAGGAAAGAGAAATCGAATCTCTTATAAGTCCCTGACAAGTTCAACCCATAGGTATAATCTGGGTGCGGGGTACCGATCCAAGTACGGTCATAATCATCAATCACTCCATCATCATTCAGGTCTTTGTACCGGATTCTCCCTAAGGATTTTCCATTTTGGGTAGCGTGGGCGTCAACTTCCTCCTGTGTTCGGAACAAGCCGTCTGCCACATAGCCGAAAAAAGACCCAATGGGCCGGCCTAAGATATTTTGGCCTCTTCCATCTCCACCGTAAGCATTCACCACTTCGGCGGGCAACTCTGTTATCTTATTGCGGTAAGTGCTAAAGTTGGCATTGATATCTATTGAAAGATCATTTCCTATTTTAGTTCTATTCCCTAGGGTCAATTCAAAACCTTTGTTCTCCATGGAGGCACCGTTCACCCATTGGTTACCGCCTTCTCCCAAGGTACCTATGTAGGGGGGAAGTAAAAGGATGTCAGAGGTTTCCCTAATATAATACTCGGCGCTACCGTAAAATTTCTGGTTCAACACTTCAAAGTCCAAACCAAAATTGGTCATGGTGCTGGCCTCCCATTTAAGGTCTGGGTTGGCGTTTTGGGTCAATTTGAAACCAGATGGCAACACGCCGCTCTTGTTACCTCCTATGTCATAAGATGTATTGGCATAATCAGTATAGTAGAGACCATAAATAGCATTGTTTGCTATTTCTTGGTTACCAGTCTTTCCCCAGCCGAAGCGCAGTTTCAGGTCATTGAAAAAGGTAGTATTGTTTTTCACGAAGCCCTCTTCGCTCAAGCGCCATCCCAAAGAGAAAGCTGGGAAGGTTCCAAAGCGGTTGTTTTTACCGAAGCGGGAAGATCCGTCCCGACGGAGGGTTGCAGAGAACAGATATTTATCTAAATAGGAGTAGTTGACTTTACTGAAATAGGACAGCAACACGTTCTTGGCACCACTTCCTCCGTTGTCTTTGTCCCCTACCCCGGCATCCAGGTACATAAAGTCATCATCCTCCACTAAGAATCCTTCTCTGGAAGCCCAAAAGGTATTGAAATTCTCTTCATAGTACTCTGTCCCTAATAAGGCATCTACTCTATGGTCACCCTGTACATAATTATAGTTCAAGGTATTACTCCACGTGGTTTTGACACTATGGCTTTGATTTGACTCCAGTCTGTTTTCTGGGTTGTTTAGATAGCCTGACATGTACCTTTTCCGATATCTTCTTTGCGTGTAATTACCATAATCAACCCCAACATTGGTGCGGAACGTCAGCCCTTCTATTAACTTGACATCTGCAAAGAAATTACCAAAGATGCGGGTATAGTCATAACCGTTCTGCTTGTTGTCTTCAATTAAGCGAACAGGGTTCTGGCGGTCATTCATCCCTCCTACTGGCCCCCCCCAGCCAATTCCATCTATGGTTCTAACTGGTATCAACGGCAACGCCTGCATGGCTTCATTGATGGGGCCAGCCCCTACTTCCTCGGTTTTTGTTAAACTCAGGTTCTGCCCAACGGTTACCCTGCCATTGAAGAATTTATAGTCTGAATTAAGACGGGCTGAAATCCTGTTAAATTCAGAAGTATTGATGACGCCCTGATTGTCAAAGTAGCCCAGTGACAAAAGGTAGCTCCCGTTCTCTGTACCGTTAGAGAGCGACAAGTCATAATTCTGGATGACGCCAGTGCGGGATATTTCATCAAACCAGTCTGTGTTTGAGGACCTCATGGTTTGGGCGGCATCAAGAAACTCTGGCACCATCACTTTGTTAAGTGCTGGTTTACCAGTTTGGGGGTCTACTCCCCAATCAAAGCGGTATTGCACACTATTATTATTTGGATCTGAACCGTTGTTGATGTTGGCTTGCCACAAGGCTCTTCCGTACCCTTCCGTATCCAGCATTTCAGTGCGGTTAATGTAGCGGGAGATGGAAGTGTAGGCATTTGCGCTTATCTGCGATTGGCCTACCTTGCCCCGCTTTGTAGTAATAATAATTACGCCGTTGGCTGCCCGAGAGCCATAGATACTGGCCGCTGAGGCGTCTTTCAGCACCTGTAGGGATTCAATGTCGGCGGGGTTCAACTCATGCATGCCGGCCTTGGTTGGCACACCGTCAATAATGTAAAGCGGATCATTGTTATTGAGAGTTCCAATCCCCCTTATTCTTACCGTAGCCGGTGCGCTTGGTGATCCGTTACCCGTTACCACCATACCGGCTACCTGACCTTGCAGTGCCTTTATGGGGTTTGCCACCGACTGCTTCTTCATCTCGTCCACATCTACCACTGAAACGGCCCCTGTTAAATCTTTTTTGCGCTCTGTCTGGTACCCTGTCACCACTATTTCATCCAGTATTTTGGTATCAGACTGTAGAGTGACCTGGATATTATTTCTCCCATCTACGGCCACCTCTTGAGAAATAAATCCAATGTAGGTAATCACCAAGGTGGCATTGTCAGCAGCTTGGAGGGAGAATCTACCATTCATATCAGTTGTAGCGCCGGTAGTTGTGCCTTTCACCACCACTGATACTCCTATTAATGGCTCGTTATTGCCTGCTGAAATCACTCTTCCGGTAATTTCCCCAGTACTTTGACCTTGCACGGCTTGGGCCATACAAAGCAAAAGAAAGATTAGATGTAAGACTCTTTTCATATTTTATTGGTTTGTATGTTTATGAGTGAAGAATGGAATTCTCCTTTGAAGAATTAAGCGATTCTCTGGTAATCTCATGAGGTCTATAGGCGGGAGTAGCACCTCTCTGAGTTGCCAGGAAGGCACCAACAAGGCAGGCTCTCTCCAGAGCTAGTTCCAGAGGCTCTTGCTGGAGATAATTAGTCAGGAACGTTGCTAGAAAAGCATCACCGCTGCCAATTGTATCTTCTACCTCTACATGAAAGCCTCCATGCTCAAAGAAGGCAGTTTCATTCAAGGCGGCAGCTCCATTCTCGCCCCGGGTCACAATAACCAGTTCTAAACTGAAGTGGTCCTTGATGGAGTGCATTTGCTGCGCTAAGTCTCCCTCTACTCCCAGCCATTCGCAGATTTCAGCCAGCTCTTGGTGGTTCATCTTTACTATATTGGCAAATTCAAGCAGAGTTAACACCCGTTCATTCGTGTAATGTGGTGGCCGGAGATTAACATCAAATATTTTGAGCTTTGCCAAGGGTAAATACTGGAGCAGGGTTTCCTGCGAGGTACTACTGCGCGCCACTAAGCTGCCATAAATGAAGACATCACTTTGGGAGATCAGTTCAGCTATTCTTTCCTCGTACTGAATATAGTCCCAGGCTACTGGTTCCACAATCTTGTAGGTAACCTCATTGCGGTCAGAGATGTTGGCTTTCACTACTCCAGTTAAGTGGGTCTGGCCTGTCTGTAGACAGGAAGTGTTGACCTGCTGCTCTTCCAAGAAGGAGACCAACTCTTTGCCTAAATCATCGTTTCCCACGCGGCTCACCACCACAGGGTAAAACCCGTTTCGCCGCAAGTGAATGGCAACGTTCATTGGAGCGCCGCCGGGCTGTTTTCCACTAGGCAAAATATCCCAGAGGGTTTCGCCGAAACAAACTATTTTTTGCTGCATAAAGAGTAGGATTTAATGGAAGACCACACTTTTTTCTATTTTCTCCAGTGAGGTTCCCTTGGTTTCTGGCATCATGCGCCACACAAAGATCAACTGGAGCACCATCATGCCAGTGAAGATCATGAAGGTATTACCGCCCCCAAGCGTCTCTGCAATGTATGGGAAACTGAAGGCAATAACAGCGGCCATGATCCAGTGAGTGAAACTGCCCAAGGCTTGGCCAGAGGCACGCACTTGATTAGGGAAAATCTCTGAGATGAATACCCAAATTACAGCTCCCTGTGAAAAGGCAAAGAAGGCGATATACACAAACAGGTAAACAGGAACCGACATGCTGTTGAACTCCTCCAAATAGAAAGCTTTGGCCACCAGCCCCAACGTGACAATTAGCCCCAAAGATCCGATAAACATAAGTGTGCGCCGCCCGAAGCGGTCAATTACGTTCATCGCCAGCAACGTGAAAAGAAAGTTCACGAACCCTATTCCAGCGGAGGAAAGCAAAGCAGACTCTTGACCAAGGCCTACCATTTCAAAAATGCGAGGCGCATAATATATAATAGCATTAATGCCCGACACTTGGTTGAAGAAGGCAAATAGTACCGCCAAGGTTATAGGAAGAGAGTACTTTTTGGAAAATAGAACCGGTTTGTTTCCGAAATCATCGCGCTCTTGCGCAGACATCAGAATATCTGTTACCATTTGGTTGATGTTCGCATCTGGGTTAGCGATCTCCAAGGTTCTTTTTGCGTCTTCCACCTTATTGGCCCTGTTGAGTAGCAGCCACCTCGGGCTTTCCGGCACCATCAGGATAGTGGCTAAGAAGACAATGGAAGGAACGGCCTGTATCCCAAGCATCCAGCGCCAGTCATGCTCACTGATACCGGCAAACGCATAATTGGAGACATAAGCCATGAGAATCCCGAACACGATGTTGAACTGGAACATGGCCACCAGTTTCCCCCTTGATTTGGCCGGAGCAATTTCTGAGATATACAGGGGAGCCGTAACAGAGGAAACCCCTACTCCAATCCCTCCCAGGAAGCGGAAGAAGAGGAAGGTGTACCAGTCAGGGGCAAGTGCCGTACCCACAGAGGCCAGTAAATAAAGTACCGCAATGCCAAACAAGGTGTTCTTGCGCCCAAATTTATCAGAGGGAATCCCGCCGGTGAGAGATCCCAGTACTGTCCCTATTAAGGCAATGGCTACGGTTAGCCCATGCTCAAATACGTTCAGGTTCCACAGTTTCTGGATGGCCTTTTCAGCCCCTGATATGACTGCGGTATCAAACCCGAACAAGAATCCGCCCAACGCTACCACAATGGACCAGAAGTATACTTTTTTGCTTACCATGAATGTGAATGTTTTTTTCAAAGGTATCTGCCTTCTCTCCCATTCAAATTCACTGGTTGATCAAAAAGTATTTATTTTGATACTTAAAATAACTAATTGAAAATCAGAAATTTAAATTACAAAACACTTCATTTACCTTTCAATATTATAACCTAGGTTATAATATTGATACATTTATTAAAGGCCTAGTGAACCCCCAAAACTAAATTTCATCATTTAAAGGCTGGTTTTTGAAAAAACAGGCAGAAATCAAATCTATCTCAGAACTGTTTTTTCATTATTGGCAAAACTAGCGATTAAACAGCGTTTGATTTTACATGCCTTATTCATATAACAGTTGTCTTAAACTTAACCTGAGCAAAATGGCACACCTATCATCCTGGCACGTGCGAGTTTTTTAGGTGTTATGGCCACAAGCTATCTCAAAAATAGGGAGCTTAAAAAGTTTTGGTTTGTTCAAAAGTTATGAAGTTGACAGAAAAGCAGTGAGAAGCTAAAGATTATGATTCTGGGTGGAGCCAGAAGAGCAGACGGAAAAGGAAGGCCCTGGCGAAAAAAACGGAAAGTGCCGGAGGGCATTTTGTGGATTCTCCAGGCGGGAACGCACTGGAGCCAACTGCCGACTCTCTAGCTCCCTTTTTTAACAATGGCGGCAAGAGGGCGTGATGCGGCGGGTGGTAGAGTCATTGGAAAGGGACCCTACGCGAGAGCCGATGTGGATTTGATCGAATGATTAATTGGCGGTTCCTTCTGCTTGGCTAAAAAAGGGGCTCTGCGGTTAGCAAGACTAGGTGAAGGGAAGGCACAAGACCATGCCAGTCTCAGATGCACGGTGGCTTTGTACTGTCTCCCTCAGCCGAATCCAGCATCTCCCCACGAGGTACAACTGGTGGTGAAGGTCCTAGAGGAGAGCTTTATGGAGCCCCCTGCCTGAAACGCCCAGAGGAAACCTATGATACTGCCCGCTGGACGAGGCCCTAAAGCCGCAGCCAGTCCAAAAGGTTGCCCCTCCTAGGGGAAACAGAGCAAAATAAACAGCACGGCAGAAAGCTCAGGCACTACAAAAGAAGGTGGAAAATAGAACGGTTCTTTGCCAGGTGCTTTAACTACGAGGCTGTTTAGGGGTTTCCTGTTTCAGCTGGCGCAGGCGTGCGCTGGTACCTCCGTTTTGGAGCCACTTTTTCAAAAATAGCTCCAAAACAGAAGCCGTAACGCCCCATCTCACGCCTGCGCCAGCGTTAAAACTAAACCCTAAACAGGTTCTACAGAAGACGCGACACAAGGCATGAGAACAAGGCTGAAAACTTCAAAGCTTTCATACTCCCGGCTTGTATGATGATTCCACTTAAACCTTTTGGAGATAGCTTCTACTAAACTCCTACTAGAGGTTAACTTTGGATACCACCTCCGTACCCTACTAGCAGCAGGCCTGTTTAATGGCAGATTTTAACAATTCTTCCCGTAAACAGGTCTAGCAAAGGAAACTCAATAAAAGGGATTGGCTTAAACGAGGATCTTCTCTTTACCCGGACGGGTTGATTTAAAATCAGAGGGGCTCATGTTGAAATGGTTTTTGAAGGCAGTTGAGAAATAGGCTGGCGATGAAAAGCCTACTTCGTAAGCAATTTCAGAGATATTCATTTGGCTGTTGAGTAACAGGTGCCGGGCTTTCTTAAGCCGGGTATTTACGATGTAGTCATTTAGCGAATACCCCAGCAGGGCTTTCATTTTTCTATACACGTGCACCCTGGACATCCCTAAGCTTTCAGAAATGTCATTGACACTCAGGTCTGGGTTCTGCAAATTACTCTCTACTAAAGCCGCCACTTCATTGATAAACTTCTTATCAAGTTGTTTAGGCTGGGCAGTTTGCACCTTTGTATCAACCGAAATGGCACTGTTATAGTAGACTTTGAGAAGATCTCTGTTTTTCAAGAGGCCTTTCACCCGCTCCCGTAAATACAGAAAACTGAAAGGCTTGGTCACATACAAATCAGCCCCGGCCTGAATGCCGTCTATCTTTTGTTCAAGGGTGTCTTTAGCTGTAAGCAGAATCACCGGAATGTGAGAAGTCCTCATGTCCTTCTTAAGCAGAAAAGTAACCTCCAGACCGTCTTTTTGGGGTAGGTTAACATCACAGATGATGAGGTCTGGAATGGTATCAAAGGCCTGCTGCAAACCAAAGGCATCATGCGGGGCGTCTACCACGTTGAAATCTGTGGACAACCGGGAAACAAGGAACTCACGCAGTTCCTTGTTGTCTTCTATAACCAGAATGGTATGCTCTTTCACCATATCAGAAGTTTCCTGGGCATGAGTGCCGGTGAACAGTTCCATATCTGCATCCAAAACACCTGCCGTCAAAGGAGCACTTTGCTCTTCTTGGGTGGTTTCCTGAATTATCTCTTCTGGTTTCAGATGCTCTTTTCCCAAAGGTAGGGTGAAGATAAAGCGTGTTCCCTCCCTCTCTTTGCTTACCACAGATATTTCTCCGTGGTGCAGTTTGATAAATTCCTTGGAGAGAGCCAACCCTAACCCCGTACCCAAACTGGCGTTATCATCTGCGGTGTAAAACCTGTCAAAGGCACTGGCCACTTGACTGGGTGTCATTCCCTTACCGGTGTCTTCCACGGTCACCAGCACATGGTTCCGGTCATCAGACAACTCGATCAGGACAGTGATGTGTCCATTTTCCTTGGTGAATTTGAAAGAGTTAGACAGCAGGTTAAAAAGAATCTTATCTACCTTGTCCTTATCAAAATAGACGTTGATTTCTTTCACCCGAGAGATTACCTTAAGGTGTATTTGCTTTTTGCGAGCCAGCCGCTTAAAAGACTGAACCACCTCTTCCACAAACTTCACCAGATCGCTTTCAGTGGCCTGCAGACGCATCTTCTTGCGTTCCACTTTCCTGAAATCCATTAGTTGGTTCACCAGTTTTAATAACCGTAGGGCATTCTGGCGCACTAAAAGCATGTCCTTTTTCAGCCCGACCGAGATGTTGCTTTGCAAAGCGTCTTCCACCGGACCTAAAATGAGGGTAAGAGGGGTACGGAATTCATGGGACACATTGGTGAAGAACTTGAGCTTGGCTTCATTTGCCTTTTCGGCTTTTTTGGCCATCTCGGCAATTTCATTGCGCTGCTCCAGGATCTCCCGGTTTTTGGCCATTAAGGCCCTGTTAGACTCATGTCTTAACCAAAGGGAATAAACCGCATAGGCTCCCAGTATGATAATAATAAAAAGACTTATGACCAGGACATAAAGCAGGGCACGCTGGTTGTTGTAGATCTTTACCTGTTCGCTGATTCTTTGCTGCTGTCGGTTGATATTTACTTCTTGGCTCAGAATTTTGTCTGACTGCTGTTTCATGATGTGGACATTGCGCCCATCAATGACAGTAGAGTTTAATATATTCTCCTTTTTGTAAGGCTGGTTGTGCAGGATGTTGTAAGCTAACTTTATGATTTCCTCTCCGCCAGTAGGGTAAAGGAAGGTGGCGTCTAAAACACCGTCTTCCACTAATTGCAGTCCTCCATTAGGACCGGCTAGCCCATCAAACCCAATAAATTTCAGGCTGTTCTGCTTTTTCAGTCCTTTAAGGCTCTCATAGGCACCCAAAGCCATCACATCATTGTGGGCAAAAACCAGATCTGGGTCTGAATGTTGCTGGTAAACGGCGGGGAAACGTTTTTTGGCTATTACTTTTTCCCATTCACCTTTGACCTCTGCCACCACTTGTATCTCTTGGTATGGGCCTATGGCTTCCAGAAACCCCTTGTGACGCTCAATTGCCGGCGAGGAGCCCTGTAAACCCCACACTTCTATAATCTTGCCCTTTCCATTCAGCAGGTTAGCCACATACTCCCCTGCCAATTTCCCGATCTGGAAATTATCGGCCCCCACGTAGGCGCTGTAGGAGGAGGAACTGATTTTCCTATCTACCAAAATTACAGGAATGCCTTTCTCAAATGCTTCCTCCACTATTGGGGTTATGGGTTCGGTTTCATTGGGAGAGATAATGAGCAAATCTACTTTCTGCTCTATGAATTCTCTGATGTGTTTAACCTGATTGGCACTGCTGTTCTTGCCATCTTTAATTTGCAGGCTGAGTTCAGGGTGGAAAGAAACTTCCCGTACTATTTCTTTGTGCATGGCTTTACGCCAAGCATCACCTTCTGTACACTGAGAAAAACCAATGGTATAGCTCCTGCTCTCCACTTCCCGGTGGCAAGAAGTTAGAATAACCACCAAGGGCACAAGTCCTATGTAAATCCATTGCTTTAAAACTACCATCCTATTCCCTATCATCTAGTCTTTGAAGCAAGGCAATTCTAGCATTTTTAAAATCTATTGGTTTTTGCAAAGCAAATTGCTATTACTTTAGCACCCAAATTAAGTATTATTACGGATTTATCAAAGTTGCCTTTGGCTTTTCTTAAAGGCCCATCTACAAACAGTGAACCTGTTTAGTAAAGCAGAAGAGGACCAAAACCAGCCGCTTTTATTGGTGCTATCACCAGCAGAACCAATGCCCTAGGCTTTCGAACTTGCAGGTTTGAACGCACAGCAAAGTCATTGTAGTACCACTTTACAAAATAGATTCCATTTAAAAATCTAAGGGTAAGAGTACATCAAACAACAGGTGGGACCGGGTACGGGACGGGCAAACAAACAGCTCTTGGAAAAAATGCCCATTACGGGTAGGGATACAAAGGGCTGGTTGAGGACAGAATCAATGAGCTAGACAAGGACCAGGCATAGGGCGCTTTGACAATTAATGTAGCAGGATCATGGCCGATGCCAGGTATACTAAAGCCGCTGGAGCAGTTCGGGGGTTGGGTTATTAGATTCTCTGGCATGGAGCTGACCTTCAAAGCAAACGCACCAAAAGGAGAGCGTGTACAGTCTATCACAGTGGGCGGGAAACCGCTTGACCTGAAGCGTGAGTACACCATGGCTGCCTGTCGCAGAACCGGTGAGCCAGACCATCTATTATGCCGCATGCCAAATGCCAAAAATCCCAAGCTGCTGGATTATACCGTTCATGATGTAATGGAAGAATATCTGAAGAAAAATGGCACTGTTTCACCTAAAGTTGACGGAAGAGCCAAGGTCCTTGACCTTGCGTCGCCGGTGCTATCTCAGTTGCCAAATGTGGACTATGTGTTTAGGTAGAAGCTAAAAGCTTTAAATGAAAAAGAGGGAGGCCGGGTATCCTCCCTCTTTTTTAGTAACTATTCATTTTGGGAATGAATCCTAAATTTAGGTTGTATAGAGGAGCCCAACGCTCATCGGCAAATCTTTCTAATACCGTTTAGGAACCACTCTCCGCTCAATGAAATTTTGGTTGTGGTTCACAATGTATGATGTCGGCCTTTGTGTTTGTTTCTATGGTTGAACATAATTTTTAGGCTTGCCAAGTGGTTCTCCCTTTTCTTCGAGAAGCATGTCGTTTTTCTGACCAGTCAAAGCAATCCTGCCGCCGTCCCATCTAAAAATTGTAATAGATGTGAACACTTTAATATAAGCTCTGATTAGATCCTTCATTTTTATCCTCGGCACAGTACCGGAAATAAATCCGTTGGACCTGGACTGCCTGAAATTCCCCTCCTCTGCTTGCCTTGAAACCGGACTGGTTCAGTTTTTCGGCGATGGCTAACCAAGTCATTCTTTGCCTCCGATAGAGGCGTATCAGCTCAGCTGCCCTTCTGTTGTTGTCATTGGAGGCAGCTTTTTTTTTAATTGCCGCCACGCCAAGCTCTCGGCCGGTGTCGGTCAGGTTATCCAAGTTGCCTAATTCCCGGCCGCGGGCTTTCAGGGCCTGGAGCGCCACCTTGGTACGTTTGCTGATCTGCTCCCGCTCGTGCTGGGCCATGGTTCCCCAGATACCGATGTTGAGCGTGTTCATTTCCGGGATGTCCAGGCACAACCAGTTGATGTTGTTCTTCTCCACCCTTTTCTTAAGCTGGAACAGAAAGGCCACTTCTCTGCTCAATCGGTCCAGTTTGGCGATGATCAAAGTGGCGCTTTGTTTCTTGGCCGCCAATATCGCCTGCTCCAGGAGCGGTCGGTCGTCGTTCTTGCCCGACTCGTGCTCGGTGAACTCCCGGATGATGCCGTCCGGGTTTTTGGTGAAGGAGATAACGGCGGCGCGCTGTGCCTCCAGACCCAGGCCGCTCCTGCCCTGCTTGGCGGTCGATACCCGGTAGTAGGCGATGTACTTTTGATGCTCCATATATATATAGGAGTGGCGGCAGAAATTTCAGGTACTGTTTTGCAATTGCAAAACTTATGGCTTTTCTCCCCTGCCGCCCCATTTCTTTTACTTTTTTGCTAAGTTACCCTCCATTTTACAAATCAGCAACGAACGTTCCTGATTTGTAAAATAGGGAAAAAAGTATCGCATTTTAATAATTATGTAAAAAAGATTTATGAAGCGTGCTTTTCTCTTTAAAATATTTCTATTCTAATTTATCGTCCACTCTTTATATATAGGTGTAGGTTGTGGTAGGTAGGCTAGCGGACTAAGTTGTTTGTCTGGTGCCGCAAAATCATATTACTCTTTTCCTAAATTCTATAAGGACTTCAACTTAAGTCAGCCGTAAATTTGTTTTAAAGAAATAATGTTACAACTAAATGGGAAAAGATATACAAATTCCGCAAGCCCCAACATTGGCAACAAAGGGAGTGGCTTCACAGGTTTCCATGCCAGTTACCGGCATGACCTGTGCAGCTTGTGCGGTTAGTGTGGAATCCATGGTTGCCAGTACGCCGGGCGTTACCCAGGCCAACGTCAACTTTGCGACCCAGACTTTACAGGTTACCTATAATCCGGAAAAGGTACAGGTAACGGATATGCAAAAGGCGCTTCAGTCGGTCGGGTATGACTTGATAATAGATACTGAGAATGCCCAGGAGATTCAAGAGCAAACCCAGCAGAGCCATTACCGGGGGCTCAAAAGTAAGACTGTTTTGGCAGGCCTGCTTACGCTGCCTGTGGTGGTCATCGGGATGTTCTTTATGGAGATGCCTTATGGCAATTGGATAATGATGGCTTTAAGTGCCCCGGTTCTATTTGTATTTGGACGCAATTTCTTTGTTAATGCCTTCAAGCAAGCCCGCCATGGCAAGGCCAACATGGATACGCTGGTAGCTCTAAGTACCGGCACTGCCTTTGCTTTTAGTGTTTTTAATACAGTAAATCCCGGTTTTTGGCATGCGCGAAACTTACATCCCCACGTTTATTTTGAGGCGGCTGCGGTTGTCATTGTTTTTATCATGCTGGGCAAACTGCTGGAAGAGCGGGCAAAATCCAGTACCTCTTCAGCGATAAAAAAACTGATTGGGCTGCAGCCTAAAACAGTTTGGCTTGTTGAGGGAGACCAGGAACGCGAAGTGCCCATTTCAACTATTCAGAAAGGAAATGTTCTTCTCGTGCGTTCCGGCGAAAAAGTACCGGTAGACGGTGAAGTTTCCTCTGGTTCTTCTTATGTTGACGAATCGATGATAAGCGGGGAACCGGTGCCTGTTTCCAAAAGAATGGGAGATAAAGTATTTGCCGGAACAATTAACCAAAAAGGCAGCTTTCGGTTTACGGCTGAGAAGGTGGGCAGTGAGACACTTTTAGCTCAAATCATCAAATTAGTGCAGGATGCCCAGGGTTCTAAAGCCCCGGTGCAGAAATTAGTCGATAAAATAGCCGGGATTTTCGTGCCCGTTGTGTTTGTTTTTGCTCTTGTCACTTTGGTTACTTGGCTGGTTTTAGGCGGTGATAACGGCCTTTCACAAGGGTTACTGGCTTTCGTAACGGTGTTGGTTATTGCCTGCCCCTGCGCTTTAGGTCTAGCCACCCCCACGGCTATCATGGTAGGGGTAGGGAAGGGAGCCGAACATGGTATCCTGATAAAAGATGCCGAGAGCTTGGAACAGGCACACCGCCTGAATGCTGTTATTCTAGATAAAACCGGCACCATTACCGAAGGCAAGCCAGTAGTAACAGATGTTTTCTGGTCGGAAGAAGCCCGCCCACGTTGCAAAGAACTGCAGTCCGTACTATTCTCCCTGGAACAATTATCTGAGCATCCTTTAGCGGAAGCCGTAGCCCGCCACCTGCGGGATGCCGCGGTCCCAACTGTGGAGATAGATGGGTTCGATAGCGTAACTGGAAAAGGGGTGAAGGCAAGCTGGCATGGACGCTTCTACTTAGTGGGCAGCCCTAAGTACATGGCTGCAGAGGAAATATCGGTTTCAAGTGACCTATCCAGTTTGGCAGAAAATTTGGCAGAGGCAGCTAAAACCGTGATTTATTTTGCAGAGGAGGGGAAGGCAGTGGCTATCTTGGCCATTGCCGACAAAGTGAAAGAGACATCGGCTAAGGCGATTGAATTACTGCAGCAAAGGGGAATCGAGGTTTATATGCTGACTGGTGATAATGCCCGAACGGCGGCTTCAGTTGCCCGGCAGGTGGGGATTCAGCATTTCCAAGCCGAGGTAATGCCAAGCGAGAAGGCTGATTTTGTAAAGGCTCTCCAAAGTCAGGGCAAAGTCGTAGGGATGGTAGGGGACGGGATTAATGACTCCCAGGCACTTGCGCAGGCAGATGTAAGCATTGCCATGGGGAAAGGTTCGGATATAGCCATTGACGTAGCCAAGATGACTCTCATTACCTCTGATTTGCAATTGTTACCGAAGGCCTTGAAGTTATCTAAGTTAACCGTAAATGCCATTCGGCAGAATTTATTCTGGGCTTTTATCTATAACCTCGTTGGCATTCCAATCGCAGCGGGCTTGCTCTATCCTTTCTATGGATTCTTATTGGACCCTATGATTGCCGGGGCGGCGATGGCGCTGAGTTCGGTTTCAGTGGTTGCCAACAGCCTGCGTTTGAAAGCGCAGCAGCTATAAGTTTATAATGCGTTTCCCAATTGTAAAAGTCTAGGGCTTGTCAGACTGGCAGGCCCTAGGCTTTTAAATCTATTGGTTTTTAATCTGGTTCCGTAACAACTGGGCGTTGATGGCCACGATAACCGTACTCATGCTCATCAAAGCGGCTCCAATTGCCGGTGATACCATAATACCCTGCTTATATAGAACTCCTGCTGCCAAAGGCAGGGCTATGACGTTATAGGCAGTAGCCCAGATGATATTCTGAATCATCTTGCGGTAAGTAGCTTTGCCGAAAAGAATCAAAGAAGCAATATCCTTCGGGTTGCTGTTCACCAGGATAATGTCGGCGGTTTCAGCAGCAACATCTGTTCCGGAGCCAACAGCAATACCCACATCTGCTTGCGCCAATGCTGGGGCATCATTGATTCCGTCCCCAGTCATAGCCACAAATTCACCTTTGGCTTGCAATTCCTTAATCTTCTCCTGTTTCTGATGGGGTAATACGTTGGCCAGAAAGCCATCCATCTGCAAGGTGTCGCTCACACTCCTGGCCACCCGGTCATTATCCCCGGTCAGCAAAAGGTTCTTGATGCCGTTGGCTTTGAGGATCCTTATGGCCTCTGCGGATTCCGGACGAATCTTATCCCTCAGGCTGATAAAGCCAGCTACCGTTCCATCTATCAACACATATACTACTGTTTCTACCCCTTCCTCCGCATCGCTTTCCGGAACCTGGATATCGAATTCTGAAATATAATTAGGGCCTACTACCTTCACTGACCTGCCCTCCACGGTGCCTTCCAAACCTTTCCCAGGCAGGTAATTGAAGCTTTCGGCAGTAGGAATGGTAATATTTTCCGCCTTTACCCGCTTCAAGATGCCTTGGGAGATATAATGTTCTGAATTTTGCTCCACCCCAGCCGCAAGCCGCAGCAGCTCTTTTTCCGGGTAGGCCGGATGGAAGGAAATAATCCGGGCCAGTTGGTGGGAGCCTTCGGTAAGCGTACCGGTTTTATCGAAGATGATAGTGGTTATCTTGCGGGAATTCTCAAAGGCCGTCCGGTTCCGGATTAGCAGGCCGTTTTTAGCAGATATAGCCGTAGATATGGCTACTACCAAAGGTACTGCTAAACCAAGCGCATGCGGGCAGGAGATTACCATCACCGTCACCATCCGCTCCAGGGCAAAGGCCAATTCGGCTCCAACCAAGAGCCAAACCGTAAAGGTGGCAAAGCCTGAGAAGAGGGCGATATACGTCAACCAACGGGCGGCTTTATCCGCCAGGTGCTGCGTGTCTGATTTAGTTTTCTGGGCTTCCTGCACCAGGCTGATGACTTTGTTCAAGTAACTCTCCTCACCTGTGCCTTGCACTTTTACTTTCAGAGAGCCAGTCCCATTGATGGAGCCCCCAATTACCTTGTCATCTTTTACCTTCTGCGCGGGCTTGCTTTCGCCGGTGAGCATGCTTTCATTCACATAGCTTTCCCCTTCCTCTATAAGGCCATCAGCGGGAATCTTTTCGCCTGGCTTTATCAGTATCAGGTCATCTTTTTGCAGAGTATCAATCCTAACATCTACCGTTTCCCCCCCTCTTATGACATGCGCTTCGGAGGGCATGAGACTTACCAACAGCTCCAAGGCGCGGGAAGCTCCTAAAACGGATTTCATTTCTATCCAGTGGCCCAAGAGCATGATGACGATGAGGGTGGCCAGTTCCCAGAAGAAATCCATTCCCTCCAGTCCGAAGACGATGGCGGTACTGTATAGGTAAGCTACCGTTATTGCAATTGCAATCAATGTCATCATGCCGGGAGACCCCTTCTTTACCTCATCCCTGAAGCCAGTCAGGAATGGCCATCCCCCGTAAAAGAAAATGACAGAAGACAAGGCAAAGGCGATGTACATGTTAAAGGGTATTTCCAGCCGGTACCCCAAAATATCCTGTACCATCGGGCTAATGATGATGACCGGTACTGATAGTAACAGTGAGACCCAAAACCTTTTCCGGAAATCATCAATCATCATGGCATGATGGTCGTGGCCGTGCTCTCCGTGCCCGGAAGGGTGCTGTTCCTCGTCAGGTATTGCCCGGTTATGGGCATGCAACGTTTTCTCGGCTATTTGGTCCGCTGCCTCGGTGCCTTTAGAATTCCTTTCGTTGTTTGGATGGTGGTTATGGTGGGAGTGGTCCATAGTTTACGGGTTTAATTCAGGAAGATTAGGAATAAAAATAAAGGGGTAATTTTGTAGATTACCCCTTTATTTCTGCTCTTCTATTGAAGTGGCTCTATTTTGAAGCCAGCTTTCTCAACCGCCTCTACTACTTCCTGCTCACTTACGGTACTTCCTTCGACAGTTAAAATTTTATCAGGGTTATTAGTGTCTACTTGCCACTTCTCCACACTTTTTTCACTGTTTAGGAAGGGGGTAACAGTGGCTATACATCCACCGCATTTGATATTGGTTTTAAATTTCAGAGTTTCCATAATCTTTCAATTATTGTTTGGTTTTCAACTAAGACATATGGCATAAGTACTCATGTAGGCACTCAGCTTTCTTTCATAAAAATACCCATTGACTTAGGTTAATGTGTGACATAATTTTAAAAAAGCGTTATACTATTTTGTTCATCTGAAAAAGCCGATTAACTATTGTGGTCTTTCTGTACAGCCAATATAGTCTCCCGTAAATCTGTTGATAGATGCTAAAGACTGTCCCTTTAGAACCTTACGGTCAATCCTCCCCCCGCACCAAACCTGTTATCATAGTTTGCCATAAGCGAAAAGGTTTTGGAGATAAGATATTCAGAGCCTACTCTCCAGACTATTTCCCTCGTGTAACCCGCACCGCTGCTTACTCTGCCTTCTTGCGCATCTTTTACCCAACCAAAGTCAGCTTGGTATTCGAACTCCCCGAACAGGAAAGTCCGGGGAAATACAAGTACCTCTCGGGCTAAGCTTACCTGGGGCCGGAGTTTGTTGTCAATCCGAACGTCCAGGTTAAAAAGGTACGGAGTAAGGTACCTGAAGCCTACTATGGCCGTGGGTTGTATTTCATCAAGGCTATTTTCCTCTTCGTTTTCCACGTTGACACCTCCGAAAACACTTAGGTAGTCATATAGGAACCGCCCGTAGGTAAACTCTGCTTCCAGGTTCTTATTCCAGCCGTATTCTGCGTTTAAAACAAACTGGTTCCTTATGTTGGAAGACACGAGGTTGAGTTCTGTCATGTGGGAGGCTGCGTCAACGACACCCCAGGTAAAAAAATGATTGCTTTTGTTTGTGAGGATAGATAGAGGATAGCGTTCCAGCCTTTCGTCCCTGGGGGTACCGTAACTAAAGACCCGTGCCATGCCCGCGTCCATGTGGTACAGGACATGGCAGTGGAAGAACCAGTCGCCGTACTCATTGGCATCAAACTCAATGACTACCTTTTGCATGGGAGCCACGTTTACGGTATGTTTCAGAGGGGAATATTCCCCGTTCCCGTTGATAACCCTGAAAAAATGCCCGTGCAAGTGCATGGGGTGGTGCATCATGGTCAGGTTGTTAAGGATAATGCGCGTTACTTCGCCTTTGTTGATTTTTATTTTATCCGCTTCATTTAATGGCACTCCGTTCAGGCTCCAAATGTAGCGCACCATGTTACCAGTTAGGTTCAGCACCATTTCCTTAACCGGTTTATCAGTTGGGAAATCTGTTTTCTCCGGCGATTTTAAGTAATCATAGTTATATTCATCGAACATGCCCATGCCGGACATGCCTTGCTCGCTGTTTTCCTGACTCTTCCCTGCCATAGGCATTCCAGAGCTTGAGGCCGAGTTCCTCATGGGGGCATTATTCATCCCATGGTCCATTCCTCCAGCGGACACCGAATCCGTTTTTATTTTCTCCCCCGCTTTTTCCATTCCCATCTTGTTTGCCTGCCGGTTTACTCCCTGGTGGGACATGCTGTCATGGCTTGTTTTAGAGGTGGCCAGAGAATCTTTAGAAACACTCATCCCATCTTTTCTCCCTTTCTGCATCTTGCCCGCATCAGCCGTGCCGTGATTCATTCCGCCCATTTGCCCCATGCCCATCTCTCCTTCCATCTGCATCCCCCACTTGTTCATCATTTCAACAGGCTCTTCCTTTCCCGGATTAAATTTGGAGGCAGGGGCCCCCATTTTCATCTTCATCCCGGCCATTTGCTGCATCATGGCCACTTTATCTGGCCGGGGCACATCTGGCGCGCTAAGGGTATTGCCTTGCCCGAAGAAGGCGCTTGTTTGGCCGGAGCCATCCTGCACGGTAGCTCTTACCTCCATTTTACCGTTTTGCGGAATGGTGACAATGAAATCATAGGTTTCAGCTACGGCAATAAACGTTTTGTTCCGTTGCACAGGCATTACATCCAAACCATCGGCGGCTACTAACAGCGGTTCTTCTCCGCCGAAGGTCAACCAGAATTGGCTGGAGGCGGCGGCATTTATGATGCGTAGCCTTACTTTCTCTCCCGGTGTAAATTCCGGGTATTCCTGCACAGGTTGACCGTTGGTAAGGAAAGCAGGGTAGTAAATATCGGCTATATCTGCCCCTTCCATCCGTTGTCGCCAGAAATTAAGCTGTGCCCCCAAGGCACCCCTTGCTATGACCATGCCCAGCGGGGTTGACGTACCTTTCTGTATGTCATAGATTTCTAGCCCGCGTTTCAGGTTCTTCAAGACATTCTTTGGCTTCTCATATGTCCAGTCAGACAGAACCACGACAAAGTCTCGGGCGTAGTCCAATGTTTTTTCTTTGGGTTCGATAACAATGGAACCATATACGCCAGACTGTTCCTGCAAGCCGGTGTGGGAGTGGTACCAATAGGTACCAGCATGCCTTAAGGCAAACTCGTATTTGAGGGTTTTGCCTGGTTCAATGGGAGGTGTGGTCAGGTAAGGTACACCGTCCTGGAAATTAGGCAGCAGCAAGCCATGCCAATGCACTGAAGTTTCCACATTCATCTCATTTTTTACGTATATCACAGCGTAGCCTCCTTCGGGAAACCGCAACGTAGGCCCTGGGATAGACCCGTTTATGGTTAAGCCCATACTCTCTTTACCAGCAATATTTACATTTTTCTGGCTAATGGAGATGTGATAGGTAACGGTATCGGTTTGGGCATTTGTTTCGTTCCCATACAGAAATAGTAATATTACCAGTACTGCAACCAAGGGGGGGGATTTTATCATAAAGGACTTATTATAAACGACAAAAAACGCCTCTGCCAATGAAGGAGAGACGTCTTCTGTCGTACCTATGATTTTATTAAAGTGCGCTCCGGCAAGCTTCTTCACAGGCTTTACAAGCCTCTGCACACTCTAAGCAATGCTGCATGTGTTTATGGTTTGCGCATTCGATTCCACATTCCCGGCAGATGTCGGCACAGGCTTGCAACAGTGTTTTAGCTACTTCTGAATTGCGGGCCAGTGCGCTGGCAGTAAGCTTACAGATGTCGGAACAATCTCGGTCCAGGCGAATACAACGGGCCATCATTTTAACATCCTGCTCCTGTAAACAGGCATCGTAACAATGGTCACAGGCAGCAGCACAAGCATTAAGGGCTTGTATAACGGATTGATATTGAGAATTGTGCATGGTAGTAATTAGTTATGTTGTTTAATTATGTGAACTCTATAGTTTTACACTTTAGGGGGATATATGTTTTTAATTATCCTTGATTAGATTTATATAATTTGGGTATTACTGTCATTTCCGAGAACCTTTACTGTCAAGGCACCACCGATAAAAGATGCTTCATCTTTTAATATTTTATCACCATCATCAACAGGGGCATAAGAGCCTTATGATACTTAAGCCTATTATATTAATTCGGAAGAGCATCTCATATAAAGTAAAGAGACACCAAGTACTATTGATGGAGTTTCTAGGGTTAAATGATGGAAAATAGTATTTGTATAATTTAAGAAAAGACTGATATAATACTGCATATTAATATGGTAGTTATCTCGTATCTCACCATTTATGGGCTTTGCTAGGCTATAAAACCAAAATTCCTATATTTTAATGCCTTTTTAGCCTATCTGCTCTAAATAACTAGTCTCCGAGAGCTTCGTATAAAACGCTTATCCATAGAGTATAGGTGTATTCTAATATACAAGGCTATAAAAAGCTTTACACCAAAAATTCAATTATGAATTGGGAAAATACCTGTATGATTTAGGCTAGAAACAAATACTCCAAATGAAAAACAACCATTACAAGAAGTTCCTTTACATGCTAACAGCATCGTTTGTAATCATGTACGCGGTAATGTTCTTAAATGTGGACCAAGCTGAACATATTTATCTAAGTGCTACCAGGGTCTATACTACCTTATTGATGGTAGCGCCTATGGCCGTGGTAATGTTATTGATGCTGCGGAACATGTATGAAGATAAAAAGTTAAATATGATAATTTATGCATCAAGCGCTATAGTATTTGTTGGAGCCTTGCTTTTTTTAAGAAACCAAGTCCTAGTCGCTGACGAGCAATACATGAAGGCAATGATTCCTCATCACTCTTCCGCCATCATGGTTAGCCAGAAAGCCAATATCAAAGACCCTGAATTGAAAAAACTAGCTGACGAAATCATCAAGTCCCAAGTGAAGGAAATTGCCGAAATGAAGGCTATTTTAAAAAGAATGGATGAAGAATAATTTATTCCAAACTTTGTTCTGATGCTGTTTTCTGAGACAAACCTCCAGCAGGGTTATCTTGAACCAAGGATGAGAAAGTGAATATCTGTGCTAGAATAAGTTCTTTATAAAATTAAAACTGTTACTACGATAGGTGAGCTTATACACTACAATCACCCCTGTTTCTGTCGGCAGTATGTCGTCTTTTTCCCATTAGATTTATTTTTAATCTCTAAACAAAAGCTATGAAAAACAACAAGTTTAATTCTAAGTGGGTGGCAATGCTTTGCGGGGCCTCCTTGTTCTTTACCGCCTGTAGCCAGAACTCAGGTGAAACGGAAGTGGCCTCCGATATGGAGAAAACAGAAGACCATTCCGGCCACAACATGGAAGCTGGGGAGTCAAATGAGATGATGGACCTGATGCACGAGAACATGACGGCGATGCAGGAGGTGAAACTCACCGGTAATCCAGACGTAGACTTTGCCAATTTAATGGCCACCCACCACGAAGGAGCGATTAAGATGGCCCAGGAAGAAGAAAGCAAGGGGAGTGATACAATGCTCGTCAACATGGCTAAAAAGAGTCCGCCGAAGCAAAAAGAGGAGCAGGAAAAACTTAGAGACTTTGTTCAAAACAACCAATCTGCTACGGGTGATACTGCTGCTACCATGAAGATGATGCAGCCTATGAAAAGCATGATGGCCAGCATGAACCATAATATGGCTGGTACCACCGACCATCATTTTGCAAGCCTTATGAGCATGCACCACCAAAGTGGAATAGATATGGTTAAAGCTTATCTGCCTCAGGCGAAGGCATCGGAAATAAAAGCCATGGCTCAGAAAATCATGGATGAGCAGCAAAAGGAAAAGCAGGAGTTGGATGCGTGGCTGCAGGAGCATCCGCAATAGCAAGAATTACTTCATTGCCTATACATTGTTTTATAAAGGAGAACCTTCAAGTGAGGTTCTCCTTTATAAATTTATGGGTGTTTCAATTTAGATTTACAATTCATCCCCGCTTAGGCCCACTACCCTAAGTATCTCTGCCTGAAAGCCTGCTTCCTGAACGGCATTCTCTATGGCCTGAGGATTTAAATCTTTGCCGGAAACACTCAGCACATTTTCTTCTGTTTCTGTATCTACTTGCCAATTGGATATACTCTTGATTTTTTCCAGATAGGGGGCAACTTTCGTTACATCGCTTTGATTACCCATGGTGGTTTTGAATTTTATGATTTCCATACTATTTCAGACTTTACATTAATGATATAATTCTTACTAAGGACTACCAGGAGAGTTTCCCATTGAAGGGCTTTTTGCCTTTTCAGCCTTCAAAACGCGTTATTATTTTAAAGTATAAAACTGCGGTTAATTAGGTTGCTAAACGTTGCCCACTATGGGGTTTAAAGGATTGTTACCCAACAATATCTTTTGTCGGATAAACTTCCTGCCAGGACCAACCATCGCTCCCCAAAAGGGCAGTGAGAATATTCCGGTTATCCTGTTGCTGCTGGCCATTGCCTTGGTTTATACTAGCTTCTTGTTTAACTGGAATCCCTGACTGCAGCAGGGGGGCGAGTTCTGGAGAGGGAGGATACTTTTGGCTGGTTTCTTCTTGTATAAAGTTTTTCTTCACTAAGCTAAAATAAGTATCCAGGGCGGTGCGCAACATGGTCATTTTTACTTCATCTAAGGCTACTTCCGTAGAAACCACCTGTCTAAGGAGATAATAAACTTCTTCTAACATCACTACCTGTACAATGATGGCCTGTTTTGGTTCTTTGTTGTGGAAGTAGTGAATGATGGGATAGGAATGATGGTTAAGGGTGTGCTTTATAAGCATCTGGCACATGTTCGGGACACAATCAAAGAAGGAAGAAAAATTTCCCCCGTTCCAGCTCTTTATCATCATTTCCTGGGGTGTCCTTCCCATGCTGCTGATATACAAGCTTAGGTTGCTTTGCAGGTTTACCGCCGATAAAACCGGCAAAAAATATGTAATGGAGGTTGTTATAAAAACCAGCCCCGTGAATGCCATCGAACTAGTGAGTATCCGCCAACTGTTGGAGGAGGCTACAAAATCACCCACCCCCAAGGTTGATAGGGTAAACCCGGCATAGTACAGCTTTTCTAAGGCCATAGCGTTTTCTCTAGTTGTGCTGTTTATGATGGAGTCCCCATCTGATAAAAGCAAAAGAAAAAAACCTGCCCATAAGCCAATAATCCAGACCAGAAGTACCATTATTAAGACAGCAGGGCCCGCGAATTCTAAAGCAGTGGATTTTCCGTTCTGGCCAGACATTGAGAAAAATAATTTCCAAACAGCTCTTGAAATTCTTTTTGTAATCACACCTCCCCCTTTTGTGGATAGAGTAGTTTTGATTATATCTACCGTAGTAATAATGAAAATAGAAGTTCCAGAAAGCAGATACAGAATATTCATAAGTGTTTAGGTTATAACCATGGTTCTTTTCTATTTCTAGTACAATTGGTCAAGTGTTTGGCGGCCTCTAGGCTGAAGTTTTTTATACTCGGAAGGGGTAAAGCCGGTCACGGATTTGAATTGTTTGGAAAGATGGCTTAGGCTGCTGTAATGTAGTTTAGAGGCAATTTCTCCCAGGGATAATTCCTCATAGTCTAATTGTGCTTTGATATACTCTATCTTTTGAAGAATGATGTACTTTTCGATGGTGATACCCTCCATTGAAGAAAACGCATGGCTTAGGGTGCTGTAATCTTTCCCGATGGTCTGGGCCAGGTAAGTTGAATAGTTAGACGCGATTTGTTCTTCCTTATAGTGAACTGCGTCAATAATCAAAGTTTTTATCTGCTCTACCAACTTTGCTTTCCTTTCTTCCAGCAATTCAAAGCCATAATCACTTAAGAATTCTTTTACCTTTTCCTTCTCTGCAGGCTCCAATGGACGCTTCAAATCTACATAGCCCAGATGAACCTCAATTACCGGAAGATTCAGAAGAGTTAACTGCTCTTTTATAATCCGGATGCAGCGAGGACACACCATGTTCTTGATGCATATGGTGGTTTTGGTATCATCGGTTTGGAGTTCCATAATAATAAATTACACTATTGCTAAAAATATGTGAAGCTCTGGATTAGAGCAGAAGGAGCTTTAGGTACTTTAACTTTTAAAAGCAGATTAATATGGCTCTAAAGGGAAATAGGAATCGAGATGGTCAATTTCTCCCACCTCATAAGAATACTCCCGTTTTTCTCTCCTTCGGGTCTAATCTCGTAGCGTAGGCGTTCCTGATGCTGACTGGTTTCAGGCTGCACCGAAAGTCTGACTACATCTTCCATTTCAGAATACTCATCTGCCAGATGCTGCTCCCACTTCTTATTTAATATCACCGCCCACTCATGTTTACCAGGTATGGTAAACAAGGCATATTGACCAGCAGGTATTTTTTGGCCTCCTATGACGATAGGGCCATCCGTTTGCAAGCTAGTAGCGGAATGGGCTCCGGTCACCCAAACCTGGTCGTAAGCCACCAGACCGCCCCACACCACCCGATTCCGGACGGCAGGTGAATGGTAGTCTATTCGTAGGTTTACAGAACCTATTTTCCCTGTAGCCACTGCTTTCACGCTTCCTTTGAGTGTGTCGGGTTCAGGTTGTTCCGCTATGGTGACAGCATCCTCTGCTTTCGACTGAGGGGCGGCGGGTGAAGTTGTCGGGTTATCTCTTCCCTGTGCTTGTTCGGAGTTGGAATTCTGGTTACAGAACATCAAGGAAAAGCTGAAGACGGTAAGCACAAAATAGATGGTTACTTTCTGTATCATGATAACTTGTTAGGTGATTTGTATAAATATCTTTAATGGTGTTGCTCCAGGAATTTTCCCTGCGGACCTACGCCCTCAATATGAACTAGCTGGGCACCGTAATGGCCTGCCATGCTAACTGCATACCCGGCACCAATTAAGATAACGGCAGCTATGGCGATGCTCCAGCGTTTCCCTTTGAATACCAGCACGCTTAGAAGTTGGGCCACTAACCCAATGCCGGCCAGGTAAACTGTATAATCAGCGTATTTGTCGTGCTGCTCCAAAACGAGTTCCGCGTGGGCGGAGAGCCCCGAAGTGTGCGGATGCGACCAGTACGAGGAGGCATAAGCCGTCACAAAGCCCACCAGTACCATGATAGTCACCGCCCAATTCAGTTCCTTTTTCCGGAAAAGGATATTGACGAATTGCATGACCGCCGCAATCATCAGCAGCATAATAGGAAAATGGACAATCAGGGGATGGATGTGCGGAAAGTCAGCCAAAGACGCGTGTACTTCCCCTGGATTGGCTACGTGTCCCGCATGTTCTGCCGGAGTAACGTCCTTAAGAACAACCATGTCGCGAGAATCTTCTGGTTCTTGTCTGGAGGAGTCAGCTTGGGGAGCCTTAGCTTTTTCCTTATGCTTTTCCCCGCCGTGGGCTATCACGGTTCGGGGGCTTAAAGCAACGGATATAAATAAAAAGCACAGCAGGAAAAGAAAGGTGTTGAAAGGTTTCATATTTTAAATTGGGTTTAGTATTCGAGATAGATATTATTGCCGGATTGCAAGTCCGTTCGGTTTTTTCCCCACTGGAACCGTGGCGGTAACGGAATGGTCGGATACTCTAATGACGGAGACTGTTCCCGCTCCTTGGTTGGTGACGTAAGCTGTTGCGCCATCCTGGGAAAAGGCGATGGCGTGCGCATCGGCTCCTGTGGCGATATGGCCTTGTAGAGCCCACAGGCTGTTCTGTTGTGCGTAGTAAGCGATTTGGCCATTGGTTGCATCGCTAACCCAAAGTTCTTGTTTGGAGGGGTGGTATGCCACGTAGCCCGGTTTGAAGCCTAGGTGAATGGTTTCTGTAGTCGCACCTGAGGCTACGGCTATCTCCGTAACGGTTTGGTCGGTTTCATTGTCCACATACATGAAGCCATTTGCGCCCGGCCAGGCCCCAACCGGGTCCTTGCCCACCGCCACGGTGGCTAAAACCATTTTGGTGTCCGGGTTAATAATGGAGACAGTGGCATCTAGGGTATTTGCGGCGTAGGCTCTTGTGCCGTCAGACGAAAAGGTGACTTCGGATAATCCTCTTCCAACGTTGATGGTGCTTTTGAGGCTCCAGTTACCGGTGTTGAAAACCAACACTTGGCTTAGCTGCTCATCTTCCTGGGCAATCCATAACTCAGAGCCGTTCGTATTGAAAATCCCATTGTGCGGCATTCTAGGTAGTAGTATCTCTTTTTCGATTTTCCCGGTGTAACTATTCAACACGATTACTTTGAACCCATCCATCCCACTCATACCGTCTGAGTCATGGCCACCGCTTAAATCGGTACTGGTAATGGCTACGGCCAGCTTCGTTTTATCGGGGCTTAAATTGATGTGGTGCGGGAAAGTGGCCCCATTCAAAGAAATCTGCATTTTCTGGGAGAGGTCAAGTAAATTAAGCACCTCTATATTGTTTGATTCCCCATTCACTACATAAGCCGCCGGATAATCAATATTCATTCCTTCCCCACCGCCCATATCATCCATTCCGTCCATGTCGTCTTCGGTATGAAAGTTGCAAGCCGAAAAACCGAACAGTAAAAAGGCTATCAAAAGTGGTTTTTGCATATTGTAAAGCATGGTCCCCTGAGTTTTAATTTGAATTTTAATGATTATGACCGCTCATCTGGTCCGTGCCATTTTTTAATACATATTCGCTGTAGAGTAAGTAGGCCCCAGTTACCACTACTGTATCGTTCGGATTTAACCCGTTGGTGATGGCTACCTGATTCGCGCTTTCGGCCCCTAGGGTAACCATTTTAGAGTTGAAGGTATTCTCCCCCGTTTTCACCCAGACGTGCGCCCCGCGGGCGTCCCGTATGACGGCATCGAGTGGCAGGGTCAGTGCCCGGTTTTCCGGAGCAGGAAGGGTAATGGTAGCCTGGGTACCAGGTATCAGTTGCCCATTCGGGTTTGGCAGTTTTGCCCGTGCTACCACCACTTGGCTGTTTTGGCGAAATTCCGGGTTTATGAAAGTAATCTTGGTTTGAATGGGAGCCTGTGCGCCGGATACCGTGACCACTACGGGGGTGCCGACCTGTAACTGCCCTGCTTCCTGCGCATAGAGTTCAGCTTCCACCCAAATGGTAGAAAAGCGGTTCAGTCGGTAAAGCAAGCTGCCTTCAGCCACATAAGCACCTTCGGCAGCAGCTATCTCCGTGACGATACCGGAGGTTGGGGCCAGGAACGTGATACGGGCATCTAATTTCCTGGAGCGGGCTATCTGATTTACCTGGGCTTTTGATAAGCCCATTAGCAGGAGCTTGTTTTTGGCAGCCTCAAGGATAGAGGCAAATTGCTTCCCCTCCGGAAACGCTTTCACCTGGTCCAAGGCCAATAAGTATTCCTGCTCCAGCGTCAGCAAGGATTCACTGTACAAGTCATAGAGCGGTTGGCCTTTTTGGATAGGTCGGCCTGTTTCTTTGACATACAGCCTTTCCACACGACCGGCGGCACGGCTACTGATTAAATCGGCCTGCGTTTGGTTCACTGCTAGCCTGCCGGTAAGGATAGTGTTGCCTCCTACCTGCCCCATCTGAACAGGCCGGGTGGTTATGTTTCCCAGCTTCATTTGGGTTTCGCTCAGCATGATGCTTCCGGCATTCTTTTCAGCGGCAGTTTGCGCTTTAACCGGCACCAAGTCCATTCCGCATATCGGGCAAGAACCGGGGGTGCTTTCCACAATTTGCGGATGCATGGGACAGGTGTAAGTGGTTTCTGCCCCTGCGGCTCCAGAACTGGCATTCTCATCTTTGTTTGTGCAAGCGACTAAGGAAAGAGCCACGAGCCAGACTATTGCTATATTTAGTGTCTTTTTCATCTATTATTATCTGCTACCCGAATAAAACTTTCGCTGTCCACCAGAAATTGCGCATTCACCGCTATCGTATCTTGGGCACTCAGGCCGGATAATATCTCCACCATGCCATCCGCCGAACCGCCAATACGAACACTAATAGGTTTAAAACCCCCATTGTTATTGAGGAAAGCCACTGATTGCGTACCTATGTCCAGCACGGCCTCCTTGGGTACCCATAGCGACATACCAGTGTTGTATGTCACTTTCCCGGTGATTAGCTGACCAATCAAGGTGGATGTATTCCCGGCAGGGAGGGAGGCCCGAACCTGTGCGAAGTTCTCCCCTGCTTCGTAAACAGGTTCTACCAGATTTACCTCAGACTGCACCGTTTTATCCGGCAGCTGGTTGAAGGTGATGGAGATTGGGGTACCTTTCTTAAGTTGCCCGGCTTGGCTGCTAGGCATATTGAACTGTGCCCATACCTGAGAAGCATCAATCACTTTCAATAAGGCCTGCCCTGTGCTCACGTACATGCCCTCCCGGATGGAAAAACCGCCGCTCGGTATGGGGGGTGACGCGCTGCTGCCTGTTCCCGTGGCACCGCCTCCCATTCCTCCCATGCCGCCGCCGCCCGTTGCCGGGGCAGCGGGTGTCGCGGTTGCTACGGGAGAAGGGCTGGCTGCTACGGCAGGGTCAAGCACGTAACCGGAATAGGGGCTATACACAGAAAAAGTATAGGTTTCCCGCCCGCTTCGGATTAATTGCTCTACTTGGCCAGCGGTTGCACCAAGGAGCCGCAACTTTTGTTTCGCCCCATTAATCAGGGAAGAGTTGCTCGGGTCGTTTTCAAGCAGATAAAGCAATTCTTTCTGAGCCGTCACTAGTTCCGGGCTATAGATATCATAGAGTTTCTGCCCTTTGCGGATAGGCTGGAAATTAAACTGTACATAGAGTTTTTCAATCCGTCCCCCAAACCGGGCCGGGATGATGTACTGCCGCCGAGTATCGTAGGTCACCACGCCGCTCATAGTGATTTCCTGTTGTACCTGCTTTTGAACAGGTTGTGCGGTTTCTATGCCGGAAACCACCGCCTGGTTCGCGGGTTGCAGCAAATATTCCAAATCCGAGGAAATGGCGATGGCGGGGGCATCTGCGGTTTGCTTCGCTACCAAGTCCATGCCGCAGATAGGGCAGGAACCAGGCTCATCGCGGACAATCTGCGGGTGCATCGGGCACGTGTATTGAATGTCATTGGCCGCTTCTGCACCATCCCCGGCTTCATTACAGCCTGTAAAGGAAAAGGGCAGCAGCAGTACCAGCAGCCACAGTAATTTATTTTTCCAGCTCTTTCTCATAATTTACTCCAATCAGGTACAATTGCTCCAGGTTGTTGAGGTATTCCATCTGGGCCATGTTCAGCGCTTCCCAGGCATCAATTACCAGCGGCAATTGGCTTGTGTTCTGTTCATAGCTGAGCATGGTGGTTTCATAATTGCGGCGCAGAGCCGGGATGATTTTGGTTTCGTAGTTCCGCACCTGGGTTTGCTTGGTTTGAAACTCCTGAGCCATGGTGGCTACCATGGCTTGGGCCTCGTTCAACAGGCTCTCCCGGCCTTTTTGCATCCCTTGGATTTCAAAGTCCATGGCTTTGATGTTTGATTTATACATCTTCGAGGACCAAGGGGCAATTGGGATTGACACCATACCCATTAAAGTGAAAGACTGGGGCATCATCCTGTCGCGCGGCATCATGTTCTCAAAACGTATCCCAAAATCCGGCTTGCGTTGCATGTTCTCCAACCGGAGGTTGAGGCGCATGGATTCGATGGTACGGTCCAATTGCCGGATATCGCTACGGGCTGCGCTTAAATAGGCGGTGTCCGGTAAAACTGTCGGTTTCGGTGCCTGTGCGGTGGTATCGATTCGGAAACGGGTTTCCGGGGGCAGGTTCATCAGCATGTTCAGTTGGATGTTCATCCTGATGATTTCGCTGTCATTCATTACCAGCATATTCTCCACTTCCCCTAACCGGCCCTCGGCTTTGTAGATACTGCCCAATGAACTTTGGTTGTAGGGATAGCGAACTTTGCCCAATTTGAGCATGAATTGCATGATGCGCTGGTTTTCGAGTAGCACAGATTTCTTTTTCTCCAGCACGACCCATTGGTAATAGGCTGTCTTTGCCTGTGCTCTCAGCTGGTTGAAGGCTTTGTCGCGCCCAGCCTCTTCAATAGCCGACTTGGAAAGTTGGTATTTTTCCCTAGCCCGTAACTTGGCAGGATTTGTAATTTCCTGCTCCACCGCCGTCATGAACATAGCGTCGTCCTGTCCTTCCATCTCCATTTGCCCCGGATAGGGATACATGAAAACACCGGCTCCCACCATAGGGGCCATCTGGCTACGGGCACCCTCCGCCATGGCATTCTGTGCCTTTGCCCGGCTTTCAAACTCCCGCAGCATCGGGTTGCTGCGGGAGATGCGCTGCAGTACAGAGTCCAATGGTATTACCGGTGACTGCCCGTGAGCTACCAAGCCCATCAGCAGCAGGGCGGCCGTGGTATATAGTCTAATGCTTAACATCGTAAATCTCTATTTTTCCGTGTTTTTTCAATTCATACTCCTTCGTCATTTCAAACACCACGGGAGTCACCAGCAGAATATGGATGGAGGAGGTAAATACCCCACCAATCAGGGGCAGGACGATGGGCAGCATCACGTCTGTGCCTACGCCGGTCGCCCACAGCACCGGAATCAAACCGAAGAGCGAAACAGAAACCGTCATTATTTTCGGGCGCAGGCGCTTGGCGGCTCCCATGAATACATACTCCCGGATGTCGTGCTTTGTAATCGTTTGGCTTGAGTTGCCTTTATCGGCTACCATCTGGTTCATGGCTTCGTTCAGGTATACCACCATCACCATAGCCGTCTCCACAGCCAACCCAAACAAGGCGATAAAACCCACCGCTACTGCCACCGATAGATTGATGCCATAGAAGTACACGATGAATACCCCTCCTATCAGAGCGAATGGGATGGTGACCAGGTTCAGAAGCGCTTCTTTAAGGGATTGGAAGGAGAAGTAGAGAATCAGGAAGATGATAATCAATACCAGCGGTATAATGATTTTCAAGGTCTGGTTTGCCCGAATCTGATTTTCCCACTGGCCGCTCCATTCGAGGCGGTAGCCATTGGGCAAATCGGTGAATTCACTGTTTAACTTCTTGATGGCTTCCTGCACGGTACTGCCAACATCCCGGTCCCGCACATTAAATAATACGGCTCCCCGCAGCTGGGCATTTTCCGAGGCAATCATAGGAGGGCCATCCACGAAACGCACATCGGCCACCGCCGAGAGCGGAACCGTGCCTGCCGTCCCGGACTGCAAGGGAATGCGCCGGATACGGTCGAGACTGTTGCGGTACTCCTGGGCCAGGCGAAGATTAATAGAAAAGCGTTGCCGGCCTTCAACGGTATTGCCTATGGGTAGCCCGCCGAGAGCAGATTCCACAATGGCATTAACGTCATCCACAGAAAGGCCATAGCGGCCCAGTTCTCCGCGCCTGGTCTGGATTTCCAGGTATTTACCTCCGGTTACCGGTTCAACGTATAAATCCTTTACCCCTGGAATATCCTGCAAGGCGTTTCGCACCCTTTGGGAAACCGTGGCGATGGTATCAAGGCTTTGACCGTACACCTTTACCCCCACATCGGTTCGGATACCGGTAGCGAGCATGTTGATGCGGTTGATGATGGGTTGCGTCCAACCGTTAATCACCCCCGGAATCTGGAGTTTCTGGTCAAGCTCCTCAATGATTTTGGCTTTGGTCATACCATCGCGCCATTCGGATTCGGGCTTCAGTTGAATGATAGTTTCAATCATGCTAATGGGCGAGTTGTCAGTAGCCGTACTGGCTCTCCCGGCCTTGCCCAATACCTGGTCTACTTCCGGCATTGATTTTATAATCTTATCCTGCACCTGCAGAATGCGCTTGGCCTCGGAGTTGGAAATATCCGGAAGGGTGACCGGCATGAACAATATTGAGCTTTCATCCAGAGGCGGCATAAATTCGGAGCCCAGGCTCAGCAACATGGGGATGCTGACCATCAGGGCAAGGATGTTTATTCCGATGGTGGTCTTCCGCCAGTTGAGGCACCAGCGCAAAATGGGGCTATACACCCGCTCCAGCCCTCGGTTAATAGGATTGCTGTTCTCTGGCTTGAACTTGCCTTTGAGGAAAAGCGAAAGCAGCACCGGGGTAACCGTAATGGCCACGAAGGCATCCACAATGAGTATAAATGTTTTCGTCCAAGCCAAAGGGCTGAACAATTTCCCTTCCTGCCCGGTAAGCAAGAAAACCGGGAGAAAAGAGGTGATAATGATAATCGTACTCCAAAACACGCTGGGACCAACTTGTTTGGAAGCTTTTTCTATAATTGAAAGACGCGTTTCCTTATCCATGGTTTTCTTTGTTTTGGGCTTCGGCCAAGTGCCTGTAAGCATTTTCGACCATCACAATGGCATCATCTACAATCACCCCGACAGACAGGGCAATTCCTGTAAGGGACATGATGTTGGAGGAAATATCGAAGGCATTTAAGAGGATGAACCCAATGGCAATCGACAAGGGCAATTGGATGATGATTATCAAGGCGCTGCGCCAATGGAAGAGGAAGATGAAAACGATGGCGGAGGCCACCAGCATTTCCTCAATCAGCGTAGTTTTCACGGAATTCACTGATTCATTAATCAGTCCGCTCCGGTCATAGACAATGTTAAACTTCACGCCTTTGGGCAGACCGGCAGACACCTCTTCCATTTTGGTCTTCACATTCGAAATAACCTCGGCGGCGTTTTCCCCATACCGCATCACCACAATGCCCCCCACCGCTTCTCCTTCGCCGTTGATGTCAAAAATCCCAAGGCGGCTTTCCCCGGTCATCTGCACCGTGGCAATGTCACTTACCCGAATAGGGATAGTATTCTGGGTGACAATAGGAATATTCTCTATCTCCTCAGTTGATTTGAGATACCCGGTCGTTTTGATGATGTAACCGATGTCGCTCATCTCGAATTTGCGTCCGCCGCTCTCGTTGTTGTTGGCCCTCACCGCCGCCATTACCTGCGGTACCGATAGATTGTAGTAGGTAAGCTTGTTGGGGTCCACGGTTATCTGATACTGCTTCTGAAATCCCCCGAAGGAGGCGATTTCGCTCACTCCTTCCACATTTTGCAGCGCGAACTTCACGTACCAATCCTGAATGGCGCGTTGCTCTCCTAAATCCATGCCAGGGGCATCCAGCGTGTACCATAGGATATGCCCTACCCCGGTACCATCGGGCCCTAAGGTAGGGACGGCTCCTTCGGGCAGTAAGCGGTTTGCGTAGTTTAGGCGTTCCAACACCCGTTCGCGGGCCCAGTAAATGTCAGTTTTGTCCTCAAAAATGACATAGATGAAACTCATGCCAAACATGGATACACCGCGCACATATTTTACCTGAGGCATGCCCTGCAGGTTCGTCACTAAGGGATAGGTAACCTGGTCTTCGATGATTTGAGGGCTGCGGCCCATCCACTCCGTGAAAACTATTACCTGGTTTTCCGATAAATCCGGAATCGCATCTACTTTATTAGTGCTGACTGAATAGAGGCCCCACCCGAATAAACCGGCTGCTATCAGCAGCACGACCATGCGGTTGCGCAGGGAAAAAGATATTAATTTACCTATCATAGCCTGTGATGGATTTCCCTCCCGATTTTGGTAGCCGGGAGGGAAAAGTTAAAAATTAATGCTGGTCGCCTGCTTCGTGCTGATGGCCAGCAGTCGTATCCTTCTGTTCACCGGCTTTCGCCTCTTCCAGGAACATACCGCATTTGGGGCATTTGCCTGGCTCATCGCTTACTACTTCCGGGTGCATGGGGCAGGTGTAGGTCACTCCTGCAACGGCCTGTTTGGTTTCAGTCTGCTCTGTGGTATTCTGTTTGGTTTCGCCGCTATCACAGGCAGAGAACAGGGTTAAACCAATGATGGATAAGCCGATGCTTAATACAATCGCTTTCATAAAAGGAAAATGTTTAAAGTGAATGGAAATGTTATTTCCTCTGAGGAGTTATCCCAAGCCAATAGGCATACCGATACTCCTGCCAAGGCAAGGTTATGCTGATGGACTGTGTAACAGCACAGCCTAAATGAATAGTTGAGGGCGTAAAATCCGTATTGATTCAAGCCAGTTTCGCTGCCAGCTCAACTTGGAATCTGAGAAGGGTTAAGCAAGAGTGCTTATATTCAAGCAAAAGTGGCCATGCCTTCCAGATAAGTAATCTTGAATGGAATTTACGGTTTAGGAGGTAGCACCAGCAAGGGAAATTAGGTGTCACTCCTAAATAAGGGAAGGGGTATTAAATAATAAAGGTTTGATGTAAAATGCCGATGAACCTGCCGGAGACAGGAGGTGGCAATGTAAAGTGAGGTTCAGCTTCAAGAATGGCAGGACGGATTGTTTCGGTAAAGTTTGGGGACAGTACCGGTTCTTTCACAATCTTTGCTACCTGCTGGGCCGCGGAGTTGAAATTTGTCTGCGTGGCTACTCCCCTCTGCATGACACAAGACATGTCATTACAGGACTTCTTTGGGGTTTTTGCGGTTTTCCCGCAGCAACAGGTGGGGGATGAAAAAAAGCTAATAGACTGGCCTTCTTTCATTGAGCAATGCGAGATATTCACGCGGAAGCCAAAAGAAGCCAGTAAAATGGCTGCAATTAAGCTAAGGTGAATAAATTTTTGCAGTGCCTTCATCTAAGATGCTATCTATTTGTCTAAGTATCAAACGGTAACAATCAAAGAGAGTTGCCGACATACTAATTCCAATCTTGCAAAAGTATAAACAATTTTGTATTATGATGTTATATAATTTTTGATAAAAGTTATATAAATCGGTTAAAATTTAAAGTATGAATGCTTACTCCGACTTGGGACTGTAATCCGAAATAATAAATACAAATGATTCCGGATTTAAGTTTATACTTTGTATTTTAGATAGGTAGGTTGTGGTAGAACCAACTTCAGGGATTTTGTTTTCCCCTACCGCCCTAATGATTACATACTTTCTATCTTTTCTAGGAGAGCCGGTTGATTTTGGGCTAAACTAGTTTAAAACAGTCAACAGGGACAATCCTATATTTTTATAGGGTAATAAACGGGTTTTACTTTTAAACCCCCGCACATCCTTAATTCCATCTTCCGGTGAAAAGTGTATTTCTGCAAAGAAATCACCCATGGCATAGAGTGCTTTGCATACGCCGTTTTGATTTATAGTTTTAATGAAATTTCCTAAGTCCCAAACTACATTGGCCCTACCGTTTCGGTCTAAAAAATTAAATTGATACAGGTTCATGGCGTTACAATTGTAAAAAGTTCATTTTAACTACTGCTTTATCATAGTCCTTTTCATTCAAGGGGAAGAATCGGCAGGAGAAACTACCCGAAATTTCCTGAACGGCCACACCATCCCAAATTCCGGAGGAATCCAAGTACATAACCAGGTAATCAGATACGGGGATGAATTGATTGATATAGGCTAAGATGTTATCAATGTTATTGGTTACTGATTTATTGCCTTTATCCAGGTCCCTGATAGTTAGTATATCCCCGTTGAAACTGTAGTCGAAATCAGACTGCCTTGCCAGCCTCTCAATATCCAAAGGTTTCATTTTGCAATTGTAAATTAGTCTGTCGGTAATCCTGCCTCTTTCATTCTGGCCCGCAGTCTCCGGTTCGTATCTCTTAGCTCTATGATTCTATTTCTGTAAAGGGCTTCTCTTTCCTCCCAGGGTAGCCTACAGAATTCTTCTGTAGATAAAGCAGGCGAACCATCTACAGGAACAGCCGGGGCAGGGGTCGCAACTTGCTGGTATATCACCGTAGGGCGGGTAATGGCGTTATAAAGCTTTCTGTTATAGCTTCTTCTCCTCATGAACGAATAGACAACTGCCCCCACCACTACTATTATTGTCAGTGGCCCAGCTATAGGCTCCAAAAAATCCCTGAACATCATGTTAGGGGTATCTACCTGCAAAAACATACTACCCATAACCGTACATTTTTGAAATTATAAAATCAATTTTTGACTTCCACGATTGTACTTTTATTTTGCTCCCTTGGTTTGGTTTTACCAGTATTAATCAAGTCACAGATGTCCTGCATTTCTGAAATGGTGAAGGTTTGGTTTCTCTTCTTCACCTCCCAGGTAGGGCGTGGCATTCCAATCCCCTTATAGACGTAGACCTGTTTAATTCCAAAAGAGGCTAATACTGCGGGTAGCTTTTTTTGCAATTCTAAAAATAGTTTAACTGGTTCATCCGAGATTTTCATAGCTGGCAATTATATAAATGCTTTATATGAAAGCAGTTATTCCTCCGCTCTCTATTCGCTTGCAAGTAATAAATTTAACTGCGTTCAATTCATATAATACGAGGCCTGTATATAATATGATACATTTATAGTTTAAATAATATACATTATAAATGTTTGGCTAAAAAAAGTACCCTGCCAAAAGGAGGGTACTTTTTACTATTAATATAGGAAATTACCTGAAGTGGTATCTAAGGCCGAGACTGAAAAAGCCTGGCCACTCGTCCAAGTGAGTCTTGTTAAACGTCTTCCCCTTTATCCCGGTTGCAACCAACGAAATCCGATTGCCAAAGAAGAAGTCCACTTCGGCGCCAGCTTGAGGCCCGTAGGTAAAACGTTCGCGTCTGCCCGAATTACTTCCTTCCCCGTCGGAATCTTCCCCCGTCCTTTCGTAGGAAGCGGCACCTCCCAGAAGCAGGTGGAAATAGGCGAATTCACCAATCCGGAATAACTGCGGTGCCAAGAACCCCCGGCCACTGAAGGCAGAGTATTCCCCACTTACCACCAAGTCGCCGAACTCCCGCAAGCCGCTGACCCGCACGCTCAGTTTATCGTTTAAGTAATTCATATAGCTGCCCTCGTAAAATTTCCCCTTTTCGGTACGGCCATAATGTGCACCCCAGGCAGAAATGTGTCTGACGTGCCGTTGTGCCAGTACAGGGGAAAATGAGCCAATGCCGATAAATATCAGCAGGGAGAGCAGCGCCTTTTTCATTGCTTAATAATTTTTAGTTCTTCTTTCCAATTCAATCAATTGCTTTTGCGCAATCAGGTCGGTATAGACCATTTCAGCGGCAATATGCGCGGGCCCTTTCTGGGAACTTTCCGCAATCAGCCTGTCAGCTTCCTGCCGCAGTTGCATGGCCCGAACCATGTTCTCGTTAGAGGAGTTAATCATGGCCATGCGCTCCCCCTCGGTCATGGAATACCGACCGGGGTTCTTCAGGGTGGCGTTCATCTCAATGCTTTGCTCGGTCATTTCATCGGCAATCTTGTAATAATTCAGGGCCGTCTGAATTTTCTTTTTCTGGTTCATTTCCTCATAGGCATAAGCCGATACCGCAGATTCTTCCCTGCGCTCCGCATATTCCGCCGAACTCATGCGTTCATTGTTGTCAGAATCCCCCGAAGTCCGTGAAAACACCGAAAATATGGTTTTGATGTCTTCCTCCGGATTGTTGTTCTGCAGGGCTACCCGCAGACGTTGCGCCTTCGAGAAGTGCGGCATGTAGTGCGTGCCGGAATTGCCTCCGGACATGGCCAAGGCACGGGCGAACAACTCTGCCGGGTTGGAAATGCGCAAATCCACGATGCTGTTTACTTTCCGCAAGTCCTCCTGAATCTGCCGTTGCAAGGCCAATCCCTCGGAAGTTAAATCCTTTACTTCCCCGGTAATATCCTTGGTCACCCCGGCAATGGCTTTGGCATCTTTTACCACCTGGTAATTTTGCACCGTTTCCGCCCATTGCGCCAGGCGTTTGGCAAAATCACTAATATGTACTCCCATGTGGATGGGGTCGTTTACCACGAATTGCGCATCCGTATTACTGGGCCGGAATACCAGCAGCCCCGCCGCCAATACCGTAATAACCACTCTTTTCATACAACACCTTTTTTAGTTGAAACTCAATAAATCAATTTGGCCCGGCACTGGCAGCGGGTGCCATTTGCCCCGCCGCAGCGGAAGTAATCAATATTGGGTACCCGTCTGGCAGAAGGACATCCCTCAGCCGTTGGCGGGACCTGGGTTTGGAGACCACGTTGGCCGCAACCCTACCAGCAACCCCTACCACCGAGTTGGCAGCCGAGGCTGAACGGTCAATGGCCGTGCTCAGTTCCTGGCTTGCTTGCCGCTGCGCATCGTATATTCCCTGGTTCGCATCCTTGGCGATTTTCTTTTCCGGGTCTATCATGATACCCGGCATATAATTGAAATCAAAAATGTCAGCTTTCACCCTGGTAGGGCCTAAGCGCTCAATCTGTACCGTCACCCGGTTGGATTCCACCTTGGCGATACCGGCAAAGACCATGTTCTTCGGGAAGGTTACTCCAGATACCACGGCATCCTCAAGCAGGCGCATGATTACCACAGAACCGGTTCTTATTTTTTGCTCCCCGGAAATCACGCATTTATAAAAGACATCAGGGGTAAGGGTTCCCTGTCGGGTATTCGAATCTCCTGGGTTGAAACGGGCATTTGTCACTTTATAGGTATTGAAGCCGTCGGCCCCGGGCAGGGCTGCCTGCGACTCTCTGGGGGCATTGGCCGCACCAGGTTCCCGGTAACGCTTTCCAGTCGTCTGCTCATATATCCGGCGGGTCTGCGGGGAAGAGGCGGCCAGCATCCGCAGCACTTCCGGGTTCGTCTCGAAGGGGGTTCCGTCCGCATCGTAAGCAGGTGCCACCATATTGTTGGCGGTTGGGCGGGACCCGCTCCGGCGGTTGGTATTACGCGGTACGATGATTTGTTGCGTGCGGTATTGACCGGTGGATTGGTCTTGGACCGTGGTTTCCACAGTATCGACCTCCTGGAAGGCCAGCTTTGCCTGCTGTTGCAATTGCAAATTATATCGCCTCCGTGCCGCCTGCCCGGCTGTGTCTACCACAAACGCATTGGCTACCTCTTCTTCCGACGGAGCAGCCTGCGCATACTGTGCCTCATGTTCGGCTTTGCGCTGTTCCTCTAAAATAGCGGAAGGCGTTTTGTTTTCCAGGTTATCCGTTACCACCTCAGGGATAGCTTGCTCAATGTTCTCGGAGGCTGCAGCCACCGGTACCGTGTTTTGCTCAGCCGCGTTCTGCGCCGATTTCAGCCAAAGGAACAGCCCAGCGAAAATCACCATCACCAAGCCGAGCAGTAACTTGAACCAGTGCTCTTTCAGTATTTCTACAGGCGTGCGTTTCGCTTTCTCCGGCGGGGAATAACTGGTAGTTGGGGAGTCCCTGAAGTCGTTTTCAGGGCCATACTCGTTTAGGTTATCCATTCTTACAATATCGTTAAATGGTAGAAGCCCTGTTTATTACTTTGGAAGGAATAGGGAGTACCAGTACCCGTGCCCCGTTAAGTTCCCGCAGCGTCACTTCCAGGTAACCGTTTTCCGTGGCCGCGTAAAGCGGGATAGCATAGGTAAGGTAACCAGTGGAACGCCCGGTGATATTCTGGTTTGATTCACCACCGGACGGGGCCAGGGGCCGTCTGGCTTCATTCTTTTTTCTGCCAAGGAATTTCTTCTTGGAATTCTCCACCAGCTGGAAATCAATAAAATCCACGTTGTAGTCGATATTCGTCTTATTGATGACCTTAAAGCGCAGATACGTGAAGTCTTTGTCGTTGCGAATGTTGGCCAGCGACAGCACCAGGTCATTTTCCACCACCGCCACCGATTGGTTCTCTTCTTTGGCTTTGCGCAGCTTGAGCAGGTTGCTTTCTATCACTTCTTTCTTTTCCGCTGATTTATCCATTGCCAGTTCATTATCCGGGGTGCTTCCCGAGTAGGTAAAACCCGTTCCGTTATTCAAGCTGGGTGTGCCGTCTTTGAAATCATACAGCTGCATCACAGGGCCAGGGGCGTACACCAGCCGTCCCATCCAGTATTCAGAGCCGTAACGGATCAGGATAGGGGTAGGCACGGTGTTCTTTTTCCTGGCCCGGACAAAGACAGCGTTTGCCTCGATCTTCACCAGGTAATTCCCGGCCATTCCCACATCCACCAAGGAAACCGGGCCATTGAAGACCATATAAGTGGTAGAGGAATCAGACACGGCTATATCCGAAAGCGGGGTTACTTTTTGCGCGCTGGCCGAACCTGCTGCCAGAGACAAGAGGAAAATAACAAACCCAAAGAATGTATTTTTCATAACATGGAATTTTGGAAGTTTACTGATTGGGCGGTACAGCTCCAGGGGCAGCCGGTGAACCATCCGCCGGTGCCGGTGTGGAATAGCCGGGAGGTGGCGCTACACCTGCCCCTGCGGCGGCATCCCGGAGTCTTCTTTGCCGTTCAGCTTCCTGTTGCTGCAGGAATTCTTTTTCTTCCCGCGAAACCGGTGGGTTATAGGCGATGTAGTCAAAGTCGGTGATCAACAGCCCATAAGGATTCTCATCGGAGCGGTCTGTCTCCACGAGGTTGAACTTGGCCGCCATCGGCAGGCTCTGCCGTTGCTGGTCGCCGATAAAAATGCGCTGTTTGGTGTAGACTCTGCCCGAAAAGGGCCGGGTTTTCATGTCCAAATAGATGCTGTCCACGTCCAGTACTGAGCGTGCCGAGTATCTCTGGTAATTCTGCAACACTTGCCCCCGGTTGAAGTTCTCGAAGATCCTGCGGCCGCCTGCACCTTCAATTAAAGGCAATGCGGCATCCAGGTTCTGCTTGAACGTGTATTGGTCGTGGCCAAACATCGTTTTCATAAATCCTTTCACCATGTTCCGGGCTTCAAACGGCGTATGGGTATCCTCCTCAACGGCCAAAGCCGCTGCCGAACCCGAATTAGTTACCACGTACACCCGTCGCCCCGCATCCTGGGTGACCTTGTAGAACCCATATCCTGCGCTTACCGCTAATACCACGAACCCAATAATACAGGCTAGTGAAATGGTTCTCATGGTTTTAAAGGAGGTGTTCAAATCTTTTATGTTACTCATATATCCCAGCTTTAAATTCCTGAATCAATTTTCAATCAATGAATATGTCATCTAAATCATCCTCATCCCACGCTGGAGGTTTTCGGTTTTCCCTCCTTCTCCTTACTGAGTTGCGCATAAATCCCGAGGAACCCATGGAAGGGAGGGCAGAAGCACCATCATCAGGAGCGTCATAAGGCGCTGTGCTATCGGTGCCAAAGCCGGAATCATAGGTAGTGTCTCTGCTAGCCCCACCAGCGTATCCGCCGGAAGCCATGGCTGGAGCAGCAGTAGCCATGCTGCCGTTATAGCGAACGGATGTGCCAGCACCACCACTCGTGGGCATGGCCGGGGCCGCACCTGAGAAAACAGAACCAGACCCGGTTTCTCCCCCCAAACTCCCACTGCCTGCACCACCGCCGCCAGAATTGCTGAATCCCATTGCCCTGCCAAGCACGCCGGAGACCCCGCCACCTGCGGCAGGGGGGGCAACCACTCCCGCTGCCGTGCTGGCCGCTCCGGCAGCAACGCCTACCGCTGCGCCCAGGAAGCCCTGTACCGCGGTGGAGCCGATAAAATAGCCCGTTAGGGTAGGCACCATGCAGTAAAGAATAATGAAAGCGACCGACATCAGCAGGAATTGCACGTCATTGAAACCTTGCCCTGGGGTGAGCATACCGCCAAACACACCTCCTACGGCAGTATTCTGGTCGGCAAAATTGGAATAGATCAAATCAAGTAAATTCATGGTCAGGGCCCAGAACTGTACCGCGATAAAGTTTTGCATCCATTTCCCGGCCAGCCCGGAAAAAGCGGGGATTACGGAAAGGCAGATGGCGATGGGGCCGATTACGTACAGGAACCCTAGCACGAATTGCCGGATAAACAGCACTATTTGCCTTACCAGCATCACCGTAGTCGTGGTAAAGAACTGGGTGATCAGGTTCATCAGGGAAAAATTGGCGATGCTGTTATAGATTTTAGAATACCAGGCCCCACCCTGCTCTACCACGTCTGTCTGCGCCACATGATCGGATTGAGCCGCTGCGGCAATGCCTGGTGGCGTTGTCAGCTTCTGCAGGGCTTCGCCTACGTTGCCCGAACCATCGAATAGCTGCGTCACTCCTTTAATGCCAGCCCCCAGGACATTCATCAGGTCCTGATAAAAGAAGAGCACCAGGAATAAGGCCAATGCCTTGATAATGGGCGAAAAGTCAATCTGCAAGCCATGCCCTGACAAATACCCCCGCCCAATGGAGATGATCAGGGCAATGCTCATAAACGTAGGCGTAATGAACCGGCACACCGCCAGAACAGTCTCAAGGGAACGGTCGCAGGCTCTTAGGAAACTGTCATCAATTCCGTGGGCTACGAAGAGTAATACTGCCTCCATATCATTTGCCTAATAGGCCCGCTCTTTTATCTTCCGTGAATTGCTCCACCGCATAATCCAATCGCTGTTCAGTGAACGTCTCAAACACAGGGTAGCCATTTTCCATTTTCACCTTGCCGTTTTTATCCATGGCAAACCGCCTGTGCTGTTGCTGGTACCGCTTCACCAAGCGGTTCAGGTGATTGCGCTCAATGGGTTTGGAACTCAGGATGGCACCCAGTTCCGGGGCAGTCTCCAGAATGTACACTTTCCCCTTGGTACCCTGTTTGATAAAGAACTCCCGGAAATCAGCCGTAGAACGGACGGATTTGATTAAATCCATTTCGTGGTTCGTAAAGCCCAGCGGGGTCTGCAGCTTGACTAGGGAGTCCGGATTCGAGTGCCGCAGGATAATCTTGGTGGAGCTGTTATTAATCAGCGCATAGCCTATTCTGCTTTCCACGATTTCCTGAATCCCCTGCGTGATAATGGTAATCGAACCGTTGGTTTTCCGGATGGTGCGGTACATGGAAACAATGAAGTCCTCCATCACACCGCCGGAAAGCATGGCCCAGGCTTCGTCCAGGGCAATGTATTTGATATCGTCCGGGAATTTGCGGAACAGGTCCAGCGAGAGCTCGGTGATGAGCATGGCTACCACTGGGTATAGGTCAGGGTCCGCCTTCACCTTTGCCAGGTCAAAGCAAATGAGCCGGTGCTCAGATAGCTCTACGTCCTGCCGGGCATTCAGAACTTTCTCGTAACGGCCACCCTCAGTGAATTGCGCCAACACTAAAAAGAATTGGTGAATATCGAAGTAACTCATGTCCTTTTTGTACTGGCTGCGCATTTCCTCCCTACCGTCCGCGGTGGCAGGAGTAGCCTGCATATCCCTGTCAAATCTTCGCACGAAGCGCACAAAGCTGGCCATTCCGGGTATTTCCTCGTCGGTTTGGCCAGCATTTCCCTCCTCATTCAAGTACGTGTAGTATTGAATCAGAAAGCGGCTCAGGATCGCCCTTTCAGACTTGTTCAGCGGCGCACTGTCCGCCCCGCCTTTCCACAGAACCGCTAGTAGGGCCAAATGGAAATTGATCTTCTCGTCATTATAGACCCATTTCCTCCCGTCGGGGGAGCGGGGTACCAGGAAAGGGTTGAATTCTATCGGGTTCTCCGGGTCATACTCGAAGTACGTATTCTCGAAGTCTATCCCGTTCAGCGACTGGATCACGTTACGGTACGTACCGCCGATATCAATCAGGATTTGCCGCGCCTTGCGCTCATGGCGCTGCACGACAATGTAGCCGAACGTATAACTTTTACCGGAACCGGAGGGGCCAATGACAATGGCATTCTGATTGTCCAGGTCGGTGTTGAATAAGTTAACCTGCAGCAGGTTACGGTTGCGGTCGCAGAAATATTCCCCTACGTTGTCATTTTTATAGGTTGCCGTCCACTGCATATAGCATACCCCGCGGTCGGACGTAGTGGTCAGCCACCTATCCGGTACCTGCCAAGTATTTCCCGGTACCAGGCCGAAGTATAGAGGCAGGGACAGATGCGATTCCACCACGCTCTCCGTTCCGAAAATAGACCGGAAGGCGGCCATCGTTTTCTCAATGTTCTCCTTCCGGACGCTGTCATTTGTTTCCCACAGCAGCACAGACAGGTGCAAGCCGACAATCTGCTTGTTCCCTGCCCTTACCTCGGCGGTAAATTCCTCTATTTCGACAGCCCGCAGCTGGTTGTCCTGCGTGGCCAGCCTCGAAAGCGAATTGTTCAGTTTCCGATCTGTGTCCAGGCTGGAAAGTGCGGCTCTGGTATCCTGCACGGCAAAGGCCTGGGTTAGGATATGCGGGAACTGCAGGGCGTTGGTAAGCGGGTAAAGCATCGGGGCGGTTACCCCATAGCTGTTACGGACGGCAGGGTGTTGCTCACTGCCTTGCCCTACCATGGAGATGACGTTCACTTTGTTCTCTCCCACTGCCAGCGTACCTGCCTCGTTCAGGATTTCACGCTCCTGCCGCCGGGGCACCATGTCAAAATTGAGGTTGAAATATTGATGGTAGAGGTCGCTGATTTCCTCCGAGCCCATGCGCATAATCTCCACCTCCCCCGTTCCAGATATTGCCGTGGAGAACTCCTGGGCTACGGCCTCGGCGATTTCCAAAGTGTGGAGCAGGTTCTCAAAGGGGTTTTTCATCAGGGTTTCCCCCATGCGGGAAACCAAGGCGTTGAGGGCATTGGTTTTAATCGGTTTCACCTCCGCCGGGGCAAAGCTCAGGAACAGGTAGGATTTTTGGAAAAGAACCAGCCGTTCAAAGAAATGCTTGTTCATTCTCCCTTCGAAATAGGTCTGTTCTTTCCTGTCTTCCCGATAAGGGCGGTCATAGTAAATATCCGTTTTCTGGACAATCGTGTTGATTGGCAATGGCCGTAATGCCCCCAGCAAAGCATTGTTGAAAGAGATAAAATCCTGTTGGGTCCAGGCCTCCATCTCCGCCGGCTCAACTACGAACCCGACCGCTACACGCCCATCTTTGAAGATAACTTTGTTATCCTCGAAGGAATGGACCGGCATTACTTTACTGAATGGAACCGATTTTTGCTTTTTCATCTTTTCTCTTCACTGGGGGGACAAGGCCTACGGCGATGCGCCGGGGCTGCACGAATTGGAAAGAAAGCCAGCCTATCAGGAAGCCAGGAGGATGGGTTTTCGTTAAAAACCGCATTGCCAGAATCAACCCTACCTCCAATAGGAAAACCGCCAAATAAACCAGGCGCGGGATAGGCACCATCATGTTCAGAAAACCCAGCAACAGCACCGAGCCGATGAACAGACCGACCACCAAGCCCAAGTCCATGATGTTCATCCCAAGGACCTGAGCCGGCTTTTCAATACTTTTGTAAGAGCGCATATAGAGGTGGTTAACGTACTCCTCCTTCTCCGCCTACGGTTCCTACCAAGTCGTCTTTGAAGAATTGGAAACCGAACCAGAGGATTACCCCGCCGACCAGCCATCCTAAGGAGGAAAGGGCATCCGGTGCCCCGTTGACGAATTTCATCACGACCCGGATCAATCCAATCACCAGAATAATGGAGAAAACAACCTGGACGATGGTGATGATGGTTTCTTGGACCCCCTCTAAAGCAGCAGCGGTGCCCCCTTGGGCCATTGCCGCGTTCGTCAGGGTTAAGCCCATAGCAGTAGCCATCATCCTTTTCTCCCAGGGAGAGGCCTCATATTGGCGGCCAGAAAGCACAAGCGAATGAATCGAACTAGAGATTTGCGCCACCAGGCCAGCACTCCTTTTGTAGGTCTCAGTAAACATTTTTTGTATTTAGCTTTAGTTAATTTGATATATAAAAGGGTTGCTTAATCCCTGAGGAAGCCATTTGTATAACCCTTGAAATACCCAAGCGGGTTGAAGGGATGTTTTTCGAGCAGGTAATTGGACGTGTGAGTTCTAAGGCCATTGCTAAAAGACTTTAGTTGTCAAATTTTTCACTGTCAGCAGTTGAGCCGGCTGCTGCATTTTTAACCGGTGATTCCGGTGAAAACAATGCGCTGAAACCGGATTGGGCAGCCGAAGCGTTATTTTTCAATTCCGCTCTCCTCCGCCTTTTCAAGGCGATTTCGGCTTCCCTGTTCTTTTTATCGTTGTCAGTCGGGGCTGGTGCCGTAAGGGGGTTGTAATAAAGAGATTGGGCAGGGCTATCGCTTTGCCCAATCTCCGGAAATACATCATGGGTAAAGGTCTTTCTCCCATCAGGCATTAAGCTTTCCTTCTTACCGCCAGCCGCAACAGAGTCAGTATGTTCCGTGGCAGTGCTCGGACTGATTCCGGAATCGGTATATGGGGTATCACGGCTATCATCGCAACTAACAGGCGTTTCCGCCATGCTTATATCATCTAGGTATTCTTCCTCACTTAATAATTCATCCAGTAACGTGCCCGAAGTTCCGGGGTCAGTTTCCTGATATTCGCCCACCGTTGTTACAAAATCCCGGACTTCATATCGATACGTTCTGAGTGGCCTGTAATTACCGGTTCTTGATTTCCTTATCGTTTTCCGTGTCTCTTTACCATTTCCATAAAACCGCCACCAGAGCAAGGCCACCAACAATAACATTGGAATTAGCACTAAACCAATAATGAAGGTCTCCTGCGGCATATTTCTCCCTTGAACGGGAAAAAAAATAGATAGTTATACAAAACATATTCAAAAGTTAGTAAGAAGTTATTTTTTTGTTAATATAGAGGGCGGCAAACTCTAGGAAACATTATCCGTTAATTGACACATAGTGATTCAATAGTTATAGTGATGTGATTTTGAGGGAATTATTTAGTTTGTAAAAAAATATAATATATATTGTAGGTATCTATAATAAGGATGCAATTGCTAACCCCCCCATAGCAGAGAAGCGCTCTTAGGTTAACAATTGAAATAGTTCTTAATGGTTCCTACAACCGAATCCGTTCAACCTTTAGGGTTTCCGGACCCTAGCCTGTTTGTATTATATGCAGATGTACTACGCTATATTCAATACCGGTTAAAGCTCTTAGGGCATGGGCAGGTAAAGGCTTTCTGTAAGCAATATTTATTTCCCTATACCACCGTCGTGAATCTTAAGAACAGTACCCTGAAGAGAAAGGAACACCTTCTCTTGCAAAGGATTTTGGCAGCACTTTCATTTGAAACTACTGCTTCCCGAAACCCTTTATCCAACGGTGAAGAAGACCGTTATCTATTCCTTTTCCCGGGTAAGGAGGAACTAGGTAAGTTTAAAGAGCAGCTTGCCTATATTGATAGCTTGGCTAAGGCCCCGCCCCACTAAAGCCTGGGAAGGGTATTCATATTGGAGAGTATAGCGGGTTTACCCGCTATTTGTATTTTATGGATTATCAAAAGCTCATACAAGCATGGAACGACAAGTTTTGGAGAATGATCCGCAGGAACTGGAGCGGTTTAAGGAACGGATAGACTTAGTGGAATATGCCCTGAGGCAAGGTTATCAAATCAAAGCGCAGGGAAAGCGCGACGATTGGCAGCACCTGGAAAATGGGGGGGAGCATATTATCGTTAGCAGGAAAGACGATAAGCAGGTGTATTTCAACCCAGGTGATGACCGCGATAAAGGTACCATCATCGATTTCGTGAAAACCAGGCAGCATAAAAACCTGGGGGAAGTACGGCAACACCTGCGCGAATACCTGAATGAATACCCAGAGCCACAAAAAGCCTATGCTACAGCTCTTGTTCCAGCCCGGCTGGAGGGAAAGCCAAAGGAGCAGGGGGAAACAGCCACTGAAGCGGAAATAGAGGAAGAAAAAAGAACCAGACTGATTTCAGAGGTATTAGGCGTGAAAAGAGAGTTAACTGATCGGACTTACCTCTATAGCCGCTCCCTCACAGACGAAACCCTGGACAGCCCAGCCTTTCAAGGACGGGTATTCACGACCGAGAAAAACGAACACGGGTTCCGGAATACCGCTTTTCCCCTTTACAATGAGCATGGGCTGGCCAGTGTGGAACAGAAGAACACCGGCTATAAAAACCTGCTGGAGCTACCTAAGGATGGCATTTGGGTTTCCCACCCTACCCAGGGCAAAGGAACTCCTATTGAAAGGCTGGTTTTGAATGAAAGCGCCATCGATTCCATGAGTTACCACCAACTGAAAAATGACGGTAAGAATACCATGTACATTGCCACTGCCGGAACTGTAACCGAAAGACAGACGGCTTTGATCCAACGAGTCATCGATAAGCAAAACCCCCAGGAGGTAATACTGGCCGATGATAGGGATGTGGGGGGAAGAAGGTTCAATATCAATTACCTGAATGATCTGCAGCCTGCCCGACCATTCAAGGAATTGGCCAACCAGGAGGCTTACCGTGAGGCCAGCCGCCCGGTGCAATGGCACGCTACCGCTGGGAGGTACCACGCTAATTTGCGGGTGGAGTACCATCATGAAAACAGCCAGGAAGGGGCCGAACGCGTCAACTATCTAACCCGCCAGGTGGACCGTATCAATTCGGTACAGGAAGAGCCGAGTATTGAAATGAAGGTGCAACGCTCCACCGAAAAGGACACGGTCATAAAGCTTAGCGTAGCTAAGGCCGATACGGCCCAATTGGAAGTAATCAGCCAGGAGCTCTACCGGCAACGCGAGCAGCTTCGCCCGGAGCAGGAACGGCACCCGGTAAATTTCATCCGGGTAGAATATCCAATCGCAAAAGATTACAACCGTGATTTGGAACTAGCTACTCAGGGATTAACCACTTCAGAGATCCAGGCACAGGCCGCGCAAGATGAGCGGGAGCGTGAGGCGCAGCGGCTACAGAAAGAACAGCTTCGAGCGGAATCCCAACGCCTGGAACAAGCCCAGCACCTCCTGCAAGTGCAGCAGCCCAACGACACCCTGGAGAGACGGCAGCAGCCTAAAGAAGGCCAAAAGGGTAAAACAACTCTTGAAACATCAAGTGTGGTTCCGGCCAAAACGGATGCTGGTCAGCTGTTACCGGCTAAGGAACAATTGGCTGGGCCTGGTTCTGAAAAGGAGTTAATCATTAAAGTGGAGGAAAAAGATAAGGGGACGGGTGTGAAAGGCCAGGCAGAGGCTGTGAAAGATACGGTGGAACGGAGTGGGGCAAAGGTGGGCGATATTCAGAGTACGTCCACTAATGGCCTGAGGCACTCAGAAATGAAAGTTGCCTACCGGACGGATGACCCGGAAATAGGCAGGATATCCAAGACTTTGGACGCAATAGGTAACCAAAAAGGGAATGATGTGGTTGAGCATCATTCAGACCGTGCCGAAAGACGGGAGATAGCGGGAAAAGTTGAGAACCATAGGCTCTCCCAGCAAGAAATAACGAGGTAGTAAACCTGGTTAGATTTATTAAGCCGTATCAAATAACGAAAACCATGTCATTCTAAAAGCCTTCTCTAAATCTAGAGAGGCTTTTTAATTTAGGTTCATCGAGATAGTAGAGAGTATCCAAAATTACTTTTCCCTACCGCCCTTTAAAAAAAATGCCTGTCGTGGCAGTTTGAGTATTTTAAGGATTAATCAATATCTTGGGCGTTGCCTGGCGGCCGGGCTACTCCCCTACGGCGGCCACCTATAAAACTGGCTGAAAAATCCAGTTTTATGCGGACAAGTGGCCGGTATCCCTAACGCGGGTTCTTCCGGAAAACCGGGGAGCACCGTGTAAGTTAGGGCTGCTGGTGAAGGTTAACGGAGCCAGCAGCCCTAACTTACACCGTACTCCCCTACCCTATACCCAGGAGCCTTGTAAATGGAGTATGGCCGGTTCGCAGAAAAGGCGAACCCACCATACGGATGGAACACCGGCTAAGGCCGGAAGGGGGTTATTGAAGAAGCCGGGTACGCTGTATGCAGCGGGATGCGGAACCATTCCGTTTTACTCCATGGACCCGCATCCCGCTGCATACAGCGTCCCTCCCCCACTTCCAGAAAGGAAGAAGAAAGCAAATGGTGGGTTCGCAGATAAAGCGAACCCACCATTTGCAAAGAGTTGGGCGGTAGGGAAAAAATGGTTTGAAAAATCTTGCGATTGCAAAAGCGCCCTTCCCAATTAGGCAAAAAAATAGGTGAGGATTTCTTGGCCCCACCTATTTCTGTGAATTTCTTTTTAGTTATAAAGCCATTGCCGCAATATTATTAAAAGCCTTCTGGTCAGCTTTGAAGCGTTCGTTTATGGTTAAGGCAGATTTTCCGTTAAAAAGGGCAAAGTTCGCAGCATTGTAAACCAACCATAGATTCGCTTCGGTTTCCAATTCCTTTTCCTCAAACCTTAACCGCTCCACGGCCAGGGCGGCCAGCTTCTTTGGTAAACCGGCTTCGGTAATAACTTTTTGAATGTCGGCATCGGTAGGCATGGCCACCCCTACCAGTTTATTGTATACCGTGCCGGTAACTGAATCTTTCTGCGCTATGAAGTTCCGCAGAATTTTAGTTAAATGTTCCCTGAATATTTCCAGGTTCAGCCCTTTGTGATGGAATGTTTCCGCTAGGATTCTTTCTTCTTTTCTAATCCTCTCAATGTTCACGTGTTCTACTTTTTCCTTTAAAGCATCCAGGTATTTCTTAGGTTGACCATTGGCCAGCCAGCTAAAATATTCTTCAAAGGACATAAATTCATCTGCCCAGCCCATCAGGCCATTGGAACATATTTGCCGATAATAGGAAACCTTTACTTTTTCTTCGTTCGTTGATTCAATGGACGAACCTTGGATATTGAAAGGGCTTTTGCCAGTATATGAATTGTTTATAATTAAGTTCTTATATATCCGCTCATTGCCCACCTTCAGGCTGTCAGGAAGGATAACATTAATGCTGAAATCCCCACGGGTTGAATATCGGGCATCAACCGTGTAATCTTTTGCCACGCTGTCCACCACCGAGCGCAGAAGCTGATTAGGAATCAGCGTATATTCATCGCTTTGCAGGGCAAATATATGCTGTGTACCGTCCGGCATAGTACCGACGATAGCCCGTTGCCTGTCCGACGGCAGCAGATTGTAGTTGTCAGGCAAAAGGCTTTGCAATTTTTCTTCTTTTACCGGAAAACAGATGTTGTCCCATGAAGTAGCTTTATCGAGGTTTGTGCTTTGAGTTGACATGGTTTCCTAGGTTTAAAGGTGAATGATGATTTGCAATTGCTATTCTATGTATATTATATTATACGTTAATGTATATTAATAGATACATAAAATAACAAAAAATACCCCCTTTTTTGGCCTTCTTTTACATCCAGTAAAACCTATGTTTATTTTGTGAGAAACAATTTCTCATTTTTTGGCCTTGGCAGTCTGCAATTGCAAAAAGCAGCTGCCATTGACCGCCCGGAGGGCGGGACGGTCAAAATTTATAATTCCTGTACTTTGTTAATTCTGTACCCTGGCCGTTGCTAATTTACCAATGCGCATATTTTTTGACTGATGAAACCTAGCTTTTAGACCAAACCAGCAATTTTTAGGAATAATCCCCCGGGATTGGATGTGGCTTTAATTTTGTCAGTTTTCAATTTATAGTTGAACTGGAAAAGCTTGTTCAGTAAATTCTCGTCCTGCAAGATTCTATTAACCAGTTTCTCTTCGATAATATTTAAATCGTCCAGGATAGTCCGGGCATTCTGTCTCCTTACATCTTCGGTTGGCAAATCGAAAGCTAACGGTAATTGCTGAATCGTCTGTTTGTTCACGTAGAACCGGATATGCGTGAAAACCCGGCCTCTTTTCGTCAACACATAGCTTATTCTCAGGTCGGTGAATTTATTGATTTGCTCCACAGCAATATCGAGAACGTTCTTTTTAAACAAGGAGATGGATGAATATTGCTCCTTTTCCTTGTTTTTGGGGTCTTTTAGGTGCAAGATTACCTTTAAATCATCTATGGAGTATATCTTGGTTTCTCCGATGTCCTTCCATTGACTTGCAATCTGATAGATGCGTTTAGCCCACTTGCTGGGTAGCATAAAGGCCGCCTGGAGCTGAAAGCTGGTAAAGTTGTTCTTTAAGTCTATCAGGTACGGCCTTATGTTCTCAGAGATTTCAAGTTCAATCAACCCCTCCCCTTTTCTATGCAAGGCAGAAGCCAATAACCCCACCTGTAAAACGGTTTTATTATCCTCAAAGACATATTCCCGGCTCCTAAGTGCAGATGTCGCCTCCAGAAATTGGCCATGGTGCCATTGTCTTCCAGTGACTTCCTGCAATTCCCTCACAGAAATTTGGTATTTTGTACCAGGTTTGTCATCGGCACGCAGTTTGGAAAGAAGGAAAAACGAAATATCCATCTCTATAGCTGACATCTCATAACGCGCCGTTGTAATAGCGTTATGTTGCCTAATTTCCAATTTATGCGGTTCTTTTGCCTCTGTTACCCCTTTTGCCATTGTCCACCAACTAGTAATTGCACAACTTTCGGTCAAATATAGAAAATTTATAAGGAAAAGCAAGTTTCTAAAACTCTACTAGCTTTTGACTGATGAAACCTTGCTTTTCCGCTTATCAAACCTTGCTTCTCACCTATCAAACCTAGCTTTTGACTGATGAAACCTTGCTTTAAACGGATAAAACCTAGCTTTAAGTACGCTTAATGAGCAGGGAACCAATCTCTTATGGCTCCTGCAAATACTAAACAAATAACATAAATACTACAAACTTGTAGTTAAAAAAAATAGGCTTTTAGAGGTTTGGTTTGGAGCAGATGTAAAAAAAGTGGGAAAGAAAGCAACAAAAAAATCTAATAAAGTAGGAGGTTTGGGCGCGCAGATTGTACTTTAAGCATAAAAAATATAAATAATAACATTAAAAGCTAGGTTTCATCAGTAGAGAGACCTTCTATTATACTAGATGCTAAAACAATTAGCATTAGGAAGGGAAAAGCCCGGTTTTACTGATAGAACCTAGCTTTTGGCTGATGAAACCTAGCTTTAACTTAATTAAGTTATAGAATAAGGGCATTAATTGGATAAAAGTGCAGGTTTGGTAACTACTTATAACCGCAGATTATTTATCTGTTCGAGATCTGTTGATCTTACCTGTTTTAAGAAGGTGTTTTTCATACAATCTGAATGCCTCTTCAGCATAATCTGTCAGATTGGATGGGCCACCACTTCCATTCAACTGCACCAGGTTGAATTTTGCGTCCAACCATAGAGAACTCAGCAGCCTGACATTCTTGGTTTCCTCTGGCTGATTTTCAGCACTTGGGGCTGCTTTCCTTGCAGCGGCGCGAGCTTTCTTTCCTTCTGGAGCGGCAGACTTCTCGGCATCCACCGGCTCAGTAGCTGAATTATTTTCAGTCCGCTCTTCTCCTCTACTCTCACCCTTAAAGTCTATGTCAACTAACGGGGTAATTTCCGGTGTCGGTGTTTCCGGTTCAGCAACTGGAGCCGTTTCCGTCTTCATGCTTTTTACCATCGCTTCCCCGGCCATGTTTGAACGGGCTGCTTCGCGTGAAGCTTGGGGAACCACGATGCGTGCTTTCCCGAATTTTGGCGCACCTTGCTTTTTAACCTCTTTTTTCTCGCTTTGGCTATTGCCGTTATTTTCTTGTTCTGCCATTTTCCTATTCTGTTACAGATTTTACGGGTAATTCCATGCGTTCAATTAATTCATTGCAGACCGCATGTATTTCTTCGGAGACATTTTTATCTCCACCTACATAGCGCAGATATGCGGGTGTTGTCAGGCTGTACAGAGTAGATGCGCGCTTGTAAGCTGCCCGGTAGCTAAGGGAGGATTTAAAACGTGCTAGTCCCAGGGCATCCACATAATCATCCATTTCCTGTTCCTCCTTATTGTTAGAGCGCTTCGTGGAAATACCGAAATACTCAAAGGGTATTTCCGCCTTATCCGCCTCTGTTTTAATCGTTTGCAGAATATGCATAAATTCAGCCGTGCTTGCCCTATCCAAATAATCAGCAACTAATGGAACTATGACCGCATCACAGGCAGTAAGCGCATTAAAAACATCATCGCCATCGGCCCGGCCCGGTACATCAATGAATACTAAATCGTAATCATTTTCCGGGTTATCCACAAAATCAAAAATTCCATTTAAGTCAATAGAGAAAATATCGAAGGGATAGGTAGCATCCGGGTTCGACTCTTTTAGCAATTGCAAACTTTCCTCATCTATCTGGACACGGGTTTTCACGATGCTTTGCTGGTAGTCACAATCCAGAACCGCTACTTTAAGTTTATAGTCTACTGCCAACGCTGCTGCCAGGACAAGCGTCAACGTGGATTTTCCTGACCCTCCTTTTTGGGTCGCAAAACTTATAATTTTCATAACTAACTTTTTTCTAAATCACTTAGCTTCTTTTTACAAAGTTATAACAATATAGCTTTATAACTTTATCATAGCGCAATTTTATACTTAAATAACTTTATAATATTATTGGTTTAATTTCCTATAATATTATAAAGCAATAATCATAGATTATTATAAAAATATATTCTTCCTTTACTATATTTTTATACAATTATAAAAAGACACAAATGTATTCTTATAATTGTATAATAGTGCGCAATTATATTGTTATAATAGTATAACATAATAATATAGCACCTTTATTCAATTATACTTTTATAATATTATCGTTTTATAAAATAATAAAACGATAATATTATAAAAGTAGTAATAAGCAATCAAACTTTGATGAGCTGGTTATAACAATATAAGTTTATATTTTTATAACCAGCTATTGGCTGCTGATATCATTAAGTTTGAATTATATATAACCATATAAACTTATAATATTATAACAATATAACAGATTTCATTAAGAAGTGGTAAGACTTGCAATGCATAATCATTGGTATCATCACTTGAAAGTTTACCTCACTAAACAACCAATCTTAAGAACCTAAGTCCAATGCGTTTTAGTATCTTCTTTTAGCAAGAAGAGCATTTAAAATGCAATGCTAAGGCACTGATTTATAAATACTTGTTTTTAAGCATAGCTTAAAAATGTAGAGAATGAAACATAAGTGCTTAGTAGTCAGTAATATTTTGTAGATATATAGTAAAGATATTTGGATTTTCAATGGTATGAGCAAACTCGAAAAAACAAGTACTACCAGTGCACGCCTTCATGCGGTGACACATCACTTATTAGCCAAAGAAGCTAAGCGCCTAGGCTTGTCCGCGATTGATTACCTAGATGCAGCCGTGAACTACTTCGGTACAAGGGGATTGAATCCAGTTGAAATTGAGGCAAGGGAAGGTGCTTTGATCATGCAGGATATAAAACGTTTAGGCGACCGGATATTTGGTTATATGCAAGAACAAGAACGAGGATTATTATCCGTGATGTTGGAAGAGTTGATACGTTCAAGGGTGACGATTGACCGTGTGTTACGCATGGAAGAGATTGCGTTGAGCACGTATAATGACGAGGAGTTGAGAAACGGAAGAAGTAAACTCAGAACCTTGAAAGAACAGAACGAGGGTGCTATCACGAATCAACTTAAGTTAATTTTTGATTCAGCTAAGGAGATTGCGCCTGGTAAAAAGAAGAAACTGAAACAACCGAATACAGATACCTAAGCGGAGAAGGGCATGTATATAAAACTGATAAACCCCAAATCACACGGTCTAGCAGCATATGACAATAATGGTAGCAGTCTGCAAACGCTTAATTATTTGGTTCATGAGGCAAAGAGAGAGAAAGAAGATTTAGGAATTTTCTTTAATCAGGACAGCGATGGTTTAAAGCCTGAACGGGTACAACAGGATATTGACTCTAATGTAAAAGGACTTACTGCAAATGCTTCCAAATTCTATTCCCTTATCATAAGTCCCAGTGCAGATGAGCTCACGCACATCAAAAATGACGAGCAACTATTGAAAGCCTATACTCGGCAGGTCATGGAGCTGTATGCCCAAAATTTTAACCTGAAAGGGGGCGAGCGACTAGCGTCCAAAGACCTGGTATGGGCTGCTACTATCCATCACGACCGGAACTACCGGGGAACGGACAAGGAGGTATTGTCCGGGGAAGTAAAGGTAGGTGATAAGCGACCAGGCTTACAGACGCATGTGCATATAATTGTCAGTGCACGGGACAAAAACCAAATGATAACCTTGAATCCCAAAGGGCGCAAAAGCAGGTTTGACTTGATAGAATGGCAGCGGAAGTCTGGGCAGCAGTTTGAGCAGCAATTCAGGTACACGGCTAAAGAGAAAGAAAAAATAAAGATCAAACAACGGGATGCTAGCCGGGATGTCACCAGGTCCATACGCATAGGGGAGCGAGTAGAAGATATTAATAGAAATGTGCCCAAAAGCCAAAGGCTTGATGGCGAACGCGTAAAGGAAATCGCCGTTAGCAGAAATTTTGACAAGACTTTTTACCGCTCCTTAAAACGGATTGAAACGAAGGCGCAACAGGGAAAGCCGATTGATAATGCCTACTATCTATTGCAGACAGGAAGGGAGCATCCCATACCGAGTAAGGCACCGGTTAGAAATTTGCTCCACGCTTTCCAGCATGCGGTGAACTCAGGTACAGGTAATAATAATAAAACAGAAGAAATAGGTGAGCGGAAAATCCGTAGGAATGGAGAAATGGAAATAGATTAGGGTCGCTATGTCTGTTGATTTTACAATTGTTAAGACATTGTAACCCCAAGTCTAAATCGTGAAAAATAAGGGATGCCAGGTAAATTATGAGATTATTATAAAATGCAACATGTCCGGAGCAGACGCAGCTCTGTGCCGGGCTTCCTAGGGAAGGGGAGTGGAACCATATTTTATTTTAAGAAGAGATAATTATGCAGGTACCTACACCGGGTAAGAATCAAAACCTAGCCTTAGTTACTGGATTAGTAGTTTTAGCAATAGCGTTTGGGGATTATTATGTATTGCTCCATCAAGCAGAGATACGCCAGGCACATGCTTGGGTGAAAGCAAACCCCGAACTTACGCCACAACAAAAGAGAATTGCCCGACAGATTGAGCTGAGGCGGCGGCAAGCAGACCGTATGAGCACGGGGGTGAGTAAGAACCCTGAATCAGTCAAAGGGGTGGCAGGTAGGGACAGCATTAGTGCCGTAGAGGGGGCAGATGGTAGATTGGGGAGTACCGGAGATGGCATTAAGCAAAAATCTCTCTTGAAAGCTGACAGTATATATAAGAAGGCTGGTGTTTACTTCCGAATTTCCCTATTGGCTGCTTCGCTTGCATTTCTTTTCATCCAGAAAGCCCCGGATAGGAGAATAGGGCAGCCCAAGCTTAAACCGATACCTGGAAAAAGCAGGACGGTTATTTTCCTGCTTTGCGGTGGATTTTTCCTGATAAGTGGCTATGTACTTTTAACAATTGCAAAGTTTTCCTCGGAATTTATATTGTATGGCTACCCCATGGCCAGCCTATTTGCAATTCTCAGCACCTTCGTCGCCGGTTTGGTTATCGCCCGCAGCAAACGGCCAGAATTCGGATTAACCACTGAACGTAAAAAGCTTACTTCAGAAAACGGCTTCAGCTTGCCAACCCAAGACGGAGGTTTTATAAACGTTCCAAACGCTTTTCGGGGGAATCTGGTGTTAGGAGGTGCAGGAGCCGGGAAGTCATACAGTATTGGGGAACCGGTGATTGAGCAATTTGCCAGTAAAAACTGGGCCGGTTTGATTTACGATTTTAAATTCCCTGTACTAACAGAAGTAGCGCAGCGTGCCTTAACCCTTGCTGCCGAACAAGCTGAAGCTAAAGGCCAATCTGTGCCCAGCGTACAACTTCATATCATCAATTTCCGGGATTTGTCACGCACGGAGCGACTTAACCCCTTAAGGCCAGAGGAAATGCCCGTAGTTGCCTTCGCCGAAGAATACAGCCGGGCGATCATCAATAACCTGAATACAAATACGATTAAGAATTCAGGGGAGTTCTTCAGTACGTCCGCGATTGCTTTTTTAACGGGCATCATTTGGTTTTACCGCAAGAACTTCCCCGATTACTGCACCATCCCCCATGTAGTGGCCACGGCCCTGTATAAGGATTTTAGGCACGTTTTATCTATGCTGGATACAGACATAGAGTGCGGAGACATGGTCCGAAGCCTCATCACCGCAGTAGAACAGAAGGCCGAGAAACAAATTGCCGGGGTCGTGGCCACCTTGCAAATTATCCTGAGCCGCATCAACAGCCCGGAAATTGTCTGGGTGCTTACCCCGGATGAAAGTAGGGGAGAGGGATTCTCTTTAAACCTGAATGACCCGAACAATCCTAAGTTGTTGTGTATCGGCAATGACCCCACCCTGAAAGACACTTTTTCACCGGTTATCAGCTGTATCATAACCGTAGCGCTCAAACTGATGAACCAGCAGCGGAAGCACCCAAGCTATGTTTTTTTGGATGAGGCAGCTACTATCTACGTGCCTGGACTGGAGGTAATCCCCGCGACGGCCAGAAGTAATAAAATAGCTACCATTTACATGAGCCAGGATTTGAGTCAGATGGTTGACTCCTATGGGCGGGACAAAATGCAGGTGATGATCAGTAACCTCAATAATTGGTTTATCGGGAAAGTGAACAACATGGAGACGGCGGAGCTCATTTCTAAAATCGTCGGTCGGGAAGATAAGTCAATGGTATCAACGAGCAGTGGCAGCAGCACCGGCGGTTCTGGCCACCGGAACCGGAGCCAGAACCAAAGCATAAGCCTTCAGGAACGAAATTTGGTCCGTATCCAGGATGCCGTAGGGTTGGAACAGGGCGAATTTATAGGTCAGACGGTTGAAACAGAATCTACCTTTTTCCAAGGGCGGATAGACCGCAGCGATGCACAAACGGAACCACATGAACTGGAGCCATTCGCGCTCTTTGCAGACGAAGGTGAAACCGACTCACAGGAAGCGCAACGAATAATAGTCCAGGCAAATTACCAAAAAGTGCGCGACGAGGTAAAGGAAACAGTAGAAATGTATCCTAACACGCTGGCCCCTGGAGAGGAGTAGCAGGCTTTTATCCCGTGTTTGCACTGGCTTTTTTGGCCATTTTTGCGTATATTGTATAGTTGATTGAGTGAAAAACAAAGCATGGAAAATAGCAATTGGAAGCCCGGGGGCACCTTTTTCAAGCCTGCCCCAGTAGGATTGAGCCTTGAAGAGCTGGCAAAGAGAGCGGAGCGTGAAAACATCGCAAATCATGGCTTTGCCCTAGTTATGAGCAATGGCCCGATGCCTGATGGGGAAGCCCTGGAATTTATGCAGAAGTATGTAGACGGAGAGTGG
>NZ_JABFAM010000017.1 GCF_013623775.1 Rufibacter sp. XAAS-G3-1 | reverse complement strand
GGGAAGTGAGAGGTAAAGTTTGGTCGCTTTATCCTTCAACAAACCTGGATGGCTTCATAGTTTTATAATCGCAACTTGAGTTAAGTAAGCAACTGCTTAGCAAGAGGGCAAGAGCAAAGGCGCGGGCCGTTCCTGATTTTCTTCAGGAACGGCCCGCGCTTTATTTATTTTAGAAAGAATCTGATTGCATTTTTTTTATATGCTGACGTGAAAATATATCCATTTCCCCATACATGCGTACATAAGGCAAAAGAATTGGAAGATCTTTCCTGGTTGGCCGCAAATAACGGGTCAGAAAAGGAAGATGACACGTTCGTACAAGATAAGACTATGAAAAAGACATTGTTTCTGTTCGCTTTTCTGGGAGGAATAGCAAGCTTTTCGGCCTGTGATTCTAAAACCGAGAATAGCATGGAAAAGCAGGCAGAGAAAGTAGAAACACACGCTGAGATGGCTGGTGACACTGCCCTGGCCCGACAGGCCCGAGAAGTGAAGGACAGTGTTGATCAGGTTGACCCTGAGTAGAAAAAAAGCCAATTAGGCAGAGCGAGTTCGCTTCACGTACAAAATAAGACTATGAAAAAGACATTGTTTGTAATGCTACTGACCGCAGGAATGATGACATTTGGCTCCTGCCGTGAAACCACCGAAGACCGCGCGGAAGACACTACTGAAGAAGTAGAAGATGCCGCAGAAGAAGCAGGTCAAGAAATTGAAGAAGGCGCCGAAGAGGTGGGAGATGAAGCCGAAGAGGCTGCTGACAACGTGAGAGATTAACCTTTCCAAGCCCTAAAACAGAAGAGGACACCCGCAAGGTGTCCTCTTCTGTTTTGGTTTTTTTGTATTGGCACCATCATGCCTTCCTGCGCCTTTGACAGCAGGCAGGTTCGGGCATGTGTTGCAGAAGAAGGGGAGTAGGAACTCCGAAAGAGCGGTTGATAGTGTTTTCCGCGTTTTGAGCCTGTTTTGCGAAAAACAGGCTCAAAACGCGGAAACCGGTGAGGCCTCCAAGATCCGGCTCCTTCGTATTTGTCAATTCCAAACAGCGCCGTAAGTATAAGTTCCCCTACAAGACGAGCCCCCGGAGGGGAATTCTCTTCCTGGAGCCCTACCAGCCTTACAACTCCAAGGCGCACCTTTCATTTAAGGGCGGCTACATGCCCAACCGTTTTTGGATAAGGCTGTCCACCAGATGAAACAACTGCGGCGGCGCAAGGGTACGCCACGGAACCTTGTCCAGGTTGCCCCCAAAGTTGATGTAGTAATCCAGGTGGAACTGTTGCATCTCCTGCACCACAAAATCCTGGAACCCGATGGCCGCAATCCAGCCGTCTTCCACGTCCTCAAACCATTCTTCATAGTACGCATCATCTGAGCCGTGGAAGTTGAACACGTTCTCGCCAATGAGAATAAAATGATTGATGCCCTCGCCAATCATCAGATCCAGAATGTTGCGCTTCAAAGACATGATGTCGTTGTTGAGCGTGTCGTTCCACTCGCCTATGAATTCAATCACGGCGTAGTTGTCATGGTAATCAACGTACAGGATCTTGAGGAAGAGCGTCTCAGAATCAATGTTGTCCCACTGCGGGTGTATGTAGTAGCCGTAAATGGTATGGGTGTACTCGTTCTCACTGTTTTCTGCCCCGTAGAGCGGCGAGCGTTCGTCTTCTGAGGCCGAGTAGGCTTCTATCCAATTATAGAAAGGTTCAATGGTGTGCATAGCGAAAGGGAATGACTGCAGAAATCCATAACGGAGAAACAGCCATTAGGGATGGCAGAACGGCATAAAAAAGATTCGCCGTTAACCAGCGAATCTCCTTGGGTTGTTTTAGGCCTCTTTTTAGAAAATCAGGCTAGGAGCTTGTTTAAATTTGAGGTTTGCCAGCGAAAACGGCCCTAGAAAGAACCTGCGTTCGCCTTTTTCTCGCAGCGTAGCAGCGCTACGCTGCGAGAAAAAGGCGAACGCAGGTTCTTTCTAGGGCCGTTTGCAGCGCAAAGATGAAATTTAAACAAGCTCTAAAAACACAAAACCTTAGTGCTGGTGTTGGGCACTGATAGCGGCGCGCACACTGCCGTGCAAGTCCAGCAATTCTTTCGCTTTCTCTTCTGAGATACCCAACTCTTCCATGATCATGCGTACGCCCCTGTCTACTAGTTTGTGGTTGGTGAGCTGCATGTCTACCATCTTGTTGCCTTTCACTTTGCCCAGTTGGATCATGGTGGAAGTGGTGAGCATGTTCAGGGCCAGTTTCTGCCCGGTACCGGCTTTCATGCGGGTGCTGCCCGTCAAAAACTCAGGGCCGGTCACCACTTCCACCGGATACTGCGCCACGGCGGCTATTTTGCTATCGGCGTTGCAGACAATGCAGCCGGTGGTAATGCCGCGTTCGTTGCAGGCCTGCAAACCGCCAATCACATACGGGGTTCGGCCGGAGGCCGCGATGCCCACCACCACGTCTTTCTCGTTTACGCCGTATGCATCCAGGTCTCTGATGGCTTGCTGGTCATCGTCCTCGGCAAACTCCACGGCCTTTCTGATGGCGGTATCGCCCCCGGCCATAATGCCGATGACCATGTCAAACGGTACCCCAAACGTTGGCGGACACTCAGAGGCGTCTACCACGCCCAACCGGCCACTGGTGCCCGCGCCAATGTAGAACAGGCGGCCGCCTGCTTTCATCTTGGCCACGGTGGCCTCTACCAGTTTCTCTAACTGCGGAATGGCTTTTTCCACGGCCAAAGGCACCGTTTTGTCTTCTTTGTTGATGTTGGTGAGGAGTTCCTGCACGCTCATCTTTTCAAGGTGGTTGTAGTGCGATGCGGTTTCTGTGGTGCTCATACAGTGATTTTCTGTTGGTGGTACAGGCTCAGACCTGTAATAGGACTTTCTAAAATCTGACCTACGGTAATGCCGTGCTGTTGGGCTACCGTACGGAGGATGTCTGCAAAATAAAAGGCGATGGAACCTACAAAATGCGTTTCCTTCTTCTCATAGGCTGGGTATTTCACTACGGTTTTCAGGAAGAAATCGGTGAAACCCTGGCAAATCAGCTGGTAGATGTACGGGTGCTGCTGGTGGTCAAAGAGGAACCTGGCATAACTGGCCATGTAGCGGTTGGGGTACGGTTGGCGGTACACGTGGTCTACAATTTCGTCGCGGTCTGTGTTGTAGCGGGCCATGAAGGCATGGTGAATGTCTTCGGGCAGTTCCTGGTTCAGGAAGGCCTGTACTAATAGTTTGCCCATGTAGCCGCCGCTGCCTTCATCGCCCAGAATAAAGCCCAGGTTAGGCATGTTCTGCACAATCTTTTCGCCGTCATACAGGCAGGTATTGGAGCCGGTTCCCAGAATGCAGGCAATGCCTTCTTTGTTTCCGCACAGGGCGCGGGCCGCGGCCTCCAGGTCATGGTGCACGTGAATCTCGGCCTCCGGAAAGATTTCGGCCAAGGCCGCTTTTACAATTTCCTGTTTGTCTTTGGCGCTGCAACCCGCCCCGTAGAAGTAAATCTCCTGGGGAGCGCAGCCCGGCAACTGCGACAAAAGGCTGTCTTTCAGCGACTGGGCAATTTCATCTGTGTTCTGGTAATAGGGGTTGATCCCGATGGTATGCGCCTGGGCAGTAACACCCTCGGTCTCTAGTAAACGCCAGGCGGTCTTGGTGGAGCCGCTATCAGCTATTAGAATCATATGAAGTTATTGAAGAATCTGGGCCAAATCTCTGAAAACTTGCCCAAACAAAAACTATTTTTTCAGAATTCCTATCACAGAGAACTTGTCGAACACATATTCAGTGTGGGGCGCAAGGGCTAATTCCTCCGTCAGATCCTGCCCGGCCCAGTGCTCATAATGGTTTCCGCGCCGCCACAGCCTGGACTTGGTCACGTCGTAGATCTCGCCCTTGTACGCCACCCAAATCTCGTCGCGGTCTTGTCCGTTCCGGAGGGCCAACTGGGCGCGGGTGTATTCTTGCATAGTTTGATGTGCTAATTTTTGAATGTGCTAATGTGCTATTCTTTTTAAGGGTGTTTTCTGAAAAAGAGGCGTTTTTAGCCTCTTTGCATCTTTCCTGTTTGTTCTCGCTCTACTTTCTACATCTGTTCTCCTTCTATTTCCACTCATTTCCTATTTAACACTCTTCTCTTTTGTCATCTTGGAAGGATCTTGTGGGCGAACTAGATGGACAGAAACGATGAAACAGCATAGCTCACTTGCCTTCACCGCAAACAAGCACTATGTGTGTAGCTGGCTACCCTACCGTTCGCCCACAAGATTCTGCCAGAATGACAAGAAAGGAGAATATTGGTCAGGAGCGTAAGCGGTAAGGGCATTGGCAAGCAGTAAGGTCTTCTAAGCGCAAAATTACGCACCCACAAAATAGCACATGAGCACACTCAAAAATTAGCACATTACATACGTGCTTGCATCAAAACCCACCGGTTAGGCACCTCGCCATCGGCGGCGGTGAGGTAGTCCTGGTAGCTGCAAGGCACAATGAGGGGAGGGCGTGAGCCGGAAAGATCGTCTATCTGCATCCACCATTTCTCGGTGTGGCGGTTCTTGTAGAACAGCATCTTGTTGGGGTTGTCATGGAACCCCACTGAGAACTTGAGGAACTGATTGCTGTTGAAATCTAAGGTGCCCTGGCGCTGGTAGAAGCCTTCAATGCTGTACCAGACCATGGTGGCCAGAGTGGTGGCGGTTAAAGAGCGGTGATCCAGCTCGGGGCGGTAGCCGTAGAAGCCCAGCGAACTGAGTTGGTCACTTTGCCCGGCGTACCAGCATAACTGACACGCCTCCTCGCCGGTGAGCCCGAAGGGGTTAGCGTGTTGCTGGCCGGGCGCATCCTGGTGCCTGATCGCCGACACGTCAAAACTGATGAGATCGGCTTGCCGAAGGATGGGTTCTATTTCCTGCATCTGCTGGCGCACTTGCCCCACTCTGAATAACTCAAAATGCAGCTTTTCAAACGCAGCCAACGTACTGGAATCTGTCAGGTAGGCCTGGTGCGCGATATGGCTGAACCCGAAAAGGTAGTTGGGGTCATGGAGCAGAATACGGTGCAGGTGGTGTTGGTCGGGCGAGGTGTCTTCTATCTCGGCCATGTCCAGTTGGCTGTCTATGACGGTCAGGTTCACCGTTTTAGACAAGTGCTCGTACCCCAGAAACTGCCCGTAGGTGAGGTCATGGGAACCGCCCAGCAGAATGGGGAATTTGCCGGCATCTACCAATATCTCTACCACTTCTTTCAGGCGCAGGTACGTGTCTTCTAACTGGATGCCCGGCAGCAGATTGCCCAAATCCATGACCAGCCAAGAACCTGTTCCTTTCATGAGGCGGTACAGTTCCTGCCTGATTCTGTTGGGCCCCTGGTAAGTGACATCTGTGGCCCCGGTGGTGCCCCGGTATTCTGGTAAACCCAGGAGCACGACCTCAGAAGAGCGCCAATCTGGGAAAGAGTGGAGAAACGGCGCAACGTAGCCCCCCACGGTTTTAGGGGTATCTGCCTGCCCGAATTGTTCTTCCGGAAGTGGTTCAAAAAAGATGGAAAGGTTCATGGGGCGTGTGGAGCAAAAATCAAAAATAAACAATTATCGGCCACCAGGCCGAAGCATTTTTAACAATTCAGTTGGGGAAGGGCAAGAGGGTTTTGTTTTTTTTAAATAGATAATGCGTTATATTAACGAGCCAAACAACATACAAGGACGAATCTATGAAAGTAACCCGGGTTTTTGATTTGCTAACCAACCAGTTACAGCAGTTTCCGCAACCAGACTGCCTGGCCGCAAAAATCAATGGTGCATGGGTGAAATACAGTACCCAGCAAGTGTTGGAAACGGCCAATACGTTAAGCCTGGCCTTGCTCAAGTCGGGGATCAGGAAGGACGACAAGGTGGCCCTCATTTCCATGAACCGCCCGGAGTGGACTTTCGCCGATTACGGGATTCAGCAGACCGGTGCGGTGAGCGTGCCCATGTACCCTACCATCACGGTAGAAGATTACCGCTACATTCTCAAAGACTCTGAGGCCAAGCTGATTCTGGTGTCAACCCAAGACTTGTATAGCAAAGTAAAGGAGGCCGCCACAGATCTGCCCGGCATCCAGGAGATCTATACCTTTGACCACGTACCCGGCGCCAAACATTGGTCTGAGCTACTGAAACTGGCCGAAGGCGAAGACCCCGCCACGCTGGAACCCTACAAAGCAGCCGTGCAACCCTCAGACCTGCTTTCCATTATTTATACTTCGGGCACTACCGGCGCACCAAAAGGGGTGATGCTGTCGCACAACAATTTGGTAAGCAATTTTACTAACGTGAAGCCGTTTGTGCCGGTAAACCAGGAGCACCGGGCGTTGAGCTTTTTGCCGCTCTGCCACATCTATGAGCGCATGGTGTCTTGTATCTACTTCTCGGTGGGCGTGTCTATCTACTTTGCCGAGAGTATTGAAAAAGTAGGCGATAATCTGAAAGAAGTGGGGCCGCACATTTTCGTGACCGTGCCGCGCCTGCTGGAAAAAGTCTATGACAAGATTGTCGCCAAAGGCGGCGAGTTGACGGGCATCAAGAAAGGTTTGTTCTTTTGGGCGCTGGGCCTGGGGCAGAAGTATGACACCCGCACCTCGCCGGGCTTTTTGTATGACACGCAACTCAAACTGGCCCGTAAACTCATCTTCTCTAAATGGCAGGAAGCCCTGGGCGGAAACGTGAAAGTAATTGTGTCTGGCGGAGCCGCCTTGCAACCCCGGTTGGCCCGCGTGTTCTGGGGAGCCAATATCCGTATCATGGAAGGCTACGGTCTCACAGAGACCTCGCCGGTTATTGCCGTGAACCGCTATGAATCTGAGAATAACGTGATTGGCACCGTAGGCCCAGCTATCCACAATGTGGAAGTAAAGATTGCCCCAGACGGTGAAATTCTCACCCGTTCTGAAAGTGTGATGGTGGGCTACTACAAACGCCCTGACCTCACCGCCGAAGTGATTGACTCAGACGGCTGGTTCCATACCGGCGACATTGGCGAACTGGTGGAAGGCAAGTTCCTCAAAATCACCGACCGCAAAAAGGAGATGTTCAAGACCTCGGGCGGAAAATACATTGCGCCGCAGCTGATTGAGAACAAACTCAAGGAGTCACTGGTGATTGAGCAGGTGATGGTGGTGGGCGAAGGCGAGAAGTTTCCGGGGGCCTTGATCGTGCCCGCCTTTGAGGGACTGCAGGAGTGGTGCAGAATCCACAGCATTCCGTACACCACCAACGAGGAAATGATCAGGAAACCCGAGGTGCTGGACAAGTTCCAGAAGGAAATAGACAAAGCCAACGAGCATCTGGCGCAGTATGAAAGAATTAAAAAGTTTGTGCTGCTGCCTAAGCTCTGGAGCGTGGAAACCGGCGAGATGACCCCTAAGCTCAGCATCAAGCGCAAGGTTATCACCAATAACAACCGCGCTTTGATTGAAGGCCTGTACCGCACCGTATAAGAAAAACCTAAAATAGAAGAGGAGACGCAACCTGCGTCTCCTCTTCTATTTTACGCAGAGGTGTTTTAGGCCTGTTTTCCTGAAAACAGGCCTAAAACACCTCTGCAAAGCAAGTAAGCATTAATCCAAACTCTTATAGGGTATGAAAAAGAGAAAGCATAGGTTCTTAGGAACGTTGGTGTTATTAATTTACCCTGTCTTTTTATATGCGCAAGAGGGATTCTACACCCGTGAACCAATGGTTATTCCGGTGCATACCCAAAATAACCAATTGCATCTTTCTGCCGGGTACGGGGGCGGTTACGGTCTTGCCGCTTCCTATGCCCTCACCAGTAGAATAGCTTTCTTTAGTTATGCTGCGATAAACCAAAAGTCGTCCAGAAGTTTTTCCATTATAGGGAAAGGGGCAAAAACTAAAAGAGACAATTACTCTATGACCGGCGGAGTGGGCTTTTTGGTGAACCCCACAAACCCAAACTTTAAGGTGGAGGTGCTTGCCGGAGGAGGAACCTTCAAAGTGAAGAATGACAAGTATTCAATGGATGACTTGGATGCAATAACCTATGCAGAATACTGGAAAGTATTTGGACAGCTAAACCTTATAAGGGTAAAGGAGCAAGCAGAATTTGGAGGCGCTGTAAGGGTACCTTACAATCAATATAAAAACTTCTATTACGACGAGGTATTTTATGCCCCAGATGGAAACAGAAGGTATGAAAACATTTGGAGCATCAATATAGAACCAGTAGGAAGCTATACGGTTAAGTACAGAAATGTCAAGCTGAACATACAAGCAGGTTTATCCTTGCCGGTGATAAAAGGTAAGCCGCAGGTGTACCTCATAGATTACCTAACCCAAAGTGAGCGCCTGAGCGAAAATAAGAGCCACAATCCTGACTTAGATGGTTTTGTGGGGAGTGTCAGCTTGCAGTATAATTTCAATTTCAGGTCAAAAGGAAAGGAGTGAAAAAAAGCGACCATCCTCTGGCAAGAACGAGTTGATAACTTCTCTAGTAGCTCAAATGGGTTTCAGAGGGGCTGAGATCAAGGCGACACCGCATAGAATTTGAAAACCGTTTTTGCCCTTGTTTCCTGAAAGTAGCCCCTAAACACAGTTCTTTAGAGAAACAGCGAAACCAGACGGTTAACAATGTGGTAATCTAGCCTTCAAATAACAGCACTTAGATAAGGAAATCAGTACAACACATCCTTTTCATTGCTAGTCCGTAAAAAATTTTGAAGTATAGTATGCAAGCATACCAAATTTTTCTAAATTTGGTAAGAGACTAAGAGACGAAATGAAAGCAGAAGAGACGGTTGACTATAACATAAAGGTATGTTGGCACGCCATCGCGCGCATGTACAATGCCCAAGCCGTGAAAAATGACATCACCACGTCTATTGGGTTCGTCCTGCTGAACATTGACCCCGAAAAAGGGACACCGGCCACCAAGATTGCCCCGCTGCTGGGCCTGGAAGCCAGAAGCCTCACCCGTATTCTGAAAAGCATGGAGGAAAAAGGCCTGATTCACAAGGTGGCCGATGAGCAGGACAAGCGCTCGGTACGTATTCTACTGACGGAGCTGGGTTTAGAGAAACGGGAGGTGAGCCGCGTGACCGTGAAGCAGTTCAACAAGAAAGTGCGGGAGGTAATCCCCGAAAGTCAGTTGCAGGTCTTCTTCCAGGTCATTGGGCAAATAAACAGCTTGATTGAGACTAAGGAAGTTTTTAGTGAAGGAGGAAAATCTGGAAAGTAAAACCTGTTTTGGGTCTGTTTTCCAAAAAACAAACCCAAAACAGGTTCTCGTTCGTCCCCCTTTGAAGGGGGGAGGGGGATGACAAAGCCGTTTGATGAATAAGTAACAGCAGAGATAGAACAGATAAAGATTATTCTCGGGAATGAAGATATCAGCACGAGTAATCATCCCCCTACCCCCTTCAAAGGAGGACGAACGAGTTAAAGAAAAGAAAAATACATGCCACCTGATACGTACATCGTGCCACGAAGAATAGCACATCAGCAAATTGAAAAATTAGCACATTATACGAGTAACTATGAAGAGAATCATTAAGAAAGTGGCGGTGTTGGGCTCAGGCATTATGGGCGCGCGCATTGCCTGCCACTTCGCCAACATTGGCGTGCAGGTGCTGCTCCTGGACATGGTGCCGCGTGAACTGCTCCCTGAGGAACAAGCCAAAGGCCTCACCCTGGAAAACAAGCAGGTGCGCAACCGCATCGTGAACACCGCGCTGCAAACGGCCATTGCCTCCAACCCCGCGCCGCTCTACAAGAAAACCGAGGCTCGCCTCATCCAGACCGGGAACTTTGAGGATGACCTCCCCCGCATTGCCGAGTGCGACTGGACGATTGAGGTGGTGGTGGAGAACCTGAAAATCAAACAGAGCGTGTTTGAACGCGTGGAGCAATATAGAAAGCCGGGCACCTTGATTACTTCTAATACCTCGGGCATTCCCATTCACTTGATGCTGGACGGCCGTTCCGAGGACTTCCGGAAGCACTTCTGCGGCACGCACTTCTTCAACCCGCCACGTTATCTGAAACTGCTGGAGATCATCCCCACCCCGGAGACCGACCCGGAGATCACGCAGTTCCTCTTGAACTACGGCGATCTGTACCTGGGCAAAACCACGGTGCTGGCCAAAGACACGCCCGCCTTCATCGCGAACCGCGTGGGTATTTACGGCATCATGCAGGTGCTGCACGTCATGGAGAAACTCGGCCTGAACGTAGACGAGGTAGACCGTTTGACGGGCCCGGTAGTGGGCAGGCCAAAATCTGCGACGTTTAGAACTTCTGACGTGGTAGGTCTGGACACGCTGGCCAAAGTGGCGCAAGGCCTGTACCAAACCGGCGAAGCCGATGAAAAACGTGACCTGTTCCAACTGCCCGGCTACATTCAGCAGATGCTGGAGAAAAACTGGCTAGGCGATAAAACCAGACAAGGCTTCTACCAGAAAACCAAAACCGCAGAGGGTGCCACTGAAATCCTGACGCTGGATTTGAAAACCATGGAATACGGGCCTAAGCAGAAAGTCCGGTTCCAGAGCATGGAAACGCTCAAGCCCATTGATGACCTGCGCAAGCGCCTCAAAGCCTTCAGCCAGGCCCAGGACAAAGCCGGTGAGTTCTTTAGAGAAACATCCTTTGGCCTGTTCCAGTACGTGACCAACCGCATCCCCGAAATCTCTGATGAGCTGTACCGCATTGACGATGCCATGCGCGCTGGCTTTGGCTGGGAACTGGGGCCGTTTGAAACCTGGGATGCTTTTGGCGTGCGCGAAACCGTAGTCGCCATGGAAGCCGCCGGTTACAAACCTGCGCAGTGGATTTACGAGATGCTGGAGGCCGGCCATGAGACGTTCTACCGCAGCCAGAACAACCAGCGCCAGTACTATGACATTCCCACCAAAGAGTACAAGCAGATTCCGGGCACTGAGAACTTCGTGCTCCTGGATGTGCTGCGCGGAACCAACGTAGTCTGGAAAAACGCGGGCTGTTCCATCATTGACTTGGGTGACGGTATCCTCAATGTGGAATTCCATTCCAAAATGAACGCCATGGGGAGCGAAATCATCCAAGGGCTGAACAAAGGCATTGACCTGGCGGAGCAAAACTTCAGAGGCGTAGTGGTAGGCAACGAAGCCGCGAACTTCTCGGCGGGCGCCAACCTTGGTCTCGTGTTCATGTACGCCCTGGACCAGGAGTACGATGAGCTGAACCTCATGATCCGGCAGTTCCAGAACACCATGATGCGCATGCGCTACTCGGCGGTGCCGGTAGTGGCCGCACCGCACGGCCTAACACTGGGCGGCGGCTGCGAACTTTGCCTCCACGCCGACAGAGTACAGGCGGCCGCTGAAACGTACATTGGTCTGGTGGAATTTGGGGTAGGCCTGATCCCCGGCGGGGGCGGAACCAAGGAAATGACCCTGCGCACCTCGGCGGCTTACGAAGAAGGCGATACCGAATACAACGCCCTGCGCAACGTGTTCATGACCATAGGAACCGCCAAAGTCTCTACCTCGGCGGCCGAAGCGTATGACCTGGGCTTTATGCGCCACGGCGATGGCATCACCCTGAACACCAACCGCCAGCTCGCCGAGGCCAAAGCCGAAGCCATTCTCTTAGCCGAAGCCGGGTACACCAGACCCACGCCTAAAACCAACATCAAAGTGCAAGGCAAAGGCGGTCTGGGAATGTTCATCACCGGAGCCCACGCCATGCACGCCGCCGGGTTTATCACGGAGCACGACCGCAAAATCTCAGAGAAACTGGCCTACGTGATGTGCGGCGGCGACTTGTCTATGCCGTCTGAAGTGTCTGAGCAATACCTGCTGGACCTGGAGCGCGAAGCCTTCCTAAGCCTCTGCGGCGAACGCAAGACCTTGGAGCGCATCAAGAGCATTTTGACTACGGGTAAACCGCTGCGGAATTAAGAGTTGAATTTTTCGTTTTGGGCTTAGTTTTCAGAATGCAGGCCAAAACGGAAAACTCGCTTGCAGGAGCCTTGGCAACCGGCCCGCTCCTCTCACTTTGTCATTCTGGAAGAAGTTTGATTTCACCTAAACAACGCCTCTCCCTTTTTGTCATCCTGAAAGGATCTTGTGGGCGAACTAGACAGGCAGGAGCTATGAAAGACCATAACTACTTTGTCTACATCATCAGTAACCCTGCTAAAACTGTTCTTTACACAGGCGTGACAAATAATTTGGAAGTGCGTTTGCAACAACACAAAGACAATAGAGGGAAGCCAGAGACATTTGCCGGAAAGTACTGCTGCTACAAGTTGCTGTATTAGGAACGTTACACCAATGTGGAGCAGGCCATTGAGAGAGAGAAGGAAATAAAGCTGTTGGGCCGGGAAGCCAAGGAAGCGTTGATAAAGTCTACAACCCGAAGATGGGGTTCTTGTACATAGTAAGCTGAAATACAGTTCGCCCACAAGGTCTTTTCAGGATGACAAAAGTGGGTAGATGACAAAAGAGGTAGAAGCACTTAGAGAAAGTAAATGAAAATGTGATGGGCTGTTTTTAAGCTGTTTTTCCGAAAACAGGTCAAAAACAGAAATTTGGTTAGCATCAGCACATTAAACAAGTAGCACATTAACTTAAAAACAGAAAAGAAAATGCAAACTGCCTATATAGTTGCCGGATTCAGAACCGCCGTGGGGAAAGCGCCCCGCGGGGTATTCCGGTTCACCCGGCCCGATGACCTCGCGGCCGATGTCATCAAACATTTGCTGGCCTCCGTGCCGCAATTAGACCCTGCCCGCGTAGACGACCTGTTGGTAGGGAACGCGGTGCCCGAGGCCGAGCAAGGCCTGCAGATGGGACGAATGATTTCCTTGCTTTCCCTGCCTATCAACGTGCCTGGTGCCATTATGAACCGCTACTGCGGCTCCGGCATTGAAACCATTGCCACGGCGTCTTTCAAAATCCAGGCGGGCATGGCTGATTGTATCATTGCCGGGGGCGCAGAGTCGATGAGTCTGGTGCCGGTGGTGGGTTGGAAAACCTCACCTAACTACAAAATTGCGAAGGAACACCCAGAGTACTACCTGAGCATGGGCTTGACCGCCGAGGCCGTAGCCAACGACTATAAAGTAAGCCGCGAAGACCAGGATGCCTTTGCTTACGCCTCGCACCAGAAAGCCATCAGAGCCATTGAGGAAGGCCGGTTCAAAGACCAGATCGTGCCCATTAATGTGGAAGAAACCTACCTGGACGAGAACGGCAAAAAGAAAACCCGCTCCTACGTGGTTGACACCGATGAAGGCCCGCGCGCCGATACGTCCGTTGAAAAGCTGGCCAAGCTCCGTCCGGTATTTGCGGCCAACGGGAGCGTGACGGCCGGTAACTCGTCGCAGACGTCAGACGGGGCTGCGTTTGTCATTGTCATGAGCGAGCGCATGGTCAAAGAGCTGAACATTGAGCCGATTGCCCGGCTGGTTTCTTACGCCGCCGAAGGCGTAGACCCGCGCATCATGGGCATGGGGCCGGTAAAGGCTATTCCAAAAGCCCTTAAAAACGCCGGCATGAACCTGCAAGACATCGACTTCATTGAAATGAACGAAGCCTTCGCCTCACAGTCCATTGCCGTGATGCGGGAACTGGGCATTGACCCAGACAAACTGAACCCCAACGGTGGCGCGATTGCGTTAGGTCACCCGCTGGGCTGTACCGGGGCCAAACTAAGCGTGCAGTTGTTCAGTGACCTTCGTCGCGAGAACAAGAAATACGGGATGGTGACGGCCTGCGTGGGCGGCGGCCAAGGCGTGGCAGGGATTTACGAGTTTTTGAGGTAGGCGCTTTCGCGGCAGACACAAGATGTAAGACATAAGACACAGGATTCTTCATGCATAATTTCAAGGAACTTAAGATTTGGCAGGAGTCTATGAAACTGGCCAAACAAGTGTATGAACTATCAGCCACTTTCCCACCTAATGAGAGATACGGTCTTACATCACAAATCAACCGGTCTGCCGTTTCTGTTCCGTCCAATATCTCAGAAGGAGCAGGAAGAGGCGGTAACAAGGAATTTATTCAGTTCCTTAATATAGCAAGAGGCTCAGCCTTTGAAGTAGAAACGCAATTGCTCTTGGCTCAAAGTTTTGGGTTCGTGAGTGAGGTGGGTTTACAACCGTTGCTCCAGCAAGTCAGCATGGTGCAACGCATGATTAATGGATTTAAAGACAAATTACTCTACGACTGAGAAAAGTCTTGAGTCTTATGTCCTGTGTCTTACGTCTAAACGGATAAAATAGTAAATCAAATGGCAAATACAGAATCAGCTTCTAGAACGCTAAAAGGCGGTGAGTTCATCATCAAGGAAACCAACGCCGCCGATATTTTCATCCCAGAGGATTTCTCTGAGGAGCAGCGCATGATGGCCGAGATGGCCCAGCAGTTCGTGAAAACGGAGGTGCACCCGTTGGTGGAGCGCCTGGACAACCATGAGGAAGGCCTCATGGAGAGCCTCATGCAGAAAGCCGGTGATTTAGGCTTGTTCGGCGTGGCCATTCCGGAGGAGTACGGCGGGCTGAACATGGATTTCAACTCGTCTTTGTTGGTAACGGAGTCAGTAGGTTCCGGGCACTCGTTCCCGGTGGCCTTTGCGGCGCACACCGGTATCGGGACGTTGCCTATTTTGTACTTCGGAACCGAGGAGCAGAAAGCCAAGTACATTCCCAAGCTGGCATCTGGTGAGTGGGCGTCTTCTTACTGCTTAACCGAGCCGGGTTCCGGGTCAGATGCGTTGGCCGCCAAGACCAAAGCCGTGCTGGACGTGGAGGGCGAGAACTACCTTCTCAACGGCCAGAAAATGTGGATCACCAACGCCGGCTTCGCCGATGTGTTCATTGTGTTCGCGCAGGTAGACGGCGACAAGTTCACCGGCTTCATTGTGGAGAAAGGCTACGAAGGCCTGAGCCTGGGCAACGAAGAGCATAAAATGGGAATCAGAGGTTCTTCTACCCGCCAAGTGTTCTTCACCGACTGCAAAGTGCCGAAGGAAAACGTGTTAGGCCAGGTGGGCAAAGGCCACCTGATTGCGTTCAACATCCTCAACATCGGGCGTATTAAATTGGCCGCCGCTTGTTTAGGCGCCTGTAAAATGGTCGCTGATTTGTCGGTCAAATATGCCAACGAGCGCATCCAGTTCAAGATTCCGATCTCTAAGTTCGGGGCCATCCGCCACAAACTGGCCGAGCAGGCTATCCGCATTTTCGCGGTAGAATCTGCCCTGTACCGGGCCGGGCACGACATCCACAACAAAGAGCAGGAACTGCTGGCCGCCGGCAAAAGCTACAACGAAGCCGTGTTGGAAGCTGCCCGCGAATTCGCCGTAGAGGCCGCCATCCTGAAAGTGGACGGTTCTGAGGTGCTGGATTACGTGGTAGACGAGGGCGTGCAGATTTACGGGGGCTACGGCTATTCCGCAGATTACCCCATGGACCGCGCGTACCGCGATGCCCGCATCAACCGCATCTTTGAGGGTACCAACGAGATCAACCGCATGCTCATTGTAGACATGATCTTGAAGAAAGCCATGAAAGGCGAACTGGATTTGATGGGCCCCGCCGCCGCTGTGCAACAAGAGTTGATGGAGATCCCAGACTTCGGCGATGAAGACACCACGCTGTTCGCCTACGAGAAGAAAGCCGTGCAGAAGTTCAAGAAGGCCGTGTTGCTGACCGCCGGTACCGCCGTGCAGAAGTTCATGATGACCCTGGACAAAGAGCAGGAAGTCTTGATGTACATCGCCGATATGGCCATCCAGACCTACATTGCCGAGTCTACCTTGCTGCGCGTGGAGAAACTGGTAAGCCGCAACGGCGAAGAAGCCCATGCCGTGCAACTGGACATGGCCCGCGTGGTGATCAATGACGCCGCAGACCGCATCAACAAAGCCGGGAAAGAAGCCATCGCTGCCATGAGTGAGCCCGGTGATGAGCAGAAACTACTGCTGATCGGGTTGAAACGCTTCACCAAACTGGAGCCGTTCAACACCAAAGAAGCCCGTCGCCGGGTTGCTGCCCAAATGATTAAAGCGAACGAGTACGTGTACTAATGTGCGTTTTAGGCCTGAATTGGCCAAAACAGGCCCAAAACGGAAAGCCCCACCAATTGGTGGGGCTTTCCGTTTATGAGTGAATTATGAAAAAGAGGCGATATTAGGTTCTGTAGGGGCAATCCCTTGTGGTTGCCCCTACATGATATTCCGTTTTGGGGCCGTTTTTCTATAAATAGCCCCGAAACAACCTAATCTTTAAAAGTGATTCGGCTTAACCGTAGTCCGGCCGAGGCTTTGTTGGGCCGGTTCACGGCGGTGATGGTGCGTTCATCCAGCCAGGTGGTGAAGTCTTTGACAAAAGCGACTTGTTTGTCATTGGCGACGTTCAAGCCTACGGCCTTGGGTGGTTCTGCCGCGCCGGTCAGCAGGTGGATGGAGCGGGTGTAGAGGTCGGTTTTGCCTTTGATGGTTTCCAGGGTGAGCAGTTGCAGGCGGTTGCCCGTGAGGTGCGCGCGGTAGGAGATGCCGGCAAAGCCTTCGGTGGCAGGCGCTACCTGGTCTTTGAGAATGACCGAATTCCAGGTGGGGTGCAGGTACTCATCATAGGCAAACAGCAGGAGTTCCTTGGCGTGGTAGTCGCTGTTCTCGCCGCCTTCAGTGTACTTTTTCTCGGCCATTACCAAGGTCTGGCCTTCAGAACTGATGAGGATGTCTGAGAGATAGATGTCTTCCAGGCGTTGGGCACCGGTGGCTTTGGTGAGCTTTTCTGTAAACTGGGGCGTAAACCGGAATTCATCGGCGAAGCGCATGTTGCCGGCGGCGTAGTCAAACCGAACCATTTTCAGGCTGTGGTATTCGCCCTTCTTTTCCTCGGCTACCAACACGGCGGCGTACAGGCTGCTGTCTTGGTGCAGCTGGAAATGCGTGTCCATGACGTACACCTTTTCGCCGCCAAACACGCCGCCCAGCATTACTTCCATGACTTTGATCTCGTTGTCGCGGTTGTTGTAGCGGCGCACGCTCAGGCGCATGGAGTTGTTGGTGAGAATGCTCACGAATTGATTTCCGTGGTTGTCTATCTGCACCTGGGCACTTACCTGGCTGCCTACTCCGGCCAGATCATAGGTTCGGTCTTTGATCTTGGTGAGGGAAGCGTCATACACGGCGGCTTGCAATGAGCGCAGTTCATCATTGCGGGTAATGGCGTGGTAGGCTACCAACTTAGAACCGTCTGCCGAGGTAGCCACGGCTAAACGACGGCTCTTGCTGGGGGCGTCCAGGAGCTTGGTTTGCTTTAGTTCTTTGCCGGTGGCCACGTCAAACAACCGGCCGTAAAGGGCCTGGCTGCCTTGGTCGGCCATGACGCGGTGGGTAATCAGCAATACCGTTTGTTTGTTGTGGGAGAAAGCTTCTACCGTTTCCTGGCCTATCAATGACACCGGGGTGGCCCAGGTCTCCTTCAGATCTTCGCCGTAGCGGATGAGGGCATACGTCTTGTCTGCTTTCCGGCTGAGGGTCACAAAGTCTGTGGAACTCACCGCGAAGGCTTTTTGGGGAATGCGTTGGCTGTACTGGTCTCCGGTGGCCTCAGGGGCGTAGGTGAAAGCCGATGATTTAATTTTTTGAGCCTGCGCCTGGCTTATTCCGGCCCAGACTACCAGAAGAAAGAGAGATGTGAGCAGAGCGCTGTAACGCATAAATGTAATATTTAGGTTTTAGGCAAATATACCCCTTAACGCACGGTATTGCATTAATTATATACTAGCGCAAACAGCGTATTTTTAAGAAATTGTGAAATGTGTAATGGAATAATGTAATTGTGAATATAATCCTTACCTTTGCAACCGCTTGTAAAAGAGCAAGACAGACAGACATAAAACTTATTATTTACTATTAAAATATAAGAATGCGTGCTGCTTTCATCTGGGGGGAATTTTTTTGCTGGAAAATTAACCCAACGTTAGTAAGTGCGTACACTCTTAGGCTTATTAAAATAATGATAAGCTATTCTGAGACTAGTGCAGTAACCAGTTTACAAATAAGTAACAATAACCTATTGGTTTGGTAATTATTGTTTCTGGTGAACCCACGTATTTTGCTTTAGAGTATTGAAACACATTTAATCTAGTACGCTTATGAAATTTACTTTTAAGATGTTAGTCTTGGTGGGAATGATTCTGGTAGGGAAGTTTTTAAAAGAAGAGGCTACCAGTGATGTCGTGACCAACGCCAAGGTGCCCACAGAAGATAGCTATTCACTGAACAAGCCGCAGGATTTCCCGGCAACCCAGCAGACTAAGAATCTAGTAGTACCAACTGTTAAAAAAGAAATTACGGAAGAAACATTTACTTACTCTTTCAACTAATCGTTTTCAATAGCATTCCTGCTAAAAGACCCAGACTCAGGCCTAGCTGATCCGGCTCCAGTTAACGGCGTTGGCACTCAGCGACCGGATGTGCCGCAACAAATTGGCATGTTCCGGAAGGCTTAAGTCCGGGTCTTTTTCTATGATGCCCAGGGCTGCGTGGCGGCTCTCCTTCAGGATTTTGGCGTCTTTGGCTAAATCGGCTATCAAAAGATCCAGCACGCCGCTCTGTTGGGTTCCCATCAAATCTCCCGGCCCGCGCAACTTCAAATCAATGTCGGCAATCTCAAAACCGTTGTTGGTGCGCACCATGGTTTCTATGCGCGTTTTGCCTTCTTTGCTGATTTTGTAGCCCGTCATCAAGATACAGTAGCTTTGGTCGGCCCCCCGGCCTACGCGCCCGCGTAACTGGTGCAGCTGCGCCAGCCCGAACCGCTCGGCATTCTCAATCACCATCACGCTGGCGTTGGGCACGTTCACGCCCACCTCAATCACAGTAGTGGCTACCATGATGTGGGTTTCGTGCTTCACGAACCGCTGCATCTCAAAGTCTTTGTCTTTGGGTTTCATCTTGCCGTGCACCATGCTCACGCGGTACTCGGGGAAGGCGCGGGTCACGCTCTCGTAGCCGTCCATGAGGTCTTTGTAATCCAGCCCCTCAGACTCTTCAATGAGCGGGTACACAATGTAGATCTGCCGGCCCAGCTTTATCTGCTCTTTGATAAACCCGAACACCCGCAGGCGGTTGCTGTCATAGCGGTGCACGGTGATAATCTCCTTGCGGCCCGCCGGAAGTTCATCAATCACCGACACTTCCAGATCACCGTACAGGGTCATGGCCAGCGTGCGGGGTATTGGCGTGGCCGTCATGACCAGCACGTGCGGAATGACACGTGGGTTCTTCTGCCAGAGCTTAGAGCGCTGAGCCACGCCAAAACGGTGCTGTTCGTCCACTATGCAGAGGCCCAGGTTCTGGAACTGCACTTCATCCTCTAAAAGCGCATGAGTACCCACAATCATTTTCATTTCGCCGGAGCGAAGTTGTTCATGCAAGACCCGGCGGTCGGCTTTTTTGGTGGAGCCGGTGAGTTTGCCCAGCAAAATGCCCAGTTTGTCGGCGTAGAGTTTCAGGCCCTGGTAGTGTTGGTCGGCCAGGATTTCGGTGGGGGCCATGAGGCAGGCTTGGGCACCGTTGTCAGTAGCCAGAAGCATGGTCACGAAGGCCACAATGGTTTTCCCGCTGCCCACATCGCCCTGCAAGAGACGGTTCATCTGACGGCCGCTGGTCACATCCTGGTAAATCTCGCGCACCACCCGTTTCTGGGCGTTGGTTAAGTCAAAAGGCAGGTGGTTTTTATAGAACTCGGTGAGCGTGGGTGTTTTGCTGAAGACCTGACCGGCCAGTTCGGCTTTGCGTTTGGTGCGGGTGCGCAGCAGCTTGAGCTGGGTGTAAAACAACTCCTCAAATTTCAGGCGGAACCGCGCGGCCTGTAAGGTGTCCCAGTTGCTGGGGAAGTGCACCTGCAGCATGGCCTCGCGCTTGGAAAGCATGCGGTAGTGGTCTACCAGTTCGGGCGTAAGGGTCTCTGACAGGTGAGTGGGCGCTTGCTTGAGCAAATCAAACATCATCTTGCTGATGGCCTTGCTGTCTACCCGGTGGTTCTTCAGTTTCTCGGTGGTGTGGTACACCGGTTGCAGAAAACTTTGGCCCTGCTTTACCTCAGTGGCTTCCTCCAGTTCGGGGTGCGGCATGTTAAAACGCCCGTTGAACAGACTGGGCTTCCCGAAGACGATGTACTCCTGATTGACCTTCAGTTGGACGTTCAGCCACTTTACGCCTTTAAACCAAACCAACTCCAACTCACCGGACGCATCTCTGATAATGGCCGATAAGCGTTGTTTCCGGCCTTCGCCCAGCAGGTTTTTTTCCAGAATACGCCCTTTGATCTGCACGTAGGGCATGTCTTCGGTGAGGTCTGAGATGGCGTGGAACTGCGTGCGGTCCATGTACCGGAATGGGTAGTGCTGGATCAGATCACCATAGGTGAAAATGCCCAGCTCGGTCTGCAGCAAGGTAGCCCGCTGCGGCCCAACGCCTTTGAGAAACTCTATTTTGGTATGGAAGAAGCCGGAAGACACCTATGGCAGAAACAGCCCTGTTTTAAGCCTGTTTTCCGGAAAAGAGCCCGAAAACGCCAGCAAAGCTGATTTGTAAAGTTAGGGAAAAGATGGGAGGGAGACCAATGGGAAGAGGAGGTAGATAGCCAAAACTTATGCCCTCTTTTGCTCCCTGCTGTTACGTGCGCCTGCTGGTGGTTCCCGGCGAGTCTGGAGATTCGCTTCATCCTTAGTCACGAGGCTAAAGTCTCGCGCCAGTACTTTCTACCCGCCTGTTTCCGCGATGCCGCCCGCTCCAAAGACCTCCTAGTGCGCGCGCAGCTCCTTACGAGTGTCTACGCCTGCCGTTTTGGGCCTGTTTTCCTGAAAACAGCCCAGAAACACAAACGCTATTTCACTTGCTCCGTCCAGTGCAGGGTATTTAGCAGGTGCACGGCGTCTTTCTTCAGGTATTCAATGACCGGGGCCAGAGAGTCATTAGACGTGGAGGTTCTGAAGTAAAGGGCACCCCGGAAGAAATGCTTGCTGCTGTCAGTGAGGTAGAACTGGAACTGGCTGGGTACTTCGCCTTCTAGTTCAAACACGCTGGCCGTAATGCCGGTGGGCGTTTTGATCTGGCTTTCCTCAATGGCGTAGGCCTTGATTTGGTGGCGGGAGGTAAGCTTACGGGCATCTTCTACCAAGTCATTGAACATCTTGGGGTCTTGGTTGAAGTTCTTGTACGTGAGCTGAATGTTGGCCTTGAAACGCGGGTAATAGATATCAATCCAGTGCGGCTCGGCAATGAGGGAAGAGTCTTTCAGGATTTTGGCGTACACAGAATGCTCAAACACGTAGGGATGCCACTCCTGCAACGTTACGTACTTAGGCTCAGGCAGGTCAATGCGGTTAAAGCCCTTTGGTTTGGGCGTGTACTCTTCGGCGCAGCCGGCTAAAAACAAAAGGCTACCCAAGAGGGCGGCAAGACAGAAGGGATTATTCTTTTTCATTATGAGGGTGGGGTACCGCTTCGTGTACCCGTACTTTCTTTACTCTTTTACTGTCGGCGGCTTCAATCCGGAAAACGTATGGCCCCAATTGGGTTTCATCGCCGGTATGTGGTATGCGGGAGAAAAGGCGCAGCATCAAGCCGGCCACAGACTCTACATCGCCTTTAATGTCTTTCAGGAGCTCAGCGGGAGCGTCTACTACTTTGCAGAAGTCGTGCAGCGAGGTGCGCCCCTCAAACAGGAACGTGTGTTCGTCCAATTGCGTGTAGTAATGGTCTTCTTCCTCGTCCAGCTCGTCGTGGATCTCGCCCACAATTTCCTCAATCACATCTTCTAACGTAATGAGGCCCGTGGTTTCGCCGTATTCATTCACCACGATGGCCATGTGCACGCGGCGTTCCTGGAACTCGCGCAGCAACTCGTCTATTTTCTTGGTTTCGGGCACAAAGTACGGCGTTCTGATGAGGTTTTGCCACACGAAGTTTGCCGGGGCGTTGAGGTAAGGCAATAAGTCTTTCACGTACAGAATGCCGTCCAGCTTGTCCAGCCCGTGGGTATAGACCGGAATGCGCGAATAACCGCACTGGTGAATTTGCTTGAGAAGCGCCGGAAAAGGCAACCGGCGGTGCAGGGCAATCACATCTACCCTAGACCGCATGATCTGTTTGACCGTGATAGCACTGAAATTCACGATGGCTTTGAGTAACCCCTTTTCCTCTGGCGAGGCGGGTTCTGTGGGAGTCTGGTCTAAAGAATGCGACAGCTCTTCTGAGGGCGAGGGCGTTCCGAACGCGGTTCTGGTCTGCCCCACTAAGCCCCGTAAAGGCAAAAGCAAGGAAACAAACGGTGATCCCAGGGTTTGGATAACTTCCAGAACAGAAACCAGCACCGGGCTGGAAGCTGCTTCCTGCCTGCGTCTGCCCCAGCGGGAAAAATACCCCCGAAGCACCAGCAGGACAGTTGCCGCCGCCGCCAGGGCGCCTATGGTAAGCCCCCACGGGTTTAGGGGGTAAAAAGCGAAAAGGAGGGTTAAAAGCCAGTAGCCACACAGGCCTGCCAATAAGTGAAGCGTAGATGCCAGAAAGACACCCGCCAGAACAACTTTCTCCGGCTCCTGATACAGCGCTGCTGTTGGGAAAACCGTTTTTGAACCAGAGGTGGTATTGCTAAGAAACTGCTGATAAGCCGCCAACGCGGCCGTAATGGCTATGTTGCCGCCTAAGAGCAGCACAAAGAGGGCAAAAGGAAAAACCCACTCCAGTTGGCTGGAAGCCGGAAGGGATAAAAGTAAGAGAGAGCCCCAACTGGAGGGCTCTCCTAATGGAGGTATACTTTCCAAAAGTCAAATTTTGGTTCAACAATAGTTTAGAAAGGCAGATCGTCCGGCTCCTCGTCATAGGCCGCTGACTTAGCGTTTCCGCCTCTGTTTTGGCCGCCGGTGCTGCCACCAGTAGTATTTACGCTAGCCGAAGACGCCTCGTTGCTGTAGCTTCCGCCGCCCTGCGCTGCGCTGCCTTCGGGCCTGCTGCCCAGCATGGTCATGTTATCAGCTACGATCTCTGTGCTATAGCGTTGCACCCCGTCTTTGTCCTGGTAGCTGTTGGTTCTGATTCTGCCTTCAATGTACACAGACTGGCCTTTCTTCACGTATTTCTCCGCTATCTCTGCCAGCCCGCGCCAGACCACAATGTTATGCCACTCAGTGCGCTCCTGGCGTTCGCCGTTCTTGTCTTTGAACGTTTCAGAAGTAGCCAACGGGAAGCGGGCCACGGCCACACCGCCTTCTAAGTGGCGCACTTCCGGATCTTTGCCAAGGTTGCCGATTAAGATAACTTTATTAATGCTTGCCATAGAGTAGAATCTGGTGGGTTGAAGTTGATTTAGCTTATAAAAATACTAAAAGAAATGCTCATTCAAAAATGAATGGATCAAAATTGGTTTAGGAAGGGCCTCTATTTCTTCAATAGAATATAGCTGGATGCCAATACTTTCCTCTGTTTCCTCCCTTAAACGGAAACGAAGCGGAATGAGATAGAATTGGGCCGCGATTTTTTGGTGGCTTAAGATATGTTTGTACACCTTGCCCGTGCTCCTGAAAGGCGTAGGCGGAATAGCTAAAGTTTCGGTGGCCTGGGCCTGGAATAGGTTGGGGTCTGGGTGCAGGGTGTCGGTTTCCAGGGAGAAAAAATCATAGAGGCCTTGCCAGATGTCGTTTCCGGGCCGTTTTTTCAAATAGAGCTTGTTTTCGTACTGCAAGACCAGGTAATGGAAGAAGCGCTGGCGGCTGCTTTTGGCTTTCTCTTTTACCGGCAACACATTGACTAACCCATGCTGAAAGGCGAAGCACTCCTGCTGCAAAGGGCAGAACAGGCAGTCTGGTGCCACGGGCGTGCACTGGATAGCCCCGAACTCCATTATGGCCTGGTTGTAGGTGTCTGGATTATCTGCCGGAATCTGGGCGTTGGCAATTTCCTCAAAGATTTTCTTGCTGGCGGGGGCGGCAATGTTCTCGTGGCGGCCAAACACGCGGGCCAGCACGCGGTACACGTTTCCGTCCAGCACGGCCACCGGCTCCTGGTACGCAAAAGAGGCAATGGCGGCGGCCGTGTAAGAACCCACGCCCTTCAATTGGAGCAAGCCCTGGTAACTTCCAGGAAACTCGCCGCCAAACTCAGAAACCACCTGTTTGGCCGTGTAATGCAGGTTTCTGGCCCGTGAATAGTAGCCCAGGCCTTGCCAGAGACGCAATACTTCATCTTCGGGGGCGTTTGCTAGATCAAGGACGGTAGGGAACCTTTCTATGAACTTTAGATAGTACGGCAGCCCCTGCCGCACGCGGGTCTGCTGCAGAATAATCTCGGAAAGCCAGATGGCGTACGGGTCTGTGGTCTCGCGCCAGGGCAGCGGACGGCGGTGCCGGGGATACCAGGCAAGAAGGGCATTACTGAAGAATGTGGGGGTAGAAGTGGCCATGAAAAGGCTTTAACATATTGGTATGCTGGTGGTAGGCAGCGCAAAGGCCAACAGATTTTTAAACAAATAGTTTTATTTTGTGAAAAGCCCGGCTACCTTTGTGCCCCGATTTCAGGGTGCTGTAGAAGTGCGGCATAAGGTTTGTACAAACATATTCATCTTTACTCAATTACCTTTAAAAGATTAAACCAGTGACTAAAGCAGAAGTTATATCAGAAATTGCGGATAAGACAGGGATTGAAAAATCTGATGTTGCGGCCACAGTAGAAGCGTTCTTCAAAGTGGTGAAGGACTCCATGGCCGATGGTAATAACATTTACGTGCGTGGCTTTGGAAGCTTTGTGAATAAGAAGCGCGCGAAGAAGGTAGCCCGCAATATCTCTAAAAACACGTCCATCATCATTGACGAGCACTTTATCCCTTCCTTTAAGCCGTCTAAGACCTTTGTCTCTAAGATCAAAAACAGCAAAAAAATCAAAGAAACGGTAGTTTCTTAGTTTTTTGTACCTTTGCAGCCCTAACTGTTTGTGTCATAATAATTTTTGGATAACGAAACTATGTCAAAAGGTCGGATAGCCCTTATTCTTTCTGCCGTGGTGCTGGCTGTTTTGATGGCGTTGTTGCCGAAAGTCATTATCAACAAAGATAAGAAAGGCGAGTTCGCTGCTAACGGAGCCGCCGCCGCAGATCAGTCTACCCATGACCCTAACCATGAGGGGCATGAAGACCACGCCGATGAAGCAGCAGCTCCTACCGCGGCGCATGTGGTAGCTACCCCTGCCCAAGTGAAGGAGATTGCGGAGTTACGCGCCAAGTTCAACCAGGCCAACAGCCCGCAGGACAAAGGCAAACTGGCAGATGAACTGGCGCAGAAGTACGTGGCCATTGCCAAGCATGACAGCGCCGGTTATTTCTACGAGCAGGTAGCGCAGGTAAGACCAGGCGAGAAAAGCTTCCAGAAGGCGGCCGACCAGTATTTTGAGGCATTCACCTTTGCCGCTACGCAGGAACGCTCGCAGGAGCTGAGTGCCAAAGTGCAGGGGTTGTATGAGCAGGTGCTGAAAAACAACCCCACCAATCTGGATGCCAAGAACAACCTGGCCATGACCTACATCTCCAGCAGCACACCCATGCGGGGCATTACCCTGCTGCGGGAAGTGATCTCGGCAGATCCTAAAAACGAGAAAGCCTTGTTTAACCTGGGCGTTCTGTCTATCCAGTCTAACCAGTATGAAAAGGCGGTGGAGCGTTTCCAGGAGTTGTTGGTGGTGAACCCTAACCACGTAGAGGGCACCTTTTACATGGGCGTTGCGTTAGCCGAGACAGGGAAGAAGGCCGAGGCCCAGAAATCTTTCCAGAAGGTAAAGCAGATCAGCAAAAACCCTGAGGTGCAGGCCTCAGTAGACAGTTACCTGCAGCGCCTGAACAGCGCTCAATAAAACGAGTTAAAATATTTTTCACACATAAAACATCAACACTATGCCTTGCGGTAAAAAAAGAAAAAGACATAAGATCTCTACGCACAAAAGAAAGAAGCGTCTTCGTAAGAATAGACATAAGAAAAAATAAGGCCCGGCCTTTGATTCTGAAAGCCCACATTGCCTTTTAGGTGATGCTGGGCTTTGGTATATTCTTCCACCTAAGCATCTAATACATTGAGTAACGAATTAATTATTAATTCTACTCAAGATGGAGAACGAATAGCCCTTCTTCAGGACAAGCGATTAGTAGAGTATCACTTCGACCGGAATGATACCAACTACTCTGTAGGAGATATTTTCCTGGGAACCGTGAAAAAGGTGATGCCCGGTCTGAACGCTGCGTTCATAGACATTGGGTACACCAAAGACGCCTTCCTGCACTACCATGATTTGGGAGAGAACATCAAGACTCTCAACAAATACGTGAAAATGGTGCAGACCCAGAAGAACACGCCTGCCAAGCTTACCTCTGTGAAGTTTGAGCCCGAAATAGACAAACTGGGCAAGATGGCCGACGTCCTGAAAAAAGGACAGCAAATCTTGGTTCAGATTGTAAAAGAGCCAATATCTACCAAGGGGCCCCGGCTCTCTTGTGAGATTTCCCTGGCCGGCCGGTACCTGGTGCTTGTGCCCTTCTCTAACACGGTAAGCGTGTCTAAGAAGATTGTGAGCAAAGAGGAGCGTACGCGTCTAAAACGCCTGATAACTTCCATTAAACCGGATAATTTTGGCGTGATCATCCGTACCGTGGCCGAAGGCCGCGAGGTGGCGGAGTTAGACAAAGACCTCCGTACCATGGTCGCCACCTGGGAAGAAGGCATTGCTAAGTTGCGCACCGCCAAGGAACGCGACAAAGTAATTGGGGAGCTAGGACGCTCCTCCTCCATGTTGAGAGACATATTGAATGAGAGTTTTGACAGCATTGTGGTAGACGACGCTAAGTTGCACGATGAAATCAGAACCTACATTGAAACCATAGCCCCAGATAAGCTTAGTATTCTAAAGCATTACACGGGCAAGGTGAAGACCTTTGAACACTATAACATTGAAAAGCAGCTGAAATCCCTGTTCGGGAAGACAGTGAGCATTCCCGGCGGGGGGTACCTGGTGATTGAACACACAGAGGCCCTGCACGTGGTAGATGTGAACAGCGGAAACAAATCCAACTCCGAGACGGATCAGGAAGCCACCGCGCTGAATGTGAATCTTACTGCGGCAAAAGAGGTAGCGCGTCAGATGCGCCTCCGGGACCTGGGCGGAATCATTGTAGTGGATTTCATTGACATGAAATCAGCCGATAACCGGCAGAAAGTGCAGGATGTGGTGAAGGAGGAAATGAAGAAAGACCGGTCTAAGTACACGGTGTTGCCCATCTCCAAGTTCGGCCTCATGCAGATTACCCGCCAGCGCGTACGGCCTGAGCAGAACATTGTAACCGGCGAGGTATGCCCTACCTGTGGAGGCAGCGGCAAAATATCTGCCAGTATTCTGGTAACCGATGAGATAGATCAGACCATTGAAGATCTGCTCACGCGCCAGAATCAGAAAAACATTACGCTGTTCGTGCATCCGTTCTTGCATGCGTATTACACCAAGGGAATCCTGTCCAAACAAACGAGATGGTTCCTGAAGCACTTTAAGCGGGTGAACGTGATGAAAGATACGGCGCTCGCCCTCACAGACTTCAAGGTGATGGATGAACACGGCGACGAGATTGAGCTGAAATCGGCTTACACAGAAGTAAATGGGTTACAAGACCGCGCCGTAGAAACAGAATAACGCTTCTACTGCCTGCGATATAAAAGAAAAGCCCCCGTTGTGAAACGGGGGCTTTTTCATGCCGGTGCATTCTGTTTCAAGCCTCTTTTCTCAAAAAGAAGCCTGAAACGAATCTAAACTTCGGCCATTTCCGTGCCATTGTTGGTGTTCTCACCAACAATCCTTTATCGGTTCCTTACGCAAAACTGCCCTCAAACTGAACTGATTAGAGGTTGTTGGTGATCACACACAGCCGTCTGGCTAAGGGCACAAACCTCGTTACAGGGTAACGAGGCTACAGGGTATTCCGTAGCGACGTTACCCAGTAACGTCGTACACATTCCTTCTTAGCCTGACGGCTATGGTGACAACACCAACAACGGCAAACAAATTGTTAGTGATAACATCAACATCGGGGAACGCTAACAACGTCGAGAAGACTTTCCAGTACCTTTCGTTTTTAGCCTTTTTTCCCTAAAAGAAGGCTAAAACAGCCTTAGAACTTAATCCCGAAGTCAAGGGCGAAGGAGCTGTTCTTGAGTTCTACCTTTTTGTCACTGAAAAGGTCTGAGTAGTAATTGTTGTCAATGTCGGTAAGGCCGCGGTGGTAAGAGATGCCCCCAAAAAGCTTGGTGCTTTGGCCTAGCTGCCATTCTGCCCCCGCAGCTAACAAAGCCGCAATCTCAAAGGTGTTAAAACGTTTGGTGTAGCGGTCACCAGAGTTATTGTCCACTTTCCGGTCGTTGACCTTGGCGGCCAGCATGGTGTTCAAAGAGCCGCCCGCCTGGAAATAAAGCCGGGTGCCGCTGGAAATTTCATTGGTGAAAAGCTTGAGTGTAAGCGGAATCTCCAGGTACTGCAGGTTGATGTCATCGCTTGCTCTCAAAAAAGTGCCGGCTACTGGTGAGTAGTCGTATGATACTTCGCCGCCCTTCGTGCTGTAAAGTAAACCCGAACCGAAGGCGTAGTTCGCGCCAAAAAAGTAGTCGGCAATAATGCCCATGCCAAACGCCGCGCTGGCCCCGTCGTTCTTGAAATTGTATTGGTCTCTGGCAATGGTGCGGGTAGAGGTCACCGAGGGTGATACTTTCACCCCAATCTCTACTTGGGCAGATGCTTCCTGCGAGCAGAAGAAAAGAGCGGCCAGAATGAAAACCAGGGGAGTAAAGCGAATCATCTTCATAGGGTAAGAGGGTATTAAGAATTAGTACGTTAAATTTGCTTAAAGATAAAGGATAGAAAAAGGATGCGAGGCTATTTATTGCTGCTGTTTACTGTATTGTTGAGTGTGGGTTGTTCCAAGAAGGAAACGTGCGAAATCCCCGAAGAGATATCCCGCCTGCCGGTTGACCTGAAAATAGACCGGTTGGAGCAACGCTTCTTTCAGATAAAAACTGTGCCAGAGATGCAGGCTTTTCTACAGCAGGAGCCGCTCCTGAGAGATAAATTCCTGCTGCGCGACCGCTACCCCTCAGAGGAACTCATGGCCCAAAACCTGCTCCGCCTAGCCACTGATACCAGCATCCACAAGCTGGCAAGGCAAAGCGAGGAGCGGTTTGGAAACCTGCAGGACATAGAGCAGGGCCTGGAGAATGGCTTTAAGCACGTGAAGCATTTCTATCCGTCTTTCAATCTACCCAAAGTGCAGACGTTCATCTCGGGCCTCAGCCGTGATCTGCTGGTGAGCGACAGCCTGCTTGTGTTAGGGTTGGATTTCTTCATAGGCAAAGAAGCCGCCTATCGGCCGCAGGCCCCTGAGTATATTCTCAAGCGCTACGAAAAAGAGAACCTGGTGCCGTCTGTGATGCTGCTGGTCTCCAACAAATTCAACAAAACAGATTTTGTGAACAAAGAGATGCTGGATGAGATGATAGACTACGGCAAGTCGTATTACTTCACCCAGAAAGTGCTGCCCTGCACCCCAGACTCACTCATTATCTGGTACTCTGGCCAGGAGCTGGCCGATGTGAAATACAATGAGGGTAAGATATGGGCCCACTTCATTGAGAAAGGGCTGCTCTATGAAACCAGCCAGTTCACCATCCGGAAATACGTGGGCGAGCGCCCCAACGTACCCGAGATCAGCGAACGCTGCCCGGGCCGGGTAGCCACGTGGGTAGGTTGGCAGATTGTGCGCGCCTACATGGAGAACAACCCCCAAGTCACGCTACAGCAACTGATGGAGGAAAAAGACGCCCGCAAAATTCTGGATGGCTCTAAATACAAGCCTCAGAAAAAGTAAAGGCCAGCGTTTTTGGGTTGTTTTAGCAAGAATAGCCCTTAAACGCTGAGTAGTTCTTAGCTTGACTCTGAGGAATGTGGGCAATTAAGTACAAAGATCAGATAACCACACGTTTTTTCTTTGTCATCCTGGAAGGATCTTGGTAGCGAACGGTAATGGCGGTTCAGAAGAGTATTTCTAGTTTGCCCGCAAGATCCTTCCAGGATGGCAAAATACATCGTTTAAACTGTCTGCTTACGTAGTAGCATCCCGCTTGTTTAGATTCCTGAACGGTTTTTCTCTCGGGCAGAGGCCGAAGGAGCCGTACATGCGTCTGCGAGGGGAGCGAAGAAATTCAGCAACCCAAATGTCCGAACCGTGGTTCCTTACAGCATGTAACTTGCTTTTTGTTTTGCGCCTGTTTTCAAAAAAACGGCTCTGAAACGTACTTCTTCCTCCTACCACCATGCACATTGCGCTGTTCCACCAGTACCACCATAACCCAGACTGCCCGGCCACGTGCCGACATTACACGTTTATGGCAGAATTGGTGAAACGGCACCGCATTACGTTGATCACCTCAAATGCCTGGGAAAGTAAACGCCTTACCAACCTGTATGACTGGGTGCCGCCGGGAGTAGAATTGGTGTCTATTGATGCGCCTTACTCTAATAAGATGGGAGTGGTGCAACGCCTGCAGGCCTTCGGCTCCTTCGCGGCCCATGCGCTGGTAAAAGGACTTAAGATGCCCAAACCAGATGTGATTTGGGGCGTTTCTACACCTTTGACTACCGCGTGGGCGGCGGCTCAGGTGGCTAGGTTCAGGAAAGTACCCTGGGTGTTCGAGGTGCAGGATCTCTGGCCGGCTTTCCCTATTCAGATGGGGGCGGTGCCTTCTGTATTGGTGCAACGGCAGTTATACAAGATGGAAGCTTCTTTGTACCGGAATGCGGCGCACCTTATTCCGCTTTCCTCAGGAATGGAGCAGTATATTGTGGGGCAAGGTATTTCTCCTCAAAAGATTACGACGCTGGTAAACGGCACCGATATTCCACCGCGACCCATCTCTCTGACAGAACAGACTGCCTTACGGGAAAAACTGAATCTGCAAGGAAAACAGGTGGTGCTGTACGCGGGTACGTACGGCCGGGCCAATGATATTCCTATGCTGGTGCACGCGGCGCAACTGCTGCAAGATCATCCCAATATCTGCTTTGTGTTCACCGGGCAGGGTTTTGAGGCTCCTTTGCTGGAAGAAGCCGCAAAACAGCAGCGCAACATTGTATTGTTGCCCCCGCTTCCCCGGCATGAGGTTTTCGCCCTTTTCTCCATTGCGGCTGTTTCTTTGGTGTCTTTTATTGATCTGCCCGTACTGGAAGTCAACTCCCCCGGCAAATTATTTGACAGCCTGGCGGTAGGCACCCCCGTAGTGGTCACTAATCCCGGCTGGACGAAGAAACTGGTAGAGAATCATAGCTGTGGTTGGTACGTGCCCGCCGGTGACGCAGAAGCGCTGGCAACGTCTTTGGTGCAGCGTCTTGCGCATACGCAAGAGATGGCGGTGATGCGGGAGAACGCTACCCAAGTGGCGCGGGAGCGGTTTGACCGCTTGCAGATGGTACCTGTTCTGGAACAGGTTTTTGAGGAGGTGGTGGGAGGGGGGAACTGATCTTAGAGCTTGTTTAAATTTGAGGTTTGCCAGCGAAAATGATCAGAGAAAGGTTCTGCAGAAGCGTTTTTGGAGCAGCGCTACGGTGCGAGAAAAGGCGAATGCAGGTTCTTTTTATGGTCGTTTGCAGCGCAAAGATGAAATTTAAACATGCTCTAAAGAGGAATTTCTCCTTGGTAGATTCCTTTGAGACTTCAGTAAGGGAAGATCCTTTTCAGCTAGTGCGCCTTTTCCACGAGGTAGAGTATCAATAATGTTGATTTTACCTCGTGACCTTATTGTTCCCATGTTTCATCAATTAGCAAATAGTATAAACAAATAGTAGAAACAACGTGTGAGACCGTCGGGCGAGGCTGGCGTTTATGCCTTGGGTGTGTAGTGTTTCTTACGCCAATGCTTCAATTCTGCTATCCTGATTAAAATACCATATATCTACTTCATTTAGTTTAGCGAATTCAACGATGTAGGCTAATGCCGATTCCTTCATTCTTTCGATTGGATCTGGGGCTACATCTATGATGAACATTCCTACTCCTATTCTTTTATGGTATAATCGTTGGGTTTCTTGTCTCTGGGCTATTAACTTCTGAATGTCGGTTTGAATTTCCAGTTGCCTCAATCGGCTTTTGTGCCTCTCAGATGCTTTTACCTCAAGAGAATAAATTGTTTCCTTTAGGGTATTCTCGAAGTTTCTTCTTCTCCAGTCGTGGTTGATTCTCTCAGAGAAAAAAGTAATGTCTGGGATGATTTCAAGTCCGCTGCTCTGGTAATTTTCATTCTTCAATAGAATCCGTTGATGAAAGAAGTCGTTCTGAACTTCTGTTATCGTTGTTTTCACGTTCATGCCAAGCTGGTTGAAAGATATCTGTCCTGTTTGTCTAAGGTGATAATAAATCATTGCTTGGTAATGAAGTTCAGAGGCTAATATCAGTCGGCATTCTTTGATGATTGCATCGTAGCATTGTGATATTGCTTGCCTTGCTTCTTCTGGAGATTGCATCATCTTTTTAATTAACATTACCCCAGCGGCTAGTATATGCAAAGGTCAAAGTGTCGCAAGGGTTTTGTATATACTAGCCAACGGGGTAAGCTTATTTAAGTACTTCTTCAAATTCTTTCAGCGTTAGAATAGATGCTGTTTGGAATTTACTTAATTCAAGTAAATCATTGTCGCCAGTTACCAAGTAGCCTGCCTTTGATTTGTCAATTAAGTCCAGCAGGAAAGTGTCTTTTGCATCTCTGCTTAAGTGGTGCTTAGGCTTTATTTGGTAAACTTTGCCAATTGTTCCTATTAACAATAATAGCTCTTCAACAGGCTCTTGGTTGAAGTACTTCTTCCGTTTTGGCCTTTGTGTTACTAATCTTATTTAGGTAATCAACTGTTCTGTAAGAACTATCTGGATTTTGCCATTAGATATGAATTCTTTAATTGAAGCTAACCTCTGGCCGATAAGAAAGCTAATCCAGATATTGGTGTCAAATATTACTTTAATCCTTCTTGAATTTGGCATAAAGTTCCTGTCTTACCAACTCTACTTCTTGGTCAATACTATCTAAAGACAGTTCTTCTGTCCGAAAAGAAGTTAGTAGCTTAGAAAGCTTGGTGTCAATAGCTTCTTTTTCCAGTTCTTTTGACAACTTGATTTTCTGGCTCTTTGGTAGCTTTCGCACTAAATCAAGAATTTGATCAAAGCTTAATGATATATTATATGATTCTGTTTTCATCTGTTTCTGACATTTAACCCAATTTACAAAAATTTTCGCTTCCAGATTTTCCGTTCTTTAGCTTGCCAATAACCCCCTGTATAAACGGGACAGACATCTACGGTATCTGTCGAAATCAACAGACAACCGTAACTGAACTACCTAATATACTATATAGTAACTAAATAATAGCCAGTAGGCGAATTTAGCCCGTTTTCATCAAAACAGCCTTTAAACAGACCATCACCCCAGTTTATTCTGCGGATCATCTGGCTTATTAGGCCAGTTCTTCTGGTAGTAGGCGCAGAAATGGGTGAGCGGACAGCGTTCGCATTGCGGGGTGCGGGCTTGGCAAATGTAGCGGCCGTGCAGAATGAGCCAGTGGTGGGCTTTGGGCACCAAGTCTACCGGGATATGCTTCAATAATTCTTTTTCTACTTCCAGCGGCGTTTTCGCTTTGCTGCTCACCAGCCCCAGCCGTTTAGAAACCCGGAACACGTGCGTGTCTACGGCCATGGCGGGCATGTTGAAAATAACCGAGGCAATGACGTTGGCGGTTTTGCGGCCCACGCCGGGCAGCAGTTGCAGTTCTTCAATGGAAGACGGCACCTCTCCGCCGAACCGTTCGGTCAGCATTTTGCCCAGACCCGCCAGGTGCTTGGCTTTGTTGTTGGGGTACGAGATGCTTTTGATGTACGGGAAAATATCTTCGGGGCTAGCCGTAGCCAAAACCTCTGCCGTAGGAAAAGCCTCAAACAAGGGCGGCGTGACCAAGTTCACCCGTTTGTCGGTGCATTGGGCGCTCAGGACTACGGCTACCAGCAGTTCATACGGGTTGCGGTAATCCAGTTCGGTTTCGGCCTCGGGGAAGTTCTGGGTAAAATAGGAGATTAAGTGGCGGTACCGCTCTGGTTTGCGCATGGGAAGCTAACATCTTTTATAGACCCAAATTTACGGTTTTAGCCTTAGTATGGCTAACCCTTGAAAGCAGGAACTTTGGCTTCATGAGCCTGAAGATGTGGGTAAAGAACCAGCCTCAATGTAAAAACAGGGCAGTGGTGTAGCCTGTAGACTAAAGCAAAGCCAAGACGCAATACCTTGCGCCTTGGCTTTATGGAACGCTCGTGTACGCCAGCGCAAAGTATTGCGTCTCTACAAAAGGCCTTTTTCTAATCATCATGCCTTCTACACCACTACCAAAACAGAAAGCGCTGATGCCTATAGACAATCAGCGCTTTCTGTTAGATGGCTCGCCTCCTTTACGGATGCAGGGGTACGGTTTTAGAGTAACTAATGATCGCGTCGGTGACCCGTTCGCTTGGTTGGGTGAGGGCTTCCTCCAAGCTTAGCTGGGTGAGGAGCAGATCAGCACAGCATTCGGCTAGATCCTGGTCTACCATTAAGGCTTCTTCCAGGGCAAGGCGTTGCTTTTTAGGCAGTTCGTTGTAAAGGTACTGTACCAGATCATGATGGGTAAAGGTTTTGGTCATAGGCTGATTTATCATTGGACATTTTTTTCCGCAAGTTGATCAATGCGTATCTCATTCTGCCCAAAGCCGTGTTGATGCTCACCCCGGTAGCCTCCGCAATCTCCTGAAAACTCATGTCAGCGTAGTGGCGCATGATGAGCACCTCTTTCTGCGCGGCCGGTAACTGTTGAATCAGTTCCCGCAGGCGGGCATGGGTTTCCTCTTTGATCCGGATGGATTCCACTGATTCCTCAGAGAAGCTTAACGTGTTAAACACATTGCTGCCGTCTTCCAACGTAATCATTGGGCTCCGCTTCTCCCTACGGAAGTAATCAATAGCCAAGTTATGGGCGATACGGCAGATCCAGGATGAAAATTTACCTTCTTCGTTGTAACGACCGCTTTTCATGGTATGGATCGCCTTCACAAACGTTTCCTGTAACAGGTCTTCGGCCGTGTAGGTGTCTTTTACTATCAGTAGAATAGTGGTGTAGACCTTACTTTTATGACGGGTCACCAATTCCTCAAACGCACTCTCGTTACCAGCGATATACGACGTCACTAACGCCGAATCATTTAGCTGTACTGTATTCATCTAAATCTACAATTAAAGTAACGTAGAGGTTTATGCCATATTGTGAGGTAAGATGATTATAAGACTGGTTTTATCTGATTACCAAATATAGAAAATAAGGTGTCTAAATACAATGGGTGAAATAAAACTAAAAATATTTTTTTTCGTTTGTGGGCCCTTTCCAAAAAATCTGCTTAGAAACAAGCAGGAAGAAGAAAATCAATTCGCCTCAAAAACCACACCAGTGCACCTGATCAGATCTTGAAATTACTACTTTCTTGCCGAGAAATGAAAGCGGTTGTCTCTTTTTTGTGCGAAGCAATGGGAAAATTATTTTCAACTGAAAAATAATTCCTCTCCTAACGCTTTGAGCAGTAGCAGAACCAGGAAACCCGGGGTGGCGTTTAGGGGCTACTTTTCCTAAAATAGCCCTCAAAGGGAAACAGATGCGTGGCAGATTAATGGGAGAGGGGCCGCTCCTGGATCATGCCGCCCCATGTGTTATTGATGCTGTGCACCTATAAGAGGGTAACGCCCGGGTATTCCGCCATTCCGTTGATAATAAAGTCAACGGAATGGGAGGCGGTCAGGTGCGTGAGCACCGGGTTGGTTGGGTGCCCAGAAGAAAGGCCGTCCCCAGGAAAAGGAACGGCGCATTGATGAACAGAGTCAAAATCCTGGTTTAAGGAACTGGATGATTGGCGTTTATTTAACCGGAGGTGACAGGGCCTGCAGTTGCTGGTTTACTGCGGTCAGTTGCTTATTCAGTCCATTATAGTAGGCTTCTATTTTTTTGCGCTCATGGGCGGTGAGGTTGGCCTCTAAAAGGGCCGTGCGCTGTTCCTGTAGTCTTATGATCTGCTCCAGCAAGTGGATTCTTTTCTCCTCGGGCAGCGTATAGGTGACTTTCTGCTGGCTGTTCCCCGCCGACACCATCTTGCCGTCTACCGTCTGTATCCTAACTTCGGTGTCGCCAACCACTTTCTTCTCGTGCTCTACTATGGTGGTATGGGTGAAGATATCATCGGCTACCAGCACCACCCTTCCCTGCGGGTTCACGGCGTTTTTCTGCTTAAGGGTATAGTTCTTGCCGTCTGGCAGGCGCACCTGCCCGTTGGGCGAAACAACTGTGCCGCTGTTGTACTGAACCGGTTCCTGTAGTTCATACAGTTGGCCGCCCCGGTGCTGCACCAGTTTGCCCTTATGCCAGAAAATAGTGTTGTCTTTGATGTTGGCCTGCGTAATAAGAGCGTCGGCACGCTGCTGCGCGAAGGTTGCCTGCGGTGTGCCCATAAACGCCGCCGCCCCTAAGAAACTGTATAGAACCAATCTTTTCATAGTCATGCGTCTTGAATCTGCTGCTTTATACGCGGTTTGCTATCTGGGTGATGGCCGCACCGTCTGCAGAAAACAGGTTCGGTTTAAAATTTAGTAGTAAGATGCAGAAAGGTTCTTTAAAAAGTGAAATTACAGATACATCCTTCTGGGGTGGAAGGGCGTATAACCCAGTGTATGGAATATGAATTTAACATGGCACCGGAGTTGAGGGAAGAGGTCAGGAAAGAGCTGAAGGTAAAGGAGAAAGCCAATGCCGAAATCAAAGACGCCCTGGCCATTGAGCGAACCACCTTTGCCAATGAGCGGACGTTCCTGGCGTATTTGAGAACCTCGCTTTCGCTTGTTATTGTGGGTATTTCCTTACACCAGTTTTTCAATACCGCTCTCTCTATGTGGGTAGCCGTATTTCTTATTCCGCTGGGTGTAGTGATAGGGGCGATTGGCTACCGCAAGTTTACCCAGAAGCGCGCTTTCATCCGGCGCAAGCGCGATGCCTACGTACCGGCAAAACAGATGCTGGCGTTGTTGAAAGCTGAGAAAGCGAACCAACTACATGTCAGCCGGTGACGGCTGGTGTGTGAAGAGACATAATTGTATTATAACAGAAATAAGGAAGTGCGGCGGCGATACTGAAAGGTGCTGTTGGAATGCAAAACCGCCCACTTTCTCTTTATTTCTCTTTCTGAATGGCAGGCCCTGCATAAGTTACCCGTACCACCTGCCATCTAGTAATATACACCATATAGCATCCTACTAAAGCAGAACCGGAAGCCCTGTAAGGCTTCTGGTTCTGCTTTTAAAGAAGGTTACATTGAAGCATGTCCCTCCGTCGCTTCTGGTTTTAAGGGTAATTTCTGAAAAACAAGCCTGAAACGCTTCAAGGCTTCACCAGCGGGGTGGCCCACAGTCCCATCTTCATCTGGAAAATATTGGCAATGCTGGTGGCTTTCTGTTTCGCCTGATCGGCCATGGCACCGGCAAACAATTCGTCTACGGTCTGGGTGAAGAGGGCAATCCAGCGGGTAAAATGCGTACGGTCTACGGGCAATGCCAAGTGCCGGGGGAACGGCTGTCCTTTGTACGCCATTGAGCCAAACAGCACCGTGCTCCAGAATTGATACATCTTAGGGAGGTGGTGCTCCCAGTCAACCTTGGCGAACCCATTGAACACCGGGCCCAATAAATCGTCTTGGTTCACGTGGTCATAGAAGGTGTCTACCAACCTGCGGATATCTTCTTCGGTCTCTATATCTGTTCTTGTCTCTTGCATCTTCTTCCTTCAAGCTTTTGCCTCTTAGCAATACTGCAAGGATACGGATAGCTGCCCACGCGTGAAATGATCTTGGTCATTTTAGCGCTGTTTTTGGGAAAAGGGGCTAAAAATGGAGTTGGCAGAGCGAAAACCAGGCAGCAGTGCGGTGGTACAAGTAGGTGCGGAAAAAACGCGTAACGCCTCTTTCCGGAGTTCCGGTTTGCCAGCCTCCAACTCAAGAAATGTTCTTCCATTATTTTTTTTCTTACCTATTATCTATAAGTTGGGTGTCCAAATAAGCATCCACTTACGTTAATTATGATACACAGACTCTTTCTCCTTGTCTTTATGATGGTTTATGGTTATGCCGCCTCTGCGCAACAGAACCACGTGCTAGAATCCCCCAACGGAAAAATCAAGGTAACTATAGATTTGCAGAACCAACTCAGGTATGCCGTACATCATGAAGCCGATGTGGTCATTGCTCCTTCCCCCATTTCCATGCAGCTGACCAACGGAGAAACCCTGGGAGCCAAGCCGCAGGTGAAGAACACCAAAAGGAACTCGGTGAATAAAACCATTCAGGCACCGGTGTACAAGAGGGCAGAGATACAGGACAAGTACAATGAACTAGTCCTGTATTTCAAAGGCGACTACAGCGTTATCTTCCGGGCCTATGATGATGGGGTAGCCTACCGGTTTGCCACTTCCAGAAAGAAGGATTTCCTGGTGCAGAATGAGGAGGCGTCCTTCAACTTTCCGGCAGACCACACGGCCATTGTGCCTTATGTGAAACTAGAGAAAAAGACTTCCACTGAAAAGAAAACCACCATTGAGCAGCAGTTCTGGAATTCCTTTGAAAATGTGTACACGTACAGCCCGTTGTCTAAACTGAACCCCAAGAACCTGGCCTTCCTGCCCCTGGCGGTGGAGGTGACCAACCAGAAAAAAGTGGTGATCACCGAGGCTGACCTGGAGAGCTACCCGGGCATGTTCCTGATCAACAAAAACGGCACGCCTTCCTTGTCGGGGCTGTTTGCCCCTTTCCCCAAAAGGGTGGAGCAAGGCGGGCACAACCAGTTGCAGTTGCTGGTAAAGGAGCGGGAGAACTACATCGCCAAGGCGAAAGGCACCCGCACTTTCCCCTGGCGGGTGATGGTCATCTCGTCAGAAGACAAAGAGCTGGCCGACAGTGACATGGTGTATAAACTGGCTACGCCGTCGCGCGTGAAAGATGCCTCCTGGGTGAAACCCGGCAAGGTGGCCTGGGACTGGTGGAACGCCTGGAACATTGAAGGAGTGGATTTCAAGTCGGGCATCAACAACGCCACCTATAAATACTACATTGATTTCGCGGCGGCCAACAAGATTGAATACGTGATTCTGGATGAAGGCTGGGCCGTGAACCTGAAAGCCGACCTGCTGCAAGTGATCCCAGAGATTGACCTGAAAGAGCTGGTGGCCTACGGAAAGCAGAAGAACGTTGGGATCATCTTGTGGGCCGGCTACCATGCCCTTGACCGTGACATGGAAAATGTGGCGAAGCATTACGCCGACATGGGGGTGAAAGGCTTCAAAGTGGATTTCATGGACCGCGATGACCAGCAGGCCGTTGATTTCTACTACCGTACCGCCGAGGTTGGGGCGAAATACAAGCTGCTCATCGACTTCCACGGTTCTTACAAGCCAACCGGCATGCAAAGGACGTACCCCAACGTCATCAACTTTGAAGGGGTGCACGGCCTGGAGCAGATGAAGTGGTCTGACCCCGATGTGGATCAGGTAACCTATGATGTGACAATGCCTTACATACGCATGCTGGCCGGCCCCGTGGATTATACCCAGGGAGCCATGCGCAACGCGGCCAAAGACAATTACCGGCCGGTGCGCTCTGAGCCTATGAGCCAGGGAACCCGGGTGCGCCAATTAGCCCAATACGTTATTTTTGAATCGCCCTTCAACATGCTGGCCGATAGTCCTTCCAATTACTTGAAGGAGGAGGAAAGCACTGCCTTTATCTCTACGGTTCCGGTGGTATGGGATAATACCGTAGCCTTGAGTGGGAAGATAGGAGAGCACCTGGCCATTGCCCGCAGAAAAGGGGATATTTGGTATGTGGGCGCGCTTACCAACTGGGATGCGCGGGAAATGGAGTTGGATTTGTCTTTCTTGGGAGAGGGGAAGTACAAAGCAGAGATTTTCAGGGATGGAGTAAACGCAGACCGCAAAGCATCTGACTACAAGCACGAAACCATTGATGTTCCGCAAAGCAAGAAGTTGAAGATCTCTATGGCCCCTGGGGGCGGCTATGTGGCCAGAATCTATAAAATGTAAGTCTAGAGCTTTCTTCTTGCTTCACAGAAAGGGTTGAGGGCAACTTCTTGCCGGTGCAGTGACCGGTAAGAAGTTGCCCTCAACCCTTTCTCCTTTTCCATGCGTGTCTAAATATTTGCTGCGTTTTCAGGCCATTTTCCTAAAATCAGCCCTAAAACGGGGTGTAGGTACCTGATTAGCAACGTGGTAGAAAACCCAAATATGTCCCGTTTTTACCTGAGGGGTCTCTTCCAGAGATGTGTTAGGGGGTGTCACCCGGTGCGGAGGTCTTCCGGTCATTGAAATCTTTGGGTATTTTGAACTGACCTTCTGCCGGAAGAGACCTCACCCCCGGCCCCTCTCCCGCGGAGAGGGGAGCCCGCTGATGTGTTTTGAGCCTGTTTTGCGGAAAACGGGCTTTAAACGGCCTTGGCGCATACACTCGTAGGAACTACGCGCACTACGAGGTCTTGGGAGCGGGCGGTGTTGCTGGGTGAGCCATTAAGAAGCTGGCACGAGACTCCCGTCTCGTGCCATGGGATGAAGCGAGTCTCCAGACTCGCCGGGAACCACCGGCAGGTTTGCGTAATGTATCAGTTTAGAAGCCTCTGCCTAGAAAGCAAGTCCCTCCTACCTCCTTGTTGCAATGCTTGCCCACCAACAGGAAAATGGTTGCTTTACGTGTCTTTTGGGCTGTTCTTCCGCAGGTCTTGCCGCCGCTTCTTATTTCTATCACTCAAGCCAGTTATGCAGATTCCTGTTCATAAGTTCTGGTTATTGCCATAAAATAATTTTATCATCCTGCATTTTTCACAATTATTTAACCCAACACCAAAAACTTGTATAAAAATTTAATAGAAGTTTTTGTTTTAGTAAATTTCTTAGTTCCTTAGTGCAAAAGAAAAAATATCTAATTTCCCGTGGGTTTAGAGCCTGAATCTTGCAAAAAATGCAATGTCTGAATTTCTGCTCTTGCATGTAGGGCAGGAAAGCGCTCAGCGCAATCAGCGTAAGGGTGGAGAAATATGGGCCTGGTCTGAACCAAGCCACAATGGCTCTAGCACTAGAAGGAAAAAAGCGTCTGAACGCCAAAGCAGGCAGTAAAAATTAGAAGTGGACACACTATTTGCCTGACAGAGAACTTAAAAATCAACAGTAAACAGGAATGAAATATTCACTAGCCCCATGTTGTTATGAAACAAACCATACTATCTAAAAACAATGGAAGTGCGCGCCGAGGATGCTCGCTGCTATTGTTGGCGATGTTGGGACTTGCCCCGTTTGAGGGCTTTTCCAGCAAGAAAGAACCGGAGGCCTTGGGGCTAAAGGTCGCTATAAACACCTTGGTTCCTAAAAAGCAAAACGGGCCGGTGTCTGGTATTGTCAGAGATGCAGCGGGGCAGCCGCTCGTGGGGGCTTCGATTGTCTTAAAAGGCACTACCACGGCAACTGCCACAGACGTAGAGGGTAGGTTTACCATCAACCTGGCAGGCGCAACGCAGCCTGTGTTAGTGGTTTCATACATCGGGTACCAGAACCTGGAGGTACCCGTAGGAAACAGAGCTTCTATTGAGGTCACGCTTCAGGAAGACGCCAGAATAATGGACGAGGTAGTGGTGGTGGGGTACGGTACCCAAAAGAAAGCCAACCTCACCGGAGCGGTGAGCCAGGTAACTTCTGAGGTGTTGGAAAATAGACCTATCACCAACGTGACCTCAGGCCTGCAGGGTACTTTGCCTGGTGTAACTATAACACGACCAAATGGCGGTGGCGCGCCAGGGAATAACGCAGGTACTATAAGAATTAGGGGCCTGGGCACTTGGCACGATGCGCAGCCATTGGTGGTGATTGATGGGATTATCAGCTCAGCCACCAATCTTAACATCTTAAATCCCAGTGATATTGAGTCAGTTTCTGTGCTGAAAGATGCGGCCTCTTCCTCTATTTATGGGGTGCGGGGGGCAAATGGAGTCATTGTGGTAACCACTAAGAAAGGAGCAACCGGCAAGCCTTCCATTGATTACAATGCCTACTTCGGCCTGCAAACTCCTACTGCTTTGCCAGAATACCTAGGCTCGCCGGAGTACATGCAGCTCCTGAATGAGGCTCAACGCAATGTAGGCCTCAACCCCACCTACAGAGATGAGCAGATTGAGGTAGCCCGCAATGGCTCTGATCCCAACTATTTCGCCAACACCAACTGGATAAAAGAGATTTACAAAGACCATGCTCCCCAACAAAGCCATAATGTAAGTGTAAACGGCGGAGCGGAGAACGTAAACTACTATCTGTCTTATGGCTATTTGAAGGAAGGTGGGCTAGTCACCGGTGACAATTACGTGGCGCAAAGACACAACATCAGAGCAAAACTTAGCACCACCTTCTTAGACCGCTTAAATGTATCGGCCAACTTAGGTTACATTGACCGTGGGTATTCTGGCGCCGCTGAAGGGGTTGGCTCCGGCTCAGGGCCGTTGTATGCCGCCACCCAGATCATTCCCCTAACCCCGGTGCGGTTTACCACGGGAGGCTGGGGGTATCTAGGCGGGCAGCGCAATCCGGTGGCGGTCACCACAGACGGGGGCACAGATACTTTTGCCTCCCAGGAGTTCACCGGAAACCTAAATGCTTCCATTGAGCTTTTCAAAGGCTTTAAATTAAGGACGCAGTATGGTATTGTCCGGTCCAATTCTAAAAGAACCATCTTCTCCAAAACCATCAACTACTACAGCCCCATAGACGGCTCTATTATCTACCGCACTAATTTCCCCAACAAGGTAGATGCCCGTGATTACACCAACGTGTTCCAGACCATGCTGGGCGCGGCAGAATACGAGAGAACCTTTGCTGACAAACATGAGGTGAAGCTGTTCTTAGCGGTAACTCAGGATGAAGAGGTAGGAGACAACTTCACAGCCACCAGAACCGATGTCCCCACCCAGGAAGGAACGGGTAACCTGGCGCTGGGAACAGCAAATCAATTGAATAGCGCTAGTGCTTCCCATTGGGGGCTCCGGTCACTGTTCGGGAGGGCAAACTATGCCTTTGATGGGCGGTATTTGTTAGAAGGTAACTTTAGGTATGACGGTTCCTCAAAGTTCGCTGATGTGTTAAGGTGGGATCTTTTTGCATCGGCGTCAGTAGGCTGGGTGTTCACAGAGGAAAGTTTCCTGGAAGGCATCCGTGATGTGGTGGAGTTTGGAAAGATCCGCTACTCCTATGGTACCCAGGGCAATGACCGCGTGGAAGACTATGCCTTCCTTAACATCTTTGGGCCAGTTGGAACCATGCCCATTGGTTATCAGAATACGATTGGTTACCGGCAAACTACCATTGCTAATCCATTGCTGAAATGGGAGACCCAAGTTAAACAAAACGTAGGGCTTGATTTTGTTTTCCTGAACGGCCGCTTAGGGCTAACCGCCGACTATTTCAAGAATGAAACCAAAGACATACTGTTGCGGCTAGCGGTGCCTGCGGTACTGGGTGCCACGGAAGATCCTTTTCAGAATGTTGGAAGCCTGGAAAACAAAGGCTGGGAAGTACAGTTGAACTGGCGCGATGAAATAGGTGCCTTTACCTATGGGGCTGATTTCAACCTTTCAGATGTACGCAACAAACTTACTAGATTGGCTGGAACAGACTTCCTGGGTGACCGGATAAGAAGAGAAGGAGACCCGCTAGATGCTTTTTACGGATTTGTAGCTGACCGGCTTGCTCAGGAAAATGACTTTAGATATGATCCTGAACAAAGGAAATTCATCCCTGATTTTCCTTACCTCCATAATGACCCTATGGCCCAACCCGGGGATATCATCTATAAAGACCTGAACGGGGACGGCGAAATCACCCTGGACGGAGACAGACAGGTAATTGGGAGTCATATTCCAAGATACACCTACGGCTTCCGGGGGAATGTAGGCTGGAAAGGCATAGACTTCAATTTCTTCCTGCAAGGCGTAGGCAAAGCCGCAGGCTTGTTGACCGGGGCGGCCCGTCATGCGCTAATAAACGAGGGAAGCTTGCCGCAAGCTATCCACCTGGATCGCTGGACGCCTGAGAATACCGATGCTTCCTATCCGCGGCTAACGTACCAGCAAACCTATAACCAGCGTTTGTCTACCTACTGGTTAGAGGATGCCTCTTATCTGCGTCTGAAGAATATCCAGATTGGCTACACCATTCCAAAGCAGCTTACCGAAAGGCTTAGAGTTAGCCGCCTGCGGGTGTATGCCTCGGCAGATAACCTATTCACCAAAACCGATTACTTCTACGGCTATGACCCTGAGACGCCGGTAAGCAACGGAGGGTATTACCCTATGGTGAAAACTTTTGTTTTTGGGGTAAACGTCAATCTTAAGTAAGAAAATGATGAAAAAGAAAATACTATTCAGCCTCCTTCTAAGCACTTTCCTGTTTGGATCTTGTAATGATGATTTTCTAGAGAGAGGGCCCCTAGATAAAGTGACCGATGAGAATTTCTGGCAATCAGAAGAGCAGTTGGTCTTGGCGGTAAATGGCATGTATGGCTATTTGAAGGCAAAGAACACCGTAGACATGGAGATCATGGGGGACAATACCTTCTGGCCCGCCACCAATAACTTTAAATCTATCAGGAGTGGGAACTATAGTTATGATTTAAGTACCATCAACAGCGAGTGGGGCGGTTTGTATACCGGTATTCGCCAGGCAAATACTTTTCTGGAAAACTACCAAAAAGCCCAATTGCCCAATTCCCAAAAAGCAGAGGCACTGGCGGCAGAGGTACGCATCATAAGGGCTTACCTATACAGCTATCTTACGGCCTTTTACGGAGATGTGCCACTTATCACTACCCCTCTTAACTTAAATGAACTGTACGGCGCGCGTGACCCTAAAGAAAAGGTGGTGGATTTCATTCTGGCCGACTTGGATGTAGCGGCGCAGCATTTATCTGCTACAATCCCCACCGGGACAGAGGCAGGTAGGCTGAACAAAGGTGCTGCGTTGGCATTGAAAGCCCGCATAGCCTTGTATAATAAGCGCTGGCAGGTGGCCGCAGATGCGGCCAAAGCCGTAATGGATTTAGGCGTTTATCAATTGTTTGATGTGGGTGATCCCGCTTCAAACTACCGCAGGCTTTTTACTTATGAGGGAAAGCTCTCAGGCGGCAAAAACCGGGAAACCATTATGTCCCGTCTTCACCTGTTTCAGGTGTCACAGCATAACCTGAGTCGTGAGATACAGGTGCCAGATCAGGGGGTGCGCTGGAACCCAACCAAGTCTCTGGTAGACGATTATCTTATGAAAGATGGTTTGCCCATAGACAAGTCCCCGCTGTACAGTGTAAGCACCTACAATGAGGTGTTTGAGGATAGAGATCCGCGTATGACCCAGACCATTCTGAAGCCGGGCTCCGCCTGGGGTGGTCGCTATGACGCCAGTCCAGAGCATAAGGATAATATCACGACCAATGACCACCCAGAAACCTTTGTGGTTCCTAAGTTCTCGTCTGACAGACGCGGAGCCGCTACTTATACAGGGTATTACTTTACCAAATACGTAGAGTTATCTACCGTTGGCCAGGTCAGCCAAGATGTGAACGATATCCATTTGCTACGCTACGCAGAGGTGCTCTTAACTTACGCCGAGGCTAAGATGGAACTAGGCCAATTAACCCAGGATGTGGTAGACATGGCTATCAACAAACTTAGAGAGCGGGTAGGTATGTCCCCCATGGTTCTCACTGAACTTGCGGCAAATGGAATGGATGTAAGGGAAGAGGTACGCCGGGAGCGCCGCATAGAGCTGGCCTTGGAAGGACAGCGGTACTTTGATATCATTCGCTGGAAGCAAGGGGAGTTGCTGGCCGCCGATGTAAAAGGAACCAATGTGAACTGGCTCTCCAACCCGCAGGATGCGGCCGGACTAAACAAAGATGCCCAAGGATTCATCATCGCCCTTAGTGGGAATAGGTTTGAAGATCCCAGGCATTATTTATGGCCGGTTCCTATGGAGCAGGTGCAGCTGAATGCTAACCTAGGTCAAAACCCTGGGTGGTAGTCTGCAACTGAAAAGGGGCTGTTTTTGCGAAAACTCCCCTAAACTGGAGCGGCTTAGATTATACTAAAGCAATAAGGGTTTGACTACACGTATGGGGAAATCTCCGGTTATATTTCTGCTAGGGGTTCTGCTGGTCTTTTTTGCCTGCAAAGAGGATCAGCAACCTGAACCAGATGTACCCAATGGTACAGGTAATACACCAGAAGTGATAATTCCTGATCTGCGGGTGATGACCTTTAACATCCATTTGGCCAACCCTCCTTCCGCGGGGACCAAAAGAGACCTGCCCGCTATTGCCCGTATCATAAATACCGCCAATCCAGACGTGGTTGCCTTGCAGGAAGTAGACCGGTATACCCAAAGGTCAGGCATGAATGTGCATCAGGCAAAAGAGTTGGGAAAACTGACCAACATGCATTCTTTCTACGTGAAAGCCATGGATGTTTTCAATGGTGGGGAGTACGGTATTGCCATCCTCTCCAGGTTTCCCATTCTTGATTCTGTCGGTTATGAATTACCGGCCGACCCAAAAGTAGGAGGGGAGATGCGAAAACTGGCGGTAGTCAGGATCGCTTTACCAGATGGGAGGGAAGTAGTCTTTGCCGGAACCCACTTAGACCATAAAAGTGAGGAGAACAGGCTTTACCAGGGGAAGAGGATTTTGGACATTTTAAAAAGAGAAAAGCGTCCGGTTGTATTGGCGGGTGATTTCAATGCACTGCCAAGTAGCTTAACCCTTAACCTCTTTGACGGGTATTTAACCCGCACCTGCCAGCATAACTGTTCGCCCACCTTTCCTGCCCACAACCCAAAGAGCGCCATAGATTTTATTATGTACAGAACCACTGATAAAGTACGGGTTGCTTCCCATGCTATTGTTCTTGACTCCTATGCCTCAGACCATCTGCCGGTGATAGCGGGTTTGAAATTTAATTGAGATTATAACAGAAAGACATCTAAACTAAAAATCAAGAGATGAAAAATGTGAAAGTATTACTAACGGGCCTTTTTCTGAGCTTGTTGGTCTTCGCCTGTAAAGACGATGATATGGAAGGCCTGCTGCCTCCGGCGGCAGAGTTCAGCTACACACCAGGGACTCTGGTGCAAGGGGTGCAGGTTCTCTTTTATGCTGATCCAACAGAAGGGTCTGGTGAAATAGTGGAATGGCACTGGAATTTTGGAGATGCGGCCAACTCAACCTCTACTAAACGGAACCCCTACTTTACTTTTGCAAGTGCCGGTACCTACAATGTCACGCTAACGGTGAAAAACGGGGCGGGTACTACGTTTGATGTCACTAAATCTGTAGAAGTGGCCGAGCCGCCAAAAGAATTCCTCTCTTCTGTAGTGTGGGCGTTTAACAACAACACAACTGTTTCTAGATTAAATGAAGGTTCTAGTTCACCTGTGATCGGTGATGATGGCACAATATATTATCTAGAAGGTTACGCAAATCCTACTTCAAACAGCAAAGTGGTGGCCGTTACAGACAATGGAGCTACGGCTCAATTAAAATGGGCTACGACTTTAGCTAGTTATATTTCCAATGCACCCTCTATTGGTACAGACGGCCATATTTATGTGAATACCTGGGACAACACCAGGGCGGTCTATAAACTAAGTGGTACAGATGGGGCCGTTCTGTGGAGCCGAGGTGGATCTGGAGTTTTAGGAGCATCTAACACTACACCTGCCGTTGATGCCCAAGGTAACATCTACCACGGCTCTAAATTTACTACACCAAATGGAGGTTTCTTCTCTTGGACTCCGGCTGGGGTAAAACGCTGGCAGATTACGGGTGTTGGTGCGTTTTACACATCTCCGGTACTCAGTAAAGATGAAACAACTGTTTATGTACTCAATACAAACGAAGGCAAACTGTGGGCGATAAATACCGCAGATGGTACCCGCAAATGGGCTGAATCTGTAGGCCCGGGCAGTGGTATACATGGCAGTTCCCTATCAATGGGAAGTGACGGCACCATCTACTATACTACCAATGTCCATGTAGTAGCCATTACTGATAATGGTGCTGCTGGAGCCATAAAATGGTCTACCGCAGTGGCTGGCGCTGCCCAGTCTGGGGTGGTGATAGGCCCTAAAGGTGATCTATACACCGGTGCAGGCGCCGGATTGGTTTGCCTGAACCCGGCAGACGGAACGGTTAAATGGACTCATGCCATGAGTACCAATGAAAGCGTACCGGCAGTAGATGTAGAAGGAAGAATCTACCTGGGTTCAACGGATGGAAAGTTGGTAGTGGTGAGCTCTGAAGGCATCCTCTTGAAAGCGATTGAATTAGGAGACGGCGCTGTCCACTCCCCAACTATCGCTAACAATGGAACCGTGTATGTGGAAGGAATGTCTGGATCAAACATCAAGCTGTATAAGATAGCGGTGCAAGAAAGCGGGCCGGCCAACTCACCTTGGCCTATGAAAGGAAGAAACGTGAAGAATACAGGTCAGTCAAAATAGCCCTGAAACAGGCGCTTTCTTGACAGCTAAATCACTCCTTCCCAAATCCTTTATCAAGTTTCAATGAAGAGTTTTTTAATAGGTTTATTGACAGGAGCTGCCATTTTGGCAGCATCCTGTTCCCCTTCCGCGCAACAGTCGGCTGCCAGCCCCCAGGGGAGAGCAGTTAAAGGGGGCAAAGCGGAGGGGCCGGAGCAACTGCGTGTTCTTTGCTATAACATTCACTACGCCAACCCACCTAGCAAGGATAAGACCTTTATTGACTTGGATGCCATCGCCAATGTTATCAAGAAGGAGAACCCCGATGTAGTGGCCCTTCAGGAGGTGGATGTCAATACCAACCGCTCCGGGAAAGTGCATGAGGCGCAAGTCCTGGCGGAGAAAACGGGCATGAAAGCCTATTACTTCGGCAAGGCCATAGACCATGACGGCGGCGACTACGGAGTGGCGATCTTGTCCAAGTATGATCTGCTGGAGACGCATACCTATCCCTTGCCAGACGACCGAAGCACCAAGCCTGAACCCCGTGTTCTGGCAACGGCGCGCATGAGAACGCCCGGCGGATTTGAGTTCATGTTTGCGGTCACGCACCTGGAGGTACGCAGAGAAGAAAACCGGTTGATGCAAATGGCGGAGATCAGCAGAATTGTCAACGCTACCTCTCTGCCCGTGATCATAGCCGGCGATTTCAACGCGAAACCAGACAGCGAAACCATCAAGCGCCTGGACACACTCTTTCAGCGCACGTGTGATCCCTGTGAGCCTACCATCCCTGTCATCAACCCTAACCGCACCATTGATTATATCGCCTTCAGGCCCACAGATAGATTCAAGGTGCTGGAGCACAAGGTAATTCAGGAAACGTACGCCTCAGACCATTTGCCCATTTTTGCCGTTCTCCAGATTCAGCCGCAGAAATAGGCCGCACCCCAGCCCCTCTCCCACAGAGAGTGGGGGTGCGTTTTGGGCCTGTTTTGCGAAAACCGGGCTTAAAACGGCAGGGTCGCTGTTATTTAGATTCTGGTAGAGACCAGGCATTGCCTCGGGCACGCACTGCCATCTACGGTTGGTTTTCCTGCGGGGGCAGACATCCTCCCTTCTGCCCTACGTTTTAGGGCTGTTTTAGGGAAGACGGGCTGTAAACGCGGAAACCTGTGAGGTTTTGGAGACTTCACAGGTTTAGAACCGTTTTGGTAAAAACAGGCTTGAAACGGCATTGGCGTAGACACTCGTAGGAGCTGCGCGCACTACGCGGCCTTGGGAGCGGGCGGCATCGCGAAAACAAGCTTTAGAATCTACTGGCGCAAGACTCCAGTCTCGTGACATGGGAGGAGGCGGGTCTCCAGAATCGCCGGGAACCACCAGCCGGAGGGCGGAACGTCTGGTTTAAATGTAGGGGTAGCATTCTTACAGGAGAATGGGAGTAACTACCCGCTGCCTTTACTACTTTCCCCAGTTCCAGTCTTCCCCGAGCGCGCCTCGCTTTTGGCCTTGGACAGGCGGAGGCTAAGAGAGAAAGACTTCTCAGGCCGAAAGGGCAGTGCGAGAGGGGAAGACGGGGCCCCGCGGCCGTGAGCGCATACCGCCAAAGATGAAACAATACAGCACCTGCACCAACGAAATAAGCAGACAAGCCAAGGGAGCAGCGTAAGAGGCTGTTCTTCGCCCACAAAAAAAGAATACGTGCACCGCAGAACTCATAACCCAATGCAAAAGCTACTACTTCCCGGCATTAGTCAACAGCGGTTAAATGGTATGAATGCTTTCAACGGGCTCTCTGCCCATCTTCTTCCTTACCCATGGTCAATCACCTAACGCATATGCACAAATCTCTTTTAACCTTTCTCATAGGGACTGCTTTTTGGGCAACCTCCTGTGGTGATTCATCTGATCCTACCCCCGCGCCCAAGCCAGACCCAGTTATTGTGAGTTCTTTGAAGGTGATGGCTTATAACATCCATCACTGCAACCCACCCAGCAGGCCAGATCTTATTGATGTGAATGCTATCGCCAACGTGATCAATGGCGAGAAACCAGATCTGGTAGCGTTGCAGGAAGTAGACGTGAATACCCAACGGTCTGGGATAGGCAACCAGGCCCAGCAGTTAGCCGCCAAAGTAGGCATGCAGTACTATTTCGCCAAGTCCATAGATTATCAGGGCGGGCAGTACGGGGTGGCTATCCTTTCAAAATATCCGCTCTCAGATGCGGCATCCGTTAGTTTGCCTATGCAAGCCGCAAGCGGTGGGGAACCCCGGGTGTTGGCGACGGCCAAGGTGACCTTGACAGATGGTACCCAGCTACGTTTTGGGAGCACGCACTTAGATGCGCAGTCAGACCCGGCCAACCGCCAACTGCAGATAGATAAAATTGCAGATTTGGCCTCTAAGGAAAGCCTGCCCTTTATCATTGCCGGTGACTTTAACGCCACGCCGGGCTCCGAGGTCATCAACACCCTGGATCGCAGCTTTAAGAGAACCTGTATTGCCTGTGCGCCCACCATTCCGGTGGTAAACCCCACCCGGGCGATTGACTTTATCGCGTACCGGCATCCGGCCAATAAGTTCAGCGTGGTCTCCCATAAAGTAGTAAATGAACAATATGCCTCTGACCACCGGCCGGTGGTGGCAGTGATTGGTATTGAAAAGTAAAACATGAAGTACTTACCTAGCGGGTTCGCCCTTTTCCTACTCCTTCTTTGCTGCGGTTTTACGCTGCAGGCGCAGCAAAAAAAGCCCCTCACCTTTGCCGTAGTCACAGACACGCATATTGGGAAGTCTGGCAATGACACCGGTTTAGCAGCCATTGTGCAAGACATCAACCAGAACCCAGAGATTGAGTTTGTCCTGCACGCGGGTGATATAAGTGATTTTGGGTACAATGATGAGCTAGGCAAGGCCAAGTCGCTCATGGATGGTCTGGCCAAGCCGTATTTTATTGTGCCCGGCAACCATGACACCGGCTGGTCGGCGAGTGGGGGCCTGGTGTACAACACCCTCTGGAAAGAGCAGAAATTTGTCACAGACGTTGAGGGCGTACGCTTCATAGGGTTCAGCACCGGGCCTTACGGCCGAATGTCCAGGGGCTATGTTCCGCTGGATCAGATGAGGTGGTTAGACAGTCTGGTGCAGGCAACTCCTAAAAACCAGCCCGTTGTTTTCATCAGCCATTATCCGCTGGACGAAGGATTGAGCAATTACCAGGAGCTCATTGATAAGCTGCACCAGGTAAACACGCTGGCGGTATTCTGCGGGCACGGCCACGTGAACAAGCTTTTTGATTACGAAGGCATCACCGGCATCATGACCAGAACGGCCCAGATACGGCAGAATACGCTGGGCTACAACATCGTTTCGCTTACCCAAGACTCCCTTCGGGTGAAGCTGAAAGAAGTAGGCAAACCCGCCGAGGGTTTCTGGGCCTCTTTGTCCGTGTCAGGAAAAAGGGAAAGAAAAAGCACCGCTGCCGCAAAACCGGGCAGAACTCCTATCGCTCCCCATCACCAGCAGGTAAAAGCCGTTTGGGAATACCAAGACAAAGGGAATCTGGTGTCTACCCCGGCCGTCTGGAAAAACCAATTGCTGGTTGGCAATCTGCTGGGCGAATTCAAATCAATGGATAGCCGGAACAAGAACGTTGATTGGGTTTTTAAAGCAGGGCAGGCGATCTACGCTTCTCCGGAGGTGGCGGGGAACCGAGTAGTATTCGCCTCGGCAGACAGCACCATCTATTGTCTCAATGCCCGCACCGGGAAGCTTTTATGGCAGGTGAAAACCCAGGCTCCGGCGTTAGCCTCGCCGGTGATTGACAGAAACGTGGTGTTTATAGGGGCCAGCGACTCCACCTTCAGGGCACTGAATCTGAAAACCGGAAAAGAAATCTGGGCTTTCAAAGAGATGGACGGTTTTCCGGCCAGCAAGCCTACCGTGGCCGAAGACAAGGTGATTTTTGGAACCTGGGGGAAAACCCTGTACGCCCTACACAAGAAGAACGGCACCCTGGCCTGGCAGTGGAAGAACAATGGATACAGCCAGTATTACTCACCGGCCATGTGCGTGCCCGTGGTGCAGAACCAGAAAGTGTACATGGTGGCCCCAGACGAGAAACTGCGCGAGTTTGATCTGCAAACCGGCAAAGAAACCTTTGTGACCGGAAGGTTCAGGGTGAGGGAGTCTTTGGGCGGAAATAAGGAGAAAGGCTGGCTGGTAGCCAAAACCATGCAAGACTCAGTGGTGGCCTGGAGCACCAAGAGCGGTAAGCCAGAACCCATCCTCAACCTGTACGGTGGTTTCGGGAATGATTTCTCTGCCTCCATGCCCGTGTTCCACGGTACTACCGCCTTTTTTGGAACCACCTTTGGGCGGGTGTACGCCGTGGATGTCCAGGAAGGAAAAGTGAAGTGGGCGTACCAACTGAGTAATGACATGGTGAACACCGTACGGGCGCTACCCTCCGGTCAAGTAATCGCCACCAGTGTAGACGGGAAGATGGTACTGCTGCAAGGTGGCAACCCTACGCCATAAACAAGCTGATCAAAGGTGCGCAGGGCGTCAACTCGGCCGCCTTTGTTTTTGGCCTATTTTCTGTAAGGTAGCTCTAAAACAGAAAAAGAACTGCTGTTGCCCTCCTGAAATCCAAACAATCCCTAAAGCTGCGTCTCGTTTTAGGCCCGTTTTTAAGAAATCAGGCCTAAAACGACAAGCGAGCATATGTTTGCTGGGGGCAAGGCCTCTCTTTTGAAAGCCTTAAAGGCACCTTTCTGCTTTAGCATAATGATAACATTCCCCCAATACTAAGGTAAGCCAGAGCAATGAAGATAGTGATTGCCCCAGATTCTTATAAAGGTAGTTTATCCGCTAAGGAAGTGGGGCTAACCATCCAGGAAGCCTTTCAGCTGGAGATGCCGAACGCCAGCATTCAAGTGATTCCCATGGCCGACGGCGGCGAAGGGACTTTGGAAACGCTTTTGTTCTCTACCAAGGGCACAAAAGTAGCGACCACGGCCACTGGCCCTCTGGGAGATGCTGTTGCCACCAGTTATGGGATTCTGGGCGATGGGGAAACAGCGGTGATTGAGATGGCCCTCATTGCGGGTTTGCCCATGGTGCCCGAAAATAAACGCAATCCGTTCCTGACTACCACCTTCGGGGTGGGAGAACTCATCAGAGAGGCAGTGGACACGGGGCTTAGAAAATTCATTATTGGCTTAGGCGGAAGTGCCACCAATGATGGCGGTTTGGGAATGCTCCAGGCCTTGGGGGCAACTTTCCATAACCAGGAAGGCAAGCCGGTTCTGCCGGTAGGGGCGTCGCTTGGGCAGATCGCCCAGGTAGATTTCACCACCCTTCATCCTAAGCTAAAGGCGTGCCATTTTACGGTAGCCAGCGACGTGAAAAATCCGCTGTGCGGCTCTAACGGTGCTTCCTTTATTTACGGCCCCCAGAAAGGAGCCACGCAGCAGCAGGTGTTTCTTCTGGATAAAGGAATGAGGAATTTTGCCGATGTGGTAGAACAGCATCTGCAAAAGAAGATGCAGCAGGTACCCGGCGCCGGGGCCGCAGGAGGGCTGGGCTTTGCTTTCCTCACCTTAGGTGCCACCATAGAACCCGGGGCCCAGATAATAGCCAATGCCACCGGCCTAGAGAATAGTATCAGCAACGCTGATTGGGTAGTTACCGGCGAAGGACAGAGTGATTACCAAACCTTGTTCGGGAAGCTGCCCTTTTTCATAGCCGCCCTGGCCCGCAAAAACGACATAAAAACCATTCTTGTCTCTGGTGCCTTGGGAAAAGGCCATGAACAGCTTCTGGATCACTTCTTCAGCTGCCATGCCATTGCCAACGCCCCGGCGACACTGGCGGAGGCCATGGCCATGACCAAGGTGAATCTGCATTTCTGCTCCCGAAACATAGCCAGACTCATCTCCCTTAAATCTCAATAGACACACTTCATGGTACAAGGCCCGTTGCTTTATTTGATCCTTTTTGCGGGAGTAGGATTCATTGTTTTAGCCACCGCCAAATTCAAGCTTCATCCATTTCTAGGGCTGCTCATCGCTGCCTTCGGGGTGGGGATAGCCGCCCGGATGCCGCTGCTGGACATAGTGACTGCGGTGAACGACGGCTTTGGCGGCCTGATGGGCTATATTGGGATAGTGGTGGTGGCTGGAACCATCATAGGCAAGATTCTGGAGAAATCTGGGGCGGCCTTGAGAATGGCCGAAGTGGTCTTGCGGGTGGTGGGTGAGAAAAGCCCCCAGCTTTGCATGTCCTTGATAGGGGCTTTGGTCAGCATCCCTGTTTTCTGTGACTCGGGGTACGTTATCTTAAGCAGTCTGAAAAAAGCGCTGGCCCATAGAGCGCGGGTTCCGCTGGCTTCTATGTCAGTTGCGTTGGCTACGGGCTTGTATGCCACCCATACGCTGGTGCCTCCTACGCCGGGGCCCATTGCCGCCGCCGGTAACCTAGGCGCCAGTAGTTACTTGGGAACCATCATCCTGATCGGGCTTTTGGTGTCCATCCCCACTACGCTGGCAGGGTACTTGTGGGCAACCAAAGTGGCGGTGAACATTCCGGTGGAGGGAGAGCAGGAGGTGAAATACAGTTATGACGAGATCGTGAAGGAGTTTGGGCAAATCCCTTCTACCTTAAAATCGTTTACCCCCATCTTTTTGCCAATTGTACTGATAGGGGCCGGTTCCATGGTCAGCTACCAGCAGTGGGCAGGCGCGGCCGCCGAGGTTATGCTCTTTGTTGGGACTCCGGTAGTGGCATTGCTGATAGGCGTGTTCGCGGCCTTTGCCCTGCTCCCCAAGTGGAACGAAGAAACCTTGACCGGGTGGGTGGGCGAAGGACTGAAAGATGCCGCCGCCATTCTCTTGCTCACGGGGGCAGGTGGCGCCTTTGGTGCGGTGATCAAAGCTACTCCCATCGCAGACATGATCAAGGGCTTTGCCCAGGGTGAAGCCATGCACGGCCCTTTACTGCTTCTGATTCCTTTCCTGATTGCGGCTGCCCTAAAAACCGCGCAGGGCTCGTCTACCGCTGCCTTAGTCATTACCTCGGCCCTTATCGCCCCCACGCTTCCGCAGGCCGGCATTGAAGGGGCGGTTCCTTTGTCACTGGTGGTAATGGCCATTGGGGCGGGGGCAATGGCGGTAAGCCACGTGAACGATAGTTACTTCTGGGTGGTCACGCAGTTCAGCGGCATTAAAATAACAGATGCCTACAAGGCCCACACCATGGCAACTTTGGTACAGGGCGTCACGGCCATTCTGGTTACTATGCTTTTGTGGTGGGTGCTGGTGTAGCTGTGTTTAGGGCGTTGTACCTGTTTCTGGAGGAATTCACAATGGGAGCTAGCCGCAGTGGAAAACCGGCTGTTTTTGTAAAAGCAGGCCAAAAACAGAACTTATCATTACCTCTCTTAGGAAATACTCCTGAAAGCGCTTCTGCTACACAGGAGGATGTAGGGGGTAAATTGATTCAGATGGGCATACAAGCTATTGATTGAGGAAAGAGATAAACGAGCGGAATGGTACTTTTATAAAAAAATAGCATAAGTGCTTGAAGATTCCGAAAAAAAACTGTTATTTGTGTAGTAATCATTGACAAAAAGATATGAGTACCTTAATTCAAGTAGATGCCTATTTAGATACCCTTAATACTATTGAGAAAAAGAAATACAATCAGAAACTAAAGATTATCAGGGAATTGTATGTGCAGGGGCCTAAAACCAATTCAGAGCTGTGCAGTGACTTTCGTATCAGTTCCCCCACCTCTATGGGGTTGCTGAAAGAACTTATAGTGGAAGGACTGGTGGAGAAACAGGGGCAAGGCAAGTCTGAGGGCGGAAGAAAGCCAGATTTGTACGGGCTGCGTGACAATTCGCTTTTTGTCTTAAGCATTGCCCTGGGCCGGTTTAAAACCAGAATGGCCATCTTTGACAACAACAACAACAATATTACCCGTACCCATGTCTTCCCGGTGCAGATTTCAAAAGACATTAACATTCTGGAGCAACTGTATGAATATGCCGAAGACCTGATTTCCGCCTCCGGAATAGATAGGGAAAAGCTACTGGGCATTGGCCTTAGCATGCCGGGGTTGGTAGACGCCAAAGAAGGCAGTAATCACTCTTATTTACTTCCTCCGGCGGGGGCAGAGTCGTTGCAAAAGCTTTTGTCTAACAAATTCAATAAGCCCGTGTACATCCAGAACGATGTCAAAAGCATCGCCTTGGCTGAATACCGGTTCGGCCTGGCCCAAGGCCGGAAAAATGTGCTGGTAGTGAAGCTGGACTGGGGAATTGGTCTGGGTATTCTCACCGATGGCAAATTGAACAGCGGTTTCACGGGCTTTGCCGGAGAGATAGGGCATATTCCGCTGGTGAATGACGGCGCGCTTTGTTATTGCGGCAAATGTGGCTGCCTGGAGACGGTAGCCTCTGGAATTGCTTTAACCCGTATGGCCAAAGAGGGCATCCAGTCGGGGCAGTACTCCCTCTTAAATGAACTTTCTGGGGGGAACATAGAGAAAATAAATCCCCAATTGGTGATTGATGCCGCTAACCTGGGCGACCAGTTCGCGATCAATATTCTCTCTGAAATGGGCATCAGTCTGGGAAAAGGCATCTCTATTTTGATTCAGTTGCTTAATCCTGAGCTCATCATCCTGGGCGGGCGCATGGCCGAGGCCAAACAATACATCACCACCCCCATTCAACAATCCATCAATCAGTACTGCATGTCTCAGCTAAGGGAGAGAACAGAGATTGTACTGTCAACCCTAGGGCTGGAGGCTGATATCATGGGGCCGGTGGCGGTGGTCATGGAAAACATCTTTGAAGGAGTACTTGATGTAGAGAACAATGATTAGAGCTACTACCCTACATAAGCTATTCTTCTGTTTTACGCCTGTTTTTGTGAAAATGGTGCCAAAACAGAAGTTGAAAATTCCTTCTAAATCAAAAGCCTGAACAAGATTGCCGCAGGCCATTTGCCGGTAGGTGCATCTGCCATACAACCGGTGAACATAAGCCTGATACCCGATTATAACCCGTTTTAAGAAAATCCTAGCTCATGCGCAATAATTATAGATACTTACTTATTCTGCTCTTCTTCGGTATTCTTTCATGTACCAACTCCTCTACGAAATCAAGGGTGGCGGAAACCACGGTCAAAACCAAAGATAAAGCCATCGTCGCTGCCCGGGGCGTGATGCAGCGCCTCATAGGAGACAGGGCGCAGGACATCAACCTGGAGTTGTTGCCTGCTTCTGCAGACAGCCTGGAGACGTATGAGATAGAAGCGAAAAACGGGAAACTGACTGTGCGGGGCAACAGCTCCGTGGCGCTCACCTACGGTTTCTACCAATACCTGAAAAAAGGAACCAACAGCATGGTGAGCTGGAGCGGCAACCACCTGAACCTGCCAACCCAATGGCCAGATTACGCCAAAGAGCGGGTAACCACGCCTTATAAATACCGCTATTTTCTGAACGTGGTTACTTACGGCTACACCACGCCTTATTGGGACTGGGAACGCTGGCAAAAGGAAATTGACTGGATGGCCCTGCACGGGGTGAACATGCCCCTGGCCGTGGTGGGCAGCGAGGCCATTGCCGAAAGGGTCTGGAAAAAGCTGGGCTTGAGCAACGAGGAGATAGGGGAGTTTTTCACCGGCCCGGCGCACTTGCCTTGGCACCGCATGGGCAACATCAACAAATGGGACGGCCCCATCCCCGAAGGCTGGCACGAAGGTCAGTTGAAATTGCAGCACCAGATTCTGGGCCGCATGCGGGAACTCGGCTTTGAGCCCATCGCCCCGGCCTTTGCGGGCTTTGTGCCCGAAGGCTTCAAAAAGAAACACCCCGAGCTGAAAGTGAATGTACTGAAATGGGGCGGTTTCTCAGAAGACTACAATGCCTACGTGTTGGCACCGGATTCCCCCTTCTTTGAGAAAATAGGGAAGCTGTTTGTAGAGGAATGGGAGAAGGAGTTCGGGAAGCACAAGCTGTACCTCTCAGACAGCTTCAATGAAATGGACGTGCCCGTTCCCAAAGACGATCCGGAGGCGAAGTATGAACTGCTGGCTGGTTACGGGGAATCCATCTACAACTCCATTAAAGCCGGGAACCCAGACGCCATTTGGGTAACCCAGGGCTGGACGTTCGGGTGGCAGCACGAATTCTGGGACAAAAAGACCTTGAGCGCCATGATGTCCCGGGTGCCCGATGACAAGATGATGATCCTGGATTTGGCCAATGAGTACCCAGACCTGGTCTGGAAAATTCCCATGGTCTGGAAGGAGCACGAAGGGTTTTACGGCAAGAAATGGGTGTACAGCTACGTACCCAACTTTGGCGGCAAAACCCCTTATACGGGTGTGCTTTCCATGTACGCTTCGGGGGCCATTGAAGCCTTGAATTCGCCGTACAGCAAAAATCTGGTGGGGTTTGGCTCTGCGCCTGAGGGGATTGAAAACAACGAAGTAGTCTATGAACTGCTCGCCGACATGGGTTGGGCGCACAAAGAAATCAACCTAGACCAATGGATGAAGGAATACAGCCGGGCCCGGTACGGTGCCTATCCAGAGAAGATGCAAACCGCCTGGGAGCAACTCCGCAAATCGGTGTACAACAGCTTCTCGCCTTACCCCAGGTTTGTGTGGCAGTTGGTGGTACCCGATACCCGCCGGAAAGGCGTCGTGAACTCAGACCCCGTTTTCCTGCAGGGCATTGAGAACTTCCTGGCGGTCTCAGAAGAACTCAAAGGCAGTGAACTGTACCGGAACGATGCCATCGAATTAGCCATCCACTACCTGGGCATCAAGGCGGATGAGTCTTACAAACAGGCCCTGGATGCGAAAGCGGCCAAGAACACCGCCGCCACCAAAGCCGCGGGAGAGAAGGCCATCCGCATCTTACAGGACATGGATCGGTTGTTGGAATCGCACCCCACCAACCGCCTGCAGCCATGGGTAGATTTCGCCCGGTCGCACGGAAAAACCACCCAGCAGAAAGACTACTATGAAGCCAACGCCAAACGCCTGATCACCACCTGGGGCGGAGTCAACGAGGATTACGCCGCCAGAATCTGGAGCGGCCTCATCCAGGATTACTACATCCCGCGCATGAGGCAGCATTTATTTGAGGCCAACCCCAATATTGATGCCTGGGAAGAAGCCTGGATCAAAAAGCCCGGGGTACCCAAAGTAACCCCGTTTGAAGATCCTCTGGCCAAAGCGAAAGAACTGGTACGCAGATACAGCAAAAACTAAGGCCAAAACCTCTTCTGTGTATCCAAGAGGTGTTTCTGCCCTAATTTTCTTAAAATGAAGTTAAAACGAAGCTATAAAATGCAGGGGGCAAGATCAATAGTACTGCTATTGATCCTGTTCTCCTCGGCCTGTGCCCGGAAGAATACCAGCAGTAACACCTCTTCTGAAGCCGCTTCCAAAACCTCCGCGACGCTCAATACTGATGCCAGCACCAAACCGGTGTATGACCTTATCAAACGGGTGGTACCCACGCACGCATCTCATTTTGTGGCCGAATTCATCCCGCAGGAGGAAGGCAAAGATGTGTTTGAGGTGGAAAGCAGCAACGGCAAAATCATCTTGCGCGGCAACAACGGCGTCTCCATTGCCAGTGCCCTCAACCATTACCTCAAATACTACACCCACAGCAGCATCACCTGGAACGGCAGCAACCTCAACCTCCCCCAGCAGCTTCCGGCGGTGCCGCAGAAAGTAAGGAATGTAAGCCCTTACAAGTACCGCTATTACCTGAACTACTGCACCTTCAACTACACCATGAGCTGGTGGGATTGGGAGCGTTGGCAGTGGGAGATTGACTGGATGGCCATGAACGGGATCAACATGCCGCTGGCGCTCACGGGCCAGAACGCCATCCACCGGCGGGTCTACAAAAGCATGGGCCTCACAGACAAAGACCTGGAGAGCTTCTTCAGCGGCCCCGCCTATTTCGCGTGGTTCTGGATGGGGAACCTGGATGCCTGGGGAGGCCCCCTTCCAGTCTCCTGGATGGACAGCCACGAGGCCCTGCAAAAACAGATTCTGGAAAGGGAACGGGGACTGGGCATGACGCCCATCTTGCCCGCTTTCACCGGCCACGTGCCCCCGGCCTTCAAAGACAAGTTCCCGCAGGCCAACCTGAAGAAAACCAATTGGGATGAGATGTTCCCCGATGTCTTTCTGTTGGACCCCGATGACCCAATGTTTGTGGAGATAGGCAAGAAATTCATTGAGGAGGAAATCAAGGCCTTCGGCACCGATCATTTGTACACCTCAGATACCTTCAACGAGAACCGGCCTCCTTCCAGCGACTCTACTTTCCTCAACAACATCAGCCAGAAAGTGTACCAGTCCATGGCCGCCGCCGACCCCAAGGCCACCTGGATCATGCAGGGCTGGCTGTTTCACTTTAGCCGTGATTTCTGGAAAACACCCCAGATTCAGGCCATGCTCAACGCCGTGCCAGATGACAAGATGATCATCCTGGATCTCTGGAGCGAGAAAAACCCCATGTGGCAGAAAACCGAGGCCTACTACGGAAAACCCTGGATCTGGAACATGCTGCACAATTTTGGCGGCAACGTGAACATGTATGGCCTCATGGACAGGGTAGCCACAGAACCGGCCAAAGCGCTTCATCATGCCCAAAAAGGGAAACTGACCGGCATCGGCTTAACACCCGAGGCCATTGAGCAGAATCCGGTCATGTACGAGCTCATGATGGAGAACGCCTGGCGCGACACGCCCATCGAACTCACGTCTTGGCTGCAGGGCTACACCAGACGCCGCTACGGGAAGGAAAACGCCGCCGCCAACAAGGCCTTGGAGATTCTGCGGCGCACCGTCTACGCCGACAGCGTTACTTCCGGAGGGCCAGAATCCATAGTGGCCGGTAGGCCAACCTTCAGCCGAAACACCGGGGGTGTCACCACCAATTTCACCTACGAGCCGCTGGAACTGGTGAATGCCTGGGACAACCTGATGGCCGCTTCTAATGACCTCCAAGCCAGTGAAGGGTATCAATTCGATATCGTAGACTTGACCCGTCAGGTGCTGGCAAATTACGCGACCCAGGTACAACAGCAGTTTGCGCAGGACTACCAGAAAAAAGACCTGGCCGCCTTCAAAAAGCACAGCGCCGAGTTCATCTCGTTGATAGAAGACATGGACAGACTGCTGGCTACCCAAGAAGATTTTCTGCTGGGCCGGTGGTTGAACTCTGCTAAAAGCTGGGGCACCACCAGTGACGAGAAAAAGCTCTACGAAATGAATGCCCGCAACCTCATCACCCTCTGGGGCGACAAAGACAGCAAACTGCGGGAGTACGCCAACCGGCAGTGGTCTGGGTTGCTGAACGGCTACTACAAAAAGCGCTGGCAGCAGTACTTTGACTATGTCACCGCCCAAATGGCGAAAGGCCAGGAAATAAACCAGAAAGTGTTTGATGAAAAGATAAAGAACTGGGAATGGCAATGGGTAAACAGCTCTGAGGCATACCCAGACAAAACAGCGGGCAGTTCTGTGCCCGTTGCCCAGGAGATGTACCGCAAGTACAACCAAACCATCAAAAGCAGTTACAAAGCCCAGTGATCTGCTGGGGGCAAGCGGCGCCTTGGCAAGGAAGCTGCGTTTCGGGCCTGTTTGCGGGTAAACAGGCCCGAAACGGGAAATTGAACTACCAACACTGGTATCAGCGGATGCTTGCGCCAGGGAAATTCTGAAACTCTAAACAGCTTCAAGAAGAAGCAACATAAAATTTTTGTTAAAGCACTCCTAAAATCTGTGACCATGAACCGGAGAAACGTAATCAAATCATTAGGCCTTAGCATTGGGGCGGCCGTCATCAGTACCGATGTGCTGGCGAACCTGGGCGAGAACAAGTATGGGTACAAGATACCCGCAAACCCCTTGCACGTTCCGCTGGCGAAGCCCGTGACGGCGATCACCTTGGGGGCCGGTAACCGGGGGACGGTGTATGGAAATTTCGCGGCTAAGTTTCCGGATCAGTTCAAGATTGTAGGGGTAGCCGAGCCGGTGAAATTCCGGAATGATCTGTACGCCACCACCCATTCCATCCCCGCTGAAAACCGCTTTGATACCTGGGAACGGGTGTTTGACCGACCCAAGTTTGCCGATGCCATCGTGATCTCCACCCCAGATTACATGCACTATGAGCCCTGCATGAAAGCCTTGTCCATGGGCTATGACATCCTCCTGGAAAAACCCATTGCGCCTACGGAGAAAGAGTGCCGCGACATTCTAGAACTGGCCCATAAAACCAATAGGATTGTAGCCGTCTGTCATGTGTTACGGTACGCCCCTTACTTCGTGAAAATGAAGGAACTGGTGGCGCAGGGGGCCATTGGTGAGGTGATCAGCGTGCAGCACTTCGAGCCCATTGAGCACACCCACATGGCGCACTCCTACGTGCGCGGTAACTGGCACAACTCCAAAGAAACCACGCCTATCATTTTGGCAAAATCGTGCCATGACCTGGACATCATCAAGTGGGTGATCAACAAGCCCAGCAAGCAGATAGTGGCCATGGGCGACCTGAAGTGGTTCCGGAAAGAGAATGCGCCGGCGGGTAGTACCGCCCGTTGCACCGACGGCTGCAAGGTGGAGCGGGAGTGCCCTTACTCGGCCATCAAAGAGTACCATGATAGACGTAGCCGGACCAAAGTCCTGGATTTGCCTGCTGATAAATCAAAGCACAGCGAAGTGATCATGGAGCGGCTAAAAACCACCAACTACGGACGGTGCGTGTACCGCATGGAAAATGACCAGCCAGACCACTACATCACCAGCATCATGTTTGACGACAGCGTGACCGCCAACTTCTCCATGGAAGCCTTCACCTCTTACCATGACCGCCGTACCCGCATCATGGGTTCCATGGGCGATATGGTAGGTGACATGACCGAGTTAGTGGTGACCGATTTCCGGACGCGTAAATCCACTACGTTCGTGCCGAAGGCGGAAGACGTGGAAGGGTACAAGAACAGCGGCCACGGCGGCGGCGATTGGCTTCTGGTAAAGGACTTTGTGCAGGCCGTAGCCCAGCAGAACGCAAAGGTGCTTACTTCCACCATTGATGAATCCATTGAAAGCCACATCATGGGCTTCATGGCCGAAGAGAGCCGCAAAAAAGGCAAGGTGATGCCTATCAGAATGAGCAGAGTATAAGTACTGGTTATCCTCAAGACAGGAGGCGCATTGGACGCTGGCAACGAGATGCCAGCTGCTTTGTTCCGCCACCAAACAGCCTTAGGATTGACAGGTTCGCGCAAACGTAGCCACTACCAAGGTTGGGTGAGAAGTGGCAGGAACTTACGCGCCACAACCCTGCAAACGCTACTGAGGTAATAAGAGAAGGAGGGGTAGGGTTGTGTTTTCAAGTAGATTTGGTAAAAACAGCTTGAAAACGAGGCACTAGGCTGAAAAAAGAGAGGCCCGGCTGGTAAAGCACCAGCCGGGCCCATTTATCTTAAGAAATGCAATCTACTTTATACCTCTACTAACTGGCATTTCTTGAGCCAATGCAGCGCTTCGGTTTCTGAAGTGAAGCCCTCAAAATCGGCTCCTATTCCGTACCAGGGCAAGGTTCTCATTTCCCCGGCCAATCCCCTGGTTTTAGGGTCATTGGCGTGGGCGGGTGAAAGCAGATAGGCTACATGCGTAATCTGCCCTAACTCGCCGTGTAAAGCCGGAAAGTAAGACTCACGCAACCACGCAACGTCTTCTTTGGAAAGAGGGCCGCGGCTCCGGAGGTCAAACAGCCAGTAACGGGCATGCGTTTGCTGGGCCAGTTCCAATACTTGCTGGTACACTTCCCGCACGCCTAAGGCGTACACCGGCTGCGGCCAACGCATAAACAACACATCCAGGTCTGGACGATAAGTAAGTGCAAGGGCATCTAAAAACGATGGGGACATACGCGGGAGTTATTTAAGGTAAACTTACGACTTTATGCACAATCAAGGCCATCCCACCAGCGAATTATTCGGAAGGGCGCACAGAATATATGGAACATCTATATTCTGCTGAACGTTCGCTCAAAAGGCAGAATAGACGTATTCCGTAGAAAAATACAATACCTTTGCCCTCTTGACGTATAACCTGTGACAACACCAGCCCCATTTCCCGAGGAACGGCACGACCCCTACGCCGTTCTCCGCATTCCTGAGTTCAGACGTTTCATTTCTGCCCGCTTCTGCATCACATTGGCCATGCAAATACAGGCCGTAGTAGTGGGGTGGCAGATCTATGACATCACCAAAGACCCTTTTTCACTAGGACTGATTGGTTTAGCTGAGGCCATTCCCTCCATCGCGGTAGCCCTCTATGCCGGGCACGTAGCTGATATTGTTCCGCGCAAGCGCATCATTGTCACGGTGCTCAGCGTGCTGTTTTTCTGTTCGTTGGCGCTGCTGTTCTATACCTTAGATGTTGGTAAAGTTCTACACACCTTTGGCACACTGCCCATCTACTCCGTTATCTTCCTGAGCGGGATTGCCCGCGGCTTCATGGGCCCCGCCGTGTTCTCGTTCATGCCGCAACTGCTCCCAGACCGCAAGTTGTACGCCAACGCCATTACCTGGAGCAGTACCACCTGGCAGGCGGGCTCGGTGGCGGGCCCGGCCATTGGCGGGCTGGTATATGCTTTTGGCGGCGTAACGGCCGCGTTTGGGGTAGATGCTGCCCTGGTGTTTCTGTCTCTTTTGCTGTATAGTTCCATTGCCGGACGGCCGTTGCCGCTTAGCGAAGGCCCAAAACTCAAGATCAAGGAAAGCCTGCAAACGGGCCTCAGGTTCGTGTTCGGGAACCAGATTATCCTGAGTGCCCTGGCGCTGGATATGTTTGCCGTGCTCTTCGGCGGAGCCGTGATTCTGTTGCCGGTTTTTGCCTCAGATATCCTCAAGATTGGGCCGCAGGGACTGGGCTTGCTGCGGTCGGCCCCGGCTATTGGGTCGGTGAGCATGGCGTTGTTTATGGCCTACCGGCCGATTACCTTCCAGGCCGGCAAGAAAATGCTGTGGGCCGTGGCCGGATTTGGCGCGTGTATTATCGGGTTTGGGCTTTCGCAGCTATTCTGGCTCTCCTTTGGGCTGCTGTTGTTAAGTGGCGTGCTGGACAGCATCTCGGTCATTATCCGTTCTACGTTGATTCATACGCTCACGCCCGAGCACATGAAAGGCCGCGTCTCCAGCGTGAACAACATCTTTGTGGGTTCCAGCAATGAGATCGGTTCCTTTGAATCGGGCTTGGCCGCTAAGCTGATGGGTGTGGTGCCTTCGGTGGTGTTTGGCGGTACCATGACTCTTCTCATTGTGGCGTTTACGGCCTGGAAAGCTGATAAGCTGCGGAAGTTAAGTTTGTAGAACCTCTCTAATAGGTAATAGCCAGCAACTCCCTGTTTTAGGCCTTTTTTTATAGAAAGAGGCCTAAAACGGGGAGTTGCTGGCTATTTATAGCGGTAATGGTTTTGTGGCAGGCTTCTTTGCCTTTGGTACGTTCTCTGGCGCGAGTTTGTAACTCGTGCCTACGGATGAGGGTAGTCTCCAGACTACCCTCGCTGCAAAGCGGCGAATCCAAGTATTGCTGGGTTCCATGGCTCGGAACGTAAATCAACATCGATTCGGCGCAACAATTCTGCCCTGTGGTTCCCGGCGAGTCTGGAGACTCGCATCATCCCCAGTCACGAGACTTTAGTCTCGCGCCAGAACAGAGGCCAGAGCAAAGGAAGGAGAGGTTCCTATCCTATCACCTCCCCGTTTTATGCCTCCTTTTCTGGAAACAGGCTTCAAACACCTTTCCTCCCCGGCCCTTCTCCGTGGGAGAAGGGCTGGGGAGGAGGTGCCGTTATTCTTCTTCGCCGACATTTTCCTGCATGGCCAATAGGTTATGGGCTCCTTTCACGGCAATCTGAGTAGAGGTTTGCAGCGCAGCCGGCAGTTCTACTTCCACAAAGCCATTTCCCTTGAGGCCGGTGGGCACTTCTACGCGTTTGAATTGACGGTTGCCGTTGGCTACAAAAACATACGAGGCCCCCTCAAACTGCACCAGGGCGCTCTCTGGTAAAGAGGTGACCGTTCTGGCTTTGGTTTGGATGGTGGCCGTAACGTACATGCCAGGCAGGAGTTCGTGCTCATCGGCGTGGGCCAGGTGGGCGTGAACGGGAATGGTCTTGTCGCCTTCCACGCTGTGGCCTACCAGCAGGATCTTGGCGGTGCGGGGTGTGGGGTCATTGGCGAGGGTGTAGGTGAGGGATTGGCCCTTCTGCAGGTACGGCACGTCTTTCTCGAAGGCATTCAGTTTCAGGTGCAGGTCATCGGTGTTCACCAACTCAAAAAGCACATCTGAGGGGTTCACCATCTTGCCTACGTTGGCCATGGTGTTCTTCACGAAACCATTGATAGGCGAGAGCACGCTGATGGTGCGGTTGATCTTGCCGTTCTGCAAACGCGCCGGGTTGATGTTGATCATGAGCAGTTTTTCTTTGAGGGCGGCCAGGCTGTTCAGCAAGACTTCGCGCTCCGTCCTGATCTGCTGCAGGTTCTTGAGGGCGCCCACTTTCTCCTGGGTCAGCTCCTGCTGGCGCTGCAGTTCCAGGTTGGCCAGTTGCAGGCGGGCGCGGGCATCCAGGTAATCTTGTTGCAGTTGCACGTAGTCCTGGTGCTGAAGGGTGGCCAGTACCTGCCCTTTGTTCACGTGCTGGCCCGGCAGTAGGTTCAGGGTCTTCACGAAGCCCCCGTACGGCACAGATACGCTCACCATGCTGGTAGGTGGTACATCAATTTCGCCGGAAAGCTGAAGGGTGCTACCGAGTTGCTGCTGAGAAGCCCCGCCCAGTTCAATGCCGGCGTTCTGTATCTGCTGCGGGGTTAGCGTGAGCACGCCCTCGGCGGGCACCGATTGGGGAGTGGGGGCAGCTGCCGTTTCAGGGGCTTTTTTCTCAGAACACGCTGAAAACAGAGAGAATAGCGCCAGGGCGAGGGAATAGGTATAGAAAGATGCTTTCATGGTTATTGTCCTCCTAAGTATTGGAGTTGGTAAAGGTTTACTTGATAGTCCAGCAGGAGCTGAAGGTAATTCTGCTGGGTGCGCAGCTGTTGGTCGGCGGCCTGGAGGTAACTCAGGTAGCTGACTTCCCCGCTACGGTAGGCCTTGTCGGCCTGGGTGAGGGCCAGGCGGGCGTTGGCCAGCACCTGTTCCTGGTAGAAGCGCAGGCTTTGGCGCAGGCGCGCGTGGTTTTCCTGGGCTGCCTGCCATTGGGCCTGCAACTGGTGCTGCTGGTTCTGGAGCGTGGCCTGCGCCGCCTGTATTTCTAACTGGGCAGCCTTCACGCGGCTGTTCTGCGCCCCCCGGAACAACGGAATAGCCAGCCCGGCCTCTACGCCCTGGAACCGGTGGCTCTGGTCTGGCGCCGTTTCGGTGCGCCCGTTGAGTTCATAGGTGCCAATCAAGGACTGGTTGAAGTAACCCAGCATGAGGTCGGGGGCCAGTTTACTTTTCTCCACCTGCCGTTCCCGGTCAGCTACGGTGATTTGCTGCTGGTACACCTGCAACAGCGGGTGGTTTTCCTGTGCCAGGAGAGGGGCGGACAGGCTGTCCGGTTGCAGTTGCAGGGGCTGGGGAAGGATCGCCAAAGGCTGCGGGGCCTGCACCAGCGCGTTCAACTGTGCCTGGGCCACGGCCAGAGCCGCCTGGTTCTGCCGCAACCGGTCAGAGAGTTCCAGGCGCTGGGTGGTGGCGGTGGTTTTTTCCAGCAGACCCGTCTCGCCGGTTCTGAACCTGACCTCGGCGGCCTTCTCCAGTACCTGGAAGATGCTGTCTTGCCGCTGCAACAGCGTTTGGGCTTGGTGCAAATAAGCCAGTTGCGCGTACGCCTGCTTTACCTGGAACACCAGTTCGTGCTGCTGCAGGGTCAGTTGCCCCTGGCTCAGGTTCTTCTGTTCCTGCAACAACTGGCCCTGTGCTTTCCACACCGAGGGGAACGGAATGGTCTGGCTCACGCCCAGGCGGTTGTCGGTGACGGGGCTGTTGAGTTGGCCGTGCTCGTAGAGGACTTCGGTCTTGGGTAAGTCCACGGCGGTTTTCTGCAAGGCTCCGCGCACCTCCACTTCCAGGGCGGCGCTTTTGAGCTGTTGGTTGTGCTGCCGGGCCAGGTCCAGTACTTGGGCCAAAGACATGGGCTGCGGAACAGCAGGGGTCTGCGCCCGTCCTTCCTGCGGCAGCAGAAAGCCCAGCGGCAGAAGCCACAATAGCGCCGCCTTGCCCGTTTTGAAGCCTTTTTCTGAAAAGTAGTACAGAATGGGCAGCACCACCAGCGTGAGCAGCGTGGCGGAGATCAGCCCGCCAATCACCACCGTGGCCAAGGGTTTCTGTACTTCGGCCCCGGCCGAGTTGGAGAGGGCCATGGGCAGGAAGCCCAGCGAGGCCACCGTGGCCGTCATGATAATGGGGCGCAGGCGCGCGGCCGTGCCCTCCCGTATGATTTGTTCCAGGTTGGTCATGCCACCGGCTTTAAGTTGGTTGAAATAGCCTATCATCACAATTCCGTTGAGCACCGCCACCCCGAAAAGCGCAATAAAACCCACGCCCGCCGAGATGCTGAACGGCATGTCGCGCAGAAGCAGGGCCAGCACGCCGCCAATGGCGGAGAGCGGAATGGCCGTGAACACCAGAATGGACTGCTTTACTGATTTAAAGGCGAAAAACAGGAGCACGAAGATGAGCGCCAGGGCCAGCGGCACCGCCACCGAGAGCCGTTCCTTGGCCTCCAGCAGGTTCTGGAACTCGCCGCCGTAGGTGATGGTGTAGCCGGGCGGCAACTTGATCTGGGCGTCTATCTTCTGCTGGATCTCGGTGACAATGCTCTGTACGTCTCGGTTGCGCACGTTAAACCCGATGGTGATGCGGCGGCGGGTGCCGTCGCGCTGGATCTGGTTGGGGCTGTCTTTCATCTCCACCTGGGCAATGTGCTCCAGCGGAATCTGCAGCCCGACGGCGTTGCTCACGTACAGGCGCTGCACATCTGAGATGTCCTGGCGGTTCTGCTGGTTCAGGCGCACCACCAGATCAAAGCGTTTCTCGCCCTCATAGACCTGACCCGCAATTTCGCCGGCAAAGGCCGCCGTCACGGTGCGGTTCACGTCCTGGATGGTGAGGCCGTAGCGGGCTATCTGTTCCCGGTCATAGGCTACCACCACCTGCGGCAGGCCGCTCATCTCCTCAATGTACAGGTCTTGGGCACCTTCAATGGGCTGTACCAGCTTGCCTATTTTCTGGGCGTATTTGGCCAACTGATCCACATCATCGCCGTAGATTTTAAGCACCACGTCTTGCCGCGCGCCGGTCATAAGCTCGTTGAAGCGCATCTGAATGGGCTGCTGCACCCCAAAAGAGGCCTGCGGAAGATGCGCTTTCAGCACGGCAGACATTTTCTCGGCTAATTCTACGCGGGTACTGGCGCTCGTCCACTCGTCGCGCTCCTTGAGCACCACAATCATGTCGCCCAGCTCCACGGGGTTGGGCTCAGTGGGTACTTCGGCAGAGCCGATCTTGGTGACTACTTTCTCCACCTCGGGGAATTTTTCCTTCAGCACCTGAGACGCTTTCTGCACGACCTTGATGGTCTCATTAAGCGAGCTGCCGGTGAGCAGGCGGGTTTCTATGGCAAAATCACCCTCGTCCAGCGACGGGATAAACTCGCCGCCCATACGGGTGAAAAGGAACACCGAGACCACGAAAAGAAACAGGGACACGCCCAGTACCAGCCCTTTGGCCTTAAGCGCCGCGGTGAGCAAGGGCTGGTAGGCGCGGTTGATGGCGTTCATGATGCGGTCTGAGATGTTCTCTTTGTGCACGGTCTTGCGGCTCAGCACCAGCGAGGCCATCATGGGCACATAGGTCAGCGAGAGCAGGAACGCACCCAGAATGGCGAAGGACACGGTTTGGGCCATGGGTTTGAACATCTTGCCCTCAATGCCCACCAACGCCAGAATGGGCAGGTACACAATCAGGATGATGATCTGCCCAAACGAGGCGAAGCCCATCATCTTGCCCGCCGAGGACTTCACCTCTTCGTCCATTTGCTGGCGCGAGAGCTTCTGGATGCCCAGCGCCGAATAGTTGCTGACGTGGATGCGGTGGATCACGCTTTCCACAATGATCACGGCCCCGTCCACGATCAACCCGAAGTCCAGCGCGCCCAAGCTCATCAGGTTGCCAGAGACCCCAAACACGTTCATGAGCGAAATGGCGAACAGCATGGCCAGCGGAATGACAGAGGCTACCAGCAAACCCGCCCGCAGGTTGCCCAGCAAGAGCACCAGCACGAAGACCACGATCAAGGCGCCCTCGGCCAGGTTTTTCTGCACGGTGTTGATGGCGCGGTCTACCAGTTTGGTGCGGTCTAGGAACGGCTCCAACTCTACGCCCGGCGGCAGGGTTTTCCTGATCTCCGCGATCTTGTCTTTCACCCGCTTGATGACCTCTGAGGAATTTTCCCCCTTGAGCATCATCACAATGCCGCCGGCCACCTCGCCTTTCTCGTTCACCATGGCACCGTACCTAATGGCGGATCCCTCGCGCACCTCGGCCACGTCTCTGATGAGCACCGGGGTGCCGCTGGCGGTGTTGGTGACCACGATCCGGCCAATGTCTTCGGGCGTTTTCACCAGGCCTTCGGTGCGGATGAAGTAAGCGTTGGGGTCTTTCTCAATGTAGGCACCGCCCGCGTTGGCGTTGTTCTGCTCCAGGGCGGTGAAAATCTGCCCGATGGTAAGGTTGAAACTGCGCAGCTTCTCTGGGTGGATAGCCACCTCGTACTGCTTCAGCTTGCCGCCAAAACTGCTGACCTCGGCTACGCCGGGCGTGCCCAGCAACTGCCGCCGCACAATCCAATCCTGGATGGTACGCAGCTCGGTGGCGTTGTACTTGCTTTCATAGCCCGGGGCCGGTCTTAACTCATACTGGTAAATCTCGCCCAGGCCGCTGGAAATAGGAGCCAGGGTAGGAGTGCCCATGCCCTCGGGGATCTGCTCCCCGGCCTCCCGAAGCTTCTCCGTAATTTGCTGGCGGGCCCAGTAAATGTCGCGGCCCTCGTCAAAGACCACCGTGACCAGAGACAGCCCGAAGCGTGAGAACGACCTGATCTCCGTGACGCCCGGCACGCTGGCCACCGCTTGTTCCACGGGGAAGGAGATGAGCCGTTCCACCTCCTGCGCGCCCAGAGAAGGCGATACGGTAATGACCTGTACCTGGTTGTTGGTGATGTCAGGGACGGCGTCAATGGGCAGGCGCTGCAGGTTGTACACCCCCCAGGCCACCAGGGCCACCGTAAACAGCCCCACAATGAGCTTGTTCTTGATGGAAAAATCTATAATCTTCTGTAACATGTTCTTGAATAAATCCAGAGCTGCCCACCTCCTTTGAGAGGCAAAAAGCAGCAGAAGAAAAGCCCTTAACACAGCCTAAAGCCTTGGCTGCCGGGATATGGAATACTGATGGGGATTGGATAGATTTTGGCGCTTCCGCGCGCAGGAACTGCTTTTGCCGCAAAGTCTTCTGCGCTGCCAAGCGTTCTGGTTTAGGGGCTGTTTTAGAGAAAAGAGCCTTGAAACGTGCCTACTGGGTTTCTAACGCCAGAAGCAAGTTGCACCCGAAAGACAGAAGCAGAGATGCGTAGCCAGCTGCCCATTTACAAGACAGGAATAGCGTAGCGCATTTGCCGGAAAATCAGCAAAACTATCCAGGAAGAGGGGTTAGCCCAGTTGGGGCGGTTGCCAGATGCTGCCCGTGAAGAAATCAGGGACGGATGGCGTGAAGAGGGTGTATTGTTGGGGTTCCTGCAGGTCTAGCGCCCGCAGCGGGGATTGCAGCAAGGGCATGGCCACAAAGAAATCGTACGCCGAGTTGCCTAGTTGTTTGAGCGGAAGTTGATCATGGTTTTCTGAGCGGGTATTTTCCTCGCCCTGGTAATGCATGTCCAGGAAGTCCACAAACCGCAGGGGGCCGTTCAGGGCCTGGTGGGTCTGGTAATGCTGCAGCAGGAAAGAGATTTTGGAAAGCTCATGCAGATCAGAGTTGGGCAGCAGAGAGCCCAGGAACAGGTAAGCCGCAAAAAAGATAACTCTGAGTCTCAAGGTGCTGGAGGTGGAACCGGAGCAAATATAGGCAGCCCAACTGGGTTTTGGTAATTGTTTATGGCAAACAGGCATTTTCTGGATAGCCTCCTTGGCGGAAGCCCTTCTTCGGCTTGCCAAACGTAGGCATAGGTAAGATGTTTTTGGTTTAGGGGCCATTTAAAGAAAACAGGCCTTAAATGACCATACGCGGCTTGCTTCCTGCTTTTTTATTCTGAGTGGCGGGCTCGTGCTAGACCATTATAACTGTTGGTGCAGGTCGCGGCTTGGTCAGTGCAATAATTTTGTTGGCAAGCCTGAAAAATCACCTGCTGGGTTTTCAGGCTGTTTTTTGAAAATCGGTATTAAACTTAATCAAAGAGGCCCTGCTGAAGCATGTCAGCAGGGCCTCTTCTTAACTAGTGAGCGATTTTGTTATTTCTTGACAACCAGCTTAGCTGCTTTGGTAACTTCGTTTTTCGCCTTTTTAGGGCGGCTGTTGCCGTAAGAGCCTTTGCTTATTTTGCCTTTTTTGCTTTTACCATCTCCTTTTCCCATAGTGGTACCGATTAACTGTAAGTGAAACATGATATGACAAATACTCTCATCCGAGAAGTAAGGGAAGAAAGTTACAAAGTCTGCGGAATAAGCGCAAGTTTCTCTATCCGTTTAAGGCCTGTTTTTCAGAAAGTAGGTCTAAAACGAACCTCCGGCCACCCTTCTAAAAACCAATGCGTATGCCTACCTTTGCGGTTTGGCCTCGCGCTTGTTTTATACCCGTGTAAACAGAATCATTCTGCCGCGGTTGTTGTTCTAGAGAGGCTATAATTCTATATGACAGAAGATCTCATTCAACAAGATACTGACCTGGACGCGCTGGACGCCCGCGAGCACATCATCATCAAACGGGCCCGCGTCCATAACTTAAAGAACCTGAGCGTGGCCCTGCCGCGCAACCAGTTCATTGTGGTGACCGGCCTTTCCGGTTCCGGGAAATCATCCCTAGCCTTTGACACGCTTTACGCCGAGGGGCAGCGCATGTACGTGGAGAGCTTGAGCTCATACGCCCGCCAGTTCCTGGGCCGCATGGACAAGCCCGATGTAGACTACATCCGCGGTATTAGTCCGGCCATCGCCATTGAGCAGAAGGTGAGCATCAGGAACAACCGCTCCACCGTGGGCACCAGCACCGAGATTTACGACTACCTCAAGCTGCTGTACGCCCGCATAGGTAAGACCATTTCCCCCGTTTCTGGCCAGGAAGTGAAAAAAGACACCGTCACCAGCGTGGTCGATTTTCTGATGACCTTGCCCGACGGCACCCGCATTATGATCCTGGCGCCGCTGCAACGTTCCCCGGAGCGCAAATTGAGCAAAGAACTGGACTTGCTGCTGCAGAAAGGCTATTCCCGTGTGATGCTCAACAATGAGCCCTTCTTCATTGAGGAACTCATTGGCGAGGGCAAGCCCGAGCCCAAAGGCAACGTGTTCATTCTCATAGACCGCACCGTGATCAAGCAGGGCGAGGAAGACGAAAGCCTCCAGATGCGCCTCGCCGACTCGGTACAGACCGCTTTCTATGAAGGCCATGATGAATGCCACATCCACCTGGGCGAGGAGACGCGCGTTTTCTCTAACCGCTTTGAGCTGGACGGAATGGTGTTTGAGGAGCCCAACGTGAACTTCTTCTCCTTCAACAACCCGTACGGCGCTTGCCAGACCTGCGAAGGCTGGGGCAGTGTGCTGGGCATTGACCCAGACCTGGTCATTCCAGACAAAAGCCTCACCGTGTACGAAGGAGCCATCGCGCCGTGGCGCACCGAAAAGCAGAACGAGTGGCTACAGCCCTTGCTCAAGAACGGCGTGCGCTTTGATTTCCCCATCCACCGGCCGTTCAATGAACTCACCGAGGAACAGCAGGAACTGCTCTGGAAAGGAAACAAATACTTCGGCGGCCTCCATGACTTTTTTAAGCACATCTCGGCGCAGTCGCATAAGATCCAGTACCGCGTGCTATTATCGCGTTATCGGGGCCGTACGGCTTGCCCAGATTGCAAAGGTTCGCGCCTGCGCAAAGATGCTAGTTACGTGAAAGTAGACGGCAAAAGCATCACCGACCTGGTGCTCATGCCCGTGACCAGAACCCTGGAGTTCTTCCAGACCCTGAACCTGAGCGCGCATGACATGGCCGTGGCCGATAGGTTGGTAACTGAAGTCACCAACCGCCTCAGCTATCTTACCCGCGTGGGCTTAGGTTATTTAACCTTGAACCGGCTTTCCAATACCTTATCGGGCGGCGAGAGCCAACGCATTAACCTGGCTACGTCATTGGGAAGTGCGTTGGTGGGTTCCATGTATATTCTGGATGAGCCCAGCATCGGCCTGCACCCCAAAGACGCTGACCAACTCATTGGCGTGTTGCGCTCCTTGCAACAGATGGGCAACACCGTGATTGTGGTGGAGCACGAGGAAGGCATGATGGAAGTCGCCGATCAGGTGCTGGACATCGGCCCAGAAGCTGGTTCTGGTGGCGGAAACCTCATGTTCCAGGGTACGTTCCAGGAACTGCTTAAGAGTGATACCTATACCGGGCGTTATTTAAGTGGCCGCATGGAAGTGTCGGTGCCCGCGCAGCGCCGGCCGTGGCGCAACTGCGTGGAAGTGCACGGTGCCCGCGAGAACAACCTCAAGAACGTAACGGCTAAATTCCCGCTCAACATCATGACCGTGGTGACGGGCGTCAGCGGCTCGGGCAAGTCTACGCTGGTGAAGAAGATTTTGGCTCCGGCGCTTATCAAATCATTAGGCGGCCACGCCGATGCCACGGGTAAGTTCGACAAGCTTACCGGCGACATCAACAAGGTGGCGCACGTGGAGTTCGTAGACCAAAACCCTATCGGGAAATCGTCGCGCTCTAACCCGGTGACGTACGTGAAAGCCTATGACGCCATTAGAACCATGTACGCCGACCAGCCGCTGGCCAAAGCCCGTGGGTTCAAGCCGTCGCACTTCTCCTTCAACATTGAAGGCGGCCGTTGCGAAGTGTGCCAGGGCGAGGGTCAGGTAAAGATTGAGATGCAGTTCATGGCTGATATCTACCTCACCTGCGAGGCCTGTGAAGGCCGGAAGTTCAAGCAAGACATCCTGGACATCCAGTACCACGAAAAGAACATCTCTGAGGTGCTGGACATGACCATTGATGACAGCCTGATCTTCTTCAAAGACCAGCCTAAGATCCTGGAGAAGCTGAAGCCCCTGCAAGATGTGGGCTTGGGATACATCAGACTGGGGCAGTCTAGTAACACCTTATCGGGCGGTGAGGCGCAGCGGGTAAAACTAGCGTCTTTCCTGACCAAAGGCTCTACCCCGCACAACGGCAACATTCTGTTCATCTTTGATGAGCCCAGCACCGGTCTGCACTTCCATGACATCAACAAACTTTTGACCGCGCTGAACGCGCTGGTAGAAAACGGCAATACGGTATTGGTGATTGAACACAACATGGACATCATCAAATGCGCCGACTGGATTATTGACCTGGGCCCCGAGGGCGGAACCAATGGTGGGCACCTCCTCTTTGAAGGCACGCCAGAGGATTTGGTAAAGCAGGAAGGCAACCATACTGGTCATTACCTGAAACCAAAGTTGTAAGTCTGTTTAGTGGCTGATTTTGAGAAACTAGCTCTTAAACGGATGATGATTTAGACCTGTGAGGTTTTGAAAACCTCACAGGTCTTTTTATTTGTAGGGGCAATCCCTGGTGGTTGCCCTAAACGGTGTTTCACAGAAAGGGCAACCACCAGGGATTGTCCTTTCTGTGTCAGGTAAAAAAGATAAAGACCGTGAAGCAAGGTCTACGGGCATTTTGCCGCTCTTTCAAGAGATGCAACAATTCCCTTCTCATTCCGGTTGACTATATTGCCGCCGCAGCGTAAAGCTGCTTTTGCGGCAATACCCACTAAGTTCAATAACGAATGAAGGAACTCACCGCTCCTCTTCCGGTCAACAAACTCAAAATTGCCGTTGGCATCATGTGCCTGTTCCACGTGTGCGGGTTAATTGGGTTCTACACCCCGTTTAGAGAGTGGTTTCTGAGCAACACGCCCTTGAACTTAGTCTTAGCCACGGGGCTGCTGCTCTGGAATCACCAAGGATTGACCTGGAAGATGGTCTTAGGAGTTGTGGCAGTGTTTCTGGTAGGATTAACGGCGGAAATTATTGGCGTGGCAACGGGAAAGGTATTTGGGGCCTATCATTACGGCGATGCGTTTGGGTTCAAATTCAAAGAGGTGCCGTTAGTGATTGGCATGAACTGGGCGGCGTTGTGCTTTGCCGCGGCGGCAGTTGTCAATCAATGGGGGAAGCCTTTTTTGGTGAAAGCGGCGGTGGCGGCGGCTATTCCGGTCAGCATAGATTTCCTGATTGAGCAGGTCTGCGAGACCTTCGATTTTTGGTATTGGAACGGCCACACGCCGCCGTTGCAGAACTACCTGAGTTGGTACATCTTCAGTTTCCTGTTTGTACTGGTGCTTATTCCATTGCTAAAGAATTCCCGAAACCTGTTTGCGCCTTATTTTCTCTTGGTGCAGTTCGTGTTTTTCCTGCTTCTCAACCTGGTAGAATTCTTTTATGCCGGATAAAACCCTCACGTATGACTACATCATTGCCGGAGCCGGAGCGGCGGGCCTGAGTTTGGTGTGCCATCTGCTGGGTCATAAAAGCTTGCAGTCCAAACGCATCCTGCTGCTAGACCGCGACCTGAAACAAACCAACGACCGCACTTGGTGTTTCTGGCAAACCGAAGACAGCCCATTTGAAAGCTGCCTTAGAAGTAAATGGTCTAAACTCCATTTCCACTCCCCCAAGTTCTCGGCGTTGCTGGACATCAGCCCGTACCGGTACAAAATGCTGGATAGCCTGTCGTTTTACCAACACTGTTTCACGTTGATGGAGAAGTTTCCGAACGTAGAGTTTCGGCAGGACGAGATTGTGGCTCTGGAACCGAATGGGATAATCAAGGGCAAGCAGGCGGTGTACCAGGCGCAATACGTGTTTAACAGTGTGCTCTTCCAAATTCCCAAGCTGCCTGATAAGTATTACCTGGTACAGCATTTCAAGGGTATTTTCATCAAAACTGCCGCGCCCGTCTTTAAACCCGAAGAACCTACCCTCATGGACTTCCGGGTGGCCCAGCACCAGGATTGCCGGTTTATGTACGTGTTGCCGGTGAATGCCCATGAGGCGCTGGTGGAATACACGGGTTTCTCAGAAGCAGCTTTGCCGCAGGAAGAGTATGACCGAGAGTTGCAGACGTACCTTCGTGATTACCTGAACATCACGGACTATACCGTCACCCACGAAGAGTTTGGGATAATCCCCATGACCGATGCTCCTTTTTCCAAAGGAATGAGTGAGCAGGTCATTAACATTGGGACGGCGGGCGGGGCTACCAAGGCTTCTACGGGCTATACCTTCAGTTTTATCCAACGGCAGTGCGCGGCTATTGCCCAAAATCTGGTGCGGGGCAAAATGCCGTTGACGGGCTCTAAGAGTTTGGTAGACAAGTTCGCCTTTTATGACAGCGTGTTTTTGCGGGTATTAGCCGAGAAGAAGCAGGAGCCTTGGGAGGTATTCCACGCCATGTTCAGCAAACTTCCGGCTAGCCTTATCCTTAAATTCCTGAACGAAGAAACTTCTCTGCCGGAAGATCTTAGAATCATGAATGCGGTGGATAAACACATCTTCCTGCCCGCGGCCCTCAAACAGGGACTAGGAAAGTAAATTCTCGGCAAGGGCAAGAACCTACATCTGCCCCGGCGAATGCACGTAAACCACAAATTGCTAACTTAGCGACGCAGCTACGGCTTCCGCCTGCAAGGGCATGGGCCGTTATTGACCTATTTTCAGAAAAAGAACCTAAAAACGCGGCTGTACTTCGGGCCACCGCTTCCATCAAATCCCCAAGCTATGAGAAAGAACATTGTTGCCGGCAACTGGAAAATGAACAAAACCTACCAAGATGCCCAGGCCCTGGTAAGTGAAATTGACAACATGGTCAGAGACGAAGTCACCCATGAGAACGTGGAAGTGATTGTGACGCCGCCGTTTCCGTTCCTGAACTCCATCAGTAAGTTAATCCAGGGAAATTCGCGCATGCACCTGGCGGCGCAGGACGTAAGTGCCCATGAGAGTGGTGCTTATACCGGCGAGGTGTCGGCGGCCATGCTGAAATCAGTGGGCGTGGAGTATGTGTTGGTGGGCCACTCAGAGCGCCGTCAATACCACCACGAAGATGCCGACTTGCTTTTAAAGAAAATGAAAGCGGCTTTGGCCCAAGGCATTAAACCTATTTTCTGCTGCGGCGAGCCGTTGGAAGTACGCGAGGCCGAAGATCATTTCAAATACGTAGCGCAACAATTGAGAGAAACCGTGGCGCACTTGAGCAACGAGGAGTTTGACCAGGTTGTGATTGCCTATGAGCCTATCTGGGCCATTGGCACCGGCAAAACCGCCAGCAGCGCGCAGGCGCAGGAAATGCACGCGTCCATCAGAGAAGAACTGTCCAGCATCTTTGACGCCCAGGCCGCTTACAACAAAACCATTCTGTACGGCGGCAGCGCCAACCCCGGCAATGCCAAAGAATTGTTCTCGCAGCCAGACGTAGACGGCGGCCTCATCGGCGGAGCCTCCCTTAAATCCAGGGATTTCACCGATATCATTAAATCCTTCTAGCCTTAGTCCTCAGCGTTACTGTAGCAGTAGGTAGAATGTTTATATAGTAATAGTCTTATATTTAGGGCCTGTTTTGTGAAAAACAGGCCCTAAATATGTTTAGGGCCTTGTAATTTAGGAGAATAGGTGCTATATAGGAGTAGTTTAATTTTACGTTTTTTGCCTCCTTTTCTAGAAATAAGTCTAAAACGCAAGATATTACTCTTATTTTCGTTAGATATTTACCTGGTCTTCTGCTTTATGGCAGAATTTTTATAGAAACCTTTATGAGTTTTATTGAAGTAACCGTTACCGCCTCGCCAGAGTACTCAGAAATCTTGATCGCAGAACTGGGGGAATTAGGCTTTGATACCTTCCAGGACACCGAGGAAGGGTTTCAGGGATACATTGAGGAAGATAGATTTTCTGAGGGAGCCCTGCAGGAAGTACTGGAGCGTTACCAGTTTGCCGGCGAGTTCCCGTACCAGACCCGCAGCATTGCCAAGCAGAACTGGAACGAGGAGTGGGAAAAGAACTTTGAGTCCTTGCTCATTGCCGAGAAAGTATCGGTGCGGGCCGATTTCCACCCCAAGCCCGAAGGCATTGCCTATGACATTGTGATTACCCCTAAAATGTCCTTCGGGACGGGGCACCATGAGACCACCACGCTCATGATTGAGAACCAGCTCACCCTAGACCACAGCCGAAAGCGGGTGTTGGACATGGGTTGCGGCACCGGTATCCTGGCCATCATGGCCGAGCAACTGGGCGCCCGCGAGGTGTTAGCGGTAGACATTGAAGACTGGACGGTAGAAAACGCCCGCGAGAACGCCGAGCGCAACCACTGTTCTACCTTAGAAGTGCGCCTGGGCGATGCCGCTGTGCTGCAGGGCGAGGCTTCCTTTGATCTGATTCTGGCCAACATCAACCGCAACGTGCTGCTGGAAGACATGCCCGTGTACAGCCAACTGTTGCAGCCCGGCAACCCACTGGTATTAAGCGGTTTTTATACCGAAGACCTTCCCATTCTGCAGGAGAGGGCCTCTGAACTAGACCTGACCTTTGAATCGTCCAGAAACAAAAACAACTGGGTTTCTGCCATATTTCGGAAAAACAGCCTTTAAACGGCCCGCCAATTCTCTTATGAAGCATCTTTATCTCTTCCTGATTTTTTTACTGAGCGGGTTGGCCGGCTCTGCCCAAAACTATAAGCTGTCCACAGATAACCCCGAGCAGTTTGCGTTGGACATGCGCGCGCTCATGGCTGGTACCAAAAACGCAGCGGCCGTGCAAGTGGGCACCGATTTTGAAAATGCCTGGAGCAGCGGAAAACTGAACAATTCCCAGAAAACCAAGGTCATGGATCTGGCCCAGCAGATGCTGAAGAAAAAGCTGAAGTCAAGGCCACACTTTGAGAATTTTCTGGGCACCGTAGCCTCCAGCGTAAACCTGCACCAGTACAGCGGCGCTAACTTAGACCAATTGCTGAAGGTGATGGAGCAAACCCTCCAGAAGCAGGACGTGAAAGTGTATGAGCGGTTTCTGGCCAGCACCCAAAAGTTCCTAACGGACAAAACGCTCTACAAAGGCCCTACCAACGGGTTAAAAGCCCAGGGCGGCACCTTTGCCTTTGAATACCGCGAAGGCACCGCAGAACCGGCTGCTAGTTCTGGCTGGGGTACCGAAGAACCAACCCCTACTCCAAAGACCACCACTACACCAAAACCAGCGACCAAGGCTACCGCTCCGGCTCCAAAACCGGCTCCCCAAAAAGTAGTGAAGCAGGAAGAGGAAGACCCTTGGGCGGCTTGGGAAACCCCAAAGAAAGTAACCAAGCCAGCCGCCAAGACAGCCAAAAAAGCTACGGGAACCAAGGCTGCGACTAAAAAAACGGAACCAGCTCCCGTGGCTGAACCCGCTCCGGTAATGGTACAAGAATACTTTTCGGCACCTTTACCGGTATTGGCGGGCCCGGTGGTGGTGGTGCAGAAAGCAGACCTGGTGTTTACCTCGGCCTTTGATTCCGTTACCATCAGGCAAGCCAACGGAGCGGTCTCCCTGGCCAACGGCATGTATGCCGGAAACGGCGGTAAATTAGTTTGGAACCGGTTGGGCGGCGAGGCTACCGCTGAGTTCAAGAACTTGGCCTTTGAAGTGGCCAAACCCACGTTCAAGGCCGAAGACGTTACGCTCACCTACCCGGCGGTGTTGGAAAACAACATCCGGGGAAATCTGGAATACCGGCTCACCCGCCCCAAACCGAACGGCGACAATGGCTTCCCTAAATTCATTTCCCACACCAACAATGCCCAGATCAAGCGCTTCGGGACGGATATAAAATACCTGGGCGGGCTTTCTCTGGCGGGCGGTACGTTGATGAGCGCCGCCCTGGACGGAAGTCCTTCTACTATCTGGGTGTCTGAGAACGGGGGACGTAAGTTTAGGGCTACGTCCCGGAACTACACCATTACGGATAGTCTGATCACGGCCCCTGAGGCCGGAATCGCACTTTTTCAGGGAAAGGATTCCATCACCCACCCAGGGGTGAAGTTCAAGTACAACAAAGAAGGGAAACGGCTGGTGCTCATCAACCCCGAAGGCCTTTACAAGCAAACGCCGTACTACCACTCGTACCATCAGATGGAACTCTCCACCGACATGGCATCTTGGAACCTGACAGAGCCGAAGATAGATTTCGCCATCCTAACGGCTAAAAGCGAGGTGCCGGTACAGGTGAACTCTAAGGAGTACTTCACGCTATCCCGCTTTCAGCAGATCAAGACCATCTCCAATTTCCATCCGCTGTACACGGCGGTAGGGTACGGCCTGAAACGAGGCTCCAAAACTTTTTATCTGGCCGAGATGGCCGCAGACACCAAGATGAAGCCCGAGGTGCTGCACAACGCGCTGACCACGCTGGCGCAAAGCAGTTACTTAGACTATGACCCCAAGACCGGGTACATACACCTGCGCGACAAAGCCTATCACTACGTAGACGCCTCCCGCGACAAGAAAGACTATGACTACATCAATCTGAAAGCCTTGTCTCCGGCCGGAAAGAATGCCACGGTAGACCTAACCTCCGGCGACCTGATTCTGCGCGGCGTAGAATCCTTCGCCTTTCATACAGACTCCTTGGTCATAGCCGAGCCAGACAGCCAGACGGTGCGCATCCAGAAAAACCGCAATATCTTGTTCAACGGCAAAGTGAAGTCTACTGATTTTACTTTCAGGGGCAAAGACTTCCTGTTTGATTATGATGGCTTTTTCATAGACATGGCCAAAATTGACTCTACCGTGCTCACCACCAAAACCAAGGGCAAAGACGGCAAAGAGAAAGAGACGCCTTTTACATTGGTTAACCGCGGGGGCAAAGGACAGGCCAAACTGTACCTCAACCGGCCAGACAACAAATCGGGGCGCAAGAAATCGCAGGGTTATCCGGCGTTGGATGCTATCTCTGGCGCTACCGTGTACTTCAACAAACCAGAGATCTTGGGCGGCGTGTATGACACCACGGTGTACTTCAATATTCCGCCGTTCAGGATTGACAGCCTGGCCAGTACCAAACGCAACGTTATCGGGTTTAAGGGGCAGTTTAACTCCGGAGGCATTTTCCCGCCGTTTGACACCAAATTGGAGGTGCAGCCAGACGGGGCGCTGGGTTTCACCTACCCGGTGCCTAAAGCCGGGTTTGCGGCGTACGGGGGCAAAGGCCGTTTCAATGATACGCTCACCATGGACACCAAAGGCCTGCGTGGCAAAGGCGTGTTAAGTTACCAGACCGCTACCATGCAATCTCCAAGTTTCGTGTTTTACCTTGATTCGGCTACTTCGCTGTCTGGCAAGAAAGGAAGCTTCAAGGAAGGAACCGTAGCCATGGGTTCTTACCCCAGCGGTACCTTCAAATCCTTCACCATGAAATGGCAGCCGTACCAAGATACCCTCCAGATAAGTACGGTGGGTAGGGAGCTGATGAGCATGTTCAATGACCGGTTCACCTACAAAGGAACGCTAGGGTTCACGCCGTCTTCGCTGTTCGGCAGCGGGGTGGTAGAGAACAAAGAGGTAGCCATGAAATCGCCGTCGTTTGTGTTCAAAAAAGGGCTGGTGCACGGAAACAAAGCCGGTATGGAAGTAGCGTCTAATGACCGGAAGATCCCCGCGCTCACCACCTATGACATTTACCTGGACTTCTACATGGATGCCGGTTACGCCGAATACGGGGCCGAAACCGTGGGGAAAATGACCACGGAATTCCCGTACGCGCAGTACCGGTCTTCTTTGTCTACGGGTAAATGGGACTTCAAAACCAAGAAACTGACGCTTACCAACGGCAACACCAACAACAGCGATTCTTACTTCTTCTCCATGAAGTCCGGCGACGATTCGCTCCGGTTCAAAGCGCAAAGCGCCATCTATGATTTCAGTAATTCATCTTTGGCGGCCGCCGGGGTGCCCTACATTCCCATTGGAGACAGCTACGTGATACCAGACAGCAATCGGGTGCAGTTCCTGAAAAACGCCGAGCTGAGAACCTTCAAGAATGCGGCCTTAGCCATGGATTCCGTGCAGAAGTTCCACCAGATGAGTCAGGGAGAGCTGCACATAGACAACCGGTTTGGCATGACGGGGAACGCCATTTATACTTTCACCAACTCCATTGGCGACGCTTATAAAATCAAGTTCAACAAGTTTACCTGGAACAAGGAAGGCGGAAAACGGGACGAAAAAGCTCCGGCTTACTTCCTGGCAGAGGCCACCGTGCCCGAAAAAGATACCTTGTTCATTATTCCCAATGTGCGCTACTATGGCAATCTGGCGTTAGCGTCCAACAAAAAGGCCTTCAACTTTGACGGGTACGCCAAACTGCTCTTCAGCGGAAGTGAAAGCAAAGACTGGTTCCCGTACAAACGCGAGGGCGTAGACCCCGAAGATGTGCGCCTGGAGATCAAGAACCCTACCTTGGCCGACGGCACGCCGCTGAAAACCGGTATCCACATCAACACTACCTCGGGCAAAATCTACAACACCTTCGTGTCTAAGAAGCAGTTGGAAGATGACCTGGACGTGTTTGTAGTAGAGGGCGAGTTGTCTTTCAACAAGGAAGACAAGCAGTACAAACTAGGGGATGCAGGCCGTGCCTACGGTAATAGTTACGCCGGTAATGTGCTGCAGTACAATGAAGCCACCAAGAAAGTGACCTACGGCGGGCAGTTCAACCTCATTAACTCAGTGAAAGGTTTCAAACTACAGGCGGCGGGGAGCGGCACCGGTCGCACCGACAGCAGCTTGTATGAACTGGACACCTTCCTGGCCTTTGACTTTGATGTGCCAGAGCAAGCCATGGAAACCATGGGCCAGAAAGTAGCCAAAGAAGTAGGCGGCCTGCCCGAGGGAATTTCTCTGTCTGACCCCACGCTGCCGTATAAACTGGCCGCTTTCATTGGTGACAAAGGCGTGGCAGATTTCACCGCCGCCACTGCCAAGGGCTACGTGCCGTTCTCTAAAATATCGCCTAAGCTCATTCATACCTTGGTCTTGAATGAAGTGAAGCTGAAGTGGTCGCCTAAAAACAACGCGTGGTACAGTACCGGGCCCATCAGTATTGCCGGAATTGGCAAAACAGACGTGAACGCCCAACTCACCGGCCACCTAGAAATTAAGCGGGGCGCCGCCGGCGATGTGGTGTCTCTGTACCTGGAGGTGAACCCCTACGTGTGGTACCACTTCAACTTCTTTGAAGGCGGATTGGGCATTGCCTCGTCAGACCCTAAGTTCAACGCCGCCGTTGCCTCCAAGTCGAAGGGCCGGGGAACAGGCGGGGGCGATTACACCTTCTATCCGCTGGAAGACATAGACAAAACGGACTTCGTGAATTTCTTCCGGAAGGAATACCTGGGCAAAGAACCGCTCAAAGCGGCTCCGCAGCCGGTGTACAACACCTTTGACACCGCCCCTGAGGAAGAGACCGGTAAAAAAGCCAAGAAGAAAAAGAAAGGCGAAGAAACTGAGACGGGAGCCGTTCCTGCCGGGTTTGACACCCCGGTAGACCAACCCGAAGCCACCGACAAGAAGAGCAAGAAAAAGAAAGCCGAAGCCGTGGACGTAGTGCCGTCTGGTTTTGAAACGCCGGTAGAAGAACCCACAACTGATAAAAAGAAGAAAGAAAAGAAGAAGAAAGAAGAGGCCGTGCCAGACATTCCGCCCGTCAAGAATTAAGCCGGGACGGTAACGTTCTGTGCCGCAGATGACTTTTCTCCAGCATCCCGTTTTAAGGCAGATTTCACCAAATCGGCTTTAAAACGGGATGTTGCTTTTGAGCCAGAGGGGATTGGGCATTGCTAGGGCTTTTTCTATATTTGGAGAAGGATATTTATAAACTAAAACGGCGGTTTCCGTATCAAAGGGAACAGATTCAAAAACACAGCACGCGTATGGAGATAGTCATTATTGGCGGAATCATTTTGTTGGCCTACCTCATTGGGGCTATTCCCACGGCCGTGTGGGTGGGGAAAAGCTATTATGGCATTGATGTGCGCCAGCACGGCAGCGGAAACGCCGGAGCCACCAACACCTTTCGGGTGTTAGGCAAGAAACCGGGTTCCATTGTCATGGCCGTTGACATTCTCAAGGGTTGGGCCGCTACGTCACTGGCCAATTTTTTGCTGTACTGGGATGTAATTGAGCCGCAGCAACTCATCCTATTCAAACTTATCTTGGGTGTGGTGGCTGTCATTGGGCATATTTTTCCGGTGTACGTGGGTTTCAAAGGCGGCAAAGGCGTGGCGACGCTCATGGGCATGGTGCTGGCCGTGCATCTGCAAGTGGCTCTGCTGTGCCTAGGCATTTTTGTGGTGGTGCTGTTGCTCACCAAATACGTATCCCTTAGTTCCATGCTGGCGGCTATTGCGTTTCCGTTGCTTCTGTTGTTGCCCATGTTCAAGCCAGATACCGTGCTGCTGCCCATCTTCGGGGTATTCATTGCCGTGATGGTGGTGCTCACGCATAAAAAGAACATTACCCGCCTCCTGCAAGGCGTAGAAAGCAAAGCCAACATCAATCCGTTTAACAGCAAGTAGCGGTACTTTTGATCGTACACAATCTGGTTGCGGCGGGAAAACTAGCAAAGTGCCGCACTCCAGATTATCGCTTGTTTTCAGAAAAGGAGGCCATAAACACAACCTACCCCTGCCCCTCCCAGGAGGGGAATAACTGAAGGAGAAAGGAACGCGTGTGACCGGCCGGTGTCAACATCCCCCTTCGCCCCCTTCAAAGGGGGAGTATCTGCTTTAGTAGGCAGAAGAGAAATGTGCCTTTGCAGAAGAAGACCTCACAGGTTTTCAAAACCTGTGAGGTCTATGAACGCCGCCGACGCATTGCCCCTTTCCAGTCTTTCCCGAGCGCGCCTCGCTTTTGGCCTTAGATGGACAAAACTAAGCGGAAAAGACGTTCAGGCCGAAAGGGCAGTGTGAGAGGGGAAGACGGGGCCTCGCGGCCGTGAGCGCTTATCGCCATAAATGAAACAACTCAGCATCTGCACCCACGCATCAAGCAGACAAACCAAGGGAAAAGCCAACTGCATGCACCCATCATTACTTTAAAGCTGTTTTCTGGAAAACACATTGAAAACAGAAATAATGGAGATAAAACGCTGTTGATTCAACTCCGCTGGTACAAGTCCAAGGGCAAAACAGAACAAAAACGTCTAATTTTCAGGAGAAAGACGCTTTTTATTTTAACTTCACCCACCACCAAACCTACCCTATGAAAGCCTACATTGAAGAGAACAAAGACCGGTTTCTGCTAGAGTTGCTGGAGTTGTTGCGCATTCCGTCGGTGAGCGCCGACCTTTCCTTTAAGGGAGACGTGCTGCGGGCCGCCGAGTTTCTGAGAGAGAAGTTGGAAGCCGCCGGAGCCGATAACGCCCAATTGTTCCAGACGGCGGGTAACCCGATTGTGTACGCCGAGAAAATCATAGACCCGGCTTTGCCTACGGTGCTCGTCTACGGGCATTATGATGTGCAACCCGCCGACCCGTATGAACTCTGGGATTCGCCGCCGTTTGAGCCGGTCATCAAAGACGAGAAGATTTACGCCCGGGGCGCCTGCGACGACAAAGGCCAGACCTACATGCACGTAAAAGCGTTTGAAACCATGATGCAGCAGCAGACCTTGCCCTGCAACGTCAAGTTCATGATTGAGGGCGAAGAGGAAGTAGGCTCGGTGAACCTGGCTACCTTCGTGAAAGAAAACAAAGAAAAGCTCACCGCCGATATCATCGTGATTTCTGACACGGGCATGCTGGCCAACGATGTGCCCTCGGTGACCACCGGGCTGCGCGGTCTCAGCTACCACGAGGTGGAAGTGACCGGCCCTAACCGTGACCTGCACTCGGGTTTGTACGGCGGTGCGGTGGCGAACCCCATCAACATCCTGTGCAAGATGATTGCTTCTTTGCATGACGAAAACAACCACATCACCATTCCTGGGTTCTATGACAACGTGGAGGAACTGAGTCCAGAGGAACGCGCCGAGATGGCGCGGGCGCCGTTCAGCCTAGAAGCCTACAAAAAAGTCCTTGATTTGCCAGATGTACACGGCGAGGAAGGTTACAGCACCATGGAACGTAATTCCATCCGGCCCACGCTGGACGTGAACGGCATCTGGGGCGGCTATACCGGTGAGGGCGCCAAAACCGTGATACCGTCCAAAGCCTTCGCGAAGATTTCCATGCGGTTGGTGCCGCACCAGACTTCAGAGGAGATCAGCGCGCTGTTCCAGAAACATTTTGAATCCATTGCGCCGCCCAGCGTGAAGGTAGTAGTGAAACCGCACCACGGCGGCGAGCCAGTGGTCACGCCCACTACCTCGGCGGGGTATCAGGCGGCGGCCAAAGCCATGGAAGATACCTTCGGGAAGAAACCGGTGCCGGTGCGCAGCGGGGGCAGCATTCCCATTGTGGCCATGTTCAAATCTGAGCTGGGCACCGATACCGTTCTCATGGGCTTCGGACTGGACTCAGACGCCATTCATTCCCCCAACGAGCATTTTGGCGTGTTCAACTTCATGAAAGGCATTGAAACCATTCCATTGTTCTACCAGCATTTTACTGACTTACACCAACAAGAGGCGTAAAGCGAGAAAAGACCTCGCCCCCAGCCCCTCTCCCGCGGAGAGGGGAGCCCCGCTGTTGCGTTTTGAAGCTGTTTTACGGGAAACAGGCTTAAAACGAGAAAACCTGTGAGGTCTTCAAGACCTCACAGGTTTAGATAGTACTAGCGCGAGACTCCCGTTTCGTGACTGAGATGGGGAGCCACCGGCCGTTTTGCGTGAAGTGTGGTAGAATACCTCAACGGGTATCGTTGCCTATCTACTGATGGGGAACCCTACGCTTAGCTGGAACAAGGAATGACGGGCGTCTTTGAAGTCACCTCTGGCGGGAGAGTCATCAGTTAAATCAGAGAAAGCACCATTGTAGCGCAAACCCAAGCTGATACCGCCTTGGGTCGCGAAACCAAGACCGGCGGCGTACCCCACTTCAAAGTCTGAGTACCCTTCTTTGCTTTTAGAACTGGTGGTGGCGTCCTGCAACTCATCATTCCTAAAGGTTTTGGTCTTGTCATTGACGCTTACCAGATAAGACACCTGCGGCCCGGCTTCAAAGAACAGCGCGCCCGCTTTGACTCTGGCTAATACGGGTACGTCTAAATAATTGAAGTTGGCGGTTCCTTCTTTCCGGTAGGTGTTCAATCCCAGAGGGTCTGAGAAGGTTTGGTCGTCATATTTGAAGCCTTTGTTGGAGTACAGCACTTCGGGCTGAATAGAAAAGAAGTCGCCTACTACTGGTACGTTCAGGTACACGCCACCGGCAAAGCCCACTTTGTTGTTGAACCTTGTTTCATCTTTGAGATCGCCGGAAAGGTTGGAATAGTTTACCCCACCTTTAATCCCGAAGGTGGTCTGTGCTTGGGTCGCATAAGAAGCTATAAACGCAAACACCAAAACGAAAAGTTTTTTCATGGTTTAAGAAATTAGATTTAGTTCCCTTGTTTGCAGGTATTTTATCAAACACTGTGCCTAAATGATATTGTTGAATATATCCATTCGGTTTAGAGGCTGTTTTTTAAGATAAGTGCTTAAAAGTGAGATGACAAAAAAGGAGAACCCGCTTAGGCAGGCTCTCCTTTTAAATGGTTTTTCTAACGATTGTACTTCTTTACCGGCTAGGGAACAGGAAGCCTAAGGTAAGTTGGAAAGTAGAGTGACGGGCATTGGTTAAGTCATCGCTGTCTTCTTTCGCAAGTGAATTGATGCTACCGTTGTAGCGCAGTCCCAAGCTAAGGCCGTTCTCTAACTGATACCCTAAACCAGCCACGTAGCCAATCTCGAACTCAGAAAGGTCATCTTTCTCAATTTCATTGGAGGTAGCTGTGCGACTATCTCCAATGAAGGTTTCGCTTTTGTCTTTGATGCTTAACAGGTAAGAAGCCTGTGGCCCACCTTCAAAGAACAACCCACCCGCGTTTATTCTTAGCAGGATGGGTAAATCAAGATAATTAAAATGAACAGAACCTTCGCTTCTATAGTTGATGGCATTAGCACCGGAGCCAATTGTGTACTGATCGTCTTTGTACTGATAGCCGCGTTGCGAGTAAAGAAGCTCGGGTTGTAAAGAAAGGAAGCCGTCGCCGCTCAGGTCAAAGTTAGCCGTAAGGCCACCCACAAACCCGAACTTGTTTTCATAGATGTCCTGGTTTTCCAGGTCACCGGAAAGGTTGGAGTAGTTAGCACCGGCTCTAAGGCCAATTTTAGGGCCATTCTGTGCCTGTGCAACACCAAACGAAAGCACGGCTGCTACTAATAATACAATCTTTTTCATAGTGATTTTAAAAATAAAGTAAGGGGCTGTTTGTCTGACGAGCCCTGGTAAAACTCACCCCATTATACGGTACTGCTAAAAAATGTTGGTTCTTTATAGATTAAGTTTCTGTAAGAAGTAGAAACTCCGTATTTAAACAACTTGGAAAAAGATAAGAATTAGTATGATAAGCATTGCTGTTCAATTATTTACTGCTATAAGCGGCGGCCTCTGGCTAGAGGGCCTTTTTTGCCGAGCATAAAAATGGGTGTCTGCATTTTGGGCCTGTTTTCTGAAAAAGACCTTTAAAATACTTGGTCAATTTAGAGCTTGTTTAAATTTGAGGTTTGCTGGCGAAAATGACCAGAGAAAGGTTCTGCGGAAGCGTTTTTTGAGCAGCGTAGCAGCGCTACGGTGCGAGAAAAAGGTGAACGCAGGTTCTTTTTATGGTCGTTTGTAGCGCAAAGATGAAATTTAAACATGCTCTTAAACAAGCTCTAAGCTGTTGAAGAAATGTTTTAAGCTGAGTTCTGGGAAAACGGCATAAAAAAAGGGGCTGTTAGCAGCCCCTTTCTGTGGATGGAAAATAGCTTATCTCCCAAAGGAATAACTTAGTGAAAGTTGGAAAACAGAATTGCGGACTTCTCCTGCTTCAAAGTCGTCGCTGTCATCTTTATAGATTTTGCTTATGCCGCCATTGTATCTCAATCCTAATCCCAGGCCATCAGTTAACTGATATCCCAGGCCAGCAGCATAACCGAAATCAACCTTGTTGGTATAATCTTTGAAATCTACAGAAACCTCTTCCATCTCTATTTCTGATTTCAACAGAAAAGAAACAGTGGGGCCAAATTCAAAGAATAGTCTATCTGCGTTGATACGGGCTAGAACTGGAACGTCAATGTAGTGTAAATTAAAGCCTCCTTCCATTCCGTCTTCCTCTGCTTTAGCACCTTTCATGGAATATAGCACCTCTGGGCGGATGGACACCATTTCAGAAATACCAAAATCAGCAAAAGCCCCAACATGGAAGCCAAACTTGTTTTTCAAATCTTCGGTTTCATCGCCTGTAATGTTGCTGAGGTTAGCCCCAGCCTTTAAACCTACTTGTATGCCTTCCTGGGCCTGGGCAAAGTAGGTTGTAAACAACATTGCTGCGAATAGTAATACTTTTTTCATAAAATAGGGATAAAGGGTGGTATAGAATTATAAATGTAATGCTAGTTAGTGAGTTTTTCTGAATTGTCTTAAGTTAAATACTTCGTATTTTGTTGTTTATAGGTTTTTAATGATAATATATTGATTTTCAGGCTCTAAATAAATTATGATTTTTGATGGTTTGCTGATAGCGTTAGACTTTTTGCGAAGAGGTAAATGTTGGAAAAATTAACGACTCACAGAAATGTGCCAGAATTAAAACCGCCCAAAAGAAGGCCCCTAAGAGACCTTCTTTTGGGCGGTTAAGCAAGATGATTACCTTCCGGCAAATCTATAGCTCAACGAGCATTGAAAGACAGAGTTTTTTATTTTACCTGAAGGTACACCAGCCAATTCCTCTTCTTCGGGGTCTTCCTCGGTTTCTTTGTTTAAATCACTTAACCCCCCGTTGTATCTAAGGGTTAAGCCCAAGCCGCTGGGTAGTTCGTAGCCAATACCGGCAGCGTAGCCAAATTCAAAACGCTTCATGTCGTCGGTTCCGTCATCAGAGCCATCGTAGGAGAAATCCATTCCACCCCCAGAGAAGCTGGATTTTATGTCTGCCGTTGATTTTAACAGGTACCCGAAGGTGGGCCCGGCCTCAAAAAACAGGTTACCGGCTTTCACTTTGGCTAAGACAGGTAATTCCAGGTACTGGAAGGTCATTTTGGCGTCTACCTCGCCGGTAATGGTTTGTGTTTCGCCATTCCCGTCTATGAATTGATCAGAAGCACTAAAGCTGTATTTGGCTCCTTTTCTGGAATACAGCAGTTCTGGTTTAATGGAAACCATGTCTGAGATGGAATACTCGGCGAAGCCCCCAACGTGAAAGTCTGGCTTGTACTTGATTCCCTCATCATCGTCTGCCATAATGGTGCTGTAATTGACCCCGGCTTTCAGGCCGAGGGAGATGCCCGTTTGTGCTTGCGCGAAGTAAGATGTGAACACTGCTGCTACCAGTACTACTAATTTTTTCATGGTTAAGAAAGATAAGTATAGGTTAAATTGTTTCACAGGCTGAAAGCTGCATGGAAGAGGCTAGCTAAAGATGCCTAATACCGCTGCTGTTCTTTTCCAGACACATGTGTTGCCGTTTACCCCTATGCCCTTGTTGAGAAATTAGTAGGCACTGCGGCCGAAGTAGGGTTGTTTGGGGCAGTTTTAGGGAAAGTGGGCTTTAAACAGGAAATTAACTTACTCATCCGTTCTCCTAGACGGTGAACCCTAAGCGGCTACTTATCCCCAATCACATAAAGCTTTATTACTGGCTACATGAATTCTGGCGCAAGCGGACGTTTGCGCCAGGAAACCAAGGGAAGTAGGTAAATACTAGTTGGTACTACACGAAAAGGCATAAAAAAGGCCTGCTAGCAGGCCTTTTTTATGTAATTGAGTTATCTGCCTCCAAACATATAGCTTAATGATAGTTGGAAAACGGAGTTGCGTTGTTTAGGATCATCGTCATTCTCATTTATGCTGGATATCCCGCCTTGGTACCGTAAACCAATGCCAACTCCCATTGGAAGTTGGTACCCTAAGCCTGCCGCGTACCCAATCTCAAAATTCTTCATCCCATCATCTCCATCGCTTATGCCAAACTCTTCTTCATCTATCTCTTCACCATCAACTTCTATAGTGGTAGAAGAAGATAATTTGAAACCGACAGTGGGCCCAAGCTCAAAGAAAAGGCCCCCAGCATTGATGTGGGCGAGAATTGGAACATCTAAATAATGAAACCTGCTTTTTATAATAGCGTCGTCAGCATCACTAATTTCTAGTTTTGCCCCTTTCATAGAATAAAGTAATTCTGGACGAATGGAGACCATCTCAGAAATACCATAGTCTAAGATGACACCAGCATGAAGTCCGAACAAAGACTCAAGGTCTTCTGTTTCATCACCCGTAACGTTGCTGTAGTTTCCTCCCGCTTTCAACCCTAGCTTAATGCCTTGGGCTTGGGAAAAGTAGGTGATAAATAATGCGGCAACAACTAGTAAAATTTTTTTCATGATTGGGATCTTTGAGGTTTTACATAATTTAACTGGTATTTCTCTAAGTGACTGCTAGTTAAGGATAATTGGGGCTTAAGTATATACTTATAACTAGGTAAATGTTCCTGGTTTAACCTGCTAAGAAAGCCTACTAAAGCACCTGAAAGGGCACTTCCATAAAGTACGGACTTTCACTAACTGCAAGACATCCGTTGCCGCCTAAACCCCTAAGCACAAAGCTGAAATGCTGAGAAAAAATCCTGCCTTTACTTTTTCCATCCAGGGAAAAGTAAAGGCAGGGGCACAGTAAGCAAGAATGAAGTGGAAACCAGTAAAATTACCCGGCCCAACCTTCGCGATCCAGGCTGCGGTACTGAATGGCCTCGGCCAAGTGTTCTATCTTGATGTCATCTGAGCCCGATAAATCAGCGATGGTGCGGCTGACTTTTAAGATGCGGTCATACGCCCGCGCCGAGAGTCCCAGCTTTTCCATGGCTTTTTTCAGTAGCAAACGGCCTGCTTCGTTGATGCGGCAAAGGTCTTTTACCATTTGTGGCGGCATCATGGCGTTAGAGTGAATGTCTGGGAAGGCTTCAAACCGTTTGGCCTGCCATTGGCGCGCCCGTTCCACCCGTTCCCGTATATCAGCACTGGTTTCAGACTTGCGGGTCTCGGTCATCTGGTCAAAAGAAACGGGCGTTACTTCTACGTGCAGGTCAATACGGTCTAGCAAGGGGCCGCTCACCTTGTTTAAGTAACGCTGCACCACGCCCGGGCCGCAGACGCAATCCTTATTGGGGTCGTTGTAAAAGCCGCAGGGGCACGGGTTCATGCTGGCCACCAACATAAAATTGGCCGGAAAATCAATGGTGAGGCGGGCGCGGGAAATAGTCACCCGCCGTTCTTCCAAGGGCTGGCGCATTACCTCCAGCACGGTGCGCTTGAACTCAGGCAACTCATCCAGAAAAAGCACGCCGTTGTGCGACAAAGAAATCTCGCCCGGCTGCGGATTGCCGCCGCCGCCCACCAAAGCCACATCTGAGATGGTGTGGTGCGGCGCCCTGAACGGACGCTGAGCCATCAAAGAACCGTGGGCACCTAATTTTCCGGCTACCGAGTGGATCTTGGTGGTCTCCAGGGCTTCATGCAACGTGAGCGGGGGCAAGATGGAGGGCAGGCGTTTGGCCAGCATGGTTTTACCAGCCCCCGGTGGCCCGATCATGATCACGTTGTGGCCCCCGGCCGCGGCAATCTCCAGCGCCCGCTTAATATTTTCCTGGCCTTGCACATCGGCAAAGTCAGCGGCGTATTGGTGCACGGTTACCTGAAACAGATCGCGGGTGTCTACCTTCAAGGGCTCAATGGAAAGGTTGCCGCTCAGAAAGTTAATGGCCTCTTTCAGGTTAGACACACCAATCACCTCCAGGTTGTTGACAATAGCGGCCTCCTGGGCATTTTGTTTGGGAAGGATGAATCCTTTAAAACCTTCTTTGCGGGCCTGAATAGCAATGGGCAGCACTCCTTTAACGGGTCGCACCTCGCCGTCTAGCGCCAGTTCGCCCATGATCAGGTAATTTTCCAGTTCACTGGTGAGGAGTTGGTCTGAGGCGGCTAGAATTCCTAAAGCAATGGGTAAATCATAGGCCGAGCCTTCTTTCCGGACGTTGGCCGGGGCCATGTTGATGACTACTTTCTGGCGCGGCATGCGGTAGCCGTGGTGTTTCAGCGCCGACTCAATCCGTTGCTCACTTTCTTTGATGGCATTGTCTGGCAGGCCCACCATAAAATACTTAGTACCCGGCGAAACATTTACTTCAATGGTGATGGTAAAGGCATTCACGCCCTGTACCGCGCTCCCGAAGGTCTTTACAAGCATAGAATTATTCAGATACGTAGTTGAACTTATCTTGAGTGAGCCAACAGAGCTTGACGTAAATAAATTCCTTGGCTGTAAGAGCTTGCTGGGATTTCATCTTTGCGCTGCAAACGACCCTAAAAAGAACCTGCGTTCACCTTTTTTTTGTCCCATAGCGCTGCTATGAAACTCAAAAAACGCTTCCGCAGAACCTTTCTCTAGTCGTTTTCGCTAGCGAAGGTGAAATCCCAGCAAGCTCTAAACAGTTCAGGTTAGCTTCTTCTTTGAAAGGAAGAATCAGGCCATCTGCTTTTCCAGCAACAGAATCAAGATATGGATAACCTTAATGTGGATTTCCTGAATCCTATCGGCGTAGCCGAAGTGCGGCACCCTTATTTCCACATCGCTCAGCGGAGCCAGTTGGCCGCCGTCTTTGCCGGTAAGCGTAACTACGTGTGCCCCCCCCGCTTTAGCGGCCTCGGCGGCTCTGAGCACGTTGGCCGAGTTGCCGCTGGTGCTGATGCCTAGCAACACATCGCCGGGTTTGATGAGCGCCTGCACGTAGCGGGAGAACACGTGGTCATAGCCGTAATCATTGATGACACAGCTCATGTGGCTGGGATCTGAGATGGAGATAGCCGCCATAGGGGCCCGGTCATCGCGGTAGCGGCCGGTGAGTTCCTCTGCGAAGTGCATGGCATCGCACATAGAGCCGCCGTTGCCGCAGGAAAGGATCTTGCCTCCGTTTTTCAGGCTGGTGGCCATGAGTTGTGCCGCTGCTTCAATGGAAGAGAGGGTGGCGGGCTGGGCCATAAAATTGGCAAGCACTTGTTGGGCTTGTTGCAGTTCCTGCAGAATGAGGGCCGAAGGAGAGGTAGTCATGTATTATGCAAAAGGCCGATGGTCTGTCGGCGGCAGGTTGGGGTTTTCCTGGGGGGGCAACGTGGGCGGCATGGGGGCAGGCGTGATGATGGGGCCTTGCTCCGGGGCCTTGGCTGATCCCGTGTAATGGCTGGACGAAGGCGGAACTGTGGCCGGGTTGGCCGGTACCGGATCAGGGACAGGCGGCGCGGCCGGAGTTTTCATCTGCTGGTCATAGCGCTGCGTCTTAAAGGCCATTTGCTGGTCATAGTACTGCGACTTCAGTTGGGAGACTTGCCTACGCTCGCGTTCCAGGCTTCGTTTCAGGGTGGCAATATACATGTTTTCTACCAAGAGTTCGGCCAGAAGCAAAACCGCCCCTACCCAGAGCAGCCGGTTGTAAAACGCCGCGTCATGGGCTAAGTCAAACAAGGCCACAAACTTAGACACACTTAGAATGCGCAACAGGAACAGAAAGGCGATGAGCAGATACACCATCACCAGAATATTTAAGAACTTCTTCACAGACTCCATAGACGTACGGGTTACTAAACATTAAGAATAATGAATATTATAGGCTGTACGCAAACGCCGCGAAATAGCTGTGGTAGAGAAGGAAAGTGCCGCGTTTCAGGTCTGTTTTCCAGAAAACAGCCTCAAATCAGGTTTCACCACCCCGCCCTTCGGGCACCCCTCCTAAACTAGAAGGGGAGTTTTGTCTGCCGCCGCTTTGTCGTTTGCTCCAAAGGCCTGCGAGCGTCTGTGCCAATAACTTTTCCGTTACGCCCATCAGGAGATTGGCTGTCCTAAGGTGCGTAGAGCGCTGGCGCTAACTCTACGCACAGCAGATTTAAAACAAGGAAGCCGTTTTACGCCTGCTTTTGTCAAAACAGGCGTAAAACGGCCTCTGGGAGGTAGAGAATCAACTGTTCTTAGACGGTGTGCTGCATTTGCGTGAGTTTGAAGTACAGGCCGCCTTGCTGTACCAACTGGGCATGGTTCCCGCGCTCTACTATACGGCCGCTTTGCAGCACAATGATCTCATCTGCGTGCTGGATGGTACTGAGGCGGTGGGCGATGACAATGGAGGTGCGGTTCTTCATTAGGTTGGCCAACGCTTCCTGCACCAGCTTCTCAGACTCCGTGTCCAAGGCCGAGGTGGCCTCATCCATGATCAGGATGGACGGGTTTTTGAGGATGGCGCGGGCAATGCTCAGGCGCTGCCGCTGCCCACCCGATAGTTTGCCGCCCCGGTCACCAATCAAGGTCTGGTAGCCGTCCGGCGACTGCAGGATGAACTCGTGGGCATTGGCGATTTTGGCCGCGGCCATGACTTCCGCCTCGGTGGCATCGGTTTTGTTGAAGGCGATGTTGTTGAAAATGGTGTCATTGAACAGGATAGATTCCTGCGTGACAATGCCCATCTGCTCCCGCACCGAAAACAGGGAGCAATCCCGCAGATCCTGGCCGTCAATGGTGATGGTGCCTTGGGTGGGGTCATAGAACCGCGGAAGCAAATCTGCTAAGGTAGACTTCCCGCCGCCCGAGGGGCCTACCAGCGCAATGGTTTTGCCTTTGGGAATCCGCAGGTTGATGTCTTGCAGAATGGGATCATTGGCGTACTGGAAGCCCACGTTCCTGAACTCAATGGCATCGGTGAACTCGGGCAGGGCTTTGGAATCTGGCCGATCCCGGATCAGCGGCTCGGTGTCTATCAAGGCAAGCACCCGTTCCCCGGAGACCAGGCCGCGCTGGATGTTGCTGAAGGCGTTGGAGATGGCTTTTACCGGCACCAGTACCTGCGAAAACAAGGCCAAGTACGCAATCAAATCCTCGCCGCCCAGATCAGACTCGCCGCGCAACACCAGAGAGCCACCGTAGAACAGAATTCCGGCCACGGCCGAAACGCCCATGAACTCAGAGAAAGGCGAGGCCAGGCTGCGTTTGTTGTTCATGGACGTGATGATGCGGGCGTACAGGCTGTTGCTTTCCCTGAACTTGTTCAGGACATAAGGCTGCGCATTGAAGCCTTTGATCACGCGCAAACCACCCAACGTTTCGTCAATAATGCCTAAGATGGAACCCAGCGCGTCTTGCCCCTGGGTAGACTGGCGCTTCAGCTTTTTGGAGATGGTGGAAATAACCAAGCCTGAGAGCGGCAGCACAAGCAAACTGAAAAACGTGAGCTGCGGCGAGATGTAGAAAAGCACCACAAAATAGCCAATCAGCAGAAAAGGCTCGCGAAACAGCACGTTTAAGGTACTCACCACCGAGTTTTCTACTTCCTGCACGTCATTGGTGAGCGTAGACATGATGTTGCCTTTGCGTTGGTTGGAGAAAAAGCCTAGTTGCAGTTGGGTAAGGCGTTCAAATACCTGCATTCTCAGGTTCTTCACTACTCTGGCCCGTATCACGCCTTCAATCCGGAGGCCGATGTAACGGAACACGTTGGCCAGCAGTACCGAGATCACCAGCAGGATACAGATAAAGCGCAAGGCCCCAATGCTGCCTTCGGCCTGGATGATTTGCCCCACGTGGTAGTAGAAGAACTTGGTGAACCAGGCAATGTTGAATTCAAACGCCGGCACCACCGCCGGTATGTCAGCCATGCTTTCGGCCTGCCCAAACAGTACTTTCAGCAAAGGAGCCAGTAACCCGAAGTTGAGTACCCCAAAGATGGTCGCCAATAGAGTGGCGAAGGCGTACCACGGAACGAACTGGCTAAACGGCCGCGCAAAATTTAAAATGCGGAAATAAGTTTTCATTCCTGCAAAGGTACGGCTTTGCAGGAATGAAACCGCATGTGGTGTGAAGGCGCGGTTTTAGGCCTGTTTTCTGGAAAATAGGCCTAAAACCGCCCTCCTTTATTGGAGGGGCAACCCCTGGTGGTTGCCCCTGTGAATGAGTTTATCCTCGCTCGCCTCTGGCGAGTGTGAGCTGCCTGTGGTCGGGTAAAGTCTGCCTATCTCTCACGCAGCCAGAGGCTGCAAGTAAGTCACACTCGCCGGAGGCGAGCGAGGGAGGCGAGCGAGGGAGGCGAGCGAGGGAGGAGTCTCTAAAACGCGTGCGTACGCTGCGGAATGTTCCACCGGAAAGACACCGCCGAAAAGGAGGTGTTTCGGTCAAAACGGCTGTCATTCGCGTTGGCGCGGCGCACTACCTGGGTCACGTCCAGGAACATGTTGTACATCAACTGGAAAGAGGCGGTGGCTTCGCCGTAGAACTGGTCTGTGGTGACGCCGCTTCCAATCTCAAAGCCGTAGTCGCCGGGGCGGGTGGTGTAGGGCTTCAAGACATTGCCGCCGTAGTTGTATTCCATGAGGCCGCCTTCTGGGTCTAGCGGGTCAACGGTAGGGAACGGGTCTTGGCCGTAACGGGTGGCAATGGCTTTGGCGGTAAGGGTTAGCTTAGGCAAAGGCTGGTACCGCACAATGGCGACGGCCTCGGCAAAGTTCGCGCCCATGGGGTGCGCCAGCGGCTGCAAATAGTGCTGGTAGTTCTTGGACTGGTCTTCGTGCTGGTACGTGTAGGGGCGGGCCACATTCAGTTCTCCCTGTAAATCAAGGTTAGAAACCCCGAAGGCATCCATGTACTTGGCTCCGCCTTGCAGGCCGAATTTGTTTCCCCACCAACCGTTGCCGGCCCGCAGTTCACTAATCAGGAATTCATCCAGTACGGCTTGCCCGTAGAGCTGCACGCGGTTGTAGATATTCCACTTGAAATCCATCCCCAGCAGGGCGTTGTCTTCAGAGCCCAGGCCTTGCTCCACACTTCGGTAGAAAATTACCGGATTCAGGTACTGCAACTCAAAACGGCCCCTGTCCCGCCCGAAGATGACCGATTCAAACACGCCCACGTTCAGGTTAGGCAAAATGTTCACGCTGAGGTGGTGCAGCGTCATGTACTTCTTGTCGTAGAGTTGGTCGGCCTGCTGAAAGTTTTGGGTGAGTTCGGCGTACAGGTTGGTGTACTGTAGTTTCCAGATTTGCGTCTGTAGTTTCAGGAAGAAGTACGGGGCCGAGTAATCAGACAGAATCATGGAGCGGTACCCGTTGCCTATGAAGTTTCTGTCATGGCCCAGCATCACGCTGATGTGCTTGGTAGCCGCGTAGTTGATGTAACCTCTGGCCGAGAAAAAGTCATAACCGCCCCCATTCCCGAAGGTTTTCCAATAAGCTTCATGCGGCACAATGTTGTCCCGCGACACCCGCTCGTTCACGTACCCCGGCAGTTTTGCCTGGTTATCAGCTAGAAAAGTGTAAAAACCCAGTTTTTTGTCAATGGTGCCTTCCACCTGTAGCCCGCGGGTGTTAATGTAGCGCAAACCGTCGGTCTCTGTGTCTTTGCCCGCCTGCAGCCCTATGACCGGGTTCACGCGCAGGGTGAAGTCTTCGCTTTCATAGTGGTAGAGATCGGTCTTGTTTTTGAAAAACGGGCCTAAAGACCGTTGCGTCGCATTGTTGCGGGAGTCACGGGTGTAGTTCCAGTTGTCGTTGAGCAGGTAATTGATGTTGTACTCGTCAGTGGGGGAGCCGGAGGCGGTATGTTGGCGGGCTTCCTCGGCCAGCCTAGCAACCCGCGCGCGGCCGTACGGCCGGAAAGACGTATGCAGGTCTTCGGTGTTGTGCTTGATATGGTAACGGTCAATGACGCGGTACACATCTGGGTTCAGCGGCACGGTGGCATCCTGCGCCGTTGCTGAACCCGCCAGAAAAAATAGACCCAACAGCAGACGGTATGTTTTTCTCATAAGAAGGGATTGATAACGCGAAGATAGCGGAATTTTGACCGTGTACTCTTCCCAAGGCCAACAGGTTGCCTTAGGGGAGTTCTGAGTCTTGGGTTCTGAGTCCTGAGTTGTTTTTTGCCTGCTTTTGAAAAAGTAGGGCAAAAACAGCGGTGGTGGGGACTTATGACCGCTGACTGCTCTCAACGCAAGCATTCCCGGTCATCCCCTTCAAAGGGGGGAGGAGGAGGAGAAGGCGGGTTGAAGATGCAATACCAATTATTATGGAACACCAATAAAAAGAATCTCGGGAATACCTGATTAGCAAACGTGAATCAACCCGCTCTTCTGGTGTTCCACTCTGGAAGCGTACTGCCGGGAGTTCTACTCCCCTTCTTTTGCAACACCTGCCCCTGGTTTCGGGCGGAGTAGAACTCCGCAGCAGGCAGGTTCGGGAGTAGGACTCCCGAACAGCAAGGGACAAGCCAAGGAAAGGACTTCCTTTTTTCCCTACAAGATGAGCTTCAAAGGGAGACGACCGGGAAGTAGCCATCAAGACAGAATTCGGAAAACTGTATCTTGCCAAGACCATGATACAGGTATTGCGACACCATGAAATCAACTTCGCCCGTTGGGCGGCTTGCCTGCTGAGCGCGCCGGAGCCTTTGGTCTACCTGCAAGCCTGGTATCTGGATGTGGTCTGCGGCGGGCAATGGGAAGCGTTGGTAGAAGTGCAGGACGACGAATACGTTTCCTTATTTCCGTTGCCGGTGAAGAAATTGCTGGGAAGTAAAAAAGTGTACCAGCCTTTGTTCACGCAGCAACTGGGGCTGGTGACCACGCCAGCCAGTCGGCATAAAGCAGTAGAGGAGTACCTCGCTTTCTTACCGGAGCTTTACACGCAGGTGCAGTACCAGATGGCTTTACCCAAAGGTGCTTCCTTGGAATTGCCGGAGCCCTGGGTTTTTCGGCTACGGCCGAATTACGAATTGTCTTTGGCTGCTGAGTACGCGGTGCTACGGCAACACTACACCACCAACCACCGCAGAAATCTAAAAAAGGCTGAAACGACGCAACTTGTTTTAGTGTCTGCCACCACCATCAGTCCGCTTTTGGGGTTGTTCCAAAGTACCAAAGGGAAAGAACTGCCCTATTTGCGACCTCGGCATTACCAGAAATTAGAGAAGCTTTATAGGCAGGCCCAAAAGGAAGGAGTGGGGGAAGTGTGGGAGGTGAGAAATCAAAATAAGTTGCTCGCGGCGGCGTTCATTCTCCGCACTGCGCACAGAATTACTTTTTTGTTTGGGGCCAGCGCGGCGGAAGGGAGAACGCGCAACGCCATGGCTTTTTTGTTAGACCAGCTCATGCAGCAGGAGGGCGGTTCTGGCAAAACGTTTGACTTTGAAGGCAGTGAAGTGCCCGGCGTGGCGAATTTTTACGCCGGTTTTGGTGCGCAGCCGGTCATGTACGTATCTTTAAGCAGTAAACCTAAACCCACCACCCTGCAATGGCCGCCAACCGTCTTCACATTCTTAGCCAAACACCTTCGTTAGCCAATCATTTCATTTCTGAGTTACGTGACGTGACGGTGCAGAAAGACAGTTTGCGGTTCCGGCGGAATCTGGAGCGTCTGGGCGAGGTAATGGCCTACAAAATCTCAGAAACGCTACCTTACGCTGAGCAGACCATTCAAACCCCTTTGGCGCAGACGCAGCAAACGTTGTTGCAGGAGTTCCCCATCTTGGCTACCGTGCTACGGGCGGGTTTGCCGTTCCACCAGGGCTTTCTCAATTATTTTGACCATTCTACCAGTGCTTTTGTAGGCGCTTATAGGGTAGAAGGGGCGCGTAAACTGTCTGTCCATTTAGACTATATGGCCACACCGCACCTGGAAGATAAGATCCTGGTTCTGGTAGACCCCATGCTGGCCACCGGAAAATCATTGGTGCTCACCTATAAAGACATGCTTCGGTTTGGAACCCCCAAACGGATTATCATTGCGGCCATTATTGCCAGCCCCGAAGGAGTAGCCCACCTGCAGGAGCAGATTCCTGAGGCCGAGCTTTGGTTGGGCGCGCTGGATGAGCACTTGAACGAGCAGTCTTACATTGTGCCGGGCTTGGGCGATGCCGGAGATTTGGCCTTTGGGGAAAAGAATGAGAAAGTACAATAAGATACTTTCTTTTGGCCTAGTAGCCTATAGGTAAGGTGCGTTATTATTAGGTATCTTTGCAGGCTGAGGTCTTTAAGATGTTTGGTATAAAGGACTTGTACATGAGTTTAGGTATGTTGTTGGATAAAATTTTTGAGGTGACGGCTGTATGATTGCGGCAGTTCTGAAATATATTTCTGTCTATTTGCTGAGTGCGGTCAAGTTCTTTGGCGGGCCTTTGGCCGGTTTAACCATGGGCTTGTCTTTCTGGGCAACCGTAGGCCTCACCATTGCGGGTATGATGACCAGCGTGCTGCTTTTCTCCTTGATTGGCTCTGCGGTGCATGACCGGTATGTAGAGCGGCAACGGGCCAAAAACAAACCTATGTTCAGCAAGAAGAACCGCCGCATTGTGTCTGTCTGGAAACGTTTTGGCATGTCTGGCATCGCTTTCCTGACTCCTATTCTGTTTACGCCCATTGTTGGTACCGTTCTGGCCATTGTCCTGGGCGTATCTAAAAGCCGAATTGTGCTGCACATGCTTTGGAGCGCCGTTTTCTGGGGGTTCGCGGTAACGCTTACCCTCTTCAAATTAAGTCACGTGCCTTTTCTGCAGTTTCTTAGATAATTGTTGATTGTTTATAAAACAGAAGAGCCGCTTAGAAAACTAAGCGGCTCTTCTGTTTTAAGGGTGTTTTTAGAAAAGTAAGGCTAAAAGGCCCGCCAACTAATCACTGACAACTAAAAACTAATCACTAAGCCTACCGGCTCTTGCGCTTGCTGCCGCCACCGGCTTTGGTTTTCTTCCAACCGGCTTTCTTCAAGTCTCTCACTTTCTCGCCTTTGCCTTTGTTCTCGTACTGAGGCTTCGCTTTCTTCTCGTGGAAGGCTCCTTTGAAATCAGGGTCTTGCTGGCGTTTGTAGTTGTCCAGGTCTCTATTGATGAGCTGCTGTTCTTCAAACGGAGTTTCGTACACCTTCACTTCCTCGGGCAAAGGAGCCTCCGGAATCTTCATTTTAATCAGCTTCTCAATGCGCTCAATGTGGTGCATCTCGGCCTCGTTGGCGAAAATAATGGAGGCGCCTTTCTGTTCGGCCCGGCCTGTGCGGCCTATGCGGTGCACATAGTCCTCATAGATAATAGGCACGTCGAAATTGATTACGTGGCTCACGTCCTGGATGTCAATGCCGCGGGCTGCCACATCAGTAGCCACTAAATACCGTACTTCGCCCGCTCTGAAGGCTTCCACTGCGTTGGTGCGGGTGTTCTGGCCTTTGTTGCCGTGCACCACGCGCACGCCGCCTTCGCCTTTGCGATCCAGGAAAGAACTCACGTTGTCGGCGTTGGTTTTGGAGCGGGTGAAGATCATGACGCGGTTGAACGTCTCCCGGTCTTTAAACAGGTAATCCAGAAGGGCGATCTTGGTGCGGAGGTTAGGTACCTGGAACAGCTTCTGGCTAACGGTTTCCACGGGCGTGGCTTGCGGCGTGACTTCCACCACCATGGGGAACTCCAAGAATTCTTCAGAAAGCATGTGCACCCGCTCGTGCATGGTGGCCGAAAACAGCAGGTTCTGCCGTTTCCGGGGGATAATTTCCAAAATCTGCCTAATCTGGGGCATGAAGCCCATGTCCATCATCTTGTCGGCCTCGTCCAGCACCAACGTCTTTAGCTCTTTCAGGTGCAGTTCGCCTTTGCGGTAAATGTCCATGAGTCGGCCGGGCGTGGCCACCAGAATGTCAATACCCGCCTGAATGCGCTCAATCTGGGTTTTTGGGCCCACGCCGCCGTAAATGCCTACCGTGCGCAAATCTAAGTAAGCGCTGAACTTCTGAATGTTTTCTTCAATCTGCATCACCAACTCGCGGGTTGGGGCTAAGATAAGCGCCCGCGGGTGTTTGCCTTGGGCGTACTTCACCTTCATGAGCAACGGCAACACGTAGGCGGCCGTTTTGCCCGTACCCGTCTGCGCGATGCCCATCACGTCATGCCCGGCCATGGCCAAGGGAATGGTCTGGAGTTGTACTGGCGTAGGCTTCTGGAAACCCAGTTCGGCAATGGCGTTCAATAACTGCTTGTTCAGCTTGAAATCCCCAAAGCTGGGTTGCGGCTCTTCCTCTGTAGGGGTTTCTTCGGTTGCCTCTGGGGCTATGTTCTCGTCCTGCTCCGGGGCAAGATTTTCGTTTTCTTCTTCTATCATTGGTGCAAAGGTACGGAATTGAGACTTGTGTCTACCGTTCACTCTCATAATACGTTATTGGGCCGTTTTTGGGAAAAGAGGCAGAAAACAGAAGGTGTTCAAGTACCTTTTCATCTTTTCAGTAATTACCCCGTATCTTTAAATGCAATAAAATGCCGCCGTACGGAAAAAGTGGTTAAAGTAGGAAAGCTTCGGGAGCAGGAGTCAGATTTCCAGTATTGGAAACAGAAAACTCCCCAAGAGCGACTTGCGGCCTTGGAAGTACTAAGGCAGCAATACATTCAATTCAGAAAAGATGTTCAGCCCCGACTTCAGCGAGTTTGTCGCGTTACCACATTAAGATTAAAAGTTTAAAAATGGTTATTGTTACAGATATTAAGCCTTCTAGGAATCCAGAGTGGCATATTGTCACTGTTTCCAATCTAGAAGATGAGTTGGAAAAAACTGTTTCTGAAGCAAGAGGTTATAAGTATGAGCCTGAGTCTTGCGGATTTCCCGTTAAGGCGACTCAAACTAGCTTTTATGTTGGTAAAACATTTAAGGGGAGTGTAGTCATAACTGAAACAAGTGAAGAAGCTTATTGGGAAGGCCAAAAACCTAATAGAGTTGATGGCCTTTATTATCGAAATGTAGCGGTAGATTGTAAAGAGAATGGTACAAAGCTGAAAATACTAAAATTTACATCTAAAATCTTAGAGGAAAAAGGTTTAGATGAATATTATAGCGACTCTTTGATTGTTTTAAGTGTTTATTTACCTTATATTAAAGAGTTAACTTATGCATTAAATCTTCTATCACTAAAGCATTGTTTAAAGTCGCCAATATATTTAGAAGATGATGAGCTTAAACCTGGAAGATATGTCTCTAAATTAACCAATGTTTGTTTAATACTAGGCCTTAACGCAGATGCTTTATTGAAGCACTTTTTAGTAAAAGTAGGTCAAGAACTTTATTCCAAGAAGAACTTTACTGTTTACATAAGTCATGCTACATCAGAAGATGTTGACGAAGATATTCTAGTTGAATTTAACCAGAAATTTGATTGTAAATTCTCTTTAAATCATTTTGAAGATGCGGAATATTTTAATATTTCAGAAGCAATTAATCCTGATGAAATATTAAAATTGCCATTGCAAAAATTAGAGTCTAAAGAGCTTGAAAAGTTGTACCCTAATATAAAACCTGATGACTTGGGTAAACTTAGTAGGTGCGGGGATGAATGGGATTCGCGTAATTATAGAGAAGAAGATACTTCGGATAGAGATGCATTCGATGCACTAACAGATGGTCAGTATGGAGATTGGGATGATTTTGGTGGTGATATAGATGATATGCGAACAATGGGTGGTTATTAGTCTGGTCATGAAATAAGATGATAAATAGTTCTGTTTATCTTAGCACCATGAACAGCATCCTGATCAAGAACGCGCAACTGGTAAACGAAGGCCAGATCCAAACCGCCGATGTACTGGTGAAAGACGGCTACCTCCACACCATCGGGCAGAACCTCAACGCCCTTGCCGATACAGTTATTGATGCCAAAAGCCAGTACCTGCTGCCCGGCATCATTGACGACCAAGTCCACTTCCGGGATCCCGGCCTTACCCACAAAGGCGATTTGTACAGCGAGCCCAGAGCGGCCGTGGCCGGCGGTGTGACTACATTCATGGAAATGCCCAACACCGTGCCCAACGCTACCACCCAGCAATTGCTTCAGCAGAAGTATGACACCGCGGCGCAGAAATCCCTGGCCAATTACTCGTTCTTCATGGGCGGTACCAATGACAACCTGGAGGAAATTCTGAAGACCGATACCCGCAGCGTGTGCGGCATTAAACTGTTCATGGGCTCCAGCACAGGCAATATGCTGGTAGACAATCCCGAAACGCTGGAAGCCATTTACAAACAGAGTCCCATGCTCATTGCCACGCACTGCGAAGACGAGGCCACCATTAGAGCCAACATGCAGCGGGTTACGGAACAGTACGGTGAGAATATTCCCATGCGTGCCCACCCCGAAATCAGGAGCGTAGAGGCTTGTTATACATCCTCCAGCATGGCGGTAGAACTGGCCAAAAAGCACAACACGCGCCTGCACATCCTGCACATCAGCACCGCCGAGGAATTAGCCTTGTTCACGAATGATGTGCCGCTGGCGCAGAAACGCATCACCGCCGAAGTCTGTGTGCATCATCTTTGGTTTGACGCCGCGCAGTATGAGACGCTGGGCGCCCAAATCAAATGCAATCCGGCTATTAAAGCGGCACGGCACAAAGAGGCGCTGTTCCAGGGGTTGCTGGATAATAGACTGGACATCATCGCGACGGATCACGCACCGCATACCTGGGAAGAAAAGCAGGCGGGTACATACAAAGGAGCACCGTCTGGCTTGCCGCTGGTGCAGCACTCGTTACAAGTGATGCTGGCGTTCTATCAACAAGGCAAGATTTCCCTGGAGCGGGTGGTAGAGAAAATGTGCCACGCACCGGCCATCTGTTTCCAGGTAGAAAAGCGCGGGTTCATCAGGGAAGGCTACTGGGCCGATTTAATGCTGGTAGACTTGAACCAGAACCAAACGGTAGCCAAAGACAACATCCACTACAAATGCGGTTGGTCGCCGCTGGAAGGGCAGACCTTGCCGGGCGTGGTGACGCATACTATTGTGTCTGGGCATTTGGCGTACCAGCACGGGAAATTTGATGAAAGTAAACGGGGTGAGCGCGTGCTGTTTAGCCGGTAAAGCAGAAAATTTTATAGAAAAATGCAGGCTAATACTTGCGTTCAATCATAATCCCTGCTACTTTTGTCTCAAATTACACGGTGGTCGTAGTTCAGCTGGTTAGAGCACCAGATTGTGATTCTGGAAGTCGTGGGTTCGAACCCCATCGATCACCCAAAAAGCTCCTGAGAAATCAGGGGCTTTTTTGTTTTCGGGCTTTGGAGTACCAGGTAGTGCGTATCATGTAGCAAGACCAATGTCCTGAGAAGAGGTACTTCCGTAGAATTGATACATTTGCCGGAGCATAACTCCAAAAGAGCTAACAAAAATTATCTTGCTACGTGATACCTGCTACTTGATACGGGTAACGCATAAAGAAAAACACATGAGTCTATTAGTAATTGGGTCGGTGGCGTTTGATGCGCTGGAAACGCCGTTCGGGAAACGGGAAAAAATCATCGGCGGCGCCGGAACCTTCATATCCTTGTCGGCGGCCAACTTTGTGCAGCCGGTGAACCTGGTGTCTGTGGTGGGTGGCGATTTCCTGAAGTCAGACATTGCCATGCTGGAGAGCAAAGGCATCAACGTAGAGGGCTTGCAAATCAAGGAAAATGAGAAGTCCTTCTTCTGGTCGGGCCGGTACTTCAATGACATGAACAGCCGCGAGACGCTGGTAACGGAACTGAACGTGCTGGGCGATTTTGACCCGATTATCCCAGAAAGCTACCAAAACTGCCAATACCTCATGCTGGGCAACCTGGCCCCGCAGGTGCAGCGTCAGGTAATTGAGCGCCTGCACCAGCGGCCCAAGCTGATTGTGATGGACACCATGAACTTCTGGATGGACATTGCGCTGGAGGAACTAATCCAGACCATTGGCATGGTAGACGTACTCAGCATCAATGACGAGGAAGCCCGCCAGTTAAGCGGTGAATACTCTTTGGTAAAAGCCGCCAAAAAGATCATGGGCATGGGCCCCAAATACCTCATCATCAAAAAAGGCGAGCACGGGGCGTTGTTGTTCCACGGAGAAGAAGTGTTCTTTGCGCCTGCTTTACCGCTAGAAGAAGTATTTGACCCAACCGGGGCCGGTGACACGTTTGCCGGTGGCTTTATTGGGTATTTGGCTTCTACGGATGACATCAGCTTTGAGAACATGAAACGCGCCGTGATCCACGGATCAGCCATGGCGTCATTCTGCGTAGAGCAGTTTGGGACGGAGCGCCTGGTAGATTTGCAGCCTGATGAGGTAGTGAGCCGTGTTCTGGAGTTTGTGAAACTGGTGAATTTTCAACCGCAGCGCGGATAATCCATTTTAAGGCTGTTTTCCTGAAATCTGCCCTAAAACAAGACTTATCCATATAAAGGCACGGGGCTATTGATGCAAATCAATAGCCCCGTGCCTTTATGCTTAAAGCATGTTTAAATTTCATCTTTGCGCTGCAAACGACCATAAAAAGGACCTGCGTTCGCCTTTTTCTCTGATCATTTTCGCTGGCAAACCTCAAATTTAAACAAGCTCTTAGAACACTTTCATGGGTGCTTGCTATTTACTCCCAACCACCTTCGGGCCGATTTTTCGTTAGTGAAGTACTGAATGTCAATGTCGCCGCGCTGGGCCATGGGCTTGTTTGTAGATTCCACGCTCACTTTCCCGAAGTAATCTTGCGGGATCAGGAAGGCCATGTGGGTGACGCCTGCTTTGACGGCTCTGGGAAACCATTCTTCATTGATCCATTGCTGGCTTTCCCGCTGGATTATTTTTATCCGGCTGGTGTCTGCTAGAATCTTGGAATAGCCGGTTTTCTGCACCAAGGCAAGGCTATCCTCGGCAATCTGCTTAAATTCAGGGGACTTCAGGAAACCCTCAAAGGTGGTCAATATGGCCCGTAAATTAATGTCTACTTGGTTCGTCCTCATTCTTCATCAAGGCCGCTATACACCCTCTTTCAGGTAGCGTGCCGCCTGCTCCGTTTTCGTAACGTGTTTTAGGGGAGTTTTAGTGAAAGGGAGGCAAAAACAGTTGAGAAATCAGAAAGTTCTGCCAAGATTTTCCTAAGTTGGTTTCTACTTAAAGAACAATGCAGAAGAAAAATGAAACGGCACTGGCCATGTTCATAGGGGCAGTGGTGTTCCTGGCGCTAGAGGTGGCGGTGTATTACAGTCTGGTGACCTGGCTTATTCCCACGGCCCCCGAAGTGGAGGAGCAGGGCGGCTCCATTGTGCGCAACTGGAACAAGGTGATGTACTTTATTCTGGTCTATATGGCCGTTTTGGTGGGCGCGCTGCTGCTGGCCAGTTCGCAAGTGCCCCGAAGTTACCGCAAGCACGTTCTCTTCTGGTTCTATCTCTCCCTGCCCACGCTGCTGGTGATATTGGTGCTGGCTTTTAGTTGAGAAAGGAATATACTTTTGCCGCAGGTGCCCGTATACAAGGTATCAACTTAACCCAAAAGGAGGATTTTTATGAGCAGCAATAACAAGAATCACAGCGGAGAAAAGGATAACGAAAAAGGCGGTTTCATTGACAACACAGACAAAAACCACCTGACCCCAGATGACCAAACGCCTCAGACCCCAGAAAGTAGCTACATGAGCTCCAAGAGCGGGGGCACCACCATTCAGGATGAGCGGGCCGTTTCCAGAACCGGCAACAACAACCGCGAAGGCGTCAATAACTCCTACGGCGATGGCGGCGACCGCCCGCGCAGTAACCCCAGCGACAACCAGGTTGACCGCGGGAAATAAGATTTATTTCGCTCATCAATAATAAAAAGCGGAGGCTGCTCTTACAAGAGCAGCCTCCGCTTTTTATATCCACCTGAAAGATCTCTACAATGAGCCTTATCTAAACTCAGAACGCAAGACTACCTTGTCACGTGCCGGTAAATCATTTCTGAGACGTTGGCCATGGCCGCAGTGGCGGCTTTGTCATCTTTCAAACCTTTAGACAGTAAGACCAGCACATACTTCTGGCCACTGGGCAGGAACACGATGCCGGAGTCGTGCCGAACGCCGGTGATCCAGCCGGTTTTGTGGGCTACTTTTACCTCTTTGGGCAACTTGGCCGGAATCACATCTTTGAATTTCTGATCCAGCAGCACTTTGATCATTGCCTGCGAAGCCGCCGGGCTTACGGTTTTCCCCTCGGCCATTTTCTGGAAAAGCACCATCAGGTCATAGGCGGTGGTGGTGTTGTTCATTCCTTGCTGGTAAGCCTTGGTGTCTTCCACCCCGCGCAGCACCTGCATGTCTTTCGCGCCTAGGTCTCGCATGGTTTGGGTGACCTTTTTCGCGTCTAGTTTCTCTATGACTATGTTGGTGGCCAGGTTGCTGCTCTGGATGATCATCTTGTACAGCAACTCAGACAAAGGCCGTTTCTGCCCTAATTGGGTATATAATTCTTTTTCGCTGTCATCTTCGGGGCCAATGGAGAACGGGCTGCCGTCTACAATGCTCTTGAACTCATTCTTCACCAGAATAGAATCACTGATGGCGAATTTGCCTAGGGCGGCTTGCTTGTAGGCTTCAATGAGCACGGGCGTCTTCATGGTGCTGGCCGCATGGAAGCTTTCATGCTCATTCAATAACAGTTCTTCTCCGGTTTGCAGGTCTTTGAAGGCCACCGCGAAGGTGCCTTTCTGTTTCCCAAGTTCGGCCAGAACCTCCTGTTTAAGTTGGGCCATGTTCTTTTTCTGTTTGGTAACGGTACAACTTAGCAGCAAGAGCGGTAAGGCCAAGGCCAGGGAAGGGAGATGAATGCGCATGGTTTTTGTGTTTTGCGTCAAGATAAAGAAGAGCCACCAACTTCAAAAAAGAACGAATGCGTTTTCAGCCCATTTTTCAGAAAGTAGGCCGAAAAGCGTCTATCCCCCACTTGTTTTCACCGGTACGTTGAAATCCTGTTTCAGCCATAGTCTGAAGTTCTCCTGTTGCGCGGCATTGGCCTTCGGGTTCTTTTGCACGCAGTACTGCGGAAGGTACACCGGGCCATCGGCTTTCAGCTGCACCGTTTTTAGGGTCTTTTGCCGAAACAAGGTGATTTCTGCCTGGGTCTGGCCTTTGAGCAGGTTGGCCAGATTGGCGTTCTCCAGTTTTCGGCCGTTCACGGCCACCAGTTCATCGTCTACGGAAAGCACGGCGGCGGCCGGAGAGTTGGGCGCCACGTACCCAATCACCGAAGCCGTAGGCAAGGCGGCGTTCAGCCGGAACCCGTACAGGCTTTCATGCGGCAGCACGGCCGGTTCTTTTTCCAGCGTACAGCCCACGTATTCCAACGCCGGCGCCAGCCACTTCTCAAAAGCGACCGTCCCAAAAATCATTTCCCGGAAATACGTCTCCAGCGAAATTCCCGCCACTTCCTGGGCCAGCCGCTGGTAATCTGCCTCTGCGTAGCCAATGCCAGTCTTTCCGAACTCTTCCCACATGCGGCGCATCACGTTGTCCAGGGAACGGGCGTTTTGGGTGGCTTTTCTGATTTCCAGGTCTAAAACGAGCGCCGCAAGGCAGCCTTTGTGGTAAATGCTCACTTTGCGGTCTGGGATGCCGGGTTTGTAGCCGTCCAGCCAGGTGTCAAAGGAAGAATCTGCGACGGAAAGATTGGCCTCTCCCTGGTCTACGGTGTGGCGCCTGAGCACGGTGTTCAGTTCCTGGAAGTACTGGTCTGCGGTAAACACGCCGCTGCGGGCCAGCAGATAATCGCCATAATACGTGGTCACGCCTTCGGCCACGTAGCCGGTTCTAAAGTAATTCTCTTGGGTGAAATCATAGGGCAGCATCTCCTTCGGCCTAATTTGCTTGATGTTCCACGTGTGAAACAGCTCATGGCAGCTCACGCCCAGCAACTCTTTATAGAGAGCAGGCTCCATCAACCGCTCCGAAGGGCCCAACGTGATTACCGTGGAGTTCAGGTGCTCTACGCCGTGGTAATGCGTGTACGGCAAGATGATGTTCAAAAAATGGTAGTCCTGCACCGGAAAGCTCCCGAACAAAGCCAGCTGTTCTTGGGTGAACGCCCTAAAATGCGGCAGAATCTGCTTCCAGTCGGGCGCGCCATCGCCCTGAAACCACACGTGGAACGGAATGCCCTGCTCTTCATACACCTCGTGCTGCAACGTGGCGCTGGCAATGAACGGCGAGTCTACCAAGTGGTCAAAGTTACGGGCATGCAGCGTGTGCCGCTTCGGTTCCGGGAGACCGCAGGCAATTTGCCAGTTTTCCGGTAGATCCAATGCCAGCGTGCAGGGTTCCTGTTCGTAGCCTTGGGCGGTTAGCAGGCAGTTCACGGGATTCACGTACAGAAAATCCTCGGCCAGCCAGGAGCCGCCCGCGTCCATTTGGCGGGCGTAGAAGTTGTAGCGCACCTCCAAAGTTTGGTTTCCCTGGGTTGCCACGCGCCAACGGTCTTTGGTTTCTTTCCGGCAGGGCAGGGGAGAACCGTCTGCGGCCACTACCTCAAAACCCTGCACCTTCTGCGCGAAGTTCTGCAACTCATACCGCCCCGGCCGCCAGGCGGGCAGTTGCAGGTACAGTTCTGGCGTAGTGATGTTTTCGATTGAAGTCCGGACTTGCAGAAAACCAGTGAGCGGATTCTGGAAGGATAGATGGTAGTGGGGCACGGTATGTCTTAGTTGGGATGAGGATAAATTCAGAAAAGCGAAGGTAAAGCGTTTTGAGGCTCTTTTCAGGAAAGCAGGCCAAAATTGGTGTAACGCAGTTGGCTGTTTAACGGTGAATGGAATTTTTACGCGAGGCCGGTAGTTTGGCGGGGTAAAATAGCTGAGCTACTAAGACCGTGAATTTCTCTGGTTCAGGATGTCTTAAGTACCTGTGGTGTATTGTGGCTGATTTTCAAAAAAGAGCCTTAAAACGCTTACTTTTGGGCCTTATGGTGCAGCAAGGCTTTCAGCCGAGTGCGGTAACGTGCAACTAATCAAATTAAAATGTGGGCTGGGGGTTGATTTATCAGAATTGATTTCCTAATTTTGCAGCCCTTAATATAATGTTTAGTGTAAGATGAAAAGAACATTCCAACCTTCGCAACGCAAAAGAAGAAATAAGCATGGTTTCCGCTCAAGAATGGAAACTGCCAATGGTAGAAGAGTATTAGCTAGCAGAAGAGCTAAAGGCCGTCATAAACTGACCGTTTCTGACGAAAGAAGACACAAAGCCTAATTTTTCTGAGTAGCTCGCTGCAAGGCGCCTCGCGAATGGGTTCCTTCACTGAACATTCTGCAGAAGAGCATTCGATTTCTTATAGATTTCCGAAAGAAGAACGTTTACGGAGCAAAAAGCTGATTGAACAGCTTTTCCGTGAAGGTTCTTCTTTTAATTCCTATCCACTCCGGTTTGTGGCGCTGCACGTGCCCGGCCCGTCTGAACTCCCCGTTCAGGTGATGGTATCAGTTTCTAAGCGGAACTTCAAAAAAGCGGTAGACCGCAACCGTATCAAACGGCAGATGCGCGAAGCGTACCGGTTGCACAAACCCACGTTTTTCCAACCCAATCCAGACGGCGGCACGTGGTACGTTGGTATTCTTTACATTGGGAAAGAAAAAAGTCCTTTCAATTATATCAGCAAAAAACTAAATTCAGGGCTAGAGCGTTTGCTAACTAAATAGTCTTCCCTTTTCCCGTTTTTCACCGCTGCTGATATGTTGAAGAAAACTTTTGCCGGCCTATTGGTGGCGGGCACCGCGTGGGGCCTTTTCTCGTTCACGAACGATGGCTCTGAGCGCTATTTCGATATCGCCAAAAACCTGGACATCTTTGCCACGCTCTTCAAAGAGGTAAACACCTACTACGTAGACGATGTGGCTCCCTCCAAACTAGTGCGCACCGGCATTGACGCCATGCTCAAGTCACTAGACCCCTACACCAACTACATTCCCGAAGACGACATTGAAGACTTCCGTACCATGACCACTGGTCAGTACGGGGGGATTGGCGCTTTGGTGGGGAAACGCGAAGGCCGTACCATTATCTCTTTGCCGCATGAAGGCTCTCCGGCTCAGAAGGCTGGCTTAATCATTGGCGATGAAATCCTGAAGATTGACGGGGTAGACCTTGCCAAGAAATCAGACAACGAGGTCAGCAAACTACTCAAAGGGCAGGCTGGTACCATTGTAAAACTGGAAATCAAGCGGTTTGGGGCCGAGAAGCCCATGGTGGTGGACGTTGCCCGCGCCAACATCCAAATCAACAATGTTCCTTATTATGGCATGGTCACGCCTGAGATTGGCTATCTGCAACTCTCTGGGTTTACCGTTGACGCGGGCCGCGAGGTGCGCAATGCCGTAACCAAGTTGAAAGAGCAAGGGGCTAAGAAAGTGATTCTGGACTTGCGGGACAATCCCGGTGGTTTGCTGAATGAGTCGGTGAACATCTCTAACCTGTTTCTGGCCCGCGGGAAAGACATTGTGAGCACCAAAAGCAAAGTCTCTGACTGGAATAAAATGTACAAGGCCTTAGACGAGCCGTTGGATGTGCAGATGCCTTTGGTAGTCCTGACCAGCAATAACAGCGCCTCAGCGGCCGAGATTGTAGCCGGTGCTTTACAGGACTATGACCGGGCCGTGCTGGTGGGTGAAAGAACCTTCGGGAAAGGCCTGGTGCAAATGACGCGTCCGCTTTCCTATAATTCCCAGTTGAAAGTAACTACTGCCAAATACTATATCCCGAGCGGCCGGTGCATTCAGGCCATTGATTACGCCCATAGAGACGCAGACGGTACGTTGCACAAAACGCCAGATTCTTTGCGCGTGGCGTTCAAAACAGCCAATGGCCGTGTGGTGTATGACGGCGGTGGCATTAGCCCAGACGTGGAAGTGAAAGACCAGCCCGTGCCAGACATCATCCGCAAACTGATGGTGAAGAACTACATCTTTGATTACGCCACCCGGTTTAGGGCAGCCAACCCCACCATCGCATCGGCCAAAGATTTCCGGTTGTCTGACGCAGAGTACCAGAAATTCATGACGTTCCTGAACGGAAAAGACGTTTCCTACTCCACCGACGTGGAGAAAGCCTTGGATACCATGATTAAGAAAGCGAAGGAAGACAAGCATTATGACGAGGTAAAAGCCGACATAGAGCAGATTAAGAAGAAAGTGGCCGCTAACAAAGGAAACGATTTGTTAAGGTTCAAAGCCGAAATCACGGAACTGCTGGAGCAGGAAATCGTTTCCCGTTATTATCTGCAAAAAGGCTTGGTAGAAGCCACTTTCAATGATGACAAGAATATTGTGGCGGCGGTAGAGGTATTGAATAACCCATCGCGCTACCAAAGCTTACTTACCACCAGTACCAAGAAGTAAAGGTTACTTAGTCTATAGTATAATAAGGGCAACCGGAACACGGTTGCCCTTATCTTTTAGAATAGCGTAGATTTGCAGCAGCATTACCGCTTAGTTTTGTTCATGGCGTATATTTTATCTTTAGAAACTTCCTCCTCGGTCTGTTCAGTGGCCTTGCACCAAGACCAACAGCTGCTTTCTTATGCAGAACTGCAGATGGAGAAATCCCATTCCTCCCACATCACCGTGATGGTACGGCAAGTGCTGGAATATGCGGGCGTGAAGTTGGAGCAGTTAGATGCCGTGGCGGTTTCAGGAGGTCCCGGATCCTATACAGGTCTTCGCATTGGTTCGGGAACAGCCAAAGGTTTGTGTTTCTCTCTGGACAAACCTTTGATTTCGGTAAGTACGCTTGCCTCCATGGCACAACAAGTTATTGCTGTTACGCCTGCTCCAGAACGTTACTTGTTCTGCCCCATGTTAGATGCCCGCCGCTCAGAAGTGTACACGTGCCTCCTGACGCATGACCTGGGGGAACAAAGACCCGTGGAGCCGATGATTTTGGAAGCTTCCAGTTTTGCCCTGGAATTGGAAAAACAGCCCATAATCTTCTTCGGGAGCGGTGCCACCAAAGCCCAGGAACTTCTGGTTCCTCACCCGAACGCTTTTTACCTAAACAATGTTAATCCTACAGCCAAAGCCATTGGCGTATTAGCATGGCCAAAGCTGCAAGCAGGAGAATTTGAAGATGTGGCTTATTATGAGCCCTTCTATTTAAAAGAAGTATATATCACCAAACCCTCAGGGAAGTAAAGATGGAAGAGTTTGTAAACCGGGTAGCCAACAGCGGCCTCATTACACTGAACTTAGAAGAGTACTTGCACTCCGGTGAACGGGTAGTCTATGATATAAAAGATAATCTGTTCCACGGGCTGATGCTACGCGAGAAAGATTTCCGAGCCTTTGTCAAAGACCATGACTGGTCACAATACACCGGAAAGAACGTAGCCATTATTTGCTCAACAGATGCCATTGTGCCTACCTGGGCCTATATGTTGCTAGCAAGCAAGCTACAGCCATTCGTGAATCGCTACGTGTTTGGTGATTTGGATGCATTGGAGCAGGCCTTGTTGCAAGATGCCATAGCTGAAATCAATGCCGAGGAATACCAAGATGCCAAAGTGGTGATTAAAGGTTGTGGGCAAATACCCGTGCCAACCTACGCCTATGTAGAGATCATGCAGAAGTTGCTACCAGTAGTAAGCAGTATCATGTATGGCGAGCCATGCTCCACGGTTCCTATCTATAAAAAGCCGAAAGACAAAGTTGCCACAGTCTAACCCTATGGCTTTAGCTTAACTGGCTGCATTCTTAAATTACAGCCAAGATGCGATTGCGGAAAATGAACTGTTTTTAGAAAAGCAGGCCCAAGGCAGCATACGTGTAATGATGAAGATAAAAGAGACAAGGTGGCATCATCTTGTCTCTTTTAGTATGGTTTACTCAATCTAAGGATGATTTCAGCTTTGTTTCCAGAAAATGGCGCTAAAACGAAGCAAAGAGAAAAATCTCCGCAAGAAGGAACTTCCGAGTGCCTGAGATTGGTTACGTCTGAGGCTCCGGTCGGGGGCTACCAAAGACGAGGT
>NZ_JABFAM010000016.1 GCF_013623775.1 Rufibacter sp. XAAS-G3-1 | reverse complement strand
TAATTAGTAAAATTTGGCCGCCCGGATGCTTATGCCAATCCAACCGCGCGCCTCGCTCCATCGTGGCCACGGAAATACCGAAAGTAAAGGTGCTATAGGCCGGGCTTATCTCGTTTAGCCAGACATTCCCCACATGATGCACATTGGCCGCTTTTTCACCCTTAGGGAAGATAGACACATTTTGGGGCCCGCTTGCGTAGTTAAACCCACAATCAATACTATCACAGACAATACTAGTTTCATGAGTTCCTTGTTTGTTTTTTCTAGTTCTACATCTAAATAATCCAGCCAACGGGCGTATATCCCTAACCCTTTTACCGGCTGTAGATAGTTATTGGAAGCCTTTCCAGTTCCGCAAAGACATGGCAGGCTAAAAAGATATACGAGATGGATCCTTATTGATACCCGTTATTTTTTCAATGGTGCTTCAAGAGCGGAGAACTGGAGCACCATCTACGGCAGGCGTGCTCCTCTGATTCCAATCTTTACTAATGCGGAATTGAATGGTTGTTTGTCCTATTCTCCAGGGTTGATTTGAATGGTGATAGAAGTAGGTTATGCCCTGCTCCTATCAGGGATTGGTTATAACAAGGCTGTTAGCATTCGCAGCTAGTTACTGCTGTTTCAAAAACTAGCTGCCCTTCCGCAAGAGCCTCACCCCCAATCTCTCCTCCACGGAGTGAGAAGCCCAACTGCTGCGTTTTTGGCCTGTTTTGCGGGAAACGGCCCTAAAACGGTATTGGCGGAGACACTCGTAGGAGCTGCGCACACTAGGAGGTCTTTTGGAGCAGGCGGCATCTTGGAAGCAGGCCCCAAACGCTCTAAACCTGTGAGGTCTTGCAGACCTCACAGGTTTAGAGCGTACTGGCGCGAGACTTTAGTCTCGTGACTTAGAATGAAGCGAGTCTCCAGACTCGCCGGGAACCACCGGCAGGATGGCGGAACGGAGGTGAAGATGTAGAACATTCCTGTTTCAGGGCTTCTTTTTGGAAAACAAACTCTTAATACGCTCCCCACATAGGATTCCCAAAACAGAAAGAGCTCTCCAATGCTACTGGAGAGCTCTTTCTGTTTGACAGGTCTGGTTTTCTCACCGTTCCTGTTTATAGCGTTGTTTTTCAAAAGGAGAAGCAAAACGGGGGCTGCAATTTAACAACTTCTGGTTGCTTCAACGGTTCTCGTTTAACTTACGAGTACTCTGCTTTTGGCTTGTGCCTGGTAGGCCTCTTTGCCCAGCTTTCTCAGCATGCGGTAATGGGACTGGATGGCCGATACAAAGGTGGGGCTCTCTAGGTACGGCAGGTCAAACTCGTGGGCCGTCTGCCGCACAATCACCGCAATGGCCGGATAGTGGATGTGGCAGACCTTCGGGAAAAGGTGGTGCTCAATCTGGCGGTTCAATCCGCCTAAAAAGAAGCTGGCGAAGGCATTGGTGGGGGCAAAATTAGCCGTGGTTCTCATCTGGTGCGCCGCCCAGGCTTCCTCTACGTTTCCTTGCTCATTGGGCACCGGGAAACTGGTTCCTTCCACCACGTGGGCTAACTGGAAAACCAGGCCCATCACCATGCCCTCGGTCATATGCAGCACCAGAAAACCAAGGCCGGCTTGCCACCAAGTCAGGTCTAAAACGAGCATAGGGACTACAATGAAAATGATGTAGTGCAGGATTTTGTAAAAAAACAGATTGAAGTACTCTATCTTAGGGTGGTTAGCTGCGTGCTGCCCTATCTGCTTTTTGAAAAACTTGAGGTAGTCTTTTCTGAGAACCCAGGAAAGCGACGCCAGGCCATACAACCAAAACGCGTACAGGTGTTGGTAGCGCTGTAATCTGTTCACCTTTTCACTTTCATCTAACCTGATCAGGCCGGGGGCCACTTCAATGTCTTCGTCATGGCCGGGGATGTTGGTATAGGTATGGTGTACAATGTTGTGCGAGATATTCCACAGGTAAGGATTGGCCCCCACTAAATGGAATAGATAACTCAGTCCCTTGTTGACCTTAGCGTTACTGGAAAAAGATCCGTGAATGGCATCATGGCAGATGTTGAAGCCAATGAAGGCCGCAAAAGCCCCTAAGGCCAACGCCATGGCCAGCATGCCCCACGTACCAAACCAACCCGTAAGGATAAGCGAATAAAGAGCAAAGAAGACCGTGACGAAAAAGACGGTTTTGAACCACATGGCTCTATTGGCGTTTTTGGAGATGCCTTTTTCTTTGAAAGAATTTTCTACCCGCTGGCGGGCCGTGGCGAAAAAGGCAGACTGTGTTTTGTTGATGAATTTTACTTTTTGTGACATTGGGTCATTGCTAACTGAGGAACTGGTGATAACTGGGGTAATGTTTGATTTTGAAATTCCAGGGCCTCATCACTGCAATCACACGAATCAGAAAAGGAAAGAATCTCTCAATATGCCTCAAAAAAAGCTGAGAAGATTTTTGGTGGAAGAAAGAGCCAACCAAAACAGAAGGAACTTTGCGGGTGAACTTTACCCAGAGGGTAACTGGAAACTGGGCAATCAGCAGGCCCAAAAAATTGCACTACTTAAAGGACGATTAACAGCAGGAACATAGGGCAGGCTTGGCCAGAGAAGTCCATGACTCTAAAAAGCATTGTTGAATTACGTACCCCTACAACGTAGAAACCCGCCCAAATAGTTTTAAAAAAAGTATCTACCCACATCTTTGCCGCAAGAAATAAGTAAACACCCTGAAAATCTGGCACTTCCCTTTTGGGAATTATTGAATGAGGGGGTATTCCCCAGGTTTACAAGAAAGCCAATAACCGGAATTTTATCCAGAATATAGCTAAAAATGTAAGATTGTAAATAATTTAGCGTATATTGTACAAAATAACGAACGTATCTGCCTTGTGCATTGTAGTAAGTATAAGCAAGGCAATACTACGTAAATAAAGGCATAGTAAAGTTTAAGATTTGTAAAAAAGCAATTTCAGCCCTACCCCGCTTCTTACTTTTAGAGAGTACAGCGGGTGACTGCTGGAGTTGCACTAAACCTGTAGGTAAAAACAAATTGCCTTTTCTAGAAGCTTGCTTCGTTTCACTTGATAATTTCTGCCTTGCCTGCGGGTAAAGCTTTTGCACTTGCTTACAGAAGTAAGTTTTTATTTTTTTCTTACCCTTTCACACCGGTAATAGTTTTCCGGATACACACCCCTCCTTATGAACAGAAAATATCTAGTAGACATAACCACGCGTGAGTACCTGTGCATCGCTTTGAAAAAAGGACAAGACTGGGTACCCAATAACCAAGCCTCGCTCCCAAGTTTCATGAGTAGCCGGGCCAACAAAGAAGAAGATGGCGAAGGCTTAGTAACCGGTGAATTCAATGACAACTCCTTCTTTGAGACCTGGATTCGCAACGGCACCAACTTTATGTTCCGGTAAGGCAACTAATCTGCCAGATCAAGCATTGAGCATTATAAGAGAACACAGTATTTAACAACCAAGCACACATAATGGGTAGATCACAAGAAACCTTCAGTAAAAAAGAAAAAGAAAAAAAGAAACTAAAGAAGCGTCAGGACAAAGAGCAGAAAAAGGAAGAGCGTAGCGCCACTTCCAACAAAGGGAAAGACATGGATGACATGCTTGCCTACGTAGATGATAATGGTAATATTACCTCTACGCCGCCAGATCCTACAAAGAAAAAGAAAATCATCAATCAGGAAGATATTCAGATTGGTGTTTCCAGACAAGAAGCCCTTGATCCTGCCGATCTGATCAGAAAAGGCACCATCACCTTCTTCAATACCTCTAAAGGGTACGGTTTCATCAAAGACCACGTATCTCAGGAAAGCATTTTTGTGCACCAGAATGCAATAGATGGTACGGTTCAGGAAAACACCAAAGTAACCTTTGAAGTGGAAAAAGGGGTAAAAGGCCTGAACGCCATTAACGTAAAGGTGATAGAATAAGGCGCAAACTGCCCCTTCTAGTATAAGTTCCTGAATAGATGGGCCGTTTAGTCTGATTTCTATACAAGGAAGCTATGCAAAATTATCCATTTTGTTTCTGGCGCTAGTGACCGCTTGCGCCAGAAAACCAGCTTTTGAAACCTCTAACAGGTTCAAGAAGAATTATTCTGTTGCCAAGGGCTTGTTTTGAACCTATTTTCTAGAAAACAGCCTGAAAACACGTCTTCTTAACTTTCAAATACATCTAAAAGGCCCTTGCTTTCATGAAGCAAGGGCCTTTTTATTTTTCTCTAACCATATCGCAGCGGCTGCGATCTGGTTATCTTGTTATTTCTGGAAATGTCATGCACCTTCGGGTACAGAGAGGTCACTCATGTATGGTTCTATGATCTCCATGTACGTGGCGGCGGCATGGAACGATCCTACCACCTCTACGCCCATTTTGGCCCAGACTTCCAGAAAGTGGTTCTCAAACGAGAACAGGGTGATGTCCCATCCATTGAAGCGGCGCTGCGACAGAGCTATCGCTTTCTGCTCCAGAAGTTCGGCCTGAGTCCAGGGAGGAAGTTTATGAAAATGAAAAAGCGAATGTTCTAACATGTCTAATCTTTCTACTGCGGTTCCTTTGCATAAGGAATCCCATTCTGATTAAGTTTCATTCTGGCGGGGCAAGTGGCCGTAAATGGAAAACGAAGGTACGCAGCATTCCTAAAATAACAGCCCCCTTCTTAACTGAAGTGACGCAAACCTGCTGGCGGCCCCCGGCGAGTCTGGAGACTCGAGACTTGGGCCTGTTTCCGTAATGCCGCCTGCTCCAAAGACCTAGTAGTGCGCGCAGCTCCTACGAGTGTCTCGGCCAGTACCGTTTTAGGGCCGTTTCCCGCAAAACAGGCCAAAAACGCAGCAGAGGGCTCCCCTTTACTGCAGAAGGTCAGTTATCAATATACCAGAACACCCTCCCTTTTCCACATAACCCCAAAGAACCAGTCTCTTGTTTTAGGGCTGTTTCCAGAAAATCACCCTTAAAACAGGAGGCTGGTTCTTCGGTTTTGTATGGCATGTGCTTTGGTTAAGCGTTGACGTACACCGGGTGAATCATGTTCTCAAAGGAATAGATGGAATCCCATTTTTCCTGGGTAATCAATTGCCGCTCCTGAATCACGATCTGGTGAATGGATTTTCCGGTGGCCAGGGCTTCTTTGGCAATAGAGGCCGAGGTTTCATAGCCCAGAATGGGGTTAAGTGCGGTCACAATACCAATGCTGCGCATGACCTCCTCACGGCAGACTTCCACATTGGCCGTGATGCCGTCCACACACTTGAGGCGCAACGTATTGATGGCATTGATCATGTAATTGATAGACGTGAACATACTAAAGGCAATGACCGGCTCCATCACGTTCAGCTGCAATTGTCCGGCCTCGGCGGCCATGCTAATGGTGACATCGGCGCCAATCACGTAGAAGGCGGTTTGGTTCACCACCTCGGGGATAACCGGGTTCACTTTGCCCGGCATAATGGAAGAACCCGGCTGCATAGGCGGCAACCGAATCTCATTCAATCCCGCCCTGGGGCCGGAGGCGAGCAGGCGCAAGTCATTGCAGATCTTGGAGATTTTGATGGCGCTCCGCTTCAGCATACCAGACACCAGCACGTAGGAACCCATGTCTGAGGTGGCTTCAATCAAGTCTGGGGCAAGTGTGAAGGGCAGTTTGGTAATCTGGGCCAAGTATTTGGTGCACAGTTCGGGGTAGCCCTGGGGCGCGTTGATGCTGGTGCCAATGGCGGTAGCGCCCATGTTGCACTCCAGCAGCTTTTGCTGGACTTCGCGCAGGTGTTTGATGTCATCTCCAATGGTGGTGGCAAAGGCATGGAATTCCTGGCCCAGGGTCATGGGCACGGCATCCTGCAATTGGGTGCGGCCCATCTTCAGAACATCCTTGAACTCAGTAGACTTTCTGAGGAAGGAGTCCCGCAGATCGGCCAGCGCCTGCAAGTAAAGGTCTACTTTGAGGTGCAGGGCCATCATGATGGACGTTGGATAGGTGTCGTTGGTGGATTGGGAGCAGTTGACGTGGTTGTTGGGGTGCAGGAACTCATACTGCCCTTTCTGGTGGCCCAGGTATTCCAGCCCTATGTTGGCAATGACCTCGTTCACGTTCATGTTCACCGACGTTCCCGCTCCGCCCTGGATCAGATCGGTGACAAACTGGTCGCGGTATTTGCCCGCAATCAGTTCGTCGCAGGCGAAAATAATAGCCTCGGCAATTATCTTATCCAATACGCCCAGGTCTCGGTTGGCCATGGCCGCCGCTTTCTTCACGTAGGCAAATGCCACAATAAAGAGCGGCTCAGAGGCATTGGTGATGCCCGTGATGTTGAAGTTCTCTAAGGCTCTGAGTGTCTGTACCCCGTAGTAGGCCGTATTGGGAATCTCTTTCTCACCCAGGAAATCATGTTCAATTCTGGTGGTAGCGTTCATGCAAATTGGCTTAGGTAGTTGATAGGAATCACTTGTTCCCTTACCTCCTTTGGGCACACTTTGTTTTATTTCCCCTGGAAATGCACTGGCCGGCGTTCAGCCCTACAGCTGTAAACAAGTCCGTTTTAGGGCTTATTTCTGAAAAGCAGACCTAAAACAAAAGTGAAAAATGCGTCAGACCTTGGCGAATTTCACTTTGATGATGGTGGTGAGGTAATCATAGATTTCAGTCACTTCTTTGTCATAGAGAAACATGTTGTAGAAGTCTGCCCCTACTTTGCTCACCCGGCAACCGTTATCTACCATCTGGAAAATAACCTCGCGTATGCGGAGCGGGTGGCCCGCCAGGTTCAGCATACAGGTGGCATCCTGGGCCTCCACCATCAGGAAGAGGTGATGCAGCGCGTTCTCTTCGTATTGAATCTGTTCCGTCATCTTACATTCTATAATTCTTGCTACGCTCCAAGAGCGTTCCAAATGTCCGTTATACGGATGTTTTCACCCCAAACACTTAGACAATTTCCTTTTTAGGTTTACTTACCAGATAGACCCCGCCAAAGATCATAGCGGCGTACAGGGCTTTCTGCCACGTAAACAGATCTTTCCCTAAGCTTACCGCAATGAAAATCGCGAACACCGGTTGCAGGTAAATGTACACGCCCACCAAAGCCGGACTGGCGTATTTCATGGCCCACACGTTCAATAGATACGCCAGAATGGTCATCCCAATAATCACAAACGCGATGGCCCCCCAGATACGATCTGGAAAAGCAGCATACTCTGGCTCAAGCACCTGCCCCCACCCGAAGGGAAGAACGCCGACCGAGCCCACCAGAAACACCCGGCTCACCACCGTGATAGGATGGTAGCGCTGCATGAGCGGTTTCACCAGTACCAGAAACGCGCCAAAACACGCGGCATTCAACAGCATCAGCAAATCGCCCAGAAGGTGACCCTGCGCGTTTCCGGCTTTGCCCGAGATAAGCAGCATGGCCCCCAGCCCCGCCAGCAGAATACCCACCATCCTGAACACCTGAATCCGTTCTTTGAGCAGGTACGCAGACAACAGCACCACCACTACCGGCGAAACCGTCTGAATGAGCGAGGCATTGATGGGCGAGGTAAGATTCAATCCGCTGAAAAAGGAAAGCTGGTTTAACGTAATCCCGAACAGCCCGCAGAGAATGATCCTCACCCAGTCACTCTTGCGTTGGACTTTTTCCTTGACCACAAACAAAGACAAGGCCCCAAACACCAGCACCGCACTTACCACCCGTATCACAATCAGGCCGAACGGCAGCACATAGTCTGGCATTATCTCTTTGGCGATGCTGTAATTGGCCCCGTAAATAAGGGCTACCAGAAACAACGCGCCGTGTATCTGTACTTGTCTGTTCATGGCGGCAAAGGTAGGCAACAACCAAATGCCGCCCGTCAACACCAACCCGTTTTGGAGTTGCTTTCAGGAAATCAGGCTATAAACCGGCTTGGTAACTTAGGGAAAAGCAACCTAAATAACCCAGAATGTATACCCCCTACGCAACCCACCCCCGCCCATCCCAGGCTTATCTTGTAGGAAAAGCAAATCCTTTCCTTGGCTTGTTCCCTGACAGGCTAACGTATATAAATGGCAAGCCGAGCCGTTCTTCTTGCGCCCTGTCTGGGACTGGCCGGAGAAGCGGGTTTCCCGGGTTTATGCGCCGTTTTCCACAAAACAGCTTCAAAACGCGGAAAACTCCCCGGCAGCTTGCTTCGGGAGTAGAACTCCGCAAGAGCGGTTCTACCCCCAGTTTTCGCTTGCGAATAAAAAATGATGCCCGGCGGAAAATGGTTTTTCCGTTAGCGCGTTACGTATTTTTACTCTTACCTTTGCATGTCTTTTCTGCTTACCTTTTTACAAAGCCGGACAGGCACCCGAAAGCATTGGACACGTGCTTTCGCTTAAAAGCCTTTTACAAATGAGTGATGCGATAAAACATGAGTGCGGGATTGCCTTGGTCCGCCTCCGCAAACCCTTAGAATACTACGCCGAAAAATACGGCACACCCATGTACGGCATCCAGAAGATGTACCTGCTCATGGAGAAACAGCACAACCGGGGGCAAGACGGCGCCGGTTTTGCCAGTATCAAGATCAAAGCCAAACCCGGCACCGAGTACATTGCCCGGTACCGCTCCGTCAAGACCAAAGCGATTGACGCTATTTTTGGGAAAATAAGCGAGAAATACGGCAAGCTGAAGCGCAAATACCCCGACGCCTCCAAGAACATTGACTGGCTCAGAGAGAATCTCCCGTTTTTGGGCGATGTGTATCTGGGCCATTTGCGTTATGGCACCCACGGCCTCAACAGCGTAGACAACTGCCACCCCATGGTACGGGAAAACAACTGGCGCAACAGAAGCCTGGCCGTAGCCGGTAACTTCAACATGACCAACGTAGACGAGCTTTTTGACGTGCTCACCGAACTGGGCCAGCACCCCCGCCAGAAGATTGACACCGTTACCGTACTGGAAAAGATTGGTCACTTCCTGGACGAGGAAAACCAACGGCTTTTTGACTATTTCAAGCCTGACAACAACAACGAGGAAATCACGGCCCTCATTGAAGAGAACCTTGATTTGCAGCGCGTGCTGCGCCGGGCCTGCAAAGACTTTGACGGCGGGTACGCCATGGCCGGATTAACCGGTTACGGAGCCGCCTTTGTGGTGCGCGATCCTTCGGGCATCCGCCCGGCGTACTATTACATGGATGACGAGGTGGTAGTGATCGCCTCTGAGAAACCAGCCATCAAAACCGCCTTCGGCATTGAGTACAGCCAGATAAAGGAGATTTCGCCGGGGCACGCCCTCATCATTGACAAAAACGGCGAAGCCTCAGAAAAAGAAGTGCTGCCTGCTTTGGAGAAAAAGTCCTGCAGCTTTGAGCGCATCTACTTCTCGCGCGGCAATGACCCCGAGATTTACCAGGAACGTAAAATGTTGGGTAGATTGCTGACCCCGCAGGTACTCCAAGCCATTGACCATGACCTGGAGAACACCGTTTTCTCGTACATTCCCAATACCGCTGAGTCTTCGTTTCTGGGTTTGATGGAAGGCGTGGAAGATTACCTTCGCTCCTACCGCCGCACCGCCATTGCCGATGCCGATGGGGACATTGACAAGCTGGAGAACCTGCTCTCCTTCCGGCCACGGGTGGAGAAACTGGTCATCAAAGACGCCAAGCTCCGCACCTTCATCACCGACAATGACTCCCGCGATGACCTGGTGGCCCACGTCTATGACACCACCTATGAAGTAGTGAAGAAAGGCGTTGACACCATCGTAGTCATTGATGATTCCATCGTGCGCGGCACCACCCTGGAACAGAGCATCATTAAAATGCTGGACCGTCTGGAACCTAAAAAGATTATCATTGTCTCCAGCGCCCCCCAGATCCGCTACCCAGATTGCTACGGCATTGACATGTCAAAGATGAAAGAGTTTGTGGCGTTTAGGGCTATGATGGGCTTGCTGAAAGAACGCCAGCAAGAACACCTGGCGCGCGAGGTTTACCAAAACTGCCAAATGAGCTTGAAGACCGGCGAGGCCAGAACCAAGAACTTTGTGCAGGAACTCTACGACCTGTTCACGCCAGAAGAAATAAGCGGGAAAGTAGCCGAGATTGTAAAAGCGGCTAACGTAAAAGCCGAGGTACAGGTCATTTTCCAAACCGTGGAAGGTCTCCACAAGGCCATCCCTAACCACATTGGCGACTGGTATTTCACCGGCAACTTCCCTACCCCAGGCGGCATGAAAGTAGTTAACCGCGCTTTCGTGAACTTCATGGAAAACAAAGACGGGCGTGCCTACTAATGTTCTGATTTTTTAATGTGTTAATGCGTTATTCAGGATAAAAAATTAAACCACACATTTTGTCATCCTGGAAGTATCTTGTGGGCAAGCTAGAAAAGCTTTTCTTTACCACTTCTGCTGTTCGCCACCAAGATCCTTTCAGGAAGATGGTATCAAGTCTGTGAACTTGTATTTAGTTGCCATCTGGCTACAAAAAACAGAAAGCCGGTTCCTGATAGAACCGGCTTTCTGTTTTTTGTTTGTTTTCAGAAAATCAGGCCTAAAACGGCTTATTGCTTTACAAACCGCTGCTGAATGAATTGGCTTGCGTTCTTAATCCGGAGGAGGTACGTGCCGGCTGGTAACTGCTGCACCGGAATGACCAATGTGGCACCGTTCCCTTGCGGAGTGACTTTCCCTACGTTTCTGCCGTGCAAATCTAAAATCTCAACCGAAGCCGATGCCTCAAGGGTGATGTTGGAGAGGTGCAGATAATCATGGCTCGGGTTTGGATACAGCGTGATCTGGGTCAGGGTGGTGCCACTGGTCTGTTGTACGGCTACTACTTTGCTGTACTCAAACTTTCCGTCATAATCTATCTGCTTTACGCGGTAATAGGTAATGGCAGTGGCCGAAGACACGTGCTGGAAGCTGTATTCCTGCTGAATGTTGCTGTTGCCAGAGCCCGCTACCTTGCCCACAAACGTAAAGTTCTTGCCGTCCAGCGAGTACTCTACCTCAAACCGATCATTGTTGACCTCAGAAGCGGTTGCCCAATGTACGTTTACTTGCTGTTTTTTGCGTTCGGCCTTTACATACAACCATGATACTGGCAACACCGTCTCACTATTGGCAATGCCCAACTGCCCGAAAGGCGTGATAAAGTTGCGTTTGGCATAGCCACCGGCCACGGTTCTTCCTTCTTTGCCGGGGGCTTCCAGGGTGCCTCCTCCGGTTGTCCAGTCTTTGCCGCTGGTGGAGTTCAAGGGTCTGATCAGTAAGGCGAATTTATTGTCTGAGAGATTGGTAAAACCCTGCAGGGAAGCCATGGCCGTGAAACTACCGGTGGCAGGTGTCGCATTTGGGGCTACCGTCCACACCCCTTCTTTCTCTATATGGGTATAGGTATGTTCCCCTTCGGTTAGAAACAGATCGGCATCCTGGTGATGGGTGAGTGGTTTAAAGCCAACGGCCACACTCTCAAAGCCGTTTCCGCTTAATCCAATAGAGACCAGATCTAACTGCCGTTTTCCAGCCGCATTTCCTACGGGAAAAGAATAGGTGCCGCTGTTACCTATATTTCTTCTCAGGTTGCCCTGAATGTAGAGGGCCGGATCTGTTAACTGCAAGGCGCCGGCATCTTGCCTGGTGAGGGCTACCTCATGGAGATCGGTTTTGAAAATGCCGCTTTTAAAGAAAAACACCTCAGAAACGGCCACTGATTTTGATAAGGTCACACTACCCCCTGTCTTAGCCATCCGTACATTAGCTACTGTGGCAGGCAAACCGTCTCCGGTAACCATCTCTGAATTCCCGATGAAGCCATAAGTGGCCTGCGGCGAGAAAGATCTGGTTCCGCTCACCCGCACGTTTCCGTCTAATGTGCCTGTCCCACTCAGTTTTATACCCTGCGGAGAACCATACAATAACGTAGCCCCCGGTTCCACAATAAAATTACCGGTACCACCCACCGCCCGATTATAGGCAATCTGCAAAACCGCCGGTGCTTTCACCGTGAGCGCTCCGGCCACGTCAAAGCTGGCGGCTATCAATTGGTTTCCTTTTTCATCTTGGGTATTGGTTTCAGCGGCAGTCAACAGCAGGTGATAATAGGTGATTTTCTGAGAAGGGCTTCCGTAAGTGCCCCGGATAGATTGATTCTGCCCGTTGATAGTACCGTAGAACTCAATGGTTCCTCCGGTCAACTTGTATGGTGAATTCTTGCCTGATAACTCAGGTAGTGTCTCACTTACTCTACTTGTTCTGAATAAACCACCAGTCATGGTTAGTCCGCCGTCCCCTTTCAGGCTTTTGTTTGTGATATCTAAGATGGCATTAGGGAGAATAGTCAGATTATTGGTAACGGTGGTGGTAGTGGAAATTGTTTTGAAAGTGGAACCGGCTTCATTACTTCCTCCTATGATCACATTGTAATACGTACCACCTCTAAGTGTCTGATTTCCGGCTCCGGTCAACTCTACTGCCCCGCCACTTATTTCCAGGCCTCCGGTGAGTAATGGAACAGTAGCATGGAGGGTCGCTATTTGGTAGGTTCCGCCGGTCATCAGCAGTTTACCTCCACCTGTAATATCTGCGGCTGCCGTGGTGATGAACGTTCCTTGCCTGACTTCCAGTCTGCCACTGCTGGAAATTCCGGTGGCTTGGGTCAAGGTCACGGACATAGGATTGTCGATAATGATGACTTTGCCACTAGTGCTGGTGGTTAGGGCATTACCCGTTTGCTGCGGCACCCTGCCGTTATAGACAAACGTTGCCACTTGATTGAAGCCTCTGCGGCTATCGGTTACCTGCACATTGCCTATGGCTCCGGCTGCATTGATACCTTGTGCACTGGTCACATACAACGTGCCCTCTGCTTCTAACTTGAAATTTCCTTGCCCCTGCACCTGATAGCCATTTCCAGATGCATCTGTTCCAAAATCAAGGGTAGCACCCTTCCCTACTGATAAGGTTCCAGTATGGACAGAGCTGTAAGGGCTTGGATTTAACCTTAGATGCTGGCCTAACCGCACCATGGCTCCTGGTTTCACGGTTAAAGAAACATGGTTTACCGGCCCCGCCACCTGAAGAATCTGCCACGTGTTGCCAGCAAGCTGAATTCCGCTGGTGCTTGTATTTACCGTACTGCTGTTATTGATCACGGAAGCAGCATCTGTAAACAAGTTTCCTTTTAACTCTACAGTAGAGACAGCCGCAGTACTGGCCGTTTGATTTAAGGTGAGGGTTGCATTTTGCAGTGTCAGATTACCAGCGATGCCTACCGTTCCGGTACCGGCACTTTGGTTTTGCAGGAAATAGGATCCACCGCTTAGGGATACATCCTGCCCCATTTGCAGCGACAGACCTGAACCTGCCAAAAGTAAAAGCGAAGAAGTAGCTGGAAGGGAGGCGCTAAAGGTTTGGGCCGCTAACGGAGCAGAAGCATCTGTCAGTTGCCATTGGCTGTTGGGAAGCGTAGGCGCTACCGTTACTTTCCCAAACCAGTAGCCGTGCGGCTGGATTGCCAGTTGGCTACCGCTGAACAACAACTCATTTGCGAAGGCCGCCTCAATTCTTACCTCAGAAGAGGCGTCTATTTCCTCAGTTCCGGCCCAAACCAAGGAAGAAGCTTTGTAAGCCGATGACTTAATGATCAGTAGGGAATTGGCCTGTAACTGTAGCAAGCCGCGGTTCTCTATCTCGCCTTGTTGTACTAGCTGGGCAGAGGCGGCAACCGTGAGTTTATTTGTGGTCATCAGGCTGGCGGCGGCTGGAACCATAAGGCTTTTTTGAGCGGCAATGTGCAGGTTAGTGAGTTGCAGTAAGCCAGAAAGTTGGATAGGATGCTCTACGAAAAGTGTTGCGGTGGTTGGCAAAGGATAAGCGGCTGTTACCCAAGTACCTTCCGTGGACAATTGTTCTAACTGGCTGGTACCATCTGTTTGGCTGAGGCTTCCGGCGGAAGCCGTGCGGTAATCTCCGGGCGTGTAAGCATCTGTATTTTGCGCCAAAGCCGAGCTTCCCCTAAAAACGGTAAATGCCCACACTAACATCCATACGGCAAAGAAACTGTTTCTCTCTTTCATACCTCCTGCTTTCCTCATCTTCTGGTTGAATTGAATGTTTAGAAGTTATTTTTTAATTATTTCCCTTTATTATGTGGGCAAACCAGAAATAATTACCAGAAGTTCAAAGGGATATTATCCAAGACGCTGTTTTACAGCTCTTTCATTACAGTTGATATGAGTATGTTATAAACCAAGAAAACAGAAAATATCACCTATTCTTTTTAAACCAAGGTTGTTGTAGATTTTGTACAATAATAAATTTATACAAAAATTATTCATGCAAGCCCATATGTGGCTGTCTTGCTGAGTTTTATTGAAGCATCTTAAGCATGAAAACGGAAATTGCCTGGCGCACTACCAAGCAGACCAACAGGCGTACTCCTCAGTATCTGCCCCCTCCAAGACTCATTTTTTAGAAAAAATTCAACAATCCCCTACTATGGCGCGGAAGTTACTTCCGTGACTTGCTTTTCAGATAATCATGAGTCACGGAAGTAACTTCCGCGCCATAGTAGGGCAATAAAAGATGGAAACTCGATACTTCTTACTCCGCTTCTTCATTTTCTGGCATCAACAAAGCACCTTTGTTTTTCCCCATAGGATTTAGCTCCCATAGCGCGGGGGAGCCCCGTTGATGCGTTTTGGGGCTGTTTTATGGAAAATAGGCCCAAAACGCGGAAACCTGTGAGGTCTCCAAAACCTCATAGGTAGGCAACCTACTGGCGCGAGACTCCGGTCTTGTGACATGGGATGAAGCAGTTCTCCAGACTTGCCGGGAACCACCAGCCAAAACATACACCACCAGCCCACAAGTCACCTTGCTGCGATAGACCGGAGATGTAGCCCGAAAGAAACATCAACGTATTTCCCCCTATAGAACGTAGTTAGGTGTCATAAAATAAAATTCCCAAATGTAGAACTTTTTAATATCTTTGTTCCGTAATAAGAGACAATGAAGCGAATAGTTGCAAAGAAAACATTAAGGGACTTCTGGGAGAAGCACGCTGACAGTGAACAGTACCTAAAAACTTGTTTTGATACAACAAGAGCGTCAGACTGGAAAAGCCCAAATGATATCAAAAGGACTTTTGCACATGCCAGTATTATTGGACAGAACAGAGTCGTATTTAATATTAAGGGAAACTCTTATAGGCTGATAGTGCAATTCAACTATGCCCGACAATGGGCATTTATCCGTTTCATTGGAACGCATTCTGAATACGATAAAGTAAACGCCGAAACCATTTAGGAGAGAAAACCCATGGAAATAAAACCAATTAAAACAGAACAGGCTTATTACCAAGCACTGGAGAGATTAGAAAAAGTCTTCGACATGCCAGCCAACACTACTGAAGGAGACGAAGCTGAAATTCTCTCATTGCTGATTGAGAATTATGAAAACCAGTATTATCCGATAGATGCCCCAGACCCTATAGAGGCTATAAAAATAAGAATGGAAGAAATGGATTTAAAGCAACGGGATTTGATAGGTGTTATAGGGGGGAAAAGCAGGGTCTCTGAAATCCTGAATAGAAAAAGGAAATTGACAGTAGATATGATTCGTAATTTAACAGAAAAGCTAAATCTGTCAGCCTCACTTTTAGTTAAAGATTATCAAGTGACAAAATAATTACGGCACTTAACACTGTATATACAAAACCCTTGCTCCGCTGCGGGCTTCGCATATACTAACCGTTATACGTAGAAGCTAATTCACATAATTTTTAGTGTGCCTAACCCTATTGTACATTTGGTTTAGAGCTTGTTTACATGTGAGGTTTGCTGGCTCAACTAACCAGAGAAAGGTTCTGCGGAAGCGTTTTTTGAGCAGCGTGGCAGCGCTACGGGGCGACGCAACCGCGAACGCAGGTTCTTGCTGTGGGCATTTGCAGCGCAAAGATGAAATGTAAACACGCTCTTTGAAAATTTGGCCAGACTGGCCTGTCTTAAAATATTTTTATTTCTGTAGGTCTGGCAAGATAACAAAACAGAATAGGTACTTATCTGTTATGCCTTTCGCTGACCTATTGACCAAATAAGCATTGCACCTATGGAGAAAAAGCAAGCTCCCATTAGCTTCACCATTGAGAAAAACTATGACTCTGAGTTTTGCGGCAGTATTCCGCTGCATTTAGTGAACCTGATTCAGCCGCACGGCGCACTACTTACGCTGGACTATGATGACCTTAGAGTGGTGCAGGTGAGTGAGAATGTGGAGCAGCTTTTAGGTATTTCCGCCTCAGAAATCCTGGATCAGCCAATCGCCGGGTTCCTTCCGGCAGCGCAGTCTGAAGACATCAGGGGAAAAGTGCAAGGACAGAATAGCCAGGGAAAAATCCCGTTCAACATCACTTTTCTGGCGCAGGGCAAAGAGAGTACGCTAACGGCCCTGGTGCACCCCAAGGAAGAGTACGTTCTCATTGAGGTGGAAAACAACCGGGATTCTTCGCGCCAAGATTCATTTCTGGAATTGTACCAACAGATCAAGTATCTCACCTCACTTATTAAGCAGGCAGGCAGCACTCAGGAGATTGCCCAGATCACGGTAAAGGAAATGAAAAAGCTGACCGGGTTTGACCGCGTGTTAGCCTACCAGTTTGACCCGCAGTGGAACGGTATTGTGATTGGGCAAGCCAAGGAAGAGGACATGGATGACTACCTGGACTTGCGCTTTCCGGCTTCTGATGTGCCTAAGCAATCCCGCGATCTCTATTTCAGCAATCCTTACCGGCTCATTCCTACCCGTTCTTACACGCCCATTCGGTTAACTCCGCTCATCAACCCGCTGACGTTGCAGTTCACAGATTTATCTGACTGCAACTTAAGGAGCGTGGCAACGGTGCATTTAGAGTATCTGGCCAATTTGCAAGTCATGGCTTCCATGTCTTTGCCGCTCATTATTGACAATAAACTGTGGGGGCTAATTTCCTGCCACCATAAATCACCTAAGAACCCCAGCTATGAGCTAAGGTCGGCGCTGGAGTTATTGTCCGGCATAGTATCAGCGCAGTTGGCGTCCAAGGAACGGGAACAGACCATTGAACGTAGATCGCGGTTGCGGGGCATGCACGCGCAATTACTGGAGCAACTGTACACCAACCCAAGTCTGCCCGAAGGTCTTTTATCCGGCTCAACCAGCCTCCTGCACCTCTTCAATCTCACAGGGGCTGCGGTGTTGTTTGAGGGTGGAGTCTGGACTAGCGGCGAAACGCCTACTGACCAGGACATAAAGGAACTGGTGTATTGGCTCCGCCGAAACAAAACCGATAAACTCTACACCACCGATACCCTGCCCAACCAATACGCGCGATCCCGGGAGTACAAAGACCTGGCAAGTGGGCTGATGGTGCTGCCTATCAACCCAGAACAGGGCGAATACATGATTGGATTCCGGCCAGAGGTACTGCAGACCGTTAGTTGGGGAGGCAACCCTAATCAGGCTATTCAAATGGAAAATGACGGCAAAACCTACCACCCGCGTAATTCTTTTTCCACTTACCAGGAAACAGTGAAGCATACTTCCCTGCCCTGGTTAGCAGAAGAAGTAGAGGCCGCCGAGACGTTGCGTAGCGCTGTCCTGGAAAAAATCATCAAGGAAAGATAGTAAGGCACGTCCTTCGGCAGTTTTATAAAAGACAGTACCTTACCAACATCACCAATGCCAAGTTCAAAACAGCCCGTCACTCTCCCCCAGACAGACCATTACCTGATAGGAATTGGGGCATCTGCGGGAGGGTTAGAGGCCATTCATAAGTTGTTTGACCATTTCCCCAACAACTCAACGTTTTCGTTTGTCATTATTCAGCACCTCTCGCCTGACCATAAAAGTTTGATGGCGGAGTTGCTTTCCAAACACACCCAAATGCGGGTGCAGGAAGCAGAAAATGACATGCTCACCCGCCCTAACTGCATTTATGTGCTGCCCAGCGGCAAGCAACTGACCTTGAAAAGAGGGCGGCTAAAGTTAGTAGACCAGGTAAGAAACCGGGAACCCAACTTTGCCATAGACGTTTTCTTTGAATCGCTGGCCAAAGACCGGGGCCGGTACGCCATCGGTCTGGTTCTGTCTGGTACCGGCACTGATGGTACCAAAGGCGTGAAGATGATCAAAGCGGCGGGCGGCATGGTGATGGTGCAAGACCCAACTTCGGCCAAATTTGACGGCATGCCCCGCAGCGCCATAGAAACCGGGGTGGTAGATTTTGTTTTTCCGCCGGAAAACATGCCCCATGAGATTCTGGAGTACACGCGTCAGATTCCGTTGGTGCACACCCTCATGGAACAGGAAAACGGCATTGAAAACAATGAGGTGTTGCAGGAAATCCTGGATCTTATCTGTACCCATACCCAAACCAATTTCAAAAGCTACAAACAGGGCACCATTTACCGGCGCATCAAAAAGCGAATGGACGTGGTGAATGTGGCTACCCTGCCAGAATACCTGACCTACATCCATGAAAATCCGGCCGAGATCAAGCAGCTTTGCCAGGAGTTCCTGATTGGCGTGACCCGGTTCTTCCGGGACACCGAGGCGTTTGAGGTGCTGCAACAGGAAATTATCCCAGCCATTATTGCCAACACCCCTGAGGAGGAAACCGTTAAGGTTTGGGTAACCGCCTGCAGTACCGGTGAAGAGGTGTATTCCATTGCCATGCTGTTTCAGGAGTGTTTTCAGAAAATTGGGCGAGAAACGCACGTGAAACTCTTCGCCACCGATGTTGACCAGCGCGCCATTCGGCAAGCCTCCAAAGGAGTGTACCCGGTTTCCATTGCCAAAGATGTGTCTGAGAGCCGGCTGCAGCAGTTCTTCCATTACAAAAACAACCGGTACACCATCAAGGAAGACATTAGAAAGCTGGTGGTGTTTGCCCAGCATGACCTGCAAAAAGACCCGCCCTTCAGCCGGATAGATCTGATCACCTGCCGCAACATGCTCATCTACCTCAACCCCGATCTCCAGAAAAAGGTGATGTCGGTGTTTCCGTATGCCCTGAAACTGAACGGATATCTGTTCCTGGGCCCCAGCGAGCACATTGGAGACCTGAAATATTACTTCGCGGAGAGAAACCGCAAATGGAAGCTCTTCCAGAAGATTCAGGAAAGCAAGGGAGTTCAGCAGACCTACGGGGTTAGCCATCATACCCGGGTGCCTTCTGAACCCAGCCATCTCACCTACCGGAACGCGCAAGCCCTGCGCTACCATGAACTGTTCCTGGATGCCGTGGCCGAAGACCTGAAAATGACCGGCCTCTACATTGATGACAACTACCAACTCCTGCACGGCATAGGGGATTTCAACCGTTTTCTAAAACTACCCCAAAAACGCCTGCAACTGAACCTGCTGGAGATGGTGCCCAAAGAGTTGGCCGTTACTTTGAGCGTAGATATCAGAAAAGTGCTCAAAAACCAGAAAACCGTGTCCAGGCAGGTGATGGTGCCTTTAGGTTCCAAAAACCAGTTGGTGCAAATGACGGTGAAAGCCATTTCGGCGGAGCCAGACTTGCCCAAGGTACTGCTGGTGCTGTTGCAGGAAATGGGGAAAGTAAACCCCACTCTCAAAAATCTGGAGCCTTCGCTGGTGACACCGGCAGACACCGAGTATTTCCAACAGCTTTCTATTCTGGAGGCAGAATTGAAAGAAGCCCGCGAAAGCCTGCACCTGACCGTACAGGATTTGAGCACCTCCAATGAAGAACTGCAATCTACCAATGAGGAACTCATGTCTTCCAACGAAGAGCTGCAAAGTTCCAATGAAGAAATGCAGTCTTTGAACGAGGAATTGCACACGGTTAACTCAGAACATCAGCTCAAGATCAAAGAACTGCAGGAACTGAACGAAGACCTGGACAACTACATCAGGAGTTCCAACATAGGGCAACTCTTCCTGGATCAGAAATTGGTCATTAGAAAGTTCACGCCCATTGTCATACAGTTGATCAACATCATTGACTTAGACCTGGGCCGCCCCATTCACCACCTTTCCCACAACTTCAAGTACAACCGCTGGCTGGAAGACATCCAGAAGGTGAACAACACGTCCGTGGAAATTGAGCAGGAACTGGAAACCACCGACGGGAAAAGTTTTCTGATGCGCATCATTCCCTACCTGAAGCACGACGGAAACAAAGACGGCGTGGTACTCAGCTTTGTGGAGGTTACCACCTTGAAAACCCTCAGCAACGTGGTGCAGGGCGTACTCAACAGTTCGCTCAACAACATTATGGCGTTCCAGGCGGTGCGTAACCAAGAGAAGGAAGTGGTAGATTTCAAGTGGACGTTACTGAACAACCAGGCAGAGCAACTGATGGGCAAGTCGCAGAATCAGCTCCTGCACCAGAGCGTTTTGCCAGAGATGCCTTTCCTGAAGAAAACCGGTTTGTTCAAGAAGTTTGTGCAGGTCATAGAAACCGGCCAGCCGCTACACGTGGAGCAAAACCTGGAGATGAACGGCAAACGCCGCTGGTTTGAGCTTGCCGCTGCTAAAATGGGAGACGGCCTTACCCTCACCATGGCAGATATCACCGAAAAGCGGGAAAGCGAAGAGAAAATTCTGCTGGCCTACGAAGACCTCAAACGCGCCGAGGAAGAACTGATCAAACTCAACAACCAACTGGAAATTAAGGTAGCGGATAGAACCCAGGCACTCTCAGAAAGCCAGGAGCGCTTCAAGTTGGTTTCCATGGCCACCAATGATGTCGTCTGGGACTGGAACCTCATCACCAATGAACTGTGGTGGAGCGACACCCTGAAACCCATTTTGGGCTATGAGCCCGAGGAAATGGGCAAAGGGATAAACGCCTGGTTCTCTAAAATTCACCCCGAAGACAAGCAACGGGTGATCAAGGGAATCAACGAGGCCATCAACAAAGGGGAAGACCAATGGGTAGAGGAGTTCAGGCTCACCCGCGCCGACCGCTCCTATGCCCCGGTGTACAACCGCGCGTATATTCTGCACAATGAGTACCAGGTGCCGCACCGGGTGCTGGGCTCGTTCATTGACTTGTCTGACCTCAAAGACACGCAGTTGAAACTAAAGGATACCAACGCCCATTTACTTCGGGTGATTGATGACCTGGACAATTTCGTGTACACCGCCTCGCATGACCTCAAAGCGCCCATCCATAACATTGAAGCCCTCTTGCGGGAACTGCAGGTAGAACTTCCCAAAACCAAGATGGAGATGGCAGAGGTGCAGCAGATCATGAACATGATGCAAGGCGCGGTAGAACGCTTCAAGAAAACCATTGGCAACCTCACCGAAATCACCAAACTCCAGAACGACCACAGCACTGAGGTGACCACCATAGACCTGGCCCGCCTGGTGCAGGACGTAGCCCTGGATCTGGAGCCGATGGTGAAGGAGGCCGATGCCCAACTGGAACTAGATGTCACTAAATGCCCGGTCATTTCCTTCTCCGAGAAGAACCTGCGCAGCATTGTCTACAACCTGGTTTCCAACGCCATCAAATACCGCTCTCCCAACCGTTCTCCCAAAGTAAGCGTACAGTGCCGCGTAGAGAAAGAGTTCATGGTGCTAACCGTACAGGACAACGGCCTAGGGCTAAACCCCGAACAACAGGAACATCTGTTTACCATGTTCCAACGCTTCCATGACCACGTGGAAGGCACCGGCATTGGTTTATACATGGTCAAGAAGATCGTGAACAATGCCGGCGGCAAAATAGAGGTAGAAAGCCAGGTAGGCGAAGGCACCGTTTTCAAGGTCTTTTTCAGGAAATAGCCCAGAACCACCACTGGTGGTTTGTAGAAGAAGAAGCTCCGTTTTGGGCCTGTTTCTTTAAAAACAGGCCCAAAACGGAGCTTCTCAGTAGGGGGGGACAATCCCTTGTGGTTGCTCTTTCTTGTGGTTGCCTTTACCATTCTCCCGGCTATTTTCCAGAGAATGTACAGACAGGTCGCGACCTGTCCCGCAATGCTAGAAAACAGGAATCAGCAATTGTTTGGGCAACCAAAAGGGGCTGCCCCTACTTGCTTCCGTTCCGGTAAATTCTGACGGGAAATAGGCGGTAATCATTCAGGTTGATGGCGTAGAGAAATCCTTCCCAGTGGATGACGGGCACGATGCCGGTGGGTTGAATGCCGTTGTTGTTGGGAATGGTAACCAGCGCATTGCCTACGTAAGACGCGTCTTTCAACCCTATCCGCACGGAAAGGTGGTTTTGGAAGGCTTCTTTCTGGTCTTTGGAAGAAGTGAACCCTACTTCCCTGGGCACCAAATCACCAGATTTTCCTTCAGTGTGATAGGTGATCTTCTCAACGGTGTTGATGGAAATATCAGGCACGTAGAGACGGGGCACGGCGGTTTTGGCCTCGCCCGCATTGTAGAATTGCACGGTATTGGTGAGGGGTTTCACCTGGTCGGGCAGGTTGGCTGCCTTCTCCAGCCGTTTCAGTTTCTCTGCCTTGCTCTGGTGCATCAATGCCTCCACGGCCTCACTTCCTCCCGAGCCCGCCTGCGACAGGTGGTAATGTTTCTGGTGCACGTCCAGAATGGTGGTGAAGGTGGTAATGAAATGGTCGGTGTTCTTGAGGTGGAACAGCTCCAGGTCATGCGTCTTCTTTCTGGAAACCAGATAGGTATGTATGTTCTTGGTCTTCTCGTAGACGGCCTTCATTTTAGGCTCGTGCGGCGTTCCCTTGAAACGGGCACCCAACTCCTGAAGCTGGGTAAGCCTCCGGTTAGAATCTTTGATATACGCTATCTCCTGTAATCCAAAATCGACGGGTGCTCCTACTACGGCTCTTTGGCCCGTCTCTTTCATCCCAAACAGGGATCGCATGAAATCCATCATTCAGAGAGTATCTTTTTAAGGTGGAGCGTCTCAATTTCAACCTGTATTTTCTCGGCGTTTTTCTGATTCTCGAAAAAATTGTCCAGGTTGTTCAAGTACAAATCTAAAAGGGAGTCCTGCTCCTGCGTCAGGACTCCTTCTAAAGATGCAGTGGAAGAGGAATTATCCGCCATTATTCAATTTCAATCTTTTTAGATTTGCTTAACGTGCCCAGAATCTTGCTGCTCAGTTCTTCCTGCACCAGCGCGAGCTCTTTTACCGCCTCGGCCCGTTTGCGGCTGCCTTCCTCAGAGATCTTGATCACGGCATCCAACGTTTCCACCATGTCTTTGTTCACCTTCTTCAAAGTATCCACGTCTACAATGCCCCGCTCGTTTTCCTGCGCGGCGGTCACCACGTTGGTTTTCAGCATTTGGGAATTCTTCATCAGCATCTCATTGGTGGTATCGGTGACCTTCTTCTGAATCTCCAGGGCTTTCCGCTGTTTCTCCAGCCCCAGGGCAATGGCTACCTGCTGGCGCCACACCGGAATCACGGTCACAATGGAGTTCTGTATCTTCTGGGCCAGTACGTCATTGGTGGTCTGGATCATCCTGATCTGCGGCATAGACTGCGTGGCAATGGTGTGCGACAAGGTGAAATCATGCACCTTTTTCTCTAAACGGTCTTTAAACGCCACCATGTCGGCGAGGCGCTGCACCACCAGTTCGTCCTGCCCGCTGCTCTCCACCTCAGACTGTAGTTGCGGGATCAGTTCATTCTCAATCTCCTCTATCTTCATCTTGCCGGCGGTAATCAAAGAACGTACTTCATGGATGTACTCCACCACCTGCTTGAACATGACCTCCAGGCCGGTGGTGTCTTTCAAGACGCTCTGGCGGGTTTTCTCCAGCTTCACCACCACATCATCTACGTTCTCAGACACCGAGTTGTACTGGCTGGCCAACTGCTGCGTCTTATTTTTGATCTTGCCCATAAACGGCAGGCGCGAGAAGAAACCGGGTTTCTCGGTCTCGTCTACCTTGATCATGTTGATCTGGGTAAGCAGCTCATTGATGGCCGCCCCGGCATCACCAGAGTCTTTGGCTTTCACCTTGGTCAGGAGCTCATTGGAATAATAACCCAACTTACGCTGCGTCTCTACCCCGAAGGAACTGAGGCTTTCGGGCTTGCTGGGGTCTATGGTCTTGGAGATTTCCAGGGCTTTCTGCTGGATCAACTCTTTGTTTTCTGACAGGGCGATTTCCTTATTTTCCATTTGCTTCGTTTATTCTGATGTGGGATTTCTGAACCGTTTCCAGCTCTTGTACAAACTCTCTGATATTCTGATGGCGGCCATTGACCTCATACCATTCAATCTCATTCTTAGGCAGGTAATCGCCTAGCAGGCCGTGCACCTCTTGCAATAATTCAGCTCCTTTGCGGGTTCTGAACACCGGGTTCTTGTAGTAAGCGTTCAGGTACTGCACCTTTACCTGACCGCCCTGCGTCACCGCCAGTTCCTTCACCTCTACCACCAACTCAGACGATTTCTGGTTGTCGGTCACAATGGTTTTGTACACGCCTTTTTTCTCGTCTTCCAACACCGCGGCACATTTCTCCTGAATTTGCCGCAGGGTTCTTTGCAGCCGTTTATTGGGTCTGATGCGGTGGCCATAGATATACCCTAGAAATCCGGCCAATATAAATGCGAATAAAATTGCCATAGTTGTTTTGTTTCTCTAAAAACGCAGTAACTGCCCAGTTCTATACGCAAACGCAGACTTAATTGCCTGATTCTTCCAGACCAAGGTAGTAAATGTTTGATCAGAACTGATTACGTCACCTGTCCTGTATTCCACCCTCAAAGGTCTTGTGCTCTATTGGTCGCAGGGCTGAGGGAAATATTACTATTCCTGCGGGTGTTTTTCCATCTGGCCTTTCTCCCGTTTTACGCCCGTTTTCCGGAAAACACCAGTAAAACACCAAAGACGTGCGCTTAAACAAAAAGAAGGCAGATTCCATTGGCCAGCAGTTTTCTTCCTGCGTAGTAATTGCAGTTTACGCTTCTGGTCAGAAACCCTGCCGGATTAATAGCTACCTTTACCGAATAAACGAACCGCAAATGCACCAAAGAATCCTGGAGACCCTAAAGATTTCCCGCCTGAATGAGATGCAGGAAGCCACCCTGGCGGCGGCCCAGAAAAGCGATGTCATCTTACTGTCGCCTACGGGTTCAGGGAAAACGTTGGGGTATTTGCTGTCCATCCTGTCCCGTTTGAAGCCCGAAGTACAGGAAGTGCAGGCCCTCCTTCTAGCCCCCACCCGCGAACTGGCCATGCAGATTGAACAGGTTTTCAGAAGCATGGCTACCGGCTTCAAAGTAGACAGCCTCTATGGCGGGCACGCCACCAACCCCGAGAAACGCAGCTTGGCCCATCCGCCAGCGCTCCTGATTGGCACCCCGGGCCGGATTGCCTACCACCTGCGGGAAGAAAACTTCGCCACCACTTCCATCCAAACCTTGGTGCTGGATGAATTTGATAAATCGCTGGAGTACGGGTTTCAGGAGGACATGGCTTTCATCATAGGCCAACTACCTAACTTAGACAAACGCCTCCTGGTTTCGGCCACGGCCATGCCGAATGTTCCTTCCTTTACCCGGCTCAGGAACCCCGTAACCGTTAATTTCCTGCAGGAGGCCAGCAACGCGCCTGACTTGCAGGTGAAGGCCGTGGAAGTGCAGAACGGAAACAAGATGTCAGCCTTAATGGATGTGTTATGCGCCATAGGTACCGCCTCCAGCATGGTGTTCTGCAACCAGCGCGACACGGTGGAAGCAGTAAGCGATTTCCTGCGCGACAAAGGCCTGCCCCACGGCATCTTCCACGGCGGACTGGAGCAACCAGACCGCGAACGCACCTTAATGAAGTTCCGGAACGGCACCTACCGCACCCTGGTCAGCACTGACTTAGCCGCGCGTGGACTAGATATTCCGGAGGTGGAGTTTGTCATCCACTTCCAGGTACCCGACCAGGAAAACTTCACGCACCGCAATGGCCGCACCGCCCGCATGAACGCCAAAGGCACCAGCTACCTGCTCCTGCAACCCGGTGAAAAGCCGCCTTACCTGGCCAAGATTCCTCCCCTGGAGAAGTTACCGGCTAAAGCCGTTCTGCCTCCCCCCTCCCCTTGGGAAACCATCTACATTAGCGCGGGCAAAAAAGACAAAGTAAACAAAGTAGATGTGGTGGGTTGGATGCTCCAGAAAGGCGGATTAGAAAAACCAGACCTGGGCCGGATTGAATTGCTGGATAACGCTGCCTTTGTAGCCGTAGCCAAACAGAAATTAGACAAAGCAGTAAAGCTTTTGGGCCAGGAAAAACTGAAAGGCAAGAAAGTGAAGATTGAAAAGGCCATGTAGGAGTTGTACCTTCTTAAAATGAATACCTCCCTTTTTAAATGATCTGTTCGTATTGGGGTTTAAGTGGGATAGGCCTCATTGGAATAATTCCCCTCCTGGGAGGGGTTGCTTGGGCGCAGCAATTCATAAGGAAGGGTTAGCAGTAGAATTGGTTTTCAGGACTTTTCACCAAAACAGCCTAAAAACGGAAAATTTTTCAGGTGACCATTAGTGAAGACATCAGCTGCTTTCATGTAACGCAAGAGAAGGTTAAACTGCTTAACATTGCATTCTTAAGCATTCCGTTTTAGGCCTTTTTTCAGCAAAACAGATTAGAAACGAGATATGGGCGAAGTAATAATGACTGTAATCTAGCCTACAGCAGTAGGCCTTCCTCCTTCATCCAGTCAAAAATTATCTGGTCAACGGGAGACACTTTTTCCCGGTCGGCATAGCTTAACCAAACCACTTCCTCAATCTCGCTGGCGGCCTGGATAGTACCCGTATAGGCACCAGTATAGCAGGTCATTTTCACGTCAACTCCTTCCGCATGGTTATCGGCCTGCGCCTGAAAAGTCCCGAAGTAATTCACCGTTTCCTCCACCAGCTCCACGGTGAGTTCTTCTTTTATTTCCCGGGACAAAGCGGTAAAATCGTTTTCATCCGCCTCGCGCTTTCCACCCGGAATATAGTACTTGGTTCGTCCTTTACTTCGGGTACTCAGAATCTGGCCGTCTTTGATTTCAATCCAAGCCAGTTTATCAATAACTCTCATGTCTTTGGGGTTGTGCAAAGTATAGGTATAAATATACTCAAACCTATCAAGTATGCCTTCATTAATGATTGATGTATTAGAGCATGTTTAAATTTCATCTTTGCGCTGCAAACAACCATAAAAAGAACCTGCATTCGCCTTTTTCTCGCACCGTAGCGCTGCTACGCTGCGAGAAAAACGCGAATGCAGAACCTTTCTCTGGCCATTTTCGCTGGCAAACCTCAAATTTAAACAAGCTCTTAACGTAAATCCTTCCTTAGCACACGATAGATGGATATACCTTCCTAAGCTGCTGGTATCAGACTCAAAGAATCTCGCATAACTTATCATTAGTATTCAGAACAGTTGAAGAAGAGACACAAGAATTGTTGCCTTACATTTTGTTCAAAACACAAACCCCAGCCTCTACTAGCCAGAATTCAGAATTGAAGATTTTTAAAACTAATTTTTACTTTTTCTAGGATACCTTGAACTATTGTTTACCTTTGAGGGTAGTAGATGTATATTAATCATTATTATGAATCAAGGAACAGTAAAATTCTTCAACGACTCTAAAGGGTTCGGTTTTATCAAAGACAACAATTCAAATCAGGAGTACTTCGTACACGTATCTGGATTAGTAGATGAAATCAGAGAAAACGACGAGGTAGTCTATGATCTTCAAGAAGGAAGAAAAGGACTAAACGCCATCAACGTAAAACGCGCTTAGTCTTTAGTTATAAAGACATAGTACAGAAAAGCCTCTCCGATTGGGAGAGGCTTTTTTTTGCTCCATTTTTCAGCAGCGTTCTTGGCCTGTTTATTGGAATTTAGGCGAAAAACGGGTTGTGGTGGCTAGTGCATGACATTTTGCATTTCTGGTTTTCTCTATGGAAAACAAGCTGGGAACCTGTGAGATCTCCAAGACCTTATAGGTTTCCAACTCACTGGCGTGAGACTGAAGTCTCGTAACTAAGGAAGTTGTAAGTCTCCAGACTCGCCGGCAACTACCGGCAGCTTTGCGGAACGTTAATCAAATTATAGGAAGCGCAGATTCAATAACATGTAATCCTAGTTTACGGTAGCTTTCAAATTGTGCTTCGCTGAAAAACTGGTCACTGGTAGACTGGTGAGGGAATTTTGGGTTGACGGCGGCGTACTCCTTTACGTCAACTGACTCATCGCCGGTGAGCGACGTTTTTAGATACAGCAGTTTACCAGAAGGTTTGTCGGCAGGATCTTCCGGGTACCAGATATTCCCTACAGAATAATGACGGGTTGAGCGTTGGGTCTTATCATCTCTTTCCGTGATTGCAGCAACATCAATGACGATCTCCACGCCAAAGTCAATTCGGCATCTACGAATGGCATTCGCCAGTCCTTCACAGGCAAAGTTGCTGTCCTGCTCCCCGTCTCCTAAGACAATAAAGGTCACCCGGCGCCTAATCAGCTCGTATAAACCCATATTATCAAAATGACCGCCATCTGAAAGACAGACATAATCTCTTTTCGTATCGGTTTTGCCTAACAGATCATAGATGAGATACGTTAGCCCAAATCTTGGATCAGAGCGTTTCCATCTATTACGCCGGGGGTTCCCCATCCACCAGCCAAGGCGGGCATTGAAGACAGTCATCAGAAACGCGGTGGCAGATGAAGAATGATACCCTTGGTTGGGGTTAGCCGCCGCCCCAGAAATAGCCATTGCCGTACCAATCCCCGGCCCTCCCTTATAAGCAAAGTGCCCCGTTGGGCGGAAACCGTATTCATAAGATTTACCGGCCAAACTACCCACAGACCTGGTGCGGCTGATATCAAATCCACAGAACAAGGGGGTAAACACGAATGACTCGGCCTTGCGGTCTTGCCTATCCAGGTCTGTAACTTGGGTGGCATTCAAGGTTGTGTTAATGATAAGATAAGGCCCTTGATATCCCTTTCCTGTTGTTAACAAAGCTAATTTAAGATCATCTTTACTGTCAAAGCCAGTAAAAGCATTTGATGATTTATCTCGTTCAGTCCGCCTCCGGGTAGCGGCTAAATAGCCCCGCATAAGTCTGTTCCGGTAAAAGTGGTGCATTGAGAATTCATTCACACCCACTCTCCAAGACAAAATAAAAGTACCTAAAGCAAGCATGGCTGTTAAGGCAACAACTCTGTAGAACAGGTCTGTTTTCTCCATCAGCTCCTTGTTAATTCCCCAAAAGCCCATTAACCTTTTATTTATTTCAGCAGCCAGAATTAGCATACCCGCTATAAACAGGTAAGGAGCAATTCGCACAATGACATCTTTTACTTTAGATGCCGTATTATTTAAATCTTTCTGAGCTGGAGTGGTAGAACTAAAAGCAAAGCGAACCGCTACTGCGATCAAGGCAAACCAGCTTCCCGCCACTACCATCAAATAACCTTCCCCTAACTGTATTATTTCTCCACTGAACAGACCCAGAGTACTTAGCAGTAGCCAGCAAAGTATGAACCTATGAACCAAGGCACCCAGGCGCCCCCACCACTCTCTGCGGTCATCAGGAAAATACTTGCCAAGAAATGCCATTCTTAACACAACCGTAAAGCTTAATACTTCTAAGACCAAGGGCGTACCCACTATGAAAATTAACTTTTCCCTGAAATCTTCGGCTTCAAAGTTTACATTTACGGCTTTGTCTTTAAAAGGTATTCTAATGGAGAGTGTAGTACCAAGGGCGTCATAGATAAGCAGGATTGCTTTCCAAACTACGCCTAGCAATAAAGAACCAATAAGGGCCGCAAAAACAGAAAACGAAACGATTAATACCCAAGCCCCCACCTTTTGATAGATATTGTATTTAGGCAAACATGAAAAATACCGGCCAAGGTAGGCGACCAGTAATAGACCTGCCGCGCTTATTGCAAAAGTTGACCAAATGAAACCAAAATCAATATCATTAACATTGAATTTGGTAGCATAAACAAAAAACCAACTACTTATCAGGAAAGAGGTTATCAGACTAAGGAATAACAGCCCTAGGGTTATTAATCTGGCTCTCTTTGCAGGTTCAACTCTTTTAGATGACAGTAAGTTATGATAACCGCGCATACCAAAGCCTGCCATAAGGGCACCAGACAGCAAGAATATACTTATAATAACCAGAACCACTCCATTGCTACTGTTTACAGACCAAAGATGGTTTTGCCAATAAAGATATAAACAATAGCCCGTGGAAAGTACAGTGCACAACAACAGTATAATGATGAGTTGATTTAAGAGGGTATTCCTCAGCCAGGTCATGCCAACCGTCCAGGAATCAGTGGACATGATACTCGCATTTGGTGCCAGGTAATTGCTAAACATGCGGAGCCACCGGATAGGCCGTACTTCTTCGCCCCGAGGATCAGAGGACTTTTCCGGGTCTAATCTATCCTGTACTTTTAACAGGGAGCCGTCTCTTTTTATCCAAGCCGCCAGCCATGCCCCAATGTAGCCACCTCCCGATACTACTGAGAGGTAATCAAACCGGGAAAGTATTCCTGCCTTCGCTAAACCTTGTAAGATCCCTAAATTGTAAGTAGCAGACCTGATTCCGCCGCCAGACAAGGCAAGCGCCCACAGACCCATACCAGCAGCTTTAAGATAGGGATCATTATCTTCATTTACCCCAGCACCAACCTTGCCATTAGGTACACAGATTTTTGAATTAGGCAAGCCGCTTGCCTGGTTACGATGGCTGCGGCTTTTGTCTATCTCTGCTAGTTCCTGTTTGAAGACAACATCAAAAGGCAAAGCTATCTCCTTGTTTATCAAATGATTAAATAATACTTGATCATCTTCAATAAGTATCCTGGTCACTTTATCAGTTTCCCATTCTTCTTGAAGTGTTCTCTGATCTTGTAATGACAAATTACCTCCATCCCTAGCTATCACCACCAAAAGCGGCAGATAATTCAAAGCTTGGGCTAATCTTATGCGCGACTCTGGTGTAAGATAAAGGATAGATCTTACTGCAGTGCGCCATTGCTGGGGAGCCGGGTATCTGTCAAGGAATTTCAAAGTCTCTGAAGTTTGGTTCTTCAGCTCTTTTTTAGAAACATTGCGCACGTCATAATAGTAAAGCTTTTGTCTTACCCCAGACTTGTACTCCCTAAGCCATACCAGTAATGCCTTGGATCTCTTCAAAATTAAATGACCTATCTCTAAGCCCTCTAACTTCTCACCTTTTATACAGATTAATTCACTAGCACGTTCTAAATAAGGATTACTTGGTTGCGCTGAATCATTGTATTTTTTTAATGCCGCGCCAAGCTTTTCAAAGATACTATCTTCATTATGATCCAGTAAAGAAACAGTCTCTTCACCCTGTTTATTACCCTCAAGATCATAGATAATATCTTGTATCAAAACTAAGTACGCTACTGCCCTAGCAGTCAAATCCATTACGGCGTCCATTTTTTAGAGGGTTTATTGTTTAGAAATACAGGTTCTAAAACAAAGCAACTACAGCTGGATAGATACAATTATTTTAAATTTATGATTAAGGAATTTATATCATACGCTAAAAGAAACTCTATCACTTTAAGTTATCCATGGTTGGTCCACCAAAACCAAAGTTCAGGGTCAGTAGAGCAACTAATGTACTTTCTGGATCGAATTCAGGTTTAAACTGGTTACCCAAACTATATGTAAGGGCAATATTATCGTTTATCCGGTAACCTAATTTGCCAATATACTGAAAATCAGAACTTTTATCTTTTGAAAACAAATCTATTCCATTAGCATCAGTTCCAATAGACACTTCTGTATTACTCCGTCTTCCAACTGCTTCCAACTGCCAATAAAAAGATTTATAATCCCCATTAAAGGCGATGCCATAATCTATATTACTTTTGTAAACTTTAGAACTTGGAAAGTATCTCTTATAATATTTCAAGTCCGACCATTCATATCGAAAAACAATAAGTGCCCTTAGCCAACTAATCTCATTTCCAAATCTATAAACAGGTGTAATCCATAAAGATTGACGAGGCACAAAAGAATATTTAAAATTATTTGTCGGAAAGTTTAAAAAAGTCCCATAAGCAAGATCTACGGTTAATCCTTGTCTCTGCTTTATATATTCTTTAAATTCTTCGTAGATAAGTTCTGAATCGTCTATATTACTTACATCAGCATTTATTAACTCAAAATATCCTTGCAAAAACAAACCTATATTAGCACGATCTAATTCAGGAAGTGAACCAGTTTTATCATATAAATTCTTCACAAACTCTTTAGTCTTATCTATATCAAATTTTAATTTTTCTTGAACATACAACAACAAAACACTCCTGGACTTATCTAAAAAAGATTGTTTAGTAATGATTGTTACATCTCCTGCTAACAATTGGCCTATCTCACCCTTAAAATTGATATCAGTAATATCAATTCTACCAAGTGTACTCCTGTAATTACTTATTTTATCTCGGTCTTTTTTATTTGACAGGTAAAATCTTGTTCGGTATCCAAATGCTAATCCGTTTGTAGAAGATTTATCTTCAAACAAAAAATTTTGGGTAGAGGCAATAGAAAATGAAGAAGTCCTGGTTATTTGATCCCATGCATTTTTCGGGTACAAGTACTCCTCTAACGGTAAACTATGATCTTCGAACCAATAAGGAGTAAATTCTAAGGAAAAATCATTTGGGATTATTGCGCTCCCCCCTTCTTTTATAAAGTTTGAGTATAAGGCGGTCTCTAATGCTCGGTATGATTTAGGTGTTAAGACTGTACTAGGTTGCACACCTAAAACAGCAGATGCAGGCGATGTAGGTGCACTAATTGGGTCAAGTTTTTCCTGAGCGTGCAATTTTGAACTAAGAATGAGAGTAACAATAATGATTATGCCTCTTTTCATATAGCCGGAAATTTAATAAACAAATGAATATCAGAAACGTCTGTCTCAGACTTATGATTACTGTGCGGAATAACATCAGGATTATCTGCCTGTGCTAATAAGTGGTTATTTATATAAAAATAAACTTTTATTGTATCCTCCTCCTCAATAGGAAGTGGATTTCTAATTCTGGAAACAACTACAGTAGTTCCATTGCGTAAATCCCTCCCTTTCCCTATAAACTTAACACCTTGATCGTGTATTATAGAGTCATTAGGTCCAGGAACATTAATACTTGTCTTTCCTGTGTTTCCATTAGAGATAAACTCAACTTTAAAGTCAACATCTTCATCGTCATCAACTACTGACATTAAATTGAAATAGAAGTAATCCCTTATCATATTTTCTAATTTATAATGTTTAAAAATTAAGCTAACTTCATGTAAGTAGCAGGACTAAACTAGTTTAAACCATCTCCTTTCTGTAACCATGAAAGGAGATGGTTAGCGACCGGTAATTACTTTTCTTAAAAGCCTTTCTAGTTCGCCCACAAGATCCTTTCAGGATGACAAAATAACAGAAGGTATTTCTACCCAGTAATTATGTTCACTACTCTTGAAATATGATCAATAATTAACATAATTCATCTCTGTCTATCCTCCGAAGATTCTTCTTGGCTTTTCTCATGTGGCTTAACCGTTGAGCGTATCACCATTACTTTATTTAACAGATCGAACCAGAAGGGCGCACCTAATGAAATTGCCAATCCGGTAATTAGCCAGCCTAACACTTTAAAGGCCCAACTTACCCCCCAAGGTGGTAAGGCACGGAAGTTTGACACACCAGTAGGATTGAGTTCTGATTTCCAGTCCCAACCTATAGGCAATTTGAATTTCACAAGGGCAGCTTCAGCCTCTTGTAACCTGAGTTGTGGCGTTTGTGAATTATCTGAAGGGTGAGGTGCTTGGGCAGCAGCAGAAACTATGGCATTTCTTAGAGGTGGATCATCAACAAGGCTTTTAAAAATGGCGAAGGAATCGGCGTTCACTGCGCCTGCCAATACAAAACCTAAAACGAGTAGAAACTTTTGTATTCGTCGTTTGTACCAGCCAGACACCCGATCCATAGAACTATTAAACCAATTTTCTATGTTTTCCCTTGCCTTGGCAGCATCATTTCCGGCTGCATCAATCAAGCTATACAAAGCATCTTGTATTTTCGTATTACCCGTGAGAGCCGCACTTGTACTAACAGCATTTCGCAAAGGCTGCAGAGGGTTGGGCAAGGGCAAAGGTGCTCCTGCAGCATCTATTGGAGCAGCGGTGGCACTTGTGGAACCACTGGCGGTAGTTGCTGTAGCAGGCAGAACTACATCCATAAGGGCAAGTGCGAAATTCCTGGCCGGAATGTAGGAGGGCAAATCAGAACCCCACCTATATCTATTGTCTTTTCCAATTTTTGATGGGTCATATGCACTTCTATATAACCCAAATAGCAGAGGATGTTTATAAAGTTTTTCTGTGATGACAGACGTGCCGCTTTGTTCTTGTAATAACTCCCTTATCCCTTGCTCAAGGTCAACTGCCCTCAGTTTCAACCATGCTTCTATTATCTCATTGATGGCAGAGCAGATTAAGCTTAATAGCATATAGATGAATACCATTCCAATGGCTACATCAAGCATTTGAAAAGCAGGCATAATTTTATATTTAAAAAACGTTAAAGCATTTGATAACACCTCATTTATTTTAATCACTAGTAATGGGATTCTAGATTAAACTCTAAAAATTTATTCATATATGAGTAATAAATACTAAAATTTCATCACTGTCGCAAGCGTCCGCTTATGACTTAGTGGGTAATCAAACTTCTGTTTCTAAGCTGTATTCCAAAAAACAGCCTAAAAAAGTGGGCATAAGTTGACGCCTGCGTCAGTGATATCATTTGAGCTAGGTGAAAATTAAAAACTCTATACAGGTTCCTAGTTAGTTATCATAAACACTCTATGTCCCTCTTATATGCTCAACAATTACTCACCCATTCCTTTAACTATAGCGGCATTAGCAGAGTGCACCTGCAACTTTTCATAGATATGCTCCAGATGTTTCCGTACAGTTTTATTAGCAATAAATAGTTCTTCGGAAATTTGCTTTACAGCCATTCCTCTTTTTAAGCATTCCAGTACTTCTTTTTCCCGCTTACTTAAAACATCTAATCCTGTAATCTGTGGCTTTGGAATTATTTTATCACCTTTCAAGTATCCTAGAACCCAACCTGCCAGTGTAGGTGAAAGCGGCAATCCTCCTTCCACTACATCATAAATTGCATTGAGTAATTGGTGTGGTTTCGCATCTTTGAGCAAATAGCCTGATGCTCCGGCTTGCAAGGATTCAAAAAGCTTTTGTTCGTCGTCCATTACCGTGAGCATCACAATTTTCAGGTCTGGATACTTCTGCTTTACCTGCCTCGTCGCTTCAATTCCATTCATCAGAGGCATTTGCACATCCATTAACAATACTTCTGGTATCTTACACGTCGCTAAATATTGCAGTAAAACCTCCCCATTTGGCGCCTCAAACAATACTTCTACTTCTTCGCTTAATGCCAGCTTCTCCCGGATATCTTGGCTCAGTTGGGCATTGTCTTCCACAATTCCGACAGTTATCTTTTGCATCCAAAATAGAAAAATAGGATTTGCTTTATAGATGAAAGGTACAGAGCGAAAAGCAGCTTGTAAATACGGCAAATGACGTATTTTTAAGCATTTAGAGGGAGCATCACCTTAATGCGGGTACCTGAAGTATCAGAGTCTAGTAAAAATGTGCCTTGTACTTCCTCGGCACGCTTCCGCATGTTACTGAGCCCAAAGCCGTTTATAGCAGCTTCGGGCCCTAAACCATGGCCGTTATCAGTAATGGTAAGGGAAATATTGGTTTGGCAGACCTCTAATGTCACTACTACCTGCGTGGAACCGGCATATTTCAATGCATTGTTTGTTGCTTCTTGAGAAATACGCAAAAGGTGCATTGCCATTAAAGGCATCAATATTGGGTTTTCGTCTGCATTTAGTAATTGCCAATTTAGAACAGGCATCTCACGATCTTCCCAAACTTTAAGTAGCAGCCCATGCAAACGTGCCCCCAATGCCTCCAAAGTGATCTCTTTCTGATCCAGCAGCCAGATGGTTTCACGCAGTGTATTATTCATCTCACGGGTGAACTCACTTAAGCGGAGAAGTTGACCAGAATCAGGCAACTTATGGTAGGCAAGTAATTCTAATCTGGAAATAAGATGCGTGAGTTGGGAACCAAAACCATCATGTAAGTCTCGCCCCAACTTTTCACGTTGGACTTGCAATTCTTTTTCTAATTGCAAAGCTTTCAATTCAGCAATATGCCGCTGTTGTTCAGCTTCGACTAAGGTTTGAAGTAAAGAATTATAGGATGCCTGAACCTCTACTTTTTTATTCAAGTACTGCATGCGCTGGTACGTCCAACTTAAGACATTACTCAGCATGTCGGTCATTACCATAAATATTAAATTTCAGATAAATAAAAATGGCGTAAGTAGAGTTTTTAACTCTCTTTAGAATACTTTCAATTATATATTATGCAAGTAAATCCTCTACATATCACCCTATTTCTAGTACAATTATTAGAGCAATCATCTATAGTAAGTACCACTAATTCAACTAAAGTCCTATGACTTGGATTTGAAGCTGATGAAATAACAATTACAGCTACCTACTTTAAAAGTATAGTGAAATGACACAAACTTACTTTAACAAGGGCTGTAGCTCAAATACAATTATAATTGGTTCACTTTTTTTAAATCGAACCTGTTTAGAGTTTCTCACTAACTGGCCTTTAAAGCAATTACTCTGGTGCAAGCCTCCGAAGGTGCCGTCATTTTTAAGCTATTTTCATGAAAATAGGCCAAAAACAAGGGAGTTATTTGTACACTGTCGCAAGCGTCCGCTGGTACCGTTGTTTTTAGGCTACTTTTATGAAAACAGGCATAAAACACTAAACAGCTTCATCTTTAATTAATTTATTTCAAGGTAAAACCCCACCCTCCGCAATCCTATACTTACAAGTAGGTATTTGTAAGCTAAAATTCTATCCTTTGATACATATTGCAGGTAATTTCTTCAATTGACAACACCCCAGTTAACATAATACTTATTCAATTCTTTTTATTTGAAAGAAAATTTAGTTAATCGCCATATCTCTTTTAGATTTAAAGCACCTAATCAACCCTTCTCCCATGAAAAAACTGCACCCCTACATCCTCCTCTTCCTTACTCTACTGCTCTCCCTCTCCTCACAGGCCCAAACCTTCTCCTTTGAACAGGTGAAATCCTATCCGTTCCCTACCGCCCTTACGTCTTCTCAACAGGGCTCTCGCATTGCCTGGGCCATAGACGAGCAGGGAAAACGGAATATCTATGTAGCAGAAGGCCCAAAATTTACGCCGCGCAGGCTCACCAATTACCTCCAGGACGATGGGCAGGAACTGACCAGTATCTCGCTGTCTCCGGATGGGCAATGGGTGGTGTATGTACGCGGTGGAGACCACGGGTCTAATTGGAACAATGATTTGCCGGTGAACACCTCCTTCAGCCCAGTTGCCCCAAAGGTGCAGATCTGGACGGTGCCTTTTGCCGGCGGTGAGCCGAAAGCGATTGGCGAAGGGGCCAATCCGGTGATCTCCCCAAAAGGCGATAGAATGTCATTCACCAGAAACGCTCAGGTGTGGGTAGCACCGCTAGATGGCTCTGCCCCTGCCAAACAAATGTTTTCGGCAAGAGGATCTGTTGGATCTCTGGAGTGGTCGCCGAGTGGGGAGCAATTGGTGTTTGTCTCTAACCGGGGTGACCATGCCTTCATTGGGGTTTTCACGAACGAACAAACACCTTTGAATTGGATTGCCCCTTCTTTCACCCGTGATCGGAACCCGCGCTGGTCGCCGGACGGGAAAAGGTTGGTCTTTGTGCGAACGCAGGGTACGGGTGGAGCACCGGATTCTATTTTAGCCGCCAAGCACCAGCCTTGGTCTATCTGGACGGCGGAGGTGGCTACCGGGAAAGCCACCAAGCTATGGGAAGCGCCTAAAACCTTGGCTGGCTCGGTTCCGGGCACCCATGGCGGCGTGAACCTGCACTGGGCCGCCAACGACCGGATTGTCTTCCTTTCTTCCCAGGATAACTGGCCGCACCTGTATTCCATTCCGTCCACCGGCGGCAATGCCTTGCTCCTTACCCCCGGTAACCTCATGGCCGAGCACATCCGCCTGAGTTCTGACAAAAAATGGTTGGTCTTCAGCGCCAATGCTGGGCCAGACAAATTGGATATTGACCGAAGGCACGTAGCCCGGGTACCCGTAGACAAAGCGGCCATGGAAATCCTTACGCCGGGCACGGGCTTGGAGTGGACTCCGGTGGTTACGGGTGATGGAAACAATATTCTCTATTTCAGCGCCTCGGCTCAACGTCCGGCTTTGCTCACCAGTATGCCTTTCAAGAAGGGAAAACCTACCCTTTTAGGCGAAAACCTGGTACCAACTCAGTTCCCTACTAAACAGTTGGTCACGCCCAAGCAGGTGACTTTTAAAGCCCCTGATGGCACCACTATTCACGGGCAGCTTTTTGAGCCCAAGGGCGGTGGGAAGAAACCAGCCATTGTGTATGTACACGGAGGCCCCTCGCGTCAGATGTTGTTGGGCTGGAACTACTCAGAGTACTACTCTAATGTGTACGCCCTAAACCAATACCTCACCAAGCTGGGGTTTGTGGTGCTCTCCGTGAATTACCGTTTGGGTATCGGTTATGGCTATGATTTCCAGAACCCGAAGAACGCGAACACCAAAGGCAACTCGGAGTACCAGGATATCAAAGCTGCCGGTGAATGGCTGGCCAAACAGCCGCAGGTAGATGCCTCCCGCATCGGGATTTACGGAGGGTCTTACGGCGGGTATTTGGCGGCCATGGCCCTGGCGAAAGACTCCAAACTGTTTGCCGCCGGGGTAGACATCCACGGCGTGCATGACCGCACTGTCGCCAGCACCCTGCGCATGACCGCCCCAGACCGCTATGAACGTGCCCCAGACGCAGATCTGGCCTCCAAAGTAGCCTGGCAATCTTCCGTAACGGCGTACATGGATACCTGGACTTCCCCCGTCCTGATCATCCACGGCGACGATGACCGCAACGTGCAGTTCAGCCAGAGTACTGATCTGGTACGGCGTCTGGAAGCCAAAGGCGTGCCCTATGAAACCCTAGTGATTGTGGACGATACCCACCACTGGATGAGCCACGGCAACGCGCTCAAAGTAGGATTGGCTACCGCCGATTTCTTCCAGCGGAAATTGATGAAGACCAGTAATGCCGTAGGCAAGAAGTAATTCTCCTGGCTGAAGACGCTGTTCGTGGTATTTTATGCAGGAATTCCGGGGCCCTGCTCTGTCACAAACATAAGTTGGCAATATCGTTTCTGGCCTGTTTTAGTCAAATTAGCCTTAAAATGACGCGGTTGGCACGCATGGGATAGAGACACTTATTCATTGAAAACTGGAATTCTTCTGGGCCATTGTTGGTGTTCTCACCAAGAATCCGTTATCGGCTCCCTTCTCAAAATTTCCATCAAGCTGAACTGATTAGAAGTTGTTGGTGAGAACACCAACAACGGTCAAAATACTTCTGTGGGTCTTATGGTATTCGTACCCTCTCCCCCCACGTCGCCACTTCAGAGCGTAAATTCGGGGAGCACTTTCAATTCCTGGGTTTACGTTCATTGGAATTAAGCTTAGAAGCGATTCGGGGCTGTTTTTGGAAAAACAGCCCCGAATCGCTTTTGCTCTGACGCTCGAAAAAGAGAAGGCATTGCTGCTCATTTCGTGCCCAAGTAACTTCCATTGCCTCAAAAACTACTTTGGAAAAAGCAACTCAAACTCCTTACCGGGGGCAACGGTCAGTTTATAGGCTTTGATCCAGGGGTTGTAAAGCCGGAGGGTTTTGTAGTTGGTGCCCTGCTCTACGGCAAACTTGGCTAGATCTGGAATGGACGTGGTGACTCTGTACGTGCGGGTAGGCAACACATCATAACCCTGCTCTTTGGGCAGGTCAAACCCGTATTTCTGCGGATTACCCAGCACTTCTTTCAAGGCCAGAATGCGGAACATGTACCGCGAGGTCTCATCGTTCAGGTACAGGTCATAGTAAGAGCTTACCCGCTGCCGTTCCAAGGCATTGCCTATGCCGTTCATTCCCCGGTTATAGGCGGCGGCCGCATTTGTCCAGGAGCCGAAACGCTTCTTCGCCGATTTCAGGTACCGGCAGGCGGCCAGGGTAGCCTTCTTTACATGGAAACGCTCATCCACTTCAGAGTTCACCAACAGGCCGTAGCCCCGGGCCGTATCGGGCATGAGTTGCCAGAACCCAGAGGCACCGGCGGGGGAGGTTACCTGGCTAAACAAGCTTTCGGCCAGGGAAAGATATATAAAATCGGCCGGGATGTCATTTTCCTGGAGTAAGCGCTCAATCTCGGGTTGGTACCGTTGCATGCGTTTCAAACCCAGCAAGGTGGTTGCCTGCAAGTAAGAATTCACGAGTAATTCCCGGTCTAGCCGTTCGGCCACATCCGGCACGTCTAAGGGAACCGGTTCGCCGGCGAAGGAGAGCGAGGTAGGCAGTGCAGGAGCTTTGAGGACACCTTCCCGCACAAAAGGCGCATCGGTTCCGTTTCCGTTTGATCCGCCGGTTTGTTGTAACGGTTGCTGGCTGCACAATTGTACCGTGATGGCCAGCAAGCCCAATCCTCCAAAGTATTTCCAGATGTTATGCGTCATAGTTTGCTCCTTTCTGACAGTTTCCTTCCTGAATAACCCTCCCTCAGCTGCCTTTAGTCTAGGTAAGTACGAAGATCCCTCTCTTTTTACGAATTTTTCTTTGTGCGTAGTACAAGATGCGTTCCAAAAATCACCGATTCCATCCCTCAGGAAGTGAAGAGGAAGACTTCATATAGCCTTAAGCGGGGCCAATCCTCAAAGCGCCTTCGCATCCATTTATTTTTAAACGGCTGTAAACAAGATGAATTAGCTTTCCCTTGCCTTAATTCTTTAACCCTTTAACTACCTCCGCGTATAGACTTGGTATAAATACTAACCTATAGAACCTATACCATTATGGCTAAGTTAAAAACACTGGAAGACCTGTTTGAACACCAGTTAAAAGACCTTTACAGCGCTGAGAAACAAGGCATTGCCGCGCTGACCAAAATGATCAAAGCAACCGAAGACGAAAAACTGAAGGGAGCCATTGAGACCCACCTGGAAGAAACCAGAGCCCAGAAAGACCGACTGGAGAAAGTGTGCGAACTGGTGGGCACCAGCCCGGGGCGAATGAAATGCAAAGCCATGGAAGGCTTGGTGGAAGAGGGCGAAGAAACCATTGAGGAGGATGCTACCCCAGAAGTGAAAGACGCCGGCCTGATCGCCTCTATCCAACGCATGGAGCACTACGAGATTGCCGGATACGGTACCGCCGCCCACTTTGCGGAGCGCCTAGGCCACGCAGAGGCAGCTAAGTTGTTGCGTCAAACGCTGGAAGAAGAGCAAAAAACCGACACCCTCCTGAATGATCTAGCCAAGAGCTACATCAACGAGAAAGCGGAATAGTTTCCCAGCCCAAAAACGGAAAAGCCTGCTCTTTTGAGCAGGCTTTTCCGTTTTTGGGCTTTAAATCTTAAAGTAGCATAAAAATAGTACGTCCCGCCGCAGGACTTTAGCCCAAGAATCCAGAAATTTGGGTTCCATGTCACGTATTTCCCTTACTTCCCTACCAGATTTACCCGTTCAAGAAGCGCTGCCGCGCCTGGTGGCTGCCTTAGAAACGAATTCCCGGGCCGTACTGGAGGCTCCACCGGGGGCGGGAAAAACCACCCTGGTACCGTTGGCATTACTGGACGCCGATTGGCGGGCAGGCGGCAAAATCATCATGCTGGAGCCCAGGCGGCTGGCGGCCCGCGCGGCGGCCCAACGCATGTCTGATTTATTGGGCGAAGAGGTGGGCCAAACCGTGGGGTATTGGGTGCGCATGGAGCACATTGTCTCAGACAAAACCAGGATTGAAGTTGTCACTGAGGGTATCCTCACCCGCTTGCTGCAAAGTGATCCGGGGTTGGAGGGCATTGCCGCCATCATCTTTGACGAATTCCATGAACGGAGTCTACAGGCCGATGTAGGGCTTGCCCTGGCCTTGGACGCCCAGGCGGTACTTCGGCCTGATCTCCGGTTATTGGTGATGAGTGCGACCTTAAATGCATCCTCGGTTGCGCAATGGTTAGAGGCGCCTGTGATCACAAGCGAAGGCCGGCAGTTTCCAGTGGAGACGCATTACCTCTCTCCCGCTGAAATCGCTACAGCCGGGCAGAGACCCGCCGAACGGTTGACGAACCTGGTGCCCAAAGCCATCCGGAAAGCCTTGGAACAAGAGCTTGAGGGTGATGTCCTGGCCTTTCTGCCGGGCATGGGCGAGATGCGGCGGGTAGCCCAGGCACTGGAAGGGAAATTAGCCTCAAATATTCAGCTGCACCTGCTGCACGGCGACCTGAACCTCACCAATCAACTGGCAGCCATTAAACCGGCTCCCTCGGGCTACCGCAAAGTGGTGCTGGCCACCAGCATCGCCGAAACCAGTTTAACCATAGAAGGCATCAAAGTAGTCATTGACGGCGGATACGCCCGGGTACCTAAGTTTGTGCCGCGCATTGGGCTTACCACCCTGGCCACCATCCCCGTGTCCCGGGCCGCCGCCGATCAGCGACGCGGGAGGGCCGGCCGGTTAGGCCCGGGGGTATGCTACCGCATGTGGTCTTCCGCCGATCAATTGCAATTGGCCGACCGGCAAACACCCGAGATTTGCGAGGCCGACTTAACCGGATTGGCCCTGGAACTAGCCATTTGGGGAGTGCCGGAAGCGACTGCGCTCAAGTGGCTGGACACTCCGCCCACGGCCGCCCTGGCTTTAGCCCGCGATCTATTGATCCGCCTGGAAGCCTTGGACAAGACCGGGAAAGCCACCGCCCACGGGAAAGCCTTGGCGGCGTTGGGCTTGTCTCCCCGGTTAGGGCACCTGGTCATGCGCGGCCAAGCGCTAGGGCTGGGTACCACCGCCTGTGACCTGGCAGCCCTGCTTTCTGACCGCGATGTAGTAAAGCCCCTGCAGATTTCCTGGGCCGAGCCTTTGCCCGACTTAGCCCTGCGGCTTGAACTTCTGGACGGACAGTCGCCCCCAACGCCCGGCTACACGGTAGATGCCAATACCCTCCGGAAGATCAGGGAGCAAGCGCAGAACCTGCGGCAGCGGATCAGGGAGAAAAGAGCGCCCATTCAGTATGGCGCCATTGGCTTGCTGACCGCCCTGGCCTACCCAGACCGACTTGCCCAACGGGAAACCTCCGGCCGCATCCGGCTGGTCTCCGGGCAACGGGCCGCCTTGCAGACTGAATTGTTCGGCGAAGCTGAGTTTTACGCCATCGCTCACATGGAACTAGGCACCAAGCCCCGCGTCTTGACGGCCGCACCCGTCACCAAAGAAGAGGTGCTCACCCATTTCTCTGGCCAACTGGAACGCATGGAGGAAGTCCGCTGGGATGCCGTAGCAGAGAAGGTAATTGCCCGCCAGATCACCCGTATGGGGGCGCTTACGCTGGAAGAAACCCCGGTCACTACACCCAAGAAAGAGCTAGTGGCCCAGGCACTTTTGCAGGCACTTCGGGAAAAAGGAATTGCCCGATTGCCGTGGAATGAAGATGCGCAGAAAACGCTCCAGAGACTGGCTTTTTTGCACCAACTCAACCCAGGCCAATGGCCCGATGTCTCTGAGACAGCACTAGAAGCCACCATGGAAGAATGGCTGCTGCCGCATTTGGAAGGTTTACGCACGCTGGAGCAGGTAGCAAAGCTTGATTTCAGGGAAATACTGTTAGCGGATTTCTCCTGGGAACAACGCCAGGAAATAGACTGGTTGGCGCCTTCGCACCTGGAAGTTCCCAGCGGTTCCCGCATTGCCCTGGATTACTCAGAAGCCACTACCCCAGTGTTAGCCGTCCGGCTGCAGGAGGTATTTGGGATGCTGGATACCCCGCGCGTTGGCGGCGGCAAGGTACCGGTACTCATGCACCTGCTTTCCCCTGCTTCGCGGCCCGTACAAGTCACCCGCGACTTACGCAGCTTCTGGGGCACGGGGTATTTTGACGTGCGCAAAGACCTGAGAGGCCGCTACCCCAAACACCACTGGCCCGACGACCCGCTTTCGGCACCGCCCACCCGGGGTACCAAGAAACGACCGCAGTAAGCATTGGTATTCAGATAGACAGTTCAGGAAGCGTCCTTATGAGGCAAGCGGGTGAACTTAGCCTCTATTCCAGCACTGCGTTAAGAAGGGGTGCGAGACCTCACCCCCAGCCCCTCTCCCACGGAGAGGGGGAGTCTTGCTGATGTGTTTTGGGGCTATTTTGCGGAAAACAGCCCCAAAACGCGAAAACCTGTGTGGTCTCCAAGACCACACAGGTTTAAAGTAAACTGGCGCGAGACTCCCGTCTCGTGACACAGGATGAAGCGAGTCTCCAGATTCGCCGGGAACCACCAGCAGGAGGGCGGAACGTCAGGTAATCAGTAGGGAAAGAAGGTGATCACATTATGCCGAGGCAATTTGTTTTAGGGCTGTTTTCGTAAAAACAGCCCTAAAACAACAAAGGGGAAGCGTTTGCTTCCCCTTTGTTGTTTTAGGTGAGCGGCTTATCTACTGCCGCCACGGCTGCCATCGGTCTTCTCACCTTCATGGCCTTTTACTTTCACTACTTTGTTGTAAAGTCCTAATAGCAAGAAAGGTGCTGGCCACTGTCCTACAAACAGGGCTTCATCATCTTTCTTCATGATTTTCAGGGTAGCTGATACAGCCATGGAGCCAAGAGCAGCCCACAGGAAAAGGTCAGAAGGCAACTTGGCAGTATACTCCTCAATGGTGCGAGCTACTGGTCCTTCTCTATGCTCTGGGTTATAGTTATCAGCGGCTTCTTTTACATTTGATACATCCATAGTATTATCTTGGTTATAAGGTGTGGTACATGGGTATCAAAACGTAGGAAGTATTTCTAGGGTTTACAAAATTGCCGAAGAAGTGCAAGGAAAACGTACAGCATGAAGGAAAGACCCTGCCCCCTTTCCCGGCTACTTTCATAAAACCTGGCTTAAAACGCCCCAGTAGCCCACTGCTTTTGGCCGGTCAGGAGAAATCCAGGGCTAGCTGCTCCATCTTTTTCGTAGGTTTAGTTGATTTAGGCGGCGCAGCAGGCACTGCGTTGGCGTTCAGGTTCAAGGCAACGGGTGCCCCGCCAATGAGATACACCGGCGTCTCTTCATACCGGGAGGCAACTACTACCTGAGTTCCGGCGGCATGGGTGGTGAACAGCTCTTTTACCAGCCTGGGGCAGTTGTTGTCTTTGGATAGATGCCCCAGCAGCACGTGGCTCATAAACGGGGGCTTGTAACCCGTGAATAGATTCAAGGCTTGCCGGTTGGAAAGGTGCCCGTGGTTTCCCCTGATTCTTACTTTGAGATGATACGGGTAATGGCCTCTGTCCAGCAGATCATCGTCATAGTTGGTTTCCAGAAAAGCGGCGTGGCACTGTTGAAATTGCTGAATCACGTGGTGGCAGGGAGTCCCGATGTCGGTGAAAACGCCCACGTTGATGCCCTGGCACGAAACAATGAAACTATGCGGATCGGCGGCATCGTGCAGTTTGGGAAAACCGATGACGGAAAGACTTCCAATAAACACTGGCTCGTACGCCTGAAAAGAATTAACCAACTGAGGGTCAACTCCAGAGCGCATGTTCTGCCGCGTGGCGGGGGTGATGTAGACCGGCAACCGGTACTTTTTGGCCAACACCGGCAGGCCTTTGATGTGGTCTGCGTGTTCGTGGGAAATGAAGATGGCTTTCACCTTCTCCATGGAAAGCCCCAGGCGTTTCATGCGGTGCTCGGTTTCCCGGCATGAGATTCCCGCGTCTACCAACACCGCTTCCTGCTCATTCCCTATGTAATAGCAATTGCCGTTACTCCCCGATGCCAACGATGTAATGCTCAAACCCATATCGGCACAAAATTAACCTAAGTTTCCCTGAATCCCGCTTCTCTGGCTTTGAAGAATTTCACCTTTTATACTTAACATAATAAACGAGCTATAGTCAAGTCAGTGTAACACTACCTACTAAAGGCTGATTCACCAGAATAGAACCCTCGCTCGCCTCTAGCGAGTGTGAGCTACCTGCGGCGTCTCGCTGTTTTAGGCTTATTTATTCAAAAAGAGCCGAGAAACGGCCAGAGGCCGAAAGTAACCCACACTCGCCAGAGGCGAGCGAGGGAAATTGAAAGCTATTTTAGCTGGGAAGACCGGCGGGAAATAAGAATAGGATCCAGAACAATGTGTTCAGGCGTGGTGCCGTAGTAGTCTTTGTTGGCAATCAGCTTTAAAAACAGACGGGCGGTCTCCTCACCCATCTTAATGGTCTGCTGGTCTACCGTTGACAGAGAAGGAGTCACGAACTCCCCGAAGGCTTCATTGGCGAAACCTACTACCCCCACCTGCTCAGGAACCTTTATTCCTCTTTCCAACAACATCTGTAAGGCTCCCATGGCGGTGTAATCTTCGGCCGCGAAAATGGCGTCTAGCGGCCCGTGTTGCCCCAGAAGCTGCTGCAAAGAGCTTTTCCCGAATTCCAGCGATAGCCTCCCCTTGAAGATCCTGTTTTCGTTCAACTCCAACCCATACTGCGCCAGCGCATCGCGGTAACCCCTGAAACGTTCGTTGAAGATGGTCAGGTTTTGGTCTGAGGTAAGGTGGGCGATGTGTTTGTAGCCCTGTTTGATGAGATGCTCCGTGGCCACAAAGCCCGCCTGGTAGTCATTGATGGTAACCGAAGGCACCGGCAGGTTCTGGATGGCCCGGTCAAAGAACAGCAGCGGCACCTGGCGTTTGCAGATCTGCCCGTAAAACGCCAGCCCTTTTTCTTCGCTGGACACCGATGAGATGATGCCGTCTACCCTTGACTGCAGAAACGTCTCTATTCCCTTTTGCTCCTGCGCCAGCGACTCGCCCGTTTGGTACAAAAGCATGCTGTACCCGTTCTCGTTCATCACCCGTTCTATGCCATGCACCACCGAACTGAAAAAGCTGGTATCCAGACTAGGCACTATTATCCCGATGACGTTGGTACGCCCAGAGCGCAGCGACGAAGCCAGTTTGTTCTGCTGGTAGTTCAGGCGTTTGGCCGTTTCCAACACGGCCGCTTTAGTAGCTACGCTGATAGCGGGATGGTCATTCAAGGCACGTGCCACCGTAGAGAACGTTACATCCAACTCGCGGGCAATATCATGTATGGTGGTCTTCTTCAATGCTAAGGTAGTCTAAAGGCCAAAGGTACTTAAATACTACTTTCCAATAGCACTACAAACGTAGGGGGTTTCTCCTCATTTTGGCACTATTTACCTAAAACAGGCCTAAAACATTGTCCGTCCTCGTATAGACCGTTACCCAGGTGAGAAGAGCAGAATTCAAGGCATCCCCGTTGGGTTAATTATTTATTTGCCTCATTCCCCCACCTTTTACCTACAATTTCGTAAAATTTTGATAATTCTTATGGCTTTGTTTCCTATTTTGAAAATTTAGCTTTAAACTTATGCCAACGTTGGCATAAAACTTAGCCTCTCTTAAATGAAAAGGCTATCACTGCGTATCATTTTTCATTGAACTGCATTCATTGTAACCAAGCCATATATGCTCTTATTAGGAATAGACGTAGGTACCTCCTCCATTAAAGTCTCTGTGGTAGACGCCGCCACCCAACAAAGTGTGGTTTCGGCGCAGTTTCCGGAAACCGAGTCTAAAATCAACTCCCTGCAACCAGGTTGGGCAGAGCAGTCGCCGGAGATGTGGTGGGAGCACGCGCAGAAAGCCATTCAGAAAGCGAACGCCTCTGGCGCGTACAACCCGCAGGACATTGGTGCCATTGGCATTGCCTACCAGATGCACGGTTTGGTCATTGTGAACCAAAACCAGGAAGTATTGCGCGAATCCATCATCTGGTGCGACAGCCGTGCGGTACCGTACGGCCAGAAAGCGCTGGAGCACATTGGGCAGGCACAAAGCCTTTCCCGCCTACTCAACTCTCCGGGCAACTTCACCGCCGCGAAATTGGCCTGGGTAAAGGAAAACGAGCCTGAAACGTTCCGCAAAATCCACAAGATCATGCTGCCCGGTGACTACATCGCCATGAAACTGACGGGCGAGATTACCACCAGCGTATCGGCTTTGTCAGAAGGGATTTTCTGGGATTTCCAGAAGGATGAGGTTTCCCAGGATGTGATGAATTTCTTCGGCTTTAGCCCCGACATAATCCCGGAGGTTCGGCCGCTGTTTTCTTCCCACGGCGCGGTGAAGGCCGAGATTGCTTCTTCCCTTTCTTTGAAAGCGGGCATTCCGGTGGCTTATAAATCCGGTGACCAACCTAACAATGCGCTTTCCTTGAACGTGCTGAATCCGGGCGAGGTAGCGGCTACGGCTGGTACGTCGGGCGTGATTTACGGCGTGAGCGACCAATTGGTGTATGACCCGCAGTCGCGCGTGAATACGTTTGCGCACGTGAACTACGTGCCAGACGCCAAGCGGGTGGGTGTGCTCATGAACATCAACGGCACGGGCATCATGAACAGCTGGGTGAAGGAAAACATGGGCCAAGGCCTCTCCTACCCGCAGATGAATACCGAGGCGCAGAAAGCTCCCATTGGTAGTGGAGGCTTGCGCATTTTCCCTTTCGGGAACGGAGCCGAGCGCGTGTTCAATAACCGCATTATTGGGGCGCAGTTCCACAACCTGGACTTGAACCTACATACCAAAGCGCATATCTATAGAGCAGTGCAGGAGGGAATCGCCTTCACGTTCCGCTACGGGTTGGACATCATGCGGGAAAACGGCATGAACCCTCAAGTAATCAGAGCAGGCAATGCCAATATGTTCCTGAGCGAGCTGTTTGCTGAAGCGTTTGTAAACGCCACGCACGTTCCGGTAGAACTGTACCAGAACGACGGGAGCGTAGGTGCTGCCCTGGGAGCCGGAATTGGAGCCAACGTTTTCGCCTCGGCCCAGGAAGCCTTTAGCCGTTTTGAACGTTTAAGAGTCATTGAACCTACCCAGACCGATGCTTACGAAACGGCGTACCAGGACTGGAAAACCCTTCTTCAGAAACAATTAAGAGACTAATCTTTCACATCATAACCACAAAACCATGGCAAATCTAACATTAGGAGACAAAGAATATTTCAAAGGCATAGGCCAGATAAAATTTGAAGGGCTGGAGTCAGACAACCCGTTGGCGTACCGTTGGTATGACGAAAACCGTGTGGTAGCCGGCAAAACCCTGAAAGAACATTTCAAATTTTCGGTAGCCTACTGGCACTCTTTCAACGCGAACGGTTCAGATCCATTTGGTGGCCCAACCTTGAACTTTTCCTGGGACGAGAGTTCTGACGTGATCACGCGCGCCAAAGCCAAGATGGATGCTGCGTTTGAGTTCATCACTAAAATGGGCATGCCGTACTACTGCTTCCATGACGTGGATGTGGTGGACTACGGCAATGACATCGCTGAAAACGACCGTCGTTTGCAGACCATGGTGGAGTACGCAAAGCAGAAACAAGCCGAAAGCGGCGTGAAACTGCTTTGGGGAACGGCCAACGTGTTCTCGCACCAACGCTACATGAACGGTGCCTCTACTAACCCAGACTTCCATGTGTTGGCGCACGCGGCCGCCCAGGTGAAAGGCGCTTTGGACGCTACTATCGCGTTAGGCGGTGAAAACTACGTGTTCTGGGGAGGTCGGGAAGGCTATATGACCTTGCTGAACACCAACATGAAACGCGAGCAAGAGCATCTGGCCCGCTTCCTGCACTCCGCCAAGGACTATGCCCGTGCCCAAGGCTTTAAAGGCACGTTCTTCATTGAGCCTAAGCCCATGGAACCCACCAAGCACCAGTACGACTACGATTGCGCTACCGTGATCGGGTTCCTGCGTCAGCATGACTTATTAAACGATTTCAAAATAAACATTGAGGTAAACCACGCAACGTTGGCGGGCCATACTTTCCAGCACGAGTTGCAAGTGGCTGCTGACGCGGGCATGTTAGGTTCTTTGGACGCCAACCGCGGCGACTACCAGAACGGCTGGGACACTGACCAATTCCCGAACAACCTGAACGAGCTGACCGAGGCCATGCTGATTTTCCTAGAAGCTGGTGGACTGCAAGGTGGTGGGGTGAACTTTGACGCCAAAATCAGAAGAAACTCAACTGACCCTGCTGATCTGTTCTACGCGCACATCGGCGGCGCCGATACCTTTGCCCGCGCCTTGATCACTGCCGACAACATCCTGCAGAAATCTGATTTCCTTAAAATCCGCGAAGAGCGTTACGCTTCTTTTGACAGCGGCAAAGGCCAGGAGTTTGAGCAAGGTAAACTGAAGTTGGAAGACCTGCGTGCCTACGCCATTGAGCAAGGTGAGCCAGCTGTGAAAAGCGGTCGTCAGGAGTACCTGGAAAACATCATTAACAAGTTTATCTAGTCTCTGGTTTTATCAAGTCTCTAGTAGGTCTAAATGTTGAATCAGACCTCTTGAATGGTCAGATTCAACATTTGATTATTCATGTTATTAAAATGGCTGCCTCCAAAAGAGGCAGCCATTTTTGTTCCATTGTGAAGAATCATGGAATGTGCACCCCACCCCTGCCTCTCCACGGAGGGGAACCCATCCGCTAAAAATCAATCTTATCTCAACTTCAAGCAGCTTGATTTTTTCAAGAATGGTTTTACTATACTCGTTTTCGGCTTAGTTTTCAGAAAACATACTCGAAACAATTGCCTCTAAAAAGTAAAATCGGACTCCCAAGGAGTCCGATTTTACTTTTTACCATCGTACAAGACGATGAAGCTGTTTAGAGTTTTTAAGCTGTTTTTCTAAAAACAGCTTAAAAACGGCGGTATAAACAGATGCTTGTGCCAGTGTACAAATAACCTTCCTGTTTTATGCCTATTTTCATAAAAACAGCCTAAAAATGAAGGCATAAGTGGACACTTGCACCAAAGGAATTGCTTTAAATGCCGGTTAATGAAAAACTCTAAACAGGTTTGATGGTAAATTGATTAACTATAAGTCTGAAAAAAAGAAAAACTTAGGCTTGCTCTTGCATGATCTCTTTCATCTTCTCAGCATCGGCCACAAACTTGGCTAAGCCGCTGGCAGTGAGGGGATGGGTAAGCAAACCCAAGATTGGCTCTAACGGGCAAGTGCAGACATGGGCACCCGCCTCGGCACACTTCACAATGTGCATGGAACTGCGGATAGACGCCGCCAGAATTTGGGTTTCATAGCCCTGGATAGCATAGATGTTGGCAATCTGCTCAATCAATTGCACCCCATCCCAACCAATGTCATCCACCCGGCCCAGGAAAGGAGACACGTAGGTTGCCCCGGCTTTGGCGGCCAAGATGGCTTGTCCGGCCGAGAACACCAGGGTACAGTTGGTTTTGATGCCGTTGTCGGTGAAGTACTTGATGGCTTTCAGGCCGTCTTTGATCATGGGCACCTTCACCACAATGTTAGGGTGCAACGCCGCCAGAATCTTTCCTTCGGCTACCATGGAGTCAAAGTCCGTGGAAAGTACTTCGGCACTGATGTCTCCATCCACAATCTCACAGATGGCTTTGTAGTGGTCTAGCGTGGCCTGCTCTCCTTTAATGCCTTCTTTGGCCATTAACGATGGATTGGTAGTTACACCGTCCAAAATGCCCAGATCATGGGCTTCTTTGATGTGGGCCAGGTTGGCCGTGTCAATGAAAAACTTCATAGCGAATGGGTTATAGGTTATGCTTTATTCGTATGCCAGACGGGTTGGTCTGGGACTTATGCTTTGTTTAACTACTCTTGAAGCTAAATATACATTAACGTTTATAAACAACTTTCTGGAAATTAGCCTCTAAACACTTCTTCTTGGCTTGGGATATACGCTTTTTGCCCGCGGATAGAGGTCTTAGAATGGAATCATTTCCGGTATAGTGACTTTCTGCCGGCTCCCAAGTCACGGAAGTAAATTCGGGCCATAGCCACACCAGGCCCGTTTAGCCGCTGATCAGCAAGAAGGGCCAGAGACTACCCATCATCTGTAGACACCAATCACAAACTCGCGCCCGCGAAAAGTAGGCCCGTTAGGCGAATGCACAAGCCTTCCTGTAGTTGTTACAGATTGGTGAAGACCTTTCTTAAGCTCTATTTGTAATAAGAGTTGGTTTCGGGCCTGTTTTTATGAAAACAGGCCCGAAACGCTGTTTACTTTGCTTGCCTGGCAGGTTGGAACGCACTTTCTGGCGGCCCCAAATAGCTTGGCTTCAGGCCACCGGCATCAATCACAATTTTCTGTAAGACAATGCCTGAGTCTACCATCCAGAACTTGAGCGTATGTTCGCCCGGTTTCTTCAATTGGTGTTTGGAAACGGTGAGATTGATGTTGTTGGCCACGTTCTTGTTCCACTCCCGTTCAGATTTATCCTGATGGATGTTGATGATCTGCGGGGCTTCGTCGTCAAAGGAAATGGCGTAGCGCAGTCCCTGGGTGTTGTGGAAGTTTAGGGTTGGAGACACCATCACTTGCACATTTACCTCTCCTTCTTTCTGTAGGTACACTTTGTACTCCAGGTGCGGGCTGTTGCCGCCGGGGGTTTGGCTGGGGGCGGTTACCGGCAGGGTGGTCATGGCCGAGGCGGTGCGGCCCAGGTCTGGGATAAGCTGCCACTGGATGTTGTTGCCATTCACGGCCCGGGTGAAGTGTTCGGCTTCCATAGAAACGTACCCGTTGGCCTCTGCGAAGCCTTCCAATTGGTTTGGTTTTGGCGCGGCTGGGTTTAGAACAACCGCCTGCACTATCACTTTCTTGCCATTTGGCCCTGTGATGGTTACCGGTACCCGCTGGGTGCCGGTGGGAGCCTGCGCCCAGTCAACACTTACCCAAACACGCTGCTCTTTGGCCACAGTACCCGTAGGCTGAGATACTTTCAACCAGGGGGCTCCCGTCTGAATAGAATACGCAAATGGCTTTTGTCCGCGGTTGAAGATCTCCAGGTAATGACCCTGCGTTCCAAAAGGAGAAAACTCCGGTAAAACGGCGGCACCTTTTTCCTGCGGCCACCAGTTGGCAGCGCCTTCAATGGCGACGCCCATCTCGGCGGCAGTAGGTACGTTAAGCTGTTTTACCTCTGGCATCACATCTTTCTCGGGTTGCTGCCAATACGTGTAGCTGATGTGGGTCTGGGACATCATGTGGTTCCACTTGCCCCCGGCTATGTCTTTATGGAACACCCGGGTTAACTCCGCATCCCGGTCAAACAGGGTTTTCACCCTGGCGGCCAGTTCATTGGTGGTGGCCCTGCCCTGTTGGGCGTACAAGCGGTTGCGGCCGGTGGTTACGTGCAGTTCATTCAGGTTCGCGCTTGCCTGTACCGGAAAGAGCACCAATTGGTAATAGGCATCACGGTACTGGGCAGGCAACGCCTTGTTCATCCGCTCGGCTTCCTCGGCCAGGCGGTTGTAGTCGGCTACTACTCTTTCGGCCTCCTGGTAATTGGTGAGGCTGTAGGTGTCTGGCGCTAAAAGCTCCGGCTTTCTACGGCTGTTGTACTTGGCGTATTTGGCTAAAATATTGGCAATGGTGGTGGCATGCTCGGCCCCGAACTGACGCTCGGCCCAACGTTTGGTGTATTCATCCAAACGCTCGGCGGGCCATTTCTCAGGGTTCCAGGCATAATCCAGGAAGAACTCGGTGGGGAATTCCATGGGTTTGATGTCACCCACGTTCACAATCCAGATGCGGTCGGCTTTGTGCTGATACGCTAAGTGCATCTGCTCCCAGATGCGCGGGAGCGGATTGGTGTTAATCCATTTGTAGTTACGCGGGCCGCCCACGTAGTCAAAATGGTAGTAGATGCCGTAGCCGCCCGAATGCTGTTTTTCGCCTACTTTGGGCAATTTACGGATATTCCCCCAGTTGTCATCGGCTAAGAGCAGAGTCACGTCATCTGGTACGCGCATGCCTTTGTCATAGTAGTCCTGCACCTCTTTGTACAAGGCCCACAACTGCGGGGTTTGCGATGCGTCTTTGCCGGTTACCTCAGAGATGATTTTGCGTTGGTCGGCCACAATGCGCTCCAACAGGCCAATGTTGCTTTCCTCACTCATGGGTTCGTCGCCGTCGCCGCGCATGCCCACGGTCACAATGCTCTCGTAGCCGTTCATGCGTTGGATGCCGCCTTTCCAGAACTCGCGCAATTTCTCGGGGTTGGTGTTGTAGTTCCAGGGGCCAGAACCGTACCGACGCCACTCATCATGGGCGCGCATGAGCGGCTCATGATGCGAGGTTCCTATCACTACCCCATACATATCGGCTATCTGCGGATTGGCTTTATCATCATCGCTGAAAGCGCTGCCCCACATGGCGGGCCACAGGTAATTGCCTTTCATGCGCAGCACCAACTCAAACACCTTCTCGTAGAATTTATGGTTGAAGCCACCGAACTGCTCTTTAGACCAGTTGGAAAGCGCCGGGGCCTCGTCGTTGATAAAGATGCCGCGGTACTTTACGGCGGGTGTTCCTTTGGTATGGCGGCCTTCTAAAACGTATAGGTTCTCCTGCTTTTTCACCGGCACATCGGCCCACCAGTACCAAGGTGATACCCCAATCTGGGCAGACACGTCATAGATGCCGTAGATGGTGCCGCGTTTGTCGCTGCCCACTATCACGAGGGCTTCGTCTACGCCTTTCATGGGTTTTTTCACGGTTTGCACCACAAACGTTTCCCACCTTCCGGTTAGGTCTTTCACGTCCAGCTTCTTGCTTTTCACCAATTGGTCAATGAGCGGACTTTTGCCTAAGGTACCCACCAGCACCAAGGTTTTGGCTTTGGGAGCCTTTTTGCCTACCGTCAAAGCTGGCTCAGCGTTGGTGACTTTCATTACATCTGACTGTAAATCGCGCAATGCCCTGATCACTCCGGGAAAATCACCGTCACTGATATAGAAGGGGGCTGCTTTTCCAGCCGCAGAAAGCGGAAATGAATTGCTTTTCCTTTGGTTGGAGATATAGGAACTGTCTTCGACCGCGAAGGCGGCGGGGGCCAGCATCACTCCTAGAAGGAACATCAGAAGTTTGTGCCAGGAAAGATACAGAAGAGGTTTTCTTCTGCGGGAGGTTTGCGTTTGGGGAAGTGTACTCATGAAAGGATTCAATTAAGATGGAAAGTAATCTTTGGCGTTGTAGTAGCAGATATCCTGCACGATTTTGCCAATCCAGGGTAAATCCAGGGGCAGCAGGCCGCGCTCCATGTCTTCGCCCATGAGGTTGCACAACAGGCGCCGGAAGTACTCATGGCGCGAGTAGGAAAGGAAACTTCTAGAATCGGTGAGCATGCCCACAAAACAACTGATAAGGCCCATGTTGGACAGGGCGTTCATCTGCTCTTTCATGCCGTCCAGGTTGTCCAGGAACCACCACGCCGAGCCGAACTGCATTTTGCCTTTGATGCCGCCACCTTGGAAATTCCCAATCATGGAAGCAAAGGCCGCGTTATCGGCGGGGTTCAGGTTGTAGATGATGGTTTTAGTGAGGCAATTCTCTTTCTCCAGTTGGTTGAAGAACGCGGCCATTCTCTGAATTTGGGGATAATCCCCAATGGAGTCATAGCCGGTATCTGGGCCGTTCACCTGAAGCATGCGGCTGTTGTTGTTCCGGATGGCGCCCACGTGGAATTGCTGCACCCACCCTTTGTGGTAGTACATTTTGCACAGTTCTAGTAGCAGAAAAGAGGTAAAGGCCTCCTGGTGTTGGGCAGCTTCCTGGTCTTTCCCGGCCAATACACCCAGGAAAGCATCTTCCAGGTTCACCGCGGCCGCCCAGACGTTGGGCATATTGGTCAACCCATGGTCAGCAATGCGGCAGCCGTGTTCATGGAAATAGTTCACCCGCTTCTCCAGCGCTTCTAACAGGGTATCCAGGTTGAAGATTTCAGAACCAGTGATGCTGGCCAGCAGCCTAATATAGTCCCGGAAAGAATCTCCGCCCGAAAGGTTGAACACTTTGTCTGGCCTGAACGAAGGCCGCACTTTCGTTTTAAGGCTACTTTCGGCTAAAGACCGGTGAAACGCAAGGTCATCCGCAGGGTCATCGGTGGTGCCCACCATTTCTACGTTGAAGTGCGTTAGCAGTCCCTGCGGAGTGAACTCGGGTTTTTGCAGCAGTTGGTTGCAGTGCGCGTACACGTCCTGGGCGTTTTGCTCCGTTAAGAGTTCATTCACCCCAAACGGGTTCTTCAGCTCCATGTGCGTCCAGTGGTATAACGGGTTCCGTACTGTGTACGGAACCGCTCCGGCCCATTTCAGGAACTTCTCTTCGTCTGAGGCGCTCCCGGTAATGTACTTTTCGTCAATGCCCAAAGTGCGCAAGGCCCGCCATTTGTAATGGTCTCCGGCCAACCAGATGCTGGTGAGGTTGGGGTAGTTCTTATTCTCCGCCATCGCCTGCGACGATAGATGGCAGTGGTAATCTATGATGGGCAACCCTTTGGCGTACTCATGGTACAGTTGCCGGGCCGCGTTGGTGGGCAATAAAAAGTCCTCCTGCAGGAAGGGGCCCGCAGAAGGTTGGGTGTTACGAGAAGCAACGGGGGAAGAAGATAAGATGCTCTCTGGCATAGTCGTGTTGATTATGAAGGGTAAACGGTTCTTTCAATGCCCATTTCCAAACCTCTCAGTTCTGCCAAGCCCCGCAACCTGCCAATGGCCGAATAGCCGGGATTCGTGATTTTGTGCAAATCGTCCAGCATCTGGTGCCCGTGGTCTGGCCTGAACGGGATAGGCTCTTGCCGGGTACGGTTAATGGCTACCAATTCTTTCATCACGCCGTACATGTCCACGTCGCCGGCCAGGTGGTCAGACTCATAGAAGTTGCCGTTCTCGTCTTTCAGCACGTTGCGCAAGTGCGCGAAGTACACGCGGTGCCCTACAGACTTCAGAATCTCCACCGGGTTGTTGTGCCCACCGGCTCCCAATGAACCGGTACAGAAGCAGATACCGTTGGGTGCCCGGTCTACCCTGCTCAGAATGAACTCCAGGTCTTCTTGGTTAGAGGCGATTCTTGGCAAACCTAGAATGGGATAAGGCGGATCATCTGGGTGGATGGTCATTTTAAGCCCGTTTTCCTCACAAACGTCCATAATAGACTCCAGGAAATACGCCAGGTTTTCGCGAAGTCCGGCATGGCCCATGTTTTTGTAAATGCCGATGCTCTGCGTGAGGTGTTCCAGCGAAATGAAGCCCTCCATGGGCACGCCCATCCGGATGATCTCGCTTAGCTGCTCCAGCTTATCTGGGGTGTAAGAGGCATAACGGACTTTGGCTTGCTGCACTACGGCCTTGGCGTAATCCTGCTCGGCTCCTTCTCTTTTTAAGATAAACAGGTCAAAAACGGCTAGGTCTACCCAGTCAAAGTAGAGGGCTTTGGCCCCGTTTTGCAGTTCATAGGCCAGGTTGGTTCTAGTCCAGTCCAGCACGGGCATGAAGTTGTAGCAGATGGTGGTTAGGCCACAGGCAGCCAGGTTGCGGAGCGATTGGCGGTAATTTTCCAAATACTGCTCACAATCAGCCGCGCGGGTTTTGATGGACTCGTGTACCGGCACGCTTTCCACCACTGCCCACACAAGCCCGCTTTCCTCAATGATGCGTTTCCGCTCCTGGATTTCCTCTAGGGGCCACACCGCCCCGTGCGGAATATGGTGTAAGGCACTCACGATTCCGGTGGCACCGGCTTGTTTCACATCCTGCAAGGTGACAGGGTCACTGGGCCCGTACCATCTCCAGCTTTGAAGTAATGACATAGTTTTTAGATAGTTTAAAGGTCAACGGTTACGTTGATGGTAATAATTGATTTAAAGAAATCTTGAGCAGCAAAGCACCTCTTATTTGTACAGCCTCTGGATTCCATACTTGCCTACCGGAATGCGCTAAATAGCCTTTATTTAGCCTTCGCAGTTGTGATGGTCTCATATATGGGGTCTTTGCCTTCGTAATGAAACCAGTCAAACGTTGCCTTTCCGGTGGAGGGCTTTCCTTGCGAGGTGGCATACATGCCTAGGGTTACTCCCACAAAGCCCCCTGCTATGCGCGTACTCAGGAAGGTTCCGTCCACATGATCTTGTAGCAGCGCCCAGTCTCCTTCTTTTGTGCCATAGTAGAAAGCGTATTGACCGGCTTTGAACTCCACTTTGAGGTAGAGCGGCTTTTTCGTGTCTTTCCTTTTCAAAGGAGCCTCCGCCAGCACGGTTGTTTCCGGACTACCCGGTTCGGCAGCTTTTTGTGACTTCCGCAGCTGCACTACTTCCTTGCCGTTGGAAATGGTCTTGCCCAGGGCATAGTAATGCTGCTCACTCTGTAACGCCACTATCCCGGCGAACTCGTTTGAGGACGCTGGTTTGAAATCCATTTTAGCGCTGGCATTCCCGTAGATATGCTGCTGCCTTCTGGCCACGAACGAAGGGTTATCTAAACCGGAAACCGTCTCCGGCCTTACCTCCAGCGTCAGGCTCCCTGATGGTTTGCTCAGGCTGTACCACTCAGAGCGCGGGGTGCGGAGCGTCAGCCAGTACATGGGTAGTTTATTCTCCTTGAATTCTTCTCTATAGGTGAAGTTTCCGTTTACCGGAAGCTTAGGGGCCTTCCCCTGGGGCAATTTTGGACGTTGGTAGGAATACTGCACCTCCTCAAAATCAGGGTTGATAATAGGCCAGCCGTCTTTCCAGGTAACAGGCGCCAGGAAGGTTTCGCGGCCTATGTTGTAGTGGTCTTCGGTGTCATAAGGGCGGGTAGCCAGAAACACGGCCCACCATTCGCCGTTCTGCGTCTGTACCAGGTCGGCGTGGCCGGTGGCAGAGATAGGGTTCTTGCGGTTGGCCGGTAAATGACGCTGCGTCAGGATTGGGTTGTTCGGGTTGGGCACAAAGTCGCCGTTCACTTTTTTGCTTCTGAGGATTACCTCTGAGTGGTTCACGCTGGTGCCGCCCTCTGCCGCCATGAGGTAGTAGTAGCCGTCTTTTTTGTACAGGTGCGGGCCCTCAATCCAGACCGGCTTTTTTGAAATGTCTACGCCGCCGTTTACCAGAATGATAGGTGCACTGGTGGTTTTCAGGTTCTTGTAGTCAAACTCCTGCATCTTGATGGTACGGTGCCCATCGTAGAGCGGCTTGTTATCGGGTGCATCGCTGTTGTAGATGATATAGGCTTTTCCGTCCTCGTCAAAAAACAAGGAGGGGTCAATGCCATGGACATCCTTCAGCCAAACCGGGTTAGACCACGGGCCCGCCGGATTGGTGGCGGTCACCACAAAATTCCCGCCTCGGTCAATTAGGGTGGTTACCATGTAGTATACCCCCGCATGGTAGGAAAGCGTAGGGGCGAAGATGCCTCTGGTTATCCGGTGCTTATCCAGGTTGAGTTGTTCTGGCCTGTCCAGAATGTTGCCTATCTGGCTCCAGTTCACCAAATCCTTGCTGTGGAAAATAGGCACTCCGGGGTAGTAGGCGAAGGAAGAGAGAATGAGGTAATAGTCATCTCCCACCCGGCAGATAGCGGGGTCTGGGTAAAAACCTGCCAAAATAGGATTCAGGAACTTCTGATTGTCCTGTGCGAAGGTGGGCCTACTGAAAAGGCAAAAGCAACAGGTAAGTAATAAGAACGCTTTTTTAAGGAGACTTTTCTGATTCATGCGCATTTTTATAAAATTGGTTTGCAAGACTGGGTCTGAATGTCCTGCCAAAGTAGAAACTGGAGTCTCTAAATTGGTCAGCACCAAACCTTACACTAGGATATGTGGCCAGCACTTTTTACTCTTCCTCCAAAGCAACAATTAATAATGAACCTGTTTAGAGTTTTTCATGAACCGGCATTTAAAGCAATTCCTCTGGGGCAAACCTCCGGTCATGCCTCTGGTTTTTAGGCTACTTTTATGAAAACAGGCCAAAAACAAGAAGCCGTTATTGGCATACTGCCGCAAGCATGCGCTTGTACCGCCGTTTTCAGGGCGTTTTTAGGAAAACAGACGTAAAACTCTAAACAGCTTCAATAAGTAAAGAGACACAAATAATGATACGTTTTTTCTTTGTCCTCCTTTCAGGAGGACAGAACATAACTTAATAGCTGATGTTACGCAACCCTGCCGGTAACTCCCGGCGAGTCTGGAGACCCGCTTCATCCTTTGTCACGAGACTGGAGTCGCGCGCCAGTAGGTTCTACACCGGCGAGGCTTTGGAGACCTCACAGGCAGGCATTCGCGTTTTGGGCCCGTTTTCCGCAAAAGAGCCCCAAAACGCATCAGCGGGGCTCCGCTCTCCGTTGGAGAGGGACTGGGGTGAGGTCGCTTTCTGCGGAAGGTCAGAGATAGGATACCATGGTAAAAAAAATTGGCTGCCCAATTCGGGCAACCAATTTTTTCAATCCTTATTCATCAGACTATAAATAGCCAGGGTTTTGGTATGCCGCTTTTTCTGCTGCGCTCATTTCCATCGCATCTAGCTGCCCTTGCGGAATGGGGCGAAGATAATGATAGGGTTTAATGTTGCGTGTTACCGTTTGAGGCGTATGGTTTCCGTAGCTGTTTCCTCCAATTTGGTAAGTAGAAGCGAGCTCCTCCCATTTCTGGGTGCGAACCAAATCAAACCAGCGGTACCCTTCGCCATAAAACTCACGCGAACGCTCAGCCAGAATATAGTTGATGTCTATGGTAGCTGGCGTGGCCGCCACCATGGCCGCGCTGTTGTCTTGCACTTTCACCACATTCGCGTTATTGTTAAAGCGCCACTTACCGGCACGTGCCCGGATAACATTGATCAATTCTCTGGCGCTCATGCTTCCGGTTGCTCCCTTCACGGCTGCCTCAGCGGCTACAAAGTAGAGTTCCGAGAACTTGGCAATGTTGAAGGGACGGGTACTGGCGGCGTTTGGCTGACCTAAGCCGGTGCCATTGTCTGTACGGTAAGGGCCAAGTTTCCAAAGCCCAGGATACACGATTCTGCTGATGCCGCTTGGCGAAATCACAAAGTCTGACCGTCCCGGCAATTCACCTGCCCCCACACCACTTCTACCTGCTCCGGCAGGATACGTGATAGCCGTAGCCGGCTCTTCGTTCAGGAACGTAAGGATTGCATCACCCGGCCTAACGGGCAAACCGTTCGCGTTGTATAACACCTCTGTCGTGACACCTGCTTTAGGCCAGTTGCCCCGGTAAACGCTTGTAAAGGTACCATCGTAGCGAGAATCGTTTGTCTTGTCGGCAAAGGTATTGGTGAATACCCCGATGGTGGGAGCCATACGTGTCCAGGGACGTCCTAAATCTTGCGAGGCTTCGCGTTGCACAGAACTAACCGTACTAGACCAGTTTGGGTTGGTTCCGCTTCTAAGGTTGGTGTAGTTCCAGGTCATCATCCAGCCGGCAAAATTTTCAGGGGCTCCCCCGTTGGAAAAGGTAAGGCTAGATGCGTTATAGAATTCGCTGGTTTCCGTATGGTCGGCGTACAGCATGGTTTCGCTGTTGCGGTCATTTGATCCCAGGTTTACATCATAGTAGGTACCCTGCAGACGGTAAGGTCCTGGATTGTTGATGCCTGCCAAGGCCACGTCGTATGCCTGCTGGTAATACCACTGGGCAGTTTTGCCATCTGGGTCAGTACGGGGAGTTTCTGGGTAGGTAGGAATATTTTTAGGGTTCTCCAACCACCAGGCGTACGTGAGGTAGGCTTTTGACAGATAAAGACGCGCCACAGTTTTTGTTACGCCCCCGGTCACCCGTGGATTTGCCGGTAAATCTTCTATCGCTTTTAGCAGATCAGGGAAGATAGCTCTGGTATAAACCTCGGGTACCGTATTGCGGACAGAGGTTCTGGAGGGATTGATGTTAAACTTCAACTCCCCTGCGCCCAAATCCAAAGGCACGCCGCCAAACGTTTTTACCAGCTCAAAGTAATCGAAGGCGCGGAAGAACCTGGCTTCGGCAATTAGTGCATCTGAGATGGTTCCTACTGCGGCGGCATTTTCAATGACCCCGTTGGCAGTGTTGATGTTAGAGAAGGCGGCTCCCCACAAGACATCGGCCCGGCTGTCCTGAGGCGTGATTTCGCCCCGGCCGGAAAGATCCATTACCAAAAAGTTCTGGTCTGCACTCTGCGCATAGGTCACTTCATCGGTACCGGTCTGGGTGGCGTTGTAGTAGTAGGCCTGTCCGTAGATATAGCGCAGGTGGGCGTACATTGAGGTTATTCCACCTTGGACGCCTCGTTCAGTTTTGAAAAACTCAGGGGTATAAGTAGAACGGGGCTCTTCTTCCAGCACACTTTCGCAGGCTGACATGGACAATGCCAGTGTCAACGCTGTCCCTATAAAAGCTTTATATTTTATGAATTTCATGCTCTTCTTTGATTAGAATGTGATATTGAGACCAAACAGGTAGTTGCGCGTAGAAGGTGCATTAGTGCCAATAGTAAGCAGACGGGCTGGGGTACCGGTTGTTACCGCCACGTTTTGGTCTGCGTAGGAGTTGGTTTCAGGGTCCATACCAGATTCTCTGTGGTAAGGCGAGAACATCACAAATGGGTTTTGCGTGGTAGCGTAAAGGCGCAGATTGCTGACACCAGCTTTCTGCAACCAGTTGCTACTTTGGAAGTTATAACCAAGCGTGATGGTGCGTATCTTCAGGTAGGAGGCGTCAAAGTAACCCAGGGTGCTGGCATATTTAGGGTTATCGCCACTTCTTATGCCGGCCGGATTTGGATAGCGGGCGTCTGTGTTTTCCGGTGTCCAGTAGTCAACCGCAACGTTTCCACGACGTCCGTTCAACATGTTCAAATAGCCTTGTGCTCCGTAAAGCGTACTGTTGAGAAGCCCACCTCTCTGAAAGGCTCCCACCATGGTCAGGTCAAAACCCTTAAACCCAACCCGGGTGTTGAAACCGCCCTGGAAATCAGGATTTGCGTTCAGGACTTGCCGGTCATCAGGCCCTATGGCTCTTACAGGGGTACCATCGGCATTGTACTCTCCCGTGTATCTCACTTTGATCATACCCACGGTTCCACCTGGTTCAAGGATGCTTCTGTACGGGTCTTCCTCCTGCCAGAGGCCAAGTCTCTCATAATCATAGATCACATTGACGGGCTGACCAACAAATAACCAGTTAGTTCTATCATCAGGTGCTCCCGAAGAAAGCGAGGTGATTTTGTTGCGGTTGCCGTAGAGGTTAACACCGGCTTCCCAAGTCCAACCGTTGAGGTTGTCCAGTATGAGACCATTAAGCGAGAACTCCAGTCCTTTATTTTGAATTGTCCCTATATTTCCCGTATAGCTGTTCACACCTGCTGTAGGAGGCAAGGTAAGGCTCAGCAGTACGTCTTCGGTATTGGTGACATAGTATTCCACTGTACCAGACAGGCGGTTGTTTAAGAGGGCGAAATCCAACCCGTAGTTCCATGTTTTAGAAAACTCCCATCCTAATCTAGGATTAGGCAGTTCCGTAGGGTAGTACCCGGTTGCGTAATTATCAGGGCCAAAGTTGTAAGGTCTGGTACTCAAACGTCCAAGAGTAGAGTAGGGAGCAATGCCTTGGTTAGAGGTTATTCCGTAGCCCACCCGCAGTTTCAACATATCCACTGCGGTGATATTCTCCATGAAGGCTTCTCTGGCGATATTCCAACCAACAGATACGGCAGGATAGGTATTCCATTGGTATCCCGGAGCCAATCTGGAGGAGCCATCGGAGCGTACGGTTGCGCTGATCATATAGCGGTCATCGTAGGAGTACATGGCACGGCCCATCCAGGACAGCAAGCCGTATTGCCTATAGGGCTGATTATCAGGATTAACCGTGATTTCTCCGGCAGCCTGTCCAAGGTTGTAGAATTGGAAAGCGTCTGATGGAATATCCCTAGCAGACATGCTTGAGCCGTTCAGTCTATTTTCAGAGGCAGAGTACAAGCCTACTACATTCACGTTGTGCTTTTCGGCAAAAGTGCGGTCGTAGGTCAATATGTTTTCAATCGTCCAGTCAGTGGTTGCCTGGTTGCTCACAGAAGCAGTGGAAGGGGTGGTTGCCAGGATGTTGTTGATCCCTGCTGCCGTGTAAGCGCCTCCATTGCTCTGGCGGTAGTTAAGGCCCACGTTGGCGCGGTACTTCAAGCCTTCCACTCCCGGGATTTGCACTTCCGCGTAAAGGGTGTTGTAGGTGGCAAAAGCCCTGGTTTGGTTTAACCATAGATCATCCAGACCTCCATCTTCCAACATGTCTCTTGTATAGAGCCAGGTTTCATCCAAAGGCATTCTTACGGTTCTTTTCAAAGAGCCATCAGCATTATATGGATTGGCAAGCGGAGACATGCTCAGAATATTGTACAGCCCCACGTTAGAGCCTTCAGACAAGCTGTAGTTGTTGAAGGTAGTGAAGCCTACCCGGAAATGTTTCCCAATTCCCTGATCAAGACCACCCCGTATGGAGCCACGGGTGAACTGCTGGGTAGGGATAACACCTTGATCCTTGAAATACCCTACACTGAAGTTGTAGCGGCCTTGTTCTGTACCACCGGTCACACCTACGTTGTGGTTTGTGGTGATAGCCGTCCGGTAGAGCAGGTCTTGCCAATCTGTGTCTACGTCTTCCGCTTCGTCTAGCCCTAAACGGCCCGCAAACTGCCCGGCTCCGGCCGCCTGACGCAGCGCAAAAAGCTCTGGGCCGTTCATCATGTCATATTTGGCAAAAACATTCTTCACGCCGTGAAAGCCATTGTAGCTTACTTGTGGCTTCTGCCCTGCTTTCCCTGTTTTGGTGGTAACCAATATTACGCCGTTGGCACCACGCGAGCCATAAATAGCGGTGGCCGATGCATCTTTCAAGATATCAACGCTCTGGATGTCATTGGGGTTGATATCTGAGATAGCCCCTGGGAAGGGAATACCATCCAGCACCACCAAGGGATCATTTCCGCCAGAGATGGAGCGCGTACCGCGAATCCGGATTTGCATGGAGGCACCTGGCTGAGAGGATGACTGCGCAAACTCCACACCTGGCAAACGTCCCTGCAAGGCCTGCGTGATATTACCAGACGGCACCTGGTTGATCTCTTCTGCACTTATAGAGGCAACGGAGCCGGTCACCGCCTCTGCCCTCTGAACGCCATACCCTACTACTACCACCTCATCAATGGTCTGCTGGTCATTCGCTAGGGTCACATTGATCGTAGTTCTTCCATTGATGGCTACTTCCTGGGTCACATACCCAATAAAGGAGTACACCAAGGTACCAGTGGCACTAGGCACAGACAGAGAGTAATTCCCTTGCACATCTGTAGGTGCGGCCGTAGTGGTGCCTTTCAGCAGGACAGTAACACCCGGCATACCGGAACCGGTATTATCCAATACCCTTCCGGTAATGGTAACCGACTGGGCCATGGCTGGCACGCTCATCATAAGAGAAACCACCAGCAAAAGGGCTAGTTTCAAGATTTCAGCCCCAGAACGATGGAAAATCGTAGACCTGGGATTTTGAGTAATATTACCTTTCATACATACAGTTGTTTAGGTTAATTGTGCTAATAAGGGTAAGAATGGAGAAGATATATAGTATGGTTTGTGATTCCTGATAAGCCTGCTTTCTGCCTTGCCTTGCAGTTCCTGAGCAACCCTAGGCTGGCAACTAAAAACTACCGCTTTTTATCATTTTGGTAAATTCTGCCTCCATGGCCGTACAGGTTAACTTCTGGAGGATTTCATCCAGCCTCAACATGGGTTGCTTTCAAGGCAATTCTACTAAAACAGCCAGAAAACCCAATCACACCCTCCTTTTACCCTCTCCAGAAGGAGCAATAGGAGACGCACCTCCTTCTGACTCTACAAACTTGAATATAAATTTCAAATATTACAACCGATTTCATAAATTTTTCCAAAAGAAACACCCGGCCATCCGCTACATTTTTGGAAGAATCTAAATGGCAGGCGGTTTTCAGCAGAAACCTGCCTGCCATTTAGATTTCAAAGGATTCCCCGCTGATGCCACAAACCTATATTTAACTTATTTAAGTTCCTTTTCAATTAAATAAAGAACCAAGGCACCCACTACGCCCTGAAACTTATGGTTTTACCAATGGCGTTGTTTGAGTATATTACGGAAATTGTAATTTCATTTAATGAAATCGATTTCATATATTTGTTTCTGAATGACTATAATCAGGATGGAGAAGGACATTACTATATATGACATAGCGCGCGAACTGGATCTGTCTCCTACTACCATTAGCAGGGCACTCAATGACCATCCGGCCGTCAACAAGAACACCAAGCAGAGAATCGCTGATGCCGCCGCCCAGATGGGGTACCGTTCCAACCTGTTTGCCAGCAACCTGAGAAAACAGCGCACCAATACCATAGGGGTCATTGTGCCCCGCTTGAACAGCCCCTTTATGTCTTCGGTGATTTCGGGGATGGAAAAGATGGCGAATGAAGCCGGGTATAACCTCATCATCAGCCAATCTTTGGAGACGCTCCAAAAGGAGATGGCCAACGCCAAAACCATGTTTGACAGCCGGGTAGACGGCTTGTTGGTTTCCCTGTCCTATGAAACCGACCAAATTGAGCATTTCGAGAACTTCATAAACCGGGGCATTCCGGTTATCTTCTATGACCGGGTGGCCGAACACCGGGATTGCACCAGCATTGTGATTGACAACCTGCAGGCAGCGTACAAGGCCACTTCCCATTTGATTGAGCAAGGCTGCCGGAACATTGTCCATATTACCGGTAATCTGAAAAGGAACGTCTACACAGATAGATTGAAAGGCTATAAATACGCCCTGGTTGACCATGACCTTGCCTATGATGATGCCAACGTGCTCATCAACAACCTCAGCGAAGAAGCCGGTGAGCAAGCCGCCAAACAGATCCTGGACATGAAGACCTTACCAGATGGCATTTTTGTCTCTAATGACACCTGCGCGGTTAGTTGTATCAAGACCTTGAAACAAGCCGGCATCTCGGTGCCCAAAGACATGGCCGTGGTAGGCTTCAACAATGACACCATCTCCAGAGTGATAGAACCTAACCTTACCACCATCAACTATCCCGGCCAGGAAATGGGCGAAATGGCGGTGAGGGTTTTGCTGCTGCAAATGAACGGAACAGAAGAAAGGGCTCCCAGCAACACCATCACCCTGAGGTCAGAATTAATCATCCGGGATTCTTCGCTAAAAAGTAAAGTAAGCCCCAAACAAAGAGTAGTGCTTATCTAAGTCATCTGCTTTCATGGTTTTAGGCCTGTTTTCTTGAAATCAGGCCTAAAACTGATCTTCCTTCGCTACATAATTCGCCAAGTACCATGAGCAAAAAAATAGTTTTCTGTTTCGCCTTCCTTGTCGTTCTAATCTTCGGCCAGAAACCGGCCCAGGCCGAGGATGGCTACCGCCTGTGGCAACGCTATGACCTGATCCAGAACAAAGACCTCCTGAAACAATACCGGAAGACCCTGGGCAACGTAACCGTGCAAGGCTCTTCTCCTACCCTCGCGGTGGTGAAAGATGAACTGGATATGGCCTTAAGCGGATTGCTGGGCTCCAAAGTGACCATCACGGACAACGCCTCTAAAAAAGGAGGACTGGTGGCAGGCACCCCCGCTACTTCTTCCCTCATCAAAGACCTGGGACTGGATCAGAAACTCAAAGAAGTGGGCCAGGAAGGTTTTCTGCTGCTTTCGCAAAAACACAAGGGAAACGCCTATACCGTCATTGCCGCCAACTCTGAGAAAGGCGTTCTGTACGGCACATTTCACTTGCTGCGCTTGCTGCAAACCCAGCAGGACATCCAAAACCTGAACGTGAGCAACAGCCCCAAAACCAAACTGCGCATCTTAAACCACTGGGACAACCTAGACCGTACGGTAGAGCGCGGCTACGCCGGTTTCTCCATCTGGGACTGGCACAAACTCCCCGATTACATTGACCAGCGCTACATTGACTACGCCCGCGCCAACGCCTCCGTCGGGATCAACGGCACGGTGCTCACCAACGTGAACGCCAATTCACTGGTGCTAACGCCGGAATACCTAAAGAAAGTAAAGGCGCTCGCCGATGTGTTCCGGCCGTATGGCATCAAGGTGTATTTGACGGCCCGTTTCAGCTCGCCCATTGAAATAGGCAAACTGAAAACCGCTGATCCCTTGAACCCCGAGGTGAAAGCCTGGTGGAAAAACAAAGTGAATGAGATCTACACCTACGTTCCTGATTTCGGGGGCTTTACGGTGAAGGCCAACTCTGAGGGCCAGCCGGGCCCGCAGAACTACAACCGCTCCCACGCCGATGGCGCGAACCTGCTGGCCGAGGCGCTTGCCCCCAAAGGCGGCGTTGTGATGTGGCGCGCGTTTGTGTATGATAACAACGTGCCCGATGACCGTCACAAACAGGCGTACACTGAGTTCAAGCCGCTGGACGGCACCTTCCAGGGAAATGTGATAGTGCAGGTAAAGAACGGCGCCATTGACTTCCAACCGCGCGAACCATTTCACCCGCTTTTCGGGGCGATGCCTAAAACGCCGCTCATGATGGAGTTTCAGATCACGCAGGAATACCTGGGACAAGGCACCCACCTGGCCTATCTGGCTCCCATGTTCAAAGAAACCTTGGAATCAGACACGTACGCCAAAGGCCAGGGCTCTACCGTGGCCAAGGTAGTAGACGGCAGCCTGGACAACCACGCTATCTCGGGCATGGCCGGCGTGGCGAACATAGGGAACGACATCAACTGGACGAGCCACCCGTTTGGGCAAGCGAACTGGTACGCCTTCGGCCGGTTGGCCTGGGATCACGCCTTAACGGCAGAAGACATTGCCGACGAGTGGATTAAAATGACCTTTTCCGGTTCGCCTTCGTTGGTGACCCCCATCCGGAACATGATGATGGCTTCCCGTGAGACCGTGGTGAACTACATGACCCCTATGGGCTTGCACCACCTCATGGGCTGGGATCACCATTACGGCCCGGCCCCCTGGATCAAAGACAAACCCCGCGCCGACTGGACTTCGGTGTACTACCACCGCGCCGATGAGAAAGGCATCGGGTTCGACCGCACCAAAACGGGCAGCAATGCCCTGTCACAGTACGCCCCAGAGGTGCAGGCCCAATGGGAAAACCCCGCTACCTGCCCAGAGGATGTCCTGCTCTGGTTCCACCACGTGGCCTGGGACGCGAAAACAAAGTCCGGCAGAACCCTGTGGGATGAACTTTGCTACCGCTACTCCGGCGGCGTAGATTCCGTGAGAACCATGCAGAAAACCTGGAATGCCCTGGCAGGACAAGTGGACAAGGAAAGACACCAGCAGGTGAAACAGTACCTGGCCATCCAGGAGAAAGACGCCCGTTGGTGGCGCGATGCCTGTCTGCTGTATTTCCAAACGTTCTCCAAGCGGCCTATTCCGCAAGGACTGGAGCAACCTCAGGGCACCTTGGAAGAGTATATGAAGATAGACCCCAAATTCGCCCCGGGGATTTAATATTGAAGGAAAGAATTTATGACCCCACACACCACACCCGCAAACAAAACCGCCATTGTCACCGGCGGCGCCTCAGGAATAGGCCTGGCCATTGTAGAGAAATTTATCCAGCAGAACATCAAAACCATTGTTATTGGCCGCGATGCGCAGAAACTGAAAGACGTGAAAGACCAATTCGGGGAGCTTTGCCTCACGGAGTCTTTTGACTTGAGCAACCTGGAAGGCATTCCGGCCCTGGTGGAACGCCTGGCGCAGGAACACGGCAAGCTGGATATTCTGGTCAACAACGCGGGCATCAACCAGAAGAAGCCTTTCGTGGAAGTAACCGATGAAGAGTTCCAGCGCATCAACACGACCAACGTAACCGCAGTTTTCGCGTTGAGCCGTGAGGTGGTGAAAACGATGCTGCCGCACGGCGAAGGCTCTATTGTGAACATCAGCTCCATGGCCTCCCAGTACGGCATTCCAAAGGTGATTTCCTACACGGCGTCTAAATCTGCCATTGAAGGCATGACCCGCGCCATGGCCACCGAGCTTTCGCCCATGGGCATTAGAACCAACTGCGTGGCTCCTGGTTTTATCGCCACGGCCATGTCGGCCAAAGCCATGGACAGCGACCCGGAACGCAAAAACAAAGCCATGGGCCGTACCCCAATGGGTGCCTTCGGCTCTCCGGCCGATGTGGCCGAAGCGGTGTATTTCTTCGCCTCAGACAGTTCCAAATACGTGACCGGTACCGTGTTGCCCGTGGACGGCGGAAACTCCATCGGGTTTTAAAACACCTTCTACAAGTCAGATTGCCTTTTCTGTTTCAGGCCTGTTTTTCCAGAAACAAACCTGAAACAGAAAAGGCAACCTTCCACCGAATAAGATTCCAGACGTGGGCCGTTCTGCAATACCAACGTTAGTTTTGACTACCACAAGATACAATAAGCCCATCAAATAGATCAAGTCCATGAGAAAGAACAGAATCATGTTTGCGGCCGGCATTGCCTTTGCAGCCTTGGGTTGCGTGGCCGGCACGGTCAACCAGGGAGAGCCGTCTTTGAAGCAAATCTTCAAGGACGATTTCCACATTGGAGCGGCCCTGAACTACCCGCAAGCCAGTGGCAAAGACCCCAAAGCGGAGGCCATCATCGCGAAGCACTTCAGCACCATCACCCCAGAGAACCTGCTGAAGTGGGGGAACGTGCACCCGCAACCAGACAAATACAACTTCAAACCCGCCGATGATTTCGTGGCGCTGGGTAAAAAGCACAAGCAGTTCATTGTGGGTCATACCTTGACCTGGCATCAGCAAACCCCAAATTGGGTGTTTGAGTCTGCACCCGGCAAACCCGCCACCAAAGAGCAGCTTCTGAAACGGCAGACCGAGCACATCATGGCAGTGGCAGGAAGGTACAAAGGGCAGATCCACGGCTGGGACGTGGTGAACGAGGCCCTGAACGATGACGGCACCCTGCGCAACAGCAAATGGTACCAGATCACCGGCGAGGAATACCTGGCCAACGCCTTTGAAACCGCCCGCAAGGCAGACCCCAAAGCGGAGCTGTACTACAATGACTACAACCTATGGAAGCCCGCCAAAGCCGACGGGGCCCTCAAGCTGGTGAAAAGCCTGCAAGCCAAAGGCCTGAAAGTGTACGGAATAGGCATGCAAGGGCATTATGGCTTGGAAAACCCCACCATCCAGCAGATTGAGGAAAGCATCATCAAGTTCTCCAAAGTAGGCAAGGTGATGTTCACCGAGGTGGACATTGACGTGCTGCCCAACCCCAGCAACCGCCAGGGTGCCGACATTGACGCTACGTTTGAGTTTGACCAGAAATACAACGTCTACACCAAAGGCCTGCCGGAAGAGGTAGAACAGAAACTGGCCAAACGCTACGCGGAACTCTTCGCCCTGTTCCACAAGCACCGAGACAAGATCACCCGCGTCACTTTCTGGGGCGTCACCGATGCGGATTCCTGGTTGAACAACTGGCCCATCCAAGGCCGCACCAGCTACCCCATGATCTTTGACCGTAACTACCAACCCAAGCCTGCCTTCCATGCCATTGTGAACGCAGTTAAAAAGAAGTAAGGCGCACGGCAGTTCATTGCTGGCATAGATTCTTTACCCCCTCGTTTTAGGGCTGTTTTCAGGAAAACAGACCCAAAACGGGAAAGAAACCTCACCCCCAGCCCCTCTCCCACGGAGAGGGGAGCCCTGCCGATACGTTTTAGGGCTGTTTTACGGAAAACAGGCTGTAAACGCGAAAACCTGTGAGATGCCCAAGACCTCACAGGTTTAAAGCCTACTGGCGCGAGACTTCAGTCTCGCCGGGTACCACCGGCAGTATCACGTAGGGTCGTAACAGAAACCAATGCTACAACGGTTGGGCTTTCATAGGAATGCCCAACCGTTGGCGTTTCCCGGCAACCCTAGAAACCATGCTGTCACTACAAAGGCAACCACCAGAGATTGCCCTTCTCTTTTTACAGACTCACTTGCCGCCCTTCCAGAGCAACTAAATCTTTCAGCAGTTGCAGAGTGACTGCCCCGGGCTTGCCATTGCCTACGGGGTTTCCGTCTACGGCCACAATGGGCAGGATTCGTTTGGTGGTGCTGGTCATGAAGGCTTCCTTGGCTTGGGCTATGTCTTCCAACGTTACGGTTTCTTCCTCCACCCGGTACTTTTTACCGGCTAGCTCCAGTACGTTTTTCCGGGTGATGCCTTTCAGGATTTCATGTACCGGAGTGATAATGGTGTTGTCCTCCTTCACCAGAAAGAAGTTGCTACGCGGAAACTCTGAAACTACGCCATTTTGGTGATACAGCACATCTTCGGCTCCTTTGGCTTTCACTTGCTGAATCAACCGGACGCCCACGGTGTAGTTGATGGTTTTGGCCGCCGCCAATTCCCGCACATACTCATGGGTGATCACCTTAATACCCGTTGTGACTTGCACCTCAGAGGGCAAGGTAAGCGGCTGCTCTATCATGATCAGGTTGGGCGGGCCAGGATTGTAGCCGTTCTCAGAATAGCCGCCGGTCAAAATCATTTTCATGCCTGAATCTGCGAGGCCGTTCATCTGAATCAACCGGGTGATGGTGGAGACTAATTCGTCTTCCGGAAGAGGTACTTCCAGCCCCATGAGCGAGGCCGAGGCGTAGAACCGGTTCAGGTAATCTTCCAGGAACAGCGGCTGCCCATTGTGCGTTTTAAAAAAGTCGAAAATGCCGTAGCCGCGCTGGATGGAGAGGTCGCTTACGTGCAGGTAGGCGCTTTCTAGGGGCAGTATTTCCTCGTGCAGGTAGGCGTACAGTTTATGGTTTAAGGACATGGTGTTTCTTTAAAATGTCAAGGGTTTTCTCCAGAGGCAGGGCCTCTACTTTGTTTTTGTCCCGGCCAACGGTGGTTTCGGCTTTGAACAGGGAATTGAGAATGGCTTCTTCGGTGGCTTCAATGGTGGCCATGAACAAAGGAGACATCTCATCGTTGCGGAGCAGCGCCATGGTCTGGGTTTTCTCCCGGCTTTCATACGGAATCCGCAGCCCCGGGTGGGCCGAGAAAGCAATGACGTAATCGCCGCTGCCGTTAGAGGCAATGCCGCCGGTTTTGCCCAAGCCCAGCATGGCCCGCTTGGCCATCCGCTCCAGGTTGCGGGCATCTACGGGCGCATCAGTGGCCACGACTATCATACAGGAGCCATCGGCTTTCTCCAGAATCTGTTCCCGGAAAGAAAAGCGTTCCAGTTCCTCTCCTACCGGTGCGCCGGCAATCTGCAACACGCCCCCAAAATTGGTTTGCACCAGCACCCCCACCGTGTAGCCACCCAACCTGGCCGGTAATGTACGGGAAGAAGTCCCCATGCCGCCTTTGAAGCCGAAACAAATGGTTCCGGTGCCCGCGCCTACGTTGCCTTCCTCCACAATTCCCGCTTTCGCCTTCTGAATGGCTTCCAGCACGTGCTTCTCCCCCACATGGCGGCCCCTGATGTCATTCAGTCCGCCGTCGTTGGTTTCGCCCACCACCGCATTCACGGACTGCACCTTTTCATTGCCGCGTAGTTGCAACGTATGGGTAATCACCGCGTTCATGGCGGTGGCCACGCCCAACGTATTCGTTAAAACGATGGGTGATTCTAAATTCCCCAGTTCCTGCACCTGTGAACTGCCCGCCAACTTCCCGAAGCCGTTGCCCACGTACACCGCCGCCGGTACTTTCTGCTGGAACAGGTTTCCGGCGTGCGGAAGAATGGCGGTAACCCCCGTCCGCACCTGGTTGCCTTTGTTCAGGGTGACCTGGCCTACCAGCACCCCGGCTACGTCGGTAATCGCGTTCCCTTTTCCGGTGGGCAGCACGCCAATTTTGACGCCGTATTCCCGAAGGCGTTTCCGTTCCTGGGCGTGCGTCACATTCGTTAAAACCATCATCAGAAGAAATAGTAGTCCCTGTTTCATGCGTGTTTTCTGGTTACCGGGGTAAATCTATCGGTTCTGTTGGAATAATTTACCCTCACCAGCGGAAATCAATGGTCTGTTTTAGGGCTGTTTTCTCAAAAAAGCCTGCAAAGAAGCATTTCATTTTTAACCCGGAAGGGTTATCTTTCTACAAAATCCAAACGAATGAACAGACGCAATTTCCTAAGAACCGGTTCTTTGGCCGGAATCTCTTTCTCGGCTTTGGGGCTGGGTGCCTGCGCCACCTCGGTTACCAGCAACACCGCCCAGGAAGGAACCGCCGCAGCGGAAGCCGCTCCCACCGATTTCCAACTGAACGAGGCCACCATCCAAGACCTACAGCGCAAGATGCAATCTGGTGAACTGACCTCCAAAGCCATCACCCAACTGTACCTGAACCGCATCAAGAGCGTGGACAAGAGCGGCCCTAAAACCAATTCGGTGCTTGAGGTGAACCCAGATGCCATCCAGATTGCCGAGGCCATGGACAAGGAGCGTAAAGCCGGCAAGGTGCGCGGGCCGCTGCACGGCATCCCGGTGATGGTGAAAGACAACGTAGACACGCACGACAAAATGAGCACCTCGGCGGGTGCCCTGGCCTTAGCCAATAACAAAGCCGCCAAAGATGCTTTCATAGTAAGTCAACTGCGGAACGCCGGTGCCGTCTTGATTGGCAAAACCAACCTGAGCGAGTGGGCCAACTTCCGGTCTACTGAGTCTTCCAGCGGCTGGAGCGGACGGGGCGGGCAAACCAAAAACGCCTACGTGCTAGACCGTACCCCTTGTGGTTCAAGTTCTGGGTCTGGGGTAGCCGTTTCCGCCAACCTATGCGTGGTGGCGGTTGGTACCGAAACCAATGGTTCTGTGGTGTGCCCGTCGGCGGTAAGTGGCGTGGTGGGCTTCAAACCAACCGTGGGTTTGGTGAGCCGTACGGGCATTATCCCGATTTCGCATACGCAGGATACCGCTGGCCCCATTGCCAGAACCGTGACCGATGCGGCTATTCTTCTAGGCGTGTTGGCGGGCGTTGACCCGAACGACAGCGTCACCAAAGAAAATACCGGCAAAGCCCAGACGGACTACACCCAATTTCTGGATGCGAACAGCCTCCAGGGCAAGCGCATCGGCGTGGAGAAATCTTTCCTGAAAGGCCACGTAGCCATTGATGCCCTGCTGCAACAAGCCCTGGAGCAACTGAAAAGCAAGGGCGCTACCATTGTGGAAGTGGAAGTGATGAAGAAGATTAGGGAGGTCTCCGGCTCCAGCTTCAAGATTCTCCAGTACGAGTTCAAGGATGGCGTGAACAAGTACCTTTCAACCGCCAACGCGAAGGTGAAAACCCTCTCAGACGTAATTGCCTGGAACAAGCAGAACGAGGCCACTTCCATGCCTTTCTTCCAGCAGGAAATCCTGGAAATGTCAGACAAACTGGGTGACCTGAAGACGAAGGAGTACCAGGAGGCCCTAGCCAAGCAACTTTCCGGCTCGCGGGAGGCCATTGACAGCATCATGAAAGAGCACAACCTGGACGCCATCTCCGGCCCTACTTACGGCCCGTCCTGGTGCATTGACCTGGTGAACGGCGATTCCTTTACGGGGTATGGTCTCTCCACCCCGGCCGCTATCTCCGGGTATCCGCACATCACGGTTCCCATGGGGCAGGTACAAGGCTTACCGGTGGGTATTTCCTTTTTTGGGCGCGCGTACGCTGAGCCGCAACTCCTCGGCATCGCGTACGCCTATGAGCAGGTTTCCAGAAACCGGAAAGCCCCGCAATTCCTGAAAACGACTATTCCTTCCTAAGCATCGGTTTTAGGTCTGTTTTTAGAAAAACAGGCCTAAAAGGACTAGAAGAACCCACCAAAGGAAAGGGCTTGAACAAGATGTTCAAGCCCTTTCCTTTGGATTGAATTCCGGCTCCTGGCCGAAGGACTTCGCCTTAGTAGCCAGAATCTGTTTTAGAGTCGATTTCTTAAAAACAGCCCCAAAACAGAAACATATAACTATTTATGCTCTGGATACCGCTGGTCTGGAAGAAGCTACTTGTCTGGTTGATTTCTTCTTCAGCTTGTTCCACCAGATGAAAGTACCGGTGATGGGCAAGCTGGTCGCGATGAGGCAGCAGATGAAATAGATGATTTTGGAGAACGTCCCGAAGATTTCGCCCAGGTGCATTCCTCTTACGCTGGCCGCTATTTTCTCATTAAACTTCTTGTCTGCGAACTTCTCCACTTTCAAGGCTTTGCCGGTGTATTGGTCTAACTGCACTTTGTCTGAGGCGGAAAGCGCGAAGAAACCGCTTTTAGATTTATTCAACACCACTGCGCTGACAGAGTCGGCGGGCAGAGAGATGCGGTAGTTTCCTTCGTAGGGCAGAATTTCATTTGCGGTTCTGATGAAGTTGGCCAGGGTCGGCTTTTGGGCAGTGAATCCGGCCAGATCAGAATCCATCGGCTTTTCTGACCGTTGCTTGAAGATCTGGTCTCCCAGAAGGGCGCTGGCTCCTTCGCGGTACCAGTCAAATGACCAGCAAAGTCCGCTCAAGGCCATAATCAGCAACAGAAAAGAGGAGTAAAAGCCTAGGGAGTTGTGCAGGTCATGGTTGATGCGTTTCCAGTTGCCGCTGGTTTTCACTTTAAGCCCCTGTTTCCAGTTCTTCAGTTTTTTAGGGAACCAGATCACCAGACCGGTCAAGATAAGGAACACGAAGATGATGGTTGCGCCGCCCACAATGATCTTACCGGGGTTCAGGGTGCCGGGCTCGGTTTTCACCATGAGGGTACGGTGCAGGCCTTCGGCGATTTCAAAAAAGCCGTGGGCCGGGCCTTCGGTGGTGCCTTTCACTTCGCCGGTGTATTGGTTTACCAGGTAGGTTGTTCCACGTCCGCCGCCCCCGCCGGGGCCTCCTTTGCCGCCGTTCTTTCCTTCTCCGCCTTTACCGGCGGCCAGAACTGTTGGTGCGCCAGAGCCTTTGGCTTTCTCCCCTTCGGGTTTGCCGCCCTTGCTTCCTCCTTCCTTTTTGAGGGTGAGGCGGTAAGGCTTAGCAGGGTCTTGCGGAATCTGCAGGGCCGTCACTTTTCCCTTCTGGGCGGTTTGCAGGGTTGAAATGAGGTCATCGGGCGAAAGCGGCACGGCATTGGCCGGTATCTCTACGCGGTATTTCTCCGGTTCAATCGCTTCTTCAATTTCGGTGTGAAAGGTGAAGATGGTACCGGTAAGGCAGACCACGAACAACACCAAACCACTGGCCAACCCCAGCCAAAGGTGGATGTCATTGAACAATTTCCGCCAGGTGAACTCCTTTTTCATATAGGTGTGAGGTTAATGGTTTTGAGCATAAAAGCTGCCGGCACACACGCACCGGCAGCTGGTAAACTTTGGCAGCAATTTTAATCTTAGAAGCGGTAGGTAACGGTTCCGGAGAAGTTTCTTGGCTGAATGCGGTCAATGAAGCTGGTACGGTACGCATCATACCCTACTTTGTCAAAGATGTTGTTAAACAACACCCGCACTCCCCAGTGCTCCTGAAACTCATAGCCCAGCTGCGCATTTACCAGGGTATAGGCTTTGTTATACCAAGGGGCGGTGTTTGGGTCAATGTTGTGGTATTGGACACCTTCCAGCGTCCAGTCATTGTAAGGGCGTTTGCCTAGGTAATAGGTACCCAACCCAACGTTCAGGCCTCTCAGCGCGCCTTCATGCACCGAATAATTCGCCCAGGCATTGAATGTATGGTCTGGGGTGTTGTTGGGAGATGAGCCGGGCACAAAGGTAGAGTGTTCTTTGTACTGGGCATCAATGTAGGCATAGCCCGCCACTACCTCTAAGTTGGGTAGAACTCTACCGGTCAACTCCACTTCCACGCCTTTGCGTTCATCGTTACCGCCTTTGGTATAGTAGCCAGCCGCTACCACCGCCCCGGTTTCATCTACCCTAAACACCTGCAGGTTCATGTCTTTGTTGTTGATCTTGTAGAGGGTCAGGTTGAATCTGAGGCGATCCGCAAACCAAGATGACTTCACCCCGGCCTCTACCTGGTCAATGCGCTCGGCACCCAGGGCATTGCCGTTCACGTCTACCACTGAGGCAGATCTGGGATTGGTGCTGTTGGTGTAAGAACCAAACAGGTTGATTCCTTCTCTTACCGTAAGCACGATGCCGGCCAAGGGGTTCCAGTAATCTGAGCGCTCAATCTTAGCGCCCTCAGGGGTGCTGGTTTGGTTGGTGCTGTACCGTACGCCGCCATGAATTCTGGCCCAGGGCGTTACCTGAATCACATCTTGGAAGGTGAGGCCTAATCTGGTGTCAAAGGAATGGGTGCCGCCGGTTCTCTGGAAGTTGGCAATGTTGTTTGGCAGGGTATTGGTGATGGTAGCCGGGTTCAGGACATCAATCTGGTCTACGGCAATGGAATTGAAGACGGGTTCCTCCAGATCAATCGTTCTGTAGTCAAAACCAACCTGGAAGGTGTGCTTCAAAAAGCCCGATTCTACATCTGCGCCTACCAGGTCTACCTGAAACACGCTGCTTTTATCAAACCGGGCCTGGTTGTGGGCAATGGAACGGTTGAAGATATGGTTCTGATCTACGTTGATTCCTTTGCTCACATCTCTGCGGGCGGCGGCCAAACTGGTTCTTATGGCGTCTGAATCATAATTAGAACGGAAATAGGCCGCCCGCAGGTAAACGTTATCCGTTAAATCACGCTTGATTCTGGCCGCAAACGTGGTATGTTTCACCATTGACAGGTCAGATTCAAACCCCAGGAACTGTTCTCTGGGCAGGTCATAGATTTGGTTCTCTTTATTGCCTACGCTCAGGTTAACGGTACCGGCGTCTATGGTTTGGTTGTTGTTGTAGTAATCCATCTCTAACACCACTGAGGTCTTGGCATCTGGCCGCCACGCCAAAGAGGGATTTATATAGAAGGATTCTTTGACCATGTGGTCTCTGAACTTGCCTCCGGTTTCATACGCGCCATTTAATCTGAAGGCCAAGGTATTGGCTTCGTTCAGCACGCCTTGCACATCAAACGTAGGCCTGATAAGACCGAAGCTGCCTACCCGCAGAGATGCCTGTCCGGCATTCTCAAACTTGGGGGTTTTGGTCACTACGTTCACAATTCCGCCGGGGCCGCCTAAGTCAGTGGCGGCGCCCATGGTCACGGAGGAAGCGCCTTTCAGCACCTGTATGCTCTCCACGCCCTGCATGTCGGTGGAGAAGCCCATGCCTCTAAAATCGGTGAGCACGCGCACGCCATTCTTCAGCGTGGGAATTCCCCTGAAGCCTCGGGAAGAAATACTTTCCCTTACGCCGCCGTAGGTGGAGTAGGTATACACGCCGGGCACGTTTCTAGCCGCTTCCATGACGGTCAAGGCTCCCTGCTGCTCAATTAAACGGTCTGAGATAACGGAGATGGACTGGATCTGGTCAATGGGCTTTAAGGGAAGGCGGGTGATGGCATCCAATTTCTCGGGCTGCTTCTCCCGTTCCCCAAACACCTCTACCTGCCCAATCTGGCTGGCTACGGGTTTCATAGCAAAGGAAAGCTCCAGTTCCTGATTGGCCTGAAGCTGAAACTTCTTGTCAATGGTCTGGAACCCAAGCATGGAAATTCTTATCTGGTAAGTACCCTCGGCCAAGGGCTTCAGGGTATAGTAACCGGCGTCATTCGTAGAGGTGCCGTAGGAAGTGCCCACCAGGGCTACGGTCGCGAACGCGAGAGGGCTTCCGTTTTCCTGCGTCACCGTACCTCTAATGATAGAAGTATGGCGCTGCGCATAGGCAAATTGGGTGAGAAGCAGAAGGAAGCTATAGACAGTAAGTTTTTTGAACATTACGGGTAGGGTTTGAAAACTGTGGTAGAAAACTCTATTCACCGCGGTGCTGTAACTCGTCAGTTTGGCACCGCTATTATTTAGACTACTTCTAAACAGAAACAAACTAACTACCTATTTAGATTAATTACAAATAATAGAGTAAAGTTTTTTGATAGTAAGGGAACTTATTTGACCCAGACCGTTTTTTCCGCTTCCCTCCTTCAGGTTTCACTCCTAATATTAATACCACCTATCGCCTTCTGTTCCATTCCTTGGAACGGGTCACACTACCTGGTTCCTTTACCCTTATTTTGAAGCTGTTTGGGGTTTTCTGCCTGTTTTCAGAAAAACAACCTAAAAACAGAGGTACAAGCAGATGCTTACGCCAGAGCATAAACAAACCTCTTGATTTTGGCCTGTTTTTGTAAAAACAGCCTGGAAACGACGGCACAAGCGGACGCCTGCACCAGGGGAATTGCTTTAAATGCCGGTTTATGTAAACTCTCAACAGGTTCTCAAGGCAAAGAAACGCAGCAACACAACTCTGTTTTCAAATCCACGCGCCACTCCGTAACTTACTGCGTCATTCTATTTCTGTATGCTAAAGAAACTACTCTATACCGGTGCCTTGCTGGCCACCACGCTTAGCGCGGCAAACGCCCAGGACGCGCCGTCGTGGCTGCGCTACTCTTCCATTTCGCCCGACGGGCAAACCATTGTCTTCACCTACAAAGGCGACCTTTACCGGGTACCCGCCAGTGGCGGAACTGCCGTGCCCCTTACCATTCATGAGGCCCACGATTACATGCCGGTGTGGAGCAAAGACGGCAAAACCATTGTGTTCGCGTCTGACCGGTACGGCAACTTTGACTTGTTCCAGATGCCCGCCACGGGGGGCGAGGCCCAGCGCATGACGTTCCACTCGGCCAACGAGTATCCGTATGAGTTCAGCCCCGACGGGAAGACCGTCTATTTTGGTTCTACCCGCCTGGACATGGCTTCCAACCGCCAGTACCCTACGTTTTACCAGCCTGAGCTGTACAAAGTAGGATTGGCCGGAGGCCGGGTGCAGCAGGTATTGACGACGCCCGCCGAGGAAGTGAAGCTGAGCCAGAACGGCCAGATCATGCTGTACCAAGACAAGAAAGGCGGCGAAAACCAATGGCGGAAACACCACGTTTCTGCCGTTACCCGTGACCTGTGGAGTTTTGACGCCAAAACCGGCAAGCACACCAAACTCACCACCTACGCCGGTGAAGACCGCACCCCCGTTTTCGCCGACAATGACAAAACCATCTATTACCTGAGTGAGGAAAGCGGCACGTTCAATGTGCACCGCCTGGCCGCCGACCAACCCGGCACCTCCACCCAAGTTACCAAATTCACCAAGCACCCGGTTCGCTTCCTGACGGCATCTAACAACGGCATGCTCTGCTTCGGGTTTGACGGTGACCTGTACACCATGCAGCCCAACGGTGCGCCGCAGAAGGTGAACGTGCGCATTGCTACTGGTGCCAAAACCAATAATGAGCGCATTGTGCCCGTGGCCGGAAACGGCGTGCAGGATCTGGCGGTGTCGCCTAACGGCAAAGAAGTGGCCTTCATCTACCGGGGCGAAGTGTTTGTCTCTGCCGTGGAAGGAAACGCCACCAAACGCATCACCAACACCCCAGAGCAGGAGCGCCACGTGAGCTTCTCCCCAGACGGCAAAACCCTGATTTACGCCACCGAGCGCGGCAAAGGCTGGAAAATCTACCAGACCCAGATCAGCCGCAAAGAGGAGCCTTACTTCTACGCCTCTACCCTGCTCCATGAAACGGCCCTCATTGACAACGACAAGGAAAACTACGAGCCCCAGTTCTCGCCAGACGGCAAAGAGATCGCGTTTCTGGAAGACCGCATCACCCTCAAGGTGTATAATACAAAGGACAAGAAGGTACGCACCCTGCTCACCACCAATGAGCTGTTCTCCATGCGCGACAACGACCAGTACTTTACCTGGAGCCCAGACAGCAAATGGATCGCCTTTGATTTCTCAGAACCGGGTTTCGCCAATGGCGAAGTAGGCCTGATCTCTGCCGATGGAAAAGGTAAAAAAATAAACCTCACGGAGAGCGGCTACCAGGATGACTCCCCGCAGTGGATGGCGGGGGGCAACATGCTGATCTGGAACAGTACCCGTGAGGGCATGCGCTCCCAAGCCACCAGTGGCGGGGCCCAGTCAGACATCTTCGCCCTGTTCATGACCCAGGGAGCGTATGACAAATTCAGGTTGAGCAAAGAAGATTATGCGCTCATCAAAGAGCAGGAAGAGAAAGCCGCCAAAGAGAAGGAGAAAGACAAAAAGAAGAAACAAGACGAAGAGCCCCTGGCCATTGACTGGGAAGGCCTGAAAACCCGCAAAGCCCGCCTAACCCTGCACTCGGCCCCCTTAGGTGACGCCCTGGTGTCTAAAGACGGTGAGACGCTCTATTACCTGGCCCGGTTTGAGAAAGGCTACAATCTCTGGAGCACCAACCTGCGCACGAAGGAAACCAAAATGGCCGTGACCCTGAACGCGAACCGTGCCAGCATGGACTGGGACAAAGAATACAAAAACCTGTTCCTGCTTGCCGATGGCCGCGTGATTAAACTAGACCCCACCGCCAACAAGCAGGAGAACGTGAGCATCAGCGGCGACCTGAACCTGAACGTGGCGGCGGAACGCGCTTTCATGTTTGAGCACGTATGGCGCCGCACGCAGAAAACCTTTTACACCGCCGGTTTCCACGGGGCCAACTGGAAAGGCCTGAAAGGCGATTATGAGAAGTACCTGCCCCACCTCAGCAACAACTATGAGTTCTCTGAGATGCTGAGCGAATTGTTGGGTGAACTGAACGTCTCCCACTCCGGCTCCAGCTTCGCCAACGTGCCGGTGAACGCCGATGCCACTGCTTCATTGGGCGTTTTCTATGACCAGAACTTTACCGGAAACGGCCTCAAAATAGAGGAAGTACTCTTGGGTGGCCCCCTCCAGAAAGCCGGTTTGGACGTGAAGCCCGGCATGGTCATTGAGAAGATAGACGGTGAAACGCTTTCCCCAGACAAAGACTACGCCCAGTTCCTGAACCGAAAAGCCGACAAGAACACGCTGCTCACCGTTTTTGACCCGAATTCCCGAAAACGCCGCGAAATCACGGTAAAGCCTATCTCCGCCGGTGAGGAGAACACCTTACTATATAAGCGCTGGGTACGCCGCAACGCCGAAGAGGTAGACCGCCTGAGCAACGGCCAACTGGGTTACGTGCACATTGCGGGCATGAACGACCCTGCCTACCGTACCGTGTACGAGGAAGTGATGGGCAAGTACGCCAACCGCAAAGGCATGGTGGTAGACACCCGCCACAACAGCGGCGGCGACCTGGTGGCAGATTTAGCCATGTTCCTGAGCGGAAAGATGTTCCTGAACTACACCACGGATAACCGCGCGGTGGGCATTGAACCTTCCTTCCGGTGGACGAAACCCAGCATCGCGCTGGCCAACGAAGCCAACTACTCAGACGGCCACTGCTTCGCGTTCAGTTACGTTGACCTGAAGTTAGGCAAACTGGTGGGCATGCCGGTACCGGGCACCTGCACCTGGGGCGGCTGGGAAAACCTGCAAGACAGCAGCGTGCGTTGGGGTGTTCCGCCCCTGGGCGTGAAAGACGTGCAAGGCCGCTACCTTGAGAACCTGCAAACCGAGCCAGACGTGAAAGTGATGAACGAATACGAACTGGTAAGCAAAGGCAAAGACCAACAGCTGGAAGTAGCCGTACAAGAGCTACTGAAAGAAGTGAAGTAATATCCTACCATAGAAACAGAAAAGCCCGGTTCAGCCGGGCTTTTCTGTTTCTATGGTAGTCCTAGATTCCACTCGCTCGCCTCTGGCGAGGGTGGGTTCCCCGCGGCCTCTGGCCGCTAGGAAGAACATTAGGAATGACTTTACTTTTCTTTCAAATAGTCCAAAAGCTTTCAGTTCCTGTTTCGGGCCTGTTTTTGGAAAATCAGGCCCGAAACGGAGCTATCCTATAATACGCCCAGAGGCCGCGGGTAACCCTCCCGCGGCCGAGAGGCAAGCGAGTGCTTTTTCGTTTATCATTACTTTTAATGAACTACCCTTTTTCTATGCAACAGGAGACATCTTCACAGCCTGTTTCCAGTGTCTTTTTCAAAAAACGGCCGTAAAACAGGAAGAATATCTGAGACACAAATAAGGATACCTCCCGTTTCTTTGCCATCCTGGAAGGCTCTTGGTGCCAAACGGCAGTAGCAATTAGTAATGGAAATTTTAGCTTGCCCACAAGATCTTTCCAAGATGGCAAAGTGTCTATTTTATTTTGTCCAAATACTTAATTCCTGACAACCAAAACCCTTGCGTTAGATGAAAGACAGAGACATCAGTAAATTCCTGAGCTTGGTTCTTCGGCACAAGCCGGAGGTTTTAGGCATTGACTTAGATGAGGAAGGCTGGGCCAATGTTGATCTGCTATTACAGAAAATGCAAGCCCAAGGGAAGCCTCTAACGCAGGAGAGACTGGAAGAAGTTGTTGCGAGCAATGACAAACAACGCTTCGCCTTCAATGAAAAGCACACCCAGATCAGGGCCAGCCAAGGACATTCTGTTCCGGTAGATTTAAAGTTGCAGCCCGTACCTCCGCCAGAGTTTCTGTACCATGGCACGGCAGAACACCAGGTTGCGTCTATTCAGAGAGAAGGTTTGCAGCGGCACTCCCGGCAGTACGTGCATTTATCTGCTGAGGTAGAAACCGCATCCAAAGTAGGGGCCCGCCACGGGAAACCCTTCATCTTTCTGGTAAGAAGTGGCCAGATGCACCAAAACGGTGTAAAATTCTATCAATCTGAGAATAAGGTCTGGCTCACTTATGCTGTGGCTCCCAGCTATCTGGAAGCCTACACAGGTTCTTAAAAGCACGCATGCCCCCGTTTTCGGGCCAGATTTCAGAAAACAGCTCCTTTTCAGAAGAGATGGCTCCCTTGGGTTTCCCTAGTGCTTGCCTACCTCAAAATACCTGCAAAACAGAGTATCTCAATTCCTATTCCTGTAGGAAAGCAAGTCCATTTATGATCTTCCGCGCGGCCGTTTATCTGCTCCGCTACAAATTATCCTAAAAGTACAAGTCTTAGGAGTATGCTTTGCGTACAAGCTTCAATGGCCAGAAAATTTGTTCAGGCCAGGATTGAACGGGTGATGAAGTAGCAACACATTTGTCTTAGGACTTGCCCCTTGCGGGAGTCCAGAATACGAAAGCCTTTTTCTAACCACAGAAAAATATACAGGATATGCAGGTGACGGAAAAACTCAGGACTTATTACCACTATTACCAGGACTTGAAAGAGAAAGGTGGTCCGGAGGAAAACACGGAGTTGTTTGAATCGGTGGTGGAGTTGGAGGAGGACATTATGGCTGCCTACGGTCTTCCGCCCTCTCATACCCATCTCCAGATTCTGTGGCAATTGACCGAAACCGTTCCTTTGTCTGAGGAAGCGCTACAGGAAACCCAGCAGCAGTTGCAAGTGGCCGCCACCGAGCATCTGATGGCACCGGTCAAAACAAACCTGGAAGTCTTGCTGGAGGCCAAAAACGAGAAGCTGAGTGCCTTCAACGTCTTGCCCGAGATTGGGCAACCCACCCATGACTATCCTATCTTCCTGTTTGAGGAAATGCTGCTGAAAGACAGGGCCACGCCCGAAGCCGTTCTGCAGGAAATGGAAAAGGTAAAAGAACTGGACTGCTACGGCGAGGTGGCCACCCTGCTTTACTACCATAGAAAGACGTTCAGAAAGACCAAAATCTATAAGAAACTCAAAAACAAGCTTCAGTTTCTGGACATGTACCTTCAACAACTAGCGGCCATAGGCGATAGCGCCGAACACAGTATCTTTGTTTCCAGCCTTTTCTTGCAGGAAAACAAAGACGCCCAGCTTCTGGAGCAGCTAGCCACCCTTCCTGCGCCCGCGGTTTCTACCTCTCACGGCATTGATCCCTCCACCTACTCCCCCCAATCCATCTTACTTTCAGATCCTTTTGAAATGGAGGAGATTGTCTACGCCGAAGACACGGCGGTAACGGTAACGGGAAGATTACACACCGGTTCTGCCTCCAAAGCCGTATCGCTGGGCTTTGACCTGGGTGATCTTTCACATTTGTTGGCCCATTACCCACAAGGCCTGCAGATTCTGGCCTTGTTTTCCCAAAAATCAGCAGAACAGGCCCTGGACTCCCCCGTCATCATCAACCTGATCAACAGCACCGGAAGCACGTTCCTTGCCGACGAGCACTACTTCAAGGTCTACAAACCCCTGGTGCTGGACGAAGAAGGCACGCACCAGATTATGCAAGACGAGTTTTACCTGGTGGACGAGGTTGTGGAAAGAACAGCGTTTGATGCAGCGCAGGTAGAAACTTCTGAAAAATCACTCCACGGCCTCTTCCAACTTATCCGAAGTTGCTACCAACAATACCTTAATCACCTACAGGAAGGCACCTCTGAACAGGAGGCCCGCAAAGCCAATAGCCTTTCTGATCCCATCGTTTTTGAACTGGCAAGAAACCTGTACAACATTGAGAAACACGGCGGCAAGGTAAACTTTGACTAACTTCCTTTCTCCTGCCCACCAAGCAACCGTGATCCTGACAGGGCATAGTTTGATACCAGGTCAGAAACGGTGGATGTCCGCCCGTTTTGAGGCTGTTTTTCTCAAAAGTACTCAAAAGCCTGCAGGCTCCTTTGGGCAGCTTAGAGAAAGGTGCATTCTGGCTAAGGTTGAATCATGTGAAATTTTGTCCACAAAAAAAGCAAATACGTCTAAAGCCGCCCCCTGTTTCAAGGCTCCTTTCAAGAAAACAGCCCTAAAACAGGAGGCCCGCGAAATTATTTTCAGGAGAAACGTCCTTTGAGAACCAATCACTTATCCATCAAAAGACCGCATCTAAAGCAAAAGCTGAACTTTTTTCTTTCAGATGTTTGGCAGATCAGAATCACCCTTCTATATTTGCACCATCAAAACCGAAAGATGGTCCGTTCGTCTAGGGGTTAGGACACCAGATTTTCATTCTGGTAACAGGGGTTCGATTCCCCTACGGACTACCAGAGGGGAAAAGCAGGAAATATCCAGCTTTTCCCCTTTTTGTTTTCCCGCCATTTTCTGCGATATCTCCGCCTAAAAGCGAGTTCACCCGCTTGGTTCGCTAAGCCTCTTTTCGCCCAACCTTACCGTATTCCTCCTACTACATCACCCTTCTCTGCTGCTCTCCAACCTACTTTATAAGTTTGGCTTAATAGCTTATCGTCTATTTGAAAAACAATATAAAGGTGGCTACCCTCACGGTTCCTTAAGCTTAAATTCATATCTTCCTATGAATAAGGTATCCAAAATTGAATCAATGAACCATCTTGCTATAATCAGGCGACACCTAGCCATCCTACGCCTGGTTCAACCGCCCTTTCGGTACCCTACCAAAGAGAAGTTACGGCATCGATTAGAGGAAGAAATGTTGGAACCCATTTCTTATCGAACATTTGAGCGTGATAAGAAAGACATATTTAATTGTTATGGCGTTAATATTACCTTTTGCCCAAGGCAGAAGGGATACTACCTGGACCAACCCACTGACGAAGACCTCTCCAATTTCCATCAGTTTATACAGTTGATGGAGCGGAGTGAACGGCTAGCGTTTCTCACCCATTCCTCTGACGCCCTGCGCACCAGTCAATACCTGTTGCTGGAAGATTTCAATTGCACCTCAGTGGTAAAGAAAGTGGTGCCCGCAGAGTCCCGCACCGTGATGGTCTTGGCTCTTTTAAAAGGCAATTTTTACTCCTTTCTAAGCTTGAACACCTGAGTAGTTCCCTCGGCAATGACCTCCAGCAGGTACAGACCCTCGGCCAGCTCAGGCAGCTCCCCCAGTATCACCCTGCCATCCTTTACTTCTGTCTGGCTGCTGTATAGGGTTTTCCCCTGCAGGTCATAGAGACGGAAACCGGCAGCCATTCCGGACCTATCAAAATCCACCGTAAGCCCGAGCCCATGAACGATGAAGGGGTTTGGGAATACTGAAATCTTCATCGCTGCTGATTTACCCTTCCGTTCTACGGCCACCACTTTGCTGTACTCAAAGTTTCCGTCTAAGTCTACCTGGCGCAGGCGGTAGTAGAAAATGCCTTGGCCAGCCGCAGCCGTGTTATCCATAAATCCATACCTCTGCAGAAGGGCACTGGTGCCGGCGGCGGCCACTTCCCCAAGATCAGAAAAGTCTTTTGCGTTGACAGCCCGCTGTACTATGAAGGAGGATGAGTTTATCTCAGAAGCAGTTGACCAGGACAGTTGAATTCCTGCCGCAGTGGCCTTGCCCTCAAAAGAAAGCCAGGTGACCGGCAAAGGAACGGGCACATTACTGACGGTCCACATGGCGGAACTCCCGGTCTGCACTGTTACGCTCTGCAAATTCCCGTACATAGACAAGTTAATCGGTACCATTCCTCCAACGGGCAGCCAGGTTGCCCCCTTGTCTTCACTTTTCCATACCTGGGCCAGGTTTTCGGGAAAGGCTAGCCCGTTATTCTCACTGGTGAGCCAACTTAAAGTAAGGTCAATAGTTTTGTCTGCGGGCGTAAACTGCGTTTCTATATCCCAGTGCCGTTCAATACCTTGTACATCGGGGTTGTTCGGGCTGACTATTGCGCCAAGAGCCCCGGTTATCCGAGAAATGGTTACTTGGCCCCAGTCACCGCCGTCTGGGTTCTGAAAAGTAACGCCTATGTTGCCAAAGTGCTGGCTGGTAGTTGCAGGGCTTACGGGCATAACTTTGGTTAGCTCTCCTTCATAAAGGCGGTCATTGTTTTCCGTGATGCTGCCCTCCAGGACTATGGATTTACCAGCGGCGGCCGTTAAACTACCATTGGTAAAGGTTAAATTGCCAGTAACGGTAAGGTAATCCAAATGCGTAGCACCGGCACTATTGTTTACTTGCAGGTTATGGACCGCTGTACCGGAAATCTGCTGCGCGCCGGTGCCGTTTAGTTCTAAGGTGCCGGTACCGGTATATAAAGCCGGGCTGTTAAGTTGCCAATTTTCTGATACCTGGATGGTTCCGTTGTTCTCTACGGAAGGCACGGCGGCCCCGCTGACGCTGCTGTTCACGAAACCGCCTTTCACGGTAAGCACCGCCCCGCCAGATACAAAAATGGAGGCTCCGTTATTTGTGATGATGTCCTGGGCCTGCCCCTCAGAGGCCAGACAACCCAGGCAAACAGGGAAAAGCAACGCTGCTTTCATTCCTTTTAAAAATTGCATAAGCTATTCGCCTGATTGCTTTTCTATAAACTATTTCTGGGCTTGGGGACTGACAGGCACTTCACCTGAGAGTTTGGCCACCTGCTCCTGCAGGTGTTGCAAGGCGGCATCGGTTTTCTGGGCGTTGGCTTGCAGCGCGGCATTCTGAAGAAGTAGCAGCTCTAGCTGCTTTTGCAGCTCCCTTGTTCTTTTCTCCAGTGCCTGGATGGCGACCATGTTCACTCCATCAATATCGATGGTGTTAATGGTGGTGTCGCGGCCGATGCCGTCAAGACGGAAGGCGGAGTAAAAATCCTGAGCCATGGGGCCTATGTGGCGTTCATTTGGGGTCTGAGACTTGTAGTTCCACTCGGTGACGGGCAGGGCTGCCACTTTAAGCAGTACCTGCTCAGCGTCTATGGGGCGGAAGTTCTCTTTGCGGGTGCTGTCTGAAACAGAGCTCCAGGAACCGCCCCCCGCAGCCACCTCTACGCCAGAAGTAGCATTTGCAGTGGAGTATAGTATATAACCACCAGTAAAGCGCATTATCATCTGGTTATTGGCAGTTGGTTTAGTAATCATTCCATAAGAGCCGTTGTCGCCCATAATTACTCCGCCTTGCCTATTATCTGTAGATACCATTGAACCTATGGCAGTACTATAGTGCCCGGAAGCTGTTACGGAGTTGCCTGATGCAAACGAATAATTACCGGAGGCTATAGCGTTATGGCCTGATGCAAACGAATTTTCACCGGTAGCTCTTGTTCCGTTACCCAAGGCAATGGCATTACTGCCCGAAGCCACGACGTCAGAGCCCATCCCTACCGAATTACGGCCCACGTTTGCGCCATCCCACTGGCCACCGCTTACCTGGCCCACCCTGAAAGCGGCCCTTTCCGGCGACCAGAGCAATCTGGTGCCAGCACCTGATATGGTATTAAAATCACTATCCGACTTAAATGTTCCGGTAGAAAGAATACCGGCGCCAGTATGTTCTTCTAACCCCGCGTAAACTGTGGCATTCCGTTTAGGGCCTATGCTCACCTTGCCGTCAGAGTCTACCCTTAAGCCGCTGGCGCTTACAGCGGCAGCAGACGTTGTTTGCCCCACCAGCACTTTATCAGAGAGGTTCAGGTTTTGAGTAGCCTTGTGGTTGCCTAAATTATCACCGCCGGGGCTCAGAGCCGTCCAGCCGCCCGGGCTAACATAGTACCAGAAGCCCACCGAAGAACCGTCGGTCTGGAAAACCATCAGGCCGGTAGCCGGGCTGGCAATGGCTTGGCGCTGCACTTCCGTAAGGCGCGGAATGAGCAGGCCTTTATCAGTAGCGGCAATGTCTAGCATGGCGCTGGGGTCTGGCGGGGCAGCGGGACTAGTGCCTATGCGCACACCGGTAGATTGGCCTAACGCTGCGGAGCCGTACCCCAGGGAAAAAATTACCAGTAGCATACTAAACAGGGCTCTGATTTTACCGGGGACAATGGAATTAGGGCGTCTCTTCATTTCAATATAAAAATAGAATTAAGTGTGGTAGTTGCTACCCAAGAAAAGTTCTGCCCCAGGGTTTCAAGGACTTCTTTACTATTCCTGCTTATCTGTGGCTAGTCTGCCATAAATATAAAGTTATACCCGGATTATAAATATTCAAAAAACTTAATTTAAATAATAAAGCAGTTATATCCTAAAACATAGCAATAGGCAAAACATTTACAGCATTTTCAAGATTTTGAAAATCAACTGGTTGAATTAAAACAGACTTTAAGGACTTACCCTCTAGAGGTTAAGAAAGCGGGTAGAAGAAACAGAGCCCGGAAGAGAATTACTAATGATTTTTTTGAAATAGATGAAAAATCGGCCTTTGGTGCGCCGCTATCAGGCATACTTTCGCCCTTGTCCTGGGAAGTTTTTTATGGGGCCTCGTCTCGGCCCGCCGCAAGCTGGCAGGCTCTATGTTGAGCAGGGCCCCGGTTTCTTTGTTAGAGAGGTTGCTGTGGCAGTAGCTATACAGGCACAGCTCGTTCCGGATGAGGTTGGGGTACCTTGCCTGCATCTCCTCAAAGCAGCGCGGGTGCACCTGCACGAAATGGGGTTAGAACTTGCCCGGTCACCTCCCGGATTAATTTTACAGGGTCTTTGTGATATTCAAACGTAGTTATAAAGGCAAGCGCGTCGAAGATATGGTCTTTAAAAGGCATGTGGTGGGAGTCTGCCAATACCAGGTTCCCCTCAAACAGATGGATAGCTTGAGAAAGCAACAGGGGCGAGAGATCCCCTCCGGTAGCCTCGATCCCGATCTCTTTCCACCACCCGGTGAAACGGGCAGTGCCGCAGCCAAACTCAAGCAACGTTTTGATTCGCCCGTCTTTGGAGACGAGCTGTTCCATTATCTTCTTCTGCCAGACCTCTGCCCGCCTGTACCTGCCTTCATACCAGAGTTCGTAGGTGTCGTTATTCTCGCGGTTAAAGAACCATTCGGGTCTGTTTTGCCAGTTCCGCTGGCTTTGGGGATTAATCCGAAAGCTGCTTTTTCTATATCCATTTTATGTTTATTTAAAACAAAACTCCACTCACCTGGCATAAGCCAATGGAATTGAGTACAAATGGACAATTTTGCATACTGCATTCCTACGCTGGCATTATCCAAATCAGGTTCCGGGTATCATCTCAGCCTAACTAAGTGTTAAGCACCCGGTGCATTTATGAAGGACAATATAATGAACTCCCATTTAAGTCAGTTTTTAAATGACTTAAAGTTTTACTAATCAATATAAAAGCCTCATCTATCTCCTCGGACTGGCTCATTATCTATACTGCAAACTACATGTACTTAAGTACTTCTTATATTCACCTATTGCAGGTAGTTATATAAAGCTATTAAATCATTGGGGATAAGGTTCGATAATTTACTCCTACGGACTACTACAAAGCCCCTCAGTTCATTCTGAGGGGCTTTTTTTAACTCACAAGGTTGCTGTTGTCCCGTGGCGTTACATTGTCTACCGCAATCTACCTTTCAATCTGAGGGCCTTAATCAACGTAAGTTCGAGCTAAGACTAAAGTGTAAGTAGTTCAGTTTTATTCTGAAAGAATTTGAGGCTGGGCTTTTGCGGTAGGAAAGAGTAGGCAATCAGACCAGAGAGCACGTTTACCAGCCAATTATGCCTGCTTCTGTGGCGGGTATGCTGTATCTGGAAGGTAGTTCTTGAGGAAGCCCATTGACCGACTCAATCAGTGGCCGTTTCCTGGGCATGAGCTGCTCGAACTGGGCAAGGGCCTGCCTTTTCATGTTGCTCCTTAGCCTGGTGATGAACTCTACTCCTTTCGCTTTCAGCTTTTCCTTCAAGCTCCGGCTGATGTAGCCCATGTCGGCGGATAGCTTGCCCCACATACCCTGGGTGAGTTGCTCCACTGGCTTTCGGTCATCGGTGTTGCCCGGGGTTATACAGAAGGAGACGATCTCCCCTAGGTGGTTGATGACCACGTGCAGCTTATGGCCCAGGAACCAGCCGGTGGAAGCCTTGCCTCTTTTGGCGGAGCCGGCAAACACCCGGTGCTGGTGGATGCGCGGGTTCTGACAGACGGATAAAGAGGTGGAGTCGTATGAAGGCTACTCCCCCTCTTTGCGCCAGTCTGCTCCTGTGCATGAACAGGGCCAGCGGGACTGCGCAGTCCTGCATGAGCTCTGTGAAACTGCCGTAGGAGACCAGGTGCGGGAAGAAAGCGCGGTAGTCTCTGAGCACTAGCCCCTGGTAGTAGTCCTTGAAGGTGCGGTAGCCAGAGAGATGGAACAGGACAGCAATGGCCATCACCTCGCTCATGCACAGACCGCAAGGTCTCCTGCGCTGCTTTCCTTTAAGTAAGTTCTTCTCCCATTCCCCTCGGAACTCTTTCCAGAAATCGTGTACTTGGCAAAAAAATTCTATGATTCTTCATGGCTTTGCTTGTTAAAGGTTGGCTTCCCCCTCCTTTTACTCGCAAAGCCTTGTTTGTTGTTATTCTTGCATCAAACTCACGTTATTTAATGTTACTACCTTGTACCATTATGCATGATTGGTGCGACTTGGAGGGAGATGGTGGAGAGCGAAACCCACCCCTACCCCTCCGAGGAGAGGAATGCGCTTTTGCAGGGGAATAGGGGCAATGTAACCAATAACCGCTCCTGCCTTTGCTCCTGTTACTAACGCCTTTACATTCCCCAGTTCCAGTCTTCCCCGAGCGCGCCTCGCTTTTGGCCCTGGACAGACCTCAGCTAAGAGCAAAGGACTTCCCAGGCCGAAAGGGCAGTGCGAGAGGGGAAGACGGGGCCCCGCGGCCGTGAGCGCTTAGCGGAACAGATGAAACAATACAGCACTTGCACCCACGCAAAAAACAGACAAGCCAAGGGAACAGCAGATTCCGTGCATCTATTTCCACATAAAAGCAGAGACAAAAAAGGAACCATTAAGAGTATTAGTTAACGTTACTACAAGTAGAGATTCTTCCTCCGGCATTTGATCTCAGAACCAGCCCTCACTATTTACACACTCCTGCTAATTGTAACCATTCCATAGGTATACCCTAAGGCTCAAGTTTCTGCACCAGAAAATCCTGCGAGCAGAATTTGTTTAAGCCATACATGTAGGCCTCATAAAAGCTGGCAAACCTCTTGTCTAACATAAACCCATGCCTGACAACCGTGTACTGAGCGGCATGGCTCCCTGAGGCAGTTATAGAATTTTCTTTTGGAGTTTGGTCTGTGGTGCGCCCTGTGTTTCTCATACCCATCTTAGTTCAGGTATTGCTAGGCAAAGATTCGGCCAATTACTGGGTATTCTCTTACTTTCTGCAAAATCAGCACAAACCCTTCTGTTGATTTGAACTATACAGGCCAATGCCTCAATACATGAATACCTCAGACAGGATAATTTAAGAATATCCTAAGCCAAAATATTTAGCTGGGATAACACAGCACATCCCGGACAAATCCAGGCAGATGGGTTTTCCAAAGCAGATGCCTTCCTGAAACACAACAACCCCTACTCTGCTGACATCTGCAAAAGGCGGCAAGGCCGAAGACTAATCAGATAACCAGCCGCACACCGCCCAATTCTTGCAAGCCATACGGAAAGCGGTCTCCCGGCGAGCCGATGAACATGAAATTTTTAGGTATTTTCCACTTAGACGAGAGCTCCTGAATAAGTTCCGGCCCAAAGTGCCTCCCTCTGATAATGACGAAATCCACCACCAGTTCCGGATAGGCGCGATCCAGGACTTCCACCTCGTGCATCAGCTTTTTAGGGGGCTCCTCCCCTTCCCCAAGAACATTCACAATCTTAAGCCGGCTGGTATGCTCATTCTCCACAATGTAGCGCATGACCTGGTTGATGTTCGCGATGTTGTCTCCCCGGGTAAAGAAGACGAACTCCTGAGACTTGATGGTGCTGATCAGGCGCTTCATGGTATAAGACGTAATGGGGAGTATCTTTTCCAGGGGCTGCTCAATCTGCTGCAACAAGTAAGTGAAGAAACGAAGCAGCCTGATCCGGAACAGCATAATGAACACAACTGATACCGTGGGGATGAAATACTTCAGGAAAACCCATACGTAGGGAGGGTTCAAGATTGCATTGCCTACCAGGGCCGCTAAAACGGCGGAGATGGCCACAAACAGCACCATCCCGGAGGCCCGCACCGGGCGGGGCAGCCGGTTACGACGCATTTTCAGCAGAATATTCCCTACCCCAAACAAGGCCATCACACTCAGAAAAGAGATAGTGTACACGCCCGCCAAGGCCGCAATGTCGCCCTTCGTGATTAACAGGATGGAAACGCACAGCAGAAAGAAACTGATCATGATCAGAAAGGCGGAGCCCCTTTTGTTTGTGATCAACAAAAACTGGGGCAAACAGCGATCAAGGGTCATGCGGTGCACCAATCCGGTAACGCCCACATAGGAAGTGAGCACCGCGCCACTCAACACCATGGCGGCATTCACAGAGACCAACACCGCCAGCCACTTCCCGCCCGTTACCTCTCCCAGAAAGGCCAGCAAAGCCGTCTGGTTTTCGGCCACCTGGGCCATAGGAAGAATGGCGATGGCCAGAAAAGCCGTAAGCGGGTTAAAGATGGTCACGGCCAGCCACATGTTGCGCAAGGTCTTGGGGAAAACACCCGGTGCCTGTTCTTCCACAAAATTTGCCGAACTCTCAAAGCCCGAGATACCCAGCATGGCGGCGGCAAAGCCGAAAAACAAGGCTTTCCAAATACTTCCCTGCAAGGGCTGGCTGTAATTGAGGGACAGCGTGTCAACCCCATTGTTGAACAGGAAAATGGCTCCCACCACCACCAAAAGCGTGAGCGTGAAAATATGGGTGATAAAAATGATGACCGCCACAATGGATGATTCCCCAATACCCATAATGGTCAAGCCCATGAAAAGCGCCAGCAGTCCAATGGTAGCATAAATAATGGGCAACCCTTCCCACAAATGGTGCACGTAATGCATGGCCTCGCTGGCCGAAATAACCGCCGTAGCCATGTAGGATAGCAGCGTAAGGCAGGCCGCCAATGAGGCCGTGCTCTTGCTGGTGGTGTTGAGCAACGCATTGTAAGCCCCTCCGTTCAACGGCAAGGCGCCCACCACCTCCCCATAGATGCTCCGGAACAGGTACAGCACCCCACCCACCATCAGAAGCGCCACCCACGCGTACTGCCCCGCGTAGATAATGGCCAGCGCCGAAACGTAGAGGCACGAGGAAGTGATATCGTTCCCGCAGATAGCGGTGGCCGACAGTTCTTTTAACTTAGGCGCGTGCGAGGGTGAAACAGCGTTAGAAAGATCCTTCTCCATTTGTCTTATCCGGAAATATCATGCAGTATACGACCTTTTATGACTAAGCTGCCAGGGGTATTTCACCACCCATAAAATAAGGCAGAAAAAGGGGCTTGCCACAGCTTTCAGGTGTAAGTGATGCTAACGGCGTTCCAGAACCTCAGGTAAGAAAAAGAAAGGCCGCCACGTGTACTTCTGGTAAAAGGAATTATGCATAGTGACCTATCGCCGTCTTCGGTTCCGGCGCAAGCGTGGCCTTATGCCATCGTTTTTAGGCTACTTTTAAGAAAACAGGCCAGAAACAGCTTTCTGTTTCATGAAGCTCAGGTACAAGGATTCAGGCACAAGCGTACACGTGGGGCAAAGGACTTTCTTTCCTCCCATTCTCCTATAAGAATGATACGTGTGCCGTTTCATGTCAACCACATTTATGCTAGCGCTACACGTGCGGTAGGATACACTGGTTTTCCGCAACAAGAGGGCTCACCCCCAAAGTGGGGAGCACCGCCGATGGGTTTGGGGGCTGTTTTACGGAAAATAGGCTCAAAACGTGGAATCCGGCGTTATTAGATTTCGGTAGAGATCAGGCACCAACTTGTCCCCTGCACGCATTGCTTTCTACGGCTGGTTTTCTGCGGGTGCAGAAAGCCTCCCTTCGCCCAGCGTTTTGGGACTGGTTTCAGGAAAATGGGCCAGAATGGTTCTAAACCTGTGAGGTCTTGGAGACCCTCACAGGTTTTAAGGCTGTTTTTAGAAAAACTAGCCTTAAACGGTTGGGTGAAGGCGCTCGTAGGAGCTACGCACACTACGAGGTCTTATGGAGCAGACGGCATCACGGAAGCAGGCAGGCAGAAAGTACTGGCGCGAGATTCCAGTCTCGTGCCACGGGATGAAGCGAGTCTCCAGACTTGCCGGGAACCACCAGCACAATGGCGGAACACCAGTTAATCACTGCTCAATTTGCTTTCTCAACTCCTTTCTATAAGGCTGCGTGGATTCTACTCCTATTACTAAATAGAGACAGATTTGTCATTACGTACAACTCTGCCATCACCTTCTCTCATACTCTCTAAAGATTATTGATATCGGTTTCAATAGTGTTATCTGAACTACAGGCCACTTCTTTTTGGAAAACCCTTAATTTATGATGTTTTTTTTTGCAATCGGTTGCAATTATGGTAAAATTATGGTAAAATTATTCTAAGTTTATTTCAAAGAGAAGGTTAGACGCATTAGAACTTAGGTTGATTGGGCTAGAGTTGTTCTTGCGGGAGTTGGGAAAAGCAAAAACATGTTTAAAGTGGTTAGGACTTTCACCTTTCAAAGTGAAAAAGCTTCAGTTGGCAGATAATTAGGATAACGCTCCTTGTTCACGGTTAGGGGGGAAGAGACTTTGATGAGCTTAAGAGGCTTATTGAAGTTGTCTTCCAAGAGGGCAGGCATTGGGCATGCTCCCAACAGAGCAATATCTTATTTTCATAGCCTAGGTAGCCCATCATCCATGAGGGCTGGCGCAGAAGAGGGCGGCGGCGAAGAGCAGTGAGAAAACAGCGAGTAATTACATTGGTTTGATTATTTCCTTTAACTCTTAATACATTTTTCTAACCCCCTAACCCAAAAAAGATGAAAACAAAAATTACCATCTTAGCCCTTCTTCTTAGCCTTTTCTGCCAAAGAACCTATGCGCAGGTCCCACTGGTGTACAGCGTTGAAAACACCGGTGCAGGCTATACCCCCCCTCCCTTACCATCCTTCAGTCAACTGCCGGTCATAGAACCTTTGCCAGATCCGTTTATGTGGTCTGACGGTAGCGGACGTTCTACCAATTTCAGCGACTGGGAACGCCGCCGCAATGAAATCAAAGCAGAAATTGAACACTATGAAATAGGAACCAAACCCAGCCGACCGGAAACCATTACGGCTGCCTTCGCCCCCAGCGCAACCGGCGGTACACTTACAGTGAACGTAACGGTAAACGGCCAAACCCTTACTCTGACTTCACAGGTAATACTTCCTACAGGTACTGGTCCTTTCCCTGCGGTTATTGGGATGAATAGTCAGAATGGAAGTGTTCCCGCTAACATATTCTCAAGCCGTAGTATTGCCAGAATTGCTTTCAACGCCAATCAGGTAACCACGTACGGCAATCCGCAATTAACCAACCCCTACTACCGCCTTTACCCAGATCAGAACCTTGACAATGCAGGCCAATACAGTGCCTGGGCCTGGGGTGTCAGCCGCCTCATTGATGGCTTGGAGCTGGTGCAGTCAAGTCTACCCATAGACTTAAAGCACCTGGCTGTAACCGGATGCTCCTACGCTGGTAAAATGGCGCTGTTCTCTGGTGCATTAGACGAGAGAATTGCCCTCACCATTGCCCAGGAATCGGGCGGGGGTGGCGCTCCAGCCTGGCGGGTTTCTGAGACCCTTGGTAGCGTGGAAAAACTGGGTGCAACCGATTACAGATGGTTTAGGGAAGACATGCGCCAATTTGCCGGCAACAACGTTTCCAGGCTCCCCCATGACCACCATGAGTTGATGGCTATGATTGCACCAAGAGCATTACTGGTAACGGGTAACACAGACTTTGAGTGGCTGGCTAACCCGTCTGCCTATGTATCTGCCAGAGCAACCCATGAGGTTTACAAGACACTGGGTATAGGAGACCGGTTCGGTTTCTATATAGATGGCGGTCACGGCCACTGCGCCATTCCAGCAAGCCAGAGTCCTGCCATAGAAGCTTTTGTGGACAAATTTCTTCTTGATAAAGCCAATACCAATACTGACATCACAGTTAATCCCTACCCTCAGATAGATTACCAACGCTGGTACAAGTGGTGGGGAACTAATAACCCTGTTTTACCCGCTGAACCGCTTGGTAAGAGAATATGGATGGAAGCAGAATGCGCCATAGTAGGTTCTGACTGGAATATTGTAGCTGACACTGCCGCTGCCAATGGGTCTTATGTCACCGTAAAGAGTGGTTTAAACAGTACTGCCGCAGCTCCAGCAGGTGCAAGTGGATCTGTTGTATTTTCGTTTATGACAGATAGTGCGGCCACTTATAACTTTGTGACAAGGCTCAATGCCCCCACAGCCAATGACGATAGCTATTGGGTAAAGATTGACAACGGGCCTTTTGTAACGGTGAATGGACTTGCTACCTCTGGCTGGCAATGGATGAGGTTAACAAGTGCCAACCTGGCTGTTGGGCAGCACACCATTACAATTGCCTACCGGGAAGATGGCGCTCATCTTGATAAATTACTGGTGACCACTTCTAATGCCACAATTACGGGCATGGGAGATACTGGCCTTGACACATCGCCACCCATCATTCGGGCCGCTGGCTTCACGGTTGCCATCACGAACAAGGGCACACGCACCATTGAGGCCGCCGATGTGGATTGGGGGAGTTGGGACAGATGCGGCAGCATTGCCTCTATGACCCTGAGCAAGTCAACCTTCACCTGCGCCGACTTGGGAGCCAATCAAGTAACGATCACCGTGACGGATGACAGTGGAAACAGTGCTACGGAAACCGTTACCATTAACGTAGTAGACGGAGAGGGCCCTACGGTGTTGGCCGCTGGCTTTACGGTTGCTTTGGATAATAATGGCACGCGCACCATTGAGGCCGCCGATGTGGATTGGGGAAGCTGGGACAGATGCGGCAGCATTGCCTCTATGACCCTGAGCAAGTCAACCTTCACCTGCGCCGACTTGGGAGCCAATCAAGTAACGATCACCGTGACGGATGACCGTGGAAACTCCTCTACCGCTACCGTCACCGTAAACGTAACGGGCTCTTGCCTCAACACCTCAACTTTAGCTAGCGCCAAAGTAGCGCAAGACCAGGGCGGTCAACTTCTGGCATTTAGTGCTTACCCTAACCCTTTCACAGACCAAGCTACCATCCGCTTCCGCTCGGCAGAAAGTGCGCAAACCAAGTTAGTGGTATATGACGCCATGGGCCGCTTAGTAGCAACTCTCTATGATGACCAAACCGAAAGCGGGCGAGACTATGAGGTATCACTCAACAGTCAATCTCTCGCGAAGGGCGTGTACATCTGCCGCCTCATCAGGGGCAGCAAAGTAGATCAGCTACGCGTAGTGGTAAGCAAATAAGCTTTGGCCGCACTACTATTTTATCAGAACAGGTAAAGTACATCTATACTAACTGAGTAAAATATAGAACATTCAAGATATAGATCATTAATATCTCTAACTATCAAAGCGAAAAAGCCCTTCAATCTATTTGAAGGGCTTTTTCGCTTTAGAGGGGTACAAAGTTGCTATAGCATGTCCCCTATTGATTTACTCAATAGAAAAACACGGGGCCGCTACTGATAAAACGCAGCAGCCCCGTGTTTTCAGGCTGCTTTTTAGAAAATGTACCTGATCTCGCACCAGGGAATTACTTCTTGCTGAAGCTCTTTGAATTCCCGTACCCATTGTGCTTTTAGCTGGTGCTGGTACCAGGCGTTAATGTCGCCGAACTGGCTCTGCTTGGTTTCCTGAATGGCGGTGCCCAGATCAGGTCTTCGGCCTTGGGGTTGATGGAAAGGTTGACTTCGTGCTGCCACTGGGCATGGGTGAGGAAAATCACCTCGCAGTTCATGGTCTTTTTGAGCGCGGGTGGCACCACCTGGTTTAACTACTCAAACAACCCACGGTAATCCTACAGCCCGCCTTCATAGACAATCACCGGGGAGAAGTTTACGCGCCCATCGTACTCAGAATCAGCATCAACTCAGATTTTACCGCGCGCAGAATGGAAGGGGGCCGGCTTTTTGGAGGGAAGAATTCCTATAGGCAAGCGTCTGTTTGCACCACCGTTTTTAGGCTACTTTTAAGAAATCAAGCCAAAAACAAGAGGTCTATTTGCCCACTGCCGCAAGTATTCGTTGGTACCGTGGTTTTGAGGCTACTTTTATCAAAACAGGCCAAAAACACTACTCCGCTTCGCCGTTATCTAACGCTATGCGCAACACTCCCCCCTACGTCTCCCTTTCAAAACAAGCATAAGATGCTAAAACGCAGAAATGGATAAATAATGGTTTTACCTGTTCAGAGACTCAGCTAAACTCTGCCGGAAAGCCTCACTTAAAGGAATGGTTTTATGGTTAATGGTCACCTGGTGCCTTTCCACCTTGTCAACCTTATCCAGAGAAACCACATAAGAACGGTGGACTCTCACGAATCTATCTATCGGAAGCAGGTTGATGGCCTCCACGAAAGTGCATCTGGAAAGAATGTTTTTGTCTTTGAGCGCGAAGGTGACGTAGTTTCCGGTAGCCTCCAGATACAGGATGTCATTAAAGAAAACCTTTATCTGTTCATAGCCGGTTTTTAGATATAAGTGGTCAGACGTTTCTGAGGCGTTTCTGAAATTATACAGCTCAAACGCTTTGTTGCAGCCTTTGATAAAACGGGCTAAAGAGAACGGCTTTAGCAGGTAATCCACCGCATCCATCTCAAAGCTGGTCACGGCATGTTCTGAGTAGGCCGTGGTGAAAATAAGGAGTGGTTTTTTGCTTAATGAATGGAAGAAATCTATGCCGGAGATGTCGGGCATTTTAATGTCCAGGAAGAGCAGGTCAATGCTTTCTTTCTGCAGGTATTCCAGGGCTTCAAAGGCATCGGTAAACTCGGCTTTCAAGTCCAGGAACGGAACTTTAGAAGCATGCGACCGGATGATGTCCAGGGCAATGGGTTCATCGTCTATGGCAATGGCTTTCATACAAAATGTGGCTTACTATGTACCTCAACTACGTTACCTGCAAGGTAAGGTGTACGAAGAACTCTTTCCCGGTCTCCCTTATCATTAGTTCGTGTTTGCCGGGGTAAAGAAGTTGCAGGCGCTGCTTTACATTACTTAACCCAATGCCACTTTTGTCTTTCTCGGGGTCAGTGCCCTGCTTTAGGTGCTTGCTGTTGTGTACATCAAAAAACAGCTTGTTCTCTTTTGTCTCCAGCGTGATATTGATGTGCGAAGGCTCCCGTAGACTGATGCCGTGTTTAAAGGCATTTTCCACAAAAGGAATCAATAACATGGGCGAGATCTGGATGGGGGCTACCGGCTGCTCAATCTCTTCTTTGATCTGTACCTTGGGGTTGGCATCGGTACGCAGCCGCTGCAAACTTATGTAATTCTCCAGGTACTCAATCTCCCGGGCCAGTGAAATCCTTTCCTGCATGTTTTCTTGCAGCATAAACCGCATCATGTTTCCTAACCTTTCCACCCCTTCGCTGGTGCGCTCCGCGTTTTCCTGAATGGCCGTTCCGTAAATGGTGTTGAGCGCATTAAAGAGGAAATGCGGGTTAATTTGGGAACGGAGAAAGTCAAAGTTTGCCGTAGACTGACCCAGTTCTTTTTTAAGTACGTGAATCTCTGCATTACCTAACATCTGCCGCCGGTACAGCAACCAGGAAAGCGGCACCGTGATGAGCAACTGAAAAAAAACGTTGAAGATTGCCAAAGGAAAGTTAAACTCATCGTCTTGCCCCAAAAGGTGCGCCAAGAAAGCAATAGGAAATACAGAGGCAATCAGTATCAGCACTGCTCTCCCTAAATACGCTCTAAAAGGATTCTTTTTAAGGAGCGATTTTGGAATAAGAGCATAGAAAGAATAGCAGTACAGCAAAATCCCTGACGGGCCTACTATGCCCCAGCCAAACACCAGCTCCTTCTCTGCATCTACCACCAGCAACAGGAACATACTGATCATCCAGAGAACAATTGCCGAAACCCCGTCACGCGTAATGATTCGGTATTTAGATTGAATGGCTTCTGAGCTGGACAGCAGATAGATGCCCGTGTATTTGACAAAGGAGTAAAAACCAAACAGCAACAGCAAGCGGAACGCATAAAAGAAACTGTCTTGAAAGATGACGTTATAGGTGTCGTCCTCGGTTTTATATCTGGTGAACAGATAGTTCTTGGCGTAGGTATCGGTGATACCAAAAGCCATCCCGATGATCACGAAGGGGATGAGTGATAAAACGAAGGTATACATAACTCCTTTTACCCTACTAGACTGCGTCCAGGCAATGGACTTGGGTACCACCTTGAAGTTCAGGAACAGGAAAGACAGGTAAATAAGCGTGTACCTAATTAACAGCGGAAAGTAATAATCTTCATAATAATGGAACGGGATTCCGGCCTCCTCAAACAGGCGGCTGGACTTATCCGATGGAGTCGTATTCAGGAAAAACACCGCAAAAACAAAGATGGTGGTAGCGGCCCAAAACTCTACCTTTCTGAAGTAGGAAGGATTTGATATTAAATCGTTCATTGATTGGTCATTTTGAAACAATGATATAGGAATCATAGGAGTAAAAATAAAATATGTGATGAAAGCCGCAGAAAATGTGATGAAAGCTGATGACAGAAGAAATCTCAGTTTTTAAGGGGCTGATGAGGAGAGTTGGTGTCTCAAAACCAATTTGTGACGTTCAAAGTAAGGCTCCTTTGAAGAAATTGCCCAAGGAAATAGTCCGTTTTGAGGATTTATGAGCCGTTACCGGTTCTCCGCACCCAACGACACGTTTTGTACAGGCTTCCTTTTCGCGGGAGTTACCTCCCACCTTCCTTCGTGAATCTTGAAGCCTTCCGCAGGGCCGTTGTTCACGGTAAAGCCAATCCGTACATCGTCATCTGTTTCGGGGATGAACACGTGATTTCCCTGGTAGCGAAGCCGGAAGGCCTTTCCGCCCACGAGCTGCGCTTTCAACTTTCCTTCCTCGCTGAACACCCGCAACTCCCGAAGTTTCTGCTCAGACTGATACGTGAAGGTGCCCTGATAACGGGCCATGTCTTCTGCGGCCAGAGGTAAGTCCTGCACCTCAATTCCCAAGGCAGCGCGGGCCAGCGCCTTCACTACTTCATGGGGCTTTCCTTTGTTGGAGTTTACCAGTACCGCAATGGTCAATCCGTCTGCCGGAAAATGGACGAGCGCCGATACAAAGCCATTTGCCCCGCCACTGTGAAAGATTTGAGGATGCCCTCCCAATTCATCTAACTGGAGGCCGTAACCATAGCCAACGGTATCACCGCTGGCGAGCACGGTGGGGGAAATCATCTGCCGTAGTGACGCAGGGGACACCACCTTGCCAGCATGTAAAAGGTGCGTCCAGCGGATGAGGTCTCCCAAAGTAGAGCAGAGCGCACCCGCCGCGCCAGCCACCTGCATACTGACGAAACGGGCATTGATCAGCTTGCCTTTCTCGTACTCGTACCCTTCGGCCCGGTTCGGGATTACCCGTTGGTCATGGCAATAAACGGTATTATTAAGATTTAGGGGCTGAAGCAGTTCGCGCTCCACGTAGTCTGCATACGGCATACCGGTTACCCTACTGATAATTTCACCCAGCAGGTAATAGGCCATGTTGTTGTACTCATACTTCTCGCCGGGTTGAAAGGCTAAGGGCTGCTTCCCAAAAAGTTCAACCATCTCTGCATACGAGAGGTCTATCCTGAGCCGCTGCCGGTTCTCCTCAGTCAGGGCCCTGAACGCCTTAATGCCGGAGGTGTGGTTGAGCAGATGGCGTATGGTGACGTGCTTTCCTTGGGTGGGGTAATCTGGAAGAAATTTGGTGATAGAATCTTCCAGAGAGACTTTTCCTGCCTCCACCAGCCGCAGGATGATGGCAGCGGTAAACTGCTTGGTGAGGGAGCCTATCTTGTACACGGTTTCAGGCCCGGCAGTGATGCCCATCTCCGCATCTGCTTCGCCATACCCTCGCTCAAAGATGATTTCCCCCTTCTTGGCAACCGCCACGCCCATGCCCGGCATGAGACCCGCCGTTAAATGTTCCTCGGCAATGAGGTTAGCCACAAATTCAAGGCGTTCCAGATCAATGGATTTGCCGGGTAGCGTGTTCTTTACGGGTATTGAAACGGTTTGTGACACAGGTGCCTTTTGGGCGCGGGCGGGCAGACTGAGGGCACCAATAGACAAGAGAAAGAAACTGCCGCAAAGAAGCGAGTTCTTGCCCAGAATCTGTGATGGGCGTACTATTTTTGTAAGGTGAGTTCCCATAAGTTTGAGTTAGATTTTGTACAACCTGAACTAATTATGGGCAAGGGTAACAAGCTTTTACTTGATGGGAAACTAAATGTGATGAAGGGCTAAGAAAATGTGACAGATGCTATAGTGCCCTTTCATTAGCTACTGGATGGATCAATATCAGCTACTGGATGGATCAATATCCGTCAATAAAAAAGCACCCAATGTGCACGAGACACGTTGGGTGCTTTTTCTTAAAACCTGTTTAGAGCTTTTTATTCACGGGCATTTAAAACAATCCCTTTGGGGCAAACCATCCGGTTATACGCTTGTTTTTAGGCTACTTCCATAAAAATAGGCCAAAAACGAGAGGTGTGGCGGTACATTGCCGCATGCAGATGCTTGCCGTGTTTTCAAGGCTACTTTTACAGAAACAGGCCTGAAACGCTAACCAGCTTCTTAATCTGCCGCTAAAACCAGCGGCACTTCTGAAGTGGTTTTAACCTTATTCTTTGTTTTTGATAGCGGAATACAAAACAGGACTGAAAAACCGTAGATTCTCCAATAAGCAGGTCATGGTGTAGAACCTATCCAGGTTCACATCTGGGCTTTCAGCGAGGGTTTCCAGGAAGCCATCCAATGTCTCCACCAATCTATTATCAAATTCTTCTTCTGTCATTTTCATTGGATCTTTGCTTATCAGAACTAATCAGTTCTTATTTCAAACTAGCTATAACCTGCATGCCGCTCATTTCAACTTTAAATGAATCATGAATTGCACGGGCTGCTTTAGATAAACATCATTTTCGCCCATGGAATTCATTAAAGCTGCCTTTCCACCAATTACAATAGTAGAATAGGAAGGAAACGAAGGTCATGCTTTTTTCTTTATCATCCTGGAAGGATCTTGGTGGCGAACGGCAGTAGCAGTTAGTAATGGCAATCTAGCTTGCCCACTAGATCCTTTCAGGAAGGCAGAATGTATGTTATATTTATCCAAATACTCAAAAGGCTGTAACCGATGAATTCGCTTTTGGGTATTCCACTCCCCTATAGCACCAATTGGTGATACAATCGGGCAAGAGTTTCCTGCGGATTTGCGCACAAACCGGGGTGTACCGGTGAGCTCTGTACGATGGTACTCCTAGTAGCGGTGAGCCACCGGAAACGGGAGGCGATGGGAAAGCTGCCAATGGTGCCTCCGTTCTTGCCTCCGGCGCAGATGCGCTCAAAGGCCTGCAGGCGGGCGTGCAGTTCAGCTACGTCTATCTCCCCCGCAAACGCCCGTAGACGGTCTTCGTTCAGGTGAAAAACGGTTTGGAGAAACCCCTGCGACGAACAATAGAGAATGACACCCACATTGAGAAACTCCTCGCGCTCCACGCGGGGAACCACCCGCAGAACGGCGTACTCAAATAAGTGCTTTTCTTGCATGTTGGGCTTCGTTGACAAAGATTTCTGTATGGGCCAGGCGGGTCTCCAAGAACTGGGCGTACGCCTGCCGGTGCTCTTCTGGGGTGGCAAACGGTGCATCTCCGGTCAGCCAGTCGTCTGGGATCAAAGATACGATGGACTGGATTTTCTCTGGGGTAAGCATGGCCTTGAAAGCCGTATTCACGGCTGCCAGTTCAGAGGCTTGGGGCAGCAGCACGTGGTCTTTGATTTGCACAAAAGGCCGCTTGGCCTGCTCTTGCCAGTTATTCCAGGAATGGTGGAAGTAAAAGGCCGCACCGTGGTCTATGAGCCACAGTTCTTTGTGCCACATGAGCAGGTTGGTATTGCGGGCGGTACGGTCTACGTTGGTAATAAGGCAATCGAGCCAGACAATCTGCGAGGCCAACGTGGCATCAACAGTGGTCACCAGGGCATCAAAGGTGATGGCTTTGGAAAGGTAATGGAGCCCCAGGTTCAGCCCTTCGCTGAAGCGGAGCAAGTCCTGGATTTCCTCATCGGGCTCCGTTCGTCCAAAGCTTTCGTCCAAATTCGCGAACACCAGTTCAGGAATGCGTAGTCCTAACGTTCGGGCTAGTTCTCCGGCTACCAACTCGGCAATGAGGGCTTTCACGCCCTGTCCTGCGCCCCTGAACTTGAGCACGTACAGAAACTCATCATCTGCCTCTACAATGGCCGGCAAAGAACCGCCTTCGCGCAGCGGGGTCACGTACCGCACTACATTGACGGTTCTAAGCTCTGGTTGCGTATGGTTCATAATTTGGGTTCTTGAAAATCAGATAACTTAAAAACTGTTGCCGGTTTTCTGGAAGCGCGGGCTTACCCTCGCTTCCGGCCTTTCCAGTTTTTGCGGGAGTTTTCTTTCTCTTTCTCGGTTTTGAATTTCGTAAACTCCTCGTTGGGCATGGTCACGTAATAAGACGCCGAGGACAGGATGGTCAGGTCTTCGTCAAAGTCGTACTCCAAGGTCAGGTACAGCTGCTTGTTCGGGTTCAGGACGTACTCCTCGCCTGCTTTGTCATAGACTTTGAACTCATACTCATTGTCCTCTGCCTTCTTAGAACTAACCCGGGCCAGGCAGTCGCCGGTAATCACCAAGGGGGTTTCGAGTTCATCCAGGTACTCAAAATCCTGGGAGTACCGGCCGTCTTTCTTGCTGGTGAGGTATTCAATGGCATCTAGGTACACGGCAATGTCTTTGTGCCGGCTGTCTCGCTGGGTGGAAATGTCAAGGATGTTGCCTATTACTTTCATGGATTTTGGGTGCTTCCTTTCCCTGGTGATACTTCAAGAAACGGTTGGGAGTTGCCTTGGGAATGTTTCTAGGAGTAAAGATACAGCTTGGAAGTGAGGATGCCGTAGATTTCCAGGAACGATGCGTTTTAAGGATGACTAGAGAGGCGTTTTAAGGCTGTTTTCACGGAAACTGCCTTAAAACGTTTGTTCATTTTGCAAGGCGAAGCAGTTGTTGATTTAGGGAATGCAGTTCGCTGTTCCCTTGGCTTTGCCGTTTGTTCCGTGGGTTCATGTGCTTCTCTCTGCATGGTTTCGCTCCGTGCGCTGGCCCCGTCTTCCCCTCTCGCACTGCCCCTGAAGGCCCATGCCTGCCATCTACTCTTCTCATCAGCTATCCAGGGGCCACAGGCGAGGCGCTCGATGGAAAGAATGGGAATTGGCAATGCGTCTGCAGACTTTATATACCTCACAGGTTTTGGAAATCTGTGAGGTCTTGCTCTTCCTCGGTGTGCCTCGGCTTTATCGCCCGCTCCAAAGAGCTCGTAGTGTCTTCAGACCTACAAGTGTCTATGCCAACCCGTTTACAGCCCATTTTCCCTTAAATAACTTCAAAACGCAACTCCCTCCAAGAAAACTCTCCATACCAATGGCAATTAATTATACCGCCCTTTCCGTTGCGGGTCTTGGAGGAAAAGCTGGAGAAAGATTTTCTGGTCGGTAATGACGGCACGCTGGGTGGGATACGCCTCTAACCGCCGGTTGGTGGTGTACCCGAAGTGTTCGTACCCCAAACTCAGGTTTTTATAGACTTGCACGGTCACCCGCGGGCGCACAATCCCGATGGAGTTGCTGCCTTCCAGCCCTTCAAACGTGTTGAGCCAGTAATGATAGTACACGAAGGCGGCGGAGGCATACCGGCCCAAACTAAGGGTACTTTCTATCTTTCCGTGCAGTCCGGTGGTGTACACATAATCACGTAGCCCGTTTTCATCGGGAGCGAAGCGGGTACTGTTGCCTGCCAGCGGAATGACGCCCAGGTGGGCATTGGTGTACAGACTGACTTGGTTACTAAGCGGAAGCCGGGTAAACACACCGCCGCCAAACCCCAGGGCCCCTAAATCAAAATTGCGGGTGTTCCAGTAATCGTAGTATTGGAAAAGCCCCGTGAGCACGTCCACTTTCCCAATGGTGGAGTTTCGGCCGAACAGGATTCCGTACCCGGTGATGTTGTTGATAGTGCCCGCCATGGTATCCTCGCCGCCTTTGCTGAATTCGGCCCTAAGCCGGAAAAGGTCAAAAGGTTTGCGTTTCTGCAGTTCAAACGGATTGCCGTAGTCCAGTTGCACGTTCACCATCCCCTTGGTATCACCGGAGCCGAACACCTCATCCTGGTTTTCGTTCTGGCGGTGCACCCCGGCAAAGAGGGTGATGTTGATGGGCTCTTTCTCGTACACCTCCTTGTTTGTGACTGTAAACGTTTTGCCCTGCAACAGCCGGTTCAGCCCGCGTACCGGGTTCACTACCCCCGCCGCAATCTCCCGCATGGCCCTCTCCCGCCCTCTGGTGCGGTCATCCAGAATATTGGAGCTCAGGCGGTACAGAATCTCGCCCAGGCCGGCCCCGTTGAGGGGCGTGTAAATCATGTCATTATAAGAGGGCAGCGTGTTTTCCCCGAAGTACTCCCAGGTCAAACTTCCGCCTACGGCGAAGGGCAAAGACTGCCAGTAATTGTAGCCTTGCGAACGGGCGGCGTTGAAATACAGCGTTCCCTGGTACGGATGCCCAATGAAGTTGATGCCGAACTCGTCGGTATCCCACTCCGGGGTTGATTCCAGATTGGTTTTCCAGGTGCTGGGACTCACGTAGCCGTAGTCGGCTTTGGCGATGTAGCGGTTGAAGCCCATGAACACCGCGTTGACGCCCAGCACCTGGGCCACTGGTTTCCAGAGGGGCTGCCGCTTGTTGTACACCGGATCATCATGCAGCAGGTCGCCGTACCTGTTGAACCGCGTGGTGTCCAGCAGAAAAGCGTTGGCGGGTTCTGTTGCCCCGGGGGCATCAGCGAAAAGCCTCTTTTTACGGTCTTTGATGCGTTGCAACTGCTCTTCCCTATTGCCGAGCCCCGGTTTAATCGTTGCCGGTGCCGTGATTACCTGCGCCTGCAACACAGACACCCAATAAAAGCAAAGGAAGAACGTAAGGGTATATTTCATAAAATGAGTTTATGGCCCTGCAAGAATTATCAAGGCTTTCTGGCCGCCTGTCTGTGCCAACCACCTAGTTCTTGTACCTACAGGCGTCATACGGTAAACCGACAGAAAAGTAGTATTTCCCGAAGCCCGGCCCCTACCGAAGAAAGGTGCGCAAGACCTTCCTTGTCTGTTTTAGCCTTATTTTCAGAAATATAGCCCCAAACGGCAATTGCGTTTTTCTCTCAGAGCCTGCCGCATTCTGAAAGAAGCTGCCCCTTGACCGGGTAGTCCTGGACAAGTAATCTCAAACTACGGAAGACCACTCGCTCGCCTCCCGGACGCGTATGGGGTACCTTCGGCCTCTGGCCGCTAGGCAGAACATTACGAAGGACTTTCCTTTCAAACTGCACAAAGGTTTTCAGTTCCTGTTTCGGGCCTGTTTTTGGAAAAACAGGCCCGAAACAGGTCTACCCCAAAATACGGCCAGAGACCGAAAGTACCCCACACGCGTCCGGGAGGCGAGCGAGAGTATGCGAGCCAGCGTATTCACTGCTACAAAACAAAAAGCCCCATGTACTTTCCTTTTTACGGAAGCACACGGGGTTTAATAGCTTTACGCGTCTACCTACTTCTTAGACGTTTTCTGGGTAGTTGGTTTTTGGCTTGGAACCGGGAAGCCACGGTCACGCATGAGGGCGTCTATTTTGGCGTCACGGCCGCGGAACAGGCGGTAGGCCTCGGCAGGATCCATGGAGTTGCGCGGGGCGAAGAGGTATTTCACCAGTTTGGCCGCTACTTCTTTGTCATAGAACCCACCGGGGGCTTCTTCAAAGGCTTCGGCAGCGTCTGACGTCAACACATCGGCCCAGAGGTAACCGTAGTAGCCGGTGGCGTAGCCTTCGCCGGAGAACACGTGCGTGAAGTGCGGCGAGCGGTGACGCATCACCACCTCTTTGGGCATGTTCAGGGCGGCCAGCGTTTCGCGCTCGAACTTGTCGGGGTCTAGGCCGGAGGGATCGGGTAGGGTATGGTATTTCATGTCCATCAGCGCCGAGGCCAGGAACTCCGTGGTCTCAAAGCCTTGGTTGAACGTGGCGGCTTTCTTGACTTTGGCGACCAGCGCCGGTGGCATCACCTGGCCGGTTTTGTGGTGCTTCAGGAATTGGTTGATGACCTTATCGGTAGACAGCCAGCGCTCCAGCAACTGGCTCTGGAACTCGGTGTAGTCCCGTACGCCGCTGTTGAGGGTGGGGTACTTCACGTTAGAGGCCAGGAAGTGGAGCGCGTGCCCGAACTCATGGAAGAACGTGGTGGCATCATCCCAGGAAACCAGCATCGGCTCGCCGGGAGCGGGCTTGATGAAGTTGGAGTTGTTGGAGGCCAGCACCGTCTTCTTGCCGTCAAAGGTGGAGAAACTGCGGTACTGCGAGGCCCAGGCTCCAGACCGCTTGCCCGGACGCGCAAATGGGTCTAAGTACCACAACCCAATGTGCGCCCCGGTGGTTTTATCGGTTACTTCCCACACGTTCACGTCTTCGTGGAAAACCGGCACAGAGCCAGCGGGAACCGGTTTGAACGCGAAGTTGAACAACTCACCGGCGGTGTAGAAGATGGCCTGCGTGAGGTTGCCCAGTTCCAGGTACTGCTTTACTTCGTCAGAGTCCAGGGCGTACTTCTTCTGGCGCACTTTCTCGGCGTAGTACCGGTAATCCCAGGGCGCGATGGTGATTTTAGCCCCGCTTGCGTTGGCGACAGCCTGCATGTCTTTCACTTCCTGCTTTACCCGGGCCAGCGCCGAGGGCCACACGGCGTTCATCAGGTTCATGGCGTTCTGCGGGTTCTTGGCCATGCGGTTTTGCAGGCGCCAATCGGCGTACGTGTCGTAGCCCAGCAGTTTCACCCGCTCATCGCGCAGCTCTAATATTTTGGTGATGTTCTGGTTGTTGTCGTTCGCATCGCCGTTGTCACCGCGTGAATAGTAGGTGTTCCAGACTTTCTCGCGCAGGGCGCGGTTGTTAGAATAGGTTAGGAACTGATCCATGGAGGAACGCGTGTTGGTGATGGCGTACATGCCCGGTTTCCCGTTATCCGTGGCAGCTTTAGCAGCGGCTTTCACGAACGACTCCGGCAAACCGCCCAGTTGCTCTTTGGTGATGTAGGTCACGTATTTTTCCTCATCGGCGAGCACGTTGTTGCCGTAGGAGGTGTACAACGAGGACAGTTCTTTGTTGATGGCGGCGTAGCGCTGCTTGGCTTCGGGGCTGAGGCCCGCTCCTTCCATGGCGAACTCCTCATAAATCAACTGCACCACGCGCTGCTGGTCGGGGGCCAGCGGGTTTTTCTGCGCGTTGTCATAGACCGCTTTGATGCGCTGGAACAACCGGGGGTTCTGCGAAACCTGCGACCGGAAATCAGAGATTCTAGGGGCTAGTTCTGCCTGGATTTTCCGGTACTCCGGGCTCGACATGTTGCTGCCCCAGATGCCGTAGTAAATGAATGCCCGGCCCAAGTCCTCGCCCGCTTTCTCGTACGGCACAATGGTGTTCTCAAACGTGGGCGCGGCCGGGTTATTCACAAGGGCCTCAATGTCTGCCAAATGCAGGGCCATGCCTTTCTCCATGGCGGGCTTGATATCGGCCAGCTTCATTTTGTCAAACGCCGGAACCCCGCCGTAGGGGCCCGCCCATTCCGCCAGCAGCAGATTGTCTGGCTCCTGTTGCGGTTGGGTAACGGCCGGAGTAGTGGGAACAGTGGCGGTGGGTTGCTGCGGTTGGGTGGAGGTGCAGCCCACCAAAGCCAGCAAGACCAATACACTCGGTTTCTTGCCAATTGCTAAAGTTTGTTTGCGCATCATAGGTTCGGTTTCATCAGAGGTGCTTTAGGCACCTCATAGGGGTGATTTGAAACTTGAAGTTACTAAAAACAAAGCAAAAACGCGCTGGAATAAGCAAATCGGTTACTATCCATATAAATTGAAAGAGTCGTTTTGGGCATGTTTTCTAAAAATGAGACTTAAAACGTCACCGCCCCGACGGGTCTTCTGGTTTAGACGAAATTCCCAGAAAATACCCGTTCATGCGTGGAGGGCAACCACAAGGGATTGCCCTTTCCGGTACTCAACCGTTTATAGCCTCTTTTTCTCAAAACAGCCCTAAAACGCTTGAACCCACTCTCTCATCCGGAAACCCAAAAACGAAGCCTTCGCCAGAAAATCCCTACCTTCAACCCGCAGAAGCAACGGCGACATGGCGGAGAAAGAACAGGCAACCAGGCAGGCAAGCGTACACCCCTTAGAGTACTTTTTGGAAGGCATCACGGGGGCTACGCTCACGTATGCCATCATTGCCCGGCACTCTTCCGCCGAGGCCATGGCGGGCGGCACCCTCGGCTTTGACTTGCAGCCGACGCATCTGGAGATTAATCGGGCGGTGATGTCGGGGGTGTCGCCGTTTGGTCGTTTTCCGGCCGTTTCGGTAAAACAGCTTAAAAACGGACTGCTGCTTTCCTGCGGCTGTCCGGCTCCCAAACAAGCGCTGTGCGCCCACCAATCGCAGGTGCTGCAAACGCTTTTGAACCGGAACGATTTACGGGCCTTTTTTGACGAAACGCTCCGGAAACAGAAAATAAGACCGGTGGCCGCAGAGTACGGCCTGGCCGACGAGGAAAACCTGGACCAATACTTTTCCCTGGAGTACGCGAATAAAAGCCTGCTCATCAAACCGCGGCTAACGGAGTTGCTGCCCATCACCGAGGAATCGCAGGCCTTTCTGAAGGAGAAATTAGTTCCTAAGCAAGGACTGCCTTTTTTGCCTTCGGGCCCCAGCCCTAAAGAAAATACGCAGCGCATCCTAGTGCTGGGCGAGCACAAATACTACAAGCACCTGAGCGTGGAACTGCTGGAGGCGGCCACCACGCAAACCGGAAAAGTGAAGAACCCGCTCAAGGCGCTGAATCCGCTGGACTTTGTGTGGCAGACCAACCAGCCCGAGGAACTCAAGTTCTACACGGCGCTTTCCCGTTTCCAGAACAACTACAACACCGAACCCTCTGAGGCCGATTTGGAGGCGCTTAAAGCCTTGGTGCAGAATCCGCTGGGTTTGGAGGTGTACCAGCATAATCCCGAGGTCTCGGCCAACATCACGGCCAGTTCGGTATCGCCCATTCAACTGAAGAAAGCGCCCTTGGACTTGGTGCTGGAGGTGCAGGTGAAGGACAATTTCTACTCGGTCACGGCGCTGCTGCACATTGAAGACCAACCGTACGCCTTGAAGCACCTGCAACTCAAATACGGGCACTTTCTCCAGATTCAGAACCAGCTGTATTTGCTGCACAACCCAGATTTGCGCCGGGTCATCGACTTTTTCCAGAAGCGCGGCTATTACCTGCTGGTGCATGCGTCTAAGTTTGAAGAGTTCCGGGAGAATATTCTGGCCAGTCTGGAAACCCGCATCAAGATATCGTACTCGTTCCTGAAACCGGCTACGCCGAAGCAACTGGAGGAACAGGGTTTTGACGATGGACGGGAGCAAATCATTTATCTGTCAGAATCAGAGGATTTCGTGCTGCTCACGCCAGTGATGCGCTACGGCCACGTGGAGGTTCCGGTGCTTTCCCAGAAACAGATTTACGCCACCGATGTACTGGGCAATGCCTTCACCGTGACCCGCGACAAGGAAGCCGAGCTGCAGTTTCTGGCCGTGATTCTGAAGCAGCATCCGTATTTCAAGGAACAGCTGCACCTGGACTGCTTTTACCTGCACAAAGACCGGTTCCTAGACCAGGACTGGTTTCTGGAGGCGTTTGACACCTGGCGCAACAAGGACATCACCCTCCTCGGCTTCAAAGAACTCAAAGCCACCAACCTGAACCCGCACAAGGTCAAAATCACCATTCTGGTGACCAGCGGCATCAACTGGTTTGACACCTCTCTGGATGTGCAGTTCGGGAAGCAGAAGGCCTCGCTCAAAAACCTGCACAAAATGCTGCGCCAAAAAAGCCGCTTCGTGCAGCTGGACGACGGCACCCAGGGCATTCTGCCGCAGGAATGGATAGAGAAACTCAAACGCTTTTTTGAGTCCGCAGAGGTGGTGGGTGAACGCCTGCGCACGCCCAAGATGAACTTTGCTACCATTGAAGAACTCTACGAGGAGGAAGTCCTAAGCCAGGAGGTACGCCAGGAACTAGCCACCTACCGGAAGAAGCTCGCCAATTTTGAAGCCATCCCCCAGGTAGCCGTTCCCGAAGACTTGCACGCCACCCTCCGCACCTACCAGCAGCAGGGTTTGAACTGGCTTTCGTTTCTGGATCAGTTCAACTTTGGCGGCTGCCTGGCAGATGACATGGGTCTGGGGAAAACGGTGCAGATTCTGGCTTTCCTGCTCTCGCAGCGCGGCAAAGTCGCCCGCAATACCAATCTGGTGGTGGTGCCCACGTCGCTGTTGTTTAACTGGCAGGAAGAGGTGGCCAAGTTCGCGCCTTCGCTCAAGCTTCTGACGGTGTACGGCAACAGCCGCGTCAAAAATCCGCAGGAACTGGACGGCTATGAGCTGGTGCTCACGTCTTACGGCACGCTGCTGTCAGACATTTTGGTGCTGAAGGAATACCGGTTCAATTACATCATCCTGGACGAGTCGCAGAACATCAAGAACCCCGAGTCGCAGCGGTACCGGGCGGTGCGTTTGTTGCAGGCCCGCAACAGAATCGTGATGACCGGCACCCCGCTGGAAAACAACACCTACGACCTCTACGGCCAGCTTTCCTTCGCCTGTCCCGGCCTGCTGGGCAACAAACGCTTCTTCCGGGATCACTACTCCAAACCCATTGACCAGTTCAAGAGCAGCAAACGGGCCGCCGAATTACAGCGCAAAATCAGTCCGTTTCTGCTGCGCCGCACCAAGGAACAGGTTGCCAAAGAGTTGCCGGACAAAACCGAGATGGTGCTCTACTGCAAGATGGGCACTCAGCAGCGCCAAGTGTACGCTGCCTATGAACTGGAGATACGGGAATTCATCTCGGCCCAGGCCGATGAAGAAATCCAGAAGAACCCCATGCACGTGCTGCGCGGCCTCACCAAACTGCGCCAAATCTGCAACTCCCCTGCCTTGCTGCCTGAGGAAGCTTCCTTCGGAGAGGCCTCGTCCAAGCTGAACGTGCTCTTGGAGCAGATTGAAAGCAAAGCGCCGCACCACAAAATTCTGGTGTTCTCGCAGTTTGTATCCATGCTGGAGTTAATCCAAAAAGAGCTGAATGCCCGCGGCATCAAGTACTCCCTGCTCACCGGCCAGACCAAAGACCGGCAGGGCGCAGTGGCGGCATTCCAGGAGCAGGAAGACGTGCGCGTGTTCCTCATCAGCCTGAAAGCGGGCGGGACCGGCCTCAACCTCACCCGCGCTGATTATGTGTACCTGGTAGACCCGTGGTGGAACCCCGCCGTAGAAAACCAGGCCATTGACCGCACCTACCGCATTGGGCAGGAGAAAAACGTAGTCGCCGTCCGCCTCATCTGCCCCGATACCGTGGAGGAGAAAATCATGCGGCTGCAGGCGAGTAAGAAAGATTTGGTAAAGGATTTAGTAAAGACCGATGGCGGTATGCTGAAAGCAATGAGTAAGCAGGATTTGCTGGCGTTGTTGGGGTGAGGTGGGCTTTAAGGATGTTGAAGTAATAAAATTTATGCAATAGAATATTTCATTTTCCTATGCTTAAATGCTTCATTACCTCCTTCCAAAATATCACAAACATGTTCTTTCATTCCTTGTTGGTAAAGAATTTCCTTAATGGCAGTATCTTTTGAATAACTATGTTCAATCGAACCATTAACGTATTCAAATCTATAATTTGATGTTTGTCTTTCAGCCTCCTGACCAGCTTGGTTAGCTCCAATGATATTTTCCGAATCAGTTGCTACAACTAAATTAGCATTATGAGAGACAATTATTATTTGTCGCTCCTTCTTTTTCTCTTTGATCATTTTACATAATAAATCGTAAATAGTTCTATTATCTAAATTATCTTCAGGTTGATCAATCAAGATAGGGTACTCTGAAGAACTAATTTGAAGAAACAAGATAAGTAGAACTGTACCTTTCTTACCTGGAGACATGTGCAAAAGATTATCTCCTTTATATGTAATATTAAAATCTAAAGAGAAACAATCTTTCACCAAACCTCTGAGCACATCTTCTAAACTGATCTTTTGTCTTAAGGAAATCTTAGTCTCTTTATCAATAACTAAATGCTCTTCAGAAACTTTCAATTGCTTTTCATAGAGCTCAATTACCTTCTCATAATTAACAAAATCAAAAGAAAACAGTGAATTAAAATAACTATCTTTTGAAAGTGAAGCCTTATTTACTTGTTCATAGAGTATAAAATCTTCCTTCTTATAAACTAATGAACTACTTAGTTTAATCTCAGTTCCAATTAAACTTTTATTTTCATTAATGTATTTTACTAAGCTTTGATAACATTCAAACCGTTTCTTTATTAGTTTAGCTGTTTGCATTCTAAGATTATTATATTCATCGATGTGAATGGCAATCTGCTTTTCTAAGCTCACTGCTTGAACTAATCTGTTATTTTCTACTTCAAGCCTTTTTGTTAGTTTTTGAAGTTCTTGTTGACCAGCAATCTTGAGTTGAAACGGTTGTAGCTCTAAATTTACTTTAGCAAGAAGCTCATTAAAATGCTCAGAGCTAGAACTTAACTTTAACAATTGTATATCATTTTCAACGCTTGAGATCATCTTATCATAATTGGATAGCCACTTATCCTTTAGCTCCAGTATATTTTGAGGCAAGTCAATTATTTCATCCAAAATACGATCTAACTTACCTCTAACAGGAAAATCATCATCAATCTCATAATTTCCAAATAAATCCTCCCTAGAAGTTCTTAATTCAGTTACAATCTTTCCTAAAGCAATTCTTTTTTGGCTTAGATCTAGAATCAATCCTTCATTCTTTGTTTTGCTTTGGATTAAATCATTATAAATCTTAAAATCTTCAGGGCTTAAGTTTGATGATCTTTGCCCATCATTAATTGAAAGAGTAATTGTTTCAATTTCTTTTTTAATAGCAGGAGACTTACCTAACTCAGTAGACTTCGTATTTAAATCAATTAATTTGGCACGTACTTCTAAATAATCACTTAGCAATGTATTTATCTCAGAGGTAATATCTTTAATCAAAGTAGTACTCTCTTCATATATACTTTTAAAATTAGGATCTTGCAAAAGGATGCTTATTATGAGCTTACCAAGTTCATCTTTGTTATTCCTTTCAGCCAAGTAGTTTATATACAACTGTGGTATATAAGTTATCTTTCTAGACTTTAAAGCAGGATCTACATCATTTAATTTGTCTACTTCTCCATTCTTCCAAACAACTTCAAAATTAAATGATGTAGAGAATTTGTACCCTTCAAACCCTAACCTCTTAGACGTTTTAGATACTTGAACTGGATCGATACTGTTAGCGACATAATACAATAAAAGAGATTTCCCAGAAGATTTACCTCCTATTACAGCATTCAAATTATCATTCAATAAAATTTTTTGGTTACCAAACAAGTTGCTAGAATCACTAAATTTTATTTCAGAAATTACATACCTATCATTTTTTATTTCAGGCTTTAAGGCCTGAATAATAGCTCTATCTTCAGGCTCACAAATCACCTGCTTCAACCCAAAGAAAGTTGGATCTGATTTAATCCAACAGAACCTATTTTCATCAGGTTTGAATATTTTGTCATTCAGATGAGCATCACACCCGTGAAAACAAGGTTTTAATGATCCGTATTTTTTAACAACAGTATCAATAGAATCTATACCACTTTTACCAATAAAATAGTCTCTATCTTTTTTATTAGAAGAAAAAATTGCATCAGAGAATTGATATATACTTTGCCTTGTAGCATCTAATTGAGATCCAGCATTTTCAATTAAATAATCTATGTGTTTTATAACACCAGAGGCACCATCAGTACTTTTATTTGAAACTACTACAATTGTATTATCTCTTAAGCTTGGATCATTTTTAAATATTTCTTGTAGCTGATCAAGTTGTATTATAAATTGCTCTATACCTTTTTTTAAAGCATCTTCATCTTTTAAACTAGCATTTCCTGTAAAATCCCTACCAAACCTTCTTAATTCGGAGCTTGTAGCAGAATAGCTACTTGTTCCATGATTAAATTTTAATTTGCCAAAGAATCGGCTTTCCAACTCATTATCTATACTTGGATTGAAAATACAATGAAGATTGATTGGGGTTGCAGAACCTGTAACCGGCAATACTCTCAATTCTACATTAGGCATTATCAAATCAAATACCTTTGTAACAGCACCTTCTTTGACTTTATCTTTAAATATAAAATAATTATCAATACTTAAATAGTCCGTTATACCAATAACTGAAACTTGCTCAGAACAATTATTTATATGATTGATGTAATTCTGCCACTTATCCTCTAAACTACTTCCTTCGAATCTATCGTTCTTTTTAGTTCCAGGAGTATGAATATGCAAGTCCCATATTCTCCATTCAGACCCTCTTTTATATTGAGTATATTCCTGCATATTTTTTTCCTAATGGATTATTGTTATAAACATACCTGTAAAAACAAAAGCCCTGTTGATTGACTTCATAAATATATTAAAATTAGATTGTTACAATATTTTTGCAAACAATTATTTATCAACATCTTACTAACATAACTCAAGTTGCGATTAAATACATTTGTTGATTGTGTAGGCAAAAAGGAACAGGACTATCTTGAGCAGGAACCCTTCTGGGG
>NZ_JABFAM010000015.1 GCF_013623775.1 Rufibacter sp. XAAS-G3-1 | reverse complement strand
TTCAAGTACAGTAAGTTAATCCTATACCTGACAAATAAGAAGTAGAACTATTGGAAAAATGAAACTGCGCTAATCTAAAGGTTGGCGGTAAGCTCAAAAATTATATCTAGTTTGGCTGAATTGCGTATTTTTACAAAAAGACCATTATGACAGACATTCAATTATATAGCCAGATTTCCTCCTTGCCGAATGAGCTGAAAAAAGAAGTATCGGATTTCGTTGAGTTCCTAAAGCATAAATCCAAGGCAAAGAAAAAAATCAAGGAGCGGCAGTTCGGATGCGCCAAAGGTTTCTTCAAGATGTCCCCCGACTTTGACGAACCGCTTGACGATTTCAAGGAATACATGTAATGGAACTCCTACTCGACACGCACGCCTTCATTTGGTTCATCAACGGTGACGACTCACTGCCTTGTAAAGTCAAAAATGAAATTAAGGATGTCAGAAACAAATGCTTCCTCAGCATCGCTAGCCTCTGGGAAATAGCTATCAAGACAAGCCTGGGTAAGCTTGAACTCAAATCGGACTTCAATAAATTGGCTGATTTTCTGTCCGCCAACGAAATCGACATTCTGCCTATCACCTTCGAGCACTTGCAGAAGTTGCTAAACCTAAAATACCATCACCGCGACCCTTTCGACAGGATTATTATCTCGCAGGGTATAACGGACAAACTAACCGTCCTAACAAAGGACGAAAACTTTAAAAAGTACCGCGTCAAGATAATGTGGGAATAAAGCCTACCGCTAACATTGTGTAAACATCATACTTCGGCCGACGGCCTTGCACACTTTTTACACGAGGCCGAAATCTATGAGTAAAACAAGCACTCTGCGCTAAATTTTATCCAATCTGATCTCATAGGGGGTGCCTCTCTTTATAACCGCCACGATCTGGTGGAGGAGCTTGTTCCTGACCGCGTTCAGAACGCTCATCTTGCTCTTGCCCTCCGCCACTTTCCTGTCGAAATACGCCTTCATCTCCTGGTTGTAGCGCACGCTGTTGAGGGCGGCCATGTGCAGCACCTGCTTGAGGTTTTTGTTGGCGAACTTGGAGACACCCGCCTTGGCCATGACGCTCGTTCCGCTGCGGTATTCGAAGGGGGCCACCCCGCAGTAGCAGGCCAGCTTCCTGCCGTCATCCATCCTGGTAAAGCCTTGGGTGTAGACCAGCAGCGAGACGGCAAGCACCTTGCCCACACCCTTCACTGAGGTAAGCAGGTCATACTTACCCTTCAGGGCATCGTCCTTGGCGATGAACTCCTGCATCTTCTCCTCCACCTGCTCCATGCTCTTCTCCAGTCCCTGGACGGCTTTCTTGTTCACCTGCCCCAGCGTCTTGCCGGAGATTAGGTCTACCGCCAGCAGTTCCTTTATGGTGACCTTGATGCTCTGCAGCGCCTTCTGCAGCCTCGACCTGTTGGCTTGCAGGTCCTTGAGCCGCTCCAGCGTCACCCCGGAGAGATTCACGCACTTTGCCTGACTTTGGTGCAGCAGGGCATAGCGGGCGATCCGCTGCGCGTCCACCTTGTCGTCCTTTCCCCTGACCATGCCGATGCTCCTCTTTATCTGCAGGGCGCTCTCCATCCATACCCTGACCTCTCTGGCCAACAGGTAATGCACCAGTTGCCTGGTGTAGAGGCCCGTGTGCTCCAGACAGCAGAGGGTCTCAGGCCCCGCCTCGCAGCCGTGCTGCCTGGGCCAGGCCTTCAGGCGCCTGAAGCCCGAGGGGTTGTTTGGTTTTGTGGCTCAGCTCTCTTCCGCCGCCGCTATCCAGCAGGCAAATATCCAGGCTGTCCTTGCTCACATCGACGCCCAGGATGAAGGCGGGCGCTTGGGAATGGGTAGGCTTTTCCATATCTTTTCATCAGGTTGTGCAGACGGCGGATCGAAACCTTTATCATGGGCCCTCAAGTCCCAAAAATCTATATGACCCTTGCCTGCGGGTTTACAAATAAGGCAGCCAGACTGAATCGGTCTGTAGGTTGATTTTTCGCCTGGTTAGCGAGTAGTGCCCTGGCTGCCCCTTCAGCTACAGTGAAGTTAAACCTGTGGCTGGTAATAAAGAACTGTGGTTGTGGGAAAATTTATATCAGGGCAATCTAAAGGTTAGCTGTACAACAACAAAAGGGCCGCCTGAGATTCTCTCAGGCGGCCCTTTCAGTTAAAAACAGTTCCTCTTAGAACTGATCAATAAAGCTATTCAACGTAGCGCTGGGCCGCATGGCTTCGGCGACCTTCGCGAAGTCTGGGTGGAAGTAACCGCCCATTTCTACGGGTTTGCCTTGCTCGGCAATTTGCTCCTGTACAATCTTCTCTTCGTTCTCGGTTAAGCTTTGGGCGAGGTCAGAGAAACGGGCTTTCAATTCCTCGTTTTTGGTTTGTTCCGCTAAAGCCTGTGCCCAGTAAAGCGCCAGGTAGAAGTGGCTGCCGCGGTTGTCAATACCGCCTACTTTGCGGGAAGGGGATTTGTCTTTCTCCAGGAACTCGGCGTTGGCCTGGTTCAGGGTTTCGGCTAGCACTTCCGCTTTCTCGTTTTTGGTTTTGTAGGCCAGATCTTCCAGAGAAACCGCCAAGGCTAGGAACTCACCCAGAGAATCCCAACGCAGGTAGTTCTCCTCAGCGAATTGCTGCACGTGCTTAGGGGCAGATCCGCCGGCACCGGTTTCAAACAGCCCGCCGCCGTCCAGCAACGGAACAATGGAAAGCATCTTGGCGCTGGTACCTAATTCTATAATCGGGAACAAATCCGTCAGATAATCCCGGAGTACGTTACCGGTCACCGAGATGGTGTCCTGTCCGGCCACGGCGCGCTCGCAGGAGAAACGCATGGCTTCCACCGGAGACATAATTCTGATGTCCAGCCCGTTGGTGTCGTGATCCTGCAAATAACGTTCTACCTTTTTAATGAGGTTGGCGTCATGCGCACGCTGCGGGTCTAACCAGAACACCGCCGGAGCCCCGGTAATGCGGGCTCTGGTCACGGCCAGCTTCACCCAGTCCTGAATTGGCAAGTCTTTGGTCTGGCACATCCGCCAGATATCGCCTTCCTCTACTTTATGTTCCATCAACGCATTTCCCGAGGCATCCACTACGCGCACGGTGCCGGTGCCGGTGATTTGGAACGTCTTGTCGTGCGAACCGTATTCTTCGGCTTTCTGCGCCATCAAGCCAATGTTGGGCACGGTGCCCATGGTCTTGGGATCGAAGGCTCCATTTTGCTTACAGAAGTCAATGACCTCCTGGTAGATGCCCGCGTAGTTGCGGTCTGGAATCATGTATTTGGTGTCGTGCAGCTTGCCGTCGGTGCCCCACATCTTGCCCGAGGTACGGATAGCCGCTGGCATAGACGCGTCAATGATCACATCATTAGGGAAGTGCAGGTTGGTGATGCCTTTGTCAGAATCTACCATGGCCAGCGCCGGGCTGTTCTGGTACACCGTCTGGATATCGGCTTCGATGGCGGCTCTCTGGTCTTCGGGCAGTTTCTGCATTTTGTTGTACAGATCGCCCAAGCCGTTGTTAGGGTCAACACCTATTTCTTTGAAAATGGCGGCGTGTTTCTCAAACACGTCTTTGAAGAAAACGGTGACCGCGTGCCCGAACATAATTGGGTCAGACACTTTCATCATGGTCGCTTTCAGGTGCAAGGAAAGCAAAACACCTGATGCTTTTGCATCAGCGATTTCTTTCTCATAGAATGCCCGCAGCGCTTTTTTGCTCATCACGGAAGCGTCAATCACTTCGCCGGCTTTGAGGGCCAGTTTCTCTTTGAGCGTGGTAGTGGTTCCATCAGCGGCTACAAACTCAATTTTCACGTCACCGGCCTGCTCCATTACCACCGACTGCTCGGTGCCGTAGAAGTCGCCTTCCTGCATGTGCGCTACGTGTGACTTTGAATCGGAAGACCAGGCACCCATGGAATGCGGATTCTTGCGGGCGTACTGTTTCACGGCGTCGGCCACGCGGCGGTCTGAGTTTCCCTCGCGCAACACCGGGTTCACGGCGCTGCCCAGCACTTTACCGTAGCGGATTTTGATTTCTTTTTCGGCCTCGTTTTGTGGATCTGCCGGATAATCTGGGATGTTGTAACCCTGCGCCTGCAACTCTTTGATAGCCGACGTCAGCTGCGGAATGGAGGCCGAGATGTTGGGTAATTTGATGATGTTGGCCTCCGGCGTTTTGGCTAAATCGCCTAATTCTGCCAGGTCATCGCTCTGCTTCTGGTCTTCTGACAGGTTTTCTGGAAAAGTAGCCAAAATACGGCCTGCCAAAGAAATGTCTCTGGTTTCTACCTCAATACCGGCCGCTTTGGTAAAGGCTTTCACAATAGGCAGGAAAGACTGGGTGGCCAGCGCCGGGGCCTCATCGGTGATGGTATAAATGATTTTCGCGGTTTTTGTCATGTTGTTCTTTTGGTTAAAAAAATACGGCCAGTAGTCATTCAAACGTAGAACGACCTCTGGTTTGGGCACCTCTCCTAAAAGGCGGGTTCCCCTAGCAAATATAAGCGTCTTTTTCATATAGGCTACCCCGAAGCACGGCGCAGTCCCTGTCCTTTCCACCTACGGGCATCCAGACATTGAGATTAGCTAGAACATAGGATTTAGCTTCGCTTAAACGGCTAAGATTTCAGAAGCTGCTTAGTTAAATATTCTCCTTCTATATTTTCTTATGGAATTCTTACTACTCTCAAAATCCTTCTACACATGTTTTGGGGCATAAGCCTTAATCAACCATCACCTGACTTCTGCTCATGACCCAAGGCAAACATTCCATACATAACACATTCTTTTTCAACAAGGTAAACCTGTACTGATTCTTCAGAGAAACGGCTTGCATACTCTCTGCTTTTTTGTTCAACCTTTTCGAAGACGAAGGACATATAAATCATGCCATACACCCTATCATGCCTAATCACCATTCATTACTTAAAAATAATTTTAACTACTTAAAATATAACTATTCAATATACAATATAATTAACAAGACACATTAAGTTTAAAAATTATAATTATTTTTATGAATAGTTAAATTATACAACCACCTTGGTACGTGTATACGGGTTAAATAGTTGCACGATTACAAAAATAAATATAAATTTGTGCATATTTTAAACACTAAGGATTACTTTTCATCATTATACCAACGATTAATATAACATTCTATCATATAAAACCCGCCCTCCAGCCGACCCATACCTAAACCCAAAAATTTATATTTCCTTTTATGAAGTCAATTTTACACACGCTCATTGTTTGCGTGGTGCTCACACTACTGCAGGTAGAGGTGTATGGACAAAGAACCACCATCTACCATGAAAATTTCTCAGGCACGGTCACTAATATGACCTACAACTGGCAAAGTGGGAATACCCCATTGAACGCTAGCTCTTACAGCAAAGCATCCAGAGGAACCTACTTGTCTACGCCGGCTACGGCAGGCACCTACACCCTTGAATTAGGAGAATTTTCCACTGGCGGATACACAGATATCAAAGTAAGCTGGGGTGGTATTAAAGCAGGCAACCCATCTATAAAGCTAGAATATAGCTTTAACGGAGGAAGTTATGTTCCAGTAGAAGGCTGGGCAGACGTAAAGGGTTATTGGTCTCCAGTAAACAATACCAGTAAAAAAGACTGGGCTGCTCTAACCACAGACTTAGTGGGGGTATCATTACCAACATGCTTTAACAAAGGATCTGTTAAACTACGTTGGACTTATGAATCGACTGATTCTTCCACTACTTATGCCATAGATGATATTACTGTTACAGGAGTACCTTATGGAGAGACAAGCCAAAGTATAACTTCCAGCACTTCTGCTTCAACTACATCGGCCGCCATATCCACTTTCAGCTGGGCATCTAGAAGTCAAGATGAAGAGCCTTTTACGGTAGCCGGAAATAAAAACACCAGTACTTTCTATGAACAAGATGGCGTAAAAATGCAGTGGGGCAAATTCCAGGCTGACAGAATGGATATGTACAAGCAACGGGTAACGCCCGAGTTCCAAGCCAAGAGAACTTTCTCATTAGGGCAGCAATTCTTCGACAATACAACTATTAACAAATTCACTACTACTTCACTTAACTTGGACAAACCTGTAGTAGGCCTTTCCTTTACTTTGCATGATGTAGATGAGACACCAACTAGTAATCGTGACGTTGTTAAAGTTGTTGCCTATGGTTTAGAGGGAACTCCCATTTATCCAAAGAAACAGCATGTACAAGTGACCTCTTCTAATGAATTTGTGACAGTTGGCAATGAGGTCATTCTTAGAAGCATGACAGATCCGGAAGATATGAGCCCAGGAGGTTACAATCCATATGAGATACAACCCTACTCTGATGAGGCGGACATAACTGTTACTTTCCCTGAAGCTGTTAACAGAGTAGAAATACATTTTTCAAACAGCGTACCAAATGGAATCTATCTAGGTCAGCAAGAAATCGCAATTTCAGATATCTCTTGGCGAAATATTAGCTTGCCTGTCTCCAAAGTAGATTTTACTTCTCAAAGCGGCATTGACCCTACCCCACTACCTGTCACCTTGGTGTCTTTTGAGGTGAAAAAGATGGGAGATGGCGCCAAACTGGAATGGTCTACTGCCTCAGAAATCAACAATGAGCGGTTTGTGGTGGAACGCAGCTTTGATGGCAAGACTTTTGAAGCCATTGGTGAGGTAAAAGGAGCCGGTAACAGTGCAACGCTTCTAAAGCACTCCTTCCTTGATCGTGCACCTAAAGCAGGCACCAATTACTACCGCTTAACCCAGCACGACTTCGACGGTGAATCTGAGGTATCTAAAACTATTTACCTAACCTATACGGGCACCACCTCTTCTAGTGCGCTCTCTACCTACCCTAACCCCACTACAGATGATTTGACCATCAAACCATCTGCTAGCTCAGAAGCTGACCAAACGTTCTATATCTTGAATACTGCTGGTAGCTTGGTAAAAACGGTAGTGTTGCCTAAAAACCAGACGTCCGTTCAACTATCGGTACGGGAGTTAGCAAGCGGTCTTTACCTGGTAAAATCTGATAAAGCTGTTAGCAAGTTTTTTAAACAATAAGACCAGAAGCCGCTTAGCAAAGCATCACGATTGACATGCTTCCCCAACAACAGCAAAAGGGTGCCCGCTCTCACTGAGCGGGCACCCTTTTGCTGTTGTTACTGCTTATACAAAAGAGGAAAGCAATAGCTGCCGAAGCAGGCAGCAAACCCAATGCCTGCTACATTAGCCAGGAGGCGGAAACTCGTATACAGGGAGATGAAGACATTGAAAAACATTCTGTGCTTAACCTTACTCCTGCTGGCGAGTTGCCAACCTAATTCTTCTCAGAATAACGCCTCTTTAAAAGAGGAGACGGGAACAGTCCACCCAAGCAAAGAACACCGGCAAGCCGATGTACTGGCGAAAGACACATTGAATGCCGTGCAAGACGAGGTTGTACGAAAGCCAACGGTAGGCACCACTCCTGATTTTGAGGTGTTTTTTGAAAAATTTAAGCGAACCGCAGAGCAGCAAGACACCAAGGAATTCAACAGCTGTATAGACCCCAAAACAGGCTTATACATCATTGACGCGCCAGGAGCGGTGCCCCGTTTCACTTATCTCAAAGACATCAGCAGGTATGAGCACCCCCATACCCAGGAGCGGGCTTTTTCCATCACCAAGGGGATATTCAGAAACTGCGATTTGGAAGCGGTACAGACCTTACCAACTCTCACCTGCCAGGGCGACGACGACAACTTTGCCCGTAGGGGGTGTTTTGTGGCAGACGCAGTGGCTTTCAGGGAGAGCGAGGCACCCAAATTTGCCGGTCTGTCTACGCAGGAAGAGAACAATGCAGCACAGACCCAGTTGCTGGTCAACAAGACGGTGCTGCATACCAAGAGCGGCTTTAAGTTCCACTTCGGGCGAATAAAGGGAAACTGGCGGGTGCTGTTCATTGATTTGACGGTGCCGTGCAGTGCCTGAAGCAGTAGCACGTATCGCGCAGCTCGATAGAATGCGCGCCCTGGAAAACAGGTTGAGATGCGTACGCCGGCCGCAGAAATATCTTCTTGGCTAAAACAACCGTAAGAAGAACCTCAATCCCTGTTTCCGGCCCGTTTTCCTAAAAAGAAGCCCAAAACGCAGAACTCAGCACTCAAGACTCAGAACTTCCCAAAATGGCCTGGTACCAACAGCTTCCCCCACCCGATCCGCAGCTTGTCAAAACCTTGACGGCGCAACAAGAAGAAATGCGTCAGCAGGTGGTGCTCCAGAAACCCGATTTCGATTTGAAACTGCTGGCCGGTTGTGATTCTTCGTTCATCGGAGAGAATATCCTGTCGGTATTTGTGGTGCTGTCTTTTCCGGAGCTGCAGCTGGTGGAAAGCGTGTGGCATTACGCACCCGTGGAGTTGCCGTACATCCCCGGTTTTCTGGCCTTCCGCGAAGCGCCCAATCTGGTGAAAGCGTACCAGAAACTGCAACACATCCCAGACCTGATCATGGTTGACGGGCACGGCATCGCGCACCCGCGCCGATTGGGAATCGCGAGCCAGTTGGGCGTGTCGCTGAACAAACCTACCATGGGCGTGGCCAAGAAAGTACTCACGGGCAGACACGAGGAACCCGCAATGGGAAAAGGCAGCATCACGCCCCTCACCCACCGCGGCGAGCACATCGGGGATGTGGTCAGGACTAAAGACAAGGTGAAACCAGTGTTTGTCTCGCCGGGGCACCTCATGGATCTGGGATCGGCCACCGCCGTCGCCTTACAGACCGCCATCAAACACAAACTGCCGGAACCCACCCGTTTGGCAGACCATTACGCCGAGGTGTACAAGAAAGAAGTGGTTTGAGTTAACGCTTCCAAGGGATTCGCCACCACGGGGAAAACACGTACCCTTAACGTGAAGACCTGTATCTGCTCGGAAACCACCATTTCTGCTCTCAAAAACAAACCCAGCCTAGGTGTAGTAGTATATTTGCAGGGTTAGCACGAGGTTGAATCCTTTTGCTGATCACCAGAAATCTTTGTGTCACCCAAATCTGGAAGTAAAAGAGAAAGTGAAAGAAGCAGCCCAAGCCTTGAAGAAGCCCTCTTTTGATGTGCAGCGCGTACGGCAGGATTTCCCTATGCTCCAGCAGAAGTTGAACGGCAAACCTTTTATCTACTTAGATAGCGCCGCCAGCGGGCAAAAGCCGCAAGTGCTGATAGACCGCCTTAGTGACTTCTACGCCAATGAGTACGGCAAACCCAATGAACAGCATACCGACAGCAAGAATGCCACCGAGATGCTGGAAGAAACCCGCCAAAAGGTGGCAGACCTGATCAAAGCCAAAGACAGCAAGGAGATTGTCTTTGTGCGGGGCTGCACCGAAGCCATCAACGTAGTGGCCTCGGGCTTTGCGCGCGGTTTGCTACAAGAAGGCGATGAAATCATCACCACCCTCATGGAGCATCACGCCAACATTGTTCCCTGGCAGATGGCGGCGCAAGACGCAGGAGCCGTGGTGAAAGTAGTGCCTATCACCGCCACCGGGGAACTTGACTTAGCCGCGTTGGAGAACATGATCTCTGAGCGCACCAAAATCATAAGCTTGGTACATTCATCACAGATATTGGGCACCATCAACCCCATCAAGAAAATCACGGCTATGGCCCACAGGAAAGGGGTACCGGTTCTGGTAGATGGCGCCCAAACCGCTCCGCACATGCCCCTTGACATGCAAGACCTGGATTGCGATTTCTACACGTTCTCGGCGCATAAAATGAGTGGCCCCACCGGCGTAGGTGTCTTGTACGGCAAAGCCGATTGGCTGGAGAAACTCCCGCCGCATAACGGTGGCGGCGAGATGGCCGAAACTGTGGAGTTTGAGAAGACCACCTACTCCTCCCCGCCTAAAAAGTTTGAGGCCGGCACCACCTCCTTCGCAGATATCATTGCCTTAGGGGCCGTCATTGATTACCATAACGCCCTGGGCATGCAAGCCATTGCCGACTATGAGCAGGAACTGCTGGAATACGGTTTAGAGAAATTAAACCAGATCAAGGGACTGCATATTCTGGGCTCGGCGCCCGAGAAAGAACCGGTGGTGTCCTTCACCATTGACGGGGTAGATGTAAAAGACTTGGAAAAATACCTGAACAACGAGTGGGGCATCGCGGTGAAAGCCGGCAATCTTGCCTCACAGCCCTTGATGAAGCACCTTAACGTAGACAAAGCCCTTAGGGCCTCCTACTGTTATTACAATACCAAAGAGGAGATTGACACCATGAACCAGGCCATTGAAGCGTATTTGCAAACCAAAGCCTGATACCCCCTCAAAATCATTTGCTGGTGTTTTTTTGATTCCCCAAGAGCCTTTCTCTGGTAGAGAAAGGCTCTTTTTTTGGTTAGCCCCTTTCTATGTACCCCCCTTCCCGAACTCTATTTCAGGGCTACTTTCTTCAAAATGCAGACAAAGGAGGTGATGAAGTCCCTCTTCCAGGATGCAGCTCTTAGGAAAGCTCAGTTACCCGGTTAACTGAGCTTTTTACGTTTTACCCTTTGAAACCCAATAGTATTGTAGATATTGCATATATAATTCTTCCCGGGATTTATCTTCCTGGCAGTGAAGCTTAAAACAAGTGATCCTACACCCATGAATATCGTCTATTTACTTTTGTTGCTGGGAGTGGTAATCATAGACATTCTACTCTTCACCGAGATTGCCCAACTATTAAGAGCACCCTCAGACACGTCGGTGGCCATGGGCGTGGGCTTCTTTGTGCTATTGGCCGTCGTGAATTATTTCTTTATTCGTTTTCTCTTATCTAAAATCAAAAACAGATGAACCGCCGAGTTATTACGGGTATTGTAAGTGCCCTATTGATCATCGTGTTCGGACTGACGCTCACCCAGTCCTGCACCCGCGTAGACGCTGGCCATGAAGGCGTGCTGGTGAAACTGTACGGCACGGGCAAAGGCGTGCAGGATGTCTCTTTGGTCACGGGCCGCGTGTGGTTCAACCCCTTCACTGAGGAGGTGTACGAGTTCCCCACCTTCATCCAGACGTTTGACTATGACGCCTTCACGGTCAATGCCAAAGACGGATCGGTGTTTACGGTAGACCCCACCATCTCGTTCTATGTAAAGCCGGGCGCTTCACCCATGATTTTCAAAAAGTACCGCAAAACCATCCAAGAGATCACCCAAACCACCCTGCTCAACTATGTGAAAGACGCCTTCCGGATTCAGTTGAACCAGTACAGCACCGAGGAGATCATCTCCAAACGCCAGCAGTTTGAGACCGAAGTACAGAACACCCTGGACAAGGCCTTGCAGAAAGACGGCTTCAAACTGGAGCAGATGACCAGCGGCCTGTCGTACCCCGAGGAGATTGTGCGGGCCGTGAACCTCAAGAACCGCGCCGTGCAGCAGGCCATGCAAGTGGAAAACGAGTTAAAAGTGGCCGAAGCCCAGGCCCGCAAGAAAATTGTGGAAGCCCAGGCCGAGGCCGAGGCGAACAAGTTGCGCCAACTGACCCTGACGCCGCTCCTCATCCAGCAGCAGTTCATTGAGAAATGGAACGGCTCTACCCCGCTGTACGGCAACTCGCCGGTTTTCTTCAAGAACATGGAGTAGGAAGGAGTTCTGAGTCTTGAGTTCTGAGTCCTGAGTTGTAATTAAGGGGCGTTTCAAACCCGTTTTATGAGAATCAGGGGTGAAACACATACTTGCCCAGTAGCCTTTCCCAATTCAGCATCTTAACCCAAAGCCCCGGTCTTACGTCCTTTAGCGTAGCCGGGGCTTTTGCTTTGGGCCTCTCCAACTAAAAATATTATGGAAACAATCAAATCCTTTTCCGCCGACACTGAAGAAGAACTCTGGCACCTGGTAACCTATGACATGGCCAACCAGAAAGAATTGCTGCACTATTCCGCCCAGTTAACCCAGGCCGGACAACCCATCTATTTTGACATCGACATTGACCTGGGCGGGGGTTTTGAGGGCGGCATCTCTTCCACCACGTTCATGGCACCGGTGCCCAGCCATGTTTCCTTGAGGTTTGCCCTGCACGAACAAGGCTTCATAGATGAACTAGGGAAATTCTTCGGGATGGAAGACATAGAATTGGGTTACCAGGACATAGACGATGCCTTCATCATTAAAACGAACCAACCAGACACCCTAAAAAGCCTGCTCGCTGACCCTACTCTTCATCAACTCCTGCTCAAGCATAAATCCTGCGAGTTCAGGCTCCACGATGACGCCGACGAAACCGGCCCCGAAACCGTGCTTACCTTCCACAAAGACGATGCTATTCTGGACATTTCTGAGCTCAGGGAGATTTATGGCATGCTGTATCTTTTGCTGCAGAAGCTGCGGTAGCTGGCACAGACACTCGTAGGAGCTGCACGCACTACGAGGTCTTTTAAGCAGGCTTGTTGTTATTGTTGTTGTTGTGCGTAGAGTTAGCGGCAGCGCTCTACGCACTGCCGGACAGCCAATCTCCAGATTGGCGTCATACGTAAAGCAACCAAATCATTCTCGCAAACCATGCTCCTTCAACCCAGGCCGTACCATATGCAAAACCCTGAAGGGATGTATTTTGTCACCTTCTCAGTTGTGTTCTGGTTAGACGTTTTCATCAGGGCCAGATACAAGGAAATGGTTGTGAAAAGCCTTTGGTTCTGTTGCCAACACAAAGGGCTGCAAGTGCATGCCTGGTGTTTGATGAGCAGTCACTTACACATCATCATTTCCGCCAGAGACCCAGCAACCACTAATCTATCAGATGTACTCAGAGATTTTAAAAAATATACTGCCCAACAGATTATCCGGGAAATAGAAAGCAGCAGCCTTGAAAGCCGAAAAGAATGGCTATTGGATAAATTCGTCTTTGCAGCCAAAAGTAACAGCCGGAACACCAACTATCAGTTCTGGCAACAAAATTACCATGCTAGTGAGCTATGTAGTAATACTTTCATTGATCAAAAACTGCAGTACATCCATGAAAATCCTGTGAAGGAGGGGTGGGTAGAAGAACCTGAACATTACCTATACAGCAGTGCCCGTGATTATGCTGGTCTAAAAGGATTGGTACCAATAGTTTTGATCGATTAAGAATATTTTACAGAGTACGCCAATCTGGAGATTGGCTGTCCGAGAGTGCGTAGAGCGCTGCCGCTAACTCTACGCACAACTAAACAATAGCAAACATACCGCCTGCTCAAAAGACCTAGTAGTGCGAGCATCTCCTACAACTATGATCCGCCAACCGCCTCACTACCAGCCACAATGTCGCATTATGTTAAATAGAAGCCTTCCGTTTCTGCCACATTTTCCGGAAAACAGGCTTAAAACGCCTCGGCACCTCCTTTGCTAGTATCGTCGTAGAAAAAACAGAAACGACGCACAGACGATATAAAGCTATGAACTTTAACAACTATACCATCAAAAGTCAGGAGGCCGTGCAGAAGGCAACCGAGATTGCCGGCGGCAACCAGCAGCAGGCCATTGAGACGGGGCACTTGCTGAAGGGTATTCTGCAAACCGACGAGAACGTGACCGGTTTCTACCTGAAGAAACTGGGCGTGAACGCCAACCAATTCAACACGCGCCTGGACGAGATCGTGAAAGCCTACCCCGTGGTGACGGGCGGCAGCCCCTATCTTGCCAATGACGCGGCGGCGGCGTTGCAAAAGGCCAACTCTTACCTGAAGGAGTTCGGGGATGAGTACGTGGCCATTGAGCACTTGCTGCTGGGTTTGCTGGCGGGCCGCGAGAAAGTGGCGACGCTGATGAAGGATTCCGGCATCACCGAGAAAGGCCTGAAAGCGGCCATCAAAGAACTACGCGGCGATTCTAAAGTCACCGACCAAAACGCCGAGGCGAAATACAATTCCCTCAAGCGCTACGCCATTGACTTGAACGAGCAGGCCCGCTTGGGTAAAATTGACCCGGTGATCGGCCGTGACGAGGAAATCAGACGCGTGCTCCAAATTCTGAGCCGCCGTACCAAGAACAACCCGATTCTGTTGGGTGAGCCGGGCGTGGGTAAAACCGCCATTGTGGAAGGTCTGGCCCAGCGCATCGTGTCTGGTGACGTGCCCGAAAACCTCAAGTCCAAAACCATCATGAGCCTGGACATGGGTCTGCTGGTAGCCGGTGCCAAATACAAAGGGGAGTTCGAGGAGCGTCTGAAAGCCGTCATCAAAGAAGTGGTGGACTCTGAGGGCGAGATCGTACTGTTCATTGACGAGATCCACACCTTGATTGGCGCCGGTGCCGGGGGCGACAGTGCCATGGACGCCGCGAACCTGCTTAAACCAGCCTTGGCTCGGGGTGAGTTGCATGCCATCGGGGCGACTACGCTCAAAGAGTACCAGAAGTACTTTGAGAAAGACAAGGCCATGGAGCGCCGGTTCCAGGCGGTAACGGTAGATGAACCAAGTATTCCGGATGCCATTTCCATCCTGCGCGGGATCAAAGAGAAATACGAGCTGCACCACGGGGTACGTATCAAAGACGACGCGATCATTGCTTCAGTGGAATTGTCCAGCCGCTACATCTCTGACCGTTTCCTGCCAGACAAAGCCATTGACCTGATTGACGAGGCCGCGTCTAAACTCCGCATTGAGATTGACTCTTTGCCCGTGGAACTGGACGAGGTGCAGCGCAAAATCATGCAACTGGAGATTGAGCGCGAAGCCATCCGCCGGGAGAACGACAAAGAAAAAGAGAACCTGCTTTCCAAGGAAATTGCTGACCTGAGCGAAGTCCGGGACACCTTGCGTGCTCAATGGCAGAGCGAGAAACAGGTCATTGAAGGCATCCAGAAACAGAAAGAAGCCATTGAGCAATACCGTTTGGAGGCCGAGCAAGCCGAGCGGGCCGGGGATTACGGCCGTGTAGCCGAGCTGCGCTACGGTAAAATCCAGGAAGCCGAAGCCAAGCTGAAAGAACTGCAACAGCAAGTGCAGGAGCAGCAGGACGGTGACCACATGCTGCAGGAGGAAGTAACTTCTGAAGACATTGCCGAGGTGGTAGCCAAATGGACGGGCGTGCCGGTAAATAAAATGCTGCAAAGCGACCGCGAAAAACTGCTGCACCTGGAAGAAGAACTGGGCCGCCGCGTGGCCGGGCAGGAAGAAGCGATTGCCGCCATTTCTGATGCTGTGCGCCGGAGCCGGGCCGGGTTGCAAGACCCTAAACGCCCCATCGGGTCGTTTATCTTCCTGGGCACCACGGGCGTGGGTAAAACCGAGCTCGCCAAAGCCTTGGCTGACTTCCTGTTCAACGACGAGAACGCCATGGTGCGCATTGACATGAGTGAGTACCAGGAGCGCCACGCGGTGAGCCGTCTGGTGGGCGCGCCTCCGGGCTACGTGGGCTACGATGAAGGTGGTCAGCTAACCGAAGCCGTGCGCCGGAAGCCGTACTCTGTCATCTTGTTAGATGAGATTGAGAAAGCACACCCAGATGTGTTCAACATCCTGTTGCAGGTGCTGGATGATGGACGCCTGACCGATAACAAAGGCCGGGTGGCCAACTTCAAGAACACCATCATCATCATGACGTCTAACATTGGTGCGCACATCATCCAGGAGAACTTCCAGGAGCTGGACGAGCTTAACCCAGAGCCAACCATTGAGCGCACCCGTGACGAGGTGTTTGAGGTGCTGAAGAAAACGCTTCGGCCTGAGTTCCTCAATAGGATTGACGAGCTGATCATGTTCCGTCCGTTGAGCTCCCGCGAGATCCGGAAGATTGTGGACATCCAGTTCCGCCAGATCCAGAACCGTCTGGAAGAAAGCGGCATCCGTCTGGAAGCCAATGACGAAGTACTGGACTTCCTGGGCCGCGAAGGCTACGATCCGCAGTTCGGGGCCCGTCCGTTGAAGCGCGTGCTACAGCGCCGCATCCTGAACGAGCTGTCCAAAGCCATCCTGGCCGGTGACATTCGCAAAGACGCGGTGGTGGAAGCGGTGCTGCACCACGGCCAAATCAAGTTCATCAACATTGACATTGATTTGCCAGTAGGAAGATAAATTTGTTTTAAGTTGAAGTGGAGGCACCGGAGATATTTCTCCGGTGCCTTTTTTTATGTCCTTCTAGTACGCTTACAACTACGTTTCAGGGCAGATTTTCCGAAAACAGGCTAAAAACCAAAAGCCACTTCCTGCAAATTCATGCTCTGCCTCATTCCTCGCAAATGCTGTGCATAGAAGTAGCGAAGCGCCCCACGCACGAACCGAACAGCCAATTTCCCGATTGGCGTAATAGAAACAGCATTGGCGCAGACGCTCGCAGGTCTTCCGAACGCAACAAGGTCTTTGGAGCAGGCGGTATGCGATGGCAGGCATAAAACTCCCCTCCTACTTTAGGAGGGGTGCCCGAAGGCGGGGTGGTAAAAGCGCGGGGCACGGAGTAGCACAGACCCGAGCCTGAATACCCAACCCAGTTACTTCTTACATGCACAATGGTTTTAAGCCTCCTTTCCTAAAACCAGCCTCAAAACAGAATTGAGATAACGTAGGGACAGGTCGCGACCTGTCCCTACCCGCATTGCCCTTCCCCCACGCATTGCCTTCTATGTTGTGAAAGTGGCGGCATTTTACAATCTTGGCTGCCATTTCGTTCTCAGTAATCCCTATTTCTGTGGCTTCAACCTTTTTCACCTATCTTCAAGTAGGCTTTCACCATATTTTCAACCTGCAGGCCTATGACCACATGGTGTTTGTGTTGGCCATGTGCGCGGTGTATTCGGGCAGGGAGTGGCGGCGCATTCTGGCGTTGGTCACCAGTTTTACCATTGGGCATTCCATCACGCTGGCCCTTTCCACACTGGAAATGATTCGGTTCAATACGGCTTTGATTGAGCTGCTCATTCCGGTGACTATTCTGCTCACGTGTCTGTATAATTTCACGCAACTAAACACCACCCGGCCCAAAGGCAGTGCGGTGTGGTCTTGGAACAATCTGTTGGCCGCCGTCTTCGGGCTAATCCACGGCATGGGGTTTTCCAATTACCTGAAATCATTGTTGGGGCAAGGACAGAGCATCGTTTTAGAGCTGCTTGCGTTTAACCTAGGGATTGAACTTGGCCAATTGCTGATTGTCTTGCTGGTGCTGATACTTCATTTGCTCCTAACCCGTTCTCTCTCTGTCAAGAAGCGCGATTGGGTGCTGGGGATTAGCAGCGCCGCGGGGGCCATTGCCCTCATGCTGATTCTAGACCAGGATTTTTCGGCTATTTTCTAAAAAAGAGGCCTAAAACGGCGGCAGCGCTGCCTACTTTTCACTTTATCAAATGCTGGCTGAGTCTTACCGGGTGTTAGGGGTTCCTTTTGGCGCTGAAATGCCCCAGATAAGGCACGCCTACCGGCGGTTGGTCTTGCAATACCACCCAGACCGCAACCAGGAACCGGAAGCGCACGCCATGTTTCTGCGCGTACAGAGTGCGTATGAGTACCTGCAGCGGTTTCAGGAGTTGGCCTCGGCACCGGCCGCGGCGCACATCCCGCCTCCCCCACCCGCTCCCAAACCCCAGACCGATTGGGAAAAGTACGAGTTTGTCTATGACCCGCCTACAGACCCCAAAGAATACGTGGCCTGGGCGGCCGTGGCCAGGGAGCGCGCCCGGCGGCAGAAAGAGAAAGACCACGCGGCGTACGTGCAACGCACCCTGGCCATGAAGCAGAAGTGGTGGTACGCTCTGGCCCGCTATAGCAGCTACGTGGTGCTGGGGCTGGGCATGATGACTGGCGTCGCTTTTATCCTGATTCCGTTTATTTTCCTATTCCTTGGCGAGTTCAAGCCTGTGCTGCTAGGCATCATTATGGTACCCATGGGCATAAAGATGATGCAGGTGATGCGCGAGTTCCGGCAAGACATAAAGAAGCATTTTGGCGAAGACCTGCCTGTATCTCCTAAATAACCTCTGAGCCGTTTTTTTCTTTGCCCAGAATTAACCATTTTGCTTTTCACTCCATCCAACCTACACAACCGTACCTAATGAAACAATTCTTACTGGCCTCTGGGCTGCTCCTGAGTTTGGCGGCACCGGTGTTGGCGCAGGAAAACATTGATAAATCCAAGTTCAGGCAACTGGCGCAGGAACTACCCACGCCCAACACCTACCGCACCGCTTCGGGCGCGCCCGGGCATGACTACTGGCAACAGCGCGCCGACTATAACATCAAAGCCGAACTGAACGATGACAACCAGACCCTCACCGGCTCTGAGACCATCACGTATACCAACCTCTCGCCAGACGTTCTGGTCTACCTGTGGGTGCAGCTAGACCAGAACATCTTCGAGAAGAACTCCATGACCAGTCTCACCCAGACCAGCAGAGTGCCGGACAGACCTACCTTCGGCGTGGCCGAGGCCTTGGCGGAGCAGACGTTTGACGGCGGATACAAGATCAAGTCGGTGAAAGACGCCAACGGGAGAGCGCTGCCGTACACCATCAACTTCACCATGATGCGCATTGACTTGCCGCAGCCGCTCAAGCCCAAGCAGAGCGTAAAGTTCAGCATTGACTGGTTCAACAACATCAACGACCAACGCAAGCACGGCGGTCGCGGCGGCTATGAGTTCTTCCCCCAGGACGGCAACTACGAGTACCAGATGGCGCAGTGGTTTCCCCGCATGGCCGTCTACGACGATGTAAATGGTTGGCAGCACAAGCAGTTTCTGGGTACCGGCGAGTTCGCCCTGCCGTTTGGGGATTACAAGGTGAGCCTCACCGTACCTGCTGACCACGTAGTCGCCTCCACCGGCGAACTCCAGAACATGGACGTTTTGACCAGCACCCAACGCAGCCGCTTGGCGCAAGCCCAGAAAGCAAGCAAACCCGTCTTGATTGTGACGCCGGAAGAAGCCCTGCGCGCCGAGAAAAACAAGGCCAAAGGCAAAAAGACCTGGACGTTTGTGGCCAAAGACGTGCGTGACTTCGCCTGGGCCAGTTCCCGCAAGTTCATCTGGGATGCCATGAACGTGAACGTGGCGGGCAAAAACACGCTGGCCATGAGCTATTACCCCAAAGAAGGCAACCCGCTGTGGGGCCAGTATTCTACCGAGGTGGTGGCGCACACGCTCAAAGTCTATTCTAAATACACCATTGACTACCCCTACCCGGTGGCAATCTCAGTACACGGCGCGGTGGGCGGCATGGAGTACCCCATGATCTCGTTCAACGGAGGTCGGCCAGAGGCCGATGGCTCTTACACGGAGCGCACCAAATACGGCATGATCTCGGTGATTATCCACGAAGTGGGCCACAATTTCTTCCCCATGATCATCAACTCAGATGAGCGCCAGTGGACTTGGATGGACGAAGGCCTGAACACCTTTGTGCAGTTTCTCACCGAGCAGGAATGGCAGCGCGATTATCCGTCTAGCCGCGGCGAGCCCCGCAACATGGTCACCTACATGAAGATGGACAAAAGCCTGCAGCAGCCCATTATGACCAACTCTGAGTCTATCACCCAACTAGGCAACAACGCCTACGGCAAACCGGCCACCGCTTTGAACATACTGCGGGAGACCGTTATGGGCCGCCAACTGTTTGACTACGCCTTCAAGGAATATTGCCGCCGCTGGGCCTTCAAACACCCCATGCCCGCCGATTTCTTCAGAACCATGGAAGACGCCAGCGGCACCGACCTGGACTGGTTCTGGCGCGGCTGGTTCTACACCACCGACCACGTAGACCAGGAACTGACCGGCGTGAAATGGTACAGCGTAGACACCCGCAACCCCGAGGTGGAGAACACGAAACGCCGCCAGGAAATCAACGCCGCGCCTAAAAGCCTGTCCCAGCAACGCAACCTGCAGGACATCCCCAAGACCCTGCTGGAAGTAAGACCGCATCTGAACGACTTCTACAACACGTATGACCCGCTGGCCGTGACCCAGGAAAGCAAAGCGCAGTACCAAAAATACCTGCAATCCCTTACCCCAGAAGAGCGCGCCCTGCTGGAGAAAGGCCTCAACTTCTACGAAGTAGGCATCCGCAACAACGGAGGCCTGGTGATGCCGGTGGTCATGCAGATGGCGTTCCAGGATGGCACCACCCAAATCGTTCGTATTCCGGCCGAGATCTGGCGCTATGATGAAAAGGAAATCACCAAAGTCTTCGTGACCGAGAAACCGGTGGCCAGCTTCATGCTAGACCCCTTCCAGGAAACCGCCGACATCGACCTGAACAACAACTCGTACCCCCAGCGTACCCAGCCAAGCCGCTTTGAACTGTTCAAAGAGCAACCGCGGGGCATTACGCCCAACCCTTTGCAACAACAGATGCAACGCCAGGGCACCACGCGTCCGCAAGGCAACTAACCTTCTGTTTTCGGCCTTCCTTTCAGAAAACAGGCTTAAAACAGGTTGTACAAAAGCCTCCCTTTTCACAGAAGGAGAGGCTTTTTGTTTCGTAAATATTCTTTTAGAATTAAGAGCATGTTTAAATTTCACCTTTGTCATCCCGGAAGGGTCTTGGTGGCGAGCGGCAGTCGCATTTGAAAATAGCTATACTAGTTCGTCCACAAGATCCTTCCGGGATGACAGAATATAATCCCAATACTTCCCTGAAGCCTGAACGCAGATACTATCTAAGATTGGAAGCAAAGCTCTTAATGAAGCCTGTCTCCACAGGAGAGACGCGTTGCAGATCATCCGCAGGTTCTTGCGTTCACACGGAAAAGCGTAACAGCGGTGCATGCTCGTTTTAAGCCTCTTTTTCCAAAAATACCCCCAAAACGGAAATTGTTACAGGAAAAGAACCTGCTTTAAAACGTTGCCGAAGTTCTTTAACCTACCCGTTACAGCAAAAGAGGCTGCCCTACCACAGGACAGCCTCTTTCCATTTGATTCTTTGGGTGCGGGTTTCTATTCCTTCTTTAAATCACCGTTCTTGATGGCTTTGATGACCTGGTACCACTTGATAGGATCTAGCAGCGGGTTGGTAGCCCCGGGATTATAGCCGCCCCTGCGCATTTGCTGTTGGTTTTGCAGGTTCATGTAATTGCGGTGGTTTGAGTTGGCATCCATGGGTGTGTTGCGGAACATCTGGTCCAGTATCTGCTGGCTCATGGCACTCTCGGTGTCAATATCCTCCAACGGAGACCTCATGGCCAGTACTGCCTGGGTAAAGTCGCGGAAGGTGGCATACGGGAAAACCCGTACCTCTGGCAGCACCGTGGGGTCTTCCAGCATCTCAATTATAATGGAGTAACTGTCCCGCTCAAAGCGCTCTGGAATAACCACCGACTGTTTGGCAAACCCAATGGAACTGAACACCACACTGTCTCCGGCCAGTACCGGCAAAGAGAAGAAACCATATTCATTGGTGTTGGTGCCCCGGCCCGCCTTGGGAATGTACACGCTGGCCCCCGGTATGCCTAAAAGGCTGTCACCGGCGGTCACCACCCCCGTCAACTGAATGACCTTGCGGGCTCCCTGGCCGTGCGCCGAGGTGAGACCTATACCCGTTATAAATAAAACTGCCAGCAGAAAGCGCCCCAAGAGTGCCCCAAAGCGGTGATAGAAAGGAGAGGAAGGGAAATATAGCGTAGTCATGGATCAGTTCGTTTACAAGTATAGGCTTTTTATAGTACTTTGTGCCGAAGAGCTTTAAATAAATTTTACGAAGAGATACTCCATGAGGCTCAAACATTTTAACGTTAGTTTTGGGGAACAAGTATTTAAAGCCATGAGCGATGCCTCCCGCATACGCGTCCTCCACCTGCTTATGCGCAACAAAGAACTCTGCATCGCCGATCTGGAATTGGTGCTGGATTTTACCCAAACCAAAACGTCGCGCCACCTCATCTACCTAAAGAATACCGGCTTGGTCACCTTCCGCAAACAAGACCAGTGGGCGTTTTATTACATCAAAGATGAAATGCTGGACTTTCTACAGCAGATGTTCGGGTACCTGGAGAAAGACCCGCTTCTGCTCAAAGACCAGGAAGTGTACCAGACGCTCTTCTCTAACCGTGAACTGGCCATCAACCGCCTGCAACAGCGGCATTTCACGGGTTTGTAGAAAAGACATTATGCAATAGAGGTTTCCTTGCGGAAAAAGCTGTTAAAGTTCGCTTCCCCTCCCTGCTTTATTGAAACTAATCCTCCCTGAAATGGTTTTCATTAACACCATTGCCCTGCTCCCTCCTTTACCGGGAGCACTACTTTTATGAGAAAACCCAAAACGTACCGTCACTTGTTCTTTGACCTGGACCACACCCTGTGGGATTTCGAGAAGAACTCAGAAGAGACGCTCTATCATTTATACGACCATTACAACCTTGCCCAACTGGGTAACTTCTCGCGCGACTCCTTCTACAAGAAATACAGTTTCGTGAACCAGCGCATGTGGGATCTGTACCACAAAGGCAAGATCACGCAGCAGCAACTCCGCCAGAACCGGTTTACCAAATGCCTTACCGGTTTGGGCATGGCACCCGCCGATATTCCCGAAGGCATCAGCAAAGCCTTTACCGATCTCTGCCCCACTAAAACAGCGGTGTTCCCCTTCACGCACGAAGTCTTAGGCTATCTGAAGGAGAAGTACGTGCTGCACATCATCACCAACGGGTTCAAAGACGTGCAGTACATCAAGATGCGGTCTGCCAACCTAGACGCTTATTTTTCAGAGATCATCACCTCAGAGTGCATCAACTGCACCAAGCCAGACAAACGCATTTTTCAGCACGCGCTGGAACGGGCCGGGGTAAGCGCCCAGGAGAGCCTCATGATTGGCGACAGCCTGGAGGCCGATGTTCTGGGGGCCATGAACGCCGGTATTGACCAGGTGTTTTTCAACCCCGAGAAGAAGCGCCCGCGTCTGCGCCCCACGTATGAGGTGCATTGCCTCAGCGAACTGAAAACGTTTTTATAACCTGTTTTAAGCCCGTTTCTTGGAAAACAGCCTGAAAACGGGAACTCCGGCAGCGTAGGATTTGTCTATTATTTGGTTACTTTTGCAGGCCTAGGCCGTAAAAGGCCGAAGAAGTTCTTTTACACCATTGGGGATGACCGGAATTGACAGCTTGAGCAAGCTGGGTGTAAGCATGTCGGGAGTTGGCAGTTTTCCCGTAAATCAGAATTGACCGACGATTATCTGGCGAGTCTAACTACGCCATGGCTGCCTAGTCTAGGTACTAAGCATTTTGCCATTGTCCCGCAGCTCCTCGGTTCGGTGGGGGCTGGTCACGGGGCATCGTAATGCCGATCTAGTGCAGGCCAAGGTGTGGGGTCTGCATGAAACCAAAGCATCTAAGGTGACTTCATAGGCCAGGCTTGGGCCTGGAGCCACACGAAAACCAAACCAAGACTAAACATGTAGAAAGCGCTCAAGTTTCCTTGTCTGGACCAGGGTTCGACTCCCTGCATCTCCACTAAAAACCTATAGCAAGATAGTGATTATCAATGCATTAGGCTTGTGCTGCACAACAAACTGTACAACAATCTTCCAATTGAAACGCCCCATCAGTATTATTGATGGGGCGTTTTTTTTAATGGCACATAATTCTCTTCGTTCATACTTATTAATTCCCTGCGCTAAACAGAACTTTTAAACAAGAGCTTTCCTTAATCCTTTTGTCATACTACTCTATCATTAGCAGATTTACAGCTATCTGTAGAAGCTCCTAAATCTGTTGAAAAATATCACTCAGTTGGATATTAGCATAGACTTGTGTGTTATTATACAGGTTTAACAATTTGGATTTTATCCATAATATTCGTAACTTTATGATGTTAAAAAATCATTTTGAAGTTTTTATATTTCAACCTAACTCCAACTATCTATGCACAGAGGCTCTACCGAATTGAACATGACTGATAAGATGAAACTCAAATCCGCATTATCTGGAAAGAGTCGTTTACTGGTTTATTTCGCATCGGGGACCGAGATAAAAGAATGCTATTATAAATTGCCATTTGAACTCATTATTCTTGTAGATGTAGCTTTTAAGAAGCCCCTGAAAATCGCAAAAAATGTAGTGTGTGTTGGTTTGTGGTCGACAAATGCAATTTCATTATTTAAAGAGTTAGAAATTTCTATCTCTTGCATGGCAACTGGGATAGATGGCTTGGAAGAAGGTGGATGTGCTTTTCCCATGAATGGGAACTTCTGTATCGGTAGCCTATTACCGATTCTTAAAAATGATTTTCTACACATTGCTTTTCCAAAACAATATAGAAGAAGCTGGAAAAAGCTGTTTCTGGACATGCCGTTTACCTCAACCTTGTTGAACCAAACGGATAAAGATTACATAGACCCGAAGATTTTCTCTTCCACGAATAAGGCTGGCTATGTTTGGAGAGTGACCAAGAATGTTGAACCACCCACTAACTTCAAGCTCGGGGGCAGAAACATCACTATTCAGCGTAAAAGCATCTGGGATAACTATGAGTCATTGGACAAACTCTTCGTGCGATGCCCACCTATTGAGGCCAGGAACGTTAAAAAGTTATTTCCTAAAGCCGAAATTATAAAGGATTTTACATTTGAAGGGATTCTTCAGTATTGCAACAGGAATAATGTTTCTTCAATAGGTCTAAGCCCATGGTTGAGGCATGAATACAAGGCATTCTTACAATACCTTCTCGATAACGAAGAGAAAAATCCACTACCAAGAGTTATTCACTTCAACCATTTACACAGAAATGATTTCGCCCAAGTTTATAATCTGGCGAAGCAATCAAGTATTAGTGCATAGGCTTTCTGTATGTAAGTGCTTATTAAAACAAAAGGGCTGGTAATACACCAGCCCTTTTTGTGTGGCAACAATAAATCATTGAACAGATGATTCTTCTATTATATGCCAAAATCTAATTTAGTTTTAAGCTGAAGCATCTTTTTCAATAGGAAACATTTCTTCCCAGCTTAGCTCAGCATCATTGCTATTTCGCATAATATCACCTGTAGGTTGTACGAATAAATCCCTGTGTTCTTTTTTGTGAAGGTGATAACGCCTTGATGGTTTTGTTTTTGGGCCATTCCAGCGGTCACTTTTAATAACCGCACCTAAGGCAATTAATGCTTTTCCTAACATATTTGTGTTCGTGTGAAGGTTAGGCTCCCTTTCCTTTAAGTAATCCAATACCATTGTAGTATTCATATACACATTACCCTGCTTAGTAAAATCAAAGTGACGCTGCAAATACTCTTCGTCAGCGGTCACATACCTGAATATCTGATTGTTCTCGTTGATAGTATCAAAATCCACATATACTGTGTTGCTCTGTTTGTGAAAGTAGTTGTATGCTTCGCTCCATAACAAGTCATAGTTGATTTCCTTTATAGCTTCCAAGTCTATGGCTGTCACCCCTAAAATCAAAAATCTTCTGGACCCTGAATCATCATTGATGATGTTCATGTTATTCGTGGCACCGATGAACGAAGCCTTTCTGGTGTAGTTTTCTGATGTGCGTCCGTAAGCTGGTCGAACGTTATTGATTTGCTTGAGGCTTGTAATTTTCTTTAGTTCAGCTACCTCGGATTTCTTGGTTGCGGAGAGTTCATCATCAAATATAAAGAGGGAGGTGGCAAGCTTTATCATCTCGTCTTTGTTAGACATGTTCCAGTCAAAGCTTTTCACAACGTAGCTCCTGAACGGGTTCAATAGGTATTGCTCAATGGCTGTTGTCTTTCCTGTTCCCTGAGCAGATTGAAGAATTAATATTCCCTCACGTACCTTAGTTAGTGAGTAGTAGTTGATGAAAACCCCTTCGAGCCAATACTTAAAATACTTTTCCACTACTTCAGTATCGTTGTCGCAGGTAAAGCAGCGGATGAATTTATCTATCTCATTTGTCTCAGTTATGCCCTCGGCCAAAGGTGCAACCTTTTTGAAATATTCGGTTATAGGGTCGTAAATGGGAGCGAATGCATCGTTTTCAATAAGAACGAAAAGTTTGTTCTTGTCAATAGTTACCTTCTTTATGGTTTCCTTGCCATTCCTGCCATCGACTGACATATAAGTTGAATAGCTCCATAGGTGGTTAAGCCAGCCGTGAACTGTCCTGTCGTTTAGCTCTTTCATCTGGTCACCCAGCACCAGCTCAATCTTGTTCGTTAGTTTATTGGTGCGTATGGTGTCATAACTGCTGCGGATGTAGGTCTTTACGGCATCAATCTCTGATTGTGGTAACTGGTTCTGGTTGCTACCCCATACTTCTTCAGTGTCCTGAAAATCCAAGGTGAATTCCTCCTTGGCTCGGTTTTCAATTTCAGAAGTAACATGGGCAATCTCATTTACCGTGTCTTTTGAGGCAAAGTGCCTAAAGTTGCTTCTCAGCTCATTTCTGTTTTTGTCATTGTTGTTCATTTTAGATTTATTGTTTTTATATTTTATATTTTCTCAGAAAGGGAAACTTACCTTTCGTCTATTCTATTCGGAAAATGAATTTTGTTTTATGGCAGCTTCATTTTTTTAGAATGTTTTTTTCAGCGCAACCTATAACTCGCATAATTTCAGTTAGATAGCATGTTCTTTTCTCTTTGTTATAGAGGTTCTTAAACTCCTTCTGGGCATATGCCTCAAGCGCTTGCCTGCTGATGCCTTTTGCTATGCAGGAGTTAGCGAAGCTAAGGAACGCATTGTGGAAACCTGTCATGTACACCGTTCTGCTATAGCCAGACAGATACTTGTTCTGAGACTCCCTGATGATTTCAAGCTCCCTGAAATTGTCTGAGACTTGCGATACGTTTTGATTAGAATACACTTTCTTCCTGACCCTGATACCTGAAGTATCCAATGCTGTAACTTCTGGGTTGATGACAAGGTCTGCGTCTGGTGCATAATACCTCAAGCGATTAGTGATGTCGGTGACCGAGGCGTCCAGGGTTTTCACTGGGTTCTTGAAATTGAATACCCTTTGCAATAGTTCGTAAACCTTGGCAATCACTACCTCAAGCACATTATGTTCATCCGTGTCACAGAGCAGGTAGAGGTAAAGCCCTTTCCCGCTGATGGACTTTCCACTCAAAAGGATATGCTTTCCCAAATCCGTTAATTCATAGATGTCTCTCAAGACTTCTTCCACGTAGGCGGTGGTGCAGTTAGGTTCGTTCTTCAAATCCAAGTCCAATTGCACCAGTTTTGTAAATGTGCGGTAGCTATGTTTCAGCCTCCTGATTTTGCCGTCACCGTCTGGGTGGAAGGTGGCTACGCAGAAAGCGAAAAGCTCGCTCTTCTGCGCTTGGCCTGCGATAACCTTATCCACCGTGTCCTTTAGCTGAGGGTTCAGAAGCACTGGGTTTGCTATGTGCTTGACCAGGTAATGGAACGGTACATCCTTAGCGAAGTAGAACCCATTTCCATTTGATGTAGGTTTCCATAGTGATATTTGCTGTTTGAAGATATTCAGGTTCAGAACCTGCTCAGCTTCTACTTCAGTCGCATGCCTTATTTCATCTTCTATAAACAGTCTCATATACCCATGCCTTTGGTTTTCGCTGATGCAATCAGTAAGTCCAGCATGTCCACTTTCGTCACTATCCTGTTCTGCTGTTCGCTAAGCTCCGTGCGTAGGCGCTCGAAATCATGGTAGGTTGACCTATTCATCTTCAATGTGAAATACCTTTTGTCAGAATGATTATTTGTTTTATTAAATTTTTCCATCTTTTTATATGTTTTTATTTATATATTAAAGAGAAACTACTCTCTTGTGCATATTCTACATCAAAAGATAAAATAGTTTGAAAACTGATGATGAAAATGAGTGCTGGGTGATAAAAAGATTAAAAATTTTATGTAAGTATTTGATTATGAGGTGTTAAATAGATTTTATGACAAGAATGAGTGGATTGAATTTCTTTATTATCAATGCAGGACGCAGAATATGTAGTAGGTGGTTTGGATGTTGATATTTAAACCTGCTACATCAAAAAGATGGTTTGGAGGCCGTTAAGTAGGTTTTTGCTGTGATGTAGTAGGTTGCAGGTTTAGTAGGTATGGTTTCAGATAATATAGAAGTATATGGCCTACCCTTGTAAGCATATATGTTTTTCTAATTCTTTAAAATATAGTTACTACACCTACTACATACTACAAAAGCAGCTTAGCAGACTAAATAAGCTGTTTTTTGTGTAGCAGGATGGTTTACTTTCAATTGCTACAACCTGCAACACTTGAAAAGCAACTGACTACAGGTAACATTGACATCCTGAATATCATTCTTAGAATCCTTTTATAATATAAGGCCATGGCCAACTTCTAAATTATGAATAGGTAGTTGCTGAAAATTAACGCCTTACATTAAATAGTAATTACCATCCTTTCACAATTCATAGGATATCTCAAATTCTGCTTATTTATCTAAACCTTATATTTTATCTTGTGGAATAAAGCACCCATTAGAAGAAATATCCATACAATGATAAATTTCAGAGAATACGCCAACTTCATCTGGTCGGTGGCAGATTTGCTACGTGGCGACTACAAGCAGGCAGACTACGGCAAGGTGATACTTCCGCTTACCATTATAAGACGATTAGACTGCGTATTAGAGAAGACCAAGCCTAACGTGCTGTCTAAATACGAGATGCTCAAGACATCTTCAATCCAGAACATTGACCCAATCCTGAATGCCGAGGTTGGCCTGAGCTTCCATAACCGTAGTAAGTATGACTTTGACAAGCTGGTGGCTGACCCCAATAACTTAGCGGCTAACCTGCGCAACTACATCAACGGCTTCTCTGACAGCGCACGGGAAATCATAGAGTATTTCAAATTCGAAGACCAGATAAATCGTCTGGAAGAGGCAGACCTGCTGTTTTTGGTGATTAAGCGGTTCCAAGAGATTGACCTGCACCCGCAGAAAATCAGCAGCATGGAGATGGGTTACATCTTCGAAGAGCTTATCCGTAAGTTCGCTGAAATATCAAATGAGACAGCAGGGGAGCATTTTACGCCTCGTGAAGTAATCCGTTTGATGGTGAACCTGCTGTTCCTTAATGATAGGCAGATACTTACTCAGGAGGGTATAGTTAAGACGCTTTATGATGTGTGCGCTGGTACGGGCGGTATGCTTTCGGTAGCGGAAGAGTATCTGAAAGAACTTAACCCGAAGGCACGTCTGGAAGTATTTGGTCAGGAGCTTAACCCCGAGTCTTATGCCATTTGCAGGGCTGATATGTTGATAAAAGGTCAGAACCCTACCAACATTAAGCTTGGTAATTCATTGTCCAATGATGGGCTTGAAAACCACAAGTTTGACTACTGTCTGACGAACCCGCCATTCGGTGTGGAGTGGAAGAAGGCCGAGAAGCAGATAAAGGACGAACACCAGAAGAAAGGTTTTGGTGGTCGTTTCGGAGCTGGCTTGCCACGCATCTCTGACGGTTCCTTGCTCTTTCTGCAACACTTGGTTAGCAAGATGAAGCAAAACGGGGAAGGCTCCCGCATCGCCATCGTGTTCAACGGCTCACCGCTGTTCTCTGGTGGCGCAGGCTCTGGCGAATCTGAAATCAGGAAATGGATTATAGAAAATGACATGCTGGAAGCTATCATAGCCCTGCCCGACCAGTTGTTCTACAACACGGGTATCTCTACCTACATTTGGATGCTCACTAACCGCAAACTGAAAGAGCGCAAGGGCAAGGTGCAGTTTGTGAACGCAGTCTCATTCTCACAGAAAATGTCCAAAAGTCTTGGTAACAAGCGTAATGAAATAAGCCCTAAGCAGATTGAATATATCACCAAGATGTACGGTGACTTCATGCCAGGAGAATATTCAAAGGTGTTCAACAACGAAGACTTCGGGTACAGTCGCATCACCATAGAAAGACCTCTTCGTGATGAAAATGGCAATGTGGTGACTGATAAAAAAGGTAATCCAAAAGCGGATGCCTCATTGCGTGACAATGAGAACGTGCCACTGACCGAGGATATTGAAGAATACTTTGAGCGTGAGGTGCTACCACATGTGCCAGACGCTTGGATTGACCATACCAAGACTAAGGTGGGCTATGAAATCAACTTCACTAAGTACTTCTACGAGTACAAGCCTTTGCGCTCGTTGGCAGATATACGTGCTGATATCATGAAGTTGGAAGAGGAAGTGTTCAGTGAGGTGGCTTCTGTTATTTCTTAAGTAGAGGGCGATGAAAACATACGACAACTACGGGGATTCTGGTAATGAATGGATTGGTGAACTGCCTACCCATTGGATACAAAAGAAATTAAAACATTTGGCAACCGTGCAGCCAAGTAATGTAGATAAGAAATCATACGAAGGGGAGCTTCCGACTCTACTTTGCAATTATATGGATGTCTACAAAAATGACTTTATACTTGCTTCCTTGAACTTTATGGAAGCAACCGCTACGCCAGATGAAATAAAGAAGTTTAAGGTAGACGAAGGTGATGTATTGGTAACCAAAGATTCTGAGACCGCTGATGATATTGCTATTCCAGCCTTTGTGAAAGATAAATTGGATGGAGTTACATGTGGGTACCATTTAACCCAGATAAAACCAAACAAAGAAAAATTATTAGGCGGTTACTTATTCCGCTTGTTCCAGACACCACGCTTTAATAACCAGTTTAAAGTGTATGCTAATGGGGTAACCAGGTATGGACTGAGTATTTATTATTTCAGTAACGCAGTAATACCATTGCCATCTGTAAGTGAGCAAGAATCGATTATTAAATTTTTAGACGATAAAACCTCTAAAATTGACAACCTCATGTTGAGGAAACGAGATATGATTGCTTTGTTGGAAGAGGAAAAAACAGCGGTCATAAACGATGTAGTTACCAAAGGCCTGAATATTGATGCACCAATGAAAAATAGTGGTATTGAGTGGTTAGGCATGGTTCCTGAGCATTGGCAGGTAAAAAAGTTAAAATATATAACTAATCAAATCATTGATGGGGCGCATTTTACTCCGACTTATGTTGAAGAAGGTGTTCCTTTTTTAAGAGTTACGGATGTTCAATCAAAAGATATTGACCTTAAAAACGTTAAAAGGATACCATTAAAAGAGCATCAAGCATTAGTTAAGAGATGCCAACCCCAAAAAGGGGATTTGCTTCTTTCAAAGAATGGCACTATTGGAATTACAAAAGTTGTAGATTGGGATTGGGATTTTAGTGTTTTTGTAAGCCTATGCCTTATAAAATTTAAAGTAGATTTAATCAGCCCTTACTATTTCTCGTTTTTTTTTCAGAGTGATATAACGAATCAACAAATTGCTGAGGGAAGCAAAAAAACTTCCGTTACAAATTTACATCTTGAGAAGATTAACGAACTTTTTATTGTACTACCGCCCATTGCTGAACAACATATAATTATCAATTATTTAAATGGTGCATTAGGAAAAATACGACATAACATTAAGCTTATAGAAAAAGAAATTGAGTTAATGCAAGAATACCGCACAGCATTGATTTCTGAGGCTGTCACAGGCAAGATAGACGTTCGTGACTACCAACCAGAACCAATCAACTCACAAGCACTGGAATTAGCATAAAACCCATGGCGACAGGCATCCATACCGAGCAAACCTACGAAGAAGCAATTGAAGACTACCTGATAGAGCAGGGTGGCTATATCAAAGGCGACAGGCACAGCTTCAACAAAGACCTGGCTCTTGACGAGACAGTGGTATTTTCTTTCCTACAATCCACGCAACCGAAAGCTTGGGCTAACCTGAGCCAGATACACGGAGCGGAGATGGAGAAGAAGCTGCTCAACAGACTCAGCAAGGAGTTGGAGCTAAGAGGTACGCTGGATGTACTGCGAAATGGAGTTACAGATTACGGGGTAAAGTTCAGGTTGGCCTACTTCAAACCAGAGAGCGGCCTGAACCCAGAGGCGGAGGCGCAGTATGATTTGAACCAACTCACCGTCATACGGCAGGTAAAGTACAGCAAAACCAACGAGAACTCGCTTGACCTGGTGCTGAGCGTTAACGGTCTTCCAGTGGCTACCGCAGAGTTGAAGAACCAGTTCACCAACCAGACGGTCGAAGACGCCAAGAAACAGTACATGTATGACCGTGACCCTAAGGAACTGCTGTTCCAGGGCAAGAAGCGGGCATTGGTGCATTTTGCCGTGGACAAGGACGAGGTGTTCATGACCACGAAACTTGACCATAAGGAAACAAAATTTCTGCCGTTCAACCTTGGCTATAAGCACGGTGCTGGCAACCCTAACAACGAACATGGCTATAAAACCTCTTACCTATGGGAGCAGGTCTGGCAAAAAGATAGTTGGATGGACATCCTCAGCAAGTTCGTCCATTTACAGGTGAGCGAGTACGAAACCAACGGTAAGAAATTTAAGAAAGAGACCATCATCTTCCCCCGCTACCACCAATTAGATGTAGTTCGCATGGTGGCTAAAGACGCCCGTACAAACGGTGCTGGCAAGAACTATCTGATACAGCACTCAGCAGGCTCAGGTAAAAGTAATAGCATCGCATGGCTCGCCTACAGACTTTCCAGCCTGCATGACAACAGTGACAAAAGGGTATTTGACTCTGTTATTGTGATAACTGACCGTAAGGTACTTGACCAGCAGTTGCAGAACACCATCTTCCAGTTTGACCACAAACAGGGTGTGGTGCAGAAGATAGACAAAGATTCCACGCAGCTTGCTAATGCCTTGAACGCAGGTTCCAACATCATCATCACCACCCTTCAGAAGTTCCCGTTCATTCTGGACAAGGTAAAGGAGCTTCCAGCCAGGAGCTATGCCGTTATTCAGGACGAGGCGCATAGTTCAGCGCACGGTGAATCATCTAAGAAGATAAAAGAGATACTTGCGGCCAAGTCATTGGAAGAGGCAGAGAAAAACGAAGCCCAGACCGATGATGAAAATGATGCAGAAGATGAAATCAGGAAGTCCATGCTCGCCCGTGGCAAGCAGCCGAACCTGAGCTTCTTCGCCTTCACCGCAACGCCTAAAGAGAAAACGCTGAACGTCTTCGGTCAGATGGGTGCCGATGGTAAGCCACGCCCGTTTCATCTATACTCCATGCGACAAGCGATTCAGGAAGGTTTTATACACGATGTACTGAAAAGCTACACCACCTATAAGACCTTTTTCCAGCTTACCAAGGCTATTGAAGACGACCCTGCGCTGAACAAAAAAAAGGCGAACAAGGCCATTGGCAAGTACGTGTCGCTGCACCCGCACAACTTGGCGCAGAAGACTGAGATTATGATTGAGCATTTCCGTCAGGTAGTCTCCAAGAAGATTGGCGGTAAGGCCAAGGCCATGGTGGTAACAGGCTCACGCCTGCATGCCGTGCGCTACTACATGGAGTTCAAACGCTACATCAAGGAGAAAGGCTACACCGACATAAAGGCACTGGTGGCCTTCTCGGGCAAAGTATTGGACGGTGGCAGTGAGCTGACCGAAGAGCAGTTGAACGGTTTTAAGGAGAAGGAGCTTCCTGAGAAGTTTGATTCTGACAGCTATCAGTTGCTGTTGGTGGCAGACAAGTACCAGACAGGCTTTGACCAACCGTTGTTGCACACCATGTACGTGGACAAGAAGCTGTCAGGCGTGAAGGCGGTGCAGACCCTTTCCAGGTTAAACAGAACCGCCAAGGGCAAGGAAGACACTTTCGTTCTGGACTTCGCCAACGAGCAGGAGGACATCCTGAATTCGTTTCAGCCTTACTACGAACTGACCACGGTGGACACGCCCACTGACCCAAATCTATTGTCAGACCTGAAATACAAGATTGAGTCAGCGCAGATTATCTGGAAATCAGAGGTGGACGCTTTCTGCGAGGTCTACTTCAAGTCCACCGACAGGGTGAACGCCAAAGTGCAGAAGAAGCTGGATGCCGCCATTGACCCTGCGGTGCAGCGGTTCAAGTGTTTGCCCACCAATGAAGAAAAGGACGATTTCAAGCACACGCTTATCACTTACATCAGGCTGTATTCCTTCCTGTCGCAGATAATGCCCTTCCATGACCTTGAGATGGAGAAGCTCTTTGCGTACGGTAGGTTATTGTATAACAAGTTGCCTAAGAACACGGGCGGTGGCAGTATCCATCTCGATGACGAGGTAGCACTTGAATACTACCGTATCCAGAAAATCAGCGAAGGCAACATCGTGCTGGAAGACCAAGGTGAGTACGGTTTGGACGGTACTACCCAAGCGGGTATGCGTGGAGGCATGGAAGAGCAGGCGCAACTTTCAGAAATCATAAAGGTGCTGAATGACCGCTTCGGCACGGAGTTCACTGAGGCAGACAAGCTGTTCTTTGACCAAATAGAAGCGGAATTGATGTTGGACAAAGACCTATCTCTTCAAGCGAAGAGCAACTCCATGGAGAATTTCAAGTACGGCTTCGAGGACAGGTTCCTGACCAAAGTAATACAGCGCATGGAACTTAACCAGGACATCTTCACCAAGATTATGGACAATGACGAGTTCTCACAGTTGGTGAAGAACTGGATGCTGAAGAAGGTTTATAAGAAGATGAATGAGTAGGGAAGTCGTTGCATAATACTCTATTGAAACTCTATTTAACAATGGCATGAGTAATGTAATGCCACTGTATTCCAGTAAATAAAGCATTATATTTGCAGGCTTATCATTTCTACAATACTAAACCTTTTATAAATCTTTTTTTATTTAATAATAGCTCAATCGGATTCATGAAAAAAATTTTACTACTTACCTTATGTATTTTTTCTACTTGCAACTTATTTGCGCAATGGTCTAAATTAAATTCTGGCACAACAGAGACGCTAAATTGTGTGTACTTTACAGATGAACAAATAGGGTATGCAGCGGGTGCGGGTGCCACAACAGCAACTATCCTTAAAACAACTGATGGTGGGAACACTTGGTTGCCATTGGTAATTAATACATTCAATGAAATAATTTCATTGTCATTTGGGAATGCTAATACTGGATATGTACTTACAAAGAAAAGCGAGTTGTTTAAGACCACAAACGCTGGTGCCACTTGGAACAACATAAAAAATTTTGGCGCTGGTGATGGCCAATTGTTTTTTCATGATGCTGAAAATGGTTACGTTGTTAATATTGATGGAACTGTATATAGAACTTCTGATGGAGGGAGCAGTTGGACTACGTTTGCTTTAACTAACTTTATCAACCCTACTTCTATATATTTCCCAAATCTACAAACTGGTTATATTGTTACATATTGGGGAAAAGTTGCTAAAACTACCGATGCAGGGAAGACTTGGATAGTGTTGAATCAGGCTACCAGCAAACCATTATGGGATGTATTCTTTACTGATTCAAATATAGGGTATGCAGTAGGCGGTGACGGAGTGAGCAGTTTGATTTTGAAAACACTTAATGGTGGAGGAACATGGACTGTCCAAACTACTACCCCTTCTACTACAAGTAACCATAATGCTGTTTACTTTACTGATGCCAATACTGGCTATTGTGGTAACACCATGATTTACAAAACATCTAACGGTGGTTCTAATTGGAATGAAATGGCTACTAATGGTCAAATTAAAGATATATTTTTCCCAACTAAATATATAGGTTATTCAGTTGGATATGGTGGCACCATTTTGAAGTATAGTACACTTACAGGAACTTTTGAGGATAATATATTTAGTAAAAGTTTTGATGTTTTTCCTAATCCTTCAAATGGCTTACTTAATATAAAGTTAGGTGACCAACTGAATATCAAAGGATATTTTTTAAAAGTGTCTAACGTATTAGGCGAAGTTGTTTATGAACTTCCTATTAATAAGCACAATATTACTTTGAGTACAGGTGATATTGGAAGAAATGGTATATTCACAGTTTCTATCATTAATTCAGAGTATACCACAGTAGGTGTAAAAAGAATAGTAATCCAATAATTAAAAGCCAGCTTTGCCCAAATTAAAATGCGATTTAGTCAAAACTCACCTTTAGCTTTGTGCTAATTATTGTTTTGTAATCACCATTTATATATTTGAATTATTTTTAATAAATACATGGGTTGGCTAAGAAGGCCATCCCATGTATTTATTAAGCAGCCTTATTCCGTTTTTGTTCCTAATCTGTTTTCTGGCATCACATAAGCCACAAGCTTTGATGTTATATAAGCTCCAACAGTTGCAACGACTGTTCTTGATGATAGTGCTTCTGTAATCTTCTTTTGTCTCTTCATCAAGTGGATGGGTTAAGCCATTGAAATCCAACCAGATATATTCATCGCTTTCGTTGATTGCAACCGTTTTGGTAGCACTTCTTCCAAATGGAAATATGTGCAGGAACGTAGGTTTAATGATGGCTCTTCGCTTAGAAGAGTGGATTCCGTAAAGCGTCTTTGTTTCATTGATTGTCTTATACAATATCTCTTCTTCATCAAAGAAGAGTATCTCGTTGATTAGTGTCACCATGCTTATTGTGTTTTACACTATATATATAGATGCAAATCCCGTTTTGGTAGAAAAGTGTAGTAGTGTATAAAAGCGGTTTCAGATTCAGATATATACTCTAAAAGAAAATATATCTATATTATGCAGCGCACAATTAAGATTAGCAGTCAAGCGGATGAAAATTTGGATGCTCTCAAATTACTCATATCCAGAAGAATAAAGAAGAAGGTAACCAAAGGGCAGGTAGTTTCTTGGTCACTCAAGATGCTCAGCGATAAATTAAAAACTACGCAGGAAGGAGAAAGTGATGGAGAGGCGTAAAAGGTTGATGCTTGAAACCAAAACCTTCGAGAATTTCATTGATGATTACTCTGGGCTACCCAACATTCCAGGGATTATTGAGCAGAATGGATACTTGCTTGCCCTGCCTGCCCCAATGGAAATTAATGGAATAGACGGTCTTTACAAGGTTGAGGCAACCGAGCAATTAGAAAGCAGCGAAAGCGTCTTCCATATTGTGACTGACAATGAAGATTATGAGTATGCCCTGCATCAATTCCTGAAATCTGACAGGTTTGTGATACCTGATACTATTAAGGTTCTTGTCCTATATTTTGACAATGAACTCGGGGTTTACACGACCTTAGGTCTGAGGGTTAACTTGGAAAAGCTGGAATACAAAGATGGATGTCTATGCCCACACCAAAATCACCAGCATGTGAAGCAATTCGGGTGCTTCCTGAGTTGAACAGTAGGTTACATTGTTAGATAAAGTTAAGGCTACCAATTATGGTAGCCTTTTTCTATGGGCTTGTATGTCTCTCTTATCACAAATCCAGGTATATCCTACTATAGATAACTAACAAAGAATATCTGGGTCACTCTTGGATATTAATTTAAAATTGGCTATTTTATATATCCAGAAAAGGAGCAAACGACTAAATGTAATAAAAAAAATAGCAATTCGTTTTTTAAATCGAAATATTATTCCTACCTTTGCAATACCAAAAACAAACAGCGCATGAAAAGCAAGAAGGAAAAGCAGAATCTGGTAACCTTATCTAAAGAAGTAGCTGACTTGATAAAGAAACTGCAAATCAGCCACGTCTATATGGCGAGTATCCTGTTCGCCAAAGAATGGGATAGGGTATTTGCAGACGAGAAAGACCAGGAAGGCAATAAACGTAAACTGACAGGTCGGTTAAGAAACAAGATTCAGGGCAGCGGGTACCTGACGGACGAAGAGTTCATTCAGATACAGAACATCCTGCTAAACATGGCAGATACTATCCAGAAAGAGGTTCGCAAGTCAATGAGCATTAATGCTGAGGTAAGGAAAGAGAAAATCCAAAACCTCATTCAGTTCATGGAAGAGGACGATAAAAATGAAGCTCTGAAGTAGGGCTAAAAAAATTTGCCCTTACATAAAGTGAAAAGCTATTTTTTTATGACATTTTAATAAAATATGAAGCGTCTCTGCAATTGACAGGGTGCTGCGGCCAAGGGCCAGAATGGTAGTATAGTTTATGTTTAACCTTTTAAAATCATTATGAAGAAGAATCCACAGTTAGGGCTGCCATACTTTGGCGGGAAGCAGAATCAGGCGAAGTTCATGGAATCGTTGTTTCCATCTTCGTTTAAAACATATATTGAGCCATTTGGCGGCACTATGAAGAACTTTCTGAATACAGACCTTAACTGTAGTGATATAGTGTACAACGATATTAACTACTATCAGGCGAACATGATGATGGGCTTTAAGTACCCAAAATCGTTTCTCAAGTCTTTTAGGAAGCAGCTTAGGGCTGGTGGTAACCTGTACCATCCTGGTCTGAAGGATTCAATAAACAATGAGGCTGTTTTAGATGCCCATTACAGGAGTGTGTTTGATACCTTCAAGGCGAAGTTCCTTTCCGTTCAGGTTAACCAGTCAGGAGCGCTGACTCGGGTGAATTGGGAGGATGCCGTCATGTATGCCTTCTGCCTTTCACATTCGGTTAAGGGTATCCCCCTTAAATCATACCTGTACAAACACCCTACGTTTTCCAAGGCGAAGTTCCTGATTGTGATGAAGCACCTGAGGCACCATATTGAGCAAAGGAAATTCAAATCAGTTCAGTACTTCACGGGAGATGCCATGAACCTGATTAAGCAGCAGGACAGCGAAGAATCTTTCTTCGTGGTAGACCCAGGCTATATGGATATGGAGCATTATTACCGAAACGGTGGTAAGAAAGGCCCAAGCCAGAAAGTCGGCAAGAAGGTGGTGAAGCGTCTCTCTGACGACAAGATGCATGTTTCTTTATCCCAGACCCTCAAGGGCATAAAAGGCAAATTCATGCTCTGCTATTACTACCACCCCAAACTTGAGAAGCTCTACCCTCGTGACCGTTTTACATGGGTGATGAAGGAGTACCGAAGGCCAGCAGCCAGTTCATCTGCCGCAAAGAAAGATGAACTCGGGACCGAGCTTCTGATTATGAATTATGGGGGTGAGTTAGGAGAGAGGACAGCATACAAGCAGCATCTCGTGGACAGCGCAAAGGCGGTCATGCCGAAGGGTGAAGGCAGGAGAAACCGTGCCAGCTACTCTATAGAATTTAAGCATAGGGTAGCTCTTATACTCGAGTCTGGGCTTTTCAAGAAGAAAGAGGTACTTGAATTCTTCGGCATCAAGTCTTACAACACACTATCAAAATGGCTTCTTGAGAAGAGCCAGTTGGAAGCCACCTTGGTACGGATAAAGGAGACGAAAGACTACCTTCATGATAATAGAAAAAAATCAAACGCTAAAGCAAACGGCAAAACAGGATGTAATCTGGTTCCAGAGAGAGCAAGGAACCTTATCGCTGACCTTCGCCATCAAGGGATACTTTCCAACAAGGCCATTCGGGGGATGTTTGGCATCTCAAGTGCGTTGGTTGAAGATTGCTACGCAGAATGGCGTGAACGTAGAGTTGCGGTTCCCTTTAAGACAAAACTGGCAAGGTATCTCACTTACTGGCACAAGATGGCTGCCTAATGTTTGGTGTTCCTCTATTAACTCTCGTTTGGTACCCCAAAATTATTAGGTGGTTTAAGGATATAGTTAGGAATAGGTGGTGCATTATAAAGGTGTCTGCAAAATGGGCATTTTACAAGCTACATCGCCATCTAAATTATATATAAAAAGAGTTCACTTTAATATTTAGCACTCCCAAATAATCATTACTCCTATATCGTGCTTCTGTACCAATTAGAGTAAAACTCTTAATTTCAAATCGCTCCATATTTAACACTTCCTATTTTGGGAGTGATAATTAAAATTAGATTCTATGACTTCAGTAATTTACACAAGAGTTAGTACTCAAGAACAATCAACATTAAGACAGGTGAACGACCTTAAAAAGGTTGATGGATTCAAGGTAATTAAAGTATTCTCTGAAAAAATATCTGGTTTTTCTAAAAAAATGGAAGAGAGGATGCAACTACAAGCGATGTTGAAGTATGTGACAGAAAATGATATTCAAAGTATCATGGTACATGAGATTTCTCGTCTCGGGCGAAATACTCATGAGACTTTGACCTTATTGAAGCATCTGGAAGAGCAGCGGATTAGGTTATACATACACAACCTTAACATAACCTTAAACGCAGGTGATGTTAAAGATGATATTTTCTCTAAACTAATTGTGACAATCGTATCAGATTTGGCACGCTTGGAATCTGAGCAGCTTTCAGCCAGGATAAAAAGTGGTATTCAAGAAAGGAAGAGACGTGGGCTGCACACTGGACGACTTTCAGGCACAACAGAAAGTAAAGAAAGGTTTTTAGGTAAGCATAAGGATATACAGAAGTATCTGGCGCAGGGGATGAGTTATAGTGAAATCAAAAGGTTGTGTCGGTGCGGTATGTCTACGATTAGCAAGGTAAAGGAGCAATTCAGCGAATGATTGGTATGTATAGCTTAACGGTTTTATGAATGGCATTTTTGATATTAAATGTGCGAAATGATAAATATGAGCTTTTTACACTTTCCTGCTTTCTACATTTAAAAAGAAAATTTCAAATATTATTAAGTGCCTTGAAAACTGATTCATTATAGATTTACGTGAAAAACTCGAATCACTCTCGTCCAGTTATTATACCACTCACATCCCCTATGGCTTATTGATTCAATCAGAGTATACCCTTCTAAAGTCGAAAAGTATCTTACGAAGCTATTGATTCTTTCTGTCTTCAAATCATTTACAAAGGGGCTTGCACAAATGAAATAGTTTTCTCCATCAAAACTGTTTTTAATCAGTTCTAACAGGTTCGATAGTTGGAAAACTTCCATATCGAGGACGTTTGAGAATAAATGAAGTTTGACTGACTCTTGATTTGGCAGGAAATCTGAAGAGTGAAGAGAGTCAATATCTTTATTTATTGTAAGAACATTAAAAGACTCATCATACTTTTTTACGTGTAGGGAAGCACGTTTTAAAGCTATTCCTGATGGTTCAATTAAGGTTATGTCTTTGATTTTCTGCTGTATACCTTGGTTGTTTAAATAGTCTAAGAAAGAAATCGTAGCCATTCCTTGACCACAAGCCCAATCGATTATACTTATTTCTTTATCAAAAAACGCTTGAGGCAAAGACTCTAAGGAAGATATAATTTTTTGATAATGCATATTCCCATAACTATTTAGGTATGCATAAAGCTGATTTTCCTCTGTTAAGATTTTAACACCACGTTGGAGAGAATAAAAAACGGAGTTGTCATTAATTAGTTTGTGCTGATTGACTGATAATTGCCTAATAGCATGAAAAGCGGGTTGGATATGTTTTAGCAATTCCACGTAATAAGTGCCATGCTCAATCAGAAATCTTTCCTTTAAGAACTCTCGAACTTTATTCTGGTTCAGAAAATTATAAAGTAGTTTCTGAATCTCGTGGTAAGCAATATTCAAAGGAGCCATGCATGGCTCTAATTCAATATTTAAAACTTGATGAATCAATGGGTGATTTAAAAAACTATTTCCCAGTTGGTTCTTAATTTCTGTAATTTTTACCCTAAGCGCTGTTACAGCCTGACTATTGAATTGACCAAAGTTATTTACTACCTGAGCGTAATAATTTATAATTGTAAATAATATACGGTCCTCGTTGTCTTCTTCTAACTCGTAAGCAAGCTGTAATTTTTGACATATACTCTCACAATTATGCAAATAATCATCAGCAGTGTTAATACTGGTTAAGTATAGAGAAGCTGCTTCTAATCTTTTGCCAATAGTGTAGTTTTGGCTTTTTAGGTGCTCATATAGAATTTTAAACTCCATCAAAAGACCAAGTCTTTCACTTACATCGAGCAGTATAGAAATAAATGACAGATTAGTAGATGATGAGATATTAAGTTGTTTAAAACAATTAAGATTTAAAGCTATATATTTTTTAATAGCAGCCTTGTTATTAACAATTTCGCTGTGTTTCTGGGTCACAAAGAAATCATAAACATCTTGAAAGTTGGCACTTATAAAGGTCTCTAATGTGCTAACATCAGTAGTAGAATTCTTTAGGTTGTTAAATCTTAGCATGAACTACTATCAAAAAAATTGAGACGAGTATTCCTTATAACGTGTATTAGTACATCCCTATTCTTATTGTTGTATTTAGCTAATGATTTTATACCTAATTTTTTTGCGACTTCTTTAAGTTCAGTAATTGTCATAGAATCGTAATCATCTAACTCTTCAGATGTGTTTGTAGCTTTAGGTTCTACTTCTTCTCCAAGTTCATCATTTGCAGAACTTACTTTTAAATTCCACTCTATAACATTTGTATCTAAAACTTCTTTTGTCTCTTCATCTTGATTTAAGTTTTCACTTAATCTTTCTTCGGTTGAGGTCAGAGATTTTACCTCTATAGATGAGGATGATAGCTGTTGGCTTTTCAAAGAATTAAGTTCTTTTTCTAATTCCTCAATCCGCTCAACTAATCTAAGTTTGTCTAATTCAAAAGATTCTATTAAGTCAGCTTCAATGTTTTGCTTCTCAGCATACAAGTTTTCTTTATAATCAGACTCTACCTGTTTAAAGATAGTCTTATACCAAATGGAGATAGGCTTTTTAAGAATCTGTTCAAAATATACAGAACCTTTCTCTTTATCTATATGTGCAAAAGGAGGAAGCCAATTGTTTATGGATGCTGTTAATACAGAGAATACTTCATTTGCCGAATGCTTTTGAAATAATTCTTCCAAGTATTCCAAAGATAGAAATTGGTATTTTTTTTTTGCGATTACAACTTTGTCTAATACTTGGTATGTCTCATACCCCTTGACAATTGGATTGGTTTTAGCTGTTGGACACCATGTATCTATATACGGGAAATTATAGCTATCTTTTGATTTATTGAAAACAGATTGATATATACTTTCAATTATGTAGTAATCTAACTTACTATCAAGTCTGAATTTTACAGACTTTTCTTTTTCTCCAACTTTGTATTTGTTTCGAAGCTTCGAATAACCATTGTTTAAACCGAAAATTAAAGAAATCTCTTCTTGTTTCGATTTATCAATATTACCATTATAGATATCAGACACTAAATCATCAGTACTCTTGTTCTTGCGCTCTCCGTAGGTAGCTAAGATTGCTAAATCATAAATTATAGAATCTTTATTGATTGAGTCAATTTTAATATTATTGAACTTAGATTCTATTCTAACATTTTCTGACAAAGCTGATTTCTCAACAAAACTCTTATCGACCAAACCGAAAATTACGCTTCTCCACTTAGTCCAAGAGCTTTCTTCCGTAGATTTAAACAAGCCAATATATTTATTACTGAAAGAATACTTTTTTTCAGCTTGAACGTTTCGGATTTGTTCCTCTATAAGTTTGTTGAAATGCGATAATGTTAAAAAGTAGTTTTGAGAATAATTCATGAAAGTTTCACCGCCTAATTTCATGAATGCAAATCCACCTAATATATGGTCATAGTACTTAACACTTTTTTTCAAAGCTTCAATAGAGTTAGATTTTACTTGCTTATTATCTAACTCTAAGACTGGAACAGAATTCCTTTTATCATATTCTTCTACCCTGACTAATGATTCTGGTATAAAACCTGCACCGTTATTAATATCCCATAGTATATTGTTTTTTCTGTCAGCGTTAAGAAATGTGATAGATTTTATTCTGGATATCGGGATTACTCCATCATAGCTATAAAAATTATTTGAAATAGGTATAAGCTGATTTACTTCTGAATCAGTCAGTATAATTTCGAGGGAACAACTATTAACATCTGTCCATTTTTTATTGGAGATTAATATTGTGTCACTGAACCTATCTTGTATATCTGCTGCTCTATTGGAGTAAAAAACAGATGGAAGTATTATACCCCTCAGGAAATATTGTGGTAAATTTTCTAAGTTCAGGGGTATATATATGGATTGGCTAATCATTAAAGCAATTCTTTTTGGTAAGTGTAAGTGTTTAGGAATGGTAAATCTCTTCTGCTAATTAGAAATAAGTTACGCCTTGCTCTTGTTAGAGCGACATAGTAATCACTTTCAGTTATTTTGGCAATTGTTAGGTTGGCTATATTCCAATGATAATTATCAAAATCAGGGATAATAACAGTGTCAAACTCAGTACCTTTTGATGATTTAAAAGTGCTTACATGCACATTTTCAATTGTTAAAAGCTCTTCATCCTGGTTTACATATTTTGAGCAACGTATACCTGATGATGAAATAAGGCTGTAGAACTGTTCAACATGCCTGGTCAGAGGAACTAAAATTGCAATGTTATGAGTATCGGAACGAAATTCATTGATAATATCAATAATAGCTTTGTCTTGTTTTCCTTTATCAGAATTTGTTACAAGTAAAGTAGGTTTATTACCTCTTTTACCTTCCTCTAATAATGTATCTATGGTAGATTGTGGAATTAATATATTAGGGAGCATAGACCTTACGAAAAGCATTATCTCGTAGGAGTTCCTGAAGTTCTCATATAAGATATAACTTCTATTCTGAGGGAATTGCATACTTAACAATTGTTCTGTAGTAGCTTTGTCAGGAAAAACAATTTGCTTATCATCTGCCCCATATGAAACAGAAGGAGCAAACCTCCTTATGATATCATACCTTTCTGCCTCTACATCCTGTGCTTCATCAACTATAATCTCATCATAATTCACCTTATTTCCAGCATGTGTCCATCTATAAGTTCTATCAACATTATCACCAGCAACTGTATGTTCTGAACGAGCTGACGCTGCTAAATAGGTTCTTAGAGTCACTGTATACGTTAATAGTAAACTTTTCTTATTCCCAATGCCATAATTTCTAATATGTCTCCACAGTGATACAACACTTTTTCCTGTTCCTGGACCACCAGATACTGCAATGGCGGCAGGTTCATTAAGTACAGCTTGCTGTTCAATTGTCAAATCTGTTATTAGGGGGAGTCTGAAATAGTACGGCATTGCTATTGTATTACTCTAAAAGTTAAATTTATTCTTGAATTAATTATTTTTTCAGTTTTAGGTACTTGATGTTGCCAGTAGTGCTGGAGTTCACCTTGCATTATCAAAAGAGACCCATGAGTCAATTCAATTTCTACCTTTTCTTTAGTATGGATGTGGCGTAGCTGAAATTTTCTTGTTTCACCGAAGTTGACTGAAGCAATTACTGGGTTACGTCCAAGTTCTGGTTCTGCATCTGTATGCCAAGAAATTGAATCATTGCCATTACGGTAAAGATTTAGGAGAACACTATTGTAAACCACATTCGATTTAGGCTCAATGAGTTTCTTTATTTTTAACAAGGATTCTGTCCAAGGATTAGGATTTAGAGTAATACCTGAAAACTTATATGGTTTTTCATTATCTCCATACCATGCGGTCAATCTTGGAAAGTTAACTTGCTTCCCATACATGTTCATTGATTCTTGCTTCCATAGAATATTGGCTTTTAATTCTTTGAAAAAAGAGTTGCTCTCATGTTTTGGGAAAAAGTTGGGATAAAAGTAGAACTCACCATTTTTAATAGAATTATAACCTGGTTTCACTACTGGATTATCATTTCTACTATTCGTATTCCCAAACATATCTAATTGATTCATATAGTAAATATAATATTTACTTTTGAATGCAATCATTTAATCTATCCAAATAGAAGTGATTGATTTTGTCTTTGCTTCGTCCTTTCATCAAGGTTTTTAAAGAGTGAAAACTATCTTTCTAAATCTTAAATATGAATATTCATATTATCAACATGGTTATTATCATAATTTTAATATCTTTTGTACATGACCTTTACTTATAAAAGATTATGAGAAATGGTTTTGCTTCTCAGGTACTGTGGGTAATTACAAGTTTACGGGAACATATCACTTTATAAAAAATTATTGACAAGTATTAAATTTTCCAAAGGTAAAGTCTTGGGTCAGAGGACCTACCCTAAACAATAGTTAACTCATTCAACCTCCAAAATAATTAAGTGGTATACTATATTGAAATCCATGCAAGTCGTTTTATCCTTCTTACTTATCTCCTACAATTTAATTCACACCTCAAATAGCGACACTTACTCACATGAAGAGCTTATAAAGCTCAATCAAGCTTACATTAAAGTACTGCAAGAGCATAGGAGCAGGAGCGCAGGAGTAGATGTTGTGGTCAAGCTGGATACAGCTATCATGCACACTGCCCAATCATTCGCCATTCAATTGCAAGAGGAATATAGGATTGGCCATCCTCCCGCAAATGTTCTAAACAAGTTAGGTATAGCTGAAATAGCCCAAGGTATGAGTGCAGACGCTATCACATATTTCAGAGAAAGGAATTACGAAGCACTTGCACGGTACGCCTATATTATGTTCTCTACATCAACCTTGCATCACAAAATACAGCGAACAGGTAACCTATATTACATTGGTTTAGGTTGCAACACTCATGCCTTTGTTGTAAGGCTGAGAGATAGCCCAATGCCAAAGAACCACGCTGTAAGCGACAATAAGTAGTAAGCTTCAGATATTACTATAAAACTATATCTTATTCTATAAAGGAAACTCAACAGCCAGATTATCATTCGCACTATCCACAACCTTGCTGTTGAATTTAGCTGCATATCTTTCTGTAGCTACTATACTTTGATGGTTAAGGCTTTTAGATATAGCATAGATATCAGTGCCAATTTCTAACATCAAGTTTGTATAGGTATGTCTTGCTACGTGGCTGGTAAGATTTAAGTCTATGTCAGTTGCTTTTTGAAGCAGTTTTAAATCTTTGTTGTATAAAGCCGTTCTGCTCTCAATCTGATTGAAATGTTTTTTTAATGGTGTATAAACATCAAAGTTCTTGAATACATCCAGATTTAAGCCCTTAAAAACAAACGTCTTTGGATATTTAATGGATAGACTTCTTAATATTTCTCCTGTTGATTCAACTAACTTATGCTTCAAGTATTTAAGCTGTGAATCATTTTTATCTTCTTCCTGCTTTGCGATTCTATCATCAATTGCTTTACTTGGTTTTATTTCATTCCACTTCATTAACATTGAAGTGCTTATTGATGCAGGCATTTCTTTCTGCTTTTTATTCATATAAGAGTGATATTCAGTATACCAATGGTGAAATGTTTTGTAGCTTGTCAGGAGCTTAGCTTCATCTACTGCTATTACTTTTTCAGCTAATAATAGCTTCAAGTTATCATTCAGTTTTACTGAAAGCTTTTGTTTTGTCTTATACATGACGTAGGTTATCCTATCACTCTTCACATGTCCATAGGTTAGTAGGTGTAAATCAGAAGTTCGCATACCACAACCCATTATTGAGAATAGGAACTTTAGTCTAACTTCCTTCATCTTATCAATAACTGGGCTGAAATCGATTATTTTCTGAACCTCAGCTCTTGTTAAGTATTTATCAATAGTAGTTTCTCGCTCAAGAGGGATGTTCAGAAATGGGTGCTTTAGATAAGTACACACCTCTGCTTTTATAGCTTTGTTGATTATCGTTTTATAGTGTTTTAGATATCTGTTTGTAGTGTTAGAACTTAAGTTTCGGTCATTTAATAAGTAATCACGAAACCTCAGTACAAATGCTTTATCTATATCATCAAAGCAAAGGTCTACTTTGTTGATAGTTAATATATAATCAGAGAGATTCTTAAGTAAGGAGTTATATTTCTTCCGTGACCCATGAGATGTGAGTTCGGGTATAAGACTCCTATTGAAAGCTATAAAACTATTCCTGCCAGCTTTTACTTTTTCTACTGCATTATCTGCATTTCCATATTCTTTCTCAATTTCCTCAATTTTCTCATTTATAGCCTTATAATCCAGTTTATCAGTAGCCCTGACACGGCTCTTGTCTTTGTTCCAGTAAGTAGTGGGAATCTTGACACCTAAGGTTTTCCAAGTCTGTTTTGTTCTATTCTCAATTATTCTCAGTTTAAGAATCCCTTCCTTGGACTTGCCTCTAACGACCAATACAACTTTTACAGACTTCATATTCAATTATAAGTATACTCAAATATAGGTAGTGCATAACAATTGCACAACAAATATATCGATAAATATAGCATTATAAGATAATCAATATCATTTAAATACTTAATTAACAAAGAGTTCTGTTTCTTGATATTGTTTATTCGATTTCCTGCATCTCCACAAACCATTAAAAGCGAAGCCTGATTATCTTTTTGATAGTCAGGCTTTTGTGTTTTATAAGATTATTCCTGCGCTACCCTTCTGGGTACTTATTAGCACGAGCTGCTAAAACGCTAGCCTAAGCCGTAAATGAAACACCTCATACCTTTATTGGCTTATTTTTCTTAATTTGGCTTCTGTAGAGAGATTGGAGGGGGTACGCCTTATGGTGTCTCCTTGGTTTGTCCGCTTTTTCTGTGGGCGCAAGTGCTGTATTGTTTCATAGCTTCCGCTAAGCGCTCACGGCCGCGAGGCCCCGTCTTCCCCTCTCGCACTGCCCTTTCGGCCTGAGAGGTCTGTTCTTCTTAGGTGATGTCTGTCTAGGGCCAAAACCGAGGCGCGCTTAGGGAAGACTGGAACTGGGGAAAGTACTTGTAGAGACCAGGCACTGCCTTGTCTCTGGCACGCATTGCTATCCTCTGCAAAGGCGTGTTCCCATCCTCGGAGGGGTAGGGTGATTCTCATCGGCGTAAATAAATCGCAACTTGGGTTACTTAAAGAAGAAGAGTACTAGACAAAAGAATACCACCACTTTCACCATTAGAGCTTTTATAGCTTTAACCTGCCGCCTGCGCTGGCGAAAAGAACGGCTACTTCCCTGCTCGTCAGAGGGCGGCAGAGAGAATGGACTGGAGAATCTCCTGACTCACTGGTTTATTAAGAAACTGTGTTACCAGGGGGTGTGCCTTGCCCCTGGCCTCGTCTGACTCGCGGATGGAGGAGGTGAGAATGTAGGCCCTGCATTTCTCACCGAAGGCGGGATGCCGCTGACGTAGTTCCTCCAGCAGTTCCCAGCCGTCCATGATGGGCATGGAGAGGTCAACAAACAGGAGATGGGGGAAGCCGCCGGTGCCGCAGGAACCCAGCGCTGCCAGTGCCTCTTCGGCAGAAGTGAACGTGCGGAGATCATGGGCGCATCCAACTCCGGAGAGCATGCTCTCAAAGAGGAAATTGCTCACCTCATCATCGTCTATCAGGTATATTCTCATTTCAGCGGCAAATATAAGTAGAAATTGGTGCCTTTCCCTTCCTGGCTGGTTACCTCTATTTTACCGCCCATTGCCTCCACCTGTTGTCGCACCAGGTAGAGGCCAATGCCTCTGCCTTCCTGCTGGGTGTGGAACCGTTTGTAGAGTTTGAAGAGGTTTTTCTCCTCCTTCGCGGAGTTGAAGCCAGACCCGTTGTCACTGACACTGAGCAGGGCTCTTTCCGCAGGGCTCCCCAGGTATCTCACATTAATCTCCAACCTGCGCTCGGCAGACTGGAACTTAACTGCGTTGGAAAGCAACTGGCGGAAAACGTTGTACAGATAAGCCCGGTTGGCCCTTGCCGTTAGCCCTGCCGGGATGTCAATGCTGACGCTGTCCTCCCTCTGGAGGCGCTCCCCAAGGGAGGACAGCGCCTCAGATAGAACCTCGCGGATATCTACCGGCCCCATCTCCAAACTGCCCCTATTTTCCCTGATCGTGAGAATGGTATTCATGTCCCTGAGTACGCCGTCCAGCCCGTAGGCGCTCCGGCACAGGAAAGCCATGGAGTGTTCGTACGTCTCAGAGCCCTTATCTGTGCTCATGAGCATATCCAGCAGCCCCATGATGTTCGCCCCGTGCTGGCGCAGCACGTGTGACACAACGTAGGTGAACTGCTGTAGGTCATTGTTCTTGCGGTAAAGGTCTTCCGCCAGCTTGGCCAGCTCCAACTCAGAGGTTTTCAGGGCCGAGATGTCCGTCTGAACCTCTATGTAGCGCATTATATTGCCGTGCCGGTCTAGCACGGGGCTTGTTTCTATGTTTACCCACACTTCCTCCCCACTTTTTGCCAGGTTCAGCAACTCAAACGAAATAGGCTCTCCACCCCGCAGTTTCCCCTCCTGCGCCGTGAACTTGCTTTTATCGGTCTTTGGCCCGTACAGCAATTCTGATGGTTTCTTGCCTACCGCCTCCTCCAGACTGTAGCCGTAGAGCCGCGTAAACCCATCGTTCACCCACTCTATCCGCCAGTCCCTATCGGCAATGAGCACGCTGTTGTTTGTCTTACTGGCCACCAGCGAGAGTTTCTCCAACTCCTGCTGTGTCTTGATCCTTTCAGTGATGTCAGACTGTATGGCGATGTACCTTTCCACCTTGCCGCCTTCCCCAACAATGGGGTTCAGCTGGATGGAGAGCCAAATGTCGCTCCCATTCTTCCTGCTGTTTAAGATCTCAAAGGAGACAGGCTCACCTCTTAATAAATTCTCATACGCCTTTCGGTTAGTCTCAGAGTTGGTGCGCTCGTTGCGCAGCAATTCAAACGGGATATGGCCTATAGCCTCCTCAAAACTGTAGCCAGTTAGGGTGGTGAAGCCTTCGTTGACATACTCAATCCTGCTTTCAGAATTGGCAATGATGACTCCATTGGTGGTGTTGCTGGCTACCAGTGAAAGCTTCTCTATCTCGCGCTGCACCTCTACGTGTTCGGTTACGTCATAGAAGTAAATAGACAATACTTCGTCAGACGGGTATGCCTTTACCCTAAGCCACTTACCATATTTTTTCAGCTGGGAGGTGAAGCTCACGGTCTCCCCCGTGGCAAAAGCGTGTTGGTAGTTTACATAAAACTCCCCGTCCACTTCCTCGGGGAAGAGCTCCCAGAGGTTAACGCCTATATGGTAGTTCCTGTCAAAGGGCAGCAGTCTCTCCGCCTCCTTGTTGATGTAGGTGATCTGCCAGTCTCTCCCCACCGTCAGGAACCCATCTGTGATGCTCTCCAATATGGTGTTCATCTTCTGCGCCTGCCGCTGGGACGCCTCGTAGGCGCGCACCATGGGGGTGATATCCCGCGCCACGGTCTGCACCCCAATGATCTCGCCCTTGAGCTTGATGGGATACTTCACGGCGTCATACACTTTGGTGTCACCGGTCTCTGTTTTCAGCTCCAAATCACCCCTTATAGTGCTGCCCGCCAGGGCCGCTTGCAAGGAGGCCTCGGCCGAGGAGGCAGTGGGCAGAAAGACGGAGGCGCGGGCGTTCTGAGCCTTTTCCTTGGAGACTGAGAAGGTATCGCAGAAGCTTTGGTTCACCTCTGTGACCACCCCCTCCGCGTTTTCCAGGAAAACAAGGTCTTTGCTGTGCTCAAACAGAGCCCTGTACCTTTGTTCGCTTTCCTCCAGCCTTCGGCGGCCAAGCCTTAGCGCAGTAATGTCGCGCCCAATGGCGTAAACCAATCCATCTTCTGCCGAACGCGTGGCAGACCATTGCACGTAGACGGTATGGCCTTTTCTGTGGACGAGGCGGTTCTGGAAATCAGTCAGCGTTTCGCCCTTCTCTAAAACCCGGGCAGCTTGCCGGGTAATGCTGCGGTCTTTGGCATGGACGAACTCAGCATACAGATGCCCTACCCCCTCTGCGCTGGCAAAGCCGAGCATGCTTTCACTTGCACTGTTGATGTGGACAATGCTCCCGTTCCCGTCAAAGGTGCAGAGCAGGTCGTTGGACTGGTACGCCAACTTCCCCCATACCACCGCATTCATTTCTTCTCGCAAGGTTTCCAATCCTTTATGTAATCTCCACCCGCAAAATTACAGAATAATACAAATAGTATTCATGGTGACTTTCTAAGTAAATGTTTGTATCTTAAGGTGATAAGCAGATCACTTCAACTCACCTCCTAAGCAGTGGACAGTTCTCAAAATTGCAAAAAAGCACAGAAAGGCATTGCAGAGAGAGACAGCAAAAAACACGATGACTGTGAAAATTTTCATCCTGTAGATACGCTACCTTACAGGAGTAACATGTATTCGTTGTTTCTATTTGCATCTTTAGAGCGTGTTTACATTTCATCTTTGCGCTGCAAACGGCCATAAAGAGAACCTGCGGTTGCGTAGCACTGCTACGCGGCTCAAAAAACGCTTCCGCAGAACCTTTTTCTGGTTAGTTGAGCCAGCAAACCTCAAATAGAAACAAGTGCTTAGGGCAACTTCCGCAAGCCGAGCTATGCTATTGTTTTCGGCCTGTTTTCCGTAAAACAGGTCAGAAAGCCAAAGAAGGGTGGTACGCAGGCGGCATCACCGATGCCGCCCCAAGCCCAACTCTACCATCAACCTCTCCTTCTCGCCCAACGGCAAGCCGACACCATCTGCCCCAACGGAGCCTGACGCCAGCCATGATAAGAAAACGCAGCGGTATACCCTTAGAATAAGGAAGTATTGAGAAGGATACAGGAATAAAACAACCCGCAGAACGGCACCAGAGCTGAAGCAGAAGCCCACCAGAAAACCGAATTTTTGTTTGACTGAAACGTAGATGCCGCACCTGTTTAGGGTTATTTACTGCTGTTCCGCCCTCCTGCCGGTGGTTCTCGGCGAGTCTGGAGACTCGCGCCATCCCGTGGCACGAGACTGGAGTCCCGCGCCAGTTCACTAAACCTGCGAGGTCTTGGAGACCTCACAGGTTCCCGCATTTAGAGCCTGTTTTCCGTAAAACAGCCCAAAAACGCTTCTCCCCAACGTTAGTTTTTAGAAGCCTGTTTTCAGGCAGACGTTTGCGCTGGTAATAAAATGGATGACTCCAAACGGGTTCGTCATTAGATTAGACCTTCTTTACTCTATTCGTACCTTAAGGAAGGTGTAACCCTATTCCAAAAAATTCAGCCCGCTTGTTGAAATCCTCTTCCGCAACTTACTTGTGTTTCTGGCCCGTTTTCCGCAAAACAACCTCTAAACAGCTTCTCAAAATGAAGGTAAGAACTGCTTCCTACTTATCTCTTCCACCCGGCTAAGTGCCATTATTCACCAGACACAATGTCTCGCAGATAATGTAATTATTTAATAAATGTTGCAATCATAAATAAATTATTTAATATTTCAGAAGTTAACGCTTTATCTCCCACCTCCAAACCTCATTCCCCTATGAGAAAACATCTACTTAGCTTCCTACTACTCTTCTTCCTGCACTTAGCCACGCAGGCCCAGGCTCCTAAAAGAGAGTTCAGGGGTGCCTGGATTGCAACTTATGCCAACATTGACTGGCCTAACCGCACACAGACACCGGCGCAACAACAGGCGGCGCTTATTTCCATCCTGAACCACCACCAGGCTACCGGCATCAACGCCATCTTTCTGCAAGTCAGAAGCCAGAGCGACGCCCTTTACCTCAGCAGCCTTGAACCGGTTTCAGCTGATTTAACCGGTACCCAAGGCAAAAACCCCGGCTGGGATCCCCTGGCTTTCGCGCTGGAGGAAAGCCACAAACGCGGCATGGAACTCCACGCCTGGATCAACCCTTACCGGGCCATCGCGAACGTGAACGGCATTGGGGCGTTTTCGGCACACCACGTAGCCAAACAACACCCAGAATGGCTCATCGCTTCGGGTAACCTGCGCACCCTAGACCCCGGCTTACCCGCCGTGCGCAACCACATCATGACCGTGATCGCTGACATTGTGCAACGCTATGACGTAGACGGCATCCACTTTGACGATTACTTCTACCCCAACGCCGTTTTCAATGACGATGCCACCTATGCGGCCCATTCGCGCGGCATCATTGACCGCGCAGACTGGCGCCGCGACAACGTGAACCTCCTCATCCAACGCGTGCATGATACCATCAATCTCCTGAAGCCGTGGGTAAAGTTTGGGGTATCGCCGTCTGGTATTTACCGCAACAGCACCAACCCAGCCCTTGGAACCAGCACCAGCGGCCTGCAGCATTACGTGACACTCTACGCCGATTCCCGCAAGTGGCTGCAGGAAGGCTGGATAGACTACCTTGCTCCGCAGGTGTACTGGTACATGGGCCAACCGGGGGCCAATTACAGCGTGATTGTGCCTTGGTGGAACAACAACGCGTACGGCCGCCATATCTACATAGGGTTGGCGGGCTACAAAGTGAACGACCCGGCGCAAGGCGCGAACTGGGCCAATCCTTCGCAGATCCCTAACCAAGTCCGGATGAACCGCTCCCTAGAAAATGTGCAGGGCCAGGCCATTTACAACACCAGCAGCCTGCGCACCTCCACCAAACTAGGTTTCAGAGATTCTTTGCGAACCAATTTCTACCAGAAACCCGCCCTACTGCCCAGCATGCCTTGGCGCGACAATACGCCACCGGCGGTTCCTGCCGGCTTGGTGGCCACCAGAACTTCGGCAGACGTGGTGCAACTCACCTGGGAAAAAGCCGATGCGGAAGCAAACGAACTGGACAAGGTTTCCCGCTACGTAGTGTACAGATCAGAAAGTCCGGCAATAACTATTTCCAGCACCGAGCATCTTTTGGCCATCACCAACACGGCCGCCAACACGTTCACAGACAACGTGCCCGATTCGTCTAAAACGTACTTTTACACCATTACCGCGGTAGACCGGTTCCATAACGAGAGCGCTCCCTCCAACGTCACGGACTACACTGCTCCTGTGATTGCCTGCCTGGAGAAACAGACGCTGGCCTTAACAACGTCCTGCGCAGCCCAGGTGCCAGATTACACCGGTTTGATTTCTGTGACCGATGATGTTTCTGGCAAGGAAGGCATTACAGTCACCCAAAGCCCGGCCGCAGGAACCACGGTGTCTGGCACCGGCGAGTTCACGCTCACCATCACCGCCACTGATGCCTCCGGCAAAAGCGCTTCCTGCTCTTTCCTGGTAGAGAAACAAGACGTCACCGCGCCTACGTTCATGCTGGCGGTAAGCCAAAATGTCTCTTTGCAATCTGGCTGTGAGGCCATCGTCCCTGATTTTGTTACCGGCCTAACCGGCACCGATGACTGCGGACAGGTGACCTTCACCCAAAGCCCCCGGGCGGGCTCTATCCTGGCTTCAGGCCACGGCCAGAAACACCTGGTTACCGTTACCGCCCAGGATGCCAGCGGCAATTCTGCGGAAAGAACCGTTACCCTCAACGCGCTGGACACAACGCCACCGGTGCTGTCCGCTAAAAACATTACCCGCACCCTAGTAAATGGTTCTGTGACCGTAACTGCCGCAGAGGTGAACAATGGCTCCTATGACAACTGCGCCCTGGAGGAAGAAAGCTTCACGCTGTCACAGAATACCTTCACCTGCGCCAACATTGGAGAGAACACCGTTACCTTTACCGCTTTGGATAAAAACGGCAACCAGGCCTCTGTTTCGGCTACCATCACCATTGTGGGGGCTGTTCCGGCTCCGGCCATTCTGGTATCCAGAACAGATAAGACCTACACCGGCCTGCCAGAGAACACCATTGCGTTGGGTTATGGCGCCCAAAGCCTCGTACTCACGGCCTCCAACGCCACTTCGGCCCAGGGCAAAACCCTATACACCTGGACTCCGGCCGTCGGCCTAGCTGTGGGAACTGCGGGTACGGCGGTATTCACTCCCCAAGCGGCGGGCACCTACACCTTCACGGTGCTGGCGACCAATGAATTGGGCTGTACAGAAACGGCCCAGGTAACCGTGCAGGTGATTGACGTGCGTTGCGGAAACAAACTGGACAAAGTATTGGTTTGCCACGCCACCGGAAGCGCCAAGAACCCTGCCACGCAGGTGTGTGTGTCACCTAAGGCTGTAGCGGCCCATCTGGCAAAAGGCAGCACACTGGGAGCCTGCGCTTCGGTAGTGGCAAGTTTAGATGCCGTGACGGCTCCGGTACTTACCGCCTATCCTAACCCGTTTGAAGATCAGCTTACCGTCAACTTCACCCTGGTGACTCCTGAGCAGAAAGTTACCCTTGAGCTTTTTGACCTGTATGGCCAGAAAGTAAAACAAGTGTACGAAGGCTCCGCCGAGGCCCACAAAACCTACAGTTTCCCGGTAGCCGCCGGTACGCTGGCTGGCAGGTTCTTCTATGTGCGCCTGGTGACACCCACCCAAACCCACACCTTCAAGATCACCCGCCAATAAACTGCCCGAAAGGTTATAAAGGCAAAAGCACCTACTGATTGTCAGTGGGTGCTTTTACTTTTATAACCTTTCGGGTAGAAGTAGCCGTCTCTTTTGTCCTGCCACATAAAACTGGTTCCCTGGCTTACCGGCGGCCCATAATCACCGCTGTTTTGGGCCTTGTTTTCAGAAAACAAGCGCAAAACGGAGGTTCCTCTTTAGTGGCTCTCGCCTGCCTGAGGCAAGTTTTCTAGTTAGGAATCCATCTCGTCGGCGCTGGGGCCGTAGCTGCCGGGGATGGGCACGTTGAGCAAGCGCAGGAATACGCCCAGTTGCGCCCGGTGGTGGATGATCTGGCTCATGGACATGCGCAGCACCTCGTATTTAGAGGAGGTCATGTAAATCTGGTCGCCGTTGCGGAGCGTCCAGTTATCATGGAGTTGTTCCTCCTCGGCTTTCGCCAGTTGCTCTCTAGCGTCGGCGAGGTGTTTCTCAAAGCAGGCCAAAAGCTCCTGGGTGGAGTTGATCACTTCCGGCGCGTACGGGTTACTGGCAAAATCCAGTTCGCTGGTATTCAACGTCATGCCAATCCAGGACGGCAACTCGGCAATGTGGGTGGCCAGCGTGCGGATGTCCATGCTTCTCTCATGGGGCCTCCAATCATATTGGTCATCTGGGATGCGGGACAGCATCTGGCGGGTGGTCTGGGCTTCGGCCTCCAGCTCTTTGGAAAGCAACTCCAATACGGACATGGTTTGAATCTCTGACATAGGTTGTAGTGGTTAAGTGTTGACCCAAAGAAAAGCCCATCCACTGACAACCCTATGGCAGTCTACTTCCAGAAACCATAAATTATTTTCGCTCATTCATACCACACCAGTAAGTTGAGGAGGCGCAAGCGGTTGGATTGTTGGTGAGAAATGGCGAGAAACCAGCAATGGCGTAAGCTTTTGTTTTACGCCTGTTTTCTGGAAAAACAGGCGTAAAACGGTTACCCAACCTTCCTTTCAATACGGCACGGGCAACTGCTTCATGTACTCGCTTACCGGAATGTGGTCTGTTTTGAGGAAAGGAAGGCTGGTGTTCTGGAGGGTGAGAATGCGGGATACTTTGAAATCGCGGTAGTCCCGGCGTTGGTGGCACCAGCCAATGAGGTGCCAGCTGAAGGCGTAGAAAATCAACCCGATGGGCTCCAGTTGCCGTTTGCTTACTTCCTCGTTTTTGTTTTTGTAGCCTATTTCCAGGATAGAATTATTGGAGATGGCCTGCTGGATGACCGCCAGGTACTCATAGTCATTGTTGAAGCAGGGCGGCATCTGCAGCTTGATGAGGTTGGTGAGGAAGTCCAGCTTTTCTTTCTGGGTGGTGCGCAGCACGGCTTTCACCTTGCTCAACGCCGAGGCATAATGCGTGTGGATGGACTTATCGGTGAAACCGAAGACCATGGCTTCCATCAAAAGCAGCGCGTTGGCTTCTTCGGAGGTAAACGAGACGGGCGGCAGAAAATACCCTTGCACCACAAAATAGCCTTTGTGCGGCTCAAACCCCAGCGGCACACCCTGCTCGCCCAGCGCCTTCACGTCGCGGTACACGGTGCGTACGCTAATGCCGAATGCTTCCGCGATCTTCTCGGCGGTCACGTACTTTTTAGACTGCAGCAAGGTCAATATCCCAAAAAGCCTGTCTACCCGGTTCATGCGTTGATTTGGTTTGCTTTCATAGTCAAATTAGGCATTTCCCCCGCCCCTGTTTTAAGGCTTGTTTTCAGAAACCAGCCTTAAAACAAGCCGCAGAACAGAGCTTATCGTTTCCTTACTGGTTGTCACCGGCAAGGGTCGCTTTCAGCGGATGCCGGAACGTAATCAACCCGAACAGCCCCGCCAGCAAACTGTACACCGCCGCCAGAGCCCACAAGATTTCTGACGGATGGCCCGCCTGCAATCCTTTCAACAGGGCCATCGCCCCGGCGAAAAAGTGCAGGAAATTTCCCACGGCTACCGGCCGCGCGTAGATCCCGCCTATCAGAATTCCTTTCGCCATCCAGTTCAGGAGGGCGAAACCCAGGTACAGCGCACCCAGCAACTGCACCAGTAAAGGAGTCGTTCCGGTGGCCTCCGCCCCCAGGTATTGCAGCATCTCCTGCGGCAGAAAAGAAGCAGTGGCCCCTACAACGGCCATCACGAAAGCACTCGTAAGCATTACCAGTTTTGTGTTCATAGGTAGAAACAAGATAGAAACTTTTGGGCAAGAACGGTAAAAGCAAGCGGGCCAGAAAGAGATAATCCTTTCTGGCCCGCTTGCAAACAAATATCTCTGCTTTGGGGCTGCTTTCCGCAAAACAGCCCCAAAACGCCTCATCCCACTAACCTGTGGCCCACCCCACGGTGCGGTAACTTCACGGTGCTTAATGGTTTAGCAAACACGCGCTTACTTATTTGCTGCCATGCGCGGCAAAGCCCGCCTGTTGCTGAAGGGCCTCTACGGCTCCGGCCAGATACACGAGCGGGGCGTTCCAGTTGATGGCGATTTCATTGGAGGCGTAGGAACAGTCTGAGTCTATGTACATCTCATCTGGCGTGGTAGCGGTGTAGCCGTCGCATTTGTCCTGCTTATTGGCTTGGCCGTTGGTGCCGCCGGAGAGCAAGCCCGGCACGGGCTCCTTGATGCCATCTGCCATGGACGGGCGGTGGTGCGGGTTCATGGTAGATTTCTCCCCGAACCCAGTGACAAAGGAATACCCCACGGCGTTGCGGCCCAAGAGATAATCCAGGTTGGAGAGGGCGGCTTGCAGGTACTTTTTATGGCCGGTAAGTTGATAGGCCTGCACCAGCGCCACGCCCTGGTTGGCCGCCACCGAGGAACTTCCCCAGTTGTAGTCTTCTTTCACTCGGCCCATGGCGGTTCGGTAAGCGCCGGCGGCGGCCCCGGTTACCATACCATCGGCTAGCCGAAGCAGTCTTTTTTTGATCTCAGGCAGATCTTTCTGCACCGCTGCGCTTTGGTGGTCTTTGTTCCGCAGGAGGGTGTAATAGCCCAACAACCGCACCTGCGCCCAGCTTGGGATGGGCATTCTGGCATTGGGCAGCATGTTTACGGCTTTGTAGTAACTTTCTTTCTGGGTGGTGGTGTACAGTTCGGCGGCGGCCCACAGGAACTCATCGCTGAAATCTCTGTCGCCGTAGGCACCGGTGCTCACGTCTGGGTCGAAGCTTTTGTTTAGGGCGTCCTGCTCGTAGGCTAGGTTCGGGTTCTTTTGGGCCCACTCCCACGCTCTGGCGGCGGCGGTGAGGCAAGAGTCAGACAGGCCGGGAAAATCCTGGGAGAAGTTTTGGTACACGCGGCTGGCCTGGGCCATGACGGCGGCAAAGTTGAGCGTGGCCCCGGTTCCTTTCTGCACCACGTACCGCGGCCCCGTGGCTGCGTGGGGCATGATGATCCCGTCAAAGGCCGGATTGGTGAGTTTGTGGTACACGCCGCCATCGGTGGGGTCTTGCATGGTCAGCATCCACCGCAGGTTCCAGAGCGTTTCGTCCAGAATATCGGGCACTTGGTTTGCACTCTCGGGGATGTTCAGTTTCTGGGCCTGGTAGAACCGCGGAAAATCTTCATAGGCCGACAGCAGCGTTCCCATGGTAATGCCGCTGTTCACGATGTACTTGTTATAGTCTCCGGCATCATACCAGCCGCGCGAGGATGAGATGACCGTTCCGGCCGGCCGCTGGGCGGTGGCGGCGGAGGGGTGCACCACCACTTTGCTGTCTGGGTGCCCGGCCGGGCGATGCCATTTTCCGGCGTATTCCTTGGGCAACTCAATGGCCGTGCGCTGGAAGTAAAATCCCTTGATGGCCGCCGCGGCCACGTCCTGGTGCACCTGGGGCTTGATCTCAAACGGATACGAACTGCCCACGCCCGGCACTTCCAGCACGTAAGTTCCATTGGCCTTGTACCCGCTGAAATCGGCTACCCGCGTGGGTTTGCCAGACAACTCGGCGGGCTTCACGTCTGAGAGGTTACCGGTGAATACCGTTTTTGAGCCATCGGCGGTTTTAAGGTAGAACTTACTGGCTTTGTTCTCGCCCACCACCACGGCTATTTTAGCGGCGTTTGGGTAAAAACCGACTTGATTCAGCCGGATGGCCTCCTGGCTGAGTGCCGTATTTTGCGTTGGGGTCTGGGCCTGGGCGCAGAAAACGGAAAGGCAGAGCAGCGCTCTGCTGAGGGTCTGGTAAAAAGGGTGCATGTTTGGGGTTATAATGGCATGCCCGGCACGCGCGGGGCACCTCCTGAAGGACTTACGTTATTTCTCTATTGAATAGCCTGGCTGCTCACCAGCGCTCCTTACCGCTTGAAACGCGGCTCTGCTCTCCTGCTTCATCCTGCCAAGTTAGACAACGCTGGTGCACCAAAATGACCAAAGGTTTCAATCATCCGCATCAGAGGTTACCTCTCCTCTCCCGCTTCTGAATTTATCCTTACACCGCCCAGCGCACCTTTCTTCCCATCCAAGAGCCTGTTTATAGGTTGTATTTAGGAAATTAAGGTAAAAATGAAAGCCCGGTATGCAGATGTACTTCCCAGAACCGCCAGGCAAAACTTCTGCCCTCAAATTCGACCGCGTTTTAGCTCTGTTTTCAGGAAAACAGAGCTAAAACGTCAAGACTCTTTTCTCCTAAACAGTTGCCCTCGCCTCACCCAAAAAGCAACATCGCTTCCAGATACAAAAAGATAGAACTTCAACCAGAACTACATAATACTATTTTATCCTTTTAATGTCATTTTTGACAGGAAAACCTACTGCTGCAAGTTCTACTCAAAAAGTTCGGTTATTATTGCACACCCTTCCGTTTGGAACGAACGGAAAACCTTCACCACGCATCAACCAATCCTACACAATGAGATACATCACCCCACTGGCTTTGGCGGTGGCGCTAGGGGTACAGGCCTGTAGCGGCACGCAAGCTGTTTCAACAAACCAGGCTGTTGCCAGCACCACCCCGCCCACTGCCGCTCCGGCTCCCGCCGAGCCAGCCCGGGACAAGCAGATAGACGACCTGATCTCTAACATGACGGTGGAGGAAAAGGTTGGCCAGATGACCCAGCTCACCATTGACGTTATCCTGAAAGGCAACGAAGTGGCCACCGTAGACACCGCCAAACTCAGGAATGTATTGGTGAACTACCACGTGGGCTCCATCCTGAACGTGCGCAACCGAGCCTACACCATTGACGAGTGGCACCAGATCTTGAACGCCATCCATGACGTGACGGACAAGACCCGGCTGAAGATTCCGGTGATCTACGGGATTGACGCCATCCACGGAAACAACTATTTAGCCGGTACTACCCTTTACCCGCACAACATAGGAATGGCCGCCACCCGTAACCCCGAGTTGGTGAACCGCCTGGCCCAAATCACCGCCCTGGAAACCCGGGCCGCCGGCATTCCGTGGAACTTTGACCCGGTGCTGGACGTAGGCCGTCAGCCGTTGTGGCCGCGCTTTGAGGAAACCTTCGGCGAAGACGTGTTTGTGGTGAAAACCTTGGGTGCCGCCGCCATCAGGGGCTACGAGCAGAACGGCAAGGGGCCTGATTTCTCGGTAGCGGCCAGCATGAAACACTTTCTGGGTTATTCCTACCCTGCCACTGGCAAAGACCGTACGCCATCTTACATTCCGGAGCAGATGCTGCGTGAGATCTTCCTTCCGCCGTTCAAAGCTGCGGTGGAAGCCGGAGCCTCCACCGTCATGATCAACTCCGGCGAAATCAACGGGGTGCCCGTGCACGGCAGCAAGTATTACCTCACGCAAATCCTGCGGAACGAACTAGGCTTCCAGGGCGTGGCCGTGTCTGACTGGGAAGATGTGATTAGGCTGCATACCCGCCACAGAGTAGCCGCCACGCCCAAAGAAGCAGTAAGAATGGCCGTGGAAGCTGGTTTGGACATGAGCATGGTGCCCACCGATTTCTCTTTCTATGACCATTTGGTGGCGTTGGTGAAGGAAGGCAGCATCTCTGAGGAGCGCATCAACCTTTCGGTGCGCCGTATTCTGGCTCTGAAGAAGAAATTGGGCTTGTTTGAGCAGGTTAGGCCGAAAGCAGCCCTCAAAACCACTATCCATAAACCGGAGTTCGACCAGGTATCACTGCAGTCTGCGCTGGAAAGCATTACCCTGCTGAAAAACAACAACCAGGTACTGCCCCTCAAGAAGAGCAGCAAGATTCTGGTAGCCGGGCCAACCGCCAACACGCTGGGCGCACTGCACGGCAGCTGGTCATATACCTGGCAAGGAAACGATGAGTCGCAGTACCCGGCCAAAGCCAAAACCGTGGTGCAAGGCCTCAGCGCCAAGATAGGCAAAGACCGCGTGATTTCCCGTTCCGTAGCAGATTTCACCCATGCCGCCAATTACAACGTGGCCCAACTGAAAAAAGACGCGGCCCAAGCCCAGGCCATTGTGCTGTGCCTAGGCGAGAAAGCGTACGCCGAAAGCCCCGGCGTAATTGACGACCTGGATCTGGAAGAAAACCAACTGGCTTTGGTGAGAGCCGCCAAAGAAACCGGTAAACCCGTGATCATTGTGCTGCTGGAAGGCAGGCCGCGCGTACTGTCTTCGGTAGAGCCCTTGGCCGATGCCGTGGTGATGGCGTACAGACCGGCAACCTTCGGGGCGACGGCTATCGCCGATGTGCTGTTCGGGGATTACAACCCAGACGGCGTGTTGCCCTTCACGTACCCACGCTTCTCCGGAGACGTGCTGACCTATGACCACAAAGGCACTGAGGTCATCCGCGAAGATGTACCAAACGTGGCGGGCAACCGTGGTTTCAACCCGCAGTGGTCGTTCGGACACGGGTTAAGCTACACCACCTTCGCCTTCTCTGACCTGCGCACCGACAAAACCACGTTCAGCAACAATGACAACCTCCGCGTCACCGTGAAAGTGCGGAACACCGGAAGCAAAGCCGGCAAGAAAGCCGTGGAACTGTACAGCCACGACCAATACGCCAGCATCACGCCTGCCGCCAGACGCCTGCGTGCTTTCACTAAAGTGGCCTTGCAGCCCGGCGAAGAGAAAGAAGTAAGCTTCACGATCTCCGCCAAAGACTTAGCCTTCGTAAACGAGGCCGGCCAATGGGTAACCGAGCCCGGCGCGTTCGACCTGATGGTAGGCGACCAGAAAACCGTGGTTACGCTACAGTAAGCAAAAGCCATTTAGGGGCTGTTTTCCCAAAAACAGCCCCTAAACAAGGACTAATTGATCGCTTCGTCTAAGGAGGAGATGGTGATGCGCAGAAACCCACCCCTCTGAGGAGGGGAATACGTTTTTGTAGGAGAAAGGAATTTATGCAAGAGACAAGGCAGTGCCTGGTCTCTACAGGTTCCATCATCACCGCTTCCGCTACATTCCCCTTTCCAGTCTTCCCCGAGCGCGCCTCGCTTTTGGCCCTGGACAAACACCAACTAAGAGAGACAGACAGTTCAGGCCGAAAGGGCAGTGCGAGAGGGAAAGACGGGGCCTCGCGGCCGTGAGCGCATACCGCCAAAAATGAAACAATACAGCACTTGCACCCACCGAATAAGCGGACAAGCCAGGGGAACACCGTAAGGCATGCACAAACTAATATCCAAGCTCTAAGCGGCAGGCCAAGGGAAAAGCGTAAGGCGTGCCCCACCAATCTCCTTAAAGAAGCCAGCCCCAGGCAAAAGCCAACCCGCAGAAATGAACCAATAGGGCATCACCTAATAACAGAAAGCCCGGTCTAACAGACAACACATCTGGTCAAACCGGACTTCTTCCTGTTCAATACACTTGATCTTCAAGCTTGTTTTAGGCCTGTTTTCAAGAAACCACCCTTAAAACGGGAACCAAACACCTTAAATGAACACCCTGGAGCCGGAATAGTTCTGCCGGAACTCTTTGGGCGTACAGCCATTCTTCCGTTTAAAAATTCGGTTGAAGTAAGAAAGATTATTGAAGCCGCATTTAAAGGACACCTCTGAGATGGTCTCAGTGGTGTCAATGAGCATACGGGAGGCGTGGCCTAACCTAATCTCGTTCAGGCTTTCTATGAAGGTCTTTCCCGTTCGTTTTTTGATAAACCGGCTGAAAGAGACCTCGGGCATGTTCACCACTTTGGCCACATCGGCCAGGGAAACCTCTTTGTCATAGTAGGTCTGCATGTACTCAAAGGCCTTTTCAATGCGACGGCTGTAGTAAGTGAACTGGTCTGAGGTAAAGGTGCTGTTGGAGAGCGTGCGCATGTTACGGGAGATAGACAGATCATGCAGAATAGAAATCAGTTCCAGCACCGAGTCAAAACCGCCCTTTTGGGTCAGTTGCTCCAACCGCGGCCGGAACGCCTCTTTGATCTCGCGGGAAAAAGAAATGCCTTTGCCGGCCCGTTCCAACAAGGCTCTGATGAAGCTTAACTGGTTCCGGCGCAGGAATTTCTCGTCTAAAAGATCCTTGTGAAACTGGATGGTGATTTCTACAATCTTCTTGCTTTTGCACTGGTGCGTAAACCAGCCGTGCGGCAAATTACTGCCTACCAACACCAATTCCAGATCATCAATGATCTCCACGTGGTCTCCTACCACCCGTTTGGCACCGGCGGCGTTGCAGATGAAGTTCAACTCAAAGTCTTCATGGTAGTGAAGCGGAAAATTAAACTCCTCCTTTACCCGGGAAAATAAGGTGAAGCAATCGTTTTGGGTTAAAGGGGTAATCTCACGGTAGATTGAGCTCATAATAGCTGAATTATAACGTTAAGTTACTCAATATGATCTATACTTATTAAGATACTGATAAAAAAATACTACTGTTTAGATGTATATACATCTGAACTTACCTCTTTACAGTGAGAACCTTTAGAGCAGTTTTGCCACATCAGCTTGGATTTATCTTTTCAACTCGCCGCCAAATGGTTAAAACAAACCTTCTTTTAACAACCATTTTTACAATATCAACAAAATAGCAGAGCCTTTACAGCGGCTACCTCTGATTTTTAAAAAACAGCCCAAAAACTGCCCGCTAAGCTAAAGACAAGCAAGAGAGGTATATTCCATCAAATAAACGATAAAATAATACCACATCTACGTTTAGAATCTGCATAGTTTTGTATGGTAGCTAAGCGTTCTTAATCCACATCTGTTGGGTACCGGGAAAAAGGGATTGAATCCCAATCTGAGCATTTTATCAAAGCATAGCCTATGAACGCCCAAGCCAGCGAAAGCACCTGTTTTTGCTAAGAAGCTGTTTGGAGTTTTATGCCTGTTTTCATAAAAACAGCCTGAAAACGGCGATACAAGCGGATGCTTGCACTAGTGTACAGACAAACCGCTGTTTCTGGCCTATTTCCATAGAAGTAGCCTAAAAACAATGGCACCAGCGGACGCTTGCACCAGAGGAATTGCTCTAAATGCCGATTAATGAAAAACTCTAAACAGGTTTTAAGTCAAAAGAACTACAGCGATTACGTTTTAAGCCCTTTACCAACAGCACCCATGACTAGAACCCTACTGGCTTCCCTTTTTCTGGTGTTCACCCACCTTACCTCCTTCGGGCAGGCTTCACCTATTAATAAGAAAGCCACGCAGGAAACCAGAAATCTGTATGCCAACCTGAAACGCCTCTCGCAAAAGGGAACCATGTTCGGTCACCAAGACGCCCTGGCGTATGGGGTAGGTTGGAAATACGAACCCGGCCGGTCAGACGTGAAGGAAGTGGTGGGCGAGTATCCGGCGGTAGTGGGCTGGGAATTGGGACACCTGGAACTAGACAAGCCCATGAACCTGGACAGCGTTCCGTTCCAGAAAATGAGGGAATTCGCGCAGGAGGTATACGCCAAAGGTGGCCTGAACACTTTCAGTTGGCACTTGAACAACCCGGTTGCCCCTTCCAAGACCAGCTGGGACGCGGCAGATTCCACCATTCAGCATCTGTTCAAAGACAAGAAAGCCATGAAACGCTACCAGTCTTGGTTAGATGGCCTGGCTGGTTTCATGAAAACCCTGAAAGGGCCCAACGGCGAGTTGATCCCGGTGGTATTCCGCCCGTTGCATGAGCATACCGGTAGCTGGTTCTGGTGGGGCCGCAAGCATTGCTCTCCCGAAGAATACAAGCAGATGTGGCGCTTCACCGTGGATTACCTGCGCAAGAAGAAAGCCAACAACCTGCTGTTCGCCTACTCCACAGACCGCTTCACCTCGCGCGAAGATTACCTGGAGCGTTTTCCCGGCGATGACTACGTAGACATAGTAGGCTTTGACCTTTACCACCGTCCGCCCGCTGCCCCCAACCAATTGGCCCAGGCCAACCAAAACTTCATCCAGGACACCCGCCGAATGGTGGAAACCCTGCGCCAGATTGGCCAGGAGAAAAACAAAGTCTGGACTCTGAGCGAAACCGGCCTGGAAACCCTGCCCCAGGCAGACTGGTGGACGAATGTGCTCATTCCCATCATCAAAGATGCGGGTTTGTCTTACGTGATGGTTTGGCGCAACGCCAGAAAAGACCATTTCTACGCTCCCTACCCAGGCCAGAAATCTGCCGATGATTTCAAGGTCTTTTATCAGAACCCCAGAGTATTCTTTATTAACAAGGTTCAGCAAGAAAACCTGTACGCGCCGGTTCCGCAGAACAAACAAGCCGCGAAGTAAGCATTAGCCTATCATCAGTTGACTCAAAAAACTAACCTAAAAACACCTCATGAAGTTAACAGCGCTTGACGTAGGCATCATCCTCCTCTACCTGGTTTCGGTGGCGGCCATAGGATTGATATTGCAGAAGAGAGCCCAGGCGAACAAAGAAGCCTATTTGCTGGGCGGCAACACCCTGCCCTGGTACGCGCTGGGTCTTTCCAACGCCTCGGGTATGTTTGACATTTCCGGCACCATGTGGATGGTCATGCTGGGCTTTGTCTACGGCCTTAAAAGTATCTGGATTCCGTGGCTGTGGCCGTCCTTCAACCAGATTTTCCTGATGATGTACCTGGCCGCTTGGCTCCGCCGCTCCAACGTAACCACCGGGGCCGAGTGGATGCTTACCCGCTTCGGGCGGGGGAAGGACTCCAACAAATCGCACGCCATTGTGGTGGTGTTTGCCTTGCTCAGTTGCATGGGTTTCCTGGCGTATGGTTTCATTGGTTTGGGCAAGTTCGTGGAGATATTCGTGCCCTGGTCAGTGGTGCAGCCGTATTTGCCTTTCACCATTCCGGCAGCGTACGTGCCCCATTTCTACGGCATGCTCTTCACCTTCTTCGCGGTATTTTACTCTATTTTGGGCGGCATGGCCAGTATTGTGTGGGCCGATGTGCTGCAATACATGATTATGACCGCCGCCGCAGTGGCCATTGCGGTTCTGGCCATGAACAACCTGGATGTTGCCCAACTGAACGTGCCCGAAGGCTGGAAGACTCCTTTCTTTGGCGCTACCCTTGACCTGGACTGGACGGGCATTATTGACGAGGTAAACGCAAAGATTCAGGCCGATGGCTATTCCCTCTTCGGCATCTTCTTCATGCTGATGCTATTCAAAGGCGTACTGGCTAGTTTGGCGGGCCCTACCCCCAGCTATGACATGCAGAAAGTACTTTCGGCTAAATCTCCGCAAGACGCCGCTAAAATGAGTGGTTTCGTGTCAGTAGTGTTGATTCCTACCCGTTACCTGATGATTATCGGGTTCACCGTACTGGCGCTGCTCAACTACAACCAACTCAACCTGCACTCGGCCAACGGCATTGACTTTGAACGCATCCTGCCAGCCGCCATCCAGAACTTCGCGCCCAACGGACTCATGGGCTTAATTCTGGCTGGTCTTCTGGCCGCCTTTATTGGAACCTTCGCGGGCACCTTGAATGCCGCGCAGGCCTATCTGGTGAATGACGTGTACCTGAAATATGTCAACCCGAAGGCCTCCAACAAAACGGTGAACAGCATCAACTATCTGACTGGTATTGTGGTGGTGTTGGTGAGCATGGTGCTGGGCTTGTTCGCCAAAGACGTGAACAGCTTGTTGCAGTGGATTGTGGCCGGTTTGTACGGAGGCTACATCTCGGCCAATGTTCTCAAATGGTACTGGTGGCGCTTCAACGGCAACGGCTTCTTCTGGGGCATGTTGGCCGGAATTATCCCAGCGCTTGTTTTCCCTTATTTCACCGAGGGCCTGGATCTCTATTACTTCCCGTACCTGTTGCTTATCTCTTTGGTGGGTAGCATTGTGGGCACCTATCTGGCACCGCCCACCGACATGGAAACCCTGAAAGGCTTCTACCGCAACGTACGTCCGTGGGGCTTCTGGGGGCCGGTGGCGGAGCAAGTGAAGGCCGAAGACCCCTCTTTTGTGGAGAACAAGAACTTCTGGCTGGACATGTTCAACGTGGTCATTGGCGTGGTGGGCCAGATGGCGCTTACGCTGCTGCCCATCTACCTTGTCTTAAGCATGTTCACCGAACTCATGGTGGTGCTGGGCATCATCTTGGTCGTGGGCGTGATCCTCAAGAAAACCTGGTGGAACCGGCTCGACCATGACGGCGACAGCGTGGCCTCTTCCCTAAAAAGAAAATTAGTTTCCCATTCATAAGCAATCCGCGGCCCAACATCTGCCGCATATTAACCCTTTACCATTACCATCATGGAAAACACCTTCCAGAAAAGACAGCAAGCATTGGAGCAGTTTCATTCTGCCCTAATCACCAGAAAGAACGAGAAGCAGCCCCTGGGCAACGGCATCTATGACAAATATAAATTCCCGGTTTTAACCCATCAGCATGCCCCCATTGCCTGGCGCTACGACCTGAACCCCGAGACGAACCCCTACTTTATGGAGCGCATCGGCGTGAACGCGGCTTTCAACGCGGGCGCCATCAAGCTGAACGGCAACTACCTGCTGGTGGTGCGGGTGGAAGGCAATGACCGCAAATCGTTCTTCGCCGTGGCCGAGAGCCCGAACGGGATTGACAACTTCCAGTGCTGGGAGCGGCCTATCACCCTGCCCGAGACCGAAGACCCAGACATCAACGTGTACGACATGCGCGTGACACAGCACGAAGACGGCTGGATTTACGGCCTGTTCTGCACCGAGCGCAAAGACCCTTTTGCCCCCGAAGGCGACCAGTCTTCGGCCACCGCCCAGTGCGGCATTGCCCGTACCCATGACCTGAAAACCTGGGAAAGATTACCTGACCTGAAGACCACTTCACCGCAACAGCGCAACGTGGTTCTACACCCGGAGTTTGTAAACGGCAAATACGCCCTGTACACCCGTCCGCAGGACAGCTTTATTGAAGCGGGCAGCCGCGGCGGTATTGGCTGGGGTTTGACCGATTCCATGGAGAACGCCGTGGTAAACGAGGAGCTCATTGTAGACCCAAAAGCCTACCACACAGTTTATGAGGTAAAGAACGGCCAGGGCCCCGCCCCTATCAAAACGGATAAAGGCTGGCTGCACCTGGCCCACGGCGTGAGAAACACCGCCGCCGGTCTGCGCTACGTGCTGTACCTGTTCCTCACCGACCTGCAAGACCCGTCCAAGGTGATTGCCAAACCGGGCGGGTACTTCATTGCCCCCGAAGGCGAAGAGCGGGTGGGCGACGTTTCTAACGTGGTATTCGCCAATGGCTGGATTGTGGACGAAGACGGCAGCGTGTTCATCTACTACGCTTCTTCAGACACCAGAATGCACGTGGCTACTTCCACCGTGAACCAGTTGCTGGATTACGTGCTGCACACCCCCGCCGACGGGCTTCGTTCTGCCGCGTCGGTGCAGCAAATCAATCTGCTGGTAGACAAAAACCAAGCGTACATCCAAGGCAAAAAGCAGGCAGTAGCCCCAGAATTAAACGGCGTTGCTTCATGATTTCTTCTCCCAATACCTCTTTCGCACCCCAGCTTTCGGTCTACCGGCAGGAGATGGAAACCGAACTGGAGAGAATATTGGCTTTCTGGATGGAGCGCACCCTTGACCACCAGAACGGCGGCTTCGTGGGGCAGATAAACCACACCGGAACCGTCAACCCCGAGGCACCCAAAGGCAGCATCCTGAATGCCCGCATCCTGTGGACGTTTTCGGCCGCTTTTCGGAAAACGGGGCAGGAAACGTACCTCACCATTGCCAACCGAGCCTTTGAATACCTGACCAAGCACTTCTTGGATTCCGCCGTGGGCGGAATCTACTGGATGGTGGACGCCAAGGGCCAACCCCTAAACACCCGCAAGCAGATTTACGCGCTGGCATTCACCATCTACGGCCTAAGCGAATTTCACCTGGCTACCCAAAACCCCGAAGCGTTAAAAGTAAGCCAGGAATTATTCCAGTGGATGGAGAAACACAGCTATGACCCCGAGCACGGCGGGTACCTGGAGGCCTTCAGCCAAGCGGGCGAATTGCTGGAAGACTTGCGCCTGAGCGAAAAAGACCGCAATGACCCCAAGACCATGAATACGCACCTGCATATTCTGGAAGCCTACGCCAACCTGTACCGTGCCTGGCCAGACCCGCAGTTGGGAAACCAGCTAAGGAGCCTTATTGGGGTGTTTCTGCAAAAGATAGTGGATACGGCCACCGGCCACCTGAAACTCTTCTTCTCCCGCGACTGGATTTCCTCAGCCAACCTGGTTTCCTACGGCCATGACATTGAGGCCTCCTGGCTGTTGCAGGAAGCCGCCGAGGCGCTGGGCGACCAGGCCCTTTTATCAGAGGTAAAGGAAGTAGCCCTCACCATGGCAAACGCCACCGCCGAAGCCTTGCTCCCCGATGGCAGCCTGTACCATGAACTCAACGTGGACAAGAACCACTATGACAAACACCGCGAATGGTGGGTGAGCGCCGAGGCGATGGTGGGTTTCTTCAACGCCTTTGAGCTAACCGGCTCCGAAGACTTTCTGCAGCGGTCGCTGGGCTCCTGGAAATTCGCCCAAACCTACTTTCTGGATCTGGCGGAAGGCGAATGGCATTGGGGCGTGCACGATGATTACACGCTCATGTCAAAGGAAGACAAAGTTGGTTTCTGGAAATGCCCTTACCACAATGCCAGGGCCTGCCTGGAAATCATTCATAGATGTGAGAAAGAACTGGTTCATAGCTAAACAGCTTGGAGAAGGTTTATCGCCTGTTTTTGCGAAAATGACTCAAAACCAGCCTCCTGTTTGAGGGCTGATTCTGGAAAATGAGCCTTAAAACCATTCCGTCAAAGAAGTGGAAGAATACGCTTTCACCCACTTGCTGTTTTGAGCCTATTTTTCCAGAAACAGCCTTAAAACAGCAAGTGGATTCACCTACAAAACATCATACTTCCCCAGACCTAACCCATCAAACAAACATGAAAAAACTATTCCTTTCCGCGGCCACCTTCTTACTGTCCCTCTCGGCCTTTAGCCAGGGAAACAACTACACGCAGAACTATAAGAAGTACGAAGGCTTGGCCATGACCCCTCCCATGGGCTGGAACAGTTGGAACAAATTTGCCTGCAACGTAGACGAAAAACTGATTAGAGAAACCGCCGATGCCATGGTGAGTTCGGGCATGAAAGCCGCCGGTTATGAGTACATCAACATTGACGACTGCTGGCACGGCGACCGCGACAGCCTGGGCTTCATCCACGCCGATCCTAAGCGCTTCCCGTCTGGAATGAAAGCCTTAGCCGATTACGTGCACTCCAAAGGCTTGAAACTAGGCATCTACTCTGATGCCGGTTCCCAGACCTGCGGGGGCCGTCCGGGTAGCCGCGGGTATGAGTTCCAGGACGCGCAGATGTACGCCAACTGGGGCATTGATTACCTCAAATACGACTGGTGCAACACCGAAGGCCTGAAAGCCGAAGGCGCTTACAAAACCATTGCCGCCGCCTTGCAAAAAGCCGGCCGTCCGGTAGTGCTCAGCATCTGCGAGTGGGGCACCGACAAGCCCTGGGAATGGGGCCCGGCCGTTGGGCACCTATGGAGAACTACCGGCGACATCTACAACTGCTTTGACTGCGTGGAAGACCACGGCACCTGGAAATCATGGGGCGTGATGCAGATTCTGGACAAGCAGGAAGGCCTGCGCCAATACGCTGGGCCGGGTCACTGGAACGACCCCGACATGCTGGAAGTAGGCAACGGGATGGCCGTGAACGAAGACCGGGCCCACTTCACCATGTGGAGCATGCTAGCCGCCCCGCTCATCGCCGGAAACGATCTGCGCAAGATGAGCAAAGAAACCGTTGCCATTTTAACCGACCAGGAAGTGCTCGCCATCAACCAAGACAAACTCGGCGTGCAGGGCTTAAGGTATTTGGTGAAAGACAGCCTGGAAACCTGGGTGAAACCGTTGGAGGGCGGCAAGTGGGCCGTGACCTTCCTGAACAGAGCCAAGACTCCGCAGAAAGTAACCTTCGACTGGAAGAAAACGCCCATCACCGATGACCTTTCCAAAAGAGAGCTGAACGGCGGCAAAACTGACTACAAAATCAGAGACGTGTGGACGAAGAAAAGCCAGGGCACCACTAAAAAAGCTTTCGAGGCTACCGTGCCTGCCCACGACGTGGTGCTATTGGTGCTTTCTGAATAAAGTATCTTTTTCTGTTTTAGGCCTGTTTTCTGCAAAACAGGCCTAAAATGCATTTACAGCAGAAGTGAACGATAACCGCAGTTCTTTTAGAACTTCTGCTTACCTTAAGATTCACGCAATAGTTTAGGCAAGATGAAATTGAAATCAGTAGGAAAACTCTTTATTGGCATGCTGCTTACCGGCGCAACCACCTCGGCGGGAGCCGTCTCCCTTCCGGCTATCATCGGGAACCACATGGTACTGCAGCGCAAGGCCGAGGTAACCATTTGGGGCTGGGGCAACACCGGCGAGGAAGTCACCGTGACCGGCAGTTGGGACAACAAACCCGTCAAAACCAAGGTGAATAACCAGGCCAGGTGGGAAGTAAAATTGCAGACTTCCGCCGCCAGCAGCCCGCAAACGGTAACGGTGAAAGGCTATAACACCTTGGTGCTGGAAGACGTGTTGCTGGGCGAAGTTTGGTTATGCTCGGGTCAATCCAATATGGACTGGAACGCCAACGCCGGTATTGACAACGCCGAGCAGCACATCCAAGAAGCCAATTACCCGTCTATCCGCTTCTTCCAGGTTTCAAAGCGTACCGCCGATGCGCCGCAACTAGATTTGCCAGGCCAATGGGTAGTCTGCACGCCCGAGACCATGAAACATTTCAGTGCGGTGGGCTATTTCTTCGGGCGGGAGATTCACCAGAACCTGAAAGCGCCGGTTGGCTTGATTAACAGCAGTTGGGGCGGCACCCCCGCCGAGATTTGGTTTAGTGCGCCCGCCATCGCTTCTAACCCTGTTTTGGCAGAATCTGCCGCAAAACGCAAAGAAGTGGAATACGGCCCCACGCAGCCCGCCAAAGCCTACAACGCCATGATTGCGCCGCTCATCCCCTTCCGCCTGGCGGGTGCGCTTTGGTACCAGGGCGAGTCTAACGTAGATGCCCCAGACGTCTACGCCCAAATGCTGCCCGCTTTAATCCAAGATTGGCGCACCGCCTGGAAAAACAAGTTCCCTTTCTACTTTGTGCAGATTGCGCCTTACAAGTACGGCGGTGCCGAAGAATGGCCCCGTTTAGCCGAAGCCCAATTGAAAACCTTAAGCGTTCCCAACACGGGCATGGCCGTCATCAGTGACGTGGGCAACGTAGACGACATCCACCCCAGAAACAAACTGGACGTAGGCAAACGCCTCGCTGCCTGGGCCCTGAACAAAACTTACGGTAAGAAAGACGTGCTTTTCTCTGGCCCGGTGTACCGCGAGATGAAGAAAGAAGGAGACAAAATCCGCCTCCATTTTGACTATGCAGACCAAGGCCTGGTGGTGAAAGGCAAAGAACTCACCCATTTTGAGATCGCCGGCGAAGACCAGAAGTTTGTGCCCGCCCAGGCCAAAGTAGACGGCCAAACCATTGTGGTGAGCGCCAAGGGCGTGAAGAACCCGGTGGCCGTCCGGATGGGCTGGAGCAATAGCGCCAATCCTAACCTCTTCAACAAAGCAGGCCAACCCGCCTCTGCCTTCAGAACCGATAACTGGCCAAAGAGGAACTAACTTCATACCTTATTTTAAGCGGCTTTTCTGAAAAAGGCACCTAAAGCCCTCCAAAAGCTCTCCTAGAGACTTTAAAAGGCTTGCGAATAACTAAACAATTCATTCTCTATTCCTCATTCAACCCCTCTCTGTCATCCTGAAAGGATCTTATGGGCGAACTAAACAGGCCTTAAATAAACGCTACTGCCGTTTGCTGCCAAGATCCTTTCAGGATGACAGAGAGGTATAGTTTGATTTGTCTCTCCACTCTGCTGCTTGCTTCATGCTAACTCAAACAGCACTCCTTATTTGAAAGTATATGAAAAAACTCTATCTTCTTCTCGCCCTGCTGTGTACTTCCTTTTCCCAGCTTTACGCCCAGAAGGCAATTGGCTTTGTGGAAACAGACGGCCACCTGTTCACCTTAGACGGCAAGCCTTACTACTATGTGGGCACCAATTACTGGTACGGTGGTTTGCTGGGTTCTACCGGCCAAGGCGGTGACCGCGTTAGACTAACCAAAGAATTGGATATGCTGAAGAAAACGGGCGCAACCAACCTGCGTATTCTGGCCGGTGCCGAAGGCCCGAACAATCAGCCTTACCGCGTCTCACCGGGGTTACAGATGTCACCGGGCGTGTACAATGACACGCTGCTGGCCGGGCTTGACTTCCTGTTAGCCGAAATGGCCAAACGCGATATGAAAGCCGTGCTGTACCTGAACAACTCCTGGGAATGGTCGGGTGGGTACGGGCAGTACCTGAACTGGAACGGCTACGGCCCCATCCCCTACGCGCTGGCGAACAACAATGACTGGGCTGGTTTCATGCGCTATGTAGGCCAGTTCCACCAATGCGCCCCCTGTAAGCAGCAATTTGCTGATCATATTACCTATATGCTAAGCCGCACAAATCAGTTCACAAACAAAAAGTACACCGAAGACCCGGTGATCATGGCTTGGCAGATTGCGAACGAGCCCCGCGCTTTCTCCATGGCCAACGTACCGGCTTATGATAAATGGATTAAAAGCACTGCCGCATTAATCAAATCCTTAGACAAAAACCACCTGGTTTCTACCGGCTCAGAAGGCTCGCACGGCTCTGAGGCTTCCATAGACGTGTTCAAGCAAGTGCACACTGACCCTAACATTGATTACTTGACCATGCACATCTGGCCGAAAAACTGGGGCTGGCTGGACATCAAGAACATCCCCGGCACGGTAGATTCTGCCGTCGCCAAGACAGACCAGTACATGGATCGGCACATCGCCTTCGCCCGCGAACAGAAAAAGCCGATTGTGATGGAAGAATTCGGGTTACCGCGAGATCACCACCAATACAACCTTACTGATCCTACCTCTGCCCGTAACAAGTATTACCGGCACGTGTTTGAGCGGGTACTCACCAGCGCGAAAGAGAAAGACGCCTTGGCCGGAGCCAATTTCTGGGGCTTCAGCGGAACCGCCCGGCCTAACCCAGCGCGCCATTTCTGGAAACCCGGCGATGACCTCATGGGAGATCCTCCGCAGGAAGAACAAGGCCTCAATTCTGTTTTTGACACAGACAGCACCATGCCGCTTATTGCCAGGTACACCAAAGCGGTAAAGAAAGCGGCGAAGAAAAAGAAGCAGTAACCCACCTTTGCAGGAGAGCATCAATGGAGAGCCCCGGCGAGTCTGGAGACTCGCTTCATCCCATGGCACGAGACCGGAGTCTCGCGCCAGTTTACTTTCTAACGTGAACTCGGAAATTCTCACGCCTTCCGTCCCCCTTGGAAGGGGGTAGGGGGATGATTACTCGTGCTGAATACGGCATTTTGGAAGCTCCAAGAGGGGGAGGATGTACCATTGGACAGGCGGATTTCCGCCCTCTTCCGCCTTTGGCATCCCCCTACCCCCTTCCAAGGGGGACGGAATGCGTGTACAGCCTAGTAGAAAGGCAAACAATGGAAACAAAATGGATTATCGTATCCCTTTAATTCCCGAGTTCACGTTTTCTAAAGCCTGCTTCCGCGATGCCGTCTGCGCCAAAGACCTCATAGCGTCCTTAGACCTGCGAGCGTCTGGGCCAATGCCGTTTAGAGCCCGTTTTCCGCAAACCAGCCCCAAAACGCTGGGGCGAAGGGAGGATGTCTGCCCCCGCGGGAAAAACCAACCGCAGAAAGCAATACGTGCCCGAGACAAGGCAGTGCCTGGTCTCAACCAATATCCAATAACTCCGGTTTCTGCGTTTTGGGTCTGTTTTCCGAAAAATAGGCCCAAAACGCATCACCTTCTACGGTACTTTCTGCGGAAGGCCAGGTAATGAAAGCAGAAGCACTCAGGGATTGCCTGCGCATTCTAAAGTTATTTTTTCAAAGGAGCGCCTACGGCAATACTGCAGTCATGGCCGGGTTGTCCGTGCGGTGGGTTCAACCCCTTGGCGGTAGAGATAGGTGGCGCAGACGGAAGAACGGGCGCGGGCGGTAAGCCCGCGGGAGCAGCACCGGGGGTGGCAGTTGTCTGGGGGGGCGAGTTCAAGGGTGCGCCCACCTGAATATCACAGCGGTGGCCGGGCTGGCCGTGTGCCGGGTTTAAACCGGCGGCAACCACTGGCTGTGACGCTTGCGCCGGTTGTCCCGCAGGCGTCGGCTGGGTCATAACAGGCGTGGTGGTGTTTACGGTAGGGGAATTCACCGGCAAGGCCGTATTTTGCGTTTTATTGTTCTCTGCAGCAGTTGTATCATTGGTTTTAGAGCAACTTGCAAAGCAGAACAGAGAGGCAGCCAAAACTACCGGAATCGTGTTTTTCATACTCAACATGTAAAAAATAAAGGCCGGGAAACCACTGGTTGTAGCCGCCCGCACCTACAAGATAAGAAAAAGTTAGCAGGAGTTCCTGTCCTTACTATTAAGAAGGTTTACAATTCCCACTTTCTTCAGAATAATTGCATTATCTACAAAACGCTTTGACCCCTTAGAAGCGAAAAAACAGAAGCTGTTCTTAATGACCTGACAATGCCGCGGATTTAAGTATTCGGACAGAAATAATTTTCTCTTCTCTGCTCCCTGTCCTCCTGCAAGGATTTGGGTGGCGGAGGGCAAGGGCGTTTATTCCCGATTCGCCCACCAGATTCTTTAAGGAAAACAAAAGAGATAAGTACGCGGAAAAATTAGTTTGTCCTACTCTTTTGTCTTCCTCCTGGAAGGATCTTGGTTGCGAACGGCAATAGCGCTCCATCAAAGCTATTCTAGTTCGCCCACCAGATCCTTTAAGGAAGACAAATAGTATAACGTAATGCTGTCTCCGTACTTAGCTTCATTTGTCCTGCTACTTACTTCCGTGGCTCAAGGTTACTTTCTTGCTCTTTCAAGTTTATCAATCCCTAACAGCACCTTTAGCAAAAGTTCCCTTGCAAGGTTAGCATGGTTCAAGTGAAAGACATGCTCCCTTTGCTGGTTATCCCGCATTTCTGCCATGCTTCAGCAGAAACGTTTTTGGCTTCGGCTTACACGCATGCACCTGGCCAACCGTTAGTTTAGCATGGGGTTCTGCGGAAACTTAGAGAGTTTTGATTTGGAGGCGAACACCAGCATCTGAATCATGACACCTATAGCAATGATGAGGGCAAACTCAAATTGCGTGAGAATGGCAGAACCGGCTATGATCTGCTTAGACTGCTCATTGAGTCGCTTCCCCTCTGCCACCTGAATATGCGACAGATAGTTTAAATGGCTGGCCGCTTCTCTGTATTGGGCATCCATCAGGTTTTTGGCCTGTAGCCGTTCCTGCCCTACTGCTGGCTGAAGCACGAATTGGTTTTCCAGGGCCCTTAGCTCCTGCAGGTTTTGCTTGAAAGCACTAAAGTACCGGGCCTCATCTCTGGTTAACTCGGTCTTCTCATATTTTTCCAGCAGCCCCAAGATGGCCGAATTGTTTCCCATCAGCTTCTCTGGCAGCAGACCATGGTCGGTTTCAGCATAGAAGCTATTGTCTACCAGCATCTTCTTCTGGTACAGGTGCCCCGAAAGCTGGTAAATGTAGCTCTCCACCAACAGCCTGTCTTCGTACACGGCGGCAAAGGAAGAACCTAGTTTTGTCACATTCTTACTGTCCATCATGTTTTTGGCCAGCACCAATACCAACACCACGGCCAACAGAAGCGCGGCCTTTGTTTTATGCTTAACACTATATACCCATCTCATCTTATAGAAAGTAAAGGATTAGAAAATCAGGATAGGGGAAGTACTTACAGAAAGCAATCTCTTGCGGCTATGACAGCAGAGAAGAACAAGGCTTCGCCCTGCATTGAAGTTACAAAACTTACCCGTTAAATACTAGCAACTTACCTCATTTCTTCTCGCCAGCTCCGGCTTTAGGCCGAAGCCGTTTAACGAAGCCGAGACGAAAATGGAACGAGAAAAGTGTTTAAGGCCTGTTTTCCTGAAAACAGGCCCTAAACACAGCTTATGCCCATCTGGAATTCATCTCCTGGAAGAAGGCATCGTTCTCTTCTCTGGAGGCATTGCGCCTCACCTCTGAGGTTCCGAAACCAACTTCCAGCTCACCGCTGTCCATGCGCCCCATCACCGAATCTGCGAACTCATCCAGAGGGGCCCCGAAGGTGTGCAAACCCGTTCCGCCTAACGCTGTATTCACGGCGGGCGGCACTATCTCCACCACTTCCACGCTGGTCTTGGAAAGCAGATACCGCAGAGACATGGTAAAGGAGTGCAAGGCCGCTTTGGTGGCGCAATACACCGGCGCAAAGACGGCGGGCGTAAAGGCTAATCCAGAGGTGACGTTCACAATGGCTGCGGTGGGCTGCTCACGCAGGTGCGGCACAAACAAACTGCACAGGTGAATGGGTGCCTCCAGGTTGATGGCTATTTCCTGCTGCGTCTTGCCCCACGCCTCCTGCTCGTCTACCAGGTTTACCCGCCGCTGAATACCGGCATTGTTCACCAGCACGTTGAGCCCCGGAAACTCCTTGGTAGCCCATTCTGCCAGCGTTAGCCGCTCTGCCTCTTGCGCCACGTCACACACCCTGGTATGCAAACCGGGATGTTTCTGCCGCGCCTCCTTCAGTTTGTCCTCGCGTCGGCCACAGACAATGACGGTGCTCCCCGCCTTTAAAAACCGTTCGGCAAGGGCCAACCCAATTCCTGAGGCGCCTCCGGTGACCAGTACTGTGTTTCCCGCTAATTTCATTCTTTCTGCCTGAGATTATTTGATCAAAGATGTACCTATCTTTACTCATTAGCCGCAGACGGGGTTTTGTTTGATGCCCTGCTCCTCCAAAGTACGTTTGCGTAATGGACATAAAGGAAAACGCAAAAGCCACTCCCTCCTTTGACCAACATACGCCCGCCTTTTATCTAGCTGATTGGTTTTCAGGCGGTTTTAGGGAAAACGAACTGAAAATGGATTCTTCTGTAGTGCTGCACACCCGCTAGCAAGATAGAAAACAGGCAGGCTCATAGGCTTGCACGGCCTGCACATGGAACAGATTGCCTGCCCATTGGCTGCAGGGAAATGCGCCAACAGCAGGGTTACTCACTTGAGATACGGAAGGCTACTTTCTGCCTTACCCCACACCAGCGCCCCATTCAACCTTATATACTAAAATTCATATTTTACTTTCCACAAAATCTACTTCTTCTAAAAGCTGACATCTATCATTTTTTAAAGCAAATAGACTAACTAGAATTGCTTTCACGAACAAGAACACGTCTATGGGTAAGAAAATATTTGAAATGTTGTTTTGTACTACGCAAAGCAACATTCCAAACATCCTCATCTATATAATTTGCACTATTATAATTAAAAGTAGTTGTTATGGTTACTTTTAAAGTATTTTTTTATACTTGTTGTATTTATTAAATTATCCATAAACTTTGCATTGTTAATAGTTCCTAGTCCCCCCTCAGAAACTTTACAAAGCAAGCATCTCCCCCAGAGCTTACTCTACCAGTTATTAAAAAACAAAGCAGTGCGCCAGATCCAACTCTACCCATGTAGATACCTAGTGAAGCAACTCATCGGCAGCAACTTTATAATTTACTATTACTTGTATTTTTTACTATCAACCACTTATAGACGGCAATAGAAACGGAACCGACAGAAGAGAACAGCCATCAACAGACCCTAAAACAGTAATTCCAAATTAAGCACAGGTTATATAATCCAACTTTACTACCCAACCCTTTATGAAAACCTTTACTATTAACTCTTCCCAAAAGAGTGAAAGTATACGGCATGCCTTTTCCAAGTCTCACTTGAGAAGGTCTTTGCCCTTCTACTCCATCATACTTACTCCATCCAGCTAGTACTTGTGATGCCGATTTCTCTACATGGTTTTAGCGGCAGCAACATGAATTTCTCTTGGAGAAGCATGTCTGCTGCAAACTTGTTGAAACAAAACCCAAGTCAAATATTTCAAGCTTAATCAATTGTTAAAAATGAAACACTTTTACGCACCACCAACAACACATTGGTGGCAAACATTAATCTTTGAAAGATCGAAATCCAAAACGCTCTTGCGATGGATGGTTCCCATCTTGCTTTTGGGAATTTCTTTCACGAGTAAAGGACAGACAACTGAACTTACTTACACAGGGAAAATCCAAACCTATACCGTCCCTGCTGGTGTAACCAGGATTTCAATTGAAACCTTTGGGGCACAAGGTGGTAATAACGGTGGCTTGGGAGCCAGAATGAAGGGAGAATTCAATGTACAACCTGGTCAAACCCTGAAAGTTCTAGTAGGGCAACAAGGCGCCACCTCCTTTGCAGGAGACTTCAACCAACATCATGGTTCAGGTGGCGGCGGAGGTACCTTTGTAGCAACGGATGATAATATTCCGTTAGTTGTTTCTGGAGGCGGCGGCGGAAACGTAGGCTCCCCTAATGGCAATATACACGCCTCAGCCTCTACCTCTGGCTTTGATGGAAACAGCACTTATTCACCAACTTTATTTGGAGCAGGGGGCACAGATGGCAATGGAGCACAAAATAGCCCAACCGGTGACCCTCACGCGGGTAATGGAGGTGGGTTCTTTACTGCAGGTCAGGATGGATCTTGCGGAGGGCCCGGTCAGGCCTTTATCACAGGTGGCGCAGGAGGAACAGGCTGCAGTGCGGAAGGGGGCTTTGGCGGCGGCGGCGCTGGCGGAAACGCAGGCGGTGGCGGCGGCGGCGGCTACTCCGGCGGCGGTGGTTCCTATCATTACCCAGGCAACGGCGGCGGCGGCGGCTCATACAATGCAGGCACCAACCAGAATAATTTGGCCGGTGTCAATACAGGCAATGGGAAAGCGATCATAACGGTACTCTCTGCAACCTACTATCAAGACTCTGATGCAGATGGTTATGGTAATTCTGCTGTAAGCGCAATGGCTTTAACTCCCCCAGTAGGTTATGTACTGCGTGGCGGAGACTGCAATGATAATGATGCTTCTTTCAACCCAGGAGCTACAGATTTATGCGACGGTATTGACCGCAACTGCGACGGTGTAGTATTAACTAGGCCAACAGGCATTTTAAGCGGCAGCAATACTACCTGTGCAGGCCAATCGACAACCCTTACTTTCAACCTGACAGGTACAGCCCCATGGAGCATCACCTATACAGACGGAACTACCCCTGTAACCGTAAACGGCATATCAACTTCCCCTTACACCGTTTCAGTTAACCCAACAGCCACAACAACCTATTCTTTGACGGCTGTCTCAGATGCGCTGTGCGCTGCCACCTCAGTTACCGGCTCTGCCAAAGTGACGGTGAATGCTTCGGCTTCCATTACAGCACCAGAAAACATTGTGACTACAACAGAAGCAGGTAGAGCGGGTGCCACTGTTTCCTTTACAGCTACGGCTACAGGAACACCAAACCCAGCAATCACCTATACAATCAACGGTGTAGCAGTTACGTCTCCTTACTTTTTCCCGGCAGGCACCACAACGGTAACCGCAACGGCAACCAACAGTTGCAACGCAGACACGAAAACATTTACGGTAACGGTAAATGACACCGAGGCACCAGTTCCTGTTTTAGCCACTTTGCCCGCAATCACCGGTGAATGCTCTGCTGCAGCAACGGCACCCAAAGCCAATGATAATGTCACAGGTGAAATTACTGGAACAACAGCAGCCCCTCTCTCCTATACTGCACAAGGAAACTATACCATTACTTGGATATATACAGATGCCGCTGGCAATACTTCTTCCCAAACCCAAACTGTAGAGGTGAAAGATGTTACCAAACCAGTATTTGCAGCAACTGCTCCTGTTGCAAAAAATAATGATCTTGATAAGTGTGGTGCCGTTGTTACTTATCCAGCCCCAACAGCTACAGATAACTGTCGTGTGAATGATCCTAATGCAGTTCATACACTTTCTCAGGGAGGACGGTTGTATGATTATTTGAGCAAAGTGCTAAAGAGTCAAATCTCCCCAGGTTTACCAATAACCTTCAACCCAACTGATGGGAAGAACATGGCTGTATACCTAGTTAGTAATTCAAGTACCGCTAGGTTATATCAAGACATTGTGCTGCCAGCCTCAGGCCCTATAAGCCTTTCCTTTGACTTTCAGTATAAAAACCATACAGGATCAACGATTAATGGGCAAAACTTATCAGTTCGACTAAGGGATCCTGGTAGTAATGCTATTCTGCGCACGATTTACTCTATAAGCTCACCTAATACCCCTGCTGCAATACCAATGACCAATCTTAACTTTGATATCTCAGAGTTTGCTGGAAGATCAGTAAGATTAGAGATGGTAGATGTGGCTAATCCTTCTCATTATATTGATATTCTATTAGATAATGTAAAAGTGACTGGCAGCAGCCTTGTCAACGGAAGCTTTGAGAATGGGTATGACGGGTGGAACATCTCTGCTTCCAACCCTACAAGTGTTACTTGGGGGATTGGGAATGCAGCCACAACCCCAGTGACAGTTACCCAAACCGCCGGTCTTGCTTCAGGTTCCTTATTCCCGGTTGGTACCACTACCAACACCTTCGTGGCAACTGACGCCGCTGGAAACACCTCTACCACCAGCTTTGCTGTAACCGTTACAGATACGCAGAAGCCAACAGTTGTAACCCAGAACATTACGGTTCAGCTAGATGCCAATGGTGCCGCAACTATCACACCGGCTCAGATCAACAACGGCTCTACTGACAACTGTTCAATTCCTGAAAATGGGTATAGCTTAAACAAAACCAGCTTTAACTGTTCTAATGTGGGAGCCAACACAGTTACGTTAACCGTAACTGACGTAAATGGCAACGTAGAAAGCAAAACAGCAACAGTAACAGTAGAAGACAAAACCGCTCCAATTGCGGTTGCGAAGAACATTACCGTGCAAATGGCGGCCAACGGAGAAGCCGTGATTACCCCAGAAATGGTGAATAACGGTTCTTCTGACTTGTGTGGATCAGTAACGCTGGCCCTTTCCAAGTTAACTTTTGGCTGCAACAACTTAGGCGAAAACACAGTGACATTAACCGTCACAGACGCAAGCGGCAACACCCATACCGCCACCGCCACAGTTACCGTAGAGGACAAAGTAGCACCTACAGCCATTGCCAAGAACATCACGGTTCAACTAGATGCAACTGGCAATGCCTCCATCACGGCAGATCAGGTAAACAACAATTCTACTGATAACTGCGGCATCACCACCATTGCCCTTGACAAGCTCAGCTTCACCTGTGCCAATGTAGGTACCAACACCGTGATTCTCACCGTGACGGATAAGAGCGGCAACACACATACCGCCACTGCCACCGTAACAGTAGAAGACAAAGTTGCACCAGTAGCAAAAGCGAAGAACATTACGGTTCAACTAAACGCGTCTGGCACCGTGACCATCGCGGCAGCTGACGTAAATAACAACTCTACGGACAACTGCTCAATTGCTGAGAACGGCTATAGCTTAGACAAAACCAGCTTTGATTGCTCTAACGTAGGCGCTACCACCGTTACCTTAACCGTGACCGATGTTCATGGCAACAAGTCTACGGCTACGGCTACTGTAACGGTAGAAGACAAAATCAACCCCACCATTACAGCTCCCGCAGCGGTGACGGCAACGGTTGACCCAGGCAAAACAACGGCCTCCAATGTAGCATTAGGTACTCCGGTAACGGCAGATAATTGTTCTGTAGCGTTGGTCACCAACAATGCTCCTGCTGAGTACCCAACCGGCACCACCACCGTCACCTGGACTGTGACTGATGCCTCGGGCAATACGGCTACCGCCACGCAACTGGTAATCGTGAAGCCGAATGCGGTTTCTGCGGCCAGACCCGCCACGTTAGAGGTGCCTATCCGGACTACCTTCGCTAAGGTGAACAAGCCTGCTACCGTAGCGGTGACCTTTACTGACGGCAACGTAGTGCAAGTGCCCGTCACCTGGCAACAGGGAACCTATAACGGGTTGGAAAGCGGAGACTATGAACTCACGGGAGCGCTTACCACGCCTTCAGACCGGTCTAACGTGAACAACGTGGACGTGAAATGGACAGTGCGTGTTATGCCAAACCAGGCTCCTACCAACATCACGTTGAGCAAAGCATCTTTCCAGCCTAGCATTACACCAGATCAGGCCATCGGGACTTTGACCGCTACCGACGTGGATGATCCGCTTGACAACCAGCCCGAGAACCAACACTTGTATGAACTGGTAACGGGCGCAGGCAGCACAGACAACGCGCTGTTTGAGATAGACGGAAACCAACTGTTCCTGAAATCAAACAAAGGCTTGTCCGGCAAAACATCCTTCTCCATTAGAGTGAGAACGGTAGACCCGTACAACAACACGTTTGAGAAAACCTTCACCCTTACCAAAGAAGGCTACAACGTGGCCACGGTAGACCTTAAAATAGTGAATGCCTTCTCCCCTAACGGCGATGGCGTGAACGATACCTGGACTGTGCCGGAATTGAAGTTCTACAATAACATAGAAGTACAAGTATTTGACCGCTCCGGTGTACGCCTTTTCCAAACCACCAATCCTGAGCAGGGCTGGAACGGACGCAACCAGCACGGCGATGTGTTGGCAGGGCCTTACCTGTACATCATCCACGTGAAAGACATCAACTATGTGAAGAAAGGTACCGTGACAATCCTTAAGAAATAACGAAAATGAAAAAGTTGACCATATCCATTTGTTTACTGCTTTCTGCTCTGGGCGCTTCCGCCCAGAGCCGGAAACACATTGCCAACTTCTCCCTGTTCCAGCAGTACTTCAACCCGGCCCTGACGGGCTATGAAGGCTCCATGGTGAAGACCTTTTACCGCGACCAGTGGACGGGCTTTGAAGATGCGCCGCGCACCCTCTTCGCCTCCGTTGAGTTAGACCAGGCAGATATCTCCGCCTGGCGGAAAACTGACGTGCTCAAAACCCAGGAGACCGATGCCTACAGCCGCCAGGCCGGTGCCAAGCACGCCTGGGGTCTTTCTTTGCTACATGATTCGTTCGGGCCGTTTGTAGAAACCCAGGTAAACCTGAGCTACGGTTCCCGCATCCGGCTTTCTGAAAGCCTGAGCCTTCGGGCCGGAGCGGCCCTTACCTATGGCATCCAGCGCATGAACGGCAACAAGCTGGTGCTAGACCAAGCCAATGACCAGGAGTTCGCCAATTACCTGGGCAATGAGAACCGGGTAAACAAGCTGGACGTGAATCTGGGTGTGATGCTGACCGGCGAAAACTTCTATGCCGGGTATGCCTTGCAGGATGCCACCAAAGGCGGAATTTCCTCCGGAGATGAATTCATGGACGGAACCTACACCATGCAACACGTAGCCCAAGTGGGGTACCGCACCGCGGTATCAGAGCAGGTAGGCTTGGTGGCAAACGGAATCTTCCGCTATGACAGCAAGCAGAAAGAAACCACCGAAGTACAGGCCAAAGCCGTGTTCCAGAATATCTTCTGGGTGGGTGGCGGTTACCGGCATAACCTGGCCTACACGCTGAACGCCGGCGTAAGACTGAATCAGTTCCGGGTGGGGTACGTGCACGAGATGCCTACCGGCGATGCCCACCTGATTGGCAAAAACACCAGTGAGTTCATGGTGACGTACAACCTGATTCCGGCCAAATACCCTAAAATGGGAAGAAAAGTAACTATGTGGTAACCAGAATTTTTCAGAAAGAATGAAAAGAACCTTTTACACAATTGCCCTCCTTCTGTCTACCGCAGCAGTGACCCGCGCCCAAAGCCCTATCAAAGAAACCCGGGAGCAAATCGCCGATGTTTTTTTGGTAGGCCAGGATTTAATGATTTATGCCGTGAAAACCGGAGACGGGCAGTACCTCTACTCTGAAAAGCGCGGCGACCAGTCTTCTTACCAGAAAGAACCCGTCCTGAACACCGGCGCGGTGAATGCCTTGATTGGGTCTAATGCCGCCGGTGACGAACTGTACATCTATCAGAAAACCGGCCGGAACGAGGAGAAGATTGCCACTTACCGCTGGGATGGCAGCACTTTCCAGAAAATAGGCGAAAAACCGTTTCCTAAGCTCAAGAACCATTCGTACAACTTAGGTTCCTATCTGTCGCCAGACCAGAACACGCTTTTGATCACGGCAGATCTGCGCAACACCAAAGGCTACGAAGATCTTTACCTGAGCAAGTGGGAAAACGGCAAATGGTCTAAACTGGCCAACGTAGGTGCGCCCCTCAACACCCGCCAGGCAGAATTCTCCCCTTACGTGGTGAACGATTCGCTGTACTTCTCGCAGAAAGCTGGCGAGCAGGCCTACGTGTATTCCATGCCCCTGGACAAGGACTCTAAGCCCACCGGCCAGCCCCTGAAAGCAGGAAACAGCATAAACAAGGAAAACGCCTTCACCTCGGCCTACAAACGGAAAGGAAACACAGAAATGTGGATCACCCGCACGCCAGACGGCCTTTCTACCGTTTACCTCACCGAGCCCGCTCCCGTCCAGGAGACGCCTGCGGCAGTGGAAGAAGTCCCTGTAGCACCGGCAGCCCCAACTCCCGCGCCCACTGAAATAACGCTGGGTTTCGGCTTCAATGAAGTGTTCTTATCTCCAGAACAGGCCGCATCTCTGGACACCTTCCTCGCGCAGCAACCCGACAACGCTTCCCTGTGGGTGAAAGGGTATTCTGACAGCGTAGGCCCAGACCAAGCCAAAAGCAGGGTAGCCCGCCAACGGGCCGAGTTCCTCAGAAAGTACCTCCAACGGTACCACGGAACCCGTCAGTTCAAGGTAGAAACCGCCAGCGATGTCCTGGGCAGCGAAGGCCCAGACTTCCGCAAAGTGGAAGTGCACCTGCACTCTAAATAACAGCACACCACCAATTCTAAAAGGGAGGCTTCATGACAGAAGCCTCCCTTTTTTATGGCCAAGAGTAGGTTCTTTCTTGCGCTGAAAAATAATGGATGGCGCGAAAGCGTTTCTGCGCTGTTTTGGCTAAAAGAGGCAAGAAACGCAACTAAGTCATTAGAGCTTGTTTAAATTTGAGGTTTGCTGGCGAAAACGGCCAGAGAAAGGTTCTGCGGAAGCGTTTTTTGAGCAGCGTAGCAGCGCTACGGTGCGAGAAAAAGGAGAACGCAGGTTCTTTTTATGGTCGTTTGTAGCGCAAAGATGAAATTTAAACAAGCTCTTAGACAAAACTGCCGGTGGTTGCCGGCGAGTCTGGAGACTCGCTTCATCCTTTGTCACGAGACTAGAGTCTCGCGCCAGTACTTTCTTACGGTCTGCTTCCGCAATGCCGCCTACTGCAAAGACCTCGTAGTGCGCGCAGCTCCTACGAGTGTCTATGCCAATGCCGTTTCAAGCCTCTTTTCCGCAAACTAGCCCTAAAACGAATCAGCGGTGCTTTTTGCGTAAGAACCATAACAGAATGACTCTCACTTCTTTGCTGCCCCACAACAGATAATGCTTTAATATCAGGTCTTGATTTGTTTACCGGCCAGTTTCCTGAAAACAGGCTAAAAACAAAAGGCCCCACCTGCTAAGCAAGCGGGGCCTTTCTAAACCTCCAAGGAAATCTATTCCTGAATACCTGGTACGCCCAGCGGAAGCGCGCTGTGCCAGTCAAAGTCTGGGGCTTTCTTCTTGGTTGGCGCTAATTCATCCAGCGTATTGGCATCGTAGAGACGGCCGTTGCGCATCACGTATTTGATGGAATTGGTGTTCCGGATGTTCTCCAACGGGTTCTGATCCATGATCACCAAATCCGCCAGTTTACCGTTCTGGATAGAACCTAGATCACCGTCCAACCCAAGGGATTTCGCGCCTAAGATGGTGGCTACTTTCAAGGCATCCAGGTTCTTCATGCCCCCCGATTGGATAGACCAAAGTTCCCAGTGGTAACCCAAGCCCTGTAGCTGTCCGTGGGAACCCACCCCGGCCAGACCACCGTCTTTCACCAAGCGGTTTACAAACTGGGCGTGCTTGTCAAAGATGTGTTCTTCTTTCATGAACCAACCCGCGCGGCGACGCGATTTCTCATCTAACTCCACTTTAGGGGTGAAGTAGTTCAGCTTCTTATCACCCGCCAGGTTCTCAGTGGCATAGTAGTAGTTCTCGGCCCAAGGCCCGCCGTACGCCACCAACAGGGTTGGCGTGTAGGCAATCTGTGACTTAGACACAAACTCCAGCACGTCTTTGTACAGCGGATAGATGGGATACGAGTGCTCGTGGCCCGGGTAACCGTCCAAAATCTCAGTCAGGTTCAGTTTGAAATCCAGACCGCCTTCGGTCGTGGGCATCAGGCCTTGCTCTTTGGCGGCCATGATGATCCACTGACGGTGCTGGCGATTGCCCACCAGGTACATTTTAATGGTCTTGGTGTTGTAGTAATCTGAGTATTGCTTCAGCACACTTTTGGCGTGGTCTAAGCTTTTCAGGTTATACGACCAGTACCCAACGCCTGGGCCGGTAGAGTACACGCGCGGCCCTATCATCTTGCCGGTTTCCACCATGTCGCTGTACGTGAGTACGTCGGTAGTGGCGGTTTGTGGGTCGCGGGTGGTAGTGACACCGTAGGCCAGGTTAGCGGCGTAAATCCAAACCTGGTTGGAGTGCACGCCCCAACGGGGCCACATGTGCGCGTGGGTATCTACAAAACCCGGCGTAATGGTTTTGCCCTTCACGTCCATCACGGTAGCGTTCTGCGGAACAGTCAAAGTACCGGAAGCACCCACCGCTTTGATGCGGTTGTCCTGGATCAGGATGTCGCCGTTTTCAATCACCTCGTCGCCGTTCATGGTGATGAGGCGGGCACCTTGCAGCAGGATATTTCCGGTGGGGATGTCACGCGGCACGGTAATCGCAATTCTGGTTTCTACCGGCTTATAGCCTTCAATCTTCAGGGCTTCTTTGGCACCGGTGCTGTCTTTCTTAACTTCGGTAGCGGGTTTGGCATCTTTCTTCAGCTCCTCGGCCGCTTCCATCTCGCGTTTCTTGGCGAAGGCGGCATCCATGTTGTAAGCGAAGAAGGCGTTCCCGATAGACCAGTACACGCTCTTTCCGTCAGCAGACCAGCTCGGGAATTGACCACCAATATCGGTCAATTTCCAGGAAGGGAACTGTGAACTGGCAATGTCGGCCACAGAGATGGTGGGCGTTTCACCGCCCACAAACGGGATGGTTACCACGTAGATCTCGTTGTTGATCAAGGCCAGGGCTTTGTCGCCTTTAGGCGCTTTGATGATGGTAGTGGCGGTAGAGGCCTGTTGCTGCGGCTCACGTTCGTTCAGGTGGTGGTTGTGGCTCATCTCCTCCTCCAGCATGTCGGCGTACGAGCCGAAGGTGGTAATGCCTTTCACTTTCACGTACGGCTTCTTATCGGTGCCATCCCAACGGATGGAGATCAACCCGTCTGATGAGCTGTACAAATAAATGCGGTCATCGCCTTGCACAAAATGCGGGTTCGCACCCAAATTAGCTTTGGTCACAAACGTGCTGGCTCCGCCTTTCGCTGAGATCCAGTTAATGGTCTGCCGTGCATCAAACGCCCCCGGCCCTGCCGACTCACGATACGTCTGCGCCGAGCCTTTCACGAACACGATTTTATCGCCTTTGGGCGACCACACCGGCTCCTGGAAAACAGAATTCTCCACGGTCAACTTCTCTGGCTTGCCTTTGCCCGTAGCGGCTACTTTGTAGATTGCGCCGCCGGTTTTCTCGTGCCAGGTCACAAACGCCAGGCTCTTACCGTCTGGCGACCAGGCAGGCTGCGCCTCAGTAAAATCATTGGTGGTGACGCGTTTGGGTGTGCCGTTCGGGTAATCAGTGATGTACAACCTGTCCAGCGCGGTAAACGCCAGACGCTTGCCATCTGGAGACATGGCCGCATCGCGGATTTGCGTCACCTTCATGGTTTTGTCATCGCTGATGGGGTACTTGAACTCCAGTTTCGGCCCGATGGCAATTTTGGTATCTACCTGAAACGGAACCTCCTTGGCCTGACCGCCGCTTACCGGAATACGGTAGATTTTACCGCCGTAAGAAGCCACCACTTCTTTGCTGTCTGGCGTAAACGACATGGCCGGTAATACGCCCAAGGGGGCGATGGATTCCTGCTCATCACGCTGCACCGGGTACGCCAGCCACTTCTCATCACCAGATTTCAGGTTCTGGATAATCAAGCCGGTTTCGTTGTTGTAACGGGTTCCGTACACCAGTAGGGTACCGTCAGGGGACAAGGTGGGCGAGAATGCCGAACCGTAGCGTGAAGTTCTGGTGTCGGTTTCCCCGGTTTCGCGGTCAAGGGTGGCTAATTGGTACTGCGGCAACTGCGCGTTGTAGTTCCAACCACCCGTGCGGCGCGAATACCAGATGTAGCGCGGGTCTTTGCCAAACGCCGGCTCCACCGTTTTCAGGGTTTCCGGCGTTTTAATCAGTTGCGTTCCGCCGCCGCTGTCTTTGTGGTACAGGTGCAGCTTCAGGTTACGGCGACCCTGTGACACTACCAGGTATTCGCCATCAGGTGTCCACTCGGCGGCCTGAAAGTTCTCGTTTTTGCTCTTGCTGATCTGGCGGGTCTTTTTGGTAGCCAGATCCATCACCCACACGTTGTCATTGCCATCACGGTCAGACAAGAACACAAGGGACTTTCCGTCTGGGCTGAAACGGGGCTGCACGTCCAGGGCCATGCCTTCGGTGAGTTGCTCGGCTTTGCCACCGGTCATGGGCAACAGGTATAAATCACCCAACATGCTGAAAATGAGCTGACCTCCGGCGGGATGCACATCCAAGGACAGCCAGGAACCTTCATTGGTGTTGATGTCAATGGTGCGGCCCGCTTCTAAAGGCAGGTCTTTTTTCTCTTCTTTTTTGGGGCTGTCTTTCTTTGCCGGGGCGGGTGCGTTCTGGGCCAAAGACGCCTCAGAGAACAGCCCCAAGGTGCAAAGCAGCAACACGGGTTTCTTCCAGCCAGAAAGGTTGCTGGTAAAAAACTGCTTCATAATAAAAGGGTTAGTAGGTTGATAGTTTGGGATTTGTGAAGATAAGGATTGTTTGAATAGGTTGCTGAGCTTCTTTGTACTGGCGCAGGATTCCTCTGTAACTTTTCCTACATCAGGATGTTCTTAACGTGAACACGGGAATTGCAAGAGCTATACAGAAGCCGAAGGCCGTGCTGAAGCATCTAAAAGCGTCAATTCCGCCTTGGGACACATGCTCTTTGCATAGAGTAGGGTACGCATTCCGTCCCCCTTTGAAGGGGGGTAGGGGGATGACAAGGGCGGTTAAAGAACGATCTACAGATATTAGAAAACATGTAAAGATGATTCTCGGGAATGCCTGATCAGCACGGGCAATCATCCCCCTACCCCCTTCAAAGGGGGACGGAATGCGTGCTGGAAAGATAAGAAGTGTGGCTAAGATTCTTCGACTGAGCAGATCGCTCTATTGCCGAGTTCACGTTTTTCAGAGCTTCAATTAGGCTTTTTGGCCTGTTTTAATGAAACTGGGCCAAAAAGCAATCCATTCGAACAATCCTCTGCAACGTATTCATGAAAATGCAAAGACAAGGCGTTGCCTTGTCTCTACGGTATGGGACATAATGAACCGGTGCATACTACAAGAGGTACCCCTAAAACTTACTCAAGACTTCCTCCCCACCGTTGTTGGTGTTCTCACCAACAATCAGAACTGCGGCTTAACTGCTTTCTGACTAATGGGAGAATCATGAGAAGGAAACAGAAACTTGCAAACGCGTTTCGGGCCTGCTTTTTGGAAAACAGGCCTGAAACGGCAAGGCTTAAAAGAATGGAAAGCCTTAGGCCAGCAACGTGTTTTTCACGTAATCATGGCTTTGTTTGAGGCTTTGGAAAGGATCCATGCCGGGGGCGAAGTTTTCCTGCTCTACGAAGATGCGGTCTACGCCAGACGTCTGGGCTTGCGCGAAGATGGCTTTGTAGTCCATGGTGCCGCTCCCAATCTCGGTGTTCAGGCTTGGTGAATTCTTGTCTATGTCCTTTACGTGCCACATCACAAAACGGCCTTTGTGCTGGTTGAACAGGTCTACCGGTTTGTGGCCTGCTCTTTCCATCCAGAACAAATCGGCCTCAAAACTTACCAAGGCAGGGTCGGTTTCTTTGAGCAGGATGTCATAGCCGGTGGTGTCACCGTAGGTTTTGAACTCGAAATCGTGGTTGTGGTAGGCCAGCTTCAGGTTAGAGGCGTTACACAGTTCGGCGGCCTTGTTTATTTTCTCCGCGATTTTTTTGTAGCCATCAGCGGAGCCACGCAGTTCCTCGTCCAGGTAAGGCACGGTAATGTGGGTATGCCCCACCAGGTTTCCTGCTTCAATGTAACGCTTCACCACATCAGTGTTGCCGTCTTTCATGTACTGCCCAAATTCATAGTGCCCGCTGGTAGACACCAGGTGATTGGCTTGCAACAGTTCTCTGAAGGCTTTGGGGGCAAGGTTCCAGTAGCCGGTCTGGGGAGAATAGTCGTAGGTTTCTACGTCCTGGTACCCAATCTGCGCCACTTTCCCAATCACACCCTTCACGTCCTTCGGCAAAAGCTCCCGCAGGGTGTAGAGCTGGACACCAATGTTGCTGATGCGGGAATTCCCGGCACCAGCGGCGCTGGCTCCCGTCGCGCCCGAGGCGGCGGCGGTACTGCCGGTGTTTTGGGGCGAAGAATCGCAGGGAGTGAGCAGCGAGGGCGCAAAAGCAACTCCCGCTGACAGTAACCCGAACTTCTGTAAAAAAGCTCTTCTGTTGTTCATCATGTTTAAACAAGCTCTAAACGGTTCACTGGAAGAAGAGCAGATCAGACATCGCAGATCTGAACGGCTTTTCTCAGGGAGGCTAATTTGTCTTTGGCCTGCGGGATAAATTCCTGCGCCACGAAGCCTTTGAAACCGGTGGCTTTGATGGCGCGCATGATGGCGGGGTAATTGAGTTCCTGCGTGTCATCAATCTCGTGCCTGCCCGGCACCCCGGCCGTGTGGTAATGCGCAATGTAGCGATGGTTTTCCCGAATGGTCTGGATCACGTTGCCTTCGTCTACCTGCATGTGGTAGATGTCATACAGCAGTTTGAAGTTCTCAGAACCCAGCCGCCGGGCCAGTTCGGCACCCCAGGCGGTACGGTCACATTGGTAGTCTTTGTGGTTGACCTTGCTGTTCAGGAGCTCCATCACCAGCACTACTTTGTGTTTCTCGGCCAAAGGCAGCAGCTTTTTCAGGCCTTCTGCTGAGTTCTTCAAGCCGGTCTCGTCATCCAGGCCGTTGCGGTTACCGCTGAAGCAGATGAGGTTGGTGTACCCGGCTTTGGAAACCAGGGGGATCATCTCTGTGTAATTCTTCAGAAGCGGGGCGTGGTACTGCGGGTGGTTCCAGCCTTGGGTAAGGCTGATTTCGGCGCCGTTGCACATGGTGGAAACCAGGCCGTGCTTCTGCAGGATGGGCCAGTCTTTAGGGCCTACCAGGTCAATGCCTTTCAGGCCCATTCCCTTGGCGGCCACGCACAGTTCTTCTACAGACAAGTCATTGAAACACCAGCGGCATACCGAGTGGTTGATGTTTCCCTTCAGGGAATAGGCGGCTTCCATTTTCTGCTCGTTTTGGGCAAAGCCCGACAAAGACCCGGTGGCGGTTAAGGCGGCGGTGGCCAATATTCCTTTGATGGCCGTTCTTCTATTGTTATCTGACATAAGAGTACCAAAATGATGGGGGCACGTTACCGTTTCCGTTTTACTTTCTCGGGCTTTGCCGAAGAGGCGGGGCCTGCCGTCTACAGCCGCTTGATCATGATGTTCCGGTACCACACGTCATCGCCGTGGTCTTGCAAGGCAATCTTCCCAGATTTGAAAGTCCCGAAACCAGCCATGTTTTTGAACTTGCTTCCGGCCACCATCTCTTTCCAGTTATCGTCCCAGAGGGTGGTGGTGACTACTTTTTTGCCGTTCTGTCTAATCTCCAACTGGCCCTTGCTACTGATGATCTCCACCTGGTTCCATTGACCGGCAGGCTTCACCGTCTCTGGGTTGCTGGCGATTAAATCATACAAATCGCCGGCGCGGTGCTTGTGGATTTTGGCATCGGGGTGGCCCTCGTTGTCCAGTACCTGCACCTCGGGGCCGGTGTTCCAGGTGTTGGGGTACTTGGCGGGTTCATCCTGCACAAACAGGATAATGCCGCTGTTGCCCTTAGGCGCAATCTTCCACTCCAGTTTCAGGTGGAAATTATCGAAGCTTTCCTCTGTCACAATGTCCCCGCCGTCGCCTTTCTGCCAGTTCTTCTTGTTGGCGGTGTTCAGGTGCAGGGTACCGTTGTCTACCACCCAGGCCCTGCCTACCGTGGCTTGCCCATAGGTGTGCCAGCCTTTGGTGGTTTTCCCGTCAAACAAAGGACGGAAGGAAGCTTGGGCAGAAGAGCCCGCCGACTGGTTGTTATCCATAGCTGTTTTAGTGGGGGAAGGCGTGCAGGCGCAAAAAGCACCTATTGCTAGAAGCGGGAGAATTTTCTGGAAGACCATGGTTGACTTTTTTTATTTTTTGAGTGAAAGGATGTACTGGGCCATTTGCTTGGCATCTTCTTCGCTTAAGTTGGGATGCGGCGTCATTGCCACCGGGCCCCAAACGCCGCTCCCGCCATTGATGATTTTCCCGGCCAGGTACTGGGTAGCTTTTTCGTTGTTCTCGTATTTATCCGCCACTGCCTGGTAGGCGGGGCCCACTAGTTTCTGGTCTACTCTATGGCAACCGGTGCAATCTGACTGGGCAATCAGTTTGGGCCCGTTCTCATGCGAATCTATGCCGGTGCCCGCGGCACGGTCTGTCCCTATGTTCAGGCTGCTGGTGCCTGCGTCAGACTGGCGGGTAGCGGCACTGATGTTCGCGGCCGCAGAAGAATCAGCGCTTGCACTTTCCAGGGCACCTTCATTGGTGGTAGAAGAATTGCTGTTACAGGCGGCCATGAAAGCGCAGCAGCTTAAGAGAAGGAAAACTTTTTTCATAGTGGGAATGCGCAATACTGTTTGTTTTAGGTTTGGTTATTGAAGATGGTTCTAGCCAGAGTTTAACAGAGCAACTACTTTTGCCATTGTTCTGGCAGGGGCAAAATCTCTGTTTTAGGCCTGTTTTCTGAAAAACTGCTTAAATATGGACTATTATTGGGGCACTTCATTCAGCTACCTCTTTATTCTCCATCAACTGCTTTCGCAAAGCGCAGGAAATGGCGCGCCTTCTTCGCAGAAAACTTATTTATCCTGAGAAGCTGTTTAGAGCATGTTTTCATAAAAACAACCTAAAAACGGCGGCTGGCGGCAGTGTACAAATAGACCTCCTGTTTTGGGCTTGTTTTCATAAAAGTAGCCTGAAAACGGCGGCATAAGCCCACGCTTGCCCCAGAGGAATTGCTTTAAGAGCCTGTTTATGAAAAACTCTAACCAGGTTCTTAGGTAGCCCAGGCTTTGTCTCCTTTTTTATAGGGAATACAGGCGTCATAGCGGCCCGGCACCGGAAGGTAGCGCAATGCTTGGGTGGCCCCCACCTCTGAGGTGAAGTACCCCAACAGCGTCAACTCCTTCATCATCCGGAAGTAATGGTTAGGGGCTTCCTTTTCTTTGTTTTTTTGGTGGTTCTTCTGCTCGGTGTCCAGTTGGTTCAGCAGTTGGGTGCGCTGCTGGGCAGTGGCTTCCAGGAACGTCTTGTCAAACTTCTGCTTGCTGGCCTTGTCTAATTGGGAGATGCCCTTTAGGAATATTTTCTGGTCTTCGGGGGTGTAGCAGTCCTGCACCATAACGGCCATGAACGCACCAATCTTGGCGGCTTTCGCGCCGGGCGTGCTGGTGGTGGGAATAATGGTCTCCCCTACCTCGTCTAAAAAAGTTACCTGATCCTGGTCAAACAGCTTATTGACTTTGGGAGAACTATTGGTGCAGGAAACCAGGAACTCGGCACCAATCATGGTACCGCCCATGATCCATCCAATAGCGGAAATCGCTTCTCGTCTATTCATATGTAAAAGGCTCTATGAACTTCTGTTTTAATTTCTCAAGGGTTGGGCTAAAAAGCGTTTAGAGCTTGTTTACATTTGAGGTTTGCAGGCGAAAATGACCAGAGAAAGGTTCTGCGGAAGCGTTTTTTGAGCAGCGTAGCAGCGCTACGGTGCGAGAAAAAGGAGAACGCAGGTTCTTTTTATGGTCGTTTGTAGCGCAAAGATGAAATTTAAACAAGCTCTTAATGCTTTTTAGCTTTATTGTGGGATTGTTCTTTACTTTTCTATCGGTTCAAAAATCAGATTCCTAAATCCTTCACAGTGCAATTTGCCCTTAGTGACTGGTGAGACTATAAAAACGGGTGTCAATGGATTATCATGTTTTCCCATTCTACCGCCAAACAACAAGTCAGATTGATAGGAGCCATCTACTAGAGGTAGTTCAAATGCTTCTGTGTCTGCCTTAGGTCCAACTACAGTTCTATATTGTCCACATGCATGGCAATAGTCTTCTATCAATCGAGCGCTAAACGGAATCGTGCTGTCTTGTATAAGTAATTGGTAGAATCCAGGGCTTCTTTCTCGTTCTTTGAATAGGACATTTCTGTAGTTATTCCTGTTGCAAAACTCCTTAAACCTCAAAGATGATATGGCAATGTTATCATAGGTGAAGGAAAGGTGGTATGCTTTTCTTTTGATTCTAAACAGGTTGTTCATTTGCCTATAATCCACGCGAAATCCGCATTTGGAACACTTTCTCACTTCCATAAGTGTGTCGCTGTCGCTGAACATGTCAGAACCGTTATCCTGTCCCCATAAGATATACCCGACTATCATACCTCACACCTATCAGCTAACAAGCACACGTCCATCAGGCACCCAACGTCCACCCGGCGCGGTAATCGCGTTTCACAAACTGGTTTACCTCGTCAAAGTTGGTGACGCGCATGTTGTCGTTGTCCCAGAGTAGCTTTACCCCACGGCCAGGATAGTCAAACCCATCTCCGCCTGCTTTAGGCTTACGCACGTCTATGCCCCTGATGGCAAGGTTGGCCATGAGCAAGGCCTCAGTGAGCGGGCCCGCTATTTCAAACGGAGAGCTTACCTCCATTTTGCCGTAACCCGCTAGACAGGCCTCCACCCATTGGGCATAATGTCCGTTGGCTCCGCCGGGTACTCTGGCTAACTGGTGTTTCGGTTTTACGTGATGGGTGCGGGAAGTGGGCAGCAGACGCGGGTCTGCCCCGTAGGTGCTGCACATCATCTTGCCTTTGGTACCCACGAAGAGCGTTCCGTTGCCGCCATCGCCAAATACTTCATTCGGGCCCAGCTCCTCGGGGCGCACGGGCTGAATACCGCCATCCATCCAGTGAAGGGTCACCGGGCCTTTGGTTTTATCTGTTTTAGGGAAAGTCAGGGTCACGTGGCTGGACGGGGGGCAGCTTTCTGGGAAGTATCCGCGTTTGAACTCGTCTACGTACACGCTGCCCACGCTGGCCTGCACATCAGTGGCGTAGGTTAAATCCAGTACTCTGAACGGCGCTTCAATCAAATGGCAGCCCATGTCGCCCAGGGCACCGGTGCCGTAGTCCCACCAGCCGCGCCAGTTGAAAGGCACCAGCTTGTTCACGTACTCTTTGTAGGGGGCGGTGCCTAACCAAAGATCCCAGTCCAGGCCCTGGGGTACGTCTGCCTTGGTGGCGGGCCATTGAATACCCTGGGGCCAAACCGGCCGGTTAGTCCAGCTGTAGATGGTGTGTACCTGGCCAATGGCCCCTGAATCATACCACTCACGCAGTTGCCGCACGCCATCGCCGGAGGCGCCCTGGTTGCCCATCTGCGTGACTACTTTATAGCGTTTGGCGGCATCGGTGAGCATGCGGGCCTCGTAGATGTCATGCGTGAGCGGCTTCTGCACGTAGACGTGCTTGCCCAGTTGCATGGCGGCCATGGTGGTGACGGCGTGGTTATGGTCTGGCGTAGAGACCGAGACGGCGTCAAAGTTCTTGGCTTCCTTGTCAAACATCTCGCGCCAGTCTTTGTAGTACTTGGCCTTGGGGAACCGTTGCCGCGAGTTGGCGGCGCGGGCATCGTCTACGTCGCAGAGAAACGCAATATCGGCTTTGCCGCTGTCATAGAAGCTTTTGATGTCGCTTTCGCCTTTTCCGCCTACGCCCACGGCGGCTATCCGTAGCCGGTCACTTGGCGCGGTGTAGCCTTTGCCGCCCAACACATAGCGGGGCACAATCATAAACCCGGCGGCGGCCAGGGCCCCGGTTTTCAGAAACTGTCTTCTGGAGTTGTCTTGTGGGGTAGATTTTTTTTCTTCTTCGGCCATGATGGTTCTGGAGGGAAATTAGATATTCATTTTTTTCAGTTCGCTTACGGCATGGTCTACGGCCCGGGCAGTGAGGGCCATGTAGGTGAGCGACGGGTTCTGGCAGCCCGCCGAGGTCATGGCGGCACCGTCGGTCACGTACACGTTGGGGGCGTCCCACACCTGGTTGTACTGGTTCAGTACCGAGGATTTAGGGTCTCTTCCCATGCGGGCGGTGCCCATTTCATGGATTCCCTGGCCCATGGCGTACCCAGAGTCAAAGGTAGACACGTTCTTGAGGCCGGCTATCTCCAGCATCTCCTTGGCGTCATTGGCCATGTCTTTGCGCATTTTGTGCTCGTTTTCCTTTATCTCGCAGGAAATGTCCAGCACCGGCAGGCCCCATTTGTCTTTCTTGTTCTTGTCCAGCCGCACCATATTTTCGTGGTACGGCAGCATCTCCCCGAAGGCATTGATGCCCATAGTCCAGGCACCGGGCTCGGTCATGGCTTCTTTCAGATCTGCGCCAATGCCCATTTCCGCAATCTCGCGGCCCCAACCGGTGCGGCTGGCACTGCCCTGGTACCCGAAACCCCGGATGTAGTCGCGCTTGTCGCCGTTCACGTTCCGGAACCGGGGGATGTAGATGCCGTTCGGCCGACGGCCGTAATAGTATTTGTCTTCGTAGCCTTCCACCTCGCCCCTGGCCCCGGTTCTAAAGTGGTGGTCCATGAGGTTGTGCCCTAACTCCCCGCTGCTGCTGCCTAAACCGCCTTCCCACACATCCGTCGCGGAGTTCATGAGCACCCACGCCGAGTTGAGGGTAGACGCGTTCAGGAACACCACTTTGGCCAGGTACTCATAGGTCTGGTTCGTTTCGGCGTCCAGCACCTCCACGCCTTTGGCTTTCTTGGTGTCTTTGTCATACAGGATCTTGGTCACGATGGAGTGCGGCCGCAGCGTGAGGTTCCCCGTGGCCATGGCGGCGGGCAACGTAGAAGATTGCGTGCTGAAGTAGGCCCCAAACGGACAGCCCAAGCGGCACTTGTTGCGGTACTGGCAGTTGGTGCGGTTGTGGTGGCCGGTGGTCAGGTTGGCCGTACGGCCGATGATCAGGTGCCGGTTGCCGTTGTAATGCGACTTGAGGCGGGCGGCTACGTCTTTCTCTACGCAGTTCAGCTCCATGGGTGGCAGAAAGTCGCCGTCTGGCAAATGCGGGATGTTGTCTTTGGCCCCGCTGATGCCCGCGAACTTCTCCACGTAGCTGTACCAGGGCGCTATATCTTTGTAGCGGATGGGCCAGTCCACGGCGATGCCTTCTTTGGCGTTGGCCTCAAAGTCAAGGTCACTGAGGCGGTAGCTTTGGCGGCCCCACATAAGGGAGCGGCCTCCCACGTGGTAGCCCCGGTACCAGTCAAAGCGCTTGCTTTCTACATAAGGGCTTTCTTTTTCGTTTACCCAGTAGCCCAGGGTGTCTTCACTGAGCACATAATCGCGCTTGAGCACCGGGTAATTCTCAATCATCTCCTGCGTGCGGCCACCGCGGTGCGGCAGTTCCCACGGGTGTTTGTTGGCGTTCACGTAGTCTTTGACGTGCTCTATGTTTCGGCCCCGCTCCAGCAGAATGGTTTTCAGTCCTTTTTCGGTGAGTTCTTTGGCTGCCCAGCCGCCAGAAATTCCAGATCCAATGACAATGGCATCGTAGGTATTATTAGCCATAAAGAAGGTTGTTTGCTTAGTAGGCAGTAAGGGTTTAGGTCTATGCGTTGGAATAAAGATAAAGTAATCACAAAACACAAGTCATTACTACAGTTCCGCTTAACATAGTAGTAACGATATCGCCTTTTAATAATAAAATTTAAAATCTGCAAAAGCAAGCAACTGGGTGTAACTACCTAAAAAATTGAAAATCAGGGAAGGAGCAAGCACTCTATAGAACAAGGGCGGCCACTCTGCCAAAAGCCGTTTTGGGCCTGTTTTGCTGAAAGCAGCCTTAAAACGGCCGCCGTAGCCAGGCGTAGAACCGTCGGGCACCAAAAGGTCTTTTGAGTGGGCGGCACGGCAGAAGTTATACCCCTATTGGTTTACTTGAGCGGGAGAGCATCTGCCTAACCGCTGGCTTCTTCTGAGAGCCTCCTCTTAGGGAATCATCTGCAAAATGCCGCCGGAGGTTCCCGGCGAGTCTGGAGACTCGCTTCATCCCAGGTCACAAGACGGGAGTCTCGCGCCAGTACTTTCCGGCTGCCTGCCTCCGCGATGCCGCCTACTGCAAAGACCTCGTAGTGCGCGCAGCTCCTACGCGTGCCTGCACCAATGCCGTTTACAGCCCGTTTTCGCAAAAGAAGCCCCAAAAGCAAAAGCGGCAACCCAAGATAGGGTTGCCGCTTCTGCTTTTGGGGCTTCTTTTTATGAAATCAAGGACTTACCGCCCTTGCGCCGTGATATCTTCTGTTTTGATCTCGCTTTGGCGCAATTGCACCGGCTCCACTTTCTTGCGGAGCTTCATGTTCAGGAACTCCACCAGCAAAGAGAAGAACATGGCGAAGTAGATGTAGCCTTTCGGGATCTCGCCGTGGAAGGCCTCCACTATCAGCATTACCCCAATAAGGATAAGGAAGGACAGCGCCAGCATTTTCACGGTGGGGTGGTTGTTCACGAAGTCGCTGATCACCTTGGCGAAGGCCAGCATGATGCCCATGGACAGAATCACGGCGATCACCATCACAATAAGGTGGTCTACCATGCCCACGGCCGTCAGGATGGAGTCAAACGAGAAAACGATGTCTACCAGGATGATCTGAACGAGGATCTTGCCCATGGTGGTGGTGCCTCCGGCTACCCCGTGCTCCTCTTCCTCGCCTTCCAGCTTGTTGTGGATCTCGGTGGTACTTTTGGCCAGCAGGAACATACCACCGCCAAAGAGGATAATGTCGCGCCAAGACACCGCAAAAGGCTCATCCATCCAGAACGGTTCTACGGTGAACAGCGGTTGGTTGGCGTTCACGATGGAACTGATGAACATCAACAGAATAATCCGGAACACCAGGGCCAGAATGAGGCCAATGGTGCGGCCTTTGCCCTGCTGGTCTTTGGGCAGCCGTGAGACCACAATGGAGATGAACACAATATTGTCAATCCCCAACACCACCTCCATGAAGGTAAGGGTGAGGAGACTTAGCCAGACATCTGGGTTGGAGAATACGTCAAACATAGTTTTATTGGGTCAGGTAATGGGTTATACGCGGCAAGTTAGGGATTTAAACGCAGTCTGCCCGGCTGGGTTAAACCAACCAGAACAGCCTTCCTTTTTGGTGGCGCTACGGAAGCCCAACACCTAGGACTTCATGTTCACGAACTGCAGCGGAATGCCCAGTTCTGACCGGCGCAGCAGCGCGATCACGTCTTGCAGGTCATCAATCTTCTTGGCGGTCACGCGCACCTGGTCGTCCATGATGGCGGGCGTCACCTTGAGTTTGCTGTCCTTGATGAGCTTCACTATTTTCTTGCCGTCTTCCTTGTCCAGGCCGGCCCGCACCTTCACGTCTTTCTTGATCATGGGCCCGCTGGGCGTGGCCTCGTTGCTGAAGTCAAGGGCGGTGGCGTCTATCTGCTGCTTCACAATCTTGCTCAGGATAATGTCTTCAATCTGGCGCAGGCGCATGTCGTTCTCGGTGACGATGTGCACCAGGTTGGTTTTCTTGTCCAGCTCCACGCTCCCTTTGGTGTCTCTGAAATCAAAGCGGGTCTGGATTTCCTTTTTCACGGTGTTTATGGCGTTTTCCAGCGTTTGCGGGTCTACTTTGCTCACAATGTCAAATGAGGGCATAACAGAAGTTTTAAATGAAATAAAATGAAATGTAATTGAATAGTTTTATTGCCGGAAGCCGTACAAAGTTACTAGTTTAGCAAAATTTTACGGAAAAGAGCTTAAAAACGCAGTCATGCAAATTATTCAGCCCTCCAGCTTTCACGAGTTTGAGCAGTATTACCGTTTACGTTATGAAATGTTGCGCAAGCCCTGGCACCAGCCGGTAGGCAGCGAGCGCATGGAAGATGACCCCCAGGCCACGCACTTAATGGCCATTGACGAGAATACCGGTGAAATCATGGGCGGGTGCCGCGTACACCTGGAATCTGACACCGAAGCCCAGCTCCGGTTTCTGGCCGTGGGGCCCAAATACCAGAACAAGCAGGTAGGCCGCCGTCTGTTGCAGGCCGTGGAAGAGGAAGCCCGCCGCCTGGGCGCGAAAGACCTCATTGTACAGGCCCGTGAGTACGCCCGAAACTTTTACAAGCGGAACGGGTTTACCGAAGAGTTCCCTTCGCACCTGCTCTTTGGGGAGGTGCAGCATTACCAGATGCGGAAACCCCTTTACTAAACAGCCCTTGGTAAAAGCCATTGTTCCGTTTTCGGGCTGTTTTTGCGTAAACGGGCCAGAAACGGGACGTACTTTTATCGCTTGCTGTCATGAAAAAATCCCTTGTCTTTGCCGGAATAGGTGTTGGTTTGCTGGTCTTAGGTGCGGTGTACCTGGCCTTGCAGCCCAATCCCGCGCCTTTGCCCACCGTTGCCTCCGTGGATCTGCGGCGTTATGCCGGAAAATGGTACGAGATTGCCCTTATTCCCAACCGTTTTGAGAAGGGCTGCCACTGTACCACCGCTGAGTACGTCCCCAAAGAGGGCTATGTGGAAGTGCGCAACTCCTGCCGCAAAGGCAGCGCCAACGGCAAAGATGACGGCGCTCTGGGCAAAGCCTTTCCCGTAGAAGGCAGCCACAACGCCAAACTGCGGGTGCAGTTCTTTTGGCCGTTCCGGGGCGATTACTGGATTCTGGATTTGGCCGCAGATTACTCCCACGCCTTGGTAGGCTCCCCAGACCGTGACTTCCTCTGGATTCTGGCCCGTTCTCCGCAGTTGGCTCCCACCGTTTACGCCCGGTTATCCCAAAAAGCCCAAGAACTAGGATTTGACACCCGCCGGTTGGTTAGAACGGATCAGAGTTGTGGGGAAAGGCAAACGGGGTTTTGAGTTTTAAGTTCTGAGTCTTGAGTTCTGAGTTGGAGATTCATAGGTTTACGGTGGTACAGTTTTATGGTACACTTCGTTTGCCATTGCTGGCGTGGCGGCGGGTTGATGCGAGGCCCTTATACTTGACTGTTGCATAGCTGCCCTCCGTGCGCTCACGGCCGCGAGGCCCCGTCTTCCCCTCTCGCACTGCCCTTTCGGCCCGGTAAGTCTGTCTCTCTTAGTGGGTGTCTATCTATGGCCAAAAGCGAGGCGCGCTCGGGGAAGACGGGAACTGGGGAAGTAGCAAAGGTAGTAGCGGTTATGCCAACTTGCGTTTACCTGCTTCCCTTGGTTTTCTGGCGCAAGCGTCTGCTTGTGTCCGCACGCATTCCTGAACCTCTGTTTTAGAAAAACCTGTTTCCAGCCTCTTTTCTTAAAAATATACTGAAAACAGCGTTTCAAAAAATAAAATTAAAAAGTGCCCAATCAGATCAAATCCTTACGCATGCAAAAGATCAGCAATGCGTGCGGACACGAGCGGACGCTTGCGCCAGGAGGCAGCTAACTAGTGATGGAAGATACTTTAGGTGATTGGGTAGTAGTTGCATTATCTGTATTCTACCGCAAAGGCGTATTCCCCTCCTCGGAGGGGCAGGGGTGGGTTCTGTTTCGCTCCGCAATACCGTGACCTCGTAGCGTCTACCAAGTTTGTGAGTGTCTCTGCCAATTCCGTTTCAAGCCTGTTTTCCCTAAATCTCCTTTGGAACACGTTACCCCTACGTTAGCAGATACTCCCTTTGAAGGGGGCGAAGGGGGATGTTTACACCTGCCGAGCACACACATTGCTGGCACTCACAAAGTATCGCCAACTCAAAAGACCTCGCAGCATCTGGAAGACCTACGGGCGTCTGTGCCAAAACCCTACCCTTCTCCACCTTTATTGCCCTTATCAGCCCCCGGCTTCTCTGGCCCAACTCCAAGATCATTCTGCCGCAACGCCAACACTGCCTGTAATTCCTGCCGTAGTTGCCTTACCTCCAGATGCAACTGTTCAATCTGCGCCGCCCCGGCTACCTCAGAGGTGTCGCTGGCGGCATCTCGGTCTAAAAAGAAACTGGCCAGCAACGCCGTGAAATACCCAAACACGGCAAAACCATAGAGTGCCAGTACAAAGCAAAGTGCCCGGCCTTCGGGGGTTTTGGGCCAGTACTCACTGCCTAGTGAAATCAGGATCATGGCCGTCCACCAGAGCGCTTCGCCATAGGAGGAAATGCCGCCGGTTACCTCGTTTTCAAAGGCGTACATTCCGGCAGCGCCGGAGAACAGTACCGCCAATGAAAGCGCCAGCATGTACCCGAAGCCGCGTCGGCCCATGGTCGCGCCCAGGCTTTTCATGCCCCGGTTCAGGGAACTCAACACCCGCACCAGCCGGATGCCGCGCACCGCCCGCACGGTTCTGAACACCCGCACGAAACGCGTAATCCGGAAAACCCGCAGGGCCGGCACCACCAGCGAAATAGCGGTTAACCAATTGGCCTTCAGAAAGTCCAGCTTCTCTGGGGCCAGGGTGAACCGGAGGGCAAAGTCCAGGATAAAAATGACCCAGATGGCGTAGTTCACCAACTGCAGCACAGCACCCAGTCCCCAGATCAACTCTATCACCAGCAGCACCAGCCAGACAAAGCCCAGGAAAATCATGGGGCCTTCCAAGGCATGCTGTAGCCGGCGGAGGAGTTGTCGGCGCTCGTGGTTTAAAGCCGTATCAGCGGGGCGCGTTGGAGGGGTAGGCGTATCACTCATCAAAAAGTTCTTTTTCTAAAACATACGCAAGCGCAGGGTAAGGGTGGCCTCTCATAAGCTGCCGCGGCAATTTCCTTTCTGGCAGGAACTTGAAAAGCGTGGTGTTTTAGCCTTTATTTTTCAAAAAAGCCCCAAAAACAGGTTTAATCCAATTCTTTAGCAAGACAATATGTAACCACAGCTATATATCTGGAGTACAAGGAACATCTCCTCAAATTGCTACCTTATACATTTTGTCTACGCATACTGTTAAGAAATACACGCTTAAGACACTGGCCGTGCTCCTATGGATTATTGGCGCAGTGTTGGTATTGGTAGTGCTCCTGTTGGTGGCACTGCAGATCCCCAAAGTGCAGGACTTTGCCGCCAGCAAGGCCGAGAATTACCTGCAGAACAAAATAGGCACCGAGGTGCGCATAGGCAAGTTCCGCAGCGATTTCCGGAAGGATATCCTGTTGGAAGACGTGTACCTGGAAGACCAGAAAGGCGATACCCTCTGGTACTCTGAGCGGCTGGCCGCCAACCTTGACATTCTGGGCATCCTCCAGTCAAAAGTGGCCCTCAAGTCGCTGGAACTGGAGAATGCCACCGCGCACATCTACCGCACCCTGCCCGACAGCGTCTCCAACTTTGATTACATTCTGGCCGCCTTCGCCACGCCCGCAGACACCACCGTTGCCCAGGACACCACCAGTGCCGGCTTTGTCTATGACATAGGCACCCTTACTTTCAAGAACATCTTCCTCACGTACCGCGACGAGGTGAACGGCCAGAACGTGCGCACCCGCATAGGAAACCTTAACGTGGAGATGGATGAACTGGATCTCACGAAGGAAATCTACCGCATAGGCGACATTTCGCTGCGCGATACCTACGTAGACATGGTGCAGACCAAAGTTCCGCCCGAAGGCGAATCTGAACCCCTGACCATGCAGTTCGGTCTTAAGACCGTGGCGTTGGACAGGGTGAAGCTGAAGTACCGCAACGGCGTGGCCAAGCAATACATAGACGTGAACCTCGGGCAAGCCCGGATGGCCTCGGATAACATTGACCTCATCAACTCGCGCGTAGACCTGAGCAACCTGGAACTGCACAACAGTACCCTCGCCTACTCGCAGAACGCCGAGATGCCCGCCGAGTACCGCGTCGTGAATCCCGCCGAGGCTCTGGAGGCCATTGAGGAGTCCGTTTCCAAAACCACCGGCGAGCCCGTGAACTGGGTGTTCACGCTGGACAAACTGAACGTGACCGAGGTAGACGCCGCCTTTGACAACTATGACGCGCCCAAGCAGGCCCGCGGCATGGACTACAACCACCTGCTGGCCCGCAACCTGAACATCCAACTCAACGACCTTTACTACAGCACCAACCGCACTACCGCCCAACTGGAGCAGCTCACCTTCCAGGAGAAAAGCGGCTTTGAGGTAAGGCAATTCACGGCCGGTATTCTGTTTGACTCGGTTCAGACCGAATTATCAGATTTGGTGCTGGAAACGGGACACAGCCGCATCGCCCGCCGCATCAAGGTGGGCTACCCCTCGCTGGAAACCGCCGCCGATGACCTGAGCCAACTCACCCTTTCCGCCGATTTGCAGAACACGCACATTGGTTTCGGAGACATTGCCTTGCTCCAGCCTGCCTTGGCAAACCAGCCTCCTTTGGCCGGAAACCTGAACCAAAGGGTGAACCTGAGCGGGGTCATCAATGGCCGTATGGACAATCTGCTCTTGAGCAACGTGCGCGTAAGCGGCTGGCGCAACACCCAACTGGCCTTGAACGGTCGCATCAGAGGCTTACCTAACCCCGATAATCTGGCCGCCAATATCCAGATCAACCGTTTCCATACCACCGCGGCCGACGTAAACTCCCTGCTTCCGGCGGGTACACTACCGGCTAACATCACCCTGCCGCCTTCCATGGATTTGGTGGGCTCGTTCAGCGGCACCATGACCGCCTTTGACGTAGACGCCACCATCAGAACCACCTTCGGGAACGCCATTGCCAACATTGACATGACGCCGGGCCGCACCGCGGGCCAGGAACGTATCAAAGGAAACGTGCGGCTCATGCGCTTTGACCTGGGCCGCCTGATGAACGATAAAACCTTGGGCCGGGCTTCCTTGGTAGCCAACATCAACGGCACCGGCCTTACCCCGGAGACCATGGTCGCCAAGATTGACGGCACCGTGCAGGGCTTTGAGTACGGCGGCTACAACTACCATGACCTCAACTTTGACGTGGACGCCAACCGCAACCGTTACGCCATCAAAGCCAACAGCACCAAAGATGAAAACCTGGATTTCGCCCTGAACGGCACCGTGAACCTGCGGGGCAGCCAACCCGCCATCGCCCTGAACGCGAATCTGAGAGCGGTAGATTTCCAAGCCTTGAAACTGTATTCTGAAGACCTTCGGTTACGCGGCGATATCATCGCAGATTTACGCGGCGGCGATGCCAACAGCCTCAACGGCTCCATCATTGCCCGCAATACCGCGCTTACCAGCAACAACCGTCCGCTTAAGTTTGACTCATTAGCCGTTTACGTGGTGCAACAGCCCAGAAGGACAGAGTTACGGGTACTGTCTGACGTGATTACGGCCCACCTGAACGGGAACATTGGCTTAGGGGACATTGGCCCTGAACTGATGAACCACATCAGCCGCTACTATGACCTGGGCGAGGGTGCCTACAGACCAAGCACTGTCGCCCGTCAGTTCACCTTCGGAATGGCCTTGCACAAACCCCGCGTGTTCCAAGCCTTTGTGCCTGGCCTTAAACGAGTGAAACTAGATACCTTGTATGGCGGGTACAACAGCCAAACCGCTAACCTGCAAATAGTAGCCGATGTGCCCCGCCTGCGGTACACCAACATAAGGTTAGACTCGCTTAACCTGGAAATGAATTCTACCCCAGACCAGTTGAACTACGCGGTACGGGCGGAGCGGGCGCGGCAAGATACCCTACAGATTGAGAACATTGTACTGACAGGTAATGTGCAGGACAACATTGTAGCCACCCGGGCCGCCATCCAGAACGAAGCCGGCGAAGACCAGACTTCTTTGGGGATGCGCCTGTCGCAGCTGAGAAACGCGCTTGAGGTGCGCTTTGACCCAGACCTGCTCCTTAACCGTGACCGCTGGGAAGTCTCTGCGAACAACTACGTGCGTTACTACACTACCTCTGGGGCGGTGGTGGCCGATGCTTTGCGTCTGTCCAACGGGCCTATGTCTTTGGGGTTGCAGAGCCAGAATCCGCAGAACCCCAACTCCCCGCTCAACGTCAACATCACTGACCTGGACATCGGTTACCTGTCTCGGGCCTTCCTGGATCAGGACAGTTTGGTGGGCGGTATTCTCAACGGGCAAGCCATCGTGAATGACATTGCCGGTAATATGAGCTTTACCGCAGACATGGGTCTTACGGGTTTAGAATACCAAACCTTCCCGGTGGGTGATCTAACCCTGCAAGCCAGCAACCCCAGCGCCAGCCGCTACAACATGACGGCCCGCCTCACTGGCTACGGCAACAATGTCACGCTAGCGGGCTATTACCTCACCACCGAAGGGCAACCCATTTCTTTTGACCTGGATATGGGGCAGTTGAACCTAGCCAGCCTTCAACCTTTCACCGCAGGCATGGTGAAAAACATGGGCGGTAACCTTTTAGGATCGGTGGCCATTAGAGGTACGGTAGATGCCCCAAGCATGGTGGGCGACCTGCAGTTTAGGGATGCGACTTTTAACGTGGCCATGCTCAACTCTACCTTCCGGGTGGCGGATGAGCGCCTCAGCATCAACAACCAGGGCATTCAGTTCAATGAGTTTGAAATGCTGGATTCCCTGAACAACCGCGCCACCGTGAACGGAGCCATCCTTACCTCCAACTTCCTGGATTACCAATTTGACCTGCGGGCTACCACCGAAGATTTCATGGTCATGAACAGTACCGCGGCCGACAACCCGCTGTACTACGGCAGGGTGTTCCTGGACAGCGACACCCGCATTACCGGCGACCTGAATGTGCCCGTCATCAATACCAGCGTAACGGTAGCGCCTAACTCTACCTTAACCTATGTCATGCCCCAGGAAGAGGTGAGCGTAAACCGGGAGGGCATTGTGATCTTTGTGGACGTAGACAGTACCCGCAACCGCCGCATCAACCGCCAGAAAGACATAGACACCGTGGAGGCCGAGCTACAAGGCATTGAAATGGCCATGACCCTAAACCTGACCGACGAGACGCCGATCACGGTGATTGTAGATCCGGAGTCGGGCGACAACTTGACCATTAGAGGGGAAGCAAACCTGAACGTAGGCTATGATGTGACCGAGAACATTACCTTATCTGGCCGGTTTGACGTAACCGAGGGCCTTTACGCCATGAACCTGTATGAACTGGTGAAGCGCGAGTTTACCTTTGACCCGGAAAGCTATATTGCCTGGACTGGAGATCCCTACAACGCCGATGTCAACATCACCGCCATCTACAACGTAGATGCCGCCCCGCTGGAACTGATTCAGAGCCAGACATCGGGTATGGACGCGGGCTCGGCTAACCAGTACCGCCAGAAGCTTCCTTTTGATGTACGCCTGAACATGAAGGGAGAACTCATGAACCCCATGATCTCTTTCAACATTGAGCTGGATGAGAAAGCGAGTGGGGCCATGGTAGAAGAGGTAGATGCCCGCCTGGATCAGTTGAGCCAACCTACGCAGGAATCTGAGCGCACCAAACAGGTCTTCTCGCTTTTAGTGTTGGGAAGATTCATGGCTCAGGATCCACTGGCTTCGTCGGGCGGAGGCGGGATTAACAGTGCGTTGCGGGGCAGTGCCAGCAAAGTACTCTCTGACCAACTCAATGCCTTAACCGGTCAATACCTGGGCGGCCTGGGTCTGGAGCTGGGCCTGAACACCTATGAAGATTACTCATCGGGCGAAGCCCAGAGCCGCACGGATCTGAACGTGGCCATGCAGCGGCAACTCCTGAACGAACGCCTGACCATCCGGTTCGGGACGGACATAGGGCTGGAGGGCCGGGAGCAATCCAGCGCAAGTAGCACCAGTGGGTTCGCGGGTGATGTGTCTGTGGAATACTCCTTGACCAAAGACGGGAGATTGCGGTTGCGCGCCTTCCGGCAGAACGCCTATGAAGGTTTCCTGGACGGCCAGCTCCAACGTACCGGCCTCTCTCTCCTTTTTGTGCGCGAGTATGACAGCCTCGCAGAACTCTTTAAAAACACTGGCAAAGCAAAATAATGATGCCCCTTTCAAGACACGTGACCTTCTCCCTTTCTTCCTTCCTAAGGGGCCTGCCTTTGGTAGGGCTACTGGCTATTCTGGCTGGTTGCAGCAGCACCAAGAGCGTGCCCCAGGGCGATTACCTCTACATTGGCGGCGACATCAAGGCCGCTTCCCCCTACCCCGAGACGGACACCAAGGCACTGGAGCCTGAGTTGAACGCCGCCATCCGGCCGCAGCCTAACCTTTCTTTTCTGGGCATGCGGCCTAAACTCTGGATCTACAACGCCATGGGCGGCAACCGGGAGCGCAAAGGCATTGCCAACTGGATTAAAACCCGCCTGGGCGAACCGCCGGTGCTTTTGAGCGATGCCCACCCAGAGCGGGTACAGGGCCAGATGGTGAACCGCTTGTACAACAACGGGTATTTCTCGCCTACGGTAGAGCACAGCGTTGACACCACCAGCAAACGCAAGATGGCAATGGTGCACTACAGCGCCACGGTAGGCCGCCAGTACACGATTCAGCAGATTCAGTTCCCGCAGGGGAATGACAGCCTATCCATGGCTATCAGGGAAACCGAACCCCAAAGCCTGCTCAAAGTGAATGACCCGTATCACCTGGAAACGCTTATTGCCGAGCGCCTGCGCGTAAACGAGGTTCTCAAAGAAAGGGGCTTCTTCTTCTTTGACGAAGGTTACCTTATTTACCACGTAGACAGCACCCTTAACAACAAGGTCAACATCTACGTGCGCTTAAAAGACACGGCTCCGCAGAAGGCTTTGATCCCGTACCGTTACCAACAGGTACGCATCTTTACCGACTTCTCCCTAGGTGACACCCTGGGCGATTCTGAGCCTCCCGTGCAGTTCAGAGACTACCAGTATTACCCAGACGAAGAAACCTTCAAGGCCAAAACTATTCTGAACGCGGTCTTTGTGGAAAATGGCGACCTGTACAGCCGAAAGCGCCACCTACAAACCATAAACCGGCTCATGGATTTGGGCACCTTCAAATTCGCCGAAGTGCGGTTCACCCCCCTGGACTCCATTGGTTTAGACGGACGTCTGAATGCTGACATTCTGTTGACCCAAGCCAAGAAAAAATCTGTGCGGGCAGAGGTACAGACGGTGCAGAAATCGAACGGGTATGCCGGCCCAGCCCTTACGGTTGGTTTCCGCAACCGCAACGCCCTGCGCGGGGCCGAACTGCTGATGGTCAACCTGGTGGGTTCTTTTGAATCGCAGCTCCATGGCGACAGTGCCCGTTCTGGCCTTACGTCTATGGAAGTGGGTGCCGATGCCGAATTGCACGTACCCCGTATCATCTCGCCGTTTAACATTAGGATCTCCGGCAGCATGTACCAGCCCAGAACCAGGTTCAAACTGGGCTTCCGGTTCATCAATCGGCAGGAATTCTTTCAGCAGAACTCCTTCAACTTTGAGTACGGCTATTCTTGGCGGCAATACGCCACCACAGAACTCCAGATAAACCCGGTGCAGGTACAATACTCGCGGTTACTCAACCCTACCCCGGCCTTTCAGGAGGAATTGGCATTACGTCCGTTCCTGGCGCGGGCTTTTGACCAGCAGTTAATCATTGGCGGCAATTACCGGCTGGTGTACAATACCCAGGGCATTGCAGGGCGTACGCACCAATTCTACATCAGCCCCGGGCTTGATTTCTCGGGTGGTCTGTGGGGATTGTTCTACCGGGCCAAGAACGGCCGCCCCGCAGACCCGGAGAACCCCAATACGTTCAGAGGGCAGGCGCTTTCGCAGTACGCCAAGTTTGACCTGGAAGCCCGCTATTACTTCAACATCACAGACAAACTGGTACTCGCCACTCGCTTGCTGGGCGGGTACGGCTTGCCGTACGGCAACTCCAACGTACTGCCGTACATCAAACAATACGGCATTGGCGGGCCTAACAGCATCAGGGCGTTTCCGGCCCGCAGCCTTGGCCCGGGCGTCTATGACCCAACGGTCTTGATGGAAGGCGGAAATGAGGTATCGCAAAGCTTCTCTTACTTTGACCAGACCGGCGACATACGCCTGGAAGGAAACGCCGAGTTCCGGTTCCCGCTCCTAGATCCGTACCTGAAAGGTGCCCTGTTTGTGGATGCCGGTAACATCTGGCTCGTGAACGAAGACCCCACCCGCCCCGGCGGAAAATTCAGCGGCAACTTCATGAGCCAACTGGCCGTTGGGGCCGGTGCCGGGGTGAGAATAGATGTGCAGTTCTTCGTGATACGGGCCGATCTGGCCTATCCGCTCCGTGACCCTACGTACCCTAACGGGGACAGACCTACCTCTGGTCTCTTCGGGACGGGGGTGCTGAACCTGGCCATCGGGTATCCGTTCTAAGAATTTCCCTCCCGAAGAGAACTCCCGTTTTTGGTCTGTTTTGCTGAAAACAGGCCTAAAACGGGAGTTCTCTTTTGCGCTGGAGCGCTTTGTAGAGTACCCTATTGGTTTCTTTCTGCGCAGTAGCCTCTGCCTGGAACTGGTTTCTTTTGGAGAGAATTGGTAGGTGCATGCCCTTTGCTGTTTTCTTGGCTTGGCTGCTTTGCGTGGGTGCACGCAGTTTGCTGCTCCCTTGGTTTATCCGCTTTGCGTGGGTGCAGGTGCGGCTCTTTGCATAGCTTCCGCTAAGCGCTCACGGCCGCGGGGCCCCGTCTTCCCCTCTCGCACTGCCCTTTCGGCCTGAGCCGTTTGTCTCTCTTCGCTAAAGTTTATCCAAGGCCAAAAGCGAGGCGCGCTCGGGAAAGACTGGAACTGGGGAAAGTAGCAGAAGCGGTGATGATGGGAACCCGTAGAAACCAGGCACTGCCTTGTCTCCGGCACGCATTGCTTTCTCCCGTTGGTTTTTCTGGGGGTACAAACATTCTCCCCAGCGTTTAGGGGCCATTTTCAGGAAAACAGGCTGGAAACGGCATTGGCGCAGACGCTCGTAGGAGCTACGCACATTACCGAGGCCTTTGGAGCAGGCGGTGTTGCGGAAAATAGGCTGGAACCGCTAAGACCTGTGAGGTCTTGAAGACCTCACAGGTTTTAAAACCAACTGGCGCGAGACTGAAGTCTAGTGCCATGGGATGAAGCGAGTCTCCAGACTTGCCGGGAACCACCAACAGTAGGTCGTGAGAACTGAACTAAGTCTGGAGACAGCATTACGTTATCCTATTTGTCCTCCTGAAAGGATCTTGGTGGCGAACCAGAATAGCTGTGATGGAGCGCTAGTGCCGTTCGCCACCAAGATCCTTCCAGGAGGACAACAAGAAAAGTACGTCAAACTAATTTTGTCCGCATACTATTGTTTAGGGATCATTCTTGCAGGAGAATGGCACTAACCGTGCAGCTTCATTTTTGCTTTGCGGTAGCCTTTTTTCAGGTAATGCTCGCCGTCTGGCCACAGGGTTTCGCCTTTGGTGATCCAGGAGACTCCGAACGCCTCAACGGCTATGGTTTCCAGCACAAAAACAACCGGAACATCTGCAAGCGCGGAGATGGGCCTGAAGACGATATAAGCACCCAGTACCACCACACAGATGATAATCAGCCATCCGCAGAGTTGATGCACCCGGTTCCGTTTCGCTTTCTGGGTTAGCTTGCCTTGCGCTGTCCTGAGGCATTCTTTATCTGTGCGGGGGAAGTATTTCAGGGAGATGATGGCCAGGGAAATAAAGAACACGGCCGCAAAGATGAAATGCCGTTCCATGCCCCAGAGGGTGGGCACTTCGGTCATGCTGGTGTGGATGCTGCGGGAGTTGGCACTCTGGGTGGCGGTGGGGCTAAAGGCAACGCCTAGTCCGCCTATGGCGGCTAGCGTAGACAGGGCATTTTCTTTCCAGTTGTACCCCTGGTAGGTGATCAGAAATACGCCCAGTACACTTAGCATCACCACCAGCACATCACCATTGCTGGAATAATAGTAGTCGCTGATGGAAGGCTCTACCCACCTGTCATTGGCGGCTCTTTTGGTGGTGGTGAGCAAGACAAAAGGCAGCAGCATCCCACTTATCCCAATCAGGTTTCTAAGGGTTAAGTAGGAAAATACTAACTCGTTTCCGGCCTCTTTTCTTCGGTCTGACTTTTCCTGTTGACCTGACTGTTCAACGTCTTCTGCCATGCTTGTAGAGGGTTAGAAGGGAAGGACCCCGTGGTTTCTGCACTTGCTTCTAGTTCGTACTTTCTTCGCTCCTTGCGCAAGCGTCTGCTTAGGTGTGCTATCTCTGCTTTTGACGTAATTTCGCCAAAACAGACCTAAAACGGGGACACGAACAGACACAGGCACCCGCGGAAACATTGCTTTTTGTTCCAAACAGAAACTCGATTCAGGTTCCGTTTTTCTGACGGTAGAACTGCTTTGCGAAGTGGAGGAAAATGGTTTTCAGGGAAGTTAGCTGATTTGACGATGCCTGGTGTAGGTACGGGGCATTTATTTGCAGGAAGCTACTATTGCGAGATTGTTACGGGGAAACCCCAGGGGCCCTACCGCACTAAGCATTGACCTGTGTGCCCCGCTGCTGGCCAACCTGCGTGCTAGGCCAGAAGCGGGACATGCGGTTTAGGAGGTTAGGGCAAGCGGCTCATTGCCTTTTTCTGGGGTAAGAAATCGGAAATTCTCAATCTGCCTGCCCTTGAGGAAAGGTTTCCATTTGTCCAGTAAGGGTTGTTCCAGCTTGTATTCACGGTACTCGTCTGGGTTCATGATAGGGATGCCTTTTACAATAGGATACACCCGTGCACAGGTGTTGCAGGCGAGTAACCCTTCCAGAATAGTACCGGTGGGGCTCTGGGTGATCACGGTTAGTTCTATATCTGCTTTGTCAAAAGGACAGCACAGCTTTTCAATGGTTTCTAGTTTCATGCTTTGTTTTTAGGTAACCTTTTTACGTATTCTTGCACGGCGGCACTTGGGTGTTCAGAATTCATGATGCCGGAGATGACCGCTACTCCCTCGTACTCCAATCCGGCAAGTTGCTGTAGGTTGTCGGGTTTGATTCCGCCCGCCAGAAAAACGGGCAGAGAACTTATCTTTTTCGCCCTGGCAATGGATTCAAAGGTGACCAGTTCACAGCTAGTGCTGGTTGCCGAAGGAAAAACGGAGCAGAAAGAAATATAATCTAACTGCTCTTCCTGCGCCCATTTTACCAATGCCTCATCATTGCCGCACGTGAGGCCGGTAAGGAAGGGCCGGTTCACGGCTTTCTGGATAGCCGCAAAATCAGCAGGAATAACGTCAAAATGCACGCCGTCCAGGGCTGTGTCCATAAGAAACTCCCACTTATTGTTGATGAGTACCGGCACTTCTTTGGCATGGCACAGGTCTACTATTTTCTGGATAAGCCCATAGACATGCTGGCCCGCATAAAAGTTATCCCATATCTGCAGGGCCGCCAGCTGTTCTTCCAGAATGACCTCCAGCTTACGCAGCAATACCTTTTCCTCCAGGGAGGGATCCACCACCAGATAGATTCCCGAGGATATCTTCCGCTTACCCATCATTTCCATCCTGCCTTGTACGCCTGGAAGAAAGCGGCCCAATACGGGTCTTCTGCCTGATACACCAAGTCCTGCGCCACCCCGTTTTGAACCAGTTTTATGCCGAAGTCCTTTTCCTTGATCTCACCCACCTCTACACACGGTATGTTTTCACGGTGTAAGCGCTCTATCACAGACGGGGCCGTACCTTTGTGGCAACAGATAATCATGGAACCCGCCCCAATGGAATAGCGGGGATCTATGGAAAACAGATTGCAAATTTCCTGCTGCACGTGGCCTATAGGGAGTTGCTCATTATAAATGACGGCCCCGTTGCCCGAGGCCCAGGCCAGTTCATAAATGGCTCCCAACAGCCCGCCCTCCGTGACATCATGCATGGCCGTGACAGCACCCGGCCGGTTCCCGCCTACCGCGGTGAGCGCATCTTGGAGCGAGGAAGTTTGATAGAACAGGCGGCAGGCATTCTGGTAATTCTCGGGGCCTATTTTGTTTCTGACGGTTTCAGGAAAGCTCATGGCCAGAATGGCCGAGGAAGAGAGGGCCGCTTCTTTGGTGACCAAGATGGAGTTGCCCGGCTGGGCGTATTTAGAAACCAGTACCTCGGCTTTGGGGGCCACGGTGATAAAGGTTCCGCCCCCGGCGATTGTGGAATTTTGCCCTTCCATAAAACCCGTGTGCCCACCGGTAATAGCTACCCCAATCTCGGTGCAGAATTTATCAATGTACTCCCAATAGAGTTTGAAGTCATTCTTTGAGAGAACTGCCGGAAGATTCAGCACGAATTGCCCGTACATGGGGGCGAAACCGGTGGTAGCCATGTCATTGGCCATCAGATGAACCGAAAGCCAGGCCGACTCTTCCAGCCCCAACGAGGGGATAAGGGACAAGGGATCGCTGGTCACGGCCATGGTCATTAGGCCGGGTAAATCTATGAGGGACACGTCTACCCCAAAGTGAGGCCCTACGCGCACCTCTTCTCGTTTAGAACCGCATTTTGAGAGCACCAACTGCTCAAAAGACGCCTGGCTGATTTTACCGGATGTATCGTTCATCTTTTTACGTCATGGAGTGTGACATATAACCCGAAGAAGTCACCGTAGGGCAAACTCCACTGCTGCACCGGAAACCATTTCGGCAAGCCGGTACACGTCCATTCTATGGAATATTCCCTTCCGGCCAGAGCGTGGTGAATGATCTCCATGAGTTTCTGCGGGGTGTAAAAAGTGGCCGTCACATAGAACGGATTTTTACCGAATAACTGCTGCACCCGCCTTCTTGCCACTTTGGGCGAGTTTCGGTTCATCATGCCCATGGCTATGCCGTACCGGGCTACCCGCGCAGCCTCTCTGATCACTTGCACGGGGTCTTTGTAATATTCAAACGTGGTGATAAAGGCCAGGGCATCAAAGGTATTATCCTTAAAAGGCATGTGGTGGGAGTCTGCCATGACCAGATCACCGTCAAATAAATGAATGGCCTGTGACAGCATGAGGGGCGAAATGTCGCCTCCGGTGGCTTCTATGCCTATCTCTTTCCACCATCTGGTAAAACGGGTAGTGCCGCAGCCAAACTCCAGCAGGGTTTTTACCCGGGTGTCTTTGGACACCAGTTGTTCCATGACTTTCTTCTGCCAGATTTCGGCTCGTTTGTACCGTCCTTCGTACCATTGCTCGTATGTGTCTGTATGGGCTCGGTTAAAGAACCATTCTGATCTGTTCTGCCAGTTCTGCTGCGTTTGGGGGAGTAATCCGGCGGTGTGTTTCTCTAGCTCCATGGTACGTATTGTTGTAAAACAAAAAATCCATTCAATTGGGCAGACCAACGGAATGGAGTATACAAAGGAGTCCTTTCATCCTGCATCCCTACGTTGGCATTATCCAAATCAGGTGTCGGGTATCATCTCAGCCTACGTTTTCACGTGGGCACCCCGTGCATTTATAGGGAGCATAGTTACTGAATTTTTATCAATTCATCCCTTTTATTTAAAAAAGTTTGCGTGAAACCGTTCTGCCTTGCAATGGCTGTAAACCCAGTATGTAGAATAAGTTGACAGGAACGCCGACCACAGGAAAGATGCGCGTCTACCAAATGGAGCCCGACTGACGATCAATTCTCTCTGCGCCCTACTGTTCTTTCGCTGCTGGCTGGTCTTTGTTTTTTTCTTTCCGTTTTGGGCCTGTTTACAGAAAACCAGCCCGAAAACGCCGGCAGATACATCCGTCTGCTTGCAAACGGTGTCCATGATTTCTGCATGTCCGTGGGGTTTTACTGTGCGGCTCCAGCTTCTATTTTCTTAACAGCGGGTAACGGTTAGTATAAAAAACGTGCGAGGCTGTCGGCCGTAGCATGATTTTTATACAATGTTGGGTGGAGTGTTTTTTAACCGTGCCCGATTATTTCTGTATTGTCCATCTCAACTAAGTTACAGGTGGCAAACAAATCAATTATCTGATGCAGATTATTTCCAAAAATATTGTAAAGTTCTTTGTTACTGATGTTGCCAGTTGAAATGAGTAATAGCCTCTCCGGTATATTTTTTATGTAGTGGGAATCAAGGAAATCAGAGTCCTTTGTGACTACAATCCTGTTTTCTTTGATAGATATTTCCCTGATTTGATTGTCGGTCGTTCTTTCTTGGTCTGGAAGATTGTCTGTATGCAACGCGTCGAAACCCCTGTTGTTCAATATCCATGCAATCCCGTTTGGGAGCTGGGCGTCTACGATAAATTTCATGCAACCACTTTGTGTATCGCTTTGATTTTGGTTAGCCTAGAGGCGAAGGCTAGGCATGCTTTGATGTCTTCTTCCTCAATCGCAGGGTAATCTTCCATTATTTCATTAAAGGTCATCCCTGAGGAAAGCAAATCCAATATCATTTCTACTGGGTAGCGCATGTTCCTGATGGTAGGCTTCCCATGACAGATTTCTGGGTTTAAGGTAATTCTATTGATTAATGCGTCCATTGTAGTTTTTCCTTTTCCAAATTTATCCTTTTTATACGGATACAATCCCTTCTGGTGAAGATTGTTTAACATTGCACCCAACGGCTTGGCTAAACGACGGCGGAGGCCGTCGGCCGAGATGACTTTTACACAGTGTGCTTGTTGCACAACCGACTGAAGATACACGTAAAAGGATGTTCCACCAACTCTTTTTACCGATGCAGGGCAGGAAGCACTTTGCCGACGAGCGGGAACTGCGCTTCTCGCTTTCGGCGCACGTGCCGGAGCACAACTTCTACCGCAGGCTCAAAGACCGGCTGGACCTACACTTCCTCCACGCTCTCACCCGTCCCTACTATGGCACCTGCGGCCAGCAGTCCATCGACCCGGCGGTGTTCTTCAGGCTCTGCCTGGTGGGCTACCTTGAGAACATCGTCTCCGACCGCAGCCTCATCGAGCACTGCGGCCTCAGGCTGGACCTGCTCTACTTTTTGGGTTACCAACTTGGCGAGCCCTTGCCCTGGCACTCCACCGTCTCGCGCACCCGCCAGCTGCTGCCCGGGTCTCCCTTCGAGGAGGTCTTCACCCGGGTGCTCTCCCTATGCGTGGAGGCGGGCATGGTGGCGGGGCACACCCAGGCGGTGGACTCAGCCTTGGTCAAGGCCAACGCCTCCATGGGCTCGCTCGAGCTGAAGGTACCCCATCAGGACTTGGACGCACACCTGGAGCGGGTCAGGGCCATCAGCCGCGGCGACAGAAAAGCGGCTTTTAACAAAGCCTCCCTGGAGCAGCAGACGATTACCGCCTCTTCCGATGAGCTGCTGGAGATCAAGGCCCGCAACAGGAAGTGGAGCCTGGAGCAGGACTACAGAACCGGAGCCCGCAGCAAAAACAGCAAGTACACCTCCAACAAGACGCACTACTCCCCCGTGGGCCCGGACGCGCGCATCGCCGTCAAGCCCGGCAAGGCCCGCAGGCTCTGCTACCTGGCGCAGGTGGCCGTGGACACCGGACGCCACACCATCACCCACGTGCAGGCCGACAGGAAGGACAACCAGTGCCTGCCCCGTCTGCTCGAGGGCCTCACCCATAGACTGCAAAGCCTGCATCTTGGCTGCGGCACCGTCTTGGCTGATGCGGGCTACTCCTCGGGCGAGAACTACGCCTTGCTTGAGCAGGAAGGCATCACGGCCTTCATCCCGCCGCACGGCACCTACAAGGGAGCGCCGGAGGGCTTCACCTACGACAAGGAAGGGGACTGCTGGGTCTGCCCGCAGGGAAAGAAAGCCACGTTCCGGAAGGTCAAGGTGGAGCCGAAGGGCAACATCAAGAAGAAGGTCTACCTCACCACCCGCAGGGACTGCAAGGGCTGCCCCCTGCGGGAGGGCTGCATCGGCAAGGGCCACGAGAAGAAGGCGGGGATCACCTACTGCCGCGATGAGTACGAGCGGGTGATCGCCCGCCTGAAAAGCCGCTATGGGCGAAAGATGAAAGGGCTCCGGCAGGCGACGGTGGAGCCCGTGCTGGGCACGCTCATCAACTTCATGGGCATGAGGAAGATCAACACCAGGGGCATCCAACAGGCCCAGAAGGGGATGCTGCTGGCCGCCGCGGCCTACAACCTGCAGAAACTGATGCGCTTCACCCGGAAAAGAGCCCAAACAGGTGTTATGGCGCTGCCCAGGCCTGACCAGCAGGCTTTTTTTAAGGCTTCTTTGGCGCAAGGGGTAGAAAATTCTTCAAGCCAGGGAGGAAGCAACTATTGTAGCTCTCCTTTAGCCAAGAGTTAGCTGCAATTTAAATTATGACAAATTGGGAATATTATAAAAAGCCAAATTCTATTGACAAGGACAAAGCTATAGAGTTGA
>NZ_JABFAM010000014.1 GCF_013623775.1 Rufibacter sp. XAAS-G3-1 | reverse complement strand
AATTTTGCCGATAATTTCTTCGGATTTGCAGATAATTCTTTTGCGTTGCCAGCCGGTAAGAAGTTTCCACAATGACCGCTAACGGTCTCGTGTAAACAACGTGCGAGGCCGTCGGCCGAAGTATGATGTTTACACAATGTTGGTTGCTGTTGTTTTTTTAAAAGCATTACGACTTTATCTGATATTCTCTGACGATATATTTTGGTGTTGATTTAAGTATTTCGCCTACAATCTCGTTTCCATTTGCAAAAGCGTAATGCAACTTACGATTTTCCAGTACAGCTTCATTGTCCATGTTTGCTGCTGAGAAATATGCTTTGCCTTTGGCTGACAGAAACGTTCTCCTTTTTTCCATTTTTCCTTGGTTTCCCATTGGTGTATGCAATGGATTCAAGAAAATGTCGGTTTGTGCTAAAATGGAATCAAAGCTTTTTCTAAGTTCCTTGTCTTGAACTCTGAACTCTACCCTGTTGTCTTCTGACTGAATATTTTTTAGGATATTTATTTCACCGCAAACTAGCAAGCTTATTCTTTTGTCCTTAACAGTAAATTTTCTATTAGAAGTCAGCTCGTGCAAGAGTTGTTCAGCGCAATATTTATTCTTGTTTATTTCTGAAGAGTCGGTAAAAATTTGATGAGTGTGGCAGCTCAGGATTTTATTGTTTTCTATTTTAAATGCCCAGTTTGTCAGTTCTCTGGCACCGAAGTTTTTTACTTCAAAGAATGCAACGGTGCTTTTGTTGTCTATCTTATCCCTAATTTTTTCAATGTCGGATATGTCATTAAGAGTATGTCCAGCAAATAAAAGTAAATCGGACTTTGAGTTGTTGAAAATCTCAATTAATGAATTCCGCTTTTCGCTTGAAGTCAATTCAAAGTTGAAGGAAACTAGGTTAACTTTCATATTTTTTCAATTGCAACCAACTATTGTATATACGTCAACATACGCTTATCTGCACTTTCTAAACATCCTGTTTACAGCCATTTTGGCTAATAACCGAAACTACTCTATATGACAATCACATATCAATGGCTCTGCGTTTCCAACCGATTTTTCCAAAAGTAGCCTTTAGACGCCTAGCTCAGCAAACTCTCAATGTCCTCTTTGGTCAACCGCTTTATCACGGCTTCATCAGTGGAGATAAGGTCAGAGACCATTTGGAGTTTCTTGTCTTGGAGGGCGAGGATCTTTTCTTCCACGCTGTTCTTGGTGATGAATTTGTAGGTGAAAACGGTGTTCTGCTGGCCTATGCGGTGCGCACGGTCAATGGCCTGGGCTTCTACGGCGGGGTTCCACCAAGGATCCAGGATGAACACGTAGTCGGCGGCGGTGAGGTTAAGGCCTACGCCTCCGGCTTTGAGGGAAATGAGGAAGACCGGCAGTTTGGGGTCGTTCTGGAAGTGGTTGACCTGGGCCTGGCGATCTTTGGTGGAGCCGTCCAGGTAGGCGTAGTTGATTTTGCGCTCGTCCAACGCGGCGCGGACAATGTCCAGGTGTTTTACGAACTGGCTGAAGATAAGCACCTTGTGGCCTTCGTTGACTACGGTTTTGGTCAGGCGCAGCACTTCGCCCAGCTTGCCAGATTCCGCTTCTGAGGCCGGGTCGGCCATGCGGGGGTGGTTGGCAATTTGGCGCAGCTTCATAAGGCCCTGCAAGAGCATGAACTGCGATTTGGCCGCCCCCTGCTCCTCAATGTTCTTCAGGATTTTGTTTCGGTAGAAAGACTTGGTTTCCTCGTAGGCGTGCTCCTGCTCCTCGGTCATTTTGCAGTAGGTCACGTGCTCAATCTTCTCGGGCAGTTCTTTGGCTACCTGGCTTTTGTGGCGGCGCAGAATGAAGGGTTTGATAAGGGCGTGCAGGCGCTTGGTTTTGTGTTCGTCCTTCAGCTTTTCAATGGGGCGCAGGAATTCCTTTTTGAAGAAATTCTGGGTACCCAACAAGCCGGGGTTAATGAACGACATTTGGCTCCACAAGTCCATGGTGCTATTCTCCACGGGCGTACCCGTGAGAATAAGTCGGTGCTTAGACTTGAGCTCCCGAATACTGATGGACGTGTTGGAATTGGGGTTCTTGATGGCCTGGCTTTCGTCCAGAATCACGTAGTCAAACATATAGTTCTTCAGAATCTCAGAGTCCAGGCGCACAATGCCGTAAGACGTGAGAATGAGGTCATAGTGTTTGAACTGGGCCACACTTTTGTTGCGGTACGTGCCCGTATAGGTGAGAATGCGCAGTTGCGGGGTGAATTTCTGGGCCTCGGCCAGCCAGTTGTACACCAAAGAGGTAGGCATCACCAGCAAGGAAGCCGTTTGGGCGCCATTCTCTTTGCGGTGCTGCAGCATGGCCAGCGTCTGCACGGTTTTCCCCAGACCCATGTCATCTGCCAGACAGCCCCCAAAATGGTATTCCTGCACAAAATGCAGCCAGTTATACCCAGCCTTTTGGTACGGGCGCAGTTCGCCTTTAAACCCGAGGGGCAATGGTTTGTCTTCCACGGCCTCAAACTCGCGCAGCTTCTCCAGTTTGCGGCTCATGGTCACGTGGGCCAGGTTGCCGTTCTGCAGGTCGCTCACCAAAGAGAGATGGTGCTTGCGCAGCTTCAGTTCTTCCTCGCCCTCAGAGAAGGCGAACAGCTCCAGGTACTGCGTAAACCATTCCTCCGGAATAATGGCAATCTGGCCGTTGGGCAGCTTGTACTCGCGGCGTTTGGTGAGAATGTGGTTGCGCAGCTTGATGAACGGGATCTCATACGGCCCAAACCGAACGGTGCCGTAGATATCAAACCAGTCATTGGTCTCACTGATGCCCACGTTCACCGAGGTCTCTCCTATGAAGTAGTTCTTCTCTGACTGGCTCTGTTTTAAGGTAAAGCCCAGGTCTTCCAGCGTTTTGGCGTAGGTATTCAACCAGCCAAACGCCTGGGGCTTGTCCATGACTGCCTTGCCGTTCCTGATGTCCAGGCCCCGGCTGGAAAGCTCGCGCAGAAAGGAAGCCTCCTGGTTTACATCGCGGTGCAGCCGGTGAAAAATGTAAGACTCCGGGGTTTTCTCCACGCTCACGCTGATTTTCTTAGTTTCCTGCGTGCCTACGGTATAGGGGCCGTATTTGAAATTAAGCTGAAAAACAATCTTGTCGCCCTCATGCGAGTGGGTGATTTCCTCTTCCTCCTCCTCTTCCCCCGTGGTGGCAAACAAGGCCGGTAAAGGCTCGGCCACCGCCAACTCTGAGAACTGGAGTTGCGGCTGCGGCACGTACCGCTCAGACTTTATATCGAAGCCTTTGGCGTACACGTCAAACTGCTCTATGAGCGGGGCCACAAACTTGCGGTAGTAGCTTTCCTCTACGTTGCGCGGCACCGCAATGAACTTCTTGTTCAGGAACGGCTGCAGTTTCTTGCCGTCTACCTGTTTCTCAAAGCTGTAAAGCACATCATTGAGCAGCAGCCAGGCGGGTTCTTTGCACACCAGCACCGCGTCTTGGTACTGGAACTCCAGCCGTTCGCCCTGGTACTTGAGGGTAGGGAAATAATGGGTATTGTCATCATTGCGGCGGAAGTGGAAGAGCACGGTGGCTTTCTCAGAAGCCATTTTCAGGCGCTTCCAGGTAGGTTCGCCGTCTTTGCCCATCACAAACACCATCTTGTCCTGCAACAGGTGCAGAATCTGGCACATGCGGCGCTGCACGTAGTGGTCTATGTTCTCTTGCAGGAGTTTATCGCCTTTGGCCGGGTCATAGGTCTTGAAGAAGAAATCAGCGAGGGTGGTTTTCTTCACCGCGAATTTCTTGAACACCGCATCCTGCTGAATCTGATCCATGAGCTCAATGAGCTCGAAATCGGTCTCATTCAGGCGGGCCGCAAATTCATCGGCGTTTTTGCTGGAGATGTTCTGGTGCTGGAGGGTGAGCTGGCGTTTGGAGTTGACCTGCACCACAAAAGACTCAAACAAATAGCCCAGGTATTCATGCTCAAAAAGAGAATAAATAACTTGAAAAGGCTGTGTGGTGTATACTTTCATGGCAGAGGCTCGCTTTCCCAATATTGAAAGTACAACAAAATCTGTTTTTCACCGAAGCAAAAATCAAAAAATTAGCAGTTGCTATATTTTTTGGCACCCATGGGCCTGTTTATCCGCCGTTTTCTTAAAAACAGGCGCGAAACAAGGCGGCGCAAGTGGGCGGCACAACTAGAACCGTTTCTGGCCTGTTTTCCTGAAAACAGCCTAAAAACAGCTTACAGGTTTTCTCTGATGGACAGCGCGGCGGCGCGGCGGGCCGGCCGGATGGAGACAAGCAAGGTGATAAGGATGATGGCGGCGGCGGTAAGCAGAAAGTCAGTGGAGCGCATGAGTACCGGGTACGCCTCTACCACTGACGTGCTCATGCCCATGGAAACCCAGCCAAACGTCTGTTGCAGCCAGCAGATGGTGCCGCCCACCACCAGCCCCACAAAGGCCCCGGTAAACGCCACAATGGCCCCTTCCAGCAGGAAAATACGCCGGATGGTGCGCGGGTCGGCTCCCAGTGATGCCAGGATGGCGATGTCTTTCTGCTTGTCCAGCACCAACATGGAAAGCGAGAAGAAGATGTTGATGGAGGCAATGAGCAAGACAAACGTGAAGGTCACAAACACAAACAGCTTCTCCACCTTCACGGCCCGCAGCAAACTCACGTGCTGCTCCTCGCTGTCCTGGACGTTGAAGCCTTTGCCCAGCAGCTCCTTCAACGCGTTCTGCACGCGCCCAATGTCTTTGGGGTTCTTGGTCTTGATCTCCAGCGAAGTGCGCCTGCGCTCATAGCCCAGAAGTTCCTCGGCGAAGCTCAGGGGCACAAACACGTACTGATCATCATATTGCCGCTCAATGGCAAACACGCCGCCCGCCTGAATGCCCAGCTGGCGGAAGGCGTTCTCTGGGTTGATGATGGTTTTCTTGCCCGCCTTAGGGTACATGAACTGGAGCGGCGAAAAAGGGTTTTCTGGCCTGATGGAGAGCTGGTACTGCACGCCGCGGCCAATGAGGGCGAACTCTTTGCCATCTCGTTTGAGCCGGTAGTCACCGTCTACAATAGCGGAGTCAATAAGGTTCTGCTGGAAGAAGTTCTCACTCACGCCTTTCACCTTCACCACCATTTGGCGGTCATTGTAGCGGAGCAGGGCGTTGTCTTCAATCACCTCGGTGAGCAGCGCCACCCCCGGCGTTTTCCTGATTCTGTCCAGCAACTGGGCGTTGGTCTCAAAGGATTTCCCCTCTACGGTGGTAATCTTTATCTCGGGGTCAAACTTTCCGTACAGCGACCGGATCAAATCTTCCAGCCCGTTAAACACCGAGAGCACCACAATCAAGGCCATGGTGCCCACGCCCACGCCAATCATGGCAATAATGGAGATGATGTTGATGATGTTGCGCTTCTTCTTGGAGAAGAAGTACCGCCGGGCGATAAAAAGGGCAACGTTCATCTTTTGGTAATGCGTGAATGAGTGGTTGAATGAATGAGTGAAGGACTAAACCTTTTTCCATCACTCAGGTCACCTTTACTGTTCTTAGGCGAAAGGGTTCTGTTTTCTGCGGCGAAAGGCTGGCCTTGCCGAATGCCCGGGCCGTACCCCGAGGCTACAACTCAGATGCTTTCTTTCGTTCTACGTCCTTTTCCATGCAAACGCTGGAGTCAATGTTTTCATATTGGCCGAAGTTGGGAATTACCTTGAAGCCGCTTTTGGTGTAGAGCCGGATGGCCTCGGGCTGCGCTTTTCCGGTTTCCAGAATCAGGGACTTAAATCCCAGCTCGGCGGCCCAGTTCTCCAGTTCCGCCAAGACTTTCCCCGCAATTCCCTGCCCCCGGAACTCAGGCAACACAAACATTCTTTTTACTTCGGCAATCTCTGGGGAATAGGGTTTGATGGCACCGCACCCCACCGCGAACGTGTTGTAGTACGCCACTATCACTTGCCGTATGGCGTCTATCTTGTTGAATTGGGCAAAAAAAGAGTGGTCATCTCCGTCCCTTACATGCAGATCGGCGTCTAAAAGGGAGACAAGCTCTGCAAAGTCTTGGTTGGCGGAGTCTGTTCTGACTAACTCTATCATTTTAGTATGGTTAATCCGCAGCGCGGAAATCTTCAGGGGTGAAGTTAGGGGTTCTTGGGGCATTGTCAAAGTCCAGGAAAAGCAGCCCTTGTTTTTAGGGTGTTTTTCAGAAAAGATGCCAAAAACAAGGGCTGCTTTTCTTTGTGCTACAAGAACTGCCAACCTCTTGTATAGGCTTCTAAGTAGCAGGATAAATTATAGTATCCCTTATGTCACCCTGAAAGGATTTTGTGGGCGAACTAGAAAAGCGGTAGATAAACGCCGTTGCCGTTCGCCACCGAAATCTTTTCAGGAGGACAAAGAGAGGGATAGTTATGTCTGCCCAATTACTTATTTCCAGGCTTTCACAATAAGGCCGGTGCCGGTGGGGTGCTTGCCGGTGGTGTCCAGCCAGTTCAACAGGAGGCAAAAAGGGTACACCAACAGGTAGTAGAACGGCAAAAGAAGGAAGAACAGCTTGGTGGTACCCAACAGGAGAATGGGGTATTTCATGCTCAGGCGCCAGGAGATTTTGCCGGGCGCGCCGTACGAATAATGCGCCTGGGTGCGGCTGAAGCCCGCGCTTCTGAGTTTCTGCTGTATTTCCTCAATGTTGTAGCCATCGCGCACGTGTTCCTCAATGAAAGAACTTTCCTCAGAGCCGTGCACGTCTGAACCGCCCTGGTCTGAGGGCGTGGAAATGAGCAGCATGCCGCCCGGGCGCATAGAGGCATGGAAGTTTCTGAACACTTCCACGTCTTCCAGAATGTGCTCCATCACGTCTACGCTCAGCACCAGGTCAAACGCCTCCGGGTCTTGGAACGTGACCAGATCTTCTTTCCGGAACATGACGTTATGCCGCCCTATTCTCTGGAAGAAGTTGGCGCAGTCGGCAATCTGCTCGTCTTTCACGTCTACGGCCAGAATACGCCATTTGGGGCTCATGCCCGAGAGGTAATAGCTGTACTGGCCAAAGCCCGAGCCGGCATCCAGAATCTGGAGGGGCTGCTGGCGTTTGGTTTTGGCCCAGGCGCGCAGTTCTTTGTGGATGTGCCACGTACGCAGCAGCAGCAGGTCTAAGAGGTGGTAAAAAAGTCTGCGCAGGAAAGGCGTTTTGTTGAACGCCTCGCCCAGAACGCGTTTGATGGGATCGTACTGCATGGTGGGTTTGGTAGCTGGCTTGCGTAACAGAAAACGGAAGAGTGCCTAGGAGACTAACGCTCTTCGGCGTCGTCTTCCTCCTCTTCGTCATCCTCGCCGTCTTCGTCAGATAGATAATAGTCGTCCTCCGTCCGGAACGGGTTGGTGGGGTCTTCTTTTGATTCTGACGGAATGTCAAGCTGGGAGATGATCTTGTCCATTTTGGCGGCATACTCGGCGGTATCGTCCAGATAGAAGATCAACTCGGGGATCACGCGCACCTGGTTTTTGATGCGCTTGGCCAGTTCATGCCGAATGGTCTTGGTATGTACTTTTATTTCGTTGAGTAAATCGCGGCCGTTGGGGTTGAGCAGCAGGCTTAAATGCACTTTGGCTACGCCCAGATCTGGGGAGACAGATACTCCGCTCACGGATATATAGGTGCTCTGAAACAAATGCGAAACATCGCGCTGAAAGATCTCAGCAAGTTCCTTTTGAATCAGTCTGGCGAATTTTTGTTGGCGTTTACTTTCCATGGTTCCGCAAATATCGTATTAATTTCACATTTTTACCCCACAAACCGTCCTCCTCTTTGCCGCAAGGTCAGAGCGAAGGCTAAGCCGCGCATTGTTTGATACGATTCTTCCGCAGTTTGTTTCCGTCCAGGTGGGTGGTGTTGGTACTGCTGTTTCTCCTCATCCGGCTTCCGTTGCTCATTTTTGGGCTTCCTACTACCCTCTCAGAGTTGCACCACGTGCTGCTGGGCGAACGCCTGCACCAGGGTTTTATGCTCTACCAGGACGTGTATGACACCACCGGGCCCCTTTCGGCCGCCGTCTACTGGCTCCTGGATATGGTGGCCCCCCGGTCTTATCTGGCACACCGCTTGCTGGCTACGTTCTTGATAGGCTACCAGGCGTTTTTGCTGAACTTCATCTTCAACCGGAACCAGGTACACCCTTACAGGTCTTATGTACCGGCCTTGCTGTATCTGCTGTTCGGGAGCATTTTCTTTGAGTTGGATGTGCTCTCGCAGTTGCTGCTGGGCCATACGTTTGTGATCTTGGCGGTCTCCAGCCTAACTGCTATCTCCAAAGAGGCTTCCAATGCCGGACGTCTGTTCAAGGCTGGTTTTATGCTGGGTCTGGCGGCCCTGTGTTATCTGCCGCTGGTGTGGTTTCTGGTGCTGGGCTTCTTCGCGGTTATTTATTTCGCCTCGGGCGCTTTTAGGAGCACCCTGTTAATGCTCACGGGCTTTGTGTTCCCGTATACCGTGGTGTTCACGTATTTTCTGTACCAGAACGCGCTGGGGCCTTTTCTGGAGCTGGGGCTAACCTGGTCTTGGCAATTTACTTTCTCCTTTGGCATGCCCCTTGGGCAGGTTTTCACGGTGGCGGCCCTTCCGCTGGGCGTGTTGGGGTTGGCCTTGCTCAGTCTGCCTTTGGTTACGCTAGGGGCCAACTACCAGGCCCGGTTCCTGCAGTTCATGCTCATCTGGATTATTGTGGTGGCGCTGGTACTCATTAGCGGCCATGACGCCTCAGTGAAAGGTTTGATCTTGCTGCTGCCTTTGCTCTCTTATTTTGGCATCTTTCTCTTCAGTTGGGGGGGCAACCGCTTCTGGATTGCCGAACTCCTTTTCTTGGTGGTGGTAGCCGGTGTGATAGCCGTACGCTATAACCCTTTGGGAGTAGTGTATACCGCCCTGAAAATAGAACCCGAACGGGTGCAGGTGCAGGATCTTCCCAAGTACAGGCAAATAGAGGGGCAACGGTTACTGGTGCTGGGCCCCGACCTCAACTATTACCAACACAACAGCCTGGGCTCACCCTATCTGCGCTGGGACTTGGCTCGGCCTTTCTTTGGCAGGCTGAGCCACTATGAGGCACTGTTCACCATTCTGCAAGACCTCCGGCAAGACCCTCCCGCCTACATTGTAGACCAGCAGAACCTCATGCCCGAGCTGCAATACAAGCTGCCCCTGGTCTTCCAACGCTACGAGAAGGTGGGAAATGGCCCGTTCTACCGGCGGGTGCGGTAAAGGAGTCTTGAGTCCTGAGTTCTGAGTCAGGATATGGATGTAGGGGCAATCCCTTGTGGTTGCCCTAAGCAGGTGAAACGGGGCCTCGGTTGTTGGTGACAATACCAACAACCGCAAGCAGTGGTTATGGTTTCTGTTTTTCTGCCGGGGCAATAACAATCAAATCATAGGCGGAGCTTCTTCCGTTTATAGCCTATTTTACAGAAAACAGCCCCAAAACAGCAAGGGCACCCACAAGAGGCACCCCTACGTTTTATTTTGACTCTGGACTCAGAACTCAAGACTCAGAACTCGCGCCGTTAGGCGCAGGCAATCTTATCTACCCTGGTCTGGTGGCGGCCGCCTTCAAACGGAGTGGCCAGAAACGCCTCTACCATCTCACCGGCTACTTCTTCGCTCACAAACCGGGCCGGAATGCACAGCACGTTGGCGTTGTTGTGGGAACGGGCCAGTTCGGCCAGTTCTCTTTGCCAGCACAGCGCGGCTCTGATGCCGGCGTGTTTGTTGGCGGTAATGGCTACGCCGTTGCCGCTGCCGCAGAGCAGGATGCCAAGTTCGTATTCCTTAGACTCCACCGCTGAGGACAACGGGTGCACGTAGTCGGGGTAGTCTACCGAGGCGTCTGAAAACGGCCCGAAGTCTTTTACCTCGTGGCCCAGGGCCTCCAGTTGTTCTTTCACCATTCCTTTGTATTGGTATCCGGCGTGGTCGCCGCCCAGGGCTATTTTCATCTTAGTAGCGTTAAGAAGTAGCTTGTTGGTTTAACTTGGCCAAATCGCGGCGGCGTACCCACCACGAGATGTTGATACTCACCTCGTAGAGCAGCAGCAGCGGAATGCCCATGAGGGTCATACTTAATACGTCTGGCGGAGACAGCACGGCGGCCACAAACGCAATGACCACAATGGCGTGCTTGCGGTAAATGCGCATGAGCTCGGGAGACAGAATGCCCGCCCGTGACAGGAAGTACACAATCATGGGCAACTCAAACATGATGCCGCAGGACAGCACCAGCGTGACCAGCGTAGAAATGTAGGACGACAAGTCAAACTCATTGGTGATGCTAGGGTCTACCTGGTAAGAGGCCAAAAAGTTGATGGAAAGCGGCGATACAATAAAGTACCCGAACAGCGAGCCCAACAAAAACAGGAGCGACACAAAGAACACCGCGCCGCGCGAGTTTTCCCGTTCATTGGGGTACAGCCCGGGTCTTATGAAGCGCCAGATTTCCCAGAACAGGTACGGAAACCCGATCAGCAAGCCTATCACAAACGAGCTGGTCAGGTGCATGGTGAACTGCGACGACAGTTCACGGCTCTGTAGCGTGAAGTCCAGCTTGTTGATGCACAGGCCCGGCGAGTTGAGGGCCGCTCCCACTTCACAGAGCTTCCGGTAAGTGAAGAAATCAGTACGGGAAGGCCCCAGGATAATGTCATGGAAGACAATCTCCTTGTTGGCCATAGCTATACCCGTGAATACCACAATGGCCACGGCCGAGCGGATCAAGTGCCACCTGAGAATCTCCAGGTGATCCAAAAAGGTCATTTCATGCTCTTCTCCGCTGTGCGCTGCCACCTCTCCGGAACGTTGTGCCATGTACTTTTCTAGTGCTTAGTAACTGAACAACGGGAACTGTTGCATCCAATTGTTTATTTCTTTTCTGGTGTCAGAAAGGATGGTGTCATTGTCATGGTTCATGAGCACGCGGTCAATGTAGCCCACAATGCGATCCATGTCCTGCTCCCTCAGACCACGGGTAGTTACGGCCGCCGAGCCGATTCGGATTCCGGAGGTCACAAAAGGAGATTTATCGTCAAACGGCACCATGTTTTTGTTGATGGTGATGTCTGCCTTGATCAAGGTGTTTTCGGCCAGTTTTCCGGTAAGGTCTTTGGAACGAAGGTCTATCAGCATCAAGTGGTTGTCGGTGCCCGAAGAGATGATTTTGTACCCGCGCTCCACAAACGACTGGGCCAGCACCTGCGCGTTTTTCTGCACTTGAAGCGTGTATTCTTTGAAAGAAGGAGAAAGGGCCTCAAAAAACGCCACCGCTTTGGCCGCAATCACGTGCTCCAACGGCCCGCCTTGCGTACCCGGGAAAACGCCGCTGTCCAGCAAAGAAGACATCATGCGCAATTCGCCCTTCGGGGTTTTCAAGCCAAACGGGTTTTCGAAGTCTTTCCGCATCATGATCATCCCGCCCCGGGGCCCGCGCAGGGTTTTGTGGGTGGTGGTGGTCACAATGTGGCAGAACTCAAACGGGTCGTTCAGCAGACCGGTGGCAATCAGGCCGGCCGGATGGGAAATATCGGCTAACAACAGCGCGCCCACGGCATCGGCGGCTTCGCGCAGGGCCTGGTAGTTCCAATCACGAGAATAAGCCGAGGCACCGCAGATAATCAGTTTCGGTTTCTCGCGTTCGGCCACTTCCCGTACCTTAGTCCAGTCAATCTCGCCGGTCTCGGGCTCTACGCCGTAGAACGAGGGCTGGTACAGTTTTCCCGAGAAGTTCACCAAAGAACCATGCGTCAAGTGCCCACCGTGCGACAGATCAAACCCCAGGATCTTATCGCCGGGGTTTAGGATAGCCAGCATCACGGCGGCATTGGCCTGCGCGCCGGAGTGCGGTTGTACGTTCACCCACGCGGCCCCAAACAGTTGCTTCGCGCGGTCAATGGCCAACTGCTCAGACTGGTCTACAATCTCGCAGCCACCGTAGTAGCGCTTGGCAGGCAGGCCTTCGGCATATTTATTTGTGAGTACGCTGCCCATGGCTTCCATTACCTGGTCAGAAACGAAGTTCTCAGAGGCAATAAGTTCTATGCCGTGTAGCTGGCGCTGATGCTCTTTCTGTATAAGATCAAAGATGTGGGAATCGCGTTGCATAGGAATTCTGTTAGTGGCAACCCAAAAGTACGGCCCTTGCGGCAAATAACCAATGATTTAGACGCGCAAGGGCACCAGAAAGCGAGGGGAGCGTTTAGGGGCTGTTTTCAGGAAAACAAACAAAAAACCCTCAGAGAATGTCTGAGGGTTTTTTGCGGGGCTGTTTAGGGGCTATTTTCTCAAAATCCGTTGGGAAGTGATTTTCCCGTTCAGTTCGGTGAACAGGTAATATAAGCCGGGCTTCATTTTGGAATCAACCCTAATCTGGGTCTCGGACTTTCCTTGCGGCACCAGCACTCTTTTAGAGAGGCTTTCTTTGCCGTTGCTGGAAAGCAGTTTAATGTTCAGGTCGCCTGCCTTGGGCGTATTCACGCTGAGGCTGATGTGATCTGTGAAAGGATTGGGAGACGCCTGTATTACCTGAACCCCGCAGTTGAACTTCACCACGAGCACCTTGCTGTAGTACTTTCTGCCTTTGGCGTCATACATCTTCAGGCGGTAGTACCTTGCGGCCTCCTCACCGGTTTTGCTGTCTTTCAGTTCATAGGAATCTTCGCGGTTCCTGGAGTTGCGCTTCTGGAATTTCCCAATCACCCGGAAGTCGTTTTTGTAGAGGTCGGTGGCTACTTCTACTTCGTAGTAGACTTTCTTGCTCTTTGCGTGGGCTCTCCATTTGAGTTTGATGCTGCCGCAGTTGGTTGGATCCAGTTCTGTCTCTATTTCTTCTTCGGGGTCTTCTTCGGCCGGTGCTTCCACTGCTGGTGGCGCGGGTTTAGAAGCCACAAAATCAATAGCGGCTCCGCCGTTGTGGAGGTAGAGCTCGGTAAAGTCAGTGATTCCGGTTAGTTCGGCAATAAAGTAGTTGCCGGTGGCGGTGATGGTTGCGTTGCCCAGGTGGGCGGTGGTGGAGCTTTGGGCGGTGTTGTCTGTATAGGCGCAGTTCTCTGTGCTGTCTGCGCTGCTGTATGCGGTAAAGGATAGATCACGTAGCGTTGTTACGCTGGTGGTAGCGGCCTTGTACTTCCCAAACTCTGCCTGCAACCCAAAAAGCCGGATGCTGACTGGTTGGGCGGGGCTTGGCTCATTGGTGGCTTTGATTCTCCAGTTTCTGGGCATTAGGCCAGCCTCTGCCCCGGTGGTGTTCTTTACGGTGCGGCTGCTGTCAGCGCTTACCAGAAAGTCTATGGTCACGTCTCCCAAGGCATTGCCGCCATCGCGGATGGCACCAAGTAATTCTCCGTTGTACTTGATCTCCTGCCATTTGTTTGAACCGTCAGAAATAAGGGTGGCACTGGTGAAGGTAGTGTCATAATCGGCTTCGGTCTTTGGGGCATAAATGGCGGTGGAGCAGGTAATAAAGTGCCAGCCATTGTTATTTCCTTTGTTCTCACTGTTTAAGCCCGCGTAGTAGCTGCCTGGCCCCTGGGAATGAACATCTTCCAGAATGAGGTAATCTGTGCAGAAACCAATGGACGTAAAATTGATGGTGGCGTTGCTTCCCTTGGTGGAGGCTTGGATGGTGGTAAAAGGGGCGCTGCCTGGCGTTGACAAGGTCTCTATGGTCTGTACCTGGCCGCTTTCTACGTTCAATGTGTTAGTGCCGGTAGCATCTGCGTTAATAGGCAGAGAAAGTTCTTTGAAGGTGTTGCTGTTGTTTACAAAGGATTCTGGCCCGTGTAAGGCAACCACTCTGTATGCCTGATCACCGCCATTGAAAGTATGGGTGCCTGGCCCATTCAAAACTACTCTGGATTCTGCCGCCCTGAGCGCCAGAGAAGAGGAAACATCCCAAGTCACAAGGTTGGTTACGGTAGAGGTGCCTAACTGCAATTCCCTTGTTTTCTCACCGGTAGATCTGAATGTGTTGACCGAGATATTATAGTTGTTGGTTTTGAGGGTGCCTTCGGTTAACATGAGGGTGCTGCCTTGTCCGGCACTTAATTGACTCTGGAGTATCCAGCCGCCTGTTCCTTCAAACGTGATTCTGGAAGAACCCGGGAAGGACTTGTTTAAAAAGTTGATAGGTGTGTCTGGGTTGCCAGACTTGAAAGTGATGGTAAACCCGGCGGGGGCTGCTAAAAGAAGGTTACTGTGTGCCTGAAATGATCCATATACATTGAGGTTGGCGGTGCTGCCTTCAAAGGTGGTAGACCGAATGTTGACCCATGAAAGATTTTTAACATTAGCCTCTACGTCTACCGTTACCTTTTGGCCCGCGAATAGAAATGAGTTGGCGTCAAAAACCACATCATCTGCCGCTGTGGGCAGCGTCTGATGCTTTTCCTTTCCCCCACTGGTGGTAGCCCAATGCCCAATTTCACTCCAAGCCCCGCTTCCTCTGTTGTTTAATCCGAAAGGAACCCAGTAATAGGTCTTGCCAATTGCCGTAGAGTCATCTGTCTCTAATGTAGACAGTACTTGCGCCAATGGGGCAAGATTGGAGAGAGAGAAAGCAGCTTGTTGCCCTCTGGAATACTCCATTGAGGGGTGATTGCTCAAATAATAAGAGGAACTGGTTTCAGCGGTGGCTAAATCACTAATGCAGAATAAGCATAGGGTGAGGTACAGTACCTGTTTTAACTGGGTAAAACTTTGCTTCATAGTTATTTGAATTAATGGTTGAATTTCATTTGACTGAGCTGTTTATTCCTAATGGTTTGTGTATAGTGCTAAATTTTAGGCTTGAACTTCTGTCTGTTAAAAGTTTTGATTAAATGGTTTTGGCTTAATGTGACTTTGCTTGGTTTGTTATTTTAATTATAGCTGAAAGCTGCCATGTTCTAAATAATGCATGTATAATACAATATATCATAAAACGTGTTGAAATATATTGTATAATTATACAAATACAATAATAACTTTTAATAATATACCATAAAGTTAGAATTGTACTATATAAGGCGATTGGGGTGACATGGATGTTCGGTTTCTTTGTATTGGTGAACACCCAGAGAATAAGGCGAAGCAACAACACTGCTTCCAGCTTAAAAAAAGCGTAATCATTTGCTGTCTTTATGCACCGAGCGCTGCGGTATATGGCAGAAGCATAGAAGGGCACATTGCGTATTCGTGGCAGTCAGAAAACTTTGCCTCGGTAGCTTCTCTATTTCCGTCCCTGTAGTTTCCTTGGCTATAAGCGGCTGTTACGCCCTCCTGCCGGTGGTTCCCGGCAAGTCTGGAGACTCGGTTTATCAGGTGTCACGAGATTGGAGTCTTGCGCCAGTTGATTCCAAACCTGTGAGGTCTTCAAGGCCTCACAGGTTTCTGCGTTTTTGGCCTGTTTTCCGCAAAACGGCGCCAAAGACCTCGGAGTGTGCGCAGAGTGTCTACGCCAATGCCGTTTATGGCCTACTTTCTGCAAAACAAGCCTAAAACGCTGGAACGAAGGGAGGATGTCTGCCCCTCAGGAAAACCAACCGTAGAAGGCAATGCGTGCCAGAGACAAGGCAGTGCCTGTTCTCTACCGGAAAATAATAACAGCGGCCTGCCGTTTACAGTCCGTTTTCCGTAAAATAGCCCCAAAACGCATCGCCCCAGCCCTTTTCCGTGGGAGAGGGGGCTGGAGCGATGCGTTTTGGGTGTAAGGCCAGTTTTAAGTAATGGGACAGAATGTATGCGCTGCTCAGCCGGTTGGAATGAGGTGCTCGCAGGGGTTTTCTTTTATCTGCATTGGAGCGCACGTCATTTTTAGGGCATAAAAAAGGGGAGGCATTTGCCTCCCCTTTTTACAAAACGTTTGTGGTTACTTTTTAATGACACGGGTGGTGGTAACCTCACCGTTTAGTTCAGTCACTAAGATGTACATGCCGGCGCTTACTGATGCGTTGTTTACGGGCAGTTCTAAGATTGAGGTGCCCGCTTCTACCTTGTACACCTGCTCAAGTGCTTTTTTCCCAGTCACATAATAGAGGGTTGCAGTTAGGGCGCCGGCCTTCTCGGTTGCAACTTCAAGGTTCAGGTTATGGCTGTCATCAAATGGATTGGGGTATGCCTTAACGGCAATAGCCGTTTTGTTGGAAGCGGGTTTCTCTACTGCAATTGTTTTGCTGAACTCTGCCTTCCCGTCTAAATCTACTTGCTTCAGGCGGTAGTAGGCAACTGCGCCTTTGGCCGTGTGGTCTTCTGCTTCATAGGAAGTAGGGGTTGAGCTGTTGGTTGCTTTGCTGTCTACGCGTTGGATGGTCTTGAATCCCTCTTTTAAAGGATCGGCGCTTGCCTGCACTTCAAAGTAAGCGTTGTTCTTCTCTGAAGCGGTTTTCCAGTTTAGAATCACACCGGTTGAAACGCTCTTTGCCGTGAAATCAATCAACTCTACTGGCAATGTGCTGGTAAGTACCAGGAATTCAAACTCCGTTGTTCCGCCTGCGGTTTTTACCATGATAGGCCCGCTAGTGGCGTCTTCGGGCACAACTGTAGTGAGACCTTCTTCCGTTCCATAGAAAGAGGCTGGAATGCCATTGAAAGAAACTGAAATAATGTTCTTCAAATCTGTTCCTGCAACAGCTACTACGGTTCCAACTGGGCCGGTGTTGGGGCTAACGGAAGTGATAACGGGAGCCGGTATGGTCACGGTGAAGTTCTGGTCGCTCTGCGTGATGGCGCCGTTGTCGTCCTCCACCGAGATGACGCCCGTCACCGCGCCTTGCGGCACCTTGCCCCTGATCTGGGTGCTGCTCACCAGTTCGTAGCCCTCTGAGTAGAGGTACTCGCCGGCTGCGTTCTTGAACAGCAGGCCGCCGCCAGCAGTGAAGTTCGCCCCCGTCACCGTCACCATCGTGCCGACTGGGCCTGTCTTAGGAGTAAAGTCCGTGATGATTGGTTCAGGAATGGTTACGGTAAAGTTTGATTGTGCTGAGCCTCCCGCTGTGGTTACTACCATTGAGCCTGATTGAGCACCTTCCGGAACATAAACATATAAAGTGTTTTCTTCTGTGTCATCATATTCTGTGGCAAGCACACCTCCAAAGGTGATGTTGATGATGCCTTTCAAGTTAGAGCCAGTAACAGTTATAAGTGTTCCAACAGGTGCTGCTGTAGGAGATAATTCTGTAATAACGGGAGCCGGTATGGTCACGGTGAAGTTCTGGTCGCTCTGCGTGATCGCGCCGTTGTCGTCCTCCACCGAGATGACGCCCGTCACCGCGCCTTGCGGCACCTTGCCCCTGATCTGGGTGCTGCTCACCAGTTCGTAGCCCTCTGAGTAGAGGTACTCGCCGGCTGCGTTCTTGAACAGCAGGCCGCCGCCAGCAGTGAAGTTCGCCCCCGTCACCGTCACCATCGTGCCGACCGGGCCTGTCTTAGGAGTAAAGTCCGTGATGATTGGGGTAGAGATAACTGTGAAAACCCCGTTGCTTTCTGCTGTTAAGGAATTGTTGTAAGAGAGCTTAATCTTGCCAGTTTCTGCACCTGCCGGAACGGTGGCTGATATTGTGTTATCGTCAATTCTTGTGAGGGTAGCCGTTTTCCCCTCTGGGGTGCCGTTGTTGAATATAACAGTTTGCGCGTTCGTGAAATGAGAACCACGGATAATGATGGTGCTTCCAACGGTACCGGCGTCTGGTTCAAAACTCGTAATAATAGGTGCTAGAATTGCGCCTCTTCCGCTGAGATTAATGGTATAGGGATTTTCATCAGAGTCATTGTTGCCGATAGTAACTGCTGCACTTTTGATTGTTGCTGTGGTTGGCTTAAAAACAACCTGAAACGAAGTGGTTGCCCCTGCTGCAAGAGAAGAAGATGGGGCTCCTAGAATCTCGTATTGATCAGTGTTTGTGCCGCTTAATACCAATGGGGTTGCAATAGACAAGGGTGAGTCTCCATTGTTTTGTATGGTAAAGGTAACCGGAGGGCTGCTGGTGTTGATATTTTGTTGTTCCGTAAACGTATAAGTAGTACCGTTCGCCTGTGTGGTATTTCCTACCACAATATTGATTTCAGGGGCAGCAGGCCTTGGGCTTAGTGTTACTTTGTCAATAAGTATGTTGGTGACACCTGCTGGAATTGAAGTAGCTCTGAATCGCAGATATCTTGAAGCTGAGTTAGGAGTTGCAGTAATAGGTAAGATGGCTGCATCACTCTGGGTTATTTTTGCTATGTTTGAACTGCTGTTAATGGTTTGTAATGTAGACCAAATAGTGCCATTCACCGATTGCTCCAACAGCATCTCTCCGGTGAAGGAAGAAGCACTGCCAACATATGCAATGTGATAGCTAAATTCTCCGGGAGACTGATTGGTGATTCCAGAGAAATTAATAATCAATTGATCGCCGTCTCCATCGAAACTTGCAGATCTTGTGTTGGTTGCATGGGTGGTGGCGTCAGTTGTGCCTAGGTTTATGTTAGTATCCGTAGGTAAGCCAACGTGTGACCACCCTTGCTTAGGTGCAGGGGAGTTGTTCAAAGTATTCCAACGTCCTCCATAGGTTGTAGGCAAGCTTGTCACCTGTGCCTGTGCTACTGACACTATTCCGCAAAGAATCAAAACTAAAAATAGCCAGATTCTTCTTGCCCTACTTTCCCCGGAAGCATTTCTTCTGAGTAAAATTTTCTCCATAACGCTACTTTAAAATTGATAAACTTATTCTGGTTGAAGATTGTGATTGGTTGGCGTATACTTGATTATGCGTATTTGCTCTGTTCTGGACTGTTTGAAAATTGCAATAAGTGCAATAGGTAATTAGCGAAAGTCGCTTTTTTGGGAGCGGCTATCTACGTGTAAAATTACAATAAAGTTTTTTAATCTATGAAAGGAAAGTGTAGTTTAATTAGTAAATATGTTTTTATATATTTATTATTTTTAATATAAAATTCTACCTAAATATGCCTTTAACGGGTCTTAAAAGGTGATTTTAAGGGTAGTATTTTACTGTATGGCAATTAAGGTAATAGTAATTATTTAATGAGAATGTTTATTTAGTTTAAGATAAGATAAGAATAGTTATAGGCTATTTAACCTTTATAGGGTAAGGAGCTTCTGAATTAGGTAAGAAGAATAGTTCTACTTTGTCTAAGTTTAAGGCGCAGAGGTGGCCGAATTCCTGATTTTGGTAATATACGCAGCCGGCATCTAGGTTAATGGCGGGCCTTTTCTGGGCTACTGCTTTTTCAATGGAAGGTCTGGGGAGAGGTAAATGGCCGTGCAGCAATCTTCGCTCACCAAGTTTGGCAAGAGATGGTTGCATGCGCTTCGTATTCAGGAGGTTGTGGTTGCTGGTAAGGAGAGGATTGGAGAGCGTGAAGTCTAGCCCGGCGTGTACCAGGATGTAGTCTTCTAAGATGACCAGAAGGGGCAAAGACCTGATAAATGAGATGTATTCAGGGGCAATGTCAGCAAATTGTGCTACCCCAAAATTAGTCAAGGTTTTCTGCTTGTCTTCTTCCGTGAGCCAAACGGTGTGCTCTCCTTTGTCAACGGCGTCTAGCAGCAACTGGTCATGGTTGCCACGAAGGCAGGTAACGCGAAAGCCCCAGCGCTGCAGGGAAAAGATGTAGTCTATAACTTCCTTGCTATGAGGCCCTTTGTTGATGTAATCCCCTAATAAATATAAATGGTCTTGCGGCTGTAGCTGAATGACTTCTTCCACCATTTTCCGGAAAGTGACAAGGCAGCCATGAATATCAGAGATTGCGTATCGGGCCATGGGGGGAGGTGATTAGTGGTAGATGCCGGGTGCTGTCACGGACTACTATGCCTTGAAGGTTATTTGAAATGTTATATTACAAGGCTAGATAATCAAAGGTGTTCATCAGTTTGTCTCCTGTTTTAGGAAAATAGAATAAAAACCATATAAAAAAGCACCTTCTGTGAAGAAGGTGCTTTTTCTCTTCTGCTGAAGAACCAAATCAAGTACCGCCGTAGCTAGGTTTGTTGATATCGGGTTTGTGGAGGTTTCGGTTGGGATGGGTAATAGCCTCCGGTGCCGGATCGCCGTTGTCATCCAGAAACCTTTCTGCTATCTCTTCACTGCGCTGGATTTCATCTGGCCCACCGGTTGATTTAGCGCCAGCCTTGCTGATGCCTTCGTCCGTAGGTTGGCCTTTCTGCGATTTGGAGTCATGGCTGGTGTTCTTGCTTTTATAGGGCATACTTCCTCCTTTTCTGGTTTAAACTAATTATTCAAAAAACACGCGGGAAACGGTATCAGGTGCCGCGACCTTCGCCGTCTGTGCGCATATTGTCTTTGGGTGGCTCAGTGCTGTCTGCCTCTTCGTTCACGCTTACCCCGGTTGGGCCGTCAGAAGAGTCAGAGCCGTAGCCTTCTTTGCCATCGCGGTTGCCGAAGCCGCCGCGCTGGGCTTCGTTCTTGGGCGGATCAGCACCTGGTATAATATGCCCGGCCATCATGTCTTCCATGTTAGTGGCCGTATCATCTATTACCCGTATGGGACGGTCGTGCCCGTTTGGGTGGTCTTTATTGTCAGTTGCCATAGGCGGTTGCTTTAGGTTGTGTCTCTCCCTGTTTACTGTTTTCCACGTGGAAAGGTTGAGCCTTACCCGCCTATCTGTTCGCCGCCGTTCACGTGAATGGTCTGCCCCGTAATGTAAGAAGCGTCTTCACCAGCCAAAAACACGTAGGCCGGGGCTACCTCAGAAGGCTGGCCTAAGCGGCCCATGGGCTGGCTTTTCCCGAAATCCCCTACTTCTTCCAGCGTGGCCGGGATGAGTGGAGTCCAGATAGGGCCCGGCGCTACCGCATTCACCCTAATGCCTCCTTCGGCCAGGTTCTGGGAGAGCGAACGGGTAAAGGAAGTGATAGCTCCCTTGGTAGAGGCGTAATCCATCAGGTGACTAGAGCCCCGGTAAGAGGTAATGGAAGTGGTATTAATAATGCAGTCGCCGGACTTTAAATGGTTTAAGGCCGCCTGCGCCACAAAGAAGTAGGCGAAGATGTTCGTCCGGAAGGTTTGCTCCAGTTGCTCAGAGGTAATCTCGCGTAAATCGTTTTTCTCGTGCTGTTCGGCGGCGTTGTTGACCAGAATGTTCAGGCCGCCTAATTCTTTAACCGCCTGTTCTACGCACGCTTTGCAGAAAGCTTCGTCGCGCAGGTCACCGGGAATGAGGACGCATTTGCGACCTTCGGCCTCTACCATCTTTTGGGTGTCCTGGGCATCCTGCTCCTCGTCCAGGTACACGATGGCCACATCGGCGCCCTCGCGGGCGAAATGCACCGCCACGGCCCGGCCAATGCCGCTGTCTCCGCCGGTAATCAAGGCTTTCTTGCCTTGCAGCTTTTCGCTGCCTTTGTAGTTCTTCCGAATGACGATGGGCTCCGGGCCCATTTCATGCTCCAGGCCGGGTTGGTGGTCTTGGTGCTGGTCTGGAACTTCCTGTGGTTTCTGTTCTTCTGCCATAGTCTTGGTAGTTTATGTTTGTCTCAGGTTCTACTTTGATTCTCAGCTATTCATCAGATACAAAGCCAAGAGATAGACTTAGAAGTACGGGAGCAGTTGGAAAGGGCTACGTTTCGGCATCGTTTTAAGAAAAACAGAGTACAAACACTGAGGCGCAGGTAGCCCTAAATCATTTAGGCAGGCCGCCTATTTCTTTACAGATTTTAGTATGTGGACAGAGCAAGACAACCAACTTACCCAACGCTTCAAGTTCCGGGATTTCAAACAAGCCTTCGCCTTCATGACCGAGGTGGCCGTAGTGGCCGAGGAACTGAACCATCACCCGTGGTGGAGCAACAGCTGCAACCGCGTGGAAATCAGACTCACCACCCATGACGCTGGTAACACCGTCACAGAAAAAGACCACCTACTGGCGCAGCGCATCAGTGCCCTGGCAGAACGGTGCAATGCCTGAAGTCCGTTTCCAGGCTGTTTCTTGGGAATCAGTGCAAAAACGCCGTGTCTACATCTCCTGTTAGAAGCTGCGAGTACGTTTTATGGAGAACGTTTTGGGCCTGTTTTCCAGAAACCAGCCCATAAACGCGTTCCCAACTCAGAACTCAAGACTCAGAACTCAGGACTAAAATAATCAGTATCTTTGACCTATGGCCCAACCCGTAGAAGAGACCAGACTGTATTTAGTGCCCACGCCCATAGGCAACCTGGAGGACATTACCCTGCGGGCGATTCGTATCTTGAAAGAGGTGGACGTGGTGCTCGCCGAAGATACCCGCACCAGCGGCAAACTCCTGCACCACCTGGGCATTGACAAGCGCATGCACAGCCACCACCTGCACAATGAGCACAAAGCCGTGGCGCACCTGGTGGAACGCCTGAAGAAAGGCGAGAGGATGGCCATGGTCTCAGACGCCGGTACGCCGGGTATCTCTGACCCCGGTTTTTTGTTGGTGCGCGCCTGCGTGCAGGAAGGAATCAAGATTGAGTGCCTGCCCGGCCCTACCGCCTTTGTGCCGGCGCTGGTGAAATCGGGCTTCAGTACAGATAGGTTCACGTTTGAGGGTTTTCTGCCCATCAAGAAAGGAAGGCAGACACGCATACAGAGTCTGGCGCAGGAAGAACGCACCATGATCTTCTACGAGTCGCCGCACCGGGTACTTAAAACGCTGGAGCAGTTCAAAGAAGTGTTCGGGGCGGGGCGCCTGGTCTCGGTGAGCCGCGAGATAAGTAAATTATTTGAGGAAACGTTGAATGGCACCCTGGAAGAGATGGTGCAGACGTTTACAACCAAAGCAATCAAAGGAGAATTTGTCATTGTTGTTCAAGGAAACAAATAATCGTTTTTACCTCCCGGGGCTGGCACTCATGAGCGCCTTCCTGCTGTGGTTGGGTTGGCCGGTGAAACCACTGGCTATTTTCTTGTTTATAGGCTGGGTGCCGTTCCTGTTCATGGAAAAGGCCATTTCTGAAAAAGTAGCCCCAAAACGAGGCCGCACGTTTTTCAAACACGCCTATCTGCTGCTGCTGCTCTGGAACATCTTCACCACCTATTGGGTAAGTTACTCCACGCTGGGCGGCGGTATTGCGGCCGTGGTGTTCAACGCGCTGTTCATGATGATGCCTATGATGGCGTTCTTCTGGACTAAACGGGCAGCAGGGAAAACCATTGGGTATCTCAGTTTGCCCGTGTACTGGATTGCGTTTGAGCAGTTTCACCTGAACTGGGATTTGAGCTGGCCTTGGCTCACGTTAGGAAACGGCTTTGCCTCGCTGCCAAGCTGGGTGCAATGGTATGAATACACGGGCTTTCTGGGTGGTTCGCTGTGGGTGTGGGGGGGGAACCTGTTGGTGTTCTTCGCGCTGACTTCTCCGGCCAAGAACTGGAGCAAATGGGTTGCCCCGGTGTTGACGTTCCTGTTGCCGCTGCTGCTGTCCTTCTACATTGGCAGCCAGTACCAGGAACAAGGCGAAACCGCCGAAGTAGTGGTGGTGCAGCCCAACGTAGACCCGTACAAAGAGAAGTTTGAGGGCGGCGAAGGCTACATTCCGTTTGAACAGCAATTTGAGCGTCTCATCAAGCTGTCTGAGCAGCAGATTACGCCTAACACCAAGTTTGTGCTCTGGCCCGAAACCTCCATCAGCAACGGCATCAACTGGGAAGAAAACTTCGGGATGAGTCCGGTGAGTTACGCCCTGCGCGATTTTCTGGCGCGGCACCCCGGCGTGGAGTTGGTCGCGGGAATTACCTCGGCCCGGTTGTACCCAGATTCTACCCAGCGAAGCAGCACGGCCCGTTTCCATGAGCAGGTGGGCTATTATGACGTGTACAATGCGGCTTTGCACTTCAAACCAACCGGCCAGCACGCGTTCTACCATAAGTCAAAGCTGGTGCCGGGCGTGGAGAAGACGCCGTACCCCGGTATGTTCAAAGCCTTGAAAATGTTCTCCATTGACCTGGGCGGCATTGCCGGCAACATGGGCTCGCAAGACACCCGGGCTGTTTTCAGGCATAGCCAGAATCCACAGCTGTCTGGCGCGCCGGTGGTGTGCTATGAGTCTATTTACGGCGAGTACGTGAGTGAGTACATCCGGAACGGGGCCAACGCCATCTTCATCATCACCAATGACGCCTGGTGGAGCGACAGCCCAGGCTACAAGCAGCACTTGGCCTACGCTTCTTTGCGGGCCATTGAAACCAGACGGGATGTGGCGCGTTCAGCCAATACGGGCATCTCGGGGTTCATCAACCAGAAAGGCGAACTGCTCCAGAAATCAGGTTGGTGGGTACCGGCGGCCCTGCGCGGACAAATCAGGTTCAACCAGACCCAAACGTTTTACACCCGCCACGGCGAATTCATTGGGCACGGAACCCAGTGGCTCGCGCTAGGCTTGGCGTTTTTGGCCTTATTTCTGGGATTTACCCGCAAAACCGGTAAAAGATAATCTATATGTATTCCGCCCCGGCGGATGCTTACTTTACAACTATGACAGACATATCCGCGCTCCGCGACCAGGTGGTACAGCTCACCAAAGAAGTAGGCAAGTTCATCTTGCAGGAAGCGGCCAACTTCGATGTTTCCAAGCTGGAGCACAAAGGCCTGAACAACCTGGTTTCTTACGTAGACAAAGAGGCCGAGCTGCGTTTGGTGGCCGGGCTGGAGAAGTTCTTGCCAGAGGCAGGCTTCATCACCGAAGAAGAAACCAAATCTGACCTGGCCGAGGAGTTCAACTGGATCATTGACCCGCTGGACGGTACCACCAACTTCATTCACGGCCTGCCGGTGTATTCGGTGAGCATTGCCTTGATGCAGAACGACGAGTTAGTGATTGGCGTGGTCTATGATATTACCCGCGATGAGTGCTACCACGCCATCAAAGGCGGCGGCGCTTACTGCAATGAGAAAAAGATTTCCGTTTCCCAAGCCCCAACCCTAGCTGATTCCCTTATTTCTACCGGTTTCCCCTACTACAGCTTTGACCTCCTGCAGAAATACCTGCAAGTGATGGGTTCCTTCATGCAGAGTTGCCACGGCGTGCGCCGCTTGGGTTCGGCCGCCTTGGACTTAGCCTACGTAGCCGCTGGTAAGTCTGAGGGGTACTTTGAGTTCAACATCCACTCCTATGACGTGGCCGGCGGAGCACTCTTGGTGCAGGAAGCGGGCGGTCAGGTAACAGATTTCAGAGGAGGCCAGGACTACGTGTTCGGGCGGCAGATCTGCGTGAGCAACAACCCCACGGTGCAGCAGGAAATGCTGAAGCTCATTGAGCCGTTCTGGAAAGAATAGGGAATTAATTGGTTTGTTTTGGGCTTTGCCTGAAGTTAGCTTTTGTAGGGAGGTTGGTGGGTGCACGCCTTTTGCTGTTCCCTCGGCTTGGCTGCTTTTTGCGTGGGTGCAAGTGCCATGCAGTTTGTTTATTGCTGGCGTGGCGGCTGGTTGATGCGGTGCCCTTATGCTGGGTTGTTGCATGGTTTCCCACCATGCGCTCACGGCCGCGGGGCCCCGTCTTCCCCTCTCGCACTGCCCTTTCGGCCTAAGAAGTCCTTTGCTCTTAGCTTTGTCTATTCAGGGCCAAAAGCGAGGCGCGCTCAGGGAAGACTGGAACTGGGGAAAGGAGCAGAAGCTATATCTATCAGTTCAGTACTTTTGCCCTCTAAAGCAGATACTTCCCCTTTGAAGGGGGCAAAAGGGATGTTTACACCAGCAGATATGCATTCCTTCCTCTTTCAAAGGCTATTCCCCTCTGGGAGATGAGTTCTGCCCTTCTCATTGTCAAGATACTCTAATCAAATAGCCCAATCCCATATCTTCCGGTAGGAGGATGCGGGATTGGGCTATTTTCTTGAAAGGAAGAGGGGCGGTTAGGTACCAGCTCAGGAGGACTAATCGAATAAATCGCTCAAGAAGGATCTTTTCTTTTGGTTCGGATGCTTTTTATGGTAATCGTTGCCATAGTCGCCATAGCCGTAGCGCTTGTAGTCAGAGTCATAGTTCTCCTTCTTGGAGTAATGGTCAGCAGAGCGTTCAATGATTTTTTCCAGTTCGCCCCGGTCAAGCCAGATGCCACGGCAGTTGGGGCAATAGTCAATCTCAATTCCGTTCTTATCGCTCATTAACAGCGTTTCATGGCAGGAGGGACATTTCATAGTTTTTTGATTTAGGGTTATTAAGTAATCAGATGTTAGCTGCTCTAATGAAAGAGCCTGCTTAGTTAAAACGTACCCAAAGCCGGGTTAGTATATGCCTTAGAGCATGTTTAAATTTCATCTTTGCGCTACAAACGGCCATAAAAAGAACCTGCGTTCGCCTTTTTCTCGCCCCGTAGCGCTGCTACGCGGCTCAAAAAACGCTTCCGCAGAACCTTTCTCTGGCCATTTTCGCCGGCAAACCTGAAATTTAAACAAGCTCTTAAGCCGAAGAGCCAAGAGAGACGCTCTGCTTTGCGTAGTGCCTCTTAAGGTTTAAGGACAAGTTTTGATTGAAGGACTGATACCATCCCGTTTAGGGAAGGCGTTTTAGGGGTGGTTTTTTAAAAATGGCCCAAAACAGCAAAGGGCTTTTCTGTAGGGCATTGCCGTTTTAGGGCTGCTTTTAGGGAAATAGCCCCAAAACAGCAATTGAGCTTCTGATGGCTGGAACTTGATTTCCATGGTTAAGATAAACTATTTGTACCTTTGGCAACGTTATGCACATGTTATGGTACAGGAAATCATCATTTTCTTCGTCTTTCTTTTAGCGGCGGCTTACCTGCTGCGTATGGGCTATAAGAGCTTTTTCACCAAAGAGGCCGGTTGCAACAAAGGTTGCGGCGGGGCCTGCTCCACCATTGACCTGGCTAAAATCCAGCGGGAGATAGAGGCAAAAAAGGCCTATAAATAATACGTACCCATTCACTTAAAAACAGGGGGAGCCGTTTCTAGCAGGAGCGGCTCCCTCTGTTTGTAAGCTTGCCTGCTTCCCGGCTCTTTTTAAGAAAACAGCCAAAAAGCGCCCTTCCCCGGCAAATGCTTTTGGTTGATGTGCCCGCATCAGAAAGCAGAAATATCATTTTCTTTGAATATAACTGGCAACCAGGCGTGGTTTTTACGTATAGTTCAGATACCATCAATGGATACTAAAACCATCTAAAAATACTGGGTTATGCAAGACAAAGAAGAACTCACCAGCCAAGTCAAAGTGGAGGCGAAACTAAGAAAAGAAGGGTATACAGAAGATTTCAGGGTAAGTGAAGACAACGTGCTTTTACCCCTTAAGGGAGACAAGGCCTACAGCGTAGAAGAAGTCAAAATTGTGGATTTCTACCGCTTTGAAGGCGAAACCAACCCCGATGATATGGCCATCCTCTACGCCATTGAATGCAATGACGGCACCAAAGGCACTATCTCTAACTCCTACGGCCCTTACGCCGACCAGAGCATTGACGCGTTCCTGAGGCTGGTAGAAGACCGGGGCAAAAAGATAGATAACTAATAGCGGTGATATCCTGCTGTTAAGAGCAGACAAAAACGGCCGAAGACTATTCTTCGGCCGTTTTTGTCTGCTCTTCTTTGGGAGCTTCCTCGTCTGGGGAAGCTTTCAACTTCATGGTGCTGGCATGGTGCGGCAAGTCTTCTTTCAGTTCTATAGATAAGTCTTTGCCGCCTTTCACCCCAAAATTGAGCGTAGTGATTGGGTATGGAATCTCAATGTTATGCTCATCAAAGGCTTTCTTGATCTTGATGATGGCATCGCTCTTGGCGTACACAAAATCTGTCTGGCGCTTGTAAGTAATCCAGTACCGTACCAGAAAGTTGATGCTGCTGTCGCCGAACTCTTCATACACCACCTCTACTTCTTTGCCCGAGATCATGTTCCGGATGTCTACCATGGCGCCTTTGACCACCTGCTGCACCCGCTCCAGATCTTCGGCGTAGGAAACCCCCACCTTTAAGTCAATCCGGCGGATGCCGTAGTGGGAGTAGTTGGTGAGGGCGGCTTCAAAGACCTTGCGGTTAGGCATCTTCACCAATTCGCCGGTCTGTCTTCTAATATCCACGGTGCGGAGGTTGATGCGCTCAATAGTCCCGAAGTGCTCGTTGGTCTCTATCACATCGCCCACAATAAACGGTTTCCTGAACGCAATGATTACCCCGGAGATGAAGTTGGCGGCTATGTCCTGAAAGGCGAAACCCAGGGCCAAACCAATGATACCGGCACCCGCCAACAAGGTGGTTACCGTTTTATCCAGCTTGAGGATGCTCAGGGTGAAGAAAATGCCCAGGGTAAGGGCACTCACATACACGGTGGTGCCCACCAGGTTGTTAAGCGCGCTGCTGTGGGTAAACCTGATGAGTAGTTTGTCTGAGGTGCGGCGCAAGAGCCGGGCCGCTATGAACGTAAGCACCAGCACCAGCATGGCCAAGAACAGGTTGGGCAGCATGAGCACAATCTGTTTCAGCCAGATCTCAAGTTTGCGCCATAAGAGTTGAAACGCTTCGTTTATATCAGTCACGGGTATGGGATAGAATTACTGGGAACCAGCCCTGGAACAAGGCCTAAGGCGCTAAATTCCTCATACGGAAGATCAGCTAAACTAGCTACAGAAACGAACGGAAACTGTTCAGCCCCAGACTTTGGTGCCTTCTGAGCAATTGCGGCACATCTCTATCTGGGCGCGGCCTTTTAGCAGCGAACCCCTGAACTTTTGGTACGAATCGCTTTTCCAGAGTTCCTTGAAACTCTGCTGTTGCAGGTTGCCCAGACGGTAATGCGCGTCTTTGTCAAAGCAGCAGGGCACCACCAGCCCGTCCCAGGTGATGACGCAGGAATGCCACATCTTCCAGCAGCCGTCTATCAGTTTGTTCTTCAGCGAATAGGTGCCGTTGGGCTGCGCCTGGTACCGTGAGTAGTAGTCTATGGTAGGAATAAGCGGCGAGCCGTGCTCGTAGTCGTAAATCTGGGCGGTCTTGAACCAGACATCATCCACGCCTAGTTCCTTGGCTAATTGTTTGGCTTCGTCTATCTGGTGCTCATTGGGGCGCACCACCAGAAACTGGAAAATAAGGTACGGGGTTTTAGACTTGAGTTCGCGTTTGTACTTCACCAGCCGCTTGGTGCCCTCCAGTACCTTGTCCAGCTTTCCGCCTACGCGGTATTGTTTGTACACGTCCTGGGTGGTGCCGTCCAGAGAGATGATGAGCCGATCCAGGCCAGATTCCACGGTGCGGCGGGCATTTTCTTCGGTCAGGTAGTGGGCGTTGGTAGAAGTAGCGGTGTACAGACCTTTTTTAGAAGCATAGCTGACCAAATCCAGAAACGAGGGGTGCAGGTACGGTTCGCCCTGAAAGTAAAACAGCAGGTACAGCAAGCGGTTGTGCAACTGGTCAATGGTCTGCTTGAAAAGACTGTCTGACAACATGCCCGTAGGCCGCGTGAACGACCGAAGACCGCTGGGGCATTCGGGGCAGCGCAGGTTGCAGGAAGTGGTAGGCTCAAACGAAATACTGACCGGGCTGCCCCAGTGCCGGGGTTTCTTGGTAAGACGGGCCAACGCATAGCTGCTCACCACCTGTAGTGCGTTCCAGGCGCGCCGCGGCGTGAGCTTAGATGCCAAATTCAATCCGTCTTGAAAGGTGCCTCGGGTCAAGGTGCTGCGCGAAAGTAAAATATGGGTTGCTTACGTAAACCGCCCCTATTTCTGATTTAAACCTGTTTTCCCAAAAGTACGCAAAAAACGCTACTTGCGGGCAGATTTGCGGTACAGGTCTACGGCGGCGGCTACCTCACGGGCACCTTCGGCGTGGCCGGGCCGGCGCGCGTTGGTACTGATGAGCGTGCCGTCTGGGGCAATGAGGAAATAGGCCGGGAACGAAGTCACGTCATAGTCTTTCAGAATCTGGGCCGATAAATCTGGGGCGTACAACTGCACGCCGGGCAGTTTCTTCTGGGCCATGCTCTGCTTCCACGCCTGTAAGTCCTCTCCCACCGATACCTGCACCAGCACAATGCCCTTATCTGCTAGCTGCTCGGCGAAATACTTGTAGGCTTGTTGGTCAACGGTACAGATGCCGCAGTGCGTGCGCCAGAAACCCAGGTACACCATCTTATCTTTGAAGCTGCTCAAGGAAACATTCTCGCCGGTGGCGGATAAAAGGGTGAACGCCGGGGCCGGGCTGCCCAAGCCTACCCTTCTGAACTGTTTGTACTGGGTTTGGATAAAAGACACGTAATTCGCGTCTTTGACTTCTTTCTGAAAATCCAGGTACATGGCGTCTGCGTCTGGTACGTACCCAAACCGCAGGGTCTGCGAAAGAATGCGCGACAGCAGCATGTCCCGCGCGGGCCCCTGCAGTTCTTTCTTGGCTAAGCTGTACAGGTTAGGGTAATAGTCGCGCTCCAGGCTGGCGGGTTTTTCCTGCAGGACTCTGTACTGGAAATAGTTGTTCAGGAAATCTAGGTACGCCTGGTTTCTGAGGGCTCCCGGCGCGTTCAGGTTTACTTGCTTCAGGAAATCATAGTAGTTGGCCGAAAGCTGGGGAGGCAAATCACCCACGCGTTTGCGTACGTCTGCGTACGTGAGCCGGTCATTGGCGTAGCCGAAGTTAATCTGCGCCTGCACGTAGCCTTTAAACGCTTCTGACACTTGGGCGCTTTTCAGGAACTTGTCCAGAAACTTAAGTTGGTCTTGCTTCCGTTCTTCTAGAAACAGCAGAAACTCCTTTTCGCGCTTGTGGATGTTGTCTGGCAGCACTTGGTAATCTTCCTCTTCTTCAAACTTGCGCTCAAACTGAATCAGGAAGTTGTTCTCATCAAACCCTTTGCCTTTCAGTTTCACGCTGCTCACCATGTCTTCGGCATCGGCGCGAACATCCAGTTGGTCGCCGGGTTGCAGGAACAGCATGATGGACTCGGGGCCGTGTACCAATTCGCCCAGCATGGGCTCTGCTACCGGCGCGGTAAGCGTGAATTCGCCGTTTTTGCCCAGGGCCACCGTGTACGAAACGCCGGAGTACGCCGCCGGAACCGTATACAGTTCCAACAGCACGCTGTCACTGACGGCATTCTCTATTTTACCGGTAAGCGTGACTTTGGTCTGCGCCCAGCCCGTAGAAATAGTGCTAAAGCAAAGCGCCAGGCAGAGCGCGACCGAAGCCAGGAAGCCTTTGGAGGGGGAGTATTTCTGGAAGAACATAGAATAAGATAAAATCTGTGGTCTATTATTGCTGCGTAACGACAGATTCTATAAAAATAGTTCAAAGAAAAACTTTATCCAAATAAACCACTGAAGACTTCCTCCAGTCGGCTGGCGGCATGAATCCTGATGCTGAAGCGGCTTAAGTCCACTCCTTTCTTATTATACTTAGAGATATAAATATCCTGAAAACCCAATTTCTCGGCTTCGGAGATGCGTTGTTCAATGCGGTGAACGGCGCGTACCTCACCCCCTAAGCCTACCTCGGCGGCAAAACAGGTGGTATGCGGAATGGCTACGTCTTCAAAGGAAGAGAGCAAGGCGGCGCAGATGGCTAAGTCCAAGGCCGGGTCTTCCACTTTCAGGCCTCCGGCGATGTTCAGGAATACGTCCTGCGTACCCAGCTTGAAACCGCCGCGCTTCTCTAGCACCGCCAGCAGCATGTTCAGGCGTTTGGCGTCAAAGCCGGTGGTGCTGCGTTGCGGGGTGCCGTACGTGGCGGGCGTGACCAGGCTCTGCACCTCAATCAAAAGCGGACGGTTCCCTTCCATGGTGCCGCCAATGGTGATACCGCTGAATGCCTCCTCGCGCTGTGAAATCAGAATCTCAGACGGGTTGCTCACTTCGCGCAGGCCCGTGCCCAGCATCTCGTAAATGCCCAGTTCAGACGTAGACCCGAACCGGTTTTTGGTGGTGCGCAGAATACGGTAGGTCATGTGGCGGTCGCCCTCAAATTGCAAGACCGTGTCTACCATGTGTTCCAGAATCTTCGGCCCGGCCAGGTTGCCTTCTTTGGTGATGTGCCCAATCAAAAACACCGGCGTGCCGCTTTCCTTCGCGAATTTAAGCAGCTCCGCCGTACACTCGCGTACCTGGGCCACGCTGCCCGCGCCGCTCTCAATAAAGGAGGAGTGCAGCGTCTGGATGGAGTCAATAATCAGGACATCGGGCTGGAGTTGTTCTATCTGCTTGAAGATGTTTTGGGTGCCGGTCTCGGTGAGGATAAAACAGTTGGGGTGTTTGGTGCCCAGCCGTTCGGCCCGCATCTTAATTTGTTGTTCGCTTTCCTCGCCAGAGATATAGAGTACGCGCTGGCTGCCCAAACTCAGGGCAATCTGGAGCATGAGCGTAGATTTCCCGATGCCGGGTTCGCCGCCAATCAAGACCATGGAACCGGGCACAATGCCGCCGCCCAGTACCCGGTTCAGTTCGGCGTCCTGGGTGGTGATGCGCGCCTGTTCTGAGTAGGTGATTTCTGCGATGGCTTTGGGTTTGCTGGCCACCTGCTGGCTGCTGGTGCCCACTTTCCAGGCGGTGGTAGGCGTCACGTCTTCGCGCGACACCACTTCCTCTACGTAGGTGTTCCATTCGCCGCAGGCCGGGCACCGGCCAATCCACTTAGCCGACTGCGCCCCGCAGCTCTGGCAGAAATATGAAGTTCTGATTTTAGCCATAAGAATGATTTCCGCGCCGCGAAAAAGCTATATGTAATGCTTGGGCGGCAGATAATGCGGTTACAGAGATAACAAATTTAGCATAGAAATAGTCCGTTTACCGCCTGGTTTTCTGGAAATAGCCCAAAAAGAAAGCCGATGCTTTCGTGGGTTCATCCATAAGGGTTCCTTTTCCGTTCATAGATTCTACCTTAACCCAAAGAACATGAAGAAGATAAGAATCATAATGGCCGGTACGCTTTTTACCTTCCTTGCATTCTACCTGACCGCGTGCCAGACCATGGCTCCGGTTGGAACGGATGCTACGGCCAACGCCACCGGAACCGATGCCACCGCCGAGATGGATACCGTCATTAGGTACTCGCCGCAGCGGGTAGACGTGCGTGGGGTCATTTCCCAGCGGGAATACAGCCAGGGGCAGATGCTTATTCTGGTGGAAGGCGTGACAGACCAGAACTCCAGGTTCAGCCGGGCCGTGGTGTTAGTGACGCCCATTACGCAGATTGTAGGGTTGAACGGAAGAAGCATCAGCTTGAGCGAACTGCAGAACGGCCAGCAGGTGGCTATTCAGTTCCGGGGCCGTTTCCGCGAGTCCATAGGAGGTTTCTCGGCGCAAGCCACCGCCCGTAAAATGTGGATAGAGCCGCTGGGAGGGTATTGATTATGAGCCGATTTCCGTAAATTGCACCCAAATCAGGATTATTTTTTGCGTGCGGTATGGGTAGCTCTCTTTCTACGTTTGCGCTGGCTCTTTGCGGGCTGCTTCTAAGTTTCACTTTCATAGGTTCGGCCCAGCCGGGGAAAGCCATTAAAATAGCTGATCTGGACGTGCAGGTGGCGGGCGCCAAAGAACCGGCTACCCACCTGCAATATGCGTTTCAGGCCGGTGACGTTTTGGTGCTGGATTTGGAAAACAAGTCTAAAACCAACTATAAAGTGACGGTGCAGGAGTATTTCTCCAATTCGCCGCTGTACAGCACAGCCGAAACCAAGAAACTGAACAACCTCAAACTCACCATTCCGCAGAAATCGGTGTACACCATTATTTTGCAGAGTTTGTCTGAGGTGAGCACCCGCAGCCATTTCACGCTCACCCGCATTCCGGGCAGCGCGGCCACGCAGCATTTCAGCACGCACGTGGCTTGGCGCACCGTGCAAGATACCACCTGGGCTACCGCCACCGAAAAAGTGCTGGTGAAAAACGACCTGAAAGCCGAGACGGTGGTGGACAAGAGTTTCCATTTGGCTTCCCTCACCAGCCTTACCAGCCACAACCGCAGCACTGAACGCTTTAAGTTGCCCGCCAATACCAAACATTGGGTGTATTGGGTAGGCGTGGGGCAGGAATCGGTGCAGGCGCTGCAGGAAACGGGCAAGACGCTGGCCAAAGGTGCCACCGCGTTGCTGACCGGGAGCAACCCGCTGGTGGCGTTCGGGCTGGGTTTGCTGCCGCAATTGCCGCAGGTGAAGTCCAGCGGGTACATCAGCTATTACCTGTTGAATAAAAACAGTGCCTACCTGTTCACCGAGGACGAAGACGGCTGGAAACCCTATGGGGTAGCCAAAGGCCAGGACGTGCTTTCTGATTACGGCAAAGTGCTGGCCAGCCAAACCCCCAAAACCGATGATGGGTACCTGTACCTGGGTTTTGAGAACCCCAGCACCATTACCGGCCTGGATTTGACCCTGAAGGTGGTAGCGTTTGTAGACAACCCCGTGTACCAGACCCGCACCGTGCGCAAACCCGCCAAAATCACCACCCGTCGCGAACCCATTCTGGCAGCCGAGTAAATCTGTTTAAGGCGTGTTTTTCTGAAAACAGCCCTCAAACAGAAGTCGTATCTTTGCCGACGCTTCGGCCTTTGCCGGGCACTCGTTGTATGAGCCCAGAGCTTCCCGTTTCTTTCCAGACCCGCATGCAGACGCAGTTAGGCGATGCCTACGCCGCGTTCGCCCATGCCTTGGCCCAGCCCTCGCCCACCAGCGTGCGGGTGAACCAAGCCAAAATGGCGCTGCCCATCAGTTTGCCCAAAGTGCCCTGGACGGAAACCGGATTTTATCTATCGGCTAGGCCGAGTTTTACCTTAGACCCCATGTTCCACGGCGGCGCGTATTACGTGCAGGAGGCCAGTTCCATGTTTCTGGAGCAAGCCCTGCGGCAAAGCGTAGATTTGAGCCAGCCGTTGGCGGTGCTGGACTTGTGCGGCGCCCCCGGCGGAAAATCGACCCACATTGCCTCGCTTCTCTCCCCAGAAAGCCTGCTGGTGGCCAACGAGGTCATCAAACCCAGAGCCAACATTCTGGCCGAGAACATCCAGAAATGGGGCAGCGGCAACGTAGTAGTTACCAACAATGACCCCAGCCACCTAGGGCAACTCACCGGTTTCTTTGACGTGCTGGTGGTAGACGCGCCCTGCTCGGGTGAAGGCATGTTCCGCAAAGACCCCGATGCCATGAACGAGTGGTCGGAAGCCAACGTGAAACTGTGCTCTGAGCGGCAACGGCGTATCTTGATGGACGTGTGGGACGCCCTCAAACCCGGCGGTGTGCTCATTTACAGCACCTGTACCTACAACCTGGAAGAAAACGAAGAGAACCTGGCCTGGCTGGCCCGCCAGCAAGACGCGGAAGCCATCCCATTACAACTGCAACCTGATTGGGGCGTTACCGAAACCCAACTGGAAGGCATGCGCGGCTACCGCTTCTACCCGCACCAAACCCAGGGCGAAGGCTTCTTCCTGGCCTCCGTCCGGAAAACCGGGGGCGAAGAAGCCCGCACGTTCAAGAAAAGCAAGCGCCCCTACTTGGTCTCCGCCTCCAAACAGGAGAAAGCACTGGTGCAGGATTGGCTAAATGAGCCCGAAAACTGGGAACTGGTGAAGCACAAAGAAGTCCTGCGTGCCCTGCCCTCCGCCTGGATGCTGGAACTGGAACAACTCTATGAGAACCTGCGGGTGGTCTACGGCGGCATTGAACTGGCCGAGGTCATGAAGAACAACGCCAAACCCCAGCCCGCTCTCGCTTTGTCGCAGCACTTATCCCCAACTGCTTTCCCCCACGCCGAAGTAGATTTGGCCACCGCCCTACGTTACCTGCACCGTGAAGACATCACCTTGGATAACTCGGCCAACGGTTGGGTGCTGGTGCAGTTCAACGGCGTAGCGCTGGGTTGGGGCAAGAAACTCCAGAACCGGGTGAACAACCACTACCCCAAAGAATGGCGCATACGCATGAGCCTGGATGAAGCCTTGAAACCGGAGAAGGTGGACGGGCTGTTTACGCTGGGCAACCAGTAGTGCGTATCCGGAGTTAGATTTCTATTCTGTTTTTAACCCGATTTTACCAAAACAGACCAGAAACTAGGGGCGAATTTAAAACTTGGAAGTGCATAGCAGGAAGCAAATTCCTCTTTTTAATCTGTTTTTACCAAGATAAGCCAAAAACGGAAAGCCCCGGCAGTTTATAAACAGCCGGGGCTTTCCGTTTTTATTTTAGAAGAAGGCTGTGGTCTTGATCCTGAACCAAGCGTCTATTCCACGTACAGCACCAAGCCTTTCAAATACTCGCCTTCTGGGTGGAAGATGCTGATGGGGTGGTCGGCGGGTTGCGAGAGGTGGTGCATGACTTTCACGTTGCGGCCCGCTTCAATGGCGGCCGCCATCACGGTGCTCTGGAAAAGGTATTTGTCTACCACGCCGGAGCAGGAGAACGTGAAGATAATGCCGCCGGGCTTTATTTTCTGGATGGCCTCGGCATTCAGGCGTTTGTAGCCCATGAGCGCGTTGTGGCGCACTTTCTGACTTTTCGCGAAGGCGGGTGGGTCTAGCACAATCAAATCATACTGGTTTTCGCGGCCCTTCATGAAATCAAAGGTATCAGCCGCAAAGGCTTCGTGGCGTTCTTGGCCGTGGTTGAGGGCGGCGTTCTGGTCGGTGAGGTCAATGGCTTTTTTGGAGACATCCACGGAGTGCACCAAGGTAGCCCCGGCGTTAAGCGCGTAGATGGAGAAGCCGCCGGTGTAGCAGAAGGTGTTGAGCACCGCTTTGCCTTTGGAGTAGTGCGCCAGCAACTGGCGGTTCTCGCGCTGGTCAATGAAAAAGCCGGTTTTCTGGCCCGTTACCCAGTCTACCAGAAATTTGTTGCCGTTCTCGGTGACCACGTGGGGCACGGGCGTATCGCCAATGAGGTAGCCGTTCTGGCCTTGCTCAGTGCCCTTGCCGGGCAAGGTCTCGGCGCTTTTATCGTAGACCGCCGTCAGTATTCCGTCATAAACCTCTATCAGCGCTTGCGCGATGTGTTGTCGCACGTGGAACATTCCTACGTTGTGCGCCTGCAGCACGGCGGTATTGCCGTACACGTCTATGATGAGGCCGGGCAAGTTATCGCCTTCGGCGAAGACCAAGCGGTAAACATCCGTATCTGGGGTGTCCAGGAAGCCTTGCTCGCGGCGGTAATCTATGGCCCGCTGAACGCGGCTTTTCCAGAAGGCGTAGTCTGGCTCAATTTCTTCAAAGGAGAAGATGCGTACGGCAATGGAGCCCGGCTGGAAGTGCCCGATGCCCAGGAACTCGCGGCGGTTGGTGTACACGGCCACTATGTCGCCTTCCTGCACGTCGGCCTCCACTTTCTTGATGGCCCCCGAGAAAACCCACGGGTGGAAACGTTTGAGCGAGTGTTCTTTGCCCGCGTGTAAGAGTATAGAAGGAAGTTGTGCCATAGCGAAGGGTACGGGAAAGAAATGACGTGCGTTTTAAGGTTGTTTTTGCAAAAATGAGTAAAAAATCCGGCTTTGCGGAAAATGGCTGGCTGGTTCTTCGGGAACTCATGGGAGAAGTTGGCTCCCCTACCAGCATTAGCTCTACCCAATCGCAGTGGGGGAGGGCCGTGCCGAGAGGCAGGTGAAAGAAAAGCAGCTCTGTTTTTAGCCCCTTTTTCCAGAAACAAGCCTTAAACGCACACGAAGAAATGCGCCGGAAATTTCGTATCTTTGCGGCCTGAATTAAGTAAAGCAGAAGATGTTAGATAAACTGGAAGCCATAAAGCAGCGGTTTGAAGAGGTAAATGAGCAACTCATCCAGCCAGATGTAGCCAGTGACCTTAAAAGATATAAGTCTCTGAACAAAGAGTTCAAAGACCTGGAGAAGATTGTAGCCGAGTACGAGCGTTATAAGCTGTTGCTCAGCAACATTGAGCACACCAAAGCAGTCATTGCCACTGAGAAAGACGAAGACTTCCGCGAGATGGCCAAAGAAGAATTAGATGAGCTTCTGCCGCAGCGGGCCGAGATGGAGGAGCGCATCAAAGAAATGCTGATCCCCACCGACCCAGATGACAGCAAAGACATTATCATGGAGATCAGGGCGGGTGCCGGGGGCGATGAAGCCTCTCTTTTCGCGGGCGATTTGTACCGTATGTACAGCCGCTACGCAGAAAAGAAAGGCTGGAAAATGGAAGTGATTGACGTGATGGAAGGCACCGCCGGTGGCTACAAAGAGGTGATTGTGGGCATCAAAGGCGAAGACGTGTACGGCAAGCTGAAGTTTGAGTCTGGCGTGCACCGCGTACAGCGCGTACCCGCTACTGAGACCGCCGGCCGTATCCACACATCGGTGGCATCAGTGGTGGTGTTGCCAGAGGTGGAAGAGCTGGACGTGGAACTGAACATGAACGACATCCGCAAAGACCTTTTCATGTCCTCGGGGCCCGGCGGGCAGAGTGTGAACACCACGTATTCCGCCGTTCGGTTAACGCACATTCCTACCGGAATTGTAGCCCAGTGCCAAGACCAGAAATCGCAGCTCAAGAACTTTGACAAGGCCCTGGCCGTGTTGCGTTCCCGTATTTACGAGATAGAGTTAGCCAAGAAAAACGAAGCGGAAGGTGCCCAGCGCAAGAGCATGGTAGGCGGCGGCGACCGTTCCGATAAAATCAGAACCTACAACTACCCGCAGGGCCGCGTCACCGATCACCGCATCGGCTTAACGGTATACAACCTGCCTAGCGTAGTAGACGGTAACATTGATGAGTTTGTGGAGCAACTCCGGATTGCCGAGAACGCTGAGCGTTTGAAAGAAGGAGCCCAGGCCTAATCTTAATAATGACAGAAAGCGCAGCTCCAGAGGGCTGCGCTTTTTTGTTTCTTCGCCTTTTTGGCCTGTTTTGCAGAAAGAAGGCCTAAAACGTAAAGTAACCAGAAAGCACGTTTAGGCACAGAAAGCTTTGCAATAGAGATAAATCCGTTAGCAATACTCATACTACACCACCCTGGTCAATACGTTACTTCAGCCATGAGCCACTTCTTCCCTCCTGCTTCCTGGCGCTTCTGGCTTAAAAGCCTGCTGCTGCTGTGCGCCACGGGGTGGTGGATGAGTGCCTGTACGCCGCGCGAGGAGGAAATCACCCCAGATGCCAGTGCCCTGCTTCGGCTGGAGGCCGATACGGTGTGGTTTGACACGGTTTTCACCGAAGTAGGCAGCGTGACCAAACGCCTGAAAGTCTACAACCCTCATAAGAACGCGGTCAGAATCTCAGAGATCAAAGTGGGCGGCTTGGGGGCATCACCGTTTCAGGTGTTTGTGAACGGGGTGCCGGGGCCGATGTTGGAGAACGTGGAACTTAGAGGGAAAGACAGCCTGCTCATTCTGGTTAAAGCCTCCATCCATCCCAACGCCCAGGAGCAGCCGTTTCTGGTCAATGACTCCATCCTGTTCCTGACCAACGGAAACCGGCAGAAAGTAAAGCTGCTGGCCTACGGGCAGAACGCGACCTACTACCGCCACAACTACACAACTGCTCCCGCCGAGGTCTGGACGGCCGCCAAGGCGCACGTCATCTATGACTCCGTGACAGTGCCGGCGGGGCAGACGCTCACCATCCAGAAAGGCAGCCAGATACATCTGCACCGCAACGCCAAGATAAAGGTGCTGGGCACTTTGAAAGTGGAGGGCGAGCACGAGAAGCGGGTAGTGTTCCAGCAGGTGCGCAGGGAAGAACAATACCGCAACGCGCCGGGGCAATGGCAAGGGTTGGAGTTTCTGCCCGGCAGCCAGAACAATGAACTAAACTACACCGAGCTAAAGAATGCCGTCACGGGTATTTATTTAAGGGCCGAAGGCACCAATGTTCCACAGGTAACGCTAAGAAACGCTTTTCTGAAAAACATGCTGCAAAACGGCGTGTTGAGCCATGGCGGAAACGTGCGCCTGGAGAACAGCATTATCGCCAATTGCGGGCAGTATTCCTTTGCCGGCATAGGCGGGGGTGTCTATGCCATCTACTTCAGTACACTGGCCAATTACAGCAATGACTTTGTGAGGAATAGCCCGTCTATTCTTTTTGAGGAAGGTGCCCAGGCTTACCAAGCCAAGATTATCAACAGCATTTTGTGGGGGCGGCAGGAAGAGGAACTACAGTTGGAACCCTTAGCCTTGGGCTCTACGGCTGAAATAAGGAATTCTTTTGTGAGAACGAAGAAGTATGCCGCACAATTGGGAGAGGCGGCCTTGCAGAATAAGATCAACGTAGACCCTTTGTTCCGCGATGGGCCTATGTTTGACTTCCAGCTTATAAAGCTGTCTCCGGCCAACGCCGCGGGCGTACCGGTGCCGGGCATTACCGTAGATTACGAGAACAAACCCCGTGATGCGCAGAAGCCCGATGCCGGGGCGCTGGAAGTAGATTATTAATTCACTCTTTCGCTTATGAAGTGGTTTCAGAAAACGCTCCGGTTACCCGCCGTTAAACGGGGCTTTCACCTCATCACCGATCTGCTGGAAGCGCAACTGCCCGAACTGGAGGAGATAGAAGTGGGGCTGGCACATATTTTCATCCAGCATACCTCGGCCAGCCTTTCCATCAACGAGAACGCTGACCCCACCGTGCGGCATGATTTTGAGCAGCACTTCAACCTCATGGTGCCCGAGAACGCCCCCTATTACCGCCACACCCTGGAAGGGCCCGATGACATGCCGGCGCACATCAAAGCGGCCTTGCTGGGAAATTCCGTCACCGTGCCCATTACCCACGGCCAATTCAATCTGGGCACCTGGCAAGGCGTCTACCTCTGCGAACACCGCGACCAAGGCGGCAAACGCACGGTGGTGGTTACTTTGCAGGGGAAATAGATTTTTTGGCCAGACAAAAAAAAGCTGTTTTAGACCTGCTTTCCGGAAAACAGGCCTAAAACAGCTAATTGGAATTCTACAGAAGATTAATGGTTGAACCGCAAACCAATGGAAAGGTCAATTCTGGCCAGGTTTTCATAGCTGTCTTCGTCCAGGGTAACGGTTTGGGTGCTTCGCCCGTCACTTACCTCATATTCTTTCAGCACCCCAGACACCAGGGACAATTGTAGGCCCAGCCCCAGATTCTTGGAGATTTTCATGTCATAGCCAATATCTGCCGAGAACCCGAACGTGCTTCCTTTGATGGTGAACTTGTCTATGAGTACGGCATTGTCTTGGTAGCCCAGATAGCCCAACCCTACATTAAAGAGCAAGGCATTGAGTTTGTTCGCGTTCAACATTCTGGAGCTGAAATAAGGGCCTATGAAATGGATGGTGATGTCATCACTCATTTTGCCATACACCTGGGTGCCGTCTGGCCGGGTGGCCGAAACATTCTCTATTTCATTGCTGGCCCGGTAAGAACTGTATCTAAGCCCCGCGCCCATTTGCTCTGAGAAGTAATAAGCGGCATCGGCGCTTAGGTTGTAGCCTTTCTTCAAATCCTGGATGTAGTCTTTGACGGCGGCGTCTAAGCCTTCTGCTACGCTGGCGGTGCGGTAACTCCAGCCCCCGCTCACTCCCCCCCTGAAGCGGGGATACGCCTGGGTGTAGAGGGCTTTATGATCCTCGGGGATAGCGCTGGTGGCGTAGTAGTTGTACTGGTACTGCTTCACCAACGACTTCAAAAGCAACGTCTTTCTCACTTCGTCTTTATGCACGAAGGTGAAGTAGATCCGGTCTTTGGCTATTTTGCTTATTTTGCAGTTCAGGGAATCGCCTTCCTGGGTCACAATCAAGTCCTGGGCCTGCAGTTGGTAACCGGCAATGGTTAGAAATAGAAGGAGTAGCAGTTTTTTCATTTCTTCTTGCTCTCCTTCTCTTTGATAGATTGGTATTCCATTTTCCCGGCGGCTTTGCTCACTACCTCTACCTGCGGACGGCCCACAAAAGCACCCATGGAAACGGCGCATCTCACGTAGTATTCGCGGCCAATCTCAATGTTGATGGGGGCTTCCACTTTCTTCTCAGTTTTGGCCCAGAGCGTGTTCAGGCCATCTTTCTTCACTTTGATGGTCTGTTTCCAGTTATTCTTCACCCGGCACAGAAGTGAATCTCCTAAGTAAAGGTCATAGTTAATTAGTGGGCCTATGCCACTGGGCCGGTACACGTGCAGCAGGGCGTAATCTACGCCGGCCAGAAGCGTGTCTTGTGGAAGGGTAGAGACCAGCACATCCTCAAAGTTGGACACCTTTAGAATGGTGGCGGTAATTCTGTGGCAGGAACTGGTCATGAGGTTGGGAGCCTGATGCTCCACAATCTTCAAGGCGTTGCCACCGGCTTTACGGGCTTCCAGTTTGGCTTTCTCCAGCATGACCTCCCAGCCGCAGTTGGTGGTAAAGCCGGTGTCTCCCACTTTAACGGTTCCAATTTCCTCGGCATTCTGGGGAACAGGGGCTTGCAGGTCAAACACGCGCACCTCTTCGCGGTAGTCCAGGGCGGCATAGTTGGTGGTAAGAAGGCTGGTGGAAATCTTTGGGGCGCACGCGGCTAAACAGATGAATAGCAGCAAAATGCTTACGTTTCTCATGATAGGTGAACAGAGTGGTAGTGAAAGGGTTGTAAAAAGGACGCATCTAAGATATTGGTTTTCTACATATTCTACTACAGGGTAGGTAGAGAAGGGGCAATTTATTTCTGGTTTCGACCTGATAAAGGTACATTTCTGCTACTTGTCCTAAGAACTGGGAGTGATATCTAAGAATTGTACTAGAAAAAGATGGTTGTTTAAGGCCTGCTTTTTGGAAAACAGGCCTTAAACGGCATGTGCTTATAACGAAGCTCCTTGCTTTGCAAAAAGGATTTTGGAGGGATGTGCCAGCCCAAGAGGATGAGCAACTGCTTACCGCGTTTTGGGTGAATAGGCTATGTTGGTGAAATTCACCGTAAAGGTGGTGCCTTTGCCCAATGCGCTGTCCACGTCTATGGTGCCGCCCAAGGCATTTACCTGCATCTTGGTGAGGTAAAGCCCCAAGCCTTTGGATTGTTCGGTTTGGTGGAACACCTTGTACAGACCAAACAGCTTGTCTCCTATCCGGTCAAGGTTCATGCCCACGCCGTTGTCAGAAACGGAAAGATGCAGCGTTTTGCCGGTGCGCCAGCTTTTGACTATGACTACCGGCGGGCGCTCTGGCGAACGGTACTTGAGTGCGTTTGAGATGAAGTTGTGTAAAATGCTCTCCAAATAGAGTTTAGGCATAAAGATGGAAGGCACCTCCAACTCAGACCAAATCTGCGCCCCAGTTTGCTCCAAAATGTCGCCCAGGTTTTGGGTTTCCTTCTGAATCAGTTCCTGTAAATTAACTTCTTTCTCTGGAAGTTGCCGCAACAGATGCGTCTTTAGAATAACATTTAAATCATCTATGGTTTCGGCCATGTTGTCGCTTACCTTCTTTACGCTATTCATGACGTACGTGGCACTGTCCTCGCCAGGCTCGTCTTCGTAGAACCGGTGCAGGCCTTGAATGGTAGCCAAAGGGGAACGCAGGTTGTGGGAGATGATGTACGCGAAATCTTCCAGCTGCGCATTTCTGGTGCGTAACTGGTCTGTGTTGAGCTGGAGTTCCTGGTTCAGGTTCTGCAATTCTGCGGTCTGGTTCCGGAGCCGGATAGCCACCAAATCCTTCAACAGGATTCGGGTAATTTCTACCTCGTTCAGGCTCCAGGGTTTTGATTTGCCTTTGATCACCTCCAGCCATTTCTCAAACGACTTTCTGGGGTGAATGCCCAGGTTGTCTTTAGACACAGGCTTTTCTGGGTTGCCTGCCCAGGTTCTGGTTTCGTTTATCTCCGGTTTAAAGAACAGCAGGTACTCTTGGTTGTAACGGGAGATCTCCAAGGCCAGCAGGCCACTAGCCGTGCTGGTGAAGTCTTTCGCCGCAGGCCATTCCGCAGACAGTTGGCGGGTACAGAACACACCGTCAGCGACATGCTCAGAAAGCCATTGCACCAGGTGCCTGATTTGCTCTTGCGTGGGAGTAATGCCGAACGTAGTCAAGGTGCCATCCTGCAGAAGCGCTGCGCCATGGCCTTCGGTGAGATCCAGCAAGGTGGGCTCCTGGTGGAACAGGCCTTCGGGCATGGGCAAGCCACTGTTCAAATGCTGCACCAGTGCCTGCTTTGCCAGTTTGTACTGCTCAAACTGCTCCTGATCGCGTTTCTCCTGAATAGAGGCAATCACATTCCCGAAGGTCTTGGTCACCAGGTCACAGAGTTGCCGCCGCCAGACGTCAATATACGTTGGCGCCAGATTGTGGCACGCAATCACGCCCCACAGCTTGTTTTTCACGATGATGGAGAACGAGATGGTAGCCGCCACCCCCGTGTTCCGGACGTACTCCAGGTGTATCTCAGAAGGGTTGCGCAGTTCTGACCGCAGAATGTTGGTAGGTGCGCCGGTGCTTGGGTTGAAGTACGGGAAAATCTGTACGGCCTGGGCGTTCACGTCTGGGATTTGGCGCACGTGCTTGTGCAGCAGCAGCTCCCGCGCCGGAACCGGAATGTCGGAGGCCGGAAAATGGTGACCAATGAAGGAATGCAGGTGCGGGGCGCGGCTCTCGGCAATCACATCGGTGTTCCACTCCTGGTCAAATTGGGTGATGTCTACGCGGTCATAGTGCAGGATGGTGCGCAGCGTGTCGGCCACGGTTTGGGCTACCTCTTCCAGCGTGTATAAATGGTTGAGGCGGTTGTGGAGTTGCCCGAGAAGGATGTTGTGGTGCATCTTCTCCGCATTGGGGTAAGGGGCGCTGGGCTCACATTCCAGCACTAGTTTCGCCTCGGTTTTATGAAGATAGCCTATAAACGGAACGCCGCTTAACGTAAGAAAATGGGTGCCAGGCAGCTGCGGGTCAAACGTATTTTCTTCCTCAGAAAGAAGGTTTTCCAGCGGTTTTCCTAAGATTTCCTCCAGAGAAAGCGGCAGGTAATCGCCCACATTTCTGCTGGCCTGTTCAATCTGCAAGGTCTCCTGGTTTAAAACCAGCAGAAAACCGTGGGGTTGAATGCGACCAATCAGGTGGATGGGCTCCGTGTCACAATTGGAAAGATCAACGCGGTGATTCTGATAGTTTTGCATGCTGTTTCTACCTTCCGGAAGGGGGTATTGGGCAAAGATAAGAGCTTTGGCTAACGCACGAAGGAATATGTACGTTATATATTTTCTGATTTACCTCCAAGTACCACATCTTTCTGGGAAATCTCTGTAAGGATACCGTCTTAACGCTTACTTTTGCCCTATGTTTGTTTCCCTCAGTTCCTTCACCATTGCCAATGACACCGAAGCCAGTGTAAAAGAGGCGTTCAAAAACAGGCCCCACTTGGTGGACAACGCACCCGGTTTCCAGAAGCTGGAAGTGCTTTCGCCGCAGGACAGCCCCAATGAGCTCTGGCTCATGACTTACTGGGACGATGAAGAGAGTTTCAAGACCTGGTACAAAAGCCACCAGTACCAAGACTCACACAAAGGCATCCCGAAGGATACCAAACTGGTGCCGGGCAGTGTGAAAATCAGGTATTTTACCAAAGTAAGCGAATAAACCAGGGGCAGGTTACCGGGCAATCTCCCCCAGCACACCATAGCGTTGGGCATCCATGAACATAAGCTTCTGGGTCTCATCCAGGCGGTAAAGGCGGATTGTTGGGGCTGCACTGGGCTGTGCCTCCAGATGCAGGATCTTCTGGGTATTAAACAGCATGTTCTCCTGCACAATGGTGGCATCTACCTGAACTAACCGGCCCTGCGCATCAAAGAGGTACGTGACTTGCTGTACATTGGTGTCGGCGTCTTCTTTGGCAGTGTAACGGCGCACCTGCTGACCGAGAGGGTTGGTCTTCACTTCCTCCGTAAAGAGCCCGGCCAAGGCGGGTTTATTGATGTCAGCATCCGCAAAAGGGGCCAGTTCTTCTGCCCAGTTAATGGTAGAGATGGTCTTGGTCTCCGTAGGGTTATCGGCTGTAGAAACCGTTTTGGTGACCAATGCTTTCTGGGCGGAGAGCGCATCGGCTTCCTGATCCAGGAACCCTACCAAATCATACGCCTGATGGGTACTCTGCATCACGGGAGCGGCTGTCTCGTCCTGGCAGGCAGTGGTGCCCAACGTGAAAGCTAGAAGCAGTGCAAATAGGGATTTCTGAAACCAAAGACGAACAGGCATGGAGATGGGCATGAGTTGGGCAAAGACAGGAATAGGAAGAAGTTGTTTTTGGCTTGTTTTACGGAAAACAGCTAAAAAACGGAGACAGAGAAAGCAAAGGAGCTTCTCCGTCTCCGTTTTTTAGGGTAATGGTAGCTATACAATCTTGGGCGTGAGCAAAGACGTACCGGTCATCTCGGCCGGAGGCTGCACGCCTAACAAGGCCAGCACGGTGGGCGCGATGTCGCCTAATTTGCCGTCCAGCAGTTCGCCTTGGTAATCTTCATCGGCAAGGATGATGGGCACCAGGTTGGTGGTGTGGGCAGTGTTCGGCGTGCCGTCTGGGTTGCGCATCATGTCGGCGTTGCCGTGGTCGGCGATGATGATGGACGCGTAGCCGTGGGCTAAGGCAGCGGTGACTACGGCTTCGGCACATTGGTCAACGGTTTCCACCGCCTTTACGGCCGCTTCAAACACGCCGGTGTGGCCCACCATGTCTGGGTTGGCGAAGTTGAGGCAGATAAAATCAGCGGTTTCTGCTTCTATTTCGGGGACAATGGCGTCCCTGATGTCAAAGGCGCTCATCTCAGGTTGCAGGTCATAGGTGGCCACCTTCGGCGAAGGGCACAACAGACGTTTTTCGCCTTCAAACGGCTGCTCGCGGCCGCCGGAGAAGAAGAACGTCACGTGCGGGTATTTCTCGGTCTCGGCAATCCTGATCTGGGTTTTCCCGGCTTTCTCCAGCACTTCACCCAGCGTATTGGCCAGGTTGTCTTTGTCGAAGATGGGCTGTACGCCTACAAACGTGTCATCGTAGTTGGTGAGCGTGTAGTAGCGGAGGCTGAGCGGGTGCATGTCCTGCTCGGGGAACTCGCGCTGCGTTAAGGCTTGGGTAATTTCGCGGCCGCGGTCAGTCCTGAAGTTGAAACAGATGACCACGTCACCGTCTTTGATGTGCGCCAGCGGTTGGCCGTGCTCATCCTGGCACACAATAGGCTGGATGAATTCATCGGTTACGCCTTCGCTGTAAGACTCCTGTAAGGCTTCTTTCCAGTTTTTAGAGGCTTTGCCTTGGCCCTTCACCAGTAAGTCATAGGCCAGTTTCACGCGCTCCCAACGGTTGTCGCGGTCCATGGCGTAGTAGCGGCCAATAATGGAGGCTATCTTGCCGCCGGTGGTATCCAGGTGGTTCTGTAAATCGGTGAGGTAGGCTAGGCCGCCTTTGGGGTCGGTGTCGCGGCCGTCGGTGAAGGCGTGCACAAACACGTTTTCCAGCCCTCTTTCCTGCGCCAGCGTGCAAAGCGCTTTCAAATGTTCAATGTGCGAGTGTACGCCGCCGTCTGACACCAGCCCGATGAAATGCACCGGTTTGCCGTTTTCGCGGGCGAACTGGAAGGCATCCTGTAGCACCGGGTTTTGGTCCAGCGTTTTCTCTCTAATAGCGACGTTCACTTTCACCAGGTCTTGATACACTACGCGGCCTGCGCCCAGGTTCATGTGCCCTACCTCAGAGTTGCCCATCTGGCCCTCGGGCAGGCCTACGGCCTCACCAGAGGCTTCCAGCCGCGCGTGCGGGAACCGTTGGAACAAAGAATCTATGAATGGAGTATTGGCTTGGGCTATCGCCGATACGGAAGGGTCTGTGCCCAGGCCCCAGCCGTCTAGAATCATTAAAAGTACCTTCTTGCTCATGGGCGTAAAGATACAAGCCCGGCTGTAAAAAGTTGTGTTTGCCCTTTGATTCTGCAGATTTCCTGTATCTTTAGGCGTGTGAAGGTATCTGCCTTTGGCATAGTTTTGGCATGTGTTAAGTAAAACTTGCTTAAAAAGAGACATGAAAAATCTAAAGAGATTGATGGCGATGACCGTGGTGCTGTTGGGAATGCTGATAGGTGCCGGACAGGTTGCTGCCCAATCTGACGTGATGGGCGGCATCCAGTCGGCCATTAAAGCGGGCTCTTCCCGTGACCTGGCCCGCTACTTCAATTCAAAGGTAGACGTGAACATTGACGGCGACAACGGCAGCTTCAGCCAGAGCCAGGCCGAGATGGTGGTGCGGAACTTCTTCAGCAAAAATGCGCCGGTAAGTTTCAGCTTTGACCACCAGGGCGGTTCTGAAGACGGCCAGCGCTACGCCATTGGCAAATACACCCACAAAGGCGGCCGCTACAACGTGGTGGTGAAAGTGAAGAAATACGGCGATGCTTATAAGATTGACACCATTGAGTTTAAATAAAAGACCCAAGTAGCACGTAGCAAGACACAAGCCTTCTGCTCCAAAAGGAAATATAATTGGCCGCTTTGCGCCGATAGTTAGAAAAGGCACCGATAGTTCGGTGCCTTTTTTTATTTTTGCGCTGTGAAAGCATCCTACCTTACCCAAGAAGGCATTAGGGCATTTATCCGGCAGGCCCTGCAGGAAGACGTAGCCGACGGCGACCATTCGTCCCTGGCTTCCATTCCCGAGAGTGCCCAGAACCAGGCCAAGCTCCTGGTGAAAGACCGCGGTGTGCTGGCCGGGGTAGAGCTGGCCTGGAAAATCTTCCATGAAGTAGACCCAACACTCCGTTTGGAGGTGTTTTTACAAGACGGGGCCCAAATCAACCCCGGCGACATTGCGTTCACCGTGCACGGCAAAGCCCAGTCCATCTTAACCGCCGAACGTCTGGTCTTGAACTGCATGCAGCGCATGAGTGGCATTGCCACCTACACGCAGAGCCTGGTGAAACTGATTGAAGGCACCGGGGCCAAATTGCTGGATACCCGCAAGACCACGCCTAACTTCAGGATGATGGAAAAATGGGCGGTTCTCATTGGGGGCGGCACCAACCACCGGTTCGGGCTGTATGACATGGTCATGCTCAAAGACAACCACGTAGACTACGCCGGTGGCATCAAGCAAGCCATTGAAGCCACGCACCGCTACCTGGAGAAACTGGGTAAACCGTTGAAAATTGAAGTGGAAACCCGCAATCTGGACGAAGTGCGCCAAGCCTTGGAAACTGGCGGCATTGACCGCATCATGCTAGACAACTTTGCCGTATCTTTGCTGCGCGAAGCGGTAGAACTGATTGACGGCCGCTATGCAACCGAGGCCTCCGGCGGAATTACGGAGGAAACCATCAGAGCCGTGGCTGAAACCGGGGTGAACTACATTTCCGTAGGTGCCTTGACCCACTCCAACCGCAGTTTAGACCTGAGTTTGAAGGCGTTTAAATAGTAGCAAGTATCGTGTAGCAAGTAGCACGACAAGAATAAGTTTAAGAATACACTAAATCAAAGAAGTAAAAGAGAAGCAGAACGTAGGGAAGAAAATCTTGCTACTTGATACCTGCTACTTGATACTACCACAGAGTTATGCAACAACCAAATCAACGCGGCAACCAGCGGGTACAGCAGCAACAGCCTTTCAACCCATTGGCCATCCGCACGAAGAAGAATCAGTTAGATAAGAACAATTACGCCAAGATGGCGCTGGTACAGGTTTGGAAAAAGGAATGGTGGCGCGCCTTGATTCCGCTGGTGCTGTTCTCTCTGCCAGCCGCTTTCGCCTTCTCCTGGTGGTGGGTAGCCGGTGCCGTAATTGTAACCGTTCTGTATATTCTGGTACGCTCTGCGCAGGTGATGGGCGTGACCCAGATGGAGCAAAGCAACGTGCTGTTTGAGCGCGTGATGTTTGAGATTGACCAGCGCCAGATTCTCATGAAACGCAATGACCGCGAAGGCATGGCCCTGCAGTGGGACATGATTGAGCGCGTGACCCAAACCAAAGACGCCTACCAGATGTACCTGAAAGGCCCCGCCGCCGACCAACTGCCCAAAGGCTGGAAAGGCTGGCTTGCGAAGAATTTCAACGTGCCGGTATTTTTGCACCTGCCGTTCAGAATTTTCAACAGCCCCAATGACCTCAAATTGATGGAGTCTTTGTTGCGCCGTAAAAACTTTATTCCCGCGTAAGCGTCTAAAACTACAGAACCCGTTTTTGACTTAAATTTCTCTAAAATGATAAAAAACACCCTTTCCGTTTTCGCCTTGGCAGGTGCGCTTCTGCTGGCCTCCTGCAGCAGCCAGCCCTCTGATCTGCGTCCTGAGACAAAGGTTACTACTGATTACGTGCCCCCAGGAATGCGCAACAACACCTCTAACATTGACAATGTGAGCCAGGCAGAGGAAACCCGTGAAGATGTGCTGATTAACCACGATGAGCACGAGAACCAAACCAAGCCGGGCGCGGAGAAAGGCACGCTTCCTACCCAGAAGAGCAACAACAAAGAAGCCATAGAAAACCACAATTAATACATCTTACCCGAAGCCCGTTTTTGGTCTGTTTTTCTTATAATAGCCCAAAAACGGGCTTCGGCGTACCTTCTATTTTTCTATTATGAAGAAGATCTTTTTTACTTGGGCCATGGCACTGGCTACCGTTGCCACGGTAACTTCCTGCAACAACTCCGCTACGACAGAGCAGCCTGCCACTGCCGCTACGCCGGAAACCACCGCTACGGCAGACACAACCTCGGCCCAGGCCGGACAAATGGCGTACATCTGCCCCATGGAGTGTGAAGGCAGTGCCAGCATGCAGCCCGGCCAATGCCCGGTGTGCGGCATGGACTTAGTGAAGAATCCTGCCCCTCAGGCATCAGCTGACAGTACTGCCACCAGGTAAGGCCTTTGTCCCGCGGTGTAAGCGCCTGGGGTAAACGCGTTGCTGCTTCCTTTTCCTGCACCCGCATGACACATCCGGCAGATTGGTTTAACACCTGGTTTGATTCTCCGTATTACCACCTTCTGTACAAGAACCGGGACGCCCAGGAGGCTCAACGGTTCCTGGACAACCTCCTGCATCATCTTAGGCCTAACCCTGACGGCAGACTCATGGATCTGGCCTGCGGAAAAGGGAGGCATTCTGTCTACCTGAACCAGAAAGGCTATGACGTAACCGGGCTGGATCTGTCTGAGCAGAGCATTGCCTACGCCAAACAGTTTGAGAACGAGAAGCTGCGCTTCTTTGTGCATGACATGCGGGACGTGTTCCGGCCCCAGGCGTTTGACTTTGTCTTCAACCTGTTTACCAGCTTCGGGTATTTCCAAGCCGATTACGAGAACGTGGTAGCGTTGCGGGCCAGCACGGTTTCTCTTAAGCCCGGAGGCAAGTTCATCATTGATTTCATGAACACGCCCAGGGTGATCAACCGGTTGGTAGCCAAAGAGACCAAGGAAGTAGGCGGCATCGCCTTTCACATTACCCGTAAGGTAGAGGCTGGTTTCATTCTGAAGACCATCAGGTTTGAGGATAAGGGCCAACCGTATGAATTTATAGAAAGAGTACGGGCGCTCCAGTATCATGAGTTTCTGGAGTACTTCCAGATGGCCCAGCTGCGGATGGCCAGCGTGTTCGGGGATTATCACCTGGGCGCGTATGATCCGGAGAAGAGCGAACGTATGATTTTCATCCTGAAGAAATATCACCCATGATAGTAGCGGTTTCCGTTCTATTCTTTACTGTTTTGCTCTCGGGCTGGCTCGTGCGTTTTCTGCCGCAGAACAACCAGCGGTGGCTTAAACTGCTGTTGGCGTTTAGCGGGGCGTATTTGTTTGCGCTCACCATTCTGCACATTCTGCCAGATGTTTTGCTCAGCACCCAAGACCCGCATAGGGTAGGCTTTTACATTCTGGCGGGTTTCTTCCTGCAATTGGTGCTGGAAGTATTCTCGCAAGGGGTAGAGCACGGCCATATTCACGCGCATCCGCAGGGCAATGGCCACCATCACCACCACGGCGGCTCGGTACCGGTTCTGTTGTTGACTTCGCTGATCATTCACTCCTTTCTGGAAGGCAGCGTGATGGTGCAGAGCCGCATGGCCGCGCAGCAAGCGCATGAACACCTGCACCACCACGCGCACATAGGCGATAATTTCTACCATATTCTGGCTGGTATTGCGTTGCACCATATTCCGGCGGCCATTGCGCTTATGTCGGTGCTGGTGACGCAGCTGCATAGCTTTAAGAAAGCCTTCGGGTATCTGCTGCTGTTTGCCATTGCCTCGCCGCTGGGGTTGTTGTTCAGTAACTACGTGGCCCTGGAAAAGCTTCTTTCCGGCGAAGCCTACACCGTTTTGTCTGGGTTAGTGGTGGGTAACTTCCTGCACATTTCCACCACCATTTTATTTGAAACCAGCCCAGAGCACCGGTTCAACCGCGGAAAACTCCTAGCCACCCTGGCCGGTGCGCTGATTGCCATTGGAGCGGGTATGTTGTAAAGACTAAGACAGTTCGAAATAAACCGCCCCTCCGCTTTGGGCCTGTTTTTATAAAAACAGGCCCAAAGCGGAGGGGCGGTTCTGCTTGGTACTCTCAATAGAAGCACTAACTTCACGATGCCCAGGGTGTAGCGGGAGAAAAAATTGTGGATGCAACAGGTTGGGAGCAGGCGGATGCGTGGGTTTTACGTAGTAAAAAAAGTTCTACTCAGATAGATGACATTCCTATGAAAAAAGCCATGGTTTGGCTCTTGGTGCTGGTATTGGTGGGAGCCGTTGGTTACGGGCTCTACAAGCGCTACGCCCAGGGCCCCGAATTCTCCTTATACCAAATCAAAAAAGCGGTAGACAACCGTGACCTGGCGGCGCTGGAAAAGTACGTAGACGTAGACCGCACCACCGCCAGTTTCCTGGATCAGGCGGTAAAGGCGGGTATGGCCGAACTGCCCCAGAAAGAACAGGCCCTGGCTGCCATGGCACTGGGCATGGCCATGGCGTCTAAAAAGCAGGAGGTCTTACAGGCCTTACGCGGAGGCATTGAAGAGTACGTGGAGCACCGGAGATCCATCAATGGCCGACCCGCCGCCGTGAGTGAGGAGGAATGGGAGCAGTTGCAGGCCGTGCTACCCATTCAGAAACTGCTCCAGGAAAACCCACTGACCAACAGCCGCCTGGAAGGGATTTCCTACGTGAACCGCACCGATACGCTGGCCGTGGTGGGTTTAGACCTGCGTGTGCCTTCGCAACCAAACCCAGTAGTTGTGGAAGTGCAGATGCGCGACCGCGACGGTTATTGGCAGGTAGTAGGTTTGCCTAACGCGGGAGCGGTCATGAAGCAGTTGGGCCTGTTGGAAACCTTCAAAGAACTCAGAAACCTACCCCAATTAAAACTGCGCCTGTGAGCGCTCAAACTCACTTTCTCCCAACCGCACATGCTACTCCATTTTTAGGCTATTTTACCTAAACTAGCCCGAAAATGGAAGGTACACCCCTCTCAACCATGGTTAATTTCCTGCTCATTGATTGCCCAGACCGCAAAGGCCTCATCTTCACCATTACGCAGATTGTCTTCCGGAACAACCTCAACATCACCAGCAATGATGAATTTGTAGACCGGCAACAGAACCACTTCTTCCTGCGGGCTGAGTTGGCGGGTGAGGTGCACGCGCAGGCCTTGGTGCAGGAACTCAGAGCAGAATTGCCGTCAGAGGCCAACATCCGGCTAGTGCCCGAACGCAAGAAAAACATTGTGCTGCTGGTCACCAAAGAGCACCACTGCCTGGGCGATCTGCTGCTTCGCCACGAGTACGGTGACTTGAACGCCAACATTCTAGCCGTGATTGGCAACTATGCCGCGTTGGAGTCACTGGTGAGCCGCTTCGGGATTCCGTTTCACCATGTGTCGCATGAGCAGAAAACCCGTGAGGAGCATGACCAGGAGATAAGCCAGATCATTGCCGCCTATGCCCCAGAATACGTGGTGCTGGCCAAGTACATGCGGGTGCTGAGCCCCGGGTTTGTCGCGCAGTTCCCTAACCGGATCATCAACATTCACCACTCTTTCCTGCCCGCCTTCATAGGGGCCAATCCGTACCGGCAGGCGTATGAGCGCGGCGTGAAAATCATTGGTGCCACCGCCCACTTTGTGAACAGTGATTTAGATGAGGGGCCTATCATAGCCCAGAACGTGATTCAGGTGAATCATGCCCAAGGTGCCCGCGACATGGCCCAGTCGGGTAGGGATGTGGAGAAGATTGTGCTGGCTCAGGCGTTGAAGCTGGTCTTCGCGGAAAAGGTGTTCGTGAGCAATAACAAAACCATCATCTTTTAGTGGTTCTTGGCAGACTCCGCTTTAAAGCCTCAGGCCGTCTTCAGTAGTTCTAAAAATGCAATGATAATCTAAAATTGAGCACTCGCTCGCCTCTGGCGAGTGTGGGTTACCTGCGGCGTCTCGCCGCTTCTTTGCTAGCATTACGAAACTTCCTATCCTCTTTTTTGTCATCCTGCAAGGATCTTGTGAGCAAGCGGTAATGGCAGCAATGCAGAGGCTTTCCAGTTCGCCCACAAGATCTTTTCAAGATGGCAAAGTGGGCAAGAACTGTTTTAAGTAGCAGGACAAATTAAACTATCTATTTTGTCATCCCTTCAGGATGACAAAGAGAGAAGAAGATATCGTTATTTCTGTCCAATTACTTAGTAATGAGGGCTTATTTACAGAATGTATCCAAATTTCTGCCTGTTTCTGGGCTGTTTTCGCAAAAACAGCCCAGAAACAGGCATTTCTCGGCTATTTACAACCAACAATAAACAACCAACAATTTAGTACATTTTAGGCAACTCAATCCCTTTGATCTTGCGGAACAGGCTGATGGCGCTGCTGTCCGTAAGGCCCGAGATGAAGTCTGTGATGTTGAGGATTTTCTCGTAGGCGTCTGGGGAGAGTTGGCGCTGCGGGCCCAAGAATTGGTCGGGTACTAGGTCCAGGTACTTACGGTGGCGGCCCGCCGATGGATCAAACACCGCTTTCAGGAACGCTTCCAGCAAACCACCCAGCACTTCAAACCCGGCCGCCTCAATCTCCAGCACAGGACGGTGCCGGTAAATGCGGTCTATGGAGACTTTCTTGATTTCGTCCAAAGCGGCTTTGTGCTGTACCAGGTTAATCAGAGATTGGTCAAAGGTGCCGTTCAGGATTTCCTCTTCGTGGTGTAGGAAGAGACCGGCGCATTCATAGATCAGGTGGTTGATGATGACCGCGCGCCAAACGCCAAGCTGTTCCCGCCAGTCATGGAAGGTGGTGCTGTGTACTTTGCCCGGTCGCTCGTTCAAGAGAGGGTGCAGCAATTCTTTCGCCTGATCAAACGGGATTAGACCCAACCGGCAACCGTCTTCAAAGTCAATGATGCGGTAACAAATGTCATCGGCGGCTTCTACCAGAAAAGCCATGGGGTGCCGGTGGAACGCACTTTCTCCGGCCGGTAACATACCCAGTTCCTGCGCAATCTTGCTGAAATGCGCCTGTTCGGCCTGAAAGAAGCCGTACTTTTTCTCGCTCGCCCGCTTGGTTCCTTTCACCACTGCGTCTGAGGGGCGGGGGTATTTGGTAAACGTAGCCAGCGTGCTGTAGGTAAGGCGCATGCCGCAGGAACCGGTGCTTTGGCCCGGATACGTGTGGGTGATAATCCGGAACCCGGCGGCGTTGCCTTCAAAATGCTGGAGGTCAGCAATCTGGGCCGGGGTTAACCCGGTTAAATATGCAGCGGCCTCGGGGCTTCTAAAGAAAGAGGAAATGGCATCTTCGCCGGAATGGCCAAACGGCGGATTGCCAATGTCATGGGTAAGACAGGCGGCGGCCACCATGTCCCCGAAATCAGATTCCAGCATGCCGGGGTGCGCTTCCAGAATAGCCGGATGCCGCTCCAGAAGGGTTTTGCCGACCATTCTTCCTAAAGAACGGCCCACGCAGGAAGTTTCCAAACTATGGGTAAGGCGGTTGTGCACGAAATCGCTCTCAGGCATGGGCATTACCTGCGTTTTGTTCTGTAACCGCCTAAAAGGGGTGGAAAACACCAGACGGTCATAATCGCGCTGGAATTCCCCGCGCACTGACTCATCGGTGGCGTGTTCTATGGTTTGGGCATCAAAGCGTTTCTTGGAGATCAGGCGCTCCCAGTTCATCTGTGGCATGGCAAAACTCTAAACCTCGAAACTACGGCTACCCACGCTGCAAAGCAAACCGAAACGGCAGCAATGTGAGCACTATGTTTTACTGGTGTTTTGAGGAAAATAGCCCTAAAACAGAAGCGGGTCTGTAAAAAGACATTGCTCTTTGTAGCCCCGCTTTTATATGGCTTCAGAAGTTGGTGATTCGTCTGCAATGGTAGAATTACCAACTAAAGGAAACAGGAGAAGCTATTCCAATTTCAGGTATTTGATAGTGCCGCTCTCGCGCGAGGTAGTCCATTTAATAAGTAACAATCCTCTGACGATAGGTGTCATTTCGTACTCGTTTTCAGGGAATAGCGTAAGATTGTACCTGTTAGATTCTGGGGTTACGGTAATCTCAAACGTGCGGTAGAGGCGGGCAGAGATATCATAGATGGCCAGTTGCACCCTTTCTTCCTGTGATGCATTGAAGTACAGCAAGGTCTGGTTTCCGCCGGGGTTAGGTGCTACCTGCCGCACAAAGCCGGGGCCGGCCACCTGCGCTACCTCAGAGTATTCCTGGGTGTTGTTGGTTCTAACCAGGCGCAGCCTATAGAAGTTAAGCTGAGAAAAAGGGGCGGGGTCTGTGAACTCGTAATCTCTGGGCACGGTAGAGTTGCCCCTGGCGGTTACCTGTCCAATTGGGGTGTAGTTCTCTCCGTCTGGGCTTCGTTCTACAATAAACTCGGTTAAGCCGGTTTCCTGCTGGGTAGTCCACTGAAGCAAAACCTGGTTGCTGGCGGTCAGGTGGCCCTCCAACGCAATCAACTCCACCGGAATGGCGCAGGCATTGGCCGGTTTAGGCACCATGGGGTCTACGTTGCAGGGGACAGTAGTACTGCTGCGGGCAATCACGTAATTCCCTCCGGCAATATCATTCTCAGCATTCAGGGTTCTGGATGCCGGGCCCTGGGCTACGGCGTAATGCATAATGGCCCGAGGCAATATAAGGTGGCTTAACTGATGCCCGTGCCCCAACTCGTGTACTACCACGGCTTGGAAATCGAACTGGCGGTTGGTGGACACGGCGGGCCCGTACTGCCAGTCTGCGCGCGGGGCAAACTCCATGTCTATCTCACTCACCCAGAAATTCAACACGCCGCCCGAGATACAGCCACTATACCGGCTAATGGTTCGGCCTAAAACGTTGTTGGGCAACTCGCCCGCATTGGCAAACCGCACGGAGTTCACGTCATCTTCGGCCGTGGTGGCCACGGGGTCATTGGAAGCGGCTACCCAATTGACGAATGTGCTGCAAGACCAATCGTTCATGGAGCGCTTAAAGGCGTAAAGGGCGGGCGCATTGGCTTCAAAACTGGCCCCGAACCGGAAGGTGTACCCGCCCTTGCCGTTCTGCGAGATAAGTCTGGGTTGATAGCTTTGCTCTTTAATGCCCCGTTCTGCGCTTTCATAGCCTACGTTTGAGTGCGCATAGATAATATTCAAGGGAGAGGGCGCAGTGGCGGTGTTGGGATCATTGTTCACTACCCTGAAATCTCCGGTGCCGGCGGTACCACCATCTATTCCATAAGAAGGTACTTTTACTCGTATCTGTGTGTCTGACCAGCTCAAGTAATCAGTGGGGAGCGGCTGGATAAAGGTTTTGCCGCCATCATCGGCGTTCCGGAATTCTACATAACCTTCGCCGCGGGTGTTCCCGAAGTTGCTGCCATTGATAGTTAACACGTCGCCGGTGCCCGCCCTTAGACTGGCTGGGCTGAAGCTAGAAATCAGCGGGATTAATCTGCGTTGGTTGGGGGTAGGGATTTCAGGTTTGAGGGCTACTTCCAGCTCTGGGTTGGCTTTCACCCGGCGGAGGGAGGCACCTGACAACCGCTCCAGCGAGCCATAGAGCTGCAACGGGATGGAGCTGTACTTTGCAAACGGATCTTTGGCGGTACCCTCAGACAACTGATATCTGATGAAGCCCTGCAGACTGCCGAAAACGGTATACCGCGCCAGCGGGGCCTTGGCTTTAGACGGCTGCAGAAAAAAGATACCCTGTTGCTGCTTTTTGAGCTGAAGCGTAGCCGAGTACACGTGTATGTCCAGGCCTACCCGTCCGCCCTCGGTTATGATTTCCACTGTGGTGGAGGTAGGGGTGCCTTTGAACACTTTGTAGATCTCTACCTGGTTGGCGGTGTAAATATTCTGGTGCTTCTCGTCCCAGAAAGACCGTTGGCTCACTACCTTTCCTTCCACCACCACCTCGGCCGTCTGGATGCGCTCCTCCAGGGACAACGGAATAAGTAGACAGGCATCCTGGGCTTGGGCAGCAGCGGCACCTAAGAACCCTAAGACCCAAAGAAAAGCAAAGAATTTGAAAGCCGAAGGGAAGAGACGGGTAAAGCTATGCTTCATATAAGACGCTGAATAGAAACTGCGGAATAGGAGTAAACGCCTGGGTTTTCGGGCTATGAAAGATACTGGCCAAACGGTACCGGCGCAACATACCTACGGAATAAATTGCCCCTGTGGATGATAGCTGAAGTACTTGCCCATAAAAATTGAGGCACTTACCCATTACAGGTAAATGCCTCAATAAGCTAAACAGAAACTACTTCGGGTATAAAACGGAGCATTGGCGGCCGTTATTGTGCGCCAACACAGGAAGGTTCCTGGTTTTAGCCTCTTTTTAGAAAACAAGGCCAGAAACAGAAAAAGGGGAATGCTGCCTGTTTGATTAACAACGGTGAGTTATAGACAAGAAAGTGCTTTGGGCAGCGGGTTACTGCGTGATCTGCCCCTTTTAGGCGTAATTTCCCGAAAAGGAGGAAGAAACGGGAACGGGTAAAAACACAAAAAGATCCAGCTATTTCTGCCAGATCCTTTTGCTACGTCACACAACAACTATTTCCCCTCTAAAACGGAGGAAGATTGCGGCATATTGTGTGCTCTTGAAAATTTATTTTCGGTTTTGGGCGTGTTTTCTCTAAAACAGCCTGAAAACAGCATTCTATGGCCCGGATTTACTTCCGTGACTTACGGATACTGCTTGGAAAGTCACGGAAGTAACTCTAAACCCTAGTGGGGCGTTCTGGAGAAGGGAAGATAAACGAAAGTAGAACCCTCGCTCGCGTCCCGCGAGTGTGGGAAATCACTGCTTTTCTAGGGCTACCAAATATAAGTACGCGGGCAGAATTAGTTTTACTTACTTTTCTTGTTGTCTTCCTGGAAGGATCTTGGTGGCGAACGGCAATTGTGCTCCATCAAAGCTATTCTAGTTCGCCCACAAGATCCTTCCAGGAAGACAAATAGGATAACGTAATGCTGTCTCCGTGCTTAGGAGCCGATTTTGCCTGCTGTCACTGCTGCCAAGGCTGAGGAGACAATGCCCTTTATTGGGAATATAAAAAGGTTTTCTCTAATATAGATGGGTAAACCTTTGTTCGCGCGTATGCTTTCCTCTTCTTGGCGCCTGGTCTGCCTGCAAGTTTTGGTAACGGTGAGTATTCTGGGGTCTTTGGGTTCTTCTTTTACCCTGATACACGGTTGGGGAGAACTGTACCCTTTCGCCAACTGGAAGCTGTTCACCCAACCCCGCGGCAGCGACAACCACTACAGCACGTACCGGGTGTACACGCGTAGCAGCGGAGAAGCTACTTTCCAACGGCAGGCCGTGCGCCCCACGCGTTCCTTTGACCAGGATGACTACGTGTACACCCTGGACTATTGGGTAAACCGCACCTTAGCTGATACCGCCAACACCACCAACAGCCGGGAAAGATTGCGTACGCTCGTCAACTACCTGCACCCCCAAGCCCGGGAATACCGCATTGTGCGGGAGACTACCACGGTAGAGGAATTGCTGCGCCAGCCGGGGGAATATAAAGCCGATACCGTTGTCTGTTTCTGATAACATGGCCCCAAACGCTTCGTCACGGCCAAAGACCAGCGATTCCGGTTTCTTCAACCGCTATCTGCGCGCCAGCACAGACTTCTTCTATGCCGAGCTGTTTCTTCGGCTTTTCACCTTTGTCTGGCTCTGCTGGGCGCTGACAAAGTTTGACCAGTATCTTGACCGGCCTGCCGAATTATATGAACCGCTTACTTGGGTAGGCAGCCTTGTAACTCCTGTTCTCCCCCGTAAAGAAGTTTTCTGGGGTGTGTTGGCAGTGGCCGCATTGGCTAATTTGGGCAAGTTTTTCGTAAAACGAGCTATAATCCCGCAAGTAGTTTTAGCAGCGGCGCTGTTGTGGATAAACCTGGTGCTGTGGAGCTACGGGTACCTGCCGCACGTGAACCATCTGTTTCTGCTGGCCCATCTCTTCCTGATTTTTGTAGTGGTGGAAAAACCAGGCGTGAACAAGCCAGACAAGATTCAATACACGAGCATCAACTGGTTTTACTTCGGGCTGCTGTTTGTCTACACGCTCTCCGGACTATGGAAAATAGCGGCTCTGGCGAAGAAACTTCTCTCTGCCTCAGCAGACGTGCATTGGCTCAGGCCCCCGGCGGCGTTGTACAATGCGCTGGTCAGTTTTCGGGAGTATGACCAGCCACTCACGTTTGCGCACCTGTTTCTGGAGTACCCGTGGGTGTGGCAAATCGGGTTTGTGGCGGTGGTTTATATCCTGACCTCGGCGGTAGCCGCAGCGGGGCATCCTCCGCTCCGGCCGTGGGTGGGGGCGTTGCTCATGGGCTTTCACCTTATCAATCAGTTCGCGTTCCTTATCTTCTTTGTGGTCGCCTGCCTTACCATTCTGTGCCTGTTCTTCCCCTATAGCCTGGTGTGTAGACAGTACCGGGAGCTATGCCGTTTTCCCATTGATTTTCGTTTTACAGGCAAAAAACGAACTGCCACTTACATCAGAACCTATGAAGACGGGCAGGAAGATGCCTATCATGGGTTTGAAGCCTATCGGCAGAGATTACAGGATAAACACTATTACCTGAGCGGTTTGCTGTGCTTCCCGGGGGTGAAGTTGGTAACGGAGCTTTGCTGGAGAGGGGCGGGTAGGAATGCTTCAACAAATGCTTTTGTTTTGTAAATTGGAATGGAGAGAAACCCACGCTTTACCTGGTGAAACTAACGCCTATAAACATGAACAAATCCTTTACGTTTATCTGGGTTGCTGCCTTGGCGGCAATCACTGGCTGCAAAACCAGTACGCCATCCGCTTCACCTACGGCAGCCGTTACCAACGCTGCTGCCAATGCGCCCGCAGGGGCCGCTAATTCTTTAACCACTATGTACCCGAAAACCGAAAAGATAAACCACGTAGATACCTACCACGGCACGCAGGTGCCAGACCCGTACCGCTGGCTGGAAGCCGATACCGCTGAAAACGTAGCCGCGTGGGTGAAGCAACAGAACGAAGTGACCTTTGATTACCTGGCTAAAATCCCGTTCAGGGAGCAGATGAAGCAGCGCCTCACGCAACTCTGGAACTACCCCAAATACGGCGCGCCCTTTCAGGAAGGCGATTATTATTACTTCTACAAAAACGACGGTCTCCAGAACCAGAGCGTGTTGTACCGCCAGAAAGGCCTGAACGGCACCCCAGAACTGTTCCTGGATCCCAACAAACTGTCAGAAGACGGCACCACTTCCCTGGGTAGCCTGGATTTCAGCAAAGACGCTAAATATGCCGTGTACACCACCTCTACCGGCGGTTCTGACTGGCGCGATGCCTATGTGCTGGACGTGGCCACGGGTAAAAAGCTGTCTGATGAACTGCACTGGATTAAATTCTCGGGCACCAGTTGGTTTAAAGACGGCTTCTTCTACAGCCGCTACGCCGAGCCTACCCAGGGCTCCAGACTGGCCAACAAGAACGAGTTCCACCAAGTCTACTACCACAAAGTAGGCACCCCGCAAAGCCAGGACCAACTTATCTGGGAAGACAAAGCACACCCACTCCGCTTATTGTTTGCCGGTACCACCCAAGATGAAAAATACCTTATCCTCACCGCCTCAGAGGGCACCAGCAACAACTCTTTGTATGTGAAAGACCTCACCAGGAACAACAGCCCGCTGGTGCCGCTGGTGGAGAGCTTTGACAAAGAGTATGGTGTGGTGGAAAACATAGGTGACAAGCTCATTGTGCTCACCAACCAGAACGCGCCCAAGTACAAGCTCATAGAGATTGACCTGAAGAAACCGCAGCAGGCCCACTGGAAAACGCTGGTGCCTGAAACCGACAACGTGCTCAATAACGCATCGCTGGTAAACAACCGCTTGCTGCTGAATTACATGAAAGACGCTGCTACGTTGGTGCGCGTGCATGACACCAGCGGCAAATGGCTGCATGATGTTACCTTGCCTACCATTGGTACCGCCAGCGGGTTTGGCGGGAAGAAGGAAGACAAGACCGTTTTCTACACCTTCACCTCGTTCACGTACCCCAGCGCCATCTACCAGTATGACGTAGCCACCAATACATCCACGCTCTTCCGGAAGTCTGAGGTAGATGTAGACATGGAAGCCTATGAAACCAGGCAAGTCTTTTACACCAGCAAAGACGGCACCAAGGTTCCCATGTTCATCACCCACAAGAAAGGGCTGCCACTGACCGGCGACAATCCCACCTACCTGTACGCCTACGGCGGATTCAACGCTTCCATGACCCCCGGCTTCAGCATCGCCCGCATGGTGTGGCTGGAGAACGGCGGTGTGTATGCCGTAGCCAACATACGGGGCGGTGGCGAGTACGGCGAGGCCTGGCACAAAGCCGGGGTAACACCTAACAAACAGAACGTCTTTGACGATTTCATCTCAGCCGCCGAATACCTCATAAACCAGAAATACACCTCCTCGCAGAAATTAGCCATCGCCGGAGGCTCTAACGGGGGGTTGCTCATTGGGGCCGTAGCCAACCAACGGCCAGATTTGTTCAAGGTGGCCTTGCCCGCCGTGGGCGTGATGGACATGCTGCGCTTCCATAAGTTCACCATCGGGTGGGCCTGGGTACCCGAGTATGGTTCCTCAGATGATGCCGCGCAGTTCCAGAACCTGCTCAAGTTCTCGCCCATACACAACATTAAAGAAGGCATGACCTACCCGGCCACCTTAGTGACCACCGCTGACCATGACGACCGCGTAGTACCCGCGCACTCGTTCAAGTACATCGCCACGCTGCAGGAGAAAGGCGCACCGGGAAATCCGTACCTGATAAGAGTAGACGTGAAAGCCGGACACGGGGCCGGTAAATCTACCACTGCCCAAATTGCCGAGGCGGCCGACACCTGGGCGTTCACCTTCTACAACATGGGCGTGAATCCGTACCACAAATAAAAGAAGTAATTTTGAACAGAAGCCGATGCGAAAGAAAGCATCGGCTTCTGTTTTGCCTTATTACCGGATAGAGTTTGTGTTTTAAGCCTGTTTTTAGGAAAACAAGCCAAAACAGACTTTACCATGACTTCTCTCTATGGCGCGGATTTACTTCCGTGACTTTCTAAGCAGTATCCGTCAGGCACAGAAGTAAATCCGCGCCATAGAAGGTGTTTATAGATTCTGCTTTCGTTTTGGGGCTCGTTTCTGAAAACAAGGCCAAAAACGGGAGTTCCAGAACGGCAGGAACACGCTTATAATGGCTGTTTTTGGGCTGTTTTCCTGAAATTTCAAACAGCTTCTAAGTCGATATATTCACAGTGGGCAGCCGCATTTCTCTGTAGGTTCTCAGAAAAGGGCGTAAAGCAGGTGAATAAACGATGCTATTCTTCCTCCGGCCAACTCCGTCCAGGTAATTTCCCAAGTCTAAAATAAAGTTATAAAATTAGTTTGTTATTTAACTGTTGAGCCTTTATCTTTGCATCATAAAATTTAGATATGTCTAAGTCAACCCGTGAGAATGCCATCCTTTTCCTGCAGCAAATGACAAAGGTGACTCTGGCATTGAAAGGATATATGCGCCAGAAATTCAAGGCCCATAATGTGGACATCACCTTTGAGATGCTGCAGGTGCTGCGTTTTCTGTGGGAGAAAGAGAGCTGCAACCAACAGGAAATCGCGACGGCCATCAACAAGGACAAAGCCAGTCTGACGTACCTCCTCGATAACCTAGGGCGCCGCAACCTGGTACTGCGCACCGAAGATAGCCAAGACCGCCGGAACAAAATCATCACCTTGACTCAGGAAGGCAGAGAGCTGGAAAGCCTTATCACCCCTTGGTTGGAGGAAATGTATGGACTGGTAGCGGAAAACGTTTCGGCCGGAGATTTAGCCACCAGTCTGCACACCTTCGAAACGATTTACAAAAATATCCAAAACAAGGCAGAATAGTTTTTTGCTTTATTAGTTAAATATTTAACAGTTAAATATAGTATGATTAAGAGACAAACCATTTTAGGTTTACTTGTGGTTCTGTTCGCCTCGGTGGAGGTAAATGCCCAGGAATTGGTGCCGCGGGTGCTGACGGTAGAGGAACTGTTCACGCTCGCCGAGCAGAACAGCCAGCAGCTACAGGTGTCGCGCACCGGTATTGAGATTGCCCAGCAGCAGCGGGAGGTAGCCGAAACCCAGAAACGCCCCACCCTGAACGTAGCGGCCACGGCCAGTTACATCGGGGATGTCAGAATCCTGGATACCGACTTCTCTGAGGCGCAGAACGTAAAGATGCCCCATTTCGGGAACTCCTTCTCGGTGCAGGCCAGCCAGGTGGTGTTCAAGGGAGGCGCCATCAACAACAGCATTCAGCGCGCAGAGCTGAATCAGGAGGTGGCCAGCCTGAGCTTCGCCAGAAACCGCGCCGATATTAAACTGCTGTTGGTGGCCCGCTACGTGGATTTGTACCGCCTGGAGCGCCAACGTCTGGTGTACCAGCGTAACATTGAGCTGGCTCAACTGCGCCTGAAAAACATCCATAACCTGTATAAGCAGGGCATGGTTACCCGCAATGACCTTATCAGAAGCGAACTGCAGATTACCAACCTGGACATGGCGGTGCTGGAGGCAAGCAACAACCTGTCTATCGCCAATCAGCAGCTCCGCCAGCTGGTAGGCCTGCCCGCCAACACGCAGATTGTGCCGGACTCCTCTTTTCTGGCCTCCCAGATGGAAAGCCGGGATTACACGACCTACCTGGACTTGGCCCTGGGTAACTTCCCTGACATAAAGACCGCCCAGGTGAATGTGGACATTGCCCGCAAGAACCTGGAGATTGCCAAAACCGACAGGATACCGGCTATCACCCTACAGGCCGGGAACTCCCTGGCCCGGCCCATCACTACTGCTAGCCCGGCGCTGGACATGTACTCCAGAGGCTGGAACGCGGGCGTGGGCATCAACTATAACATGTCCTCGCTCTACAACGTCCGCCACAGCATCGCCTTGGCCAATACCGCCGTGGCGCAACAGCAGCAGGTAGCCACGCTGCAGCGCCAGAACATTGAAAACGAGGTCAACAGCGCCTTTATCAAGCACAACGAAGCCCGGCAGCGGAGCGTGAGTTTTACCCAGAGCATTCGGCTTGCCGATGAGAATTACCGCATCGTAGAGAAAAAATACTACGGTAGCCTGGCCCTGATAGTGGACGTTCTGGATGCCACCAACGCAAAACTGGAGGCCGAGCTGCAGAAAGCCAACGCAGACGCCAACATCTTCTACACCTATTACCAATTACAGCGCCTAGCCGGTAACCTTTAACAGAAATCCATTAAAGAAATGTCACAACAGAAAGAAAATACCCCAATAGAAGGAAGTGCGGCTCCTGCGGAGAACAAGGAACAAAGCCATCCTTCCCCCGAAAACCACGCTCCCCAGGATTCCCACAAACAGGAGGGGCACGGGAAACACCACGAAGCGCACGCGCATCCCAAGAAACGCAAGGCCGGGCCTATCATCATGAACACCTTGCTGTTGCTGGCCATTGCCGGAGGCCTGTTTTGGGTGGCTACTCTCTTCTTTGATTTCGGGAAGAACGAAATCACCAATGATGCCCAGGTAGAGCAGTTCATTACCCCCATCAACGCCCGCGTGGGTGGCTACATTGATAAAATATACTTTACCGAGCACCAGCCGGTGAAACAAGGGGACACCTTGGTGGTCATTAATGACAACGAAATAAGAATCCAACTGGCCCAGGCCGAGGCTGCCTACCTGGATGCCGTCGCCAGCAGGAACGTGACCAGCTCCAGCGTGAATACCGTGAGCAACAACGTGGGGGTTTCAGAGGCGAACATCGCCGAGGCCCAGGCCCGCCTGGAAAACCTGGAGGCGAACTACCGGCGCTACGAAAGCCTTTTGAAAGACGAAGCCGTGACGCGCCAGCAATACGAGCAGGTGAAAACCGAGTATGATGCCGCCCGGGCCCGCTACCGAGGTCTTCAGAAACAGAAACAGTCTACCCAGCTTTCTACCACAGAGGTGAAATCCAGGCTGGCCGTGAACGACGCCAACATCAAACGTGCCGCCGCCGCGCTGGACATGGCCAAACTGAACCTGAGTTATACCGTCATCACCGCGCCGTATGATGGGGTGGTGGGCCGGAGGAACATCCAGGAAGGGCAGTTAATCCAACCCGGGCAGGCCTTGGTGCCCATCGTGCGCGCCGACCAGATTTGGGTGGTGGCCAACTACAAGGAAACACAGACAGGGAAACTGGCCATCGGGCAACCGGTGGAGATTGAGGTGGACGCCGTGAAAGGCAAAGTCTTCAAGGGCAAGGTAACCGCCATCTCCGAGGCCACCGGCGCTAAATACTCCGCTGTGCCAACGGATAATTCTGCGGGTAACTTCGTGAAAATACAGCAGCGCATTCCGGTACGCATTGAGTTCACGCCGGAGAACCAGCCCGCTGACCTGGAGAAACTCCGTGCCGGGATGAACGTGGAGGTGAAAGCCCTCCTTTAATCATTTCCTGTTTTAGGCTTGATTTCAGAAAATCAGGCCTAAAACAGGAAATGATTATAAGAAAATTATCCCTGTTTTCAGGCTGTTTTTCTAAAAACAGCCTGAAAACAGGAAGAAAACACAACCCAAACACACATCGGCCGCAAAGCCGGAACTGGAAAGAAACAAGAGAATGTCTGAAGTTAGAAAAGGGCTGTTCCATGACTGGGTTCCCAAACCCGTAGGGCTGCTGGTTATTGTTTTCCTCACCTTGGTCGTTCTGACCACCAACGGTCTGTACACCGCCAATATCACCGATATGGTGGGCGGGCTGGGTACCATGGCAGAGTACCTGACCATGGCCAATTTTGCCTCCTCCATTGGCATGGTGGTGGTTTTCCCTATTCTGTTTCAGGTAAAGAGCCTGTTGAAAGGGCGCCACATTTTACTCATCAGCCTGAGCGGCACCGCGGCCTTGACCCTGCTCTGTGCCATGACCACCCACCCCGAGGTAATGATTGCGGCCAATTTTCTATTGGGAGCCCTCAAGATGTTTGCCATGATAGAAGTCATCATCCCGGTCATGATGATCATTAGCCCGGACGGGAACCGGGGCAGGTTCTACGCCATTTTCTACCCCATTAGTATTGTCTCGGGTCAGGTATCGGCCTATTTCACCGCCCAATTGGCGTATGACTACAACTGGCAGCTCGTGTATTATTTCATGCTACCTGGGTTATTGTTGGGTCTGGCATTGGTAGTCATCTTTTACCACAACGGGCGCACCATGCCCAAAGCCCCGTGGGCAGGCATGGACTGGCTTAGCCTTGGATTGCTGGGCGCTACGCTCATGCTCCTGAACTATATTCTGTGTTTTGCCAGGGTAGAGGATTATTTCAATTCGGTAAACATACAGGGTGCGTGCATCGGGTTTGTGGTGGGGGTGCTTTGGTTTGCAAAGCGCCAGTTTTCCTTGCCCAAGCCTTTCATTGACCTTACTATCCTCAAGCGCCGGAATGTATGGGGATCCCTGCTGCTGGTGTTTTTAATGGGATTATTCATGGGGACAGGTTCCATCCAGAGCGCCCTCACGGTAGGCATCCTTAAATTCAACCCCATGACCAACGCGCAGATAAACCTATGGATGATTCCGGGGATAATCGTAGGAGGCGTTTTTATGTTTTTTGCTAACAAATACGAGTGGAGCTTTAAGCAGATGGTGCTGGTGGGTTTCTTCGCCTACATTCTGGCGCACATGGTTATGTATATGAACGTACACCCGGGCGCGGGCGTGCAGGACTTCTACCTGGCCTCGGCGCTGAAGGGGGTGGGCATGGTGATCCTCTTTGCCTCCCTGGGCCTCTATGCCTCAGATAAACTGCAGATGCTGGAGATGTTTGCGGCCTCCACGTTCCTAATTATCGTCCGCTCGTTCATAGGCCCGGCTTTTTTCTCAGCGGTGATGTCCTGTGGCATGTACCACGGCCAGATAGACAACCTGCAACAATTGGCCCAGAACATGGATGCCCTGAACCCGAACGTGGTGGCCAGGTTTCTAGGCTCCGGGGTGTTAGGCCTCTACGGGTCGGCCACGGCCCAGGCCATTCTGCTCACGGCGCAGGAGATGCTGGGCTGGGTGGTACTGGCCGGTGGCGGTATCGTGCTGTTCGTGCTGCTGTTCCGCTTTGGCATGGTAAACCGGCGGGCCATGGTGAACATCCGGAAGAAATGGAGAAGCGCGGTCGCGTTCCAGGCCATCACCAGTTAAAGCGTGCCGCTTAAATCAATCGTTGCACCAGTTCCTGTTTCCATTTAAGATATACTTGTTTTTATTATGAAATTGATAAAGGTTTTTATTCTGTTATTTGCCTTCGCCTGCCCGGTTTACAGCCAGACGGTTTCCCATACCACTGCCTCTGAGGGAAAAGTTGAGGAGCACCAATTCAAACATGCCCGGGTAAGCGTTGTTCTGTACCACACCCATATAGGCACCCATACCCAGAATGGGAAAGAGTTCATCAGCATACCCTCCATAGGATTTGATGTGGAATATTGGTTTAACCCCACCTGGGGCATTGGCTCGCATAATGACCTGGAACTTATAAATTTTGAGGTGAAGCAAGGCGAACACCATTCTGTGGAGCGGGAGCGGCCCGTGTTGTTGACCGTAGATGGCCTTTGTAAGCCTTGGAAGGGGCTGGTGCTGTTGGCAGGCCTGGGCACGGAGATAGAGGAACGGGAAAGGCTATTTGTGCTGCGAGGCGGCCTGGAATACGAGGTAGAGTTGAAAGACCACTGGGATGTTGCCCCTGCGGTATTTTATGACAACCGCCTCCATGCCTATGACACGTTCTCTGTGGGCATTGGCATAGGGAAACGCTTCTAACGCAGTGCCTGCTGCCTACCTGAGGCGTTAAACTGAATCGCAATATGCCCGACGCTTGAAGATATCGTGCAGAAAGGGCAGCGCAATGAACTGCTGGAGAAAGCCCTGAAAATAGCCCGTGCAGAGAAGTAAAGAGTAAGATTTTCATTCACGGCTCCGGTTGGATAACTTGCAGGAAATAGCGCGAGCAAACAAAGGCAATCTGTCTTCTCCTCTCCAAGCTAAACCCCTACTATGAGCCAAACCATAAAAATTAGAAAAGGAACCGAGGCCGATTTACCGGGCGTACATGCCTTGATTGTGGAACTGGCCGTGTACGAGAAAGCCCCCGATGAAGTCACCAACACCCTGGAAGACATGCGCCACGATGGGTTCGGGGGACAGCCCATCTTTGAGTTCTTCGTCGCCGATTCTGCGGAGGAGGGAATTGTGGGCATCGCGCTGTACTATACCGCCTATTCTACCTGGAAAGGAAAGATGCTGTTTCTGGAGGATATTGTGGTCACCGAGCGCCTCCGTAGGCAAGGCATTGGCCGTTTGCTGTTCCACGCCGTAGCGAAGGCCGCCAAAGAAGAGAATTACAAGCGCATGAAGTGGCAGGTGCTGGACTGGAACGAGCCCGCCATTAACTTCTACCGCAGCATTGGCGCCCACCTGGATGCCGAGTGGATCAACTGCAATCTTAGTCAGGAAGAATTACAACGCTTCTAAGTTTATCGGCTGTAAAAACAAAGCCGCCTAAAAACGTCTTGTTGCGTTCCGGGGCTGTTTACGGAAAACGGGCTATAAACGGCCTTGGCGGAGACCCTCGTAGGAGCTGCGCGCACTACGAGGTCTTTGGAGCAAGCGGAGTTGCGGAAGCAGACACAAAACGCGAAAACCTGTGAGGTCTTGAAGACCTCACAGGTTTAGAGCCAACTGGCGCGGGACTTCAGCCTTGTGACTGGGGATGAAGCGAGTCTCCAGACTCGCCGGGAACCACTGGCAGGAGGGCGTAAGGTCAGGTTTAACTCCCTTTCAACCAGAAACCACCACATGGCGTTTTGAGGCTGTTTTTGCGTAAACAGCCTCAAACCAGCTTAACGGGTGATGGTTGAAAACAGAATACCTGGTTGCCTATTGGGGCACTTCAAACAAAAAACGCCCTGAAACCGAATTCTGGTTTCAGGGCGTTTTCATAAATATGGGCTAAAAACAGAGCTGTCGTCAAGAAAGCAGCGATTCCTCAACTGATAACTGACAACCAGCAACTGAAAACTAAACTAGCCTACTACTTCCAGCACGGTTCTGAAGGCCACAAACTGACCGGGGTATTTGGCCTGCATTTTGGCCTGCATGGCTTGGTCATGCTCGCGGTGATACTCCAGCAGGTCATCCATGTGGCGGGCGTAGTACTGGATGGCGTAGGTAGAGCCGCCGTTGTCTTCTTCCTCCATCACTTTGGCGATTTGGAATTTAATGAAGAAGGTGGTTGCCATCACCTCCGGAATATGGGTTTCCTGCATCCACTGCAGCCAATTAGCCGCCACGGCGTTGTCTATGTTTACGGTTTCGTTGAAAAGAATCATTCTCAAAATTACTGCTTATCTTGCTATAACAAATAAGAACCCGAAAAAGGTGCCTTCCCAGATGGCGCACGTCCCATTCATTAAATACCCAATGAACAAAGTTTTACTCTCCATGCTAATGTGGGCATGTGCTATGACAGTTGGTTACAGCCAAACAGATTCGGTCACTTATTTAGACAAGGACTTTAATGAAACTTCTAGGGGGTACGCTGTCTTTTACCGTGTCACCCAGATAACGGATCAAGTTTCTGGAAGGGGATATCAAAAAGATTTTTTCATGACGGGGGAATTGAGGCAAGAGTCTCACTTTAGTAAAGTAGATTCAGTGAGAGACGGCCTTTCAACCAAATGGTATAGAAATGGCCAGTTAGAGTCTAAAACGGAGTTTGTAAAAGGCTTGCAGCATGGCAAGCAGGAGGCTTGGTATGAGAGTGGACAACAAAAATGGGTTTCCAATTACGACAAAGGTAAATTAGACGGCGAGACAAAGTCATATCATTCCAACCAAAAGCCAAAGCGAGAAGACATTTACAGGCAGGGGAAATTACTTAACGGGCAATGCTTCAACGAAAATGGAGCGCCGGTTCCCCATTACCTTTTTGAGGTAATGCCAGAGTTCCCCGGCGGACAGAAAGCCATGTTTCAGTTTTTGGGCAACAACATGAGAATACCCAAAGACATGCAAAAAGCTAAACAGAGCGGACATATAATTCTATCATTTGTGGTAGGGAGAGATGGACAAGTGGGGCATATTCAGGTTGTTAAAACAACCCATGAGTCGCTGGCCAGAAATGCAGTTCAAATGCTTGAAGCTATGCCCCGTTGGATACCGGGAACCCAAGACGGTGAAGCTGTACCAGTGAAGTATACGGTGCCTTACAAGATAAAAGTAGACTAGATTAATTCCGTTTTCAGGCTCATTTTCCAAAATGAGCCTGAAAATTAAAACCTTATGATTCCTCCAGGTAATCCAGGTCTTTGCCATAGCTCTCCGGTAAGGTTAAGATAGCCACTAGCGCAATGAGCAAGGCGAATGCCCCCAAGGCTCCGGCAGTCAGTAACAAGCCCCACTCTTCTTTGTAGGCGCTAAACGTAAGGGTGAATGGTATGACGGCCCCGCGTACAAAATTGGGTACGGTGGTGGTAGCGGTGGCTCTAATGTTGGTGCCAAACTGTTCTGCCGCTATGGTCACAAACATGGCCCAATAGCCACTGGCAAACCCCAGGGCGCAGCATAGGGCATAGAAATAGGTCTCACTAGCGCCATGGGCTACCAGGTAAAGGGTAATGGCGAGCGCGAGCAAAAAGAGGAAGAGTATTACGGCGCGTTTCCGGCTTTTCAGCTTTTGGCTGAGCAAGCCGCTGGCCACGTCTCCCAAACTCAACCCGAAATAGGAAAAGCCGATGGCCTTGGCGGTTGAAATGGCAACAGGTACGCCCAACGCCTGGCCAAACTCGGGAGAGAATGTGATAAGTACGCCAATCACAAACCAGATAGGAACCCCTACCAGAATACATTTCACATACTTCAGGAACCGAGCCCTGTTGGTGAAAAGGCTCAGGAAATTGCCCCGCGCTACCTCTTGTTTCTGGGTGCGCGCAAACATGCCAGATTCATAGACCCCAATGCGGAGCAGTAACAGGAGCAAGCCTAAACCACCTCCCACAAAATAGGCGGTGCGCCAATGAAAGTACTCGCCAATCACCCCGGCCAAAATTGCCCCAGAAATCCCTACAGACGCCACTATGGTGGTGCCGTACCCGCGCTTTTCCTTGGGTAGTACTTCTGAGACCAGCGTAATCCCCGCCCCCAGCTCCCCGGCCAAACCCACCCCGGCTATAAACCGCAGCCAGGCATACAGTTCCAGGTTGTGAACGAAGCCGTTGGCAACATTGGCCGCCGAATACAGGAAGATGGAGCCAAACAGCACCGAGATACGCCCCCGTTTATCGCCCAGCACGCCCCAGAAAATACCCCCCAACAGCATGCCGGCCATCTGCATGTTAATCAGGTGTACTCCCTCGTCCAGCAAAGCAGCGGGACTGGTCACCCCCAAATCACGCAGACTGGCTATTCTGACAATGCTAAACAGCACAAGGTCATAGATGTCTACAAAGTACCCTAGCGCGGCGACTACCACGGCGGTGTTTACTATTTTACTCTTGGCATCTGGGGAAGTAGTGATTTGCATAAAGGCTGGTTGATATAGTTTAAAGTATAACTATTCTTAGTTTCTGCTATGGTTTTAAAATTTTGCTATTAGTTAGGTAAGTGCTTTGTTTCCAGTAGATTAAATTTTAAGAAGTATTTAATATGAATCTACAGGGTTCTTATAAAATTCATGTTGTTGCCTCATAAAATGTAATACTTTTGTAAAAGTATTTGTAACCTTTAGTTCATGGGCACGTTTAAAGCCTCCTTTTTATTCTTCTTAAGTCTGTTCTTCGGCGGTATGCTGCTGCCGGAGCGTGCAATTTGTGCCACGCCCTCTACTGAAAACTCCCTGCTTTGGAAAGTTAGCGGCAAAGGGATCAAGACCTCCTACCTCTACGGAACCTTCCATTTAGTGCCTAAAGACCAGTTTGTTCTGCCCAATAAGGTAAAAGAAAAAATGATAAAGTCACAGGTGGCGGTGTTTGAAGTGGATTTGGACAGCCCCAAGCTCACCAGCCTGCTATCCAGGTCTATGCGCATGAGCCAGCCCTTGGAGTCGTTGATGACCGTGCAGGAATACAACCTCTTCGCCAGCTTTGTGAAAGACACTCTGGAGCGCAGCATGCAGCAGTTCCGGTACATAAAGCCTGGTTTCCTGGGCCAATTGCTGCTATATCCCAAATTATTGGGTTATAGCCCAGAATCCTATGATTTGGCACTGTTAGATCTGGCTAAAAAGTGGCATAAATCTGTGTATGCGCTGGAAACCCCCGAAGAGCAGGTGGCCCTCTTTGACCAATCTACGCTGGCAGACCAGGCCTCGCAGTTGCTCAATAATGTAAAGCAGTTTGACAGGCAGCGGAAGCTCATGAAGAAGATGCTGTCTTTGTACCAGCAGGAAGACCTGGCAGGTTTGTACAGCCTGATCACTTCTCAGGAAGACGAGAAGTCAAACGATATGCTGCTGGATGAGCGGAACCACAAATGGCTCACGCCAATGGTGAACATGATGAAGAAACACCCCTCGTTTGTAGCGGTTGGCGCTGCGCACCTAGCCGGTGAGGAAGGGTTGATCCAGTTGTTGCGTGCCCAAGGGTATAAAGTAGAACCGGTATTAAATTAAATAACTATATATTAAAGTAGCCTATAGAGAAAGCTTTTACTAATTAATCCAAATGCAAAGGCCGGTTAGATGTACTAATCGGTCATTTGCATTTTATAGGGAAGGCGGAAGTGTTGGAGTGGTGCCTTTCTGTTATTGGCCTTATTTCTCTAAACCAGCCCTAAAACAGAAAGAAAGCCACTGGGGAGGGTTGTAACTAGTTAGGGTAGATAGATAATCAACAGAATTCTAAGTCACTGCTGTTACGCGCCCTCCCGGCGGTGGTTCCCGGCGAGTCTGGAGACACGCTTCCTCCCAAGTCACGAGACTGGCAGTTCATTCTAAACCTGTGAGGTCTTGGAGACCTCACAGGTTTTAGCGTTTCCAGCCCGTTTTCCTTAAAACAGCCTAAAAACGCTGGGCGAAGGGAGGCTGTTTGCACCCGCAGAATAAACTAACCTTGGAAAGCAATGTGTGCCCGAGACAAGGCAGTGCCTGGCCTCTACGGGTTAGATACTTTAGGTGCTGGAATATAAGACCTAGGCTTCTGTCTCTTTTTCAGAAAAGAGGCCTAAAACAGAAAGGGCTCCGACGCGCGTCGGAGCCCTTTCTACCTATGGAAGTTTGCCGTCTTACTGGATGGTGACCGGGAAGGTTACCTCTGCGTCTGTCTCGCCGGTATTGATGGTGCTGGTGGCGCTTTTCAGGTTTGGCTGATGTTTCAGAACCACTTGCAGGTTACCGGCAGAGGCAGTAGTAGTGGTGATTCTGGTGTGAATGCCTACCGGTCGGTTGTTGCTGTCAGTATCATTGTACGCCACAGATAGGTTCAGGCCACTGGAAACCACGTAGAAGAATTGGTGCTCATCGCCTTCTTCCTCTACCTCTTCGGTAATGTCTTCGGCGGGGGTTTTAGACTCATCCAGTACCTGTACGGTCACGGCATACGTCTTGTTGGCGGCCAACTGGGCTCCGGTAACGGCTGGCGCTTGGCCTCCGTCACCGTCTAAGTCACGGTAAGTGGCGGTTACGGTAGTGCCGCCGCCTTGTGGCACCATGGTTAACTGCAAGGTGGTGATCAGTTCTTCCTCATTGGTAGGCGCTGGGTCTTCGTCGTTGCTGCAGGAAGAAGCCATGAATACCGAAGCTGCGAACAAAAGGGCGAGGGAAGGTTTCAGAAATAATTTCATAGGGATCTCAATTTTAATCAAGTGAAAAGTCTGGTTAGAAATTCAACGGGATACTCACCCGTAGGGTAATAGACCGGCCTATTTCATCGGCGTAATACCGGAAACGGTTCAGGTAATCGCGGTAGGCGGTGTTCAAGAGGTTGCGGCCAATCAGGCCTACCTCTATCTGCTGTTGCCCGAAGTGCAGGGTGGTGCCGGCCTCGGCATTCAGCAGGAAATAGCCGACCGGTGGCATGGCGTAATCCCGGGCCAGGTAATGGTCTGGGATGTGGCGCTGCCGGGGCACGGCCAGGCCGCTGACAGAAATAAAGTTTTGCGCAAATACTCCTTGGGCTCCCAGCCGGTCTACAGAATAGCGCAGGCTGTTCTCGTAGCGGTCAGAAGGAATCCAGATGAGGTACTCATTAGCAGTACGGTTATAGGCCCGCACCAGAGACGCTTTGGTGGCGAAAAGCAGGCGATCCGCCAACTGGTAAGACGCACTCACATCTACGCCGGAGAAGGTGGCATTGGTTTGTTTTTGCCGCGCCGTCAGGAAAGCCCCCCTAATGGTGAGGGTAGGCACCGTGTCGGGCTCCTGGTAGATGTAATTGTCTAGGTAGTTGTGGTACACACTTATTTCGCCGTTCAGGCGCTTGTTCTGCACGTAGGCCAGCGTAGCCATGAAATTGTACGCCCGCTCCACACCCAAAGCAGCGTTACCGTACTCGTACGTACCGGTGCCGTGGTGAATGCCGTTGCTGTACAGTTCGCTGGTGGTAGGCGAACGCCAAGCCGTAGAAGCATTCAGGCTCAAGTCCAGGTGCGGCCCGAAGTGGTAGATGGCGCCCAGCGTACCAGACAGGTTCTGGAACCGATGCGTGGGTGTGAGCAGCTCGTTGTCCAACGCAGACTGGCCGGTTCTCTGCGGCGTGTCTTTGCGGTACAGCTTGGCCTGCAGGTACCGGTAATCGTACCGAAGGCCTGCCTCTACGTGCCACTTGCCTTTCTCCCAATGCTCAATCCAGAACAGCCCGCCGGTGTGGCTCTGAAAGAAAGGCACAAAGAACCTTCCCTCGTACCGGTTGAACTGGTACTGGTACGTGGCCCCTATGCTCCCTTTCAGGTTCCAGATAAGCGGATGTTCCCAGAGGGCCTCACTGCTGTGCGTGGTAATCTCAAACCGAAGCCCGGGTCTGCTTTGGTCACCGTGGGCGTCAAATTCCTCGCGCTGGTTGTACTGCCGGGCGTAGGTGAAAAGCAACCGACTGGCAGGCCCGGTGCGATAAAACCCGTGCAGGCGCAGCAAGTCATGCGTCACGTTCTGGTACGGCACCCCAATGGCATAGGTGAAGTCAGCCTCTGGTTCCGGGCGCTCCCGTTGCAGAGCGTTGCGGATATCGGTGAGGTTGCCCACGTGCGAGGCCGAGAACACGCCTACCTTGGTGTCAAAACGGCTGAAATACGCATCTACCCCGTACTTCTCCCGCGTCCAGCCAGCGGCCGCCGAGAAGTTCTGCTCCTGGTAGCCGGTGTTGGCCAGATAGTAGTCTGGGGTTTTGCTGTTGCCTGCCTTTCTGAGCGTGCCTTGCAAACGCCAACTCAGCGAAGGGATACCCGCCGGGTTGCTTTCTGCCATACCAGACACCGCGCCTTGACGGTTGTGGCTCACCCCTACCAAATTCAGCTCGGCACTGGTTCCGGCCGAATCTCTCAGTGGTTTGGGCTGTACCAGAATCACGCCGCCAATGGCATCGGCCCCGTAGCGTACGCCGGCAGCCCCTTTCACCACGGTCAGTTCAGACGCCACAAACGGGTCAATCTCGGGCGCGTGTTCAGAACCCCATTGCTGGGCCTCGTGGCGCACGCCGTTGTTCATGACTAGCACGCGGTTGCTGTGCATGCCGTGGATCACGGGTTTGGCAATGCTGGGCCCGGTCTGGATGGTGGTAATCCCCGTTATTCGTTCCAAAGACTGGGCCAGTGACTGTCCATGCGTCTGCCTCAGGTCTTGTCCGCTTAGCTGACTGGTGGCCTGGGTAAGCTGTTCCCGCTGCCGTGCTACCTTGATCTCCACAGAATGTAGTTGCAGGGCGTCTGGGTGCAGCCGGAAGTTGATTACCTCTGGTGACCGAACAAGCTTCGCCAGCCGTTCAGGCGTGTAGCCAATGTAAGACACCACCAGCCGGTACGTGCCGGGGCACAGGTCATGGAAATGGTAGTGACCGTTGGCATCAGTGATGCTGGTGTGGGGGGTGCCTTCCAGTACCACGGTGGCCCCAATCAATGGGCTGCGGTCTTCATGGTCTGTCACCTTGCCCGATAGGGTGATGCCGCAATCTTCATTAGACGGGGCATCTGAAAGGACAGGCACAGGGCCATTTTGCGCGAATGTGTCAGCCATAGCCAACCTTACGCACAGAAGTAGCAGCACACAATAGTTTAAGTATTTGCGCAACTCAGTAAGAAAAAAGAATGGAAAAACAGGAGGAGCGTCCTCCAAACGTTCTTCGGGGGTAGACGGTCATTTCTGGCCTGTTTTCAGGAAAATAGCCCTAAAACAACCGAACATGGAAAAGCCAGGCAGTTCATCCCGAAGGAAAATGCTAAGAAAGGTACTTGGCGGGTGGGCCGCGCGGAGAGGCGGTATGCGGATAGCTGAACTTCCAGACAAAAGCAGAGCCAGCCTGGTAGCTATCCACAAGGGGCACTGGTGCGGTAAAGGCTACCGCGTTTTCAGAAGACTGAAACGGTGTGTCAAATAACTCCGCCGTAGGACAGTGCGTGTGCTTGTTATCTACATGCGGCCGGTTCTCGTCGTGGGCTTTGTGCTCTGTGTGCGTGTGGGCGTGCAGAGCCACCAGTACCTTGTCAGGCACCATCACCCGCATAAACAGCAGGAGCAAGAGGTAGGCACTTATGTTCCGAAGAATTCGCACACGAAAAACAGTTATCCACAAATATAACGTAATATTCCAAATTTCGGCTGGAAATCTACTGCAGTTGTAGGGGCAATCCCTGGTGGTTGCCCTTGTCAGGCACGATAGCAATAACGCGCGAAGAACAACCACCAGGGATTGCCCTCAATTCATCTTGAATGCTCAGGAGGGCCGTGCGTTCAATCATTCGTCTTAATTTCTGCCATCCTGTCACTTTTGCCTTTGCTGGAACAGCTTTTGCCAAGGCTCTTTCACAAAACGGCAACACACATCATTATTTTATAGATAAGGAAATGGAAGAAAAAGGCACGATTTCGATTCACACCGAGAACATTTTCCCCATCATCAAGAAATTCTTGTACTCAGACCACGAGATTTTCTTGCGTGAGTTGGTGTCCAACGCCGTGGATGCGAGCCAGAAAGCCAAAAGCCTCAGCAGCATTGGTGAGCTGAAAGGCGATTTGGGCGAGCTGAAGGTGACCGTGAAGGTAGACAAAGAGAAAAAGCAGATCATCATCTCTGACAACGGGATTGGGATGACTGCCGAAGAAATCAAGAAGTACATCAACCAGATTGCCTTCTCGGGCGCCACTGAGTTTGTGGAGCGCTACAAAGACTCTAACGCCGACAAAAGCCAAATCATCGGGCAGTTCGGTCTTGGGTTCTACTCGGCGTTTATGGTGGCCGGCACCGTGGAGATTGACACCTTGTCACACGCAGACGGCGCGGAGCCTGCGCACTGGATCTGTGACGGTTCTACGGAGTTCACCATCACCAACGGAACCAGAACCGAGCGCGGAACGGATGTGATCCTGAACATCGCCGAAGATTCTGAGGAGTTTTTGGAAGAGGCCCGTCTGCAGACTATTTTGAACAAATACTGCAAGTTCCTGCCCATTCCGGTGGAGTTCAACGGGGAGGCCATCAACAACCCGAACCCCATCTGGACAAAATCTCCTTCAGATTTAACCGATGAGGATTACAAGAACTTCTACAAAGAACTGTATCCGTTCTCTGAAGACCCGCTGTTCTGGATTCACCTCAACGTGGATTATCCGTTCAACCTGACCGGTATCCTGTACTTCCCGAAGGTGAAGAATGAGTTCGATTTCCAGAAAAACAAAATCCAGCTCTATAGCCGCCAGGTGTTCATCACCGACGAGGTGAAAGACGTGGTGCCGGAGTTCCTGATGCTGTTGCACGGCGTGATTGACTCCCCGGACATTCCGTTGAACGTAAGCCGCTCCTTCTTACAGGCCGATGCCAACGTGAAGAAAATCAACACCTACATCACCCGGAAGGTGGCCGATAAATTGAACGAGATCTACAAAAAAGACCGCACCGCCTACGAAGAGAAGTGGAACGATATCTCGGTATTCGTGAAGTACGGCATGCTGTCAGACGACAAGTTCTACGACAAAGCCAAAGACTTCGCGCTGCTGCAGAACACCGAAGGCAAGTATTCTACGCTAGAGGAATACCGCGCCCTGGTACAGGCCAACCAAACCGACAAAGACGGCAACCTGGTGATCTTGTACACCACTGACCCCGAGAAGCAGCACGCCTTCATTGAGACCGCCCAGAACCGCAACTATGACGTGGTGAAGCTGGACACCATGATTGACCCGCACTTCATTGGCCAGTTAGAGCAGAAATTGGAGAAAACAACCCTAAAACGCGTAGACGCCGACACGATCGACAAACTGATCCAGACCGACGCCAAGCCGGAAAGCGTTTTGTCGGAAGACGAGACCACGCGTTTAAAGGAGTTGTTTGAGAAAGCCATCGCCAACCAGAGCATGACCGTGGGTGTGGAGGCTTTAAGCGTAGATGACCAGCCGGTGATTATCACATTGCCTGAGTTCATGCGCCGCATGAAAGACATGAACCGCATGGGCGGCGGTGGCGGCATGATGATGATGGGCAACCTACCCGACATGTACAACGTGACCATCAACGCCAACCACCCCATCAACCACCGCATCCTGAAAGGCGACGATGCGCGCGGTGAGAAAATTGCTAAACAGGCCTATGACCTGGCGTTGCTGTCGCAGAACATGCTTTCTGGTGCTGCTCTTACAGCGTTTGTGAAGCGTAGCGTGGAGTTGATTGACAAAGAATAGTCTGCTGGTTTAAAGCAATTTTATAGAAAAGAGGCTGGAAACGTATGTTTTCGGCCTCTTTTGGTTTTAAGAAAGAGAATTGCGTTTAAAGATCAGACGCCTTCACTCGAATTATTTTGCCATCTTTTGAGAACACTAATTCTCCATCAACCTTTTGTTTAGCCTGTATCAGTTTTATGAAAGCCAGGTCAAGGCCTTTCAGAATCTTATTTTTGAGTTCTTCAGTATTTGAATTTTCTTTTTCCATTAGTGCTTTTCTTTAAGCATGATCCAGGTTTCAGGAACGTAAACGGTAAACTCCTCATTCTTTATGCCTTCGGCAATCACAGTATACGGGGTTTGAGAGTTATCAATCAACATCCAGTAATGGCACAATGGAATGAACAATTCATATAAATTGTAAATCCCTTTCCTGTATCGTCTACGGACTACCTCTTCCGGAATGTTGTGTCCTCCTTCTGCTACTCTTGCCTTAACCCTTTCAATGGCCAGTTCAGGGGTGCTGAGCCAGAAGTAGATAAGTGTGATGCGGTAACCTAGCTCCTTTGCGTGTTTGATGGTTTGGGCATAGCTTCTAGTAGAGAGGGTTGTTTCTATGGCAAAATCTTCTCCTTTCTTCAGCAGTTCCTGTATTCGTTGCAACATGATTCTTGCCGCATCTATAGCAACCTTTTCCGGTTGAAACGGGGAAAGCCCCCGGGCAATTTCATCTGCATTCACGAATTCCCGGCAATCTAACATCTCGGGCAGCACAGTAAAGGAAGCCGTCGTTTTTCCGGCCCCATTACAACCTGCTATAATGTATAGATTAGGCATTTATACTTTTAGAACAAAGATACTCATTTGTAATAAGCAAAGGCTATAAAAGGCTAGCGGGATACCGGTAGAGCTTTCATACTATAGAATACTTACTTTTTAAATTTTCTTAGAATCCTTCCCAAGAAGCAGATAACTCACTACCTTAGCTACTATCCTTCAGTTCATTGCTCGTATCAAGCTAAACCTCTCTCCAACCATGAATAAATCCTTGCTATCTCTCCTGTCGCTCGGGCTGCTTACAGTCATCCTGGCGAACGGCTCCTGCACCAAATCGGCTGCGCCCACAACCACTACTCCTGCGCAAAGCAGTTCCCCCTCGGCCAAAGCCAAACCAGGCCTTATCACCGGGGCAGACCAGACCGAGAAATACGTGCCGTACCTGAAGGGCAAGAAAGTAGCCATGGTGGTAAACCAATCTTCCACCATCGGCGGGAAGCCCAGCGTGGATAGTTTGTTGGCAGCGGGGATTCAGATTGTGAAGGTATTCGGGCCGGAACATGGCTTTAGAGGAAATGCCAGCAACGGCGCGCACGTGGGCGACGAGGTAGACGCGAAAACCGGCCTTCCCATCATCTCGCTGTACGGCAAAAAGAAAAAGCCCAGCAAAGAAGACCTGGCGGGCGTGGACGTGCTCATCTATGACATTCAGGACGTAGGCGTGCGCTTCTACACCAACATCAACACGCTGCGCGATGTGATGGAAGCCGCCGCCGAGCACAACGTGGAAATGATGGTGCTGGATCGGCCCAACCCGCACGGGTACATGATTGATGGCCCCATTTTGGATATGAAGTACAAATCGGGCATCGGGCAGTTCCCTATCCCCATTGCGCACGGACTCACGGTAGGCGAGTTTGCCCAAATGGTGAACGGCGAAGGTTGGATGGAGAAAGGCCTGAAACTAAACAAACTCAGCATCATCAAACTGGCCAATTACCACCATGATATGCCGTACGTACTGCCGGTGAACCCCTCGCCCAACCTGAACACGCCGCAATCTGTGATGCTGTACCCCAGCCTGTGTCTGTTTGAGGGCACCATCATCAGCCAGGGGCGCGGCACGCACATGCCGTTTGCCGTTTTAGGCGCACCAGCCCTTAAAGGCAAATACGACTTCACCTTTACCCCCGTCAGCATCCAAGGCATGAGCGAAACCCCGCTGCACATGAACGAGGTCTGCTACGGCCTGGACTTGCGTACCTATGACGTGGAGCAACTGCGCAAAAAGCGCCAGATCAATTTAAGCTGGATGATAGAACTCTACAAAGCGTATCCAGAGAAAGCGCGGTTCTTTGACTCTTCGTACAGCAAACAAATGGGTGTGATTGAACGACTGGCCGGCGTGGCCGATTTCCGGCAGCAGATCATGGCGGGTATGCCCGAGGCAGAGATCCGGAAGACGTGGGAGCCGGGGCTGAAAGCGTACAAAGAGATGCGCAAGAAGTACCTGCTGTATCCGTGAGTGGGAAACTGGGTTAGCATATCTAGTTTGACCTTGTTTTCATGAAAAGAGGCCGGAAACGCTCCGGCCTCTTTTTATTTTATAGCTCATGATCATCGCTTATGACCAATGAGCCAACAGCTAGGCTCCCCTAGAATAAAGGTTCTGGCAACAAGCGTTTTTAAGGCGTTTACAGCGGAATAGGCCTGAAACAGATCGGCTTATCTTACTATAGAGCAGGCTCCGCCAGAAAGTTAGGCACCAATTTTTACGGAGGTCATGGTCAAAGAACCACCCACCATCTTGTCGTTGAAGAACGAGGCCTCCTCGTCTTTCCCCTGTAAGCCCAAGGTGTACAGAAGCGGTAGGTAATGTTCTACCGTGGGAATCGCCAGTAAGGCTTCTTTGCCCAGGGTCTGGTAGTTGATGAGCGGCTGGTGGTCACGGTTGAGGATGAGCTCTTTGAATTTCTCGTTGATGGTGTGCGTCCAGTCATAGCCGCCGCCGTTGATCAGTTCCCAGTCTACCATGCGCAGGTTGTGCACCATGTTGCCGCTGCCCACAATTAAGACGCCCTTCTTGCGCAGCGCGGTCAGTTCCTGGGCCAGTTCATAGTGGTAAGCGGGGCCTTTGGTGTAGTCAATGCTGAGCTGTAGTACCGGAATGTTGGCCTCGGGGTACATGTGCCGGATGATAGTCCAGGCGCCATGGTCTAATCCCCAGTCATGGTCAAGTTCCACTTCCGCGCTTTTAATCAAGGAAGCCGTTTCTTTGGCCAGGGCGGCATCGCCGGGCGAAGGGTACTGCACCGCGAACAACTCCTGCGGGAAGCCGCCGAAGTCATGGATGGTCTGCGGGAAGTCCATGGCCGTGATTCTGGTGCCCTTGGTAAACCAGTGCGCCGATACCACCAGCACCGCCTTGGGCGTGGGAATCTCCTGCGCCATCTTCTTCCAACGCTGGCTGAACTCGTTGTCTTCAATGCCGTTCATGGGCGAGCCGTGCCCAATGAAGAGCACCGGCATGGTATAATCCTGAGGCGTCAAATCCTCGGTAAATTTTCTGAATGCGGGTAAAGTAGTCATCGCGATTGCTCCTCCTGCAACGGTTTTTATGAAAGTTCGTCTCTCCACGGATGTTGCTTTTTGGCGTGAAAAAGGGGGGGTGAACTGTTGGGGGCAGGGGCCTATAAAACAACGCTGCCGCCGCCTCAGATTCACCATACAAAGGTCGGGAGAGGAGCAGCCAAAAAGAATAAGGTAGTTTAAGAAATGGCCTGCAGGTAGAGATCCAGCCCCTCAGATTTGATGGTGCTGAAGAACTCCGGCGTGATGCCCAAATAAGAGGCAATGTGGTACTGCGGAATACGCTGCCCCAGGTCTGGGTATTTGAGCAGGAAATCGCGGTAGTTCTCGGCGGCCGTTTGGGTCATGCCAGAGAGCACCCGTTTCTTGAACGCGAAGTACCCGTTTTGGAGCAGTTTTCTGTAAAACAGGTTGAAAACAGGATGCTCCTGCGTGAGTTGGTCAAAGGCATTGCTGTTGATCTGCACGTACTGCGTAGCTTCCAGGGCCTGAATGGACAAAAGCGCGGGTTTGTTGAACGCCACATCACTGATCCAGTAGTTCTCCACCGCAAATTCCAGGTTCACCTCTTTGCCCGCCTGGTCTATGATGAACGACCTAAGGCACCCGCGTTGCACGAAGTAGAGGACGTGGTTGGGTTCACCGGTACGCAACAGGTATTCCTTCTTTTTGGCTTGCTGCGCGGTACAGATGGCCAGAAATGCCGATTCCTCCTCGGGCGTAAGCGAGACGTGTTGGGCAAGGGCGGCGGTGAGGAGGTTCTGGGGCAATTTAAGCGTTGATTATGGTTGAACCTGCTTTTAAAGGGTCACGCAGGGTTTCTCTGATAGCGGGTACAAGCGTCTTCAGCGTAGTATACGTATTGCCTGGAGCATTCAGGGCAAAAAAAGGAACGGCATACTTCTTGAAATTTTGCTGAAACTGTAGGTTCTTGTCAAAAGCAAGCAGGCCGTCAAAGCGCTCCGTCAGGAGTAATTGCCTGGGTTCTCCGTTCTTTTTCCCGTTCCAGCCCTTGTCACTTACCGGAAAGATTTCGTGTTCCGGGAAGTCGAGTTTTAGGCGTTTGGGTAAGTTCTCATCAAGCAGCAGTTTCATACAGCTTCTCAATATTTTTGGACGTCACCAGTTTTCCGCAATGCCTAATACCGCGACCGCCTGCTCCTTTTTAACTGATGGAAAATCTTTTAGGAACTCGTCCAAAGAAACACCTTTTTCCAGATGGGCAAACAATGTTTCAATGGTAACCCTTGTCCCTTTGAAGACAGCTTGGCCTGCTAGCACATCCTTATCAATGGTTATATATTCTTTGATACTAGTCATGTTTAACTATACGGAGTAGATGCAACAGGAGGGTATTAAAATACATGTATTGCATACTACTCTTTTTTGTCCTCTTGGAAAGATCTTGTGAGCGAACGGTAATAGCGTTTACTACAACGCTTTCCTAGTTTGCTCACAAGATCCTTTCAGGATGATAAAAGGAGAAAATTACTTTTATAGGGGAGCGTGTTACCGCCACTCTCCGCAGAACCGTGCTTTCGCCGCCTCAAATTCCTCCCACATCTCGCGCAGAATGTCTCCGGCAGGTTTAATGTCTTTCACTATGGCCGCCGCCTGACCAATTTCCAGTTCGCCTTCCTCCAGATCCCCTTCGTACATGCCGCGCTTGGCCCGGCGGGAACCTAGTAGTTCAGCCAACTCTAAGTTAGAAGCTCCCCGCAGCTCGGCGGCTTTTACGTCTTGGTAGAATTTGTTTTTGAGCAGGCGCACGGGCGTGAGTTGCTTCAAGGAAAGTTCGGTGTCTCCTTCCTGGGCAGAAACCACGCGGTCTTTAAAGCTCTGGTGCGCGCTGGACTCCACGCTGGCTACAAACCGGCTGCCCACTTGTACCCCCTCGGCCCCTAAAGCTAAGGCCCCAAAGATACCCGCCCCGTTGGCAATGCCACCGGCGGCAATCAACGGCAGATTCACCGCCTGGCGCACCAGCGGGATAAGGCAGAACGTGGTGGTTTCCTCGCGGCCGTTATGGCCCCCGGCTTCAAACCCTTCGGCCACAATGGCGTCTACGCCCGCTTCTTCGCACTTGCGCGCGAACTTGACGTTGCTCACCACGTGGATAACCTTGGCGCCATTGTCTTGTAGTTTCTTCGTCCAGGTCTTCGGGTTTCCCGCCGAAGTCACCACCACCGGCACTTTCTCTTCCATGATGATCCTGAAATGCTCGTCCAAATCTGGGTACAGCAGCGGCACGTTCACCCCGAAGGGTTTGTCTGTGGCAGCTTTACATTTTTGAATGTGCTCACGCAACGTATCTGGGTACATGGAACCGGCCCCAATGAGGCCCAGCCCACCGGCGTTGCTCACCGCCGAGGCCAGTTCCCAGCCGCTGCACCAGATCATGCCGGCCTGGATGATGGGGTATTGGATGTTGAAAAGTTGGGTGATTCTGTTCATTTTTTGGTATCACAGGTAGCACGTATCAGGTAGCAAGATGAATTTCCCATACGAACACCCTTGTAAGTTAGTAAATCTGTTTTAGCCGAAAGTCTTGCTACCTGATACGTGCTACGCAGAATCAATGGCTGAAATCAATCTCAGTACTGTCGCCAATGTTCAGGCGCTGGCTTAGGCCTTTCAAAGCGGAGTCTGAGCCAACCAGCGAGTCCTCCAGCACGGCGTAGCCAATCTCGGCGTAGCCACCAATGATGGAGTTGCGCACAATGGTGTAGTTGAGGATGGCGCTTTCGCCAATGGCCACGTTGGGCCCCACAATGGAATTGGAGATCTGCACGCCTTTGCCAATGCTCACCGGCGGAATGATGATGGTATTGGGAAACTCGGGGTACCCGGCGCGCCGGAACTCGGGACGGTTGAGCAGGGTGGCGTTGGCCTGGAGCAGCGTGTCTTTGCGGCCGCAGTCAAACCACTGGTCTACTTGCAAAGACACCATTTTCTCGCCGTGCTGAATCATGTGCATGAGGGCATCGGTGAGGTGGTGCTCGTCCTGCGTCCGGATGTTATTGGTCACAATGTATTCCAGGGCTTCGGCTAATTTGGCCGGGTGCGCTATTTTGTAGAGGCCCACCAGCGCGAAGTTCGATTTGGGAATCTTGGGTTTCTCAATCACTTTGGTGATAAAGCCCTCGTTGTCCATTTCGGCAATCCCGAACATGGTAGGGGTTTTCACTGGTTTTACGGCCAGCATGGTGTGCCCAGGCGTGAAGAGCTGCTGCATGTCTACGTCTACAATGGTGTCACCCAGCTGGATGAGCACGTCTTTCTCGTGCCGGAACGTCTCGCGGGCGGCCCACAGCGCATGGCCCAGGCCCTCGCGGGGCTGCTGCACTACAAACTCAACGTCAAGGTGCGGGTATTTGCGCTGCACGTAGTGCATGATCTTCTCGCCTAAGTAGCCTATTACCAGCACAAAGTGCGTGATGCCCGCGGCCTGTAAATGCTCAATGATATGCCCCAGAATGGCTTTGCCGGCAACAGGAACCAGTGCCTTGGGTTGGGTGTGGGTGTGGGGCCGTAAGCGAGCCCCCATGCCAGCCACCGGAATTACTGCTTTCATACTACTTTAAAAGAAGGCTTTTCATCACAAGCTACGCAATTCCTGTGGTTTTCCTGCACATTGGGGAAACAGGAAAACGACTTAAAAGGATATAACCTAAATTATTAATAGCCTTTTTTGAATATTTAACCAGAACCTTCGTACCTTTAAAAAAGCACTTGGGTAGCTGTGGCAGAAGTTGTGTTTTAGGCCCGTTTTCAGGAAATTGCGGTAAAAACGCACATTTTCTGCCGTTACTACGTATAGAGGTTGCTACGGCTACTGTTACGCATGTGCATTACCTTCCATTCTGAATAAACAACTGAACTATGAAAAAACTATTGCTTTACCTGGTGGGCTTCGTGATTCTGGTGTCCCAGAGTTCCTGCGGATACAATGAAATGGTGCAGAAAGACGAGCAAGTCTCCGGCCAGTGGGCACAGGTGCAGAACTCCTACCAACGCCGCGCAGATCTGGTGCCTAACCTGGTAAACACCGTAAAAGGAGCCGCCAACTTTGAGAAGGAAACCCTTACCCAAGTTATAGAAGCCCGCTCCAAAGCCACCAGCATCCAACTGAACGCCGACCAGTTGACGCCCGAGAACATCCAGCGCTTCCAGGAGGTGCAAGGCCAGTTGAGCGGTTCGCTGTCGCGCTTAATGGCGACCGCCGAAGCCTACCCAGACCTGAAAGCCAACCAGAACTTCCTGGAACTACAGGCGCAGTTGGAGGGCACAGAAAACCGCATCTCGGTGGAAAGGCAGAAATTCAACGCCACCGTGCAGGACTACAATACCTACATTAGGGCATTCCCGCGTAATTTCTTCGCTGGTTGGTTCGGGTTTGAGAAAAAAGGCTACTTTGAGGCTGCTGCCGGTGCCCAAAATGCCCCTACGGTACAGTTCTAAATTGGTAGCACGTATCAAGTAGCAAGACATTAACTTCTGTTTAGGGGCTGTTTTTACAAAAACAGCCCCTAAACAGAAGTTCCTATTGACTCAGGACTCATCACTCAAGACTCAGAACTCCCCACACCATGCCCCGCGATACCATCACTGAAGCAGACGAAGCCATTATTGTAGAGGCCATTCAGGAAGCTGAGCGCAACACCTCGGGCGAGGTGCGGGTGCACATTGAGGATACCTGCGAAGGCGAGGTGCTGGACAGGGCCACCCAGGTGTTTGCCTACCTGCACATGCACCAGACCAAACTGCGCAACGGGGTGTTGTTCTACGTAGCCATGAAGAGCCACAAGTTCGCCGTGTTAGGCGATGCGGGTATCAACGCCGTGGTGCCGAAGGATTTTTGGGTAAACATCAACAAAAGCGTCATTGCAGACTTCAAGGAAGGCATGTACGCCGAAGGCCTCAAAAAAGGCATCACCATGGCGGGCGAGCAACTGAAAAGCTACTTCCCGTATGCCGGAGACCATAAAGATATCAATGAGCTGTCTGATGATATCTCCTTTGGTAGAAACCTGGACGAGAACCGCAACTAAATGAGAAAATCTATCTGGCTTCTGGGGGTATTGTGGCTTTGGGCAGGACTAGCGCTGGCGCAGGACTTTCCGCCGCGTCCTTCCCCGCCGCGCCTGGTCAATGACCTGGCCAACATCCTTTCTCCCGAAGAAGAACAGGCCCTGGAGCAAAAACTGGTCAACTACAATGACAGTACCTCCACCCAGGTTGCCGTGGTCAACATCACGTCCATTGGTGGCTATGACATCTCAGATTACGCCTTTAAGCTAGCCGAGCAGTGGGGCATTGGGCAACAAGGCAAGAACAACGGTATTCTCATTCTTACCGCGGTAAATGAACGTAGAGTGTTCATTGCCACCGGTTACGGCATGGAAGGTGTGGTGCCAGACGCCATTGCCAAACGCATCACTGAGTACACCATCAAACCCGAGTACCAGCAAGGCAACTACTACGCGGGCTTAGACAAAGGCACCAGTTTCATCATTGACGTGGCCAGTGGCGAATACAAAGCAGACCCTAAACCGCAAGGTGAGGGTGAAGGCGGCTTTTCCATGCTCTGGATTATCATTGGCATCATGATTCTCATCTTCATCATTAGCCGTAAAGGCGGTGGCGGACGGGGTGGCCGCAGAGGCATGCGCACTTTAGGCGGGCCGTTCTTCCCACCGGTTATCTTCGGAGACTTCTCCGGCGGCCGCGGCATCTTTGGGGGCGGTGGTGGTGGCTTTGGAGGAGGCGGCGGCGGTGGTTTCGGTGGCTTTGGCGGCGGTAGCTTTGGCGGCGGCGGAGCCGGTTCAGAATGGTAAAGATGCTGTAATTAGAAGGAAACTCTGTTCTTAAGAATATAGAAAGCGTTTTAGGCGATCTTTGCTAAAAGTAAGCCTAAAACGCTTTTTTGGTTTGGTGCATGTAGTTTGCTGTTCCCTTGGCTTGTCCGTTTGTTGCGTGGGTACAAGTGCTGTATTGTTTCACCTGTTCCGCTAAGCGCTCACGGCCGCGGGCCCCTGCCTTCCCCTCGCGCACTGCCCTTTCGGCCTGAACAGTTCTTTGCTCTTAGTTTTGCCAATCTAAGGCCGAAAGCGAGGCGCGCTCGGGAAAGACTGGAACTGGGGAAAGTTGTGAAACCTGCTCGGGCCAAATATTTGTGAATAACACGACCCTAAAACAGAGAAGCCGATCCAACTGGATCGGCTTCTCTGTTTTATTTTGCACGATGTGATAGCACATCAGCACATTGAAAAATTAGCACATTATTCCGCGTTGCGGTTGAGGCAGTTCAGGTCTTGGAAGGCTTCTTTCAGGCGGGTAACAAAGGTCTCTTCGCCGGCGCGTAACCAGACGCGGGGGTCATAGTACTTTTTGTTCGGGCTGTCTTCGCCGGTAGGGTTGCCAATCTGGGCTTGGAGGTAGTCTCTTTTGCCTTCGTAGTAGTTTTTGATGCCGTCCCAGAACGCCCACTGCATGTCGGTGTCAATGTTCATCTTGATGGCACCGTACTCAATGGCTTCGGTGATTTTCTCTTTCTCAGAACCGGAACCCCCGTGGAACACGAAGTACACCGGGTTTTCCTGCGTCCCGAATTTCTCCTGGATGTACACCTGTGAATTCTTCAGGATTTCAGGGCGAAGTTCTACGTTACCGGGCTTATAAACACCGTGCACGTTCCCGAAAGCAGCGGCAACGGTAAACCTGTGGCTAATTTTGTTTAGTTCTTCGTAGGCATACGCTACGTGCTCTGGCTGGGTGTATAAGTGCGTGCTGTCAATGTCTGAGTTGTCTACGCCGTCTTCCTCGCCGCCGGTTACGCCCAGTTCAATCTCAATGGTCATGCCCATTTTGGCCATGCGCTCCAGGTATCTGGCAGAAATCTCGATGTTCTCTTCAATCGGTTCCTCAGACAAATCCAGCATGTGGGAGCTGAACAAAGGCTTGCCGTGTTGGGCGTAGAATTTCTCGCCCGCATCTAAAAGGCCGTCAATCCAGGGCAGCAGTTTCTTGGCGGCGTGGTCGGTGTGCAGCACTACGGTGACGCCGTAGGCTTCGGCCAGTTGGTGCACGTGGTGCGCGCCCGAGATGGCACCGGCAATGGAAGCGGCTTGGCCGTCGTTGCTCAGGCTTTTGCCCGCGTAGAACTGCGCGCCGCCTTGGGAGAACTGGATAATGACCGGAGAATTTACCGCCTTGGCTGTTTCCAACACTGCGTTGATGGAGTTAGTCCCGATGACGTTGACCGCCGGCAGGGCAAAGTTATGGTCGTTGGCGTACTTGAATAAGTCCTGCACTTCGTCTCCGTACAGAACCCCAGATCTAAATTTAGGCATGGAATCGCTAGGTTTGGTCTATAAGCAAAACTAACTAATAAATTGGTTAGTTCTAAAGATTCTTGTCGCCGGAACGGTCAGGCATTTGCGGCGCTCCGGCAGGAACCAGTTTTAAGGGTGTTTTGGGGAAAACAGGCTTGAAACGGAACTGGCGTAGACCCTCGTAGGTCTGGCAGACACTACGAGGTCTTTGGATCTGGCGTAATTGCGCAGTTAAGCGGAGAGACCTCACAGGTTTTGAAAACCTGTGAGGTCTTGGGTTCTTCCACTGCATCCGTTTTGGGCCTGTTTTCTCAAAAATAGGCTTGAAACGAACCTCGCAAACTTTCTGCGGGTACGGCAGTAATATAAAAGACACCGTTGCACAGCCGCGGCTTTGCCCGTACCTTCGCTACCCTATGAGTACACCAGACAAACGCCTGTTTCTGCTAGACGCCATGGCGCTCATTTACCGCGCCCACTTCGCCTTCAGCAAGAACCCCAGAATCAACTCCAAAGGCATGAACACCGGGGCCGCCCTGGGCTTCACCAACACCTTGGTAGACCTGCTCAACCGCGAGAAGCCCACCCACATTGGCGTCTGCTATGATGGACCTTCCAAGACGTTCCGGCACGATAGCTTTGTGGAGTACAAGGCCAACCGGCAGGCCATGCCCGAGGACATCTCCATCGCCATTCCGTACGTGAAGAAGATTGTGGAGGCGTTCGGAATCCCCGGTATGATGCTGGACGGCTTTGAGGCCGATGACATCATTGGCACCCTCTCCTGCAAAGCCGAGAAAGCCGGCTACGATGTCTTCATGATGACGCCTGACAAGGACTACTACCAACTGGTCACCGACCACGTGTTCGTCTACAAACCGGCTTTTCTGGGCAACGCCATTGAGGTGATTGACAAACCCAAGGTATTGGAGCGCTGGGAAATCAGCGACGTGAAGCAGGTCATTGACATTCTGGGCCTGCAGGGCGATGCCGTGGACAACATCCCCGGAATACCCGGTATTGGCGAAAAGACCGCGAAAACGCTCATCCAGAAATACGGCTCGGTGGAGAACCTGATCGCGAACGCACACGAGCTCAAAGGCAAGCAGAAAGAGAACGTGGTGAACTTCGCGGAGCAGGGCCTCATGTCCAAAGAACTGGCCACCATTCACCTGGACGTGCCCATTGACTTCGACGAAGAAGGCTTACGCTATGATGGCCCCGACATGGACAAGCTGGCCGCCTTGTTTGACGAGTTGGAGTTCCGGCAACTGGCCACGCGCGTGTTGGGCACCGCCTCGCCCGCCGTTCCCAAGCCCGTGCCCAACAAACCTACCGTAGGCAAAGGCTTCAAGTCTGACAAACCCATGGGGCAAACCTCGCTGTTTGAGATGCCGGTAGCAGAAACCATGGCTCCCGAAGAAGGCGTGGCTGGGGAGACCGCCGGGGGCGAATACGTGACCGGCACCCGCAGAACCATTGATACTACCCTGCACGAATACCACCTGCTCACCACTCCAGAACAGCGCGCGCAGCTACTCAAATATTTGAAACTGCAGAAAGAGGTTTCCTTTGATACTGAGACCACCAGCATTGACGCCATCACGGCCCGTTTGGTAGGCATCTCGTTCTGTTATCTGCCCGGCGAGGCGTATTACATCCCGGTTCCGCCCAAAGATGAGGAAGCGGCCCGTGCCATTGTGCAGGAGTTCAAGGAAGTACTGGAAAGCCCCACCATCACCAAAATCGGGCAGAACATCAAGTATGACCTGGTGGTGCTGCAACGCTACGGCATTGACGTGCAGGGGCCGCTTTATGACACCATGCTGGCCCATTACCTTCTGGAGCCCGACATGCGCCATAACATGGATTTGCTCGCGGAAACGTACCTGCACTATACCCCCATTGCCATTGAGACGCTGCTGGGCAAAGGCAAGAACCAACTCACCATGGACAAATTGCCCGCCCTTCAGATTTACGAGTACGCCTGTGAGGATGCCGACATCACCCTGCAACTCAAGAACTACTTTGACCCTCTTTTAGAGAAACAAGGCCTGAAACGCCTATTCAATGAGGTGGAGAACCCGCTCCTGCGCGTGCTGGGCCACATGGAGCGCGAAGGCGTGAGCATTGATGCCGAGGCGCTGGCTGAGTCTTCCATTGTGCTGCAAACCAGCATCCAGGAAATTGAGCAGAAAATCTTCCACCTGGCGGGTATGGAATTCAACATCGGGTCTCCCAAGCAGTTGGGCGAGGTGCTGTTTGACCGTATGGGCCTGGGCGGAAGCAAAATCAAGAAAACCAAAACCGGCCAATACGCCACTGGCGAAGAGATTCTATCTAAACTGGCTTTTGAGCACGAGATTGTGCAGCTGATCCTGGATCATCGGCAGTTAACCAAATTGAAGAGTACGTACGTAGACGCGCTTCCGGCTTTGGTGTGCAACGAAGACAACCGCCTGCACACCTCGTACAACCAGGCCGTGGCCGCTACTGGTCGTTTGAGCTCCACCAATCCCAACCTGCAGAACATTCCCATCCGGACGGAGAAAGGCCGTGAGATTAGAAAAGCCTTCGTGCCGAGGGACGAGAACCACGTGCTGCTTTCCGCAGATTACTCGCAGATTGAGCTAAGAATCATGGCGCACTTCAGCAATGACGCCACCATGAAAGAGGCTTTCCAAAACGGCCTGGACATTCACGCTTCTACCGCGGCCAAGGTGTTCCACGTGCCCGTTGACCAGGTAGATTCTGACATGCGCCGCAAGGCCAAGACCATCAACTTCGGGATTATCTACGGCATCTCCGCTTTCGGGCTGGCAGAGCGTCTAGCCATTCCGCGCCGCGAGGCCGCTGAGATCATAGAAGCCTATTTCCAGGAGTTCCCGGCCGTAAAGGAGTACATGGACAGCGCCATCAACCAGGCCCGCGACCAGGAATTTGTAGAGACCTTGCTGGGCCGCCGCCGGTACCTGCGCGACATCAACTCGCGGAACCAGAACATTAGGGGCTACGCCGAACGAAACGCCATCAACGCGCCCATCCAGGGCACCGCTGCCGATATCATCAAGATTGCCATGATCCACATAGACCAGTGGCTGCGCGACGAGCAACTAGCCAGCCGCATGATTCTACAGGTGCATGATGAACTGGTATTTGACGTGCTCAAAGACGAACTAACCGTGGTGCAGCCCAAGATTGAAGAACTCATGAAAAACGCCTTCCCGCTTACTGTACCTATGGAAGTGGGTTTGGGTACCGGCGAAAATTGGTTGCAGGCGCACTAAGCGTTTTGGGGCTGTTTTTCTAAAAAGAAGCGAGTTTGCTACCTGCAAGATTTAGATGGAAGGAAAACAGCGGTAAGGATCTTAGACGTTTTACGGCTAGATTTCTAAAAACGCCTTTAAAACAGAAGAGGGAGCCTAGGCTCCCTCTTCTGTTTTAAAATAAAGTATGATGAAACGTAAGTAGCCTTACATGGTCTCCAGGGTGACTGTACCATCAATAATACTTTGGGAGAATTCTCCATCAAGGCGGGTGCTTGACAGGTCTGTTATGGTGACTTCCAAGTCATTGACAGGTAAGCCAAAAGAGGCTCCGGCACCCATAATGGTCAACACATCTCCTTCCAACTTCCAGGAACCAGTAACCTGTTGCGGGCCAGAACTGTTGCACTTGATGGCTCCTTCGTCTACCACTAGAACTCCGTTACCCCTGAATTCTACAAAGCTATCTTTCTCACAGTTCTCAAAACCTGCATATAAATCTTGGGGGCCAACAAATGGGAGAGTTACATCCAGAGCCGTAATCTGCCAACGCTTGTTCATTAGCATATCCTCTTTGTTAGGAGTTGCATCGTCATCGTCGCTGCAGGCGTTGAAGAAGAGGGCGCAGCAGAATAAGAGAAGAAGTAAGGGGTAGTTTTTCATAATTTCAGCGTTAAGGTAGATGGTATACGAAGTTATGCTATTGCGAAGATAAGAGCGAGGATTTTTTTAGGGGATTGTGACGCATTCTTGGCCGCCAACAGAAAAGACCAGCCCTACGGCTGGTCTTTTCACAAGAGCATAAGTAAAAGCCAAACTACGGGATAAGCACCGCCCTAAACTGAGTGACATCAATGGTGGGAATGGTAGCACCGTATTTCGCATTGATGGCTTCTATCATTCTATTGGCAATAATGGCATACCCACGTTGCGTAGGGTGTACACCATCTAAAGAGAAGAGATTACCGGTAATAAAAGCCGGAGAATACGCCACGCCATTCAGCATGAACCCGCCTTGGATAGAGTTGAAGAACTCATAAGCGTCAAATACCGCCAGGTTCTTAGCCGTTGCCTGCGCCTTGATGGCATTGTTATAGGCAATAGTAGCCGTGTTGATTTCCGCTTGTTCCGTGTCATCTAACACAAAGGCACTAGGAACTGGGTTTCTTGGGTCTAGCCCAAACGCTCTGGTGGTGTCAATCTGGAAAGTGGTAAGATAGCCCCGTAGTGTTGCCGCTGCGTTGGTTGGGCTTTGCGAAGCGGCCAGTTCGCGCCAGTATCTGCCGGTTGGCTGTCCAATCAAGGGAAGGTAGGCGCTAGACGTTAATGTGAGCAGGATACTTCCGCCAGACGCATCTTTGATAGAGGCCGGAGTAATAGTAATGCGGGCAGGAGTATTCTTGGTAAGCGCCGATACACCCGTAATGGGAAGTCCCTGGGCTTGGGCCGCCGCCACAGCGGCGGTCAGCAGCGGTTTTGCGGTTGGCCCAACTGTGGTAAAGAAAGGAACTGACCGTACATCTGGAATAGTAGCCACAATGCCTTCGGCACCATTAGCGGTCATGGCCGTGATTAACTCTGTGTAGAGAGAGGTAAACGTTGCCACTGGGGTAATAGTCCCGGAAAAGCCACCAGCGGTAGCATACCCTAACACGTCATTGTTGCCTAACCAAGAGCTGAAGAAGGTGGGGTTACTGGCAGAAACACGGGCAAGGTACGTTTGGAATTGATTGGCATCTGGCGTAATCCGCTCAAAATACGGGTTGCCCTGTGCGCTGCCGTAACCAGGCGTTTTAATGTCAGATAATCTAATGCCGGGTATCCCGAAGTTTTGTACCTCAGTAGTGAACTCATCTTTGAAAAAGGGGCTTGTCGCAGATTCAGTGGCTAGGAAATCTGTCACCGGCACCAGAAGTGGAGAACCAGTAGCAGTGAAGCCTGCCAAGCGTAAATAACCAGAACCGTTGCCTTGCGCCTGCGAGAACAGAGGCTGCGCAAATGGCCCTCCGCCCGCGTAACTGAACTGATTGGCCAAAATATTTGGGTAGGAATAGGCCTGTCCCTCCAAATAAAGGCCGTTGTCCTGGTAACCGGCGGTAAGCGAGTTTCCTACGGCTACGTACTTGCTTAAATCTAAGTCGCCGCGGCTAACGGTAATGTCGTCCTCAAACTCAGGTTCACAGCCGGTAAAAAGGAAAGCGCTGGAAAGAAGCGCGGTCGCGCCCCATCTATAGAATACGTTCTTCATGTTACTTTAAATTAAAACTTGTAATTGAGGCCTACGCCAGGGATATACGCCACAGATTTGTAAGTACCAGGCACGCCACCAGACTTGCTGGCGTCATCGGTGCGCTCTTTCTTGTTGATGTACAGAAAAGAAGCGTCAAGGTCTACTTTCTCGCTGAGGGCCAGGGTTAGACCGGCAGAAACTCCCCTTGAATCAGCATCTGGGGTTTCTGGGGTAAGGTAACCCGCCTCTACCGGCGAGTTGTCATAGTAGGCACCGGCCCGTACGGTCAAGATGTCTGAAACCCGGTACTGGGCTCCCAAGCGGTAAATGTAAGAATCTTCATAGTTGCGGAGACTTTCAGAAAACATCTCCCCGCGTACGGCGGCATTGTAGTCAAAGCGCAGAGATTCGTAGGCACTCCAAGCCACGCGCTGCACGTCAACGCCAATGGTAAGGGCCTCGGTGGGTTTAAAGCCAATCCCCAGGGTAATGTTGGCCGGCAACGGAAGTTTGGCGTCAAACTGAGTGGCCTGGAACTGGCTGGTCACCAACGGGGAAGACGGAAGCGCGAAGGTAACATCGCCCTCTTTTACTTCCATTTCTACCTTAGACCGGTAGGTAAGGCCCAAGGAAAGCTTTTCGGTAGGCTGGAAGAAAACCCCCACGTTGAACCCGAAGCCGCTGGCCGCACCGTCCAGTTCTACCCCACCTTCGGCATAATAACCAGAAGGCAACTGGGTGGTCAGCGGAATGCTTCTCTGCAGGTTCACGCTACCGGTAGAGTACACAAAACCAGCCCCAATGCCCAACTTATCAGACACCCGGTAACTGATGGTAGGCTGAATGAAGATGGCCTGGAGCGTCAGTTCATTCAGGCCAAAGCGCCCCTGCCATGACTTGCCCCAATTCACAGAAGAGCCATAGGGCGTATACACCCCAATCCCGAAACGGAGCGGGCTATCCTCTTTCCCAAAAGAAGCATACGCCTGAAAAGGCGTGCTGAGCGGATTGTCTGTGTAAGACTCATTGATTGCCGGGGCAGGTGCTCGGTACGCAATCTTGGCATTCAACGCACTCACCCCTAGCTGAATACCATTCTGGCGCAGGTGGGCCAACGCCCCGGGGTTAAAGAAAATGCTGCTCTGGTCTAAGACCAGCCCAGTACCCACGTGCCCCATGCCTATTTGCTTCTGCCCCTGTAGGTTGGCCTGGAAGCCCCCTGCGTTGGCGACGCCCGCTGAGAGCACAGCACTGCCCAGTAAGGCTAAAAATCTACTTTTCATGCGTTTGCTAGTTAAGGATAAGTGTATTTGGTTCGTGTGAATTTGCTAACCAAATATAGAAAAATTGAATTGATATTTAGATAATGTTATGCATAAGCACTATATTTTTTATAAATCTCAATGCCCCGGCAAGTACAAGCGATAAGTTTTGGTGTCTGAATCCTGCTATGAGCCAGAAACCAGGCAAGCTAACGAAAAAAAGCACCTAAGAAGCCATCCCTTTTTTGCCAGATGCGTTTAGCCATGACTGGTTAAGCGATAGATATCTATGTATGATGTATTGATTGTGGGCGGAGGCCCGGCTGGGCTAAGTGCAGCCATGTTGCTGGGGCGTTGCATGCGAAAGGTAGCCCTGTTTGATTCCGGCGAATACCGGAACCACTATGCCCATAACATGAACGGTTTCATAAGCCGCGACGGAACCCCGCCGCAAGAGTTTCTGCGCCTGGGGCGCGAAGACCTGGAAAAGTACGAGGTAGCCTTCAAGCATACCCGCATTGTGCAGATCACCAAGGAGGCCGACCTGTTCAAAGCCACCGATGAGCATGACCAGGTGTATCTTTCCAGAAAGGTGCTGCTGGCCACGGGGGTAAGTGACCGCTGGCCTAAAATACCGGGGGCAGAACCGTTCTACGGCGGCAGCATCCACCATTGCCCGTACTGTGATGGGTTTGAGTCCCGAAACAAGCCCTTGGCGGCCTACGGCAAAAACCGCGATGCCATTGGTCTCTCGCTGTCCCTCAAAACCTGGAGCAGTGACGTGATGCTGTTCACAGACGGCACCAACCGCCTCACCCGCGAAGACCGCGAGCTCCTGGCCCGCAACAAAGTGCAGATAAACACCGCCGGTATTGAACGGATAGAGGGCGAAGGCAAGCACATGCAGCGCATTGTGCTCAGGAACGGACAGGTAGAGAACCGCGAGGTCATGTTTTTCTCCACCGGTGCAGACCAACGCTCAGACCTGGCCCGCCAACTCCAGTGCGACTTCACCAGCAAAGGCGTGGTCAGAACCTACAAGCACCAACAGACCAACGTGCCCGGCCTCTACGTAGCCGGAGACGCCGCCCGTGACATGCAACTCGTGATTGTAGCCGCCGCCGAAGGCACCAAAGCCGGTGTCGCCATCAACATGGAACTGCAGAAAGAGTTCAGGCTGTAATCCTGGTCATCTCTCTTGTAAAGTACCGAAGGTGCGTTTTAGGTCTACTTCTTAGAAAATAGCCTTGAAACGCACCTTTTTGCGTGAAGAGGGAAATCGTATATCAGAAGATTTTTGCGCTATTATGCATAGGAGATGGTGTAAAACCGACCCTTTCTCAGCAAAAGCAGGCTTAAGGCTTTCGTCTTACGGAAGGTTCAAACTTCCGGTCATTGTTAGGGCAAGTTCAAAACTTAAACCATGTATTCTTAAGAATGATGCAGAACCCACCCCTGCCCCTCCCAGGAGGGGAATACGCCTTTGCAAGAAAATAGGAACGCGTGAACCGGCAGGTGTAAACATCCCCCTTCGCCCCCTTCAAAGGGGGAGTATCTGCTAACGTAAGGGTAAATACTAGAAGAATTAAATACTAGAGCCAATACTCTTTACCACTTTCCCTTTCCAGTCTTCCCCGAGCGCATACCGCCTAAGATGAAACAATACAGCACCTGCACCCACGCAAAGAGCGGACAAGCCGAGGGAACAGCATAAGGCGTGCACCTAATAATCGCGATTAGCGTTTTAGGGCAGTTTCTCAGAAAGTAGCCTGAAAACGAACCTTGTTTACCATTGTCACTCGGCTGAAAGCCGCATCTAAGCTTACGTTTCGCTGGAGGTTTTGCGTTTCTGTTGGGAAATCTTCCGGAAATGGCGGTCAGAGAGGCAGTACTCGTGGCCTTCCACCAGCAGGTGCATGACCAGGTTCTCAATAGCGATAGGCTCGCCTTCCTCTACTTCGTCTAAGTTGGAATACCGCACGTGGGAACCGTCCATGATGGTGACCACCCCGTTGCCGAACACTTCTACGTGGTTTCCGCCGGTAATAATGATGCCGGTTTCCTCGCCCAAGCCAATGCCAATAAACTCAGGTCGTTTGGTGACCACGTGGGCCAGACGGCCAAAACGGCCGCGTTCGGTGAAGTGCGTGTCAATGAAAACGTTCTGGATGAAGGAAAGACCGTTCGTGGTCTTTACCTCGCCTTTCTGTAGGGAGTGATAGCTATGGCCTTCATAGATCATGCGGTCAGACATGGCGGCGGCCCCGGCGCTGGTGCCGGCAATGGTAATTTCCTCTTCCTGGTAACGGCGCTGCATGAGTTGGTGCAGTTGGGAACCGGCCAGAAACTCTTTCAGGCGTAACTGGTTGCCACCGGTAAAGAAAATGACCTCGGCCTTGGCAATGCGGGAAAGGTATTCCGGTTTGTCGGGTTCGTTGTCTTCGTCAATGTGCATGAACCGCACGCTTTGGCAGCCCAGTTCTTCAAACGCCTCTTTGTACGCCTGGCCAGACTCCATGGGTTCCAGGGTGGCCGTGGTAATCACCTCAATATGGGAATTGCTGCTGCACAGCTCAGACCGGATTAGGCGTAGCAAACCATCGTCATCGCCGCCGCCCAGGGCTATCAGGGTTCCGTTGGGTACTTGCATAAGTCAGGGGTGTTAAAGGGTTGGATGCTCATGGTGGCAGGCCATCGCTGCGGCATCAAATTTTGGATTGGTAAGCTCAACTGGCAAGAGTAAGGTTCTGAGAAAGCAGTTTTTGAGCCTCGTAGCAACGCTACGAAGGTGATAAAAGTGCTTTCTCAGGTTCTTGCTATGGCCAGTTGCAGCACCAAAGACAAATTTTAAACATGCTCTTAGGCAGAACCATACGGTATCAACGTACGGGCCCAGCGCAAAGGGGTTAAAATAAAGCAGAAAAGGAAACAAACGGGCCCGCCAGAGAGGGCAGAAGCCGCCTACCTTCTCTCCAACGATGTCTGTCTTGAATACGTACCTGCTAGAGATATGAAGATTGAGCAATTTGAAGACAAAAACCTCGCCCATTTCTCTTACATCATCATGGATGATTTTGAGATAGCGGTCATTGACCCCACGCGTGACCCCCGGCAGTACGAAGAGTACGCCATGATTCATGACGCCAAAATCACCGCTATCATTGAGACGCATCTGCACGCCGATTTTGTGAGTGGGCACCTGGAGTTGTCCGAGGCCAAGCAAGTCCCTATTTACGTGAGCCAACGTGCCGGGGCAAAATACAAGCATACGCCCTTTGACGAGGGAAATACGCTGCGCATAGGAAATGTCACCTTAGAAGCCCTGAACACGCCCGGCCACTCGCCAGACAGCCTCTCTCTTCTGCTGCGCGATGAGAACGGCAGAGAGCACGCGGTCTTCACCGGTGACACGCTGTTTATAGGAGACGTAGGCCGACCAGATTTGAGGGAAAACGAAGGGCACGAGGCGTCTGCCCGCCAAGAACTGGCCCGGCAACTGTACCGCTCCACCCGCCAGAAACTCATGCCCCTGCCAGACCAGGTGCTGGTGTACCCGGCGCACGGGGCCGGAAGCCTCTGCGGCAAAGCCCTAAGTGATGCCAAGTGCAGCACCATGGGCGACGAGAAACAGACCAATCCCGCCTTGCAGGAAATGACCGAAGAGGATTTTGTGACCTTTCTCACCACAGACCTGCCCTTTGTTCCTAAATATTTTGCCTATGACGTGCGCCTGAACCGCAAAGGAGCGCCTAAATTCCAGACATCGGTGAAGCAGGTGCCTTTTTTGGAGCAAAACTATAAACTGGATAAAGATTGCCTGATCATAGACACGCGCCCCCAGGACAGGTTCAAGCAAGGGCATTTGCCCGGAGCCATCAACCTGCAGGAAGGCCCCCAATTTGAGACCTGGCTAGGCTCTATTGTAGGCCCCGAGGAAGGATTTTACCTAATTGGCGAGGACGAAGAAACCATCCGTGAATTGATTTGCAGAATCGCCAGCATTGGGTATGAACCCTTGATTTCCGGGGCCCTGCCCGTGGCACCGGTGGGTACAGCGCAAGTACCGCTGCTGGATCTGGCGCAATTCAAGGCCAACCCAGAGGCCTTTACCATTGTAGACGTGAGAAACAGCAACGAAGTAAAGGAAAAACCGATATTCGCTAATGCGGTGACCGTGCCGTTGCCTGAACTTCGCGAGCGCATAGATGAGATTCCCGTTGATAAGCCCATAGTGGTGCACTGTGCCGCCGGGTACCGGTCGGCGGCAGGCGTGAGCATTGTGGCCCAGGCCATTACCGAAGTGCCCATCTATGACTTAGGTGATGCCATCAAAGAATTCACTGGCGTACACTAAAACAGCCCACTCGCTCGCGTCCCGCGAGTGAAATCATTACTTTTCCAGGGCTACCTGCCATAGAAGGTCAGTGGTGACAGACATTCTAGTAGGGGCGCGCGTTTGGTTTTAGAGTTGTTTTCAGAAAATCAGCCCTAAAACAAACGCCCTCTTTTTCAAAGCCCCTGTTCTGTATATAAAGTTTGCGGCGGCTTTTCCAATTTCTGGAATAGGTAGGGGCCGTTTCTGAGCCGAAAATCCAATTTATAGCCTAAAGTGGCTGGTGGTTTACCTCTAAATTTATACCTTCGGGAAAGAAGCATTTTCTGGTGGGCGTATTTTGCCTTGAGCAGAAACTATCTTAGGAGCTTCTTTTATTTCGAAATGACACAAGGCCAGTTCTGGTGGGTCACTACTTTTGCGTATGCTTTCTTTTCCGCGTCTTTTTCTCTTTTGCCTCTCCTTTTCTCTTTGCGTTGTCTCCGCCTCGGCCCAAATCCTGAATGTGGAAAAAGCCAGGGTAGAAAAAGATTCCTCCCATTACTTTACCGGTAAATTAGGCGTTAACCTGAACCTCTTCAATAGTGCTATTGGTAAAGAAGGGGAAACCGACCATTTCCTGGGGCTTACCGGCAATGGGAATATTGGCTATGTGTCTGAGCATAACACGTACTTATTGCTGGCTTCCTATAATTACGTGCGCTTAAAAGGTGAAACCCAGATAGAAACCGGTTATGTGCACGGCCGCGTCACTTTCCGTCGGAAGGCGCGCCTATCTTACGAGGCTTTCACCCAGGGGCAATATGACTATAACCGCGGTCTTGAATTGAGAGTGTTGGCTGGGGCTGGTATTAGGTTTGCGGTGGTGCACAAAGAGAACCTTAAGTTTCACTTGGGCACCGGTCTCATGTACGAGCATGAGCGTTGGCGCAACTTGGAGGAAAACCGGTACATCAACAAGAATATTCCTAAGCTCTCTAATTACGCCAGCATCCGGTTACCCCTGAACCCGTTTCTGGAACTAAGCACCATTCACTACTATCAGGTGGGGTATGACCGTGCGGCAGGCATGGGGCGGCACCGGTTCAGCGGTGACGTCTCTATTGTGATGAAGATAAACTCCCGCTTCCAACTTACTACCAACTTCTCGCATACGTATGAGAACCGGCCTATTGTACCCATTCCCAATTACCTGTACAATCTCACCAACGGCATACAACTAAGTTTTTAGGGGGAAAGGCCAAGTTGGGAGTTGCCTTCCAAGGACAAGGTTTAGGCCACCATTGGTTCCTTTTAGTGCTTTAGCCTCTGCCTAGTGTTGGCTTTTGTGGAATGATTAGGTTTGTGCATGCCTTACGCTGTTCCCCTGGCTTGCCCGCTTTTGCGTGGATATTAGTTTGTGCATGCCTTATGCTGTTCCCTTGGCTTATCAGTTCGTTACGTGGGTGCAAGTGCTGTATTGTTTCATCTTTGGCGGTATGCGCTCACGGCCGCGGGGCCCCGTCTTCCCCTCTCGCACTGCCCTTTCGGCCTGAGAAGGTATTTTCTCTTAGCTGATGTCTATCCAGGGCCAAAAGCGAGGCGCGCTCGGGGAAGACTGGAACTGGGAAAGTAAGTAAGCTCGCTTTCTCTATGGCACTATGGCGCGGATTTACTTCCGTGACTTTCGATAATGTTTCAATAAGTACCTGTAGAGACCAGGCACTGCCTTGTCTCTGCCACGCATTCCCTTCTCCTGCAAAGGTCTATTCCCCTCCTAGGAGGGGCAGGGGTGGGTTTTGCACCATTTCCATCTCCTTCCAATGCGCACCCTTAATTACGGTTGATAGGTAATTGAACACAAATACATTTTATCATTTTGTCCTCCTGAAAGGATCTTGTGGGCGAACTAGAAAAGCTTCTGAATAAGCGTAATTACCGTTCGCCACCAAGATCCTTCCAGGAGGACAGAAAGGGGGTAGTTTAAACTAATTTAGTCTTGCTACTTATTCGTTTATAGAAAACGAATTAAAGGCTACTTCCTCTTCTTGCCTGACAAGAAACACGCTGCTTGAATAGATATCATTTCTACAACTTTACCCAATTCCAGTCTTCCCCGAGCGCGCCTCGCTTTTGGCCATAGACCAACACCAACTAAGAGAAATAAACTGTGCAGGCCGAAAGGGCAGTGCGCGAGGGGAAGACGGGGCCCCGCGGCCGTGAGCGCACGGAGAGAAACCATGCAACAACCCAGCATAAGGGCACCGCATCAACCCGCCGCTACGCCAGCAACAGCAAACTGCATTCCCTTGCCAGAGTAGCGCGGTTTTAAGCCTACTTTTGCAAAAACAGCCCCCAAACAGCTCACTCCTCTCCGCCACCCGCCCGGCGGTTTGCTTTTTTCTGCCCTTGCTTTTGCTTCGCCACCAGGCGTTTTTGCACGGCTGCTTTAGAGGGCCTGGTTTTCTTGCGGGGCTTGGGGCGGTGCAGAGCTTGTGCCAGGACTTCGTACAGTTTCTGCACCACCAGTTCTTTGTTGGCCAACTGGCTGCGGTCTTCCTGGCTGGCCAGGTGCAGAAATCCTTCTTTGTTGAGACGGGGCGTGAGCTTTTCCAGGAGCAGGTCTTTTTGTTCCTGTGTCAGGAGGGCGGAGTTTTCAATGGAAAACCACACTTCTACCCTGCTGGCTACTTTGTTCACGTTCTGGCCGCCGGGGCCGCTGCTGCGCGAGGTCTGGAAGGTTAGTTCAGGGGTTAAATCTGGGAGCATAACAAGAATACGTAAGGGCGCAGAAGCGCGATATGCCTTTGCCCTCTGAGATAGCAGGAGGTACGCAACTGCAGCGCCATCTATCTCTGCTCTGGTCGGTAAAGTGACCTTTACCGCCTAAAAAACGGTAGCTGTTTTCTGATTTAGGTCTGTTTTACAGAAAACAAGCCTAAAACAGAAATACCTTGCTCCGCTAGAAGTTGAAGATGGACGAACCCTCTTTTTTCTTTTTCTTCTTTTTGTCTGAAGGACTGAAGATGCCCTTGATAATCTGCCCGGGAGTGGGTGGTTTCTCCTTGATTATCACGTAGCGGATAGAAAAGGCGCCGCCCATGTTGAACCATTCCTCGTGCCGCAGGTGAATGGCTGGTTTCAGGTCGGCGGATAGTAGGAACGGGAGGCCGTTTACTTTGTACTCAAGGCCCACAATGGCGTCTACGCCGTAAATGGCGCCGTAATCTTTCAGGTGACCGGCGTGTACGCCACCACCCAGGTAGTAATTAAAGCGCTGTCCCAGCATAGGGAAGTGCTGTTCGGCTAGAACCGTTCCCACTACTTCTCTGGGGGCGGCGGTAAGAATTCCTTCTATGGTGGTTTTCTCCAAAATCTTTTGCTGGATGGTGCCGCCAAACTCATCATTGCCAATGCGCAGACCGGCGGCGGTTTTGTAGCGTTGGGCCAGAGCCGGTAGGCAACTCAGAAAACTCAGGCAAAGCCCTAACAGGAATATTTTCTTCATGGGGTAAAGTACGGAAGAGAAAGCCAAACGGCTGCTCAAAAGTAGACATCTGCTTTTTCTCCAGAACGGCCCGCAGGTAGGTTTTCTTTTATAGGCTATCTGTCATTGACCATTCCTTATGCAGTCTTTCCCATTGATAATGCTTTAAATCAGCTTACTACATGTTAATAAGAATAAATTTATCTTGATCTACGAAAAATTTCGTGTTACTATTTTCTTTTTACGAAAAGCTTCGTATACTTGCCTACGAAATAAGTCGTAGACTAGAGGCCAGAAGAGAAAGCATGGAGAATACAGCCCCCATCAAACCCACCGAAACCGAACTGGAGATTCTGCAGATTCTGTGGCAGCACGGCCCCAGCACCGTGCGGTTGGTGAACGAAGAACAGAACAAAGCAAAGGAAACCGGTTACACCACCACCCTCAAGCTGCTGCAAATCATGTACGAGAAAAACCTGGTTTCCCGTGATGAGGAAAGCCGCTCCCACGTGTACCGCGCCGCCGTCACCGAGGAAGAAACCCAGCAGCACCTGTTGGGCCGTTTCCTGGACACCACTTTCCGGGGCTCGGCCATGAAACTGGTCATGCAGGCCCTGGGCAACCATCGCACTACCCCAGATGAATTAAACCAAATCCGCCACCTTTTGAAAAAACTGGAAGATGACTCCTCACACGCTGATTCATGATGTACTCCCGCCCGCGGTGACCCACGCGTTGGGGTACACGCTCCTGCACGCGCTCTGGCAAGGAGCATTGATGGCCCTGTTGGTGGGGGTCTTGCTCAGGTTAATGCACCGGCACTCCGCCACCATCCGCTATTGGGTCACCTGGAGTAGCCTTATGGCGCTGCTGCTCATCTCTGTGGTCACGTACGGCAAGCTCTACAGTTCAAACATCGCCGCAGGCGAAGTGAGCACAGTGGCAGTAATGAATTCTGAACCGTCCCTGCACACCATCGTCCTGAAAACGGCTCCTCCTTCGTTCTGGGAGAACGCCCTTACGAAGGGGCAGGAGTACCTGAACCAACACCTTCCGGCGGTGGTCATTCTGTGGTTGATGGGCATGCTGCTGATGGGGCTGCGCGTGCTGGGCGGCTGGGTGTACGTGCAACGGCTAAGGTCTTACCGTACTAGGGCGGTGCCCGAAGGGTGGCAGCAGAAAGCCCAGGAGTTATCCCTTGCGTTGGGAATGAACCAACTGGTTCAGGTAGCGGAATCTGCCTTGGTGCAGGTGCCCATGGTGATAGGCCATTTTAAGCCGTTGATCCTGTTGCCGCTGGGGGCCTTAACGGGCTTGTCTACCGCCCAGGTGGAAGCCATTCTGGCGCATGAACTGGCGCACATCTACCGCCGCGACTATCTCCTGAACTTGCTGCAAAGCATGGTGGAAACCCTGTTTTTCTTTCACCCGGCCGTGTGGTGGATTTCTGACTGCGCCCGCACCGAGCGGGAACACGCCTGCGATGACCTCGCCCTGGCCCTTTGCGGTGATCCGCTCACCTACGCTTACGCTTTAACCAATTTAGAAGAACTGCTCATGAAAACGAATGTAACCCCTCCGCGCCTGGCCGTTGCCTTTTCGGGGCACCGTAGTAGGTCTTTGTTAGGCCGCATCACCAGGTTGGTGCAGAAATCTACCCTTCGGCCTTCTTTCTCTGAAGGCTTCTTGGCCAGCTGTGCCGTGATTGCCGGAGTGCTGGTCTTCTCTGCCAGCGCCTGGGCCAATTACACGGTGCCTGCCAACCCTACCCAAAGCCAGGAACCAGCACAACAACCTGCCCCAGCCAAGTCCTCTTTTAGCGCCGCTGCTCCCCAAGAAGAGCTGGAACTACAAGAAGAAGATCTCACGCTGCAACAGTTGGAAGATGGGTTGGTGATTGTGCAGAACAAGAAAGGCAAGGTAGTGGAGGTGTATGTGAACGGCCAGCGTATTCCTAAAAGCGAATTGGGTAAATACCAGGAGCGCATTCAACAACAACTGGCTAGCACCAAGATAGGGAAAAGGCTTAGAACCGAGGAAGAAGTGAGTAGAGCCATGAGCCGGGTAGAAGCCTCTCTGGAAGACCTTCATACCGGGGAAGGCTTCGCGCCACCAGCTCCTCCTGCTCCCATGCCGCCTATGCCCCCAACTCCGCGCGCGCCTCACGCCCCAGGACTGTTGCGGGCACCTGTTCCGCCAGTACCGCCAGGGGTGCCGTTAGCTCCTTTGCCAGACGATGGGGCCGGAAACAAGCGCTACAAGAAGGCGATGAAAGAGTACGAAGCCCGCATGAAGGAATACGAGGCTAAAGTAGACGACTTTAGCGCGAGACAGGCGGAGTTTCAAGCCAGACTGCAGGCCAGCCAGGAAACCCGTATGGCAGACCACACCCGCCGGATGGAAGACCACAACCGCCGACTAGCCGAGCACGCCGTACGGTTGCAGGAGCAGGAGAAACGCCGGGCCGAGCATGAGGTGCGTATGAAAGAGCACGAGGAGCGCCGCGAGAAACATGACGCCATGATGAAAGAATTGATGTCTGCGCTGGTCGCTGACGGCCTCATCAAATCTGCTGAAGCCGACTATGACTTCAAACTAAGCAAAAACGGGCTGTTCGTGGATGGTAAGAAGCAGTCTGATGCCCTGTTTGATAAGTATAAGAGGATTGTGCAGGCAACCACCGACGAAGACGTGGAGCTGATGCTAAAGAAGGATGGGGCTAATTTCACTATCCAGTCAAACAGAAACACCAAGAAGGCTAAGTAACCGTTCAGCCTTGTAGCTGAAAATAAGAATCCCCTGCTTGTCTGTTTGCGGGCTGTTTTTCTGAGAATATGGCCTAAACAGATCAGCAGGGGATTTTTGCGTGAATTATCCTTGATAGAGGGTGCTTTGAGGCATGAACAAGCAACTACCTGTTGAACGGTGAGTACAAAGAATGCAATTGTGGGCATCATGAGTCTCATCAATGAAGCATCACTATTTAGATAACCTAAACTCATTCCGGTTATCCATATTAAATATACAGGTCACCAGAACTCGCCTACCCAAGATACACTTTAGAGCTTGTTTACATTTGAGGTTTGCTGGCTCAACTAACTAGAGAAAGGTTCTGCGGAAGCGTTTTTCTCGCAGCGTAGCAGCACTACGGTGCGAGAAAAAGGTGAACGCAGGTTCTTTTTATGGTCGTTTGTAGCGCAAAGATGAAATTTAAACATGCTCTTAGCAGCCATACTAGAAAGCAGCCGGAGTGCACCTGTTTTCAGCCTTCTTTTTCCAAACTAGCCTTAAAACACATCACTCCTAACACAGGTAAATTGGTATCTTCGCGTTTGTATTGAAGAGTAAATCCATGAGCGAGAATACCTTTCCCGAAATGCAGCATTTGCTGGGGCTGCCGTTAACCAAAACTACCCGGCTGGGACACGTGCAGTTCTTCCACTTCGGGAAGGCGCATGTCATGAACGCGACCGGGCTTATTCTGGACGTGGGTGCCTGGACGCTGGAGGTGGCCTGCCACTGGCAACTGGAAGAAGCGGGCGCGGTAGCCATTCGGTTTGAAGAGGTAGAAATTCCCAGAGATACGCAAACCTTGGCCAACCCTGACTTTGACCCGCAGGTGCCCGGCAGCAACCTCAGAGACCGGAAACTGCAGGAACTGGTGCGCGCGCAAAAAGAGCAATTACGCGTCTGGCAGATAACCGCCTCGCCGGAAGGTGAACTGACTATTGCCCTGGAAGGGAACCGAATGCTGCGCGTAAGTCCCAGCCAGGGAGTGCTGGAAAACTCCGCCTGTTTCTGGCGTCTTTTCAGCAATACTGGCTCAAAAGAAAGTCTCCAATTTGGGGCAAACGGCGTAGACCGCGCCTAAACCACGGGCACAGCCCAAAGTTCTGTTTCAAAGCTGAAAACGCAAGATACATATTTATAGTCACGTAGAGACCAGGCATACCTGGTCTCTACGATTGCAGATGTAGGGGCAAGCCCTTGTGGTTGCCCTTGCTGGCCTTCCAGATGCTATCCTCCCAGTAACAAAACGGCAGAAACCGGTTTCTGCCCTTATTTCCTGAAAACAGCGCCGAAACGCTCCTTCGGCTGTTCCCTGCAAAGCTCTTTTCGTGAATTCCCGGCGGAAATTCTTGCATTCCTGCCAAACAACCCCTAAACTTAATGGAGCAAATGTCACTGCTCCCTTAAACTCTCGCTTACCTAACAAACAAACCCCTTGAAAAGACGTGATTTTATAGGACTGACCGCCATGGGCGTAGGAGGGCTCTTGCTTTCCAACGTGCCCACGTTCGGTCATGAGATTGATCCGGCCCGCGCCCTGGAGACGGTGGACGTGGCCCTGAAGAAACGCCTGGCCGATGTGGCCCTCAACGCCGCCAAAAGCAAAGGCGCCACCTACACCGATGTGCGCATTGGCCGTTACCTGGCCCAGAACATGTTCACCCGCGAAAAGCAGGTACAAGGCATCAGCACCACGGAGAGCTACGGCGTGGGCGTGCGCGTGATCGCGAACGGCACCTGGGGCTTCGCGGCCACCTCAGACGTGAGCGACAAAGGCATCGCCAAAGCCGCCGAGCAGGCCGTGGCCATCGCCAAGGCGAATTCCAGACTCCAGAAAGAACCAGTGCAGCTGGCTCCGCAGCGCGGCTACGGCGAAGTAAGCTGGAGAACCCCCATCCAAAAAAACGCCTTTGAGGTGCCCGTGACCGAGAAAGCCGATCTGCTGCTAGCTGCCAACGCCGCCGCCCTGGCCAACGGGGCCAATTTCGTGAACTCGGCGCTGTTCCAGATAAACGAGCAGAAATACTTCGCCTCCACAGACGGTTCCTACATTGACCAGGACATCCACCGCATCTGGCCCAACTTCACGGTGACCGCCGTAGACAAAGCGAGCGGCAAGTTCAAAACCCGCGATGCGCTGAGCGCGCCCATGGGCATGGGCTTTGAGTACCTCACCGTGAAAGCCCCCACCATGAAAGGCCCCGCCGGCACCGGTTTGGTAGGTTATGACAAATACTTTGACATTGTCGCCGATGCAGGTCTGGCCGCCAAGCAAGCCCGCGAGAAACTGACCGCTAAATCGGTAATGGCTGGTAAATACGATTTAGTTCTTGATCCTAACCACCTGGGGTTAACTATCCATGAAAGTGTGGGTCACCCGCTGGAGCTGGATCGCGTGCTGGGCTACGAAGCCAACTACGCCGGTACCTCTTTCGCCACGCTGGACAAATGGAAAACCAAGAACTTCCCCTACGGCAGCAAACTGGTCAACATCTTCGCCGACAAGGTGCAGGAAGGTTCCTTGGGCGCGGTAGGCTACGATGATGAAGGCGTGAAAACCAAACGCTGGGATTTGATCAAAGACGGTACGCTGGTGAACTACCAGGCCACCCGCGACCAGGCCCACATCATCGGGGAGAAAGAATCGCACGGCTGCTCGTACGCCGACAACTGGAGCTCGGTGCAGTTCCAGCGCATGCCCAACGTGTCGCTAGCCCCCGGCAAAACGAAGCTGAGCGTGGACGACATGATCAAGGACGTGAAGCGCGGCATTTACATCGCGGGACGCGGCTCTTACTCCATTGACCAGCAGCGCTACAACTTCCAGTTTGGCGGGCAGCTGTTCTACGAGATCAAAGACGGCAAGATTGTGGGCCCGCTGGAAGATGTGGCCTACCAGAGTAACACCCAGGAATTCTGGAACTCCTGCGCCGCCGTCTGCGACGAGAGCGACTACCGCATGTTCGGCTCGTTCTTTGACGGAAAAGGCCAGCCCAGCCAGGTCAGTGCCGTTTCGCACGGCTCTTCGCACACGCGGTTTAATGGCGTGAATGTGATCAACACGGGACGGAAAATCTAAAGGTTTTTTAGTCTTGAGTCCTGAGTTGAAAAAGTAAAAAAGTTTTTCATGGCTGAAAGTATTATTGCTTCTAAGTCTTACAGTTTCGCCCTGCGGATGATTAAGTTGTACAAGCATCTGCAGAAAGAACAGGGGGAGTTTTATGTTCTCACAAAGCAGGTATTGAGGAGTGGAACTTCCATTGGTGCAAATGTGGAGGAAGCCTTAGGCAGCCCATCTGGGGCAGATTTCAGAAACAAGCTAACCATAGCTCTGAAAGAAGCCCGTGAAACCAGCTACTGGCTCAGACTGATGAAAGACTCAGAAATCATCTCAGTCGCTTCTTTTGACAGCATTCATAGCGATTGCCAAGAACTCATCAAAATCCTGAAAAGCATTATCCTAACCTCAAAAAAGAACGAGAAGAAAGGGTTAACACCCCCACTCAGGACTCAGAACTCTAGACTCAGAACTCAATCAAGCAGTTTCAACCAACATCAGACGTATCTATCAAATGGCAATACTAAGTAAAGACCAAGCGCAGGCGCTCCTCAAAAAGGCCCTGAGCTATTCAAAAGCCGATGAGTGCGAGGTAAACCTCAGCGGCTACAAGGGCGGCAACATCCGCTACGCCCGCAGCACGGTTTCTACCAGCGGCGAGGAAGAGAATATGTCGCTGGCCGTGGAATCCCGGTTCGGGAAACGCAGCGGGGTGGCCACCATCAATGAGTTTGACGATGCCTCGCTGGAGAAAGTAGTGCGCCGTGCCGAAGAGGTGGCCCGCATTGCCCCGGAGAGCCCGGAATACGTGCCCTTGCTCGGCCCACAGACCTATCTGCCCAGCAACGCCTGGTTCAAGTCCACCCATGACATCAACCCCGAGTACCGCGCCGAGGCCGCCGGGAAAAGCATGCAGCTCGCCGACAGCCAGAAACTGACGGCCGCCGGTTTCTGGGAAGACCGCAGCGGGTTCAGTGCCAAGATGAACTCCAAGGGCCTGTTCGCCTATACCCAAAGCTCAGGCGTAGACTTCTCCGTGACCATGCGCACCGCAGACGGCACCGGCTCGGGCTACGTGACCCGCGACGTGAGCGACGTAAGCAAGCTGGATGCGGCCGCGGCCTCAAACATTGCGGCGCAGAAAGCCTTGAGCTCCATGAACGCGAAAGCCGTGGAGCCCGGCAAGTACACCGTCATTCTGGAGCCTACCGCCGCCGTGGATTTGCTGGAGAACATGTTCCGGAGCATGGATGCCCGCTCTGCCGAGGAAGGCCGCTCTTTCCTGAGCAGGCCCGGCGGCAAGATCAAACTGGGCGAGAAAATGTTTGACGAGCGGGTGACCATCACCTCAGACCCTACCAACCCAGAGGTTCCGTCTTCTACCTGGTCTGGCGATGGCCGTCCGCACGAGAAAGTGACCTGGATTGACAAGGGCGTCATCAAGAATATTCCCTATTCCCGTTTCTGGGCCGAGAAAAAAAGGGTGAAAGGCCTTCCTTCGCCGGGCGGCTTCATCATGGCCGGGGGCAACCAAAGCCTGGAAGACCTCATCAAAGGCACCCAGAAAGGCATTCTGGTGACCCGCTTATGGTACATCAGGGCCGTAGATCCGCAGACCCTGCTCTACACCGGCCTCACCCGCGACGGAACCTTCTACATTGAGAACGGCAAGATCAAGCACCCGGTCAAAAACTTCCGGTTTAATGAAAGCCCCGTGATCATGCTCAACAACCTGGAAGCCATGGGCAAACCGCAGCGCATCGGCGGTAACCTGGTGCCGCCCATGAAAATCAGGGACTTCACGTTCACCAGTTTGTCAGACGCGGTGTAATAGCAACTTAACCCCCTTTCCTATGGAAAGGGGGTTTCCGTTTTGAGCCTGTTTAGCGGAAAACAGGCCAGAAACGAGATTGTATTTCAAACTGTTCTACAGCTTTAATCTGGCATGCCAACTATTTTAAGAATACTGGGGTACAGGTTCTTTTTCTTCAGCAATGAAGGATCAGAACCACCGCATATCCACGTAGAGAAGGCTGAAGCCCATGCAAAATTTTGGCTTAGCCCAGTAGAGTTGGCGAGTTCGTACCAGTTCAACGCAAAGGAATTGAATGAACTGCGTAAATTAGTTTTAGAACATAAGGCTCTGTTTGAGCAAAAGTGGCATGAATACTTTAGTTAAGCATATATCTCCGCAAGCCCAGAAAGTCTGGTTTACTGATGCCAAGATGTATGTTCTTCTCTCAGACGGGCGTGAGTTAGGGGTTCCGCTGGAATGGTTTCCTGCCTTGAGAGCTGGCACCGAGGCTCAGAGAATGAACTGGCGTTTGATAGGAAACGGCATCGGTATTCATTGGGAAGAGCTGGATGAAGACTTATCTGTGGCTGGCCTTCTGTAGTACCTTCCATGCCTACCCCTTTCACCTTCGTACGCCTGCAATACCGCTCCGGCAACTGGGACACCGACCAGCGGATGCCTTCTAACCTACTGCATTCCTTGGTGGAGTACACCACCGTGCCCGTGGTAGAACAGGAGAAAGTCATCTCTCTGGAAAGTGCGGAGTTGTTCAGGCACCCGTTCTGCTACCTGAGCGGCCACAAACTGGTGCAATTCAATGCCAAGGAACGGGTCAACTTTGAGCGCTACGTGCAGAACGGCGGCTTCGTGTTCGTGGATGACTGCAACCATGACATTGACGGGCTTTTCGCGCGGTCGTTTGAAGAGCAGATGCGCGTCTGTTTTGGCCCGAAGGCCTTGCGTAAAATCCCGAACAGCCATGCGCTGTACCGTTCCTTTTTCAAGTTTGAGGAAGGCCCGCCTACCACCTCCTTCGAGTTGAATGGTTGGGGCGATGACCTGGTGCATGACTACCTCAAAGCCTACGAGGTGAACGGCCGCATTGCGGTTTTGTACAGCAACAAAGACTACGGCTGCGAGTGGGACTATGACTTTAGGAACAAGCGTTGGCTCGCCGAGGATAACACCAAATTCGGGGTGAATATCCTAATGTACGCGCTCACCAGCTGATGCCGTTTTGAGCCTGTTTCTCTAAAAACAGGCTCAAAACGGAAATTGCCAGCATGACGCTAAAGTTAATCCATGCCAAACTGCTAATTGTAAGCGAAGGCACGGCGTAACTTCCGTGCCATAATGAAAAGGTAAGAGATTAGCCGCCTTTGCGTTTTAGGCCTGTTTTTAGAGAAACAGGCCTAAAACGCAAAGATTATTCACCAACAATCGCTTACTTAATACCCAAAATCATAGCTTCCGCACCCCGTGACTGCACAAGAAGTAACCCAACTGTTAGCAAAGCTGCCCGCGCTTCGGCAGGAAATAAGTAAAATCATTGTAGGCCAGCAGGAAGTACTGGATGAGGTGCTTATCACGCTGCTAGCCGGTGGACACGGACTGTTGGAAGGCGTGCCAGGCCTGGCAAAAACGCTGTTGGTGCGCACCCTGGCCAGTGCGGTAGACTTGCCGTTCCGCCGCATCCAGTTCACCCCAGACCTCATGCCCACCGATATTCTGGGTACCGAAGTGCTGGAGGAAGACCACACCACGGGCAAGCGCTTTTTCCAGTTCAATGAAGGCCCCATCTTCGCCAGCATTGTCTTGGCGGATGAGATTAACCGGACACCGCCTAAAACGCAGGCGGCGTTGCTGGAGGCCATGCAGGAATTTGAGGTAACCTACGCCGGTAAAACCTACCCGCTGCCGCGCCCGTTCTTCTTGCTTGCTACACAGAACCCCATTGAGCAGAGCGGCACCTATCCCTTGCCAGAGGCCCAGTTAGACCGTTTCCTGCTCTACATCAAAATCAAGTACCCTACGGAACTGGAGGAAATCTCCGTCTTAAAAAACACCACCGGCGGCAAGCGTGAAACCGTGCAGCCTATATTGTCCGGTGCCGAGGTTCTGGCCTTGCAAAGTCTGGTGCGCGAAGTAACTGTTTCAGATGAGTTGGTGGCCTTCGTGGCCCGTGTGGTGCGTGCCACCCGTCCGGCAGAGAGCCCGGTGCCGTTTGTGCAGGAGTTTGTGCGCTGGGGAGCTGGGCCGCGGGCCGGGCAGGCACTTATTCTCACCGCCAAAGCCCGTGCGCTGCTGCAAGGCCGTTTCGCGGTGACCTTGCCAGACTTGCAGACCATGGCCTATCCGGTGCTTCGGCACCGAATTCTCGTGAACTTCTCCGCCGAGGCGGATAACATTACCACCGACAAAGTGGTGGAGGAACTGCTGAAAGGAGTGGAACTGCCGAGGGAAGGGTGGCGGTAGATGGAAATCTATTCTTGTCATGCCAGACAATCACCACTATAATAAAAGGCTGAAACCGCTGGCAAAAGGGCATCGGGCAGATTCTACTAAAGCCGAAATCAGGCTTTGGGGTGAGTTGTTGAGCAAAGGCAAACTGGGTGTCTCCTTTCTGCGACAGCGGCCAGTTGGAAACTGCATTGCCGATTTCCTTTGCAAGGAGTTGAAGTTGATTGTTGAAGTAGACGGCTATTCGCATAAATTTAAATTGGAAGAAGATGCCGAAAGAGACAAAGCACTGTCTGAACTAGGCTTCACCACGTTGCGATTTATTGATGATGAAGTCATGCATGACTTCATCATCAATAAATCGCAACGTGCAGCGAACCTTGGAGAGTTGGATAGCAGAAAGGAAACCAAACCCCCCAACCTAGTTTTGATGCACGCATTTTTTCCCCCTTTGAAGGGGGTAGGGAGATGACCAAGGCAGTTGAAGAGCGGTCAGCTACAAAATTCAGCAAGCAAAATTGATTCTCGGGAACGCCATTATCAGCACGAGTAATCATCCCCCTACCCCCTTCAAAGGGGGACGAAGAAGTACCTATTTTATCAACAAAGAATCAAAAGAAATGCCCCACCGTCTCTTAAACCCACAAACGTTTGCCGCTATCAAAGACCTGCGCTTGATTGCGAAGGCGGTGGTGGATGGGTTTCTGTTGGGGCAGAACCAAAGCATAAGGCGGGGCGCGGGGATTGAGTTTGCGCAGTACCGCAGTTATCAGCCCGGTGATGACTTGCGGCAACTGGACTGGAAGATGTTCGCGCGGTCAGACCGGTACTACATCCGGGAGTCTGAGGTGGACAGCAGCGTGGCCGTGCGGTTTGTGGTGGATGCCAGCGGTTCCATGGGCCATCTAGACGGGAACCTGACCAAGCTGGACTATGCCCGCTATCTGGTAGCGACCTTAGCTTATTTAGCCACGCAGCAGGGCGATGCCGTGGGACTGTTCTTGCTACAAGAGAATCAAGTGGTGCAGCTCGCGCCGCAGCAGGGTAGCCAGCACCTGCAGCGGTTCTTCCATCAGTTAGAGCACGTAAAACCCAATGGCCATTTCCCGGCCGCTGATCGTTTAGCGCCTGTTTTCGCAAAAAAACGGCAAAAAGAGGTGACGGTGCTGGTGACGGATATGTACGAGCAGACCTCAGAGATTACCGAGGCGCTGCGCAAGATTGGCGCCCGCGAGAAAGATACGCTCTTGTTTCACCTCATGGGGAAGAACGAATTGGAGTTCACTTACCAAGGCCAGGTTTCCTTTCAAGACCTGGAGACCGGCCAGGTCATTCAAGTCAGTTCTGAAACCCACCGAACGGAGTATCTTGCCCGCTTGCAGGAATGGCTCCGTACGTTGGAAACCGACACCCGCAAAAAGCAGATCCATTACGAACGGTTCCACCTGCATGAGCCTTTGGACAAAGCACTGCGGGCTTTCTTGATGAGCCGGGCCAGGCAATAGAAGGTAGTGCTGAGTCTTGAGTCCAGAGTTCTGAGTTTATGGTGGAGTGGTGCGTTTAGGCCGTGATTTTCAGAAAAGAGGTTTAAAACAGCGGTTGTGAGTGAATGGGTATTGGCACAGCCCCCGCAGGTATGGAAGACGCTGCGAGGGCTGTGGGGCAAGTGATAGGGCAGTCAAGCGTTTACTGGCGCGCGGCTTTAGTCTCGTGACTTGGGATGCGGCGAGTAGCCAGACTCAGGACACAGAAGTAAAACCCTTTCCAACGTTTTCCTGCATAAGAGTTCATCTGCTTTCCCGTTTTCGTTGCTTCGCACCTGCGCTCCCTTAAAAGACCTTAGGGCACCCGGAGAATCTGCGAGTGTCTGTGCCATTGGCTGTTTCTTGCCTGTTTTTCCTAAAACAGGCTAAAAACAAAAGCACTTTCCACGTCGGCAATGACCTAAAAAGGCCGTCCCCGTTTCCGGGCTCTTTTCTGAAAAAGAGCCCGGAAACGGGGACGGTACAAAAAAGGAAGAACATCTATTTCAGTTTGAAGACATCGTCTTTCAGGTTCTTGTTGATCTCCACGCTGTGCACGGTAGAGGAAATCACCTGGCTGCCAATGTGCAGGTCAATCTGGTGCGGGAATCTGATGCCGTTCACCTCGCGGTAGTCTTTGAAGTCGGTGGTTTGGCTGGCAGTACCTACGGAGGTCTGTTCGGTGGCCACTTCGCGTATTTTCAGGCCGGTTTCCTTGTCAAAGTAGTGGTACGCCCTCTTGCCGCTGGGCAACGTAAGCTCCAGTTTGTAGGCGTCGCGGCCGTCTACCTTTTCTACCTGGTTCAAGGCGAGTTTCACGCCCAGTTGGTCATAGTTCAGGAAGCTCAGCCAATTGTCCAGCTTCTGATCCTGCAGCTCAGGCGGAGACATTTCCTTTACCTGGCCTTGGGTGATGATGGTGCCTTTGGAGCCGTTAATGGCCACACGGTTAATCTGGTTTTCATTATAACTCACGGTCAGCAAAGATTTGTCTACGCCTTTTTGGAGTACGGTTACCGCCAGTTGCGCGCCGGGCATGTTCATGGTGCGCTTAATGGTGAGGTCTTTCACTTTCTCCACGTTGGCCTTTCCGCCAATGGCGTTGATGTACGCGGCCAGTACTGTCTGCACGTTCACGCCAGAAGGCAGGGACATCATAGGAGCCTCGGTTTTCTCCCCGAACGCATTGAAATAGGCAATAGGTTGGCTGGCATTGAACCGTTTCAGCTTATCGGTGATCTCGCGGGCGTTTCCTACGGCTACCAGATAGGCTTTCTCGGGCTGAAGGTACTGCTGGGCCACGCGCTGGATATCGGCGGGCGTCACGGCGGCTACGTTCTTCAGGTAATTGGCGTAGTAATCTTTGGGCAGGTTGTAGCGCGCGGTGTTGATGGCGAACATAGCCGCGGTAAGCGGGTTCTCCAGAGAGCGGGCGAAAGAACCAATGATCATGTTCTTCACTTTCTGCAGTTCCTGCGCCGGTACGGGCTCTTTGCGCAGACGATCCATCTCAAACATGATCTGCGTGAAAGCACTATCCGTTACCGTATTCCGTACGCTGGCGAAGGCACTGAAGCGGCCGGTAAGGCGGTCACTGGAGAGCGAGGAATTGGAACCGTAGGTGTAGGCGTGTTTCTCGCGCAGGTTGGCATCTAAGCGGGCGAAAGATCCGCCTAAGATGCTGTTCATCAAACTGGCCGCGATGGCATCTGGGCTGCCGGGCTTCAAGTCAACCGTGTAAGCCACCGAAATATTTGACTGCACCGAGTTAGGACGATCCACGATGGCAACCTGATTGGCCGCCAACGGAGCCGGGGCCGGATAGGTGTTTTGCGGCACATCGGCTTTCTTCCACTTGCCAAAATACTGCTTCACCAGCTTCTTAGCGTCTTTGGGGGTAATGTCTCCCACAATGGCCAGGTATCCTATGTTCGGTCTGAAGTATGCATTGTAGTAGGTCTGCACATCGGCCAACGCAATGTTGTTCACGGTTTTCTCCGTGAGCACTTCGCCGTACGGGTGGTTTTTGCCATAGAGAAGCGCCTGCTGCACGTTGCCTTCCAGGGTAGCCGGATCGTCTTTAGACGAGGCCAGGTTAGAGGCCATCTGCTTCTTGAACTTGTCCAGTTCTTCCTGGGTGAACTTGGGGCGCAACACCACATCAGCGGTAAGTTCCAGCAGTTTAGGGAAGTGTTTCTTTAGGCCAGAGGCCGAAACACCGGAAGAAGAAGTGTTCAGAGAGGCACCAATGAAGTCAATCTGCTCGTCTAACTGGTCTTTGGTGCGGGTGGTGGTTCCGGTGCGCAGCAAATACCCGGCGGCACTGGTAAGGCCAGCTTTCTCGCCTTCCAGCACGGGGGCACGATCCAGCACCAGGCTCATGGCCACGGTAGGCAAGTTGTGGTTCTCTACCACGTACACCTTCAGGCCGTTGGAAAGCGTGAAGAACTCGTGTTTGCCCAACTCAATGGTAGGGGCCGGGCCCGCAGGCGGCGGCGTTTGCTTGGTGGTTTGGGCCGAGGTGCCCAAAGAGACCGCCAGCGCCAAAAAGAAAATCGAAATATATTTTTTCATGTAACTCTTAAAATAAGGCTAAAAACCGCTTCGGGAAGATTCCCCCTGCTCCCGCGAAGGGCAGGAGGAGAAAAGAGGCGCGGCACATTTTCAAATCTTTAAATCTCCAAATTTATCTGGCTTGTGCCGCCTTGGGCAGGTAATGCAACACGGCACGGTTCTCTTTGGTGAAGTATTTCTTGGCTACCCGCATGAGGTCATCTTTGGTCACGGCCAGAATTTTGTCCAGCTCGGTGTTGATGAGGTTGGTGTTGCCGTACAGCGCGTGGTAAGAGGCCAGTTTTTCGGTGCGGCCTTCCAGGGTAGAGATGCCGTTGATGTAGTCGGTCTCCATTTTGTTGCGCAGTTTCTGGAACTCCTGGTCAGAGATGGTCTCGTTTTTCACGCGCTCAATCTCGGCATCCATGGCGCGCTCCAGGTCATGCACGTCTACGCCCTGGTTGGCAATGGCCAGGTTGATAAACAGGCCCGGATCTTCCAGTGACACCGGGATAGAAGCCGCAGTCACCGCTTTCTGCTGCTTGTCTACCAGTGCTTTGTTCAGGCGGGAACTTTGCCCACCAGAAAGCAAGGTAGTGAGCATATTGATGGCGTAAGAATCCTCAGAACCCTGCGCCGGAATGTGGTACGCCTGCACCACGGCCGGTAGCTGGATGTTGTCAAAAACTACTTTGCGGCCTTCCTCTACCTGGGCGGGTTCCACCACCGTAGGCCGCGGAATGGCGGCTGTTCCTTTAGGAATAGCCGCAAAATACTGCTCTACCCACTGTTTGGTCTGGTTGATGTCTAGGTCACCGGCAATGGTCAAAGTAGCATTGTTAGGCACGTAGAACGTCTTGTAAAACTGCGCGAATTCCTGGGCCGATGCCCGGTCTATGTACTGCGCAGACCCAATAGGCACCCAGCGGTACGGATGCACCGAGTACGCCGTAGCGAAGGTATTCTCCAGCAAAGAACCGTAAGGTTGGTTGTCAATGCGCTGTTTCTTCTCTTCTTTCACTACCTGGCGCTGCGTCTCTATGCCCTGCTGGTCAATTTTAGCGGCCCGCAAGCGGTCAGCTTCCATCCAGAGGCCTAGAGCCAGTTGGTTAGACGGCAGAATCTGGTAGTAGTAGGTGCGGTCAAAAGAAGTGTTGGCATTCACGGCCCCGCCCGCGCTCTGGATCATGTTGATGTACTTGCCGCGCTCCACGTTTTCTGAGCCTTCAAACATCAAATGTTCAAAGAAGTGCGCGAAACCGGTACGGTCGGCGTTCTCGTTCTTGGAACCCACATGGTACATCATGGTCACGGCTACCGTAGGCGTGGTTTTGTCCTGGTGCAGAATCACGTGCAGGCCATTGGGCAGGTCGTACTCCGTGAACTCAATTTTGTTGCTCTGCGCAGCTGCCGTTAAGCTGGCACCCAGCAACAGGATACTCAAAAATTTACGTTTCATTCAAAAAGCATTAAAAATATAAAGGGCCGTTTGTAAAGTATGGCGCGTTTTTGGCATTGTTTCCAAAAAACATCCTTAAAAATAAGGCATTTTTCCCAAAAACTGTTCCATTTGCCTGATTGCCTAGCAGATAGTTTTTCTTTTTTTAAACGGTTGTTAAACCAAAGGCCTAAAACCACCTCTAATAGGTAAACCCACTAAACAAATCCATCGTATGAAAACCCTGCAAAAATTAACCCAACTCGCTTTCCTGTTCATTACTCTGTTGGCCGGTACCTCGGCGTTTGCCCAGCAAACCCAGGGAGGTCAAGGACAAGGTCGCGCCAGACTTTCTGCCGAAGAAAGAGCGGCCATGCAACTGGAGCGTTACCAGAAACAACTGGATTTGACCCCAGACCAAAGCACCAAAATCAAAGCGATTGTAATGGCCTCGGTGCAGGACATGGAAAAAATGCGTGCCGCTGGCGGACGTCCTGACCGGGCCGCCATGCAAGCCGAAGCGCAGAAACGTGCCACAGAAATCAACGCCATTTTAACCCCGGCCCAGCAAGAGAAATTTGCCAAGATTTTAGCCGAACAATTAGAGAGACAGAACAGCGGTGGACAAGGCCAAGGCGGTCAACGCCGCCAGAACAGCCAAGGCAACCAGTAAGCCTTTCCTTTTGAAGTCAGAAAGCCGGAGTCAAAATTCCGGCTTTTTTGTGTCTGTTCATTTTGAAAATGTAGGGGCAATCCCTTGTGGTTGCCCTCTTCCATTCCCCATGCTATTTTCCAGAAAAAGTACGGACAGGTCGCGACCTGTCCTGCAACGGCAGAAAGCACCAATCCGCTAACCTTTAGGGCAACCACAAGGGATTGCCCCTACATCATCCAAATCACTCCATCATTCAATCACACATTCATTCAATGCAGCTGTTTGCCATTGCCTGGAGAAGCACCTATCTTACACAAAGATTCCACCGCTGCCTCTATGAAATGGATCAAAGCCATTGTTGCTGTTTTCCTGACTCTTTCCATCATCTATGCCCTAAACCGCACGTACGGGATTGTACCGGCGCTGGGGCCATTTCTTAGCCCGTATGAGGGGTTCTGGCGAAGCGGCACTGATAATATTGTGTCTGAGGAACTCACCCTGGAAGGGTTGCAGGCACCGGTGCAGGTAAGGTTCGATTCGTTGCGGGTGCCGCACATCTTCGCGCAGAATGACCATGACCTCTATTATGCCCAGGGCTATCTCACGGCCAAAGACCGGTTGTGGCAGATGGAGTTTATGACGCACGCGGCCGCTGGCCGATTGTCTGAAATCTTGGGTGACCGTACCCTGGAGATGGATCGCTACCAGCGGCGGATAGGCATGGTGACCTCGGCTAAAAAGTCTTTGGCGAAGATGCTGGCCGACCCGCAGACCCGGGCCGTCATGGAGGCTTATACCGCAGGCGTGAATGCCTACATTTCCCAGCTTTCGCCGAAGGACTATCCGTTTGAGTACAAGTTGCTGCATTATGCCCCAGAGGCGTGGAGCACCCTCAAGATTGCGCTATTGCTCAAGATGTTGGCCAATGACATGACCGGGTACTCAGACGATCTGCGCATGACCAATAACCTCCGCAAATACGGAGCCGCCATCACCCAAGACCTATTCCCTGATTACCCTTTCCGTGAGGAACCTATTGTGCCGCTAGGTACGCGCGCAGACTTTGAACCGCTTCCTATTCCGCCCGCCCCGGCGGAGTTTATGGCGGGCGTGGCCTTTCATACCTTGGAGCGTCAGAAACCCGAGAACCTGGGTAGTAACAACTGGGCGATTATTGGTGCCCGTACCGCCAGTGGGTATCCGCTGTTGGCCTCAGACCCGCATCTGGGCTTGAGTTTGCCTTCCATCTGGCACGCGGTGCAGTTGCATGCGCCGGGCATCAATACGTACGGCGTGGTTATTCCGGGTGCGCCGGGCGTTGGCATTGGGTTCAACGAGCACATTTCCTGGGGCATCACCAACGTAGGCGCCGATGTGCTGGATTGGTACGAAATCAACTTCAGAGACCAGAAACGGCAGCAGTATTGGCATGACAATCAGTGGAAACCGGTGCGGCGCGTGGTGGAGGAAATCAAGGTAAAAGGCGGGCCACACATCTTAGATACGGTGTTGTACACGCACCACGGCCCGGTGGCGTACCTGCCCCATGAAACGGCTTTCCGGAGCGGAAACACGCCTACGGGCCATGCCTTGCGCTGGACGGCCCATGACCCGCAGAATGAACTGAAAACCCTTCTCCAGATCAGCAGAGCCAAAAATTACCCAGAGTTCAGGCAAGCATTGACTACCTGGGCGGCTCCGGCCTTCAACTTCGTGTACGCCGATACGCAGAACATTGCCCTTGTCTCCAACGGACAGTTTCCCCTCAAGTGGCCCGGACAAGGCAAGTTCCTGCTAGACGGCTCCAATCCCGCGCATGACTGGCAAGGCTGGGTGCCCATGAATCAGGTGCCGCAGGTTCTCAATCCGCAACGGGGCTACGTGAGTTCGGCCAATCAAACCCCGGCCAGCCCGAAGGATTATCCCTATTACCTTGGTTCCAGCTTTGCCGGGTATGAGCGGAGTGCCCACATCAACCAACGCCTCTCGGCCATGACCCAGGCCACCCCAGATTCCTTCCAACGGATGCAGATGGACAATTACAGCTTTGTCCCTAAAAACGTATTGCCTATCATGCTGAAGCTGGTAGATCAGGCCTCCCTTTCCGCCGCCCAGCAAAAGCACTATCAATTAGTAGCCGCCTGGGACTACCGCTATGACCCAGATAAAATGGCTCCTTCGGTTTTTGAGGAATGGTGGCAAACCTTGGCCCGCGCCATCTGGAATGATGAGTTTCCGCCGGAGAGATTCAAAGCACCCGCCCGCGACCGCTTGGTGCAGATGCTTTTGGCTGAGCCTAATGCCCGCTGGTATGATAACGTGACCACACCGCAAAGAGAGACGTTGGCTGGCTTGGTGAATGCCACTTTCAAAGAAGTAACCGACAGTTTGGGCGAAGGAGGCGAAAAATGGCGCTGGGGCAACGCCCGGGACTCGCACATCCGGCACATGGCGCAACTCCCGGGCTTCGGGCAGCAATTGTATGCCGGCGGAAGTGCCAATTCCATTAATGCCCTCAATAACAGCCATGGCCCGTCGTGGCGGATGGTGGTGCAGATGGGGCCGCAGGTGCAGGCCTGGGGCGTGTACCCGGGTGGGCAGAGCGGTAACCCCGGCAGCCGTTTCTTTGACAATATGCTGAATGACTGGCAAACCGGGAAACTGCACCCGCTGCTGTTTCTGCGTTCGGGGGCAGACCGGCCTGGGGCCACCTCAGTACACTGGACTCTAACCAAAAATTAACCATGCTCTTCGTCCTTATTCTTCTCGTTAGCCTGCTGGCCCAGTTTTTTCTGCCGTGGTGGAGCATTGCCTTGGTCTGCTTCGGGCTGGCCTTCTGGAAAGCGCGGTACGGCGGGCAGGCGTTTCTCTCGGGCTTTCTAGCCATTGGCCTCACGTGGTTAGGCGCGGCACTCTTCTGGCACCTGGTCACCAATGGGGTTCTGAGTAGCCGCGTAGCCGCCATGTTTACCGTGAACTCTCCCTGGATTTTGATGGCAGCCACGGTGCTCATTGGTGGGGTTGTGGGCGGGGTGAGCGCCTTGTCTGGCTACCTGGTGCGGCGGCTGTGGGTGTAATCTGTTTTAGGCTTGTTTTGGTGAAAAACAGCGGGAAACAGGTGAGATTACTTCGGAAGAAGGCTGTTCTTATGAATGGGAAAACCACAGTTTTTAGAATTGCCCTCCTGTCAAGCTGCTCCGTTATAGCAGGATTACTGCGTTTTAAGCCTATTATTTCTATTTTACCCAGAAACCAACAGGCGTTTCGTCTATAGAATAGTCCTGCAAAAAGTCTCACGAAAAGTCCTGAGTTCTGAGTCTATAGTCCTGAGTCATTTTCCCAAATTGATTCCATCTCAGTTACTTTTAACGTTTTTGCCCTGCTTTCCAGAAATCACCCCCAAAACAGCCTCTCTTTGCTTAACTCAGGACTCAAGACTCAGAACTCAGGACTATTTTCAAAAAATGCTGTAATGACTTCCTCCCTCAGTCGTCTCTGTTATTGAATGGACTTACAAGAGTTTAAAACCAGGGTACTCCCGGCCAAGCAGAAGCTGTACAGAATGGCGCTGTTCCTGTTGCAGAACAAGGAGGAGGCCGAGGATATCTTGCAGGACGTTTTCCTGAAACTCTGGGCCAATAAACACAAACTCCACGCCTACGCCAGCATTGAGGCGTTTGCCATGAGCATCACCAAAAACCTGTGCCTGGACAAGCTCAAAAGCCGAAAGCACAAGTACATGGTAGATGTGGTAGGCATGGAACTGGACTCGCTGGAGGCGAACCCGTACCAGCGCTACGAACTCGCCGACCAGGTGAGCAAGGTGCAGGAACTCCTGAAACTCTTACCTGAGCAGCAGCGGCTGATTTTGCACCTGCGCGATGTGGAAGGTTACGCCTACGAAGAGATTGAGCAAATAACGGGAATCAACGTCAATGCCATTAGGGTGGCGCTGAGCAGGGCCCGCAAAAGTGTGCGCGACGGACTTTTAAAAATGGAAAACTATGCCCTTTGAACAGATAGAAACCTTACTGGAGAAATACTACAGCGGCGACACCTCTTTAGAAGAGGAAGACCAACTGAAGGACTTCTTCGGGCAGACCAGATTGTTGCCAGAAAACCTGAAGGCCTACGCCGTACAGTTTCAGTTCTACACCCAGGAGCAAGACGTGCAACTAGATAAGTTCTTAGCAGATGACTGGCTGTTTGAGAAGATAGAAAATCCGGCAATGTCTGCCGGTGGCGTTGCCTCAAAGCCGAAGAACACCAACTTCTTCAAGACGTACTCGTGGCAGATAGCCGCCAGCATCAGTTTACTGGTAGTGGCGTTCTGGGCCGGGAATTACTTTAAGCAGACTGCAAACGTAGCTGCCAACAATGCTCAGGTAGTCACCCTGCAACCGAAAGTCCCGGAAGTCAAACCAGAACCCTTTGCCCCGGTAGAGCGCCCGGTGAATACCACTCCTGAAACCGTAAACCAAGAACCTAAAGAAGAAGCCTTTACTCCTTCCAGAAAACAACCGGCAAGACAAGTACTGGTGGCTGGTTCTTCTGTCAGAAGTTCATCGGCGAGTGACCGGTTACAGTTGGTGAAACAAGGAATCAAAACGGAGGGGCTTACGCCGCAGGAAAGCAAGAGGGTGATCAAACTGCTGGTGAAAACCATGAACCAGGACGGCAACCTGAACGTGCGTCTGGCCGCCTGCGAGGCACTCTACCAGTTCAGAGACCACAAAGAAGTCCGGAAAGCGTTCATCCATGCCTTGGGCACCCAGACCGAACCGCTCATGCAACTCACTCTCATTGAGATGGTGGTCAAGCTGAAAGAGGCAACCGCCGTACCGCAGCTAGAGATGCTGATGCACAAAGAAGACCTTTTACCTATTGTAAAATACAAAGCACAAGAGGGCCTTGGAACCCTTATCTAACCACGCATATACGTCTACTTTTATGAAAAAACCATTTGTACTGGCATGGGCCATTCTCATGCTTGCCATGGCCTGCCTTGTCTCAGAAAAAGCAACCGCCACCCATAAACCGTCTGCTCCGGCCTCTTCTCAAAGCGGGCGACAAGATGCCCCACGCACCTACAAGGTGAAACTGGGCAACGGCAAAGACAAACGGGTGCAGCTTTCCATGTTCAACAGCAACGTGAAGATTGTAGGGCACACCGGCGACGAGGTAATCATTGAAACCAGGGATTACATTGCTCCTCCCAAGCGGGCCGAAGGGCTGAAACCACTCTACAACCAGGTGGAGGATAATACCAATCTGGGCTTGTCGGTCACCAAAAACAACAACACCCTCACTATTGCCAAAGCTTCACGGGCCAGCGGAGAGTACCTCATCAGAATCCCCAGAAATGCCGCGGTGGTGTACAAAGAAACCAACTGGGAAGGAGGCGACCTCTCTATCTCTGATGTAGACGGCGAGGTTGAATTGAAGCTGAACAATTCAGAGGCAACCTTAACCAATGTGTCTGGGCCGGTAGTGGCCAACAACACCAACGGCTCCATCAAGGTGGTTTTTTCATCGCTAGACCAGAGCAAGCCCAGTGCTATTTCTACCGTGAGCGGTGACATTGACATCACCCTACCCGCCAAAGACAAAGCCAATTTCAAGCTTAAGTCCCTGCAAGGCGAGATCTACACCGATTTTGACCTGGAGATGCAGCGCAGCAAAAACGACGACGAAGGATTGGCGTTGGTGGGCGGCGGCGGCGACATTGCCGGCAAAGTCAACGGTGGCGGCGTGGAGATAAGTGTGCAGTCCATTACCAGTGACATCTTTATCCGGAAGAAAAAGTAAGCCCACCCTCACCTAAATACATTCTCTCTTATGAAAAAGCTATTGACAATGGCCCTGCTCCTGTGGGGCATAGGGAACCTCCACGCCCAGAGAAAAACCGTGGAGAAAACCTTGGCCGTGCCCGCCTCCAACAACGTAAACCTGAAACTGACGTTCGGGAACGATGTAAAGGTAACTGCCTGGGACAAAAAGGAAGCCTACGTGAAAGTAACCTATGAAATCAATGGCGGTAAACTGAACGAAGCCTTTCAACTCACCTTTGACGCAAGCCAAGACCAACTGAACGTCACCGCCGGCCTGAACGAAGAGCTCATCAAAAACAGCTCTCCAACAGCAGGAGACTGCCCAGAGGGCTACAGCCGGAACTTCGTGAACTACACCAAAGGCAAAGCCAGCAACGGCGCCTGCGTCCAGATTAACTATGAAATCTTCCTGCCCCGCCATGCAAACCTTACCCTGGAGACCATTAACGGAAACATTGAACTGCGCGGCTTCGGCGGCACCGTGAACGCCAAATCCATCAGCGGCTTTGTGGACATGGACTGGTCAAACCAGAACGGCGCCACTGTGGCCCTCAAAACCATCACCGGCGAAGTGTACTCAGACGTAGCCATTGACCTCCCTGAAAAGCAGAAAGCAGCTCCCATAGTGGGTTACCAACTTAAAGGCAACGTGCACAACGGCGGCCCCAGCATCAAATTGGAAACCATCAGCAACAACATCTACTTCCGCCAAAAGAAGTAAGCCCGTTTTAGGCCTGATTTTCGGAAAATAGGCTCAAAACCAGGTCGTCGCCCTGTTATGATTCCTCGCTTGGATCAAGTAGGGGCACCCCTGGTGGTTGCCCCCGCATTCTGCAAAAGAACCCCTCCGTTTTAGACCGATTTTTGGAAAAAGAGGCGGAAAAGAGAAAAGTGAATCATTTGTTTCTGGGCCCTTTTTCCCAAATTAGCCCCGAAACAAAAAAAACTCCCGCATGCGCTTTGCTCTTACCAACGGCACCATCTACTCTGGCTATACCACCGCCCAAGGCTACGCGGTTCTAATCGAAGACGATCAAATTCTGGACATCATCCAAGCCGATGAAATTCCTGCGGATGTTCCCGTACTGGATGTGAAAGGCGGCATCATCTGCCCCGGTTTCGTGGACTTGCAGGTGAACGGCGGCGGGGGCGTGTACTTTACCCAATACCCTACGCTGGAGAGCCTGAACACCATTAGAGACGCGCACCTGCAGTTTGGCACCACCAGTTTTCTGCCTACGGTTATCTCGGCGTTTCAGGAAAAGATACTGGAAACCATCTCGGCCGTGCGGGAAGCCATGCAACAGCAACCCAGCGTTTTTCTGGGCATGCACCTGGAAGGGCCGTACTTCAACCCCGGCAAAGCCGGTGCCCATGACCCCGCCTGCATCCGGACGGCCACGCACGAAGAACTGGATGTCTTGCTGGAAGCCGGAAAGGATGTGATCACGTACCTAACCCTGGCCCCGGAATGCGTGGAGGAAAGCGTGCTGCAACGGTTGGTAGAGAGCGGCATCGTGCTCTCGGCGGGGCACAGTTTGGCTACGTATGACCAAGCCCTGCACTTCTTCCAGAATGGGGTAACCGCCGTCACCCACCTCTACAACGCCATGAGCGGCCTGGATACCAAACAGCCCGGCCTGGCGGCGGCAACCCTGGATTACGGCCAAGCCTGGACGGGCATTATTGTAGACGGCGAGCACTGCCACCCGTACGCCGTGCGCCTGGCCAAAAAGATGCTGGGCGAGAAACTTCTGCTTGTCTCTGACTGCGCCGCCTGCGTAGGCTCAGACATTCCGTTCACCGACTTCGGGAATTTCAAAGCCTATTACCGCAACGGCCGCTGCGAAACGGAAGATGGCCGTTTGGCTGGTTCAGCGTTGACCATGTTGCAGGCCGTGCAGAATACCGTGCACATGGTAGGCCTGCCGTTGGACGAAGCCATCAGGATGGCTACTCTGTATCCGGCACAGGTTCTGAAACTGGAACACAAAGTAGGGCAACTGATCTCTAGGGCCGCGGCCAATCTGGTGGTGTTGGATCAGGAATTGCAGTTGCAGCACGTGTGGGTAGACGGCGTGGAGGTGAAACTGGCTTAATGCCTTCTGTTTTAGGGCTATCTTTAGGAAAACAGCCCTAAAACAGGAAAGACTCACCTAAAAGCAACGCCTTCTAAGGCTTCGTCATGCCGTTTACATCGGCAGAACTGTGACGCCAATCTGAAGATTGGCTGTTTTGAGTAGAAACTTCACCCGGCCGGGGAACGCTTGAACGGCGCAAACTTTCTGGCTTTTCTTTGAAGAGACAGGCCATGGCTTTCCATAACGGTCTGTTTTAGGCCTGTTTCTTTAAAAGTAGCCGTAAAACAGACTTTCCCGTTTATACCTTCTGAGAAACCTACCTTTCAGAATAGCACCCTTGATTGACCTACTATGAAAATCATCACCATTACCATCAATCCTGCTTTAGACAAAAGTACCCGGGTACAGAAACTGGCCCCAGAAAAGAAACTGCGCTGCGAAGCACCCACCTTTGAACCGGGCGGCGGCGGCATCAACGTTTCCAGGGCCATCAAAAAACTGGGAGGCGAGTCCTGCGCGTGGTACCTGTCGGGGGGCGGGGCGGGCGAACGCCTCGGGCATCTATTGCGGGCCGAAGGCGTAAGTTACCGGGAATTCAGGTGCCAGAACTGGACTCGCGAAAACCTGATGGTGTTTGAGAATGCCACCGGCGACCAATACCGCTTCGGGATGCCGGGCCCCCACATCTCTGAACCGGAGTGGCGGCAGATTCTACAGGCGTTGGAAGATCTGGAAGAAACCCCCGAGTTTGTGGTAGCCAGCGGCAGCCTCTGCCCGGGTGTCCCCGATGATTTCTACGCCCAGATTGCCGAAATAGCGCTACGGAAAGGCTTTAAGCTAGTAGTGGACACCTCCGGCGCAGGCCTCATGAAAGCCGCCGGAAAAGGCATTTACCTGCTCAAACCCAACCTGAACGAACTGGCTGCCCTGGCCGGGAAAGAGAGAATCACCGCCAAAGAACAGGAAGAGCTGGCCACCCAGGTGTTACAGGAAGAGAAAAGCCAGATACTGGTAGTCTCGCTGGGCCCCCGTGGTGCCATGCTGGCTACCAAAGACGGCTTTGACTATGTCACGCCGCCCACCGTCAAACCAGAGAGTGCCGTAGGCGCCGGCGACAGCATGGTAGGGGGCATGGTCTTAAAACTAACCCAAGGCTGGTCTTGGCCCGATGTGGTTCGCTACGGCGTGGCCACCGGCACCGCCACCACCATGACCCCCGGCTCCGAACTCTGCCGCAAACCAGACGTGGAAGAGATTTACGACTGGATCAAATCCCGCCAGTAGATCTTTGTGATTTATCGGCCATGGGCGTAGACACTACGAGGTCTTGGGAGCAGGCGGTCAGCAATACGTGTGATCGGCAGGTGTAAACATCCCCCTTCGCCCCCTTCAAAGGGGGAGTATCTGCTATGGAGGGGTAAATACTAGAGGTAACGTTAAGCCAATACTCTTTGCTACTTTCCCCAGTTCCAGTCTTCCCTGAGCGCGCCTCGCTTTTGGCCCTGGACAGGCAAAACTAAGAGCGAATATCTTCTCAGGCCGAAAGGGCAGTGCGAGAGGGGAAGACGGGGCCCCGCGGCCGTGAGCGCTTACCGCCAAAGATGAAACAATACAGCACTTGCACTCACGCAACGAACTGATAAGCCAAGGGAACACCGGAAGGCATGCACAAACTAAAATCCAAGCTCTAAGCAGCCAAGCCAAGGGAACAGCAAAAGGCGTGAACAAACAAAGAGCCATCAAGATAAACAGACTTACCTCTTCCCTTCCTTCAAGACCTTCATCTGCACCGGCACCACCCCGCTTTTCACCATGTCTAACTTGCGGGCCGCCGATTTGGAGAGGTCTATGATGCGGCCGGGGGTGAAAGGGCCGCGGTCGGTGATGAGGACTTTGACAGACCTGCCGTTTCTGGGGTTAGTGACCCTAACCTTGGTACCGAAGGGTAATTTCTTGTGGGCTGCCGTGCGCTTGCCAGGCCGGTAGCGCTGGCCATTGGCCATTTTGTTTCCCTTTAGTTTATCAGAATAATAAGAGGCTTTGCCGTTCTCGGTGTAGCCACGCTTGCCGAAGGCAGGGGCCGTAGAGGTGCAATTGGTGGTGAAGAAAGCAAGTGCTACTAAGTAACTCAAGTTGCGATTATAAAACTATGAAGCCATCCAGGTTTGTTGAAGGATAAAGCGACCAAACTTTACCTCTCACTTCCC
>NZ_JABFAM010000013.1 GCF_013623775.1 Rufibacter sp. XAAS-G3-1 | reverse complement strand
TCATTTTTACCCAGACAAACACACGAATGTATCCGTCTTCTTTTCCTGTCTTCCCATTCACTCAAAGAACTTCCCACTAACCTACCGTCAGTGACTGGCGAACCATCCTCGGTTCGTCCCCCTTCCCGCTGGAAGGGGCTGCAAAGGTAAGCGGAATCTTCCATCCCGCAAGCCTGAGCGGCTTTTTTCTCTCTTTTTTCTTATTTTTGTTAGCCTTGCCCGATTGGCTTAGCCTGTCTTCCGTGCTTCGCTTTAGAAGCGGGTGCAAAAGTAAGAACTTCCTTTCTCTTTGCAATACTTTTCAAAACTTTTTTTTCCTCCCCCTTCACTCTGTTAGTAGAAGAAACGCTCCGTTCACTTGGCGTTGGCCTTATTCCCGAACCGGGACGCAAAGGTAACAAGAAGCTTCCTTTTTACAAGCGGTAAATCGAAGTTTTTTTTTCCTCCTTTCTCGCTAACCCTGCCGGTCAGCGAGCCTCCTTTCGGAAGGGAGTGCAAAGGTAAGGAATCCTTTTTGCTTTGCAATAGATGAGGGAAACTTTTTTCTTTTCCCTTCTAAACTAGGTTGGTCTGGCATTATCCCCCTCCCCTGCCGGGCGGGCTGCAAAGGTAGGCATTGTTTGACGGTTTCCAAACCAGACCGGGTAAGTTTTCCTTTTAAGGGGCTTTGCAACCGCAGCCTAGATGGGAACCACCTTCAGGGCCAGGCAGTTCCAGATTTAGGAAATATTTCCCGCAAGGACTCCCTTTCGGAGCATTGATTAGGATCAACCTAGGCCGCCAGAAGTTCCGCCTGCCTAAAAAACAAAGGGAGGGAAGGCGGCTCCGCCTTCCCTCCCTTTGTTTTTTACCTTTCTGGTCAGTTATTCACTAATGTTACGCACAAGTGCTGGTGATGGTAGGTGGGTTTAGAGATTCGACAGTCTCGCGCCAGCAGATTCTAAACCAGTGAGGCCTTGGAGCCCCCACAAGTTTCTGCGTTTTAGGCTTGTTTTCAGCAAAACAGCCTCGAAACGCGTCACAAGAGCAGGGAAAAGGGAAATACTCTGCCTGGCTTGTTCCCTGCCAAGCCAATATCCCTGAGTGCAGGCTTAGACGCTTTTCCGCCGTCCTGTCAGGGGAAAGGACGGGGAAGGAGGTTTCCACGTTTTGGGTCTGTTTTCAGCAAAACAGACCCAAAATGCGTTAGTGGGGCTGCCCTCTCCGTGGGAGAAGGACAGGGAGTGAGATCTGCGCTTTCTGCGGAAGATCAGTTAGTGATAGTTTTTGATGTACACTCTGAACGTTGACCCCTCATTTAATTTGCTTTCTACGGCAACTTGTCCGCCAAGGGCTTCTGCTTGTGTCTTGACGAGATAGAGACCTAAGCCCCTGCCGGAGACATGGAAATGGAAACGTTTATACAGGCCGAATATGTTTTTGCCCTCTTTTTCTAAATTTATGCCTAAACCATTGTCAGATACTGAAAGGCAGAGCATCTCCTTCTGCTCCTGTAGTTCTGCTTTAATGGTGAGACAAAGGGGCCGGTCAGGAGATTTATACTTGACGGCGTTTGTCAGCAAATTACTGATGATGCTGCTAACGTAGCTTCTGATGGAGCCAATCTCCTGTATTCCGTTTAGTGCCAACGTTACTTTGTGAAAACTATCGGCCGGTAGAACCTGCAGGGCTTGTTCTATGATTTCTGGCAACAAGATTTTCTCTCTATCGGCCAAAACACCTGCCTGGAGACTTAGCATTTCATTCAGGTCTTTGATAATATTATCCAGGTTCTGGGCAGTCTGCTGCAGCCTTGTGGTGATGCCATCTTGAAGATCTTTGTTGTTTGCGGTGTGCAGCAAAGAGGTTAGCCCTAATATATTCGCCACCGGCGAACGCAGATTATGGGAGACGATGTAGGTATACTGCTCTAAGTGGCGGTTTCTGCGCAGAAGCTCCTCGGTAAGGGTAGCCCGCTCCTGCTCTGCCTTCTTTTGCTCTGTGATATCGGTTTCTATGACTATGAATTTCTTTCCACCTCCGTTTAGTTCATCTATGATAGGGGTCACATCCAGTTTAGACCAATACACCTCACCGGCCTTGCTACGGTTCTGCACCTCCTGCACAAACGGTTTATCATACACCAACTTCTGCCTGACCAGAGACACCCTGTCTGGATTGGTGTCTGGCCCCGCAAGTAAATCACCGGGTTTACGACCAATCACTTCTTTCAAGGTATAGCCTGTCACGCGGGTAAACCCGTCATTCACCCATTCAATGCGGGCTTCCTCATCTGTTATATAGACCGAATTCACCGTTTTGCTGGCCACCAGGGAAAGTTTATTGAGCTCTGCCTCTACTTTTTTGCGGGCATCAATTCCTTTGATGAAAACAGAAAGTCCTTCTTCAGAAGGATAGGCACTTAACTCTAGCCATTTATGCAGTAGATCTGAGTATACCTCAAAGTGAACAGGAAGCTGGAGGGCAATTGCTTTCTCAAGTTTTGGGTAGAACTGCCCGAATTGGTGGCGAGGATATACTGTTCTGATGTCTAACCCGGACAGTTCATGGGACTTTACGGCCATGTACTTCTCAAACTCGTGGTTCACATAAGTAAAACACCAGTTCTTGTCTAAGGTGAAGAAGGCATCTTTTATGCTTTCAAGAATGCTGTTCAGCCTGTTTGCCGTGTTCTTAAGGAGTTGCTGCTGTTTCCTGCTTTCCGTAATGTCTTTGGCAATGCCATGCAGCCCAACCAACTCTCCGTTGGCGATCACCGGAACCTTGGTGATTGCCACATGTCGTTTTTCGCCTTGCTTTGTGATAACCTGGGTCTCTGACGTAGACGGCTCCCCGGCCAAAGATTTCATGAAATAGTCGTTGGTTGTAGAAACCCAATCTGGGTGCAACAACTGCGTGAACTTCATCTGGAGTAACTCTTGCTGGGTATACCCGCTGCTGGCAATGGTGGCGGCATTCACAGAAGTGAAAAAGCCTTCCTTATTAATAGAGTAGACGCTGTCTGGATTGTTCTCAAAAAGTGCTTTGTACATCTTTTCACTACGCTCCAGTTGTTTCTGGGCTTCCAGCCGATCTGTGATGTCTCTGGAGTTGATGATAATGCCGTTGATGGCAGGGTGATGGAAACAGTTGACTCCTCTGGTTTCTAGCCAACGCCACTCTCCAGTTTTTGACTTAAACCGAAACGGTTGCGTTTTAACGTTCTCTCCCGCTAATACCATTCCAAAGGCACTTAATACATCAGGAATATCTTCTGGGTGAATAAAATCAAAAGCGGTTGAGCCCACCAGATCATTGGGTTCAAACCCAAGCACATGCCTAATGCTTCCGCTTACGAAGGAGTAAATGCCTTTTCTGTCAATAATGCAGACTATGTCTTGGCCTTCCTGCAGCAGCGTTTGCAGGCGATACTCCTTTTCACGGTCTTTGGCCTCCAACAAAACATCTTTGGAGATATCACGGGCAATACAATACATTTTGTTTGTCTCTCTTATATGAGACGTAGACCATGAAAAGTAAACAATGGAGCCATTTTTATGGAAGTACCGGTTCTTAAAATTAAGGGTAGATTCTTTCAATAAAACCTCAGAAGTATCTGCCTCCGTAGTGGCCATATCCTCTGGATGGATAAACGCACGGTAGTTTCTGCCAACCATTTCCGCTGGAGTGTACCCCAAAAGTGACTGGCAGGCCTGGTTTACCTGAAGCAGGCGTCCGTCTGGCGAAAAAGTACAGATAAGGTCTGCCGTAGAGTCCAGAAGCAGCTGTAAATCACGTACCGCAATCTCTAGTTCCTGCTGCTGTTTTTCAAGTTGCTGCTTGGCCTCTTTCTCGGCCCTCAGGTCACGTACATGCACACTGGCAAAAGTGGTACCGTCTGAGGCCGAAAAAGAGCGGGAACTCACCTCCACCGGTATTCTCGTTCCTGACCTGTGCATCAGGTTCACCTCGCCTTTATGATGCCCTGTCTCGCTTCTTGTTTTCAAAGCCACGGCCCATCGGTCATCTTCCAGATCTCTCAGCACATTTCTCCCGGTTTGCAGAATGTATGCTTCAGATTGGCCTACAAGCTGACAAAGCGCCTGATTCACATATACGATCTTTCCATTTGACTGCACCAGTAACATAGGCTCGTTACAATGATCAGCCAGGGCATGCATCAGTTCAAAGTTCACGTGTGGTGCAGTAGGTTCGGTTACCTTCACCGCTCTTGTCTGGTTCAAAAGAGTATGTATTTGCGCTCGTATAGGTTAATAGCCCAACCAGGGAAAAGTAGAGTAACGTACACTAAGACATGGTGATGCCGTAGAAAACGGCTTCTACAAAAATACGCTACATTTATATAATTCCAAGCAAACTACCCACAAACAAACCACAACCACATTTACGCTATAACTATTTTGACAATGAAGCTGTTTAGAGTTTTGCGCCTGTTTTTCTAAAAACATCCTAAAAACGGCGGTACAAGCGGATGCTTGCGGCAGTGTACAAATAACCGCCTCTTGTTTTCTGCCTGTTTTCATAAAAGTAGCCTAAAAACGATGGCGCTGGTTGACGCTTGCCCCAGAAGAATTGCTTTAGAGCATGTTTAAATTTCATCTTTGCGCTGCAAATTGCCATAAAAAGAACCTGCGTTCGCGGTTGAGTCGCCCCGTAGCGCTGCTACGCGGCTCAAAAAACCCTTCCGCAGAACCTTTCTCTGACTAGTTGAGCCAGCAAACCTGAAATTTAAACAAGCTCTTAAATGCCGGTTCATGAAAAGCTCTAAACAGGTTCAATAAAATCCAAAATACACCCCAAAAACACACGTATGGGCTCAGCCAAAGACTTTGTCTGTAGAAATACATGATTTCTTGTTTTATGGCTAGAATCATAAAAACAGCCTTAAAACAGAAGAGCCATCTAAAAAGATGGCTCTTCTGTTTTACATGAGATGCTTTGGTTTATTTACCCAGATCATATTTGCCATTGAATTTCTCATACAGATACTGCTGCTTATCTGTTAAGTTAAGCTTGCGGCCCTGGATAAAGGCGTGGCTGATTTTATTGGTGCGCATGTCCAGAATGTCGCCCTCAGAAACGACGAGGCTGGCGTCTTTGCCTACTTCCACTGAACCCACTTGCTTGTCTACTCCCAAGATTTTAGCCGCGTTCAAGGTGACGGAAGAGAGCGCCTGTTCTTTAGGCAACCCGAAGGCCACCGCAGTACCGGCAATGAAGGGCAGGTTGCGGGTACCGTGCAGGCTGGCGTTATAGTCCAGGCAGAAGAGAATACCTGCCTGCTGTAGAAGGCCTGGCATTTTGTACGGCAGGTACACATCATCACCGGCGCGGTCAGGGAGGGCGTGCACCCCTGAGTACACCACCGGAATGCTGTTCTCCTTCAGGAAATCAGCTACTACCAGCGCATCACCTCCGCCCACAATGACCAGGTTCTTCACCCCGGCTTTCTGCGCGAAGCGCACAGATTCCACAATCTCTTTCCCGTAATCGGTATGGATGAAAAGCTTTTTGGAACCATCAAACAGTCCTCCTAGAGAAGCCAGCTTCAAGTTTTGACGGTCGTTTTTCTGGTCTTTGTACACCTTGGCTTCGGCCAGCAATGCTTCCAGTTCCTGCAAGCCTGACTGCCGCGCCTGCCTACGCTGTACCACCTGCGGCGAATTGTCTGAAGACTGTGGCACCATGGCGGGCCAGCGCAGGTGTACGCCGCCATCTGCTTTCACCAGGGCATCTTCCCAGTTCCAGGCATCCAGCTGTACCACCGACGAGGAGCCGGAGATCATTCCTCCCACGGGAGTTACCTGCGCCAACAGAACGCCATTGGAGCGTAAGGTTGGGGTGATGTCTGAATCTGTGTTATAGGCAACTACGGAGCGAACATTGGGGTTGAACAAACCCACTTCCTGCTGGTCAAGCGTAGCCCGTACAGATTCTATCTCGGTTAACCCAATCTGGCTATTAGGCAGAATCATGCCCGGGTAGATGTGTTTGCCGCTCACGTTCACGGTTTCATAGGTTGTACCACCGGCGTTGAAGCCAGCCGCTGGGCCGGCATAGGTGATTTTACCGTCATTGAACGCGACGGTTGCCCCTTCCACTACCTGGCCGTTGCCTACGTGCAGGGTGGCTCCCGTGAGGGCGGTGGCTTTGGTTTGCTTAGCGGCGGGCACTGGTACCTGCGCCCAGGCGGCAGAGGTGCTCACAAATAAGGCTGCTGCCAGCAGAAGACGATGCTGCATGTTTTTAGGGGTAAGGTTTACCACGGTATTCTTTATCGTTTGCATAGGGTGGTCTCCTTATTTTTGTGTATACTCAGATTCCTGAAAGGTTTCCTCGGTGCCGGTGTCCAGATCTTCGCAGTGTAAAACGGCAGCACCTCTGCGGCGGGCCGGAGCTGGTGACTGGGTTTTCTCTCCGCGGGCTTTGGCGGCCAGCATTTTGTTGATGAGGCGCAGGCGCTCTTTCTCCTGCTCTTCCTGCAATTGCTGGTCTTGCTCCAGGTCAAAGTAAGCGATGCCATCCACAAAAGTCTTTTCTGGGCGGGCGTAGATAGACAGCGGATGCTCATTCCAGATCACCACGTCAGCGTCTTTTCCGGCTTTGAGGCTTCCTACTTTGTCATCCAGGTGCAGCAGTTTAGCGGGGTTCAAGGTCACCATTTTCAGGGCGTCTTCCTCAGAAACTCCCCCGTACTTCATGGTTTTAGCCGCTTCCTGGTTTAGACGCCGGGCCATCTCGGCATCATCTGAGTTGATGGCAGTTACTACGCCCACATTGTGCATGATAGCGGCATTGTATGGAATAGCGTCTTTCACCTCCACTTTGTAGGCCCACCAGTCAGAGAAGGTAGAAGCGCCAATATTGCGTTCCTTCATCTTATCGGCTACTTTATAGCCTTCCAGAATGTGGGTGAAAGTGTTTACCCGGAAACCCATTTGGTCGGCCACTTTCATGAGCATGTTGATCTCAGACTGCACGTAAGAATGGCAGGTGATGAAGCGTTCGTCCTTCAGGATCTGGGACAAGGTCTCCAGTTCCAGGTCGCGGCGCGGGGCAGCGGTTTTGGCCTGTTTTGACTTGGACAGCTTGTTGTACTCGGCCCAGGCGTTCTGGTATTCTTTGGCGCGTTGGAACGCGTCTACCATTACCTGCTCCACGCCCATGCGGGTCTGCGGAAAACGCACATTGTACTGCGGCGAGCGGTTAGAATGCTTCACGTTCTCGCCCAGGGCGAATTTGATGAACGGATCTGCCCCTTCAAACATCAGCTTCTCGGGAGCCTGTCCCCAACGCAATTTGATAATGGCCGACTGGCCCCCGATGGGGTTTGCCGAACCGTGCAACAGTTGGGAAGTGGTCACCCCACCCGCTAACTGACGGTAGATGTTCACCTGCTCGTGGTTCACCACATCGGCCATGCGTACCTCAGCGGTCACCGCCTGGGTGCCTTCGTTCACGCCGTCCAGGGCAATGTGCGAATGCTCGTCAATAATGCCCGGAGTTACGTGTTTGCCGGCTCCGTCAATGACTTTGGCCCCGTTGGCCGAAAGGTTTTTACCTACCTGGGCAATCTTGCCGTTCTTCAGCAGCACATCGGCATTTTGCAGTTTGCCTTCTTTCTCGTTTGTCCAGACGGTGGCATTCTTGATAAGCACGGTTTCAGCTTTAGGCAACTCGGTTCTCCCGAAAGCAGCGAAGGGGAACGTCAATTTGCCCAGGTTCAGCGCCTCATTGGAGCGGGAACGGGCGGTGTCGCGTCTGGCTTGCTGGGTGGCGGCTTCAGAGAGCATGGCCGTCCATTTCACGGTTTGGGCATCGGCTAACTGCGCTTCGCCCTGAAAACCTTTCCCGGTGTACCAGCCACTCAACCTGATGCTTTCTTTTGCGTTTTTAGCCGGGGCAAAGGCCATGGTCAATAATTCACCGCTTAAAGAAAGGCTGCCTTTGATGGTGTCTGTAGAAACCACTTTCAGCTCGGGCTTCTCTGGCGTACCACTAATAAGCATGCGGCGCTCAGGCTGGGAACCCACTCTCAGCGTGTACACCCCCCGGAAATCGGCGGGGGTTTCACTGATTTTGTAGCCTTGCCCTTGCACCCAGTTCTCCAGAAGCATGGTAGTGGGCGCAAACAAATCACCCGAGGCCACCACGAAGTTGGCCTGCATGCCTTCGCGCAGGGTGCCTACGTGTTTTTCGGCTTTCAGTAACTTGGCGGGGGTAAACGTAAGGGCTTTCAGGGCCTCCTGCTCAGACAAACCATAGAGAACGGCTTTTCTAACGTTGGGCAGAAACTTGCTTTTATCCCGAAGGTCAGCAGAAGTGAAAGCGATGGTCACGCCTTCTTTCGCCAGCATAGCCGGGTTGGCCGGGGCCATTTCCCAGTGCTTCATGTCCTCTATGTTCAGGCGGCGGGCCTCATAGGGGTCGTCTACATTGTAAGGATCTGGGAAGTTCACGTTCAGGATATAAGCCGCCTTGGTGGCTTTGATCTGCGGCAACATCTGGTACTCATCACCCAAGCCTTTGAAGATGTATTGATGCCCGAACTCATCACCCACTTTATCGGCCCTAACCGCATTGAGTTTGTTGCTTACCTCAAAGATTTGCGGTAGATGGTTGGCCTGGGTGAAAGCTTTTAGAGAGATGTTCTGCTCTTTGTCCTGGTTTTTGGCATTCCACTGGGCATCCAGGTAGGTCTGGCGCAGCAAGGCAACGGAGCCCATGAGGGAATTAGGATACTCCTGGGTAGAAGAGCCTTTGTCTAGCGACAAGGCGGCGGCGGCTTTATCCAGTAAAATGACTTGGTTTTCTTTTTTGTCTGCCAGGGAAACCAAAGAGGCGGTTCCGCGGGAGATGCCATCCTGATGGATGGTTAACACCGCGCCAAATCCCATCTTGCGCAATTCTTCGGCTGCTTTGGCGTCTACCTTGAACAGCTCTACCGCGTTGGTCTCTGGTCTGATGGCCTGGTTCCAGTTGTAGGCTCCTTCTTTTTTGGACTCGGCCTGCGGAGCGCTGTTGAAGCTGAAGGTTCTGGGCGGCACGGCCGGAACGCCGTAACTGGTAAACGGATCTACAAAGCCGGGGTACACGGTTTTGCCTTTCAGGTCGGTGACCATCGCCCCTTGGGGCACCGTCACTTTGGTGCCTACGGCGATGACTTTGCCATCTTTGATCACGAGCGTGGCGTTCTCCAGTTTGGTCTGGTAGTCCACGAAGATGGTGGCGTTGGTGAAGGCCCGGAGCCCGGAGCGTTCATCGTACACCCCATTGCGCGGAAACGTCTCCTGTGCCCGGCTCTGCAGCGACAAGGCCGCCACCGCCAACACGGAGAGAATTACTTTTTTCATGGGAGCTTGCAGTATGGTTTGTAAGGGAAAGAAGTTGGATTAGAAGAGGAAATGTAACAAAATCCTGGGCCTTATGAAAGAACGAAGGGCACTTTGTACGTTTTAGGCCTTCTTTTCTGAAAACAGCCCCTAAACGGAAATGGAATTTCAACAAAAAAGCCCAGTCTGTTTCCAGACCGGGCTTTTTTGTGGTAGGATACCTAAACGGTTATTCCAGGTCTGCGTTCTCTTTGCGCAGAACGCTGTGCTTTTTACCGTAGAGAAAGTAGATCGCGACCCCAATGGCCATCCAGACCAATAACCGGTACCAGGTCTCGGCGGGCAGACCCGCCATCATGCCCAAGCACGTCAGAATACCCAGAATGGGCACCAACGGCACAAACGGTGTTTTGAACGGACGCGGACGGTTAGGCTCTTTCACGCGCAGGTACCAAACCCCGGCACACACGATCACGAACGCCAGCAAAGTCCCGATGGACACCAAGTGCCCCAGTTCATCCACGGAGAAAGCGCCGGCCACCACGGCACAGATGGCTCCGGTTAAGATGGTGCTTACGTGCGGGGTCTTGAACTTAGGGTGCAGCCTGCCGAAGATAGGAGGCAGCAGACCGTCTTTGGACATGGTGTAGAAAATACGCGGCTGGGACATGAGCATCACCAGCATCACCGAAGAAAGACCCGCGATGGCCCCGATCTTGATCAAGTCACGCAGGAACGTATAGCCCGTTTTCTCAATTCCCACCGCAATTGGCTCGGCTACGTTCAGTTGGCTGTAGTGCACCATGGCGGTCAGGATACCAGACACCAGGATGTACAGCACCGTACAGATGACCAAAGAACCCAAGATCCCGATGGGCATGTCTTTCTGCGGATTCTTCGCCTCCTGGGCCGTGGTGGAAACGGCGTCAAACCCGATGTAGGCGAAGAAGATCACCCCGGCCGCCCGGATCACCCCGCTCCAGCCGTACTCGCCAAACCCGCCTTTGTTCTCAGGCAGGAAGGGTGTCCAGTTAGCGGCAGCTTCTGCCTGGTTCCCGAAAATCCAGTTCAGGCCGGCCATGATGAACAAGATCACCACGCCTACTTTAATGATCACGGCAATGTTGTTGAATTTGGCAGACTCGCTCATGCCGCGCACCAGCAGAATAGTCACCAACAAAATGGCCGTGGCGGCCACCAGGTTGAAGATCCCGGTAGTCTGCTGCAGCGTGGCAATGTCATGCCCTTTCTCTGCCAGCGTAGCCAATAATTGCTCTGAGGAACGCACCCAGGTGTTGGTTTCGGGGTCAAGGACAAGCTCCACGCCCGAGGCGCTGGACCATTCCACCGGGATATTCACGCCGAAGTCGCGCAGGAAGGAAACCACGTAACCAGACCAGCCCACGGCCACGGTGGCCGCCCCAAAGAGGTATTCCAGAATCAAATCCCAGCCAATGATCCAGGCCACAAACTCGCCCAGGGTGGCATAGCCGTAGGTGTAGGCAGAACCGGCAATAGGAATCATGGAGGCGAACTCTGCGTAGCAAAGACCCGCGAAGGCGCAGCCTAAACCGGCCAGAATAAAGGCCAAGACAATGGCTGGGCCCGTGTACTGAGCGGCCGCACTCCCCGTTAACACGAAAATACCGGTACCAATGATGGCACCTACCCCCAGCGCAATGAGGTTGACCGGCCCTAAGGTTCGTTTCAGGTTGTGCGCCCCTTCACTAAAGGCGTCTGCGCTAAGCTTGTCAATGGACTTCCTAGCGAAAAGTTGGTTTGCCATAAATTGCGTAAAAGTTAGGGAATAGTTTGTTTGTTGTTCGTTTGTAAAAGGCTTGAAGGGGCTAATATAATTACTTTTCGCAAGAAGCCATACGGCAGAAGCTTTTTAGAAAGGTTGCGCTTAGGGGCAAAGCATGCGCTTTTAGGGCTGTTTTGGGCAAAACAGCCCTAAAACGAAGACCCCTGTATCTAGTGGCAACAGGAAGAGCCGTTGGCTTCTGGCACAGGCAACAAGCTCTCTAGTAAACAAATAAGCCTAAAATTTACCAGAAGAAACATATAGCCATTATCTTCCATTACTCCTCTATGCCCCTATAGTTGGATGGACAGGCCGCCGTTGATTAAACCCTGGAAACCGAAGCCAAACTCAGCGTACCCAGCCACCCGTTTTCCAGATCTCACCCCAACCGCCGTTATCTGGAAGGCCAAGCCTCTATATGTATCGTTTTGCAGCCCCCACTAATTGACCATTCTTCTGTTTTTCTATATCCCCAACCCTGCGCATACCCAGAATAAACCTGTATTTTTTCAGAGTTCTTCCAGTTTACATTGATAAAGGGCAGGACACTGTAATAGTTCGTTGTCTTCCTTGCGATCACTTTGTCGTCATCAGGAGAGGGCGGCTGGCCAGGGCTGGTTGCATAGCGGCCCTCATCTTTTACCCTGGCTTTACTTGCCACCAGTCCCACCTCCAGTTTACGGCTGATGGCATAACTGACACCGGCCTGCCATGGGAATATTGATTTTCTGTTTGCTTCCAAATGCGGCTCCCTGTTTTAGCGGCGTTTTCCTGAAAAGAAGCCTGAATCAAAGGGGGCCCTTGTCTGTAAGTTTCGGGGGCTTTCGTATCTTCGGGCATCATATCTACAGAGAAGCGAGAGACAACGGCATGATACGGGTTTTACACACAGCAGACTGGCATTTAGGGCAGCGTTTGGCCAACCAGGAACGAACCGAAGAACACCGTGCCTTTCTTCACTGGCTCTGCCAAACCATCTGTGACCAGAAAATTGACCTGCTCCTCATTGCCGGCGATGTGTTTGACACCGGTTTCCCCTCCAACACGGCCCTCAAACTCTATTATGACTTCCTGCGCCAGGTAAAAGGAACCTGCTGCCGCGACCTGGTGATCATTGGCGGCAACCATGACTCGGTCTCCACCCTCAACGCCCCCGCCGAACTCCTGCGCCATTTCAACGTGCACGTGGTAGGCGGTGCGCCCGCCAATGCCCAAGACCAGGTCATTGTCCTGACGGACGACGCCGGGCAACCCCAGGCGGTGGTGTGTGCCGTTCCGTTCCTCCGCGACAAAGACGTGCGCCTCTCGGTGCCTGGCGAAACCGGCGAACAACGGGAGGCTCGCCTAAAGCAAGGCATCTGCGACCATTACAACCAGTTTGTTCCCCTTGTAAAAGAGTTCAAGCAGCAGGGAATTCCCGTGCTGGCCACCGGGCATTTGTTTGCCGCCGGCGGAAGCGCCTCAGACAGCGAAAAGGAAATACACGTGGGCAACCTGGGCCAGATCTGCGGCGATCAGTTCCCTCCCGAGTTTGACTACGTGGCCTTGGGGCACCTGCACCGGCCCCAGGTGGTGCACCAACTCCCGCACATCCGGTACAGCGGCTCGCCCATTCCGCTGAGTTTTTCTGAGATCACCGATAAAAAGCAACTCGTCATCCTTGATTTCGAAGCCGGAAAACTCACCAACATCCACGAAGTGGCCATCCCGTGCTGGCGCAAGCTGGTTCGGTTCAAAGGCACCATTGACCAAGTGCTGCCCAAAGTGATAGCCTATGACAACGCCGACCTACCTTTTCTGGCCTGGGCCGAAGTGCAGCTCCAGTACGAACACAACCTGCATGACCACACCGCCAAACTGCACGAAGCGTTCCGGCTGCAGCAACACGTACAACTGCTCATCCATCGGCCGCAGCGCACCATTGACAGCCAAAGCCTGGACCAGCAACTACCGCCTGACCAAGACTTGGCAGACCTGAAACCCAAAGACGTGTTCCTGAAAAAGTGCGAAGAAGCCCTGCAAACCGACAGCTACCAATCGCTGCTCTCCACCTTTGACGAACTCCTGGAACTCATGCCGCAACTACAGGAAGAACCCCTGGCCCCTTTTCCTACCCAGGAGAAAGTGCTGGAGCAGTAGATTGCCGTTTTCGGCCTACTTTTCAGAAAACAAGCTTTAAACCCAAGCACCCGCTTCTGTTTCTGACAAACTCACCGGCGAGTGAATGGCTCCATCTATTGTTTTTAGAGCTTGTTTAAATTTGTGGTTTGCCAGCGAAAATGGCTAGAGAAAGGTTCTGCGAAAGCGTTTTTTGAGCAGCGTAGCAGCGCTACGGTGCGAGAAAAAGGCGAACGCAGGTTCTTTCTATGGCCGTTTGCAGCGCAAAGATGAAATTTAAACAAGCTTTTAAGCAGATTTCGAGAAAACAGCCAGAAAACAGATCGTCTATTCTGCTCATATATCTTATATAAAGAAATAGGCAATTAGTTTAATAATGAACCTATACCTGTTGCCTGAAGCTTTCGCCTTATGGAAGTCTTAAACTACTCTACCTATTGGGTTCAAAGTGAAATCATGACCCAGAGCACGAAACGGTAAAAAGAAAAGCAAGAAAATCTTTAAATAACATGTTCAAGTTTTTAACTTGGACTTACCATGCTCTGGAGTTTGAAACTTCAGGACGGCTGATGCATCCTGGATTTAAATAAAAGTAGGAGAAGAAGACCTAATTCACGGAACTTTATAGAATAAACCTATCAAAATATAGTTATTATTGATTTGATAGATAAAAACAAACACGGCACCTTTGGGGTATACTTTTAGAAGAAGTAAGCAAAGAGCAGCTAGGTAGCTCTTTTTGCTGCTGCCACTTAGGAGTAGGAATGACACGCATAATTGCTGAACCTCCTGGAGAGGGAAGCGTTACTATATTTATCATCCTAAAGCCCATTCATCTATGGAAAACGAGCAAAATCAAGCAAACGGTCAGGCCGGAGGCAATGGTCAGGAAAGCCAGAACCTCACCACGCGCCAAGGCCATCCGGTGACGGACAACCAAAACATTAGAACGGTAGGCAACCGGGGCCCTGCTACGCTGGAGAACTACCATTTCATTGAGAAAATCAGTCACTTTGACCGCGAGCGCATTCCTGAACGGGTAGTACACGCCCGCGGAGCCGGCGCCCACGGCGTGTTTGAAGCCTACGGAAAAGTAGGTGATGAGTCGGTTGCCAAATACACCCGCGCCAAGTTGTTCCAGGAAAAAGGCAAGCAGACGCCGGTGTTCGTGCGTTTCTCTACCGTAGGCCACGGCGGGCATTCGCCAGAGACGTTGCGTGACCCACGCGGTTTTGCCGTGAAATTCTACACCGAAGACGGAAACTGGGATTTAGTAGGAAACAACCTGAAGATCTTTTTCATTAGGGATGCCATGAAATTCCCAGATCTGATTCACTCGCAGAAACCAGATCCGGTGACCAACATCCAGAGCGGCGAGCGCATCTTTGACTTTATCGCCAACACCCCAGAATCAACGCACATGGCTACGTTCCTGTTCTCGCCATGGGGTATTCCGGCCAACTACCGCCAAATGCAAGGCTCCGGCGTAAACACCTACAAATGGGTGAACGCCAATGGCGAAGCAGTTCTGATTAAGTACCACTGGGAGCCGCTGCAAGGCATCCGCAACCTAACGCAAGGCGAGGCCCAGGAAATCCAGGGCAAAAACTTCAACCACGCCACCCAAGATCTGTTTGAGGCCATCAAAGAAGGAAACTTCCCTGAGTGGGAGCTTTGCGTGCAGATCATGAGCGATGACGAGCACCCAGAACTGGACTTCGACCCGTTAGATGATACCAAGCTGTGGCCAAAGGAGCAGTTCCCTTTCCTGCCCGTCGGGAAAATGACCCTGAACCGCAACCCGGTTGATTATTTCAATGAGGTAGAGCAGTCGGCGTTTGGTACCGGCGTACTGGTAGACGGCCTGGAGTTCTCAGATGACAAAATGTTGCAGGGACGCACCTTCTCTTACTCAGACACCCAACGTTACCGGGTGGGCGCCAACTACCTGCAATTGCCCATCAACGCGCCTAAGACCAGAGTGGCCACCAACCAGAGAGGCGGGCAAATGTCCTTCCATTCCGATTTCGGCAACGGCCAGAACCCGCACGTCAACTATGAGCCTTCAACCTTAGGAAACATCCAGGAAGCGCCCCAAGTAGGAAAAGAGTACATGCCCCGCTATGAAGCCAATCTGGTACGTCAGAAGATTGACCGCACCAATGACTTCAAGCAAGCCGGTGAAACCTACCGCAACTTTGAAGACTGGGAGAAAGATGATTTGATCACCAACCTGGTCAATACCCTGGCTACCGCCGATAAGCGTATTCAGGACAAGATGATTGAGCACTTTACCCTGGCCGATGAAGATTACGGCCGGAGAGTAGCCGAAGGCTTGGCGCAAACCACCAAGTCTCAGGATGACAAAGGCCCAAGCGGCGCTATTTCTCCACAAGAGGGCGTTCAGCAAGCAAAGGATGTCTCGCATGAGGCTGATCCTTATTAATCTCGTTTTTTGATTTACAGGCAAGAAATGCCACCTCATTGGGGTGGCATTTCTGTTTCTTGGGCAATTTTGCCAATAAAACAGAAAACTGGCGACCTCCCCTTATTCCGCATTCCCGGGTTCTTTAAAGCGCGCGGCCTACATTACCTAGTTTCTGCTTATTTTGTGAATAGAAGCACAGAAACCCAGTAAACCTCCTACCTTCCTTATGCAAAAAGAAGATCTTATTGCCACTAAAAATAGAATCACGCCTTTCATTCACCGCACCCCGGTGCTCACTTCGCGTTTGCTCAATGACATTGCCGGAGCAGAACTGTTCTTCAAGTGTGAGAATTTTCAGCGGATGGGGGCCTTTAAGATGCGGGGGGCGGTGAACGCGGTGCTGCAACTTTCTGAGGAGCAGAAAATGCGCGGCGTGGTCACGCATTCGTCGGGTAACTTCGCGCAGGCGTTGGCTCTGGCGGCCCAAAGCATAGGCGTGAAAGCGTACATTGTCATGCCTGAGAATGCGCCGCAGGTGAAAAAAGACGCGGTGCGAGGGTACGGCGGCCAAATCATTGAGTGCGCCTCCTCCCCCATCGCCCGTGAGGAAGTGGCCGCGCAGGTAGAAAAAGAAACGGGCGCGTTCTTCATCCATCCGTCCAATGACCGAGACGTGATTTTAGGCCAGGGCACCGCCGCAATGGAACTGCTGGAAGACCATCCCGATTTACGTTTTCTTTTTTCGCCCGTGGGCGGAGGTGGTCTGATTGGAGGCACGGCGTTAGCGGCCCATTTCTTCGGGAACAATTGCCAGGTAATTGGCGGAGAACCTTTTGAAGCCGATGACGCCTACCGCTCGCTGCTAAGCGGGCAGATAGAAACCAATGACAGCACCAACACCCTGGCCGATGGCCTCAGAACCCAGCTGGGCGACATCAACTTCCCCATCATCCAGCACTATGTGGAGAAGATCATCAGGGTAGAGGAAACGGAAATCACCGCCGCCATGCGGCTTATTTGGGAACGCATGAAAATTATTGTGGAACCCTCCAGTGCCGTTGCTTTGGCCGCTTTTTTACGAAACAAGGCTGAATACGCCGGCCAGAAAGTGGGCGTGATTCTATCGGGCGGAAATATTGACGTCAACCACCTTCCGTTTTAGGTCTGTTTTTGAAAAAACAGACCTAAAACGGAGAAACTGCTTTGGGCCGATAACAGCAGAAAGCAGAGTTTATGGGAGAACAGCACCTGAAAGCCAGCCCATTAGCCCCAGCAGGCAAAAGAACCCAGAAAGCAACCATATCCTACCATCGTTCTTCTCGTATCGTTAAGTTCATACCTCATTATCTGTACCATTAACTCTAAGACTATGATAGAAACCAAGGGATACGCTGCTTTTGACACAGACTCACCGTTAGCGCCCTTCAACTTTGAACGCCGTGATGTAGGCCCGCATGATGTATTAATTGAAATCCTGTTTTGCGGAGTCTGCCACTCAGACTTGCATACCGCCAAAGGCGAATGGGGCGGGGCCCTGTATCCGGTAGTTCCGGGGCACGAGATTGTGGGCCGTATTGTGCGGGTGGGCGAGCACGTAAAGAAATTCAGGGAGGGCGAAATGGCGGGCGTTGGCTGTATGGTAGGCTCCTGCCAATCTTGCCCCAGCTGCAACGACGGCCTGGAACAATACTGCGAGCAAGGTTTCATTGGCACGTACAACAGCCCTGAACCGGGGTTAGAAACCCCAACCTACGGGGGCTACTCCAATCAAATAGTAGTGTCTGAAGACTTCGTGCTGAGAATACAGGAAGGCCAGGATTTGGCACGGGTGGCTCCTTTGCTGTGCGCCGGAATTACCACGTTCTCTCCCCTGCGCCACTGGGGCGTGGGCGAAGGCCACAAAGTGGGCGTGGTAGGCTTGGGCGGACTAGGCCACATGGCGGTGAAATTGGCTGCGTCCATGGGCGCCGAAGTAACCGTTCTCTCCACTTCGCCCAACAAGGAAGCTGATGCCCAGGCGTTGGGAGCGCACAAGTTTGTGGTCACCAAAGACCCCGAGGCGCTCAAGCAGGTAAGCAATTATTTTGACTTTATCATCAACACCGTATCGGCGAAGGTAAGTCTGGGCATGTACGCCAGCTTGCTGCGCCGCGATGGTACCATGATTCTGCTGGGCGTTCCGCCCGAAGCTCCTGAGCTGCACGCCGGCATCCTTATCTCCGGCCGCCGCCGCATTGCCGGCTCCCTCATTGGCGGCATTGCCGAAACCCAGGAAATGCTGGATTACTGTGCCCAGCACAACATTCTCTCTGACATTGAGGTCATCAACATCAACCAGATCAACACGGCTTATGACCGTATGCTGGCCGGTGACGTGAAATACCGTTTTGTGATTGACATGGCAAGCCTGGAAAATACCAGTGCCTAACTCAAACTGCCTTAAAACAGGAGAGCCAGCCTTGACCGGGCTGGCTCTCCTGTTTTAAGGCAGTATTTCGCAAAATAGCCCTAAAACGAGGATTTGTATTCTTATAGGTTCCTTTTTAACCTCTGCCTGGAACTGGCTTCTTTAGGGAGATGGGTAGGGCACGGAATATGCTGTTCCCTTGGCTTTTCTGTTTATTCTGTGGTATTAGCAGGTGCACGCAGTTTGCTGTTCCCTTGGCTTTTCCGCTTTTTGCATGGGTGCAGGTGCGTCTCTTTGCATAGTTTCCGCTAAGCGCTCACGGCCGCGGGGCCCCGTCTTCCCCTCTCGCACTGCCCTTTCGGCCTGAGAAGATATTTGCTCTTAGTTTTGCTTATCTAAGGCCAAAAGCGAGGCGGCTCAGGGAAGACTGGAAACGGGGAAAGGAGCAAAACCCTTTTTCTATGGCCCGGATTTACTTCCTCGGCTAATCTTGTAGGGAAAAGGAGCGGCTATTTAGTTCCTGAAACTTCCAGAAAACCAAACCGTTCTTACCCGCTCTTTCGGAGTTCCACTCCGGAAGCAAGCTGCCGGGGAGTTCTACTCCCCTTCTTTTGCCCGTGGTTTCCGGCGGAGTAGAACTCCGCAGCAGGCAGGTTCGGGAGTAGAACTCCCGAACAGCAAGGAAATAATTTTTCCCTATAAGATTCCCTCTCCGGAGGGGGTAGGGGTGGGTTCTGGTGCTCCTCCAACTCCTTTAAAGGCGCACCGGTATTACATCAGAGACATTAACTGAATGGAATTGCTTGCCTTGGGAGTAAGCAGCACTGTAGAATCATCTTTGGAGATAGACGTCCGCTCGGCGGCATTTCCTCTGGATAATGTGGTGTGCCTATCTTTTTCCAGGTCGTAGATTTTGAGGTTAGGGATGCCCGCGTTTGATTGGTATAGTACTTTGTTGCTGTTATGGAGGAAAGAAATGCCACTGGCGTAATCTCCGGCTCCGCTCTTTTTCACGGACTTTATGTGTTTGAAATCTGAGGCATTATAGATGCGCATGATTTCATTGGCCTGCCCAAACCCTACCACCAAATACTTATCATCTTTGCTCAGGGCCAGGTCTGTGGGCGTGGCGTAGTTTGTTTTGAAAACCTTGAGGAGTTGTCCGTCCTTAGCCGAGTACACCGAAATGCGGCTGGAAAACCAGGTATAGAAACGGTCGCCTTTGTGATTGAACAGTATTTTGGCGTCTTTGGCGGCATACTTGGGCTTGCCGACCTTAGTCCAGCTATCAGTGGTATAAATCTGGATCTCACTGTTTTGCAGCAGCACGACCAAGCGGTTACCGGTCATGGCTATTTCCCGCACCTGGGCAGGCAAACCGTCAATGGTCTTCACCAAACTCAGATCATTTGCCTTTAGTATTTTGATAGATTTCTCTTCGCCGCCGGTGACAATGTATTTGCCGTCTTTGGAGTAGGCGCAGGCGAAAGCGGTTCCCTCATGCACTTGTTTATAGCTCACCGGATAGGTTTGGGAAACATCCCAGAGATACACCACGCCTTTGTTTCCCACAGATACCAACCTATTTCCCTCAGGAGAGAAAACCGCATCCTGGAACTGCAAGTCGTTTTCATGCTTCAGCACGGCAAGCGGTTTGAGCTTGGTTTGGCCAAAAGAAAGGTGGGCAAAAAAACAAAAAAGTAAGAAAACGCCTCTATTCATTCTCATGAAAGGAAAATAAATCAACATTAATTCAATAGAGTACAAAAATATAAAATAATATTGCAAGATACTTGCCAGTATCACTGACAAATTTCTCTGTTTCTGAAAAGAACCCCCCAAAACCGTTGCTATAGAAAACCATTACTATAAAATAAGATACGATTTCTACCTAGCAAAAGAATGGTTTAAACCACTTGGGCAGCAGTATGATTGGCTAGCTTGTTTTACACTTTAAGTACGGAAACAGGATTACGTTATCCTCTCTTGTCCGCATACTTAGCAGTAAGAACATGGTAAACTCTTGGGGTTACTGACTCAACTAGTAAGACCAAGGTTCTGCCAAAGAAGTTGGGAGCCTCGTAGCAGCGCTGCGAAGGAGGTAAAAGTGAACCTGTTAGAGTTATTCATCAACTGCCATCTAAAGTAATGCGTTAGCGAGCGTCCACTTATGACATCGTTAATAGGCTGTTTTCATAAAAGCAGCCTATTAACGGGAGGTTTATATTGTGCCCTGGCGCAAGCATGGGCTGAGGCCTTTGTTTTTGGGCTGTTTTTATGAAAACAGGCCTAAAATTATTGACAGCTTCTAAGTTAACGCTGATTCGCTCCATGGCCGTTTGCAGCCCAAAGCCAAATTTTGAACATGCTCTACTGGAGGGTATTAGAAGCGGGTTGTGCTTTGCTTGTTTTCAGCGCATTGTGTTAAAAATTCAGCATGGCGGCATACACGCCTCTTACCACCTCGGTCATTCTGGTGAAATCAAGTTTGTCAATGGTGTCTGACCTTTGATGATAATGGGGGTTCCGGAGATAGGACGTATCATTGATCATGACGGCCTGGTAGCCTTGCTCCCAGTAATTGCGGTGGTCTGAGAGAGAGACGCCCGGCAAACCCGGCGGGGCGGCAATAGATTGGACGTTTACCCTTGCATGTTCTTTCATGAATTGCTGCACCCGCTCAATGGTGCGCTCCTGTCCCATTTTCCCTACCACCACAATAAAGTTGCCGGTGCTGGGGTACAGGTTCTTCAGAGACGGGTGCGGAACCTCCTGCGAGTGGGGCTTATCTGTAAAATACCCGATCATCTCCAGGCAGATCATCAGCTTTACCTCTACCTTGTCATTTTTCATGGATCTGGCATGCACGGCGCTTCCCATTTTTTCGGTGGCAAAGTACGGCGGCTCCTCAAAGTTGAAAGCGACAAAGTCAATTCTATGCTTTACCTCGGGCTTCTCCTCATGGATGGCCCGGGCCAATTCCAACAATCCGGCTACGGCACTGGCATTGTCATCGGCCCCGGGCGTATCACCGCAGGCATCATAATGGGCCCCCACAATCACCCGCTCGCCGTCTTCGGGCCCATAAGACAAAATCAGGTTCTGAAAGCCCAGGTGCAGCTCCTGCTTGCGCACCCGCCCGCTCAATTGGCAGAACTCGGCTTCAACGTAGGCGGCCGCTTTCTTCAAAGACTCCGGATAGCTTATGCTCCGGGGCGGATTCAAGGTAGTCAGGAACTGAACATCTGCGTAGAGGCGGTCGCGTTGAATAGGCATGGCAGATAGGATAGTTTCTGCTATGTACTGTTGTCAGGCTTTGTGGTTGCTTGTAACAGAGTTGAATTAATACGGTTTCTGGGCTACTTTACAGAAAAAAGCACAGAAACAGCAGCTACTTCCAGCATAAACGCCAAACATCAATGCTTGGATTTAAGGGTAATAAGCACCACGGCCGCAACCAGCAGAACGGTAGCAATGATGGTTTGGCCGGTCACTACTTCCTGCGCGATGGCCCACCCCAGGAATACCGCTATAACCGGATTGACGTAGGCGTACGTAGACACCTGCGCAGGAGGCGCAACCCTGGTCAACCAACTATAGGCCGAAAACGCGATCAAAGACCCAAATACCACCAGGTAACCCAAGGCCAGCCAGGAAAGCTGGCTCACCTCGGCCCACTGGGCAGTTTGCCATTCGCCGGCAATGGTACCGGCCAGAAGCAACATGCCCCCGCCACACAGCATTTGCATGCCCGTGGTGAGCACCGGTGAGGCAGGCAGAGACGCTCTGGATGAAAACAGAGAACCCCAGGCCCACGCCCCCGCCGACAGAAAGACGGCTGTGCTCGCCATTACGTCAACGCCGCCTTCCAGCTCCCAGGGGCTTACCAACACCATCATGCCCACGGCACCCAACACAAGCCCCAGAAGCACCCCGCTGGAAGGAGCCTGTTTAGATCTGCCCAGCCACTGCAAAACCACCACCCATAACGGTTCAGTTGTCACCAGCAAGGCCGCTACGCCAGAGGCCACCCGCTGCTCTGCCCACACCACCGCTCCGTTTCCCAGTAACAGCAGCAAGCCACCTATCACCGCCGTATTGCGCCAGTGCAGGACAGAGGGGGCTTTTTCGCCGCGCAAGCGCGCCCATGTGAACAAAAGAGCTCCGGCCAGCAGAAACCGGAGGCCCGCCATCAAGAAAGGAGGCAGGGTTTCTATGGCGAAGGCGATGGCCAGGTACGTGGAGCCCCATATAATGTAAATCGCGGCAAAGGCCGCGATTTTAAGCCATCCGGTGGCCGGAGCGCCGGAAGAGGTAAAGGTGTTCATACTAGAGCTTCTTTAGATTTTGGATTCGTAAGCGAAAACGGCAAGCTGAGGTTCTGCGGATTGGGTTTGGAGCCTCGTAGCAGCGCTACGAAGGCGATAAAAGCGCAAACGCAGGTTCTCTCTACGGCCGTCTGCAGCACGAAAGACAAAGTTGAAGCATGCTCTTCATTAGTCAGCGTCTGCGTGCAGCACCAGCAGCGGTAATTTGGTTTGGTAGGTCATTTTCTCTGCGAGACTCATGCCAAACAGATCTTTGAAGAAATTGCGCCGCTTTTTCAGGATGGCCAGCATATTGCTTTGGGTGCGGCTCAGGAAATCTTTGAGGCCGGTTTCTTTCTCTGGGTGCTCCACTTCCTGAAAATGGATAGGGAAACTGCTGAACTGGCTTCTTAGCATCTGGATGAATTCCTGGGCGTCTTTGCCGCCGTCTGACCCGGCCTTGTTGGTGATGTGCACCACTTCCACCTCGGCCTGGAAAACCTGGGCTAGATTCACCACCTGGGTCAAGGCCCGGGTGTCTTCGGGCTGGTAATCTGACGCATACACAATGCGGTGAATCTCTGGCAAGGCAGCATTGGCCGGAATAGCCAGCACGGGGCATTTTACCTGGGAAATAACACTCTCAGTGTTGCTGCCAATCAGGATTTCTTCCAGGGTGTTGCCGCCGCCGGTAGTGCCCAGCACCACAAAGTCATAGCCTTCTTCCTGCACCAACCGTTCCACCGCATCTGCTAAAAAGGCCTCCTGCACTTTGGTATCAGCGGCGAAAGCAGCCCCCCCTACCCCATCAAACATGCTTTGCAGGTACAAAACCAGGGAATGCAGTTTATCTGAGGAAATGCGGCGTTGCTCATCCAGCACCTGACTGGCCATCAAGGCAGATTCGGTGGTGTCCATCATGGGCAAATGCAGCACGTGGAGCAATGTGAGGGAGGCGCGGGTACGCTGGGCTATCTGCGCGGCGTACTCAGCCGCTTTATTGGAGGTCTTGGAGAAATCAACGGGGCAGAGAATCTTTTTCATAGTTGCAAAGCTAAAGCATGGTTCATTTTGAGCACGCGTGTCACTCTACAAAACGTGAATATAGCGTTTTGGTTATACTAGCATGGGCGGGAGCGTTTGCTATTTGGGCTGGATTTCAGTGAGCCAGGCATCTGCATCTTCCAGGCTGTCAAAGATGTTGAGGGGGATTCTGCTCTCCTCGGCAATGGCAATGATGACTTGGTTGACAGAATTCTTTAGTTCATGCACCTCTGCCACTTGGGAGATTCCGGCCTCTACCGTCATTTTCTGGGCGTCAATGTGCAGCTGCCGTACGGCGGGCGCATAGTCTTCCAGAACCCGGCTATCCGTCAGAACAGAAAAACCAGGCTTTACGAAAGCTAAGGCTTCTTTTAAATGCAAGAGATAGAAAGGCACCTCCTCAGGAGAATTCCAGGAGCCGCTAAGATTCAATAAAATTCTATTCCGCTCCCTATCAACTCTTAACAGGTAAAAGGGAGTTTGGGCGATTACAACCATGGCAGCGTCAAACATTTCTGCAGAGGCGCCACTTTCTGGACGGGGGTTACCGGAGAGAGGCAATTTTCATTATTTTAGTTCAACAAAGGTACAGATTGACGTGCATTCCACAAAACAGAACATCAAATTTTATTATTTACCTGATTAAACGTTTTGACTTCGGCCCACGTCCAGCGCTTCTTAGGCGACACTCCTAAAAATGTATTTTGCAGATACTCCGTCACGGTTTTCAGGAACAGGTTTTTGCTGATACTTGACGGATAAATTGGCCTTTCCGTGGGGTTCCCGTACCGCTGGGCTTTCGTTAATTTCTCTGCCTCCAGCCGAAGCAAAGGCCCGGTATCTGTCACGCCATCTGCTACCCAGGTAAAGCCGGAAGTCTCCATAGACGCAAGAACCTTGGCCAAGGGGCGTAAATCTGGACGTGGCAAAGTGGGCCTACTATCCAGATCTACCCAGGTGGTGTACTTGCATTCCACTTCATACCGGTTATCTGCGTAACAGGAAACCACCACATCATGCCCCGCCGTTGGGCTGAACAACGCGTAGTAATGAACGGGGGCCGGGGTGTCAATCACGACCACCCCCAAGGAACTATTTTGCATTATTCTTGAATCACTACCGTAAACTTGGGCATAACCTTGCAACACCAAATTAAACTCAGGCTCCCACACCTGTTGGAATAATGCAGATTCTGTTAATACCCTTTCAAAAACACCCAAAAAGTATAAGAATTTTGGGATAGAGGCAGTTACCTCGTTTTCTTCCAGTTCTTCGGCCCCAAACGGAGGGTAAAATCTGGCCTTTTCTTCTACGTTTATCCAACAAACCAGTTTTAGGGCTTCTCTGGCGAAAGGAGCCTCTAAATCCAGTTCCCTGAAATCGCCAATCACGGCCATCTGCCGCAAGGTTTCTTCGTGTTGCAAGGCCAGCTCCGGGTTCAGGAGCGCCCAGACGCCCACCAAGGCATCTATGTCAAAGTGGTTGGCGGTCACATAAGAATACGCCTGCAGTTGGGGCCAGTTTTGCTTTAAAGCCTGGAGCACCATGCCGGCACTGGTATCTTCCCTGAGTTCTACTGGGGTGGGCGCTTCCCGCCAGTGGGAAAGAACCAATCCATTGGGGTGAAAACTGTCTACCACCACGGCGGGCTGCTCTTTTATCTGCGGAAAAGGAAGATAGGTATATTGGTTCATGTCTGGGCAATGCTGAATGGCTGTAAAAAAGGGCGGCCAATAGTTCACGATTGATGGTGTGATTTATGCGTTTTAGAGCAGTTTTGGCAAAAACAGCCCTCAAACGCAAACCTATCTCCTATTTCCTCTTCCCCCGCCGGTTGGTGATTTTATCCAAGCGTTTGGTGCGCACCCATTGCAGGTATCTCTGTAGACCTTCAGAGGCGCGCAGGGCCGGAATGGAGTTGTAGCACACGGCCAACTCTTTGTTGTTATACGTGAGATGAACCGTACTATGGCACGGCTGGCACAAGGGAGCCGTGGGCCCGTGCCGGCCTCCCTCCTCCCTGGGAATCAGATGATGCAAGGTGGTAAACCCTACTTCCCGCTCGCAGAGCGCACACACGGGAGCGGCGCGCTCTTCCTTTTCCCTGATTCGTTTTGCCATGCTACGTACTTACCTAACGGATGTTACACACTCCTGCTGGTGGCCTCCGGCGAGTCTGGAGACTCGCTTCATCCTCGGTCACGAGACTGCGGTCACGCGCCAGTTTACCTAAACCTGTGAGGTCTTGGAGACCTCACAGGATTCCGTATTTCCGACCTGCTTCCGCGCTGTCGCCCGCTCCAAAGACCTCGTAGTGTGCGTAGCTCCTACGAGTGTCTGCGCCCATGCCGTTTCGGGGCTGTTTTCCCTAAAACAGCCCCGAAACACTGTAGCGATGTGAGGATGTCTGCCCCCGCAGAAAAAACCAACCGCAGAAAGCAATGCGTGCCCGAGACAAGGCAGTGCCTGGCCTCTACTGTTTGGGTTTCAGCGTTTGGGGCCTGTTTTCCTCAAAACAGACCTAAAACGCTCCAGCGGGGCTCTCCTCTCCGTGAAAGCGGAAGGGCAGATACCTAAGCTTACTTTCCGGCTTTTATAGAAGTTAAACAAACTTCACGGGTTTCGCCTCGTAAAGCCTTTGTTCCCCGCAGACGGACACCTTTAAGAAAGCACATGCCACCATCTTCTACTGTCACCCCTTCGGCCGCTGGCCCCGCCTTGAGCGAAAAATGGTTGCTGTTTATTCTGGCAGCCATCCAGTTTACGCACATCATGGACTTTGTGATCATGATGCCGCTGGGCCCGCAACTGATGCGCGTTTTTGAAATCAGCCCGAGGGAGTTTGGGTTTCTGGTATCGGCGTATACGTTTAGTGCGGCGGTCTCGGGTTTGCTGAGCGCGTTCTTTATTGACCGGTTCGACAGGAAAGACGCGCTGCTCGCGCTTTACTTAGGTTTTACGCTGGGCACGTTTGCCTGCGCCCTGGCTCCCACGTTTTCCTTCCTGCTGATTGCCCGAATTCTGGCCGGGGCCTTTGGCGGTGTTCTGGGCGCGTTGGTGCTGGCTATCATTGGGGATTCTATTCCGGAGGAACGCCGGGGAGCCGCCACCGGCAAAGTGATGGCGGCCTTCTCAGTGGCTTCCATTGGCGGTATCCCCATTGGTTTGTACCTGGCCAGCCACGCCAGTTGGCACGCGCCTTTCTATCTGCTCACCGGCCTGAGCGTGCTGGTGTTGCTTCTGACCTGGAAGATGCTTCCGCCCATGCGCCAACACCTGCTGCAGCACCTTCCGCAACACCCCGCAAAAGTGCTGATGACTATTTTCAGCCGTTCCAATTGCCTGTGGGCCTTCGCCTTGATGGTGACGCTGTCTTTAGCTGGTTTTACGGTAGTGCCGTTCCTGAGCCCCTACATGGTGGCCAACGTGGGGTTTGAGGAAGCTGAGCTGAGCTACATTTACCTCTTCGGCGGACTGGCCACCGTTGTGACCTCCCAGCTGGCGGGTAGATTGTCTGACAAATTCGGGAAAAAGAAGGTGTTCATGCTTGCCGCCCTGGTTTCGGTGATTCCCATTCTGGTGGTGACGCACCTGGGCCGCGTGCCGCACTGGCAGGCGTTTGTCGCGACCACGTTCTTCTTTATCTTTTTCGGGGCGCGCTTTGTGCCTGCTATGTCTTTGATTACGTCCAGCATAGAACCACGGCTGCGCGGCTCGTTTATGAGCGTCAATTCATCGGTGCAACAACTGGCCTCGGGCTTAGCCGCTTTCCTGTCTGGGTTGGTGATCACCAACGTGCCGGGTTCACCAGAACTTCTTCATTTTGGAACGGTGGGCATCATTGCCACCGTTTTCACGCTGGTGTCTATGTGGGTGGTGGTGAAGCTGCGGCAGGTAAGCTAGAGTGGAGTTCTGAGTCTTGAGTTCTGAGTTAAATGGCAGGAAGTTAGCTCGTTTTAGGGTTGTTTTGAGAAAATTGGCTTAAAACAGGCCGAAAGCAAAAGGCAGGAATTGAGAAAATTGGCTTAAAACAGGCCGAAAGCAAAAGGCAGGAATTGAGAAAATTGGCTTAAAACAGGCCGAAAGCAAAAGGCAGGAATTAACCTTCCTGCCTTTTGCTTTCGGTGAGGCTGGAGACTCGCATCATCCCGCGTCACTAGACTGGAGTCTCGCGCCAGGCTTTATTGATTTACGCTAGTTTATGGGAAAGTAGACTGAACTCGCAGTGTCTTTAGACCTACGAGTGTCTTTACCAGAATTATTCCACCTCTTCGGGTTGCAGCAGGAAACCGTCTTTCATGGTGAGTTTGCGGTCGGCCATGTCTGCCAGAACGGGGTTGTGGGTGACGAGCACGAAGGTCTGGCCCAGGTCTTCGCGAAGTTTAAAGAAAATCTGGTGCAGTTCCTCGGCGTTCTTGGAGTCCAGGTTCCCGCTGGGTTCATCGGCGAAGATGAGTTTGGGCGAGTTGATGAGGGCGCGGGCCACGGCGGTGCGCTGCTGTTCGCCCCCGCTCATTTCAGAAGGTTTATGGTCTACCCTTTCGGCCAAGCCCAGCATCTGCAGCAATTCCCGGGCACGGGTCTCTACTTCTTTCTCGGGCCTATCGGCCAGAAAGCCGGGCAGGCACACATTCTCCAGGGCCGAAAACTCGGGCAGCAGGTTATGGAACTGGAAGATGAAACCAATGTTGCGGTTCCGGAAACGGGCTACTTCTTTGTTGCTCATGCCCGAGATTTTCTGCCCGTGCAGGTACACATCACCGGCATCGGGCGCATCCAGCGTCCCCAACAAATGCAGCAGCGTGCTTTTCCCCGCCCCAGAGGCGCCCACAATAGACACCACTTCGGCTTCGCCGATGGTGAGGTCAATGCCTTTCAAGACCGGAAGCTTTCCGTAGGACTTAAACAGCCCGCGGGCCTCTAACAAAATTGGTTTCTCTATACTCATGGGTACTACAAAAGAAGCGGACGCAGGCGGCATTTGCAAATAAGCCGCTGTTGTGCAGTAACGGGGAAAAGAGTTCTGAGTTCTGAGTCTTGGGGCTTTAGTTCTGAGTCCTGAGTTCTGAGTCTTGAGTTCTGAGTCCTGAGTTAGGAAGTGCCGACAAGTGTTTTAGGCTCCCTTTTTGGAAATTAGGCCAAAAACGGAAGACTCTTTTATAGCTAAATCCTACTTTCACCATTTCTCTTTGACTCAGGACTCGCGACTCAGAACTCAGGACTCTTTCAAGGTTCTTTTCAAAACGAAGCCCCCAACGGCTTTGTTTTGAAAAGAACCTTGAAAGTCTTACTTTCGTGCACCTAAAAACATCAACCTAACCTCATGAATATACACGAGTACCAGGCGAAAGACATTCTGAAACGCTACGGCGTTAGAATTCAGGAAGGCATTGTGGCTGAAACCCCTGAAGAGGCGGTAGCGGCGGCGAAGCGTTTAACCGAGGAAACCGGCACTGGCTGGCACGTTATCAAAGCCCAGATTCATGCGGGCGGCCGTGGGAAAGGCGGCGGGGTGAAATTGGCCAAAAACCTGGAGCAGGTGAAAGAGATTGCCGGCCAGATCATTGGCATGCAACTCATCACGCACCAAACCGGCCCGGAAGGAAAGAAAGTAAACAAGGTATTGGTGGCGCAGGATGTCTATTATCCCGGCGACTCTGAGCCCAAAGAATATTACGTCTCTATCTTATTGGATCGTGCCAAAGGTCAGAACGTGATCATGGCCTCTACCGAGGGCGGCATGGACATTGAAGAAGTAGCCGAGCACACGCCGGAGAAAATCTTCAAGGAGTGGATTGACCCCGCGGTTGGCCTTCGTCCGTTCCAAGCCAACAAGATTGCCTTTGCCTTCGGGTTACAGGGCGAGGCGTTCAAAGAGTTCACCAAGTTCCTGACCAACCTGTACAAGGCGTACCTGGATACTGACGCTTCCATGTTTGAGATCAACCCCGTGTTGAAGACCTCAGACAATAAAATTCTGGCCGTTGACGGCAAAGTAGATCTGGACGACAACGCCCTGTTCCGTCACAAAGACCTGGCTGACCTGCGCGACACCGCCGAGGAAGACCCGTTGGAAGTGGAAGCCAGCAAAAGCAACCTGAACTATGTGAAGCTGGACGGCAACGTGGGCTGTATGGTGAACGGTGCCGGTCTGGCCATGGCCACCATGGACATCATCAAGCTTTCGGGCGGCGAGCCCGCTAACTTCCTGGACGTAGGAGGCGGGGCCAACGCCCAAACCGTGGAAGCCGGTTTCCGTCTGATCCTGCAAGACCCTAACGTGAAAGCCATCCTGATCAACATCTTCGGGGGTATCGTGCGTTGCGACCGTGTGGCCAACGGGGTAGTGGAAGCCTACAAAAACATTGGAGACATTAAAGTTCCGATTATTGTGCGCCTACAAGGCACCAACGCCGAGGAAGGTGCCCGTATCATTGACGAGTCTGGCCTGAAAGTATTCTCTGCCGTTCTTCTGAAAGATGCTGCCCAGAAAGTAAAAGAAGTTTTAGCGACTGCGTAATCTTACTTCATTAAACGTAAACGAAGCAGCCTCACCCACCCGGTGAGGCTGCTTCGTTTTGAAGCTGATTTCTTGAAAACGCATCAAAAACAACTCCTGCTCTACAAACTTTACACCCTAGCACCTATGGCGCAAATCTACTCCCTTGACTTATAACTGACCTTACACAGAAGTCTCGTCCGCAGCCTCAATGATGCGTTATGAGGCTGTTTTGCGGAAAACGGGCCAGAATTGGCACTGGCGGAGACGCTCGCAGGTCTAAAGATGCTACAAGGTCGCGGTATTGCGAAGAGAAACAGAACCCACCCCTGCCCCTCCGAGGAGGGGAATACGCATTTTAAGGAGAAGAGGGCAATACAACCAGTGATAGCCAATCACATAAAATATCCCTTGCTGTTCGGGAGTTCTACTCCCGAACCTGTCTGCGGCGGAGTTCCACTCCGCCGGGAGCCACGGCAAAAGAAAGGGAGTGGAACTCCCCGGCAGGTTGCTTCCGGAGTGGAACTCCGGAAGAGTGGGATTGGGTATACTAACCACCAACTACTACTCTTCCATTACTTTCCCCAGTTCCAGTCTTCCCCGAGCGCGCCTCGCTTTTGGCCCTAGATTGGCAAAACTAAGCGAAAAAGGCGTCACAGGCCGAAAGGGCAGCGCGAGAGGGGAAGACGCGGCCCCGCGGCCGTGAGCGCTTACCGGAGCAGATGAAACAATACAGCACGTGCACCCACGAGAAAAGCGGACAAGCCAAGGGAACAGCAAACGGCATGCACCTACTAGTCCCACACAAAAGCAGACAAGCCAAGGCAACAGCGTAAGGCATGCATCTGCCAACCGCTCTAAGAAGCCAGCTACAGCGCAGAAAGGAATAGAGATATTGGCACTAGAAAAGACAAACGGTTCCACCCACCCAGTCAAAATTGCTGTTGTAGCGAACGCCAATCATCTTGCCGCGGCTTAGCCTGGCTAAGTTAATGGCTAGCGTGGGTTTTTCATCGCCGTCAGGCCACAGGTACATCAACCTGATCTCGCATTTCACCAAACCGTCTGGGGCTTGGATCACGGGTTCATAGGCGACTTTTTCCTGTAGCACCCAGTTTTCGGGGTCTTTTACAGAATGGAGGTCAGATTCAGAAACATCTATGATCACGCCTTGGCCCGCAAAAGAGAAAAGCGGTTTCAGAACGTAGTCAGAGAGATTGGTGGGCAAGGTTTTCACCTCAGACAGAAAAGTGGTGTGCGGGACGAACTCACTCTCCAGAAAAGGCATGGTGTACTTGCTGATGCGGTAAAACCAGTTGGGGTGCCCTACCCATTCAATCTGATCAGTAGTCAACAGGTCTGGAACGTTCTTGAAGGCCTCCTCCCTGTTTTCTACCTCGTCAAAAATTAAGCGGTTGTAGATCTTCTTGACAGGGTACTCCACGCCGTCTTTGGTGTAGAAAAACCGGTTCTCTACTTGTTTGAGGTCTTCTAGGGCCACAATCTCAATCCCCAGAAAACGGGCTGTGACAAAGAAGTCAACGGCTGTTTTCTGCTCTTTTGCCTGAATATCAAGCAAGATTACCTCTTGGGGTTGGTGCGGCCCCACCACGGTTTGGCGGAGCAGATCTAGGTACTGCTGTTCTCCCTGCTGTTGGAAATAAGGCGTTAAGTTAGCAATGACCGGGAAATGGTTTTGGTATTGTTTCGCCAATTCGGCCTGAAAACCATACAAAGACGGAAAGCCTTGCAGTTCGATTAGCTTGGGAGTTAATTCCCCATTGGCATCACGGCAGACGGCAAAATCAAAGGTAAGAAAGTGAGGCCGCTCATTTTCATGGGCGGTCTTCCATTCTTGCGGGATAGATTTTTCTGTAATCTGCTTGAAGTCCTTTCTGAGGATAGTATTGACCAGATCATCACCGGCTGCCATCAGCTTCTGCTTGAAAGCCTGGTCAATGAAAACAGGAGTTTCGGCCACTCTGAACCCTAGTGGGATACCCAGTTGCCTATCTAGTTCCGCCAACAGATTCTGGTACGCTTCCTGCGTAAAGGCGGCATTAAACTTCTCCCTGATTTCCTTGATCATACCTCCTGGGTCTGCATACTTTTAATGGCATTCTGGAGAAACGTGGGGATAACTTCTTTTCGGGTTAGCTCCAACTCTACCGGGTTCTCCAGTAACTCAATCATATCATTGTACTTCTTCTCGCCGTGGGCATTGATGATCCGTTGCTTGTTCTCTTCTTCCAACAGGAAGGTTCTCAAGCCAATGGGGTCTGCCTCGGGGTGGAACTGGGTACCAAGGAAATACTCATTAAACCGGATGGCCATCATGCACCGCTCCAGATTCACATGGTTACGCTCTTTCTCAATGGCCAGCAGTTTAGCACCTATTTTTTTGAACTGTTCCTCATCTGCTTCAATCACCTGCCAGTCACGGGAATCTACGGCGTAAAAGGTCTCATCTGACCCGCTGAAGATGTCTTCCTGATCCCAATACTCGGTTTTGTAGATGGGGAAAATGCCGTAAGAGGTAGATCTTCTTTTGACTACTTTCCCTAACTGGTACTTTCTGCACATCAACTGAAAAGAATGGCAAATAAAGAAACCGTGTTTTTTATCTGACCGGCTGGGATCATTGTTGATGGCTTCCAGTTGATCTATGAAGGCGAAATAGTTGTTTTCCCATTCAGAGCCTTCGCTTTCAGTAGGGCTTCCAGGGCCACCGGTAGAGATGTAGATATCGTAACTGGTGTCTGGCAGTTCGCTTTTACCTCTTACATCAAAGGCGTCATAGGTTAAATCAACGAAATGATTCTTTCTGAATTTCTTTAATATGTCCTTGATGCATTTCATTCCCTGGTTGGGATGACCATCATACATGTCAAGGATCGCAACTTTTATAGACATTGTGGTGGAGTAAACGTAAAACCCAAAGATACGAATTGCACTTTTCATTTGAAAGTACAATAACAGAGCTTGTCAGCAGATATTGCTTTCTGAGCCCTTATACGTCAACGCCTTGTAAAGTTTGCGACGTAATGTAATCTACTACATCTGAGAAACTTTGGTTTCTGTTATATACTTCCAATTGCCTGTCGGCGCCGGTGCCGTGTTCCAGAATCTGGTGCACGTAGTTGATTTCATCGCGGCTCCCTAATTCATCTACCACATCGTCAATAAAGTCCAGCAATTCCAGCACCAGGGAACGGGTATTCACTTCCGCTTCTCGGCCGAAGTCAATCATCTTACCGTCAATGCCATAACGGGCGGCACGCCACTTGTTTTCATTGATGAGCGCCCGGCTGTAGGTGATAAACTTGAGGTTCTGCATTCTCAGTTTGTACAGTTTGGCGCAGATTGCCTGAAAAATGGCCGTAAACGCCATGGTCTCATTCACCAGCATAGGGCAGTCGCAGATCCGGAACTCTATGGTATCAAAGAAGGGATGTACACGCACGTCCCACCAGATCTTCTTGGCGTTGTCAATGCAGTTGGTTTTCACCAGCAGTTTGATATAGCTGTCATATTCCTCTATGCTATTGAAGTAATCTGGAATGCCGGTTCTTGGAAATTTATCAAATACTTTTGTCCTAAAAGATTTATAACCAGTGTTTCTTCCTTCCCAGAACGGCGAATTGGTGGACAAGGCGTACACGTGCGGCAAAAAGTACCGAACGCCATTGGCAATGTGCATGGCCATCTCTCTGCTTTGAAACCCCACGTGCACGTGCAACCCGAAAATAAGGTTAGAGCGGGCTGCTTCCTGCAGTTCATTGACAATGTCAAAGTAGCGCGGGTGGTCGGTGATTAACTGATGTTGCCAATGCGAGAAAGGGTGCGTACCGGCCGCGCCAATACGCAACCCCAATTCTCCGGCCAGGGTAGCTACGGTTTTCCGCAGTTTGGTTACCTCGGCCCGAGCCTCATCTGTGTTCCGGCAAATGTTTGTGCCCACTTCCACTACCGCCTGGTGCATCTCTGCTTTCACCTGATCTTCGTGTATTTTTTGAGCAGCATCAACAATCTTCTGATCATGAGAGGTAAGTTCCCTGGTTACAGGGTCTACCACCATGAACTCCTCTTCTACTCCCAATGTGAATTCATTCATAGTGCACGAGATTTATAGATAGAACCTAGCTTAGCTTTTTCGCTCTTGGTTTTCTGGCTGGCTTGGCAGATGCCTCTTCAGTGGCCATAGGCGTTGCCGCTCCTGCCTGGCCACCCAATAAAGAGGCCTTGGCTGCGCCCGTAGACACAAACTTGCCCCAGGTAAGATTGTCTGCCTCTGGCCGATGGTTTTTGGCGCGTTCAATGGCATAGTTGGCCGCGGTCTCCACCACCCACTCAAAGTTCTCTTCGCCTACGCTGGTCAATTCTGCGTCTGGCGCCGGGTTGCAGAAATCAATGGCATACGGAACGCCGTCTCTGATGGCAAACTCCACCGTATTGAAGTCATACCCCAGGTACTGGTTCAGTTTGATAACGTAGTCCCGTACCTGATCTAGAATTTCTTTGGAAGCCGGGGCTTTGCCGTGCTCATAACGCAGATGGTGCGGGTTGCGGGGCTCATATTGCATGATGCGCACGTGTTCGCCGCCAATGCAGTAGCACCGGAAATAATCATCGAAAATGATTTCTTCCTGCAACATCATGACCAATTGGCCGGTCTGGTTATACTTATCAAAGAAATCCTGGGCGTCATGTAGTTTATAGACATCACGCCAGCCACCACCGTCAAACGGTTTCATGTATGCCGGGAAGCCCACGTAATTGAAGATGCCGTCCCAGTCCAGTGGGAAACTCAGGTTCCGGAAAGAGTCGCCGGTGGTGTCATCTGGCATTTGGCAGGAAGGCAGCAAAACGGTTTTAGGCACCGGAACACCCAATCTAACGGCCAGGGAGTTGTTGAAGAACTTCTCATCTGCGCTCCACCAGAAAGGGTTGTTGATAACAGCCGTACCCGCCATGGCGGCGTTCTTGAGCATGGCCCGGTAAAAAGGCACACTCTGTGAGATACGGTCTACAATCACATCATACCCAGGCCCTTCTGACTGGATCACCTTGTCAATGTGCACGAATTCTGCCGTAATGTCTCCTCCTCCCTTTTGGTTGATGCGGTCAACAAAGGCTTGCGGAAAAGTTTTTTCCTGCCCGAATAAGATTCCTATTTTTTTCATAGTGCTTAGAGTTTGCGTTAGATCTGGGATAAGTAATGCGGAAACATCTCGCGCCAGACAGACCAGTCATGGACTGCGTTGGGCCGGACGTCAAGCCAATGGGAAATGCCTTTTCCGTTCAATATTGCGGAGAGTACTAGATTAGATTCTTTGCAGATATCCTGGTCAGAAGTGCCCAGAATAATCTTCAATTGCCATAAAGCGGGGTCTGTGGCATGGCGCACAAAATCTATGGGGTTGTTATAGTAAGCGTCATCATTGAAGAACCCGTCCAGTTGCCCCCGTATGTCAAAGGCGCCGCTCATGCTATATAAATGACTTACCCGGTCTGGGTGTTTGAAGGCGAAGTTGGCCGCATGGTAGCCGCCAAAACTACAGCCCGCCACACATACCTTGGACTTTTCCGTCTCATGCATGGCCCAGGGCGCCAGTTCTTGGTACAACATTTGATCATAGGCCATGTGGGTTCTGACCCGGTCTGCAGGGTGTATTCCTTTGTTGTACCAGCTTTGCTTGTCAACGGAGTCAATGCAATAGATTTTCACCAGCCCTTCATTGACAAACCAGGCGGCCGACTCAATGAGCTTGAAGTCTTTGTTTTCATGATACCGGCCCATGGACGTGGGGAAGAGAATAACCGGATAGCCTCTGTCACCGAAGACGAGCATTTCCATGTCCTGGCTTAATTGCTGCGAATACCATTTGTGATACTGTTCTATCATGGGCCTCAGTATTAATTCTGTATGGTTACGTTGTAAGTTTCCAATAGGATATTCCAAAAAGGGTACTGTTGTTAAAAATATTCCGAGATTTGGAAAGTATTTATCGCAAGTGCCCTTATTTTAGTTTGTAACAAATACTTTTTTAATATAATGTTTTTAGAATATATAGTGTCTGATGTGAGTATCAGGGTAGAGGAGTTGACGGTAACATCAGAATTTTTGAACCGGGACGTGGAATGCACGCTGTACGTACCCGACATGGACGGCGTGGTAGAGCCTCTGCATTTGCTTCTGGTCAATGACGGACAAGATCTTGCCACCATGCAGTACGACCAGATTCTGCAGCCTCTCTATAAAAAGAAACAGATCACCCCCATCTTAACCGTTGGCATAAAAGCGGGAGAGCGCACCAAGGAATTCGGGATTTCTGGCGTATCAGATTACAAAGGGAGAGGCGCTGAGGCCGAAAACTACCGGCAGTTTGTGGTACAGGAGCTTTTGCCCGCCATTTACGAGAAAACCAGCCTTCAGGAGTTCGCCAGCACCGCTATTATTGGCTTCTCATTGGGGGCTGTTTCTGCCTTTGACATCGCCTGGCGCCATGCAGACGTTTTCTCTAAGGTAGGTGCCTTTTCTGGGGCGTTCTGGTGGCGGAAAAAAGAAGCCAAAAAAGAATTCCCAGACAAACACCGCATCACCCATAAACTGGTGAGTTCCACTCCAGAGAAACCCAACCTGAAATTCTGGTTTGAAGCCGGCACCCAGGACGAAAAATCTGACCGCAACCAGAACGGCATCATTGACTCTATTGATGACACCACCAGCCTAATGTTGGAGCTGTACAAAAAAGGCTACCAAAAAAGTGAAGACGTGAAGTACGTAGAACTCATTGGCGGTCGGCATGACGTGTCTACCTGGGGCAGAATGATGCCAGATTTCCTACTCTGGGCCTTCGGCCGATAACCAGCACCCGCCCTTTAAAACCAGTGGGCTGTGCAGAACAGATTTCTTATAAAGAGAGCATCCAGGGTAATTTCCCCGGATGCTTTTTTTCGCCCTACCCTCTGCTACAGCTTATCCTGGACTACCCCATCACCTACAGTATCTTCCACCACTGGTTAGGTACAATCCTGGGGCAAGCGTCCGCTTGCCCCAGAAAACCAATGAGAGCAGGTAAGCCACTGGACAGGAGTAACTAGCTCTTCCCTCTCCTCTTTTTCCTGGGAGGATCTCGGTGGCGAACGGCAGTAGCGCTTACTAAATGCTTTTCTAGCTCGCTCACAAGATCCTTTAAGGGTGACAAAATGATAGCTTCATTTGTCCCGCTACTTCGTACCTGCTGTTACGCCATCCTGTTGGTGGTTCCCGGCGAGTCTGAAGACTCGCTTCATCCTTAGGCACGAGACTATAGTCTCGCGCCAGGTGATCCTAAAACCTGTGCGGTCTTAAAGACCGCACAGGTTTTAGGCCTGCTTTCCGCAAAACAGCCCCAAAACGCAGCAGCGGGGTTCCCCCTATCGCTGAAGTGGGAGCTAGGGCGAGGCTCCTGCGTAACAAGAGTCAAATACATACTTATCCAATGCTTTGCCTCACAGCATCAGCTAAAAAAACGAGAGCCTCAGCAAAGGGCTCCCGTATTGCCTTGAACCTGTTTAGTAAAGCACAAGATTGGACAACTCCGCCGGCCTTGTTGGTGTTCTCACCATAGCCGTCAAGCACCTTTCCGCCTGCTGGTGAAACTGCGCAGCAAGGGCGAGGGTATTTCACTTTGGCTTTACTAAACAGGTTCCTAATCTGCTGAAAACAGATTAGGAAAACTAGTCCAGCACGTTTAGTTGTACGTCTATGTTGCCGCGGGTTCCTACGGAGTATGGGCAAACTTCGTGCGCCTGTTTCACCAATTCCTCGGCTTTGGCTTTCTCTACGCCGTCCACTTTCACATCTAGCTGCACAGACAGCCCGTAGCCGCCGTTGTCCAGCATATCCAACCCCACATGAGCGGTTACCGTCGAATTCTCGTCTAGTCTGATCTGCTGCTTGCTGGCCACCAGTTGCAGGGCGCTCTGGAAACAGGCCGCATAACCCGCCGCAAACAACTGCTCTGGGTTGGTAGCCCCGCCTTTGCCGCCCAAGCCCTCGGGCAGGCGCACGGGCATGTCAATGATTCCGTCTGATGATTTTACCTGGCCGCTGCGGCCTCCGGTGGCGGTAACTTCCGCGGTGTATACTCTTTTCATAGTTCTTTGTTTGTAATGTACTGGTGTCTTATTCCTAAACTGTTTCAAGCCGAAAATGTTAGAGTTGCCTTGCCTTCCTTCCCTCCTTTCCTCCCCTTTTTGTGGAAACAGCCAAAAAACGCCAGAGGCGGCTTTTATTCTTGCCTGCCATTCCCTACATTTGCCCTCGCAATACGGGGCCGCGTAGTACAACGGATAGTATTGGAGTTTCCGAAGCTCTCGATCCAGGTTCGATTCCTGGCGCGGCCACATTACCTGAAAAGCCCTCTCAACTGGATGTTGAGAGGGCTTTTTGCTTCTGTGTATTTTGGTTTCGATTGTCCATTTTATTATCTTGTTATGGAGCTATCCTTTTGTGCCTGTTTTCAGGAAAACAGGCACAAAACCAGCTGCAACATTTTATGTAGAAAACACAACTGTTGTCTCTATGAAAACCCAGTTTGACCTTAAATCAATCGTTATCGGATTTTTAAGTGCCGCCTTGCTGACCATGGCTTTTAGCTTTAAAAACGGCAATACTGGACAAGGAGCGCGGTTTGTCACAGAAGTGGGAGAAAGAGGCGTCATTGTGTTGGATACAGAAACAGGGGCCTATATCATCAACACGGATCTATCTAATATGGGGTGGCGCAAAGGTGATTTTGAGACCACTCATAAAGTCAGCAAGGATAATCTAACGAAGTAACTACTGTTTTTTAGCATACTGTGCATTCTCGAAAAGGAGTGTTTTACAACTAAGTGCCGAGGCATAAATGAAATACTCACTTACAAATTAGGGAACTGACAGGAAACTCTCTTAACATTCCAGAACAGACCTCCTCCCCGTTCTGGCTGAGCATGAACGTTTGGGAGTAGTTAGGCTGATAAAACAGAGGAGTTTAACACGTGCTGGTATTAAAGATTGCTCAAAGTCAACACTGGACGCCAACGCAGCACCTCCTTCTAATCAAGAAAGTAAGCCAACTCAACAAGACATTGCTAAACCAATTCGCTAAACAGCCTTCATTCGCTTATTGTTGATAACTTTGTTAGCAATCATTACTTATCCACTTTCTCCCAAGCACCTTACACCCCAGAATACCACTAACCTTGTCAGCACGCTTTCAATATCTATCGTTTTATAAACCAGCGTTGGGTATTGAAAAGCACGGGTAGGCTAGACCCTACTGTTTCCTTTCAGGAGTTATCACTCCCAAATTCTCCTACTCCATCAAATTACTCCTCCTTGTTTCTACTAATGGCGCTAAGTGCTTTCATCTGTTTCCAATGAAGAAAATCACTTCACTACAAGCTGCTTCATCATAATATAAATGGCCAATCAATTTCTACTGCATGAACCATCCACCTAATTCACACCTTACCTGTTTTGATCCAAAAACCAAGCAACCATCTTAAACTAGGCGCACCTCTGCTCAATGGCACCTATTCAATACTTTAATAGGATTATTTAATTTTATAAACCTTGTCAAAAATAATTTTTTCCAAGGTTTTACAAGTAAAATTCTCAGCTTGAGTCAGTCATCAGACAGAAAGCTATCGCTTCAGCATAATTCAATAAAATAACCCCTAGCAAGGCAAATACTTTCATTCATCTTACGCAAGTGCCATTTATGAGCATTTTAGGTGATTCTATTACATAAGAAGGGCAGTCAATTCATAAATTACAAGTCTACAGACATATAACCTCAACCTAACAGATTATTCATTCACATGCCACTCTTCGCAAATTTCCCTTTCAAGAAAGGTTTCACTGAATAGCAAAAATAATATTCACCGTTGCTTGTACTTGTTAAAAATATTGTACTTTTATAAAACTTTTGACGGAAAATACAGAGTTAAACACTTGCTTGCGGGATAAGATCAAGTGGACAGCAATGCAATTATTGCCCACCAAGCATTAAAAGCCTTAAAAACCACTAAATAATTGCACTTAAAGCACACGCAAGCCAGCAAGCCACTTACAAGAATCAGTACAGAATCATTGTAGAGATAAAATTACAGGCGCTTTTGCCGTATAAAACCTAACTAAGCTTATAAGAAGAACTTTTACGTTATGGAATTAAGGGAAGAAATTGTCCGGGAATTGAGAAACATTTTAGGAGACCTGGAAAAAAGCACCAGCTTTGCCGAAGCAGTAACCCCTACCATCCTGGCATCTTTCCAGGAAACCCACGAAGTGCTTCAGCACCTGCTGGAGACTTCTACTGAAGGAACCCAATCTCATCAGCGTTTCCTGTTCCTCACCAAAATGCTGGAACTAGCCGTTGAGGAAATTGAGGCAGGCGGCGTAGAAGATGGCCTTTGGTTCGGAAAAACCGTTATTACGTTCCTTTTAGACGGCACCTCCGCGAACTCTGTTCCGGTAGAGGCCGAAGAGCGTAGCTAAGCAGCAGAGAAGCAGTTTCTTTGTTTTCCTGCTTCGGCCTCACTCCTCTACCTAAACGGGAGCAACCATTTCGCACTTGTTTTTACCTGCTGCTGTGGGCAAGCAGGGTTCTTCTACGAAAGCCAGTTAAGCCAGACGTTTGCCGGTCTGCCTCAACTGGCTTTTTATTTGGGGGCAAACTCCCGGGCTGCCCCACTAACTCTCCCTAGAACAGGATGTAATCCGTACCTTTGGGCTGCTCTTTTAGCGTACGTCTGCCAACAGCTTTCCTGTTAAGCCACACCGGCGGCTCTCCCCGCTAGAAAAGCCCGTACCTTATTTTACCTACCATGAAAGCAAAGCTGCTTAGCTTCCTGTTCCTTTCTCTTCTTGGCTGCACCAACTGGAAAGGTGATGCCCTCCAAATGACCTCGTTCAAAGTTCTGGATCAGAAATCCTTTGAGATGTGTTTCAGCCAAGAGGTCTCCGGCATTTACACGCTAGTCATCAAAATGAAATCTGGGAAAGAGATCAAGAAGGCGGGCCGTTTGTTGGAAGAAGACCAGGCGTGTTTCACAGACCTGAAAATGCAACATAGCGTCTCTTCGTACACAACTGCCCAAAAACAGTTCTACGCAGACTCGCTGGTGAACGAAAACATAGCCTCTATTAAATGGACGGTCTCCAGAAGATACTATGAAGAACCCCTGGGCGAAGGAGAACTCCTGAACAACTGAGGCCAACGCTTTCACTACGGCTCTTTCCCAGAGTACCCTTCCGTTTTTACCCTGCTTTCACAAAAACTGCCCAAAAACGGAAGGCCAACGTAAGGTTGTTGCTTAAGAGCTTGTTTAAATTTCAGGTTTGCTGGCGAAAATTGTCAGAGAAAGGTTCTGCGGAAGGGTTTTTCTCGCCCCGTAGCAGCGCTACGGGGCGAGAAAAAGGCGAACGCAGGTTCTTTTTATGGCAATTTGCAGCGCAAAGATGAAATTTAAACATGCTCTAAAAAGCATTCTATTATCAGCAAAAGATCAGGTAGAGAATTCGCGCATCTCTTGTAAGAAATTTTGAGGTGATCAGACTAATATTCAGAGAAGTGACTACGCTGGTTTCGGCCATCAAAGCACATCTCTCTCTGCCCTATTCTGAACCCTTAAAAAGCCATGCCCTATGAACGTGCTCACCCTTCACCTTTCAGATTCTGTTAAAATAGAAGTAGACAACTCCTTCACCGGCCTGGAAACCATTAAATACAACGGCGAAATTGTCTCTGAGAAAAAGTCCCTGCTGGGCGAGAACCACCGGTTTGAGCGCGAGGAAAACGGAGAGACGGCGCAGTACGAGGTTAGAATCAGTATCAAGCACCTGACCCGGGTAGGAATTGACATTTACCGCAACAACAAAGTACTGCTGCTTAGCTAATTAATCAAGAGACAGGACGAGGGAGAAACCAACCCCTTCTAAGCTAATCTTATAGAAAAAAGGTTAATTGGAGGTGGTGGAATGGTCTCTTTATTTTAATTTAAGTAAAAAGCAAAAACGGCTCGTATAAAGGAGCGGAAACACAGGCATTGCGTGATTGCCCAATAGATATCTTGGCAGATGCGTTATATATCTGTTTAATTCTTTATCTTTAATCTAGTACTTCACTGTAAACGTTACTACCATGCCCGGAAAAACACCCACCAAAGAGAAAGCAAAAAAGGAACCCGCCAAAACCCTGAAAGAGAAAAGGGCTGAGAAACAGCAAAAAAGAGATTCTAAAAGAGATTAAGTTGCTTCCCTTCTAAAATACGAAGCCCCCAAGAAGACTGCCGCGGGTCAATCCCGCAGTAAAGGCCGTTTTCCCGGGGGCTTTTTGCTGGAGCAAACGCAGCGACTTTCCTTTCTCTACCAGAAGGAGTACTTTTGCAGACGCCGTAAACATATTCAACCTTTTATAGGTTACGTACTGCAAAGATTGCATAACCAAACAACCGACCAGCACTATGGAATTCACATCAGCCAGAACAGAAGACATACTCTTTGACGCCTGCCGCAAAGGAGACGTGGCAACCATACAAGAAATGCTCGCCCAGGGCGTAGACGTTAACGTTAAAAACGGACGGGGTTTTACTCCCTTGATCCTGGCTTCGTATGAAGGCCATTTAGAAGCCACTAAGGTTCTCCTTGACGCCGGCGCAGATATAAATATCCAGGACATGAGCGGCAACACCGCCTTAATGGGCCTCTGCTTTAAAGGCTACGCCGATATTGCCGAACTCCTGATTGCGCACGGGGCAGATTTGAACATCCAGAATTACAGCGGTGGCACCGCCCTTATGTTCGCCACCATGTTTGGCCGTCATGAACTTATGAAACTGGTGGCCCAGCACGGTGCCGATCAAACCATCAGAGACAGCCGCGGCCTAACCGCCCTGGAAATGGCCGACAAAATAGGCAATGAGGAAGCTCTCAAAGTGCTTCACCAAGGCAGCTAATCTTTCCACGCCAAAGACATTCAATGTAGCACTCAGGTATCCAAACGCGTTGGAAGCGGCATGCTCCTACCTCAAAGACCAATTGGTGATTGATGGACCACAGCCCCTTTGACGGCGAGAGAATTCGGGCAAAAACCGTGGGCGATGATCATATCAGGATGAAATGCCCACCGTGCAATGGATTAGCGTACAAGTTAGCCCCGGCAGTTTCTTTTTACCCCCACTATGTGTTTATTTGACAAAAGCCTGTTTAGGGGCTGTTTTCTAGAAAACAGCCCCTAAACAGGCTTTTGTTTAAGTAGCCGGACAAATAGAAGCTATCGTATTCTGCCCTCCTGGAAGGATCTTGTGAGCGAACTAGAAAGCGGTAAATCAATGCTATTGCCGTTCGCCACTGAGAGCTTGTCTACATTTGAGGTTTGCCAGCGAAAATGAAATGTAACCATGCTCTGAGATCCTTCCAGGAGGACAAGGAGAGGCGATAATTATCTCTATCAAATTACTTTTACGTCAGATTTCCAGTTTTGCCCCAAAATATTGGCTTCACGCAGAACTGCCGTTGAAAATACCCACATTTTGAGGTTGCCGCGTACAATATATTCGCCCCAAGCATGGACAGGCGCCTGCCTGCGGCAAAGCTTACGTTACCTGCCACCCCGTGACGGAAGGTAGATCTGCAGCCCTACCCCCAGAGACAGGCCTGTATTGCCAGAAGTACCAGAGCCTACGTCAATATTGGCTTTACTGCGAACCAAGTTCAGCGTTCCTTCCAAAGAAACGTTGGTCGCCACAAAGTGGGCATACCCTGCCCTTACGCCATACACGGTAGAAAAGAACCGGTCTCCCTCCACGTCTTCCAGGTTACTTCCGGCAAAACCAACCAGCGCCTCGCCAAACCAGCGGTGCGTAGGGGCCGCTCCTTCGGGGAAGTAGTACCTAATGAAGGGAGTTAACCCGTAGCTGAAAAACTCACCGCCGTCAAAGATTTGGGCGGCCAATTGCACCTGGGTACCAATAGCGGCATTGTCGCTGATGAAATACCCGGCCCGGGGCTCTATCTCAAACGTAAAAGTCTCTGATTTGAAGTTATGCCCAATAGAGCCGATACCGGCCCCAATCAGCCAATTCCCCTGCTGAATGGTGCTAGCTTCCACCGGGGCGGTACTTTGGGGGCGAGTGATGGTCTGCGCCATAGCACTACCTACTACAGCCATCACTAAAGAGAAAGTTAGTAGAGTTTTTTTCATGATTCTTCTATTTTAGTTGTACTTTTTATATTTTCAACGAGTCCCTTCTTAATTAGTTTCTATAATTATCACATTCTTGCATCTTGATTTTGAAAAAAGAAAGCAGTTGCGTTTTGTACTAATAGCAGAAACAACAGAGTAGATCAGGCTTGCTGGCAGTGAACTCCATGCAACCTTAAGAAAGATGGGGCTTATTTGGAAGGCGAACTCAGGACTTGTCTAGCTCACTACCCGCCCGTATTGCTGTTTCAAGTGGGTATCCTTACTGGAGGGGGTGCATCTACCGTGGATAGGCGCAGTTGGTGTTCCCAAGGAGAACTTATTACCTCCAAAGGCTTTTTGAATTCCCGAGTGAACGTTAACCAGGAAATAAACGCCTAAATAACCGTTTTGTGGGTAATGGTCTCCGTGATGGGAATGTTCTCCTGCTTTTTGCCAAGAATGAGACGGTTGCCCGAGTTATAGGAGAAGTAATTCCAGGCCCAACTCAGCATCACGGCCAGCCGGTTCCGGAAGCCCACAATGGAAACCAGGTGAATGAACATCCAGATAAGCCACGCAAAGAAGCCCTGCGATTTGATCTCTTTCTTGAATAGTTTCAGGTCGGCGACGGCTTTGTTGCGGCCAATGGTAGCCATGGTGCCCTGGTCTTGGTACTTGAATGGCTGCATGGGCTGTCCGGCGAAAAGCAGGCGCAGGTTTTTACCCAGCAAGTTGCCTTGCTGTAGGGCCGGTTGGGCCAGCATGGGGTGCCCCTGCGGATTTTCGGGGGTCACTATGGCAGCGATATCGCCAATGGCGAATACGTTTTCATAGCCCACCACGCGGCTGTACACGTCTACCTGCAGCCGGTTCCCCTTCAGAATACTTTCCGGCTTTAGTCCTTTCACCGGGTTTCCCGTCACCCCGGCGGCCCAGATGAGCGTGCGGGTAATTAGGGTTTCGCCGGTGTCCAAGGTAGCGGTGTAGCCGTCATACGATTTTACCCTTCGGTTCAACCAAACCTTCACTCCCATCTCCTCCAAAAACTGCAGTGATTTCTGCGAGGCTTCCTTAGACATGCCTTTCAGCAACTCGCCGCCGCTCTGGATCAGGTGGATGTCCATGGATTTGAAGTCCAGTTCGGGATAATCTTTGGGGAAAACGTGCTTGCGGAGTTCGCTCAGGGCCCCGGCCAGTTCTACGCCGGTGGCCCCGCCGCCCACAATCACGTAGTCCATAAGGCTGTTCAGTTGCTCGTGGTCGTCTAGTTGCAGGGAGTTCTCAAAGTTGCTGAGAATGATATTGCGGAGGCTGATGGCATCGTTTACGCTTTTCATGGGAACGGCCTTCTGCTCCATCTGCACATCTCCAAAGTAGTTGGAGGTAGCGCCTGTGGCGATGACCAGATAATCATACCGGATAAGGCCGATGTTGGTTTCCACCACCTGTTGCCCGGTGTCTACGCACTGCACTTCGGCCAGCCGGAAAAAGAAATTCTCCTGCCCGTCAAAAACCTTCCGGAACGGGTGAATAATGGATTCGGCGTCTATGGCGGCGGTGGCCACCTGGTACAGGAGCGGCTGAAAGGTGTGGTAGTTCTGCTTGTCAATGAGAATGACCTGCACATCGGCGTTTCTCAGGGACTTTACCAGTTCCAGCCCCGCAAAACCGCCGCCAATGATGACCACCTTCGGTTTACCGGTACTCGCAATTCTTGCATAGTTTGCCATGATCCTCTTTCAAGCGTAACAATCGCATACAAAGCGCATCAAAAGAAGCGCTACAAGCCAGACGGAAATTCAAGATCTGATGTTCCGCCCTCTTGCCGGTGGTTCCCGGCGAGCCTGGAGACTCGCTTCATCCCAAGTCACGAGACGGGAGTCTCGCGCCAGTTGTTTCTAAACCTGTGATATCTTGAAGACCTCACGGGTTTTCGCGTTTTAGGCCTCTTTTTCGCAAAACAGCCCTAAAACGCACCACCGGGCTGCTAGGCGTAACGCACACGCGTTTGGGAAGCGGACGAGGGCAGCATTCTTTTCATGGGTTACCCGCAATAAAACCCCTGCTGGCCTCTCTTACAACAAGAAACCGACAGGGGTTTTCATTCACCAATAAACTGGCTTTTAGCCGTAATCAAGGAAGCAGGCCAAGGTTAAGCTCCTCTCCTTTTAGACTCGGTCTGTAGTACTTTCAATTGATCCTGCGCGGCTTTCAGTCTGCTTTTGGCGGCTTTTTCTCTTTCTTCAGCGTCTTCGGTTTCCTGCTCGGCTCTTTCAGCTTCCGCTTTCAGGGTTTCCACTCGGCGTTGTTGCTCTGCCACAATTGGGTCACTGGACAGTCCGCCACTGTTAAACACCGAGCAACTAACCATCATTGGGAAAACCAGGAGCAGCACCGCCTGAGCAAGTTTTGTATGGGTTAGGGATTTCATAAGTTCTAACGTTTGATTTTTTAACTCTTACGGCAACAGATTAAAACTTGTTCAACACGCTACTCTACCCACCCATTTCCTTCTTTCCTGTGACCAGCAGGATAGCTTTTGCGGGGCTTTGGGGAAGCAAGGCTCAAATGCTTTTACTACCTGTCCTTACCTGGATGCTCCCAATACAAAAAAGCATTGCCGGTGAGGGCGAATTGAAACAAAGCGCTCCTGTTTTGGGGCTGTTTTCATGAAAACAGCCCCAAAACAGGAGCGCCATACCTCCACGGGTAAACTGTTCTTGCTACAACGCAGGATGGGTGTCTGCTCTTCTTCTCAGCGTTCTTACCTTGGTGGGGGACATTTCCTCTGGTCTGGAAAGCGCGCCCACTACCAAGCCCACCAGCCCCATGGCCAGAAACGTGTTCCGGGCTTTCATGTTTTGGGAGAAGCCGAACATCCAGGGGGCAGCCAATGCAAACACACTGGTGGCGAAATCAATGGCCAGGTGCGCCTTGTACGGCATTACCTGCACAGCGCCCCATTCAGCTTTGGTGACCAGCGCAGACACCAACGTACCGCCGGCAATAGCGCGGCAAAGGGTGGTTGCGGTTTCTTCTTCGGTAAAGCCCACTGTCTCAGGGGCTGAGGCCACAGCGGGAATATAGGCCACATCTGCAACGCCGTGCATGGGCCTGTCAATTGGTTGCCACATAATCTGATGGTTTTAGGTTAAAACAATGAAAGCTGAAATCAGCAGCCTTTCTTTCCAAATCTGTACGAGGGCACGGTTGGTTTGTTTTTACCCGGTACACTTCAACCTACATCCGTTTATGGCACTTCTTCCAGAAATAGAACTTAAATCGGCACAGTATTGAAACGCGCCCAAAGCTGGAACGCTCCCATAAAATTCAACAATCCTGTGATTTATCCTATTCTACTCAAACCTATTATCAGAAACAGCACTGACTTGAATATTCCTGAGGCACCTGCTTTAGACAACGCCTCCCTTCAAACACTGCTTTTCTAACTCAGGCCACCGGTTAAACTCCATTTCCGGGGATAAAACCTACCAACCTGGCAGTTGGGCACCCATTATAGGCAGACTTGATTCAGGAAAACACGCTGCCTGCGGCACGATCCCCCTCTTTGCAAGATAACTTCTGCCGGGTGCACGGCTGCATTCATTCCACTACCAAATTTCCGCAGCCGTTCCGTTGCCTTCCGCCCCTAAGCAGATATCCGCCTGAAAAGACAGCGTAGTACTGGAAAAGTAATGATATACTAACACAGAACACTCGCGGGAAGCGAGCGAGTAAAATCATTGCTTTTCTAGGACTACCAAGGACAACGTCTGCCCTCCGCTCATGTGTGCATTGGGCTTGTTTTATGGAAAGTGCCTTTAAACACAGGCTGCTCTTTTTTAAACCTACGCCCGGCTAACCCTTAGATCCAGGCGAAGCTGCATTATGATCCTTTCACTGAGGGTATCACTGATCAGCTTTAACTCTTCCTGGCTGTATTGGTAGAAGTCCAGACTGTTCATAAACTCAACAGCATCTGAACAGGCCACTAAATCTGACTTACAAATGATGTATAGTACATTCTCTAAGGGTATCTTTTTCTTCATACAAATAGGGTTGTATTGCTGATATAGTCATTCAAATTAGCACTTTCTAATTCAGAAACAAATCAAACTATGTCATTATCAGGCATATACAGTATTTAACGCAAGCTTTTAAGGATTTGTAACATATTCTTTCAGGACGCCCAACCAAGCGAAATATGTATTATTCAAACGAGTTGTAAGGGTGGCCTAATGACAGCACAGAGCAGCGAATACGCTCCACAGAACTGAAAGCGGGCAAACGCTTCTTATCCTTTTTAAGCTAGAAAAATAAGAAAAACAACATTCTTGTTTTTAAACCCAACAGAACGGGAACACGCCTACGGCTGCCTCTTTCTCGCCTGTTTTTTGAAAACCGGGCGAGAAACGCAGAACGGTCTACCCGGCATCTGGCAGTCAGTATTTACGCCAACATCTCCCACAAGCACACGTAAGCGTTTATTACCTCTGTACCTCAACTGGTTAGGAAAATACAACGGCACTCAGGCAGCCATTTGGGTTCCTGTTTTAGGGCCAGAATTGAGAAAAGGAGACCAAAACGCGCGTCAACAGGACGTCTTATAAGAACTATTCTATGGAAAGAAGAGAACATGCTGCGTCTACGTATCATCTACAGGAACTAGGTGACAGCAAATATGAAGTAGCCAAAGGCGAGGCCGACATCAGGGGCTGGAAGGTGGCCGATGCACAGGGAAACCTGGTGGGCAAGGTGAAGGAACTCCTCTGCGACGCGGGGGCGCTGAAGGTGCGGTATCTGATTGTGGATCTGGAAGGCAACCTGCTGGATCTGGAACCGCGCGATATCCTGATCCCCATCGGCTTGGCCGAACTGCACGAAGCCGATGACGTGGTCACGGTCTCCAACCTCTCGGTGGACAAGTTACAGGCGCTTCCGGGGTATGAAACCAACAAATTGAGCCAGGAAACGGAGAGAATGGTGCAGCGCATTTTTGTGGGAGACCACGTACACGGCACCACCCCATCCCCTGCCAGACAGCCCGGCAACCCCGACTATTATGGTCAGGAACAGTTCAACCAAAACAATCTTTACCGTAACCGGAAGGCCAAAAACGTCATCGGGCTGTTTGCCGATGCCGGAAGCGCGCAGCGCGTCACCCAGGAATTGCTGAACAGCGGTTTCCCGAAAGATAGTATGGAGGTAGCCCTCCGGCACACGTCAGACACCCAGGAAGGTTATTCCTCCTCCAACTTTGAGCGCTTCTTTCATTCGCTCTTCGCCACGCCCCAAGAGGCAAGTCTGCACCTGGGCAAAATGCAGAACAGCAATGCCCTGGTTGTCGTGCACGCGTACTCCCAGGACGAAGCAAACCGCGCCGCCCAGCTTCTGGACTCGCACCGGGCCTCTGAACTGGACATTCAGGTAGAACAGACCTCTGGCTCCAACATTCCTCCTGCGCAAAGCTACCCAACCAATTCTACTTCCATCCCGGTGATGGAGGAACAGGTTCACCTTGGCAAACAGCAGGTTGAAACCGGAAGAACCCGCGTACACAGCCACATGGTGGAACAGCCCGCGGAAGAGCACCTGCGCCTTCGCGAAGAGCACATCCAGATTGAACGCGTGCCCATTGACCGCTCTGCCGCCGCCGCCCATTTTAACAGTTTCCAGGCAGGCACTATAGAACTGAAAGAGTTTGCCGAAGTTCCTGTTATCTCTAAAGCGGCGCACGTGGTTGAAGAGATTACCATTGGCAAAGACGTGGAGGTTCACGAAGAAATCATCCATGCGACCGCCCGCAAAACAGAGATCCAGATAGATGACCTCCGGAACGACTCTGCAAGAAACACTCCTCCTACCACGTCCTCGTCCCCTCTCTGATATTCTTCCTTAAGCCAGGCATGGGGCAACCCTACACGTACACGCCCAGCCCCATGCCCGGCTTTTTTGGCATAAGAAAACAGACCGCCTTGGCATTTCAGGCGGCTTTTCCAGAAAATAACCTTTTTAGCAGCTTTCGGAAGGAACCAGCCCACTCCTCATGACGGTGTTAACTCACGGGGGGTGCACCTCCTACCTGTCATCCTGATTGCGTGGGAACCCTTGAAACAAGTCATGGAGACAAGCCATCCTACAGGATTTAGTCTGGGGAGGTAGTTCTCACTTGTACTGGCTTTAATCCAAACATTCCTTAATAACTACTTATAATTAAAGACTTACACTCCTTATCCCCTTCTTAGCAGATTATAATTTAATTATTCCACTATATACAACTTACACAGTTTACTATTTGTCAAACACAGTTTATTATTTGTCAAATTATTTTGAATAACAACTACTTATAGAAAACATATTACCTAAAACTTTGTTTATGCGCAATTGCCAAGCAGATCTCAAAATAACAAGAATACAATTTTTTTTAAAAATTTTTAGAAACCTCACCCTTTCTAACCCGTTTACTTATGCAAAGAGAAAGCCAAATGGATCAGACAAGAAATTTTGAGGGCAATTCATACCCAGCCGGTAACTCCCCGCAGCAGAACACAGCCAACTCTGGGTCACCGCAATCTATGACCATACCGGTTATTGAGGAGCGTGTGCACTTAGACAAGCAAGTGGTAGAGAAAGGGAGTGTGCGCATTATCAAGTCGGTGACGGAGCAGGAGGTGCCGGTAAATATTCCGCTGATCCAGGAGGAGCATGACATTCAACGGGTACCCATCAATGAATACGTAGACACACCGCCGCCGCCCGTCCGGTACGAAGGCGATACCATGATTATTCCCATTGTGCAGGAAGTGATGGTGGTGCAGAAACGGCTCATGGTGGTAGAAGAACTGCACATCACCAAAAACAGAGTGCAAACCCATGACGTGCAGCAGGTGAGCCTCAGAAAAGAAGAGATACGGGTAGAACGCATCTCTCCTGACCAGGCTCCCCAAAGCTAGTTTTCAATCAATTTTCAATAATAACACCTTTTAACAATCATTCACTAACACACATTAAAACTATGGCACAGACAGTAATCGGGATTTTCGATAGTTTAGCAGAAGCCCAGCAAGCAGTAAGAGAATTAAGAAACATGGGGCTCAGCGACAACAACATTGACGTTTCCAGCGCAAGTTCTTCCGGTTCTACTACCGGCACGTCATACGGAAGCGGCACCACCGGAGCTTACGGCGGAAGCGGTACCACCGGAGCGTATGGGGGTTCTTCCACCAACCATGACAACAACGACGGCATTGGCGGATTCTTCCGGTCATTGTTCAGCGATGACGATGAAAGCGCCACCACCTATTCTAACGTGGCCCGCCACTCAGACTGCATTGTCACCGTGCATGCCCAGTCAGATGAAGAGGCCCGCAGGGCAGCCATGATCCTGGATCAATACGGTTCTGTTGACGTAGACCAACGCGCTACCGAGTATGGCTACCGTTCCGGAGGTTCTTACACCGGCGGCACAGACACCACCTATGCCGGCGGCGCCGATTCCACCTACGACGGCTCTACCACCAACACCGCCCTAACGGATACCACCTCAGACTACAATGACACTACCCGTTCAGATGCTACCTCTATTCCAATCATTGAGGAAAACCTGGAAGTAGGCAAGCGCGAGATTGAAACCGGCGGCACCCGCCTGCGCAGCAGAATCGTAGAACGCCCCGTAGAAGAGCACCTGCGCCTGCGCTCAGAACACGTGCGGGTAGAACGCCATGCGGTTGACCGTCCGGCAACTGAGGCTGATTTCGCCGGATTCAGAGAAGGAGAAATTGAGATGACAGAGCATGCCGAGGTACCGGTAGTGAACAAAGAAGCCCGGGTGGTAGAAGAAGTGTCCTTAGGCAAAGAAGTAGAAGAACGCGATGAAGTAATCAGAGAAACCCTACGCTCTACTGAGGTAGACGTTGAAAACCTGAATACGGGTACCACCGGTACCGGCACCACGAATACAACGGGTACTGGCTATGGCACCGGTACTACCGGCAGCACGGGTACTGGTTTAGGCACAGACCTGGACAATGACCGTACCACCGCTATCTAATTATTTTTGAATGAAAGCATTGAGGCGGCTATTCTTGGTAGGGTAGCCGCCTTTATACTGCCTTCTCTAACGCAGACAGCAGATTTTCCCATTCCATTCACTCACAAAAACAAAATAAAACTATGGCCGATTTAGACGTTCAACCCAAAAGCAGCAGACCTTGGTGGCTGTGGCTTTTACTGGCATTGGTAGCACTGGCGCTCCTATTCTTCTTACTGCGTGGCTGTGACCGGGAGGAGGCTTCCACAGATAGCACTTCCGCGGCAACTACCGCTGGTGCCGGGGCTACCGGTGACGCGGCTGGCAGCACCGACACCGGGGCAAGCACTGATGACGGTGCCTGGAACACCCTTAATTTAGACGCCCCGGTAGCCGCCTTTGACGAGATAACCGACCAGGATATTGAGGTGCGCGGAAACGATGACTACGCCGTGTACAGCCTGGACGAGACCATCCTTTTCGGAAGCGACCAAAGCAGCATCCAGCCGCAGGGCATCCAGAAACTGCAGCAGATAGCCGCCTCCATGGGCAAACGCTTCAATGGGGGGCAGGTACGTATCTACGGCTACACCGATGCCCAGGGCAGCGCCACGTACAACAAAGAGCTGGCCGAACAGCGGGCCGAAGCCGTGCAGTCCTGGCTTGTGCAGAACGGAAACATCACGCAAGACAATGTATCTCTTCACCCGGTAGGCGAATCCCGCCCGGTAGCGTCCAATGCCACGGAAGAAGGTCGCCAGCAAAACCGCAGAGTGGAGATTGTAGCCCGCAGACCTCAGTAGAAAGCCCTCTCCCCCAGGCTTATCAGACCTGAGACTCAAGTGAATTAACAACCTTTAAAACCTTACTTCACCATGGAAAGAGATAACAAGTATAACCAAACAAACCGCTTGCAGGAGTTGGGCGGCAGTGACTACGAGATCGCCGATCACCAGCCCAACATCAAAGGCTGGACTGTGAAAGACCCGCAAGGCCGCACCATTGGCGAGGTGGACGAACTTATCTTTGACGTACAATCCCGCAAGGTGCGCTACATGGTAGTGGACTTGGAGGGAAGCACGCTGGATCTGGAGCCACGCGATGTGCTCATCCCCATCGGGATTGCCGACCTGCATGAATCTGACGATGATGTGATCCTGCCCTCTGTGACGGCAGAGCAGCTCCGCTCCCTGCCCACCTACCACGAGGGAAGCATAGACCAAGCGCATGAGACCTCCATCCGATCTATCTTTGGGGGCCTCGGGGCCGCCGGAGCAGGCGCAGCCCTTACCAGCCACCACCCCGATAGGGATGATTTCTATAACCATGAACTTTTCTCTGACCGTGGCTTTACCCGCCGCCGTACCTCTCCGGCCACAGACAATGCCTCTTTAGGCACCCACACGCCCAACTCTCTGGAGGGCGACACCGTCATCCCAATCATTGAGGAAAACCTGGAGGTAGGAAAGCGCGAAGTAGAGACCGGCGGTGTGCACGTCAGCAGCCGCATGGTAGAGCGCCCGGTGGAAGAGCATGTCCGCCTGCGCGAGGAACGGGTAGTGGTGGAGAGAACCCCCGTAGACCGCCCCGCCACCGCGAACGACCTCAACACCTTCCAGGAAGGAGAGATAGAACTGACCCAGCACGCCGAAGTCCCCGTGGTAAGCAAAGAGGCCCGCGTGGTGGAAGAGGTTACCCTGGAGAAAGAAGTGGAGGAACGCGAAGAGGTGATCAGAGAGACGTTGCGTTCTACGGAGGTGGAGGTTGACAACCTGACTACCGGAACCACCAGCCCAGGCTCAAACCCAGGCACTACTGGAACTGGAAATGCAGGTACTTACGCAACCGGTACTACTGCCTCCAACTCCGATACTGGCACCACCGGTACTACCGGGAGCGGCTTAGCCAGCATTGCTACCGGCACCACCGGAACGGGCATAGGCAAAACCGGCGCTGGCTTTACAGACACAGACCGTGACCGCGGCAGCCTGACCAGCGATCCAACGCTTATCTAGAAGAAGCGGGTCTTACCTGCAACTCTATAAACAAAAAAGGCGACTGTCCACTTGGGCAGCCGCCTTTTTTGTTTACTCTAGCCTATTCATCCGCACCGGGAGCCTTTTTTTACTCCCATGCTTCGGTAAGAATACTACCCCAAACATTCACCTTAACTTGAACTCGGGAATACAGCGATTCACTTAGCCGAAGAAGTGCCGTCTCCGCGCCCTGGTCTACATGCATTTCATCCCCCTTTGAAGCTCATCTTGTAGGGAAACTTTTACCAACGTTGCTGGTCGGGATTTCCAATCCCGAACCACTCAGTCGGGGATTTATCAATCCCTTTCGCGCCAGTTGGGTAGATACGGGGATTGATACATCCGAAAGAGCGGAACTGAACAAACGTATAGCCCTACTCAACCCATCCCTCCCAGGCTCCTCTTGTGGGGAAACTTTTGCCGAGGTCGCTGTCCGGGCCGAAGCTGCCTGCTGCGGTGTTCCACCCCGAAAGAGCGGGATGGAAGAACAGGGATGGTGTTTTGGGCCTGTTTTGCGGAAAACGAACCTAAAACGCACCAACCCGCTTTTCTCCCATCCTGCCCCCGACAGGACGGGAGAAAAGTTTGGTAGGGGAATTGTTCTTCCTTTTGCGGAATTCCCCTCCTCAGAGGGAGAGGAGGGGGTTTCATCGGCGTGAATAAATCACAACTTTAGTTATTTAGTTTCTGAAAATCCCAGAAAACCAAACCGCTCTTCCGGAGTTCCACTCCGGAAGCTTACTGCCGGGGAGTTCCACTCCCCTTCTTTTGCCTGCGGTTCCCGGCGGAGGAGAACTCCCCGGCAAGCTTGTTCGGGAGTAGAACTCCCGAACAAGCAAGAGCCCTACTGCTGTTGGTTCCCGGCGAGTCCCGGAGACTCGCTTCATCCCGTGTCACGAAACCGGAGTCTCGCGCCAGTACGTTCCAACTGTCTGCTTCCGCGATGCCGCCCGTTTTTAATGACCTCGTAGTGCGCGCGCAGTTCCTACCAATGTCTACGCCCCTGCCGTTTAGGCCCTCATTTACGAAAAACAGCCCCAAAACGGATTCTTTTGGTTTCCTCAAAAGGAGCGCGCACTTCCCTAAGTGAGCCTCAACTAGAAAACACCTAAGAACCTTTTCCGTTTGTAGATGCTTTTCAGGTCTTTCTCAAAGAGGGTGTATGGATCTTGGTAAAACCTCAGGAAGTCTTTTTCACTGGCTTGCCCGGGGAATGGAGCGTAATAGTGGGTGGGGCTTCGGGTGTCATTTCGCCAAACCAGCACGTAAGACAACCGCATGGGGTACCTCCGCATGGTTGGCAGCAAAGTGGTAGTCCACCAGTTAGGGTTGGGAATGGACTCTAAGCCGGTTTCAGTAAAGGCGGCCAGTTTCTTCGCTTTGCGGGCATAATCAGAAACAATCTTCAGCTTATACGCGGCGGTGTCAATGGCGTAGCGGTCGCGGCCCAGGTCGGCGTAATTGTCCATGCCTACCATGTCCACCCATTTGTCGCCGGGGTAGCGCTCCAGGAACTCTTCTTCTGAGTTGAATTTATTGTCTGGCGAGAAGGCGTAGATAAAGTGATGGACGTCTAAACTGTCTCTGAGGTAAGACACCGTAAATTGCCAGAGGGCGACAAACTCCTCGCGGCTGGCGTGCGGTTTGCCCCACCAGAACCATCCGCCGTCAAACTCATGGAAAGGCCGGAAAATCATTGGCACCAGTTTCCCATCGGCCCCTCTTACGCTGTGCGCCCACTCGCCTATGCCACGCAGGATCTGCTTGTACTGCCCGTGCGCCTCTCCACCGGGAATAATGTACCTAACCGCCGGCAACGAAAGCGAATCTACCCAGTAAAAGCCGCCTTTAGAGACAGGATTGGAGAAATGCCAGGCCGCGGTAGTGACCCCGCCCCGGTTGTAAGTGTCTATTACATTTTGCCTTACTTCTTCTTTCGCGTTCTGGATGGCTTCGGGAGAACGCCCAGAGAAGCCGCTGAAATCAACCCCCACCACGGCCGGGTGCGAGCCGGTCACTGATTTCACATCAGACCTGTCTTTGCCGCTAAACCAGCCATGTCCGTACTCGGTGGCGTGCTGGTGCCCAAACAAAGTATGTTCCTTAGCGAGCTTGCCTAAGTTCTGGTAAAGCGCCCGTGTTTCTGGAGTGGCCTTCTTATCAATGGGCCTCGCGCCCACGCACCCCACTAACAATAGTACACCTGCCAGTAAAACGTTTGTAATTCTATACATAAACCGTGTTGATCACCTTTTTAGAGCTTGTTTACATTTCATTTTTTGCGCTGCAAACAAGCTCTTACCTGCAAGATAGCACCAGACGGCAGGTTATTCAATCAAGTTCTGGCTGTTCCGTTTCCTTTGGCAGGATTCAAGATAAATTAATTCAACCTAACCCTTTATTAGTTAGCCACTTCCGGCCTTAAAGGAAACAAGCTATCTGGCATAGGGCCTAAACACGCGAAGATAATAGTTAACTCAGGCACCAATAATCACAATTTTATATATCTTGCTTTTAACAGACGGCAACAATGTCACTTTGGTTTCTATCCATTTCTCCAAAACGAGACATACGTTTCCCATGCACATAGACTTACAACTACAGCTTGTCCACCAAGATGACCACATAAAGGTGGAGTTGGACAAGCGGGCGAAATTTATTTTTGTGGAATGGCTTAAACCACCCACTACTGAGCAATTCAGGCAGTCTTTTGAACTGGCAACCACTATTTCCAGTACCAATAAGTGCGCGTATTGGCTAAGCGATTCCCGGCAGATTCCTTACCTGGATTTTGCCGATCAGAATTGGGTGCTAAGAGCCATGAAGCCTGTACTGAAGACCTCCTCCTTGATGAAGTTTGCCCGAATATCTCTCAAAGAAAGTATTGGTTTGATGGATATTCACCGCATCTTCAATGGCTTTACCACCGATGAAAGCTTACACCTGTCCACCAAGTTAGAATCCTTCACAAACAAAGAGGCTGCACTGGATTGGCTTTTCTCAGAGTTCGGGAAAGAGAATCCTTCCGAGGCCAATGAATAGCTTGTTATAACATCCACCCATAAACAAAACCAAGTTTGTGCGTGGGACGGTTCTGGTGCGTTTTTGCTAAAAGGCACCAAAAACAGGGCCCAGCAGCAGGACACAAATGAATGCCTGCGCCCTGCTGCTGGGCTTATACCCTTCTTTCATGATGATGCGCCTTGGAAAGAAATGGTGCGGAAAGCAGAACCCACCCCTACCCCTCCAAGGAGGGGAATACGTTTTTTCAGGGAAAAGGAATGCGCATTCCCAGTTCCAGTCTTTCCCGAGCGCGCCTCGCTTTTGGTCATAGATAAGCAAAACTAAGAGAGACAGACTTCACAGGCCGAAAGGGCAGTGCGAGAGGGGAAGACGAGGCCTCGCGGCCGTGAGCGCATACCGCCAGAGATGAAACAATTCAGCACCTGCACCCACGCAAAAAGCAGCCAAGCCAAGGAATCAGCATATTCCGTGCACCAGCTCATCCCCAGGCACTAAACGGCCAGTTGCAGGCAAAGACCTAACGCGCAGAAAGGAGCCAATATTAGCCTGGTTTTGCTAAAACAGGTCAAAAACGGCGGATAAGCAAACGGGTATACGTTGACGCTTGCCCCAGCGTATCAATGGATTAAACTTCCAAAGCCTCTACTACCCTTCCCCGAAACGGAGCCTGTTCCTGCTCCATTTTTTGCACGTGACAGGGCAGGAAAATTGTAAATGAGCTACCTTGGTTCTCCACACTTTGCACGGTAATATCGCCGCCCAGACTTTCCATCAACTCCTTACACAGCATCAAACCTAACCCCGTGCCCTTTTCTTTGGACGTGCCCAGGGTGGTGAACCGATTATCAGAAAACAGTTTGGCCTGGTGCTTCTCAGATATGCCTTTCCCGGTGTCAGATACCATGAGGGAGACTCCCGCTTCTTCTTCCCTCATCTCCAGCGTCACTTCGCCCCCTTCAAAACTGAACTTGATGGCGTTACCCAAGAGATTACGCAGAACAAACGCCAGCCGCTCTTTGTCTGAGAAGATACGTACCTGCCTGTCAATACGGTTCACCAGGTACACCCCCTTGGCCGAGGCCTGCTCAGACATCACCTGTAAATTCTGTTCTACAAAGTCATACAACTGAAACGATTGCAACTCTAAGGAGGAGCCCTGCATCTGGGCTTTAGACCAGCCCAAAAGGTTGTCCATCATGCTCACGACTACCTCCATGTTCTTACCCAGAGACTCAAAAATGCGTTTCACCTCATCCTCTGTGAAGGTTCTATTCTGCACCAGTTGCAGAATACCCTGGATTGAACTGAAAGGCGTTCGCAGGTCATGCGTGACAATGGAGAAAATCTTGCTTTTGAAGCTATTATGCCTGTCCAGCTGGTGGTTCTTTCTCTCCAGAACAGAAGATTGCTTAGAGATTTCTTCCTTCTGGGCGGTGATCTTTTGGTTATTCTGCAGCAGTAAATCCGTTGCTTCCTGCAGTTGCCTTGACATGACTTTGAAATGCCTGCGGCTGAAGTACAGGATGACCACCAGTATGGAAAGTAAAAACAGGATCACTCCCGCAAACCACATGGCCGCTTTCTGCTGCTCAATTTCAATGGCCTGGATGCGTCTCTGGGCTTTTAACTTCAGGTTCTCCAATTCCCGTTTGTCACTCTCAAACTTGGCTATTATCTCGGCGGCCGTGCGGTTCTGCCGTTCTATGCCCAATTTGGCGCTTTGCCGGGCAAAGATCTGTTGATAGGTATAGGCTTTTTCATACTCTTTCCTAGACGCATAGATTTCGGCCAATAGTTGGGCCGCGGCGATGATCTTCTTGCCAGATTCTGTCTTCTTTGCCACCTCATAACTTCTTTTGGCATAGTCCAGGGCTGTTTCTGTTTGCCGGAGCGCGAGGTAGGATTTTGCAATGCCGTGAAGGGTCACGGTCATGTTCATGTTATTATGCAACTCCTCGTCTATCTGAAGCGCCTGAAACAAGTACGGCAAGGCTTCCTGTGGTTTGTTCATCAAAGTATACACATTGCCGATGTTCAGTAAACCAATGGCATAGCTTTTCTTGACGCCGGTTTCCCGCTGAATGGCAGCTGCCTTCTCGTAGAACCCCAACGCTTTTGCATAATCGCCATTGTCTTCGTGGATATTGCCAATGTTGTTGTACACCTTTCCCAAGGCTACCCTGTTATTGGTTTTCAGGGCAAAGGCTTGGGCCAACTCATAGTTTTGGAAAGCTCTTCTATCGTCTTTGGTTTTGTAGCAAAGAATGCCTAGACTATTATAGGTGGCCACCAGCAGGGCGGTGTCTTTGAGCTGCTCCGCAATTTTAAGAGCGGTATAATAATACGGTAACGCCTTATCATATTCCCCTAACACCAAATGTCCGCTTCCAATAAGGCCTATCGCTTGGGCCTCTCCTTTTGAAAACCGAAGGCGTTTGGCCAACACGTGGGCTTCTTTGGCATGCTGCATCCCGGTTTTCACATCGGTGAGCATGTACTGCCGGCTAAGGTCGCAAAGCAGAGACACTTGGGAGGTGTCTTGAGGGGCGCTTTCCGCCTGCCGCAGTAATTGTTCCATTGGATTCTCCTGCGCAAAAACCTGCCCCGGCAAAAAAAGCAATAGAAATAAAAGTACTCTCATAGGATAGAAACAAGAGAATGAATACCTACCTCACCAGTTATTACCACTAGAATTTTCCTAAACACTTGTAAGTCCAAGCCAGGAACATTACAGAAGCATGTAAAATTAAAGGATTTATAGTCTCTTTTTACAATTGAACTGGAAAATACCTGACTCACAAACAAATTATATAATTATTCTTGAAAATACTTTCCTGAGTAAAGCTATAAAGTATTCTACTGAAATTTAGTTCAACGGCTGAGACATTGAAAGCAATTCCTGAATTCTTTATCTTTCCCTCTTAGAGTTTGTTTAAATTTCATTTTTGCGCTACAAACGGCCATAAAAAGAACCTGCGGAAGCCTTTTTCTGGCCATTTTCGTCGGCAAACCTGAAATTTAAACAAGCTCTTAGCGATTGCTGTCATGCAAGCCCGTTTGGTGGTTCCCGTCGCGCCGGGAGTTTCACTTTACCCCGAGCATGACGCCGCCTTGGTACTTCTACCCCGGTGAGGTCGTGGATAGCTTACTGGTTTCTGGCCTCTTTTCCGCAAAAAAGCCCCAAAACGCTTAAACTACTTCCCCAGCCTGTTTTCTGATAAGCCTGGAAAGGCACCTCAGCCTGCCATTCCTCTATTTTGGCGGGTCGGGTGACAAGCCAGGGAAGCATCTTTTCCCTACAAGATGAGTCCCGAAGAGGGGAGCCTCAATGATGCGTTTTGGGGCTTTTTTGCGGAAAAGAGGCCAGAAACGCATCACATGGGCTGGGGATGAGACTCTTCCTGCGGAAGAGATGCTTTAGGTGATCTGGTACTTACGCTTAAAAAAAGGAGGCTGGCGAATTTGCCAGCCTCCTTCTGCTAAACCTTTGATTTGATTTTATATGTGATTTTTGATACAGATTTCACTACTGGTTTTCTTCCCTGCCTTAGAAAGGCAGAGGTAATGTTTAGGCCGCCACCGTTTCCCTCTCCAGGTTGAACAACGCGCTGAGTCCTTCAATCAACGCCTCAGACTCGCCCCGCTGACAGGCGGCTTTCAGCTCCAGGGCGGGCATTTTCACAATCTTGTTCAGGATGTTTTTGGTGATGGTTTCCACCAGTTCCCTTTCTTGCTCGCCCAATTGTTTCACGTAGCGGGCCAGTTCGCGCTGGCGGATTTCCTCTAATCTATTCTTAAACTGCTGCAACGCCGGCGACATGCCCATGTCACGGGTCCAGGCCTGGAACTCGGCCATGGCTTCGGCTATGATTTCCTTCACCGCCGGAATGGCGGCCAACCTAAGCTCCAATGCCTCTGTGGCGCGGTTCCGGATGTTGTCAATGTTGTAGACATGGGTGTGGGGCAGTTCTTCCAGCGCGCTGTCAATGCTGCGGGGCATAGACAAATCCACGAAGAAAGAAGCCCGGTGCTCGCCCATTTTCTCTACCACCTCTTTGCTGATGAAGAAGCAGTCACCGGGTACTGAGGAGATCACCACATCGGCCTGGGCCATGGCTTCCCACACGTTTTCCCAGTAGATGGCGGTGGCGTTGCATTTCTGGGCCAGTTCAACGGCTTTGTGGTGCGTGCGGTTGGCGATGGTGATGTTGCGCACCTCAGACTTCTGGAAGTTATCGCACACGTTCGCGCCAATCTCCCCTACGCCGAGCATCAATACTTTGGGGTTCTCTATTTTCCTGGTCAGTTCCTCCACCAACTCTACCGTGGCATAAGAAACCGAGGCCGCGCCATCTTTGAAGCCGGTCTCATTCACAATCCGTTTATTGGTGAAGAAAATGGTGTGGAGCAGGCGGTGCAGGAACGGGCCTACCACGTTGGCATCAGTGGCCCATTGGTAGGCATTCTTCACCTGGTTCATGATCTGCATGTCACCCACTACCTGAGACTCCAAGCCCAGGGCTACCTGAAACAGGTGTTGCACCGCTTCCTGCGGTTGGGTCAGGTGTCTGAAGTAAGGCGCAATCTCACTGGTGGCAATAAAGCCTTTCTCCAGGGCAAGCAGTTTGATGATTTCTTTGGAACAGTCTTTCTCAGCGGCGTAATACACCTCGGTGCGGTTACAGGTAGACAACACCAGCACGTCTTGCGCCTGCGTGAAATCCTTGATTTTGTCCAGAAGGTTCCGGCACCCAATTTCATTCAAGGCCACGGCCTCGCGCACTGCTATGGGAGCTTGCTTGTATGATAAGGTGAGGACTTTGAATTGATTCTGCATCTTCCTGTTTAATTGCCATGCAAATTTCAGCAGAACCGGCCTCAGGAAACATGACGTTGGTCAGTTTCTGGGAAGAGATACATCAGTATCTGTTAAGCAGTTTTGGAGCTGGTTTGTGGAAAATGGACTTGAAACGGTTCATGGCAGAGACACTCGTAGGTTTTTCAGACACTACAGGGTCTTTTGAGAAACCATGGCGCAGAAGTAACTTCCGCGCCATGGTAAGCGCAAGTTTGCAACTTGCGAATTTAGTAGATCAGGAATGAACGGAAGTTACAAACTTCCAAAACCCATGGTCTAAGTTAGAAACTTGAAGCATGGGTTTGCATGGACTTGCTTGGGATTATTATCCGTCATCCAATTTTTCCTACTCTCTTAATCATTCAATCGCTCAATCATTCATTCAAAATCTAGTTCCGCATTTTGGCGAGCTTGGGTGAGTTGAGGATGAAGATTTTGCTGCCGCGGGTGTCAATGAGTTTTTCGTCTTTGAAGTCGGCGAGGGTGCGGATGACGGTTTCTTTGGAGGCACCTACTATGCTGGCCAGGTCTTCGCGGGAGATGGACATCTCGGTGACGTTGTGGCCGTCTTGCTGGTACTGTTTTTCCACCAATATCAAGGCCTCGGCCACGCGTTTTCTAACCGAGTTGTAGGCCAGCTTCAGGAGACGGTCTTCGCGGTCGGCGAGGTTGTCTGAGAGGATTTTGATGAATTTATTGGCGACATCGCGGTTCTGGTGCAGGAGCGTGAAGAAGTCTTCCTTGGGGATGAGGTATACCTCTGAGTCTTCCAGCGCCATGGCCGATTCGCGGTAGGTGTTCTCTTCCAGCAGATCAAGGTACCCGATGAAGTCGCCGTCTTTGTAGAGGTTGGTGATGTACTCGCGGCCGTCTTCGTTGGCTTTGTAGGTTTTCACCTTGCCTTTGCTCAGGAAGTACAAGGCGTTGGGGTAATTGCCTTCCAGAAACAGGTTGTGCTTCTTCTTGAAAATGGTCACGCGGCGTTCGTCTGAGATGAGTTTGTTCAGGTCTTCGTAGCCTTTCGCTTCCTGGATGAAGGCATCCAAACCCTGCACGTTTTTCTGGAACTCGGCCTTCAACAGCTCGTTCTTCTTGAGGCGCATCTCCACGGCATCCAGCAGTTCCAGGTCATCGAAGGGCTTGGTGAGGTAATCATCGGCGCCCAGTTTCATGCCTTTCCTAAAGTCTTCCTTCTCAGATTTGGCGGTCAGGAACACGAACGGAATGCTGGAGGTATCGGGGCTTTTGCTGAGCAGATGCAGTACGCCGTAGCCGTCTAGTTGGGGCATCATGATGTCGCAGATGATGAGGTCGGGCTGTTCTTTGCGGGCCAGGTCCACGCCCATTTTTCCGTTCTCGGCTTCCACCACCCGGTAGTTGGCAAGGGAAAGGATCTCGGCGGTATTCTCCCGTATTTCCTGGTTGTCTTCTATCAGCAGTATCTTCTTCATAGCTCTAAAGCGTTTGCGGGAAAGTGATGGTAAACGTGGTGCCTTTGTCCAGTTCGCTCCTATAATCGAGCGTGCCGTCCATGACTTCCACGTAGCGTTTGACAATGTTCAGGCCCAGCCCGGTGCCCTGAATGTTGGTGGCGTTCTGCGCCCGGAAAAACGGCGTAAACAAATGCGTCTGGTCTGGGTCCGGAATCCCGATGCCTTCGTCCTGCACCGTGATGGTCACGTTCTCCGGGGCAATCGCGGTGGAAAGATAAACGGTTTTGCCCTCACCTGAGTATTTACTTGCGTTGGACAGCAGGTTGATGAGGATGTTCTTGAGCAGTTGCTTGTCCAGTTCCACCAGCTCCTGCGGCCCCTGGTGTTGGAAAACAATCTTTTGCCCGTCTTTCACCAACGCCTGCATCTCCTCCACACTCTCCTTCACAAACGACACCAGGTTGAAGGTAGACGGAATGTTGTACACCTTGCCTTCCTCAATGCGACTGATGGACAGAAAATCATTCAGGATCACCGTCAGGTTCTGCACCGCCGACTTGATGCGGTCTACGTGCTTCAGGCGTTTGTCGTCTTCCTCGGTGGTTTTGTAGCGGGAAATAATGGAGGCCGAGGACAGCACCGTACTCAGCGGCGTCCGGAACTCATGTGAGGCCGTGGTCACGAACCGCGACTTGAGCTCATTCAGTTCTTTTTCCTTTTGGAGGGCTTTCTCAATATCGAGCTGCGCATCATAGAGGATCCGGTTGGTGTTTTCCAGCTTCTGGATGGCGGCGGCCAACTCCTGGGTTCTTTCCTCTACCCGCTGCTCCAACTGCGCGTTCAGGGTCTGGATTTCGGCCAGGCTCTTGGCGTGCTCAATGTTGTACCTGATGGATCGCTCCAGATCATACGGGTTGAACGTGCCTTTGACCAGGTAATCCAACGCACCCGCCCGCATGGCTTTCTCATCGGTTTCGCGGTCTGTTTGGCCGGTGAGCAGGATAAACGGAGCGGTGGTGCCCTCTTCCACGGCCTTGGTGATAAGCTCCAGCCCATTGTGCGCCCCCAGGAAAAAGTCCACCAGATAGACATCGTGCTTTTTCTCCCTAATGCGCGTGAGCGCCTCATCAAAGGAAGCCGTCCAATCCAAATGGTACTGCCGGCCCGGAATATCCTGGATGATGTCGCGGGTGATCACGTAATCATCTTCATCGTCATCCACCAACAAGATTCTAATTTTATCGGACATCTGGTTTCTATTTTGGCCACTTGGCACGGCAAGTGGATTTTCGTTTTAAGCCTGTTTTCTGAAAATCGGGCTAGAAACAGGTCAATGCCAAACGTTATGACTACAGTTCTACGTTCTTTGAGAGTTTACAATCCTTCACTACTCCCTTTCTGTCATCTTGGAAAGATCTTGTGCGCGAACGGAAATGGCGCTTATTCCAAGTCTCTCCAGTTCGCCCACAAGATCCTTTTCAGGAGGACAGAAAAGGCAGGAAGGTTTCACCAGAATGCGCAATCAATCAATCAATCAATCAATCAATCAATCAATCAATCAATCACTCAATCACTACGGCTTGGGCAGTTCCACAATCTCAAACCAGTACTTGGTCAGGGTTTTCATCACGTCTACCAGCGCCGCGAAGGTGACGGGTTTGGTGATGAAGGAACTCACGCCCAGGTCATAGGTACGCAGAATGTCTTCCTCGGCTTTGGAGGTGGTCAAGACCACCACCGGAATCACGCGCAGGTGTTCATCAGATTTGATTTCCTTCAGGGCTTCCCGGCCGTCTTTTTTGGGCATGTTCAAATCCAGCAAGATGAGGCCGGGCGTGGGGAATAAAGTTTTATCCGTGAAGCGGCCCCGGTTGTGGAGGTAATCTATCAGCTCTTCGCCGTTTTCCACGAACTGGATTTCATTGGTCAGGCGGTTCTCCTCCAGCGCGTCTTTGACCAGCATGCGGTCTTCGGCATCGTCATCGGCAATCAGGATCACTATTGTTCTTTTATTGCGGCTCATAAGCGGTATGGGGCTATTCCTGTAGGTGTCTGGTGGCTAGGGTGATGATAAAACTAGTACCCTCGCCGGGTGTGCTTCGGGCGGTAATGTCGCCGCCGTGGCGGATGGCTATTTTGCGGCAGATGGCCAGGCCAATGCCAGAGCCTTCGTACTTCTGCCCTTCCAGCCGCTGAAAGATATTAAAAATCCGGTCAAGGTACTTCTCCTCAAACCCGATGCCGTTGTCGGCCACCTCAATCTCCACGTGCTCATCGCCGGGCGTGGCCGTGAGGTGGGCGGTGCGCTGCACGTTGCGGGCGGCAATGCGCACCACGGGCGTGGTATTCTCTTTCCGGAACTTGATGGCGTTACTGATGAGGTTCTGGAACAACTGGCGTATTTGCGTAGGCTCAGCCTCAATGATGGGCAGCGGCGTGCGTTCAATCACGGTGCCGGTTTTCTCAATGGTGATCTCCAGGTCAGACAACACCCCGTTCAGGATGGTGTTGAGGTCTACTTTCTCAAACGGCTTTGATTTGGTGGTGACGCGCGAGAAGGTGAGCAGGTCATTGATGAGGTTCTGCATCCGCACGGCGGCGTTGAGCATGCGGTCTACGTAATCCTGCCCCTGCTCGCTTAAATGGGCCTGCTCCTTGGTTTTGAGCCTATCGCCGAAGGCCTGGATCTTGCGCAGCGGCTCCTGCAAATCATGCGACGAGACGTAGGCGAAATCCTGCAACTCGCGGTTGCTGCGCTCCAGTTCGGCGGCGTAGCGGCGCAGGCGTTCCTCGCTTACTTTCTGCTTGGTGATGTCATGGATAAACCCGGTGTACACCTTGCGGTCAGTGAGTTGCACCTCGCTGATGCTCAGGTACAGCGGAAAAACGGTGCCGTCTTTCTTTAAGCCAGACACTTCGCGGCCAATGCCAATGATCTTGCGCTGCCCCGTGCGGTGGTAATTGTCTATGTAGCCGTCGTGGCGGCTGTGGTCCGGCTCGGGCATGAGCACCGATATATTCTTGCCCAGAAGCTCCTCTTCCTGGTACCCGAACAGCCGGGCCGCCGAGGGATTGATCATTTCCATGATGCCCCGGTCATTGATGGTGATGATGCCGTCTACCGCCGCCTGAATAATGGAATTGATCTTGTTCTCACTCTCGCGCTGCTGCTGCTCCGCTTTTTTCTGCTGCGAGATGTCATGCACAATGCCCGTGTAGATGACTTTGTCCTGCAATTTCACCTCACTGATGCTGAGCAGGAACGGGAACCGGGAGCCGTCTTTGCGCCTGCCCACCACCTCCCGGCCAATGCCAATGATCTTCCGCTCACCCGTGTGGTGGTAATTGTCCAGGTAAGAGTCATGGCGGCTCTGGTCGGGCTCCGGCATGAGAATTTTGATATTCTGCCCGATGATCTCTTCCGGCGCGTAGCCGAAAATACGGGCCGCCGCCGGGTTCACCGTTTCAATGGTGCCCCGCCGGTCAATGGTGATGATGCCGTCAATGGCGGTGTCAATAATGGCTTTCAGGCGGGCCTGGTCGTCATCTGCGTTTTGGTGGTGGGAGGGCTGCAACGGTTCTTCCAAATCAAGTAATTTTATAAAAGTAAAGACTGAAGGTACTTCTTTCAATGACATTTATCACTATTGAGAACCCTCCTGTTTGTACGAAGTCTGTTTATAGCGTGTTTTCAGGAAATTAGCACCAAAATATAACAGGTAATTTCCTGTAAGCCATCTTCCTCTTTTTACCGGCGGTTGCCTACCCGTGGGGAGCGGGCATGACCAAAGTCATTCCTGGTTCTGACCAGCATCATTCCAATGCCTGGCCCGCCCTGCTAGTTTTGCAGACAAGTACTGCCTAAAGCATTGATGCTCTTACCCTCAGGTCTTATGAAAACTATCTTAGTTCCCACAGATTTCTCCCGGAATGCCGCCAATGCAGTTACTTATGCTGCCTCTCTCTTACAACCCAAAGGCGGACGGCTGCTCTTGGTGCACACCGTTCAAGTGCCCGCCTCCGTTATGCCCGAAGGGTTGCCCCTGCTTTCTCTGGATGCCCAATTGATAGAAGACTGTGAAGATGAACTGCAAAAAATAGGGGAGAACGTCAGGAACGAGTTTGGGTCTTCTTTTAAGGTGGCTACTTTTTGCCTGTCTGGCTCGCTTAATCCGCTGGTGAATGAGTTGGTGAAAACACAGGCGGTTGACCTGGTGGTGATGGGAACCCACGGGGCCGGCAATCTGCTGGATACCTTTCTTGGCACCACTACCTCCAGTTTCATCAAAGCCGCACATTGCCCGGTGTTAGTGGTGCCTGCCCACGCAACGTTCACCCCTATTCTCCGCATGGCGTACGCCTCAGACTTTGAGACCGAGGAAACCGCTTACCTGAAACAACTCTTCCCGCTGGCCTCTTCCCTGGGTGCCCAGGTAAGCATCATCAACATTAAATCTGAGAAGCAACTGAACATTGTTTCTGACTACCAGGCGCTCACCAGAATCAACAAGCTTTTCCCCCAGAACCGGTATAGTGTTTCCCAATTGAAACACGACGATGTTCTGGCGGGCCTGAAGGAATTTGTACTGGATAACCAGATTGAGCTGCTGGCGGTTTCCATCCAAGACCGGGGTTTGTTGGAGGAGTTGTTCCACCACAGCTTCACCAAAGAGCTGGCGCTACGTGCCTTTGTGCCTTTCTTAACGCTGCCCGCCAATTCATACCATTTCCAGAACCAACGGGCGTCTGTCAGGAAAACGGTATTCCAAGAGGGGTTAACGTAGGCGAACAGGAAAGGAAAAGGCCAATCAGGAAATGACCGCCTCTTTCCAGTCATTCGCCCCGCAGTTGGTACAGTCATGCTGAGGTGGTCTTTGGCTTTTTACCAACAAGCCGCAGCCTTTACAGGCAAAGGTGTCTGGGGCAACCTTCTGCTCTTTTAGAAAATCTGGATCAATGTCTGGTATTAAGGGTAAACCAGGCCGGTCTTCTGCGAATTTCATGATGGTGAAAGAACCATTGGCTTCCATGTAGGTGCGCTGCACTTTGCCTAGATTGAAGATATCCTCATGTCTGAACTGGGCAAAGAGCCGGTCGCGGGTGATACGGGTGCGCTCCATGATATCCAGTTGCAGGGTGCCGTCTATCACCAGAATGTCCATGTCATCCATCACCGTTTCCTCAAAGCTGGCGTCCTGGGTGCTTCGCCAGGAAATGAGGCGTTGTATGCCTACTACTACAAAGGCAATGATGGCAATAGGCAGAATTCCGCGCGAGGGATCCATCAAGGCTACCCCGTTGGCGGCGGCCAAAGACACCAAGGCGGCCATTTCGGTTCTGCTCAGCATAGAGGCCATCCGCTTGCCCATGATCCGCATGGAAACCATGAGCACCAGGTAGATGAAGGCAACCCTGATCACAATCTCCAATAAAAAAATACCCGGCACTTCGCCCAGGAGAATGCGCAGCCAGTCTGTTACCTGAATATCTTCTGGTTTCATAATTCTACCTCTGTCTTATTTGGTTGCGGGAACCCACTCATCACAGGCGCAGTTAGGGCATTCTGTGCCTTGCACCCGGCTGGCCTCGGCCAGATACCCACAGCGGGTACAGGCGGCATGTTTTTGATCTGAGGAAAGGGACTCCAGCAGGGTTCTGTCTTTGAGCGGGATAATGGCCAGCCCCGGTTTGGGGTTAGGTTCTTTCACAATACTGAACAAGCCGTACCCTTCCATGTACAACCGTTTCACTTCGCCTAGCTGCGTTATATTGCGGGTTCTTAAAGCGGCAAAAACCTGGTCTTTAGACAAACGGGAGTGCTCAAATTGTTTTATCTGCAACACCCCTTCCCTTAGAATCAAGCTCACATCGCCCTGGGCAGCCAATTCTACCTTCCGGTGACGGAAGGCCAGCAGGTTGAAGCCCCGCTGAAAAACCAAGGCGCAGACAAAGGCCACCACTCCCATCAGAATTCCGCGGTCTGGCAATTGCATGGGGGCCGAGGCGATTCCCCCCAGGGTAACCATGACCGCCAGCTCTGAGATGGTTAACTGCGCGTTCATGCGTTTGCCCATCAAGCGCAGGATCACCAGCAAGACAATGTAGATGACCAGGGTGCGCAGGAGCACCTCGGCCATAAACTCCCAGGGCGTATTTCCAATCAAGAGACGTTGCCAATCGGGAAAATAGATCTCTTCTTTTTTCATAACCTTCTGCAATACGTGCAGGCCACCAAACATAGTTACCCTGATTCTAAGCGAATTAATACGGTAGTTTTTCTGGGTAGCTGCTTTTCACCTCAAATAAACCGGCGTTTTCTATGGGCTACTTTGCTTGTTTTGGGCCTGGTTTTCCAAAAGTAGCCTCTAAACAGGAATCCATTTCTTAACTCTGTCAAGCTGCATTTTCAACTGCCAACAGAGATAAAGGCAATAAAAGCCCCGGGCATGTTTATGGATTATGCCCTTGGGCTGCATCATACAGGTAAAGAATAGAAAAGGCCCAGACCGGTATGTTTTACTAGTTCGTTATTATCCCTTTATTTGGAACCGCTTACTCACCCGCTGCATGTTTCTAAAGCTATTTTCCCGCGCCAAGCCCCCGCAAGACCTGGAACTGATACAGCAGTATCGGGAGACGGGTGATGTGGAGTTGGTGGGGCAGTTGTTTGAGCGGTACACAGAAATGGTGTATTTGATTTGCCTGAAGTACCTGAAGGACGAAGACGAAAGCAAAGACGCCACCATGCATATCTTTGAGCAACTGCTCACGGGACTGCACAAGCACGAGATCACCAATTTCAAAAGCTGGCTGCACGTACTCACCAAGAACTACTGCCTCATGCTACTGCGATCCCAGAAAAAGCGCAGCGCCGATCTCATTGACGAGAAGACCTTGCCCTTGGTAGAGAAAGCCGCGCTGGCCCACGCCACTGATCCTGCTGACCATGAACCCGAACTGCAGCTGTTGACCAAAGGGCTTGATGCACTAAGCCAGGAGCAACGCACGTGCGTGGAGCTGTTCTATTTGCAGAAAAAGAGCTACAAAGAAGTGGCCGAACTAACGGGTTATGAGATAGGACAAGTGAAAAGCCACATCCAGAACGGCAAACGGAACCTAAAAAACTACATAAACAAAAACTATGAGCAGGAATAACCACCCCGATCACTGGGACGCCCAGGAGCATCCATCGCTGGACATGCTGCGGCAGTACCAATCCGGTGAACTCCCCGCTCCCCTCCGCCACCCACTGGAACAGCACCTGGTTTCCTGCGAGCTCTGCTCAGACCTGCTGGAAGGCATGACCCTGGCCCAACCTGCCCGGGTAAAGTCAGCGGTGCGCGAAACCCGTGGCCGCCTCAAAAACCTGCTTGCCCAGAAAAAGCGCAAACGGAAAACCTTCCTGTGGCCCATCTGGCAGACGGCCGCCGTGCTGCTGGTGCTGTTGTTTGCCGTGGCCGAGGTGGTGTACCACCATTACTTTGCCACACCAGAAAAGACTGCTACTGAGCAAACCCAGCCTACGCCTGCAGAAACTACTTGGCGGTTGGGTGGGCATGTTGTAGACACTGCAGGAAAAGCTGTTCCCCGGGCTATTATCAAGGTGAAAGGCATGGGCACAGAGACAATGACCAACAGTCAAGGGGAATTTCTTTTATATCTTCCAAAAAAGCATTTAGTGCTCATTGTGTCTCATCAGGACTATAAAGCACAAGAGGTGGCAGTAAGTCCCTCCAATAATTCAGTTGGTGTGATTCTGACAGATCAGCCTTAAACGGCCCTTCGCCAACTTTCCCCTTAAAAGATCAATTCTTCTACCATTTTCCCGCAGAACCCTCCTACATTTAGAGGCTGGTTTTAAGAAAACCGGCTAAAAACGCAATGGCAAAAGAATCAACCAAAACCATCCGGTGGGGCATTATTGGGTGCGGTGACGTCACCGAAGTCAAAAGCGGCCCCGCCTTCCAGAAAACACCTAACTCCCGGTTAGTGGCCGTCATGCGCCGAAACGGCGAAAAGGCCCAAGACTACGCCCAGCGGCACGGGGTACCCAAATGGTATGACAATGCCCAGGCCCTGATCCATGACCCCGAGGTAGATGCCGTGTACATTGCCACGCCGCCCGGTTCGCACGCAGAATACACGTTACAGGTAGCCGCTGCGGGCAAGCCCGTGTACGTAGAGAAACCCATGGCCTTGAATTACACGCAATGCCAGCAGATGATCGCCGCCTGCCAGCAAGCCAACGTGCCGCTGTTTGTGGCCTACTACCGCCGCCGGTTGCCCTCCTTCCTGAAAGTGAAAGAACTGGTAGACGCTGGGGCCATTGGCGTGGTGAGGTTCGTCAACATCCGGCTCTTCCATCCGGTGCAGGAAAACCTAGACCAGAACGAGCTTCCGTGGCGCGTGCAGCCCGAGATTGCCGGGGGCGGCCTCTTCTATGACCTCGCCCCGCACCAATTAGATTACCTTGATTATCTGTTAGGCCCTATCATCGCCGCCACGGGGCAAACCGCCAACCAGGCCGGGCTTTACCCCGCCGAAGATTTGGTGACCGCGCAGTTTAAGTTTGCGAATGGGGTGTTAGGCACCGGTACCTGGTGTTTTACGGTGGCTCCTGAGCAGTTCAAAGACGAGATAGAAGTGGTAGGAAGCAACGGCCGCCTCACGTTCCCGTCTTTTGCGCCCGAACCCATCAGACTGGAGACCAAAAAAGGAACCGAAGAGTTTTTCCTGCCTCCCCCGCCCCACGTGCAGCAACCGTTTATCCAGACCATTGTGGAAGAGCTTACCGGCCAGGGAGAATGCCCCAGCACCGGCGAATCCGGGGCCCGTACCGCCTGGGTCATGGATCAGATAACGGGCTGATAAATTTCTGGGCTGCTCTGAAAAAATAATGATCACCAAACCAGAACACTCGCCAGAGGCGAGCGAGTGAAATCATTGCTTTGGGGGGCTGTCTGATTTTCTCCGTTTCCCTGTTTCGGGGCTGTTTTCCTAAAAACAGCCCCGAAACAGAGAAACGGAATTTTTTGCCCGCCAGAAAGGTTTGGAAGCTGTACCAACTCCTTTGTTGAGCAGGCACGCAAGCGGAGAAAACAGGTAAATAAGACGCTAACCAAACTTTGGCTGTCACAGATAATTTTTCCGAATATGGAAACGCAGAAACTTATTTCCTGCCCACCATTCTTAAACTTTAATTTTTAGCGGTAATTGGTTCAGATTATTTCAATCTTACCTAAATATTAATATCTTGCGCAATCGATTGCACATCTTACCTTTAGAGATATGTCACAAAAGTTTTTAAAAATCCACCCCAATGACAATGTGCTGGTAGCACTCACCGATCTGAGAAAAGGCGACCTCGTGGAATTTGAGGGCTCCCAGATTGTATTGGTGGATGACGTTCAAGCCAAGCATAAATTCGCCATTACTCCCCTGGCAGCCGGGGCTGAGATCCTGATGTATGGCTCTTTGGTGGGCAAAGCGGTGTATGATATTCCGGTAGGCGGGGTTTTGACTACTTCTAACGTACAACACCAGGTAAACGGTTTTTCCGGCAAAACCAAAGTCACGGGCTGGCAGGCGCCCGATGTCTCTAAATGGAAGAACCGCACCTTCCTGGGCTACCATCGCCCAGACGGGCAGGTGGGCACCGGCAACTATTGGTTGGTGATTCCCATGGTGTTCTGCGAGAACCGCAACGTAGACATCATCAAGCAAGCTTTCTTAGATGAACTGGGCTTTGGCCAGCGCGATGTCTACAAGTCGTATGTGCAGCAGATGGTAGACTTGTACCAATCTGGCAACACCGAAGCCATAGGCACGCTTACCTTGCAGAAAGCCACCGCCCCGGCCCAGCGCCGGATCTTTGAAAACATAGACGGCATCAAATTCCTGACCCACCAAGGCGGCTGCGGCGGCACCAGACAAGATTCTGACATGCTCTGCGCCCTGTTGGCCGACTACATTCACCACCCCAACGTGGCCGGTGCCACGGTCTTGAGTTTGGGTTGCCAGAACGCGCAGGTAAGCATCCTGGAAAATAAATTAAAGGCCCTGAACCCCAATTTCGAGAAACCGTTGATTGTACTGGAGCAGCAGAAAGAAGGCACTGAGGAAGAAATGATGTCGAAAGCTATCCGGCAGACCTTCTTGGGGCTGATTGAAGCCGATAAACAGACCAGGCAACCTGCCCCGTTAAGCAAGCTTTCCATTGGCCTGGAATGCGGTGGGTCAGACGGATTCTCCGGTATCTCAGCCAACCCGGCCATTGGGCACACCTCAGATCTACTGGTGGCCTTGGGCGGAAAAACCATCCTTTCTGAGTTCCCTGAACTTTGCGGTGTGGAGCAGGAATTGATTAACCGCTGCCAAACCCAGGAAGCCGCTGACCGCTTCGCGTCTTTGATGCGCGCGTACGCCGCCTCGGCAGAGGCCGTGGGTTCTGGTTTTGACATGAACCCCAGCCCCGGCAACATCAGAGACGGTTTGATTACCGACGCTATCAAATCGGCGGGAGCCGCTAAAAAAGGGGGTACCTCTCCTATTGTAGACGTCTTGGATTACCCAGAATACGCGACCAAACCAGGCTTGAACCTGCTGTGCACCCCCGGCAACGATGTGGAATGTACCACTGCCCTGGTAGGAGCCGGCACCAACATTGTGTTGTTCACCACCGGTTTAGGAACCCCAACCGGCAACCCTATTACGCCGGTGATCAAGATTTCCTCTAACACCAAGTTGGCGCAACGCATGCCAGACATCATTGACATTGACACCGGCGCGGTGATCACGGGTGAGAAAAGCATTGAAGAAATGGGCGAAGACGTGCTGGACTTCATCATTGAAGTAGCCAGCGGCAGAATCCAGACCAAAGAGAAAGCCTTGCAGCAAGACGATTTCATTCCGTGGAAACGCGGGGTGTCTTTATAAGCCTGCACCACATAATTTGAGGCTGGCCGCAGCCAGTTAGAATTCACAGCATAAGCAAGGCCCTGCCCCTCACCATCGCTTCAGTTCTGCGTGGCAGCTGAGGCAGAGGGACAGGGCCTTGTTCCTTTACGTATATCTGTCACACCTCTATTCCTTACTATATCCCAAAGATTACGATATGAACAATGATGCTTTAGCGCTTCCCGTTGGCACTACCCTGGATAGGTTTATCATGAGAAAGCAGGAAGACTTTCCGTACGCATCTGGTGAGTTATCCCAGTTGCTGCGCGACATTGCGCTGGCGGCCAAAATTGTGGGCAGAGAATTAAACCGGGCCGACCAAAATTCCCTGGGGGCCATTGGCACCCAGAACGTGCAGGGCGAAGACCAGCAGAAACTGGACGTGATTGCCAACATCAGGTTCATCAGGGCGCTGCGGAACGGCGGCGAAGTGTGCGCGATTGTCTCTGAGGAAGAAGAGGAAATCATCCATACCGGCAACCTCAAAGCCAAGTACATTGTGGCCATGGATCCGCTGGACGGCTCCTCCAACATTAGTGTCAACATTCCGGTGGGCACTATCTTTGGCATCTACCGCCGGCTTTCTGACGGCGGCCAGAACGGCACCCTGGAAGATTGCCTCCAAAAAGGAACCCAGCAGGTGGCGGCGGGCTACATCCTGTACGGTGCCTCCACCATGTTGGTGTACACGACCGGCCGGGGCGTGAACGGGTTTACCTATGAACCATCTCTGGGCGAGTTCTTCCTCTCGCACCCAGACATCAAGATCCCCGCCGACGGCAAACAATACTCCTGCAACGAGGCCAACGTGAGCAACTTCCCGCTGGGAATCCAGAATTACCTGGCTTTCTGCAAAGAGCAGAAATATTCTTCGCGCTACATTGGCTCCCTGGTGGCAGATTTCCACCGGAACCTGCTCAAAGGCGGCATTTACTTTTACCCAGGTTCGGCCAAAAACAAAACCGGTAAACTGCGGCTTCTCTACGAATGCAACCCCCTGGCCTTCATTGCGGAACAAGCAGGCGGGGCCGCCACTGACGGCGTTGAACGGATTCTGGACAAGAACCCAACCGCCCTCCACGAGCGTTGCCCGCTGGTGATTGGCTCTTCAGAAATGATTGAGAAAGTCCGGAAGTACATGACCCTGTAAACAGGCTAGCTTGCTCAAGGTATTGGAATGCGTTTTGGGGCTGTTTTTGCAAAAACAGCCCCAAAACGCATTCCCTGTTTTTACGTGTGCCGGGCAAATAATTCCTTTTACCTGCCTAGTGTTTTTCAAGATTGAATTCAAGCAGGTCTTTGTGGCGGAAGCGTCTGCTTGCGCCACAAACAAAATGGTCTATTCTATGCTGGCTGTTTTCGGGCTCTTTTTCAGAAAACAGAGGTAAAACGCTTCCTCATAATCCTGTTAAAGGATGTCAGAATACTTCTTGGGCTGCAACGCCACTTTCCAGAACCTGACGCTTTGGATTTGGCCGTTGAACCAGGAGCGTTTGTCCATACGGGTTCCGATGGAAGTCTTGGCCGTGGGTGGGATAGGCAGATACTCTATCTCCCCCGAAAGCTCCAGTTTCCCGTTCACGTAGCCTTTCAGTTGCTTGTCTTTGTAGGTGAGGGTCATGGTAGCCCACTCTCCTACCGGATGGGTTTTACTGGAATCTATGAGGGTGAGGGCCGCTTTTTCGGTGCGCATGAAAAAGTCTGCGTACCACCGGTTTTGGTTGTTCAGGCGAAGCTCCAGCAGGATGCGGCGTTGGCCTACGGCCATGTCTTCAATATGCAGAAAGCGCTGCTCTACGTTGGCCGGCCAGACCGCTTTGGGTTTAAAGACCACCTCAATGGTGAATTCCTCGGCCCCCGCAATAGGGTTGGCGTCAATGAGCAAGCCGTCGTCTACGCCGTCAAAGGCAATGGCTGGCGCACCGTCTTTTCCCGGTATCGTGCTGGGGTTCCCCAGCACCTGGGTAGAATGTCCCCCAATGGAGGCCAAGGAATGCATCTCCCATCTGGTGGGCTTCACGGCAACACAGGAGGAAACCACAACAGACACAAGACAACTCAGCAGAAAGGTCGTTTTTCTCATAGGTTAATGGTGGTTTATTTCTTTCCTTTTGGGGGCTGTTTTTCTAAAAAGAGGCTAGAAACGGATGCAAACCCGGCATGTTTTGGTTGATGGCTAGAGACCAGGCAAGATCCAGCAATAAGCCGGTGCTGGGTCTTTACGGTTTCACCGGAGGCTGCACGATTCTACCGGCTAACGCTAGGTTGAGGGCTTTGATTTCGGCAAGAACAATCTGGGCCATTTCGCGGGCGCCTAATTCGTTGAAGTGGGTATCATCCATTTTGCCTTGCGGGTAGTTGGGATGCTCCTCGGGCCGAAGATGGTTGAACAGTTTCTTGGAAGTTTCGGGCCCGTACTGCTGCAACAGGGCCTGACTCTTGCGGTCTAGGTCAATGAGCGGAACCTTTTGCTGCTGGGCCACGGAACGGACAATCCCCGAGTACACCGCGTGGGTGTCCTCTACTTTATCGGCGGCATCAAACTTGCGGCGGGCAACAGGGGTGAGGAGTACGGGATTGGCTTTTTTCTTCCTGGTCTCAGAGATGAACCGCTCCAGATTGGCGCGGTAATCGGTTTGGGGGGTGAAGCTTCTCTTGGTGCTCACCTCGTCATTATGCCCGAACTGGATGAACACGTAATCGCCCGCCTTCAACGCCGCAGAGATGGGTTGCCAACGGTTCTCCTCTATGAAGGTACGGGTGCTTCGGCCGTTTTTGGCGTGGTTAGACACCGTGACGGTAGAATCGAAAAAGTAGACGAACGGCATGCCCCAGCCCGTTTCCGGATAATAGCGGGTTTCTTTGATGGAGATGGTGGAGTCCCCAATGAGGTACACCGTGAGGGGCTTTCTCTCTCCAGATAGAAAAGACATGAGCCCCAGGCTGAAAAGAGTTAGAACAAGAGTAGTAAGCTTGAATTTCATAGATATACAACTTGAAGCCACCTCTTTGGGCAGCGTTACTTTTTCTCCGTTAATGGTCACGCTCAAAAAAAGGATGTTCTTTCCAGGAGGAGCGCTTTTGCGCCTTTTGGACGATTTCCCCGTTACTCAGACGCAAATTCCTTATGGCAAACATCTGTTTTCCGGCAGCATCCCATCATTCTCCTGTTTGGTGCTTTCATAGTCGTTTTGGAGTCATTATCCAGAAAACAGGGTAAAAACAGAAAGAAATCACCAATCAAATCTGGTGAGCATGGGCTTTCCGCGTTTACAGAGTTGCAGCGCCAAACCCCACGGGTCACGTAACATGATCAAATGCGAACCATCTTCTAAATGCTGGTCTGTGACCAAAGTGGCTCCTGCCGCGCACAGTCTTTCCTGGTCTTCAGACGGGTTCTCAGCCACAAAAGCTAGATGCACGAGCAAAGGATCCATGGTGCGGTAAGGCGGCACCTGGTGGGCGGGGTTCAGGTAAATTTCCACCATGATCTTCCCTGAATCATCTGCGAGGAAGGTGGTGAAAGGAGCCTCTGTCATTTGCCGCACAATACGCAGGCCCAGATGCGCCACGTACCAAGCAGCCATGCCCACCGGGTCTTCTACGTTCAGGGCGAAGTGTTCTAATTTCATAACGATAGGTGCTTGATTCGGTTATTGCTTCGGTTTACCAGGTCTGGCAAATCATAGAATTGCAAGATGCCTTGCACCACACTAGAGTACATGTCCTGCTGAATGGGTTTAGAAACGTAGGTCTCATAAGACCAAATGGCATCGGTTATCTTCGCCTGGCTGATTCTATTGTCCAGAAAGGCCGCGTGCGTCAGCACTGGCCCATACAAACCATCTCCCCATGCCAAGACAGGTAGGTTCGTCCAATTGGGTTGGGCCTTCAGGTAATCCAGCAGGGTGGAGATATCCTGCACGCGTTGCGCCAGCAACGGGCGTTTGAGGTGCAGCCCCAACACCGCGTTCCGGTATTCATGGCTCCAGTACTTAGGATCGTTCAGTTTAGGGTCATCCAAAGACTCGCCCACCCCCCGCACATCGGCCAACACCAACATATTTCCGGCGGCTATTTCTTTCTGAATCAGGCTGTCGTTCTTGGCGAGCGTAGCTTTCCCTTTTTCGGCCAGCCGAATCACGATCTTCTGCGGGGCTGCTCCGGTGGGCGTGTACACCAGGAGGGGGATGGGCAGTTCGCCGTTCCGCATCAAGACCCGCTTCTCCAGCCGGTAGCCTTTGCCCTGGCTCTCGCCGCTTACCTGGGTGAAAACCGGCGAGGTATTTAATTTAAGCCCAATCACGTCTCTGACCTTCGCCTGCAAGGCTGCCAAGTCTTTCTCTGCCGTAAAGGCTTGGCGTTGCGCGGCCAGCCTTTGGAATTGCTGCTGGTTGAGGGCCTGCACGGTGGTTTCTTTGGGGAAGGCTGTGGTGGCCTGACCGGTAGTGGTAGCCAGGAGTTCTTTCTCGGGTAAAAACCCGATGTTGCCTTCTTGCACGGCTTTGTCATCTTGGTACAGCCACTTCCTGAACCAGCTAACGGCCGCCTCTCTTTTGGGCTGCGAAATACCGTGTCCGTCTGGCCAGACAAACAGTTTCACTTTCTTTGGCTGTTGCAGCGCGGCATACACTTCTTGCAGTTCTTCAAAGCCTTGCAGCGTGCCTCTGTGGTCTACAAAATCGTTCTCTCCCGCCAGGATCAAAACTGGTTTGGGCGCGGCCGCGATGATGAAATCCGCTATCTCCAGATTGCCTTCCCCGGGCAGGAACTGGCAACCGTCCTGGGCACCGGCCAACTCTATGTAGCGGTCTCTTTGGGTGAAGTAACTGCACGGCGCGGCAACTTTGATGCGGTCATCATAGGCCAGCAAATACGCCGTCTGGGTGCCGCCCCCTGAGTTCCCGATAGCGCCAATGCTGGTTTTGTCCACTTCGGGCCGTGACTCCAGGTAATCCAGTCCGCGCACGTTGTCCCAGAGCATGTAAGTCGCCACGCTGGTTCCCACCAGGTTGGCCCCGGCGTTGAGCAAGGTATGCTCGGTGGTAGAGCCGCGGGTCAGGGACTTGCCGGTTTGGTCGGTCAGCTGTACGCGCTCGCCCTGCGAAAACGGATCAACGGACAGCACCACAAAACCGTTGGCAGCGAAGAGCCGGGCCGTTTTCTGGTAAGACTCGGTGGCTTTGGCCGTCATTTCGTGGCCGTTCATCAGAATCACCGCCGGAAACGGCCCCTTGCCCTGCGGCACGTACAGATTGGCGGTGACATGGTGGTTGGGCCGACTTTCATAGAGTACATTCTCTATTCTAAAACCGTTCTGCTTGGTGTGCCTGGTGACTTTGGCGTTTAAGGGCTGCTTTTCCGGAAACTGCCCCAAAACAGCCAGGTACTGCTTTTTCACCTGAGCCTGATACGCTTGCATGCTTTCTTTAGACGCAAGGGCTTGGTGTAGTTTCGCGCGCCGCTGGTCATACACTTCGTGCAGATTCCGCACCAGGTACGCATTATACACCGTCTGCGCCTTAAAAGGCAGCACCTGCGCCCGCACATCTGCCGCACCTAGCAACAGGGGAAACAGCGCCAAGGCGGCACGGGAGGATAGGTTTATGAAAAAGGATCTCATTCTCTCTGTTATCAAAAATTCTGATGCAGGGGCACAAATAAGTACACCACGTTACCTTAGAACCAGTTCGGTAATTTCAAAACCACTGCCCGCTGGTGTTCACTTGCCTTCTGTCCTGACATGTGCTATTGCGATTATGTTTATTTTGCAAGACCAATTCTTCTTTCTTAGAGCTTGTTTAAAAGGGCCACCCGTTTCGTTGTCTTTTCGCTTCCAACCTGAACAGAGATGAAGTAAACGCCCCCAGGCAGTCTGCTCCCGCTTGCGGTTGTCCCGTGCCAAGTCACGGAATGAGTTCCCGGGCTCACGGAGGCATCTAACAGGGTGGCAACTTGCTTACCAGACGTATCCATCACATTCACCAGTGCCTTCGTCCGTTGCTTCGCCACAAATATAACCGTAGTGGAAGTGGTAAAAGGGTTAGGAAACAGTTTCTCCCCGGCCATCTGCTGTGACTCTGGCGAGCTGGTCAGATTGGCGGCTAAAACTAAGCCGTTCAGATATTCTTCTAAATTCGTGTATCCGTCAGCGTTTGCGTCCTGGTTACGGTCTTCTGGGTTAGCCGGATCTAGTCCTTTCTTGGTTTCCCACTCGTTAGGCATGCCGTCTTTGTCGGTATCGGCCGGGGCCGGAAGTGAGTTCAGCGTGGGCCAGCCGCCCACGTCGTTCTGGCTGTCAATGATCCCCTTGGTGCTGCCGTTGGAGCCCGCGGCCGTAAATGTCTTGTTCCGGATCGTCTCAATGACCCGCGCATCCACGGCATCCCGTTTCAGGGAGGCCCCGGCTTTGGCCAGCACGTGTTCGTAGGCTTCCTGGGCGGAATGGGTGGTCACGTTGCCGGCAATGGCGTGGGGTGTGTCTTTCCTGAGCGCGGCTTTGTCAGCCTCCGAGACAGTGCCGTAGCTGTTGTGGAATTGGTTGTAGACCCCGTACGTCCAGTTGTCATTGGTGGCGCGGGTGCTCCCTTCCAGCACGTTGCCGTCAATGTAGAACTTGCCCCAGATATCGTACACCTCCGTACCCGGTATTTTGTTTTTATCGATGGAAATGATGCGCTCGCCTTTGGTGGTGGCGGGGCCCGGTTTGTAGTAGTTGTTTACGATGTTCACGTTCATTGCCTCGCCGCCGTAGATGCTGTTGTTGGCCCAGTTGTAGAACACGTTGTTGCGCACATCCACCAGGTCGGTGAGCGCGAAGGCTTTGCCGGCTTCCTCGCCCAGACGGGGGTTGCGGCTGTCATGATGGGCCATGAGGTTGTGGTGGAACGAGGCGTTTTTGCCACCCCAGATGCCGCCGTAGCCGTGCGCGCCTTTGGTGTGGGCCGAGTTGCGCAGACTCTCCGAGATGATGCTCCACTGCAAAGTGAAGTTCTCATTCGCGTAGAACGACACGCACTCATCGGTAGACCAACTCATGGAACAATGGTCTATGATGATGTTCTTGTGGAAACGCCCCCCAAACGCATCTCCCTCCTGCTTAGCCTCGTCGCCCATCCGGAACCGCAGGTACCGGATAATCACATTATCGGCGTCTACCGTCACAGGATAGTTCTTCAGGCAGATGCCGTCACCCGGCGCCGTTTGCCCGGCAATGGTGATGTTGGGATTCTTGATGGTCAGGCTGGAGGCCAGCGCAATGGTACCGGACACCCTGAACACCACCGTTCTAGCTCCCGACGCATTGACCGCAGCCCGTAAACTCCCCGGCCCCGCGTCATTCAGGTTGGTCACCTCCAGCACGGCCCCGCCCCTTCCGCCGGTGGTGTACCGCCCAAATCCTTCCGCTCCCGGGAAAGCCAGTTGCTGGGCCGTTACCTGCTGCCCCGCCATGGCGCACAGCAGCAACAAGAGTAGTTTTTTCATCATGTCATTTCTGGGTGAACGGTACACCTGCGTGGTTTTGGGAAAGCCTATGTGCGAGCGGTTTCCCGTTTCAAGGCCGTTTACAGGAAAACGGCCCCGAAACTGAAACCTTCTTTCAGTTCTTTTACTTCAGCCGCTTCATTCCCTCAAATACCAACCTCGCTACTTCCTGGGCCCCTGCGGGTTGGAAGTGGGTGTTGTCTTTCTGCCCCTCGGGGTAGTTTTTGTACTTGCCCGCCGGCAGGTTCATGAAATAATTGGCGGTGACGTATTCCTGGCCTTTGGCCGAGAACGAATCAATGGAAAGTTGCTGCAGATCAATCAGCAGCACGTTCAGTTCCTTGGCCACGTCTTTCACCGCCTGCGGGTACGCGCCGTGTACGTTGCCGATTTTGCCGTCTTTCCAGGGATAGTTGCGCGTGACCGGCGTGAGCAGAATGGGAACGCCGCCCTTCGCGCGGGTCTGGTTCACGTACAGGCGCAGGAATTCTTTGTAGCCCTGAACGGTCACGTACCGCTCCGTCTTATCCACGGCGGCATCATTATGCCCGAACTGAATCATGACCACATCGTTTTTCTTAAGGTCTTTGTACACCTGCGCCCAGCGGCCTTCCTCAAAAAACGTGCGGGTGCTGCGGCCGCCCCGGGCTTTGTTCAGCAGAAGAACACTATCGGCTTTGATGAGGTGCTTTACTTTGGTTAGGCTGTCTTTTACCAGAAACGGCTTGAAAACCTGGCCCCAGCCCATGACGGGGTAGCGCTTGTTCATATAATCTTCGCCGTCATAGTCAGAATAGTCGGCCACGGTGGAGTCCCCGATGAGGTACACACGCACGATTTTCTTTTTGAAGGGGGCAAACGACATGGCGCACACCGCCACCAGCAGCAGTAATGCCGCCATTAAATTCCTATTCATTTCTGAGCCATTTAGTAAGAAAGAAGGGTAAACCAACCTCGGCCTATCCTTCTTTTCCTTTGCGTTTATTGCAGCGAAACGGCCGCCTTTCCCAACTCTTTTCCTTTAGAGATTTGCGTGGCGGCACTCGTGAAATCCTTGCTTTCCAGCTTCACGTTTTTAGTGAGCGGACCCAGCACTTTCACGGCCGGTTCCTTGGTCTGGTTAAAGGACAGCCCCTGCACCAGAATGTCTTTGCTGTTGTAAATAGTCAGGGCCGGGCCTTTCTCCGTAATCACTTTCACGTTCTTCAAAGAGATGCCCGTGGCGTCTACCGCCGATATTCCGCGGGTCGCTTTCAGATAGGAATCCGCGATGTTCACGTTCTGCAGGTTCATCTCCGGTAGGCCTTGCAGGGCCACCGCCTCGGCCGCGCCGGACACGGTGATGTCGCGCATCCAGATGTTCCTAAACGACGGGGTTTCCTCGGTCACGGGCACCAGTCTCTCTACCCGCGCTTCATCCCCTGCCCGCTGGTCTTCCTCCAGCACTGGCGAGTTGCCGCCGTAAAACAGGTTAAAGCTGATGGCCTGGGTAGGAATGTTCACCATGTCAATGTTCGATATCCAGATGTTCTCCACCAGACCGCCGCGGCCGCGGGTACTTTTGAATCTAAGCCCGATGTCGGTGCCCATGAAGGTACAGTTAGACACGTGAATATTACGCACTCCGCCGCTCATCTCACTACCCACCACAAACCCGCCGTGGCCGTGGTACACCACGTTGTTTTTCACGATGACATTCTCGGTAGGTACACCCCGGTCACGACCGTCTTTGTCTTTGCCGGACTTGAAGCAGATGGCGTCATCACCTACGTCAAAGGTGTTGTTGTAGACCAGCGCGTTCTTGCAGGACTCCAAATCAAGGCCGTCGCCGTTCTGCGAGTACCAGGGGTTGCGCACGTTCAGGTTCCTAATGATGATGTCCTGGCACATGAGCGGGTGCAGGTTCCAGGCCGGCGAGTTTTGAAAGGTAGGGCCGTCCAGCAACACGGTTTTACAGTTCACCAGACTCAGCAATACCGGGCGCAGGTAATCTTTGATGGCCTCAAATTCGGCCCGGGTTTTCAGGTCGGGCACGTTGAAGTTGCTGCCCTGGGTGTCGCCTTTCAGGGCGTTCTCGGTGGGGTACCACATATCGCCTTTGGCGTTGAGCACCCCGGTTTTGGTCAGGTTCTTCCACTGGGCATCGGTCATTTTGCTTTTCTTCACCGGCCGCCAGGCGTCACCGTTGCCGTCAAAAGTGCCTTCGCCCGTAATCGCGATGTTTTCTAAATCCCGGCCCGAAATAGGCGATTGGCACCGAAACGTGTTCAGCCCTTCAAAGCTGGTTTCCACCACGGGGTAATCATCAAAGTCCCGGCTGAAGATGACCATGGAACCCGCCTCGGCGTGCAGGTTGATGTTGCTTTTCAGCACGATGGGCCCGGTCAGCCACAATCCGCGCGGAATCACCACGCGCCCGCCGCCCTTCGCGGCTACATCAGCAATGGCTTGCGCAAAGGCTTGGGTGTTTTTGGTGATGCCGTCGCCCACCGCGCCGTACTTGGTAATGCTCACGCTGTAGTTGGGGAACTTGGTCTCTTTCACTTTGGGCATGTCAAACTCAATGCCCTCATAAATGGTGGCGTCTACGCTGGCGTTGGAGACGTTCACCCCCGCGGTGGTGGCACTGCCGGAAGTTGCGCTCGCCGCCGGTGCAGCCGTTTCCCGCTGGCAGGAGAACTGGAGCGCACTTACCAAACCCAACGTCATTAGGAACTTGCTGGAAAAACCCTTTTTCATGCTCATATTATTTTACTCTCGTTACTTAGTTTAAAATAGGAACTCTCACGCATTCCGTCCCCCCTTTGAAGGGGGTAGGGGGATGTTTCACTTTTGCTGAATACGCATTGCTGAGATTCAACTTCTTCATATTTCCATGTAACGCAGCCGGTACCTCATGCGCCTTTTTCATCCCCCTACCCCCTTCAAAGGGGGACGGAATGCGTGAGAGTTCTCCCTGAGAATTACCCCAGCTCCCCGCTCTTCTGGAGTTCTACTCCGGAAGCAACCTGCCGGGGAGTTCCACTCCCCTTTTTTTGCCCGTGGTTCCCGGCGGAGTAGAACTCCGCAGCAGATAGGTTCGGGAGTAGAACTCCCGAACAGCTAGGCCTTGTCATCTTTAAATGGAGGACAAAATGTATGGCTTCATCAGTCCTTTTACTTCATCAATTTTGGAACACCGTTTTGAGGATGTTTCCTCTAAAACGGCTCCTAAACGCCTTTTCTATTACTTCGTGATTCTGAACCAATCGTAATCGGCGAAGCCGGAGTCATTGGTTTTGTCTTCTCTGATGGCGAACAATCCCACCTTAGCCCCTATCCATTTGCCGACGGTTGCCGTGAAAGGCGCGCCCGCGTTCTTGAAGTTCTGCCCGTCTTCTGAGTAGCTGAACTGGCACTTGGCCCCCGGACTTACGTTCACCCGAAACTGTACTTCGTTTCCGGTCAGTTTTCCTAAAATCTGCTCTTTTTCAGGGGTGCCTTTGTCCGCTTTGAGGGCGGTGTTGTAGGTCAGGTACAGGCCGTCTTTCTTGCTGACAATTGATACGAAGCCGTAATCCAAGCCCATGACTACCAAACCTGTGCGCTCGTTTTCTAGCTTCGGGTTGGGCTTGAAGGTAAGTTTGGTGGTAACGGTGAAGGTCTCGCCCGGAAATTTCTGGAGCAGCAGGTTGGGCACATCCCAAAGGTTTTTGCCGCCCTCGGGGATTTGGTCGGTGAAGAGGCGCAGGTGGCCTTTGTTAGAGGCGAAGGCCCAGGTGGCCTTCGGGTTGGCGTGCCACTGCCACTGCAAGCCCAGCAAATGGTTGTTGAACTCGTCAGATTCAGCGGGCGTCATGATGGGGTAGGTTTTGCCCACGTTCGGTTTTTTGTAGGTGAGCACGGGCTGACCTTTGCCGTCCCCGTCCTTGTCCTCGCCAATCATGGGCCAGTCGTTCACCCACTTCATGGGCTGCAGGTGCACCACGCGCCCGTAGGCTTCCTTGTCCTGGAAATGGAAGAACCAGTCCTCGCCGGACTTGGTATCTACCCAGGCTCCTTGGTGCGGACCGTTGATGGGCGTCTGGCCTTGGTCCAGCACGATTTTTTCCTCGTAGGGGCCGTACACGTTCTTGGAGCGCAAGACCAGTTGCCAGCCCGTGCTCACTCCGCCCGCCGGGGCGAAGATGTAATAGTAGCCGTTGCGCTTGTAAAACTTGGGGCCTTCCACGGTGGGGTGCGCGTCATGGCCGTCAAAGACCATCACACCCTCGTCCAGCACTTTGGTGCCCTCGGGGTTCATGCGGTTCACGGTGAGCACGCTCTTGATACCCGCGCGGCTTCCGGCCCAGCCGTGCACCAGATAGGCGTTGCCGTCCTCGTCCCACAGCGGGCAGGAGTCAATCAAACCTTTGCCCTCTTTCACCAACACCGGCGAATCCCAACGGCCCGCCGGGTTTTTGGTTTTCACCATGTAAATCCCGAAGTCGGGGTCTCCCCAGTAGATGTAGAACTCGCCGTTGTGGTGCCTAATGGCCGGGGCCCACACCCCGTTGCCGTGCTGCGGCTTGGCGAAATGGTCAAAAGGGGCTTGTCGGTCCAGGGCGTAGCCGATGAGTTTCCAGTTCACCAGGTCTTTGGAGTGCAGAATCTGCAAACCCGGAATGGCATTGAAGCTGGAGGAAGTCATGTAATAATCATCGCCTATGCGCACCACATCGGGGTCAGAGTAATCGGCGTCCAGGACAGGGTTTTGGAACGTGCCGTCTCCTTTGTCAGAGACCCACACGTTGGACACGTCATTGGCGGTAACAGCGGGGGAAGAAGAAACCGTGGGTATCGACTTTTCTGTCTGGCAAGCCATCAGGAAAAACAACCCAGCGGTGTAGTATCTGATTTTCATGGGCAATAAACTAGTGACTTCATGGGTACAAATCTGGCGGCAAGGGCTTCCAATTTGTCTTTCCTTCTCCTCTTTTATTGTTCAATTCCTTCTCTGTTTCGGGCCTGTTTTGTGATAAACAGCCCTGAAACGCAAAACCTGGACTTACTTCCCGACCTGGGCCGCTGGTTTCACGGCCAGCGGGTTCCAGTCTTTGAATATCTTCTCTAAGGTGTAGTCTTTGGCTTGTTCGGCGGTGAGTTGGGTGGCCCATTTCACGCGCTCTGTTTTAGAAGTTCCAGGGCCGCTGGAGTTGTATTCGGCGTAGAGAACCTGTTTCTCGGCCTCCGGTTTGTTCCAATTGTGCCAGCCTTCGGGCTTGATGTGCTTGCCCAGGTAGGTATTGAGGAACACCGTTTTGGCGAAAGGCCGCCAGGGGCGGCCCAGGTAGAAGGACTTCTCGGGGGCATCGCCGGTGAGGCGGCAGTTCAGGAACACAAACCCGTAGGGCGCGCCTTCCAGGGTGGATGCCGCCGTGATGAAATTGCCGCCTTTCTTGGCGAAGATTTCGCAGTTCTCAAACACCGCCGTAGACCACCCGAAGATAAAGTCCGTGGTGCCTTCTATGTAGCAGTTTTTGTAGTACTGGCGGCTTCTCTCGCCATGCGGGTACAAGGTATCCTGAAAGCCCAAAAAACGGCAGTTCTGGAACATGACTTTATCGCCGTCAATCCGAACAGCCACGGCCTGACCAACCGGCCCGGACGAGTTTTCAAACGTAAGGTTCTCCGCCGTGAAATCATCGCCGAAGACAAAGAAACTGGTGGAGCCGGTGGTGCCCATCTCCTCGCCAAAACGGTTTTTCTTGGACGCATAGTCATCAAAGGTGAGGATGGTTTTCTTCACGTCCTCGCCAATCATCTTCACTGCCGTCTTGGTGGTGGGCAGCGTCAGTTTCTCTTTGTAAGTACCATTCTTGATGAAAATGGTGGTGGTGTTCTTCCGGAAATCAGGCACCGCATTAATGGCTTCCTGCACGGTTTTGAAGTTCCCGCTGCCGTCTTTGGCTACCACAAAATCATACTTCTGTGCCTGCGCCAGCAAAGTCCCAAACAGCAAGACCAGCACCAGAAAAGGTTTCTTGAACGTCATGGCTTGTTTTATTTAGAGGCCGATGCCTTGCCCATTTCCTCAAACTCCAGCGAGGCCATGATGAAGGGGGACACCGCCTTAGGGTCATTGTCACGTTTCTCCTCGTTGATGTAGTATTCGTACGTTCCGGAGCGGTACGGCGTGCCGCCCAAACCGGCCACGGCGCAAACCTGCGTAATGCTGATGGTGCCGTCGGGGTTCTGTTGGATGAGGTTCTCCAAGATGCCGTTGTAGCCACGACGGGCATTGGTCAAATAATTCTGGTCGATGTAGCCTTTCTTCGCGGATTTCACCAAAAAGTAAGTAAACATGCTCGAAACGGAGGCTTCCCGGTAGTTGCCTTCCTGGCCGCCTTTGTCCACCACCTGCCACCAAAGTCCGGTGGAGGCATCCTGGTACTGGGCAATGGCGCTGGCCATTTTCTGGGTAACCTTCAGAATGTCGTTACGTTTCGGGTGGTTCTGCGGCATATAATCCAACACGTCTACCAAGGCCATCGCAAACCAACCCATGGCGCGGCCCCACACCTCCGGCGAAAGCCCGGTCTGGGGGTTCGCCCATTTCTGCTCGCGCTTCTCGTCCCAGCCGTGGTAGAACAGGTTCTTGTCCTGCACATAGGTATGCTTGTCAATCAGCTCAATCTGTAGCGCCACGTCATTGAACAGTTGCGGCTCATTGTAGGTGGCGGCGTACTGGGCCAGAAACGGCGAGGCCATGTACAGGCCGTCCAGCCACATCTGGTGGGGGTAGATTTTCTTGTGCCAGAAACCACCCTCAGACGTTCTGGGGTGCGTGCGCATCTGGTCGCGCAGTTGATCCAGGGCCAGCTTATACTTCTCTTTTCCAGTTTCTTTGTGCAGGCCAATAAGGAACTTGCCGGGGTTCACGCGGTCAATGTTGTAGTCTGCTTTCTTGTAGGTTTTAATGGTGCCGTTCTCGGTAATCATGGTATCGGCGAAGGCCTGGATGTAGGTGAAGTACTTCTGGTCACCCGTCCGTTTCCAGACGCGCTCCAGCGCACTCGCGAACAGGCCTTGGGTATAGTCCCACTTCGGTACGGGCCGGAAATCAATCATCCAGCCCTGCGGACTGCGCTTCATCTCGGAATCGGCCATCCAGACGGAGTACGGTTTGCCGGTGGGCGAGGCGGGAATGGTGCTTCCGCTGGTGTTCTGGCCAGAGGTACAGGCCGTGAACAACAATGCCAGCAGGGGGAGGAAAAACAGGGTACGCTTCATCGTTTTTTGCATGAGAATATTTTTCTTTTGTGCGGCTCTGGAGAGCTATCGCCGAGTTCTTCTTTCTTTCGTTTCAGGGCGGTTTTCTAAAAAACAGCCCTGAAACGCCAAACCTTTATCTGCGGGGATTCCAGTGGTCTTGGCCTGCCAGCACCACTTCGGCCTTGGCCAGTTTCCTGGCTTCTTTTTTGGAAAGTTGCTTAGACCAGCTCACCCTTTTCTCCGGCGCGGCACCAGGGCCTTTGGAATTGTACTCGGCGTAAAAAGTGGTTTTCTCAGCCTCGGGCTTGCTCCAGTTATGCCAGCCTTCCGGACGGATGAATTCGCCCAGCGTCGTGTTCAGAAACACCGTCTGCGCAAAAGGCCGCCAGGGTCTTCCCAGGTACACTTTGGTCGCCGCGGGCGAGGCGGTCACGGTACAGTTTAGGAAAACGTAGCCGTACGGTTGGTTCTGGGGGGTGGATGCGGCCGTGATGTAGGAGTTCTTTTTGCAATGGATAATGCAATTCTCAAAGAACGCCGTGGCCGGCCCGAAGATGAAATCTGTGGTGCCTTCAATGTAGCAGTTCACATAGTACTGGCGGCTGTTGTCTACGCCCGTGTACAGCGTGTCCTGGTCGCCTAAGATGCGGCAATTTTTGAACACGCAACGGTCGGCCTCCACGTGCAACGCCACCGCCTGCCCTACCGGCCCCGCACTATTCTGGAACGTGAGGTTCTCCGCCCTGAACTCATTGCCCTGCACCAGCACCGTGTAAGAAGTGAAGGTATTGATGTTGCCCTTGCCCGAGTAGTCGTTCCAGACAATGATGGTTTTGTCTTTGTCTTCGCCGATGAAGGAGAGCTTGGTCTTCCAGGAGGAAATCACCAGTTTCTCGCGGTACGTGCCGTTTTTGATGTGAATCTCGAGGCGCTCATTGGGGAACGCGGGAATAGCGTCTACCGCCGATTGGAGGGTGGTATGGTCGCCGCTCCCGTCCTGGGCCACCACCAGCTTTTTCTGCTGGGCCTGCGCCAGAACCCCAAAGCACATCAGAAACAAAAAGGGCATCCACTTCTTCATGGGCATTCTATTTTACGAGGCTGTTCAAATAAACTTCGATGTTCGTGTATCGCTTATCTAGGGTAAACGCGGCGGCATCACTGGCGCTGGCCGGGTTCAACTTCTGGGACTTTTCCCAGGCATCTGCCATGCCGTCCTGGTCTTGGTCAGCCGGAGCGGGGGTAGCTTTCAAAACCGGGTAGCCGCCTGCCTCTTCTGGGGTGTCAATGATGCCGGTTTTCTTTTTGCCATTGTTAGAGTTGCCCGTTCTTACCTCCTGCACCACGCGGGCATCAACAGCATCGCGCTTCAGACTGGCTCCGGCCCCCTTCAACACCGCTTCAAACGCGGCTTGTGGTTCTTGCACGTTGATGGAAGTGACTTGGAACGGGTTAGCGGCTTTCACCGCATTAAGCGAATCTTTATTATCTGGCTGTACGCCGCCTGCCCAATTGTCTTTTGTGATAGCTGGGAAACCATCTACATAATTACCTGCCACGTAGAATTTCCCGAACGGCGCCGATGGGTTCACCAAGCGGTCTTTTTTAGAGGAGGCTGTGGCCGGGCCTGCCTTGTAGTAATTGTTGACCATGTTGTAACGGCCTTTTTCGCCGCCATAGGTGTTGTTCTGGCCCCAGTTGTAGACCACGTTGTTGGTGAAATCCACCAGTTCATCAGGGGTATTTGGGGTGGTGGTGGAACCGCTGAACCGGGGCATCCGGCTGTTGTGGCTGGCGAGTAGGTTGTGGTGGAAAGAGGCACCCATTCCGCCCCAGATGCCGCCGTAACCGTGGTCGCCCTTGGCGTGCACCGAGGCGTTCAGGCTTTCCGCGATGATGCTCCACTGCAAGGTGAAGTTCTTGTTGCGGTAAAACGAGGCGCTCTCATCCGTGGCCCAGCTCATGGAGCAATGGTCAATGATGATGTTGCTGTTCCCTTTGTTGGCCCCGAACGCATCGGCTTGTTGGGCCGCTTTGTTGCCTAATCTAAACCGGAGGTACCGCACAATGACGTTATCTGCCTTGATACTCACCTGGTAATTTTTCAGGCAAATGCCGTCGCCGGGGGCGGATTGTCCGGCAATGGTCAAGTCCCCGTTGTTGATGTCCAGCGGCGACTCCAGTTCAATATACCCGGAGACGGCGAACACCACCACCCGCGGGCCTTTCTTGCGGATGGCTTCGCGCAGGCTGCCCGGTCCGGCATCGTTCAGATTGGTGACCACTACTACCTGTCCGCCCCTGCCGCCGGTCGTGAACTTCCCGAACCCTTCGGCCCCCGGAAACGCCAACGCCTGGCCGGTCTCTGCCTTGGTTGCGACCGGCGCGGTAGTGGTGGGAGAAGCTTTCTGGGCGCACCCAGAGAAAGAAATCATCTGGAATGCGATACCCAAAAGGGAAAGCTTCGGCAAACTGTTTACTACTTTCATTTTCTGTTTTGTCGTACGTAAAAGAGGCACCCTCCCCTTCATCTATTCCCCGTTTTCCTCTTGTAAAAAATCACCTTCCGGCAACTAATGCCATCGCCGAGGAAGGTGTTTGAAGGCTTTCCGTTTCGGGCCTGGTTTTCAGAAATCAGGCCCGAAACGGAAAGCTATCGGTGCGAGGCAGAAGTCTGTATTCCGCCTTCGGGCAAGGCTTATCTGGAGACCTTCACTTGCACCGGGTGCGCCAGTTCTTCAGCGGTTCTTTTCAGGTATTGGTGAAACTGTTCTTCGGTTTTAATGCCGTTGGGCTCCAGTTCCCACGCCGCCAGGAAATAATATTCGGCTTGCCCGTTAGAAGGCTTCAACTGCACCACGTGGTTCAAAGGATCTTGGGTAAGCGTGATGAGATCCTGTGGTTTGAAAAGCACGGCAATGCCTACCTTGTCTGGCGGGGTGTTCAAGGTCTGCGGGCCGTACGTGGCAATGTAACCGTAGCTCTTGCCCGCTTCGCCTTTAGAAGAAACCAGCTTGGCGGCTTTGTCTTTGATTAACCCGGTACTGATGTTCTGCGGCTGCCCGTTTTCAAGGCGCATCTGGTGGCGGGTGAGTCTGGTACCGGCGTGGATACTGAGTTGGGAATGGACATTCAGTTTTTGTCCGGCCACTTGCCAGCCGTAATAGTCCGTGAGGATGGAAGAGTACACGTCTCCGTTCTGGGTGATTTTGCTGTAGGTGCTGTCTGTTTTCTCCACGCGCACGGCTTTGCCGTTGTCAAAGATGGCCAGTGAACCTACGCCCAGGGCTTTGCCTACTTTCAGAATATCCATGCCCCAGGGCTGCGGGTTGTGGTAAGAATCATAGCCGTCCAGCCCTACTTGCTGCAGCACCATGGCATTGGTCTTCTTCCCGAACACGTCTACCCCATTCCGCCAGTCCAGGTAAAAACGGTAGCCCACTTTGTCAGACTCCCAACCCGGGCCTTCATAGCGCAGGTAGTAGGAATGGTCGGTGACTTCATCGGGGACGCGCAGGGAATCTATGTTCTGGAACGTGCCGCCAATGTATTTTCGGTTCTCAAAACGACCGCCTACTTTCTTGGAGAGTTCGGCCTGGGTGCGTTTGGGGTAAGTGCGCTGGTTGGTGCCGGATTGACGGTAGCGAACAGTGAGCTTGCGGGTCTCGCCGGCTTTCATGTTGTCCAGCACCAGTGCTATGCCTTTGTTGAAGGTGTCTTTGGCGTTGTACTGGCTGGGGATCTCAATGGTGCCGTCATATACCGCAAAGGCTTGTCTGTTGAAAGAGCGGTGGCTCCGTTGCAAGTCTGCCTCGCTGATGAGCACCAGCACACTCTCACGCTCGCGGTTCAATGGGTTGGTTACTTGTACGGTAAAGGATTGGGGGAATTCACTAGCGGTTGCTCCTTGTGGGGTGTTCTGGCTTGTAGCACACCCCATGTTCAGCAAGAGCAGGAATGCGAAGATTCCGTTGATCCAAGTAAAATTCTTAGTAATCATAGTTTTAAGGGGGAGTAAGACTTGGGAAGGAAACTACCCAAGCACATTGCACCCAGCAGAATAATATAGAACCTGTTTAGAGTTTTTCATGAACCGGCATTTAAAGCAATTCTTCTGGGGCAAGCGTCAACCAGCGCCATCGTTTTTAGGCTACTTTTATGAAAACAGGCAGAAAACAAGAAGCCGTTATTTGTACACTGCCGCAAGCATCCGCTTGTACCGCCGTTTCCAGGGTGTTTTTAGGAAAACAGGCGCAAAACTCTAAGAGCTTCATAGTATGTCTATAGAAACAACTCAGACTTTTCTCACTTCTATTGCCATTCAGAAAGTTCAGTTTTCAGCCTCTTCCAGGCTTCTTATGTTAAGAGCTTGTTTTATCAAAAACAGGCCCAAAACAGGAACTCTAAACGGCCTTGATGCACCTTAGTACCAGAGGGACAAATACCGCCTACTTGACGGCACTTATCCTTCTGGTGCTTCTTTTTATTCCTATCTCCAACGTGGGTCTCCGGCAGTTGCTTTGCCTGCAAAGTTGCCATCTTTAAAGTGGAAGTCTCCGTTTTTAGGGTCTTGCCATAAGGTAAGAGAGGTGCCGTTATAAGTTGAAAGACTTGGAAGCGGATTAGCACTCTCCACGTGGTCAGAGGTGGCGTAAGTTCCAGATACCTCCACCAGAGAGGCTGAGTTTACCCTGATACCTCTAATGGTTTGGCTACCCGCTTTGCCAATTCCTAGAATTGAATTTCTAATCTTGATTCCGTTGGTTACACTGTTTGTACCAGTTGTAGAATAATCAACCAAGTAACCACCTGAAGCGGGTGCCTCATTCACCGTTACGTTTTCAATTAACACAGAAGTGGAGTTGTTTCTGCTGACAATCACTTTCTCTGCTTTGTAGATGGTAGAGTTGCTGATAATAATATTCTGTACTTGGCTGGTGGCTACGTCAACGGTAAGAACCCCGTAACTGCCTAAGCTATCAAGCACGCTGTTGTTTACGGTGAAGTTGTTGATGATTACCGGGCTAGCTTGGGTTCGCACTAGTCCTCTAAACTTACCAGCTCTCACATTTTCAAACGTCATCGCCTTTATTGTAGAGGCTTTGTTGATATTGAAGACGTACTTTGCCGTAGCATCACTTCCGGTCAAAATCACATCTCTAAAGGTAACGCGATCTATGTTGCTACCAGCAGCAATATTGAAGTTGCTGGTGAAGTAAATAGAGGCTAATTCAGGTTCTGTCAAATCTGTTCCACTGGTAATTGTCACAGACTTGTCCAGGTTCACTTCTGATGCAATGGTATAAGTCATACCACGTCTCAAAATAACAGTGCTTCCATTAGGGATCTGAGTTAGGGTATCCTGTAATACACTTGGTCTGTTCGTGAAGCCCCTGAGGTCAACCAAAATTCCGGCTAGTGGATCTTTGGTTCTGAGGGTGGTAGTTCCTCTGCTTTTGGTACCCGCAAAGATTTCTGCTATGTACGTGGTGCCAGATGCAAGATTATCTACCAGAATTGTACCAGAAGAAAGGTTGGCGGGGGTAAGATTCACCACAATCGGGGTTCCTCCTCCTAGAGGGGTCAGAACTACCCTAGTTAATTCTGTTCTTGAGATGAACTTTAACCGAACCCCTCTGTCGGTGAGGTCTTCGCTGTTTACAGGATTGTTCACGAACAACTGAGCCCCTCTGATACTGAACCTTGAACTGGTCAACCATTTTGATTCTTCTCTACCATCTTCTCTAGCGTTGGTTTTTACCCGTGCATAGTAGAGTTCTTTTATCGTAAGTTGCTCCTCTGTAAAGGTGATGGTAGCGGTATCTGTCTGTGCCGTCAAAATTACAGGTGTCTGAAACAACGTATCCTTGGCAATCTCCACAGTGTAAGTTGTAGTACCTGCAACAGTGTTCGCCGGGGTTTCCCAAGTTAAGGTGACCGATGACTCTCCAGAAGAAGACGAAATTTCACCCCCAGGCTGGAACATCCGCATCCCCCCCAATTCCTCGTCATCTTCTTTACAAGAAACCATACCCAACCCAAGTAATAATAACATAGGGTAAACCAGCAGGAACAACTTTGAATTTATTTTTTTCATGTCTTCTATCTTTTGTAATCAAAAACTTTGATTAATAACCGTAGTCTTGGGTAAGTCTAAAATTAGCATTCAAAGCTCCAGTAGGAATTGGGAAAAGCTCAGACTGATTTGGTGTGAATTGACTTGCAAAAGCTCTTACTGGCCCGGAAATGTGTGCCTCTGTGATAGCAGCTCTCCAATTCACTCCAGTAAACCCAGTTGGGGTAGTAGTAGTTGGCGATGGTTGGTACATTACCTGATTTACATTCCCAGTAATTGGCTCTCCGTTTGTCCCAAATCCTGCTAGCAACTGAAAATTAAGGGCTTCTTCCTGAGCTGTCACATTTCTACCTAATAGTTGATTAGGTTTGAAGTATACTGTTGCAGGAACATTAGCGTAACGTCCAGTGCCTTCCATCATAGCACGCATCTTAGCTCTTGTTTCTAGTATAGTTGGCTCTAATAAATTCCAGCGAATAAGATCATATTTCCGGATTCCTTCTCCGCCAAACTCTAACAATCTTTCCTGCACAATAGCATTAAAGAACTCTGGTTTTGTTGTGGGTGTTGTGCCCATCCTAGGTTCCCACTGAAAGAAAGCACGCTTTCTAACTTCTTCGTATGCGGCAACTGCTTCTGACGTAGGCCCATTTAATTCGTTCTCAGCTTCTGCAAACATTAGAAGTACATCTGCATATCTGATAAGTGGCCAATTGATTCCTAGGGTTTGGATAGTACCATTGAAGTTAGTCCAGTATTTCCTAAACTTACCTTCTCTCATTACCAGTGAAGTAGAAAGTGTCTTATTGTTATTTGCCTCAACAGCAAAATATGCTAATGTGACATCTCTTCGTGAATCTCCAATCGAGTCAAATTCATAAAAATAGGTTGGAACTGCCTCAACCAACCCATTTGCTTGGCCATAAGTAGGATTTGCTTGGTTTATTCTTGGCCCATTAGAATAACCCAACTTCGTATCGGTTTGAGTTCCGCCACCATAGGCTCCAACTTCCCAAATCAACTCTCTACTAGCCCCACTTGATCTGGAGCTACCATGCAATGCTCTAAAAACATCTTCATAAATAGGACTTAAACCATTTTCATTTTGAAGAATGATATCACGGCATTCGTTCTTAGCAACCTCATAAAATTCCCGATAATTGCTTCTGCGCTCCATCATCTTTGAAGTTCTCCTCAAAGAATACCCTCCTCTTGCCAACGCAATTCTAGCTCGCAGTGCTTTTACAGCAGCCTTGGTCACACGAGTGGTAGGCTCACCTGTTTCTGAACGCCAGGGCACAAGTTCTGCTGCTTGAGCCAAATCAGCTAACAGTCTGTCATAGATTTCATCTTGATCAGTTTTTGTCAAATAGAGGTCTGGAATATCAGAAGAAGGCTCAAATTGGGCCGGAACATCTCCCCAGTTTCGTACAAGCTCATAATAGAATTGCGCTCTCAGAGTCAATGCCTCTCCTAATAATTTGCGCATTTTTGCTTGCTCAGAGGCAGAGCCAGATGTGTAAATATCTGATAGTGGAATATTTTTTATACAAATATTTGCTCGTTCTATGCCCCCATACAGCTGGTTAAAGGGCCTCTCTAGTTCACCATTGCCAGGTGCAACACCATAATGAGCAATACCTTGGCGCCCTTGAGCATTATGATCTCCACTTACCCTAAAGTCATCAGCCGCATTAGGAAAAATAATAGAGACTCTGTTACCATATCCATTATCGCCAGGTAACATGTTATATACTCCTATTAATGCAGATTCAGTATATGAAACACTCGCAAAGATTGCGTCTTGTGTTAGAGTTGAATCATTTTCAATTGTCAAGAACTCATCACAACCTGACAAGGTTAAGAATCCTCCAATTGCTGTTGCAACAAAAAGAGATTTAATATATTTAGTATTCATGGTTTACAGATTTGAGATTAGAAAGTAACATTTACTCCACCCAGGATGTAGCGGCTCCGTGGATAAGCAGCATGATCTACACCAGGGGTCAAGCCTGTATTTCTTCTAGTATTTGCCTCAGGATCATAGCCTGTATAGCCAGTAATAGTTGCCAAGTTGTTTACAGTGGCATACACTCTAAGTTTTGAGATCACTCTTGTTCTTTTCAATAAAGATTCTGGCAGTGAATACCCAAGGGTTAGGTTTGAAATTCTAAGGTAGGAACCGTCTTCAATGGCAAATGAGTGAAGGAAGTAATTACCTCTTACTGGAGTCCAGTATTTTGAATCTTTATTCATTTCAGCCAACTGCTCTGGATTTGTGACTAAAGCCCCATTGTTGTCATACCATTTCCAACGGTCGTTCATCAGCGAGAGCACGTTATTGTCTAAATCCTCATAAAGGGTGGTAAACTCAAGTTTGTTAGCATTGTAGACCTTTGCTCCGTAAGAGAAGTTAAGAAATACGCTCAAGTCAAACCCTTTGTAAGTTACTTGTTGGTTCAAGCCACCAAAGAATTTCGGTTGGTTATTTCCCAAAACAGTTCTGTCATCGGCACCAATCATAGTTGAACCATTATCCGGAGTCAAATCCTTCAGTTTTAAATCACCCGGTTGCGGAGCTCTATTACCTAATGCTACCTCTCTGCTGTTTGCGAGCCCCTCCTTAAGTACATAAGTCCAAGAATCTGAAGCTGCATTGTAAGTGGCAGTAAAATCATCAAGTTTATAATATCCATCTGTTACATAGCCATAAAACTGCCCCACTGGCCTACCCACTTCTACTAAGAAATCATTATAAGTAACAGATTGTGTTGGAAGCCAACCAGATGGGTAAGGATAAGATTTAAGTGGTTGCCCTGTAGCATCAATACCAAGGCTCATAATTCTGTTTTTTTGATGGGTAATGTTGAAGTTGGCAGTCCAAGTTAAGTCACCTTTATCCATTACCACACCATCTAGTTGCAACTCCACCCCTCTATTTCTAGTTTCTCCTACATTTTGAAGCTGACGTGTATAGCCACTAGTTTGTGGCACTACCGCCTCAATCAGGAGGTCATTAGTAGTGTTTTCATAAACGTCAATACTAGCATTTAACCTACTATTCCATAAGGACATATCTACTCCAAGGTTTTTAGAAACTGTTGTTTCCCAAACCAGGCTTCTATTCGCTAGGGCAGGGGCGTAATATCCGGGAGTGATGGCTTCATTGAAGGCGTAGGCTACATCTTCATCTGTACCGAATACAGGTCTCCATCTATCAGCTTCAATTCGGTTATTTCCAACAGCCCCATACCCAAAACGAATCTTCAAGTCATTTAACCAGCTTTTAGTACCAGCCATAAAGCTCTCTTCACCAATGTGCCATGCCACAGAAGCAGTAGGGAAAACGCCTGCCCTATTTTCAGGAGCAAACAAAGAAGAAGCATCACGTCTAAAAGCAAAATTCACTCTGTACCTCTCCTTGAAATTATATCCGACTGATCCAAACAAAGAAAAAAGAGCCTCTCCGGATTCATTAGTTGTCGCCGGATCTTGTATTAAGTTTGCAGGCGGGGTCGCTTTATCAATCCCTGCGAATGCTTGCTCAGGAGTAATATCTATTGGAAGCCATCTCACATATACACCATACTCTTCCCTACTCCTCTTCCAAGTTTCTTGACCGACCAATACATTGACATTATGGTCTTCCCCAAAGGTTGTCCTATAGTTCAAGGTGTTTGAATTAGTATAAGACAATGTATTCCTATCGGTTAGGTTTACGATAGGCTGTCCGTTTTCTCTTCTTGCTGATGAGGTGGACGGGCCATAAAACTCATCAATATTTCTTTCGCCGGCAGTAACCCCAAATACACTTTTAAAAGTTAAGTTCTTTAACAAATCAAGACTAAAGTAACCATTGAGTATTATGTCATTGCGCTTATCAAAGCGTAGCTCTTGATTAGCCAAAAGGATTGGGCTTATAAGATTAGATCTTTCAAAATCTAAAGGATCAAAATCATTCACCTGATCTTCAAATCCTGGAGCGATAAAGGGTCTAAAGCGAACAGCATTTCTCAGCCTGCTGTTTCCAACGTTTCCCGTAGTAGAGGTTCCTGCACCTTCAATTTGTTGGCGGCTATAACGAGCAGTAAATCCAACTTTGAATCTATCGTTTACTGTATGATCAAATTTCAAAGAGGCCAGGGTACGCACATTTCCCGAGTTCAGCATAATTCCCTCCTCATCCACGTGGTTCAGAGTAAAATTGAATGAAGTTGTTTTACTTCCCCCTGTTACACCTAACACATGCGTTTGGCTCAAAGCAGCCCTACCAAATACCTCTTCTTGCCAATCTGTTTTAGGCATGCTTCTGTAGATATCTAAATCCTCATAGCGCCCATACCTATCCCGGAAACTATTACGGGTTTCCTCATCTCTATTATAATTATAGTTCTGATATTGATAAAGTGCGAAATCGTAAGGCCCCATCACGTCCAACTTGTTCACAATTTGCCGCACGCCAGCAAAACCATTATAGGTCACTTGAGTGGGCATTTCGCGTCCACCTTTTGTAGTGATCACAATTACACCGTTAGAGCCTCTTGCTCCATATATTGCGGTAGAGGCCGCATCCTTCAACACATCTATTGATTGAATTTCTTGCGGCGAAAGGAAGGACAATGCATTTTCAACTTGAATACCATCCACAATATATAATGGCTCATTGCTTTGAGTGATAGAATTTCCACCCCTTACCCGAATTGTCACTTCAGAACCTGGTTGCCCATCTGATGAGGTAACTTGAACCCCTGCCAATCGCCCAGCCAATGCATCAGCTGCCGTACTTACTGGTATGTCCTGCAATTGCTTTGCGTTTACTGATGATACGGAACTGGTCAATTCTTTTCTGGTGACGGTCTGATACCCTACCACTACCACCTCATCAATAGCCCTTGAATCTGAGACCAAGGCTACATTGATAGAAGTTCTTCCATTGATGGGCACTTCCTGAGAAACGAAGCCTATGTAGGAAAACACCAAAGTACCGGTTCCATTGGGCACCGCCAGGGAGAAGTTCCCGTCTACGTCGGTGGCATTGGCGGTGGTGGTTCCCTTTAAGAGGACGGTCACGCCTGGCAGGCCTTCCTTCTTCTCATCTGTCACTTTCCCGGTGATGGTAACAGTCTGAGCAAAGGCACCAGCTAGGGCAGTGAAGAAAAAAACCAGCACCAGCAGGTACCGGCTCTTCTTTAGTAATGCTTGTTGCATAGATAACAATTTGTTTTTTGATAAAGTGTTAAGGATTTGGGGCAAGGCTGGCGGCATGGCACTAATCTGCGCAACCGATTGCATATTTACGCTTATTTAAATTCTTTCGCAAAAAAACAACCCGTTTTTTTGATACTTTTCTAAATACATACCCTAAACATCTGCCTTGTTCACCAATTTTTTATTATGTTAGCAAAACGATTCAACGCACCTTCTAGTACTTTCTACATCTTTTTATAAGATCAGATAACCGAAGGCATTGATAAATTTGTAATTTGCGCAAACGATTACATCAATTCTACAAACCATATGAGCCTCCACCACACAACGCGCCACGCGATTCACCCCCAAGACTTCAAGGGCTACGACACGCAGAAACTGCGCGAGCACTTCCTGATCGAGAATCTGTTTGTGCCAGACACGCTGCAACTGACCTACACCCTGTATGACCGCCTGATTGTAGGCGGCGTGAACCCCGTGGGCGGGCCGGTGCGGCTGGACACCTTCCCTACCCTCCGCGCAGAGAACTTCCTGGATCGCCGGGAACTGGGCATCATCAACGTGGGCCCCCAGGCCAGCGTCACCGTAGAGGGCGAGGAATACACCTTGGCCCCCAAGGAGGCCCTGTACATAGGCAAAGGCGTGAAGGAAGTTCTGTTCAACCCGGCCAAAGACGGGGAGGCCCGTTTCTATCTCAACTCCGCCCCGGCCCACCACGCCTACCCTACCAAGAAGGTGAGCCTGGCTGAGGCCGAGACCGTGGAGACAGGTGCGCCAGAGAATTCAAACGCCCGCACCATCCGCAAGGTGCTCATCAACTCAGTGGTGGATACCTGCCAGTTGCAGATGGGCGTGACGGAGCTGAAAACCGGCAGCGTCTGGAACACCATGCCCGCCCACGTGCACGACCGCCGCATGGAGGCCTACTTCTACTTCGACCTGCCCGAAGACCAGGTGGTGAGCCATTTCCTGGGCGAACCGCAGGAAACGCGCCATATCTGGGTGAAGAACCAGGAGGCGGCACTTTCCCCGCCCTGGTCTATCCACAGCGGCGCAGGCACCTCCAACTACACCTTTGTCTGGGGTATGGCCGGCGAGAACCTGGATTACAATGACATGGACAAATTCCCCATCACCGACCTTAAGTAAGAAGACATGACACAGCAATTATTCGACCTGACCGGCAAAGTAGCCCTGGTGACCGGTGCCACCCACGGCTTGGGCATGGCCATGGCTACTGCCTTGGCGAAGGCCGGTGCCACCCTGGTGGTAAACGGCAACACGCCCGCTAAGATGGAGAAGGCGCTCCAGCAGTACCGCGCCAACGGCATAGACGCGAAAGGCTATTTGTTTGACGTCACTGACGAGGAGGCCGCCAAAGCCAATATCCAGCGCATTGAAGAAGAGGTGGGCCCCATCCAAATTCTGGTGAACAACGCCGGCATGATCCAGCGCACCCCCGCCCTGGAGATGGAGGTAGCCGATTTCAGGAAAGTGCTGGACGTAGACCTTACCGGCCCCTTTGTCATGTCCAAAACCGTGGGCAAATACATGGTGGCCCGGAAACAGGGAAAGATCATCAACATCTGCTCCATGATGAGCGAGCTGGGCCGCGACACGGTGAGCGCCTATGCCGCCGCGAAGGGCGGGCTGAAGATGCTCACCAAGAACCTGGCCACCGAGTGGGCCCGCCACAACGTGCAGGTCAACGGCATCGGGCCGGGCTACTTCGCCACCGAGCAGACCGCGCCCATCAGGGTAGACGGCCACCCGTTCAACGAGTTCATCGTTCACCGGACACCCGCCGGCAGATGGGGTGATCCTGAAGATCTGGGCGGGGCCACCGTGTTCCTGGCCAGCCGCGCCAGCGACTTCGTCAACGGGCAGATCATCTACGTGGACGGGGGCATCCTGGCCACCATAGGGAAACCCAGCAATGAACGGTAGGCCAACGGTGACAGATAGAAGCGTGTAGTAGATTTTGACCCTCCCCCGGGGGCGACCAATAACCATATGGCTAGTAAACCAAAGGTGACCATTCACCACATAGCGGAGAAACTCAACATTACGGCATCCACCGTTTCCAGGGCGTTGAACGACAACCCCAGAATAAGTGAGATCACCAAAAAGGCGGTATTGAAAGCAGCCAAGCAGTTGAATTATCAGCCTAACAACATTGCCGCGGCACTCCGCAACGGCAAAAGCTACATCATTGGCATTATTGTGCCTACGGCAGACCGGGCGTTCTTCGCGTCGGTGGTGCGGGGAATTGAGGAAATAGCCAATAAACTCAACTACAAAGTGATCATCTGCCAGTCTTATGACAACTATGAGAAGGAGGTGCAAACCATTGACGCGTTGTTGAGCGCGCGGGTAGACGGCATCATTGCTTCCATAGGCAAGAACACAGAGAACTTTGACCACTACAAACGCTGCCATGAAAAAGGGATTCCGCTGGTATTGTTTGACCGCACCACAGATGCCCTGGAAGTAAGCCAGGTGGTCATTGATGACTACTTAGGCGCCTATAAGGTGGTGGAGCACCTCATTCTGCAGGGCTGTCGGCGCATTGCCCACTTCACCAGCCCCAAGAAAGTAAGCGTTTTCAAGGAGCGGTTGCGCGGCTACACCGATGCCCTCAGAGACTACGAGATTCCTTTTGACGAAGAACTCATCATCAAGAGCAACCTGCAGTTAGAGGACGGACGCACCAGCATGGAGAAACTCCTTGCCTTGAAGGTACAGCCCGATGCCGTTTTCTCGGCCTCAGATTACGGGGCCATGGGAGCCTTGCAGGTACTAAAAGAACACAAGATTCTGGTGCCCACAGAAATCGCGATAGCCGGTTTCGGGAACGAGCCGTTCACGTCCTTCTCAGACCCGGCCCTTACCACGGTAGACCAGTTCAGTTTAACCATGGGCAGAATTACCGCCGAACTGTTCTTTGAGCACTTCAAAGGCGGTGACACCAAACTGGTGCCGCAGAAAACGGTGCTCAAGCCCGAGTTGATCATCAGGGGCTCTACCCTACGGAAACCTGGGCGGCTACCTTAACCCTGCGGCCACAGCGCCCGCAGCGCACCAAAGCAGCACCCGCGTTTTACGCCTGTTTTTCAAATTCTACCCCCAAAACAAAAACCTTACCCATGCAACCACTCAACAGAAAAACCGCCCAGATTACTCAAACCAGGCCTACCAAGGTGGTACAGTTTGGAGAGGGGAACTTCCTGCGCGGTTTCGTAGATTGGATCATTGACATCCTGAACGAGAAAACCGATTTTAACGGCGCGGTAGAGATTGTGCAGCCCCGCGACAAGACAGCGTACCAGAAAGTGAACGCGCAGGACGGCCTGTTCCATGTGGTGACAGAAGGACTTCAGGACGGCCAGACCGTGCAGGAGACCAGACTGGTTTCTTGCGTGAGCAACGCGCTCAGCCCCTACGCTGACTATGCCGCCTACCTGAAACTAGCTCAAAACCCCGCCCTGGAATTCGTTATCTCCAATACCACCGAAGCCGGCATCACGTTTGACCCCGCAGATACCACGTTTGAGACAACGCCTACCTCTTTCCCCGGCAAACTGACGGCCCTGCTTTACCGCCGGTTCACGCACTTTAACGGGGCCAAGGAAAAGGCGCTCACCATCATTCCGTGTGAGTTGATTGAGCAGAACGGCGACCAGCTCCGGCAGATCGTGCTCCGGTACGCAGACCTCTGGCACCTTCCTGCTGGCTTTTCGGCCTGGGTGGAGCAAGACACCATTTTCTGCAACACCCTGGTAGACCGCATTGTACCCGGCTTCCCCAAAGACACCAGCCAGCAGATTCAGCAGAAACTGGGGTTTGAAGACAACTTGCTGGTGAAATCAGAGCCTTTCCACTTGTTTATGATGGAGGCTCCGGCATCTGTCGCCAAGGCATTCCCGGCAGAACAGGCCGGGTTGCAGGTGAAGATCGTAGCCGATCTCACGCCTTACCGCATCAGGAAAGTGCGCATCTTGAACGGGGCCCACTCGGCGCTGGTACCGGTGGCGTATCTACAGGGGTTGCGCACCGTGCGCGAAGCCGTGGAAGACGAAGAAGCCGGCGCCTTCATCAGGGAAACCATCTTTGAGGAGATCATCCCTACCCTAGATCTTTCTGCCCAGGAACTGCAGCAGTTTGCCAATGACGTGATAGAGCGTTTCCAGAACCCGTTCATTCACCACGAGCTGCTTTCCATTGCGCTGAACTCGGTGTCTAAATTCAAGGTGCGCGTTTTGCCCTCTATTTTGGAATATCACCGCAGAAAAGGCCAGTTGCCCACCCGGCTTCTTAAGTCTTTGGCCGCGCTCATCCTGTTCTACAAAGGCGACTACAACGGCGAGCAGATTCCGCTGAACGATGCCCCTGAGGTGCTGGCTTTCTTCCAATCGGCTTGGCAGAAAGAAACGCCCGGGGAAACCGTACAGGCCGTGCTGGCCAACCAGGATTTCTGGGGCGCTGACCTTACCCAAGTGGAAGGGCTGCAAGCCGCCATGACCACCCAGTTGAAAACGCTACAGCAAAAAGAACAGGCAAAAACGGTCTAAAAAAGTACCAAATAGGTCTCTTTCTAACAATTGCAGCTCTTATCATTGGGTATTATGCCTGTTTTTAGCCTATTTTCACAAAATCACCCCGTAAACGCCCCGGCTGGTTTGCCAGCGTATTTGAGTTTACAGGTAGTTTCCATCAAATCATACCAAGTACATGTCCTTTTTAGACGATAACTTTCTCCTCCAGACCAAGACGGCGCAGACCTTGTACCATGAGCATGCCAAGCACATGCCCATCATTGACTACCACTGCCACCTGAACCCAGAGGACATTGCCAACGATAGAAAATTCGACAACCTGACGCAGATCTGGTTGGAAGGTGACCATTACAAGTGGCGCGCCATGCGTACCAACGGCATTCCGGAGCGTTTCTGCACCGGCGATGCCGATGCTTACGCGAAGTTCGAGAAATGGGCCCAGACCGTGCCGTTCACCATGCGGAACCCCCTGTACCACTGGACGCACATGGAGCTGAAACGCCCCTTCGGGATTGACAGAGTCCTCAACCCCGAGAGTGCCCGTTCCATCTATGACGAAGCCACCGCTTTGCTGCAAACCCCGGAGTACAGCGTGCGCGGCATCCTGAAGCAGATGAACGTGGTGGTGATCTGCACCACCGATGACCCCATTGACAGCCTGGCGCACCACCAGAAAATTGCCGCCGATGATTTCGGCATTAAGGTGCTGCCTACCTTCCGGCCGGACAAAGCCATGGCCATTGAAGACACCGGGTATCTGGCGTATCTGCAAAAGCTGGAAGCCGCCTCGGGCGTTTCCATCGGCAAATTCCAGGAGTTACTGGATGCCCTGCAACAGCGCCATGATTTCTTCCACGCCCAGGGCGGACGTTTGTCTGACCACGGCCTGGAAACCATGTACGCCGAAGAATACACGAGCGAACAGATTAGCCAGATTTTTGAAAAAGCACTCCAGAAACAGGCCCTCACGCAAGGCGAAATCCTGAAATTCAAATCAGCCATGCTGGTGGAACTGGCTTTGATGGACCACGCCAAAGGCTGGACGCAACAATTCCACTTGGGCGCTTTGCGGAACAACAACACCCGCATGATGCGTGAACTGGGGGCAGACACCGGGTTTGACTCCATCGGGGATTTTGACGTGGCGCGTCCGCTCTCCAAATTCATGGACAAACTGGACAACTCAGACCAACTGGCCAAAACCATCCTCTATAACCTGAACCCGAGCCAGAACGAACTGTACGCCACCATGATCGGGAACTTCAATGACGGCAGCACGCCGGGCAAAGTCCAGTACGGTTCTGCGTGGTGGTTCCTGGACCAGAAACAAGGCATGGAAGCCCAGATGAACGCCCTTTCCAACATGGGCTTGCTGAGCCGTTTTGTGGGCATGCTCACCGATTCGCGCAGCTTCCTCTCCTATCCGCGCCATGAGTACTTCAGAAGAATCCTGTGCAACATGCTGGGCAATGACGTGGAGAACGGCGAGTTACCGGCCTCAGAAATGGCTTGGATTGGCCAGATGGTGGAGAATATTTGCTACAACAACGCCAAAAACTACTTCAACTTCTAAGGTATGGCGGCAGGAAAAGTCTTATCCTTCGGGGAACTGCTCTTGAGAATCTGCCCAGACGGCGAGGGCCAGTGGCTGGGCGAAAACAAACTGCCGTTCTACGTGGGCGGCGCCGAACTGAACGTGGCCACTGCCCTCGCGCTCTGGGGCGTTCCCTCAGCCTATCTCACTGCGCTGCCCCAGAACTTCATCTCTGAGCAGTTGGTGGGCTACCTGCAGGAGCGGCAGATTGACACTTCCCCCATTGTCATGCAGGGAGACCGCCTCGGGCTTTATTACCTGCCCAAGGGAAAAGACCTCAAAAACGCGGGGGTGATCTATGACCGCGCGGGTTCGGCGTACGCCGATCTTACGCCCGGCACCATCAACTGGGACGCGGTGTTTGAGGACGTAAGCTGGTTCCATTTCAGTGCCATCTGCCCCGCCCTCACCCAGAACGTGGCCGATGTCTGCGCCGAAGCCCTCCAAGCCGCCGCTGACCGGAAAATCTTCGTTTCCCTGGATCTGAACTACCGCGCCAAGCTGTGGAAATACGGGAAAGAACCGGTAGAGGTAATGCCTGCCCTGGCTTCTTCCTGTGACCTGATCATGGGCAACGTGTGGGCCGCCAATAAAATGCTGGGCATGCCGCTGCAGGAAGACTTGGTGGCTGACATTGAGAAAGACAAACTGTTGCAGCACGCCACCCTTACCTCAGAGGCTATCCTGAAAGAATTCCCAAAAAGTAAAATAGTCGCCAACACGTTCCGTTTTGACCATGGGGCAAAAGGCATCCGCTATTTCACTACCTTGTACACCCAAGGCCAACTACATGTCTCTCAGGAGTATGTGGTAGACCAGATTCTGGACAAAGTGGGCAGCGGCGACTGTTTCATGGCGGGCCTGATTTACGGCTTCTTTCACCAAAACAGCCCCAAAACGACCCTGGAGTTTGCCACGGCGGCGGCCTTCAAGAAATTATTCATTGAGAGCGACGCTACCACCACTTCGGTAGCAGAGATACAGGAAACCATAAAAGAATATGCAGACTAAAGAGACGGCCCTCCGGGCGATTGTAGACCAGGGGCTACTGCCTTTGTTTTTCTACGAGAGCCCCGAAGTGAGCCTGGAAATCATCAAAGTCCTGTACCAGGCGGGTGTGAGAACGCTGGAATACACTAACCGCGGGGCCGCCGCGCTGGAAAACTTCACGTTTCTGAAATCTGAGCTGAAAACGTACCAAGACCTGCACCTGGGCATTGGCACCATTAAAACCGTGCAGCAGGCCAACGACTTCCTCAAAGCCGGGGCCGACTACATTGTGGCTCCCATTGTAGACCCGCAGGTAGGTAATTTGGTGCATGAGGCTGGTTTGCTTTGGGTGCCCGGTTGCTTCACTCCCACGGAGATCCATACCGCCCAGACCGCCCAAGCCGGTTTGATCAAGCTTTTCCCGGCCAACATTCTGGGGCCAGCCTTCCTTTCCTCCATCAAAGAACTGTTCCCCGGCCAGATGTTCATCCCTACGGGCGGTGTGGAACTGGAGGAACAGAACTTCCGCACCTGGTTCAAGGCCGGTGTTTGCGCCGTGGGCATGGGCAGCAAGCTCATCAGCAAAGACGTGCTGGACAACCGTGCGTACGACAAGTTACACGACCTCACTACGCAGGCCCTGGCTCTAGCCAAGAATTGTAGAAACTAATAAACCGCGCCCATATGACCCAAACAACACAAACAAACCTTAAACCCATGACCACCCAGGAAAAGATTGGTGGCTACCGGTGGACCATCTGCGGTCTCCTGTTCTTCGCCACCACGGTCAATTACCTTGACCGGCAGGTGCTTAGCCTGCTGCAACCCATGCTGGCCGAGAAATTTGGGTGGTCCAACACCGACTACGCCAACATTGCCGCGGTGTTCCAGTTCACCTACGCCATCTCCATGCTGTTTGCGGGACGGTTCATTGACAAGCTGGGCACCAAGAAGGGCTACGCCTGGGCATTGATCATCTGGTCTCTGGCCGCTATCCTGCACGCGTACGCTGAGCCTCTGGGCCGGGCGGTGAGTCCGTTGTTCACTGCGCTGGGGTTTGCGGGCATCTCCGTCTCGGTGCTGGGTTTCATGGTGGCCCGGGCTTTTCTGGGCTTCGGAGAATCCGGTAACTTCCCGGCGGCCATCAAAGCCACCGCCGAGTATTTCCCCAAGAAAGAGCGCTCGCTGGCTACTGGTATCTTCAACTCCGGTTCTAACGTGGGGGCCATCCTGGCCCCGCTGACCGTTCCGTGGATCGCCTCGCACCTGGGTTGGGAATACACCTTCCTCATCATTGGGGCCGTGGGTTTCCTGTGGCTGATTTTCTGGTTTATTTTCTATGAAACCCCTGAAAAACAGAAACGCCTCTCGGCCGCCGAGAAAGCCTACATCACCAGCGACGTTGAGCCCGTACTGGAGCAGGATTCCCCGGCCGCGGCCGAGAAGGTGTCCTGGTTCAGCCTCCTGAAGTTCAGGCAGACCTGGGCTTTCGTCTTCGGCAAATTCATGACCGACGGGGTGTGGTGGTTTTTCCTTTTCTGGCTGCCCGCTTACCTCAAAGCGCAGTACGGCCTAACCGGCACGGACGTGATGCTGCCCTTGAGCGTGCTGTACAGCATGACCATGATTGGGAGTATCTTTGGGGGCTGGTTCCCCATGTACTTCATCAACAAAGGCTACAACCCCTATGAGGGCCGCATGCGGGCGATGCTCGTGATCGCGCTCTTCCCGCTGGTGGTACTGGCCGCGCAGCCGCTGGGGCATGTCAGCTTCTGGTTTCCGGTGATTCTGATCGGTATCGGGGCCTCTGCCCACCAAGCCTGGAGCGCGAACATCTTCACCACCGTCTCAGATATGTTCCCCAAGAAATCGGTGGCCTCGGTGACCGGCATAGGCGGCATGGCAGGCGGTATTGGTGGAGTGATCGTGACCAAAGTGGGCGGCTATCTGTTTGACCACTACGAGAAAGCGGGCAGCATAGAAACCGGCTACACCATCATGTTTGCGTTCTGCGCGCTGGCGTATCTGCTGGCCTGGGCCGTGATGAAGTCGCTGGTACCTAAAATGAAACCGGTGAACATCTAATCACAGATTGCACCAACTGAAGAAGGGAAGGCTTTAAGGCCTTCCCTTTTTTATGCGTTTTAGAGCTGTTTTGCGGAAAACAGGCCTAAAACAGAGGCTGAAAGCCTTTGTGCTATTGGCCAGGAAAGTCATCTGGAATGTCCAGCCTAGCGGCCAAAGGCCGCGGGTAACCCACCCTCGCCTGAGGCGAGCGAGTGAAATCTTTACTTTTTAAGAACTATCAGCACGAAGACTTGTAAGATCTCCAAGACCTCGCAGGTTTAGACCCAATTGACGCAAGCCTCCAGACTCGCCAAGAACCGCCAGCGGGATGCGGAAGGTCAGTTATAAGCCGTTTTTAAGGTGTTTTCGGCAAACTAAGCTTAAAACAGAGTACTTTAAGCCTACCCGTTGAGAGGTACAGTATGTTAGTATGCGGACAAAATTAGCTTGACTTACTTTTCTTGTTGTCGTCCTGGAAGGATCTTGGTGGCAAGCGGCAATAACGCTCCATCAAAACTATTCTAGTTCGCCCATAAGATCCTTCCAGGACGACAAATAGGATAACGGAATGCTGTCTCCGTACTTTTCCTCTAACCTTAGAAACATACCCATCTGTTTTAGGCCTGTTTCTTTCAAAACAGCATGGAAACACCTGCCGTATGTACCAAGAAGGCTGGCAAAACCCTTCTTGCAACAATTTCAACTAATCTTACTTTACAACCTATAATTTGTAAAGAAATCATTGTTTCTGTCATTCTTTTCACAACAACTCTTTAGATTTACTGTAAGAAATAAAAGCTTATAAAAACACGTTCCCATTTCTCTCTAGCCACCTACCCCAAAATCAAAACCAAGACCTTATGGATAGTTCTTCCAACAGCGCCCTGCAAACCTATGACAAACACGTAGGCCTGAAGTTTCAGTTATACAACAGCCTGTTCACCTCGCTTCCCTTCCATAGGGTGGAGAAAACCGGCGTATTGCTGTCTATTTTCCTGTTGCACTGTGAAGAAGGATTTGAGAAAGAACTGAGCCCCAACGAAATCATCAGCACGTTTTTTGGGCAGTACACGCCCTACCGTACCGAGCAGGAGCAGATAGATCTGCTGTTCAGGTTTGTGCAGTACGCCGAGCGGCAGGTGGTTCTCTTTGATGCCCTGGAAGACGCATCGTTTAGGGAGACGCATGACATGGCCGGGGCCGGCACCTTGAAACACCTGCAGGCCGAGGTGGAGCAAACCCAGACCCAGGCGCAGTTAAAGGAAAAGCTGCAGGACTTCTCGGTACGTTTGGTGCTCACCGCCCACCCTACCCAGTTCTATCCCAGCGAGGTCTTGGGCATCATCAACGATCTCTCAAAAGCCCTGCTGAACGACAACACCACGCAGGTGAACAGCTATCTGCGGCAGTTGGGCAAAACGCCGTTCTTCAAAAACGAGAAACCATCACCGTATGACGAGGCGGTGAGCTTGATCTGGTACCTGGAAAACGTGTTCTACCAGGCGGCCGGCCAAATCATGGCTTACCTCAAAAGCCAGTTTCCGCAGGCGGTTTCAGATAAAAACCCCTTGATCAGGCTAGGTTTCTGGCCCGGCGGAGACCGGGACGGCAACCCGTTTGTGACCGCCGCCATTACCCTGCAAGTGGCCGAATCGCTTAGGGGCGCCATCATCAAGTCGTATTACCGGGATGTTCGCCGGCTCAAGCGGCGGTTGACCTTCAAAGGCGTGTTGAATGAACTCCTGGTGCTGGAGCAGAAGCTGTACAACAACCTGTTTTTGCCGGGCTACAAAGCAGACATCACCAAAGATGACGTACTGGTGCCGCTGCAGAAAATACGGGAGACCTTGATCAGGGAACACAATTCTCTGTTCCTGCACCATGCCGAAAACCTGATCAGGAAAGTAGAGCTGTTTGGGTTGTACTTCGCCTCGCTTGACGTTCGGCAAGACAGTTCTGCGCATACCGAAGCGCTGGAAGCCATCGCGGCCAGCACAGATGCTTTGCCTAAAAATTACGCCGAGCTCTCCCCCTCCGAGAAAATATCAGCCCTGCTGAACGCCAACGCCACCGTTTCTCCCGAAGCCCTGGAAAATGAACTGCACCGCGACATACTGGCGTCTATGCAGGCCATCAAAACCATTCAGGAAATCAATGGCCCCTACGGCAGCCACCGCTACATCATCAGCCACAGCACCAGTGCCCTGGATGTCATGGAAGTGTACGGCCTGTTTCTGCTCAGCGGCTGGCAACCCGAGGAACTGTCCGTAGACATTGTACCGCTGTTTGAAACCATTGACGACCTCAAGAATGCCCATGAGGTGATGCAGGCCTTGTACCGTTCTGACGAGTACCGCCAGCATCTGCACCGCCGGGGCAACATCCAGAGCATCATGCTGGGCTTCTCAGACGGCACCAAAGACGGCGGTTACCTTATGTCTAACTGGAGCATCTACAAAGCCAAGGAAGAACTCACCCGCCTCGCCCACCAGTATGATTTGCAGGTGGTGTTTTTTGACGGGCGCGGAGGCCCGCCCGCCCGGGGCGGCGGAAGTACGCACCAGTTCTACGCTTCCATGGGCCCAAAAATCGCGAGCAAGGAAATCCAGTTGACCATTCAGGGACAGACCATCAGCTCCAACTTCGGAACCATAGATTCTGCCCAGTACAACATGGAGCAGTTGATGCACGCGGGCATCCGGAATGCCTTGTTCACTGCTCAGGAAACCACGCTTTCCGCTGAGGAAGAGCAGGTGATGCAGCGCCTCGCCGAGGAAAGTTACGTAGCCTACAACACCCTTAAAAACAACCCTAACTTTCTGGAGTACCTCAATTACGCCAGTCCGCTCAGGTATTACGCCGAGGCGAACATCGGGAGCCGTCCGTCCAAGCGCAAACCCGGCAAACTGAACCTGAACGACCTGCGCGCGGTGCCGTACGTTGGTTCCTGGAGCCAGTTAAAGCAGAACTTGCCGGGCTATTTCGGGGTGGGCAGCGCGCTGGAGAAACTGGAAGCCGACGGGCAGTGGGAAGCCATTGCGCAACTGTACGGGCGTTCGCTGTTCTTCAGAACCTTGTTGGGGAACTGCGAGATGGCCATGACCAAGTGCTTCTTCCCACTCACCGCTTTCCTGGCCAACCATCCCCAATACGGCGAGCTCTGGAACATCATCTACCAGGAGTTTGAGCGCACCAAACAGTACGTGCTCCGGCTCACGGGCAATACGCACCTCATGGCCGATAAACCGGTGAACCTCCACTCCATTCAGATGCGCCAACGGATTGAAATGCCGCTGCTCACCATCCAACAGTTTGCCCTCACCAAAATCAGGGAAATGGAGGAACAGGAAGCTGTGACCCCAGACAAAAGCAAATTCGAGAAACTGGTCATGCGCTGCTCCTTCGGGATCATCAACGCTGAACGCAATTCTGCCTAAGGTTTATCAAGGCAGGAGCCGGTTCCTATGAAAGGAACCGGCTCCTGCTGTTTTAACCCGAAATTTTTATAGCTGGTGGTTCCCGGCGAGTCTGGAGACTCGCTTCATCCCAAGTCACGAGACCGGAGTCTCGCGCCAGTAAATTTCTAAACCTGTGAGGTCTTGGAGACCTCACAGGTTTTCGCGTTTTGGGCCTCCTTCCGCAATATCGCCCGCTCCCAAGACCTCGTAGTGTGCGTAGCTCCTACGAGTGTCTCTGCCAATGCCGTTTCCGGCCCGTTTTCCTAAAAAAAGTCCTAAAACGCATCAGCGGGCCTCCGGAATGAGGCTCCTGCGGAAGGTCAGTAATAACTTTTCATGGTGTTTTGAGCCTGATTTTCTAAAAACTGGCCTAAAACGAGAAACCGGAACGAAAATCACACGAACAGAATTTTTCTACCCCCACGCCTGCACCAACTGATAAATAAGCGCGGCGGCAAGTTTGGCGGTTTGGTCGTCCAAGTCCAGCGTTGGATTGAGTTCCACTACGTCTAAAGAAACCACTTTCCCACTGCTGACAACCTGAGTCAATAAAGGCAAAACAGTATGCGGCGTGAGCCCTAAGGCATTGGTGGCACTGACACCGGGTGCGTAGGCGGCGGCAAACACATCCAGGTCAATGCTCAGGTACAGCTTGTCTACTTTCGCCATGAACTGCTTTATCTTCTCCTGCACTGCCCCAGTTGCCCCAACTTGAATCCCCTGGGCAGACACGTACTCCACGCCCAACTCTGCCGCGGTCTGGAAAAGCTGGCGGGTGTTGCCGTATTCCTGAATGCCGAGGCAGAGGTACTGGAAATTCCTTCCGGCCGCGTGTAGGTCATGGGCTATCTGGCGGAAAGGCGTACCGGAACTGGAACCTTGGGCGTAGCTGCGGAGGTCAAAATGCGCATCGAAATTGATGATTCCCAGGCGCTCTCCCTCTTTCAGGCTTTTCCGGATGCCTGAGAAGTGCCCGTACGCTGTTTCATGCCCGCCTCCCAGAACAATCGCCTTAAAACCCTTCTGGAGTAGTAGCTCCACTTTCCTGCCTAGTTGCGCTTGGGCCTCTTCCAAATGCTGGTTGGCGCACAATACATCGCCCCCATCAAACAACTGTACTCCTAATGGCAGATGAGAAGCGAAGGAAGACATCGCCTGGCGGACAGCGGCCGGGCCACCCGCTGCTCCTACCCTGCCCTGGTTCCGCCGAACCCCTTCGTCGCAGCAGAAGCCCAGCAAGGCGAAATTCCCGTGATCCTCTGGTACTTCGCCGGCGAGATCCAGCAACCGTATTATCTGATGCCACCTCAACCCCAACTCGCCATCCGGCAAGTCTAACCTTCCTTTCCAGGTGGTTTTATCTGATGGTTTGTACATAGACGGAAGTAAATTTAGAGTAGGGTACAGAATATTTTTTTATTTTACACCAAGATTATCATTTCTAAAAGAACAAATCTACCTACGCTTGCTTACATGTCATTAATCTACTCATTACTTCAGAAATCAATAGAAGAACAAAAACCGGTAACCCTTAGAGTCAACGCATCTGATGGCCCAAAACTTCACTTTGGCTATTTGCTTGACCAAAACGAAGAAACGGTCAGCATCAGGTCTATCTCGCAGCAAGGGCTGCCCAACGGGATCACCATCATCAGAACCACTGATCTTTTTGGAGCTGACTTTGACGATGTTTTTCTGCGCAGATTAGAGATCAAAGAGGCCAGCCTCAGAAAGCTTTACGCCGACACCTCCGTTCCGGCTATTTTCCATATCGGGAACTGCAGCATTGAAGAGATCTTACAGCAGGCTCTCAAAGAAGAAAACCTCATCTACGTGAATTTTTACCAGGACTTAGGGCTGTACGGGTTTATCAAAGAAATCACCGAGACCGAATTCCTGATAGAGGTTTATAACACGTTTGGCCAGTATGACGGTCTGTCTGTGCAATTGATAGAGAACGTCAAAAACATCAATTGGGATGATGAAGATACCCGCATTGTGCGCATTCTTTTGGAAAAGGAGAAATCCCGGAATTAGAGCTTGTTTAAATTTGAGGTTTGCCAGCGAAAATGACCAGAAAAAGGCTTCCGCAGGTTCTTTTTATGGCCGTTTGCAGCGTAAAGATGAAATTTAAACATGCTCTTAGTGTCTGTGGTACTTCCTGAAAACAAAAACGACCTCTTTTGCTAGACTAACGTTCCGCTTTTCCAGACCTTGGTGGGCTTCAGTTTTCCCTGGTAGTACAGAATCTCCTGGTAATTGCCGGTTGGGAAAGCGACCATATCGGCCAGCAGGCCGGGGGCCAGTTTCCCGCGGTCTGTCATGCGGAGGGCATGGGCCGCGCGGTAGGTGATTCCAGCGAAGGTCTCAGCCAAAGTCAGTTTCTCGGCGGCCCCGAGCAAGGCAGCCTGTAAGAGCAAATCGCCCATGGGCGCGGAACCGGGGTTCCAGTCGGTGGCGATGGCGACGCAGAGGCCGGCCTCCAGCATTTTACGGGCGGGCGCGAACGACATCCCCAGCCCCAGGGAAGCGCCGGGCAAGACGGTGGCTACTACATCGGCCTCCTTCAACAACGTGAGTTCACCTGCACCGCTGGCCTCCAGATGGTCGGCACTAGCGGCTTTGACCTGGGCGGCTACCTTGCTGCCCCCGGTGCTGAACTGGTCTGCGTGTACGGTGATGTCGAAGCCCAAGGCTTGGGCCGCCTGTAGATAGGGCAACGCTTCCGCTTCAGAAAAGGCGGTTTCTTCCATGAAAATATCTACCCGCTGGGCGAGTTTCCGCTCTTTTACTTTCGGCAACAGTTCCTGAAGAATGTGCTCTAAGTAGCCGTGGGCATCTGGAAATTCGGGCGGGCGCAGGTGAGCGGCCAGGCACGTGGGCACCAAATCCAGCGGGTGCCGCTGGTTTACCTGCTGAATGGCTTCCAGCATTTTGAGTTCGTCTGCTACGGTAAGGCCGTACCCGCTTTTCACCTCGCAGGTGGTCACGCCTTCGGTCAGGTGACGGTCGCAACGGGCCATGAGTTCCGGCACCAGTTGCTCCAGCGTGGCAGCTCTGGTTTTTGAAACGGTATCCAGAATTCCGCCGCCGCTGCGGGCAATCTCCCGGTAACTTTTACCGGCTACCCGCAGGGCGTAATCATTGGCTCGGGCACCCGCAAAACACAGATGCGTGTGGGCATCTATGAAACCCGGCAGCAGCACCATGGGGGTATTTATTTCATGCAGCCGGTAATGGGTTGCTTCTGCTTCCCGCCGTAAGAGAGCATAGTTTCCTACTTTCTCAATCTTTTCTCCTCTGATAAGCACACCTGCTTGTTCCAGCGCCTCTAACTGCCCATCGGCTAGAGATCCATTTAACGGCAAACCGGCCATGGTCACCATTTGACTAAAAGGCCCGATAAGGAGGTAGGATTCTGGTTCTTCTGTCATTTGGGTCAGGTTTCGGGAAGAAAGTAGTGCAGACAGCAAGATAATGACTGTGGCATTCCAAAGCTGATTTTCCTTCTATTTTTAGAAAACAGGCTGAAAACGGCTGATAGGTGAGAAAATAGACAGACCAAGCTTTCTGGTCTGAGAGCAGTTCTGAAAGGGTGTTTCCACAAGAAATTGGCGTTCCTGAAGGTAGGGGAAATCCCTGGTGGTTGCCCTTTCGCCCTCCTCCGCAGTCTGGGTTGTTGGTGAGAACACGCAACCACGGTGGGCGTATTTTAGACACTATAGATTGTAATCACCTGTGGAGGTTTGTTCCCTCAGCAAAGATTAGGGCAACCACCAGGGATTGCCCCTACATCTACCGGCAAGACAAGGTTATTCCATGTCTTGCCGGAACTCAATTCTGGTAAATCCGCGCCTACTCCTACAGCTCCAACCCAAACTTTTGGGCATTCTCCTGGGCGGTGTCATACCCGGCATCGGCGTGGCGGAAGATGCCCAGGGCGGGGTCATTGTGCAGCACCCGGCGCAGGCAGCGGTCGGCGCGGTCGGTACCATCGGCCAGGATGACCATGCCGGCGTGTTGGGAGTAGCCCATGCCTACGCCGCCGCCGTGGTGGAAAGAAACCCAGGTAGCACCGCCGCTGGCGTTGGCCATAAGGTTGAGCAACGGCCAGTCAGAGACAGCATCTGAGCCGTCCAGCATGCCTTCGGTTTCGCGGTAAGGTGAGGCCACGGAGCCGCAGTCCAGGTGGTCACGACCGATGACAATGGGTGCTTTCACCTTGCCTTCGCGCACCAATTGGTTAAACAAAAGTCCGGCTTTTTCGCGCTCGCCCATGCCCAGCCAGCAGATACGGCTGGGAAGCCCCTGGAACTCCACTCGCATGGCGGCTTGGTTCAGCCAGTTAATCAGGTGCGTGTTCTCCGGGAAAAGTGCTTTTAGGGCCTCATCTGTTACTTTAATATCCTCCGGGTCACCCGAGAGCGCCACCCACCGGAACGGGCCTTTGCCTCCGCAGAAAAGCGGCCGGATGTACTCGGGCACAAACCCGGGAATCTGGAAGGCGTTGGGTTCGCCGCCCTGCTGCGCGTACTCCCGCAGGTTGTTGCCATAGTCAAAGGTGCGGCTGCCGCGGCGCTGTAGTTCCAGCATAAAACCTACGTGGCGGGCCATGCTTTTCAAGGAGCGTTCGCGGTACATAACTGGGTCTGCTCCGCGCAAGGCCAAGGCCTGGGGCAAGCTCATGCCGTGGGGCACGTAGCCGTTCAAAGGGTCATGCGCGGAGGTCTGGTCGGTAAGAATATCTGGGGTGATGCCGTCCTGAAGGAGTTTCTCCAGCACATCGCCAATGTCACCTACCAGGCCAATGGAAACCGCCTCGCCTTTGTCGCGGGCCGCCAGGGACAGGCGCATGGCCTCGCGGTAATCAAAGGTCATTTTATCTAGGTAGCCGGTCTCCAGCCGTTTCCGTATTCTTTCGGGGTCAATGTCTACGCCCAGAAACGTGGCGCCCGTCATGGTAGCGGCCAAGGGTTGCGCCCCGCCCATGCCGCCTAAGCCGCCGCTCACCACCAGTTTGTGGCGCAGGTCATTCTCATAATGGAGTCGGCCGCAGGCGGCGAAGGTTTCAAAGGTGCCCTGCAAAATGCCCTGGCTACCGATGTAAATCCAGGAACCGGCCGTCATTTGCCCGTACATCATGAGGCCGCGTTCGCGCAGTTGGTTGAAATGCTCCCACGTAGCCCACTTGGGCACCAGGTTACTGTTGGCAATGAGCACGCGCGGCGCCTCGGCATGGCTTCTGACTTTGCCCACCGGTTTGCCCGATTGGATGAGTAAACTCTCGTCTTCCTCCAGCGTGAGCAGCAGTGCTACAATCTTGCGGGCGTCTTGCGGGGTACGCGCCGCCTGCCCTGTTCCGCCATAAACCACCAATTGCTCCGGGTCTTCGGCCACCTCTGCGCTCAGGTTGTTCAGAAACATCCGGAGGGCTGCCTCGGCCTGCCAGTTCTTCGCGTGCAGCTGCGGGCCACGGGGTGCCATGTACACTGGGTGGCTGGCGTACGTTTGGATAAATTCGTCTATGGTAAGCGAAGAAGGAGGAACGGTAAGCGGAGAAGCAAGGGTATCCATAGGGAAGGAATTGGTTTGGTGCAACGGTAAAAAGAGGGAGCTAAAAACTTCCTTAAGTTACAGACATTTCCCCATAGAATGACAATTGACGCACCGATCCAGAGCCAAATTTTGGTTTTTACCCTATTTCCTGAAAAACAGGACAAAAACAAAGCAGTTGTTGGCTGAACTGGCGCGGTTAATCCTATCAGAACCACCCTCTCTGGCGCATTCGCGTAAAACTCACCTAGAAAGACTACCTTTGTACTGGGAATATAGCAAATCTATTCAAATAACTAACAATCAAATACTTGTAAGCAAGTACAAACTTACAAGGAACAAGAAGGGTACGTATCCCGCTTTTCTTCTTCAAAATTGGTCTTGCTCACTTGGATTGAAAACCTATTTCTAACCATAAACCACAAGATCATGAATGAAAACCAAATCCAATCCGAAGAGCAGCAATTACCATTACTTCTGGACCGGCAGGAAAATGAGCCAGTGAACTTTGCTGGCATTCCTTTACGGCTGCTGAAGCCTCACTCTTCAAAATATCAAGTAGTACATGATTTCGAGATTATTACAAAAAATCTAGAAGTAAAGCGTATTAAAGTCATATGTGACATGGAGGGCTTTGATAATGAGGAAGAGGCCGCTGCTATCAATGAATTTATCTGCAGCGACAGTAGCGCAATTGCTTTTGTAAACCGGACCTCACTAATTGACAAAGCTACTGGGCAGGCAAAGGAGTTAGACTATCACTCTTTTAGTCCCCTAGTCAGGGTTGGCCATCTTAAATGGTCTCGCCTTAATGCCCATACCTGGAAACCAGAGGTAATTTTCACAGTTGACAGAAATAAAAGATAGGAGCCATGAATACTCAGCCAGTAAAAATCCCTAATAGCCCGACTAGCGCTAATCGCAACAAAGCCTTAACAAAGGCAAGTGAAGGTAGGAAAAATCAAAAGCGGGAAAATCCCGAAGAGGGTCGCCCTTGGGCCGGTTCTTACTTCGGAATCCCTGAACCCGAGGTTAATCCAGACAATAACCAGATTACCTCCTACTCAACTGCTGAAGTTGAGATACATATGATATTAAAGTCTCTGAGGGTAGAGAAGCATATAGTGCAAGAGATAAAGCCCCATGTATACATTAACGATTCAGGTGTTGGTCATGTAGGATGGTATGAGCCGCAGTCGCTGGCGATACCCTTGAAGGAGCTTGCCTGGCTAAACCGTGACTGCATAGCGGCGGTCATATATTACTCATTCATCGACAGCCGCACAGGGGAAAGAAGAACATGGGGCATGGGACCAGGGATAACCCTGATGATCAGAAAAGACAATTTCACCTGGCAACATCTGTATGCAGACGGCAAGGAAAACGGTAAGCCCTTCATCCCTGAATGTGTCAAATTGAGGCACCCTAACTTGTTCACCTTTGACGAAAGAGGGTGGTCCAAAAACGATTAGTCCTGCATTTGATTAAATTCACTTCATCTAAATTGTTGTATTGCTATGATATCATATCCAAATAAACACGTATTGACACTTGGCTCTGATGGTTTAATGCCGTTTGCGGCAAAAGGTGATAAATTAGTTTTAGAACCTATTCCCTTACATGAGATTGCCTCCATAAAAGAGAACAGTATCTGTGTATCAGAGTCAAGCGAGGGATTGTGCATAGGGCACTTTGAGAGAGCCGGGGAGTCTAACCCATCCAGGTTTTCCCTTACGACGAATAGTGACAGAATTCATTTCGAGGTGCAGGATTTAACTGCATTCTATAAATTCAATGGTATGTGTGAAATTGCAATCATATGACACATGATGTAAGTCTAACAGCCACCGCTCAACCCGATCCTCATCAGCTCCTTAATAACTCCAAGGCCCTAGGCCGCGTGTTGATGGCAGTCTCAGCAATGATTGAAAGGGGAGAGGTGTCACCCTCAGCAGTTCCCTTGATGAACGTAATAGACGCTCTGGAAGGATATGAGAGCGAAGACGTGGAAAACCTCAGGCAGTCCATCTTTGGGTACATCAAGCCTGAGTGCCTGAACTGGTGCCAGGCTAATCAGTTGATAAGGGATAACCCTGTTCAGTTGTAAGAAAAGTTTCTATAAGAAATAGGCCCCTTTTACCATTGGTAGAGGGGCTTTTTATTAGCATTAGGTTACATATTATGTAACCTAATGCTAGGTTAAATGTTACATATTTTGTAACTTTGTTTCACTAAAGCACCTCTATCTACTCATATATGAAAAAAAATGAGGATTATTTCAAATGCCCGCTTAATTGAGTTCTATACCAAACATGCAGACTCCAAACTCCCTCTTGAGGTTTGGGTCTCCATCATTAAAGGACTTGAAATTAAGAACCTGAATGAGTTGAAGAAGGTCTTTAACTCAGTAGATATACTAGGTAATAACCGAGCTATATTCGACATCAAAGGAAATCGCTACCGTATCATAACCGTGGTTCTGGTCAAAAACCAGACAGTATACATCAGATGGATCGGAACCCACGCAGAGTATGATAGAATAGACGCCCACTCTGTGTAGTGGGCTAAATGAACTGACCGCGCCAAATACCAAGTTCAAGACGAAATATCCAGGGTACAAAAATCATGACAAAGACCGCTACCACCCCAAATTCAGCAATTCACCCAATTCGTACCGACCAAGACTACCGTGAAGCTATCACTCGCATTGACCAAATTTTAGACTTAAATCCTGAACCAGAGACTGAACTTGATGATGAACTAGAGGTCCTATCCACTCTTGTGCACGCTTACGAGCAAGTGCATTACACCATTTCCACACCAGATCCCATTGATGCTATCAAGTATATAATGGAAGAAAATGGATGGAAGAACAAAGACCTTGAGCCTTTGATTGGGCCCAAGTCTAGAGTATCTGAAATTCTAAGCAGAAAAAGATACTTCACTCTGCAACAGATTAACAATCTGCATAAGGCACTCAAGATTCCACTAGATGTATTCATCAATGACAGGACGCTCGAATTGATCTAAAATAGGAAAAGCCTCGGGAAGCCGGGGCTTTTTTATGATGGCATTAGCAGCGGGCGCCCCTTAGTCAATAAGGTGGCAGCAGTTTTTTTGGAACAAAAACACATCTTGCTCTCTGAAAGGGTACCATCCGAATCTATGTGAAAAATCACACGTTACCCCGTGTTTAATCCCTAGGCCGATACAATGCATGGATGCCATGTTTTAAGTTGTTTTGCCCCGCAATCAACCTGTAGGCTATGCCAGTGATACAATTAGACCCAGCTACCTTGCCTCAGCATAGAAGCAAGGTTAAATGGCAAAGGATAGATAATGTAAGGTCAGACGTTTGGAAGACGGGCTACTATCTGGCCACCGGGCAGAAGTTCGTCAAGGGTGAATTGGACGATGAGTATGACTCCGCTTGGTTTGTGGACAGGTGGGAGCCTATCACCTAGCCTTCAAGTAATAGTTACAGCTGGTATAGCATGTCTGTCTGTAGCCATGCGCCGCTCAAATCAACGCCTCCCTTCTTAACAACATTAACCATGCAGGACTGGATCATTTTCGAAGAGCAGAAGCCTACCCACGAGCAGAGTTGCCTCTTTACCATCGAGCACCCCCTAGGGCCCAGATGTGTGATAGCGGGGATGTACGCCGAGGGTATTCCAGGTAGAGAATCCCAGAGGCATCCCTTTCCGCTACTCCATCGTCGCATGGCGCCCCGCGCCGGAACCGCACGTAGGATAAATGGAGCCGTGCCATAAATCAACCTCCTGAGAAGAATGCAAGAAACCAACCGGAAAAGACACCCCGGCAGGAATGAAAGAGCGTGGTTTTCCTTATAACACATCTTATGTTAAGTAGAGAGAAATTCTTCTAAAGGTGCAATTCCGAACGATTGAGGGTAGGATTAAAATAAATATGAGGAGTTATCCTTTCCCATTCTAATTACTTCCTCAGCATAGTTGTAATTGCTATAAGGTAGCGATTTATCATTTTCCCTAAAATTCATAAGTGCATCTTGGAATACTTTGAATGGATCGTAGGCCATGTTATTAACATGTATTAGCTCAACATAGCCGCTATTGTCAATGACTGCAATTGGCAAGCAATCATTTTTAAGAAGATGTGTTAGAGCTCCTTCAGTAGTTTGGCATTCCTTATATTGGAAATGCCCATGTGTGTCTTTCAAAATTGCGTATACCATTCTACAAATTAAGGATAAACTTTAAGACCATCAACTATTTAAGAGAACTCAACCCACCTGCTCTACAGCTTTGAACTCTATACCGTTGTGTTCTCCGTAGCGTGCCCTATACTCTTCCTCAGAGAGACCTTTGATCGTTGGGTTAAGGAACATGTCCGACATTTCAAATTGCTTTCCTACTACATGGGTAACTGACCAGGTGCCGTCTTCTTCCTGCATCGCAATAACCAATGGTGCTTCCCTCTTCATGGCCAACCTCAGCGCCGGCGCCGCGGCTACCATGGTAATGTTGCCGGCCAATACATCGGCCAGTATCTCTCTGCTAGTCTGTGTCATGCCGCTGGCGGGTTATGGAAGAAGTTGTACAGCGTCAGGTCTGTGATTACCTCCGCCCGTTCATCATCGTTGTCATCATCATCGGTGGAGTATATGAGCGCATCCAAAAAGGAGCCCAGCACCACCACCTCACCGGCTCCGGCCTCGTTGGCTTCCCTCAGCTGGCTCAGCACATGCACGTCCTGGTTAACAATGGCGTTAACCGCCAATTCCCGGTACTCTTCGCTGCTTGTCTCTATGATGGTCATAAGCTCTGGTTTAAGCGCCTACCGTTGTCAGGTAGGACAATGACTGTATTAACCTTCTTTGGGTCCGGATGGGTTACTAAGGTGGCGTTGCCCAGCTGGCTGTCTTCGCTGTCAAAGTACAGCGCCTTCCTGTACCTTGTTTTCTCTTCCACCTCTTCCCGGGTAAAGCCCTTTTTGGCATCGCAAACCTTAAAGCTTTCTGATACCTCTACCAGGCTGTAGGTGCCATCCTTCTCTTCCAAGACCAATACCACAGGGTTTTCCTCTGCCATGGCCTGCCGCAAAGCTGGTGCCGCCTGCTGAGGGGTAAGAGCGCCGGTCAGTACTTCCGCCAATATCTTTCTGGTGTTTTCCATTAGAATTCCTTTTCAAACCAAGCATCGTATGCGTCTAGCTCCGCTCTGGAGATGTAGATTGCCTTTACCCGTTTCAGCGGGTTCCACTTCCGTATGTCATCCACCACAGAAGCCGCCAATTGGTTAGGGGTTACAATGACGGATTGCTTATACCCGTCCCGGGGCTCTACAAGCGCCACCGTTATTCCTTCCTTCTCAAAGCTCTCATAAAGGACCACTTCCACAACAGGGAATGCCTCTTCCACCGGAACCCCGTCAAGTATCTTCCTGAGCGCTTCTATCTTCTCCTGTCTTTTCATAAGGTGATTGATTAATCTAGCCGCTTAACCCCTGTTGCTGCCCAGGCGGGTATTTCCTCAGGGTAGTTTATGTTTGCTTGCACCTTCTCTATCTTTTCCCTTTCCTCAAGACATTTCTCACAAAAGAAATAGTCAGTTTTCTGGTATAGCCTCCCGTAGTACCCATTACCTCTGCTTGTCTTTTCGACATACTTGAAGACAAACTTGTGTTGACATTCAGCCCCCATATACACAGGTTATTTGTCAACGGCACTTAATACCTGGTGCACCAGTTCGTTCAGCTGCTCATCTGAGAGAGCCTCCAGTTTATTCTTGATTTCGCCGGAGTGCTCCACCGCCTTTAGGGTAGGGAGCCCGAACGCCAGCAGCTTTGTGTAGAAGTGCAGTTTGTCGGAGGGGCTCAGCTGCGTGAAGGCTTCCGTCACCGTGTCAAAGTTCTCATCCAGGAAGCCGTTCACCCGCTCGCGCATGCTGCCTGTCAGTTTATTGGGTACCCCAGGTTTCCTTCCATTTGGGTTGTTCGTCTGGCCTTTTTTCAGTCCCATGGTTTTTGCTGATTTTTGTTGTTTTCAAAAAGTACGCTTTCCCTTTTCTGCTCAAATTCCTCTCTGGTGATATGGCGCTCTTCTATCGGTTTGTTGAAACGCTGCTTCCGTATATACCTTAGGTAAGGCTTTACCTGCTGGCTGGGTATCTCCCCGCAGGTGTCCCGGCCGCCGCCCTTCACCAGAATAAGGGAGTGGGTGTCGGTTGCCTGTTCCACCAGAAAGACCTGTATGGAATCCATAGGCCCTTCTGCAGTATTGGTGATGAAAGGATTTAGGCCCAGTCCGCCAAGGGTCTGGGCCCCCATTTCCCTGAGCACCTTTTCGTCAATCGCTTCCCTTACCCAGTTAGAGGCTTTGTTGCCCTTCCTTCTCAGGTAAGCGGCCTGGTCTTTCAGAATGGCGAAACTCTTCTTTACCATAGAGTAGTTGAAGCTGCTCTCCATCCGGCTAATATCTGTTTGCCTGGTATCTCTGCACCAGCATTTTGGTGGCCTCGGGCTTCAGGGTAGCCATGTTCTGGGAATCCAATACCAGGGTGTCAATGGTAGGGTGTACACCCAGCTGACCTATGAACCGGTGCTTGTTGAATTCCTCCTGCACTCCGTTGTAGGCTTTCTCCAGCTCTTTCAGTTTGAGGTAAAGGGCTTTTTCCTCCGGCGACTCCAGGTAAATCCTGCAGTACTGCTCTTTCAGCTTCTCCTGGTTCTGCCCGTTTATTTCTGGGGAACCCTCCTCGTTGATGGTGATGGAAGACAGAGGAAAGATAAGGGGAATGCTGCCGGGGCTCTGGCCGGCTTGCCTAAGCACGGTAACCGCCTTGTAAAGGTCACTCAATAGCGCCTCGGCATCTTCCGTCATCTCCTGCCTCAGATTCTTAGCCTTGAAGGGAGCCAAGGCGAGCGCCTGCCCTACGGTGCCCATTACCTTATCCCTGATGGCGGACGGGTTATGGATAGCCGCTTGGAAGGCTTCATTGTCAAAGGGCCCGATGTTCAGTTCGGAGTAGGCTTCTGCTATATCGCTGACCAATCCGAACAATTGTTTTCCTCTGCCCATTAGCCCTTGGAAGAGATCAGGGTCTTCATGGATAAGTATCTTCTCCTGAGAGGGTGTTTGGGGTAAAGTCTGGGTCTTCATGGTGTTTATCTTTTGTGGTTTTTAAGCCAGTTGAATAGGTCAAGTGCTTCTGGGTTGATGGACAGATGGGAGGGCTGGTCTTTCTCTTTCCTTTCTCTGAAAAGGGCGTTGAAAGTAAGGCTGTCTGCTACAAGGGGGCCTTCCTGATGCTTCCAGATTCCCGTGGGGGCTAATGCCACGCTCATCTTGTTCCACTCAATAGTAAAAGCCTCCAAGGCATCCAAAAAGGCCTGCTCTTCTATAGTGTTGCTTTCCATCCGGTTATTTCTTCAACTGCCTGGCTCTGATTTTATCCCTGAAGGCTGCAACGGCCGGGTCTACGCCCTCTTTGGGGGCAGGCTCCTCCTTTGCTCTTCTTGCCAAAGGCTAAAATATCGGGGTCTACCTTGTTTTTATCTTCTGCGCTCATTTTTGGAAAGGTTAGGTAAGTGTTTTATTACCTGTTTCTGCAAAAGGGTGCCCAATCTTCCAAAGGCACCCTACATGCTATCTATATTTCTTCGAGTTTCGGATGTATCTCAAAGAGGAGAAAAGAGTTGGGTTAAGGCTGAATACTGGAGTCTTGGCATCATCCCTGTCTTCAGAGATTATCATGTGCATGGTGTGGCCGTTCCCGAACATGGGGCCATAGGTTCTTTCCCATACATCCGCCCCTTTGAGGGTCTTCGCCATTTTGTTGAACGCCTCGATAAAGGCCTCAGCATCTTCTTTGATGCGCAGTTCCTCCTCATTCTGGATGTACTCCCTGAACATCTCCAAGACCATGGCTTTGCCTTTCTCACTGATTTCGGGGACATCTGCCACGTTCACCACCTCGCTCAAGGGAAGCCGGTGCAGTTGTTCCGAGTTACCATTGAAGGTGTTGTGGAAGCGGTACATCCTGTCGGCTATCGGGCCATAGGGGTTGGCCTTGCTCATCACGTCTTCTTTGACGAGTCCGGTGCTCACCCCTAGGAATTCCCTGACGGCTTTCACCCGGGCTTCTATGGCAGCCTGCACCTTGCGGCCCCCGTGTATGATGTCTTGCCATACCTCATCGCTGAAGGGCTCCTGAAGGTTGAGTTTCTCATACATCGCCTTGATGTCTTTCACGGTGGGAAGGACGTGCAATCGGTAGGACTGCATAAAGCTCTGGTAGGCTTTCGCGTCTTCGTGAATCAGGATGGGGAATTTTTGGGTGGTGGTTTCCATGGGTCTCTTGCTAAGTGGTTAAAGGTTTACTGCGTCAATCTCCTGCTGGGACGCCTGTGGGATATGGCCCAGGGCATCAAGCTCTGACTGGGTAATCTCAATATGGCCTATCTGCTGGCCGTACTTGGTTCGGAGCAGGTCCAGGACTTCGCTCACGACATTCTGCCGGTGTTCGGCCGACAGGCTCTTCAATGATGATTTTGCCATTTCTGTGGGGTTAAGGGTGGTTAGATGATGGGGAAGTGTTTCATGATTTCGTCAACCCGGGCCTGCTCCTCCGCCTCTTCAGGGGTGAGTTTTCTTTCCGTTTCCGTGGGTGCCTGGTTAGGAGGCGTTGTACCCATAAGCGCATCAACAATCTTGTTTATTTCCTGCTGCTGTTCCGGTGTCATGGCTAGGCTTATCTACTTATACTATTTTCTTTAGTAAATGTATATAATAAGCTATTATACAGGCTATTATATGATATAAATATAGCTAAAACCCATGGTATTTCCAACGATTTTCGGTATCTTTAATAGGGACTTCTTGTGAGTGGTGAGGCAGTGGGGAATCCTTTTGGGCCCTGCTGCCAACCCCGCAGAACCCGAACCAATAAGCCTGTGAGTATGGGATTTGAAGCGCAGTTTAGCCGCAGCGACATCAACCGGGTGATTGACCGGAAGCTGAAGGCCATGTATGATACCATGATTCAGACCCTGCACTTTGTGGGGGATCGGTTCGTGACCAACGTGCGCGAAAAGGTTCACGCAGACCCATCATACCGGGAGGCCATGAAGACCAGGGCGCGGGCGTCAGGCCTTACCATTGGAGCGGTTCCGCTGTCCCCCTTGAAGATAAAGCCTAACAGGAGCGGGAATATTACACAGGCAACACCGCGCTATAAAGACCGGACCGGTGCGCTCACTTCCTCCGTGGGTTTCCTAATCCAGAACAACGGAAAAACAATCAGAGAACACTTCCCAGAGACAGGAGAGGGTACCGCCAAAGGTATTGCCGTGGCCAGAAGGGCCGCTGCCAAGTACCCTACCGGCTTGGTGCTGGTAGTGGTGGCAGGCATGGAGTACGCCGCGGCTGTGGAGTCGAAAGGCTACGATGTGCTGACCGGCTCTTCCTTTATCGCTGAGAGAGAACTGAGGGAGGCACTGGCAGCCTTCAGGAAAAGATAAAACGATTACCCACCCATAAACCCCAAATAAATGATTAAGAATGTAAGAACCCGCACCGAGATTACGGAGGATGCCATTGACGCGCTGACCCACCGGCCGGCCATCAAGGTCTCCTTCGCCACGCCGCCCAAGAACCTGCGCCAGAAGATTGACCGGCTGCTGGGCAGGCACCAGGAGGAGAAAGTGTACCTGGTAGGCTCCCTTAAAGTAGGGACCGTGCTCAGAATCTCGGCCGAGGCCATGAAGATACCCGATGATGTGCTTTCCGGAATCCCTCAGGGCCACGAACTGGACAAGACCGGCGCCATACTGCCCCTGGTGCACGACCACCTGCTCACACTGGTGGAAATCATCGCCCTGGCCCTGACTGACACTGAGCAGGAGCCTGAGGAAGAGCTGCGCCGGCTTATCCGTAGGGAGTTTGACATGCCGATGGTGCTGCGCGTGCTGAGCGCCGTGTGCTACCAGGTGCACCTATCGGATTTTTCTACCTGTATAGTCTTGACGAAGAGCCAAAACGCACTTCCAAAGGTGAACCCAGAAAACGGAACCGGGGAGAGAATAGCCCGTGGTCATTAATCGGCGGTGCATCGAGGTACTACCGGTGGACTCCAAAATATGTGCTTTGGGAGATGACCTGGATTAACCTGGTCATGTTCATGAACATCATTCCGGAAAGTAGCCAAGATGACAATGAAGATATAAAGAAAGAGGGTAGTGGTCCGGATAACATCATACGCCCTACTTCCCTGGAGGAATTCCAACAACTTTTAAACCTATAAGCCATGCCTGCAAGCGTAAGCGGAGATGACATGTCCCTGGACTGGGTGGCCCGTCTGGACACCAAGCAATTTGACAAAAGCATAGACCAACTTAAGATTAAGCTGGAATCCGTGAGGGCTTCGGCCCAGCGGGAGAAAGACCCGTGGCGCCTGGTGGAATACAACAAACAGGCCCAGGTGCTGGAGGAGCAGATAGCCAAGATGGCGAGGGCAGGTTCCCGCGGATATGATGACCTCGGGAATGCTATTCAGAAGCCCATGGGACAGTTGGAGAAGCTGATTGCCCTGCAGAAAATCTACGCCAACGGCGCGGCCACCACCGGCAACCCTGAACTTATCGCCAAGTACAACGCCGCCCTTCAGCGCACGGAATTACAGATCAACAGAACCCGTAACATCGGGAAAACTGGCTTTAACGAGGTTGGGGACGCGGTGAAACGGAACACCGGACTTTTAGGGGGTATGTGGAGCGGGTTGAAGACCGTAGCCAATATCCTACCGGGGCTGGGTATCGCTGGTTTGCTGGCCTTTGCCATAGAGCCGCTGATGAACTACCTCTCAGGTCTGGACCTCCTCAAGAAGAAGACGGACGAGGCGGCTGAGGCAAGGAGACACCTGGCCAATGTTGCGCTGACAGGTAACCAGAACGCGCAGGCGGAGCTCACCACCTTACGCACGCTCTACCGGATAACCCAAGACACCACCATCTCCCTGGAGAAGCGCAAGGCCGCCGTTGACCAACTGCAGAAAGATTATCCGCGGTACCTGGGCAACATCAAGGATGAGGAGTTCCTGACCGGCAAGGCAAGCGATGCCTACCAGCGCCTGACCGATTCCATCCTGGCCACCGCAAGGGCACGGGCAGCGGAAGAGGGTCTTACCGAGAATGAGCGTAACCGGCAGAAGATCATAAGCGAGATAGTAGAACTGGATGAGAAGGAGCTGAAGCTCCAGGAGAAACTTGCCCAGTTGGATGAGACGAGAAGAAAAACGGCCAATACCTCTGCCCGGGAAGGCACCCGGCAGGATGTAGACTCTGCCATCTCCGCCAACCAGCAGGCCATCGTTGAGGTGATAGGCGAAAGGGAGAAGAAGTTAGACGGCATCCGTAAAATCGAGAAAGACAACCTGGGGCTCACCAAGTTCATCACCAGGGAAATAAAGAACGGGGCAGACCTGACCGATGAGGTAACGGAGAAAACCAAGAAAGGGAATGTGGCCGCCAACGCCAGGCTTACCCTTTTGCGGCAGATCACCGCCATCACCGCCGAATACAACCGCAAGTCCATGGCTCCGGAAGAGGCAGAGATTCAGGCGGTTATTGATAAGTTCATGAAGATCCGGGCGGAGGTGGTGAGGTTCAACACGAAGAACCCCGGCAGCGGAATCAATATTGCCCCTTTGGATGATTTGAAAGTAAAGGTCATTGCCGACCTGGAGTATAAGCATGGCACCGAGAAATTAAAAATAGCGCTGGAAGAGAGTAAGAAGCTGGTTTCTGACTATGAACAGGCAAGGGAGGAAGTGTCGTCAGAGTACGCTGACAAACGCTACGGGGCAGAGCTTGAGAAAGCCAAGCAGACCGCCAAGGATGCGGCCGCTGAACTGGCCAAGCTATCCGCGATTAAACCGGAAGACTTGACCACAGGGGAAAGCAGCCGGAAAGACTTCCTTACTAAAAACGCCAAAGAAGAGGAGCAACGGGAAAAGGATAGATACCAACACCTCCTGACCGGATTACGAACCTATCAGCAGCAGAGAACAGGCCTTACTGAGCAATTTCAGAAGGACGAAGCGGCTTTATTACTTAATGGAGACCTAGCCGCACTTGAGGAAAGGAAACGCATCTACCAAGACGATTTAAATTCCCTAGACAGGGCCAATATAGAGAAACTCAACATTTTCGAGGATCTACTCAAGGGTGTTGATAACCTTACAGTTGACAACGCCAAAAAGGTGGTAGCCCTCGCCCAGGCGAAGCTGGAGAAGTTGATAAAAGCAGGTCTTAAAGACAATGAAAAAATTGAGGAAATCCGTAAACTCCTAAACCAAGCCTCCAGGACCATTGAAGAGAAGGTACCGAAGGCGATTACTACCATGGCTGGCCAGTTTAAGGGTCTCGCTGGTTCGGTGTCAATGATCGACAAAAACTTCGGTTCATTACTAAATACGGTTGGGGACGTTATCGGAGGCGTGGGCACCTTGAAAAGCACCATCAACAGCATCACTGAATCTTTAGCCGAGCTTAAAAAAGAAAAGGCTGCGGGCAATAGCGGCGCCGAATCACTAATGGGAGTCATCGGGGGTTATGCCTCGGGTATTGGTTCTGCGATTGGTATTGTCGTTGCCGCTATGAACACCATCAAAGGGATTGCCTCCCTGTTCGATAAAACCGCTGAATACGAGCGGAAACAAGCCTTAGCAGAGGATCAGCGCCAAAATGCCGAGGAAATAAGAATCAGGCAAATAGAAAGCGGCACAAAACTCATGGAGGCTCAGTTGGCGGTTATCAAAGACCTGTACGGGGCACGGAGGTTGACGGAGTACCGGCGGGGTCTGGCTTCCATCACAACTGAGTACAAAAAGCAGATACCTGCCATTGAGCTCCTGTTTAGACGGATACGCCAAAGGGATGAAGGCCAGAACGGCGTGCCTACTTTGAATGAGTTGATAGCCTCCCTACAGGACATCAACAATAACGCATTGGCCATAGCCCGCTTACGGGATATTTTAGCCCAGAACATCACGGACGGGAACTCGGAGGCCGCTGCCCAAATCAATGCTTTATTGGATGCGGCAGAACAGTACCGCGATACCCTGAACAGCATCCGGTTTGAAACCACAGGAACTTCCTTTGATTCTTTGCTTTCTGAAATTACCGCCTTGTTTGAGCAGGGCCTTGACCCTGCGGCGAAAGAGTTCGGTGAAAACTTTGAGGCAATCATAAAGCGCTCTATTTCTAAGGCATTCGAGAGAAAGTGGCTAGAGGAACAATTACAGGAGTTTTACATAGCCTTTGACAAAGCAGCAGCAGATGGTTTAACTAAAGACGAAATAGCCGACCTGAAGAACTTGCGTGAAAAGCTGCTGAAAGATGCTCATGAAGGGTATAAGCAGATGCAGGAGATTGCCGGAGTGGACTATCAGCCGGAGGACTCAAAACAGGATGCCTTACGTGGCCAAATCAAAAGCATCACCACCGAACAGGCGGACTTACTGAACGGGCGTACTCTGGCCGTTCAGATGTCTTTGGTGAACATCAAGGATTTGCTTGCTAAAAATAATGTTGACTACATGGATATGGGGATGCAGAAGCTGAGGCAGCTGGAGCGGATTGAATACAACACGCGCCTAACCCATGAGAAGATTGACCTGACCAATAGAGCGTTGCAGGCATTACCACCTATCCTTACCAGTATTGATAATGGGGTGCGTTCTAGTATTGATGCCATCAGGGCCAATGGAGGGTAATCCTTATTTATCAAGGATTGCACCTTTATAAGAAAAGGTTTCTACTTAACATAAAAAGTCTTATAAGGAAAAGGCCCCTCACTCACTGCAGTAGAGGGGCCTTTTGCGTTTCATTTCTTGCATCTATCAATGATGCTGTTTTTCTGGCACGGCTTACATGAACAGTTGCTCAGTAACATCTTTGAGGGTTAGGTGCTCTTCATCCGTTATGGTTTCCCCTTTGCCATTATACCAGTACTTGAGAACGCCTTCCAAGAACTCTTTCTGCTTTACCGATAGGTACACCTCATCATAGATTTCCCCCGGTTCTTCATTGGTGGGAGAGCCGAACAATCTCTGGTAATCATCACCGAAAGGAGGCTCAAATTCTTTCACCTTCAGGTTTGCAATGGCATCTCTTAGCTTATCTTCTGGGCTATCCCAAAGCTCATAAGGCTCAAACTGCTCACAGCGGAGGGGCTGCCCGTCCACAAGGTCAAAGTGCCCCACAATGGTTTGCCGTAGCGTGGCCATATCATCGCTGTGATACTTATCTGTTGCATTCAGGATGTTTACCAGGGGCGCCGCGTTACGTGCTATCTGCCCGTTCTCCATCATAAAGGCTACGGCTCCTAGTACTTCCTTCAGGGTGTCCGCTGGATTAGGCAGGGTGTTGGTTTTTGCGGTGTTCTCTGTTGTGATTTGCATGGTTTTGGGTTTTATGGTTAGTGGTTGAATTATGCTGCCTTAGATTGTTTGAAAGTTGATAAGAGGGTGCAAGTATGAATAATAAAGGTGCTGCACTCTGAATGTTTGCCGGAAAGGAATAAGTAGTAGTTCACCTTCTCTATGGCTTTGTCATAGCCTAGTGCATCGCATAGCTCAGAAAATGTCTGATTGTAGAACTCTACTTGTTCCTGCTCTTCTTCAGGTATTAAGGTCACTTCTGAAACGCGGGGTAACTCAGCTGGAGCGGATACAACATGAGTGTAAGACTTGTAAGGTTTTTGGGTTGGCTCCTTCTGCTTTTCCGAAAACAAGGTGCTATCCATGTACTTGATCCCTGAGTCAAGGCACCGTTTAAAAAAGGTACCAATATCCCCTTTTTTCCCACCAAGGCAGGACCTATAAACAGAGTCAGTCTCTTTTGGAGAATAGGTAGGATGGTATTGGCTAACCCGGTGAAAGTAATCCCGGCCGGTTTCTTCAAATACAGCGGCTAGGCTATAACCAATTGCCGCCCACTCGGTCTGACTGCAATTTTTAGTTATGTCAGTGCATGTGCGCTCAATCTCACTTATACAGGCCTGTACTTTTCGTTCATTATCATCTACACTTTGGCGGTATGCAGTAGGCACGTAAGCCGGCGGGGTGTAGAAAGCTTTTAAGGGTTGGGCGCTGTGGTTGAAGTAGGGTTCCTCATCATAGCTGTAATACCTGAAGCTGGCAGGATTGGAGGGGGCAGCGTCTAGGATTATGCCGAAATTTAGGAAGGCTTGCTGAAGGGCTTTGAAGTGCTGCTTGTGCTTACTCCTGTCCGCTATCGGAACCAAGCCCCAAAACCCGGCACCACTCACAGACAACCCGCAATAGGCCACTGAGGAGATTTTGCATATCTGCTCTTTAAGCTGGGCAAAGTTGGTGATGTGTTTGTTTTCCTTGAAGTCAATGTCAAACTGGATAAGGCCGCTATGTTCAATAAGACCAGCTTCCTTCCTTTCGGTAAAACGTCCGGAAGGTGTGATCCCTGGTAGGTACTCCTTCAGCGCCTTCCTTTTGGCAGGTTCTTCCTCTTTCCGGATCTCATCTACTGCAGCCCTGTATTTGGTGGACTTCAAGTAGGATAAAAGATTCACGTCCTTTGGTTCTGCTGCGAAAGTGGAATAACCGGAAACGGTAACATTTAAGATGCTTTCCATAAATAGGCTTTTTAAGTATTGATGTTACAGGTAGTGCAACAGTGCAACCCTATATATATAGGGGTTGCACCTTTGCACCATGTATGCGCCTAGTAGTGCAGTAGTGCAATTGCACCTATTTTGCACCTTTGCACTAAGGCTTATTAGTATAGGTGTATTTGTTCAAGGCCGGGTCTCTCTCAATCAAACCGCAATCTTTAAGATTCTTAATTCTGGTAAGGGCGGTTCTTTCTTTAACCGTTTCAACTTCCATTATTTGCGCCTGTAGTTCTGCAGTTGTGTATGTTTCAGTACCGATCGGAAAGAGCTGAAAAACCAAATCAGAGAGGCCCGCTTCTTTGGTTTCCTCTTTGCTGACCTTCTTTTTGATCCCTATGAATACATGGTATCCTAAGTCAGTGTCATATTCAAATTGGATAGGTGGAAGGTTGCCGCTGTTGCGCAGCCTTTTGCCTTCAATCGTACTGATTCCGCTATCTTGGTCTTTGGTAATCGCAATAACACTTTCGCTTTTGCGTTCCAACTGGCTTCCGAAATGCCCCCTCCCCTTTTCGCTTATGCCCGGGTTGAAGTGCAGCACGTTTATAAGAGGGCAGTTATAGTTGACCGCTAAGGCCGTAAACTCCTGCACTACATCGTTACTCTCCTTCAGTTCATTCGTATCATTCACGAAATCAGCACCACCATCTAAAATGATCATATAGATACCGCCATGCTTTTCGGAAAGGACTTCGCATAGTTGGAGAAGCTTTTGTCGGCGATCCTTAACATCAAACAGCTGGAGATTAAAGGAGTAGAACCAGTCAGTTTCTGTTTTGCGGGGTGTCCTTTTAATTGCCTGCATCATACTCCGGTGATGGTCATACCGTGACTGCTCACTATCAATATGAATTAGGGCCTTGCCTTCGTCATTTCGCTTTACAGTGATGCCTAGGGTGTCTGGCGGGGTGTCTCCAGGTATAGCTAAGGCTCCGGCTAATATGGCAGCAACAACCCCACTTTTGCCCGCTTTGGCTTGGCCTGCAATGGTGGTGATGTTCCCGGCCGTGGAAAGGATATTCCCGTCTACACTGATAATAGCATCAGGCCTAGGTATTGAATTGTAAGAGTGGAACCTATGCGGCTCCAAGGTTTCCAGCAGATTTGGCTTTTCAAAAGTATAGGAGGGCGGCGGAGTATCCCCAAAGGCTTCATTTAAATCAAAGTCCTCCGGTATGTCTACAGTGATTCTTTCGGATGGGTCAAACATTTACCCCGCCTCCTTGCTCGAACTCTTCTATCCTTAGTTTGAGACTTTCAACAGAGATTCCGAACCGTTTGGCGATATTCTCCAGTCCTTTATCTGAAAAAGAAAGGAAGGGCACTGTTTGCAGGAAGTGATTGATTTTCTTATCTTTAGCTTGCGGATCTAAAGAATTATCTTCGGAGGTGTGGAATGTTTTGCTCATTTCGCACCTCCTTTTTTAGGGCCCTTACCTCTTAGGGCTGAAGTAGTGGCAGGTAGCTTTGCTTCAGCTGCTTCCTTTCTTCCTCCCTTTAACCATGCCGTAAGCTCTTGCTCAGAGAAGTACAGGCGCTTGCCCCTCTTCATGTAAACAATCTCATTACGGCTTACCAGGCTGTAAATGGTAGGAGTAGCCAGGCTAAGGAACTCGGCTGCTTGAGTTACTGTAAGAAGCCTGTCATTTTGCGGGGCTGCTGATTGTGTTGCTGCCTCAGAGAAGTAGGCCACCAACTCCTGTCTGAACAGTTGCCGTATCTCTGGTATAGATAATTGGGTTAATACTAAAGCTTCCATTGCATCAATAGTTTAGTGAACTAATGATGCAAATGACCTAAGTAAGGAGTACCCCATTCAAGACCCATTTATATCTTGGGATACAAATGGTATAGTGTTTATTAATTGATCTTATTAAGGTTGTTTTCTCCTTTCAACATTTTACTAGACTTATACTTTAGCCATTCTGTTTTGCATAGGCGTTTACTTTCTGTTAGATCACCAGCCGGCCTGGTAAGATAGGCGTATGTTGTGCCTCCAAAATTTTTCATGCAACCACTTTTCTTGTCTTGATACTGAAAATAAGTATTAATCCAATCCTCAGTTTGCCTTTTATCCTGAGTAAGTACTCCATTGTAATGCATTCTTCTAAACAGTTCAACCCATTGCTTTTGTGAGCCATTGAATGTTAGCTTTCCTGTTATTTTCTCCCCCTTCAATGCACTCAGCAACAGATGTTGTTGCTCAGAAAAAAGATGTTTAACCTCATCATAGATAATATTTATTTTATCTTCAGGGATAGTAATCAGCTTAATTGGAGGTGTCGATGTGTTCTCTGATTTTGAATGATCAGTAGATGTAAGGTTAAAACTATCATCATTCCTTTTATGGTTTAGTTTAGTTTCAAGCCATTCTTTGAACAAGAAGTATTTACCATATACTTGAGCCGGCAGAGGACCATTAACAATTGGGCACTCATTTAATTGGTAATAATTATGTTTAAGCCGGAGATATTCATGCTTTATAGATTCTTTTGTATGACCTTTGAAAGCTTCTTCTATGCTTTCCTTTTCCGCACTAGCTATAAAGTCGTTTATAGAAGTAAGCTTTTCTCTGCAAACATCTGGCTTAGGGGTTCCGAATGTATCATACAAATTCATTTGTAAAGACTCAAGTAGCATCTGTGCCTCATAGTTCACTAGCCTCTCCCATGCTTGAGACTTAGAAGTTATTAGCTTGAATCTAGTTCCTTTATATCCAGCTTTCACATTGGCGCTACTCCAGTATGCATTGGTTTGTTCAGCCTCTTCTTCAGTTGTCACATACTCTTCTCTAATGGAATCTTTATATGTCAAACTAGGCCTACTTACACCAAGGTACTTTATGTATCTTTCATTATATGAATCAAGCCAATCCTGTCCACTATAAGCTTTTGGTTTATTAATTATTTCAGAGCTTTTTCCAATCTCTTCAATAATTATAGCATCAGCATAAGTCTTTAACATTTCATACCTAGCCTTGAATGTACTTTTATCACTGTTCCGATTTCCTAAGGCGTTTAAAATATCTATATGGATATTTTCCTTTTCTTCTTTAAAAGTATTCAATACAGCAAATTTTAGCCCTGGCATGGTGAATTGATTAGTAAGATCTATTATTACCCTGCATATTGCCCTAGCAAAAGTTGAATAATCTTCATTTCCTTCTACCAGAACATATCTTTTAAAAGCCTCAACTTTATTGTGAATTTCATTTAACAGTTTAATCGTACTGGTATCCTTTAGTGACCTCCCACAATATCTATCTTCAACATCATTGTTTATTTGCTTCTTGTTAAATCTATCAAATAACCAATAGATTACTCTATCTGCTTGGTCGTCTTTAAATCGATTAGAGTTAGTTCTTGCATTAGAATAAACCTCATCACTTATGAAGTTTTTGACATACCAATGGAATTTGGGCTTTGGAGCAAGAAGAGAGAACTCATTGAAAAGGGAATCCCTGAAATACTCATCTTCAACTATGATTTTCTTGCATTCATATCCAATTCTATACCTCTCATCTAAGCCATTGTTAATTGAGCTTAATTCGTATTCAAAGTCTTCCGATATTGTTGGCATAGTAACTGTCTTTAAATATCTAACAACTTAATCTTTCCAGCGGCCTCCTGTTTAGCCTTATCCATCACCTTAGCATAAACCTGCGTAGTCTTCAGATCCCGGTGCCCTAGCAGTTTGGAAACGGTGTAGAGGTCTGTGCCCATAGAAATCTGTAGCGTGGCGTAGGTATGCCTGAAACAGTGGAAAGTGATGTGTTTAGGAATGCCAGACTCCTCAACCCACGTCTTTAGATTCTTAAGCAGGGTACGGGAATAGCTAAGCCCCTCAAAGACATTCCCTGAACTGCGTTCACCAAGCAGGGAAACCGCCTCTTCTGAGATAGGCAAGGTCTCAGTACCTTTCGTTTTCTTTTGCCTGAAGCGTATGGAGTAACCGTCTGCTTGGCTGTGCTGGATCTCTGGCCAGGTCAGTTTCTCAATGTCTGAGTAGCGTAGCCCGGTAAGTGCTGAGAACAGCGCTGCCTTCCTGAGTAAGGTGTTTTTGCAGGGGGTGGAAGCCAAAACCTTAAGCTCCTCTAATGTCAGGAACTCCCGTTCCGTCTCCTCAGCTTTTATGTTTTTGGTGTCCTTATCTAAATCCTTCAGTAGGTGTCCCTCTTTAAAGGCCAGCTTAAGGGCAGATTTAAACTTCCCGTAGTAAGACCCCGCCGTATTCTGGGAGAGAGAGGCATCTTCTTCCTTAGGCCCCCTATAAGTCAACAGGAATTCTCTGAAAGCCTCGCAATCCTTTGCAGACAGTTCTTTCATGGGCTTTGTCATGCCAAAGAACTTAACCAGGTAGTTAAGGGTGCCTGTCCAGTTACCTTGAGTGGTTCCATCTCTCTTCTCCTTTAAGTCCCTGAAAAAGGCAATGAAGTCTGCATGCAGGTCTTTTGCAGTTAGGAAACCTAATTGCCCGGCTTGAACCTCCAGCTGCCTCTGAGCCCGTAGGTTTTCTGCTAGGGCCTTGGTTTCCTTATTATGAGTGCGTTCCAGAACTGTCCTGGGCTTCGTGAAATAGTAAAGGCCGGTATACTCAAAGCGGGTTAGTTTCCCAGTTTCTGGGTTTGGTATGGGTGGGTAGTAGTCCAGGCGAACGCTCTCCCGATTATTGAGCATGGCTTTGGTGCGAAGCTTTACCTTGGTGATCTTCATGCCTCAGGTGTTTTTGGGGTAGTGAAAAGCAAGTCAATGTCGGAGCGGCGTATCAGTGTCCTTCTCCCTAGCTTGCCAACCCTAAGCTCTCCCCTATCAATCAACCGGTAAACAGTGCGCCTGCTTATGGGAAGAAGTTGTGTTAGTTCCTCTATGGTCAGATACTCTTTCGCCTTCAGTTCCTCAAATGGCTTGGAGGCTGGAACCTGGGCAGCCTCTTTCTTGGTTGCTTCAATCTTCTCCAGCTTAACCTTTAGCTTATAGGCTCTCTGGCCACAACGGAGGCCGCAGTATTTGGTAACTGTGCTCTTGGCTTCAAATGAGGCGCCGCAATGTTGGCAAGCCCGTTCAATCCGTATGTTACTCATGCGTTCCCTGTGTCAAAGACTGTCTTTTGCTGCCATCAAATGCCATTGTGTGCCATTTTATAGCTGTTATTGAAAAAATTCTCCCTTTATGTTTGGAAATGTACATAAAAGGAACAACATTTACACAAAGAAAACGAATATTACCTATAAACAAAAACATAGAGGGCAATAAAAAAGCCTCATAACGAGGCTTCTAGACTGGTTTTGATATCGGGTTGTTAATGCTTGCTTTGCTAGGGAATATTCGTACTGGAAATATGGAAGAACAGAAAAACAATCCGCTGCACGGGAAAACCCTTGAAACGATTCTGGTGCAGTTGGTAGACCACTACGGGTGGGATGCGTTGGGTGACCGCATCCGGATCAACAGCTTCACGCACAACCCCAGCATCAAGTCCAGCCTTACCTTCCTGCGCAAAACGCCCTGGGCCCGGAAAAAGGTAGAAGACCTGTATCTGGACACTTTCGCCTAGTTTGTTTCTTTTTCAGAAACATAGGCGCCAAAATGCTGGCGCTCCTTTTCCCGCACACGTATCGTATTCAGAATCAGCAACAACATGTCAACAGATAATAAACTTCGGCTCAACAAATTCATCAGCGACTCGGGCTTCTGCTCGCGCCGCGAGGCCGACCAGTACATTGAGGAAGGCCGCGTGACCATTAACGGCCGCAACGCCAAAAAAGGCGCTACCGTAAAACCCGGCGACAAAGTAGCCGTGGACGGCGAAGCCATCCGGTCTAAAAAACCCAACGAGCGGCCCATTTACATTGCCTTCAACAAACCCACCGGCCTTACCACCACCACAGATACCAAAGACAAGAAGAACATCATTGACTTTATTGGCTACCCCAAGCGTATTTTCCCCATCGGGCGCTTGGACAATGCCTCTGAAGGGCTCATCTTCCTGACCAACGACGGCGACATTGTGAACAAGATCCTGCGCGCCGACAACAACCATGAGAAGGAATACGTGGTGATGGTGGACAAGCCCGTAACGGACGAGTTCATCCGGAACATGAGCAACGGGGTACGCTTGTTTGAGGGCGTGACCAAGAAATGCTTTGTGCAGCAACAAGGCCACAAGGTCTTCCGGATTGTCTTAACCCAAGGCCTGAACCGCCAGGTAAGACGCATGTGCGAGGCGCTGGGCTACAAGGTGGAGAAGCTGAAGCGCGTGCGCATCATGACCGTGAAACTAGACGACCTGCCTACCGGCCACTGGCGCTATCTTACCCTGGAGGAGATGAAATCCATCAACCAACTGGTGTCTGAATCCTCTAAAACCGAAGATGCTTCCAGCTGGGGCAAAGAAGCGGCCCGCTCTGCCCGCAAAGCAGATGCGGAAGATGTACCGGAAGAAGCAGACGAGGTAATAGAGGAATTTGGCGTGAAAGTGCACAGCGTAGGCAAACCCAAGCGGACTTCTGCGGAGTACGAGCACCCCAACGCCAAAGCGGCCCGCAGACCCGCCCCAGATGCTGGTGCCACCCGCCGCATTCCCAAAGACTACACGCCCGGCAGAAGACCGAAGAAAGAGGCCTCCAGCCACGCTGATGATGCACCCGATACCGATAGAACCTCCAAAGCACCCGCAGAGCGGAGACCCAAACCGGCGGCTGGCAAAAACCTGAAAACCAAATCTGAGCACGTCTCCAAGAAAACGCCCCGGTCGCCCAAAGGCTCACTGCCCGCCAGAAACCCCAAAGCAGCCTCGGCCAGGAAACCCAAGCCAGGTTCTGACCAGAAACCCACCAGAACCGCCGGTACCCGGGGGAAAGGACGCAAGTAAAGCACTGCCTAGTTGCTGGTTAAATAGAATTACAGCTATTTATAAGGGATAACGTTTTGAGCCTGCTTATTGAATTTCAGGTCTAAAACGCTATCTTTTTTTTTATAGGGTTGAGAAGCTAGACGTTTATAAATGACAAGGAAGTAGCCGAGTTTTGAAAAGAAGTCTCTAATTTAATATAAATGTCTTTTTTACGTTTATATTTAAAAAAGATTAGCAGCACAAACAACATGAACTCCACCAGACTTTTTAAACTCATTCTTGCGATAACGCTCCTAATCAGCGGACTGGCCGTTAACGCGCAGAAGCTGAAGAAGAACCAGTTCAACAACCCCTTGGCTACGCAGAGGGCAGACCCGCACGTGTGGAAAGCCACAGACGGTACCTATTACTTTATTGCCACGGTGCCTGAGTACGACCGCATTGAGATGCGGAAGTCGAAAACCATCAATGGCATAAAAGAAGCGCAGCCGGTGGTGGTATGGCGTAAGCACGCCAAAGGCCCCATGGGCAACCACATCTGGGCTCCCGAACTGCACCAGATAGACGGCAAATGGTACATCTATTTCGCGGCCGGTTCAGTGGAAGACAAATGGGCGATACGCAAATACGCTTTGTCCAACGCATCAGAAGACCCCACCCAGGGCGAATGGAAAGAGGAAGGCGAGATGGTGAGTAAACCCAATCAGTTCACGCTGGATGCCACCACCTTTGAACACAAGGCCCAACGCTACATGATCTGGGTAGACCGGGCCTCTGCCAAGGAGGTGAACACCGGCCTGTATATCGCCCCAATGACCAACCCCACCACCCTGGCTGACCAACAGGTGGTCATCTCCCAACCTGAATATGCGTGGGAGAGGAAAGGGCATAACGTGAACGAGGCCCCGGCCGTGATTATCCGCAACGGAAAAGTGTTTGTGACCTTCTCGGCCAGCGCCACCGATGCCAACTACTGCCTGGGTTTACTCTGGGCCGAAGAGGGTGCTGACCTTCTCGATCCCGCCTCCTGGCACAAATTACCGGAGCCGGTTTTCTTCACCAACGAGGCGCTCAAGCGTTTCGGGCCGGGGCACAACAGCTTTATTGTGGCCGAAGACGGCAAAACCGATGTGATGATTTACCATGCCCGTGACTACAAAGAAATCAAAGGCGAACCCTTGTACGACCCCAACCGCCACACCCGCGCCCGGGTACTGAGATGGACTAAGGATGGCATGCCTGATTTCGGGCAGGAGTTGAGTGACAATGAAATGGCGTTAAAGAAGCCAAAAAAGGCAAAGAAAAGATAGTGCGTTTAAATGTCATCAAACATAAGATCATAAGCCGCATGTCTCCCTGTAATGAGGGAAGACATGCGGCTTATGCATGCTTACAGAACCAAGAACAAGCCTGGAAAGAATGCTCAGTTTATCTTAATGATTTTTGTTGGAGTTACCATAGAACACCATGTTGTGGCAGTCTCTTTTTTACTCATAATAGTTCTTAGCTTCAAAACCGCCTTTTTTCAGCATTTCAACTAAAGCGTATTTGTGGTCATTGCCAATTAGAACCACGATTTTCTTTCCTTTAAACTCGTTGGCATACTTGATTATATTTTCGGCCATTACTTGGTTTCTTCTGTTCCAATAATTCTTTCTGAGTTCAGCAAAACTTAGCCACTTCTCCAACTCCTTGGTTCTCTTAATGATTGAAATCATGAGTTCAAAGTTGATTTTATTCTTTAGTGCATGGAATCTAGTTGCAACATCTGAATTTGCCTCCCTCAAAGAACTGAAACTAAGCTCTGAGTAACTGCTTAATGCGGAAAGCAAAATCTCAAAGTCAGCTTTACAGTTTTCAGAGAATCTATTGTCTTTGTATATGTTAAGCATTTCACCGAACATCTTATTCTCTTGTTCGTGATACTTTTCTTTCTGGTAAAATTCATGCCTTCCATTTATGTCAAATGGTCGGAGTAGGGTGCCGTTTTGTTGCTGGTAGTTATAACCAGCAATATTTTCATTGCCATTTAGGAATTCTTCCAAGGAATATTTTGCCGTGTTGAACTTAAAGTCTTTTGTAAAATGCTCATCTTCAAGCTCTAATAGTATTATATCAGGCCGTACCTTATTCAAGGCAGTAATTAAGCTGTCAGGGTTTATGTAGTTTTCTTCTTTGTGTGCTGTTCCAATCAGCCATATTTTATTTTGACTATAACCTAATGAGGTAGATAATAAACTTAAAACCAATAATATTTTTCTCATTCTGGGTAATTATTGAGATTGCCCCTAACAGTCTCGTATAATCAAAAGCTTAGGAGGCTCTTTTCTTAGTACATACGACTCCAGAAAGTCTGCATCTTTTGAGATGACAATACGTTCTCCTTCTGTGGCTAATCGGGTGATGTACCCGTCTTGCATTCTATTCTTGTCAGGCAGTTCGAGTGTATGGATGGAGTCTATGCCTTTGGATTTAATGAAGTCAGAAAGAGTTTTGGGCAATTGTGCATCTACAATGAACTTCATGAAGCTATCCTGTAGATACTTTTTATCTGGGTCAGCTTAGCCGCATACTGGAGGCAAGCCAGAAAATCTTCTTTCTCCAAGTCCGGATAATCTTCCAGGAGTTCTTCTATTGTCATACCGGATGCCAAAAGTTCGAGCATATTGTCGACCGGATACCGCAATCCACGGATGATAGGTTTACCGTGGCAAATATTTGAATCTATCGTTATCCTGTTTATGAGTTCTTCTTGCATATCCACTTATACTTTTAATTATAAAAAATAGGTTAAAATCTATTTATTCTGATAATTATGTTTTCCCCTAACGGCTAGTGTAAACGGCGGCGGAAGCCGTCGGCCGAGATGCTGTTTACACTAGCCTATGTTTGCAAAAACTAACTAACTTGTATAAAAGAGAAGAAGGGAAGGAACAAGATTTATTATACAATGAGGCCCTTGCGAGCCTGTCTAACATGATAATCCCCTTCCTTTCCTATTGTTACTTTGAAGAGTTCCATAAAGCCCGAGAGCTTGCATCAGGATAGATAAAGCCACAATAGTCTTCTCCCTTTCTGTTTTTGTTAAACTTACTAAAAACCCTAAGCTATGCAAACAGTAGTCGGTATTGATGTGAGTAAAGAAACCTTGGCTGCCTGCCACCTAGTGGCCGGTGAACCCCGGCACCTGGAGGTGGAGAACGCCAAGGCAGGCTTCCGCAGGCTGCTCAAAGGCGGCGGGCCGGAGAGCCTGTATGTGATGGAAGCCACCGGTTCCTATTACATGCGCCTGGCTTATTTCCTGGTTGGGCAGGGCGCAAAAGTGGCGGTGGTAAACCCGTTGGTCATCAAGCGTTTCATCCAGATGCGCCTTGGCAAGGGCAAGTCTGACCGGAAGGACGCCCAGTGGATCATGCGCTACGGCCAGCAGAACGAGCTGAGGCTTTGGCGGCCCGACGATGCGCGGCTGGTGGAATGAAGGCAGCCGGGGCAGGCCATTGAGCAGCTCATTAAGCAAAAAACCATGACCCTTAACTCCCCGGAGGCTTTGGGGCAACAGCCGGTCAGCAGTAAAGCGACCCTGGAAACCTTGAAGCTTACGCTGCTGGTGCTGCAGAAACAGATCCGCCTGCTGGAGCAGGAGCTGGATGGTCACCTGCGGGAGCAGTTCAAGGAGCAGACGGGGCTGCTAAGCTCTATCCCCGGCATTGGCAGCAAAACGGCCGGTATGCTGCTCCTGTCCTTTGGCGGGTTCAGGCAGGCTACTTCTTACCGTCAATTGATTGCCAAAGCGGGCCTGTGTCCCCGGGAGTATAGCTCCGGGCCTAGTGTCCGGGGTAAAGTCAGAATAACCAAGATGGGAGGCAGCCAGATCCGCAGCAAACTATACATGTGCAGCCTGACGGCAATGCGGGCGAACACGGCCTGCCGGGAGTTATATGAGCGGCTGGTTGCGAAAGGGAAAAACCGAAAACTGGCCTTGATCGCTGTTTGCAAAAAGTTGCTCAAGCAGGCTTTCGCTATTATTCATTCGGGTGTTGCCTACCAACCAGATTTTAAAAGATTTTCCGCCTGATTTTATTGACTTTTAACAGAGTTCATGTTAGCAGCTGCTTTTTTATTCTCCAGCCTTCTCCAGAATCTTTCTTTCTAAATCCAAAGAAAGGCGAAAGTCTGTTTCCTTTATTTTTTCGAGGATAGGTCTGACTGACGGCAAATAACCGCTAAGTTTGGCTTCAACTAATATGCCGAATGTTCCGGTAAATTTTAGCTCCAGGCTGGAAGCTAATCTCCTTGCTTTGTAGTCATCCAATATCAGTAGGCAGTCGCCTAACTCAACAGCAAGTGCTATTGCGCTTGCTGTTGAGTTAGGCGACTGAGGCTTTGAGCAAATCCTCGTAAGTCTTGTTTGCAGCGTCTTTAATTGAAATCCAGTCTGGCAATGCCCGCCCGAATTCATGCGCGATAGTTGAGGTTATACTTATTTCTCTATAAAGTGCTTTGAGTAATTCTATTTCACCTACTTTGTCCAATATTATCAGACAACTTGTGTCAGATATGATTGTTCTTTGCATTTAGGATGTCGTTGTCTAAGTCGTCAACAGGGTAATTAAACACGGATACTCCATAACTGCCAAGCAACTCCATGAACGTTCTTTTAGAGTATCCAGCAAACTCTGCGGCTTGTCCGAGCGATAGTTTGCCCATTTCGTAAAGTTGGGCAGCAAGTACCATGACAGCCTCCTTTGCCGTCATATCAACCGTTTCAGGTAAGTTTATTACTAAAGTTTTCATTTTAGTAAGTTACGATTCTAATGTGATAGTTGTTGATTTTATTGCTTGCCCCTAACGGCTAGTATATGCAAAGCCCGCAGCGGAGCAAGGGTTTTGTATATACCAGCCGTTAGAGGGTGTTTTTCTTTAATATTCCTGAATCAGCACGTTTGTCGGAATATTTAGACTTTTATGAAGGTTCCTTATCATTTCTAGCGTAAGTTTTCTTTTCTTGTTTAATACCTCACTTACCCTGCTCTTGAAGCCCAGAACTTCTGCTAAGTCTTTCTGCTTTATCCCAAGCTGCTCCATTCTGAACTTTACCGCCTCAATCGGGTCTGGTGCTTCAATCGGGAAATGCTCCTTCTCATAAGAGTCAATCAAAAAAGAAAGAACCTCCAGTTCATCTCCTTCCTTCGTGTCCGGCTCAGCGTCAAATATATCTTCCAGCCGTTGAAGCGCTAATTGGTAATCTTCCTCTGTTTTTATAAGCTTTATATTCATTTCGTCTCAAATTTTAGTTGCGTCAACTTTATCGTATTCGGCGTGCGTACCAATGAACCGAATCCACACGACGCCATACTTGTAGTTGATTCTTACGATTAACCTATAGTTATTTCCCCTGATGTTGAAAACCATTATATTGTCCTCCAATATGCTAGCTGAAGGATAATCTTTCTTGATGTCGTTTGGAGACTTCCAAGTTGCTTGCTCTGCCTCATTATACCAGGCCTGTAGCTGCTTCTCACTATCAGCATGCTTTTCCCAGAAATCCCGCAGTGCCCGTTTTGCTATTACTCTCACTTCTTTCTTTTATAACTCAAATATAAAGAAAAAAGTTACCATTATGGTAACTATAAGTAAAATTATATTTTAAATACCCTCTAATGGCCTCGTGTGAAAGACGGCGGAGGGGAGGCTGTCGGCCACTGGCGTTTACACCTTTATATTTGCCCAATCCTTAATAGTGCAATTTCTTTATATTTGAAATGGGAGAGGAGAACTAAACGTTTACATAGGTTTCCATGCCCCTACATTGTGTTAGTCCTCCCCCCATTTCTTCCGGTCGGCCTTGACCAGATAGAACACTAGGCCTGCATGCCTGCTAAAGGTGAGAGTCGCCCGACCTTATTTTTAACGCCAATTAAAGATATGGGAAAAAACCTTTTCATCGGCATCGACGTCAGCAAGCTGGTGCTGGATGCCACCGCGCTTTTCCCCGACAACGGGCACTGCCACTCCCAGTTCAAAAACACAAAGGCTGGCTTCGGCCAACTGGCCAAATGAGCCGCCAAGCTCAGCCCCGGCCCGGACCACGGCCTTATCCTCGGCTTCGAGGACACGGGCGTCTACTCCGTCGGCCTGGGCAGGTTCCTGTCCGGGAAGGGGCTCAGGTTCGTCTCGGAGAACGCCTACCGCATCAGGCGCCCCATGGGCATCGTCCGGGGCAAGGACGACCAGGCGGACGTCTCCTTCCAGAATTACGTAGATGCCGTCCATGATGTCATTTTTAATGTCTGTCACTTTTCCAGTCACGTAAAAAGTTTGTCCTTTGAAGTTCTGGTCAGCTTTTACCTCATTATCTTCATAAGCGGAATATAATTGCTCAGCTGTAATTGTGTTGTTTTTCCGCGCCTCTAATTGGGCTGCTTTTTCAACATTGGCAATACTATCTTTCTGTGCTTGAGTTAATTGAACTTCTGTAGTAGTCGGTGTATCTGCTGATGTTTCTAAATTATTCTCGTCGTCGCTTCCTAAATTGATAATTACTAAAAATGCAATAATTGCTGTAACTCCGATTTTCCAGCCTTTTGAAATGTTATTTGATTTCCAGAGAGCGTATAGGCCAACAGGAAAGAAAATAAAAATTCATAATGTTACAAGTCCTTTCTTATTATACCATTTTGTTGAAGTAGAATTTTCCATTTTTTGCTTAGCTTTTCTTAATTTTTAAAATTGTTTTTGGTTGAACTAGAGTTGTTGAAGTGATTTCTTGATGGAGGCTCGCGACCTTGTGTCATTTTTATTTTATTTAATTACGCACAACCTTTAGATTGCCCCGATATAATTTTTCCAACTGCTATAGTTCTAAATCACCAGGTATAAGATTAACTTCAACATACCTG